>NZ_CP115032.1:0-5076889 GCF_014596845.2 Citrobacter sp. C5_2 | reverse complement strand
GGCGGACTCCACTCGAACAAAAGTCGATAAATGACAAAGGCTGAAACATTCATGATTGTTGACGCACATCGACAAGACCCTATGCAAAGGGTGACGTGCGAATTGCTATCTGCAATTTTACCCGATCAGGATCCATTGAAACGATCGGGACCGCGGATCATAGCGTAAACTGAGAAAGAGATCTTCTGTTTCTCACAGATTCTTCCCGATTTATCCACAGGATGATCCAGAATCGGCTAAGTGTAAACGATCCTGGAGAAGTGCTGCAGGTTTTAGCGCGCATATTGAAAAAATTAATGAGTAAAGATGCTTTACTGCTTAAACGATCTAATAAAGATCCCGGGCGATCCTTGCGCTTTATCCACCAGCCCGTATAATTCTTACCCCCAGCGAGTAACGGTCGCCTTACGGCGTCAACGCTGCCTGTTTTTCACACAAAACCTTGTGGAAAAAAGCGGGAAATAAGGAAAGAGAATTGACTCCGGAGTGTACAATTATTACAATCCGGCCTCTTTAATCACCCACACTGTGGCGTAAGTCGTTCGAAACTCGTTCGGGTATACGCAAAAGTCAGTGAATTTATTCAAGTTTAGGTAGAAATCGCCATGAAACGCACTTTTCAACCGTCTGTACTGAAGCGCAACCGTTCTCACGGCTTCCGTGCTCGTATGGCTAATAAAAATGGTCGTCAGGTTCTGGCACGTCGTCGTGCTAAAGGCCGTTCTCGTCTGACCGTTTCTAAGTAATAAAAGCTAGCCCCTGAGTGGTTAAGCTCGCATTTCCCAGGGAGTTACGTTTGTTAACTCCCACTCATTTCACATTCGTCTTCCAGCAGCCACAACGGGCTGGCACGCCGCAAATCACCATCCTCGGCCGCCTGAATTCGCTGGGGCATCCCCGTATCGGTCTTACCGTCGCCAAGAAAAATGTTAAACGTGCGCATGAACGCAATCGGATTAAACGTCTGACGCGTGAAAGCTTCCGTTTACGTCAGCACGAACTTCCCGCAATGGATTTCGTGGTGGTGGCGAAAAAAGGGGTTGCTGACCTCGATAACCGTGCTCTCTCGGAAGCGTTGGAAAAATTATGGCGTCGCCATTGTCGCCTGGCTCGCGGGTCCTGATAGCCCTCATTCGGGTCTATCAACGCCTGATCAGTCCGCTGCTTGGGCCGCATTGCCGTTTCACTCCAACCTGTTCGAGCTACGGAATTGAGGCATTGCGCAGGTTTGGAGTGATAAAAGGCAGTTGGTTGACGGTGAAACGCGTATTAAAATGCCACCCTTTACACCCTGGTGGTGACGATCCCGTCCCGCCCGGACCATTTGATACCAGAGAACACTAACGATGGATTCGCAACGCAATCTTTTAGTCATCGCTTTGCTGTTCGTGTCTTTCATGATCTGGCAAGCCTGGGAGCAGGATAAAAACCCGCAACCTCAGGCCCAACAGACCACGCAGACAACGACCACCGCAGCGGGTAGCGCCGCAGACCAGGGCGTACCGGCCAGTGGCCAGGGGAAACTGATTACGGTTAAAACTGACGTGCTTGATCTGACCATCAACACCCGTGGTGGTGATGTGGAACAGGCTTCGCTGCCAGCTTACCCGAAAGAACTTGGTTCTACCGAACCGTTCCAGTTACTGGAAACCACGCCACAGTTCATCTACCAGGCACAGAGTGGCCTGACAGGTCGTGACGGCCCGGATAACCCGGCTAACGGCCCACGTCCGCTGTACAACGTCGAAAAAGACGCATTTGTACTGGCAGACGGTCAGAACGAACTGCAGATCCCGATGACCTATACTGACGCAGCGGGTAACACGTTCACTAAAACATTTGTCCTCAAGCGTGGTGAATATGCTGTCAACGTTAACTACAGCGTGCAGAACGCCGGCGAGAAACCGCTGGAAATCTCCACCTTTGGTCAGCTGAAACAATCCATCAATCTGCCATCTCATCGCGACACCGGTAGCAGCAACTTTGCGCTGCACACCTTCCGTGGCGCGGCGTACTCCACGCCGGATGAGAAGTATGAGAAATACAAATTTGACACCATTGCTGAAAACGAAAACCTGAACGTCAACGCTAAAGACGGTTGGGTCGCAATGCTGCAACAGTATTTCGCAACGGCATGGGTTCCGCGTAACGACGGCACCAACAACTTCTACACCGCTAACCTGGGTAACGGCATTGCCGCTATCGGCTATAAATCTCAGCCGGTACTGGTACAGCCAGGCCAGACTGGCGCGATGACCAGCACCCTGTGGGTCGGCCCGGAAATTCAGGACAAAATGGCGGCCGTTGCACCGCACCTGGATCTGACCGTGGATTACGGCTGGTTGTGGTTCATCTCTCAGCCGCTGTTTAAACTGCTGAAGTGGATCCATAGCTTCCTGGGTAACTGGGGCTTCTCCATCATCGTTATCACCTTTATCGTTCGTGGCATCATGTACCCGCTGACCAAAGCGCAGTACACCTCCATGGCGAAGATGCGTATGCTGCAGCCGAAGATTCAGGCTATGCGTGAGCGTCTGGGCGATGACAAACAGCGTCAGAGCCAGGAAATGATGGCCCTGTACAAAGCTGAGAAGGTTAACCCGCTGGGCGGCTGCTTCCCGCTGATCATCCAGATGCCAATCTTCCTGGCGTTGTACTACATGCTGATGGGCTCCATTGAACTGCGTCATGCGCCGTTCGCGCTGTGGATCCATGACCTGTCTGCACAGGACCCGTACTACATTCTGCCGATCCTGATGGGCGTGACGATGTTCTTCATCCAGAAGATGTCTCCGACCACCGTGACCGACCCGATGCAGCAGAAGATCATGACCTTTATGCCGGTCATCTTCACCGTGTTCTTCCTGTGGTTCCCGTCAGGTCTGGTGCTGTACTATATCGTCAGCAACCTGGTAACCATTATTCAGCAGCAGCTGATTTACCGTGGTCTGGAGAAGCGTGGGCTGCATAGCCGCGAGAAGAAAAACTCCTGATTCGGTGTAGGCCGGATTAGGCGAAACCGCCATCCGGCAAACGGAACATAATGTAAAGGGCGGTCATTAGACCGCCTTTTTTATTGCATCACAAAGAGACATATCATGAGCCATAACGACACCATCGTCGCTCAGGCCACCCCTCCGGGACGTGGTGGCGTGGGTATCCTGCGTATCTCCGGCCTGAAAGCGCGCGAGGTCGCAGAAACCGTGCTGGGCAAACTGCCAAAACCGCGTTATGCCGATTATCTGCCGTTTAAAGACGCGGATGGCAGCGCGCTGGATCAAGGCATTGCCCTGTGGTTTCCCGGCCCAAACTCCTTTACCGGTGAAGACGTTTTAGAGCTGCAGGGTCACGGCGGTCCGGTGATTCTTGATCTGCTGCTCAAACGTATTTTGACCATTCCCGGGCTGCGCATTGCCAGACCCGGTGAATTCTCCGAGCGCGCATTTCTCAATGATAAGCTCGATTTAGCCCAGGCCGAGGCGATTGCCGACCTGATCGATGCCAGCTCGGAGCAAGCGGCTCGCTCGGCGCTAAACTCGTTGCAGGGCGCCTTTTCCGCACGGGTAAATCATCTTGTGGAAGCGCTCACTCACCTGCGCATCTACGTGGAAGCGGCGATTGATTTCCCGGATGAAGAAATCGACTTCCTGTCTGACGGCAAGATTGAAGCGCAGCTCAATAGCGTTATCAGCGATCTTGATGCCGTACGTGCCGAAGCGCGTCAGGGCAGCCTGCTGCGCGAAGGGATGAAGGTGGTGATTGCTGGTCGCCCGAACGCCGGGAAATCAAGCCTGCTGAACGCGCTGGCAGGCCGCGAAGCCGCCATTGTCACCGACATCGCCGGCACCACCCGCGACGTACTGCGTGAGCATATTCATATTGACGGTATGCCGCTGCACATTATCGACACCGCCGGTCTGCGCGATGCCAGCGATGAAGTGGAACGCATTGGGATCGAACGCGCATGGCAAGAAATCGAACAGGCCGATCGCGTACTGTTTATGGTTGATGGTACCACCACCGACGCCGTGGACCCGGCTGACATCTGGCCCGACTTTATTGCCCGTCTGCCTGCCAAACTACCTATTACCGTGGTGCGTAACAAAGCGGATATTACCGGTGAAACACTGGGTCTTAGCGAAGTAAATGGCCACTCACTGGTTCGTCTCTCCGCACGTACCGGTGAAGGCGTTGACGTGCTGCGCAACCATCTCAAGCAGAGCATGGGCTTTGAAACCAATATGGAAGGCGGCTTCCTGGCGCGTCGTCGTCACCTACAGGCGCTGGCAGAAGCGGCGGAGCATCTCGAGCAGGGCAAAGCCCAACTGCTCGGAGTATGGGCCGGAGAATTGCTGGCAGAGGAGCTACGTCTGGCTCAGCAAAACCTCAGTGAGATTACCGGTGAATTTACCTCCGACGATCTGCTGGGACGGATTTTCTCCAGCTTCTGTATTGGTAAGTAACGTGTGTTGCCCGGTGGCGCGATGCCTACCGGGCCTACAGGCCCCGTCGTCTGGAGAAGGTGTTTACACTCCCGTCCTGCAACAATAATTTCCCATGAGGAAAATACTGTTGTCCAAATGGCAACTCGTGCAGTTGACTCTCTGCCCGTATCCTTAGCGCCACATTCCTTATGAGGTCGCTATGACACGCTTTCTAATCTGTAGTTTTGCCCTGGTTCTACTTTATCCCGCCGGTATTGATATGTATCTGGTGGGACTGCCTCGCATTGCGGCCGATCTACAGGCCAGCGAGGCGCAACTGCATATCGCGTTTTCGGTTTATCTGGCGGGAATGGCGACGGCGATGCTTTTCGCCGGAAAAGTCGCCGACCAGTCAGGACGTAAACCGGTCGCCATAGTCGGCGCCCTCATCTTTATTTTCGCCTCTGCGCTGTGTTCATTTGCCGAGAGCGGTACACCGTTCCTGGTCGGCCGCTTTATTCAGGGCGTAGGCGCAGGCTGCTGCTATGTGGTGGCCTTCGCTATTCTGCGCGATACGCTCGACGATCGCCGCCGGGCAAAAGTGCTGTCGCTGTTGAACGGAATCACCTGTATCGTACCGGTGCTGGCTCCGGTGATGGGGCATCTGATTATGCTCAAATACCCGTGGCAAAGCCTGTTCTACACGATGATCGGTATGGGTGTGGTCGTATGCCTGCTGTCGGTATTTATCCTGCGAGAATCACGCCCAGCGACCCTCACGGCGTCTATACCAAAGAACCACACCAACGAGTCTTTGGTGAACCGTTTTTTCTTAAGCCGCCTGGCCATTACCACCCTCAGCGTGTCGGTGATTCTGACCTTCGTGAATACCTCTCCGGTGTTGCTAATGGAAGTGATGGGCTTCGACCGTGGTGAGTATGCCACGACGATGGCCATGACCGCAGGTATCAGTATGGCGGTCTCTTTCTCGACGCCGTTCGCCCTCAGCGTTTTCAAGCCTCGCGTTCTGATGCTGACCTCTCAGGTACTGTTTCTGTCTGCAGGCGTGGTGTTAACTCTCGCCAGCTCGCATACGGTGACGCTGTTTGGGCTGACCTTAATCTGCGCCGGGTTCTCGGTTGGTTTTGGTGTCGCCATGAGTCAGGCGCTGGGGCCGTTCTCGCTGCGGGCAGGGGTTGCCAGCTCGGCGTTAGGTATTGCGCAGGTTTGTGGCTCGTCGTTATGGATTTGGCTGGCAGCGGTCCTCGGCCTTGATGCGCTGAATATGCTGATCGGGATTCTGATTGGCTGTAGCATAGTGAGTATCATGCTGATTATCACTGTTGCCCCCAACCGGTCCGCGCCAACTCATGAAGAAATCCCTCAGCAGTCTCGATCTTAATTTGTTGCTGTGCCTGCAGTTATTGATGCAGGAACGCAGCGTTACCAAGACCGCCAAACGGATGAACGTCACACCGTCGGCGGTCAGTAAGTCGCTGTCGAAACTGCGGACCTGGTTTGACGACCCGTTGTTTGTAAACACCCCGCTGGGACTTACGCCGACGCCGTTAATGGTCAGCATGGAGCAGAATCTGGCAGAGTGGATGCAGATGAGCAATCAATTGCTGGATAAGCCGCACCATGAGGCTCCGCGCGGGTTGAAGTTTGATCTGGTGGCCGAAACGCCGCTGGTAATGATCATGTTCAACGCCCTCTCCCGGCAGATCTATCAGCGTTATCCCCAGGCGACAATCAAAATACGCAACTGGGACTATGATTCGCTGGATGCGATTATTCGCGGCGAGGTGGATATCGGCTTCACCGGTCGCGAAAGCCATCCGCGTTCGCGAGAACTGCTGAGCCTACTGCCGTTGTCGATCGACCATGAAGTGCTGTTTTCCGATCTCCCTTGCGTCTGGCTACGTGAAGATCATCCGGCATTGCAGGAAGAGTGGAGTTTGGACACATTTCTGCGCTATCCCCACATCAGTATTAGCTGGGAGCAAAGCGATACCTGGGCGCTGGACGATGTGCTTCAGGAGATGGGGCGCACACGCAATATCGCGTTATGCCTGCCAGGTTTTGAGCAGTCGCTGTTTATGGCCGCCCAGCCGGATCATGCGCTGATAGCCACCGCGCCGGTCTATTGTCAGCGTTATAACCAACTCCACCAGCTTCCGCTAGTGGCGCGTCCTATGCCATTTGATGCTGCACAGTTAGAGAAAATGCGCGTACCGTTCACCCTCCTTTGGCATAAACGTAACAGCCATAATCCGAAGATCGTCTGGCTGAAAGACACGATCAAGGCGTTGTATCGCGATATGTCCTGACGATCCGCCGCCATAGTGTTGCTTAAATGACCATTCTGGCAACAGAAATGTAAATGTCGCGTAATGTATTCCATTTCCGTTTATTTTTTAGCCCGTAAAACCTGCCTGAACGCCGTGTAAATGTTACTCTGGTAATAATAACGGACCATTAATCACGGAGCGAAAAATGGCGACACATTTTGCCAGAGGGATTCTTACGGAGGGACACCTGGTTTCAGTTCGTCTCCCTACTCCATGTCACATTGAAGCAAGAAATCTACCCGCTCACCGCCGAACGCGTTTCCTGGCCTCCCGAAGCCTTCTCGCAGAACTGATGTTCATGCTTTACGGCACCAGCACGTTGCCTGAGATTGTTACTGAGGCGAAAGGTAAGCCCGTTTTTCGCGATAAAAACCTGCCGGGATTTTCGATTTCTTATGCTGGAAATATCGTTGGCGTTGCGCTGACAACAGAAGGTGTTTGCGGCCTGGATATGGAGCTTCAGCGAGCGACACGGGGTTTTCACAATCCGAATTCAACACAAACCTGGCGCTTCTCCAGTAACGAAAAGCTGTGGATCAATAACCAAAACGACCCAAACGAAGCGCGTGCGCAACTCATTACGTTGCGCCAGAGCGTTCTCAAACTCACCGGCGATGTGTGTAATGACGATCCGCGCGAACTCCAGCTCTTACCCGGCGCGGGACGTCTGAAATGTGCCCATGTTGCGCAGGTGGAAGCCATTTGCGATGCGGAAGATGTGCTGGTGTGGTCGGTTGCGGTTACGCCAACCATTGAAAAACTCAAGGTTTGGGAGTTTGATGGTAAACAGGACTGGAAAAGTTTGCCTGATATCCAGACTCGCGCCAATGAGCCAACGGGTCGTCTGATCCGGTTCTCTCAATTATGCGCAGCGAAAAGCCATACGCTTAACTGATTTAACCTTCATGATGAAACAGGAGTCACCATGTCTGAAACATTGAATGTTGTTACGTTACTGGGAAGTCTGCGCAAAGGTTCGTTTAACGGCATGGTTGCCCGCACGCTGCCTAAAATTGCGCCCGCAGGAATGGAAGTGAGCGCGTTACCGTCGATTGGTGATATCCCGCTGTACGATGCCGACCTCCAGCAGGATGAAGGCTTCCCGGCCAGCGTAGAAGCGCTGGCAGAGCAAATAAGGAAAGCTGATGGTGTTGTTATTGTGACACCGGAATATAACTATTCTGTTCCTGGCGGACTGAAAAACGCCATCGACTGGCTGTCCCGCCTGCCCGATCAGCCATTATCTGGCAAGCCGGTGCTGATTCAGACCAGCTCAATGGGCGCTATTGGCGGCGCGCGCTGTCAGTACCATCTTCGTCAGATCCTGGTGTTCCTCGACGCCATGGTGATGAACAAGCCGGAATTTATGGGCGGGGTCATTCAGAACAAGGTGGACCCGCAGACGGGTGAAGTAATCGACCAAAGCACGCTGGACCATCTGACCGGTCAACTGACCGCATTTGGCGACTACATTCAGCGCGTGAAAGCGTAAACGAAAAAGCCCGGCGATTTGCCGGGCTTGTCTTTCTAAAACCAAATAAACAGCGATCAGTGCGCGTCGATAAACACAATCTTCAGTACAAACAGCAGCGCGACAACGATGACGCACGGGCTGAGATCGCGCAAACGTCCGGTCCCGATTTTCATCACGCAGTAGGAAATAAAGCCCAGCGCGATACCTTCGGTAATCGAGAAGCTAAACGGCATCATCACGGCGGTAATAAACGCCGGAACCGCTTCTGTCAGGTCATCCCACTTCACGCGCGACAGGCTTGATGTCATCAGCACACCGACGTAAATCAGCGCACCGGCCGCGGCATAGCCCGGCACCATTCCCGCCAGCGGCGACAGGAAGATAACCAGCAGGAACAGCAGGCCAACGACCACGGCTGTCAGACCAGTACGTCCGCCGACAGAAACCCCGGAAGAAGATTCAATATACGCGGTAACGGAAGAAGTACCGATAAACGCGCCGGTAACAGATGACACGCTATCTACATACAACGCCTGCTTCATACGCGGGAACTTGCCCTTCGTATCCGCCAGACCGGCTTTATCCGTAACGCCAATCAGCGTACCGGAGGAGTCGAACAGGTTGACCAGCATGAATGAGAAAATCACCCCCGCCAGGCCAATATTAAACGAACCGGCCAGATCGACATGGCCAATAACGGACATCACGCTCGGTGGCGCAGAGACGATACCGTTGTAATGCACATCGCCCAGCATCCAGCCCAGTAACGTGGTCACAATGATGGAGATCAGCACCGCCGCATGAATGTTGCGTGACGCCAGAATCGCGATGATAAAGAAGCCCAGAATACCGAGCAGCACGCTGTGAGACGTCAGGTTGCCGATGGACACCAGCGTGTCTTTGTTCGCCACGATAACACCAGCGTTTTTCAGCCCCATCATGCCGATGAACAGACCAATACCGCTGGTGATCCCCACGCGCAGGCTAACCGGGATATTTGCAATCATCCAATAACGTACGCGGAAAATTGTCAGCAGCAGCAAACCTACCGCGCCCCAGAAGATAGCGCCCATACCAATCTGCCAGGAGAGGCCCATCGCGCCGACGACCACGAAAGCAAAGAATGCGTTCAGGCCCATAGCAGGCGCAAGTGCGACCGGCAGGTTGGCAAACAGGCCCATCAGGATGCTACCAAAAGCAGCAATAAGACAGGTGGTAACAAAGACGGCGCTGGTATCCATGCCAGCTACGCCAAGAATTTGCGGGTTAACAAAAACGATATACACCATCGTCAGGAAGGTCGTTAAACCGGCGATCACTTCGGTCCGTGCCGTCGTGCCATGTTCGCGCAGTTTGAACACGCGTTCCAGCATCCCCTGGCCAGAAGCCTGGGTTGTGTGTTGTTGACTCATTATCAATTTCCGAACAAGGAGGGAAAATTCGTCGCTATCCTATACCAAAATGCGACAATAGGGTTGGGTTATGAGCAACTTTTTTCATTGATTTTGCTTATACGGCAACGATTGCGTGGCCCAATAATGCATTTCGAAAACGTTAAACTTGTTAAAATGGAAATGACATGTCCCAGATAGAAGCCGTATTTTTTGACTGTGACGGTACCCTTGTCGACAGTGAAGTGATTTGTTCTCGCGCGTATGTCAGCATGTTCCAGGCGTTCGGCATTACGCTCGATCTTGAAGAAATTTTTAAACGCTTCAAAGGGGTAAAGCTGTACGAGATCATCGACATTATCAACGAAGAGCACGGTGTCGAACTGGCAAGAGCTGATTTAGAACCGGTTTACCGCGCTGAGGTCGCACGTCTGTTCGATACGGAACTGGAGGTGATCGCTGGCGCTAATGCGCTACTGGATAGTATGACAGTGCCCATGTGCGTAGTCTCTAACGGTCCGGTCAGTAAAATGCAGCATTCGCTGGGTAAGCTGGGCATGTTGCACCATTTTCCTGATTTATTGTTCAGCGGTTACGATATCCAACGCTGGAAGCCCGATCCGGACCTGATGTTCCATGCGGCAACAGCGATGGACGTCAACGTTGAGAACTGCATTCTGGTCGATGATTCCAGTGCTGGCGCGCAGGCGGGGATTGCGGCGGGAATGGAAGTATTCTATTTCTGCGCCGATCCGCACAACAAACCGATCGATCATCCAAAAGTGACGACTTTTACCGATTTGGCCCAGTTGCCGGAATTGTGGAAAGCGCGCGGATGGAATATTACGCGTTAACTGAAATGCCGGATGGCGCTGACGCTCATCCGGCCTGTTTTCTACGTTTTTATTACTCTTTCGGATCTTTCCCCGCCAGCAGCTTATCCAGCTCATCACCACCTACATGACGGAAATCTTGTCCCTTCACGAAGTAGAAAATGTATTCGCAGATATTCTGGCAACGGTCACCGATACGCTCGATGGAACGGGCGCAAAACAGCGCGGTAAGCACGCTTGGGATAGTACGCGGGTCTTCCATCATATAGGTCATCAGCTGACGCACGATGCCTTCATATTCCTGGTCAACTTTCTTATCTTCACGATAAATACGTACCGCTTCGTCCAGATCCATACGCGCAAACGCATCCAGCACGTCATGCAGCATCTGCACAGTGTGGCGGCCCAGTGATTCCAGGCTGACCAGCAGCGGCTGATGCTGATGCGAGAATTTCTCCAGCGCGGTGCGACAAATTTTGTCCGCCACGTCGCCAATACGCTCCAGCTCAGCGATGGTTTTGATAATCGCCATCACCAGGCGCAGGTCGCTGGCGGTCGGCTGACGTTTGGCAATAATACGCACGCAGGCTTCGTCGATCGCCACTTCCATCATGTTGACGTTCTTATCGCCTTCAATGACGCGCTTCGCCAGCTCGCTGTCCTGGTTATGCATGGCGGTAATCGCATCAGAAAGCTGCTGCTCCACCATGCCGCCCATGGTCATCACCTGGGTACGGATGCTTTCCAGTTCGGCGTTGAACTGGCCGGAAATATGTTTATTTAGGTTAAGGTTATCCACAACAAGCTCCTGAATCAGCCGTAACGACCGGTGATGTAGTCTTCAGTTTGTTTCTTCGCGGGCTTGGTGAACAGATCGTCCGTGTTGCTGAACTCAATCAACTCGCCCAGGTACATAAATGCCGTGTGATCGGAACAACGTGCCGCCTGCTGCATGTTGTGGGTCACGATAACAACGGTGTAATCCTCTTTCAGCTCGGTGATCAGCTCTTCGATACGCCCGGTAGAGATCGGGTCGAGCGCTGAACATGGCTCATCCAGCAGAAGCACTTCCGGGCGAATGGCGATGCCACGCGCAATGCACAGACGCTGCTGCTGACCACCAGAGAGAGAGTACCCACTCTGGTGTAATTTATCTTTGGTTTCGTTCCACAATGCGGCCTTAGTCAATGCCCACTGCACACGCTCGTCCATATCCGCACGAGAGAGTTTCTCAAACAGACGTACGCCAAACGCGATGTTGTCGTAGATGGACATCGGGAACGGCGTCGGCTTCTGGAATACCATCCCCACTTTGGCACGCAGCAGCGCGATATCCTGGGTATTGGTGAGAATATTGTCGCCATCCAGCAGGATTTCACCTTCCGCACGCTGTTCCGGGTACAGCTCAAACATTTTGTTGAACGTACGAAGCAGCGTCGATTTACCACAGCCTGACGGCCCGATAAACGCCGTAACCTGGTTTTTAGCAATATCCAGGTTGATGTTCTTCAGGGCATGGAATTTGCCATAGTAGAAGTTCAAATCACGAACCTGAATCTTACCCGGGGCAGTATCAACCATACTCATTTCAATCTATTCCTCATCCGGCGCCGCATCAGCCACGCCGTAAAAATTAACCGTGTTTCTTCTTCGCGAAAATAACGCGCGCCAGAATGTTCAGCAGCAGTACGCACAGGGTAATAATCAGTACCCCAGCCCAGGCCAGTTGCTGCCACTCAGCAAACGGGCTCATCGCAAACTTAAAGATAGTGACCGGCAGGTTGGCGATAGGCTGCATCATGTCGGTGCTCCAGAACTGATTCGAGAGCGATGTAAACAGCAGCGGAGCCGTTTCACCGGCAATACGCGCAATAGCCAGCAGGACACCTGTAATAATGCCCGAGACAGATGCCTTCAGGGTGATCGCAGAAATCATCTTCCACTTCGGCGTACCCAGCGCATAGGCAGCTTCACGCAGGCTGTCCGGCACCAGTTTGAGCATGTTCTCTGTAGTACGAATAACAATGGGCACCTGCAGCAGCGCCAGCGCGATAACGCCCGCCCAGCCGGAGAAGTGCTCCATTTTTGCTACCACAATGGTGTAAACGAACAGACCGACCACGATTGATGGCGCAGAAAGCAGGATGTCATTGATAAAGCGGATGACCTCAGCCAACCAGGACTTACGTCCGTACTCAGCCAGGTAGATGCCCGCCATAATACCCAGCGGGGTACCAAACACGGTCGCCCACAGGATCAACAGTCCGCTACCGGCCAGAGCATTCGCCAGAC
Organism: Citrobacter sp. C5_2; assembly: GCF_014596845.2. Classification (NCBI taxonomy): domain Bacteria; kingdom Pseudomonadati; phylum Pseudomonadota; class Gammaproteobacteria; order Enterobacterales; family Enterobacteriaceae; genus Citrobacter; species Citrobacter sp. C5_2. The sequence goes on along the minus strand of NZ_CP115032.1, from coordinate 5,064,124 downwards.
CACCACCAGCCGTATTCGGCGGCGGCGTCATTTCGGTGAATAGCGCCAGCGACATACCGTCGATACCACGGGTAATCGTGGACATCAGGATCCAGATAAGCCAGAACAGACCGAACGCCATGGTCGCCATAGAGAGCGTCAGGGCGATACGGTTCTTCAGGCGGCGGCGCGCCTGCATTTTACGGCGGGATTCCGCAAGCGCAGTGGTGTTTTGCATTTCAAGCGTAGCCATTAGCGTGCCCCCTCGTTCTTCGCAAGGCGCATGATCATGAACTTAGACGCAGCCAGTACGATGAAGGTGATCACAAACAGAATCAGGCCCAACTCCATCAACGCGGCAACGTGCAGACCTGATTCCGCTTCGGCAAATTCATTCGCCAACGCAGAGGTAATACTGTTGCCCGGCATATACAGCGATGCACTGTCGAGCTGATAGGTGTTACCGATGATAAAGGTCACCGCCATGGTCTCGCCAAGTGCGCGACCCAGACCCAACATCACGCCGCCGATCACGCCATTTTTGGTGAACGGGAGGACGATGCGCCAGATAACTTCCCAGGTGGTACAACCGATGCCGTAGGCTGACTCTTTCATCAGCACCGGCGTTTGTTCGAACACATCGCGCATAACCGCCGCAATGTAAGGAATAATCATAATGGCGAGGATCACGCCCGCAGCCAGAATCCCAATACCAAACGCCGGACCAGCAAACAACGCGCCAACAAACGGAATGTTGGAAAGGATGTTACCGACCGGTTCCTGGAAATAAGTCGCAAACAACGGAGCAAAGATAAACAGGCCCCACATGCCGTACACGATACTTGGAATTGCCGCCAGCAGCTCAATAGCGATACCCAGCGGGCGACGCAGCCAGCCGGGCGCAAGTTCAGTCAGGAACAAAGCAATGCCGAAACTCACCGGAACGGCAATCAGCAGTGCGATAAGCGAGGTGACCAGCGTACCGTAAATCGGGACTAATGCACCGTAGATATCGTTTGGCGCATCCCATTCTTTAGTCCACAGGAAGGAAAAACCAAATTTCTGAATGCTTGGCCAGGAGGAGATAACCAGAGAGACAATGATGCCACCCAACATCAATAGCACAATCAGCGCAGCCAGTTTTACCAGCGCGCTGAATATCATGTCACCCTTTTTACCCGGTGGGTTAAAAGCAGGCTTTGTTGCAGCCATAAATCACTCTTTAAGTTAAACGCGTTTACTAAGTTGCCCATGCCGGATGGCGCTACGCTTATCCGGCCTACACTCAGGGCCTACGGTAGAAACCGTAGGGCGGATAAGCGTAGCGCCATCCGCCAATTCGTCAAAGATATTCTATTAGTACAGCGCTTTACCGCTGCTGTCTTTCACGTTGGTTTTCCATGCAGCACGAACCTGCTCAACCACGCTGTCCGGCAGGCTGGCATAATCCAGGTCATTAGCCTGTTTGCCGCCATTTTTGTACGCCCAGTCGAAGAACTTCAGCACTTCAGCGCCCTGCTCAGGTTTCTTCTGCTCTTTATGCACCAGGATGAAGGTGGTGGAAGTGATTGGCCACGCATCGTCACCTTTCTGGTTGGTTAGATCCTGAGCGAAGGTTTTGCTCCAGTCAGCGCCTTTCGCGGCGTTAGCAAAGTTCTCTTCGGTCGGGCTTACCGGTTTGCCATCAGCAGAGACCAGCCTGGTGTACGCCAGATTGTTCTGTTTAGCGTAAGCGTACTCAACGTAGCCGATTGAACCAGGCAGACGTTGGACGAATGCGGCGATACCGTCGTTACCTTTACCGCCCAGACCGGTCGGCCAGTTAACGGTAGAACCGGAACCAATTTTAGATTTCCACTCTTCGTTCACTTTTGCCAGGTAGCTGGTGAAGACGAAGGAAGTACCGGAACCGTCAGCACGACGCACAACGGCGATGTTCTGCGAAGGCAGTTTCAGACCCGGATTCAGTTTGGTGATGGCTTCATCATCCCACTTCTTAATTTTACCCAGGTAGATGTCGCCCAGCGTTTTACCGTCAAGCACCAGCTCGCCGGATTTCAGGCCAGGGATATTCACCGCCAGCACCACACCGCCGATCACGGTCGGGAACTGGAACAAGCCTTCTTGATTGAGTTTTTCGTCAGACAGCGGCGCATCTGAGGCACCGAAATCAACGGTATTCGCAGTGATTTGTTTTACACCACCGGAGGAGCCGATACCCTGGTAGTTTACTTTGCTACCAGTCTCTTTCTGATAGGTATCTGCCCATTTGGCATACACTGGCGCAGGAAAAGTTGCACCTGCACCTGTCAGGCTCGCTGCGGCAAAGGCAGAGAACGCGCTCATGGATAAGGTCGCGGCGACAACAGTTGCGACAGTGGTACGCATAACTTTCATAATGTCTCCTGCACGGTTTTCGTAAATTGTTGTTTGAGTTGCTACTGTGAGCAAAATAGGACAAACAGGTGACAGTTAAATGTACGAAATATGACAGTTTTATGACAATGAAAAATAATGCGCCAGGAACAATTAAAAACAAAATAAAAACAAAAGGTTAACCGATTATGTGACAATCATATTTCGGCAAAATTTTCTTTTTATGACACTGAAAACAGTAGCTGAAGATGACGGTTTGTCACATAAAACAGGCGGGATAATTGATTAAAAACAGAACAAGCTTAAAAAAATGCCCCGCTTTAAGCAGGGCATTTTCAGTTCAGCGTGGTTCGGCTTATTCCACGGTAACCGACTTCGCCAGGTTACGCGGCTGGTCCACGTCGGTACCTTTAATCAGCGCCACGTGATACGCCAGCAGCTGCAGCGGAACGGTGTAGAAGATCGGTGCAATCACCTCTTCCACATGCGGCATCTCGATGATGTGCATGTTTTCGCTACTGGTAAAGCCAGCATCCTGATCGGCAAAGACGTACAGCTGACCGCCGCGGGCACGCACTTCTTCAATGTTGGATTTCAGTTTTTCCAGCAGTTCGTTGTTCGGTGCGACCACGATAACCGGCATATCGGCATCGATCAGCGCCAGCGGACCGTGCTTCAGTTCGCCTGCGGCATAAGCTTCAGCGTGAATATAAGAGATCTCTTTCAGCTTCAGCGCGCCTTCCAGCGCAATCGGATACTGATCGCCACGGCCCAGGAATAGCGCATGGTGCTTATCAGAGAAACCTTCCGCCAGAGCGGCAATGCGTTTGTCCTGGGAGAGCATCTGCTCAATACGGCTCGGCAGCGCCTGCAGACCATGAACGATCTCTTGCTCAATAGACGCATCCAGACCTTTCAGACGAGACAGCTTAGCCACCAGCATCAGCAGAACGGTCAACTGAGTGGTAAAGGCTTTCGTCGAGGCCACACCGATTTCGGTACCGGCATTGGTCATCATCGCCAGGTCGGATTCACGCACCAGAGAGGACCCCGGTACGTTACAGATAGCCAGCGAGCCCAGATAGCCCAGCTCTTTAGACAAACGCAGACCCGCCAGGGTATCCGCCGTTTCACCAGACTGGGAAAGGGTGATCATCAGGCTGTTACGACGCACGGCAGATTTGCGATAGCGGAATTCAGAAGCAATTTCGACATCACAAGGAATACCGGCCAGCGACTCAAACCAGTAGCGGGACACCATACCGGAGTTGTATGACGTGCCACAGGCGATAATCTGGATATGCTCAACCTGAGACAGCAGCTCATTAGCACGCGAACCCAGCTCGCTTAAATCCACTTCACCGTGGCTAATGCGCCCGGTCAGTGTATTTTTAATCGCATTCGGTTGTTCGTAGATCTCTTTCTGCATGTAGTGGCGATAAATACCTTTTTCGCCCGCGTCATATTGCAGATTCGATTCGATATCCTGACGTTTCACTTCCGCGCCAGACTTGTCGAAAATAGAGACCGAACGACGGGTCACTTCCGCGATGTCACCCTCTTCCAGGAAGATAAAGCGACGGGTTACCGGCAGCAGCGCCAGCTGATCGGAAGCAATAAAGTTTTCACCCATACCCAGACCAATCACCAGCGGGCTACCAGAACGAGCCGCCAGCAGCGTTTCCGGGCTACGGGTATCCATGATCACCGTCCCGTAGGCACCGCGCAGTTGCGGAATAGTACGCAGTACGGCTTCACGCAGCGTACCACCCTGTTCCAGCTCCCAGTGCACCAGGTGAGCAATCACTTCGGTATCGGTTTCAGAAACAAAGGTGTAACCACGCGTTTTCAGCAGTTCACGCAGCGGTTCATGGTTTTCAATGATGCCGTTATGCACCACGACAATGTGTTCAGAAACATGGGGATGCGCGTTCGCTTCTGAAGGTTCTCCGTGGGTCGCCCAACGGGTATGAGCGATACCGGTACCGCCATGCAGCGGATGTTCTTCCGCTGCAGCAGTCAGCATCTGCACTTTACCCAGACGACGCAGGCGAGTCATATTGCCTTCAGCATCGACAACGGCCAGACCAGCAGAGTCATAACCACGATATTCCAGACGACGTAAACCTTCGAGAAGGATTTCAGCTACATCACGCTGCGCGATAGCGCCAACAATTCCACACATATTTTTTGATTCCGAATTTAGGCATTGTGCCTGTCGTTGTCGCTGACCTGTATTTGCCCTTTCCGGGCGCCCCGAGCCTTGTAGAGAGTGGGGTTATTTTTATGGTACTGCCTGTTGAGCGGAGGATTATGTTATCCCCTCGTCTCTGGTCTGCCTGATGGCGCTCACGCTTATCAGGCCTACAGAACGTCACCGCACGCAGGCCGCCATCCGGCAAAAACTGAATTACTTTTTCTTCACCGGGCGCTGCCAGCCTTGTTTATGGACCTGAGGCACACGGCTTAATACCAGTTCGTTATCGGCAACATCGCGAGTTACGGTCGTCCCCGCCGCGATGGTGGCGCCTTTACCCACGGTGACAGGTGCCACCAGCTGAGTATCGGAACCGACAAACACATCATCGCCAATAATGGTTTTAAATTTATTCGCGCCATCGTAGTTGCAGGTGATCGTACCGGCGCCGATGTTTACGTTATCGCCAATTTCCGCATCGCCCAGATAGGTCAGGTGACCCGCTTTAGAGCCTTTACCCAGACGCGCTTTTTTCATTTCGACGAAGTTACCCACGTGTGCGCCTTCCTGCAGCTCTGCACCCGGGCGCAGACGCGCGAAAGGACCGATGGTGCATGCTGCTTCCAGATGCGCATCTTCCACCACGCTGTACGGACTTAGCTCACAACCATCACCAATCACGCTGTTTTTGATGATGCAGCCAGCGCCAATCTTGACGCGATCCCCAACGGTTACGTTACCTTCAATGATAACGTTAGTATCAATTTCGACATCGCGCCCGTGAATAAGCGTACCGCGAAGATCAAAACGTGCCGGATCGCGCAGCATCACGCCCGCCAGCAGCAGTTTTTCTGCCTGCTCGGACTGATAAACACGCTCCAGACGAGAGAGCTGAAGACGGTTGTTCACCCCTTCCGTTTCACTGATTCGTGCCGGATGTACCGCAGCAATTTCGCGCCCTTCCTGATATGCCATCGCAATGATATCGGTGATGTAGTATTCACCCTGCACGTTGTTGTTGGTCAGTTTGGACAGCCAGCGCTTCAGGTCTGCGCCATTGGCAATCAGGATGCCGGTGTTGATTTCCTGGATTTGACGCTGCTCGTCAGTGGCATCCTTATGTTCAACAATGCCTGTGACTTTACCGTTATCACGCGTAATTCGCCCATAACCCGATGGGTCGTCCAGGTTTACCGTTAACAAGCCGATTCCACCCTGCGGTTTAGCATCACGCAGGCGACGTAGTGTTTCGGTGGAGATCAGCGGCACATCGCCATAGAGCATTAAAATGTCTTCGTCATCACTAAAGAATGGTGCTGCCTGTTGCATTGCATGACCGGTACCCAACTGCTCGGCCTGCAGTACCCAGTTCAGGTTGCCATCTTTCAGCGTCTGCTTAAGCAAATCACCACCGTGTCCGTAGACCAGATGTACGTGAGTCGCGCCTAATTCATTAGCGGCATCAATGACATGCTGCACCATCGGTTTTCCTGCGAGGGTATGCAGCACTTTAGGGAGATCGGAATACATACGCGTGCCTTTGCCTGCGGCAAGGATCACGACGCTCATAGCATTATTCAACATACACGTCCTGACTGTAATTTGAGAACGAATTTATACCGTTTCACATTGAAAATACTACATTTTTTTCATCGTGAAATGGACCGAAGATAAAACGTTCAATCGGGGAAATTCCCCATCTGATAACTGTCTATTTTCGTCTATATCTACGTGTTTTGTCTCCCCAAAACCAGCTGTCTGCTCTTATTAAAGCCTTAGGTGGATGTTTTTGCTATTTTTTTGCCGCATAAATAAAGAATGACATTAGCGAAGGTATGATTTTAGGCATGCAATTCAGTGGGAAGCAGAAAAGGTAAACACGACAATACAATGTGAAAGAAAAGAGCAGGAGGGGGGGAATTTAACAAATGGCGCTAGCTGATAAACTGCATTACGCATCGCGCCACAGAACAGGCAGGGAAGACTAAAAACTCATATTGCTGAACAGGGCGATGATTTTGTTGATCAATTTCATGTTGGTATCTCTTTTTTATCTGAGTTTATTATGTGATATACATCACAAAAAAGAGTCTACGCCTCAATTTTTGACCAATCAATATTTTTTTGATCTAAATCACGAAATAATAAAACTGCTTTTTATTTCCATTTTTCCTGAAACAAAGCGAAAAAAAAGCCAGCCTGGAAACCAGACTGGCCTTGTGTTTTCAAGCCGGTGTTACATCGCTTTTTTGGTCAACTCGATAACGCGTAGTTTCGCGATCGCTTTGGCCAGTTCCGCAGATGCCTGAGCGTAATCCACGTCACCATGAGAGCTCTTGATATGCTCTTCAGCCTTACGCTTCGCTTCCAGGGCTCTCGCTTCATCGAGATCCTGTCCGCGAATCGCGGTGTCAGCCAGTACGGTCACGCTGCCAGGCTGCACTTCGAGAATGCCGCCGGACAGGTAGATAAACTCTTCATGACCGAACTGTTTAACGATGCGGATCATACCAGGCTTAATGGCGGTGAGCAGCGGAGCGTGACCCGGGAAAATACCCAGTTCACCTTCACTACCCGTTACCTGGATTTTTTCGACCAGACCAGAGAACATTTGTTGCTCTGCGCTGACGACGTCCAGGTGGTAAGTCATTGCCATATCACCCTCCGATTAAGGCGTTAAAGTTTTTTGGCTTTTTCCACAGCTTCTTCGATGGAACCAACCATGTAGAACGCCTGCTCTGGCAGGTGGTCGTATTCGCCTTCCATGATGCCTTTAAAGCCACGGATGGTGTCTTTCAGGGAAACGTATTTACCTGGAGAACCGGTGAATACTTCCGCAACGAAGAACGGCTGGGACAGGAAGCGCTGGATCTTACGCGCACGTGCTACCACCAGTTTATCTTCTTCAGACAATTCATCCATACCCAGGATGGCGATGATGTCTTTCAGTTCCTGATAACGCTGCAGCAGGGACTGTACGCCACGCGCGGTGTCGTAGTGTTCCTGACCAACAACCAGCGGATCCAGCTGACGGCTGGTGGAATCCAGCGGGTCAACGGCCGGGTAGATACCCAGGGATGCGATCTGACGGCTCAGTACCACGGTTGCATCCAGGTGAGCAAAGGTGGTTGCTGGGGATGGGTCAGTCAAGTCATCCGCAGGTACGTATACCGCCTGAACGGAGGTGATAGAACCGGTTTTGGTAGAGGTGATACGTTCCTGCAGAACACCCATCTCTTCCGCCAGGGTCGGCTGGTAGCCTACCGCTGATGGCATACGACCCAGCAGTGCAGATACTTCAGTACCGGCCAGGGTGTAACGGTAGATGTTATCAACGAACAGCAGAACGTCACGACCTTCGTCACGGAACTTCTCAGCCATGGTCAGACCGGTCAGAGCAACGCGCAGACGGTTTCCCGGCGGCTCGTTCATCTGGCCATATACCAGGGATACTTTGTCCAGAACGTTGGAGTCGGTCATTTCGTGATAGAAGTCGTTACCCTCACGAGTACGTTCACCAACGCCCGCAAACACTGAGTAACCGGAGTGTTCGATCGCGATGTTACGGATCAGCTCCATCATGTTTACGGTTTTACCTACACCCGCACCACCGAACAGACCAACTTTACCGCCCTTCGCGAACGGACACATCAGGTCGATAACTTTGATGCCGGTTTCCAGCAGTTCCTGAGAACTGGACAGTTCTTCATAGGTAGGCGCTGCGCGGTGGATAGCCCAACGCTCTTCTTCACCGATATCGCCTTTCATGTCGATCGGGTGACCCAGGACGTTCATGATACGACCCAGGGTTGCTTTACCTACCGGGACTTCGATCGGGTGCTCAAGGTCTTTAACTTCCAGACCACGACGCAGACCGTCGGAAGAACCCATGGCGATGGTACGTACGATACCGCCGCCGAGCTGCTGCTGAACTTCCAGCACCAGGCTCTCTTTACCATTCATAACCTCAAGAGCATCGTACACGCGCGGTACGGCATCCTGAGGGAATTCGACGTCAACCACGGCGCCGATTACCTGGACAATTTTTCCAGTAGCCATCTTGAATCCTCTACGAATTAACCTGGTTATACCGCGGATGCACCACCGACGATCTCGGTGAGTTCCTGAGTAATGCTGGCCTGACGAGCTTTGTTGTATACCAACTGCAGCTCTTTAATCAGGCTGCCGCCATTGTCGGTCGCGGCTTTCATCGCCACCATACGTGCGGCCTGCTCGCTGGCCAGGTTTTCTACCACGCCCTGATAAACCTGAGACTCGACATAACGACGCAGCAGGGTATCCAGCAGCGCTTTCGGGTCTGGCTCATACAGGTAATCCCAGGATTTACGCTTCAATTCATCATCATCTGATGCCGGCAGAGGCAGCAGTTGGGTGATGGTTGGCGTCTGAGACATGGTGTTAATAAATTTGTTGCTGACAACGTACAATTTGTCCAGACGACCTTCGTCGTAGGCCTGCAGCATCACTTTAACCGGACCGATCAGTTCGGACAGGGAAGGGTTATCCCCCATACCGGTTACCTGAGCAATCACATTACCGCCAACGGAGTTAAAGAAAGACACGCCCTTAGAGCCGATCATTGCGATATCGCACTGAACGCCTTTATCGGACCATGTTTTCATATCCGCCAGCAGCTTTTTGAACAGGTTAATGTTCAAGCCACCGCACAGACCACGGTCGGTCGACACCACCAGGTAGCCCACGCGTTTAACGTCGCGTTCTTCCAGGTAAGGGTGCTTATATTCCAGATTACCATTCGCAAGGTGACCAATCACTTTGCGCATGGTCTCTGCATAAGGACGGCTGGCCGCCATGCGATCCTGCGATTTACGCATTTTGGAAGCGGCGACCATCTCCATCGCTTTAGTGATCTTCTGCGTGTTCTGGACGCTTGCGATCTTACTACGTATCTCTTTTGCGCCGGCCATGAGCTTCTCCTCAATGCCTTGCGGTCCGTCCTAAGACAGACCGCCAGACGTTACCAGGACTGGGTTGCCTTGAAGGAATCGAGGATAGCTTTCAGCTTGCCTTCGATTTCATCGTTATAGCCACCGGACTGGTTGATCTCTTGCATCAGCGGAGCGTGGTCACGGTCGACGTAAGCCAGCAGAGCGGCTTCGAAGCTACCGATTTTCGCCAGTTCCACATCTTCGAGGTAACCGCGTTCAGCCGCAAACAGCACCACACCCTGCTGTGCAACAGACATTGGCGCATACTGTTTCTGCTTCAGCAGTTCAGTTACTTTCTGACCGTGGCTCAGCTGCTTACGCGTAGCTTCATCCAGGTCGGAAGCGAACTGAGAAAACGCGGCCAGTTCACGATACTGCGCCAGCGCGGTACGAATACCACCGGACAGTTTCTTGATGATCTTGGTCTGCGCTGCGCCACCTACACGAGATACGGAGATACCCGGGTTAACTGCCGGACGAATACCGGAGTTGAACAGGTTGGTTTCCAGGAAGATCTGACCATCGGTAATAGAAATTACGTTGGTCGGAACGAACGCAGAAACGTCACCCGCCTGGGTTTCGATAATCGGCAGAGCGGTCAGGGAGCCGGTTTTACCTTTAACTTCACCATTGGTGAACTTCTCTACGTATTCCGCGTTTACGCGGGATGCGCGTTCCAGCAGACGGGAGTGGAGGTAAAATACGTCGCCCGGGAATGCTTCACGTCCTGGCGGACGACGGAGCAGCAGGGAAACCTGACGGTAAGCAACAGCCTGTTTAGACAGGTCATCGTAAACGATCAGTGCATCTTCACCGCGGTCACGGAAGTATTCGCCCATTGCGCAACCGGCATATGGCGCCAGGTATTGCAGTGCAGCAGATTCAGATGCGGTCGCCACCACAACGATGGTGTTGGACAGTGCGCCGTGTTCTTCCAGTTTACGAACCACGTTAGAAATGGTGGACGCTTTCTGGCCGATAGCCACGTACACACATTTGATGCCGGAATCACGCTGGTTGATGATGGCATCGATAGCCATCGCGGTTTTACCGGTCTGACGGTCACCGATGATCAGCTCACGCTGGCCACGTCCGATTGGGATCATGGCATCAACAGATTTATAACCGGTCTGCACTGGCTGGTCGACGGACTGACGTTCGATTACGCCCGGTGCGATAACTTCGATTGGCGAGAAGCCATCGTTATCAACCGGACCTTTACCGTCAATCGGGGAACCCAGAGTGTTCACCACACGACCCAGCAGGCCACGGCCAACCGGAACTTCCAGAATACGACCCGTACACTTAACCTTCATGCCTTCGGCGAGGTCAGCGTATGGCCCCATCACAACAGCACCTACGGAGTCGCGCTCCAGGTTCAGTGCGATAGCGTAACGGTTACCCGGCAGGGAAATCATCTCACCCTGCATACAATCGGCCAGGCCGTGAATGCGGATAACACCGTCACTTACAGAAACAATAGTACCTTCGTTGTGAGCTTCGCTCACAACATTGAACTGAGCAATGCGCTGCTTGATCAGTTCGCTGATTTCGGTGGAATTCAGTTGCATGCTCCAGTCCCCTTAAGACTGCAAGACGTCTGCAAGGCGCTCAAGACGGCCGCGTACGCTGCCATCAATGACCATATCACCCGCTCGGATGATTACGCCTGCCATTACAGACTTATCGATTTTGCAATTCAGCTTAACTTTGCGTGACAGACGTTTTTCCATCGCTGCACTAATCTTCGTAAGCTGTTCATCACTCAGTGCATTGGCAGAAGTGACTTCTACCTCAGAGATAGCCTCACTGGCTGCACGCAGATGAATAAACTGCTCAAGAACATCCGGGAGCGCATTCAGACGGTTATTTTCAGCCATTACCCTAATCAGGTTTTGGCCGCTTTCGTCCAGCTGCTCACCGCACACGGCGATAAACGACTCAGCGAGCGTTTCTGGCGCCAATGCGCCAGAGAGAAGCTCTGCCATTTGTTCGTTTTTCGTCACCTCAGCGGCGAAAGTCAGCATATCCTGCCAACGGTCTACGCTTTGGTGCTCAACGGCAAAGTCAAAAGCTGCTTTGGCGTAGGGGCGAGCTACCGTAATAAATTCAGACATCAGCCCCTCCCTCCTTACAGTTCAGCGACAAGTTTGTCCACGATGTCGCTATTAGCAGCTTCATCCACGGAACGTTCGATGATCTTCTCGGCGCCAGCAACAGCCAGGATAGCAACTTGCTTACGCAGCTCTTCGCGAGCACGTTTACGCTCGGCTTCAATTTCCGCCTGCGCCTGTGCCACGATTTTAGTACGTTCCTGCTCTGCTTCAGTTTTAGCTTCGTCCAGGATCTGAGCACGACGTTTGTTCGCCTGCTCGATGATTACCTGAGCTTCCGCCTTCGCTTTTTTCAGCTGGTCGGTCGCGCTGGCCTTTGCAAGGTCAAGATCCTTATGTGCTCGTTCTGCAGAAGCAAGGCCGTCAGCAATTTCTTTTTGACGTTTTTCGATGGCAGCCATTAACGGCGGCCATACGTACTTCATGCAGAACAGAACGAACAGGACAAACGCGATGGCCTGGCCGAGGATTGTTGCGTTAAGATTCACAGCACAATGCCTCTATCTAGTTAACGTTCTGATATTGCTCTTAATTCAAGCAACGCTTACTACGCGACAGCAAACATCACGTACAGACCCAGACCTACAGCGATCATTGGGATTGCATCCACCAGACCCATAACGATAAAGAACTGAGTACGCAGCAGAGGAATCAGATCCGGTTGACGCGCTGCGCCTTCCAGGAATTTACCCCCGAGGATGCCGATACCGATCGCAGCACCGATTGCCGCCAGACCCATCATCACAGCGGCAGCAATGTACAGCAGATCCATATTCAGGTTTTCCATGACAGTCTCCAGTTTGTTTCAGTTAAAACGTAGTAGTGTTGGTAAATTAATGCTCTTCAGATGCCATCGACAGATAGACAATCGTCAGAACCATAAATATGAAGGCTTGCAGCGTGATAATCAGTATGTGGAAAATGGCCCACGGCACATTCAGAATCCACTGTGACCACCACGGCAACAGACCAGCAATCAGAATGAAAATCAGCTCACCAGCGTACATGTTACCGAACAGTCGCAGACCAAGAGAGATTGGTTTGGACAGCAGGCTTACCCCTTCAAGGATTAAGTTGATAGGGATGAACGCCCAGTGATTGAACGGCTGCAGCGTCAACTCTTTCGCGAAGCCACCGATGCCTTTCATTTTGATGCTGTAGAACAGAATGAGGATAAATACGCCCAGCGCCATCGACAGGGTGATGTTCACGTCAGCGGACGGAACCACACGCAGAGCCGGCAGACCAAAGATATGCTCACCGATGTACGGCAGCAGGTCGATAGGCAGCAAATCCATAAAGTTCATCAGGAATACCCAGACGAAAATCGTCAGGGCCAGCGGAGCAATCAGCTTGCTTTTGCCATGGTACATGTCTTTCACGCTGCCATGCACAAAGCCGATTACCAGCTCAATCGCGGTCTGAAATTTACCTGGAACGCCGCTGGTCGCCTTTTTGGCAACGCTACGGAACATTAACAGGAACAACAGACCCAGAACCACCGAGAAGAAAATGGAGTCAATATTGAGCGTCCAGAAGGTGGCTGGGGGGTTGTGCGGATCCACCAGCGAGAATGTACGTAGGTCCAACTGAAGGTTATTCAGATGGTGTCCTATGTAATCCTGCGGCGTCATATTTTCTGAAGCCATGATGCCTTTACCCTTTGTTGTTAATTACAGCCGGCGCCAGTATCTGAACCACCAGCACCAAAACCCACGTAACGATCAGCGGCACGAATACCGCTTTCAAAACAGCCAACGCCACAACCAGCAACACCAGCATCGCTAACACCTTGAAGGCTTCGCCGAAAGCGAACGTCCAGGCTACCCGACCTTTCGCTGGTGTATGCGCCTGGTGACGCCAGGCGAATATCATAAACAACACATTGGGCAGTAACACTGCCAATCCCCCGCACAGTGCGGAGATGCCCCAGAAGGGGTCTTTGAGGCTAAACAGCAATCCACTTGCTATTACCGCCAGAAGCTGTGTGAGCAAAAGCTTACGAGCAACGTTTCGACTCAAGAGCGACATAGACATCACGTGTTTACTCCTGCTCCCTTCGAGGTATGCCGCGTGTCGTATAAAACGTTCTTTATGGCTTAGAGTCAAGCATCAAAAAGCGGACAAATTATACGGTGCGCCTTCGTGATTTCAAACAATAAGTAGCTAAAAAGTGAATAAATGTTTAAATATTTTTCGTTGTCCCACATTTATTACTTTTTGGCAAACTGTGAACGATCATGCAAAACTGCAAATGCCGCGAAAACACTGGCGTTAAAGCGTGCACCAGATCACATATTGAACATATTCCCCTTCGCATAATTTATTTACGTGGCAAATGGTGCCATTTCATCTTTTTGATATTTAAGCGTAAAAAGCGCCACTATTTCAAAAACAACGCCTAACAACAAAAGAACCATCGATTGACATTTATAATAAAAAATTAACACAAGCGGTGATTCTTAGGTTCTATTTTTAGCAGACTGATATTTTCACAGTTGACTTGTTTCGCTTTTAACAAAAAACGGTACGTTATAGTTATGATGCAAAACCGTAAGGTAGAGGTGAAATGCAACAGCATTTCACCTCACTACTCTCTATAACTTTTAACACCGGGGTAGCCGTTTTTTCTCTATTTTTTTTGATAAAAATTAAATTTTGTTTGGTTTAATAACCACCAAATGACGTTCACCATCCAGTTGTGGAACGCGTAATTTTTCGACTGACTCGACGCTGAATTCTGCAGGCAACGAGGCGATTTCCTCTTCAGGCAATTGACCTTTGAGCGCATAAAAGCGTCCGTTCTGGCCCGGCAAGTGATGACACCAGCTCACCATATCATTGAGGGACGCGAATGCACGGCTGATCACCCCATCAAATGGCGGCTCTGAAGGAAATTCTTCAACCCGACTTTGCACAGGCGTAATGTTAGTAAGACCAAGCTCATGCTGCACCTGACGTAAGAAACGGATGCGTTTTCCCAGGCTATCCAACAGTGTGAAATGCGCTTTAGGCCGCACGATAGAAAGTGGAATTCCCGGCAGACCCGGTCCCGTGCCAACATCAATAAAGCGCTCGCCCTTCAGATAAGGCGCGACAACAATGCTGTCCAGAATATGGCGCACCAACATTTCGTTGGGATCCCGCACCGACGTCAGGTTGTATGCTTTATTCCATTTGTGCAGCATATCGACATACGCAATCAGCTGATTTTTCTGGTGATCGGTAAGAGAAATACCGGCATCAGCCAGCAGGCGAGAGAGTTTGTTGAGCACGGTCGTTACCTGTTAATAATCAAATGCCCGATGCGTTATCGCTTATCGGGCCAACAAATTTGTAGGGCGGACAAGCGAAGCGCTCCCGCCAAATTAGTGTTATCAAGCGCTGCGGCGCAGCATACCTTGTTTTTTCAGCCATACCAGCAGAATGGAGATGGCGGCAGGCGTTACGCCAGAAATGCGCGATGCCTGGCCGATCGATACCGGTTTGTGATCGTTCAGTTTGGCGATGACTTCATTCGACAAGCCCGAGACCTGGCGATAATCCAGCGTTGCAGGCAACAGGGTATTCTCATTACGCTGTTGTCTTTCGATTTCTTCCTGCTGACGAGCGATATATCCTTCGTATTTCACCTGAATCTCAACCTGTTCCGCGGCCTGAGCATCATCTAGCGCCGGCGCGAATGCAGATAAAGAGGTCAACTGAGCATAGGTCATATCCGGGCGACGCAGGAGATCTTCACCGCTGGCCTCACGAGATAAAGGTGTTGCCAGGTGAGCGTTCACTTCGGCTGCAGATTCCGCTAACGGGTTTACCCAGGTTGATTTGAGACGCTGACGTTCTTGTTCGATGCGCTCCAGCTTCTCGTTGAAGCGAGCCCAACGCTCATCGTCTACCAGACCCAGTTCACGCCCAATTTCGGTCAGACGCAGGTCGGCGTTATCTTCACGCAGCATCAAGCGGTATTCAGCACGTGAGGTAAACATGCGGTACGGTTCTTTGGTTCCCAGCGTGCACAGATCGTCGACCAGCACGCCAAGGTAAGCCTGATCGCGACGCGGCGCCCAGCCGTCTTTCTCAGCAGACAAGCGTGCGGCGTTGAGACCTGCCAGCATCCCTTGGGCGGCGGCTTCTTCGTAACCGGTTGTACCGTTAATCTGGCCTGCAAAGAACAGGCCCTGGATGAATTTGCTTTCCAGAGTGGGTTTCAGGTCACGCGGATCGAAGAAATCGTACTCAATCGCATAGCCAGGGCGAACGATACGGGCGTTTTCCATCCCCTGCATGGATCGGACAATTTGCATCTGTACATCGAACGGCAGGCTGGTGGAGATGCCGTTCGGGTAAATTTCGTTAGAGGTCAGTCCTTCCGGTTCGAGGAAGATCTGATGCTGGTTGCGATCGGCAAAGCGCATCACTTTGTCTTCGATCGACGGGCAGTAGCGCGGGCCGATACCTTCGATTACGCCGGCATACATTGGGCTACGATCGAGGTTATTGCGGATCACGTCATGGGTTTTCTCATTGGTATGCGTGATGTAACACGGCATCTGGCGCGGATGCTGGGAAGCGTCGCCCAGGAATGAGAAGACCGGCATCGGGTTGTCGCTGTTTTGTTGACCCAGTACGCTGAAATCGATAGTACGTGCATCAATACGCGGTGGCGTACCGGTTTTCAGGCGGCTGACGCGCAGCGGTAGTTCACGCAGACGGCGTGACAGCGGAATAGACGGCGGATCGCCAGCACGGCCGCCGCTGTAGTTGTCCAGACCAATATGGATTTTGCCGTCGAGGAAAGTCCCCACGGTTAATACGACCGCTTTGGCACGGAACTTCAGTCCCATTTGGGTTACGGCACCCACGACACGATCGTTTTCAACAATCAGATCTTCAACCGCCTGCTGGAAGATCATCAGGTTGGGTTGATTCTCCAGCGCGGTGCGTACTGCCTGACGATAGAGCACACGATCGGCCTGAGCTCGGGTAGCGCGAACGGCTGGCCCTTTGCTTGCGTTTAGTATCCTAAACTGGATACCTGCGTGGTCGATCGCTTTTGCCATCAATCCACCAAGCGCATCCACTTCTTTTACCAGGTGTCCCTTCCCAATACCGCCAATCGCCGGGTTGCAGCTCATCTGCCCCAGTGTGTCGATATTGTGTGTCAAAAGCAGGGTCTGTTGTCCCATTCGCGCCGCGGCCATTGCGGCCTCGGTGCCTGCATGACCCCCGCCAATGATGATGACGTCAAAAGGATCCTGATAAAACATGGTAATTGCCTCGCATAACGCGGTGTGAAAATGGATTGAAGCCCGGGCCGTGGATTCTACTCAACTTTAGTCGATCGAGAAAGACCTGGGATCCTGGGTATTAAAAAGAAGATCTTTTTATTTAGAGATCTGTTTTATTGTGATCTCTTATTAGGATCGCCACTCTCTGTGGATAAGGACGATCCTTTGAATAAGATCAACAGGTTGCTGAGGATCATTAGCTGTGAATGATCGGTGATCCTGGTCCGTATAAGCTGGGATCAGAATGAAGGGTTATACACAACTCAAAAACTGAACAGCCGTTATTCTTTGGATAACTACCGGTTGATCCAAGCTTTTAACCAGAGTTATCCACATAAAAAAGTATGATCTTTACAAATCTCTGAGCAATGGATGCCAGGATCCCAGCCAAATTTCAGCCGGATCTTCCGGAATTTCATGTTCCAGCACGTTGATCTTAAGCGTTTCGCCGATCTGTTTTGCCCCACAGGCTTTCAGTTCTGCTTCCAGCTTGTCGATTGCGCCGCAAAAGGTGTCATATTCACGACTGCCGATGCCAATTGCGCCGAAGTTTACTTGCGACAGGTCCGGTTTTTGCTCTCGTAATGCGTCATATAAAGGCTGCAGGTTGTCAGGAATGTCTCCAGCACCGTGTGTGGAGCTGATAATCAGCCAGATCCCTTCAGCCGGAACCTCATCCAGCATTGGTCCATGCAGTATTTCGCTGGAAAAACCGGCGTCGTCCAGCTTTTCAGCCAGATGTTCTGCTACATATTCCGCACTGCCAAGCGTGCTGCCGCTGATAAGAGTGATGTCTGCCATGCTCGCCCACCTTTATAAAGAAGGCGCATTGTACGCTGTGAGCGAGCTGGGATCTACCTGTGGAAAAATGTGGGATTAAAAAAAATGATCATGGCTTGATGGTACGCATGATCGGGTTCTGCAGGACGATCAGGGTTTCAGTGGACTGAATTTCATCAATTGTTTGGATCTTGTTGATAAGTACCTGTTGCAGCGCGTCGATCGACTTGCACATCACCTTAATAAAGATACTGTAGTGGCCGGTGGTGTAATAGGCTTCGGTCACTTCGTCAAGGCTTTCCAGTCTGGCCAGCGCTGACGGATAGTCCTTCGCGCTTTTCAGAATGATGCCGATAAAGCAGCCGACGTCATAACCCAACTGTTTGGGACTGACATCAATACGCGCACCGGTGATGATCCCGGCCTGCTTCATCTTTTCTACGCGAACGTGAATTGTCCCCGGACTAACGCCAAACTGTTTGGCCAATTCTGCGTAGGCGGTGCGAGCATTTTCCATCAGGGCATCAAGAATGCCGCGGTCCAGATTGTCGATCTGATAATTTTCCATAGGTTTTTCTTATGTAGATTAATGTTTCTTTTTATTTTAGACGTTAATTTTAACGAATCAAAATCGAAGTCGGCTTTTTGTTTGTTGATTATTGAATATTACCTCCATTCTGTTGCTTAATCATAGGCAACAGGACACAGGAGTACACATAATGAAAACCGCTTACATTGTCAAACAACGTCAAATTAGCTTCGTAAAATCTCATTTTTCTCGTCAGCTGGAAGAGCGTTTAGGTCTGATCGAAGTTCAGGCTCCGATCCTCAGCCGCGTAGGAGATGGCACGCAAGATAACTTGTCGGGCTGTGAAAAAGCGGTGCAGGTGAAGGTTAAAGCATTGCCGGACGCTCAATTCGAAGTGGTTCATTCACTGGCGAAGTGGAAGCGTCAAACGTTAGGACAACACGACTTTAGCGCAGGCGAAGGGTTGTACACGCACATGAAGGCCCTGCGTCCCGATGAAGATCGCCTCTCCCCACTGCACTCAGTGTATGTTGACCAGTGGGACTGGGAGCGCGTGATGGGCGACGGCGAGCGTCAATTCTCCACTCTGAAAAGCACGGTAGAGGCTATCTGGGCGGGAATTAAGGCCACCGAGGCTGCGGTTAGTAAAGAGTTTGGTCTGGCACCGTTCCTGCCAGAGCAGATCCACTTTGTTCATAGCCAGGAGCTGTTATCTCGTTATCCGGATCTTGACGCGAAAGGTCGTGAACGTGCGATCGCGAAAGAACTGGGCGCAGTATTCCTGGTAGGGATCGGCGGCAAGCTCAGTGACGGTCACCGTCACGATGTACGCGCGCCGGATTATGATGACTGGAGTTCAGCGTCTGAGCTGGGTCACGCCGGTCTGAACGGTGATATTCTGGTGTGGAACCCGGTTCTGGAAGATGCGTTTGAGCTGTCTTCGATGGGGATCCGTGTGGATGCCGATACCCTTAAACACCAGCTTTCATTGACCGGTGATGAAGATCGCCTGAGTCTGGAATGGCACCAGGCGCTGCTGCGTGGTGAAATGCCGCAGACAATCGGTGGCGGCATTGGACAGTCGCGTTTGACCATGCTGCTGCTGCAATTACCGCACATTGGTCAGGTGCAGTGTGGCGTGTGGCCGGCACAGGTACGTGAAAGCGTTTCTTCCCTGCTGTAATAATTAACGCCGCCAGCGTCTGAGCAGGCGGCTTCGCATCCCGGTATCAAAGCGCCAGATATGATCGAAAATGCGCATGATGCCGGGTTTGCCGTGTGCTGACATCGCCACCGCATGAAAACGATGCTGGTGCACCCGCTGTAATTCACCCACTTTATTGACGACCTCATCGGGCAATCGCTGAGCGATAAAATCAGAGATCACCACCGCATCGGCATCAAACCATTCCCGGCCCTGCATGCGCTCAATAATGGCGCGAAAGCAGCTGGCAATATCGGTACCGCCGCGAAAACGCTGGCTTAAAAAACGGATCGCTTGTTCAATGCCTTCCGGACCAGACAGCTCATAGCGCACCACTTCTGTTGAAAACAGCATAATGAAACAGCGCCGGTTATCGGCCAGGGCGACGCGCATTAGCGCCAGGCAAAAGGCTTTTGCACATTGCTCATTAAAACCGCCCATTGATCCCGACGTATCAACGCAAACAATAAACGGTCCGCGCGGCTGCTCGTCAAAATCCTGATGCACCACCGGACGTTCCGTTACTTTCTCGCGCCATGCCTCGCCGTGCAGACGATAGGTCAACAGCTGCTTTTCCACCAGCCGTCGGTAGAACTCGTATTCCAGTTCAGTAATGCCCAGTGTGGCCAGTTCCGGCGGCAACAGGCGCAGGATGTCGTCGCTTTGCTGGATGCCATCCACCTGTTCCGGGACGGTGGCGGGTTCCCGCACAAGGGTACGGAAGGTCTCCATGGGTGCATCTTTACGCGGCACAGATTTGGCCTCTCTGGAACGGCCTAACTGTTCAGCCAGACGCTGGAGTTCGGGTTGTTGCGTCAGGAATTCGCCATATTTCACCATCAGTTGATAATCGCCGCGCTTGATTTGACCTGCGCTCATATCCCATAACCGGCCTGCGGCGTTGTCGTTTTCTGCCAGAACGGGTTCCAGTTGCCCGCTGAGGGTCATCCGTTCCTGAACTTCACTAAGTAAATGTTCACGCTCATCTTCCAGCAGTTGCTGATTCAGCGTTGTAGTTTGCACCACCAGACTCAGGCGCCAGCGCTGGAGAAAAAGCGTATGCAGGGCGGGCGTAAAGGTACTGTTGTCATCAACCAGTTGCTGCGCTTGCCCGGCCCACGGCGAATGTAGGCGGTGTAATAGCGCCAATATTTGCGGGAGCTGGACCATAAACTGCGCATGAGAGAGGAGCTGGCTTTGTTGGTAACAAATGACCTCTTCCGTCAACTCCGGCGGT
Organism: Citrobacter sp. C5_2; assembly: GCF_014596845.2. NCBI lineage: Bacteria > Pseudomonadati > Pseudomonadota > Gammaproteobacteria > Enterobacterales > Enterobacteriaceae > Citrobacter > Citrobacter sp. C5_2. Next base: position 5,043,450 of record NZ_CP115032.1, on the reverse strand, counting down.
ACATGGGTATCTTTGAGGCGGCTGCGCAGTGACTCGCGCCAGCGGGGAATATCGTCAGTAATCGCTTTTTTAAGGCGAGGAAACTTTTTAAAAAACACCACCATCTTTGGAGAAGCCAGCAGGGCGACGATCATCTCTTCGATCATCGCCTCTTCACTGACTGCCAGCATGATATTGAGCGTATCAAGGGTTAGCATTGTTGCGCCTGGCGGATTTGTGCCCCGACATCCTGCAGGCTGGCCTCAATGCGGCCTAACCAGTCGCTATGAATAAACAGACATTTTTGCTGTTCGCTGAATGCACTGTGCTGCTGGTGCCACTCGTTATCAAGTGCTTCAAGCTGCTGTTTTATCTCATCAGGCATACTCTCTTGCGATGCACCGGGCAGCGCCAGACGAGAGCCTTGCAAACTGACGTCGCGCACAACCAGGTGCTGTGCGCTATCGACTTCCATGTTCAGCGTTTGGGCGAAGCCGATCCCGTTTAATTTTCCGCGGATCTCACCGCCTTTGGTTAGCCACTGTTCCAGCGCTCCCCGTTCGAAAGCAATATGGATAACTTCCATATCATGCAGTTTTAAGGGTTTTTGCAGCAGTAATGTCACGACTGAAGAAGTGGCTTCCGGCGGTAAATCATAATGAGGACGACGGCTGAACATGCCGCCCTGACGGATCACCGTGAATGCCGTTTTGTCGCTTTGCTGCTGCTGGAGCTGGATACGGCGCTGCACAATGCTGGCCAGACGCGTCAGCATGGCTTGCTGCTGCCAGGCGTGTCCGGTCATCAAAATTTCAAGCTGCTGTTGCATCAGATTCAGGCTTTGCGCGTCGTACCACAGGCAATCTTTCAACAGGATCAGGTCGATAGGCACGACCGCATCACGTCCGCTGAAGAAGGCGCTGGCCTGGAGTAAGCGGATAGCTTTTTTCCAGCGGCGATCGGATACATAGGGGGCATTCGGTAATGCGTCTAGCTGTTGGCGCAGTGTGAAAATAAGCTCAAAGACGCGATCGGGAAGCTTGATGGCGCCAATGTCCTTTTGCCACTGGTAATACTCTTCATCCGTCACCTGTAACGACGCCGGGACCGGGTTGTCACTTTCATCCTGCTGGCTTAACAGCATGGAGCGGAAGTTGGCCTTGTCCTGAACTTTATCCAGCCACAGGCGGATCAGCATACGGTCGTACAGGGCTTCCAGGCTGCTGTCTGCTTCAGGCAGTTCGTTGGAGGCTGCCACCAGCAGACGCATCGGGATTTTCTCTTCATGCGCGCCGTTACGAAAATGCCGTTCGTTAATAGCGGTCAACAGGGTGTTGAGAATGGCCGGGCCTGCTTTCCAGATTTCATCGAGAAAGACAATTTCAGCTTCGGGTAAATAGCCCGCCGTTAAGCGTTCATAGCGACCTTCGTCTTTCAGCGCCTGGATAGACAGCGGCCCAAACACCTCTTCCGGCGTAGAGAAGCGCGTCATCAGGTATTCGAAAGCGCGGGCGTTTTGAAAAGCAAACTTCAGTCGACGGGCAATTAAGCTTTTTGCGATCCCTGGAGGACCTAATAAGAATACGCTCTCACCGCTTAGAGCAGCCAGCAGGCAAAGGCGAATGGCGTGGCTACGTTCATAAAGTCCCTTTTCCAGCGCATTGCTCAGACGGGAAATTCTTTCCGCTAATAAATGTGGGTGAGCCATAATGAAGTGGCGTCCTTTCGCCAAATGTACTGCGTAAACTGCGAGTATAGATGCTTCACACCAGTGCAGTAATAGACTGAAGGTGCGCTTATTTTTCTTTGAGCCAGATTAATCTGGTCTCATTTAGGGGTACGATTTTATGATTAATCGTGCATACTGTGCGCCTTTTTGTGGGCCAAGGGACGACGCACACATTTCTTATATATACACCATATCAATCATACTGCACCAAGGCGGCAATGGAGTTTTCTTCTGGGATGGGGGGAATAACGAATGCAACCCACACGGAGTGGCTTGAATGATGATGTGTATAAACGAAAGACGAGTCTATGAGCACTGATAATAAACAATCATTGTCTGCGATTACCCTTGCGGCCATTGGGGTTGTCTACGGTGATATTGGTACCAGCCCACTTTATACGCTTCGTGAATGTTTGTCTGGCCAGTTTGGTTTTGGCGTTGAACGTGATGCTGTGTTTGGTTTTCTCTCGCTGATTTTCTGGCTGCTGATCTTTGTTGTCTCCATTAAATATCTGACGTTTGTCATGCGTGCGGATAACGCCGGGGAAGGTGGGATCCTGACGTTGATGTCATTGGCCGGGCGCAATACCTCGGCGCGAACAACCTCGATGCTGGTCATCATGGGGTTGATTGGCGGCAGCTTCTTCTATGGTGAAGTGGTGATTACGCCAGCCATTTCAGTGATGTCGGCGATTGAAGGTCTGGAGATTGTTGCACCGCAGCTGGATACCTGGATTGTTCCGCTCTCGATTATCGTGCTGACCCTGCTGTTTATGATTCAAAAACACGGTACCGGCATGGTTGGTAAACTGTTTGCGCCGATTATGCTGCTGTGGTTCCTGACGCTCGCGGTATTAGGCGTGCGCAGTATTATTGGTAACCCGGAGGTACTGCAGGCGCTAAATCCGTACTGGGCGGTGCATTTCTTCCTCGAATTCAAAACGTTGTCCTTTATTGCGCTGGGCGCTGTAGTGCTGTCGATTACCGGTGTTGAAGCACTGTATGCGGATATGGGGCACTTCGGGAAGTTGCCGATTAGACTGGCATGGTTCTCGGTGGTATTGCCTTCGCTGGTGCTGAACTATTTTGGTCAGGGGGCGCTGCTGTTAAAGCATCCTGAAGCGATCAAAAACCCGTTTTTCCTGCTGGCGCCGGACTGGGCATTGATACCACTCCTGATCCTTGCCGCACTGGCAACGGTTATCGCTTCGCAGGCGGTTATTTCCGGTGTCTTCTCGCTGACGCGTCAGGCCGTGCGTCTGGGGTATTTATCGCCGATGCGGATCATTCATACTTCGGAAATGGAATCGGGTCAGATCTACATTCCTTTCGTTAACTGGATGCTCTATTTTGCGGTGGTTATCGTGATTGTGAGCTTTGAACACTCCAGTAATCTGGCCGCGGCGTACGGGATTGCGGTAACGGGGACAATGGTACTGACATCTATTCTGTCTACCACCGTGGCGCGCAAAAACTGGCTCTGGAATAAATACTTCGTCTTCCTGATCCTGGTGGCGTTCTTGTGCGTCGATGTTCCGTTGTTCTCCGCGAACCTCGATAAACTGATTTCCGGCGGTTGGCTGCCTCTGACGCTGGGTCTGGTGATGTTCACCATCATGACCACGTGGAAAAGCGAGCGTTTCCGTCTGCTGCGTCGCATGCATGAGCACGGCAACTCTCTGGAGGCGATGATTGCCTCTCTGGAGAAATCCCCACCGGTACGCGTGCCGGGAACGGCGGTATATATGTCGCGTGCGCTGAACGTCATCCCGTTTGCGCTTCTGCATAACCTCAAGCATAACAAGGTGCTGCATGAACGCGTGATTCTGCTGACGCTGCGTACGGAAGATGCGCCATACGTGCACAACGTGCGTAGGGTGCAGATTGAGCAGTTATCGCCCACCTTCTGGCGCGTAGTGGCCAGCTACGGCTGGCGTGAAACGCCGAACGTTGAGGAAGTGTTCCATCGCTGCGGTCTGGAAGGCTTAAGCTGTCGGATGATGGAAACCTCCTTCTTTATGTCGCACGAGTCGCTGATTGTCGGCAAACGGCCATGGTATTTGCGTCTGCGCGGCAAGCTATATCTGCTGCTACAGCGCAATGCGCTGCGCGCGCCGGACCAGTTTGAAATCCCACCAAACCGGGTTATTGAGCTCGGTACTCAGGTAGAGATTTAAGGCAATCGACGCCCTCTTTCAACGCGAAAGGGGGCGTTTTGTTTTGTCCCTCCCAGTTTTCATTTCATCAAATGATAATCCTTGCGAAACGTTTCGATGGCGATCACATTTTCGTAACGTCGCGGTGGTTTTCTGTCCATTCTTCGCACTACACTTATCTTCAGCGAAACGTTTCGCTAGTGGGGAAAGAAAATGAAGAAAGGCACGGTACTCAACTCTGAAATTTCAACGGTGATCTCCCGTCTGGGACATACCGATACGCTGGTGGTGTGTGATGCCGGTTTACCCATCCCGAACAGCACAACGCGTATTGATATGGCATTAACCCAGGGCGTACCTTCTTTTATGCAGGTACTGGATGTGGTTACACGTGAAATGCAGGTCGAGGCGGCCATTCTCGCGACGGAAATTAAACAACATAATCCGCAACTCCACGAAACGTTGCTCAGCCACATTGAGCAACTGCAACAACACCAGGGAAACACCATAGAAATTCGTTACACCACGCATGAACAATTCAAAAAACAAACCGCAGACAGTCAGGCGGTAATTCGCAGCGGAGAGTGTTCTCCGTATGCGAATATCATTCTCTGTGCTGGCGTCACGTTCTGAGGCCATCATGAACGCATTACTGCAACTCAAAGGGATCGATAAAGCGTTCCCGGGCGTAAAAGCGCTATCCGGCGCTGCGCTGAATGTCTATCCAAGCCGCGTAATGGCGCTGGTGGGCGAAAACGGCGCGGGCAAATCCACCATGATGAAAGTGCTGACCGGGATCTACACCCGTGATGCTGGCTCTTTATTGTGGCTGGGGAAAGAGACCACCTTTAATGGCCCGAAATCCTCTCAGGAAGCCGGAATCGGTATCATCCACCAGGAATTGAACCTGATCCCGCAACTCACTATTGCTGAAAATATTTTTCTTGGCCGTGAGTTTGTGAATCGCTTTGGCAAAATTGACTGGAAGAAGATGTACGCCGAAGCCGATCTGCTGCTCGCCAAACTCAATCTGCGCTTTAAAAGCGACAGGCTGGTCGGTGAGTTGTCGATTGGCGATCAGCAAATGGTCGAAATTGCTAAAGTGCTGAGCTTTGAGTCGAAGGTCATCATTATGGATGAGCCGACGGATGCGCTCACCGATACCGAAACCGAATCCCTGTTCCGCGTTATCCGCGAGCTGAAATCGCAGGGGCGCGGCATTGTCTATATCTCCCACCGTATGAAAGAGATCTTCGAAATCTGTGATGACGTGACCGTCTTCCGTGACGGGCAGTTCATTGCCGAGCGTGAAGTCGCAACGCTGACGGAAGACTCACTGATTGAAATGATGGTGGGACGTAAGCTGGAAGATCAGTACCCGCGTCTGGAAAAAGCGCCGGGCAATATTCGCCTGAAGGTCGATAATCTGTGCGGCCCAGGGGTAAACGATGTTTCGTTCACGCTGCGTAAAGGCGAGATCCTTGGCGTATCGGGGCTGATGGGCGCCGGACGTACCGAGCTGATGAAAGTGTTGTATGGCGCATTGCCGCGCACCAGCGGCTACGTCACGCTTGATGGGCATGAAGTTGTCACCCGTTCGCCACAGGATGGCCTTGCAAACGGCATCGTCTATATTTCTGAAGACCGTAAACGTGATGGCTTAGTGCTGGGCATGTCGGTGAAAGAGAACATGTCACTGACCGCGCTGCGCTATTTCAGCCGCGCCGGTGGAAGCCTGAAGCATAAAGATGAGCAGCAGGCGGTAGGTGATTTTATTCGTCTGTTCAATGTTAAAACGCCATCGATGGAACAGGCTATCGGCCTGCTCTCGGGCGGTAACCAGCAGAAAGTGGCCATTGCGCGCGGTCTGATGACCCGACCAAAAGTCCTGATCCTCGATGAACCAACACGCGGCGTCGACGTTGGGGCTAAGAAAGAAATTTATCAGCTTATCAACCAGTTTAAGGCCGATGGGCTGAGCATCATTCTGGTCTCCTCTGAGATGCCAGAAGTATTGGGCATGAGCGATCGTATTATCGTTATGCATGAAGGGCATCTCGGCGGTGAATTCACTCGCGAGCAGGCCACTCAGGAAGTATTAATGGCTGCCGCTGTGGGCAAGCTTAATCGCGTGAATCAGGAGTAAAAAAGATGACTACCCAGGCTGTTTCTGGTCGCCGTTATTTCACTAAAGCATGGCTTCTGGAGCAAAAGTCGCTCATCGCTCTGTTAGTGCTGATCGCGATTGTTTCCACCATGAGCCCCAACTTTTTTACCGTTAATAATCTGTTCAACATTCTCCAGCAAACGTCGGTAAACGCCATCATGGCCGTCGGCATGACGTTGGTCATCCTGACGTCGGGTATCGATCTGTCCGTCGGTTCCTTGCTGGCGCTTACCGGTGCGGTGGCAGCGTCCATTGTCGGTATTGAAGTCAATGCGCTGGTGGCCGTTGCCGCTGCTTTGGCGCTCGGCGCTGCCATTGGCGCAGTAACCGGGGTCATTGTCGCGAAAGGCCGCGTGCAGGCGTTTATCGCCACGTTGGTGATGATGCTGCTGCTGCGCGGTGTGACCATGGTGTACACCAACGGCAGTCCGGTAAATACCGGGTTTACTGACAATGCCGATCTGTTTGGTTGGTTTGGTATTGGTCGTCCGTTAGGCGTGCCTACGCCTGTGTGGATCATGGGGATTGTCTTCCTGGCGGCGTGGTACATGCTGCACCATACGCGTCTGGGGCGTTATATCTATGCGCTGGGCGGTAACGAAGCGGCAACGCGTCTGTCCGGTATCAGCGTGAGTAAAATCAAAATTATCGTTTACTCCCTGTGCGGTCTGCTGGCATCGCTGGCGGGCATCATTGAAGTGGCTCGTCTCTCCTCTGCGCAGCCGACGGCAGGTACTGGCTATGAGCTGGATGCTATCGCTGCGGTGGTGTTAGGCGGTACCAGCCTGGCGGGCGGTAAAGGACGTATTGTTGGGACGCTGATCGGCGCATTAATTCTCGGTTTCCTCAATAATGGTTTGAATTTGTTAGGTGTATCCTCCTATTACCAGATGATCGTCAAAGCGGTGGTGATTTTGCTGGCGGTACTGGTAGACAACAAAAAGCAGTAACAACGATTACAGGACATCTTAAATATGAACATGAAAAAACTGGCTACCCTGGTTTCTGCTGTTGCGCTGAGCGCCACCGTGAGCGCGAATGCGATGGCGAAAGATACCATTGCGCTGGTGGTCTCCACCCTCAATAACCCGTTCTTTGTGTCTCTGAAGGATGGCGCGCAAAAAGAGGCGGATAAGCTGGGCTATAACCTGGTGATTCTGGATTCACAGAACAACCCGGCGAAAGAGCTGGCTAACGTTCAGGACTTAACGGTTCGTGGAACTAAAATACTGCTGATTAACCCGACTGACTCTGATGCCGTTGGTAACGCTGTGAAGATGGCTAATCAGGCGAAGATCCCGGTTATTACTCTGGATCGTCAGGCGACAAAAGGTGATGTGGTCAGCCACATTGCGTCTGATAACGTGCTGGGCGGTAAAATTGCGGGTGATTACATCGCGAAGAAAGCAGGTGAAGGCGCGAAAGTTATCGAACTACAGGGGATTGCCGGTACTTCAGCGGCGCGTGAGCGTGGCGAAGGTTTCCAGCAAGCCGTTGCGGCACACAAATTTAACGTACTGGCCAGCCAGCCGGCAGACTTCGACCGCACTAAGGGTCTGAACGTCATGCAGAACCTGCTGACTGCACATCCTGACGTGCAGGCCGTATTTGCCCAGAACGATGAAATGGCGCTGGGTGCGCTACGCGCACTGCAAACCGCGGGTAAATCTGATGTGATGGTGGTTGGATTTGACGGCACGCCAGATGGCGAAAAAGCAGTAAATGATGGCAAACTGGCTGCGACCATTGCTCAGTTGCCGGATCAGATCGGCGCGAAAGGCGTGGAAACTGCGGATAAGGTTCTGAAAGGCGAGAAGGTTCAGGCTAAATATCCGGTTGATCTGAAGCTGGTCATCAAGCAGTAACACCGATTCAGGTCGCTCGCGGCCTGATGGAGACATAAATACGCCATCCCAGGGCCTGGTTCTAAGGATGAAAGCGTAAAAAGAAAAGCAGGGCACGCGCCACCCTAACCCGGTGGCGCACTTTACTGGACACTCCGAACATGAAAACCGCAGGCAACCTCGTTGTTCTTGGCAGCATCAATGCCGATCACATCCTCAACCTCAAATCTTTCCCAACGCCTGGTGAAACCGTAACCGGTAGCCATTATCAGGTCGCATTTGGCGGAAAAGGCGCTAATCAGGCTGTTGCTGCGGGTCGTAGTGGCGCGAACATCGCGTTTATTGCCTGTACGGGTGACGACGATATTGGCGAAAGTGTGCGTAAACAGTTGGCCAAAGATAATATCGATATTGCGCCGATCAGCGTCATTTCGGGGGAATCGACCGGCGTGGCACTGATTTTTGTGAATGGTGATGGCGAGAACGTTATTGGCATTCACGCCGGAGCGAACGCAGCCCTTTCTCCTGCACTGGTGGAAGCGCAGCGCGACCGGATTGCGCATGCCTCCGCCTTACTGATGCAGTTAGAGTCGCCGATCGAAAGCGTGCTGGCTGCGGCAAAAATTGCGCAGCAAAATAAGACCACGGTCGCCCTTAACCCGGCTCCGGCGCGTGAACTTTCTGACGAACTGCTGGCGCTGGTAGATATTATTACCCCGAATGAAACCGAGGCTGAGAAGCTGACGGGGATCCGTGTTGAAAACGATGAAGATGCGGCCAAAGCGGCGCAGGCATTACACGCGAAAGGGATCCATACTGTATTGATTACTTTAGGTAGTCGCGGAGTGTGGGCCAGCGTGAATGGTGAAGGTCACCGAGTGCCTGGTTTTAAAGTGGACGCCGTTGATACCATCGCTGCCGGGGATACCTTTAACGGCGCGTTAATTACAGCGTTACTGGAAGAGACACCGCTGCCTGAAGCGATCCGTTTTGCCCATGCAGCTGCGGCGATTGCGGTTACCCGTAAAGGTGCGCAGCCTTCCGTTCCATGGCGCGAAGAAATAGAAGCGTTTTTAAGTCAACAGAGGTAACGCTTGGCTACAATGAAGGACGTCGCCCGCCTGGCGGGTGTTTCTACGTCGACGGTTTCTCACGTCATTAATAAAGATCGCTTTGTCAGTGAGTCTGTCACTGACAAAGTTGAAGCGGCAATTAAAGAGCTTAACTATGCGCCCTCCGCACTGGCGCGCAGTCTCAAGCTAAACCAGACCCGCACCATTGGCATGTTAATCACTGCCAGTACCAATCCTTTTTATTCCGAGCTGGTTCGTGGCGTTGAACGTAGCTGTTTTGAACGCGGTTACAGCCTGGTGTTATGCAATACCGAAGGCGATGAACAGCGAATGAACCGCAATCTGGAAACGCTGATGCAAAAACGGGTGGATGGCTTGCTGCTGCTCTGCACCGAAACGCACCAGCCTTCCAGAGAGATAATGCAACGCTATCCTTCTATTCCTACCGTAATGATGGACTGGTCGCCCTTTGATGGCGAAAGCGATTTGATTCAGGATAACTCTCTGTTAGGCGGGGACTTAGCCACTCAGCATCTTATCGATAAAGGTTTTACGCGCATAGCCTGTATTACCGGGCCGCTGGATAAAACACCGGCGCGTTTACGTCTGGAAGGATATCGGGCGGCCATGAAGCGAGCGGGCTTGCCGGTCCCGGAAGGTTACGAGATCACCGGTGACTTTGAGTTCGGCGGTGGTTTTGAAGCTATGCAAACGTTGTTGTCACATAAACAGCGACCACAGGCCGTTTTCACCGGGAACGACGCAATGGCCGTCGGAGCGTATCAGGCATTGTATCAGTCAGGATTGCGCATTCCGCAGGATATGGCGGTGGTGGGTTATGATGATATCGAACTGGCACGCTATATGACGCCGCCGCTGACGACCATCCATCAACCCAAAGATGAATTGGGCGAGCTGGCCATCGATGTGTTAATCCACCGGATGGCGCAGCCCGCATTGCAGCAACAACGCCTGCAACTTACTCCTGTTTTGATGGCGCGGGGGTCGGTTTAGGCTTGTGCCGATCTTTGATCAGGTTACGTCCGTCTTTGGCTTTTAGCAGCATAAACATCAGCGCAGAGACAATAGTGATCGCGCCCATGGTTATAAAGGTGTAATGGAACTGTTCAACCGTATTAGTACCTTCCATACCTTCATAGATACGCAGGACGGCGGCGCTGATAGCGACCCCTAAACTGATCGACAGTTGCTGCGTAACGGCCAGCACGCTGTTACCGCTGCTGGCGTTCTCATCGGTCAGGTCCGCCAGAGTGATGGTATTCATTGAGGTAAACTGGGTGGACATCGCCATACCTAAAATAAACAACGGCAGGATCAGCATCCAGACCGGCATAGCAGGGGATTGCAAAGCGAATTGCGCAATCATCAGGCCGATAAACACCGTAACACCCACCAGTGTCGTTCTGTAGCCGAGTCGGCGTAGCACCTGCGTCACCATTGATTTTGCCAGTATTGATCCCAGCGCCGTTGGCGCCATCATGCAACCCGCAATTAACGCCGGATATCCAAAGCCTACCTGTAGCATCAGCGGCATTAAGAACGGCACACATCCTGTACCCAGACGCGTGGCAAGGTTTCCAGCGATCCCAACGGAAAAGGTTCTGGTCTTAAATATGGGAAGCGATATCAGCGGCGTTGGGTGACGACGCGCGTGACGAATGTAGGCAAGTAGCAACAGAATACTGGTCACAATAATGCTGAGTGCGACCCAGGTAGCGACAAGCTTCTCACCAAACAGCTCAACACCACTGGAAAACAACACCAGACTCAGGCCAAAGAGGAAGAAACCTGTCATATCAAAGCCGCGGCGCGGCGTGGTGAAGTTCGGCATATATTTGCGTGCATAGAAGATACCCGCCACGCCTATGGGAATATTAATCAGGAAAATCCAGTGCCAACTGGCCCACGTGACCAGAACCCCGCCCAATACCGGACCTAAAATCGGGCCCACAAGCCCAGGCATGGTCACGAAGTTAAGCACAGGGAGTAATTCGCTGCGCGGGTAAGCTCGCAATAAAGCCAGACGGGCAACAGGCATCATCATCGCGCCGCCGATGCCTTGGATGACGCGGAAAACTACCAGTTCACTTAAGGAACTGGATAGCGCACAAGCCAGCGAACCCAGCGTAAACAGGCTTACGGCAATCATAAAGACGCGTCGGGTACCGAACCTGTCTGCCAGCCATCCACTCACCGGGATCAGCATGGCGACCGTCAGGGTATAGCTGATAATAGCCGACTGCATGGCGAGTGGAGAGCGGTTAAGGCTGTGCGCTATTGCGGGTAAAGCGGTATTGAGGATAGTGGCGTCTAATGCCTGCATAAAAAAGGCCATGGCTGCTATCCATGGCAGCCCGGCCATACTGCGAGATTTCTTTTCTGACATATTATTTATCCGGTAGCACGTTCGGTGCTATCAGCAATGCCTGACAGGCGGTGAAGGCGCGATCGCCATCGCTATCTTCTATCGCATCGACAATGGCCTGATGCAAATCCAGCTTCACCACATCGTTATAGGTAATAGAGGTAAAGTAGGTCTGGTAGACGGAATGGAACAGTGATGCAAAGGAGATAAGGAACGGATTCGCACTCATTTCATAGATGTGCTCATGCCAGGCGATATCAACTTCTATCCAACGCTCGCGCCGGAAATTTCTTTTCAGCTCGACCATCTCTTCCATCAGTGTATTGAGATGCGCTTTTTGTTCTGCCGTACCGATAGTCGCCGCCAGTAAACAGGCCTGAGGCTCCAGACTGATGCGCATCACCAGAAAATGTTTTATGACCTGAGGGAAATTATCTTCCGTCATCCACCAGGTAAGCAGCTCCTGGTCGAGGAAGTTCCAGTTTGCCTGAGGCATGACGCGAGTGCCAATACGCGGGCGCGGTAATACCATACCTTTTGCCGTTAACGTTTTTACCGCTTCTCTTACTGCGGTACGACTCACGCCAAACTGATCGCCCAGCTCTATTTCACCGGGCAGGATAGCTCCCGGCGCATATTCACCTTTTAAGATTCGCTGAGCTAACTTTTCGGCCAGAACGTAGGACAGATTCTTCTGTGCGGCTAGCTGTTGGGCATTTAAAGGCATGAATGTTATTCCTTACTCTTTCTCTTATTCATTAGTATGCCACCAGGTAGTGTGATTGCGGCTGCAAAAACGGCAAATTGCTTATTTTATGGCATGTTAATGGTTGTTTTGGTGAAAAAATGTGCATTCGGAAAGTTATTTTGAATTTCCCCTTGTCAGCCTGAAATAACTCCCTATAATGCGCCTCCACTGACACGGAACAACGGATTACACGCCGCCGGGTCAGCGGAGAAAAGCGTAAATAAACGCTTGACTCTGAAGCGGGATAGCGTAATATGCACACCCCGCGCCGCTGAGAAAAAGCGAAGCGGCACTGCTCTTTAATAATTTATCAGACAATCTGTGTGGGCACTCGAGGATACGGATTCTTAACGTCGCAAGACGAAAAATGAATACCAAGTCTCTGAGTGAACACGTAATTCATTACGAAGTTTAATTCACGAGCATCAAACTTAAATTGAAGAGTTTGATCATGGCTCAGATTGAACGCTGGCGGCAGGCCTAACACATGCAAGTCGAACGGTAGCACAGAGAGCTTGCTCTCGGGTGACGAGTGGCGGACGGGTGAGTAATGTCTGGGAAACTGCCCGATGGAGGGGGATAACTACTGGAAACGGTAGCTAATACCGCATAATGTCGCAAGACCAAAGAGGGGGACCTTCGGGCCTCTTGCCATCGGATGTGCCCAGATGGGATTAGCTAGTAGGTGGGGTAACGGCTCACCTAGGCGACGATCCCTAGCTGGTCTGAGAGGATGACCAGCCACACTGGAACTGAGACACGGTCCAGACTCCTACGGGAGGCAGCAGTGGGGAATATTGCACAATGGGCGCAAGCCTGATGCAGCCATGCCGCGTGTATGAAGAAGGCCTTCGGGTTGTAAAGTACTTTCAGCGAGGAGGAAGGCGTTGTGGTTAATAACCACAGCGATTGACGTTACTCGCAGAAGAAGCACCGGCTAACTCCGTGCCAGCAGCCGCGGTAATACGGAGGGTGCAAGCGTTAATCGGAATTACTGGGCGTAAAGCGCACGCAGGCGGTCTGTCAAGTCGGATGTGAAATCCCCGGGCTCAACCTGGGAACTGCATCCGAAACTGGCAGGCTAGAGTCTTGTAGAGGGGGGTAGAATTCCAGGTGTAGCGGTGAAATGCGTAGAGATCTGGAGGAATACCGGTGGCGAAGGCGGCCCCCTGGACAAAGACTGACGCTCAGGTGCGAAAGCGTGGGGAGCAAACAGGATTAGATACCCTGGTAGTCCACGCCGTAAACGATGTCGACTTGGAGGTTGTGCCCTTGAGGCGTGGCTTCCGGAGCTAACGCGTTAAGTCGACCGCCTGGGGAGTACGGCCGCAAGGTTAAAACTCAAATGAATTGACGGGGGCCCGCACAAGCGGTGGAGCATGTGGTTTAATTCGATGCAACGCGAAGAACCTTACCTACTCTTGACATCCAGAGAACTTAGCAGAGATGCTTTGGTGCCTTCGGGAACTCTGAGACAGGTGCTGCATGGCTGTCGTCAGCTCGTGTTGTGAAATGTTGGGTTAAGTCCCGCAACGAGCGCAACCCTTATCCTTTGTTGCCAGCGGTCCGGCCGGGAACTCAAAGGAGACTGCCAGTGATAAACTGGAGGAAGGTGGGGATGACGTCAAGTCATCATGGCCCTTACGAGTAGGGCTACACACGTGCTACAATGGCATATACAAAGAGAAGCGACCTCGCGAGAGCAAGCGGACCTCATAAAGTATGTCGTAGTCCGGATTGGAGTCTGCAACTCGACTCCATGAAGTCGGAATCGCTAGTAATCGTGGATCAGAATGCCACGGTGAATACGTTCCCGGGCCTTGTACACACCGCCCGTCACACCATGGGAGTGGGTTGCAAAAGAAGTAGGTAGCTTAACCTTCGGGAGGGCGCTTACCACTTTGTGATTCATGACTGGGGTGAAGTCGTAACAAGGTAACCGTAGGGGAACCTGCGGTTGGATCACCTCCTTACCTTAAAGAAACGTTCTTTGCAGTGCTCACACAGATTGTCTGATGAAAAGTGAATAGCAAGGCGTCTTGCGATTGAGACTTCAGTGTCCCCTTCGTCTAGAGGCCCAGGACACCGCCCTTTCACGGCGGTAACAGGGGTTCGAATCCCCTAGGGGACGCCACTTGCTGGTTCGTGAGTGAAAGACGCGTACCCTGATATCTCAAAACTGACTTGCGAGTCATGTTTGAGATATTTGCTCTTTAAAAATCTGGATCAAGCTGAAAATTGAAACGACACACTGTGTCTGTTCTCCGTAATAAGAACAGATAAATGGTGTGTTCGAGTCTCTCAAATTTTCGCAATCAGAAGTGAAACATCTTCGGGTTGTGAGGTTAAGCGACTAAGCGTACACGGTGGATGCCCTGGCAGTCAGAGGCGATGAAGGACGTGCTAATCTGCGATAAGCGCCGGTAAGGTGATATGAACCGTTATAACCGGCGATTTCCGAATGGGGAAACCCAGTGTGATTCGTCACACTATCGTTAACTGAATACATAGGTTAACGAAGCGAACCGGGGGAACTGAAACATCTAAGTACCCCGAGGAAAAGAAATCAACCGAGATTCCCCCAGTAGCGGCGAGCGAACGGGGAGCAGCCCAGAGTCTGAATCAGCATGTGTGTTAGTGGAACGGTCTGGAAAGTCCGACGGTACAGGGTGATAGTCCCGTACACAAAAATGCACAGGTTGTGAACTCGAAGAGTAGGGCGGGACACGTGGTATCCTGTCTGAATATGGGGGGACCATCCTCCAAGGCTAAATACTCCTGACTGACCGATAGTGAACCAGTACCGTGAGGGAAAGGCGAAAAGAACCCCGGCGAGGGGAGTGAAAAAGAACCTGAAACCGTGTACGTACAAGCAGTGGGAGCACCTTCGGGTGTGACTGCGTACCTTTTGTATAATGGGTCAGCGACTTATATTCTGTAGCAAGGTTAACCGTATAGGGGAGCCGAAGGGAAACCGAGTCTTAACTGGGCGTTAAGTTGCAGGGTATAGACCCGAAACCCGGTGATCTAGCCATGGGCAGGTTGAAGGTTGGGTAACACTAACTGGAGGACCGAACCGACTAATGTTGAAAAATTAGCGGATGACTTGTGGCTGGGGGTGAAAGGCCAATCAAACCGGGAGATAGCTGGTTCTCCCCGAAAGCTATTTAGGTAGCGCCTCGTGAATTCATCTTCGGGGGTAGAGCACTGTTTCGGCTAGGGGGTCATCCCGACTTACCAACCCGATGCAAACTGCGAATACCGAAGAATGTTATCACGGGAGACACACGGCGGGTGCTAACGTCCGTCGTGAAGAGGGAAACAACCCAGACCGCCAGCTAAGGTCCCAAAGTCATGGTTAAGTGGGAAACGATGTGGGAAGGCACAGACAGCCAGGATGTTGGCTTAGAAGCAGCCATCATTTAAAGAAAGCGTAATAGCTCACTGGTCGAGTCGGCCTGCGCGGAAGATGTAACGGGGCTAAACCATGCACCGAAGCTGCGGCAGCGACACTATGTGTTGTTGGGTAGGGGAGCGTTCTGTAAGCCGTTGAAGGTGGCCTGTGAGGGTTGCTGGAGGTATCAGAAGTGCGAATGCTGACATAAGTAACGATAATGCGGGTGAAAAACCCGCACGCCGGAAGACCAAGGGTTCCTGTCCAACGTTAATCGGGGCAGGGTGAGTCGACCCCTAAGGCGAGGCCGAAAGGCGTAGTCGATGGGAAACAGGTTAATATTCCTGTACTTGGTGTTACTGCGAAGGGGGGACGGAGAAGGCTATGTCGGCCGGGCGACGGTTGTCCCGGTTTAAGCATGTAGGCGGAGGTTCCAGGTAAATCCGGTACCTTTTAACGCTGAGGTGTGATGACGAGGCACTACGGTGCTGAAGTGACAAATGCCCTGCTTCCAGGAAAAGCCTCTAAGCATCAGGTAACATCAAATCGTACCCCAAACCGACACAGGTGGTCAGGTAGAGAATACCAAGGCGCTTGAGAGAACTCGGGTGAAGGAACTAGGCAAAATGGTGCCGTAACTTCGGGAGAAGGCACGCTGATAGGTAGGTGAAGTGATTTACTCATGGAGCTGAAATCAGTCGAAGATACCAGCTGGCTGCAACTGTTTATTAAAAACACAGCACTGTGCAAACACGAAAGTGGACGTATACGGTGTGACGCCTGCCCGGTGCCGGAAGGTTAATTGATGGGGTTATCCGTAAGGAGAAGCTCTTGATCGAAGCCCCGGTAAACGGCGGCCGTAACTATAACGGTCCTAAGGTAGCGAAATTCCTTGTCGGGTAAGTTCCGACCTGCACGAATGGCGTAATGATGGCCAGGCTGTCTCCACCCGAGACTCAGTGAAATTGAACTCGCTGTGAAGATGCAGTGTACCCGCGGCAAGACGGAAAGACCCCGTGAACCTTTACTATAGCTTGACACTGAACACTGGTCCTTGATGTGTAGGATAGGTGGGAGGCTTTGAAGTGTGGACGCCAGTCTGCATGGAGCCGTCCTTGAAATACCACCCTTTAATGGCTGGTGTTCTAACGTGGGCCCGTAATCCGGGTTGCGGACAGTGTCTGGTGGGTAGTTTGACTGGGGCGGTCTCCTCCCAAAGAGTAACGGAGGAGCACGAAGGTTAGCTAATCCTGGTCGGACATCAGGAGGTTAGTGCAAAGGCATAAGCTAGCTTGACTGCGAGAGTGACGGCTCGAGCAGGTGCGAAAGCAGGTCTTAGTGATCCGGTGGTTCTGAATGGAAGGGCCATCGCTCAACGGATAAAAGGTACTCCGGGGATAACAGGCTGATACCGCCCAAGAGTTCATATCGACGGCGGTGTTTGGCACCTCGATGTCGGCTCATCACATCCTGGGGCTGAAGTAGGTCCCAAGGGTATGGCTGTTCGCCATTTAAAGTGGTACGCGAGCTGGGTTTAGAACGTCGTGAGACAGTTCGGTCCCTATCTGCCGTGGGCGCTGGAGAATTGAGGGGGGCTGCTCCTAGTACGAGAGGACCGGAGTGGACGCATCACTGGTGTTCGGGTTGTCATGCCAATGGCACTGCCCGGTAGCTAAATGCGGAAGAGATAAGTGCTGAAAGCATCTAAGCACGAAACTTGCCCCGAGATGAGTTCTCCCTGAGACTTAGAGTCTCCTGAAGGAACGTTGAAGACGACGACGTTGATAGGTCGGGTGTGTAAGTGTAGCGATACATTGAGCTAACCGATACTAATGAACCGTGAGGCTTAACCTTACAACGCCGAAGGTGTTTTGGCGGATTTGAGAAGACAGATTTTCAGCCTGATACAGATAAGATTAACCGGCAAAAAGCGGGTTAATAAACAGAATTTGCCTGGCGGCTGTAGCGCGGTGGTCCCACCTGACCCCATGCCGAACTCAGAAGTGAAACGCCGTAGCGCCGATGGTAGTGTGAGGTCTCCCCATGCGAGAGTAGGGAACTGCCAGGCATCAAATTGCAGTAAACCGGGATGAAAATCCGGGTGGTGACAAAGAAATTCGGTGGAGCGGTAGTTCAGTTGGTTAGAATACCTGCCTGTCACGCAGGGGGTCGCGGGTTCGAGTCCCGTCCGTTCCGCCACTTATTAGAAAATTAAGCCTGCTATTAAGCAGGCTTAATGATAAAAAAATTTAGGGGCGTAGCTCAGTTGGTAGAGCACCGGTCTCCAAAACCGGGTGTCGCGAGTTCGAGTCTCTCCGCCCCTGCCAGAAACAATCCTTAGCATCCTTGCTAAGGATTTTTTTTATCTGCAATTTGAGCTGTGCCTTTCTGCTGTATTACTTCCGGCATCCTTGCCAGTGCTTTCTTTAATCTTCCAGAATACTTGTTCTTAGCAGATCGCAAATAAGTGCATGTTTGTCGCTGTTTTGCAGCCAGACGGCATATAAAGGACGTGACAGCGTTGTGCTGTCGGTAACCGTGTGTAGATCGCTTTTGGCTTTAGCCCAGTTAACGGGCAACCAACTAAAGCCCTTAAGGACAGAAAGTTGCTGCCTGGCCAGTTCTGCCGAACTGGTGGTAAGTACCGGCACTTCATCCCCCGCGATCAGTCCTGCTTCGTGTTGTTGAAAATCGGGTCCCCATTCCAGGCGTAGGTAATTCAGTTCATCTTTGGTTTGTGAAGGTGAACTGCAATAGAGCGCCAGCGTAAAATATCCCAACAGTTGGCTGCTAAATTCGTCCATTTTGGGCGTTTCGGTGGTGATCAGCAGATCAAGCTGTCGTTCATGTAGCTGCTTTACTAACGACTGCCGTTGAGCGATTCTCGCTTCAAACTGCAGGCTGGTTTGTGGTTCCTGTGACTGATACAAACGCCTTAACCAGTCATTAAGCATACATTCCCAAAGGGATGCGCTGGCACCAATTGAAAACTCGTTATGCCGCGAGGTATTCGCGACCTCCTTGCGCGCTGCTTGCCATGTGTTCATCAGCGTTTCAGCGTAAGGCAATAATTTCTCACCCGCCGCGGTTAAACGGATATTGTTTCTGTGTCGGGTGAATAGATTTACACCCAATTGATTTTCCAGTTGTCTGATCCGAAAACTAACCGCCGATTGGGTCAAATAGAGCGCTTCAGCAGCCCTGCCAAAGTGGCGTGTCCGGCTAACCTCCAGGAAAGTTTTTAACAATTCCGTATCCACAACTCGCTCCATAAAATTATTTGTCGTGATGATTTAAATCTTTTGTTTGACGCTCTGTCAAGCGTAACTAATACTCCGCGCCATAAATAGCTCGGCCAAAGAATTAGGAGCGTGCAGGATGGCGGAAAGCTTTACGACGACTAATCGATATTTCGACAATAAATATTATCCCCGCGGATTCTCCCGTCATGGTGATTTCACCATTAAAGAAGCACAACTGCTTGAGCGTCACGGTTATGCTTTCAACGAGCTGGATCTGGGCAAACGTGAGCCGGTAACGGAAGAAGAAAAACTGTTTGTTGCGGTTTGCCGTGGTGAACGTGAACCGGTTACCGAAGCCGAACGCGTGTGGTCTAAGTATATGACGCGTATTAAGCGTCCAAAACGTTTCCATACGTTGTCTGGTGGGAAACCTCAGGTGGAAGGTGCAGAAGACTACACCGAATCTGATGATTAATAAAAAAAGGGCGAAAGCCCTTTTTTTATGTCAGTAGTTTCTGCAAATGAATGAGTAACCTGTCTATCGCCCTATACCCAACGGCCTCCTGCAAGTGCTGACGGGTAATATGATCACATTGCTCGAGATCCGCGATGGTTCGGGCGACCTTTATCAATCGCAGCCAGGCGCGGATAGACAATCCGAGATGCGCTAATGTCTCTTCAAGCCACTGCGCATCATCACTGCGAAGTCGGCAATATTCATGTATATCCTGACTGTCCAGATGCGCGTTTAACTTATTTTGCCGCCGATACTGACGCTCTTGTGCGGCGATAACGCGTTGCTTCACCGTTGCGCTATCTTCCCCTTTCATCGCACTCTGGCTGAGTATGCCGGGCGGAGGCAAAGGGATTTCGAGGGAGAGATCGAAACGGTCAAGAAACGGTCCTGATAATCGATTGAGGTAACGCAGCGTCTGCTCTGGGGTGCAGCGGTTATGGTTCCCCTGATAATGACCCGTTGGGCTTGGATTCATTGCAGCAATGAGTTGAAAGCGTGCAGGGTAGGTTATTTTAGCCCGAGTGCGGGATAAATGGATCTGCCCGGACTCGATAGGTTCACGCAGGGCATCCAACGTGCGTCGCTCAAACTCAGGTAATTCATCCAGAAATAGTATGCCGTTATGCGCCAGAGAGATCTCTCCCGGCGCAGGAATAGACCCGCCACCTACCATGGCGGTTAATGAAGCACTGTGATGCGGTGAGCGAAAGGGGCGCTGCTTCCATTGTTTTTGTATCGTAGTGGAATTGACCAGGCTGAGTATCGCAGCACTTTCTAGTGCCTCATCGTTGCTGAGCGGCGGAAGTAGTCCTCTGAGGCGACTGGCCAGCATGGTCTTTCCCGTCCCCGGAGGGCCGATAAGCAGCAGGTTGTGACCGCCAGCCGCAGTGAGCTCCAACCCGCGTTTGCCTTGTTCCTGACCGATGACATCGCTCAGATCATCGGCTAATGGCTCTGGCGTGAAGTCTGCAGATAACGGTCTGTCTAAATCATGCTTCCCTTCGAGAAATGCGCATACGGACTGTAGGTGATCGGCAATCAGACACCCTTCACCATGTATCAGTCCAACTTCAGCGGCATTCTCTTTTGCGACAATAATTCTCCTGCCTGCTCGTATGGCTTCGGTTGCGCTTGAAATCGCTCCTGGAACGCCGCGTAGCGTGCCTGTAAGCGCTAATTCGCCTACCAGCTCGTAGGTATCGAGATTATGGGCTGTAAGCTGCTCAGAAGCGGCCAGAAGCGCAACTGCGATAGGTAAATCATATCGCCCTCCTTCTTTGGGAAGATCGGCAGGAGCGAGGTTAATGGTTATCTTCTTCGCCGGGAATTCATACCCACTATTAATAATCGCACTGCGAACCCGATCGCGGGCCTCTTTCACCGTTGTTTCTGGCAATCCCACCATGGTTAAACCAGGTAGACCATTGCTGATATGTACCTCAATGGTAATGGCTGGCGCATTCACGCCAAGCGCGGCGCGTGTATGAACAATCGATAGTGACATAACCCCTCCTGATGAAGGCATTATGCGGTAATGCATCACGGCAAAATTTAACTTTATCGCGGATTTTAGGTGCTGATTCACGTATTTTTCTGCAAATTAAATCTTTTGCATGAAACCAGGGATAACGCTCGCAAACGTATTTATGAGGTGTTGTCGCGGGGGAGTGTGTGCTCAAGCATGACCTGAAACGTGAAATATTTTCATTTTTTAATTTTTTATATAAAAAACAAGGCGATTTATCAAAACCGTTACCGGGGTCAGAAAAACGAATAAAAAAAATTCTTGTGTTATTTGCAAATTCTATGGTAACTCTTTAGGTATTCCTTCGAACAAGATGCAAGAAAATATAAAAATGACAGCCCTTCTACGAGTGATTAGCCTGGTCGTGATTAGCGTGGTGGTGATTATTATCCCACCGTGCGGGGCTGCACTTGGACGAGGAAAGGCTTAGAAAACAAGCCTTAACGAACTAAGACCCCCGCACCGAAAGGTCCGGGGGTTTTTTTTGACCTTAAAAACATACACGAGGAGCAGAAAGTGAACGGTAGCATAAAATTCTGTTTCTCAAGATTTACGGCGGGGATGTAACTATGAATGGGGCACAGTGGGTGGTACATGCGTTGCGTGCACAAGGGGTTCAAACCGTCTTTGGTTATCCCGGTGGCGCAATTATGCCGGTTTATGATGCGTTATATGACGGCGGCGTAGAACACCTGTTGTGTCGACATGAGCAGGGCGCGGCGATGGCGGCGATTGGTTATGCTCGTGCTACGGGTAAAACCGGTGTTTGTATCGCTACGTCCGGCCCAGGCGCGACCAACCTGATCACCGGTCTTGCCGATGCGCTGTTAGATTCTGTCCCCGTTGTGGCGATCACCGGCCAGGTTGCATCACCTTTCATCGGAACGGATGCGTTCCAGGAAGTGGACGTTCTCGGTATGTCTCTGTCTTGCACCAAGCACAGTTTCCTGGTGCAGTCACTGGAGGAACTGCCGCGCATCATGGCAGAAGCTTTCGACGTGGCGAACTCTGGTCGTCCGGGCCCCGTTCTGGTCGATATCCCAAAAGATATCCAGTTAGCCAGCGGTACGCTGGAACCGTATTTCACGACCGTCGGAAACGTAGAGACTTTCCCACATGCTGACGTTGAGCAGGCGCGTAAAATGCTGGCTCAGGCGCAAAAACCCATCCTGTACGTAGGTGGTGGCGTGGGTATGGCGCAGGCGGTCTCTGCCCTGCGTGAGTTTATCGCGCTTACCCAAATACCGGTCGCTTGCACGCTGAAAGGCCTGGGCGCAGTAAACGCGGACTACCCGTACTATTTGGGCATGCTGGGAATGCACGGTACTAAGGCGGCGAATTTCGCGGTGCAAGAGAGTGATTTACTGATCGCAGTGGGCGCACGTTTTGATGACCGGGTAACCGGTAAGCTGAATACTTTCGCGCCTAACGCCAGCGTCATCCATATGGATATCGACCCGGCAGAAATGAATAAGCTGCGTCAGGCACACGTCGCGTTGCAGGGCGATTTAAATTCGCTGTTGCCGGCATTACAACAACCGCTGAAGATCGACGCATGGCGTCAGTCCTGTGCAGAGCTGCGCGCAGAACATGCCTGGCGCTATGATCATCCGGGTGACGCTATCTACGCGCCGCTGTTGTTAAAACAGCTGTCTGAACGCAAACCAGCAGATAGCGTGGTGACGACGGATGTTGGTCAGCATCAAATGTGGTCCGCGCAGCATATGACCTACACCCGCCCGGAAAATTTCATCACCTCCAGCGGTTTGGGTACGATGGGCTTTGGCCTGCCAGCTGCTGTTGGCGCGCAGGTGGCTCGTCCGAATGATACGGTAATCTGTATCTCCGGTGACGGTTCTTTCATGATGAATGTACAAGAACTGGGCACCGTAAAACGCAGGCAGTTGCCGCTGAAGATAGTCTTACTCGACAACCAGCGCTTGGGCATGGTGCGACAATGGCAGCAGCTGTTTTTCCAGGAACGTTATAGCGAAACCACCCTTACCGATAACCCCGATTTTCTCATGTTGGCCAGCGCCTTCGGCATACCTGGTCAGCACATCACCCGTAAAGACCAGGTTGAAGCGGCACTCGACACCATGCTGAACAGCGAGGGGCCATACCTGCTTCATGTCTCAATCGACGAACTTGAGAATGTCTGGCCTCTGGTGCCGCCTGGCGCCAGTAACTCAGAAATGCTGGAGAAATTATCATGATGCAACATCAGGTCGCCGTTGAGGCTCGTTTCAATCCGGAAACGTTAGAACGTGTTTTACGCGTGGTACGCCATCGTGGTTTTCAGGTGTGCTCCATGAATATGGCAGCCGCCAGCGATGCGCAGAATATAAATATCGAATTGACCGTTGCCAGCCCCCGGTCGGTCGACTTACTGTTTAGTCAGTTAAGTAAGCTGGTAGACGTTGCACATGTTGCTATCTGCCAGAGCACAACCACATCACAACAAATCCGCGCCTGAGCGCAAAAGGAAGAAAAATGACGACGAAAAAAGCTGATTACATTTGGTCTAATGGCGAGATGATTCGTTGGGAAGACGCGAAGGTTCACGTGATGTCCCACGCTCTGCACTACGGTACTTCTGTATTTGAAGGCATCCGTTGCTACGATTCTCACAAAGGGCCGGTGGTGTTCCGTCATCGTGAACATATGCAGCGTCTGCGTGATTCAGCCAAGATCTACCGTTTTCCGGTCTCTCAGAGCGTTGATGAGCTGATGGAAGCCTGCCGCGAAGTGATCCGCAAAAACAACCTGACCAGCGCCTATATTCGTCCGCTGGTATTTGTTGGCGATGTCGGGATGGGCGTTAACCCGCCAGCGGGTTACACCACTGATGTGATCATCGCCGCGTTCCCGTGGGGGGCATACCTCGGCGCAGAAGCGCTGGAACAGGGGATCGATGCGATGGTTTCTTCCTGGAACCGCGTTGCGCCGAACACCATCCCTACGGCTGCTAAAGCGGGCGGTAACTATCTGTCTTCGCTGCTGGTGGGTAGCGAAGCGCGTCGTCATGGTTATCAGGAAGGTATTGCGCTGGACGTGAATGGCTACATTTCCGAAGGCGCGGGCGAGAACCTGTTTGAAGTTAAAGATGGCATTCTGTTTACCCCGCCATTTACCTCTTCCGCGCTGCCGGGTATCACCCGTGATGCCATCATTAAACTGGCGAAAGATCTTGATATCGAAGTGCGTGAGCAGGTGCTGTCCCGTGAATCGCTGTACCTGGCCGACGAAGTGTTTATGTCCGGTACCGCGGCGGAAATCACGCCAGTACGCAGCGTAGATGGTATTCAGGTAGGCGAAGGCCGCTGCGGTCCGGTCACCAAACGCATCCAGCAGGCCTTCTTCGGCCTCTTTACCGGTGAAACGGAAGACAAATACGGCTGGTTGGATTCAGTAAACCAATAACAATATTAATATTTCCCCAAAATAATTCACGTTGCAGGAAGACGGCAACGCAGCAAGTCCCAGGAGCTTATTGTAGTAAGTGACTGGGGTGAGCGAGGCAGCCAACGCACCTGCGGCGTGAAGTATGCAGGGGAAAGACAGACGGGAGTTAAACAAGCATGCCTAAGTATCGTTCTGCCACCACCACCCACGGCCGCAATATGGCGGGTGCCCGCGCACTGTGGCGCGCCACCGGGATGACCGACGCCGACTTCGGTAAGCCGATTATCGCTGTGGTGAACTCCTTTACCCAGTTCGTGCCGGGTCACGTACACCTGCGCGATCTCGGTAAGCTGGTTGCCGAACAAATCGAAGCCTCAGGCGGTGTGGCGAAAGAGTTCAACACCATCGCGGTGGATGACGGTATCGCTATGGGCCACGGGGGCATGCTTTATTCACTGCCGTCCCGCGAACTGATCGCCGACTCCGTTGAGTACATGGTTAACGCCCACTGTGCCGACGCGATGGTCTGCATCTCCAACTGCGACAAAATCACCCCCGGGATGTTAATGGCCTCGCTGCGTCTTAATATTCCAGTGATCTTCGTCTCTGGCGGTCCGATGGAAGCCGGGAAAACCAAGCTTTCCGACAAAATCATCAAGCTCGACCTGGTTGACGCGATGATTCAGGGCGCAGACCCGAAAGTCTCCGACTCGCAGAGCGAGCAGGTTGAACGTTCCGCCTGTCCGACCTGCGGCTCCTGCTCCGGGATGTTCACCGCCAACTCGATGAACTGTCTGACCGAAGCGCTGGGCCTGTCACAACCGGGCAACGGCTCGCTATTGGCCACTCACGCCGACCGTAAAGAGCTGTTCCTCACCGCAGGTCAACGCATCGTTGAGCTGACCAAACGTTATTACGAGCAGGATGATGCCTCGGCGTTGCCGCGCAACATTGCCAGCAAAGCAGCGTTTGAGAATGCCATGACGCTGGATATCGCGATGGGTGGTTCCACTAACACCGTTCTGCATCTGCTGGCGGCGGCGCAGGAAGCGGAAATCGACTTCACCATGAGTGATATCGACAAGCTGTCTCGTAAAGTGCCGCAGCTGTGTAAAGTGGCGCCAAGTACGCAGAAATACCATATGGAAGACGTTCACCGCGCCGGCGGCGTCTTGGGCATTTTAGGTGAGCTGGATCGTGCTGGGCTGCTGAACCGCAACGTGAAAAACGTCCTTGGTCTCTCTCTGCCGCAGACGCTGGAGCAGTACGACATCGCCGTGACCCAGGATGAGGCGGTCAAAAAAATGTTCCGCGCTGGTCCGGCGGGTATCCGCACCACCCAGGCGTTCTCGCAGGATTGCCGTTGGGATACGCTGGATGACGATCGCGCCGAAGGCTGTATCCGCTCGCTGGAGCACGCTTACAGCAAGGATGGCGGTCTGGCGGTGCTGTACGGCAACTTCGCGGAAAATGGCTGTATCGTAAAAACCGCAGGTGTTGACGACAGTATTCTCAAATTTACCGGCCCGGCGAAAGTCTACGAAAGCCAGGACGAGGCGGTTGAGGCTATCCTCGGCGGTAAAGTGGTCGAAGGCGACGTGGTGGTGATTCGCTACGAAGGGCCGAAAGGCGGGCCGGGCATGCAGGAAATGCTCTACCCAACCACGTTCCTGAAATCAATGGGCCTCGGTAAAGCCTGTGCGCTGATCACCGATGGCCGCTTCTCCGGCGGCACCTCCGGCCTGTCTATCGGCCACGTTTCCCCGGAAGCGGCCAGCGGCGGCAACATCGCGATCATCGAAGACGGCGATATGATTGCTATCGATATCCCGAATCGCGGTATTCAACTGCAACTGAGTGATGCGGAAATCGCCGCCCGTCGTGAAGCGCAGGAAGCCCGCGGCGATCAGGCGTGGACGCCGAAGAACCGTGAGCGTCAGGTCTCCTTTGCCCTTCGCGCCTATGCCAGCCTGGCTACCAGTGCCGACAAAGGCGCGGTGCGCGATAAATCGAAACTGGGAGGTTAATGACCATGGCGGATTCACAACCCCTGTCCGGTGCCCCTGAGGGCGCCGAGTATCTCAGAGCGGTGCTGCGTGCGCCGGTATACGAAGCGGCGCAGGTAACGCCGCTACAAAAAATGGAAAAACTCTCTTCGCGCCTCGATAACGTGATTCTGGTCAAGCGCGAAGACAGACAGCCGGTGCACAGCTTCAAGCTGCGCGGGGCCTACGCGATGATGGCAGGCCTGACTGAAGAGCAAAAAGCGCATGGCGTCATTACCGCATCGGCAGGTAATCACGCCCAGGGTGTGGCTTTCTCCTCTGCGCGATTAGGCGTGAAGGCGCTGATTGTGATGCCGGTGGCGACCGCGGATATCAAAGTCGACGCCGTTCGCGGCTTCGGCGGTGAAGTTCTGCTGCACGGCGCGAATTTTGATGAAGCTAAAGCCAAAGCGATTGAGCTTTCCCGGCAGCAGGGCTTTACCTGGGTACCGCCGTTTGATCACCCGATGGTGATTGCCGGGCAGGGCACGCTGGCGCTGGAGTTACTTCAGCAGGATGCTCATCTTGACCGCGTCTTTGTGCCGGTGGGCGGTGGCGGGTTAGCGGCGGGCGTGGCGGTGCTGATTAAACAGCTGATGCCGCAGATCAAAGTGATCGCTGTCGAAGCCGAAGATTCAGCCTGCCTGAAAGCGGCGCTGGATGCCGGTCATCCGGTGGATCTGCCACGCGTAGGTCTCTTTGCTGAAGGTGTGGCGGTCAAACGCATCGGCGATGAAACCTTCCGTCTGTGCCAGGAGTATCTCGACGACATTATCACAGTCGATAGCGACGCTATCTGCGCGGCAATGAAAGACCTGTTTGAAGATGTACGCGCGGTGGCGGAACCTTCCGGGGCGCTGGCGCTGGCGGGGATGAAGAAATACATCGCCCAGCACAATATTCGCGGCGAACGTCTGGCGCATGTGCTGTCCGGCGCTAATGTGAACTTCCATGGTCTGCGCTACGTTTCCGAACGCTGCGAGCTGGGCGAACAGCGCGAGGCGCTACTGGCGGTGACGATTCCGGAAGAGAAGGGCAGCTTCCTAAAGTTCTGCCAACTGCTGGGCGGGCGTTCGGTGACCGAGTTCAACTACCGCTTTGCCGACGCCAAAGATGCCTGCATCTTCGTGGGCGTGCGGCTGAGCCGTGGCGTTGAGGAGCGCAAGGAAATCCTTAGCCTACTCAAAGACGGCGGTTACAGCGTAGTGGATCTGTCAGACGATGAAATGGCCAAGTTGCATGTGCGCTATATGGTCGGCGGCCGTCCTTCTAAGCCGTTGCAAGAGCGCCTTTATAGCTTTGAGTTCCCGGAATCGCCGGGCGCGCTGCTGAAGTTCCTCTACACCCTGGGAACGCACTGGAATATCTCGCTATTCCACTACCGTAGCCACGGTACCGACTATGGCCGTGTACTGGCGGCGTTTGAACTGGGCGAGAATGAACCGGACTTTGAAACCCGGCTCAATGAACTGGGCTATGAGTGCCACGACGAGACGAATAACCCGGCGTTCCGCTTCTTCCTCGCGGGCTAACGGCGGCCATAAAAAAAGGGTTCATGGAGACATGAACCCTTTTTTATATCTGAATCAGAGTATTACAGCGTGATGACTTCGAATTCGACTTCGGTGTTCACGTCCGCATCGTAATCCACACCGTCGAGGGCAAAACCGAACAGGTTCAGGAATTCCTGCTTGTAACCTGCATAGTCAGTTTCCTGCGTCAGGTTTTCGGTGGTGATCAGCGGCCACAGGTCGCGGCAGGCTTGCTGAATATCGTCACGCAGTTCCCAGTCATCCATACGGATGCGTTGATTGTCATCCAGCGCCACTTTATCGCCGTACAGGCTGGTGGTCATCAGACGGTTGATCTGCTCGATGCAACCTTCGTGAATGCCTTGCTCTTTCATCAGCTTGAAGACCATGGAGATGTACAGCGGCATCACCGGAATAGCAGAAGATGCCTGCGTGATAACCGATTTCAGGACGGCAACGTTAGCGGAACCGTTGAGCGGTGCCAGCTGCTTACGCAGTTCACCCGCCGCGCGGTCGAGGTCTTCTTTCGCTTTGCCCAGCGCGCCGTGCCAGTAGATTGGCCAGGTCAGGTCGGTACCGATGTAGGAATAAGCCACGGTTTTCACGCCGTCAGCCAGCACGCCTGCTTCGCTCAGCGCACCCATCCACAGTTCCCAGTCTTCGCCGCCCATGACGGTAACGGTGTTCTGAACTTCTTCTTCGGTTGCCGGCTCAATGCTGGCGGTGATGATCTGATCTTTGTTGGTATCAATCGCTTTAGAGGTGTAAACCTCGCCGATCGGCTTCAGCGCAGAACGAACGATTTCGCCTGTTTTCGGCATTTTACGCACCGGGGACGCCAGTGAGTAAACCACCAGGTCGATCTGGCCCAGATCTTCTTTGATCAGTTTGATAACTTCATCGCGGCACTCGTCAGAGAACGCGTCGCCGTTGATGCTTTTGGAGTACAGACCTTCACGCTTAGCGGCTTCATCGAAGGCGGCAGAGTTATACCAGCCCGCGGAACCTGGTTTGGTTTCCGTGCCCGGTTTTTCAAAAAATACGCCGATAGTGGCGGCACCGCTGCCAAAGGCGGCGGAAATTCTGGATGCCAGGCCGTAACCGGTGGAAGCACCGATCACCAGCACGCGGGAAGGACCGTTCTCAATTTTCCCGTTTTGCTTAACGTACTCGATCTGTTTTTCCACATTGACTTTGCAGCCAGTCGGATGGGTCGTTGTACAGATGAATCCACGAATTTTTGGTTTGATTATCATAATGATGGCTAATTAAGTTTGTATTTTCGCTGTCAAGTGCGCAATGACACCGTCTGTTCTGGCTTGCTTAACGACATGGTTAACAAGCCCCCCACATCTATTATGGCACGGGACATTATACAGAAAAGGAGTGCCAATACTGAATCTACCACTGATTTTAGGCCAGACGCTGGCGCTACTCGGCGATTTTGCGCTCCAGCACAATCTTCCAGAAGGCATCGATCAGCGGCTCATGCAGCCGCTTTTTCGGCGCGCAGACGCCCAGTTCAAACGGCGTTTTTTCGTCGCTGCGCTCTAAAATCATCACGCGATTGCGCACCGGTTCCGGGCTGTTTTCCAGCACCACTTCCGGCAGCAGCGCCACGCCGCAGCCTAGCGCCACCATCGAGACCATCGCTTCATGGCCGCCGACGGTGGCGTAAATCTGCGGGTTACTGATTTTGTGGCGACGGAACCACAGCTCAATGCGACGGCGCACCGGCCCCTGGTCGGCCATGATAAACGGCACGGTTGACCAGTCGGGCTTATCAACCGAAACCTGATTACGCACCGGGCAGGGCAGCGCCGGGGCGATCAGCACCACCGCCAGATTCTCCAGCATGGAAAACGCCACCGCGCCGGGCAGCGTTTCCGGCTTACCGGCAATCGCCAGATCGGCCTCGCCGGTGACCACTTTGTCCATGGCGTCGGCGGCGTCGCCGGTGGTGAGCTTAATTTCGACGGAGGGATGCTCGGCGCGAAAACGATCGAGGATCGGCGGCAGATGGCTATAAGCCGCCGTCACCGAACAGAAAATGTGCAGTTCACCAGAAAGTGATGGCCCCTGCTGATCGAGGGTGTGGCGCAGTTGCTGATACTGCAACAACGTTTGCTGGGCAAATACCCGCAGTTCTTCCCCTGCTTCGGTCAGCGTGACCGTGCGGTTATCACGCACAAACAGCGCCTGACCGAGGTCCTCTTCCAGCCGCTGAATTTGCCGGGAGAGCGTGGAGGGGCTGACGTGCATCGCCCGCGCGCTGCGGCCAAAGTGGCGGCTTTCCGCCAGATGCAGGAAGGTTTTCAGATCGCGTAAATCCACCTATTTCACCTCACGGTTCTATATTGCATAAATTGCAACGTAACGTTGTGAATATATCAATTTCCGCAATAAATTTCCTGTTGTAATGTGGGTACATTCTCGCTGAAACGCGAACCGAACAATATACTCGTCGTCTTTCAAGTTGCAGGCACGTTAGCTGCGTCAGCTCACCCCAGTCACTTACTTGAGTAAGCTCCCGGGGAATCGCTGTCTTGCCGCCTTCCTGTAACTCGAAATCCATAGAGTAACGACACACAACATCACGGAGTACACCATCATGGCTAACTACTTTAATACACTGAATCTGCGCCAGCAGCTGGCGCAGCTGGGTAAATGCCGCTTTATGGGCCGCGACGAATTCGCCGACGGCGCGAGCTACCTTCAGGGTAAAAAAGTGGTCATCGTCGGCTGTGGCGCTCAGGGTCTCAACCAGGGCCTGAACATGCGTGACTCCGGTCTGGATATCGCCTACGCCCTGCGTAAAGAAGCCATTGCTGAGAAGCGTGCTTCCTGGCGTAAAGCGACCGAAAACGGTTTTAAAGTGGGGACCTACGAAGAGCTGATCCCGCAGGCGGACCTGGTGGTTAACCTGACGCCGGACAAACAGCACTCTGACGTGGTGCGTTCCGTACAGCCGCTGATGAAAGATGGCGCGGCGCTGGGTTACTCTCACGGCTTCAACATCGTCGAAGTAGGCGAGCAGATCCGTAAAGATATCACCGTAGTGATGGTGGCGCCGAAATGCCCGGGTACCGAAGTGCGCGAAGAGTACAAACGTGGTTTCGGTGTTCCGACGCTGATCGCCGTTCACCCGGAAAACGATCCGAAAGGCGAAGGTATGGCGATTGCTAAAGCCTGGGCTGCGGCCACTGGCGGTCACCGTGCGGGCGTACTGGAATCTTCTTTCGTGGCGGAAGTGAAATCTGACCTGATGGGCGAGCAGACCATCCTGTGCGGCATGCTGCAGGCCGGTTCTCTGCTGTGCTTCGACAAGCTGGTGGCAGAAGGCACCGACCCGGCATACGCCGAAAAACTGATTCAGTTCGGCTGGGAAACTATCACCGAAGCGCTGAAGCAGGGTGGTATCACCCTGATGATGGACCGTCTGTCTAACCCGGCGAAACTGCGTGCTTACGCGCTGTCTGAACAGCTGAAAGAGATCATGGCGCCGCTGTTCCAGAAGCATATGGATGACATCATCTCCGGCGAATTCTCTTCCGGCATGATGGCTGACTGGGCCAACGACGATAAGAAACTGCTGACCTGGCGTGAAGAGACCGGCAAAACCGCGTTCGAAACCGCGCCGCAGTATGAAGGTAAAATCGGCGAGCAGGAGTACTTCGATAAAGGCGTGCTGATGATTGCGATGGTGAAAGCGGGCGTTGAGCTGGCGTTCGAAACCATGGTCGATTCCGGCATCATCGAAGAATCTGCTTACTACGAATCACTGCACGAACTGCCGCTGATTGCCAACACCATCGCCCGTAAGCGCCTGTATGAAATGAACGTCGTTATCTCCGATACCGCAGAATACGGTAACTACCTGTTCTCTTACGCTTGCGTACCGCTGCTGAAAGAGTTCATGACCACGCTGCAGACCGGCGATCTGGGCAAAGCGATTGCCGAAGGCGCGGTAGACAACGCGCAGCTGCGCGACGTGAACGACGCAATTCGCGGTCATGCTATCGAGAAAGTGGGCCAGAAACTGCGTGGCTACATGACTGATATGAAGCGCATTGCAGTAGCTGGATAAGAGGCTTCTGGAATCGCCGGATGGCGGCGTGAACGCCTTATCCGGCCTACAATAAAGTGACCATTATGTAGGCTGGATAAGCGTAGCGCCATCCGATAAAAAAGCCCGGTGTTTAAACACCGGGCTTTTTATTAGTTGCGGTACAGCACTTTAATGATGTGGTAACCGAACTGGGTGTGCAGCGGGCCGGTTGGCTCCAGCACCGGGCAGGAGAAGACCACTTTGTCGAACGCCGGCACCATCTGGCCCTGACGGAATTCACCTAAATCGCCGCCGCGTTTGCCCGATGGGCAGATGGAATGCTTCTTAGCCAGTTTGCCGAAGTCGGCGCCGTTTTTAATCTGCTCCAGAAGATCCAGTGCCAGTTTCTCTTCTTTTACAAGGATATGCACTGCTGCTGCTGTTTTTGCCATGATCGTGCCTTCAAAAGGGAATATATAAGGCTGGCGATTTTAGCATGGCTTATCGGCGATACAGCACCTTGATGATGTGATAGCCGAATTTGGTTTTGACCGGCCCGTAAGGTTTAAGCAGTGGGCAGCTAAACACGGCGGCATCAAATGGCCCGACCATCATCCCCTGTTTGAACTCACCCAAATCGCCGCCGTTGCGCCCGGATGGGCAGCGAGAGTAGCGTTTTGCCAGGTGATCGAAGCTAATACCGCGATCCAGCTTGCTCAGGATCTCCAGAGCAAGTTTTTCTTCTTTTACCAGGATGTGCAGGGCTGCCGCGCTCTTAGCCATTATTTTGTTCTCATGTCTCAAAGATATCTCGTTACTTTATCATCCGCCTTCGCCGTGAACATATACTCTTCGCCATCACGGGACAGATGTCTCGCCTGATGTATGGAAGCGAGAGATGAGCGACATTTTTATCTGTCCTGTTCCTTCTTGTCACGGACAGCCGTCCTGTCCCTACCGCTGTGGAGCGAGATAACATGGATACAATGAAAAAACCTGAATTTTCAGTCGGCTGGCTTTCCGGGCTTAGTGATATTGTTCGCGATCCACAGCTTTATGAATTACTGAAATATTGCCCTCTGGAAATCATGCAGCAATGGCGCTTTGAAGAGATCCCGCGTGGAGACTTTATTTGCCGGCAGGGGGAAATATGTCAGCGCTTTTCGCTGATTATTGCCGGCGAAGTGGATGTGTTCTATGAGGCTGAAGATGGACGTCGTTATCGTCAGGCCCGCTACCGGAAAGGCGACATGCTGGGCGAGCTCGAGATCTTTGAGTCACGTCATTACATCTGTTCGGTGGTGGCGGTAGGGCATGTGCAGCTCCTGAGTTTGTCGCAGGAATATTTTTGCCGCTGGCTGGCCTTAGATAACCATTTTAACCAGCGGATGCTGCGCTTCTTTAGTCAGCAATATTATCAGCTGTCAAAAAAGGCCAGCAGCGACAATCTTTACTCGCTGCATCAGCGAGTATGTCAGGCGTTATGGCTGCGTTATCAACAAGATGGCACCAACGCAATCTTGCTGGATAAGCTAAACCTCAGCGAGGAGCTGGCGGCGACGACCCGTAGTATTAATCGTATTTTACATGATCTGAAAGCGTTACAGATTATTGATACCGATGGTGAAAGCATTGTGTTGTTTGTCCCTGAAAAGTTAAAGCAGGAGGCTGATATCGGATAACCGCAAGAGTGAAGGAGGCGCGAGAATGTCGCTGCAACCCCATATCCAGTTAAGCAAGGAGATGACCGGCGCACGCTATGCGCTGCTGCCGGGCGATCCGTTGCGGGTAGACCGCATCGTCAATTTTCTTGATAACCCAGAACAGCTTGGTCAAAACCGGGAGTTTCGCGCCGCGCGAGGTTGGTATCAGGGCGTCGAGATTTTGGTGCTCTCTACCGGGATCGGTGGGCCGTCTACGGCGATTGCCATTGAAGAACTGCGCCAGATCGGCCTAACAACCCTGATTCGTATCGGTAGCTGTGGGGCGTTGCAGGATAATCTTGCGCTCGGTGACGTGATTATCGCCCATGCCGCAGTAACGGATGACGGGACCAGCCGTACCTATGCGCCAGCAGGCTATCCGGCCTGCGCCGACCCGCAGTTAACCTGGGAACTGATGGCGCAGGCTCGCCAGATGAATATCCCCGCCGTGTGCGGCCTGGTGCGTAGCCACGACAGTTTTTATACCGATCGGGAAGCAGAACTGGATGCGCAGTGGTCGGCGCTCGGCGTTCTGGGCGCGGATATGGAGAGCGCCGCTCTGATGACTATCGGCGCGCTGCGAGGGTTACGTACGGCGTCATTACTCAACGTGGTGGTGGCCCACAACGGTTGTCTGGATAGCAGCATCAATGATTATGTCCAGCAGGACGCGTTGTGCCAGCAGGGTGAAGAACGGCAAATTGCCCTGGCGCTCCGCGCCATTTATTCCGTCAGCCAGTCAGGAGGTCAGTGATGGACTTTTTTAGCATTAACAATGTGATGGTCAACATTCCTCTCGGCGAAGGCGGGTATGCGCTATCGTGGATTGAAGCCATTGGTACCGTATTTGGTCTGTTATGTATCTGGTGTGCCAGCCGGGAAAAAATCATCAATTACCTGTTTGGCTTGATTAACGTCACGTTGTTTGCGGCGATTTTCTTCCAGATTCAGCTCTATGCCAGCCTGCTGCTGCAGGTGTTTTTCTTCGCCGCTAACATTTACGGCTGGTATGCGTGGAGCCGGCAAAACGAGGCGCAGGAAGCTGCGCTCAAAGTACGTTGGCTTTCCCGCCAGCAAACCCTGGTACTGGGCGGCGTATGCGCGGTGGCGATAGTTCTGATGACGCTGTTTATCGACCCGGTGTTTTCGGCGCTCACTCGCATCATGATTGCTCTGCTGCAAACATTTGGTATGCAGGTCGCTATGCCTGACCTTCAGCCCGATGCCTTCCCGTTCTGGGATTCCACCATGCTGGTATTGTCGATTGCGGCCATGGTACTGATGACGCGTAAATATGTTGAAAACTGGCTGCTATGGGTACTTATCGATGTCATTAGCGTGGTTATATACGCGGTGCAGGGCGTTTACGCCATGTCGCTTGAGTATGTCCTCCTGACTGCGATTGCTGTCATGGGAGCGTACGGCTGGATCAAAAGTGCGCAGCGAAATGGCTATACACCGCTTGCCGCGACGGTCTCCTGATTGACCCGATTTTCTGGCTACCCGCAGGGGTAGCCAGTTACTCTTTCTCCCCCTCTTTCTGCTACAATCCACCTCCCCGTGTTTACAGATTGAGCAATCCTCTATGCGTTTGAACCCCGGACAACAACAAGCCGTCGAATTCGTCACCGGACCTTGCCTGGTGCTGGCGGGAGCTGGTTCCGGTAAGACGCGTGTTATCACCAATAAAATCGCGCATCTGATTCGTGAATGTGGCTA
This sequence comes from Citrobacter sp. C5_2, assembly GCF_014596845.2. Taxonomy (NCBI): domain Bacteria; kingdom Pseudomonadati; phylum Pseudomonadota; class Gammaproteobacteria; order Enterobacterales; family Enterobacteriaceae; genus Citrobacter; species Citrobacter sp. C5_2. The sequence goes on along the minus strand of NZ_CP115032.1, from coordinate 5,008,238 downwards.
CCAGGCACGACATATTGCGGCCGTAACCTTTACCAATAAGGCTGCGCGCGAGATGAAAGAGCGCGTGGCGAAAACGCTGGGGCGTAAAGAAGCACGCGGGTTGATGATCTCCACTTTCCACACACTGGGACTGGATGTCATTAAGCGCGAATATGCGGCGCTGGGGATGAAGTCGAACTTCTCGCTGTTTGACGATACCGACCAGGTGGCCCTGCTTAAGGAGCTGACCGAAGGGCTAATTGAAGACGATAAGCTTATTCTCCAACAGCTGATCTCGACGATCTCCAACTGGAAAAACGATCTGATGACCCCGGCGCAGGCGGCGGCCAGCGCGAAGGGCGAACGCGATCGTATTTTTGCCCACTGCTACGGTTTGTATGACGCCCATATGAAGGCGTGTAACGTTCTCGATTTTGACGATCTGATCCTGCTCCCGACGCTGCTGCTTCAGCGCAATGAAGAAGTGCGCGAGCGCTGGCAGAATAAAATCCGCTATCTGCTGGTGGATGAATATCAGGACACCAACACCAGTCAGTACGAGCTGGTGAAGTTGCTGGTGGGGAAACGGGCACGCTTCACCGTCGTGGGCGATGACGATCAGTCGATCTACTCCTGGCGCGGCGCGCGTCCGCAGAACCTGGTGCTGCTGAGCAAAGACTTCCCGACCTTACAGGTGGTTAAACTGGAGCAAAACTACCGCTCCTCCGGGCGCATTCTCAAGGCGGCGAATATTCTTATCGCTAATAACCCGCATGTGTTTGAAAAGCGGCTCTTTTCTGAGCTGGGCTATGGTGCGGAGCTTAAGGTATTGAGCGCCAATAACGAAGAGCATGAAGCGGAGCGCGTCACCGGTGAACTGATTGCCCATCACTTCGTCAATAAGACGCAGTATAAGGACTATGCGATTCTGTATCGCGGCAACCATCAGTCGCGGGTGTTTGAAAAATTCCTGATGCAGAACCGCATCCCGTACAAAATTTCCGGCGGTACCTCGTTCTTCTCTCGTCCGGAGATTAAAGACTTGCTGGCCTATCTACGCGTACTCAGCAACCCGGATGACGACAGCGCGTTCCTGCGCATCGTTAATACGCCGAAGCGCGAGATTGGCCCGGCGACGCTGCAGAAATTGGGTGAATGGGCGATGACGCGTAATAAAAGCCTGTTTACCGCCAGTTTTGACATGGGCCTGAGCTCGACGCTGACCGGACGCGGATATGATTCACTGACCCGTTTTACGCACTGGTTGGGTGAAATTCAGCGCCTGGCAGAGCGTGAGCCCGTTGCGGCCGTGCGCGATCTTATCCACGGCATTGATTACGAGTCCTGGCTGTATGAAACCTCGCCGAGTCCGAAAGCGGCAGAAATGCGCATGAAGAACGTTAACACGCTGTTTAGCTGGATGACAGAGATGCTGGAAGGCAGCGAGCTGGAAGAGCCAATGACCCTGACCCAGGTGGTTACTCGTTTTACCCTGCGTGACATGATGGAGCGCGGAGAGAGCGAAGAAGAACTGGATCAGGTGCAGTTGATGACGCTGCATGCTTCGAAAGGGCTGGAGTTCCCGTACGTGTTTATGGTGGGAATGGAAGAAGGATTTTTGCCGCACCAGAGCAGCATTGATGAAGACAATATCGATGAAGAGCGTCGTCTGGCTTACGTAGGGATTACTCGCGCGCAGAAAGAGCTCATCTTTACCCTGTGTAAAGAACGCCGTCAGTACGGTGAGCTGGTACGCCCGGAACCGAGCCGTTTCCTGTTAGAACTGCCACAGGATGACGTTATCTGGGAACAGGAGCGTAAAGTGGTAAGCGCTGAGGAACGGATGCAAAAAGGGCAGGCCAGTATTGCCAATATTCGGGCGATGATGGCAAAGGCGAAAGCGAAGCCGTAGGCCGGATAAGCGCAAGCGCCTTCCGGCAAATCAACGATTAACGTACTTCCAGCGGCCAGTGGACATAGCTTTGCCACTCGCTTTCCTGATCGATGAGCTCTTTACCTAGCGGGTGATGTTCCAGCCAGCCTTCAGGCAGTATGACCGTCAAGTGCTCATCTCTTGCATCCAGCTGAATTTCCGGCACCAAATCATCGCGGCGACGGCTGGCGAAAATAATCGCCAGACGCAGCAAACGGCAAAGGTGCTCCGCGATGCGCGGTGGCACGGCGTTTTGCTGATGGAGCGAAGAGAGATCGACCGGATTGGTCTGGTTAAGTAACAACGTGGCTAACAGTTTTTTCTGCGCCGGCGTAAAACCTGGAAGATCGAGATTGCGCACCAGATAAGCCGCATGCTGTGGTGCCTGTTTAAAATCAACGCTCAACCCAATTTCATGCAGCTGGCAGGCACTAATCAGCAGTTCGCGGCTAATTGCTTCCAGATGCCACTTATTTTCCACTTGATCGAGGAATTTCGTTGCTAACATGGCAACGCGATGCGCTTGCTCTGTATCGACCATGAATCGACGCTGAATATTACGTAACGTGCGGCTGCGAATATCCTGATCCACCGCCAGATGTAGCATGCCATAGACCAGCCCTTCGCGTAATGCGCCGCCAGCAAGGGTCATGCACTGAATATTCAGTTCGGTGAAAATGGCAATCAGGATCGCCAGCCCGCTGGGGAAAACCAGCGCACGTTCCAGCGTTAAGCCTTCAATTTCCAGCTCTTCCAGACGGCCACAATGAATGGCTCGCTGCTTTAGCTGCTGAAGTTTCGCCAGCGTGATACGCTCATCCATGCCTTGCGCCATCATGATTTCCTGCAACGCCTGGACGGTACCAGAAGCACCAACGCAGACTTTCCAGCCATGAAAACGCAGTTTGTCAGCGACCGGACGCAGCACTTCGCGCGCAGCCTGCTCGGCCTGGTCGAAGTTTTCCTGCGCCAGATTACGATCGGTAAAATACCGTTCGAGCCAGGTGACGCAGCCCATTGACAGGCTAAACAAGGAAGTCGTTTGTGCGCCGGAGCCGGTAACCAGTTCAGTGCTGGCGCCGCCAATATCAACGACCAGACGCTGATCGGCCCCGCCGGTAGTGTGGGCTACACCCTGATAAATCAGTCGTGCTTCTTCTTCGCCGCTAATGACCTGGACAGGACAGCCGAGGATATCTTGCGCTTTAGCGATAAACTCATCGGCATTTACGGCGATGCGTAATGTTGCCGTGGCAACCACGCGGATTTGCGGTTGAGGTATATCCTGCAGGCGTTCAGCAAACAGGCGCAAACATTGCCAACCGCGCTCCATCGCCTCTGCGGAGAGAACGTAGTCGCTATTGAGTCCAGCGGCCAGACGCACTTTGCGTTTAATACGCGTGAGCGTCTGGATGCTTCCCGCCACCTCGCGTACGACCAGCATATGAAAACTATTGGAGCCGAGATCGATTGCCGCATACAACGAGGTAGAGTTCATACACTTCATCCTTCAACCTGTATCTGTGTTGGCTGCGTTCTCTCACCCGAATCACTTACAGTAAGCTCATCGGGATTCGTTTTCTTGCCGCCTTGATAAAGGCTGAATGATTTTGTGTATGGCATAACTTTTCTTAACCTGAACGACGACGATTACGCGGAGCGCCACCGGTACGACGTGGGCCATTACCTGTACGCGGGCGTGTCAGGCGCAGCGGCTTCGGCAGATCGGTCATTAGCGCATCCGGGTTGTACTTGCTGACCGGAATCGAGTGGCCGATATAGGTCTCGATTGCAGGTAAATTCAGCGCGTATTCTTCGCAGGCCAGGCTGATAGAGTGACCGCTTGCGCCAGCACGACCCGTACGACCGATACGGTGAACGTAATCTTCACAGTCATCCGGCAGGTCATAGTTAAAGACGTGCGTTACGGCTGGGATATGCAGGCCACGCGCGGCCACGTCAGTCGCAACGAGAATGTCGAGATCGCCACGGGTGAACTCATCCAGGATACGCAGGCGTTTTTTCTGCGCCACGTCACCGGTCAGCAGGCCGACGCGATGACCATCCGCAGCGAGGCTGCCCCAGATATCTTCACAACGATGCTTGGTGTTAGCAAAGACGATGGCGCGATCTGGCCACTCTTCTTCAATCAGCGTTTGCAATAAACGCATTTTTTCTTCGTTGGAAGGATAGAAGAGTTCTTCTTTGATGCGGTGACCTGTCTTCTGCTCCGGTTCGACTTCCACATACTCAGCGTTATTCATTTGTTCGAACGCCAGTTCGCGGACGCGATAAGAAAGGGTTGCAGAAAACAGCATGTTCAGACGTTGGGTGGTTGGCGGCATACGACGGAACAGCCAACGGATATCTTTAATAAAGCCCAGATCGTACATACGATCGGCTTCATCCAGCACCACGACCTGAATCGCGCCCAGGTTAATGTGGTTCTGCTTTGCATAGTCAATGAGACGACCGGTGGTGCCGATAAGAATATCGACGCCGCTTTCCAGCACTTTTAGCTGTTTGTCGTAACCGTCGCCGCCATAAGCCAGGCCTAATTTCAGACCGGTGGTCTGTGCCAGCGGCTCGGCATCGGCGTGGATTTGCACGGCTAACTCACGCGTTGGCGCCATAATTAACGCACGCGGTTGGTTCACCTTGCGATCGGCAATCGCGGGATGAGAGAGAAGATAATGAAACGTTGACGTCAGGAACGCCATCGTTTTTCCGGTACCGGTTTGCGCCTGCCCTGCAACATCACGACCTGCCAGCGTTAGCGGCAGCGCGAGGGCCTGAATGGGCGTGCAGTTATGAAACCCTTTATTTTCAAGGGCTTCTATCACCTTTGGGTGCAGGGCGAAGTCGGAAAACTTCTGTTCTGTTAAATGTGTTTTGCTCATAGTGTGGTAGAATATCAGCTTACTATTGCTTTACGAAAGCGTATCCGGTGAAATAAAGTCAACCTTTAGTTGGTTAATGCTACACCAACAGCCTACACCAACACGCCAGGCTTATTCCTGTGGAGTTATATATGAGCGATAAAATTATTCACCTGACTGACGACAGTTTTGACACGGATGTACTCAAAGCGGACGGAGCGATCCTTGTTGATTTCTGGGCAGAGTGGTGCGGTCCGTGCAAAATGATCGCTCCGATTCTGGATGAAATCGCTGACGAATATCAGGGCAAACTGACGGTTGCTAAACTGAACATTGACCAAAACCCAGGCACCGCGCCGAAGTATGGTATTCGTGGTATCCCGACCCTGCTGTTGTTTAAAAACGGCGAAGTAGCGGCGACTAAAGTCGGCGCACTGTCCAAAGGTCAGTTGAAAGAATTCCTCGACGCGAATTTGGCGTAAGGAAGTCTCATGATCGGGCGACCATACTTCGAATTGATTCGGATGACTGGACGCCCGACTTGAGTCGTGCTAAGTTAGTGTTGACTTCGTATTAAACATACCTTATTAAGTTTGAATCTGGTTATATCCCATACTTCCCGTAGTTTCTCGCGCGAGAAGTGGACAGATTCAGGGCCTTATCACTCAATCCGTCTTGTCGTTTCAGTTCTGCGTACTTTCCTGTGACCAGACAGCGAACAGACATGAGTCGATGGCCGTAAACAGGCATGGATGACCCTGCCATACCATTCACAACATTAAGTTCGAGATTTACCCCAAGTTTAAGAACTCACACCATTATGAATCTTACCGAATTAAAGAATACGCCGGTTTCTGAGCTGATCACTCTCGGCGAAAATATGGGCCTTGAAAACCTGGCTCGTATGCGCAAGCAGGACATTATTTTTGCCATCCTGAAGCAGCACGCAAAGAGTGGCGAGGATATCTTTGGTGACGGTGTGCTGGAGATATTGCAGGACGGATTTGGTTTCCTCCGCTCTGCAGACAGCTCCTACCTCGCCGGTCCTGATGACATCTACGTTTCTCCCAGCCAAATCCGCCGTTTCAACCTCCGTACTGGTGATACCATTTCTGGTAAGATTCGCCCGCCGAAAGAAGGTGAACGCTACTTTGCGCTGTTGAAAGTTAACGAAGTTAACTACGACAAACCAGAAAACGCCCGTAACAAAATCCTCTTTGAGAACTTAACCCCGCTGCACGCAAACTCTCGTCTGCGTATGGAACGTGGTAACGGTTCTACTGAAGACTTAACGGCGCGCGTACTGGATCTGGCATCGCCGATCGGTCGTGGTCAGCGCGGTCTGATCGTCGCTCCGCCGAAAGCGGGTAAAACTATGCTGCTGCAGAACATCGCGCAGAGCATTGCTTACAATCATCCAGACTGTGTGCTGATGGTGCTGCTGATTGACGAACGTCCGGAAGAAGTAACCGAGATGCAGCGTCTGGTGAAAGGTGAAGTTGTTGCGTCTACTTTTGACGAACCCGCCTCCCGTCACGTTCAGGTTGCGGAAATGGTCATCGAGAAGGCGAAGCGTCTGGTTGAACACAAGAAAGACGTTATCATTCTGCTTGACTCCATCACCCGTCTGGCGCGTGCTTATAACACCGTAGTTCCGGCTTCCGGTAAAGTTCTGACTGGTGGTGTGGACGCTAACGCCCTGCACCGTCCGAAACGTTTCTTCGGTGCTGCGCGTAACGTGGAAGAGGGCGGCAGCCTGACCATCATCGCGACTGCGCTGATCGATACCGGCTCTAAAATGGATGAAGTTATCTACGAAGAGTTTAAAGGTACCGGCAACATGGAACTGCACCTCTCTCGTAAGATTGCTGAAAAACGCGTCTTCCCGGCTATCGACTACAACCGTTCCGGTACCCGTAAAGAAGAGCTGCTCACCACCCAGGAAGAGCTGCAGAAAATGTGGATCCTGCGCAAAATCATCCATCCGATGGGTGAAATCGACGCGATGGAATTCCTCATTAATAAGCTGGCGATGACCAAGACCAACGACGACTTCTTCGATATGATGAAGCGTTCCTGATTCTGGCATCATCTGAAAACGCCACGTTTTTACGTGGCGTTTTGCTTTTGTAGATGTAATCTTAACGACACAATAACAATAATCCGGTATGACATACCGCCAGGCGAAGAAGGGTAGTAATTCGTATTTTGTGGTTAATAATCATACAGAACCACCTGATATGGAATCGGGTTTCTCTTCTGAATATTCGCCTTGATGGTTATACTTCGTATATTGATATTCTTTGAGAGTATGTATAGTGAATTTACTGACAGCAAGTACTGATCTCATCAGTATTTTTTTATTCACAACGCTGTTTCTTTTCTTTGCCCGCAAGGTTGCGAAAAAGATAGGATTGGTGGATAAACCCAACTTTCGCAAACGTCATCAGGGACTGATTCCGCTGGTTGGGGGGATTTCGGTTTACGCAGGCATTTGCTTTACGTTCCTCATCGCAGATTACTACATCCCGCATGCTACTCTCTACCTGGCCTGTGCTGGGGTACTGGTATTTATCGGTGCCCTGGACGACCGTTATGATATCAGTGTAAAAATCCGCGCAACCATTCAGGCCATTATCGGCATCATTATGATGGCAGTTGGTAAACTGTATCTGCTAAGCCTGGGGTATATTTTTGGTCCCTGGGAGATGGTGCTCGGTCCATTTGGTTATTTTCTTACCCTTTTTGCCGTATGGGCGGCGATTAATGCCTTCAATATGGTTGATGGCATTGATGGTCTGTTAGGTGGGTTATCCAGCGTCTCATTTGCGGCAATGGGGCTTATCCTGTGGTTCGATGGTCAGACAAGCCTGGCTATCTGGTGTTTTGCCATGATTGCCGCCATTTTGCCTTACATCATGCTGAATCTGGGCATTCTTGGACGCCGCTATAAAGTCTTTATGGGCGATGCGGGAAGTACGCTGATTGGCTTTACAGTAATTTGGATCCTGCTGGAGACCACTCAAGGGAAAACGCATCCAATTAGCCCGGTCACCGCACTGTGGATTATTGCCATTCCGTTAATGGATATGGTGGCGATTATGTATCGTCGTTTACGTAAGGGCATGAGCCCTTTCTCCCCGGACCGCCAACATATTCACCATTTAATCATGCGCGCCGGATTTACCTCCCGACAGGCATTTGTTCTGATCACGCTGGCTGCAGCGATCCTGGCCTCTATTGGCGTACTGGCTGAATATTCTCATATAGTCCCTGAATGGGTGATGCTGGTGCTCTTTTTATTGGCATTTGTTTTGTACGACTATTGTATTAAACGTGCCTGGAAGGTAGCGAGATTTATCAAACGCTTGAAACGCAAGCTGCGTAGAAACCGTGAAAGTAAACCAAACTTAACCAAATAGATTGAGGGTACGATGACACAACCATTACCGGGGGAACACGCCGTGAGCGCTGAAAATGAACTGGACATCCGTGGGTTGTTTCGTACCTTGTGGGCAGGGAAAGTGTGGATTATTGGTATCGCGCTTGCCTTTGCGATAGTCGCTCTCGCCTATACATTTTTTGCACGTCAGGAGTGGAGTGCTACGGCGATTTCAGACCGGCCAACGGTCAATATGTTGGGCGGTTACTACTCTCAACAGCAGTTTTTGCGTAACCTGGATATTAAGGCCAGTCTCGCATCTGCGGACCAACCGTCGGTAATGGATGAAGCTTACAAAGAATTCATCATGCAACTTGCCTCCTGGGATACGCGTCGTGAATTCTGGCAGCAGACTGATTACTATAAGCAGCGTATGGTGGGTAACAGTAAAGCCGATGCGGCGATGCTGGATGAACTGATTGGTAACATCCAGTTTATGCCAGGCGATGCGTTACGTAATACCAATGACAGTGTGAAACTGATTGCGGAGACGGCTCCTGATGCCAACAATTTGCTGCGTCAGTACGTCGCCTTTGCCAGTCAGCGTGCGGCGCGTCATCTGAATGAAGAGTTAAAAGGGGCCTGGGCTGCACGCACCGTGCAGATGAAGGCGCAGGTTAAACGCCAGGAAGAAGTGGCGAAATCACTATTCTCCCGCCGTGTTCACAACATTGAGCAGGCACTCAAAATTGCCGAACAGCATAACATTTCGCGTACCTCCACTGATGTTCCAGCTGATGAGTTGCCGGATTCTGAACTGTTCTTGCTCGGACGCCCTATGCTGCAGGCGCGACTCGAAAACCTACAGTCCGTTGGTCCGGACTTTGATCTGGACTACTTCCAAAACCGAGCCATGCTTAACACACTAAACGTTGGGCCAACTCTGGATCCGCGTTTTCAGACCTATCGTTATCTGCGTACGCCGGAAGAGCCGGTAAAACGTGACAGCCCACGCCGTGCCTTCCTGATGATTATGTGGGGCATCGTTGGAGCTCTGATCGGTGCTGGCGTCGCATTAACCCGTCGCCGCGCGATTTAGTAATACCGTTGCAGTGAGGGGCTGGGCCCTCGCTGCCAATCCGAAGAGAATCGATGTGAAAGTACTGACTGTATTTGGCACGCGACCAGAGGCTATAAAAATGGCACCTCTGGTTCATGCGTTGGCAAAAGATCCTGATTTTGAGGCAAAAGTTTGCGTCACAGCGCAGCATCGGGAGATGCTCGATCAGGTGTTGAACCTCTTTTCCATAGTACCTGACTACGATCTCAATATTATGCAGCCAGGTCAGGGGCTAACAGAAATTACCTGCCGAATCCTTGAAGGGTTAAAGCCAATTCTGGCTGATTTCAAACCTGATGTGGTGTTGGTGCACGGTGATACCACGACCACTATTGCTACCAGTTTGGCTGCGTTTTATCAGCGCATCCCGGTGGGGCATGTTGAGGCGGGTTTACGTACTGGCGATCTTTACTCTCCCTGGCCGGAAGAGGCGAACCGTACGCTGACCGGGCATTTGGCTATGTATCATTTTGCGCCAACAGAAAACTCGCGGCAAAATTTGTTACGGGAAGCTATTCCTGATAATCGTATTTTCATCACCGGTAATACGGTTATAGATGCGTTGATTTGGGTACGCGACCGCGTACTGGCGAGTGATGCATTGCGGGCTGAACTGGCAGAACATTACCCTTTCCTCAACGCTGACAAAAAGATGATACTGGTGACCGGTCATCGTCGGGAAAGCTTCGGTCGCGGCTTTGAAAACATTTGCCACGCACTGGCGGAAATTGCCGCGGCTAATCAGAATGTGCAGATTGTCTATCCGGTACACCTGAATCCTAACGTCAGCGAGCCGGTCAACCGCATCCTGGGGCACGTTGAAAACGTGATTCTGATTGAACCGCAGGACTACATGCCGTTTGTCTGGCTGATGAATCACGCATGGCTGATCCTGACCGATTCCGGCGGGATTCAGGAAGAAGCCCCATCCCTGGGGAAACCTGTGCTGGTGATGCGTGAAACAACGGAACGGCCTGAAGCTATTACCGCAGGCACTGTACGTCTGGTGGGGACTGACCCACAGCGTATCGTAGAAGAAGTCACGCGTTTGCTGCATGACGACAATGAATATCAGACCATGAGCCGTGCCCATAACCCATATGGTGACGGGCTGGCGTGTGGCCGCATTTTACACGCGTTAAAAAATAATCGGGTATCGCTATGAGTTTTACGACCATTTCTGTCATTGGGCTGGGTTATATCGGACTGCCAACGGCGGCTGCCTTTGCTTCCCGTCAAAAACATGTAATTGGCGTAGATATAAATCAACATGCAGTGGATACCATTAATCGCGGCGAAATTCACATTGTTGAGCCCGATCTGGCCGCTGTGGTGAAAACGGCGGTCGAAAACGGATTTCTTCGTGCAACCACCACTCCCGTAGACGCTGATGCGTATCTGATTGCTGTGCCTACCCCGTTCAAGGGAGAGCATGAACCCGATATGGTCTACGTTGAAGCTGCGGCGAAGTCTCTTGCGCCGGTGCTGAAAAAAGGCGCATTAGTGATACTTGAATCGACGTCACCTGTCGGGGCAACTGAACAGATGGCCGCATGGCTTGCAGAAATGCGGCCTGATCTGACTTTCCCGCAGCAGGTCGGTGAACAGGCCGATGTGAATATTGCGTATTGTCCGGAGCGCGTGCTGCCAGGCCAGGTCATGGTCGAACTGATTAAAAACGACCGCGTGATCGGCGGGATGACCGCCGTCTGCTCCGCGCGTGCCAGTGAGTTGTATAACATCTTCCTTGAGGGCGAATGTGTCGTGACCAACGCCCGCACCGCGGAAATGTGCAAGCTGACTGAGAATAGCTTCCGCGACGTCAATATCGCCTTTGCGAATGAATTATCGCTAATTTGCGCCGATCAGGGGATTAACGTCTGGGAACTGATTCGCCTGGCAAACCGTCATCCGCGAGTCAATATTCTGCAACCAGGACCTGGCGTTGGTGGACACTGTATCGCGGTCGATCCGTGGTTTATCGTGTCGCAGAACCCGCAGCAGGCGAAACTGATCCGTACCGCACGCGAAGTTAATGATGGTAAGCCCCATTGGGTCGTCGAGCGGGTAAAAGCCGCTGTGGCCGACTGTCTGGCAGATACCAACAAACGGGCCAGTGAAGTGAAAATCGCCTGCTTTGGTTTGGCTTTTAAACCGAATATTGATGATTTACGTGAAAGCCCGGCGATGGGAATTGCGCAAAGCATCGCGCATTGGCACAAAGGTGAAATGCTGGTGGTGGAACCGAATATCCATCAACTGCCGAAAAAACTGGACGGCATTTGCCAACTGGCGACATTGGACGATGCGCTGGCAAGCGCCGATGTGCTGGTCATGCTGGTCGACCATAATGAATTTAAAGCCATTAAAGGCGATGCGGTTCTTCAGCAGTACATCGTTGATACCAAAGGGGTCTGGCGCTAATGAAACGAATTCTGGTTACCGGTGGCGCGGGGTTTATCGGCTCGGCGGTTGTACGCCATATTATTCAAGAGACCCAGGATGCGGTGGTTGTGGTCGATAAGCTGACCTATGCCGGAAACCTGATGTCGCTGACGCCGGTTGCACAGAATGACCGTTTTGCCTTTGAGAAAGTGGATATCTGCGATCGGGCATCGCTCGACAAGGTGTTTCAACACTACCAGCCAGACTGCGTGATGCATCTGGCGGCAGAAAGCCATGTCGATCGCTCCATTGATGGTCCGGCTGCTTTTATCGAAACCAACATTGTGGGCACCTACACGCTGTTGGAAGCGGCACGCGCTTACTGGAGTGCATTGGCCAGCGAGAAAAAATCGGCGTTTCGCTTCCACCATATCTCAACTGATGAGGTGTATGGCGATCTCCATTCGACAGATGATTTCTTTACTGAAAGCACGCCTTATGCGCCGAGTAGCCCTTATTCCGCGTCGAAAGCCAGCAGCGACCATCTGGTACGCGCGTGGTTGCGAACCTATGGCCTGCCAACGCTCATTACCAACTGCTCTAACAACTATGGCCCCTACCATTTCCCGGAAAAACTCATCCCGCTGATGATCCTCAACGCATTGGCTGGGAAACCGCTGCCGGTATACGGCAATGGGCAACAGATCCGCGACTGGTTGTACGTAGAAGATCATGCCAGGGCGCTCTATTGCGTGGCGACAACGGGCGCGATTGGGGAAACCTATAATATTGGTGGTCACAATGAGCGTAAAAACCTGGACGTTGTCGAAACGGTTTGCAGCCTGTTGGAAGAGCTGGCGCCGCAAAAACCACAAGGCATTGCACAGTACCGAGACTTGATCACTTTTGTTGACGATCGCCCGGGTCATGATGTGCGGTATGCCATTGACGCGTCGAAGATTGCGCGTGAATTAGGCTGGATGCCGCAGGAAACGTTTGAAAGCGGAATGCGCAAAACCGTGCAGTGGTATCTGGATAATCAGGCATGGTGGAAACCCGTGCAGGATGGCAGCTATCAGGGTGAACGTTTAGGTCTGAAGGGCTAACAGCCTGGTTTTGGCTCCCGGAGGAGACAACGCATGAAAGGTATCATTCTGGCGGGCGGTTCAGGTACTCGCCTGTATCCCATTACGCGTGGCGTATCGAAGCAGCTATTGCCTATTTACGATAAGCCGATGATTTACTACCCGCTATCAGTGCTAATGCTGGCGGGGATTCGCGAAATTCTGATTATTACCACGCCGGAAGATAAAGGTTATTTCCAGCGTTTGTTAGGCGATGGCTCTGAGTTCGGCATTGAATTGCACTATGCCGAGCAACCCAGCCCGGATGGATTAGCGCAGGCATTTATCATTGGTGAAACGTTCCTTAACGGTGAACCGTCATGTCTGGTATTAGGGGATAATATCTTCTTTGGTCAGGGCTTCAGTCCAAAACTACGTCATGTAGCCGCCCGCACAGAAGGTGCGACGGTGTTTGGTTACCAGGTCATGGATCCTGAACGTTTTGGTGTTGTGGAGTTTGACGACAATTTTCGCGCTATCTCTCTGGAAGAGAAGCCGAAAGCACCGAAATCTAACTGGGCGGTAACAGGGCTCTATTTCTATGACAGTAAAGTGGTGGAATACGCAAAACGCGTGAAACCTTCTGAGCGTGGAGAACTGGAGATTACGTCGATCAACCAGATGTATCTTGATGATGGGCATCTGACGGTGGAATTGCTTGGACGTGGCTTCGCCTGGCTGGATACCGGTACGCATGACAGTCTGATCGAAGCGAGTACTTTTGTGCAGACGGTAGAAAAACGTCAGGGTTTTAAAATAGCCTGTCTGGAAGAGATCGCCTGGCGTAACGGTTGGCTGGATGATGAAGGCGTGAAACGTGCCGCCAGCTCGCTGGCTAAAACGGGCTATGGCCAATATTTGCTGGAGCTGCTCCGTGCTCGTCCGCGCCAGTATTGAGCCGCTTAGCTGGGAAAATACGTTTTTTGGCGTGAATAGCGCCATTATACGTTTTGACCAACACGCGCCGGTTCTGACGGTGGATGCGTTACGTCCCTGGTCGCGGGTACAGGCAAAAATTGCTGCCGCAAATACCCATGAATTGGATGCCTTGCAGCGGTTGGGTTTCTCACTGGTCGAAGGCGAAGTGGATTTTGTACTGCCAGTGACGTGTGCCAGCGGCAACTCTGACGCGCAGATCGCGCAAACTACGGATATCCCGGCATTACGCTGCCTGGCAGAACAGGCATTCGCGCAAAGCCGTTTTCGCGCCCCGTGGTATGCCGCAGATGCCAGTTCGCGTTTTTATGCGCAGTGGATTGAAAATGCGGTGCTGGGGACGTTCGATCATCAATGCCTCGTTTTACGCACGCCGACAGGTGAAATTCGTGGTTATGTCTCGCTGCGCGAACTGAATGCGACCGAGGCGCGAATAGGCCTACTGGCCGGGCGTGGCGCGGGTGAAGAACTAATGCTGGCTGCGCTTTGCTGGGCGCAGGCCCGCGGTAAAACAATATTGCGCGTGGCAACCCAAATGGGTAACACCGCCGCGCTTAAACGTTACATACACAGTGGTGCGAATGTAGAAAGCACCGCGTATTGGTTATACAGGTGACACGATGATTCCATTTAATGCACCGCCGGTGGTGGGAACTGAACTCGATTACATGCAGTCTGCGATGAACAGCGGCAAACTGTGTGGCGACGGCGGCTTTACCCGTCGCTGTCAGCAGTGGCTGGAGCAGCATTTTGGCAGCGAGAAAGTTCTGTTGACGCCATCTTGTACCGCATCGCTTGAGATGGCGGCATTGCTGTTGGACATTCAGCCCGGCGATGAAATCATCATGCCGAGCTACACATTTGTCTCCACGGCTAACGCATTCGTTTTACGCGGGGCGAAAATCGTCTTTGTTGATATCCGTCCGGATACCATGAACATTGACGAAATGCTGATTGAAGCGGCGATCACCGACAAAACCCGCGCTATTGTGCCGGTACATTACGCGGGCGTGGCCTGCGAAATGGATACCATTATGGCGCTGGCCAGCAAACATAACCTGTATGTGGTCGAAGATGCGGCTCAGGGCGTGATGTCGACCTACAAAGGCCGGGCGCTGGGGACAATTGGTCACATCGGCTGCTTTAGCTTCCATGAGACTAAAAACTATACCGCAGGCGGTGAAGGCGGCGCGACGCTGATCAATGATGAAAAATTAGTCGAACGTGCCGAGATTATTCGTGAAAAAGGGACAAATCGTAGTCAATTTTTCCGTGGCCAGGTAGATAAGTATACCTGGCGCGATATCGGCTCCAGCTATCTGATGTCCGATCTGCAGGCTGCCTATTTGTGGGCGCAACTGGAAGCGGCCGACCGTATTAACCAGCAGCGTCTGGCGCTGTGGCAGAATTACTATGATGCCCTCGAACCGCTGGCGCGTGCCGGACGTATTGAGCTGCCTGCTGTCCCGGAAAACTGCGTGCAGAATGCCCATATGTTTTATATCAAGCTGCGCGATATCGACGATCGCACCGCGTTGATTAATTTTCTCAAAGAAGCCGAAATTATGGCGGTGTTCCACTATATCCCGCTACATGATTGCCCGGCTGGCGATAAATTTGGCGAGTTTGCCGGTGTGGATCGTTACACCACCAAAGAGAGCGAGCGTCTGCTGCGTTTACCGCTGTTCTATAACCTGTCGCCGGTTAATCAGCGAACGGTAATTTCGACCTTACTCAATTACTTCGCCTGATATGTCGCTTGCTAAAGCGTCCTTATGGACGGCGGCCAGTACGCTGGTAAAAATTGGGGCGGGTTTGCTGGTGGTGAAGTTATTGGCCGTCTCCTTTGGCCCGGCAGGTGTGGGCCAGGCGGGTAATTTTCGCCAAATGGTCACCGTGCTGGGCGTGTTGGCGGGAGCCGGCATTTTCAACGGCGTCACGAAATACGTTGCGCAGCACCATGACGATCCGGCCCGGCTCCGTAAGGTGGTCGGTACATCTTCCGCAATGGTGCTGGGATTCTCTACGCTGATGGCGGCGGTTTTTCTGCTGGCGGCCGCGCCGATCAGTCAGGGGTTGTTTGGCCATACGCATTATCAGGGGCTGGTTCGACTGGTTGCGCTGGTGCAGATGGGTATCGCCTGGGCGAACCTGCTACTGGCGCTAATGAAAGGCTTCCGCGATGCGGCAGGCAACGCGCTGTCGCTGATTGTGGGTAGCCTGGTTGGCGTAGTGGCTTACTATGGCTGCTATCGCCTGGGGGGCTATGAAGGCGCCTTGCTGGGTCTGGCCCTGGTGCCTGCGCTGGTCGTTATCCCTGCCATTATTATGCTGCTTAAGCGTGGAACTATTCCGCTGCATTACCTGAAGCCCTCGTGGGACAATGGTCTGGCAGGGCAGTTAAGCAAGTTTACGCTGATGGCGCTGATTACCTCTGTTACGCTGCCTGTGGCATACGTGATGATGCGAAACCTGCTGGCGGCACAGTACAGCTGGGATGATGTGGGGATCTGGCAGGGGGTCAGCAGTATCTCCGATGCGTATCTGCAATTTATTACCGCCTCATTCAGCGTTTACTTGCTGCCGACGTTGTCGCGGCTGACAGAAAAGCATGACATTACCCGCGAGGTCATTAAGTCACTGAAGTTCGTGCTGCCGGCGGTTGCCGCCGCGAGCTTTACCGTTTGGCTATTGCGTGATTTTGCGATCTGGCTGCTCTTTTCCGCAAAATTTACCGCCATGCGCGACCTGTTTGCCTGGCAACTGGTCGGCGATGTACTGAAAGTTGGCGCCTACGTTTTTGGTTATCTGGTGATCGCGAAAGCGTCGCTGCGGTTTTATATTCTGGCTGAAATTAGCCAGTTCATGTTATTGACGGCGTTTGCCCACTGGCTGATCCCGGCACATGGTGCTCTGGGAGCAGCGCAGGCGTATATGGCAACATACATCGTCTATTTTTCTCTTTGTTGTGGCGTGTTTTTACTCTGGCGTAGGCGGGCATGACTGTACTGATTCACGTTCTGGGATCGGATATCCCTCACCATAACCACACCGTGCTGCGGTTTTTTAACGATTCGCTGGCTGCGACGAGCGAGCACGCGCGCACGTTTATGGTTGCAGGCCAGGATGCTGGGTTCAGTGAGAGCTGCCCGGCGTTATCGCTGAGTTTCTACGACGGAAAAAAGGCGCTGGCCCGGGCGGTTATTGCGAAGGCGAAAGCGGATCGCCAACAGCGCTTCTTCTTTCATGGTCAGTTCAACACCAGCCTGTGGCTGGCGCTGCTGAGCGGGGGAATTAAACCGGAGCAGTTTTACTGGCACATCTGGGGCGCGGATTTATATGAAGTTTCCAGTGGGCTGAAATTCCGACTGTTTTACCCGATTCGTCGCATGGCGCAGAATCGCGTGGGCTGCGTGTTTGCTACGCGAGGCGATTTACGTTATTTCGCCGGGCAGCATCCGCACGTTCGCGGCGAACTGCTCTATTTCCCAACGCGGATGGATCCCTCGCTCAATAATATGAGCAGTGAAAGCCAGCGCAGCGGTAAGATGACGGTGTTGGTTGGCAACTCTGGCGATCGCAGCAATGAGCATATTGCCGCGCTACGTGCCGTTCACCAGCAGTTTGGTGACACGGTGAATGTGATAGTGCCAATGGGGTATCCTGCCAATAATACGGCCTATATCGACGAGGTGCGTCAGGCGGGTCTGGCATTATTTAGCGCGGATAATTTGCAAATATTGAGTGAAAAACTGGAGTTTGATGCCTATCTGGCACTATTGCGTCAGTGCGATCTGGGCTACTTTATTTTTGCCCGTCAGCAAGGGATCGGCACCTTATGTTTGTTGATCCAGGCCGGTATCCCGTGCGTGCTCAACCGTGAAAATCCTTTCTGGCAGGATATGGCAGAGCAAAATATCCCGGTTCTGTTTACGACAGATCAACTCAATGAAGGTCTCGTACGTGAAGCGCAGCGGCAACTGGCGTTGGTAGATAAAAATACGATCACCTTCTTTAGCCCGAATTATCTGCAGCCGTGGCATAACGCGCTGCGCATTGCTTCAGGAGAAACTAAATGAGCCTGATGCAATTCAGCGGACTGCTGGTGGTCTGGCTGCTCTCCACTTTGTTTATCGCCACGCTGACCTGGTTTGAATTCCGCCGCGTGCGTTTTAACTTCAACGTCTTTTTCTCGTTGCTGTTTTTGCTAACGTTCTTCTTCGGATTCCCGCTGACCAGCATCCTGGTGTTTCGTTTTGATGTGGCGGTAGCGCCCCCGGAGATCCTGCTGCAGGCTTTGCTGTCAGCTGCTTGCTTCTATGCCGTTTACTACGTGACGTATAAAACGCGTTTACGTAAGCGCGTAGAGGATAAGCCGCGCAGGCCGCTATTTACCATCAATCGCGTTGAAGCCCATTTAACCTGGGTTATTCTGATGGCGATTGCGTTGGTGAGCGTGGGCGTCTTCTTTATGCACAATGGGTTCCTGCTGTTCAGACTGCAATCCTACAGCCAGATTTTTTCCAGTGAAGTCTCTGGCGTGGCGTTAAAGCGCTTCTTCTACTTCTTCATTCCGGCAATGCTGGTGGTCTACTTTCTGCGTCAGGACAGCAAAGCGTGGCTGTTTTTCCTGGTAAGCACCGTCGCGTTTGGCTTGTTGACCTATATGATTGTCGGTGGAACGCGCGCCAATATTATTATCGCGTTTGCCATCTTCCTGTTTATCGGCATTATTCGCGGTTGGATTTCGCTGTGGATGCTGGCCGCCGCAGGCGTGTTGGGCATCGTCGGTATGTTCTGGCTGGCGCTGAAACGCTACGGGATGAACGTGAGTGGTGACGAGGCGTTCTATACGTTCCTGTACCTGACGCGTGATACTTTCTCGCCGTGGGAAAACCTGGCGCTGTTGCTGCAGAACTACCACAATATTGAGTTCCAGGGGCTGGCGCCGATCGTCCGTGATTTCTACGTCTTTATCCCCACCTGGCTGTGGCCCGGGCGGCCGAGTATCGTTCTCAACTCCGCGAACTACTTTACCTGGGAAGTGTTGAACAACCACTCGGGGCTGGCGATTTCACCCACGTTAATTGGTTCGCTGGTGGTGATGGGCGGGGCGCTGTTTATACCGTTAGGCGCGATTGTCGTCGGGTTAATCATTAAATGGTTCGACTGGCTATATGAATTAGGTAACCGCGAAACCAATCGCTACAAGGCGGCCATTTTGCACAGTTTCTGTTTTGGCGCCATTTTCAATATGATCGTTTTGGCACGTGAAGGACTGGATTCGTTTGTCTCGCGAGTGGTCTTTTTCCTCGTGATTTTTGGCGTTTGTCTGCTGGTGGCAAAACTGCTGTTCTGGCTATTCGATAGCGCGGGACTTATCCATAAACGAATTAAATCGCTGCCCCGGACACAGATTGAAGGATCGTAATGACGGATAACACAACTGCGCCACTCTATTCGCTGCGCGGACTACAACTGATTGGCTGGCGCGATATGCAACACGCGCTAAATTACCTGTTTGCCGAAGGACGCCTCAGGCCTGGGACGCTGGTGGCTATCAATGCCGAGAAAATGCTGACGGCAGAAGATAACCCTGAAGTGCGGGATCTGATTAACGCCGCTGAGTTCAAATATGCGGATGGTATTAGCGTGGTGCGTTCGGTGCGTAAAAAATTCCCGCAGGCTCAGATTTCACGCGTAGCGGGGGCCGATCTCTGGGAAGCGCTAATGGCGAGAGCCGGGCAGGAGGGAACGCCGGTTTTCCTGATTGGCGGCAAGCCTGAGGTTCTGGCGCAAACCGAAGCCAAATTGCGTGCGCAGTGGCATGTGAACATTGTGGGTAGCCAGGACGGTTATTTTACGCCGGAGCAGCGTCAGGCATTGTTTGAACGTGTCCACGCCAGCGGTGCGCAAATTGTGACGGTAGCGATGGGATCGCCGAAACAAGAAATTTTTATGCGTGATTGCCGGAAGATCCACCCTGAAGCGCTGTATATGGGGGTAGGGGGGACCTACGACGTCTTTACCGGTCACGTTAAGCGTGCGCCTAAACTCTGGCAAAATCTGGGGCTGGAGTGGCTGTATCGCTTACTGTCACAGCCGAGCCGTATCACCCGTCAACTTCGTTTGTTGCGCTATCTCCGCTGGCACTATACCGGCAACCTCTGATGCTCTCTCCTCTGATAAGTAGCGTGATCTGCTCATCACGCTACTTATTCACAACATAATCGCTGCTTTCTCGCACAATCTATTCATTTTTTGAATGCTTTAATTGCCATTTAAGCGATTTTAGGAAACCATTCGCAACAATCATTACAGTGCCGTGGTGTTTTTGGCGCCAACCGTTAAGCGGTCGGTGCCGTATGGCCTGTTATGGAATAACAAGATGTACCCATAACGAGAACCGGTAATACCGGACAGCATGCAAACACATCAAGAGGATTTATGGCCGAGAACAAACCTGAGCTACAGCGTGGGCTGGAGGCTCGTCACATCGAATTAATTGCCCTTGGAGGCACTATTGGCGTCGGACTGTTTATGGGCGCCGCCAGTACCCTGAAATGGGCGGGGCCTTCGGTCCTGCTGGCGTATATCGTCGCGGGGCTGTTCGTCTTTTTCATTATGCGTTCCATGGGGGAGATGTTATTCCTCGAGCCGGTTGCCGGTTCATTCGCTGTTTACGCGCACCGTTACATGAGCCCCTTCTTTGGCTATCTTACCGCCTGGTCATACTGGTTTATGTGGATGGCGGTAGGGATATCAGAGATTACCGCCATCGGGGTGTACGTACAGTTCTGGTTCCCGGAAATGGCGCAATGGATACCCGCCCTGATTGCTGTCGGGCTGGTTGCGCTGGCAAACCTCGCCGCGGTTCGCCTGTATGGTGAAATTGAATTCTGGTTTGCCATGATCAAAGTGACCACCATCATTGTGATGATCGTTATTGGGTTAGGGGTCATTTTCTTCGGCTTTGGCAATGGTGGCCAGGCGATTGGCTTTGGCAACCTGACCGACCACGGCGGCTTCTTTGCCGGCGGCTGGAAGGGCTTTCTGACGGCATTGTGTATTGTCGTGGCTTCCTACCAGGGCGTAGAGCTGATCGGCATTACTGCGGGTGAGGCGAAGAACCCCCAGGTCACGCTGCGTAGCGCGGTGGGGAAGGTGCTGTGGCGTATCCTGATTTTCTACGTCGGCGCGATCTTTGTTATCGTCACTATTTTCCCGTGGAACGAGATCGGCAGCAACGGCAGCCCGTTTGTTCTCACCTTTGCCAAGATTGGTATTACCGCTGCGGCAGGGATTATTAACTTTGTGGTCCTGACGGCGGCGCTGTCTGGCTGTAACAGCGGCATGTACAGCTGTGGGCGTATGCTCTACGCGCTGGCAAAGAATCGCCAGCTACCAGCCGTTGTTGGAAAAGTCTCTCGCCATGGCGTGCCGGTTGCCGGTGTAGCGATTTCTATCGCGATCCTGCTGATTGGTTCGTGCCTGAACTACATCATTCCCAATCCGCAACGGGTGTTCGTTTATGTCTATAGCGCCAGCGTGTTGCCGGGGATGGTGCCGTGGTTTGTGATCCTGATAAGCCAGCTGCGTTTCCGTCAGGCGCATAAAGCGGCGATCGCCAGTCATCCTTTCCGCTCGATTCTGTTCCCGTGGGCGAATTATTTGACGATGGCGTTCCTGATTTGCGTATTAATCGGTATGTACTTTAATGAAGATACCCGAATGTCGCTGTTTGTTGGGATTATCTTCTTACTGGCTGTGACGCTCATTTATAAGGTTTTTGGTCTGAATCGTCATGGCACAGCCCATAAATTGCGGGAATAAGCGACAAAACGCACAAACCATGACCAAACGATAATTTATTTTAAAAAAGCACTAGACAGAAGACCGAGACCTCCGTAATATCCAGCCCCGCAACGGCGCTAAGCGCCCGTAGCTCAGCTGGATAGAGCGCTGCCCTCCGGAGGCAGAGGTCTCAGGTTCGAATCCTGTCGGGCGCACCATTTAGTTAGGTGCCGGAGCTGCGGTGGTTTTAATACCGCGTAAAAGATTTGCAGTGGTGGCTATAGCTCAGTTGGTAGAGCCCTGGATTGTGATTCCAGTTGTCGTGGGTTCGAATCCCATTAGCCACCCCATTAATTTAAAGTTGTGAAATGCGAAGGTGGCGGAATTGGTAGACGCGCTAGCTTCAGGTGTTAGTGTCCTTAGGATGTGGGGGTTCGAGTCCCCCCCCTCGCACCACGACTTAAAGAATTGAACTAAAAATTCAAAAAGCAGTAAAACGGCGAGTAGCGCAGCTTGGTAGCGCAACTGGTTTGGGACCAGTGGGTCGGAGGTTCGAATCCTCTCTCGCCGACCAATTTTGAACCCCGCTTCGGCGGGGTTTTTTGTTTTCTGATTTTCCCTCCTCAGCCTTTATTCCCGCGAATTACCTGATGTCTTAAAAAGTTCGAATCCATAGTTTTTGCAGTGCAATCGTGGCATGCGTTGTGCAATAATATACGGGTAGATGCTCATTCCATCTCTTATGTTCGCCATCAGGCCTCATAAACTCAGGAATGATGCAGAGCCGTTTACGGTGCTTATCGTCCACAGACAGATGTCGCTCAGGCCTCATCAAACACCATGGACATAACGTTGAGTGAAGCACCCATTATGTTGTCATACAGACCTGTTTAACGCCTGCTCCTTACCGAGCGGGCGTTTTTTTATGCATATACACGTCATCCTTCAAGCTGCCTCTTTGTTGGCTACGTCTGCTCACCCCAGTCACTTACTTATGTAAGCTCTTGGGGATTCCCAGACTTGCCGCCTTGATGCATCTTGAATGATTTTGTGTAGACGGTAGGCCCGGTAAGCGAAGCGCCACCGGGCAAGAGGGAATTACTGCGGGGGATTGTTGTTCTGCAGCGTCAACATCAGGCCATCACGGCGCATGGTGGCGGCTTCTTCCGGCTGATGCAGTCTGTCCAGCGCGTCAGCAAGCCAGGCGTAGTCGTAGGCGTCCGGGCGCTGTTTGAGCGCAGCACGGAAGGCGAGCGTGGCTTCCTGCCATTCGCCATGCTTCATTAACGATTGCCCCAGCGTGCTCCACAGCAACGGGCGATCGCCAACGGCCTTAATCTGCTGGCGCAACACTTTTTCTATCTGTTCCGGGTTGTTGGTTTTCAGGCGCGGGATCGGCAGCACCAGACGGTCGTCATACTGACGTTTCAGACCGTCAATGATGACCTGCTGCGCCGTATCGTGATCGTCGCACTCAATCAGATGTTCAGCCATCGCGACCTGCAGGGCAACCTGATGACGGGTTTTACGGTTCTGGTTTTTCCACCACGTACGTAGCCCCTCACTGCCCTGATCGGCGCGAACCTGATCCATCAGACCCACCCATGCCTGTTGTTCCAGCATTGCGCGGTGCTCTTCATCACCTACATGCGCTTTAGCCATAGATGGAATGATATCCAGTAACGAACTCCATGCGCCGGTGCGAATGTAGGCTTGCTCAGCCAGACGCAGCACTTCCGGATGACGCGGGGTCACCTCCAGCAGCTTATCTACGCTGTGGCGCGCGGCGTGATTTTCATTACGCGCCAGTTGCAGACGAACGCGAGCGATTTCTACCGGGATCGTATCATTCCCGGCCAGTTCAGCTGCACGCTCAAGGTGTTGATTCGCGCGCGCTTCATCGCCACGTTGCTGGGCCGCTTCTGCCGCCAGCAGGTAATTCACTACCGGTTGTTCAGCATGATCGGCGTTTTTCGACATCAGCTTTTCAACCTGCTGATAATCGCCTTCTGCCAGCTTGAGCAGCGCTTGTTCAGTCTGCTTGCGGGCGCGGCGACGTTTACGGCCGACAAACCATCCGCGGGTATGCGCGCCGGTGCGGAAAATTCGGCGCAGCAGCCATTCAATCGCAAACAGGACGACCATCGCGACGATCAGGATGATCACCAGGCCCGTCACGCTGGTTTCAATGTTGTAATTATCGGTTTGGATCAGCACGTAGCCCTGATGACCGGCAATCATTGGACCAACGACGATCCCGGCAATCAACAGTACAAAGAGTAATAATACTTTTAGCATCATTATTCTCCTTGCGGCGCGGTTGCCGGGGTGTCTGCCGAAGGAGCAGGAGCGGCGGCAACCGGCGCTGTGACAGGCTGCGCCAGTAAATTACGCACGCGGGTCTGCATTAATTTGTCGAGAATAGCCTGGCTCTGCAGTGTTTCCGGCACATCCATACTGATGCTTTGTTGGCTCAACTGGTCTACCTCTTCCAGGAAAGCTTTGGTGGTTGCATCGTCGGTGTCGTAGTAGGCGCGTACCCAGGTAGAGACATTTTCCAGCGCCTGGCGGTATGTCTCTTCCTGATGACGCGGTACGGCCTGGGCGGCTACTAACAGGCGAGAACGAATGTTCTCACGTAAGTAAACGTCCTGGTTCGGCGCCAGCAGCGGGACGGCGGTTTCATCTCGACGGCGAACAGTGATAAAGCTGTCCATAAAATTCTGCCAGCTTTTTTGCAGGTTGACGCGCCATTCACTAATTGAGCTGGACAGCTCGCTGCTGTCGGAGTCCATCGGTGAATCGTCGGTGTCGTTGTCGGCCAGACGCAGGTTATCAATCTGGTTAGAGAGCTGATTCACTTTCAGGATAATGCCGTCATAGTCGACCTGAGTTACCGCGGAGAGGCTCGCGATGTCGTCAGTAATCGCGCGACGGGCGGCAATTAAGCTCGGGTCGTTCATATCCGCCAGACTGGCGTCGGCGCTTTTCAGCAGCGCCGCGGCGGTGGTAACGTCCTGATCGCTCCATAATTTACGACCAGCCAGTTTTACCAGAAAATCAGCCTGCGCCAGCAGCCATGTTCCAGCATCGCTGCCGGAGATAGTGGCGACTTTTTGCTGTACTTCATCAAGCTGTTTGACCAGCGCGGCTTGCTGGCGAGTGGCTTCATCAAGCTGCGTTGCCTGCTGTTTAATGATGCCTTCCAGCTCAGCTTTTTGGCTTTCTTGCGCTTTTTGCAGCGCCGTCAGCTGGTTCGCCAGCGCATCGCTGGTTGCCGTCTGCGTTGTTGCCTGCTGTTTCCCCCAGCCATACAGACCCACACCTGCTGCCAGCGCAATAGCAATCGCCACCGCGCTCAGAATCAGCGCCGTGCTGTTGTTACCCTTTTTTTCAGTATTGACTGGCTGTGCTGTGGTTTCCACGGCCTCCCTGGTCTCTTCAACCACGGCGGAGGATTTTTCTTGTTCCGTCATTATGGCATCCCATTATGAGAGTTATTGTAATGCGCGTAGTAGCGCATCGTTGTCGGCGTTATCAGCGACCTTAATATCTTGCCAGCCCAGTTCCCGGGCGAGGTGCGCCAGACGCTCACTGACGACCAGCAGCCGACAGCGTAGTAACCAGTGCTCACGATACCACTGCGGAATGAGCGACCAGAGCTGTTGTAACATCTCACCGCTGGTGACCACCACCGTGGTCACGCCGCGAGATTGCCAGCGCATTGCTTCTTCCGCACCATCGTAATTTTTTGCACTGCGTTGATAACATTCACAAAAATCAACATCGGCTCCACGCGCCGTCAGGGTTTCACCTATCAGTTCCCGACCGCCGTTGCCGCGTAAAATAAGCGCGCGTTTTCCCGCAATATTTTGTAATTCAGGTAATTGTAGCAAGACTTCGCTGATTTCCCGATCCAGAGGATAGTGAATATTGCACCCGCTAACAGTATGCAGCGCCAGCGCCGTTGTACGACCAATGGCAAAATAATGCGGAAGGGAAGGCCAGCTTTTCCCTTGTTGCTGAAGTTCGGCATCGGCAAAGGTGACAGCGTGCTGCGAGAGGGCAAAAACCAGATCGTTATCCGTCAGCGCCAACAGTCGGGAGGCGAGTGTTGCCAGTTCCCGACCCGGGGAAAATTCGATGAGCGGAAAACTCCAGGCCACCTGCCCCAGTGTGCGCAGACGGCTCACTAACTCTTCCCCTGCGGGAGACGGGCGGGTGACCAGAATACTCATGCGGGTGCTTCTCCGTTATAAACTTCAGCCAGAATGGCGCGCGCACCATTCTCCAGGAGCTCTTCTGCCAGAGAGATGCCCATCTGTTCAGCATCCTGCGCGGCGCCGCGACGTTCCCCGCATACCATCTGCGATCCGTCAGGCGCGCCGACCAGCGCGCGTAGCCAAATCTCACCGTTGATGAGTTCGGCATAACTGCCGATAGGCACCTGACATCCCCCTTCGAGGCGAGTGTTCATGGCGCGTTCGGCTGTTACACGTAGCGCGGTCTCTTCGTGGTTGAGCGGCGCTAACAACGCCTGAGTACGCATATCGTCCAGTCGGCACTCTATGCCGACGGCGCCTTGCCCGACAGCGGGCAGGGAGACTTCCGGCGGCAGTGCGGTACGGACTCGCGACTCAAGCCCTAAACGTTTTAACCCGGCGACCGCCAGAATAATGGCGTCATAATCGCCGTTATCCAGTTTGCCGAGACGCGTACCGACGTTGCCGCGCAGCGAACGGATGACGAGATCCGGGCGACGCTTTGCCAACTGGCACTGGCGACGCAAACTGGATGTCCCGACAATGCTACCTGCGGGAAGGTCATCCAACGTGTTGTACTTATTTGAGACGAAAGCATCACGCGGATCCTCTCGCTCGCAAATGGTGACCAGTCCAAGACCGTCAGGGAATTCAACCGGCACATCCTTCATGGAATGCACGGCGATATCGGCGCGTTTTTCCAGCAGCGCGACTTCCAGCTCTTTAACAAACAACCCTTTCCCTCCGACCTTTGCCAGCGGGGTATCAAGGATCACATCGCCACGGGTTACCATAGGAACCAGTTCCACGATCAGACCGGGGTGATTTGCCATTAAGGCGTCTTTGACATAATGTGCCTGCCAGAGCGCAAGGGGGCTTTGGCGTGTGGCAATTCTCAAAACATTGTCTAACATGCTTGTTACCGTCATTATCAATCATTGACCATCCTAACATCCTTATCAAAGGGATGTCAGCGTTACGCTCAAACGTAAGTGAGAGGAAAAGCTGCTGCATCATCAGTGGCAGTGAATAATGACGAGAAACCTTCCGACCGTATGAAGGAATTTACACGTAACGAACGGTGCTACACTTGTATGTAGCGCATCTTTCTTTACGGTCAATGAGCAAGGTGTTAAATTGATCACGTTTTAGACCATTTTTTCGGCTGTACCGCACAAAAAAATACGGGCGAAAAACAGGTAACGGTTATTTTTGACATACGGTTTATCCGAATTGATGACGATTATTGTGAGCGCTTGCGCCGCAGTAATCGACAACATGACGGATAGCAACATCAGGCGATACGTCTTGTACCTCTATATTGAGACTCTGAAACAGAGACTGGATGCCATAAATCAACTGCGTGTGGATCGCGCGCTTGCTGCCATGGGACCTGCTTTCCAGCAGGTATACAGTCTGCTGCCGACATTATTGCACTACCACCACCCTCTGATGCCGGGTTACCTCGATGGTAACGTTCCCAAAGGCATATGCTTTTACACGCCTGATGAAACCCAACGCCACTACCTCAATGAACTCGAACTATACCGCGGTATGTCACCGCAGGAACCTCCCAAGGGCGAACTGCCGATCACCGGCGTCTACTCAATGGGCAGCACCTCTTCGGTAGGGCAAAGCTGTTCTTCCGACCTCGATATCTGGGTCTGCCACCAATCCTGGCTGGATAGCGAAGAGCGCCAGCTGTTGCAGCGTAAATGTAGCCTGCTCGAAAGCTGGGCCGCTTCGCTGGGCGTGGAAGTCAGTTTCTTCCTGATTGATGAAAACCGTTTCCGTCACAATGAAAGCGGCAGTCTCGGTGGTGAAGACTGTGGCTCGACGCAGCATATCCTGTTGCTTGATGAATTCTATCGCACCGCTGTGCGCCTCGCGGGCAAACGTATTCTGTGGAATATGGTGCCGGGCGACGAAGAAGAGCATTACGACGATTACGTCATGAAGCTCTACGCGCAGGGCGTATTAACGCCAAACGAATGGCTGGATCTCGGCGGACTCAGTTCACTCTCCGCCGAAGAGTACTTTGGCGCCAGCCTCTGGCAGTTGTACAAAAGTATCGATTCCCCGTACAAAGCGGTGCTGAAGACGCTGCTGCTGGAAGCCTACTCCTGGGAATATCCCAATCCTCGCCTGTTAGCGAAAGACATTAAACAGCGCCTGCACGATGGCGAGATCGTCTCTTTTGGTCTCGATCCCTACTGCATGATGCTGGAGCGTGTGACCGAATATCTCACGGCGATCGAAGACCCGACGCGCCTGGATTTAGTGCGTCGATGTTTCTACTTAAAAGTGTGTGAGAAACTGAGCCGCGAGCGCGCCTGCGTGGGCTGGCGTCGTGAAGTATTAAGCCAGTTAGTGCAAGAATGGGGCTGGGACGAAGCCCGTCTGACAATGCTGGATAACCGCGCTAACTGGAAGATTGACCAGGTACGTGAAGCGCATAACGAACTGCTTGATGCGATGATGCAGAGCTATCGTAATCTGATCCGCTTTGCGCGGCGCAATAACCTCAGCGTTAGCGCCAGTCCGCAGGATATCGGCGTGCTGACCCGTAAGCTGTATGCCGCGTTTGAAGCGTTGCCGGGTAAGGTAACGCTGGTGAACCCGCAAATATCTCCGGACCTCTCAGAACCGAACCTGACCTTTATCCATGTGCCGCCGGGCCGCGCCAACCGTTCGGGTTGGTATCTCTACAACCGCGCGCCAAATATGGATTCGATCATCAGCCATCAGCCGCTGGAATATAACCGCTACCTCAACAAGCTGGTGGCGTGGGCCTGGTTCAACGGTCTGCTGACTTCGCGTACGCATTTGTTTATTAAGGGCAACGGTATTGTCGATTTGCCGAAGCTGCAGGAGATGGTCGCCGATGTATCGCACCACTTCCCGCTGCGCCTGCCGGCACCAACGCCGAAAGCGCTCTACAGCCCGTGCGAAATTCGCCATCTGGCGATTATCGTTAACCTTGAATATGACCCGACGACCGCATTCCGTAATCAGGTGGTGCATTTTGATTTCCGTAAGCTGGACGTCTTCAGCTTTGGCGAAGAGCAAAATTGCCTGGTAGGGAGCGTCGACCTGCTGTACCGCAACTCGTGGAATGAAGTACGTACGCTGCACTTCAACGGCGAGCAGGCGATGATTGAAGCGTTAAAAACGATTCTGGGCAAAATGCACCAGGATGCCGCGCCGCCGGATAGCGTCGAAGTGTTCTGCTACAGCCAGCATCTGCGTGGGTTAATCCGTACCCGCGTGCAGCAACTGGTTTCTGAGTGTATCGAGCTGCGCCTTTCCAGTACCCGCCAGGAAACCGGGCGTTTCAAAGCGCTGCGCGTGTCTGGTCAGACGTGGGGACTGTTCTTCGAGCGTCTGAACGTATCGGTACAGAAACTGGAAAACGCCATCGAATTCTATGGGGCGATTTCACACAACAAACTGCACGGCCTTTCCGTCCAGGTTGAAACGAACCACGTGAAACTTCCGTCGGTGGTGGACGGTTTTGCCAGTGAAGGGATCATTCAGTTCTTTTTCGAAGAAACGGGCGATGAGCAGGGCTTTAATATTTATATACTGGATGAGAGTAACCGTGCGGAGGTGTATCACCACTGCGAGGGAAGCAAAGAAGAGCTGGTACGTGATGTCAGCCGCTTCTATTCATCGTCGCACGATCGCTTTACCTACGGCTCCAGCTTCATCAACTTTAACCTGCCGCAGTTCTATCAGATTGTGAAAACCGACGGACGTGCGCAGGTGATTCCGTTCCGTACCCAGCCGCTCAACCCGGTCCCGCCAGCTAATCAGGATAACGACACGCCGATGTTGCAGCAGTATTTCTCCTGAGGCTTTTCGCCCGGTGGCGGCTACGCCTTACCGGGCCTACTGTAGGACGGATAAGCAAAGCGTATCCGGCAAAAAATCAACGGAAGCTCACCTCTTCACCCGACTGCTGCGTTGCCGCCTGCTCCAGCAAATCCCAGAACGTTTCGCCGCTACGGTCGCAGATCCACTCGTCGCCTTTCAGGTCAAAGTGGTAGCCGCCTTGTTTGGTTGCCAGCCACACCTGGTGCAGCGGCTCCTGACGGTTAATAATGATTTTGCTGCCGTTTTCGAAGCTGATGGTCAGCACGCCGCCGTTGATCTCACAATCGATATCGCTGTCGCCGTCCCAGTCATCCAGACGCTCCTCAATGGTCATCCACAGGGTGTCGGCAAGGCGATGAAATTCACTGTCGTTCATTTTCTTATCCTGTTTTTCGTGATGACGGCAGTATAACCTGAAACAAAACGCGTTGCAGATTACAGGCTAACTCTTGCTTTTACGCCTTCTCCTGCGATGATAGAAAACAGAAAGCATGAACTTTACAGGCAATCCATAATGAAAAACGTGTTAAAGCCACTCGCTGTCATTTTAACTCTGTTCAGCCTGACGGGCTGTGGGCTAAAAGGCCCGCTCTATTTCCCGCCAGCAGATAAAACCGCGCCGCCTCCGACCAAGAGCGTTCAGCCGCAATCGCAATCCACCACGCCCGAGAAAAACGATCGTGGGATCAGCGACGGCCCTTCTCAGGTGAATTACTGACGGCAGGAATAGATTTACATTTCTGTACCCGCGTGAACGGAGTGAATGATGCAATTCTCTAAAATGCATGGCCTTGGCAACGATTTTATGGTCGTCGACGCGGTAACGCAGAATGTCTTTTTCTCACCAGAGCTGATCCGCCGCCTGTCCGACAGGCATCTCGGCGTTGGGTTTGATCAGTTGCTGGTGGTTGAACCTCCGTATGATCCGGAGCTGGATTTCCACTACCGTATTTTTAATGCCGACGGCAGTGAAGTGTCACAGTGTGGCAATGGCGCCCGTTGTTTTGCTCGCTTTGTTCGCCTGAAAGGGCTGACCAATAAACGTGATATTCGCGTCAGTACCGCGAATGGTCGTATGGTGTTAACCGTAACCGACGACGAACTGGTGCGGGTGAATATGGGGGAACCCAACTTTGAACCTTCGCAGGTTCCGTTTCGCGCCAACAAAGCAGAGAAGACCTATATTATGCGCGCGGCCGAACAGACAATATTGTGCGGCGTGGTTTCAATGGGGAACCCACACTGCGTGATTCAGGTTGATGATGTTGATACGGCCACGGTGGAAACGCTGGGACCGGTGCTGGAAAGCCACGAACGCTTTCCTGAACGCGCCAACATCGGCTTTATGCAGGTGGTAAAGCGCGAGCATATCCGGCTGCGCGTCTATGAACGCGGGGCGGGCGAAACGCAGGCCTGCGGCAGCGGAGCGTGCGCCGCTGTTGCGGTAGGTATTCAGCAGGGCCTGCTGGCAGAAGAGGTGAGGGTGGAGTTACCTGGCGGTCGACTTGATATCGCCTGGAAAGGTCCGGGTCATCCGCTGTATATGACTGGCCCGGCGGCACATGTCTACGACGGATTTATTCACTTATGAAGCAACCAGGGGAAGAACTACAGGAAACGCTCATGGAGCTCGACGATCGGGCGGTCGTCGATTACCTGCAACGTAATCCTGAGTTTTTTATCCGTAATGCCCGGGCAGTTGAAGCGATGCGCGTCCCACACCCTGTGCGGGGCACGATCTCTTTAGTTGAATGGCATATGGCGCGGGCACGTAATCATATTAATGTGCTTGAAGAGAACATGGCGTTATTGATGGAACAAGCCAACGCCAATGAAAGCCTGTTCTATCGTCTGCTAAATCTGCAAAGTCGCCTGGTGTCGGCCAGCAGTCTTGACGATATGCTGATGCGATTTCATCGCTGGGCGCGTGAACTGGGGCTGGCCGGCGCGACGGTGCGTCTGTTTCCGGACCGGTGGCGACTTGGCGCGCCATCCAAATTTACGCATCTGGCATTAAGCCGTCAGGCCTTTGAACCGTTGCGTATTCAGCGTCTGGGACAGTCGCAGCACTATCTTGGGCCACTCAATGGTCCGGAATTGCTGGTTATGATGCCGGAGGCGAAAGCGATAGGCTCGGTGGCGATGTCGATGCTGGGGCAAGATGGTTCCCTGGGCGTGATGCTGTTCAGCAGCCGTGACGTTAACCATTACCAGCAGGGGCAAGGTACACAATTACTGCAAGAAATCTCGCTGATGTTGCCGGAGCTGCTGGAGCGCTGGATTGAACGCGTATGACCGATTCACCCCTTTCTCAGGATGTGGCGCGCTTTTTGCGCTATCTGGGCGTTGAGCGCCAGCTTAGCCCGATCACGCTACTCAATTATCAGCGTCAGCTTGATGCCATCATCGCGTTAGCCGGAGAAACCGGTCTGCAAAGCTGGCAACAATGTGACGCTGCAATGGTACGCAGCTTTGCTGTGCGCAGCCGTCGAAAAGGGCTGGGAGCGGCGAGTCTGGCATTGCGTCTCTCCGCACTACGCAGTTTCTTCGACTGGCTGGTTAATCAGGGCGAGCTGAAAGCCAACCCGGCAAAAAGCGTTTCCGCGCCGAAAGCGCCACGCCACTTACCTAAAAATATCGACGTCGATGATGTTAATCGTCTGCTGGATATCGATCTCAACGATCCCCTTGCCGTGCGCGACCGGGCGATGCTGGAAGTGATGTACGGCGCGGGACTGCGTTTATCTGAACTGGTTGGGCTGGATATTAAACATCTCGATCTCGACACCGGCGAAGTGTGGGTGATGGGCAAGGGGAGTAAAGAACGTCGTCTGCCGATCGGCCGCAATGCGGTGGCGTGGATTGAGCACTGGCTGGATCTGCGCGGTTTATTTGGCGGGGATGACGATGCGTTGTTCCTGTCTAAACTGGGCAAGCGCATCTCTGCGCGTAACGTGCAGAAACGCTTTGCGGAATGGGGTATCAAACAGGGGCTGAACAGCCACGTCCATCCCCACAAATTGCGCCACTCTTTTGCGACGCATATGCTGGAGTCGAGCGGCGATCTGCGCGGAGTGCAGGAGTTATTGGGTCATGCCAATCTCTCCACTACTCAAATCTATACCCATCTTGATTTTCAACACCTGGCTTCAGTGTACGATGCGGCGCATCCGCGCGCCAAACGGGGGAAATAATGCGTTTTTACCGGCCTTTGGGGCGTATTTCTGCGCTCACCTTTGACCTTGATGACACCCTTTACGATAACCGTCCCGTTATCACACGCACCGAGCAGGAAGCGCTCGCGTTTGTACAGAATTATCATCCGGCGTTGAATTCGCTGCAAAATAGCGACCTGCAGCGCTTACGTCAGGCCGTTCGTGACGCCGAGCCGGAAATCTACCACGACGTTACCCAATGGCGTCACCGCGCCGTAGAACGCGCTATGCTGGAGGCTGGTCTGTCAGCGGCAGAAGCCTTGATGGGGGCGAATGCGGCGATGATGAATTTCGCCAAATGGCGTAGCCGCATTGATGTTCCGCAGGCGACGCATGACACGCTGAAGGCGCTGGCCCGCAAATGGCCGCTGGTGGCGATCACCAATGGTAACGCGCAGCCGGAACTGTTTGGTCTGGGTGATTATTTTGAGTTTGTGCTGCGCGCCGGTCCCGACGGGCGCTCAAAACCGTTCAGCGACATGTACGCGCTGGCGGCGCAAAAACTGAAAATGCCGGTAGGTGAAATTCTGCATGTGGGTGATGACCTGACGACAGACGTTGCAGGCGCTATTCGTTGTGGTATGCAGGCTTGCTGGATCAAACCGGAAAATGCCGACCTGATGCAAACCGCAGACAGCCGTTTGCTGCCGCATATTGAAATTTCACAGTTGGCATCTCTGACCTCGCTGATATAATCACCAGCAGAACTCTGTATATATACCCAGCTTTTTGGCGGATGGCGCTACGCTTCTCCGCCTTACCTACTTTTACGCGGCGGTGCCAATGGACGTTTCTTACCTGCTCGACAGCCTTAATGATAAACAGCGTGAAGCGGTGGCTGCGCCACGCAGCAACATGCTGGTTCTGGCAGGCGCGGGGAGTGGTAAAACTCGCGTACTGGTGCATCGTATCGCCTGGTTACTGACGGTAGAGAACAACTCGCCGTACTCCATTATGGCGGTGACCTTTACCAACAAAGCGGCGGCGGAAATGCGCCACCGTATTGGTCAGATCATGGGAACCAGCCAAGGCGGAATGTGGGTGGGGACCTTTCACGGCCTGGCGCACCGTCTGTTGCGCGCGCACCATATGGATGCCAACCTGCCGCAGGATTTCCAGATCCTCGACAGCGAGGACCAACTGCGTCTGCTCAAGCGCCTGATCAAAGCGATGAACCTTGACGAAAAGCAGTGGCCGCCGCGTCAGGCAATGTGGTTTATCAACAGCCAGAAAGATGAAGGGCTGCGCCCGCACCATCTGCAAAGCTACGGCAACCCGGTCGAACAGACCTGGCAGAAGGTCTATCAGGCTTATCAGGAAGCCTGCGATCGCGCGGGGCTGGTGGATTTCGCCGAACTGCTGCTGCGCGCCCATGAACTGTGGCTCAACAAGCCGCACATTCTGCAGCACTACCGCGAACGCTTTACCAATATCCTGGTGGACGAATTCCAGGATACCAACAACATTCAGTACGCCTGGATCCGTCTGCTGGCGGGCGACACCGGCAAGGTGATGATCGTGGGCGATGATGACCAGTCGATCTACGGCTGGCGCGGCGCGCAGGTGGAGAACATTCAGCGCTTCCTCAACGATTTCCCGGGCGCAGAAACCATTCGTCTGGAGCAGAACTACCGTTCGACCAACAATATTCTTAGCGCAGCTAACGCCCTGATTGAAAATAACAACGGACGCCTGGGTAAAAAACTGTGGACCGACGGCGTCGACGGCGAGCCGATCTCGCTGTACTGCGCGTTCAACGAACTTGATGAAGCGCGCTTCGTGGTCAATCGCATTAAAACCTGGCAGGACAACGGCGGCGCGCTGGAACAGTGCGCGATTCTGTATCGTAGCAACGCCCAGTCACGCGTGTTGGAAGAAGCCTTACTACAGGCCAGCATGCCGTATCGTATCTATGGCGGTATGCGCTTCTTTGAACGTCAGGAAATTAAAGACGCGCTCTCCTACCTGCGCCTGATCGCTAACCGCAATGACGATGCCGCGTTTGAGCGTGTGGTGAATACGCCAACGCGCGGGATTGGCGATCGTACTTTAGATGTCGTGCGCCAGACTTCCCGTGACCGCCAGCTAACGTTGTGGCAGGCCTGTCGTGAACTGCTGCAGGAAAAAGCCCTGGCCGGTCGAGCCGCCAGCGCCTTACAGCGCTTTATGGAACTGATTGACGCGCTGGCGCAAGAGACCGCCGATATGCCGCTGCACGTGCAGACTGACCGGGTGATTAAAGATTCCGGCCTGCGCATGATGTACGAGCAGGAAAAAGGCGAGAAAGGTCAGACGCGTATCGAAAACTTAGACGAACTGGTGACGGCAACGCGCCAGTTCAGCTACAACGAAGAAGACGAAGACTTAATGCCGCTGCAGGCGTTCCTCTCCCACGCCGCGCTGGAAGCAGGCGAAGGGCAAGCGGATACCTGGCAGGACGCGGTACAGCTGATGACCCTGCACTCGGCGAAAGGGCTGGAGTTCCCACAGGTATTTATCGTGGGTATGGAAGAAGGCATGTTCCCGAGCCAGATGTCGCTGGATGAAGGCGGCCGTCTCGAAGAAGAACGTCGCCTGGCCTATGTTGGCGTCACCCGCGCGATGCAGAAACTGACGCTCACCTACGCCGAAACGCGTCGTTTGTACGGTAAAGAGGTTTACCATCGTCCGTCGCGCTTTATCGGCGAACTGCCGGAAGCGTGCGTTGAAGAGGTGCGTCTGCGCGCCACGGTTAGCCGTCCGGTGAGCCATCAGCGGATGGGCACGCCAATGGCGGAAAACGATACCGGCTACAAACTTGGCCAGCGGGTACGCCACGCGAAGTTCGGCGAGGGCACCATCGTCAACCTCGAAGGTAGCGGTGAGCACAGTCGTTTGCAGGTCGCGTTCCAGGGGCAGGGCATTAAATGGCTGGTGGCGGCTTACGCCAGACTGGAAACGGTGTAATCGCCTGATGTCGTTGCGCTTATCTGATCTACTGACCGGGTAACATTTTGATTTGTAGGCCGGATAAGGCGAAGCCGCCATTCGGCTATCTGCCGGTTAATATTCTGAAATCATAGATAAATAATTCCCCTCTGCTAACCTTTCTGTATAAGGGGAAATTATTACTTTTTCGCCATCCGTTGCGTGTTGACGTCAAAATTTTGCTGGCGTAACATGCGCGCACGATTACGCTAAGAGGACATTCGCCTTGGACACACCCAGTAGATACTGGCTCATTATCCTGTCATCCAGGATCAACTCCTAAGGCTATCCCTTTTTGCTGATAGCCTTCGCGGTTGTCAGCGACCTTCTGTTTTTTCCCGTCGCGCTGAGTCAGGCTGTTTAATGGTCTGAAACCCAATTTGTTTCTGTGTGCCCTCCGAACTGTCCGATAATTTTTTGCATTGGGAGTCCCGGTCATGCTGAGCGCATTTCAACTGGAAAACAATCGTTTAACTCGCCTTGAGGCAGACGAGATCGAGCACCTGGCCAGTTCGGTTTGGGTCGATTTAGTCGAGCCGGATGACGAAGAACGAAACCGTGTGCAAAAGGACTTGGGCCAGAATCTGGCCACGCGCCCTGAACTGGAAGACATCGAAGCATCCGCACGTTTTTTTGAAGACGAGGATGGACTGCACATTCACTCCTTCTTCTTCTATGAAGACGCCGACGATCACGCGGGTAACTCAACCGTCGCATTTACCATTCGCGAAGGCCGCCTGTTTACCCTGCGCGAACGCGAACTGCCGGCGTTTCGTCTGTATCGCATGCGTGCGCGTAACCAGGCGATGGTGGATGGTAACGCCTACGAGCTGCTACTCGATCTGTTCGAAACCAAAATTGAACAGTTGGCGGATGAGATTGAAAACATCTATAGCGACCTGGAAAAACTCAGCCGTGTGATCATGGAAGGGCGTCAGGGCGATGAATACGACGAAGCGCTTTCCACGCTGGCGGAACAGGAAGATATCGGCTGGAAGGTACGCCTGTGTCTGATGGATACCCAGCGCGCACTGAACTTTCTGGTGCGTAAAGCGCGTCTGCCGGGTGGTCAACTGGAGCAGGCGCGTGAGATCCTGCGCGATATCGAGTCTCTGCTGCCGCATAACGAATCGCTGTTCCAGAAGGTTAACTTCCTGATGCAGGCGGCGATGGGCTTTATCAATATTGAGCAGAACCGCATCATCAAGATCTTCTCGGTGGTCTCGGTGGTATTTCTGCCGCCGACGCTGGTGGCTTCCAGCTACGGCATGAACTTTGAATTTATGCCGGAACTGCACTGGAGCTTCGGTTATCCTGGCGCGATTGTCTTTATGATGCTCGCAGGTCTGGCGCCGTATCTGTACTTTAAACGTAAGAACTGGCTTTAATGGCGGTGTCTTATCAGGCCTACAGATCCCGTAGGCCTGATAAGCGTAGCGCCATCAGGCAAAAAGCCTTCACATCCCCATACGCGTTCTGCGTTGCGTATAAATCGCATCCATCACGAAAATCGCCAGCGCCACCCAGATAAAGGCGAACGTCACCATTTTATCCGCTCCCGGCACTTCACCGTAAAAGGTGATCGCCAGCAGGAACATCAACGTGGGTCCGATATACTGGAAGAAACCCAGTGTTGAAAGACGCAGACGTGTCGCTGCGCCGGTAAAGCACAGCAGCGGAATGGTGGTCACGATACCGGCGGCAATCAGTAGCAGATTGAGTGACATCGGGTTTTGCCCCATATGGCTGGTTGGGCTATCCGCAATGCCAAACAGGTAGATAGCGGCAACGGGTAAGAGCCACAGGGTTTCAATCAACATGCCGGTTTGCGCTTCAACGGCAATCTTCTTACGCACCAGACCATAAAAAGCAAAGCTGAACGCCAGTCCCAGCGCGATTATCGGCAATGAGCCGAAGGTCCACAGCTGTACCAGTACGCCGCAGGCGGCTAACAGTACCGCCAACCACTGCATGCGACGAAAGCGCTCGCCGAGGAAAAGCATCCCCAGCACGATATTCACCAGCGGGTTAATAAAATAGCCGAGACTGGCTTCCAGCATATGGTGATTATTGACCGCCCAAATGAACAGCAGCCAGTTTCCGCCGATGAGCACCGCAGAGAGCGCCAGCAGGAAGATCTTCTTTGGTGTTTGTAGCAGCGTTTTAACACCCGACCACTGGCGGCTGATGCTCATCAGAACCACCATAAAGAAAAATGACCAGATGACGCGGTGCGTCAGGATCTCATCCGCCGGGACATAGTAAATCAGTTTGAAGTAGGCGGGAGCGATACCCCAAATAAAATAGGCAGCCAGAGCGAGTAATACGCCCTGCCGCGTTTGTTTAGCATCCATCGGGAAAACTCATTGCAGAAATGTAACAGCAGTTTACCTTTTTTTAAGCGCTTACCCCACCATATAAGTGGCGGTTGCGCTGGCGATATAGAGCTGTTCTTCGTTATGCAGTTCAACACGCGCAACGGCTACTTTATTACCCGCCCGCAGCAGGCTGCTGGTGGCGGTAAAGCGATTCCCTCTCCCCGGGCGCAGGTAATCAACGCGTAAATCGATGGTGCCCATACGTGACATTCGCTGACGCAGTTCGTCCTCACTGATCGTTTCGTGACGGGTCAACGTGCTGCCTACACACACCAGTCCGGCGGCGACGTCGAGTGCTGAGGCGATCACTCCGCCATGCAGAATGCTTTGCGCCCAGTTACCGACCATCATCGGTTGATTATTAAACGCTAATTGCGCAAATTCTTTTTCATAGCGTTCCAGTTCCAGCCCCAGCGCACGGTTAAACGGCATATGATAAACAAACATTTCACCCACTAACTTCAGGGCTTCTTCAGCGGTCAGTACAGCAGACATACGATCTTAATACCTTGTTGGTTAATGAAATGTTGATATTATGCTTATTATTTGTTGTTTTCTACTTTAGGACGGGATAACTAACGAGGAACGAGCTAAGTATGTAGAATGCTTGTCAGAAAATTATACAATTCATCAATATTTTGGTTCAGGAGAACATTACCGATGCGGGCGATTCTGGGATGGTTACTACCAGCAGTCATGCTGCCGTTGACCGCGTATGCGCAGGAAGCGACAGTAAAAGAGATTCATGATGCACCAGCAGTTCGGGGCAGTATCATCGCTAATATGCTGCAAGAGCATGACAACCCTTTCACGCTTTACCCTTATGACACCAACTACCTTATCTACACCAATACCAGCGACATGAACAAAGAGGCGATCAGCAGCTATAGCTGGTCGGACAATGCGCGCAAAGATGAGGTGAAGTTTCAGCTAAGCCTGGCGTTTCCCCTTTGGCGAGGAATATTGGGTCCGAACTCGGTTCTTGGCGGTTCCTATACGCAGAAATCCTGGTGGCAGCTTTCGAACAGTGAAGAATCTTCACCGTTTCGCGAAACCAA
Source organism: Citrobacter sp. C5_2 (assembly GCF_014596845.2). Lineage (NCBI taxonomy): Bacteria > Pseudomonadati > Pseudomonadota > Gammaproteobacteria > Enterobacterales > Enterobacteriaceae > Citrobacter > Citrobacter sp. C5_2. The sequence continues at coordinate 4,968,950 of NZ_CP115032.1, read as the reverse complement.
CTACGAGCCGCAGTTGTTCCTTGGTTTCGCCACCGACTATCGCTTTGCCGGGTGGACGCTACGTGATGTCGAAATGGGTTATAACCATGATTCCAACGGGCGCTCCGACCCCACTTCACGTAGCTGGAACCGCCTGTATACCCGCCTGATGGCAGAAAACGGCAACTGGCTGGTGGAAGTAAAGCCGTGGTACGTCATTGGCAGTACCGATGATAACCCCGACATCACCAAATACATGGGCTATTATCAGCTGAAAATGGGGTATCACCTGGGCGACGCCGTTATCAGCGTGAAAGGTCAGTACAACTGGAACACCGGCTACGGCGGCGCAGAGTTAGGAGCAAGCTATCCTATTACGAAGCATGTTCGTCTCTACACCCAGGTCTACAGTGGTTACGGAGAATCGCTGATTGACTACAACTTCAATCAGACCCGTGTTGGCGTGGGTGTAATGCTTAACGATATCTTCTGACAGATATTGAGAGTATTTTAATCATTGCAGTTTCTTTCTCAGGCGCTGAAAATAGCGCCTGTTTTTATTTAAGGTTAATGGGGTTAATGTGGCGCAGGCGGAAGTGTTGAATCTGGAAATGGGCGCTAAACAGGTTTTGCAGGAAACCTTTGGCTACCAACAGTTTCGCCCAGGCCAGGAAGAAATTATCGACACCGTGCTCTCTGGTCGCGACTGCCTGGTCGTTATGCCCACCGGTGGCGGCAAATCCCTGTGCTATCAAATTCCCGCATTATTACTCAACGGACTCACCGTTGTTGTTTCGCCGCTGATTTCCCTGATGAAAGACCAGGTCGATCAACTGCTGGCCAACGGCGTGGCGGCGGCGTGCCTGAACTCCACCCAAAGTCGTGAGCAGCAGCTTGAGGTGATGGCCGGCTGTCGCAGCGGGCAGGTTCGCTTGCTGTATATTGCCCCTGAGCGCCTGATGCTGGATAACTTCCTTGAGCATCTTGGGCACTGGAATCCGGTGCTGCTGGCGGTGGATGAAGCGCACTGTATTTCGCAGTGGGGGCATGACTTCCGCCCTGAATACGCCGCGCTGGGCCAACTGCGTCAGCGTTTCCCAACGCTGCCGTTTGTGGCGTTAACCGCGACCGCGGATGAAACCACCCGGCTGGATATCGTGCGCCTGCTGGGCCTCAACGATCCGTTAATTCAGATCAGCAGCTTTGATCGGCCGAATATTCGCTACATGCTGATGGAGAAGTTTAAGCCGCTCGATCAACTGATGCGCTATGTGCAAGAACAACGCGGTAAATCCGGCATTATTTACTGTAACAGCCGCGCCAAAGTCGAAGACACCGCTGCGCGCCTGCAAAGCCGCGGCATCAGCGCCGGGGCTTATCATGCCGGGCTGGAAAACAGCGTGCGCGCCGAGGTGCAGGAAAAATTCCAGCGCGATGACCTGCAAATTGTGGTGGCGACCGTAGCGTTCGGCATGGGGATCAACAAACCTAACGTGCGCTTCGTGGTGCATTTTGATATCCCGCGCAACATTGAGTCCTATTATCAGGAAACCGGTCGTGCCGGGCGTGATGGCCTGCCGGCGGAAGCGATGCTGTTTTACGATCCGGCTGATATGGCGTGGCTCCGCCGTTGCCTCGAAGAGAAACCTGCCGGACAACTGCTGGATATCGAACGCCATAAGCTCAATGCGATGGGGGCGTTTGCCGAGGCGCAAACCTGTCGTCGTCTGGTTCTGCTGAATTATTTTGGCGAGGGGCGTCAGGAGCCGTGTGGTAACTGCGATATCTGTCTCGATCCGCCAAAACAGTACGACGGCTTAAACGATGCGCAGATTGCGCTTTCCACGATTGGCCGGGTCAATCAGCGCTTTGGTATGGGATATGTGGTGGAGGTTCTGCGCGGAGCGAATAATCAGCGTATCCGCGAGTTGGGCCACGATAAACTCAAGGTTTATGGCATGGGGCGCGATAAAAGCCATGAACACTGGGTGAGCGTAATTCGCCAGCTTATCCATCTTGGGCTGGTGACGCAAAATATCGCGCAGCATTCCGCACTGCAGATGACCGATGCCGCGCGTCCGGTTCTGCGCGGTGAAGTCCCGTTGCAGCTTGCGGTACCGCGAATCGTGGCGCTGAAACCGCGCGCTATGCAGAAATCCTTCGGCGGCAATTACGATCGCAAACTGTTTGCCAAATTGCGTAAGCTACGTAAAGCGATTGCCGATGAAGAGAATATCCCGCCGTATGTCGTCTTTAACGATGCCACGTTGATTGAAATGGCCGAGCAGATGCCGGTTTCGCCGAGCGAAATGCTGAGCGTCAACGGCGTGGGAATGCGTAAACTTGAACGTTTTGGCAAAGAGTTTATGGCACTTATTCGCGCCCACGTCGATGGTGACGACGAAGAGTAGTCAGCCAGGCAAAAAAGTGCCAGGATGGTGACTCACTGAACTATTTCCCCGCGAGTCATTTTTATGTTAACGCTATTTTTTACCGTTGCGTTGGTGCATATCGTTGCGCTGATGAGTCCCGGTCCCGATTTCTTCTTTGTTTCTCAAACGGCCGTTAGCCGTTCGCGCAAAGAAGCCATGATGGGCGTGCTGGGTATTACCTGTGGCGTCATGGTCTGGGCTGGCGTGGCGCTGCTTGGCCTGCATCTGATTATCGAAAAAATGGCCTGGCTGCACACCATTATCATGGTGGGCGGCGGCCTGTATCTGTGCTGGATGGGTTACCAGATGCTGCGCGGCGCGTTTAAAAAACAGGACGTAGCGGCCCCTGCCCCACAGGTTGAACTGGCGCAGAGCGGACGCAGCTTTTTAAAAGGTCTGTTGACCAACCTCGCCAACCCGAAAGCGATTATCTATTTTGGCTCCGTGTTCTCATTGTTTGTTGGCGATAGTGTAGGAACGGGCGCGCGTTGGGGCATTTTCGCGCTGATCATCGTGGAAACGCTGGCGTGGTTTACCGTGGTTGCCAGCCTGTTTGCATTACCGAAAATGCGTCGCGGCTATCAGCGTCTGGCGAAGTGGATCGATGGCTTTGCCGGCGCGCTGTTCGCGGGTTTCGGTATCCATCTGATCATTTCGCGCTAAGCTTCCTTCATGCCGGATAAGCGCTAACGCCATCCGGCACCGTTATCAGGCATGCCTTGCCGACGCCAGCAGGGCGCCTATCAGCATAAACAGTGAACCAAACACTTTGTTCAGCGCTTTCATTTGCTTTGGCCCTTTAATCCAGCCAGCAATGCGCGTAGCCAGCGTCGCGTAACCGATCATCACAATAATATCGACCACAATGGTCGTGACGCCAAGCACCACATACTGCATCAACTGCGGTTCCTGCGGCAGGATAAACTGCGGGAACAGGGCGGCAAGAAAAACAATGCTTTTGGGGTTGGTCAGATTAACAAAGACCGCGCGTTTGAACAGGCGGCTGCGCGATTGCGTATTCGCCATGGTGTTCAGATCGATAGCGCCCGCCGCCCGCCATTGCTGAATTCCTAGCCAAATCAGGTAAGCCGCGCCCGCCCACTTCAGCACTTCAAACGCGATCGCTGAACGTGAAAACAGCGTTCCCAGCCCTACGCCAACCAAAATGATATGAATGCCCAGTCCGGTCTGTAGACCCGCAATCGATGCGCTGGCACCGCGATAACCGTGGCTGATGGCGGTGGTCATGGTGTTGATTGCGCCAGAGCCTGGAGACAAGCTCAAAATAATAGAGGTCAGCAGGTAGGCGAACCACCATTCAAAGGTCATGAGAAACTCCCGGATTGTCTATTTTTATGCCACAATACGCTACTGTCGGTACGTTGTATCAGACATGGCAAAAAAAACGATTTTACTTGGTCAACGAGGCTGGATACCCGATGTTTCAGCAGCAAAAAGACTGGGAAACAAGAGAAAACGCGTTTGCTGCTTTTTCCATGGGACCACTGACAGATTTCTGGCGTCAGCGGGAAGAAGCGGAGTTTACGGGCGTAGATAATGTCCCCGTACATTTTGTGCGCTTTCACGCAGAGAAAAACGATCGCGTCATCGTCGTCTGTCCTGGACGCATTGAAAGCTATGTAAAATACGCTGAACTGGCGTACGACCTGTTTCATTCTGGTTTTGACGTTCTCATTATCGATCACCGTGGCCAGGGGCGTTCCGGCCGTATGCTTTCGGATCCGCATCGCGGTCATGTGGATAACTTTAATGACTATGTCGACGATTTAACCGCTTTCTGGCAGCAGGAAGTGTCACCCGGTCCGTGGAGAAAACGCTATATACTGGCGCATTCTATGGGCGGGGCGATTGCCACGTTGTTCCTGCAGCGTCACCCGAATCAGTGTGATGCCATTGCGCTTTGCGCGCCGATGTTTGGTATTGTGATGCGCTTTCCCGACTGGATGGTGCGTCAAATTCTGGACTGGGCTGAAGGGCATCCACGGATCCGCGAGGGTTATGCCATGGGGACCGGGCGCTGGCGGGCGCTGCCATTCGGGATGAATGCGGTAACCCACAGTCGACAGCGCTATCGGCGCAATCTGCGTTTCTATGCCGATGAACCTCGGCTGCGCGTGGGCGGTCCCACTTACCACTGGGTACGTGAAGGCATTCTGGCGGGTGAACAGGTCCTGGCCGGGGCGGGAGATGACGCGACGCCAACATTGCTTATCCAGGCCGAAGAAGAGCGTTTGGTTGATAACCGTATGCACGATCGCTTTTGTGAACTCCGCGCTGCAGCGGGCCATCCAGTAGAGGGAGGTCAGCCGCTTGTCATCAAAGGCGCGTACCATGAGATCCTTTTTGAAAAGGACGCAATGCGCTCAGTCGCGCTTAACGCTATTGTCGAATTTTTCGATAAGCATAACTCATCCAGCGGAAACCGCTTTGCCTAGAGGTTTAATTTTCTTATGTATCAGGTTGTTGCGTCTGATTTAGACGGTACGCTGCTTTCCCCCGACCATACGTTGTCCCCTTATGCCAAAGAGACACTGAAATTATTGACCGCACGTGGCGTTAACTTCGTGTTTGCGACTGGCCGTCATCATGTTGATGTGGGGCAAATTCGCGATAACCTTGGCATTAAAACCTACATGATCACATCCAACGGCGCGCGCGTGCACGATTCTGCCGGGAATCTGGTGTTTACCCATAACCTGGATCGCGACATTGCCAGCGACCTGTTCGGCGTGGTAAATGCAAATCCGGACATCGTAACCAACGTTTATCGTGATGATGAATGGTTTATGAATCGCCATCGCCCGGACGAAATGCGCTTCTTTAAAGAAGCGGTATTTAACTATTCTCTGTTTGAACCTGCGCTACTGGAGCCTGAAGGCGTCAGCAAAGTGTTTTTTACCACCGATTCTCATGAAAGGCTGCTGCCGCTGGAGCAGGCGATTAACGCCCGCTGGGGCGATCGCGTCAACGTCAGCTTCTCTACGCTTACCTGTCTGGAAGTTATGGCTGGCGGCGTGTCGAAAGGTCATGCGCTGGAAGCGGTGGCGAAAGCGATGGGCTACAGCCTGCAGGACTGCATCGCTTTCGGCGATGGCATGAACGATGCGGAAATGCTCTCCATGGCTGGTAAAGGCTGCATCATGGGCAACGCGCACCAACGCCTGAAAGATCTTCATCCGGAACTGGACGTGATTGGACTCAACGCCGATGATGCCGTGCCGCACTATCTGCGTAAGCTCTTTTTGCAGTAATGTTATCGTTCGTTAGTTGACCAGTTGTCAACTAAAAACTTCGCTACAATGGGTGTACCTTTTGTTAAGAGACATCCATTGTGGCGTTACTCATCATTACCACAATTCTGTGGGCCTTTTCCTTTAGCCTGTTTGGCGAGTACCTTGCCGGTCATGTCGATAGCTATTTTGCGGTGCTGGTGCGTGTTGGGCTGGCGGCGCTGGTGTTCCTGCCATTTTTACGCACCCGTGGGCACAGCGTAAAAACGATCGCGCTGTATATGCTGGTAGGGGCCATGCAGCTTGGCATTATGTATATGCTGAGTTTTCACGCCTATCTGTACCTGACGGTTTCAGAACTGCTGCTCTTTACCGTACTGACGCCGCTCTACATTACGCTGATTTATGATCTCATGAGCGGACGTCGTCTGCGCTGGAGTTACGCCTTCAGTGCGTTGCTGGCGGTGATCGGTGCGGGGATCATTCGTTACGACCAGGTGACCAGCCACTTCTGGACCGGCCTGCTGCTGGTACAGTTGTCCAATATCAGCTTTGCCATTGGCATGGTGGGCTACAAGCGTCTGATGGAAACGCGGCCAATGCCGCAGCACAACGCCTTCGCCTGGTTTTACATGGGGGCATTTATGGTGGCGATAGTGGCCTGGTCCATGCTGGGTAACGCGCAGAAAATGCCTGCAACTACGCTACAGTGGGGCATCCTGGTGTTTCTTGGCGTGGCGGCGTCCGGCATCGGTTACTTTATGTGGAACTATGGCGCGACACAGGTGGATGCGGGTACGCTGGGCATCATGAACAATATGCATGTGCCAGCCGGGCTGCTGGTTAACCTGGCTATCTGGCATCAACAGCCTCATTGGCCGAGCTTCATCATTGGTGCGGCTGTGATAGTGGCCTCACTGTGGGTACATCGAAAGTGGGTCGTTCCGCACTCCGCACAAACGGCAGGTGATCGCAGGCGTGATTCCGCGCTGAGCGAATAAACGCTTCCGTGACCGGCTGCCGTTGCTCGCCATCGCGCACGGCGGCGTACAGTCGGCTCCACAATCCATCACCCAGGGTTTTGGTTACCACCAGACCCTGGCGCTCAAAACTCTCCACCACCCAGTGTGGTAAAGCCGCGATACCCATTTTGGCTGCAACCATCTGAATCAGCAGCAGGGTGTTATCCACGCTCTTCAGCGACGGGCTAACGCCCGCAGGCTGCAGGAAATGCCGCCAGACATCCAGCCGACTCCGTTGTACCGGATAAATAAGCAGCGTCTCGCTGGCTAAATCCTCCGGGGTGATTTGCGTTTTGCTGGCCAGCGGATGGTCCGGCGCCAGGACCAGGCGTACTTCAAAATCAAACATCGGCGAGTAGTGCAATCCGCTGCGCGGCAGAATGTCGGAGGTCAACACCAGATCCAATTCATCCTGCTGTAGCGCAGGTTGCGGATCGAACGTCACGCCGGATTTAAAGTCCATTTCCACCTGCGGCCAGTTGGCACGAAAATTCTCCAGCGCGGGCGTCAGCCATTGGATACAGCTGTGGCATTCAATCGCGATGCGTAGCCGGGTTTGCTGCGGTTCGTTGCAGGCCTGCAGCGCGCGACCGATTTGCGGCAACACCTGGTTTGCCAGCTGCAGCAAAATTTCGCCCTGCGGCGTAAAGCGCAGAGGCTGACTTTTACGGATAAAAAGACGAAAGCCGAGGCGTTGCTCCAGATCGCTGAACTGGTGAGAAAGGGCGGATTGGGTCTGATGCAACGTCGCCGCTGCGGCTGCCAGCGAACCACTATTCCGCAACGCCTGGAGCGTTTTCAGGTGTTTAATCTCGATCATGAAAGTCCTTCACTTCGGCATGAACAAATTGCGCTTGAGGAATATACAGTAACCGCCAATTATGGATGTGTAAACATCTGGATGGCTAAAATCCTTCGTCTTTTAAATTTATGGTGCGTTGGCTTCGTTTCCCCACCCCAGTCACTTACTTCAGTAAGCTCCTGGGGATGAGCAAACTTGCCGCCTTCCCTAAATTCAAAATCCATAGGATTTACATATAATTAGAGGAAGAAAAATGACAATATTGAATCACACCCTCGGTTTCCCTCGCGTTGGCCTGCGTCGCGAGCTGAAAAAAGCGCAAGAAAGCTACTGGGCGGGAAATTCTTCCCATGAGGAATTGCTGGCCGTTGGCCGCGAGCTGCGCGCCCGCCACTGGGATCAGCAGAAGCAGGCGGGCATTGACCTGCTGCCGGTGGGCGATTTTGCCTGGTACGATCACGTGCTAACCACCAGCCTGCTGCTCGGTAACGTTCCAGCGCGTCATCAAAATAAAGACGGCTCGGTTGATATCGATACCTTATTCCGCATTGGTCGTGGTCGCGCCCCGACGGGTGAGCCAGCGGCGGCGGCAGAAATGACCAAATGGTTTAATACCAACTATCACTACATGGTGCCGGAGTTCACCAAAGGTCAGCAGTTCAAACTGACCTGGACCCAACTGCTGGATGAAGTGGACGAAGCGCTGGCGCTCGGCCACAAGGTGAAGCCTGTACTGCTTGGGCCGGTAACTTACCTGTGGCTGGGGAAAGTGAAGGGCGAACAGTTTGACCGCCTGACCCTGCTCAACGACATTCTGCCGGTTTACCAGCAGGTGCTGGCCGAGCTGGCGAAACGCGGTATTGAGTGGGTACAGATTGATGAACCCGCGCTGGTACTGGAGCTGCCGCAGGTTTGGCTGAACGCCTTCAAACCCGCGTATGACGCGCTGGCAGGGCAGGTAAAATTACTGCTGACCACTTATTTTGAAGGCGTAACGCCGAACCTGGATACCATTACCGCGCTGCCGGTGCAGGGTCTGCACGTTGATTTCGTTCATGGCAAAGATGACGTTGCCGAGTTGCACCAACGCCTGCCTGCCGACTGGCTGCTGTCAGCCGGTTTGGTAAACGGTCGTAACGTCTGGCGCGCCGATCTCAGCGAAAAATATGCGCAAATTAAAGACATCGTCGGGAAACGTGCTCTGTGGGTGGCTTCTTCCTGCTCTCTGCTGCACAGCCCAATCGATCTCAGTGTGGAAACCCGACTTGATGCCGAAGTGAAGAGCTGGTTTGCCTTCGCGCTGCAAAAGTGCGGCGAGCTGGCGCTGCTGCGCGATGCCCTGAACAGCGGCGATACGGCGGCAATTGTGGAATGGAGCGCACCGATCCAGGCGCGTCGTCACTCTACCCGCGTACACAACGCCGCAGTGGAAAAACGTCTGGCGGCGATCACCGCGCAGGACAGCCAGCGCGCCAACGCTTACCCGGTTCGCGCCGAGGCGCAGCGTGCCCGCTTTAATCTGCCGGCATGGCCGACCACTACGATCGGTTCATTCCCGCAAACCACCGAAATTCGCGGTCTGCGGCTGGATTTCAAAAAGGGCAACCTGGATGCTGGTCACTACCGCACCGGTATCGCCGAACATATCAAACAGGCGATCGTCGAGCAGGAACGTCTGGGCCTCGATGTGCTGGTGCACGGTGAAGCCGAGCGTAATGACATGGTGGAATATTTTGGCGAGCATCTGGATGGTTTTGTCTTTACCCAGAACGGTTGGGTGCAGAGCTATGGTTCTCGCTGCGTGAAGCCGCCGGTGGTAATTGGCGACGTCAGCCGCCCGGAAGCGATCACCGTGGAGTGGGCGAAGTACGCGCAGTCGCTGACCGACAAGCCGGTAAAAGGTATGTTGACCGGTCCGGTGACCATTCTTTGCTGGTCATTCCCGCGTGAAGACGTGACGCGTGAAACCATCGCCAAGCAGATTGCGCTGGCGCTGCGTGATGAAGTGGCGGATCTGGAAGCGGCGGGTATCGGTATTATTCAGATCGACGAACCGGCGCTGCGCGAAGGTCTACCGCTGCGGCGCAGCGACTGGGCCGCGTATCTGGCGTGGGGGGTAGAAGCCTTCCGCATTAACGCGGCGGTGGCGAAGGATGAAACTCAGATCCACACCCACATGTGTTACTGCGAGTTCAACGACATCATGGATTCCATTGCGGCGCTGGACGCGGATGTGATCACCATTGAGACCTCACGCTCCGACATGGAGTTGCTGGAATCGTTTGAAGAGTTCGACTATCCGAATGAAATTGGGCCGGGTGTCTACGATATTCACTCGCCGAACGTCCCGAGCGTGGAGTGGATTGAGGCCCTGCTGAAGAAGGCGGAGCAGCGTATTCCAGCGGAGCGGCTGTGGGTGAACCCGGACTGCGGCCTGAAAACCCGAGGCTGGCCGGAAACCCGTGCCGCACTGGCGAATATGGTGAAGGCCGCGCAGAACTTGCGTCAGGCTTAAAAACAAAACGGAGGCTAACGCCTCCGTTTTGATGATCGGTTTACCTGGCGATACTTATTTCTTCTCGCCGTATTGCGCGAACCACTCCAGCATTCTCTGCCAGCCATCTTTGGCGGACTCTTCGTGGTAGCTCGGGCGGTAATCGGCATTAAATGCATGCCCGGCATCGGGATAAACCACAATTTCCGCTTTTGCATTAGCGGCGCGTAGCGCCTGACGCATAGTTTCGACGGTAACCTGAGGAATACTGGTGTCCTGACCACCATAAAGCCCCAGAACAGGAGCGTTAAGATCGGTGGCGATATCAACCGGATGTTTCGGCGAGTTGAGGGTCTTATCGCCTACCAGTTTGCCATACCACGCTACCGCTGCTTTTAACTGCGGATTGTGCGCTGCATACAGCCAGGTGATGCGTCCACCCCAGCAAAAACCTGTGATCATTAATCGATGCGCGTCACCGCCGTTGCGGGAGGCCCAACTGGCGACGTGGTCCAGATCGGCCAGTACCTGAGCGTCAGGCACTTTGGCGACAAGGCCGCTGAGCAGCGTGGGGATATCGGCAAAGTCATTGGGATCGCCTTCGCGGAAATAGAGCTCTGGCGCGATAGCCAGATACCCTTCCAGGGCCAGACGGCGGCAAACGTCACGAATGTGTTCATGAATGCCAAAAATCTCCTGCACGACAATGACCACGGGTAGGGGGCCATCGGTCTGTTTTGGTCGTGCGTGATACGCTGGCATATCATCGCCTTGTGAAGGTATGGACGTTACACCGGCGATAATTGCGTTATCCGGTGTGTGAACCGTAGTAGACGTCGGTGGAGATACAGCAGGTGCAAAGCCAGATTGTCGTGTGGTCATGGTATTCTCCGTACCCTTAAATATTCAGCCAAAAAGCGCATTATTAAATATAGACATATGCAACGAACCACATTGCCTTAAACGGTCTATCTTTTGTGCAAGGCGTCCTTACATCACGTCATTTATGTGATGCAGATCACTATTTCATGGTAATCGAATGCAATTGATTTACATCATGGTGATGTCTGTCACGAAAATTTGTTTATGCCTTCGGTAAAGTGTGTTTTTGCTTCTTCTGACAAAACCGATTCACAGAGGAGTTTTTATGTCTAAGTCTGATGTTTTTCATCTCGGCCTCACTAAGAACGATTTACAAGGGGCCCAGCTCGCTATCGTCCCTGGCGACCCGGAGCGTGTGGAAAAGATCGCCGCGCTGATGGATAAGCCGGTTAAGCTGGCATCCCATCGCGAGTTCACGACCTGGCGTGCTGAGCTGGATGGTAAAGCCGTGATCGTTTGCTCTACCGGTATCGGCGGCCCGTCCACCTCTATTGCCGTAGAAGAACTGGCGCAACTGGGCATTCGTACCTTCCTGCGTATCGGTACGACTGGCGCAATTCAGCCGCACATCAATGTTGGCGACGTGCTGGTCACCACTGCGTCTGTCCGTCTGGATGGTGCAAGCCTGCACTTCGCGCCAATGGAATTCCCGGCCGTTGCCGACTTCGAGTGCACCACTGCGCTGGTGGAAGCGGCGAAATCTATCGGTGCGACTACCCACGTGGGCGTCACCGCGTCATCTGACACCTTCTACCCGGGCCAGGAGCGTTATGACACCTTCTCTGGTCGCGTAGTGAGCCGTTTCAAAGGCTCGATGGAAGAGTGGCAGTCCATGGGGGTCATGAACTACGAAATGGAATCCGCAACGTTGCTGACCATGTGTGCCATCCAGGGCCTGCGTGCCGGTATGGTTGCTGGTGTTATCGTGAACCGTACTCAGCAAGAGATCCCCAATGCGGAAACGATGAAACAAACGGAAAGCCACGCGGTGAAAATCGTGGTGGAAGCTGCCCGCCGTTTACTGTAATTCTCACTTCTGTTCAAAAAGGCCGACGTGTTCGGCCTTTTTATTTTGCGTAGTGCCTCGCAGGAAATTCCTTTTAAACTGGACGTTTATACAGCACAATTCTATTTTGTGCGGGTAAGCCGTTGCTGTAAGGGGGCGTTGTGGATATTTCAATTATGATGAGTGCTGTGTTGGCGTTAGCCGCAGGGCTGCTGGTGGGGTGGCTGGCGACAAAAGCGCGGGCCGATCAGATCCGTGCCGACCTCATCGAAGAGCGACGTGAACTGGATATTGCGTTAAGCGCTGCCCGCCAACAACTCGCACAGGAAGCCCACTGGCGCGACGAGTGCGAGCTACTCAATAACGAATTACGCAGCCTGCACAGCATCAACACCTCTCTGGAAGCCGATCTCCGTGAAGTCACTACCCGGCTGGAAGCGACGCAGCAGCATGCGGAAGATAAAATCCGCCAGATGATCAACAGCGAACAGCGCCTGAGTGAACAGTTTGAAAACCTGGCGAACCGCATTTTTGAGCACAGCAACCGCCGCGTCGATGAGCAAAACCGCCAAAGCCTGAACAGCCTGCTGGCGCCGCTTCGTGAACAGCTGGACGGTTTTCGTCGTCAGGTTCAGGATAGCTTCGGCAAAGAGGCGCAGGAACGTCATACTCTGGCGCATGAAATTCGTAATCTTCAGCAACTGAACGCGCAGATGGCGCAGGAAGCGGTAAACCTGACGCGGGCGTTAAAAGGCGATAACAAAACGCAGGGCAACTGGGGGGAGGTGGTACTCACGCGGGTGCTTGAAGCCTCTGGTCTGCGTGAAGGTTATGAATACGAAACTCAGGTTAGCATTGAAAACGATGCCCGTTCGCGTATGCAGCCCGATGTCATTGTCCGGCTACCCCAGGGGAAAGATGTGGTGATCGACGCAAAAATGACGTTGGTTGCCTATGAGCGCTATTTTAACGCGGAGGATGAATATACCCGCGAGAGCGCGTTGCAGGAGCACATCGCCTCAGTGCGAAACCATATTCGTCTGCTGGGCCGAAAAGATTATCAACAGCTTCCCGGGCTGCGTTCGCTTGACTACGTGCTGATGTTTATTCCCGTCGAGCCTGCTTTTTTGCTGGCGCTGGACAGGCAACCTGAACTGATAACCGAGGCGCTTAAAAATAACATTATGCTGGTCAGCCCCACCACGTTGTTAGTGGCATTGCGCACGATCGCCAACCTGTGGCGCTACGAGCATCAGAGCCGTAATGCGCAACAAATTGCCGATCGGGCCAGTAAACTTTATGACAAGATGCGCTTGTTTGTGGATGATATGTCGGCGATTGGCCAAAGTCTGGATAAAGCCCAGGACAACTACCGACAAGCGATGAAAAAACTCTCTTCAGGCCGTGGAAACGTCCTGTCACAGGCAGAGGCGTTTCGCAGTTTAGGTGTGGAAATTAAGCGCGAGATAAATCCTGAGCTGGCTGAACAAGCCACTACGCAGGATGAAGAGTACCGCTTGCGCTCGGTCCCTGAGACGCAACAGGATGCGCCTTACCCTGATGACGAAGCGGTAAATCAGCAATCAAACTAGTCCGTTTGGGGTAGTTGAACGGGGTAGAAGGGTAGGGCAAATTGGCCCAATCTGTTACACTTCTTGAACATTTTTTGAATGAGCAGGCACTGAGATGGTGGATAATTCACAAGAAACGACGCACTTTGGCTTTCAGACCGTCGCTAAAGAGCAGAAAGCTGACATGGTGGCCCACGTTTTTCATTCTGTGGCCTCGAAATATGACGTTATGAATGACTTAATGTCATTTGGCATTCATCGTTTGTGGAAGCGCTTCACCATTGATTGCAGTGGCGTGCGTCGCGGTCAAACCGTTCTGGATTTGGCAGGCGGTACGGGCGACCTGACGGCGAAATTCTCTCGCATGGTGGGTGAAACCGGTAAAGTCGTACTGGCGGATATCAATGACTCAATGCTCAAAATGGGTCGCGAAAAGCTGCGTAATATCGGCGTAGTGGGTAACGTTGAGTACGTTCAGGCGAACGCGGAAGCACTGCCTTTCCCTGATAACACGTTTGACTGCATTACCATTTCTTTCGGTCTGCGCAACGTAACGGATAAAGACAAAGCTTTACGATCCATGTATCGCGTGTTGAAGCCGGGCGGACGTTTACTGGTGCTGGAGTTCTCCAAGCCGATTATCGAACCGCTGAGCAAGGCCTACGATGCTTATTCTTTCCATGTTCTGCCGCGCATCGGTTCCATGGTCGCAAGCGATGCGGACAGTTACCGCTATTTGGCGGAATCCATTCGTATGCATCCCGATCAGGACACGCTAAAAGCAATGATGCAAGATGCCGGGTTCGAAAGCGTTGATTACTACAACCTGACGGCTGGTGTCGTTGCGCTGCATCGTGGTTACAAGTTCTGACAGGAGATTGGGGATGCCTTTAAAACCCTTAGTGACCGCAGGCGTTGAAAATCTGCTCAATACCTTTCTGTATCGTTCTCCTGCGCTGAAATCAGCCCGAACGCGTTTACAGAGCAAGGTGCTGCGTGTTGATCTTAAAGGATTTTCAACACCCTTAGTCCTGGTGTTTAGTGAGCGCCAGGTCGATGTGCTGGGGGCATGGGAAGGCGAAGCCGATTGCACAGTAATCACACATGCCAGCGTGTTGCCGAAATTACGCGACCGCCAGCAACTTACCACGCTTATTCGCAGCGGTGAGCTGGAAGTTCAGGGTGATATCCAGGTGGTGCAGAACTTTGTGGCGCTGGCCGATCTGGCTGAGTTTGATCCCGCAGAACTGTTAGCGCCCTATACCGGCGATATCGTCGCGGAGGGGGTCAGCAAAGTCTTGCGTGGCGGCGCGAAGTTCTTGCGCCATAACATTCAGCGCCAGCAGCGCTATGTAGCCGAAGCGATCACCGAAGAGTGGCGTATGGCTCCCGGCTCGCTCGAGGTTGCATGGTTTGCAGAAGAAACGGCAGCCGTTGAACGTGCGGTCGAATCTCTGGCCAAACGGCTGGAAAAACTGGAGGCCAAATGACGCCAGGTGAAGTACGGCGCCTTTATTTCATCATTCGCACTTTTTTAAGCTACGGTCTTGATGAACTCATCCCTAAAATGCGTATCACGCTGCCGCTTCGGTTGTGGCGTTACTCGCTGTTCTGGATGCCCAACCAACATAAAGACAAACCGCTGGGAGAAAGGCTGAGACTGGCTTTACAGGAGCTCGGCCCGGTGTGGATCAAATTTGGGCAAATGCTCTCTACCCGTCGTGACCTTTTCCCACCGCACATCGCCGATCAGCTTGCGCTATTGCAGGATCGCGTTGCCCCATTCGATGGGCAGCGAGCGAAAGAACAAATCGAAGAAGCCATGGGCGGGCTGCCCGTCGAGGAGTGGTTTGATGATTTTGAGATCACGCCGCTGGCATCCGCGTCTATTGCTCAGGTCCATACCGCACGACTGAAGTCCAATGGTAAAGAGGTGGTGATCAAAGTTATCCGCCCGGACATACTGCCGGTCATTAAAGCGGATTTAAAACTGATTTACCGCCTTGCGCGCTGGGTTCCTCGTCTGCTGCCGGATGGCCGTCGTCTACGGCCAACAGAAGTGGTCCGCGAGTATGAAAAAACGTTGATTGATGAGCTGAACCTGTTGCGCGAATCGGCGAACGCAATTCAGCTGCGACGTAATTTTGAAGATAGCCCGATGCTGTACATCCCGGAAGTGTATTCCGACTATTGCAGTCAGAACATGATGGTGATGGAGCGCATATATGGTATCCCCGTATCGGATGTCGCAACGCTTGAGAAGAATGGCACCAACATGAAGTTGTTGGCTGAACGCGGCGTGCAGGTCTTCTTTACTCAGGTATTTCGCGACAGTTTTTTCCATGCGGACATGCATCCTGGGAATATTTTCGTGAGTTATGAGCACCCTGAAAACCCGAAATACATTGGTATTGATTGCGGGATTGTGGGTTCTTTAAATAAAGAAGATAAGCGCTACCTTGCTGAAAACTTTATTGCGTTCTTTAACCGAGACTACCGCAAAGTTGCCGAACTGCATGTAGATTCAGGTTGGGTTCCGCCTGATACCAACGTTGAAGAGTTTGAATTTGCAATCCGTACCGTGTGCGAGCCGATATTCGAAAAACCGCTGGCGGAGATTTCCTTTGGCCACGTGCTGTTGAATCTGTTTAACACCGCGCGTCGATTCAATATGGAAGTCCAGCCTCAGTTGGTTTTGCTCCAGAAGACGCTGCTGTACGTTGAAGGTGTCGGACGACAACTTTATCCGCAGTTAGATTTGTGGAAAACGGCCAAGCCGTTTCTCGAATCCTGGATTAAAGATCAGGTCGGTATTCCTGCGCTCGTCAGGGCATTTAAAGAAAAAGCTCCGTTCTGGGTCGAAAAAATGCCAGAAATACCTGAACTGGTGTATGACAGTTTGCGCCAGGGCAAATATTTACAGCACAGTGTTGATAAGATTGCCCGCGAGCTTCACACGAATCATGTGCGTCAGGGACAATCCCGTTATTTATTGGGCATTGGCGCAACATTGTTGCTAAGTGGAACATTCCTGCTGGTAAGCCGCCCTGAGTGGGGGCTTATGCCGGGCTGGTTAATGGCGGGAGGCGTCATAGCCTGGATAATCGGCTGGCGCAAAATGCGCTGAATTTTTCATCGCCCAAGGCAGGCCGTGTAACGTATACTACGGCCTTATTAATTCATCATCTATGACAGAGGAACATGTATGGGTGGTATCAGTATTTGGCAGTTGTTGATCATTGCCGTCATCGTTGTACTGCTATTTGGCACCAAGAAACTCGGCTCCATCGGTTCCGATCTTGGCGCGTCTATTAAAGGCTTCAAAAAAGCGATGGGTGATGATGAACCTAAGCAAGATAAAACCAGCCAGGACGCTGATTTTACTGCTAAATCCATTACCGATAAGCAGGGCGAAGTGAAAAAGGAAGACGCCAAAAGCCAAGATAAAGAGCAGGTATAATCCGTGTTTGATATCGGTTTTAGCGAACTGTTATTGGTATTCGTGATCGGCCTCATTGTCCTGGGGCCGCAACGACTACCCGTGGCGGTAAAAACGGTTGCTGGCTGGGTTCGCGCTTTGCGTTCCCTTGCAACTACTGTTCAGAACGAACTGACCCAGGAGCTTAAGCTTCAGGAATTCCAGGACAGCCTGAAGAAAGTAGAGAAAGCGAGCCTGACAAATCTGACCCCGGAGCTGAAAGCATCAATGGATGAGCTGCGTGAAGCGGCGGAGTCGATGAAGCGTTCTTATAGCGTGCACGATCCTGAGAAAGCCAGCGATGAAGCGCACACTATCCATAATCCGGTGGTGAAAGACGGTGAAGCGCAGCGAGAAGGGGCCACCCCAGCTGCCGCTGAAAACCAGGCCAGTTCGCCGGAGCAAAAACCGGAATCCACGGGTGCTAAAACGCCAGAGCCGACGGAAAACACTTCCGCCACGTTGATGGATGCAGAAAAGAAAGCTGCCGCACCTGTTGTCGAATCCTCCCCCTCGTCGAGTGATAAACCGTAAACATGGCTGTAGAAGATACCCAACCGCTCATCACGCATCTTATTGAGCTGCGTAAGCGACTCCTGAACTGCATTATTGCTGTGTTCGTGATCTTTCTGGCATTGGTGTACTTTGCCAACGACATTTACCATATGGTTGCGGCGCCGTTGATCAAACAGATGCCGCAGGGCGCAACAATGATCGCCACCGATGTGGCCTCGCCGTTCTTTACCCCGATAAAGTTAACCTTCATGGTGTCGCTGATTCTGTCAGCGCCAGTGATCCTTTATCAGGTCTGGGCATTCATTGCGCCTGCTTTGTACAAACATGAACGTCGCCTGGTTGTGCCGTTGTTGGTCTCCAGTTCGTTATTGTTCTACATCGGTATGGCATTCGCCTATTTTGTCGTCTTCCCGTTGGCGTTTGGTTTCCTTGCCAATACGGCTCCGCAAGGCGTACAGGTATCGACAGACATTGCCAGCTATCTCAGTTTCGTAATGGCGCTGTTTATGGCTTTCGGTGTCTCTTTTGAGGTCCCTGTCGCCATTGTGCTGCTATGCTGGATGGGCATTACGACGCCTGAAGACTTACGCAAGAAACGCCCTTACGTTGTAGTGGGGGCATTTGTCGTCGGGATGCTATTGACCCCGCCTGATGTGTTCTCGCAAACGCTGTTGGCGATACCGATGTACTGCCTGTTCGAGGTGGGTGTGTTCTTCTCTCGATTCTATGTCGGTAAGCGACGTACGCGAGATGAGGATAACGAGGCTGAAGAAGCAAAAGAAGCTGAAGCCACCGAGAAAACTGAAGAATAAACGCAACCGCCCGTCAGGGCGGTTGTCATATGGGAGGAAGCATGTTTGATATTGGCGTTAATTTAACCAGTTCACAATTTGCGAAAGACCGGGATGAGGTCGTGGCGCGCGCCTTTGCTGCGGGCGTAAACGGAATGCTTCTGACCGGAACAAACCTGCACGAAAGCCAGCAGGCTTTAACGTTGGCGCAGCATTATCCGCATTGCTGGTCCACGGCTGGCGTGCACCCGCATGACAGCAGCCAATGGCAGTCCTCAACAGAAGCAGAAATTATTGCGCTGGCAAACCATTCGCAGGTGGTCGCTATTGGTGAGTGCGGCCTGGATTTCAATCGCAATTTCTCCACGCCGCAGGAGCAGGAGCGTGCTTTTGTGGCACAACTGCGCATTGCTGCTGAACTGCAGATGCCGGTTTTCATGCATTGTCGGGACGCCCATGAGCGTTTTCTGACGTTACTGGAGCCATGGCTGGACAGCCTGCCCGGTGCGGTGCTGCACTGCTTTACAGGCTCGCGCCAGGAGATGCAGGACTGTGTAGACCGCGGTCTTTACATTGGTATCACCGGGTGGGTGTGTGATGAGCGCCGGGGCATGGAACTGCGTGAGCTGCTGCCCTTTATCCCGGTTGAGAGATTGCTGATCGAAACCGATGCGCCCTACTTACTTCCCCGGGATTTAACGCCTAAACCAGCGTCACGGCGCAATGAACCTGCGCACCTACCCCATATTCTTGAGCGTATTGCCCACTGGCGCGGCGAGGATCCTCAATGGTTGTCAGCAACCATTGATGCGAACGTCAGAACGCTGTTTGAAGTGACTTTCTAAGGCGACTTAAATTTTTCGAAAGCCGGTGTTTTTCACGCTCTGCTTAACCTCTTTATTCAATAGGTTAAGCAGCAGCATGGAACGCGCTTCGCCATCGGGTTCGGTAAAGATCGCTTTCAACCCCTCAAACGCACCTTCGGTAATAATCACACTGTCCCCCGGATGAGGGGTTTCAGGGTCAACAATACCTTCAGGTTTATAGATAGAAAGTTGATGAATGACGGGAGAAGGAACGGTCGCCGGCGTCGCACCGAAACGGACGAAATGGCTGACACCACGCGTGGCATTGATGGTGGTGGTGTGGATCACTTCCGGGTCGAACTCGACAAACATATAATTAGGGAATAGGGGTTCACTGACTGTGGTCCGTTTACCGCGCACCATTTTTTCCAGGGTGATCATAGGCGTCAGGCAGTTCACCGCCTGTCTTTCCAGATGTTCCTGGGCTCGCTGAAGTTGCCCACGTTTGCAGTACAGTAAATACCAGGATTGCATAATAACTCTTATCCGCTTGTTCTGAGCGCCAGCATAGCAAAAGCCATGAGTTAAGTTAATTATACCCGCCGCAAAGCAGGCTGAAACCCAATGGGTATATACTCCCAGGCCTGATATGTATCGCCAGAGTTCACGCTAATTTAACAAAAATACAGCATCACAATGATGAACGCCGTATAATGAAGCGCTTACGAAGAGGCCACAATGGACGCCATGAAATATCACGATTTACGCGACTTCCTGACGCTGCTTGAACAGCAGGGCGAGCTCAAACGCATTTCGCTTGAGGTGGATCCCCACCTGGAGATCACTGAAATTGCCGATCGCACCTTGCGTGCCGGTGGGCCTGCGTTACTGTTTGAAAATCCTAAAGGCTATACAATGCCGGTGCTGTGTAACCTGTTTGGCACACCGAAGCGTGTGGCGATGGGGATGGGGCAAGAAGATGTCTCGGCGCTACGGGAAGTGGGTAAGCTGTTGGCGTTTTTGAAAGAGCCTGAGCCACCGAAAGGATTTCGCGATCTGTTCGATAAGCTGCCGCAGTTTAAGCAGGTGTTGAACATGCCGACTAAGCGGTTACGCGGCGCGCCTTGCCAGCAAAAAATCTATTCAGGCGATGAAGTCGACTTAAACCGTATTCCGATTATGACCTGCTGGCCAGAGGATGCTGCGCCGCTGATTACCTGGGGGCTGACCGTTACGCGCGGCCCGCATAAAGAGCGGCAGAATCTCGGTATCTATCGTCAGCAGTTGATTGGCAAAAACAAGCTCATTATGCGCTGGCTTTCCCATCGCGGCGGCGCGCTTGATTATCAGGAGTGGTGCGCGGCGCATCCTGGTGAACGGTTCCCGGTTTCTGTGGCCTTGGGAGCAGACCCGGCAACAATTCTGGGCGCTGTTACCCCTGTCCCGGATACATTATCTGAGTACGCATTTGCCGGGCTGTTGCGTGGCACCAAAACTGAAGTGGTCAAATGTATTTCCAACGATCTGGAAGTGCCTGCCAGTGCTGAAATTGTGCTGGAAGGCTATATCGAACCGGGTGAAATGGCCCCGGAAGGACCATATGGCGATCATACTGGTTACTACAATGAAGTAGATAGCTTCCCGGTCTTTACCGTCACGCACATTACTCAGCGTGAAGATGCAATTTATCACTCTACCTACACCGGACGCCCGCCGGATGAGCCCGCAGTGCTTGGCGTGGCGCTGAATGAAGTCTTCGTGCCTATTCTGCAAAAGCAGTTTCCGGAAATCGTCGACTTTTACCTGCCTCCGGAATGCTGCTCATATCGCCTGGCCGTGGTAACGATGAAAAAACAGTACGCAGGTCATGCCAAACGCGTCATGATGGGTGTCTGGTCGTTTTTGCGTCAGTTTATGTACACCAAATTTGTTATTGTCTGCGATGATGACGTCAACGCACGCGACTGGAATGATGTGATTTGGGCGATTACGACGCGTATGGACCCGGCCCGGGATACTGTACTGGTAGAGAATACACCCATTGATTACCTGGATTTTGCCTCGCCGGTTTCCGGTCTTGGTTCAAAAATGGGGCTGGATGCCACCAATAAATGGCCGGGCGAAACCCAACGCGAATGGGGACGTCCGATAAAAAAAGATCCTGAAGTCACTGCACGTATTGACGCAATTTGGGATGAACTGGCCATCTTTAATGACGGCAAAAGCGCCTGAGGCGCGATCGTTTTGCCTATTGATCCGACAGAGAGAGCGCATGACAACCTTAAGCTGTAAAGTGACCTCGGTAGAAGCTATCACTGACACCGTATATCGCGTTCGTTTAGTGCCAGACGCGGCGTTTTCCTTTCGTGCCGGCCAGTATTTAATGGTCGTGATGGACGAACGAGATAAGCGCCCGTTCTCCATGGCATCTACGCCGGACGAGCAGGGGTTCATTGAACTGCACGTTGGCGCTTCTGAGCTAAATCTGTACGCCATGGCCGTGATGGACCGCATTCTGAAAGACCGGGAAATTAAGGTCGACATTCCGCATGGCGAAGCCTGGCTACGTGATGAGGACGAACGACCGTTGCTCCTGATTGCCGGCGGGACGGGATTCTCTTACGCGCGTTCCATTCTGCTTACCGCGCTGGCGCGCAATCCAAATCGCGATATCACTATTTACTGGGGCGGGCGCGAAGAGAAGCATCTCTACGATCTCTCTGAGCTGGAAGCGCTGTCAGTAAATCATCCGAATCTGCGCGTTGAGCCAGTGGTAGAACAGCCTGAAGAAGGCTGGCGTGGCCGTACGGGCACCGTATTAACGGCAGTATTACAGGATTACGGTACCCTGGCGGAACACGATATCTACATTGCCGGACGTTTTGAAATGGCTAAAATTGCGCGCGATCTGTTCTGCAATGAACGCAGTGCGCGTGAAGACCGCCTGTTTGGCGACGCGTTCGCGTTTATTTAAGCGCTGTGCGCCGGAGCCCTTCCGGCGCATTCATCACTCACCTTACTTCTACTACAGGGTGCAAGCCCGGTCCCGTTGCCTCTCTTATCTCACCAGTTTTTTAGTAAACTTTTTTTGTCTATCTATTAATCATAAAAATAAGCTTTTGTGACGGAACTCTTTTTGTTTAGTAAACAAAGTTGGCAAGCTATGCAGCATCACATTACAAGGCGCAAACGAGGGAAAACCATGAGGCTTGGTCTGGATATTGGCGGGACTAAAATCGAAGCGGTAGTGATTGATAATACGGGGGAAATTGTTTATCGCGAGCGATGCGCAACCCCAAAGCAGAGCTATGGCGATTTTTTCCACGCCGTAACGGAGATGATTGCTAAGGCCAGGCAGGCCGTTAATCAGCCTTTCTCGGTTGGCGTTGGGGTGCCCGGTGCGGTGGATAGCGAAGGGTTAATCAAAAACTCCAACATTCTGGTGCTGAATCAGCAGAGCTTTGCGCAAGATCTTGAGCAAGCGTTAGGGATGGCTGTGCCCGTCACCAACGATGCTAACTGCTTTACGCTGTCAGAGGCGATGGACGGCAGCGGATATGGACACAGCGTCGTTTTTGGCGTCATCCTCGGTACCGGTTGCGGCGGCGGTGTGTGTATCGATAACCGCCTGATTTCCGGCCCTAACGCCTGCGCAGGCGAGTGGGGGCATAATGCCTTGCCGCGTTATCATGAATCCCGGGATGGGGCCGCAGTGACATGCTATTGCGGACAGTTGAACTGTATCGAAAGCTTTATTTCCGGCAGCGGTCTGGAACGCCAGTATTTGAACCACACCGCGCAACATGCGGGTGTGCCACAAATTATGCGACAGGTAGAATCGGGTGATGCAGATGCGTGTTCGTTATGGGAACGCTATTGCGATCAACTGGCGCGGGCGTTGGCAAGCGTGGTGAATACGCTCGATCCCGATGTGATTGTGTTGGGGGGCGGGGTATCTAATATCGATTTACTGTATTCTGGCTTGCAGGCGCGAGTAGCACAGTACGTATTTGGTAAACAGTGCCGTACACCGATCGTTCCGGCCAGACACGGCGACAGCAGCGGCGTGCGTGGTGCCGCCTGGCTGGGGGCGCAACGAGCCTGCGTATAATCAATGAGAGTGAAATGACGAAACCTGTACGTATCAGAGACATTGCCGAAGCATGTGGGGTCTCAGTTGGCGCTGTTTCCCGCGCCCTAAAAGGGCAGCCGGGGCTGCGTGAAGATACCCGGTTGCGCATTATTTCTGTGGCGCAGCAGCAGGGTTATGATTTTTCCCGCTTGCGCAGCGACAAGATCAAACGCGTCCTGTTTTTGCTGCATCGTCAGCACAATATTAGCCGCGCATTACCGTTTTACTCCCAACTGCTGTTAGGTATAGAAGATCTTTGTCGCGAGAATGGTATTGCGCTGAGCTTTCTGTCTATCGGTCCGGGTGATACGGTGAGTGAGCAGGTGCTGCTGCACCAGCCGGATGCGCTGATCTGCGCCGGATTTTTTGAGCCTGAATTGCTTGGGCTGCTGCAACAGATGAAACTGCCGCTGGTGCTGGTGGATCTCTGGGCGCCTGGCCTGCCTTGTGTCAATCCGGACAATACCCAGGGCGGCTATCTGGCCACGCAACACCTGATTGCACAAGGTCGCAACCGCATCGCGTTTCTTGCCAGTACACTTTCTCACTACAGTATTCGTCAGCGTGAGAAGGGCTATCGTCATGCATTGTATGAAGCCCGGTTGCTGATGCCGCCAGAGTACGAAGCCATCGCGCCGCCGTTGCTCGATACCGAGCAATCTTTGGTAGAGGCGGTTAATGAGCTGCTCAGGTTGCCGGAGCCACCCGATGCCATTTTTGCCTATAACGATGCGGCAGCGATGGTTGTTCAAAGAGTGTGCGCGCAGCAGGGCATACGTATCCCGGAAGACCTTGCGCTGGTAGGGTTTGATGATATTGATGCCGCAGCCTGGTCACATCCGCCGCTGAGCACTATCGCGGTTGATAAGCAACAGCTGGGTCGGGAAGCGCTGCGTTTACTACTCGAAGAGAAGCAGGAAGAGAATCTGCTGCTGCCGGTGCAGTTAGTGGTACGTGGTAGTTCAGGGAAATAAAAAACCCGCCCCTGACAGGCGGGAAGAACGGCAACTAAATTTTCTCTCTTCGCCATTGGCACCATAACTGTGTTGGCTGCGCTCATTCACCCGAATCACTTACTACACGTAAGCTCATCGGGATTCATTCACTTGCCGCCTTGTTCTGGCACCAATGCCTTTGAGATAACATTTCGTAGGCCGGGCAAGCGAAGCGCCCCCGGCGTGCCTTGATTAAACTCGCTCGAATACCGTCGCGATACCCTGACCTAACCCGATACACATCGTCGCCAGACCAAACTGTACGTCTTTGCGTTCCATCAGATTGAGCAGGGTAGTGCTGATACGCGCACCGGAACAACCCAGCGGGTGACCCAATGCGATCGCCCCGCCGTTGAGGTTGATCTTCTCGTCGATCTGCTCCATCAGCCCCAGATCTTTAATACACGGCAGGATCTGGGCGGCAAAAGCTTCATTCATCTCAAACAAGCCGATGTCGCTGGTGGAGAGTCCCGCTTTTTTCAGCGCCAGCTTTGAAGCCGGAACCGGACCGTAACCCATGATGGAAGGGTCGCAGCCGACAACGGCCATTGAACGAATTCGGGCACGTGGCGTCAGACCCAGCTCACGGGCACGGCTTTCGCTCATGACCAGCATCGCGGCAGCACCATCGGAAAGCGCGGAAGAGGTACCGGCCGTCACCGTGCCGCTAACTGGATCGAATGCCGGGCGCAGGGTAGAAAGCGCTTCAACCGTGGTCTCCGGGCGGATAACTTCATCGTAGTTAAACTGCTTCAGCACGCCGTCTGCATCATGACCGCCAGTCGGGATGATTTCATTTTTAAATGCGCCAGACTGTGTAGCAGCCCAGGCGCGAGCGTGTGAACGCGCGGCGAAGGCATCCTGCATTTCACGGCTAATACCGTGCATGCGGGAGAGCATTTCCGCCGTCAGGCCCATCATCCCCGCGGCTTTCGCCACGTTGCGGCTCATACCCGGGTGGAAATCAACCCCGTGACTCATCGGCACATGGCCCATATGTTCCACGCCGCCAATCAGGCACGCCTGAGCATCGCCGGTCATGATCATGCGTGCTGCATCATGCAGCGCCTGCATGGATGAACCACAGAGACGGTTAACGGTCACTGCCGGTACTGAATGTGGGATTTCCGCCAGTAGTGACGCGTTACGAGCGATATTGAAACCCTGCTCCAGCGTTTGCTGCACACAGCCCCAGTAAATATCATCAAGCGCGGATGGCTCCAGCGCCGGATTACGCGCCAGCAGGCTACGCATTAAATGTGCGGAGAGGTCTTCTGCCCGCACGTTACGAAACGCTCCCCCTTTTGAACGGCCCATCGGGGTACGGATCGCATCAACAATTACAACCTGTTCCATTGTGACTCCTTAAGCCGTTTTCAGGCTGCCAACCGGGCGGGCAGGCTCAACCTGGGGATAATACGGTTCGTTATGGCGCGCTTTATCACGCATACCGGCCGGAACTTCATACAGTGGGCCTAGGTGCTGATACTGTTGGGCCATATCGAGATACTTCGCGCTGCCGAGCGTATCCAGCCAGCGGAACGCGCCGCCGTGGAACGGAGGGAAGCCCAGGCCATAAACCAGCGCCATATCGGCTTCTGCCGGGCTGGCGATAATGCCTTCTTCCAGACAACGCACCACTTCGTTGACCATTGGGATCATCATGCGGGCGATAATCTCGTCATCGCTGAAGTCGCGTTTCGGTTGGCTGACCTCTGCCAGCAGACCATCAACGGCGGTATCTTCTTCTTTCTTCGGCTTGCCCTTGTTGTCTTCTTTATAACGCCAGAACCCGAGACCGTTTTTCTGTCCGAAACGGTTAGCATCAAACAGGGCATCGATCGCATCGCGATAATCTTTCTGCATACGCTGTGGGAAGCCCGCAGACATCACCGCCTGTGCGTGATGCGCGGTATCAATCCCCACCACGTCCAGCAGATAAGCCGGGCCCATCGGCCAGCCAAACTGTTTTTCCATCACTTTGTCGACTTTGCGGAAATCCGCTCCGTCGCGCAGCAACTGGCTGAAACCGGCAAAATAGGGGAACAGCACGCGGTTGACGAAGAAACCAGGGCAGTCATTGACCACAATTGGCGTTTTGCCCATCTGGCTTGCCCAGGCGACAACCTTAGCGATGGTTTCATCTGAGCTTTTTTCGCCGCGAATGATCTCAACCAACGGCATGCGGTGTACCGGGTTAAAGAAGTGCATGCCACAGAAGTTTTCCGGGCGTTTGAGCACGCTGGCCAGTTCGTTGATTGGAATGGTTGAGGTGTTCGAAGCCAGTACGGTGTCCGGGCGTACCTTATCTTCGGTTTCCGCCAGTACCGCTTTTTTCACTTTCGGGTTTTCCACAACCGCTTCGACTACCACGTCCACACGCTCGAAGCCGCTATAGTCGAGGGTTGGATGGATAGTGGAAATCACGCCCGCCATTTTCAGGCCGTCAATTTTGCCGCGCTCGAGCTGTTTGTTCAGCAGCTTGGCCGCTTCGGTCATGCCCAGCGTTAATGATTTGTCGTTGATATCTTTCATCACAACCGGCACGCCTTTCCAGGCCGACTGGTAAGCGATACCGCCGCCCATAATCCCCGCGCCCAGCACCGCCGCTTGCTTTGGCGCCTCAATATTTTTGGTGAGCTTTTTGGCTTTGGCTTTCACGAACTGATCGTTAAGGAAGATCCCAACCAATGCGCGAGCTTCACTGGTGTGCGCCAGTGGAACAAAACTTTTATTTTCCAGGTTCAGCGCTTCTTCACGGCCAAAACGGGCTGCCGCCTCAATCGTTTTCACGGCAGTGATTGGTGCGGGATAATGCTTCCCGGCCGTCTGCGCCACCATACCTTTGGCGATAGTAAAGCTCATCGCCGCTTCAATTTTGCTGAGTTTCAACGGTTCCAGCTTCGGCTGGCGTTTGGCTCTCCAGTCGAGATCGCCGTTAATCGCCTGACGTAATATGGCGATCGCGCCATCAAGCAGTTTCTCGTGTTTCACGACGCCATCGACCAGGCCGATTTTCAGCGCCTGCTCAGCACCAACATCTTTACCCGCAGCAATGATTTCCAGCGCGCTGTCCGCGCCCAGCATACGTGGCATACGCACGGATCCGCCAAAGCCCGGCATAATGCCCAGCTTGGTTTCCGGCAGGCCGATGCGTAGGTCCGGCGTTGCCAGACGGTAATCGGTCGCCAGCACACACTCGCAGCCGCCGCCCAGCGCATAGCCATTTACCGCTGAGAGGGTCGGAACAGGTAGATCTTCCAGACGATTAAAGACGCTGTTGGCAAAATGCAGCCACTGGCTCAACTGTTCTTCAGGCACGAGGAACAATGAAAGGAATTCGGTGATATCGGCACCGACAATAAAGGCTGCTTTGTTAGAGCGCAGCAGCAGCCCTTTTAAATTCGGTTGTTTTTCCAGCACGTCAAGCGCATGGCCCAGGCTGGCAACGGTGGCCGTGTCGAGTTTATTGACCGAACCAGGGGCATCGAACACCAGTTCGGCGATGCCATCTTCCAGCCAGTCGAGGTACAGGGTGTCGCCTTTGTAAAGCATGTCAGTCTCCTGAATCCGCAAGGTGATCTGGTCATACCAGATGAATCGAAGTGTGTGTTTTATGTTAAAAAAATGCAAATGAATGATTAAAGAAATGACGATTTGATCACGCTCGGCAGAAATCACGCACTCACAAAGCGATGTGCTAAGATGCGGAGTCTTGAGGTCAAAAACAGAAGGATAGAAAATGGAATCACTGGCCGCACTCTATAAAAATCATATCGTTACCTTACAAGAGCGGGCGCGCGATGCGCTGGAACGCTTCAAGCTGGATGCGTTACTTATTCACTCTGGCGAACTTGTTAACGTCTTCCTTGACGATCATCCGTACCCGTTTAAGGTCAATCCGCAATTCAAAGCCTGGGTACCCGTAACGCAGGTCCCTAACTGCTGGTTGCTGGTGGATGGTGTGAATAAGCCAAAATTGTGGTTCTATCTGCCGGTCGACTACTGGCATAACGTTGAGCCGCTGCCGACCTCCTTCTGGACAGAAGAAATCGAGATCATCGCGCTGCCAAAAGCGGACGGTATCGGTAGCCAACTGCCAGCTGCTCGCGGCAATATCGGTTATATCGGTCCGGTTCCGGAACGTGCGTTGCAACTGGACATCGCGGCCAGCAACATCAACCCGAAAGGGGTGATCGACTACCTGCATTATTACCGCGCCTTTAAAACGGATTACGAACTGGCCTGTATGCGCGAAGCGCAGAAAATGGCGGTGAATGGACACCGTGCCGCGGAAGAAGCGTTCCGTTCCGGGATGAGCGAATTTGACATCAACCTGGCTTATCTGACCGCGACCGGTCACCGCGACACCGACGTGCCATACAGCAACATCGTTGCGCTTAATGAGCATGCGTCGGTTCTTCATTACACCAAACTGGATCATCAGGCGCCGTCTGAAATTCGCAGCTTCCTGCTGGACGCTGGTGCGGAATATAACGGCTATGCGGCAGACCTGACGCGTACCTGGTCGGCGAAAAGCGACAACGACTATGCGCATCTGGTGAAAGATGTTAACGACGAAGAGCTGGCGCTTATCGCTACCATGAAAGCAGGTACCAGCTACGTGGATTACCACATTCAGTTCCATCAGCGCATCGCGAAGCTGCTGCGTAAGCATCAAATCATCACCGATATGAGTGAAGAGGCGATGGTGGAAAACGATCTTACTGGACCGTTTATGCCGCACGGTATTGGTCACCCGTTGGGTCTGCAGGTGCATGATGTCGCTGGCTTTATGCAGGATGACAGCGGTACCCACCTTGCTGCCCCGTCGAAGTATCCTTACCTGCGCTGCACCCGTGTTCTGCAGCCGGGCATGGTTCTGACCATCGAACCGGGCATCTACTTTATTGAATCGCTGCTGGCGCCGTGGCGTGAAGGGCAGTTCAGCAAACACTTCAACTGGCAGAAAATTGAAGCTCTGAAACCGTTCGGCGGTATTCGTATTGAAGACAACGTGGTGGTCCACGAGAACAATATCGAGAACATGACGCGGGATTTAAAACTGGCGTAATGGACAGTTGGTTAATCCCTGCGGCGCCGGTTAGCGTCGTTGAAGAGATCAAAAAAAGCCGCTTTATTACGCTGCTCGCCCATACGGACGGCGTAGAAGCGGCGAAAGCATTCGTTGAGTCCGTCAAAACGGAACACCCGGACGCCCGCCACCATTGTGTGGCATGGGTGGCGGGTGCGCCGAATGACTCGCAGCAGTTGGGCTTTTCAGACGATGGCGAACCGGCGGGAACGGCAGGCAAGCCGATGCTCGCGCAACTGATGGGCAGCGGTGTCGGTGAGATTACCGCGGTGGTGGTGCGCTACTACGGCGGTATTCTTCTCGGTACGGGTGGGCTGGTAAAAGCCTACGGTGGCGGTGTGAATCAGGCGTTGCGTCAGTTAACGACACAGCGCAAGACGCCATTAACCGAATATACTTTGCAGTGTGAGTACGGTCAGCTGGCAGGCATAGAAGCTTTGCTGGGTCAGTTTGACGGTAAAGTCGTTGCCAGTGATTACCAGGCTTTTGTTTGGCTCAGGGTGGCGCTTCCTTATGCCAAAGTGGATGAATTTTCGGCAAAACTGGCGGATTTTAGTCGTGGTTCATTGCAATTGTTAGCGATTGAAGAATAATCCCCACCTCATTTTAAAGAACTAAGGAAGCGGTAGAGATGCATTTTCGCGCCATTACCCGAATCGTTGGACTACTGGTCATCTTATTCTCGGGAACAATGATTATCCCCGGACTGGTGGCGCTCATCTATCGTGATGGGGCAGGGCGTGCATTTACCCAAACTTTCTTCGTTGCTCTGGCGATCGGCTCCATGCTGTGGTGGCCGAACCGCAAAGAGAAAGGCGAGCTGAAATCTCGCGAAGGTTTTCTGATTGTCGTCTTGTTCTGGACCGTGCTGGGTAGCGTGGGTGCGCTGCCGTTCATCTTTGCGGAAAGCCCTAACCTGACGATTACCGATGCATTTTTTGAATCCTTTTCCGGATTGACCACCACCGGGGCAACAACGCTGGTGGGGCTGGATTCATTGCCACACGCTATCCTCTTTTATCGACAGATGCTGCAATGGTTCGGCGGGATGGGGATCATCGTGCTGGCGGTGGCTATTCTGCCTATTCTTGGCGTTGGGGGGATGCAGCTCTACCGGGCAGAAATGCCGGGGCCGCTGAAAGATAATAAAATGCGCCCGCGTATTGCCGAAACGGCGAAAACCCTGTGGCTTATCTATGTATTGCTGACGGTGGCATGTGCACTGGCGCTATGGTTTGCCGGGATGCCAGCGTTTGACGCCATTGGGCACAGCTTTGCCACGATTGCGATTGGCGGCTTTTCCACGCACGATGCCAGCGTGGGATATTTCGACAGTCCCACGATCAACACCATCATTGCTATCTTCTTGCTGATCTCCGGCTGTAACTATGGCCTGCACTTCTCTTTATTAAGCGGCCGTAGCCTGAAGGTCTACTGGCGCGATCCGGAATTTCGCATGTTCATCGGCGTGCAGTTGACGCTGGTGGCTGTCTGTACGCTGGTACTGTGGATACACAATACCTACGGTTCAGCGCTCACGACCATCAACCAGGCCTTTTTCCAGGTGGTATCAATGGCGACGACCGCCGGATTTACCACCGACAGCATTGCCCGCTGGCCGCTGTTCCTGCCGGTGCTGTTGTTGTGTTCTGCCTTTATCGGCGGCTGTGCCGGGTCTACGGGCGGTGGCTTGAAGGTGATTCGTATCCTGTTGCTGTTTAAGCAAGGTAACCGCGAGTTGAAACGTCTGGTTCACCCGAATGCTGTTTACAGTATTAAGCTGGGTAACCGTGCGCTGCCGGAGCGAATTCTTGAAGCCGTATGGGGATTCTTTTCTGCCTATGCGCTGGTCTTTATTATCAGTATGCTGGCGATTATTGCGACCGGTGTTGATGACTTCTCCGCGTTTGCCTCCGTGGTGGCGACGCTGAATAACCTCGGGCCAGGGCTGGGCGTTGTCGCCGACAACTTTGCCAGTATGAACCCCGTGGCGAAGTGGATCCTGATTGCCAATATGCTGTTTGGTCGTCTGGAGGTCTTTACTCTGCTGGTACTCTTTACCCCTACTTTCTGGCGTGAATAATGGAGTAACACGTGAAAACACTGATTCTTTTTTCTTCCCGGGACGGGCAAACGCGTGAAATCGCCGAGTATCTGGCTTCTGAACTCAAAGAGCTGGGCGTTTGGACGGATGTTGTTAATTTGCATCGCACCGCGGAGCCTGACTG
Organism: Citrobacter sp. C5_2; assembly: GCF_014596845.2. Taxonomy (NCBI): domain Bacteria; kingdom Pseudomonadati; phylum Pseudomonadota; class Gammaproteobacteria; order Enterobacterales; family Enterobacteriaceae; genus Citrobacter; species Citrobacter sp. C5_2. The sequence continues at coordinate 4,937,470 of NZ_CP115032.1, read as the reverse complement.
GCAAAATTATGACAGCGTGGTGATTGGCGCCTCGATTCGCTATGGTCATTACCATGCCGCATTTCAGGAGTTTGTGAAAAAGCATGCCACGCGGCTGAATGCGATGCCGAGTGCGTTCTACTCCGTTAACCTGGTTGCCCGTAAACCGGAGAAGCGTACGCCGCAAACCAACAGCTATGCGCGTAAGTTCCTGATGAGTTCACCGTGGCGGCCGGATCGAAGTGCGGTTATTGCCGGCGCTTTGCTGTATCCCCGCTATCGCTGGTATGACCGTGTGATGATCCAACTGATAATGAAGATGTCAGGCGGTGAAACGGATACGCATAAAGAAGTGGTGTATACCGATTGGGAACAGGTCGCGGGTTTTGCACGGGAAATTGCCCAATTAACCCACAAAACGTTGCCAAAATAAGCGCAAAGAATAAAAAATAATCACTCGGAAAATTATTTTGAATTTCCCCTTGTCAGCCTGAAATAACTCCCTATAATGCGCCTCCACTGACACGGAACAACGGATTACACGCCGCCGGGTCAGCGGAGAAAAGCGTAAATAAACGCTTGACTCTGAAGCGGGATAGCGTAATATGCACACCCCGCGCCGCTGAGAAAAAGCGAAGCGGCACTGCTCTTTAACAATTTATCAGACAATCTGTGTGGGCACTCGAGGATACGGATTCTTAACGTCGCAAGACGAAAAATGAATACCAAGTCTCTGAGTGAACACGTAATTCATTACGAAGTTTAATTCACGAGCATCAAACTTAAATTGAAGAGTTTGATCATGGCTCAGATTGAACGCTGGCGGCAGGCCTAACACATGCAAGTCGAACGGTAGCACAGAGAGCTTGCTCTCGGGTGACGAGTGGCGGACGGGTGAGTAATGTCTGGGAAACTGCCCGATGGAGGGGGATAACTACTGGAAACGGTAGCTAATACCGCATAATGTCGCAAGACCAAAGAGGGGGACCTTCGGGCCTCTTGCCATCGGATGTGCCCAGATGGGATTAGCTAGTAGGTGGGGTAACGGCTCACCTAGGCGACGATCCCTAGCTGGTCTGAGAGGATGACCAGCCACACTGGAACTGAGACACGGTCCAGACTCCTACGGGAGGCAGCAGTGGGGAATATTGCACAATGGGCGCAAGCCTGATGCAGCCATGCCGCGTGTATGAAGAAGGCCTTCGGGTTGTAAAGTACTTTCAGCGAGGAGGAAGGCGTTGTGGTTAATAACCACAGCGATTGACGTTACTCGCAGAAGAAGCACCGGCTAACTCCGTGCCAGCAGCCGCGGTAATACGGAGGGTGCAAGCGTTAATCGGAATTACTGGGCGTAAAGCGCACGCAGGCGGTCTGTCAAGTCGGATGTGAAATCCCCGGGCTCAACCTGGGAACTGCATCCGAAACTGGCAGGCTAGAGTCTTGTAGAGGGGGGTAGAATTCCAGGTGTAGCGGTGAAATGCGTAGAGATCTGGAGGAATACCGGTGGCGAAGGCGGCCCCCTGGACAAAGACTGACGCTCAGGTGCGAAAGCGTGGGGAGCAAACAGGATTAGATACCCTGGTAGTCCACGCCGTAAACGATGTCGACTTGGAGGTTGTGCCCTTGAGGCGTGGCTTCCGGAGCTAACGCGTTAAGTCGACCGCCTGGGGAGTACGGCCGCAAGGTTAAAACTCAAATGAATTGACGGGGGCCCGCACAAGCGGTGGAGCATGTGGTTTAATTCGATGCAACGCGAAGAACCTTACCTACTCTTGACATCCAGAGAACTTAGCAGAGATGCTTTGGTGCCTTCGGGAACTCTGAGACAGGTGCTGCATGGCTGTCGTCAGCTCGTGTTGTGAAATGTTGGGTTAAGTCCCGCAACGAGCGCAACCCTTATCCTTTGTTGCCAGCGGTCCGGCCGGGAACTCAAAGGAGACTGCCAGTGATAAACTGGAGGAAGGTGGGGATGACGTCAAGTCATCATGGCCCTTACGAGTAGGGCTACACACGTGCTACAATGGCATATACAAAGAGAAGCGACCTCGCGAGAGCAAGCGGACCTCATAAAGTATGTCGTAGTCCGGATTGGAGTCTGCAACTCGACTCCATGAAGTCGGAATCGCTAGTAATCGTGGATCAGAATGCCACGGTGAATACGTTCCCGGGCCTTGTACACACCGCCCGTCACACCATGGGAGTGGGTTGCAAAAGAAGTAGGTAGCTTAACCTTCGGGAGGGCGCTTACCACTTTGTGATTCATGACTGGGGTGAAGTCGTAACAAGGTAACCGTAGGGGAACCTGCGGTTGGATCACCTCCTTACCTTAAAGAACCGACCTTTGCAGTGCTCACACAGATTGTCTGATGAAAATTAGCAGTAAGAAAATCTCTGCAGGCTTGTAGCTCAGGTGGTTAGAGCGCACCCCTGATAAGGGTGAGGTCGGTGGTTCAAGTCCACTCAGGCCTACCAAATTCTTTCTGATACCGCGTTGTGAAACGACTCACATACTGAAGTATGCTTCGCCGTTCCACGCCTTGTCTCAGCAAGAATTAAGGTGAATGAGATAACTACGATGGGGCTATAGCTCAGCTGGGAGAGCGCCTGCTTTGCACGCAGGAGGTCTGCGGTTCGATCCCGCATAGCTCCACCATCTTTACTGCAACAACCCAAGAAAACTTCAGAGTGTACCTGAAAAGGTTCACTGCGAAGTTTTGCTCTTTAAAAATCTGGATCAAGCTGAAAATTGAAACGACACACTGTGTCTGTTCTCCGTAATAAGAACAGATAAAAGGTGTGTTCGAGTCTCTCAAATTTTTGCAATCAGAAGTGAAACATCTTCGGGTTGTGAGGTTAAGCGACTAAGCGTACACGGTGGATGCCCTGGCAGTCAGAGGCGATGAAGGACGTGCTAATCTGCGATAAGCGCCGGTAAGGTGATATGAACCGTTATAACCGGCGATTTCCGAATGGGGAAACCCAGTGTGATTCGTCACACTATCGTTAACTGAATACATAGGTTAACGAAGCGAACCGGGGGAACTGAAACATCTAAGTACCCCGAGGAAAAGAAATCAACCGAGATTCCCCCAGTAGCGGCGAGCGAACGGGGAGCAGCCCAGAGTCTGAATCAGCATGTGTGTTAGTGGAACGGTCTGGAAAGTCCGACGGTACAGGGTGATAGTCCCGTACACAAAAATGCACAGGTTGTGAACTCGAAGAGTAGGGCGGGACACGTGGTATCCTGTCTGAATATGGGGGGACCATCCTCCAAGGCTAAATACTCCTGACTGACCGATAGTGAACCAGTACCGTGAGGGAAAGGCGAAAAGAACCCCGGCGAGGGGAGTGAAAAAGAACCTGAAACCGTGTACGTACAAGCAGTGGGAGCACCTTCGGGTGTGACTGCGTACCTTTTGTATAATGGGTCAGCGACTTATATTCTGTAGCAAGGTTAACCGTATAGGGGAGCCGAAGGGAAACCGAGTCTTAACTGGGCGTTAAGTTGCAGGGTATAGACCCGAAACCCGGTGATCTAGCCATGGGCAGGTTGAAGGTTGGGTAACACTAACTGGAGGACCGAACCGACTAATGTTGAAAAATTAGCGGATGACTTGTGGCTGGGGGTGAAAGGCCAATCAAACCGGGAGATAGCTGGTTCTCCCCGAAAGCTATTTAGGTAGCGCCTCGTGAATTCATCTTCGGGGGTAGAGCACTGTTTCGGCTAGGGGGTCATCCCGACTTACCAACCCGATGCAAACTGCGAATACCGAAGAATGTTATCACGGGAGACACACGGCGGGTGCTAACGTCCGTCGTGAAGAGGGAAACAACCCAGACCGCCAGCTAAGGTCCCAAAGTCATGGTTAAGTGGGAAACGATGTGGGAAGGCACAGACAGCCAGGATGTTGGCTTAGAAGCAGCCATCATTTAAAGAAAGCGTAATAGCTCACTGGTCGAGTCGGCCTGCGCGGAAGATGTAACGGGGCTAAACCATGCACCGAAGCTGCGGCAGCGACACTATGTGTTGTTGGGTAGGGGAGCGTTCTGTAAGCCGTTGAAGGTGGCCTGTGAGGGTTGCTGGAGGTATCAGAAGTGCGAATGCTGACATAAGTAACGATAATGCGGGTGAAAAACCCGCACGCCGGAAGACCAAGGGTTCCTGTCCAACGTTAATCGGGGCAGGGTGAGTCGACCCCTAAGGCGAGGCCGAAAGGCGTAGTCGATGGGAAACAGGTTAATATTCCTGTACTTGGTGTTACTGCGAAGGGGGGACGGAGAAGGCTATGTCGGCCGGGCGACGGTTGTCCCGGTTTAAGCATGTAGGCGGAGGTTCCAGGTAAATCCGGTACCTTTTAACGCTGAGGTGTGATGACGAGGCACTACGGTGCTGAAGTGACAAATGCCCTGCTTCCAGGAAAAGCCTCTAAGCATCAGGTAACATCAAATCGTACCCCAAACCGACACAGGTGGTCAGGTAGAGAATACCAAGGCGCTTGAGAGAACTCGGGTGAAGGAACTAGGCAAAATGGTGCCGTAACTTCGGGAGAAGGCACGCTGATAGGTAGGTGAAGTGATTTACTCATGGAGCTGAAATCAGTCGAAGATACCAGCTGGCTGCAACTGTTTATTAAAAACACAGCACTGTGCAAACACGAAAGTGGACGTATACGGTGTGACGCCTGCCCGGTGCCGGAAGGTTAATTGATGGGGTTATCCGTAAGGAGAAGCTCTTGATCGAAGCCCCGGTAAACGGCGGCCGTAACTATAACGGTCCTAAGGTAGCGAAATTCCTTGTCGGGTAAGTTCCGACCTGCACGAATGGCGTAATGATGGCCAGGCTGTCTCCACCCGAGACTCAGTGAAATTGAACTCGCTGTGAAGATGCAGTGTACCCGCGGCAAGACGGAAAGACCCCGTGAACCTTTACTATAGCTTGACACTGAACACTGGTCCTTGATGTGTAGGATAGGTGGGAGGCTTTGAAGTGTGGACGCCAGTCTGCATGGAGCCGTCCTTGAAATACCACCCTTTAATGGCTGGTGTTCTAACGTGGGCCCGTAATCCGGGTTGCGGACAGTGTCTGGTGGGTAGTTTGACTGGGGCGGTCTCCTCCCAAAGAGTAACGGAGGAGCACGAAGGTTAGCTAATCCTGGTCGGACATCAGGAGGTTAGTGCAAAGGCATAAGCTAGCTTGACTGCGAGAGTGACGGCTCGAGCAGGTGCGAAAGCAGGTCTTAGTGATCCGGTGGTTCTGAATGGAAGGGCCATCGCTCAACGGATAAAAGGTACTCCGGGGATAACAGGCTGATACCGCCCAAGAGTTCATATCGACGGCGGTGTTTGGCACCTCGATGTCGGCTCATCACATCCTGGGGCTGAAGTAGGTCCCAAGGGTATGGCTGTTCGCCATTTAAAGTGGTACGCGAGCTGGGTTTAGAACGTCGTGAGACAGTTCGGTCCCTATCTGCCGTGGGCGCTGGAGAATTGAGGGGGGCTGCTCCTAGTACGAGAGGACCGGAGTGGACGCATCACTGGTGTTCGGGTTGTCATGCCAATGGCACTGCCCGGTAGCTAAATGCGGAAGAGATAAGTGCTGAAAGCATCTAAGCACGAAACTTGCCCCGAGATGAGTTCTCCCTGAGACTTAGAGTCTCCTGAAGGAACGTTGAAGACGACGACGTTGATAGGTCGGGTGTGTAAGTGTAGCGATACATTGAGCTAACCGATACTAATGAACCGTGAGGCTTAACCTTACAACGCCGAAGGTGTTTTGGCGAAGAGACAGATTTTCAGCCTGATACAGATAAGATTAACCGGCGACAAGCGGGTTAATAAACAGAATTTGCCTGGCGGCTGTAGCGCGGTGGTCCCACCTGACCCCATGCCGAACTCAGAAGTGAAACGCCGTAGCGCCGATGGTAGTGTGGGGTCTCCCCATGCGAGAGTAGGGAACTGCCAGGCATCAAACAAGTGAAGAAGCCCATCCTGCCGGATGGGCTTTTTTGCGTCTGTGTGAAATGAAACCTGCCGGATGCGGCACACCGCCTTATCCGGCCTACGTTGTACTGAACGTATTTTGTAGGCCTGATAAGCGCAGCGCATCAGGCACATTGCGGCTCCGTGGTTATCTTCTTACCCATTGCATAACAAAATCAGCAATTTGCTGTATATCATTAATATCTAATGATGGAACATCCACAGGTAACGGAACATCACTGGCAACCGCGATAACAAACTCATCCATCGCCAACTCTTCAGAACTATGTCCGCAGCCCTCGCGAAAAAGCAGGATCTTCGCAACAGGTTCATGCTTAAATCCCTCAACCAGTACCATATCCAACGTCGAAGCATCCATCCTGCTTACCAGATACGCTAAATCCAGTTCGGGTTCTTCCGGTGTTTCTACCATTAACGCCCAACGTTGCTGACTGGCGACCAGTGTTTGTGCCGCCCCTGCCTTGCGCAGCTCATAGCTATCTTTGCCGGGCTTGTCGATATCCATATTATGGTGAGTATGCTTAATCAATCCGGGTCTAATACCTCTGGCGCGCAGCTCAGGGATCAGTTTCCTTAGCAGCGTGGTTTTTCCCGTACCGCTCCATGCCGCAATGGCAAGTAATGGGATCATGATTTTTCCTGCCATTTTGCGAGTTCTTCAGGTGTGTTCACGTTTACGAATGCATCTTTATGATCGCTGAAATCGACGGCATGACCGCCAGCCTGACGCATAAAAACCATGACGCGTCGTTCACCTGACTGAAGATAATCCTGTAGCAAGGGCTGCAAGGAACGGTGCATCAGGGCAATGGTCGGGTGATCTCTTTCCCCATCATGCACCCAGACGATTGGTGCAGCTTTGCGCTGCTCTTTTAAACGAGAGACCAGATCGTGAGGAATATAGGGCATATCGCACGGGCAGAACAAAAACCAGTCTCCCGCTTGCTGCAGGAATACCGACAGCATCCCGGCCAGTGGGCCAGGGAAATCGGCCAGGGCATCGGGAATCACTTTCAGGCCGCTTTGTTGGTAGATATCCCGGTGGCGATTGGCATTAACGACTACGGTTTCGACCTGCAAAGCGAGGGTATCGGCTACATGCCGCCAAAGCGGTTTACCGTCCAGCTCAAGCAAACCTTTATCCGTTCCGCCCATCCGTCTGGCCTTACCGCCCGCCAGCACAACCCCTGTTATTGCACTATCCAGAATCACTGATATCGCCTCTTTTAATGTGGGATTGACCCTGCTAACGTATCCGTATTGAGCCTAAGGAGCACAACCATGAAATGTAAACGCCTGAATGAAGTTATTGAACTCCTCCAGCCAGCCTGGCAGAAAGAACCCGATCTTAACCTGATGCAATTTTTACAGAAACTGGCGCAAGAGTCAGGTTTTGACGGTGAACTGGCGGATTTAACTGATGACATTCTGATCTATCACCTGAAAATGCGTGACTCGGCGAAAGACGCCGTTATCCCAGGTATTCAGAAAGATTATGAAGAAGATTTTAAAACAGCCCTTCTCCGCGCACGTGGCGTAATTAAAGAGTAAAAGCTTGTAATCGCCGCCACCGAAAGCGCTGCGAAATGATATCCTGAATCATTCGTAGTATTTTCCGGATGATGGGATGAACGACAACGCTTTTACTTTCCAGACGCTACACCCGGATACCATCATGGATGCGCTGTTTGAGCAGGGGATCCGGGTGGACTCCGGGCTTACCCCGCTTAACAGCTATGAAAACCGTGTCTATCAGTTTCAGGACGAAGACCGCAGACGCTTTGTCGTTAAGTTTTATCGCCCTGAGCGTTGGTCCGTCGATCAGATCCAGGAAGAGCACCAGTTTGCGCTGGAGCTGGTGAGCGATGAAGTGCCGGTTGCTGCACCGCTGGTACTGAACGGCCAAACACTGTTAAGCCATCAGGGTTTTCATTATGCGATCTTCCCAAGCGTCGGCGGGCGCCAGTTTGAGGCAGATAACATCGATCAGATGGAGGCGGTTGGGCGCTATCTGGGGCGTATGCACCAGACTGGCGGCAAGCGTAATTTCGCTTTCCGTCCCACGATTGGCCTTGAAGAGTATCTGACCGAACCGCGTAAACTGTTTGAACAGGCCCAACTTATTCCTTCAGGGCAAAAAGCAGCCTTCCTGAAAGCAACGGATTCACTTATTACAGTAGTTTCCGAATGCTGGCATACGCGTTTTGCCACGTTACGCCTGCACGGTGATTGTCATGCCGGCAATATTCTGTGGCGTGACGGCCCAATGTTTGTCGATTTAGATGATGCCCGCAATGGTCCGGCTGTTCAGGATTTATGGATGCTCCTCAATGGTGATAAAGCTGAACAACGCATGCAGCTTGAAACCATTATCGAGGCTTATGAAGAGTTTAGTGAGTTCGACACGACAGAAATCGGACTGATCGAACCTTTACGTGCTATGCGTTTAGTTTATTATCTTGCATGGCTGATCCGACGTTGGGGTGACCCTGCGTTTCCAAAAAACTTCCCGTGGTTAACCGGGGAAGATTACTGGCATCGTCAGACCGCAACTTTTATTGAGCAGACAAAAATTCTGCAAGAGCCCCCCTTACAATTAACGCCAATGTATTAATCGGAGAAACTTGAACATGAAAAAAATATGGCTGGCGCTGGCTGGTATGGTTTTAGCTTTTAGCGCATCTGCGGCGCAGTTCCAGGATGGCAAACAATACATCACTCTGGAAAAGCCTGTTGCGGGTGAACCGCAAGTGTTGGAGTTCTTCTCCTTCTACTGCCCGCATTGCTACCAGTTTGAAGAAGTGCTTCATGTGTCTGATAACGTGAAGAAAAAACTGCCGGAAGGTACCAAGATGACCAAATACCACGTCGAGTTTCTTGGGCCTTTGGGTAAAGATCTGACGCAGGCCTGGGCTGTTGCTATGGCACTTGGCGTTGAAGATAAGGTCACTGTTCCGCTGTTTGAAGGGGTTCAGAAAACCCAGACCGTTCAGTCTGTTGCAGATATCCGTAAAGTGTTTGTCGACGCGGGTATTAAAGGTGAAGACTACGATGCGGCATGGAACAGCTTTGTGGTGAAATCACTCGTGGCGCAGCAGGAAAAAGCGGCGGCTGATTTACAGTTGCAGGGCGTTCCGGCGATGTTCGTGAATGGTAAATACCAGGTAAACCCGCAAGGCATGGATACCAGCAGCATGGATATTTTTGTACAGCAGTATGCGGATACCGTGAAATTCCTGGTTAGTCAGAAGTAAAAGCGAAAGCCGGTCATTGACCGGCTTTTTTGTTTGTGGCTTTAATCGCATCTATTTGCGCGTCTTTCTCGCTCCAGAGCGTATTCAACCATAGCTGAAACCGACGCTTGAAACCTTTATCGTTCACGTAATCACCGTGCAACTCTTCTTGAATTTGCTCCAGGTTCACCCGCACGACAATACGCGTTAATTTGCCGCTCAGCATATCGTAGAAAGGGCGGCTGCTATTTTCCGGGTAGCACAACGTGACGTTCAGCAACTTATCAAACTGCGACCCCAGCACATTCAATGCCATAGCGATACCGGCCGCCTTAGGTGGGAGCAGGTTTTGATAGGGGGAGCGGGTTTGCTCACGTTTCTCGTTAGTAAAGCGTGAACCTTCGACAAAATTTACGATAGTTGTCGGGTGTACGCGAAACTTCTCGCAGGAACGACGCGTTGTTTCCACATCTTTACCGCGCCGTTCCGGATGACGGAGCAGATAGCCGCGTGAATAACGTTTCATAAACGGCATATCCAGTGCCCAGCAGGCCAGACCAATAAACGGCACCCAGGCCAGCTGTTGCTTGAGAAAATATTTATTCATCGGGATGTGCTTACGGAACAGAACGCAAAGCACAACGATATCGGCCCAGCTGTAATGATTACAAATGAGCAGATACCAGTTTTTTTTGCTAAGACCTTCCAGCCCTTCGACGTCCCACTTCAATCGTGGATTGAGGTGTAGAAGTAGCGCCAGACCTTCACACCAGCAATACATCATGAAATTACAGAAGATGGAAACCTTGCGCCAGACGACAGGAACAGGCAAAAGGAGCTTTACAACCCCGGCAAGGATGATCGGCACAGAACAAAAAATCGTGACCAATATGGTCAATACGATACTCAGCAACAGCGTTATCGCAGCGAGTATTCTTGTCATAATTAAATTATTCAAAAGGTTAGCCATAGACAGTGCGCTAAAGAGGCGCAAGAGGCTAATTTTATCAGAAAACGAACCAAATGATGGATCTTCCCTGAATAGAAAAAAAAGGAATATCTATCCACATCAGGAGACAAGCGATAAAAATGGAATAAAATGCTGTAAGTTTCTTTAATTGACTGAAATATATGAAAAAATGTAATTGATCAATAATTAACTTGCTATATTTAAAGCGCTGAAAATTATTTATTCACAAAGTTATCCACAGTTTGATTTGCGCTCAAAGCAGAAGAACTGCAAAAGTTTTTCAACAAAAACGGCGAAAAACTCATGTTTTCATCCCGTCTGTGGCATCCTTTACCCATAATCTGATAAACAGGCACGGACATTATGGTTCAGATCCCAGAAAACCCACTTATCCTTGTAGATGGCTCATCTTACCTTTATCGCGCATATCACGCGTTTCCGCCGCTGACTAACAGCGCAGGCGAACCTACTGGTGCGATGTACGGTGTTCTCAACATGTTGCGTAGCTTGATTCTACAATATCAGCCGACCCATGCTGCTGTGGTATTCGACGCTAAGGGTAAAACCTTCCGTGATGAATTATTCGAGCATTACAAGTCACATCGTCCGCCAATGCCTGACGATCTGCGCGCGCAGATTGAACCTCTGCATGCGATGGTAAAAGCGATGGGGCTGCCATTACTGGCTGTTTCAGGCGTGGAAGCCGATGATGTTATCGGTACGCTGGCGCGTGAAGCGGAAAAGGTTGGTCGTCCGGTATTGATCAGTACCGGTGATAAAGACATGGCTCAGTTGGTGACTCCAAACATCACCCTGATCAACACCATGACTAATACGATCCTCGGCCCGGATGAAGTGGTGAATAAGTATGGTGTGCCGCCTGAGCTGATCATTGATTTCCTGGCGCTGATGGGCGACTCCTCCGATAACATTCCAGGCGTTCCTGGCGTGGGTGAAAAAACGGCTCAGGCTCTGCTCCAGGGCTTGGGGGGGCTGGATACCCTTTATGCCGAATCTGACAAAATTGCGGGGCTGACTTTCCGTGGTGCGAAAACCATGGCGGGCAAGCTTGAGCAAAATAAAGAGGTGGCGTACCTCTCTTATCAATTAGCGACCATTAAAACAGATGTTGAGCTGGAGTTAACCTGCGAGCAACTGGAAGTGAAGCAGCCCGCAACAGATGAACTGCTTGGCCTGTTTAAACAGTACGAATTTAAGCGTTGGGTTGCAGACGTAGAATCCGGTAAATGGCTACAGGCGAAAGGAACGAAGCCAGCGGCTAAACCGCAGGAAACAATCGTCGTCGAGGCTACGCCGGAAGAACCTGCGACGGCTCTTTCCTACGATAACTACGTGACGATTCTGGATGAAGCGACGCTGGAAGAGTGGATCGCAAAGCTGAAAAAAGCGCCCGTCTTCGCCTTTGATACAGAAACTGACAGCCTGGACAATATCTCCGCGAATCTGGTTGGACTGTCTTTTGCCATTGAACCGGGCGTGGCGGCGTATGTTCCTGTTGCCCATGACTACCTGGACGCCCCCGATCAGATCGCGCGCGACCGCGCGCTGGCGCTGCTGAAGCCGCTATTGGAAGATGAGAACGCGCACAAAGTCGGGCAAAACCTGAAGTACGATCGCGGTATCCTGGCGAATTATGGCATCGAGCTGCGCGGCATCACCTTTGACACCATGCTCGAATCCTACATTCTTAACAGCGTTGCCGGCCGACACGATATGGACAGCCTGTCGGACCGCTGGCTGAAACATAAAACCATCACCTTTGAAGAGATCGCCGGAAAAGGCAAAAACCAGCTGACCTTTAACCAGATAGCGCTGGAAGAGGCCGGTCGTTACGCTGCGGAAGACGCCGACGTTACGCTACAGCTGCATCTGAAGATGTGGCCAGAATTGCAGCAGCATAAAGGGCCGCTGAACGTCTTTGAAAATATTGATATGCCGCTGGTGCCGGTTTTGTCTCGCGTTGAGCGCAACGGTGTGAAAATCGATCCGGCTGTTCTGCACAAGCATTCAGAAGAGCTGACGCTGCGTTTGAACGAGCTGGAGCAAAAAGCGCACGAGATTGCCGGCGAAGCGTTTAACCTCTCTTCCACCAAGCAACTGCAAACCATCCTGTTTGAAAAGCAGGGCATTAAGCCGCTGAAGAAAACGCCTGGCGGCGCGCCATCAACGTCGGAAGAGGTACTGGAAGAGCTTGCGTTGGATTACCCATTGCCGAAAGTGATCCTGGAATATCGCGGGTTAGCAAAACTGAAGTCGACCTATACGGACAAGCTTCCGTTGATGATTAACAAGAAAACCGGGCGCGTACATACCTCCTATCATCAGGCTGTTACCGCGACCGGGCGCTTGTCTTCAACGGATCCGAACCTGCAAAACATCCCGGTACGTAATGATGAAGGTCGTCGTATTCGCCAGGCGTTTATTGCACCGGAAGACTACGTGATTGTTTCCGCGGACTACTCGCAGATTGAACTACGTATCATGGCGCACCTCTCGCGTGATAAAGGCTTGCTTACCGCATTTGCCGAAGGGAAAGATATTCACCGCGCAACGGCCGCTGAAGTCTTTGGCTTACCGCTGGATTCAGTAACTAACGAACAACGCCGCAGCGCGAAAGCTATCAACTTCGGTCTGATCTACGGGATGAGCGCCTTTGGTCTTGCTCGCCAGTTAAATATTCCGCGCAAGGAAGCACAGAAGTACATGGATCTCTACTTCGAACGCTATCCTGGCGTGCTGGAATATATGGAACGCACGCGTGCACAGGCAAAAGAGCAGGGTTACGTTGAAACGCTGGAAGGTCGTCGCCTCTATTTGCCGGATATTAAATCCAGTAATGGCGCTCGTCGTGCGGGTGCTGAACGTGCCGCAATCAACGCCCCGATGCAAGGTACTGCCGCAGACATTATTAAGCGAGCCATGATAGCCGTAGACGGATGGCTGCAAACCGAGCAACCGCGCGTGCGCATGATCATGCAAGTTCACGATGAACTGGTGTTTGAAGTGCACAAAGATGACCTGGAAAGTGTGTCGAAAAAGATCCATCAACTGATGGAAAACGAGACCCAGATTGACGTGCCGCTATTAGTGGAAGTCGGTACTGGTGAAAACTGGGATCAGGCGCACTAAGGGGTGACTGAATAACGGCCTTTTTTCGTAACTAAGCAACATAAGATAGAACTTTTTGTGATGTCCATTAGAATTCCCTATGTAAGGAATGAAAAAAAATTACAAAAAGTGCTTTCTGAGCTGCTCAAAAAAGAGTAAAGTTATTCTCGTAGGGTACAGAGGTAAGATGTTCTATCTTTCAGACCTTTTACTTCACGTAATCGGATTTGGCTGAATATTTTAGCCGCCCCAGTCAGTAATGACTGGGGCGTTTTTTATTGTGCGCAAGAAAAGTTTCGCTCACGCCGTAGGCCGGATAAGACGCGCAGCGACGCCATCCGGCATAGCGGGAGATTATTCCCCGTCCTGAATCTCTTCAACCGGTGCCAGTTCACTAAACCAGCTATCCAGCTTCTGACGCAGTTTGTCTACGCCCATTTTTTTCAGTGATGAAAAGGTTTCTACCTGCACATCGCCATTAAATGCCAGCACGGCTTCACGTACCATATTCAGTTGAGCTTTGCGCGCGCCGCTGGCCAGCTTGTCTGCTTTGGTCAGCAGCACCAGAACCTGAACGTTGCTCTCTACCGCCCATAGGATCATCTGCTGGTCCAGATCTTTAAGCGGGTGACGAATATCCATTAACACGACCAGGCCTTGCAGGCTCTGACGCTTTTCCAGATATTCCGCCAGTGCGCGCTGCCATTTGCGCTTCATCTCTTCCGGCACTTCGGCGTAACCGTACCCCGGCAGGTCAACCAGGCGTTTGCCGTCAACGACTTCAAACAGGTTGATGAGCTGAGTACGGCCCGGTGTTTTAGATGTACGCGCCAGACTCTTTTGATTAGTCAGGGTATTTAGCGCACTGGATTTGCCTGCGTTGGAACGGCCAGCAAAAGCCACTTCGATTCCGGTATCGGAAGGTAAGTGGCGAATATCAGGCGCACTCATCACAAAATGCGTCTGTTGATAATTCAAGTTAGTCAAAGCGGTCCTCTCCATCAATCAAGGCTTTGCAGCGATTATACCTGAACACCAGCAAAAGGCTGGTTTTTCGACGCGTAGCCAGTGTAAGCAAAAACCACTCACTTTGTGAGACATTGCCGATAGTATCTATACGAGATGACAGGGTAAAAAATGACATGTCCTAAATAAATCATAGGGTTACGGTTAGGCAGTATTCTTAAAATCCGAAATTGTTACCTTGGTTACTTGTACGTTTAAGCCAAAACGGTAAAGTAGTGCCCATAGCGAGGAAGCTGACAGGATAGACGACTCAGGATGAGGGTCAGGAGCGCCAGGAGGCGAAGACACAGGATTGTCAGGAAGACAAACGTCCGGAGACGTTAGTAAAAGGAAATGGAAACAACACGGAATGTTTCAGGCTAAGGGAAAAACAGGGTGTGTTGATAGCCAACAGGGATAGTAGAGCCCGTAAGGGTTGAGAGTCAGGAAAAAAGGCGACAGATTACTCTGTCGCCTTTTTTCTTTATTTCTGCTAGATTCCGGCGCAAATATATACTGAATAAAAACAGCCAAAGACGAATCATGATGAAACCAACTTCTACACCACGCGGTAAAGGTCCTGCAAAAGCGCGTCGTAAAACACGCGAAGAAATTAACCAGGAAGCTCGCGACCGTAAGCGCCAGAAAAAACACCGTGGTCATGCGGCGGGTAGCCGTGCGTCCGGAAGCGATGGCGCATCTGGTGGCGGAAAGCAAAATAAGCAACAAGATCCTCGTATTGGCAGTAAAACCCCCATTCCATTGGGCGTGACCGAAAAAGTCACCAAACAGCACAAACCGAAGAGTGAGAAACCTATGCTTTCACCACAGGCTGAGTTGGATTTACTGGAAACGGATGAGCGCCTGGATGCGCTGTTGGAACGTCTTGAAGCAGGAGAAACCCTGAGTGCGGAAGATCAGACCTGGGTTGATGCCAAGCTGGATCGCATTGATGAGCTGATGCAAAAGCTGGGTCTCTCTTACGATGATGAGGAAGACGAGGAAGAAGAAGAAAAACAGGAAGACATGATGCGCCTGCTGAAAGGCGGCAACTAACGGTTTTACACCGTGGGTCTTCCCGTCCTGCTTATAACCCTTCCGGTTATATGTTATCTGGTGTGGTTATTCGTTAAACTACAGCGGTTGTCGCGGCGACAGAAGTGGCTGCGCAACCGGCTTATTACTCGCACAGGGGTTAAGCCGGTACGCCGTACCCGCCAGAGACGCCATCGGAAGGAGTGAGCATGTCAGAGCAGCTAATAGACTGGGACCTGGCCCTGATCCAGAAATATAACTATTCCGGGCCACGATATACCTCGTACCCAACCGCGCTGGAGTTTTCTGAAGACTACGGCGCCGAGGCGTTTTTAAACGCTGTGGCGCGTTACCCTGAGCGTCCGCTCTCGTTGTACGTTCACATCCCGTTCTGCCATAAACTGTGTTACTTCTGCGGCTGCAACAAGGTTGTGACGCGCCAGCAGCATAAAGCCGATCAATACCTCGATGTGTTAGAACAAGAGATCATTCATCGCGCACCGCTGTTTGCCGGACGCCATGTCAGCCAACTGCACTGGGGCGGCGGCACGCCAACGTACCTGAATAAAGCGCAAATCAGTCGTTTGATGTCGTTGCTGCGTGGCAACTTCAACTTTAATGCGGACGCGGAAATCTCGATCGAAGTTGATCCGCGTGAAATTGAGCTGGATGTACTCGATCACTTACGTGCTGAAGGTTTTAATCGCCTGAGCATGGGCGTACAGGATTTCAATAAAGAAGTTCAGCGTCTGGTTAACCGTGAGCAGGATGAAGAATTTATCTTTGCGCTGCTGAATCATGCGCGGGAGATTGGCTTTACCTCGACGAACATCGATCTGATTTATGGCCTGCCAAAACAGACGCCGGAGAGCTTTGCCTTTACCCTGAAACGTGTGGCTGAGCTGAATCCAGACCGATTGAGCGTTTTTAACTACGCGCATTTGCCAACGCTGTTTGCTGCTCAGCGCAAAATCAAAGATGCCGACCTGCCCAGCGCGCAACAGAAGCTGGATATCCTGCAGGAGACCATCTCGTCACTGACCGAAACCGGTTATCAGTTCATTGGCATGGATCACTTTGCTCGCCCGGATGACGAACTGGCGATTGCTCAACGCAAAGGTGTGCTGCATCGTAATTTCCAGGGGTATACCACCCAGGGGGATACCGATCTTTTGGGGATGGGTGTATCGGCCATCAGTATGATTGGCGACAACTACGCGCAGAACCAAAAAGAGCTGAAGCGCTATTATCAGCAGGTAGACGAGCAGGGGAACGCGTTATGGCGTGGAATTGCGCTGACCCGCGATGACTGTATTCGTCGGGATGTGATTAAGCTGCTGATCTGCAACTTCCGCCTCGACTATGCCGCCGTGGAACAGCAATGGGATCTGAATTTTGCTGACTATTTTGCCGAAGACCTGAAACTGCTGGCGCCGCTGGCGAAGGATGGGCTGGTGGATGTGAATGAGAAGGGGATTCAGGTTACGCCTAAGGGCCGCCTGCTGATTCGGAATATTTGCATGTGCTTTGATGCCTATCTGCGCCAGAAAGCGCGGATGCAGCAGTTCTCACGCGTCATTTAGCCGGGTTGCCCGGTGGCGCTGCGCTTACCGGGCCTACGAAATATCAATACGTAGGTCGGGTAAGCGCAGCGCCACCCGACAAACCCACTAGCTGAACAGTCCAACCAGCGCCGCGCACAGCACTGCGGCAACCGCAGTTTGTGGCGTATGGCTTTCGACCGCACCGCTCGACAGCAGATTAATCATTGATTCCAGCATGATGACTTCTCCCCGTTAGCCGGGCACGATCATACTTAACTCATCGGAACAGTAAAGCGCAAAATAGCAGCTATTTGCGCTCAATTATCAATCTTTACACAGCGACCGATCGTCACTCCATTCCGAGTTCTTTTAACTTACGCGTCAAGGTATTACGGCCCCAGCCGAGCAAACGCGCTGCTTCCTGTTTATGCCCCTGGGTATGACGCAGCGCGGTGGTCAACAGCGTGCGCTCCATCTCTGGTTGAGCTTCAGAAAGCAAGTTTTGATGACCGGAACGTAATGCCCGGTCTGCCCACTGCGCTAACAGCGTTGCCCAACTGTCCGGCTGCATAGTGGACGGCGCGTCTGGCACGCTGGTTTCAAAAAGCTCGGTCGGCAAGTCCTGAATCAATACTTCCTGTCCGGCAGCCATGACGGTTAACCAGCGGCAGGTGTTTTCAAGCTGGCGTACGTTGCCCGGCCAGGCCAGACGCGTAAGCGCTGCCTCGGTTTCGGGATGTAATTGCTTGGCTTCCACCCCCAGCTCGCGGGCCGCTTCCTGCAGGAAATGACGTGCCAGGCGAGGGATGTCTTCCCGACGTTCACGCAGCGGGGGCAAATGAACGCGAATGACATTCAGACGGTGGAATAAATCTTCACGGAATTTGCCTTCCTGTACGCGCAGTTCCAGATTCTGATGCGTGGCGGCGATGATGCGTACATCCACCTTCACCGGCGCATAACCACCCACACGGTAGAACTGTCCATCGGCTAATACGCGCAGTAAACGCGTTTGCACGTCCAGCGGCATATCGCCGATTTCGTCGAGGAACAGCGTACCACCGTCAGCCTGCTCAAAACGCCCCTGACGAATGGTATTTGCCCCGGTAAACGCCCCTTTCTCATGACCGAACAGTTCAGACTCGATCAAATCTTTCGGGATAGCCGCCATGTTCAGCGCGATAAACGGCGCTTTGACGCGTGGGCTGTGGCGGTGTAGGGCATGAGCGACCAGCTCTTTACCAGTCCCAGACTCACCATTAATCAATACGCTGATTGAAGAACGCGAAAGCCGGCCAATAATGCGAAAAACATCCTGCATCGCCGGCGCTTCGCCAATGATGTCGGTCGTTGGACCGTGGATTTGTACATTACGCGGCTGCTGCTGTTCCTGATAATGACTGATGGCGCGTTCGACCAGCGCCACAGCTTCGTCAATATCAAAAGGTTTGGGCAGATAATCAAACGCCCCTTGCTGGTAGGCGCTGACGGCGGCATCCAGATCGGAATGCGCCGTCATTATGATGACCGGAAGCATCGGATGACGCTGTTTGATCTGTTTTAACAGGGTCAGACCATCCATACCCGGCATGCGAATGTCTGACAACAGCACGTCCGGTGTTTTGCTGGCCAGTGCATCCAGTACCTCTTTACCGCTTTCAAATGCGGTACAGCTCAGACCAGCTCCTGCGAGCGCACGTTCTAGCACCCAACGGATGGAACTATCGTCATCAACGACCCAGACTATTCCTCGTTGCATAAACGTCACCTTTATTTCCTGATAGGCAGGTAAACCGAGAACTCGGTATGACCCGGCCAACTGGTAAATTCAATTTTGCCGGAATGCTGATCAATTAAATTACGGGCGATGGATAATCCAAGGCCGGTACCGCCCTCGCGACCGCTGACCATTGGGTAGAACAGCGTGTCCTGCAAATGAGGGGGAATACCCGGGCCGTTATCCTCAACATCGATCCGCGCCGCCAGACGGTAACGCACGCCGTGCAGCGTGAGCTGAAACGCAGTGCGGGTACGCAGGACGATCTCGCCGCCTTCCGGCCCTAACGCTTGCAGGGCATTGCGCACGATATTCAGCAGGACCTGTTCTATCTGGTCCGGGTCGTGCAATAACTCAGGCAGGCTCGGATCGTAATCACGAATTAGCGTAACGTTTTCTGGCACTTCCATCGAAACCAGCGCCACCACACGCTCCGCCACTTTGTGAATACTTTCCGTGATATGCATGCCCGGTTGTTGCGGTCCTAACAGACGGTCGACCAGATTACGCAGGCGGTCGGCCTGCTCAATAATAACTTTGGTATATTCGGTCAGCGCCGGGTCCGGGAGCGCTTTACTGAGAAGCTGCGCCGCGCCGCGTAAACCGCCCAACGGGTTTTTAATTTCATGCGCCAGACCGCGTACCAGATCGCGGGCGGCAATTTGCTGGGCATGCTGGAGCTGTTCCTGACTCAGACGGCGCTGGTTATCCATTGGCGCCATCTCCAGCAGGATAAGCCCATCAGGCAGCCTCTGGGCGGTGACAGAGAGGATATGCGAGTGGCTGTCTATCACCAGCGTCACTTCGTTATCCGTAAAGCCCTGACCAGCTTCCAGGCTCTCACGCATCAGTCCGATGTTTAACGAAAAATAACTCAACAGATCGGGCAGCGGTGTACCAAACAGTTTGCGGGAGCTTTGGGCGAGCAGTTGTTGCGCCGCCGGGTTGGCGTAATGTATCGACAGCTCATCGTCGACGAGTAAGATGCTATTGATTAAAGAATTGAGGATCTGCCCAGCATCGGGCAGCGTGCCGGTTGCCATTCAGCAGTCTCCTGAAAAGTGTTGCACCATTTTAGTGCATTATAGCTTTTTATGGATAAAAAGCGCGAGAAAGCAGGTTGTTAGTGGAGAAAAAAGCCCATCCTGGGATGGGCTACAGATTGCTGACAAACCGTGATGCCGGATGGCGGCTTCGCCTTATCCGGCCTACAAGGTGGTTGCCCGGTAGGTCCGATAAGGTTGCGCCATCGGGCATCGTAATGTTTGCCATCAACCTCAAACCTGTCAGAAACAGGCTAAAGTTTCCACGGCAACTCAAACGATTAAACGCTGTAGTACAGCTCAAACTCTACCGGGTGCGGCGTCATGCGCACACGGTCATCTTCTTCACGACGCAGCGCAATGTACGCATCGATCGCTTCATTGGTGAACACGCCGCCTGCAGTCAGGAACTCGCGGTCCAGATCCAGTTCTTTCAGTGCTTCTTCCAGAGAACCTGCAACCTGTGGGATCTCCTTCGCTTCTTCAGGCGGCAGGTCGTACAGGTTTTTGTCCATCGCTTCACCCGGGTGGATCTTGTTCTTAATACCGTCAAGACCCGCCATCAGCAGCGCGGCGAAGCACAGGTACGGGTTAGCAGCCGGGTCCGGGAAGCGCACTTCGATACGACGCGCTTTCGGAGAAGCCACTACCGGAATACGGATAGAAGCAGAACGGTTACGGGCAGAGTAAGCCAGCATTACCGGCGCTTCGTAACCCGGGACCAGACGCTTGTAGGAGTTGGTGGTCGGGTTCGCCAGGGCGTTGATCGCTTTAGCGTGTTTGATAACGCCGCCGATGTAGTACAGCGCCTGCTCAGACAGACCCGCATATTTGTCACCGGAGAACAGGTTTACGCCGTTCTTGGACAGGGACATGTGGCAGTGCATGCCGGAACCGTTATCGCCAAACATTGGTTTTGGCATAAAGGTCGCGGTTTTACCGAAACGGTGAGCGACGTTGTGAACCACATATTTGTAGATCTGAATTTCGTCCGCTTTTTTGGTCATGGTGTTGAAGCGGGTCGCGATTTCGTTCTGACCAGCAGTCGCTACTTCGTGGTGATGCGCTTCAACGACCAGGCCCATTTCTTCCATGATCAGACACATGGTAGAACGGATGTCCTGAGAAGAATCTACCGGAGGAACCGGGAAGTAACCGCCTTTCACGCCCGGACGGTGACCTTTGTTACCACCTTCGTATTTGGTGGAGGAGTTCCATGCGCCCTCGATATCATCGATAGCCACGTGGGAACCGGAAATGGACGCGCCGAAACGGATGTCGTCAAACAGGAAGAACTCTGGCTCTGGTCCGAACAGAACGGTGTCTGCGATGCCGGTAGAACGCAGGTACTCTTCAGCGCGTTTAGCGATGGAACGCGGGTCGCGGTCGTAGCCCTGCAGCGTACCGGGTTCCAGGATATCACAACGGATGATCAGGGTGGACTCTTCATAGAACGGGTCAATGAGTGCAGTAGACGCATCTGGCATCAGAACCATGTCTGATTCGTTAATGCCTTTCCAGCCACCGATTGAGGAGCCGTCAAACATTTTGCCTTCTTCAAAGAATTCGGCATTTACCTGATGAGCAGGAATAGTGACGTGCTGTTCTTTACCTTTAGTATCAGTGAAGCGCAAATCAACAAACTTCACTTCGTGTTCGTTCAGCATCGTCAAAACGTGTTCAGCGGACATACTTACTCTCCCGGATTGGTCATGGTCGTCGTGGTAACGAAGTCTTCAATTCTGCAAAAAATTGGCCGTGTCGCCGTAAAAAAGATAAAGCGAAATCTGTGCCAACTTTTAAATTGCCCCTAAAAGGCGTTATCATGCGCACTATCGTGCAAAGGGGCTGCACCATGAAGGATGTATTGCACCATTATAGTGCTTTAATGTGAACATTAAGCACCATATTGGTGCAACGCACCCCAGATTACCCCTTTTAACGCTCCGTGAATGTGATCACAAAGAAACTCTGCAATACTTGTTTGCGGAGGATGTTTGTGATCCTGTTTTGTACTGCGATTAATCCGTGTACAATAACGCGCTATTTCTAAAATGCCTGAGGCAAAGTTGTGATCGAAAATTTGCGTAACATCGCCATCATCGCGCACGTAGACCATGGTAAAACGACCCTGGTAGACAAGCTGCTCCAACAATCCGGTACGTTCGATGCACGTGCTGAAACCCAAGAGCGCGTGATGGACTCCAACGATTTGGAGAAAGAGCGTGGGATTACCATCCTCGCTAAAAACACCGCTATCAAATGGAATGACTACCGTATCAACATCGTTGACACCCCGGGGCACGCCGACTTCGGTGGTGAAGTTGAACGTGTAATGTCCATGGTCGACTCCGTGCTGCTGGTGGTGGATGCAATGGATGGTCCGATGCCGCAGACGCGCTTCGTGACCAAAAAAGCCTTTGCCCATGGCCTGAAGCCAATTGTTGTTATCAACAAAGTTGACCGTCCTGGCGCGCGCCCTGACTGGGTTGTTGATCAGGTATTCGACCTGTTCGTTAACCTCGACGCTACCGACGAACAGCTGGACTTCCCGATCGTTTACGCTTCCGCGCTGAACGGTATCGCAGGTCTGGATCACGAAGATATGGCGGAAGACATGACTCCGCTGTATCAGACCATCGTTGATCGTGTACCGGCTCCGAACGTAGACCTTGACGGCCCGCTGCAGATGCAAATCTCTCAGCTGGACTACAACAACTACGTTGGCGTTATCGGTATCGGCCGCATCAAACGCGGTAAAGTTAAACCGAACCAGCAGATCACTATCATTGATAGCGAAGGCAAAACCCGCAACGGTAAAGTCGGTAAAGTTCTGACCCACCTGGGTCTGGAACGTATCGAGAGTGATATTGCCGAAGCAGGCGATATCATCGCGATCACCGGTCTGGGCGAACTGAACATCTCCGACACCATCTGCGACCCGCAGAATGTCGAAGCGCTGCCGGCTCTGTCCGTTGATGAACCGACCGTAACCATGTTCTTCTGCGTAAACACCTCTCCGTTCTGTGGTAAAGAAGGTAAATATGTTACCTCTCGTCAGATCCTTGACCGCCTGAACAAAGAGCTGGTGCACAACGTTGCGCTGCGCGTTGAAGAAACCGAAGATGCGGATGCGTTCCGTGTGTCCGGTCGTGGTGAGCTGCACCTGTCTGTTCTGATCGAAAACATGCGTCGTGAAGGTTTCGAAATGGCGGTTTCCCGTCCGAAAGTTATCTTCCGCGAAATCGATGGCCGTAAACAAGAGCCGTTCGAAAACGTAACGCTGGACGTTGAAGAGCAGCATCAGGGTTCTGTGATGCAGGCTCTGGGTGAGCGTAAAGGCGATCTGAAAAACATGAATCCAGATGGCAAAGGCCGCGTACGTCTTGACTACGTGATCCCAAGCCGTGGTCTGATCGGCTTCCGTTCAGAATTCATGACCATGACCTCTGGTACCGGTCTGCTGTATTCCACCTTCAGCCACTACGACGACGTTCGTGCGGGTGATGTGGGTCAGCGTCAGAACGGCGTACTGATCTCCAACGGCCAGGGTAAAGCAGTTGCGTTCGCACTGTTCAGCCTGCAGGACCGCGGTAAGCTGTTCCTGGGTCACGGTGCTGAAGTTTACGAAGGCCAGATCATCGGTATTCACAGCCGCTCTAACGACCTGACCGTAAACTGCCTGACCGGTAAGAAACTGACCAACATGCGTGCGTCCGGTACTGACGAAGCAACGGTTCTGGTTCCGCCGGTTAAGATGACTCTGGAGCAGGCTCTGGAATTCATCGATGACGACGAACTGGTAGAAGTGACTCCAACCTCTATCCGTATCCGTAAGCGTCACCTGACTGAAAACGATCGTCGCCGTGCAATGCGTGGCGCGAAAGAAGAGTAATTAACGCTCTTTCTCAGGTAAGCATAAAAAAGCCGCTGGTTATCAGCGGCTTTTTTTTATCTTGGGAGTATCAGAAGAAATACTTTGCCCCAATACGAATCTGATTTTGCTCGCGATGATAAGGTTCCACATTGCGATCTAACCAGCGTAACTCCAGATAGGGTAGCCAGTGTTCATTGATACGATACTTAAAGGTATTTGTAATTTCCCAGTGATGATCTTTTCCGTTACTGCTGTTGAAGTCATTGACTCGTATAAAATAGTGCGGCTCAAAGGTATAGGAAAACTTATCGGTGATAGTAAAATTCCAGTAGTTACCTATTTCATAGGTATCGTTATTATCCTGATCACCGTTTAGATCGGTTGAACTGTAGTTATTATGGTTATAACGATTACGTACGGTAAGATTAAACCACGGGGTAAATTTATAGTTAACATCCAGGTAGGCAGCGCCACCGGAACCCGTACTCTTATCGTTGATCAACCCGCCGGGCTGGATAGTTAATTTATCCGTCGGTTTAAATAAAGGATACCAACCTTCTATTTCGTTATAGCCGTGTTTTAACTCATCTTTGCGTTGCATGGTGTAGGTGTTGGTGAGCATGATACCTGCGCCCATATCGGAGTTATAGCCAACGCGCATCATCACTTCTATCTGATCGGATGCCAGATTATATGCCTCGCGGTTCTCGACATAGGCGCCTGCAAAAACAGAAGTAGACATAACAGAGGATAAGAGAATTAGTGTTGTTAACTTTTTCATAATAAATCCATTTTTTAAGCGTAGGGAGGCCGCCATCCATTAAGATGGAATAAGCGGCAATTATTTTTATACGTTTACAGCAGAGGTATTATTTTTAGTGGTAACAGGATCCGCTTGAGTGTTGTTTTTCTTCCGTTGGCTGATTTCCTCAATAATAAAAGCAAAACGCGTTTCATTGAGTTTATAAAATAAACCCATCGTGAATGCAGCGATAATAGCCAGTCCGCAAGGCCACAGAAAAATAAGCTGACGCAGGCCAAGCAGGGTGGCATCGCTCTGGGTTATGTTGGGAATATAACCGATTTGCGTCAGCATGATGCCTGGCAGGAAACCCGCGAGCGCAGCGGAAATTTTGCGAGAAAAGGTATAACCCGTATACACCGAACCTTCCGCGCGGATTCCCGTTTTCCATTCGCCATAATCGACCGTATCCGGAACCAACGCCCAGTTCAGGCTGTTGACGAATGCTGTCCCGAAGAAGGCCATACAGGAGAATGTTACGAACAAAAATGACGTACTGCCCCAGAAAAAGTTCAGAACATCACCGACAGCCCATAATGCCAAACCGCCGAGATAAACTTGCTTTTTACCGAAGCGTTTCACAGTCGCGGGAACCAGTAGCACGCCGACCAGAATGCATCCCATGCTGAAAAAACCCATCCACGACAGCAGATGAATATCATTGAGCACGTACTGGGTGTAATACACCTGGATTGCCAGTTTGATGTTGAATGCGGCCAGTGTGCACAGGTTGGCAACACACAGCACCAGCAGCGGGGGATTACGGAAAATGGCACAGAATGATTTGAGAATGCTGGGCTTATGGTGATCTGGCACGATTTCGATATAACGTTCTTTCACACCGCTAAAGCACCACCACATGCTGAACAGCCCGCAGACTGAAAAGAGCAATGCGGCAATCAGATAACCCAATGAGGGGGAACTGACAAATAGCGCCTGAATCGGCATAAAGCCAACGGTACACAATAGCAGGCCCATGGTTGCACCGCCCTGACGCCAGGCGGCGAGCTGAGCGCGTTCATGTGGGTTTTTCGTGATAGCAGGCACCATCGCGCCGTAGGAGCAGTTCATCAGGCTATAGAACAGACCAAACAGCATAAACAGCACCGTCGCCAGCCCGGTTTTCACCGTGAGCGTAAAATCTGTTGCTAAAAACTGCGCGCTGGCAACGATTGCGACAGGGAATGACGCATATAAAATAAAGGGTCTGAATTTTCCTTTTGTGCCAATATTTCGCCTGGAGTCCAGCAATACACCAGTCAGCATATCGGTAAAGGCGGTGAAGAACTTCGCCACCAGAAAGATAATCCCACCGTAATATGCAGGCATCCCTAGTTCATCGGTATAAAATTTAAGCAGATACAGCGTGCCGATACACAGCATCAAATTTGAGCCGAAGTCACCTACTCCGTAGGCGAATTTTTCACGCAGGCTCAGTTTTAGCGTTAGCGGATCATGAAAAGACATAATCGCTCCTCAATAGCGCCCCGTAGAGCGCTATTCATTATTATCAAACGGGTTGTTTACGTGCTTCTATCTCTTCAACGATGCGGACATACATCTTTTCGTTGAGATTGTAGAAACAGCCCATTGCCACGATGGTGATAACTGCCAGGGCACACGGATAAATAAAGATCAGCTGCCGCAAACCTTCGACCGTGCTCGCAGATTGCACCACGTTGGGGACGTAGCCGATTTGCGTCAGCATCCAGCCAGGGAAGAAGCCTGCCAGCGCCTGTGAAACTTTACGGAAGAAGGTGAAGCCAGTGTATACCGTGCCTTCAGAGCGTACGCCGGTACGCCATTCGCCATATTCCACCGTATCGGAGACCAGCGCCCAGTTCAGACTATTAACGAAGGCTGAGCCGAAGAACGCCAGACAAGAGAAGGCGACAAAGCTGACTGAGCCACCGCCAAGGAAGTAGTTAAGCAGATCGCCCGCGACCCAAATCAGCAGTCCGCCAATATAAACCTTCTTCTTACCAAAACGTCTGACCATCCCAGGCATCAGGAAGACGCCAATGAAGATACAGCCCATGCTGAAAAAACCCATCCAGGAAAGGAGGATCGGATCGTTCAGTACGTACTGGGTGTAATAGACCTGAATCGCCAGCTTGACGTTGAATGCGCCCAGCGTGCAAAGGTTGGCAATGCACAGAATAAATAGCGGGCGGTTACCGGCGATGGCGCGGAAGGATTGCAGCAATCCCGGTTTTTGCGCGGCATCCACGGGTTTCACTTCCACGTAGCGTTCTTTTACACCGGCATAGCACAACCACATGAATAACAGGCCAAATAGCGAAAACAACGTGGCGGCGAAAATATAAGCCAGCTGTGAATTGCCTTCGATCAGGTTCATTACCGGTACAAAGCCGACGGTGCACAGCAGCAGCCCGAGAGTTGCGCCTCCTTGTCGCCAGGCGGCCAGCGACGCGCGTTCGTCCGGGTTTTTCGTGATTGCAGGCACCATCGCGCCGTAAGAGCAGTTCATCATGCTGAAGAACAGCCCGTACAGCATAAACAGCACCGTTGCCATGACCGTTTTACCGGTGACTTCAAACGGTGTACCGACAAAGTTGGCAATCGCCAGCAAGGTAACCGGAAATGCGGCATAAAGGACGAATGGACGGAATTTTCCTTTCGGGCCGATTTTGCGGCGCGAATCGAGCATAATCCCGGTGCCCATATCGGTAAACGCGGTAAAAAACTTGGCGATAAGGAAAATGATACCGCCATAAGTTCCCGGTAAAACAAGGACATCAGTATAAAACTTGAGTAAATAGAGCGTACCAATGTCCAGCAGGATATTGGAGCCTAAATCACCCATCCCATAGGCGAGTTTTTCTTTGAACGGCAAGCGTAGGGTTGCCGGATTAGAGGAAGTCTGACTCATTATTATTCTCCATGTGCCCGCGAGTTGCCCCGCGGGCGAGCCGTGTTAGATGTTGCGTAAAGTGGCAAACAGTGATGCCCATTCACTCTTCGCGCGATAAAACACCGGAGGCTGGCCAATAGGCGCATCCACGGTAATTTCACCCCCCTGGTAAGTTTCCCCGGTCCAGACGTTGATCCAGCTATCCTCTGGCAGATACAGCGTCCAGTCGCTGCGTCCCTGTTCGTGAACTGGCGCTACCAGCAAATCTTGTCCCAGCAGGTACTGATACTTCAGGGTGTAAGTACGCGCATCGTCTTCGTAATGCAGGAACAGCGGGCGCATCACCGGCAGACCGGTGGCGCTGTTTTGCGCGACGGCCTGTTTGAGATACGGCTTCAGGGTGGTGAAGACGGTGGTCATGCGGGCAAAGTGGGCAATGGTTTCTACATCGCCATCAAACTGCCAGTTATCGCCCGGGCGGTTACCTTCATGGGTGCGCATCATCGGGGTGAAGGCGCTGAAATCACACCAGCGTAGCAACAGCTCTTTGCTGCGTTTCATGTCAAACAACGTGGTGTAACCACCGATATCGCTATGGTGCAGACCGTGGCCGGTCATCGCCAGCGACAGCGCGGCAGGAACGACCGAGGCCAGACCATCGTCGAGGCTCCAGTCAACGTTCTGATCGCCCGCCCACATCATGGTGGAGTATTTCTGGCTGCCGGTGTAGCCCGCACGCATAAAGAACAGGATCTCGCCGAGCTTGCCGGTCTCCTGTAGCGCTTCGTAGTTACATTTCGCCCACAGTGCGGGCCACGCATTATGCATAATTTCGGCGCTGACGCCGTTGTGCAGGTAAGTGTCGGTTGGCAGGTATTCGCCAAAGTCGGCCATCCAGCCACCGCAGCCCAGCGCGATCATGTTCTTTTTGATCACTTCTTTGAACCAGCCGTAAGCTTCGGGGTTGGTCAGATCGACTACGCCGCCGTAAAACTCGCCGAACTCAACCAGATAGTCATCGCCAGAAGCATCTTTCGCCAGATAACCGTGTTTGGCTGCTTCAGCGCAGAGATCTTTGTCGCTGGCGACGTACGGGTTGATATAGGAGAGGAACTGCACGCCTTCTTCTTTCCACTGCTTAATACGACTGTCCAGTTGCGGGTAGTTGTCGCTGTTCCATTTCCAGTTCCACATCACGCGCTTACCAAAGGAGGTCATGCGGATCCCGGACCAGTCCTGTGCCCAGATGCCGTTAACTTTCACGCCAGCGTTACGCATGGTGTCCAGTTTGTTCTGGCAAATCTCAGTCCCGCCCTGAATGCCCAGCGTGACGCCGTCGTAAATCCAGTCCGGCAGCTCCGGCTGGCGGCCTAACAATGCGGTTAATTTCTCCAGCAGGGAGATGTAAGTGTCAGCGCACTCAAAGCGCAGGGTGGTTTTATCCTCCCACAACGCCAGTTCGTGATACTCCGGCGCGCTGAAGTCGAAATTCATATAGCAGCTGTTATCAACGTGGCAATAATACTTCTGCGTACTGACAAAGGTTGGTTGTGGGAAGAAGGTCCAGTAGTAGTCACCGCCAGCATTTTCTTTGCAGTCGGCCTGCCAGGTGACATAGCTTTTTTTGTTGCGGCCCACGCCCTGTTCGCTGGTCCACAGTGGGAATGGCTTACCGCGCAAATCGAAATAAGAGAACTGTTCGCCGCAGCCGTAAATATGGTCGTCTGGGTTAGCGGCCAGACGCAGCCAGATACGGTTATGGCTGCGTTCCTCGTTATGAAGGGCGAGCTTCAAACGACCCTGTTCATCGGTAGAGATGTGCAGCGTGGCGTTGATAGTATTACCGCGGCTGAAATCTACCCGCCAGCCTTCAGGAGACTCGCTTACCGTGGCGTCGGTCAGGGCAATCTTCTCATTGAGCTTGTCTTTAATGCTGAAGTTACCGCGGAACATATCAATGTCGGCAACGCCAGCGCCAATCCACAGGCAAGGGGTCTCTGCGCTGTGACGTAAGATCGGGCGCTGGTGGTACGTCAGTGTAAATCCATTTTGTAACGTCGTCAGTTCTAATGCGGTGGACCATTGTTGTAGCGAATTCATTTTCGTCTCCGTAAAAATAGGGTATTTCGGTAATTTGTCGGAAATCTGTTATTCACTGCCGATTAAAAAATGCATTTGATGCGTTTCTCCGGGCGCGAGATGAATCAGGCTAATCCCGGAGTTAAAGGCGTCGGGCGGGCAGGTCATCGGTTCTACCGCCAGGCCGCGGCGTGCTAATTTTTCGCCGGTATACACCTGCAGCCAGGGCTGGTGGCTGCGTAAATACGTCGACATGTTTTGAGCGGGGCTGGTCATCCTGACCTCCCACCCAGCGTCAGGCTGCAAGCTCCTGAATGTATGATCGAGAGTGGTTTGCGCGATTAAGCGCGGCGTTGTGAAATTGCGTTCATCACACATTTCTGCACTCATCGGGAGCGTTAATTCGCAGCTATCGATGGGTTGCAAATTGCAGGTCAGGTAGGGATGTGCTCCCGCGCCATACGGTGCAGTTTCATCGCCCACATTCTGGGTACGAATAAAAACGTGCAGTCCGCGGGGAGCATCCAGCCGGTAATTCACCTCTGAATACAGCGCAAAGGGATAACCATAAGAAGGCGGTAGAAAAATCGTCAGCGACACTTCCGTGTTCGACAGTTGGTTAATCTGCCAGTCGCGCCAGGCCAGTAATCCATGAATGGCGGTATGCAAAACAGGGTCGTTAACGGCAAGCTGATAGGTCTTGCCGTTATGTTGATAGCAGCCGTCTGCAACGCGGTTTGGCCAGGGAATTAACACTTTTCCCAAATGCGCCAGCGGCATCTCTTCCGGCTTATGTGGAATAACGACGTGACGCCCACGGTGCGTCAATTCTGCTAACCCAGCGCCAACCGTGACGATTTTCGCCTGGTAATGGCCAGCCTGAAGATGAAGGGTTTTTCCACCGCTATGCATGACTGCTCACCTCGTGACTTATTTGGCGTTGATATCCAGCAGACCGGCTGCCACCGCCGGAGCAAGACCCGGAGCCAGCGGCAAACGTGGGATCACGAGGCAGTGCAGCAGATGGTAAATATCCTGCTTACCGTCCCAGACTTTGGTAGTTACCTTGTTATCGGTATCCAGCTCCTGCCACCATGAACCGGTCTCGTAGTCCATCAGATACGTGATGCAGTAATCCCACCACTTCTGATACCAGGCTTCGTACTGGCTGTCGCCAGTGAGGGTGTAGAGGGCGTAAGCGGTGCCCATGGCCTCGACTATCGGCCAACGCACTCTTTCACGCACGATGGGTTTTCCGTCCCAGTCCACCGAGTAGACAAAGCCGTCTGCGCCGTCCGGCGCCCAGGCATCGCGGATAGTGGCGTGGAACAGACCCTTAGCATCTTCCAGCAACCAGGTGGGAGGCGTTTCAAAGCGGGCCTCCAGCGCAGCATGCAGATGCAACATCAGGCGGCCCCATTCGATCCAGTGGCCCGGCGTGCCGCCGTAGGCGCGGAAACGATGCGCTGGATTATCTTTGTTGTAATCGCGGATTGGGTTCCACTGTGAATCGAAGTGTTCGTTGACGCGATACTCACCCCTGCGAGCCACGTCGTGAATAATTACCGATGCGATACGTAGCGCGCGATCAAGCCATTTGCGGTCATGGGTAACGTCATAAACGATCAGGAAGGCTTCAACCGCGTGCATGTTGGCGTTGCCGCCGCGGTAATCTTCCGTCTGGCTGAAGGCTTCGTCCCAGGACTCCAGACACATCTGCTCATCTTCGCTCCAGAAGTACTTCTCAATCACTTCGATAGCGTCATCCAGCAATTGTCTGGCCTGTGGATGCCCGGTAGTGACCGCGCTGGCTGCACCAAGCAAGACGAAGAAATGCTGATAGCCCTGTTTGGAGGCATCCATCACGCCTTCGTCATTTACGCAGGCGTACCAGCCTCCGTAACGTGTGTCGCGTAGCGCGCCATTCAGCGCTTTAATTCCGTGATCGACTAGCTGATATGCGCCGGGGCGACCCATGGATGCGGCAACGGAGTAAACGTGCAGCATGCGGGCGGTGATCCACAGATGTGTTCCCATATCCGCTCTGACCTGACCACTATTTCCCAGCCAGCCAAAACCGGTAGGAACAGCAGCATTTTTACCAAAGTTAAAGATGCGGTCAGTTTCCTGCTCCAGCCAGCGATTGTGGCTTAAGGTGTTAAACCATTTCATGTTTTGATCCTCGATTAACGGCGGGCCATCATTTCGTCGACGATATCGCCCAGACGCTGCAACTTAGGTGCGGAAACGTCGCGCAGCATCAGTTCGGTGTCCGGCAGGCCAATAACTGATGACCAGACAGCACGCCCGGCCAGGAAGCCGGATGCGCCAGCGGTCATCGCCACACTGACCGCGCGTGGGAACAGTTTTTCATCCACACCAGAGGAGAGAATGACCCACGGCATGTTGATGTTTTCATGCAGACGCTGAGAGGCGCTGAGCAATTCCTGTTGGGTCCCTTTGCCGTACAGCGGCATCTCGACCTTGTAGAGATCGGCACCGCTATCGCCCAGCTCTTTCGCGGCATCGATAATGGCCTGTTCGCGATCGAACTTATCGCCACGACGCGGTGGACGAACAACCGGCTCAATAATGCTCAGTAGACCATTGGAATGGCATAGCTCATTGAATTCTTTGACCATATCCAGACGCTGCTGGGCATCTTCATCACTACGCCACAGCACCAGCAGTTTGAGAGCCTTGGCGCCATCTTGCTTCACGGCCTGTGGATTAATTTTTTTATCAATCACCACGCTATCGACCGGAATGCCATTACCCGGAATAAAGTCATCAGCGGCAACAATCATGGCGCAGCTTTTGGCAACCGCGTTTTGCTCTACGACCTGGCGGTAGCAGAACTGCTGATCGACCAGAATGGCGGATGCATAGGGAGAAAGGATCTTCGCCGCATTGACTTTGAAGTCGGTCAGCACGCTGTCATTGATCGGGGATTTTGCACCCGCTGCGGCAAACATTAAGCGCATGGCTTCGCGCTGATCGACCGCCAGCATGGCAAAACCGCCGGAAGCGCGGGTGATATCTTTCAGGGTGTACTTCGTCATTGTTCAGTCCTTACTTATCTGTGTGTTTATTTAGCCCGGCGGATGCGCGAACCTGTTCAAGAATTGCGGTCCAGTCTTCCCGGCCACGGCCAGCGGCGCGTGCCTGGTTATAGACTTCGCGGGAGGCGGCGCCGAGCGGCATCGGCACATGCAGAAGGTTTGCGACATCCAGCGCGATGCCAAGATCTTTGTGAGCTAAATCGATCATGAAGGCGGGAGAAAGATCGCCTTTGAGCACTTTGTTCGGCCAGGAGGTAGTGAAATGGCCTTTTCCGGCAGGGGTGCCGCTCATTACCTTCAGAGCCACATCGAAGGAGAGACCGAGCGCTTCGCACAACACGGCTGCTTCGGCTGAGAGGGCGTTCAGCGCGATACTCATGTAATTGTTGATGAGCTTCACGCGGATCCCCATGCCGGGCCCCCCTGCGGTGATCAGCTCATTCCCCATCGCTATCAGCACCGGTGTGGCGCGTTCCACCTGTTCTGGCGTTCCGCCCGCCAGCAGCAGCAGCGTTCCCGCGATGGCGTGATCGGAGGTGCGTCCAACCGGGCAATCCATCATGTCAAAGCCTTTGGCACGCATATCGGTAATCAGTTTGTCGGTTTGCAGCGGGTGAATGGTGGACATATCAATCACCAACGCCTGCGGGGAGAGGCTTTCGCAGATGCCCTGTTCGCCGAACAGTACGCTGCGCACCAGATCGCCGTTGGGGAGCATAGTGATGACAAATTCCGCCCCTTTTGCTGCCTGAGCCGGGCTGCTGGCAGGCTGTGCACCTTTTTCCACCAGGCGCTGAACGGCATCCGGGTTAACGTCAAAGACGCTGAGTTGATGGCCCAGCTTCAGCAAGTTGCTCGCCATGGGGGAACCCATCTGACCTAATCCGATAAATGCTATAACTGCCATAACGTTCTCCTGAGACGTGGATGTCATTTTTTGTCATTTAAGGTCGTTTGTTTTTGTCTATTTTTGATCGTATTTGTAATTTATGGTCAAAAAATTGACAGCCGTCACTTTTTAAACATTTTGTGAAATTAAAATGATCCCATCTTGAAACGCCTAAGGAATGACCATGATTCGTATTGCTTGTGTAGGGATTGCCGTAATGGATCGCATCTATTACGTAGAGGGGTTACCGACTGAAGGGGGGAAATATGTGGCGAAGCGTTATACGGAAGTGGGCGGCGGGCCTGCGGCAACGGCCGCTGTGGCTGCAGCGAAACTGGGGGCGCAGGTGGATTTTATTGGCCGTGTGGGCGACGATGACACCGGAAATAGCCTGCTGGCGGAGCTGGAATCCCTGGGGGTGAATACCCGCTACACCCGACGCTACGTGGGGGCGCAATCCTCCCAATCGGCAATTCTGGTTGATGCACAAGGGGAACGAATTATCGTTAACTATCCCAGCCCAGATTTACTGCATGACGCTGACTGGCTCAATGAGATCGATTTTTCCCAGTGGGATGTGGTGTTGGCGGATGTTCGCTGGCACGAGGGGACTAAACAGGCGTTCACACTGGCACGCCGGGCGGGAGTCATGACGGTATTGGATGGCGATGTAACGCCGCAGGATATCCGTGAGCTGGTGACGTTAAGCGATCATGCTGCGTTCTCTGAACCAGGTCTGGCGCGTATGACCGGGATAAACGATCCACTGGTAGGACTGAAAAAAGCAAAAACGCTCACAAATGGACATGTCTATGTGACAAGGGGTAGTGACGGTTGCGACTGGATAGAAAATAATACTTTGCAGCATCAATCTGGTTTTACCGTTGACGTTGTTGACACCACCGGGGCCGGAGATGTTTTTCACGGTGCGATCGCATTCAGTCTGGCCAACGGAAATACTCCGGAAGACGCTGTCAGGTTCGCCAGTGGTGTTGCGGCGCTTAAATGCACGCGCCCGGGAGGACGAGCCGGAATCCCTGACTGTGATCAAACCCGATCTTTTCTGTCACTTTTTGTATAAAATGCCAGGGCAATGGTTTTTCGAGGAAATTTCATGAGTCTTACCGAACTGACCGGTAATCCGCGACACGATCAGCTACTGATGCTGATTAGCGAGCGCGGTTATATGAATATTGATGAGCTGGCCAGCCTGCTGGATGTGTCCACGCAGACCGTGCGTCGAGATATTCGTAAACTCAGCGAGCAGGGATTAATTACGCGTCATCATGGTGGCGCGGGCAGAGCCTCCAGCGTGGTGAATACGGCGTTCGAGCAGCGTGAAGTCTCGTGGACGGAAGAGAAAAAGGCCATCGCCGAAGCGGTGGCCGACTACATTCCTGATGGGTCAACGGTGTTTATTACTATTGGCACCACCGTTGAGCAGGTGGCGCGGGCGCTGTTAAACCATAATCATTTGCGCATTATCACCAACAGCCTGCGGGTAGCACATATTCTGTATAACAATCCACGTTTTGAAGTTATGGTGCCAGGTGGAACGTTACGCCCGCATAACAGTGGCATTATCGGTCCTTCCGCCACGGCATTTGTCGCTGATTTTCGCGCTGATTACCTGGTAACCAGCGTGGGGGCGATCGAAAGCGATGGTGCGCTGCTGGAGTTTGATGTCAACGAGGCCAGCGTCGTGAAAACGATGATGGCCCATTCAAGGCATATTCTGCTGGCTGCGGATCATACGAAATACACGGCTTCTGCCGCGGTAGAGATTGGCAATGTGTCTCAGGTGACCGCGTTGTTTACCGATGAATACCCTGGTCCCGCATTGCATAATTTGCTCCAGTCTCAGCAGGTGGAAATTGTGCAGGTGAGTCCGTCACAGGATGATGCTCAGGTCGGGTAATTCTCTCCAATGATGGCTCGATAAATTCGCAGCCATCATTCGCGCATAGTCAAACTTCTTCTTTCCCGCTACAGTTATTCATCCACGGCGAATAAGGAGAAGGGCATGCTCTATATCTTTGATTTGGGTAATGTGATTGTCGATATCGACTTCAATCGCGTGTTAGGCACATGGAGCGATCTGAGCCGTGTACCGCTAGCTTCGCTAAAGCAAAGTTTCAGTATGGGCGAGGCTTTTCACCAGCATGAGCGAGGTGAAATAACCGATGAAGCGTTTGCTGAGGCACTATGCCACGAGATGGCGCTGCCGCTAAGCTACGAGCAATTTTCCCACGGCTGGCAGGCGGTTTTTGTCGCGTTACGCCCAGAGGTTATCGATATCATGCACAAACTGCGTGAGCAGGGGCATCGGGTAGTCGTCTTGTCTAATACCAACCGTCTGCACACAACGTTTTGGCCGGATGAATACCCCGAGATCCGTCAGGCTGCTGACCATATTTATCTTTCCCAGGATTTGGGCATGCGTAAACCGGAAGCGCGGATTTACCAGCATGTCCTGCAGGCTGAAGGTTTTTCTGCGCACGATGCGGTCTTTTTTGACGATAACGCCGATAATATTGAAGGGGCTAACCGGTTAGGTATTACCAGTATCCAGGTCATCGATAAAGCGACCATTCCTGACTATTTCGCGAAGTTGTTATGCTAAAAAATGTTCAGCAACAAGCCAGGCATCATACGCGGCCCGTACGCGCCTGGCTGAGGCTGCTATGGCAGCGCATTGATGAGGACAACATGACGACGTTGGCAGGAAATCTTGCCTACGTTTCATTGCTTTCATTAGTACCGCTTATTGCCGTCGTTTTTGCGCTTTTCGCCGCATTTCCGATGTTTTCCGACGTCAGTATTCAGTTACGCCATTTTATTTTTGCGAACTTTATCCCGGCGACGGGAGACGTCATCCAACGTTATATCGAACAGTTTGTCGCCAACTCGAACAAAATGACCGCCGTCGGGGCATGTGGGCTGATTGTGACGGCGTTATTACTGATGTATTCCATTGATAATGCGCTGAATACTATCTGGCGTAGTAAGCGCACTCGGCCCAAAGTTTACTCTTTTGCCGTTTATTGGATGATTTTAACGCTGGGACCTCTACTGGCGGGGGCCAGCCTGGCGATCAGCTCTTATCTGTTGTCATTGCGCTGGGCCAGCGATCTCAACACGGTGATTGATAACATTCTGCGTATTTTCCCGCTGGTGCTTTCCTGGCTCTCGTTCTGGCTGCTTTATAGCATCGTGCCGACCACGCGCGTACCTAACAGGGATGCGGTTATTGGTGCCTTTGTAGCCGCCGTATTGTTCGAGGCCGGAAAGAAAGGATTTGCGCTCTATATCACGATGTTCCCGTCTTATCAGCTCATTTACGGTGTTCTTGCGGTGATCCCCATTTTATTTGTCTGGGTGTACTGGACGTGGTGTATCGTCTTGCTAGGCGCGGAAATAACTGTCACTCTCGGGGAATACCGCAAACTTAAACAAGCCGCAGAACAAGAAGAAGCAGAGCAACCATGATTGCATTAATTCAGCGCGTAACCCGTGCCAGCGTCACCGTGGAGGGCGAGGTGACGGGTGAAATTGGCCCAGGACTTTTGGTCCTGTTAGGTGTCGAAAGGGATGATGACGAACAAAAAGCGAACCGCCTGTGCGAACGCGTACTCGGTTATCGAATCTTTAGCGATGCCGAAGGCAAAATGAACCTGAATGTGCAGCAGTCAGGCGGCAGCGTGCTGGTGGTCTCGCAATTTACTCTGGCGGCAGATACTGAGCGCGGTATGCGCCCGGGCTTTTCAAAAGGCGCCGCGCCCGATCGGGCAGAAGCACTGTATGAGTACTTTGTTGAGCGTTGCCGCCAACAGGAAATGAATACGCAAACCGGTCGATTCGCTGCGGATATGCAGGTTTCGCTGGTTAATAATGGCCCCGTGACGTTCTGGTTACAAGTATGAACCAGCTACCGGTGTGGCCGCGGGCAACAAGAGAGAGTACAGCTATGTATCACCTTCGAGTACCGCAAACAGAAGAAGAGTTGGAGCGTTACTACCAGTTTCGCTGGGAGATGCTGCGTAAACCGTTGCACCAGCCAAAAGGCTCCGAACGGGATGCCTGGGACGCAATGGCGCATCACCAGATGGTGGTGGACGAAGAGGGGAATCTGGTCGCGGTAGGACGTCTGTATATCAATGCGGATAACGAAGCCTCTATACGCTTTATGGCCGTTGACCCTTCCGTGCAGGAGAAAGGACTGGGTACGCTGATGGCGATGACCCTGGAATCTGTAGCGCGTCAGGAAGGGGTAAAGCGGGTAACCTGTAGCGCCCGTGAAGATGCGGTCGAATTTTTCGCCAAACTGGGGTTTGTGAGCCAGGGAGAGATCACCACACCGCAAACCACGCCGGTGCGCCACTTTTTGATGATTAAGCCCATCGCTACATTGGACGATATTCTCCATCGCGGTGACTGGTGCGGACAGTTACAGCAAGCCTGGTACGAACATATTCCCTTGAGTGAGAAAATGGGCGTGCGTATTCAACAGTATACCGGGCAGAAATTTATTACGACGATGCCCGAGACGGGGAATCAGAATCCGCACCATACTCTGTTTGCCGGGAGCCTGTTTTCTCTGGCCACGTTAACGGGGTGGGGGCTGATCTGGCTGATGCTGCGCGAACGTCATCTGGGGGGAACCATTATCCTTGCCGATGCACATATCCGCTACAGTAGGCCGATCACCGGGAAGCCTACCGCCATCGCCGACCTGGGCTCGCTGAGTGGCGATCTCGACCGTCTGGCGAGAGGGCGTAAGGCGCGTGTGAAGATGCAGGTCGAGGTATTTGGCGATGACTCGCCAGGCGTCGTGTTTGAAGGCACGTATATTGTCCTACCCGCGAAACCGTTTGGCGCGTATGAAGAGGGCGGGAATGAGGAAGAGTAGCTCCTCTAGCTGAAATGTAATATTGGGTTCATTTGCTGATGTAAAATGCGGATTATGAGAATGCCATAATCCGCATTTTGATAAAAAATCGCATGTTGTCGATGATTGTATTGACGGGTACCTTCCTTAATCTCAGAACGGTTGCGCCCCATCAAAGCGTTTTTCTCTAACAGTAAAAAAAGCTGTTCCATCTCAGTAGTGTATTTATCTGCCTGTTAATAACCGAATTTTCTCCAGGTGTATTCATAGATAGATTCAAAGTCTTCGACTGCCTGATTAGAGAGTTTATACATTCAGACTGCGCTTTTTCCTTTGCGCGACCTCCTGTAGAGTCAGGTCGCTTGTGCCGCTGTGTATCCCATTCTCCAGCGCGTCGCGTAATGCGCTATTTCGCAATTCTTGTTCCTCCAGTAAACGTAATGCCGAACGGACAACTTCGCTGGTGGAACCATAGCGCCCACTTTCAATCATTTCGTTAACAAAACGATCGAGATGCTCGCCAATTGTAATGCTGGTAGTTCTGGGCATAGGTTTGTCCTCTGTGTTATCTATTCACACAAGATAGCACCCGTGGACGAAAATATGAACAAACTTACAGACCAAGCCGCCAGGCCATATCCCGCATGGCGCTTCGTGCCGCCTGGCTCACGCCTCCGAGCTGGAAAAAGCCATGAATGACACCGAGATAGCGCTGGCAAGTGCATTCCACACCCTGTTCCTGGAACCGTTGATACAGGGCCTCGCCTTCATCGCGCAGTGGGTCGAATTCGGCAGTAATGATGTGCGTGGGTGGCAGACCGGTGAAGTCTTCACGCCAGAGCGGACTGGCTTCAGGATGCAGTGGATCGGTTTGCGGCACATACATCTCGTAGCCTGAAAGCAGCGTGTCACGCGTGATAATGTAATCCTGCCCGTTACGGGCGTAGCTCTCAAATCTGGCGGTGGCGTCCAGCATGGGATAGATCAGCATCAGCTGTGCAGGTTGCCATTGACGGGCGGCTTTCAGGCGTAGCGCGGTGACAAGCGCCAGATGCCCGCCCGCGCTGTCACCGGCAAGCGTAATGTTCGCGCGGTCTATCCCCAGTTTATGGGCATATTTCCAGATAGTATTGGCTCCGGCTTCGGCATCGTTATGGGCTGCCGGGAAGGTGTGCTCTGGCGCAAGGCGGTACTGCACCGCAATTACGCGACAGCCGCTGTAAAAAGCTAACTGCCTTAGCTGGTTATCGTGAGTAGCAAAACCACCGCTGACAAAGCAGCCGCCGTGATAATAGATAACACAGGGTAGCTTCCCCATGGTGTCCCGTGGCGAAACCACGCGAAACGTCATGGCATCAAGTTCAATATCTTCAACCTGGACGCGGGTTTCTGTTTCCCCTGCCAGCATCGTACTGGCGATGTAGCCTGCTCTCCGGTCATCAATATTCTGCTTACGAGAAGAGGGGCGCCCCACCGCGATAAATTCCTCCACTAACTGCGCAATCCCGCTTTCCAGTGCCATTTTTATTCCCTTTCTCTGTATGGATATACAGTGTTATAACCCGATTCGGTACGAATGGAAATGGAAAAATTGGGCTGAGTACGATTCTGGAAAGCGGCTCGCACATTAAATACCATCATTGGTTTCTGCGGCTTGAATTCTGTATTGTGAGAAAAATGCACTATACGCCATTGACGTATAGTCAATTTCTATTAATATAGTCCAATGGCGTACTGAAATGTTATTCATAGAAACGGAAATCTTCACTGAAGACGTAAAAAATTACTGGATGATGATGAATACCGTAGATTACAGATATTCCTTGCGATTCAGCCCGATTGCGGCGATCTGATACAAGAAACGGGGGGCCTGAGAAAGGTTCGCTGGAGAGCGCGAGGGAAAGGAAAACGTGGCGGTGTGAGGATTATCTACTTTCATCAAATCAGACAATCACAAATTCGATTGTTGCTGATTTATCAGAAAGGGATCAAGGATGAGCTGACTCCACAAGAAAAAGTACTGCTGCGGATGTTGAATGAGGGGGGGTAAATGGATAAGGCACTATTTGAGCGATTAACTCAAAGTATGGTTCAGATGAATGAGATTGCTGAAGGAACGCGGCAACCTTCCCGTACCTTTCATATTGACGCCATGAAAATAAAGGAAATCCGCCAGTCTTCGGGATTATCACAGACCCGTTTCGCAGATTTGATATCGGTAAGTGTGGATACGTTGCGAAATTGGGAACAGGGGCGTCGTTCACCGACCGGTCCAGCAAAAGCGTTGTTACGCGCCATTGCCAACGATCCAAAACATGTCATTCAGGCGCTAAGATAACCCCCGGCAGCCAGGTTCACTTACCGAGGGAAGATCTTAAAACCTACTCCCCTTCACCCGGGAATAAGAACGGGTTGATGGAGCTGCGGGCAAAGCCTTCTTGCTCCATGTGGGCGTCCAGCATCAGTGACGCGAGGTCGTCGGCCACGGCCTCGACTTTCGGGTCTTTTTCCTGGTAGAGAATCTTCAGGTAAGTCCCGCAGTCGCCGCAGCTTTCCGCTTTAATTGCCGCCTGCTCGTTATCCAGCGACCAGTAGTTCAAATCGCGGCTCTGTTCGCAGTTGCTGCACTTCACGCGCACCACGTGCCATTCGGTTTCGCACAGGTTGCAGTGCAAATAACGTAGTCCCTGCGTTGTGCCGATTTGCACCACGCTGGAGACCGGCATCGAACCGCATACCGGACAGAACTGGCGTTGTTCGCCGTACTCAGCGCGCGCTTTGCCGGGGATCAGGCTTGCCATCTGTGCCCAGTAGAGCGACAGCGCAGCCCAAATAAACGGGGCTTTGTCGCTGCTGACGGAGGCAAAATCTGAGGCAAACAGCGC
This sequence comes from Citrobacter sp. C5_2, assembly GCF_014596845.2. Classification (NCBI taxonomy): domain Bacteria; kingdom Pseudomonadati; phylum Pseudomonadota; class Gammaproteobacteria; order Enterobacterales; family Enterobacteriaceae; genus Citrobacter; species Citrobacter sp. C5_2. The sequence continues at coordinate 4,896,398 of NZ_CP115032.1, read as the reverse complement.
GCTGGCCATCAGCTCCAGTTCCTGCTCAGAGGCTTTTTCCAGATTCTCAATTACGGCCAGTGCAGGGCCGCTCATCTCCGGCTTCAGCTCAGCAATTAGCGATTGCAGCAGTTTTTGCCAATGTTTGTCGCGTGGCAGGACGTGGATATCCAGCGGCGGCTTGCCCTGATCGTTCGCTTCTTTGATACGAGCGGTCAGATCCATCTGCAGCGGATGATCGTACAGCACCACTTCTTGTGCGTGGGCGATCAGCGCGGCAAAGCGCAGATAATCGCCCAGCGGGTTGTTTTCGGCCAGCTCGCGCAGACGTTCAGCACGGCGGTTATACAAATTTTTGAGTCTGGGGAACAATAACGGCGGAATCATATCCGCCGTGCGTTTCTCGCTCGAACCCAGCTCATCTTGCGGGATTATGCGAATACTCATTCAGATGATTTTTCCTGTTTCTGGCGGACTTCACGGTACCAGCGCGGATGATGTTTCTTCGCCCACGATTTAGTAACCCATCCCTCCACCATCGCGGTAATGGTGCCTTTCACCCAAAGGGCGGCGTAAATGTGCACCATGATAACCACAATTAACGCTACTGCGGCAAATGAATGCAGCATTAACGCGAATCGGATCACCGGGATTGAGAAAGCAGGCGCAAAATAAGGACGCCAGATGATCACTCCGCTCACCAGTAACAGCACCAGGAAGATAATCGCCGCCCAGAATACGCATTTCTGGCCGAAGTTATAACGTCCCGTGTCACCTACTTCCTCGTTGACGACAATCTTACGAATATTCTTCGCCCAAAAGATATCATCCCGATTGATTAGATTGTGGTGCCAGTAACGGAAAAACATGATGATAAACGAGGCAAACATGATCACGCCGACAAACGGGTGCACAATTCGCGCCAGTTGCGGCGTGCCCATGATGTGCATCAGCCAGTTAAAAGACGGGAAGAGAAAACCCATCCCGCTCACTGCCGCCAGAATAAAGCAGAAGGCGGTTACCCAGTGGTTGATGCGTTCCGGCGCCGTGTAGCGCACGATGGTGTCACGTCGTTTCATTTGCGCACCTCGTCTTTCTCTTCATGCAGATTGTCTTCTTCCTCTTCCGCACGGTTTGGACCCACACCGACGTAGTGGAAGATACTGGCCGCAAACGTCGCTGCGAAGCCGACCGCTGCCAACGGTTTCCAGATGCCTTTCCAGAACTTCACGGTGGCGCTGATTTCCGGGTTCTCCGGCAGACCGTGGTACAGATTCGGCTTGTCGGCATGGTGCAATACGTACATCACATGCGTACCGCCAACGCCTGCCGGATCGTACAGGCCCGCGTTTTCGTAGCCACGCGTTTTCAGTTCCGCCACGCGCTCACCGGCCAGCGTTTTCATCGACTCTTTGGTGCCGAAATGAATCGCCCCGGTTGGGCAAGTTTTCACGCAGGCCGGTTCTTGCCCGACCACCACACGGTCGACGCACAGCGTACATTTGTAGACGCGGTTGTCTTCCGGGTTGAGGCGCGGCACATCGAACGGACAGCCAGCAATGCAGTAGCCGCAGCCGATGCACTGCTCGGACTGGAAGTCGACGATGCCGTTGGCATACTGAATGATTGCGCCTTCAGCCGGGCATGCCTTCAGGCAGCCTGGATCGGCGCAGTGCATACAGCCATCCTTGCGGATCAGCCACTCAAGTTTGTCGTTCTGTTCCACTTCCGAGAAGCGCATCACCGTCCAGGATTTGGCGGTCAAATCAGCCGGGTTATCGTACACCCCAACGTTGTTGCCCACTTCATCACGGATGTCGTTCCACTCGGAACACGCAACCTGACAGGCTTTACAGCCGATACAGGTCGTGACGTCGATAAGTTTCGCCACCTCTTCCTGGTGATCCCGCGCCTGAGGCGCGGGGGTGAAACCGTTAGTGGCGGATCGACGAATGATGTCTTGCGATTGATAAGCCATAGGTCGTCTCCGTTACACCTTTTCCACGTTCACGAGGAAGGACTTAAATTCCGGCGTCTGCGTGTTCGCATCACCGACGAATGGCGTTAACGTGTTAGCGATAAAGCCTTTTTTCGCCACACCTTCGTAGCCCCAGTGAATCGGAATACCGATGGTATCGATATCCTTACCGTTGGCCTGTAGCGTACGAATACGTTTGGTCACCACTGCTTTGGCCTTGATGTAGCCGCGGTTAGAGGAAACTTTAACGGTATCGCCATGGGAGATGCCGAGCTTATTCGCCAGCTTCTCGCCAATTTCCACAAACTGCTCCGGCTGGGCGATGGCGTTCAGCAACGCATGCTTGGTCCAGTAGTGGAAGTGCTCGGTCAGACGATAGGTTGTACCGACATACGGGAACTTATCCGCTTTACCCAGCGCTTCCGCGTCACCTTTAAAGATACGCGCGGCAGGGTTAGAGATAACGTTCGGGTGCAGCGGGTTAGTGCCGAGCGGCGTTTCAAACGGCTCGTAGTGTTCCGGGAACGGTCCTTCCGCCATCTTATCAATAGCAAACAGGCGTCCCATCCCTTCCGGCTGCATGATGAACGGCCCGACGTCAGTACCCGGTGCGGCGGCGCTGTAGTCTGGAATATCCATCCCGCTCCATTTCGCGCCATCCCATTTCAGGATCTGACGTTTTGGATCCCACGGATTCCCCTGCGGGTCTGCGGAAGCACGGTTATAAAGAATGCGGCGGTTAAGCGGCCATGCCCAGGCCCAACCCAGCGTATTGCCAAGGCCCGACGGGTCGGCGTTATCGCGTCGCGCCATCATATTACCTTCCGGCGTCCAGCTACCGGCAAAAATCCAGCAGCCGCTGGAGGTCGTGCCGTCATCGCGCAGTTGGGCGAACGAGCTGAGCTGTTGGCCTTTCTTGACGATTACCGCGCCGGTTGCCGGGTCGATAATATCAGCCAGCGCTTTCCCGTTGCTCTCCATCGCCACTTCTTCCGAAGCCGGTTCATGCGGTGTAGAGTAGTTCCAGGTCATGCTCAGCACCTGTTCCGGGTTCGCGCCACCTTGTTCGGCATACATCTTGCGCAGACGCAGGAAGATACCGGCGAGGATTTCGCCATCGGTTGCGGCAATCCCTGGGGCATCCGCGCCTTTCCAGTGCCACTGCAGCCAGCGACCAGAGTTGACGATCGAACCGTTCTCTTCGGCAAAGCAGGTGGACGGCAGACGGAATACTTCGGTCTGGATTTTCGACGGATCAACATCGTTCGACTCACCATGGTTCTGCCAGAAGGTGGAGGTTTCGGTGTTGAGCGGGTCGATAGTGATCAGATACTTCAGTTTGGACAGTGAAGCCACGACCTTGTTTTTGTTCGGGAATGAGGCGACCGGGTTAAAGCCCTGGCAGATATAGCCATTCACTTTGCCCTGGTTCATCATCTCGAAGTACTGCAGGACGTCGTACCCTTTATCCCACTTCGGCAGCCAGTCGAAGCCCCAGCTGTTTTCCGCTGTCGCTTTATCGCCAAAGAAGGCTTTCATCATCGAAACGAAGAATTTCGGGTAATTGCCCCAATAGTTTACCTGGCCTTCCAGCAGCGGTTTTGGCGTGTTGGCGGCAAGGTAGGTTTGCAGGTCGGTCTGTTTTTCGCTTGGCAGCGTCAGATAACCCGGCAGACTCTGTGACAGCAGACCAAGGTCGGTCAGTCCCTGAATGTTGGAGTGACCACGCAGGGCGTTAACGCCGCCGCCGGCCATGCCCATGTTGCCGAGGAGCAACTGGATCATCGCCATCGTACGGATGTTTTGTGCACCCACGGAGTGTTGCGTCCAGCCCAGCGCGTACAGGAACGATGCAGTTTTGTCTTTGGCGCTGGTTTCTGCGATGTATTCACAGACCTTCAGGAAATCGGCCTTCGGCGTACCGCAGATATTCTCTACGACCTCCGGCGTATAGCGGGAGACGTGCTGTTTGAGCAGGTTCCATACACAGCGCGGATGTTGCAGAGTCACATCGCGTTTGGCGAAGCCGTTTTCATCCAGCTCATAGTTCCAACTGGTTTTGTCATACTTGCGTTTGTCCGCGTCGTAGCCGGTAAACAGGCCATCTTCGAAGCCATAATCCTCACGCACGATCAGGCTGGCGTTGGTATAGGCCTCGGTATATTCGCGGTTGAATTTTTCGTTATTCAGCAGGTACAGCATGACGCCTGACAGGAAGGCAATGTCAGTACCGGAACGAATGGGGGCATAGAAATCAGCCACCGCTGCGGTGCGCGTAAAGCGAGGATCAATGACAATCAGCTTGGCGCCGTTGTGAATTTTCGCTTCCATCGCCCAGCGGAACCCGACCGGGTGAGCTTCAGCGGCGTTACCGCCCATCACCACAACGAGGTTGGCGTTTTTAATGTCGACCCAGTGGTTGGTCATCGCACCGCGACCAAATGTTGGAGCAAGACTTGCTACCGTTGGTCCGTGTCAGACACGCGCCTGGTTGTCGACCGCGAGCATACCCAGCGCGCGGGAGAATTTTTGCGTCAAATAGCCGGTTTCGTTACTGGAAGCGGATGCACACAGCATCCCGGTAGAAAGCCAGCGGTTAACGGTTACGCCTTCGGCGTTTTGTGCAACGTAGTTAGCGTCGCGGTCTTCTTTCATCAGCTTAGCGATGCGGTCGAATGCCTCATCCCAGCTAATTTGCTGCCACTTATCTGAGCCTGGTGCGCGGTATTCCGGGAATTTCAAACGGCTTTCAGAGTGGATGAAGTCCACAAGACCTGCGCCTTTCGGGCACAGCGCGCCGCGGTTCACCGGGTGATCCGGGTCCCCTTCAATATGGAAAATGGATGCTTTGGCGTTTTTTGCTCCGTCACCGAGGCTGTACATTAACAGCCCACAGCCAACGGAACAGTAGGTGCAGGTGTTACGGGTTTCGCGGGTGCGCAGCAGTTTATATTGCCGTGTTTCCGCTAGCGCTACACCGGGTGCAAAGCCCAGTGCCGCAGCCGTGGTGCCTGCCATACCGCCAGCGCAGATCTTAAAGAACTGCCTTCTGCTGACCTGCATGGTTTGCTCCTTGTTTCGACATTGTCACGTTCCCTTCGCATTTCTGCCATGCCAACGCGTGGGAAGTGGTTGTTATTTTTCTTTGCGGACGGGACCGCAAAGGTCCAGAATTGGGTGAATTTCCCTCCGTCCAGGAGGGATTTGTAAAGAATACCACAATGTTGGTATGCGTGTTCCAATATGGTTAAAAGAAAGTGAATAAGATTATTCAAGAAAACATTAAGAATGTGACATCTCCGACAGGATCGCGCCAATTGACGCTCTGGAAGCGCGAGGATTTGCAACATCCTCAGCCTGATGAAGTCGCTGAAGAAGTGCCTGTTGCGCTGGTCTATAACGGAATTTCACACGTGGTGATGATGGCGTCACCGAAAGATCTTGAGCATTTCGCGATGGGTTTTTCACTTTCTGAAGGCATTATTGAGTCCCCGCAAGATATTTACGGGATGGACGTGGTTCCTTCCTGCAACGGATTAGAAGTTCAGATTGAGCTATCCAGCCGCCGTTTTATGGGGTTGAAGGAGCGTCGTCGCGCACTGGCTGGTCGCACCGGTTGTGGCGTTTGCGGCGTGGAGCAGCTCAATGACATCGGCAAACCGGTCCAGCCTCTGGCATTTACCCGGACTTTTGATCTGGCGCTCCTCGATAACGCCTTAAGGCATCTCCATGATTACCAGCCCGTGGGGCAACTGACCGGCTGCACGCACGCGGCGGCATGGGTACAGCTTTCAGGTCATCTGGCAGGTGGACATGAAGACGTTGGGCGTCATGTCGCGCTGGATAAACTGCTGGGGCGTCGGGCGCTCGAAGGGGAAACCTGGCAACAGGGCGCGGTATTAGTTTCCAGCCGCGCCAGCTACGAGATGGTGCAGAAGTCGGCAATGTGCGGCGTGGAGATTTTGTTTGCCGTTTCTGCGGCGACAACGCTTGCTGTGGAAGTTGCCGAACGCTGTAACCTGACGCTGGTGGGTTTTTGTAAACCGGGCAGGGCGACGATCTATACGCATCCGGAGCGTCTGGTGATAGCGCAATCTGAATTCAAATAATTTGAATAAGATTGGCAAATCCTTCCGCTTTTAGTTGTGTGATGAGATGGCTATTATTTATCACATCAAGGCACGGTGCCTTACTCAAACAACTAAGTTAAAGGGTTTATATCATGAAAAGCATCAAAACTTTTGTCGCAGTTATCGCTCTGGCTACTTCTTTCGGTTCATTCGCTGCTCAGACTGTTACCGCAACGGGTTCTACGCTGGAAAGTGCTGAAGCAAGCATTGCCGCTCAGGCTGAACGTGCAGGCGCCAGCGATTATAAAATCACCCAGGCTTACACCGGTAACCGCGTGCACATGACCGCTGAACTGCTGAAATAAGATACCTCAGTACTGTAGAAAGAGCGCCTTTGAGGCGCTTTTTTAGTTTATGCCCGCCATCCTCAACAGCGCGGTCACCACAGCGGCGGCAACGATCACCACGATCAGCGGCATTTTGCGCCAGGCGAGAAAGACCGCGAAGCCAACCCCAAGAACACGCGCCATTCCAGCAAAGTGTTCACCTTCATAAAAGGTGGTTGCCAGCGCGACGGAAAACAGCAATACCGTTGCGGCATCAGAAAGCAGGGCCTGCGAGCGTTCCGAGAACGCTAAACGACTCCCCAGTTTTGCTCCGCCTAAACGCATTAAATACGTTCCCAGAGATAATATGGCGATACCAACGATAAACAGCGTCATGTTGCCCATTATTTTTTCCTCGTCAGTAAACCAAACAGTGAGAGCAGTACCGGCAGGCCCACCGGCGCGAAAGGTATAGATGCGAGCGACAGCGCGGCACCGCTACAGGCGCGGATCAGCGTGGTCCGATTTTTAAAGGCCGGAACCACTAACGCCAGCAAAATGGCCGGGAAAACGGCATCCAGACCGATGGTTTCCGGGGCCGGGAGCAGTTTGCCGACACCTGCGCCAATCAGCGTGCCAATTGGCCAGAAAATGGCGACGCCCAGGCCGCATAGCCAGTAGGCGGCTTTACGCTGTTCCGGCGTTTTTTGCGACAGGCCGAACACTACGCTTTCGTCGTTCATGATATGGCAGCCGAGGAAACTGGCGGCCCGGGAGCCCACCAGGTCACGCACCGTGACGCCAAACGGCACGTGCCGGGCGTTCACCAGTAAACCGGCAGCCGCAGCCGCCAGGGGGTTACCGCCGCTGGCGACGATGCCGATAAACATAAACTCGGACGCGCCAGCCAGTACCGTTATAGAAAGCACAAACGGTACCCACAGCGGGAAACCGTAAGCCATTGCCAGCGAGCCATATGACATGCCGACAACGCCGACGGCCAGACAAACGAGAAATATTGCTTTCAGCGTGTCGCCTTTGAGACAGGAAAAATAATGTTTCATACCATTTTAGCCATATCGAACGAATTTCCATTATAATGAACGCAACCATTTGGCTTTACAAGTCGAACAATTCGTTCGATATAAAAAACATGGAGTCGTGAATGACCCAGCCCATCAGTATGATCGCGAAAAGCCTGGTGCGTGAACGTCAGCGCACCGGTTTGTCACTGGCAGAGATTGCCCGCCGCGCGGGGATTGCAAAATCGACGCTCTCACAGTTGGAAGCAGGAAATGGCAACCCTAGCCTGGAAACGCTGTGGTCGCTGTGTGTGGCGTTGGATATCCCTTTTGCGCGCCTGCTGGAGCCGCAGGAGCAAAAAACGCAGGTGATTCGCCGCGGCGAAGGGACAAAAGTGGTGGCGGAACAGGCCCACTATCAGGCCATTTTACTGGCCGCCTGCCCACCGGGCGCGCGGCGGGATATCTATTTGCTGCTGACGCAACCGGGCGCGGATCGTATTTCACAGCCGCATCCACCGGGATCGGTTGAACATATTATCGTGACACAAGGTAAAGCGATGGTGGGATTGACGGAAGCGCCGGAGGAGTTAAGCGAGGGCGACTACATTTGTTACCCCGCCGATCGGGCGCATATCTTTAAAGCGCTGGAGCCGGATACTCAGGCTATTCTGGTTTCTGAGCAGAACTAACTGCTATGTTGCGTTGTGCCGGATGCGGCGCATCCGGCCTACAAGATTATTGCAGATAAAACACTTCTTTTAGCTCTGTGCTGACCGGGCTGTTGTCCGGGTTGGCTGGCATAACGTCGCGCATATGTTTCCACCAACGCTGGCAAACGTCGGTGCTGGCAACGGCATTCCAGCGCTCCTCGGACTCTATCTCAACGGTGGCGAACAGCAGATTACGCTCCTGATCGAGATAAATCGCGTAGTGATGCGCGCCGTGTTCTTTCAGTACTGATTCCAGTTCTGGCCAGATGGGATTGTGCCGACGTTGGTACTCAACGTGCGCGTCGGCGTTTACCTGCATCACAAACGCTTTGCGGATCATAACGCCTCCAGATACAGCTCGCGGACTTCATCGCGGCTGGCGATGCGCGGGTTACACGGCGCGCATGGATCGGCCAACGCTTTATCTAACCAGCCTTCAATATCCTCTTTGGTCACGCCAAGCTGGCTGAAACCGGCTGGAATACCTACCCGCTTGCTCAGGGCGCGAATGGCGTTGATGGCTTCCATGCTTGCCGCTTTATCGCTCATGCCGCGGGTATCGACGCCCATCGCCTGCGCCACGCGGGCAAAGCGAGCCTCGGCGTTCGGTCGGTTAAAGTTTTCGATTATCGGCAGCAGGATGGCGTTGCAGACGCCGTGTGGCAGGTTGTGGGTTGCGCCCGGCTGGTGCGCCAGCGCATGCACCAGACCAAGACCGGCGCTGTTAAATGCCATACCCGCCAGATATTGACCAAATGCCATTTGCTCACGGGCTTCGAGGTTGTGGCCATCATCGACCGCTTTCGGTAGCCACAGATTAATCAGGCGAATGGCCTCCAGCGCATTGGCGTCAGTGAGTGGGTGCGCGCCGACGGAAACATAGGCTTCCACCGCGTGAGTCAGGGCGTCCATGCCGGTTGCGGCGGTAACGGAAGCCGGGATTTCCAGCATCACGCTGGCATCATCCACGGCGATATCCGGGATGATGTTCGGGTCGATGATCACCTCTTTAACCTTGCGAGCAGAGTCGATAATCACCGCATTGCTGGTCATTTCTGCAGCAGTGCCGGCGGTGGTATTGATGGCGACCAGCGGAACGCCGGCATTTTTCACTTTGCCCACGCCGGAGTATGCGGTAGAAGGGCCTGGGTTGGCGGTCAGGATTTTCACTGCTTTAGCGGTATCGATCGGACTGCCGCCGCCAAAGGCGATAATGTAGTCACATTCTGCGCTCTGATACGTCGCAAAACCTTTCTGCACCAGCTCTTCTGTCGGGTTTGGGAATACCTCATCAAACAGGTGGTAAGACATTTGATGTTCATCCAGCGCGCTAAACAGGCTATCCAGCAGGCCCAGTTTCACCAATTGACCATCGGTAACAATCAGCGCTTTGCCCCATTGCTTATTCGCCACGAGGTTCACCATATCGGCAATCGCTCCAGCGCCATGCAGGCTAATTTTGGGTAGTGCCAACATAAAGCTCATCACTATTCTCCTTATAATGCTAGTGCGCTTGCCAGCGGAGTCACGCCAAAACGTTTGCCGAGTGCGACCAGTTCTTCACGCGTGATGGTCTGCTTCATACCGCCCATCGAATAGATTTTGACTAAAACCTCAGCGGATTTCTCAGCGGTATCGATCAAACCGAATGCTTCATCGAGGGAGGGGCCGCTGCCGAACACACCATGGAACGGCCACAGAACAAGCGAATGCTTCTGCATTTCCTGCGCGGTCGCCTGGCCGATTTCATCCGTACCCGGCACCATCCACGGCAAAATGCCGACGCCATCCGGGAACACCACCAGGCACTCGGTGCTGCCTTCCCACAGTTTGCGGGTGATCAGCGCGGTGTTGTTTTCCAGCACATAGGTCAGGGCGATCAGGTTGGTGGCGTGGCAGTGCATGATCACGCGATCTTTGCCGTTCGTCGCTTTAATGCGTTCGCAGTGAGAGAGGAAGTGGGCTGGCAATTCGGAGGTTGGCACCGCTTCGTGGGTCAGGCCCCAAAGGATGTGATAGCCCGCACCGTCGCTGTCCACTTTCACTACGCCTAAATTTGCCGCCGGATCGAGCTGAACGTTCCGGAAAAATTTACCCGAGCCGGTGACGATAAATGGCGTATTCGCCAGCAATGGCATGGGTTGACTCAGCGAAATATAGCGCGGTTTGTCGTGGAAATCGCCGCTAAATGGCGTGATGTCTGCTTCATCCAGGCGCAGCGTCAGGTTGCCGCCGTTACGTTCATCCCAGCCTTTCAGCCACGCATCGGATGTGGCTTTGATCATCCCCTGGACAAACCAGGAATGAGTAATGTTCTGCATGTTCGGTGCTCCCATTTATTGCCCGAAGGTTATCGGGTCTTACGTAGGCCGGATAAGCGCAGCGCCATCCGGCAATCGTGTTTTATTTATTGCCGGATGGCGACGCGGGGCGTCTTATCCGGCCTACAGATCAGGTGTCGCTATTAGCTACGTTTGCTCAGGATCTCTTTTTCATAGGCGCGAACGCTATCCAGCCACTGGCTGCCCGCTGGTGTGTCGTGGCGCTGACAATACATTTCCCAGACGGCCTGCCACGGCAGTGATTTTTGTTCTTCCAGCAGGGCCAGACGTGCGGTGTAGTCGCCGCTGGTTTCGAGCTGACGCAGTTGCTCGGTTGGTTCTAACAGCGCGCGCAGCAGGGCTTTTTTCATATTGCGGGTGCCGATAACCCATGCCGCGATGCGGTTAATGGAAGCGTCGAAGAAGTCGAGACCGATGTGTACGCGATCAAACAGGTTGTGACGGACGATTTCGCTGGCAATCGCCTGAGTTTCATCATCCAGCAGCACCACGTGATCGCTGTCCCAGCGCACCGGACGACTGACGTGCAGCAGCAGGCGCGGTACATACAGCATGGCGGCGGAGATTTTGTCGGAAATCACTTCAGTCGGATGGAAGTGTCCCGCATCCAGGCACAGCGCGGTCTGGCGGCTGGTGGCGTAGCCCATATAGAACTCGTTGGAGCCGACGGTGTAGCTTTCGGCGCCGATGCCAAACAGCTTGCTCTCAACGGCGTCAATATGGTGCGCCGGGTTGAGTTTCTCGCTGATCACTTCGTCCAGTGCTTCCAGCAGGCGCTGGCGCGGCGCTAAACGGTCAACGGTGATATCTTTCATACCGTCCGGGATCCAGATGTTCATTACCGACGGCGTACCCAACTGTTCACCAAAATACGCCGAAACGCGACGGCTGGCTTTGCAGTGGTCAATCCAGAACTGGCGAATGTGGTCATCGGCATGGGCCAGCGTGAAGCCGTCGGCGCTCAGCGGATGAGAAAAGCAGGACGGGTTGAAATCCAGCCCTAACTGGTTTGCTTTCGCCCACTCAACCCAGTTTTTGAAGTGTTCCGGTTTGATTTGGTCGCGGGCAACCGGCGTATCGGATTCCAGATAGATCGCATGCAGATTCAGGCGTTTTGGGCCCGGTATCAGGCTCAGCGCCTGCTCCAGATCGGCACGCAGTTCGGTCGCGTTGCGCGCTTTGCCCGGATAATTGCCGGTAGCCTGAATTCCGCCAGTGAGCGAGCCTTCCGGGTTTTCGAAACCGGCGACGTCATCGCCCTGCCAGCAGTGCATGGAGACCGGCAGACGATCGAGCTGGCGTAAGGCCGCCTCGACATCAATACCTACCGCGGCGAAACGCAGTTTTGCCAGTTCCCAGGCTTGTTCAAGTTGAGTGGTCATGCGCAAAGCTCCTTTGTCTGTCGTAGTGATTGAAACTGCGCCTGGTAGTGGGCAATTTCACTTTCCGGATTGGGAATGAAGGTGGTCAGGTCGTAGTTGGCGCGCACTACCTGACGGAAATCATCGACGTTGTTAAGCTCGTCCAGCGTCATCAACTGGATGCCGATGTTGCCGAGCGTGGAGGCCTCAATCGGCCCGGACATAACGCGAATACCGCAGGCATCCGCGCACAGCTGATTCAGTAACGCGTTCTGGCAACCGCCACCAACAATGTGCAATTGGCTAAACGCTGCGCCACGCAGGTCCGCCAGCTCTTGTAGAATGTCGGCATACAGCAGCGCCAGGCTGTCGAAGATACAGCGCGCCAGTTCGGCGTTTTGCAGAGGAACAGGTTGGCCCGATTCACGACAGGCCGCCTGAATTTCCGCACTCATATCGTCGGGGTTGATAAAGCGATCGTCGTTCGGGTTTATCAGGAACTGGCAAGCCGGCAGCGTTTGCGTTTCGGCGATAAGCGTTGGCAGGTCGTCGATCTGACGCTCTTTTAATACGCGCTGGAGCAGCCATAGTCCCATGATATTTTTCAGTACCCGGTAGCGCCCTTCCGCGCCGCCTTCGTTGGTAATATTCGCCATCAACGCCGCATCGTTGGTATACGGCGTTCTGCTCTCAAACCCCATCAGCGACCAGGTGCCGGAAGAGAGATACGCGCTGTTTTTATCGGCGAGCGGCGAAGCAATGACCGCGCTGGCCGTGTCGTGACTGGCAACCGCCACGACCGGAATTTGATTTTTCTGCGGGCAAATCCAGTGGCCAATGACGTTCCCCGGATGCGTCGGGCGACCAAACCAGGCTTTGTCTGCCCCGGTCCACGCCAGCAGCGTGTCGTCCCAGTCGTCGGTATTGATATTGACTAACTGGGTGGTGGTGGCATTGGTGTATTCCCAGTTCATTTCACCGGTCAGGCGAAAACTGAAGTAGTCGGGGAGCAGCAGGGCATGCGCCACCTGCGGGAGCAATTCTGGTTGCTGTTCAACCAGCGCGCGCAACTGATACAGGGTGTTAAAGGGGAGAAATTGAATACCGCTACGCCGGTAAATCTCGTTTTTACCCGGTTGCACCATCGCCTGCGACATAATGCCTGTCGTGCGATTATCACGGTAAGAGATCGGCAGACCGACGCGCTGACCGGCGTTATCGACCAGCACGTAATCCACACCCCAGGTATCAATGCCGATGCTGTCTATCCGAATGCCTTCATCGCAGACTTTCTTCAGACCCAGACGAATGTCGTTTTCCAGGCTGTCGATGTCCCAGGTGTCAAAACCGTCCGTTTTTTGTAGGCAGTTAACGAAGCGGTGGATTTCACGCAGCGTCAGGGTGCGGTGTTCACTGTCGTAACGCGCCAGCATTACGCGCCCGCTGGATGCGCCGAGATCGACAGCGACACAATGGCGAAAAGTCATAGCGAGGTCCTTCTGAGTTTTATTGCACTCAGTCTAAGAACCCCCGATAAGACGTACCTTCTTAACAGTGACAGGCACAATTAGCGGCTGGCAACATGGCAAAGGTGAACGTGATGATGTTCACAGTTTCTACTCATGGGGCGGATTCGGGCAGATGTGACGCCTTCCGCAATTCCCGATCTTTCCCACCGTATCTTGAAGAATTGACCATGTTTACGCACTTTGGCGTCAAAAATTTAAGGTGAGGGTAGTAACCCTTAATTACTATTCAGCCATATTCGCTAAACAGGGGGAGCCGTCATGACTGTACTGCATTGCGTAGACTTTTTTCCGACAGGTAAAGCGCCAGTGGCTATTGAACCGCGGCTTCCTCAACCCGCGTTTCCTGAACATCATCATGATTTTCATGAAATTGTGGTGGTCGAGCATGGTACGGGGATCCACGTGTTCAACGGGCAACCGTATGCCATCAGCGGTGGTACGGTGTGTTTCGTCCGCGATCATGACCGGCATTTATATGAACATACTGACAATTTGTGTCTGACCAATGTCCTGTATCGCTCCCCGGATGCGTTTCAATTTTTAGCCGGGCTGAATCAGCTTTTACCTCAGGAACAGAATGGGCAGTACCCATCCCATTGGCGGGTAAACCAGGGGGTACTACAGCAGGTCCGACAGTTGGTGGGGCAAATGGAAGCGCTCGGTGAAGGAATGGATACGCCGACGGCGGCAAATCGTGAAATTTTGTTTATGCAGCTACTGGTCGTGTTGCGTAAAAGCAGCCTGATGGCAGCGGCAACCGATAACGATGCGCGGCTTAACCTTCTGATGGCGTGGCTGGAAGATAACTTTGCTGACGAGGTGTGCTGGGAGGCGCTGGCCGAAAAGTTTTCGCTCTCTTTGCGCACACTGCACCGCCAGCTTAAACAACAAACGGGATTGACGCCCCAGCGCTACCTTAATCGCCTGAGGCTTATTAAAGCGAGACATCTGCTTCGTCATAGTGAGGACAGCGTGACGGATATCGCGTATCTCTGCGGTTTCGGCGACAGTAATCACTTTTCGACGCTTTTTCGCCGAGAGTTTAATTGGTCGCCACGCGATATTCGTCAGGGGCGCGATCTCATTGCGGGAAGCAGCCTGCAGTAACGCGAAAGCTATCAACGTTTTTTACCGCCGAATCTCAGATAATCATGTTCCTTAACGCCGGATGGCAGGGAATATTGTGATGGCGAATCAGCTAATCCTTCTGACATCAGACTTTTTCGCGCATGAGCAGCAGGCTGTCGCCGTGGCTGACCGTTATCCGCAGGATGTCTTTGCGGAACATACCCATGAATTTTGCGAGCTGGTCCTGGTCTGGCGCGGCAATGGTCTGCATGTTCTTAACGATCGTCCGTACCGGATAACCCGTGGCGATCTGTTTTACATTCGCGCTGAAGACAAACATTCCTACACTTCCGTAAATGACCTTGTTTTGCAAAATATCATCTACTGCCCGGAGCGGTTAACGCTGAATGTTGACTGGGAAAGGGCGATCCCCGGATTTAACGGTACGCCACGGCAGCCGCACTGGCGACTCGGCAGCGTTGGCATGACTCAGGCCAGGCAGGTGATAAGCCAGCTTGAGCATGAAAGCAATCAACGCGATGCGCAGGCTTTTAACATGGCGGAACTGCTGTTCGGGCAACTGGTGACCCTCCTTAAACGCCATCGTTATGCGACAGATACGCTCCCGGCAACGTCGAGTGAAACACTGTTGGATAAACTCATTACCGCATTAGCCGGGAGTCATGAGCATGCTTTCGAACTGGATAAATTTTGCGAGCGCGAACAGTGCAGCGAACGCGTTTTGCGCCAGCAGTTTCGCAGCCAGACCGGGATGACCATCAACCAGTATCTCCGCCAGGTGCGGGTTTGCCATGCTCAGTATCTGCTCAAGCACAGCCGGTTAATGATTAGTGAGATTTCCATGCGCTGTGGCTTTGAGGACAGTAACTACTTTTCGGTGGTGTTTACGCGGGAAACCGGGATGACGCCGAGCCAGTGGCGTCATCTGGCTGAGTGAGTAACCATGATTACGTCGGATATCAAGATGATAAAATCTGACAGCGATCCCTCCAAAAATTGAAAATTTCGCGATGGCTCACTTCTGTAAATAAAGCCTAAAATAGGAATAACGACCATTATCAGGAGAGAATGATGAGCGTATGTTGAAATAATTTACCAGAAATTATTGGGCGTTAAACAATGCAGGCTTCTGACTATTTAAGAATGAAATTTCAAAATGACAGGCGGCTGGCGCTAACCACTCAGAATGCGGTTGGTGGAGTTTTGCAGTCAGCCCGGGGAGTTGCTTCAGATATATATTCGGGTATGGAGCGAGCTAGTTGGTATTCATCATGCTTTATACCGCAATACAATGATGTTTGTCAGGAGTTAAAGACTGAAGAAATAAGAACACTCTATTCCATAGAGTCTATATATAGATATCGTGATGTAATTGCATATATGCTCTATTTGTACTTCAAAATGATAAGTGATGATGTTGATGAAGGTAATCCAGAAGGTTCGGCGCGTCAGTTAATCAGAAAAATGTCAGCAATAGCTTCTCATATGAATATTGCAGGAGGGACCAGGTACGCTTTTGCTTCCGCGGCTTCTCTTGCGTTGTCTCAGTCTGGTTTCATGTCTAAAATCATTGTTGAACGTCTATCTGCAAAGCTACCACAAGCAGTATTCGTGCTTCAGTTTTTCGGCGTTCAACAAAAGTGTGCGCTTGCTGCCCGTCATCTAAAAGCAGTGGATTCAGATTATTATTGGATTTTATATCAGGCAAAGCTTGAAATGCTTTATTATTTTGTCGAACCAGCAATTTCCAAAATGATTAGCAGAGAAAAGTCTCAACTCTTCTCAAATCTTGATGACTTAGCTGATTTTTTACAGGGGGATTTTAGTGTTTAAGAGTTTGATAACACTTTTATTAGAAGGTGTAGTGTTTCCAGTTCTGGTAATAGGCTTTGGTTTATTATGGCTTCATCTGTTCCCTAAATATGAATCGCCACGGGTTTAACAGACACCTCAGAGTCATTTAAGATGGCTTAAAGAGAGGTGCCCATGAGCGGTAAGCGTTATCCCGAAGAGTTTAAAATTGAAGCAGTCAAACAGGTTGTTGATCGCGGTTATTCTGTTGCCAGCGTTGCAACACGTCTCGATATCACCACCCACAGCCTTTACGCCTGGATAAAGAAGTACGGTCCAGATTCTTCCACTAATAAAGAAGAGTCAGATGCTCAGGCCGAGATCCGCCGTCTCCAGAAAGAGCTGAAGCGGGTTACCGACGAACGGGACATATTAAAAAAAGCCGCGGCGTACTTCGCAAAGCTGTCCGACTGAGGTACGCCTTTATCCGTGACAACACCTGTTGCTGGCCTGTTCGCCTGCTCTGTCGGGTGCTGGATGTTCATCCCAGTGGTTTTTACGCCTGGCTTCAGCAGCCGCATTCACAACGCCATCAGGCAGACCTGAGGCTGACAGGGCAGATTAAACAGTTCTGGCTGGAATCGGGATGCGTCTATGGTTATCGCAAAATCCATTTGGATCTGCGGGACAGCGGGCAACAGTGCGGAGTGAACAGAGTCTGGCGACTGATGAAACGTGTCGGGATAAAGGCTCAGGTCGGATACCGGAGCCCGCGGGCACGTAAAGGCGAGGCCAGTATCGTGTCGCCCAACAGGCTCCAGCGACAGTTCAATCCGGATGCTCCGGATGAGAGTTGGGTAACGGACATAACCTACATCAGGACCCACGAAGGCTGGCTGTATCTTGCCGTGGTTGTTGATCTGTTCTCACGCAAAATTATCGGCTGGTCCATACAATCCCGGATGACAAAGGACATTGTCCTGAACGCACTGCTGATGGCTGTATGGCGGCGTAATCCCCAAAAACAGGTGCTGGTTCATTCGGATCAGGGCAGTCAGTACACAAGCCATGAGTGGCAGTCGTTCCTGAAATCACACGGCCTGGAGGGCAGCATGAGCCGTCGCGGTAACTGCCATGATAATGCGGTTGCAGAAAGCTTTTTCCAGTTGTTGAAACGTGAACGGATAAAGAAAAAAATCTACGGAACGCGGGAAGAAGCCCGCAGCGATATTTTTGATTACATCGAAATGTTTTATAACAGTAAGCGTCGGCATGGTTCTAGCGAACAGATGTCACCGACAGAATATGAAAACCAGTATTATCAACGGCTCGGAAGTGTCTAGATTATCCGTGGCGATTCAATATTGTTTATTGCTAACATTAATTACACTTATTATTCTGATGTGGTTGTTTCCCCGATTGACTTCACGGTTCACCAAGTTTAAATAAAAGGAGTTTAAATGTCTAACCCAGCTTATTTGTGGCTAACAGATGAAAATGGTTCTCCTATGTCAGGCTCATCTCTGGTTGTCGGACGTGTCGGAGCTATTGAAATAAAGTCACTGACTCACAACATCAATATCCCGGTTGATAGTAATACAGGGCGCCTAACGGGTACGCGAATTCATGCACCCATCATGTTTCAAAAAGAATTCGACCGGGTTACACCTTTTTTGTACAGAGCATTAAGTACCGGAGCTACGCTCAAATCAGCGACGATACAAAATGTACTCAATTAATGAAGCAGGGATTGAAAAGGAATATTTCAACATCATTCTTCACAACGTAAAGCTTACGTCCATCACGCCTGATTTGTATCCCGGCTCATCAACAGGTACACATCTTGAAACGGTACTGCTTCGCTACGAGAAAATCACCTGGAAGCATTGCGATGGTAATATCATCTATACCGATGAATGGAATCACCGTACTACCTATTAAAAAATTAATCTGGCAAATAAAAATTTGTGTGTATCAAACTAACGATAGATGACGCCGAGCCAGTGGCGTCATCTCAGTACCCAGCATGCTTAGCTGGCCATTCCCAGACCAACAATGTTTGCCGCGACAATAATTACCACGCAGCCAAGACTCAGTACGCTGACCGGACGTCGACCCGCATTTTTCCACTCTTTCAATACCAGACCAACAATCCCGCCGCACAGGACATAGAAACTCATGTGCAGCATCCAGCTTACATAGTCATACTGTGCCGGAATACGCGCGTGACCCCAGGCGTAGAAGAAAAATTGCAGATACCACATCAAGCCACCGAGCGCGGAGAGTAGCACGTTGCTGATGATCAGCGGTTTTGCCAGCGAGAAGTCGGCTTTTATCGACAAGTTCTTCACTTTTGCCAGACGAATAAAGCAAAAACCCAGGTTGACCAGCGCACCACCGCCCATGATAACCACATAGCTGGGCAGAGCGACATACAGTGGGTCCACACCCAATGTGGCGGCGGCATCGTGCATCGGTTTCGCGGCGTTCATCGCAAATGACATCCCCGCGGAGAAAATGCCGCACATGACCGCCAGAACCAACCCTTTTTTCAGGTTGAACTCTTCGACTTTGATGCCCATTTTGCGTTCTTTTAATTGACCCGCACGGGTAACAATGCCCACGCCAATCAATGCGACCAACACGCCAAGCAGCGTCATGCGTCCGCCGGAGGTATTGATCAGCACATCAAAGTTGCCGTTGATAATCGGGGTCATCAGCGTGCCGACAATCAGCGTAATACCTATCGCAATGCCGATACCCATCGACATACCGAGATAGCGCATGGTCAGGCCATAGTTAATGTTGCCAATCCCCCACATCGCCCCGAAAAGAAATACCGGGGCCAGTGTGGAAAGGCTGAAGGAACTGAAGTAGGCCCAGAAATTGGGAAGTAACATCGCGCTGATAGTCCACGGAAGGATAAGCCAGGAGACGATCCCGCCTACCGACCACATCGTTTCCCATGACCAATGTTTGACCTGCTTGAACGGGGCATAGAAACAAGCTGCACTGGCTGCGCCTATCAAATGCCAAAAGATACCCATCGTAATCGCGTTACTCATGACTTAATCCTCGTTATTTTTTATCGTCGGTAATGACCCCTCCGACCTGACGAGTTTAAAAATTACGCAGGGTATTAACCTTTTAACGCTTGCCGCCATTTTGCGCATGTTGGCAATCATCACGTTAAGTGGGTGATTCGGTTCACATCTTTTACAATAAACTGATCGATTAAAACCTTGTAAAAAGTACGGCATTGATAATCATTTTCAATATCATTTAATTAACTATAATGACCCAACTGCTTACGCGGCGTTAACACTGGCCGCCCGACAACACTGGAGATGATTATGAGTTATACACTGCCATCCCTGCCGTACGCTTATGATGCCCTTGAACCGCACTTCGATAAGCAGACGATGGAAATTCACCATACCAAACACCACCAGACTTACGTAAACAACGCAAACGCTGCGCTGGAAAGTCTGCCTGAATTCGCCAGCCTGTCGGCTGAAGAGCTGATCACCAAACTGGATCAACTGCCAGCGGACAAGAAAACCGTACTGCGTAACAACGCCGGCGGCCACGCTAACCACAGCCTGTTCTGGAAAGGCCTGAAAACTGGCACTACGCTGCAGGGCGACCTGAAAGCGGCTATCGAACGTGACTTCGGCTCTGTTGACAACTTCAAAGCTGAATTTGAAAAAGCAGCGGCCACCCGTTTCGGCTCCGGCTGGGCGTGGCTGGTTCTGCAAGGTGACAAACTGGCTGTTGTTTCCACCGCTAACCAGGATTCCCCGCTGATGGGTGAAGCAATTTCTGGCGCTTCTGGCTTCCCTATCGTCGGTCTGGACGTTTGGGAACACGCTTACTACCTGAAATTCCAGAACCGTCGTCCGGACTACATTAAAGAGTTCTGGAACGTGGTTAACTGGGACGAAGCAGCAGCGCGTTTCGCCGCTAAAAAATAAGTTCTACGCTTAAATAATGCCCCTGCAAGCGCTGCTTGTGGGGGCTTTTTTGTGATCAAAATCAACATGGGAACGATGATCCATTTAAATTGAAACAATGTTTTATTGTGCGGGTGGGATCACTTTTATAATTCCTCTGAATGTCTATCTTCTGTTCATCAAGACGGGCGCATCTCAAAAGCAAGATGCAATCGCCCATAAAAATTGCCCCATTTTTATGTCTACAGGTGATGGAAATGCAGATCAAACGAACGATAGAGAGAATCCCTGGCGGGATGATGCTGGTGCCGCTTTTCCTCGGCGCGTTATGTCACACCTTTTCACCCGGCGCCGGGAAATATTTCGGCTCATTTACCAACGGTATGATCACCGGTACGGTGCCTATTCTGGCGGTCTGGTTTTTTTGTATGGGCGCGTCGATTAAGCTAAGTGCAACCGGCACCGTGCTGCGTAAATCCGGCACGCTGGTCATCACCAAAATTTTGGTGGCGTGGGTGGTGGCGGCAATTGCCTCACGCATCCTGCCGGAACACGGTGTGGAAGTCGGGTTCTTCGCCGGGTTGTCCACGTTGGCGCTGGTGGCCGCCATGGATATGACCAACGGTGGGCTGTACGCCTCGATTATGCAGCAGTATGGCACCAAAGAAGAGGCCGGGGCATTTGTCCTGATGTCTCTGGAATCAGGCCCGCTGATGACCATGGTTATTCTGGGAACCGCCGGGATTGCTTCGTTTGAACCGCACGTGTTTGTGGGGGCTGTATTACCATTCCTGATTGGCTTTGCGCTGGGTAATCTGGACCCTGAACTGCGGGAGTTCTTCAGCAAAGCGGTGCAGACGCTGATCCCGTTCTTCGCCTTCGCGCTGGGTAACACCATCGATTTGAGCGTGATTGCGCAGACCGGCGTGCTGGGGATTCTGCTGGGCGTGGCGGTGATTATCATCACCGGGATCCCATTGATTATCGCCGATAAACTGATTGGCGGCGGCGATGGAACGGCGGGGATTGCCGCTTCCAGCTCAGCGGGTGCGGCGGTTGCCACGCCGGTACTGATTGCTGAAATGGTTCCGGCATTTAAACCGATGGCGCCAGCGGCAACCTCTCTGGTGGCGACCTCGGTGATTGTGACCTCCATTCTGGTACCGATTATCACGTCCATCTGGTCGAAAAAGGTCAAAGCCAGGGCGGCGGAAATTGATCTTCGTGGTACCGTGAAGTAAGCCTCTTTTGCCGGATGGTCTGCGCCATCCGGCTTAGTCAGTTAACCTTTGACGACGAACACCTCATCAATAGTCCGACATTCCCCCTCATTCAACTCTCCGCCAGCATTACGTGACACGCCGGTGCAGTAGCCAAACTTACGCGATACCACGGTTTTGATGGTGGTGACAAAATCTTCGCCAATGGCGTAGATGGACATATAGGTGCCAATCTGGTCCTGAATATCGCGAAGCGTCGCCAGGTCGCCCTGCTTAAACGCCTCCCGCGCGCTGACAAACAGTTCCGGCATGACGTTGTTCAACCCTGAAATAATCCCCGCCCCGCCTGCCAGCAGGTTAGGAATGTAGTATTCGTCATAACCGGACAGTACGGCAAAATCTTCCCGCACGGCGCGCGTTGTCTGAATCATACTGCGGGTATGTGACTGACAGTCGACGGTATCTTTGATGCCTGCGAAATTTGGGAACTCGGCAGCGAGAGTGGCAACCAGCTCCGGCGTTAAATCACAGCCGGTACGCGCCGGGAAATTATAGGCAAACCATTTACCGCTGAGTTTCTGTCCCAACTGGCGGAAGTAGCTCAGCAGCTGTTTCGCCGTTTGTCCGTAGTAGTAAGGCGGCAGGATCATCACGGCATCATAACCTGCGCGATACGCTTCCTGCGCCATCAACAGAACATCATTCTGGCAGGTGGATGAGACGTTGGCGACCATCTTCAGCGAGCTCATGGCCCGGGCTTCACGGATCAGCAGCAGTCGTTCTTCGAGCGTAAAGGAAGCAAACTCCCCGATGCTGCCCATCAGCAAAATCACGTCGATTTTGGCCTCGGTTAAACGTTTGAGATGCTGGCTCAGACCGTTGAGATCGATCTTGCCGTCATTGTCCATTGGCGTAATGGCAGGGCACCAGACGCCAGCAAATTGCGATTGACCAGTCACGTAGTCGACTCCTTATTTGAAATGATGTTTCAAAACCAGCTTACATTGATAGCATGTGTCCCTAAGCTTCATGTGAACCGTGCTCTCATTTTGAGCGACTGGGATAAAATAAATATGGTGTAATGGGGGAAATTTATCGGGAGAGGGAACAGATGCGATATCCGGTCGATGTTTTTACAGGCAAGATTCGGGACTACACGGGAAGTCGTCCCAGCGCGATTGCTAAAGTTCAGGTCGATGGTGAGCTGATGCTGACCGAACTGGGCCTGACGGGGGATGAACAGGCGGAAACGAAAATTCACGGCGGGCCGGATCGCGCGCTGTGCCACTATCCGCGTGAACACTATCAGCACTGGAGACAAGAGTTTCCGGAGCAGGCGGAGTTGTTTGTCGCGCCCGCTTTCGGCGAAAACCTCTCCACTGAGGGGCTGACGGAAGAGAATGTGTATATTGGCGACATTTTCCAGTGGGGAGACGCGCTGATTCAGGTCACACAGCCGCGCTCGCCGTGCTTTAAGCTGAATTTCCATTTTGGCATTAGCGATATGGCCAGCCAGATGCAGAATGCGGGCAAGACGGGCTGGCTATGCAGCGTCATCGCTCCCGGTCAGGTTTCGACGGACGCGCCGTTGATCCTGGCGTCACGCGTCAGCGACGTCAGCGTGCGCGAGGCGATTGCCATTGCCTGGCATATGCCGTTTGATGACTCGCAGTATCACCGTTTACTGTCGGCTGCCGGGTTATCGAAGAGCTGGACCAGAACGATGCAAAAGCGCCGTTTAAGCGGCAAGATCGAAGATAATGCCAGAAGACTATGGGGCGGCAATCCCCCTCAGGAACGAAAGGAAGAGTAATGACTGAATCTGAAAATGCGGTGGCGATCGTTAAAGAATTTTTGATTGCTTCTATGATCCCAGACGCTGAACGCGCTGCGACGTTTATGCACCCAGCGGTAAAAATTACCTTTACCGGGCGGCGTGAAATGGCGGGTGCCGCAGATATTGTTCTCTTTAACGGCGAACGCTATAAGCGGGTAAAAAAATTGTTGGGCGAATTCGATGCGGTAATGCGCGAAGAATGTGTGGTCGTTTATTCTAACGGCACGCTGTATGGCGAGTGGCCGGATGGACGTGCATTTGCGGGTAATCGTTATATCGATCGTTTTGAAGTCCGAGGCGGTAAAATTACCCATATGGATGTTTGGAACGACAGCGCTGAGTGGATCCTCGCACCGGAAATTTCCCGTCAGGCATAAAGCCCACAGTTCGCTTGTGTAAGATAATTAAAAAATTGGCCTACATAACGTAGGCCGATAGCTGTTAAGCACGTTTGTACAGCGGTAACCAAATCACCAGCCGTAAACCACCCAGCGGGCTGTCTTCGGCCTTCACCCAGCCACGATGCTGCTGGATCGCGGTTTCCACAATCGCCAGACCCAGCCCCGTTCCGCCAGACTCGCGATCGCGCGCCTCATCGGTACGATAGAACGGACGGAAAATCTGCTCCCGGTCTTCAGGGCTAACGCCCGGGCCATCGTCGTCCACGGTGATGGTGATCCCGTCTTTATCCACCGCGAAGCCCACTTCAATCTGCGTGTGTGAATAGCGCAGGGCGTTGCGCACAATGTTTTCCAGTGCGCTTTCCAGCGCATTTGGGTTACCGTACAGCGGCCACGGACCCGGCGGGAAATTCACCGTGAGCGATTTACCCATCTGCTCGGCTTCAAAGGCGGCGTTATCCAGCACTTCGCCCCATAGCTGATTGGCTTTCACCGTTTCACTGACCAGCGCGTTTTTCTGCTGATTACGTGACATCACCAGCAGGTCGTTGATCATGCTGTCCAGCCGGTGCGCTTCTGTTTCAATGCGCTCCAGCTCCTTGCTCTCGCCATTACGACGACGCAGCAGGGCAGTGCCCAGTTGCAGACGCGTCAACGGCGTTCTCAACTCGTGAGAGATGTCCGACAGCAGGCGTTGCTGCGTGGTCATCATCCGCTCCAGCGCCGTCACCATCTGGTTAAAGCTGGCGCCCGCCGCCAGAAACTCCTGCGGACCGGCTTCCAGTTCCGGATGCTGGCGCAGGTTGCCCTGGGCCACTTCATCTGCCGCGTTTTTCAACTTACGCGCCGGTTTCGCCAGACTCCAGGCAAGCCAGAGCAATAACGGAGAGCTGACTAACATGGTGACGATCAGCAACAACAGCGGTCGGTCGAACAGCAGGTTGATAAAGTCAGATTGCGAGCTGCTGGCAGGTCGAATGAGATACAACTGGTAGTTATCTTCACCGTCTCTGACGGAAAAAGGCCCGACCATCTCAACGCGACCGTATTTTTTCTTTTGCGGATGGTCGGCGTTATCGGCCTGACCAATAAAGTTACGAATGATCTGCATTTCGTTGCGTTCTGCGCCGATCACGCGTCCTTCCGTGGTAACAAGTAATAACCGCTGTCCTGGCGGCGCCCACTTGTCTATCGCCCGAAACAAGCGACGCCACCACATCAAATCGTTGGGTGGATCGTTCGCCAGTTCAGCTTCAACGTGTTGCTCAATCATCAACCCCTGACGCTGCTCGCTGTCCAGTAGCTCGGTCATTTGACGTGAGTCGAGCTTGGGTAGCATCAGTACCAACATCAACACCAGTGCCAGCGTCAACCAGAAGATGGCAAAGATGCGTGCGGTTAAACTCCCTATCATGAAGCGGAGACCATCAGGTAGCCGCGACCACGCAGCGTTTTAAACCACGGATGCCCATCTTTACGCTCTGGCAGCTTACGACGCAGGTTCGAGATATGCATGTCGATCGCGCGATCGAAAGGCGTCAGGCGTTTGCCCAGCACTTCCTGGCTCAGATGTTCACGCGAAACCACCTGGCCGAGATGCTGCGCCAGCAAATAGAGCAGGGTGAATTCGGTGCCGGTTAGCTCCAGAGTTTGCCCGTCGAAGCTGGCTTCCTGGCGACCAGGGTTGAGGCTTAACGCATCCACTTCCAGAGTCGGCGAACCGTTGTCGCTGCTCTGCTGCTGTTCGCTCCAGTGCGAGCGACGCAGAATAGCGCGGATGCGCGCGACCAGTTCGCGGTCGTTAAACGGTTTCGGTAAATAGTCGTCCGCGCCCAGTTCAAGGCCGAGAACGCGATCCAATTCGCTGCCGCGAGCGGTCAGCATGATTACGGGGGTCTGGTGTGTCTGGCGAAGCGCTTTCAGTGTATCGATGCCGTTTTTCTTCGGCATCATGACGTCGAGCAAAAGTAAATCGATGCTGTCATCCAGAAGCTCGAGCGCCTGTTCCCCATCATGGGCAACCAGCACATCGAAACCTTCCATTTCGAGCAACTCCTTTAACAGGGAAGTCAGCTCTCGGTCATCATCAACTAACAGGATTTTATTCATTGTTTACGTACCTCCGAGGCAGAAATTACGTCATCAGGCGTCGCTAATCTATGACTTTACGTTGTTTTACACCCCCTGACGCATGTTTGCAGCCCGAATCGTAAACTGTCTCTCGTTGAATCGCGACAGAAAAGATTTTGGGAGCAAGTGATGGGCAAAGTTACCGCTGCCGTCATGGCCTCAACGCTGGCATTCAGTACCTTAAGCCATGCAGCTGAAGTCGTCACAGGCGATCACTGGCACCTGGGTGAAGGCTCCGCGCAACGCAGCGTACAGAGCCACATGTTTGACGGTATCAGTTTAACCGAACATCAACGTCAACAGATGCGAGATTTAATGCAGCAGGCAAGACACGAACAGCCTCCTGTTAATGTTAGCGAAATGGAGACAATGCATCGCCTTGTCACCGCAGAGAAATTTGACGAAAGCGCTGTGCGCGCTCAGGCAGAAAGAATGGCGCAAGAACAGGTTGCCCGCCAGGTTGAAATAGCCAGGATTCGCAACCAGATGTATCGCCTGTTAACGCCCGAGCAGCAAGCGGTTTTAAATGCGAAACATGAACAACGAATGGAGCAACTGCGCGACGTCGCGCACTGGCAAAAAAGCTCATCGTTGAATTTATTGAGTAGTAGCAACTCACGTTCCCAGTAGTAACCCTGTTTTCCTTGCCATAGACACCATCCCTGTCTTCCCCCACATGATGTGGGGGTTTTTTTTTGCCCAAAAAACGGTCTCTGATGGGGCGTGCTTGGGTGGCAGGCGAAGGGAGAAGGGATCAGTTATTGACTGTCTGCAGTGGTTCGAATCCGCAGGCGTCTGCTGACTTGTCGCAATCATAAAAACGTTCGGTTTTTGCGGCCGATTCAGGATACCAGTTATCGTTTCCTTCAATCGACACAATCAGATTGCTGAGTATATTCTCTTTCCCTTTACGGCTATACGTCAGGTCAATTTCCTGGCCGTTTGCCAGTTCGTAAGTGCAGTTGACTAATACGCCTTCAGCCAGTTTATTTTTTGCAAAATAAAGTGCAGTGACGAAGCGTTTAATGTCCTTCTGTTGGTGTACTTGAGAATTCCAGCTCCCTTCCCATCCGGATAAGGTAACGGGAGAGGTATAAATATGGTTTTCATAAGTGATGTTTTCTGGCGCTGGGCATTGCATGCTTTCCGTCGCGGCTGCCGCAGAGCCTGAAAGCAGGGCGAGCGTAAGCGCAGTATATATACTATGTTTCATTATTTTTTCCTTTATATTCGCTTGACTTATCTATTATAGAGTGAATAAGTGACCTGCAAGGAAAATATAAGAATAAAAGAGTAGTAAAGGCAATATTAATTATGAGTAATTCAGAGGCTGTGCCGATTTTTATTATTGTTTAGGTCGTTTGATTTTTAATTGATGCTAAATGATATATATATAAAATGTTTTCTATTATTCACTTTGTTGATAATTGTTTACTCAGGCTGGTGCTAAACGGTTATATCTCATTTTCTACACTTCGCTGTCGTCAGACGATCATCGCTATGAGTTATACTACGCCAAGATGATGGCAGGAGTGTTTATGAATCAAACCTATGGGCGGCTGGTTAGTCGGGCGGCAATCGCGGCGACCGTGATGGCATCGCTGTTACTTTTGATCAAAATTTTTGCGTGGTGGTACACCGGATCGGTCAGTATTCTGGCTGCACTGGTGGATTCTTTGGTGGATATCGCGGCGTCGTTAACCAACCTGTTGGTGGTGCGCTATTCTTTGCAACCGGCCGATGATGAACATACCTTCGGACACGGTAAAGCGGAATCATTGGCGGCGTTGGCGCAAAGTATGTTTATTTCCGGCTCAGCGCTGTTTTTATTCCTGACCGGGATTCAGCATCTTATCCAACCCACGCCGATGAAAGATCCCGGCGTCGGGGTGATTGTTACCATCATTGCGTTAGTGTGCACCATCATACTGGTCTCGTTTCAGCGCTGGGTGGTGAAGCGTACGCAAAGTCAGGCTGTTAGGGCGGATATGCTTCATTATCAGTCTGATGTTATGATGAACGGTGCGATTCTCATTGCGCTTGGGCTGGCATGGTACGGCTGGCATCGCGCAGATGCCTTGTTTGCGCTCGGGATTGGCATCTATATTTTATATAGCGCATTACGCATGGGGTATGAGGCGGTGCAGTCATTGCTGGATCGCGCTTTACCCGATGAAGAACGTCAGGAAATTATTGATATCGTGACGTCATGGCCGGGAGTCAGCGGCGCTCACGATCTTCGTACGCGGCAGTCAGGGCCGACCCGCTTTATTCAGATTCATTTGGAAATGGAAGATAATCTGCCGCTCGTTCAGGCGCATGTAGTGGCTGAGCAGGTCGAGCAGGCAATTTTGCGACGTTTCCCGGGATCGGATGTCATCATTCATCAGGATCCCTGTTCGGTCGTACCCAAGGAAGGCAAGATGTTTGAGCTTTCATAATTCGTTGTAAAAAAAGTGAACCAGGCCAGCATTTTGTGTATAAATTACCACCATTTGGCCTGACCTGAATCAATTCAGCAGGAAGTGATTGTTATACTATCTGCATATTCGTTGGATCGTTTCGATATGCGGAATCGACTTCCGGCAGCAGATTTCATTTTGCATTCCAAAGTTCAGAGGTAGTCATGATTAAGAAAATCGGTGTGTTGACAAGCGGCGGTGATGCGCCGGGCATGAACGCAGCAATCCGTGGTGTTGTGCGTGCAGCGTTGACGGAAGGGCTGGAAGTCATGGGGATCCATGATGGCTACCTGGGTTTGTATGAAGACCGTATGGTCCAGCTTGACCGCTATAGCGTGTCCGACATGATCAACCGTGGCGGTACCTTCCTCGGTTCTGCCCGCTTCCCGGAATTCCGCGACGAAAACGTGCGTGCGGTGGCTATCGAAAACCTGAAGAAGCGTGGCATCGACGCCCTGGTTGTTATCGGCGGTGACGGTTCTTACATGGGTGCGAAACGCCTGACTGAAATGGGCTTCCCGTGCATCGGTCTGCCGGGTACTATCGACAACGATATCAAGGGCACCGACTACACCATCGGTTATTTCACCGCGCTGGGTACTGTCGTCGAAGCGATTGACCGTCTGCGTGATACCTCTTCTTCTCACCAGCGTATCTCTATCGTTGAAGTGATGGGCCGCTACTGTGGCGATCTGACCCTGGCGGCAGCGATTGCCGGCGGTTGTGAGTTCGTAGTGGTTCCGGAAGTAGAATTCAGCCGTGACGATCTGGTTGCTGAAATCAAAGCCGGTATCGCGAAAGGCAAAAAGCACGCGATTGTAGCGATCACTGAGCACATGTGCGACGTTGACGAACTGGCGCATTACATCGAGAAAGAAACGGGCCGTGAAACGCGTTCAACCGTACTGGGTCACATCCAGCGTGGTGGTTCTCCGGTTCCTTATGACCGTATTCTGGCGTCCCGTATGGGCGCGTATGCCATTGAATTGCTGCTCGAAGGTCACGGTGGCCGTTGCGTAGGTATTCAGAACGAAAAACTGGTTCACCATGACATCATCGACGCTATCGAAAACATGAAGCGTCCTTTCAAAGGTGACTGGCTGGACTGCGCGAAAAAACTGTACTAATTGTTTTTTGCGCGCCTGATGGCGCTACGCTTATCCGGCCTTCAGGTTGCTGAGACTTGCAGGCCGGATTAGGCGCTAGCCGCCATCCGGCAATCCCTCAGATTTATTCCTCGAAGTTATAGCAAATCTTTTTTTATTCTTTAATGTTTGGATCGCTTTCTGGCACGCTTTGCTCATCACAACACCACATAAGAGAGCTGGGCGATGAACAAATGGGGCGTAGGGTTAACATTATTGCTGGCATCGACCAGCGTTCTGGCAAAGGACATTCAGTTACTAAACGTATCGTACGATCCAACGCGTGAACTGTACGAGCAGTACAACAAAGCTTTTAGCGCGCACTGGAAGCAGGAAACTGGCGATAACGTCGTGATCCGCCAATCGCACGGCGGTTCGGGTAAACAGGCGACTTCCGTCATTAACGGCATTGAAGCCGATGTTGTGACGCTGGCGCTGGCTTACGATGTGGACGCTATTGCTGAACGTGGTCGTATCGATAAAAACTGGATCAAGCGTCTGCCGGATAACTCAGCACCTTACACCTCCACCATCGTTTTCCTGGTCCGCAAAGGCAATCCAAAACAAATTCATGACTGGAACGATCTGATCAAACCGGGCGTATCGGTCATTACGCCAAACCCGAAAAGCTCAGGCGGCGCACGCTGGAACTATCTGGCGGCATGGGGCTACGCCCTGCACCACAACAATAACGATCAGGCCAAAGCCCAGGACTTTGTCAAAGCCCTGTTTAAAAACGTCGAAGTGCTGGACTCTGGTGCGCGTGGCTCAACCAATACCTTCGTTGAACGTGGTATCGGTGATGTGCTGATTGCCTGGGAAAACGAAGCGCTACTGGCGACGAACGAACTGGGTAAAGATAAATTCGAGATAGTGACCCCGAGTGAATCAATTCTCGCGGAGCCGACCGTTTCCGTGGTCGACAAAGTGGTGGAAAAGAAAGACACCAAAGCGGTAGCGGAAGCCTACCTGAAGTATCTCTACTCGCCGGAAGGTCAGGAGATAGCAGCGAAAAATTTCTACCGTCCGCGTGATGCTGAAGTGGCGAAGAAATACGAAAATGTCTTTCCGAAGCTGAAGCTGTTCACCATTGACGAAGAGTTTGGCGGCTGGACGAAAGCACAGAAAGAGCACTTCTCTAACGGCGGTACGTTCGACCAGATCAGCAAGCGTTAAATAAATCTGTGAGTTACCAACCCGGTGGCATAACGCGACCGGGTTTTTTATTTGTCATGGTTTTGCGTTACTCTTGCCCCTCAATAGGATACAGGGAACGCGTAATGAAAAAAGCAGGCTATCTTTTACTGGCGGTGATTGTGGTGGCTGCCGCTGCTGGCATTGGTTACTGGAAATTCACCGGCAACCCGGACGCGTTACGCCAGATTGTTCTCCAGCAATGCTTGCCGCACCAGTTGCAGCAGCAGGATCCCGCACCGTGCGTGGAAGTGAAACCTGACGCCGGATATGTGGTGTTCAAAGATCGTAACGGTCCGCTGCAATATCTGTTGATGCCTGGTTACCGTATCAATGGTACGGAAAGCCCGTTGCTGTTGGAATCAGGCACGCCGAACTTTTTCTGGCTGGCCTGGCAGGCGCGTAGCTTTATGAGCCAAAAATACGGTCAGGAGATCCCTGACAAAGCGGTATCGCTGACCATTAACTCGCGTAGCGGTCGTACGCAAAATCACCTACACATTCATATCTCCTGCCTGCGGACCGATGTCAGAAAACAGCTGGATGACAACATGGCGAAAATCAGCACCCGCTGGTTGCCTTTGCCGGGTGGATTACGTGGGCATGAATATCTGGCGCGTCGCGTCACGGAGAATGAACTGGCGCAACGCAGCCCGTTTATTATGCTGGCGGAAGAAGTACCGGATGCGCGAGAACATATGGGCAGCTATGCGCTGGCGATGGTGCGCCAGAGCGATGAGTCCTTTGTCCTGCTGGCGACTCAGCGTAACTTGCTGTCGCTGAATCTCGCCTCTGCTGAGGAAATTCAGGATCATCAATGTGATATTCTGCGCTAACCCTACCTAATCTGGCGTTTACTCCGCATGCCTGTCCCCGTATTCTTGTTGAAAAAAACAACAGGAGACAGGCATGTCGCTCTGGCTTTCGCACCCTCTGTTTATCCCTTCTCTGGTGGTTGGCATCACCATTCTTCTCTGGGCGACGTCGCTGCTGCCGGAATTTATAACGGCGCTGCTGTTCTTTGCCGTGGCGATGGTGGTCAAAATCGCGTCACCGGATGTGATTTTTGGCGGCTTTGCGTCGTCGGCGTTCTGGCTGGTCTTCAGTGGATTCGTGCTGGGTATCGCGATTCGTAAAACGGGATTGGCGGACAGGGCGGCGAGGGCGCTGTCATCGCGATTGACCGACTCCTGGCCGTTAATGGTAGCGAGTGTGGTACTGCTAAGTTATGCGCTGGCATTTGTAATGCCGTCCAACATGGGGCGTATTGCGCTGCTGATGCCGATTGTTGCCGCGATGGCGAAACGGGCGGGAATTAACGACGGCACGCGAGCCTGGTATGGTCTGGCGCTGGCCGTCGGGTTTGGGACGTTCCAGCTTTCCGCGACGATTTTACCCGCTAACGTGCCGAATCTGGTGATGAGTGGCGCAGCGGAAGGTTCCTACGGTATCCACCTGAATTATCTGCCTTATTTACTACTGCATACGCCGGTTCTGGGCTGGCTCAAAGGCGCGATACTCATCGTACTTATCTGCTGGCTGTTTCCTGGTAAGCCCCATGCGCCGCGAGATTTAACGCCGCCTGAGCCGATGAGCCGGGATGAAAAACGTCTGGCATGGATGTTAGCGGTGGTGTTGTTTTTGTGGGTAAGCGAAAGCTGGCACGGCATTGGTCCAGCGTGGACCGGACTGGCGGCGGCGGTTATCACGCTGCTACCTCGGGTTGGCTTTATTAATGGCGAGGAGTTTTCCAGTGGGGTCAATATCCGTACCTGTATCTACGTGGCGGGTATTCTGGGGCTGGCGATCACCGTCACGCAGACCGGTATTGGCAGTGCGGTGGGCGAGGCGCTGTTACAGGTGATGCCGCTGGACGCGGAAAAACCGTTCACCAGCTTCCTCGCGCTGACCGGCATTACCACCGCACTCAATTTTATTATGACGGCAAACGGTGTTCCGGCGCTGTATACCACGCTGGCGCAAAGCTTTGCCGATGCCACGGGATTCCCGCTGCTGTCGGTGATTATGATTCAGGTGCTAGGGTATTCCACACCGCTGCTGCCGTATCAGGCTTCACCCATTGTTGTGGCGATGGCGCTTGGGAAAGTGCCTGCGAGGGCGGGGATGCTGCTGTGTATGGCGCTGGCGGCGGCAACGTATCTGGTGCTTCTGCCGTTGGATTACTTCTGGTTCAGTATGCTGGGTAAATTATAACTGTATCTAAATGTTAATTTTTTGTTTTGTGAGATGATGAATTGTTTTATTTGGGCTGATGGCGGTTAATACCGGGGCGCAGATTTGCGCACTGGAAACTCAAGGATTGATTCATGGACAGTTTGACCCCTATCCGCTGTTGGCCTGCCATCATTTCGCTCGCGATCACGCTGACCATCTGGTTTGTTATCCCGTGTCCGCCTGACGTCACTCCGCAAGCGTGGCATCTGCTGGCGTTGTTCATTGGTACGATCGCAGCGATTATCGGTAAAGCCATGCCCATTGGCGCCATTGCGGTTGTGGCGATTATGCTGGTGGCGATGACCGGCGTCACTAACCCCGGTAAACCCTCGGCCGCGCTGAACGATGCCTTGAGCGGCTTCTCTAATCAACTGATTTGGCTGATTGGTTTATCCATCATGCTGTCGCAAAGCCTGTTAAAGACCGGGTTGGGCGCGCGTATTGGCTACGGGTTTATTGCGCTGTTTGGTAAAAGAACGCTGGGTATTGCGTGGGCATTAACCCTTGCGGAAACCCTGATTGCGCCGGTTACGCCAAGCAACACGGCGCGTGGCGGCGGTATTATTCACCCGGTAATGCGGGCGATTGCGGAAAGCCTCGGATCGCAGCCGGGCAACAACGAGAATGGCTCAACGGGCCGCTATCTGGCGCTGGTGAATTACAACATTAACCCCATCAGCTCGGCAATGTTCATCACCGCGACCGCGCCTAACCCTTTAATTGTTAGCTTTTTAACGAAGGGAACCGATGGTGTGCTGAATATGACCTGGGGAATGTGGGCTATCGCCGCGCTGCTTCCCGCGG
Organism: Citrobacter sp. C5_2; assembly: GCF_014596845.2. Taxonomy (NCBI): domain Bacteria; kingdom Pseudomonadati; phylum Pseudomonadota; class Gammaproteobacteria; order Enterobacterales; family Enterobacteriaceae; genus Citrobacter; species Citrobacter sp. C5_2. Next base: position 4,862,817 of record NZ_CP115032.1, on the reverse strand, counting down.
TGGTCTCACTGGTCGTTATGCCGATTGTTATCTGGTGGCTCTACCCGCCAGCCATCACACGCACGCCAAATGCGCCTCAGTTCGCACGACAAAAACTGGATGCGCTAGGTCCGCTTTCACTGGCAGAGAAAATTACCCTGGCCGTCTTCATTTTGCTGCTCTGCCTGTGGGCGGGAGTGCCCGCGATGTTGATGGGTAGTGGCTGGAGTGTAAACCCTACCAGCGCCGCGTTAATTGGTTTGTCGATTCTGTTGATGGCGGGCGTATTAAGTTGGGATGACATTCTTAAGTGCCGTGGCGCGTGGGATACCATAGTCTGGTTCGCGGCGCTGGTAATGATGGCGGATTTTCTCAGCAAGTTGGGGCTGGTGGGGTGGCTGGCAACCAGCGTGGGTAGCGCAATCGACCATCTTGGTGTGCACTGGAGCATCGCGACGCTATTGCTGATCCTGCTTTACGTCTACTCGCACTACTTTTTCGCCAGTACAACCGCGCATATCACGGCGATGTTCGCTGCATTCTTCGCCGCAGGATTAGGCCTCGGCGCGCCGCCGGCGCTGCTTGGGTTGATGCTCGGCTTCTCCTCCTCGCTGATGATGTCGCTCACGCACTATGGCACGGGTACTGCGCCTATCATCTTTGGTTCAGGCTATGTCACGCTGGCGGAGTGGTGGAAAACGGGGCTGGTAATGAGTGTGGTCAACCTGACCATTTGGGGGATAACCGGCGCCTTCTGGTGGCACTGGCTGGGATACTGGTAAACCTGATGCGACGGGAGGAGTGCTCCTCCCGCCATACAACTTAAGCCTGTTTAGCGGCTTCTGCTGCTTTAACGATAACTGCGAAGGCGTCTGCTTTCAGAGAAGCACCGCCAACCAGCGCGCCGTCGATGTCCGGCTGAGCGAACAGTTCAGCAGCGTTGCCCGCGTTCACGGAACCGCCGTACTGGATGATAACCTGTTCAGCGATTTTCGCGTCAGCTTTAGCAATGTGGTCACGGATGAATTTGTGAACAGCCTGAGCCTGAGCCGGAGTTGCAGATTTACCGGTACCGATAGCCCATACTGGTTCGTAAGCGATAACTACGCCTTCGAATGCCGCAGCGCCCTGAGTTTTCAGAACGGCGTCGATCTGACGTGCGCAGACTTCTTCAGTTTTGCCCGCTTCATTTTCTGCTTCGGTTTCACCAATGCACAGAACGGGAGTCAGACCCTGCTCTTTCAGCACAGCAAATTTCTTCGCGATCAGTTCGTCAGACTCTTTGTGGTAAGTACGGCGCTCAGAGTGACCGATAATGATGTACTGCGCGCCGATATCTTTCAGCATTTCAGCGCTTGTTTCACCGGTGAATGCGCCAGACAGGTTCAGGTCAACGTTCTGCGCGCCCAGGATGATGTGGCTACCGGCAGCGGCATGTTTCGCCAGGTCGATATACATTTCCGGCGGAGCAATCGCTACTGCACAGCCAGCAACGCCAGCCAGTTCTTTACGCAGATTAGCAACCAGTTCGTTTACCATATGGCGGCTGCCGTTCAGTTTCCAGTTACCCATCACTAAAGGATGTCGCATTTCATTTCTCCACGCTTGTCAGCGAATTAAGGAATATGGCCGCCCGTCAGGGCAGCATGGTCTGTGAAACAGTATAGAGATTCGTCTGCGGAAAGGCTTTGCTTTTTGTCATCAATTCGCCTTCTCAAGACTTTCTGATAGTGCCAGCTTAATCGGTTCAACAGCGAAGGTCAGCCCCTTTTCACCGTTATCTGCTATGACATAGCGAATAGCGCCTTCTGTTTCGGCGTAATAGTGCTTACCTTTGCCAGCGGCGAGCAATTTTTGCAGCTTTTTCTGACTTTGTTCTTTTGTCAGCAGCGGCGCGACGGTGTGAATGACGGCGGTCATGTATTCCAGCGCTTTCGCTTTCGCCGCCTTTTGTTCAGGCCCCTGAATCGGTAGCCAGGTGATCTGCATACTTTTGATTTTCAATGTACCGCGTTCAAGCGCGGATGACGCATACAGATTTTCGTTGATTTTGCTGGCGGCGCGGGTGAGATTCGCCCGGTCGCGGCTGCTGTCGATGGCACGGAATTCATTGAGGATAAGCTTTGGATTCTGTGTATTAAAGTTTTCACGAAACTGGCTAATCGATAGATCAAAAGTCGGCGCGCCCGCCAGCAAATAGGGGGCCGTGATTGCCGTCGATGGCTCTTCCGCCTGCGCTGTAGTGCTGACGGTTAAGGCTGAAAACAGTAATAAAAACAGTGTAAATCCTTGCTTCATCAATTGTACCTTTCATTCTCACTGCTCACGATTAAAACGGTAACCGTCCGGCTTGTCAAAAGGGTAAACTGTCCTGGAAGGTAATAATAAAGGAACCTACATGACCATACAGCAGTGGTTATTCTCATTTAAAGGGCGTATTGGACGCCGTGATTTCTGGATTTGGATAGGTCTGTGGATCGTCAGTATGCTGGCGTTGTTCTCCCTGGCAAGTAAGCAATTACTCGATATTCAAACCGCAGCATTTTGTCTGGTGTGTCTGCTATGGCCGACGGCGGCGGTGACGGTAAAGCGTCTGCATGACCGAGGGCGTTCAGGAGCGTGGGCGTTGCTGATGATTCTGGCGTGGATGCTGCTGGCCGGAAACTGGGCGATGTTACCTGGCGTCTGGCAATGGGCGGTAGGCCGTTTTCTTCCGACGCTGATTCTGGTCGGCATGCTTATCGATCTGGGCGCGTTTGTCGGCACCCAGGACGAAAATAAATACGGTAAAGATACGCAGGACGTAAAGTACAGAGCTGACTCGTAGGCCGGATAAGGCGCGTTAGCGTCTTATCCGGCAAAATGCCCGGGGTGCTTACCGGGCAGTAAAACGTTCTTACCAGTAGTGTTCAGCGGTCATATGGCCTGGTCGACGGCGCAGGTGTTTGGTCATCTGCCGGGTCTCTTTCAACAGTTGCTGCGTGTCGCGCACCATTTGTGGATTTCCACACAGCATTACGTGGCTGGTTTCTTTATCCATTGGCAGACCTACCGCTTTTTCCAGCTCACCGCTTTCAATCAGCGCTGGCACTCGTCCGGTCAACGAATTTGCCGCAGTTTCACGGCTAACAACGGTCTGGATACGTAATTTACCTTCGTAGCGTTTTTCCAGCGCCTGCATCAATGGCAGGTAGCTTAAATCGGCGGCATAGCGCGCGGCGTGGACCAGCACCAGATTTTTAAAGCGATCCAGATCTTTGCCTAACTGCAGAATCGACAAATACGGGCCGATAGCCGTGCCGGTCGCCAGCATCCATAGCGTGTCGCAATCGGGGACCTCATCCAGCACGAAGAAGCCAGCGGCTTCACTGACCACCTGAACGTCATCGCCAGGCTTCAGCGCGGCCAAACGAGGGCTGAGTTTGCCGTCGGGAACCGTCACCAGATAAAACTCTAAATCGGGATTGTCGGGCGCATTCACGTAGGAATAGGCGCGCTGGACGCGCTCGCCGTCGATTTCCAGGCCAAGCTTGGTAAACTGGCCAGCAGTAAAAGGAAGAACCGGAGCTCGCACGGTCAAACTAAATAAGGCATCGGTCCAGTTCTGCACCTTTGTGACTTTGCCTGTTACCCAATCTGCCATGGTTTTCTCCTGTCTGCTTTGATTGCCTTATCTTCGTTCGTTGGACGAAAGATTTCCAGCCCGGATGGGCTGGAAGGCTCTATTGATCAAATCAATTACAGGATGTGCGCCTGCACATCGGGATCTTTGCGATCGAGATAGTGAATCGACTGAATGCGGCGGATTGTGCGCGATTTGCCGCGGATCAGCAGCGTTTCGGTGGTCGCGATATTGCCTTTGCGGCTAATGCCTTCCAGCAGATCGCCTTTGGTGATGCCGGTGGCAGAAAAAATGACGTTGTCGCTGCGCGCCATTTCGTCCAGACGCAGCGCTTTGCCCGCTTCAATGCCCATCGCGGTGCAGCGGGCCAGTTCCTGTTCGCCAATGCGGCGGTTTTCTTCGCTGTCGCCTTTGACGTCATGACGCGCCAGGAGACGGCCCTGCATATCGCCATCCAGCGCGCGGATAACGGCGGCGGAGACCACACCTTCCGGTGCGCCGCCAATGCCGTACAGCACGTCAACTTCGCTGTCAGGCATGCAGGTCAGAATTGAAGCCGCAACGTCGCCGTCGGGAATAGCGAATACGCGCACGCCCAGTTTCGTCATCTCTGCAATAACGTCATCATGGCGAGGTTTTGCCAGGATAGTGACGGTCAGGTCACTCAGGGGTTTGTTCAGCGCGGCGGCAATGTTACGCAGGTTGGCTTCCAGCGACAGATTCAGGTCAATGGACCCTTTTGCGCCTGGGCCGACAATCAGCTTTTCCATATACATGTCCGGCGCGTTCAGGAAGCAGCCTTTATCGCCCACGGCCAGTACCGCCAGCGCATTTGCTTGGCCCATTGCCGTCATACGCGTGCCTTCGATAGGATCGACTGCGATGTCTACCGCATCGCCAAGACCCGTACCGACTTTCTCACCGATAAACAGCATCGGCGCTTCATCGATTTCACCTTCGCCAATCACGATGGTGCCGTCGATGTTGACCTGGTTGAGCATAATACGCATGGCGTTCACCGCCGCGCCGTCAGCGGTATTTTTATCGCCGCGGCCCAGCCATTTATAGCCAGCCAGCGCGGCCGCTTCGGTCACGCGTGAAAATTCAATGGCAAGTTCTCGTCTCATTGCAAACTCGTAGCTGAAAGGAATGGCGCGAAGTGTAGCACAGGGGAGGGGGCGAGATTATTGATGTGTGTGCGGGGTTGTCCCCGCACGAAGATATTGCCGGATAAGACACCTTAGCGTCGCTATCCGGCAATGACGTATTACTCGTCGTGATCTTCCCACGCCATGGCGCGTTTGACTGCTTTTTTCCAGCCGCTGTAACGGAAGTTACGTTCGGTGGTTTCGATGCCAGGACGGAATTCACGCTCGATGACCGCTTTTTCCTGCAGCTCATCCAGGTTTTGCCAGAAGCCGACCGCCAGACCGGCCAGATAAGCCGCACCCAGCGCAGTGACTTCGCGGACTTCCGGGCGCTCAACGCGTGTGCCGAGAATGTCCGACTGGAACTGCATCAGGAAGTTGTTGGCTACCGCACCGCCATCGACGCGCAGGGCGTGCAAGCGAATGCCGGAGTCAGCCTGCATCGCTTCCAGTACGTCACGGGTCTGGTAAGCGATAGACTCAAGCGTTGCGCGAATGATGTGGTTGGAGTTTACGCCACGGGTCAGACCGAAGATGGCGCCACGCGCATACGGGTCCCAGTACGGTGCGCCCAGACCGGTGAATGCCGGAACGACGTACACGCCGTTGGTGTCTTTCACTTTAGTCGCGAAATACTCAGAGTCGAATGCATCGCTGATGAGTTTCATTTCATCACGCAGCCACTGGATAGAGGCACCCGCCATAAACACCGCGCCTTCCAGGGCGTAGTTCACTTCTCCGGTCGGTCCGCAGGCGATGGTGGTCAGCAGCCCGTTTTCGGACTTAACGGCTTTCTCGCCGGTGTTCATCAGCATGAAGCAGCCGGTACCGTAAGTGTTTTTCGCCATCCCTTCTTTCACGCACAACTGGCCGAACAGCGCCGCCTGCTGGTCACCGGCGATACCGGAGATAGGAATACGAATGCCGCCCTTACCACCGATGTTGGTCTGACCGTACACTTCAGAAGAACGACGTACTTCCGGCAGCATGGCGCGCGGAATATCCAGCGCATCCAGCATCTTGTCGTCCCAGTCCAGGGAGTGAATGTTGAACAGCATGGTACGTGAGGCGTTGGTGTAATCGGTGACGTGTACGCGCCCCTGCGTCATTTTCCAGATAAGCCAGGTATCTACGGTACCAAACAGCAGTTCACCGCGACGGGCGCGCTCACGCGAACCTTCTACGTGGTCGAGGATCCACTTCACTTTGGTACCGGAGAAGTACGGGTCAATCACCAGACCGGTGTTGCTACGGATGTAATCTTCCATACCGTCGCGCTTGAGCTTCTCGCAGATATCCGCGGTACGACGACACTGCCACACAATGGCGTTATAGATAGGTTTACCGGTCTCACGTTCCCAGACGATGGTGGTTTCACGCTGGTTGGTAATACCGATCGCGGCAATTTCATCGGAACTGATATCGGCTTTCGCCAGCACTTCTACCAGCGTGGAGCTTTGGGTCGCCCAAATTTCCATTGGGTCGTGTTCTACCCAACCTGCTTTCGGGTAGATTTGCTCGAATTCGCGCTGTGAAACGGCAACGATATTTGCATCGTGGTCCATGACGACCGCGCGGGAGCTGGTAGTGCCCTGGTCGAGCGCAACGATATATTTTTTTTCAGTCATAATTTTTTGTCCCGTAGTCACATTACTGCGAAGCTTTTTGTTGAGTGTTGGCCGCAACGTCTTTCTCTTCAATCGCGCAGACATCGCACGGCAAATGACGACCAATCAGTTTGCGATAGGCCCATGCGCCCAAAATTGCGCCGGTAATCGGTCCAAACACCGGTACCAGGAAGTAAGGGATATCACGACCACCCGTGAAGGCAATCTCACCCCATCCGGCCAGTCCGGCGAAGAGTTTCGGTCCGAAGTCACGTGCCGGGTTCATCGCAAAACCTGTTAGCGGGCCCATGGAAGCACCAATAACGGCAATCAGTAAGCCGATCAGCAGTGGCGCCAGCGGACCACGAGGTACACCGTTACCATCGTCGGTCAGGGCCAGAATCAGCCCCATTAGAATAGCGGTAATGACCATTTCAACCGCGAAGGCCTGCACAAAATTGATATGCGGGTTCGGATAGGTGGAGAAAGTACCTGCCAGACCCAGGCTCTCGGTACTGCCGCGCACGATATGATTGGTTTGTTCGAAATCGAGGAAAAGATTGTAATAAAGCCCGTAAACCAATGCCGCTGCGCAAAAGGCGCCGGCAATTTGCGAAATAATAAAAGGGACGACTTTGCGTTTATCAAAACAGGCAAACAGCCAGAGTGCGATGGTGACCGCTGGATTCAGGTGTGCGCCAGAAACGCCTGCGGTCAGATAGATAGCCATCGCTACCCCCAGACCCCAGATGATGCTGATTTCCCACTGACCAAAAGTAGCCCCGGCCACTTTGAGTGCAGCGACACAGCCCACACCGAAGAAAATCAACAACCCGGTACCGAGGAATTCAGCAATGCACTGGCCTTTTAAGGTTGATGTTTGACTCATAATCGGATCCTGAAGAGAGTTTAATGTTTATTGTGTGCGAGAAGGTCACTGACATCCCCGGAGCCGGTAGGCACACTGTTAATTTATCGTTAACGCTCAAAAACGAGAAATATCGAAATTAAAATGTGTGTACTGCATCAACAAAATGAGCGTTTTCGCGCCATTGCGCGGTATTTGTTATACAAAAATAGTGTGAGCTGAATCATTTCACCGATCAATCTCTTAACACTTAAGCGTTATGACAGTCATGTCACCAGGAGAAAGACTAAAAGTGTTGCAAACCGCAATCTGCGCGGGATGCCGCTGGACAGGGATGACGCGGCTTCATACAATCGGTGTTAAGTAGAGTGCGCTCGTTTTTATTAAGGCGTCGCCGGTTATCGGGGCGAGGATTTTTATCCATCAACGCCTTGCAATTCAGGAGAGGTATGACGATGTCATTAGAAGTGTTTGAGAAACTGGAAGCAAAAGTACAGCAGGCGATTGATACCATCACGCTGTTGCAGATGGAAATCGAAGAGCTGAAAGAAAAGAACAACTCACTGTCGCAGGAAGTTCAGTCTGCACAGCAGCAGCGTGAAGAACTGGAGCGTGAGAACAACAATCTGAAAGAACAGCAGAACGGCTGGCAGGATCGTCTGCATGCCCTGCTGGGTCGTATGGAAGAAGTCTAATCCTCGTCATATTTCACGTTATGGCGGCGTTGGCTGCGTGCGTTCACCCCAGTCACATAGTGGCCTATGCTCCTGGGGATTCACTTACTTGCCGCCTTGCCCTGACGCGAAATCTATAGAGGTTTTAGTTTGTAGGCCGGATAAGGTGTAAGCCGACATCCGGCAATACTTATCTTTGATAACGGCCTTGCTTGCGGGCTTTCCCATCAATCACCAAGCCAACGGGTGAACGAGCTACGGTCAATATCCAGTTGCTTCGCTGCACGGCTTTTGTTGTTTTGCTGTCGTAGTAGCACCCCTTTGAGAATACGGCTACGGATCCGTTTATACGGCCCTTCGAGCAACTGGCAGTCCGGGCAGTGATGGCGAGGTTGTTGGGGGGAAGACGCTTTATCGGCTTGTAAATCCTCAATCAGTAACGTGGCGGCAGAAAGAGACACCACGCCGGATGAAAACGATAACGCCAGGCGCTCCATAATATTATTCAACTGACGTACGTTACCCGGCCATAAATATTTTTTCAGCTCACTCCATAAACTTTCGCTCAATGCAATGGGAGGCAACTGATAGGACTTTCTCAGCGCATCTAAAGTTGTTTGCCCGATAAGTTGGATATCGTCCGGGCGTTCACGTAACGGTAATGTGGTGACCTTGAGCACATTCAAGCGATAAAAAAGGTCTTCTCTAAAATCACCGGCTGCAATCATTGCCGGTAAGTTTCGGTTTGTGGCCGCAATAACGCGGACGTTGACCGGAATCATGTGATCTGCGCCCAGGCGCATCAGTTGGCGCTCTTGCAGAATGCGTAAGAGTTTTGCTTGTAAGAACTTATCCAGTTCGCTGATTTCATCAAGAAAGATGGTGCCGTTATGCGCCAGTTCAAACATCCCTGCGCGGCCTTTTTTAGAGGCACCGGAAAACGCGCCATCGACATATCCAAAGAGTTCGCTTTCCATAATTGAAGCGGGGATTGCGCCGCAGTTAACTGCAACAAATGGCCCATTGCGATGTGAACTGGCGTTATGAATGCTCTGCGCCAGAACCTCTTTGCCGGTACCATTTTCACCGAGTAGCAGTATTGTTGCTTCGGTTTCCGCATATATCCTGGCTAACCTTAAGCGATCCTGCATTTCACGGTTGCAGGTAATAAAATCTTCGAAGTGATACCTGGCGTGAAATCCTAACTTTTTCGCTTCTTTGATTCTTATCTTCTGCTCAGCTTTCTGTAAGTTAGATGATGTCTGGAGGGTGATCACCACGCGGTTGAGATTTTGGTTTTCTACAATGGGGAACTGGTTAACCACAAATTCGCCATAGGGTGTGTTGATTAACTCATTTTCTATCGGGATATTATTTTGCAGATCTTCCCAGTTTAGCGTTAAGGAAGGTATTTTTTTACTGATTAAATCATGTTTACTGAGTTGTAAAAGCTCGACGGCTTTATGATTACAGTGAATGACATTACCGCAATTATCAATGAGAAGAATGAATTTATTGGTGTGGTCAAGTAACAGGTTTAGCTGGTTTTGCTCAATGCGCTCATTAGCGAGCGCCTGATACAGCTGAATTGCCTCATGTAATGCCAGTTCTATGGACTCGACACCCGAATGGAAAGGGATGAAATGTTCCATGCTGTGTGTGCCAAAATAAAGCGGGCAAATGGCATCGCCAATAATAAGATCTATCTGGTTATTTTGTGTGTAATTGACAAAGTCATTTCTGACATTCTCAATGCAAGGGTTGGCCATTTCGTCAATGATAAACTCAGTGAGTTGCAGATTAAGCATCCTGGCTATTTTCATACAACCGTCGATAACGCTGCGAAACCCAATAACCCCAATATTTTTATTGAGCCCAAGATATGGCCTGAGGGCATCGATAATATCATAGGCGGATGTTTTTATTTCAATGACAGGCTGCGGTATTTTTTGTTTAAGCATCCATGCCATGCCACCGCGACTAATCACAAGATCAGGAGGATTCGTGCGCAATATCGGGATCACGGAATCAACATCGTCGAGGGTGGCATTTAATATCGTTATATTTGCGATGTGATTATATCGGATAGACAGGCGTTCAGCTTCGAGAGAGAGCGCTTGTAAAGGAGAAACGATGTAAATATTAGGTAATTTTAACATGTTGAATCCAGCATGATCATGATGTGAAGTCGATAACGGTGGAAACAGTTGTCGGCATTATTGCAAAAACAGTAATCCATTCACGACTTACTGTTTCTGCAATCTTTTTGTCACATAAATGGTGAACAGCGGAATTGTTTTCGATCAACTCTGTGGAATTTATGTTTTTGATAACTGCTGGCGTTGGGCGATTCTCCTTTGTTCGCGGCGAGCAACCCAGGCGGTTATAAACGGTACGACTAAGGAGGTGACGATCGTAGAGGCGGCAATCTGCGGCGTCGCTACGGCGATTAATGCTGACACGCTGGGGTCAACTGCGGCGATAGCTGCGGGGGTCGCAACGGCGTTACCGGCCGTCGTGGAGACTGCCGCTCCGGCGATGCCTGAACCTCCGACAAAACGGGAGACGGCAACATTAATCAGCGCGCCAATGAATGCGGTCATGAGACCCAGAATAACCCCTGCGAATCCGGCCATCAGCAGGGTGCTGAAATCGATTCCGGTACCCAGACCAAAAGAGAAGAAGGGGATCAGCATCGCGCCGCCGCTTTTCAGGAACGAACGCATATCCTCATCCAGATTTCCGAGCAGCATACCAATCAGTATTGGTAAAACAACGGCGAACAGCTCCATTATTGGGATCGACACCAGCCCAGCGGCACCCATCGCCACCATCGTCAGAAAGGGGCCTTCAAGTACGGAAAGCACAGCGATAGCGCCCGCATCGGTTTCATTGCCAAACTGTTTGGTCAGTGCAGCGTAGAGGCCCATATTCGCATTGGTCATAGCCGCGATAATGGCGAGTGCAGACAAACCAAAGAAGCCGTTGGCGCCGCAAAACTTTGCGACCAGTAAGCCAATTGCTGTCCCGACAACCAACTTGGACAGCATAATGGCGAACCCTTTTTTCAGGGCGACCGGCGCGGCCTGTAGGCGGATTTCAGCGCCCATACAGACAAAAAATACGCCCAGGATAGCGAGAGCGCCATGAGCTACCGCCGTCGAAAAGCTCCCTATTTCTAAAGCACCAGGACAAAATGTCTTTAATAATGCTCCGATCAATAACGGGATTACCATCATCCCGCCTGGGAATTTCTCAATTGTTTGTTTTATTTTCATGAGGAGACTTCCGTGTTTTCGTAACGGATATAAGTGATGGGAATATGTTATTTATTCCCACCGTATAGGGTTATATTTCTATCGTCTTAAAATGTTGGTGCGATCTTGTAAATAGAGAATTCCTTATGCCCAAGATCTTCAGCTTTGGTTGTTTTACCATTAGAAACCTTAATGATTTCCTGATAAATCACCTCGCCCATCTCATTAATAGAAGATTCTCCCCGCATAATCGATGAAACATCAATATCAATGTTGTCGCGCATTTTGGTAAATGTTTCTTCGTTGGCGGTGATTTTGATCACTGGCGCAATCGGGTTTCCCGTGGGGGTTCCGCGCCCGGTAGTAAAGATAATAATTTGTGCGCCGCCGGCCACCATCCCGGAGATGGATTCGATATCTTGTCCAGGGGAGTCCATCACCCATAGTCCACGACCGCCAGGGAAATCTGCGTATTGCAGGACGCCCTGTAGCGGTGAATGACCCGCTTTGTGCATGCAGCCCAGAGATTTTTCCTCAATGGTGGTGATACCGCCCTGGATATTACCTGGCGTCGGTTGCCCGCCCCTGATATCTGCGCCCAGGGCTTTCGCTCTTTCTTCACACCCCACAACCAGCTTGATTAAATCGTCTGCGACTTGTGAATTAATGGCCCGACGAGCAACAACGTGTTCTGCGCCAATGAATTCGGTGGTTTCTGAAAGAATCGATGTGCCACCATCGTTAACTAACAAATCAGATGCAACACCACAGGCAGGGTTGGAGGCGAGGCCAGAGGTGGTATCAGAACCTCCGCATTCCATTCCGAGGATCAACTCGCTGACGCTTATTTCTTCGTAGTCTTGCTGGGACAAATCCTGCGCATACTGACGTGCGATTGAAATTCCGCGCGCCTGACACTGCAAGGTCCCCCCTTCATTCTGAATTGTGATGCAGGAAACCGGCTTACCAAATTTCGTGATTTCTTGCGCAATGTGAGTAGGTTCAGCGCCTTCACAACCCAATCCGACAACGAGTATGGCGCCAACGTTGCCGTTCCTGGCAACGTTGATCAGTGTTTTTTCGGTTAATGCAGCATCACCAGCAATCTGGCAGCAACCAAAATCATTATTAAGCCAGGTTGAGCCATGAACCTGAGCGGAGATGTCCTGAGCCACTTTATTGGCGCAAACGCTGGTAGGTAAAATTAAGACGTAGTTGCGAATACCCACGCTGCCATCCGGACGACGATAACCTTTGATTGTTTTTTTCATTTTCACTTGTTCCTTCAGCCTTTATTTCCAATCCCCACGGCCACGTTCACTTTCAACATTATGAACATGAACATAATCTCCGGTCTGGATAGGCTTTGTTGCCCGACCAATGGATTCACCGTATTTGTAAACTTCGCCATGAAGCGCAACGGCTTTAATGGCAAATTTATGACCGTAAGGGATGTCATCCCGTAAGGTGATGGTCAGATTTTCATTGCCAACAAACATGTTGGCGACGTCTCCGGCCTTGAGGGGCTGGATAGCAGTAGCAACGCTATCTTGCGGGTTAATAACCACTGCATTTTTCTTCATAAAAAATCCTTATGCGCTTTGATTGGATACAGTGGTATAAAGCATAAGGCGTGCCATGTTTTTAACTTATTGTTTATTAAGACAAATAATATGCAGAGTGGGAAGGGGTGGAGAGAGCCGCTGTAAGTAGCTTCATCAGTTGCGGCAAATAGCTACAGTTGCAAGGCGTGCAAAAGGTGGGTACGACGGAAACGCATAAAAAAAGGCACCTTGCGGTGCCTTTTTGATCACTCGATATCGAGCGGGTCTTCGGAGAGGATTATCCCGGTGTTGTCGGCGTACAGGTGGTCGCCGGAGAAGAAGGTCACGCCGCCAAAGTTGACGCGCACATCGCTTTCCCCAATGCCTTCACCTGAAGCGCCTACCGGAATTGCGGCAATCGCCTGAATGCCGATATCCAGTTCTTCCAGATCGTCTACCTGGCGTACTGAGCCGTAGATGACCAGACCTTCCCATTCATTCTGTACGGCCAGCCGCGCCAGTTCGGCATCGACCAGCGCGCGGCGAACAGAACCGCCACCATCGACCAGCAGAATGCGACCACGGCCGTTCTGTTCGAGCAGATCGTACAGCAACCCGTTGTCCTCGAAACATTTTACCGTGATGATTTGTCCGCCAAACGACGACCGTCCCCCAAAGTTAGAGAACAGCGGTTCCACGACGTTGACATCTTCCTGATAGATGTCACAAAGCTCGGATGTATCGTATTTCATAGGCTTAACGTTTAGTTGCTGCGAGAATTTTTAGTATATCGCGCTATGTGTACTGTTGGCAAAATCATCAATTGTTAATTGATATTTGTCAGTTAAAGAGACCACTGACTTAAGAAAATTCCAACGACAAACAGCAGGTTAGTTAATAGTGCCGCTTTTACGGTGCGTTCCAGCATCGGGCGCATTGCCTCAGGGTTCATCTCACGCATCACGTAACGCGCCTGTTTGAAAAGCAGCGGAGCGGCGAGAATAAACAGCCATCCCCACAGGCTTTGCAGCGAGAACAGGTTAAACAGCGCCAGACAGACCAGCGTACCCATCAGCAGGCAGGCATGGTAGCGGCGGGCATTCACGGCGCCTAAACGCACGACCAGCGTGTTCTTGCCATTCTCTCTGTCGCTGTTGATATCGCGCAGATTGTTGACGTTGAGCACAGCGGTTGCCAGCAGGCCGCAGGCGGTGGCAGGCAGAATCAGCGCCGGAATCAGCGTATGGGCCTGTAAATACCAGCTTCCCATCACGCTGAGCCAGCCGAAGAATACCAGCACGGAAATATCGCCCAGACCGATATATCCGTAAGGGCGATTACCCACGGTGTAAGTGATCGCGGCGATAATCGACAGGCCCCCGAGCACCAGGAAACCGACAAAATCCGCCAGCGTGTGACAGGCCACGGCAACCAGGGCCAGACCAGACAGACAGATCAACACTACGGTGACGATCAGCGCGCGCTTCATCTGCTCTTGGGTGATAACCCCTTTTTGCATCCCGCGCAGCGGTCCAATGCGATCGGGCTTGTCGCTGCCTTTGACGGCATCGCCATAGTCGTTAGCGAGATTGGACAGAATTTGCAGCAGTCCCGCCGTAATCAATGCCAGCAGAGCAACCAGCGGATCGAAGTATCCTTGCCACCATGCTAATGCCGTACCGACGATGATCGCCGCGAAGGCGAGCGGTAAGGTCTTAGGTCGTAAACTTTCCAGCCAGGCTTGTGAGCGGCTAATTTGTTGTTGTTCAGTCATATTTAGCGCCAATAAAAATGGGGCTTTATCAGCCCCATCAACAGTGATGAAAATGCATTGAACGCGATTATAGGATAAAACGGCTCAGATCTTCATCTGCGACCAGCGCATCCAGATGTTTGCTCACATAATCGGCATCAATTGTGATGCTTTGGCCGTTCAAATCGCTCGCATCATAGGAAATATCTTCCATCAGACGTTCCAGAACGGTGTGCAGACGACGCGCACCGATGTTTTCGGTGGTTTCGTTAACCTGCCAGGCCGCTTCGGCAATGCGTTTAATGCCCGATTCGGTGAAGTTAATGTCCACACCTTCGGTCGCCATCAGCGCTTTGTACTGAACGGTGATGGAGGCATTCGGTTCGGTCAGGATACGCTCAAAATCGCTGGTGGTCAGCGCCTGTAGTTCAACGCGAATCGGTAGACGACCCTGCAGTTCCGGGATCAGGTCCGACGGTTTCGCGACCTGGAATGCGCCAGAAGCGATAAACAGAATGTGATCGGTTTTCACCATGCCGTGCTTGGTGGAGACCGTGCAGCCTTCAACCAGCGGCAGCAGGTCGCGCTGTACGCCTTCACGGGACACGTCCGGACCAGAGGATTCGCCGCGCTTACAGATTTTGTCGATTTCGTCGATAAACACGATCCCGTGCTGCTCAACGGCGTCGATAGCTTCCTGTTTCAGCTCTTCCGGGTTCACCAGTTTAGCCGCTTCTTCTTCAATCAGCAGCTTCATCGCGTCTTTGATTTTCAGCTTACGCGGTTTTTGCTTCTGACCGCCCAGGTTCTGGAACATGGACTGCAACTGGCTGGTCATCTCTTCCATGCCCGGAGGCGCCATGATTTCAACGCCCATCGGTGCGGCGGCGAGATCGATTTCGATCTCTTTATCGTCGAGCTGGCCTTCGCGCAGTTTTTTACGGAACGCCTGACGCGCGGCAGAAGGTTCCTGCGGCTGCTCAGACTGTCCCCAGTTATTTTTAGCTGGTGGGATCAGCACGTCGAGAATGCGCTCTTCCGCCATCTCTTCAGCGCGGAAGCGGTTTTTCTCGATGGCCTGAACGCGAACCATCTTAATGGCAGCGTCGGTCAGATCGCGGATGATCGAGTCAACTTCCTTACCAACATAGCCAACTTCGGTGAATTTGGTTGCTTCAACCTTGATGAACGGCGCGTTGGCCAGTTTTGCCAGGCGACGGGCGATTTCGGTTTTACCGACGCCGGTCGGGCCAATCATCAGAATATTTTTCGGCGTCACTTCATGGCGCAGCTCTTCGTTGAGCTGCATACGGCGCCAGCGGTTACGCAGGGCAATCGCCACGGAACGCTTAGCGTTATCCTGGCCGATGATGTGTTTGTTCAGTTCGCTGACAATTTCGCGTGGGGTCATTTCAGACATGGGGGATCCTTACGCTTTGGAGTTCAATTCTTCGATGGTATGGAAGTGGTTGGTATAAATGCAGATATCCCCTGCAATATCCAACGCTTTCTCAGCAATCTCGCGCGCGCCAAGCTCGGTGTTTTCCAGCAGAGCGCGTGCAGCAGCCTGGGCGTAGGGACCGCCGGAGCCGATGGCAATCAGATCGTTTTCTGGCTGGATGACGTCGCCATTACCGGTGATGATGAGTGATGCCGTTTCATCTGCGACGGCCAGTAGCGCTTCGAGTTTGCGCAGCATACGGTCGGTACGCCAGTCTTTTGCCAGTTCAACGGCCGCTTTCACCAGGTGACCCTGGTGCATTTCCAGCTTGCGTTCGAACAGTTCAAACAGCGTGAATGCATCCGCAGTACCGCCCGCAAAGCCCGCAATGACTTTGTCGTTATACAGACGGCGGACTTTCTTCACGTTGCCTTTCATTACGGTGTTACCCAGTGTGGCCTGACCATCACCGGCGATTACCACATGGCCGTTACGGCGTACGCTTACTATTGTTGTCACGAGCAGACCCCTTGGTTACAAATGCAGAATACAGGCCCCGCACAGGATGCGGGGCGTAATGCAAGTATAGATGGGGGGGATTTTGGGGGTTTCAACCCCCAGTGGCGAGTCGAATGCAGTTTGTGTGACCAGCAACCTTCAGGCGGCTGATGGTATTGTCGGCATTCTCTTTGCCTTTGAGCGGACCAATAACCACGCGATTCCAGCCGTTATTAGTGGTAATTCGCGAGTTGAACCCTTCAAAGGCCAGCTGTGCGCGCACGGTTTCTGCCTGCTCAGCACCTTTAAATGACCCGCACTGAACCATCCAGCGGCGTTCATCTTTTTTCTCGACCGTCTGTTTTGGCGGCTGCGTTTCATTCGTTATTGGCGCGGCCGGTTGCGTTTTCGGCTGAGCGGCGGTGGTATGCGCAGGCGTTTGCAGCAGATCCTGATACGGCTGTTGCGCCGCCGGTTTTGGCTGCGGTTTCGGCTGTTGTACCGGTGCGGTTTGCGCCGTACGCGTTTGCGGCTGCTGGTACGGCTGTTCCGTTGCCCGTTGGCGTGGCTGTTGAGCCTGCTGCTGCGTAGTGTTCCACTGCTGCTGTTGCACCTGACGTTGACGCTGCAGCGTTTGCTGGCGTTGCTCAGGCGTTTGTTCGTTCCATGGTACTTCGTTGAGCTGCGTTGGCTGTTGACGCATATCAGCCTGCATTTGCGCTAACAACTGGCGCTGCTCATTGGTTAACTGGTCGGCGTTCAGCACCTCGCCGCCGGCAGACGGTTCGGTAGGCGCGCGTACGCCAGGCTGACGGCTTTCCAGCTCTTTGATGTATCGCCAGCGCTCTTCCGGTTTTGGTGGAATGCCATTCCCGGTGACTTTCTGGTTTTGCAGCGTTTCGGACTCTTCTTTCTTGTGATGCGTAATGAAGTACAGACCACCGATAAAGGTCACGAGTACGGCTGCAGCAATAGCAACCATAGCGGGCGATACCGCAGGCGTATTGCGTTGTTTTTTCCGTGATGTGCTCTTTTTGCGCCGCGAAGGTGCCGGTTGGCCGCGACGTACATAATCTCGTTGTGCCACTATCGTTTCGCTGTATTTATTCGTTCGTCAGCCCGCCATGTTACTTAAGCGGCGGGCCTTTGACCAGACAGGGGAGTCCGAAAGCACTTTACTTTACGTCAGTGCCCGGGTTGTACCCCGAATAATAAGCTCGCAGTCCAGTAAACGTGAGCCACTGCTGACGTTCTGCCCTTGTAATTGATCGAGCAGTAACAGCATAGCTTCGCGTCCGATATCGAAACGCGGCTGTGCGACGGTTGTCAGGGGTGGATCACAAAATTCCGCGAGCGAAATGTTATCGAAGCCAATGATCGATAAATCGTCGGGTACTTTCAGGCCCTGACGTTTGGCGTAAGAGAGGGCGCCAAGCGCCATGACATCGCTGTGGCAGAAGACTGCGGTAGGCGGCTGTGGTAGCGCCAGGAGCTGTTTAAGCGCATTAGCTCCCGCTTCATAGGTAAAGTCTCCGCGCGCGATGAAATGCGGATCGACCGTAATTCCGCTGCGGCGCAGTGCCTGAACGTAACCTTGCAGACGGTAATGGCACAGCGGCATATCCTCTGGTCCGGCGATACAGCCAATGCGTTTATGTCCCAACTCCAGCAGATAATTCATCGCGTTGAAGGCGGCGGTGAGGTTATCAATGTGCACGGTGGGGAGTTCCAGCTCTGGCGCGAACTCGTTGGACATAACCATCGGCGGTAAATTACGCTGCTCTTCAACGCTGGCATCAAACGGCAGGCGCGAGCTGAGCAGGACCATGCCATCGATCTGCTTGGTGATAATGAGGTTAAGAAAGGTCTTTTCCTGCTGATTCTGGTGCGCGCAATCGCCGATAAGCACCAGATATCCCTGTTCTGCGGCGGTGACTTCTATGCCACGAATGACTTCGCTAAAAAACGGATCGCAGATATCAGGCACAATCACCAGAATGGTACGTGACTCATTACGCTT
The DNA here is from genome assembly GCF_014596845.2 of Citrobacter sp. C5_2. Lineage (NCBI taxonomy): Bacteria > Pseudomonadati > Pseudomonadota > Gammaproteobacteria > Enterobacterales > Enterobacteriaceae > Citrobacter > Citrobacter sp. C5_2. Next base: position 4,844,406 of record NZ_CP115032.1, on the reverse strand, counting down.
TACGTTGCGTCCCATCGATTGAGGTAGATATCCCACTTCCAGAGCTGCCTGCTCAACCTTGTTACGGGTTGACTGCGAAACTTTGTCTGGATTCATTAATGCGCGGGATACGGTTGCCGTTGAGACTTTCGCCTTCAGGGCAACATCTTTCATCGTAGCGGCGGCAACCTGCTTATTCGGTTTCACTCTTTCTCCTCGCCAGGGCGGCTGGCACAGACTCGTCCCTGGATAACCTTCATCTGAAACATTTTTATCAGATAGTGAATGGAAGCGGTTACAGAATTTTCATAAAAAGTGTGATGGATCTTTAATTTTACGATCCGCCTCGCATCGTGAGGGATTATCCCTCGATGGGATCGACATCCAGCACCCATTTAACTTTACGCGCATCGGGTAACGTATTGATCAGCGCCAGTGTGCCGCTGACGATATGCTGCAGGCGAATTCGCGATGGGTGCTGCAACAAAATTTGCCAGCGATAGCGACCGCCACGTTTGGGCGCCAGGGCGGGAACCGGGCCTAACACCCACAGTTTTTCATCGGCCAGCGGACTGGCCTGAATCAGATTTCGTAACTGCTGCAAGAACATCGGCGCATGCTGGTTGTTGTGATCTTCTGCCCGCACGATCACATGGCTGGTCCATGGGGGAAGCTGGAGCGTTTGTCGCTCGGCCAGCGCCTGCTCGGCAAAAGCGTCATAACCTTTATACAGTAAGGTTTGCAGTAGCGGATGTTCAGGGTGGTGCGTTTGCAGCACCACTTCACCCTGTTTCCCGGCGCGACCGGCACGCCCGGAAACCTGCGTGTAGAGCTGGGCGAAGCGTTCTGCCGACCGGAAATCTGCGGAGAACAGCGCGCCGTCAACGTCCAGTAGCGCCACCAGAGTGACGTCCGGGAAATGGTGGCCTTTCGCCAGCATTTGTGTGCCGATCAGGATTCGCGCGCCGCCGCGATGCACTTCCGCCAGATGCTGCTCCAGCGACCCTTTACGGCTGGTCGTGTCGCGATCGATGCGTGAGATGGGCACGCCGGGGAAAAAAGGCGCCAGAACCTGCTCAAGCTGTTCGGTGCCGAGTCCTACCGGAACCATATGCGTTGAGCCGCAGGAAGGGCACTGACGCGGTATCGGACGCTGACTGTCGCAGTGGTGGCAGCGCAGATGGTGCTGCGCCTGATGCAGCGTGTAGTAGTGATCGCAGCGCGGGCATTCAGCAATCCAGCCACAGTCGTGGCACAGCAGGGCAGGAGCAAAACCCCGGCGGTTTAAAAACAGGATCACCTGGTTATCCGCCTGCAGGTGCTGACGCATACGGGCGATAAGCGCAGGGGCGAGTCCGGCCTGTACCTGCTGACCTTTCAGATCCAGCACGTGCTGAGTGGCTGGGCGCGCATTTCCGGCGCGGCGCGTCAGGCGCAGCATGCGGTATTTTTTCTGCCGCACGTTGCACAGCGTTTCCAGCGCTGGGGTGGCTGAGCCGAGAATAATGGGAATTTGTTCGCTATGGGCACGATAAACCGCGAGGTCGCGCGCATGATAGCGCCAGCCTTCCTGCTGTTTATAAGAGCTGTCGTGCTCTTCGTCGATGACAATCACGCCCAGATTTTTAAACGGTGTAAATAGCGACGAGCGCGTGCCGATGACAATCGCCGCTTCGCCATTTTTCGCCTTCAGCCATGCCGAAAGACGTTCGCTGTCATTTAAACCCGAGTGCAGGACTTCGACCGGCGCATTGAAGCGCTCGCGAAACCGGGCAATAGTTTGCGGCGTCAGGCCAATCTCCGGCACCATCACCAGCGCCTGTTTGCCCTGGGCGAGCACATTTTCCAGTACGCTTAAATAGACCTCTGTTTTACCCGATCCCGTCACGCCCGCTAATAGCCAGGCGCTAAAACTGTCCGAGGCGCTGTGGATCGCCCCGACGGCGGTAGCCTGTTCGGTATTCAGCCGCAGACGCTCACCGGAAACCGCGTAGTGTGTACGCCAGTCGCTAAAGTCTGGTGTTTCGCTTGCCAGATCGCACAGGCCTTTTTTACGTAGCGCCTGCAAGGCGGCGTCATTAAATTCCAGCTCTGCCACCTGGTCGCGCCAGATTTTTCCCTGGCGTAATGCTGCCAGCGCCTGCTGCTGCTTGGGAGAGCGTTTCAGGCCGTTGAGATCAATAACCTGGCCCTCTTCAGTGGCAAACCAGTACCACATGGGCGCGTTGGCAGCCGGGCGTCCCTGGCGTAACAGAATCGGCAGGGCATGAAACAGCACGTCGCCAATAGGATGATGATAATAGTCTGCTGCCCACAACAGCAGACGCCAGACGGAGGTCGAATAGACCGGCTCACTGTCCAGCACTTCGAGAACGGCTTTCAATTCGTTGAGCGGCAGTTCGCTGTGCTCGCTAACGGAAAGGACGATGCCCACGCGCTCCTGCTGCTTGCCAAAAGGCACGCGTACACGACACCCGGCTTTGGCGCTCATGCCTTCCGGCAGAAGGTAGTCAAAGGTGCGAGGTAGCGGAACGGGTAAGGCAACGTGCGCAACGGGCATTGAATCATCCTGACTTGAAATCTGGCGGGTTAGTATACACATTAGTGAAGGGTAGAATGCGGATCAGTTTGCATGAGCAGGTTAATTTCTGTATGATTCGCCGCCTTTGATGCAAATTGATTGCGTCAAACAATGACCATTACCCGAGAATTTCAAGCTGTTGATGCAGTGTGAAAGGTGACGGGGAATAATTAACATCGCGTGGTGTCTGGCGTTAGGGCTGGAAGAGCGACGCGGCCTTAAACTGAGGTTTTCCCATGAAAAAAGATATTCACCCGAAATACGAAGAAATTACTGCAAACTGCTCTTGCGGTAACGTCATTAAAATCCGCTCCACCGTCGGTCACGATCTGAACCTCGACGTGTGCAGCAAGTGCCACCCGTTCTATACTGGCAAGCAGCGTGATGTTGCTACCGGTGGCCGCGTTGATCGCTTCAACAAGCGTTTCAACATCCCAGGCAGCAAATAAGTTTCAGCTGTCAGAAAAAAGCGCCTTTCGGCGCTTTTTTTGTTTCTGCATCTGAAGAATGAAATTCATATTGATGTGTTGAATAGTGTCTTTTATTTAATAAATAAAACAGCGTTTTTATTTTTTAGGTAAAATGTTTCTACTGGTGATCTGCATCCTTTTTATCTTCTGATTTTTGCCACTCATGCCAATTGTTGGCAAAATACCAAAGGTTTCTGCTTTCTTTCTAAAATACACTTTCGTGGAAATATAAAATTATTCTTAATCCTTCATCGTTTCCCATTAATGGACGGAACGAGATGGATAATTTCCTTGATTTTGTGTGAAGAGGGATGGTCATGAAATTTAAATCTGCGTTATTACTGATTCCATTATTCTCTGTGACCGCGCAAGCGGGTTATGTTGATTATCGTCATGAATATTATGACGATGGGCGCAATTACGATCGTGTTTATATGTCTCATCGTTTTGCGACTGGTTTTGGTGTAGCCGTTGAAGCCATTTCACGTTCCGAAGATACGCAATCTAATGATGCGTGGAATAATATGGAAAGTAATGGCAACGAGTATACTGCAAGCTACCAGTTTACCTGGCGGGATCTTATCTGGCAGCCGGGTATTGCGATCGAAACGGGCGATAACATCACGATTTATAAACCTTATATCCGCGTACAGTACAATATCAATGACAGCTGGTGGACTGCGTTCCGCTATCGTCAGGAGTACATGCGCAGAAACACTGACGGCAAGGATGATCGCATGGTCTATCGTCCGGAAGCATGGCTCGGTTATAACATTCATGACTGGATGTTTGAGCTGAACGGTATTTATAAAATTGCCGATAGCGAAGATTTATATAACAACCGAAAAGACGATTATGAATATAACTTCCGTGTAGCTTATAAAATAGGTTCCTGGATTCCATTTGTTGAGGTGGGTAACGTTTCCTCCGGTTATAACACCACCACCACAGACGATCGCCAGACTCGTTATCGTGTCGGTCTCGGTTATAACTTCTGACCGTTAATACTCTTCATAGCGGTTTATTACGCTGAGCATCGGTATATCCATATAGTTTGCGTGAATAATGAGTCTAAGGAGTTGATATCATGTCTAATGATGGAACTATAATCGGAAGTAATCAAAGTATTGCTGTCAGGCCTTTCGGATTAAGAGATAAATTTGGTTATTTGTGTGGCGACCTCGGAACCTGTTTTATTCTTGGACTGGTGAACAGTTTTTTAATGATTTATTACACCAACGTACTCGGTATTTCCGGGGTTATTGTTGGCTCGCTCTATTTTGTGACCAAACTCTTTGATGCGTTTGTCGATGTTGGCGTAGGGCGCTTATGTGATACCTCTAAACTAACGGTACATGGACGGTTTAACCCGTGGGTGCGCCGTATGAAATATCCGTTCTGCATCATTGCGGTCGTCCTGTTCCTGCCATTTGTGAATGATTTCTCTTATACGGCGAAAATTATCTACATCTGCTGCTCCTATTTTATCTACGGTTCGTTGTTATCGACGGTCAGTATTCCGTATGGCGCCATGTCTGCGGCGATTAGCTCGAACCCGGAAGATCGTGTTTCGCTCTCAACCTGGCGCAGCGTTGGGTCTGCCATCGGCGGTGGGGCAACCGGCTTTTTTATTCCCATTCTGATGTACACCACCCTGGTGGACGGAAGCCAGGTGATTTCCGGGCAGCATTTCTTCTGGATCGCCATGGGTTGCGCAGTACTGGGTTTTCTCTTTTTAACCCTGACCTGTCAGTTAACGACAGAACGTGTGCGTGTGGAGAGAAAAGAGAGCATGCCCGTGTCGGTACTGCTGAAGGGGCTATTACGTAATAAGGCGCTGATTGTTTTGGTTGTGGTGGATCTGCTGATTGTGATTAATCAGGGGTTGTCCGGGACCAATATGACCTACCTGTTTAATGACTATTTCCATAACAAAGAGGCCATGTCCGTTGCATTGCTGTTTACTTTTGGTTCTCTGGTTTTGCTGGCGCCATCGGCATCCTGGCTCACGAAGCGGTTTGGTAAAAAAGAAGCAAGTGTAGGCGCGTTGCTCTTTGCGGTAGCGATGTATCTGATTATGTACTTCGTCCACATTACCGACGCGAAAGTCTATTTGGTTTTCCTGTTTCTGGCGACGCTGGGGGCGGGGTTATTCAACCTGATGATATGGGCGTTTATGACCGATGTTTGTGATTATCACCAGTATGTCACTGGCGATCGTGAGGATGGTACCGTTTATGGCGTGAACTTCTTCGCCCGCAAGGTTGGTCAGGCGTGCGCCGGGGCTATTGGCGGCTTTATGCTGGCCATCATTGGTTATCAATCTTCCTCAACGGGTGGGGCTGTGCAAACCAGCATCGTGCAGGAAAATATTTATACGATGGCGAATCTCTTGCCGGCTTTGTGCCTGTTTTTGGCGGCGGTCATTCTGATTTATTGCTATCCATTGAACCGTAAAGAAACGCTCAAAATGGAAGAAACATTGAATAAACTCAATGGGATTAGTAAGTAACGTTGTGAAAGATGGCGGGAGCAATCCCGCCTTCTTTCATCTTTCTCTAACGATCAGTATTCCCACGTTTCCGGGTTGATACCCAGTTCACGCATGATTACCTTTGCTTCTTCCGGGATTTCATCACTGCGTTCTTTACGCAGGTCGTCATCGTTGGGTAGTGGTTGCCCGGTAAAAGCATGCAGAAACGCTTCACACAGCAGTTCGCTGTTGGTGGCGTGGCGCAGGTTGTTCACCTGACGACGCGTGCGTTCATCGGTAAGGATTTTTAACACCTTCAGAGGAATGGAAACCGTAATTTTTTTTACTTGCTCACTCTTCTTACCGTGCTCAGCGTATGGGCTGATATATTCGCCGCTCCATTCAGCCATGAGATACCTAATCCTCTTCGTCATTAATATTGAGGCCAGAACCTGAGCCCGGACCATAATTGCGCGTAGTTTATCGTAGTGGCGCGGCCCTGACACGAAGTAAGCCGACGCGGATGTACGCTAATGCATATAATTTTAACGGCTATTTGCGGTTTGCTCAATCTATACGCAAAGAAGTTTAGATGTCCAGATGTATTGACGGCTATCGTAACTATGATTAATCTGGTGCCTGACTTTTCACCGACTCAGCCAGGATCTCCTCTCTATGACGCGTAAACAGGCCACCATCGCAGTGCGTAGCGGATTAAATGACGACGAACAGTACGGTTGCGTTGTCCCGCCGATTCACCTCTCCAGTACCTATAACTTTACCGGTTTTAATGAGCCTCGCGCCCATGACTATTCACGCCGCGGTAACCCGACGCGCGATGTGGTTCAGCGCGCGTTGGCAGAACTGGAAGGTGGCGCGGGTGCGGTACTAACCAATACCGGCATGTCGGCGATTCATCTGGTGACGACGGTATTCCTGAAACCTGGCGATCTGCTGGTCGCGCCGCACGACTGTTACGGCGGCAGCTATCGCCTGTTTGACAGTCTGGCAAAGCGAGGCTGTTATCGCGTACTGTTTGTTGATCAAGGTGATGAGCGGGCGTTGCAGGCGGCGCTGGCGGAAAAACCGAAGCTGGTACTGGTAGAAAGCCCAAGCAACCCGCTACTACGCGTGGTGGATATTGCGAAAATCTGTCAATTGGCGCGTGAAGCTGGTGCAGTCAGCGTGGTAGACAACACTTTTTTAAGCCCGGCACTGCAAAATCCACTGGCATTGGGCGCCGATCTGGTGTTGCATTCATGCACGAAATATTTAAACGGTCACTCAGACGTGGTGGCTGGTGTGGTGATAGCGAAAGATCCGGAAACGGTCACTGAACTGGCGTGGTGGGCGAATAATATTGGCGTGACCGGCGGCGCGTTTGATAGTTATCTGCTGTTGCGCGGCCTGCGTACTCTGTCACCGCGTATGGAGGTGGCGCAACGTAATGCTCAGGCGATTGTTGATTATCTGCAAACGCAGCCGCTGGTGAAAAAATTGTATCACCCATCATTGCCGAATAATCAAGGGCATGAGATTGCCGCGCGTCAGCAAAAAGGCTTTGGCGCGATGCTGAGTTTTGAACTGGATGGCGATGAGCAGACGCTGCGTCGCTTCCTTGGCGGGCTGTCATTGTTTACGCTGGCAGAATCGTTAGGAGGCGTTGAAAGTCTGATCTCCCACGCCGCAACCATGACACACGCGGGAATGGCGCCAGAAGCGCGCGCGGCGGCAGGGATTTCGGAAACGCTGCTGCGTATCTCCACCGGTATTGAAGATGGCGAAGATTTAATTGCCGACCTGGAAAATGGCTTCCGGGCTGCAAACAAGGGGTAAACATGAGTGTGATTGCGCAGGCAGGGGCGAAGGGTCGTCAACTGCACAAATTTGGTGGTAGTAGTCTGGCTGATGTGAAATGTTATCTGCGTGTCGCAGGCATTATGGCGGAATACTCGCAGCCTGATGACATGATGGTTGTTTCAGCCGCAGGCAGTACCACTAACCAGTTGATTAGCTGGCTGAAGTTAAGCCAGACCGATCGTCTTTCTGCGCATCAGGTTCAGCAGGCGTTACGTCGCTATCAGAGCGAGCTGATTAGCGGTTTGTTACCACCAGAAGTGGCCGACGGTCTGATCGGTGCGTTTATTCACGACCTGGAGCGTCTGGCCGGATTACTCGACAGCGGCGTGAACGATGCCGTTTATGCTGAAGTCGTCGGACACGGTGAGGTATGGTCGGCGCGTTTGATGTCCGCTGTCCTTAACCAACAAGGTCTGGAATCGACCTGGCTGGATGCGCGCGATTTTTTACGTGCGGAGCGTAGCGCTCAGCCGCAAGTGGATGAAGGTCTCTCTTACCCATTGTTGCAGCAACTTCTGGCGCAACATCCGGGTAAACGCCTGGTCGTTACCGGCTTTATTAGCCGTAACAACGCCGGTGAAACGGTACTGCTGGGGCGTAATGGTTCTGACTACTCGGCGACGCAGGTTGGCGCGCTGGCCGGGGTTTCCCGCGTAACCATCTGGAGTGATGTCGCCGGGGTTTACAGCGCGGATCCGCGTAAAGTAAAAGATGCCTGCCTGCTACCGCTGCTGCGTCTGGATGAAGCCAGCGAACTGGCGCGTCTGGCGGCTCCGGTTCTCCATGCCCGTACCTTACAGCCGGTTTCCGGCAGTGATATTGATCTCCAGCTGCGTTGTAGCTATACGCCTGAGCAAGGTTCAACGCGTATTGAACGCGTGCTGGCTTCCGGGACCGGGGCGCGTATCGTGACCAGTCATGACGATGTCTGCCTGATTGAGTTTCAGGTTCCCACCGGTCAGGACTTTAAGCTGGCCCATAAAGAGGTCGATCAGATTTTAAAACGCACCCAGGTGCGTCCGCTGGCGGTCGGTGTGCATCCCGATCGCCAACTGCTGCAATTTTGCTATACCTCCGAAGTCGCTGACGGCGCGTTGAGAATTCTTGATGAGGCCGGATTGCCGGGCGAGCTGCGTCTGCGCCAGGGGTTGGCGCTGGTGGCGATGGTCGGGGCGGGCGTCACCCGTAACCCGCTGCACTGCCACCGCTTCTGGCAGCAACTGAAAGGTCAGCCGGTCGAATTTACCTGGCAGTCGGAGGAGGGCATCAGCCTGGTTGCCGTACTGCGTACCGGACCGACGGAGAGCCTGATTCAGGGTCTGCATCAGTCAATTTTCCGCGCGGAAAAACGAATCGGCCTGGTGTTGTTCGGGAAGGGAAATATTGGATCACGTTGGCTGGAGCTATTCGCCCGTGAGCAAAGTACGCTCTCGGCGCGTACCGGATTAGAGTTCGTGCTGGCGGGCGTGGTCGATAGCCGCCGTAGTCTGCTGAATTATGAAGGGCTGGATGCCAGCCGCGCGTTGGCCTTCTTTGATGATGAGGCAGTGGAGCAGGATGAAGAGTCATTGTTCCTGTGGATGCGCGCCCACCCGTATGATGATTTAGTGGTGCTGGACGTAACCGCCAGCGAGCAGTTGGCGGATCAATATCTGGATTTCGCCAGTCACGGTTTCCATGTTATCAGCGCTAACAAACTGGCGGGTGCGAGCAGCAGTAATAAGTATCGCCAAATTCATGATGCGTTTGAAAAAACTGGTCGTCACTGGCTGTATAACGCCACCGTGGGCGCTGGTTTGCCGATCAACCATACCGTGCGCGATCTGATTGATAGCGGAGATACCATTCTGTCGATCAGCGGGATCTTCTCTGGCACGTTGTCGTGGTTGTTCCTGCAATTTGATGGCACGGTGCCGTTCACCGACCTGGTGGATCAGGCGTGGCAGCAGGGGCTGACCGAACCAGACCCGCGGGTGGATCTTTCCGGCAAGGATGTGATGCGCAAGCTGGTGATTCTGGCGCGTGAAGCGGGTTACGACATCGAGCCGGATCAGGTTCGCGTGGAGTCGCTGGTGCCTGCGCATTGTGAAGAAGGCTCTATTGACCATTTCTTTGAAAATGGCGATGAACTGAACGAGCAGATGGTGCAGCGTCTGGAAGCGGCGCGTGAAATGGGGCTGGTGCTGCGCTATGTGGCGCGTTTTGACGCTAACGGTAAAGCACGTGTGGGTGTTGAAGCGGTACGTTCTGAGCACCCGCTGGCGGCATTGTTGCCGTGCGATAATGTGTTCGCCATTGAAAGCCGCTGGTATCGCGATAACCCGCTGGTGATCCGCGGACCTGGCGCAGGCCGCGATGTGACCGCCGGAGCCATTCAGTCGGATATCAACCGCCTGGCGCAGTTGCTGTAGTTTGCGTTGCCGGATGGCGCTTACGCTTATCCGGCCTGGCTATGACACGAACCATAGGCCCGGGAAGCGGCAGCGCCACCGGGCAAATCGCTCTGGGTGATCAGGATGTTGTATTTCTCCGTCAGCGTCCTTATCGTCTGAAACACCGCATGGGCTGAGTAACGGGCGCTATACCGAAATTCCGGCTGTTGCTGTAGCCAGGCGATAAAATGATGACTTGCCCTCAGGGTTATCGAGGCCCCTTTTTCAACCTGACCCTCCGTTAACAGACACACCATTTTACGCCTGTTGCCCTGTTGCCAAATCTGCCACTGGTTTTGCCACCATCCCTGATAACTTTTACCCAGTAATTGCCAGGGCCTGGTGTGTTGATCGTCGCCCATTTCTTCATCCACAAACCAAAGCGAGGCGTGATTTTCGCGAAACTGTTCCGCCCATGCGGTAATCACAGCGCCGCGCAGAAAGCATTCGTGGGCGATGATGTGCATTTTAATCGTAGGCCAGAGATGGCTCAGGACGCGGAAATGCCCATGCGCGGTAATGACCGGGCGTAAAATCTCACCGCTGGCGTTACGTTTGAGCATCGCGCTGCCGTACTGAATTTCGTCAAACTGGCTGCGGCGTAAAAACTGCGTTTCTCGCTGATTTACACGCTGGATCTCATCGTCATGATTCACTGTGGCCTCGACCATCCCGCGCCAGCGGTAAACTAATGACTCGCCAACAGAATGAGGAGTGAAGTTGCTGGAAATATGCAAAATATTGCCGCGAATAGCATCAAAACTGAGTAATACATACAGTTTCTGATCTGCACTTGCGCCCTGAAAAGGGACGATCAGTGGCACCGTCACTATTTGTTCTGGCGGATCAATAGTCGTCAATGGCGGTTGTCTGGGGGTCCAGACTTTTCTACAGCTCCGGCACTGTAGGCGCTGGGTTCCCTGTGGGTTATGTCCATAACGGATCGGTTCCCGCTGATAGCAATTTGGGCAAAAAAGACCGCTGTTAATTGCAAAATGTGTAAAACAGGCGGCCAACCACTCGCGGAAATGTTCAGCGTTAAACAGCGGGGGATAACTTCCGCATGCCCGGCAGTGCAGGGCGGCGTAGCCCAGTCGGTAATCGGGCCAGCTGTAATCAACGGAGTTTGCCAGCCCCAGATTTTTGCAGCCAAAAGACTTGCAGCAGTTGATGGTGAACAGAGAAGTCATCGCATTACCAACGATTTTTAATGGTCGTTGATTTTGCCCTGCAACTATTACCGATGGGTGTGAGTCTTCTCACATAAAAAAACCTTTCAGAACGTAACGTAGCGATTCTTTATATGACTGAAAGGGATTGATTATGAAGTTAAAAATGCTTGCTGTCGGTGTTCTGGTATCGCTGCCGTTATGGGCGTCAGCGAAAGACGTCACGATTATCTATACCAACGATCTCCATGCCCACGTCGAACCTTATAAAGTCCCGTGGATTGCTAATGGCACACGCGATATTGGCGGTTGGGCCAATATCACGACGATGGTGAAGCAGGAAAAAGCGAAAAATAGCGCGACCTGGTTCTTTGACGCGGGTGATTACTTCACCGGGCCGTACATCAGCAGCCTGACAAAGGGCAAGGCGATTATCGATATCATGAATACGATGAATTTCGACGCCGTCACTATGGGTAATCATGAGTTCGATCACGGCTGGGATAATACGTTGTTGCAACTGAGCCAGGCGAAATTCCCCATTGTGCAGGGCAATATCTTTTACCAGAACAGCAGCAAAATGTTCTGGGATAAGCCCTGGACCATTATTGAAAAAGATGGCGTAAAGATTGGCGTCATAGGTCTGCACGGTGTGTTTGCTTTTGATGATACGGTTTCGGCTGCGACGCGCGTTGGCATTGAGGCGCGGGATGAGGTGAAGTGGCTGCAACGTTATATCGATGAATTAAAAGGTAAGGTCGATCTGACGGTGGCGTTGATCCACGAAGGTACGCCGGCGCGTCAGTCCAGCCAGGGAAGTACAGATGTGCGTCGTGCGCTGGATAAAGATATCCAGACTGCAGGTCAGGTGCATGGCCAGGATATCCTGATCACCGGCCATGCGCATGTGGGCACGCCAGAGCCGATTAAAGTCGGTAATACCTTAATTCTCTCCACCGACAGCGGCGGTATTGATGTCGGTAAACTGGTGTTGGATTACCAGCAAAAACCGCATCAATTTACCGTGAAGAATTTCGAGCTGAAGACGATCTACGCCGATGAGTGGAAACCCGATCCGCAGACGAAACAGGTGATTGATGGCTGGAATAAGAAGCTTGATGAAGTGGTACAACAGACGGTTTCCAACTCTCCGGTTGAGCTGACGCGTGCTTACGGGGAATCCTCCTCGTTGGGGAATCTGGCGGCGGATGCATTACTGGCTGCGGCGGGTAAAGATACCCAGTTAGCGCTTACCAACTCAGGCGGCATTCGTAATGAAATCCCGGCAGGTGCGATTACGATAGGCGCAGTTATTAGTACCTTCCCGTTCCCGAACGAGCTGTCTACGATGGATCTTACCGGTAAGCAACTGCGTAGTTTGATGGAGCATGGCGCGGGTTTAAGTAACGGCGTACTACAGGTATCCAAAGGGTTTGAGATGAAGTACGACAGCAGCAAACCGGTTGGCCAGCGGGTCACCGTATTGACGCTAAACGGCAAGCCAATTGAGGACGCTGTGATTTATCACATTGCCACCAATAGTTTTCTGGCAGACGGCGGTGATGGTTTTACGGCATTCACCGAAGGCACAGCGCGTAATACATCCGGCGGTAACTATGTCTCTAATGCCGTCGTTGATTATTTCAAAGCGGGAAATACGCTGACGGATGAGCAACTGAAAGGCATGCGTGTGGAAGATGTGAAAAAGTAACGCGTTCAGGCCAGCAGACAAGCCGCTGGCCTGTTGTTTTAGCCTCTGTGGGAGGCAAACACCTCTTTCGCGGCGAACAGACCATTCAACGCGGCCGGAAAGCCAGCGTATACGGCCATCTGCATAATCACTTCGACGATCTCATTCTGTGTTAAGCCAACGTGTAATGCCGCGCCAATATGCACCTTCAATTGCGGGGCGGCATTACCCAGCGCCGTTAACGCCGCGACGGTAGCAATCTCTCTACTGCGTAAATCCAATCCCGGTCTTGAATAGATGTCGCCAAAAGGAAATTCAAGCAGGTAGCGGGCGAAGTCTGGCGCAATATCTTGCAGACTTTCGACGACCGCATCGCCCCCTTTACCATCCACTTTTTGCAGCATCTTCTGACCGGTAATAAAGCGTTCTGAATGCATAATCTCTTCCTCATTTGTCTGGTATATAGCCTGAGGATAGAGCGTGCAGAATGATTGGGATAATACCGTTTCCGTGATACCTTTTTGGTATGACAACATCGCCTTTGCACTCTCTGGATATTCGCCTGCTGCGTTACTTTTCCGTAGTAGCGGAAGAGAACAATATGAGCCGGGCGGCGCAACGTTTATTTATGTCGCAGCCGCCGCTGAGTCGCCACATTCGCCAGCTTGAAGAACGTCTGGGGATGACGCTTTTTGTCCGTCATACCCGTGGGCTGACGCTGACGGAAGACGGTCTGCGCGTACTTGAAATAGTGCGCCCAGTGCTGACGATGTACGAAGAAACCTGCGCGACGTTGAGCCAGTTAGCGCAAGCTGGGGAGCACTCTCTGCGCCTGGGGCTAAGTACGGCGTTTGAACAAGGTGTTTTTGCTCCGCTTGAATCGCAGCTACACGAGCGTACGGAGAGGCTACATATTGTTCGTCATGGTTCGCCTGAGCTGGTGCGTCAGGTTCGTCGGGGAAAACTGGATGCAGCGCTGGTGGCGTTACCGCTTGAGACTCCCGGGCTTACCGTCATGCCACTCGGCTGGCAAGAACCGATGATTGCCGCATTACCCGCGATCTGGCCAGAGGCGAGCCTGCCGTCACTCTCATTAACGACGCTGAACCACCGACCACTGTTCTGGTTTAAACGCGAACGGAATCCTGCCTTTTTTGATTACACCCGACATATTTTTCGCCGCGCCGGTTACTCTCCAGCCTGTATTGAAGAGCCGCTGGAACATGACGTGCTGCTGGCGCGGATCGCGCATGGCGACGGTCTGAGTTTACTCCCGGCCTCCTTTTCCGCTATCCAGCGTCAGGGCGTGATATTTCTGCCGCTTACCGATTCCGAATTGCGTATCCACGTGGGACTGGTAATGCTGCCTGAGAGCGAAGCAACGTTGCAGTGGTTGCAGACGGTTGTGAACCAATCCCTCGGTCTTTCAGGTTGATGTGAATTATTTTCACGTTGACTGAGTATTCCTCACCTTTAACGATGATTTTTGTGTTGACGCCAGCGTGCTTTTCCGTCATTTTTACATCTAGACGTCTAAACGTATAGCAGTTCACAACACAACATATAACGACAAAAGATTGATGAGGTAAGGTATGAGCTTTTTTCACGCCAACCAGCGGGAAGCGCTGAATCAGAGTCTGGCCGAAGTACAGGGGCAGATTAACGTTTCTTTCGAATTTTTCCCGCCGCGCACCAGTGAAATGGAGCAAACCCTGTGGAACTCTATCGATCGCCTGAGCAGCCTGAAGCCGAAGTTTGTTTCAGTCACTTACGGTGCAAACTCTGGTGAGCGCGACCGCACGCATAGCATTATTAAAGGGATCAAGGATCGCACCGGGCTTGAAGCGGCGCCGCACCTGACCTGTATTGATGCGACCCGCGATGAGCTGCGCACTATTGCTCAGGACTACTGGAATAACGGTATTCGTCATATTGTTGCCCTGCGCGGTGACCTGCCGCCGGGAAGCGGTAAACCGGATATGTATGCCTCTGACCTGGTGACTCTGCTGAAAGACGTTGCGGACTTTGATATCTCCGTTGCGGCTTACCCGGAAGTGCACCCGGAAGCGAAGAGCGCTCAAGCCGATCTGCTGAACCTGAAGCGTAAGGTTGATGCCGGTGCGAACCGCGCGATCACCCAATTTTTCTTCGATGTAGAAAGCTACCTGCGTTTTCGCGATCGCTGCGTGTCTGCGGGTATCGATGTGGAAATTATTCCGGGCATCCTGCCGGTATCTAACTTTAAACAGGCGAAAAAATTTGCCGACATGACCAACGTTCGCATTCCGGCGTGGATGTCGACCATGTTTGCTGGCCTGGATGATGATGCGGAAACCCGCAAGCTGGTGGGCGCAAACATCGCCATGGATATGGTGAAAATTCTCAGTCGCGAAGGGGTGAAAGATTTCCATTTCTATACTCTCAATCGCGCCGAAATGAGCTACGCAATTTGTCACACGCTGGGAGTAAGACCGGCATAATCAGTACGTCAGCCCTCTGCGGAGGGTTTTTTATTGATCATTTTGATCTACATCTCTGTAACTAAAAATATAAAAGGATCTGGCTATCGAATCTGTGGGTTATTTCGACTATATCTAATCTCTGGTGGTGTATATCGTAGTCATAACACTGTAAAGGGAGCATATAGATGAGCATGTCCGACGATAGCCAGAACGCATCAACTGCCGGTAAGTGTCCTTTCCATCAGGGCGGGCCGGATCACAGCGCGGGAGCAGGAAGAAATAACCGCGACTGGTGGCCTAATCAACTCCGCGTTGATCTTTTGAACCAACATTCCAATCGTTCGAACCCGCTGGGTGAGGACTTCGACTACCGCAAAGAATTTAGCAAACTTGACTACTCTGCCCTGAAAGGGGATCTCAGAGCCCTTCTGTCCGAATCTCAACCGTGGTGGCCTGCTGACTGGGGCTCTTATGCCGGTTTGTTTATCCGTATGGCATGGCACGGCGCAGGGACCTATCGTTCCATCGATGGACGCGGTGGCGCGGGTCGCGGGCAGCAGCGTTTTGCACCACTGAATTCCTGGCCGGACAACGTCAGCCTGGATAAAGCGCGTCGTCTGCTGTGGCCAATCAAGCAGAAATATGGTCAGAAAATCTCCTGGGCCGACCTGTTTATTCTCGCCGGTAACGTGGCGCTGGAAAACTCAGGCTTCCGTACCTTCGGTTTTGGCGCGGGTCGTGAAGACGTCTGGGAACCGGATCTCGACGTAAACTGGGGTGATGAGAAAGCCTGGCTGACTCACCGTCACCCGGAAGCGCTGGCGAAAACCCCGCTGGGCGCAACCGAGATGGGTCTTATCTATGTTAACCCGGAAGGGCCGGATCACAGCGGCGAACCGCTTTCTGCGGCCGCGGCGATTCGCGCGACCTTCGGTAACATGGGAATGAACGACGAAGAAACCGTGGCGCTGATTGGCGGCGGTCATACGTTAGGTAAAACTCACGGTGCAGCAGCCGCTTCCCACGTTGGGGCCGATCCTGAATCTGCGCCGATCGAAGCGCAAGGCTTAGGCTGGGCCAGCAGCTACGGTAGCGGCGCGGGTGCAGACGCGATTACTTCCGGCCTGGAAGTGGTCTGGACGCAAACGCCGACCCAGTGGAGCAACTATTTCTTCGAGAACCTGTTCAAATATGAGTGGGTGCAGACTCGCAGCCCGGCGGGCGCTATCCAGTTCGAAGCGGTGGATGCGCCAGAGATTATCCCCGATCCGTTTGATCCTGAGAAAAAACGCAAGCCGACGATGCTGGTCACTGACCTGACGCTGCGTTTCGATCCTGAGTTCGAAAAGATCTCTCGTCGTTTCCTTAACGATCCGCAGGCGTTCAACGAAGCCTTTGCCCGTGCGTGGTTTAAACTGACGCACCGCGATATGGGGCCGAAAGCGCGTTACATCGGACCGGAAGTGCCAAAAGAAGATCTGATTTGGCAAGATCCGCTGCCGCATGCGTTCTTCAACCCAAGCGAAGAAGATATCCTTAACCTGAAGGCGACCATTGCGGCTTCCGGCCTGTCCGTAGGCGAGCTGGTTTCGGTGGCATGGGCTTCTGCATCAACCTTCCGCGGTGGGGATAAACGTGGCGGCGCGAATGGCGCTCGTCTGGCGCTCGACCCGCAGCGTGGTTGGGATGTGAATGCTACCGCAGCACGCGTACTGCCCGTGTTAGAGGGTATCTATAAATCAGCCCATACCGCGTCGTTGGCCGATATTATCGTGCTGGCTGGCGTCGTAGGCGTGGAGCAGGCCGCAAGCGCTGCGGGTGTCAGCATCAATGTTCCTTTTGCGCCGGGCCGCGTGGATGCGCGTCAGGATCAAACGGATATTGAGATGTTTGAACTGCTCAAGCCAATTGCGGACGGCTTCCGTAACTATCGTTCTCGCCCTGACGTATCAACCACTGAGTCTTTGTTGATTGATAAAGCGCAGCAGCTGACGCTGACCGCACCGGAAATGACTGTGCTGGTGGGCGGTATGCGCGTACTGGGCACCAACTTCGATGGTAGTCAGCACGGCGTCTTTACCGATCGTCCTGGCGTACTCAGCACTGACTTCTTCGTCAATTTGCTGGATATGCGTTACGAATGGAAAGCGGTTGATGAGTCACAAGAGCTGTTTGAAGGCCGTGACCGTCTGAGTGGCGAAGTAAAATACACCGCAACTCGCGCCGATCTGGTGTTTGGTTCTAACTCTGTACTGCGTGCAGTGGCTGAAGTTTATGCCTGCAGCGATGCGCACGAGAAATTCGTGAAGGACTTTGTGGCGGCATGGGTGAAAGTGATGAACCTGGATCGTTTCGATCTGCTGTAAACAAAAACGCCGGATGGCGCTTGCGCGTATCCGGCATGGTATGAATAAAAAATCCCCGCGATTGCGGGGTTTTTTATTGGCAGGTTATTCCCACTCTTGCAGATAACGCTGCCCATACTGGTCAGCGACCAGCAGCGCGGCATACACCTGGTCCGGGGTTGCGCCGCCAGGCATGTTGTGGATGGTTTCGCCTTCAGCACAGGCAGCTTCTGCCACAATGCGCATTTTCGCCGGAATATCCTGTTTGATGTCCAGTTGCGCCAGAGTAATCGGTAGTCCAACGGAATGACACAGCGCCGCCACGGTTTCGATCTCATCGACCGGCGCGTTTTCCAGCACCAATTGCGTCAGCGTACCAAACGCCACTTTCTCGCCGTGGTAGTAATGATGCGCATCCGGGATCGCCGTCAGGCCGTTATGAATGGCGTGAGCCGCTGCCAGACCACCGCTTTCAAAACCGACGCCGCTCAGATAGGTATTGGCCTCAATAACGCGTTCCAGCGCAGGCGTAACCACGTGCTGCTCGGCTGCCAGCATCGCTTTTTCACCTTCTTCTATCAACGTATTAAAGCACAGCTCAGCCAGAGCCAGCGCCGCCTGGGTGCACTGACCGCCCGCCATGGTGGTTGCGCCGCTGCGTGAACAGGCGCGTGCTTCGAACCAGGTCGCCAGCGCATCGCCAATGCCTGCGGCTAACAGACGCGCTGGTGCGCCCGCGACTATTTTAGTATCCACAATGACCCTGTCCGGGTTGTTCGGCAGTAGCAGATAGCGATCGAATTCACCCGCATCGGTGTAAATGACGGACAGCGCGCTGCACGGTGCATCGGTAGAGGCGATGGTTGGCGCAATGGCGACAGGTACGCCCATAAAGTGCGCCAGCGCTTTGGCGGTATCCAGCGTTTTCCCGCCGCCAATACCGAGTACTGCGCCACACTGCGCTTTTTCCGCCACGCCGCGCAAACGGTCGATTTCGTTTTGCGAACATTCGCCGCCAAAAGGCGCGATCTCCAGTGCCAGTCCGGCATCCTGGAAGCTTTTTTCCAGTGCGGACTGTGCGAAGCCTAAGACAAACTTGTCCCCAACAACCAGCCAGCGTGCTGCCAGTGGTTTGAGGTAGCTGCCAAGACGGGTAATAACATCGGCACCCTGGATGTACTTACCAGGTGATTGAATAATGCGATCCATACTTTATTTCCCTCACAGGTTGATGTGACCAAATGCGTTGTTCCAGTCCTGCTCAAACTTCTCTATTGCTGACTCTACCGCAGGGGTATTGAGCATTTGTTGCGCTACATCTAAGGGCAGGGTGATTGCTTCACATCCTGCCAGTAAGCAATCGAGCGCCTGACGCGGGGTTTTAAAGCTGGCCGCCAGTACCATGCTGTTTGGCGCATGTAGCTCCAGTAGCGTTTGCAGTTCCTGTACCGTGCGGATCCCGTCGCCGCCCTGAGCGTCAATGCGGTTAACGTATGGCGCGATATATTTTGCGCCAGCCAGCGCGGCCAGTAGACCTTGCGAAGCACTGTACACGGCGGTTCCCAGGGTGGTGATACCCTCTTTTTTCAGTAACCTGATGGCGGCCAGACCTTCAGCAGTGACGGGGATTTTCACTACGATACCCGGTACGGCATTGCTCAGACGTTTGGCTTCTTCCACCATCCCCTGCGCGTCGCGGCTCATGGTTTGGGCAAAAAGAATGCCCTCTTCGCCAATGGCGTTTTGCAGGCGCGGCAGCACATCCCAGATGGATTCTTTGCTTGCCGCCACAATGCTTGGGTTAGTGGTGACCCCCGCGATAGGGAAGATACGGGCCAGACGTTCGACTTCCGCGACGTTGGCGGTATCAAGGTAAAGTTCCATACAAAACATCCTCTTAATTTTGCGTGAGCAGCCCGTTGCCGGAATGCGTTGTTGTGCACAGGATAAGAGTGTTTCGCCGCATCGCGCTATCTGACAAATCTGTCAAAAGCTGGATAAATGTAATGTATCGACAAAAGTGAGACTTACTTCACATGTCAGTTGCAGGCGGGTTTTATTAAGGTGATGTGGGTTATGAGTTCATTTCTTATATTACAAAAATCCAGTTAATGTTATTTTTGTCTTCTTTATTGCTGATGGATCGCTTTCTCCGTCAACTGGCTGTGATATTGCCGACGATATTCTGAGGGGGAACGTTCGGTATTCTTGCGAAACAGGCGGCAGAAGTAGTTGCTGTCAACAAACCCACAGGTGTGCGCCACGTCTTTGATCTTCAGCTCGTAACCCTTCAGTAGCGTCTTCGCGTGTTCAAGTCGCGTGTGGTTCAGGTATTCGTTAAAACCGATTGCGCCCGTTTTTTGAAACAGGTGGGAGAGGTAATTGGGCGAGATGTAGAACGCTTGCGCCACCGATTCCCGGGTCAGGGGTGAAGCGTAGCGTTCGTCAATATAGTCGCGAATGGCTTCGAACAGCGCCTGACTGCGCGACGCGGTCTGTATTTGGCTGCCGAGCAGATCGCGACAGTGGCTCAGCAAGCTCGCGACGATTAGCCTGGCCGTTTGCTGCTCCTGCGGCTGCATCTGTATTTCATTAAGCGTTTGCAGCAGGAAAGAGCCAATACGCGGTCCACGCCGTGCGACATGCTGCCTGGCGAGGTTTTGATATTGCTTGCCGTCCCACTGAACGACGTTGAAACCCAACTGCTGCTTGCTGAACAGAATGCTGAGCGTGGTGACCGGTGTGAGCCATTGCGGAAAGTTCCAGCCGCCAGCCGGAACGAACAGGACATCGCCAGGTAGTAACGTCGCGGCTGCGCCGGCAATACCCTGATCGGTGAGATCCCCTTCCAGCACAATCTCCAGCCGGGGAAAATCAACCTGATATGCCAGTTCCGGCATTGAGCTACAGGTGCTGGCAAAGTAAATCTGGCGCAGCGGTGTGGGGCCGTTAATCAGGCGGGCGAGAAGGTGGCTGATGTCGTGATACATGTTAATCCCTTGCAGGCAGCAGACAGGGAGAACAGTAACCGTCATCATAAAAAAAGGCCACTCTTAAAGAGTGGCCTGTGTAGGATTATTGATTACCGATTTGATCGCCGTAAGGCAAGGTATCGTAATCAATCAGGGCATTCTTCTTGTATGGATTGCCAATCCAGCGAGTCGTCTCTTTAAACTGTGGGCTGGTAATGGAACGCGTTGGATCGAAGCCATCGTAAGTGAAGCCCGCTAAATCAGACCAGGTATGGATTAGCTCTGAGCTGCTGTATTTACGATTCACATCCTGTGAGAAGTCCCGAGGGTGCGCGGCCTGCCATTTTTCCGAGGTCCACAATAAGAACGGCACCGTATACATATGGCGTGTCGGATTGTCTTCATTACGGCCCTGCGTTTTATGCGGCGGCGTGTCGTACACCTCTTCACCGTGATCGGAGAAGTACAACAGGAAACCGTTCGGATCGGTCGCTTTGTAGTCTTTGATCAGGCTGGCAATGATGTGGTCATTGTAGACATTCGCGCTGTCGTAATCGTTGTAGGCTTCCAGCTCATCATTACCCAGGCCAGGAGGAACATTGTCGATATTGTTGTCGAACTTGCCCTGACCATCCGGATAACGGAATTTATACTTAATATGGGTACCCAGCAGGTGAACGATGATGAATTTTTTCGGCGCCGGGTCGGCCAGGACTTCTTTAAATGGCGCCAGCACATTGCTGTCATACTCGCGTGCGCTTTGCGTACGCTGCTGGTTCATATAGAACTGCTTATCTGTCTGCTTAGAGAATACCGTCAGCATGGTGTTGCGGGCAGTCATTGTCTGCTGATTGGTGATCCAGAAGGTTTTATAACCCGCCTGTTTCATCATGTTCATCAGGGATGGCTGGGTCAGATACAGATCCGGGTTCTTCTCGTTGGCAAAGGTCAGCGCCTGCTGCAGGATTTCAATGGTATACGGACGTGAGGTCACGACATTATTGAAAACGGTGAAGTTAGGATCGGTTTTATGCAGCGCATCCAGTTCCGGTGTGGTTTCACGCGGGTAACCATACAGGCTCATACGACCACGCTGCGTTGACTCACCAATCACCAGCACTAATGTGCGTGGCGCGTCACCGGAATGGTCTTTAAAGTTGGCCAGCGGAGGCAGGGCATTGTTTTCATTCAGCAGGCTATTGAGCGAGGTCAACTGCTGGCGATACTGATAATACCCGGAGATAAATTGCCACGGCGCGGCGGGCTCCATACGCGAAGCGAGACCATCCAACGTTTTTTCAAACGGTTTATGTTTGATGAACGTGTTAACCGCCATTGGGTGCAGAATCAAGCCATATAACAGCGCAAACGACACCAGATAGCGCCAGGGCGATGGAATATGAACAGGGCGCAGACGCGTCCACAGCAGAATCGCCATTGCCGTATACGCCAGCGCGATTAACACAATCTTCAGACTGAAATATTGGCTCAGATATTCGCTGGCTTCGTTCGCATTGGTTTCGAACATTACGTACAGAACGCTTTGCGAGAACTCTTGCCCGTAGATGACGTAATAGCTCAGAGCGGCCAACGAGGCAGCCCATAGCATGACACCAATAACGGCAGCAATAATACGGATACGGTTTGGAAATAAAAATACCGGAATCAACCACAGCGAACTGAATAGCAAGGAGTCGCGTAAACCGGTAGATCCGCTGTAGCCGCTAAAGTAGATGACGGCCTGCAGTAATGAGGAAAAAAACCAAAAATAGAGGAGCGCCCAACCCAGGGCTTTCCAGCTAAATGCAGGTTTAGACTGGGGTTGTAAGGATTGCATAGTGTGAGCCTGTCTTTAATCGTGTCGCCAAGAGTAGCGGGTAAATATTAAGAGGAACTGAAGCGTCGCGATGTTAAAAAACGCGTTTTGTTGATGATCCATTCATTAAATGAATAAATTCAGGCGGGAATATATTGAAAATGAAGCCGTTATAACAGCGATTTTTGATGTCGCCTTCGCGCAATAGCACGAAGGCGACGGGAGGGGACGTTAGCCTGTATTGCGCATACCGGCAGCAACACCTGCGATGGTTACCATCAGCGCTTGTTCAACGCGTGGATCTGGCGCATTGCCTTGCTCTTCCGCCAGGCGCGAGCGGTGTAACAGCTCTGCCTGTAAAACGTTCAGCGGATCGGTATAAACATTCCTTAACTGGATGGACTCGGCAATCCACGGCAGGTCGGCCATCAAATGTGAGTCATTGGCAATCGCCAGCACGACGTCGATATCTGCTGCCAGGCGCTGACGCAGTTCTTCGCCGAGCGGCCACAACTCTTTTTTGACCAGACGTTGATCGTAGTATTCAGCCAGCCACAGGTCTGCTTTAGCGAAAACCATTTCCAGCATGCCAAGGCGTGTGGAGAAGAATGGCCAGTCGCGGCACATTGCTTCGAGTTCGCTTTGCTTACCGTCTTCCACCACTTTTTGCAGCGCGGTGCCTGCCCCCAGCCATGCCGGGAGCATCAGGCGGTTCTGCGTCCAGGCAAAGATCCATGGAATGGCGCGCAGAGACTCTACCCCACCAGTCGGGCGGCGTTTTGCCGGACGTGAGCCGAGCGGCAATTTACCCAGTTCCTGCTCTGGGGTTGCGGAGCGGAAGTAAGGGACGAAGTCTTTGTTTTCACGTACATATCCACGGTAGAGCTCACACGAGATATCAGAAAGCTCATCCATGATATGGCGCCAGTTATCCTTCGGCTCTGGCGGCGGTAACAGGTTGGCCTCGAGGATGGCTGCGGTATATAGCGACAGGCTGCTGATGGTCACTTCCGGCAGGCCATACTTAAAGCGGATCATCTCACCTTGTTCCGTCACGCGCAGGCCACCTTTCAGGCTGCCAGGCGGTTGAGAAAGCAGTGCGGCATGCGCAGGCGCGCCGCCGCGACCAATGGAACCACCGCGGCCATGGAACAGCGTCAGCTCGATTCCGGCTTTTTCACACGTTTTGATCAACGCGTCCTGAGCCTGATATTGCGCCCAGGAGGCCGCCATTACCCCCGCGTCTTTTGCAGAGTCAGAGTAGCCAATCATGACCATCTGTTTGCCCTGAATAAAGCCGCGGTACCAGTCAATATTCAAGAGCTGGGACATGACGTCATCAGCATTGTTGAGGTCGTCCAGTGTTTCAAACAGCGGCGCCACCGGCATAGCAAAACCGATCCCGGCTTCTTTCAGCAGCAGATGTACGGCCAATACATCGGACGGCGTTTTCGCCATCGAGATAACATAGGCGGCAATGGAGCCATACGGAGCTTCGGCAATGACGCGGCAGGTGTCGAGCACTTCGCGGGTGTCATTGCTTGGTTCCCAGTTACGTGGCAGAAGCGGACGCTTGGAGTTCAGTTCGCGGATCAAGAAAGCCTGTTTATCCGCTTCTGACCAATTTTCGTAGTCGCCAATGCCCAGATACCGGGTCAGTTCGCCCAGCGCTTCAGTGTGGCGGGTGCTTTCCTGACGAATATCAATACGTACCAGCGGCACGCCGAAACATTTCACGCGGCGCAAGGTGTCGAGCAGTTCGCCATTGGCGATGATGCCCATGCCACAGGCTTGCAGAGACTGGTAACACGCGTACAGCGGATCCCAGAGCTGTTCGTTTTGGGTGAGAAGGCCGGCAGGTTTCGGTAATTTCTCGCCTTTCAGGCGGGCTTCCAGCCAGGCTTGAGTTGCCATCAGACGTGAACGCAGGGTTTTCATCAGATAACGGTATGGTTCTGCTGCGCCTTCTTCGCCGACCAGCGCCAGCAGTTCCGGCGTGGCATCCACCATCGACAGTTCAGAGATCAGAAACTGAATGTCTTTCAGGAACAGGTCGGTGGCTTTCCAACGGCTGAGTAATAGCACGTGACGGGTGATATCCGCCGTCACGTTCGGGTTGCCGTCACGGTCGCCGCCCATCCAGGAGGTAAAGCGAACCGGAACAAAATCAACGGGCAGCTTATAACCCAGATTCTCTTCTAACTGTTCGTTCAGCTCGCGCAGATAGTTCGGCACGCCTTCCCACAGGCTGTTTTCGACCACGGCGAAGCCCCATTTGGCTTCATCAACCGGGCTTGGGCGTATCTTGCGGATCTCATCCGTATGCCAGGACTGGGCAATCAACTGGCGCAGACGGCGCATCAGTTGATGGCGTTCATAATCGACGAGATCTTTGTTATCAAGCTGTTTGAGACAGGTGTTTACTTCACCCATTTTATGGATCAACGTACGACGGGTGATTTCTGTCGGGTGTGCGGTCAGAACCAGCTCCAGGGAGAGTGACTCCACGGCTTTTTTGATGGTGGCTTCATCGAGATTGGGCTGGTCTTTCAATTTACGCAGAGTGCGAGCAATCACTTCCGGGTTGCTGGCTGCTTCGCCTTTGGGCGAAATGCTGTGGTATTGCTCGGCGGTGTTGGCCAGGTTCAGGAACTGGCTAAACGCACGGGCAACCGGCAGCAGTTCGTCGTTAGACAGGTTTTGCAGCGTCGTAAGTAGCTCCTGGCGATTGACTTCATTGCCAGCGCGGGATGATTTGGACAGCTTACGGATTGTTTCTACGCGATCAAGAATGTGCTCTCCCAGCGCATCCTTAATGGTCTCTCCCAGCACTTTGCCGAGCATACTGACATTACTACGCAACGCGGAATATTGTTCGTTCATATTTACCCAGACACCCCATCTCTTTTGTAAATGTCCTGTATCTTTCGCGCCGCCGTCAACACTGCTGCAACGTGAAATTTTTCGGACTTAATTTTTTTGCCGTCTTTTATAAAGCCACGTAAAACTCGTGACGTCAATTGCTGCGAAATCGGTTCAGCAAACGAAAAAATGGCGGGAATTTACGTTATTTAATTCACATCGAATCAAATAAGCTGTGCTTATGAAAATGTTAATAAATGACCTTGCTCACCGCTGAAGGATGAGCAAGGTTATAAACGATTAATGCCAGCAGAAATGATGCACAACCTGGGTGATCAATTCGCGAGTTGGCTTAATGAAGCGTGTTTCCAGGTATTCATCTGGCTGATGTGCCTGATTAATGGAGCCTGGGCCCAACACCAGCGTCGGGCAAAGCGTCTGGATAAACGGCGCTTCAGTGCAGTAGTTCACCACTTCCGTTTGCGCTCCCAGCAGTTTTTCAACGACTTCGACCAACTGATGGTCTGGCGGACACTCATAGCCAGGAATAGGCGGATGCAGTTCCGACACCGTCAGGCGACCCGGCCAACGCTCGCTGACAGGGGCCAGCGCATCGTTAAGTAAGCCATTAAGATCGTTGAGCGTCATGCCGGGCAGCGGGCGAATATCCATATGCAGCTCGCAGCAGGCGCAGATTCGGTTGGCGGCGTCACCACCGTGGATATGACCCAAATTTAACGTCGGGTACGGAACGGTAAAAGCGTCATGGTGATAGCGTTCTTTCAGGTCATCGCGCAGAGTCATGATATGGCCGATAGCATCATGCATGAGTTCAATCGCATTGACGCCACGCGCTGGATCGCTTGAGTGACCCGACTGCCCCAAAATACGAATTGCATTAGAGATATGCCCTTTGTGCGCACGCACCGGCTGCAGGGAGGTGGGTTCGCCAATGATCGCGCAGTCCGGGCGCAGAGCGGTGGTTTCAGAAAAGTAGCGCGCCCCCGCCATGCTGGTCTCTTCGTCGGCAGTGGCCAAAATGTAGAGGGGCTTTTTCAGCTTCGCTACGTCGACGTCGCGCAGCGCGTCGAGGATAAACGCGAAGAAGCCTTTCATATCTGCCGTACCCAGGCCGTAGAGCTTATTGTCATGCTCTGTCAGGGTGAACGGATCGCGCGTCCAGCGTCCGTCGTCAAACGGCACGGTATCGGTATGACCCGCTAACAATAGACCGCCAGCCCCTTGTCCAATGCTCGCCAGCATATTGAATTTATTACGCGTATCGGGGACCGGCTGAACCTCTACATTGAAGCCTAAATCTTTGAACCAGCCCGCCAGCAGAGTGATTAAACCTGCATTGCTTTGATCCAGTGCTTCTTCGGTGGCGCTAATCGATGGCGTGGCAATCAGAGCGCGGTAAATCTCGATAAATGGCGGTAAATTGTTTTTCATTGTTGACACACCTCGGGTCATGATAGTATCAATATTCATGCAGTATTTATGAATAAAAATACATTAACGTTGAGCGTAATAAAACCCACCAAGTGTAAGGTGAGGTGATAAAGGCTTATACCTGGCAACAGAATCTAAGAAGGTGAGCTGCCCCGATGTTGAATACGCTGATTGTGGGCGCCAGCGGCTATGCCGGCGCAGAGCTTGTGACCTATGTAAATCGCCATCCTGATATGAACATAACCGCTTTGACCGTCTCAGCGCAAAGCAATGATGCAGGAAAACTCATCTCCGATTTGCATCCGCAGTTGAAAGGCATTGTCGATTTACCGTTGCAGCCAATGTCGGATATCAGCGAGTTTAGCGCAGGGGTGGACATTGTGTTCCTCGCCACAGCGCATGAGGTCAGTCATGACCTGGCCCCGCAGTTTCTGCAGGCCGGATGTGTGGTGTTTGATCTTTCAGGCGCGTTTCGTGTTAACGATAGCGCGTTCTATGAAAAATATTATGGCTTTACCCATCAGCACCCCGAACTGCTGAAGCAGGCGGTGTACGGTCTGGCGGAGTGGAGCGCAGAGCAACTGAAAGAAGCGAATCTGGTTGCCGTACCGGGTTGTTATCCGACGGCGGCGCAGTTGTCGCTGAAACCACTGATTGACGGCGGATTGCTGGATCTCAGCCAGTGGCCGGTGATTAATGCGACCAGCGGCGTCAGCGGGGCAGGCCGTAAAGCGGCTATCTCGAACAGCTTTTGCGAAGTGAGCCTGCAGCCCTATGGCGTGTTTACCCATCGTCATCAGCCGGAAATCGCAACTCACCTCGGCGCGGAAGTGATCTTTACTCCACATCTGGGGAACTTCCCGCGCGGAATTCTGGAAACGATCACCTGCCGTCTGAAAGCGGGCGTAACCCATGCGCAGGTGGCCCAGACACTGCAACAAGCCTATGGCGATAAACCACTGGTACGTCTGTACGACAAAGGCGTTCCGGCTCTGAAGAATGTGGTGGGCTTACCGTTTTGTGACATCGGGTTTGCCGTGCAGGGAGAGCATCTGATCGTGGTGGCGACCGAAGATAACTTATTAAAAGGCGCGGCGGCACAGGCGATGCAGTGCGCAAATATCCGTTTCGGCTTTGCTGAAACGCAGTCTCTTATTTAAGGGTGCAACAATGAATCCATTAATTATCAAGCTGGGCGGCGTTTTACTGGATAGCGAAGAGGCGCTGGAGCGACTGTTTACCGCACTGGTGAATTATCGTGAGTCGCATCAGCGTCCGCTGATTATTGTGCACGGCGGCGGCTGCGTGGTTGATGAGCTAATGAAGCAGTTGAATCTGCCGGTCAAAAAGAAAAACGGCCTGCGCGTCACTCCTGCCGATCAGATAGACATTATCACTGGCGCCCTGGCGGGTACGGCGAATAAAACCTTACTGGCCTGGGCGAAAAAACATCAAATCGCCTCTGTGGGCCTGTATCTTGGCGATGGCGACAGCGTAAAAGTGACGCCGCTCGATAAAGAGCTGGGTCATGTTGGACTCGCGCAACCGGGTTCGCCTAAGCTAATTAACACGCTGCTGGCAAGCGGTTTTCTGCCGGTAGTCAGCTCCATTGGCGTCACTGAAGATGGACTGCTGATGAACGTTAACGCCGATCAGGCGGCAACAGCGCTGGCGGCAACGTTGGGTGCGGATCTGATCCTGCTCTCAGACGTGAGCGGTATTCTGGATGGTAAAGGTCAGCGTATTGCCGAAATGACCGCCGCGAAAGCGGAGCAGTTGATCGACCAGGGAATTATTACCGATGGCATGATCGTGAAGGTCAATGCGGCGCTGGATGCCGCGCGCACGCTGGGCCGCCCGGTGGATATCGCCTCCTGGCGTCATGCAGAGCAACTCCCGGCGTTGTTTAACGGCACGCCGATCGGTACCCGTATTCTGGCTTAAGTATTTGTATGCCCGATGGCGGCTACGCCTTATCGGGCCTACGTGAACAGAACCTGCAGGCCGGATAAGCGTAGCGCCATCCGGCATTGAAATTAAAAGAATTTAAGGAAGCATGTTATGGCACTTTGGGGTGGGCGTTTTACACAGGCAGCAGATCAGCGGTTCAAACAGTTCAACGACTCGTTGCGTTTTGACTACCGCCTGGCAGAACAGGATATTGTCGGCTCTGTGGCCTGGTCCAAAGCGTTGGTAACGGTCGGCGTACTGACTGCCGATGAACAGCTACAACTGGAAGAGGCGCTGAACACGCTGCTGGAAGAGGTTCGTGCCAACCCGCAACAGATCCTGCAAAGCGATGCCGAAGATATTCACAGTTGGGTGGAAGGTAAGCTGATTGATAAAGTCGGCCAGCTTGGTAAAAAACTGCATACCGGGCGTAGCCGTAATGATCAGGTCGCGACCGACCTTAAACTGTGGTGTAAAGACACGGTTATTGAATTACTCTCTGCCAACCGTCAGTTGCAAAGTGCGCTGGTGGTGACGGCGGAGAATAACCAGGACGCCGTTATGCCGGGTTACACCCACCTGCAACGTGCGCAGCCGGTGACGTTTGCTCACTGGTGCCTGGCCTATGTCGAAATGCTGGCGCGTGATGAGAGCCGTTTGCAGGATGCGCTTAAGCGTCTGGACGTCAGTCCTCTGGGCTGCGGCGCGCTGGCGGGTACGGCATATGAAATCGATCGCGAACAACTGGCCGGCTGGCTGGGCTTTGCTTCGGCAACGCGCAACAGTCTGGACAGCGTTTCCGATCGTGACCACGTGCTGGAGTTACTCTCCGACGCTTCTATCGGCATGGTGCACCTGTCGCGTTTTGCTGAAGACCTGATTTTCTTTAATACCGGTGAAGCAGGCTTTGTCGAGCTGTCCGATCGAGTGACCTCTGGTTCATCCCTGATGCCGCAGAAGAAAAACCCGGATGCGCTGGAATTAATCCGTGGTAAATGCGGTCGCGTGCAGGGTGCGTTGACCGGGATGATGATGACCTTAAAAGGTCTACCGCTGGCGTATAACAAAGATATGCAGGAAGACAAAGAAGGGCTGTTCGATGCGCTCGACACCTGGCTGGATTGTCTGCATATGGCCGCGCTGGTGCTGGATGGCATTCAGGTGAAACGTCCGCGTTGTCAGGAAGCGGCGCAGCAGGGTTATGCCAACGCTACTGAGCTGGCGGATTATCTGGTAGCGAAAGGCGTGCCGTTCCGCGAAGCGCACCACATTGTGGGTGAAACGGTGGTTGAGGCGATTCGCCAGGGCAAACCGCTGGAAGCGTTGTCGCTGACCGACTTACAGAAGTTCAGTCCGGTTATTGGCGATGACGTTTATCCGATCCTTTCTCTACAATCGTGTCTGGACAAACGTGCGGCGAAAGGCGGCGTGTCGCCACAGCAGGTCGCACAGGCGATTGATTACGCGAAGGCGCGTCTGGCGTAACTTTTGTCTTTGTAGGCCTGATAAGCATAGCGCCATCAGGCAAACAGTGATCAGAGCCTGGCATCTTGCCGGGCTTTTTTATGCAAAAAAAATGCGGACGCAAGGTCCGCAAAAGTTCACGTTGGCTTTAGTTATTTCGAGTATGAGAGAAACTCTCTAAACGGACAGTAGCTTCAAGGGTTAAAGGGGTACCGTTCCGTTTCTGTGGTGCATTATTAAACAGAAAGCTTGATAGGGATAATCGTTCGTTGCTATGCTACCTATCGCTACGAACTATCGTGGCGATGGAGGATGAATAATGAATATTCGTGATCTTGAATACCTGGTGGCGCTTGCCGAACATCGTCACTTCCGACGGGCGGCAGACTCCTGCCACGTGAGCCAGCCAACGCTGAGCGGGCAGATCCGTAAGCTGGAAGATGAGCTGGGCGTCATGTTGCTGGAGCGTACGAGTCGCAAGGTGCTGTTCACTCAGGCAGGTCTGCTGCTGGTGGATCAGGCGCGCACCGTGCTGCGCGAGGTCAAAGTGCTCAAGGAGATGGCAAGCCAACAAGGCGAGACGATGTCTGGCCCGCTGCATATTGGTTTGATCCCAACGGTGGGGCCATACCTGCTGCCGCATATTATTCCTATGTTGCACCAGACCTTCCCAAAACTGGAAATGTATCTGCATGAGGCGCAGACGCATCAGCTGTTGGCGCAACTGGATAGCGGTAAGCTCGACTGCGTGATTCTGGCGTTGGTGAAAGAGAGTGAGGCATTCATCGAAGTACCGTTATTTGATGAGCCTATGATGCTGGCGATCTATGAAGATCATCCATGGGCAAACCGTGACTGTGTACCGATGTCCGATCTGGCGGGTGAAAAACTGCTGATGCTGGAAGACGGCCACTGCCTGCGCGATCAGGCCATGGGCTTCTGCTTTGAAGCAGGTGCTGATGAAGATACCCATTTCCGGGCAACCAGTCTGGAAACGCTGCGCAATATGGTGGCGGCAGGTAGCGGTATTACGTTACTGCCTGCGCTGGCTGTTCCGTCGGAGCGCAAGCGTGATGGTGTTGTCTATCTGCCATGCATTAAGCCAGAACCGCGCCGCACGATTGGCCTGGTGTATCGTCCAGGTTCGCCGCTGCGCAGCCGTTATGAACAGCTGGCAGAGGCCATCCGTGGATCAATGGATGGCCATTTCGACAGTGCGTTAAAACAGGCGGTTTAAGCCATTTAGCGCCGCTACCCGATAGGCTTCCGCCATGGTTGGGTAGTTAAAGGTGGTGTTAACGAAGTACTCGATGGTGTTACCACCACCTTTTTGCTCCATTATCGCCTGACCGATGTGAATAATTTCGGCCGCGCGTTCCCCAAAGCAGTGGATCCCCAGAATCTCTTTGGTTTCGCGATGGAACAGAATCTTCAACGTGCCGACACTCATGCCCACGATTTGCGCACGTGCCAGATGTTTAAACTGGGCGCGGCCAACTTCGTATGGGACTTTCATCGCCGTAAGCTGCTGCTCGGTTTTACCAACGGAGCTGATTTCAGGAATGGTATAAATCCCGGTTGGGATATCTTCGATCAGATGCGCGGTGGCTTCGCCTTTCACCAGTGCCTGGGCGGCAATACGTCCCTGATCGTAGGCCGCCGATGCCAGACTCGGATAGCCGATCACATCCCCTACGGCATACACGTGCGGCAGTGCCGTCTGGTACATGCTATTTACTTTGAGCTGCCCACGGCTGTCGGTTTTCAGACCAATATTTTCCAGCGCCAGCGAATCGGTATTACCGGTGCGGCCATTGGCGTACAGCAGACAGTCAGCCTTCAGTTTTTTACCGGATTTCAGGTGCATGATGACGCCGTCATCGCAACCTTCAATCTTCTCGTACTCTTCGTTGTGGCGAATAACCACACCGCTGTTCCAGAAGTGGTAAGAGAGCGAGTCGGACATCTCTTGATCAAGGAACGCCAGCAGACGATCGCGGGTGTTGATTAAATCAACTTTGACGTCCATTCCACGAAAGATCGACGCATATTCACAGCCAATAACCCCTGCGCCATAAATCAGAACGTGGCGAGGTTCGTGGTGCAGACTCAGGATGGAGTCGCTGTCATAAATCCGGGGATGCGAAAAGTCGACGTCAACAGGGCGATAAGGGCGTGAACCGCAGGCGATCACGAACTTATCCGCGGTCAGCGTTTCCACCGTGCCGTCGTGGCATTCCAGGGCAATAGTGTGTTCGTCAACAAAACGGGCATTTCCCTGCAAAATCTCGCAGTGATTACGCTCGTAAAAACCTTGCCGCATGCGTGTTTGCTGATTAATCACGTTATCAGCATGGTTGAGAATATCGGCGAAGGAAGAACGGAGAAGTCGGGAATGGTCGCTGTAAAGTGGGTTCTGATTGAATTCAATAATACGGCTGACGGCGTGGCGGAGTGCTTTCGACGGGATGGTGCCCCAGTGGGTACAGCCTCCGCCGACGTTATGATAGCGCTCAATCACCGCGACGCGCGCTCCCTGTTTAACCAGACCCATTGCAGCGCCTTCGCCGCCGGGACCGGAACCTATTACTATTGCATCGTAATCGTAGGAATGTGACATGGTCAGGCTTACCTGTTCTTATACATAAAAGCAACAGAATAGTAACATCGTTGTCGGGATAACCCAATTATCGTTGTGCTTTTTTGCGAAGTCGAAGCACAAACTGCGCGTAAACAATCATTAACAAAGCCATGCCAACCGCCTAATCTCTGGTATAGTGCCAGCAAGGTATGTGGAAGGATTCAGACATCGTGATGGGCGTTAGAGCGCAACAAAAAGAGAAAACCCGGCGTTCGCTGGTAGAGGCTGCATTTAGTCAACTCAGTGCTGAGCGTAGTTTTGCCAGTCTCAGTTTACGAGAAGTTGCTCGTGAAGCGGGCATTGCGCCAACCTCGTTTTATCGCCATTTCCGCGATGTGGATGAGCTCGGGCTGACGATGGTGGACGAAAGTGGTCTGATGCTGCGTCAGTTGATGCGTCAGGCGCGTCAGCGTATCGCCAAAGGCGGGAGTGTGATCCGTACCTCGGTCTCAACATTTATGGAATTCATCGGCAACAATCCCAACGCCTTCCGTTTATTATTGCGCGAGCGTTCGGGAACCTCCGCAGCGTTTCGTGCAGCGGTCGCACGTGAAATTCAGCACTTCATTGCGGAACTTGCGGACTATCTGGAACTCGAAAACCATATGCCCCGTGCGTTTACTGAAGCGCAGGCCGAAGCCATGGTAACGATTGTGTTCAGCGCCGGGGCAGAAGCACTGGATGTTGGCGCTGAACAGCGTCGACAGCTGGAAGAGCGGCTGGTATTGCAACTACGCATGATTGCGAAAGGCGCATTTTATTGGTACCGCCGTGAACAAGAGAAGATGACGCACCACTCCGAGTAACGAGAAGGACGAGCAATGAAACAGTCAGGTCAAGATAAAGGTACGCTGCTGCTGGCGCTGGTTGCTGGCTTATCGATCAATGGCACATTTGCGGCGCTGTTTAGCTCCATTGTGCCATTCTCAGTATTCCCGATTATTTCGCTGGTGCTGACGGTTTATTGTCTGCATCAACGCTATCAGAACCGCACCATGCCTGTGGGGCTACCAGGCCTGGCCGCCGCCTGTTTTATTCTCGGTGTTCTGTTGTACAGCACCGTGGTACGCGCTGAATATCCGGATATTGGTTCTAACTTCTTCCCGGCGGTACTGTCGGTGATTCTGGTGTTCTGGATCGGCGTTAAAGTGCGTAACCGTAAGCAGGAAATTGCGGAATAATATTTGTAGGCCGGGCAAGCCCGGCCAGGACATCACTTACTTCGCGGTCAGTAACACGCCACACTCCATATGGTGCGTATACGGGAACTGATCGAACAGAGCCAGACGTGAAACATTGTGCGTCTGGCTTAACGTTTCCAGATTCTTACACAGCGTTTCCGGGTTGCAGGAGATGTACAGAATCCGCGGATACGCCTGTACCATTTTCTCCGTTTCGCTGTCCAGACCGCTACGCGGCGGGTCAACGAAAATGGTTTCACACTGGTAGCTCTTCAGATCGATCCCCTGCAAACGGTTGAACTCGCGAACCCCATTCATCGCCTGAGTAAACTCTTCTGCGGCCATGCGGATAATTTGTACGTTATCAATATGGTTAGCCGCAATGTTGTACTGGGCAGCCGCCACGGATGGTTTGGCGATTTCAGTCGCCAGCACGCGGTTGAAATTTTGCGCCAGCGCTAATGAGAAGTTGCCATTACCGCAGTACAGCTCAAGCAGGTCGCCCTGGGAATCTTTGGTGACATCAATCGCCCATTCCAGCATCTGAATATTCATCGCGGCATTGGGCTGGGTGAAGCTGTTCTCAACCTGGCGATAGATGATCTCTTTCCCTGCGACCGGCAAGCGTTCGTCAATATAGTCCTGATCCAGCTCGATTTTGGTTTTGGTGGCCCGGCCAATCAGATGCACGTTCAGGTTTTGCGCACGCAGCGCGTCCCGTAGCGCTTCGGCTTCCTGACGCCATTCGTCATCCAGCTTTTTATGGTACAGCATCGAGACGACCGCTTGATCGCTCAGGGTGGTGAGGTAATCAATCTGGAACAGTTTGTGGCGCAGGACACGGTTGTTGCGTACCCCTTCAATCATTGCCTTCATCAGCGTGTTGATAAGCTCGCTGGCCGCCGGGAAGCTGTCGACGCGAATACGGCTTTTCGTCTGTTGATCGAACATGATGTGGTACAGGTCATCACCGTCATGCCACAGCCGGAATTCGGCACGCATACGGTAGTGACTGACCGGTGAGCGAAACACTTCCGGAGCCTGTGCATAAAACGGTGTCATTAAGCTCTGCAGACGCACCACTTTTTCAGCTAACTGCGCGTCGTACTGTTCTGTCGGAAGATGTTCGGGGGTCATGATGCGTCCTGAAAAATAAAAGTACGCGGGGATTGTAGGGATTGCTCAACAGATGTCCAGTCATTGATGATTTCCGATATTGTGATACACAGTCTGGACAGTGGGTTGTAACAAACTGTAGCATCCGTTTTCCGGTCCTGTGAGTTAAAAGGGAATCCAGTGTGAATCTGGAGCTGACGCGCAGCGGTAAGGAAGGTAGGAGATGAGCGCACCTGGTGCAGACACTGCGGCTTGCCGTGGGAAGTCATCGTCTCTTTAAGTCGCCTCCAAGCCCGAAGACCTGCCGGCTAACGTCGCATCTGGTTTTCATCATCGCGTACTATCGGTGGGACCTGCGGCATCCTTCTTATATTGTGGATGCTTTACAATGATTAAAAAATCGTTGCTGTGGACGGCGCTTTCCGTCACGGCATTTTCTGGTTGGGCACAGGATGCTAGCCCAGATACTCTCGTCGTCACTGCCAACCGTTTTCAGCAGCCTCGTAGTGCAGTACTTGCTCCTATCACCGTTGTTACGCGTCAGGATATCGATCGCTGGCAATCCACCTCCGTGAATGATGTGCTTCGTCGCTTGCCAGGCGTGGATATCGCCCAATACGGTGGTATGGGACAAAATTCGTCTATTTCTATTCGCGGCACCAACGCCAGCCATGTTCTGGTGCTGATTGACGGTGTGCGTCTGAACCTGGCAGGGGTTAGCGGCGCAGCCGATCTTAGCCAGTTCCCGGTATCGTTGGTACAACGTATTGAGTACATTCGTGGGCCGCGTTCGGCTATTTATGGTTCTGATGCGATCGGCGGCGTGGTGAATATCATTACGACGCGCGAAAAGCCGGGGACGGAACTGACCGCTGGCGTGGGAAGCAATGGCTACCAGAATTACGATGTCTCAACCCAACAACAGTTAGGTGAAAATACGCGTGTCACGTTGATGGGCGATTATGCCTATACCAAAGGCTTTGATGTCGTGGCTTACGGTAGTACTGGCTCTCAGGCTCAACCCGACAAAGACGGCTTCTTAAGTAAGACGCTATATGGCGCGCTGGAACACAACTTCTCTGACACCTGGAGCGGGTTTGTTCGCGGCTACGGTTATGATAACCGCACGAATTACGATTCGTACTATTCTCCGAACTCACCACTGGTCGATACCCGAAAACTCTATAGCCAAAGCTGGGATGCCGGACTGCGCTTCAATGGTGAAATTATCCAGTCACAGCTGGTTTCCAGCTATAGCCACAGTAAAGACTACAACTATGATCCGGATTATGGCCGCTATGACTCCTCGGCCACGCTGGATGAGATGAAGCAATATAATGTTCAGTGGTCGAACAGTATGGTGGTTGGCCACGGTAATGTGGGCGCGGGCGTCGACTGGCAAAAGCAAACTACGGAGCCTGGCACCGCGTATGTCACGGACGGTTACGACCAGCGTAACACTGGCCTCTATCTCACCGGGTTGCAGCAACTGGGTGACTTTACCTTTGAAGGTGCGGCGCGCAGTGATGATAACTCCGAGTTTGGTCGCCATGGTACATGGCAAACCAGTGCCGGGTGGGAGTTTATTGAAGGTTATCGCTTTATTGCCTCCTACGGTACTTCCTACAAAGCACCAAATCTCGGGCAGTTGCATGGCTATTACGGCAATTCGAATCTGGATCCTGAAGAGAGTAAGCAGTGGGAAGGGGCGTTTGAAGGGCTGACGGCGGATGTGAACTGGCGTTTGTCAGGATATCGCAACGATATCGATAACATGATCGATTACGACCCACATACCGAGAAATACTTTAACGAAGGCAAAGTACGTATTAAAGGTGTCGAAGCGACAGCAAACTTTGATACCGGGCCGCTGGCGCACACCCTGAGCTACGATTACGTTGATGCACGAAATGCGATTACCGATAAACCACTGGCGCGTCGTTCTAAACAGCAGGTGAAGTACCAGCTTGACTGGCAGGTTTACGATTTTGACTGGGGCCTGACCTATCATTATCTGGGAACGCGTTATGACACGGACTTCGTCACCAATCAGCCGGTAAAAATGGGGGGAGTGAGCCTGTGGGATCTGACAGTGGCATATCCAATCACCTCACAGCTGACTGTTCGTGGTAAAATCGCCAACCTGTTCGATAAAGATTACGAGACAGTTTATGGCTACGCAACTGCAGGGCGGGAATACACCTTGTCTGGCAGCTACACCTTCTGATCCACGTCCCACCGTGCTGGTGTTTGATTCCGGCGTCGGTGGGTTGTCGGTCTACAATGAGATCCGCAGTCTCCTGCCGGATCTCCACTATATATACGCTTTTGATAATGTCGCCTTCCCTTATGGTGAGAAGAGCGAGGAATTTATCGTCGAGCGTGTTGTTGAGATTGTGACTGCGGTCCAGCAGCGCTATCCACTCTCTCTTGCGGTCATCGCGTGTAATACCGCAAGCACTGTGTCGCTTCCTGCATTACGTGCGAAATTTGCCTTCCCGGTTGTAGGCGTCGTTCCTGCTATTAAACCGGCGGCGCGACTCACGGCGAATGGCGTTGTGGGACTGTTGGCTACACGTGCAACGGTGAAGCGGTCGTATACCCATGAGTTGATTGCGCGGTTTGCTAACGAATGTCAGATTGCGATGTTGGGGTCTGCCGAGCTGGTAGAACTGGCGGAAGCGAAGCTGCACGGCGAAACGGTCTCTCTGGAAGAGTTGCGCCGCATTCTACGTCCGTGGCTGCGGATGTCGGAACCACCCGACACGGTGGTGCTGGGCTGCACCCATTTCCCTCTATTACAGGAAGAACTTTTACAGGTCCTGCCCGAGGGGACGCGACTGGTGGATTCAGGGGCCGCGATTGCGCGTCGCACGGCCTGGTTATTAGAACATGAAGCGCCCGACGCGAAATCAACCGATGAGAATGTCGCATTCTGTATGGCGATGACGACAGAAGCCGAACAATTATTGCCCGTGCTGCAACGTTATGGCTTCAAAACGCTCGAAAAACTGGCGGTTTAATCGGTTTTGATGAAAAAATGCGCACTCGGAAGATTATTTTGAATTTCCCCTTGTCAGCCTGAAATAAGTCCCTATAATGCGCCTCCACTGACACGGAACAACGGATTACACGCCGCCGGGTCAGCGGGGTTCCAGTGAGAATCCCGGAGAGAAAAGCAAAAATAAATGCTTGACTCTGAATGAGGAAAACGTAATATACGGGACCTCGCGACAGAGCGCTAAGGCGCGTCGCAACTGCTCTTTAACAATTTATCAGACAATCTGTGTGGGCACTCGAGGATACGGATTCTTAACGTCGCAAGACGAAAAATGAATACCAAGTCTCTGAGTGAACACGTAATTCATTACGAAGTTTAATTCACGAGCATCAAACTTAAATTGAAGAGTTTGATCATGGCTCAGATTGAACGCTGGCGGCAGGCCTAACACATGCAAGTCGAACGGTAGCACAGAGAGCTTGCTCTCGGGTGACGAGTGGCGGACGGGTGAGTAATGTCTGGGAAACTGCCCGATGGAGGGGGATAACTACTGGAAACGGTAGCTAATACCGCATAATGTCGCAAGACCAAAGAGGGGGACCTTCGGGCCTCTTGCCATCGGATGTGCCCAGATGGGATTAGCTAGTAGGTGGGGTAACGGCTCACCTAGGCGACGATCCCTAGCTGGTCTGAGAGGATGACCAGCCACACTGGAACTGAGACACGGTCCAGACTCCTACGGGAGGCAGCAGTGGGGAATATTGCACAATGGGCGCAAGCCTGATGCAGCCATGCCGCGTGTATGAAGAAGGCCTTCGGGTTGTAAAGTACTTTCAGCGAGGAGGAAGGCGTTGTGGTTAATAACCACAGCGATTGACGTTACTCGCAGAAGAAGCACCGGCTAACTCCGTGCCAGCAGCCGCGGTAATACGGAGGGTGCAAGCGTTAATCGGAATTACTGGGCGTAAAGCGCACGCAGGCGGTCTGTCAAGTCGGATGTGAAATCCCCGGGCTCAACCTGGGAACTGCATCCGAAACTGGCAGGCTAGAGTCTTGTAGAGGGGGGTAGAATTCCAGGTGTAGCGGTGAAATGCGTAGAGATCTGGAGGAATACCGGTGGCGAAGGCGGCCCCCTGGACAAAGACTGACGCTCAGGTGCGAAAGCGTGGGGAGCAAACAGGATTAGATACCCTGGTAGTCCACGCCGTAAACGATGTCGACTTGGAGGTTGTGCCCTTGAGGCGTGGCTTCCGGAGCTAACGCGTTAAGTCGACCGCCTGGGGAGTACGGCCGCAAGGTTAAAACTCAAATGAATTGACGGGGGCCCGCACAAGCGGTGGAGCATGTGGTTTAATTCGATGCAACGCGAAGAACCTTACCTACTCTTGACATCCAGAGAACTTAGCAGAGATGCTTTGGTGCCTTCGGGAACTCTGAGACAGGTGCTGCATGGCTGTCGTCAGCTCGTGTTGTGAAATGTTGGGTTAAGTCCCGCAACGAGCGCAACCCTTATCCTTTGTTGCCAGCGGTCCGGCCGGGAACTCAAAGGAGACTGCCAGTGATAAACTGGAGGAAGGTGGGGATGACGTCAAGTCATCATGGCCCTTACGAGTAGGGCTACACACGTGCTACAATGGCATATACAAAGAGAAGCGACCTCGCGAGAGCAAGCGGACCTCATAAAGTATGTCGTAGTCCGGATTGGAGTCTGCAACTCGACTCCATGAAGTCGGAATCGCTAGTAATCGTGGATCAGAATGCCACGGTGAATACGTTCCCGGGCCTTGTACACACCGCCCGTCACACCATGGGAGTGGGTTGCAAAAGAAGTAGGTAGCTTAACCTTCGGGAGGGCGCTTACCACTTTGTGATTCATGACTGGGGTGAAGTCGTAACAAGGTAACCGTAGGGGAACCTGCGGTTGGATCACCTCCTTACCTTAAAGAACCGACCTTTGCAGTGCTCACACAGATTGTCTGATGAAAATTAGCAGTAAGAAAATCTCTGCAGGCTTGTAGCTCAGGTGGTTAGAGCGCACCCCTGATAAGGGTGAGGTCGGTGGTTCAAGTCCACTCAGGCCTACCAAATTCTTTCTGATACCGCGTTGTGAAACGACTCACATACTGAAGTATGCTTCGCCGTTCCACGCCTTGTCTCAGCAAGAATTAAGGTGAATGAGATAACTACGATGGGGCTATAGCTCAGCTGGGAGAGCGCCTGCTTTGCACGCAGGAGGTCTGCGGTTCGATCCCGCATAGCTCCACCATCTTTACTGCAACAACCCAAGAAAACTTCAGAGTGTACCTGAAAAGGTTCACTGCGAAGTTTTGCTCTTTAAAAATCTGGATCAAGCTGAAAATTGAAACGACACACTGTGTCTGTTCGCCGTAATAAGAACAGATAAATGGTGTGTTCGAGTCTCTCAAATTTTCGCAATCAGAAGTGAAACATCTTCGGGTTGTGAGGTTAAGCGACTAAGCGTACACGGTGGATGCCCTGGCAGTCAGAGGCGATGAAGGACGTGCTAATCTGCGATAAGCGCCGGTAAGGTGATATGAACCGTTATAACCGGCGATTTCCGAATGGGGAAACCCAGTGTGATTCGTCACACTATCGTTAACTGAATACATAGGTTAACGAAGCGAACCGGGGGAACTGAAACATCTAAGTACCCCGAGGAAAAGAAATCAACCGAGATTCCCCCAGTAGCGGCGAGCGAACGGGGAGCAGCCCAGAGTCTGAATCAGCATGTGTGTTAGTGGAACGGTCTGGAAAGTCCGACGGTACAGGGTGATAGTCCCGTACACAAAAATGCACAGGTTGTGAACTCGAAGAGTAGGGCGGGACACGTGGTATCCTGTCTGAATATGGGGGGACCATCCTCCAAGGCTAAATACTCCTGACTGACCGATAGTGAACCAGTACCGTGAGGGAAAGGCGAAAAGAACCCCGGCGAGGGGAGTGAAAAAGAACCTGAAACCGTGTACGTACAAGCAGTGGGAGCACCTTCGGGTGTGACTGCGTACCTTTTGTATAATGGGTCAGCGACTTATATTCTGTAGCAAGGTTAACCGTATAGGGGAGCCGAAGGGAAACCGAGTCTTAACTGGGCGTTAAGTTGCAGGGTATAGACCCGAAACCCGGTGATCTAGCCATGGGCAGGTTGAAGGTTGGGTAACACTAACTGGAGGACCGAACCGACTAATGTTGAAAAATTAGCGGATGACTTGTGGCTGGGGGTGAAAGGCCAATCAAACCGGGAGATAGCTGGTTCTCCCCGAAAGCTATTTAGGTAGCGCCTCGTGAATTCATCTTCGGGGGTAGAGCACTGTTTCGGCTAGGGGGTCATCCCGACTTACCAACCCGATGCAAACTGCGAATACCGAAGAATGTTATCACGGGAGACACACGGCGGGTGCTAACGTCCGTCGTGAAGAGGGAAACAACCCAGACCGCCAGCTAAGGTCCCAAAGTCATGGTTAAGTGGGAAACGATGTGGGAAGGCACAGACAGCCAGGATGTTGGCTTAGAAGCAGCCATCATTTAAAGAAAGCGTAATAGCTCACTGGTCGAGTCGGCCTGCGCGGAAGATGTAACGGGGCTAAACCATGCACCGAAGCTGCGGCAGCGACACTATGTGTTGTTGGGTAGGGGAGCGTTCTGTAAGCCGTTGAAGGTGGCCTGTGAGGGTTGCTGGAGGTATCAGAAGTGCGAATGCTGACATAAGTAACGATAATGCGGGTGAAAAACCCGCACGCCGGAAGACCAAGGGTTCCTGTCCAACGTTAATCGGGGCAGGGTGAGTCGACCCCTAAGGCGAGGCCGAAAGGCGTAGTCGATGGGAAACAGGTTAATATTCCTGTACTTGGTGTTACTGCGAAGGGGGGACGGAGAAGGCTATGTCGGCCGGGCGACGGTTGTCCCGGTTTAAGCATGTAGGCGGAGGTTCCAGGTAAATCCGGTACCTTTTAACGCTGAGGTGTGATGACGAGGCACTACGGTGCTGAAGTGACAAATGCCCTGCTTCCAGGAAAAGCCTCTAAGCATCAGGTAACATCAAATCGTACCCCAAACCGACACAGGTGGTCAGGTAGAGAATACCAAGGCGCTTGAGAGAACTCGGGTGAAGGAACTAGGCAAAATGGTGCCGTAACTTCGGGAGAAGGCACGCTGATAGGTAGGTGAAGTGATTTACTCATGGAGCTGAAATCAGTCGAAGATACCAGCTGGCTGCAACTGTTTATTAAAAACACAGCACTGTGCAAACACGAAAGTGGACGTATACGGTGTGACGCCTGCCCGGTGCCGGAAGGTTAATTGATGGGGTTATCCGTAAGGAGAAGCTCTTGATCGAAGCCCCGGTAAACGGCGGCCGTAACTATAACGGTCCTAAGGTAGCGAAATTCCTTGTCGGGTAAGTTCCGACCTGCACGAATGGCGTAATGATGGCCAGGCTGTCTCCACCCGAGACTCAGTGAAATTGAACTCGCTGTGAAGATGCAGTGTACCCGCGGCAAGACGGAAAGACCCCGTGAACCTTTACTATAGCTTGACACTGAACACTGGTCCTTGATGTGTAGGATAGGTGGGAGGCTTTGAAGTGTGGACGCCAGTCTGCATGGAGCCGTCCTTGAAATACCACCCTTTAATGGCTGGTGTTCTAACGTGGGCCCGTAATCCGGGTTGCGGACAGTGTCTGGTGGGTAGTTTGACTGGGGCGGTCTCCTCCCAAAGAGTAACGGAGGAGCACGAAGGTTAGCTAATCCTGGTCGGACATCAGGAGGTTAGTGCAAAGGCATAAGCTAGCTTGACTGCGAGAGTGACGGCTCGAGCAGGTGCGAAAGCAGGTCTTAGTGATCCGGTGGTTCTGAATGGAAGGGCCATCGCTCAACGGATAAAAGGTACTCCGGGGATAACAGGCTGATACCGCCCAAGAGTTCATATCGACGGCGGTGTTTGGCACCTCGATGTCGGCTCATCACATCCTGGGGCTGAAGTAGGTCCCAAGGGTATGGCTGTTCGCCATTTAAAGTGGTACGCGAGCTGGGTTTAGAACGTCGTGAGACAGTTCGGTCCCTATCTGCCGTGGGCGCTGGAGAATTGAGGGGGGCTGCTCCTAGTACGAGAGGACCGGAGTGGACGCATCACTGGTGTTCGGGTTGTCATGCCAATGGCACTGCCCGGTAGCTAAATGCGGAAGAGATAAGTGCTGAAAGCATCTAAGCACGAAACTTGCCCCGAGATGAGTTCTCCCTGAGACTTAGAGTCTCCTGAAGGAACGTTGAAGACGACGACGTTGATAGGTCGGGTGTGTAAGCGTAGCGATACGTTGAGCTAACCGATACTAATGAACCGTGAGGCTTAACCTTACAAC
Source organism: Citrobacter sp. C5_2 (assembly GCF_014596845.2). Classification (NCBI taxonomy): domain Bacteria; kingdom Pseudomonadati; phylum Pseudomonadota; class Gammaproteobacteria; order Enterobacterales; family Enterobacteriaceae; genus Citrobacter; species Citrobacter sp. C5_2. Next base: position 4,801,116 of record NZ_CP115032.1, on the reverse strand, counting down.
GCCGAAGATGTTTTGGCGAAGAGACAGATTTTCAGCCTGATACAGATAAGATTAACCGGCGACAAGCGGGTTAATAAACAGAATTTGCCTGGCGGCTGTAGCGCGGTGGTCCCACCTGACCCCATGCCGAACTCAGAAGTGAAACGCCGTAGCGCCGATGGTAGTGTGGGGTCTCCCCATGCGAGAGTAGGGAACTGCCAGGCATCAAACAAGTGAAGAAGCCCATCCTGCCGGATGGGCTTTTTTGCGTCTGTGCAGAGTGAAACCTGCCGGATGCGGCATCCCGCCTTATCCGGCCTGCCAAGGCGCATCAGGCAACCCCCTTGCCTCCATAAGACAAGCCATCCTGCGGCATATGCGGTAAACTAAGCGCGATTTTGCATCAGGAAAGCGTCTATGAATCACTCCCTTAAAGCCTGGAACACCTTCGGTATCGATCAACAAGCTAATGAGCTTGTCTGCGCCGAAAATGAGCAACAACTGCTGAATGCCTGGCAATCAGCGAATGCATCACATCATCCAGTACTGATCCTGGGCGAGGGGAGTAACGTCCTGTTTCTCGATACCTTCCATGGAACGGTGATCGTCAATCGAATCAAGGGCATTGAGATCACAGAACAACCTGAGGCGTGGCACCTGCACGTCGGTGCCGGTGAGAACTGGCATCATCTGGTACAGCACACGCTGCAAGAAGGTATGCCTGGACTGGAAAATCTGGCACTCATTCCCGGATGTGTCGGTTCATCGCCCATTCAGAATATTGGTGCTTATGGTGTGGAGCTGCAGCGTGTCTGCGAATATGTAGACTGCGTTGAACTGTCAACCGGCAAACATCTGCGCGTCAGCGCCGCGGAATGCCGTTTTGGTTACCGTGACAGCATCTTCAAGCATGAATATCAGGATCGTTTCGCAATTGTTGCCGTTGGTTTGCGCTTGCCTAAACAGTGGCAGCCCGTTCTCACTTACGGTGACCTGACGCGTCTGGATCCTACAACCGTGACGCCTCAGCAGGTTTTTGATTCTGTCTGTCATATGCGCACAACAAAGCTGCCTGACCCGAAAGTTAACGGTAATGCGGGTAGCTTCTTTAAAAACCCGGTTGTTACAGCGCACGTTGCGCAGGAACTGTTGGCCAAATTCCCGACTGCGCCTCATTACCCGCAGGTAGATGGTGCAGTAAAACTGGCTGCCGGCTGGCTTATCGATCAATGCCAGCTAAAAGGCATGCGTATTGGTGGGGCAGCGGTACATCAGCAGCAAGCACTGGTACTGATTAATGCAGACCGTGCGACCAGTCAGGATGTGGTACAACTAGCGCATCATGTACGCCAAAAAGTCGGTGAGAAATTCAATGTCTGGCTCGAACCCGAGGTCAGATTTATTGGCCCACAGGGTGAAGTGAATGCTGTGGAGATCATCGCATGAAAGATAATACCGTCCCCCTGACGCTTATTTCCTTGTTAGCCGATGGCGAATTTCATTCCGGTGAGCAGCTTGGTGAACAGCTGGGAATGAGCCGTGCGGCAATCAATAAGCATGTTCAGACGCTACGCGACTGGGGCGTTGATGTCTTTACTGTTCCCGGTAAAGGATACAGCTTACCTGAGCCTATCCAGTTATTAGACTCATCACTGATTCATTCTCAGTTGGATGGAGGGAATATCACGGTTCTGCCGGTTATCGACTCAACCAACCAGTACCTGATGGACCGTATTGGTCAACTGGAGTCAGGGGATGCCTGCGTCGCTGAGTATCAGCAGGCCGGCCGTGGTCGTCGCGGACGTAAGTGGTTCTCACCGTTTGGCGCCAATCTGTATCTCTCAATGTTCTGGCGACTGGAGCAAGGACCGGCAGCCGCAATTGGTCTGAGTCTGGTGATTGGTATTGTCATGGCGGAGGTTTTACGCGATCTGGGGGCGGATAAAGTTCGCGTGAAATGGCCGAACGATCTCTATCTGCTCGATCGTAAACTGGCCGGAATTCTGGTTGAACTCACCGGTAAGACGGGCGATGCCGCGCAAATTGTTATCGGTGCGGGTATTAATATGTCCATGCGCCGGGTAGAAGAGAATGTCGTTAATCAGGGCTGGATTAATCTCCAGGAAGCGGGAATTAACATTGACCGCAATACCCTTGCTGCCCGACTAATCCGCGAGCTGCGCGCTGCGTTGGTATTGTTTGAGCATGAGGGCTTAGCGCCGTATTTGTCCCGCTGGAAGACGCTGGACAACTTTATCGACCGCCCGGTAAAACTCATTATTGGCGATAAAGAAATATTTGGGATATCTCGTGGAATAGATGCACAAGGTGCATTATTGCTCGAACAAAATGGCGTGATAAAACCCTGGATGGGCGGAGAAATATCGCTCAGAAGCGCTGAATAATAACAAGGGGAGCTGCGGCTCCCCTTATTAATTTATTTGCGTAGTCTGACCTCTTCAACAGCATGATTAGCGCTTTTGGTCATGATTAAGCTGGCACGCTCACGCGTTGGTAAAATATTTTGTTTTAAATTCAGCCAGTTAATCTCTTTCCATAACGAAGTGGCCGTGTTGATTGCCTCGTCTTCCGACAATTTCGCATAATTATGGAAATAAGAGTCTGGGTTGGTAAATGCCCCTTCGCGGAATTTCAGGAAGCGGTTGATATACCACGTCTGGAGTAATTCCTCTGGCGCATCAACATAAATAGAAAAGTCGACAAAATCAGAAACAAATACATGATGCGGATCGTGAGGATAATCCATCCCGCTCTGTAATACATTAAGCCCTTCAAGTATTAATATGTCGGGTTGGGCAACAGTTTTGTCGCCATCAGGGATCACATCATAGATAAGATGGGAGTATACCGGTGCCGTGACGTTGGGTACGCCTGACTTCAAATCGGAAACGAATTTAACCAGGCGGTGCATATCATAGGACTGAGGGAAGCCTTTCTTCTTCATGAGTCCACGATCTTTCAACACCTGATTGGGATGAAGAAAACCGTCGGTCGTAATCAATTCAACCTTACGATGCTCAGGCCAGCGACTCAACAGTGCCTGCAAAACACGTGCTGTGGTGCTTTTGCCAACGGCGACGCTGCCAGCAATGCTGATAATATAAGGAATACGCTCGCCGTTAGTGCCTAAAAATTGCTCCAGCACCGCCTGACGTCGCAGGTTCGAACTGATGTAAAAATTTAGCAAACGCGATAGAGGCAAATAAATTTCGGCAACTTCTTCCAGCGACAAGTCTTCGTTAATGCCTTTCAGACGAGCAATCTCTTCCTCGGTCAGGGTCATTGGCACGGAATCACGAAGCGCAGCCCACTGGTTGCGATCAAACTGTAGGTAAGGCGACGTTAACGCTTGCTCTTTTATACTCATACGCATGGTCTGGCTGTCATTGCTATATCAGGTCTGCGGTAAAAAAACGAAATCATCCCCGGCACGCAATGGCACGCACATTTCAGTTAATTTGGACAATGGGCAGGAGGGTAACACCAGATGAGGGGGAATAATAAGAAAAAATCATCCCCTGAAAAGCAATGTGACGGCTATTCCAGATGTATAAAGAGGTACTTTCTCTCTATGGATAAGTGCATGGCGGCGAAAAACTTGCCTTTGGAAGGGCGCGCGCCGTTGGAAATTTGTCCAATCATACGAAGAAATAGATTATTTATCGGACGTATAGTGCAAAATGTGAGCGATAGAACATTTTATGCAATTTTTTAGTTGCATGAGTGCGCAGGTCTCCATAAAATGCGCGCTACTTGATGCCGACTTAGCTCAGTAGGTAGAGCAACTGACTTGTAATCAGTAGGTCACCAGTTCGATTCCGGTAGTCGGCACCATCAAGTCCGGTGGGGTTCCCGAGCGGCCAAAGGGAGCAGACTGTAAATCTGCCGTCACAGACTTCGAAGGTTCGAATCCTTCCCCCACCACCACTTTCTGGCAGCGTTATCGCCGCCTGAGTTGGTTAAAAAATTAATCAGCTCGAACATAAAAGAGAGAAATCTCTTTTTTGTTACAGAAAGAACTGGGTAGCCGAGTTTCAGGATGCGGGCATCGTATAATGGCTATTACCTCAGCCTTCCAAGCTGATGATGCGGGTTCGATTCCCGCTGCCCGCTCCAGACGTGCTGATATGGCTCAGTTGGTAGAGCGCACCCTTGGTAAGGGTGAGGTCCCCAGTTCGACTCTGGGTATCAGCACCACTTCACTTCTCCTTCCCGTTTCTCTCTGTTTACTTTTAAAAGCATTCAACAGCTCAGGTATATTGCCTGGTTGATGTGGTGATATCACCGATTTATCCGTGTCTTAGAGGGACAATCGATGTCTAAAGAAAAATTTGAACGTACTAAACCGCACGTTAACGTCGGTACTATCGGCCACGTTGACCATGGTAAAACAACGCTGACCGCTGCAATCACTACCGTACTGGCTAAAACCTACGGCGGTGCTGCTCGTGCATTCGACCAGATCGATAACGCGCCGGAAGAAAAAGCTCGTGGTATCACCATCAACACTTCTCACGTTGAATATGACACCCCGACTCGCCACTACGCACACGTAGACTGCCCGGGCCACGCCGACTATGTTAAAAACATGATCACCGGTGCTGCGCAGATGGACGGCGCGATCCTGGTTGTTGCTGCGACTGACGGCCCGATGCCGCAGACTCGTGAGCACATCCTGCTGGGTCGTCAGGTAGGCGTTCCGTACATCATCGTGTTCCTGAACAAATGCGACATGGTTGATGACGAAGAGCTGCTGGAACTGGTAGAAATGGAAGTTCGTGAACTTCTGTCTCAGTACGATTTCCCGGGCGACGACACGCCGATCGTTCGTGGTTCTGCTCTGAAAGCGCTGGAAGGCGAAGCAGAGTGGGAAGCGAAAATCATCGAACTGGCTGGCTTCCTGGACTCTTACATCCCGGAACCAGAGCGTGCGATTGACAAGCCGTTCCTGCTGCCTATCGAAGACGTATTCTCCATCTCCGGTCGTGGTACCGTTGTTACCGGTCGTGTAGAGCGCGGTATCATCAAAGTTGGCGAAGAAGTTGAAATCGTTGGTATCAAAGACACCGCTAAGTCTACCTGTACTGGCGTTGAAATGTTCCGCAAACTGCTGGACGAAGGCCGTGCTGGTGAGAACGTTGGTGTTCTGCTGCGTGGTATCAAACGTGAAGAAATCGAACGTGGTCAGGTACTGGCTAAGCCGGGCTCTATCAAGCCACACACCAAGTTCGAATCTGAAGTGTACATCCTGTCCAAAGACGAAGGCGGCCGTCATACTCCGTTCTTCAAAGGCTACCGTCCGCAGTTCTACTTCCGTACTACTGACGTGACTGGCACCATCGAACTGCCGGAAGGCGTAGAGATGGTAATGCCGGGCGACAACATCAAAATGGTTGTTACCCTGATCCACCCGATCGCGATGGACGACGGTCTGCGTTTCGCAATCCGTGAAGGCGGCCGTACTGTTGGTGCGGGCGTTGTTGCCAAAGTAATGAGCTAATTGCCGAATAACATTTGACGCAATGCGCAATAAAAGGGCATCATTTGATGCCCTTTTTGCACGCTTTCACACCAGAACCTGGCTCATCAGTGATTTTTTTTGTCATAATCATTGCTGAGACAGGCTCTGAAGAGGGCGTTTAGTCCGAAACGCACCAGAGCATTTCGGTTTGGATCGCCTCGCTTACGCGGGGTGAAAATGTTTGTAGAATACTTCTGACAGGTTGGTTTATGAGTGCGAATACCGAAGCTCAAGGAAGCGGGCGCGGCCTGGAAGCGATGAAGTGGGTTGTTGTCGCTGTATTGCTGCTTGTAGCTATCGTTGGCAATTACCTTTATCGTGACATGATGCTGCCGCTGCGTGCGCTGGCCGTAGTGATTCTGATTGCCGCAGCGGGTGGTGTCGCGCTGTTGACAACAAAAGGTAAAGCGACCGTTGCTTTTGCCCGTGAAGCGAGAACCGAAGTCCGTAAGGTCATTTGGCCAACTCGCCAGGAAACATTGCACACCACATTAATTGTGGCTGCGGTTACCGCAGTAATGTCACTGATCCTGTGGGGACTGGATGGTATTCTGGTTCGCCTGGTATCCTTTATCACTGGCCTGAGGTTCTAAGATGTCTGAAGCCCCTAAAAAGCGCTGGTACGTCGTTCAGGCGTTTTCCGGTTTTGAAGGCCGCGTTGCCACGTCGCTGCGCGAATATATCAAGTTACAAAATATGGAAGAGCTGTTTGGCGAAGTCATGGTGCCGACAGAAGAAGTGGTCGAGATCCGTGGTGGCCAGCGTCGCAAGAGCGAACGTAAATTCTTCCCGGGCTATGTACTGGTCCAGATGGTCATGAATGATGCGAGCTGGCACCTGGTGCGCAGCGTTCCGCGTGTGATGGGCTTTATCGGCGGTACTTCTGACCGTCCGGCGCCAATCAGCGACAAAGAAGTTGATGCGATCATGAACCGTCTGCAGCAGGTTGGTGATAAGCCGCGTCCGAAAACGATGTTTGAGCCGGGCGAAATGGTTCGCGTTAGCGATGGTCCGTTTGCTGACTTTAACGGCGTAGTTGAAGAAGTGGACTACGAGAAGTCTCGTCTGAAAGTTTCTGTATCTATCTTCGGTCGTGCGACTCCGGTTGAACTGGACTTCGCCCAGGTTGAGAAAGCCTAACACGTCGATCAAAAAAGCGGCGATTTAATCGTTGCACAAGGCGCGAGATTGGAATACAATTTCGCGCCTTTTGTTTTTATGGACTCTGTCCGTAAAACGAATTTAAAAACACGGGGAGCCTCTTTGAGGCGCTATAACCCAACTAGAGGAATTTAGAATGGCTAAGAAAGTCCAAGCCTATGTCAAGCTGCAGGTTGCAGCTGGTATGGCTAACCCGAGTCCGCCGGTAGGTCCAGCACTGGGTCAACAAGGCGTGAACATCATGGAATTCTGCAAAGCGTTCAACGCAAAAACTGATTCCATTGAAAAAGGTCTGCCGATCCCGGTTGTTATCACCGTTTACGCTGACCGTTCTTTCACTTTCGTTACCAAAACGCCTCCGGCAGCAGTACTGCTGAAGAAAGCGGCTGGTATCAAGTCTGGTTCCGGCAAGCCGAACAAAGACAAAGTGGGTAAAATTTCCCGCGCTCAGCTGCAGGAAATCGCGCAGACCAAAGCTGCCGACATGACTGGTTCCGACATTGAAGCGATGACTCGCTCCATTGAAGGTACTGCACGTTCCATGGGCCTGGTAGTGGAGGACTAAGAAATGGCTAAACTGACCAAGCGTATGCGCGTGATCCGTGACAAAGTTGATGCAACTAAACAGTACGACATCAACGAAGCTATTGCTCTGCTGAAAGAGCTGGCCACTGCTAAATTCGTAGAAAGCGTGGACGTTGCCGTTAACCTCGGCATCGACGCTCGTAAATCTGACCAGAACGTACGTGGTGCAACTGTACTGCCGCACGGTACTGGCCGTTCTGTTCGCGTAGCCGTATTTACCCAGGGTGCAAACGCTGAAGCTGCTAAAGCTGCAGGCGCTGAACTGGTAGGTATGGAAGATCTGGCTGACCAGATCAAGAAAGGCGAAATGAACTTTGACGTTGTTATTGCTTCTCCGGATGCAATGCGCGTTGTTGGCCAGTTGGGTCAGGTTCTGGGTCCGCGCGGCCTGATGCCAAACCCGAAAGTTGGTACCGTAACTCCGAACGTTGCTGAAGCGGTTAAGAACGCTAAAGCTGGCCAGGTTCGTTACCGTAACGACAAAAACGGCATCATCCACACCACCATCGGTAAAGTGGATTTTGACGCTGACAAACTGAAAGAAAACCTGGAAGCTCTGCTGGTTGCGCTGAAAAAAGCAAAACCGACTCAGGCAAAAGGCGTGTACATCAAGAAAGTTAGCATCTCCACCACCATGGGTGCTGGTGTTGCCGTTGATCAGGCTGGTCTGAGCGCGTCTGCGAACGTCTAAGATTAGCTTTACGTGGGCGGCGAATTTGTCTACAATCTTCGCCCACGATTCTATTAGCTTCGGCCGATAGACAACAGATTTGTTCGTTGGAGCCTGGCCTATCCAGGCCTCCGTCGAAGACCGCAGGTGTTTCGCAAGAAACTTAATGCCCTGCGTAGACGGTGACAGAACGCTAAGATTATTTCTGATACTCTGGCTTGTTTCTGCTCACCGTATTTAGACGCTCTCTCCGTTGGGGGGAGTGAAGTGAGTTCCGGAACATGAGTTCCGGCAAACATCCAGGAGCAAAGCTAATGGCTTTAAATCTTCAAGACAAACAAGCGATTGTTGCTGAAGTCAGCGAAGTAGCCAAAGGCGCGCTGTCTGCAGTAGTTGCGGATTCCCGTGGCGTAACTGTAGATAAAATGACTGAACTGCGTAAAGCAGGTCGTGAAGCTGGCGTATACATGCGTGTTGTTCGTAACACCCTGCTGCGCCGCGTCGTTGAAGGTACTCAGTTCGAGTGCCTGAAAGACACGTTTGTTGGTCCGACCCTGATTGCATACTCTATGGAACACCCGGGCGCCGCTGCTCGTCTGTTCAAAGAGTTCGCGAAAGCGAATGCAAAATTTGAGGTCAAAGCCGCAGCCTTTGAAGGTGAGTTGATTACCGCATCGAATATCGATCGCCTGGCAACTCTGCCGACCTACGAAGAAGCAATTGCACGCCTGATGGCAACCATGAAAGAAGCTTCGGCTGGCAAACTGGTTCGTACTCTGGCTGCTGTACGCGATGCGAAAGAAGCTGCTTAATTGCAGTTACCTTTCTCAAGCATCTGCTTACGTATAAACTTATTCTGATTTTCAGGAACAATTTAAATGTCTATCACTAAAGATCAAATCATTGAAGCAGTATCCGCTATGTCCGTAATGGACGTTGTAGAGCTGATTTCTGCAATGGAAGAAAAATTCGGTGTTTCCGCTGCTGCTGCTGTAGCTGTAGCTGCTGGCCCGGCTGAAGCTGCTGAAGAAAAAACTGAATTCGACGTAATTCTGAAAGCTGCTGGCGCTAACAAAGTTGCTGTTATCAAAGCAGTACGTGGCGCAACTGGCCTGGGTCTGAAAGAAGCTAAAGACCTGGTAGAATCTGCACCGGCTGCGCTGAAAGAAGGCGTGAGCAAAGACGACGCAGAAGCACTGAAAAAATCTCTGGAAGAAGCTGGCGCTGAAGTTGAAGTTAAATAAGCCAACTTTTCTGGTTGCAGCCTAAGAAATTAGGCTGATGGCTGGTGACTTTTTAGTCACCAGCCTTTTTGCGCTGTAAGGCGCCAGTAGCGTTTCACACTGTTTGACTACTGCTGTGCCTTTCAATGCTTGTTTCTATCGACGTCTTAATATACTGCGACAGAGCGTCAGTTCTGTGTAAATCGCAATGAAATGGTTTAAGCGTGATAGCAACAGGCATTGCGGAAAGTATTCGATTTTCCGGTCAACAAAATAGTGTTGCACAAACTGTCCGCTCAATGGACAGATGGGTCGACTTGTCAGCGAGCTGAGGAACCCTAATGGTTTACTCCTATACCGAGAAAAAACGTATTCGTAAGGATTTTGGTAAACGTCCGCAAGTGTTGGACATACCTTATCTCCTTTCTATCCAGCTTGACTCGTTTCAGAAGTTCATCGAGCAAGATCCTGAAGGGCAGTATGGTCTGGAAGCAGCTTTCCGTTCCGTTTTCCCGATTCAGAGCTACAGCGGTAATTCCGAGCTGCAATACGTCAGCTACCGTCTTGGCGAACCGGTGTTTGACGTTCAGGAATGTCAGATCCGTGGCGTGACCTATTCCGCACCGCTGCGCGTAAAACTGCGTCTGGTGATCTACGAGCGCGAAGCGCCGGAAGGCACCGTAAAAGACATTAAAGAACAAGAAGTCTACATGGGCGAAATTCCGCTCATGACCGACAACGGTACCTTTGTTATCAACGGTACTGAGCGTGTTATCGTTTCTCAGCTGCACCGTAGTCCTGGCGTCTTCTTTGACTCCGACAAAGGTAAAACCCACTCTTCGGGTAAAGTGCTGTATAACGCGCGTATCATTCCTTACCGTGGTTCCTGGCTGGACTTCGAATTCGATCCGAAGGACAACCTGTTCGTACGTATTGACCGTCGCCGTAAACTGCCTGCGACCATCATTCTGCGTGCGCTGAACTACACCACTGAGCAGATCCTTGACCTGTTCTTTGAAAAAGTAGTTTTCGAAATTCGCGACAACAAGCTGCAGATGGAACTGGTGCCGGAACGCCTGCGTGGTGAAACCGCCTCCTTTGACATCGAAGCTAACGGCAAAGTCTACGTCGAAAAAGGCCGTCGCATCACTGCGCGCCATATTCGCCAGCTGGAAAAAGACGATATCAAGCATATCGAAGTTCCGGTTGAATACATTGCTGGTAAGGTTGCGGCTAAAGACTACGTTGACGAATCTACTGGCGAGCTGATCTGCGCAGCTAACATGGAGCTGAGCCTGGATCTGCTGGCTAAGCTGAGCCAGTCTGGTCACAAGCGTATCGAAACGCTGTTCACTAACGATCTGGACCACGGTCCGTACATTTCTGAAACTGTACGCGTCGACCCAACCAACGATCGTCTGAGCGCGCTGGTAGAAATCTACCGCATGATGCGCCCTGGTGAGCCGCCGACTCGTGAAGCTGCGGAAAGCCTGTTCGAGAACCTGTTCTTCTCCGAAGACCGCTATGATCTGTCTGCGGTTGGTCGTATGAAGTTCAACCGTTCTCTGCTGCGCGACGAAATCGAAGGTTCCGGTATCCTGAGCAAAGACGACATCATTGAAGTGATGAAGAAGCTCATCGATATCCGTAACGGTAAAGGCGAAGTCGATGATATCGACCACCTTGGCAACCGTCGTATCCGTTCCGTAGGCGAAATGGCGGAAAACCAATTCCGCGTTGGCTTGGTGCGTGTTGAGCGTGCGGTCAAAGAGCGTCTGTCTCTGGGCGATCTGGATACCCTGATGCCTCAGGATATGATCAACGCCAAGCCGATTTCTGCAGCAGTGAAAGAGTTCTTTGGTTCCAGCCAGCTGTCTCAGTTTATGGACCAGAACAACCCGCTGTCTGAGATTACGCACAAACGTCGTATCTCCGCACTCGGCCCAGGCGGTTTGACCCGTGAACGCGCAGGCTTCGAAGTTCGAGACGTACACCCGACTCACTACGGTCGCGTATGTCCAATCGAAACGCCTGAAGGTCCGAACATCGGTCTGATCAACTCCCTGTCCGTGTATGCACAGACTAACGAATACGGCTTCCTTGAGACGCCGTACCGTAAAGTGACCGACGGTGTTGTAACCGATGAAATTCACTACCTGTCTGCTATCGAAGAAGGTAACTACGTTATCGCTCAGGCGAACTCCAACCTGGATGACGAAGGCCACTTTGTAGAAGATCTGGTTACCTGCCGTAGCAAAGGCGAATCCAGCTTGTTCAGCCGTGACCAGGTTGACTACATGGACGTATCCACCCAGCAGGTGGTATCCGTCGGTGCGTCCCTGATCCCGTTCCTGGAACACGATGACGCCAACCGTGCATTGATGGGTGCGAACATGCAACGTCAGGCGGTTCCGACTCTGCGTGCTGATAAGCCGCTGGTTGGTACCGGTATGGAACGTGCTGTTGCCGTTGACTCCGGTGTTACTGCAGTTGCTAAACGTGGCGGTACTGTTCAGTACGTGGATGCTTCCCGTATCGTTATCAAAGTTAACGAAGACGAGATGTACCCGGGCGAAGCAGGTATCGACATTTATAACCTGACTAAATACACCCGTTCTAACCAGAACACCTGTATCAACCAGATGCCTTGCGTATCTCTGGGAGAGCCGGTTGAACGTGGTGATGTGCTGGCAGACGGTCCGTCCACCGACCTTGGTGAACTGGCGCTGGGTCAGAACATGCGCGTGGCATTCATGCCATGGAATGGTTACAACTTCGAAGACTCCATTCTCGTATCCGAGCGTGTTGTCCAGGAAGACCGTTTCACCACCATCCACATTCAGGAACTGGCATGTGTGTCCCGTGACACCAAGCTGGGGCCGGAAGAGATCACCGCTGACATCCCGAACGTGGGTGAAGCTGCGCTCTCTAAACTGGATGAATCCGGTATCGTTTATATCGGTGCGGAAGTGACCGGTGGCGATATTCTGGTTGGTAAGGTAACGCCGAAAGGTGAAACCCAACTGACGCCGGAAGAGAAACTGCTGCGTGCGATCTTCGGTGAGAAAGCGTCTGACGTTAAAGACTCTTCTCTGCGCGTGCCAAACGGTGTTTCCGGTACGATTATCGACGTTCAGGTCTTTACTCGCGATGGCGTAGAAAAAGACAAACGTGCGCTGGAAATCGAAGAGATGCAGTTGAAGCAGGCTAAGAAAGACCTGTCTGAAGAACTGCAGATCCTCGAAGCTGGTCTGTTCAGCCGTATCTACGCTGTGCTGGTTTCCGGTGGTGTTGAAGCTGAGAAGCTCGACAAACTGCCGCGTGACCGCTGGTTAGAACTCGGTCTGACCGACGAAGAGAAACAGAATCAGCTGGAACAACTGGCTGAGCAGTACGACGAACTGAAACACGAATTCGAGAAAAAACTCGAAGCGAAACGCCGTAAAATCACTCAGGGCGATGATCTGGCACCGGGCGTGCTGAAGATTGTTAAGGTTTATCTGGCGGTTAAACGTCGGATCCAGCCTGGTGATAAGATGGCAGGTCGTCACGGTAACAAGGGTGTAATCTCTAAGATCAACCCGATCGAAGATATGCCACACGATGCTAACGGTACGCCGGTAGATATCGTACTGAACCCGCTGGGCGTACCATCGCGTATGAACATCGGTCAGATCCTTGAAACCCACCTGGGTATGGCTGCGAAAGGTATCGGCGATAAGATCAATGCCATGCTGAAACAGCAACAGGAAGTCGCCAAACTGCGCGAGTTCATCCAGCGTGCTTACGATCTGGGCTCAGATGTTCGTCAGAAAGTTGACCTGAATACCTTCAGCGATGAAGAAGTTCTGCGTCTGGCTGAAAACCTGAAAAAAGGTATGCCGATCGCAACGCCGGTCTTCGACGGTGCGAAAGAGTCTGAAATCAAGGAACTGTTACAGCTGGGTGGCCTGCCGACTTCCGGTCAGATTACCCTGTTCGACGGTCGTACCGGTGAGCAGTTCGAGCGCCAGGTTACCGTTGGCTACATGTACATGCTGAAACTGAACCACCTGGTTGATGACAAGATGCACGCGCGTTCTACCGGTTCTTACAGCCTGGTTACTCAGCAGCCGCTGGGTGGTAAGGCTCAGTTCGGTGGTCAGCGCTTCGGGGAGATGGAAGTGTGGGCGCTGGAAGCATATGGCGCGGCATACACCCTGCAGGAAATGCTCACCGTTAAGTCTGATGACGTGAACGGTCGTACTAAGATGTATAAAAACATCGTGGACGGCAACCATCAGATGGAACCAGGCATGCCGGAATCCTTCAACGTACTGTTGAAAGAGATTCGTTCGCTGGGTATCAACATCGAGCTGGAAGACGAGTAACTCTCGATCAAACAGGTCACTGGTGCTGGCGTAACAGCCAGCGCCAGATTGTGCTAACTCCGACGGGAGCAAATCCGTGAAAGATTTATTAAAGTTTCTGAAAGCGCAGACTAAAACCGAAGAGTTTGATGCGATCAAAATTGCTCTGGCCTCGCCAGACATGATCCGTTCATGGTCTTTCGGTGAAGTTAAGAAGCCGGAAACCATCAACTACTGTACGTTCAAACCTGAGCGTGACGGCCTTTTCTGCGCCCGTATCTTTGGGCCGGTAAAAGACTACGAGTGCCTGTGCGGTAAGTACAAGCGCCTGAAACATCGTGGTGTGATCTGTGAGAAGTGCGGCGTAGAAGTGACCCAGACCAAAGTACGCCGTGAGCGTATGGGCCACATCGAGCTGGCGTCTCCGACCGCGCATATCTGGTTCCTGAAATCGCTGCCGTCCCGTATCGGTCTGCTGCTCGATATGCCGCTGCGCGATATCGAACGCGTACTGTACTTCGAATCTTATGTCGTTATCGAAGGCGGTATGACCAACCTGGAACGTCAACAGATCCTGACTGAAGAGCAGTATCTGGACGCGCTGGAAGAGTTCGGTGACGAATTCGACGCGAAGATGGGTGCGGAAGCTATCCAGGCCCTGCTGAAGAGCATGGATCTGGAGCAAGAGTGTGAAACTCTGCGCGAAGAGCTGAACGAAACCAACTCCGAAACCAAGCGTAAAAAGCTGACCAAGCGTATCAAACTGCTGGAAGCCTTCGTACAGTCTGGCAACAAGCCAGAGTGGATGATCCTGACCGTTCTGCCGGTTCTGCCGCCAGATCTGCGTCCGCTGGTTCCGCTTGATGGCGGTCGTTTCGCAACGTCAGATCTGAACGATCTGTATCGTCGCGTGATCAACCGTAACAACCGTCTGAAGCGTCTGTTGGATCTGGCTGCGCCGGACATTATCGTACGCAACGAAAAACGTATGCTGCAGGAAGCGGTTGACGCCCTGCTGGATAACGGTCGTCGCGGTCGTGCGATCACCGGTTCTAACAAGCGTCCTCTGAAATCTTTGGCCGATATGATCAAAGGTAAACAGGGTCGTTTCCGTCAGAACCTGCTCGGTAAGCGTGTTGACTACTCCGGTCGTTCTGTAATCACCGTAGGTCCATACCTGCGTCTGCATCAGTGCGGTCTGCCGAAGAAAATGGCACTGGAACTGTTCAAACCGTTCATCTACGGCAAGCTGGAACTGCGTGGCCTCGCCACCACCATCAAAGCCGCTAAGAAAATGGTTGAGCGTGAAGAAGCTGTCGTTTGGGATATCCTGGACGAAGTTATCCGCGAACACCCGGTACTGTTGAACCGTGCACCAACCCTGCACCGTCTGGGTATCCAGGCATTTGAGCCGGTACTGATCGAAGGTAAAGCTATCCAGCTGCACCCGCTGGTTTGTGCGGCATATAACGCCGACTTCGATGGTGACCAGATGGCTGTTCACGTACCGCTGACGCTGGAAGCCCAGCTCGAAGCGCGTGCGCTGATGATGTCTACCAACAACATCCTGTCTCCGGCGAACGGCGAACCTATCATCGTTCCGTCTCAGGACGTTGTATTGGGTCTGTACTACATGACCCGTGACTGTGTTAACGCCAAAGGCGAAGGCATGGTGCTGACTGGCCCGAAAGAAGCTGAGCGTATCTATCGCGCTGGCCTGGCCTCTCTGCATGCGCGCGTTAAAGTGCGTATCACTGAATATGAAAAAGATGAAAACGGCGAATTCGTTGCGCACACCAGCCTGAAAGACACGACCATTGGTCGCGCCATTCTGTGGATGATCGTACCGAAAGGTCTGCCTTTCTCCATCGTCAACCAGGCGCTGGGTAAGAAAGCCATCTCCAAAATGCTGAACACCTGTTACCGCATTCTGGGCCTGAAGCCGACCGTTATCTTCGCTGACCAGACAATGTACACCGGCTTTGCTTATGCAGCGCGTTCAGGTGCATCTGTTGGTATTGATGACATGGTCATCCCGGAGAAGAAACACGAGATCATCTCTGAAGCGGAAGCTGAAGTTGCTGAGATCCAGGAGCAGTTCCAGTCTGGTCTGGTAACCGCAGGCGAACGCTATAACAAAGTTATCGATATCTGGGCTGCGGCGAACGATCGTGTATCCAAAGCGATGATGGATAACCTGCAGACTGAAACCGTTATTAACCGTGACGGCGTAGAAGAGCAGCAGGTTTCCTTCAACAGCATTTACATGATGGCCGACTCCGGTGCGCGTGGTTCAGCAGCACAGATTCGTCAGCTGGCTGGTATGCGTGGTCTGATGGCGAAGCCAGATGGCTCCATCATCGAAACGCCAATCACCGCGAACTTCCGTGAAGGCCTGAACGTACTCCAGTACTTCATCTCTACTCACGGTGCGCGTAAAGGTCTGGCGGATACCGCACTGAAAACAGCGAACTCAGGTTATCTGACGCGTCGTCTGGTTGACGTTGCGCAGGACCTGGTTGTTACTGAGGACGATTGCGGCACGCTGGAAGGCATCACCATGACCCCGGTTATCGAGGGTGGTGACGTTAAAGAGCCGCTGCGCGATCGCGTTCTGGGTCGTGTGACTGCTGAAGACGTTCTGAAGCCGGGTACGGCGGATATTCTGGTTCCACGTAACACGCTGCTGCACGAACAGTGGTGTGACCTGCTGGAAGAGAACTCCGTTGACTCCGTGAAAGTCCGTTCCGTTGTATCCTGTGACACCGACTTTGGTGTATGTGCGCACTGCTATGGTCGTGACCTGGCGCGTGGCCACATCATCAACAAAGGTGAAGCAATCGGCGTTATCGCGGCACAGTCCATCGGTGAACCGGGTACACAGCTGACGATGCGTACGTTCCACATCGGTGGTGCGGCATCTCGTGCGGCTGCTGAATCCAGCATCCAGGTGAAAAACAAAGGTAGCATCCGTCTGAGCAATGCGAAGTCGGTTGTTAACTCCAGCGGTAAACTGGTTATCACCTCACGTAACACCGAACTGAAACTGATCGACGAATTCGGTCGTACCAAAGAAAGCTATAAAGTGCCTTACGGCTCCGTTATGGCGAAAGGTGATGGCGAACAGGTTGCTGGCGGCGAAACCGTAGCGAACTGGGATCCGCACACCATGCCGGTTATCACCGAAGTGAGTGGTTTCGTCCGCTTCACTGACATGATCGACGGCCAGACCATTACTCGTCAGACCGACGAGCTGACCGGTCTGTCTTCTCTGGTCGTTCTGGATTCTGCAGAGCGTACGTCGGGTGGTAAAGACCTGCGTCCGGCACTGAAAATTGTTGATGCTCAGGGCAACGACGTTCTGATCCCAGGCACCGATATGCCTGCTCAGTACTTCCTGCCAGGTAAAGCGATTGTTCAGCTGGAAGATGGCGTACAGATCAGCTCTGGTGACACCCTGGCCCGTGTTCCGCAGGAATCCGGCGGTACCAAGGACATCACCGGTGGTCTGCCGCGCGTTGCGGACCTGTTCGAAGCACGTCGTCCGAAAGAGCCGGCAATCCTGGCTGAAATCAGCGGTATCATTTCCTTCGGTAAAGAAACCAAAGGGAAACGTCGCCTGGTTATCACCCCGGTAGACGGTAGCGAACCTTACGAAGAGATGATTCCGAAATGGCGTCAGCTCAACGTGTTCGAAGGTGAACGTGTAGAACGTGGTGATGTGGTTTCCGACGGTCCGGAAGCGCCGCACGACATCCTGCGTCTGCGTGGCGTGCATGCTGTAACTCGTTACATCGTTAACGAAGTTCAGGACGTATACCGCCTGCAGGGTGTTAAGATTAACGATAAACACATCGAAGTTATCGTTCGTCAGATGCTGCGTAAAGCCACCATCGAAAGCGCTGGTAGCTCCGACTTCCTGGAAGGCGAGCAGGTTGAATACTCCCGCGTCAAGATCGCTAACCGCGAGCTGGAAGCGAACGGCAAAGTGGGCGCAACCTTCTCCCGCGATCTGCTGGGTATCACCAAAGCGTCTCTGGCAACTGAGTCGTTCATCTCCGCGGCATCGTTCCAGGAGACCACTCGCGTGCTGACCGAAGCAGCCGTTGCGGGCAAACGCGACGAACTGCGCGGTCTGAAAGAGAACGTCATCGTGGGTCGTCTGATCCCGGCCGGTACCGGTTACGCGTACCACCAGGATCGTATGCGCCGTCGCGCAGCGGGTGAACTGCCAGCTGCTCCGCAGGTGACTGCTGAAGATGCGTCTGCCAGCCTGGCAGAACTGCTGAACGCAGGCCTGGGCGGTTCTGACAACGATTAATCGTTGCTGACCATAATAAAAAACCCGCTTCGGCGGGTTTTTTTATGTCTATGTTAGGCCTGATGGCGCTGCTCTTATACGGCCTGTGAGGTTACGAAGCCGCCATCCGGCAGTGTTATTAATTTACCGGCGGCAACCGCCGATAAAGCTCAATCATGTCGCCCGCTAAATCCTGAATCACCATCGCGTTCATCAGGTGATCCTGCGAATGGACTGTGATGAGATTAACCGGTAGCTTGCCGGTACCTTCGTCAATGCCGATTAGCTGGGTCTGGATTTTATGTGCCTGTTTGACGTACTCGCGTGATTCCACCATTGCTTGTTCCGCACCAGTAAAGTCACCTTTACGCGCCAGTTGTAGCGCTGTCAGGGCCTGACTGCGGGCGGCTCCGGCGTTGACCAATAATTCCATGATGATCGTTTCTAACTCTTCCATGTCATCACTCCAGTAGTTTCAGCGCTTTTTCCAGTACGGCATCACCTTTCATCATGCCGTAATCCATCATATCGATAACGGCGACTTTTTTGCCTAGCGGGTCGGCGAGCGCCTGCAGCTTGGCCTGCTCATATTTAACCTGTGGACCAAGCAACACGATATCTGCAGTGGCGATATTCTCTTCAAACTCAGCCACCGGGACAGCTTTGATCGTGACGTCGACACCTTTTTTCTGGGCGGCATCTTTCATCCTTTGTACCAGCATGCTGGTGGACATTCCGGCGGCACAGCATAAAACGATGTTTTTCATAAGCAGTCTCGCTCAACATGTGTGGGTTGATAATTATCGCGAGCCAGCTGTAGCAACAACTGCTTTGCAACGATTGTGTGCAAGGCATCACAAAGAAAACCACTTTTTCTGAAACCGGTTACAAAAAGAAGCAAAACTCAACGATCTGCACCGAGGTTGGCGGCACTTTGGCTCGCTTATCACATGCGGGAATATATAATTACTGGCAATAAAAACATGTTATAAAAAACAGTATTGACAGCGTTTTTTAAACCCGTATGTTAATGCTTAACAGCAGGGGAAATAGTCGTTTGCTGTTAACGTAGTAAGTGTTAGTAAAGCTTTATTGGGGGTTGCGATAAAGGCCACGAAGTATTTTTTGTTTGGGGTAGTCGATGCTGAAAACGCTATTTTTTCACTTCGACAATGCTTTCAGGCCACGTAGTTGATTTATTTAATCGCAAAAAGTTAGTAAAACGCGACGATGTAACGCCATGATTTAATAGTAAGTGTTTGTGATTTCTGTTTTTATGGTTATCGCAAGGGAAATAAGGCAACGCATCAAAGAGTATATGTCGCGAGGGGAAGTGTACTTGTTTAGGTCACCAGCCTTGAGTTTTATTATCAAGCCGGTGGAATGTGTTTAACGGTAAATAGAGGAAAGTTTTAGTTAGTATCAAAATCCAATATTATCTGTGGTAAACCTGTACATTTTAAAGTAGTACCATCAGCAGTACTAAATCGTTAAGTTTATTAATGTTAACTCTGAAATTTGTAGTAACTTAAAGCCCTGACTGCACTAGTCGGGGCTTTTGTTTAATGCGATCGCTCCGGGCTTACTGCATCTGCGTAGTGCGCCCCAGATAGCTGTCCCAGTCTTTCCACACGGGCTGTAATCCCCGCGCCATGAGTGCTTCAGCAACGGCTTCCGGGCGACGATTGTCGTGCGGGGCGAACTGTTCCAGCTCTGGATGGTTATCGGCATAACCGCCAGGCTGGGTTTTTGAGAAGGCGCTGACATTGTTGATCGCCAGCGGGATCACATGGTCACGAAACCAGGGTGATTCGCGGGTGGAGAGCGACAGCTCAATTTCTGGCGTCAGTAAACGAAACGCGCAAATGGTCTGGAGCAACTGTCGCTCGTCCATGATCGATGCGGGTTCAACGCCCCCGGTGCATGGGCGCAGACGAGGAAAGGAGATGGAGTAGCGGCTCTGCCAGTAATGCTGCTGCATCCACAGCAGATGTTCGGCGACCATATAACAATCCACCCGCCAGCTGTCAGACAAACCAATCAGCGCGCCAAGACCGATTTTATCGATTCCAGCGCGGCCAAGCCTGTCCGGTGTTTCCAGCCGCCAGAAGAAATCCTGCTTTTTCCCCTTTAAATGATGATGGGCATAAGTCGCTTCATGATAGCTCTCCTGATACACCATCACCCCGTCCAGCCCCAGCCTCTTCAGCTCGGCATACTCCTCGGTTGCCAGCGGCTGCACTTCCATCTGTAACGAGGCGAACTGACGGCGAATGTCAGGTAAATGGCGGCGAAAGTAGTCCATGCCCACTTTGCTCTGGTGTTCACCGGTGACCAGCAGCAGGTGTTCAAAACCCAACTCGCGGATGGCGGCGCACTCGCGGGTGATTTCTGCCTCGTCCAGCGTCTTACGTTTGATGCGGTTGCTCATAGAAAAACCGCAGTAGGTGCAGTCATTGGCGCAGAGGTTTGAGAGATAAAGCGGCACGTAAAAACTGACGGTGTTGCCGAAGCGCTGGCGAGTCAGCCTTTGCGCCCGTTGCGCCAGCGGTTCAAGGTAATCGGCGGCGGCGGGGGAGAGCAGTGCCATCAGGTCGTCACGACTTAGCTGTGGAGCGTTAAGCGCGCGTTCCACGTCAGCGGCGGTTTTACCGTTGATGCGCAGGCGAATGTCGTCCCACTCCAGTTGCCGCCAGCGGTCGGTGAAGGTTTTCATGCTAACGCCTCCAGAAAGCCGGTGAGCGGGCTGGTGGCGCTGGCCTGCGAACTTTTGCTTCCTGGCACAGCCTGCCGCGCCAGTAATCCGGCTTCCACCGCCAGACGAAAGGCGGTTGCCATCATCACTGGATCGTCCGCCACGGCAATCGCCGTGTTGACCAGCACCGCATCAGCGCCCATTTCCAGCGCCTGCGCCGCGTGGCTGGGCACGCCGATCCCGGCGTCGACCACCACCGGCACGGTGGCCTGCTGGATAATGATCTCCAGCATGGCTTTGGTTTCCAGCCCCTGGTTAGAGCCGATAGGCGCGCCGAGCGGCATCACCGCTGCGCAGCCGACCTCTTCCAGCCGCTTGCACAAAACCGGATCCGCGCCGCAGTAGGGCAGCACGACAAAACCCTGCTTTACCAGCGCCTCGGCGGCTTTTAGCGTTTCGATTGGATCCGGCAGCAGCCAACGGGCGTCCGGGTGGATTTCTAATTTCAGCCAGTGGGTGCCCAGCGCTTCACGCGCCAGTTGGGCGGCGAAGATCGCCTCTTCGGCGGTTTTCGCCCCGGAGGTATTAGGCAGCAGCGTGACGCCCGCTTCAATTAGCGGCGCCAGAATCGCATCGTTGTGCTGGCGCAGGTCCACGCGCTTCATCGCCAGCGTCACCAACTGGCTGCCGGAAGCGCGAATTGCCTCGACCATCAGTTGCGATGAGGCAAACTTCCCGGTACCGGTGAACAGATGTGAATTAAACGTTTTGTCGGCAATACGTAACATCTCAACCCCCTGCAATAACCTGAAAAAGCAGGATCTGGTCGCCTTCCTGCACGATTTGCTGTTCCCACTGCTCGCGCGGCAGGATCTGCTGATTGAGCGCCAACGCTGCGCCCGGTTTGAGCTGGTTGAGCTGGATAAGCAGCCCGCTGACGGTTTGCCCTGCGGCGCACTGCATCGGCTCATCATTGAATTGAATTTGCATGCTGCCCTCCGCATACCGGACAGCCGCTGGCGCGACGCAGCGCGAGGCTGCGCCACTGGCTGGTTTTGCCGTCAAACAGACGTAGCTCCCCGCCCGGCGTCTCAATACCGCTAAGTAATTTAATCGCCTCCAGCGCCTGCAAGGTACCCATCACGCCAACCACCGGGCCGAGCACGCCAGCGGTGCGGCAGTTGCGTTCCGGTTCCACATCATCCGGCCACAGGCAGCGGTAACACCCTTGTTCCCACGGCGGCGTGAGCACCATCAACTGACCGCCAAAGCCGACAGCGCTGGCGGTGATGAGTGGGATATTGAGCGCTACGCAGGCGGCGTTGATTTCCTGGCGCGTGGCCATGTTATCGGTACAGTCGAGCACTACATCGGCTCGCGCGACCGTATGCCGGAGCGCATCGCCTTTAAGTCGCTGCTGGAGTGATACCAGTTCGATATCCGGGTTGATCCGCGTCAGGCGCTGCCGGGCAACCTGAGATTTTGAACGCGCGATATCATCGGTGGTAAACAGGATCTGGCGCTGCAAATTGCTCAGATGAATGTCGTCATCGTCTACCAGCGTCAGTTTGCCAATGCCTGCTCCCGCCAGATACAGCGCGGCAGGCGAACCTAACCCGCCTAAACCCACGATCAGTACATGACTTGCGAGCAGCTTTTGCTGGCCATCAATGGCGATATCGCCGAGCAGGATTTGTCGGCTGTAGCGCATAAAATCGCGGTCATTCATCGCCAACTCCCGCAATTTCCAGTAACTGCGCGGTAGCGGCGCGCCAGTCGGAGGCCTGAGTAATGGCGCTAACCACAGCCACGCTGCCGACGCCGGTCGCCAGCACCGACGGGGCGCGTTCAAGGCTGATGCCGCCGATCGCGACGGTCGGGTAATCCGCCAGGCGCGCAATATGACTGGCCAACTGCGCCAGCCCCTGCGGGGCGGAAGGCATCTGCTTGGTTTGCGTCGGGAAGACGTGGCCGAGTGCGATATAAGAAGGCTTAGCGGCGAGTGCGACGTTAATCTCCATATCATCGTGAGTGGATACACCCAGGCGTAAGCCCGCCGCCTGAATGGCATTCAGGTCGGTGGTTTCGAGGTCTTCCTGGCCCAGATGCACGCCGTAGGCGTTGTGCTTAATCGCCAGCCGCCAGTAGTCGTTAATAAACAGGCGGGCGTCATAACGACGCCCCAGTGCGATGGCGGCGATAACGTCGGCTTCCACCTCTTCATCGCGTTTATCTTTGATACGCAACTGAATGGTGCGCACGCCCGCCTCCAGCAGACGTTCAATCCATTCAACGCTGTCTACCACCGGGTAAAGCCCGAGGCGGAACGGTACGGTTGGGAAATCAGGCTGATACATCAGGCTTCCTCCCGTTTGAGATAAATTTCGCCGCCTTTGGCGCGGAAGTTTTCCGACATATCCGCCATCCCCACTTCAATGGTTTGCGCGGCGGCGTAATCACGCACTTCCTGGCTGATTTTCATCGAGCAGAATTTCGGCCCGCACATGGAACAGAAGTGGGCGACCTTGCCGGATTCTTGTGGCAGGGTTTCATCGTGATAAGCGCGGGCGGTGAACGGGTCGAGCGCGAGGTTAAACTGATCTTCCCAGCGGAATTCAAAGCGCGCTTTCGACATGGCGTTATCGCGGATCTGCGCGCCCGGATGTCCTTTGGCTAAATCCGCGGCGTGGGCGGCGATTTTGTAGGTGATCAGCCCCTGCTTCACATCTTCTTTGTTCGGCAGGCCGAGGTGCTCTTTCGGCGTCACGTAACACAGCATCGCACAGCCGAACCAGCCGATCATTGCGGCGCCTATGCCGGAGGTGAAGTGGTCATAGCCCGGCGCGATATCGGTCGTCAACGGCCCTAAGGTGTAGAACGGTGCTTCGTGGCAGCTCTCCAGCTCTTCGGTCATGTTGCGCTGAATCATATGCATCGGCACGTGGCCCGGGCCTTCAATCATCACCTGCACGTCGTATTCCCAGGCGATTTTGGTCAGCTCACCCAGCGTATGCAGCTCGGAGAACTGCGCTTCGTCGTTGGCGTCCTGGATGGAGCCGGGACGCAGGCCGTCGCCCAGCGACAGGGAAACGTCGTAGGCGGCGCAGATTTCGCAAATCTCGCGGAAATGTTCGAACAGGAAGTTCTCTTTGTGATGGGAGAGACACCATTTCGCCATGATTGAACCGCCGCGCGAGACAATACCGGTCAGGCGTTTGGCGGTCATTGGCACGTAGCGCAGCAGTACGCCCGCATGGATGGTGAAGTAGTCGACGCCTTGTTCGGCCTGCTCCAGCAGCGTGTCGCGGAACGCTTCCCAGGTGAGATCTTCGGCGATCCCGTTGACCTTCTCCAGCGCCTGATAGATCGGCACGGTGCCGATCGGTACCGGGCTGTTACGCAGGATCCACTCGCGGGTTTCATGAATATAGCGGCCGGTGGAGAGGTCCATTACCGTGTCCGCGCCCCAGCGGGTCGACCAGACCAGTTTTTCCACCTCTTCTTCGATGGAGGAGGTGACCGCCGAGTTACCGATGTTGGCATTCACTTTGACCAGGAAGTTGCGGCCAATGATCATCGGCTCCGATTCCGGGTGGTTGATGTTGGCGGGGATAATCGCACGGCCGGCAGCCACTTCATCACGCACGAATTCCGGGGTGATGTTTTCCGGCAGGCGTGCGCCGAAGCTCATCCCCGGATGCTGGTGGCGCAGCACTTCACTGCGAATGCGCTCGCGGCCCATATTTTCACGGATGGCGATAAACTCCATTTCGGGAGTGACGATCCCCTGGCGGGCGTAATGCAACTGGGTGACGCGCTTGCCTGCTTTGGCGCGTTTCGGCGTCAGCAGGCCGGTAAAACGCAGATCGTCCAGACCATCGTCGGCCAGACGTTCTTTGGTGTAAGCCGAGCTACGGTCGTCTAATTCTTCGCTATCATTGCGTGCGTCAATCCACGGCTGGCGCAGTTTCGCCAGACCCTGCTGGACGTTAATCGCCACCTCAGGATCGCCATACGGGCCGGAGGTGTCGTACACCGGTACGGCTTCGTTCGCCTCAAACTGCGGGTTATCTTTACTGCCGCCAATCAGCGTTGGGCTGAGCTGAATTTCGCGCATCGGGATGCGGATATCCGGCTGCGAACCGGTGATATAGATGCGTCTGGACTCAGGAAAGGCGGTACCTTCCAGAGTATCGATAAAGTGTTGGGCCTGGGCGCGCTGTTCGCGGCGTGATGGTTTAGTAGTGGCAGACATAGCTCATTCCAAAAAAGTAAGGACGTGGCTTGTCAGACGACGGATGAAGCAAGAGAGACGATCGCCCAAGGCGATACGGCTGTAGATTGACTCTTGTTCCCTTCGCAGGTTTTAACCTGATCAGGTTCCGCGGATCCCGAATTAACGGTCTCAGCCTTTTCCACGTCATCCTTCGCGCTGCCTCTTTGTTGGCTTCGTCCGCTCACTCCAGTCACTTACTTAGGTAAGCTCCTGGAGATTCACTGACTTGCCGCCTTGACGCATCACGAATGCTTTTGTGGAAAATAAGCACTCCGACAAGAAGTAACCTCTATCTTAGAGGTAATGAATGTAAACTACGCGTTAATGCGGAAAATCTCAAGCCGGGCGTTTGAATTCGCTAAGCGTTTTAAAGGCCAGCATGATGAGCTGATCTTCCAGCCGGAAACGAGCCTCCAGCGCTTCGCCAATATCGGAAAGCGCCTGCTGGAGCTGGTGAACGTTATCCTCATCGATGGCGTTTTCCAGCGTTGAGTCATAGTAATCCATTATCAGTTGGGTATTGGCATCCAGCTGCGGCCAGATTTTGCTGGCGTTTAAAAGCGGACTCTCACCTTCCATTTTATGGATAATGCGTTCATAAATACTGAAGTGACCGGCAGACAGATAGTCGACCAGACGCTGGCAAAAATTATCGAGCGCTTTCTCATTGAGGCGCATAAACGACTCTTTGCCCGGTTTCAGGCCAACCAGATCGTAGTAAGCCACGAGCAGGTGCTTACGAATATTCAGCCAACGGTCGACCAGTTTATGATGCCCATGGACACGCTCTTTCAGGTGTTCTAACTGGTTTAACATACGTTGACCCTCGTATCGATAAGTTTAAAATCTGCTCATGTCAATCTTGTAAAAATAATGTTAATAACATGCCTGTGAAGCAAAGGTAGCGCAAGAGATATGGATCGAATAATTGAAAAATGGGATCGCGGCTGGTGGATTGTGAGCCACGAACAAAAATTATGGTTGCCTGCTGGGGAATTACCCTATGGCGAGGCGATAAATTTCGATCTTGCGGGCCAGCGCGCACTTCAGATAGGTGAGTGGGAAGGCGATCCGGTCTGGCTGGTGCAGCAGCCGCGTCGCCACGACATGGGTTCGGTGCGCCAGGTTATCGACCAGGATGTAGGCCTGTTTCAGTTGGCGGGGCGCGGCGTACAGCTGGCCGAGTTCTACCGCTCGCATAAATTCTGCGGCTACTGCGGGCACACGATGCACCCGAGCAAAACCGAATGGGCGATGCTGTGTAGCCATTGCCGCGAACGCTATTATCCGCAAATCGCTCCCTGCATTATCGTCGCCATTCGCCGCGATGATTCGATCCTCCTTGCCCAGCATGTTCGCCATCGTAACGGTGTGCATACCGTGCTGGCCGGTTTTGTCGAAGTAGGCGAAACCCTGGAGCAGGCCGTGGCGCGCGAAGTCATGGAGGAAAGCGGGATCAAGGTGAAAAATCTGCGCTACGTGACCTCGCAGCCGTGGCCGTTCCCGCAATCGCTGATGACGGCGTTTATGGCAGAGTACGACAGCGGCGACATCGTCATTGACCCGAAAGAGCTACTCAATGCCAACTGGTATCGCTACGACGATTTACCACTCTTACCCCCGCCTGGCACCGTCGCGCGTCGTTTGATCGAAGATACGGTGGCAATGTGTCGGGCCGAGTACGAGTAAAGAACGAGTGGTGATACACTGTGGGACTGACGCAATAAGGAACTGCAAAAAATGACCGAACTGAAGAACGATCGTTATCTGCGTGCGCTGCTGCGCCAGCCCGTTGATGTCACCCCGGTATGGATGATGCGCCAGGCGGGCCGCTATCTACCGGAATATAAAGCCACGCGCGCCGAGGCGGGCGATTTTATGGCGCTGTGCAAAAACGCCGAGCTGGCCTGTGAGGTGACGCTGCAGCCGCTGCGTCGCTACAAGCTCGATGCGGCGATCCTCTTCTCGGATATTTTGACTATTCCGGATGCAATGGGGCTTGGGCTGTACTTTGAGGCCGGGGAAGGCCCGCGCTTCACCTCACCGATTACCAGCAAGGCCGACGTTGAAAAACTGCCGATTCCGGACCCGGAAGGCGAGCTGGGCTACGTGATGAACGCGGTGCGCACCATCCGCCGTGAGCTGAAGGGCGAGGTGCCGCTGATAGGTTTCTCCGGCAGCCCGTGGACGCTGGCGACCTACATGGTGGAAGGCGGCAGCAGTAAAGCCTTCACCGTGATTAAAAAGATGATGTATGCCGACCCTAAAGCGCTGCATCTGCTGCTCGATAAGCTGGCGCAGAGCGTCACGCTGTACCTGAACGCGCAGATTAAAGCGGGCGCGCAATCGGTAATGATTTTTGACACCTGGGGTGGCGTGCTGACCGGGCGCGACTATCAGCAGTTCTCGTTGTACTACATGCATAAAATCGTTGATGGTCTGCTGCGCGAAAACGAAGGCCGTCGCGTACCGGTGACGCTGTTTACCAAAGGCGGCGGTCAGTGGCTGGAAGCGATGGCGGAAACCGGCTGTGATGCGTTAGGTCTCGACTGGACGACAGATATCGCCGATGCGCGTCGTCGCGTTGGCCATAAAGTGGCGCTGCAGGGCAATATGGATCCATCCATGCTGTATGCGCCGCCGGCACGGATCGAAGACGAGGTAGCGACTATACTTGCAGGTTTCGGCCACGGTGAAGGCCACGTCTTCAACCTCGGTCACGGCATCCATCAGGATGTACCGCCGGAACATGCAGGGGTGTTTGTGGAGGCGGTGCATCGGCTGTCCGAACAATATCACCGCTAAGGAGTCATTATGGATCTCGCGTCGCTACGCGCTCAGCAGCTTGAACTGGCCTCTTCAGTGATCCGCGAGGATCGCCTCGACAAGGATCCGCCGGATCTGATCGGGGGAGCGGACGTCGGGTTTGAGCAGGGTGGCGAAGTGACGCGGGCCGCGATGGTTCTGCTGAAGTATCCCTCTCTGGAACTGGTTGAATACACGGTGGCGCGGGTCGCCACCACCATGCCGTATATTCCCGGCTTTCTCTCCTTTCGTGAAACCCCCGCGCTGATGGCCGCCTGGCAACAGCTGTCGCAAAAACCGGATCTGCTGTTCGTCGACGGGCATGGTATTTCCCACCCACGTCGCCTGGGGGTCGCCAGCCATTTTGGTCTGCTGGTAGATGTCCCGACCATTGGCGTGGCGAAAAAACGTCTGTGTGGCAAGTTTGAGCCGCTCTCTGCCGAACCCGGTGCGCTCGCGCCGCTGCTGGATAAAGGCGAACAGCTGGCATGGGTCTGGCGCAGCAAAGCGCGCTGTAATCCGTTGTTTATCTCTACGGGTCACCGCGTGGGCATGGACAACGCGCTGGCGTGGGTGCAGCGCTGTATGAACGGTTATCGTTTGCCGGAACCGACCCGCTGGGCGGATGCGGTGGCATCAGAACGTCCGTCTTTTACGCGGCTTGCAGCAAAAACGCCCCATATCGGGTAAACTGCGGCTAATTTCCGTATTTGAGAACTCATCATGTTACAAAACCCGATTCACCTGCGTCTGGAGAAGCTGGAAAGCTGGCAGCACGTCACGTTTATGGCCTGCCTCTGTGAGCGCATGTACCCAAACTACGCCATGTTCTGCAAGCAAACTGAATTTGGCGATGGGCAGATTTACCGCCGAATTTTAGATTTAATTTGGGAAGCGCTGACGGTAAAAGACGCGAAAATCAATTTCGACAGCCAGCTGGAAAAGTTTGAAGAGGCCATTCCTTCTGCGGATGATTACGATCTGTACGGCGTTTACCCGGCGATTGATGCCTGCGTGGCATTAAGCGAACTGATGCATTCTCGTCTTAGCGGTGAAACGCTGGAGCATGCGATTGAGGTCAGCAAGGCATCGATTACGACGGTTGCGATGCTGGAAATGACCCAGGCTGGTCGCGAAATGACCGATGAAGAGCTGAAAGATAACCCTGCCGTTGAGCAAGAATGGGATATTCAGTGGGAAATTTTCCGACTTTTAGCCGACTGTGAAGAACGCGATATTGAGCTGATAAAAGGGCTTCGTGCAGACCTGCGCGAGGCTGGTGAGAGCAATATTGGTATAAATTTTCAGCAATGACACCATAAAACGTGATTTAACGCCTGATTTGTCGTGCCTGAAGGCTTCCCATCCGCCCCCGGTCTGGTCTACATTTGGGGGGCGAAAAAAAGTGGCTATCGGTGCGTGTATGCAGGAGAGTGCTTTTCTGGCATTTCCGTCGCACTCGATGCTTAGCAAGCGATAAACACATTGTAAGGATAACTTATGAACAAGACTCAACTGATTGATGTAATTGCAGACAAAGCAGAACTGTCTAAAACACAGGCTAAAGCTGCTCTGGAATCCACTCTGGCTGCTATTACTGAGTCTCTGAAAGAAGGCGATGCTGTACAACTGGTTGGTTTCGGTACCTTCAAAGTGAACCACCGTGCTGAGCGCACTGGCCGCAACCCGCAGACCGGTAAAGAAATCAAAATCGCCGCAGCTAACGTACCGGCATTTGTTTCTGGTAAAGCACTGAAAGACGCGGTTAAGTAATTCGCGTGGCAGTGAACAGTTTTATCGAAGGGGCGGTTTCGCCCCTTTTGTCCATCTGGCGTCATTCGCTTTGGCTTTCAGGTGTTCTGTTACTGTCAGCCTGTGGTAGCCATTCTGAGCTTCCTCCCTTCACGGCCAGCGGCTATGTTGGCGATCAGGGGGCGGTACGCATCTGGCGTAAAGATTCCAGCGACGATGTTCACTTGCTCTCGGTATTTAGTCCGTGGCGTAAAGGCGATACCACCACCAGTGAATACCGCTGGCAGGGTGATTCGCTCTCTCTGATAGAACTCAACGTATACAGTAAACCGTCGGAACATGTTCGGATACGCTTCGATGACCGGGGCGAACTGAGTTTCATGCAGCGTGAAGTCGACGGGCAAAAACAACAGCTTTCCAGCGATCAAATCGCGCTTTACCGCTATCGCGCCGATCAAATCCGCCAGACCAGCGATGCGCTGCGTCAGGGACGGGTGATATTGCGTCAGGGACGCTGGCATGCGAATAACACGGTGACGACCTGTGAAGGTGAAACGCTAAAGCCCGATCTGGAATCGTGGGCGATAAACCATATTGAGCGCCGCCAGCGCCATTCATCCGTAGAGGTGAGCGTGGCATGGCTGGAAGCGCCCGAAGGATCGCAACTACTGCTGGTCGCCAATGAAGATTTTTGTCACTGGCAGCCGAAAGAGAAAACATTTTAACGCCGGATGGCGACGCAAATGCGTCTTATCCATCCGTAGTCCGATTAGCGTAGCGCGATCAGGCATTAAGTCCTTTACCAGTGTCCCATTCCCATATGACCGCCACCGCGATAGTTACCGCCGCATCCGCCGTAGCCCATTCCGGCACCATGTGGCACGCCTGCTTGCGCCAGCGCGACATCACGCTTAACGCGCTGCTCATCCAGAGACTGATTCAGAGCCTCCATTTCTTTTGCCACGGCATTAATTTTTGCCGTGTCTGGCGAACTGGCTGTTAACAAGGCGTTGTACTCATAACGTTTGGAGACCAACTGTTGGCGTAACGCGCTGGTCTGGGAGTAGTAATCATCATAAATTTTCTGTGCGGTAGCCTGCTGCTCGGTGGTCATTGGTATGCCGCCCCGTTGCTGCATACCATCCCCATATCCCCAATGATGTTGCGCCAGCGCCGGGGTGGAGCCCAGAGCGATAAGAGAGAGTGCAATCAGCGCCAGTTTGTTGTTCCGTTTCATTGTTCGTTCTCCTGTTGGTTAGCTTATATTCCCTTTTGCATCTTCCGTGCCAAAGCGGCAATCCAGGCCTTGCGGAGGTTGTTCTCGCCGTCTCGGTAGGAAAGCGAGTAAAAATGACTCGCCAGAATTCGCCTGCGGGTCATTTTTACCCGCTACTTTGTGTCTGAGGGCAGGGTTCTCAGGGAGAAAAAATGGCATGATTTCTGCTGTATACCGGCAACGAAGAAAGGAAACGGTGGGTAAAGGGAGAACGTATGCGTCTTTATAAGGACACGGTGGCAAAGTGGTTGAGCAGACTCTTGCTGGCGGCAATCCTGATGTTAGTCGGCTGGTTTTCGATTATGACCATACGGGACTATGGTCGGGAAAGTGATGCCGCCCGACAAACGCTCCTGGAAAAAGGCAGTGTGTTGATTCGCGCCCTGGAGTCCGGCACGCGGGTGGGTATGGGGATGCGCATGCATCATGCCCAGCAGCAGACGCTGCTGGAGGAAATGGCCGTACAGCCAGGTGTGTTATGGTTTGCCGTCGTCGATGAGCATGGCGTCATTATTACCCACAGCAATTCGGCGATGGTGGGTAAATCACTTTATTCGCCCGATGTCCTGCAGCAGCTACACCCCGGGGAACAAGAACGCTGGCGGAAAATTGAGATACCAATGGGGGAGGGGGAAACAACGCCGGCTCTGGAAATTTATCGCCAGTTCCAGCCGATGTATGGGCCCGGACGCCATGGCATGGCGCGTTGCGCCAGCAATGACGGGCAGCTTATCACCCCAACGCAGACCATTTTTATCGCTTTCGATGCCAGCGACCTGGCCGCGACTCAGGCCAGAGAGTGGCGAAATACGCTGATTGTTTTGTCTGCGCTGGCGGCTGTGTTGCTGGCAACCGTGCTGACGTACTTCTGGTATCAGCGCTATCAGCGCTCGTATAAAGAACTACAGGATGCGATGAAGCGCAAAGAAAAACTGATGGCGCTCGGGCATCTGGCGGCTGGCGTTGCACATGAGATTCGTAACCCACTTTCATCCATCAAAGGTTTAGCAAAATATTTTGCCGAACGAACACCGGCAGGCGGTGAGTCTCACGAGCTGGCGCAGGTGATGGCGAAAGAGGCGGACCGTTTAAATCGGGTGGTGAGCGAACTGCTGGAACTGGTGAAACCTGCACATCTGACGCTACAACACGTGGATCTCAACCAGGTCATCACTCATTCACTCCACCTGGTGAGTCAGGATGCGGCAAGCCGGGACATCCAGCTACGATTTGCGGCCAATGCCACGCTGCCTGCCATTGAGGCCGATCCCGATCGGCTCACCCAGGTTCTGCTGAATCTTTATCTGAACGCCATTCATGCAATAGGCCGTCAGGGCACGATTACGGTTGAAGCGAGTGAAAGCAGCGGCGATCGCGTTAAAATCTTGGTGACCGATAGCGGGAAGGGGATTGCGCCGGAACAGCTGGAGGCCATTTTTACGCCTTACTACACGACCAAAGCTGATGGTACTGGTCTGGGACTGGCGGTAGTGCAGAACATTATCGAACAGCACGGCGGCACTATCCAGGTGGCAAGTATTGAGGGCAAAGGTACGGTCTTTACTCTCTGGCTCCCGACGAAAGCGAAACGACAGGATTAACAAGGATGACGCGCGGAAAAATCGATATTCTGGTAGTGGATGACGATATCAGCCACTGCACTATTTTACAGGCGCTGCTGCGTGGCTGGGGTTATGACGTCGCACTGGCTTATAGCGGGCGAGCGGCGCTGGAACAGGTGCGTGAACGCGTATTTGATCTGGTGCTGTGTGATGTTCGCATGGCGGAGATGGACGGTATCGCAACGTTAAAAGAGATTAAAGCCCTGAATCCAGCCATTCCGGTACTGATTATGACGGCTTTCTCCAGCGTGGAGACCGCCGTAGAGGCGCTGAAAACCGGGGCGCTGGACTACTTAATCAAACCGCTGGATTTTGACCGTTTGCAGGAAACACTGGAAAAAGCGCTGGCGCATACGCGGGATACGAGCGCTGAAGTGTTGTCAGCGTCGGCTGCGCAGTTTGGCATGATTGGCAGCAGTCCGGCGATGCAGCAGTTGCTCAATGAAATTGCGATGGTAGCGCCCTCGGACGCCACGGTGCTTATCCACGGAGATTCCGGGACAGGGAAAGAGCTGGTTGCCCGCGCGCTACACGCCAGCAGCGCGCGCAGTGATAAGCCGCTGGTGACGCTGAACTGCGCGGCGCTGAATGAGTCGCTGCTGGAGTCCGAACTTTTTGGCCACGAGAAAGGGGCGTTTACCGGGGCGGATAAACGGCGGGAAGGGCGCTTTGTGGAAGCGGACGGCGGCACGTTATTTCTTGATGAAATTGGCGATATCTCACCGCTGATGCAGGTGCGTCTGCTGCGGGCTATCCAGGAGCGAGAGGTACAACGGGTTGGCAGTAACCAGACAATTGATGTTGATGTCCGGCTGATCGCCGCCACGCACCGTAATCTGGCCGAGGAGGTCAGTGCCGGACGTTTTCGCCAGGATCTCTACTACCGTCTGAACGTGGTCACCATAGAAATGCCCGCATTATGTCAACGTCGGGAAGATATTCCGCTGCTGGCCGAACATTTTCTCCAGCGTTTTGCCGCGCGTAACCGTAAAGCGGTGAAAGGCTTTACTCCGCAGGCGATGGATCTGCTTATCCATTACGACTGGCCGGGCAATATCCGTGAACTGGAAAACGCGGTGGAGCGGGCGGTGGTGCTGCTGACGGGCGAGTATATTTCCGAGCGCGAGCTGCCGCTGGCTATTGCCGCGACGCCAATAAAAACGGAATACAGTGGCGAGATCCAGCCGCTGGTGGAAGTGGAGAAAGAGGTCATTCTGGCGGCGCTGGAAAAAACGGGCGGCAACAAAACGGAAGCCGCCCGTCAGTTAGGCATTACGCGTAAAACGCTGCTGGCGAAAATTTCGCGTTAGCGCTGTTCGCGTTCGATGGCGCGCCAGCCGATGTCGTTACGGCTGAAGCTACCGTTCCAGCGGATGTCGGCCATCAGGGCGTAAGCGCGTTTCTGCGCTTCGGCGACGGTGTGGCCCAGCGCGGTGGCGCACAGTACACGGCCGCCGCTGGTCAACACGCGGTCGTCATCGGCGAGTTTGGTGCCCGCGTGGAAAACCTTACCGTCAGCCACTTCTTCCAGCGGCAGACCGTGGATCTCGTCGCCGGTGCTGTAGCTGCCCGGATAACCGCCCGCGGCGATCACCACGCCTAATGAAGCGCGTTCGTCCCACTCGGAGGTTTTCTCATCCAGCTTGCCGTCGCAGGCGGCCAGGCACAGATCCACCAGATCCGACTTCATGCGCAGCATGATCGGCTGGGTTTCCGGATCGCCAAAGCGACAGTTGAACTCGATTACCTTCGGGTTGCCCTGCTTGTCGATCATCAGGCCCGCATACAGGAAGCCGGTGTAGGTATTCCCTTCCGCCGCCATGCCTTTCACGGTTGGCCAGATGATGCGTTCCATGGTGCGCTGGTGCACTTCATCAGTGACTACCGGCGCCGGGGAGTAAGCCCCCATCCCGCCGGTGTTCGGGCCGGTATCGCCGTTGCCCACGCGTTTGTGGTCCTGGCTGGTGGCCATCGGCAGCACGTGTTCGCCGTCGACCATCACGATAAAGCTCGCTTCTTCACCGTCGAGGAACTCTTCAATCACGATGCGGTGGCCTGCATCGCCAAAGGCGTTACCCGCCAGCATGTCCTGCACGGCGGCTTCCGCTTCTTCGAGCGTCATCGCGACGATAACGCCTTTACCGGCGGCCAGACCGTCGGCTTTGATGACGATCGGAGCGCCTTTCTCGCGCAGGTAAGCCAGCGCAGGCTCAACCTCGGTAAAGTTCTGGTACTCCGCCGTCGGGATGTGATGACGGGCGAGGAAATCTTTGGTGAAGGCTTTGGAGCCTTCCAACTGTGCGGCGCCTTCGGTTGGGCCGAAGATCTTCAGACCTGCGGCGCGAAACGCATCGACCACGCCAATCACCAGCGGCGCTTCCGGGCCAACGATGGTCAGGTCAATCTTCTCGTTCTGGGCAAAGCTCAGCAGCGCCGGGATATCGGTTACGCCGATAGCCACGTTTTGCAGCGCGGGTTCCAGCGCGGTGCCCGCGTTGCCCGGTGCGACAAAAACGGTATCAACCAGCGGCGACTGCGCCGCTTTCCACGCCAGCGCGTGCTCGCGCCCGCCGTTGCCAATCACTAATACTTTCATCGTCTGCTCCGTGGATTAATGGCGGAAGTGGCGCATGTCGGTAAAGATCATCGCGATACCGTGTTCATCGGCAGCGGCAATGACTTCATCATCACGGATAGAACCGCCAGGCTGGATCACACAGCTCACGCCCACGGCGGCAGCGGCATCAATACCGTCACGGAACGGGAAGAAGGCGTCGGAGGCCATCGCGGAGCCTTTCACTTCCAGACCTTCGTCAGCCGCTTTAATCCCGGCGATTTTCGCGGAGTAGACACGGCTCATCTGGCCTGCGCCTATGCCGATGGTCATGTTCTCTTTGGCATACACAATAGCGTTGGACTTCACAAACTTGGCTACCTTCCAGCAGAACAGCGCGTCACGCAGCTCTTGCTCGGTCGGCTGGCGTTTAGACACCACGCGCAGTTCGCCTTCGCCTACCATACCCAGGTCGCGGTCCTGAACCAGCAGGCCGCCGTTAACGCGTTTGAAGTCCAGACCCGGCACACGCTGTGCCCACTGGCCGCAGATCAGGACGCGAACGTTCTGTTTAGCGGCAGTGATCTTCAGCGCTTCTTCGGTCGCGGACGGGGCGATGATCACTTCCACGAACTGGCGGGAGATAATCGCCTGCGCGGTTTCGGCATCCAGCTCGCGGTTGAAGGCGATGATGCCGCCGAACGCGGAGGTTGGGTCGGTTTTGTACGCACGGTCGTAAGCGTCGAGAATAGTGGAGCTCACCGCCACGCCGCACGGGTTGGCATGCTTGACGATCACGCAGGCTGGCTCGTTGAACTCTTTCACGCATTCCAGTGCCGCATCGGTATCGGCGATGTTGTTGTAGGAGAGCGCTTTGCCCTGCACCTGCTGTGCGGTGGCAACGGACGCTTCTTTCACATTCTCTTCTATATAGAAGGCTGCCTGCTGGTGGCTGTTCTCGCCGTAGCGCATATCCTGCTTCTTAATGAAGTTCAGGTTCAGCGTACGCGGGAAGCGACCGGCGGCTTCTTTGCTTTCACCGTGGTAGGCCGGAACCATGCTGCCGAAGTAGTTGGCAATCATGCTGTCGTAGGCGGCGGTGTGTTCGAAAGCTTTAATCGCGAGATCGAAACGGGTGTCGAGAGTCAGAGAGCCTTCATTAGCATCCATCTCTTTAATAATGGCGTCGTAGTCACTGCTCTTCACCACGATGGCGACGTCTTTATGGTTCTTGGCAGCAGAGCGCACCATGGTCGGGCCGCCGATATCAATGTTCTCTACCGCATCTTCCAGCGAGCAGCCTTCACGGGCTACGGTTTCGGCGAAGGGGTACAGGTTAACGACCACCATATCGATAGGGGCGATGTGATGCTGTTCCATGATCGCATCGTCCTGGCCGCGACGGCCGAGGATGCCGCCGTGGACTTTTGGATGCAGGGTCTTCACGCGTCCATCCATCATTTCCGGGAAACCGGTGTAATCGGAAACTTCGGTCACTGCCAGGCCTTTTTCTGCTAACAGGCGGGCGGTCCCCCCCGTAGACAGCAGCTCCACACCGCGTGCGGAAAGTGCCTGAGCGAATTCGATGATACCGGCCTTGTCAGAAACACTGAGCAGAGCGCGGCGGACTGGACGACGTTGTTGCATGGTAAATCCCCTGGATTTGACTATTACAGAGAGCGTTAGGTGAATTCTTGGCTAAAAACTCAGCTAACGCCCCTCACGGGGCATCCTTGTTGTGCGGTGGCATTGTAACGAAAACGTTTGCGCAACGCTCGCGAATTTTTCTCTTTCCTTTAATTCGATTATTTCAGCTTTATAGATGAGGGGTAAATCGAAGTGATGATCGCAAGAGAACCTTATTTTTGTGGATAACTCTGTGTGTAAATGGGTATAAGACGGGGTTCTGCTGTGGAATGCAGCAGTCAGTCATTTTTCTGTCATTTAAGGGTTGCGGGCTGAAGGAAACTCCCTATAATGCGCCTCCATCGACACGGCGGATGTGAATCACTTCACACAAACAGCCCGGTCGGTTGAAGAGAAAAACCTGAAAATGAGGGTTGACTCTGAAAGAGGAAAGCGTAATATACGCCACCTCGCGACAGAGCGCTAAGGCGCGTCGCAACTGCTCTTTAACAATTTATCAGACAATCTGTGTGGGCACTCGAGGATACGGATTCTTAACGTCGCAAGACGAAAAATGAATACCAAGTCTCTGAGTGAACACGTAATTCATTACGAAGTTTAATTCACGAGCATCAAACTTAAATTGAAGAGTTTGATCATGGCTCAGATTGAACGCTGGCGGCAGGCCTAACACATGCAAGTCGAACGGTAGCACAGAGAGCTTGCTCTCGGGTGACGAGTGGCGGACGGGTGAGTAATGTCTGGGAAACTGCCCGATGGAGGGGGATAACTACTGGAAACGGTAGCTAATACCGCATAATGTCGCAAGACCAAAGAGGGGGACCTTCGGGCCTCTTGCCATCGGATGTGCCCAGATGGGATTAGCTAGTAGGTGGGGTAACGGCTCACCTAGGCGACGATCCCTAGCTGGTCTGAGAGGATGACCAGCCACACTGGAACTGAGACACGGTCCAGACTCCTACGGGAGGCAGCAGTGGGGAATATTGCACAATGGGCGCAAGCCTGATGCAGCCATGCCGCGTGTATGAAGAAGGCCTTCGGGTTGTAAAGTACTTTCAGCGAGGAGGAAGGCGTTGTGGTTAATAACCACAGCGATTGACGTTACTCGCAGAAGAAGCACCGGCTAACTCCGTGCCAGCAGCCGCGGTAATACGGAGGGTGCAAGCGTTAATCGGAATTACTGGGCGTAAAGCGCACGCAGGCGGTCTGTCAAGTCGGATGTGAAATCCCCGGGCTCAACCTGGGAACTGCATCCGAAACTGGCAGGCTAGAGTCTTGTAGAGGGGGGTAGAATTCCAGGTGTAGCGGTGAAATGCGTAGAGATCTGGAGGAATACCGGTGGCGAAGGCGGCCCCCTGGACAAAGACTGACGCTCAGGTGCGAAAGCGTGGGGAGCAAACAGGATTAGATACCCTGGTAGTCCACGCCGTAAACGATGTCGACTTGGAGGTTGTGCCCTTGAGGCGTGGCTTCCGGAGCTAACGCGTTAAGTCGACCGCCTGGGGAGTACGGCCGCAAGGTTAAAACTCAAATGAATTGACGGGGGCCCGCACAAGCGGTGGAGCATGTGGTTTAATTCGATGCAACGCGAAGAACCTTACCTACTCTTGACATCCAGAGAACTTAGCAGAGATGCTTTGGTGCCTTCGGGAACTCTGAGACAGGTGCTGCATGGCTGTCGTCAGCTCGTGTTGTGAAATGTTGGGTTAAGTCCCGCAACGAGCGCAACCCTTATCCTTTGTTGCCAGCGGTCCGGCCGGGAACTCAAAGGAGACTGCCAGTGATAAACTGGAGGAAGGTGGGGATGACGTCAAGTCATCATGGCCCTTACGAGTAGGGCTACACACGTGCTACAATGGCATATACAAAGAGAAGCGACCTCGCGAGAGCAAGCGGACCTCATAAAGTATGTCGTAGTCCGGATTGGAGTCTGCAACTCGACTCCATGAAGTCGGAATCGCTAGTAATCGTGGATCAGAATGCCACGGTGAATACGTTCCCGGGCCTTGTACACACCGCCCGTCACACCATGGGAGTGGGTTGCAAAAGAAGTAGGTAGCTTAACCTTCGGGAGGGCGCTTACCACTTTGTGATTCATGACTGGGGTGAAGTCGTAACAAGGTAACCGTAGGGGAACCTGCGGTTGGATCACCTCCTTACCTTAAAGAAACGTTCTTTGCAGTGCTCACACAGATTGTCTGATGAATGATGAACTTCTGAATGTACTTTCGAGTGCATTAAGAAGTTTTGCTCTTTAAAAATCTGGATCAAGCTGAAAATTGAAACGACACACTGTGTCTGTTCGCCGTAATAAGAACAGATAAAAGGTGTGTTCGAGTCTCTCAAATTTTTGCAATCAGAAGTGAAACATCTTCGGGTTGTGAGGTTAAGCGACTAAGCGTACACGGTGGATGCCCTGGCAGTCAGAGGCGATGAAGGACGTGCTAATCTGCGATAAGCGCCGGTAAGGTGATATGAACCGTTATAACCGGCGATTTCCGAATGGGGAAACCCAGTGTGATTCGTCACACTATCGTTAACTGAATACATAGGTTAACGAAGCGAACCGGGGGAACTGAAACATCTAAGTACCCCGAGGAAAAGAAATCAACCGAGATTCCCCCAGTAGCGGCGAGCGAACGGGGAGCAGCCCAGAGTCTGAATCAGCATGTGTGTTAGTGGAACGGTCTGGAAAGTCCGACGGTACAGGGTGATAGTCCCGTACACAAAAATGCACAGGTTGTGAACTCGAAGAGTAGGGCGGGACACGTGGTATCCTGTCTGAATATGGGGGG
The DNA here is from genome assembly GCF_014596845.2 of Citrobacter sp. C5_2. Taxonomy (NCBI): domain Bacteria; kingdom Pseudomonadati; phylum Pseudomonadota; class Gammaproteobacteria; order Enterobacterales; family Enterobacteriaceae; genus Citrobacter; species Citrobacter sp. C5_2. Next base: position 4,761,885 of record NZ_CP115032.1, on the reverse strand, counting down.
ACCATCCTCCAAGGCTAAATACTCCTGACTGACCGATAGTGAACCAGTACCGTGAGGGAAAGGCGAAAAGAACCCCGGCGAGGGGAGTGAAAAAGAACCTGAAACCGTGTACGTACAAGCAGTGGGAGCACCTTCGGGTGTGACTGCGTACCTTTTGTATAATGGGTCAGCGACTTATATTCTGTAGCAAGGTTAACCGTATAGGGGAGCCGAAGGGAAACCGAGTCTTAACTGGGCGTTAAGTTGCAGGGTATAGACCCGAAACCCGGTGATCTAGCCATGGGCAGGTTGAAGGTTGGGTAACACTAACTGGAGGACCGAACCGACTAATGTTGAAAAATTAGCGGATGACTTGTGGCTGGGGGTGAAAGGCCAATCAAACCGGGAGATAGCTGGTTCTCCCCGAAAGCTATTTAGGTAGCGCCTCGTGAATTCATCTTCGGGGGTAGAGCACTGTTTCGGCTAGGGGGTCATCCCGACTTACCAACCCGATGCAAACTGCGAATACCGAAGAATGTTATCACGGGAGACACACGGCGGGTGCTAACGTCCGTCGTGAAGAGGGAAACAACCCAGACCGCCAGCTAAGGTCCCAAAGTCATGGTTAAGTGGGAAACGATGTGGGAAGGCACAGACAGCCAGGATGTTGGCTTAGAAGCAGCCATCATTTAAAGAAAGCGTAATAGCTCACTGGTCGAGTCGGCCTGCGCGGAAGATGTAACGGGGCTAAACCATGCACCGAAGCTGCGGCAGCGACACTATGTGTTGTTGGGTAGGGGAGCGTTCTGTAAGCCGTTGAAGGTGGCCTGTGAGGGTTGCTGGAGGTATCAGAAGTGCGAATGCTGACATAAGTAACGATAATGCGGGTGAAAAACCCGCACGCCGGAAGACCAAGGGTTCCTGTCCAACGTTAATCGGGGCAGGGTGAGTCGACCCCTAAGGCGAGGCCGAAAGGCGTAGTCGATGGGAAACAGGTTAATATTCCTGTACTTGGTGTTACTGCGAAGGGGGGACGGAGAAGGCTATGTCGGCCGGGCGACGGTTGTCCCGGTTTAAGCATGTAGGCGGAGGTTCCAGGTAAATCCGGTACCTTTTAACGCTGAGGTGTGATGACGAGGCACTACGGTGCTGAAGTGACAAATGCCCTGCTTCCAGGAAAAGCCTCTAAGCATCAGGTAACATCAAATCGTACCCCAAACCGACACAGGTGGTCAGGTAGAGAATACCAAGGCGCTTGAGAGAACTCGGGTGAAGGAACTAGGCAAAATGGTGCCGTAACTTCGGGAGAAGGCACGCTGATAGGTAGGTGAAGTGATTTACTCATGGAGCTGAAATCAGTCGAAGATACCAGCTGGCTGCAACTGTTTATTAAAAACACAGCACTGTGCAAACACGAAAGTGGACGTATACGGTGTGACGCCTGCCCGGTGCCGGAAGGTTAATTGATGGGGTTATCCGTAAGGAGAAGCTCTTGATCGAAGCCCCGGTAAACGGCGGCCGTAACTATAACGGTCCTAAGGTAGCGAAATTCCTTGTCGGGTAAGTTCCGACCTGCACGAATGGCGTAATGATGGCCAGGCTGTCTCCACCCGAGACTCAGTGAAATTGAACTCGCTGTGAAGATGCAGTGTACCCGCGGCAAGACGGAAAGACCCCGTGAACCTTTACTATAGCTTGACACTGAACACTGGTCCTTGATGTGTAGGATAGGTGGGAGGCTTTGAAGTGTGGACGCCAGTCTGCATGGAGCCGTCCTTGAAATACCACCCTTTAATGGCTGGTGTTCTAACGTGGGCCCGTAATCCGGGTTGCGGACAGTGTCTGGTGGGTAGTTTGACTGGGGCGGTCTCCTCCCAAAGAGTAACGGAGGAGCACGAAGGTTAGCTAATCCTGGTCGGACATCAGGAGGTTAGTGCAAAGGCATAAGCTAGCTTGACTGCGAGAGTGACGGCTCGAGCAGGTGCGAAAGCAGGTCTTAGTGATCCGGTGGTTCTGAATGGAAGGGCCATCGCTCAACGGATAAAAGGTACTCCGGGGATAACAGGCTGATACCGCCCAAGAGTTCATATCGACGGCGGTGTTTGGCACCTCGATGTCGGCTCATCACATCCTGGGGCTGAAGTAGGTCCCAAGGGTATGGCTGTTCGCCATTTAAAGTGGTACGCGAGCTGGGTTTAGAACGTCGTGAGACAGTTCGGTCCCTATCTGCCGTGGGCGCTGGAGAATTGAGGGGGGCTGCTCCTAGTACGAGAGGACCGGAGTGGACGCATCACTGGTGTTCGGGTTGTCATGCCAATGGCACTGCCCGGTAGCTAAATGCGGAAGAGATAAGTGCTGAAAGCATCTAAGCACGAAACTTGCCCCGAGATGAGTTCTCCCTGAGACTTTGAGTCTCCTGAAGGAACGTTGAAGACGACGACGTTGATAGGTCGGGTGTGTAAGCGTAGCGATACGTTGAGCTAACCGATACTAATGAACCGTGAGGCTTAACCTTACAACGCCGAAGATGTTTTGGCGAAGAGACAGATTTTCAGCCTGATACAGATAACATCAGAACGCACAAAGCGGTCTGATAACAGAATTTGCCTGGCGGCTGTAGCGCGGTGGTCCCACCTGACCCCATGCCGAACTCAGAAGTGAAACGCCGTAGCGCCGATGGTAGTGTGGGGTCTCCCCATGCGAGAGTAGGGAACTGCCAGGCATTAATTAAAGTGAAGAAGCCCATCCTGCCGGATGGGCTTTTTTGCGTCTGTGGTGAACACAGCCGTTGTGACCTGGATGTAGGCCTGATAAGCGCAGCGCATCAGGCAATCCCGCACCACGTAAAAACTTGCCCTGCTACCCGCGTACGAGATTGAGCAACGGGTAGGGGCGCCCAAGATCGTCCACCTCTGTACGTCCCGTCACGCTAAATCCCATCTTCTTATAGAATCCAACCGCTTGTTCATTCTGTTCGTTAACGTTAGTTGTTAGCGTGGAACTCATTGATAAAGCATGTTCAATCAGCAGCTTACCAACGCCACTACCACGCACATCCGGATCGACAAACAGGGCATCTATATGCTGATCGGTCAGGAGCATAAAGGCGACTGGCTCATCCTGATTTGTCACTGCAACCCATAGAGGGGCTTCTGGTAAAAAAGAACGTACCAACTGTTCCAGTTCAACCCGATAATCCGCAGAGAGGAAATGGTGCGTGGCATCCACTGAGCGACACCAAATAGAAACTAACTTGTCTCCTTCGTCCTGACGCGAACGACGGATGGTAAAGGTCATAGCATTCTCCTTTTTTCTTTACTGCACTATTCTACAGCAAGGAACCGTGAAACTTTCTCAACTTGAGGATGCAGACTCGACATTCTGCTGATTCCTGGGTATCTTCAGCTATCTGGATGTCTAAACGTTTAAACGTATGTAGTGAGGTTATCAGGTTATGCCAATTCGCGTGCAGGACGAACTACCCGCCGTCAATTTCTTGCGTGAGGAAAACGTCTTTGTCATGACGACATCCCGCGCTTCCGGTCAGGAAATCCGTCCACTGAAGGTACTTATCCTCAACCTGATGCCGAAGAAGATTGAAACGGAAAACCAGTTCCTGCGTTTATTGTCTAACTCACCGCTACAGGTAGATATTCAGCTATTGCGCATCGATGCCCGCGAGTCACGCAACACCCCAACGGAGCATCTGAATAACTTTTACTGTAATTTCGAGGATATCTGCGATCAGAACTTTGATGGACTGATCGTTACAGGGGCGCCGCTGGGTCTGGTTGAGTTTAATGACGTGGCTTACTGGCCGCAGATAAAACAGGTTCTTGAGTGGGCTAAAGATCACGTTACCTCGACGCTGTTTGTCTGCTGGGCGGTACAGGCCGCATTGAATATCCTTTATGGCATTCCCAAGCAAACCCGCACGGATAAACTCTCCGGCGTCTATGAGCATCATATTCTGCATCCTCATGCGTTGCTGACGCGCGGATTTGATGATGCATTTTTGGCCCCTCATTCGCGCTATGCCGACTTCCCTGCCGCACTTATCCGCGACTATACCGATCTCGAGATTTTTGCCGAAACGGAAGAGGGCGATGCCTATCTGTTCGCCAGTAAAGATAAACGCATTGCCTTTGTGACGGGTCATCCCGAGTATGACGCGCACACGCTCGGTAGCGAATATTTTCGTGACGTTGAAGCGGGCTTATCCCCGGAAGTACCCTATAACTACTTCCCGAAAGATGACCCGCAAAACAAACCGCGGGCAACCTGGCGTAGCCATGGCAATCTGTTGTTTACCAACTGGCTCAACTATTACGTCTACCAGATCACGCCATATGATCTGCGTCACATGAATCCAACGCTGGATTAATCTTCTGTAGCAGACGATCCTTAAGCGTTTCAGCATGTTGAATCAGGCACCTTCGGGTGCCTTTTTTATTTCCGAAACGCACCTCACTGTGTAATTAAATTTTATTTATATTGTTATCAATAGGTTAATGGATAATTAATTTAAAAATGGAAATTGTTTTTGATTTTGAAATTTAAATGAGTAGTCTTAGTTGTGCTGAACGAAAACCGCACAACGATCCTTCGTTCGCATTGGGGATGTGTTTGGATCACTGACGAGGAACTACGCAATGAATCAACAGGCAACGACAACCGATGAACTGGTCTTCACCAGGCCGCGTGGCGAACAGGAGCAGCAAATCCTGACCGGAGAAGCGGTGGAGTTTCTGACTGAACTGGTGACAAGATTTACGCCTAAGCGGAATAAGCTTCTGGCTGCGCGGATCCAGCAGCAGCAGGATATTGATAACGGTAAGTTGCCTGATTTTATTTCGGAAACAGCTTCCATTCGTGAGGGCGACTGGAAAATTCGCGGTATTCCTGATGATTTACTGGATCGCCGCGTAGAGATTACCGGACCGGTTGAGCGCAAGATGGTCATCAACGCGCTGAACGCGAACGTCAAAGTCTTTATGGCTGACTTTGAAGATTCGCTGGCCCCTGAGTGGAGCAAAGTTATCGACGGGCAGATCAACCTGCGCGATGCGGTCAATGGCACCATTAGTTACACCAACGAAGCGGGTAAAATTTATCAACTTAAACCCAATCCAGCTTTATTGGTGTGTCGTGTGCGTGGTCTGCATCTGCCGGAAAAACACGTCACCTGGCGTGGCGAATCCATCCCTGGCAGCCTGTTCGATTTTGCACTCTACTTCTTCCACAACTACAAAGCGTTGCTGGCAAAAGGCAGTGGCCCGTATTTCTATCTGCCAAAAACGCAGGCCTGGCAAGAAGCTGCCTGGTGGAGTGAAGTGTTCAGCTATGCAGAGGACCGCTTTAATCTGCCGCGCGGCACCATCAAAGCGACCTTGCTGATTGAAACGTTGCCCGCTGTTTTCCAGATGGACGAAATTCTGCACGCGTTGCGTGATCACATTGTGGGCCTGAACTGTGGCCGCTGGGATTACATTTTCAGCTATATCAAAACCCTGAAGAATCATCCGGACCGCGTGCTACCAGACCGTCAGGTGGTGACGATGGATAAGCCATTCCTTAGCGCCTACTCGCGTCTGTTGATTAAAACCTGTCATAAACGCGGCGCGTTCGCGATGGGCGGCATGGCTGCGTTCATTCCCAGTAAAGATGCCGAGCGTAACAACCAGGTTCTGACCAAGGTAAAAGCGGATAAAGCGCTGGAAGCGAATAACGGTCATGACGGTACATGGATTGCCCATCCGGGCCTGGCAGATACTGCAATGACGGTATTCAACGACGTGCTCGGAGAAAACAAAAATCAGCTGTTTGTAACGCGTGAAGAAGATGCGCCAATTACCGCCGAACAGCTGCTGGCGCCTTGTGAAGGTGAGCGTACCGAAGAGGGTATGCGCGCCAATATCCGTGTCGCGGTGCAGTATATCGAGGCGTGGATCTCCGGTAACGGCTGCGTGCCGATTTACGGTCTGATGGAAGATGCGGCCACCGCTGAAATCTCCCGCACCTCTATCTGGCAGTGGATCCACCACCAGAAAACGCTCAGCAATGGCAAGCCGGTGACCAAACCGCTGTTCCGCCAGATGCTGGCCGAAGAGATGCTGGTGATTCAGGACGAACTGGGCGAGCACCGCTACAGCAGCGGGCGTTTTGACGACGCCGCGCGCCTGATGGAGCAAATCACTACCTCTGATGAACTGATCGATTTCTTGACCCTGCCAGGTTACCGCCTGCTGGCTTAACTCACCACATAACAATATGGAGCATCTGCACATGAAAACCCGTAATCAACAAATCGAAGAATTACAGAAAGAGTGGACTCAACCGCGCTGGGAAGGCATCACCCGTCCATATAGCGCGGAGGATGTGGTGAAATTACGTGGCTCGGTCAACCCGGAATGCACGCTGGCGCAGCTTGGTGCGGCGAAAATGTGGCGTCTGCTGCACGGTGAGTCGAAGAAAGGGTATATCAACAGCCTCGGCGCGCTGACCGGCGGCCAGGCGCTGCAACAGGCGAAAGCCGGTATTGAAGCGGTTTACCTTTCTGGCTGGCAGGTGGCGGCAGATGCCAACCTGGCCTCCAGCATGTATCCGGATCAATCGCTGTATCCGGCAAACTCCGTCCCGGCAGTGGTGGATCGGATCAACAACACTTTCCGTCGTGCGGATCAGATCCAATGGTCAAGCGGTATTGAGCCGAACGATCCGCGCTACGTGGATTACTTCCTGCCGATCGTTGCCGATGCGGAAGCGGGCTTTGGCGGGGTTCTGAACGCGTTTGAACTGATGAAATCGATGATTGAGGCTGGTGCAGCAGCCGTTCACTTCGAAGATCAGCTCGCATCAGTGAAAAAATGCGGTCACATGGGCGGTAAGGTGCTGGTGCCGACTCAGGAAGCTATTCAGAAACTGGTGGCGGCCCGTCTGGCTGCCGACGTGATGGGCGTGCCGACGCTGGTGATTGCGCGTACCGATGCTGACGCAGCTGATTTGATTACCTCTGACTGCGACGCCTACGACAGCGAGTTCATTACTGGCGAACGTACCTGCGAAGGCTTCTTCCGTACACATGCTGGTATTGAGCAGGCGATCAGCCGCGGTCTGGCCTACGCGCCGTATGCGGATCTGGTGTGGTGTGAAACTTCCACACCAGACCTCGAACTGGCGAAGCGCTTTGCCGATGCCATTCATGCGAAATTCCCAGGTAAACTGCTGGCCTACAACTGTTCGCCGTCGTTTAACTGGCAGAAAAACCTGGATGATAAAACCATTGCCAGCTTCCAGCAGCAGTTGTCGGACATGGGCTATAAATACCAGTTCATTACCCTGGCAGGTATTCACAGCATGTGGTTCAACATGTTCGACCTCGCGCACTCCTATGCGCAGGGTGAAGGCATGCGCCACTATGTTGAGAAGGTGCAGCAGCCAGAATTTGCGGCGGCAAAAGACGGTTACACCTTCGTGTCCCACCAGCAGGAAGTGGGTACCGGCTACTTCGATAAAGTTACCACCATCATTCAGGGCGGCGCCTCTTCCGTTACCGCGTTAACGGGTTCCACCGAAGAATCGCAGTTCTGATCAATGCCCGGTGGCGCTGCGCTTGCCGGGCCTACGAAGGGATGTAGGCCGGAAAAGCGTATGCGCCATCCGGCATGACGTTGTGCCGGATGGGAGAAATCGATGACGCGTGGCCTGGAATTACTGATTGCTCAGACAATTTTACAAGGTTTCGACGCCCAGTACGGGCGTTTTCTGGAAGTCACCTCCGGCGCGCAGCAGCGTTTTGAACATGCCGACTGGCATGCGGTTCAGCAGGCGATGAAAAGCCGTATTCACCTTTACGATCATCATGTAGGTCTGGTGGTGGAACAGCTGCGCTGCATTACTGACGGCAAAAGTACCGACGCGGATTTTTTGCTCCGCGTGAAAGATCATTACACCCGGCTCTTGCCGGATTATCCGCGCTTCGAGATTGCGGAGAGCTTCTTTAACTCCGTTTACTGCCGGTTATTTGACCACCGCTCGCTGACTCCCGAGCGGCTGTTTATTTTTAGCTCTCAGCCAGAGCGCCGTTTTCGCACGATCCCCCGCCCGCTGGCGAAAGACTTTTTTCCCGATACCGGCTGGGAGTGGCTACTCACCCGCGTTCTCAGCGATCTGCCTCTGCGTCTACCGTGGCAGAACAAACATCGTGATATCCACTACATCATCGAACACCTGACCGAAACTCTGGGTGCGGATGTGTTGCCGCGCTGTCATTTACAGGTGGCGAACGAACTGTTTTATCGCAATAAGGCCGCCTGGCTGGTCGGTAAGCTGATTACCCCTTCCGGGACGCTGCCGTTTTTATTGCCAATCCACCGGACTGACGAAGGCGAACTGTTTGTCGATACCTGTCTGACCACGACGGCGGAAGCGAGCATTGTGTTTGGCTTTGCCCGCTCCTACTTTATGGTTTACGCTCCGCTGCCCGCGGCGTTAGTGGAGTGGCTGCGCGAGATCCTGCCCGGTAAAACCACCGCTGAATTGTATATGGCGATTGGTTGTCAGAAACACGCGAAGACCGAAAGCTACCGCGAGTATCTGCTTTATCTCGCTGATTGCGATGAGCAATTTATCGAAGCGCCGGGGATCCGCGGCATGGTGATGCTGGTGTTTACCCTACCGGGCTTCGACCGGGTGTTTAAAATCATCAAAGACAAATTTGCGCCGCAAAAGGAGATGTCCGCCGCGCACGTCCGCGCCTGCTACCAGTTGGTGAAAGAGCACGATCGCGTCGGGCGCATGGCCGATACCCAGGAGTTTGAAAACTTTGTGCTGGATAAACGGAAAATCGACCCGGCGCTGATGGCGCTGCTACTGCAGGAAGCGCCGGAAAAAATTACCGATCTCGGCGATCAGATTGTTATTCGCCATCTGTATATCGAACGGCGCATGGTACCGCTGAATATCTGGCTGGAGCAGGTAGAAGGCCAGCAACTGCGCGACGCGATAGAAGAGTACGGCAACGCCATTCGTCAGTTGGCCGCCGCCAATATTTTCCCGGGAGATATGCTGTTTAAGAACTTCGGCGTGACCCGCCACGGGCGCGTGGTGTTCTACGACTACGATGAAATTTGCTATATGACGGAGGTGAATTTCCGCCATATCCCACCGCCGCGCTACCCAGAAGATGAGATGAGCGCTGAACCGTGGTACAGCGTGTCGCCGGGGGATGTCTTCCCGGAAGAGTTTCGTCACTGGCTATGTGCCGACCCGCGCATCGGGCCGTTGTTTGAGGAGATGCACGCCGACCTGTTCAGCGCCGACTACTGGCGAGGGCTGCAAACGCGGATCCGGGAAGGTCACGTGGAAGATGTTTACGCTTACCGTCGTCGGCAGCGGTTTAGCGTTCGTTATGAAACCGACCGTAGGCCGGATAAGGCCCTTGCGCCGCCATCCGGCAATGTACGCCGCGCCTGATGGCGCTGCGCTTATCAGGCCAACAAATCAGTCCCAACCCTTGCTTATCTAAACCCGCCGTACGCCAGCGTGACTTCTTTCGCTGCTTTGATCGCCATTGCGCCAAACTCGGTCACGCGGTCATCGGTAATGCGTGAAATTGGCCCGGAAATGGAGATGGCGGCGAACGGCTCACGGTGTTCATCATAAATGCACGACGCCACGCAGCGCAGGCCCAGCGCGTGTTCTTCATCATCAAAGGAATAGCCGCGCTTACGCGTCTGCGCCAAATCCTCTTTCAGATGGACCGGCGACACCAGCGTGGCATGGGTATACGCATGCAGCCCTTTGCGGTGTAGCAGGCCGGTAACCTGTTCTTCACTCAATTGAGATAAAAATGCCTTGCCCGCGCCGGAGGCGTGCATCGGCAGCTTGCCGCCGATAGGCGCAGACATGCGCATCAACTGGGTGCACTGCACCTGGTCGATAATAATGGCCTGATGGTCGCTTTGATCCAGTACGGCGAGATTTACCGTCTCACCCGAGTCTTCCATTAGTTTGCGCAGAATCGGATGCACAATCGCCAGCAGATTGCGGCTTTGCAAAAAGCTGCTGCCGACGATAAACGCATGCGCGCCCACGGCCCAGTGGCCTAATTCGCCCACCTGGCGGACAAAACCTTGCTGCTGCATGGTAGTCAACAGACGGTGGGTTGTTGAGTTCGGCAGACCGGCTTGCTGCGCCAGCTCGGTTAGCGCCACGCTGCCGTTGGATTCCGCAATCCACTCCAGTAGCTTCAGACCCCGGGTCAAAGACTGAACCTGCCCGGTTGCAGGCGTAGTGGCAGCGGCGGGTTTTCTACCGCGTTTCGCGGGGACAGGGGCAACCATGGCGGACTCCTTTTCTGTATCGTGGAAATCATTTTCGTTTTATTCGATTATAATGCAAGAATTCCTGTACTGATCGGATGAGTGAAGCTGAACATGTCTCATGTTGGCCGTTGTTCTCTTTTCCGCCTCTCAGGTTTGTGCCAGTATGGCCTGTTGAGTTTTTTTCGGTCTGGTTGAGCGTTGTCGGGAGCGAGTGTGAGCAGCAAAGTAGAACAATTACGTCAGCAGTTAAATGAACGTATTCTGGTGCTGGACGGCGGGATGGGCACCATGATCCAGGGATATCGTCTGAGCGAAGAGGATTTCCGCGGCGAGCGCTTCGCCGACTGGCCTTGCGACCTGAAGGGCAACAACGACCTGCTGGTTCTCAGCAAGCCGGAAGTGATTGCCGCGATCCATAACGCCTACTTTGAGGCGGGCGCGGATATCATCGAAACCAACACCTTTAACTCCACGACTATCGCCATGGCGGATTACCAGATGGAATCCCTGTCGGCGGAAATCAACTTTGCGGCGGCGAAGCTGGCGCGCGCGGCGGCAGACGAATGGACGGCGCGCACGCCGAACAAACCGCGCTATGTCGCGGGCGTGCTCGGTCCAACCAACCGTACGGCCTCTATCTCGCCCGACGTCAACGACCCGGCATACCGCAACATTACCTTTGACCAGCTGGTGGCCGCCTATCGCGAATCCACCAAAGCGCTGGTGGAAGGCGGCAGCGACCTGATTCTGATTGAAACCGTCTTCGATACCCTCAATGCTAAAGCCGCTATTTTCGCGGTAAAAACCGAGTTCGAAGCGCTGGGCGTCGAGCTGCCGATTATGCTTTCCGGCACCATTACCGATGCATCCGGACGTACGCTTTCCGGCCAGACCACCGAAGCGTTCTATAACTCATTGCGTCACGCCGATGCGCTGACCTTCGGTCTGAACTGCGCCTTAGGCCCGGACGAGCTGCGCCAGTACGTGCAGGAGCTGTCACGCATTGCCGAATGCTACGTCACCGCGCACCCGAACGCCGGGCTGCCGAACGCCTTCGGCGAGTACGACCTCGACGCCGACACCATGGCGACACAGATTCGCGAATGGGCCGAGGCCGGTTTCCTCAATGTGGTTGGCGGTTGTTGCGGCACCACGCCGGAACATATCGCCGCGATGAGCCGGGCGGTAGAAGGTTTACCGCCGCGCAAGTTGCCAGAAATCCCGGTGGCCTGCCGGCTGTCCGGCCTTGAACCGCTGAACATTGGCGACGATAGCCTGTTTGTTAACGTCGGCGAACGTACCAACGTCACCGGTTCAGCGAAATTTAAGCGTCTGATCAAAGAAGAAAAATACAGCGAAGCGCTGGACGTCGCCCGCCAGCAAGTGGAAAGCGGCGCGCAGATTATCGACATCAACATGGATGAGGGGATGCTCGACGCCGAAGCGGCGATGGTGCGCTTCCTCAACCTGATTGCCGGCGAGCCGGACATCGCCCGCGTGCCGATTATGATCGACTCCTCGAAATGGGAAGTCATCGAAAAAGGACTGAAGTGCATTCAGGGTAAAGGCATCGTTAACTCCATCTCGATGAAAGAGGGGGTGGAGACCTTTATCCATCACGCGAAGCTGCTGCGTCGCTACGGTGCTGCGGTGGTGGTGATGGCCTTTGACGAACAGGGCCAGGCGGATACCCGCGAACGTAAAATTGAGATTTGCCGCCGGGCGTACAAAATTCTCACCGAAGAAGTGGGCTTCCCGCCGGAAGACATCATCTTCGACCCAAACATTTTCGCCGTCGCAACCGGGATTGAAGAGCACAACAACTACGCGCAGGACTTTATCGGTGCCTGTGAAGATATTAAACGCGAGCTGCCGCACGCGCTGATTTCCGGCGGCGTCTCTAACGTTTCCTTCTCGTTCCGCGGCAACGACCCGGTACGTGAGGCTATTCACGCGGTATTCCTCTACTATGCGATTCGCAATGGGATGGACATGGGCATCGTCAACGCCGGACAGCTGGCTATCTATGACGACCTCCCGACCGAACTGCGCGACGCGGTTGAAGATGTGATCCTCAACCGTCGTGAAGATGGTACCGAGCGTTTGCTGGAACTGGCCGAGAAGTATCGCGGCAGTAAAACCGACGACACCGCGAATGCCCAGATGGCGGAGTGGCGTAGTTGGGACGTGAAAAAGCGCCTTGAATACTCGCTGGTGAAAGGCATTACCGAATTTATCGAGCTCGACACAGAAGAAGCGCGCCAGCAGGCCGAACGCCCGATTGAGGTGATCGAAGGGCCGCTGATGGACGGCATGAACGTGGTCGGCGACCTGTTCGGCGAGGGCAAAATGTTCCTGCCGCAGGTGGTGAAATCAGCCCGCGTGATGAAGCAGGCGGTGGCTTACCTCGAACCGTATATTGAAGCCAGTAAAGAGAAAGGCTCCAGCAACGGCAAGATGGTCATCGCCACCGTGAAGGGGGATGTGCACGACATTGGCAAGAACATCGTTGGCGTGGTGCTGCAATGTAACAACTACGAAATCGTCGATCTTGGCGTGATGGTGCCCGCGGAGAAAATCCTCAGAACGGCGCGTGAAGTGAATGCCGATCTGATTGGCCTTTCCGGGCTTATCACCCCGTCGCTGGACGAAATGGTCAACGTGGCGAAAGAGATGGAGCGTCAGGGCTTCACCATCCCACTGCTGATTGGCGGCGCGACCACCTCAAAAGCGCACACCGCGGTGAAAATTGAGCAGAACTACAGCGGCCCGACGGTTTACGTGCAGAACGCCTCGCGTACCGTGGGGGTTGTTGCCGCGCTGCTCTCCGACACCCAGCGCGATGACTTTGTTGCCCGTACGCGTAAAGAGTATGAAACCGTGCGCATCCAGCATGCGCGTAAGAAACCTCGCACGCCGCCGGTAACGTTACAGGCTGCACGTGATAACGATCTGGCCTTCGACTGGGAAAGTTACACGCCGCCGGTCGCGCATCGGTTAGGCGTGCAGGAAGTCGAGGCCAGCATCGAAACGCTGCGCAATTACATCGACTGGACGCCGTTCTTTATGACCTGGTCGCTGGCCGGGAAGTATCCGCGCATCCTCGAAGATGAAGTGGTGGGCGAAGAGGCGAAGCGCCTGTTCAAAGACGCCAACGACATGCTGGATAAACTCAGCGCTGAGAAGACCCTGAACCCGCGCGGCGTGGTGGGGTTGTTCCCGGCTAACCGCGTGGGTGACGACATCGAGATTTACCGTGACGAGACGCGTACGCACGTTATCAGCGTGAGTCATCACCTGCGCCAGCAGACGGAAAAAGTCGGCTTCGCCAACTACTGCCTGTCTGACTTTGTCGCGCCGAAACTGAGCGGCAAAGCGGATTACATCGGTGCTTTCGCGGTGACCGGTGGTCTGGAGGAGGATGCGCTGGCGGACGCCTTCGAAGCGCAGCATGACGACTACAACAAGATTATGGTGAAAGCCATCGCTGACCGTCTGGCGGAAGCATTCGCGGAATATCTGCATGAGCGCGTGCGTAAAGTCTACTGGGGCTATGCGGCGAATGAGAACCTCAGTAACGAAGAGCTAATCCGCGAAAACTACCAGGGCATTCGCCCGGCGCCGGGCTACCCGGCGTGCCCGGAACATACCGAAAAGGCCACCATCTGGGAGCTGCTGGACGTCGAAGCACATACCGGGATGAAGCTCACCGAATCCTTCGCCATGTGGCCAGGGGCCTCGGTTTCCGGCTGGTATTTCAGTCATCCTGACAGTAAGTATTACGCCGTGGCGCAAATTCAGCGCGATCAGGTTGAAGATTATGCCTTCCGTAAAGGCATGAGCGTGGCAGAAGTTGAACGTTGGTTAGCGCCTAATCTGGGCTACGACGCCGATTGATTCACAAAACTGTCATCTTTCTTTACAACAAACAGGGCACTCAATGAGTGCCCTGTCTCTTTCTTACGTTTAAACCCTTATACTGAAAGAACGTTCATCGGCACTGCTTGCCGGATGGCTCATTTTTGTAGGCCTGATAAGCGTAGCGCCGTCAGGCGGTATGTCATTGCGATGAACCTCAGGAACATATAACGATAAGGAGAACCTGATTCCGTGCTAACTCTGTTACACCTGCTTTCTGCTGTCTCTATGCTGGTTTGGGGCACACATATTGTGCGTACCGGCGTGATGCGCGTCTTTGGCGCCCGTTTGCGTACCGTACTCAGCCGTAGCGTTGAAAAGAAGCCGCTCGCCTTTTGTGCAGGTATCGGCGTGACCGCGCTGGTGCAAAGCAGCAACGCCACCACCATGCTGGTGACCTCATTTGTCGCACAGGATCTCGTGGCGCTTACCCCGGCGCTGGTCATTGTACTCGGCGCCGACGTGGGGACCGCGCTGATGGCGCGTATCCTGACCTTCGATCTCTCATGGCTATCCCCACTGCTGATTTTCATCGGCGTGATCTTTTTTCTCGGACGTAAGCAGTCCCGCGTGGGGCAACTGGGGCGGGTTGGCATCGGGCTGGGGTTGATTTTACTGGCGCTGGAGCTGATTGTGCAGGCGGTCACGCCGATAACCCAGGCTAACGGCGTACAGGTTATTTTCGCCTCGCTGACCGGCGATATTATGCTGGATGCGCTGATTGGCGCCATGTTCGCGGTTATCAGTTACTCCAGCCTGGCGGCGGTTTTGCTGACGGCAACCCTGACCGCTGCCAGCATTATCTCGTTTCCTGTCGCGTTGTGCCTGGTGATTGGCGCCAACCTTGGCTCTGGCCTGCTGGCGATGCTCAACAATAGCGCGGCTAACGCTGCTGCCCGTCGCGTGGCGCTTGGCAGCTTGTTGTTTAAGCTGGTGGGGAGTCTGATTATCCTGCCGTTTGTTCATCCGTTGGCGAATCTGATGGATGAGCTGCCGCTGCCGAAATCTGAGCTGGTCATTTATTTCCATGTTTTCTACAACCTGGTACGTTGCATAGCGATGGTGCCGTTCGCCGAACCGATGGCGCGTTTTTGCAAACGTATTATCCGTGATGAGCCGGAACTGGACGCCCACCTGAAGCCTAAGCATCTGGACATCAGCGCACTGGATACCCCAACCCTGGCCCTGGCCAATGCCGCCCGTGAAGCCCTGCGTATTGGCGATGCGATGGAGCAGATGATGGACGGGCTAAAGAAGGTGATGCACGGTGAACCGCGTGAAGAGAAAGAGTTGCGCAGGATGGCAGACGATATCAACGTGCTGTACACGGCGATTAAGCTCTATCTGGCGAGGATGCCAAAGGATGAACTGGCAGAAGAAGAGTCGCGCCGTTGGGCTGAGATTATCGAAATGTCGCTCAACCTTGAACAGGCGTCGGATATTGTTGAGCGTATGGGCAGCGAGATTGCCGACAAGTCGCTGGCAGCGCGTCGGGCATTCTCTGTAGAAGGGCTGAAAGAACTTGATGCACTGTACGATCAACTGCTCAGTAATCTGCAACTGGCAATGTCGGTATTCTTCTCTGGCGACGTGACCAGCGCCCGTCGTCTGCGCCGCAGCAAGCACCGTTTCCGCATCCTTAACCGTCGTTATTCGCATGCGCACGTGGATCGTCTGCATCAGCAGAACGTGCAGAGCATTGAGACCAGTTCCCTGCACCTGGCGTTGCTGGGCGATATGCAGCGTCTGAACTCACTGTTTTGCTCTGTGGCTTACAGTGTGCTGGAACAGCCGGATGAAGACGACGAGCGTGAGTACTAACGAGGACAGATGAAAGGTTGTCCGGTGGCGCTGATGCTTACCGGGCCTACGGATAACCGTCAATGTTGTCGTCTACCTTGATGCCGGATAAGGCGAAGCTACCATCCGGCATCAGACAACAAACCAACTAAAAGCAGTGACCCGCCTCAACGGCAACCGCTTCTTCACCCGCTTTAAAGATATAGGTGGTGTTCGGACCGCCAAGCACGGATTGACCGTTGCTCACCTTGATCCAGTTCCCTTCTGGCAGACCAATCACCGTCAGTTCCGGCGCCACAACCAACAGCTCGCGAATACGCTGTTCACGCGTTTCGCCTTTATGGCCTTCCGGTAGCGCGTTGGTGAAGTGCGGGTTAATCTGCAGCGGGAAAAGACCCAGCGCATCAAAGCCTTTTGGATCGACAATCGGCATGTCGTTGGTGGTGCGGATGGTCTGGCAGGCAAGGTTGGAACCTGCGCTCCAGCCGATGTACAGCGCGCCGCGTTTGACGACATCGACAATCGGCGCCAGCAGTCCACGCTCGCGGCTCTCTTTCAGCAACTGGAAGGTGTTACCCCCGCCGACAATCACCAGTTCGGCGTTTTCAATGGCTGCAATCGGATCGGCAACGGTATGAATGCCAGTAACGTTAACGCCCATTGGCGCAAAGATGGCTGCCGTTTTCGCCGTGTACTCATCCCAGGTTTGCGTCACGCCGGCAAATGGAATAAACACCGCCGTGCGGCGACCATTCAGTTGCTCTGCGATCAGCGGCAGCGCATGTTCCATCCAGCCTTTGCCCGGCAGCGTCGAGTTACTCAATAAAAGCAGTTCCATCATTTCTCCATGTAATCAGAAAATTACAAACCGCGGTCATGCTACCACTATCGATCTAACGCCTTCCTGATATGGCTCACGATGTTGGAAGAGGAGACAGATGCTGAGACTATTTTTTAAGCGTCAATTCAATACCGAGCGCCTTCATCACTGCAAGCGTAGTTTTCAGCGTTGGGTTACCTTTCTCACTAAAAGAGCGATAAAGTTGTTCGCGGGATAATCCCGTTTCTGCCGCGATGTTCGCCATTCCCTTAGCGCGAGCCACCACGCCCAATGCTTTTGCAATGTACGCTGCATCGCCTGTTTCGAGGGCATCGGCCATAAAAATGGCAATTTCTTCATCATCGACCAGCGCAGTTGCGGGATCGTACTGCGTAAGTTTATTCATGGTGGAAGATCTCTTGATAATCCAGTGAACGGGCGAGCATTCTCCAACAGGTTTGACATCACCAGCTAAACCATGAGCCAAACGAAAAAGGCGTGTAGCAATGAGCGTTTTAGCTCTCCTGTCCCGTAAGTTTTTCTCCCAACGCTGGAAAACCATTGTCTGAAGAATTTCCATGAGTACGTTCCATGTATTTTATAAACTACATTCTGAATTGACAAGTTGAGACTAGAGAATAAAAAATGGGGAGTAAGGGGAAATGTTGGATGGAGGAAACAGGAAAGCGCCTCGCAATAATACGTAGTTTTTCAGGACGCTGCGGTTGATACGAGAAACGATAACAGGGGATAGGGGCGGCTTTGTGCCAGGAGCGGAAGTTGAAGATCAGGACCAAGAAAGAAGTTAGGCGGAATTTTTTTGGAGAAAATCCGCTCAGTATGAGTTCTGAAGAAAAAAACAGTGCATACTTTGAGCAATACATTCTTAGGATACCGATCTTCATCTGCATGGATTTTTTGACGTGATTGATTTCATAAGTTTTAACGACCGCTATAAACAACTCAGAACTTTATTACCACTTGCTAAAAATGTAGCTGAATATTTGATAGCAGGACTAAACATTCGCATCTTTGAACCCGCAAGCGCAGTTGAGGATGTTCTTATCGTTTACCACGGTGGTGGAGTCAACTCAGATGCTGGTTACGATATCCTTGCTCATCAGATAAGTCATCGTGGAGCTATTTGTACATGCCTCATAGATATCCGTGGACACGGGCGCTCATTGGGTAACAAAGGTAGCGTTTCTAATCCTGAGCAGGTCTGGCAGGATATCGACACTGTTCTTGAACATGTTCGCGTAAAGTTCCCCTGGGCCAGAGTTCACTTGCTTGGCCATTCAAGCGGAGGGGGGATGTTGATCAATTATTTTACTCGATTCACCCCCTCTCAACAAAGTGACAGCCTGATTTTACTTGCGCCTGAGTTTGGGCCTTTTGCGCCAGCTAAAATTTGCAGAAGAACAATGGTTCCATTCGCGTCTGTGAGCAAGTGGCCTTTCGTACTAAATGCGCTCAGTGTGGGATTACTATGCGGTAACCGTTATGCAGTTACTCTTAATTTTCCCAATGAGGTTATGCTATTAAGACCTGAATTTGTTCAGCGATACAGCGTGAATATGGCGAATGCTTTGACGCCGCGTCAACCTGCAAGGCAAATTGCAGCATTGCCATTACCTGTAACTGTTCTGATAGCTGAAAAGGATGAGCTATTTGATGCAAGACAAATGTCAGAGTTTGTAGAAGGATGTGGTAATCCGAATTTACATAGTAGAATTATTGAGCACAGTAAGCATTTAGACTGCATCTTTGATATTAGTGAAGAAATTCTTCAACATTTGAATAGATGTACATCAAATTAAAGCATATCTTAAGAATTTAGTTCTGCTCAATACGTACTGATTATTATTGAAAACTATTCCCGTGTCCGCTTCTCGCTCTCAGCAGACCTTCAGCGTCAGGAACGTGACTGCAGTGTGCCAGAAGCGGACGTTGTTTTTGATAGCTATTAAGCTATGAATCACTGTTAACCTGTAAATGATAAAATGTTTTGGATTGCATCTTACTATTTCCTATATCTGATTGGTAATCATATAAATTAAAGAATAATTTTTGCCAGGGCAAAACCGATTGGGACTGCAACTAATATAGAGATACAGCCCGGTAAAAAGAATGGATGATTAATTATCTTAGAACCATTCCACCGTTTACTTAAAAATGAGCCAGTATCATCAGTTGCAATTGCAAATGCCGTTGTTGGGTAAATGTTAGTGAGATAAAGTGCACTAACAGCGACGAAACTGGCCAAAATGGCATCAACGCTAATACCAATAGAGGCGGCAATAGGCATCAATAAAGCACATGTTGCGCCCTGACTGAATAACATTGCGCTGGTACAGAAAAAAACTACCGCCAGTAGTCCCGGATACATACGTAACATATCACTGGCTTGTATTTTTATCTCATCGATATGTGCGCCAATAAGCGTACTGCTTAACCACACAATACCTAACACCACAACCAGTGATTCAGCACCAGATTTAAATATAGGTGTGTTCTTCAGTTCTTTCATATCAAGTTTACAGATAAAAACAATTAACGTAGAAACAACAAACATGGTGATGATTATTAGATCACGAGAATTAATTGCATGCCCAACAACCGATTTAAACAGCAACATACAAACTACAAATATAACACCCACCAAAAAAATGACTACCGAGGATTTAGCCCTTGCGGGAACTTCGTTGTTGACATGTTTATTTATAACAATTTTATTTTCTTGCATAACTTTTTTGCAAATGGGGTCATCAGCCAAATTTTCACCTTGTCTGCTGGCGATAAAAGCTGCAACCAGCATAGCAAAAAAAGCTGTGGGAAAAACAATCAACATAGCATCACCAAAACTGACTCCCATTACCTCTACAGTACCATACATAATTGCTGTAGCTGCAGAGATTGGTGAGGCTGTAATTCCTAACTGCGAAGCAACAACAGCAGAACTTAATGGTTGGCTGGGTCTAATACCGTTATCTTTTGCAACTTCCTGAATCACATTCATGACTGACATAGCGGTATATCCCGTACCGGAAAGTACCGTCAGGAAAAAGGTCACTGTTGGCGCAAGAATATTAAGGTAACCTGGATTGTTACGTAATAATTTCTCTGTCAGAGTTACTAAATAATCCATTCCGCCAGCCTGTTGCATTGCAGAGAGCGCTACAATGGTGGACAGAATAATGAGCATGACGTCGACAGGCGGAGTCCCCACAGGAACATCAAAAATAAAAACTGAAATTGCTAATCCAACCCCACCAGCAAACCCTACTCCAATTCCCCCCCAACGGGCGGCAACCATGATAGTCCCCAGCAATAAAACGATATGAAACATTACCATATAATTATCCTGTTTTTATTTTTATTTCACGCAAAGTGGATGCCAAGGTAATGAATTTTTACATTCATTACCTCAAGTCAAAAATAATTATTTATTAAATCGGGTTCCTACAAAATATTCATTTCTTTTTGATACCGCTTAATCACTGCTGTACTTTTTTGTGGGTCAGTCATATTCATTGGATCAAGCAAGTAATCTGCCTGTTCTGGTGTTAACAGATTTTCTGCTAACACGACCTGCTTTACACTGGTCTGCTGCTGAAATGCAGCTTTGGCGATTCTAGATCCTACCTGATAGCCAAATAATGTGGAGATGATAGTCGCAAGCGCTGTACTTTCCTCTGCATAACGGGCGCTTACTTTTTCGTTGATCGCAATATCCTTCAGGCATTTATCAATAAATAACGGTATCCCTTTACTTAATAATGAGCAGGATTCAAAGAGAACTTTCAACAACACAGGTTCCCACACGTTCAGATCAAGCTCACCGCCCTCCACAGCCATCGTCACAGTTACGTCATTACCAATCACCTGATACGCAATTTGATTTATCAATTCAGGTATTACAGGATTAATTTTTCCCGGCATAATTGAAGAGCCCGGTTGGACAGCAGGGACAATAATTTCATTAAACCCCGCTCTTGGTCCTGAACCTTGTATACGAAAATCGGTAGCCATTTTGGAGAGAAACGCAGCTATTTTTTTTAGCTGTGCGGAAAATTCAATATAAAAATCACCGTGCTGAAGACCGTCAAAGAAATCCGATTCTGGCGTGTATTTATCCCCAGTAATGATTTCCAGCCACTGATAAACTGCCGGGATATATCCTTCGTGAGTGGACAGGCCTGTACCTATAGCTGTCGCGCCCAATGGTAAAAACAATGCTTCTTCGCTTACTTCAGCCATTTTTGCTCTAAGTTTGCTGACCTGCGTGCGATAAGCGCCAAACTGCTGGCCAAACGTCATCGGCACTGCATCTTGTAAGCAGGTTCTCCCCAACTTCACCTTGTCAGAAAACAGAAAACTTTTTTCTGACAACACCGCTTCAAGTTCTTCTAATTGAATTAACAATTGATTTATATTCATACGGCTGGTCATTTTCATCGCCGCAGGGATGACGTCATTCGTTGACTGCCCCATGTTAACATGGGTATTTGGGTGAATCTCATCGTATCCGCGTTTGCCAGTGATTAGCTCACTGGCCCGGTTTGCGACTACTTCATTCATATTCATATTGGTTGAAGTGCCGCCTCCCCCCTGAAAAATATCAATAGGAAAATGGGCATCAAAATCGCCGGCCATTACCTCTTTCAACGCAGTAACGATGGCTGACGCTTTCTGTTCATCCAGCGCACCAATTTGTCTGTTAGCCTCTGCTGCCGCTTGCTTGATTGCGGCGATAGACCATAAAAAGTGTGGAATTTCTCCTGCTGTTTTTCCTGACACGGAGAAATTCAGCACCGCACGTTGTGTTTGAATACCATAGTAGGCCTCATCTGGCACCATTAGAGTTCCTAATAGATCTTTTTCTTCACGCATATCTGTTTCTCTTGTGTATTAAGGTTGCCTATACATTAATTTAGCGATGTAACAGATAGTTTGAAGTAGCTCAAAGAAAAAATACCATTTAAAAGTTAAATAGATACTATTAAAAAATTTAATACTAAAGGGTGAAAATGAAGGATATTAACTTTGATTTTAAGCAATTGCAGGCATTTTTAGCCGTGATAGACACTGGCTCATTTACAGCCGCAGCGAGGAAACTGAATGTGACTCAGTCATCAATTTCGCAGCAGGTTGCAAACCTGGAGCTCGGATTAAATACTGCTCTAGTCAACCGTTCACAGCGACCAATCCAGATGACGATAGCCGGACAAGCACTCTACCCGTTAGGAAAAAAAATTATTGATAACGGTGTCCACCTGCAAGAACGTATCAATGCAATAAGCGACGGACATATTTCAAATCTGAAAATTGGGTTTGTGGATTCAATTAGTAAAACCGTTGGCCTGGATATCCTGAAATTCCTGCAACCACAGGTGAAGCATATTTTTCAGGTGACTGGCACAGCATCCGGATTACTCCAGGCACTTAATAATGGGAATATTAATATTGCTGTAACCATGCTGTATACTGAAATGCCACCCAATATTAGAATGTATCCTTTGATTGAGGAAGAGTTTCTATGTATTTGCCCCAAATCATGGCCGGAAACAGAGCTGGAAGAATTATGTAAACAGCGGAACTACATTGCTTATACCCAAAATACGCCAACGGGAATCCAGACACTTAACTGGCTGAAATGGCAAAACTTTTCTCCTACCATTCAGTTTGAAATGGACAATGCTGATGAAATATTGAAACTAATATCCTGTGGTTACGGGTGGACGTTAACGACGCCGTTGTTCATTACTACTATTCCTGCTTTTTCTAACTTGCTGAAGATTATCCGGATCAAAAAGCGTAAAGAGCGTCGTAAAATTGTTCTGCTGTGCAAGAATGATGAGTTCTCAGTTTTTTATAAAAATCTGGCGTTTGAGATTCGTTCGATATTGGAAACGAAACTGGAGCAGGAGTTTTACAACCAACTGGATTTGGATGATAATTTGCCATCATAGATATGCACACGAACATAACTGTTCTCAAATCCAATATCTGCTCCTCGCTTACAGCGGACCTTCATCTCAGTTAGCTCGTCCGCTTCGTGCCAGGAGCGGACGTTTGAGCTCAATAAGCAAGGACGTTATATTTTGTCCTGATTGACGCGGGATGAAAGCTCCTGATGGCTCTCTTTTCGCTCGCTGTAACGATCTGCAAGATAACCGGTTTGTCCCTTAAGCAGCAGCGTGATTTTAAACAGCTCCTCGGCTACATCGACGATACGGTCATACCAGGACGAAGGTTTCATTCGTCCGTTTTCGTCGAACTCTTGCCATGCCTTGGCTACAGAGGACTGGTTGGGG
Source organism: Citrobacter sp. C5_2 (assembly GCF_014596845.2). Classification (NCBI taxonomy): domain Bacteria; kingdom Pseudomonadati; phylum Pseudomonadota; class Gammaproteobacteria; order Enterobacterales; family Enterobacteriaceae; genus Citrobacter; species Citrobacter sp. C5_2. Next base: position 4,738,726 of record NZ_CP115032.1, on the reverse strand, counting down.
ATAGTGAACATCCGCATCCAGCGACCCAGAATACGCATCTGGTTCACGGCATTGAAGGACTGTGAACCGCCGCAGACCTGCATTACCGCAAGTGTTTTGCCTTGCGAAGGACGAACCGCGCCTTCACTTAAGGGTATCCAGTCAATCTGCGCTTTCATCACCGCGCTCATAGCACCGTGCCGTTCCGGAGAACTCCACACCATCCCGTCACACCATCTGACCAGACCGCGCAGCTCGGTGACTTTGGGATGCGTGTCCGGCGCATCATCCGGCAGGGGTAAACCGGAGGGGTTAAAGAGTTTCACCTCCGCGCCCATCGCCGTCAGCAGGCGACCCACTTCCTCCGCGGCAAAGCGGCTGTAGGAGCGCTCTCTTACTGAACCATACAGGATCAGAATTCTTGGTGGCTCCTGCATGTGCAAGCGTTCAGCGATGGCTTGATCAAAGCATTCAGTATTCAGGGCAGGAAATTGTTCCATTTTTCTCCTCCAGAGAGAGCAGATGATTTCAAAGTTAATATATATGATTTATCATATATGTATTCTAAAGTGAACGGAGAGGAAAATGCTACAACCTGTTCAGCTTTTCAAAATCCTGTCGGATGAAACACGGCTCGCCATTGTCATGCTTCTGCGGGAGTCCGGAGAACTGTGCGTGTGCGATATCTGTGCAGCTACCGCCGAATCACAGCCTAAAATATCACGCCATATGGCTATCCTTCGCGAGTCTGGGCTAGTTCTGGATCGTCGGGAAGGCAAATGGATTCACTATCGTCTGTCACCTCATATTCCTGCGTGGGCCGCTGAGACAATCACGACGTCCTGGCAGTGCCTTCGGGAAGATGTGCGGGAATGGTTGGCAAAGTCGGCCTGCACCTCTTGCTGAGGAAGGAAAACATATTCACATAATCATATATAACGGGGTTTGAAATGTTTTTGGCAGGGAGTATATTTTTACTGACGCTGGTACTGGTGATCTGGCAACCCAGAGGTCTGAGTATTGGCTGGAGCGCGAGTATCGGAGCTGCGCTGGCGCTGGGTACCGGAGTCATCCATATCGCTGATATTCCCGTTGTCTGGAATATCGTCTGGAACGCGACAGCGGCATTTATTGCGGTCATCATCATCAGCCTGCTGCTCGATGAGTCCGGCTTCTTTGAATGGGCCGCACTGCACGTCTCCCGCTGGGGTAACGGACGTGGCCGCCTTTTGTTTACCTGGATAGTCTTGCTTGGGGCCGCTGTTGCTGCGTTGTTTGCCAATGACGGCGCCGCACTGATCCTGACGCCGATTGTAATTGCGATGCTGCTCGCACTGGGATTCAGCCAGGGCACGACATTGGCCTTTGTCATGGCAGCAGGATTTATTGCAGATACGGCCAGCCTGCCGCTGATAGTTTCCAATCTGGTGAACATCGTCTCGGCGGACTTTTTCGGTCTGGGCTTTACGCAGTATGCCTCCGTTATGATCCCCGTAGATGTGGCCGCGATTGCGGCCACGCTGGTCATGCTGCATCTCTTCTTCCGCAAGGACATTCCGGAGACGTATGACGTTTCGCTGCTGAAGACGCCTGCCAGTGTGATAAAGGATCCGGCAACGTTCAGGGCGGGCTGGATTGTCCTGTTATTGCTGCTTGTCGGTTTCTTTGTGCTGGAGCCTCTGGGGATCCCGGTCAGTGCGATAGCGGCTACTGGCGCAGCAGTACTGTTTATAGTGGCGAAAAGAGGTCATGCCATCAACACCGGAAAAGTCCTGCGCGGTGCGCCATGGCAGATTGTTATTTTTTCGCTGGGCATGTACCTGGTGGTCTATGGCCTGCGCAATGCAGGACTCACGGAGTATCTGTCTGACGTGCTGAACCTGCTGGCAGAAAAGGGGTTATGGGCAGCAACGTTCGGCACCGGTTTCCTGACCGCGTTCCTGTCATCGGTGATGAACAATATGCCGACGGTGCTGATTGGCGCACTGTCGATTGACGGGAGTACGGCGACTGGCGTCGTCAAAGAGGCTATGATTTATGCCAATGTGATTGGCTGCGATTTAGGCCCGAAAATCACCCCGATTGGCAGTCTGGCAACCTTGCTTTGGCTGCATGTGCTTGCCCAGAAAAATATAACGATTACATGGGGATATTACTTCCGCACTGGCATTATCATGACTCTGCCCGTGCTGTTTGTCACTCTGGCCGCGCTGGCGTTGCGGTTCTCCATCACTTTGTAATGAGATACAGATATGAGCAACATTACCATCTATCACAACCCTGCCTGCGGCACTTCTCGTAACACGCTGGAGATGATCCGTAACAGCGGCAACGAACCGACGATAATTTATTATCTCGATACGCCACCGACCCGTGATGAGCTGATTAAACTTATTTCAGATATGGGAATTACGGTGCGTGCATTACTGCGTAAGAATGTTGAGCCTTATGAACACCTGGGTCTTGATGAAGAGAAATTTAGTGATGAGCAGTTGATTGATTTCATGCTTCAACATCCGATCCTGATTAATCGGCCGGTAGTCGTTACGCCGCTTGGCACTCGTCTTTGCCGCCCTTCAGAAATAGTGTTGGATATTCTACCGGAAGGCCAGAAACGAGCGTTTATCAAAGAGGATGGCGAGAAGGTCATTGACGAAACGGGGAAGCGGGTTAAGTAATCTGCCCACTTCAAAATATTGGACGCCTGTTAACGTTATGCGGGCGTCCGACTCACCCAGTATGTCCGCTCTGTGCCATAAGCGGACGTCAGACAAAAGTCACATCTTCCGCCCGCAAAAGCTCGAGTTATTTCTCATTGCTGTAACTGGAGAGGCGGCGCTCAAGGTTAGTCCGAACCTGCGGCCACTCATCATCAATTATGCTATACCGTATGGAAGTACGTTTTCGGCCATCAGGCATAATTCGTTCATTTCTGATGATGCTTTCCTGGACTGCGCCAATACGGAGAATGGCAGCCTGGGAGCGCTCATTCAATACATCAGTCGTAAACTGAACGCGAACACACTTCAGTTGCTCAAAGGCGTATCGCAGTAGTAACAGTTTACTCTCGGTATTTGCAGCTGTTTTTTGCCAGCTTTGTGAATACCAGGTATGACCAATTTCGAGCTTTCGGTTTTCTCTATCAATCTTCCAGAAACGTGTTGACCCAATGACGCGTTGGTCTGATGAGAGCGTTACAGCAAACGGCATGACTGTGCCTTCAGTTTGCCCCTTCAGGGCTTTCTGAATGTACGAATCAGCTGTGTCAGCAGACGGAACTACCGTAAATGGCAGGGACCAGAGTTCCCCATCCGCAGCCGCATCAATCAATAGCTGAGCATCTGTCTTAAGCAGAGGACGGAGCGTGACAAGAGATCCTTGCAATGTAGGCGTCATATTTGTGACCTTACAGTTATTTTGTGTCGATGGATAGGACTGCATAATCCTGTACCGAATGACTTACTATGCTCCGTTTACATTTAATAATCGACTAATCAAGAGGTGATTATCTGCTTACTGCTCATGATGGCAGCTTGTCCGCTCCGTGCCTGGAGTGGACTTTCCTCTTTTGTAAAACAAAGATATTGAAACGAAACCGTTTCATGATAAATCTATAAATATAATAAGACGAAAAGGAAGAACAAATGAAAATCAGACTTGCAGTACCTGAAGAGGCAGAGGAATGCTGGAATATAAGGAATCTTTCTATTCGGGAAGGATGTAAGCCAAGTTATTGTGCCAGGGTGCTTGAGGCCTGGACGCCTGAAGCTATGCCTGAACATTACAGAGTGGTTATTACGGAAAATCCTTTCTTTGTTGTCGAGCTGCCTGATGCAGGATTGGTAGCAACGGGATATCTGGATCTTACCCAAGGTAGCGTAGAAGCTATTTTTACGTTGCCGGATTATTTTGGTAAAGGTTTTGCTAGCCTGATTATTGAAACGATTAAAGCTGAAGCGATTAAAAGAGGGTTGAAACAGTTAACCTTGACCTCAACGCCAAACGCGCAAACTTTCTACGAAAAGCATGGTTTTATGTTTATCAAGGAAACTACATCCCCATCAAGACTTGCCCAAACAGATCTGCGTTGCATGGATATGTCCATCGCTTTATCAGCCTGAGTTTTCTTTTGCTCTGGCAGGAAAGCTCACCAACGGAAATCTAATCGCTACGAGGTCAGTACAGCAGCTTCGAAGCCTTGGGCTGACTATAACTCATATGTTCAATGTCCGTTCCCCGCTCTAAACAGACTTTCAGAAAACGATACATAATGCCGACCACTAGACTTCAATCCCTTTCTGCTTCAGCTCTTTTCTGATAATACGCTTAATCCATGCTGCCAACGATTCATCGCCATCCTGCCGCTGTGCTTCTTCCATCGCTTTGCGAAGTTCCGGATCCAGACGGAATTGAAACGGAGGATTGCCTCTTCTTTCGTTCATGTGTGTTGACACATTAATTACACAAGAGTGGTGTGAGTATGTGTGATGACACATTACTCTCACACACCCAAAATGACAACGCCCCGAAAGTGCGGGAACACGATCAGGGCGTCTAACCACAACATTATACGAGGTAATGCTATGGCTGATGCTAATAGTACCACTAACGCCTGTTTTGCGTCTTCTTCTCCCATTCCGCAAGCCGATCTGCTTTATTTTCCACTCGCCGAGGCGTTCCGCCATCTTGATTGTAGCCGTCTTACTAGCGAAGAAAATCTGGCGCTATCGTTTGGCTGCGAAGAGGCGCTGGCAGGGCTGTACCAGACGCTGAATTTTATGGGCGAAAGCCTGCTGACCATGGCGGGTGAAGGCCAGGAACATTTTGCGTATGAGAGCGTATGCCAGTTAGGACACAGTCTGGTCAACATCAGCCAGTTGATTCCCGCACTGGCGCAGCTGGAAGCAAAAGCTGACCAGCAACTGTTTGTCAGCGACTCCCTAAACTAATCTGGAAAGCGCCTCGCAGACTTCTTCTTCGGGGCGTGACAGACCTGAAAAAGCGGCATAGTTTCAATCGCACATTTACACACTGTTCTTTTTTATCGCCCGCAAGGTAGGGTATATTTCGCTTTTAATACACAAAATCATTCAAGTTGTATCAAGGCGGCAAGGGAACGAATCCCTGGGAACATAGATTGCTATGTGACCTGGGGGTGTGAGGGCAGCCAACGCAGAGACAGCTTGAAGGATGAAGTGTATACAGGAGAAATTATGCTGCCCGACTCATCCATCCGACTAAATAAATACATCAGTGAAAGCGGAATCTGCTCGCGTCGCGAGGCGGATCGCTTTATCGAACAAGGGAATGTCTTCCTGAATGGCAAACGCGCCACCATTGGCGATCAGGTAAAGCCTGGCGACGTCGTAAAAGTGAATGGTCGGTTGATTGAGCCGCGTGAAGCGGAAGATCTGGTCTTTATCGCGCTGAATAAGCCGGTTGGGATTGTCAGTACCACCGAAGACAGCGAACGCGACAACATTGTTGATTTCGTGAATCACAGCAAGCGTGTATTCCCAATCGGTCGTCTGGACAAAGATTCCCAGGGACTTATCTTTCTGACCAACCACGGCGATCTGGTGAATAAAATCCTGCGTGCCGGTAACGATCACGAAAAAGAGTATCTGGTGACAGTAGATAAGCCGGTCACTGATGACTTTATCCGTGGAATGGGGGCCGGTGTGCCAATCCTCGGCACCGTCACCAAAAAATGTAAGGTGAAGAAAGAAGCGCCGTTTGTGTTTCGCATCACGCTGATTCAGGGGCTGAACCGCCAGATCCGCCGCATGTGCGAGCACTTTGGCTATGAAGTTACCAAACTTGAGCGTACGCGTATCATGAACGTTGGTTTATCCGGCCTGCCGCTTGGCGAATGGCGCGACCTGACGGATGACGAACTGATCGAACTCTTTAAGCTGATCGAGAACTCGTCCTCGGAAGCCAAACCGAAGGCGAAAGCGAAGCCAAAAACCGCAGGCATTAAGCGCCCGGTAGTGAAAATCGAAAAATCTGCGGAGAAAGAGAAAGCGCGCCCGGCAGCAAACGGCAAACGCTTTACCTCGCCGGGGCGTAAGAAGAAAGGGCGTTAACGTCTGCCGCGCGTTGGCGTATTCGCTGACCAGGAAAACGATGCTTCCGCATCCGGTTTATAAGCCTGCTTTTTCTTTAACTGGCGGGCTTTTTTTGCTTCCGCTTCGCGCAAGGCCATCAGTTTATCGATGTACTCTTTCTTGATGCTGTTGGTCTCTGCGTTGGTCAGCAGCCGACCATGCGCTATGCGCGCGCGGTCGAGCAGCGTTTTCAGTTCACGCTGCTCGCGCTCGGTCATCTCTTTTTGGGTAATGCGGGGGAGTGCCATAGGGGTGCCCTCTGTTAGCCGATGTCCTCAGTGTACGGCAAAGTGCAGAGGCTGGGTAGGCCGGATAAGGCGTTAGCCGCCATCCGGCGACGTGTACGCACTATGCTTGATAGCGCTACACTTATCAGGCCTACAGCCGACAATTAGCGGTGTGCTTTCTCTTTAATCGGCTTACCGGACCAGTAGCCTGCCAGCAGCGAACCGGAAAGGTTGTGCCAAACGGAGAACAGCGCGCCGGGCAGGGCGGCAAGCGGGCCGAAATAGATTTTGCCCAGCGCAGCGGCCAGCCCTGAATTCTGCATGCCGACTTCGATAGCTAAAGTACGGCAGGTCGACTCGTCGAAACCAAACAGTTTTCCGCCCCAGTAGCCGCCGAGCAGGCCAATGGTGTTATGCAGGATAACGGCGATAATCACCACAAAGCCAACGGACGCAATGTGCGAAGCGGAGCCTGCCACGACGGCGCTGATGATCGCCAGGATGCACACCATAGAAAACGCGGGCAGAAACGGCTCGACGGCTTTTACGACACGTGGGAACAGATGGTGAATGACCAGTCCCAGGGCAATCGGAATGACCACGATCTGCAGAATACTCAGCAGCATACCCATCACATCCACCTGAATATGCGCATCGACATACAGCCGTGTCAGCAGCGGTGTGGCGACGACGCCGACCAACGTTGAAACGGATGAAATAGTCACGGAGAGCGCTACATCACCTTTTGCCAGATAGATCATGACGTTAGACGCTGTTCCACTGGCGACGCTACCGACCAGCACCATGCCTGCGGACAGTTCCGGCGGCATATTAAAAGCCAGCGCCAAAATCCAGGCGGCGAGCGGCATCACCAGATAATGCAGGAAAATACCCGCGGCGACCGGCGCAGGACGTGAGAGTACACGTTTAAAGTCATCCACCTTCAAATGGACGCCCATGCCGAACATAATCAGCATCAGTAACGACGGCACAAATGGCCCGACAGGTGTAAAGGTGGAGGGCGTGTAATACGCAATAACAGAGAGCAGCAGCGCCCATAATGGGAACAGCCGCGTCAGAGTAGCGAGCATGTTATATTCCTTGCGATTGAAATGTGTTGTGTTGTTATAAAAAAGCCGGGTTCGAGCCCGGCTATAGTTATTGTTTATCGCGTGATGAAATATTATTCAAACAAATTATGGTGCAGCTTCTGTACCACCTGTTCGGCTTCGGTACCTGGCACCAGGAAGCACAGGTTATGGCTGGACGCGCCGTAGCAAATCATGCGGATGTTGAACGGCTCCAGTACGCCGAACACCTCTTTACCCACGCCGCAGGCTTTGGACAGGTCGTTGCCAATCAGCGCTACCAGCGCCAGGTCTTCTTCCACTTCAACCCGACACAGGGCAGACAGTTCCATCAGCAGAGACTGTGTTAACAGCGTATCGCCGGTAGACGTTGAACCGGTGGTATCCAGCGTCAGCGCCACGCTGACTTCCGATGTGGTAATTAAATCTACCGAGATGTTGTGGCGCGCCAGGATGCCGAACACTTCCGCTAAAAAGCCGCGAGAGTGCAGCATATTCAGGCTATGCAGCGTTAGCAGCGTTTGCTTGCGGCGTAGGGCCAGGGCGCGGAACAACGGTGGATTTTGGGTTTTATTGCATACCAGCGTACCGCCTGCTTTTGGATCCTTACTGGAGCCAACAAACACCGGGATATCGCTACGTACGGCAGGTAACAGGGTTGCCGGGTGCAGCACTTTCGCGCCGAAGGTCGCCATTTCCGCGGCTTCTTCGAAGGCGATTTCATCAATACGTTTAGCGGCTGGAACGACGCGCGGATCGGTGGTGTAAATGCCGGGAACATCGGTCCAGATATCGACGCGCGTTGCGTGCAGCGCTTCAGCCAGCAGGGCGGCCGTATAATCACTGCCGCCGCGTCCCAGCGTGGTAGTGCGGCCTTTGCTTTCGCTGCCGATAAAGCCTTGAGTAATCACCAGACCTTCACTCAGACGTGGTGCTAACTGGAGCGTTGCCAGTTCGGCCAGCGCCGCGACGTCGGGTTCTGCACGACCGAAACGATCGTTAGTGCGCATCACTTTACGTACGTCAAACCACTGCGCTTGCACGTTGCGCTCACGCAGGATCTCAACAAACAGGAGGGTAGACATCAGCTCACCGTGGCTGACCAGTTCGTCGGTCAGCGCGGTTGAGGTCGCCAGTGACGCCGCCTCTGCCAGCGTGGTGATGTTTTCCAGCAGGCGTTCGATCTCTTCACGTATCACGTTTGGATAACGCAGGCGTTCCAGAATATTGAACTGAATTTGGCGAATGGCGTCGAGTTTTTCGAAGCGCTCGGTTGGCTCCAGCCCTTCCGCCAGAGCAACCAGCAGGTTCGTAATACCTGCCGATGCGGAGAGCACCACTAACCGGACGTTCGCATCAGAAAGCACCACATCAGCGCTGCGATTCATGGCATCAAAGTCCGCCACGCTGGTACCGCCAAACTTGGAGACAACTACATCAGTCATAACTACCTCGTGTCAGGGAGTGAATAGAGCGACCATGGCACATAAGGCAGAACGGAAACCGGTGCAGGCGCAAATGCAAATACCGTATTTATAAATAAAATGTGTAGCTTGCACTGTCAACGCTGGGATTATGCGGATTTTTCATGCTGCAACTGCGTTGAGTAACGGTACTAATAACAACGCTGATAACGGCTATACTTTGTAGCCTCGTTTGGCGGATGCCCTGGCAATGGCATTAAAACAATCACACTTTTCTGTGACTGGCGTTACAATCGATCTCAGTCACAATTCTCAAAATCAGAAGAGTATTGCTAATGAAAAACATCAATCCAACGCAGACCTCAGCCTGGCAGGCACTACAAAAACACTTTGAAGAGATGAAAGACGTTACTATCGCCGATCTGTTCGCGAAAGATAGCGATCGTTTCACCAAATTTTCCGCGACGTTTGACGATCTGATGCTGGTGGATTTCTCCAAAAACCGCATCACTGAAGAGACGCTGGCCAAACTGCAGGATCTGGCGAAAGAGACCGATTTGGCAGGCGCCATCAAGTCCATGTTCTCCGGTGAGAAAATCAACCGTACCGAAGACCGTGCCGTGCTGCACGTGGCGCTGCGTAACCGTAGCAATACCCCAATCATCGTTGACGGCAAAGATGTGATGCCGGAAGTGAACGCGGTGCTGGAGAAGATGAAATCCTTCTCTGAAGCGATCATCTCCGGAAGCTGGAAAGGCTATACCGGCAAAGCCATTACTGATGTAGTGAACATCGGTATCGGCGGTTCCGACCTTGGTCCGTTCATGGTGACCGAAGCGCTGCGTCCGTACAAAAACCATCTGAACATGCACTTTGTGTCTAACGTCGATGGGACGCACATCGCTGAAGTACTGAAGAAAGTGAACCCGGAAACCACGCTGTTCCTGGTCGCATCTAAAACCTTCACCACCCAGGAAACCATGACTAACGCCCACAGCGCGCGTGACTGGTTCCTGGCGACCGCGGGCGACAACAAGCACGTTGCCAAACACTTCGCGGCGCTCTCCACCAACGGTAAAGCGGTTGGCGAATTCGGTATTGATACCGCTAATATGTTCGAATTCTGGGATTGGGTTGGCGGTCGTTACTCCCTGTGGTCAGCGATTGGTCTGTCGATCATCCTGTCCGTCGGTTTCGACAACTTCGTAGAGCTGCTGTCCGGCGCGCACGCGATGGACAAACATTTCTCCACTACCCCGGCGGAGAAAAACCTGCCGGTGCTGCTGGCGCTGATCGGTATCTGGTACAACAATTTCTTCGGTGCTGAAACCGAAGCGATCCTGCCGTATGACCAGTATATGCACCGTTTCGCGGCCTACTTCCAGCAGGGCAATATGGAATCCAACGGTAAATACGTGGACCGTAACGGCAATGCGGTGGATTACCAGACCGGCCCAATCATTTGGGGTGAGCCGGGGACTAACGGCCAGCATGCGTTCTACCAGCTGATCCACCAGGGTACAAAAATGGTGCCGTGCGATTTCATCGCCCCGGCTATCACCCACAACCCGCTGTCGGATCACCATCCGAAACTGTTGTCTAACTTCTTTGCTCAGACTGAAGCGCTGGCGTTCGGTAAATCTCGTGAAGTGGTTGAGCAGGAATACCGCGACCAGGGTAAAGATCCGGCAACGCTGGAACACGTGGTGCCGTTCAAAGTGTTCGAAGGCAACCGCCCGACCAACTCCATTCTGCTGCGTGAAATCACGCCGTTCAGCCTGGGGGCGCTAATTGCGCTGTATGAGCACAAAATCTTTACTCAGGGCGCAATCCTGAACATCTTCACTTTCGACCAGTGGGGCGTGGAGCTGGGCAAACAGCTGGCAAATCGCATCCTGCCGGAGCTGAATGATGATAAAGAGATTACCAGCCATGATTGCTCGACTAACGGTTTGATTAACCGTTATAAGTCCTGGCGCGCCTGATGACGCTGCGCTTATCCGGCCTACAGGCACACATTTGTAGGCCGGATAAGGCGTTTAGCCGCCATCCGGCATTAATGAAATAAAAAAGCCGATATTAATATCGGCTTTTTTTATAAGATTGCTCCAGGATATCTACGCTTTTGCTTCACTCCCTAATTGAGCATAATCCTAAAATAATTAACTTAATGGAATTTCATTTCTGTTATTTTCAGAATTTACGGATATTGTATTTCTGGTGTGTATATTTTAACTGATTGATTTTGCTGTTTAATGTTGTTAACTAATAATAGCATTCTACTTTCATTTCTCATTATCCTAAATTCCCGCTAGTCGTAATTTGCACACTTTGGCTTGTGTATACTCGATCTCGCCCGAAATTCTTTTGGGTAAATCTCCATTCATTAAATGAAGGGAATTTGTGATGAAAAAAGTTCTGTATGGCCTTTGGGCTATATCTGCGCTTGCGGCGACCTCTGTCTATGCTGCCCCCGTTCAGGTGGGTGAAGCTGCAGGGTCGGCTGCCGCGTCGGTTTCGGCAGGAAGTTCCTCTGCCACCAGCGTGAGCACCGTAAGTTCTGCGGTGGGGGTGGCCCTTGCGGCGACCGGTGGTGGTGATGGTTCTAATACCGGAACGACAACCACGACAACCACCAGTACCCAGTAATACCGGTACGTTTAATTCTAACCACACTTCGGTGTGGTTATTTTGAATTGCCAAAAGCCTGCGGGATTTGTAGGCCGGGTAAGCGTTGCGCACCCGGCAATAATGCGGAGAAGTGTCGTGAAGCGACCAGCGCTCATATTGGTTTGCCTGTTACTACAGGCGTGCTCGGCCACCACCGAAGGGCTGGGCCATTCGCTGTGGGATAGTGTGTTTGGTACTCCCGGCGTTCAGATGACGGATGATGAAATCCAAAACATGCCCTACGCCAGCCAGTATATGCAGCTCAATGGTGGTCCACAGCTGTTTGTCGTACTCGCGTTTGCAGAAAACGGACAACAGAAATGGGTGACTCAGGATCAGGCCATTCTCGTCACGCAGCATGGGCGCATTGTGAAAACGCAACTCGGCGGTGACAACCTGATTGAGGTGAATAATCTGGCAGCGGACCCGCTCATCAAACCCAATCAGATAGCCGATGGCGCAACATGGACCCGCACGATGGGCTGGACTGAACATCAGCAGGTGCGCTATGCCACCGCCCGCTCTGTTTTCACATGGGATGGCACTGACAGTATTCAGGTCGGCAGCGATGAAACGCCAGTGCGCATCCTTGATGAAGAGATAACGACCGATCAAACGCGCTGGCATAACCGCTACTGGATCGATAGCGAAGGGCAAATCCGTCAGTCGGAACAGTATCTGGGAGCTAACTTCTTCCCGGTGAAAACCACGCTGATTAAGGCGGCAAAATCATGATGAAACGAGCCGTAATGGCGCTGGTTTTTAGCCTGAGCGCACCCTCTGTTTTTGCTGCGGGCAATGTCAAAGTCATGATTGCAGGCAGCGCTGAACCCAAAATATTGACCGGTGCAGAGCATCTGATCGATCTGGTTGGACAGCCGCGGCTGAGTAATAGCTGGTGGCCCGGAGCGGTCATCAGCGAAGAGCGGGCAACGGCGGCGGCAGAACGCCAGCAGCAGACACTACTGGCTCGTCTGGCAGCGCTGAGTGCTGAAGAAAGCGGTGACGATGCGGCGGCTATCAACGCATTACGCCAGCAAATTCAGGCGCTGAAGGTGACCGGCAGACAGAACATTAACCTTGACCCGGATGTGGTGCGCGTCAGCGAGCGAGGCAACCCGCCGTTGCAGGGCAACTACACGCTATGGGTTGGATCGCAGCCAACGGATATCACATTGTTTGGTTTGCTAAGCCGTCCGGGTAAACAACCGTTTGTGCCCGGGCGTGATGTCGCCAGCTATCTCGATGGGCAAAGTCGGCTCAGCGGTGCGGATCGCAGCTACGCGTGGGTCACCTATCCCGATGGACGCTCGCAAAAAGTCCCTGTCGCTTACTGGAACAAACGTCACGTTGAGCCGATGCCCGGCAGCATCATTTTTGTCGGACTCTCTGATGCCTTCTGGAGCAGTACCCCGGATGAAATCAATGCCGATATTCTTCACACCCTGACCCAGCGGATACCTGAATAATGAGAAAAACTTATCTGCTCAGCTTACTGGCGCTGGGCGTAAGCGTTGCCTGTCACGGTGAAACATGGCCTGCGCCCATTGGTCCATCCCAGTCCGATTTTGGCGGCGTGGGCCTGCTGCAAACCCCGACTGCACGTATGGCGCGTGAAGGGGAAATGAGCCTCAACTACCGGGACAACGATCAGTACCGCTACTACTCTGCGTCGGTGCAACTGTTCCCCTGGCTGGAAACCACGCTGCGCTATACCGATGTGCGTACCAAAAAATACAGCAGCGTGGAGTCATTTTCTGGCGATCAGACATACAAGGATAAAGCGTTTGATCTCAAACTGCGGCTGTGGGAAGAGAGCTACTGGATGCCGCAGGTGGCCGTTGGCGCGCGGGATATCGGCGGGACGGGTCTGTTTGATGCGGAGTATATTGTAGCGAACAAAGCCTGGGGCCCGTTTGATTTCTCGCTCGGTCTGGGCTGGGGGTATCTTGGCACCAGCGGCAACGTCAGCAATCCGTTTTGCTCATACAGCGATAAATTCTGTCATCGCGATAACAGCTACAAGCAGGCTGGTTCTATTGACGGCAGTCAGATGTTTCATGGTCCGGCATCGTTATTTGGCGGCGTGGAATATCAGACACCCTGGCAGCCGCTGCGCCTGAAACTGGAGTATGAAGGCAATAATTACCAGCAGGATTTTGCGGGCAAGCTGGATCAAAAGAGCAAGTTTAACGTCGGCGCTATCTATCGCGTCACCGATTGGGCCGACGTTAACCTCAGCTATGAGCGCGGGAACACCTTTATGTTTGGGTTTACGCTGCGGACTAACTTCAACGACTTGCGACCAAACTATAACGATAACGCCCGTCCGAAGTATCAACCACAGCCGCAGGATGCGATTCTGCAACATTCGGTAGTGGCGAATCAGTTAACGCTGCTGAAATATAACGCCGGGCTGGCGGATCCCAAAATCCAGGTGCAGGGCGATACGCTGTATGTGACCGGCGAACAGGTGAAATACCGTGATTCGCGAGAAGGGATCGAACGCGCCAATCGGATCGTGATGAACGATCTTCCCGACGGGATCCGCACGATCCGGATTACCGAAAATCGCCTTAACTTGCCGCAGGTGACGACCGAAACGGATGTTTCCAGCCTTAAGCGACACCTGGAAGGTGAGCCGCTGGGTCATGAAACACAACTGGCGCAAAAACGCGTTGAGCCCGTGGTGCCGAAAACGACCGAGCAGGGTTGGTATATTGATAAGTCTCGCTTTGATTTTCATATCGATCCGGTGCTCAATCAGTCGGTGGGCGGCCCGGAAAACTTCTATATGTACCAGTTGGGCGTAATGGGAACTGCGGATTGGTGGGTGACCGATCATCTGCTGACCACCGGGAGTTTGTTCGCCAACCTCGCCAATAACTATGACAAATTTAACTACACCAACCCGCCGCAGGATTCGCATTTACCACGCGTGCGTACTCATGTGCGCGAGTATGTGCAAAACGATGTCTACGTGAATAACCTGCAGGCCAACTACTTCCAGTCACTCGGAAACGGGTTCTACGGACAGGTTTACGCTGGTTACCTGGAGACCATGTACGGCGGGGCGGGAGCCGAGGTGTTGTATCGTCCGTTAGACAGCAACTGGGCGTTTGGCATTGACGCCAACTATGTGAAACAGCGTGACTGGCGTAGCGCGCAGGATATGATGAAATTCACCGACTACAGCGTGAAGACCGGGCATTTGACGGCTTACTGGAATCCTTCATTCGCCCAGGATGTACTGGTGAAAGCCAGCGTAGGCCAGTATCTGGCGGGAGATAAGGGTGGCACGCTGGAAATTGCCAAACGCTTCGACAGCGGTGTGGTGGTGGGCGGCTATGCGACCATCACCGACGCCTCGCCGGATGAATATGGCGAGGGTGATTTTACCAAAGGGGTGTACGTTTCTGTGCCGCTGGATCTCTTCTCTTCAGGCCCAACCCGCAGTCGTGCGGCGATTGGCTGGACACCGTTGACGCGTGACGGTGGGCAGCAGCTTGGACGTAAGTTTGGTCTGTATGATATGACCAGCGACAGAAGCGAGAACTTCCGTTAATGTTTGATCAACCGCTGCGCTTATCCGGCCTACATTGCCGGTCGGATAAGGCATTTATGCCGCCATCCGGCAACTTACAAACGGCGCAATAATTTTGCCGGGTTGCCCGCGTACACGCCTTTCTCGGTAATCGATTTTGTCACCACGCTTCCCGCGCCGATGACTGCGCCATCGCAGATTGTGACTGCCAGAATGGTCGCCCCACTGCCGATAGAGACATCATTACCAATCGTAATTCTTCCCCAACTGGTGCGGTCGGCATTGGGTTTTCCTTGCCGAAACATATCGTTAGCGAACATCACGCCATGACCGATAAAACAGCGGGAACCGATGGTGACATATTCGCAGATGAAGGTGTGCGACTGAATTTTGCTATCTGCGCCAATCTGCGTGTTGCCCTGGATTTCAACAAATGGTCCGACAAAAACGTTGTCTTCCAGTATGCAGTCGTACAGGTTCGCCGGTTCATAAACCACCACATTCTCACCGCACGTGACGTTGCGGACAGCGGATTGACGAATATTCATCATTTATATCCTCTTAAATCTGCTTTTCCATAACGTACAAAATACTGGTCTGGGAGGCGGTAGTGAAAGCAGTTTCCTTCACAAGCGTCATCCCTTGCCGTTCATAGAACTGCCGTGCCTTAGGATTATCAGCCAGTACCTCAAGCCAGAGCCATTTTTCATCCTGCTCTTTGGCCTGGCGAATAACTTCGGCAAAAAGCTGCTCACCGTACTGTTTGCCCGTTGCATCTGGCATCAGGTAGATCTTATGTAGCAATGCCCCTGAACGCCCTTCTGGATCAATAGAGTGGCGGAGACTGTATTTGGCAAAGCCAACCGGCGCGTCGGCAAAGGCGATAAGCCAGAAGGTTCCGGGTTCGGCCAAACTGCTGGATATCGCTGGTAAGGAATATTCCTGCTCAAGATAAGCGTCGAGCTCGCTTGGGTTTTTCCACAAAGGCGCAAAGTGATGTCGATAGCTGATATAGCCCATTGCGCTTAGCAAGCTGGCATCGTCGACGGTTGCCATTTCAATCTTAAGCATTTCTATTCCGTTCAAGATGTTAGTGTCAGAAGCATTGTTGCACTATTATTGAGCTGCACAAAACATAAACAAAAAATGTAGATCTCTGTCACATTTCTGCGTTATACAGGAACCTTGTTACTGAACAGGAGGGGCCGTTATGACGTCGTTATCTCGTCCGCGCGTGGAGTTTATCTCCACCATCTTGCAGACCGTGTTGAATCTGGGGCTGTTGAGTCTGGGCCTGATCCTGGTTGTATTCCTTGGGAAAGAAACGCTACACCTGGCGGATGTACTGTTCGCGCCTGAACAGACCAGCAAGTATGAGCTGGTGGAAGGGCTGGTGGTTTACTTTCTCTATTTTGAATTTATCGCGCTGATTGTGAAGTACTTTCAGTCAGGGTTTCACTTTCCGCTGCGCTACTTTGTTTATATCGGGATCACCGCAATTGTGCGGTTGATCATTGTCGATCATAAAGCGCCGATGGATGTATTGATCTATTCTGCGGCGATCCTGCTGTTGGTGATTACGCTGTGGCTGTGTAACTCTAAACGGCTGAAGCGAGAGTAAAAGACAACACGCCGCAATCCGGCTGCGGCGTGTTGTATGTCAGGGTTACTGCGCAGAGGCTGGCTGGGTTTTCTCTGCTGCGGGTTCCCACAGTTCTTCAAGTTCTTCCAGCGTTTTGCCTTTGGTTTCCGGCACGAACTTCCACATAAACAGCGCCGCCAGAATCCCCATACAACCGTAAATCCAGTAGGAGAAACCGTTGTGGAAATGGGAAACCAGCCACGAATTTTTGTCCATCATCGGGAAGGTCCAGGAGACGAAGTAGTTAGCCAGCCACTGAGCGGCGACGGCAATGGCGAGCGCTTTGCCACGAATCGCATTCGGGAAGATTTCTGCCAACAGCACCCAACAAACCGGTCCCCAGGACATGGCGAATGCGGCGACGTAAAACAGCATCGACAGCAGCGCTATCAGCCCGGAAGCCTGGGTGTAAAACGCGGTGCCAAGGCTGAACATCCCAAGAGCCATACCCAATGCGCCAATTATTTGCAGCGGTTTGCGACCAAATTTGTCCACCGTCATGATTGCCAGTACGGTGAAGCTCAGGTTGATTACGCCGACAATAATAGTCTGCAAGAGCGCCACGTCGGTGCTGGCCCCTAACGTTTTAAACACTTCCGGCGCGTAGTACAGCACGACGTTAATACCGACAAACTGCTGGAAGATGGAGAGCATCACGCCGATGACGATAACGCCCACACCAAACATCAACAGGCGTCCGCCGGTCTTACGGCCATGCTCCAGTGACTGATTGATCTCCTGCATGGCCTGGGTGGCGAGGCTGTTGCCCATAATTTTGCGCAGAATGCCCTCCGCCTGCTCGTGTCTGCCACGCGCCATCAGCCAGCGCGGGCTTTCCGGTACGGTGTACAGCAGCAGTAAAAACAGCAGGGCGGGAATACTTTCGGAAGCAAACATATATCGCCAGCCATCGGTATTCAGCCAGTTAGCGTCACCGGAACGGGCAATGAAATAGTTAACGCAATACACCAGCAGTTGACCAAAAATAATGGCGAACTGGTTAAAGGAAACCAGTTTCCCACGAATATGTGCTGGAGCCAGTTCTGCAATATACATCGGTGAGAGCATTGAGGCTAAACCAACGCCAATACCACCAATGATGCGATAAATAACAAATTCGGGGACGTATCCGGCCAAATAAACAGGCACGGCATTATCTGGGTTAATCGTGGTAAATCCTAATTCTGGCCACGCAGAACCAATACCGGAAATAAAGAACAGCAGGGCGGCGATTTTCAGCGAGTCCCGGCGACCGAAGCGGTTACTGCAATAACCGCCCAGCGCACCGCCGATGATGCAGCCAATCAACGCGCTGGCAACGCAAAAGCCTAACAGCGAGTTGGCGGCGGATTCACTTAAATGTTGCGGGGCGACAAACACGGTATTTAAGGATTCTACCGTTCCGGATATGACGGCGGTGTCATAGCCGAATAATAGCCCTCCTAATGTTGCTACTAATGTAATCGAAAAAATATAACTGGAATTATATTGGGTGTTCATTCAGACCTGCCTTAGAGGATACAGCTCTTTTGATCAGTGTCGTGATGGTGGATTTAACAGGCAGGGAAGACAATTATCATTTTTTACATCGCAATTATGTTTTGTCTTTTCTGTGATCTTAATTCTGTTTAATTTGTCTGTTTTCAAGTGGTAAATATAATTGCAGTGATGGGGGCCACGAAAGGAAATAATCGTAACAGGAATGCAAAATAACATAAAAAAGGGCGCTCCGTAGAGCGCCGAATAACAGTCACAGGTTGGGATAACATAAGTTGAGGGTTGCAGTGGCATTGCCCGTTGCCGGGCAGGTACTTCGATAAAACTTAACCTTTCACACCACCCGCCGTCAGGCCGTTGACCAGCCAGCGCTGTGCCAGCAGGAACACCAGAGTGATCGGAATAGCGGAAAGTACAGCTGCGGCGGCAAAGTCGCCCCACAAGTAGTTCTGTGGATTGAGGTACTGCTGCATACCAACCGCAAGGGTGTAGCTGTTCACATCACGCAGCAGCAGTGACGCGACCGGTACTTCAGTAATAGCGGCAATGAATGACAGAATAAACACGACCGCCAGAATTGGTACGGAAAGCGGCAGCAGTACCAGGCGGAATGCCTGCCACGGCGTGGCGCCATCCAGCGCGGCCGCTTCTTCCAGCGAACCGTCGATGGTTTCAAAATAGCCCTTAATTGTCCACACATGCAGCGCGATACCGCCGAGATAGGCGAAGATCACGCCGCCGTGAGTGTTCAGGCCGATAAATGGAATGTACTGGCCCAGGCGGTCAAACAAAGCATACAACGCGACCAGAGACAGCACCGCCGGGAACATCTGGAAGATTAGCATCCCTTTCAGCAGGGTCGCTTTACCCGGGAAGCGCATACGGGCAAAGGCGTAAGCACAAGTGGTGGAAAGCGTCACAATACCAATCGCGGTAATGGTGGCGACTTTCACCGAGTTCCACAACCACAGCAGTACCGGGAACGGCGGCGGAGTGACGCGGCCATCCGCATGTTCTACGCTAAAGCCCAGCGCCAGTTTCCAGTGTTCCCAGGAAATATTATCCGGGATCAGGCTGCCGGTAGCGAAGTTACCTTCACGCAGCGAAATGGCGATGACCATCAGCAGCGGGAACATGATCGCCGCGATAAAAATCAGCAGCCCTAAGTGCGTTGCGAATAAACGTAACTTTTGTGATTTCGGTTGGACCATAGCCATTGTCGTTATCTCCCTTAATCAAACTTCATACGTGTGGCTTTCAGGTTCACAATCGCCAGCGCGCCAACCAGCAGGAAGATCAGGGTGGCAATCGCCGCCGCCAGACCGAAGTCCTGACCACCGCCGCCTTCAAAGGCGATACGGTAGGTGTAGCTAACGAGCAGGTCGGTGTAACCGGCAGGCGTAGTGGTGCCAAGACGGTCCGGACCGCCGTTGGTCAACAGTTGAATCAGCACGAAGTTATTAAAGTTAAAGGCGAAGCTGGCGATCATCAGCGGCGTCAGCGGCTTAATCAGCAGCGGTAATGTAATTTTAAAGAAGTTCTGGAACGGACCCGCGCCGTCCATTGCCGAGGCTTCATACAGATCGTCAGGAATCGCTTTCAGCAGCCCCATGCACAGGATCATCATGTACGGATAACCCAGCCAGGTGTTAACGATGATAATCATCGAACGTGCGGTGGTTGGATCGCTAAACCAGGCCGGCTTGATACCAAACAGCGCGCTGAGCATCATGTTTATTTCACCAAAACTCTGGTTGAACAGCCCTTTGAAAATCAGAATCGAGATAAACGACGGTACGGCGTAGGGCAGAATCAGCAGGACGCGGTAAATCGCTTTGCCCTTCAGAGATTCCCACTGCACCAGACAGGCCAGCACCATACCTACAGCCACGGTCAGAATCACCGTCAGGACTGAGAACACTACCGTCCAGACAAAGATGGCGAAGAACGGTTTCTGGATGCCCTCGTCGGTAAATACGCGGGTGAAATTGTCCCAGCCGATGGTGACGGTATAGCCCGGGCTGAGTTTTTCAGTACCCCAGCTACCGTCTGCGTTAATGGCCTGATAATAACCAATATCGTTATTAGCGCGGTACTTCACGCCGCTTTGGTTGTTGGTGAGCGTCCCATCATCGGCCAGGGAGTAGAGCGGCTGCGTACCGGAGAACTGACGCAGTGAACTCATGATGACTTTGCTTTCGTCCGGCAGAATGGCTGTTAGCTGAGTCAGCGCCTGACGATTCTGGGTGATGATGCGCAGCGTCGCACGTTCGCCCGCTGGTAGCGCCTCGGTTTCTTTTAACTGCAGCTTCTGTTCGCCGCCAAATTTAAAGGCGTCGGAAACATAATTTTTTCCCGTTTCACCGTCGGTGAGGGCCAGTTGCCACTCATCACCCGCCGGATACAGGCCAAAGTTGTAAGTTTTACCTGCCTGATAAGAACGATCCATCAGGACTTGTTGAGCACGTTCAAAGGTCAGTTGGTTGGTGCTGCTGTAGTTGGTAAAAGCAATGGCGATGGTACAAATGAGCGGAAACAGGACAAACAGCCCCATACCGGCCACGCCAGGATAAACATAGCGCCAGGCATAGGCTTTACGGTTAGCGAAAATATACAGGCCAACAGAGCTTAAAATTAGCGTCATGATGGCAAACAGATACTCCCCCTGAGCGTACATCAAAACAACAAGGTAACCGACCAGCAGACCAAGCAGACCCATTACTGACCATTTCAGCATGTCGCTTTGCCACCAGTGTTTCTTTTTAATGACATCCATGGGGTTCAATCCTCAACAACAATGAAAACCTGTTGGTCAGCGTGCCTGATGGCGCTGCGCTTATCAGGCCTACATACGTTGTAGGCCGGATAAGGCATGTATGCCGCCATCCGGCACGTTCACAACTGTATTACTTGGTGATACGACCCTGCGCGTCTTTCAGCGCGGCATCGACGGTCTGACGACCGCTGGCGGCGTTGATCACTGCGGTACGCACGGCATACCAGAATGCGGACATCTGCGGGATGTTCGGCATGATTTCGCCTTTCTGGGCGTTATCCATGGTGGCCGCGATACGCGGATCTTTCGCTAACTGTTCCTGGAAGGATTTCAGCGCAACCGCGCCCAGTGGTTTGTCCTTGTTCACTTCATCCAGACCCTGGTCGGTCAACAGGTAGTTTTCGAGGAACTCTTTCGCCAGTTCTTTGTTCGGGCTGGCGGCGTTGATACCCGCGCTCAGTACGCCAACGAACGGTTTAGACGGCTTGCCTTTGAAGGTTGGCAGCAGCGTAACGCCGTAGTTCACCTTGCTCTTATCGATGTTGGACCACGCCCACGGACCGTTGATGGTCATCGCGGTATCGCCTTTGTTAAAGGCCGCTTCGGCGATGGAGTAGTCGGTATCCGCATTCATGTGTTTGTTTTTGATCAGGTCGACCAGGAAGGTCAGGCCCGCTTTCGCGCCAGCGCTATCCACGCCCACGTCTTTCACGTCGTACTTGCCGTTTTCAAACTTGAACGCGTAACCGCCGTCGGCGGCAATCAGCGGCCAGGTGAAGTACGGTTCTTGCAGGTTGAACATCAGCGCGGATTTACCTTTCGCTTTCAGCTCCTTATCCAGCGCCGGAATTTCTTCCCAGGTTTTCGGTGGGTTCGGAACGAGGTCTTTGTTGTAAATCAGCGACAGCGCTTCCACGGCGATCGGGTACGCAATCAGTTTGCCGTTATAGCGTACGGCATCCCAGGTGAACGGATAGAGCTTGTCCTGGAACGCTTTGTCTGGCGTGATTTCAGCCAGCAGGCCAGATTGTGCGTAGCCGCCAAAACGGTCATGCGCCCAGAAGATGATGTCCGGGCCGTCGCCCGTCGCGGCAACCTGCGGGAACTTCTCTTCCAGCTTGTCCGGGTGCTCAATGGTAACTTTGATACCCGTGTCTTTCTCGAATTTTTTACCCACTTCAGCGAGGCCGTTATAGCCTTTGTCGCCGTTAATCCAGATGACCAACTTACCTTCTTCAATCTTGGCGAGAGCCGAGGCGGAAAACATCATCGTCGTTAATGCAGACAATGCGAGGATGCGTGCGCCAGTTTTGATATTCATAGTTCCCATCCTGTTTGGTGATTTTGCAGAGGTGGCTTAACGGGTACTAGTTTCTTTATACGGCAACCTCTTTCCATCCTCCTTACTCCTACGCCCCACCCGTTCTTTATGTGATCTGTGTTACATAAATGTGAGTATTGCGCACTGGCGCACATAAAACCCCACCCATTTTTGCAAGCTGCATCACGAAATTCCTCTGAGGCTGGTGGTCCGGGTCTCAGACGCTGCGCTCTCATCCTCCCGCCTCCTCCCCCATAAAAAAGCTGGGGGGTGGAGGATTCACGCCCGTGAGGGATAACGCATAGTCAGTCCATCATGAATGTTGCTGTCGATGACAGGTTGTAACGAAGGGAGAAGGGCATGGCGAGCGTACAGCTGCGAAATGTAACGAAAGCCTGGGGTGACGTGGTGGTATCGAAGGATATCAATCTCGACATTCACGAAGGGGAATTCGTGGTGTTTGTCGGACCGTCAGGCTGTGGTAAGTCGACCTTGCTGCGTATGATCGCCGGACTTGAAACCATCACCAGCGGCGACCTGTTTATCGGGGAGACCCGGATGAACGATATTCCGCCCGCCGAACGCGGTGTGGGCATGGTCTTCCAGTCCTATGCGTTATACCCCCATTTATCCGTCGCGGAAAACATGTCGTTCGGCCTCAAACTGGCCGGTGCGAAAAAAGAGGTAATGAACCAGCGCGTTAATCAGGTAGCTGAAGTTCTGCAACTGGCGCACCTGCTGGACCGTAAACCGAAAGCGCTTTCCGGTGGCCAACGTCAGCGTGTGGCGATTGGCCGTACGTTGGTTGCCGAGCCGCGAGTATTCCTGCTGGACGAACCGTTGTCGAACCTTGACGCCGCGCTGCGCGTCCAGATGCGTATTGAAATCTCCCGCCTGCATAAACGTCTTGGCCGCACGATGATTTACGTCACCCACGATCAGGTCGAAGCGATGACCCTGGCAGACAAAATTGTGGTGTTGGATGCCGGTCGTGTGGCGCAGGTCGGTAAACCCCTGGAGCTGTACCACTATCCTGCCGACCGCTTTGTCGCGGGCTTTATCGGTTCGCCAAAGATGAACTTCCTGCCGGTGAAAGTTACCGCAACGGCAATTGATCAGGTGCAGGTTGAATTACCAAACCGCCAGCAAGTCTGGTTACCCGTCGACAGTGCCCGCGTTCAGGTGGGCGCCAATATGTCTTTAGGTATCCGCCCGGAACATCTGCTGCCCAGCGAAATCGCCGATGTCACCCTCGAAGGTGAAGTCCAGGTGGTCGAACAACTTGGTCACGAAACACAAATTCATATCCAGATCCCCGCCATCCGTCAAAACCTGGTTTACCGCCAGAACGACGTGGTGTTGGTAGAAGAGGGTGCCACATTCGCTATCGGCCTGCCGCCAGAGCGTTGCCATTTGTTCCGTGAGGATGGCACTGCATGTCGTCGGTTGCACCAGGAGCCGGGCGTTTAAGGTCCCCATAAAAAAACGAAACGCAAAACCATTCGCAGTTTCAGAAGGTGGCAGCGTTTAAAGAAAAGCAATGATCTCAGGAGATAGAACGATGATTACTCTGCGCAAACTTCCTCTGGCGGTTGCTGTGGCAGCAGGCATTATGTCTGTTCAGGCAATGGCTGTGGATTTCCATGGTTATGCTCGTTCCGGTATCGGCTGGACGGGTAGCGGCGGCGAACAACAATGTTTCCAGGCAACAGGTGCACAAAGTAAATACCGTCTCGGTAACGAATGTGAAACCTATGCGGAAATCAAATTAGGCCAGGAAGTGTGGAAAGAAGGCGATAAGAGCTTCTACTTCGACACCAACGTCGCCTACTCCGTAGCACAGCAGAATGACTGGGAAGGGACTGACCCGGCCTTCCGTGAAGCCAACGTGCAGGGTAAAAACCTGATTGAATGGCTGCCAGGCTCTACTATCTGGGCCGGTAAGCGCTTCTACCAACGTCATGACGTGCACATGATCGACTTCTACTACTGGGATATTTCAGGTCCTGGCGCCGGTATTGAAAACATTGATCTGGGCTTCGGTAAACTGTCTCTGGCCGCGAGCCGTTCTCAGGAAGCGGGTGGTTCATACGCGTTCAGCAGCCAGAATATCTATGATCGTACCAAAGACACCGCCAACGACGTATTTGACGTTCGTTTAGCGCAGTTGGCAACGAACACTGACGGTATGTTGGAACTGGGTGTTGACTACGGTCGTGCGAATACGACAGATGATTACAGCCTGGCAGACGGCGCATCAAAAGATGGCTGGATGTTCACCGCTGAACATACTCAGAGCATGCTGAAGGGCTACAACAAGTTTGTTGTTCAGTACGCGACAGACTCCATGACCACGCAGGGTAAAGGTTTGAACCAGGGTTCTTACGGTTCTTCTTCCTTCACCATTACTAATCCAGATGGTAGTAAAACCAATTACGCCAATAACGTGATTAATAACAACGGTAGCCTGGTGCGTATTCTCGACCACGGCGCCATCTCCCTGGGCGACAAATGGGATCTGATGTACGTCGGTATGTACCAGAACCTTGATATGGATAACGATCTGGGTACCGAATGGTACACCGTCGGTATCCGCCCGATGTACAAATGGACGCCAATCATGAGCACCCTGATGGAAGTCGGCTACGACAACGTCAAATCTCAGCAGACTGGCGATCGCAACAGCCAGTACAAAATCACCCTCGCGCAACAGTGGCAGGCTGGCGACAGCATCTGGTCCCGCCCGGCAATTCGTGTCTTCGCAACCTATGCCAAGTGGGATGAGGAGTGGGGCTACGTCAAAAATGGTAACGACGTAACCAAATATGCAGCTGCAACGAACTCTGGTATCAGCACCACCAGCCGTGGCGACAGCGATGAGTGGTCCTTCGGTGCTCAGATGGAAATCTGGTGGTAATTCAGCACTAACCTGACGTAAAGACCGAAAGAGGGGCGTAAGCCCCTCTTGATTACGGTTTAGCGCGCTATTGCCTGGCCACCGCTGAACCCATGCTATCTGAGGTGATAACAATGAAAATGAAGAAAAGTCTCGTTGCCCTTTGTTTATCTGCAGGGTTATTTGCCAGCGCGCCTGGCATCAGCCTGGCCGATGTGAATATTGTTCCGCAGAACACCACCGCGGCGCCTGCTATTCCCACTGCTGCGTTGCAACAGCTAACCTGGACGCCTGTTGATCAATCCAAAACTCAGTCCACGCAGCTTGCGAGCGCGGGCCAGCGTTTGGATGTTGCTGGTATTACCGGTCCGGTCGCGGCCTGGAGCGTACCGGCCAATATTGGCGAGTTAACTCTGACGCTAACCAGTGAAGTAAACAAACAAACCAGCGTATTTGCGCCAAACGTCTTAATTCTTGATCAGAACATGACGCCATCTGCGTTCTTCCCCAGCAGCTATTTCACCTACCAGGAGCCCGGCGTGATGAGTGCCGATCGCCTGGAAGGCGTAATGCGTCTGACGCCAGCGCTGGGCCAGCAAAAGCTCTATGTTCTGGTCTTTACGACGGATAAAGACCTCCAACAGACCACGACCCTGCTTGATCCGGCAAAAGCCTATGCCAAGGGCGTCGGTAACGCCGTTCCCGATATTCCGGACCCGATCGCGCGTCATACCACCGATGGTCTGTTGAAATTGAAAGTCAAAACCAGCTCGTCCTCCAGTGTGTTGGTGGGGCCGCTGTTCGGTTCTTCCGGTCCTGGCCCTGTCACTGTCGGCAATACCGCAGCGCCTGCAGTGACTTATGCGGCTCCGGCAGCAGCGGTTGCCGCTCCTGCGCCGCAGCCGGTGAAGAAAAGTGAGCCGATGCTGAACGACACCGAAACCTATTTTAATCAGGCGATTAAGGATGCCGTGGCGAAAGGCGATGTCGATAAAGCGCTGAAGCTGCTTGATGAAGCTGAACGTCTGGGATCCAAATCAGCCCGATCCACCTTTATCAGCAGTGTAAAAGGCAAGGGGTAAACATCTCCCCACATTGTTGATTTTGCAACAACTGGTGCGTCTCCTGGCGCACCTTTTTTTATCCTTCAGTGCGAATTGTTACGCTTATGTTGCTCTGCCGATCACTTAATTGTGTTTGCTCACCCCGTAATGCCTTTTCTGCGATACAATGCCTTTAGGTTATAAATCGGAGAGTAAGGCATGCCACACCCTGCGTTAACGCAACTGCGTGCGCTGCGTTATTTTGATGCGATCCCGGCGCTGGACCCGCAACTGCTCGACTGGTTGTTACTGGAAGATTCCATGACCAAACGTTTTGAGCAGCAGGGCAAAGAAGTCACCGTCACGTTGATTCGCGAAGCGTTCGTTGGGCAAAATGAGGTGGCTGAAGAACTGACGCTGCTGCCTAAAGAGTCCCGCTATTGGTTACGCGAAATCCTGTTATGCGCGGATGGTGAACCCTGGCTTGCCGGGCGTACCGTGGTGCCTGAATCCACCCTGTGTGGCCCTGAACTGGCCTTACAAAACCTGGGGAAAACACCGCTCGGACGCTACCTGTTTACGTCATCGACATTGACCCGAGATTTTATTGAGATTGGCCGCGATGCAGCGCTGTGGGGGCGTCGTTCCCGCCTGCGGCTGAGCGGTAAGCCGTTGATGCTTACCGAGCTTTTTCTGCCTGCATCGCCGTTGTACTGAGAGGAAGATAAAGATGGAGTGGAGTCTGACGCAGAATAAGCTGCTGGCGTTTCACCGCTTGATGCGTACGGATAAGCCAATCGGCGCCTTACTGCTGCTCTGGCCTACGCTGTGGGCATTATGGGTAGCAACCCCTGGTA
This sequence comes from Citrobacter sp. C5_2, assembly GCF_014596845.2. NCBI lineage: Bacteria > Pseudomonadati > Pseudomonadota > Gammaproteobacteria > Enterobacterales > Enterobacteriaceae > Citrobacter > Citrobacter sp. C5_2. The sequence continues at coordinate 4,711,652 of NZ_CP115032.1, read as the reverse complement.
TGCCGCAACTGTGGATCCTGGCGGTTTTTGTCGCCGGCGTATGGTTAATGCGCGCTGCCGGATGCGTGGTGAATGACTATGCCGATAGGAAGTTTGACGGCCACGTTAAGCGTACCGCGAATCGACCACTGCCGAGCGGGGCTGTCACCGAGAAAGAAGCCCGAACGCTGTTTGTCGTACTGGTATTGCTGGCCTTCCTGCTGGTATTGACGCTCAATACGATGACCATTTTGTTGTCCGTTGCGGCACTAGCGCTGGCGTGGGTTTACCCGTTTATGAAGCGCTATACGCATTTGCCGCAGGTGGTGCTGGGGGCGGCGTTTGGCTGGTCGATCCCGATGGCGTTCGCCGCCGTGAGCGAGTCCGTACCGCTGAGCTGCTGGCTGATGTTCCTCGCCAATATCCTCTGGGCGGTGGCCTATGATACGCAGTATGCAATGGTTGACCGCGATGATGACCTGAAGATCGGTATTAAATCGACCGCGATTCTGTTCGGCCAGAACGACAAGCTGATTATTGGTATTCTGCAGGTGGGCGTGCTGGTGCTGATGGCGCTGGTGGGCTGGTTAAACGGGTTGGGACTGGGCTATTACTGGTCTCTGTTAGTGGCTGGGGCGCTGTTTGTGTATCAGCAGAAACTGATCGTCAACCGTGAACGTGACGCCTGCTTTAAAGCGTTTATGAACAATAACTATGTTGGTCTGGTGCTGTTCTTAGGCCTGGCAATGAGCTACTGGCATTTTTGAGTTTGGCTTAGCCTGCAAAATAAAAACCGGTCATTTCGACCGGTTTTTTTATGCTTACTCGCCTTGTGTGGCGCTCTCGATGGTCAGACGCACATCCGACGTGACCAGTTCGGCCAGCATCTGATAGATCTTCATCGTCTCTTCCGGTTCGGCATCTCCGGTATCGCTGATATATCCTTCGTCACGCAGCGTCAGCACCAGAGAGCTGAACACGGCCTTGTCGAAGAATTCCGGTGCGTTAATGCCATGCAGGACGGAAAGACGCTGTGCCACGGTGCGGCTCTCTTTCTCCAGCGTACCACGGTTGATAGATGGGTTAGCGCTCAGCAGCCAGAAGGTAATAGCGTAGCGCTGCAACGTCTCACGAGCACCCGCCGCCAGCAGTTGTAGCGTACGGGAGCGGGCCGGATTGATATGCAGTTCGTCATCGTCCAGGGTGATGAGTCCCTGGCGCTGCATTTCGCTGGCCAGTTCGTCGATCACGCCAGCGAGTTCGTCACGCTCCCAGCGCAGGAACAGCTCCGCTTTCAGCATTGGGTATAGCGCTTCAATATGCTGCAGCAGCGCGGCGCGTGAAATATGACGATGCTGGGTTACAATGGCCGCCATTAACGAAGGCAGAACCAGCATATGCGCAATGTTGTTGCGGTAGTACGTCATCAATACCGCCTGCTCGCGCGGCAGAATGATGATGTCGCCAATGGTGTCTTTCTCGACCTCAAACTTGTTCATCTGCAAGGCATGGTCAATCAGTTCACTGGCGCTCTGCGCAGGAACCGTCGCATCCGGGGCATACGGTACGTTGCGCAGCAGACTCAGATAGCAATCGAGTTGTTCAGTCAACTGCTCACGGGTCAGAGAGCGCTGGCGGGAAGCCAGTAACGCGGTACAGCACAGGTTCATGGCGTTGGCCGCGCCTGCGTTGTTAATGCGTACCATCAGATCGGCGGCAATGTTATTTACCGTCGGCGTCAGCCAGGCTGGACGGATAGACTCGATAGGATCGATAGATTCACGCCACTCCGGCACATGCTGGTTGAGGTAAGTCATCAACGGCATCGGCTCGCCAAAGTTAACGTAACCCTGACCCAGATTACGCAGCTTGCTTAAGCCACGCAGCATTTGCGGCAGGCTCTCTTTCTCTTTCGTCGCGCCCCGCAGTTCTTTCGCATACGTGCCCACTTCCATGACGTGCTCGTAGCCGATGTAGATCGGTACGAGGGTAATCGGACGCGTACCGCCGCGCAGCATCGCCTGAATGGTCATCGACAGCGTGCCGGTTTTCGGGTCAAGCAAACGACCAGTACGTGAACGACCGCCTTCGACAAAGTACTCAACCGAGTAGCCGCGGCTGAACAACTCGCCCAGGTATTCGCGGAAAACGGTGGAATAAAGCTTGTTGCCCTTGAAGGTACGACGAATAAAGAACGCGCCCAGGCGGCGGAAGATGGGACCTGCTGGCCAGAAATTCAGGTTGATGCCTGCCGCGATGTGCGGCGGAACCAGACCCTGATGATACAGCACGTACGACAGCAGCATATAGTCCATATGGCTGCGGTGGCACGGAACATAGACGATTTCGTGGCCATCGTGCGCCAACTGGCGTACACGCTCTGCATTATGAACGTTAATCCCCTGATACAGACGGTTCCAGGTAAAGCCCAGAATACGGTCTGTCAGACGGATCATCTCGTAGGAGAAGTTGGCGGCAATCTCTTCCATCAGCGCTATCGCATTTTGCTGCGCTTTTTCGTGGGAGATTTTTTTACTGCGCGCTTCATCTTCTACCGCGCGCGCGATAGCTTTTGAGGCCAACAGCTTGTTGAACAGATCCTGTCGGGCAGGGAGGCGCGGACCGACTGCGGCCAGGCGCTGGCGTGCAAAGTGCATACGCGCTACGCGCGCCAGCTTCTGGGCGATAATTTTATCTGTACCGTGTTCATCCGCCATGCGACGCAGAGAAACCGACGGGGAGAAGCGGACAAAGCTGTCGCGACCCAGCCAGGACACAGCAAAGAATTTTTGTACGCCGTTCAGCATACGTAGCGGCGGGTTGACCTCGCCTTTTTCGCGTCCAGGCGCACGGCCAAACATCACCGAAACCGGCACCATCTGCACATCCAGGTCTGGATTGCTGCGATGCAAGTCGAGATAGTTATGGAATAGCTTAATAGACTCTTCTTTTGGCGTGTAATAGGTGAAGACACGTGGGCCGCCGTGAATAAACACGTAGCGCGGCAGTAGAGTTCCGTCTATCTCCAGCGGTTCCAGGGGATCCGGGAGATCGTGCGCCAGACATTGGGCGCGCAGCGTCAGCAAGTCTGCTTTGGAGTTGTACGGTAGGACGTACATAATGGGGCGAGAAGTATCGAGCCCCAATTCCGGTGCGGGTTCCGCCGGAATAGACTTGCTTTTTACCAGTACGCTTAATGGTAAATTCAGTAATTTGTAGTAAATTCGTGGCCAGCCGGACATAAACGATGTAAAGCCTCTGGTTAATAATGCAAATGCGCTGCAAGGATATCAGAAAGTTTAGTGAATTTCTGGTGTATCCGGTCATACTTCGCGCTGCTTTGCCACACCCTGAAACAAACGGGGTAACGTTACAATGACATTGACGCTAATAATGTAAAAAGGTTCTTTTTGATGGCCAATAATACCACTGGATTCACCCGAATTATCAAAGCTGCAGGCTATTCCTGGAAAGGTTTTCGCGCCGCATGGATTAATGAGGCGGCATTTCGTCAGGAAAGCGTTGCCGTTCTGCTAGGCGTTGCCATCGCCTGCTGGCTGGACGTCGACGCCATTACGCGCGTGTTGCTGATTGGTTCCGTGATGCTGGTGATGATCGTTGAAATCCTCAATAGTGCGATTGAGGCGGTGGTTGATCGTATCGGTTCCGAGTACCACGAACTGTCTGGTCGTGCGAAAGACATGGGGTCGGCGGCGGTATTGCTGTCGATTTTTGTCGCCTTGATCACCTGGGGCATCCTGTTGTGGTCGCATTTGCGATAAAGATTCCGCAACTTCATCATTCTCCTGTTTTTTGTGCAGTTTGCGGTTCCAAAATCACCTTTAGCTGTATATACTCACAGCATAACTGTATATACACCCAGGGGGCGGAATGAAAGCGTTAACGGCCAGGCAGCAAGAGGTGTTTGATCTTATTAGAGATCACATCAGCCAGACAGGTATGCCACCGACGCGTGCGGAGATCGCGCAGCGTTTGGGGTTCCGTTCCCCAAACGCTGCTGAAGAACATCTGAAAGCGCTGGCGCGTAAAGGCGTGCTGGAAATTGTATCCGGCGCATCGCGTGGTATTCGTCTGTTGCAGGAAGAAGAAGAAGGTTTACCGCTTGTCGGTCGCGTTGCGGCAGGTGAGCCACTTCTGGCGCAGCAACACATCGAAGGCCATTATCAGGTCGATCCTTCACTGTTCAAACCGAACGCCGATTTTCTGCTGCGCGTCAGCGGTATGTCGATGAAAGACATCGGGATTATGGACGGTGATTTGCTGGCCGTGCATAAAACACAGGATGTGCGTAACGGTCAGGTTGTTGTTGCGCGCATTGACGATGAAGTGACGGTGAAGCGCCTGAAAAAACAGGGCAACAAGGTTGAACTCCTGCCAGAAAACAGCGAATTCAAACCCATTGTGGTCGACCTGCGCGAGCAAAGCTTCACTATTGAAGGGCTGGCGGTAGGCGTCATTCGTAACGGGGAATGGCTGTAATACTCTGTTGAGTCCCTGTAGGCCGGATAAGACGTTTGCGTCGCCATCCGGCAACTCGCCCGGTGGCACTGCGCTTACCGGGCCAGGGCAACATCTTCCAGTACCTCTAACTTCTTTTCAGGCTCCATTTCATGCCTTTCTTTACCTCCTCCGACAAAGCACTCTGGCGTCTTGCCTTACCGATGATCTTCTCCAATATCACCGTTCCCTTGCTGGGATTGGTCGATACCGCGGTCATTGGTCATCTGGATAGTCCAGTCTATCTTGGCGGCGTTGCCGTTGGCGCCACCGCGACCAGTTTTCTCTTTATGCTGCTGCTTTTTTTACGTATGAGCACCACAGGTCTTACCGCTCAGGCATTTGGCGCGAAAAATCCGCAGGCACTGGCGCGTGCGCTGGTGCAGCCGCTAATGCTGGCGCTGGGGGCGGGGCTGCTTATCGCAATGTTTCGTACGCCGATTATCGATCTGGCTCTGCATATTGTCGGCGGCAGTGAAGCCGTACTGGAGCAGGCCCGACGTTTCCTGGAAATCCGTTGGTTAAGCGCCCCTGCCTCGCTGGCGAATCTGGTGCTGCTCGGCTGGCTGCTTGGCGTTCAGTATGCGCGGGCGCCGGTTATCCTGCTGATTGTCGGTAATGTTCTCAATATTGTGCTCGATTTATGGCTGGTGATGGGCCTGCATATGAACGTGCAGGGCGCGGCGCTGGCGACGGTCACCGCCGAATATGCCACCTTGCTGATCGGTCTGTTAATGGTACGCAAAGTCCTGCATATGCGCGGTATTTCGCTGGCAATGTTGAAACAGGCCTGGCGTGGCAATTTCCGCCGCTTACTGGCGCTTAACCGCGACATCATGCTGCGCTCGCTGTTGCTACAGCTCTGTTTCGGTGCCATTACGGTGCTGGGCGCGCGCCTGGGGAGCGATATCATTGCGGTAAATGCCGTTCTGATGACCCTGCTGACCTTTACCGCCTACGCGCTGGACGGGTTTGCCTACGCCGTTGAAGCGCATTCTGGTCAGGCCTATGGCGCACGGGATGGCAGCCAGTTACTGGATGTCTGGCGCGCAGCCTGCCGACAGTCCGGTCTTGTGGCGATTCTGTTTTCGCTGGTTTATGCCCTGTTTGGCGAGCACATTATAGCGTTGCTGACCTCGCTCCCGCAGATTCAACTGCTGGCCGATCGTTATCTTATCTGGCAGGTGATTTTGCCGCTGGTTGGCGTCTGGTGTTATTTGCTGGACGGTATGTTTATCGGCGCAACACGGGCTGCAGAAATGCGCAACAGCATGGCCGTTGCCGCCGCGGGATTCGCATTAACGTTACTGGCTTTACCGCTGCTGGGTAACCACGGTTTGTGGCTGGCACTCACTGTGTTTCTCGCCCTGCGCGGGCTTTCACTGGCCTTTATCTGGCGACGTCACTGGCGCAACGGGACGTGGTTCGTTGAAGCCTGACGGTTAAAAATTCTGAATAGTGAATCGAATGCCGAATCAGTGACTACACTTATTCTCACGTCCAGCAGAAAAGATAGCGGAGTTGGACGAGATACTCTGGCTATTCACAACCTAACGATGAGGATTTGATGATGAATAAAGACGAAGTCGGCGGCAACTGGAAACAGTTCAAAGGTAAAGTGAAAGAGCAATGGGGCAAACTGACCGACGATGATATGACGGTCATTGAAGGCAAACGTGACCAACTGGTCGGTAAAGTCCAGGAGCGTTACGGTTATGCAAAAGATCAGGCGGAGAAAGAAGTCACTGACTGGGAAACCCGCAACGATTACCGCTGGTAATTAGTCCCCTCCTGAGAGTACAAGGATGTACGCTCTCTGGCTTAGCGACCGACTTTCTTTTTCACCAGAATTGAGTGGTCATGCTGACATTCGCCTGGATGGCGACAGGCTTCAACCTCCACGCATGCCGGGCACAGCCCGTGAGCTTCAATCACGTTATGCCGCAGAGCAAAACCCATTTTTGCCGCCAGCATATGCATGATGTCTTCCACACCTTCCGCACACTCTTCTTTTACCACGCCACAGCGATCGCAAATAAACATCGCAGAACTGTGGGTCGGTTGATCGAACAGGTGACACAGCACGTAGCTGTTGGTCGATTCCACTTTATGTACAAAACCTTGTTCCAGCAGAAAATCGAGCGCACGATAAACGGTCGGTGGCTTGGCCTGCGGCTCGGTTTCCCGTAGCAGGTCGAGCAGGTCATAAGCGCTAATAGCGCCTTCCTGCAGGCTCATCAGGCGCAGCACTTCGAGGCGCTGTGGCGTTAGCCGCACGTTGCGTTGCGCACAGAGTTTTTCAGCTTGAGCCAATAACTCCTGCGTGGTGGTTTTGTCCATTTGGCGCCTCGATTTGTGTGAAAGGTTAATCCCTTACTTTATCATGTTCTGCTTAAAACGCCGAGATCCGCCGCTGTGTGCTATACCTGACGCATCGTATTCTGGAGAATCCACATGAAAAGACCCGACTGTATTCGCCACTGGCGAGAGGTGGAGGGGGCTGATGACTCCACCTACCCCGACAGCAATGAACTTTTTGCTATTGGCGCGCCGCTTGCCCGTAAACTGGGGTTAGGAAGACTAGGTATTCATCATGAACGCCTGCCGCCGGGGCGTCGCACATCTTATCCTCATGCCGAAAGCGATGAAGAAGAGTTTATCTATGTGCTGGAAGGTTATCCGGAAGCCTGGATTAACGGCTATTTATGGAAGCTCGAACCTGGCGACAGCGTCGGTTTTCCGGCAGGAACCGGGGTGTGCCACACCTTTATCAATAACACCAGTGAAGAGGTGCGCTTGCTGGTCGTGGGTGAGGCAAACAAAAAATATAATCGCATTTATTACCCGCTTAACCCGGTCTATGCCGCCACGCGCGAGGATCGCTGGGTTGACCATCCGCCGCAGTTTTTTGGCCCACATGACGGCAAGCCGGGGCGCAAATAACGCTCTGTGAGAATATGCTGTGCGAGCCACGATGATGGGGCGCACTATCGCATCGGTCTATGCTATAGTAGCGCCCCTTTTTTAACCGGATGCTTGAATATTCGCCATGCTGCCTGAATCTCAGTCTACCGCTTTTCCCGCTCATCGTTTTTCTATCGCGCCGATGCTCGACTGGACGGACAGACATTGCCGCTACTTTTTGCGCTTACTGTCCCGCCAGACGCTGCTGTATACGGAGATGGTGACTACCGGAGCGATCATTCATGGTAAAGGCGATTATCTGGCGTATAGCGAAGAAGAACATCCGGTCGCGTTGCAACTGGGCGGGAGCGATCCGGCTGCGCTGGCGCAGTGTGCGAAGCTCGCTGAACAGCGGGGCTATGACGAAATTAACCTCAACGTGGGTTGTCCTTCCGACCGCGTACAGAATGGCATGTTTGGCGCCTGTCTGATGGGGAATGCGCAACTGGTCGCCGATTGCGTCAAGGCGATGCGCGATGTGGTGTCGATTCCGGTGACGGTGAAGACCCGAATCGGCATTGATGATCAGGACAGCTACGAATTCCTGTGCGATTTCATCAACACGGTATCTGGCAACGGCGAATGCGAGATGTTCATCATTCACGCCCGCAAGGCCTGGCTGTCCGGGTTAAGCCCGAAAGAAAACCGCGAGATCCCACCGCTGGATTATGACCGTGTTTATCAGTTAAAGCGTGATTTCCCGCATCTGACGATGTCGATCAACGGCGGTATTAAATCGCTGGAAGAAGCGAAAAAGCATCTGCAACATATGGATGGCGTGATGGTGGGGCGTGAAGCCTATCAAAATCCCGGAATTCTGGCGTCGGTCGACCGCGAAATTTTTGCTGCCGCTACTCATGATGCCGATCCGGTCGCCGTGGTGCGTGCCATGTACCCATATATTGAGCGTGAACTGAGTCAGGGCACTTATCTGGGGCATGTGACGCGCCATATGCTGGGACTGTTTCAGGGAATCCCCGGCGCACGTCAGTGGCGTCGTTACCTGAGTGAGAACGCGCATAAAGCCGGAGCCGATATTAACGTCCTGGAACATGCTTTGAAGCTGGTGGCCGATAAGCGTTAGTTTCTCACTAAAAGTTAGTTAATTTCACCACACCCTGCGCGTTGTCACAGGGTATTTTGTTTTATAAATCAGTAGATTAACTTTGGCATGTTTCTTGTAAAGGAATGAAGAGTATTTTATTTCGGGAGAGAGTCATGCTGGAACTACTTTTTGTGATTGGATTTTTTATCATGCTGATGGTCACCGGCGTCTCGTTGCTGGGGGTGCTGGCCGCGCTGGTGGTAGCCACCGTCGTCATGTTTTTGGGCGGGCTATTTGCCTTGATGATTAAACTGTTGCCCTGGCTGTTACTGGCCGTTGCCGTGGTGTGGGTGATCAAGGCGATAAAAGCGCCAAAAGTCCCACAGTATCAGCGCAATAACCGCCGATTTTACTAAGGTATTGAGTGGTCCGTCACAACCTGAAACATTGCCTTTAGAACCAAATAGGAATTGATTATCAAATCTGTCACTATTGCCTGGTTAACGAATTCATCGAGCTGTACCCTACATACAGCCGAACTAAAAAAAAGAAAGGGCTTCCTGCGGGAAGCCCTAATTCTTTACGGGATTAGCAGACTCGATCCCTGCGTGGCGCGACTTTCCAGCACTTCATGAGCACGCTGCGCGTCGTGCAGCGCAAATGTCTGACCAGGTGCGACATCCACTTTGATCACCCCGCTGGCAATCAGCGAGAACAGCTCATTGCTGGCTTCGGTTAATTCATGGTGGTTGGTGATGTAACCCTGGAGCGAAGGGCGGGTAACGTACAGCGAACCTTTCTGATTCAGAATCCCTAAATTTACACCTGTCACGGGTCCGGACGCGTTGCCAAAACTGACCATCAGTCCGCGGCGCTGCAGACAATCGAGAGACGCCTCCCAGGTATCTTTCCCCACCGAGTCGTACACCACCCGCACTTTTTTACCGCCGGTGATCTCTTTTACCCGCTCAACAATGCTTTCTTCACGATAGTTAATTACCTGCCACGCGCCGGCCTGCTGCGCAATTTGCGCTTTTTGCGCATTGCCGACGGTGCCAATCAGTTTCGCTCCCAACGCTTTCGCCCACTGACAAGCGATCAGGCCGACGCCACCTGCGGCTGCGTGGAATAAAAATGGTTCGTCAGGCTGGATTTCATAGGTTTTGCGCAACAGGTAAAAAACGGTCAGCCCCTTCAGAAACGAGGCGGCTGCCTGTTCAAACGAGATAGCGTTAGGCAGAATAGCGGCTTTATCAGCCGGCACGTTATGCACTGAGCTGTAAGCGCCAAGCGCAGACTGAGCATACACCACGCGATCGCCAGCTTTGATGTGCGTCACTTTGCTGCCAACTTTGCTGACCACGCCTGCGGCTTCGGTACCCAGACCGCTGGGCAGAGAAGGCGGCGGATAAAGACCACTGCGGATGTAGGTGTCGATGTAGTTGATCCCTATCGCTTTATTCTCGACCTGGATTTCGTTTTCCGCCGGGTCAACCGGCGTAAACTCCACAGCCTTGAGTACATCAGGCCCACCATGCTTGTGAAATTCAATACGTGTTGCCATGCTTCCTCCAAAAGAAATGTGGTAATCTTTCGACCCAATCATTATCTCGGTAACTCCATTCACTATGGCAGGAAATAAACCCTTCAACAAACAACAGACTGATGCTCGTGAGCGCGATCCCCAGGTCGCCGGGCTGAAAGTACCGCCGCACTCGATTGAAGCGGAACAGTCGGTGTTGGGCGGTTTAATGCTGGATAACGAACGCTGGGATGACGTGGCCGAACGCGTGGTCGCGGAGGATTTTTATACCCGCCCGCACCGGCATATCTTTACGGAAATGCATCGCCTGCAGGAGATGGGAAAACCCATCGATCTGATTACCCTGGCAGAGTCGCTGGAGGTTCAGGGCCAACTGGACAGCGTCGGCGGTTTTGCGTACCTGGCTGAGTTATCGAAAAATACGCCAAGTGCGGCCAACATCAGCGCTTATGCGGATATCGTCCGCGAACGTGCCGTTGTCCGTGACATGATTTCGGTCGCGAACGAAATTGCGGAAGCCGGATTCGATCCGCAAGGACGTTCCAGTGAAGACCTGCTGGATCTTGCGGAGTCTCGCGTCTTTAAAATCGCTGAAAGCCGCGCCAACAAAGACGAAGGCCCGAAAAACATTACCGATGTGCTCGACGCTACCGTCGCGCGTATCGAGCAGCTATTCCAGCAGCCGCACGACGGCGTCACCGGGGTGAACACCGGTTATGACGACCTCAACAAAAAAACCGCTGGTTTGCAGCCGTCAGACCTCATCATCGTCGCCGCGCGTCCGTCGATGGGTAAAACGACATTTGCAATGAACCTCGTCGAAAATGCGGCGATGTTGCAGGATAAGCCGGTTCTTATCTTTAGTCTTGAAATGCCCTCAGAGCAGATCATGATGCGTTCCCTGGCCTCGCTTTCACGCGTAGACCAAACAAAAATTCGTACTGGTCAACTGGATGACGAAGACTGGGCGCGAATTTCCGGAACAATGGGTATTTTGCTGGAGAAACGAAACATCTATATTGATGACTCCTCCGGCCTGACGCCAACGGAAGTGCGTTCGCGTGCCCGTCGTATCGCCCGTGAACACGGCGGTATCGGACTTATCATGATCGACTACCTGCAGCTGATGCGCGTGCCGTCGCTTTCCGACAACCGTACGCTGGAAATTGCTGAAATTTCCCGCTCGCTGAAAGCGTTAGCGAAAGAACTGCATGTGCCGGTGGTGGCGCTGTCGCAGCTTAACCGCTCTCTGGAACAACGCGCCGACAAGCGTCCGGTCAACTCAGATCTGCGTGAATCCGGCTCCATCGAGCAGGATGCCGACTTAATCATGTTTATCTATCGTGATGAGGTTTATCACGAAAACAGCGACTTAAAAGGCATCGCCGAAATTATTATTGGTAAGCAGCGTAACGGTCCGATCGGAACGGTTCGCCTGACTTTTAACGGACAGTGGTCGCGATTCGACAACTATGCGGGCCCACAATACGACGACGAATAAATCTCCGTCATCCTTCATGCTGCAGATGCGTTGACTTCGCCCGTTCACCCCGGTCACTTAGTTTACTAAGCTTCCGGGGATTCTCAGGCTTGTCGCCTTTCTGCAACACGAATGATTTAGGAGATTCTTTTATTAAGGAATACACATGCAAGCGGCAACTGTAGTTATTAACCGCCGCGCTCTGCGACACAACCTGCAACGTCTGCGTGAACTGGCTCCTGCCAGTAAACTGGTTGCGGTCGTGAAAGCGAACGCTTACGGCCATGGTCTGTTAGAGACCGCGCGAACGCTCCCCGATGCGGACGCTTTTGGTGTCGCTCGTCTTGAAGAAGCCCTGCGGCTGCGCGCGGGTGGCATCACGCAGCCTATCCTGCTACTGGAGGGATTTTTCGATGCCACCGATCTGCCGACTATCTCCGCGCAGCGTCTGCATACCGCCGTACACAACCTGGAGCAACTCGAGGCCCTGGAGGCCGCAAAACTGGCTGAATCGGTCACCGTCTGGATGAAGCTCGACACGGGCATGCACCGCCTGGGCGTGCGTCCTGAGCAGGCCGAGGCGTTTTATCAGCGCCTGACGCAATGTGAAAATGTGCGCCAGCCGGTCAATATCGTCAGCCACTTTGCGCGCGCGGACGAGCCTGAGTGTGGCGCGACTGAAAAGCAGCTCGATATCTTTAATAGCTTCTGTGAAGGCAAACCGGGGCAGCGTTCGATTGCCGCATCCGGTGGTATTCTGCTATGGCCGCAATCTCACTTCGACTGGGCGCGTCCGGGGCTGATTCTGTACGGTGTCTCACCGCTGGAAAACCACTCTATCGGTGCCGATTTTGGCTGCCAGCCGGTGATGTCGCTAACCTCCAGCCTGATTGCGGTGCGTGATCACAAAGCGGGCGAACCGGTCGGCTATGGCGGTACCTGGCAGAGCGAGCGCGACACGCGTTTAGGCGTGGTGGCGATGGGTTATGGTGATGGTTACCCGCGTGCGGCGCCGTCTGGAACACCGGTGCTGGTCAATGGCCGTGAAGTGCCGATCGTTGGTCGCGTCGCGATGGATATGATCTGCGTCGATTTAGGCCCTGAGGCACAGGATAAGGCCGGTGATTCAGTGATTCTTTGGGGTGAAGGTTTGCCCGTGGAACGCATTGCTGAAATGACGAAAGTAAGTGCTTACGAACTTATCACGCGCCTGACCTCAAGGGTGGCGATGAAGTATATCGACTAAGTTCATGATATGCCGGACAGGCGGAACGCCGCCATCCGGCAATATGCTCGCCAACTGCAACATCCTCTCGATCTTCTTCCGCTTCCGGTTTATTGTGTTCTTATCCTCTGCCTGTAAACCTGGAGAACCACCTCGTGTTTCAAAAAGTTGACGCCTACGCTGGCGACCCGATTTTATCGCTCATGGAGCGATTCAAAGAAGATTCACGTAGCGACAAAGTGAACCTCAGCATTGGTCTGTACTACAACGAAGACGGCATTATTCCTCAGCTTAAAGCGGTGGCGGAGGCGGAAGCCCGACTTAATGCCCAACCGCATGGCGCTTCGCTGTATCTACCGATGGAAGGTCTGAACACGTATCGTAATACCATTGCGCCGCTGCTGTTTGGCGCGGATCATCCGGTTCTCCTGCAACAGCGTGTCGCAACCATTCAGACGCTGGGTGGTTCCGGGGCGCTAAAAATTGGCGCAGACTTCCTGAAACGCTATTTCCCTGACTCTGGCGTATGGGTCAGCGATCCAACATGGGAAAACCATATCGCGATTTTTGAAGGGGCTGGATTCGAAGTGAGTACTTACCCCTGGTATGACAATGAAACCAACGGGGTACGTTTCAATGACCTGCTGGCCACGCTGAATACCTTACCAGCGCGCAGCATCGTGCTGCTGCATCCGTGCTGCCATAACCCGACCGGTGCAGATTTAACCCCTGCGCAATGGGATGCCGTTATTGAGATTCTGAAATCGCGCGATCTGATCCCGTTCCTCGACATTGCCTATCAGGGCTTTGGCGGCGGAATGCAAGACGATGCTTACGCGATCCGCTCTATAGCCAGCGCCGGATTACCCGCTCTGGTCAGTAACTCATTTTCTAAAATTTTCTCTTTATACGGCGAGCGCGTCGGTGGGCTGTCTGTGGTATGTGAAGACGCCGATGCGGCAAGCCGCGTTCTGGGGCAATTAAAAGCGACCGTACGTCGTAACTACTCCAGCCCGCCGAACTTTGGTGCGCAGGTGGTCGCTACGGTACTGGGTGATGACGCGCTGAAAGCCAGCTGGCTGGCGGAAGTCGAAGAGATGCGTACCCGCATTCTGGCAATGCGCCAGGAGCTGGTTAACGTGCTGAGCGCTGAAATTCCTGGCCGTAACTTTGACTATCTGCTGCAACAGCGCGGCATGTTCAGCTATACCGGGCTTAGCGCCGCTCAGGTCGATCGCCTGCGTGATGAGTTTGGTGTGTACCTGATTGCCAGTGGTCGTATGTGCGTGGCCGGATTGAATCACGCTAACGTGCAGCGCGTGGCGAAGGCCTTTGCTGCCGTTATGTAACAATCTGGTTTGCCGGATGGCGGCGTCAACGCTTTATCCGGCCTACAAGAGCATTGGTTTTTTTCGTTTGTAGGCCGGATAAGCGTAGCGCCATCAGGCACGCTTTTCTGTGTGATCGTGCTCTTTTTCTGTAACAAAACCAGAGAAAATCCTTCCTTTCCCTCCCCTCAGGGGGTAAGGTCAGATAGTTTTTTGACCAGTTGTTAATAAAAAAATGATAACTAACTGACTGCTTAGGGAAAAATATGCGCAAGTTTACGTTGGCACTGAGTGCCGTTTGTTTATTGTTCACGTTAAATCAGCCTGCTCAGGCATTAGTTTCTTCTCCCTCGCAGCTCAATCCAGGCACCAACGTTGCAAAACTCGCCGAGCAGGCCCCCATTCACTGGGTTTCCGTGGCGCAAATTGAAAACAGTCTGACTGGACGCCCGCCGATGGCCGTCGGGTTTGATATTGATGACACCGTCCTTTTTTCCAGTCCGGGCTTCTGGCGCGGTAAGAAAACGTACTCTCCGGACAGTGAAGATTACCTGAAGAATCCGGCTTTCTGGGAGAAAATGAACAACGGCTGGGACGAGTTCAGTATTCCAAAAGAAGTGGCGCGCCAGTTAATTGATATGCATGTGCGTCGTGGCGATAGCATTTTCTTCGTTACCGGACGTAGCCCGACGAAGACTGAAACGGTATCGAAAACGCTGGCTGATAACTTTCACATCCCGGCCGCCAATATGAATCCGGTCATTTTTGCCGGCGACAAGCCGGGCCAGAACACCAAAACGCAGTGGTTACAGGATAAAAACGTGCGCATGTTCTACGGCGATTCTGACAATGACATCACCGCTGCTCGCGACGTGGGTATTCGCGGTATTCGTATTTTACGTGCTTCCAACTCCACCTATAAACCGCTACCCCAGGCTGGCGCGTTTGGTGAAGAGGTGATCGTAAATTCTGAGTATTAAAGGCGCAGGCTGCTGTTTGGTGGTTTTTTAAACAAATTTGCGTTACCGGCTTTTACCTTTTGCGGACTTGCTGCACACTGAATAAAAGATGTTCTCATTAGGCGAGTGCTGGTAAGGGGAATAAAGATGACGAATTCGGAGTTGCTGCAATACTGCATGGCTAAAACGGGCGCGGAGCAGAGCGTGCACAGTGACTGGAAAGCCACACAAATCAAAGTCGAAGATGTACTCTTTGCCATGGTAAAAGAGGTAGAAGAACGCCCGGCGGTCTCTCTGAAAACCAGCCCTGAACTGGCGGAATTACTGCGTCAGCAGCATAGCGATGTACGACCAAGCAGGCATCTGAATAAAGCGCACTGGAGCACGGTGTATCTGGACGGCTCGCTGCCGGATTCGCAGATTTATTATCTGGTTGATGCCTCTTATCAGCTGGCGGTAAACACGCTGCCGGAAGATAAACGTCGGATATTGGCGCAGCCCTGATCTGTTTCGCCGGATGCGGCGCAAGCGCCTTATCCGGCCTACAAGAAATTATGCATATTCTGTAGGCCAGATAAGTGTTGCGCAATTACAACAGCGGTTTGAGGAAGCGGGCCGTGTGTGAAGCTTCACACTCAGCGACCGTTTCTGGTGTGCCGGAGACCAGAATTTCCCCGCCGCCGCTACCGCCTTCCGGACCGAGATCGACAATCCAGTCAGCGGTTTTGATTACGTCCAGATTGTGCTCAATCACCACGATGGTGTTGCCCTGATCGCGCAACTGATGCAGCACGTCCAGTAACTGCTGAATATCCGCAAAATGCAGACCGGTGGTCGGTTCATCAAGGATATACAACGTCTGCCCGGTGCCGCGTTTTGACAGTTCGCGCGCCAGCTTCACGCGCTGCGCTTCGCCGCCGGAGAGCGTAGTGGCCGACTGGCCGAGACGGATATACGTCAGGCCCACGTCCATCAGCGTTTGTAGCTTACGCGCCAGCGCCGGGACGGCATCGAAGAACTCGCGTGCTTCTTCAATGGTCATATCCAGCACTTCGTGGATGGTCTTGCCCTTGTACTTAATCTCCAGCGTTTCGCGGTTATAGCGCTTGCCTTTACACTGGTCGCACGGCACGTAGATATCCGGCAGGAAGTGCATTTCAACTTTGATCACGCCGTCGCCCTGACAGGCTTCACAGCGTCCGCCGCGAACGTTAAAGCTGAAACGACCCGGCGTGTAACCGCGCGCGCGGGACTCTGGTACGCCAGCAAACAGTTCGCGCACCGGCGTAAACACACCGGTGTAGGTTGCCGGGTTGGATCGCGGAGTACGACCAATCGGGCTTTGGTCAATGTCGATCACTTTGTCGAAATGTTCCAGGCCCTGAACATCGCGGTACGGCGCAGGTTCAGCCAGCGTGGCGCCGTTCAGCGCTGTCTGCGCAATCGGGAACAGCGTGTCGTTGATCAGCGTCGATTTACCCGAACCAGAAACCCCTGTAATGCAGGTGAACAGGCCAACCGGCAGCGTCAGGGTGACATCTTTCAGGTTGTTGCCGCGCGCGCCGGTAAGCTTCAGCACTTTTTCCGGATCGGCCGCCACGCGCTGTTTCGGTACTTCAATTTTACGCTTACCGCTCATGTACTGGCCGGTCAGCGACTCAGGCACCGCCATGATGTCGTCGAGCGTCCCTTCGGCAACCACCTGGCCGCCGTGAACGCCAGCGCCCGGGCCGATATCGATAACGTGGTCAGCGGCGCGAATCGCATCTTCATCGTGCTCGACCACAATCACGGTATTACCCAGATTACGCAGATGGATGAGCGTGCCCAACAGACGTTCGTTATCGCGCTGATGCAGACCAATAGACGGTTCATCCAGGACGTACATCACGCCGACCAGACCCGCGCCGATCTGGCTTGCCAGACGAATACGCTGGGCTTCGCCGCCGGAGAGCGTTTCCGCTGAACGCGACAGCGTCAGGTAGTTGAGGCCGACGTTGACCAGGAATTTCAGACGATCGCCAATCTCTTTAAGAATTTTCTCTGCAATCTTCGCTCGCTGACCGGCAAGCTTCAGGTTGTTGAAGAAATCCATCGCATGACCGATGCTCATGTCGGAAATTGCGGGCAGCGGCGTATTTTCAACAAATACGTGGCGGGCTTCCCGGCGCAAACGCGTCCCTTCACAGCTGGCGCACGGGCGGTTGCTGATGAATTTGGCTAATTCCTCGCGTACCGCGCTGGATTCCGTCTCTTTATAACGGCGCTCCATATTGTGCAATACGCCTTCGAACGGATGGCGACGTACGGACGTATCGCCGCGATCGTTCATGTATTTAAATTCGATATTCTCTTTACCGGAACCGTACAGCACCACTTTATGCACGGCGGGGTTCAGGCTGGCCCATGGGGCTTCGACGTCGAATTTATAGTGTTCCGCCAGTGACTTAAGCATCTGGAAGTAGTAGAAGTTGCGGCGATCCCAGCCGCGGATAGCGCCACCGGCCAGCGACAGTTCCGGGTTTTGAATCACCCGGTCAGGATCGAAATACTGTTGTACGCCGAGGCCGTCACAGGTCGGGCATGCGCCCGCCGGGTTGTTGAATGAAAACAGACGCGGTTCCAGTTCGCGCATGCTGTAGCCGCAGATCGGGCAGGCGAAGTTGGCAGAGAACAGCAGCTCTTCCGCTTTCGGGTCGTCCATATCGGCAACCACTGCCGTACCGCCGGACAGTTCCAGCGCGGTTTCAAACGATTCCGCCAGGCGCTGGGTGAGATCGTCACGTACTTTAAAGCGGTCAATTACCACTTCAATGGTGTGTTTCTTTTGCAGCTCAAGCTTGGGCGGATCGGACAGGTCGCACACTTCCCCGTCGATACGGGCGCGGATATAGCCCTGGCCTGCCAGGTTTTCCAGCGTTTTGGTGTGTTCGCCTTTACGCTCTTTAATTATCGGCGCCAGCAGCATCAGACGCTTGCCTTCCGGCTGCGACAGGACGTTGTCCACCATCTGACTCACGGTCTGCGCCGCCAGGGGAACGTCGTGATCCGGGCAGCGCGGTTCGCCAACGCGGGCAAACAGCAGGCGCAGATAGTCGTGAATTTCGGTAATCGTACCTACCGTGGATCGCGGGTTATGGGATGTCGATTTTTGCTCGATTGAGATGGCGGGAGACAGCCCCTCAATGTGGTCGACATCCGGCTTTTCCATCAGTGACAGAAACTGACGCGCGTACGCGGAAAGGGATTCAACGTAACGACGCTGTCCTTCGGCATACAAGGTGTCGAAAGCGAGCGAAGATTTGCCTGAGCCCGAAAGCCCGGTGACGACAATCAGCTTGTCGCGCGGGATGACGAGGTTGATGTTTTTGAGATTATGGGTGCGGGCGCCCCGAACTTCGATCTTATCCATTCATCTTTCCCGGATTAAACGCTTTTTTGCCTGGCTGCATGGTGCTACCGGCGATCACAAACGGTTAATTATGACACAACCTGACCTGAATGGATATACAGTATTGGAATGCAAAACGCAGGTGTCTGTGCAACAATGTCTATCCGGGGTTGTTTACTGGAATCGATCTCGCAACGTAGTAAAAGCGCTATTGGAAATGCTACAATCCCGCGCTTACACTTATTCAGTAACGTTTTTCAGGAGACACGATCATGGCCAGCAGAGGCGTAAACAAGGTGATTCTCGTCGGTAATCTGGGCCAGGACCCGGAAGTACGCTATATGCCGAATGGTGGCGCAGTTGCCAACATTACGCTGGCTACTTCCGAATCCTGGCGTGATAAAGCGACCGGCGAAATGAAAGAGCAGACTGAATGGCACCGTGTCGTGCTGTTCGGCAAACTGGCAGAAGTAGCCAGCGAATATCTGCGTAAAGGTTCTCAGGTCTATATCGAAGGCCAGCTACGTACCCGCAAATGGACCGATCAGTCCGGCGTAGAAAAGTACACCACTGAAGTTGTGGTTAACGTTGGCGGCACCATGCAAATGCTGGGTGGCCGTCAGGGTGGTGGTGCTCCGGCAGGCGGCGGTCAGCAGCAGGGCGGTTGGGGTCAGCCTCAGCAGCCGCAGGGCGGCAATCAGTTCAGCGGCGGCGCGCAGTCTCGCCCGCAGCAGTCAGCTCCGGCAGCGCCGTCTAACGAGCCGCCGATGGATTTCGACGACGATATTCCGTTCTAATTTTTCTGCTTTATACGAAAAATAATGGCTACCTCAAAACAGGGGTAGCCATATGTAATTTTTTATCAGTTCAACACCATCGGCCAGTCTGGCGGTGTGTGGCTCATCACTTCAACCATCACGTTTTCAATGTTCTTCCAGATTGCGGACATATCCACCAGGGTTATGCCGAGCAGCCCGGTTGCAAACCAGCAGGCGAAAACCAGTCCCAAACCACTACTAATGACGGCCAGGCCAATATAATCTGATTTACGAAAACGGATATTGAGCGTGCTGGCTAAAAACATCAGCACCGCGCTGAGTAGCTGCCATCGCAGAAGAACCACGCCAGTTGTTATCGTTGCCATGAAAAAACGTCCTCAGAAAGTCTTGATGCCCATGACAGCGCGGGGGTGTTCACCGAGGGTGTAGTACTCTGGCTCTCGACGGGCAATAACACGAATGAAACATTGTTTCTGTTACATGAATTGTGTGAACTATATCACATTTGCTCGTTTGTTCACCAGTGTTAGAGGTTATTTTTGCAGGATAATAACCATGTTATTTGCATGGTTATTTTTAATAAAAAACGATAACAAATAATCTAATAAAAAGATGTATATGGATTACCTGTTATGTTTATCCTAAATTATTCGTTAAGAAATTTAATGAATTTCTTAAACACGACCAGGATAATGCTCATAAAAAATTACTACTTATTGATAATAATGTTATGAAATAAGCATAACTTTGAGTTTGCCTTACGGAAAAATAATATCAGCATCATCTATTATCAGACTTTTACATAGAGAAGTCTGTTGCTAATAATGATAGATTCATGCAACTTAATCAGTCAGTGTTTATAGCATCCCGCCTAATGGGTTCTGGCATATACGAAACAGGGAAATAGGGCTGACATGAATCACAGTGCGCGACGCAAGATGCTGAAGTTCTTCGGAACATTCATGGTGGTATTGCTCCCCGTGGTGCTGGCGTTATGGTTTGCTCACATCCGGGCGATGTCCGAAACCCGTAATCAACTCAGCTCTTTTGCTCAACTGGTGTTAAATAAAACGGAATTGGTGATCCTCCAGGCTGATTTAGCGCGTGATATGGCCCAGTTGTATCAGGGTAAGATGTGTACCCCTGCCCATCAGAAAAGTATGCTGAATATTATTCGTGGTCGTTTATATATCAGTGAGCTAATTTATGCGCAGGGCGATCATTTTTTGTGCTCTACGTCAATGATGCCGCGAGTCCCATATATTATGGCGACAGCCGACTATAAACGCGCGCCAGACGTCTTCATCTATTACTACCGCGATACCCCCTTTTTCGCCGGCTATAAAATGACGTACATGCAACGAGGAAACTACGTTGTCGTCATCAATCCATTATCTTACAGCGAAGTCATGTCTGATGATCCGGATCTGTCCTGGGGAGTGTATGACACGGTAACGGACACCTTTTTCTCTGCCAGCGAAGGGGCGAATATTGCGCAGTTCTCGCCGCTGATAAGCGGTGAATCCTCAACATTCCAGCAGGGCGAGCGATTCTATACCATCGTACATTCAGAAAAACGCCCCATCGCGATTATTGTTTCGACCTCCGACGCTCGTGTTAATCAGATTTTCTATCATGAGGCGGCGTTAACGATCCCCTTTGGGATTATCTGCAGCATCCTGATACTGCTCATGTGGTGGCGTACGCGTCAGGAATACCTCTCTCCACGCCGCTTATTAAAACGTGCGATCAAGAAACGTCAGCTTTGTCTGTACTATCAGCCGATCATTGACATCAAAAATGGACAATGTGTCGGGGCCGAGGCTTTGCTACGCTGGCCAGGCTGTAACGGCGAGGTGATGAGCCCGACGGAGTTTATTCCGCTGGCGGAAAAAGAGGGGATGATTGAGCAGATCACGGATTATGTTGTTGAGGAGGTCTTCAAAGATTTAGGGGCTTTTCTTTCGGCGAATCCTCAGTTGTATATCTCGATTAACCTCTCGGCCTCTGACTTTCATTCATCCCGACTGATTGCTCTGATTGCCGAAAAAAACCATGAGTACTCCGTGGCGGCCCAGCAAATTAAAGTTGAGGTGACGGAGCGCGGCTTTATCGATGTACATAAAATGACACCCATCATCCAGGCGTTTCGGCAGGCCGGTTTTGAAGTGGCGTTTGACGATTTTGGCACGGGATATTCCAACCTCCATAATTTGTCAGCGTTGAATATCGATATCCTGAAGATCGACAAATCGTTTATTAGCACGCTGGCCACTAACAGCACCAGTCACTTGATTGCCGAACATATCATCGAGATGGCGCAAAGCCTAAACCTGAAGACGATTGCGGAAGGGGTGGAAACGGCGGAGCAAATCGGGTGGTTGCTTGAACACGGCGTACAGTATTGCCAGGGCTGGTATTTTGCGAAGGCGCTGCCGCCGCAGGAGTTCATGCGTTGGATAAAACGCTCGCCCGCCATACTGACGCAGAGCGGGCAATAATTTTACAGGCGGTGGCGGTAATCGCTGGGAGTACGATCAAACTCTCGGCGAAATACGCGCGAGAAGGTTTGCTGCGATACATAGCCAAGATCCATCGCAATATCGAATATAGGCCGTTCGGTCGTCCGTAGTTCAACGGCGGCCAGCAGAAGCCGACGTTGGCGGATGTAGTCACCCAGCGTCTGACGCATCACCGTGCGGAACATTCTCTGCAAATACCACTTTGAGTAACCTGATTTTTTCGCAACCGCCTCAATGTTCAGCGGTTGATCGATATGTTCATCAATCCATTCAATAAGGGTCTGAATAATCTGCTGATGGGACATAGAGTTGCCTCTTTCTCAGTGTTCGATTCGTCGTTTTGTCTGTGGGCGAGTATAATTCCTCAAGTTAACTTGAGGTAAAGCGATTTATGGAAAAGAAATTACCCCGGATAAAAGCGTTACTCACGCCAGGTGAAGTTGCAAAGCGTAGCGGTGTGGCGGTATCGACCCTGCATTTCTATGAAAGCAAAGGATTAATCAGCAGTATGCGCAACAGCGGTAATCAGCGTCGATACAAACGCGATGTGTTGCGTTATGTCGCGATTATCAAGATTGCCCAACGTATCGGCATTCCACTGGCCACGATCGGCGACGCGTTAGGTGTATTACCTGAAGGGCATTCGCTCAGTGCCAAAGAGTGGAAGCAGCTCTCTTCGCAATGGCGCGAGGAGTTAGACCGACGCATTCATACTCTGGTGGCGTTACGCGATGAGCTGGATGGGTGTATTGGCTGCGGCTGTTTATCCCGCAGTGATTGCCCGTTGCGTAACCCTGGCGATCAGCTTGGCGAGCAGGGGACCGGGGCGCGCCTGCTGGAAGATGATTGATTGGTTTAAAGTATGTGGCGGATATAACGGTGTAAAACTAAAGCGCCACAGAGGGCGCTTTAGTTTGGTTCCGGTCTTTGTCTTTCACTCTATCCCGTTGGTTCACGGGAGGGTTTCCCCCGACATCAACACCCCTCAGTCGAGCACGTTTGGGGAGGTTCCGGTCTGTGTTGATAATGTAAGTGTAAGCCACCCCTCTCTATTTGCCAGTGAATTGATTGCTTTTTAGCCAAAAATTTTTCCGCATCTTCATGCATTTTTTTGTGCGAGCAGGCGTGAAAAATAAATGCAAATCTTGTAATAACTCAGCGAAATTTGTTGCCAGATTGCGCATTGACGATAACGTTTGCGCATCGTCTGGCTATTTCTTGCGCATTATAAGAAGAAATGAGTAAAAAGCGGCAAAGTTCAGTTGAAAACCAACGTATGATCGCTGGATAATCGTTTGCTTTTTTTTATCACCCGTTTTTTATGCGCGGAGCTAAACGTTTGCTTTTTTGCGACACCCCTATTGACGCAAAGCTGGCACATGGAGAAATCGTTTAGCAGGCAGTGGATTGTCCACCACGCATAATGACGAAAAAATAAACTCTCAGGGGATGTTTTCTATGTCTACGCCTTCAGCGCGTACCGGCGGTTCACTCGACGCCTGGTTTAAAATTTCGCATCGCGGCAGTACCGTTCGTCAAGAAGTTGTTGCCGGATTAACGACGTTCCTGGCCATGGTCTACTCCGTTATCGTGGTTCCGGGGATGCTGGGTAAAGCCGGATTCCCGCCTGCCGCTGTGTTTGTGGCAACCTGTCTGGTTGCGGGCGTCGGTTCTATTGTGATGGGCCTGTGGGCGAACCTGCCGTTGGCGATTGGCTGCGCCATTTCGCTGACCGCGTTTACCGCATTCAGCCTGGTGCTGGGACAACATATTAGCGTGCCCGTGGCGCTGGGCGCGGTGTTCCTGATGGGGGTTCTGTTTACCATCATTTCTGCGACCGGTATCCGTAGCTGGATCCTGCGCAATCTGCCGCAGGGCGTTGCGCACGGTACGGGGATTGGTATCGGCCTGTTCCTGTTATTGATTGCGGCCAATGGCGTTGGTCTGGTGATTAAGAACCCGCTGGACGGCCTGCCGGTTGCGCTGGGTGACTTCGATACCTTCCCGGTGATTATGTCGCTGGTTGGTCTGGCGGTGATTATTGGTCTCGAAAAACTGAAAGTACCGGGCGGCATCCTGCTGACCATTATCGGTATCTCCATCGTCGGCCTGATTTTCGATCCTGCTGTGCATTTCTCCGGTATTTTTGCCATGCCGTCTCTGAGCGATGAAAACGGCAACTCGCTGATCGGCAGCCTGGATATTATGGGCGCACTGAACCCGATCGTACTGCCGAGCGTGCTGGCGCTGGTTATGACCGCGGTCTTCGATGCGACCGGAACCATCCGCGCGGTAGCCGGACAGGCGAATCTGCTGGATAAAGACGGACAGATTATCGATGGCGGCAAAGCGCTGACCACCGACTCCCTGAGCAGCGTGTTTTCTGGTCTGGTAGGGGCTGCACCGGCGGCGGTTTACATTGAATCCGCAGCGGGTACGGCGGCAGGCGGCAAGACCGGCCTGACGGCGATCACCGTTGGCGTATTGTTCCTGCTGATCCTGTTCCTTTCTCCGCTCTCTTATCTTGTTCCTGTTTACGCAACGGCGCCTGCGTTAATGTATGTGGGGCTGCTGATGCTGAGCAACGTGGCGAAAATCGACTTTGCTGACTTTGTCGACGCGATGGCGGGTCTGGTCACTGCTGTATTTATCGTCCTGACCTGTAATATCGTTACCGGCATTATGATTGGTTTTGCTACCCTGGTCATTGGTCGCATTGTCTCTGGCGAATGGCGCAAACTGAACATCGGTACGGTGGTGATTGCTATCGCGCTGGTGGCCTTTTACGCGGGCGGTTGGGCTATTTGATTTTACGTCGATGACGCTCCTGAAAACGGGTGGCCCAGGCCGCCCGTTTTTATTTTCAGAACACACTCGTTGTCTTTTGCGATACTCTCAAGTAGATAGAATTAAGGCACGACGCCTTTATCACCAATCATAAGAAACATCGCAAACAGGGAACGCATGGAAATCTTTTTCACCATACTCATCATGACCCTTGTGGTCTCGCTGTCGGGGGTATTTACTCGCGTATTGCCCTTCCAACTCCCATTACCCCTTATGCAGATCGCCATCGGCGCCTTGCTGGCGTGGCCGACGTTTGGTTTGCATGTGGAATTCGATCCTGAGCTGTTTCTGGTGCTATTTATCCCGCCGCTGCTGTTTGCCGATGGCTGGAAGACGCCGACGCGTGAGTTTCTGGAGCACGGGCGAGAGATTTTCGGCCTTGCGCTGGCGCTGGTTCTGGTCACGGTGGTCGGGATTGGCTTTATGATTTACTGGCTGGTGCCGGGGATCCCTCTCATCCCCGCTTTTGCGCTGGCTGCCGTGCTGTCGCCAACCGATGCCGTCGCCCTTTCCGGTATTGTGGGTGAGGGGCGCATCCCGAAGAAAATCATGGGTATCCTGCAGGGCGAAGCGTTGATGAACGACGCGTCCGGCCTGGTCTCGCTGAAATTTGCCGTTGCCGTGGCGATGGGCACGATGGTGTTTACCGTCGGCGGCGCGACGCTTGAGTTCTTCAAAGTGGCGGTTGGCGGCATCCTGGCCGGTTTTGTCGTCAGTTGGTTATACGGACGCTCCCTGCGTTTTCTTAGCCGTTGGGGCGGTGATGAGCCGGCAACGCAAATCGTCCTGCTGTTCCTGCTGCCGTTTGCGTCTTATCTGATTGCGGAACACATCGGTGTTTCAGGCATCCTCGCGGCGGTTGCTGCCGGGATGACGATTACCCGCTCTGGCGTGATGCGCCGCGCGCCGTTGGCGATGCGTTTACGTGCTAACAGCACCTGGGCGATGCTGGAGTTTGTGTTTAACGGCATGGTCTTCTTGTTGTTAGGGCTGCAGTTGCCGGGCATTCTGGAGTCATCTTTGGCGGCGGCGGAAGTCGATCCGAACGTTGAAATCTGGATGCTGTTTACCGATATCGTGCTGATTTATGCCGCGCTGATGCTGGTACGTTTTGGCTGGCTGTGGACCATGAAGAAGTTCAGCCTGCGCTTCCTGAAGAAAAAGCCGATGGAGTTTGGCTCCTGGACGACGCGTGAAATCCTGATTGCCTCCTTTGCGGGAGTTCGCGGGGCCATTACCCTCGCCGGTGTGCTCTCCATTCCTCTGTTGTTACCGGACGGGAGCGGCTTCCCGGCGCGTTATGAGCTGATCTTCCTCGCCGCGGGCGTGATTCTGTTCTCGCTGTTTGTCGGCGTGGTGATGCTGCCGATTCTGCTACAGCATCTGGAAGTTGCAGACCACTCGCAACAGCAAAAAGAGGAGCGCATTGCTCGTGCTGCCACGGCGGAAGTCGCGATTGTCGCGATCCAGAAAATGGAGGAGCGTCTGGCTGCGGATAGCGAAGAGAACATTGATAATCAGCTACTGACCGAGGTGAGCTCCCGTGTCATTGGTAACCTGCGTCGTCGCGCCGATGGGCGAAACGATGTAGAAAGCTCAATGCAGGAAGAGAACCTGGAGCGACGTTTCCGCCTGGCGGCGCTGCGTTCAGAACGCGCCGAGCTTTATCATCTGCGCGCCACGCGTGAAATCAGCAATGAAACGCTGCAAAAGCTATTGCACGATCTGGATTTGCTGGAAGCGCTGTTGATTGAGAACCAATAAAAGGTAGCACGTTGTAGGCCGGATAAGGCGTTAAGCCGCATCCGGCATTTTACGACTCCTGCGTTAACCAAAACCCTTCGCAGCATTTCAGCCACGCCTGGGCGCTGTGCGACAGATACACACCTTCGCGCCAAATCATGCCCAACTGCCAGCGTAAGTCGCTTTCCAGAGGGATCCAGCGCAGCGTTTGCTTATCCAACCGCTGGCAAATCGGCTCCGGTAAAATGGCGATCCCGACGCCGGCTTGCACCATTGCCGCCAGAAAATCCCACTGCCCGCTGCGCACAGCGATACGCGGTTTTACGTTGTGCTGGTTAAACAACTCAAGCAGTTGACGGCTCAACGCGAAATCTTCGTTGTAGATAAGCAGCGGATGCTCCGCCAGCGCTTCGGGGGAAATGGAGTCGCACGTTGTCCATTGACCGGAGCGGGGGACCAGCACGCAGAGCGGATGACTGAAAAGTGGTAAGGTCGCCAGACCGCTCTCTTCTTCAACCGGCAACGCGGTCATCGCAACATCCAGATCGCCGTTCATCACCGCCTGCTGGACGGTTAAACCGCCAAATTCAGACACTTTCAGTTCCACGCCGGGATAACGCTGGCGAAAAAGGCTGATGGGGCCAGCCATCAACATACCCACCATGGGCGGGATACCGAGGCGCAGTATTCCCTTGTTGAGGTGATTAATGTCGCTGAGTTCTGCTTCGAGCTGGCGGAACTCGGCGAGGATCGCCAGGCCGCGTTCGAACACGACCTGGCCGGTATCGGTCAACAACAGCCGCCGTCCGTCGCGGATGAGCAACGTGCAATTAAGCTCGTCTTCAAGGTTCTTCAACATTTTGCTGATGGTGGGCTGGGTGACAAAGAGTTTCTCCGCTGCGCGGGTAAAGCTCTGCTGACGCACCACCTCAACAAAATATCGCAGCGTTCTGATATCCATGATTATTCCTTAAGACTATGCCTGCAATGATTTTAATTCATTTCAGTCCTGGACGGGGGCTCTCTATACTGGCGCTCTCTATTTTTTAAGGACATACCCTCATGGCTGTGGCGATAAGCCGCGTGACGCCTGCTGTTATTCATCGACTCCAGATCCCTGTTCAGGTTCTGTTGTACGCAGGTCTCTTTGTTTTTGCTCAATATCTTGTCTCCTGGCTGCATCTGCCGCTTCCTGCCAACCTGGTTGGGATGGTGCTGATGCTGGCGTTGATAGTCTGCCGGGTTATCCCGCTGAACTGGATCCGCGCAGGCGCTCGCTGGTTACTGGCTGAAATGCTGTTGTTTTTTGTCCCGGCGGTGGTCGCCGTCGTTAACTATACGCAACTGCTACTGGTTGATGGATGGCGTATTTTTGCCGTTATTGCGATAAGTACGATGATGGTGCTCGGCGCAACGGCATGGGTCGTGGATAAAGTGTATCGCTATGAAATGAGCAGGTTAAACCGTGAGTAATTTCCAGTTAAGCGTGCTGTGTCTGGTGATTACGCTGGGCATCTATTTTGCCAACAAGCGCCTGTATCGCCGCTTTCGTAAATTACCGCTGATGCCGTTAGTGCTTACTCCGGCGCTGTTGGTGCTGATGTTGGTCTTTGGACATATCTCCTGGCAAAACTATATTGGTGAATCGCACTGGCTGCTATGGCTGCTAGGTCCCGCAACCATTGCCTTCGCCGTTCCGGTTTATGACAACCTCGCCGTGATTAAACGTCACTGGATGTCGCTGACGGCGGGTGTGGTGACGGCGACACTGGTGGCGGTCACCAGTTCCGTCTGGTTGGCGCGCCTGTTTATGCTGCCTGATGAAATTCAGCGCAGTCTGGCGGTGCGGTCCGTTACTACGCCATTTGCGCTGGCGGCGGCAGAGCCATTGGGCGGTCAGCCGGATCTGGTGGCATTGTTCGTGGTCGTGACGGGCGTATTCGGGATGGCGGTCGGCGATGTGCTGTTTTTGCGGCTCTCTATTCGCGAAGGGATGGCGAAAGGCGCAGGTTTTGGCGCAGCATCGCACGGCGCAGGCACGGCTCGCTCATATGAGCTCGGCCAACAGGAGGGCGTAGTGGCTAGCCTGGTGATGATGCTTTCCGGCGTGGTGATGGTGCTGGTATCGCCGCTGGTCGCAAGGCTGATGTTCTGAGAAAGGCAGTAATCCTCCGGCCCGGAAGCCGGAGGAGAGGGAAGATTAGTGCGCGCGACCTTGTTCTACGCCGTACCCGGTCTGGGAACGGATGAACTGAGCACGGAACTGCGCGCGTTCGCGGTTACCTTCTTCTGAGTTATCGGTGGCAGAGAAGAACCAGATCCCGAGGAACGCTACGCTGATGGAGAACAGCGCCGGATACTCATACGGGAATATGGCTTTTTCGTGACCCAGGATTTGTACCCAAATTGTTGGGCCAAGCACCATCAGCACGACGGCCGTCAGCAGACCTAACCAGCCGCCCATCATTGCGCCACGCGTGGTCAGTTTTGACCAGTACATGGAGAGCAGAATGATGGGGAAGTTACAACTGGCTGCGATAGCAAATGCCAGTCCCACCATGAAGGCGATGTTCTGGTTTTCGAACAGCACGCCGAGCACGATGGCAACCACACCCAGCACCAGTACGGTAATTTTCGACACCTTCAGCTCTTCGCGCTCGGTTGCGCCTTTGCGGAATACGTTGGCGTACAGGTCGTGAGAAACTGCCGATGCCCCCGCCAGCGTCAAACCAGCAACCACTGCCAGAATGGTGGCAAACGCCACTGCCGAGATGAAGCCGAGGAACAGGTTCCCGCCCACTGCATTCGCCAGATGTACCGCCGCCATGTTGTTACCGCCGATAAGCGCGCCAGCAGCGTCTTTATACACAGGGTTCGCGCCAACGAGCATGATCGCGCCAAAGCCGATGATAAAGGTCAGGATGTAGAAATAACCCATAAAACCGGTGGCATAGAACACGCTCTTACGCGCTTCGCGGGCATCGCTGACCGTGAAGAAACGCATCAGGATGTGCGGCAAGCCCGCCGTACCAAACATCAGGCCGAGACCTAACGACAGCGCGGAGATCGGATCTTTCACCAGCCCGCCCGGGCTCATAATGGCTGAACCTTTCGGGTGTACCGCCATCGCTTCGGTGAACAGATTGTTGAAGCTAAAGCCGACGTGCTTCATCACCATAAAGGCCATAAAGCTGGCGCCGAACAGCAACAGAACGGCTTTAATGATCTGTACCCAGGTGGTTGCCAGCATGCCGCCAAACAGGACGTACATCATCATCAATACGCCAACCAGCACGACGGCAATGTGGTAGTTCAGGCCAAACAGCAGCTCAATCAGTTTACCCGCGCCGACCATCTGCGCGATCAGATACAGCGCGACCACCACCAGGGAACCACACGCCGAGAGAATACGAATCGGACCTTGCTTCAGGCGATAAGAGGCCACGTCGGCAAAGGTGTAGCGACCAAGGTTACGCAGGCGCTCAGCAATCAGGAACAGGATAATCGGCCAGCCGACCAGGAAGCCGAGCGAGTAAATCAGTCCGTCATAACCGGAGGTAAAGACCAGCGCGGAAATCCCGAGGAACGATGCAGCAGACATATAGTCGCCCGCAATCGCCAGCCCGTTCTGGAAGCCGGTGATGTTACCGCCAGCGGTGTAGTAGTCATTACGCGAACGCACGCGTTTAGACGCCCAGTAGGTAATACCAAGCGTAAAGATGACGAAAATCAGGAACATGATAATCGCCTGCCAGTTGGTTGGCTGGCGTTGGACTGCTCCGCTTATAGCATCCGCCGCGTTTGCGGCGAAGGGCAGCGTGGCGGCAAGCGCCGTCAGGACTCTCTTCATGATGCTTTAACCTCATGCAGAACCGCATTGTTCAGGCGATCGAATTCACCGTTTGCCCGCCAGATATAGATCCCGGTCAGGATGAAGGAGATAAGGATCACGCCGACCCCAATCGGAATACCCCGGGTGACGCTGGTTCCCGCGTGCAGCGGAGTACCCAGCCAACCAGGCGCAAAGGCAATCAGTAAAATAAAGCTGATGTAAACTGCCAGCATGATGATGGACAGAATGGTGGCAAACCGTTGCCGTTTTTCAACTAACTCCCTGAAACGCGCACTGTCTTCTATCCGCTGATAAATATTGTCATTCATCACAGAGCTCTCCAGAGGTCCCCCTGCGTCTTTCGCGCTACAGGTTCGTTGGCCGCACTCGCCCACCCCAGTCACATAGTGAACTATGCTCCTGAGGATGTGCTCGCTTGCCGCCTTCCTGTAACACGAAATCCTTTGGGGGAGGGTTTTTATATTTCCCTCCCGCTCAGGGGAGGGGTAGGGATAGGATTTGTAGGCCCGATAAGCAGCGCGCCATCGGGCATTTCACGGTTATGGTTATGATGGCATCGCGATGGCCTGCTTCTCTTCGAGCAGTTTCTCAACGACGCCTGGATCGGCGAGGGTTGAGGTATCGCCCAGATTGCTGGTATCGCCCGCCGCGATTTTGCGCAGAATGCGGCGCATAATTTTGCCGGAGCGGGTTTTCGGCAGTGAATCGGTCCAGTGCAGCACATCTGGCGTTGCCAGCGGGCCAATTTCTTTACGCACCCAGTTGCGAACTTCGGCATACAACTCAGGCGACGGTTCTTCGCCGTGATTCAGCGTGACGTAGGCGTAGATCGCCTGGCCTTTAATATTATGCGGAATACCGACCACCGCGGCTTCGGCAATCTTCGGATGCGACACCAGCGCCGATTCGATTTCTGCCGTGCCCAGACGGTGACCAGAGACGTTTAGCACATCGTCCACACGTCCGGTGATCCAGTAATAACCATCTTCATCACGGCGTGCGCCGTCGCCGCTGAAGTACATATTTTTGAAGGTAGAGAAGTAGGTCTGTTCAAAACGTTCATGATCGCCAAACAGCGTTCTCGCCTGGCCTGGCCACGAGTCAATAATCACCAGGTTGCCTTCGGTTGCGCCTTCCAGCGGATTACCTTCGTTATCGACAATCGCAGGCTGCACGCCAAAGAACGGACGGGTTGCGGAACCGGCTTTCAGCTCGGTGGCGCCCGGCAGCGGGGTGATCATGAATCCACCGGTTTCGGTCTGCCACCAGGTATCGACGACCGGACATTTTTCGTTGCCGATCTTCTTCCAGTACCACTCCCACGCTTCCGGGTTGATTGGCTCGCCAACGGAACCCAGGATGCGCAGCGACGAACGGTCAGTACCTTCAATCGCTTTATCGCCTTCTGCCATCAGAGCGCGGATGGCGGTCGGCGCGGTATACAGAATATTGACCTGGTGCTTATCCACGACCTGCGCCATACGCGCCGGGGTAGGCCAGTTGGGCACGCCTTCGAACATCAGCGTGGTTGCGCCGCAGGCCAGCGGACCGTACAGCAGGTAGCTGTGCCCGGTTACCCAACCTACGTCAGCGGTACACCAATAGATATCGCCCTGATGATAGTCAAACACGTACTTAAAGGTGGTTGCGGCGTAGACCAGATATCCGCCGGTGGTGTGCAGCACGCCCTTCGGCTTGCCGGTTGACCCGGAGGTGTACAGGATAAACAGCGGATCTTCAGCATTCATCTCTTCCGGCTGATGTTCCGGGCTGGCTTTCTCGATAAGATCGGACCACCACAGGTCACGACCTTCCTGCCATTCTGTTTTTCCACCGGTACGTTTGAGAACGATAACGTGTTCGACGCTTTTCACGTTCGGGTTTTTCAACGCATCATCGACGTTCTTTTTCAATGGGATAGCGCGTCCGGCGCGCACGCCTTCATCGGCGGTGATCACCAGGCGAGAATTAGAGTCGATGATACGTCCGGCGACGGCTTCCGGGGAGAAACCACCGAAGATGACCGAATGCACCGCGCCAATACGGGCGCAGGCCAGCATGGCGACCGCCGCTTCCGGCACCATCGGCATATATATGGCCACCACATCACCTTTTTTAATGCCTAAATCCAGTAACGTATTGGCAAAACGACAGACATCGCGATGCAGCTCGCGGTAGGTAATATGTTTGCTTTGGCTGGCGTCGTCGCCTTCCCAGATGATGGCGGTACGATCGCCATTTGCCTGCAGGTGACGGTCAAGGCAGTTCGCCGCCAGGTTTAGCGTGCCATCCTCATACCATTTAATAGAGACGTTGCCTGGCGCAAACGAGGTGTTCTTCACCTGGCTGTACGGCTTGATCCAATCAAGAATCTTTCCCTGCTCGCCCCAAAATGTGTCGGGTTCGTTAACAGATTGCTGGTACTTCGCTTCGTACTGCTCCGGATTTATCAGGCAACGATCCGCAATGTTTGCGGGAATAGCGTGTTTATGTATTTGGCTCATGGCTTTTGTTCTCCTTGTAGGATGTTAATAATATGTCGCATAAACGTTAAATGTAGGGGCTTTGCGAGTTTTGTTTAGTATTTGGGCGGCAGATCACGCAATAAACGAATTGTGCAAATTAGCGACAAACTGAATTTTGAAGAGAACTAGCAAAAATTGATTAATTCTCGCGATAACATGGGGTTATCTGAGAATTGTTGAAAAGGTGATCTGTCTCAGAATTAAACAAAAGAGTGAGTGGTTTGAGGGGGTAACTAACTCTAAAGTGGTATTTTACATACACTTACAATTGATTAAAGACAACATTTTCAGTGTGGTTTCTTGTTACAAATTGGGGGGAGCAATGTCATGACAGTATTCGTGTGGTTGCTGTTATGGAAAACAATAAAAGAACCGCCATTGCAGATAATGGCGTCATCTGGATGAGACCCCTATGGCAAGGACAAAATCACGCGTACGCCGTTTCTTCAGCCTGTTATTACCTTTATTATTTATCTCTGCTGTTCACGCTGAACAAACTCCTGTACCCGCAAAGACCGTCACCGTTGAAGCGAAGAATGAAACCTTCGCCCCTCAGCATCCCGATCAATACCTCTCCTGGAAAGCCACGTCTGAGCAATCAGCCCGTGAAGATGCGCTGGCAGAAGATCCGCGTCTGGTGATCCTGTGGGCGGGATATCCATTCTCGCGCGATTACAACAAACCGCGCGGGCACGCGTATGCGGTGACCGATGTACGTGAAACCTTACGTACCGGCGCACCTAAAACAGCAGAAGACGGCCCGCTGCCGATGGCTTGCTGGAGCTGTAAAAGCCCGGATGTGGCGCGTCTGATCCAGAAAGACGGTGAAGATGGTTACTTCCACGGTAAATGGGCGCGCGGCGGTCCGGAAATTGTTAACAACCTCGGTTGTGCAGATTGCCATAACACCGCGTCGCCGGACTTCGCCAAAGGCAAGCCTGAGCTGACGCTGTCGCGTCCTTACGCTGAGCGCGCGATGGAAGCCATCGGCAAACCGTTTGAGAAAGCTGGTCGCTTTGATCAGCAATCCATGGTCTGCGGCCAGTGCCACGTGGAGTACTACTTCGACGGTAAGAACAAAGCCGTTAAGTTCCCGTGGGATGAGGGCATGAAAGTCGAGAACATGGAGAAATACTACGACACCATCGCCTTCTCTGACTGGACTAACTCTCTGTCCAAAACCCCGATGCTGAAAGCGCAGCACCCGGAATATGAAACCTGGAGCGCGGGCATTCACGGTAAGAACAACGTGACCTGTATCGACTGCCACATGCCGAAAGTGCAAAACGCGGAAGGTAAGATCTATACCGATCACAAGATTGGTAATCCGTTCGATAACTTCGCCCAGACCTGTGCCAACTGCCATACCCAGGACAAAGCGTCCCTGCAAAAAGTGGTCGCCGAGCGTAAACAGGCCATTCATGACCTGAAAATCAAGGTTGAAGATCAACTGGTACATGCGCACTTCGAAGCGAAAGCCGCATGGGATGCGGGTGCGACCGAAGCGGAAATGAAGCCGATTCTGGAAGATATCCGTCACGCACAATGGCGCTGGGACCTGTCTATCGCCTCACACGGTATTCACATGCATGCGCCGGAAGAAGGTCTGCGGATGCTGGGTAGCGCAATGGATAAAGCCGCCGACGCACGTACCAAACTGGTTCGTCTGCTGGCGACCAAAGGCATCACGCATGAAATCCCGTTACCGGATATCTCTACCAAAGAGAAAGCCCAGGCGGCGATTGGTCTGAACATGCAGCAAATCAATGCTGAGAAGCAGGACTTCATCAAAACGGTGATTCCGCAGTGGGAAGAGCAGGCGCGTAAAAACGGTCTGTTAAGCCAATAACCCCATTTCGCCCCGTAAGGGGCGGATAACTCAACGGAGTGAATATGAGCGTATTACGTTCGTTATTAACTGCTGGGGTGCTGGCGTCAGGCCTGTTCTGGAGCCTGAGTGGAATCACTGCCACGCCAACGCCGCAGGAGTCGGATCAACGCTGGACGGTTACTCAGCAGCGTAATCCGGATGCTGCCTGTCTGGATTGTCACAAGCCGGATACCGAAGGCATGCATGGTAAACATGCGCAAGTCATTAACCCGAACAACAAACTGCCGGTCACCTGCACCAACTGTCACGGCCAGCCGTCACCGAACCACCGCGAAGGGGTGAAGGATGTGATGCGCTTTAATGAGCCAATGTACAACGTGGAGCAGCAGAACAGCGTCTGTATGTCCTGTCACCTGCCTGAGCAGCTGCAAAAAGCGTTCTGGCCGCACGATGTCCACGTCACAAAAGTGGCGTGCGCCAGCTGTCACTCACTGCATCCGAAGCAAGACACGATGCAGACGCTAAGCGATAAAGGACGGATCAAGATTTGCGTCGATTGCCACAGCGATCAGCGTAACAATCCGAACTTTAATCCGGCGTCGGTTCCGTTGCTTAAGGAGCATCCATGAGTTGCTCTCGTCGCCAGTTTATCACCGGCGTCGGCGCGCTGGTGGCAGTGAGCGGGACGGCGGGACGCGTTGTGGCGAAGACGCTGAATATCAACGGCGTGCGTTACGGAATGGTACACGATGAGTCATTATGCATCGGCTGCACGGCCTGCATGGATGCTTGTCGGGAAGTCAACAACGTACCGGAAGGCGTATCGCGTCTGACGATTATTCGCAGCGAGCCGCAGGGGACGTTTCCTGATGTGAAATATCGCTTTTTCCGCCACTCGTGCCAGCATTGCGACCATGCCCCCTGCGTTGACGTCTGCCCGACGGGGGCATCGTATCGCGATGCCGCCAACGGCATTGTGGATGTGAACCCTGATCTTTGCGTTGGCTGTCAGTACTGTATCGCCGCGTGTCCTTATCGCGTGCGCTTTATCCATCCGGTGAGCAAAACGGCGGATAAATGCGATTTTTGCCGGAAAACCAACCTGAAAGCGGGCAAACAGCCCGCCTGCGTTGAGTCATGCCCGACGAAGGCGCTGACGTTTGGTAATCTGGACGATCCCAACAGCGATATCTCCCGTTTGTTGCAGCAGAAAACCACCTATCGTTACAAGCTGGCGCTGGGCACAAAACCGAAGGTCTACCGCGTTCCCTTTAAATATGGGGAGGTGAGCCAATGACACCCGCTTCTGCATTTCATTTTGAATCACTGGTGTGGGACTGGCCCATCGCCATCTATCTGTTTCTGATTGGCATCTCCGCCGGACTGGTTACGTTGGCGATTCTGCTGCGTCGCTTCCATCCTGAGGCGGGCGGTTCGGACAGCACGCTGCTGCGCACCACGCTGGTGTTAGGGCCGGGGGCGATTATCTTCGGTCTGCTGATTCTGGTATTCCACCTGACGCGGCCATGGACCTTCTGGAAACTGATGTTCCACTACAGCTTCACCTCGGTGATGTCGATGGGGGTCATGCTGTTCCAGTTGTACATGGTGGTACTGGTGCTGTGGCTGGCAAAAATCTTTGAAAAAGAGGTGATTGCCCTGCAACAACGCTGGCTGCCGCGGTTAGGGATCGTGCAGAAAGCGTTGACGCTGATAACGCCGTTCCACCGTGCACTGGAGACGTTAATGCTGGTGCTGGCGGTTCTGCTTGGGGCGTACACCGGGTTTTTGCTCTCGGCGCTGAAGTCCTACCCGTTCCTGAATAACCCGATCCTGCCGGTCCTGTTCCTGTTCTCCGGGATCTCCTCCGGCGCGGCGGTGGCGCTGATCGCCATGGCGTTACGCCATCGTAGCAACCCGCACAGCACTGAAGCGCACTTTGTGCATCGCATGGAGGTCCCGGTGGTATGGCTGGAGATCTTCCTGCTGGCGGCGTTCTTCGTCGGCCTGGCGCTGGGCGATGACGGCAAAATGCGCGCGCTGGCGGCGGCGCTGGGCGGCGGATTCTGGACCTGGTGGTTCTGGCTTGGCGTGGCTGGGCTTGGGCTGATACTGCCGATGCTGCTAAAACCCTGGGCCAACCGCAGTTCGACGTTTCATGGCGTATTGGCAGTCTGCGGCGCCAGCCTGACCGGCGTACTGCTGCTGCGCTTTTTCATTCTCTATGCGGGTCAGCTAACCGTTGCGTAAGGTGATATCTGGACGTTCTCCTTCCTGAAGCCGGTTTTCTGGCACTGTTATTAAGCCTCGGGGTCAATGTGTTGACCCCGCTTGCCGTGCTGATGGGGATTCGCCAGCGCTGGCAGGGCGTGATGCGCCTGGCAAGCGTGGGCGTGTGGGCGCAGTTTGCGCTACTGCTGCTGGCTTTTGCCATTCTGGTATTCTGCTTTCTGACCAGCGACTTTTCGGTGGTCTATGTTGCCCAGCACAGCTACAGCCTGCTGCCGTGGGGATTAAAACTGGCGGCGGTGTGGGGCGGCCATGAAGGCTCGCTGCTGCTGTGGGTGCTGTTTCTTTCCGGCTGGAGCGCGCTGTTCGCTTTGTGCTATCGGCGTGATTCTGATCCACTGTTTCCGCTGACGCTTAGCGTCCTGTCGCTGGTGACGGCCCTGTTACTGCTGTTTGTGGTGGTCTGGTCCGATCCCTTCGTACGTATTTTCCCGCCTGCTATAGAAGGACGGGACCTTAACCCGATGCTGCAACATCTTGGGTTAATCCTCCACCCGCCGCTGCTGTACCTGGGTTACGGTGGTTTGATGGTAGCCGCGGGCGTGGCGCTGGCCTCACTGCTGCGCGGTGACTTTAACGCGCAGAGCGCCTGGGTGTGCTGGCGCTGGGCGTTGCCCGGCTGGTGCGCGCTGACGCTGGGGATAATCCTCGGTTCCTGGTGGGCCTACTGCGAGCTGGGCTGGGGGGGGTGGTGGTTCTGGGACCCGGTCGAAAATGCCTCCTTATTACCTTGGCTCTCTGCCAGCGCGTTGCTGCATAGCCTGTTTGTCACGCGTCAGCGTGGGATCTTCCGCCACTGGTCGCTGCTGCTGGCGATCGTCACGCTGATCTTATCGCTGCTGGGGACGCTGATTGTGCGTTCCGGCATTCTTGTTTCGGTACATGCCTTTGCGTTGGATAACGTGCGCGCCGCGCCGCTGTTTGCGCTGTTTAGCGTATTGAGTCTGGCGTCGCTGGGGTTGTACGCCTGGCGAGGCCAGCAAGTTCGCCAAAGTGCGCGTTTTGGCGGCTGGTCGCGCGAGATGCTGATTCTGGTCGCGCTATTACTTTTTTGCGCGGTGCTACTGATTGTGCTGATTGGCACGCTCTATCCGATGATTTACGGGTTGTTCGGCTGGGGAAGGCTCTCCGTTGGCGCGCCGTACTTTAACCGTGCCACGCTGCCGTTTGGGCTGCTGATGCTGCTGGTTATCGTGCTGGCAACGATCAGAAGCCGCAAAGTCTCTTTGCGTTGTCAGCTTCCCGCACTGCTGGCGCATACCGGGGTATTGGTGCTTGCGGCTGGGATCGTCTTTTCCAGCGGTAGTCGTCAGGAGATAAGCCTGAATCTGAGCCCTGGGCAGCAGGTCGCGCTTGCGGGCTACATTTTCCGTTTTGAGCGTCTCGACCTGGAAGCCAAAGGCAACTACACCAGTGAAAAAGCGCTGATCACGTTGTGGCAAAATGAGCAGCGTATCGGTAGCCTGCAGCCCGAAAGGCGCTTCTATGCCGCGCGTCGTCAACAGATGATGGAGCCGGGTATCCGCTGGAATCTGATGCATGACTGGTACGCGGTGATGGGCGAAAAAACCGGACCGGACCGTTACGCCATGCGCTTATACGTGCAGTCTGGCGTGCGCTGGATCTGGGGAGGGGGATTGTTGATGGTGTTTGGCGCGCTGCTGAGCGCATGGCGAGGGAGGAAGCATGATGCGTAAATTAATCACAGCGTTGCCGGATGGCGGCGTAAACGCCTTATCCGGCCTACAGGGGGCGCAAACCGTAGGCCGGATAAGCGTAGCGCCATCCGGCAGAACGTTTTTACTCTTAACGATCCTCCAGTTTTTCATTACTTTCACTACCCATGCCCAGGTGGTGGACACATGGACGTTTGCCAACCCGCAGCAGCAGGAGAAAGCGCTGTCTATTGCCAGTCAGTTGCGCTGTCCGCAGTGTCAGAACCAGAACTTGCTGGAATCCAATGCGCCCGTGGCGGTCAGTATGCGCCATCAGGTTTACAGCATGGTTGCCGAAGGTAAAAGCGAAGCGGAAATCACCGCCTGGATGACCGAGCGTTACGGTGATTTCGTGCGCTACAACCCGCCGTTGAATAAGCAAACGCTGCTGTTGTGGGCGCTGCCGTGCCTGCTGTTATTGCTGGTGGGCGTGGTGGTCTGGCAGGTGAGGAAGCGTCAGCGTGCGCAGGAGGATGAACAATGAGCCAGGCCGAACATTCCACTGCGCCGTTACGTCCCATGCCCGTGAAGCGGCTGGCTGCTGCGGCGGTGCTGATGGTGGTGGCCTGCATCGGCGGTTACCTGTTAACGCCAAAATGGCAGGCGGCACGTCAGGAGCAGGCGCGTCTGGCAGACCCCTTACATGCTTTTTCTGATGAAAATATTCAGGAAAAACAGCTATTTTCTCTGCAATCGCAAATTCGTGCGAATCCGCAGGACGCAGTGAAATGGGCGCAACTGGGTGAGTACTATCTGTGGCAAAACGCGTATCATAATGCGCTGCTGGCCTACGAGCAGGCGCTGCGTATACGCGGTGAAAACGCCGAAATCTATTCCGCGCTGGCGACGGTGCTGTACTATCAGGCCGGGCAACATATGACGCCGCCCACCCGCGAGATGATTGATAAGGCTCTGGCGCTGGACCCGACAGAGGTCACTGCGCTGATGCTGTTAGCTTCCGATGCGTTTATGCAGGCAGACTACGCTCAGGCTATCTCAGTGTGGCAAAAGGTTATGGATTTAAACTCGCCGAGGGTGAATCGGGTACAGCTCATTGACTCTATTAATATGGCGAAGTTGTTGCAGAATCGGCAAAAATAAATTTGTTTTATTTGCGATTTGTATCATTTTGCCTGTTTAAAAAACAGGCAAACGAACAAGCGAGCAAAAAAAACTCATGCCCTGACTTCTTCATTTTTGAACATATTAAAATTCTTTTATAACAAAAAGTTATTCATCATTATCCCGATAAAATTGCATTTTTATGCAAATAATCAGCAAAAGGCCCTGTTCTCAGAGGGTTGCGCTGAATGCCATGCAGATGATAATGATAATAAGCGTTAAAAAACTCCATAAACGAACGCAACACAAATCATACCCTTTCAGTATGTACTATTCCCACACGCTGCATGTGGAATAGCGCTCCATCGAGGAAGTCCGTTGTTATGAAAAATTTGAAAGTCAGCCTG
This sequence comes from Citrobacter sp. C5_2, assembly GCF_014596845.2. NCBI lineage: Bacteria > Pseudomonadati > Pseudomonadota > Gammaproteobacteria > Enterobacterales > Enterobacteriaceae > Citrobacter > Citrobacter sp. C5_2. The sequence goes on along the minus strand of NZ_CP115032.1, from coordinate 4,671,647 downwards.
GCATGGCAGATTCTAATCGCTATGGTGCTGGGCATTCTGCTAGGGAGTTACCTGCATTACCATAGTGACAGTCGTGAATGGCTGATTGTAAACCTGCTGTCTCCGGCGGGCGATATCTTTATCCACCTGATCAAAATGATCGTCGTGCCGATTGTCATCTCTACGTTGATTGTCGGCATAGCCGGGGTGGGCGATGCCAAACAGCTGGGCCGTATTGGCGCCAAAACGATTATCTATTTCGAAGTGATCACCACCGTGGCGATTATCCTTGGTATCACGCTGGCGAATGTGTTCCAGCCCGGTACCGGGGTTGATATGTCGCAGCTGGCAACCGTCGATATTTCGAAATATCAGAGCACCACCGCAGAAGTACAGAGCCACGCGCATGGCCTGATGGGCACGATTTTGTCACTGGTGCCGACCAACATCGTCGCGTCGATGGCAAAAGGCGACATGCTGCCGATTATCTTCTTCTCGGTACTGTTCGGTTTAGGTCTGTCTTCTCTGCCGGCAACTCACCGCGAGCCGCTGGTTACCGTGTTCCGCTCGATCTCCGAAACCATGTTTAAAGTGACGCACATGGTGATGCGTTACGCGCCAGTCGGGGTTTTTGCGTTGATCGCCGTTACCGTTGCGAACTTCGGTTTTGCCTCCCTGTGGCCGCTGGCGAAGCTGGTGCTGTTGGTGCATTTCGCCATCCTGTTCTTCGCGCTGGTGGTGCTGGGGATCGTCGCGCGCATCTGCGGTTTGAGCATCTGGATCCTGATCCGCATTCTGAAAGACGAGCTGATTCTGGCCTACTCGACCGCCAGTTCTGAGAGCGTGCTGCCGCGTATTATTGAGAAGATGGAAGCCTACGGCGCGCCGGCGTCAATCACCAGCTTTGTGGTGCCGACCGGTTACTCATTCAACCTTGATGGCTCAACGCTGTACCAGAGTATCGCCGCTATCTTTATTGCGCAGCTGTACGGTATCGATCTGTCGCTGTGGCAGGAAATCGTGCTGGTGCTGACGCTGATGGTGACCTCAAAAGGGATTGCGGGCGTGCCGGGCGTATCGTTTGTGGTGTTGCTGGCAACGCTTGGCAGCGTGGGGATCCCGCTGGAAGGTCTGGCGTTTATTGCCGGTGTTGACCGTATCCTCGATATGGCGCGTACTGCGCTGAACGTGGTGGGTAATGCGCTGGCCGTGCTGGTTATCGCCAAGTGGGAACACAAATTTGACCGCAAGAAAGCGCTGGCCTATGAGCGCGACGTGCTGGGCAAATTTGATAAGACTGCTAATCAGTAATTAATGACAGATTGCCGGATGGCGCTTGCGCCGCCATCCGGCAATGCAAACCATTAGCCGTTGGCTAACTTATCAAACTCTTCGCAGCCGGTATCGAATCCTTCCATACAGCTCAGATTCAACCAGTGCAGCGCTTTCTGTTTATTCTTCTCGATAAAACCCTGCTCGCCGTTTAAGAACATCATCCCGGCCCAGTATTCGGAATACCCGGTGCGGGAAATAGCTGAACTACGCTTGAAATACCACGTCGCTTTCTCATCGTCAGCAGGAATACCGACGCCGTTGGCGTAAATCAGTCCGAGCAGCATTTGCGCGTCGACGGCGGAGTCATTTTCCAGATCCTCGGAGGCGTTTTGCAGCAAGGTAATGGCTTTGGGGTAATCGGTGCGGCCTGCCTGGGTGTTCACCAGAATACGCGCCAGCGTAATTTCCCCGGCCTTACTGCCCGCCTGCGTCGCTTTTTCCGCCAGCGTTTTGGCCTGAGGGTAATCCAGACTGACCGGGTTGGTTATCTTAATTTGCGCCAGCAAAGCATATGCATCCGCATCACCGTTGTCGGCGGCTTTTTGCGCCCAGTATTCGGCTTTGCTTAAATCGCCTGAACTGAACCAGGTATCGGCGAGGAAATACTGCGCGCGTCGGTCACCTGCCTCTGCTGCCTGTAGATACTGGCTTCCGGGTTCAGTATCACTGGCATGGGCAAAGAATGTCACGAAGAACATCAATGCAAGAAGTTGTTTCATTTTGAGTTTTATTTAGGGTACGGAGTAGACAGTATAAAGAGATCGCGTGCATAAAAAAACGGCCTCCGAATGGAGGCCGTAGGCTCAGGCTTAACCCATCGCGCTTTCGCGCAGGCTGGCTTTCAGCTTGGTGTACTCATCAATAACATACTGCTCGGCAGCGCGCTGATCGGCAATGCGTTCAACGTTAACGGCACAGTATTTGTACTCTGGCGTTTTGGTAATCGGGCTTAAGTTCTCGGTTACCAGTTCATTACATGCCCCAATCCACCACTGGTAGGTCATGTAAATCGCGCCTTTGTTTGGACGATCGCTGACTGCCGCGCGGGTAATAACCCGGCCTTTACGTGAGTTAACCCACACCAGATCTTCATCCTGAATACCCAGACGCTCTGCGTCAGCGGTGTTGATCTGGGCATAGCCCGGCTCATCCGCCAGCGCGGCCAGCGCCGCACAGTTACCGGTCATCGAACGGCAAGAGTAGTGGCCGACTTCACGCACCGTCGACAGTACCATCGGGTACTCCGGGGTGAGTTTGTCGATTGGCGCTACCCAGTCGCAGGTGAAGAACTGCGCCAGGCCGTTCGGGGTGTCAAACTTCTCTTTGAAGAGGTAAGACGTACCCTGGTCGGCATCTGAGGTGTCGCGGCAAGGCCACTGGATATAACCCAGTTCGCCCATTTTCTCGTAAGTGGCGCCGTAGAAATCCGGGCACAGATGACGCAACTCATCCCAGATTTCCTGGGTGTTGTTGTAGTGCATCGGGTAGCCCATACGGGTGGCGATTTCACTGATAATCTGCCAGTCCGTTTTCAGATCCCACTTCGGCTCAACGGCTTTAAAGAAGCGCTGGAAGCCACGGTCCGCCGCAGAAAAGACGCCTTCATGCTCGCCCCATGACGTAGACGGTAAAATAACGTCTGCGGCAGCGGCGGTTTTGGTCATGAAGATATCCTGCACGATGACCAGTTCCAGATCCTCAAAGCCTTTGCGCACTGCGGAGAGCTCAGCATCGGTCTGTAATGGATCTTCACCCATAATGTACGCCGCGCGCACTTCGCCATGCGCTGCACGGTGCGGCAGTTCGCTGATGCGATAGCCGGTATGCGCAGGCAGGCTTTCCACACCCCAGGCTTTAGCGAATTTCTCGCGGTTTTCCGGGAATTTCACGTACTGATAGCCCGGATAGGTATCCGGCAGCGCGCCCATGTCGCATGCGCCCTGAACGTTGTTCTGGCCACGAACCGGGTTAACGCCCACGCTTGGCTTACCGAGGTTACCGGTCAGCATCGCGAGGCTGGTCAGTGAACGCACGGTTTCAACACCCTGATAGAACTGGGTTACACCCATGCCCCACAGAATTGCCGCGCTTTTCGCCGTGGCGTACATACGTGCAGCCTGACGAATATCGTGCGCGCTAACGCCCGTGATATCTTCGACAGACTCCGGCGTATAGCCTTCGACAATCTTGCTGTACTCTTCGAATCCTTCCGTACGGGAGGCGACGAACGCCTGGTCGTACAGTTTTTCTTCGATGATGACATGCCCCATGGCGTTGAGCAGCGCGATGTTCGAGCCGTTTTTCAACGCGATGTGCATGTCGGCAATACGCGCGGTTTCAATTTTGCGCGGATCGCAGACGATAATTTTCGCCCCGTTACGTTTAGCGTTAATCACGTGATTCGCCACGATCGGGTGGGAATCCGCCGGGTTATACCCGAAGATGAACACTAATTCCGTGTTATCAATTTCATTGATAGCATTACTCATTGCGCCGTTACCGACCGATTGGTGCAGACCTGCAACCGAAGGGCCGTGTCAGACGCGAGCGCAGCAGTCGACGTTATTGGTACCAATAACGGCGCGCGCGAATTTTTGCATTACATAGTTGGTTTCGTTACCTGTACCACGAGATGAACCGGTCGTCTGAATAGCGTCCGGGCCGTACTTCGCTTTGATGGCGCTCAGGCGATCGGCGACGTAATTCAGCGCTTCATCCCAGGAAACAGATTCCAGTTTGCCGCCACGCTGGCGACGGATCATTGGGGTTTTCAGACGAGGGGTCAGGATCTGGGTATCATTAATAAAATCCCAGCCATAGTAGCCCTTCAGACACAGGGTACCCTGGTTGGTTTTCCCCTGCGCCGCCTCAGCCCGGACGATTTTGCCGTTATCGACCATCAGGTTGATTTTGCAACCTGATGCGCAATATGGGCAAACCGTGACGACTTTTTTCATCGGTCTCGCTCCAGTTAATCAAATCGCGCATACGCGCTTGTCGCTTTGCTTATGCATCTTTTATGCCATGTTTTTTTCAGGGGCATTAGTCGATATTACGGGCGATTTTTGGTCAAAACTCTGACGAAAAACAGGCTGTCGTCATATTTGACGTGACGAATCTCCAATACGTGACGGTCCGGCAGTGTGACCGAGGTTATGTTTCCCGCACAACCTTGTGCCTTATCGCTGTCACTCTGTGCAGAATCAATCACACTCATTTAAGTTGGCCAGAAATGGGGAAAAACAATGAAGCCAGCCATACTGGTTGTGGATGATGACGAGGCTGTCTGCACGCTATTACAGGATGTGCTGAGCGAGCACGTCTTTGCAGTGAGCGCGTGCCATAGCGGACAGGAGGCGCTGCGCTGCATTGAGACTCAGCCGGATATCGCTCTGGTATTGCTGGACATGATGTTGCCCGATATCAACGGTCTGATGGTGCTGCAGCAGGTGCAAAAGATGAGGCCCGGATTACCGGTAGTCATGCTGACGGGCTTAGGTAGCGAATCGGATGTGGTGGTCGGGCTGGAAATGGGCGCTGACGACTATATTGGGAAACCGTTCAATGCGCGGGTGCTGGTGGCACGGGTAAAGGCGGTGCTCAGACGTGTGGGCGTGTTAACGGCAGAAAGCGGCGGTTCACAGACTACGGGGCTTTCCTTTAATGGCTGGCATCTGGATACCGCCGGTTGCCAGTTACATAACCCTCAACAACTGAAGGTGGAGCTGACGCAGGGTGAGTACAATCTGCTGCTGGCGCTGGCGCAAAACGCTCGTCGGGTGCTCAGCCGCGAGCAATTGCTGGAACTGACGCGCAGCGACAGCGTTGAGGTGTTTGACCGCACCATTGATGTGTTAATCATGCGGCTGCGGCGCAAAATAGAGAACAACCCGCACCAGCCAATGCTGATCAAAACCCTGCGCGGGCTGGGCTATGTGTTTGCCGCCGATGTGCAGCATCACGATAAGGCGGCGTGAGCGTCAGCCATCAGCCATAGTCGCTTTTAACTCTGTCAGCGTTTTCGCACCATCTATCGCGTTGGCGCACAGCAGGCTTGCGCGCGCGCAGGCGTGCGCCAGTCTGATACTGTCTGACAGCGACCAGCGCTCATGACAGCCATACAAAAATCCGGCGCAAAACGCATCTCCTGCGCCGACGCTGCCGACAATCTCTTCTTGCGCCAGTAACTGTGACGGTATCCAGACGCCCGGCAGATCCGGTTCTTCACCCCAGGCGCCTTCCGGACAGTGAATCACCACCCGCTGGCGCACGCCTGCATCCAGCAGTTCGCGCGCGGCGGTAGCGATATGGGGAATATGCAGCTCGCCGTTGGGCTGGCGAATCTCCAGCCCGCTGAACTCTCCGGCCTCCAGCTCGTTAATCACCAGATAGTCGAGATGGCGCAGGGCCGGCATCACCAGAGGCTGGTAGCGCGGGTCGCCCTTACGCGATACCAGATCCAGGGACGTTTCAAAGCCGTTGTCGCGCATTTGCGCCAGCAGCCGTGCGCTACGCGTCCCGTACTCCTCATCCGGCTTGTCCAGACTGTCGAGCAGCAGCAGATAGCCAAGATGGAAGATTTTCATCGAGGTATCCAGTTGCTCAAAGGCGGGTAAGTCCAGTAGTCGATTGGCGCCGGGCGAGTGAAAAAAGGTTCGCTGCCCGCTGGGGTCGGTCATCACCTGCGACATCGACGTGGGGGCGAATGTGGTGCGCTGCACATGCTGGCGATTAACGTGATACTGCTCCAGCATCGCCATGATGTAGTCGCCGTCGCTGTCCTGACCGATTAACCCCACCGCCTGCAGCGGCAATCCGGTGTGCATTTTCGCCAGCGTCAGCAGCACGTTCAGCGGCGCACCACCCGTGGCGCGTTCGCTTCGAGTGATTTCCGCCAGCCAGCCGCGTTCCGGCCATTGCACAATTTGATGGACATGATCGACCAGCATGTTGCCTGCGGCGATAACGCCTTTGCGTTCCATCAGACCTGCCCCGCGCTGCCAAAAATGCGCATTTGTTCTGAAACGGTATCGGTAATGGCCTCTTCAATAGCCAGCAGCAGTTCGGCAAACTCGTCGTACAGCGGCTGGCGATTGGCCATCCGTGACTCTACCGCTGTCAGCGCCGCCTGCGACATGCCGGTGTAGAAGTTGATTTTGTGAATACCGAGTTCAATTGCGCGCTTGAAATCGTTATTGCTGATGCCGGAGCCGCCGTGCAGTACCAGCGGGATCGCCGCCTGCTGGCGAATAGCGTCCAGACGCGGAAAGTCGAGCACCGGTTCGCCTTTATATTTGCCGTGCGCATTGCCAATGGCGACCGCCAGCGCGTCAATTCCGGTTCTGTCGACGAAATCACGCGCCATCATCGGGTCGGTAAACAACGATTCGTCAGCATGACCGTACAGCGCGCCGCCTTCATCGCCACCCACTGCGCCCAGTTCGGCTTCCACCGAGACGCCGATGGCGTGGCACATCTTCACCACTTCGCGGGTCTGGCGGATATTTTCTTCATACTCCAGCGTGGAGCCATCGAACATCACTGAACTGAAACCTAAGCGTAGCGCCCGCACCACTGACTCAAAGTGCAGGCCGTGGTCAAGGTTCAGCACCACCGGAATGTCGTGCCTGGCGGCTTCAAATTTGACCGCTTCGACCAGAGAATCCAGCGAGATATATTTAAAATGTACTTCGGCGATGTTGATAATGAACGGCGAACGTTCCTGTTTAGCCGCGGCAAACAGGGCGCGCAGGAAATGCGAGTCCAGAACGTTAAATGCGCCTAAAGCATAGCGGTGCTCACGGGCATGGGCGAGGCCATCGGCGAGAGATATCAACGGCATAATGCGCTCCTTGGTTAGCGGAACAGGCGATACTCGTTACACAGCACCAGCTGCGCCGGTTCATCTTCTTCAATGTCGTTATAACGGGTGATAGGGTGCAGAAAATGGTTATCGTGGTCGTCGTCATTAACAGATGAGACCTCGCCAACCAGCACGTCGCCAAAACCTTTTTCCGCCCAGAAGCTGTGATACAGGCCCGGCGGCAGGCAGATGCTCTCCCCCGGCGTCAGGCGTAGTTGGCTGCCCGCGGCATGGGTTTGCCGACAGCCGTCAATCACCACGTTCACGTCGCTGTCCTCTGTTTGCTCCCGGAGCCCCGCATTCCACAGTTCCACAATTAAATTACCGCCGCCACGATTGATAATGTCTTCGCGTTTGCGCCAGTGAAAATGCATCGGCGTGACCTGCGCCTCGCGAACATGCATGATTTTCTCGGCGTAGCATTTCTCGTAAGGCATACCTTTCGGCGAGCCATTACGCAGGGTGAACAGCGTTAACCCTTGCGCGGCGAAATTGTTGCCGCCAAATGCGGTGACATCCCAACCGAGCTTAAGGTCGAAAACTTCGCTCCAGGCAGAGGCATCAAGCTTGCGCCATTGGGTCGGCGGGAAACTGGCGAAAGGGGGGAGGTGCACGTCGTGCAGAGAAAAAAACTGGCGCGTGTGGCCAAGGATTTCGTTTATTGCGGAGCGTTTCATCGCAGAATTCTCCTTAGAATAATGCCGGATGGCGCTGCGCTTCTCCGGCCTACAAATTGATACCGACCTTGTAGGCCGGAGAAGGCATTTTGCCGCTATCCGGCGTTGCTGTGGCGGGTTATTTCACCGTCCAACCTTTATAATTGGCAACGTTGTTTTTATCGATCATTGTTACCGGGATCAGCACGGGCTCTTTTGGGGCGGGTTTCCCCTGCAGTATGTCATAGCCGATCTCGACCGCTTTGGCAGCCATCACCTGCGGATCTTGTGCTGGCGTCGCCACAAATAATGAGTTTTCGCGCTTCAGCGCCTCTTCACCGTCTGGCGATCCGTCGACGCCGACAATAAAGAATTCGTTACGCTGCGCCTGTTTTGCCGCCAGATCGGCACCGATCGCCGTGGGATCGTTAATGGCGAATACACCGTCGATCTTCGGATTTGCCGCCAGCAGCGCGGTCATGATCTCCAGCCCGCCCTCGCGGCTGCCTTTGGCGTTTTGGTTATACGACAGCACTTTGATGTCCGGATGGCGTTTGAACTCGGTCTGGCAACCTTCCACACGGTTCTGGACGGCGGAAACCGGCGGTCCGTTGATGATGATGACGTTGCCTTTCCCTTTCAGACGGTCGGTAATGTATTTGCAGGCCATTTCACCCGCCTGAGTGTTATCGGAGGTGATGGTCGCGTCTGCGCCTTCCGCCGCCACGTCAACGGCCACCACCACAATCCCGGCGTCTTTCGCGCGTTTTACCGCCGGACCGATGCCTTTGGAGTCCGCGGCGTTAAGGATGATCATGTCGACTTTGGCGGCAATAAAGTTGTCGATCTGCGACACCTGTTGCCCGAGATCGTAGCCGCTGGAGACCAGCGTCACTTTGACGCTATCACCCGCCAGCTTTCGTGCTTCCAGCTCCGCGCCTTTGGTTATTTGCACGAAGAACGGGTTCGCCAGGTCGCCCACCGTAACGCCGATCGATTTCAGTTCTTTTGCCTGCACAAACGGAGCTGCAGCAAGCAGTGCGCCAGCACAGAGCGCGGTCACTAATGGCTTCAAACGCATACTCGTTTCCTCACGTAGGGTATTGTTGTTATACGCCTGATGGCGCTGCGCTTATCAGGCCTGCGAAGGGGTAGGCCAGTAAGCTTGTCTATGCACTTTGATGATGTCGGGTACGGTATTTGTCGATCAGCACCGCTATGATGATCACCGCCCCTTTGATCACCAGTTGCCAGAAATAGGAGACGCCCATCAGCGTCATGCCGTTGTTGAGCGTAGCGATGATCAGCGCCCCCACCAGCGTGCCGGTGATGGTGCCGATCCCGCCGACAAAGCTGGTGCCGCCGAGGATCACCGCCGCGATGGCGTCCAGCTCGTAACCCATACCTAAGTTGCCGTTGGCGCTGTACAGCCGCGAGGCGCTCATCACCCCGCCCAGACCTGAAAGCAAACCGCTGATGCCGTAGACGAACAGCAGCACCAGCCATACTTTGATCCCGGTTAAGCGTGCGGCCTGCATGTTGCCGCCGACCGCGTAGATATGAACGCCGAGCGTGGTGCGGCGCAGAATAAACCAGCACACCACCACCACCGCCAGCGCAATGACTACCAGCCACGGAACCGGGCCGAGATAGTTGTTGCCGATCCATTCAAAACTGATGTTGGAGTTAATCACCGTGGTGCCATCGGCCAACAGATAGGCCGCGCCGCGCAGCGCAGTATAGGTTCCAAGCGTGACGATAAACGGCGGAAGCCCGGCAAAAGCCACCAGCGCACCGTTAAACAGCCCCAGCACCAGGCCGAGCATCAGCGCCGCCGGAATCGACAGCATGGCAAACTCAGGAATAAGAGAAACGACCATCGCCGCAACGGCGGTGGTGCCGAGAATCGAGCCAACTGAGAGATCGATCCCGCCGGTCAAAATGATGAAGGTCATGCCAGCCGCCAGCACGATGTTGATCGAGGCCTGGCGGGTAATATTCAGCAGGTTGCTTTCGGTGAAAAAGTTGGGCGCGATAAAGCCAAATACCGCCACAATCAGGATCAAAATCGGCAAGATACCGACTGTTTGCATCAGATCGCTCATCAGCATCTTTTTTGCGGTGGTGGATTTCGCCACCTGCTGGGGAGTGGTTGGATTATTCATGGGACACCGCCTGATGATGGGAGTCGTTCACGCCGGTCGCCAGCGTCATAATATTTTCCTGGGTAATACTCTGTCCGTTCAGCTCGCCGGCAATGCTGCCTTCGCGCATGACGTACACGCGATCGCTCATGCCAACGACTTCCGGCAATTCGCTGGAGATCATCAGGATCGCCACGCCTTTGCGCGCCATGTCGTTCATGATCCGGTAGATCTCGCTTTTCGCGCCAACGTCTACCCCGCGCGTGGGTTCATCGAGGATCAAAATGCGTGGGCCGATCGCCACCCAGCGCGAGATCAACAATTTTTGCTGATTACCGCCGGACAGCCCACCTGCGCGTACCTGCGCGTGCGGAACGCGAATGTTGAGCAGTTTGATAGCGTCATCGGAAATGGCCTGCGCCTTTTTACGATCGAGCATGCCCCAGTTGGCATCGCGCTCCAGCGTCGCCATCGTGATGTTCTCTGCTGCCGCCAGTTCTAAAAACAGCCCCTGTTCTTTGCGGTTCTCGGTCAGAAAGCCGATGCCGTGATCAATCGCCTCGCGCGGGGAGTGGATCACCACCGGTTCACCGTCTACTTCAATCATGCCGCCGACGGCTTTACGCACGCCAAAAATCAGTTGCGCCAGTTCGGAGCGCCCGGCGCCAACTAACCCGGCGAGGCCGACGATCTCCCCGGAGCGCACCAACAAGCTGCACGGCTGGACTTTATGACCGTCGGTCAGGTGGTGGACGTTGAGGCGCGCTTTACCTAAGGGAATATCGCGCTCTTTGTTGAACAGATCGCTTAGCGGACGGCCCACCATCATGCGCACCAGTTCAGGGGCGTTGAGCTTGTCGCGGGTCAGGCTACCGACGTATTGCCCGTCGCGCAGGACGCTGACGCGATCGGAAAGTTCGTACACTTCGGCCATGCGGTGGCTGATGTAAATAATCGCCATCCCTTCATCGCGCAGGCGCATGATCAGTTCGAACAGGCGGTGGGTTTCACGTGAGGAGAGGGCGGCGGTGGGTTCATCCATCACCAGAATGCGGCTGTTACGGTGCAGAGCGCGGGCGATTTCCACCTGCTGCTGTTCGGCGATGGTCAACGTCATCACGCGATCGCTGGCCTTAAACTGGGCGCCGAGTCGGTCGATGACTTTCTGCGACTGCAGCACCATCTCTTTACGCTGGACCAGACCGCCGCGCGACAGCTCGCTGCCAAGAAAGATATTTTCCGCCACCGTCAGGTTGGGCGCCAGCTGCATCTCCTGGTAAATCAGCGTGATGCCCGCGCTGAGCGCATCTTTTGGCCCACGAATGTGGAACGGCTGACCATCAATCAGGATCTCGCCGCTGGTGGCGGTGTAGGCGCCCGCGAGGATTTTCATCAGCGTGCTTTTCCCCGCGCCATTCTCGCCCATCAGGGCATGAATCTCCCCCGGCCAGACGGTTAAATCGACCCCTTTCAGCGCGTAAAATTTGCCAAACGCTTTGGCAATGTTGCGCATCTCCAGAACCGGTGTCCTGCTCATAGCGGATCTCCTGTGGGGTGGCCGATATCAGCAGTCCATCACAGGAATGTAAATGCAAAATGTCAGAAGCCGTTCATATTTGTCATATTGCGATTTTTCTTCACGGAGCGTGATATGCCGCAACCGGGACGTCACTTTTTCGCCAGTGCGCGCGGACGATTACTGTTCTTCAATCTGCTGGTGGTGGCGGTCACGCTGATGGTGAGCGGCGTGGCGGTGCTGGGGTTTCAGCATGCCAGTCAAATTCAGGAGCAGGTACAGCAGCAAACCGTTGATGACATGACCGGCAGCATGAACCTGGCGCGTGATACGGCGAACGTAGCAACGGCGGCGGTGCGACTGTCGCAGGTGGTCGGCGCGCTGGAATACAAAGGTGAAGCGGAGCGGTTGCAGGAGACCCAGCGGGCGCTGAAGCATTCGCTGCAACAACTGGCTGGCGCCCCGCTGGCGCAGCAGGAGCCGGTGCTGGTCGAGCGCATTATCCAGCGCAGCAATGAGTTACAAAGCAGTGTGGAAGGTATGTTGCAGCGCGGACAGCGGCGGCATCTGGAACGTAACGCGCTGCTCAGTTCGCTGTATCAGAATCAAAGCTATTTGCGCCATCTGCAAACGCTTACCGGCGCGCAGGATGACATGCTGCTGGGGCAAATAGACCGCTTGATCGTTGCCGCCATTGAGACTCCCACGCCGCGATCGGTAGTGAAACAACTCGACAGCGTGGTGAGCGCGCTGCCTTTACATCATTCCAGCCCGTTGATAAGCAGAATCCTCAACGATTTCAATCAGGAACTGCATAAGCTGGAGCCGCTTTCTTCCGCGCTGGAGCAGAGCGATCTGGCGATCAACTGGTATATGTTTCATATCAAAGCGCTGGTGGCAATCCTTAATAGTGATATCAATCAATATGCCTCGCAGGTGGCGCTGATTTCTGAGCAGCGGGTGGCGCAAAGCCATCAGGAACTGCAATCCGGCGCGTTGTTTATTATGGTGTTTGCGTTGCTGGCCGTAGTGATTACCGGTTTTGCCGGTTGGTATATCTATCGCAACCTCGGCTCTAACCTGACGGCAATTTCGCAGGCGATGACCCGGCTGGCGCACGGTGAATCGGACGTCAGCGTTCCGGCCCTGCAACGGCGCGATGAGCTGGGCGAACTGGCCCGCGCTTTTAGTGTCTTTGCCCGTAACACCGCTTCGCTGGAGCACACCACCCGATTACTTAAAGAAAAAACCAGCCAAATGGAAATCGACCGCACCGAGCGCCAGGAACTGGAAGAGGCGCTGCTGCACAGCCAAAAGCTGAAGGCGGTGGGGCAACTGACGGGCGGATTAGCGCATGATTTCAATAACCTGCTGGCGGTGATTATTGGCAGTCTGGATCTGGTGAACCCAGACTCACCTGATGCGCTGCGGGTCAATCGGGCCCTTAAAGCCGCCGAGCGCGGGGCGCTACTTACCCAGCGGCTACTGGCCTTTTCGCGCAAGCAATCTTTGCATCCCCACGCGGTGGAGCTGAAAACGCTGCTGGAAAACCTGGGCGAACTGATGCGTCATTCGCTCCCGGCCACGCTGACGCTGGAGATTGAAGCCCAGTCTCCCGCCTGGCCCGCGTGGATTGACGTCAGCCAACTGGAAAATGCCATTATCAATCTGGTGATGAACGCCCGTGACGCCATGGACGGGCAGGCGGGCACGATTAAAATCCGTACCTGGAACCAGCGGGTCACGCGCAGCGATGGGCGTAAGCAGGATATGGTGATGCTGGAGGTCGCCGACCAGGGCTGCGGGATGTCGCAGGAGGTGAAAGCTCAGGTCTTTGAACCGTTTTTCACCACCAAACAGACCGGCAGCGGCAGCGGGCTGGGGTTATCAATGGTCTACGGCTTTGTACGTCAGTCCGGCGGGCGTGTGGAGATTGAAAGCGCTCCCGGGCAGGGAACGACGGTCAGGTTGCAGCTTCCTCGCGCCGTAGTACCGGTACAGGCTGAGGCAGAACCGATAGCGGAACACGCGGCTAATAGTGGCGAAAAACTGGTGCTGGTGCTTGAGGACGAGGCTGATGTGCGCCAGACGTTGTGTGAGCAATTACACCTGCTGGGCTACCTGACATTAGAAGCCGCCAACGGGGAACAGGCGATGCATATGCTGGCAGCTTCATCCGAGATTGATATTTTTATCAGCGACGTCATGCTGCCCGGTGGTTTAAGCGGCGTGGATGTGGTTAATCATGCCCAGGCACATTATCCGCAACTGAACATCCTGCTGATGAGCGGTCAGGATTTGCGTCCGGCCCATAACCCGGCGCTGCCGGATGTGGCGTTATTGCGTAAACCCTTTACCCGCACAGAACTGGCGCAAGCGCTGCGGCATTCGCGTAATTGAGATTCCTCCGCTACCCGCGCAAATTCGCTTTGATTACCGTGGGGCGAGTTTCTCGATGAGGCTGGTTTTATGCAACGCTCCGCGACATTCTTACTTTTCTATCTGCTGATGATGACCACCGTTTCGGCGCAGGCGGATATTATCGATGATGCCATCGGCAATATTCAGCAGGCGATTAACGACGCATACAAACCGGACAACGGGCGGGATTATGATGACGCTCGTGATGAAAGCTGGCAGCGTCAGATGAGTGACGATCGGCGCAGGCAGTATGATAATCGCCGTCGCCAGTTTGAAGACCGACGTCGCCAACTGGATGACCGTCAGCGTCAGCTTGATCAGGAACGGCGTCAGTTAGAAGACGAAGAACGCAGAATGGAAGAGGATTATGATCGTTAGCATCTAACTCCCCAATATGCGTGATAATTTTACTTCCGGTATGAAAGTTACCATTGAGCCCAACACACCAACTTAATGTTAATCAATGCACTTGAGCACAGTGCATCTATGCACTACAATCTCTTTATGCTTATGCAAAAGGTGTTGGCAATGGAATGTCTAAATCATTAAATATCAGAAATTTTCGGGATACATGGCTTGAAGATTTTTTTGAGCGGGCAACACCGCACAGAAAAATACCCGCGGATATTCACACCGCATTAGCCAGAAAGCTGGATATCATCAATGCGGCGGTTTCGCATCGGGATTTGCGCTCGCCGCCAGGGAATAGATATGAAGAGTTAACCGGAAAGTTACAGGAATATTCTTCAATAAGAGTAAATAAGCAGTACCGATTAATATTTAAATGGGTTAACGGTAAGGCCGAAGATGTGTACTTAGACCCACACATCTACTAGAAAAATGTAAGGTAACGATATGAAACAGGCAACCAGAAAACCAACTACTGTGGGTGATGTCCTGCAATATGAATACCTGGAGCCGCTCGATCTGAAAATTAACGATCTAGCTGAAATACTGCATGTTCACCGTAATACGGTGAGCGCACTGGTCAATAATAATCGCAAATTAACAACGGATATGGCATTTCGCCTGGCGAAAGCGTTTGATACCTCCGTTGATTTCTGGCGTAACCTACAGTCGGCGGTTGACCTGTGGGAAGTTGAAAATGACATGCGGGCGCAAGAAGAACTGAACCGTATTATGTCTGTTAAAGACTTTGTCGCGCAGCGAAATGTCGCCACTAAGAAAGTCGCCTGATAGGCTGCTTATAGGCCGGAGCAGGTGTTTCACAGCGTCCGGCAAATCTCGCTAATCCAGCACAATCTCCATCCCGTCATATCCTGCTTCGATGCCTGTCGGCAGCGGATTTTCCATCAGCCACAGATCAAACTGATGGCTGATATGCGTCAGGATAACCCTTGGACAGCGGATAACCTCGTTCAGCGCGATGACGGTATTGAGATCGCAATGATTGCGCGGCGGTTCGGCGCGCGGGGCATGGCTGCAGTCGATGATAATCACCTGTGGTGGGTTATTGTGGAGAAACTTCAGCGTCTTATCGGGAAGCCCGGCGGTGTCGGAGAGCCACGCCACCCGGCAGTGCGCGGTCTCGAACAAATAGCCAAACGTCAGCTTTGAATGGTTGAGCGGCAGCGGCGTCACCTGCAACCCTTGCAGGTCAAATACCACGAACGGCGCAACGGTATGGCTAAAATCGAGAATACCGGGATGCTTAAACAGATCGTCGCAACCCTGCTCATCCGGTGGGCCGTACACCGGGATGCTCGCCCCCACGCCCCAGCGCAACGGAAACAGTCCTTGCACATGATCCATATGATAGTGGGTCAGCAGAAATTGCTGAAAGCTGCCCGCTGGCCAGTCGTCCATCAGATGCGGGATCCCCGCGTCCAGCAGGGTTACCGCATGATTGAATTTGACCACCCCGCTACAGGGGCGTCGACGGTATTGCGCCTGTACGCGCGCCCGCTGACAGGCCGCGCAGTCGCAGCCAAATGCCGGCACCAGCTGCGCGCCGCCGGTTCCCGTCAGCGTAATGGTCAGACTCATGACTCCCCCTACAACGGTTTGGTGAAGCGGAAATGGCTCTGGGTATAGCCTTCGCGCTGGTAGAAACGGTGCGCGTTAAGGCGTTGGGTGCTGGTGGAAAGCTCGGTCATTTCTGCGCCTGCTTCGCGCGCGGTGGCTTCGGCCCAGGCCAGTAGCTGACTGCCTACCGTTAATCCTCGCGCCTGTGGCATCACCACCAGTTCCTGAATCTCGCCAATCCAGTTGGCGTGGTGCAGATGAAACTGCAGGTGCAGACCGATCAAGCCGACGACTTCTCCGTCGAGCAGCGCCAACTGGTAGTGCATATTAGGATCTTGCAGATTCGCGGCGTATCCGGCGCTAAAGGTCTGGCGATCGAATTGTCCCTGCTTGAGTTCACAGATAAGCGCGTAAACCGCATCGGTATCGTAGAGCGTGGCGCGGCGTAATTCACAGACAGACATGTTTCTTCTCCTTGCGTCCCATCAGTGCGAGCAGTGTATCGACAGACTGTAGCAAACTGCCATCATTGTTGAGGACGTGGCAGTCATACGGCGCGTAGCGTGCCGCGCGTTCAAGGCGGGCGGCGATTTCCGTTTCACTCTCCCGCCCACGCGCCTGCAGACGCTGCCGTAGAATCGCTGGGGAAACCTGTAAGCAAATAGGAAGTAACGACGCGCCATAACGAGCCTGCGCCTGGGGCAGATGGGCGCGCGATCCGTTGACCACCACATCAAAACCGGCGTGCAGCCAGAGGTCAATCTCCACGCCCACGCCGTAGTAGAAGCCGTTTGCATGCCAGCTCAGCGCCAGCAGATTCTGCCCGGCGCGGGTAAAAAACTCTTGTTCGCTCAGCGCAATATGGTTTTCATTCCCGGCGTTGGCGGCGCGGGTGATGTATCGATGCGCCACCAGCAGTTGCGCGGGTTCCTGCAGGCGGAGTTCCGCCAGCAGACTGTCCTTACCAGAGCCGGATGGCCCCATCAGCCAGATCAGTTTCCCCATAGTCAGAATACCCTTTTGCCCTGACGCCAGACGTGGTCGATATGGATGTTGCCGCCTTTGCGATGTGCCAGCACCAGATCCGCCCGTTTACCTTCGGCAACAACGCCGCGATCATCGAGATTCAATGCCCGCGCCGGATTGCGGGTCACCAGACGAATCGCCTGCGGCAGTGTAAAGCGGTTGGCGTCGTCATCCGCTACGCGAAATGCCGCGTCGAGCAGGCTGGCGGGGTAGTAATCGGAGGAGAGAATATCCAGTAACCCCAGCTCAGCCAGCTTATGCGCCGCCACATTGCCGGAATGAGACCCTCCGCGCACGATGTTTGGCGCGCCCATCAGCACGTTCATTCCGTGCTGGCGCGAGGCTTCAGCCGCCGCGAAAGTGGTAGGAAATTCGGCGATTACGCTGCCAAGTTGGTGCGATTCCAGCACATGTTCGCTGGTGGCATCGTCATGGCTCGCCAGCGCGATATTACGTTCGCGGCAAAGCTGGGCGATGGCGTTACGATTGGGCTGCGACCAGCGTGCGGCGAGGGCCAACTGTTCTTCTTCATAGCGGGCCATCTGCTCGTCGGTGAGCGAATATTTGCCCTGATAATACTCGCGGTACTTTTCTCGATTGGCGAACTGGCGCTGGCCCGGCGAATGATCCATCAGTGAAACCAGCGTCACCGGCTCGCGCCCGACCAGTTTTTCAAACAGCGGCAGGGTGGTGTGGTGCGGCAGTTCGCAGCGCAGATGCAGGCGGTGTTCGGCGCGATTGACCCCGCGTTTTTGCGTCTCTTCCACGGCGTTGATCATCTTCTCCAGATTTTCCAGCCGATCGCCGCCGTCGCGCACGTCGCCAATCGCCACCGCGTCCAGCACGGTAGTAATGCCGCTGGCGACCATTAGCGCGTCATGGCTGCTCATCGCCGAGTGGGCAGGCCAGTCGACCTTCGGGCGCGGGGTGAAGAATTTATCCAGATTATCGGTATGCAGCTCAATCAACCCTGGCAGCAGCCAGCCGCCTTCGCCGTCTAAAGCCTCCGGCAGACGGCTCTGGGTTTCGGCAAAGGCGCGAATAACCCCGCCCGCAATTTCCAGCGATCCTTGCACCACGTCATCTTCCAGAACCAGCTTTACATTGTTGATAATCATGCTGTTTTTCCCATCAGGTGCAGACGGTCCGCTACGCGGTCGCGCACGGTTTGATCGTGAAAAATACCGACAATGGCTGCGCCGCGGGCTTTCGCCTCTTCAATCAACGCCACCACGGCAGCGCTGTTTTTGGCGTCCAATGAGGCGGTCGGCTCATCGAGCAGCAGAATAGGGTAATCGACGATAAACCCACGGGCGATGTTGACGCGCTGCTGTTCGCCACCGGAAAAGGTCGATGGCGCCAGGTGCCACAGGCGTTCCGGTACGTTGAGACGCGTTAACAGGCTGGCGGCTTTCGCGGCGCATTCTTCACGGGATACGCCGAGATCCAGCAGCGGCTGCATCACCACATCCAGGGCGCAGACACGGGGGATCACGCGCAGAAACTGGCTTACCCAGCCGATGGTTGAACGGCGAACTTCCAGCACTTTGCGCGCCGGGGCCTGCACCAGATCGACCCATTCATCGCTGTGGCGAATGTGGATGTGCCCTTCATCCGGCAGGTAGTTGGCGTACAGCGAACGCAGCAACGTGGATTTACCGCTGCCCGAGTGACCGTGCAGCACCACGCATTCGCCGCTTTTCACTGCCAGAGTGGCGTTTTGCAGCACTGGCAGACGTACGCCGTTTTGCTGGTGGAGCACGAAGGTTTTACTGACATTTTCAACGCGAATCATTTTTGCCTCGAGATTTTTTGCCGGATGGCGGCTGCGCCTTATCCGGCCTACAAAAGTGCGATCCAGGTAGGCCCGATCAGCGCAGCGCCATCGGGCACAACAAAAAATCAGTTCTGCAATACGGACGACACCAATAACTGGGTATACGGATGATGCGGATCGTCGAGCACGCGGTCGGTTAACCCACTTTCCACCACCTGACCCTGTTTCATCACCAGCAAACGGTCCGCCAGCAGACGCGCCACGCCCAGATCGTGGGTGACAATCACAACCGCCAGATCCAGTTCCACCACCAGGCCGCGCAGCAGATCCAGCAGTTTGGCCTGTACCGACACGTCCAGCCCGCCGGTCGGTTCATCCATAAACACCAGCTTCGGGTGGGTGACGAGGTTACGGGCGATCTGCAGGCGTTGCTGCATGCCGCCGGAGAAGGTGGTCGGCAGGTCGTCGATACGTGAGGCGGGGATCTCCACCTCCTCCAGCCAACGCTGCGCCGTGGCGCGAATGTCGCCATAGTGGCGCGCGCCGGTGGCCATCAGGCGTTCGCCGATATTGCCGCCTGCGGAAACCTGACGGCGCAGGCCATCCAGCGGATGCTGATGCACCACGCCCCACTCGGTGCGCAGCAGACGGCGGCGGTCGGCCTCGTTCATGTCGTACAACGAACGGTTCTGATACAAAATTTCACCGTTCTGTGGCGTCAGACGTGAAGAGATTGATTTCAGCAGAGTGGTTTTGCCGGAACCGGACTCGCCGACGATACCCAGCACTTCGCCAGGCCACAGGTCAAACGAGACGTCGCTGAAGCCTTTGCCCGGCGCGTAGAGATGAGTCAGGTTGTTGACTGAAAGCAGCGGTTGCGTCATTTGCTGAGAGCCTCGCTCTGTTGGCGGCAGTAGTCGGTGTCGGAACAGACAAACATGCGTTTGCCGGTGTCATCGAGCACCACTTCATCGAGATAGCTGTGGGTAGAGCCGCAGATGGCGCAAGGCTCATCCCAGCTCTGCACGGTAAACGGGTGATCGTCGAAATCGAGGCTTTCCACGCGGGTATAAGGTGGAACGGCATAGATGCGCTTTTCACGACCAGCGCCAAACAGTTGCAGGGCCGGCATCATGTCCATCTTCGGATTGTCGAATTTCGGGATGGGCGACGGGTCCATGACGTAGCGGTTATTGACCTTCACCGGATAGGCGTAGGTCGTGGCGATATGGCCGAAGCGGGCGATATCTTCATACAGTTTCACCTGCATGATGCCGTACTCTTCCAGCGCGTGCATGGTGCGGGTTTCCGTTTCGCGCGGTTCAATAAAGCGCAGTGGCTCAGGGATTGGCACCTGGAAAATGATTATCTGATCTTCCACCAAGGGTGTTTCCGGGATGCGGTGGCGGGTCTGGATCAGCGTGGCGTCTTCGGTACGTTCCGTCGTCGCCACGCCCGTCACGCGTTTGAAGAAGTTGCGGATCGACACCGCGTTGGTGGTGTCGTCCGCGCCCTGGTCAATCACCTTCAGCACGTCCGGTTCGCCAATCACGCTGGCGGTAAGCTGAATGCCGCCCGTGCCCCAGCCGTAGGGCATCGGCATTTCACGTCCGCCAAATGGGACCTGATAGCCGGGGATGGCTACCGCTTTCAGAATGGCGCGGCGGATCATGCGTTTGGTCTGTTCATCAAGATACGCAAAGTTGTAGCCGGAGAGGTTAGCGGTCACGGGCGGCCTCCTGTTGCAGGCGTTTGAGCAGTTCCAGTTCGGCCTGGAAATCGACGTAATGGGGGAGCTTGAGGTGCGATACAAAACCCGCCGCCTCGACGTTATCCGCATGCGCCAGCACGAACTCTTCGTCCTGCGCCGGTCCCGTGACCGTTTCATCGTATTCGGCTGCCTGTAAGGCGCGGTCCACCAGCGCCATCGCCATCGCTTTACGTTCGCTCATGCCGAACACCAGACCGTAGCCGCGGGTAAAATGGGGAGATTCGTTCTCTGGCGCGACAAAGCCGTTGACCATTTCACACTCCGTCATCAGCAGTTCGCCGACGTTCACCGCAAATCCCAGCTCTTCCGGTACGGTTTCCAGCGCGACGTAGCCGCTGCGGATCTCGGCGGCAAACGGGTGGTTGCGTCCGTAACCGCGTTGGGTGGAGTAGGCCAGAGCCAACAGATAGCCCTCGTCGCCGCGCATCAGCTGTTGCAGGCGTGAGGCACGCGAGCACGGATAAACCGGCGGTGTGCGAGTGATATCGTCGGGTGCGTCGCCGTTGTCTTCTTCGCGTTTTGCCAGCCCCTGGTTTGCCAGCAGGGAAAAGACGTGCGGGGAGTCATCCTGCGTGTTATCCGCGCAGCGCAGCGGCGGCGTTTCACCATTGGCCAGCAGGGTAAAATCCAGCAGGCGATGGGTGTAATCGTAAGTTGGACCTAACAGTTGCCCGCCGGGAATGTCCTTGTAGACCGCGGAGATTCGGCGTTCAAGACGCATTTCCGCACTGTTTATCGGTTCGCTGACTGCCACCTTTGCCAGCGTCGTGCGATAGGCGCGCAGCAAAAAGATAGCTTCGACGTTATCGCCGCTGGCCTGCTTTAGCGCCAGCGCCGCCAGTTCGCGGTCGGCGATGCCGCCTTCGGTCATCACCCGGTCGACCGCCAGGTTCATCTGCTGTTCGATTTGCGCCACGCTCAGTTCGGCAATGGTCTCCTCGCCCCGGCGTCGGTTTTCCTGCAAGGCGTGGGCGCTGGCTATCGCCTTTTCGCCCCCTTTGACAGCGACGTACATCAGCACACCTCCACATGAGTCGTTCGCGGAATAGCCAGCAGGCGTTCGCCGCAGGTGAGGATCAGATCGACCCCCAGCGGGAACGGATGCGGGCGTTCGGTGAGTTCGTGAATCAGGCATTCCGGCAGCTGCGGCGCGATCATGCGTTCCTCGGCGATACCGGCTCCGGTCAGACGCAGCATGCGTCCGCCGCTTAAGCCTGAGATTTGCACAATCAGCGTGGCGCTGGTCTCTGGCGCGACGGCGGAACCGGCGGAGAGGGCGTTTAGTTGTTCGCTGCTGATGTGTTCGTCAGCGACAGCAAATGCCGCCAGCTGCGGCTGATCCACCAGCGGCGCGTTGGTATGAAAACGCAGATTCTGCCGGGCAATATCGTTATCCATCGACGGCGCCAGCCAGACCGGCGTGTCGCCATCAACCAGCGTCAGCAGCACGCTGGTGGTTGCCAGGCCCAGCGGCTGCCAGCCATGTTTCAGTTGATGCAGGGCGACGATCACGCCCGGTTCACTCATGGCTTTCAGCAGGCGACGAAAGCTCTGCTGCGCATCCTGAACGGGTAAATTAAAAGCGGTTTGTAAGGTCATGCGTTATCTCCGCGTACTAGCGTGAAGAAGTCGACCCGGCTGGCGTTGATTTCGGCACGGCGTGCGCTAATCAGCGCATCGCGTTCCGCTTCCAGCGGGACAATCAAGGTTTCCATTAGGTTCTGGAAATGCGTTTGTTCCTGCAGCAGCGCGTCAATTACCGCGCACTGCTCGGCATGGTGTTTGTTACGTCCCAGCAGGTAGCTGTAACCCAGCGTGCCGCTCGTCAGGCGCACCACCGCGCGGGTGAGCGTGGTGTCGCCAGCAAAGAAGCGATTGCCGGTACCGCCCATGCGGGCCTGGATTTGCATCAGTCCGCATTCCGGTGCGCGGATAAGTTCATAGTCCGGCGTCAGTTTGAGCGCGTTGATGCGGGCGTTCAGCGCATCGGCATTGCTGTAAGCCAGCGCGCGCATCCAGCGCTGGCGGGTGGCGGTATCGAAATGCATTCAGTGCTCCATAGTGAATTCGATCATGTCGGCGCGGGTCAGGCTGACGGAGTATTCCGCCGCCTGCTCTTCGCCTTCACGGTGGTTCAGGGTGCGCACGCACAGCAGCGGCGCCATGTTGGGGATTTCCAGCACTTTGCTCTCTTTGGCCTGGGCCCGGCGGGCGCTGATGCGTGTTTGCGTGCGCAGGAGCGTCAGACCGGACTGTTCGCGTAAGTAGTCATGCAACGAACCGCTGTTAAAGCCCTGCATAAGCGGCCACAGCGTGAGGTCGGAAAAATAGTGGTCGATTTGACACAGGGCGATGCCGTTAACCCGGCGCAGAGTACGCAGGTGAATCACGTTGTCGCCTTCGTTAATGCTGAGCGCGTCGGCAATATGGCTGGAGGCCGGGCGCAGCACCGCCAGCAGCTTTTCGCTGGTGGGGTGGCTACCCTGGTCCAGCAGGTTCTGACTGAAACGCGCCTGGGCATTGAGCGGGTAATCAAACGGGCGCATCAGCACCAGCACGCCGACGCCCTGGCGACGTTGAACCCAACCGCGTTCAACCAACTGGTCAATGGCGCGGCGCAGGGTATGGCGATTCACCTCGTAGCGTGCGGCAAGCTGCTGCTCGGCGGGCAGATAGTCCCCACAGCGATAATGTTGACGAAGCTCCTGCTCAAGTCTCGCGGCAATTTCCTGATAACGCGTTGGATAACTGGTCGGATGTGTAGACAAGTGCATAGCAATCAATGCCTCGTTAATCAGATAAAGTGCTTACGCAAACGCTGGGAAAGGAAATCCAGCAGGCTGACGGTGACGATGATTAACACCATCAGGGCGCAGGTTTGCTGGAACTGGAAGCCGCGAATCGCCTCCCATAAGGTCACGCCGATACCGCCAGCGCCCACCATGCCGACCACCGTGGCCGAGCGAACGTTGGACTCAAAACGGTACAGCGAGTAGGAGATCAACAGCGGCATCACCTGCGGCAAAACGCCGTAGAGGATCTCTTCAATTTTGTTGGCCCCGGTGGCGCGAATGCCTTCTACCGGGCCTGGTTCAATGGCTTCTACCGCTTCGGAAAGCAGTTTGGAGAGCACCCCGGTGGTGTGGATAAACAGCGCCATCACTCCGGCGAACGGACCTAAGCCGACGGCGACCACGAACAGCATGGCGAAGACCATTTCGTTGATGGCGCGGCAGGCGTCCATCGCTCTGCGCATCGGCTGGTAAATCCACCACGGCACGAGGTTATCGGCGCACATCAGGCCGAAAGGAATCGACAGCACCACGGCGAGGGCAGTACCCCAGACGGCGATTTGCAGGGTGACGGCCATTTCACCGAGATAGTCCTGCCACTGGCTGAAGTCCGGCGGGAAGAAGTCGGCGGCGAAGGTCGCCATATTGCCGGAATCCTGGATCAGCGTGAGCGGAGCCATTTCGGCACCTTTCCACGAGACCACCAGCACGGCGAGAAGAATGGCCCAGCTCAGTAGCGAGAACCAGCTACGTTTGGGCGGGGCGACGGTGATGGTTTGCATGTTTAGCTCCGTTGGTACGTGTCTTTGCGTGGTAGGCCGGATGGCGCTGCGCTTATCCGGCCTACAATCCGCTCTACAAATCACTGCACCGCTTTGGTGACGCTGGTCATGGCGCCCAGTGCGGCGGTCAGACGGTCCAGATCGTCGAGCTGCGCTTTCAGCGCCGAGGTTTTGCTGGCTTTCTGTTCCTCGTTCAGCCCTTTGTTGTCCTTCACGCCCTGCATCTCTTTAAACAGCGCCAGTTGACGAATTGGCACCAGTTGCAGGTCGCTGGAGGCACGGAACGGCGCCCAGCCCAGGCGTTCAAGTACGGTTTTCTGTTCCGGCGTTTTGCCGTAGTTCATAAAGAAGTCGTACACCTTGTCCTTGGTGGTTTCGGAGAGGTTTTTACGCCAGACGATCGGATCGCCCGGGATCAGCGGTGACTTCCAGATCACCTTCAGTTCTTTCAGTTTTTCCGGTGCGGAAGTTTTCAGTTTGTCGAGGTTTTCGGTGTTGTTGGTGGCGACATCGACCTGCTTGTTGGCAACGGCCAGCGCGTTGGTTTCGTGTCCGGCGTTAACGGTGCGTTTGAAATCACTGGCGGAGATGTTGTTTTTGGCGAAGACGTAGTAACCGGGGACGAGGAAGCCTGACGTGGAGTTGGGATCGCCGTTGCCGAAGGTCAGATCTTTACGTTTGGCGATCAGATCGTTCAGGTTGTTGATCGGACTGTCTTTGTTAACGATCAACACGCTCCAGTACCCCGGGGATCCGTCGGCGGCGACGGTCTGGGCAAACACTTGTCCGTTAGCGCGATCCACCGCTTCCATTGCCGAGAGGTTGCCGTACCAGGCGATATCGACTTTGTTAAAGCGCATTCCCTGGATGATCCCGGCGTAGTCCGGGGCGAAGAAGGCGTTCACTTTTACACCCAGTGACTTTTCCATGTCCTTCAGGAACGGTTCCCACTGCGGCTTCAGGTTTTGCTGTGATTCGGTCGAAATAATGCCAAAGTTCAGCGCTTTTTCCTGCTCTTCGGCATGGACCGGGCTGAGCAGGGTGCTGAGACTAAACATGCTGGTAAAGGCCAGCGCGGCAACTGTCTTATAGCTCATTTCCATTCCTCATTGTGGGGATGTCAGGCAGCCTGCGCGTTCTGTTCGACGCGGTTCATGCTGCGGTAGAGATGGTCAAAACGATCGTTATCAAAATGCTGGCTGCTGCCGTCAAAGAAGACATTGCCCTGGCGCAGCGCGACGATGCGTTCGCAATAGCGCAGGGCGTAATCCACCTGGTGCAGCGTGACGACCACGGTGATGCCGTCGGTCTGATTAATGTCGCGCAGGGTATCCATTACGATGCGTGCGGATTCCGGGTCCAGCGAGGCAATCGGCTCGTCGGCCAGGATCACTTTGGCCTGCTGCATCAGCGCCCGGGCGATAGCGACGCGCTGCTGTTGCCCGCCCGAAAGCGTGGAAACGCGCTGATACGCAAAGTGCGCCATGCCAACGCGGGTCAGCGCCTGGAGCGCGCGCTGTTTCTGCTCCTGACTGAACCAGCTAAAACAGGTGCGCCAGAATGGCGTGCTGCCGAGCGCGCCAATCAGGACGTTCTCCAGTACCGTCAGACGGTTAACCAGATTGAACTGCTGGAAGATATAGCCGGTGTGGGCGCGGCTTTGGCGGATATCGCGTGCCAGCCGACCTTCGTGTTGGACGGTGCGACCCAACAGCTCAACATGGCTACCGGGCGATTTATCCCCGGTGATCAAACCGCTTAAATGACGTAAAAGGGTGGATTTGCCGGAGCCAGACGGCCCAAGCAGAGCCACCATCTCACCGGAACAGATGCTCAGATCAACCGCATTGAGCGCCTGATGCTGGTTGAAGGATTTGGAGAGTTTCTCGACGCGGATAATCGTTTGCATGATGCGGCCTCCCTAAAAAAGTGGCCCCATCGTGGCGGATCAATGTGACGTTTTCGTTAAGGGATGGTTACTCAACGATGAAGAGTTGAGCGATTTTTGATGACAGTACGGGAGGACAAGCCTCCCGTTGGATTACTCGGTAGGTTGCTGCTGTTTGACGACGTTGATCATCCACGGTACGCCATACTGGTCGCTCACTTTACCAAAACCGTGGGCCCAGAAGGTTTCCTGCCAGTCCATTTCGATTTTTCCGTTTGCCGCGAGGTTATCAAACCAGCGCTTGCCTTCGTCGACATTTTGCGTGTCGAGCACCAGCGTAAAGCCAGAGTAGTGGGCATTTCCATCGGGGGCGCTATCGCTCATCATAATGTCGCTGCCCGCAACGCGCAGGTTGGCGTGGGCGATAGCGGTATCGGGGAATTTCATTCCTGAAGGGCAACCTTCTTCACTGTCCTGCGCCGATTTGGGCATTTCACCGAAGTTGATTTTGTAGAGCAGCTCGGCGCCTAATGTTTTTTGGTAGTAGGCGATGGCGTCTGCGCAGTTGCCTGCAAAGGAGATATAGGGACTTAACGGCATGATCTTTACCTCAGGTAAAAGAAACCCGTTAAGTGTAGTTAGCGTCTGCAAAAATAAACCAGGCGGGAAGTATGAGCTTCCCGCCTGGCAGATGAGCTGACACAGGCCTGATTAGCGCAGCGCCATCAGGCAATTTGCATCAGTTCTTTTTCACAAACTCTGATTTCAATTTCATTGGGCCAAAGCCATCGATTTTGCAATCGATGTTGTGGTCGCCTTCCACCAGACGAATGTTTTTTACTTTGGTACCAATCTTCAGCATTGAAGAGCTACCTTTTACCTTCAGGTCTTTCACTACGGTAACGCTGTCGCCGTCGGCCAGCAGGTTGCCGTTAGCATCTTTAACGATAAGTTCGTCGCTGTCCTGAGCCGGTTCAGCATCGTTCCATTCGTGAGCGCATTCCGGGCAGATGAACATGCCGTTATCTTCGTAAGTGTATTCGGAGTTGCATTGTGGGCAGTGTGGTAATGACATGTGGATTTCCTCAAAAGTCAGCAGGGGCAAATGCGCCCAAAAAATGGCAGATTGCCGAAAAAGGCCGCAATTATACATAAAATCCCTGCTTTTGTCGGGACTACTGCGCGATAAAGCAAAATGATCTGCTGTAAAGATCCTTTGCTTTCACAGCAATGAAGTATGGCGCAATATTTTTTAAGGGAAATTGCTACGCCAGGCTATTTAAGATAAGGTGAGGCGAAATAACTGATATTTATAGGTAACACCGCTTACGGGTGTCTACGTCCTGATGGTTGAATATCTCCTGCCCCCTTAATTTTAGTAGGGGAATTCAGCGGGTATTCTTTAAAACTGAACTACGCTGTTTATCTTTCTTACTTATTACATAAGTGAGAGGCATCAGGCCAGCGGTTATATGCCAAATTTATTTTAATAATATCAATTGGTTGTTTCGATTTTAATTATTTCCACACGTAATTATAAAAGCCGAAAATCTATAAATAAAACGATTAGGCTAAATAAAAGTAATGCCATTTGCGTTAAGGAAAAATTTTCCATGCACACACAGACAATATATGAATTAAGTCAGGAAGCTGAACGCTTGCTGATGCTCTCTCTTGAACATCTCCGGCAATTACAAAAATTGCCCATCACGTCGTTGGATGATGTCGCGCTGCAACATGGAGAGCATAGCAGACAGGTTGTTCAGCCCCTGCATTTCAGCGCGCGTGGTATGGATGCCCAGCAGGCGACGCTCAATAATGAGCTGCGCAAGATTACGCGTCTGGAAATGGTGCTGGCCATCGTTGGCACCATGAAAGCGGGAAAATCGACGACGATTAACGCGATTGTCGGCACAGAAGTTTTACCTAATCGTAATCGTCCGATGACGGCGTTACCGACGCTTATTCGCCATACGCCGGGGCAGAAAGAGCCGGTGCTGCATTTTTCGCATGTCGCGCCGATCGAAGCCTTAATGAAGGTTTTACAGCAGCGCATGCGGGCATGCGATCGCCAGCGTCTTACGCAGACGCTGGAAATTGATAAGGATATGAACGTCCTGCTGCAGCATATTGAAAACGGCGTGGCATTTGAACGGTATTATCTTGGCGCACAGCCTATTTTCCATTGTCTTAAAAGCCTGAATGACCTGGTGCGTTTGTCAAAAGCGCTGGAGGCTGATTTTCCTTTTGCCGCCTATGCCGCGATTGAGCATATTCCGGTTATCGAGGTCGAATTTGTCCATTTGGCCGGACAGGCAAGCTATCCGGGGCAATTAACGCTGCTGGATACGCCGGGGCCGAACGAGGCCGGACAACCGCACTTACAAAAAATGCTGAATGAACAGCTGGTGCGGGCTTCTGCGGTCCTGGCGGTAATGGATTACACCCAACTGAAGTCGATTTCTGATGAGGAAGTCCGTCGGGCGATTATGGCGGTCGGGAAAACAGTGCCGCTGTTCGCGCTGGTCAACAAATTCGATCAGAAAGACCGCAACAGTGATGATGAAGAGCAGGTGCGGGCTTTGATTTCCGGCACGCTGATGCAAGGCGGAATCACCCCTGAACGAATCTATCCGGTTTCCTCGATGTGGGGCTATCTGGCGAACAGAGCGCGTCATGAGCTAACCACCCGCGGGCGGTTGCCGGATCATCAGGTGCAACGCTGGGTACAGGATTTTGCCGAAGCGGCGCTGGGCAGGCGCTGGCGTACCACCGATCTTGAGGATACGGAGCACATCCGTCATGCCGCCGATTTACTGTGGGAAGATTCGTTGTTTGAGCAGCCGATCCAGAACGTGATTCATGCCGCTCACGCCAATGCTTCGCTGTATGCGTTACGTTCCGCGTCGCATAAGTTATTGAACTATGCGCAAAGCGCGCACGAATATCTGGAGTTTCGCGCCCACGGATTAACGGTGGCCTATGAAAAACTGCGGCTGAACATTACGCATATTGAAGAGGATATGCAGCAGTTACAGGTGTGCCAGGGGCGAGTGAGCGATGAAGTTAACCATGAAGTAGAACTGGCGCTGGCATCTGCCGCGACCTATCTCAATGAGCAACAGACTGAGATTCTGTGCGGCATCAATACGTTTTTTGTCAAAGAAAACGTCCTGATGATGTCACCGCACGGCCAGGGATCAGGCGCTATAACGGCTGAAATGGCGGGTGAAATGCTGGTGCTGCATGACGAAGGGCAGGCGAAAATCGTCTTAGATAAAATGCGCTCGTCCTGTGAAGGGGTATTGCTGGCAGCCCAGGAGAGTATTAGCCGGGATTTAGCGCTACGTTTTGAACAGCTTGAGTCGACCCTGTCCCGGGCACTCAATGACGCTATGCGGCCTATTGAATTGCGGGTGAAAGAGGAGCTGAATCACGCCGGATTTCGTGCGCGGATCCGTTTTCCGGCCTTTCATGCGGCGATGTTTAATTTTAATACCCGCCAGCTATTTAATGAGGCTATTGAACAGGATATTCCGGCGGAAAATACGTCGTCTACTGGCGGTGTGGTGCGTGACACTTTCTCCCGTTGGCTGAACCAACCCAACTGGGGATGGAATGATTACGTCGAAACAAAAACGCGTTATCTCATTGATATGGGCGCGCTGCACAAGAGCCTTGTGCATTACGTTACCCAGTTTTGCCAACAAATTCGTAAAGCTTTAGTTGCTCAGGTCGATATTTCCGTTACGGCAGGCATGGCCACGTTTTTTGCTGATTTTTCGCAGTGTCTGGCGCAATTACAGGCGAGCCTGCGTGAGAGCCTGACCCTGCGCCAGCAAAATGAGTCTGCGGTGAATGCGTTGAATGAACAATTACAGCATCGCATTACGACGGCGGCATGGCTTTATGAAGATTCCCGCTTGCTGCGCGACGATATCAACACCCTTTTTGCAACTGAGCACACATGACTAACATGTTACTGGAAGGCCCCGGGCGGACGCTGGAGTGTGTCTACCCGAAGTTTATGGTCGATCTGGTTCAAGGAGATGAAACCAAACGTTCCGGCGGTTTTCTGCAACAGCAGCAGCGGCTGCGTGCGCGCCTGACGCAGGAGGTGCTATCCCAGACGCAACTTCGGGCGTGGGTGATGGCGGGAGTGTCCAGCGAGCATCTGGTGATGCGTCTGAAGCTGGTGGAGAAGTTGGCGGGCATGATCGACCCGGGCCATCTGGCGCTGGTGCGCATCGCCGAACGGCTAATGTTTTTGCAACAGACCGAACATCCGCGGGGGCTGTCCACCCCCGGTCTCATACAGCAGATAAATTCGCTTACGGACTGGTTCACTCAACGCGGCGCGTATAAAGAGAAGGCATTGACGCAACGCGGCCTGACGGTTCAGGCGGGCGTACACAGCGAGCAAATTTTTACCCGGTGGCGGGCTGGGGCGTATGACGGCTGGTCGTTACCCGGACGCTGTTTTGTCGCGCTGGAAGAGCTGCGCTGGGGAGCTTTCGGTGACGCCTGCCGATTAGCGAATGCCGATGTGGTCTCAATGCTTAAAGACAATCTGCGCATCATGGCTGCTCAGACGCTGGCAGACAGCGTGAATGCGGCGCCCGCTACGCGTCATTATTATCATCATTGGCTCAGCGCGCCGACGGTTGGCGGCTCGGGCGAGCACAACGATATGTTGAGTTGGTTAGGCGACTGGTGTGATGCGCAGCGCCATCCGGTGAGCTGGTCGGTGACGCAGCGATGGCAGAATGTGGCGTTGGGAATGCCGCGATTGTGTTCGGCGAAACGGCTGGCTGATGCGATGGTTGAGGAGATTTTTGCACCGTCCCCACTCATCAATTGAGCAGGGACGGTCAGTGGGGCTAAGGCAGAGTTAGTGGTGCAGAGAGTCTGCCGGGGTAGCCGCCGTCTCGTTGGCGACCAGGTTTTTATTAAAGCGTTTGGCATACAGCGCGGTGATAATTGGCACCAAAATGGCGGTGACAATCACGCTGGCGGCGACCAGCGCTGTGGCGGAGGCGGCAACCGGTTCAAACGCCGGGTTAATCTGGGCGATAATCACCGGGTTTGCCACCGCAGCGCCTGCCGCAGAAGAGGCAGCCACACCTGCCGTACCGTTCCCGCCACCGATAACGCGGTCAGCAATAATCAGCGGGATACCGGTGATAACGATAACCGCGACGCCCAGCAGAATACCCAACAGACCGGTATCAACGATGACGCTCAGGTTAATGGTGTTGCCCAGCGCAAAGCCGAAGAACGGGATCAGCACCGGCGTGGCTTTGCTGAAGAAAGAACGCAGATCGTGATCCAGATTACCCAGCGTAAAGCCAATCAGGAACGGTAATACCGCGCCGATAAAATGGTGTGGCTCGAAGGAGGCCAGGCCCGCTGAACCAAGGATCACCATCGTCATCAACGGACCGGATTCCAGAGACATCAACACAAATGCGCCGGACTCTTCTTTCGTTCCGTACTGGTTCATCAGGCTGGCGTACAGACCACCGTTGGTCATATCCATCGCGGAAACAATTGCCAGTACCGAAAGTCCCGCAAAGAACCCGGTTTGAATACCGGTATCAGGAATAAATGACGCGGCTATCATTGCCACTACCCACGCCACGGCTATTTTGGTGATAACCAGCGTACCGGACTTCCGTAATACTGTACCGGTTGCCCGTAAATCAATAGATGCGCCAATACAAAAAAACCACACCGCCAGAATAGGCACCGTTCCGCTGATCATACCTTTGGTAAACGAACCGAAATACGCGCCGGTATCGGGAGCCAAGGTATTTAACACTGCGCCTAATAACAGGGGAATCAACATCATTCCGCCGGGGATGCGTTCAATCGTGGCTTTAATTTTCATAAACGTCCTCATATCTTGTCGCAGGCACTATATGCGCAAGGAGTTAAAAATTAATAAATTCAAATACTTACTAAAATTTCTTAACAAAGGTAATCGCTATCTCTTTGTTTTATAGAATCTAACGCGGCATACGTTGAGCGTGTCGCTGCTCCCAGGGATATTGCGTCTGGAATTAGTTTGCATTCATGGGAACATTGATTCAATCAAAATAAAACGATGTTTTAGTTATCTTCATCACATATTCCGCGCAAAAGTTCTCAAGCGCTGTGATTATTAAAAAAGCTGTGATCTTTTTGTGAAGGGATTAGGTGATTTTTTTGCTAGCAGAATAATAATGACCGCTGTGATTGTTGGCGCAATAAAGCGATTTATTCTTGTATTTAATTGTCAGTAAATCGCAAGCATGACATGTAAAAAAGCTGACTCAGAATGACCTTATTTACGCAGGTTGACGAAATGAAATACCATGTGTGAAGTTGATCACAAATTTAAACACTGTTAGGGTAAAGAGGTCATTAACCGCCCAATCAGGCGTCAACAGGTTCGGTTGTACTGCTCGTTTCCAGCCAGTGTAAGTAAACCTGCTACGCTTGTTACAGGGATTGCGTCTGTGCATTCCCCGCTCGGCGATGACCTTAGCGCATGTTGCGTTAGGAGCGTCGAACTGTGCGCGACAGGGCTAAGTCTAAGAGGACTGGTATGCTAAAAAGGAAAAAAATAAAACCCATTACGCTGCGCGACGTCACCATCATTGATGACGGAAAATTGCGAAAAGCCATTACCGCGGCGTCGTTAGGTAATGCGATGGAGTGGTTTGATTTTGGTGTTTATGGGTTTGTTGCTTACGCATTAGGTAAAGTGTTCTTCCCGGGGGCTGACCCCAGCGTGCAGATGGTTGCCGCGCTCGCCACCTTCTCTGTTCCCTTTCTGATTCGACCGCTTGGCGGATTGTTCTTCGGTATGCTCGGCGATAAATACGGTCGTCAGAAGATCCTCGCTATCACCATTGTGATTATGTCGATCAGTACCTTCTGTATCGGTCTTATTCCCTCGTATGCCTCGATTGGTATCTGGGCGCCGATTCTGCTGTTGCTGTGTAAGATGGCACAGGGATTCTCGGTCGGCGGAGAGTACACCGGGGCGTCGATTTTTGTCGCGGAATATTCGCCTGACCGTAAGCGTGGATTTATGGGTAGCTGGCTGGACTTCGGTTCGATCGCCGGGTTTGTGCTGGGCGCGGGCGTGGTGGTTCTGATTTCAACCATTGTCGGCGAGGCAAATTTCCTTGAGTGGGGCTGGCGTATTCCGTTCTTCCTGGCGCTGCCGTTAGGGCTGATTGGTCTGTATCTGCGTCATGCGCTGGAAGAGACGCCGGCGTTCCAGCAGCACGTTGATAAACTGGAACAGGGCGACCGCGAGGGCCTGCAGGAAGGTCCGAAGGTTTCGTTTAAAGAGATTGCGACCAAACACTGGCGTAGCCTGCTGGCGTGTATCGGTCTGGTGATTGCCACCAACGTTACCTATTACATGCTGCTCACCTATATGCCGAGCTATCTGTCGCATAACCTGCATTACTCTGAAGACCACGGCGTGTTGATTATTATCGCCATCATGATTGGTATGCTGTTTGTGCAGCCGGTGATGGGTCTGCTCAGTGACCGCTTTGGTCGTCGCCCGTTTGTGATTATGGGCAGTATTGCACTGTTTGTGCTGGCCATTCCGGCATTTATCCTGATTAACAGTAATGTCATCGGCCTGATTTTTGCCGGGCTGCTGATGCTGGCGGTGATCCTCAACTGCTTTACCGGGGTGATGGCGTCAACGTTACCGGCGATGTTCCCGACGCATATTCGTTATAGCGCGTTGGCGGCGGCATTTAATATCTCGGTCCTGGTTGCGGGTCTGACGCCGACCCTGGCTGCCTGGCTGGTGGAAAGTTCGCAGAATCTGATGATGCCTGCTTACTACCTGATGGTGATTGCTGTGGTTGGTTTAATTACCGGTATCACCATGAAAGAGACCGCAAATAAGCCACTGAAAGGGGCGACGCCTGCCGCTTCGGATATTCAGGAAGCGAAAGAGATCCTTGGTGAGCACTACGATAACATCGAGCATAAAATCGAAGATATCGATCAGGAAATTGCGGAATTGCAGCTTAAGCGTTCGCGTCTGGTGCAGCAGCATCCGCGTATTGATGAGTAATCAGCTTTCAGGCCTGCGGGTAGCGTGGTACTCAGTAGGCCGGATAAGGCGCCAACTGCCATCCGGCACATTATGTTGATCTATCACAGCGACTTAAGGTTGGCTTAATATCCTTCAGGCAAACTCTCCTCCATAGTTTCGGAGGAGAGTGTCATGAAAACCCGCATTTATGAAAGTTTAACTGCCCTGTGTAGCGTGCTGATCGTCAGCAGCTTTTTGTACGTATGGGTGAGTTCTTACTGAGCTTTCGCTAATTCCACCCAGGCGCGAGTGCCGCTCGTTCCCTGACGATTCTGCAAATAGAAATGCCCGTGATGTAGCTGGGTGATCCGACTGACAATGCTCAGCCCCAGCCCAATGCCGCCAAAACGGCTGTCCATCCGCACAAACGCTTTGCTTAACTCCCCGCATTTACTTTCATCAATGCCTGGACCTTCATCTTCGACGGCCATGACGGCATCATGTTCGGTATTCAGGCCGATCGTAATAGTAGTGCCTTCCGGGCTGTAACGGTGGGCGTTCTCTACCAGATTGCGCAGCAGCATGCGTAACAGCGTTGCGTCGCCACGTACGACAACGTCCGCCGCGCTTTGCGGGAGGAGCAGCGTCTGCTGGCGCTGGTCCAGCATGGTGCTGAGTTCGTCATAGGAGGGCAGAATCACGTCCTCCAGCAGTTTGACATGTTGGTAGCTTCCGGCCGAAAACGACTGCCCGACGCGGGCGAGTTGCAGCAGTTGCGACACGCTGTCCATCATTTGGTCAAGGCGGGCAATTAACGGCGAAACGTCGACTTTATGGGTTTTGGATAATAATTCCAGATGCAGGCGAACGCCTGACAGCGGCGTGCGCAGTTCGTGGGCGACATCGGCGGTAAATAAGCGTTCGTTTTCGATAGTGGTGGTCAGCCGCGTCACCAGCTCGTTGAGCGCTGAGACGACCGCCTGTATCTCAACGGTTGAACTGTGAATTTCAATGGGGGCCAGGTTATCGGCTGCCCGCGCTTCTAACTCTTTTTGCAGATCCGCCAGCGGGCGAGTAATACGTCGCACTGCCTGGTAGCAAATCAGCAGCGTCAGGCTGACCATAAAGATGCCGGGGACGATCAGGCTGGCGATGGCCTCGCGGATCTCATGCATGATGTGGCGATCGTTGTTACGGTTATCGCGCAGCGCCTGCTCGAATAACTGTATTTGCTCAGTACTTTCGTGCCACAACCAGAAGGTGCTAATCAGCTGAAAGACCAACAGAATTAGACCTATCGTCAGTATTAACCGTTGGCGAAGAGGGAGCGGTCGTTTTAGATATTGCAGCAGCTTCACTTAGCTTTCCTCAGTGGCGACCAGCATATAGCCAAATCCCCTGACCGTGCGGATACGTGATTTCCCTACTTTATCGCGCAGATTATGGATGTGGACTTCCAGCGTATTGGTCGACGGTTCGTTATCCCAACTGTAGATGTCGTTATACAGAATTTCCCGGTGAACCGGACTGCCAGCCTTGAGCATCAGGCGCGACAGGAGCGCGTATTCTTTCGGCGTTAAGATAATCTCTTGCCCGTCCATCCACACCTGGCGACGACCGATATTCAGCGTCAGGTTACTGACAATTAACTCACTTTCACCCTGATTGTTATGACGACGCAGCAGCGCCCGGATGCGGGCGTGCAGTTCTTCCAGCGCGAACGGTTTGACCAGATAGTCATCTGCGCCCACGTCCAGCCCGCTGACCCGGTCTTTCACCGTATCGCGGGCGGTGAGGATAAGCACAGGTACGGTGTATTTTTTCTGCCTGATCCGGTTCAGGAAGTGCAGACCGTCTTCATCCGGTAAGCCGAGATCCAGAACCACCAGACTGTAATGTCCGGTCTCCAGGCATTGTTCCGCTGCCCGGGCGGTTGATACGCCGTCGCAGGCATAGCCTTCTGTTTGCGCGGCGAGTATCAGTCCCTGTAATAACAACGTATCGTCTTCAACAATCAGAATTTTCATTCGCTTAGCCTCCCCGGCAGGGTTGCAGAATATCATCTGCCGCCTGATATTTCTGTGTTTGCACGCCCGTTAATCCCAGCAGAGTCGAGAACAGATTATCCTGTGAGAAATCTTCTGAGCTTGCCCGTTTTTGCAAACATGTCTGAGAGACCTGATAGCGTTGCTGATAATCTTCTGAGAGCCACAGCAGCATCGGCACATGTTTTTGCGTATCTGGCGCAATCGAATACGGCAGGCCATGCAAATAGACGCCATTTTCCCCTAAGGATTCACCGTGATCGGAAAGATAGACCAGGCTGGTGGTGAAATTATCCTGATGCTCTTTCAGTATATTGATTGCTTTATCAACAATATAGTCAACATAAAGAATCGTGTTGTCGTATGTATTGACCAACTGTTGCTGGGAACAGGTCTGGATCTCGTTGGTGTCGCAGGTTGGCGTAAATTTCTTGAACTGCGCAGGATAGCGGTTGTAATAGGTCGGACCGTGGCTGCCGATGGTGTGCAGCACAATCACGCCGTCGCCTTGCAGATTATTAATGTACTCTTCCAGCCCGTGGAACAGGACGTCATCATAGCATTCACCATCAATACACTGTCCCGGCAGGTTCAGCTTAGTCATATTCTGGTGCGGCACCCGATCGCAGGCTCCTTTACATCCACCGTCGTTATCATTCCACAGCACGTTAATTCCCGCCCGCTGGATGATGTCGAGTACGCCTTCCTGATGCTGCGCCAGTTCTTCATCATAGTGCGCGCGCGGCATATCGGAGAACATGCAGGGTACAGATACCGCCGTGGCCGTACCGCAGGACGTCGTGCGCGGGAAATAGACCACATTATCTTTTTCCAGTAGCGGGTTGGTCTGGCGCGCATACCCGGATAGGGAGAAGTTGTCGCCGCGGGAGGTCTCGCCGAGAACCACAATCGTCAGGTTTTTACGCTTTTCTTTTACCATCAATGGATTGCGATGCGCATCTTCGCCAATGCGTACCAACGGCAGGTGGGCCAGCCTCTGGTGCGAATACCATGATGACGTCGCCACAATGCTGTTGGATGGGCTGAGGGATTTCACCAGTTCTTTGTTGTTGCGAAACAGTGAGGCGTAATCTTTATAGAAGAACGCGGCGACCAGCACGATCAGCAACGCGGAGATCAGAATGTTCGCGCCACGGAACAACACGCTGCGCAGCACTGGAGTAATAGGCTTGATTCTTATCCAGCAGGCAATGAGCGCGGCCAGAATACCGCTCACCCCGAGCGTAATTACCATTCGCGGCGTCATCAGGGCGAAGGTTTCGGCGGGCGTGGTGTCCATCATACTGGCGATCATCGAGCGGTCGATGATGATGCCGTAGGTCATGATGAAATATTGAGCCGATGCGCCAACCAGAATGAAAACGCACGCCACCAGGCGGTTAAGCCACAGGAATGAGGCCAGCGTCAGCACGATGTTCATAACGCTGAAAGCGACAACCGGCATTGATAAAAACACCAACACGTTGCGCACAGAATCCAGGGGCAGGTCTTGCAGCACTTGTTTATAGAACGCAATGTTCAGAAAAGTCGCAAGATAAAATGAGAGCAGCAGAAGCCAGCTGATTAACCCGAGAGTGGGCCTTTTAAACAGGTGCTTTAACATTAAGGGGGATTCCATCGACTAAGTGGTGCAGATCCTCTCAAAGTAAAATTAAGCCAACCTTAAGTTCTTAAGATTGGCTTTTTGCAGGATGGCGGCTATTCACCAGTGCCGCTTGCGTTAACTATTTTTTACCGGGGCATCTAATGGATAGGGGTTTTTATGGATCCGGTTGTAGTTAAGTGCGTACAGCGCGGTAATAATCATCAGCGTGACGAACGACCACATCACCTCTTTGGCGCCAGAACCGATCACTGCCCAGATGCAGTAGACAAAGGCGATAAAGGTCACCGCCAGATACAGCGGGCGTGCTTTGCCGAAGTGACCATGACCGAGCAGCAGCAGCGCAGCGCAGGTGTACAGATATGGCACCAGCGTGAAGATGACCGAAACCGAAGAGACCAGACCAAACTCTTTTGCGGCGTTCGGCGACATGCTGCTGAACTGGAAAATGGTCATCAGGATACCGACGATAATTAACCCGGCCACCGGGGTACCGGCTTTGTTAACGCGGGCAAAAATCGGCGGGAACAGCCCGTCATCGGCCGCCGCTTTGGCGGTTTGTCCGGCCAGCAGCGTCCATCCGCCCAGTGAACCAAGACATCCGGCAGCGGCGCAGAAGGAGACGATCGCGCCAGCGGTGTCGCCCAGCGCCATTCTTGCGGCATCACCGAACGGCGAGGCCGAAACACGCAGCGCAGCGTTAGGGATCATCCCCATAATCGCCGTTGTGGAGAGCACGTAACAAACGGCGGCAATCAGCACCCCGCCAATGGTGGCGATAGGCACGTTACGTTTGGGGTTTTTAACCACGCCTGCCGCGACGGAGGCACTTTCCACCCCGATAAATGACCATAAGGTCACGTTCAGGGTGCTTTGAATTGCGCCGAAGGTATTCATACCGCTGACGTTCCAGGCCGCCATATAGGTTTCACCGCGGAACCAGAACCAGCCGAAGACGGCAATCCCAACAATCGGCACCAGCGCCAGCACCGTTGCGACGGCCTGTACACGGGTGATCATTTTCGGGCCGACAATGTTCAGCAATACGAAGATCCACAGCACCACGACACAGGTCAGCGTCAGGACCAGCGGATCTTTTAAGATGGGGAAAAAGTAGCTCAGGTAACCGACGCCAATGACCACCATGGCGATGTTACCAATCCAGCAGGCCAGCCAGTACAGGACGTTAGTCTGGTAGCCTAAAAAAGGACCGAAACAGCGGCGGGCATAAGCATAAGAACCACCGGGACTGGAGTCTAAGGACGACATTTTTGCGTACACCATCGACAGTGCCAGAGCACCGATAATCGTGACCAACCATCCGTAGATTGCAATCCCGCCAGTTGACGCAAGGTTTGCGGGTAGCAGGAATACACCGGAACCCATAATATTCCCCGACACCATAAGGGTGACGGGGATTAAGCCCACTTTGTGAGCATCAGCATCCGTCGACATATTTTTAAACTCCTGATAAGGATAAATGACGGACTTATCATACCTCTTCAAAAGACTATTTTATGATGACGGAGCTGGGGTATCGCTAATGCTGATATTATTATGGCTTATCGCTAACTGATTAAAACTCAGGCAGCGGATGGCTCCCGATGTTGACTAACATAATGCAGCGGCGTCATCCCATAGAACTCTTTGAATACGGAAATAAAGTACGAGGTACTGTTATATCCGCACAGTTGAGAGATCTGGGAAATGTTTTTCTCGTCCATCAGGAGTTGATTGACGGCATAACGCATGCGACATGTGGTAATTATTTGGCTGTAACTTGTATTTTCGCTTTTGAGTTTCTTCTTTAACAAGCTGGGACTCAGGCATAAGCAACTGGCGACCATGCTTAAATTCCAGTCTTTGTGTATGTCGCTTTCAATAATGTGATAAACGCTGTCGCTGATACGACTACGCAGCATATGCATGAGTAAAGAGATAAATTTTTTGCTGTCAAGGAAGCGTGACAACACCGTGAACAGTAGCGAGCGTGTGCGCTCTCTTTCACCTTCGTCTACTGTTTCCATTACGCTATGTTGGGCGGCCACCCGGAAGACATCCGGCGTCAGACAGGTAGCGGTGATCACTGGGTTAGCACTCCGCTGCCAGAATGGGATCTGTGAAAGGTCCTTATTTAAAAAACGCAGATAGTCTTTAATGATATCGCGGCTGATATGTACGACCAGTGCGTTATTAAGTGATGAGAAGTCGATAATATTATTATCACATGCCACCAATGCCATATGATTAGCTTTTAAACTGATGGCTTCTTTACCGTTAATCCTTAACCAAACATCCTTCTCCGTTAATACGACAACACACGCTTCTTTGCTGCAAAGTCTCATACCCAAACTCCAGGAATATGACATAAACTACCGTAACTTACCATTGGGCAAGAAATAACCGGCAAATGAAATTGTGTGATGAATCAAGACAGGCGATAAAATAGCGATATTTAGATTAATTACAATATCTGTAGGGATTATTGCCGTGTACATAAAATTTTACGCAAGTGGCAACGTGCAATTTTCGTATAAAAAAAGCGCGGGGTGGTCCCGCGCAAAAAGGTATGACAATGTTATTGTTTTGCAGCAATACTCAGGAATTACTCAAGCATGACATGTCATCCTTCAAATCGGACTATCTCAAAAAGACATTATGCTTTCACGCACATGACGTGATACACACCGTCAATAATTTCCGTTCCTTCGGTTTCATGTTCAAATCCAGGGAAATGGTGGTCCCAGGACTGCAACGAACGTAGATAACTAATCTGCGGGCTATTAGCGTCGCCAAAGTTTTCACCGGACAACAGCATCGGAATTCCTGGTGGGTAAGGAATCACGGAGTTTGCTGCTATACGGCCCTGCAGATTTTCAATGGCCACCATCTCAACGTTATCGCTGACTATCGCGTTATAGGCTTCACGCGGTGTAATTTCAGCAACAGGCAGGCCGGAGTAGGCTGCATTGAGACGGCTGCCAGGGTTGTTCTCTTTCAGCCAGGCAAACATGGTGTCGCCAAGATCGTGAATGCCCATGTTTGCGTAAGTGTCTGGATATTCCTCAACCAGTTCAGGCATTACCTGTGCCAGCGGAGTATTCGCATCGTAGTGATGTTTGAAAGAGCACAACGTGTTGATCAGTGTTCCCCATTTCCCACGGGTAATCCCCATTGAGAACAGGAACATAATCTGGAAGTCGGTGGTACGCGTCGGCACGATACCGTGACGGCCAAGCCAGGCGGTGACCAGAGCAGCAGGAACACCTGTCTCTTCCAGTTCGCCATCATCGCCCATACCCGGCGCCAGAATGCTGACTTTAATCGGGTCCAGCATGCTCCAGTTATCCGGCAGATCTTTAAACCCGTGCCAGGATTCGCCCGGACGCATTACCCAGTAGTTCTGGTCAGTGGTCAGGAGTTGGGTTGGCGCATCGGCAAAGTCATAGGTTTTGCCGGTCTGCGGATCGGTTACCACTTCTTTGTTCCACGGTTTGAAGAACCAGTCGCCTTCGGCGGTGAATTCTTTGTACAGCCGCGCCATGGCCTGACGGAAATCGACTGCTTCGTCAATCACTTCCTGGGTGAGCGACAGGCCGCTGTTACCGTCCATCATGGAAACCGCCACATCGTTTGATGCGCAGATGGCATACAGCGGAGAGGTGGTGGCGTGCATCATGTACGCCTGGTTAAAGCGGGAGAAGTTCACGGCCCCACGACCTTCACGGACGTGAATATAAGATGCCTGAGAGAGCGCATTCAGCAGTTTGTGAGTCGAGTGGGTGGCAAAAACGGTAGGGCCGTTATGATCGCCCGGCGCGCCACGCATGGCGTAGTGGTCGGCATAAATTGGGTTAAAGCGGGCATAGCCGTACCAGGCTTCATCGAAGTGGATACGATCGCTGGTTTGCGCGAGCAGGTCCTGCGCCTCTTTTGCGTTGTAGCAAACGCCGTCATAGGTACAGTTAGTCACGACGCTGTATGACGGTTTTTGTCCGGCTTTGCCTTTTGTCAGTGGGCTTTCACTGATTTTTTTCTGCAATGTTTCAGGCTGCATTTCCTGCGGGTAGATAGGCCCGATAATGCCGTAGCGGTTGCGGCTAGGCACCATGTATACCGGTTTTGCCCCGGTAAGGATCAGCCCCTGTTCAATCGATTTATGGCAGTTGCGATCCAGCACCACGACGTCGTTGTCGGTCATACAGGCTTGCATGATGGTGCGGTTAGAGCCGGAAGTCCCGACCACCACGGACCAGGAGCGGTCAGCGCCAAACACCCGGGCGGCATATTTTTCGCTCTCGCCAAATGCGCCAGTATGATCCAGCAGTGAACCCAGGGAGGTGCGTTCGATACCCATGTCGGTACGGAATAAGTTTTCGCCGTAGTAGTCATGATAGAAACGACCGGCTGGGGTTTTGGTAAAACCGACGCCGCCCTGGTGGCCAGGCGCCGCCCAGGAATATTCATGGATGTCGCTGTATTTCATCAGCGCGCTGAACAGCGGCGGCAGAAGCTGCTGGCGGTAACGAGTCATCGCCGCCACGGCGCGCCCGGCGATAAAGTCTGCGGTATCTTCCAGAATCCAGGCGAATTCATCGACAAGCTCCAGCAGGTCGCGATCCAACGATGCGGTGGCTTTTTCGCGATCGCCCAACAGGAAAACGGGAACGTTTTGCTGGCGCTCGTGGAGCTTGCCGATCAATTGCCTGACATTCAGGTGCTCATCTTGTTGTTCCATTTGATAGCTGAACATCAGGCAATCAATGGCTTCATTTGCGGCGAGGATGGCGTAACCATCGTCGAATGAGGTGGACTTAATGACGGTAACATTCTGGCGGCTTAATGCGTCAGCCAGACGTTCGACAGCGCTACCGACCCAGGTGTCCTGATGCAGAAACTCACTTTCAACAATTAATACTTTCATCATCTTTTACCCGGTTGTGGAAAGGTTGCAATTTATGGATTGCAGACACACCGTATGAATGTGACGCAGGCAAGTATTATCCTGAGAAAATGGGCTGTAAAGCGGGTAAAAAATAGTCTATTTTGTATTTTATATGTTTTTAAACAATAACTTATTCTGTATTGAAGGCGGATTTTAACCGCCGTTTATCGACAGGGGGACTATTTTTTTGGCTGATACTGATATTGCTGAATGGCAAGCATGCAGGCCGGATGCGCATCGGCAACATCCGGTAATGATTTCATTCAGTTGGCGGTGATTAACCCATAATGGCGCAGTTGCTTGCAATGCGTTCTCGCCAGTAAAATCACGGTGGTTAAGGCCCCAAGCAGGGCGCAAAACATATCGGATTGGGTATCCCATGGGTCGCCCTGCGTGCCGAGAAAATCATCAGCACCTTGACCCATTGCCAGCGCCGCCCACCATTCGATCAGCTCATAGGTCGCGCTAATCGCCAACGCCACGCAGCAGACTAAAAATGCCAGCATTTTTCGGCCACGGACAATATTACCGCGCACTAAAATCTCTCGTGCCGTCAGCGCTGGCACCAGCCCCTGAAAGAAGTGACCCAACTTGTCATAGGGATTGCGACTAAGATCCAGCCATTCCTGAACCTGAAAACCGACGGGGACTTTGGCATAGGTATACATACCGCCGACCATCAGAATGATGGCGTGAAAGAAAATTAGCGTGTAGAGCAGCGGCGTCAACGGGTAGCGCTTTATGGTAGTCAGCAACAACGGTATGACGATAATGGCCGGCGTGACTTCCATCAGCCAGGTGATTTTCTCAGTGGCACAGATGCCGGTGTAGATAAGGATCAGCGCCAGAATCAGCGCGCCAGACTGCAAAATCATGGGGTTCAGTGTGCGGAGCATTATGAATTCACACGTAATGGAAAAGATTACTATTCCCTGTGAACAGCAAAAATTCAACGCCAGTAAATGGGGGGATTAAGGTGGCCCGGGGGGATCGCTGGACTGACGCCAAAAGTTTAGTGTCAGTCCAGTGCCGGGCCGAATAGGTTACTTCGCGCAGTTAGCGCATTGTTTGCTGACGATTTGCTGGAAGAAATCGTTGCCTTTATCATCGACCAGGATGAACGCCGGGAAATCTTCTACTTCGATTTTCCAGATAGCTTCCATACCCAGCTCCGGGTATTCCACGCATTCCAGATGCTTAATGCTCTGCTGCGCCAGTACCGCTGCCGGTCCGCCGATGCTGCCTAAGTAGAAACCGCCGTGTTTGTGGCAAGCGTCTGTCACCTGCTGGCTACGGTTGCCTTTTGCCAGCATGATCATGCTGCCGCCGTGTGACTGCAACAGGTCAACATAGGAGTCCATACGACCTGCGGTAGTCGGGCCTAAAGAGCCGGACGGATAACCCGCTGGCGTTTTTGCCGGGCCCGCGTAGTAGATCGGATGATCTTTCACGTACTGCGGCAGACCTTCGCCGGACTCAATACGCTCTTTTAGCTTCGCGTGGGCGATGTCACGACCAACAATAATCGTGCCGCTCAGTGACAGGCGG
The DNA here is from genome assembly GCF_014596845.2 of Citrobacter sp. C5_2. Classification (NCBI taxonomy): domain Bacteria; kingdom Pseudomonadati; phylum Pseudomonadota; class Gammaproteobacteria; order Enterobacterales; family Enterobacteriaceae; genus Citrobacter; species Citrobacter sp. C5_2. Next base: position 4,627,496 of record NZ_CP115032.1, on the reverse strand, counting down.
GTAGAAACCGGGTACTGCGAAAGCTGGGCGAGGATCTCTTTCATCGGACGGTTAAGGTCTACCTTAACCACTTCGCCTTCGCCAGCCTGGCGCAGAGATTCGGGAATGTACTGACCTGGATTATGTTCCAGTTTTTCAATCCAGATCCCTTCGCGGTTAATCTTGGCTTTAATGTTACGGTCCGCGGAGCAGGAAACGCCCATACCTACCGGGCAGGACGCGCCGTGGCGAGGTAGACGGATCACGCGGATGTCATGTGCGAAGTATTTTCCGCCAAACTGAGCGCCGAGGCCGAGTTTCTGTGCTTCGATCAGCAGTTCCTGTTCCAGTTGCAGATCGCGGAACGCCTGGCCGTGGGCATTGCCTTCAGTCGGCAGCGCATCATAGTAGTGCGTGCTGGCCAGCTTCACCGTTTTAAGGGTGCTTTCCGCTGACGTGCCGCCAATGACGAATGCAATATGGTACGGCGGGCAAGCTGCGGTACCCAGCGTGCGCATTTTTTCCACCAGGAAGTTTTTCAGTTTTCCGGGAGTCAGCAGCGCTTTGGTTTCCTGATACAGATAGGTCTTGTTGGCTGAGCCACCGCCTTTGGCCACGCACAGGAATTTGTATTCGTCACCGTCCACGCTGTACAGATCGATTTGCGCAGGCAGGTTGGTGCCGGTATTCACTTCTTTGTACATATCCAGCGCCGCGTTTTGCGAGTAGCGCAGGTTATCTTCAATATAGGTATTAAATACGCCTCTGGAGAGCGCGGCTTCATCGCCGCCGCCGGTCCACACGCGCTGGCCTTTTTTACCCATGATAATGGCCGTACCGGTGTCCTGGCAGGTTGGCAATACGCCTTTGGCGGCGATTTCGGAGTTTCTCAGGAACTGCAGCGCCACGTACTTATCGTTTTCGCTGGCTTCGGGATCATGGAGAATTGAGGCGACTTGCTGTTGGTGTTCAGGGCGGAGCATAAAGGAGGCATCGTGGAAGGCTTGCTGAGCCAGTAGCGTAAGTGCTTCAGGGGCTACTTTCAGGATAGTCTCGCCTTCAAACTCGCCGACGCTGACGTGATCGGATGTCAGCAGGTAGTACTCAGTTTTGTCTTCCCCCAGTGGGAAAGCCGCCTGGTAAGTGAATTCAACTTTTGACATTTGCTTCCAGCCTTTTCATTTTTATCAGGAATTTAGAAATTCACTGTGTCTTAAGAGTGGCGTGCCGTACCAACGCGGACGGCACGCGAACTGTGATTACAGGAAACCGTACATTGCGGCGAATATCCAACCAAAGACACAGGATACGCTTACGCCGATCAAGCCAGGCAGAATGAAGCTGTGGTTGATAACGAAGCGGCCGATGTGGGTGGTACCGGAACGGTCAAACTGAATAGCAGCCAGATCGCTCGGGTAGGTCGGCAGAATGTAGTAACCGTAACATGCCGGCGCCGAAGCAACGATGTACGCTGGATCAACTCCGATTGCCAGCGCGACCGGAACAATCGCCGCCAGCGCCGCTGCCTGGGAGTTTACAAACTTGGATACCAGCAGCAGAACAATTGCATAGGCCCACGGATACTCTTTCACCATATTACCCAGCACACCTTCGATTTCTGTCATGTGCGCACCGAACATTGTTTCGGCCATCCAGGCAATACCGTACACCGCCACAATCGCGATCATACCGGAACGGAAGACTTCGTTTTTAGATATTGAAGCGGGATTGGTCTTCGTCAGGATAATAATCAGCGCACCGGTCAGCAGCATGAACATCTGGATAACCAGCACCATGGACAGCGGTTTGCCGCTGAAGGTAGGGCGCAGCTCAGAGAATGCGCCGAGCACAGCAACCACGGCGATAGCGGCGAGGAAGATCCACATGGCCAGCCAGTTGCTTTTCGGCAGTTTTTTATCTAACAGCGTGGCGGTGTCGCCATAAACATAGTTGTGGTTTTCAGGTACGGAAATAAACTTCTGGAATTCTTCATCTTTATCCAGATCTTTACCACGGAACCAGCTGAAAATACCGATAGCCAGTATACCCAGCAGGGTAGACGGGATGGTGATGCTGAGCAGATCGAGGAATTCGAGATGTTTGCCTTCAAACGTCACATTACCCAGCATGGCGACCAGTGACACCACGGCTACGGAAACCGGGCTGGCGATAATACCCATTTGCGCACCGATAGAACTCGCCGCCATTGGACGTTCCGGGCGAATATTATTCTTAATGGCAACGTCATAAATGATTGGCAGGATGGTGTATACCACGTGGCCTGTACCACAGAGAATCGTCAGGGTGCAGGTAACAAACGGCGCGACGATAGAAACGTATTTTGGGTTACGGCGCAGCAGCTTTTCAGCGATTTGCAGCATAACGTCAAGGCCGCCGGAGGCTTGCAGGGTTGCCGATGCGGCCACCACGGCAATAATAACCAGCATAACGTCTACAGGTGGTTTACCCGGCTGGAGATGGAAAACGAAAACCAGAATGACCAGGCCGATACCGCCTAATAAGCCCAGTGCGATACCGCCCTTTCTGGCACCATAAAACAAACATATTAATATTATGAGAAGTTGTATACTAAATAACATTTTATTTACCCTCGCGAAAAACCCAGTCAATTTTTTGAAAAATGGATCTGTGGCACATTCTTTTTTGCCAGAATAAGCATCAAAAAATGGTCAGTATTCGATATGTCCGTATTTGCGATTAATGTTCAAATGTCTTGCTAGAATGTTTTTTTAAAGTTATGGCGATATTTAGTTTTTTTCTGTGGCGTTGAACAGAGGAGAAAATCCTCAGGCGATGGGAAGCAGAACTGGGCATAGAGAGCTGCGGTTGACGCTGTAATTTATCTGTTTTGCGTTTTCCGCTATGACATGAACCACGGACAGAATGAGTGAGTGGGTTATTTGTGTGATCACGGTCACGCCATTTCATTATGTAATGAGATCGGCGTACGGATACTTTTATTTGCTCACAAAAATGTACGGTGTCCATGGTACGTAGCATGGTCTCCATTGCTACCAGTCCAGATTTTGTATGTCTGGTTAATTTCAGACTAATCCTTTATGGGTAAAAATACACACTCTGCGAGTCAGATAATACTTAATTAACTTTTGTTAGCGATTTTGAAATTAAAAACAGTGTGATGTTTATCAATATTGAAATATAGCTTTTGACATGCTGCGTACAAATATATTTGATCTAACGCAAATTGATAATGCTTCTGCTTAAGCCAGTAAAATAGGGATTTTTCATTATTTTAATAATTGTTACTTTCAAATAACAAATAATCCCAAAATGTATTTATTGGCAATATTGTTTAAGCAATGAGTATTGCTCTGCCTGAACGCGGTAACGATAAACAGGTCTACCGGTCACGCCATAGTGGATGCTGGTAAATAAGATGTGACAATTAACCAGCCAGATAAGGTATTTACGGCAAGAGACGCGGGAGATATTGACCTCATTGGCCAGCTCATCCGTAGAGAACTCCTGATCCTGATGCTCATCAATCCACTGGCACAGCGTACGTAATGTTTGTGGCGTTAGCCCTTTGGGTAAGCGGCGTACTTCCTGCTCATTGGAGGAGCTGCCGTGAATAAGTTGGTCAAGCTCAGACTGTTCATAGTACTGATGCTTTTCCATCTCTGTTTTCTTATGTAGCCAGCCGGTTAGCGCCTCTTCAAAACGGGAAGCCTGGAAAGGTTTGATCAGGTAGTCAACGACACCATAGTGCAGAGAGTCTTTGATGGTGGTCGCGTCAGCGGCGGAAGAGATGACAATAACATCACACTTGCAGCCTTTGCTGTGCAGAACGGGCAGCAGATCCAGACCGTTTTCTTTTTGCATGTAAATATCCAGCAAAATCAAATCGATATGATGACCGCTATGAAAGATGATCTCTTTGGCTTTCTCCAGCGTAGAGGCTGTTCCGCAGCAATGAAAACCGGAGAGTTGCGCGACATAACGACGATTTAATTCCGCTACCATTGCATCGTCATCGACAATTAAGACATTGATCATCTGCTGGCCCTCTCACCATTCCACGGTAACTGTACAAAAAATTGGGTGAAGACCCCAGGTTCAGACTCGACGGAAATATTGCCGCCAACACTTTCAACCTGCTGTTTCACAAGTGCTAAACCGACGCCTCGTTCGGTTCCTTTTGACGAGACGCCCTTCTCAAAGATGTGCTCAATGTGTTCAGGGGCGATCCCTGGACCATCGTCATTCACTTCGCAATGCAACCAGCCGTGTCGATAGTGCAAGGATACGCTGATCTCGCCACCGGGTTCTTGACCTAGCGCCTCCAGGGCGTTTTCAATCAAATTCCCCAAAACGGTAATCAGCACCGCTACCTGATCTTCATTGCTGTTTTCCGGCAATTGGCTTTCATTGCTAATGACCAGACTATGACCTAAATCAGATGTGCGATTAATCTTACTGAGTAAAAATCCAGCGATCACCGGAGATTTTATTTTTCCTAACAGTGAGCCAATCTCTTCCTGATAATTGTTCGCGGTCTTCAGGATGTAATTTTCAAGCTGCTTATAACTTTTCAGGTGCAATAATCCCAGAATCACGTGCAATTTGTTCATGAATTCGTGGGATCGTTCACGAAGTGCGTCGGCATAGTTAACCATACCGTCCAGGCGTTGCATCAGTTTCCGAACTTCTGTTTTATCGCGGAACGTTGAAATGGCCCCGATGATTTTTCCGTTGCTGAGTACCGGAACAGTGTTAATTAAGAGTAGCCGATCTTTCACCGTGATCTCTTCATCGCGGCGTGGCGTTCCATCGCGTAGTACTTGCGAAAAATCGACCACCTGTGACCATGCGTGGCTGAGCGTCGAGAGCTGGGCATCGTCTTGGGATTTGTGGTAATCAAGCAGTTCCTGCGCCGCCTGGTTTATCAGCGTGACTTCACCACACTCATCAACGGCAATGACACCTTCCTTTATAGAGTGCAGCATCGCCTGGCGTTGTTCGAACAGATTGGAGATTTCATACGGCTCCAGGCCAAACAGAATGCGTTTAAGGACTTTGACGAATACCCATGTGCCGAGTAACCCAACCAGAACGCCAAACAAGATGGACCAGAAGATGCTGCCGCGACTGTTATTGATCTGCTCAGTCACTCTGCTTAGCTCAAGGCCGATCGCCACCACGCCAATCTGTCGGTGATGCTCATCATAGATAGGGGTAAACACGCGCAGAGCTTTAGCCAGAAACCCGCGATTAATGGCAACATTCTCTTTGCCCTGCAGAGCCAGCAAAATGTCATCACCTTTAAACGGCTGGCCGATCCGCTGCGCTTCGGGATGGGAATAACGAATGCTTTGCATATCGGTGACGACGATGAACAAAAAATCGTTGCTCTTATTCACCGCCTGGGCAATCGCCTGAATGCCGCTTTCCTCAGGTTTTTTCATTAACCCTTGGCGGATCTCCGGCGAGTTTGCCAGCGTCCGCGCGACCGCAAGCGCTTTATCCGCTAATGCATCGCGTGTCATGTTGCTGATTTGCGAAAAGTAAATCAGATGAACAACAAGCAGCACTGAGAAGAGTACTGCACTGACCATGAGGATCACGGTAGTGCCGAGCTTCATTGGGCGTTTGCGTATAGCAGTACGTTGCAGAGAGTGTCTCATCACGGTCCTGGAATCACGGTTTGTGCGGGTATTATCGCCCGACGGCATGCGTAATTCAAAGGTGGTAAGGAATGTGGGCTTAGGCTGCCAATACTTCTTCTATATATAGAGCGTTCTGTGCCGGTTCTCTCCTCTTTTAAGTAATGCGTACCGGTAGTTTTTTGACGATTGTGGATAACTCTGTGCGTAAATGGGTATAAGGCGGGGTTTTGCTGTGGAATGCAGCAGTCAGTCATTTTTCTGTCATTTAAGGGTTGCGGGCTGAAGGAAACTCCCTATAATGCGCCTCCATCGACACGGCGGATGTGAATCACTTCACACAAACAGCCCGGTCGGTTGAAGAGAAAAACCTGAAAATGAGGGTTGACTCTGAAAGAGGAAAGCGTAATATACGCCACCTCGCGACAGAGCGCTAAGGCGCGTCGCAACTGCTCTTTAACAATTTATCAGACAATCTGTGTGGGCACTCGAGGATACGGATTCTTAACGTCGCAAGACGAAAAATGAATACCAAGTCTCTGAGTGAACACGTAATTCATTACGAAGTTTAATTCACGAGCATCAAACTTAAATTGAAGAGTTTGATCATGGCTCAGATTGAACGCTGGCGGCAGGCCTAACACATGCAAGTCGAACGGTAGCACAGAGAGCTTGCTCTCGGGTGACGAGTGGCGGACGGGTGAGTAATGTCTGGGAAACTGCCCGATGGAGGGGGATAACTACTGGAAACGGTAGCTAATACCGCATAATGTCGCAAGACCAAAGAGGGGGACCTTCGGGCCTCTTGCCATCGGATGTGCCCAGATGGGATTAGCTAGTAGGTGGGGTAACGGCTCACCTAGGCGACGATCCCTAGCTGGTCTGAGAGGATGACCAGCCACACTGGAACTGAGACACGGTCCAGACTCCTACGGGAGGCAGCAGTGGGGAATATTGCACAATGGGCGCAAGCCTGATGCAGCCATGCCGCGTGTATGAAGAAGGCCTTCGGGTTGTAAAGTACTTTCAGCGAGGAGGAAGGCGTTGTGGTTAATAACCACAGCGATTGACGTTACTCGCAGAAGAAGCACCGGCTAACTCCGTGCCAGCAGCCGCGGTAATACGGAGGGTGCAAGCGTTAATCGGAATTACTGGGCGTAAAGCGCACGCAGGCGGTCTGTCAAGTCGGATGTGAAATCCCCGGGCTCAACCTGGGAACTGCATCCGAAACTGGCAGGCTAGAGTCTTGTAGAGGGGGGTAGAATTCCAGGTGTAGCGGTGAAATGCGTAGAGATCTGGAGGAATACCGGTGGCGAAGGCGGCCCCCTGGACAAAGACTGACGCTCAGGTGCGAAAGCGTGGGGAGCAAACAGGATTAGATACCCTGGTAGTCCACGCCGTAAACGATGTCGACTTGGAGGTTGTGCCCTTGAGGCGTGGCTTCCGGAGCTAACGCGTTAAGTCGACCGCCTGGGGAGTACGGCCGCAAGGTTAAAACTCAAATGAATTGACGGGGGCCCGCACAAGCGGTGGAGCATGTGGTTTAATTCGATGCAACGCGAAGAACCTTACCTACTCTTGACATCCAGAGAACTTAGCAGAGATGCTTTGGTGCCTTCGGGAACTCTGAGACAGGTGCTGCATGGCTGTCGTCAGCTCGTGTTGTGAAATGTTGGGTTAAGTCCCGCAACGAGCGCAACCCTTATCCTTTGTTGCCAGCGGTCCGGCCGGGAACTCAAAGGAGACTGCCAGTGATAAACTGGAGGAAGGTGGGGATGACGTCAAGTCATCATGGCCCTTACGAGTAGGGCTACACACGTGCTACAATGGCATATACAAAGAGAAGCGACCTCGCGAGAGCAAGCGGACCTCATAAAGTATGTCGTAGTCCGGATTGGAGTCTGCAACTCGACTCCATGAAGTCGGAATCGCTAGTAATCGTGGATCAGAATGCCACGGTGAATACGTTCCCGGGCCTTGTACACACCGCCCGTCACACCATGGGAGTGGGTTGCAAAAGAAGTAGGTAGCTTAACCTTCGGGAGGGCGCTTACCACTTTGTGATTCATGACTGGGGTGAAGTCGTAACAAGGTAACCGTAGGGGAACCTGCGGTTGGATCACCTCCTTACCTTAAAGAACCGACCTTTGTAGTGCTCACACAGATTGTCTGATGAAAAGTGAATAGCAAGGCGTCTTGCGATTGAGACTTCAGTGTCCCCTTCGTCTAGAGGCCCAGGACACCGCCCTTTCACGGCGGTAACAGGGGTTCGAATCCCCTAGGGGACGCCACTTGCTGGTTCGTGAGTGAAAGACGCGCACCCTGATATCTCAAAACTGACTTGCGAGTCATGTTTGAGATATTTGCTCTTTAAAAATCTGGATCAAGCTGAAAATTGAAACGACACACTGTGTCTGTTCTCCGTAATAAGAACAGATAAAGGGTGTGTTCGAGTCTCTCAAATTTTCGCAAGTCGATGATGAATCGAAAGAAACATCTTCGGGTTGTGAGGTTAAGCGACTAAGCGTACACGGTGGATGCCCTGGCAGTCAGAGGCGATGAAGGACGTGCTAATCTGCGATAAGCGCCGGTAAGGTGATATGAACCGTTATAACCGGCGATTTCCGAATGGGGAAACCCAGTGTGATTCGTCACACTATCGTTAACTGAATACATAGGTTAACGAAGCGAACCGGGGGAACTGAAACATCTAAGTACCCCGAGGAAAAGAAATCAACCGAGATTCCCCCAGTAGCGGCGAGCGAACGGGGAGCAGCCCAGAGTCTGAATCAGCATGTGTGTTAGTGGAACGGTCTGGAAAGTCCGACGGTACAGGGTGATAGTCCCGTACACAAAAATGCACAGGTTGTGAACTCGAAGAGTAGGGCGGGACACGTGGTATCCTGTCTGAATATGGGGGGACCATCCTCCAAGGCTAAATACTCCTGACTGACCGATAGTGAACCAGTACCGTGAGGGAAAGGCGAAAAGAACCCCGGCGAGGGGAGTGAAAAAGAACCTGAAACCGTGTACGTACAAGCAGTGGGAGCACCTTCGGGTGTGACTGCGTACCTTTTGTATAATGGGTCAGCGACTTATATTCTGTAGCAAGGTTAACCGTATAGGGGAGCCGAAGGGAAACCGAGTCTTAACTGGGCGTTAAGTTGCAGGGTATAGACCCGAAACCCGGTGATCTAGCCATGGGCAGGTTGAAGGTTGGGTAACACTAACTGGAGGACCGAACCGACTAATGTTGAAAAATTAGCGGATGACTTGTGGCTGGGGGTGAAAGGCCAATCAAACCGGGAGATAGCTGGTTCTCCCCGAAAGCTATTTAGGTAGCGCCTCGTGAATTCATCTTCGGGGGTAGAGCACTGTTTCGGCTAGGGGGTCATCCCGACTTACCAACCCGATGCAAACTGCGAATACCGAAGAATGTTATCACGGGAGACACACGGCGGGTGCTAACGTCCGTCGTGAAGAGGGAAACAACCCAGACCGCCAGCTAAGGTCCCAAAGTCATGGTTAAGTGGGAAACGATGTGGGAAGGCACAGACAGCCAGGATGTTGGCTTAGAAGCAGCCATCATTTAAAGAAAGCGTAATAGCTCACTGGTCGAGTCGGCCTGCGCGGAAGATGTAACGGGGCTAAACCATGCACCGAAGCTGCGGCAGCGACACTATGTGTTGTTGGGTAGGGGAGCGTTCTGTAAGCCGTTGAAGGTGGCCTGTGAGGGTTGCTGGAGGTATCAGAAGTGCGAATGCTGACATAAGTAACGATAATGCGGGTGAAAAACCCGCACGCCGGAAGACCAAGGGTTCCTGTCCAACGTTAATCGGGGCAGGGTGAGTCGACCCCTAAGGCGAGGCCGAAAGGCGTAGTCGATGGGAAACAGGTTAATATTCCTGTACTTGGTGTTACTGCGAAGGGGGGACGGAGAAGGCTATGTCGGCCGGGCGACGGTTGTCCCGGTTTAAGCATGTAGGCGGAGGTTCCAGGTAAATCCGGTACCTTTTAACGCTGAGGTGTGATGACGAGGCACTACGGTGCTGAAGTGACAAATGCCCTGCTTCCAGGAAAAGCCTCTAAGCATCAGGTAACATCAAATCGTACCCCAAACCGACACAGGTGGTCAGGTAGAGAATACCAAGGCGCTTGAGAGAACTCGGGTGAAGGAACTAGGCAAAATGGTGCCGTAACTTCGGGAGAAGGCACGCTGATAGGTAGGTGAAGTGATTTACTCATGGAGCTGAAATCAGTCGAAGATACCAGCTGGCTGCAACTGTTTATTAAAAACACAGCACTGTGCAAACACGAAAGTGGACGTATACGGTGTGACGCCTGCCCGGTGCCGGAAGGTTAATTGATGGGGTTATCCGTAAGGAGAAGCTCTTGATCGAAGCCCCGGTAAACGGCGGCCGTAACTATAACGGTCCTAAGGTAGCGAAATTCCTTGTCGGGTAAGTTCCGACCTGCACGAATGGCGTAATGATGGCCAGGCTGTCTCCACCCGAGACTCAGTGAAATTGAACTCGCTGTGAAGATGCAGTGTACCCGCGGCAAGACGGAAAGACCCCGTGAACCTTTACTATAGCTTGACACTGAACACTGGTCCTTGATGTGTAGGATAGGTGGGAGGCTTTGAAGTGTGGACGCCAGTCTGCATGGAGCCGTCCTTGAAATACCACCCTTTAATGGCTGGTGTTCTAACGTGGGCCCGTAATCCGGGTTGCGGACAGTGTCTGGTGGGTAGTTTGACTGGGGCGGTCTCCTCCCAAAGAGTAACGGAGGAGCACGAAGGTTAGCTAATCCTGGTCGGACATCAGGAGGTTAGTGCAAAGGCATAAGCTAGCTTGACTGCGAGAGTGACGGCTCGAGCAGGTGCGAAAGCAGGTCTTAGTGATCCGGTGGTTCTGAATGGAAGGGCCATCGCTCAACGGATAAAAGGTACTCCGGGGATAACAGGCTGATACCGCCCAAGAGTTCATATCGACGGCGGTGTTTGGCACCTCGATGTCGGCTCATCACATCCTGGGGCTGAAGTAGGTCCCAAGGGTATGGCTGTTCGCCATTTAAAGTGGTACGCGAGCTGGGTTTAGAACGTCGTGAGACAGTTCGGTCCCTATCTGCCGTGGGCGCTGGAGAATTGAGGGGGGCTGCTCCTAGTACGAGAGGACCGGAGTGGACGCATCACTGGTGTTCGGGTTGTCATGCCAATGGCACTGCCCGGTAGCTAAATGCGGAAGAGATAAGTGCTGAAAGCATCTAAGCACGAAACTTGCCCCGAGATGAGTTCTCCCTGAGACTTTGAGTCTCCTGAAGGAACGTTGAAGACGACGACGTTGATAGGTCGGGTGTGTAAGCGTAGCGATACGTTGAGCTAACCGATACTAATGAACCGTGAGGCTTAACCTTACAACGCCGAAGATGTTTTGGCGAAGAGACAGATTTTCAGCCTGATACAGATAAGATTAACCGGCGACAAGCGGGTTAATAAACAGAATTTGCCTGGCGGCTGTAGCGCGGTGGTCCCACCTGACCCCATGCCGAACTCAGAAGTGAAACGCCGTAGCGCCGATGGTAGTGTGGGGTCTCCCCATGCGAGAGTAGGGAACTGCCAGGCATCAAATAAAAGCGGAAGGCCCGGTCGAAAGACCGGGCCTTTTGTTTTATCTGTTGTCTGTCGGTGAGGGCTCTCCTGAGGAGGACAAATCCGCCGGGAGCGGATTTGAACGTTGCGCAGCAACGGCCCGGAGGGTGGCGGGCAGGACGCCCGCCATAAACTGCCAGGCATCAAATAAGTGAAGAAGCCCATCCTGCCGGATGGGCTTTTTTGCGTCTGTGTGAAATGAAACCTGCCGGATGCGGCACACCGCCTTATCCGGCCTACGTTGTACTGAACGTATTTTGTAGGCCTGATAAGCGCAGCGCATCAGGCAATCCCGCACTACGGAAAAACTTGTCCTGCTACCCGCCCCAAGATCGTCCACCTCTGTACGTCCCGTTACGATGAATCCCATTTTTATATAGATCCCTGGCGTCTGCTTACTGAAATTGGCTGTTAACGGCGAGATTGAGTTTACGTGGGGTGTTTGTGAGAGGTGGCGGGTCAGAAATAGGGTAAAACGATCGGCTGGAAGCTATCAGAAACTACAAAAGCAAAAAACCGCCTCAAGGGCGGGTTCTTTAAATAGTGGTGCCCGGACTCGGAATCGAACCAAGGACACGGGGATTTTCAATCCCCTGCTCTACCGACTGAGCTATCCGGGCAACGGGGCGCATTAAACCGTATTCGCGCCTGCCAGTCAATCAAATTTCAGGAAAAGCGGTTCAACCGCTTAATATTACGGCAATCTGTGCGTTTGTGCCTGAAGTTTGCACAAATCTTCCAGATCGCCACGATGCCGACAGGTCATGCTAAGCGCAAGAAGGGCAGTATGGCAAAAGAGCGATTCGCTGAATTTTAATCACACACTGACCAGGGCGGTTAACCGATTAATTCGCACCACCGTAGCGATGGCACGTTTTCAACGACTGATGGCGTTATGCTTACTCACACCGGCCAGGACGGGCCTGTTCGCTTAGGTTAGCGCGCCGCCCATACGGCACTGGGCAAAGCGCAGAATATCTTCCGCCAGACGGTGTGCCGTTTCGACATCAGCATGGCTACGATTCACCAGCATGCGGCTCAGACATCCCTCCAGCACCAGCTCCATCTGTTTGGCGACCATAGCCGGGTCGTCAACTTCCAGCGTAGTCAGTAGCTCATGAGTGAAGTCATGCGCTGCTTTTTTTTGTTGGTCGGCTAACTGGTGGATTGGATGTCCAGGATCGGGATAAAACGTGCAGGCGGCAATGAACAGGCAGCCGGGATAGCGATTATTGCTCACGCATTCGGACAGTGCGCTGTAGCGTGCCAGTAATTTCTGTTCCGCGCTCAGGGTCTCATCCAGCAAAAGCTGACGCCGCCAGATATCCACCCGCTGGCTGAGGTAACGTAACGCATCATACAGGATGGCCTCTTTATCTGGCCAAAAGCGCTGTAGTTCATCAAGCGGATAATCGATACGTTCGGCCACCATTTCCAGCGTGGTATTGGCTATCCCTTGAACCTCAAGTAATTTCAGGGCTTCTCCCAGGACATCTTCACGTTGCACGGTATTCTCCTCCGTATTTCCTTTTGCAAGTGTCGCTCACGGTTGACGATCGCGCAAATGTGCGCTGAAGGTCGCTGCATCCATAAATCCCGTTACCCGAGCCTCCGGATGCTCTTTACCCTCGGCATCAAAAAACAGGATAGTTGGCAAACCTAAAACCTGTAGATGTTTCAGGAGAGCGACATCCTTGGCATTGTTTGCAGTTACATCCGCCTGTAAAAGCACCGTGTCGCCTAGTGCTTGCTGAACCTGCGGATCGCTGAAGGTGTACTTCTCAAACTCCTTACAAGCCACGCACCAGTCGGCATACAAATCCAACATGACGGGCCTGCCTTTGGCTTGCGCCAGCGCCTGATTTAACGCCTCTACCGAGGCCACCGGCGTAAAGTTAAGGTGTGTCTGGGTTTGAGCATGCGGCATGCCAAACGCCCAGTCCTGCAATGGACGTACACTGACAAGCGCTGCGGCTAACAGGACAATCTGCACGATACGCATCCAGGCGTGCTTTGCCTGCAGGCTGGTAATGAATGCCCAGCTAAAGAACGCGACGCCCAACAGTGACCACAGGCGCACGCCCCATTCGTCGCCAATGATGCGTTCAAGCAAGAAGACGGGAAGCGCCAGGATGACGAAGCCGAAAGCGGTTTTAACATGTTCCATCCATGGACCGCTTTTAGGCAGCAGGCGGTTGCCAAAGACGGTAATCAACATCAGCGGCAAGCCCATCCCCAGCGCGTACAGATACAGCGTACCGCCTCCCAGCCACATATTTCCGCTCTGAGCGATATACAGCAAAATCGCGCTTAGCGGCGCGGTTGTGCAAGGAGAACAGATGAGACCCGCAATCGCCCCCATCGCAAAGACGCTACCGGGAGAGCCGCCTTGCTGGCGGTTACTCAGCAACGTGAGGCGCGTTTGCAATGAGGAAGGGAGTTGCAGCGTGAACAGGCCGAACATAGACAGAGCCAGCAGCGTAAAGATGATGGCAAGACCGATCAGAACATAAGGATGCTGTAATGCCGCCTGAAACTGTAATCCGGCGGCGGCAACAACCAGACCCAGCGCAGTATAGGTGAGCGCCATTCCCTGGACGTAGATAAACGTCAGCAGCAGCGCCCTACCGGTTGATAACCGTTGCTTGCCGCCCAGCACGATGCCGGAAATCAGCGGATACATCGGCAGTACGCAGGGCGTGAAAGCGATGCCAATGCCGATTAGCAATGCCCACAGCGCGGAAAAGGGAAGTTGGGCTGCGGGCTGTGGTTTCTCTTCCGGGGCCTCAGTGACAGGTGCGGTAGCCGGAGCCCCCCCGACAGCGGCTGACACTTCACTTAAGGGAACTGTTTTAGTTTCCGGCGGATAGCAAAAACCGGCGTCGGCACAGCCCTGGTACGTGACCGTTAATGTTGCGCCAGTTGCGGCCTGATTAACCGTGACCGGAATATTCAACTGTTTACGGTAAATCTCACTTTTGCCGTAAAACTCATCTTCATGCCAGACGCCAGGCGGCAGTTTTACCTCGGCAATATCGGCCTGAGATGGCGTAATGCTTATCTGTTTGCGATAGAGATAGTAGCCATCTTTGACCTGCCATGAGAGGTTCAGATCGTGTTGATTTTGCTGAAAATCAAAAACAAACGCCCGATCGGCAGGAACAAACTGCGAGCGGCCGGGCGCGTCAAATAATCCGGCAAAGGTAGATGTGCTGCACAGCAGCAGGATCAGCGTAAGGATGCGTTGAGCCATGAGCGGTAATCAAAGTCTCCGTGAGTGACGGGTAAAACCAGAAGTTCAGGTGTTTGATACGGGTGATGTGACTTCAGGCAATCGAGAAGGGCTTGCTGGTGCGTGGCGGTGGTTTTTAAAATCATCTGGACTTCATATTCCTGCTCCAGTTTACCTTCCCAATAATAGAGGGAGGTTGCACCGGGCAGAAGTGTCACGCAGGCTGCCAGCTTTTCCGCCAGCACTTTTGCAGCCAGATCCTGGGCGGTTGCTTCATCCGGAGCAGTACAGAGCACCACAACGGTATCGGGGATGGAAATATCCTGACTCTTTACATCAAGCATAAACACCTCGAAAGAACAGAGTAACCAGCTAAAGAGTGGTCACTATACAACGGACGAGGGAAGGATGTTAGCTAAAGCGGGGTGAGGAGGAGGAACTGCAGGGCGCACGGGCACCCTGCAGAAAAAACTTACAGCATGAAGCTACCCAGCAAGAAGCCGAAGCAGACAGCCAGAACTACACCCAGAGTACCCGGGATGAAGAACGGATGGTTAAAGACGAATTTACCGATGCGGGTTGTACCAGTGTCATCCATCTGAACTGCCGCAACCAGCGTTGGGTAGGTTGGCAGAATGAACAGGCCGGAAACAGCTGCGAAAGAGGCAACAGCGGTCAGCGGGGAAACGTTCAGCGCCAGAGCCATCGGCATCAGTGCTTTAGCGGTTGCTGCCTGAGAGTACAGCAATGCAGAAGCAAAGAAGAAGATGACGGCCAGCAGCCACGGATGACCCTGAATTACGCTACCTGCAGTATCTTTGATCCAGTCAATGTTGTGAGATACGAAGGTATCACCCAACCACGCAACGCCCAGGATACAAATACAGGCGCTCATACCGGCTTTGAAGGTGCTGGAGTTCAGAATGGAGTCAGTTTCAACGCGGCAGATGATGGTAGTCAGCGTCGCGATGCTCAGCATGATGATCAGGATAGCGTTGGTGGTATTCATCAGCGGTTTAGCGACCAGACCAAGGCTTGGGCTGTTAACGATCGCATAGACAACAACGCAAATTACGCCCAGCAGGAACAGCCAAACGGAAGTTTTTGCGCCTGCTTTGATTTCAACTTGTCTTTCACCGCGCAGTTCAACCAAACCTTCTTCCAGACGTTTACGATAAATCGGATCGTCAGACAGTTTAGAGTTGAACAGCATAGTCACCAGGAAGGACATTACCAGAACGGCCAGCAGGGTGGACGGAATAACCACGGACAGCAGATGAATATAGCTGATGCCATGACCTTCCATTACGGAAGACATGTAAACCACGGCTGCAGAGATTGGTGATGCTGTGATCGCAATCTGAGCAGAAACCACCGCAGTTGAGAGCGGACGGCAAGGTTTGATCCCTTGTTCCTTCGCAACTTCAGCGATAACCGGCAGAGTGGCCAGAGAGATGTTACCCGTACCCGCAAAGATGGTCAGGAAATAGGTCACGATGGGTGCCAGGATCGTGATGTATTTCGGGTTCTTACGCAGCAGTTTTTCAGTTTGATGAACCAGATAGTCCAGACCACCTGCAATCTGCATAGCTGAGATGGCAGCGATAACCGCCATGATAATGGAAATGACATCGAACGGGATATTACCGGGTTTTACGCCGATAGCGGCGAGAACCAGGACACCCAGCCCACCTGCAAATCCAATACCGATACCCCCAAGTCTGGCACCTAAAAAGATTGCCAGCAAAACGATGATAAGTTCTAAAACTATCATATTAGCCTTCCTTGTTGTTTAACAAGTTGATATTAAATTGTTGTTTTTAAGTAACTTCGTGCAAGAAAAAAGGCACGTCATCTGACGTGCCTTCTCTGGTACTACCCTACACGATTACTGCTCGCTTTCATCAGTATAACGTTTTGCTTTATAAGCCGGGTGCATCAGGTTCTGTACTGAGAAGATATCGTCCAGTTCGGCTTCGGTCAACAGGCCGCGCTCGAGGACAACTTCACGTACGCTCTTACCGGTTTCGGCACAAATTTTACCAACGATGTCGCCGTTGTGGTGGCCGATGAACGGGTTGAGGTAAGTAACGATACCGATAGAGTTGTATACGAATGCTTCGCACACTTCTTTGTTAGCAGTAATGCCGCTAACGCATTTTTCCAACAGGTTGTAGCAAGCGTTGCTCAGAATGTGAATGGATTCGAACATTGCCTGGCCGATTACTGGCTCCATAACGTTCAGCTGCAGCTGACCTGCTTCAGACGCCATGGTGACAGTGATGTCGTTACCGATGACTTTAAAGCACACCTGGTTTACGACTTCCGGAACAACCGGGTTCACTTTAGCTGGCATGATGGAAGAGCCAGCCTGCAGTTCCGGCAGGTTGATCTCGTTCAGGCCGGCACGTGGACCAGAGGAGAGCAAACGCAGGTCGTTACAGATTTTGGACATCTTCACAGCCAGACGTTTCAGTGCGCCGTGCACCATAACGTATGCGCCGCAGTCAGAAGTTGCTTCAATCAGGTCTTCTGCAGGAACACAGGCAAAACCGGTAACTTCAGCCAGTTTTTTCACTGCCAGCGGAGAGTATTCTTTCGGTGTGTTCAGACCCGTACCGATTGCCGTTGCGCCGAGGTTAACTTCCAGCAGCAGCTCTGCAGTACGCCCAATGTTTTTCACTTCTTCTTTCAGCAGGATGCTGAAAGCACGGAATTCCTGACCGAGGGTCATCGGCACAGCATCCTGCAGCTGGGTACGACCCATTTTCAGGATGTCCTGGAATTCATCGGCTTTTTTCTCGAAGCCTTCACGCAGCTGGTTCAGGGCATCAATCAGTTTGATGATGGATGCGTATACCGCGATACGGAAACCGGTTGGGTATGCGTCGTTGGTAGACTGACATTTGTTAACGTGGTCGTTCGGGTTCAGGTACTGATATTCACCTTTCTGGTGACCCATCAGTTCCAGACCGATATTGGCCAGCACTTCGTTGGTGTTCATGTTGACGGAGGTACCCGCACCACCCTGGTAAACGTCTACCGGGAACTGATCCATGCATTTTCCGTTATTCAGGACTTCATCACACGCCGCGATGATGGCATTTGCCACACTTTTAGGAATGGT
Organism: Citrobacter sp. C5_2; assembly: GCF_014596845.2. Lineage (NCBI taxonomy): Bacteria > Pseudomonadati > Pseudomonadota > Gammaproteobacteria > Enterobacterales > Enterobacteriaceae > Citrobacter > Citrobacter sp. C5_2. Next base: position 4,609,863 of record NZ_CP115032.1, on the reverse strand, counting down.
TTGCAGCTCTTTGTTGGCCATCGCCGCTGCCTTTTTCACCATTACCATGCCGCGAACAAATTCAGGAATGTCGCTGATTTTGTTGTTGCTAATGTAGAAGTTTTCAATCGCTCTCAGAGTGTGAACACCATAGTAAGCGTCCGCTGGAACTTCCCTGGTACCCAACAAGTCTTCTTCGATACGAATGTTGTTTAACATGTGAACCTTCTTTTTCAAGCTGCCAATGATTTGACTAAACACACAGGATATATGTGATTTCGATTGTTTCTCGACCGACGATTATCCCCTGCATCGGTCTGATACCCGAGATCATATGCTGGTTCAGGATTTCTACCGTAATCTGGATCACTTAAAGCGTGGAATTTACCCCTTATTTATTATTCTGTGAAATAGATCACCCCTTTAGGATTAACACTAAATATTAGTGTACAAGCGACTTGAAATTTTGCTAACCACCTCAATATCTGACTGATGCGAGTCACATAATTTTTGAACAGACGTTGTACAAAACGCCTGTTATTAACAGGAGCCCCCTTTGCGCTGGATACCATTACTTGCCATTTTTCTCTATGTTTACATAGAGATATCTATTTTTATTCAGGTTGCCCATGTGTTGGGTGTTCTGATGACCCTGATTTTGGTTATTTTTACGTCGGTTATCGGGATGTCTCTGGTTCGTAATCAGGGATTTAAGAACTTTTTACTGATGCAACAAAAAATGGCGGCAGGTGAAAGCCCGGCTGCAGAAATGATCAAGAGCGTTTCGCTGATTATTGCCGGTCTGCTATTAGTGCTGCCGGGTTTTTTCACCGATTTCCTTGGTCTTCTTCTTTTATTACCCCCGGTGCAGAAGCATCTGACGATGAAACTGCTGCCACATTTGCGTTTTTCTCGTATGCCCGGCGGTGGTTTTAGCGCCGGAACGGGTGGGGGCGAGACCTTTGACGGTGAGTTCCAGCGCAAAGACGAGCATCATGACAGTATCGAACATAAAGACGATCGTCGGGATTAAGCATCAGTATGTAGGCCGGATAAGCGTTAGCGCCATCCGGCACGTGTTCATATGCCGGATGATGGCGTCAGCGTCGACTTATCCGGCCTGCCGGGTAAAAATAACCACAGCGCAGCCAGCATAATCAGTGCATACAGGCTCTTCCAACCCACCATCGCCAGCAATAGCAGACATAGCAAACCGCCAACGATCGCCAATGCGCGATAGTGTCCTTTCAGTAATCGACAACCTGCCAGCATGCACAGCAGATAAATCATAATAAAGATGCCGTTAGCGTAGACGATTAACGCATCGAGATTGATTTGCAGCATATAGATGCACAAGGTACTGACCACGCAGCAACCTAGCACGGCGTTCAGCGCATTGCGCGGAAGGTGACGAGGGGAAAGGCGCGCCAGATAACTCCCCGGCTTGTATTGTGCTTGCGACCAGACCAGCCGGGCGAAACTTTGAATATAAATGTTGAGACTGGCAAAGCAGGCCAGATAACCAATAATGCAGGCGACCCACAGTGCCTGTACGCCAAACAGCTGTACAACAATTTCTGGCAGTGATGCCGCCGCCGCCATTTTCTCGCCATAAGCGCCAAAATGGAGGACGACGACGGTGCATGCCCAGTAGACAGAACCTGCCAGCAGTAGACCGATCATTAGCGCGCGCGGGAAGTCTCGCTCCGGATTTTTAAATTCAGAGGCCAGGTGGGCAAATGCTTCAAGACCGACAAAGCACCAGAACATCACTGACAGTGCAGCGAACAGTCCGGGAAGCTCAATTTCGCTAATTGCAGGGAAGGGGATTTCACTGGGTTTTAGATCGCCCGCCCACCAGATGGCGACAATCAGGGCCACGATCAGCCCGGCAATGACCGTTTGTAGGTTAGCGCTGGAGCTGGCGCCGCGGGAGCCTATGTACCAGACCAACGCCAGTGTACCGAGTTCTGCCAGCAGAAGCTGCTCGTCATGCCAGCCAAACATCGCCTGGCCGAATCCTGCGGCAATATGTAATGCCGCAGGCAAGCCAACCGGGATTACCGACAAAAACAGCCATCCGGTGACGCGCTCCAGGCGCGAGCCAAAGGCCATACCGACAAAATGCGCCACGCCGCCCGCGCTGGGGAAATGGCGGCCGAGCACGGCAAAGACAATCGCCACGGGAAAGACTAAAACAATCAGCACCGGCCAGGCCCAAAGGCTGTTGTTGCCAGCGACCAGCGCAGCCAACGCGGGGACGGCAAAAACGCCTGTACCTAATAATGATGTCGACAACAGGCCAACGCCCTGAGCCAGTCCCAGCTCTTGTTTCAGTCCGCTCATAAGTTGTTATCCGGTTATGCCCCTTGACTGGGCTACAGCGCAGATTTTGATGGTATCACAATCGGATTTACTTATGACGACGTGACTGAAATCGTTATGAAATGTGAGGCGTGTCGGTGTTTTGACGGGATTTTCTGCTGATAAAAAATTTTTTTCGCTTGCCCCCTTGAAGGCACAAAAGCCCATCCCCATCTCTCTGGTCACTAGCCGGGAAACCGTTTACGGGCCGGCGTCACCCATAACTGATAAAGACTTTCTCAAAGGAGAGCTATCAATGAGTATTCGTCCGTTACATGATCGTGTGATCGTCAAACGTAAAGAAGTTGAATCCAAATCTGCTGGCGGCATCGTACTGACCGGTTCTGCAGCAGGTAAATCAACTCGTGGCGAAATCATCGCTGTCGGTAAGGGTCGCATCCTGGACAACGGTACCGTACAGCCGCTGGACGTGAAAGTCGGCGATATCGTTATTTTCAACGATGGCTACGGTGTTAAATCTGAGAAGATCGACAATGAAGAAGTGTTGATCATGTCTGAAAGTGACATCCTGGCAATTGTTGAAGCCTAATCCGCGAACGACACTGAACATACGAATTTAAGGGAAAGAGAAAATGGCAGCTAAAGACGTAAAATTCGGTAACGACGCTCGTGTGAAAATGCTGCGCGGCGTAAACGTACTGGCAGATGCAGTGAAAGTTACCCTCGGTCCAAAAGGCCGTAACGTAGTTCTGGATAAATCTTTCGGTGCACCGACCATCACTAAAGATGGTGTTTCCGTAGCACGTGAAATCGAACTGGAAGACAAGTTCGAAAACATGGGTGCGCAGATGGTGAAAGAAGTTGCCTCTAAAGCGAATGACGCTGCAGGCGACGGTACCACCACCGCAACCGTACTGGCTCAGTCCATCATTACTGAAGGTCTGAAAGCTGTTGCTGCGGGTATGAACCCAATGGATCTGAAACGTGGTATCGACAAAGCTGTCGCTGCTGCCGTTGAAGAACTGAAAGCGCTGTCCGTACCGTGCTCTGACTCTAAAGCAATCGCTCAGGTTGGTACCATCTCCGCTAACTCCGACGAAACCGTAGGTAAACTGATCGCAGAAGCGATGGACAAAGTCGGTAAAGAAGGCGTGATCACCGTTGAAGACGGTACCGGTCTGCAGGACGAACTGGACGTGGTTGAAGGTATGCAGTTCGACCGTGGCTACCTGTCTCCTTACTTCATCAACAAGCCGGAAACTGGCGCTGTTGAACTGGAAAGCCCGTTCATCCTGCTGGCTGATAAGAAAATCTCCAACATCCGCGAAATGCTGCCGGTTCTGGAAGCTGTCGCGAAAGCAGGCAAACCGCTGCTGATCATCGCAGAAGATGTTGAAGGCGAAGCGCTGGCAACTCTGGTTGTTAACACCATGCGCGGTATCGTGAAAGTGGCTGCTGTTAAAGCACCTGGCTTCGGCGATCGTCGTAAAGCGATGCTGCAGGATATCGCTACCCTGACCGGTGGTACCGTTATCTCTGAAGAGATCGGTATGGAACTGGAAAAAGCCACTCTGGAAGATCTGGGTCAGGCAAAACGCGTTGTTATCAACAAAGACACCACCACCATCATTGATGGCGTGGGTGATGAAGCGGCAATCCAGGGTCGCGTGACTCAGATTCGTCAGCAGATCGAAGAAGCTACTTCAGACTACGACCGTGAAAAACTGCAGGAGCGCGTAGCGAAACTGGCAGGCGGCGTTGCGGTAATCAAAGTTGGTGCTGCGACTGAAGTTGAAATGAAAGAGAAGAAAGCCCGCGTTGAAGATGCCCTGCACGCAACCCGTGCTGCGGTAGAAGAAGGCGTGGTTGCTGGTGGCGGTGTTGCGCTGATTCGCGTAGCGTCCAAAATTGCCGGCCTGAAAGGTCAGAACGAAGACCAGAACGTCGGTATCAAAGTTGCGCTGCGCGCAATGGAAGCTCCGCTGCGTCAAATCGTTCTGAACTGCGGCGAAGAGCCGTCTGTAGTGGCTAACACCGTGAAAGCGGGTGACGGTAACTACGGTTACAACGCTGCAACTGAAGAATACGGCAACATGATCGACATGGGTATTCTGGATCCAACCAAAGTAACGCGTTCTGCTCTGCAGTACGCAGCTTCTGTTGCGGGTCTGATGATCACCACCGAGTGCATGGTTACCGATCTGCCGAAAGGCGATGCGCCTGACTTAGGTGCTGCTGGTGGTATGGGCGGCATGGGTGGAATGGGCGGCATGATGTAATCATGTTGTTCTGAACCTCTCAGAATTGAAAACCCCCGGGCAGAAATGTCTGGGGGTTTTTCTTTTGGTCATCTTTTTAGTATATGATTCAGCTACGGACATAACGTCCAACTAATTGATTATGGGGAATGACATGCACGTGAAATATTTAGCAGGGATCGTTGGTGCCGCGCTACTGATGGCGGGTTGTAGCTCCAGCAACGAACTGAGTTCAGCCGGACAAAACGTACGCTTTGTCGAAGACAAGCCAGGCGCAGAGTGCCAGCTGATTGGCACTGCAACCGGTACGCAGAGCAACTGGCTTTCTGGTCAGCATGGCGAAGAGGGTGGGTCTATGCGTGGCGCAGCGAACGATCTGCGTAACCAGGCCGCAGCAATGGGGGGTAACGTAATTTATGGCGTCAGCAGCCCATCACAGGGAATGCTGTCCAGTTTTGTTCCTACCGCCAGTGAGATGAATGGTCAGGTTTATAAGTGCCCAAATTGATAAAAGCTGTTGATGCCGGATGGCGACGCTAAAGCGTCTTATCCGGCCTACGGTATAAATGATCGTAGGCCTGATAAGCGCAGCGCCATCAGGCATTCTGAGCTTTATGCGCAGACTGAACGCGTAAATGATGTAGCGCGCGCAAACACTGATCCTGATTGAGCTTTTGGGTTTTATCTGCCGTCAACGTTTTGACAAACACCTGGCACGGGACACCGGCAAGTTTTTTCAGTCGTGGGCTGAAGTCCAGAAGGCGTCGGGTAATGGCCTCAGCTTCTTTACTGCCGGAAAGGGCGCGAGTTTTCACTACTGAGCCACAGAATTGAGCTTTACCCTTTTCATCCTTATAGCGGTAGATAATCGCCAGGTAATGGTTAAACAGGTTATGTTTCCATTCTGGTTGTGTATATGAATCATATTCAAGATTATCGTTTTGCTGGCAGTCAACATCGTACAGCGGCAGGAAATCCAGCAGCGATGTCATTCTTAGCGCTAATTCCTGCATGCCAGCATTTTTTATTGCATGAATGATTGCATAGGCTAATACCTGGATCTGCAGTTCATTAATCAGTAATTCGTGGGTTTGTCCGTTATGCAGTGTCAGAGAAAATGCTAAGCTTTCTCCTTTATCATCCACTAACACCAGAGAATTGATGCGACGGTTTATATCCGCATTTTTTAACTCATCTTCCTGAATTAAAGGGATATTCTCGTGCATCTTTTTACTGGCTTTGTCGCGTTCTTTTTCATATCGCAAACGCGCTTCTTCGCTAAGCTGGTGCTTCGCATGGAGTCTGCTCTCCAGAGCGATAAGCAGATCTCTTAGCCCCAACGGTGAGAGAAAAAACAGCGACTCTTTATTTCTTGGTTCTTTGATTTTGAGTGCCAGAGCAATAAATTCATTCTTCTGACGAATAACACCGGTATTAATACCCTTAATACTAATAGCCATTCAGGGTTCTCCCTAACCATATATTTATTGGGAATTTATATTTGTATTAATTTATAAATTTTGCAAATGAGTTGTTGCACAGTACCAGTTAAAATAGCACATATTAAAAGTGCGACTCCACCTGCAAGGATATTAAATACTCGGGATTGGTAGTGAGTGTCCATAATCGGACACTCAATAAGCATTATTGCTGGCGTAATTGCAGATCCAACGGCGTTTTACTGGGTTCTCCGCCAATTTCTCGCGCCAGTTTAGGGACCATATAACCGGAAACCAGCGTCAGCAGTTCACGCACAATCTGACGTGCTTCGTCGTCGCTGACCATAAAGTGGGCGGCACCCTGCACTTTATCCAGTACGTGCAGGTAATAGGGCATAACACCCGCATCAAACAGTGCGTTACTAAGGTCGGCCAGGGTTTGGGCGTTATCGTTAACACCCCGTAGCAATACGCTTTGATTGAGTAGCGTGACGCCTGCTTTGCGCAGTCTGAGCATCGCCTGACGAAACGTCTCATCAACTTCATTGGCATGGTTAATATGATTGACCAGCAGAATTTGCAATGAAGAGTGAGCAAAACGCTCGGTCAGCCCTTCGGTAATGCGCGCAGGGATCACAATCGGTAAACGGCTGTGAATGCGCAGACGCTTAATGTGTGGAATGGTTTCCAGTTGCGTGAGCAGCCAGTCCAGTTCGTGATCCTTGGCCATCAACGGATCGCCGCCGGAGAAGATTACCTCATCTAACTCAGGATGGGCAGTAATGTAGTCCAGAGCGACCTGCCAGTTGCGCTTGTTGCCCTGATTTTCGGCGTACGGGAAGTGTCGGCGGAAGCAATAACGACAATTTACCGCGCAGCCGCCTTTGACCAGCAGCAGCGCCCGGTTGCGATATTTATGCAGCAGGCCAGGAACCACACTGTGTTGTTCCTCCAGCGGATCGGTCGAGTAGCCTGGCGCCGCAACAAACTCTTCCTCGGCGGTAAGTACCTGACGCAGAAGCGGATCGTTCGGATTGCCTTTCTCCATACGCGCAATAAACGCGCGTGGTACGCGCAGGGCGAAAAGTCGTCTCGCGTCGCGTCCGGCCAACAGTTTTTCATCTGCGTCTATATTCAAAAGATGCAGAAGTTCATCGGGATCGGTCACAACATCGGCAAGTTGCGATAACCAATCTTCTCTGGATGGGGTATTTAGGGTTACAATATGCGCCATTTTGTGGCTTAGCTACCAGTTAACAATTTTCAGAGGGCCTTATGGCAACGTACTATAGCAACGATTTTCGTGCTGGTCTTAAAATCATGTTGGACGGCGAACCGTATGCGGTTGAAGCCAGCGAATTCGTTAAACCAGGTAAAGGCCAGGCGTTTGCGCGCGTTAAGCTGCGTCGCCTGCTGACCGGTACTCGCGTAGAGAAAACCTTCAAGTCTACCGACTCTGCCGAAGGCGCAGATGTAGCCGACATGAACCTGACCTTCTTGTATAGCGACGGTGAATTCTGGCACTTCATGAACAACACCACTTTCGAACAGCTGGCTGCAGACGAGAAAGCGGTAGGCGATAACGCTAAATGGCTGCTGGACCAGGCTGAATGCATCGTGACCCTGTGGAACGGTCAGCCGATCTCCGTGACTCCGCCGAACTTCGTTGAGCTGGAAGTTATTGAAACCGACCCAGGTCTGAAAGGCGATACCGCTGGTACTGGCGGCAAACCGGCTACTCTGTCTACCGGCGCAGTCGTTAAAGTTCCGCTGTTCGTACAGATCGGCGAAGTGATCAAAGTGGATACTCGCTCAGGCGAATACGTTTCCCGCGTAAAATAAAACACTTATTTGATCTTGTGGCGCAGGTTGCTGCGCCATACTTTTTCCAGGGCAGGAATGATGAAACGTCTTCTCAGTCTTGTAATGCTAATCCTTTTCACCAGCACCCTACTGGCGGGCTGTAATACCGCGCGCGGCTTCGGTGAAGACATCAAACACCTCGGCAATTCAATCTCTCACGCCGCCAGTTAAACTTCTCACATAATCTGAAAAACGATTGTTTATCCATCACACTTCCGGATCTTGTCTATTATTAAGTAGCTATACACAAACAATATTGGCTAGAAAAGGAAGACGTTATGATTAAGAAGACAATTGCTGCGATCTTTTCTGTGTTGGTACTTTCTTCCGTATTAACCGCGTGTAATACCACGCGAGGCGTAGGGGAGGATATTTCTGACGGTGGTAACGCTATTTCTGGTGCAGCGACAAAAGCTCAGCAATAACGCTCAACGGTACGACGCCGGGTCGTACCGTTAACTCTCCTTATGCGGGAGCGAGAGAAACGGTGAGAAGCGGTTCCCCAGATGAAGCTTCATACGAATATTTCGTTTATAGGTATACACCGTTTTGCCATGAATGCTGAGCGTGGCGGCTATCGCATTGTTGCTCACGCCATCCATCCACATTGACAATACTTTCTCCTCCTGCGGCGTCAGCAGTGGCGTCGGGTTTTCGGCTAATGCTAATGTGGGGCGATCTTGTAGCGCTTCCTGAATCGTGTGTATGAGTGCGTTTAGCGAGGTGTGTTTGGTTAATACCGAATGGGCGATGGCTTGAGAAGTCGGGACGGATGTGTGCTGTCTGTCCGCTGATTGCAGTAAAATCAAAGGGATGACGCCACAGCTCATGAAAAAGGGCTTAACTGGCGGAGTGGAATGCGCCTCGCTAATAAAACTGTATAAATCCGCAATGACCAGATGCGGTTTCCACTGCAAAATATGCTCTTTTGCCAACAGAAGATTATTAATTCCTGATACCAGAAATGAGGAGCTGAACCTGCCAGAATGATTAAGCAAGGCCTCAATCCCTGTGCGGGTAAAGTGGCATCGGTCAATCACTAAAATTTTAAGCATAAACTTTTCGCATTCAGAAGAGGGGCAATCGACTTTCTGATTTCAGAAAGCCCTTCATCATAGAGAACTCCGATGAGTGCCAAATGCGGGAACTACGCCGCTAATTATGCTTAATTCTTGCTTTTAACAGACGGTGAATAAAAAGGTTGAAATTCATTTTCTGTCGGGCAAAAATGCCATTTCACACACCAGCTTTGCAGGACGACCTGCAAACGCTTCTTTCACCGGGGACGGCCCCATTGTTCTGGAGCCTGATATGTCCTGGATCATTTTATTAATTGCCGGTTTGCTCGAAGTTGTTTGGGCGATTGGCCTGAAATACACCCACGGCTTCACTCGTCTGACGCCAAGCATTATCACCATTGTCGCGATGATCGTCAGTATCGCCATGCTCTCCTGGGCGATGCGCACCTTGCCAGTTGGGACCGCCTATGCCGTCTGGACCGGTATTGGCGCCGTCGGGGCGGCCATTACCGGGATTCTGCTGTTGGGTGAATCTGCCAGCCCGGCGCGTTTGCTGAGTCTGGGGCTGATTGTGGCTGGCATTATTGGTCTGAAGCTGAGCACTCACTAAGCACCAGGCTGTTTCACCCAAATCAGTTTATTGACGTCAAACCCTTCCCGGGTCGCGATAGCCAACATTTGCTGCTTCATTTCATCTGAAATGGTGGGGGTCCGTGAAAGGATCCACAGGTAATCGCGATCCGGACCACACACCAGCGCGTGGCGATATTCCCGGTCGAGCGCAATCACGTTATACCCACCATAGAAGGGGCCGAAGAATGACACCTTGAGCGCCGCCCGATTTGGGTCGCCGGTAAAATAGGCTTTACCCTCCGTTTTTTGCCACATCCCTCTGTCCGGGTTATAGCCCTTATTGATCACGTTGATACCGCCGTCGTCGCGCAAGCTATACGTTGCGGTCACTTTTTCCAGTCCACGTTCGAAGCGATGGTCTAAACGTGCAATTTCATACCAGGTACCAAGATAGCGTTTGGCGTCAAAGTTATTCACAACGGTAACGCCCTTTGGCGGTGTAGGGGAACTGCAGGCGACAACCAGAAATGCAGCGGTAACTGCAGCAACGACGGGCAGAATGCGCATAAGATTTTCCTTACTGTTTTTTGTTAAGTGTAGATGACAGCAGGAAAAGAAGAGGAAGAAACGAGGTCCGCTATAGCGGACCTCATCGTCAGTTACTGCAATTTTTCAAGAATGCGCCAGGCGGCCTCGACGCGAGCAGGGTTTGGGTAGCTTTTGTTTGCCAGCATCACGATGCCGAGATTTTTTTCCGGAACGAACGCAACGTAGCTGCCAAATCCGCCAGTGGAGCCGGTTTTGTGCACCCATGAGGCTTTCACTGCAGGGGCGGGCGGATTGACCTCAACGGCGGGAAGCGCCGCTAACGCGACTTTACTGTCGCTACCGTTGATTATCGAGTCGGCATTCACCGGCCAGTTCAGCATCTCCCAACCTAATCCCTGGTACATATCGCCAATATGCCAGTAACGAGCCTGCGCAATTTCAATTCCCTGTCGGAGCGTTTTCTCCTGCACCTGGCTGGCGTCCATGTTGGCCTGAATCCAGCGAGTCATATCGACAAGGCTGGATTTCACCCCGTAGGCTTCGGCATCAAGCTGACCCGGAGATACGTGCACGGGCTTCCCTTCGCGATAACCCCAGGCATAATCCTTTTGTTCGCTCTGTGGAACCGTAATCCAGGTATGCGCCAGTTTTAATGGTTGCAGGACGCGTTTGGTCATCGCCTCTTCATAGCCCATTCCTGAAGGTTTCACCGCCAGTGCGCCAAACAGACCAATACTGGAGTTAGCATACAGGCGTTTAGCGCCCGGGGCCCATTGCGGCTGCCAGTTTTGATAAAAGCGCAGTAATGCCGCTTTATCTGTAACGTCGTCAGGTACCTGAAGCGGCAGACCACCCGCCGTATAGGTGGCCAGGTTCAGCAGGCTGATACCCTGCCATTGTTTGCCAGTTAATTCGGGCCAGTATTGGGTGACCGGATCGCTGAGCTTAATTTCACCACGGGCGATAGCATCGCCGCCCAGCACACCGTTAAACGTCTTACTTACCGATCCAAGCTCAAACAGCGTTTGCCGGGTGACGGGGCGGTCATTGGCGATATCGGCTTTCCCCCAGGTAAAGTAATAGGGTTTTCCCTGGTAGATAATTGCCACGGCCATACCCGGAATAGCCTGTTCTTGCATCAGCGGTGTGATGGTACGGTTTACGATATCTGCAATCTGTTGTTCTGTTTTTGCGGCGGCAAACGTGGAGAAAGAGGCTGTCAGCAGCAACGCGCAGCATAACGATTTTTTCATCATGAAATCAGTTCCGTAATAAAAAGCGAAAGGGTGTCCGGGCCCGTCAGACGCAATCAGTTTGTTTGATTTGCAGTGTGTTGACAAACGGTTAAATTTAGCAGCAGATATAAGTTTTTCTAACAGGCCGGATGATGACGCGTAGCTATATTCCTCTTAACTCACTGCGAGCTTTTGAAGCCGCGGCCAGACACCTTAGCTTTACCCGCGCTGCGATTGAGCTCAACGTGACGCATTCTGCCATCAGCCAGCATGTCAAAGCGCTGGAACAGCAGCTAAATTGTCAGCTGTTTGTGCGCGGCTCCCGTGGGTTAATGCTGACGACAGAAGGGGAAAGTCTGTTACCTGTACTTAATGATTCTTTCGATCGTATGGCGGAGATGCTGGATCGTTTTGCTACTAAAAAAACCCAGGAAAAACTTAAAATCGGAGTGGTGGGGACCTTTGCGGTCGGTTGTCTTTTTCCCCTGCTCAGCGACTTTAAGCGTAGTTATCCGCATATTGATTTGCATATTTCCACCCACAATAACCGCGTGGATCCCGCCGCCGAGGGACTGGACTATACCATTCGCTACGGAGGAGGTGCCTGGCACGATACCGATGCACAATATTTGTGTAGCGCGCTGATGTCCCCGCTTTGCTCGCCAGAATTAGCCGCACAGATCAAGGTACCTGCAGACCTCCTGAAATTCCCGTTATTACGCTCTTATCGGCGAGATGAGTGGACGCTTTGGATGCAGGCCGCCGGAGAAGCGCCTCCGTCACCGACGCACAACGTGGTGGTGTTTGATTCGTCCGTCACAATGCTGGAGGCCGCGCAGGCGGGGATCGGGGTGGCGATTGCCCCGGTAAGAATGTTCACTCATCTGCTTGGTAGTGAACGTATCGTTCAACCGTTTCTAACGCAGATTGATCTGGGGAGCTATTGGATAACGCGTTTGCAATCCCGACCGGAGACATCTGCAATGCGTGAGTTTTCCCGTTGGTTGGCTGGGGCTCTGCACAAATAAAAAGGCCCGCCAATGGCGGGCCTGATAGTTAACGCATGCAATTAGATGGTCAGGATACCAATGGCCGTTACAACGGTCAGGATAGCTGCCAGTCCGTAGAATACCCATTTGCCAGCAGGCACGTGGATTTTCAGGTCATGCATCGCGTGATGCATACGGTGTAAACCGCACCACAGCGGCAGGACGATCATCAGGAACAGGAATGCGCGACCGATAAAGCTCTGAGCGAATGCCAGGACGCGTTCATAGCTGAAGGCATCAGGAACAAAGCCCAGCGGCAGCATAATGCCTACCAGCAGAATCATCACCGGCGCAATGATTGCGCTCCACATACCGCCTGCACCAAACAGGCCCCAGAATACGGGTTCGTCAGAGCGTTTTGGATTTGGATTAATCATTCCGGACTCCTTACCAGAACAGGGCAACAAACAGTATTACTACTGTCGCAACCACAGTAACCGCCCAAAGCCCTTTGATGATTGGCTCTGGCCCCATTTTTTCGTCTTTTACGATGATGTTGGCCGCTTTCGGCGCCAGTTCAAACCAGGTCTTGGTATGCAGCAGCGCGGCTGCCAGGGCGATGATGTTAAGGATCACCACCACCGGGTTCTGCAGGAACCCGACAAAGCCAGCCCAGGATTCCACACCGTGCTTAAGCGCAAACAGGCCGAAGATCAGTTCAATACTGAACCAGACAGCCGGAACGGCTGTGCCTTCACGCAGCATGTAAAAGCGATAAAACGGCAGTTTCTTCCACCAGGTGGACGTCATTGGCCGCACATAGGCGTTGCGTTTAGTCGTCATGTTGCACTCCTTAGCGTGGTTTCAGGGTTGCGATAAGAAAGTCTTTTGAACTTTCAACTTTACCCTGCTGAATGGCCGCAGCCGGATCGACGTGTTTCGGGCAGACTTCGGAGCAGTAGCCCACGAAAGTACAACTCCAGACGCCGTTCGGGCTATTCAATTGAGCCATACGCTCTTTCTTACCGTGGTCGCGGCTATCTTCGTTGTAACGATGCGCCAGCGTAATCGCAGCCGGTCCAATGAACTCAGGGTTCAGGCCGAACTGCGGGCACGCGGCGTAGCACAGACCACAGTTGATGCAACCGGAGAACTGATGATACTTCGCCATCTGCGCCGGAGTCTGGGTGTTTGGACCCTGATCCGGTGTACGCGGGTTACCGATGATGTACGGTTTGATCGCTTCCAGGCTTTCGATAAAGTGCGTCATATCGACGACCAGATCGCGCTCAATCGGGAAGTTGCCCAGCGCTTCAACCTTCATACCGTTGGTGTAATCACGCAGGAAGGTTTTGCACGCCAGCTTCGGCACGTTGTTGACCATCATGCCGCAGGAGCCGCAGATTGCCATACGGCAGGACCAGCGATAGCTCAGGTCTGGCGCCAGGTTATCCTTGATGTAGCCCAACGCATCGAGCAGAGACGTGGTTTCATCGTAAGGAACTTCGTAGAAAGCACTGTGCGGCGCGGTATCGGTTTCCGGGTTATAGCGCACCACCTCAACTTTCAGGTTTTTCATCTCAGCCATTCGCCTTCTCCTTCTTATCGGCTGCTTCCGCTTCGCCACCGTAAACACGTTTAGCCGGTGGCAGAGTGGTGATTTTCACGTCGCTGTATTCCAGGCGAGTCGTGCCGTCAGCATCGCGGAAGGCGAGGGTGTGTTTGAGGAAGTTCACGTCGTCACGCTCGGTGCAGCCTTCATCCAGACGCTGATGCGCGCCGCGGGATTCTTTACGCGCCAGAGCGGAGTGCGCCATACATTCAGCAACGTTCAGACCGTGACCCAGTTCGATGGTGTACAGCAGGTCGGTGTTGAAGACGCTGGAGGTATCAGTGATACGCACGCGCTTGAAGCGCTCCTGCAGCTCAGCCAGCTTATCAACGGTTTTCTGCATGAGTTCCGGCGTACGGTAGATACCGCAACCTTCTTCCATGGAGATCCCCATTTCGTCACGGATCTTAGACCAGTTTTCGTTACCTTCCTGGTTAACCAGATCTTTCAGACGTTTTTCAATACCGGCAACCTGTGCATCAAGCGCGGCACTGTTTGCAGCGCCAGCCGTTGCAGCACGTTCCGCAGCCTGTTCGCCGGCCATACGACCGAAGACCACCAGTTCCGCCAGGGAGTTAGAGCCCAGACGGTTAGCGCCATGCAGACCAACAGAGGAACATTCGCCGACAGCGAACAGACCTTTAATGCGGGTTTCACAGTGCTGATCGGTTTCGATACCGCCCATGGTGTAGTGCGCGGTCGGACGTACCGGGATCGGTTCTTTAACCGGATCGACACCCACGTAGGCTTTCGCCAGTTCGCAGATGAACGGTAAACGTTCGAGCAGTTTTTTCTCGCCGAGGTGACGCAGGTCGAGGTGAACCACATCGCCACGCGGAGTGGAAATGGTGTTGCCTTTGCGCCATTCGTGCCAGAAAGCCTGAGAAACTTTGTCGCGCGGACCGAGTTCCATATATTTGTTTTTCGGCTCGCCCAGTGGGGTTTCCGGACCCATGCCGTAGTCTTGCAGATAACGGTAGCCATTTTTGTTGACCAGAATACCGCCTTCACCACGGCAGCCTTCAGTCATCAGGATACCGGAGCCTGGCAGACCCGTCGGGTGATACTGAACGAATTCCATATCACGCAGCGGAACGCCGTGGCTCAGCGCCATGCCCATACCGTCGCCGGTTACGATGCCGCCGTTGGTGTTGTAACGGTAAACGCGACCTGCGCCGCCCGTTGCCATTACCACTGCGTTAGCACGGATCTGCACCAGCGTGCCTTCCATCATGTTCATCGCGACGACGCCGCGAGCATGACCATCGTCAACCAGGATATCGAGAACGAAGTGTTCGTCAAAGCGCTGAATCTGTGGGAACTGCAAAGACGTTTGGAACAGCGTATGCAGCATGTGGAAGCCGGTTTTATCCGCGGCAAACCAGGTACGCTCGATTTTCATGCCGCCGAAGCGACGTACGTTGACGCTACCGTCTTCACGACGGCTCCATGGGCAGCCCCATTGTTCGAGTTGCGTCATTTCAGTTGGGCAGTGGTGGACAAAGTAATCCACGACATCCTGCTCACATAGCCAGTCTCCGCCTGCTACCGTATCGTGAAAATGGTAGTCAAAGCTGTCATGATCCTGCGCGACAGCAGCAGAGCCGCCTTCGGCAGCAACGGTATGGCTGCGCATTGGGTACACTTTTGAGATCAGTGCGATTTTAGCGTTGGGATTTGCTTGTGCGGCAGCAATTGCAGCACGTAATCCCGCGCCACCGGCGCCTATAATGGCAAGATCGGCTTGAAAGGTTTGCACGACATTCCTCCAGATTGTTGTTATTTCATCCCCGCCTGAACTCAGATGCTTCATCGGCTTCAAACAGGTTATGAACGCGTTTCCACTGCTCCTTTATAGGTACAATAGTATAGTCTTAGGGATGTGCGGGAAATTTGACGTGTTCGATTTTTTTAGCGTGTCAAAGGGGGGAATTATCATTGAATTTGATTAATTTAATTACTAAACCACCCAATGTCGCTTTTTTTACCTGATTGCCAGTGCTGATTACTACCGCGGGAAATTTGTCTCGTTAGCGCGATACGAGTAGACTTCGTGCCCTTGTCTTAAATCGGAGAAACAACCATGAGCGAAACGGCAACCTGGCAGCCGAGCGCGTCCATCCCCAATCTGTTAAAACGTGCAGCAATTATAGCGGAGATTCGCCGCTTTTTTGCCGATCGTGGCGTGCTTGAGGTTGAGACCCCTTGTATGAGTCAGGCAACGGTAACGGACATCCATCTGTTCCCGTTCGAAACACGTTTCGTCGGCCCTGGACATTCCCAGGGAATGAATCTCTATTTAATGACCAGTCCGGAATATCACATGAAGCGCCTGCTGGTGGCAGGATGTGGCCCGGTATATCAACTGTGCCGCAGCTTTCGCAATGAAGAGATGGGACGTCATCATAACCCTGAGTTCACCATGCTCGAATGGTATCGTCCCCACTACGATATGTATCGCCTGATGAATGAAGTGGATGATTTGCTCCAGCAAGTGCTGGACTGCTCTCCAGCGGAAAGCCTTTCTTATCAGCAGGCCTTCCAGCGCCATCTGGAGATAGATCCACTGTCTGCAGACAAAACCCAACTGCGGGAAGTGGCGGCTAAGCTGGATCTCAGCAATATCGCCGATACTGAAGAAGATCGGGATACGTTGCTGCAACTGCTGTTCACGATGGGCGTTGAGCCGCATATCGGCAAAGACAAACCGACGTTTGTGTATCATTTCCCCGCCAGCCAGGCATCATTGGCGCAAATCAGTACCGAAGATCACCGCGTGGCTGAGCGTTTCGAGGTGTATTACAAAGGTATTGAGCTGGCGAATGGTTTCCATGAGTTGACCGACGCGCGCGAGCAGCAGCAACGGTTTGAACAGGATAACCGCAAACGTGCCGCGCGTGGCCTGCCACAGCAACCTATCGATACCAACCTGCTTGAAGCGTTAAAAGTGGGCATGCCGGATTGCTCTGGCGTGGCGCTCGGCGTTGACCGTCTGGTGATGCTGGCGCTGGGCGCAGAAAGCCTGGCTGAGGTTATCGCATTTACCGTCGATCGCGCGTAATTTACGCTCTCTCCATACAAAGTGGCGGATAAACAGCCACTTTGTAGCATATTTTTTCATTTACCCTCTAATAGCCACAATTTACATCTGGATGTTTGATATCTTTCAGGTATCAATTCTGTGTTAATTTTTTATCGCTGAACTCCGCAATGAGAGCAGCGCCAATCGGTGAGCGGCGTTTGTGAAACGCTTGCCAGAGTAAGGGATGGTTTAATGACCCAAACAATAAAAAAGATGAGTCTGATTGGTCTCATCCTTATGATATTTACGTCTGTTTTTGGTTTTGCTAACAGCCCCTCCGCGTTCTATTTAATGGGGTACAGCGCGATTCCATGGTATATATTTTCCGCATTATTATTTTTTATTCCATTTGCTTTAATGATGGCGGAAATGGGTTCCGCCTATCGGAAAGAAGAGGGGGGAATCTATTCGTGGATGAATAATAGCGTTGGGCCACGTTATGCGTTTATCGGCACGTTTATGTGGTTTTCTTCCTATGTGATATGGATGGTCAGCACGGCGGCAAAGGTCTGGGTACCTTTTTCGACCTTCTTATTTGGCGCAGACATGACGCAGCACTGGCGTTTTGCCGGGCTTGAGCCTACGCAGGTTGTCGGGCTGCTCGCCGTCGGCTGGATGATTCTGGTGACCTGCGTGGCCTCACGGGGGATTAATAAGATTGCCCGTATTACGGCTGTAGGTGGAATTGCCGTAATGTGTCTTAATTTAGTTTTGTTGTTAGTGAGTGTCGCTATTTTGTTATTAACGGGTGGCCACTTTGCGCAGGATATTAATTTTATCTCCTCGCCTAATCCGGGATATCAGTCCGGTCTGGCAATGTTGTCATTTGTTGTGTTTGCTATTTTTGCTTACGGCGGAATTGAGGCCGTGGGCGGACTGGTAGATAAAACAGAAAAGCCAGAAAAGAACTTCGCGAAAGGGATTGTCTTTGCCGCTATTGTCATTTCTGTCGGTTATTCACTGGCGATATTTTTATGGGGCGTTAGCACCAACTGGCAACAGGTATTAAGTGATGGCTCGGTCAACCTCGGCAACATTACTTATATCCTGATGAAAAGCCTCGGGATGACGTTGGGTAATGCGCTGCACCTTTCCCCGGAAAGCGCGATGGCGTTGGGCGTATGGTTCGCGCGTATCACCGGCCTTTCTATGTTCCTCGCCTATACGGGCGCCTTTTTCACGCTCAGCTACTCGCCGCTGAAAGCGATTATTCAGGGAACGCCGAAGGCATTGTGGCCCGCGCCGATGACCAGGCTGAATGCGGTGGGGATGCCGACGACGGCAATGTGGTTGCAGTGTTTACTGGTGAGCCTGTTTATCCTGCTGGTTTCGTTTGGCGGCGACACGGCTTCAGCGTTTTATAACAAACTGACCCTGATGGCGAACGTCTCAATGACGCTGCCGTATCTGTTCCTTGCGCTGGCTTTCCCATTCTTTAAAGCGCGTACGGATCTGGAAAGGCCGTTTGTGATTTTTAAAACGCGGGCGGCGACGTTACTGACAACCGGCGTGGTGGTATTGGTGGTGACGTTTGCCAACGTGTTCACCATCATCCAGCCGGTGATTGAAGCCGGGGACTGGAACAGCGCATTGTGGATGACCGGCGGCCCGATCTTCTTCTCGCTGCTGGCGATGGCGATTTATCAGAACTATAGCCGTCGCATGGCCAACGAACCTGAGTGGGCGGTGGAGTAACCGTCCTGGCGTATCCGGCCTACAAAGAAGCATTTTCGTAGGCCGGATAAGACCCAACGGGTCGCCATCCGGCATGTCTTGCCTGAATCATGCGCTACAAACTTCCTGCCGGGCGGCTGGCTCTGCCCGCAGAACTTAACGTTCTTCCCGTTTGTTTACCGCCAAGGCTCTCCAGACGCATCTGGAACGGCGGGAATGGCATATCAATACCGTGTTCGCGGAAGCCTGCCAGAATCAGCTGGTGGATCTCATGACGCAGCGGCATACGGTGTCCCATCTCTGCGGCATAAATACGCAGTTCGAAGATTTGAATCCCCTGCTGCAGATCTACCAGAAAGACTTCTGGTGCCGGGTTATCGATAACCAGCGAACAGCGCTGCGCGGCAGTCAGCAAAATCTGCGTGACCTCCTCGCTGTTAGCCTCTGACGGCGCCGGGATAGTTAACACCACACGGGTGACCGAATCTGATAACGACCAGTTGATAAACTGCTCGGTGATAAAGGCCTTATTGGGCACGATGATCTCTTTGCGGTCCCAGTCGCTGATGGTGGTGGCGCGAGTGTTAATCTTCGTCACGCTACCGGTAAGATCGCGAATGGTCACCGTGTCGCCAATGCGAATCGGTTTCTCAAACAGGATAATCAGGCCGGAAATAAAGTTGGCGAAGATTTCCTGCAAACCAAAGCCCAGACCAACACCGAGAGCAGCCACCAGCCATTGCAGTTTGGACCACTCAATGCCGATCATCGAGAAGCCAACCAGACCGCCAATCAGCATCAGCAAATACTTGGTAATGGTGGTAATGGCGTAACCGGTGCCGGGGGTTAAATCCAGATGTTGCAGCAGCGCCAGCTCCAGCAACGCGGGGAGGTTGCGCACTAACTGGGTGGTGATGATAAATACCAGTATCGCGATGAGCACCGCGCCCAGCGTGATCGGCTCTAAGCTTTCCACGCCTTGCACCGTAGAGGTGACATCCCACAACGAGATGTTTTCCAGGAAGCCAAATGCGGAATGAATTTCCGACCACAGCACAATGACTGAAAGCAGGGCGATAAGCATCAAAATAGAGCGCACCAGACGCAGCGATTGCGCGCTGATCGCGTCCAGATCCACTTCGCTTTCATCAACGTCAATCGCGCCTTCAAGACTGGTGGAGTGCGGCGGTTCTTCTTCACCCCGCGCGCGCTGCGCCAGCATTTCGGCGCGTCGATGCTTGGCGCGGTCGAACGCCAGACGGCGGCGTTGGATCAGCATCCAGCGGCGGATGACGTGATACACCACCAGTAACAAGAACCAGATAGCCACGGACGTTTCCAGACGCGCCAGCAAAGCTTGCGATGTGGCGAGATAGCCCACTGCGGCCGCGAGGATGGCAATCAGCGGCGCGCCCATCAGCATATTCCATAGCATGCTGTTGACCATGTTATCGCTGTTGCCCTCTTTATCGAGATACAGCGGTATTCCGGCGCGCTTCAGGCTCAGAGTCACGACCGCCAGTGCGCCGCAAATCAAGATAAAGCACAAGCGTCCCAATGAGGCGGAGAATTCCCGGTCATTGAGGTTATCAAACATAATTACCGCCATGATCAGCGGGACAATCAGTCCGATGCTCATCAGGTAATAGTGCATAGCCTTCGCGACGCGATTACGCGGCCAGCCAAAGTGGGCAATGAACAGACCGTTAGGGCGTGCAAAGGTGGCGCAAATCATCACCGCCCATAGCATGGGCACCGTGGCAGTTACGCCATCGCCGATAGCGACGGCCAACGGATAAGGCCAGGCTTCCTGCAAACCGTAACCCAGGGTGGCCCACAGTACCGGTAGCGGCGAGGCGACGAGTATTGACCAGAATACCGTACGTATCGTCAGCCAGAAGTGGTCCTGGGTCACCTTACCCACCCGCGCGGACGAGCGTTCAAGAAAACGGGTAAAGTGTTTGCGAGAATAGAGGCTAAATCCAACCAGTACCAACGCACCGAACAGCGGTAGTAGCGTTTCTTTGCTGGTCAGCATCATGATGCTGGCTTTACCTAACTGATTAAAGGTATCTAATGAGATCAGACGCCGCAGATCCTGAACAATGTCGACAGGCCAGGAGAGGGAGATAGGGCTGACGTCAGACGTCCAGAACAGATAGCGGTGCGTCGCTTCGTTGACCTCTTTTAGCGCATCTTCCAGTTGGCTATTGGAGACTTTTAGTTTGGTCAGCTCAAGGATCAGCGTATCGCCACCCTGTAACAGAGAGTTCAGCAATTCACGCTGAGTGCGCAACTGGGCGTTGAGGATGCTGCTCTGTTCCGCGGTCAGCGGTTGCCCATCGGCCTGATGGATCTGGCGTAGTTGCGGCTGTTTATTGAGGAGATCTTCATAGCGCATACGATGCACACGTAGCTGCGCCATTTCGGTATCTAACTGCTGAGGTTTGGGCATTTCGGGCAGACGAGATACCTGCGCGCGTAGCGCTTCCCCCAGCATATTCGAGACCCCAAGCCACTGGGACTGTTCGCGCAGCGTATTCAACGCCTGCCGCACCTGCAGCGTTTGGCTGGTGGCCTGACGCTGTTGCGACGCGACCAGATCCATACGCTGCGCCTGCTGGTTTAAGGCCTGGGACAGTTCGCGGTTTACCTTGAACTGGTCAACAATGCCTTCGGGCAGCCCCGCGCTGTTTTCCGCCAGCAGTTCGGTACTCTCCAGCGCTCGCTCAGCTTCACGCTGCCGCTGACTGTTGAGTTGATTACGTAATGCCTGCAGATAGGCGTCGAGCTGTTGGCTCTGTTTTTCCGCCAGTTCTGAGCGCATACGTGCCAGTTCCTGACGGTTGTTGGCGGAAAGCTGCGCCAGCTCCAGTTCATCGACCAGGGCTTTGAGTTTGGCGGACTCAGCCTGCATCGCCTGATTCTGCGCGGGATTGGCGTTGGCGGTACCAATACGCCGCTCAAGCTCATTTAGTTGGCGGCGGGCATCGGTTTGCTGTTGAGGAAGCTGACTTAACGAGTCGGCGATTTCCCGGGCGCGATCCTGCTCCTGCTGGGCCTGACGACTCTTTTCCAGCAACTGACTGCTGACCTGGAGGATCTCCTGGTTTAACGCATCAGTTGTCAGTCCGGTTGGTACGTTGCGCGGTTCGTCACGCAGATTGCTAAGCTGTGCGCGTAGCGTTGCGGAGAGCTTGGGGAAGTTATCAATAACCTGCTGGTATTGCGCGGCGCGCTCGAGAGAGCCTTTCCGCTCCTCAAGGGCATTCAGCGCGGACTGGAGAGCCTCGACGGTTTCTGGCTGAGCGGGTTTCGCCGCCTTGGCCTGCTCCAGTTCCTGGGTGAGTTGTTTGGCGTCGGGGGCCGTCGCAGCGTACGCCCCCAGGCTGAGGCACCAGGCCATCAGAAAAGTGATAATCAGGCGCACAGCAGCGATTCCTATGTTTAAGTTTCGTCTTTTTTGTCGTCAACCAGCGGGCTGGCGTCGTGTTCTGCTTCGATCTCTTCTTTCGGCAGCGGGGCAGGTTCTGCCTCTGGCGTCACGAAAGTCTCGGTTGAGATGGCCATTGGCTGACCGATTTTCGTGACTGAAAGGTCCTGCAATTGCTCAACCAGGTTAACTTTGCCCGGTGCGAACAGGTTGATGACGGTGGAACCGAGCTTAAAGCGGCCCATTTCCTGACCTTTCAGCAGTGCCACTGACCCTTCGCTTTCGCCTTCAGGCCAGGTCCAGCGTTTAATTACGCCTTCGCGCGGTGGGGTAATGGTGCCAGCCCATACGGTTTCAATGCTGCCAACGATAGTCGCCCCGACCAGAATTTGCACCATTGGGCCAAACTCGGTATCAAACAGGCAAATAACGCGTTCGTTACGGGCAAACAGATTAGGTACGTTTTGCGCTGTCAGGATGTTTACAGAGAAGAGGTCGCCTGGCACGTACATCATTTCGCGCAGGATACCGTTACATGGCATATGTACCCGGTGGTAATCGCGTGGTGATAAGTAAGTGGTCACAAACGTACCGTTGCGGAATTTGTCCGCCATCTGGTAGTTGCCGGCCAGCAGCGCTTCAAGCGTATAGCTGTGCCCTTTGGCCTGTAACAGCTTGTCTTCTTCGATGTTACCTAACTGGTTGATCACGCCGTCGGCAGGCATGACCAGTACATTCGGATCGGTATTGACTGGACGAGCCTCGTCGCGCAGGGGACGAACAAAGAAGTCGTTAAAGGTGCGATAGCTGGCGGTATCCGGCTTTTGCGCCTCTTTCATATCGACCTTGTAATATTTCACGAACAGATCGATCACCAGTTTGGTCAGCCATCCCGCTCGTTTGCTCGCACCCCAGCCCGCCAGGCGAGTGAGCCATAGTTTCGGCAGAATGTATTGTAGCGAAAGCTTAAATGAGTTTAACAAGGTAGCCTCCAGGCCATAATTTGTTCCCGATCCGGCATATGGGCCGGATCCTGAAAAAGGGGACGATTCTAGCGATGCTTAGCTTAGTTGTCAGTTGTCAGTTGTCAGTATCAGAAAAGTTTTTACGCGTTTTTACCTGCGCCATGCTTTCCAGGATGCGGTGATAATTTTCAAACCGAGTTTCGGCTATTTCCCCTTTTTCTACAGCCTCACGGATAGCGCAGCCTGGATCGGCATCATGCTTGCAGTCGCGATATTTGCAATGACCCAGGTAGTCATGGAATTCGACAAAGCCATGGGTGATTTGTTCCGGTTCCAGATGCCACAGTCCGAACTCGCGTACGCCAGGGGAGTCGATAACGTCGCCGCCGTGCGGGAAGTGATACAGGCGAGAAGCGGTGGTGGTGTGCTGCCCAAGACCGGAGTTGTCGGAGACATCGTTGGTCAGGATCGCTTCCTGCAGGCCGAGAAGGTTATTGAGCAGGCTGGATTTACCTACACCCGACTGGCCGGCAAAAATGCTGATACGACCGGTTAACGCTTCTTCAAGCGGTTTCAGACCGTCTTTCGTGCGGCTTGATACCATCAATACGCGATAGCCAATGTTGCGATAGATATCCATCTGTTCGTTAACGAAGGCCATACCTTCGGCATCCAGCAGATCGATCTTATTCAGTACGATAATCGGTTCAACGTGTAGCGTTTCGCAGGCGACCAGATAGCGGTCGATAATATTAAGCGACAGCTCGGGTAAGATGGCTGAGACAATAACGATCTGATCGATATTGGCGGCAATGGGTTTTACCCCATCGTAAAAGTCAGGACGTGTGAGCACCGAGGTACGTTCGTGAACCGCCTCAACGATGCCTTTGACATTTACCCCTTCTGCTGCCGCTTTACCTGGACGCCAGACTACGCGATCGCCGGTAACCAGCGAACGAATTGTGCGGCGGATGTTGCAGCGGTGAATATCACCGTCAGCAGACTCCACGTCGGCATGCATGCCAAAACGGCTGATAACGATGCCCTCAGCAGTTTCGCCAAACAGGTTGTCGTCATAGTCGGGCTTCTCCGCGGACGTTTTAAGACGACGCTGGTGATTGGCGTTCACACGGCGCTGTTGGCCTTTGGAGAGTTTATTCTTACTCAATCGGACTGGCTCCTGGTCGCCCATGATGGGCAAAACATTTATGATACACGCAATTTTAGATGAATATAGTCACACTGAATGTGACGCTGAAGGGTGGAAAATAGCATGAGTGCCAATGAAAACAACCTGATTTGGATCGATCTGGAGATGACTGGTCTGGATCCCGAGCGCGATCGCATTATTGAGATCGCCACACTGGTGACGGATGCCAACTTAAATATTCTGGCTGAAGGACCGACGATTGCGGTGCACCAGTCTGACGAACAACTGGCATTAATGGATGACTGGAACGTACGTACGCATACCGGTAGCGGGCTGGTGGAACGGGTAAAGGCGAGCACCATGGGCGATCGCGAAGCAGAACTGGCCACGCTGGCCTTTTTGCAAGAATGGGTTCCGGCAGGAAAATCACCTATCTGCGGCAACAGCATCGGTCAGGATCGTCGTTTCCTGTTTAAATACATGCCGGAGCTGGAAGCGTATTTCCATTATCGCTATCTCGACGTCAGCACGCTGAAGGAACTGGCGCGTCGTTGGAAGCCGGAAATCCTTGCTGGCTTCACCAAGCAGGGAACGCATCAGGCGATGGATGATATTCGTGAGTCGGTTGCTGAGCTGGCTTACTACCGCGAACATTTTATTAAGCTTTGATTTTGTGGATTGCCGGGTGGCGGCTGCGCCTTACCCGGCCTACGAAAATCGTTCCTGCGAGCTTGCACTAAGTCAGGATTGTCGCTAAATTAAACGACTTGCCGATAAATTCAGCACTTAAACGAAAAAACAAGAAAATCGCTTTTAGGGGGGTTGCAGCTAAACGGATTTCTCGTATAATGCGCCTCCCGTAACGACAGAGAATTACGCGTTACGGCAGCAACAAAAGCAGTACAGATTTGCGGGAATAGCTCAGTTGGTAGAGCACGACCTTGCCAAGGTCGGGGTCGCGAGTTCGAGTCTCGTTTCCCGCTCCAAAATTTGAAAGTGCTTATTAAGCACAGACGCACCCAAGCGGGAATAGCTCAGTTGGTAGAGCACGACCTTGCCAAGGTCGGGGTCGCGAGTTCGAGTCTCGTTTCCCGCTCCAAAATTTGAAAGTGCTTATTAAGCACAGACCACCAATCGCAGGATTTCGAATTGCGACAAGGCGGCAACTGAATGAGTCCTCAGGAGCTTACTGAAGTAAGTGGCTAAGGCGAGTGAAGGCAGCCAACGCAGTAGCGGTTCGAAAGACGAAGATTATGCGGGAATAGCTCAGTTGGTAGAGCACGACCTTGCCAAGGTCGGGGTCGCGAGTTCGAGTCTCGTTTCCCGCTCCAAATTCTTACCTCAAAAAAAATATCCACAACGAAGAATCGCGTTGGGGACGTTTTGTTTCGTCGTTGACATACTCTTGTAAACAGACTTATCCACAGGTCCAGGTATTATTCCTGGAATGCAAAAAACTTCGCCTGGTTAATAGTATCATTTTAACACATTGAAATTACTGGATTAATTATCATTTCAAATTGTTAATGCGATCACTTGACGATTTTTTCCCTCTTGAATATCAATGTGTTTTTATTTTTATACACAAGCTGTGGATGACTTAAGCGTCGCGCGGTAGACCCTTTTCGATGACCCTGACTAAACGTTGTTTCTTCGGCAACTGCACCTCAACTACGCAGGCGTTTCGCTTCTCAATTTGCTGAGCAACCGCCCACGCTATGTGTTCGTCGAGAAGTGGGTGCTCACCTCTACGGTTTTCCAGGGCGTTAATTACGGCTTCATCCCAGGGTGCATTGCCCAACGCAACAGCGATATTTCGCAGCCAGCGCAGATGACCAATACGACGAATGGCAGACCCCTCAGTGACTTTTAAAAACCACGCTTCGCTCCAGCTAAACAGCTCTATTAACTCCGGAGCATGAAGCTGCTTGCGTGGGCTAAAGTCATCCTCGACCGTCAACTGCGAATAGCGGTTCCAGGGACAAATGAGCTGACAATCATCGCAGCCGTAAATGCGATTCCCCAACAAGGGACGAAACGCTTCAGGGATAGCGCCTTCCAGTTCGATAGTGAGATAAGAGATACAACGGCGCGCATCTACGGTGTAGGGTTCAACGATGGCCCCGGTGGGACAGATAGTCATACAGGCGACACATTTCCCGCATCCTTCTTCTACTGGCTTATCGATCGGCAAGGGCAAGTCGATCAGTAATTCACCAAGGAAGAAAAATGAACCGGCTTCGCGATTAAGGATAAGTGAGTGCTTACCTGTCCAGCCAAGCCCGGCTTTTTCCGCCAGCGGACGCTCAAGAATGGGCGCGGAATCGACAAAAGGTCTAAAATTCAGCGAAACGCAGTGTTGTTGAATCATCTCGCCCAGCTTTTTTAAGCGGTTACGCAGCAGCTTATGGTAGTCGCGCCCAAGCGCGTAGCGACTGACGTAACCCAGAGAGGGGTTTTTCAACGTGCTGGCAAAGGCCGCCTTGGCAGGGAGATAGTTCATACGTACGCTGATGACACGTAGCGTACCGGGCAATAATTCGTGAGGTCGGGCGCGCATCATGCCGTGACGGGCCATCCAGTCCATCTCGCCGTGATAGTGTTGATCCAGCCAGGCCTGCAGTTTGGGCTCCGCTTCGCTGAGGTCGGTATCGGCAATACCGACCTGCTGAAAGCCAAGCTCCAGCCCCCACTGCTTAATATTTTGCGCTAACTGATTGAGATCGAGGGGCTCTGACATGACGGACCATACAATGAAGAAAAACCCCGCAAGTATACCACACTCCATCTGGTACGCCGATGACATCAGGCGGATGGAGCGAGAGGCGGCAGACAGCTTAGGGCTGACGTTGTACGAACTGATGCAACGGGCGGGAGAGGCCGCGTTTCAGGTCGCCCGCGAAGCCTATCCGCACGCTCAACACTGGCTGGTGCTGTGCGGTCATGGCAACAACGGCGGCGATGGCTACGTAGTGGCAAGGCTTGCCAAAGCGCAGGGGCTTGAGGTCACGCTGCTGGCGCAAGAGAGTGACAAACCACTTCCGGAGGAAGCACAGCAGGCGCGCGATGCCTGGCTTAATGCCGGTGGCGTCATTCATGCTGCGGATATCACCTGGCCTGGTAGCGTGGACGTCATCATCGACGCGCTGTCAGGGACTGGCTTAAAACACGCGCCGCGTGAGGCTCTCTCGGTATTGATTGAACGTGCCAATACTTACCCAGCCCCCATCGTGGCGATAGATATTCCTTCCGGCCTGCTGGCGCAAACAGGGGCGACACCGGGTGCGGTCATCAATGCGGCGCATACCGTCACCTTTATTGCGCTCAAACCAGGCCTGTTAACCGGTAAAGCGCGCGATGTCACCGGACGCCTGCATGTTAACGCGCTTGGGCTGGACGACTGGCTGGCTGGGCAGAATGCGCCAATTCAACGTTTTGATGCTCTACAGCTTGCGCACTGGCTGACGCCACGCCGACCTACCTCGCACAAAGGTTCCCACGGTCGGCTGGTGATTATCGGCGGGGACCACGGGACGGCAGGCGCAATACGTATGGCCGGTGAAGCGGCGCTGCGTGCAGGAGCCGGGCTGGTCAAAGTGCTGACCCGCAGTGAAAACATCGCTCCGATTCTGACCGCCAGGCCGGAACTGATGGTTGATACGCTAACGCCGCAGACTCTGGATGAAAGCCTGGCGTGGGCGGATGTTGTCGTCATTGGTCCTGGGCTTGGTCAGCAGGAGTGGGGCAAAAAAGCGCTGCAAAAGGTCGAGAATTTTCGCAAACCGATGCTCTGGGATGCCGATGCGCTCAACCTGCTGGCATTCAACCCCGATAAACGTCACAATCGCGTGATCACGCCGCATCCGGGAGAAGCCGCGCGACTGCTGGGCTGTTCCATTGCAGAAATTGAAGACGATCGCTTACTTTGTGCACAACGTCTGGTAAAACGGTACGGAGGCGTGGTAGTGCTGAAAGGCGCGGGTACGGTTGTTGCTGCTGAACCGGCTGAGTTGGGTATTATTGCTACCGGCAATGCAGGCATGGCCAGCGGCGGAATGGGTGATGTGCTTTCCGGTATTATTGGCGCATTGCTCGGACAGAAGCTTACCCCGTATGATGCAGCATGTGCGGGATGTGTTGCGCACGGTGCGGCGGCGGATGTGCTGGCGGCGCGTTTTGGTACGCGCGGCATGCTGGCGACCGATCTCTTTACTACGCTACAGCGTATTGTTAACCCTGATGTGATTGACGTTTATCATGATGAATCGAGTAATTCCACTACCTGATGAACAGGCGACTTTAGACCTGGGACTGCGGGTAGCCAAAGCCTGTGACGGCGCGACGGTAATTTATTTGTACGGCGACCTGGGAGCGGGCAAAACCACTTTTAGCCGTGGATTCCTGCAGGCGTTAGGTCATAAAGGTAATGTCAAAAGCCCGACTTACACGCTGGTTGAACCCTATTCGCTCGATAATTTGATGGTTTATCACTTCGATCTGTATCGACTTGCGGACCCGGAGGAGCTGGAATTTATGGGGATCCGCGATTATTTTGCCAATGATGCCATCTGCCTGGTGGAATGGCCGCAACAAGGTAAAGGTGTTCTGCCAGACCCGGACGTCGAAATACACATCGAATACCAGGCACAAGGTCGAGAGGCGCGCGTAAGCGCAGTCTCCTCATCGGGTGATTTATTGCTGGCGCGTTTAGCCGATTAACCTTAAGGGTGGCGGGATGATTTATCGCATCAGAAACTGGCTGATGGCAACCCTGGTCCTGCTGTGCGCGCAGGCAGGGGCCGCCAGCCTCTCCGATCTTCAGGTTTCCAACGGCGATCAACAGGCGCGGATTACGCTGAGTTTTATCGGCGATCCTGAATACGCCGTTTCGCAGGATGGGAAACGAACCGTCGCGCTGGATATTAAACAAACCGGTGTGATTCAGGGATTACCGTTGCTGTTTAGCGGTAATAATCTGGTCAAATCTATCCGTTCCGGTACGCCAAAAGACGCGCAGTCTCTGCGCCTGCTGGTGGATTTAACCGAGAACGGCAAAGCCGATGCCGTAAAACGCCAGAACGGCGGTAATTATACCGTCGTGTTTACCATCAAGGCCGATGCGCCACCGCCGCCTCCACCGCCTCCGGTGGTTGCGAAACGTGTCGAAGCGCCGGTTGTCGCCCCGCGCCCTGCCGAGCCTGCACGTAATCCGTTTAAAGCGGAAAACGATCGCACTACGGCGGTTACCAGCAGTAATACTTCCACGCGACCTGCGGCGCGCGCCAGCACCAATAGCGGCGACAAAGTGGTTATCGCCATTGATGCCGGGCATGGCGGACAGGATCCCGGCGCAATTGGTCCCGGCGGTACGCGTGAGAAAAATGTCACGATTGCCGTGGCGCGTAAACTACGCAGTTTGCTGAATGATGACCCGATGTTTAAAGGCGTCCTCACCCGCGATGGCGATTACTTCATCTCGGTCATGGGACGTTCCGACGTTGCGCGTAAACAAAACGCCAACTTCCTGGTTTCGATTCATGCTGACGCCGCGCCAAACCGGGATGCCACTGGCGCTTCCGTCTGGGTACTGTCAAACCGCCGGGCGAACAGTGAAATGGCTGGCTGGCTGGAACAGCATGAGAAGCAATCAGAATTGTTAGGTGGTGCGGGCGATGTGCTGGCCAACAGCCAGGCCGATCCTTACCTCAGCCAGGCCGTGCTGGATCTGCAGTTCGGTCATTCGCAACGCGTCGGGTATGATGTGGCGACCAGCATGATCGGGCAGTTAGAACGTATTGGCTCAATGCATAAACGTCGGCCGGAACACGCCAGTCTTGGGGTACTCCGTTCGCCGGATATCCCGTCAGTGCTGGTTGAAACTGGCTTTATCAGTAACAACAGCGAAGAGCGTCTGTTGGCGAGCGATGATTACCAGCAGCAACTGGCCGAGGCGATTTACAAAGGATTACGTAACTATTTCCAGGCGCACCCGATGCAAACCGGGCCGCAGGGCGCACCGGCGCAAACCGCCAGCGCCGTGTCGCCTGGCAACACGTTAACAAATTAAGGATTAGCCATGCCGATTCAGGTTCTACCGCCACAGTTGGCGAACCAGATTGCCGCGGGCGAGGTGGTAGAACGGCCTGCGTCAGTGGTGAAAGAACTGGTGGAAAACAGTATCGATGCTGGCGCGACGCGTATTGATATTGATATCGAACGCGGCGGCGTGAAGCTTATTCGTATTCGTGACAACGGCTGCGGGATTAAAAAAGACGAGCTGGCGCTGGCGCTGGCGCGTCATGCCACCAGTAAAATTGCCTCGCTTGACGATCTCGAAGCCATCGTGAGCCTTGGGTTTCGCGGCGAAGCGTTAGCCAGTATTAGCTCGGTCTCTCGTTTAACCCTGACGTCGCGCACGCAAGAGCAGCCTGAAGCCTGGCAAGCCTATGCTGAAGGACGCGACATGGATGTCACGGTTAAACCCGCCGCGCATCCGGTGGGTACCACGCTGGAGGTGTTGGATCTGTTCTACAACACCCCGGCGCGGCGCAAGTTTATGCGCACCGAGAAAACCGAATTTAATCATATCGATGAGATTATCCGCCGCATTGCGCTGGCGCGTTTTGATGTGACGATTAATTTGTCGCACAACGGCAAAGTGGTGCGTCAGTACCGTGCAGTGGCTGCGGATGGACAAAAAGAGCGCCGTCTGGGCGCGATTTGCGGTATGCCGTTTCTGGAACATGCGCTGGCGATTGAATGGCAGCATGGCGATTTGACGCTACGGGGCTGGGTAGCCGATCCTCACCACACAACGACGGCGCTGGCGGAAATCCAGTACTGTTACGTGAATGGCAGGATGATGCGTGACCGCCTGATCAACCACGCTATCCGCCAGGCCTGTGAAGATAAGCTGGGCGCCGATCAGCAGCCGGCATTTGTTTTATATCTGGAAATCGATCCGCATCAGGTGGATGTTAATGTGCATCCCGCCAAACATGAAGTCCGTTTCCATCAGTCGCGTCTGGTGCATGATTTTATCTACCAGGGCGTATTGAGCGTTCTGCAACAGCAGCTTGAAACGCCGCTGCCGTTGGCTGATGACGACGAACCTGCCCCACGGCACATCCCGGAAAACCGCGTTGCAGCCGGACGTAACCATTTTGCCGAGCCCGCTCCGGCGCGTGAAGCTGCTGCACCTCGCTACTCTGCCCCCGCTGGCGGTGGCGGTCGTCAGGCGGGCGCCAGCTGGCCTCATGCCCAGCCTGGATATCAAAAGCAGCAGGGTGAGATTTATCAGCAACTGCTGCAGACGCCAATTCCAACGCGTAAAGCGCCGGTATCTGAAGCGCCATCGGCTCCTCTGACCGGTAACAGTCAGGGGTTTGGTCGGGTGCTAACGATTGTCGGTGCGGACTGCGCGTTACTCGAATGCGATGGTCATATTCGGTTACTGGCATTACCTGTGGCGGAACGTTGGCTGCGTCAGGCGCAATTAACGCCAGGACAGGGGGCTGTTTGCGCCCAACCATTACTGATTCCTTTACGTCTAAAAGTGACCGCCGATGAAAAAGCGGCGCTGCAGAAAGGGCAGAGCCAACTGGCCGATCTGGGCATTGAATTTCAACTGGATGCGCAGCATGTGACCATCCGGGCAGTGCCTTTACCCTTACGCCAACAAAATTTACAAATCTTGATTCCTGAACTGATAGGCTACCTGGCGCAGCAGTCCGTATTCGAGCCGGGCAATATTGCACAGTGGATTGCACGTAACCTGATTAGCGAGCATCCGCAGTGGAGCATGGCCCAGGCGATTACGCTGTTAGCGGATGTTGAGCGGCTTTGCCCACAACTCGTGAAGGCGCCGCCGGGTGGTCTGTTACAACCTGTTGATTTACATTCGGTAATGAATGCCCTGAAACATGAGTGATACCCGTAAGGCGAGCCTGCCAAAGGCGATTTTTTTAATGGGGCCAACGGCCTCCGGTAAAACAGCGCTCGCAATTGAATTGCGTAAAGTTTTGCCTGTAGAGTTGATAAGCGTTGATTCCGCCCTTATTTACAAAGGGATGGATATCGGTACAGCCAAGCCTGATGCAGATGAATTACAGGCCGCGCCGCACCGATTACTGGATATTCGCGATCCGTCGCAAGCGTACTCTGCTGCGGATTTTCGCCGCGATGCGTTAGCCGAGATGGCCGATATCACCGCCGCGGGGCGTATTCCGCTGCTGGTGGGCGGCACAATGTTATATTTCAAAGCCTTGCTTGAAGGGCTGTCGCCGTTACCGTCGGCGGACCCGGACGTCAGGGCCAGAATTGAGCAGCAGGCGGCAGAGCATGGGTGGGATGCGTTACACCGACAGCTTCAGGAGATCGATCCCGTAGCTGCCGCGCGTATTCATCCAAATGATCCGCAAAGACTTTCCCGGGCACTGGAAGTTTTTTTCATTTCGGGTAAAACTTTAACGGAGCTGACGCAAACGTCAGGAGATGCTTTGCCGTATGAGGTGCATCAGTTTGCAATCGCCCCGGCGAGCCGTGAACTGCTCCATCAGCGAATTGAGCAGCGTTTTCATCAGATGTTAGCTTCAGGTTTTGAAGCAGAAGTCCGGGCGCTTTTTGCCCGTGGAGATTTGCATACGGATTTGCCTTCCATTCGTTGTGTCGGGTATCGCCAGATGTGGTCATACATTGAAGGCGAAATTTCATACGATGAAATGGTTTATAGAGGTGTTTGCGCCACGAGGCAGTTGGCGAAGCGGCAGGTGACCTGGTTGCGTGGTTGGGAAGGGGTGCACTGGCTTGACAGTGAAAAGCCTGACCAGGCGCGAAACGAAGTATTACAGGTTGTTGGTGCTATCGCGAACTGAATGTGTACAATTGAAACGTATCGTGCGCAATTTTTCAGAATCGAAAGGTTCAAAGTACAAATAAGCATATAAGGAAAAGAGAGAATGGCTAAGGGGCAATCTTTACAAGATCCGTTCCTGAACGCACTGCGTCGGGAACGTGTTCCAGTTTCTATTTATTTGGTGAATGGTATTAAGCTGCAAGGTCAAATCGAGTCTTTTGATCAGTTCGTGATCCTGTTGAAAAACACGGTCAGCCAGATGGTTTATAAGCACGCGATTTCTACTGTTGTCCCGTCTCGCCCGGTTTCCCATCACAGCAATAATGCCACCGGCGGCACTGGCAGCAACTACCATCACGGTAGCAACGCGCAAGGTTCATCTGCGCAACAGGACAGCGAAGAAACCGAATAAGGTTGATTGCTGTTTTACATACGGGGAGCCAGCGAACCTGCGTTCCCCGTTGATACATATTAAGGGGTTGACGCTTGTTTGACCGTTATGATGCCGGTGAGCAGGCGGTACTGGTACACATCTATTTTTCGCAAGACAAAGATATGGAAGACCTCCAGGAGTTTGAATCCCTGGTCTCTTCCGCCGGTGTCGAAGCAATGCAGGTGATTACCGGGAGCCGTAAAGCACCGCACCCGAAGTATTTTGTTGGTGAAGGCAAGGCAATCGAAATTGCCGAAGCCGTAAAAGCGACTGGCGCTGCGGTGGTGATTTTTGATCATGCTCTAAGCCCTGCCCAGGAACGTAACCTGGAACAATTGTGCCAGTGTCTGGTTATCGACAGGACTGGTCTTATTCTGGATATTTTTGCCCAGCGTGCGCGAACCCATGAGGGTAAGTTGCAGGTTGAGCTGGCGCAACTGCGCCATATGGCTACGCGTTTGGTCCGTGGCTGGACCCACCTTGAAAGGCAAAAGGGCGGGATTGGTTTGCGCGGTCCGGGTGAAACCCAGCTCGAAACCGACCGTCGTTTGCTGCGTAATCGCATTTTGCAGATACAGTCGCGCCTGGAAAAAGTTGAAAAGCAACGTGAGCAGGGGCGACAGTCGCGTAAGAAAGCGGATGTCCCGACCGTATCACTGGTGGGATATACCAACGCCGGAAAATCCACCCTGTTCAACCAGATAACTGAAGCCCGGGTCTACGCAGCGGATCAACTGTTTGCGACCCTGGACCCGACCCTGCGGCGGATCGACGTCGCGGATGTCGGTGAAACCGTGCTGGCGGATACCGTAGGGTTTATCCGTCACTTACCGCACGACCTGGTGGCGGCATTTAAAGCCACCTTGCAGGAAACACGTCAGGCGACATTGCTGCTGCACGTTATTGATGCAGCAGATTTTCGTGTGCAAGAAAACATCGAGGCCGTCGATACGGTGCTTGAGGAGATCGATGCGCATGAGATCCCGACCCTGCTGGTGATGAATAAAATCGATATGCTGGATGACTTTGAACCGCGTATCGACAGAGATGAAGAGAATAAACCCATTCGCGTTTGGGTTTCAGCGCAAACGGGAATAGGTATACCACAGCTTTTTCAGGCTTTGACTGAGCGGCTTTCCGGTGAGGTGGCGCAGCATACGTTGCGTTTGCCGCCGCAGGAAGGGCGTCTGAGAAGCCGGTTTTATCAACTTCAGGCAATAGAAAAAGAGTGGATGGAGGAGGACGGCAGCGTAGGTCTGCAGGTTCGTATGCCGATCGTAGACTGGCGTCGCCTCTGTAAACAAGAACCGGCACTGGAAGACTATGTTGTCTGATCTGACGGATATGGCCTGAAGATTTTTTCGCCTCTATACCTTGTGGATTTTGCGTAGCCAACGCATCGGCAGCACAAAAGACGCAGGTATAGCATCGCATAACAAATATGGAGCACAAAAATGGCGTGGAATCAGCCCGGTAATAACGGACAAGACCGCGACCCGTGGGGAAGCAGCAAACCTGGCGGCAACCCTGAGGGAAATGGAAACAAAGGTGGGCGCGATCAGGGACCTCCCGATCTGGATGATATCTTCCGCAAACTGAGCAAAAAGCTCGGTGGTCTGGGCGGCGGTAAAGGTACTGGTTCTGGCGGCGGTAGTTCATCGCAAGGTCCGCGTCCGCAACTGGGCGGTCGGGTCTTTACTATCGCTGCGGCCGCTATCGTCATAATCTGGGCGGCCAGCGGTTTCTACACCATTAAAGAAGCGGAACGCGGCGTGGTGACACGCTTCGGTAAATTCAGCCATTTGGTTGAGCCGGGTCTGAACTGGAAGCCGACCTTTATCGACGAAGTGACCCCGGTCAACGTTGAAGCCGTGCGTGAACTTGCCGCATCTGGCGTCATGCTGACATCTGACGAAAACGTTGTGCGCGTTGAAATGAACGTGCAGTACCGCGTGACCGATCCGCAGCGTTACCTGTTTAGCGTAACCAGCGCGGATGACAGCCTGCGTCAGGCAACCGACAGCGCACTGCGTGGCGTTATTGGGAAGTACACTATGGACCGTATCCTGACCGAAGGGCGTACCGTTATTCGTAGCGATACCCAGCGTGAACTGGAAGAAACGATCCGTCCGTACAACATGGGTATCACCCTGCTGGACGTCAACTTCCAGGCCGCACGTCCGCCGGAAGAGGTAAAAGCCGCGTTTGACGATGCGATTGCCGCGCGCGAAAACGAACAGCAGTACATCCGTGAAGCGGAAGCGTACACCAACGAAGTTCAGCCGCGTGCGAACGGTCAGGCGCAGCGTATTCTGGAAGAAGCGCGTGCTTACAAAACGCAAACCATCCTGGAAGCCCAGGGTGAAGTGGCGCGCTTCGCGAAAATTCTGCCGGAATATAAAGCCGCGCCGCAAATTACTCGCGAGCGTCTGTATATCGAGACCATGGAAAAAGTGCTGAGCAATACCCGCAAAGTCCTTGTTAACGATAAAGGCAGCAATCTGATGGTTCTGCCGCTGGATCAAATGCTGAAAGGCGGTAGTGTGCCAGCAGCAAAGAGTGACAGCAGTTCAAACCTGCTGCGTCTGCCGCCAGCGACGACCTCCAGCACTGGAGCAAGCAACACCTCGTCCACCAGTCAGGGCGATATTATGGACCAACGCCGCGCGAACGCGCAGCGTAACGACTACCAGCGTCAGGGGGAATAACGATGCGTAAGTCAGTTATTGCGATTATCATCATCGTTCTGGTAGTTCTGTTCATGTCTGTCTTTGTGGTCAAAGAAGGCGAGCGCGGTATTACGCTGCGCTTTGGTAAAGTTCTGCGTGATGATGAAAACAAGCCGCTGGTCGTTGCACCTGGCCTGCACTTCAAGATTCCGTTTATTGAATCAGTGAAGATGCTGGATGCGCGTATTCAGACCATGGACAACCAGGCCGATCGCTTTGTCACCAAAGAGAAGAAAGACCTGATCGTTGACTCCTACATCAAGTGGCGCATCAGTGACTTTAGCCGTTACTACCTGGCAACGGGCGGTGGCGATGTTTCTCAGGCAGAAGTCCTGCTGAAACGTAAGTTCTCTGACCGTCTGCGTTCTGAAATCGGTCGTCTCGACGTGAAAGACATCGTTACCGATTCCCGTGGTCGTCTGACTCTGGAAGTCCGTGACGCGCTGAACTCCGGTTCTGCTGGTACGGAAGATGAAGTCGCGACGCCGGCGGCGGATAGTGCGATTGCCGAAGCGGCTGAGCGTGTTCAGGCTGAAACGAACGGTAAAGTACCGGTCATCAACCCGAACAGTATGGCGGCGTTGGGGATCGAAGTGGTTGACGTGCGTATTAAGCAAATTAACCTGCCTGCGGAAGTATCTGAGGCTATCTACAACCGTATGCGCGCTGAGCGTGAAGCGGTAGCGCGTCGCCATCGTTCACAAGGTCAGGAAGAAGCGGAAAAACTGCGTGCAACGGCGGATTACGAAGTAACGAAAACGCTGGCAGAATCTGAGCGTCAGGGCCGCATTATGCGCGGTGAAGGCGATGCAGAAGCCGCTAAACTGTTTGCCGACGCGTTCAGCCAGGATCCTGACTTCTACGCCTTCATTCGTAGCCTGCGTGCATATGAGAAGAGCTTCGAAGGTAACCAGGACGTGATGGTCATGAGCCCGGACAGCGATTTCTTCCGCTACATGAAGACACCGAATACCGCGACACGCTAAAATAGTTTCAGCGGTTTTAAACCAGCAAAACCACCGGCGTCCCCAGGGATGCGGTGGTTTTCTTTTTATATAAGGACGATGGATGAATTCAACAATTTTGCTGGCACTCGCGCTGGTTTTGGTGCTGGAAGGTCTGGGTCCGATGCTTTATCCCGGCGCATGGAAGAAAATGATCTCCGCGATGGCGCAACTCCCCGAAAATACTTTGCGTCGTTTTGGTGGAGGTCTTGTGGTTGCGGGCGTTGTGGTCTACTACATGTTGAGGAAAACGATTGGCTGATCAATAAGTAGCCTAATTTGCGGATTTTAGCATGCAAAAAGTGCTGTATATCTGAAAAAGCGGTGGTAGAATCCATTTTTAAGCAAACGGTGATTTTGAAAAATGGGTAACAACGTCGTCGTACTGGGCACCCAATGGGGTGACGAAGGTAAAGGGAAGATCGTCGATCTTCTGACTGAACGGGCTAAATATGTTGTGCGCTACCAGGGTGGACACAACGCAGGCCATACTCTCGTAATCAACGGTGAAAAAACCGTCCTCCATCTTATTCCATCAGGTATTCTTCGCGAGAATGTCATCAGCATCATCGGTAACGGTGTTGTACTGTCTCCGTCCGCGCTGATGAAAGAAATGAAAGGGCTGGAAGATCGTGGTATCCCGGTTCGCGAGCGCCTGCTGCTGTCTGAAGCTTGTCCGCTGATCCTTGATTATCACGTTGCGTTGGATAACGCTCGTGAGAAAGCGCGTGGCGAGAAAGCGATCGGTACTACCGGTCGCGGTATCGGCCCGGCTTATGAAGATAAAGTGGCTCGTCGCGGTCTGCGCGTTGGCGATCTGTTTGATAAAGCAACCTTCGCTGAAAAACTGAAAGAAGTGATGGAATATCACAACTTCCAGTTGGTGAATTTCTATAAAGTCGAAGCGGTTGACTACCAGAAAGTGCTGGATGATGTGATGGCGATTGCCGACATCCTGACTTCTATGGTTGTTGATGTTTCCGATCTGCTGGACCAGGCGCGTAAGCGTGGCGATTTCGTCATGTTCGAAGGCGCGCAGGGTACGCTGCTGGATATCGACCACGGTACTTATCCGTACGTAACCTCCTCCAACACCACCGCGGGTGGCGTGGCGACTGGCTCCGGCCTGGGCCCACGTTATGTGGATTACGTGCTGGGTATCATCAAAGCTTACTCTACTCGTGTTGGCGCGGGTCCGTTCCCGACAGAGCTGTTTGATGACGTTGGCGAGTTCCTGTGCAAACAAGGTAACGAGTATGGCGCAACCACTGGTCGTCGTCGTCGTACCGGTTGGCTGGACTCCGTTGCCGTGCGTCGTGCAGTACAGATTAACTCCCTGTCTGGCTTCTGCCTGACCAAACTGGACGTACTGGACGGTTTGAAAGAGGTGAAAATCTGTGTCGCTTACCGTATGCCGGATGGCCGTGAAGTTACGACTACCCCGCTGGCGGCTGACGACTGGAAAGGTATCGAGCCGATTTACGAAACCATGCCAGGCTGGTCTGAATCCACCTTTGGCGTGAAGGAACGTAGTGGTCTGCCGCAGGCGGCGCTGAACTACATCAAGCGTATTGAAGAACTGACCGGTGT
Source organism: Citrobacter sp. C5_2 (assembly GCF_014596845.2). NCBI lineage: Bacteria > Pseudomonadati > Pseudomonadota > Gammaproteobacteria > Enterobacterales > Enterobacteriaceae > Citrobacter > Citrobacter sp. C5_2. The sequence continues at coordinate 4,571,108 of NZ_CP115032.1, read as the reverse complement.
GCCGATTGATATTATCTCAACTGGCCCAGACCGTACTGAAACCATGATCCTGCGCGACCCGTTCGACGCATAATTCTGGTTATGGCGTAGCGTCGAATGGCGCTGCGCTTGCACTATCTTAGGCCGGATGAGGCGTTTTGCATTAGAATCCGGCTTAAAATCACGTAAGTTCCTCGCTTTTTTCCTTCCCGAACTGAAATAAATTAGCGACCTGGCTGGTGGCTGGTTTATCATCAATATAATTAATACCACCAGGTTTATCCGTTTTATCCCTTTTCCTGAGGTTGATGTGCAGTTAACAAGTTTCACCGATTACGGATTACGTGCGCTAATCTACATGGCGTCACTTCCCGAAGGACGTATGACCAGTATTTCTGAGGTGACAGAAGTCTACGGCGTGTCCCGTAATCATATGGTCAAAATAATCAATCAACTTAGCCGGGCGGGCTTTGTTACTGCTATTCGAGGAAAAAATGGCGGTATCCGCCTGGGTAAACCCGCTAAGGATATTTGTATTGGTGATGTGGTTCGCGAGTTGGAACCCTTATCGCTGGTCAACTGTAGCAGCGAGTTTTGCCACATAACCCCTGCCTGCCGACTCAAACAGGCGCTTTCTAAAGCAGTGCAAAGTTTTCTCACGGAACTGGACAACTACACACTTGCTGATTTGGTTGAAGAAAATCAACCGCTTTATAAATTATTGCTGGTGGAGTGACGAAAATCTTCATCAGAGATGACAACGGAGGAACCGAGATGTCACAAGATCCTTTCCAGGAACGCGAAGCTGAAAAATACGCGAACCCTATCCCGAGCCGGGAATTTATCCTCGAACATTTAACTAAACGTGAAAAACCGGCCAACCGCGATGAGTTGGCCGCTGAACTCAACATTGAAGGTGAAGAACAGCAAGAAGCGCTGCGTCGTCGCCTGCGCGCGATGGAGCGTGACGGGCAACTGGTCTTCACTCGTCGTCAGTGCTACGCGCTGCCGGAACGTCTTGACCTGCTGAAAGGTACCGTTATTGGCCACCGTGATGGCTACGGCTTTCTGCGCGTCGAAGGCCGCAAAGATGATCTGTACCTGTCCAGCGAGCAGATGAAAACCTGCATTCATGGCGATCAGGTGCTGGCGCAGCCGCTGGGCGCGGACCGTAAAGGTCGTCGCGAAGCGCGTATTGTGCGTGTACTGGTGCCGAAAACCAGCCAGATTGTCGGCCGCTACTTTACCGATGCTGGGGTTGGGTTTGTCGTCCCGGACGATAGCCGCCTGAGTTTCGATATCCTTATTCCGCCGGAAGAGGTTATGGGGGCGCGTATGGGCTTTGTGGTCGTGGTTGAGCTGACCCAGCGTCCAACCCGTCGCACCAAAGCTGTGGGTAAAATCGTTGAAGTTTTGGGCGACAACATGGGCACCAGCATGGCTGTTGATATGGCCCTGCGTACCCATGAAATCCCGTATATCTGGCCGCAGGCAGTCGAAAAACAGGTTGCCGGGCTGAAAGAAGAAGTGCCGGAAGAGGCGAAAGTTGGACGTGTTGATCTACGCGATCTCCCGCTGGTCACTATTGATGGCGAAGATGCGCGTGACTTCGATGATGCGGTTTACTGCGAGAAGAAACGCGGCGGCGGCTGGCGTTTATGGGTGGCGATTGCTGACGTAAGCTATTACGTCCGCCCGCCGACTCCGTTGGATCAGGAAGCGCGCAGCCGTGGCACGTCTGTCTACTTCCCGTCGCAGGTTGTCCCGATGCTGCCGGAAGTGCTGTCTAACGGATTGTGTTCGCTGAACCCGCAGGTAGACCGTCTGTGTATGGTGTGCGAAATGACCATTTCGTCGAAAGGTCGGTTAACCGGCTTTAAATTCTACGAAGCGGTAATGAGTTCCCATGCGCGTCTGACCTACACCAAAGTCTGGCACATGCTGCAGGGCGATCAGGAACTGCGCGAGCAGTATGCGCCGTTAGTGAAACATATTGAAGAGCTGCATAATCTCTACAAAGTGCTGGATAAAGCCCGGGAAGAACGCGGCGGCATCTCGTTTGAAAGTGAAGAAGCGAAGTTTATTTTCAACGCTGAACGTCGTATTGAACGTATCGAACAGACGCAACGTAACGACGCGCACAAGCTGATTGAAGAGTGCATGATCATGGCAAACATCTCAGCGGCGCGATTCGTTGAGAAAGCCAAAGAGCCAGCATTGTTCCGTATTCACGATAAGCCGACGACCGAAGCGATTACCTCCTTCCGTTCCGTACTGGCCGAACTGGGCCTGGAACTGCCTGGCGGCAATAAACCCGAGCCGCGCGATTACGCTGAATTGCTGGAGTCGATTGCCGACCGTCCTGACGCGGAAATGCTGCAAACTATGCTGCTGCGCTCGATGAAGCAGGCGATTTACGATCCAGAAAACCGGGGTCACTTTGGTCTGGCGCTGCAATCTTATGCGCACTTTACCTCGCCGATTCGTCGTTACCCGGATCTCTCTTTGCACCGTGCAATTAAATATTTGCTGGCGCAGGAGCAGGGCCATAAAGGCAACACCACGGAAACCGGTGGCTATCATTATTCAATGGAAGAGATGCTGCAACTTGGCCAGCACTGTTCGATGGCCGAACGCCGTGCTGACGAAGCTACGCGCGACGTCTCTGACTGGCTGAAGTGTGACTTCATGCTGGATCAGGTGGGTAACGTCTTTAAAGGCGTAATTGCCAGCGTGACCGGGTTTGGCTTCTTTGTCCGTCTTGACGAACTGTTTATCGACGGTTTGGTGCATGTCTCCTCCCTGGATAACGACTACTATCGCTTTGACCAGGTTGGGCAGCGTCTGACGGGTGAGTCAAGCGGTCAGATGTATCGCCTGGGCGATCGTGTGGAAGTTCGCGTGGAAGCGGTCAACATGGACGAGCGTAAAATCGATTTCAGTTTGATCTCCAGCGAACGTGCGCCGCGCAATGAGGGCAAAACCGCACGCGAAAAAGCTAAAAAAGGCGATGCAGGTAAAACTACCGGTAAACGTCGTCAAATGGGCAAAAAGGTGAATTTCGAGCCGGACAGCGCATTCCGCGGCGAGAAGAAAGGCAGAGCCAAACCTCAGGCGGATAAAAAAACGGCTGAGAAGAAAGGCGATAAAAAAGCGAAAAAGCCATCGGCAAAAACGCGTAAAATCGCTGCCGCCACCAAAGCTAAACGTGCGGCGAAAAAGAACGTCGCACAATAACAGCCATAAACGGTAAGTCGGGCAACTATTATGTTGCCCGGCGTTACGCACAAACTATTAACGAGTACATTCATGAGTGAAATGATTTACGGCATCCACGCGGTGCAGGCTCTGCTGGAACGTGCGCCTGAGCGCTTCCAGGACGTCTTTATTCTCAAAGGCCGTGAAGATAAACGCCTGCTGCCGTTGATCCATGCACTGGAAGCGCAGGGCGTTGTCATTCAGTTGGCTAACCGTCAGTTCCTGGATGAGAAAAGCGAGGGTGCGGTACATCAGGGGATTATTGCGCGCGTGAAGCCGGGTCGTCAGTATCAGGAGAACGATCTGCCGGATCTGATTGCTGCGCTCGATCAGCCGTTCTTTTTGATCCTCGATGGCGTCACCGATCCGCATAACCTGGGCGCATGCCTGCGTAGCGCGGATGCTGCTGGTGTACATGCGGTTATCGTACCGAAGGATCGTTCCGCACAGTTGAATGCGACGGCGAAAAAAGTGGCCTGTGGCGCGGCTGAAAGCGTACCGCTGATCCGCGTAACTAACCTGGCGCGCACGATGCGTATGCTGCAGGAAGAGAATATCTGGATTGTGGGCACCGCTGGCGAAGCCGACCATACTCTCTATCAGAGCAAAATGACCGGACGTATGGCGCTGGTCATGGGGGCTGAAGGCGAAGGAATGCGTCGTCTGACCCGCGAACATTGTGACGAACTGATCAGTATCCCGATGGCAGGGAGCGTTTCGTCGCTAAACGTTTCAGTCGCGACCGGCATCTGCCTGTTTGAGGCCGTTCGTCAGCGCGGCTAATTCATTCTCAATTTCTCTCAAGCCATCCCCTGGGATGGCTTTTTTGTGACCTTCATCCCAGGCACTCTCTTGTCTGGCTGGCCATACTTAAGGCCACGGCCATTGACGGAGGGAAACACAATGCACTGGCAAACGCATACCGTTTTTAACCAACCTGTACCGCTCAATAACAGCAACTTATACCTGTCCGATGGCGCCCTGTGCGAAGCGGTTATCCGCGAAGGGGCGGGCTGGGACAGCGATGTGTTGGCGAGTATTGGCCAGCAGCTAGGTACCGCGGAGTCGCTCGAACTGGGTCGCCTGGCTAATGCTTTTCCACCCGAGCTTTTGCGCTACGATCCGCAGGGGCAGCGACTGGACGATGTGCGTTTTCATCCTGCCTGGCATTTGCTGATGCAGGGGCTGTGCGCCAACCGCGTGCATAACCTTGCCTGGGAAGACGAAGCGCGGCAGGGAACATTTGTTGCCCGCGCGGCGCGTTTCATGCTGCATGCGCAGGTGGAAGCAGGCACGTTGTGTCCGGTAACCATGACTTTTGCCGCCACGCCGCTGTTACTGCAGATGCTACCTTCACAATTTCACGACTGGTTTACGCCGCTGCTAAGTGACCGTTATGACTCGCATTTATTGCCGGGTGGGCAAAAGCGTGGGCTGCTGATCGGTATGGGAATGACCGAGAAACAGGGGGGCTCAGATGTGTTGAGCAATACCACCCAGGCGGAACGCCTCGCAGACGGCTCGTATCGGTTGGTGGGACATAAGTGGTTTTTCTCTGTGCCACAAAGCGATGCCCATTTGGTGCTGGCGCAGGCAAAGGGGGGATTATCCTGCTTTTTTGTACCGCGATTTTTACCCGATGGTCAACGTAATGCTATCCGTCTCGAGAGGCTGAAAGATAAGTTAGGCAACCGCTCCAATGCCAGCTGCGAAGTCGAATTCCACGATGCTATTGGCTGGCTGTTGGGCGAAGAAGGAGAAGGTATACGCCATATCCTGAAAATGGGTGGTATGACGCGTTTTGACTGTGCGCTCGGTAGCCATAGCATGATGCGACGTGCCTTTTCCGTGGCGATTTATCATGCGCACCAACGACAGGTATTTGGCAAGCCATTGATTGAACAGCCGATGATGCGTCAGGTCTTAAGCCGAATGGCGCTCCAGTTGGAAGGCCAGACCGCGTTACTGTTTAGGCTGGCACGGGCCTGGGACCGCCGCGCTGATGCCAAAGAAGCGCTGTGGGCTCGGTTGTTTACGCCAGCGGCGAAATATTCTGTCTGCAAAAGCGGGATGCCGTTTGTCGCTGAGGCGATGGAAGTATTGGGTGGGGTTGGCTACTGCGAGGAGAGTGAGCTGCCACGTCTGTACCGTGAGATGCCGGTAAACAGTATCTGGGAAGGCTCCGGCAATATTATGTGTCTTGATGTATTGCGGGTGCTGGCAAAACAACCCGGTATCTACGATATGCTCAGCGAAGCCTTTGCCGAGGTCAAAGGGCAGGATCGTCATTACGATCGGATGGTTCGTCAGTTGCAGCAACACCTGCGTAAACCCATTGAAGAATTGGGACGGGAGATTACGCAGCAGCTTTTCCTGCTCGGTTGCGGGGCGCAAATGTTGCGCTATGCCTCTCCGCCAGTGGCGCAGGCCTGGTGTCAGATGATGTTGGATACGCGTGGTGGACGACGGTTGTCTGAACAGGTACAGAATGATCTGCTGCTACGGGCAACGGGAGGATTACGGTAATAATATGCCTGATGGCGACGCTGGCGCGTCTTATCATAATGCCTACGTTAAAGCAGGCCGGATAAGTTTACCCCATCCGGCAATCTGTTACGCATAGAGTATGGCCTGGACGCGCCAGTTATCGGGGTGCTGATCTTCATACATTTGAATGATCCGATACCATGAAGCACCTTGTTCATCCGCTTTTAACGCAACGACACGTTCTACATCCTGCGGATTTCCTGCAATGTTACTGACGGATATCAGCCCTATTTCGTTCAGGCCGGTAACACAGTCAGCACTGGCGAACTCGGCAGACTGCGCCGTAGTACCTACCAGTCCGGTAGAAAGCAGCAGTGAGGATAAGGCAAGTGATTGTTTCATCGTCAGCTCCATTATTCGTACCCCTACACACGGCAGGGCATTCCATCGCGATAATAAACCTCAAGCTTCCTGCTGTTGGTTTATTGTGCACAGGTAAACGCATAGGGGCGCAAAGCAATGTAAAGCTGACTAAATTTCAAACCAATGTTATTTACGATACAAAATCGCTTGTGAATACCATTGGCCTGTCACAATGGTCTCATCGACTAATAAGACCACATAATAATCAGCTTTTGCCGCGACGGCTTTGTCGCGGATTTCAGCCAGCGCATCATCCGGTGAGCCTCTTACCAGCGCGCTAACCGTCCCTATTCGCTGTAACCCATTACTCTGGTTACGGCGGATCTCCTGCGGGTGGTCGGCAACGGGCGGTGCGGGTTGCGGCGTTCCCTGTAGCACGCTACAGGCGCTTAAAAATAAAACCAGCAACAAAGAGGCAAACCGACGCATAACTCTATCTCGTTTCCTGATAGCCATAGTGTAGTGCCTTATTAATTTCCCTTTAGGGGAATGTTCCCGAATTGTTATCTCTCACGCGATTTTCGAATGAAAATGTTGCGAAAGCGTAACCCAGTTCTCAACATTATGAATCATTGTCGAACACATTCGCTTGCGTTAAGTATTGCTGCATGGCATACCAGAAAGAAAGAGGCGACAAATGATCGAAATTGAAACACGACAGTTGGCGGGTATCCCTGTCCTGCAAGCCGTTCCGGCTGGCAAACGCGCATGTTCACTCCCCTGTATTATTTTCTATCACGGATTTACATCTTCCAGTCTGGTCTACAGCTATTTTGCCGTTGCTCTGGCTCAGGCTGGATTCCGGGTAGTGATGCCAGATGCGCCAGACCATGGTGCCCGCTTCAAGGGTGACGCACAGGGGCGGATATACCGCTTTTGGCACATATTGCAGCAAAACATGCAGGAATTTTCGACGTTACGTGCGGCGCTGGTGGCAGAAAATTGGCTGTCAGATGAACGGCTTGCCGTAGGCGGAGCGTCAATGGGGGGAATGACGGCCCTGGGCATTATGGCTCGTCACCCCGAGGTGAAATGTGTAGCCAGCCTGATGGGTTCGGGCTACTTTACCCGGCTTGCGCAGACGCTTTTTCCGCCTTTATTGGTCCAGACGCCAGAACAGCAGGCTGCGTTTGATGCCCTCATCGCGCCGCTGGCCGAATGGGAAGTGACGCACCAGTTGCCACGCCTGGCCGACAGACCGTTGCTACTATGGCATGGGCAGGAAGATGATGTGGTACCGGCTATTGAAACTTTTCGCTTACAGCAGGCGCTGATTCAGGCAGGTCTGGACAATAACCTGACCTGTCTGTGGGAAGCAGGCGTACGCCACCGCATTACGCCAGAAGCGCTGACTGCGACGGTGACGTTTTTCCGCCAGCACCTTTAAACGCGCATAATGCTTACACCCTGAGCTTCGAGCTGTTGCAGGATCTCAGGGTCCGCATTTTTGCCGGTAATCAGCATATCGATTTGATCGGCGCGGCTGAACAGCATCCCCGCGCGTTCACCGACCTTACTGCTATCGACCAACACCACCAGTTTGCCCACCACGTTAAGCATCTTCTGCTCCGCCATCGCGGTCAGCATATCGGTTTTATACAGTCCATCTGCGGTCAACCCTTTGCCGCTGGTGAACATCCAGTGCCCGGCATACAGGCTATTTTCACTACCTTGTGGGCTAAGCGTGATAGATTGGCTTTTGTTGTATTGTCCTCCCATGATGATCACGCTCTCGTGCTCCTGGTCGATCAAATAGTTCGCCAGCGGCAGATAATTAGTGATGATCTGCACTGGCTTGCCGCACATTTCACGTCCGAGCAGGAAGGCGGTCGATCCGCAGTTGATCACCACGCTTTCACCGGCATTCACCAGTTGAGAGGCCGCTTTGGCAATGCGAACCTTTTCATCGTGGTTCTGCGCCTGATGCAGATTCATTGGCGTCCAGCGCGGGCGCTGCTGCGTGATGGCTTCTGCGCCGTTACGAACTTTCTTGAGTTTGCCGCTTTCGTCGAGTTTGTTGATATCCCGGCGGGCTGTGGCGGGTGAAATCCCCAGGCGCTCAATTACGTTCTCAACGGTAACAAAGCCCAACTGCGCCAGCATATCCAGCAATATTTGATGTCTTTGTGCTTCAGTCATGAGCTATTCCGATACAAATTGATTTGAAAAGATGATATTTGAAATAGCCTGGAAATACTAAAGTAAATGGGGAAAAAATGCCGGGTTATGCCCGGCATTTGGTGTGAATCACAAGAAGGATTTAAACGGTAGATCCGGTTCAATCGTGAAACAGTCATCAAAGCCGCGTGGATAGTGATATTCAAAGTTATCTTTATCCAGCGGCCAGGTGAATTTGCCACCTACCTGCCAGATGAATGGCTTAAAGCCATACTTCAGCCGATCTTTTTTCATCTCCCACAGCACGCGAATTTCCTGAGGATCGGCCTGGAAATTTGACCAGATGTCATGATGGAAGGGGATGACGACTTTTGTATTCAACGCTTCGGCCATACGCAGCATGTCGGAGCTGGTCATCTTGTCGGTAATGCCACGCGGGTTTTCGCCATAGGATCCGAGCGCGACGTCGATCTGATGCTCATTGCCGTGTTTTGCATAATAGTTGGAGTAGTGTGAGTCGCCGCTGTGATACAGCGTGCCGCCCGGTGTTTTGAACAGATAGTTAACGGCGCGCGCGTCCATACCGTCCGGCAGCACGCCCGCCGCTTTCTGATCGGCGGGAAGAGTAATCAACGCGGTACGATCAAAAGCATCAAGCGCATGAATTTCAATATCTTTCACTTTAACCACATCGCCGGGTTTTACCACGATGCAGCGATCTTTCGGCACGCCCCAGCCGACCCACAGATCCACACAGGTTTGTGGCCCAATAAACGGCACGTCGTCCGCGCAGTTCTGCATGACCGCAGCCGCGACATTAACGTCGATGTGATCGTTATGATCGTGCGTAGCCAGCACCGCATCGATCTGGCGAATCGCAAACGGATCAAGTACAAACGGCGTAGTACGCAGGTTTGGCTGCAGTTTCTTCACGCCCGCCATGCGTTGCATCTGGTGACCGGTTTTCATCAGCGGATTACCGTGACTTTGCTTACCTGTTCCGCACCAGAAATCGACGCAGACGTTAGTCCCGCCTTCCGACTTTAGCCAAATTCCGGTACAGCCAAGCCACCACATAGCAAAGGTGCCAGGTGCGACCTGTTCCTGTTCGATCTCTTCATTCAGCCAGCTTCCCCACTCCGGGAATGTGCTCAGAATCCATGATTCGCGCGTGATGCTTTTTACTTTACTCATCGCATTTACCTTCATGTTGGTTCAAGTTGAATCAAATTATGATTTATTTTGATTGATACTGACATCAATTTATCAAGAAGGCAATGCGTGGATTTTTCTGATTCCGTCGTAAAGCGTCTATTACTCACAACGTAACGGGATGCTTTGTAGCAATCTATTTTTGTATTTTATTGTTTTTATGAGTTTTATTTTTTGCTCTATGAATGTTCCATAAAACCCTGGCTCGGGTAAGAGATTTATTTGCGTACTCCATCACATTTAATCAAATTCAATCTTGTTGTGATTACTTTTGAAAATTAGAGTGGGGGCACAACATCCTGAACATCTGTAATGAATGTTCAGCAACTTTGTCTACTGGAGATCGTTATGGAGATCCTCTACAACATCTTTACCGTCTTTTTTAATCAGGTCATGACCAACGCGCCGTTGCTGTTGGGTATTGTGACCTGCCTCGGCTACATCCTGTTGCGCAAAAGCGTCAGCGTCATTATCAAAGGCACGATCAAAACGATTATCGGTTTTATGCTGCTGCAGGCGGGATCGGGCATTCTGACCAGCACGTTTAAACCGGTGGTGGCGAAGATGTCCGAGGTTTACGGTATCAATGGTGCGATTTCCGATACGTATGCCTCCATGATGGCAACCATTGAACGTATGGGAGACGCTTATAGCTGGGTAGGTTATGCCGTGCTGTTGGCGCTGGCGCTGAACATTTGTTACGTCTTGCTGCGGCGTATTACCGGCATTCGCACCATCATGCTCACCGGGCACATCATGTTCCAGCAGGCGGGCTTAATTGCGGTCTCTTTCTATATCTTCGGCTATTCCATGTGGACCACCATTATCTGCACGGCGGTGCTGGTGTCGCTCTACTGGGGGATTACCTCCAATATGATGTACAAGCCGACGCAGGAAGTGACCGACGGCTGCGGTTTTTCCATCGGCCACCAGCAGCAGTTCGCTTCATGGATTGCCTACAAGGTCGCGCCTTATCTGGGTAAAAAAGAGGAGAGCGTAGAAGATCTCAAACTGCCTGGCTGGCTGAATATCTTCCATGACAACATCGTTTCGACCGCGATTGTCATGACCATTTTCTTCGGGGCGATCCTGCTTTCTTTCGGCATTGATGTGGTTCAGGCGATGGCGGGGAAAACGCACTGGACGGTGTACATCCTGCAGACTGGTTTTTCGTTTGCCGTGGCGATCTTCATCATCACCCAGGGCGTACGTATGTTCGTCGCCGAACTTTCAGAAGCGTTCAACGGTATCTCCCAGCGTCTGATTCCCGGTGCGGTATTGGCGATTGACTGTGCCGCCATCTATAGCTTTGCGCCGAATGCCGTCGTGTGGGGCTTTATGTGGGGCACCATCGGCCAACTGATTGCGGTCGGCATCCTCGTGGGCTGCGGTTCTTCCATCCTGATTATTCCTGGTTTTATCCCAATGTTTTTCTCCAACGCCACCATTGGCGTGTTCGCGAACCACTTTGGCGGCTGGCGCGCGGCGCTCAAGATTTGTCTGGTGATGGGGATGATTGAAATCTTTGGCTGCGTTTGGGCGGTGAAACTCACCGGTATGAGCGCGTGGATGGGGATGGCGGACTGGTCAATTCTGGCACCGCCGATGATGCAGGGCTTTGCCTCCATCGGCATCGCGTTTATGGCCGTCATTATTCTGATTGCACTGGCTTATATGTTTTTCGCAGGACGCACGTTGCGCGCTGAGGAAGACGCAGAAAAACAACTGGCAGAACACTCTGCTTAATAAGGAGTTCCGATTATGACCGTACGTATTCTGGCTGTGTGTGGCAATGGGCAGGGCAGTTCCATGATCATGAAGATGAAAGTGGACCAGTTTTTAACCCAGTCAAATATTGACCACACAGTGAACAGCTGCGCAGTGGGTGAGTACAAAAGTGAACTGAACGGCGCGGATATCATCATCGCCTCTACCCATATTGCCGGTGAAATTACCGTAACTGGCAATAAATATGTTGTTGGCGTACGCAACATGCTGTCGCCCGCCGATTTTGGACCAAAACTGCTGGAAGTGATCAAAGCGCATTTCCCACAGGACGTGAAGTAAGGATACGGCATATGAAATTACGTGATTCGCTGGCAGACAATAACGCCATCCTTCTACAGGCTGAGGCCAACACCTGGCAGGAAGCGGTAAAGCTGGGCGTCGATCTGCTGGTTAAGGCCGACGTGGTTGAACCGCGCTACTACCAGGCCATTCTTGATGGGGTTGAACAGTTTGGTCCGTACTTTGTGATTGCGCCAGGACTGGCGATGCCGCACGGGCGCCCGGAAGAAGGCGTTAAGAAGACCGGCTTTGCGCTGGTGACGCTGAAAACACCGTTGGTGTTTAACCACGAAGATAACGACCCGGTGGATATTCTGATCACGATGGCGGCGGTCGACGCCAACACGCATCAGGAAGTGGGCATTATGCAGATCGTGAATCTGTTTGACGATGAAGCCAATTTCGACCGTCTACGTGCCTGCCGCACCGCGCAGGAAGTGCTGGATTTAATTGATAACGCCACTGCGGCGGCTGTTTAAAAGGATACCGAAATGTCATTACCTATGTTGCAGGTTGCGCTGGATAACCAATCAATGTCTTCTGCGTATGAAACGACGCGTCTGATCGCCGAAGAGGTCGATATCATTGAGGTGGGCACCATTCTTTGTGTTGCTGAGGGCGTACGTGCCGTACGTGACCTGAAGGCGCTCTACCCACATAAAATTGTGCTGGCGGACGCCAAAATCGCCGATGCGGGTAAAATTCTCTCTCGCATGTGTTTCGAGGCCAACGCTGATTGGGTCACTGTTATCTGCTGTGCGGATATCAATACCACCAAAGGTGCGCTCGAGGTGGCGAAAGAATTTAACGGCGACGTACAGATTGAACTGACCGGTTACTGGACCTGGGAACAGGCTCAGGAGTGGCGTGACGCGGGTATCGGGCAGGTTGTCTATCATCGCAGTCGTGATGCGCAGGCCGCAGGTGTGGCGTGGGGAGAGGCGGATATCAGTGCCATCAAACGCCTGTCTGATATGGGCTTTAAAGTCACCGTCACCGGCGGTCTGGCGCTGGAGGATCTGCCGCTGTTCCAGGGGATTCCTATTCACGTCTTTATCGCTGGCCGCAGCATTCGTGATGCCGCGTCTCCGGTTGAGGCGGCGCGTCAGTTTAAACGTTCCATCGCCCAGTTGTGGGGCTAAGGAGCGACTATGTTGTCGAAACAGGTCCCGCTCGGTATTTATGAAAAAGCGCTCCCCGGAGGGGAGTGCTGGCTGGAGCGCTTGCGGCTGGCGAAAGAGTTAGGTTTTGACTTTGTCGAAATGTCGGTTGATGAAACCGATGCCCGCCTCGCGCGCCTTGACTGGAGCCGCGAGCAGCGTCTGGCGCTGGTGGCCGCCATCGCCGAAACGGGAGTACGTGTACCTTCTATGTGCCTGAGCGCTCACCGCCGTTTCCCGCTGGGGAGCGAAGATGATGCGGTGCGCGATCAGGGACTGGCGATCATGCGGAAAGCCATTCAGTTTGCGCAGGATATTGGTATTCGCGTGATTCAACTGGCGGGTTACGACGTCTATTACCAGCAGGCTAATAACGAAACGCGTCGTCGATTTCGCGAGGGGCTAAAAGAGAGCGTTGAGATGGCAAGTCGCGCGCAGGTGACGCTGGCGATGGAGATCATGGATTATCCGCTGATGAATTCGATCAGTAAGGCGCTGGGTTATGCCCACTATCTCAATAATCCGTGGTTCCAGCTGTATCCCGATATCGGCAATTTGTCGGCGTGGGATAACGATGTACAGATGGAGTTGCAGGCAGGAATAGGCCATATCGTGGCCGTTCACGTGAAGGACACCAGACCCGGCGTGTTCAAAAATGTGCCGTTTGGTGAAGGTGTTGTCGATTTCGAACGCTGTTTTGCGACGCTCAAACAGAGTGGGTATTGCGGGCCATACCTGATTGAGATGTGGAGCGAAACAACGGACGATCCGGCGCGTGAAGTGGCGAAGGCGCGCGATTGGGTGAAAGCGCGGATGGCCAGCGCAGGTCTGGTGGAGACGGTGTAATGCAAAAACTTAAACAGCAGGTTTTTGAGGCCAACATGGATCTGCCGCGTTACGGGCTGGTGACGTTTACCTGGGGTAACGTCAGCGCCATCGACCGCGAACGCGGGCTGGTGGTGATTAAGCCCAGCGGCGTCGACTACCAAACAATGACAGTGGATGACATGGTGGCTGTGGATCTGCACGGCAACGTGGTGGAAGGACGCTATCGTCCTTCTTCCGATACCGCCACCCATCTGGCGCTGTATCGCCGCTATTTATCTCTTGGCGGTGTGGTGCACACCCACTCAACCCACGCGACGGCATGGGCACAGGCGGGTCTGGCAATACCTGCACTCGGCACGACGCATGCGGATTACTTCTTTGGTGATATCCCCTGCACGCGGGCGTTAACTGAAGCAGAGGTTGAGGGCGAATATGAGCTGAATACCGGCAAGGTGATTATCGAAACGCTGGGGAACGTGGAGCCTCTGCATACGCCCGGCGTAGTCGTGTATCAGCATGGTCCGTTTGCCTGGGGTAAAGATGCGCACGACGCGGTACACAACGCTGTAGTGATGGAAGAGGTCGCGAAGATGGCATGGATTGCGCGTGACATTAATCCGGCCCTCAGCCCCATCGACAGTTATCTGATGAATAAACACTTCATGCGTAAGCACGGCCCAAACGCCTACTACGGGCAGAAGTAACGTCTCTGCCCCGGACAACGTGCATCTGCGGATGTGCGTCACCGATCTGTTCGGGGCAATCTTCAGCGTTGCTGGTAAGCCGCTGGCGTAAATCGCATTCCTGCTAAAACTATCGCACAAATGACAGCACCAGCGTAAAACGTCGAGGCTGCGCCCATCGTTTCCCACAGAATGCCCGCGCCGGTACTGGCTAACAGCAGGGCGATGCCACTGATCAGATTAAACATACCGAAGGCCGTACCGCGTAGTTCTGCTGGCGCGGTATGCGCAATCATGGCAGCCAGCAACCCTTGCGTCATGCCCATATGAATCCCCCACAGTCCCACGCCTATCAGTAACGTGCTCCAGTGGTGACTCAGCGCCAGAGTGATATCCGCCGCGATCAGGACCAGCAGGCCCGCCTGTAACATGCGGGAGTGGTTCATACTGTCAGACATTTTTCCAAAAGGATAAGCCGACAGACTGTAGACCAGATTCATGGCGACCATCACCAGCGGAATGGCAAACAGCGGGATATCCATTTGATATGCGCGCAACACGAGAAACGCTTCGCTAAAGCGGGCGAGCGTGAAGAGCGCGCCCAGTCCCACGACCCACCAGTAGGCTGGACTCAACTTTTTCAGGTTTTCCCGTCGTAACGGATTGGTGCGTTTATCAGTGACGGGGGTTTTCGGTTCACTCAGGCCAAACCATAGCAGGGCGATAGAGAGCACCCCAGGGATGACGGCAATCCAGAAGATAGTGTGAAAATCGTTGTTCCATAGCAGCATTAGCCCGACGGCGAGCAGGGTGCCCAGAAATGCGCCAATGGTATCCAAAGACTGGCGCAGACCATAAGCGGCGCCGCGGATTTCGGACGGGGTGACATCCGCGACTAACGCATCCCTGGGGGCGCCGCGAATACCTTTACCCACACGATCAATCATGCGAGCGCTGAGTACCATGCCTGATGAGCCCGCCATCGCGAACAGGGGCTTACTCAGTGCCCCCAAACCATAACCGAGCATCGCCAGCCCTTTGCGTTTTCCCAGATAATCACTGAGAACGCCGGAAAAAACCTTAATGATCAGCGCGGTGGCTTCAGCTAATCCTTCAATCAGACCAATGATAATGACGCTGGCTCCCAGCGTGGTTGCCATAAACAACGGCAACAGGCTATGGATCATTTCGGAGGAGACATCCATAAGCAGACTCACGCCACCCAGCACCCAAACGCCTTTTGGTATGCGATTCAGCGTCGCATAGCGTGCAAACATGGTTTCGCCCCAGAGTATCAGTTCGGTAATGCTTTATTTAATCAGTAAATGATGACCAGGATAAGATACAAAGAAAAATAATTCTCATTTACCTGATGTGCAAAAAAAAGCCCCCGGTGAGGGGGGCAAGTCAAACGGTGGCAATGTTCTCGTTGGTTGTTTCTGGTGCTAGCGATAAATATCCGCACTGGCGTGCATATTTCCGTTACTGCCGGGTTCCCTGGTGAGGATCACGTGGTAGTAGTTTGCGCCTTGCGCATCGGTCTCTTCATTCAGGGCCTGAGTGGCTTCACTTTCAGTGGCGAAGTTATGATTTATGTAAATGACGCCTAAGCTCTGCACATCATCCATATTCCTGGCCTGATGATTGTCAATTTGGATGGCTGCCGTTGCATTTGCACTGAGCAAAAGCACAGCCAGAAGGGTCAAAACACGGGCTCGCATATGTACCTCCTCGACTGCGGTCTCTGATTGCTTCTCTCCTGTGAGTGATTAGCTTCTGATGTAATTTTAACCGCTACCGGCGCAGGCGTTAGCGACCATTTCTGATGCAGTTGTTCAAAAAATTACCGCATGCCCGCCTTTTCTTTTATTTACAGGTAACTGATAGATACCGCTGCGTTAAAAAATACCTGTCTTTCGCGCACAAGCTCTTACCAAATAGTCAATTTAAACGGATGGATACCCTGTTTATAGTGAGCCGTATAATTAATATAACTTTATGATAATAAGGCAAAAACTTATGGATACTTCATTCATGGATTTCAGCTACTTCGTGATTATGTTTATGGTCGCGCTGGTGGCTGGCTTTATTAACGTGGTGTCGGGCGGCGGTGGGTTTCTCTCTATTGGCGCACTGTTAATTTCTGGTTTACCCCCGGCGAATGCGCTGGCAACCAATAAAATTCAGGCGCTGGGCAGTTCGCTAACCTCCGGGATTTACTTTTTACGCCGGGGACATATCAACGTGCAGGAGCACAAGTATGTATTCCTGTCTGCTTTTATCGGCTCAGCGTTAGGCACGACGCTCATTCAGTTCATTGAACCGGAGGTGTTGAAAAAACTGCTTCCGGTACTGATTATCGCCGTCGCCATCTACTTTATTTCCGCTCCCAACCTCAGCGAACCGAAAAGAAAGCCGCAGGTATCCCTGTTTTTCTTTTCTCTGATCTGCGGCGGCTGCATTGGCTTTTATGATGGATTTCTTGGCGCTGGTGCGGGTTCCTTTTATACGCTCTGCTATATCCTGTTGTGGGGATACAGCATCGATAAGGCACAAATTCACTCGAATTTTATTAACCTTGCATCGAATATCGCCTCGATTTTGTTCTTCATTTTCGGCGGCAAAATGATCTGGTCGCTGGGGCTGGTGATGTTTGCCGGACAATCGCTCGGCGCGCGCTTGGGCGCAACGGTGGTACTGACGCGCGGAAAGAAAGTTATCCGGCCGATGATTGTCATTGTCTCCATTTGCATTAGCGTCAAAATGCTGCTGGATATGTATTAATGGCGACATGGTAAATAATCGTACAAGCACCTTGAGTTTACCGGCTGACCCCAGTATTATGACGCGTCATTTTTCAGCCGACCTTTAACACGTTCCTTGCCTCCATGGGCCTCGGCTGACCCAGACAGGAGGCTGAATAATCCGTAAGGAGCAATTCGATGCGTCATTACGAAATCGTTTTTATGGTCCATCCTGACCAGAGCGAACAGGTTCCGGGTATGATCGAACGCTACACTGCTGCCATAACTGGCGCAGAAGGCACGATCCACCGTCTGGAAGACTGGGGCCGCCGTCAGCTGGCTTACCCGATCAACAAACTGCACAAAGCTCACTACGTTCTGATGAACGTTGAAGCGCCGCAGGAAGTGATCGATGAGCTGGAAACTACCTTCCGCTTCAACGATGCCGTTATCCGCAGCATGGTTATGCGTACTAAACACGCTGTTACCGAAGCATCTCCGATGGTTAAAGCGAAAGACGAGCGCCGTGAGCGTCGCGATGATTTCGCAAACGAAACCGCAGATGATGCTGAAGCTGGGGATTCTGAAGAGTAATTTCTGATGACCAACCGTCTGGCGTTGTCCGGCACCGTGTGCAGGGCCCCCCTTCGAAAGGTCAGTCCATCAGGAATTCCTCATTGCCAGTTCGTGCTTGAGCATCGTTCTGTGCAGGAGGAAGCCGGGTTTCACCGGCAGGCGTGGTGCCAAATGCCCGTTATTGTTAGCGGACACGAAAACCAGGCCATTACTCACAGTATAACGGTCGGTAGCGCAGTAACCGTTCAGGGGTTCATCTCTTGCCATAAGGCAAAGAACGGCCTGAGCAAAATGGTTCTGCATGCCGAGCAGATTGAATTGATAGATTCTGGAGACTAGCCATATGGCACGTTATTTCCGTCGTCGCAAGTTCTGCCGTTTCACCGCGGAAGGCGTTCAAGAGATCGACTATAAAGATATCGCTACGCTGAAAAACTACATCACCGAAAGCGGTAAGATTGTCCCAAGCCGTATCACCGGTACCCGTGCAAAATACCAGCGTCAGCTGGCTCGCGCTATCAAACGCGCTCGCTACCTGTCCCTGCTGCCGTACACTGATCGTCATCAGTAATCGGTCACGGTCCATTAATACGACTTTGAGAGGATAAGGTAATGCAAGTTATTCTGCTTGATAAAGTAGCAAACCTGGGTAGCCTGGGTGATCAGGTTAACGTTAAAGCGGGCTATGCTCGTAACTTCCTGGTACCACAGGGTAAAGCTGTTCCTGCTACCAAGAAAAACGTTGAATTTTTCGAAGCGCGTCGCGCTGAGCTGGAAGCTAAACTGGCTGACGTTCTGTCCGCTGCTGAAGCTCGTGCTGAGAAAATCAACGCACTGGAAACCGTAACCATCGCGTCTAAAGCAGGCGACGAAGGTAAACTGTTCGGTTCCATCGGTACTCGCGACATCGCTGACGCTGTAACTGCAGCTGGCGTTGAAGTAGCTAAGAGCGAAGTTCGTCTGCCGAACGGCGTTCTGCGTACCACTGGCGAGCACGAAGTGAGCTTCCAGGTTCACAGCGAAGTGTTTGCTAAGCTGACTGTAAACGTAGTTGCGGAATAAGTTTTTATTCTGCTAACCGCGTAAAAGCGCCGGCCTAGTGCCGGCGTTTTGCTTTTCTGTTCCCCGTCTTTCTCTCTGGCTATTCTTTGTCCTTTTCGGGATAATCATAAAAATAAAACATTATTTCAAAGTGGTGATGGAATGGAACCAACGCACCAACCTCTGTTTGCGCGTAAAAACGTTGTCTATCTGAGCGCGGCATTCTGCTGCTTGCTGTGGGGGAGCGCCTACCCGGCGATCAAAAGTGGATACGAGATCTTCCAGATTGCCATGGATGACATTCCCTCGAAAATTGTCTTTGCCGGCTATCGTTTCCTGTTTGCGGGATTATTGCTGCTCCTGCTGGCGGTGGCGCAGCGTAAACCGATTGGCCGGTTAAGTCCGCGTCAATATGGTCAGCTCACGTTGTTGGGGCTGACGCAGACTTCGCTGCAATATATTTTCTTTTATATTGGTCTGGCGTTCACCACGGGGGTGAAAGGGTCCATCATGAACGCGACAGGCACGTTCTTCAGCGTGCTGCTGGCGCATTTTATCTATCAGAACGATAAACTCAGCTACAACAAGGCGCTGGGTTGTATCCTGGGCTTTCTCGGCGTGATGGTGGTGAACTTTAACAGCGGACTGGATTTTAGCTTCAGCCTGTTAGGGGACGGCTCGGTAGTGATGGCTGCCTTTATTCTCTCCGCCGCTACGTTATACGGCAAACGCATTTCTCAGACGGTCGACCCGACGGTAATGACGGGGTATCAACTGGGCGGTGGCGGTCTGGCGCTGGTGATCGGCGGTTACGCTTTTGGTGGCACGCTGACCGTACACGGCGCGTCTTCGTTGGCGATTCTGGGCTACCTGACGTTGCTCTCTTCGGTGGCATTTGCCTTGTGGAGTATTTTGCTTAAACACAACCGCGTGGGGATGATTGCGCCGTTTAACTTCCTGATCCCGGTTTCAGGCGCGGTACTGTCGGCCATTTTCCTCGGCGAAAATATTCTCGAATGGAAATATGCAGTAGCGTTGGTGCTGGTCTGTTCGGGGATCTGGTGGGTGAACAAGGTGAAACGCTAACGCTTCACCTTGCTGCCTGATGGCACTGCGCTTATCAGGTGTGCTGGCTATCGGGCGCGAATAAAACTGCCGTTAGGCTGGCGGGTAAACAGGACCTGCTGGCCATTACCCGTATCGATGGTTAACCCTGTCACTACGCCACTGGCATTCTGCCTGATCTGCACCATCTGTCCGTCTTTCAAATTGCTCAGCGGTTTTCCGGCCCCTTCTACCTGCGCCATGGCGTACACATCGGTTGGCGGGAGATTGTGGTCACGGAATACCTGGGCCAGCGTTTTACCCGAATCTACGCGGTAGGAACGCCACTGCTGGTCAATTCCACTATCCGGCTGGAAAGGTTGCGTCTGTGGCTGAGATTGCTGGGCCTGCGGTTGTGCGTCTGGTTCCCCTTCCTGGATGGGTTCCGGCGCAACCGGCGCAACCTGGCCAGGGTCGTTTTGCGGGGCGACCAGTTGTGCCTGAAGCTGGGCCTCCGTCGGCGGCTGTGACTGCGACTGCAAATCCAACTGGGCAGTACGCGCGACCACTGGTGCATCGGTGTTGTCGCTGGAAGGGAGCAGGAAACCGATCACCAGCACGATAGCAGCAGCAATAATGCCGCGGCGGTGCATCGGCGGCAGCGGGTCCATAATGCGAAAATTGTCCGGTGCATGCCAGATTTTCGCCAGGGTTGGTTTTAATTCAAAGCGCCCGGGCATGGCTTTCCTCCTGCTCCGCGTCTCGTTCCTCAGTCATAGAGTATAGATCGCTAACTCTATGATACTTGTTCGGGTACCCGCTTTCGTGACATTCATGCGGACAATAGTCATTGTTTCTTTTTCCTCGCGATTTGTCATCAGTTCCCGAGACAAAGTTTTACCGGATGCGGCATGGCTGATATGCTGCCCGCTACTTTACATCCGATGAAAGGAAATATGATGGCTACCCCGACTTTTGACACTATCGAAGCGCAAGCAAGCTACGGCATTGGTTTGCAGGTAGGACAGCAGCTGAGCGAATCCGGTCTGGAAGGGCTGTTGCCTGAAGCGCTGGTAGCGGGTATCGCTGACGCGCTGGAAGGCAAGCATCCGGCAGTGCCGGTTGATGTTGTGCATCGCGCACTGCGTGAAATCCACGAGCGTGCTGATGCAGTTCGTCGCGAGCGTTTCCAGGCTATGGCCGCTGATGGCGTTAAATATCTGGAAGAAAACCGTGAGAAAGAGGGTGTGAACAGCACTGAATCCGGTTTGCAGTTCCGTGTTCTGACCCAGGGCGAAGGTGCTATCCCGGCACGCACCGACCGCGTTCGCGTGCATTACACTGGTAAACTGATCGACGGTACCGTGTTCGACAGTTCTGTCGCACGTGGCGAACCGGCTGAATTCCCGGTTAACGGCGTCATCCCTGGCTGGATTGAAGCGCTGACTCTGATGCCGGTGGGTTCCAAATGGGAACTGACTATTCCTCAGGAACTGGCTTACGGCGAGCGTGGCGCTGGCGCGTCCATTCCTCCGTTCAGCACGCTGGTATTCGACGTTGAACTGCTTGAGATTCTGTAAGCAGTGACTTCTGTTCCCCCCGAGGCCGGGGGGAGCAAAGAAATAGCGTGAAAAGCTATAGTTACGCCGTTGTCGATATTTTATCTTGCAAATGCCTCACCAGCGTGTATTTTTGTGAGCTGATTCGCGCTATCAGAGTGATATGACACTCACTTTAAACATTAAATTAACATTATATCTAAATCTTAGTATTCATCCCGCCAATTCTTACCTAATATCGATGAGTCCTGCTAACAGGATCGTCGTATCATAGACACACTAAAGGCCGTAGAGCCTGAACAACACAGACAGGTACAGGAAGAAAAAACATGGTAGATCAGGTAAAAGTCGAAGCCGCAGAAGAGGCTTCGTCTGAACAGTCGCTACGGCGCAATCTCACAA
This sequence comes from Citrobacter sp. C5_2, assembly GCF_014596845.2. NCBI lineage: Bacteria > Pseudomonadati > Pseudomonadota > Gammaproteobacteria > Enterobacterales > Enterobacteriaceae > Citrobacter > Citrobacter sp. C5_2. The sequence goes on along the minus strand of NZ_CP115032.1, from coordinate 4,549,527 downwards.
ACCGTCATATTCAACTTATTGCCATTGGCGGCGCAATCGGTACCGGCCTGTTTATGGGCTCCGGTAAAACTATCAGTCTTGCCGGACCGTCGATCATCTTTGTGTATATGATCATCGGTTTCATGCTGTTTTTCGTGATGCGGGCAATGGGAGAGTTGCTGCTCTCGAATCTGGAGTACAAATCATTTAGTGATTTTGCCTCCGACCTGCTTGGGCCATGGGCCGGGTATTTTACCGGTTGGACTTACTGGTTCTGCTGGGTTGTTACCGGGATGGCCGACGTTGTCGCCATTACGGCGTATGCGCAATTCTGGTTCCCTGAACTCTCAGACTGGGTCGCCTCGCTGGCGGTGATCGTGCTGCTGCTGAGCCTTAACCTCGCCACGGTAAAAATGTTCGGTGAGATGGAGTTCTGGTTTGCGATGATCAAAATCGTTGCCATTATCGGTCTGATTGTCGTCGGCCTGGTGATGGTGCTGACGCACTTCCAGTCGCCAACTGGCGTTCAGGCATCGTTCACGCATCTGTGGAATGACGGTGGCTGGTTCCCGAAAGGGCTGAGCGGCTTCTTTGCCGGCTTCCAGATTGCGGTGTTCGCGTTTGTGGGCATTGAGCTGGTGGGGACAACCGCTGCGGAAACCAAAGATCCGGAGAAATCTCTGCCGCGCGCCATTAACTCGATCCCGATCCGTATCATCATGTTCTACGTTTTCGCGCTGATTGTGATTATGTCCGTCACGCCGTGGAGCTCGGTAGTACCATCCAAGAGCCCATTCGTTGAACTGTTTGTCCTGGTTGGTCTGCCCGCGGCGGCGAGCCTGATCAACTTTGTGGTGCTAACTTCTGCGGCCTCTTCCGCAAACAGCGGCGTGTTCTCTACCAGCCGTATGCTGTTTGGTCTGGCGCAGGAAGGCGTGGCGCCTAAAGCGTTTGCCAAGCTGTCTAAACGCGCGGTTCCGGCGAAAGGTTTAACCTTCTCCTGTATCTGCCTGTTGGGCGGCGTGGTGATGCTGTATGTGAATCCGAGCGTGATTGGCGCGTTCACCATGATCACCACCGTGTCGGCGATTCTGTTCATGTTCGTATGGACCATCATTCTTTGCTCGTACCTGGTGTACCGCAAGCAGCGTCCGCACCTGCATGAAAAATCAATCTACAAGATGCCGCTCGGTAAGCTGATGTGCTGGGTGTGTATGGCGTTCTTTGTTTTCGTACTGGTACTGCTGACGCTGGAAGAGGATACCCGCCAGGCGCTGATCGTGACGCCGCTGTGGTTCATCGCGCTGGGTCTGGGCTGGTTGTTTATCGGTAAGAAACGTATGGCAGGCGTGCGTTAAGCGTAGCCATATCGGACACAAAAAAGGCCACATAAGCAGTGGCCGAATTCGGACTTCAGGAAGGCGCTCTCGGGCGCCTTTTTTTATTCACCTGCGAGGGCACGCGGGAACAACACATTATTTTCCAGACTGATGTGTTCCATCAGGTCGTCGATCATCTCGTTAATGCCGTTATACATGGCTTTCCAGGTGGTGCAGGCTTCTGGCGGCGGCGTCACATTATGGGTGATGTGTTTGATCACTTCGACCAGTTCACCGGCATCGTCATGCTCGCTTTCCATCACGCTGATTGGTCCCATTGCCTGGCTACCCATACCCTGTTTAATCATCGGGAACAGGATCTGCTCTTCCTTCATCATGTGGCTGGACAGCTCTTCATGCAGCATGCTCAGGTTCTTCGCCAGACCGCGCGGTACGTTCGGTTTGTCTGCGTGGACGCGTTCAACTTTCGTGGCCTGCAGGATCAGTTCCGGCAACTGTTCGCGATGTCTGTCGTGATAACGCACAATGATATGGTCGATGATTTCAGCCAGCGCCACGGTACGCCAGTCTTTCTTCAACGGCTGTTCAGCCAGTTGCGCGAGCTGCGCCTCGATAGCGTCTAAATCCAGCTCTTTACGTGCGGCAGCGCGTGCCAGCGTTTGCTTACCGCCGCAGCAGTAATCCATATCGTATTTACGAAACAGGGCCGAAGCGCGAGGAATAGAGAGCGCCAGTTCACCTAAAGGTTGATCGCGATAAGACATTGCCGTTACCTCATTCTCAATAATATAAATTGTATTTTAAATGCAACTTATAAAGAAGGCTATAACCCTTTCGGGGTGGGGTGTTTTGTGATGAGCGTCACGAAAATTTCTTATTTCGTTAAGGTACTGAATCTTATTGAAAAGGGGAGAAATGGCGAAAAAAGCTGCGCCAGAGAATTAAATAAGCGCACGCCGCTGCCGATAGTTAGACCTCAGACAATACCTGCATAATAAAAGGCAACAGATGTTCAAACGAATCAAAGTGATAACCTTACTTATCACCGTGTTACTCGCGCTGGGCGCGATGCAGCTCATCTCCGCAGGCGTCTTTATTGGCGCACTCAATAACGATAAACAGAACTTTAATGTCTCTCAGCTTTCCAGTCAGAACGTGGCTGAATTTACCGATGCGTGGATTAGCCTGAACCAGGCTCGCGTCACGCTCAACCGGGGGATGCTGCGTTTACAGGGAACGATGGCCAGCGAGATCAACGGTGGTCAGTTGAAAGAGCTGGTGAACACGGCAAATCGTCTGCTGGCCGAGTCGAAAGAGCATTACGATAAATACTACGCCCTGCCTGAAACGCCGGGGCTGGATGAGCGTCTGGCCGATCGACTGGAAGAACAGTACGGCATCTATTCTGCGACGCTGGCTAAAATGAACGCGTTGCTGGCTGAAGGTAAGCTGGAAGAGATGTTCAAGCAGAATGCTGAGCAGAAGCAGACGGCCATGCAGGAAGTGTATCGGGAATGGCGTGCCGCGCAGACGGCGCTGGCCACTGCCGGCGTGCAGGACAATGAGAGTGATTACCGCAAGATAATCTGGCTGTTGTCTGCCGTGATGCTGGCTGTCGTCACTGTGATTGTCGCCAGTTGGCTGGCGATGCAGCGCGTGTTGCTCAAGCCGCTCCACGAGGTGATAGGACATATTCGCCACATCGCTGCGGGTGACCTGACGCATAGTATCAACGCCGATGGCAGCAATGAAATGGCGCTGCTGGCAAGTAATGTGCGTGACATGCAGCAGGCGCTGGCGAATACGGTCAGCGTGGTGCGTGACGGGGCTGACACTATCTACACCGGCGCGGGTGAAATTGCCGCAGGCAGTAACGATCTCTCTTCACGTACCGAGCAGCAGGCTGCCTCTCTGGAAGAGACCGCTGCCAGCATGGAACAACTCACCGCCACCGTGAAGCAGAACGCGGATAACGCGCGTCAGGCGACCAGTCTGGCAAAAAACGCCTCACAGACGGCGCTGAAAGGTGGAACCGTGGTTGATGGCGTGGTGCGTACAATGAACGAAATCGCCACCAGTTCCAGCAAAATCGCGCAAATTACCTCTGTTATCGACGGTATTGCCTTCCAGACCAATATTCTGGCGCTGAACGCGGCGGTAGAAGCGGCGCGTGCGGGCGAACAGGGCCGTGGTTTTGCTGTGGTCGCTGGCGAAGTTCGTACTCTGGCGCAGCGTAGCGCTCAGGCGGCAAAAGAGATTAAGGCGCTGATTGATGACTCGGGCAATCGGGTCAATGCCGGTACGGCGCTGGTGCATGAAGCAGGCGAAACGATGGCGGAGATTGTCAGCGCCGTGACCCGCGTGACCGACATTATGGGCGAAATTGCCTCGGCTTCTGATGAACAGAGCCGGGGTATCGATCAGGTAGGCCAGGCCGTTGCCGAGATGGATCGCGTGACGCAGCAAAATGCTTCGCTGGTGGAGGAGTCCGCTTCCGCTGCCGCCGCGCTTGAAGAGCAGGCAGCACGACTGAACCAGACCGTGGCGGTATTTAAAGTGTCGCGCCGGATGGCGGCGTAAACGCCTTATCCGGCCTACATGAGATCGTACAGTCCTTGTAGGCCTGATAAGCGCAGCGCCATCAGGCATCCCCTGAAACCGGCACTACCGCCGGTTTCTGCGGTTTTGACCGCACCGCAATTACCACGCCTATTACCAGCAGCGCAATACCGCTTAGCGTCAGCAGCGGCGGAAAAGCCTGGCGCAGCATAAAGGTATACAGCAGGCCAGCCAGCGTTTCGAAGACAATCAGCGGGCCGAGGATCACCGTCGGCAGCTTCTGGCTGGCGACGTTCCAGCACAGCGCGCCAACCCACGAACACAATACCGCAATGGCTATCATCAGGCCGATAAACACATCCGGACGCGGGCCGAAGGGCAGGGCGAAACCTGGCGTTTGCCCATGCAGCCACAGACATGCTGCAATGTACCCCAGCAGAGAAACGGGCAGCGTCACCAGCGCCTGAGCCGTCGCCCACATCATCGGATGCTTATCTGGATTCTCGCGCAGCCAGCGGGCATTACGCAGTGCATACCACGCCCAGCACACCACTGAGACAAGCGCCAGCACGATACCAGAGCCATAACGCCAGCCGCTAAAATCGGGTAATCCCTGTTTCAGCTCCGAGATATTCACGCACAGCAGGCCAATAGCAATCAATATCAGCGCAGGTGACAGACGCCACCAGGATAATTTACCGTCACGCTGGCTATAGAGCAGGTTGGCGAAGACCGGGATCACCACCGGTAATGTACCAATAATCATCGTTGATACCGGCGCGCCGGTACGCTGGATGGCGCTGGCCAGGCAAACGTAATAAATCAGGTTACCCATCATCGTTAGCGCCAGCGCCGTTATCCAGTCTTTACCCGTCAGTTGGCGCAGACGCGCGCGTCCCAGCCAGGCGATCGGCACGGCGATCAGCCCCAGCGCCAGATAGCGTCCCATCGACTGTAATACTGCCGGGTATTCCGGCACGATCAGCGGCCCGACAAAAATTAATCCCCACATCAGCCCTGCCAGCAGGGCGTACAGCACGCCGCTAATCATTGTTAACATCCACATCATTAAACATTGCGTTGAGTGTAGGCAGGGAGAGTGCAGCCGTATTGTATGAGATTGCGCATTAGCGCGAATAAACCTGCTTCTGATAACGTACCGGCGTAATGCCGTAACGATGAGTAAATGCGCGGGTAAGATGCGACTGGTCGGTCAAACCGGTTGCGGCGGCGACCTCTGCGGCGGGCATTCCGTGAGTGAGAAAACCTTTGGCTCGCCACAGGCGAATGGCCATCAGCATTTGATGCGGCGTAACGTGGAAATGAGATTTAAACTGGCGTTGAAAATGCCAGGGACTCAGTGAGGCAACCCGCGCCAGTTCGTCGAGCGTTATCGGGTGCATGTAATTATCATGCAGATACTCGCGTACCCGCTCAAAGCGATGCGCCCCTTCTGCAGATGTTGGCGCATGGCGGGCCAGCGGCTGGAAGGTGTCGATCAGATCGAGCAATAACCCTTTTTGCGCCAGCGCATCTTCCGTGTTCCACAGGCCGTGGATCAGCGAGCAGATCTGGCGCGAGCGCAGCGGATCGTGACGCGTTACGTCATGAAACCACCAGTGGCGGATCCCGGTGACCTCTTCCAAAAGATCGGGCTCAAGATAGATCATCCGATAGCGCCAGCCGTCGGCGGTTTCGGCTTCGCCGGTATGCAGCTCATCGGGATTCATGGTGACGACAGAATGGGCGGGCGCGACGTACTGCGTACCGCGATAGCGAAAACGTTCGGCTCCGGCTTCTATCGCGCCAATGCCAAACGCTTCATGGGTATGTGGTTCAAAGGCGTAACGTGAGATGTGCGCATGATACAGCTCAACGCCCGGCACCTGCGCCAGATGGCGAAAGCGGGCGCTGTCTTTCTCATCAATAAACTGCTCAGGTACACCTTGCACGTTTTCTCTCCCCACGCATCATCCTGTCATTATCAGAGAGGATGCGCGGGGATGCCACCATAATTAACTAATTTTTAACACTTATACGATGCTTTTGACGGTGTCAGCCAATGATGTGGTTGGGCGACCAATCAGTTTGCTCAACGTATGGCTGTCATCGAACAGACCGCCTTTAGAGGCGCCAACGTCAGAATCAGCCAGCATCTCCGCCAGCCCGGCAGGCAGACCAAAGCCTTTCAGCGCTGCGGCAAAATCAGCTTCGCTCAGGTTCTGATACACCACTTTTTTACCGCTCTGCTTTGCCAGCTCGGCAGCCAACTGGCTCAGGGTCCAGCCTGCATCGCCCGCCAGTTCGTAGGTTTTACCGGCGTGCCCCTCTTCACTGATGATGCGCGCGGCGGCAGCGGCATAGTCGGCGCGGGTTGCCGAGGCGATTTTGCCTTCTCCCGCCGCCCCGATAAAGACGCCGTGTTCCAGTGCAGCTGGCGCGCTGGCGAGATAGTTTTCGGTGTACCAGCCGTTGCGCAGTAGCGCATAAGCGATACCGGATTCAGCCAGCATCTTCTCGGTGGCGACGTGTTCATCGGCCAGCCCCAGCGGGGAGGTGTCGGCGTGCAGCAGGCTGGTGTAGGCGATAAATTTCACGTGGGCAGCCTTTGCTGCATTAATCACGTTGCGATGCTGCGGGGCACGTTGTCCCACTTCGCTGGAGGAGATCAGCAGTAGCTTGTCGATACCCTGTAAGGCAGTCGTAAAGGCGGCTTCGTCGCTGTAATCCGCCTGGCGAACGGTAATGCCCTGCTGGCTAAGCGCCGTCGCTTTAGCGGGGTTACGCACGATAGCCACAATCTGGCTGGCAGGAACGGTTTTCAGTAGCGATTCAATAACGTGTTGGCCCAGTTGGCCGGTGGCGCCGGTAATTGCGATCATGGGGTAACTCCTTGGTATTGGTCTTGTGTTTAATCACGCTAACACTTAAACTTACTTTTAGTAAGTACGCACAAAAAGGTTAGTATGAAAATGACAGCGTCGACCCTCTCCCAGCAATTACGCGATGGCAATTTGTTTGCCGAGCAATGCCCTTCACGCGAGGTGTTAAAACACGTCACCAGCCGCTGGGGCGTGTTAATTCTGGTGGCGCTGCGCGATGGTACGCACCGCTTTAGCGATTTGCGCCGGAAGATGGGCGGCGTCAGTGAAAAAATGCTGGCGCAATCCCTGCAGGCACTGGAGCAGGACGGATTTATCAATCGGGTGTCCTATCCGGTGGTGCCGCCGCACGTGGAATATAGCCTGACGCCGTTGGGTGAGCAGGTGAGCGATAAAGTCGCCGCGCTGGCGGACTGGATAGAACTGAATTTGCCACAGGTTTTGGCGCAACGGGAAGAGCGGGTTGCGTGATAGGTTGGCAGTGTGTTTTGTAGGCCGGATAAGACGTTAGTGCGTCGCATCCGGCACGAGAGTTACTTACTCAAATCCAACTGATAAATCGCAAAGCCGATATCATCGGTAGCGACTTTTTTCAGCGGGTATTGTCCTTTCTCTTTGATAAACGCTGCGGCTTTCTCAGACGGTGACGTTTCAAAACGAATATCCAGTGGCGTATCACTGTGAATCGGCGCCAGACGCCAGTTGTTATCTGCCGCCGGATGAATTTCACCGGCACGCTTCGTCTCAGCACCAATCCATGCGGCCAGCACCGAGCGGTTTTCATCTGGTGACGCAAACGCGATGTGGTTGTCTCCGGTTCCGGCAAACTTACCGCCATAGGCGCGATAGTTGTTGGTCGCGACGAGGAAGGTGGCGTTAGGGTCGACAGGCTTACCGTTAAAGGTCAGATTCTTAATCCGCTCTGCTTTTGGGTTGATGGTCTGGCACTCGCCGTCGTAGCGGGCGGGCTGTGACACATCAATCTGATAATTCACGCCGTCGATCACGTCAAAGTTATAAGTACGGAACCCATCCCAGTTGATCAGCGACTGCGGCTTGCTGCTGTGAATATCAATTTGATTAAACTGCCCGGCGGAACATTCCAGCCACTCTTTCACCTCTTTGCCGCTGGCTTTCACGACCACCAGGGTGTTGGGATAAAGATACAAATCAGCGGCATTACGGAAGGTTAACTGGCCTTTTTCGACTTCGACAAAGCTGGCCGGATCGTTCTTGCGTCCACCGACCTTAAACGGCGCGGCCGCGGAAAGTACCGGCAATTTTGCCAGGTCCGGATCGCCCTGAATAAAATGTTCCACATACGCTTTCTGGGCGTTATTCACTACCTGCACGGTCGGATCATCCTGAACCAGCGCCAGGTAGCTGTACATATTGTCGGCGGATTTACCGATCGGTTTGCTGACGAATTCACGAGTGGCGTCGTGATCGGCTTTCAGGATCTCTACGATTTTTTTGTCTTCACCGGCCAGTGATTTTTTCGCCGCGGCGTCATAAATGGGGCGTGCCTCTGCTTTCGCCTGGCTGACCTGCCATTTACCGCTGTCGTTATTCAGTACCAAATCCACGACGCCCAGATGATCGCCCCACATGCCCGGCATCACCGCCGGTACGCCATTGAGCGTGCCTTTCGCGGTATCCGCGCCTTTAATATTGGCAAAATCTTTACCCGGGAAAACGGCGTGAGCATGACCAAACATAATGGCATCCACACCCGGTACTTCACTGAGATAATAAACGGAGTTTTCCGCCATCGTCTGATACGGGTCGGCAGAAAGGCCGGAGTGAGCAATCACCACCACGACATCAGCGCCTTTTTTCCGCATTTCCGGCACATACTTACGCGCGGTTTCGGTGATGTCATTTACCGTCACTTTGCCGCTAAGGTTAGCTTTATCCCAGGTCATGATTTGTGGTGGCACAAAGCCGATATAGCCAATCTTCAGCGTCTGCTTGTTACCTTGCTGGTCGACCACTTCAGTTTCTTTGATCAAATAAGGCGTAAATAGCGGCTTTTTGGTCTTAACATCGATGATATTGGCGTTAACGTAGGGGAACTTCGCTCCGGCCAGCGCGTTATGCAAATACGCCAGACCGTAGTTGAATTCATGGTTGCCGAGGTTACCCACCGCGTAATCCAGCGTATTGAGCGCCTTATATACCGGGTGAGTTTCGCCCGCTTTCAGCCCTTTGGCCGCCATGTAATCCCCGAGCGGGCTGCCCTGAATCAGATCGCCGTTATCAACCAGCACGCTGTTTTTGACTTCACCACGCGCGGCGTTGATCAGACTTGCCGTGCGCACCAGGCCAAATTTTTCAGTCGGCGTGTCTTTGTAATAATCGAAATCCATCATATTGCTATGTAAATCAGTGGTTTCCATTATTCGCAGATCAACGGTCGCGGCATTCACGCTGGCTGCAATCAGCGTTGCCAGAAGCGTTGCACTAAACTTAATCATCAGGGGCATCCTTTTAAGATCTAAGCCACAAAAGAAAATGTATATAAATCTTCTTGCTTACAGAACTGTGAATCATGACATGAATATAGAGTTTAAAACCGCAGACGCTATCACAGTTGGCGGATCCCCTGACGATCGGGTATAAGTAAAACAACGAGTTAACACCACTGACAAACGAGGTGGAGAATGTTAGAACATGTATGCCAGCTTGCACGGAACGCGGGCGATGCCATTATGCAGGTCTACGATGGAATCAAACCGATGGAGATTACCAGCAAGCAGGATGATTCTCCGGTCACGGCGGCGGATATCGCTGCGCACACGGTGATCCTCGAAGGATTACAGGCGTTGACGCCGGATATTCCGGTTCTGTCTGAAGAAGCTCCTCCTGGCTGGGATGTTCGCCAGCACTGGCAGCGCTACTGGCTGGTGGACCCGCTGGACGGTACCAAAGAGTTTATTAAACGTAACGGTGAATTTACCGTCAATATTGCGCTGATTGAACAGGGAAAGCCGGTGCTTGGCGTGGTTTACGCGCCAGTAATGAAGGTCATGTACAGCGCGGCAGAAGGTAAAGCGTGGAAAGAAGAGTGCGGTGTGCGCAAACAGATCCTGGTACGTGACGCGCGTCCACCGCTGGTGGTAATTAGCCGCTCGCATGCCGACAATGAGTTAAAAGAGTATCTGCAACAACTGGGCGAACACCAGACCACGTCGATTGGCTCGTCGCTGAAATTCTGCCTGGTGGCGGAAGGGCACGCGCAGCTGTATCCGCGTTTTGGACCAACTAACGTCTGGGACACCGCTGCTGGCCACGCCGTTGCCGCCGCAGCCGGAGCGCACGTTCACGACTGGCAGGGGAAACCGCTGGACTACACCCCACGTGAATCGTTCCTCAACCCCGGCTTCCGGGTCTCTATTTACTGAGCAATTTATGCAGCAGGGCAATCACCTGCTGCACCTCTTCCTGCGTTAATGCACCATCTTTTGCCCACTGTACGCGTCCGTCCTTATCGAGTACCGCAATAGCGGAGCTTTCTTCATCCAGTTGCCAGGCTTTACGCGCAATGCCGTTGCTGTCGACAATAAATTGTGACCATGGATAGAGCTTCTTGTTGCTCTCCAGACTGCTGCGCACAAACATACCGGAGCCGGGAATGGCGTCATCCGTGTTGACGATAGTGGTGGTCTGGTATTTGTCGTGCGGCAGGTTCGCTGCTTTGATGGCTTCAATCAGGTTCGCGTTCTTCTCTTTAGCGGAGGTGCGCCCGGCAATGTGTTGCACAATCCGTACTTTGCCGGGCAGTTGCGCGCTATTCCAGCTTTTGTAGCTAAACTTATCGTTATCAAGAATCAGTTCGCCGCGATCGGCAATCCCCACCGGTGGTACGCGCTGGTTAGTCTCAAACTTATGGGCGGAGGCAATCATCGGCAGCAGCAGGCACGACAGCGCCAGCAGTTTTCGTAAGGTCATAGGTTTTCCTTCTTTCTTTATTTTGCAGGTGATCCGACCACTTGGGTCTGGAATTTAATCATATGTGCGATTGATGCTTTTTCCCGCAAGCGCGATGCCAGTTTGCGGACGGGCGCACAAATCCTGCGAAAATCGAAGGCTTATACTGAAGACAGCGAAGCGTTGAAAAGATAATTCTGAATAATTGTAACTTGAAGGTAAATAAACTTATACACGCTGGAAACATCAACGAGATAGTCTATAGTCATAGGGCATTAAAATTTGCGCCTGAGGATTGTCGGACCGATTGTGGTACCGCAAAGGCGTAATGCTCAGCAGGAGACAACAATGAAAATTTTCCAACGATACAACCCGCTGCAGGTGGCGAAGTACGTGAAGATCCTGTTTCGTGGACGGTTATATATCAAGGACGTAGGCGCTTTTGAATTTGATAAGGGTAAGATTCTTATCCCAAAAGTGAAGGACAAGCTGCATTTTTCGGTGATGTCCGAAGTTAACCGTCAGGTCTTGCGTCTGCAAACTGAGATGGCTTGATCAAAGTGCTATGCGGTAGTTAAAAAAACGGCTCCAGGACTGGAGCCGTTGATGTTTCTGCAAGGCGCTATGACGCCTTCGCCTCTTCCTTCGCATCCGGCAGTTTCGGTACCAGAACGGTAGGTTTACTGTCCAGACGCGTCACCAGCAGCTGATCGATCTTGTAGTTATCGATATCCACCACTTCAAATTTGTAGCCTGAATATTTCACCGAGTCGGTGCGTTTCGGGATTTTACGCAACATGAACATCATAAAGCCGCCGATGGTCTCATAGTTGCCGGACTGCGGGAATTCGTCGATATCCAGGACGCGCATGACGTCATCAATCGGCGTACCGCCGTCGACTAACCATGAGTTTTCATCACGCGCCACGATCTGCTCTTCCAGGCCCTGACCAACTAAATCGCCCATCAGCGTCGTCATCACATCGTTGAGCGTGATAATCCCCACCACCAATGCATACTCGTTCATGATGACGGCAAAATCTTCGCCTGCGGTTTTGAAGCTTTCCAGCGCTTCAGAGAGCGTCAGCGTATCCGGGACAATCAGCGTATTGCGGATCTGCACGCCGCTGTTCAGCGCCATGCTCTGGTTGGCCAGCACGCGGTTGAGGAGATCCTTTGAATCGACATAGCCAATGATGTGGTCGATATCTTCGTTACACACCAGGAATTTGGAGTGCGGGTGTTCCGCCACTTTGTTCTTCAGGCTCTGCTCGTCTTCGTGAAGATCGAACCAGATAATGTTCTCGCGCGAGGTCATTGAAGACGGTACGGTACGGGATTCCAGTTCGAACACATTTTCAATCAGCTCATGTTCCTGCTTGCGCAGAACACCCGCCAGCGCACCGGCTTCGACCACGGCGTAAATGTCGTCTGACGTGATGTCATCTTTACGCACCATCGGGATTTTAAACAGGCGGAAAATGTTATTTGCCAGACCGTTAAAGAACCACACCAGCGGGCGGAAGACCAGCAGACAGAAGCGCATCGGGTTGATGATACGCAAAGCCACAGCTTCTGGCGCAATCATACCGATGCGTTTCGGGGTTAAATCCGCGAACAGGATGAACAGGCCAGTAACCAGTGAGAAGGACAGAATAAAACTTAACTGTTCGGACAGCTCTGGAGCGAAGTACTTTGAGAACAGACTGTAAAACGCCGGGGAAAAGGCCGCATCACCCACGATACCGCCGAGAATGGCGACCGCGTTAAGGCCAATCTGCACCACGGTAAAAAACATACCGGGGTTTTCCTGCATCTTCAAAACACGCTGTGCGTTTACATTGCCTTCATCGGCAAGCAGTTTAAGTTTGATTTTGCGTGATGCGGCAAGCGAGATCTCGGATATCGAGAAAAACGCACTCACGGCGATCAGGCAGAGAATGACTAAAATACTGTTTAACATATCTTATCCGACCGTTCGGGTCAGATCCTCGGAAGGGAGAAGTTGATAAATCCGTGTGAAATACACATTGAAAACCGGCTCGTGGAAGTGAGCCGGTAAATTCAGAAGCTAGTATAGCGTAAGGTACTGTAACGTCGCCAGAGGGGGAAATTTATCCTTGTGGTGGCAAACACACGCCAATCCCGCCAATTCCACAGTATCCGTAAGGGTTTTTGTGCAGATATTGTTGGTGATCGTCTTCGGCATAATAGAACGGGGTTGCCGTACTGATTTCCGTTGTAATGGTCCGCTCGTCGCCAGCGGCGGTCATCGCCGCCTGAAAACGCTCAAGGCTGGCCTGTGCTGCGGCGGTTTGCTCTGGCGTTAAGGGATAAATAGCGGAACGATACTGCGTACCCTGGTCGTTCCCCTGGCGCATACCTTGCGCCGGGTCGTGATTTTCCCAGAACACCTGCAGCAGTTGCTCGTAGCTGATAACATGCGGGTCATAGACGACGCGTACCGCCTCGGCATGCCCGGTATCGCCAGAGCAAACTTCCCGATAGGTCGGGTTAGGGGTATAGCCGCCGGTGTATCCGGCTGCGGTGCTGTACACGCCGGGTAATGACCAGAATAAACGCTCCACGCCCCAGAAACATCCCATGGCGAAAAGGGCGATTTCCATACCGTCGGGCACGTTGGTCATCGAATGTTGGTTAACCGCATGCAGCGTTGCCACTGGCATCGGGGTGTTGCGTCCAGGTAGCGCATCTGCTTGAGTAACGAGATGCTTTCTATCAAATAAACTCATGGCCGTTCTCCCGAAATCAGTCATTTGGGTTAAGGTTGTAACGAGACGCGTCTTTGCCCACAATAAACGGCATGAATACGTCTAGAGTTAAACATAAGAAATATTTGGGTTGCCGTCTGTTTTTCAACTCTTATTGTTGATTTTTTGTTAAGCCGAGGAACGGCATAGTATTTTTTTCCAGGGGTGGGAAAAAAGGATATTCAGGAGAAAATGTGCCACATATCCGTCAGTTATGTTGGGTGGGATTACTGTGCTTAAGTGGCTCCGCCGCCGCCGCGAATGTTCGCTTACAGGTCGAAGGATTATCAGGACCGCTGGAGAAAAACGTCCGTGCGCAGCTGTCCACGATTCAAAGTGATGAAGTCACGCCAGACCGACGCTTTCGTGCGCGCGTTGATGATGCCATCCGCGAAGGGCTAAAAGCGCTGGGCTACTTTGAGCCGACCATCGATTTTGAGCTGCGCCCGCCACCGGCGAAAGGACGCCAGGTGTTGATTGCCAAAGTAACCCCCGGCGAGCCGGTGCTGATTGGCGGCACCGAAGTGATTCTGCGCGGTGGCGCGCGTACGGATAAAGATTACCTGGATCTGCTGAAAACGCGCCCGGCAATCGGCACCGTGTTGAATCAGGGAGACTATGACAACTTCAAAAAATCCCTCACCAGCGTGGCGCTGCGCAAAGGTTATTTCGACAGTGAATTTAATAAAAGCCAGCTTGGAATAGCGCTTGAGCGCCGTCAGGCGTTCTGGGATATCGATTACAACAGCGGCGAACGCTATCGCTTTGGGCATGTCACCTTTGAAGGCTCGCAAATTCGTGATGAGTACCTGCAAAACCTGGTGCCATTTAAAGAAGGTGAAGAGTACGAGTCGAAAGATCTGGGGGAACTGAACCGTCGTCTGTCGGCGACCGGATGGTTTAATTCTGTGGTTGTCGCGCCGGAATTTGATAAAGCCCGCAAAACCAAAGTGCTGCCGCTAAAAGGCGTGGTCTCGCCGCGTACCGAAAACACCATCGAAACCGGGGTTGGTTATTCAACTGACGTCGGGCCACGGGTGAAGACCTCGTGGAAAAAGCCGTGGATGAACTCCTATGGCCACAGCCTGACCACCAGCGCCAGCATCTCTGCGCCAGAGCAGGTCCTTGATTTTAGTTATAAAATGCCGCTGTTAAAGAACCCGCTGGAGCAGTATTACCTGGTGCAGGGCGGCTTTAAGCGTACCGATTTAAACGACACCGAGCAGGACTCCACGACGCTTGCGGTTTCCCGCTACTGGGATCTCTCCAGTGGCTGGCAGCGCGCGATTAACCTGCGCTGGAGCCTCGACCACTTTACGCAGGGTAACGTCACCAATACCACCATGCTGCTCTATCCGGGCGTGATGATTAGCCGGACGCGTTCGCGCGGCGGTCTGATGCCCGTCTGGGGCGATTCACAGCGTTATTCCATTGATTACTCCAATACGGCCTGGGGCTCAGACGTTGATTTCTCCGTCTTCCAGGCGCAAAACGTCTGGATCCGCACGCTGTACGACAAGCATCGCTTTGTGATGCGCGGTAACCTCGGCTGGATTGAAACCGGGGACTTCGACAAAGTGCCGCCGGATCTGCGTTTCTTCGCCGGGGGCGATCGCAGTATTCGCGGCTATAAATACAAATCTATTTCGCCTGAAGGCAGCGACGGTAAGCTGAAAGGGGCCTCGAAGCTGGCAACCGGCTCGCTGGAATACCAGTACAACGTGACCGGGAAATGGTGGGGCGCGATGTTTGTCGATAGCGGCGAAGCGGTCAGCGATATCCGCAAAAGCGATTTCAAAACCGGCGCCGGGGTCGGCGTACGCTGGCAATCACCGGTCGGTCCCATCAAGCTCGACTTTGCCGTTCCTGTCGGCGACAAAGATGAACATGGTTTACAGTTTTACATCGGTCTGGGGCCTGAATTATGAGTTTATGGAAGAAGATAAGCCTCGGCGTGCTGATTTTTATCCTGCTGTTGTTAGGCACGGTGGCGTTTCTTGTCGGCACCACCTCGGGCCTGCACCTGATCTTCAAAGCAGCTAATCGCTGGGTTCCGGGGCTGGAAATTGGTCAGGTCACCGGCGGCTGGCGGGATTTATCGCTCAAAAATATTCGTTATGACCAGCCTGGCGTGGCGGTGAATGCCGGCGAAGTGCATCTGGCCGTCGGGCTGGAGTGTCTTTGGGATAGCAGCCTGTGCGTCAACGATCTGTCGCTGAAAAATATCAACGTGGCGATCGACAGTAAGAAGATGCCGCCTTCAGCACCGGTTGAGGAAGAGGATAGCGGCCCGCTTAACCTTTCCACACCTTATCCGATTACGCTTTCACGCGTGGCGCTCAACAACATCAATATCAAAATCGATGACACCACGGTTTCAGTGCTCGATTTTACCTCCGGCCTGAACTGGCAGGAAAAAACGCTGACCCTGAAGCCAACGTCATTACAGGGCCTGCTGATTGCCCTGCCTAAAGTGGCGGAAGTGGCGCAGGAAGAGGTCGTTGAACCGAAGATTCAAAACCCGCAGCCGGATGAAAAACCGCTCGGCGAAACGCTAAAAGATCTGTTCTCAAAGCCGGTGCTACCGGAAATGACCGATGTCCATCTGCCGCTCAACCTCAATATTGAAGAGTTTCGCGGCGAGCAACTGCGCGTGACCGGGGATACGGATTTAACGGTGCATAACATGCTGCTCAAAGTGAGCAGTATTGACGGCAACATGAAGCTCGACGCGCTGGATATCGACTCTAATCAGGGCACGGTAAACGCCAGCGGTACGGCGCAGCTCACCAACACATGGCCGGTAGATATTACCCTCAACAGCACGCTGAACGTTGATCCATTAAAAGGCGAAAAGGTGAAGCTGAAGGTCGGCGGCGCGCTGCGTGACCAGCTGGAAGTCGGCGTCAATCTGTCTGGCCCGGTTGATATGGACCTGCGTGCGCAAACGCGTCTGGCAGAAGCCGGATTACCGCTCAATCTGGAAGTGGTGAGTAAGCAGGTTTACTGGCCGTTTACCGGCGACAAGCAATTCCAGGCCGATGACATTAAGCTCAAGCTGACCGGCAAAATGACCGACTATACGTTGTCGATGCGTACCGCGGTGAAAGGGCAGGATATTCCTCCGGCTACCATTACGCTGGACGCCAAAGGCAACGAACAGCAGATTAATCTCGACAAACTGAGCATTGCGGCGCTGGAAGGGAAAACCGAACTGAAAGCGCTGGTGGACTGGCAGCAGGCGATCAGTTGGCGCGGGGAGTTAACGCTGGATGGTATCAACACCGCGAAAACAATCCCGGACTGGCCGTCAAAGCTGAATGGTCTGGTGAAAACGCGCGGCAGTCTGTACGGCGGAAGCTGGCAGATGGAGATTCCTGAGCTGAAGCTGACCGGTAACGTGAAGCAGAACAAGGTTAATGTAAACGGCTCGCTGAAGGGGAACAGCTACCTGCAGTGGACGATCCCGGGCCTGCATCTGGAACTGGGGCGCAACAGTGCGGACGTGAAAGGGGAACTGGGGGTTAAGGACCTCAATCTCGACGCGACGATTGATGCCCCGAGCCTGGATAACGCACTGCCGGGATTAGGCGGCACGGCGAAAGGGCTGGTAAAAGTTCGTGGTACGGTAGAAGCGCCACAGCTGTTGGCGGACATCACCGCCCGCGGCCTGCGCTGGCAGGAGCTTTCCGTTGCTCAGGTTCGCGTCGAAGGCGACGTGAAATCGGCGGAGCAAATCGCCGGTAATCTCAACGTTCGCGTAGAACGGATTGTACAACCGGACGTGAATATCGGCCTGGTGACGCTCGATGCCAAAGGCAGTGAGAAGCAGCATGAGCTACAGCTGCGCATCCAGGGCGAGCCGGTCTCAGGGCAGCTCTCCCTGGCAGGCAGCTTTGATCGCAAAGAGCAGCGCTGGAAAGGGGAATTAAGCAATACCCGTTTCCAGACGCCGGTTGGTCCGTGGGCGCTCAATCGTGCGATCGCGTTGGATTATCGCAATCAGGAGCAAAAAATCAGCATTGGGCCGCACTGCTGGAACAACCCGAATGCGGAGCTGTGCGTACCACAAACCATTGATGCTGGTGCAGAAGGACGCGCGGTGGTGAATCTCAACCGTTTCGACCTGGCGATGCTGAAACCGTTTATGCCGGATACGACTCAGGCCAGCGGGGTGTTCACCGGCAAAGCCGATGTCAGTTGGGACACGACCAAAGAGGGGCTGCCGCAGGGGCAGGTCACGCTTTCCGGGCGTAACGTGAAGGTCACGCAAAGCGTGAACGATGCGCCGCTGCCTGTGGCATTTGAAACGTTGAATCTGACCGCCGACCTGCACGACAACCGTGCCGAGCTGGGCTGGCTGATTCGCCTGACTAATAACGGGCAGTTTGACGGAAAGGTGCAGGTGACGGATCCACAAGGGCGCCGTAACCTGGGCGGCAACGTCAATATCCGCAACTTCAATCTGGCGATGGTGAACCCTATCTTCTCACGTGGTGAAAAGGCCGCGGGGACGATCAACGCCAACCTGCGTCTGGGCGGCGATGTGCAAAGCCCGCAACTGCTTGGACAGCTGCAACTGAGCGGACTGGATATCGACGGTAACTTCATGCCGTTTGACATGCAGCCAAGCCAGTTAGCTGTTAACTTCACCGGAACACGCTCAACGTTGGCGGGTGTGGTGCGTACGCAGCAGGGGGAAATCAACCTGAGCGGCGACGCAGACTGGAGTCAAATAGACAATTGGCGGGCGCGCGTTGCGGCGAAAGGCAGCCGGGTGCGGATCACCGTGCCGCCGATGGTGCGTCTGGATGTCTCGCCGGATGTGGAATTTGAAGCGACACCGAGCCTGTTTACCCTGAACGGCAATGTCGATGTGCCGTGGGCGCGTATCGTGGTCCACGATCTGCCGGAAAGCGCGGTAGGGGTGTCCAGCGATATGGTGATGCTTAATAACGATCTGCAGCCCGAGAAACCACAGACCGCCGGGATCCCGATCAACAGCAACCTGAACATCCACGTCGGTAATAACGTGCGTCTTGATGCCTTTGGTCTGAAAGCGCGTCTGACGGGCGATCTGAAGGTGGTGCAGGATAAACAGGGGCTGGGGCTTAACGGGCAGATTAATATCCCGAGCGGTCGCTTCCATGCCTATGGTCAGGATCTGATTGTGCGTAAGGGCGAGCTGTTATTCTCCGGTCCGCCGGATCAGCCGTTGCTCAATATTGAAGCGATTCGTAACCCGGATGCTACAGAAGATGACGTGATCGCTGGCGTTCGCGTCACGGGCACGGCTGATGAACCGAAGGCGGAGATTTTCTCCGACCCGGCGATGTCGCAGCAAATGGCGCTGTCCTACCTGCTTCGTGGGCAAGGACTGGATAGTGAACAGAGCGACAGCGCGGCGATGACTTCAATGCTTATTGGCCTGGGGGTTGCACAAAGTGGTCAGGTTGTGGGTAAAATCGGGGAGACATTTGGCGTAAGCAATCTGGCACTGGACACGCAAGGGGTGGGTGACTCATCTCAGGTCGTTGTCAGCGGATACGTACTGCCAGGTCTGCAGGTGAAATATGGTGTGGGTATATTTGACTCCTTAGCGACACTCACGCTACGTTATCGTCTGATGCCTAAGCTATATCTGGAAGCAGTGTCTGGCGTAGATCAGGCACTTGATTTGCTCTATCAGTTCGAGTTTTAGCAATGCGAATATTTGTCTATGGCAGTTTACGAACCAAACAAGGCAACAGCCACTGGATGACCAATGCCCTGTTGCTGGGAAATTTCAGTATCGACAACTACCAGTTGTACAGCCTGGGCCACTATCCAGGCGCCGTTCCGGGAAATGGAACAGTACACGGGGAAGTTTATCGTATTGATAACGCCACGCTGGCAGAGCTTGACGCTCTGCGTACCCGTGGTGGTGAATACGCACGTCAGCTAATTCAAACGCCGTACGGAAGTGCATGGATGTACGTGTACCAACGTCCGGTTGATGGCTTAACGCTGATTGAAAGCGGTAACTGGTTAGACAGAGACCAGTACTGATATATACCCGATAGGTAAAACGCGCCACCTTCGGGTGGCGTTGTTTTATGTGCCTGCCGCACTCGCATCAGGACACAAAAAAGCCCCGACATGCGGGGCTTAGCATCAAAAGTAAGAATTACTTCTTCGCGCGCTCGAAGGAAGCAACGATTTCAGCTTTAGCAGCTTCTGCGTTGTCCCAACCGTCAACTTTCACCCATTTGCCAGCTTCGAGGTCTTTATAATGCTCGAAGAAGTGGGTGATCTGCGCTTTCAGCAGTTCCGGCAGGTCGGACACATCTTTGATGTGATCGTATTCTTTGCTCAGCTTGGTGTGCGGTACCGCAACCAGTTTGGCATCTTCACCGGATTCGTCAGTCATTTTCAGAACGCCAACCGGACGGCAGCGGATCACTGAACCAGGCTCCAGCGGGTACGGAGTCGGGACCAGAACGTCAACCGGATCGCCATCCAGAGACAGAGTGTGGTTGATGTAACCGTAGTTGCACGGATAGAACATCGCGGTGGACATGAAGCGGTCAACGAACAGGGCGCCGCTCTCTTTGTCAACTTCGTATTTGATCGGATCTGCGTTGGCAGGGATCTCGATAACAACGTAGATATCTTCCGGCAGGTCTTTACCGGCAGGGACGTTGAGTAAGCTCATGTCTGTTTCCTTTAAATAAGCTATGGCAAACAAGTGGCGGGTATTATAGCCAACTCGCGCGGAATGTCTCCGCTTGTTTTCGCTTTCTCTGCGTCCATTTTCTTCTTTTTCTCTCTCTCCGGTGACAGAAAAATCCATATCTTTAGCCGCATTTTTCATAGTGATATGAAAGCGATTACAAACTTGTGATTAACGTTTTATTTACTTTTTTGAAGTGTGATGTAACGCAATCCGTTACATGCTCAATTGTCTATAGTTTTTTCGCGACGGTTTATTAACCAACAATAATCACCCTACGAGGACGCACTTATGTGGAAGCGCTTACTTATCGTCACAGCAGTTTCGGCAGCCATGTCGTCTATGGCAATGGCAGCCCCATTAACCGTAGGATTTTCGCAGGTTGGCTCTGAATCCGGCTGGCGCGCCGCAGAAACCAACGTGGCGAAAAGCGAGGCCGAAAAGCGCGGAATTACGCTGAAAATCGCTGACGGCCAGCAAAAGCAGGAAAACCAGATTAAAGCAGTCCGCTCATTTGTTGCCCAGGGCGTCGATGCCATCTTTATTGCGCCGGTCGTGGCAACAGGTTGGGAGCCGGTGTTAAAAGAGGCCAAAGATGCCGACATTCCGGTCTTTTTGCTCGATCGTTCCATCGATGTAAAAGACAAATCTCTCTATATGACTACCGTCACCGCCGATAACGTGCTGGAAGGCAAATTAATCGGCGACTGGCTGATTAAAGAAGTGAACGGCAAGCCATGTAACGTCGTTGAGCTACAAGGAACCGTTGGCGCCAGCGTGGCGATCGATCGTAAGAAAGGGTTCGCTGAAGCCATCGCTAACGCGCCAAACATCAAAATTATCCGCTCTCAGTCCGGCGACTTCACCCGCAGTAAAGGGAAAGAAGTGATGGAGAGCTTTATTAAAGCGGAAAACAACGGCAAGAACATCTGCATGGTTTACGCCCACAACGATGACATGGCGATCGGCGCTATTCAGGCGATCAAAGAGGCGGGCCTGAAACCAGGCAAAGACATTCTGACGGGGTCAATCGACGGCGTACCGGATATCTACAAAGCGATGATTGATGGTGAAGCCAACGCCAGCGTCGAGCTGACGCCGAATATGGCTGGCCCGGCATTTGACGCGCTGGAGAAATTCAAAAAAGACGGCACGATGCCTGAGAAGCTGACCATTACCAAATCGATCCTCTATCTGCCGGATACCGCGAAAGAAGAGTTAGAGAAGAAGAAAAACATGGGCTACTAGTTTTCCCGGAGTATACCCGTAGGCCTGATAAGCGCAGCACCATCAGGCGTTGAGATGCCGGATGTCGACGCAAATGCGTCTTATCCGGCCTATATCCAGGCCGGTTAAAACGATGCCGGAGGAATGCCATGACCACCGACCAACACCAGGAAATCCTCCGTACAGAGGGCTTAAGTAAATTCTTTCCCGGCGTCAAAGCGCTGGATAACGTGGATTTCAGCCTGCGACGCGGCGAGATCATGGCATTGCTCGGCGAAAACGGGGCGGGAAAATCGACGCTGATCAAAGCACTGACCGGTGTATACCATGCCGATCGCGGCACGATCTGGCTCGAAGGCCAGCCTGTCTCCCCCAAAAATACCGCCCATGCCCAACAGCTGGGAATCGGCACCGTGTACCAGGAAGTGAACCTGCTGCCCAATATGTCGGTAGCGGATAACTTGTTTATTGGCCGCGAACCGCGGCGCTTTGGCCTGTTGCAGCGCAAACAGATGGAAAAGCGCGCGACGGAACTGATGGCGTCGTACGGTTTTTCCCTTGATGTGCGCGAGCCGCTGAACCGCTTTTCCGTGGCAATGCAGCAGATCGTCGCCATTTGTCGGGCGATCGATCTCTCTGCGAAGGTACTGATCCTCGATGAACCTACCGCCAGCCTCGATACCCAGGAAGTTGAAATGCTGTTCGGCCTGATGCGGCATCTGCGCGATCGCGGCGTCAGTCTGATCTTCGTCACCCACTTCCTCGATCAGGTTTATCAGGTCAGCGATCGCATCACCGTCCTGCGTAACGGCGGCTTTGTGGGCTGCCGTGAAACCCATGCGCTGCCGCAGATCGAACTGGTCAAAATGATGCTGGGCCGCGAACTGGATACCCACGCGTTACAGCGTGCGGGCCGCACGTTGCTGAGCGATAAACCGGTGGCGGCGTTTAGTGATTTTGGTAAGAAAGGCACTATCGCCCCGTTCGATCTGCAGGTGCGTCCCGGTGAGATCGTCGGTCTCGCCGGACTGCTGGGATCCGGGCGAACGGAAACGGCGGAGGTGATCTTCGGCATCAAACCCGCCGACAGCGGCAGCGCACTGATCAAAGGTAAACCGCAGACCTTGCGATCGCCGCATCAGGCTTCGTGCCTGGGGATCGGTTTTTGCCCGGAGGATCGGAAAACGGATGGCATTATTGCCGCCGCCTCGGTGCGGGAAAATATCATTCTGGCGTTGCAGGCGCAGCGCGGTTGGTTGCGCCCCATTCCCCGCAAAGAACAAAACGAGATTGCCGAGCGCTTTATTCGCCAGCTTGGTATTCGCACCCCTAACGCTGAACAACCGATCGAATTTCTCTCCGGCGGCAATCAGCAAAAAGTCTTGCTGTCACGCTGGTTACTGACCAAACCGCAATTTCTGATCCTCGATGAACCCACGCGCGGGATCGACGTTGGCGCGCATGCCGAGATCATCCGCCTGATCGAAACGCTGTGCGCCGATGGTTTGGCCCTGCTGGTTATCTCATCGGAACTGGAAGAACTGGTGGGTTATGCCGATCGGGTCATTATTATGCGCGATCGCAAACAGGTGGCCGAGATCCCACTGGCTGAATTGTCCGTCCCGGCGATCATGAACGCCATTGCGGCCTAAGGAGACTATGGTGATGCCTCAATCTCTCCCTCAATCCAATCCGCCTGAACGACGGTTTCATTGGCCCAAGGGAATGCCACAGCTGGTGGCGCTACTGCTGGTGCTGCTGGTGGACAGTCTGGTCGCGCCGCACTTCTATCAGGTGATTTTGCAGGATGGTCGGCTGTTCGGTAGCCCGATTGATATTCTCAACCGCGCCGCACCCGTGGCGCTGTTGGCGATTGGTATGACGCTGGTGATTGCCACTGGCGGCATTGATCTTTCCGTTGGCGCTGTAATGGCCATTGCCGGGGCGACGACCGCGGCGATGACGGTGGCCGGGCACAGCCTGCCGGTAGTGCTGCTTGCCGCCTTAGGCTCCGGCATTCTGGCGGGATTGTGGAACGGAGTTCTGGTGGCCATCCTCAAGATCCAACCGTTCGTCGCCACGCTGATCCTGATGGTTGCCGGGCGCGGCGTCGCGCAGTTGATCACCTCCGGGCAGATCGTCACCTTCAACTCGCCTGAGCTTTCCTGGCTTGGCAGCGGCTCACTGTTACTGTTCCCCACGCCGGTGATTATTGCGCTACTGACGCTGGTGGTGTTCTGGCTGCTGACGCGTAAAACGGCGCTGGGCATGTTTATTGAAGCGGTGGGTATCAACATTCGCGCGGCGAAAAACGCCGGGGTCAACACCCGCATTATTGTGATGCTTACCTATGTCTTGAGCGGCCTGTGTGCCGCTATCGCCGGGATCATTGTTACCGCGGATATTCGCGGCGCGGATGCGAATAACGCCGGATTATGGCTGGAGCTGGACGCTATTCTGGCGGTGGTCATTGGCGGCGGTTCGCTGATGGGCGGGCGCTTTAACCTGCTGCTGTCGGTGATAGGCGCGTTAATTATTCAGGGGATGAACACCGGGATTTTACTGTCGGGCTTCCAGCCGGAACTGAATCAGGTGGTCAAAGCCGTCGTGGTGTTGTGTGTGCTGGTTGTGCAGTCACAACGCTTTATCAGCCTGATAAAAGGAGTGCGTGGTCATGATAAAACGTAATTTACCGCTGATGATCACCCTCGGCGTGTTTGTGCTGGGCTACCTCTACTGCTTGACGCAATTTCCGGCTTTTGCTTCCACCCGGGTGATTTGCAATATCCTGACCGATAACGCTTTTTTAGGGATTATCGCCGTCGGCATGACCTTCGTGATTCTCTCTGGTGGGATCGACCTTTCCGTTGGCTCGGTGATTGCCTTTACCGGCGTATTTCTGGCAAAGGCGATTGGCTACTGGGGGATTTCTCCGTTACTGGCGTTCCCGCTGATTCTGCTGATGGGCTGTGCGTTTGGCGCGTTTATGGGATTACTGATTGATGCGCTGAAGATCCCGGCGTTTATCATTACCCTGGCGGGAATGTTCTTTTTGCGCGGCGTTAGCTATCTGGTTTCTGAAGAGTCGATCCCGATTAACCATCCGGTTTATGACACGCTCTCCAGTCTGGCATGGAAAATTCCCGGCGGCGGTCGTCTGAGTGCGATGGGTTTGCTGATGCTGGCGGTGGTGGCGATTGGCATCTTCCTGGCGCACCGTACACGGTTTGGCAATCAAGTATATGCGATTGGCGGCAACGCCACCTCTGCTAACCTGATGGGGATCTCCACCCGCAGCACCACCATCCGTATTTATATGTTGTCTACCGGCCTGGCCACGCTTGCCGGCATTGTTTTTTCAATTTACACCCAGGCCGGTTATGCGCTGGCGGGCGTCGGTGTCGAGCTGGACGCGATTGCCTCAGTCGTGATTGGCGGTACGCTGTTGAGCGGCGGAGTGGGTACGGTTTTAGGCACCTTGTTTGGCGTGGCTATTCAGGGCCTGATCCAGACCTACATTAATTTTGACGGCACATTAAGTTCCTGGTGGACCAAGATCGCGATTGGTATTTTATTGTTTATTTTTATTGCCTTACAACGCGGTCTCACGGTGCTTTGGGAAAATCGTCAAAGCTCGCCGGTCAGCCGCGTAAGCACGGTGGCGACACCAAAGTAACGTCCTGATTTTTCAAGAGACATTTAAATACCTAAACTTTTTCCGGTTGTAGTCGATAGGTTCTGTACAGGTTTGTTTTCACCCTACAACCGGAAATATAACAATGCCAAAATCCCTTTCAATTCGATCAAGTTTGTTGGTGTTATTGTCTCTGCTGGCGTTTCTGCTGTTGCTGACCGGCGGGATGGGGCTATACGCCTCTACCCGCATTATTACTTCATTGATTTATCACGGTATTATGAGTGCAGCAATGCTGGCGGCCATCGCCTTGCTGGCGGTTATTTGGTTTATGCTGCGAAATAAGTTTCTCAAACCGCTGGATAACATTGTTGAACAGCTGGAACGTCTGGCGACAGGCGATTTGTCGCCAGTTAGCGCGCCGTCGGCCAGCGCTGAATTCAACCGTCTCAATGCGGCAATGGATGAAATGCGCCATGCGCTGGGCGACTCGGTGCAACGCGTGCGTGACGCCAGCTCGCAAATTGATATCGGTAGCCGTGAACTGACGGCCGGAAACCAGCATCTGGCGCAGCGTACTGAATCGACAGCCACGTCGCTGGAACAGACCGCTGCCAGCATGGAAGAGTTAACGGCGACCGTGAAACAGAATGCGGACAACGCCGAACAGGCGCACCAGTTGGCAAAATCGGTATCGGATACCGCCGATCGCGGCAGCGAGATGGTGTGCTATGTGATCGAGAAAATGCGCGATATTGCCGGCAGTTCCAGTCGTATTGCCGACATCCTTAGTGTGATAGACGGCATCGCATTCCAGACCAATATTCTGGCGCTCAATGCATCCGTTGAAGCGGCGCGGGCCGGTGAGCAAGGACGGGGTTTTGCGGTTGTCGCAGGTGAAGTACGTAATCTGGCCAGCCGCAGCGCCGAAGCGGCAAAAGAGATCCGCGCGTTAATCAGCGATTCGCACACTCACGTCGGTGAAGGGAGCGAGCTGGCGCAACAGGCGGGCGAAACCATGGATGAGATTGCCACTGAGGTGATGCGCATGACTAAGCTGATGCGTGAAATCGCCAGCGCGTCCCAGGAGCAGAGTCGCGGCATAGAGCAGGTGAATATCGCGGTGATTCAGATGGATGAAACGGCGCAGCAAAATGCGGCACTGGTACAGCAGTCTTCAGCGGCTACCCGCTCGTTGGAAGAGCAGTCACATGCGCTGCTGGAGGCGATGGCGGCGTTTAAGCTACAGACAACGTAACCGAACGTAGGCCTGATAATGCGCAGTCGCCATCAGGCAATGTCACTGCATCATGCCGGATGGCCCTTCGCGTATCCGGCCTACTGTACGTTGTAGGCCGGGATAGGGCGTTTACGCGTCCGGGAACTCGCGGATAAAGCGTTCTACATCTTCAACCATATGGTCATTGCCCACGAAGAAGGAACGGCGCTGGTGCAGGCTTTCCGGAATGATATCCAGAATACGTTCTTTACCATCGCTGGCTTTGCCGCCCGCCTGCTCGGCCAGGAAGGCCATCGGGTTGCATTCGTACAGCAGACGCAGTTTCCCTTGCGGGTGGCTGGCGGTGCTTGGGTACAGGTAGATCCCGCCCTTCAGCAGATTGCGATGGAAATCCGCAACCAGAGAGCCAATGTAGCGCGAGGTGTACGGGCGCTGGGTTGACTTATCTTCTTCCTGACAGAATTTAATGTACTTCTTCACGCCATTCGGGAATTTGATGTAGTTGCCTTCGTTAATGGAGTACGTGCTGCCTTTTACCGGGAAGCGCATACGTTCCTGGCTGAGGCAGAATACGCCCAGAGAAGGATCGTAGGTAAAGGCGTGTACGCCACAGCCGGTGGTATATACCAGCATGGTGGAAGAACCATAAACCACGTAGCCCGCAGCAACCTGCTTGTTGCCCGGCTGCAGGAAATCCTCTTCCGTAACCGGTGTGCCGACTGGGGTTACGCGGCGGTAAATAGAGAAAATCGTACCGACAGAGACGTTAACATCGATGTTGGATGAGCCATCCAGCGGATCCATTAGCACAACATATTTTGCGTGTTCGCAGCCTTCGAAGACGACGATTTCATCTTCTTCTTCCGAGGCAATGCCCGCCACAATGTCGCGCGCCTTCAGTGCAGCTTTCAGTTTTTCGTTCGCGAACAGATCGAGTTTCTGCTGAACCTCTCCCTGCACGTTCTCAGCACCGCTGGCACCCAGGATATCGACCAGACCGGCCTTGTTGATATCGCGGTGGATGATCTTGGCGCCCAGCTTTATTGCCGACAACAAAGCAGTGAGTTCACCGGTAGCATGAGAAAACTCGTGCTGCTTTTCGACAATAAATTCACCTAACGTTTTCATAACACTTTCCCTGCAATTTATGTGGAGTAAAGCGACCGCAACAATATTAACAAATATTTCCATTGTTGCGCTTAGGTGAATCGCGCCAGCAAACTACGGAATATCCTGAAATGCGTTTCTCACTTGCCGGACATGTGCGTAAAATGGCCCCCAGATTAAAAAAGGATAGTGACGTATGCGCATTCATATTTTGGGAATTTGTGGCACTTTCATGGGCGGTCTGGCGATGCTGGCGCGCTCGCTTGGTCATGAAGTAACCGGTTCGGACGCCAATGTGTATCCGCCGATGAGTACCTTACTTGAGAAGCAAGGCATTGATTTAATTCAGGGTTACGATGCCAGCCAGCTCGACCCGCAGCCGGACCTGGTGATCATCGGCAACGCCATGACCCGTGGTAATCCCTGCGTGGAAGCGGTGCTTGAGAAGAACATTCCATACATGTCCGGCCCGCAATGGCTACATGACTTTGTGCTGCGCGATCGCTGGGTACTGGCGGTTGCGGGGACGCACGGTAAAACCACCACTGCCGGAATGGCGACCTGGATCCTTGAAGCCTGCGGCTATAAGCCTGGCTTTGTGATCGGCGGCGTACCGGGCAACTTTGAGGTTTCTGCGCGTCTGGGCGAAAGCGACTTCTTCGTGATTGAGGCGGATGAGTACGACTGCGCCTTCTTCGATAAGCGTTCTAAATTTGTGCATTACTGCCCGCGTACGCTGATCCTCAATAACCTTGAGTTCGATCACGCGGACATCTTTGACGATCTGAAAGCTATTCAGAAACAGTTCCATCACCTGGTACGTATCGTGCCGGGCCAGGGACGCATCATCTACCCGGAAAACGACATCAATCTGAAACAGACGATGGCGATGGGCTGCTGGAGCGAACAAGAGCTGGTGGGTGAACAGGGTCACTGGCAGGCGAAAAAGCTGACCACCGATGCATCCGTTTGGGAAGTGTGGCTGGACGGTGAAAAAGTGGGCGAGGTGAAGTGGGGCCTGGTCGGCGAACATAATATGCACAACGGTCTGATGGCGATTGCGGCTGCCCGTCATGTTGGCGTAGCGCCTGCCGACGCGGCGAATGCGCTGGGCTCGTTCATCAACGCCCGTCGTCGTCTTGAACTGCGCGGCGAAGCGAACGGCGTGACGGTGTATGACGATTTTGCTCACCACCCGACGGCGATTCTGGCAACGCTTGCCGCACTGCGCGGTAAAGTGGGCGGCACCGCGCGCATTATCGCGGTACTGGAACCTCGCTCGAACACCATGAAAATGGGCCTGAGCAAAGACGATCTGGCGCCGTCGTTAGGACGCGCGGATGAAGTGTTCCTGCTGCAACCGCCGCATATTCCGTGGCAAGTGGCAGAAGTCGCTGAAGCCTGCGTACAGCCTGCGCACTGGAGCGGCGATGTGGATGCGCTGGCAGATATGGTGGTGAAAACCGCACAGCCTGGCGATCACATCCTGGTGATGAGCAACGGCGGGTTTGGCGGCATCCATCAAAAACTGCTGGATGGCCTGGCGAAGAAAGCTCAGGCAGAAGAAGAGTAAAAAATGCCCGGTGGCGCTACGCTTACCGGGCCTACGATGCGTTGTAGGCCGGATAAGGTATTTGCACCGCCATCCGGCACTTTCGGCAGACGAAGAGGTTACGCCTCGTTTTCCGCCAGTTCACGCAGGTACTGGAAAATCTGACGCGCTGATTTCGGCGGCTTGTTGCCCGCTTTTTCTTTCCTGGCGTTACGCACCAGAGAACGCAGTTGCTGACGGTCGGCGTCAGGCCACAGGTTCATCACTTCTTCGATGGCTTCATCGCTGCCGTCAACCATACGGTCACGCAGTTGCTCCAGCTTATGGAAGACAACAACCTGCTGGTTGTGACGGTTTTTCAGCTTGTCCAGCGCCTGACGGATAGGATCAACATCGCGCTGGCGCAACATTTTGCCAATCAGCTGCAACTGGCGGCGGCGACCTTCCATCTTAATGCGCTGGGCCAGCTCAATGGCGGCACGTAAATCCGCGTCGAGCGGGATTTTATCCAGCGCGTTTTTCCCCAGTTCTACCAGTTCCACACCCAGGCGTTTTAACTCCTCGGCGTCACGTTTTATTTCACTTTTACTGACCCAGATAATTTCATCGTCTTCGTCTTCGATGTCATCACCGGGAACGTCGTCGAGCCAGTCTTCGGGCTGCTTAGTCATGTCAGGCTCCTTAAAAAAAGAGGCTAATGTTACCAGTTAAGATGCGCACTGAAAAACGGTTCTCTGTTAGACTTCAGAGAAACTCTCTCTACATTATGGCATTTGCGATGAAAGTAATCTCACAAGTTGAAGCGCAGCGTAAGATTCTGGAAGAAGCGGTCTCGACAGCTCTGGAATTAGCGTCAGGTAAGTCGGATGGCGCGGAAGTCGCTGTTAGCAAGACCACGGGTATTAGCGTCAGCACCCGTTATGGTGAAGTGGAGAACGTAGAATTCAATAGCGATGGTGCGCTGGGGATTACGGTTTATCACCAGAACCGTAAGGGCAGCGCATCCTCCACCGATTTAAGCCCGCAGGCGATTGCCCGTACCGTGCAGGCCGCGCTGGACATCGCTCGTTACACCTCGCCGGATCCGTGCGCGGGCGTGGCAGATAAAGAACTGCTGGCCTTTGATGCGCCCGATTTGGACCTGTTCCACCCCGCGGACGTTTCCCCTGACGAAGCTATCGAACTGGCTGCTCGTGCTGAACAGGCGGCGCTGCAGGCTGATAAGCGTATCACCAATACCGAAGGCGGCAGCTTTAACAGCCACTATGGCATCAAAGTGTTTGGTAACAGCCACGGCATGCTGCAGGGCTACTGCTCCACGCGTCATTCCCTTTCCAGCTGCGTGATCGCGGAAGAAAATGGCGATATGGAGCGTGATTACGCTTACACCATTGGCCGGGCGATGGGCGATTTACAAACGCCGGAATGGGTAGGGGCAGACTGTGCGCGCCGTACCTTATCGCGCCTGTCTCCGCGTAAGCTTTCCACCATGAAAGCGCCGGTTATTTTCGCCAATGAAGTGGCGACCGGACTGTTCGGACACCTGGTCGGCGCGATTGCTGGTGGCTCTGTATATCGCAAATCCACCTTCCTGCTGGACTCGCTGGGCAAACAAATTCTGCCGGAATGGTTGACCATTGAAGAGCATCCCCATCTGCTGAAAGGGCTGGCCTCCTCGCCATTTGACAGCGAAGGCGTACGCACAGAGCGCCGTGACATTATTAAAGACGGCATTTTGACCCAGTGGCTGCTGACCAACTACTCTGCCCGTAAGCTGGGGCTGAAGAGCACCGGTCATGCGGGCGGTATTCACAACTGGCGTATTCCCGGACAAGGTCTAAGCTTCGAGCAGATGCTCAAAGAGATGGGCACGGGCCTGGTGGTGACTGAGCTGATGGGGCAGGGCGTAAGCGGCATTACCGGCGATTACTCGCGCGGTGCGGCGGGCTTCTGGGTCGAAAACGGCGAAATTCAGTATCCGGTGAGTGAAATTACCATCGCCGGTAACTTAAAAGAGATGTGGCGTAATATCGTCACCGTTGGCAACGATATTGAAACGCGCAGTAATATTCAGTGTGGTTCAGTCCTGTTGCCGGAGATGAAGATCGCCGGGCAATAATACCCGTCATACTTCAAGCTGTGGCGTGAATTATTGAGGGTATCTGGCGTTTGTTTATTTTTGAATAATAAAAAAGGAAGTGAGCAATGCGTAAACACCTGTTAGCGATCGTCGCAGCTTCAACGCTGATTCTTGGTTCTTCTGCGTTTGCAGCCGATCTTGAAGACGATATGGGGATCCTCAACGACAACCTGAAAATCGTCGAAAAAACGGATAATGCGACTGAGCTGAAAGACGCGTTAACCAAAATGCGTGCAGCCGCGCTGGACGCGCAAAAGGGAACGCCGCCGAAGCTGGAAAACAAATCCCCGGACAGCCCGGAGATGAAGGATTTCCGCCACGGCTTTGACACGCTGATCGGTCAGATCGACGGTGCGTTGAAGCTGGCGAACGAAGGTAAAGTCAAAGAGGCGAAAGCCGTTGCGGAAGACCTGAAAAAAACACGCAACGAAAACCACAAGAAGTTCCGTTAATTTGCTCTATCCGGCCTGCAAATCGTAGGCCGGATAAGACGCCAAAGGCTATCCCCGTCACATTTTTTCAACTTTAGAGTTAGAGAAGTCATTCGCCGAACTGGCTGTTTTCTGCTCATCTCTTGCGATACCCGTCACAGTTTCCCGCCACTAAAGCGCAAATATCGCCTTTTCTGCGGCATTGATCACTATCGCTGCGCCTCTTTCCACTTCGAAGTGGAAAACAACTCGCTACAAACTTTTAACCCCCGCCGCTAATTTACCCTCAGAGCCATTAGTGGGGTAAGACGAGTGAATAACGGAGCTGTAATGAATGACATGGGGGAATCGGTTGAACTGGCCGACCGCATGCTGGCGCAGGTGTATGCCTTGCTGCGTGAACGCCACATTATTCCCAACGCCGTACAGGAACAGATGCTGACGTCGCATGTTCGCGCCATGGCGCACCGCTCGGTAACGGGTGAACCCTTACCAGAAGTCGATGCCAGCTTGTTTGATGAAATATCTGCCGAATCAATGGCGCTTGCCCGCGACGTGGTCGCTGAGTTTGGCAATCTTCCTGAGGAAGAGGCCTGGCTGCTGTCGGTGCACTTCGAAGTCGCGAAAGACAACCTTTAAGGAGCAAAAGATGGATCAAATTACCGTAGTGATTGGCGATCGCCTGGGTAAAGGCCAGAAAGTGGCGGCAGGCGTTGAGAAAGCGGGTGGCCGCGCGGTCGTGGTGCCGGGTGTCGCGGCAGATATGAAGCTGGGCGATGTGATGAAAGCGGAAAACGCCACCTTTGGGATCTCGTTTTGCGGCAGCGGCGGGGCGGGCGCGATTACCGCGCAAACCAAATATGGCTACAAGGCGAAATATGGCATGCGCTCGGTCGATGAAGGGGTAACCGCTATCAACGAAGGCTGCAACGTACTGGGGTTCGGTTTTATGGACAAAGAAGAACTCGGCGAGCGCCTGGTACAGGCGTGGCAAAAGAAATACGGCGCTTAAGCATGAAAGAGCAATTCACCACCACGGTGAGAGTCACGGGCAAGGGGGAGGCCAAAGCGCGCGCCTTTGCCGACGCCCTGAACCACGTTCAGGCTGCGGTGATGAAAGCGTCCCCGCATATCTTACTGCGTATTGAGCCACAGGATGTGCAGGTTGTTCAAGCGCGTGAAACGGTGCGCAAAGAGGCGTTTTTGTTCCTCTTCCTGCGCCGGGAAAGACGCACCTTCAGCGTGGAGCTGGACGTGACCGTCAACGTGACTGCCATCAATCTCGACAAGGTGGATTTCGTTACGCAACGCTGATCTTTTATTAAAAGGCATAATTATGTTCCTGATAATATTAATAAAATCGCTCATCATCGGCGGCCTGGTTGGCGTCGGTGTCGGCGCTGGGGCTGCACGCATGTTTCATGCGCCGACCACTCAAGGGATGGGCGCGTTTCGTACTCTGGGAGAACTGAATTCCTGTGAAGGGGATCCGGCTTCTCACTTCTCATTCGGTCTGGGCTTTTTCTTTAACGCCTGGGCTTCTTCCGTTGCCGCAGGGGCGTTCACGCAGGACGTCGACCATCGCATCATCCCCAACTGGGGGGCCGCCGCGCTGATGATCAAAAATCGCAACGTTGGTGAAACGCTGCACGATCCTAAGCGCATGGCGATCGCCTGCGGTGTTATCGGCATGATTGTCGTGACCTTCCTGAACCTCACCGCGTCATCCGTACCGGAAGCGCTACAGGTTACTGCTGTTAAGGTGCTGGTGCCCGCGGCAAACCTGCTGGTCAACACCGTGATGCCAGTGATCTTCTGGCTGGCGGCGATTGATGCCGGCAAGAAATCCGGCTTCTGGGCTACCGTTTTTGGCGGCGCGGCGCAGTTAATTATGGGTAACGCCGTCCCGGGTCTGGTTCTGGGCATTTTGATCGGCAAAGGTGTTGAAGAGAGCGGCTGGAACCACGTGACGAAAGTGATGATGGTGGCTATCGTCGCGCTGTTCGTCCTGAGCGGCTTCTTCCGCGGCTTCGACATGAAGATGATCGAATCCTTCCATCTGACCGTGCCTGACTGGTTGGAACTTATCCATAACTCGCTCAGCGGTAAATGACGGAGGCCATCATGGAACAGAATAAAGGTTTTTGGTTCGCCGACTGGTCGTTCCCGATCTTCGTTGGCCTGCTCTCATCCGGCGTGTTTGCCGGAACGCACATGTACTACCTGTACGGTATCGGCGCATTCAACGAAGTGGCGTTCGTGGCGATGTTGAAAGCGGGAATGGACACCGGCTCCTACGGGGCGGTAGCGGCATTTGGCGCCAGCTTCCTGTTTGCCCGCATCATTGAAGGTTCGCTGGTGGGGATTCTGGATATCGGCGGGGCGATCCAAACCGGGGTCGGGTTAGGCGTTCCGGCGCTGCTGCTGGGCGCGGGCATTATCTTCCCGGTCGCCAACTTCGCTGCCTCGCTGGTCACCGGCCTGGTGATTGGTCTGGCGATTGGCTACATCATCATTCTGGCGCGTAAGTTCACCATCAATCAGAGTGACTCAACCTACGGAGCGGACGTGATGATGGGGGCCGGTAACGCTTCTGGCCGCTTCCTCGGTCCCTTGATTATCCTCAGCGCGATGACGGCCTCTATTCCGATTGGCGTGGGTTCGCTGCTGGGTGCGCTGCTGTTTTATATCTGGCAAAAACCGATCACCGGCGGGGCGATTCTCGGCGCGATGATCCTCGGTTCCATCTTCCCGATTGCGATTAGCTAACTGTTGATTTGTAGGCCGGATAAGGCGGTTACACCGCCATCCGGCAAAGGAGAGAACGATGTTTGATTTACTCCTGCGCCATGCGCGTCTGGTCGATGACACGCTGACTAATATTGCCCTTCAGGATGGCAAAATCGCGGCGTTGGGTGACGTTGATGGTCCGGCGCTGAAAACCATTGACCTGCGCGGCGAATGTTACGTTAGCGCGGGTTGGATTGATTCTCACGTTCACTGCTACCCGAAATCGCCGATTTACCACGACGAACCGGACAGCGTGGGTATTGCCACTGGCGTAACCACCGTAGTGGATGCCGGGAGTACTGGCGCTGATGATATTGACGATTTTTACACGCTGACCCGTGGCGCGGCCACCGAAGTATATGCGCTGCTGAATGTTTCACGCGTTGGGCTTATTGCCCAAAACGAGCTGGCTGACATGGCCAACATTGACGCCGATGCGGTGCGGCTGGCGGTGAAACGTCACCCGGACTTTATCGTCGGCCTGAAGGCGCGCATGAGCAGCAGCGTGGTAGGGGTTAACGGCATCACGCCGCTGGATCGCGCCAAAGCGATGCAGGCGCAAAACGGCGACCTGCCGCTGATGGTACACATCGGCAACAACCCGCCAGATCTGGATGAGATCGCCGAACGCCTCACCGCGGGCGACATTATTACCCACTGCTACAACGGTAAGCCGAACCGCATTCTGACGCCGCAAGGTGAGTTGCGGGCGTCAGTGACGCGGGCGATTTCACGCGGTGTGCGTCTGGATGTTGGGCATGGCACCGCCAGCCTGAGCTTTGCGGTGGCAAAACGCGCTATCGGCCTGGGTATTTTGCCGCACACCATCAGCTCCGATATTTACTGTCGCAACCGTATCAGCGGCCCGGTGCATTCCCTGGCGAATGTAATGTCGAAATTCCTCGCCAT
Organism: Citrobacter sp. C5_2; assembly: GCF_014596845.2. Taxonomy (NCBI): domain Bacteria; kingdom Pseudomonadati; phylum Pseudomonadota; class Gammaproteobacteria; order Enterobacterales; family Enterobacteriaceae; genus Citrobacter; species Citrobacter sp. C5_2. The sequence continues at coordinate 4,514,324 of NZ_CP115032.1, read as the reverse complement.
TGGCATGTCGCTTCCGCAGGTCATTGAATGCGTTACCGCCCATGCTGCCGATGGTCTGCGCCTGAAACAGAAGGGGCGACTGCAGGTCGGTCTGGATGCCGATTTAACCCTCTTTACGCTTAAGCGCCAGCCAACCGTGCTGGTAGATGCAGAAAACGACAGCCTGCAGGCTGAACAACTGCTGGTGCCGCTTGCCGCAATACGTGCGGGTAAGGGCTATATGACCGAACAAGGGAGCGCGGAACATGCCTTCGATTTTTGAGAAATACAAATTAAAACAGGTGATTAACACATCAGGCCGCATGACGGCGCTGGGTGTCTCTACGCCACGACCCGAAGTGGTTGAGGCCGCGATGGCGGGGATGAACCAATACTTTGAGATGAAAGACCTGGTGAATAAAACCGGTGACTACATCGCGAAATTGCTGGAAGTGGAAGGGGCAACCGTTGTCTCCTGCGCTTCGGCCGGGATCGCCCAGTCGGTCGCGGCTGTGCTGGTTAAAGACAGCGACTGGTTGCTGGAGAACCTGCACGTCACGCCCATCGACAACAACGAAATCGTGTTGCCCAGAGGCCACAACGTCAACTTTGGCGCGCCGGTGGGCACCATGGTAGCGCTTGGCGGCGGCAAGGTCGTAGAAGCCGGTTATGCCAATGAATGTTCCGCGGCGCAACTGGCAGCGGCCATCACACCGCGCACCGCGGCCATTCTGTATATCAAATCTCACCACTGCGTACAGAAAAGTATGCTCAGCGTGGAGCAGGCTGCGGTGGTGGCGCGCACGCATAATCTACCGCTGATTGTGGACGCGGCGGCGGAAGAAGATTTGCAGTGCTACTACCGCGTGGGCGCAGATCTCGTTATCTACAGCGGCGCGAAGGCGATTGAGGGGCCAACCAGCGGTCTGGTGATCGGTAAAACTCAATACGTTGAGTGGGTAAAACGTCAAACGGTGGGTATTGGCCGGGCAATGAAGGTGGGTAAAGAGGGAATACTTGGCCTGACCTGCGCTATTGAACTGTACCTCAACGCGCAGAAAGAGAGCGGTGCGGAAATGGTCGAGAAAATGACGCCGTTTATTAATAACTTGAATCAGCTTCACGGCGTGAGCGCCCGCGTGGTGTGGGACAGCGCAGGGCGCGACATCGCACGCACGGAAATTAAGTTTGACGAAGCGGTAACCGGGATCGCCACGGGCGAACTGGTCGACGCGCTGAAGCAAGGGGAGTACGCGATTTACTTCCGCGGTTACAAAGCCAACGAAGGCATTATCGAAGCCGATGTACGCAGCGTTGATCGCGCGCAACTGGAGATTGTGGCCCGTCGAATTGGTGAAGTGATTTCGCAGGAGAAAAAAGCATGAAACTGATCCCTAATTTTTATCGCGACCGCGTCTGCCTGAACGTACTGGCAGGCTCCAAAGAAAACGCCCGGGAGATTTACGCGGCGGCGGAAGGGCACGTGCTGGTTGGCGTACTGTCAAAAAATTACCCGGATGTCGCAAGCGCGGTAACGGATATGCGTGAATACGCGGCGCTTATCGACAATGCGCTCTCCGTGGGGCTGGGGGCGGGCGATCCTAACCAGTCGGCGATGGTCAGTGAAATTTCCCGTCAGGTGCAGCCACAGCATGTTAATCAGGTCTTTACCGGCGTGGCGACCAGTCGCGCGCTGCTGGGCCAGCAGGACACGGTGGTCAACGGTCTGGTTTCACCAACCGGTACGCCGGGACTGGTAAAGATATCCACCGGTCCGCTAAGCAGCAAAGCGCCGGACGGCATTGTGCCGGTAGAAACCGCCATTGCGCTGCTCAAAGATATGGGCGGTAGCTCAATTAAATACTTTCCAATGGGCGGCCTGCAATGCCGTGACGAGTACATCGCGGTCGCCCGGGCCTGCGCGCGCCATGACTTCTGGCTGGAGCCAACGGGCGGGATCGATCTGGATAATTTCAGTGAAATCCTGCAGATCGCCCTCGATGCCGGCGTGAGCAAAATCATTCCTCACATCTATAGTTCGATTATTGATAAGGTGAGTGGTAACACCCGTCCGGACGACGTACGCCAACTGATGGCGATGACCCGGGCCTGCGTAAGCTAATTGACAGATGAGGAAACTGACGTGCGATTCCCCAACCAACGTTTAGCGCAGCTATTTGGCATGTTGCAAAACGAAGCGCTTCCACAGGACGAGCTGGCGCAGCGGTTGTCGGTTTCCACACGCACCGTACGGGCGGACATCACCGCGCTAAACGCGCTGCTCTCCCAGTATGGCGCGCAGTTTGTCCTCAGCCGGGGTAACGGTTATCAGCTCAAAATTGACGATCCGGCAAGTTTTCATACCCTGCAGACGCAGCAGCCCGACTCGTTGCTGCGTATCCCACGGACCAGCCAGGAACGGGTTCACTGGCTGGTGGTTCGCTTTCTGACTTCGGCCTTTTCACTGAAGCTGGAAGATTTGGCTGATGAATGGTTTATCAGTCGCGCGACGCTGCAAAACGATATGGCAGAGGTGCGCGAGCATCTGCAACGTTATCATCTGACGCTGGAAACGCGCCCGCGACACGGCATGAAGCTGTTCGGCAGCGAGATGGCGATCCGCGCCTGTTTGACCGATCTGTTGTGGATGCTGGCACAGCAGGATCCGCAGCACCCATTGGTGACGGAAGAAGCATTGAATGCCGGGCTTCCTGAGCGGCTGCAACCCGTTTTGCAGGACATTTTCGCCCGTTTTCATATCCGCCTGACCGATGAGGGCGAGCTGTTTTTGCGCTTGTACTGCGCGGTGGCGGTACGGCGGATTAGCGAAGGGTATCCGCTACCGGAATTTGCCGCAGAAGAAGCCGAGCAATCTGTATGCCTGGCCACACGGGAAATCGCGGCGGTATTGCATCGGTTGGCGGATAAACCGCTCTCCATTTCTGAAGAGAACTGGCTGCAGGTGCATATTGCTGCTCGCCAGGTTCAGGAGATCGCTCCCAGTGCTATTAATGCGGATGATGATGAAGCGCTGGTCAATTACATCCTGCGTTTTATCAATAGCCAGTACAACTACAACCTGTTGAATGACAAGCAGTTACATGCCGACCTGCTGACGCATATTAAAACGATGATCACCCGGGTGCGTTACCAGATAATGATCCCCAATCCGCTACTGGAAAATATTAAACAACACTATCCGATGGCATGGGATATGACCCTGGCCGCCGTCTCGGGATGGGGCAAATATACGCCGTACACCATCAGTGAAAATGAGATTGGTTTCCTTGTCCTGCATATCGGCGTTGGACTGGAACGTAGTTACAACATTGGTTATCAAAGGCAACCGAAAGTTCTGCTGGTATGCGATGCCGGAAATGCGATGGCACGGATGATTGAAGCGGTGTTGGCACGTAAGTATCCGCAGATAGAAATCGTCGATACCGTGACGCTACGCGACTACGAACAGCGGGAAAGCATCAGCGAAGACTTCGTGATTTCAACCGCGCGGCTCGGAGAAAAAGATAAGCCTGTGGTGATGATTGCGCCGTTTCCTACCGATTATCAACTGGAGCAGATTGGCAAACTGGTGCTGGTCGACAGAACCCGTCCGTGGATGCTGAACAAATTTTTCGATGCCGCCCATTTCCGCGTTATCGATGGCCCAATGGATCAACAAACGTTGTTCAATACACTATGCCGTCAGCTGCAGGATGAAGGCTTTGTTGATGCGGAGTTTCTTGATTCGGTGGTCGAGCGTGAGGCCATCGTCAGCACTATGCTGGGTGACGGCATCGCCCTGCCGCACTCCCTCGGTCTGTTGGCAAAGAAAACGGTGGTCTACACCATTCTCGCCCCGCAGGGTATTGCCTGGGGCGATGAGACGGCGCACGTGATCTTCCTGCTCGCCATCAGTAAAAGCGAGTATGAAGAAGCAATGGCTATCTACGATATTTTCGTCACTTTCCTGCGCGAGCGGGCCATGACGCGACTCTGCGGCTGCCGGAATTTCACCGAGTTCAAAACGGTCGCCATGGAGTGCGTGAGTCGCTTTTAAAGACGCTGCGATTATCCTGCAGCGTCGTCTCCTGCAATCGTTCCCCCCTTAATTTCAAGGGCATCACATCACGGCACCACGGTCATTACCTGGCCGGGGAAGCTAATCTGGATCACGCCGCCCCACATGCAAATCAGCTTTGACTGGGCGGTGAGTGCGGGCATATTTCCCACTAATACCGTGGGTGAGCCCGGCGCCCAAGGGGCCGGTATGGCGGGGATACACGGCATTGGCGTCAGCACGCCGAGCGCCGCCGCGGTTGCGGCTGCAACGGTCGGGTTAGCGATGCTGTTGCACATCCCGAACGGCAGAATGTTTACAAACGGTTTGTTATCCATAATATTCGCCATCGGCAGGTTGTTGACGATGGTTCGGCTGGTGGGCAACACGTTCAGCGTAGCTGGCGCTATACCAAACGAGCATTGCAGCATCGCGCCAGTACATACGGCAGGACAACTCATGGCAGTACCCCCAATTGTTTCCACAGTCGGCGAGCGGACTCATCGCCGCTAATCAGTTCATTGAGCAATTCAGGTAGCGGCGTATTCCCCCAGGCAAAGGCGCGATAGAGCAGATAAGGCACCGGGCTGTGTGGTTCAGTACGTGCCAGGTAATCCGCGACCTCTTTAATCATCCGATACGCTTCCCCGCGGTGGGCAAATGCAACGGGATTACCAGGCGCTGGTGCCGCTTCTTGTACGACAGGCTGTGAGGGGGCTGGCAAGTTAGCCCCCAATGCTTGCAGGCAGGTTTTAATTTTTTGTTCCAGCGGATTGAAAGACGGTGCGGATGCTGCGGGCCAGCCCTGACATACGGTATTAAGCCGCGTAAGCCATTCAAGACTTGCTGTTAGCGCCGTAACGGTCGACTCTTCCGCCCCAGGTAGGGGAACGTCTGATAATTTTCCCTGCTGCCACTGTGATAAGGAGATATGCTCTCCATTCGCTATAAATAGCGGAGCTTCGGCGACCAGAACGGCGTAATGCTGCGCCATCCAGCAAAGTGGGGCGGCGCGATAATCATAGTCGCCCTCTTTGATTTTTGGGTGCAATTCCTCTGGATAACGCTCCAGCGCCAGCGTGGCCAATGCCAGCGCATCGGGCAAAGACGTTAAGCCTTGTGACCGAATCCATGCCTCACCCAGCCAGCTCATAATCACCAGATCCTTGCTGAGCGTTTTTGTCAGCGACGTGGCGATCTGTGCGACGGCGTCCCAGTCAGCGCGTCGCGGCGTGCTTTGCCAGACGCCAGTGGGCAGCGTTTCGTCATCCTGCTGGCGAGCGGCGACCAGTCGGTCGAACTCTGGTGAATAGCGGATCGCGTCTCCGCACGGTTTATCCGCCTGAATAGGCGCCAGTAATGCCTGAATATGTTCCATCATTTTCCTTGTGATAATCCTTGTTCGGTAAGCGGTACCCACGGTAGCGGCGCTTTGCCCTGTGCATCCAACAGCGCGATCTGCCAAAAGACGGTGGTTTGTAACTGTTGCTGACCATCTCCCACAGGAAGCGAAAAGCGTAATGGCAGCGGTTGCGCCAGCGCGCCGCCGACGCGCTGTTGTTTGATCATCCTCAGCAGTGACCATGCCCCCTGCCAGCGCCAGCGACCAGTATCACCGCTTACCGTTACACCTGTCTGTGACAGACCTGGCATTGGTCGCCAGGCGGAGTTAGTTGCCCAGCGTAGACTAAAGTTAAGGCTGTCTCCGCTACGCCAGTGCAGATCCGTCGTGCCGCCGGGGTAGCTTATTGCCTGTTGATTGCCGGTAAGCCGCCAGTCGGCAATTTGGTCAGCGCCGACCTCGCGGTTACGAGAAGTGCGCCAGATAACGCGTAACGTAACCCCTTCCGGACTGACCAGCGCGGAAAGTAATGGCTGCGCCGCCGCCAGTTGTTGAATCAATGGCGGCTGCGCAGAGAGCGTTTCTGGAGGGAGCTGCGCGAGTAAAGTCGTGAGTTCGCGAACCCGATCGACATCGGCATCCGGTGCCTGTGGCGCGGCGGTAAAGGGGAAATGCCCCGCCAGCCAGACGTTGTACAGTGTGAAGATTTGCCCCACCGCGCCAATGCTCGCCTGCTGGCGTAGCTGCTGGCATGTTTGCTGCGATGCGTTTACCAGCGCGTTCAGCGATTGGCTGTAAAAATCGTTACCGCCGGAAGTGGTGAATTGCGCCAGCTCGCTCTGACAATTCTGAGCGGAAAGCGTGGGCAGCGCGGCGGCAAGCGTGGTCATTTGCATCGGCGGGCTGCCAGGATCCTGTTGTTGCAGCCGCTGCATTGTGGCCAGTGAACTGCTCCAGCGGACGATAAGCTGGTTTTCCGTCGTGGTAAGCCATGGACGCTGTTTGTCGAGCCAGTCGATATCCTGCTGATAGCGGGTCAATGCGCCGGAGATTTGCGCGGCTTGCGCGTTGGCCCAACCGGCAATCTTCTGCCCGCTGACCTGCGCCTGCTCTGCCGTGGCGTAATTCACGGCGGGAGGGGCGATCGCCGGCAGTAACGCGCCGCCGTCCTGGCGCACGCGGGCAATCACCTGGGCTGCGGCCTGCTGACGTAATGCGATGGCAAACTGAGGACGATTAAGCTGGTTGAACGCGTCAATGAGTTGATCCGCGCTAGCCGTACTGAGATTGCTATGGTCAGGTGACTCGGCAGCCCCCGTGTACAGTGCCTGAAGCATGGCGTTTTCAACTGCTTGCCGGGCCAGCATAGTGAGTTTGGGACGCCAGATACTGTCCGGAAGTTGTTGTATAAAACGCTCATATCCGCCAAACAGCGCCAGTGCCTGCTGGAGTTGTAGATTCCCGGGATAACCTGCTGTTGTGTCGGTCGGCAGGCTCGCCCCACGCTGCCAAAACGGTTGATTGAGCAGATCGCGCAGGCTTTTTTGCAGCGCGACAACATCCGGTGACACGCTGAACTCGCCTTCCGGCGACTGCTCGGTTAGTGAGGAGAAATGCAGACGGGAACCATCGACCTGTGCCAGAAAGCGTTGGCGCAATAAGGCTTCATGACGTAAAACTTCTTGAATCACATCATTGTCGATCAGTCTGAGCGTGCGTGCCTGGGTGAGGAGCTCATCCAACGGCAGCCGAATAGGTGAGTGAGTCGCATCGCGGCTAAGATTATTAATCGTAGTTAGCGTGGCCTGTAAACGGCTGACCTGACGGATTAAGGAACGCACAAATAGCGGAGTAACCCGTGAGTCATTGCTGAATAACGTCAGTAACTGTTCGAGCTGCTCTTCGTTGTTATCCAGACTGGTGTTGCCATAATTCTGCTCCAGCCAGCGCATCGTTTCGCGAGAAAAATACTCGCTGTTTCGCTGCGTTAATTCACTGGCGTCAGGCAACTTGAGGCGTGAAAGGTTGAGGGTGGCAATCATCCCATTCAGACGATCCTGCGACGGTAGCGATTCTGTATCTACGGTCACGCCCCAGATACTGGCGCTGACGTTTGCCAGCGTCTGTATAGTGGGTTGCTTCACCTGCATTAATTGCAGTAATGGTAAATAACGCGACTCCATTTGCTTTGCCTGGCTAAGCAGGTGCTGAATCTGGCGGTAACGCTCCTCGGGCAGTAGCTCCTCCTGCTCTGACATCTTCTCACTTTGACTTTGCAGACAGATGCTGTTGGTCGCAGGTAATAACAGGCTGGCTAACGTGGCGTTATTAAAGGTGTCCCGTAATTTTGTGTCGGTATGGCTGAACAAGGAACCGGGCCAGACAACAGATCGAAACTGCCACTGTGGAATACCGTTAAGCACTCGCCAGTACAGTGCGGTGGATCGTTCGCCTGCGTTATTGGCGCGCAGGGTTTGTGTGGCCAGCACTTGCAGACGATCGTGTAGTAAAACGGCGTTGGTATGTTGGTATTGCCAGCTCCAGATCATTGCCGCCAGCCAGATAACACAAAGACAGCTATAACAGGCGAGGGTAATGAAATGGCGGCGCAGATTCAGGCGCAGCAGGCGGCGGACCGGGAGCGCCAGACCACGCTCGGCGGCAATTTTGCCGCTCAGTAGCGTCTGGCAAAACTGCATCCGTGGTTTATCATGGGTTAGCGTACGGGCGACAAACCAGATCCCACGCAATAGTGGAGGTTCATCGCGGGCGTTGCTGTTAAACAGAGAATCGAAATAATCATGCAGCGGGGCGGCTAGCGGCAGGAGGTTTTCCGGCAGACGAAACAGATCTTCCGGCGTAGTTCCCCGCAGCGCGCCGAGTTCCGTGATGAGCATGCGCAGTGAGCTTCGGGTATTGTCCAGCGCGCTGTCTATCCACTGTGGCTTCCAGATGGCCTCTCTGGCGACCGGGATGGCGCTGCCGATGGGGCTGTGACGAGCCTCCTCCGGCAACATGGCTAACAAAGACGAAGCCCCTTCCAGTGCTTCTACACCGCTTATCAGCAGGTAGACTGGTAAACTCAACCCACATACTTGCTGTAGCTGTTGGCAGTTGTTCAGTAGGCTGGCGCGAGCGGCCTCATCGCCCTGCAGCGCATCCAGCGACAGGGTGATAATCAGCGCGTCCAGTGGACGCTGCGGACGACTTTTCACCAATGCCGCGAGCATTTTTTGCCAGTCATTCTGGCGAATAAGCCGTTTTTTCCCGGCAGTTTGCAACGGTTGCGGCAGGCACAAAACACTACACTGAGGGTTAAACCACCATTGCCCGAACCAATACTCCTGGCCGTCGGTGAGTGACCAACTGCGACAAAGCAGACGGTTATCTTCTTCGTCGCCCAGCATCAGTATGCGCATACTGTCGTAAGGATCCTGACCGCCGCAGGCGCGCTGGATCTCTTTTTGCGCACGGATGAACGTATCGTTGCGGTATTCCCACTGCCACCAGACGCACCAGAGGGTCATCGCCAGCAGCACCAGCACAATAATCAGCAGAGTCAGCCAGTGTTGCATCACCTGGAATCTCCCTGGCAGGACTGGGTCACCGGGAAATCAGGCAACGTATTCACGCCGATAGCATCTTCAATACTTAGCCACAATCGTTGGCTTAACAGCAGCAGAGCGAGCAGTATGATGAGGGCAATCAGGTGCAGACGTGAGTTGTCAGGCAGGCGACGGTGCGCCGGAAGCTGTAATGGCGTTCCCAGTGCTGCGGATTCCATTCGCTGGGCAATATCGCTGAACCTGGCGTCATGCTGGAAAGCAAAATGCCATAGCAGTTGACAGGTTTCCTGGTGGGCCTGTGGATCAAAATCGTCACGCCGGGAACCGAACCCCAGCGTCAGGCAACGTAAATAAAGCGCGGCTAAATCGCGCTGTCCGGGGCTGCGCTCATTGAGTAACGCGGTGATCTTATGAGGGATCAGATCGCCGGCGCTATGGGTCTGCCACAAATGATACTCCAGCGGGCAACTCTGCCAGAGTGAGAGGGCTGGCCAGTCGCCATAGAGTACAGATTCATCAATCAGCGCGACCAGGGCGTAAACCGCGTCATCAATCTGCTGCTGAAAGGGGGTACCCAATTCACGGATTAGACGTCGGTTATACTCTGCCACCGCCTGACTGGCGTACTCAAAAGCCTCCGTGTGCAATTCATCAGGCGGCAGCGTGGTGCTTTTCCAGCGTTCAAACTGCGCCAGCCAGCGAGAGAAGACGTCATCAAACAGACGGCAGGCAGGCATATCAGGATTCGTAGGCGTCATGGCGATCCTCCTGACGGTAAAGCATGATCCGCTGCGGCATGTCATCGGTTTCATGCAGCGGAGCAATGACCAGCGGCGTCTCTTTTTCAAACCACTGGGTGGTAAGCGTTAACGTGAACAGGGCGATACTGCTGTCGACTTCCCAGTCGCCGTGCTGTTCGGCGGACAGTGGAGTGAGTGTCATCCCATGCATTCGCTGACGACGCAAAACGGCCAAAAACGGTTGGCTGGCGATAAGGCTCTTTTGTAACCAGCTTTCTGCTCTGGAGGTGCTGCCAGCAGGCATCAGCAGACCAATCACCACCTGTTCTCCGGCATGGATATTCGCGGGGAGCTGAAGCGAAAACATGTTATCCAGTTTGCTGAAGTTGATCCGTTGATAGCGGCGATGAATATGCGCCAATTGATTTTTCAACATGGTGAAAAGGGAGGCGAATGCCGGCTGCATGTTTTGATAATCGAAGGTCGGCAGCAAGGGCAGGGTTTTATCCTGGGTCAGAATTGCCGTCTGCCCGAGAAATAAACACAGCGCGCGGTAAAGATCCTCAGGGTGTGGACGCCCACCGTTAATCAGGCTTTCCAGCAGCGGTAAAGCCCCTTGAATACTTTGTAACGACAGCGTTAGCCACAGCCAGTCATTGGTGCGTTGGCTCTGTTGCGCCAACTGCATTTCCCGGCTTAAAAACAGAATTTTTTCTCTTGCCTGTAAGCAGAGTTGTCGCGTGTTGCGGGAAAGATAGCTCTCTTCACTGACGCTGGGCGAGGGCGGAAACCAGTCGCTCTGACGAAATCCTGCTTCGGTATACACTATCTGAAGTAGCGGCAGACAGATTAAATCGGCGCGTTCATGCTGACAAACCAGGCGTGGTGCGGGCTGCCACAGCGAAATACTTTCAGGAAATTCTCCGCTGCTCAGATCCGGCATTGGGGCGCTGTTCGTTGAGCGATAGCGGTCATTCATCAACTGCCACTGTCCGGCGCGGTTTAGCGGCGGCAGCGCCAGCCAGAGAATATGTTCACTGTCCGGCGCGGCGGGGAGCAGATGTTGGCAGTCGAACTCCAGCGGCGAGTCGCGGCTGATATCGTACTCAACCGGCGTGCCATCGGGCATGATTGCCTCAAGACGCAGGATACGCAGCATACCGGCACACAGTGCGGCTTCGTCGATATGTAGGTGGTTAACGCCCCAGAATCCGGGATTGGCGCACCGCGCCAGCATGGCGGGAAGCATTTCATTGCGCAGCGCCTGTAACTGGAAATGTTGCGGCAACATCGCCATCCCTTCGTACCAGCAGACCATTGCCGGAATCGTGCTCATAGTATCTTCCTTGTTCAGGGCGCCAGAATTGCCTCATCCGTCATCAGTAGCAGATGCAGTGAACTGACTTTATCCAGCCGGAGCCGGTGATCGCCTTCACTGCGATAACGTGCAAACAGTAGCGTTGCTTCTGTCGTAACGCCCTGCAGGGGATTTTCTTGCGCAACAAAACGTGAACCTGGCACCAGTTCCAGAGACCAGACGCGAAATCCGTCAGGGTTATCACGCAATAATTGTGATTTGGCATTAAACCACTGTGTCGCGGAGAGTGACTGGACGGTGGGTAACAGTGCGCTATCGGTAATAGCGACAATATCTACTGCTACCGGTGCGTTATCATTGGCATCCGGAACTGTTTCAATAATTACATCATTAAATGCCACACGGTTTTGCCACAATGAACAGCCGCTATTCAGTAACGTTAAGGTACTGAATAATATTAATATGGCCGAATGGCATATGCCGCTTTTCATATAAAGTCCTTTTATATTGTCATAAGAACGGTAATTAATGGTTGAAGTTTGTTTTTTGATTTAAATCATTATTCAGCGCGGATTATAAAATAAAAAACGTTTTGCTTGATTTATTCACGTGGTGAATTAGTTTTGTTGAAAATATCATTTTAGTGATTATTGTTTTGTATCTTATTGATTTTAGTTGGTTATTTAATTGCTTTTGATTTTTATCAAAGCGGCGATCCTGGTATAAAAACTGAAAAATTATGTTGATATTTATTTTTTGTTGTGTTTTTTATATTGCATGTAGTTATTCAGGAAAATCTATTTTCGAATAATGGTGCGGCAAAAATAGCACCAGGGATACTATTGCAATAAAAAGGATTAAATATGGCAGAGAGCATTCAGCATAAACTCAACCGTATTAGGCCGCCGCGCGTGCAAATAACCTATGACGTGGAAACTGGTGGCGCGATTGAGAAAAAAGAACTTCCTTTGGTTGTTGGTATTTTAGCGGATCTATCCGGGCATCCAGCATCTCCACCGGCTAAATTACGTGAGCGCCGTTTTGTTGAAATCGATCGTGATAATTTCGACGATGTACTCTCTTCTGCCTCGCCTCGTCTGGCGATACAGGTTGAAAATCGTCTGGCTAATGATGGCAGTAAGCTGAACGTAGAACTCCACTTCAACGAATTCGACGACTTTTCTCCTCTCAATATCATTAATCAGGTTAAACCCCTCCAACGTCTTTTTCTTGCCCGTCAACGCTTACGCGACCTGCTGACCAAACTGGATGGTAACGACGATCTGGATACGTTGTTGCAGCAGGTAGTCAATGACAACGCTGAGCTTCAGGCGTTAAGACCCATTGCTGAAGAAAAACCGACTGACAACGCGTAACTAAAAAGGGGAAGAACAATGGACAATGTTCAGGAACAAGCTGAAACCGGTGGGCAAACCGTTACGTTGAGCGTGCTGGACCGCATTATTCAGGAAGGGCGAATGGCGCGCGATGAGCTACAGCAGACCTACGCGCGTGACATGCTGGAAGAACTGGCTACGCAGATTCTTGATGAAGGGATGGTGATTGAAAGCGATACCGTAGCGATGATCAACCACCGCATCGCGCAGATTGACGCGCTCATCAGCGACCAGTTGAATGAAGTATTACATCACCCGGAGATGCAGAAACTGGAAGCCTCCTGGCGTGGCCTGCATCAATTTGTGATGAATACCGAAACCAGCACCCGGCTGAAATTGCGTCTGCTGAATGTGTCACGTAAGGAGTTGCAGGACGATCTGGAAAAAGCGGTCGAGTTTGACCAGAGCACGTTGTTCAAAAAACTGTATGAAGATGAATACGGGACTTTCGGCGGCAACCCTTACAGCGTGTTGGTGGGCGATTTTGAGTTTGGTCGACATCCGCAGGACGTGGCGCTGCTGGAGAAAATCTCCCAGGTGGCGGCAGCGGCCCATGCGCCATTTATTGCTGCCGCCAGTCCGCGCTTATTTGATATGGGATCGTTCGCTGAGCTGGGCGTCCCGCGCGATCTGGCGAAGATCTTCGAAAGCACCGAATTGATTAAATGGCGAGCCTTTCGCGATAGCGATGACTCCCGCTATGTCTCGCTGGTGTTACCGCATGTGTTGCAGCGTCTGCCGTACGGACCGGATACGGTGCCGGTAGAAGGGGTGAACTTCGTTGAAGATGTTAACGGCATGGACGCGAGTAAATACCTGTGGGGCAACGCCGCATGGGTGCTGGCTAACCGCATTACCGAGGCATTTGCCTTGTATGGCTGGTGCGCGGCGATTCGTGGCGCTGAAGGCGGTGGACTGGTGGAAGATCTTCCAGCGCATACTTTCTCTACGCCATCCGGCGATATCAGTCTGCGCTGTCCAACGGAGATAGCCATCACCGATCGCCGTGAGAAAGAGTTGAACGATCTCGGGTTTATCGCGCTGTGCCATAAAAAGAATACTAACACCGCCGCGTTCTTTGGTGGACAAACGACTAATCAGGCAAAAATCTACAACACGCCGGAAGCCAACGCCAACGCGCGCACTTCAGCGATGCTACCGTACATCCTGGCCGCCTCGCGCTTTGCGCACTACCTGAAGGTTATTATGCGCGACAAGATTGGCAGCTTTATGAGCCGTGACGAGATCGAAAGCTACCTCAACAACTGGATTGCCGATTATGTCCTGCTCACCGACAGCGCCCCACAGGAGATCAAAGCGCGTTATCCACTGCGCGAAGCGCGGGTGGACGTAAGTGCTGTGCCTGGCAAGCCGGGAGTCTATCGCGCGGTTGTATTCCTGCGTCCGCACTTCCAGTTAGAAGAGTTAACCACTTCTATTCGTCTGGTCGCCGAACTGCCGCCACCGGCAGCCGCTTGATCATTAAGGAGATAAACCATGGATGCGATTTTTTTAAAGCTCGACGATATCAAAGGCGAAAGTCAGGTTGATGGATTTAAAGATCAGATAGAGATCATGTCCTACAGCCATAACGTCGCAATGCAGGTCACCAACGACGTCAGTAACACCGAACGCACCTCCGGACGGGCGCACGTGGGGGAAATGTCGCTGACCAAGTTTGTCGACCTTTCCACGCCGAAGCTTAACGAGTACTGCTGCAGCGGGAAGATGATTAAAGAAGCCGTGTTGACGTTATGTCGGAATGATGACGGCAAAATGCTGCCACTTATCGTGTATACCCTGGATAACGTGATTATCTCGCATCTGAGCGTGAGCGGCGGTTCCGGCGGTAAGCCGGTGGAAACGATGTCGCTAAATTTCACCAAAATTAAATGGGAAATTACCGCTCAGAAACTGGGAGGTCAGAAAGAGGGTAACGTCTCTTCCGTTTGGGATATGGCGATGAATAAGAAACCGTAACTTGAGGTAATGCCCATGTCACTACCCGTCGCGCTGCTCGACAGACTGATGGATGAGGACATTACGCCGCGTGAGTCGGTTTGCCGGGAGTTGAGAAGACTGTTCAACTCCCGTGCGGCAGAAGATGCTGACACATTGCCGGTGCTGCTTGCCTGGGGCGTCCCGGAATGGCACGGGCTGAACGCGGGCGATGAACGGGTGCTGCGTTGGTATTGCCGTCAGTTACGCGCTGCTATTTTGCGCCATGAGCCCCGGATTCAGGCGCTGATCGTGAGCGTAAAAGATGCCCATCATCAGACGCTGGCGCTGCAACTTGACGCGATGCTGTGGAACGACGACGAACCGCTAACGCTGGAACTGGCGTACCAAAATGGCGGTTGGCGATAACCCGTATCAGGGGAGATCAATGGACGATCGATTGCTTGATGATTATCTGCAAGAGCTACGATGGCTGCGAACCGCCAGCGGTGAATTCGCTCGTCGGCATCCGCATGTTGCTTCCCGACTGCGGCTGAGTGAATTCGATTGCCCGGATCCCCATGTTGAACGACTTCTGGAAGGCTTTGCGTTGCAAAGTGCCAGGCTGCATCAGCGTCTTGATGACGGCTTTGGTGAGCTATGCGACTCGCTACTGGAACAGCTCTCTCCCCATTTGTTACGCCCTTTTCCTTCTTGCGCAACCGCTTGTTTTACCGCCGATCCGCTGGCGGGCGATCTGAGTCAGGGCTACATGCTTCCTGCCGGAACGCCGTTATACGCGCAAACGGAAAGTGGAGAAACGGTCTGGTGGCGCACGGCATTGGCGCAAACGCTATGGCCTATCGAGATTGAAAATGTTGTCTGGTGTGATGCCGCACAGGCCCGGCAGTTGAGCGGAATGGCGCAGGCGCGTGGCGCATTGCGTATTCAGCTACGTTGCCTGCCGCCGCATCAGTTCTCAACGTTGGCGGTAACACAGTTGCGCATTCATCTCAGCGGTTCGCCGCAAATCAATGCCACGCTGTTTGATTTGTTATACGCCCATGTCATTGGGCCGCTGCGCCCACATCCCATTGGCCTGCTGAATGCCGAAAAGATTTTGCCCAGCGAACCGGGCGTAGAGTCCAGCGTGCTGGCGCTCAGTGCCTGGATGAACTGTCCGCAGACGCTGATGTATTTTGATTTACCGCTGCCGTCGACGGGCGAGGGCGACAGTATCACGGTGTGTATCCCTTTCGACAATGCTCCACAGGCAGCACAGCATATTAAACCTGGCGATATTCGTCTGGGCTGCGTGCCGGTAATAAACCTTTTCACTCGCACCTCAGAGCCGCTGTTTGTCGAACATACCCAGAGCGAGCATCGGCTGGTCGCCGATCATCATGACAAAAATGTGCACATCTACCGCGTACAGGCGCTGTGGATGAGTCGCCGTGAGAAAGCCTGGCGCGTTCCTGCGTACTACTCAGCCCAGGGACATAGCGAGGCCCGCTGGTTCTGGTATGCACGGCGTCACCGCCACCAGGGGAATACGCTGTGGCTAACGCTGGTGGACAGCCGTTTTGACCCGTATGTGGCGGATGAAGAAACCAGTCTGACGGCAACGCTCTGGTGCAGCAACGGTGAGCAGGCTGCACAACTTACAGCGGGAACGCCATTGACCTTCGAAGTGCCGGGCCCGGTTGCGCAAGTACATTTATTGGGTACGCCGACCACGCCTTCTGAGCCAGCATTACAGCGGGACACGCGCTGGAAGTTGTTTTCCTCGCTGGCGCTCAATCACCTGTCGCTGGTGGAAGGCGAGATGGCGCTGGCGTCGCTGAAAGAGCTGCTGGTGCTGTACGCCCCTTCCGCCGCGTCACCCGCCGTCTGGCAACAGATTAATGGTATTCGCGAGATGCGTTGCCAACGGGTCAGTGAGCATCGGGGAGGTGATGCCTGGCGCGGTTGGCATAACGGCATCCGGGTGACGTTAACGCTTGAACCACAATCATTTACTGGCAATAGCCGACTGCTATTTGCCGGCATCATCGCCCGTTTTCTGGCTCGCAATGCCACCGCGAACTGCTTTGTTCGTACGGTATTGCAGGAAGATGGAGAGGAACTGTCGCTATGGACAGAAGCCGAACAGACCGCGCTGATAGCGTAATCGCCCAATTGCGGCGCGAGCCGTGGCGCTTTTCGCTCGAGCAGTGTATCCGCATCTTACGGGCGAGCGGTGAAACGCCCGCGTTGCGGGGGGAACTGGGGCTGGCGTTCGCGCCTGCGGAGGTGTCGCTGCGCGACGGTACCCTTCAGGTCCACAGCCTGGGGCCGGGCGGGGCCGATGGGGTGCTGCCCTACGGCTGGCTGGAATGGCTGCAACAGGCGGCGCAGGATAAAAACAGCGCGTCGCAGGACTTTATTCATCTGTTTCAACAGCGATTGATTCAACATCACTGCCGTAGCCTGAGCCTGTATCGGCTGGCAACGCCTTACGCCAGGCGAGAAGATGCGCCGGGGTTTACGTTGATGCGGGTGCTGTGTGGTTTTGATCTGGATGCCGTAAAAAAGCCTCAGTCTGGGCAGCTACAGCGTCTGCTATCGCAAAGCAGCGGGCTGGCGAATCGTCGGCGTTCAACGGCGGGATTTGTGGCGCTGGTGGCGGCAACGCTCGGTATCACCGTTCATATTGAGGAGTTTATCGGGCGCTGGCAATCCTTGCCGCTGGCGTCTCAAAGCCGGACCGGGTGTCGGCTGGGGCGCAATAGCGTCGCTGGTCGGCGAATATGGAATCAGCATGCGGCGCTACGGGTGCATCTGTGTGCGGAAAATGTCGCGCAGTGGCGAACATTTTTACCTGGCGGGCGGGGATTTATTCAACTGAGCAAATTAGCGGAAATCTGGTTTGGCGCGGGAATAACGCTGGAATTGATGATGCGCGGGACGCTGACGCTGGATCATCGCTTAACCTGCGCTGCGCCGCCGCGTCTGGGTTATACCGCGCAACTGGCAGGGCGTAAGCCCGCCATGTTCCATTGCCAACAGCATCTTGAGGAGAACAGTAAATGGATTTGAAAGCGCTGGTAAAACGACTGAACCCAATTTGTTTTCGTGCGCTGGAACAGGCCGCCGAACGCAGCCGGGCGCAGGGACACTGGTTCGTTGAGCCGGAGCATATGCTGCTGGCTTTACTGGATGATGAACACTGTGATTTAGCGTATTGCCTGAGCAACGCGGCTATCTCCACCGATACGTTACGTGAAGAGATCCAGCGTGCTCAGGCGCAGTTCAAAACGGGCTGTACGCGGATGCCGGTGTTTTCCGTACACCTGATAGAGCTACTGGAAGGGGCGATTTTGCAGGCGACGTTCCAGCGTATTCCTCTGGTTCGTTCGGCCTTATTGCTCCTGACCTTACTCACCCGAGAACGGCTGCGAAGCCAGTTGGCGCAGGGAATGCCACTGTTGTTACAGCTTCCGGCTGCGGAGCTGGAAAGCCAGTGGCAGAACTGGTGTCGCAACTCCGTTGAGGAGGCTGCAGACCCTGACAAGGGCGAATCCCCGAAGCGTGAAGGCGGGGTTCTGGATCAATATACGCACGATCTGACTCGTGACGCGCGGGAAGGGCGGATCGATCCGATCATCGGGCGCGACGCGGAGATCCGCCAGTGCATCGACATCCTGCTGCGTCGCAGGCAAAACAACCCGATTCTGGTGGGTGCGCCAGGTGTGGGCAAAACCGCCGTCGCCGAAGGGCTGGCGCTGCGCATCGCCGAAGCCAGCGTGCCGCCGCCGTTGCGTGATGTCGCTCTGCTGGCGCTCGATCTTGGCTTGTTGCAAGCGGGAGCGGGCGTGAAAGGTGAATTTGAGCAGCGACTAAAAGGCGTCATTGACGCCGTTAAAAAATCCCCGCAGCCGATTATTTTATTTATCGACGAAGCCCACACGCTGATTGGCGCGGGCGGCGCCGAGGGGGGTAATGATGCCGCCAACCTGCTGAAACCGGCGCTGGCGCGTGGTGAACTGCGTACCATCGCCGCCACCACCTGGCAGGAGTACAAAAAATATTTTGAGAAAGATCCGGCGCTGGACCGGCGTTTTCAGCGTATCCAGATCGAGGAACCGGACGAGAACAGCGCGGTAATCATGCTGCGGGCGGTGGCCGATAAACTGGAGGCGCATCACGGGGTACAAATTCTGGATACGGCGATCCGAGAGGCGGTGCGCCTCTCGCAGCGCTATATCTCTGGTCGCCAGTTGCCGGACAAAGCGATCAGCGTGCTCGACACCGCCTGCGCGCGGGTGGCGCTGGCGCAGCATGACGTGCCGCCCCAGCTTGAGGAGATCCGTCAGCAGCAGGCGGCCATTGAAGAAGAGAGTGAACGCCTGAACCGCGAACTGCTGGTGGGCGTCGATCATCACGACCGACTGTGTGAACTGGAGGCGCAGGCGGAAAAACTCCACCAGCAGGCGCGGGAAGTGGAAGGACGCTGGCAGGATGAGCGTCAGCGGGTCGGCGAGCTACAGGCCGCCCGTCAGCGGATGCTGGATCTCAGCGCGCGGCTGGACGATGACGAGGAACTGGAGCAAGAGCTGGTGGAGTGCGCGGCGCTGATCGGCAAACTGGAAACTGCCGCCGCCCAGCTACGTGACGAAGTGCCGCTGGTGCCGGACTGCGTCGATCCCGCCACGGTGGCTTCGGTGATCAGCGGCTGGACCGGGATCCCAATCGGCCAGATGCAGACCGATGAAGCCCACGCCCTGCGCACGCTGGTTGCACGGATGAGCGAACGGGTAATGGGACAACAGGCCGCGCTGGAGACCATCGCCCAGCGGCTGCGCGCCTATCGCAGCGGCCTGACCGATCCGCAAAAGCCGGTCGGCGTGTTCCTGCTGGTGGGGCCAACCGGCGTGGGTAAAACCGAGACCGCCTATGCGCTGGCCGATGCTTTGTACGGCGGCGAACGCAATCTGATCACCATCAACCTGTCTGAATACCAGGAAGCGCACACCGTCAGCCAACTGAAGGGCGCGCCGCCGGGCTACGTTGGCTACGGCAGCGGCGGGGCGTTAACCGAAGCCGTGCGCCGTCGCCCCTATTCGGTGGTGCTGCTCGATGAAATCGAAAAGGCACACCCGGATGTGCTGGAGGCGTTTTATAACGTTTTCGACAAAGGGGTAATGGAAGACGGCACCGGATTAATTGTCGATTTCAAAAACACGGTGATGCTGGCGACCAGCAACGTCGGCGCGGAATTAATTCTGGAAACGCTGGCTTCTGAATTAAATAGCGAACGCTTTAACGAGGCGCTGCGCGAGGAATTATTAACCCATTTCCGCCCGGCGTTTTTGGCAAGGATGACCACGGTGGCGTATCGGGCGTTGGATGAAGAAATATTAAAAGGAATTGTGTTGGCTAAATTGGATAAGTTATCGCAGAGATATTTTGTGGCGACGGGAGAGAGGTTGAATATGGAGGATGGATTAGTCGAGAGGGTGATGGAGAAGTGTAAGGGAGTCGGGGCAAGGGATGTTGAGAATTTGGTGGTTGGGGAAGTGATGGAGAGAAAATTACAAGTTATTAATTGAGTCGTATCTATAAAAGGAGAATAATATGTGGCCATTTAAATGGGATGTTGATGATGGTGATACGAAACTTGCCTTGTTACGAACGAACCCTGAGTCGACACTCTTACAGTATGTTTTTCTTGTCGATATTGCTAAAGGTGTAATTTTAAATTCAGGGAATTGTAGTGTGAAGTGTGTTAAAGTAAAAGATAAAATATATAAGTTGATATTAACAAATAACTCAGGTAGTGATTGGTATTTCCCCTTTGTTACCAATGGATTGGGAGGGGGTGGAAGTTGTGAGGTTCCAATTCCTCAAAATAATGGAGCGTTGGCCATATCAACAGGAATGAATGGTTGTGCATTACAGGTAAATAAAAATGATAGAAAATTTATCTTTTTTCATGATTCAGATGGGACATCATTAGGTAAAATTACTGTGCAGGGAGAATGCGTCTGTAGAGTGGAATATAGGGATTATGCTGGCCCTTTTTATTCTGGTGAAAAATTTTTAAAAGAAAAGAAATTTGGTGATGGCTATTTTTCATATTATCCTATATGTGTACACCATGAAAATAAATGGAAGGTTTTTTATTCTGGGGTATATCACTCCCCAGTTAGTAATAAATATGAAAAATTATATGATGTTTTTCCATGTAAAACATCTTTTTATGACGAGTGAATGAATTTAATTATAACCACCTCCGCGCCGTTAACCGGGCAACAGACCATAATGCCATGGTTTTGGTGTAGTAAAAGCATTTTTAATGATGCTTTTAAAAGTACCTTTTGTGGCCTATACTAAAACCTCATTA
This sequence comes from Citrobacter sp. C5_2, assembly GCF_014596845.2. Lineage (NCBI taxonomy): Bacteria > Pseudomonadati > Pseudomonadota > Gammaproteobacteria > Enterobacterales > Enterobacteriaceae > Citrobacter > Citrobacter sp. C5_2. The sequence goes on along the minus strand of NZ_CP115032.1, from coordinate 4,493,602 downwards.
ACGAGGAAACAACCATGCCATTTCACATACTGACCAAAACTGCAGCCAGCATCACCGACCTGAAACGTAACCCGATGGGGACGGTTAACGCAGGGGAAGGTGAAGCGGTGGCGATTCTGAACCGCAATGAGCCAGCGTTTTACTGCGTGCCGCCTGCGGTCTATGCGTATTTGCTGGAGCTGGCAGAAGATGCGGAGCTGAACCGTATCGCCGACGAACGTGAAGGTGGAAAGCGAATACAGGTGTCTTTAAATGACCTATAGTCTGGAGTTTTTAGATATTGCGCTCAAGGAGTGGCGCAAACTTTCACCCACATTACGCGAGCAGTTCAAAAAGAAGCTAGCGGAACGGCTAGAGAACCCTCATGTCCCTGCCGCCCGCCTGTCTGGCAAATTACACCGTTATAAAATCAAGCTACGCAGTGCCGGGTATCGTCTGGTCTATCAGGTCGAGGACGAGCAGGTTGTCGTTCTTGTGATCGCCGTGGGCAGACGTGATGGCGATGAGGTTTATCATCAGGCTAACCGGCGCTAGCGCTATCGTTGAAAAAGGACTTCCCCATGCCCGATACCACCATCATAAAACTCGCCGCTCCAACCCTAACCGGTCTTACCGCCACCGCAGCGCACACCGAATCGGCGCTTAACGGCCTGATCACCGCCACCGTCGCCGCAACCACCTCCGCGCCGTTAACGCTCGATGCCGCGCTGGCGACCCATTTGACCGCCACCATCAACAACGCCGACTACGACGGGCTGATTGCCGAAGCGCACCAGCTTCCGGCGACCAGCAATGCCGATCGCTACCAGTTTGTCCTGCGTCCCTGGCTGTGGTGGCTGACGCTTGCCAGTAACAACCGCGTGTTTCAGAACCTCAGCGCGCAGGAAATTGTCGAGCAGGTGTTTAAAGACGGCGGTTTTAGCGACTATAAATTCCAGCTCAAAACCAAACCGGCAAAACGCGAATACTGCCTGCAATATAACGAAAGTGATTTTAATTTTATTTCGCGATTGCTGGAGCAGGAGGGAATTTTCTGGTTCTTCACTCATGCGCAGGGTAAGCACACGCTGATGTTGGTGGATGATAACAGCGCCTTCCCACCCATTCCCGGCGAGAAAAAGGTCAAGTATCAGGCCGCAGCAAGCGGCGAGCGGGAAACCGGCATGATTCGTTCGGCACAGTTGCACTTGCAGGCCACCGCCCAAGGGTTCCAGAGCAGCGACTATAACTACGAGCAGCCAAAAGCGGCGCTGTTTGCCCAGGCCGGTGAGAAGAAGGGCGGTATGCAGTACCAGCATCCGGGGCGTTTTAGCGTTAAAGCCGAAGGCGACGCGCTGACGGCGTGGAAGGTTAACGCCCTGAAAGCGCAGGCGAAACAGCTGGTCGGTGAAAGCGACTGCGCGGCGTTGATGGCCGGGCACTGGTTTACGCTAACCGATCATGACGACAAATCTCTGAACATCGACTGGCTAATCACCGCCGTTAGCCACGAGTACGACGGTGAACGCTATCGCAACCGCTTCACTGCTATTCCAAAGGCCACGCCGTATCGCCCCCTCGCCGTGACGCCACAGCCCTTTATGCATACGCAAACGGCGACGGTGGTGGGTAAAAGCGGCGAGGAGATCTGGACCGACAAACTTGGTCGGGTGAAGGTGCAGTTCCCATGGGACAGAGAGGGCAAAAGCGACGAAACCAGCTCCTGCTGGCTGCGGGTGGCGACGGCGTGGAGCGGCAACGGCTTCGGCGCGCAGTTTATCCCGCGCATCGGTCAGGAAGTGGTGGTGAGCTTTATCGACGGCGACCCGGATAAACCGCTGATTACCGGCTGCGTCTACAACGGCGCGAATGCGCTGCCGTACGCACTTCCGGCGAACCAGACCCAGTCGGGCATTAAAACCAAAAGTGAAAAAGGCTTCAACGAACTACGCTTCGACGACAAAAAAGATGCCGAGCTGCTGGCGATGCAGGCGCAAAAAGACTTCCAGCTTACCGTTCTTAACGACAGCAAAACGACTATCAGCCATGACGACATTCAGAACGTCAAAAACGACCGCACGCGTACCGTTGAAGAGGGCAACGAAACCGTCACCCTAAAAAAAGGCAATCGTGCGGTGAAAATCGAAAAAGGCAGCGACACACTGGAGGTAAAAGAGAAGCGCAGCGTGACGGTGAAAGGCGATCAGGAGCACGTCATCGACGGCAACGAGACGCATAAGGTAAAGGGCAACTACACGCTGAACGTCGATGGCAACCTGACGATTAAGGTTAGCGGTACGCTAACTCTCGAGAGCGGTAAAACGTTGGACATCAAGAGCGGGTCGGGTCTTAACGCCAGCGCGTCGGGCAGCATGAAGCTGGATGCCACCAGCATAGCCAGTGAAGCGAAAGCCTCGCTGACCCAGAAAGCCGCAACCATCAGCCACGAAGCAAAAGCCACGCTCACCAGCAAAGCCAGCGCGACCCAAACGGTGGATGGTGGCGGGATGCTGATGATTAAAGGTGGCCTGGTGAAGATTAACTGATGAGCGATACGCAGGAATATCACCTGGATAACACCCTGCTACGGGCAAATCTTGCGAACGACCAGCTAAACGGTGAGACGAGAATTGAAGAGAACGGACGCCTGCTGGCAGTTTTGCGATATCAACAGGGGGCGCTGCATGGGGTAATGGAGCGCTGGCATCCTAACGGTCAGCTAGCTATGCAGCTGGCGTATCGTGAGGGCAGGCCGGACGGTATTGCTCGTTACTTCTCGGAAAACGGCGAGCTACTGCGAGAAGAGCAGTGGCTTGACGGCCTGCTGCACGGCGAATGCCGCAGCTTTTATCCTTCCGGGCAGCTACAGCAGCGTGAGCAGTGGAGTCAGGGGTTGCGTCACCAGCTCAGCGAACAGTTCTATCCGGACGGCTCGCTTGCCCAGCGTCTCTGTTACGAAAAGGGGATACTGAAAGGGGAAGCGGAGCGCTGGCTGCCGGATGGGCGTGCCATTGATGCCCGTGGTAAAGCGCAATCGCGAATGAGTAAATGGACGGAGAGGCTGTGAACACGCCTCTCCTGAGTGATTTTATCGCAAATGATGCACGACCTGGTTGCTGCTACCGCGCCAGATCAGCGCCGGGTCTTTGAGGTCCTGCACAAATTTGCCATCAACCAGCACGTTGATGAGATCCACCACCTGCATCTGTGCGGCGTTGAGTTCATCGAGCGTGTAGCCGGTCCATACCCAGATATCTTTCCCCGGACACTCAGCGCGAATACGTTGTACCAGTTGCAGAATATCCGGCACGTTTTGCGGATGCAGCGGATCGCCGCCCGACAGCGAAATTCCCTGACGGTGAATACGCGTGTCGTTCAGATCGGCAATGATCTTATCTTCCATCTCTTTGGTAAACGGCTCGCCGGAATTGAGCCGCCAGGTGCTTTTGTTATAGCAACCGGGGCATTCGTGCACGCACCCTGACACAAACAGGGTGCATCGGGTTCCTGGGCCGTTGACGATATCGACAGGATAGTATTGATGGTAGCGCATAGAGGATGTCCAGAAAGCATGTAGGCCGGATAAGGTGCTTGCACCGCATCCGGCAACATTGTGATGCCTGATGGCGACGCGATTGCGTCTTATCAGGCCTACGGCCTTTGCAAACGGATATTAACCGATCTGCCCATTGCCTAAATGCTTAACGCGGCGCTTCACTTCTTCCTGCTTACCGGCGTTAAACGGACGTGCGTCCGGGCTGCCTAAATAACCGCACACGCGGCGCGTGACCGACACGCGCGCGGCGTCGTGGTTACCACATTTCGGGCAGGTGAAGCCTTTACTGGTGCACTCGAACTCACCGGTAAAGCCGCACTCGTAGCATTCATCGATTGGCGTGTTGGTGCCGTAATACGGCACGTGCTGATAGCTGTAATCCCAAACGTCTTCCAGCGCTTTCAGGTTGTGCTGAATATTCGGGTACTCGCCGTAGCAAATGAAGCCCCCGCTCGCCAGCGGCGGGTACGGCGCTTCGAAATCGATCTTGTCGTACGGGTTCACCTTTTTCTCCACGTCGAGGTGGAAGCTGTTGGTGTAGTAACCTTTGTCGGTTACGCCCGGCACCACGCCAAACTCGGCGGTATCCAGACGGCAGAAGCGGTCACACAGGTTTTCACTCGGCGTGCTGTACAGGCTAAAGCCATAGCCAGTCTCGTCTTTCCACTGATCGACCGCCTGACGCAGACGTTCCACAATGGCGATACCTTTGGCGCGCAGCTGCTCGCTGTCATAGACATGTTTGTCGCCAAACAGCGCGTTGATGGTCTCATGAATGCCGATGTAGCCCAGAGAGATAGAGGCGCGACCATTTTTAAAGATCTCAGACACGTCATCGTCCGCTTTCAGACGCACGCCGCAGGCACCTTCCATGTACAGAATGGGCGCAACGCGGGCTTTTACGCCTTCCAGACGCGCGATACGGGTCATCAGCGCTTTACGCGCCAGCACCAGACGGTCGTCGAGCAGTTTCCAGAAGGTGGCTTCATCGCCATGGGCTTCCAGCGCGATACGCGGCAGGTTGAGGCTGATAACGCCGAGGTTGTTGCGACCATCGTGAACCTGTTCGCCGTTCTCGTTTTCCCAGACGCCGAGGAAGCTGCGGCAGCCCATTGGCGTTTTGAACGAACCGGTGACTTTGACCACCTGATCGTAGTTCAGGATGTCCGGGTACATACGCTTGCTCGCGCACTCCAGCGCCAGCTGCTTGATATCGTAGTTCGGATCGCCAAACTTGTGGTTCAGACCATCGCGAATCGCGAACACCAGTTTCGGGAACACCGCGGTTTTACGGTTTTTACCGAGGCCAGCAATGCGGTTACGCAGAATAGACTGCTGGATCAAACGTGATTCCCAACTGGTGCCCAGGCCAAAACCAAAGGTGACGAACGGCGTCTGACCGTTGGCGGTATGCAGGGTGTTCACTTCATACTCTAGGGACTGGAATGCGTCGTAGCACTCTTTCTCGGTACGGGAATGGGCATAACCGTCGGCGTCCGGGATCTGCCATTCTTCAGCGGTTTTGCGATGTTTATTAAAGCTCTCGGTCACGAACGGCGCGAGAACTTCATCAATACGGTTAATGGTAGTACCGCCATAAATATGGCTGGCAACCTGCGCGATAATCTGCGCGGTCACGGCGGTCGCGGTAGAGATGGATTTTGGCGGCTCAATCTCCGCGTTACCCATCTTAAAGCCCTGCGTCAGCATGCCTTTCAGGTCGATCAGCATGCAGTTAAACATCGGGAAGAACGGCGAGTAGTCGAGATCGTGATAGTGAATATCACCACGCTCGTGCGCCTGGACAACATCACGCGGCAGCAGGTGTTGGCGCGCATAGTGTTTGGCGACGATACCGGCCAGCAGGTCGCGCTGGGTCGGAATCACTTTGCTGTCTTTGTTGGCGTTTTCGTTCAGCAGAGCAGAGTTGGTTTGCTCAACCAGACCACGAATTTCCTGGTTCAGACGGCCACGTTTTTCACGCTGGATATCACGGTCGTGGCGATATTCGATGTACGCACGGGCGAGTTGTTTGTACGGGCCAGACATCAGCTGGTTTTCTACCGCTGTCTGGATCTCGTTGATATCGACCTGGCTGCGCTCATTCATCAGGCTACTAACGACTTCTGCGACGGTGGCACAGTAATCTGCGTCATCGACTCCCGCTGCTTTAGCTGCACGCAGAATGGCTTCTTTGATGCGCTCTGATTTAAACGGCACTTTACAGCCATCTCGTTTCATCACATGCGGTGTCATGATCACTCCATATTTATAAGAACAGGTTATCCACAGAGGTTGGGGAAGCGGCCATGGCTTTATTCATCTCTATTGCCAATGACTTCCCGCAATCCTGACCCACGTTATCCACAATTCCACCGTGAAGCGGTGCATTGTAGTTGTAGCAATTATAGGCGATTAATACAACATATTGGGTCGGCGTGCATTTTAAGTTCTATATGTAGTGATTTGCATCAAGGATGTTTACGATTTTTTTGATGTAGCGCAAAGTAAAAATCGGAGCGTACAGATGACGGGCGCTACAGCCGATTGTAAATTACCCCTGGAAAATTCTGATTAATTATTCAGCAAAAACAGGAAGGTAAGCTGAGCGTAGGCGACAACGCCCGGCCACGCTATGCGTACCGGGCCTGAACATCATTGCAAGCTATTTTTGCACCCACCAGACGGCTTCAAAAGGGCGCAGCGTCATGTCAACGGGTTGGCTGGCGACCTCGGCATAGTTGTGCATCAGCACCTGCCAGTTTCCGTCGGCATGCGTCGGTTGCCAGTTCTGGAAGGTATCGCTCAGGTTGGCTATGACCAGCAGCCGCCGTCCTTGCCATTCGCGCTGATAACACCATACGTGTGGGCTGTCTGGTAACAGATCCTGGTAATCGCCCCAGGTGATAACCGGCTCCGTTTTACGCAGGGCGATCAGCTTCTGATAGGTGTAAAACACAGAATCAGCATCATCAAGCGCCGCTGCAACGTTGATCTCGGCTGCGTTGTCACACAGATTGATCCACGGCTCGCCCGCGGTGAAGCCCGCGTGTTGGCTGGCATCCCACTGCATTGGCGTGCGGCTATTATCGCGGGATTTACTGGCGAGAATTGCCAGCAACTCTTCGGCATCGCGTCCCTGCCCGTTCAGTTCAGCGAACATGTTATGGCTTTCTACATCGCGGTAATCGGTAATCTGGCGGAAGTGCGGGTTGGTCATGCCAATCTCTTCCCCCTGGTAGATATAGGGCGTGCCCTGCATACCGTGCAGCACCATCGCCAGCATTTTGGCGGCGGGCACACGGTATTTCCCTTCATCGCCAAAACGCGACACGATGCGCGGCTGGTCGTGGTTACACCAGAACAGCGCATTCCATGCGACGTTGTGCATGCCCTGCTGCCAGTGGCGGAACAGAGTTTTGAGCGCCACGTAGTCCGGTTTGGCTAACGTCCATTTTTCACCGTTGGGGTAATCCACCTTCAGGTGGTGGAAGTTAAAAGTCATCGACAGTTCGCTACCGTCCAGCGCGGCGTATTGCTGACAGTTTTCCAACGTGGTGGAAGACATTTCGCCGACCGTCATCAGGCTACGTGGGGTGAAAACGTCGCGGTTCATCTCGCGTAAAAACGCATGTGCGCGCGGACCGTCGGTATAAAAACGGCGACCATCGCCGTCGGGATCGTTCGGGAAGTCCTGATCTTTGGAGATAAGATTGACGACGTCGAGGCGCAGGCCGTCCACGCCGCGATCGGCCCAGAACTCGCACACTTTTTTCAGCTCGGCGCGTACCGCCGGGTTTTGCCAGTTCAGGTCAGCCTGCTCCGGGGCAAAGAGATGCAGATAATACTGCTCGCTTTCGGCGTGCCAGCCCCAGGCGCTGCCGCCAAATTTTGACTGCCAGTTGTTCGGCGGGGTGGTCGGTTCGCCGTCGCGCCAGAGATAAAACTGACGATACGGGCTGTCTTTATCCAGCGCCTCACGAAACCAGGCGTGCTGGGTTGAGGTGTGGTTAAACACCATATCCAGAATAATGCGTATGCTGCGCGCTTTCGCCGCTGCTACCAGTTCGTCAAAGTCTGCAAGCGTGCCGTAAGCCGGGTCAACTGACATGTAGTCGGCGACATCGTAGCCGTTATCAACCTGCGGCGAAATGTAGAACGGCGTCAGCCAGATAGCGTCCACGCCCAGCTTTTGCAGATAGCCGAGGCGCTGCGTTACGCCGCGCAAATCACCCGTGCCGCTGCCGGTGGTGTCCTGAAAACTCTTGGGATACACCTGATAGATAACGCCGTTTTGCCACCAGTGTGGAATATTCATTGCTGTTTCCTGGAGATACGATGGGGCGCAACTGCGCCCCGAAGAAAAGTTACACAATCTGTAATGTGCCCTGACGGTATTTACGCTGGTAGACGAATGAGGTCAGTACCATCGGGATAACGATCGCAATGACCATCGCCATGCCAAACACCTGCCAGTAAGTCGGCTGAATGGAGAGGATTCCCGGCAGGCCGCCGACGCCAATGCCGTTCGCCATCACGCCGTTCAGGCCGCACAGCAGACCGGCGAGACCGGAGCCGATCATCGCGCACAGCATCGGGAAGCGGTATTTCAGGTTGATCCCGTACATCGCCGGTTCCGTTACCCCGAGATAAGCCGAGATCGCCGCAGGTACTGATATTTCGCGTTCATTGTGTTTGCGGCTGGAGATAATGATGCCGACCACCGCAGAAGCCTGAGCGATGTTTGACAGCGCAATCAGCGGCCATACCGGCGTACCGCCCATGCTCTGGATCATCTGCATGTCGATAGCCAGCGTGGTCTGGTGTACGCCGGTGATCACCAGCGGCGCATACAGGAAGCCGAACAGCGCCGCGCCAATCGGCGCAAAGCTGCCGGTCATCAGATGACGAACCGCGAACGCCACGCCGTCGCCGATCATGCGGCCAAACGGACCGATAAACGCGTGCGCAAGGAACACAGCGAGGATCAGCGAGCACACTGGGACGATCACCAGATACAGATAATCCGGGACGATGCGTTTCATGCGCGTTTCAATAAATCCAAGCGCCAGGCCAGCCAGCAGGGCCGGAATAACCTGCGCCTGGTAGCCCACTTTCTCTATGCTGAACAGGCCGAAGTTCCACACTTCCGGCACCTGTTGACCGAGCAGATAGGCGTTCATCAGCTGCGGCGAAACCAGGGTCACACCCAGCACAATACCGAGGATCGGCGTACCGCCCATTTTCTTCACCGCTGACCAGCAGATCCCGACAGGCAGATAGAAGAAGATCGCTTCGCCAATCAGCCACAGGAAGTCGTAGAGGGTTTTCAGCGACGGATGCATCTGCGCCAGTGTCTGGCCGTTACTCATTGGCAGATCGCCGATCACATTGCGAAAACCTAAGATCAAGCCGCCGCTAATCAGCGCTGGCAGCAGAGGGAAGAAGATCTCTGCAAAATGAGAAATGAGCTGTTCATGCCACTTCATGTTCTGCCGCGCGGCTTTTTTCGCCTGCTCTTTGTCGGCACTGGCCTGGCCGGTGGTCGCCAGCAGCGCTTTGTAGTAATCGCCCACCTCGGTGCCAATCACCACCTGAAACTGCCCGGCGTTGGTGAAGCAGCCTTTGACCATCGGCAACTGCTCGATCTCTTTCGGCCTGGCATTTGCAGGCTGATTCAGTACAAAACGCAGGCGAGTGATGCAGTGGCTCACCGTAGCGATATTGTCGCGCCCGCCTACCAGCTCAATCAGCCGGTCGATGTCTGCTTGTTTTATTTTGCTCATGATGACGTGTATTCCCCGTAGGCCGGATAAGACGCGTTAGGTCGCCATCCGGCAACTCCCGCGTTGTTGGCGCAAGAGTATATCTTCGATGAATATTTAAAAAAGGGAACGTTCCCGAAACGCAGCGAAGATCACAAATTAGCGCTCAGAAAGCGATCAGGCGAGGGTGGAGGGAATAACGATTTGTCGCGGTTCGCTACGGCCGTTGATCTGCTCGATCAGCTGCGAGGCCGCTTGTCGTCCGGCTTCGGCGTAACCGGGATCGACGGTGATAATTTCCGGATGGAGGAATTTCATTAGCGGTGTGTTGCCCACACTCGCCAACTGCAGATTATCAATCCGCTGCTCCTGCAGATATTTGCTGACCCCAAGGGCAAGGGTATCCGTCGCACAGACTAAGGCGGTGGTTTCCGGGGTGATGACATTGGCGGCCTGCTCATAGCCCTGCTTCATGGCCAGGCCCGGTAGCGCGGCAACCGGATGCAGTTTGTGTTTCTTACAGAATGCCAGGTAGGCTTCATGACGGCGCTTACCGGTGGTCACGTCGCTATGGGGGACGCCAAGAAAGCTAATATGGCGGTGGTCGCGATCGTATAAACGTTGCATCAGGGTATGAATAGCGCCCTCATCGTCATAGCAGACGGAGGCAAAGCCTTTGGCATCTCTGGCCAGCAGTACCAGAGAATCCTGCCAGGAGGTGAGCATCGTTTCGGTAATGCCGGTAAAACCAAACAGCACCACACCGTCAATATTACGGCGTCTGAGCATGCCCAGATGTTCTTCGACCAGTTCAGGCGAGAACTGGCTTTCCATCATGATCGGATCGTAACCCTGTTCATAAAAAGCGGGCAGCATGGTCTGCACGGCGAGATTTTCTGAAAGAGAATCCAGGCGAGTGACGATAATCGCCACCACCTTGTCGCTTTGCCCACGCATGGCGCGTGCGGAGCGGGAAGGGGAAAAACCGTGCTGATTCATCACCGCTTCGACGCGTTCGCGGGTACGTTCGCTGACGCCGCTTTCGTTGTTGAGAACGCGGGAAACCGTGGATTTCCCCACGCCGCTTAAGCGGGCGATGTCTTTAATGGTCAGCCGATTTTGCATCCTGTTTTCCCGTGTCGCGTGTGAAGTTATGCCAAAAGAGAATAACTTTACTCAAGCACAGTGCAATGGGCAAAGTCTGGTATACGTTTGGTTTAGTTTCTATGCTTTATCATACCGCCATAATTGCCACAAACCTTATGGTTTTCTGCGTATAATCCGCAGCGCTTATCATTCACTTACCGGAGGCTATATGGATCCCGATCCCACCCCTCTCCCGAGACGGAGAAACACAACTTTCCGGTAAGCCTGTCTTTCACTGTCTTACCGGATGCGTAAGACAGTGACGTTCTGACGTCCCTGTTGTGATTTTAAAATTGCCATCAGGCAAGGCTTTGCCACGCCTGAAAGATTTACTGCGCCTGTTAAGACTGGCGCAGGGGGACTGCCTATGTTCAAAAATATTACTCGCCAGCTGTTTGCCCGGCTTAACCGCCATTTACCACATCGTCTGGTGCATCGCGACCCGTTGCCCAATGCGCAGACCGTTGCCAGCACACCGATCCCGCCCTCGCTGAGCGAACATTGCCTGAAAATGGCGCTGATGGACGAAGCCGCGCTGTGGAAAACGTTTGGCGCACACCCGGAAGGATTAAACGCCGCAGAGGTCGAGAGCGCCCGCGAAATCCATGGCGAAAACCAGTTGCCGGCGCAGAAGCCGTCGCCGTGGTGGGTGCATCTGTGGGTCTGCTACCGCAATCCGTTTAATATTCTGCTGACCATTCTTGGCGCCATTTCCTATGCCACTGAGGATCTATTTGCTGCTGGCGTAATCGCGCTGATGGTCGCCATCTCGACGCTGCTGAATTTTGTGCAGGAGGCGCGTTCCACCAAAGCGGCAGATGCGCTGAAAGCGATGGTCAGCAACACCGCCACGGTGCTGCGCGTTATCAACGAAAAAGGCGAGAACGGTTGGGTTGAACTGCCGATTGACCAGTTGGTACCCGGTGATGTCATCAAGCTGGCGGCAGGGGATATGATCCCGGCGGATTTACGTATCGTCCAGGCGCGCGATCTGTTTGTGGCGCAGGCTTCGCTGACCGGTGAATCGCTGCCCGTGGAGAAAGTCGCAACCAGCCGCGACCCGCAGCAAAGCAACCCGCTGGAGTGCGATACTCTGTGCTTTATGGGGACCAACGTGGTGAGCGGCACGGCGCAGGCTATCGTGATTTCGACCGGAGCCAATACCTGGTTCGGGCAACTGGCGGGGCGCGTCAGCGAGCAGGAAAGCGAGCAGAATGCCTTCCAGAAAGGGATCAGCCGCGTCAGCATGTTGCTGATCCGCTTTATGCTGGTGATGGCGCCCATTGTGCTCATCATTAACGGCTATACCAAAGGCGACTGGTGGGAGGCGGCGCTGTTTGCGCTGTCTGTTGCGGTGGGGCTGACCCCGGAAATGCTGCCGATGATCGTCACCTCGACGCTGGCGCGCGGGGCGGTGAAGCTGTCTAAACAGAAAGTCATCGTCAAGCACCTTGATGCCATCCAGAACTTTGGCGCGATGGATATCCTGTGCACCGATAAAACCGGGACCCTGACGCAGGATAAAATTGTGCTGGAGAATCACACTGATATCTCTGGAAAACCCAGCGAGCACGTTCTGCATTCCGCGTGGCTGAACAGCCATTACCAGACCGGGCTGAAGAATCTGCTGGATACGGCGGTACTGGAAGGCGTGGATGAGGAGTCTGCCCGCCAGCTTTCTACCCGTTGGCAGAAAATCGATGAGATCCCGTTTGATTTTGAACGTCGCCGCATGTCGGTGGTGGTGGCGGAAGAAACGGATGTACATCAGCTGGTGTGCAAAGGCGCGCTGCAGGAGATCCTCAGCGTCTGCACCCAGGTGCGCCACAACGGCGAGATTGTCCCCCTGGATGAGGGCATGCTGCGTCGGGTGAAACGCGTCACGGATACGCTGAACCGTCAGGGGCTGCGCGTAGTGGCGGTGGCCACCAAGTACCTGCCCGCGCGTGAAGGTGATTACCAGCGTATTGATGAGTCGGATCTGATCCTCGAAGGCTATATCGCGTTCCTCGATCCGCCGAAAGAGACCACCGCGCCGGCGCTGAAGGCGCTGAAAGCCAGCGGTATTACGGTGAAAATTCTCACCGGTGATAGCGAGCTGGTGGCGGCAAAAGTGTGCCATGAAGTGGGGCTGGATGCGGGAGATGTGGTGATTGGCAGCAGCATTGAAGGATTAAGCGATGACGAACTGGCAACGCTTGCTCAGCGCACTACGTTGTTTGCCCGCCTGACGCCGATGCACAAAGAGCGCATTGTCACGCTGCTCAAGCGTGAAGGTCACGTAGTTGGCTTTATGGGCGATGGCATCAACGACGCCCCGGCGCTGCGCGCGGCGGACATCGGTATCTCTGTTGATGGCGCGGTCGATATTGCACGTGAAGCGGCGGATATTATCCTGCTGGAAAAGAGCCTGATGGTGCTGGAAGAAGGGGTGATCGAAGGACGCCGTACTTTTTCTAACATGTTGAAGTACATCAAAATGACGGCCAGTTCTAACTTCGGTAATGTGTTTAGCGTGCTGGTGGCGAGCGCCTTTTTACCGTTCCTGCCGATGTTGCCGCTGCACTTACTGATTCAGAACCTGCTGTATGATGTATCCCAGGTGGCGATTCCGTTTGATAACGTCGACGAAGAGCAGATCAAAAAGCCCCAGCGTTGGAATCCCGCCGAACTGGGCCGCTTTATGATCTTCTTTGGGCCGATCAGCTCGATCTTTGACATTCTGACCTTTTGCCTGATGTGGTTTGTCTTCCATGCCAATACGCCAGAGCATCAGACGTTGTTCCAGTCGGGCTGGTTCGTGGTGGGCCTGCTGTCGCAAACGCTGATTGTGCATATGATCCGTACCCGTCGAGTGCCGTTTATCCAAAGTCGCGCCGCATGGCCGCTGATGCTAATGACGCTGGTCGTGATGGTGGTGGGCATTGCATTGCCGTTCTCGCCGCTGGCCAGCTATCTGCAATTGCAGGCGCTGCCGCTGAGCTACTTCCCGTGGCTGATTGCGATTCTGGCGGGCTACATGACATTGACCCAATTAGTGAAAGGTTTTTATAGCCGTCGCTACGGTTGGCAGTAAACATCAAACTTCTCAGCAGGATGGTGTAAATACCATCCTGCATTTCTCTTTTTCATTCGAAAGATATTCTCGCGAAATAGTAGTGTTTTATTTTTATTGAAATGCTAACTGAGGGAATTAGTATCAAATCGCCTTCTTTGCGTTGTTTTTTTATCAATAAAACGATCTGCGTTGCAAAAATGAAACACTGTGCTAAAAATTATTAGCATCTGCGATTTTTTGTGAACGCAGTCATCGAAATAAATTGTTACACCAGCTAGTCTGCGCAGGTAACGTCGTTAAGAAAGTTTCTCGCTGCCCGTTTTAATTCCGGCAGTCATTTGCTCTGCAAGCTATTCCTGTTAATGGATATTATGAACTTCTGGAGAAGGACAAATGAAACTGACAAAAAACCTGTTAAGTCTGTGTATTGGCGCGTCCGTATTACTGGCGAGTCATGCAACGCTGGCACAAACTTTTCGCGCCGCGGATGTGCATCCGGCTGATTACCCGAACGTCGTCGCAGTGAAACATATGGGGGAGAAACTCAGCGCCGCGACCGATGGCCGTCTGGAGATTAAAACATTTCCAGGTGGCGTGTTAGGTGATGAAAAACAGATGATTGAGCAGGCGCAATTAGGCGCTATCGATATTATTCGCGTCTCAATGACGCCTGTTGCCGCTATTCTTCCTGAAATTAACGTATTTACCCTGCCGTATATCTTTCGCGATGAAGACCATATGCATAAGGTCCTTGACGGCATGATCGGTCAGGAGATTGGCGACCGCCTGACGGCCAATACGAAATCGCGGCTGGTATTCCTGGGTTGGATGGACGCCGGGACGCGCAACCTGATTACCAAAAATCCGGTGGTGAAACCGGAAGATTTACACGGTATGAAAATCCGTGTTCAAGGGAGTCCGATAGCGCTGGATACCTTAAAGGCGATGGGCGCTAACGCCATCGTGATGGGTGTCAGCGAAGTGTTTAGCGGTATGCAGACCGGCGTTATTGATGGTACGGAAAATAACCCGCCAACATTTGTTGCGCACAACTATTTACCGGTCGTTAAAAACTACACCTGGAGCAAACACTTTATTATTCCTGAGCTTTTTCTGTTTTCCAAAGCCAAATGGGATAAATTGAAAAAAGAAGACCAGGAACTCATTATTAAGCTCGCCAAAGAAGCGCAGGTTGAACAACGCAAACTTTGGCAAGAATATAATGCGAAATCTCTGGAAACTATGAAAGCCAGTGGCGTTCAGTTCCACGATATTGATACGGACTATTTCTATAAAGCCACGCAGTCAGTGCGGGATAATTACGGTAAAGACCACCAGGATTTGATCAAACGTATTCAGGATGTGAAGTAATTCATCAGGCGGAGGGGAGCAATCCTCTGCCTGAGTCTTTTGATTAATTCGAGGTGATAATTATGGGTGAATGCTATTCATCGGTAATGGATTTTCTTTATCGGGTCTCTATGTGGATTGCTGGTGTCGCATTATTGGTTATGGTCGCCATTATCCCTATTGGCATATTTGCACGCTATGTCCTGAACAATGCCCTGTCATGGCCTGAACCGGTCGCCATTCTTTGTATGGTGACGTTCACCTTTATTGGCGCGGCGGTGAGCTATCGCGCAGGTTCGCATATCGCGGTGAGCATGGTGATTGACCGTCTGGGGGAGTCCGCCCGTCGTTACTGCTCGATTGTCGCAGATATCATGTTGGTGGCGATCAGCCTGTTTATTCTCTGGTATGGAATCAATCTGTGTCTTGAGCTGTGGGACCAGCCTGTCGCGGAATTCCCGCTTTTAAGCGCCGGGCAAAACTATCTGCCGTTGCCGATTGGCTCCGCCATCACGCTGCTGTTTATCGCAGAAAAGATTTTCCGCGGCCCGCAATATCAACGTCCCGTTGTCATGCTGGGTTCAACCAGCTAGTTACCGCCCCCATTTCATTAAGGAAAGCAGATGGATGCATTTATTCTCGTCTTTACGCTTGGCATTATGCTGGCGATTGGGGTACCGGTAGCGTACGCGGTTGGCATTAGCGCCATCATTGGAGCCTGGTATATTGATATTCCGCTGGAAGCCGTGATGATCCAACTGACCAGCGGAGTAAACAAGTTTTCGCTGCTGGCGATCCCATTCTTTATTCTGGCCGGGGCAATCATGGCGGAAGGCGGGATCGCGCGCCGCCTGGTGAATTTTGCCTATATTTTCGTTGGCTTTATCCGCGGCGGGCTGTCGCTGGTAAATATCGTCGCCTCGACCTTTTTTGGCGCAATTTCAGGATCGTCGGTGGCCGATACCGCTTCTATCGGTTCAGTGATGATCCCGGAGATGGACAAAAAAGGCTATCCGCGCGACTTTGCCGCGGCAGTAACCGCCAGCGGCTCGGTGCAGGCGATCCTCACGCCGCCCAGCCATAACTCGGTTATCTACTCGCTGGCAACGGGCGGGACGGTGTCGATTGCCGCGCTGTTCATCGCCGGGATCCTGCCGGGCCTGTTGCTGAGCTTTAGCCTGATGGTGATGTGCGTGGCTTTTGCCCATAAACGCGGTTATCCAAAAGGGGAGCGCGTACCGTTTCGCCAGGCGCTGAAGATTTTCGTCGATACGCTGTGGGGATTAATGACGGTGGTGATCATCATGGGCGGGATCCTGTCAGGTATCTTTACCGCAACGGAATCCGCGGCGATTGCCTGTCTGTGGGCCTTCTTTGTCACCATGTTTATCTATCGTGACTATAAATGGTCTGAGCTGCCGAAGCTGATGTTCCGCACGGTGAAGACGGTCACTATCGTGATGATCCTGATAGGCTTTGCCGCCGCGTTTGGGGCCGTCATGACCTATATGCAGTTGCCGATGCGGATTACCGAAGCCTTCACCAGCATCTCGGATAACAAATATGTCATCCTGATGTGCATTAACATCATGCTGCTGCTGATCGGTACGCTGATGGACATGGCGCCGCTGATCCTGATCCTGACGCCAGTGCTACTACCGGTGACCAACGCGCTCGGCATTGATCCGGTTCATTTTGGTATGATCATGCTGGTGAACTTAGGGATTGGCCTGATTACGCCGCCGGTGGGTTCGGTGCTGTTTGTGGCCAGTGCGGTAAGTAAGCAGAAAATCGAGCAGGTGGTGAAGGCGATGCTGCCATTCTACCTCGTGCTGTTCCTGGTGCTGATGCTGGTGACATACATTCCGGCGATTTCGCTGTTTCTGCCGAAACTGTTTGGCGTGATGTGATAAATACCCGGTGGCGCTCGCGCTTACCGGGCCTACAAACTACGCTTGCATAGGCCGGATTACGCGAAGCCGCCATCCGGCACAAGGTGGTTTAGCGACGAACGGCGATCGCTTCAATCTCGATTTTCACGTCTTTCGGCAGACGAGCAACTTCCACGCAAGAACGCGCCGGGAAGGTCGCGTTGTGCTCGGTGAAGAACGCTTCGTAGGTGGCGTTGACGGTAGCGAAATCGTTCAGGTCTTTCACGAAGACGGTCGTTTTAACGATGTCGCCCACTTTCAGACCTGCTGCTTCAACGATAGCTTTTACGTTTTCCAGCGACTGACGCGCCTGAGCGGACACGTCTTCCGCTACGGCGCCGGTTTTCGGATCGACCGGGATCTGACCGGAAGTGATTACCATGCTACCCAGGTCAACACCCTGTACGTATGGGCCGATTGCTGCTGGTGCATTTTCCGTCGCGATAGTCTTGCTCATGATTTCTCCTGAATTACAGCGGTAAGTAAAATTCCTTAGGCATTATAGGGAGCCGGGAATTCATAACCAACCACAATTAGTTGGCCAGCACCACATAATGCGAAAACTCTTTTTCACAGTATTTGCATTTGAGTGCGATGTCATCAGCACGCTTTTTCACTGAAAAACTGGAAGAAACCGGCTCAGCATGACTGATGCAGTTGCTGTTCGGACACACCAGCACGTTGTCGATGCGCTCTGGCAGACTCGGACGTGATTTACCCACCACGTCGTAATTATCAATGCGGTTCACCGTTGCCTGCGGCGCATACAGAGAGAGCTGGTTAACCTGCTCGTCGGTCAGGAAGGTATTTTCAATTTTAATCAGGTCTTTACGACCCATCTCACCGGACGGCAGATTCAGACCGATGGTGATTCGCTGGTCGGTTTCTGTCAGCTTGAACAGCGTCAGTAATTTAAAACCAACCTGTGCGGGAATATGGTCAATCACGGTGCCACGTTTGATGGCTTCAACCTGCAGTTTGTTATCGTGTGTCATCTCTTTTTCTCCCTTACAGTGCCAGTTCGCTATTCAGTACCAGTGCCAGTAACGCCTGGCGGGCGAAGATGCCGTTGCCAGCCTGCTGGAAATACCAGGCGTGCGGCGTCTTATCGACGTCGGTGGTGATTTCATCAATACGCGGCAGCGGATGTAGTACCTTCATATTGGCTCTGGCGCCGTTCAGGTCGCTGGCGCGCAGGACAAACTGTGCTTTCACGTTGGCGTATTCGGATGGGTCCAGACGCTCTTTTTGTACGCGGGTCATGTAGAGGATATCGACTTCCGCCATCACCTCTTCGATAGTGCCATGCAGGCTCCAGGCGATGCCCTTTTCAGTCAGCATATCCAGAATGTACTGCGGCATGGCCAGCGCATCCGGGGCGATGAAGTAGAAGCGGTTGCCTTCAAACTTCGCCAGCGCCTGGGTTAAGGAGTGGACGGTGCGGCCATATTTCAGATCACCCACCATGGCGATTTGCAGATTGTCCAGGCGGCCCTGTGTCTCCTGAATGGTAAACAGATCCAGCAGCGTTTGGGTTGGATGCTGGTTAGAGCCGTCGCCCGCGTTAAGAACCGGGACGTTACCAGAGAATTCTGTTGCCAGACGCGCGGCGCCTTCCTGCGGATGACGCATGACGATGGCGTCGACATAGGTGCTGATGACGGAAATGGTGTCAGCCAGCGTTTCGCCTTTTTTGCCCAGAGACGTGTTGCTGCTGTCAGAGAAACCTACCACGCTGGCGCCCAGACGGTGCATAGAAGTTTCAAAGGATAGACGGGTGCGGGTGGACGCCTCAAAGAAGCAACTGGCGATGACCTTATGCTTTAACAGCTCCGGTTGTGGGTTCGCTTTTAATTTCGCCGCCGTTGCGAGGACCAGATTGAGGTCATCGCGGCTGAGGTCGTTTATGGAAATGATGTGTTTTTGATAGAGCGGGTTAGCCATGTTTATCTCCTGACGCCTGGGCAAAAAAAAAGCCCCTCAATTGAGGGGCTCGGAATGGGTGATCAACGGAAAGAAAAACGGCAGGCCAGCGTCCTTTTTCAGACGCGGTAAGACAAAATGTCGTACACACTGAACCATACATCCTCCCGGCAAATTGTCCGCGATTATACTCAGCTACGTTATGGGATCAAGCGAAAAATGCACGATTTATTCATCGCAAACGGTTCTTCTGAATTTTAATTCATTTTAAAGAGATAATTAATCTGCTTGTGAACCAGGCCCGTTCGCTGCACGACGCGCGGCGCGACCCAGACGATACTGCTGCCGGCAATGACGCCCAGAATTTCCGGCAAGGCGTGATAATCGAGGATTCTGGCAACCGCGCGACCATATCCTGCAGCGGTGTGAATGAGGATAAACTCGCTATTGTGTTCTATGCTGACCACCATTTCAGCGATCGATCGCGCCGCATCAGGAGCGGGTCGTGACTGAGGATTGACAGAATAAATTTTTTGCCCTTTTGTATTTCTTATTTTTATGGCCCCAAGCAACTTCAGCAAACGAGACACCGTCGACTGACTAATACTGGTAAAGCCGTGGCTTTGCAGATCGCGGCGCAGCGCTTCCTGGGACAGGTAGCTTTTTTCGCTAATCAGGCGCTGACACATCGCCAGCTGTTTTTGCTCTTTGGCAGAGTAATCATCGAATTCCTTCATAAAATCACCTTATATTTCTTATCTGTATCAATGCGATGGCGAAATTCACCACATTTGCAGTATCAATAACGGCTCAAACGGGCGGTTGTGCAGAAAAACGAGAGAACGATCAAAAAAGCCGTCGGATACCGACGGCTAAAAGAGCTACAGCATCGCGCCGATACTCAGGACGACCATGTTCAGTAACGTCAAAATAAGCAGTAACGGAGCGACCCATTTCAGGTAACGCACATAGGGAACGCGCGCGATGGCCAGTCCCCCCATCACAACCGCAGAGGTGGGCGTAATCAGATTCACAATGCCGGAAGCGGATTGATACGCGGTGACGACCAGATCCCTCTGTACATGCGCGAAGTCGGCCAGTGGGGCCATAATGGGCATGGTGAGGACCGCCAGCCCAGAGGACGATGGGACCAGGAAGGAGAGCAACACTTCCAGCCAATAGGTCACATTGATGAAAATGGTGGTGGAAAGGCCGGAGACTATATTTTCGGCGCTGTGCAAAATGGTGTGAGTGATCATGCCGTTATCCATCACCACGACGATGCCGCGCGCAATACCGATAATCAGCGCCACGCCAAGCAGATCCCGCGCACCGTCAATGAACGTACTGGTAAATGCCTCTTCACTCATGCGGGCGATTACGCCGACGATAATCGCAGCAGCCAGAAAGACAGCGGATATTTCTGCCATCCACCATCCGAGTACCGCCACCCCATAGATCATTACCGCAAAGGCGGCGGCGAAAATCAGCAGGATCCATTTCCGCGTTGCCGTAAATTCCAGATTGGTATTGGCGCGACTACCGAGAAAATGGGCGCGGTTTTCCTCCATTTTATCCGCCACGATAGACAGCTCAGGATGGCTGCGAACTTTCCGGGCATAGCGCATGACCCACACCACGCAGATCACATAGCCGACGACCAGCAGCAGAATGCGCATCAGCATTCCCTGGGTGAAGGGGATCCCGGCCGCGTTGGCAGCGATAACCGTTGCGAACGGGTTAATTGTCGAACCGAGTGTGCCGATACCTGCGCCGAGCAAAACGGTCGCAGCAGCGACCAGTGGATCAAAGCGGGCCGCCATCATTACCGGGACGAGCAGCGTGTAAAAAGGTAGCGACTCTTCCGCCATCCCGTAAATCGTACCTCCGGCGGCGAAAAGTCCCATCAGGATGGGGATCATCCACTCTTCTTTGCCGTTAAGCCTGACCGTTACGCGTTCGATACCGGCGTCAATGGCGCCCGTTTTATTTACCACGCCGAGAAAACCGCCGATGATCAGGACAAACAGCGCCACATCAATGGCGCCGGCGGTGTAGGTCTCGTGATTATAAAGACCGTCAATTGGCGCCAGCAGTACAGCGGTAATACCTTGTGGGTGCGCCTCTGTGGGGGCATAAGTCCCGGCAACCGGCACTTCTTTACCCAGGGTCGCATTCATCGCCATCTGGTATTTCCCTGCCGGGACAATCCAGGTCATAACAGCGACGAGTGCAATAAGAATAAACAGGATGGTATACGCGCTGGGAAATTTGAATTTGCCCATGATGTTCTCCGGATAGCTCGGGCATATGCCGTCAGGCGACATATGCCCGCAGGGGTTAGTCGCCGAGTGTCGCTACCATGACCGCTTTGATGGTATGCATCCGGTTTTCTGCTTCGTCGAAGACGATGGAGTGTGCTGACTCGAACACCTCTTCCGTGACCTCAAGCCCTTTCAGGCCGTAAGCCGCTTCGATTTCACGCCCAACTTTGGTGTGTTCGTTATGGAAGGCGGGCAGACAGTGCATAAATTTCACATTGGGGTTGCCGGTTGCGTTGATGACTCGCTGGTTAATCTGGTAAGGCGTCATCAGGCTTACGCGTTCTGCCCATGCCTCTTTGGGTTCGCCCATGGAGACCCAGACATCGGTATAGAGGAAATCCACGTCGTAAACGCCTTCCTCAACATCCTCTGTGAGCGTAATGCGCGCGCCTGTCACGCTGGCGATTTCACGGCATTCGGCAACCAGCATCTCATCCGGCCAGAAGGATTTAGGGGCGACGAGGCGGATGTCCATCCCCATTTTCGCCGCGCCAACCATCAGCGAATTACCCATGTTATTGCGGGCATCACCGAGGTAGGCGAAGCTCAGTTCAGGTAAGGTTTTGCCCGGCGCGTGTTCCAGCATGGTCATCAGATCCGCAAGGATCTGCGTAGGGTGAAATTCGTTGGTCAGTCCGTTCCATACCGGAACACCGGCGAACTGCCCCAGTTCTTCGACGATCTCCTGGCCATATCCGCGATATTCGATACCGTCGTACATACGGCCTAACACGCGGGCGGTATCTTTCATCGATTCTTTGTGACCAATCTGTGAGCCGCTTGGGCCGAGATAGGTCACCTGCGCGCCCTGATCAAAAGCGCCAACTTCAAAGGCGCAACGGGTGCGGGTTGAGGTTTTTTCGAAGATGAGCGCGATATTTTTACCGACCAGCGTCTGTCTTTCGCGTCCGGCCTTTTTCGCCGATTTTAATTCGATAGCCAGATCGATCAGGTACTGGATCTCTGCCGGGGTATAGTCGAGCAATTTAAGAAAATTGCGATTTTTTAAGTTAACAGTCATCAGAATGTCCTTATGTAGGCCGGATAAGGCGCAGTCGCCCATCCGGCAAAATGGGTCATGCGTCGTAAGCAATGGTTTCGGGCCGAATCAATGTGCCTTTCTCTCCCGAGAGAATGGCCGGACCGTCGGCCAAGGAGCCGATGCCTGCTATCCCCTGGCATTGAGAGACAAAATTCGCGCAGGCGGTAACTTTCGGCCCCATAGAACCGGCGTCGAACTGCATCTCGCCGAGTATTTCGGGGGTGACCTGAGCCAGAGGGCGCTGGGTGGGTTTGCCCCAGTCGAGGTACACCGCGTCGGCATCGGTCAGGATGAGCAACGCATCAGCATGAAGCTGGCTGGCGAGTAGGGCGGCGGAGAGATCTTTGTCGATCACGGCTTCAATGCCGTGGTAGCCATCGGCTTTTTCCACGACCGGCACACCGCCGCCGCCATTGCAGATGACCAGATGATCGCGGGCGATCAACGCCTGGATCGCGTCACTTTCAACAATACGTTTGGGCTGCGGAGAGGGCACAACGCGACGGAACGCTTTACCATCGGCTTTGAAAACCCAGCCTTTTTCCACCTGTAATGCACTGGCCTGGGTTTGGTCGTAAATGGGGCCGATATATTTGGTGGGATTGCTGAAGGCTGGATCGTGGGCATCGACTTCAACCTGCGTCAGCAGGACGCTAATTTCTCGCTGTGGAAGCTGGTTTTTCAGCGCCTGTTGCAACATATAGCCAATCATTCCCTGACTTTCCGCGCCGAGAATGTCGAGCGGATAGGGGGTGACGCTGGCGTAAGCGCTGTTTTGTAACGCCAGCAGTCCAACCTGTGGGCCATTGCCGTGTACCAGAATCACACGCCACTGTTGCGTAAGCCGGGCGATGGTTTTTGCCGCCAGCTCAATATTCTTACGTTGGATGTCTGCTTCCAGCGGCTCGCCGCGTTTGAGCAGCGCGTTGCCGCCCAGAGCCACAACCAGGGTCGGTTTATTTTCCATGACGTCTCCTTAAATACCGTCGCGTTCCAGTGGGCAGCTCATGCAGCGCGCGCCGCCGCGTCCGCGTCCAAGTTCGTCGCCAGGAATGGGTAAAACGGTGATGCCGGCTTTGTCGTATTTCTCGTTGGTCCAGATATTGCGCTCGTAACCCACAACCACGCCGGGACGTAGCGTCAGGACGTTGTTGGCGTCATTCCACTGTTCACGTTCGGCTTCGAAGGCGTCACCGCCGGTGGTAATCAGGCGAATTTGATCGAGCCCCAGCGCTTTTTCCAGCGCATGAACCAGCGTACTTTCCTGCGTCCGTTTCAGGCCGCCGCGCCCGTCTGGCGTCAGAGTCCAGCACTGCACGTCCGGGCGCACCACTTCCGGGTAGACAGAGAAGGTATCGATATCGATGTGGGTCATCACCGTGTCGAGATGCATACAGGAACGATGCTTAGGCAGTTCGACCGCGATGACGCGCTCTGCCTGGCGATGCTTGAAGAGTGATTGGGCAAGGAACTCGATTCCTTGTGGCGTGGTGCGCTCAGACATGCCAATAAGTACCGCACCGCGACCAATGACCAGCACATCTCCACCTTCTAATGTGGCGTGGTCGTAATTAATATTTTCATCACCGAAATATTTAATAAATTCACCATCGGCAAATTGCGGGTGCCAACGGTAAATCGCCCGCAGATTATTAGTTTCTCGTTGCCGGGCGGTTTTAGCCATCGGATTAATCGAAACACCGTTATATATCCAGCAGGAGGTGTCGCGGGTAAATAAATGGTTGGGCAGTGGCTTCATAATAAAATCATTAATATCATGAGTATCCACCACCATATTTTTTATAGAGGCAGGGATTTCGCCATAGGTCAGCCCGCCGCTTAAATGCCGTGCCAGTTCCCGGTGCTGCATGTCCGCAAGCCAGGCGCGGACATCGGCGGCGAAAGTGGGTCCAAGGCGATAATCAGAAATTTGCGTATCCAGCAGCCAGCTTTTAGCGTCGGGAATATCCAGGGTTTGTGTTAATAAATCAGTGAGTAACAGAACCTCAATTCCCTCCTGGCGCAGCGTGTTGGCGAAAATGTCGTGCTCTTCCCCTGCACGTTCTACCGAAAGCACATCATCAAAAAGCAGCTCCTGACAGTTGGATGGCGTCAGCCTTTTTAAGCTGAGATTAGGGCGATGCAGCATCACGCTACGTAATTGACCGATTTCAGAACCGACATAATGCTTTTCCATCATTATTCCTTTAATACGATTTTAAAAAATAAAGAGGAGATGGCTGCAAATGCAATTTATTGCAGTCATGATTTTTCAGCTGATTTCAGAATCTATATTTAGATCTTATTTGATACGGAAACGTGATTTGTTTCACAGTCGGTTCGATATTTGAATTTGCTTTCCTAATATATGAGATGGCTCTGAGATTTTAAAAAATAATAAATACAATAACTGAATTGCTACGCATGAATATGTCTTGTTATTTATCTATGTTAATTTTATGTACATTTTTTAAAATATATACACTTAATAATCAATTGATTTTTATGTGTTTTTTATTATGAGATGAATGTTTATGCGGTTCTGTGATTCTATTATTTGTACGGGACAGTTTATTGCCAAATAAATATGGGGGTGAGCAAAGCGAGTGGGGGAGGTGTGAATTGTGATCGACGGCTGGGTTTTATCATAACACGTTCAAAACCAGTAAGTTATAAGCAAAGAGAAAAATGAGGGGGTAAGAGTTATGCAGTGTTTATGCATAACCTGATGCGTTAGGTTAACAACTATCTAACATTATCAGCGATAAACATGCGTTGCCGCAAAATATCGGTAATTAGGAGTGGTATGGCAGGCCGTTTTTTCGTATAACAACAAAAATGAAACGATGTTTTAATTAAGGGGTTTGAGATGATTGTCGGCAATATTCACAACCTGGGTGCCTGGCTGCCGGAAGAGCTGCGTCAGGCGATTGAGCACATTAAAACGCATGTTACGGATGCGACGGAAAAGGGTAAGCATGATATCGATGGCGATCGCCTGTTTTATCTGATTGCCGAAGATATGACGGAGCCGTTTGCACAGCGCCGTGCCGAGTATCATGCCCGCTATCTGGATATTCAGATCCTGCTCAAAGGGCAGGAAGGCATGACCTTCAGTACGCAGCCTGCGGGCGCGCCGGAAACTGACTGGCTGGCGGATAAAGACATTGCCTTCCTGCCGGAAGGGGCACAGGAGAAAACGGTGGTGCTGAACGAAGGTGACTTTGTGGTGTTCTATCCGGGGGAAGTGCATAAACCGCTGTGCGCAGTCGGCGCTCCGGCGCTGGTACGCAAAGCGGTGGTGAAATTGCGGGTGGAATAAGCGTATTTGCCGGGGGGCGGCTTCGCCTTGCCCGGCCTACGGTAGCGCGGTTGTAGGCCGGATAAGATGCTGAGCATCGCCATCCGGCAAATCAATCACGCAACGCTATTATTTGGAAAGCGTCGCCACCATTACTGCTTTAATGGTGTGCATCCGGTTTTCCGCCTGATCAAATACGATGCTGGCGGGTGACTCAAAGACGTCGTCGGTCACTTCCATCCCGCCGTGCAAACCGTACTGTTGCGCCATTTGTTTGCCAAGCGTGGTTTGATCGTCATGGAACGCGGGCAGGCAGTGCAGAAATTTCACCTGCGGATTGCCGGTGAGCGCCATCATCGCGCTGTTTACCTGATATTTGCGCAGCAGCGCAATACGCTCGGCCCACTTCTCTTTCGCTTCGCCCATTGACACCCATACGTCGGTGTAGATGAAGTCCGCACCTTTTACGCCCGTGGCGACATCTTCCGTCAGCGTAATATTGCCACCGTTTTTCTGTGCCAGCGCTTTGCATTCTGCCACCAGACTCTCATCCGGCCAGCAGGCCTGCGGCGCAACCAGACGCAGATCTAACCCGGTTAACGCGGCGGCTTCCAGCATTGAATTGCCCATATTGTTACGGGCATCGCCGGTGTAGACTAACGTCATCTCATTAAATGCTTTACCCGGCAGGTGTTCCTGCATAGTTAACAAATCCGCCAGTAACTGGGTGGGATGAAACTCGTTAGTTAATCCATTCCACACCGGCACCCCGGCATATTCCGCCAGCGTTTCCACCACTTCCTGACCGTGACCCCGATACTGAATACCGTCGTACATGCGGCCGAGTACGCGGGCGGTATCTTTAATCGACTCTTTATGCCCAATCTGGCTGCCGCTTGGTCCGAGATACGTTACGCGAGCGCCCTGATCGTATGCGGCAACTTCGAAAGAGCAACGAGTACGAGTCGAGTCTTTTTCGAAGATGAGCGCGATATTTTTACCGGTGAGTTGAGCGACCTCGGTGCCGTTTTTCTTATCTGCCTTGAGCTGCGCGGCGAGCTTGAGCAGTGACGTGAGTTCAGCAGAGGTGAAATCAAGCAGTTTCAAAAAGTGCTTCTGATAAAACGTAGACATGGTTTCCTCACATGGCTTAAGCCATTTGTTGAATTAAAATTCAATTTATATGGATGTTTATTCATTTGCAACCTTGTTTAACAAATCTTTCCTGGAAAGGTGGAGGCAATGACAGCGGTATGTGACAATAAGAGTATCGGCAGGACATTATGAGGAACGAGCCATGGCAAACCCGGAACTACTGGAAGAGCAGCGTGAAGAAACACGCTTGATTATTGAAGAGTTACTCGAAGATGGCAGCGATCCAGACGCGCTGTACACTATCGAGCATCACCTTTCCGCGGACGACTTTGAAACCCTGGAAAAAGCGGCAGTAGAAGCCTTCAAGCTGGGTTATGAAGTGACCGAGCCGGAAGAGCTTGAAGTCGAAGAAGGCGACACGGTTATTTGCTGTGACATCCTCAGCGAATGCGCCCTGAATGCCGAGCTGATTGACGCTCAGGTTGAGCAACTGATGAACCTGGCTGAAAAATTTGAAGTGGAATACGACGGTTGGGGCACCTATTTTGAGGACCCGAACGGCGAAGAAGGTGAAGATGGCGACGATGAAGACTTCGTCGACGAAGATGATGACGGCGTGCGTCACTAAGTCATCTGCTGACCTGCGGTAGCCCAGGCTGCCGCAGGCCAAGGACAACGTATGGATTACCCGCAAATACTCTCCCCGATCCACAACTTCCTGCAATGTAAAACGCCTCAGGCCTGGCTTGATAAAGCGCGAGACCCGGCGAATCTGCCGCTGTTACTGACCGATCACCTCGTCTGCGAACTGAAAGCGGCGCAAACGGCAATGCTGCTGGTGCGTAAGTATGCCGCGGATAAACAGGGATCGCAGGCGCTGCTGGACTGGCTAAAACCCTATGAAGCCTTTGCTTTCAGGGAAGGGGATGAGCCGGATTTTATCGCGCTGAATAAACAGATAAGCAAAAGCGTTATGCCGCAAACCGACGACCCGTGGGGACGAAAGCTTATCGACAGCATGGTGTTGCTGATCAAAGAAGAGCTGCATCACTTCTCGCAGGTACGCGAGGCGATGACGATCCGCAATATCCCTTACATCAAAATTACCGCCAGTCGTTACGCCAAAGGTATGCTCAAAGAGGTTCGCACCCACGAGCCGCTGACGCTGATCGACAAGCTGATTTGCGGGGCGTATATCGAAGCCCGTTCCTGTGAACGGTTTGCCGCGCTGGCGCCGTATCTGGAGGCGGATTTGCAGGCGTTTTACCTGTCGCTGCTGCGATCCGAGGCTCGGCACTATCAGGATTATCTGGCGCTGGCGCAGCAGGTTTCTGCTGACGATATCAGCGACCGGGTGCAGTTTTTTGGCGAAGTCGAAGCCGCGCTGATTACCTCTCCTGACGACGAGTTCCGCTTTCACAGCGGCATACCGGCTTGATTCCTTCTGTGACGCGCGCTGTTCAATCATCGCGCGTTTTACCTCTTCTCCCTTTCCGCTAGCAAAATCTGGTGGCTGGAAATCGCCCGCCGCTGCCGTAATAATCAAAATACACGAAGGGGGAAATATATCTCCTTACTTGAGATTGTTTTGCATAAGGATGGTTAATGAACTGGGCTCACGTATTGTTAGCAGGCTATATCGGGGTGGTGATTGCCATCGTCGTTGGCATGTTCCGTAAAAAAGGGTGGCTGGGCAAGATCTCTGGCGCGGTGGTCTTTGTGGTGGCGATTATTGCGTGGAATCTGTTTGATGTGCACTACCTGATCCCACGTGAAAACCCGGATTATGGTCTGACCGAAGAGCAGCAGTTTGAAAAGGCGATGCTCTCTAATCCGGCGTTTCAGGTGATTAAGGAACAGGAGCCTGCGCTGACGCAAAAAATAATCAGCCAGGCAGCGCAGATGAAAAAAGCAGGGAGCAGTGAACAGCAGGTTATCGACGCGATACAGCCGCAGATTCTTCAGTTGCAAATGGCACGATTGCAGCAAGCTCCTGATGCCAATGTCATTGAATATATGAAAATTAATCTTGAGCAGATCGCCGCCGTGGCCAAAATAGGTGATGACGAATGCTTCCGCTTCCTGTTTCCGGCGGTAAAAGGAGGGATTAACCCGGCACGTCTTGTTCCGCGTGAGATCATGGATCGTCGTATGGCGAGTGACATGAGCATGATGTACGCCTCTCACGGACCGAAAAAACATACGGTTACGGCAGAGGAAAAGCAACTGGCGCTTCAGGACCTGCAAAGCATCAGCCCTGGCCTGGTACAGCGCTATGGACCGGATATTCAAATCATGGCCGATCCGACTAAAGCTGTCGGCAAAGAGAAGATTGCCTGTGAGATAGTGCAGGATCTCTGGTCACAGGTGTTGAAGCTGCCGACCGCGCGTTCGGCCGGCGTGATTCGTCTGATGCTTTCGGCTGAGATGCAGTAAGGTCAATATGGCCCCTCGGCGTAAGGTCAGAGGGGCTTTAACATCCGCACTTCACAATCCACGTGCCCGGTACAGCCCAGCGCTTCGCTGATGTGCTCAAAGCCTAAATGTTCATACAGGCGAATAGCTTCAGTCAGAAACGCGGTCGTTTCCAGATAGCACTGCTTAAAACCCTGCTCACGGGCGTGATCCAGCGCCATCAGCGCCAGCTTTTTCGCCAGCCCCTGGCCGCGTACGCTCGACAGGAAATACATCTTCTGCAGCTCGCAAATGTCCGGCTCGCTACAGCCTAACGGCGCGACGCCGCCGCCGCCCACCACCTGACCATTCTGCTCCACGACCCAATAGGCTGCGCCCGGCTGGCTGTAAACCTGGAACAGTTCATCCAGATTTGGGTCGGCCACGGTATAGCCTTTATCAGCGGTAAGCCCGTATTCGGCGGAAACCTGGCGGATAACGCGGGCGATGGCGGCGTTATCGTCGGCGGTAAGACGACGCAGCGTCGCAAAGACAGGGGTAGTAACACTCATAGCGAACTCATGACAGAAACGTGGAACATATGCAGTTAATAACACTGCGGGGAGGGGAAGTGCAAGCGATGATAATTCAATAAAAAGCCTCTGATGCACACGCTCAGAGGCTTTTTATTCGTCAGTGGTGTCGGATGCGCTACGCTTATCCGACCTACGTTGACGCTGCCCGTTGGCCGGATAAGCGCAGCGCCATCCGGCAAATATACGGGCACGATGATTACAGCGCGGCGATAACCGCCTGCTGCTCAATCAGCTTCGCTTTGGCTTCCGCGTAACCGTCCAGCTTCTCACGCTCTTTGGCGATCACCGCTTCCGGCGCACGAGCGACGAAACCTTCGTTGGAAAGTTTGCCTTCGATACGGGCAATCTCACCTTCGATTTTCGCCACTTCTTTCGCCAGACGCGCCAGCTCATCTTCTTTGTTGATGAGGCCAGCCATCGGGATCAGCAGTTCGGCGCCGTCGATGATTTTGGTCACGGAAACCGGACCTTTGTCATCGGCAGGCAGCACGGTGATGCTTTCCAGACGCGCCAGGTTCAGCAGGAAGCTACGGTTGTCGTTCACACGACGCATCGCGTCAGCGCTGCAACCACGCAGCAGCAGCTCCAGCGGTTTGCCCGGCGCGATGTTCATTTCCGCACGGATATTACGTACGGCGACGATCGCCTGCTTCAGCCATTCGGTATCGGCCAACGCGGCTTCATCAACCTGCGCGGCGTTATATTCCGGGAACGGCTGCAGCATGATGGTGTCAGCGGTAATACCGCAAATGACCTTCACGCGCTGCCAGATGGTTTCGGTGATGAACGGGATGATCGGATGCGCCAGGCGCAGCAGACCTTCCAGCACGGTGACCAGCGTATTGCGGGTGCCGCGCAGTTCAGACTCGGAACCTCCGGTCATCACCGGTTTGGTCAGCTCCAGATACCAGTCGCAGAACTGGTTCCAGGTGAACTCGTACAGAATGCCCGCGGCGATGTCGAAGCGGAAGTTATCCAGCGCTTCGCGGTACGCTTTAACGGTCTGGTTGAATTCAGCCAGGATCCAGCGGTCTGCCAGCGACAGGGTCATTTCGCCGCCGTTGAAGCCGCAATCCTGACCTTCAGTGTTCATCAGCACAAAGCGGCTGGCGTTCCACAGCTTGTTACAGAAGTTACGGTAACCTTCCAGGCGCTTCATATCCCAGTTGATGTCGCGGCCGGTCGAGGCCAGCGCCGCCAGGGTAAAGCGCAGGGCGTCGGTGCCGTGCGGCTCAATGCCGTTCGGGAACTGCTTCTCGGTGCGTTTGGCAATCTTCTCAGCCAGTTGCGGCTGCATCATGTTGCCGGTACGTTTTTCCAGCAGTTCCGGCAGGGAGATGCCGTCGACCATATCCAGCGGGTCAATGACGTTACCCTTGGATTTGGACATCTTCTGGCCTTCGTCGTCACGGATCAGACCGGTCATGTAGACGGTATGGAACGGCACCTGCGGCTTGCCGTTTTCATCTTTGATGAAGTGCATGGTCATCATGATCATGCGGGCAATCCAGAAGAAGATGATGTCGAAGCCGGAAACCATCACGCTGGTTGGGTGGAACTGACGCAGCGCGTCGGTGTTTTCCGGCCAGCCGAGGGTGGAGAAAGTCCACAGCGCGGAGGAGAACCAGGTATCGAGAACGTCTTCGTCCTGACGAAGCGCAACGTCGGCGCCGAGGTTGTTTTCCTGGCGGACTTCGTCTTCGGTACGGCCTACATAAACGTTGCCGTCGTTGTCGTACCATGCCGGGATACGGTGACCCCACCACAGTTGACGAGAGATACACCAGTCCTGAATATCACGCATCCAGGAGAAGTACATGTTTTCGTACTGCTTCGGCACGAACTGAATGCTGCCGTTTTCAACGGCTTCAACCGCTGGTTTCGCCAGCACGTCGGCACGGACGTACCACTGGTCGGTCAGCATCGGTTCGATAACCACGCCGCCACGGTCGCCGTAAGGAACGGTCAGGTCGTGCGGTTTAATTTCTTCCAGCAGGCCCAGCGCGTCAACGGCTGCGACGATCGCCTTACGGGCAGCAAAGCGTTCCAGCTTCTGGAATTCAGCCGGAATCGCGTTGGAGTAAACGTCGGACTCTTCGCCTTTGGTGTCGTACACTTCCGCGGTTTCACGGATGTCGCCGTCAAAGGTCAGAATGTTGATCATCGGCAGGCCGTGACGTTTCCCGACTTCGTAGTCATTAAAGTCGTGCGCCGGGGTGATCTTCACGCAGCCGGTGCCTTTTTCCATGTCGGCGTGTTCGTCGCCCACGATCGGAATACGGCGGTCAACCAGCGGCAGGACAACGAATTTACCGATCAGATCTTTGTAGCGCGGATCTTCCGGGTTAACGGCCACGCCGGTATCCCCGAGAATAGTTTCCGGACGGGTGGTAGCGACGACCAGGTAATCTTTACCGTCTGCGGTCTTCACGCCGTCGGCCAGCGGATAGCGGATGTGCCACATCGAGCCTTTGGACTCGCGGTTTTCCACTTCCAGGTCAGAAATGGCGGTGCGCAGTTTCGGGTCCCAGTTCACCAGGCGTTTGCCACGGTAAATCAGGTCTTCTTTGTACAGGCGAACAAAGACTTCTTTCACGGCATTGGAAAGACCTTCGTCCATGGTGAAGCGCTCGCGCTCCCAGTCAACGGAGTTGCCGAGACGGCGCATCTGACGGGTAATGGTGCCGCCAGATTCCGCTTTCCACTGCCAGATTTTGTCGATAAACGCTTCGCGACCGTAGTCGTGACGAGTTTTACCTTCTTCAGCGGCAATCTTACGCTCAACCACCATCTGGGTCGCGATACCCGCGTGGTCGGTACCGGCCTGCCACAGGGTGTTTTTGCCCTGCATGCGCTGGTAGCGGATCATGGTGTCCATGATGGTTTGCTGGAAAGCATGACCCATATGCAAACTGCCGGTGACGTTCGGCGGCGGGATCATGATGCAGAAGGACTCTTTGCTTTCATCGCCGTTAGGTTTGAAATAGCCCTGCTTTTCCCAGTGCTCGTAAAGCGGCTGTTCGATATCTTGTGGGTTATATGTCTTTTCCATTATTTCCAGGTTGCCGTATTCAGGTTAAAACCAGCCACGCGGTATGCTTTGTAGCGATCGCGTGCCGATTGTTTCAAAGAATCTTCGTAAGGGACGAAGTCTATCACTTCTGTGAAAGCGGTGGCAAAATCTGCAAAGCCAACGCGCAAACTGATCAGCAGGTCGCGCGGGCTGCTGTTGCGTTTTTCCGGCCAGGCAATCTCTACCGGCGAGCCGCCTCTGGGACCTTCACCCGCCAGATTATGCGGCACGAAGCTTTCTGCCGGTCTTGCCCACAGGGCTTCATCAAGGCGAAAGGCCTGCTTTTCGTTTTCGCAGGCGATCAGCACACGCTTGCCAGCACGCCAACGTTCTGCGGCAATTTCACACACCAGTTGCTCGACGGCGCTTAAGCCATCAACGGTAGTGTCATTATCCAGAAGATAGAACGTCGCATTCTTCATATATGGGGCTTCTTGTGGTGGATTTAAATACAAGGCCGGGTGACCCGGCCTTTTCGCCTGATGGCGACGCTCGCGCGTCTTATCAGACCTACAGCTTACTGCTTTGTAGGCCGGATAAGCGTAGCGCCATCCGGCATTTACACATTACTCGTCGCCGTTAAATCCGGCGCGATTGAGCAGGAACTGCGACAGCAGCGCTACCGGACGACCGGTGGCGCCTTTGGCTTTACCGGAACGCCATGCGGTACCCGCGATGTCCAGGTGCGCCCAGTTATATTTACGGGTAAAGCGCGACAGGAAGCAGCCCGCGGTGATAGCGCCGCCAGGACGGCCGCCGATGTTGGCCATATCCGCAAAGTTGGACTCCAGTTGTTCCTGGAATTCATCACCCAACGGCAGGCGCCACGCGCGGTCGCCCGCCTGCTCGGAAGCACCGATCAGCTCGTGCGCCAGCGGATTGTGGTTCGACATCAGGCCGGTGATGTGATGGCCCAATGCAATCACGCACGCGCCGGTCAGCGTTGCCACATCAATGACCGCTTCCGGTTCAAAACGCTCGACGTAGGTTAACACGTCGCACAGTACCAGACGGCCTTCAGCATCGGTGTTTAGTACTTCAACGGTTTGACCAGACATGGTCGTCAGCACATCGCCTGGGCGATACGCGCGGCCGCCCGGCATGTTTTCGCAGCCCGCCAGTACGCCGACGACGTTGATTGGCAACTGTAGCTCCGCCACCATGCGCATCACGCCGTAAACCGCTGCCGCGCCGCA
Organism: Citrobacter sp. C5_2; assembly: GCF_014596845.2. Taxonomy (NCBI): domain Bacteria; kingdom Pseudomonadati; phylum Pseudomonadota; class Gammaproteobacteria; order Enterobacterales; family Enterobacteriaceae; genus Citrobacter; species Citrobacter sp. C5_2. Next base: position 4,459,873 of record NZ_CP115032.1, on the reverse strand, counting down.
CATGTCGTATTTCATCTCATCCATACCTTCGGCAGGTTTGATGGAGATACCGCCGGAGTCAAAGGTTAACCCTTTACCCACCAACACGATCGGGCGTACGTCTTCGGATTCGACACCTTTATACTCAATCACCGACATCAGCGATTCATTTTGCGAACCATTGCCGACCGCAAGATAGGAGTGCATGCCCAGCTCTTTCATCTGCTGCTCACCGATGACGCGAGTGACAACATTTTTGCTATAGCTGTCAGCCAACTGACGCGCCTGAGAAGCCAGGTAGGCGGCGTTACAGATATTCGGCGGCATATTGCCGAGATCTTTTGCCGCTTTGATCCCGGCGGCAATCGCCAGGCCGTGCTGAATGGCACGTTCACCGCTGGTCAGTTCGCGGCGGGTCGGTACGTTGAAGACCATTTTACGCAGCGGACGACGTGGTTCGCTTTTGTTAGTCTTCAACTGATCAAAGCTGTACAGCGTTTCCTGGGCCGTCTCAACGGCCTGACGTACTTTCCAGTAGTTATTGCGGCCTTTGACGTGCAGCTCAGTCAGGAAACAGACGGCTTCCATTGAGCCTGTATCATTCAGGGTATTTATAGTTTTCTGAATGACCTGCTTATACTGACGTTCATCAAGCTCACGCTCTTTACCACAACCGATGAGGAGAATTCGCTCAGACAGGACATTAGGAACATGGTGCAGCAACAGGGTTTGACCCGGTTTGCCTTCCAGTTCGCCACGACGCAGCAGTGCGCTGATGTACCCGTCGCTGATCTTGTCGAGCTGCTCTGCAATCGGAGAGAGGCGGCGTGGTTCAAAGACGCCCACAACGATGCAGGCACTCCGCTGTTTCTCCGGGCTACCGCTTTTTACACTGAACTCCATGCACTACGCTCCTGAATCTTAAAGACAACGGCGGTGGCTACGGATAGAATTGCAAGCTTTCGTAACTCATTCCCGCTGTTGCGGTGACTTCGTGTTAATCTTAACGTTATTACGGCATTGGCACGTCAGAACAATTTCTGAGAGGTGGATCCGTTGAGTATAATGATCTTAGCGACGATTTCGACGACTCAAGAGAATAAATGACGTTTAAGCCATGAAACAAGCTAAATTCCGGCAAAAGACGGGTTTTTACGGGCGTATTTAAAGTGATAATCATAAGATATCTGGTTCGGGAAACGCTCAAAAGCCAACTTGCGATCCTTTTCATCCTGCTTTTGATCTTCTTTTGTCAAAAGTTAGTCAGGATCCTGGGTGCGGCGGTTGACGGTGATATCCCGGCGAACCTGGTGCTCTCGCTGCTGGGGCTGGGCGTGCCAGAAATGGCGCAACTTATCTTGCCCTTAAGCCTGTTCCTCGGGCTGCTGATGACGCTGGGCAAACTGTATACCGAAAGTGAAATTACGGTCATGCACGCCTGTGGGCTGAGCAAGGCTGTGCTCGTGAAAGCGGCGATGGTGCTGGCGTTGTTTACCAGTATTATTGCGGCGGTTAACGTGATGTGGGCCGGACCATGGTCCTCCAGGCATCAGGACGAAGTGCTGGCGGAAGCGAAAGCTAACCCCGGCATGGCTGCGCTTGCTCAGGGGCAATTCCAGCAGGCGACTAACGGCGGTTCGGTGCTGTTTATCGAAAGCGTTGACGGCAGCAACTTCAAAGATGTATTCCTCGCGCAAATCCGCCCGAAAGGTAATGCCCGTCCTTCGGTGGTGGTGGCTGATTCCGGACATCTTACCCAGATGCGCGATGGCTCCCAGGTCGTGACGCTGAACCAGGGCACGCGCTTTGAAGGGACTGCGCTGCTGCGTGATTTCCGCATCACTGACTTCCAGGATTATCAGGCGATTATTGGCCATCAGGCTGTGGCGCTGGATCCAAACGATACCGACCAGATGGATATGCGTACGCTGTGGACGACCGACAACGATCGTGCTCGCGCGGAGCTGACCTGGCGTATCACGTTAGTATTCACCGTATTTATGATGGCGCTGATGGTCGTACCGCTGAGCGTGGTGAACCCGCGTCAGGGGCGCGTACTGTCGATGCTGCCCGCCATGCTGCTCTATTTGCTGTTCTTCCTGGTCCAGACATCCCTGAAGTCGAACGGCGGCAAAGGTAAGCTGGATCCGGTGTTCTGGATGTGGACGGTTAACCTGGCGTATCTGGCGCTGGCGATTGTACTTAACCTCTGGGATACGGTGCCTATGCGCCGCTTGCGTGCCCGTTTTATGCGTAAAGGAGCGGTATAATGCAGCCCTTTGGTGTACTTGACCGCTATATCGGTAAAACCATTTTCACCACCATCATGATGACGTTGTTCATGCTGGTGTCGCTCTCCGGGATCATCAAGTTCGTCGACCAGCTGAAAAAAGCCGGGCAGGGGAGCTACGATGCGATGGGCGCCGGGCTGTATACCCTGCTCAGCGCACCAAAAGATATCCAGATTTTCTTCCCGATGGCGGCGCTGCTCGGCGCGTTGTTGGGGCTGGGCATGTTGGCTCAGCGCAGTGAACTGGTGGTGATGCAGGCTTCCGGATTTACCCGTATGCAGGTGGCGCTGTCGGTAATGAAAACCGCGATTCCGCTGGTGCTGTTGACGATGGCCATCGGTGAATGGGTGGCGCCGCAGGGCGAACAGATGGCGCGTAACTATCGTGCCCAGCAGATGTACGGTGGCTCGCTGCTCTCTACGCAGCAGGGATTGTGGGCGAAAGATGGTGACAGCTTTGTCTACATCGAGCGGGTGAAAGGCGACGCCGAGTTAGGCGGAATTAGTATTTACTCCTTTAATGATAAACGTCGTTTGCAGTCCGTTCGCTATGCCGCGAGCGCGACGTTTGACCCGGAGCAGAAGGTGTGGCGTCTGTCGCAGGTGGATGAATCTAACCTGACCGATCCAAAGCAAATCACTGGTTCGCAGATGGTGAGCGGGACCTGGAAAACCAACCTTACGCCGGACAAGCTCGGCGTCGTCGCGCTGGATCCTGATGCGCTCTCGATTAGCGGTCTGCATAACTACGTGAAGTATCTGAAGTCGAGCGGCCAGGACGCCGGACGTTACCAGCTCAATATGTGGAGCAAAGTCTTCCAGCCGTTGTCAGTGGCGGTCATGATGCTGATGGCGCTGTCGTTTATCTTTGGCCCGCTGCGTAGCGTCCCGATGGGCGTGCGCGTGGTGACAGGGATTAGCTTCGGTTTTGTGTTCTATGTGCTGGACCAAATCTTTGGCCCATTAACGCTGGTGTACGGCATTCCGCCGATTATCGGCGCGTTGCTGCCTAGCGCCAGCTTCTTCCTGATAAGCCTGTGGTTGATGCTGCGTAAGTCGTAATATCCGCCCCTCCCGTAGTGCGGGAGGGGCGTTTCACTGCTAGCGTTTTCTGCCGCCCATCAAACTTCCCAACATGCCGCGAATTATCTGATTAGTGACCTGTCGCGCCGCGCTTTTCGCCACGCTCTGTACTACGCCATCGCGCTTACCGCCGCGTGGTCCGGTGCTGCCAAACAGAATATCTTTCAACCCCCCGAGAATACCGCCATCCACGTCGATCGCTTTACCGTTGGCGGGAGGCGTATTTTGCTGCTCGGTGCTGGCCTGTACGCCTTGCTGTAAACGCTCATAGGCGGACTCACGGTCGACCTCTTCCTCATATTTTCCATACAATGAGGAGTGATTAATCAGCCCGTTGCGCTCGTCGTCGGTTACCGGTCCCATGCGCGAGCACGGCGCAATTACCATCGCCCGTTCCACCACTGAGGGGCTACCTTTGGCATCGAGGAAGGAAATTAGCGCTTCGCCGGTACCCAACTCCTGAATGGCTTTTTCGGTATCAAATGCCGGATTGGCGCGCATAGTTTGCGCCGCGGTTTTCACCGCTTTCTGATCTTTTGGCGTGAAGGCGCGCAGGGCATGTTGCACGCGGTTTCCCAACTGCCCGAGTACGTTGTCCGGAATATCGGACGGGTTTTGTGAAACGAACCACACGCCGACCCCTTTCGAGCGGATCAGGCGGATTACCTGTTCAATTTTATCCAGCAATACCTGCGGGGCGTCGTTGAACAACAAATGGGCTTCGTCGAAGAAGAACACCAGTTTTGGCTTCTCCAGATCGCCGGCTTCCGGCAGTTGTTCATACAGTTCGGAGAGCATCCACAGCAGGCTGGTGGCGTACAGTTTGGGCATCTGGTACAGCTTCTCGGCGCTGAGGATGTTGATTACCCCTTTACCGCTGGCGTCAGTGCGCATCCAGTCTTTGATATCCAGCATCGGCTCGCCAAAGAAGTGCGCCGCTCCCTGTTGTTCCAGCGACAGCAGTCCGCGCTGGATAGCGCCCACCGAGGCGCTGCTGATGTTGCCGTACTGGTTCTGGAACGATTTAGCGTTATCGCCGATGTACTGCGTAATGGCCCGCAGATCTTTGAAATCGAGCAGCAACAGACCCTGGTCATCGGCAATACGGAAGATAATATCCAGCACGCCGGACTGCACATCGTTGAGATTCAGCAGACGCGCCAGCAGCAGCGGCCCGAGGTCAGAGACCGTGGCCCGCACCGGGTGGCCTTTTTCGCCGAAGATATCCCACACCGTGACCGGATTCGCATGCGGTTGCCAGTCGGTAATGCCGATGTTTTTCAGGCGGGCGAGCAGCTTTTCAGAGGCTTGTCCTTCCTGCGCTACGCCGGTTAAGTCACCTTTTACGTCGGCCATAAATACCGGCACGCCAATCTCAGACAGCGATTCGGCCAGTTTCTGTAGCGTGACGGTTTTACCGGTCCCGGTCGCGCCGGTAATCAGCCCGTGACGGTTGGCCATGCCTGGGAGTAAAAACAGTTCGGTGTCCGGCGTGCGGGCTATTAGCAGGGGTGCGCTCATTGAGATTTCCTCCATTTATCCTGCCTGGAGTATAGGCAATATGAATGAAAGAAAGTATGAGCAAGGGAGATAAAAAATCTTAAAGCGTATGGCCGTGATAAATCTGATACCCCAAATCCACGGTGTTGTGGTTATGGTCGTTGTTCTTGATTTTGCTCAGCAACATTTGCGCCGCCATACGGCCAATGTCGAAACGCGGGGTGATCACGCTGGCGAGGCTTGGGATCATCTGCCGCCCCATTTCCAGTCCGTGAAAACCAGCAATCGAGATCTGTTCCGGAACGGCCAGCTCGCGTTCGCGGCACAGCAGCAGCGCGCCCATCGCAATATCGTCGTTGGTGCAAAAGACGCCGTCTAAATCCGGATGCGCGGCGAGCGCGTCCCGCATCATCTGGGTGCCGAGATGAATGGACGAAATAGAACGCGGATTAACACGCAGCGGCGACAGACCCCGCCGCGTCATGGCATCGCAATAACCGCGATAGCGCTGTTCATCGCGGACGTCGTCTTTCGAACCCAGATAGAGGATTTTGCGGCGCGGGCGTTTATCCAGCATGGTGCTGACCATATCAAACGCCGCCTGACGGTTATCAAAGCCCACCTCCATGTCCAGACGGTCACCCTGAATATCCATCAGCTCGACCACCGGAATATTGGCTGAACGCAGAAATTTAACCGTGCGCAGAGTGTGATATTTCTCGGACAGAATAATGCCGTCGATATTGTACGACAGCAGGTTGATCACCGACTCTTCCTCGGATTCCCGGTCATAATTGTAGTTGGCGATCAGCGTCTGATAGTTATGGTCCGAGGTGACCGACTCAATACCGGCCAGAATGTCAGCGAACAGCTGGTTTTGAAACGAGGGGATCAGCACGCCGAGCGTATAGCTTTGCGCATTCAGCAGCATCGCGGGCGCGCGGTTGGGGATGTAATTAATCTCCTCCATAATCTGCGCAATGCGTTCACCGGTTTCCTTTGCGACCTTTTTCGGCGAGCGAATGTAGCGGCTCACCGTCATTTTGGTCACGCCCGCCAGTGTGGCGATATCTTGCAAAGAAATTCTGTGGTTCCTCATTTTCTCTCCCGTGCCGGGGAGCGCTGACCTGTGCTCCCCGGTGATGACCGTCTTAATGCAGGATGGCGTTCAGCGCCAGTACGCCCAGCAGACCCATAATGGAAATCAGCGTCTCCATCACCGTCCAGGTACGCAATGTTTCCCCAACGCTGAGATTAAAATAGCCTTTAAACAGCCAGAATCCCGGATCGTTAACGTGGGAGGCAATCACGCTGCCCGCGCCGGTAGCCAGCACCATCAGCGCCGGGTCGGCGTGAGTAACGTTAATAATCGGCAGCACCACGCCTGCGGTGGTGATCGCCGCCACGGTCGCAGAACCGAGCGCGATACGCAGCAATGCGGCGACCGTCCAGCACATCAGCAGCGGAGAGAGCGACGTGCCGGTCATCAGGTGCGAGATATACTGCCCCACGCCGCTGTCGACCAGTACCTGCTTAAACGCACCGCCGCCGGCAATGATGAACACAATCATCGCGATTGCGCCGATAGAGTCGCCAATGATATCCATAATTTGCTCGATCGTCCGTCCGTTACGTCGACCAAGGGTAAAAATGGCCAGCACGATGGCGATAAACAAGGCGACCGCAGGGTTGCCGATAAACTCAAAGAATACCCGCACGCTGTTAGACTTCGGCAGCGTAATTTCACATACCGCCGCCACCGCCATCAGTATGACCGGGATAACCGCCGCAAAGATACTGTTCCAGAACGACGGCATCTCTTCTTCGGTGAACAGATGCGGGTTGAATAACCCTTCCGGCGGCGCTTTCTCAAAGCGGGTCAGCAGTTTAGAAAACAGCGGCCCGGCGACAATTACCGTCGGGATGGTAATAATAAAGCCGTACAGCAGGGTGGTGCCGAGATTGGCCTCGAAAATGGTGGCAATCGCGGTGGGGCCCGGATGCGGCGGCAGGAAACAGTGGGTTACGGACAGCGCCGCCACCATCGGCACGCCGACATACAGCAGCGGCAGACCGGAAGAGGCCACCACCGTAAATACCAGCGGCAGCAGCAGAACAAAGCCGACTTCGAAGAACATCGCCAGACCGACGACCAGACCGGTGATCACCAGCGCCCACTGCACACGTTTCTTACCGAACGTGTCAATCAGCGTGGTGGCGATGCGCTGGGCTGCGCCGGTATCGGAGATCAGCTTGCCGAGCATCGCGCCAAACCCGAGGATCATCGCCAGCCCGCCGAGCGTACCGCCGATCCCATTTTGTATAGAGTGCAGAACGGCCTGAGCATCCATCCCTTCGGCAAAACCGACGACCGCCGCCACCAGGACCAGCGCAATAAAGCCGTTAACTTTAAAGCCAATCATCAGGACCAGAAGCAGCGCGACGCCTGCCGCAATTATTATTAATGGCATAATCGTTTCTCTTATATCCCCGTCATACTTCAAGTTGCAGGACAAAATGCTTTTGGCATTTTGTCCTGCAACTCGAATGATTTCGGGTGGGTGCCAAAATGCAGCGCCTGGGCGCTGCGTTATGTTGCGTTGTGTTGTATCAGACGGCGACCAGCATGCCGCCATCGACGAACAACAGGTGCCCGTTAACAAAATCGGATGCTTTGGAAGAGAGAAATACCGCCGCGCCAATCAGCTCCTGCGGATCGCCCCAGCGCGCGGCTGGCGTACGTTTGCACAGCCAGGAGGTAAAGGCTTCATCCTCGACCAACGCTTTGGTCATTTCAGTTTTGAAGTAGCCCGGCGCGATACCGTTGACCTGGATATTGTGGCGCGCCAGCTCAACACACATTCCGCGGGTGAGCATTTTCACCGCGCCTTTCGAGGCGGCGTACGGCGTAATGGTGTCGCGGCCCAGTTCGCTCTGCATCGAGCAGATGTTGATGACCTTCCCGGCCTGGCGTTCCACCATCCGGCGAGTGACCGCCTGCGAGACCAGGAACACCGCCGTCTGGTTAACGGCAATCACATCGTTCCAGTCCTGTTCCGGGAACTCGGTAAACGGATGGCGGCGCTGGATACCGGCGTTATTCACCAGCACATCAATTTGGCCAATGTCTTTTTCGATATGCTCGATGGCGGCATCAATGTCCTGTTTCTGCGTAACATTGAATGGCGCGGCAACGGCGCGGATCCCTTCCTGCTGCAGTTTGGCGACGGCTGCCTCCGCGCGCTCTGGCGTAATATCATTGACGATAATCTGCGCGCCGTATTTACCCAGGCCGGTCGCCAGTAAATAACCAATACCCTGAGCCGAACCGGTGATCAGAATGTTTTTGCCGTCCAGTGAAAAAAGATCGTTCATCATGTTATTCCTTATTTTGTTTCTGCAAAAACGAGCTGGACCTTTGCCGCCTGGGTTTTGTCCCCGGCGAAGATCAGCGCTTGTTCAAGCTCGGTAAATGGATATTCGGCGCTGAGTAACGGCAGCGGATCGATAACGTTATTTGCCAGCCACGACACCGCGGTGTTGAACTCAGTGGTAAAGCGGAACGAACCTTTGAGCGCGATCTCTTTGCCGATCAGCATCATCATCGGGAAGTCCGGCACCGCGCCGCCCATGCCGACCTGCACCATCACGCCTTTTGCGCGGGTCACTTCCAGACAGGTGGTGATTGAGGACGGATGACCGGAGACTTCGAAGCTAACGTCGAAGTAGCCTTTCTCTTTTTTCCACTCCTCGAGCGAGTCCTGCTGCGGATTAATCAGCGTGTCGGCCCCCATCTGCTGGGCAAGCGACAGCGAACGTGGGCTGATATCAGCACAGACAATCTCTGCCGCACCGAGCGTTTTTACCGCGCTGACGATCAGGCAGCCGATAGGACCGACGCCGGAGATAAACACGCGCTTGCCCTGCAGGTCGCCCGCTTCATGCGCGGCGTGGATCGCGACCGCTAACGGTTCGGCAAAGGCCATGACTTTTTCATCGGCCTCTTGGGGGTAGGGAATACACTGCGCGGTATCGACGGTTTTAAACCGGGTAAAACCGCCGTCGACATGGGGAAAATACATGGCGCTACCAAAAAAGCGCATTTCCGTGCACTGGTTTTCTTCATGTTGCAGACAATATTTACAGTGGCCGCACGGCTTCGACGGATTAATCGCCACTGACTGACCTTCATGTAATTCTTTGGAGTCGCTGTGCACCACTTTACCAATAACTTCATGGCCTAAAATCATCGGCGCTTTAACAGTGAAATTACCGACTTTCCCTTCCTGATAATAATGTAAATCGGACCCGCAAATACCACCGCGGGTAATTTTTACTAGTGTCCCTTTATTATCCCATTCAATATTTTGGTCGGTAATGGCAACAGTTTTCTTACCCGCGACAACGCAGGATTGGGTTTTGACTTGCATAAATGCCTCACTGGTCAGGTAGTAACCTCGACAGCATTAAAACGGTTTTAATTATTATTATTTGTGAAGTAAGTCACGCTGGAAAATTGTTACACTACAATGTTACGCATAACGTGATGCGCCTTGTAAATCTGTGCGGTCGCGCCGAAAAAAGGTGAATTCTGCAATGTGCAAGGCGTAGTATCGCGTCATGGAATATAAATCTGGAGTTTTTTGATGGCCGGGGAAAGTTATATTTTGATGGGCGTTTCGGGGAGCGGTAAATCTTTAATTGGTAGCAAAATTGCCGCTGTATTATCGGCTAAATTCATTGATGGCGACGATCTTCATCCAGCCAAAAATATTGATAAAATGTCTGAGGGTATTCCATTAACCGATGAGGACAGACTTCCCTGGTTAGCGCGATTAAATGATGCCTCATACAGTTTATATAAAAAGAATGAGACCGGATTTATTGTCTGCTCGTCATTAAAAAAACAGTACCGCGATATATTGCGGCAGGGCAGCCCGAATGTGCATTTTCTATGGCTGGATGGTGATTACGAGACCATTCTGGCACGCATGCAGCGTCGGGCAGGGCATTTTATGCCGGTGGGCTTGTTAAAAAGCCAGTTCGACGCGCTGGAGTGTCCGCAGGAAGATGAACGCGATATTGCCCGCATCGATGTGAACCATGACATCGAGCATGTGACGGAACAGTGCCGCCAGGCGGTGCTTGCGTTTCGTCGCGGGCAATAGGCCCAGCCCCTTGCGGGACTGAGCCCTGCATCAGAAGTCGGCTTTCAGCACCACGCGGTAGCGGGCTTTGCCGTCGCGCACGTGCTGGATAGCTTCGTTAATTTGCGACATCGGGTACAGTTCGGTGGTCGGCGACACCTTGCTGCGCCCGGCAAACTTCATCAGTTTACGCAGCTCGAAGGGCGTACCGGTCGCCGAACCGGAGATGCTACGATCGCCGGCAATTAAGGTAAATGCCGGCACCGGCAGCGGTTTCAGCACCGCGCCGACGGTATGGAAGTTACCGCCGTAGGCCAGCGCTTCAAAATAGGGCTGCCAGTCGAGGTCGACGTTAACCGTGTTAATGATGAGATCGAACTGGCCCGCCAGCGCTTTTAGCGCATCCGGATCGCGGCTGTTGACCACCTTATCCGCTCCCATCGCCAGTACCTCCTGCTCTTTCGCCGGATTGGAGCTGAACGCGGTCACCTCGCAGCCCATCGCGTGTAACAGCTTAATGGCGATATGCCCCAGGCCGCCGATGCCGATCACCCCGACGCGGCTGGTGGCAGTGATGTGGTGCATCAGTAGCGGTTTGAACACCGTGATACCGCCGCACAGCAATGGGCCAGCCGCCGCCAGGTCGATGCTATCCGGCAGCGGGATCACCCACTGCCAGTCGGCCCGCAGCTTCTCGGCAAAGCCACCGCGATTGAGAATCGTGGGAACGGAACCTTGCAGGCAGTTAATCTGATTACCGCTGATACAGGCGTCGCAATGCCCGCAGCTGCGCGCCGTCCAGCCAACGCCGACGCGTTGACCAACTTTCAGACCTTTATCCTGCGCCGCGCTGCCCAGCGCGGCCACGCGACCAATCACCTCATGCCCGGCAACCAGCGGATACTGAGAGAATCCCCATTCGTTGTCGATCATCGACAAATCGGAATGGCAGATACCGCAGTAATCGACCTGTACCTCGACATCTTCCGGCTTAAGCTCGCCCGCATCATATTCATAGAGTTCGAGTTCGCTGCCCGCCGATTTTGCGGCGTAGCTTTTTATCATCGACATCGTGTTTCCCTCAGTGTGGTGTTGAATTGGAAGTGTAGAGCAAAGGGAAACGGGACGCTTCGCAGAACGGGGGCTTAAGGAGGTTATTGCGGGGACTAAACCGTGATGTTGATTGCAGCTCCGAAAGGTAATGCTGAAATTTTCAACACTTAGCGGGCCATACGCACGCTGACGCTTGCATGGTGGCGCATGACAGGTATAATCCACAACGTTTTCCGCATCCCTTCCGTGCCGGAGTGGCGAAATCGGTAGACGCAGTTGATTCAAAATCAACCGTAGAAATACGTGCCGGTTCGAGTCCGGCCTTCGGCACCATCGGAACATCAATAGACGTCAACGGACGTCTTTTTTTGTGCCTGAAATCCAGTATCCGCAAGGCTTTCCTCGCTTTTTCACTCAACCTAAGTCAACCTGATTCAATCTACATCAACTTACAGATGCGGGTACAACAGCGGGTATATCCCGGTTCGATTATGCTTGTACCCACATAGAACCCTTGAAAGGATACTCATCATGGCTCTGAGTGATGTGAAGGTTCGATCGGCTAAGCCTGAAGCAAAAGCCTATAAACTTACTGACGGCGACGGTATGGTTTTGCTGGTTCACCCTAACGGTTCCAAATATTGGCGGCTTCGTTATCGCTTTGGCGGCAAAGAGAAGATGCTGGCGCTGGGAAAATACCCTGAAGTGTCGTTGGCGGATGCCCGTGCACGCCGGGATGAAGCCCGTAAGCTGTTAGCTAATGGTGTCGACCCCAGTGAGAACAAGAAAGCCGTTAAGGTAGAGCAGGAGCAAGAGGCGATAACGTTTGAAGTGGTTGCCAGAGACTGGCATGCCAGCAATCAGAAATGGTCTACATCGCATAGTGCTCGTGTATTGAAAAGCCTCGAGGATAATCTCTTTGCTACCATTGGTAAGCGGAACATTGCGGAACTGAAGACGCGGGATCTTCTTGTACCCATCAAAGCGGTGGAATCATCCGGACGACTCGAAGTTGCGGCTCGTTTGCAACAGCGGACTACCGCGATTATGCGGTTTGCTGTGCAGAGTGGTTTAATCGACTACAACCCAGCGCAAGAGATTGCCGGTGCGGTTGCTACGGCGAAAAGACAGCATCGTGCTGCTCTGGAACTTAATCGCATTCCTGAATTGCTTCACCGCATCGATCATTACTCCGGCAGACACTTAACTCGATTAGCTGTCGAGCTCACTTTATTAGTGTTTATCCGCTCAAGTGAACTACGTTTTGCACGCTGGTCAGAAGTAGATTTTGAAACGGCCATGTGGACGATTCCAGGTGAGCGTGAACCGCTGGAGGGTGTAAAGCATTCTCAGCGTGGTTCGAAGATGCGAACTCCCCATCTTGTTCCCTTGTCGCGGCAGGCTATAGCCATTTTGGAAAAGATTAAAAGCATGAGCTGGAATCGTGAGCTGATTTTCGTAGGCGATCACGATCCGCGTAGGCCGATGAGTGAGAACACGGTTAACAAGGCTTTACGAGTAATGGGGTATGACACAAAAGCGGAAGTATGTGGGCATGGATTCAGGACAATGGCCTGTAGCTCATTGATTGAATCGGGATTGTGGTCGAGGGACGCGGTAGAGCGGCAGATGAGCCATCAGGAGCGTAGCTCTGTTCGGGCAGCTTACATTCATAAGGCCGAACATCTGGGGGAGCGGAGGTTGATGTTGCAGTGGTGGGCTGATTTTCTGGATGCGAATCGGGAGAAGGCGGTTAGTCCGTTTGATTTTGCTAAAATTAACAACCCTTTGAAATGATTTATAACATTATTAAGTTGAGTAGCCACTGTCTGCATTTGGATTGAAGATGAGCAGTGCTGCTGATGACTTTTAGTTAGTCATCATTTAGTAAACTCCCCAGCTTATGGCAGAACTCTTTGGTTTGGCGATAGGCTGGCAGGTAATCTACTGAAATATAAATATATTATATTTATAGGAATAGTTTGTTCTGTCAATTTGAGCCTATTGAGTGTAGTAGCGTTGCAATGCAAAATGCATTACATTTATAGGCCTTAGCATTGAGGGTTCCGCCTATGACTCGCCTTAAAGACGAAACACTTTCTATACGCACGTCTGCCGATATTAAACAGCTTCTTCGCCTAGCAGCTGATCGTGAGCGTCGCTCTGTCGCTTCAATGATTGAGATTTTGATTGTGGATTATGCGAAGACGCACGGACTAACGTCGGACCAATCTAAAAATCAAACTGCCGAATAGCTCACGTTGTAATGCCTCATTCAACGAAAGCAGCAGCTTAGTCAAGCACAAGAGCAAATTGATATTGAGGTGAGGAATTCACTTATGAGTACGACTGAAAACCAAATTGAGTTGGACCTTCTTGCCAAGCTGGCTGAGTTAAAATATACACTTCGACCCGACATTCGTGATCGTGCATCCCTCGAAAAAAATTTCCGGGCGAAGTTTGAGGCTCTCAATAGAGTTCATCTGACCGATAGTGAGTTCCAGCGTTTACTCGATTCTATCATTACACCTGACGTGTACAATGCTGCTCAGACATTACGCAATATCAACAGCTTCGAGCGAGATGATGGAACACCGCTAAACTACAGCTTGGTTAACATTAATGACTGGTGTAAGAACGACTTCGAGGTCGTTAATCAGTTGCGCATTAACACCGAGAATAGCCATCATCGCTATGATGTAATGCTACTCATAAACGGTGTACCAGTGGTGCAGATCGAGCTTAAAACACTGTCCGTTAGCCCACGCCGAGCTATGCAGCAAATCGTGGATTACAAAACCGATCCTGGCAATGGTTACGGAAAGACACTGCTGTGTTTCATTCAGCTCTTCATCGTCAGCAACCGTTCTGATACTTGGTACTTCGCAAACAATAATGCACGACATTTTAGCTTTAATGCAGATGAACGCTTTTTGCCTGTCTACCAGTTCGCTAGTGAAGATAACAAAAAAATTACCCTGCTAGACAGATTCGCTGATAAGTTCTTGGCCAAGTGTACATTGGGGCAGATGATTAGCCGTTTTATGGTTTTAGTTGCCAGTGAACAGAAGCTATTGATGATGCGCCCGTACCAAATCTATGCGGTCAAGGCTATCGTCGAGTGTATTCATCAGAACTGTGGAAACGGCTACATCTGGCATACCACTGGTTCAGGTAAGACGCTGACATCTTTCAAAGCATCTACTTTGCTCAAGGACAATCCAGACATCGAAAAATGCCTTTTCGTAGTGGATCGTAAAGACTTGGACCGACAGACCCGGGAAGAATTTAACCGTTTTCAGGAAGGCTGCGTAGAAGAGAACACTAACACAGAAACACTGGTGCGCCGACTTTTGTCCGACGACTATGCTGATAAGGTTATTGTTACTACTATCCAGAAGTTGGGTCTGGCGCTGGACGGCACAAATAAACGTAGCTACAAAGAGCGCTTGGAGCCGTTGCGAGACGCCCGTATCGTGTTTATCTTTGATGAATGCCATCGCTCGCAATTTGGCGAAAATCACAAGGCTATAAAAGAATTTTTCCCCAACGCTCAGCTTTTTGGCTTCACAGGGACGCCCATCTTTGAGGCGAATGCTAGCTATCAGCAAATTGAAGGCCAGCAAGCCAGCCTACGTACCACTAAAGACTTATTTGATCGGTGTCTGCACCAGTACACTATCACTCATGCTATCGAAGATCGCAACGTCTTACGCTTTCATATAGATTATTTCAAACCCGAAGGAAAGAATCCACCGAAGCCCGGTGAAGGGATAGCTAAATCTAAGGTTATCGAAACCATTCTTTCCAAGCATGATTCTGCTACCAACGGACGCAAATTTAACGCTGTTCTGGCGACAGCCAGCATCAACGACGCTATCGAGTATTTTGAGTTATTTTCTAGCATTCAGATACAAAATGCAGAAAAAGATGCTGAATTTAGAGCACTGAACATAGCATGCGTGTTTTCACCACCTTCTGAAGGTAACAAAGACGTTCAGCAGATACAGGAAGATCTGCCGCAGGAGAAAGAAGATAACCAGCAAGATCCTGAAGGTAAGAAAGCTGCACTTACTCGTATCATTGCCGAATATAATGCCCGTTTCGGGACCAATCATCGTATAAGCGAATTTGATTCTTACTATCAGGACGTACAAAAGCGCATCAAGGATCAGCAGTATCCCAACACAGATTTATCTGCTGCGCAAAAAATTGACATCACCATCGTAGTAGACATGCTACTTACAGGTTTTGACTCCAAATACCTTAATACATTGTACGTGGACAAAAATCTCAAACACCATGGTTTAATTCAGGCATTTTCACGAACTAACCGTGTTCTCAACGATACCAAGCCATACGGTAATATTCTTGATTTTCGTCAGCAACAGAAATCGGTAGAAGGAGCCATTGCTCTCTTTTCTGGTGAGCAAATAGATAACCCGCGTGAGATATGGCTGGTAGATGCCGCACCTAAAGTGATTGATAACCTACAAAATGCCACGCGAAAGCTGGCCGATTTTATGCAATCACAGGGATTGACTAATGCACCGGAAGAAGTAGCCAACCTTAAAGGTGATGTCGCCAGAGCGCAATTCGTAAACCTGTTCAAGGATGTTCAGAGACTCAAAACTCAACTTGACCAATATACCGATCTTTCTGAAGAGCAGAAGCAGCAGATTGAGAGCATAGTACCGTCAGATCAATTGCAAGGATTCAAGGGTGTCTATCTAGAAACAGCTAAGCGCCTGAAGGAAAAACAAGATAAAGATCAGTCAATTCCAGAAGTACAACAACTTGATTTTGAGTTTGTGCTCTTTGCTTCTGCGGTTATTGATTACGATTTTATCATGGGTCTTATTGCTAACCTGACTCAACAGAAACCAGGAAAACTCACTCTGAACCGCGAAGAACTCATTGGCCTAATTCAGTCTGATGCCAAGTTTATTGATGAGCGTGAAGATATTGCCGAGTACATCCGTGGTCTGCCGGTAAATGAAGCATTAAACGAAAAACAGATTCGAACGGGTTTTGCACACTTCAAAGCAGAAAAGAAGGCGAAAGAAGTCACTGACATCGCAACCCGACATGAACTCGCACCTGATGCCTTACAGGTTTTTGTTGATGAAATTCTGCGTCGCCGTATCTTTGATGGCGAACGCCTTTCTGAATTAATGTCTCCGCTGAATCTAGGCTGGAAAGCGCGCACGCAGAAAGAACTGGCGCTTATGGAGGAGCTAGCACCGTTTCTGCACAAACTAGCACAAGGGCGTGAGATCACGGGACTATCAGCCTATGAAGAAGACCGATAATGAAAGCAGGTTGGACATGGGTTATCTGCACATTAAGCGATATGTAAATTTTAATAAGTGATTGATTTTATGAATAAAAAAATGAATGGCGATGTTAAGCAATTTGTTCCTAGCTTGCGCTTTCAATCATTTAAAGCCTCAGGTCCATGGGAATTTAAGCCATTGAGTCAACTGGCTCAGCGCTCAACACGTAAAAATGTGGATGGTAAAATAACCCGGGTCTTAACAAACTCAGCAGAGTTTGGGGTGATTGATCAGCGTGATTTTTTCGAAAAAGACATTGCTAACCAAGGCAATCTACAAGGGTATTATGTTGTAGAAGAAGGAAGCTATGTTTATAACCCACGTATCTCAACGATGGCTCCTGTTGGACCGATTTCAAAAAATAAAATCGGATTAGGGGTGATGTCGCCGTTGTATACGATTTTCAAGTTTAATAATAGAGAAAATGATTTTTACGCTCATTACTTCAAGTCAACACATTGGCATCAATATATGCGCCAAGTTTCAAGTACAGGGGCGCGCCATGACCGAATGAGCATCAGTAATAATGCTTTTATGGAACTACCACTTCCTGTCTCTACGCCGAAAGAGCAAGAAAAAATCGCTGACTGTCTGTCTTCTTTGGATGACCTACTCACAGCAGAAGCCCAGAAACTGGATGCGTTGAAGAAATATAAAAAAGGCGTGTTGCAACAGATTTTTCCTCGTGAAGGTGAAGCTGTGCCACGGTTGCGGTTTCCTAAGTTTCGTGAAAGTGAAAAGTGGAATACGGTGGTTGTGGCTGAAATATGCGAAGTCAATCCTTCTAAAGCTAGCCGGCAAGATAATGAGTTGGTTAGCTTTATCCCAATGGCTTCCGTTTCTGAAGATGGCCGGATAACAAATCCAGAGATTCGAGCGTACGCAGATGTCAAAAAAGGTTATACCGCTTTTGCTGAAAATGATGTAATTATTGCAAAAATAACGCCTTGCTTTGAAAATGGAAAGGCTGCGATTGCGAGAGGTTTGAAAAATGGACTGGGTTTCGGCAGTACGGAATTTCATGTATTTCGGGCTTCCAAATCTTGCTTGCCAGAGTTCTTATTTTTGCAATTGTATCGAGATGAAGTTCGGACTGTTGGAGCTAGAAGCATGATAGGGAATGCCGGGCAGCGACGTGTTCCTGTGTCATTTTTCGAATCATTACCGTTTTATTTGCCATCTATTGATGAGCAACAAATGATCGTCGGTTTCCTCTCTACGCTTGATGAACAACTGAGCGCAATAAAAAAGCAAATAGACATTCTGAAAACCCACAAAAAAGGCTTGATGCAGCAGCTTTTCCCCGTGTTTGATAGGATATCAGCATGAAACCAAAGCAAACCTTTGCCGATCTTTCAGTGTTGGCCGACCAGTTGCGCACCAAACTAGAGACGATGAAAGTCATTCTACTCTACGCATATAACGGCACAGGGAAGACAAGACTGTCTATGGCGTTCAAAGATGCAGGTAAAAAAACAATTCACCGTCCTTTTTCGGCTGGTGATCATGTAGGCCAGCCACTCACAATAACCGAAACGATTGGTGATACCCTATATTTCAATGCGTTCACCGAAGATATGTTTCACTGGAACAATGATCTGGAAGGTGATGCGGATCGACGCTTGATGCTCAATAGGGATTCGCGATTTTTTCAGGGTCTTTTTGAGTTGGAAATGGATAACCGTATAAGGCCATTGTTACAGCGTTACACTGATTTTGACTTTCGCATTGATACCGAAGAATGGGCAATACGCTTCTCACGCACTGTTGATGGGCAACTCATTGATAATATAAAAGTTTCTCGAGGCGAAGAAAATATTTTCATTTGGTGTTTCTTCATAGCTATTGTACAATTAGCGCTTGATGGGGCTGATGCTTACCAGTGGGTAAAGTATGTGTACATCGACGATCCTATATCTTCACTAGATGAGCATAACGCCATCACAGTTGGTAGCCATCTGGCGCAATTACTGAACAAATCTGATAATCCATTGAAAGTTGTGATCTCGTCACATCATCCATTATTTTTCAATGTCATGCATAATGAACTTGATGCTCGCAAATCCAAAAAGGTCGCAGCCTATTTTTTATCAAGATCTAGGGCTGATGGTAGTTATTCCCTGACTTATACAGGTGCAACGCCGTTCTTTCATCATGTCGCGATACTCACCGAGTTGTATAAGGCAGAGCAATCAGGTGAGCTTTATACCTATCATTTCAATATGTTGCGTTCAGTTCTGGAAAAATCAGCCAGTTTCCATGGCTTCTCAAACTTCTCATCCTGCATTGCGCAGGATGCTGATGATCCAGAAAGAATTTTACATTCGAGGCTCATCAATATTCTGAGCCATGGGAACTATTCGCTGTTTGAGCCTCAGCCTATGCTAGACGAGAATAAAGCATATTTCAGAAAAATTTTGAATGATTTTCTGCAGCGCTATCCATTTAATCCTGATTTATTTCCTCAGCCGATTGAGGAAGGTGAAGAAAAATTATGACTGAGTTTGACAAACAAAAACTGGGCAAAACACTCTGGAATATAGCCGATCAATTACGTGGTGCTATGAATGCGGATGATTTCCGCGACTATATGCTGGCATTTTTATTCCTGCGGTATCTTTCGGATAATTACGAAGCTGCTGCTCAAAAAGAACTAGGAGTAGATTACCCTAAACTGAAAGAAGAGGAATATCATTCGCCGCTGACCTTGTGGTATGAGCAAAATGAGCAGGATATTCCTGAGTTTGAAAAACTGATGCGCCGTAAAGTGCATTACGTAATCGAGCCTCAGTATCTTTGGGCGGGTATAGCTGAGATGGCACGAACCCAACATGTGAAACTGCTTAATACATTACAGGCGGGCTTTAAGTACATTGAGGAAGAATCTTTCGCCAGTGTTTTCCGGGGATTGTTCTCAGAAATCAATCTTGCCTCAGAAAAACTAGGCAAAACATACAGTGAAAGAAATGACCGTCTTTGCAAGATAATTAAAGAGATTGCTGAAGGGCTGAAACAGTTCTCTACAGACAGCGACGCATTAGGTGATGCTTACGAGTATCTGATTGGTCAATTTGCAGCTGGGTCAGGTAAGAAAGCCGGCGAGTTCTACACTCCGCAGCGTATTTCAGATATTCTGTCAGCCATCGTCACTCTGGACAGCCAGGAGCCAGCTACAGGCAAGCGCTCGCATCTGGATAGCGTTTTCGACTTTGCCTGCGGCTCTGGCTCACTGTTGCTCAACGTGCGTCGCCTGATGGGCCCACACGGCATAGGCAAGATTTACGGACAAGAGAAAAACATCACCACCTACAACCTGGCACGCATGAACATGCTGCTGCACGGGGTGAAAGATTCAGAGTTTGATATTTTTCACGGTGATACCTTGCTAAATGATTGGGACATGCTACGCGAGACCAATCCGGCTAAAATACCCCGGTTTGATGCCGTGGTGGCTAACCCTCCATTCAGCTATCGTTGGGAACCGGCAGAAACATTAGCCGATGACGCACGCTTTAAAAATTATGGCTTGGCACCTAAATCTGCTGCTGATTTTGCCTTCCTTCTACATGGCTTCCATTTTTTAAAAGAAGATGGGGTAATGGCAATTATCCTTCCTCATGGCGTACTTTTCCGTGGTGGCGCTGAAGCACGCATCCGTACGAAGCTGCTTAAGGATGGTCATATCGATACAATAATTGGCCTACCTGCGAATCTGTTCTTTTCTACAGGAATCCCTGTATGTATTCTGGTGCTGAAAAAATGCAAAAAGCCAGATGATATATTATTCATCAATGCCGCTGATCACTACGAACCAGGTAAACGACAGAACCAGCTTTCGTCTGATCATATTAATAAAATTATCGATACTTATAAGTTCCGTAAAGAGGAACCTCGCTATGCGCGTCGCGTTAGCATGAAAGAGATTGAGAAGAATGAATTTAATCTGAATATTTCACGTTATGTAAGTACGACAAAGGCTGAAGCAGAAGTCAACCTTGCTTTAGTCTATGATGAGCTTATTTCGCTGGAGAATCAGATAAAATCAGCAACTCAGAAACATAACGAATTTCTAAAGGAACTAGGGTTGCCTCTTTTACCTTAGGTTATTTGATTTTGTTTTCTATCATAGAACAATGCTCTTATCTTCTAAGATAAGAGCATATCTCTTTAACAGATCAGCTCTCCAGCAAGTGAATAAATCTGATCGTATGGTGGAGTATTACGTTTTGACCAGTCATGGATCCGGTAAGATAATTCTTCAGCAGAACTGACTCTGGATTTAATGGCTATCCTGCACTCGTTTTCAATTATAAAGGCATAAAGTGCCGGTGCGAGAGCTTCGGATAATGTAACTTTACTGGTAAACGTTTCGCCGTTCTCTACTTTCTCTGTCAGTATTCTGATAAGCTCATTTCGAATAAGTGCGGCTCCACTTTTCTGAACGGTGTTC
Source organism: Citrobacter sp. C5_2 (assembly GCF_014596845.2). Taxonomy (NCBI): domain Bacteria; kingdom Pseudomonadati; phylum Pseudomonadota; class Gammaproteobacteria; order Enterobacterales; family Enterobacteriaceae; genus Citrobacter; species Citrobacter sp. C5_2. The sequence continues at coordinate 4,439,035 of NZ_CP115032.1, read as the reverse complement.
TTACCTCCCTGACTTGATTGTTCCTTTCTCATCAACCGGTGACTTTCACTCTGCGCTATTTCAGCCCAGCCCCTGAATTGACCATAAAGCTCGTTTGCTTTGATTAGAGCATTGTAATACGCGTACGAATTTTTTGGCGTAAAGCAATGGCGGGCAAGAAGAAAAAAATAACAGGCAGACTCGAAGGCATTAAGATACAACGGTTCGCCAAATATGGCGTGTATCCGATTGAGCCCCTCGACGATCTTCTGCTCAGTGGCAAAATGCGTGTCTAATCTTTCCAGAAACAGGCTGAAATCGGGTTTCTCCTGCACAACCCATAACTGTAGTTCCGTTATTTCATCCGGAGAAATGAGGCCATCCTGAAACCAGGACAGACTCGCAGCACGCCAGACGGTATATGCCCGCTCCAGATGATGTATAAAACGTTTCTCAACGCGGGTCAGTCCATCCCAGATTTCCCATAGCGATTCCCCCTCCAGGTTAACCGGGGGAGACAGATAAATGTTGCGGAAATGGTCAATGAAAAAATCAGCAGGTTCGATTCCTTTTTTATTTCTGAACAGTATCTTTTTTTGCATATCCCTTCAGCCTGTGGTCGGGTTCGATGGGTTTGATTAAAGATCACGTTACAGCCATGCCAGGATCTTCGTCAAGAGTCGGTACCAGAGTGGGATGGTGGGGAAAAAAAGCGAAAAACGAATGAAAAATTAAATTGACTGCTACCGTTTACCCACCCGTTTTCGCTTTTGTACTCTTGGTTCCGGAGCACAGTGCTCCCGCTATCAACCATGAGGAACCCACAATGACCAACCCGCCACAAGCTGAATATCCGGTTTACGAAAACCGGCATGAGAACATACAAACTGAAACCCCACTTCCACAAGATGTTGAAAAACGGACCCGCTTTGCAATGGGCGATGACATTCTGCTCAGCATGAAAGACATTACTGCTCATAGCGGTCTTAGTGACAAGCATTACTATTCCCTTATTTCCAGAGGTATGTTTCCCCGACCGCTGAAAATTGGTCGCTCAAGTCGCTGGAGAAAAAGTGACTATGAAGCATGGTTAAATGAGCGGGACACAAATCGCTAGTAATCTGGACTGCAATATCGCTTACTGAAACGATTTGTATTAATGGGATTATCTAAAGTACGAGAAAATACGCACGCCTGTAATTGAAAAATAAGTTATCTGTACCAGCATATTTATCACATTAACCCCGTGAGGGGAACAGCTATACCTGCTGTTCATCAGCTGGTATATGTCTTATGCTCTTTAACAATAAGGAACCATTATCATGAATCTGCCCTTGCAGAATTATCAGGGGGGGACTCCTGATCAACAAAATCTGTCTGTAATCGCCTCTGAAACACGATCATTTCCAATAAAGTCTCTTCCCACAAAAATCAGCAATGCAATCATCGCTACGAGCGTAAATAAAAAAGTCTCTGTAGAGATTGCTGCCAGTTCATTTTTGGCTGCTGCTTCTCTTGCCTGCCTCCCGCTGATTGAAGTGATACCTGTACATACAAAGATCCCTGAGCCCGCCGTGCTCAATTTTCTGGTTGTTGCAGGGTCCGGTAGTGGAAAGTCTACGGTGTTGAGAGCAGTCATGCAGGTCTTTCATGATTTTTCATCAGTGGTGAATGATGAATATAAAAATCTATTGAATCAATTTCAGGCCGATACAAGCCTGTGGGAGGAAAATAAAAAGGCCTTGGCCCGAAACCTACGGCAGGCGACGTCCAGCAACTACGGTCGTGAAGATGCAGAAGCGGCTATGGAGGAACATCTTAAGAATAAACCGAAGAAACCTGTCCGGTTTAAGTTTTTATATCAGGATATATCTAACGGTGAGCTTATCAAAAGCCTCGGAGATAATCCTGATGCTGGTATTTTCTCTGAAGAAGCGGTGACATTTTTCAAATCTAGGGCTAAAAACGATCCGGGTATATTTAACCTCGGATGGGATGGTGCTCCATATTCATATCAACGTGACGGAGTGGATTGTGAAATCAATCTTCGCCTGATGTTTTGCCTGATGGTTCAGCCCGATATTTTTGATGAATATATCACCAGGAACCAGGCGACAGGAAGAGGGAGCGGTTTCCTTGCCCGTTTTCTGGCAGTCAAAGTAGATGGAGAATGTAAATATCAGGATGGCGATTTTAGTCATATGAATCGCGCCCTTGAAGAATTTGATAACAGAGTTCAGGAGCTATTAAAACAGGCAAAGCAACGATTTTATAATGGCAGCACTGATAAGCAACAACTTATTCTGTCGCCTCAAGCTATTGCATTCATGGGCGAGAAACGCGCCGAAATGAAGCAAAAAATAATTGAAGGAGGCCCATGGGAGCATATTAAGGATATTGCACTTAAATCTGGTGCTAACGTATTACGGCTGGCAGCAATTCTTCACTACTTTGATGAGCGACCAGGAAATGAGATATCGCTTTCAGCAATTGAATGTGCTCAGCGGATCATTGATTGGTATATGCAACAGGCTTGTAATGTATTTTATAAAAACTCGCATTTTTTCCTTTTTGAAAAAGATGTACTGGAAGTGTACCACTGGATCCACAACAAAATGATGATAGAAGGAGTTGCTATAATCTCCAAGTCAGAAATTATGCGTCTGGGGCCAAAGCATAAGGATAATAATCTCCGACTTGCCAGTAAACTGGAACCCATACTGGATCAACTGGCATGGCAAAAGAGAATTTATTTGATTCAGAATTACACAGGAGGCCCTGTTTATATCATTCTGGCTAATTCACTCGGCGTTTTTCAGGATCCACGTGTACGGCTAGACTTATTCCCTCATGGAATCAGATGTCTTGAGCCCGATTATGCACCTGAAAGGGTGTCTCTGAACTTACCAAATTTGACGTTCACTTGGTGAAATCGGTGATCGTTATTGGATGTTCGATATGATTATTTATTCATTCCGTATGTTGGTGCTTCCCAAGGTGATTGAGTGTTTTTCCATCAATATGTAATCTGCCATGAACCTATATGCCCTGATTCTTGCGAATTTTCGCAGAATCGCGGCTGTGGTTATGCTTGGGATTTTTGTTTGCGGTTAAAAGTTGAGCGATGAAGCCATTTGGGAGGTGATATGGCATAAGAGGCAAAGACCTCGCGATTGAATGATTAGTCACGAAATCAGCATTCAGGAATGCCCTTCATAGTCACCATGGGATCACTATGTGTGATCGAAGGGCTTCATCAAAATACCTGTCAGAGGAGGAGATATACGATTCATAATAAGTGAGTATTGAGGGTGGGTTAGTGAGATAGTCTCTAGGTGTCTTCTGTCTCATTTAACCCATTATACATTATCTTATTACTATTCATCATTCATCATCACTATCTATTCTATTTATAGATCATAACCATCAACAATATTATCATGACACAATGTGATCGGAGTAATTGTAAAAAGGAAATACTCAGACGAACAGAAGCTGGTAATGCAGGCCTTTGTGAGAAGCATTATCAGACATTTTTATTTAATCAACAAAATCAGGAGGTGAAGTTATTAAGTATGTGCCAGTGTTGCGGTGATTCTCTGGCAGAGACAAGAAATGAAAAGTATTGTAGTGCAGCATGCCGTCAGAAAGGTTCACGTAAAATTAATACCAACAATACCGTAAGTATTCTGAATTCATCATACTGGAAGCACATTAATAGTACCTATACACGTAATCCACTGGTATTAGGATCTATTACTGGACCAGGGGATGTGGTGGATTTTCACCAGCTATATCAGATAAAAGCCCGTCATCAGCGAAGCTATACCATTCTTACTTACGAGTGGGGACAGGAAAAAATGAAGCTTGTGGCGTTGCTGTGTATTGAAATATGTCATATGTATCCAAATGGGAAAGGAGGTGCAAACATAGCAGGTAATTTGATTATAGCTCCTGAATTAATAAACCGCAGAAACAGAGATGTAATACCTTATCAGGGCCATGGTTTCGACGGTATCAAATCAGCAGGTGAATGTATTCCATTTAACGGAAGTTTGTATGATGGACTGGTAGAGCGGTATGGCGTCTTAACGGTTAACGAAGAATTGAGCCGAGTCACACCTGTCAGACGCTTTCATGGTAATGTTCCCAGAAAGATTGAGTTTGGTGGTATTGAGCAACAACTTCCCTTGTTCACGCTGCTTCATGGGGAATTGTGGCGTCTTGGACATCACAGAATTTCAGAATGCCTGGGGGAGATCCGGCAGCTGTTCCCTGAATATCCTTTGTATCTGGAGCTACTGGCGATTGTGGGGTTCCATGCGGTGCTATCTGGCGATCCCGATCGCGTCATGGCGCTTTTATGCCGTGTTTTTAATAAATGCTTTGATGTCACCTCGTCATTACGCGAGCCACACAAGCAGTGTATCGGTCTGATGTACCGCTTATTGCGTAAGTATCTTCGTCGCTACTTCAGTGTTGAGATAGACAGCAGAGAGGCTGTGGTGGCGTTCTACAATGGCTTCTACTCACAGGAGATAATCGCGCCTGGCGATGCCGACGATGAAGTTGTGTGTTATCGCTATTCCACTGGCATCAAACATTCTTCCACCACCTTTTTTTATGTACTACCACAGAAGAAGGAACCCGTCGATTTATGGCGTCTTATGGGGGAAGATCTTACTTTTGAGTGAAGGATATTCCAGATATTTTTGCGGCTATATTACTTATTTGAACAGATCAGGAATCTATTCTGCAACGGTGAATAAACCACTTCCTGCATGACTTACCCGGTTCGTTACTGATGTAGCGTTCCGGGTTTTTTAGTTTTATGCGGCAATTCTCTGTTGCATCTATCTCGCGAGATTCGCCGCTGCGTAACCTCACTGGCTACAGGTAAATCTTTCTCACAAGTTTCAGCACAAAAAAGAGGTCGCTCAGACTGCTGACCCCTGCAATCAACTGACGCAACGCGATTCTCTGCCTGAACAGCTGTCGGGCTGCCTGCCGGTTGGCAATCTTACGCCGGAACAACCCGAGAAAATGGCGACACTCAACCAGCGCATGCCTTCTCAGAGGCTTCCTTATCTCATTGTGTTGCGGCAGGGATGAAAGAGCGAGAATGTCGCTGATAACGTCAATGTAGCTATGTGCACGGATATCGTAGTAGTCCTGTCGGTGGGTAATCGATGCCGGGTTCGTGATGTAGAAATAGTCTTTTCTGTCAGCGAAATAAAACAGGCCGTTTGCAGCGGCCAGGTTAATCGTCCAGAGGATGTCCTTGTGGCTTTTACCCTCCTGAAAACGCAGATTATTCTTCCTGATGTAGGACGAGCGTACCATCTGCAGCCACAGGTAATGCGGCCATTCTTTCTGCGCCACGCAATGCTGTATCCACGCATGCCCGTTGAGTGCCTGAGCATAGGGCTGCTTACGATGAACCGGTTGCCGTTGCAGGCAACTGCTGTCGGTGTACCAGCCATTGAAAAGGGCAACATCAGCCTGGGCCGCTCGTGCGCTTTTCAGTCTCTCCCGGAGAAAACCGTCTTCAATCCGGTCATCCGCATCCAGAAAAACCACCCATTCACCCCGGTGTACTGCCAGAGCGGCATTTCTTGCAGCATATACACCCTGATTTTCCTGATGAACAAGAATCAGCCGCTCGTCGGTGATGGCGCTCAGTATGGTCGACGTTTCGTCGGTAGAGCCATCATCCACAACAATCACCTCAATGCTGAGTGTTTGCTCGCTGAGGAGCCCATGTACCTGATGGCCGATAGTGGCCTGCGCATTGAATACCGGGATAATGACGCTGACATCAATTTTAGGCTGCATATCAGGTTACGCTTTCCCTTTGCTGTCATCTTTCTGACGCCTGACGGGGAGGATGTGTTTCTCCCTGATTTCCTGCTCAGTATCAAATAAGCACTCGTCGCAGAATTCCTTATCAAGCCCAAACAGACGGCTGATGATGCCCCTTCTCTTGTTACATCTTGCACATCGTTTCATTACATCACCTGTATTCCTTTGACCCAGCCACCTTCAACTACGGCTTAGAAAAAACATATAAAAACATAGTTTTAACAACCTTTCGCCACCGTGATTGGGTTGTCTTTACAAAAATACTAATTGATTATACAGATCAATTTTATTAAATCGATCGATAAAAACGATCATGATATTACCGATTGCACGCACCCTGGCATAGGTTTTGGTCGGGTCATTTCCACGGCCGGAAGGGTTATCAACAGCGAAGAGGGCAGGATGAAGGTTTCCCGCTGATTAGCGGGTGATGAGTACGTTCAGGAAGTAAAACCATTCAGGGAAACAAGCCCGTTTCCCGTTCAGTAATAAAAAAGGAAAATTGAATGAAAAAATACCGTCCACATCAGAAAACCTTGCTGGCGGTTGTGCTCAGCATGGCGGCGTTTAATGCCTCTGCCGCCTGGACCGTCAATGGTACTTTCTGCCAGTCGTACAGCGATGACGGCCAGGTTCTGCTACGGGTTAAGCCATCAACGATCGGTATTATTGAGAATAAGCCGCAGTGCGGCGGTCGTGGCACCACCGAACTTGCAGGGAGTAATTTCAGGATTAATAACACGTCTTATCCATCCAGCGTGATGTGTAACAGCCAGTCCCAATACCAAGCTGTGCAGACAGCCGTGGCAACCAGTGATATTCAGTCAGTTATTAATTCATTGAAAGAAAACAAAAAAGTCAGCATGAGCACGTTTGGTTCTTCTTTTACCTTCAGTACTGCTGATTTTGCCAGCGCGTGCAGCTCGGTAATTAATCAGAAGGTGGCTGATTTCGATCCTCAGTCAGAATACAAGCAGGACATGGCAAAGATGGGTTACAAACAGGATGAAAACGGCCAATGGCATAAACAATCAAAACAGGCATATTCACGCGAAGCTGATCCGGAAATAACTGCCAACTACAATCCAAAAGCGGGCGTTGCTGAAGGTTCAGGAAAAGGTGGGTTCTATGGAGACGGAACCAGTAAAAATCTTTATGGCCTGGGTAGCCAGGCGCAAAAAGATGCAGAAGCGGCAAATGAAGCCCGCCGCCTCGCGGCACAACATCGTATGTCGAAAACTACCCCAAAAATAACAGAACCAGAGAAGCAGACAGCTCAGCAGTCTGTCGATCTCCCGGTGAATGCGTTCTGTACCCTGGATAACGGGAAAAATGTGGATGTCTTTGCCGCCGCAGGACAGGATTATCGCTACACCTACTCGGATAAAAACGATAAACCCGAGCTGGAGTTAACGGAAGGGCTGTTCGGCGTGAAAGCCTTCCACTACCACGCACCGCTGGGAATGGGCTCTGCCAGTTATATCCGCTTTAACAAAGGGGTATACGACTACATTCTGCTGAGTAAAGACACCGGTCATGAAGAGTTTCAGGGTATTCGGGTGTACAAAAACGGCGACCTGGTTTCGGCTCACGAATGCAAAACCCATCTGATGCTCGATACCCGCCAGCTTCCCCAGGATAGTCACGTTGACAACGACAAAATGGGTGAACACTTCATCCTGAACTGACTGTAAAAGTCATTAACCGCAGGAATACCCCTGCCACGACTCTACCCCACACAGCAGGCCACATCCCTACAGGGGACGTGGCTTGTTCTTTTTATACCTTCTGACAGCAAACCCACAAGCCAAGCTCATCACAGCGATGTCCCTGGCCTTTCTTTTATCCACTGTTTAAGCAGGAGAACGAATGGAAAATAACGATGAGATTGACGTTGAGTATGACGATGAGATGCCTGCAGAGAAACACAACTCCCGCAGTATTCAGGCCATGATGGGCTGGCTCTATGACAAAGCCGTCAGTGGGATTGCCGGGATCGAGTCGGCTGAAACCCTGGCAGAACGCTATCTCACTGATGCTGAGGGTGATGTGACAAAGGCCGCCCACGCGATGATCCGCTGGGAAAGCGTCAAGGCGGGTAGTACCGGCTTTTTATCCGGTGTGGGTGGGGTGGTGGCGATGCCCGTCACGCTGCCGCTGAACATCACCAGCGTACTGTTTCTCCAGACCCGACTGGTGGCAGCCATCGCCTGCCTCGGCAAACGCAGTCTGGCTGACGAACGTATCCGGGCACTCGCCGGGCTGTGCCTATGCGGTAACGCTGCCAAAGCGCTGTTGCAGGAAGTGGCGTTACAGGCGATGGACAACTGGACCCGCCCCTTCACACGGAGGATTGTGGAGAAAACCCTGGTGCTGATGGCCGCCCGTGCCGGTGTACGCACCAGTGGCCAGTTTATTCGTCTGGTGCCTCTGGCCGGCGGTGTGGTCAGCGGGGCGGTGGATGTCACCACCACCCGCACGATTGGCCGTATTGCCTGCACCACGTTTCTTCCACCTTATCCGGGGCAAAGGAAATAATGAGAAATCATGAGGTTACCACTTTTCCGCACAAGAGGCTCACCCGCGCTGAGGCCGAAGCTATTGCTGCAACGTACACCAATGTCACCTTTGAGGATGACCAGGGTATCCATTTTCGTCTGGTTATCCACGATACCGACGGCATGCTTATCTGGTGGGACTGGGATTTTGTCCCGGAGGCTGGCGTGATGCCCAACCGCTATATTGCCAGCTACGGTATCCCGATGGCCCCTGCTACTGACGACAATTAACGATCGTCCCACGACGGCAACAACCACCGCTATCACTATTACCCCCTCACAGCCACGCAAACAACCAGGCCATACTTCCTTCCGGGGGTATGGCCTGTCTGCGTTTATGCCATTATCAAGGAGTTTACATAATGCGATTAGCCAGCCGCTTTGGCCACACGAACCAGATACGTCGTGACCGTCCGCTGACCCACGAAGAATTACACCAGCATGTTCCCAGCGTCTTTGGTGAAGACAAGCACAATTCCAGGAGCGAGAAGTACACCTATATCCCCACGATTACCCTGCTCGAAAACCTGCAGCGCGAAGGTTTTCAGCCCTTCTTCGCCTGCCAGTCGCGTGTACGTGACCCCGGACGCCGGGAGCATACAAAGCATATGCTGCGCCTGCGTCGCGCCGGGCAGATAAACGGCCAGCAGGTACCGGAAATCATCATCCTCAACAGCCATGATGGTGCATCGAGTTTTCAGTTGCTGCCGGGCATATTCCGCAGCGTCTGCACCAATTCCCTGGTTTGCGGGCAGTCGTTTGGCGAAATTCGCGTACCACACCGGGGCAACGTGGTGGAGAGAGTTATTGAAGGCGCTTACGAAGTCCTCGGGGTGTTTGACCTGGTGGAGGAAAAGCGCGAGGCCATGCAGTCGCTGCTGCTCCCGCCACTGGCGCAGCAGGCGCTGGCGAAGGCTGCGCTGACGTATCGCTTTGGCGAAGAGCATCAGCCGGTAACCGAAGCACAGGCGCTCTCTCCCCGTCGCTGGCAGGATGAGAAAAATGACCTCTGGACAGTCTTTAACCGCCTGCAGGAGAACCTGAGCAAGGGTGGATTGGCCGGACGCTCGGCACAGGGTAAGCGCAGCCACACCCGCGCCGTCAACGGTATCGACGGTGACCTTAAACTGAACCGGGCCTTGTGGGTGATGGCGGAAGAACTGCAGCAGGCGCTGAGCTGATGCGGCACGCTCCAGCGAAAGAAATGTCGATGGCTATGCACAGTTCTGCCCACGCTCACATCTGAACGTACCGCTTGCTGATATCACCCGCCGGTAACACGGCACATCTGCTCCCCCAATTACACGACTCACATGCTCCCGCTCATCGGGAGTGCGCTGATGACCCTGACAAAAGGAAAACAACCATGACGGACATGATTCATCTTAACGATAACAACCTGTTGTATCCCTCTACCGGTGATGACTTCATACCGGTATTAGCCGCCACACTCGTTCCGGATGAACAACGAGTGGAATTCTGGCCGCAGTACTTTGGTAACATCCCACAATGGATAATCCTTGAGCCACATATCTTCGCCTGGATGGACCGCTTCTGCGCGGACTACTGCGGGGGTATCTGGCAGTTTTACATGCTAAGCAACGGCGGTGCTTTTATGGCCCCGGAGGCGAATGAGGATACCGATGAAAAATGGTCGCTGTTCAACACCATGAACGGTAACGGTGGTGAACTCAGCGCCGAAGCCGCCGGTATTGCCGTCTGTCTGATGACTTACAGCCACCACGCCATGCGTACCGGATGCGATGCCATGACGGAACACTATTACCGTCTGCGGGATTACGCGCTCAACCACGCGGAATGCAGCGCCATCATGCACATCATCGACTGAGGTCAGACACTATGGAACAACAGCTACCGCTGTTTGCTGCCGGATTACCGGCATCCGCACAGCACATCATCCGGGAGGCACTAACCCTGCTGGAGCGTCAGTTACGTGAACCCGGAGCGTCATTTACCTCCAGCCACGCCGTCCGGGACTGGCTGCGCCTGCAGCTTGCCACACTGGAGCGTGAAGAGTTTACCGCGCTCTTCCTCGATAACCAGCACCGGCTGATTGCGCATGAAACCCTCTTTACCGGCACCATCAACCATACGCAGGTCCATCCACGGGAGGTGATGAAGGCGGCACTTAAATATAACGCTGCAGCCATGCTCGTCGCGCACTGCCACCCGTCAGGGCACGCAGAGCCCAGCGAGGCGGACAGACGGATCACAGAACGTCTTAAACAGGCACTGGACTTGGTGGACATCCGCCTGCTGGACCACCTGGTTGTTGGCGGGATGGAAATCGTCTCGCTCGCTGAACGTGGCTGGCTGTAAGGAGACCTGTGATGAAAATAATCCCCAAACGTCAGGCAATGACGATATACCGCCAGCATCCTGAAGCCCGGTTGTTTCGTTTCTGTACCGGAAAGTACAAGTGGAGCGGCAGCATCTGCCATTACGCGGGTCGGGAGGTTCAGGATATCAGCGGCGTACTGGCGGTTTTTGCTGAACGCCGTCAGGACCGTCATGGCCCGTATGTCGTATTGCGCAGCGTTACCCTGAATTAATGCACAGTTAAGGATTACTTAAATGCAGAACACAACAAATGTAGCAACCCATGATAGTGCCGAACCCTGGTGGGGACTTAAACCTACCGTCAGGACGTGCTTTGGCGCACGGCTGGTGCAGGAAGGCAACCAGTTGCACTATCTCGCCGACCGCGCCAGCATCACCGGCACGTTCAGCGAAGCGGATTTACGCCATCTTGATCAGGCGTTTCCGCTGCTTTTGAAACAGCTTGAATTGATGCTGGTTTCCGGTGAACTCAATCCCCGCCATCAGCACTGCGTCACGCTGTATCACAATGGTCTCATCTGCGAAGCGGACACACTGGGCAGTTGTGGTTATATCTACCTCGCGATTTATCCGGGGGAACCGCCAGCAGCATAATCACCAGACCTGCAACAGCATCCGGCACCACCTTCCTCGTTTCACCTCAGAAAGAGAACATCATGCAAACCCAATCTATACACCCTGCACGGGCGGCAGAGTCCTGCCCGCCGCCTGTCGCCGTCTGGCAGATATTACTGACGCACTTGCTGGACCGCCACTACGGTCTGACGCTCAGAGATACACCATTTGGCAACGATGGCGTGATCCAGGAGCATATTGAGGCTGGTATCTCGCTGTGCGATGCCATCAATTTTATCGTCGAAAAGTATGAACTAATCCGTATCGATCGTCACGGTTTCAACGCAGATACACAGTCTCCACTTATTAGTTGTATTGACATTCTCCATGCCCGTAAGGCTTGTGGATTAATGACCCGCAACGGCCACAAAGTGGTTACCGATATCACTCGCGGCAAATGTAGCGAGGTGCAGCAATGAAACTATCCCTGACAGTAGAAGCTGATGCCATCAACGTACTGGCTCTCAATATGGGTCGGATCGCCGTCGATATCGACGGGATTGAGCTGACCGACCTGATCAATGTGGTCTGTGACAACGGTTATTCGCTTCGTATTGCTGATACCCCCGGGAAGCTGATTGTTGAAGATCCGCTACTACCTGTCACCCGTCTGAACGGGATCCAGTGCAATACCGGGCACATTACCAGTGAGGATAACGCTATTCTCGACCAGATAAGTCTTCAACGCCACGACGGCGGCAACAACGACTGGATACTGTACACCGGCTACGGATTTATTCTCAGACTGAATGCCCGTTTACATCCCGTACTGGAACTAAAGCGAATCGGGCTTTCAAAAGACAGCCGTCGGTTAGTGACTACGCTCATACAACGTTACGGGATCGATATTCTGCATTTGGATGCAGCGGGCGACCTGTTGCCCGGTTTTGCAACTTTCGACTGGTAGGCCCTCGATCCGACATATTCAGTCTCTGCAATACTCCAGTCAGAATAATCGCAGTCCGATATTCACCTTACGCATAAGCGCCAGCCCTCACCGGCTGGCGTTTTGCTTTATAGAAAGGATATAAACTATGTCAGAACTCACCATCACCAAATCCGAAGTTTTAACCGATCACACCGACGTGATTTGCTCCACCAGCATTGAGCGCATCATCACCGGGCGTAATAGTGCACTTAAACAAATTGAGACACTGATACAACAAGTTGCTGATATATCGACGCTGACCAGAAGTATCGGCGGTAAAACCGCTCTTGACTGGGCCATGAAGCAGGATTTTCGCTGTGGCTGCTGGTTGATGGAAAAAAGAGAAGCGGCAATGAAAGCCATTACCCGCAATCTCGATCGCGATATATGGCGTGACTTAATGAAGCGTTCAGGGATGCTTTCCATTATGGATGCTCAGGCTCGTGAGCAGTGGTACAACAGCCTGGAGAAAGACGATATTCCCGCTATCAATGAAGAAAATATTCTGAGCACATTTAAACAATTGCATCTGAATAAAAGTGAAGTATTTGAACGTGGTGTGATTAACGTGTTTAAGGGGCTGAGCTGGGATTACAAAAGCAACAGCCCGTGTAAGTTTGGGAAAAAAATCATCGTGACAGGGCTGGTGAAATATGACCGTTGGGGATTTGGTCTTAACTGGGGCTGGCAGCGTGATCGCCTGGCTGACCTTGAGCGCATGCTGATGCTTCTCGATGGAAAACCTGTCCCCGACAACCGGGCTGATGTCACCCGTCGTCTCAGCGATCATATTCATGAGAACAGGCACAGTACCAGTTATGAGGATGAGATGTTTACTATTAAGTACTATCAGAAGGGAACGGCCCACATCACGTTCAAACGATCAGAGCTGGTTGATAAGTTGAATGACATCATCGCCCGGCACTACCCAAGCTTGTTAAGCAGCCGTTCTTGAGGGTTTTGACGGCTGAAGCTAACAAGCTTATGATCCGTCGTAATTTCTTTTCCTCATGAAGGAACGGGTATGAGCAGCAGAATGTGGATGATCCGTGGTGACGGCGGCAAGCTCTATGACGATTTTCGCGATAAGCAAATTGTAGGCATCGGTTGGTCTCAGCTGGCTCCATTAGTCAAACCCGGCCTGTCCCGAGCCCAGTTACTCGCCTTATACCAAGAGGCAGACCCATTAACAAAGCTGGGAACTGCGCGTTCTGGTGCATCGCAGGTCTGGCGTTTTGTGAACGAAATCCAAAAGGGGGATTGGGTTATGACCTATTCGCCAGCCAACCGTACTTATTTGCTAGGCAAAGTTACTTCAGACTTCCAATATCATCCTGAATGGGTGGACGAGGGGATGGGTATCGCTCGGCAGGTTAAATGGAATACTCAAGAAATCGATCGCGATCGACTGTCTGTATCTACCAAGAACACATTGGGTTCTACGCTGACGGTTTTCCAGCTTCCAGAATATGCGCTAGAAGAGCTTTTACAGGATAAGAAACCCACTATTGATGTGATTACTCAGAATCCAGTTGCGATGGATGAAGATGAGGTCGTTTCTGATCCGCTCCGCGATATGGAAATGCTGGCGTTTGAGGGTATCAAAGATCGTATCAACTCTCTTGACTGGGACGAGATGCAAAATCTGGTTGCCGGAGTTTTACGCAGTATGGGCTATAAAACGCAGGTCTCACCTGCAGGAGCCGATCGGGGTAAAGATATCATTGCTTCACCTGATGGGTTCGGTTTTGAAAATCCACGTATTATCGTTGAGGTAAAACATCGCAGGGAGCAAATGGGAAGTCAGCAGATTCGCAGCTTTATTGGCGGTCGCCATAAAGACGATCGCGGTCTTTATGTCAGTACAGGGGGTTTTACGAAAGATGCTCGATATGAAGCCGACCGTTCGACGATACCACTGACGCTTTGGACGCTTGATGATCTCGTCCGGGCGCTTATTGAGAACTATGAGCAAGTGGATATTGAGACCAAACTTTTGGTGCCTCTGAAGAAAACTTTCCTGCCTGCCTGAATCTTGCTTTGATAGCCATATCGGTGTTCTACTGGTGTGGCTTTATACCCACTTGCAATGTCTATTTTTTGTACGGATTTTAACTTGTGGGTACAAGTGCGGGTATAACTATTTATCCCTGTTTATAAACTACATTGATATCAGTCTATTGGGTGTAAAATTCGAGTCCGGCCTTCGCAATCGGTTCTTAAGTATAACTATTTTTTATGGTCATGGGCTGTGATGTAAAAGAAAGATCGATATTTCAGTTTATACCGGCACTGTTTTCAGGTGAAAAGTTCAATTTGGCCCTCCCCCCTTCTTTTAAACCTTCACCTCAGCGAGAGTTTTGCGTCTCGGTGGCACGATTATTAAACTTCGCTATTATTATATAATATATCGCACAAAATACGACTCGATTCCAGTATCGGAAGATCCTTGTTTAATAACGACGAACGCATCGGTAACCTGTTCAATAGGTTCTCGGTTTGTGAGGCGAGATAGGCAACTAGAGGGTGCGCATTTTTGTCGGCTGAAATCAGCCGAACGCTGTATTGTGTGATTGTATCTTTGCGACAGATTCCCGAGCAGTAGTTGGTTGTACCCGTATACCTGAAATCTTTAATTGAAAAGCTAAACATGCGCATTATTTTGTGAGCGTCACTCTGTTCAGCGTAATTATCCGCTATCCGAAATTTCACTGTATTTTCTTCAATATCATATTGATAAAGTAGTCGATGCTGCTTAAACAGTAAGATAAGCAGTAAGCGATTTATCCTGCTGAACTGTTCCGTCACCTCGATAAGGTCGTTTATCATTAAATTGGACTGCTTTTTCATTTTCCTATGAGAATGCTCCGTACATCTACTGGCACGAAGTGGCGGCCTCTCTATGCCTTTCTGCAATTGAGCGTTAATTACTTCATGATCAATAACATAATGAATATGCTTAATCGCAGGTTCCAGTGCCTCAATGGTAAACAGTTCTGTATAACCATCGCCTGCATCAATGCCTGTCTGATAATTGGTTAACAGAAAATGCAGCATTTTTTCTAGTTTAAAAACCTCTGACTGCGGCACGATAATTTGGTAAGAGCGCTCAAAATCCACTTCGCCCCAGGTTCGTGTTAGTGATTGAATGCGGTTATAGATGTTATTAGCTTTACCAATTTTCATCATCTTTTTGGCCGGGAAAATCAATAAATAAAGAAAGGAAAGGTTGTCCATAAAGCACCTCTGGTTGCGGTATTAAAGAAGGCAATGATAAAAGATTTCTCTTGTTAGGCGTAGCGCGCTGCGATAATGCGGTACGGCTGCCACTGGTAAAGGCTAGTAGAAGTAAGTTTGTTTAATGCCTTGAACACCGTTTTTAACACGCTCAAGGCGCGAGCGGGGAACCGGGCATTTAGAAAGCGTACAACTGCGCTATGAAAAAATTACTTGGTGTATCGTAGATGGCAATATTCAATATACTGACGCCTGGAACGAACGTACTACGGCATAAAGCAAAGATGGCGCAATGCCCCATAATAAAGGCGCCCGCAGGCACCTCAAGGACTATCACACTCTCACCCCTTCGACCCTTTACCCGCAATCACTCCGATAAACTCCAGCACCTGCTTTTGCTTGCGCGCGGAGAGCTTTTCCACGGCGCGCAGGGATTTCATCAGTTCTGACTCTTCGGGTTCGGCGGTGCGTGCGGCATGCACTTCTGGATCAAATGAAACTGCAATACAATGCGTATCAGTCATGGTGACTATTCCCTTTAATAGTTACTGCGTATCGTGCTAATAAAATCCCTGTAAATTCCCCCAGTATCTTGGGTGAAGTCCAGATGTAAATAAGATGAAATAAGCGCGAATAGCACGCTTTTGGAATAAATAGAAAACGCCTTCATCCCAATAAATCCGGTATTATTCAGCGTATAAATTCATTACCTTCCACACGCCTGAATATCCCCGCGCTCCAGAAAACAACGCCTGTTTCCATCTGGTCAAAAATGCGATCTAACTCACTGAAGCAAATAGCAAACTCTGAAACAACACCAATTTGTACACTTTACTTTACACTTTTAGTGATATGTATCACAAATAGTAACTCGCGAAGTGATCCGACTCTCACAAAATGGGGTGTACTCATTCACCAATACAAAATGAGAACAGCCTGGAAAGTTAAGTTTTCAGTATTTCCGGTCGCAGGTAACGCTCAACAGCGAACGACAAAACAACACGCAAAAAAAAACTTGTTGAATATGAATAGGTAAAAAAATGACGTGTGATTTGCATCACTCACATTTACAGATTTTTGAATTATTGCCAGTGATTAATGTTGCTCGAGCTATTTCCATAATCAATTAAATCTTGCATAGTGCCTCCACATTATTTCTCCCCCTGGCTCAGGAGGCGAATAGTTATATTTCATCAGACTTTATTGATGAACCAGGTATGCTTTACTTCACATTAATACGTACATGACCACTGTTACTGGAGAAACAAAATGAATTATCCGGCAGAACCCTTCCGTATTAAAAGCGTTGAAACTGTATCTATGATCCCGCGTGATGAACGCCTTAAGAAAATGCAGGAAGCGGGTTACAATACTTTCCTGTTAAATTCGAAAGATATTTATATTGACCTGCTGACCGACAGTGGCACCAACGCAATGAGCGACAAGCAGTGGGCCGGAATGATGATGGGTGATGAAGCGTACGCGGGCAGCGAAAACTTCTACCATCTGGAAAGAACGGTTCAGGAACTGTTTGGCTTTAAACATATTGTTCCGACTCACCAGGGCCGCGGCGCTGAAAACCTGTTATCGCAGCTGGCTATTAAACCTGGGCAATATGTTGCCGGGAATATGTATTTCACCACTACCCGTTATCACCAGGAAAAAAATGGCGCGGTGTTTGTCGATATCGTTCGTGACGAAGCGCACGATGCCGGTCTGAATATTGCATTTAAAGGTGATATCGATCTTAAAAAATTACAAAAGCTGATTGATGAAAAAGGCGCCGAGAATATTGCCTATATCTGCCTGGCGGTGACGGTTAACCTCGCGGGCGGGCAGCCGGTATCGATGGCAAACATGCGTGCGGTACGTGAACTGACAAAAGCACACGGCATTAAAGTGTTCTACGACGCCACCCGCTGCGTAGAAAACGCCTACTTTATCAAAGAGCAAGAGCAGGGCTTTGAGAACAAGAGCATCGCAGAGATCGTGCATGAGATGTTCAGCTACGCCGACGGTTGTACCATGAGTGGTAAAAAAGACTGTCTGGTAAACATCGGCGGTTTCCTGTGCATGAATGATGACGAAATGTTCTCTGCTGCCAAAGAGTTAGTCGTGGTCTACGAAGGGATGCCATCCTACGGCGGCCTGGCCGGACGCGACATGGAAGCCATGGCGATTGGTCTGCGCGAAGCCATGCAGTATGAGTACATTGAGCACCGCGTGAAGCAGGTGCGCTACCTGGGCGACAAGCTGAAAGCTGCTGGCGTACCGATTGTTGAACCGGTGGGTGGCCATGCGGTATTCCTCGATGCGCGCCGCTTCTGCGAGCATCTGACGCAGGACGAGTTCCCGGCGCAAAGCCTGGCTGCCAGCATCTATGTAGAAACTGGTGTACGTAGTATGGAGCGCGGAATTATCTCTGCGGGTCGTAATAACGTGACCGGCGAACACCACAGACCGAAACTGGAAACCGTGCGTCTGACGATTCCACGTCGCGTTTATACCTACGCGCATATGGATGTGGTGGCCGACGGTATTATTAAACTTTACCAGCACAAAGAAGATATTCGCGGGCTGAAGTTTATTTATGAGCCGAAGCAGTTGCGTTTCTTTACCGCGCGCTTTGATTATATCTAAATAAGCATTATGGCCCCATCTGGCGATGGGGCTTTTTTGTCTTCTTTTTCCATGAACAGGAAGCCTTTGCGGTGTCCGTTACCGTGACAGAACTATAAAAAGTAAACCCTGACTCCGACATTTTTATTATCCGCATGATGTACAAATGACAGCTGTAATTATAACGAATAGTCTACAGGAACATTTATCATGGATATTAATGCCATTGAGCGACAGAGTAGTACCCCCGGACTGATTAGCGGAACCATGTTGGTTATCGCGACCGTAGTGGGTGGCGGAATGTTTTCCCTGCCGATTGCGATGGCCGGCGTATGGTTCCCCGGTGCGTCGGTTATTCTTCTCTTTATTGCCATCATGATGTTATTAACCGGCCTGATGCTGGTTGAAGTTAACCTACATTATGGCGCTGGTGCCAGTTTTAATACCTTTACCCAGGATTTATTAGGCCGTAAGTGGAATATCGTGGTGGGTATCGCTTTCGGCTTTGTGCTGTATATTCTGACCTATGCCTATATCTCCGGTTCATCGGCGGTGATGGCGCAAACCGTATTTAAATACAGCGGAGTGCGTTTTCCGGCAAATATCTCGGTGATTATCGTCAGTATGCTGGTTGGGGCAATTGCCTGGTACAGTTCCTTGCTGGTTGGACGCATCACTACCGTGCTGATTATCGGTAAATTTGTGGCGTTCTTTGCCACCTTCTCCGGGCTAGTGGGCCATATCGAAGTGGCAAAACTCGTCGACAGCGTGGCGGTGGCGCTGCCCAATTCGCAGTATCTGCCGTATATCCTGATGACGCTGCCGTTCTGCATTATCTCGTTTGGTTTTCACGGTAACGTGCCGAGCCTGGTCAAGCTGTATGGCACGAGCGGGATTTCGAATATTACGCGCTCTATTATCATCGGCACGCTGTTTGCCCTGCTGCTGTATATCTTCTGGTTAGCCGTTACGATGGGCAACATTAGCCGTTCCTCGTTCCCGCCAATTATCGCCAAAGGCGGCAATATCGACGTGTTTGTCGAGGCCATCAGCGGGCTGTTCACCAGCCGTTATATGGATCTGATCCTGACCTTCTTCGGCAACTTCGCGGTCGCCAGTTCCCTGCTGGCGGCGACGCTTGGCCTGTTTGATTACATCGCCGATCTGTTTCATTTCCCGGATGACGGCATGGGCCGCCTGAAAACCGCGCTGGTGACTTACTTCCCGCCAGCCGCCGTGTGCTTCTTCTTCCCGAACGGTTTTGTGCACGCGATTGGTTACGCCGGTCTGGCCTTTACCATCTGGAGCGTGATCCTGCCGCCGTTCCTGGTGAAAGCGGCGCGGAAACGTTTTCCGACCGCCAGCTATACCGCGCCGTGTAATAACACCGTGCTCAATCTGGTGATTGTCTGTGGGGCGATTGTTTATCTGACGGTTGTTCTGGACGTATTTGGTCTGCTGCCAACGTTTCGTTAGACGGAGTCAAAATGAAAAACGTGTTGTCTGTTCAGTCGTCAGTCGTTTATGGCTATGCCGGAAATAAAGCCGCCGTGTTGCCGATGCAGCTTTCGGGGATCGATGTCTGGCCGTTTTACACCGTGCAGTTTTCCAACCACACCCAGTACGGGATGTGGCAGGGCATGGCGATGCCGCACGGCGAGTTGAGCGCCATCATCAGCGGGCTGGATGACCTGCAAAAGCTGGCGCAATGTGATGCCGTATTGTCAGGGTATCTTGGAGATAAACGCCATTGCGAAGAGGTCAAGCACGCGGTCACCACCATTCGCCAGCGTAATCCGCAGGCGCTCTATTTTTGCGATCCAGTAATGGGCGACCCGCAAAAAGGCTGCATTGTCGCGCAGGGCGTGGAGTCCTATTTTGTCGATGACGCCATTCAACTGGCCGACATAATGGGGCCGAATCTCTATGAGCTGGGCGTGCTGACGGGCAGGCAACTGCGTAGTTTTGACGAGGTGGTGGAAGCGGCGCAGCAGCTGGTGGCATGGGGCGTGAAGAAGGTACTGGTGAAGCATCTCGGCGACTGCTCGCGTGACAAACAGGCGTTTGAAATGCTGCTGGTGACGGCGGAACAGACGTTACACATCGCCCGGCCGCTGTATAGCTTTGCCAAAATGCCGGTGGGCGTTGGGGATCTGATTTGCAGCGTGATGCTGGCCTCACTGCTCAATGGTTATGATGACAAGCTGGCGCTGGAGCGGACCACCAGTGTTGTTGACGCGGTGATGCGACTAACGAAAGAGCGCGACTCGTATGAACTGCGGCTGATAGACGCGCGTCACCAGATAATGGAGCCGCAGATTCGCTATCAGGCAACGGTACTGTAGCGCCGCAAGGAGGCTCTATGTTTCTGACATTGCTACGATTTCAGCATCCGCTGGTCTACCGTTTTGCGTGGCTTCGTCTGTGGGTCAGGGTGTTAAGAGCGTGCGGGCTGCGCAAGTGAAAGGGGGCCAGTTGCCGGATGCGGCGCTTGCGCCTTATCCGGCCGACAAATGAGCGTGAAACGCAGACATTACACGCGGAAGTAGCGTGGTGGGATCAACGCAGAAAAGGCGTCGAACTTCTTCACCATCTTTTTCCAGAACAACATAACAACAATCCTCGATTTGAAACATCGGCGCTATTTTAGTCAGCGCCGACAAATCGTAAAGCCTGTCACCTCGTTCCGATCCCGGGGCGGTGTAAACCTTTATGGTCACCGCGTCGTCAAATTCGATTGCCGCGAATTTGGCGGGGTTGACAACGGGTTACGCCATAAACCAGTAATAAAAGAGACCGACTTTCAGGCCGAGGATCACAATGTAGGCGCAGCAGTATTTCATGGTGCCAGACATTATCTGGTTGGCCTGGCCGTCCATTTTGGTGGCTGAAACTGCGATGGCGATGCTCTGCGGAGAAATCATTTTTCCGCCCGTTGCGCCGGAGGTATTGGCCGCCGCCAGCCAGTTGGGATCGATATGCAGCTTACTGGCGGCAATAGTTTGCAGCTTACCGAACAGAATGTTCGAGTTGGTATCGCTGCCGGTCACAAACGTGCCCAGCGCGCCAATCACCGGGGCGAGGAAGACGTATGAGCTGCCGGTCAGATCGACAATCGACTGGGCCAGCGTGGAAATAATTCCGCTGAGATCCATCACCGTGGCCAGCGCGACGATCGCCATAATCGCCACAATGGAATTTTTAAGCTGGAAAATGGTTTTGATAAACACTTCCAGCATCCCACGTGCCGAAGCCCCCTGAATAAAACCGCCGATAATGGTCGCAAAGATGATCAGCATCCCCGGCGTGGTCACCCATTCCACTTTCAGCGCCAGGGTTTTGCCGTCGGCGAGCGTGAAATGCAGTACCGAGGCCAGTTGGGACGCCGCGGTTTTTATCGTCGGGAACAGCGGTGAACACAGCAGGATAAAGACAAAAATAAACAGATAGATAGAGCCCACGCGGAACCACACTTTTGCCGAGCGCGGCGTGGTTTCGCGGGTATGGCTGACCTCAATGCGCCATTCGGGATCGGTTTTTCCTTTGCGCAGGCGGCTGACTATCGCGACGGCAAACAGGCTGACCAGGCTCCCGGCAAAGGCAGGCAATTCCGCGCCAAGATGGATAGCGACAAAATATTGCGGAACCAGCGTGGTGATGCCGCACATCAGCGTGATCAGAAATACGCCGCGAATGGCTTTCAGGCCGCCGCCAATTATGCAGACAATGACAAACGGCAGCAGGATATTAAACAGCGCCAGTTGCAGAATAATAGTTCCGCCTAAGGTATAAACCGGCAGATTAACCTGTTCCGCCAGAATAGAAACCGGGATCCCGACCGCGCCGAATGCGGTGGGAACGGTATTTGCAACCAGAGAGGCGATCGCCGCCTTCAGCGGGTTGAATCCGAGCGCAATAAGAATGCCGATTGGAATGGCGACCGCCGTACCATAACCCGCTGCAGCTTCAAGGAATCCGCCAAAGCACCATGAAATCAGCAGCACCTGAATACGCTTATCTTCGCTAATGCTGGCGAGAATATCGCGCAGAATATCCAGCGCTTTGGTCGCCTGCATGACGTTATAACTGAAGATAGCGCCGAGGATCACTATCACGATCGGCCATAATCCCTTCAGTGCGCCATAGCCTATTGCGGCTTTCAGATTCTGTACGGGCATTTCCCAGAATAGTGCTGATAACGCGGCGGTGAAAATTAAAGAGATTAGCACGGAATAATGGATGGCCATTTTTAGTTTTAATATTAAAAATACCATCAGTAGTAACGGAGAGAGTGCCAGGGCAAACATAAAATATTCGTTCATTGCTATTCCCGATTGGTTTATTAAACCTGATTTATATTTATGGCGGGGAGGCTACATTGCTGGATTAATAAAAGCTGTAAACTGAATCGCTTCAGTGGATAAAGTAATTATGATTTGTGGTTTTGTAACTATTGTAATCTTTTAATTAAAATTTAATGCCGAATAAATATACTTAAGAGTAAGCGGAATACCTATAAGTAGTTATTTAACAACATGTTTGATAATGGTAGTGACGAGAATAGTTATCTCCTGAAACTATTCTTAAGGTGTTAATAATGCTGTGGTTTTAAATATAAAAATGTGAGCGATGCCGAAATAAATAAACCTGGGTATTGCATGTCCGAGTCGATTAGGGGATTATTTTGTTTTGTCATACAAATGAAAATACAGACATTTGCGATTGTCCTGATATAAGAGACGGAGAGTCGCCATCAAAGGAAAACGATCTGAGCAACATTATGAACCCAGGCATTAGTAAAACGAGCAAACCGAAAAACTGGGTGTGAAACACGATTGAACCTTTGCTTGATATAGCAATATCAAGCGCAATAAACAGAAATGAAGCAATGGAGTGGTTATTGTGAATGTAAATTTCTTTGTTACCTGCATTGGTGACGCACTGAAATCACGGATGGCACGAGACTCCGTATTGCTGCTGGAAAAACTGGGTTGTCGCGTGAATTTCCCCGAGAAGCAAGGGTGTTGCGGTCAGCCAGCCATCAACAGCGGTTACATCAAAGAAGCGGTCCCCGGGATGAAAAACCTGATCGCCGCGCTGGAAGACAACGACGATCCGATTATCTCTCCGGCAGGCTCCTGCACCTATGCGGTAAAAAGCTACCCGACCTATTTGGCCGATGAACCTGAGTGGGCGATCCGTGCTGAGAACGTTGCTGCGCGTATGCAGGATCTCACTTCCTTTATCGTCAACAAACTGGGCGTGGTGGATGTCGGCGCCAGTCTGCATGGCCGCGCCGTATATCACCCCTCCTGTAGCCTGACCCGCAAGCTGGGTGTGAAGGAAGAGCCGCTCACACTGCTGAAAAACGTGCGCGGGCTGGAGCTGCTGACGTTTGCCGATCAGGACACCTGCTGCGGCTTTGGCGGAACATTCTCGGTCAAAATGGCTGAAATATCCGGCGAGATGGTGAAAGAGAAAGTTTTCCATCTGATGGATGCGAAGCCGGAATACTTGATTGGCGCAGATGTCAGCTGCCTGCTGAACATTGGCGGTCGACTGCAACGGGAAGGTCAGCCGGTCAAAGTGATGCATATTGCTGAAGTGCTGATGAGCCGCTGAGGGGAAAGAAATGTCGATAAAAACCAGCGATGTAGAATTTAAACTGCGCATTCGTCAGCAGATTGAAGACCCGATCATGCGCAAAGCCGTGGCTAATGCGCAGGAGCGTATCGGCGCGAATCGACAGAAAATGGTCGAGGAGTTAGGCCACTGGGAAGACTGGCGCGATCGTGCCAGCCAGATCCGCGATCACGTTCTGAGCAATCTCGACGCTTACCTGTATCAACTCTCCGAGAAAGTGACGCAAAACGGCGGGCACGTCTATTTCGCCAAAACCAAAGAAGAGGCTACCCGCTACATTCTGCAGGTCGCACAGAATAAAAATGCGAAGAAGGTGGTGAAGTCCAAGTCGATGGTGACCGAAGAGATCGGCGTCAATCATGTGCTGCAGGATGCCGGAATTCAGGTGATCGAAACCGATCTCGGCGAATACATCCTGCAACTGGATCAGGATCCGCCTTCGCACGTCGTGGTCCCGGCCATTCATAAAGATCGCTATCAGATCCGCCGTGTGCTGAACGAACGTCTGGGCTACGACGGCCCGGAAACGCCGGAAGCCATGACCTTATTCATTCGCCAGAAGATACGCGAAGATTTCCTGAGTGCCGAAATCGGCATTACCGGTTGCAACTTTGCCGTGGCGGAAACCGGCTCGGTGTGTCTGGTGACCAACGAAGGCAACGCGCGCATGTGCACCACGCTGCCGAAAACGCACATTGCGGTGATGGGTATGGAGCGTATCGCCCCGACGTTTGCCGATGTGGATGTGCTGATCACTATGCTGGCGCGCAGCGCCGTGGGCGCACGTCTGACGGGCTACAACACCTGGCTGACCGGCCCGCGTGAGGCGGATAACGTTGACGGACCGGAAGAATTTCATCTGGTGATTGTCGATAACGGGCGCTCGCAGGTGCTGGGCTCAGCGTTTCGTGATGTGCTGCGCTGCATCCGCTGCGGAGCCTGTATGAACACCTGTCCGGCGTATCGTCATATCGGCGGGCATGGCTATGGTTCCATCTATCCAGGTCCCATCGGCGCAGTGATCTCTCCGCTGCTCGGCGGCTATAAAGATTTTAAAGACCTGCCGTATGCCTGTTCACTGTGCACGGCCTGTGACAGCGTCTGTCCGGTGCGGATCCCTCTGTCAAAACTGATCCTGCGGCATCGCCGGGTGATGGCCGAGGAGGGCATTACCCCGAAAGCCGAGCGACGGGCGATCAAAATGTTCGCTTATGCCAACAGCCATCCAGGGCTGTGGAAGGTCGGCATGATGGCCGGGGCCCACGCGGCGAGCTGGTTTATCAATGGCGGTAAAACGCCGCTTAAGGTTGGCGCGATTGGTGACTGGATGGAGGCGCGCGATCTGCCTGATGCTGACGGCGAGAGTTTCCGCAGCTGGTTTAAGAAACATCAGGCGCAGGAGAAAAAAAATGGATAACCGTACCGCATTTTTAAACACCGTCGCCCAGGCGTTGGGTCGCCCGCTGCGTTTCGAACCGCACGCGGATGCCGCGCCGGTTAACAACTATGCCAACGAGCGCCTGACCGAACTGAGCCCCGAGCAGCGCTGCGAGGCGTTTATCCAGTTTGCCAGCGAGGTGATGCTGGCCCGCTGCGAACTGACCCGCGAGGATCAGGCCGCAGACGCGGCGCTCCGCCTGTGTGAGGAGCTGGGGCCGCAACCGGTGGTACTGAGCGGCGACAGTCGGCTGGTGGAACTGGGCATTACCGAACGCTTACAGCAGGCATGCAACGCTGTGGTCTGGGACCCGGCGCGCGGTAGCGAAAATATTACCCAGGCCGAGCAGGCGAAAGTCGGCGTGGTCTATGCCGAGTATGGCCTGACCGAGTCCGGCGGCGTGGTGCTGTTTTCCGCGCCGGAGCGCGGGCGTTCCCTGAGCCTGTTGCCGGAGTCGTCGATTTTCGTGCTGCGTAAAAGCACCATCCTGCCGCGCGTAGCACAACTGGCGGAAAAACTGCATCAGAAAGCGCAGGCCGGTGAGCGGATGCCGTCGTGCATTAATATTATCAGTGGACCCAGTTCGACGGCGGATATTGAGCTTATCAAGGTGGTTGGGGTGCATGGCCCGGTGAAGGCGGTGTATCTGATTATTGAGGATTGCTAAGACAGGTTGGAAAACCGCTCTGGCGCTACTGCCAGAGCGGGACAGACTTTATGCAATCATGCTGATGATCAACACGATTATCAAACCCACCACGGAGTTTACCAGTTCCAGCAGACCCCAGGTTTTCAGCGTATCCTTCACCGACAGGTCAAAGTAGCCTTTGAACAGCCAGAACGAGGCATCGTTGATGTGGGTCAGGGTGTTGGAGCCTGCCGCCGTCGCCAGCACCAGTAACGCCGGATCGACGCCCACCAGTTGACCGGTTGCCGGGTCGAGGATGGCTGCGCTGATAATTCCCGCCGCCGTCATGGCTGAGACCACGCCCTGACCGGTTGCCAGACGAATTAATACGGTTATCAACCACGCCATGATGTACGGAGAAATATTGCCGTGCGACATCAACATACCGATGGTATCGCCAATGCCGGTGTCGATGATGGTCTGCTTCAGTACGCCGCCCGCGCCGATGATCAGGATCACCATCGCGATACTTTTCACCGCGTTTTCAAAGGCGTTCATGACCCATTGCATATCATGACCACGCGCGGTACCAAACAGCACGAAGGCAACAATCATGGCGATGAACATTGCAATCGGTGAAGAGCCGAGGAAGTTGACCACTTCCCATGCTTGTGTCCCTTTTACCAGCCAGATGTTGGCAATGGTGGTGGAGATCATGATGATCGCCGGGATCAGCGGCACCAGAATAGACACGCCGAATGACGGCAGATTGTTCTGATCAACCGGGACGTCGGCTTTCATGAATGACGGCGTCGGACGATCGAGGTTGCCAAGGAACTTCGGCAGGATAAGTCCGGCGCAGATTACGCTCGGAATGGTTACCAGAATACCGTAGATGTAGACCATGCCCATGTCAGCGCCGTAGGCGTTAACCAGTGCCACCGGGCCTGGCTGCGGTGGAAACAGGGAGTGCGCGGTGGTGGCGGCGGCAACGGCGGGGATCGCCAGCTTGAGGAACGGGATCTTCGCTTCCGCAGCAATAACGATCACCAGCGGCGCCAGCATAATAAACGCTACTTCATAGAACATCGCCAGGCCGAAGATCAGACCAATAATGATCACCGACAACTGCACATAGCGCAGGCCGAGGCGCGCCAGGAGCGTATGGGCAATCTGATGCGCCGCCCCGGAATCAACCATCAGCTTACCGATGACCGCCCCGAATACCACGATAATCGCCAGCTCTCCCAGCGTACTGCCGAAACCGGATTTCATGGTGTGCAGCAGCTCCATTAAATCCATACCCGCCAGCATGCCGACCGAGAGCGCCGCCAGCAGCAGGGCGACCATCGAGTTTATTTTGAATCTTAGATTAAGTACCAGCATCAGACCGATGCCGAATACGACCCACAGAATATTGAGAACGTGCATAAAACGTCTACCTTCTTTTGGTTGAACCATTATGATTTTGGTTGAGATGTTACATATATTGGTTAACCATTGATGCGATAGATGTCACATTGCGTTACATGTTTACATATTCACCGTGTATTTTTGCGCCGTTCATAGGATCAAAACGGCTTTCATTGTGATTTGGTTAACCAATTTTGCCATTGAGGTTGACATGTAATACCAAAAGGAGGAATTTATGCGCCATATCGTCGAGTCCATAATGTAAACGAGGAACAAAACATGGAACAGACATGGCGCTGGTATGGCCCTAACGATCCGGTCACCTTAGCGGATGTGCGTCAGGCGGGTGCCACGGGCGTTGTCACCGCTTTGCACCATATCCCGAACGGGGAAGTGTGGACGGTTGATGAGATCCTAAAGCGCAAAGCGATTATTGAGCAGGCGGGCCTGGTCTGGTCGGTCGTCGAAAGCGTGCCGATCCACGAAGACATTAAAACTCGTTCTGGCAACTATCAGCAGTGGATCGCCAATTACCAGCAGAGCCTGCGTAACCTGGCCCAGTGCGGCATTCGTACCGTGTGCTATAACTTTATGCCGGTTCTCGACTGGACCCGTACCGATCTGGAATACGTCCTGCCGGACGGCTCCAAAGCGTTGCGTTTTGACCAGATTGAATTTGCCGCCTTTGAGCTGCATATCCTCAAACGTCCGGGCGCGGAAGCAGACTACACCGCCGAAGAGATTGCTCAGGCCAATGAACGCTTCGCAACCATGAGCGATGAAGACAAAGCGCGTTTGACCCGCAATATCATCGCCGGTCTGCCGGGCGCGGAAGAAGGCTATACCCTCGATCAGTTCCGTCAGCATCTTGAGCGTTACAAAGATATCGATAAAGCCGCGCTGCGCGAGAATTTTGCCGTCTTCCTGAAAGCGATCATTCCGGTGGCAGAAGAAGCTGGTGTGCGTATGGCGGTACACCCGGACGATCCGCCGCGCCCGATTCTCGGCCTGCCGCGTATTGTTTCCACCGTGGAAGATATGCAGTGGATGGTGGATACGGTCAGCAGCATGGCGAACGGTTTTACCATGTGCACCGGCTCCTACGGCGTTCGTGCGGACAACGACCTGGTTGACATGATCAAACAGTTTGGTCCGCGCATTTACTTCACCCATCTGCGCTCCACGCTGCGTGAAGATAACCCGAAAACCTTCCATGAAGCGGCACATCTTAACGGCGACGTTGACATGTACGAAGTGGTGAAAGCGATCGTCGAAGAAGAGCAACGTCGTAAAGCTGAGGGCAAAGCGGATCTGATCCCCATGCGACCGGATCACGGTCATCAGATGCTTGACGATCTGAAAAAGAAAACCAACCCCGGTTACTCCGCGATTGGTCGCCTGAAAGGGCTGGCGGAAGTGCGTGGTGTTGAAATGGCTATCCAGCGCGCTTTCTTCAGCCGTTAAAGCAGATTTGCCGGTCACCTGTCTGGCCGGCTTTTTCCTTTTCTCTTCCGTTGGTATTCCAACGGCTTCTGGAGTTCACGATGACAACGACAATTGCCAGTAGCAACCTGCCGGTTGCGCGTCCGGCGTGGGACAGTTCTCGCCTGCAATCCCGTATTGTTCACCTGGGATGCGGTGCTTTTCACCGCGCGCATCAGGCGCTGTACACCCACCATCTCTTAGAAACCACCGACAGCGACTGGGGTATCTGTGAAGTTAACCTGATGCCGGGTAACGACTGCGTACTGATTGAAAACCTGCGCAAGCAGCAACTGCTGTATACCGTGGCGGAAAAGGGCGCGGACAACACTGTGCTGAAAGTGATTGGCTCGATGAAAGAAGCGCTGCATCCGGATCTTGACGGCTGCGACGGTATTTTACAGGCCATGGCGCGCCCGCAGACGGCGATTGTCTCGCTGACGGTCACGGAAAAAGGGTACTGCACTGACGCTGCCAGCGGCCAGTTAGATCTCAATAACCCACTGATTAAGCACGATCTGGCGAACCCGACCGCGCCGAAATCGGCGATTGGGTACATCGTACAGGCGTTGCATCTGCGTCGCGAGCAGGGGCTGGCGGCCTTTACCGTGATGTCCTGCGATAACGTGCGTGAAAATGGTCATGTGGCGAAAGTCGCGGTGCTGGGCCTGGCGCAGGCGCGTGACCCGCAGTTAGCGGAGTGGATTGCAGCTAACGCCACCTTCCCATGCACCATGGTAGACCGCATTGTGCCGGCAGCGACACCAGAAACGTTGCAGGAAATTGCCGACCAGTTGGGCGTTTACGATCCATGTGCTATCGCCTGTGAGCCGTTCCGTCAGTGGGTGATTGAAGACAACTTCGTCAACGGTCGCCCGGACTGGGATAAAGTCGGCGCGCAGTTCGTTGCCGATGTGGTGCCGTTTGAAATGATGAAATTGCGCATGCTTAACGGCAGCCACTCTTTCCTCGCGTATCTGGGCTATCTTGGCGGGTATGAAACTATCGCCGATACCATGACCAATCCCGCGTATCGCAAAGCGGCGTTTGAGCTGATGATGCAGGAACAGGCGCCGACGCTGGCGATGCCGGAAGGCACCGATCTCAACGCCTATGCGACGCTGCTGATCGAACGTTTTAGCAACCCGTCTCTGCGCCACCGCACCTGGCAGATTGCGATGGATGGCAGCCAGAAACTGCCGCAGCGCCTGCTGGATCCGGTGCGTCTGCACCTGCAAAACGGCAGCGACTGGCGTCACCTGGCGCTTGGCGTCGCGGGCTGGATGCGTTATACCCACGGCGTGGATGAGCAGGGGCATGCCATTGATGTTGTTGACCCAATGCTGGCTGAATTCCAGCGTATTAACCAACAGTACCAGGGGGCTGAACGTGTGACGGCGCTGCTGGGGCTGAGCGGGATTTTTGGCCATGATTTAGCGGAAAACGCCGACTTTGTTGAGACGGTTATCGCCATGTATCAACAACTGTGCGAGCTGGGCGCGCGTGAGTGTGTTGCCGCGCTAAGCGCTGACGCTTAATTCCCCGAACTATGACGGGTCAATCAAAATACTGATTTGGTTGACCCGTTTTCTGTTTTTGACTTGCCGCAAATGCTATAGTTCGATACCTATTCACCGTATCTGATTACACGCTTCTGACGGACATAACACGATGAAATCGAACACTTCTCAACAAAGACCCTACCAGGAAGTGGGTGCCATGATCCGCGATCTGATTGTCCAGACGCCGTACCAGCCCGGTGAGCGTTTGCCGCCGGAGCGTGAAATTGCTGAGATGCTTAATGTCACTCGCACGGTGGTGCGCGAAGCATTAATCATGCTGGAAATTAAAGGACTGGTTGACGTGCGTCGTGGCGCCGGAATCTACGTGCTCGACAATGCGGATGCGCAGAGTATCGACAGTACGGATGTAAATCACTGCAACGATGCCGGTCCGTTTGAACTGCTGCAGGCGCGCCAGTTGCTGGAAAGCAACATCGCTGAATTTGCCGCGCTGCAGGCCACTCGCGAAGACATCGTCAAAATGCGTCAGGCGTTGCAACTGGAAGAGCGTGAGCTGGCCTCCAGCGAACCGAATGGATCAGAAAGCGGTGACATGCAGTTTCATCTGGCGATTGCGGAAGCCACGCATAACAGCATGCTGGTGGAGTTATTTCGCCAGTCATGGCAGTGGCGTGAGAACAACCCGATGTGGATCCAGCTTCATAGCCACCTCGATGATACTCATTACCGTAAGGAGTGGATGGTCGACCACAAGCAGATCCTGGCGGCGTTAATTAAAAAGGACGCCCGCGCGGCCAAGCTGGCAATGTGGCAGCATCTGGAAAACGTCAAACAACGGCTGTTGGAATTTTCAAATGTCGATGATATTGACTTTGATGGCTATCTGTTCGAGTCCTGGCCGCTGGATAAAGTTAACGCCTGATTTTGCTTCTTCAGCCACACGGACAGCTTCGGTCCGTGTGGTACTTTCCCTCGTGATTATTCCCCTTTTATCGTGCTGCATTGGACATAAAAAATTTTGTCTGGCGCCTCAGCCGGGATTTTTTCGCCGTCTTTACACGACGTAAATTAATTTATATCAATTAAAAACAACTTAATTTTGCATGCGAAAAAATGGGTTATTTACCTTATTTTTACCTTTTCGTGCTTATTTTTAGACAAAACAGGTCAGCATTAAGTGAGAATCAAAGTGATTCCGGCAGTGGTTTGGGTAGAACCGCTTTGCATAACAGTACATAAAAACAAGCAGTTCGCATAAAAGTAGACATTAATAACGGTATGTAACTTATTGGCTGCAATGATGTTTCGATTGAGTGTAATAATTCGTGTCAATGCTTCATGCGTTTTTAATCAAATGAATAAAAATGAATATATGTAAAGTTAAAATTACACATTATTCTATAAACAAGTTATCTTTCGCTTGAAATATCGTTCCATTTTACCTCGCTTTATTAACAGTTTTATTACGATTGTGAATGTTTTTTACCGTTGACATGTTTTTACACTGACTGCATATTTCATCGCCATAAGCATCTTATTGCGTTCAGGAGATGATGACGATGCCTTCTCGAGATTATCCCGATATCCGAAAAGCCAGGGGTACCCGATCTAAAGATATGGTTCTTTTAAGTGCCCGTGTTGATAATTCTCTGCGGGAATATGTCCGAACGCTGGCATTTGAAACGCGAAAAAGTAAACAAGATATTATCGCTGAGGCGTTAATGCTACATCGCTCTATTAACCAGGGCGAGAATCAAGAGTAAACCTGGCTGACCTTATTCCGGATTTTGAATGAAATCTGAGTAGTGAATTATTTATTGCCACTTCATTATTGCCTTTATTGGTGTGTTTTTGATTTCTCCCCTTGGTATTCAGGGGGCTTTTTTATGAGGACTTTCTGCCTTCATAACAAAGTTGATAGCAAAATTCACAATTAAAAGTGAGTAAAAATATGAAAAAGTCAGCAGTGGTATTAGCAGTGATGGCATTAGGCATCACTTCCGCTCAAGCAGCGGAAATTTATAATAAAGATGGCAACAAACTTGATTTGTACGGCAAAGTAAAAGCGGTCCACTCCTGGACTGACGGCACCGATGCTGACGGCACCTACGCACGTCTGGGTTTTCGCGGTGAGACTCAAATCAACGATCAACTGACTGGCTATGGTCAGTTTGAAAGTCAGTTTGATGCCGCTAAAGCAGAAGGTTCTCAGAATGGTGTTAATACACGTCTGGCGTTTGCTGGTCTGGATTATGGCCATGACGTTAGCTTTGACTACGGTCGTAACTACGGTATCGCTTACGACGTGGGAGCTTACACTGACATTCTTTCAGAGTTCGGCGGTGACTCCTATGAAAATACTGACCGCTTCCTTACTACACGCACTTCTGGCGTTGCAACACTCCGCACCAAAAATCTGTTTGGTGCCGTTGATGGCCTGAGCCTTGGCGCGCAATATCAGGGTCAGGATGATACCGATAAGGATCCAACGAAACAGCATGGCAATGGCTACGGTTTCTCCCTGGGCTACGATAATATCGCCGATTCCGGCGTGTCTGCGATTGCGGCCTACACCACCAGTTCTGTGACTGCTCAGCAGAAACAGAATGGTTGGGATGGCGAAAACGCAGAGTTCTGGGGTGCTGGCCTGAAGTATGATGCTAACGCCATCTACGTAGCGACGATGTACGGTGAGTCCCACAACCTGATTCAGGATGCGGACAAAGCTGAGCACTTTGAAGCGATGGCTGCGTATGTGTTTGATTTTGGTCTGCGTCCGAACGTGGCTTATGTCCATACGCGTGACAACAATAATAATGACCTGACCGAATATGTGGCGCTGGGTACGGACTACTACTTCAACAAAAATATGGTTGCTGATGTAGGTTATAAAATTAACCTGCTTGATGGCGCTGACGGCGACAACCAGGTTGTTGCGGGTCTGACCTATCAGTTCTAATTTGTTGTGATCATATGTAAAAGGCGTCTTTTGTAAGACGCCTTTTTTACATCTGCCTGTTTTTAAAGGAGCAAATTAAGTCGATCAGGATTATTAAAGCGGGCGATTTTTTTAAACCAGAATATATGCGTTTTTGAAGATGGTGTTGATGTTGAATTAATATGTCCATTTTTACGCATTTTAAAGTGAGTTTATAAATTTCCTGATGAGTATATTGTTGGTTATTTATTCATTTATTAAATGTTGACATTAAATAACGGACTAGTTTGAATAGACCTAGTAATGAATTTATACCCTTTTAGGGTTAGCGAATCGCTGTTTATATCATTGCGTGAGACTGATAATCGCAGCAAAAAACAACGCAACGGCACCACACAGCGTGGCGCTAATGATGGCCTGAGCGCCGCTTCCCAGCAGATTAATATTGCGCGGCACGCTAAGTTGACGGGCGAGCGGCATCACCAGCAAGGTGGTCCCCTTAAAGATTCGCCAGCGTCAGCAGGGAAGGTATTTGCGACAGCAGATATAACAGCAGCCCAATAGAACCGCCGACCAGCGTGCCGTTGACGCGGATAAACTGCAAATCTTTGCCAATGT
Source organism: Citrobacter sp. C5_2 (assembly GCF_014596845.2). Lineage (NCBI taxonomy): Bacteria > Pseudomonadati > Pseudomonadota > Gammaproteobacteria > Enterobacterales > Enterobacteriaceae > Citrobacter > Citrobacter sp. C5_2. Next base: position 4,405,193 of record NZ_CP115032.1, on the reverse strand, counting down.
TTAGCTCAATTTGCTGTGACATATCGCGCGCATCCCAGCTTTTCACCGTGTCGCTAATGTGGCGCGTCAGGAAGGTGGCGAACTCCGGCGCAACCTTATGCGCGGCCTGCTCCAGATGCCCATTCAATGAAGCGCGCAGGGCGCTGTCGGCAACCAGCGTTTCACCGAACCACTGCCCGGCATTGGCAATGCGCTGCTTCACGCGAGAATCATCGGCGTTGATATCGGTTTTCAGCCACTGACGCAGGTCTGCCCACAGCTCGCCGAGATAACGGTTGAAGGCTTCGTCTTCTTTCAGATAGCTTTTGAGGCTTTCCGCTCGCACGGCCATTTCCGGATCGTGTTTGAGCTTATCGATGAGCTTAAACGTCGCGCGATCGAAGGCGTGGCGGATCTGATGGGCGCGATCGTGGCTGATGTCATCCAGCAAAGAGTTTACGGCGTCAGAAACCAGTTCGGCGCTGTGCTCGCCCAGCCATTCTGTCGGCAGGATCTTCGCTTTCAGCGGATGTTCGGTCTCCAGCCAGTGCACGATCTGCCGGGCGATAAATGCCCGCGAGCTATCGCGTTGCAGCAGAGCGATCAGTTGGGCGATCAGCGTGTCGAGCAGCACCTGATGGCGATTGTTTTTGGTCATGCTTTCCAGCATCAATGCGCTGGTTTCAGAGAGATCAACTTTATCGATGGCCTTGTGCACTGCCCGCTTGATCAGCCGCTGAATGCGGGCGTCGTCGGTCAGTTCGAGAAAACCGCTCATAATTTGCAGCAGGTGCTGGCCGATACGCCGGGCGTTTTCCGGCTGGCTGAACCAGTTCCCGATCAACAGCGCCGGTTCATGGCGGCGGATCAGCGCGACCAGGGATTGAGTGTCGAGAAATTTTTCCTGCACAAACTGACCGAGATTTTCCCCGATCCGATCCTTATTGCGTGGGATAATCGCCGTATGTTGCGAGATAAAAGGGATCGGCACCCGGCGAAAAAGCGCCACCACGGCAAACCAGTCCGCCAGTGCGCCGACCATCGCCGCTTCGGCGATCGCTTTGATTCCGAGCACCCAGAAGTTAGGCGGCAGAAACAGCGTGATAACGAAAGTGGCGGCGGCAATCAGCAGCAATGAGAGCGCCAGTCGTTTGGCGCGTTTGAGTTCAGCAATTTTATTCATAGGCTTAAGAATAGAGCCAGACGACAGGATCGTGCAAAAAATGTGGTGCGGCCCTCGTTTTTAGGCGACCAGATCTTATTCCGGGATCCAGTTGTCCCAGGCAGGTAAGGGACCGAGTTCCGCTACCAGAAAATCGATAAACGATCGTACCTTGGGGTTGCTGTACTTACTGGGAAAATAGAGCGCATACAGAGCATGAGTTTCACAGGTAATCGTGCCGTCGAGCATCAACGGTGTTATTTCTTCTTTTTGAATATGATCGCCAATCAGGTAAGTCGGCAAGTACGCCACGCCCTGATCTTCCAGTACCGACTTCAGTAATACCAGGCTGCTATTGGCCTGGATCGGCATATGCAGTTTGAGCTGATGCAGACGATCATGTTCATCAGCCACTTTCAGCACTGGCGTGAGACCCGGATACACCAGGCAACCATGGTTGACCAGATCGCTGCGGCGCTGGGGCATGCCTTTTTTGGCAAGGTAGCCGGGTGAGGCGCAGTACGCCCAGCGGACAGGCACCAGCTTGCGCATGGCATAGTTCTGCGGCGGCGCGGTAGAAATGCGCAGAGCGATGTCGAAATCCGTTTCGTTCAGATTCACGAAGTTATCGTTGAGATCGATATATAAATTCACATCCGGGAACTGAGCGCGATATTTATCCACCAGGTTCACCAGTCGGGAATAACCAAACGCAATTGAGCAGGTTATACGTAATTCACCCTGTGGACTGTGGTAATAACCGGAAGTGGTATTCAGCGTTTCATCGAATTCTTTCAAAAGCTTATTAGCGCGGTTGAAGAGATATTGCCCGGCGTCGGTCAGGGTAATACTGCGGGTGGTGCGTTTAATTAACGTCGTCCCCAGCGTGTCTTCCATCGCGGCCAGGCTTTTACTGACCGCAGACGGCGAGACATTGAGCTGCGCCGCGGCTTCTGACAGCCCCCCGCAATCGACGATTTTCGTAAAAAATTCCAGATGCTTGAGTGAAATCGGCGTACTCATAGTTTCCTTTAATTCACAAGTGATTTGCAAAAACGGTACAAATAGGCCGTTACATTCGGCTTTTAAACATGCAACTATTGAATCACAGGAAACAACTTGCTGGCAAAATGAAAAAATAACAACTTAGGTGAGTTACGTCACAAAATAACAGGAGGCGCAACGGCAACTCATCACATTGTGAATTTAATCTCATTAATTATTATTCTAAAGGTACCGATTATGTGGTCACGACTCGAACCCTACAGATCGTCGATTATTTTATTAGTTGCTCTGGTGATTGGCGGCTTATTAGGTATTTATGCCCCATCGTTGGCAGGTAAACTCCAGCCAATAGGTCAGATATTCTTAAACCTGTTATTTATGATTATTGTGCCACTGGTGGGGATCAGCGTTATGTCTTCGATCGCCAGTATGACCGACCTGAAAAGGCTGGGACGCATTATGGCGATTATCTTTATTGTTTCGATCGCGATGGCCTTTATTCCGGCGGCCGGGATCGTCGCGCTGGCGCTCTGGTATAACCCGGCGCAGGGCGTCACTATCGATCTCTCGCAGTCCGTGCAGGCGGGCAGCGGCAAGATGGATTTTGTGAGCATGATTACCACCAGCGACTTTATTGGACTGTTTTCTAAGTCCAATATCCTGGCGCTGATCGTGATGGCGATCATTGCGGGTGTGGCGATTGGCCAATCGGATCAGGCTGGGAAACGCATTGCCTCACTGCTGGAAGATGCCAACACGGTGATCATGAAGATCGTCTCAATCATCATGAAGGTTGCGCCGATTGGTCTGGGCTGCTACTTCGCCGCCACCATGGCCAGCCAGGACTCTGCTCTGCTGCTAACCTTTGCCCGCGCAATTGGCCTGTTTATGGTTGCTACGCTGGTCTACTTTGTTTTTGGCTCTATTCTCTATTCGTACATTGGCGGCGGTATTCCGGCGGTGAAAGCCTTTTGGCGTAACGCGATTGAACCCTCTGCAACCGCGCTGGGGACCTGTTCTTCGCTGGGTACGCTCCCGGTGACGCTGCGCGCCGGTAAAGCGATGGGGATCAACCCGGAAATCGTTGATGTCTCCATTCCGCTGCTGGTGAACCTGAATAAAGGCGGCGTGGCGATGATAGCCGCACTGAAAATTGTCTTTATCTATTCCGTGCTGGGTATGGAGTTCACCACCGAAACCTTCTTCCTGACGATGCTGATTGCGGTGCTCTCCGCCATTATCGTCGGCGGCGTACCCGGTGGGGCGTTCCTTGGCGAGATCTTTATCGTCACCACGTTGGGTCTGCCGATGGAAGCGATCCCGATGCTGGTGGTACTGGGCACCATTACCGATGCGCCAGCTACATTGATTAACGTCATCCATGATTTGAACGCGGCACAGATTGTCGAACGGTTCGCTGGAAAAAAGCAGACCAACACTGAAATAAACTCTACTGCTGCGGTGGTATAGGTTTTCACACGGATTAAGAACAGGAGAAGTTATGAAAGACGCTATGAAGCTTGAAACGCATCTGGTCGTTGCTGGTCGCGACAAACGCTATACCCAGGGAGCGGTGAATCCGGTGATCCAACGCGCCTCTTCGCTGGTGTTCGATACCGTGAAGGATAAGAAATTTGCCACCGCCAACCGTGCTAACGGCGAACTGTTTTACGGTCGTCGCGGAACCTATACGCATTTTGCCTTCCAGAAAGCCATGAGTGAGCTGGAAGGCGGTGTCGGCTGCGCGCTGTATCCGTGTGGAGCAGCAGCGGTGACCAATGCGATTCTGGCATTCGTCCAAAGCGGCGATCATATTTTGATGACGGGCGCAGCCTACGAGCCAACTCAGGATTTTTGCAATAAGATCCTGAGTAAATTTAACGTGGAAACAACGTATTACGATCCGTTGATTGGGGCTGGGATCGTTGATCTTCTGCGTCCGGAAACGAAGGTGGTGTTCCTCGAATCACCAAGTTCTATCACGATGGAAGTCCAGGATGTACCGGGAATGGTGAAGGCTATCCGCGCGGTGAATCCGGAGATTGTCATTATGATCGACAATACCTGGGCGGCGGGTGTTCTCTTCAAGGCACTGGATTTCGGGGTGGATATTTCCATTCAGGCAGGCACCAAGTACACCATAGGCCATTCGGATGGCATGCTGGGAACGGCGGTGTCTAACGCCCGCTGCTGGGACCGTTTGCGAGAGAACTCCTATCTGATGGGGCAAACGCTGGATGCCGACACAGCCTACAACGGTAGCCGCGGATTACGTACGCTGGCGGTACGTCTGAAGCAGCATCAGGAGAGCAGTATTCACATTGCTCGCTGGCTGTCGGCAAGGCCGGAAGTGGCGCGGGTGAATCATCCTGCATTAGCGGAATGTCCGGGACACGAGTATTTTCAACGTGACTTTGCCGGAAGCTCAGGCCTGTTCTCGTTTGTGCTGAAAAAGAGACTGACCGACGAGCAGATGGCGAATTTCCTCGATAATTTCTCGCTGTTCCATATGGCCTATTCTTGGGGCGGTTTTGAGTCACTCATTCTGGCGAATCAACCGGAAGAGCTGAACAGCATTCGCCCGGCCGGAGAGGTTGATTTCAGCGGCACGCTGGTCAGGGTGCATATTGGTCTGGAAGATGTTGACGATCTGATTGCCGATCTGGAAGCGGGGTTTGCGCGCATCGCGTGAGGTGACAGACTCGCTGCCGGATGGCGTTGATCCTTATCCGGCCTACGTAAGCCAGTAGGCCGGATAAAACGCCTGCATGACATACGCGGTGACGTTATATTTACAATCAAATTAACTCATAATTAGTCATTTTAGATCATTTTTTATCAAAGATAATCTTAATCACAATTTTTATCATCCCTCCTGGATAGCATAGTTACTGATTTTTAGGGTTACTGGCACAGAGGGGATGATGAGTTATGAAGCTGAAAGATTTATTCACGAGGACACCAACTGAACGCCGCCATTATGGCGTTGCCGTGTTAGTCGGCATCGTGTCTGGCGTACTTTCTGCATTTGTTAAGTGGGGGGCCGAAGTTCCTCTTCCACCCAGGACATTTTCTCTGGGAAGAAATGAGTTTAATCCTCCGTACCTTTTTCTCAGAGACTATTTGGGGATTGATCCCACGCAAACGGTCTATACCTTTTCTGAACATGTGATTAATCCGGTTATGGTTACGCACATCATATTTTCATTAGTGTTTGCAGTCGGGTATTGCGTTGCAGCTGAAATTTTTCCAAAAGTTAAACTTTGGCAGGGGGTACTGGCAGGTTTAATCGTGACGGTGGCAGTTCATGGCATCTTCATTCCCGCACTACATCTTTCGCCGCCCTTGTCTCAGCTGCCATTTGATGAATATGTGTCGGAAATTATTGGGCATATTTTCTGGTTTTGGGTCATTGAAATGATTCGCCGCGACCTGCGTAATCGGATCACGCATGAACCCGATGCGGAAGTTCCGTTATCTCTCGTCAGATGATTAAAAGTAGATGCACAATGATGGATTGCCCCCAACCGCTAAACACAATATCAGTGTTCACGAATGGGGGCAGTTCGTAGAAGGTTAACTCTCTGCGGCTAATGCGGTTGCCTCATGCTGACGTACGCGCTTCAGTAAGCCTGCCAGCGTGAACACGACGGCAATACCTGCCACCACCGCCAGCAGATGAAACGAAATCCTGCCGCCGTTGAACCATAACCAACGCCCAATTTCGACAGAAACCGCCATCACCGTCAGGATCACCATATTCAACGACGCCGAAACCGTACCCTTCGGTAAGTTGTTGGAAAATAGTGTAAAGCGGAATAACGTTGGGAAGATCATTCCAATGCCAAACGCATACAGGCTGGTCCCCAGTACTGACCACAACCACACGTGCGGCCACAGTAAATTGCCAGCAATCAATACCGCCAGCCCGCTCAACTGAATGGGAACCGCTCGCCAGATAAAGCGTGGCCGGGTCGGATCCTTCACGAAGCGGACGACCACCATATTGGCGACGATCACCGCGCCAAACACCGGCGCCTGCGCCCAGGCAAACTGGGATGTGGTCATGCCGCCAGCATCAATGAGGATCACCGGTGAGACTGCCACCCAACTCATCATCGGGATATAGCTCAACGACAGCGTGGCTGCGCCAAACAGGAACACCCGGTTGCGGAAAACGTCGCGAAAATCACGTAAGACGCTGCGCGCACTGAACGGCACCGCGCCACGCTGGACGGTTTCTGGCATTGCTAACGTGAGTCCAATGAGTGCGATAAGCCCCATGACGGCGATAATGGCAAACAAGATCTTCCAGTGTACAAAATGCATCAGCGCTGCTCCGGAAAGCGGGCCGATAACCGGCGCCACCAGCACAATGGAGGTGATTACCGCCATCAGCTTAATAGCCTTTGTTTGCCCAAATGCCTCCTGCACCGTGACATAGCCGACGGTGGCGATAAAACAGATGCTGGTGCCCTGCACAAAACGGGCGACCAGAAATTGCGTCATCGAGGTGGTGAACAATGTGGCAGCGCAGGCGAGCGTAAAAATTAGCGCTCCCGCAATCAGTACCGGACGGCGGCCAATCCGATCGGAAAGCGGTCCTAACAACCATTGCAGCGCCATACCACCAGCCAGATAGAGACTGACCGCCGCGGGCGCCAGACTGACATCGGCGTTGAAATCGCGTACGACATTAATGATGCCGGGCTGGATCAAGTCCGTCGACAGATAGGCGGCGAAATCATACAAAATCAATGCAATAGGAAAAAATAGCGTCGTAGCGCGTTGGGAGAAAAACGCGAGAATCCGTTGCATAAAACAGCTCCTTGTCGGGAGAAAACCCTCAACGGGAATAACGAAACTCAATACCGTCTTTAAGACGTCAGACCGATGACAGAATAAAAGCAGACTGCAAATGTACTGAATTTCATGTAATCAAAAACGCTGTCGGCGTGAAGCGCAAACAGGAGAAACGCTCACTAACGCAGGGTCAGAAAGCGTAACGATTACAGGTAACAATCAGCACATCGCACCTCAGGAAGAGTAAGTTGAACGGGTAGCAACCATTTGCAGTGTAATGTGGATTGGATATTAATTAAACGAGTTTATCCGGTTTATTTGCAGAAAATCGCCACGTTTATCAGAGTAAGATGTTTTGCAAAAAACGCAGCGCGATGGCACAACCGAAGATGATCAGTACGCCGCCGGCGATACGCTCTACCCACAATATCCCTCTGGTTAAGCGTCGCTGGATCTGCGGTAAACCGATGAACATGACGATCAGCAGATCCCAGAACAGCACCACGCTGGTCATCCATATCCCGCTCATGCTTTGTTGCAGCAACGTCACCGACGGGCCGAGCAGGGCGGTCATTAGCGCCAGATAAAACAACACATTTTTAGGGTTGAGTAGTGACGAAGCTAACCCCAGCAGCAGCTGTTTGCCAAACCCTGGACAGGTCGACTGGGCGTTTGCTCCGGTCAGAGTTTGTGGGCGGCTGCGTATCAGCAGACTGCCAATCCACAATAAATAGAGTGCGCCCAATAGCTCAATAACTGTAAACAGCAGAGGAAGCTGACGCAGGATCCCCCAACCGATAATCGCCAGCAGGATATACAGCCCGTTGCCGATGGCGATCCCCACGCACAGCCCGGCGCTGCCGCGCATCCGGTAACGTACGGCATAGCCGACCAGTAAAAAGAAGTCCGGACCCGGGCTAAGGAGTGCGACAAAATGCGCCAGCGCCAGCGCGGGAAACGCAGACGGAAAAAGTTCAGCAAGCAGTGACATAGTGACCTCAGAGAAGGAATCCGAGTTCACCCTACGCCTGATGCCGCGCTAATTATTGTCTGATATTGATCGTCCTAATGCATACTGACGCGGTGTAGCCGCGGTGTAGCGCACAAAGGTGCGATGGAAATGGCTCTGGTCGGCAAACCCGCTCTGGTAGCCGACATCCGCAATTTCGTCCCCGGCACGCAGCCGCTGGCGGGCATAGTTAACTCTCAGGATATTCAGATAACTCCCCGGCGTCAGGCCGGTGTCCTGCTTAAAGTTACGGATCAGCGTCTCTTTACGCATGTGGCATTCATAAGCCAGATCGTCCAGCGAGGGGGGCGCAAACAAACAGGACTGCAACCGTTCACGCAGATACGCGCTGGCAGCGCTAAGGTTTTCCGCTTTTACCGATTGCAAGGGCAGCGAGCGCAGCAGTGCCTGCGCGGCATCGGTTATCTGTGTCGTTTGTTGCCGCTGCATGAGCGCCACGAGGCGCAAATAGCGCTGGAATAATTGCGGATCGCGGATAACGGGAGTGCGTGGGTAAAGCTGCTGATTGCTGCTCAGCGCAGGCAGATGGGCCAGGCACCATCGGGCATCAAGATAGAGCATATGGTAACTGCGAAACCGCCCATTCACGGGGTTACAGCTGTGAGGTGCCAGCGATGGGATCACAATGAGGTCGCCTGAGCTCAGGAGGTATTCTTTGCCATCACACTGGCAGCACGTCTCACCTTCAAGAATCGCTCCAACCGAGAGCTGAGAATGATGATGACGTTTATAGGCTTGATGACTACGCCAGGTGCTGCGCAGTTCCAGCCACGGCAACTGCGCGTCACGCCAGAACGATTGTGGAATATCCCGGGTATGCGTCACATCGCGCCCTCCATGAAAGTGATGATTTGTTATAGCACAGGGTGTGCGATGAAAAAGCGGGAATGTGCATTGAGGTCGTGATTCTGCGTGATACGTTCCAGATAAATGCGGACGTTACAAAGGGACGTTTTTATCTCTGAAATCGCCTCGCAAAGAGAGAAAGTTGCAGGTGAGGGGGTGGCGTCCTTATGGGGCTTGTTGAACAAATTGTTTCCCTGCTACTTACTGGACTGACTAATGACAGCCAGATAAAGACGCTGTTTAATTATATTTTGCAAACTGGCGATGCACCTCGATTCAGTGAGTTTATTCGTGGGGTTGCCGAACGTTCACCGCAACATAAGGAGCATTTGATGACGATCGCGGACAGATTGCATGAGGCAGGTTTTCAAAAAGGATGGCTAAAAGGTCTGCAGGAAGGGAAACAAGAAGGTAAACAGGAAGGTAAACAAGAAGGGCTGATAGAGGGGCAGCGAACTGAGGCGCTCCGTATTGCTTGCACCATGCTGGCAGATGGCATCGATATCAGCACGGTACAAAAAATTACCCGACTTTCCGCTGAGGATATCCAGGGGTTAAGCCACTAGACAGAGGCGAAGCCGGGTATACCGACTTACTCTATCGCCACCTTTACCGCCTCGCCGAGTTTTTGCATGACTTCCCGATGCTTCTCGTCTGGCGGCAACGCACAATTGATGCGTACGCAGTTGCGGTATTTACCGGATGCGGAGAATAGCGAGCCAGGCGCGACCTGGATTTTCAGGCGACAGAGCTGTTTGGCGACGCAGACCATATCGACCTGCTGTGGTAATTCAACCCACAGCATAAAGCCACCTTTCGGCCGGGTGACGCAGATCCCGCAGGGGAAATATTCCCGTACCCAGCAGGTATAGATCTCCATATTCCGCTGGTAGATCTGACGCATACGGCGAACATGACGATGATAATGCCCCTCGCGTACGAAGGTGGCGGCCGCCAGCTGTGTAGCAGGAACGTTAGTGCCGATGACGGCATATTTCATATGCAGAAATTTATCGTGATAACGACCGGGAATAACCCAACCGACGCGCAATCCCGGCGCCACGGATTTGGTAAATGAGCTGCACAGTAGCACCCGACCGTCGCTGTCCCAGGAATGGATTGTGCGCGGACGCGGATATTCCGTGGCCAGTTCTCCGTACACATCATCTTCAAAAATAACAATATCGTGCTGCTGGGCGAGGGCGAGCGCAGCGCGTTTACGCGCATCCGGCATAATAAAGCCGAGCGGGTTGTTGCAGTTAGGAACCAGGATCACCCCTTTAATCGGCCACTGATCCAGCGCCAGTTCCAGCGCTTCAATGCTGATCCCAGCATCCGGATCGGTCGGGATCTCAATAACTTTGATCCCTAATCCGCGCAGCAGCTGCATTGTGCCGTAGTAGGCGGGAGATTCAACGGCGACAATATCGCCTGGCTGGCAGACCGTTAGCAGCGCCAGCGACATTCCGCTCTGGCTGCCATTAGTGATCACAATATCATCCGCATTGACGATCGAACCGCCGTCCAGCATGAGCCGGGCAATCTGTTGACGCAATTCCCGACAGCCAGGTAATTCATCGTAGCCCAGAACTGCCTTGAGATTATGCTGCGCCACGCGGCTGAGTTCGCGCCACAGTGGCTTCAGGCTGGGTTGATTGATATCGGGCACGCCACTGCTAAAAGGGATTATCGATTTGTCCGCATGACCTGCCAGCATGTCCAGCACCTGATCCCACTGGGTTATCTCGACCGGACGCTGCACCGGACGCGACATCGGCGGCACCGGCGGTTGTGCTTTTTGTGGCGCGACAAAATAACCGGAACGCGGCTGCGGCGTGATCAGCTGTAGTTGTTCCAGCGTCTGATATGCCTGCTGGACGGTACTGATACTGACCCCATGCTCCTGACTCAGGCTGCGCACCGAAGGCAATTTTTCGCCATGGCGATACAGCCCCTGCTCAATGCGTTCGGCCAGCAGATTGGCCAGATGTTGGTAACGCGTCATGCTGTATCCCTCATGGGTACCATACAGATAAAAAAACCAGTACAGATTGGCGTGAAAAAAGCGATGCAGAACTCTTTTTAACCAATCTGTATGTTAAATAAAAGTACTTTGTGAGTCTGTATTGTTCAGGCCCAAATCCGTGAAGATAAAGCCTCTGGCAAGACGGGAGGCAAGGTATGGAATTTCATGAGAATAAAGCAAAGCAGCCGTTCATTGGGTTTGTTCTGATCTGGCGGGCATATAAAGCATGGCGGCTACGGGCGCAAACGCGGCGCCTGTTGCAACAGATGAGCGATGAGCGGCTGCGTGACGTCGGGCTGCGACGCGATCAGGTGGAGTAATTATTTTCTATCGACAGAGGCCGGGTGTTAGCGCATTCGGCCTCTTTTATATTCACGGTGTTTATCAATTTATGCTTGTTGATAGTCTGTTTCTTGATACTTATCCTGATAAGTATTATTTTCTTCTCAGCGATGAGGAAAAAGAAACATGACTGAAGATGAACTGTTTGCCCGGCGTCCGATGGGGATGCGCATGGCGATGGTGGTACGCCAGTGGCGGGCCATTATTGATGCTGCCATCACCGATACAGGCCTGACGCAATCAAGCTGGACGGTATTGATGCAGCTGTATCAACTGGGAGACAACGTCTCGGTCAGTGAACTGGCCCAGGTGCAGGGCATTGAACTGCCGCCGCTGATGCGCACCCTCACACTACTGGAAAAGCAGGGCTACCTGCTGCGTTCCACATCGCCTTATGACAAACGCATCCGACTGCTGACGCTGACCGCGCAGGGCCGTACAAGGCTTGAAGAACTTAACCGGGTGATTGAGATGTATCAACATCGCGTCACCTGCACCATTCCTGAAGCGGAGCTTGCCGCCTTCAGCGCGACGTTAAATCAAATCGCCTGCAATTTGCGGACAATCCGCGAAGAAGACAATCAACACTAAAAAACTATGATGACCCCAGAACAAAAATTTGCCCGTTGGGTAAGGGTGAGTATTGCCGCTTTCCTGGTAATATTCGCCTGGTTTATCGTTGCTGATATCTGGATCCCGCTGACGCCAGACTCCACGGTGATGCGCGTGGTAACGCCTGTTTCCTCACGCGTTTCCGGCTATGTCTCGCAGGTGCATGTACATAACAATAGCCGGGTGAAAAAGGGCGATTTGCTGTACGAACTGGATCCGACGCCGTTTATCAATAAGGTCGAGGCGGCGCAGATTGCTCTTGAGCAGGCGAAGCTGAGCAACCAACAGCTGGATGCGCAGATCGCCTCTGCGCGTGCCAACCTGCGCACCGCGCAATTTAACGCCCGCAACGATAAGACCACCTTTGACCGCTATCAACGCCTGAGCGCCATGCAGAATGTATCGCAATCCGATCTCGACAAGGTGCGTACTGCCTGGCAGACCAGCGAGCAGTCGGTGGCGGCGCTCAACGCCAGTATTCAGAACCTGCTTATCCAGCGTGGCGAGCGCGATGACAAGCGCAACGTGACGCTGCAAAAATACCGTAACGCGCTGGAAGAGGCGCAACTGAACCTTGGATGGAGCAAAGTGTATGCCCAGACCGACGGTATAGTGAGTAACCTGCAGCTTAGCCCCGGACTGTACGCCACCGCCGCCACGCCGCTGCTGGCGCTGGTCAGCCACCAGACCGATATCGTGGCCGACTTTCGCGAGAAAAGCCTGCGCCACACTCGCGTGGATACCGAGGCCGCCGTGGTGTTCGACGCCATGCCGGGCAAGGTTTTTTCTGCCCGCGTTACCAGCAGCGATGCCGGTATTCTGGCGGGCCAGGAGCAGGTTAACGGCCAACTGTCGCAACCGGAACAGTCCACCCGTTGGGTGCGTGATGCCCAGCGTATGCGTATTCATGTGGCGCTGAACGAACCGCTCGACACGCCGTTACCGACCGGGGCGCGCGCCACGGTACAGCTGTATAACAGCGAGGGGGAGTTCGCCCGCACCTTTGCCGGGGCGCAGATCCACCTCGTTAGCTGGCTGCATTATGTCTATTAACACGCTGGCCCATGTCTTTACGCCGCACGGGAATATTGTCTACACCGCCAATGATTTTCGCCAGACCCTGCGTATCTCCGTTGCCGGGACAATCGCGCTGAGCATCTCAACCTTCTACAACGTGCAGTACGGCGTGTTCTTTGTGGTTTATCCGCTGATGCTGCTGTCGCTGGTGCCGGTGTTCAACCGCCATGTGGCAACACAGTTTGTGTTCAGCGCGGCAGTAAACTGCGTTGAAATGGTGCTGATTGTCGGCTATCTCTCACAGTGGCCGCTGATCATGACGCTGGTGGTGTTCGGCCTGTACGTGATGCGTTTTCGTTTTATGAGCAAAGGGCCACTGTTTCTGCTCGGTTCGATGGGCGTGGTATGCCAGAGCACGATGCTCAATTTTATGAGCTATCCCACCACCAACTGGCATACGCTGATGTTCTCCAATATGGAGGCCTGCGTCATGGCGGTGGCGCTGAGCGCGCTGCTGCATTATCTGATCCCGGACGTGGAACCCCGCCAGCCGCCGCCGCGCATTGAAAAAGATGCCGCCCGGGTGCGCCACGAGTCGCTGCTTTCCGGCACGGTGGCGACGATGATTTTTGTGGTCTTCCAGATCTGCGATTTGAGTGATTCGCTGTCGGCGCTGATGGCGGGCATTTTGATCCTGTTCCCGATGCACTATCGCGGGGCGGTGATCAGCTCGATCTGGCGTGTGGTCGGCGTGGTGCTGGCCTGTCTGTATATTCTGCTGGTGCAGCTGCTTATCTACGATTTCAGCAACCATATGGTGCTGATGATGCCGCTGATCGGCCTCGGGCTGGCATTCAGCGCCCGCCTGCACGTAATGGAAAAAGTCGGCGCGGGCGTGGGGTTTGCCAGCATCACCACCATCGGCATTATGTTTGGCCAGAACCTGCACCCGGATCAGGACCTGGTATTCAGCGATCTGTATCGTATCACCTCCGTCACCGTCGCGCTGGTGGCAACGCTAACCATGGTATTTCTGGTGCACCGGGTGTTGAACTGCTTTGCCGCGACGCGGTTTGTGATCACCGAGTGAGTGGGGGGGAAGTGCCGGATGGCGGCTGCGCCTTATCCGGCCTACAAGGAGCGGGATTTTCAGGCCCGGTCACATCGCATCACCGGGCAATTCAGTAGGGGATTACTTCTTCAATCCCGCAAATGCGGCTCTGATCTCATCTTCGGGCAACTGAATGCCAATAAATACCAGCAGGCTGTGCGGCGTTTCGTCACCCCACGGGCGATCCCAGTCGGCGCTGTACAGGCGCTGGACGCCCTGGAATAGCAGGCGGTTGGGCTCGCCTTCAATCCACAGCATGCCTTTATAGCGCAGCAGCTTCTCGGCGGATTCCAGCAGCAGGTTTTCCATTACGCGCGATACGTCGCTGATGTTCACCGGGTAATCCAGTTCGACGACGATCGAGGAAATATCGTTTTGCTTGTCAGCGATAAAGTGGAAGCGCGGTTTGGCGCTGACCACGTTCTCTTCCAGCATAAAACCGTTGGTGTCGAACAGCAGCGAAAGGTCGATATCGCCATGCGTCACGGTGTAAATCGGCGCACGGGCGTTGATGCGCGCCAGGCGCTCACGCAGTTTCTCGCTTTCACCTGCGACGTCGGTTTTGGTCAGCAGGATGCGGTCAGCATAGCCGACCTGCGACTGGGCGATGGTGAACTGGTTCATCTGATCGTCAGCATGCACCGCGTCAACCAGCGCAATCACGCCGTCCAGCAGGTAGCGTTCGCAAATCACGTCATGGGAGAAAAAGGTCTGGATAATCGGGCCGGGGTCGGCCATGCCGGTGCACTCGATCACCAGACGGTCAAAATTGATAGTGCCTTTGTCGAGGTTGTCGAGCAGGTCTAACAAGGCATCTTCCAGCTCACTGGAGCGGGTACAGCAAATGCAGCCATTGGTCAGGGTCTTAATCTGCGTGGCGCGGTCGCCGATCAGCTGATCGTCCACTGAGACTTCGCCGAATTCATTTTCGATAACGGCAATCTTGTAACCGTGCTGCTCGTTGAGAATATGGCGCAGCAGGGTGGTTTTACCCGCGCCAAGAAAACCGGTGAGTAGGGTAACTGCAATCGGGGTCATTCACTTCTCCTTCTAACAGCAACTGCTTCCGCCGCTACCGTAGCGGGCTTCCTGGCGCTCGCGGAAGAATTCTTCGTAGGTCATGTACGGCTTATCGGGATGGTTGGTCTTCATGTGCTCGACGTAGTTGTCGTAGTCCGGAATGCCAATCAGCATCTTCGCCGCCTGACCGAGATATTTTTTAGCTTGCCCTAAAGTACCAAACATAAACAATCCTGATAAGCGAAAAGCCCCGCCGAAGCGGGGCTGAATACATCTTAGTGGTGTGAAGAGGTCTTCACGCCGCCTTCCGGCACCGGTACATACGGCGTCTCTTTATCGGAGCGACCGTTGATGGCGCGGGCTTTCTGCCAGGTACGGAACCCGTAGAAAATGATGCTGTACACCACCACCAGGAACAGAATACTCAGACCTGCGTTGGTGTAGTTGTTGACGACGATATGGTTCATATTGGCAATCTGCTGAGCGGTCAGTTCGCCGCCGTTAGCAATCTTCTCTTTGTACTGATTCGCCATAAAGAAGAAGCCTTCCATCTGCGGGTTGGTGCTGAACAGTTTCAGACCCAGCGCCCAGGTGGTGCAGATCAGCAGCCATACTGCCGGAACCACGGTAACCCAGATGTATTTGGTGCGCTGCATTTTAACCAGCACCACGGTGCCGAGAACCAGCGCCACGGCAGCCAGCATCTGGTTAGAGATACCGAACAGCGGCCACAGGCTCTTAACGCCGCCCAGCGGGTCAACCACGCCTTGATACAGCAGGTAACCCCACAGGCCTACGCAGCCTGCAGTACCGATGACACCCGCCACCAGAGAGTCGGTTTTCTTCAGGAACGGGACGAAGTTACCCAGTAAATCCTGCAGCATAAAGCGGCCAGAACGGGTACCGGCATCCAGTGCGGTCAGGATGAACAGTGCTTCAAACAGAATACCAAAGTGGTACCAGAAGCCCATATCAGCCATCGGGAGCACTTTGTGGAACACGTGAGCGATACCCACAGCCAGCGTCGGCGCGCCACCTGCGCGGTTCAGAACGGACGGTTCACCGATGTCTTTCGCGGTCTGCAGGATCTGCTCAGGCGAAATCACGAAGCCCCAGGAGCTGACGGTCGCCGCCGCATGTGCGGTGACATCTTTCAACTGCGCCATAATCAGCGGCGCGTTCTCACCGCTCATTTCATGCAGGTTCGGCATGGTGATGCCAAGGCCCGCAGGCGGGGTGTTCATTGCGAAGTACAGACCCGGTTCGATGATGGAGGCGGCAACCAGCGCCATAATCGCCACGAAGGATTCCATCAGCATTGCGCCATAGCCAATGAAACGCGCGTCGGTTTCACAAGCCAGCAGCTTCGGCGTGGTACCGGAAGCAATCAGCGCGTGGAAGCCAGATACCGCACCACAGGCGATGGTGATGAACAGGAACGGGAACAGTGCGCCTTTCCACAGCGGGCCAGTACCATCAACGTACTGCGTCATCGCCGGCATTTTCAGTTCCGGGTTGAGGATAACAATCCCCACCGCCAGGCCGACGATAACGCCGATTTTCAGGAAGGTCGCCAGATAGTCGCGCGGGGCGAGGATCAGCCATACCGGCAGCAGCGCAGAGATAAACGCGTAACCGATCAGGGTAAAGGTGATGGTGGTGTCTTTAAAGGTCAGCGCCGGGCCCCAGAACGGATCGTGCGCAATCACGCCGCCGAAGTAGATTGAAGCTACCAGCAGCACAATACCAATTACCGACACTTCGCCCACACGGCCTGGGCGCAGGAATCGCATGTAGATCCCCATAAACAGCGCAATCGGTACGGTTGAGCAGACGGTGAAGACACCCCACGGGCTTTCCGCCAGCGCTTTCACCACGATCAGCGCCAGTACCGCCAGGATGATGATCATGATTAAGAAGCAGCCGAACAGAGCAATGGTTCCCGGGATCGGGCCCATCTCTTCTTTGATCATCTCGCCCAGAGATGCGCCGTTACGGCGGGAAGAGATAAACAGCACCATGAAGTCCTGTACCGCACCGGCCAGCACCACGCCTGCCAGCAGCCATAACGTACCGGGCAGGTAGCCCATCTGCGCAGCCAGTACCGGTCCGACCAGCGGACCTGCACCGGCGATAGCGGCAA
Source organism: Citrobacter sp. C5_2 (assembly GCF_014596845.2). Classification (NCBI taxonomy): domain Bacteria; kingdom Pseudomonadati; phylum Pseudomonadota; class Gammaproteobacteria; order Enterobacterales; family Enterobacteriaceae; genus Citrobacter; species Citrobacter sp. C5_2. The sequence goes on along the minus strand of NZ_CP115032.1, from coordinate 4,388,097 downwards.
AGTGGTGCCCAAACAATACGTTACGGTTAGTAGGAACGTAGTTCAGACCATCATTGTTGATGACCGCCGGCGTAGCGCGCGTCGGGTCAAGTTTCATCACTTTCTGGGCGATGTACAGACTGTAGTAACGATAGGCCACCAGATAAACAGAAACTGAGGCCACCACGATCCACAGGGCACTAATGTGCTCACCCCGACGTAATGCCACTACCGAGAGGCAGAATGCACCGATGATTCCAAGAATCACCCAGGGTATGTGCTTGAATATCTTTTTCGTATCCATAGTAAAACCTGGTATCTAATTAATAATTGGCCGAAGCCGCGTGGGTTTGATCTTGTGTTTGAGGAGGTAAATTGACTGCTATGTTGGAGGGATCTTGCCAGAGAATTACGCGCGTAAAGTAAGGTAAATAAGTGAGCGGTTGTATGTCAGCTTAAGCGGTCTCAAGTGTCAGTGAGCGGTTTTTATTCGGCATAATAGCTTGAAAATATGTGATTTTAGTCACACATTTTCAGGCTTGTTGTTCACACGCAGGGAGTGGATACCTGTGTTTGAGTGGCAATGATGTAGATGTAGTAGGCGGTAATGCCAATAACCACGAAATAAAACATACGCCTCTCTATTTTGTCGACCGCGTTTTTACCCATGTGACTAAGGAAGTCAAACGTGCCCCATATCACAATCAACATTAGAGAAAATTTTACGCCGACACCCGCCAAGCAAAACTCACCGTAGAACAAAGTTGCCAGTGTGAGGCCGAACAGAGCGCCAAAAGTGGCCGCGGTAATAGATTTTCCAAGTTTATTGAGTGTAAAAGAAAAAATTTTGTAGAAGCATGCAGCCACTTTCTTTTGCGGATCGAATGTTCCACATAACTTGAGTAAAACGACGGTGAATAACGCATCAGTGATTAACAGTAACATGATACTTTTGGGCGCGATACTTTCCATTAAAATGCCCGTAATCTCCGGGATAAATAGCTTCGGCACGACAGGGGTAAATAACCCTAAAATGAATCCCAGCGTCATGAAGGCAAACGAATGGGAGAGTAAGTCGAGAAATTTCTTTTTCACAGAAGGACTTCCTTGTTTTAGCGATGGGAGACAAGACTATCATTGGTAGTCGAAGTGCGTATGAATGAAAAGCCCTCTGAAAAGGTAGGGGAGGCATTGATGCTATTGTTCGTTACTTGAACTATTAGGTGTTGCTGCTTTTTTCTGCGGGATATGTCGCCGGAACATCTGCTTTTCGAACGAATTCCATAAAGTTTTCCCTTTCCAGGCCGAAAATTCTGACATCTGTCTAGCGGAAAGAGAAAACATGTTAAAACGAATGAAGATTGTTACCAGCTTACTGCTGGTATTGGCGCTATTTGGCCTTTTACAGCTCGCCTCAGGCGGCTTGTTTTTTAACTCACTGAAGAATGACAAAGAGAACTTTACCGTTCTGCAAACCATTCGCCAGCAGCAGTCTGCGCTGAACGCTACCTGGGTTGAGCTACTGCAAACGCGTAATACCCTGAACCGGGCGGGGATTCGCTACATGATGGATCAGAGCAACATCGGCAGCGGCGCGACCGTTGCAGAACTGATGCAGGTGGCGAGCAATGCCCTGAAGCTGACCGAAAAAAACTGGGCGATTTACGAGTCGCTTCCGCGCGATCCGCGTCAAAGCGAAGCCGCGTTCCAGGAGATCAACCGCACCTATGACATCTATCACGGCGCGCTGGCGGAGCTGATCCAGTTACTGGGTGAAGGCAAGATCAACGCGTTTTTTGATCAACCGACTCAGAGCTATCAGGACGGTTTTGAGAAGCAGTACATGAGTTACATGCAGCAGAACGATCGCCTGTATGACATCGCGGTTGAGGACAATAACGCTTCCTATAGCCAGGCGATGTGGGTGCTGGTGTGTGTACTGATTACCGTGCTGGCCGCTATCGTTGCGGTGTGGTTTGGTATCAAACTGACGCTGATCTCTCCGATGAACCGCCTGATTGAAAGCATTCGTCATATCGCCAGCGGCGATTTGGTGAAGCGTATTGAGGTGGAAGGTTCCAACGAGATTGGACAACTGGCGGAAAGCCTGCGCCACATGCAGGGTGAACTGATGAACACCGTGGGTGACGTGCGTAACGGCGCTAACGCGATTTACAGCGGCGCCAGCGAGATTGCGATGGGCAACAACGATCTCTCCTCACGTACCGAGCAGCAGGCAGCTTCTCTGGAAGAAACGGCGGCCAGCATGGAACAGCTGACGGCGACCGTGAAGCAGAACGCCGAAAACGCGCGTCAGGCCAGCCATCTGGCGCTGAGCGCTTCGGAAACCGCGCAGAAAGGCGGTAAAGTGGTCGATAACGTGGTGCAAACCATGCGCGATATCGCTTCCAGTTCGCAGAAAATCGCCGATATTATTAGCGTTATCGACGGTATTGCCTTCCAGACCAATATTCTGGCGCTCAACGCCGCGGTAGAAGCCGCACGTGCGGGCGAGCAGGGGCGTGGTTTTGCAGTGGTTGCGGGTGAAGTGCGTAACCTGGCCCAGCGTAGTGCGCAGGCCGCGCGCGAGATCAAGAGCCTGATTGAAGACTCGGTCAGCCGTGTGGATGTGGGGTCAACGCTGGTGGAAAGCGCCGGTGAAACCATGGATGAGATCGTCAATGCGGTAACCCGCGTGACCGATATCATGGGTGAAATTGCCTCCGCCTCTGATGAGCAGAGCCGCGGCATCGACCAGGTGGGTCTGGCCGTTGCAGAGATGGATCGCGTGACGCAGCAGAACGCCTCGCTGGTGGAAGAATCCGCCGCTGCCGCCGCGGCACTGGAAGAGCAGGCCAGCCGTCTGACCCAGGCCGTAGCCGTGTTCCGTATTCAGCATGACCAGCAGCGCGCGCGCGACGTTGCCGCCGCTAAACCAGTTTCAACGGTCCAGCCGCGTAAAGCAGCGGTAACTGATGCCGGGGATAACTGGGAAACGTTCTAAGCCTGTGATGCCCGATAAGGCGTAGCCGCCATCGGGCAATCAACGCAGCATCAGGCGCATGGCGCAGCGTCGTTCGTACGTCTGCCCGTGCGCCACCTCTTCAGCTCTTTTTTCGCGCAATTCCGGCGAAAGCGTCTCGTCAGCCAGCATTTCAAAACCCAGTCGCGCATACAATGGCGCATTCCACGGCACATCGCGGAAAGTGGTCAGCGTCAATGACGTATAACCTTTCTCGCGAGCCTGCTCGGCAACATAGCCAATCAATCTGCGGCCAATTCCTTTTCCCTGCCACTCCAGATGCAGCGACAGTTCAGCAATAAACAGCGATGACCCCAGCGTTTCGGCTACCAAAAAACCGAGCGGACGCTCATCGACCTGCGCCAGCCAGCTCATGCCTGCGGCGGCAAATGCCCGATGCTGAGCAGCCGATAAAATCTGGTCGTCAGCAATCCACGCCAGGTCGGGGATGAGTAAAAAACGTTGCCCCGCAGATCGTTCGATGGCGGGAAGAGCGGCAGTTTCTGCCAGAGTCGTGGCGCGCAAGATAATGTTCATACGTGGAGCATAACATGCCCGATAAGCGCGGTGTTATCGGGCATCTGGAGGATTAATCTTTACGCGGATCGCTAATGGGCTGGCGCACCAGGATGATGTAGGCGAGGGCGCCCACCATGGTGACGCAACCGCAGATAATCAGCGCCAGGCGGAAAGAGTTAGTGGTATCCACAATAAAGCCGGTAACGATCGGCGCGAAGGACGCGCAGATAAAACTGGCAAAGTTCTGGATACTGCCTACGGAGGCGGTCATACGTGAGGCGACGGCGACGTGGATTAAGCCCCAGCAGGAGGTTCCGGCGAAGTGGATACAGAACAGCGCCATACCGATCAGTAACACCGCGGTCATTGACGTTGTCGCCTGCGGTACCACGAAGGTGAAGGCTGCAGAGCAGAACATCCCGGCGATAATACAAATCTTCCGGCTCTTAATCGGTGCCATACCGCCTTTCACCAGCCAGTCGGTGACAAAACCGTTAATCAGCATGCCAGCTGCGCCAAACAGGAACGGAATGGCCGCCATTAAGCCGGTGCTTTTTAAATCCAGATTGTAGGAGGTCTGCAGGTAGCCCGGCAGCCAGGCCAGGTATAACCATGCGGTGTAGTTGATGCCGCTAAAGCCCAGCATCATGCCCCACATGGTACGGTTGCGGAACAGGCTGCGCCATTCGGCAAAGCTCAGCGGATCGCGGCGGGCATTGACGCTGCCGGCGTTCAGGTAAGCCTGTTCTGTGGCGCTCAGATCAATCTGCTCGCGGTTGCGATACAACATGTACCAGCCGATGGCGAGGAAAATGCCCAGCACGCCGATGGTAATAAACATCCAGCGCCAGCCCATAACCAGCATCATTGCAGCCAGAATCGGTGGACTAATGGCGACGCCGATGGTGGAGGCGGCGTTAAATAAACCCATGGGGCGGCCGCGCTCTTTGATGTTAAACCAGTCGTTGATGACTTTTACGCCGCACGGGTTCATGGGCGCTTCGCCGATCCCCATGCCAATACGCACCAGCACAAACTGAGTGAAGCTGTGTACCATCCCGGACAGCGCCTGAAACAGCGACCAGAAGAACATCCCGAGTCCTAACATAATGCGCGGACCCTTGCGATCCAGCAGCGGGCCGCAGGGCAGTTGTGCAATACCGTAAGCGAGAGAGAAGACCGACAGCAGGACGCCGATTTGCGTGGCGCTCAGCCCCAGTTCTTCCCGAATTGTTAAGTTGGCGACTGATAATGAACTACGGTCGAGGTAATTAATCACCGCAGCAAAAAATAATAAAATCATAGCTGTGGTCTGAATACGTTTAATTCGGCTACTGCGTTGTACCATGCCCTCAGGCGGAACATTAATATCCGCTGATGACGACGTGTCAAACGAAGAACTCGGGTCGAGGGTAATATTATTTTTTTCCACGCCGGACTCCTGAACCTCAATAATTTATTTTCACACAGCAGTGGGCTGTGCAGTATTGAAAAAATACCAGTGATGAATCAATTTACTCATCACCGCTCACAAAAGTTTTTAATGCAGTCGACTTAGCGTGAGCATAGGCAAGAGGTATTTTTCAGGGGTTTATATTTTTATAAAATCGTGCTCCCGGTAATGGTTTGCTGTTTTTTATCGGTACTTAATGCGCGGCAGCGCTACTTTGATTGATGGAGCGGATCATCGATTGTTTGGCTGTATTCAAATGGTTACATAGCGCCAGGGTGGCATCCAGGTCGCTGCGGCAGATCAGCGCGCTGAGGATAGTCATATGCTCATCGATGGCAATGATATTGCGCTGTTTAAGATCGCTTTCATCCCACTGATAGTGGAAGTGGAAAATCACGGAGATGATTTCAAGTGATTGATTAAAAAATATATTGTCGGCAGCAGAGAGCAGTAAAGCATGAAACTCACGGTCTAACTGCGAGAACATACGAAAGCTGCTGCCGATGCTGTCGCGCAGGATGCGATGGCGCTCCAACAGCGTTTTGGCCTGCAGCCAGCGCGGGTCATCATCGGGCAGATTGAGGAAATGCTGTAAAGAATGGGTCTCAAGCATTTCTCTGAGTTCAAACAGCTGTTCCGCATAGGCCTGATCGAACTGCTTCATGCTCCACTGACCGCGTTTTTCGTTTTTAATCAGGTTGTAACGTTCGAATTTTAAAAGATATTCCCGCACAACTACCGGACTGACGCCTGCGGCTCTGGCAAGCTGCAGTTCGGAGAAACTTTCGCCTGCGCGCAGTTGGCGCTGGTTGATCATGGTGAAAAAAGCCTGCTCGAAGATCCGGTTTTGCTCGGTCATGGAGGCGGTGGTGCAGGCAAAACCGTCGTCATGGTCAGGTTTACGCACGATGACATAGTGGCTGCCGACCTGCGTCAGTACGCCGCATTCGCTTAAATGGCTCAGCATATGGCGCACGGTGGTGCGACTGATGTTGTACATCTCGGCCAGCGCGCTTTGCGACGGAAGTGGGGAAGGGATATGACCACGCGCCATATCATCGATTATTTGGTTAATCACATTGTGGCGTAAGTTCTGTGAACGGCTCATGGCGTCTCCTTTTTCGCTATTAAAACCCGATTTAAAACATTTTTATGCGCTGAGATTCACAGATTACGTTTCCGCTTTCTCCGGTTTTTTTATTTTCGTCGATATCTGAGGCAACAAAAAAACAGGAGAGCAGAATCATGTCTACGATGAATACGTTGATTTGCCAGGAACCTAAAAAATTAGTCTGGAAAGAGCGTGAAATACCTGTTCCGGGTGAAGGTGAGGCATTAATAAAAATTAAGTCGGTGGGGATTTGTGGCACCGATATTCATGCCTGGGGCGGCAATCAACCTTTTTTCAGCTATCCACGTGTATTAGGCCATGAAATATGTGGGGAAATTGTCGGGCTGGGTAAAAATATACAAAATCTGAAAAATGGCCAGCAGGTGGCGGTTATTCCTTACGTGGCCTGTCAGCAGTGTCCGGCATGCCAGAGCGGGCGCACCAACTGCTGCGAGAATATTTCAGTGATTGGCGTGCACCAGGATGGCGGCTTCAGCGAATACTTGTCCGTGCCGGTGACCAACCTGCTGGATGCGCAGGGCATTGACCCGCAGGCGGCGGCGTTGATTGAGCCTTATGCCATCAGCGCACATGCGGTACGTCGGGCGGCGGTAGCGCCGGGTGAGCAGGTGCTGGTGGTCGGTGCCGGTCCGATTGGTCTGGGCGCGGCGGCGATTGCCAAAGCCGATGGCGCGCAAGTGGTGGTGGCGGATACCAGCCCCGCGCGCCGGGAGCATGTGGTTTCCCGACTGGATCTTCCGGTTATCGATCCGTCTGCTGAAGATTTTGATGCGCAATTGCGCGCTCAGTTTGGCGGCTCGCTGGCGCAAAAGGTCATTGATGCCACGGGGAATCAGCATGCGATGAACAACACGGTGAATTTGATTCGCCATGGCGGCAGCATCGTTTTCGTTGGGCTGTTTAAAGGCGATTTACAGTTCTCCGATCCTGAGTTCCATAAGAAAGAGACCACCATGATGGGCAGTCGCAACGCGACCCCGGAAGATTTTGCCAAGGTGGGCCGCCTGATGTCGGCAGGCAAACTGACCGCCGACATGATGCTCACGCACCGTTACGCGTTTGCCCAACTTGCAGAGATCTACGAGCGGGAAGTGATTAACAACCGGGAACTGATTAAAGGCGTGATCACGTTCTGAGAGGATAAGTGTGATGAAGACATTGAATCGACGTGATTTTCCGGGTGTCAGCTACCCTACGCGCGTGATCCAGTTTGGTGAAGGTAATTTTCTGCGGGCGTTTGTCGACTGGCAACTGGATATCCTTAATGAGAAAACGGATCTCAATGCTGGCGTGACCATCGTTCGCCCGATTAATACCGATTTTCCGCCGTCGCTGAATGCTCAGGATGGGTTATATACCACGCTTATTCGTGGGTTGAACGAGCAGGGCGAGGCGGTAAGCGAGGCGCGGCTGATTCGTTCGGTAAATAACGAAATCAACCCGTACAAGGATTTCGCGGCGTATCTGACGCTGGCGCACAATGCGGACATCCGCTTTGTGTTTTCGAACACCACTGAAGCCGGGATTAGCTATCACGCGGCGGACCGTGTGGATGATGCCCCGCCGGTGAGTTTTCCGGCCAAACTGACGCGACTGCTGCTGGAGCGCTTTAACCATTTTGCGGGGGCGGTGGATAAGGGCTGGGTGATTATTCCTTGCGAACTGATCGACTATAACGGCGATGCGCTTAAAACGCTGGTGCTGCAGTATGCGCAGGACTGGCAGCTTCCTGCGGCGTTTGCCGATTGGGTGGAAACGGCGAATACTTTCTGTTCCACGCTGGTTGACCGCATTGTTACCGGCTACCCGCGCGAAGAAGCCGCCGCGCTGGAAGCTACGCTTGGCTATCACGATGCATTTCTCGATACCGCGGAACACTTTTATCTGTTCGTGATTCAGGGACCTGTATGGCTGGCTGAAGAGTTAAAGCTGGCGCAATGCCCTCTGAATATCCGAGTAGTAAACGATATTAAGCCGTACAAGGAACGTAAGGTCGCGATTCTGAACGGCGCGCATACGGCGCTGGTGCCGGTTGCCTGGCTGTGCGGGCTGGATACCGTTGGCGAAGCGATGCAGGATGCCGATGTCCGCCGTTTTGTCGAGCGGGCGATTAGCGAGGAAATTATACCGGTATTGGATCTCGACGCCGATGAACTGCGCGAATTTGCCGGTGCGGTGAGCGGGCGTTTTCAGAACCCCTACATTCGCCATCAGTTACTTTCCATCGCGCTTAACGGCATGACCAAATTCCGCACCCGTATATTGCCGCAGCTGCTGGCGGGCCAGCAAAATGGATGTTGGCCTGTGCGCTTAACCTTCGCTCTGGCCGCGCTGTTGGCGTTTTATCGCGGTGAACGGGCCGGGGAAGGCTATCCATTGCAGGATGACGAGCAGTGGATAAATCTGTATGCCAGCCTGTGGCCGCAAGTTGGCAATGATTTAACGCTGCGGGAACTGGTGAATGCCGTGCTCGGCGAGGCCGCGCACTGGGGTGAAGATTTAACGTTATTGCCAGGTCTTGCTGAGCAGGTGACAGCCAATCTGGAAATGATTCTGGTGCAGGGTATGCGTCAGGCGGTGAACTGTCTGGAATAAGGTTGCCATGCAGCGCCCGGAGTGGTGTTGGGCGCTGTTTTTTTATCAGGCAAGATCACAAAACAGGAATAAAGCGGCATCTGGCGCGTCAATGAGGGATTGTTTAGCGGCATTATTATTGCCACGGTAACAATCATGAGAGAGTACGATGCGCAAAGATGCCCTGCTGGCTTTTCTGACTAATCAGACCGATTTTTTCGATCCTGAGCATATCAGCGAAGTCTTTACCGCGCGCTATCTGGCGCAGCGTTTCAACATGCAGCGCAATACCGCCAGCCATTATCTGAACCAGCTGGTTGCACAGGGGATTCTGGTTAAAATCAACACCCGTCCCGTTTATTTCTTGCATAAACAAGCATTTGCTCAGCAATTTTTTGCCCTGTCGTGTAATGAATATGCCAGCGTGGCAGAGCTGTTGGCGCAAGGGGAGGAGGAGGACCAGTCGGGGGATCACTTTTCTCTGCTGATTGGCCACAACGAAAGCCTGAAAAAAACAATAGAGCAACTGAAGACCGCGTTGTTCTACCCTGAGGGCGGGCTGCCGCTGTTGATTACCGGGGAGAGCGGCACGGGGAAGAGCTATCTCGCGCAGTTGATGCATGAGTACGCCATCGCGCAGGAACTGATCGCCCCGGATGCCCCTTTTATCACTTTTAACTGTGCGCAATATGCCAGCAATCCGGAACTGCTCGCCGCGAACCTGTTCGGCTATGTGAAGGGTGCCTTCACCGGAGCGCTGACCGACAAAGCCGGCGCATTTGAGGCGGCGCACGGCGGGATGCTATTTCTCGATGAGGTGCACCGGCTGAACACCGACGGTCAGGAAAAACTGTTCACCTGGCTCGATCGCGGCGAGATCTACCGGGTGGGCGAGACGGCGCAAGGGCATCCGGTGTCCGTCCGGCTGGTGTTTGCCACCACCGAAGAGCTGCATAGTACGTTTCTGACCACTTTCTTACGCAGGATCCCGATCCAGGTCAGTCTGCCGGATCTTCAGCAGCGCAGCCGTCAGGAAAAAGAAGCGTTGATCCTGCTGTTCTTCTGGTCAGAGGCGAAGACTTTATCAGCCACGTTGACGCTTAAGCCTCGCCTGTTGCAAATCCTCAATCAGTATGTCTATCGCGGTAACGTCGGCGAACTGAAAAATGCGGTGAAGTATGCGGTGGCGACCGCATGGGCGAAAAATCCGGGGCGGGAGTCGGTCACCGTGTCGTTGCACGATCTGCCCGATGCCATGCTGACTGCGCTGCCGTCGCTGAATGAGCCGATTACAGAGGAAGAACCGGTCACCGTTACACCGCAGAGCAACCTGCTCTGGCTGCTGCGCGCACGTGATGAAACACAGGGCATGATCCACGACACTCAGTGTCTGGTGCTGGCGCTGTACGAGTCCGTTCGCTGTGCAAAGGAGAGCTGGGCGACGGTACAAAAGCGCATGGGGGATGAGATCGAAACGCTGTTTGATCGGCTAATCTTCAGCGGCGACGATCGTTCCCACTCCCAGCGGTTGTTGCTGATCACCAGTCAGGTAAGAGAGGAGTTCTGGCGGCTGGAAAAACGCTTCAATATGCAGCTCAATGGCAACTGCATTTACGCGCTCAGCCACTATTTGATCCACCGCGCCACGCTGGCTCCCTCGCGTCTGAACAGCGAACAGGTTCGCCAGTTGGATGGCTTTCTCGCCCAAAAATTTCCGCTACTGTATAGCTTCTGCCAGCAGATTCTGGACACGCTCACTCAGAAGCTGGATCTGGAGCCGCGGCGGATCGATGTTTTGCTACTGGTGCTCTGGCTGCATAAGCAAGGGGTAACCAGCCAAAAACAGGTCACTCATGCCGTGATCCTCGCACATGGTTACGCCACTGCCAGCAGTATTGCCAACGTGGCGAACCGGCTGTTAAAAAATAATATTTTTGAGTCGTTCGATATGCCGCTGGATGTCACGCCAGAAGCGATTGCTCAGCAGGTGATGCGTTATCTGGAAAGTCACCCGCTGGCATCAGGATTAATGATCCTCGTGGATATGGGCTCGCTGAAGGCCATACATCAACACTTCGACAAAGCAATCTCAACGCCGGTGACCATCGTCAATAACGTCTCAACCAGCATGGCGCTGTATGTGGGCGAGCGCATTTTACAGGGACATTTTATTGAGGACATTGCCCGCGATATTGCTCAGGATTTACCGGTGGAGCATCAGCTTTATTGGCCGAAAAGCAGCAAACCTAAAGCTATTCTGACTACCTGCGCCACCGGAATTGGCGTGGCGACCAACCTTTGTTCACTGCTGCAGGCCAGTATACCGGAGGCTCTGGGAATTGAAGTGGTGGCCTGCGACTATGCCATGCTGGCGCACAATAAACAGCTGGAACCGGTGTTTAGCCGTTATGACGTGTTGGCGATAGTCGGCACGTTAGATCCGCAAATCCGCAGCCTTCCCTGGATCTCGCTGGATTCCCTGATTTCAGGGGAGGGGAATCAGCAGTTGAGGACGCTGTTTGGCGCGTTAACCACGCCTGAGCAGGTGACGGAAATTAATAATCTCATCCTGAAAAACTTCTCGCTCAGAAGGGTGATCGAGTCAGTCACCATTCTGGATACCGGAAAAGTGATTAATCACGTTGAACAGTTTCTGCTGCGCTATGAGCAACTGGCGGGGCAGATTGTTTCTAACGAGCGCAAGGTTGCGCTGTACGTGCACATCAGTTGTCTGATTGAGCGTTTGATCCGCAATGCGGGGATTACCGCCCACAGCGGGCACCAGTGTCCGGAACACGAGCTGAATATGCTGCGCGAGGCGTTTAGTGTCATTGAGAGTAACTACAGTGTCAAAATCCCCGGCGCAGAGCTTTGCTATATCCATAATATTCTGACCTTCGACACAGAATATATCGAGCAAGATCAACAGTTTTAATCTCTTTATCCCACTCTCATTCTTTTCCCGGCGGCGGGCCACTGTTTCTGGCACGCCGCTTGCTCTGTTAACAGCAGTGGAATCTGTTTTCAGAGGTAAGGATGAAGAGACAGTATATTTTTGCCAGTCACGGCACGCTTGCCAGCGGCGTTTTAAATTCCGTTGAACTGATTTTAGGTAAACGCAATAACGTGCTAACGCTGTGCGCTTATGTTGAAGAAGGTGTGGATTTAAGCCAACAGGTTGATGCGCTGATGGCGCAGATTCCGCAGGACGCTGAGGTGATTGCTCTGACCGATATCTTCGCGGGAAGCGTCAACAATGAGTTCGTGCGCTATTTATCACGCGATCATTTTCACCTGCTGGCCGGAATAAATCTGCCATTGGTGATTGACCTGTTTATGTCGGAAGAGGAGGGCAATGCCGCACAGGTCATTTCCGCCGCGCTGATGAACTCAAAAGAAAATATTCAGTATTGCAATCAGACCATCACCAGCGCCATGCACGGCGATAAAGACTTTTAAGGGGAGGGAGAATCATGATTGTATTTCTTCGCGTGGATCATCGCTTATTACACGGTCAGGTGGCGTTTTCATGGACGCAATATGTTGACGCTGATTGCATCCTTATTGCGAATGACAGCGTACCCAACGATGAATTACGTAAAACGACCATAAAAATGGCTAAGCCACCGGCGGTTAAATTAGTCATTAAAAATATTAACGATGCGATTGAAGCTATTAAGAGCGGCGTTACTGATAAATATAAGCTGTTTATTGTCGTGGAGTCGGTCACCGACGCCTGGCGTCTGGCACGTGAGTTGCCCGAAATAAAAAGCATCAATCTCGGCGGCACCAAAGTCCGTGAGGGAAGCCAGAATATTTCCAAAGCGATCAATCTATTACCGGAAGAAGTGGCCCAACTTCAGGAGCTGGTGGCTGCCGGCGTTGAGGTTGAGATTCGGCTGGTGCCCAACGATCGCAAACAACGCTTTGCCTGAACGGATTACTTCCTGAGGATACATTATGGTAGAGGCACTTTTACTCGGTCTGGTGGCGTTTATCGCGCAGTCTGAATATGCGCTGGGAACCTCGTTGATCTCCAGACCTATCGTGACGGGACTACTGACGGGACTGGTATTGGGGGATATGGAAACTGGTATTGTGATGGGGGCGACGCTTGAACTGGCGTTTATTGGTTCGTTCTCGGTGGGAGCATCGCTGCCGCCGGACGTGGTAACCGGCGGTATTTTGGGCGTTGCTTTTGCGATTAACTCAGGAGCGGGCGCAGAGACCGCATTGTTGCTGGGTCTGCCCATCGCCACGTTGGCGCTTATCGTAAAAAATATCTATAACGGGATGTTCATCCCGCTGCTTTGTCATAAAGCCGATGCGTACGCTGAAGTGGGAAATACCCGCGGTATTGAACGGATGCACTTAATTTCCGGAATTGGGCTTTCGCTGACGTTGGGAATTATTGTCACCGTCTCTTATCTCGCCGGTGTGAATGTGGTGAAAGGTTTTCTCGATGCCATTCCGGAATTTATTAAGCATGGTTTAAGCGTTGCCACCGGGATTATTCCGGCGCTTGGTTTCGCCATGCTGGCACGTTTGTTAATTAACAAAAAAGTGGCCCCTTATTTTTTTCTCGGTTTTGTATTAATGGCGTATTTGAAAATACCAGTCACGGGTATCGCGATTCTCGGCGCGATTGTCGCCGTGGTGATGGTTAATATGCCGAAAATAAATCAATCTCAGACTGCACCCGCACAAGGAGCGCCTCATGACGATGAAGATGATTTCTGAAGACGATCGCCAGCAGGTGGACACCGCAGGAGAAGTGACCGCACGCGATCTCCGCCGTGTTTTCTGGCGCTCCTTCATGATGGAGTTTTCCTGGAATTATGAACGACAGATGAACCTGGCGTTTGCGTATACGCTTATTCCGGTACTGAAAAAGCTCTATACCCGCAAAGAGGATTTGGCGCAGGCGCTGAAACGCCACCTCGCTTTCTTTAATACCACGCCGCATATCGTCACTCTGATCCTTGGGATCACCGTGGCTATGGAGGAGAAAAACAGTCAGCAGAAAGGTATGGATGCGACATCCATTGATAACGTTAAGGCATCGCTGATGGGGCCGTTGGCAGGAATTGGCGACTCCTTTTTCTGGGGAACGCTGCGCCTGATTGCCACCGGTATCGGCACCAGCCTGGCGCTAAAAGGCAATATCCTGGGCCCTATTCTGTTCCTGCTGGTCTTCAATGTGCCGCATATTCTGGTGCGCTGGCTGTTTACACGCTGGGGATATGTGCTGGGCACCGGCGTGCTGCAGAGAATACAGCAAAGCGGCATGATGGAGAGCCTGACTTACGGTGCTTCGATTATTGGCCTGATGGTAGTGGGTGCCATGACGGCGTCGATGATTGATATCACGATCCCCATCACCTTTGGTACGGGTGAGGCGAAAACCCATGTGCAGGACATTATCAACGACATTATGCCCTGCCTGTTACCACTGGTGAGCTTTGCCATCGTTTACTGGCTACTTGGCAAGAAGGTTAAGCCATTAACTATTATTGGCGGTATCGCATTGGTCGGTATTTTGGGTTCCTGGATTGGTCTTTTTTAAGAGGGAAAAATGATGTCACCAACCATGCTGACGTATATCAATGAAGAGTCTGCAACGCTGGTCCGCATCCTGCGCGAATATCGTCAAACGCTGGCCGATATTTCCGACTTTGCGCACCACCGCAAAATAGAACGAATCACGATACTGGCTACCGGTTCGTCATTAAATGCGGCATATTGCGCCCGTTATTTTTTCGAAAAGTTCGCGATAAATATCGATATTAAAGAGCCGTACACCTTTACCCATTATGAGAATCTCGACCCGCAGGCTGACATGGTGATTGCGATTTCACAAAGCGGTAAAAGCGCCTCCACGCTGGATGCCATGCGGAAGGTGCAAGCGCAGGGGATTCCGGTTTTTGCACTGACCTCCGATCGGCAGAGCCCTGTTGGGCTGGCCTGTGACTATCCGCTGGATATTCTTACCGGCATTGAGACGGTCGGATTTGTTACCCGCGGATTCAGCGCCACCGTGCTTAATTTGCTGCTGGTGGCACTACTGCTGGCCCGCCAGCAACAGCGCCTGGATGAGCGCGAAATGGTGGATTATCTGGCGCAGCTTGAGCGCATCGCGGTGGAGATTCCTGACGCGATCGCGCGCACTGAAGCATTTATTCATACGCATCAAACCATATTGCAACAGGGAAAACGGTTTGTCGCCATCGGCTATGGCGCGCTGGTGGGGGTGGCAAAAGAGTTTGAAACCAAGTTCACCGAGACGGTGCGTGTGCCGTCTGCCGGATTTGAGCTTGAGGCATACATGCATGGGCCTTATCTGGAGGCCAATGCGGAGCACGTGATGTTCTTCTTTGACGACGCTAGCGACGAGCGCTCCCGGGCGCTGCGTGGCTATATGTCGCCGGCGGTGGAGCGAGCCTTTAGGGTGACTCTGGCGGCACAGGCGCAGGATGACGAGACGTTGGCTCTTGGTGTGGATGTGGATCATTTTTTATCGCCGCTGTTACTCATTGTGCCGGTACAACTGCTGGCTTTCTATATTGCATCGCTGAAAGGCATCGACCTTTCTGTGCGTATTTTTGACGATTTCGATCGCGTATTAAAAAGTAAAATCTAATTTATCAGGAGAGAAAATATGTTGGGTTTTAATCAGGACGAGTACCTGACGAGTGCTCGTGAGATAATTGCTGCGCGCAAAAAAACAGAACAGGTGGCGGATGATATTCATCAGTCGGGCTTCAGTTCTTTATTTTTTGCCTCCGTAGGGGGCTCATTAGCGCCCATGATGGCCATAAATGAATTCGCCAAAGAATTAACCGGTCTGCCGGTTTATATCGAACAGGCGGCAGAATTAATTCATAAAGGTAATAAACGGCTAAATAAAGATTCGGTGGTAGTGACGCTATCGAAATCAGGCGATACCAAAGAATCGGTCGCTATCGCTGAGTGGTGTAAAGCGCAGGGCATTCGCGTGGTGGCAATTACCAAAAACGCCGACTCACCGCTGGCGCAGGCGGCAACATGGCATATTCCGATGCGCCACAAAAATGGCGTGGAATATGAGTATATGCTGCTGTATTGGCTGTTCTTCCGCGTTCTCTCTCATCATGGTGACTTTGCGGATTACGAGCGGTTTGCCAGCCAGCTGGAGACATTGCCTGAGCACCTGCTGCAGGCGAAGCAGATCTTTGATCCGCAGGCGGACCAGATCGCCAGTCGTTACCATCGCAGTGACTATATGATGTGGGTCGGCGGAGCAGAGATGTGGGGTGAGGTCTATCTGTTCTCGATGTGTATTCTGGAAGAGATGCAGTGGAAACGCACCCGGCCAGTGACCTCAGCGGAGTTCTTTCACGGCGCGCTGGAACTGCTGGAGAAAGATGTACCGCTGCTGCTGGTGAAAGGGGAGGGGAAATGTCGGGCGCTTGATGAACGCGTGGAGCGTTTTGCCGCGCAGATCACCGATAATCTGGTGGTGATCGATCCGGCACGTTACCCGATGCCGGGCATCGACGACGCTTTCCGCTGGATAATGGCGCCTTGCCTGGTCTCGACGCTGCTGGTTGATCGCCTCGCGGCGCACTTTGAGCACTATACGGGCCACAGCCTGGACATCCGCCGTTACTACCGCCAGTTTGAGTACTAACAGAAAAGGGAGCAATGCTCCCTTTTTTTAACCCTGAGCTGCCACCACTTTGATTTCAACCATCCCGATCCCCAGCTTCCGCGGCGAGTGGCCGAGAATATTGCCCTCGTTGGTGGCGACCGGATCGGGTGGGATAATCACCAGCGTATCGGCATCCGCCGGGTTTTCAAAATGTAAGGTAGTGGTGCTGATATCATGGCTTAACACCAGCGTCTGTTCCTCATTGCCAACGCGCACGGGTATCGGGCGATTGGCGTTATCGCCATAGGCTTTGGCGGTGATGACCAGATCGAATTTTTTCGGCAATGGCGCTTTGTATTCGATTTTTACCTCTTCACTGAGCTGCGCATTGGACCAGCGTCCCCAGGATTCGGGGCGTGAAATACCACTAAATTGTTTCACCTCTTCCGGCGCGCCCGCCACGTTAAAGACGAAGCTGTCGGCTTTGTAGCGAATATCGTTATCGACAATTTTCAGCGTATCGACGTTTCCTTTGTAGCGCTCCATGTCGATCACCGTGTCTTTAAAGACGGTTTTGCTTTTCCATTTGGCTTTGTCAACGTGTTGCACAATTTGTTGCCCGCCCAGTTGCCCCTGAGAGACGCACCAGTCGGTGGAAAGCGCCAACTCCGGCGCCCACAGCTGCGCCATTTTGTAGCAGCGATCGACCCAGACAAAGTTATCGCGCGGCGCGAAATCCGCCAACTGGAAGCGCAACGGCGCCGAGTATTCGCTTTCTGGTAGTGGTTCGACGCGTTTATCCGATACGCGCAGCAGCAGTGGCAGGCGGAAATGACTGCCGGAGAACGCGATCATGTTCTTGTCCTGGTCAATGGTGAACTCTTTCATCTCTTTCGGGAAATTCCACAGGCGGATGATATCGGGCTTCCACGCCAGCATTTTTTCTTTGATGTTGAGGAATACTTCCGATACGGATTCGCCCGACAAACTGCTGCGGCCAAGGCCGATAAAGTTATCGCCGCCCAGAATATCCAGCACCGTTGCGCCGTTATCCATCGTGTTACGTTTCACCGCCAGCGTATCCTGTTGCGGTTGGTCGCCGCGTAACACGAAGAACAGGTTGTTGCGATCCTGCTTGTTCAGATACTTCCAGGCGGTGTTGTTCATTGCCAGATGATCGGACGAAACCACGATCACGGTATCTTTAAACCACGGGGATGCTTTGATTTTATTAATAAATTCAGCGATGTTTTCCTGACTGCAGCTCACCGCGCTGAAAGATTGATTGGCCTTACCGTCGATGTCATAACGTTTACGGTTACAGCTACGAGAGATAAATCCATCCGGATGATGGGTATCCACGGTCAGGGTAAACAGTGAAAAACGTTGTCCTGAACGCGATAGTTCTTCAAATTTTTTCCATGCTTCGTCCAGCACGGTGTCATCGTAAAAGCCCCAGTCGTTACGATATGCGGGATCCGCCACCACGCTTTTTAACTCTTCTGCGCCGTACAGATGATCAAACCCGTGAGATTTCAGGAACACATCCTTCCCGGCAAAGCGCAGGTTGGCCCCCTGCACAAAGTAGTTTTGGTAGCCGGAGTTTTTCAGGATATCGCCGAGACAGATATTGTTGGGGAAAAAGCTGGAAACCGATGCCGAGGCGTTGCCTTCAAATGGCGCAAATAACGGGATGCCACATTGCGAAGCGACCATGCCAGCGATGGTGTAATCCGTCCCTGGTAGCTGCATGGTGTTGCTGAAATCCATGCCTTCGTTTTTCAACGCGCCGAGCTCCGGGGTCAGATCCGGGAACGCCTCGTTATTAAAGTAGGTGCGTTCGAGACTTTCGCCATAGATATAAACCAGGTTCAGCTTCGGATGAGGGATGGTTTTCGACGGCTCTTTATAATAGGTCAGGAAATCCGGATCGCCATCGCGCGACTGAGATTTCACCAGTTCAGTTATCTGGTGAAACGCCGGGCTGGCGTCAACGGAGGCCAGCGCCAGCAGCAGGGCCAACAGGCTGTAACCCACGTGATGCGGGTGATGGCGACGGCGGCGAAGGATCCAGCCGAGGGCGACGAAGACGGTCGTCAGCGCCAGCGCAATGCCGACGCCAGGCAGAATATATTTCCCGATACCTGCGCCGGTCAGGCTGTTGGTCAGAGTATAAAGCACCGCGTCGTTGATTCCGTCGCCGGTGAAATAGTCACTGGCATACAGTGTGATATTTAAGACAATAAAAATCCCCAGCACCGTTAACGTGGCGGCAAACCACCAGGTATTGCGACCCGCTTTCCAGGCATAAATCAGCACTGAAGCGAGAAACAGAGTGATGGAGATTAATTCTGACACGGTCGATCCTCAGTAAACCGGGCACATGCCTGGCAGGCTAATCATTTGGTAAGAGAACAATGTAATAGCGTTGTTATATTGCTGCAATTGTAGTGACATTAAATTACGTTGTTATTCAGAATTGGTTTAGATATGCGCGTTTTTGGCGGGTAATTACGGCTTTCGTGATGGCGGTCTGTATCGGCAGGAATAGGGGGATGCCGCGCAGGGGATACGCGGCATTTAATGCCTCAGGAAATGAAGTTCATACCCTGTTTTAACACCAGATCGCAGGCCTTGGTTTTTACCTGCTTCGCCAGCGAGCTATTACCAATCGTGTTCAGGTCCAGCTGTTGGCCATCTTTGGCGTTGAGCAGGCCCTGAATGCCGTCCATGTAATTGGTGTCTTGTTTCTGCTCTGGGGCACTGAGGCCGAGTTTATCCAGCACCTGGTTTTTGACATTTTGCGCGTCGGTGACCGAGGCCAGTTTCTGTTTGGCGCAATAGTCCAGGATCCCGGCGGCGTTATTCATGCTGCTTGAGGTCAGTGACTGATTGCTGCCATTCAGCAGACTGGTCAGGGAGGAGAGCGACGAGCTGCCCTGCGAGCCGGAGCTTTGTTTGCTCAGTTCGCTGG
This sequence comes from Citrobacter sp. C5_2, assembly GCF_014596845.2. Classification (NCBI taxonomy): domain Bacteria; kingdom Pseudomonadati; phylum Pseudomonadota; class Gammaproteobacteria; order Enterobacterales; family Enterobacteriaceae; genus Citrobacter; species Citrobacter sp. C5_2. The sequence goes on along the minus strand of NZ_CP115032.1, from coordinate 4,368,814 downwards.
CCGCGCTGGAGAGCGAGTCCTGCCAGGAGGCGGCAAAAACGCTGGTGGAGATGAGCGTACTGGCGGCAAGCGCACAGCACAGCAGACGTTTGGTTGTTTTCATCATTATATGCAACTCGTGTTATGCCTTTTCAGCGCAGTATAGCGCTGGCAGCTTTAGGAGTGGTCCTAATACGTTAATACTCTTTTCCTGTTACCCGGCTACGGTAGCTGTCCCAGTTAAAAATCACCCACAGGCTGTTACCGAGACGCATGCGATCCATCACGCGCTCACCCAGCAGTTTGTTCATTTCATCCATATTGCTGTTGGTTAACATACCGGTCGGGCGTTTTGAGGACGATCGGCGATCGACGATCTGATTGATGATCACTTTTTCATAGCGGGATTCGGTCTGCATGCCGATCTCATCGATCACCAGCAGATCTACATTGCTAAGATCGTTGAGCAACTGTTCTTCGCTGGTTTCACGGTTACTAAAGGTTTCTTTCATCGCCGACATGATATCAGCCACGGTAATGATCAGTACCGACTTACCGCGGAGCAGCAGTTCGTTGCAGATAGCTGCCGCCAGATGGTTTTTGCCGGTGCCGGGTTTGCCCGAGAAAATAAAGCTGGCGATGTTGCCGTCAAACTCATCAACGTACTGGCGGGCTTTGCTCAGGGCGTTCATCTGACCTTCGCATTCCACCCGATAGTTATCGAATGAACAGTTTTGGTGCAGCGGACGGATACCGGAGCGGTTGAATGTGCGCTGCATTTTCATGGCCCGGTTTTCGCGGGCCAGCGCTGCGGCACGAATTTCACCTTGCTCTTTTTGCCATGCCAGTAGCTCTTCGCCCGTTTTAAAGGCAGGCTCGACATTGGGCGGCATCATTTTTTGCAGACGTTTCATCAGATCGCCAACGTTTTTCATCGTTATCCTCTAAAACCTGGTGGAATATGGCTGTCAGGTTCGCTGACACTGTTCACATCGCGCTTTGGCATTCCGCCATTGCTGGCCCGGCCAATCTGGATGCTACGCGCCAGTTTTTGCTGCCACTGAATATGGTGAAAGACTTTGCCTTCTGCCTGCCAGTAGGCGACGAATGAGGCCAGTTCCTCGGCGGTGACCGGTTCTCTTAACGCCACGCCCCACAGAGCGGCCTGGCGCTGAAAGTCGGCATCGGGCTGCCAGTCAGCGTACATCGCAAATTTCCCCATTGGCACGGCCACGGGCGCAGCTTGCGGCTCTTCATAAAATTGCGCATCCAACGTCACATCGCTTCCTGGACGTGACAGCTTCTCTTCAAGCGCCAACAACTGAGCCAGTCGCGCAGGCGTCAGCGCGTAAAACGCTGGCGCATTGTTGGCGAATACCGCTACGGCGCCACCCGCAGACTTTGCCAGTACCGCGTGGTGATCGTGTAGTAAGGCGTCAATGCTGATGACGTCCGGCGTCAAAATTTTGCAGGGCATAATGTTTCTCAAAACTGAACAACAACCGAGAAGGGACTGCTTTTATAGTAACACAGAGAACCATGAGAGCAGCAGATGAGGGGGAGATTCCCCCTCTGCGAGGCGCTAAGTAATTACCGCGCTAGACGCGTGGGCGTTTGCGATACAGCCATAAGCCTGGTACGGATAAGCCGATAGAGAGCGCACCAACAATTGATGAAGCTTTCAGGAAATTGGTTAACAGGGTAATCATCAGCGCTTCGCTATAGCCGAAATGGCCAATTTTTACCGCGGAGATCATGGCGGTGTAGGCGGAGATCCCGGGGAACATAGGGATCACAGCCGCAACGGTGAAAACTTTCGGATGCGCCAGATACCAGCGCGACCACTGGATCCCAATGCAGCCAATCAGCAGCGACGCCATAAAGGTTGACCATTCAATATTAAACCCTGCGCTCATCATCACCATTCGTGAACCATGGCCCAGCGCGCCGAGTAACGCACACCAGGGAAGCGCGCGGTGCGGGACGTTAAACACCATGGCAAAGCCCAGAGCCGGGATCGCCGACAGGATCATGTCCTGTATCAGCGCCAGAATGAAATCGATCACGCCCATCCGCGCAGCCCCCATAAGGTCATCGACATAACCACCCCAATGCAGGTTGCCAACGTCAGGAGACTGGCAATGGCCCAGCGAGCCAGCCCGGTATTAATGTGCCCCTTAAACATATCCGCGACAGAGTTGATCAACGGAAAACCCGGAACCAGCAGCAGCACGCTGGCAGCCATGGCGATGGTTGGGGTGTGATTAAAGGTCGGCAGCGTCAGCAACAGGCCGGATATTGTGGTCGCTACAAAGGCAGTGATACAAAAGTTGATTTGCGGATGCAAATGCCGTGACGCCAGAATCTGGCGGATATACATCGCCACCATGCTGGCGAAAAAGGTGATCACCGCGCCGTCCCATCCGCCGTTATTGAGTTTGCAAAAGCAGGCGCAGGACAAACCGACCATCAATGCGACCAGCCATCTTGGATAGCGTAGCGGCTTAATCTGGCTGAAGCGCTTCTCAACGCCTTTTAGATCCAGTAGTTTGTGTTCCGCTAAAATAACGATGTGCTGCACTTCCGTCACGACGTGCATGTTAATGCCGCGATCATGATTTTTTCGGGTCGACGTCAGGCATTGCCCATCTTTAATGGTAGTCAGGACAATCGCGTTGGAGGAGATGGCGCTTTCTACGCTATCCATGCCAAGCGCCAGGCCGAGGCGAGTGGATAACTCGTCAACCAGCGCGCTTTCTGCACCATGCTGGAGTAAAAAAAGCCCACATTGTATACATAACCGTGTAACCGTTCGCTGTGACGACTGCTCTGTTTGCATGGTTCGCTCTGACTGAAAAGGATCTCATTGAATAGTGAATGTCTTCTTTTTATCATGAAGCATGAGCCAGTTGGCTCTGGCAAGATCAATCTTTGTGTTGAAAAAAGACGCAGGTCGTACTCGCTTACATGCCTTACCTGCTAATCAATAAAAACAGTATCACATGATAAGATAGTTTTATTTATCAGGATGGCAAATACGTAAGCAATTCTAATGTTCTATTTTAGTTCTTTTAATTGTACATAGAATGTATTTATGCGTAATTTTGTAATAACGGTTCAATAGTTTGAACGCTATTGGGATTATAGCGCCATTATTTTAATGTTTGAATGAAATCCAAGGATAAACAATTCACCTCGTCTATTGTTTAGGGATTTTCTGTTAATTAATACGTTTAATTTATCAGGGATCTTCTAATAAATGCGAATACGGACTGGTGAATGTGGAGGGGATATGTTGCCAGGACGCTGCAAAAACGCAATTATTATTAGCAAATTACCGATCGTACAAACTGGGCTTAAAGGTGTAATGCAAGAACAGTTTGCTGATTACGAATTGACTTACTGTCGTTCTGTTGAAGAACTGACATTGTTGCAGTTGCGGTGCGCTGACTTGGTGATTGCTGATTTATCAGCAGACTGCAATCATCCTCGCTCAGTTTGCGAACAATTTTATTCTTTATTATCTCAATACCGTGATATTCATTGGGTGTTTCTTGTCTCTCGTGTTTTTTACCCTCTCGCCATCGAACTGCTGATGTGCCCGATCAGTTCACTGTTATCTGATGCTGAGCCGATTGAAAGTTTAGTGAATGTAATTCACGCGGGAAATACCCGAGCTGAGAGGATAAGTAAATCTCTGATTTCCCCTCCCGTAATGCCAGAGTTGGCTGACAATAGCGCCCGCTCAATTGCACTTACTCTCTCGGAGAGGAAAGTGCTGAGACTCCTGGGAAAAGGTTGGGGAATTAACCAGATTGCATCGTTACTTAAGAAAAGTAATAAAACAATCAGCGCCCAAAAGAACAGCGCCATGCGTCGCTTATCAATACATAGCAATGCAGAAATGTACGCATGGATAAATAGTTCTCAAGGATCGCGAGAACTGAATTTACCTTCAGTATATGGGGAGACCACGGAATGGAAAGCAGAAGCATTAAAAGAAACGTCGCACTTGTAGAAAAATGTGCGATGAGTCGTGTGGGTATTGAGAGTTTATTTAATACCATGCCGGATGACCAATACGCACTTCATCTCTTTTCGAACCAGCCTGCTTTTAGTCAGGCGATGTTAAAAATGTCATTTTCGGCAGTAATTTTTTCTCTTTCTGCTATCAGAACCGATCGCAGAGCAGGACTCGCCTATCTGACGGAGATGGCGATAAATTTCCCTCGCATCAGGCGTGTGGTGATTGCCGATGACGATGCTGAGGCACGTTTAATTGGCTCTCTGTCACCATTGCCGCTGGATGGGGTCGTTAGCAAAGCCTCTTCGTTAACTGTGCTGCAGGAAGCTTTGTTTACGTCGTTGAATTGCCCTACCCGGACAACCGAAAGCGCGAAAAACCATTGGTTTATCAATCAAAGCCGTGTGCTTAGCCCCACAGAACGAGAAATACTGCGTTTTATGTCAAATGGCTATTCGATGCCGCAGATTGCCGTTCAGCTTGAACGGAATATTAAAACCATTCGGGCGCATAAATTTAACGTAATGTCCAAGCTGGGCGTGAGCTCAGATGCGGGTTTACTGGATGCTGCCGATATCCTGCTGTATCTGCGCGCAGGCGAACCGACACCCATTCTACAAGCGGCGTCGTGACGGCCAACGTAGACGTATTTTGTGTCGGGTTCAGTCACCGGCCCGGGGCGTGAAACATCATTGGCACACATCAACCCAGGTGGCTGACGTTAGCTCAGCCATCCTTTCCGGCGTGATGCGAACAGCGCTGTGAATGGCCCCTGCCGCAGGCAGCACTTCAGCATAGTGCTTCAGAGAGACATCGCAATAAACCGATATCGGTGTTTCCAGCCCGAAAGGACAAACGCCGCCAACGGGGTGACCCGTCGCATTCACGACCTCATCACTACTCAGCATACGGGCTTTGGCGCCGAATGTGCTCTTTAGCTTTTTATTATCCAGCCGGGCATCGCCTTTGGCGACGACCAGAATGATGTCGTTCTTCACTTTTAGCGAAAGTGTTTTCGCGATCTGACCGGGTTCGACATTATGGGCTTTTGCTGCCAGCTCGACGGTTGCCGTGCTCTGATCTAATTCGATGATCTCAATATCTGGGGCATGTTGCGCCAAAAATTGGCGTACTGATTGCAAACTCATTCTTCTCTCCAAATCGCCTACGGGCAGCTCCATACAGCAGAAAACCGCATGGCGTAATTTGTCATAGGGGCAAGCTCGCTGTAAATATTTTATTGTAACAACATGGCAACATTGGCAGTTTTTCGATCATCTTCACAATCAAGGAAACCGGTTACAGTAACCGGTTGCAGAATGTTGAAATGACGATTAATACTGAAGTTGTCACTTCCTCTGTATCACATAATAAGAGCCATCTATGAAACTTAACTCAAAATGCAGTAGCGCTGGTGTTCTTCCCGGCACGGTTGCGAAAAAGTGTAATGAGCTTTGCGTGGTGGTGTTGATGCCTGCATGGCTGCAGGGTTTTGCGCAACGGGAGAGCGGCTATGTCTACTAATCATGCTGTGTTTAATGTGATTTTCCGTTTTGTTGAAAACTACGTCAGCCCTGTCGCCGGACGAATCTCTTCACAACGTCATGTGATGGCAATCCGCGATGGGTTTATTTCGGCTATGCCCTTTATGATCGTCGGTTCATTTCTGCTGGTTTTCGCCTACCCGCCATTTTCTCCTGATACCACATGGGGATTTGCCCGTGCATGGCTGGATATGGCAAAACAGTTTGAAGGCCAGATCCTCACACCGTTTGATATGACGATGGGGATCATGTCGGTCTACATCTGTGCGGCTATCGCTTATAACCTGGGTAAGCACTATGTGAAGTCGCATCAGTTAGATCCGTTTATGTGCGCAATGCTGTCCATCATGGCTTTTTTGCTGATTGCCGCGCCGAAAACCAAAGGCGCGATGCCCGTCGATAGCCTGGGTGGGACGGGGATTTTCACTGCTATCCTCGTGGCGATTTACTGTGTGGAAATGATGCGTTTCCTGAAGGCGCACAACATCGGCATCCGTTTACCCGATCAGGTGCCGCCAATGATCAAAAACTCCTTCGATCTGCTGATCCCGGTGCTGGTGGTGGTGCTAACGCTGTACCCTCTGAGCCTGGTGATACAGTCGCAGTTTGACATGCTAATTCCGCAGGCCATTATGGCTATCTTTAAACCACTGGTATCCGCTGCTGATTCTCTCCCGGCGATACTACTGGCCGTGCTGATTGGTCATCTACTGTGGTTTGCTGGGATCCATGGTGCGGCGATTGTTTCGGGGATGCTGCAAATGTTCTGGCTAACCAATCTCGGAATGAATCAGTCGGCGCTGGCACAGGGCGCACCTTTGCCACATATCTTTATGGAAGCATTCTGGACGTTTTTCATCGTGGTTGGTGGGTCCGGCGCGACGATGGGGTTAGTGATTTGCTATCTGCGCAGCCGTTCGGCGCATTTACGTTCGATTGGGCGTTTGAGTGTGGTCCCCAGCATTTTTAATATTAACGAACCGGTGATTTTCGGTACGCCGATTGTCATGAATCCCGTGTTCTTTATCCCGTTTCTGCTGGCCCCGATGGTGAATGCGGTGCTGGCCTGGGCGGCGATGAAGCTGGATTTAATTGGACGGGTGATTTCCGTCGTTCCCTGGACGGCCCCGGCACCGGTTGGCGCGGCATGGGCGTTAGGCTGGGATTATCGCGCGGCCATCCTGGTCGTCCTGCTGGCGTTGGTGTCGGCGATCATCTATTTCCCATTCTTTAAGGTCTATGAAAAGCAGCTATTGGCGCAGGAAAAAGAAGAAGCACAGCGTATAGAAGAGGAAAACCAGCAGGTTGCATAAATTGTTGACGAGGGGCTACGGCTCCTCGCTTACTTCAGCGTACAGTCACCGCATTGCTGAACGTCGGGCAGGCGGTAACGCTGGCAGCAGGTTCTGCGCACCAGTAATCCTTCGCGTGGAACAACGGTACGCCACAACGGATTATCCTGACCGCAGGAGAGTTGTTTCTCAAAAAAGCAGGTTTGCCGCAGTGAGTTCAGCAGCTCTTCACCTAACAATGGCTTCATTTCCGTTAAATACCAGTGAATTAAATATCCGGTATTGCTCCAGATAAGCCTGGCGTTGATCTCGCCTGTTGCTTCCAGCGCCTGCACAACCGGCGTTAGTGCCGAGAGAATCAGCGTTTCCATGCGTTGTTGAGGCGACAGGGCTGTAGTCTGGTGATCCTGGTGGACGTCAATCCAGAAGCAGGCTGCACGGCCCGTTTCGTGAAACTCAACGCGCATGTGTTCAGGTGAGACGTCAATGGCCTCTTTTTGCGTTAGCAGGGCTACCATGAGTGGGGGCATCATCAGCCCGATATACCATTGCGCCCAGAGAGAAATCAGCGGCTTATTTTCGCGTGTCAGCGTGGGCTGGTTGCGATAGATATGGTCTGAATAAACGGCCAACAGCGAACTGAGCGTCGCTGGTTGCGTCCATTCATGTAGCGTCATCGCGCCCGGTACGGGGATTTCGTCAAGACGAATAAAGTCCAGCAGGTGCTCACGAGTTTGGGCTATCGTTTCGCGTACAGCAGCAGCCAGCGAGGGCATCTTTGCTGGAAGGTGGCTACGCCAGATGACATCTTCAACGATCGGTGCGGAACGATAAGCCATGGCAATATAAGGATGTTAATCTAAATGATAATGATTGCTAATCCTATAGTTGACGATGAACGATGGCAAGATCTTTGTCGCGATGACGGATGCCACCGCACAGATAGCTCAGAGTGAAGGGCGGTTTACCCTCAGTTCATCGCTGACCAGCGTGTTATTACGCCCAAGATTTTTCGCCTCGTACAGGGCTTTATCCGCTCTGGCGATAGCGGCCTCAATATCCTGCTCTACCAGCGGCGCAATGCCGATACTGACGGTCACGTTGGTTGCCACGTTTTCGTTAAACATGTGGGGTATTTTAAGGTCGTACACTTTCTGACGAATACGCTCGGCGGCGGCCTGTGCCTGCTGCGGATCGATTGCGGTCAGCAAAACCATGAATTCTTCGCCGCCGAATCGCGCCACCACATCCCGGGATCGTACGGAATCTCGAATGGCGGCTGAGACGCGGATCAGCGCCTGGTCGCCCATCATATGCCCGTAATGATCGTTATAGGCTTTGAAGTGGTCGATATCCAATAACAGCACGTAGTGTTTCGAGTTGCTCAGCGCCAACAGCGTATCGAGTCTGTGTTGCAGTCCCCGGCGGTTATACAAACCGGTAAGCGGGTCAAGCATGCTGAGTCCGTTGAGCGTTTCCCGTTCCTCAAGCAGTTTGTACATCAACTGCTGGGCGAAACCATCGTAGCGCTTTTGTATCACATGTTGGATGGCGATCCCGGCCATCGGTAACGCCATAAAATAGAAAATTCGTAAACTATGCTCGTTGCCGCTAAGCCATAAACAGACGGCGACGGAGGGGAGAGAATGAAGCGTAAACGCGATGATATTATTGGCGAAAGCAATAGATCCAATAAACAGCACGCTGAGCAGTGCGATTAACAGAAAATAATAGTCATTATGACCGAGAGTGGAATATTTCTGAAAAATATGGAATGCCCATAACAAGCCAAAGATTATTGAAATAAAAGGGAGATTAATTTTTTTATCCGTGTATTTACCATGCCATATAAGCAGCAGCGTACTGGTGATCAGTATCAGCAGAGCCGGTACAGATAAGGCTTTGACGGCAAAAAGTGGGAAAAAAAGCGTAAACAGCGCGGAGACTGCGTTGAGAAGCAGAAACAAACGCAAAGAGAGTTGATATTTTTTAGTGCGCAGAGTTCGCCAGGATTGTACTGTCATAGTAAATATTGTTAGTTATCTGTAATATACGAAGATGTGTTGGTAAATAAAACAAATAACGAACGGGGTATCATTCGCTGAGGTCTTTATTTTTAGTTGAAGCGTTAACCGGCGAGCAATTTATCACCTTAGATTATTCATGTCATCAATCGTTAAGTAAAACTCATATAATTGATAGTGCCTCCCAGCTGACAAATGAGAAAATATATCATATGATATTGGTTATCATTATCAATGTCGTAGGTGGAACCATGTTGCAACGTACGCTGGGCAGTGGATGGGGAGTTCTGCTGCCGGGGATACTCATTGCCGGGATGGCATTTACCGACCTGTCGGTCAATGTATGGAAGGTAATGATTGTATTAGGATTACTATTGACTTCGCTCATGCTATACCACAAGCGCTTACGGCATTTTATTCTGTTACCTTCATGTGCAGCGCTGATTGGCGGCATTGTGCTGGTAATGATGAACTGGAATCAGGGATAAGCAAAACAGGGAATAAGAGAAGGAAATAAGATAATTGGTGCGAGGGGGGGGACTCGAACCCCCACATCCTAAGGACACTAACACCTGAAGCTAGCGCGTCTACCAATTCCGCCACCTTCGCACAGTCATCTTATTTTTTTGATATCGCCTCGTTGGTGCGAGGGGGGGGACTTGAACCCCCACGTCCGAAAGGACACTAACACCTGAAGCTAGCGCGTCTACCAATTCCGCCACCTTCGCCCAGTGCGAGCAATATCAACGTGGATTATGGTGCGAGGGGGGGGACTTGAACCCCCACGTCCGAAAGGACACTAACACCTGAAGCTAGCGCGTCTACCAATTCCGCCACCTTCGCATACCATCGACACTCAAAAAGTATCGTTACCACGGAGGCGAATTCTAGAGATTTTATGCAGGGCGTCAACAGTTAATTATCGAACTTAACGTGATTGCCGAAAAAAAAGGCGTTTCTACGGTTTTTGGCGTTTTATCCAGGCCGGATAAGCAATAGCGCTATCCGGCGTTGCTCAGTGTCACGTCTGGCGGCAGCGTAAATGCCTTATCCAGCCTTGATCAGTTAGGCTTTTTTCGCCTGACGCGTCATGATGGTGCGATAGACCTTGAAGCGTCCGGTCTGTGCGATAACTTCATGGAATCCGAATACCTCATCCAGCACCTTCGGATAGGGCAGGAAGGCGTTCGCCACGATACGCAGTTCACCGCCGCTGTTGAGATGACGCACCGCGCCGCGAATCAGCGTTTGCGCGGCATCGAGGCTGGTCTGCATCCCATCATGGAACGGTGGGTTGGAGATGATCATATCAAAGCGGCCCGTAACGTCAGAAAAAACGTTGCTGGCGATCACATCACCTTCAATACCGTTGGCGGCAAGCGTGGCGCGGCTGGCTTCAACAGCGGCCGCACTTACATCACACAGGGTTAAGCGGACTTTGGGCGAATGGCTGGCTAAAGCGACGGAGAGTACGCCCGCGCCACAACCGACATCCAGAACTTTACCTTTGGTATGCGGCGTCAGTGTGGAGAGCAGCAATTGGCTGCCAACATCCAGGCCGTCACGGCTGAATACGCCCGGCAGCGTTTTGATGGTCAGATTATCAACCTGATATTCATCCCAGTATTTTTCTGCATCAAAGACCGGCTGTTTTTCCAGACGACCGTGGTACAGGCCACAGCGACGCGCGCTGTCGACTTTATTCAGCGGTGCGTATTCGGCCAGCATCTGCTCTGCGCTACGTACGCCGCTGCGGTTCTCACCCACAACAAAAACATCGCTGCCCACCGGTAACAGCGACAAAATGTTCATCAGCTGGAACTGCGCTTCCGGCTTATTCTTCGGCCAGTAGTAGATTAGCGTATCGCTATCGGCAACGTCATCGGCCTTAGCGACGAGGCTGAAACGGACGTTGTCACCCATCTGGCGGTTCAGCACCTGCCAGTGGTGAAGTTGTTGAGTGTGCGCACGGCTGGCGGCGCTTTCGAAGTGGGCAGGCAGATCATCCTGCAAATCACCGGCAAACAGAATACGGCTTTGTTCGAAATCATCACTGTGGCGCAGCAAGACTTCACTTGCCGGGGTAAAAGCAGACATGGAGTGCTCCTTAAATTGTACAGCCGGGGATTATAGTTGTTTGATGGCACGGATTCGACAAATTTGCTATATTTGCGCCCCTGATAGACAGGAGTGTTTCGCTATGACATCCCGACGAGACTGGCAGTTACAGCAACTGGGCATTACGCAGTGGTCGCTGCGTCGTCCTGGCGCACTGCAGGGCGAAATCGCGATCTCCATTCCTGCGCATATCCGTTTAGTGATGGTTGCTGCACAGCTACCCGCGCTAACCGAACCGTTAATGAGCGATATTTTACGCGCAATAACCGTCAGCCCGGATCAGGTTTTACAATTGACGCCTGACCGTGTCGCCATGCTGCCGCAGGGCAGTCGCTGTAATAGTTGGCGGCTGGGAACCGAAGAGCCGCTGCTGCTGGAAGGCGCTCAGGTCGAGAGTCCTGCGTTTAATGAATTACGGGAAAACCCAGCGGCCCGCGCCGCGTTATGGCAACAAATCTGCGCATATGAACACGATTTCTTCCCTCGAACCGACTGATTTACCTGCAGCATTTCAGATTGAAAAACGCGCCCACGCTTTTCCGTGGAGTGAAAAAACATTTGCCAGCAACCAGGGCGATCGCTACCTCAATTTTCAGTTGAGGGTTGACGACGTGATGGCCGCCTTTGCGATTACGCAGGTGGTGCTGGATGAAGCTACGCTGTTCAATATCGCCGTCGATCCTGACTTTCAGCGCCAGGGCCTGGGGCGCGAGCTACTAGAGCACCTGATCGATGAGCTGGAAAAGCGCGGCATTTTGACGCTGTGGCTGGAAGTGCGTGCCTCAAATGCTGCCGCTATCGCGCTGTATGAAAGCCTGGGCTTTAACGAGGCGACGATCAGGCGCAATTATTATCCGACGGCCGATGGTCATGAAGACGCCATTATCATGGCATTGCCAATCAGCATGTAAGACAAGGTGTAATGATGAAGAAGTGGGACTGGATTTTCTTTGATGCCGACGAAACGCTGTTTACGTTTGACTCGTTTACCGGCTTACAGCGGATGTTTCTCGACTATAGCATTACCTTTACCGCTGAAGATTTTCAGGACTACCAGGCCGTGAATAAACCGCTATGGGTGGATTATCAAAACGGCGCGATTACGTCATTACAATTGCAGCATGCCCGTTTCCAGAGCTGGGCTGAACGCCTGAAGGTCGAACCAGGCCAGCTTAATGACGCATTTATCAATGCGATGGCTGAGATCTGCTCGCCGTTGCCAGGGGCGGTCTCTCTGCTCAATGCGATTCGTGATAAAACGAAAATTGGCATCATTACTAACGGCTTTACGGCGTTGCAGCAAATCCGCCTTGAGCGGACGGGGCTGCGCGACTATTTCGATCTGCTGGTGATTTCTGAGCAGGTTGGGGTGGCAAAACCCGATCCCCGTATTTTTGACCATGCGCTGGAGCAGGCGGGCAATCCTGACCGTTCCCGCGTGCTGATGGTGGGCGATACCGCAGAGTCCGATATTCTTGGCGGCATTAACGCCGGGCTATCCACCTGCTGGCTAAATACGCACCATCGCGAGCAGCCAGCTGGCATTCAGCCGACCTGGACGGTCGCGTCATTAAGCGAACTGGAGCAGCTCCTGTGTAAACACTGATTGCCTCCCCCCCGTTGATGGGTAAAATAGCCGCAATTTTTCGTATTCAACTTGCACGGCCCGTTGCCGTGCTTACCTAAGAAGATTTGACTATGACGTTGTCTCCTTATTTGCAAGAGGTGGCCAAACGCCGCACTTTTGCCATTATTTCTCACCCGGATGCCGGTAAAACGACCATTACTGAAAAGGTGCTGTTATTCGGACAGGCGATTCAGACCGCCGGTACGGTAAAAGGCCGTGGCTCCAGCCAGCATGCGAAATCTGACTGGATGGAGATGGAAAAGCAGCGTGGTATCTCCATTACCACCTCTGTAATGCAGTTTCCGTATCACGACTGCCTGGTGAATCTGCTGGACACCCCGGGGCACGAAGACTTCTCCGAAGATACTTATCGTACCCTGACGGCGGTAGACTGCTGTCTGATGGTTATCGACGCCGCGAAAGGCGTTGAGGATCGTACCCGCAAGCTGATGGAAGTTACCCGTCTGCGCGATACGCCGATCCTGACCTTTATGAACAAACTCGACCGTGACATCCGTGACCCGATGGAGCTGCTGGATGAAGTCGAGAACGAGCTGAAAATCGGCTGTGCGCCGATCACCTGGCCGATTGGCTGCGGGAAGCTGTTCAAGGGCGTTTATCATCTTTATAAAGACGAAACTTACCTGTACCAGACGGGTAAAGGCCACACCATTCAGGAAGTGCGTATTGTTAAGGGGCTGAATAACCCGGAACTCGATGCCGCCGTAGGTGAAGATCTGGCGCAGCAGCTGCGCGACGAGCTGGAGCTGGTGCAGGGCGCGTCTAACGAGTTCGACCATGATCTGTTCCTCGCGGGCGAAATCACCCCGGTCTTCTTCGGTACCGCGCTGGGTAACTTCGGCGTTGACCATATGCTGGACGGCTTAGTGGAGTGGGCGCCTGCGCCGATGCCGCGTAAAACTGATACCCGCACCGTGGAAGCCTCAGAAGAGAAGTTCACCGGCTTCGTGTTTAAAATCCAGGCCAACATGGATCCGAAACACCGTGACCGCGTGGCGTTCATGCGCGTGGTTTCCGGTAAGTACGAGAAAGGCATGAAAATGCGTCAGGTACGCATTGGTAAAGACGTGGTGATCTCCGATGCGTTGACCTTTATGGCCGGTGACCGTTCTCATGTGGAAGAAGCGTATCCGGGCGATATTCTCGGTCTGCACAACCATGGCACTATTCAGATCGGCGATACCTTCACCCAGGGTGAAATGATGAAGTTCACTGGTATTCCGAACTTCGCGCCGGAGCTGTTCCGTCGTATTCGCCTGAAAGATCCTTTGAAGCAGAAACAACTGCTGAAAGGGCTGGTTCAGCTGTCGGAAGAGGGTGCGGTGCAGGTCTTCCGTCCAATTGCTAATAACGATCTGATCGTGGGCGCTGTTGGTGTGCTGCAGTTCGACGTGGTGGTTTCGCGTCTGAAGAGCGAGTACAACGTTGAAGCGATTTATGAGTCTGTCAACGTGGCGACCGCGCGCTGGGTAGAATGTTCTGACGTGAAAAAATTCGAAGAATTTAAGCGTAAAAACGAAGTTCAGCTGGCGCTGGATGGCGGCGATAACCTCACCTATATCGCACCGACCATGGTTAACCTGAATCTCACCCAGGAACGTTACCCTGACGTTCAGTTCCGCAAAACGCGCGAACACTAATCGCCTTCCGGGGCACGGTATTCGCCGTGCCCTGCAACTTTCCCTGTCTTTTAAATCCCTTGCGGAATGTTCTTAAAACCTCTCGTTTTTCTGTTGTTTGCCTGTTTTTTAGTCAATCCGGACTGCGATCACGAAATCCTGAACTATATTTAACAATGTGATGACATAAATATCGGCGTTAAATGCTTTTTAGGCTGCCTGTTGCAGCTTCTATTGCTGATATTTATTCCACTTACAAGATTAGTTGCTGGTTAACGCCGTTTTACGGCAGACCATCGCTTTTAGCAAAACATACAGGAATACATCGATGACAATGACAGGACTTAAGATTTCTAAAACGCTGCTGGCCGTGATGCTGACCTCCGCTGTTGCAACGGGTTCTGCTTTTGCAGAAAACGCCACGACGGATAAAGCGCAATCTGGTGTCGAAAGTGCGGGGCAGAAAGTCGATAGCTCTATGAACAAAGTCGGTAATTTCATGGATGACAGCACTATCACAGCAAAAGTAAAAGCTGCGCTGGTGGATCACGAAAGCATCAAGAGCACCGATATTTCTGTGAAAACAGACCAGAAAGTGGTGACGTTAAGCGGGTTTGTTGAAAGCCAGGCACAGGCTGAAGAAGCCGTGAAAGTGGCCAAAGGCGTTGAGGGCGTAACCTCAGTGAGCGACAAACTACACGTACGCGACAGCAAAAGCACATCCGTAAAAGGCTATGCGGGCGACACGGCAACCACCAGCGAAGTTAAAGCAAAACTGCTGGCTGATGACATTGTCCCTTCCCGTAAAGTGAAAGTAGAGACCACTGATGGAGTGGTTCAACTTTCCGGCACCGTTGACTCAAAAGCACAAAGCGATCGTGCTGAGAGCATCGCCAAAGCCGTTGATGGCGTGAAAAGCGTCAAAAACGACCTTAAAACTCAGTAATTCGACTTAATTCGTCCTCCTGATGTTTGTCGGGAGGCGTGTTGTGCACCACACTAAAAATATCGCCGATGAGCAACCTGAGCGCTCATAACAAGCGGTGACGTTAACTATGGTAAAGGAGAAGCGCATGTTTCGATGGGGCATCATATTTCTGGTTATCGCGTTAATTGCCGCCGCACTGGGTTTTGGTGGACTGGCTGGTACCGCTGCAGGCGCAGCGAAAATTGTTTTCGTGGTGGGGATCATTCTGTTTCTGGTCAGCCTGTTTACAGGGCGTAAACGACCCTAGTCAGTAAACCGTAAAGATAACTTGCTACCAAGCCAGTCCAGTGGACTGGCTTTTACGGTTTTAGCGTCAGGCAATTTGCGTTACTTTGTTGTTCCAGTACAAAAATAACAGGAAGGCAGAGGTGGGGCAGAGAATACCCGTCACGCTCGGTAATATTGCGCCGTTATCGTTACGTCCGTTTCAACCAGGCAGTATGGCGCTGGTGTGTGAGGGTGGGGGACAAAGAGGAATCTTTACCGCTGGCGTACTGGATGAGTTCATGCGTGCGCAGTTTAATCCCTTTGACCTTTACTACGGGACGTCCGCCGGGGCGCAAAACCTTTCAGCCTATCTTTGTAACCAGCCCGGTTATGGTCGTAAAGTCATTATGCGTTACACCACCCGCCGTGAGTTTTTTGACCCGGTGCGCTTTGTGCGCGGGGGAAACTTAATCGATCTCGACTGGCTGGTGGATTCGACCGCATCCCAAATGCCGCTGGCGATGGATAACGCCGAGCGCCTGTTTGCCTCAGGGAAAGCGTTTTATATGTGCGCCTGCCGGGGTGATGATTATACGCCTGGTTATTTTTCGCCAAACCGGCAAAACTGGCTCGATCTCATTCGCGCCTCCAGCGCTATTCCGGGATTCTACCGCACTGGCGTTGCGCTGGACGGTGTGAACTATCTGGACGGGGGAGTCAGCGATGCCATACCCGTACAGGAAGCGGCGAAGCATGGCGCAAAAACGCTGGTGGTGATCCGCACTGTGCCTTCGCAAATGTACTACACCCCGCAGTGGTTCAAACGTATGGAGCGCTGGCTGGGCGAAAGCAGTCTGCAACCGTTGCTGAATTTGGTCCAGCACCATGAAGCCAGCTATCGCGCGATCCAGAATTTTATTGAAAAGCCGCCGGGTAAGCTGCGAATCTTTGAGATCTATCCGCCTAAACCGCTCCACAGCATGGCGCTGGGCAGCCGTATTCCGGCGCTGCGAGAAGACTATAAGACCGGGCGTTTGTGTGGTCGTTACTTCCTGGCCACCGTCGGCAAGTTGTTGGCGAAAAACGCGCCATTGCCTCGTCAGACGCCGAAGATTGTCGTGCCGGGACCGGTGGTGGTTCCTCCCGCACCGGTGGCCAACGATGCCCACGCGCCCGTGGTGACCAATGCGCCTCAGGCTAACGATACAACGTTTGATAGCGAGGATCTGGCGTGAGTTTTCGTTTCATTGATACACATTGTCACTTTGATTTCCCGCCGTTTACCGATGATGAGCCCGCCAGCATTCAACGTGCCGCGGCGGTCGGTGTGAATTGCATCATTGTTCCGGCGACGCAGGCGGCAAACTTTTCCCGCGTACTGGCGTTAGCGGAAAAGTATCCGCCGTTGTTTGCGGCTTTGGGTCTGCATCCGATTGTTATTGAACAACACGGCGATGACAGTCTGGACCAACTGCAGCAGGCGCTGGATACGCGCCCGCAAAAGCTGGTAGCCGTAGGCGAGATTGGACTGGACCTTTACCGGGACGATCCGCAATTTGATAAACAAGAACGGGTGCTGGACGCGCAGCTTAACCTGGCGAAGCGTTACGAACTGCCGGTGATCCTGCATTCGCGACGGACTCATGACAAGTTGGCGATGCATCTGAAACGCCATGCTCTGCCACGAACCGGCGTGGTGCATGGTTTTTCCGGGAGTTTGCAGCAGGCGCAACGCTTTGTGCAACTGGGGTACAAAATTGGCGTTGGCGGCACCATTACCTATCCACGCGCCAGTAAAACCCGTGAGGTGATGGCGCAACTGCCGCTGGAATCACTCCTGCTGGAAACCGACGCGCCGGACATGCCGCTCAATGGTTTTCAGGGGCAGCTCAATCGCCCCGAGCAGGCCCTCAGAGTGTTTGAGACATTATGCGAACTGCGTCAAGAGCCTGCGGACGTGATAGCAGATGCGCTGTATCGCAATACGACCGCGTTGTTTAATGTGTGATTGTTGGGCGCCGGATGGCGGCTGTGCCTTATCCGGCCTACCTATGATGCCGTCGCATCCGGTAATCACAGATACAGCGCCGGGAAAATCAGGTTATCCACCCCACGCTCGCGCAATCCTGCCGCCAGTTGCTCCACATCCTCTGGCGTTGCGCTCGGCCAGTCTTTTGCTTCGCCATACACCCCATGCGCATGAAAGGCATTCAGTCGCACCGGTACCTCGCCTGACTGCTTAATGAACGCCGCCAGCGCATCAATATGCTGCAAATAATCCACCTGACCGGGGATCACTAACAGGCGTAGCTCAGCAAGCTTTCCCTGCCTTGACAGAAAGGTAATACTTTGTTTAATCAGCGTATTATCTCGACCGGTAAGCTGGCGATGGCACAGGCTATCCCAGGCTTTTAAATCGAGCATTACCCCGTCGCACACCGGCAATAGTTTTTGCCAGCCGGTTTCGCTCAGCATGCCGTTGCTGTCGACCATGCAGGTCAGATGTTGCAGCAGAGGATCGCTTTTGAGCGCGGTAAACAGCGCCACAATAAACGGCAACTGGGTAGTCGCTTCACCACCGCTGACCGTAATTCCCTCAATAAACAGGGCTGCCTTGCGAATATGCTGCAGCACCTGATCAACGCTCATGGTTTGCGCCATCGGCGTCGCCTGCTGCGGGCACAGGCGCAGGCAGGTGTCGCACTGCTGACACACATCGGACTGCCACCATACTTTTCCTGCACTCAGGCTTAGCGCTTCATGCGGGCAATGCAGCACACATTCTCCGCAGTCGTTGCAGCGCCCCATCGTCCATGGATTGTGGCAGTTCTTACAGCGCAGATTACACCCTTGCAGGAACAGAGCCAGGCGGCTGCCCGGCCCGTCGACGCAGGAGAAAGGGATCAGTTTACTTACTGAAGCGCATCTGCTGTTCATGGCTTATCACACGAGGTTGTCGTTCCAGAATGCGTGTATTGCGTGCGGCCTCTTCACCAAGCCAGGTGGTGTTAGTGCGAGATCCTTCGGCACGATATTTTTCCAGATCCGACAGGCGCACCATATAGCCCGTGACGCGGACCAGATCGTTGCCGCTCACGTTGGCGGTGAATTCACGCATTCCGGCTTTAAACGCGCCGAGGCACAGTTGCACCAGCGCCTGTGGATTACGCTTGATGGTTTCATCCAGCGTCAGGATATCGCTGATCCCGGCGTGATAATATGCGTGATGCGGCGCGACGGTTTGCAGGTGGGTGATCGGGTCAGGTTCATCACCATAAGGCAGACGCGCGCCGGGCGTAGTGCCGATGTCAGAACTGATCCCCGACTGCGCATGCAGCATCGCGCGCTGCTGCCAGCCATACTTCACCGGCGTGCGTTCGACAAACTCCGCCAGTTGGGCGCTAATGCGATACCCGAGCTGATTGGCGAACGCATCTTTCCCGTAGCGGGCGCTTTGTCCTGCCTTTTCGCACAGCAGGTTTACCGCTTCCGCCAGACCATACATCCCGAACATCGGCACAAAACGTTCGGGATCAATCAACCCTTCCTGCACGAGGAAGCTATTCTCAAAGAAATGTGATTTCGTGTAGAGGAATTCACATCGTGAATCAATGATGGCGATTTGCTGCTGGCAGTAGTGCGGTAGGGTGCGTGTAAAGAAGTCATCGACAGAGGTGCTGCGCTCTGCGATGGCTTTCAGATTGAGCCTGACCAGCGTGCTGCCGCCCCCGGCGAGCGGTAAAGAGTTGTAACAACTCACGACGCCATACTGACCTTTTGTGAAAATTTTATCATTTGCGGGGCCGTTGGATATGTGCGGCTTACTGCACTCGCAGATATTTTGCGCCACGTTGAGCAGCAGATCATCAGGGGTAATTTGCGGATCATAAATGAATGTCAGATTCGGTGACACCTGCTTTAACTCTGCATCTGCGCGTAAAATTGCGCGGGTGACTGGCGTATCGGCAGGGCCGATATTGGCATGCATAAACGCGTCTGGCAGGGTTCTGTCGAGATAACGCCAGAAACGTTTTATTCGAATATCGATCTCTTCTTGTGTTAGAATTCTAACATATGGTTGCAACAGAGCGTCGAGCTGACCGAGGTAGACCGGCATCGAGGTCACTGACGGAACGTGGTGATACAGGATGGTGAGCAAGGACAACGCATCATCAAGGTCGCTGGCGCCTTCAAGCTCCAGCCATGAGGAACCGTTGGCCAAAAAACGCGCGTAATCAGGCAGCACATAGCGCGGTTTGAACGGGGCATGACCTTCGTACATATCGCAGATCACCCCGTCATCCAGCGCCTGGCGGGCCTCAGCGGACAGTGGCGGATAAGGCAGCGCGTTTTCAGCCTCCAGCGCCAAAAAGTGGCGTTTCTGCTCAGGGCTGAGCGTCGGGCTGGTCACGATTTGTTGGCACCGCTGTTGCAGCGCGAATTCGCTTGAAGTGGGCATCGTTGGTTCCTTTATGTGCCGAAGGTATAGCGCCATTGTAGAAAGCTATGCCGCCGCAACCTTTGATCCGGATGCGTCTGATGCCACCGCAGCTGTGGTGTAAAGGTGAATTATTTGAAGTAGATCTCATTAGAGTGATGCAAATCTGTATGTGGTTTTCATTAACTGTGATGTATATCGAAGTGTAATCGCGAGCGGATGTTAGAATACTAACAAACTCGCAAGGTGAAATTTTATACGGCGATGCCGTTGGAGAATGTTATGACCGATTTAACAGCAAGCAGCCTGCGTGCACTGAAACTGATGGATCTGACCACCCTGAATGACGACGACACCAATGAAAAAGTGATCGCGCTGTGTCATCAGGCGAAGACCCCGGTTGGCAATACGGCAGCAATTTGCATCTATCCACGTTTCATTCCTGTTGCGCGTAAGACCCTGAAAGAGCAGGGCACACCGGATATCCGTATTGCCACCGTCACCAACTTCCCGCACGGCAATGACGACATTGAGATCGCGCTGGCTGAAACCCGCGCGGCGATTGCCTACGGTGCTGACGAAGTTGATGTGGTGTTCCCGTATCGTGCGCTGATCGCGGGTAATGAGCAGATTGGTTTTGATCTGGTTAAAGCCTGTAAAGATGCATGTGCGGCAGCAAATGTGCTGCTGAAAGTGATCATCGAAACTGGTGAGCTGAAAGAAGAAGCCCTGATTCGCAAAGCGTCTGAAATTTCTATCAAAGCGGGTGCTGATTTCATCAAAACGTCTACCGGTAAAGTACCGGTCAATGCGACGCCGGAAAGCGCACGCATCATGATGGAAGTGATCCGTGATATGGGCGTTTCTAAAACCGTTGGTTTCAAACCCGCTGGCGGCGTGCGTACTGCAGAAGATGCACAGCAGTTCCTGGCGATTGCTGACGAACTGTTTGGTGCTGACTGGGCAGATTCCCGCCATTACCGTTTTGGCGCATCCAGCCTGCTGGCGAGCCTGCTCAAAGCGCTGGGTCACGGCGACGGTAAGAGCGCAAGCAGCTACTAAGTTTGAATTGCCCATCGTAGGCCGGATAAGGCGTAAGCCGCCATCCGGCATCAATACGACTAGCCGGGGAGCGCACTGCTTACCCGGCCCATAATCGGGAGGTTACCGTGTTTCTCGCACAAGAAATTATTCGTAAAAAACGTGATGGTCATGCGCTGAGCGATGAAGAAATTCGTTTCTTTATCAATGGGATTCGCGACAACACTATCTCTGAGGGGCAAATCGCCGCCCTGGCGATGACCATTTTCTTCCACGATATGACAATGCCTGAGCGAGTTTCGCTGACCATGGCAATGCGTGATTCAGGAACCGTGCTGGACTGGAAAAGCCTGCAACTGAACGGCCCGATTGTGGATAAACACTCTACCGGCGGCGTGGGCGACGTAACGTCGCTGATGTTAGGCCCGATGGTGGCAGCCTGTGGCGGCTATATTCCGATGATTTCCGGGCGCGGCCTGGGTCATACCGGCGGTACGCTCGATAAACTGGAAGCGATTCCTGGGTTTGATATCTTCCCGGACGACGCGCGTTTCCGTGAAATTATTAAAGATGTGGGTGTGGCGATTATTGGGCAAACCAGCTCGCTCGCACCGGCGGATAAACGTTTTTATGCCACCCGCGATATTACCGCGACGGTGGATTCCATCCCGCTGATTACCGGCTCTATCCTGGCGAAAAAGCTGGCGGAAGGGCTGGATGCGTTGGTGATGGATGTGAAAGTAGGCAGCGGCGCGTTTATGCCGACCTATGAACTTTCTGAAGCCCTTGCCGAAGCAATTGTCGGCGTGGCGAACGGGGCGGGTGTACGTACCACCGCGCTGTTAACTGATATGAACCAGGTGCTGGCTTCCAGCGCAGGTAACGCGGTAGAAGTCCGCGAGGCTGTTCAGTTCCTGACAGGTGAATACCGTAATCCACGTCTGTTAGATGTCACCATGGCGCTGTGCGTGGAAATGCTGATCTCCGGCAATCTGGCGAAAGATGACGCCGAAGCCCGTGCGAAATTGCAGGCGGTGCTGGACAACGGTCAAGCGGCGGAAATTTTTGGCCGTATGGTTGCGGCGCAGAAAGGCCCGACCGACTTCGTCGAAAACTATGCGAAGTATCTGCCGACGGCAATGCTCAGCAAAGCGGTATATGCTGATACTGAGGGTTTTGTCAGCGCGATGGATACCCGCGCGTTGGGTATGGCAGTCGTTTCCATGGGCGGTGGACGCCGTCAGGCATCGGATACCATCGATTACAGCGTCGGCTTTAGCGACATGGCCCGTTTGGGCGACAGCGTAGACGGACAGCGTCCGCTGGCAGTGATCCACGCGAAAGATGAAGCCAGTTGGCAGGAAGCGGCGAAAGCGGTCAAAGCGGCAATTAGCCTTGACAATAAAGCGCCAGAAATTACACCGACAGTCTATCGTCGTATAACCGAATAACTGTATACTGATCTGATCGCTTTTTTGCGGCGCAGATGTATGGAGAACAAGATGAAACGTGCATTTATTATGGTGCTGGACTCCTTTGGTATTGGTGCGACTGAAGATGCGGATCGCTTTGGCGACGTAGGCTCAGACACTATGGGACACATTGCAGAAGCCTGTGCGAAAGGTGAGGCTGACAATGGTCGCAAAGGCCCACTGAATCTGCCTAACCTGACCCGTCTGGGCCTGGTGAAAGCTCACGAAGGTTCTACCGGTAAAATTGCTGCTGGTATGGACGGTAATGCGGAAGTCATTGGCGCCTACGCATGGGCGCATGAACTCTCTTCCGGGAAAGATACGCCGTCTGGCCACTGGGAAATCGCCGGAGTGCCGGTTCTGTTTGACTGGGGTTACTTTAGCGACCACGAAAACAGCTTCCCGCAGGAACTGCTGGATAAGCTGGTAAAACGTGCCAACCTGCCGGGTTACCTCGGTAACTGCCACTCTTCCGGTACCGTGATTCTGGATCAACTGGGCGAAGAACATATGAAAACCGGGAAGCCGATTTTCTATACCTCCGCTGACTCCGTGTTCCAGATTGCCTGTCATGAAGAGACCTTTGGCCTGGATAAACTCTACGAGCTGTGCGAAATCGCGCGTGAAGAGCTGACCGAGGGCGGTTACAACATCGGTCGTGTTATCGCGCGTCCGTTTATCGGTGATAAAGCCGGTAACTTCCAGCGTACCGGTAACCGTCATGACCTGGCCGTTGAGCCGCCAGCGCCGACCGTGCTGCAGAAACTGGTTGACGAGAAAAAAGGTCATGTTGTGTCTGTCGGTAAGATCGCGGATATTTACGCCAACTGCGGTATCACCAAAAAAGTGAAAGCGACCGGCCTGGATGCGCTGTTCGACGCCACGATTAAAGAGATGAAAGAAGCGGGTGACGAGACCATTGTCTTCACTAACTTCGTGGACTTCGACTCTTCCTGGGGTCACCGCCGCGACATCGCGGGCTATGCCGCTGGTCTGGAACTGTTTGACCGCCGTCTGCCGGAGCTGATGGAGCTGGTGGGTGAAGATGACATTCTGATCCTCACCGCCGACCACGGCTGCGACCCGAGCTGGACCGGTACCGACCATACCCGTGAGCACATTCCGGTGCTGATCTACGGTCCGAAAGTGAAACCGGGCTCTTTAGGTCACCGTGAAACCTTCGCGGATATCGGCCAGACGCTGGCGAGCTACTTCGGTACGTCGCCAATGGAGTACGGTAAAAACATGCTGTAATGCCCGTTGCCGGATGGCGCTACGCTTATCCGGCCTACCAGGAATCGTTTGTAGGCCGGATAAGGCGCAGCCGCCATCCGGCAAAAACAACAATGTAAAAGGAACTGAAGATGGCAACTCCACATATTAATGCAGAAATGGGTGATTTCGCTGACGTCGTATTGATGCCGGGCGACCCGCTGCGTGCAAAACATATTGCTGAAACTTTCCTCGAAGATGTTCGTGAAGTGAACAACGTTCGTGGCATGTTAGGTTTCACCGGTACTTACAAAGGCCGTAAGATTTCTGTTATGGGCCACGGTATGGGTATCCCATCCTGCTCCATCTACACCAAAGAGCTGATCACCGATTTCGGCGTGAAGAAAATCATTCGCGTCGGCTCCTGCGGCGCTGTGCGTATGGACGTCAAACTGCGCGACGTGGTGATCGGTATGGGCGCCTGCACCGACTCCAAAGTGAACCGTATCCGTTTTAAAGATCATGACTTTGCGGCTATCGCTGACTTTGACATGGTACGTAACGCGGTTGATGCGGCAAAAGCGCTGGGCGTTGACGCGCGCGTAGGCAACCTGTTCTCCGCTGACCTGTTCTACTCTCCGGACGGCGAAATGTTCGACGTGATGGAAAAATACGGCGTACTGGGCGTGGAAATGGAAGCGGCGGGCATCTACGGCGTTGCTGCTGAATTTGGTGCGAAAGCGCTGACCATCTGCACCGTGTCCGACCATATTCGTACCCACGAGCAGACCACGGCCGCTGAGCGTCAGACGACCTTCAACGACATGATCAAAATCGCGCTGGAATCTGTTCTGCTGGGCGATAAAGAGTAAGAGTGTGTGATGCCCGGTGGCGCTGCGCTTACCGGGCCTCGCGATCGTAGGCCGGATAAGGCGTAGCCGCCATCCGGCTTTTTTTATTAACGCACCGCTCCGGCAATCCACGCCGACAGTTCTCGTAGTTCTTTTTCTTGCTCCGGGAAATCAACCAGTAGCGCCTCGCACTCCTGTTGCAGCATATCCGCGCGATACAAACACCCTTGCAACCGCCCCGCCAGCGCTTCCAGTGGCGCGGGATTGAGGCTGTCGGTAAAGACCTGTGCACGGGTGATATGACCTTTTTCGACGTCGAAGTGTAGCTCGACGCCGCCCCAGGTGAAACGCTCGTCCAGCAGATGGCTGAACGCTGGCGCCTGGCCGAAATTCCACTCCCAACTACTCTGGCGTGCAAAGGTTTCGGCAAAATTCGGCAGATCCGGCGTTTTATCCGGGGATATTACTTCTGCTTCGACGCGCTCGCCGTAATGGGCGAAAAAGGCGTCCGTGACCGCCTGGCAGACCTGTTCATGGGTGATGCCCGGTAATAGCTCGGTAAGATTGGCCACGCGGGAGCGAACGGAGGTAATCCCTTTCGCCGCGAGTTTCTTTTTATCCGGATTCAGATAGTTCGCCAGGCGGCTGAGGTCTGCATTCAGCAGCAGCGTACCGTGATGGAAGCCGCGATCTTTGGTTTCGCGATAGGCTGAACCAGAGACTTTGCGATCGCCGTCCGGCGTTTTCACCACCAGATCGTTGCGTCCCGAAGCATCGGCCATAACGCCCAATGAATTCAAAGCATTGAGTACGATAGCGGTAGAGATAGTTTTGTCGTATTCCGGTTTGCCGGCCATAAAGGTAAAGCAGGTATTGCCTAAATCATGGAACACCGCGCCGCCGCCGCTGCTGCGACGGGCAAGCCGCACGTTATCCTCTTCCATACGGCGGGTATTACACTCTTTCCATGGGTTTTGCGCCCGGCCAATCACCACCGTATCGGCGTTACGCCATAAGAACAGAACGCGTTGCGTAGCGGGCATCTGGCGAAATATGCACTCTTCAACCGCCAGGTTAAACCACGGATCGTAAGAGTCTGAGATAAGCAGACGCAGGGTAGTCATAGCGATTTCCTTTTCTTAATCATCTTTATCTTCTTCCTGCACCGGTTTGTTGGCGGTAAGCAGGAACGGCGATTGTTGCCAGCGGGTGCGCTTACCTTGCAGTAAGGTGCGGGTCAGCACCACGCCAATCGCCAGTGACAGGAGCAGCATAAGGCGTAGAATGTTGGTGGTGTTATCCACCTGTTTGGCCTCGGTGGCGAGCGTGTGGGTATCCAGCGTCAGGCGCAGATAGCCCAGTGGACCATTTTTGCCTTGAATGGGTTCGACAATCTGCTGGTTAAAATAGCCCCCGGCTTTTTTACCGTCCAGCGCCAGTCGGTCACGAACGTTGACGCTCTCACCGGTACGAGTAATCAGGTCTCCCTGTTCATCGTACACGCCCGCATCCAGAATACGGCTGCTTTCCGTCAGTTGCGTGAGCACTGCTTTAATGCGCTTTTCATCCGGCGTTTCGGTATGCATCAGCGGCGCGACGTTTAATGCGACCTGACGTGCCAACGTACGGGCCAGCTCTTCCAGTTGCGGATTACGTTGTTGCTGGTGGCTTTGACTAAACCAGGATGCGCCCTGCATCAGGGCGACGAGCAGCGCCAGGCAGGACAATACAATCACTGCACGATGTAGTCGGAATTTCAGTTTTGTGCGAGCCATATTCCACCTGCTGAAAATTTGAGACTTAATGTTGCCAGAAGCGCTGGTTACAGGGTAGCCTCATGCGTTATTTTCCCCTGGATGATTCCGACCCGAACGATTTTACAGGAGCTTTAATGCCTAACATTACCTGGTGCGATCTACCTGAAGATGTCTCTCTGTGGCCAGGTCTGCCCCTCTCTTTAAGTGGCGATGAAGTCATGCCGCTGGATTACCACGCGGGCCGTAGTGGCTGGCTGCTGTATGGTCGCGGGCTGGATAAACAACGTCTCACGCAATACCAGAGCAAACTGGGCGCGGCGATGGTGATCGTGGCCGCCTGGTGCGTTGAGGATTATCAGGTGATTCGCCTGGCGGGTTCGTTAACGCCGCGTGCGGCAAAACTGGCGCATGATGCCAAACTGGATGTTGCGCCACTCGGCAAGATTCCACATCTGCGTACGCCGGGTTTGCTGGTGATGGATATGGATTCAACGGCGATCCAGATCGAGTGCATTGATGAAATCGCGAAGCTGGCCGGCACCGGTGAGATGGTTGCCGAAGTCACTGAACGTGCGATGCGCGGTGAACTGGACTTTACCGCCAGCCTGCGCAGCCGTGTGGCAACGTTGAAAGGCGCGGATGCCAATATTCTGCATCAGGTACGCGAAAATTTACCGCTGATGCCTGGTCTGACTCAACTGGTGTTGAAGCTGGAAACGCTGGGCTGGAAAGTGGCTATCGCCTCCGGCGGGTTTACTTTCTTTGCGGATTATCTGCGTAATAAGTTACGTCTGACGGCGGCTGTAGCAAACGAGCTGGAGATCATGGACGGGAAATTTACCGGCAATGTGATCGGCGATATCGTCGATGCGCAATACAAAGCCAATACGCTGACCCGTCTGGCGCAAGAGTATGAGATCCCGATGGCGCAGACGGTGGCGATCGGCGACGGCGCGAACGATCTGCCGATGATCAAAACCGCAGGGTTGGGCATTGCGTATCATGCCAAACCCAAAGTGAATGAAAAGACAGAGATTACTATCCGTCACGCCGATCTGATGGGGGTGTTCTGCATTCTCTCCGGCAGTATGAACCAGAAATAGTGTTGATGCCGGATAAGCGTCAGCGCCATCCGGCAAAAGCGTTAACGAAAGAGGTAAAACGTGGCAAAAGCTCCAAAACGCGCCTTTGTTTGTAATGAATGCGGGGCCGATTACCCGCGCTGGCAGGGGCAATGCAGCGCCTGCCAGGCCTGGAACACCATTACCGAGGTGCGCCTTGCCGCGTCGCCGACGGTGGCGCGTAACGAGCGGCTCAGTGGCTATGCCGGGAATGCGGGTGTCGCAAAAGTGCAGAAGCTGTCTGACATCAGCCTTGAGGAATTGCCGCGTTTTTCCACCGGATTTAAAGAGT
Organism: Citrobacter sp. C5_2; assembly: GCF_014596845.2. NCBI lineage: Bacteria > Pseudomonadati > Pseudomonadota > Gammaproteobacteria > Enterobacterales > Enterobacteriaceae > Citrobacter > Citrobacter sp. C5_2. The sequence goes on along the minus strand of NZ_CP115032.1, from coordinate 4,341,187 downwards.
TTGACCGCGTGCTGGGCGGTGGGGTGGTACCTGGCAGCGCTATTCTGATTGGCGGTAACCCTGGCGCGGGCAAATCGACGTTGCTGCTGCAAACGCTGTGCAAGCTCGCCGAGCAGATGAAAACGCTGTACGTCACCGGCGAAGAGTCGCTACAGCAGGTGGCGATGCGCGCGCATCGGCTTGGCCTGCCGACGGCGAATCTGAACATGCTGTCGGAAACCAGCATCGAACAAATTTGCCTGATTGCCGAAGAAGAACAGCCGAAGCTGATGGTGATCGACTCCATTCAGGTGATGCACATGGCGGATATTCAGTCTTCGCCGGGCAGCGTGGCGCAGGTGCGCGAAACGGCCGCTTACCTGACGCGCTTTGCCAAAACGCGCGGCGTGGCGATTGTGATGGTAGGTCATGTGACGAAAGACGGATCGCTGGCCGGGCCAAAAGTGCTGGAGCACTGTATCGACTGCTCGGTGCTGCTCGACGGCGATGCCGACTCCCGTTTCCGTACCCTGCGTAGCCATAAAAACCGCTTTGGCGCGGTGAATGAGCTGGGCGTCTTTGCCATGACCGAGCAGGGCCTGCGTGAAGTCAGCAACCCTTCCGCTATCTTCTTAAGCCGTGGCGATGAAGTTACTTCCGGTAGTTCGGTGATGGTGGTCTGGGAAGGTACGCGTCCGCTGCTGGTAGAGATTCAGGCGCTGGTCGATCACTCAATGATGGCGAACCCGCGTCGCGTGGCGGTCGGTCTGGAACAGAACCGTCTGGCGATTCTGCTGGCGGTGCTGCATCGTCACGGCGGCTTGCAGATGGCGGATCAGGATGTGTTCGTCAACGTGGTCGGTGGTGTCAAAGTCACCGAAACCAGCGCCGATCTGGCGCTGCTGCTGGCAATGGTCTCCAGCTTACGTGACAGACCGCTACCGCAGGATTTAGTGGTCTTTGGCGAAGTGGGACTGGCGGGCGAGATTCGCCCGGTGCCGAGCGGCCAGGAACGTATTTCTGAAGCGGCGAAGCATGGCTTCCGTCGGGCGATTGTGCCTGCCGCCAACGTCCCGAAAAAAGTGCCGGAAGGGATGCAGGTTTTTGGCGTTAAAAAGCTTGCAGATGCGTTAAGCGTGTTTGACGACTTATAATCCTCTGTATGCAGTGATGTTGTATAATTTGCCGGATGGCGACGCAATGCGTCTTATCCGGCCTACGGATTGATATTGTAGGCCTGATAAGCGAAGCGCCATCAGGCAGTGTTACACGATTTTTCCAGCAGGAGGCTCTTGTGTCATCGTTCGACTATCTCAAAACCGCCATAAAGCAAAAGGGCTGTACCCTGCAACAGGTGGCGGATGCCAGTGGCATGACCAAGGGATATTTAAGCCAACTGCTGAATGCCAAAATCAAAAGCCCCAGCGCGCAAAAGCTGGAGGCGCTGCACCGTTTTCTCGGGCTGGAGTTTCCGCGCCAGCAGAAAAATATCGGTGTGGTATTCGGTAAGTTTTATCCGCTGCACACCGGCCACATCTATCTTATCCAGCGTGCCTGTAGTCAGGTCGATGAGCTGCATATCATCATGGGTTATGACGATACGCGCGATCGCAGCCTGTTTGAAGACAGCGCCATGTCGCAACAGCCGACGGTGCCCGATCGTTTACGTTGGCTGCTGCAAACATTTAAATATCAGAAAAATATCCGAATTCATGCCTTCAACGAAGAGGGCATGGAGCCGTATCCGCACGGTTGGGACGTGTGGAGCAACGGCATCAAAACGTTTATGCAGGAGAAGGGGATCCAGCCAAACTGGATCTACACCTCTGAAGAGTCAGATGCCCCGCAGTATCTGAAACATCTGGGGATCGAAACGGTGCTGGTGGATCCGAAACGGACGTTTATGAGCATCAGTGGCGGGCAAATCCGCGAAAACCCGTTTCGCTATTGGGAGTATATTCCCACCGAAGTGAAGCCGTTTTTCGTGCGCACCGTGGCGATCCTTGGCGGGGAGTCGAGCGGAAAATCCACGCTGGTGAACAAGCTCGCCAATATCTTTAACACCACCAGTGCGTGGGAATACGGGCGTGATTACGTCTTCTCCCATTTGGGCGGCGACGAGATGGCGTTGCAATATTCCGACTACGATAAGATTGCCCTCGGACAAGCGCAATATATTGATTTTGCTGTCAAGTATGCCAATAAAGTGGCGTTTATCGATACCGATTTCGTGACCACTCAGGCATTCTGTAAAAAGTACGAAGGGCGTGAACACCCGTTTGTGCAGGCGCTGATTGATGAGTACCGTTTTGACCTGGTGATCCTGCTGGAAAACAACACCCCATGGGTGGCGGATGGTTTGCGTAGCCTTGGCAGCTCGGTTGACCGAAAAGCGTTTCAGTCGCTGCTGGTCGAGATGCTGCAGGAAAACAATATCGATTTCGTGCACGTTCAGGAACCTGACTACGATGGTCGATTCCTGCGCTGCGTGGAGCTGGTGAAAGAGTTGATGGGCGAGCAGAGATAGGTTAAATGCCGGATAGCGCCGCGCTTATCCGGCCTGGAAGTTGCATTAACCTCGTAGACCGGATACGGCGCTTAACGGTAATTACTTAGAAATACGCTTGTACTTGATACGCTTCGGCTCCAGAGCATCTGCGCCCAGCGTGCGTTTCTTATACTCTTCGTATTCGGTAAAGTTACCTTCGAAGAACTCAACCTTACCTTCATCCTGGTAGTCCAGAATGTGGGTGGCGATACGGTCGAGGAACCAACGGTCGTGCGAGATAACCATCGCGCAGCCCGGGAACTCCAGCAGGGCGTTTTCCAGCGCGCGCAGGGTTTCGATATCCAGGTCGTTGGTCGGTTCATCGAGCAGCAGCATGTTGCCGCCAACCTGCAGCAGCTTCGCCAGGTGCAGACGACCGCGCTCACCGCCGGACAGTTCGCCCACGCGTTTACCCTGATCCACGCCTTTGAAGTTAAAGCGGCCTACGTAGGCGCGGCTTGGCATTTCGGTGTTGCCGATCTTCATGATATCCAGCCCGCCGGAAACTTCTTCCCACACGGTTTTGCTGTTATCCATTGCGTCACGGAACTGGTCAACGGAGGCCAGCTTCACGGTTTCGCCCAGCGTGATGGTGCCGCTGTCAGGCTGTTCCTGGCCGGACATCATGCGGAACAGCGTCGATTTACCCGCGCCGTTCGGACCGATGATGCCGACGATAGCGCCTTTCGGTACCGAGAAGCTCAGGTCGTCGATCAGCACGCGATCGCCGTAGGATTTACGCAGATTGCTGACCTCAACGACTTTATCGCCCAGACGAGGTCCAGGTGGAATAAACAGTTCGTTGGTTTCGTTACGCTTCTGGTATTCGGTGTTATTCAGCTCTTCAAAGCGCGCCAGACGGGCTTTGCCCTTAGACTGGCGGCCTTTCGCGCCCTGACGCACCCACTCCAGCTCTTTCTCGATAGATTTACGACGAGCGGCTTCCTGAGAAGCTTCCTGCGCCAGACGCTGATCTTTCTGCTCCAGCCAGGAGGAGTAGTTGCCTTCCCATGGAATACCTTCGCCGCGGTCCAGCTCCAGAATCCAACCCGCAACATTGTCGAGGAAGTAACGGTCGTGGGTAATCGCCACGACGGTACCCTCGAAGTCGTGCAGGAAGCGTTCCAGCCAGGCGACGGATTCGGCATCCAGGTGGTTGGTTGGTTCGTCGAGCAGCAGCATGTCTGGTTTTTCCAGCAGCAGGCGGCACAGCGCGACGCGGCGGCGTTCACCACCGGAAAGGTTCTCGATTTTGGCATCCCAGTCCGGCAGACGCAGGGCGTCAGCGGCACGCTCGAGCTGCACGTTCAGGTTATGGCCGTCGTGCGCCTGAATAATCTCTTCAAACTTGCCCTGCTGCGCGGCCAGTTTATCGAAGTCGGCGTCCGGTTCTGCGTACTTGGCATACACTTCATCCAGGCCTTTCAGGGCGTTAACGACTTCGGCCACCGCTTCTTCAACAGACTCACGGACGGTGTGTTCCGGGTTCAGTTTTGGTTCCTGCGGCAGGTAGCCGATTTTAATGCCCGGCTGTGGGCGAGCTTCGCCTTCGATTTCGGTATCAATGCCGGCCATGATGCGCAGCAGGGTAGATTTACCCGCGCCGTTCAGACCGAGTACACCGATTTTGGCGCCAGGGAAGAAGCTCAGTGAGATGTTTTTAAGAATATGACGTTTCGGCGGAACGACTTTGCCGACACGATGCATGGTATAAACGAATTGAGCCACGTGGACTTCGCCTCTTTTATAGTGATGAATAGAGTTATCAAAAGCGAAGTGTAGCCTTTTTCATTGCCCAATCCCAGCCAGCAGATCTCACTCGCAACAAAAGTAAAAAAGTGTCCGTGACGTGGCGCATTCTGCAATGTCTGGTTAGCATGAATGAATTAAGCGGCATGATGCTGCACAGACGTAACATGACAAGAGGAAGAGCTTGTGGACAAAGCCAAACAATTTACCTGGCGCCTGCTGGCGGCCAGCGTATGTCTGCTGACGGTCAGTCAAGTGGCGCGAGCCGATTCCCTGGATGAGCAGCGCAATCGCTATGCGCAAATTAAGCAGGCCTGGGACAACCGACAGATGGATGTCGTAGAGCAGATGATGCCCGGCCTGAAGAACTATCCTCTGTATCCCTATCTGGAATATCGTCAGATTACTGACGATCTGATGAATCAGCCGACTATTACCGTCACCAATTTTGTGCGCGCCAACCCGACGCTGCCCCCGGCGCGTACTCTGCAATCGCGTTTTGTGAATGAACTGGCGCGACGGGAAGACTGGCGTGGACTGCTGGCGTTTAGCCCGGAAAAACCGGGTACCACGGAAGCGCAATGTAACTATTACTTCGCGAAATGGAGTACCGGACAAACCGAAGAGGCCTGGCGGGGCGCGAAAGAGCTGTGGCTGACCGGGAAAAGTCAGCCGAACGCCTGTGACAAATTATTCGGCGTATGGCGCGCCTCAGGCACTCAGGATCCGCTGGCTTATCTGGAGCGTATTCGTCTGGCGATGAAAGCGGGCAATACGGGGCTGGTCACCGCGCTGGCCGGGCAAATGCCTGGGGAGTACCAGACGATTGCGTCGGCAATCATCGCGCTGGCTAACGATCCAAACACCGTAATGACCTTTGCGCGCACCACTGGCGCAACGGATTTCACCCGGCAGATGGCGGCGGTGGCTTTTGCCAGCGTGGCGCGTCAGGATGTCGAAAACGCCCGCCTGATGATCCCCTCTTTGGTGCAGGCGCAGCAGTTAAATGACGAGCAGACTCAGGAGCTGCGCGACATCGTCGCCTGGCGTCTGATGGGCAATGACGTCACCGACGAGCAGGCGAAATGGCGTGATGATGCGATTATGCGCTCAAATTCCACCTCGCTTGTGGAGCGTCGCGTGCGGATGGCGCTGGGAACTGGCGATCGTCGCGGCCTGAATACCTGGCTGGCGCGTCTGCCGATGGATGCAAAAGAAAAAGACGAGTGGCGCTACTGGCAAGCGGATCTGCTGCTGGAGCGCGGACGCGAGGCGGAAGCGAAAGAGATCCTGCATCAACTCATGCAGCAGCGCGGTTTCTACCCGATGGTGGCGGCGCAACGCCTCGGCGAAGAGTACGAGCTGAAGGTGGATAAAGCGCCAGCGAACGTTGACTCTGCGCTGACTCAGGGACCGGAAATGGCGCGCGTACGCGAGCTGATGTACTGGAATCTGGATAATACCGCGCGCAGTGAATGGGCAAATCTGGTCACCAGCCGCACCAAGTCCGAGCAGGCGCAGCTGGCGCGCTACGCGTTTAACAATCATTGGTGGGATCTGAGCGTACAGGCGACGATCGCCGGTAAACTATGGGATCATCTGGAAGAGCGCTTCCCGCTGGCCTATAAAGATCTGTTTACCCGCTATACCAGCGGGAAAGATATTCCGCCAAGTTATGCGATGGCGATCGCGCGTCAGGAAAGCGCCTGGAACCCGAAAGTGAAATCGCCGGTTGGCGCCAGTGGGCTGATGCAGATTATGCCGGGCACCGCAACGCACACGGTGAAAATGTTCTCGATTCCGGGTTACAGTAGTCCGAGTCAACTGCTGGATCCTGATACCAACATCAACATTGGCACCAGCTATTTGCAGTATGTTTATCAGCAATTTGGCAATAACCGCATCTTTGCATCGGCGGCCTATAACGCCGGACCGGGGCGTGTGCGCACCTGGCTGGGCAATAGCGCAGGTCGGATCGATGCCGTGGCGTTTGTCGAAAGCATTCCGTTCTCAGAGACGCGTGGTTATGTGAAGAACGTGCTGGCTTACGATGCGTACTATCGTTATTTCCTTGGCGATAAACCGGAGCTGATGAGCGACGCAGAATGGCAACGTCGTTACTGATCGCATCGGTTGTGTTATGCTATCGTACTCGTTAGAGAGTACAAAAAGGGGAGGCAAGCACGCTTCCCCCACAACGATGGCGATATCTTATGACTCAGCAATCACCCTATTCAGCAGAGATGGCAGAACAGCGTCACCAGGAGTGGTTACGTTTTGTCGACTTACTTAAACACGCCTATGAGCAAGATTTACATCTGCCGCTACTCAATTTGATGTTGACGCCGGATGAGCGCGAAGCGTTGGGCACGCGCGTGCGTATCATTGAAGAGCTGTTGCGCGGCGAGATGAGCCAGCGCGAGCTGAAAAATGAGCTTGGGGCGGGCATCGCCACCATTACGCGCGGTTCGAACAGCCTGAAATCCGCGCCGGTGGATCTGCGCCAGTGGCTGGAGCAGGTACTGCTCGGGAAAAATTGATCCGCCGGATGCGGCTTTGCCTTATCCGGCCTACGATTGAACATCCGGCACAATGCTATAAATACACCGCGTTATGAAACGGACTAAGCGCCAGAATGACCGCCTGATGGTAAACGCTTGAGCGCGTCAGCTTACCCGCGGTAAATACGCCAATCGCGCCCTCTTTACGACCAATCTCATCAATGCCTGTGTACTGCGACATCACCGGGCCAAGCGCTTCTCCCTGGCGGACTCTGTCGAGAATAACGGCGGGCAGCGGCAGCGTGGCCGATCGCGCTTCACCGCGCTGAACGCCGTTATCAATTACCACCCAACTGAAGGTGGCGTCATCGTCAATTCCAGCTTCGATGGCTACCCAGAAATCAGCTTGTGGATGCAGGCGGCGCGCATTATCCACGCGATTTCGTGCGCCAGTGCGCGTTTCCTGGCTTCCAAAAGGCTGTTCCGGTACGCCGCTCTCGACGGCGACGGGTTCGATATGGCAGGATCCTTCCCCGAAAATCTCTTCAAATGCCCGGAGAATTGCCTGAATTTTGGCAGGATTGGTGGTAGCAGAGATAACCTTGTGCATAATAAAGCTCAGTTTGAAAATTCATCGCATCGCAGTATAACGGAAAAAAAGCATGTTACAGGTATACCTTGTTCGCCATGGTGAAACGCAGTGGAACGCCGAGCGACGTATTCAAGGCCAGTCAGACAGCCCACTGACCGCTAAAGGTGAGCAGCAGGCCATGCAGGTTGGTGAACGCGCCCGCTCATTGGGTATTACGCATGTCATCAGTAGTGATTTAGGTCGTACACGACGCACAGCAGAAATCATCGCTCAGGCTTGTGGTTGTGATATCACTTATGACTCCCGGCTGCGTGAACTGAATATGGGCGTGCTGGAAAAACGTCATATCGACACGCTGACGTCTGAAGAAGAGGGCTGGCGTCGTCAGTTGGTGAACGGTACGGTTGATGGGCGTATTCCGGAAGGGGAATCGATGCAGGAGTTGAGCGATCGCGTCAACGCGGCGCTGGCAGCCTGCCTGGACCTTCCGCAGGGGAGCCGCCCACTGTTGGTGAGCCACGGTATCGCGCTGGGCTGCCTGGTGAGTACGATTCTGGGATTGCCGGCATGGGCCGAACGTCGCCTGCGTCTGCGCAATTGCTCTATTTCCCGCGTTGATTACCAGGAAAGTTTATGGCTTGCGCCGGGATGGGTGGTTGAAACGGCAGGGGACATCTCACATCTGGACGCCCCTGCGTTGGATGAGCTGCAGCGTTAGCGGCGAATCGGTATCAGGAATTCGCAGCGCAGGTTGATCGGGCGATCTCCCGCTTTGGCATCTTCTGCCGGGTAGTATCGCTCGATATCCTGCCCTTTACGGCGGGTCAGGTTTAGCATCGGCATGCAGGTGCCGTATACCGTCAGGATAAACTCCTGTACGCCAGTCCCCAGCCCTTCATAGGTAAACATCACGTACTCGCCGCCCTGCAGCAGGATAGGCTGCGCCGACGGTACATAGCCATTGGCTTGTTCCGGCGTCAGTGCCGTGGTGTAAAACACTTCTTGTTCGTCGTCCTTTTCAATGCTCGGACGCGTTTCGTTCAGCCCGTACAGCACCGGCGGGATTGAAGGCGCATGGCCAAGGAAGTCGCGCCAGAACTGAATACGCATTTCATGACGGAAATCTGAAATCTGTTCCAGCGAGCAGGAATAGCTTTGCGTGGTGCCCAGCAGTTGCGTATCTTCCAGCGTCACAAACTCGTGCGCAGGCATAGCAAATTCACCGAGTCGCATTGGCGGGCGAATACCAAAAGCGCTCCATTCCGGCGAGCGGCGATACAGCGCTGGCGTCTGAGAAAACTGTTTCTTGAACGCGCGGGTAAAGGTTTGTTGAGAGTCGAAGCGGTATTGCAGGGCAATATCCAAAATAGGGCGCGCAGTCAGGCGAAGCGCCACTGCGGATTTCGATAAACGACGGGCGCGGATATAGGCGCCAATAGCATGGCCCGTCACGTCCTTAAACATTCTCTGCAGGTGCCACTTGGAATAGCCTGCTTTTGCCGCCACATTGTCAAGCGACAAAGGCTGATCCAGATGACCTTCCAGCCAGATTAATAGGTCGCGAATAATGCCAGCCTGATCCATAAAATATCCTCATCCTTTCAACAACGAGTACCTGACGTCAGGTATGAGGATAATAGCATTTTTTGTTGTTTTAGCATTCAGTGTTTTTTTTGCTCATAAATGCTTTTTTTGGACATTCGAAAGCGTGATTATTGTAATCCTGTGATCTGTATACGTTTTATCTTAGAATGTCGAATAATTACCCAGAGTAACTTTTAAGAATGGTAACAATATGAAATATAAGAGCTTAGCCATTTCCTCAATTTTGCTGATGTTGGCGCAAGTCGCCCATGCGGAGCAGATTGGATCTGTCGATACGGTGTTCAAAATGTTTGGGCCGGACCATAAAATTGTGGTCGAGGCGTTTGACGATCCGGATGTGACCAATGTGACCTGCTACGTGAGTCGTGCCAAGACCGGCGGCATCAAAGGTGGGTTGGGGCTGGCTGAAGATACCTCTGATGCCGCCATCTCCTGCCAGCAGGTAGGACCGGTGGAACTGAGCGACAGAATCAAGAACGGTAAAGCGCAAGGCGAAGTGGTGTTTAAAAAACGGACCTCGCTGGTGTTTAAGTCCTTACAGGTCGTACGTTTTTATGACGCAAAACGTAATGCGCTGGCCTATCTGGCCTATTCAGATAAAGTGGTTGATGGATCGCCCAAAAATGCCATCAGCGCTGTGCCCATTATGCCGTGGCGGCAATAACAAGGAAGCAAAATGCAACAGCCGTTGATCTGGTTGGTTGAGGATGAGCAGGGCATCGCGGATACGCTTATTTACATGCTGCAGCAGGAAGGCTTTCGCGTAGAAGCGTTTGAGCGCGGGCTGCCGGTGCTGGAAAATGCGCGCCAGAGATGCCCCGATGCGATAATTCTGGACGTCGGCCTGCCGGATATCAGTGGTTTTGAGCTGTGTCGACGCCTGCTGGAACGCCATCCGGCGCTGCCGATCCTCTTTCTCACCGCGCGCAGCGATGAAGTGGACCGCCTGCTGGGGCTGGAGATCGGCGCGGATGATTATGTTGCCAAACCCTTCTCGCCGCGTGAGGTGTGCGCCCGCGTACGTACACTGCTGCGGCGGGTGCAAAAATTCGCCTCTCCTTCCACAACGACGCGCTGCGGGGATTTTGAGCTTAATGAGCTGGCCGCGCAGATTACCTGGTTCGGTATACCGTTAACTCTGACGCGCTATGAATTCCTGTTGCTGAAAACACTGCTGATGTCGCCGGGGCGCATTTACTCTCGCCAGCAATTGATGGATTTAGTCTGGGCCGATGCGCAGGACACCTTCGACAGAACGGTCGATACCCACATCAAAACGCTGCGAGCCAAACTACGGGCGATCAACCCTGAGATCTCGCCCATTAATACGCATCGCGGTATGGGATACAGCCTGAGGAGCGTCTGATGCGCATTGGTATGCGTTTGCTGCTCGGCTATTTCCTGATTGTCGCCGTTGCCGCCTGGTTCGTGTTGTCGATCTTTGTGCAGGAAATTAAGCCTGGCGTCCGCCGGGCGACTGAAGGCACATTGATTGATACCGCCACGTTGCTGGCTGCGCTGGCGCGTGATGATTTACTCTCTGACGCGCCCGCCAACGGTAAGCTGGCGCAGGCATTTTCCCAACTGCATAACCGCCCATTCCGTGCCAATATCAGCGGCATTAACAAAGTGCGTAATGAATACCATGTCTATATGACGGACGCGCAGGGTAAGGTGCTGTTTGATTCCGCTAACCAAGCGGTCGGCCAGGACTATTCCCGTTGGAATGACGTGTGGTTAACGTTGCGTGGGCAGTATGGCGCCCGCAGTACGTTGCAAGATCCGAACGATCCGGAAAGTTCGGTAATGTACGTTGCCGCGCCGATCGTTGACGGCGGGCGTATTATCGGGGTGCTTAGCGTTGGCAAACCCAATGCGGCGATGGCGCCGGTGATTAAACGCAGTGAACGGCGGATGCTGTGGGCCAGCGCGGTATTGCTGGGGATCGCCTTAGTGATTGGCGCGGGGATGGTATGGTGGATCAACCGTTCTATTGCCCGACTGGCGCGCTATGCCGATTCCGTTACTGAGAATCGCCCCGTCCCACTACCTGATTTAGGCAGCAGCGAGCTACGTAAACTGGCGCAGGCGCTGGAAAGTATGCGTCTGAAGCTGGAGGGTAAGAATTATATTGAGCAGTACGTTTATGCGTTAACGCATGAACTCAAAAGTCCGCTGGCGGCCATTCGCGGCGCGGCGGAAATTTTGCGCGAAGGCCCGCCGCCGAACGTGGTGGCGCGTTTTACCGATAATATTCTGGTACAAAATGCGCGCATGCAGGCGCTGGTTGAAACCTTGTTACGCCAGGCGCGGCTGGAGAATCGCCAGGACATTACGTTGACGCCGGTGGCGGTAGATGCGCTGTTTGCCCAGCTCAAAGAGGCCCGGAGCGTGCAACTGGCGGCAAAAAACATCACGCTGACCATTATGCCTTCATCGCTTAGCGTTGATGCCGATCCCGCGCTGCTGGAGCAGGCATTGGGGAATTTGCTCGACAACGCTATCGACTTTACGCCGCAGGACGGGACGATTGTGCTCAGCGCGCATCAGCACGAGGATCAGGTCACGTTGCAGGTTACCGACAGCGGCAGCGGGATCCCTGACTTTGCGTTGCCGCGTATTTTTGAACGCTTCTACTCGCTGCCCCGTGAAAATGGGCTTAAGAGCAGCGGATTGGGACTGGCGTTTGTCAGTGAGGTTGCGCGACTGCATGCAGGCTCGGTGACCTTACGCAATCGACCGGAAGGTGGGGCACAGGCTTCGTTTACGCTTCACCGTCACTTCACATAACTTCAAATTCCCCGCACATAGCTGTTCTACCTTGCTGGTATTGCAAAGGAGAACGCTATGTTGAAATCACCCCTGTTCTGGAAAATCGTCACCTTAGGTGGCGCCATGCTGTTGCTGTTAATTCCCCTGACAATGGTCAGGCAGATAATCGTTGAGCGATCGGACTATCGCCATGACGTTGAAGATGCAATCCGCCAGAGCACCAGCGGACCGCAAAAGATGGTCGGCCCGTTGATTGCCATTCCGGTGACGGAACTTTATACCGAGCTGGAAGAGGGTAAAGAGGTCCAGCGTAAACGCAGCTATATCCATTTCTGGCTACCGGAATCGTTGGTCGTCGAGGGAAGCCAAAACGTTGAAGCGCGTAAAATTGGTATTTATGAAGGCCAGGTCTGGCATAACGATTTGGCGGTGAAAGCCGAGTTTAACGCTGAACGTTTGAGTGATTTAAACCATCCTAATGTCAGTATCGGCAAACCGTTCATAGTGGTGGGCGTGGGGGATGCGCGTGGGATCGGCGTGGTGAAAGCCCCCCTGGTCAACGGCACGTCGCTGGCCGTGGAGCCAGGAACAGGTCTGGCGGGTCGTGCTCAGGGGATCCATATTCCGCTACCCAACGCGAGCTGGACGGCGCAAAATCTCAGCATGGCGCTGTCGCTTAATTTGAGCGGAACCGGCGACTTCTCCGTCGTTCCGGTTGGCCGTAACAGTGAAATGACCTTAACCAGCAATTGGCCGCATCCCAACTTTCTTGGGGATTTTCTTCCGGCTAAGCGCGAAATCAGTGAGTCTGGATTCAATGCCCAGTGGCAAAGCAGCTGGTTTGCTAATAACCTCGGCGAACGCTTTGATGGTGAAAAGATTGGCTGGGAGGGAATGCCTGCATTTAGCGTCGCTGTCGCCACCCCTGCGGATCAGTATCAATTGACGGACAGGGCGACAAAATATGCCATTTTGCTGATTGTGCTGACCTTTATGTCTTTCTTTGTGCTTGAAAGCATGACCAGCCTTCGACTGCACCCGATGCAGTACCTGCTGGTGGGGTTATCGCTGGTGATGTTTTATCTGTTGCTGCTGGCGTTGTCAGAACACATTGGTTTTACCGCCGCGTGGATTACGGCAAGCCTTGTGGGCGCATTGATGAACGGTGTATATCTGCAGGCGATATTACAGGGTTGGCGCAAGAGTATTTTGTTCACCGTAGCGCTGCTGGGGCTGGATGGCGTGATGTGGGTGTTGCTCCGTTCGCAGGACAGTTCTTTACTGCTTGGCACCAGCGTGCTGTTATTCGCGCTGTGTGGCGTGATGTTCCTGACGCGTCATCTTGACTGGCACTCGCTGGCGCAGCCAAAACCAATGTCGAAAGCGCTTCCTGAGCCGCAACCCGATGAGAGTGATGAATTACGTATATGGAAATAGCGGAGCGGTGAAATGAAAAACGGCGCATAAAGCGCCGTTTTTATACATGTAAGGATCGAATTAATCCTGCAGGTCGCCGCAGAAACGGTAGCCTTCACCGTGGATGGTAGCGATGATTTCTGGCGTATCCGGCGTTGATTCGAAATGTTTACGAATGCGGCGGATAGTCACGTCAACGGTACGGTCATGTGGCTTCAGTTCGCGACCGGTCATTTTTTTCAGCAGTTCTGCGCGAGACTGGATTTTGCCAGGATTCTCACAGAAGTGAAGCATGGCGCGGAATTCGCTGCGTGGCAGTTTATACTGCTCGCCATCAGGACCAATCAGAGAGCGGCTGTTGATGTCCAGCTCCCAGCCATTGAACTTGTAGCTCTCGACGCTACGGCGTTCTTCGCTGACGGTACCCAGATTCATGGTACGCGACAGCAGGTTACGAGCACGGATAGTCAGTTCGCGCGGGTTAAACGGTTTGGTGATGTAATCGTCGGCGCCGATTTCGAGGCCGAGAATTTTATCGACTTCGTTATCACGGCCCGTCAGGAACATCAGCGCAACGTTAGCTTGTTCGCGGAGTTCGCGCGCTAACAGGAGACCATTTTTCCCAGGCAGATTGATATCCATAATCACAAGGTTGATGTCATATTCAGAGAGAATCTGATGCATTTCCGCGCCATCTGTCGCTTCGAATACATCATAGCCTTCTGCTTCGAAAATGCTTTTCAACGTGTTGCGTGTTACTAACTCGTCTTCAACGATAAGAATGTGCGGGGTCTGCATGTTTGCTACCTAAATTGCCAACTAAATCGAAACAGGAAGTACAAAAGTCCCTGACCTGCCTGATGCATGCCGTAAATTAACATGATCGGCGTAACATGACTAAAGTACGTAATTGCGTTCTTGATGCACTTTCCATCAACGTCAACAACATCATTAGCTTGGTCGTGGGTAGTTTCCCTCTGGACCCGACAGTGTCAAAAACGGCTGTCATCCTAACCATTTTAACAGCAACATAACAGGCTAAGACGTACCGGACACCCAATAAAACTACGCTTCGTTGACATATATCAAGTTCAATTGTAGCACGTTAACAGTTTGATGAAATCAACGCATCCAAATGTTTGCTTTCATCACAAAATTGCAATATTACAACTAGTTGCACGAGCTAATTAATAAATGTAATGAATCCAACCAATGCTATCCATTTTAAATTAAATTATCATGGATAAACAGCAGGATATGCAACTTTTGTTAACATAAAAAGCAATAGTACAGGTTGGAAATAGTTTAGCATTTTTTATTGGATGCGAAATCCTTTTTCAGTGATTTCTGTTAAAAATATGTAAATTCGCGCTGCGTAATATGTTGATGTGCGTCACATTATTACCTGCCGACTGGCCAAAAGAGTATCGAAATGCGTTTAACAATTATTCTGGTTGCCCCTGCCAGAGCGGAAAATATTGGTGCGGCTGCCCGCGCGATGAAGACCATGGGATTCACTCAATTGCGGATCGTGGACAGCGAGGCCCACCTGGAGCCTGCAACGCGATGGGTCGCACATGGTTCGGGCGATATTATTGATAATATTAGCGTTTTTCCAACGCTAGCCGAAGCGTTGCACGACGTTGATTTTACCGTGGCGACCACGGCGCGCAGTCGGGCGAAGTTTCATTATTACGCCACGCCGGTCGAACTCGTTCCTCTGTTGCAGGAAAAATCCGCGTGGATGGATCACGCCGCGCTGGTGTTTGGGCGCGAAGATTCCGGGCTGACCAACGAAGAATTAGCACTGGCGGATGTCCTTACCGGGGTACCGATGGTGGCTGACTACCCTTCACTCAATCTGGGACAGGCGGTGATGGTGTATTGCTATCAATTAGCAGGTTTAATACAACAACCGGCCAAAAATAATGAGGTAGCGGATGAACTTCAGTTGCAGGCATTGCGTGCGCGCGTTTTACGTTTATTAGCCACGCTGAACGTTTCTGACGACATCAAACTCACCGACTGGCTGCAACAGCGAATGGGCTTATTAGGGCAGCGAGACACGGCAATGCTGCACCGTTTTTTACATGATATAGAAAAAAACATAACAAAATAAAATGCTGGTTAATGTTTTATCATTGGCGTTTTGTTTTGGTTTCAAGTGGGTCGGACATGCTGTATTGGTTGAAAGTAAAAGGGCAAGCAGTGGCTCATGAACAAGTTTCGGAATGTGATCAATTTAAAAATTTATTGACTTAGGTCAGCAGATACTTTAACCCTAAAAGAATACAAGACAGACAGATAATAATTACAGAGCACACAACATCATGAAACGCATCAGCATCACCATTACCACAACCATCACCATTACCACAGGTAACGGTGCGGGCTGACGCGTACAGGAAACACAAGAAAAAGCCCGCACCTAAACAGTGCGGGCTTTTTTTTCGACCAAAGGCAATGAGGTAAACCATGCGAGTGTTGAAGTTCGGCGGTACATCAGTGGCAAATGCAGAGCGATTTCTGCGGGTTGCCGACATTCTGGAAAGCAATGCCAGACAGGGGCAGGTCGCGACCGTTCTCTCTGCCCCTGCCAAAATTACCAACCATCTGGTGGCGATGATTGAAAAGACCATCGGTGGTCAGGATGCTTTAGCCAACATCAGCGATGCCGAACGCATTTTCTCAGAGCTTTTAGCTGGTCTTGCCGCCGCGCAGGCGGGTTTCCCGCTGGCTCCGCTCAAAGCCTTGGTTGAACAAGAATTTGCTCAGATTAAGCACGTCCTGCACGGTATCAGCCTGTTGGGGCAGTGCCCGGACAGCATCAATGCCGCGCTTATCTGCCGTGGCGAAAAAATGTCGATCGCCATCATGGCTGGCCTGCTGGAAGCGCGCGGGCACAACGTGACGGTCATCGACCCGGTTGAGAAACTGCTGGCGGTTGGCCATTACCTCGAATCTACTGTTGATATCGCCGAGTCTACGCGCCGCATTGCCGCCAGCCGTATTCCAGCGGACCATATGATTCTGATGGCCGGATTTACCGCCGGGAATGAAAAAGGTGAGTTAGTGGTGCTGGGGCGTAATGGCTCTGACTACTCCGCCGCCGTACTGGCCGCCTGTTTGCGTGCGGACTGTTGCGAGATCTGGACCGATGTCGACGGCGTATATACCTGCGATCCGCGTCAGGTACCCGATGCCCGACTGCTGAAGTCGATGTCTTATCAGGAAGCGATGGAGCTTTCTTACTTCGGCGCTAAAGTACTACATCCGCGCACCATTACCCCTATTGCCCAGTTCCAGATCCCGTGCCTGATTAAAAATACCGGCAATCCGCAAGCGCCCGGTACGCTGATCGGTGCCAGCAGTGATGACGACGACTTGCCGGTAAAAGGCATTTCTAACCTCAATAACATGGCGATGTTTAGCGTCTCCGGCCCTGGAATGAAAGGTATGGTGGGCATGGCGGCGCGCGTTTTCGCCGCGATGTCGCGTGCAGGCATCTCGGTGGTGCTGATCACGCAATCCTCTTCTGAATACAGCATCAGCTTCTGTGTCCCGCAGGGCGACTGCGCGCGTGCGCAGCGCGCGATGCAGGATGAATTCTATCTCGAGCTGAAAGAAGGTCTGCTGGAGCCGCTGGCGGTGACTGAGCGTCTGGCTATCATCTCGGTGGTTGGCGACGGTATGCGCACGTTGCGCGGCATCTCGGCGAAATTCTTTGCCGCGCTGGCTCGTGCGAACATCAATATCGTGGCCATCGCCCAGGGGTCTTCTGAGCGTTCTATTTCGGTAGTAGTGAACAACGACGACGCCACCACCGGCGTACGCGTGACCCATCAGATGCTGTTCAACACCGACCAGGTGATTGAAGTGTTTGTGATTGGCGTCGGTGGGGTGGGCGGTGCGCTGCTGGAGCAGCTTAAACGTCAGCAAACCTGGCTGAAAAACAAGCATATCGATTTGCGCGTGTGCGGCGTGGCGAACTCGAAGGCCCTGCTGACCAACGTCCACGGTCTGAATCTGGAAAACTGGCAGTCTGAGCTGGAGTGTGCGAAAGAGCCTTTCAACCTTGGGCGTTTAATTCGTCTGGTGAAAGAATATCATCTGCTCAATCCGGTGATTGTCGACTGTACCTCAAGCCAGGCGGTGGCGGATCAGTATGCCGACTTCCTGCGCGAAGGCTTTCATGTGGTCACCCCGAACAAAAAGGCCAATACGTCGTCGATGGATTACTACCATCAACTGCGTTTTGCTGCGGCGAAGTCGCGACGTAAATTCCTGTACGACACCAACGTGGGCGCGGGCTTGCCGGTTATTGAAAACCTGCAAAACCTGCTCAGCGCAGGTGATGAACTGCAACGATTCTCCGGCATCCTTTCCGGTTCGCTGTCGTTTATTTTTGGCAAGCTGGATGAAGGCATGAACTTCTCGCAGGCGACCACTATGGCGCGTGAGCTGGGCTATACCGAGCCCGATCCGCGTGATGATCTTTCCGGTACAGATGTGGCGCGTAAGCTGCTGATCCTGGCCCGTGAAACCGGCCGTGAGCTGGAGCTGTCTGACATTGTCATTGAACCGGTCCTGCCAACAGAATTTGATGATTCCGGTGATGTTCCCGCGTTTATGGCGAAGTTGTCGCAACTGGATGACGCCTTTGCCGCGCGCGTGGCGAAAGCTCGTGATGAGGGGAAAGTATTGCGCTATGTTGGCAATATTGAAGAGGACGGCGTCTGTCGCGTGAAAATTGATGCAGTAGACGGCAACGATCCGCTGTTCAAAGTGAAAAACGGTGAAAACGCGCTGGCGTTCTATAGCCATTACTATCAGCCGTTACCGTTGGTGCTGCGCGGATACGGCGCAGGTAATGACGTAACGGCGGCGGGTGTATTTGCCGACCTGCTACGTACCCTTTCATGGAAGTTAGGAGTCTGACATGGTAAGAGTTTATGCCCCGGCTTCCAGCGCCAATATGAGCGTCGGATTTGATGTGCTCGGGGCGGCGGTAACCCCCGTAGACGGTTCGCTATTGGGCGATGTGGTCTCTGTTGAGCCAGCCGACCAGTTCAGTCTGAATAATCTTGGGCGCTTTGCTGACAAACTGCCTTCTGAGCCGCGAGAAAATATCGTCTATCAGTGCTGGGAGCGATTCTGTCAGGAACTGGGTAAAACCGTTCCGGTGGCAATGACGCTGGAAAAAAATATGCCGATTGGCTCCGGGTTAGGTTCCAGCGCCTGTTCCGTTGTGGCGGCGTTAGTCGCCATGAACGAGCACTGTGGGAAACCGCTCAACGACACGCGCCTGTTGGCGATCATGGGAGAGCTGGAAGGACGTATCTCCGGCAGTATTCATTACGATAATGTTGCCCCGTGCTTTTTGGGCGGTATGCAGTTAATGATCGAAGAAAACGGCATTATCAGCCAGCAGGTGCCAGGCTTTGATGAGTGGCTGTGGGTACTGGCGTATCCGGGGATTAAAGTGTCGACGGCGGAAGCGCGGGCCATTTTACCTGCGCAGTATCGCCGTCAGGACTGCATCGCCCACGGGCGGCATCTGGCAGGGTTTATCCATGCCTGCTATTCCCGTCAGCCTCTTCTGGCCGCGAAGCTGATGAAAGATGTCATCGCTGAGCCGTATCGTACCCGCTTGCTGCCAGGCTTCAGCCAGGCGCGTCAGGCGGTAGCGGAAATCGGCGCGTTGGCCAGCGGGATCTCCGGGTCAGGACCGACGCTGTTCGCCTTGTGCGATAAGCCGGATACGGCGCAGCGTGTTGCAGACTGGCTGGCTAAACATTATCTGCAAAATCAGGAAGGCTTTGTTCATATTTGCCGGTTGGACACGGCAGGCGCACGGGTACTGGGATAATCAATGAAACTCTATAATCTGAAAGATCATAACGAACAGGTCAGCTTTGCGCAGGCCGTCACGCAAGGGCTTGGCAAGAATCAGGGGTTGTTTTTTCCGCACGATCTGCCGGAATTCAATCTGACAGAAGTGGATGAGATGCTGAACCAGGACTTCGTTAGCCGCAGCGCTAAGATCCTTTCCGCATTTATTGGCGACGAGATCTCGCAGGAGATCCTGGAAGAGCGCGTACGCGCGGCGTTTGCATTCCCGGCGCCGGTTGCTCAGGTTGCAGCGGACATTGGCTGTCTGGAGCTGTTCCACGGTCCTACACTGGCATTTAAAGACTTTGGCGGGCGCTTTATGGCGCAGATGCTGACGCACATCAGCGGCGACAAACCGGTAACGATTCTGACGGCGACCTCCGGCGATACCGGTGCTGCGGTGGCGCATGCGTTTTATGGTCTGCCGAACGTTCGCGTGGTGATCCTCTATCCGAGCGGCAAGATCAGCCCATTACAGGAAAAACTGTTCTGTACGCTGGGCGGTAACATTGAAACCGTCGCTATTGATGGTGATTTTGATGCTTGCCAGGCGTTGGTGAAACAGGCGTTTGATGACGAAGAACTGAAGGTGGCGCTGGGGCTGAACTCGGCTAACTCAATCAATATCAGCCGTCTGCTGGCGCAAATCTGTTACTACTTTGAAGCTGTGGCTCAACTGCCGCAAGAAGCGCGCAACCAGCTGGTTATTTCCGTTCCCAGCGGCAACTTTGGCGATCTGACCGCCGGACTGCTGGCGAAATCGCTGGGCTTGCCGGTGAAGCGCTTTATTGCGGCGACCAACGTCAACGATACGGTTCCACGCTTCCTTGCAGAAGGCGAGTGGGCGCCGAAGGCGACGCAGGCGACGTTATCCAACGCGATGGATGTCAGCCAGCCGAACAACTGGCCGCGTGTGGAAGAACTGTTCCGCCGTAAAATCTGGCGTCTGAATGAGCTGGGGTATGCCGCCGTTGACGATGCTACCACTCAGGATACGATGCGCGAGCTGCATGAAATGGGGTACACCTCAGAACCGCATGCGGCGGTGGCTTACCGTGCGCTGCGTGACCAGTTGAATCCTGGCGAGTATGGCTTGTTCCTCGGCACCGCGCATCCGGCGAAGTTTAAGGAAAGCGTTGAAGAGATTCTAGAGCTTACGCTGGCTCTGCCAAAAGAGCTGGCGGAGCGCGCTGATTTGCCGCTGCTCTCTCATCACCTGCCTGCTGATTTTGCTGCGCTGCGTAAGCTGATGATGACCCGCGGTTAACGGTGGTGCCCGTTGGCGCTGTGCTTAGCGGGCATACAAAACCTGTAGGCCGGATAAGGCGTTAGCCGCCATCCGGCATGTACACTACTGCTCGTGGCGTTTAAACACCAGTTCGCCATTCCCTGACGCTTCCTCATCAAAGAAATAGCCTTCACTGTTAAATGCCATCAGTTGATCTGGCTGAGTTAAGCGATTTTCAATGATGTAGCGGCTCATCAGGCCACGCGCTTTTTTAGCATAAAAGCTGATGACTTTGAACTTACCGTTCTTCTCATCGAGGAAGACCGGTTTGATAAGTTCGGCGTTCAGCTTTTTCGGCTTCACAGATTTAAAATATTCATCTGATGCGAGGTTAATCACCACGCTGTCGCCTTGCGCTTCCAGCGCTTCGTTAAGTTTGTCGGTGATGGTATCGCCCCAGAACTGGTAAAGATCTTTCCCCTTTGGATTAGCCAGACGAATGCCCATCTCCAGACGGTAAGGCTGCATCAAATCCAGCGGACGCAACACGCCGTACAGCCCGGACAACATGCGTAAATGCTGCTGAGCGAAGTCAAAATCCGCTTCGCTGAAGGTTTCAGCCTGCAGCCCGGTATAAACGTCGCCTTTAAACGCCAGAATAGCCTGACGCGCATTCTCCGGTGTGAAATCGGGCTGCCAGTCATGGAAACGGGTGGCGTTCAGATCCGCCAGCTTGTCGCTAATTCCCATCAGCTTGCCAATCTGCGGCGCGGAGAGTTGTCGCGCCACGTGAATAAGCTGCTGCGAGTGATCCAGCAGTTCGGGCAGCGTGTGGCGTGTGGTTGCCAGCGGACTTTGGTAGTCGAGCGTTTTTGCAGGTGAAATCAGAATCAGCATATCCAGTCCTTGCAGGAAATTTACTGCGACTTTAGCAAAAAAATGGACAGAATTGATCGATGGTTGCGATTGCCGCGCTAATCACGCGGCGTTTCATCCCAGCTTTCGGGCGCAAGCTGCTGCCTGATATCAGGATAACGGCGCGGATCAAATTCCGGGCGCACCCCGAGTTTACGCTGGCGCAGATAGTCGCTGGCGAGGGTATGGACAATCGGCGAGAGCAGTAAAATCGCCGTCAGGTTAGTGATGGCCATACAGGCCATGATGATGTCGGCAAGTTGCCAGAGCAGCGGGAAGCTGAGTAATGTGCCGCCGACAACGGTGCTCACGGTCGCGATACGTAATAGCCAAATTACCCGGAAATTGTCCAGCTTCAGGAAAATAAGGTTGTTTTCCGCATAGATGTAGTTGGCGACGATAGAGCTAAAGGCAAACAGGATCACAATAAAGGCGACGAATCCGGCGCCCCATTCACCCGTCAGCGAGACCATCGCTCTTTGCAGCAACTGGATGCCTTCAATGGGGATAGAACTGGTGCCATTACCCGCCAGCAGAACGATCATCGCACTGGCCGTACAAAGAATCAGCGTATCGCCTAAAACACCGATCATTTGCACAATGCCTTGTGCCGCAGGATGCGGAGGCCATGACGCAGCCGAGGCGGCGGCGTTCGGGGTTGAGCCCATTCCGGCCTCATTCGAGAACATACCGCGTTGAAAGCCGCTGGCAATGGCCTGGCTTAGCGTATACCCGGCGGCGCCGGCGGCGGCTTCCTGCCAGCCAAAGGCACTTTTAACAATGGTCATGATAATGTCGGGAAGCTGAGCGAAATGCCAAAGGCAGATGACGAGGCTACAACCGACCCACAACAGAGCCATCACCGGAACAAACCATTGCATCAGACGGGCAACGCCTTTAATACCGCCGACGATGACCAGTAATGATGCGATAGCCAGGGCGATACCGGAGAAGAGAGGAGGGATATCGAAAGCAAAAGCAAGTGCGCGCGAGACCGAGTTTGCCTGCACGCTGTTAAAAATCAGTCCATATGCGATGAGTAAAAAGATGGCAAAAAGCACGCCCATCCAGCGCATACCCAGTCCACGCGCCATATACCACGCAGGACCGCCGCGAAACTGTCCCTTGCTGTTGCGTTCTTTATACAGTTGCGCAAGTGAGCATTCGGCAAACGAGGTTGCCATCCCAATGACTGCCGAGACCCACATCCAGAAAACGGCTCCCGCGCCGCCTGCGGCGATTGCCAACGCCACGCCCGCCAGATTTCCGCTGCCGATCCGCGCGGCAAGACTGGTGCATAAAGCCTGAAAGGAAGTTAAACCGCCCGGTTGCGGGCTGATGCTGTTTTTAAGACTTCTGCCAAACTGGCGAATGTAGCGAAACTGGATAAACCCCGTACGCCAGGTGAACCAACATCCTGCGCCAAGCAGGAGGTAGATCATTACCGAGCCCCAGAGTATTTCATTAATAAATGCGAAAAAATCAGGCATTAACATCCCTCTTGTTGATGCCGGTAAGCGCGAATAATCCCATGTAAGCTCTACCAATTATCGACCAGTATATACCTTCTAAGTAGATTGATTACGGGAGTTTATCATAACAACAGGTATATCCCTTAATTGCGCATCTCAGGCTTTGAGCTGCGTAATCAGGGCTGAGCGGCAGGTCGGACAATACAGGCGGTTGCGCTGAGAGTGCGTCGTGCTATCATCAGGGAAGATCGGTTACATCCCCCTAACAAGCTGTTTAAAGAGAATCACTATCATGACGGACAAATTGACCTCCCTTCGTCAGTTCACCACAGTAGTGGCCGACACCGGAGACATCGCGGCAATGAAGCTGTATCAGCCTCAGGATGCCACAACTAACCCTTCTCTCATTCTTAACGCAGCGCAGATCCCGGAATATCGCAAGCTGATTGATGACGCTGTAGCCTGGGCTAAGCAGCAGAGCAACGACCGCGCGCAGCAGGTCGTCGACGCGACCGACAAACTGGCGGTAAACATTGGTCTGGAGATCCTGAAACTGGTCCCGGGTCGCATTTCCACAGAAGTTGACGCTCGCCTGTCCTACGACACCGACGCATCCATCGCGAAAGCAAAACGTCTGATTAAACTGTACAACGATGCTGGCATCAGCAACGATCGCATTCTGATCAAACTGGCTTCAACCTGGCAGGGCATTCGTGCCGCTGAGCAGCTGGAAAAAGAAGGCATCAACTGTAACCTGACTCTGCTGTTCTCTTTCGCGCAGGCGCGCGCTTGTGCAGAAGCTGGCGTATACCTGATTTCTCCGTTCGTTGGTCGTATTCTTGACTGGTACAAAGCCAACACCGACAAGAAAGAGTATGCACCGGCAGAAGATCCGGGCGTGATTTCCGTAACGGAAATCTACGAGTACTACAAACAGCACGGTTACGAAACCGTAGTTATGGGCGCGAGCTTCCGTAACATCGGTGAAATCATCGAGCTGGCGGGCTGCGATCGTCTGACGATTGCACCGGCACTGCTGAAAGAGCTGGCGGAAAGCGAAGGCGCTATCGAACGTAAACTGTCCTTCTCTGGCGAAGTGAAAGCGCGTCCTGCACGTATCACTGAAGCTGAGTTCCTGTGGCAGCACAACCAGGATCCAATGGCTGTAGACAAACTGGCGGACGGTATCCGTAAGTTTGCTGTAGACCAGGGCAAACTGGAAAAAATGATCGGCGATCTGCTGTAATCATTTCGGCGTGGCCCTGACAGGGGTCACGCTACCTCTTCTGAAACCTGTCTGTCCTTCCTTTCGCAGTGTATCATTCTGTTTAACGAGACTGTTTAAACGGAATAATCATGAATACTTTACGCATTGGCCTGGTGTCCATTTCTGATCGTGCTTCCAGCGGCGTTTACCAGGATAAAGGTATCCCGGCCCTTGAAGAGTGGCTGGCATCAGCCCTAACAACCCCTTTTGAGCTGCAAACACGGCTGATCCCGGATGAACAGGCGATCATCGAACAAACCTTATGCGAGCTGGTTGATGAAATGAGCTGTCATCTGGTACTGACGACCGGCGGAACGGGGCCGGCACGTCGCGACGTAACGCCAGACGCTACGCTGGCCGTAGCCGACCGCCAGATGCCTGGTTTTGGTGAGCAAATGCGCCAGATAAGTCTGCACTTTGTGCCAACCGCAATCCTTTCTCGTCAGGTTGGCGTGATTCGCAAACAGGCGCTGATCCTGAATCTGCCTGGGCAGCCGAAATCGATCAAAGAAACGCTGGAAGGCGTGAAAGATGCCGAAGGTAAGGTCATCGTGCCAGGCATTTTTGCAAGTGTACCGTATTGTATACAGCTGTTGGATGGACCTTATGTTGAGACTGCACCGGCAGTAGTAGCATCTTTTCGCCCTAAAAGCGCGATCCGCGATACAAACGCCTGAAAGTAGCCTGGTCGTGATATAAGTAACAATGAAGGTGGAGTATTGAATTGTTTACGATATAGTAATTTTTGATTTACATATATCGACAGACATATTCAATTACTCCACTGACTCATGGTTTGCTATGTCACAACACACTCGACCCCTGAATCGCCAGGATTATAAAACCCTTACGCTTGCTGCCCTCGGCGGGGCGCTTGAGTTTTATGATTTCATTATCTTCGTCTTCTTTGCCGCGGTTGTTGGCGAACTTTTCTTCCCGGCCGATATCCCTGAATGGCTACGTCAGGTTCAAACCTTCGGCATTTTTGCCGCCGGATACCTGGCGCGTCCATTGGGCGGCATCATTATGGCGCATTTTGGCGACCTGGTCGGACGCAAAAAAATGTTTACCCTGAGCATTTTGTTGATGGCGATACCGACGCTGGCGATTGGTTTGTTGCCTACCTATGCCTCAATGGGGATCCTCGCGCCGTTACTGTTATTACTGATGCGCATTTTGCAGGGCGCAGCCATTGGGGGCGAAGTGCCGGGGGCGTGGGTGTTCGTGGCGGAACACGTACCGGAGCGTCGCATCGGTATCGCCTGCGGCACGCTGACTGCCGGGCTTACTGTGGGGATTCTGTTGGGGTCGGTTGTTGCAACGCTGGTGAACACCAGCCTGACGCAGCAAGCGGTGCATGACTACGGCTGGCGTATTCCTTTCCTGCTGGGCGGCGTGTTTGGCCTGGTGGCGATGTATCTGCGCCGCTGGCTGCAGGAAACGCCCATCTTCCTCGAAATGCAGCAGCGTAAAGCGTTGGCGCAAGAGCTACCGGTAAAGTCGGTGGTAAGCAAACATAAAAAAGCGGTGGTCATTTCCATGCTGCTGACCTGGCTGTTATCGGCCGGGATCGTGGTGGTGATCCTGATGTCGCCAGTCTGGCTGCAGAAACAGTATGGCTTTGCGCCAGCATTGACATTACAAGCCAACAGTGTCGCGACCATTATGCTGTGCGTCGGTTGTCTGCTGGCCGGGTTTATTGTCGACCGGGTTGGCGCCAGCAAAACCTTTATTGTCGGTAGCCTGCTGCTGGCCTGTTCGAGCTGGCTTTTCTATCATCTGACCGGTAGCCATCCTCAGCATTTGTTCCTGCTGTATGGGCTGGTGGGCTTGTGCGTTGGCGTGGTGGGGGCTGTGCCTTATGTCATGGTACGAGCGTTTCCAGCGGAAGTCCGCTTTACCGGTATCTCGTTTTCTTACAACGTTTCGTACGCCATTTTTGGTGGTCTGACGCCAATCGCTGTGACGATGTTAATGAGCGTGTCGCCAATGGCTCCAGCCTGGTATGTACTGGCGTTATCGCTGGTGGGGTTAGGGCTGGGGATTTGGCTGCGACAGGATATTTATCATCGCGATACCAGCGTGCAGGGAGAGTTACAGCGCTTGTAAGGAATATCCCCCCGTCCGGGGGGATAGCGTCAGATTAGTGCGCTTCACCAATCGGCAGGATGGTACGGCCAAACTGTTCGTTCAGCACTTCGCCCATCGCCAGGTAAATGGCGCTTGCACCACACACTAAGCCAACCCAGCCAGCAACGTGGATGATCGCTTCGTTACCTGCAATGTTGCCCACGGCCAGCAGCGCGAACAGCACCGTCAGGCTCAGGAAGACAAACTGCAGCGCACGCGCAGCTTTCAGCGTGCCGAAGAACATGAACAGTGTGAACACGCCCCACAGCCCCAGGTATACGCCCAGGAACTGGCCGTTGGTTGCATCCGCCAGGCCCATTTTCGGCATGATCAGGATCGCAACCAGCGTCAGCCAGAACGAGCCGTAGGAGGTAAAGGCGGTTAAACCGAAGGTGTTGCCTTTTTTATATTCCAGCAGCCCGGCAAAAATTTGCGCGATACCGCCGTAGAAAATGCCCATCGCCAGAATAATAACGTCAAAGGCGAAGAAACCCGCGTTATGCAGGTTAAGCAGAATGGTGGTCATGCCAAAGCCCATCAGGCCCAGCGGTGCCGGATTAGCCAACTTAGTGTTGCCCATAATTCCTCAAAATCATCATTGATTGAATGGTGAAATAGTTTCCCCGAATAACGATCACTGTCTTCGGGGCGCGGCATGATAATCAGGGGAGAGCGGACTGTCTATGATCTAACAAAGGGAAAATGAATTATTTTCCCTGTGATGGACATCACGCTTGTGTGTTGTTGATCATTCTGCGCAGACAGGCGATTTGTAGCACCGCCGGAATCGTCACGCGATAGGCGCTGCCGCTCACCGCTTTAACCCCGTTTAAAGCCGCGCCGACCGGGCCGCCAAGCCCAGCGCCGCGTAGCAATCCATGCCCGATGACGCTAACTGCGGCATGGGTACGCAGGATCTGCGTAAGTTGGCCGGAGAGCAAATGAGCAACGCCAGTCGCCAGATGGCGATCCTTCATTAATAGCGGCAGTAACTCTTCCAGTTCAGAGACTTTTGCCTCAACGGCCTGCAAAAATTCCTGCTTATGGTCCGCATCCATTTTTTGCCAGGCATTCCGTAGAAAGTGTTCCAGCAAATACTGTTCAATTTCATACGTGGGCATCGCTTTGTCGGCTTTAAGCTTCAGGCGCTTCGAAACATCCAGCAAAATCGCCCGATACAGCTTTCCATGGCCACGAAGTTTATTGGCAATGCTGTCGCCACCATAATGCTGAAGTTCGCCGGCGATCAGTTGCCAGTTGCGGCGGTGCTGTTCCGGGTGTCCTTCCATCGATTTAAATAATTCGTTGTGGCTCAGAACGCTCGACAGACGGGCTTTCCCTTTTTCATTATGCGTTAACAGGCGAGTAATCGTGGCGAGTTGTTCCTCACTGCAATGCTGCAGAAAGTCGAGGTCGTCGTCATGCAAATACGTGACATTCATGTTTTCTATGGCTTCTGAATAAAAGGGCGTAGTTAGTCGTCGCCGATGACTTTAAGCGTCGCCATGTCAGAGGAGTTTACCGACTGGCCTGAAAAAGTGATTTTGGATACGCAGCGTTTATTGTCGTTGTCGCTATTAATATTGATCCAATTAGTGGTTTGTCCCTCTTTAATGGATGACGGGACGTTCAGGCTTTGACTGGAGGTGTGCGCAGCTTTGAAGTAAACGGATGCGCCGTTAAGGTTAATATCGCCTCGATCGGCGGTGAGTTGAATACGCTTCACCACCCGACAAACGGGAATTTTGAGCGTGAGATCGTTAGTTGCGTTGCGGGGCATAGCAATCATCCCCAGAACTTTATGATCGTTAGCGTGAGCGGCGCTGCTCGACACCAGGCCCATAAGCAGGGTGGCGGAAAGGGTTAAAACGGATTTCATGAAATTTCTCTTTGACGGCTGCAAAAGTGCGTGGCTTCGCGCTAGTTTACCGCCGACACAAAAACGATTCATTCACGTAATCTTTTCTTTTTATTACAATTTTTATGTGAATAACAGTGCTTTATTAATTGGCTTCATGAATTAATTTTGATTGGCGATTATTCATTTTTTGTGGTTTTGTGCCTTTTTTCGGCAAATTTATTGCTTCTGCGCTAAAAAAATTTTTCATGCCCCCCTTGATGAAGTGGGTTACGACCCCACTTAGTAGTCAACCGCAGTGGTGAGTCTGAAAAAAAACGATTCAGGGTAGTTGAAACCGCACGTTTCGCCCTTATTACAGATTCACAACCACATGATGACCGAATTTTTAGTGGAGACGTTTAGATGGGTAAAATTATTGGTATCGACCTGGGTACTACCAACTCTTGTGTAGCGATTATGGATGGCACTACTGCACGTGTGCTGGAGAACGCCGAGGGCGATCGCACCACGCCTTCTATCATTGCTTATACCCAGGATGGTGAAACTCTGGTTGGTCAGCCGGCTAAACGTCAGGCAGTGACAAACCCGCAAAACACCCTGTTTGCGATTAAACGCCTGATTGGCCGCCGCTTCCAGGACGAAGAAGTACAGCGTGATGAAGCCATCATGCCGTACAAAATCATCGGTGCTGACAACGGTGATGCCTGGATTGACGTAAAAGGTCAGAAAATGGCACCGCCGCAGATCTCTGCAGAAGTGCTGAAGAAAATGAAGAAAACGGCTGAAGATTACCTGGGTGAACCGGTAACTGAAGCGGTTATCACCGTACCTGCATACTTTAACGATGCTCAGCGTCAGGCAACCAAAGACGCCGGCCGTATCGCAGGTCTGGAAGTAAAACGTATCATCAACGAACCAACCGCAGCTGCACTGGCTTACGGTCTGGATAAAGAAGTCGGCAACCGCACTATCGCGGTATATGACCTCGGTGGTGGTACTTTCGATATCTCTATTATCGAAATCGACGAAGTTGACGGCGAAAAAACCTTCGAAGTTCTGGCAACCAACGGGGATACCCACCTGGGTGGTGAAGACTTCGACAGCCGTATGATCAACTACCTGGTTGACGAGTTTAAGAAAGATCAGGGTATCGACCTGCGTAATGACCCGCTGGCGATGCAGCGTCTGAAAGAAGCCGCTGAGAAAGCGAAGATCGAGCTGTCTTCCGCTCAGCAGACCGACGTGAACCTGCCGTACATCACTGCAGACGCGACTGGTCCGAAACACATGAACATCAAAGTGACCCGTGCGAAACTGGAAAGCCTGGTTGAAGACCTGGTTAACCGTTCTATCGAGCCGCTGAAAGTTGCTCTGCAGGACGCTGGCCTGTCTGTTTCTGATATCAACGACGTCATTCTCGTTGGTGGTCAGACGCGTATGCCGATGGTGCAGAAGAAAGTTGCTGAATTCTTCGGTAAAGAGCCGCGTAAAGACGTTAACCCGGACGAAGCCGTGGCAATCGGTGCTGCCGTTCAGGGTGGTGTATTGACTGGTGATGTGAAAGACGTACTGCTGCTGGACGTTACCCCGCTGTCTCTGGGTATCGAAACCATGGGCGGTGTGATGACGCCACTGATCGCGAAAAACACCACCATCCCGACCAAGCACAGCCAGGTGTTCTCTACCGCTGAAGACAACCAGTCTGCGGTAACCATCCATGTGCTGCAGGGTGAACGTAAACGTGCTGCCGATAACAAAGATCTGGGTCAGTTTAACCTGGATGGTATCAGCCCGGCTCCGCGCGGTATGCCGCAGATCGAAGTTACCTTCGATATCGATGCCGACGGTATCCTGCACGTTTCCGCGAAAGACAAAAACAGCGGTAAAGAGCAGAAGATCACCATCAAGGCTTCTTCTGGTCTGAACGAAGAAGAAATCCAGAAAATGGTTCGCGAAGCAGAAGCGAACGCAGAATCTGACCGTAAGTTCGAAGAGCTGGTTCAGACTCGTAACCAGGGCGACCATCTGCTGCACAGCACTCGTAAGCAGGTTGAAGAAGCAGGCGACAAGCTGCCGGCTGACGACAAAACTGCCATTGAGTCTGCACTGACCGCGCTGGAAACGTCTCTGAAAGGCGAAGACAAAGCGGATATCGAAGCGAAAATGCAGGCGCTGGCTCAGGTTTCCCAGAAACTGATGGAAATCGCTCAGCAGCAGCACGCACAGCAGCAGGCTGGTGCAGCAGGCGCTGATGCTTCTGCAAACAATGCGAAAGATGACGACGTTGTCGACGCTGAGTTTGAAGAAGTGAAAGACAAAAAATAATCGCCCTGATGCAGGGTAGTTAATCGGCACGGGCGTAGAGGTTTCCTCTTCGCCCGTGCTTGTATGTTAAGGGGCTTAAAAAAACCAATGGCAAAGCAAGACTATTACGAGATTTTAGGCGTTTCCAAATCAGCGGAAGAGCGTGAAATCAAAAAGGCCTACAAGCGCCTGGCCATGAAATATCACCCGGATCGCAACCAGGGTGATAAAGAGGCTGAAGCCAAGTTTAAAGAGATCAAAGAAGCGTACGAGATCCTGACCGATGCGCAAAAACGCGCGGCTTACGATCAGTACGGTCATGCCGCGTTTGAGCAAGGCGGCATGGGCGGCGGCGGCGGTTTTGGCGGCGGGGCTGACTTCAGCGATATCTTTGGTGACGTGTTTGGCGATATCTTTGGCGGCGGTCGTGGTCGTCAGCGCGCCTCACGTGGTGCTGATTTACGTTACAACATGGATCTCACTCTGGAAGAAGCCGTGCGTGGCGTCACCAAAGAGATCCGTATTCCGACGCTGGAAGAGTGTGACGTCTGCCATGGCAGCGGCGCGAAGTCAGGTACTCAGCCGCAAACTTGTCCAACCTGTCACGGTTCCGGCCAGGTGCAGATGCGCCAGGGCTTTTTTGCCGTGCAGCAGACCTGTCCACATTGTCAGGGGCGCGGTACGCTGATCAAAGATCCGTGCAACAAATGTCACGGTCATGGTCGCGTTGAGAAAAGCAAAACGCTGTCCGTTAAAATCCCGGCAGGCGTTGATACCGGCGACCGTATTCGTTTAGCAGGTGAAGGTGAAGCCGGTGAGCATGGCGCGCCAGCAGGCGATTTATACGTTCAGGTGCAGGTAAAACAGCACCCAATTTTTGAGCGTGAAGGCAATAACCTGTACTGCGAAGTACCGATTAACTTTGCGATGGCAGCGCTGGGCGGCGAGATTGAAGTCCCGACGCTGGACGGCCGCGTGAAGTTGAAGATTCCGGGCGAGACGCAGACCGGCAAACTGTTCCGCATGCGTGGAAAGGGCGTCAAGTCTGTACGCGGTGGCGCTCAGGGCGATCTGCTGTGTCGTGTCGTTGTTGAAACCCCTGTGGGTCTGAACGACAAGCAGAAGCAGTTGCTGAAAGACCTGCAGGACAGTTTTGGCGGCCCGACCGGCGAGCAAAACAGCCCGCGCTCCAAAAGCTTCTTCGACGGCGTGAAGAAGTTCTTTGACGATTTGACCCGCTGATTCTCTCGACTCAATATTTGATAAAAAGCCTGGGACTGAAAAGTTTCAGGCTTTTTTATTTCTGTTTTCCGTTCGGAAAATCTTTTTTAATTTCAGTCTATTTGTTCGTAAAAACCGATCTATCTATCATGAATAATCTAATTTTAACGAGCTTTTTGAGGGTGTAAGATAGTATTTACGAAGTATTCACCCAATAGAGAGAATAAAAGTGAAACATCTGCATCGTTTTTTTAGTAGTGACGCCTCGGGGGGCATCATCCTGATCATCGCAGCCGTCATCGCTATGTTGATGGCAAATATCGGGGTCACCAGTGGATGGTACCATGCCTTTCTGGAAACGCCCGTTCAACTGCGGGTTGGCGCGCTTGAGATCAACAAAAATATGCTGCTGTGGATCAACGACGCGTTGATGGCAGTGTTCTTCTTGTTGATTGGTCTGGAGGTAAAACGCGAGTTAATGCAAGGCTCGCTGGCCAGTCTGCGTCAGGCGGCATTTCCGATCATTGCCGCTATCGGGGGGATGATTGTCCCGGCGCTGCTGTATCTGGCATTCAACTATGCTGACCCTATTACCCGTGAAGGGTGGGCGATCCCGGCTGCAACGGATATCGCTTTTGCATTAGGTGTGCTGGCACTGTTGGGCAGTCGTGTTCCGTTGGCGCTGAAAATCTTCCTCATGGCTTTGGCGATTATCGATGATCTTGGCGCTATCGTGATCATCGCGCTGTTCTACACCAGCGATCTCTCGCTGCTGTCGCTGGGCGTTGCCGCGTGTGCCATTCTCGTCCTGGCGGCCTTGAATCTGTGTGGCGTGAGACGTACCGGGATTTATATTCTGGTGGGCGTGGTGCTGTGGACGGCAGTTCTGAAGTCCGGTGTGCATGCGACGCTGGCGGGCGTGATCGTCGGTTTCTTCATTCCGTTAAAGGAAAAACACGGACGTTCACCGGCAAAGCGTCTGGAGCATGTTTTGCATCCGTGGGTGGCATACCTGATCCTGCCGCTGTTTGCCTTCGCTAACGCGGGTGTTTCACTGCAGGGTGTCACCATTGATGGGCTGACCTCCGTATTACCGCTGGGGATTATTGCAGGTCTGTTGATCGGTAAACCGCTGGGTATCAGCCTGTTTTGCTGGCTGGCGTTACGCTTAAAGCTGGCGCAATTACCTGAAGGAACGAATTTCCAGCAGATCATGGCGGTCGGGATTCTGTGCGGTATTGGCTTTACGATGTCGATTTTCATCGCCAGCCTGGCGTTTGGTAATGTCGATCCTGAGCTGATTAACTGGGCGAAACTGGGGATCCTGATTGGCTCCTTGCTGTCGGCGGTAATTGGTTACTGCTGGTTACGCACCCGGTTAAACGCATCCGCCTGACAGGATAACCCTTTCGTGACAATTTTCAGGGAGAGAGTATGTCTCATATAAATTACAACCACCTGTATTACTTTTGGCATGTCTATAAAGAAGGTTCGGTGGTTGGTGCAGCAGAAGCGCTTTATCTGACACCGCAGACCATTACCGGGCAGATCAAAGCGCTTGAAGAACGTTTACAAGGAAAGTTGTTCAAGCGGAAGGGGCGTGGGCTGGAGCCAAGCGAGTTAGGCGAGTTAGTCTTTCGTTATGCGGATAAAATGTTCACGTTAAGCCAGGAAATGTTGGATATCGTGAACTACCGCAAAGAGTCTAACTTGCTGTTTGATGTCGGCGTGGCGGATGCGCTATCCAAACAGTTGGTCAGCCGTGTGTTGAATGCCGCGGTGGTGGAAGATGAACAAATCCATCTGCGCTGTTTTGAATCAACGCACGAGATGCTGCTGGATCAACTCAGTCAGCATAAGCTGGATATGATTATCTCTGACTGTCCGATTGATTCTACGCAACAGGAAGGGTTGTTCTCGGTGCGCATAGGCGAATGCGGCGTAAGTTTTTGGTGCACCCAGCCTTTGCCTGAGAAGCCGTTTCCGGCCTGTCTGGAAGAGCGCCGATTGCTGATCCCTGGACGTCGTTCGATGCTCGGTCGTAAGCTGTTGAACTGGATTAACTCACAAGGCTTGAATGTTGAAATCCTCGGCGAATTTGATGACGCAGCGCTGATGAAAGCTTTTGGTGCAACGCATAACGCTATTTTCGTTGCCCCGACGCTCTATTCGAACAACTTCTATGCCGACGATTCAATTGTGGAGATTGGGCGGGTGGAGAATGTGATGGAAGAATATCACGCTATATTTGCGGAAAGGATGATCCAGCATCCGGCGGTGCAGCGTATTTGTAATGCGGACTACTCGGCGCTCTTTACGCCAATGAACAAATGACAGCCATAAAAAAACCCGCTTGCGCGGGTTTTTTCACAAAGCGACAACAAGCAGGCGATTAAGCCAGTTTGTTGATCTGTGCAGTCAGGTTTGCTTTATGACGTGCAGCTTTGTTTTTGTGGATCAGACCTTTAGCAGCCTGACGGTCCACGAGTGGTTGCATTTCGTTAAATGCTTTCAGTGCAGTAGCTTTGTCGCCAGCTTCGATAGCTGCGTATACTTTCTTGATGAAAGTACGCATCATAGAGCGACGGCTAGCGTTGTGCTTGCGGGCCTTTTCAGACTGAACGGCGCGCTTCTTAGCTGATTTGATATTAGCCAAGGTCCAACTCCCAAATGTGTTCTATATGGACAATTCAAAGGCCGAGGAATATGCCCTTTTAGCCTTCTTTTGTCAATGGATTTGTGCAAATAAGCGCCGTTTAAATTGCAGCACTCGTTGCGTAGTGATGGCGCAGGATTCTACCAGCTTGCGTGGCGTGAATACAGCTTTTCCACGAGAAAAATTGCATTGGATTGCCCGTTAAGGTCTGCAATTTGTTTCATAACAATGAAAACCATCCTCTTTCTGTTTCGGAGAAACAATCGCCGGTTAACCTTGACCGCGGTACAGGGTATACTTTCACGATTTTCACTGTTTTGAGCCAGACATGAAGCTGATACGAGGCATACATAATCTCAGTCAGGCCCCGCATGGGTGTGTGCTGACTATTGGTAATTTCGACGGCGTGCACCGTGGCCACCGTGCGTTGCTGCAGGGCTTACGGGAAGAAGGGCGCAAACGCAATTTGCCGGTGATGGTGATGATTTTCGAGCCACAGCCATTAGAGCTGTTTGCAACGGACAAATCACCTGCGCGCCTTACTCGCCTGCGAGAAAAACTGCGTTATCTGGCGGAGTGTGGCGTAGATTACGTATTGTGCGTGCGTTTTGACAGGCGCTTCGCGGCATTAACGGCGCAGACATTTATCAGCGATCTGCTGGTTAAGCGCCTTGGTGTACAATTTCTTGCCGTGGGCGATGATTTCCGCTTTGGCGCTAGCCGTGCGGGCGATTTCTTGTTATTACAGGAAGCGGGCGCTGAGTATGGTTTTGATATCACCAGTACCCAAACCTTCTGTGAAGGCGGTGTTCGTATCAGCAGCACCGCGGTACGTCAGGCGCTGGCTGAAGATAACCTGCAGTTGGCCGAAAGCCTGCTTGGGCACCCTTTTACCATCTCAGGACGGGTGGTGCATGGTGACGAGTTAGGACGCACCATTGGCTTTCCGACGGCAAACTTACCGCTTCGTCGCCAGGTTTCTCCGGTGAAAGGGGTTTATGCGGTTGAAGTGATGGGGCTGGGTGACAAACCTTTTCCCGGTGTTGCCAACATCGGCACCCGCCCGACGGTAGCCGGCGTACGTCAGCAGTTGGAAGTGCATCTACTGGACGTTGTAATGGACCTCTATGGTCGCCATATAGATGTAGTGCTGCGTAAAAAAATTCGCAGCGAGCAGCGATTTGCTTCGCTGGATGAACTAAAAGCGCAGATTGCGCGTGATGAGTTGACTGCCCGCGATTTTTTTGGGCTAACAAAACCGGCTTAATGCCTATACGAGTTTTAAATACGGAACCGAGAATCTGATGAGTGACTATAAATCAACCCTGAATTTGCCGGAAACAGGGTTCCCGATGCGCGGCGATCTCGCCAAGCGTGAACCGGGAATGCTGGCGCGTTGGACTGATGATGACCTGTACGGCATCATTCGTGCGGCCAAAAAAGGCAAAAAAACCTTCATTCTGCATGATGGCCCTCCTTATGCGAATGGCAGCATTCATATTGGTCACTCGGTTAACAAGATTCTGAAAGACATTATCGTGAAGTCCAAAGGACTCACGGGCTATGACTCGCCTTACGTTCCGGGCTGGGACTGCCACGGTCTGCCGATCGAGTTGAAAGTAGAGCAGGAATATGGCAAACCGGGCGAGAAGTTCACCGCCGCTGAGTTCCGCGCTAAATGCCGTGAATACGCTGCTACACAGGTTGACGGTCAGCGTAAAGACTTTATCCGTCTTGGCGTGCTGGGCGATTGGTCGCATCCGTACCTGACCATGGACTTCAAAACCGAAGCCAACATCATTCGCGCGCTGGGTAAAATCATCGGCAACGGTCACCTGCATAAGGGGGCGAAACCGGTGCACTGGTGCGTTGACTGCCGTTCCGCGCTGGCGGAAGCGGAAGTTGAGTATTATGACAAAACCTCCCCGTCCATCGACGTGGCGTTCCACGCCGCCGATCAGGACGCGGTGAAAGCGAAATTTGCCGTTTCTGACGTTAACGGCCCGATCTCGCTGGTTATCTGGACCACCACCCCGTGGACGTTGCCGGCGAACCGCGCGATCTCCCTGGCGCCTGATTTTGACTATGCGCTGGTGCAGATCGACGGCCAGGCCGTGATTCTGGCGAAAGATCTGGTTGAAAGCGTCATGCAGCGCATTGGCGCGGCCGACTACACCATTCTGGGCACCGTTAAAGGCGCAGAGCTGGAACTGTTGCGCTTTACCCACCCGTTTATGGGTTTTGACGTACCGGCGATTCTGGGCGATCACGTCACGTTGGATGCGGGTACCGGGGCGGTACATACCGCGCCTGGCCACGGCCCGGACGACTATGTCATCGGTCAAAAATACGGTCTGGAAGTGGCGAACCCGGTGGGTCCGGACGGCGCTTATCTGGCGGGGACCTACCCGACCCTGGACGGTGTGAACGTCTTTAAAGCCAACGATATTGTTGTCGCTCTGCTGAGCGAAAAAGGCGCGTTGCTGCACGTCGAGAAGATGCAGCATAGCTATCCGTGCTGCTGGCGCCACAAAACGCCGATCATCTTCCGGGCGACCCCGCAGTGGTTCGTGAGCATGGATCAGAAAGGCCTTCGCGCGCAGTCCCTGAAAGAGATCAAAGGCGTGCAGTGGATCCCTGACTGGGGCCAGGCGCGTATCGAATCCATGGTTGCCAACCGTCCTGACTGGTGTATCTCCCGTCAGCGTACGTGGGGTGTGCCGATGTCTTTGTTCGTTCACAAAGACACCGAAGAGCTGCATCCGCGCGCTATCGAACTGATGGAAGAAGTGGCTAAACGCGTTGAAATTGACGGCATCCAGGCGTGGTGGGATCTCGATCCGAAAGATATCCTCGGCGACGAAGCTGACCAGTATGTCAAAGTCCCGGATACGCTGGACGTATGGTTTGACTCTGGTTCCACCCACTCATCTGTCGTAGACGTGCGTCCTGAATTTGCCGGTCACGCAGCGGATATGTATCTGGAAGGCTCTGACCAGCACCGTGGCTGGTTCATGTCATCTCTGATGATCTCCACCGCGATGAAAGGCAAAGCGCCGTATCGCCAGGTACTGACTCACGGTTTCACCGTGGATGGTCAGGGCCGTAAGATGTCCAAGTCTATCGGTAACACCGTTTCTCCGCAGGACGTGATGAACAAACTCGGCGCGGATATTCTGCGTCTGTGGGTGGCGTCTACCGACTACACCGGTGAAATGGCGGTTTCTGACGAAATTCTGAAACGTGCTGCCGACAGCTATCGTCGTATCCGTAACACCGCGCGCTTCCTGCTGGCGAACCTGAACGGGTTCGATCCGGTAAAAGACATGGTGAAACCGGAAGAGATGGTGGTGCTGGACAGGTGGGCGGTAGGCTGTGCGCAAGCGGCACAGGAAGAGATCCTGAAAGCTTACGAAGCCTATGACTTCCACGAAGTAGTGCAGCGCCTGATGCGTTTCTGCTCTGTCGAAATGGGTTCGTTCTACCTCGACATCATCAAAGACCGCCAGTACACCGCGAAAGCGGAAAGCCGGGCGCGTCGTAGCTGCCAGACTGCGCTGTTCCATATCGCAGAAGCGCTGGTTCGCTGGATGGCGCCGATCATGTCCTTCACCGCGGATGAAATCTGGGGTTACCTGCCGGGCGATCGTGAAAAATATGTCTTTACTGGTGAATGGTACGAAGGCCTGTTTGGCTTAGGCGAAACCGAGGCGATGAACGATACCTTCTGGGACGAGCTGCTGAAAGTACGCGGCGAAGTGAACAAGGTTATCGAGCAGGCGCGTGCGGATAAGAAAGTCGGTGGTTCTCTGGAAGCGGCAGTCACCCTGTACGCTGAACCAGAACTGGCGGCGAAATTGACCGCGCTCGGCGAAGAGTTGCGCTTTGTGCTGCTGACCTCTGGCGCGAGCGTTGCGGAGTTTGCCGAGGCGCCAGCTGATGCTCAGCAGAGCGAATTGCTCAAAGGTCTGAAAATCGTACTGAGCAAAGCCGAAGGTGAGAAGTGCCCGCGCTGCTGGCATTACACTACCGACGTCGGCCAGGTGGCGGAACATGCAGATATCTGCGGACGCTGTGTCAGCAACATCGCCGGTGATGGCGAACAACGTAAGTTTGCCTGATGAGTAAGCCTCTTTGTTCAACAGGACTACGCTGGCTGTGGCTGGTGGTAGTCGTGCTGATTATCGATTTAGGCAGCAAGTACCTGATCCTCCAGAATTTTGCTCTGGGGGATACGGTATCGCTGTTCCCGTCGCTTAATCTGCACTACGCGCGAAACTATGGCGCGGCGTTTAGCTTCTTAGCCGACAGCGGCGGCTGGCAACGTTGGTTTTTTGCCGGTATCGCTATTGGTATCTGCGTCATCCTGATGGTGATGATGTATCGCTCGAAGGCGACGCAGAAGCTGAACAACATCGCGTATGCGTTAATCATTGGCGGTGCGCTGGGCAATCTGTTCGATCGCCTGTGGCATGGCTTCGTGGTTGATATGATTGACTTTTACGTTGGCGACTGGCATTTCGCGACATTCAACCTGGCTGATACGGCAATCTGTATCGGCGCGGCATTGATTGTTCTCGAAGGCTTCTTACCGTCGAAAGAGAAAAAAGCCGCATAAAAAAATGCCGGATGGCGCTATGCTAATCCGGCTTACAATCTATCGCGAACCTTGTAGGCCCGGTAAGCGTAGCGCCACCGGGCAAACAGGCGGCAGCAATTTTAAAGAGCAACCTGCATGTCTAAATCAGTACAGAGTAACAGTGCGGTGCTGGTGCACTTCACCCTTAAGCTCGACGATGGCTCCACCGCAGAGTCAACCCGCAATAACGGCAAGCCTGCGCTGTTTCGCCTGGGCGATGGTTCTCTGTCTGAAGGACTGGAACAACACCTGCTGGGGCTAAAAGAGGGTGATAAAACCACTTTTTCCCTGGAGCCGGATGCCGCCTTTGGCGTGCCAAGCCCGGACTTGATTCAGTATTTCTCGCGTCGGGAATTTATGGACGCGGGCGAGCCAGAAATTGGCGCTATCATGCTCTTTACCGCAATGGACGGCAGTGAGATGCCTGGCGTGATTCGTGAAATCAACGGTGACTCGATCACGGTTGATTTCAACCATCCGCTGGCCGGGCATACCGTTCATTTTGATATTGAAGTGCTGGAAGTCGAACCAGTACTGGAGGCGTAAAATGCAGATCCTGTTGGCTAACCCGCGCGGTTTTTGCGCTGGCGTAGACCGCGCTATCAGCATTGTAGAAAACGCGCTGGCTATTTATGGCGCGCCGATTTATGTCCGTCATGAGGTGGTGCATAACCGCTATGTGGTGGATAGCCTGCGCGAGCGCGGCGCTATTTTTATT
The DNA here is from genome assembly GCF_014596845.2 of Citrobacter sp. C5_2. Lineage (NCBI taxonomy): Bacteria > Pseudomonadati > Pseudomonadota > Gammaproteobacteria > Enterobacterales > Enterobacteriaceae > Citrobacter > Citrobacter sp. C5_2. The sequence goes on along the minus strand of NZ_CP115032.1, from coordinate 4,301,722 downwards.
GAGCAAATCAGTGAAGTGCCTGACGGCGCGATCCTGATCTTCTCCGCCCACGGTGTCTCTCAGGCGGTACGTAACGAAGCCAAAGGTCGTGATCTCACGGTTTTCGACGCCACCTGTCCGTTAGTCACCAAAGTGCATATGGAAGTGGCACGCGCCAGCCGTCGCGGTGAAGAGTCAATTCTGATTGGTCACGCCGGACACCCGGAAGTCGAAGGCACGATGGGCCAGTACAGTAACCCACAGGGGGGGATGTATCTGGTTGAATCACCGGAAGATGTACTGAAACTGACCGTGAAGAATGAAGGTAAATTGTCCTTCATGACACAGACCACGCTTTCCGTTGACGACACTTCTGACGTCATTGATGCGCTGCGCCAACGGTTCCCGAAAATTGTCGGGCCACGCAAAGACGATATCTGTTATGCCACCACCAACCGTCAGGAAGCAGTTCGCGCGCTGGCGGAACAGGCTGATGTGGTGCTGGTGGTCGGCTCGAAAAACTCCTCTAACTCTAACCGTCTGGCTGAACTGGCCCAGCGAATGGGGAAAGCGGCGTATTTGATTGACGATGCGACCGACATCCAGGAAGCGTGGGTAAAAGACGCTAAGTGCGTAGGCGTGACGGCCGGAGCCTCGGCGCCGGATATCCTGGTGCAAAACGTGATCGCTCGTCTGCAGGAACTTGGCGGTGGAGAGGCTATCCCACTGGAAGGCCGTGAAGAAAATATTGTTTTCGAAGTGCCCAAAGAGCTGCGAGTGGATGTTCGTGAAGTAGAGTAAGTCTTTCACGATACGATTATGAGAAGATGCCAGACTTAACGTCTGGCATTTTTTATGGAGAAACCATGCGCTTACCGATCATTCTTGATACCGATCCCGGCATTGATGATGCCGCCGCTATTGCCGCCGCGCTGTTTGCCCCTGAGCTGGATCTGCAACTCATGACCACGGTAGCAGGCAATGTTTCGGTGGAAAAAACCACCCGTAATGCGTTGCAGTTGCTGCATTTCTGGAATGCGGATATTCCGCTGGCGCAAGGGGCATCAATGCCGCTGGTGCGGCCGCTGCGTGATGCTGCTTCCGTGCACGGCGAGTCCGGTATGGAAGGGTATGAATTTGTCGAACACGACCGACAGGCGATGGCAAAACCCGCCTTCCAGGCTATTCGTGACGCGCTGATGCATGCCCCGCAGCCCGTGACGCTGGTAGCGATTGGTCCGCTGACCAACATTGCGCTGCTGCTGACCCATTATCCTGAATGCATATTCAATATTCACCGTCTGGTGATGATGGGCGGTTCAGCCGGGCGCGGGAACTTTACGCCAAATGCCGAGTTTAATATTGCTATCGATCCTGAGGCCGCCGCGAAAGTTTTTCAGAGTGGGCTGGAGATCGTGATGTGTGGGCTGGATGTCACTAATCAGGCCATGCTGACGCCGGAGTATCTGGCGACGCTTCCCGCGCTCAATAAGACCGGCAGTATGCTGCACGCACTATTTAGCCATTACCGCAGCGGCAGTATGAATACAGGACTGCGGATGCATGATCTGTGCGCGATTGCCTGGCTGGTGCGCCCGGAACTCTTTACCCTGCAGCCGTGCTTCGTGGCGGTGGAAACTCAGGGGGAATATACCTCGGGTACCACGGTGGTGGATATTGAAGGACGTTTGGGGCATCCGGCAAATGCCCAGGTTGCACTGGATCTTGACGTTGAGGGGTTCCAGCAGTGGGTGGCAGAGGTGCTGGCGCTGGCGCCATAATCAGGTGTTGTGTAGCGGTACCTTTTCGCCGAGATAATCAATCATCGCCCGCATTCTGGCGGGCATATGTTGATTGCGCGTCCATAGCAGCCACAGTTCCCCGCTGTAGTCGCTGATAAATTCCCATTCCGGCAGTACCTGGACAATCTCGCCATTGGAGAGTGCCGCGCGGGCGGTGAACAACGGCAGGCTGCCGATTCCGAGGTTATTTTTCACCGCATCCAGACGTACGCCGGTATGGTTGGCGGCGTAGCGACCGTGAGTCTGAATGGTCTCCACACGTTCACCGCGGCGAAACTTCCAGCGTGAATCCGCAGGGGTCTCGCCAAGGCTGATACAGCTATGTTCACGCAGTGCCTGCGGGTGCTCTGGCGTACCGTGCTCGCGTAGGTACGCAGCGGTTGCGCATATCACATGGCTGACCGGCATCAGTGGTTTCCCATACAGGCCCGGGGAGGGCGACTGACTGATGCGCAGCGCAAGGTCGACGCCGTCGTCGATTAAATCCATATAACGGTCTTCCAGCCGAAGGCGGACGTCCACCTGTGGGTAGCGCGTAAAGAATTCGGCCATCAGTGGATGAATGACAAATCGCCCCACCGCTTTGGGCACGCTGAGGGTCAGTTGCCCTTGCGCAATAGTTTGTCGGCTGCTGCCTGAGTCGACAGCCATTTGCGCCGCATGCAGCATTTCCTGCGCGTGCGCATACACTATTTTGCCCGTTTCGCTAAGCGCCAGCTTGCGTGTCGTACGGTGCAGCAGTTTGCTGCCCAGCGCCTTCTCGAGGCGTGATGCGCTGCGGCTAATAGCGGAAGGCGTAGCACCTGAGACTTTGGCGGCGGCAGAGAAGCTCCCCTGGTCGATAATCAACACAAAGGTGGCAAGGTCAGGAAGAAGGTTAGGGTTCATTTGTGCATACCAGGCAAAGATGCATTGAACCGGCGCAGGATTATCGCCGTCAGTAAAGTGAATATACTCTTCCTATCAAGATGAGAGCAATCATGACCGAACGTCTTTATTACACCTGTGATAACACCGAAGGCCAGGCCACGGTGATGAGCTGTACAGCGCGAGCGGAAGGAGGCTATGCGGTGGTGCTGGACGGCACGCTATTTCACCCACAGGGCGTTGGGCAACCCGCGGATGCGGGCTGGATTGATGAGATCCCCGTCGAGACGGTGATCGTGCGTGATGACGATGTGCTACATATCGTGGCGACACCGATTGCGCCTGGCGTAATCAGCCTGAGAGTTGATGCGACACAGCGTCAGCTGCATGCGCGGCTGCACTCTGCGGGGCACCTTATCGGGCTGGCGGGTACAGAGTACGGATGGCAACCGGTAAAAGCGCACCACTGGCCTGGCGAAGGGCGGATTACGTTTTCCGCAAAAGGCAGCAGTACGCTGCCGGACGGCGCCTCACTGCTGGCGAAAATCAACGCCTGGCAGGCGGAGGATCTTCCTCGCCGGGTGACATTCGACGGCGGTTTGCGCGAAGTCGGGTTCGGTGAGCTGCCCGCTTACCCTTGCGGCGGTACGCATGTTGCGCGTTTATCCGACATTGGGCAGGTGACGATTACTCAGGTGAAGATGAAAAAAGGGCAGATGATCGTCACCTACACGCTCGTGCCATAAAACCGCACTCGCGAAAATATCTACGCAGATTGGCTGGTTTCTGCTCGGTTTTCCATCGTTTTCCCATCACTTTGCGCCATACTGAGTAAGTTTGACTTCTTTCCAGTGCTCCAGCAATGATTCATCCTGCGGGATGAATCATGTCTTTTACTGATATTCCCCTCTGTTTATCATTAAATTCTAATTATGGGTGTTTTCAGCTAGCGGCCTCCGGGCGTGCTGGTTACTCTGAAAACGATTTACGCAAAATTAACAAAAGAGAATAGCTATGCATGATGCACAAATCCGCGTTGCCATCGCGGGAGCCGGAGGACGCATGGGGCGTCAGTTGATTCAGGCCACACTTGGCATGGATGGCGTACAGCTTGGCGCGGCGCTGGAGCGCGAAGGCTCTTCCTTACTGGGAAGCGATGCCGGAGAGTTAGCGGGAGCCGGGAAAACGGGCGTTACCGTACAAAGCAGCCTTGAGGCGGTGAAAGATGATTTCGATGTTTTCATCGATTTCACGCGACCGGAAGGTACGCTGACGCATCTGGCGTTTTGCCGCCAGCACGGTAAGGGAATGGTGATTGGTACCACCGGATTCGATGATGCCGGTAAACAGGCTATTCGCGATGCCGCGCAGGAGATTGCTATCGTCTTCGCTGCGAATTTTAGCGTCGGCGTTAACGTCATGCTGAAACTGCTTGAGAAAGCAGCAAAAGTGATGGGGGACTATACCGATATTGAGATTATCGAAGCGCATCACCGCCACAAAGTGGACGCCCCATCGGGGACCGCGCTGGCGATGGGTGAGGCGATCGCCGGGGCGTTGGATAAAGATCTGAAAGACTGCGCAGTCTACTCGCGCGAAGGTTATACCGGCGAGCGTGTGCCGGGCACTATTGGTTTTGCGACTGTACGCGCCGGTGACATTGTCGGCGAACATACCGCGATGTTTGCCGATATTGGCGAGCGTATTGAAATCACCCATAAAGCGTCCAGCCGCATGACTTTTGCCAATGGCGCAGTGCGATCGGCGGTTTGGCTGAAATCTAAGTCAAATGGTCTTTTTGATATGAAAGATGTACTTGATTTACGCAGTTTATAGATTTTATTACCCTTCGTGATGTGGTTATGGTGATCGTAATTATTTGATTACATGGGGCAATATTTTATTGCCCTTTAATTTTTTGGCTTTTGGTTTTATTTTTTATCTAAGATGATGTTTATATATGTTTTTATGCTTCATTCTGTTATCTGAATGTAAATTTTGACCAAGTGGTCCACTTTTTTCTCTCGCTGCTCCCGTTTTTACACTCTTTATCTACCGCAAGCGTTTTCCACCCTGAGTTAGCTGATCTTTTTGCCTGTTAAATCGAGGGATTTATCCCAGTGGCGTAAAATAATAATAAAAATTGCCCTTTTGGGTAGACTTTTACGTGGGCTATCTCTAGAATGCCGCCGTTTGCCAGAAATCCATAGGTAAGCAAATTTGCATTGATTCATGAGGTGTTAATGAATTAATATGCAAATAAAGTGAGTGAATATTCTCTGGAGGGTGTTTTGATTAAGTCAGCGCTATTGGTTCTGGAAGACGGAACCCAGTTTCACGGTCGGGCCATAGGGGCAACAGGTTCGGCGGTTGGGGAAGTCGTTTTCAATACTTCAATGACCGGTTATCAAGAAATCCTCACTGATCCTTCCTATTCCCGCCAAATCGTCACTCTTACTTATCCTCATATCGGTAATGTCGGCACCAATGAAGCCGATGCAGAATCTTCTCAGGTACATGCGCAAGGCCTGGTCATCCGCGACCTGCCGCTGATTGCCAGCAACTACCGCAACACCGAAGACCTCTCTTCTTACCTCAAGCGCCATAATATTGTGGCGATTGCCGATATCGATACCCGTAAGCTGACGCGACTGCTGCGCGAGAAGGGCGCTCAGAACGGCTGCATCATTGCAGGTGATAATCTGGATGCTGCGCTGGCCTTAGAAAAAGCCAAAGCGTTCCCGGGCTTAAATGGGATGGATCTGGCAAAAGAAGTGACCACCGCTGAATCCTACAGCTGGACTCAGGGTAGCTGGACGCTTTCGGGTGACCTGCCGGAAGCGAAGTCTGCAGAAGAGCTGCCGTTCCACGTGGTGGCCTACGATTTTGGCGCCAAGCGCAACATTCTGCGTATGCTGGTGGATCGCGGCTGCCGCCTGACGGTGGTACCGGCGAAAACCTCCGCGGAAGATGTTCTGAAGATGAATCCGGACGGTATCTTCCTGTCTAACGGCCCAGGTGACCCGGCCCCGTGCGACTACGCCATCGAAGCCATTGAGAAATTCCTCCAGACCGATATTCCGGTATTTGGCATCTGCCTCGGCCATCAACTGTTGGCGCTGGCGAGCGGTGCGAAGACCATCAAGATGAAGTTTGGTCACCACGGTGGTAACCACCCGGTGAAAGACATGGATAAGAATGTGGTGATGATTACCGCGCAGAACCACGGCTTTGCGGTGGATGAAGATTCGCTGCCAGCCAACCTGCGCGTAACCCACAAATCCCTGTTCGACGGAACCCTGCAAGGGATTCACCGTACCGATAAACCGGCGTTCAGCTTCCAGGGCCACCCGGAGGCGAGCCCAGGCCCGCATGATGCGGCGCCGCTGTTCGACCACTTTATCGAGCTTATTGAGCAATACCGTCAGTCCGCGAAATAATCAGGAGTAATAAGAGCCATGCCAAAACGTACAGACATAAAAAGTATCCTGATTCTGGGCGCGGGCCCGATTGTTATCGGTCAGGCGTGTGAGTTTGACTACTCCGGCGCCCAGGCGTGTAAAGCGCTGCGCGAAGAGGGTTACCGCGTTATTCTGGTGAACTCTAACCCGGCAACCATTATGACCGACCCGGAAATGGCCGATGCGACCTACATCGAGCCGATCAACTGGGAAGTGGTACGCAAAATCATCGAAAAAGAGCGTCCGGATGCGGTTCTGCCAACCATGGGCGGCCAGACCGCGCTGAACTGCGCGCTGGAGCTGGAGCGTCAGGGCGTGCTGGAAGAGTTCGGCGTGACCATGATTGGTGCGACCGCTGATGCGATTGATAAAGCAGAAGACCGCCGTCGTTTCGACGTGGCGATGAAGAAAATCGGCCTCGACACCGCGCGTTCCGGTATCGCGCACACCATGGAAGAAGCGCTGGCGGTTGCCGCTGACGTGGGCTTCCCGTGCATCATCCGTCCATCTTTCACCATGGGCGGCACCGGCGGCGGTATCGCCTACAACCGTGAAGAGTTCGAAGAAATCTGCGAACGCGGCCTGGACCTCTCGCCAACCAACGAGCTGCTGATTGATGAATCGCTGATCGGCTGGAAAGAGTACGAGATGGAAGTGGTGCGTGATAAAAACGACAACTGCATCATCGTCTGCTCTATCGAAAACTTCGATGCGATGGGCATTCACACCGGTGACTCGATCACCGTTGCTCCGGCGCAGACCCTGACCGACAAAGAATACCAAATCATGCGTAACGCCTCGATGGCGGTACTGCGTGAAATCGGCGTAGAAACCGGCGGTTCCAACGTTCAGTTCTCGGTGAACCCGAAAGATGGTCGCCTGATCGTTATCGAAATGAACCCGCGCGTCTCCCGCTCCTCGGCGCTGGCGTCGAAAGCCACCGGCTTCCCGATTGCCAAAGTGGCGGCCAAACTGGCGGTGGGTTACACCCTCGACGAACTGATGAACGACATCACCGGTGGGCGTACTCCGGCCTCCTTCGAGCCGTCTATCGACTACGTTGTCACCAAGATTCCTCGCTTCAACTTCGAGAAATTCGCCGGTGCGAACGACCGTCTGACCACCCAGATGAAATCCGTCGGCGAAGTGATGGCGATTGGCCGTACGCAGCAGGAATCCCTGCAGAAAGCGCTGCGCGGCCTGGAAGTAGGCGCCACCGGTTTCGACCCGAAAGTGAGCCTCGACGACCCGGAAGCACTGACCAAAATCCGTCGCGAGCTGAAAGACGCGGGCGCCGAGCGCATCTGGTATATCGCCGATGCCTTCCGCGCGGGCCTCTCCGTCGACGGTGTGTTCAACCTGACCAACATCGACCGCTGGTTCCTGGTACAGATTGAAGAGCTGGTACGTCTGGAAGAAAAAGTGGCGGAAGTGGGCATCAACGGCCTCGACGCTGACTTCCTGCGTCACCTGAAGCGCAAAGGCTTCGCCGATGCGCGTCTGGCAAAACTGGCGGGTGTGCGCGAAGCGGAAATCCGCAAGCTGCGCGACCAGTACAACCTGCACCCGGTCTACAAGCGCGTGGATACCTGCGCGGCGGAATTCGCCACCGATACCGCCTACATGTACTCTACCTATGAAGAAGAGTGCGAATCTAACCCATCCGTCGACCGCGACAAAATCATGGTCCTCGGCGGCGGTCCGAACCGTATCGGCCAGGGGATCGAATTTGACTACTGCTGCGTCCATGCCTCGCTGGCGCTGCGCGAAGACGGTTACGAGACCATCATGGTCAACTGTAACCCGGAAACTGTCTCTACCGACTACGACACCTCCGACCGTCTGTACTTCGAGCCGGTAACGCTGGAGGACGTACTGGAAATCGTGCGCATCGAGAAGCCGAAAGGCGTCATCGTGCAGTACGGCGGCCAGACCCCGCTGAAACTGGCGCGTGAACTGGAAGCCGCAGGCGTACCGGTTATCGGCACCAGCCCGGACGCCATCGACCGCGCGGAAGACCGTGAACGCTTCCAGCACGCGGTTGACCGTCTGAAGCTGAAACAGCCAGCCAACGCCACCGTGACCGCCATTGAACAAGCGGTTGAGAAGGCGAAAGAAATTGGCTACCCGCTGGTGGTGCGCCCGTCCTACGTACTGGGCGGCCGCGCGATGGAAATCGTCTACGACGAAGCCGACCTGCGTCGCTACTTCCAGACCGCGGTTAGCGTCTCCAACGACGCGCCGGTGCTGCTGGACCGCTTCCTCGACGATGCCATCGAAGTGGACGTTGACGCCATCTGCGACGGCGAAATGGTGCTGATTGGCGGCATCATGGAGCACATCGAGCAGGCGGGCGTACACTCTGGCGACTCCGCCTGTTCTCTGCCTGCCTACACGCTGAGCAAGGAAATTCAGGATGTGATGCGCCAGCAGGTGCAGAAGCTGGCCTTCGAACTGCAGGTGCGCGGCCTGATGAACGTGCAGTTTGCGGTGAAAGACAACGAAGTCTACCTGATTGAAGTCAACCCGCGTGCGGCGCGTACCGTACCATTCGTCTCCAAAGCCACCGGCGTACCGCTGGCGAAAGTGGCGGCGCGCGTGATGGCCGGCAAATCGCTGACCGAGCAGGGCGTGACCAAAGAAATTATCCCGCCGTACTACTCGGTGAAAGAAGTGGTGCTGCCGTTCAACAAATTCCCGGGCGTTGACCCGCTGTTAGGGCCAGAAATGCGCTCTACCGGGGAAGTGATGGGCGTGGGCCGTACCTTCGCGGAAGCGTTCGCCAAGGCACAGCTGGGCAGTAACTCCACGATGAAGAAACAGGGCCGTGCGCTGCTCTCGGTTCGCGAAGGCGACAAAGAGCGCGTGGTGGACCTGGCCGCTAAGCTGCTAAAACAGGGCTTCGAGCTGGATGCGACTCACGGTACCGCGATTGTGCTGGGTGAAGCCGGTATCAACCCGCGTCTGGTGAATAAGGTGCATGAAGGTCGTCCGCACATTCAGGACCGTATCAAGAATGGCGAATACACCTACATTATCAACACCACCGCAGGTCGTCAGGCGATTGAAGACTCCAAGCTGATTCGCCGCAGCGCCTTGCAGTACAAAGTGCATTACGACACTACCCTGAACGGCGGTTTCGCAACGGCCATGGCGCTGAATGCGGATGCCACCGAGAAGGTGACCTCGGTGCAGGAAATGCACGCGCAGATCAATAAATAATAAACAGAAGGTTCGGTGATATTTGCGTTAATCGGATCTGCAATATAAATTTGAAACGGTTCCTGAGAAGGAGCCGTTTTTTTACCCTATCAGGTCATTCCTGGAGATGTCCGTTTCCTTAACCACATTTTCAATGTAATAAGCACGATATTGCTCACACTAATCAACATTCAAGTCGCATACTATCTTTATATCCACAATTTTAATATGGCTTAGTTTTTATTAATTTGGACAGGCCGTAGCCAGATTTTTAATTTGTGAAATGGTGTGCTTATGTGTGAAAAATATGTTGAAAGACCGCTTTATTTGTTAATTGCTGACTGGATGATGGCAGAGGACCGATGGATCACTGCCAAGGAGATTTCCCGTCAATTTGATATTGAACACTGCAAAGCAATTAATACGCTCTCCTATATTCTGTCAGAAGTTGGGGAAATTGTTTGTGAAGTGAAGATGATCCCTAACCAGATTGCAGGACGAGGCTGTCAGTGCCAGCGTCTGGTGAAAGTCGTGAGTATTGATTCTCATCTCTATCGCCGATTGAATCATAATTTGCAGGAAAGAAAAGTGAGTGTGGCGAAAGCGCCGCGACTGTCTGCCGTTCCCCCAACAGAGCTCAACCGTGAGCAGAAATGGCAGATGATGCTGTCAAAAAGTATGCGTCGCTAATGGTTAGTTTGCCTGATGGCAGCGTTAACGGGGATTGACGCGTAGGCCGGATAAGCGTCAGCGCATCCGGCATCAATTATTGGGCTGATTTTGGCTTCACGTCCGTCGTGCCTTTCAGGCGCGGCCGGTTTTTTTCGACCTGGGTTAACGGCTTCGTTTCAGATAGCCCCGTTCGACAGCGGACCGCAAGATCCTGATATTCTTTGGTGTTGAGGCGTTTCCAGTGCAGCTCCTGGTCTGTGACCTGGCGTAGTACTCGCGCAGGTGAACCCACCAGCAGTTGCCTTGCCTCACCCTGAAATCCGGCTTTGACGAAACTCATGGCGGCGACAATGCTCTCTTCGCCAATCACTGCGCCGTCCATAATCACGCTGTTCATGCCGACCAGGGCGTCCCGGCCCACCACGCAGCCATGCAAAATAGCGCCGTGGCCGATATGACCGTTCTCATGCACGATGGTATCGGTATCGCAGTAGCCATGCATAATGCAGCCATCCTGCAGATTAGATCCTGCCTTAAGGATCAGGCGCCCATAATCCCCACGCAATGACGCGAGTGGGCCAATATAAACACCAGCACCCACGATGACATCGCCAATCAGCACGGCGCTGGGATGGACAAACGCGTCCGGGTGTACCACCGGGATCAGTCCTTCAAAGGCGTAATAGCTCATGGTTGTACCTCGGTTTTTTTGCCGGACGACGGCGTAAACACCTTATCCGGCATAGTCACATTAACGACCTTTCCACACCGGATCGCGTTTTTCGGCAAATGCCTGCGGTCCTTCGAGCGCATCTTCCGAATGCAGTACCGACGGATAATGCTTCAGTACGCCGCTGCGGATGTAGCGGTAGCCTTCTTCTACCGGCATTTCGCTGGTCGCACGATAAATCTCTTTCAGCGCCGCGATTGCCAGCGGGGCGCTATTAACCAGTTGTTGCGCCAGTTCGCGCGCGCTATCCATCAGTTCGCTCTGGCTGACAACGCGGTTCACGATCCCCCAACGCAGCGCTTCTTCGGCGCTCATTCGTCTACCGGTCATCACCATTTCGTTGACGATAGCCGGTGGCAACAGCTTAGGCAGGCGCAAAACGCCGCCGCTGTCAGGCACGATGCCGAGCTTGGCTTCCGGTAGCGCGAAGCTGGCGTTTTCCGCGCAGACAATAAAGTCCGCTGCCAGCGCCAGCTCAAAACCGCCGCCAAACGCATAGCCGTTTACCGCGGCGATGACCGGCTTATCCAGATCAAATATTTCGGTTAAACCGGCAAAGCCGCCGGGACCAAAATCGGCATCCGGCGCTTCACCTTCCGCTGCCGCTTTTAAGTCCCAGCCAGCAGAAAAGAATTTCTCCCCGCCGCCAGTAATGATTGCTACGCGTAATTCCGGATCGTCACGGAAATTAAGAAAAGCCTGGCCCATTGCAAAGCTGGTTTTGGCGTCAATGGCATTGGCTTTAGGTCGGTCGAGGGTAATTTCCAGGATCGGGCCATTACGGGTCAGATGTAATGATTCACTCATGGTTCATCTCCAGATAAATAGTTTCCCGGCGGGAGGGATTCCTGCCAGAAGGTTTATTTCAGATTTTTTTTGATTATTTTTCCTGAACAGTTGCGCGGCAGGTCGGTTCTGATCTCCATAAAAGAGGGAACCTTGAATTTCGCCATATTGTTTTCGCAGAAGCTGAAAAACTCGGCTTCGCTTAATGTTTCACCTTCATTAAGGACAATAAACGCTTTAATGGCTTCATCACGGATCGCGTCTTTAATACCAACAACCACAATGTCCTGAATTTTCGGATGCGCAGAAATAATATTTTCCAGCTCGACGCAGGAGACATTTTCCCCGCCGCGTTTAATCATGTTGCAGCGTCTGTCGACAAAATAGAAATAGCCATCCTCATCCTGGTAACCCGAATCACCGGTATGTAACCAGCCCTCTGGTTCCAGCGCCCTGGCGGTTGCTTCCGGCTGCATGTAATACTCTTTGAAGATGGTCTTGCCGGGGACGCCTTTAATACAGATTTCGCCAATTTCTCCGGCGGGCAGCGGACGATTTTGATCGTCGCGAATTTCAGCTTCATAGCTAAATCCTACGCGACCAATGGAAGGCCAGCGTCGTTTGTCTCCGGGACGGTCGCCAATAATTCCGACAATGGTTTCAGTCATACCATAAGAGGTCAGCAGCCTGACGCCAAAGCGTTCGATAAAGGCGTCTTTTTCCTGCGCGGATAGATTGAGATAGAACATCACTTCGCGCAGATGATGCTGCCTGTCCGTTGGCGCGGCGGGCTGGACCATCAGCGTGCGGATCATCATCGGGATGCACTCGGTCACCGTCGCCTGATATTTACGTACCTGATCCCAGAACGCCCGGGCGCTGTACTTCTCCAGGAGCACAAAGGTGCTGCCGGCGGAAAAGGCCGGCATTGCGGCGGTACACTGACAGTCGATATGAAAAGCGGGCATCACCGTCATGTATACGTCATCATCGCGCAGGGCGATTTGCCAGGCAGAGTAATAGCCCGCAAAGCGCAGGTTATAATGGGTAATCACCACCCCTTTTGGACGCGAGGTGGTACCGGAGGTAAACAGAATTTCCGCCGTATCGTCAGTGGATAACGCAGGCGTATAGCACAGGGTGGTCGACTGACGAGCCTGCAGTTGGGTAAAGTGGCTCACGCCATCGTCAGCCGGAAGCTGCTCGCCAATCAGACAGATATGATTAAGCGGAGTGCTATTTTCCTGGCGTATTTCACGGTACATAGGATAAAACTGGGCGCTGGTAACCAGCAGGCTCACCTGGCTGTTTTGCAGGATCCAGGCACTTTCTTCGCCCAGTAAGCGAGCATTGATCGGCACCATAATGGCGCCGATTTTTGCCAGTCCAAACCAGCAAAAGATGAATTCCGGACAGTTATCCAGATGCAGTGCGACCCTATCGCCCTTGCGGATCCCTAAGGAATGAAAAAGGTTCGCCGTGCGATTAATCTCTTCATTGAGCGAGGCATAGCTAAATTGCCGAACGATTCCTTCACAGGATTCGAAAATTAACGCCGTTTTATTTCCGTACACCCCGGCCAGGTCGTCCCACATCTGACGTAAGTTTTGTCCGCCAACGATATCCATATTGCTTTATCCACTGAAATCAGGCGTGAGCGCTAACCCACGAGCGGGTTAGCGCGTCGCGTTTATTCCTCAACCCTGGCCAGGCCTTTGCCGACCAGCTCATTTATGTCTGCTTCGCTATAACCAATGTTTTTCAGAATGGCGGCGGTATCCATGCCGTGTGATGGCATGCCACGCCAGATTTTCCCCGGGTTGTTTTTAAATTTCGGCATGATGTTCGGCCCTTTGCAGGTGCGGCCGTCCATTGTTTGCCACTGAGTAATGGATTCGCGAGCAACGTACTGCGGATTGCCTTCCAGTTCCGGAATGGTTAGCACCTTCGCACAGGCGATATTCAGCTCAGCAAAGCGCGCCTGGACTTCGGCGATGGTATGCGCTGCCAGCCAGGCGTCCAGTTTCTCTTCGACGAGCGGGCCGTAAGGGCATTCCACGCGATGGATGAGCTGCGTGCCTTCCGGAACTTCCGGCGTACCGAGAATGTGCGCCAGGCCGATATCTTTAAAACACTCATTGATTTGCGTGATGCCGACCAACTCCATGACGATGTAACCATCGGCGCATTTATACAGGCCGCAACCGGCGTAGTAAGGATCTTTCCCTTTCGTCATACGTGGACAGATTTCGCCGCCGTTGAAGTAGTCCATCATGAAGTACTGACCCATGCGCAGCATCACTTCGTACATGGCGATATCGATGCTTTCACCTTTACCCGTTTCGCGCACTTTGTGCAGGGCCGCCAGCGCCGCTGTCGTCGCGGTCATCCCGGAGAAGTAATCCGCGGTATACGGGAAGGCTGGCATCGGTTGGTCAACGTCGCCGTTTTGGATCAGATAACCACTGAACGCCTGCGCGATGGTGTTATACGCCGGAAGATTGGTGTACTCCTCCGTACCAAACTGGCCAAAACCGGAAAGGTGGGCAATGACCAGTTTCGGGTTATGTTCCCACAGCACTTCATCAGTAATACCGCGGCGTGCAAAGGCCGGGCCTTTACTGGCTTCAATGAAAATATCGGTGGTTTCCATCAGTTTCAGAAACGCTTCCCGACCTTCATCTTTGAAAATATTGAGCGACAAGGCGTGCAGGTTGCGGCGTGAGAGCTGCGGGTAGTTAGGCTGTACGCGGATGGTATCGGCCCATGCGACGTTTTCAATCCAGATAACCTCGGCGCCCCATTCGGCGAACATCTGTCCGGCGAATGGACCGGCGATTTCGATCCCTGAAAAAACAACGCGTACTCCAGCAAGAGGGCCAAAGGTTGGCATTGGTAAATGATTCATAATTTTTCTCCTGGCATTTATGGGGGCCATGTAGGCCGGATGGCGACGCGAGCGTCTCATCAGGCCTACAGGTTGCGCCGTTCTATCGGTATTGCTTGAGTACCGCACGGCCTAACGTCAGGATCTGCATTTCATCAGAACCACCAGAAACGCGGTCAACACGCAGGTCACGCCAGAAACGCGTGATGCGGTGGTTGCCCGCGATACCAACACCTCCCAGTACCTGCATGGCGGTGTCTACCACTTCAAACGCGGCGTTGGCGCAGAAGTATTTGCACATTGCCGCGTCGCCGGAGGTAATAGTGCCGTTATCTGCTTTCCACGCGGCTTCCAGCAGCATGTTTTTCATGGAGTTCAGTTTGATCGCCATATGCGCAAACTTCTCCTGAATCAGCTGGAAGCGGCCAATAGTTTCACCAAACTGCACGCGCTGATTAGCGTAACGCGCGGCATCTTCAAAAGCGCACATTGCGGTGCCGTAGTTGGTCAGCGCGACGAGGAAGCGCTCATGGTCAAACTCTTCTTTCACGCGGTTGAAGCCGTTACCTTCCCGACCGAACATGTCTTTTTCGTCCAGTTCAACGTCGTCAAAGGTGATTTCACAGCAGCTATCCATGCGCAGACCGAGTTTCTCCAGTTTGTTGACCTTGATACCCGCTTTGCTCATGTCGACAAACCATTCGGTGTAAACAGGCTTATCCGGCGATGCACCGTCTCTCGCCATGACCACGATGTACGGGGTATAGGCGCTACTGGTGATAAAGCACTTACTGCCATTAAGATAAACCTTACCATTTTTGCGTGTATAAGTGGTTTTCAGACTGCCGACATCCGATCCCGCTCCCGGTTCGGTGATAGCAGAGTTCCACATCTGCTTACCGGTACCCTGGAACGCCATGATTTTATCAATTTGCTCCTGAGTCCCTTCACGCAGGAAAGTGTTAAAACCTCCCGGCAATTGGTACAACACGTAAGTTGGTGCGCCAAGACGTCCCAGCTCCATCCAGACGGCGGCGACGGTAACAAAACCCGCTTCCAGACCGCCATGTTCTTCCGGGATCAGCAGGCTATCAATGCCCATATCCGCCAGCGCTTTTACAAAACGCTCAGGGTAGACGCTGTCACGATCGCACTCGGCAAAATAAGCTTCCCAGT
This sequence comes from Citrobacter sp. C5_2, assembly GCF_014596845.2. NCBI lineage: Bacteria > Pseudomonadati > Pseudomonadota > Gammaproteobacteria > Enterobacterales > Enterobacteriaceae > Citrobacter > Citrobacter sp. C5_2. The sequence continues at coordinate 4,286,161 of NZ_CP115032.1, read as the reverse complement.
TCTCACTGGCCATCAGTTCACGAATACCGGCGACAAACAGTTCCTGCTCGTCATTTAAGTTGAAATCCATCTTTCAGCCTCTTGATCAATTGGGTTAATAAGAATTACTTGTCTTTCCAGTGCACTTTGGCGTCTTTAATAAAGGACAGCGTCACCATAATGTTGACGAAGAACAGCGGGCATCCTCCGGCGATAATTGCGGTCTGAATCGGCTTCAACCCACCCAGTGCCAGCAGAACGATACCGATGATGCCGACCAGCACCGACCAGCCGATACGCACTAACAGAGGCGGTTCTTCACCATCGCGAACTTCGCGACAGGTGGACATCGCCAGGGTGTAAGAGCAGGCGTTAATCAGCGTTACGGTGGCGATAAAGCAGAGGATAAAGAAACCCCACATGGTGGCGGTGCTGAGCGGTAAGGCGGCCCAGGTTTCGATAATGGCGCGCGCCACGCCGTGTTGTTCAATCAACTGCGGAATGTTGAGGATGTTTTTATCCATCAGCAGCAGCGTGTTGCTACCAAGGACAGTCCACAGGATCCAGGTAGACGCGGTCAGGCCCAGTACCATCCCGAAGCACAGTTCGCGTACGGTACGACCACGAGAAATACGGGCCAGGAAGATACTCATCTGGATGGCGTAAATTACCCACCACGCCCAGTAGAAAACGGTCCAGCCCTGCGGGAAGCCGCCTTTACCGATGGCATCGGTATAGAACAGCATCCGTGGCAGATGCATCAGCAACATCCCGACGGAGTCGGTGAAGTAGTTCATGATGAAGCTGGCGCCGCTGACGATAAACACCCAGCCGAGCATCAGGAAGCTCAGATAGCTACGTACGTCACTGGCGATCTTGACCCCTTTTTGCAGGCCACAGGCCACGCAAATGGCGTTCAGAATGATCCAGCAAGTAATGATGATGGCGTCGAGTTGCAGCGTATGCGGAATACCGAACAGGTACTGCATACACTCGGTGACCAGCGGGGTAGCCAGACCGAGGCTGGTGCCCATTGCGAAGATCAGCGCCACCAAGTAGAAGTTATCAACGATGGTACCGAACAACCCTTTCGCATGTTTCTCACCGACGAGCGGTACCAGCGTGGAGCTGGGACGGATGACATCCATCTTACGTACAAAGAAGAAGTAGGCGAAGGCTACAGATAGGAAGCTATAGGTTGCCCACGGCAGCGGCCCCCAGTGGAACAGGCTGTACGCCAGACCTATCTCTTTCGCGCCCGTGGAATTTGGTTCCAGGCCGAACGGCGGGGTGGAGATATAGTAGTAGATCTCAATAGAGCCCCAGAACAGCACCGCAGCGGATGTACAGGACGCGAACATCATAAAAATCCAGCTGGCGGTGCTAAACTCCGGTTTTTCGTCACCTAATCTCTTTTTGGCATAGGGGCCAAAAACCAGCCAGAACCAGCCGAATAGCATGATGACCATATACCATTCAAATGCCCATCCCCAGACGTTGGTGACATAACTGAATACCGCATTAATAACGACGTTAGCGGCATCAAGATCTCTTACTGTTAGCCAGCAAAGTATTCCGACAATTATTAATGGCGGAAAAAAAACCTTCGGTTCAATTCCCGATTTTCTCTTTTCATTTTTCATAAGTGAATTCCAGTGTGAAAACGAAATTTATTTAGCGTGCCCGTTTTTGAACGTTTGTTTATTTATTATTAATGGTTTGTTGATAACTTATTAACCTCTGGGACACCTCAACGAGTAACTCATAATGGGTATTCATTTCGCGTGATTCTGTTACCTTGATCACACTTTTTTGTGCTGGTTATTTTGTCTTGAAATATCTGTTTTTTATTTATAAATCATATGGTTGTCATTGGTTTTTTAACTTTTTTAAGTGTCTGGCGTTCAATATTGTTGAACCAGCAAGCAATATTGAAAATTTTCATATTTGACGTGTTTCTTTCAATATTGGTGAGGCATGTAACACTATTGAAAGTTACGAATTTCAATGTGTGACATTTTCAATATTGGTGATTAAGGTTTTATTTCCGAATTAAAGAGCGTGATATCTGTATTTAACACCGCCGATATAAATACGTTTCCTTCATGATTTCTGGAGATGCAATGAAGATAATTACTTGCTACAAATGCGTACCTGATGAACAGGATATTGCGATTAATAATGCTGATGGTTCACTCGATTTCAGCAAAGCGGATGGCAAAATCAGCCAATATGATCTGAATGCAATTGAAGCTGCTTGCCAGTTAAAACAGCAGGTGGGAGAAGCTCAGGTTGTCGCCATGAGCGTTGGCGGCAAAGCGCTGACTAATGCAAAAGGGCGCAAAGATGTCCTTTCTCGTGGCCCTGATGAACTGATTGTGGTGATTGACGATCAATTTGAGCAGGCGCTGCCGCAACACACCGCTACCGCGCTGGCCGCCGCGGCGCAAAAATCAGGTTTCGATCTGCTTATTTGCGGCGACGGTTCTTCCGATCTTTATGCTCAGCAGGTTGGTTTGCTGGTGGGTGAAGCGCTGAACGTTCCGGCGATTAACGGCGTGAGTAAGATCCTCTCTCTTACTGACAGTACGCTGACGGTAGAACGCGAACTGGAAGATGAAGTTGAAACGCTGAGCATCCCGCTCCCGGCGGTGATCGCGGTTTCCACCGACATCAACACTCCACAAATCCCTTCGATGAAAGCCATTCTTGGCGCGGCGAAAAAACCGGTTCAGGTCTGGTCGCCTGCGGATATCGGGCTGAACAGCGTACCCGCGTATTCCACACAACAGGTTGCCGCACCGAAGCAGCGCGAGCGTCAGCGTGTGGTGATTGAAGGTGACGGTGAAGAACAAATCGCCGCGTTTGTCGAGAATCTGCGCAAAATCATTTAATTATCAGGGGATGTTATGAACAAATTTTCCAGTGTCTGGGTATTCAGCGATACCCCTTCTCGTCTGCCCGAACTGATGAGTGGCGCGCAGGCTGTAGGTGAAAAAGTTAATGCGTTCGTACTGAACGAAGCGGATAGCGCGACAGCATGTCATTTGGGCGCGGATCATGTCTGGCTGCTCAGTGGCAAACCAGAAGACCGCATGATCGAAGACTACGCTGATGTGATGGCTGAGACTGTTCGTCAGCATAGCGAGGGCGGCGCGGTGCTGCTGCCGAATACGCGCCGGGGCAAACTGTTGGCGGCAAAGCTGGGCTTTCGCTTGTCGGCTGCGGTTTCCAACGACGCCAGCGAAGTCGCCCTGCAGGATGGAAAAGCGGCGGTTAAGCATATGGTCTACGGCGGTCTGGCGATAGGGGCAGAAACCATTGCTTCGCCGTTCGCTGTGATCACGCTCAGCAGCGGAACGTTTGACGCACAAGACCCGGACACTTCTCGCAGCGGTGAGATGCACACCGTGCAGTGGCAGGCTCCGGCCATTGCCGTGACCCGCACCGCAACCCAGGCGCGTCAGAGCAACAGCGTCGATCTCGATAAAGCGCGTCTGGTGGTCAGTGTGGGACGCGGTATCGGTAGCAAAGAGAATATCTCGCTGGCCGAAGCGCTGTGCCAGACGATTGGCGCTGAGCTGGCCTGTTCTCGCCCGGTAGCGGAAAACGAGAAGTGGATGGAGCACGAGCGCTACGTCGGTATCTCCAACCTGATGCTCAAGCCTGAACTGTATCTGGCGGTGGGGATCTCCGGGCAGATCCAACACATGGTCGGCGCCAACGGCGCGCAGACGATTTTCGCCATCAATAAAGATAAAAATGCGCCGATCTTCCAGTATGCGGATTTTGGCATCGTTGGCGATGCGCTGAAGATCCTGCCTGCGCTGACGGCTGCCTTAGCGCGATAAATCATTTCGGGCAGGATGCGAAGGTATCCTGCCGCTGACAGGAGTACGTATGTCCGAAGATATCTTTGATGCCATCATCGTGGGTGCAGGTCTGGCCGGTTCGGTTGCGGCGCTGGTGCTTGCTCGCGAAGGTGCACAGGTGCTGGTTATCGAGCGCGGCAATTCTGCTGGCGCGAAGAATGTCACCGGTGGGCGTCTGTATGCGCATAGCCTGGAACGCATCATTCCCGGCTTTGCGGATCAGGCCCCCATTGAACGCATGATTACCCACGAAAAACTCGCCTTTATGACCGACAACGGGGCGATGACTATCGACTACTGCAATGGTGAAGAGGCCGCCGCGTCGCAGGTTTCTTATTCCGTCTTGCGCAGTAAATTTGACGCCTGGCTGATGGAGCAGGCCGAAGAGGCGGGGGCGCAACTGATCACCGGTATTCGCGTCGATAACGTCGTTCAGCGCGAGGGTAAAGTCGTGGGCGTGGAAGCCGATGGCGATATTCTGGAAGCCAAAGTCGTGATCCTCGCCGACGGGGTGAATTCTCTGCTGGCTGAAAAGCTGGGCATGGCCAAGCGTGTTGAGGCATCGCATGTTGCCGTCGGCGTGAAGGAACTGATCGAATTGCCGAAGTCGGTAATTGAAGATCGTTTCCAGCTACAGGGCAACGAAGGCGCCGCCTGTCTGTTTGCCGGGGCGCCAACCGATGGTCTGATGGGCGGTGGCTTCCTGTATACGAATGAAACAACACTTTCTCTGGGGCTGGTCTGCGGTCTTCATCATCTGAAAGACGCGAAAAAATCGGTCCCGCAAATGCTGGAAGATTTCAAACAGCATCCGGCAGTCGCTCCGCTGATCGCTGGTGGCAAGCTGGTGGAATATGCCGCGCACGTTGTACCCGAGGCGGGAATGAATATGCAGCCTGAACTGGTGGGCGATGGCGTACTGATTGCCGGAGACGCTGCCGGTATGTGTATGAACCTCGGCTTTACCATCCGTGGTATGGATCTCGCCATATCCGCAGGCGAAGCGGCGGCGAAGACGGTGCTTTCGGCGATGAAGCGCGACGATTTTAGCAAGCAGTCGCTGGGTGAATACCGTCAGCATCTGGACGAAGGTCCGATGCGCGATATGCGCATGTATCAGAAACTGCCGGCTTTTCTTGATAATCCCCGCATGTTTACCGCTTATCCCGAAATGGCGGTCAGTATCGCGCGCGACCTGTTCACCGTGGATGGCTCCGCTCCGGTGCCAATGCGTAAAAAAATCCTGCGCCATGCGAAGAAAGTGGGCTTCATCAACCTGATGAAAGATGGCCTGAAAGGAGTGACCGTATTATGACATCTCCCGTCAATGTGGACGTCAAACTGGGCGTCAATAAGTTCAATGTGGATGAAGATAGCCCACACATCATTCTCAAAGCCGATCCTGATAAACAGGCGCTGGAGGTGCTGATTAAGGCCTGTCCGGCGGGACTGTATAAAAAGCAGGACGACGGTAGCGTTCGTTTTGATTACGCCGGGTGCCTGGAGTGCGGAACGTGCCGGATCCTCGGCCTTGATACGGCGCTGGAAAAATGGGAATACCCACGCGGGACGTTTGGCGTGGAGTTCCGCTACGGCTAATAAGTACGAGGTTGTGCACCCGTAGGCCGGATAAGATGCGGTAGCATCGCCATCCGGCAATCATGTGGTGCCAATGCCGGATGGCGGCGTAAACGCCTTATCCGGCCTACAGATGACGCTTTGCCCGTGTTGAAACAGGACATCACCATGCAGCAGCCCAGGAACTTTGATGACATCAAATTTACCTCTATTCACCGCAGGATAATGCTATGGGGAAGCGGTGGGCCGTTTCTGGATGGTTATGTGCTGGTAATGATTGGCGTGGCGCTTGAACAACTCACGCCAGCATTGAAACTGGATGCTCAGTGGATTGGCTTGCTGGGTGCGGGCACGCTGGCCGGACTGTTTGTTGGTACGTCGTTGTTTGGCTACATTTCTGATAAGGTCGGGCGGCGAAAAATGTTTATTATCGATATCATCGCCATTGGCGTGATATCGGCAGCGACCATGTTCGTTACCTCGCCCATTGAACTCCTGGTGATGCGTGTGCTGATCGGCATTGTGATTGGCGCCGATTACCCGATCGCCACCTCGATGATTACCGAATTTTCCAATACCCGCCAGCGTGCCTTCTCTATCGGTTTTATCGCGGCTATGTGGTATGTCGGCGCAACCTGTGCCGATCTGGTCGGTTACTGTTTGTATGATGTTGAGGGCGGATGGCGCTGGATGCTAGGTAGCGCGGTGATCCCCTGTATTTTGATCCTGATTGGACGCTTCGACCTGCCTGAATCGCCGCGCTGGCTGCTGCGTAAGGGGCGGGTGAAAGAGTGCGAGGCGATGATGATCAAGCTGTTCGGCGAACCGGTGGTGTTCGACGAAGAAGCGCCGCAGGAGACGCGTTTTCTCCAGCTGTTTAATCGTCGTCATTTCCCGTTTGTGCTGTTTGTTGCCGCCATCTGGACCTGTCAGGTGATCCCGATGTTCGCCATCTATACCTTTGGCCCGCAGATTGTTGGGCTACTGGGACTGGGTGCCGGGAAAAGCGCCGCGTTGGGCAACGTGGTGATTAGCTTGTGCTTTATGCTGGGGTGTATTCCGCCGATGTTTTGGCTCAATAGCGCGGGGCGGCGACCGCTGTTGATTGGCAGCTTTATTATGATGACGCTGGCGCTGGCCGTACTGGGGTTCATTCCTGATATGGGGGCGTGGCTGGTGGTGCTGGCCTTTGCCGTATACGCATTTTTCTCTGGTGGTCCGGGGAATCTGCAGTGGCTATATCCCAACGAACTGTTTCCTACCGATATTCGCGCGTCTGCCGTCGGGGTGATTATGTCGTTAAGCCGCATCGGGACCATTGTTTCCACCTGGGCGCTACCGGTGTTCATTAGCAAATACGGCATCAGTAATGTCATGCTGATGGGGGCCGGGATTTCGCTGATTGGCCTGCTCGTGTCCATTGCTTTTGCACCAGAAACACGCGGCCTGACGTTGTCTCAAACCAGTCAGATGACGATTCGCAGTAAGCCCGTGACCAGGGCAGGTTATTAGGAGTGTTCTGTATTTTCCCTGTAACTCAGTCAGTTAGCCTACAGTTAATCTATATTTCACTGAAAACGACTGAAAAGCAGGGAGAACACCATGCAAAAACATATCCTGATCACCTCTATTTTTACCGCAGCAGCACTGTTTACCGTCGCCGGTTGTTCCTCAAACCAGGCGGTGAAAACCACCGACGGCAAAACCATCGTTACCGACGGCAAACCGCAAGTGGATGATGATACTGGCCTGGTGTCATATAAAAATGCGCAAACAGGTAAGACGGAGCAGATTAACCGCGACCAGGTTAAAGATATGAGTGAGCTGGACAACTAACTCAGATTTTTCCATTTATCTACTCAATAATATTGACTGTTAGCCTGTGGATTAACTGACTAAACTCACTGTTATTACAATAATGCAGTGACACAGGCTAATCATGATTCTCATCATTTATGCGCATCCCTATCCGCAGCATTCGCATGCGAATAAGCGGATGCTTGATCAGGCAAGGACGCTGGAGGGCGTGGAGATCCGCTCGCTCTACCAGCTCTACCCCGATTTCAATATCGATATTGCCGCTGAACAGGATGCGTTGGCACGCGCTGATTTAATTATCTGGCAGCATCCTATGCAGTGGTATAGCACGCCTCCGTTACTCAAATTGTGGATGGATAAAGTCCTCTCTCACGGCTGGGCCTATGGCCATGGAGGAACAGCGCTGCACGGTAAACATCTGCTGTGGGCTGTGACGACCGGCGGCGGTGAAAACCACTTTGATATCGGCTCCCATCCTGGCTTTGATGTACTTTCTCAGCCCCTACAGGCAACGGCTTTATATTGCGGCCTCAAATGGCTGCCGCCGTTTGCGATGCACTGTACGTTTATTTGTGATGATGAAACGCTGCAGGCGCAGGCGCGCCACTATAAACAGCGTCTGCTGGAGTGGCAGGAGGTGCATCATGGATAGTCATACGCTGATACAGGCGCTGATTTACCTCGGTTCGGCGGCGCTGATTGTCCCCATCGCCGTACGGCTGGGCTTAGGGTCAGTTCTGGGCTATCTCATCGCCGGGTGCATCATCGGTCCTTGGGGCTTGAGGCTGGTGACAGATGCCGAATCAATCCTCCATTTTGCCGAGATCGGCGTGGTGCTGATGTTGTTTGTCATCGGCCTGGAACTGGATCCGCAACGTTTGTGGAAGCTGCGAGCCTCGGTGTTTGGCGGTGGTGCATTACAAATGGTGGTTTGCGGGGGGCTGATCGGTCTGTTCTGTATGTTCCTCGGCCTGCGCTGGCAGGTAGCGGAACTGATCGGCATGACGCTGGCGCTTTCCTCAACGGCCATCGCTATGCAGGCGATGAATGAACGTAACCTGATGGTGTCGCAACTCGGACGCAGCACATTTGCCGTGCTGCTGTTCCAGGATATCGCCGCTATTCCACTGGTCGCGATGCTCCCATTACTCGCGGCGAGCGGCGCATCGACAACGCTTGGGGCGTTTGCGCTCTCTGCGCTTAAGGTGGCGGGGGCACTGGTGCTGGTGGTGCTGTTAGGTCGCTATGTGACGCGTCCCGCCTTACGTTTTGTTGCCCGTTCAGGCCTGCGGGAAGTGTTTAGCGCCGTCGCGCTATTCCTCGTTTTTGGCTTCGGTCTGCTATTGGAAGAGGTCGGACTGTCGATGGCGATGGGGGCGTTCCTGGCCGGTGTGCTGCTGGCCAGTTCTGAGTATCGCCACGCGCTGGAAAGCGATATTGAACCGTTCAAAGGACTGTTGCTGGGACTGTTCTTCATCGGCGTGGGGATGTCTATCGATTTTGGCACGCTGGTAGATAACCCATTACGCATCGTTATTCTGCTGGTCGGTTTCCTGGTTATCAAAACCGTCATGCTGTGGCTGATAGCGAAACCGTTGCAGGTGCCGAATAAGCAACGTCGCTGGTTTGCCGTATTATTAGGGCAGGGCAGTGAATTTGCCTTCGTGGTGTTTGGCGCGGCGCAAATGGCAGACGTGCTTGATCCTGATTGGGCGAAATCGCTGACCCTGGCTGTCGCGTTGTCGATGGCGGCGACGCCGATTTTACTGGTGATTTTGACACGACTGGAAAAATCAGCGACCGGTGAAGAGCGGGAAGCGGATGAAATCGACGAAGAACAACCGCGAGTGATCATCGCCGGGTTTGGGCGATTTGGTCAGATTACCGGTCGTTTACTGTTGTCGAGCGGCGTCAAAATGGTGGTTCTTGATCATGACCCGGACCATATCGAAACGCTACGAAAATTCGGCATGAAGGTTTTCTATGGCGATGCGACCCGGATGGATCTGCTGGAGTCTGCAGGGGCGGCTAAAGCAGAAGTCATTATTAACGCCATTGACGATCCGCAAACCAGCCTGCAATTAACCGAAATGGTGAAGGAGCATTTCCCTCATCTGCACATTATTGCCCGCGCGCGCGATGTGGATCATTACATTCGCCTGCGCCAGGCAGGGGTGGAAATGCCGGAACGTGAAACCTTTGAAGGCGCGCTGAAGACCGGGCGTCTGGCGCTGGAAGGTCTTGGGCTTGGTCGCTATGAAGCGCGTGAGCGGGCCGACGTATTCCGCCGCTTCAATATGCTCATGGTTGAGGAGATGGTGAAAGGGGAAAATGACGCGATTTCCCGCGCAGCGGTTTATAAACGCACCAGCGCAATGCTGAGTGAAATTATTGCGGAAGATCGCCAACACTTATCGTTAATTCAACGCCATGGTTGGCAAGGCACGGATGAAGGTAAACATACGGGCGACGTCGCCGATGAGCCGGAAGTGAAACCGTCAGCATAGAGTAAAAAATGTGATGTTCTGCAAACTTTACTGCTAATTGGCTGTTTTTGAACTACTGTAATGCTGGCGTACCACCTTAAATAGGTCGGTTCGCCAGCAGAACGGAAAATTTTCATGCTCATCCTCTTTCCGCCAGTCGACGAAAGATTGCGCTTTCCGTATAGTGGCGACAATTTTTTTGTATCCGGGAAACATTCAATGATCAGTCTGATTGCGGCGTTAGCGGTAGATCGCGTCATCGGTATGGAAAACGCCATGCCATGGAACCTACCTGCCGATCTCGCCTGGTTTAAACGTAATACCTTAAACAAGCCGGTTGTCATGGGACGCCATACCTGGGAATCCATCGGACGACCGTTGCCAGGGCGTAAAAATATTGTCATCAGCAGCAAGCCAGGCACCGACGATCGCGTGCAGTGGGTGAAGTCTGTTGATGAAGCAATAGCGGCCTGCGGCGATGAACCTGAAATTATGGTGATTGGCGGTGGACGCGTGTATGAGCAGTTCCTGCCGAAAGCGCAAAAACTGTATCTGACACACATTGATGCGGAAGTTGAAGGGGATACGCATTTCCCGGACTACGAACCGGACGACTGGGAATCGGTGTTTAGCGAATTTCACGATGCCGACGCACAAAACTCCCACAGCTACTGCTTCGAGATTCTGGAACGTCGTTAATACTGTAAGTGCCGGATGGCGGCGAAACGCCTTATCATCCAGCTAATGTAGGCCGGATAAGGTGCGAGCACCGCATCCGGCAAACGACTATCAGGCGTTGACCGCCTCGCCGGGATCCAGATTCAGATGGCGATTTGATGGCTGTACAAAGTACCGTTTGTCTTCCCAGCGCAGACAGGTGAGGTCTCCCCCCCAGCAACATCCCGTATCCAGCGCGTAGATACCTTCAGGCGTGCCTTTCCCCTCCAGCGATGCCCAGTGCCCGAAAGCAATGCTATAGGCTTCACTGACAGGTCCAGGAATGGCAAACCAGGGCTTCAGTGGAGCTGGCGCATCTTCTGGCGACTCTTTGCTGTACATATCCAACTGACCGTTGGGGAAGCAGTAGCGCATGCGGGTAAATGCGTTGGTAATAAAACGCAGGCGCGCCAGTCCCGTGAGTTCCGGTGTCCAGTTGTTTGGCATGTCGCCATACATGGCGTCGAGGAAGAAGGGATAAGAGTCGCTCGACAATACGGCTTCAACATCGCGGGCGCAATTCCTCGCTGTCTGCAGATCCCATTGTGGGGTAATACCGGCATGCGCCATCACCAGCTTCTTCTCTTCATCAATCTGCAAGAGCGGCTGGCGGCGTAACCAATTAAGCAACTCATCCGCGTCCGGTGCTTCGAGCAGCGGTGTGAGCCGGTCTTTCGGTTTGTTACGACTGATACCGGCAAATACGGCCAGCAGGTGCAAATCGTGATTGCCAAGGACTAACCGCACGCTATCGCCCAGCGATTTCACGTAGCGTAAAACGTCCAGAGAGCCTGGCCCACGCGCGACCAGATCGCCAGTGAGCCATAGGGTGTCTTGTTCGGGGTTGAAGTCTACCTGGTGCAGCAAGGCGATCAGTTCATCGTAACAACCGTGAACGTCGCCAATAAGGTATGTCGCCATAGTTATTGTTTTAGTGAATGAGTGTTGGAACGGCGAGCCGAAACACGGGAATGTCGATGGTAAAGGCGATGCCTTGTTCATCGATCATTTCGTAATGACCCTGCATGGTGCCCAGCGGTGTTTCAATAACCGCTCCGCTGGTGTACTGATACTCTTCTCCAGGTGCGATGTGGGGCTGAACGCCAACCACACCTTCGCCCTGAACTTCGGTTTCGCGGCCATGACCATTAGTGATCAACCAATAACGCCCCAACAGCTGCACAGGCGCTCGCCCCAAATTGCGGATAGTCACGGTATAAGCAAAAACGTAACGTTCATCATCAGGTGAGGATTGCGCCTCAATGTAGACGCTTTGTACCTGAATGCACACTCGGGGCGAATTGATCATCTTTAACTCTCCTTCGATGGCGCGTTTTCTGACAGATAGTTAGCCATCCGGCAGTATTGCGCGACAGAGATATTTTCCGCTCGCATCGCCGGATCAATACCCAGCTCGGTCAGGACCTCAACGCTAAACAGGTTGCCGAGGCTGTTACGTACCGTTTTACGGCGCTGATTAAACGCTTCGGTGGTAATACGGCTCAGCACGCGGACATCTTTAACCGGATACGGCATCGTCGCATGAGGAACCAGACGCACAACGGCGGAATCGACTTTAGGCGCAGGCGTGAATGCGGATGGCGGTACTTCGAGTACCGGGATCACATTGCAATAATATTGCGCCATGACGCTTAATCGACCATACGCTTTACTGTTTGGCCCTGCAACCAGACGATTGACCACCTCTTTTTGCAACATGAAATGCATGTCGGCAATGGCATCAGTATAGGTAAAAAGATGGAACATCAGCGGCGTGGAGATGTTGTACGGCAGGTTGCCGAAAACGCGCAGCGGCTGGCCCATCGTTTGTGCGAGTTCGCCGAAGTTCATCGTCATGGCATCTTGCTGATAAATCGTCAGCTTTGGCCCTAAAAACGGGTGAGTTTGCAGGCGCGCGGCAAGGTCCCGGTCCAGTTCAATGACCGTGAGCTTGTCCAGACGTTCGCCTACTGGCTCGGTCAATGCTGCCAGGCCCGGGCCGATTTCGACCATTGCCTGACCCTTCTGCGGATTGATAGCAGAGACAATACTTTCGATCACAAACTGATCGTTAAGGAAGTTTTGCCCGAAACGTTTACGGGCTAAGTGGCCCTGATGGACTCGATTATTCATTAGTATTAACAATCATTTTGATGGCGAGATTAAGCGCCGTAATAAAACTGCCGACATCTGCTTGCCCACGACCCGCAAGTTCAAGCGCGGTGCCGTGATCGACAGATGTGCGAATAAAGGGCAGGCCCAGCGTGATATTCACCCCGCGACCAAATCCCTGGTATTTTAGCACGGGGAGGCCCTGATCGTGGTACATTGCCAATACGGCATCCGCGTGGTCGAGATATTTGGGCTGAAACAGCGTATCTGCAGGCAGTGGGCCGATTAGTTTCATCCCCTGCGTACGCAGTGCATCGAGGACCGGAATGATGGTGTCTATCTCTTCCGTCCCCATATGTCCGCCTTCACCAGCATGCGGGTTAAGACCACACACCAGAATATGCGGGTCGGCAATGCCGAACCTGGTGCGCAAATCATGATGCAGAATGCCGATCACTTCTTGCAATAGGGCGGGCGTAATGGCGTCGGCAACGGCTCTGAGCGGCAAATGCGTGGTGACCAGCGCCACGCGCAGCTCCTCCGTCGCCAGCATCATCACCACTTTCTTTGCCTGTGAGCGCTCTTCAAAAAACTCGGTATGCCCGGTAAACGGCACGCCAGCGTCATTGATTACGCCCTTGTGGACCGGACCGGTAATCAGCGCCGCAAATTCACCTTGCAGACAGCCATCACAGGCGCGAGCCAGCGTATCCACGACATATTGCCCATTTTCTACCGCCAACTGACCTGCGACTACAGGTGCTCGTAGCGCAATCGGTAACAGCGTCAACGTACCTGCTGATTGCGGTCTGGCTGGAGTATCTGAAGAGTAGGGGAGGAGTGAAAGCGGTAAACCGAGCATCGCTGCCCGGTCACTGAGAAGAGCGGCATCCGCACAGACGACGAGTTCTACGGGCCACTCACGCTGTGCGAGCTGAACCACGAGGTCTGGGCCAATCCCGGCGGGTTCGCCGGGAGTGATGACAACGCGTTGAATACGAGTCATTAGTTGCTCAGAATTTTAACGTATGCGCTGGCGCGCTGTTCCTGCATCCAGGTCGCTGCTTCTTCCGAGAATTTACGGTTCATCAGCATACGGTAGGCACGGTCTTTCTGCGCTGCGTCAGTTTTATCCACATTACGCGTGTCCAGCAGTTCGATCAGATGCCAACCGAAAGAGGAATGCACCGGGGCGCTCATCTGGCCTTTGTTAAGTTTGGTCAGCGCATCGCGGAAAGCAGGATCGAAAATATCCGCTGCAGCCCAGCCCAGATCGCCGCCCTGGTTGGCAGAACCGGGATCCTGAGAAAACTCTTTTGCTGCTGCCGCGAAGGTGGTTTTACCACTCTTAATATCTGCCGCGATTTGTTCCAGTTTCAGACGCGCTTGTTGATCGGTCATGATCGGCGATGGCTTTAGCAGAATATGGCGGGCGTGCACTTCAGTCACGGAGATGCTCTGGCTTTGACCACGCATATCGTTGACTTTCAGAATGTGGAAACCCACGCCTGAACGAATAGGGCCGATGATATCGCCTTTCTTCGCGGTGCTTAACGCCTGAGCAAAGATGCCCGGCAGTTCCTGAATACGTCCCCAACCCATCTGGCCGCCTTTCAGCGCCTGCTGATCGGCGGAGTAAGTGATGGCCAGTTTGCCGAAATCGCTACCGTTACGCGCTTCATCAACAACAGAGCGCGCCTGGCTTTCAGCCGCGTTTACCTGCTCTGACGTTGGGTTTTCCGGTAATGGGATCAGAATGTGGCTCAGGTTCAGCTCGGTGCTGGCATCGTTTTGGTTGCCAACCTGCTGCGCCAGAGCATCCACTTCCTGCGGCAGAATGGTGACGCGACGGCGAACTTCGTTGTTACGCACTTCGGAGATGGTCATCTCTTTGCGGATCTGGCTCCGATAGGTCGAATAGCTTAAACCATCCTGTGCCAGACGGCTGCGCATCTGATCCAGCGTCATGTTGTTCTGCTTGGCGATGTTGGCGATAGCCTGATCCAACTGCTCGTCAGAAATTTTCACACCCATCTTCTGACCCATCTGCAGGATGATTTGATCCATGATCAAACGTTCCAGGATCTGATGACGCAGCGTGGCGTCGTCTGGTAACTGCTGACCAGCCTGACCCGCATTAAGTTTTACTGACTGCATTAAGCCATCGACGTCGCTTTCCAGAACGACGCCGTTATTGACGACGGCTGCGACTTTATCGACTACCTGTGGGGCAGCGAAACTGGTATTCGCGATCATGGCGATACCGAGAAGCAGCGTTTTCCAGTTCTTCATACTTTTTCCATTTCAATTAACCGCAATGCGGATTACGTGTAAATTAATCAGATCACAAAGAGCTTTGATACGGCAAAATGTTCGAACGCAACATTTGGTTGGTGCCGAGACCGTAGTTGGAGCTCAGGCCGCGGAGTTCGATATTAAAGCCGATCGTGTTGTCATAAATTGCATGTTGCTGGGTGTTATCCCAACCGTTCAGCTTACGTTCGTAGCCGAAGCGAATGGCGTAACAGCAGGAGTTGTACTGTAAGCCCAGCATAGAGTCTGCTTCTTTGTTCACGTTGGTATCGAAGTAGTAAGCACCGACAATCGACCAGCGATCGGCGATCGGGAAGCTTGCCACTGCGCCCACCTGCGAAATCCCGTTCTTATACTGATCGGCCGTCGAGTAGTAAGAAGGCAGGGTTGCCTGGATATACTCTGAACTGGCATAACGGTAGTTCAACTGCAGCATACGGTTTTCGTCGCGGCGGTATTCGATACTGCTGCTGCTGGTGGCGATGCTATCCAGACGCGTGTCGTACTGGATCCCACTACGCAAACCCCAGCGATCGGAGATGCGCCAGTAGGTGTCTCCCGCCCAGACCAGCGAACCCGTTTTGTCGTCATTCTCCCATTTAATGTTGTCATCGCCAGTGCGAGACTCAGTGAAATAGTAGATTTGACCCACAGAAATATTAAAACGTTCAACGGCCGCGTCATCATAAACGCGAGATGTGACCCCGGTCGTTACCTGGTTAGCGGAAGCAATACGGTCCAGACCGCCATAAGTACGGTCGCGGAACAGGCCGCTGTAGTCAGATTGCAGCAGGGACGAGTCATAGTTATAGATATGGCTTTGGTCGCGATACGGGACGTACAGGTACTGGGCGCGCGGCTCCAGCGTCTGGGTATAGCCCGGCGCCAGCATTTGCATGTCACGCTCAAATACCAGCTTGCCGTCAACTTTAAATTGCGGCATGACGCGGTTGGCGGAATCATCCAGCTTGGTGGCGTTATTGGTGTTGTACCAATCCAAGTTGGTCTGTTGATAGTGCGTTGCCAGCAGTTTCGCTTCGGTATTGATACTACCCCAGTTATTCGACAACGGCAGATTGATGGTCGGTTCAAGGTGAACACGCGTAGCTTCCGGCATGTTGTCATTGGTGTTAACGAAATGGACCGCCTGGCCATAAATACGGGTATCAAACGGACCGACGTCATTCTGGTAATAGTTGACGTCTAACTGCGGCTGCGCAGAGTAACTGTTACTGTTTGCGGAATCGAAGACCTGGAACTGCTTGGTCGAAACCGTGGCGTCAAAGTTCTGTACCGCATAGCCGACGCTGAATTTCTGCGTGGCGTAGCCGTCGGTACTGGAGCCGTATTTGTTATCAAAATCATTAAAGTAACTGGTATCGCTGACCTTGGTGTAGTCGATGTTGAAACGCCACACCTGGTCCATGACGCCAGAGTGCTGCCAGTAGAACAGCCAGCGGCGTGAGTTGCTGTCCTTCGGATTATCATCTTCGTACACTTTATCGGAGTTCAGATAGTCGAACTCCATCAGGCCTGCGCCCGCCTGGGTGAGGTAGCGGAATTCGTTCTCCCACATGATGCCGCCACGACGGTGCATATAATGCGGCGTGATGGTGGCGTCCATATTGGGCGCAATGTTCCAGTAGTACGGGAGGTAGAACTCAAAATAGTTATTAGTAGAGTATTTTGCGTTCGGGATCAGGAAACCGGAACGGCGCTTATCGCCGACGGGCAACTGTAAATAGGGGCTGTAAAAGACCGGAACCGGACCCAGTTTAAACCGGGCGTTCCAGATTTCCGCGACCTGTTCTTCACGATCGTGGATGACTTCGCTACCGACGACGCTCCAGGTATCGGAACCGGGGAGACAGGAGGTAAAACTACCGTTTTCCAGAATAGTATAACGGTTTTCCCCACGCTGTTTCATCAGGTCGGCTTTCCCGCGTCCCTGACGACCTACCATCTGGTAATCCCCCTCCCAGATGTTGGTATCTTTGGTATTCAGATTAGACCAGCCCTTCGGTCCCTTCAGAATCACCTGATTGTCATCGTAGTGGACATTACCCAACGCATCGACGGTTCGTACTGGCTCCGGCTGACCTTCTGCCTGCTTCTGGTGAAGCTGAACTTCGTCGGCCTGCAGGCGGCTATTACCCTGCGCTATATCCACGTTGCCGGTAAACACCGCGTCATCCGGGTAATTCCCTTTCGCGTTGTCGGCATTAATGGTGACGGGTAATTCATTGGTTTCGCCCTTCACCAGAGGACGGTTATAGCTCGGCACGCCCAGCATACACTGTGAGGCGAGATCGGCTGCCAGGCCCTGTTGGCTATAAAGGGCGCTGGCAATCATGGTGGCCAGAAGAGTGGGAATACGTTTTTTCATACGTTGTATTTATTGTTCCATCATCGGTAGCGTCGCGCGTGACAAACGGTCACAGCCTAACTTATCTCATCTTCACTGCGCTAGTGTTAATCCTGCCCATTTAGGCATCCGTGGTGTTAGGCACGGCATTGAATGACAGGTATGATAATGCAAATTATAGGCGATGTCCCACAATTGACCGCAGCCGTAAAACGGTAAAAGCAGCTTATATTGTGGGACATAGCCTGGCTGAGAGCACAAAGATTTGGGGAGTCTATGCAGTATTGGGGAAAGATAATTGGTGTAGCCGTGGCTTTAATGATGGGCGGCGGCTTCTGGGGTGTGGTTCTGGGCCTGTTAGTCGGCCACATGTTCGACAAAGCCCGCATGCGCAAAATGGCGTGGTTTGCCAACCAACGTGAACGCCAGGCGCTTTTTTTTGCCACCACTTTTGAGGTGATGGGACATCTGACCAAATCCAAAGGTCGTGTCACGGAAGCCGATATTCATATCGCCAGCCAGTTGATGGATCGGATGAATTTGCACGGTGATTCCCGTACTGCCGCGCAACACGCCTTCCGGGTGGGAAAATCAGACAATTACCCGTTACGTGAAAAGATGCGTCAGTTCCGCAGCGTCTGTTTTGGTCGATTCGATCTGATCCGCATGTTTCTGGAGATTCAGATCCAGGCGGCATTTGCCGACGGGTCATTGCACCCTAACGAGCGTGAAGTACTGTATGTGATTGCTGAAGAGTTGGGGATTTCGCGTACCCAGTTTGATCAGTTTCTGCGCATGATGCAGGGCGGGGCACAGTTCGGCGGCGGATATCAGCAGCAGTCCGGTGGTGGCGGCTGGCAGCAGGCACAACGAGGCCCGACGCTGGAAGACGCCTGCAATGTTCTCGGTGTAAAAACAACCGACGATGCGACCACCATTAAGCGCGCTTATCGTAAACTAATGAGCGAACACCATCCGGACAAACTGGTGGCGAAAGGTTTACCGCCAGAAATGATGGAGATGGCCAAGCAGAAGGCGCAGGAAATTCAGAAGGCGTACGAGCTGATTAAAGAGCAGAAAGGATTTAAGTAAAGTGAATTGCCGGATGCGGCTTGCGCCTTATCCGGCCTACGTTAATGAATGTAGGCCGGGCAAGCGAAGCGCCCCCGGCATCAATTGGCTCTGCGTTTAAAAATCCGCCGGGACTTTAAACGTCATGCTGTTGCCGTATGCGGGATGGGTGATGGTTAACATCTCTGCGTGCAGCAGCAGGCGTGGCGCTAACGCCAGGGCTTCTGGCGGAGCGTAGAAGCGGTCGCCGAGGATCGGATGCCCTAATGCCAGCATATGCACACGCAACTGGTGGGAGCGTCCGGTTATGGGTTTGAGCACCACCCGGGCGGTGTTATCCGCTGCGAACTCGACCACTTCATACTCTGTCTGCGCGGATTTCCCGGTCTCATAACACACTTTCTGCTTTGGCCGGTTCGGCCAGTCGCAAATCAGCGGTAAATCAACCAGTCCCTCGGCAGGCGCCGGATGTCCCCATACGCGTGCGACATACTGCTTTTTCGGTTCGCGCTCGCGAAACTGGCGTTTGAGTTCACGCTCTGCCGCTTTAGTTAGCGCGACTACAATCACGCCGCTGGTTGCCATATCCAGACGATGTACGGATTCAGCCTGTGGGTAGTCGCGTTGAATACGCGTCATCACGCTGTCTTTGTGCTCATCCAGACGACCCGGCACGGACAACAAGCCGCTCGGCTTGTTGACCACCATAATGTGCTCATCCTGATACAGGATAACCAGCCAGGGTTCCTGCGGCGGATTGTAGTTTTCCATCCCCATGTATGGCTCCGTTACTGGTGCGTCACGACGATCAGACGCAGGGCATCCAGACGCCAGCCCGCCTGCTCCAGGCTTTCCAACACCTGCTGGCGGTTGCTTTCAATGGCGCTCAGTTCGTCATCACGGATGTTCGGGTTAACGGCACGTAGGGCTTCCAGACGCGACAGTTCTGCTGTCAGCTTCTCATCCGCTTCTTTGCGCGCCGCGTCGATCAGCGCACGGGCGGATTTTTCCACCTGCGCCTCACCCAACTGCAGGATGGCATGAACATCCTGCTGCACGGCGTTGACCAGTTTGCTGCCGGTGTGGCGGTTAACGGCGCTGAGCTGACGGTTAAAGGTTTCGAATTCAACCTGCGCGGCAAGGTTATTGCCGTTTTTATCCAGCAGCATGCGTACCGGCGTTGGCGGCAGGAAGCGGTTCAACTGCAGCTGTTTCGGCGCTTGCGCCTCTACAACGTAAACCAGTTCAACCAGCAGAGTGCCGACCGGTAACGCTTTGTTTTTCAATAAAGAAATAGTACTGCTTCCGGTGTCGCCGGACAGGATCAGATCCAGACCATTGCGGATCAGCGGATGCTCCCAGGTAATAAACTGCGCGTCTTCACGCGACAGGGCGACATCACGTTCAAACGTAATGGTGCAGCCATCTTCCGGCAGGCCAGGGAAATCAGGTACCAGCATATGATCGGACGGCGTCAGCACGATTAAATTGTCGCCACGGTCATCCTGATTAATACCGACGATATCAAACAGGTTCATGGCAAAGGCGATCAGGCTGGTGTCGTCATCCTGCTCTTCAATACTTTCGGTAAGTTGCTGAGCTTTTTCACCACCATTGGAGTGAATTTCCAGCAGGCGATCGCGGCCTTGCTCCAGTTGGGCTTTCAGCGCCTCGTGCTGCTCACGGCAGGTTTTGATCAGGTCATCAAAGCCATCGGTATTTTCCGGCTCAGCCAGGAAGCCGATCAGATTGTTGTATACCGTGTCATAGATAGTACGTCCGGTTGGGCAAGTGTGTTCGAACGCATCCAGACCTTCGTGGTACCAGCGCACCAGCACGGATTGCGCGGTTTTTTCCAGGAACGGTACGTGGATCTGAATATCATGTGCCTGGCCGATACGGTCCAGACGACCAATACGCTGTTCCAGCAGGTCCGGGTTGAACGGCAGGTCGAACATCACCAGATTGCTGGCGAACTGGAAGTTACGCCCCTCGGAGCCGATTTCAGAACACAGCATCACCTGGGCGCCGCTATCTTCTTCGCTAAACCAGGCCGCCGCGCGGTCACGTTCAATAATCGACATTCCTTCATGGAACACGGCGGCGCGGATCCCTTCGCGTTCGCGCAGGACCTGCTCCAGTTGCAGCGCGGTAGTCGCTTTCGCGCAGATAACCAGCACTTTTTGCGAACGGTGGCTGGTCAGGTAGCCCATCAGCCATTCCACGCGCGGATCAAAGTTCCACCAGGTGCCGGTATCGCCTTCGAATTCCTGATAAATCTGTTCCGGGTAGAGCATGTCGCGAGCCCGGTCTTCCGCACTCTTACGCGCGCCCATAATGCCGGAGACTTTTATCGCGGTCTGGTATTGGGTCGGCAACGGTAATTTGATGGTATGCAGTTCGCGTTTCGGGAAGCCTTTCACACCGTTACGGGTGTTACGGAACAGTACACGGCTGGTGCCATGGCGGTCCATCAGCATCGAAACCAGTTCCTGACGCGCGCTCTGGGCGTCTTCGCTGTCGCTGTTTGCTGCCTGCAATAATGGCTCAATATCCTGCTCGCCAATCATGTCGCCTAACATGTTCAGCTCATCGTTACTCAGTTTATTGCCAGCCAGTAGCATGGCGACGGCATCAGCGACCGGACGGTAATTTTTTTGCTCTTCAACAAACTGGGCGAAATCGTGGAAACGGCTTGGATCCAGCAGGCGCAGACGTGCAAAGTGGCTTTCCATACCCAGTTGTTCTGGCGTAGCGGTCAACAGCAGGATACCCGGTACGCGTTCAGCCAGCTGTTCAATGGCCATATATTCCCGGCTGGGCGCATCTTCGCTCCACACCAGGTGATGGGCTTCGTCGACAATCAGCAGATCCCATTCGGCGTCACACAGGTGCTCCAGACGCTGTTTACTGCGACGGGCAAAGTCCAGCGAACAGATAACTAACTGTTCGGTTTCAAATGGGTTGTAGGCGTCGTGTTGCGCTTCTGCATAACGCTCATCATCGAACAGCGCAAAACGCAGGTTGAAACGGCGCAGCATTTCGACCAGCCACTGGTGCTGTAGCGTCTCCGGGACGATGATCAGTACGCGTTCAGCGGCGCCAGAAAGCAGTTGCTGATGCAGGATCATCCCGGCCTCAATGGTTTTACCTAAACCCACTTCGTCAGCCAGCAAAACGCGCGGGGCGTGACGACGACCAACATCATGAGCAATGTTGAGCTGGTGGGGGATCAGGCTGGTACGTTGGCCGCGCAAACCACTCCATGGCATACGGTACTGTTCGCTCTGAAATTTACGCGCGCGATAGCGCAGCGCAAAGCGGTCCATACGGTCAATCTGACCGGCAAACAGACGATCCTGTGGTTTGCTGAATACCAGTTTACTGTCGAGCAGCACTTCACGCAGCGTTACACCGGTTTCTTCGGTATCAAGGCGGGTTCCGATATAGGCAAGCAGGCCGTTTTCTTCTTTTACTTCATCGACATGCAGTTGCCAGCCTTCATGGCTCGTTATCGTATCGCCAGGATTGAACATCACGCGGGTCACGGGAGAATCACTGCGCGCATACAGACGGTTTTCGCCCGTCGATGAGAAAAGTAAAGTGACGGTTCGCGCATCCATGGCGACAACAGTACCAAGTCCCAGTTCGCTTTCTGTATCGCTGATCCAGCGTTGACCAAGTGTAAAAGGCATATATGTTCGGCTCTATATCTTTAATTGCAGGCAATACTCGTCATTTTCCGGGCTAACCCGGTTTTTGAGAGCATACGACCCCGCTACCAGGCTAATAAATCAGTGGTAGTGGTGTTAAATGGGTCCAGGAATGGAAAGGGCGCTATGGTACTGGATGGCGGCGGTTTCGTCACGCGTCAAAATAACCCCAGTTGCCCTGTGAGTAGTGTAGCAAAGTTATCATCGATAAAGGGAAGTATTCCCTCGGCAACCGGTTGTATCTGACGGGTCAGATAGTGCTCATAATCGAGAGCAGATTGCTGATAATCCACAGGTTCAGGGCCGTTTACTGTCCAGACATATTTAATGGTGCCACGGTTTTGGTACTGTGGCGCGCGACCTCGTTTTATATTCTGCTCATCAGCCAGTCGTGCCGCACGGACGTGTGGCGGAACATTACGCTGGTATTCACTTAATGGGCGGCGCAGGCGTTTGCGGTACACCAGTTGTGCATCCAGTTCACCTGCCATCAGACGGTCGATGGTCTCGCGGACAAACTCCTGATACGGCTCGTTACGAAAAATTCGCAGGTACAGCGCCTGCTGGAATTGTTGCGCCAGCGGTGTCCAGTCGGTGCGAACCGTTTCCAGTCCCTTAAACACCATGCGTTGTTCAGCCCCTTCCTGAATCATCCCGGCGTAACGCTTTTTACTACCGGTATCCGCACCGCGAATAGTCGGCATCAGAAAGCGACAAAAGTGGGTTTCAAACTCCAGCTCCAGCGCGCTGGTCAGATTTTGTTGCTTTAGCGATTGCGCCCACCACGAGTTGACATGGCTCACCAGCTCCCGGCCAATCCGGGCGGCATCATCTTCTGAGTGCGCCTTTTTAAGCCAGACAAAGGTCGAGTCGGTATCACCATAGATGACGTCGTAACCCTGAGCCTCAATTAACGCTTTGGTCTGGCGCATGATCGCATGGCCGCGCATCGTGATTGATGAGGCCAGTCTCGGGTCGAAAAAGCGACAGGCGGTAGTACCCAATACGCCGTAAAACGCATTCATGATAATTTTCAGCGCCTGCGAGAGCGGTTTATTCCCGTGGCGTTTTGCTTCTTCACGCCCGTGCCAGATCTGAGTAACGATCTCCGGCAGGCAGTGTTTTTCGCGTGAGAACCAGGCGTCAAGAAAACCTTCGGTGCTGTGCTCCCGATCCGGGTGCGCCATCCCTTCGATAAGCCCCACCGGATCGATCAAAAATGTACGAATAATTGAGGGGTACAGGCTTTTGTAATCCAGCACCAGAACGGAGTCGTACAATCCCGGGCGCGAGTCCATCACATAGCCGCCGGGGCTGGCGTGCGCGGGAACTTCTCCCAGATTTGGCGCCACGTAACCCGCCCGGTGCATGCGCGGAAGGTAGAGGTGGCCGAAGGCGGCAACCGAACCACCGTGACGGTCGACCGGCAGACCGTTGACCGTTGAGCGCTCCAGCAGAAAAGGCATGATCTCGGTTTTATGAAAAATGCGCGTGACCAGCTCACAGTCTTTGAGATTGTAGGTGGCGAGCGCGGGTTTATCCTGGGCAAACCGACGGTCAATTTCGTCCATTCGGTCCCACGGGTTATCAATCGATTTTCCTTCGCCCAGCAATTCTTGCGACACCGTTTCCAGCGAGAATGACGAGAAATTCCAGAATGCGGATTTGAGCGCTTCAATGCCGTCAATGATCAGTCGACCTTTGGCCTGCGCGAAGAACACGCCGTTTTTGAAGCCATGCTCGCGCCACTCCAGTTCGCTATTATCACGACCAAAACGCAGGGGGATGCGATAACGTTCGGCATGCTTTTGCAGGACGCGTAAATCGAATTGCACCACATTCCAGCCAATGATGACATCGGGATCATGACGGGCAATCCAGTCGTTGAGCTTTTCCAGCAACTGCGGTCGGCTAGCCACGTACTCAAGTTCAAAATCCAGCGCCGAGGCATCGCCGTTTGCCGGGCCGAGCATGTAGACAATACGCTGCCCACAGCCTTCAAGACCGATGCAGTAAAGTTCACCATGCCGCGTGGTTTCGATATCCAGCGATACCCATTTTAGCGGCGGTCGATAGTCCGGGTTTGGCTTCAGGCGGGCATTAATCAGCGTGCCGTTATGTTTGTCGCCTTCGACCCAGATCGGGGACGTGATAAAGCGCTCCATCAGATACCGCTCTGGCGGGCGTACGTCAGCCTCATAAACGGTGATGTCGTTTTCGCGCAGGAGTTTTTCCAGCCGCATAAGCTGGCGGTGGGAGCGGCAATACAGACCCGAAACGGGCTGGCGGTGGAAATCTTGTAGCT
The DNA here is from genome assembly GCF_014596845.2 of Citrobacter sp. C5_2. Lineage (NCBI taxonomy): Bacteria > Pseudomonadati > Pseudomonadota > Gammaproteobacteria > Enterobacterales > Enterobacteriaceae > Citrobacter > Citrobacter sp. C5_2. The sequence goes on along the minus strand of NZ_CP115032.1, from coordinate 4,261,832 downwards.
GAAGCGGCGTCAGGCGATAGCCGTTCTCTGTACGTAATAATGATGTAACGCGCGGAACTTGACTGCCAGGTATAAACGCGACGGATTCCTGAGGCGCGAGCGTGACCAGCAGCGGCCCGTCGTCTGTCGCCAGCCAGAATGAGACCTCAGTTCCCTGCGGGGTGTCCCGCCAGTGCCGGGTTAAAATAAAGCCTGCCTGCGCCACGCTGTGTATCCATTAAAAAACCAGGCATGATTATAGCCTGGATTGCACGATTGTACTGTTATTTTGTACAGTTGTAAGGTAAAAGTCGCGGTAAGACGCAGTAGCAGTGACAGTAAAATTCTTTTCGGGTACAAAATTTCAGTGTCGAACTATTTAATTTATGAATACAGTTTCTGGTTATACTTCCGTAAATTATTTGATTAGTCTTTTTTGATTATTTATTTAAATTACTGCTTTTTGATTATGTGTTTTTCATAAATTGATAGTCTGCTTCAGGAGTTTTTTCACATTTTCAGAATAGTGCTCAACACATTCTGCTACTTACCCCTCGGTTCAGAAAAAATTACACTTTTTTTAATTTGTTTTTATTCATGGTTAGTGTAACTATTTTAATCGAAGCATTCGGGTTGTCAGGTTGAATATAATATATATTATTGGATTACTATTGTCTGGATAAAAACAGATTTTCGGTACGATTTCGTCGGGAATATCTCTCTGTATAATTTGATTTTTATCTCCTGATGTAATTTTTATTCATCTGGCGGCTCGGGTGTTTTATATCAATAGCTTGGGTGTGTTGTGAAATGGAGAGGTGTTATGAATGTTTATACTCAGGCGTTACAGGTAGGATATGACCACTATTTATTTGTTAATACTCAGCTATCTAACCCGACTATTAAGTCGGTAAGTCAATACATTGAGTATAGAACATGGTCAGGTCAAATCTGGCGCTCTGAGATTATTGATCGTGGGAATGCCTTCTTTCACTGGCAAGGACAGGACAGAATAAATGGGCATCGTGATACGGTTATTAATTATCTGTTGAACGGCCAACGCTGGCAGTCAACAATTGCAGATTATATTTTCTTTCATTCTCTGGATGGCGAAGAGGCGCTGGGACATTATGATAATGTGATTAAATACGTTTGTGCTAATAATTGTGTGTATCGAAGTACGTTTGCGGAATATATAACTCAATAATAAGAAGGCGCGTCATTGTTTCCGGACGCGCCTGGCGTCATTTCACTGACCGTAATAGGCTTTTGCGCCATGTTTACGCAGGTAGTGTTTATCCAGCAGGGTTTGTTGCATATCCGGCAACTGCGGCGCGAGTTGGCGGCAGAATATCCCCATATAGGCGACTTCTTCCAGCACGATGGCGTTATGCACCGCATCTTCGGCATTTTTTCCCCAGGCGAACGGACCGTGAGAGTGCACCAGTACGCCTGGTATCTGCGCTGCGTCAATCCCTTGTTTCTCAAAGGTTTCGACGATCACATTCCCGGTTTCCCACTCGTATTCCCCGTTAATCTCGCTGTCGGTCATTTTACGTGTGCAGGGAATGGCGCCGTAGAAATAGTCCGCATGGGTGGTACCCGTGGCCGGGATCGACTGACCCGCCTGCGCCCAGATTGTCGCGTGGCGCGAGTGGGTATGAACAATGCCGCCAATGGTCGGGAATGCCTGATATAACAAACGGTGCGTTGGGGTATCGGAGGAGGGCTTTTTCGTGCCTTCAACGACTTCCCCGGTGGCGATACTGACAACAACCATATCGTCTGCGGTCATGACGCTGTAATCGACACCGGAAGGTTTAATCACAAACACGCCGCGTTCGCGATCGACGGCGCTAACGTTTCCCCAGGTCAGCGTCACCAGGTTGTGCTTGGGCAGTGCCAGATTCGCTTCCAGTACCTGACGTTTAAGATCTTCTAGCATGTAAACTCCTGAATGCCGGATGGCGTTTCGCTTATCCGGCCTACGGTGATTTGTAGGCCCGGTAAATGAAATGCCACCGGGCAATCCGTTTCACCAATTAACGTTTGAACCCGTAATACACTTCGTTCCAGCGCAGCGCGTCCTTAAAGGCCGGCAGACGGGTCTCGTTATCGATCACTGCGATCTCGATATCGTGCATTTCAGCGAACTGGCGCATATCGTTCAGATCCAGCGCATGGCTGAAGACGGTGTGGTGCGCGCCGCCGGCAAGGATCCAGGCCTCAGATGCGGTTGGTAGATCCGGCTGGGCCTTCCACAATGCGTTAGCCACCGGCAGTTTCGGCAGGTCGTGCGGCGTTTGCACCGTGTCGATGCAGTTAACCAACAGGCGGTAGCGATCGCCGAGATCGATCAGGCTGGCAACCACTGCCGGGCCGGTTTTGGTGTTGAAGATCAGACGGGCAGGATCGTCTTTACCGCCAATACCGAGGTGCTGAACGTCGAGGATCGGTTTCTCTTCCACAGCGATTGACGGGCACACTTCCAGCATGTGCGAGCCGAGCACCAGATCGTTGCCTTTCTCGAAGTGGTAGGTGTAATCCTCCATAAATGAGGTGCCGCCCTGCAGACCGGTTGACATCACCTTCATGATGCGAAGCAGAGCGGCGGTTTTCCAGTCGCCTTCGCCCGCAAAGCCGTAGCCTTGCTGCATCAGACGCTGTACGGCCAGACCTGGAAGTTGTTTCAGGCCGTGCAAATCTTCAAATGTCGTCGTGAAGGCGTGGAATCCGCCCTGCTCAAGGAAGCGCTTCATTCCCAGTTCAATTCGGGCGGCTTCCAGTACGTTCTGACGTTTCTCACCATGGACTTGTGTGGCCGCCGTCATGGTGTAGGTGCTTTCATACTCGTCGATCAGCGCGTTGATTTCGCCGTCACTAATTGCGTTCACTACCTGCACCAGGTCGCCCACGGCCCAGGTATTTACCGAGAAGCCGAATTTGATCTGTGCGGCAACCTTATCGCCGTCAGTGACCGCCACTTCGCGCATGTTGTCGCCAAAACGGCAGACTTTCAGATGGCGGGTATCCTGTTTGGACACCGCCTGACGCATCCAGGAGCCAATACGCTCGTGCGCCTGCTTATCCTGCCAATGGCCGGTGACCACGGTGTGCTGCTGACGCATACGCGCACCGATGAAGCCGAATTCGCGACCGCCGTGTGCGGTCTGGTTCAGGTTCATAAAGTCCATATCAATGCTGTCCCACGGCAGGGCGGCGTTGAATTGGGTGTGGAACTGCATCAGCGGCTTATTGAGGATAGTCAGACCGTTAATCCACATTTTGGCTGGAGAGAAGGTGTGCAGCCAGACCACCAGACCTGCGCAGCGATCGTCATAGTTGGCATCACGACAGATAGCGGTAATTTCGTCAGGTGAAGTACCCAGCGGTTTTAACACCAGTTTGCAGGGCAAGTTAGCTTCCGTATTCAGTGCGTTAACAACGTGCTCGGCATGTTGGGTTACCTGACGCAGGGTTTCCGGGCCATACAAGTGCTGGCTACCAATCACAAACCACACTTCATAGTTATTAAAAATTGTCATTGTCGTGTCCTTAATGAGTCAGGGTTGCCAGGTCTACCGGGGCTTGTTGCGCCGGAGCGGCAGTCGGAAGGTATTGTTGTTCAGCGCTTACCGCCCACTGCTGGTAGCGGCGGTAAAGTTGTTCAAAACGTTGAGCCTGTTCTGGGCGAGGTTGCATCGTCTTTTCTACTGCGCTCGCCATGTGTTGCTGGGCGGCTGGAATGTCTGCATGGACCTGCGCGGCAACGGCGGCGAAGATAGCCGCACCGAGCGCGCAGCACTGGTCTGAAGCGACAATCTGCAGCGGACGGTTTAGCACGTCGCAGCAGGCCTGCATGATGACCGGGTTTTTACGCGCGATACCGCCGAGCGCCATGACGTTGTTAACCGCAATGCCTTGTTCGGTGAAGCATTCCATGATGGCGCGCGCGCCAAAGGCCGTGGCGGCAATCAGACCGCCGAACAGCGCTGGCGCATCAGTTGCCAGATTCAGGTCGGTAATGACGCCTTTCAGACGCTGGTTGGCATTCGGCGTACGACGACCATTAAACCAGTCGAGCACCACCGGCAGGTGATCCAGCGACGGATTTTTCGCCCAGGCTTCGGTGAGCGCTGGCAGTAGCTGTTTTTGGCTGGCTTTAATCTGGGTTTTCAGTTCCGGGTGCTGCGCAGCAAGCTGTTCCAGCGGCCAGCTCAACACGCGGCTAAACCAGGCATAGATGTCGCCGAAAGCAGATTGCCCCGCTTCCAGACCGATAAAATGCGGCACCACGCTGCCATCAACCTGCCCGCAAATGCCTTTCACCGCGCGTTCGCCAACGCTGTGTTTATCGGCAATCAGAATGTCGCAGGTAGACGTGCCGATGACTTTCACCAGCGTATTGGGCTGTGCGCCTGCGCCGACCGCGCCCATATGGCAGTCAAAGGCGCCGCCTGAAATCACCACGCTTTCCGATAGACCCAGGCGCTGCGCCCACTCGGCACACAGAGTGCCAACCGGCAGGTCCGCCGTGAAGGTATCGCTAAACATTGGGTATTGCAGATGGCGGTTGAGGATGGGGTCGAGTTCGTCAAAGAAACTGGCTGGCGGCAGCCCCCCCCAGCTTTCATGCCACAGGGATTTATGCCCGGCGCTGCAGCGACCGCGACGAATATCCTGGGGGCGCACAGTATTGGAGAGCAGGGCCGGAACCCAGTCACACAGCTCAATCCATGAGACCGCCGCCTCGGCGACCGCGTGGTCCTGGCGAGTCACGTGCAGGATTTTTGCCCAGAACCATTCGCTGGAATAAATACCGCCAATATAGCGGGAGTAATCGATCTTGCCCGGCGTGTGGCACAGGCGAGTAATTTCTTCGGCTTCTTCTACCGCGGTGTGATCTTTCCACAGAACAAACATCGCATTCGGGTTTTCCGCAAACTCCGGGCGCAGCGCCAGTACGTTGCCGTCGGCATCGATAGGCGCCGGGGTTGAGCCGGTACTGTCAACGCCAATCCCGACCACTTCTGCGCGTTGTTCCGCGCTCAGTTCGGCGAGTACGGTTTTCAGCGCCGCTTCCATGGATTCAATGTAGTCGCGCGGATGATGGCGAAACTGGTTGTTTGGGCCGTCGCAAAACAGCCCTTCCTGCCAACGTGGATACCACTCAACGCTGGTGGCGATTTCTTCACCAGTGGCACATTCCACCGCCAAAGCGCGTACCGAATCACTACCAAAATCGAGGCCAATTGCAATCGCCATCGTCTTACTCCATCCAAAAATACGGGTATGGATAAACAGTAGTGACCAGGGATAAAAACCGTCAGGCAGGATTCGCTAATCTTATGGACTAAAATGCTGTGGCATCACAAAGTGTGACGCCGTGCAAATAATCAATGTGGACATTTCTGCCGTAGTTATAGACACTTTTGTTAGCCGATTTTGACGTTGGCGTGGTACATGTTTTTTACAAATTGCTTTTCACAAGCGGGGTTGATGGTCCATTACCGCAAACAACTGTGGCCCGCCGGGACGACGGCGATGATGTCTGGCGTAATATGGACAAATTGTTTCTTAGCAGAACCCAGGGAGTATTGAAATTATGGCTGAAACGCAAAACGATCCCCTCCTGCCGGGCTATTCGTTTAACGCACATTTGGTGGCTGGATTGACCCCCATTGAGGCGAACGGATACCTGGATTTTTTTATCGACAGGCCGCTGGGGATGAAAGGCTATATCCTCAATCTCACTATTCGTGGGCAAGGGGTCATTAATAATCAGGGCAAGCAGTTTGTCTGTCGACCTGGCGATATTTTGCTGTTTCCGCCTGGCGAAATTCACCACTACGGACGCCATCCTGACGCCAGCGAGTGGTATCACCAGTGGGTCTACTTCCGGCCACGCGCTTACTGGCAGGAGTGGCTGGCCTGGCCGGCCATTTTTGCCCAGACCGGTTTCTTTCGCCCTGATGAAGCGCATCAACCGCATTTCAACGAACTGTTTGGGCAGATCATCAATGCCGGGCAGGGAGAGGGACGTTATTCCGAACTGCTGGCGATTAATTTACTGGAGCAATTGTTACTCCGACGTATGGAAGCCATTAATGAGTCGCTGCACCCGCCAATGGACAACCGCGTTCGCGATGCCTGTCAGTACATTAGCGATCATCTGGCGGACAGCAATTTTGATATTGCCAGCGTCGCACAGCATGTCTGCCTGTCGCCTTCCCGTTTGTCACACCTGTTCCGCCAGCAATTGGGCATCAGCGTATTAAGCTGGCGTGAGGATCAGCGAATCAGTCAGGCGAAGCTACTGCTGAGTACCACACGAATGCCTATCGCCACGGTGGGTCGCAACGTCGGCTTTGATGACCAGCTCTATTTCTCTCGCGTTTTCAAAAAATGTACCGGCGCCAGTCCGAGCGAGTTCCGTGCTGGATGTGAATAAAAAGTGAATGATGTGTCCTGAAAGTTGTCATAACTGGCAATCTATTCAGACAATTGATGGCTTGACGAAGTTGAGAAGGGTTATCAAAATCCCTGCTTCGTAAATCTGACGGACACATTATGCAAGCATTGCTGGAACACTTTATTCTCCAGTCCGCCCTGTACTCTCTGATCGCCGTACTTTTGGTGGCCTTTTTGGAGTCTCTGGCGCTGGTTGGTCTGATTCTGCCTGGCACCGTGATGATGGCGGGGCTGGGGGCGCTGATTGGCAGTGGCGAACTGAATTTCTGGCATGCCTGGCTTGCGGGCATCGTCGGTTGCCTGTTGGGGGATTGGATCTCCTTTTGGTTGGGCTGGCGCTTTAAAAAGCCGCTGCACCGTTGGTCGTTCATGAAAAAGAACAAGGCGCTGCTGGATAAAACCGAGCATGCGCTGCATCAGCACAGCATGTTTACCATTCTGGTGGGCCGTTTTGTCGGCCCAACGCGTCCGCTGGTGCCGATGGTGGCGGGTATGCTGGATCTGCCTGTCGCAAAATTTATAGTCCCCAATATTATTGGCTGCGTGCTGTGGCCGCCGTTCTATTTCCTGCCGGGTATTTTGGCGGGCGCGGCAATCGATATTCCTTCCGATATGCAGAGTGGAGATTTCAAATGGCTGCTGCTGGCGACGGCGTTGCTGCTGTGGGTTGGCGGCTGGTTATGCTGGCGGCTGTGGCGCAGCGGCAAAGCGGCAGTCGATCGTTTAACTGCGTATTTCCCCCGCAGCCGTTTACTGTATCTGGCGCCGTTGACGCTCGGGATCGGCGTGGTCGCGCTGGTGGCGCTGTTGCGTCACCCGCTGATGCCGGTATATATCGATATTCTGCGCAAAGTTGTGGGTTACTAGCGATTCCTTTGCCGGATGGCGGCTTCACGTTATCCGGCCTACGAAATATGAGGCTTGATGCCTAACAGCGCTGAGGCGCTGGCTTGACCGCTTAGTAGCTCGTCTGTTTTGCCTTGCCACGCAATGCGTCCGTCGGCGACCACGATTGACCGGGGCGCAATTCGCGCCGCATCTTCGACGCTGTGGGATACCATCAGCAGCGTAAGCTGCTTATCACGGCAGACCTCGGCGACCAGGGTTAACATCTCCTGACGCAGCGCGGGATCGAGCGCAGAGAACGGTTCATCGAGCAGCAAAATGGGTTGCTCCCGCACCAGACAACGCGCCAGCGCCACACGTTGTCGCTGCCCGCCGGAAAGCTCACCGGGGAGTCGCTCCAGCAGTGAATCGAGCCCCATTTGCCGGGCGATGTGGCGCATTTTTTCCCGCTGCGATGCGTTCAGTTTTAATCCCGGATCAAGACCCAGACCGATGTTTTGCCACACGCTCAGATGGCTGAACAGGTTGTTTTCCTGAAACAGCATGGAGACGGGGCGACGCGAAGGGGGCGTTGCGGTGTGATCTTCACCTTCAATCATCATTGTGCCGCTGGCAGGCGCAAGAAAGCCGGCAATCAGATTCAATAGCGTACTTTTCCCGGCGCCGCTGGGGCCGAGTATTGCGACCTGCTCACCGCGCGAGACTGACAGCGTAAAGCGCATGGGCAAATGGTGGTAAAGCCATGTGATATCAATCAGTTTTAACATTTCTACCCGGCAATTTCTCAATAACGGTAAACAGCGTAAAACACAGGATCAGCAGCAAGAGCGCCGTAACCGCGCCATCCTGACTGCGATAAGATCCAATCTGCTGATATAGATAAAACGGCAAGGTGCGGAAATCCTCATTGCCAAATAACGCCACCACGCCAAAATCGCCAATCGACAGTACGCAGGCAAAAGCCATCGCCTGCGCCAGCGGACGTTTCAGTGCCCGCAGTTCAACCACTTTCAGCCGCGACCATCCCTCAATTCCCAACGACTGGCACAACATACTGTAGCGTGCGGTCACGTCACGCATTGGGTTTTCCAGTACCTTCAGCGCGTAAGGGATCGCCATCAGCGCGTTGGTGAAAATCACAATGCCGTCGGCGGATTCGGGGAGACCAACGGTGTTATTGAGCAGCAGAAAGAAGCCGGTTGCCAACACGATGCCCGGCATGGCGAGGATCATCATGCCGCTAAGCTCCAGTACCTGGCCTGCCAGCACCTGCTGTCGGGCGCGCAGTTCGCGACTGCTCCATAACAGCATCATGGTGAGTATCACGCATAATGCCCCTGCCGCCAGCGCGATGCGCAGTGAAGTTCCCAACGCCTGCCACAGAACCGGCTGCATAAGCACATCCAGAACCTGGCGGTTAAGACCATCGACAATCACTGCCAACAGCGGCGGCAGCAACAGCAACAGGGCCAGGAAAATCAGCAACGAGTCTGCCAGACGGCTGTGCAGACGATCGTCGGGATCGCGCCAGCCCTGAACCAGCGTGGTGCCGGGCGCAATAGCGCGGCTCAGGCGTTGACTGAGGAGCACCAGCGCTAAACAACACAGCATCTGGATCAATGCCAGCATAGCGGCACGGGCGGGATCGTAATCGAAATTCAGCGCCTGATAGATAGCCAGCTCAATGGTGGTGGCCTGCGGCCCGCCACCCAGCGACAAAACGGTGGCGAAGCTGGCGAAGCACAGCATAAAGATGAGCGCGGCGACGGGAAGGATCTGACGGCGTAACCATGGCCATTCGACAAAGCGGAAGAAATGCCAGCCGCGAATACCCAACTGAGCGGCTAACTGTCGCTGTTCACCGGGAATATTTTCCAGCGACTGCAACAGCAGACGGCTGGCCATCGGCAGATTGAAAAAAACGTGCGCCAGCAGAATACCCTGCAAACCGTACGGCGAAAACGTCCACTCCAGCCCGAATATCTGCCAGAGTGAGGCTAACCAGCCCTGACGGCCATACACGCTGAGAATGCCAAAGACCGCGACCAACACCGGCAGGATTAACGTCATCGCGCACAGGCGTAGCAGCGCCAGACGTCCGGGGAAACGGCGGCGATAAAGTGCTCTGGCAAGGAAAATTGCCGGGACAACCGACAACACTGCGGATAAAAAAGCCTGCCAGAAAGAAAAACGCACCACGTGCCACAGGTAGTCGTCTCGCCACAGCGAGAGCCATTCTCCTTGTGGGGCGTTAAACCATAGCGCCAGAAACGCGGCCAGGGCTACTGCGACCATCAGCGTGGCGGCAGAAAGCCCTGGAACCAGCCAGCCGGGAATTAACGGCTGACGGCGCGTTGCCATTCGCTAATCCATGTCTGACGCTGAGCCGCAACCTGCTGCGGGGTAAATTCCAGCGCGGTGGCCGGTTTCTTCAGTTGCTCAAATCCTGATGGGAGAGCAACCTGCGTCACCGGATACATCCAGTTGCCGGTCGGAATGGCATTCTGGAATGCCGGAGAAACCATAAACTTGAGGAACGTCTCAGCCAGTTCCGGCTGCTTGCTGGCCGCGGTGCGGGCGGCGACTTCCACCTGCAAATAGTGACCTTCACTAAAGTTGGCGGCGGCGTAGTTATCTTTTTTCTCGTCAATGATGTGATAGGCCGGAGAGGTTGTGTAGCTCAGTACCAGATCGCTTTCACCTTTCAGGAACAGGCCGTAGGCTTCGCTCCAGCCCTTGGTGACGGTGACGGTTTTGGCTGCCAGTTTCTGCCACGCCTCCGGTGCTTTGTCGCCATAGACTTTTTGCATCCATAACAGCAGGCCCAGCCCTGGCGTGCTGGTGCGTGGATCCTGATAAATGACGCGCCATTTCTGATCGCTTTCGATCAGTTCTTTCAGGCTCTTTGGCGGATTTTTCAGCTTGTTTTTATCATAGACAAAAGCGAAGTAGCCGTAATCAAACGGGACAAAGGTGTCATTTTTCCAGCCGCCGGGTACGTCAACGGCGTCGTTTGCGACATTGCTCTTGGCGAACAGTTTGGTTTGCGTGGCGGCTTCCAGCAGGTTGTTATCCAGTCCCAGCACGACGTCGGCTTTGCTGTTTTTTCCTTCCATGCGCAGGCGGTTAAGCAGCGAGACGCCATCTTCCAACGCGACCAGCTTCAGTTCGCAGTTGCAGTCAGCTTCAAAGGCTTTTTTGATTGTCGGGCCAGGCCCCCAGTCCGCAGCGAACGAATCGTAGGTATAGACGGTCAGCACCGGTTTGGCGAAGGCAGGCGCTGCGCACAGCAGTAAAAGCGGAAGACATTTTTTAAACACTTTGCACCTCAAGAGTTGGGTGGCAAAGGACTTGAGATAAGCCTCAAATCCCTTCGCCGGCATTATCCGGATCAGGTTCGACGGGTATCTCTCAGCCCATACACTTCATCATTCACGCTGCCTCTGTGTTGGCTGCGCTCGCTCACCCCAGTCACATAGTTATCTATGCTCCTGGGGATTCACTCGCTTGCCGCCTTGAGGCATCATGAATGATTTTGTGTATGTTTTTTATTTAGCACCCCGTTGAGAACGGCGTTAGTGTAGTGATTTTGTTGCCGGGCAGCAATTAAGAGCTGGCTCTTAGGGATCCGGCGGCGCAAACCATGCCGATTTAAAATCAAACCAGCCGAGGGTATTCATGCGTAGCCCGCGCATACTACGCTGGCCCTGAATGATCAGCCAGTGGTGGATCAACGGCACAATGGCCTTTGTGGCGAGCAGCTGTTGGCACCATGCCGCCAGGCTCATTTCACCGGTTCGCCAGCGGGCCGCATCGTTTTCCCAGTCGCGCGAGATACAGTTTTGCAGCAGCGGGACTTCGCACAAATGAGCGAACAGCGAGAAATCCAGCGGGAGGGTAAAGTTGGCGCTGTTGAGCCAGATATCACTGACTATTTCACCTGCATGCCACTGATCGTAGTCGATCTCCTGAATGTTCAGCTGTACCTGATGCTGCGCCAGCAACGTTTTCATGATCTGCGCGATAATCCGATGTTCGATGTGATCGCGATAGTAAGTGAGCGTTAGCGTTTCCAGCCCGGCCGGTTTTTCACCATGCCCGGGTTTGGCGTGGTGCCAGCGGGGGAGTAACCCATAGGCGGGAAACCACAGTCTCTGGTACTGTTCGTCGGCGTGACAGATTAAATTGGTTGGCGAGAGAACGCGGCTTGCCCACTCGCGAACCTCCTGATTAGCACCACGATGGGTGCGTGTATCAAACAGCAGGTAGTAGCAGCCTTCTTCCAGTCGACTTTCAATCGCCTTTTCATCCTCCGTGGGACCTTTTAGCGTCAACCCGCCGCCCGGCTCTTCGCCGATGTCAGGTAATACCCAAACGTTAACTTCATCGATCAGCGCCCGGTAGCCGAAGTAATCATCAAATGCGCGAATTTTCAGTTGGTTATTAGTATTGCGCATCACGGCATATGGGCCGGTGCCAATCGGATGGCTGGAAAAGTTATTTAGCGTTTCCCATTCTCGCGGCAGGATCATGGCGGGGACTTGCCCCAGTAGCCAGGGAAGCCAGCGGTCCGGTTGGGCAAGATGGATATCCAGCGTCCAGGCGGTGGGCGAGACGATTTGCGTAATGTGCGAATACAGCGGCAGCGCGTTGATGCGCTGTAGCGAGGTAATGACATCCTCCATTTCCAGCTCACGGCCATGATGAAAATGGATCCCCGGGCGCAGGAAGAATCGCCAGTGTAAAGGCGAAATCTGCTGCCAATGATGCGCAATGTCGGCTTCCAGTTCCCCATTTTCCTCATTTACCAGAATTAAGGAACTGAAGATTTGTCGGGCAATATGGGTTTCGGAGCGGCGTAACGCCGTGCCGGGGAGCAGATTGCGCATAGGGCGATAATAGAGGACGCGCATGATGTGCCGCCCCTGGCGAAAACTGCGTCCCAGGTGGGAAACCAGCATTTGTCTGACGGCCGTTTTATCACCGACCAGTTGCACCAGTTGATCGATACGATCCTGTTCCAGCAGGTCTTCTGCCCGCTGCTGCTGGAGCGCCAGCCCGGTATAGAGAAATGTCAGGCGCGAGCGTTTACCCCGCCCAACTTCGGCTTCCCACGTTAACCAGCCGCGATCCTGCATGGTATTAAGCAGGGTGCGCATATGACGGCGCGAGCAGCTCAGCAGCTCCGCCAGTTCGTTTAGCGTCGTGTCTTGCGTTTTGCCGTCACAGCATTGCCACAGACGGATGAACTGTTGTTGCAAACGACCAGAAGACATAAAAGGGGAACTCCTGCGGAAAACTCAGCAATTTTATTATCCCTATATTAAGCCAATAATAGATTCCGATGAAGCGATGAGACAACGAAGGGGTCATCTATGCGTCAGTTCTGGTTGAAGTACTTTACTGCGACGGAAAAATCGTCCTGGTTGGCTTGCCTGAGCGCACCGCAGCGCTTAAAGATGCTTGAAGAACTGATGCAGTGGGAGGTGACAGCCTGACCTCCGAATTGCGAGTTGCAGACATCATGTGTGACTGAGTATTGGTGTTAATCGCCGCGCCAGCAGGTATTATCTGCTGGCTTTTTTCGTTTCAGCTGCGCTTAAAAGGAAAGATATGCTCTGGATTATGACCATGGGACGGCGCCTTAACGGCGTTTACGCGGCATTTATGCTGGTCGCTTTTATGATGGGTGTGGCCGGGGCGTTGCAGGCACCCACGCTGAGCCTGTTTCTGAGCCGTGAAGTCGGGGCGCAGCCATTTTGGGTCGGGCTGTTTTATACCGTCAACGCTATTGCCGGGATCGGGGTCAGCCTTGGTCTGGCGAAACGATCCGATAGTCAGGGCGATCGGCGAAAACTGATCATGTTCTGTTGTCTGATGGCAATCGGCAACGCGCTGCTGTTTGCCTTTAATCGCCACTATCTCACGCTGATCACCTGCGGTGTGCTGCTGGCTTCGCTGGCAAATACCGCCATGCCGCAGCTGTTTGCGCTGGCGCGGGAATATGCCGATAGCTCGGCGCGTGAAGTGGTGATGTTTAGCTCGGTGATGCGTGCGCAGCTTTCGTTGGCGTGGGTGATAGGGCCGCCGCTGGCTTTTATGCTGGCGCTGAATTACGGCTTCACGGCGATGTTTTCCATTGCCGCAGGCATTTTTGCCATTAGCCTGGTGCTGATCGCGATGATACTGCCATCTGTGGCTCGGGTGGAGCAACCTGTCGATGTGCCGCTGGAACAGGCCAGCGGTTGGCAGGACAAAAATGTACGCATGCTGTTTATTGCCTCCACGCTGATGTGGACCTGCAATACCATGTACATCATTGATATGCCGCTGTGGATTAGCCTTGAGCTGGGCTTGCCGGACAAGCTGGCCGGGATCCTGATGGGCACCGCGGCCGGGCTGGAAATTCCGGCGATGATTCTGGCGGGCTACTACGTGAAACGCTTTGGTAAGCGGCGCATGATGATCGCGGCCGTAGCGGCGGGCGTACTGTTTTATCTTGGTCTGATCTTCTTTCACAGCCGCACGGCGCTGCTGGTCCTGCAACTGTTTAACGCGGTATTTATCGGCATTATCGCCGGAATAGGAATGCTGTGGTTTCAGGATCTGATGCCGGGGCGTGCGGGATCGGCGACCACATTGTTTACTAACAGTATTTCAACGGGCGTGATTCTGGCGGGAGTGATTCAGGGAGCGGTGGCGCAAAGCTACGGGCATTTTGCCGTTTACTGGGTGATTGCGGCGATTTCGGTGGTCACGCTGGTGATGACCGGGCGGGTGAAGGATGTTTGATTTATAAAGTGCCGGATGGCGGCGTAACGGCCTGATCCGGCACAACAATGACTAGCGCATAAACGCGGGCTGCCTGTCTTCGTATTCGGTGATGGCGGCTTCGTGCTGCAGCGTCAGCCCGATGCTGTCCAGACCGTTCAGCATGCAGTGGCGGCGGAAGTCATCGATCTTAAAGCTGTAGGACTTATCGCCCGCTTTGACGACCTGCGCCACCAGATCCACTTCAAATGTAATCCCCGGATTGGCTTTCACCAGGGTAAACATTTCATCGACCTGCGCGTCGTTCAGGGTTACCGGCAGCAGTTGGTTGTTGAAACTGTTGCCGTAGAAGATATCGGCGAAGCTTGGCGCGATCACTACTTTAAAGCCGTAGTCGGTCAGCGCCCACGGCGCATGTTCGCGTGAAGAGCCGCAGCCAAAGTTTTCCCGCGTCAGCAGAATCGACGCGCCTTTATATTCCGGAAAGTTCAGCACAAACTCTGGATTTGGCTGTTGACCCTTTTCGTCCAGGAAACGCCAGTCGTTAAACAGATGGGCGCCAAAACCGGTGCGTGTGACCTTCTGCAAAAACTGTTTCGGGATAATTGCATCGGTATCGACGTTGGCGGCATCCAGTGGGACAACCAGGCCGGTATGCTGGGTAAATTTCTCTGCCATGGTAGTTTCCTTATTTGATGCTGCGAATGTCGGCGAAGTGGCCGGTAACGGCGGCGGCGGCGGCCATCGCCGGGCTGACTAAATGCGTGCGGCCACCGCGGCCCTGACGACCTTCAAAGTTACGGTTGCTGGTGGATGCGCAGCGCTCGCCTGGGTTCAGGCGGTCATTATTCATGGCCAGGCACATGGAACAGCCCGGTAAGCGCCATTCAAATCCTGCTTCGATAAAGATCTTGTCCAGACCTTCCGCTTCCGCCTGCGCTTTCACCGGACCAGAACCCGGCACCACCAGTGCCTGTACGCCCGGCGCGACTTTGCGCCCTTTGGCGATTTCCGCCGCGGCGCGTAAATCTTCAATGCGCGAGTTGGTGCAGGAACCGATAAACACTTTATCGATAGCTACTTCTGTTAACGGAATGCCCGGTTTCAGCCCCATATACGCCAGCGCTTTTTCCGCCGATGCGCGCTCAACGGGATCGGTAAATGATGCTGGATCGGGAATATTATCGTTCACCGAGATCACCTGACCCGGATTCGTTCCCCAGGTGACCTGCGGCGCGATCTCTTCTGCTTGCAGAGTGACGACGGTATCAAACGTTGCGCCGTCGTCGGTTTGCAGCGTTTTCCAGTACTCAACCGCGTGGGCAAAATCCTCGCCCTTCGGTGCGTGTAAACGACCTTGCACATAGTTAAAGGTGGTTTCATCCGGTGCGACCAGACCCGCTTTGGCCCCCATTTCAATGGCCATGTTACACAGGGTCATACGGCCTTCCATGCTCAGCGCACGGATGGCTTCGCCGCAAAATTCAACCACATGCCCGGTACCGCCCGCGCTACCGGTTTTACCGATAATCGCCAGCACGATATCTTTCGCCGTGATGCCCGGCGCGGCCTGACCGTTGACTTCAATCTTCATGGTTTTGGCGCGACCCTGTTTCAGGGTTTGCGTTGCCAGCACGTGTTCAACTTCTGAAGTGCCAATACCGAACGCCAGCGCGCCGAATGCGCCGTGGGTGGCGGTGTGGGAGTCGCCACAGACGATGGTCATTCCCGGCAAGGTCACGCCTTGCTCAGGCCCCATCACGTGGACAATACCCTGATACGGGTGATTCAGGTCGTACAGTTCAACGCCAAATTCATTGCAGTTTTTGATCAGTTCCTGCATCTGAATACGCGCCATTTCGCCGGAGGCGTTAATGTCTTTGGTCTGCGTTGAGACGTTGTGGTCCATGGTGGCGAAGGTTTTACCCGGCTGGCGCACCTGACGACCATGCGCGCGCAGACCATCAAACGCCTGCGGGGAGGTGACTTCATGCACCAGATGGCGGTCGATATACAGCAGCGGGGTTTCGTTTTGCGCCTCAAAGACTACGTGCGCATCAAATAATTTTTCGTATAACGTTTTGGCCATGATTACACCCCTTCTGCGACGTAACGGGCAATGATGTCGCCCATTTCATCGGTACCGACTGCGGCAGCGCCACGGGCCAAATCACCAGTGCGAATGCCTTCTTCTAATGCGCGGTTAATGGCGCTCTCAATTGCGGTTGCCGCATCGTTGGCATCCAGGCTGTAGCGCAGCAGCAGCGCCAGCGACAGGATCTGGGCGATAGGGTTAGCAATGTTTTTCCCGGCGATATCCGGGGCGGAGCCGCCAGCAGGCTCGTACAGACCAAAACCCTGCTCGTTCAGGCTGGCGGATGGCAACATCCCCATTGAACCGGTGATCATGGCGCACTCGTCAGACAGAATGTCGCCAAACAGGTTGGAGCACAGCAGGACGTCGAACTGGGAAGGATCTTTGATCAACTGCATTGTCGCGTTGTCGATGTACATATGCGCCAGTTCAACGTCCGGATATTCATTGGCAATTTCATTGACGATTTCGCGCCACAGAATAGAGGTTTGCAGCACGTTAGCTTTATCAATCGACGTCACTTTACGGCGACGCTGGCGAGCTGACTCAAACGCGATACGGGCAATACGTTCGATCTCGAAACGGTGATATACCTCGGTATCAAATGCTTTTTCATGTTGCCCGCTGCCTTCGCGGCCTTTTGGCTGACCGAAGTAGATCCCGCCGGTCAGTTCACGCACGCACAGGATGTCGAAACCGTGAGCGGCGATATCGGCGCGCAGAGGACAAAACGCTTCCAGCCCCTGGTACAGCTTTGCCGGACGCAGGTTGCTGAATAATTTGAAGTGCTTACGCAATGGCAGCAGCGCACCGCGTTCAGGCTGCTGGTTTGGCGGCAGGTTTTCCCATTTCGGACCGCCAACGGAGCCAAACAGAATGGCGTCAGCTTGCTCACAGCCTTCAACCGTAGCCGGCGGCAGCGGCTGACCGTGGTTATCAATGGCGGCGCCACCCACGTCGTAGTGGCTGGTGGTAATGCGCATGTTAAAACGGTGGCGAATTGCGTCCAGTACTTTCAAGGCTTGCGCCATCACTTCCGGGCCAATACCGTCACCCGGCAAAACAGCAATATGGTAATTCTTCGACATCACACGGTTTCCTTGTTGTTCTCGTTGTTCTGAGCTTTGCGTTGCAATTCTTTTTCGACTTCTTCGGCGCGCCAGATATTGTTCAGCACATGGACCATCGCTTTGGCGGAAGACTCGACAATATCCGTTGCCAGACCGACGCCGTGGAAGCGGCGACCGTTATAGTTGGCGACGATATCCACCTGACCCAGCGCATCTTTACCGTGCCCTTTGGCGGTCAGGCTGTATTTCACCAGTTCGACGTTGTATTCCGTCACGCGGTTGATGGCCTGATAAATGGCATCAACCGGGCCGTTACCGTTCGCCGCTTCGGCTTTGACGTCTTCACCGCAGGCCAGCTTGACGGAGGCAGTAGCAATGTCATTTGAGCCGGATTGCACGCTGAAGTAATCCAGACGGAAATGTTCTGGCTCTTCCTGCTGTTTGTTAATAAAGGCCAGCGCTTCCAGGTCGTAATCAAATACCTGACCTTTTTTATCCGCCAGCTTCAGGAAAGCGTCGTACAGGTTGTCCAGATTATATTCACTCTCTTTATAGCCCATCTCATCCATGCGGTGTTTCACCGCGGCGCGTCCGGAACGGGAGGTCAGGTTCAACTGTACCTGATTCAGGCCGATGGATTCAGGCGTCATGATTTCGTAGTTTTCACGATTTTTCAGTACGCCGTCCTGATGAATGCCGGAGGAGTGAGCAAAGGCGCCGCTACCGACAATCGCTTTGTTAGCCGGAATGGGCATGTTACAGATTTGGCTCACTAACTGGCTGGTACGCCAGATCTCCTGATGATTAATGCGGGTCTGTACGTTCAGGATATCTTTGCGCACTTTGATCGCCATGATCACTTCTTCCAGGGAGCAGTTACCAGCGCGTTCGCCGATACCGTTCATTGCGCCTTCCACCTGGCGCGCTCCGGCGTGAACGGCAGCCAGCGCGTTGCCGACGCCCAGGCCTAAATCATCATGGGTGTGTACGGAGATGATGGCTTTATCGATATTCGGTACGCGTTCGTACAGACCGGAAATGATTGCGCCAAATTCGAAAGGCATGGTGTAGCCGACGGTATCGGGAATATTGATGGTTTTGGCACCGGCGTTAATGGCGGCTTCGACCACGCGAGCCAGGTCTGCGATAGGGGTACGGCCAGCATCTTCGCAGGAGAATTCCACGTCATCCGTGTAATTACGCGCACGCTTAACCATATAGATAGCCCGCTCGATCACCTCATCCAGCGTACTGCGCAATTTGGTCGCGATATGCATCGGCGAGGTGGCGATAAACGTATGAATGCGGAAAGCTTCAGCGACCTTCAGGGATTCAGCTGCAACATCAATATCTTTTTCAACGCAGCGCGCTAAGGCGCAAACACGGCTGTTCTTAACCTGACGAGCAATGGTCTGTACTGATTCAAAGTCACCTGGTGAAGAGACCGGGAAACCCACTTCCATCACGTCAACGCCCATACGCTCAAGGGCCAGCGCAATCTGCAGTTTTTCTTTCACACTCAGGCTTGCCTGTAACGCCTGTTCTCCGTCGCGTAAGGTGGTATCGAAAATAATGACTTGCTGGCTCATGGTTTAGGTCCTTGGTCTTTAGGGCGCCTTGCTTCGAGCATAAAAAAACCCGCGCAACGGCGCGGGTTTCTGTCTTAACTGGAGCTGACTTAATGCTGAATGTCGTCCACCAGTCTACCGCGCAACGAAGATGCGTTTAGTAGTAGTAGACCGTTGAAACGAGCAATGTAAGTCATCAATTAAGCTCCAGGCGAATGCGATATGCTTTTAGTGGTACTGGATATGAACTCCGATGTCAACCCCATCCCTTGTAAATGCCCCTGTAGCAGATAAAAGTTTAGGCAAAACTTAAGCGAATTGTGCTGAATTTGTTGGCGTATATAAAATTAATCTGCTGATGCTTGTACATAATTTTCATGGTTTGACATATTTAAGCATATTTATTCGCATTTATTGTAACGGTTCGTTGAAGTCGATGGCGCGATTAAGATTTTATATCTTTATGATTTGTCTGTTTTTATAGCAATACTGAATAGATCGGGGCACAGCGGAAGGACATGATTGATAAATTAATGTTAACTTTTAATGTATTAATAATATAAACATTTAATTAAAACTTAAATATACATTCATGATGTGTATGATTGTATATTCGCCACGCTTATGGTTATATTGTTTTTGAAATTTAAACATATGAATCATCGTGCAGTGACCTCTGCCACACTGCGCTCGCATTGCTGTTTTGTTCATTTAGGTTTGTACCTTTATGTTTTCCTAATTTTAATGTTTTTCCTTTTTCTTATTTTATATGCATGGTAAATCATATTAGCGGAGGTTATTTCTTTACTCCGTCTGGGAAAAGGGAGTTTAGAGTGACAGTGGAGTTAACTATGCCAGAAGTAAAAATAATAGATAAACCCAATCTTTTAGAGCCAGGAAAACCGCAACTTCGCATGGTTGACCTTAATCTTTTAACCGTTTTTGATGCGGTGATGCAGGAACAGAATATTACCCGCGCTGCGCATACCCTGGGGATGTCGCAACCAGCGGTCAGTAATGCGGTAGCGCGCCTCAAGGTCATGTTTAATGATGAGCTTTTTGTTCGTTATGGTCGGGGGATCCAGCCGACAGCAAGAGCTTTCCAGCTATTTGGTTCCATTCGTCAGGCATTGCAATTAGTGCAAAACGAACTGCCTGGATCGGGTTTTGAACCAGCCAGCAGTGAACGTGTTTTCAATCTCTGCGTATGCAGCCCATTAGATAATATCCTGACATCGTTGATTTATAATCGGGTTGAACAGGTCGCGCCAAACATTAATGTCATATTTAAATCTTCACTTAATCAAAATACCGAGCATCAGCTGCGTTATCAGGAAACAGAGTTTGTTATTAGCTATGAAGAATTCCGTCGTCCAGAATTCTCAAGTATTCCGTTATTCAATGATGAAATGGTATTAGTGGTAAGCAAAAAGCATCCGCGCATTAGTGGTCCATTATTGGAAAACGATGTTTATAATGAGCAACACGCGGTGGTTTCGCTGGATCGCTTCGCATCTTTCAGTCAGCCGTGGTATGACACGCCGGATAAACAATCCTGCGTCGCTTACCAGGGCATGGCATTAATTAGCGTTCTTAATATTGTGTCGCAAACGCATCTGGTCGCTATTGCGCCACGTTGGTTGGCAGAAGAGTTCGCTGATTCTTTAGAACTTCAGATATTACCTTTACCTTTAAAATTGAACAGCCGTACATGTTATCTTTCCTGGCATGAAGCTGCAGGCCGGGATAAAGGACATCAATGGATGGAAGAGCTGTTAGTCTCCATCTGTAAGCAATAGCATTCAGCAGAACAAGCCGGATAATGCTTCTGGTTTGTTCTGCTTTTTTATTTATATGTAAAATTTTATGCTGAAATCCACTTTCCAGGATTAGCTAACAGTGTAAAAAAATAGAGTAATAGCTGTAAGTCCCCCTTTTTAAGCGATTATTTATCATATCATTTACTTATCCTGGTTTAATTCTCCATTAAATCGACGCTTTCCTCCGTTTTATTCTTATTTGCTCTGAGGCTACTCCAGCGGAGTCAATTGCCATGCGTCATCGTCAGCGGTTAATGTGTTGTTAAACCGTTATTCATTATAAGAGTGAGGCAAGCCATGGAGATGTTGTCTGGAGCCGAGATGGTCGTCCGATCGCTCATCGATCAGGGTGTAAAGCAGGTATTCGGTTATCCCGGGGGGGCCGTCCTCGATATTTATGATGCGTTGCATACGGTCGGTGGTATTGATCATGTGCTGGTTCGTCATGAGCAGGCCGCGGTACACATGGCTGATGGCCTTGCGCGCGCCACGGGGGAGGTGGGCGTCGTATTAGTCACTTCAGGCCCCGGCGCTACCAACGCGATTACCGGGATTGCAACGGCTTACATGGATTCCATTCCGCTGGTGATCCTCTCCGGGCAGGTCGCAACGTCGCTGATTGGCTACGATGCCTTCCAGGAGTGCGACATGGTGGGCATATCCCGCCCGGTGGTGAAGCACAGTTTCCTGGTCAAACAAACAGAAGACATCCCACAGGTGCTAAAAAAGGCCTTCTGGTTGGCGGCAAGCGGTCGTCCGGGGCCTGTCGTGGTCGATTTGCCGAAGGATATTCTGAATCCCGCCAGGAAACTGCCTTACAGCTGGCCGGAGTCGGTGAGTATGCGTTCGTATAATCCGACGACTACCGGACATAAAGGGCAGATAAAACGCGCTCTGCAGACGTTAGTCGCGGCTAAAAAACCGGTTGTGTACGTGGGTGGTGGCGCCGTTAATGCCGCCTGCCATGAGCAGTTGTGCCAGATCGCTGAAGCTCTTAACCTGCCTGTTGTTTCCTCGCTGATGGGGTTAGGCGCGTTTCCGGCAACACATCGCCAGGCGTTGGGAATGCTGGGCATGCATGGAACTTACGAAGCAAACATGACCATGCATCATTCCGATGTGATCTTTGCCGTCGGCGTGCGCTTTGACGATCGAACAACCAATAATCTGGCAAAATATTGTCCAAATGCGACCGTGCTGCATATCGACATCGATCCGACCTCTATTTCGAAAACCGTCACTGCGGATATTCCGATTGTCGGCGATGCTCGTCTGGTACTTGATCAGATGCTCGAACTGCTGGAGCAGGAAAAATCTCAGCAGCCGCTGGATGATAACCGTGACTGGTGGCAACAGATTGAACACTGGCGCGCCCGTCAGTGCCTGAAATATGACACGCAAAGTGAAAGCATTAAGCCACAGGCGGTGATTGAAACCATCTGGCGTCTGACGAAAGGGGATGCGTATGTGACTTCTGACGTGGGTCAGCATCAGATGTTTGCCGCACTCTACTACCCGTTCGATAAACCACGCCGTTGGATTAACTCTGGCGGCCTCGGCACCATGGGATTTGGTTTACCTGCGGCGCTAGGCGTAAAAATGGCATTGCCTGAGGAAACGGTGGTGTGCGTGACCGGGGATGGCAGCATTCAGATGAACATCCAGGAACTGTCGACGGCGCTGCAGTACGAGCTGCCGGTACTGGTGCTCAACCTGAACAACCGCTATCTCGGCATGGTCAAACAATGGCAGGACATGATCTACTCTGGACGTCATTCACAATCTTATATGCAGTCGCTGCCCGATTTTGTGCGCCTTGCCGAGGCTTATGGGCATATTGGTATCCAGATTAACCATCCTGAAGAACTGGAAAGCAAACTGAGTGAAGCGCTGGAGCATGTGCGCAACCGTCGTCTGGTGTTTGTCGATGTCACCGTTGATGGCAGCGAGCATGTCTACCCGATGCAGATTCGTGGGGGCGGTATGGATGAAATGTGGTTAAGCAAAACGGAGAGGACCTGATTATGCGCCGGATATTATCGGTATTGCTGGAAAACGAGTCGGGTGCCTTGTCGCGTGTGATAGGCCTTTTCGCCCAGCGTGGATACAATATTGAAAGCCTGACCGTCGCGCCCACTGACGATCCAACCTTATCGCGAATGACGATTCAAACGGTAGGGGATGAGAAAGTCCTGGAGCAGATCGAAAAGCAGCTACATAAACTGGTGGATGTTCTGCGCGTGAGCGAACTGGGGCAGGGCGCCCATGTTGAACGCGAGATCATGTTGGTGAAAATCCAGGCCAGCGGCTATGGTCGGGAGGAGGTGAAACGCAACACGGAGATTTTCCGCGGGCAAATCATCGACGTCACACCGTCCATCTACACCGTACAGTTGGCGGGCACCAGTGATAAGCTGGATGCGTTCCTGGCAACATTACGTGAAGTCGCCAAAATTGTAGAGGTAGCCCGTTCTGGCGTGGTGGGGCTTTCTCGCGGCGATAAAATCATGCGCTAATAGTCGACTGTAGGCCTGATAAGCACAGCGCCCTCAGGCATCATCGCGGAGGCCATGCCGGATGACGGTGTAAACGCCTTATCCGGCATGGAGGGTTTTCGCTGATGCTATCTGTTGCGCTTTTTTTTGCGAAATCAGCAGTAACCAGAGACAAAAGCGGTTGCCGCAGTCATTATTCTGCGCTTAGATGTTAAGAAACTTAACCCATGCCATCACAAAGGTTATGGTTTGTACATTTTACGCAAGGGGCAATTGTGAAACTGGATGAAATCGCTCGGTTGGCCGGCGTTTCGCGAACGACTGCAAGCTACGTTATTAATGGCAAAGCAAAGCAATATCGCGTAAGCGACAAAACGGTTGAAAAAGTCATGGCGGTGGTGCGTGAGCATAATTACCACCCGAATGCCGTGGCGGCCGGGCTGCGTGCTGGACGCACACGCTCTATCGGACTGGTGATCCCGGATCTTGAGAACACAAGCTATACCCGGATTGCAAACTATCTGGAGCGCCAGGCGCGTCAGCGCGGGTATCAACTGTTGATTGCCTGCTCTGAAGATCAGCCTGATAACGAAATGCGCTGTATTGAGCATCTTTTACAACGCCAGGTTGATGCCATCATTGTGTCGACTTCCTTGCCGCCAGAACATCCGTTCTATCAGCGCTGGGCAAACAGTTCATTCCCGATTGTGGCGCTGGACCGTGCGCTGGATCGCGAACATTTCACCAGCGTCGTGGGCGCGGACCAGGATGATGCGGAAATGCTGGCGCAGGAGTTACGTAAATTCCCTGCAGAAACCGTACTTTATCTGGGCGCGCTGCCTGAATTATCCGTCAGCTTCCTGCGTGAGCAGGGCTTCCGTACCGCGTGGAAAGACGATCCGCGTGACGTTCATTTCCTTTACGCCAACAGCTATGAGCGGGAAGCGGCCGCGCAGCTCTTTGATAAATGGCTGGAAACGCATCCCATGCCTCAGGCGCTGTTTACCACGTCGTTTGCTCTGTTGCAGGGGGTGATGGATGTGACCCTGCGTCGCGATGGGCAGTTGCCGTCTGATTTGGCGATAGCGACTTTTGGCGATCACGAACTGCTCGACTTCCTGCAGTGTCCGGTGCTCGCAGTGGCGCAACGCCATCGCGATGTAGCTGAACGTGTGCTGGAGATTGTGCTGGCAAGTCTGGATGAGCCGCGTAAACCCAAACCTGGGTTAACGCGTATACGGCGTAATCTGTACCGTCGCGGTATTCTGAGCCGTAACTAAGTTGCCTCATTTGGTGACGTCAACGGGATAAGCCTCTGACGTCATCAAATATTCTATTCTCAGAAATAACCTCATTATAATTAAGAATATTCTTTAGAATTATCTGAAATTGATTCTTGAATTATGCCGAATTAAAAATGCAACTCTCCATTTTTGGGTTATTGAAGCGTAAAGATGCGTTACGGTTGTATTATTTTGTTACATGCTTGTAGGGTTTGCCGAATTAACAAACACTTTGCTGCCCTATAGCGACAACCTTACGCTTACCTCGCTCCTGCACGGCATACAGACTGATTAACTGGTACTGTTATCTCGCTGCATATTGTCCTAAAATGCCGCTCGCGTCGCAAACTGACACTTTATATTTTCTTTTGATGATATTCGGTTGTTTTAAACAATCATGAGTTGTTGGATTTTTTTCTTACAAATATTCATGACGTTAATTTGCTTCGTTTGCTGTACGGAATTTGTTCAACGCTGATATTAGCTGTAAACAATGTGTTTTTTGCTCCGCTTAGCGCCGTGACTTGCTTGACAAGGTTTTCCTCCGCTCCGTAAACTCCTTTAAGTGGGATTTTGTGGGATAAAGTGGTAATCGGGGGTGAGACTGGCATGTTCCGGGGAGCAACGTTAGTTAATCTCGACAGTAAAGGGCGCTTATCGGTGCCCACCCGTTATCGGGATCAACTGCTCGAGTGCGCTACCGGTCAAATGGTTTGCACCATTGACATCCATCACCCGTGCCTGCTGCTGTACCCCCTGCCTGAATGGGAAATTATCGAGCAGAAGTTATCGCGTCTGTCGAGCATGAATCCAGTTGAGCGTCGCGTACAGCGCCTGTTGTTGGGGCATGCCAGCGAATGTCAGATGGATAGCGCTGGCCGATTATTGATAGCGCCGATTCTGCGGCAACACGCGGGGCTAACGAAAGAAGTGATGCTGGTTGGGCAGTTCAATAAGTTTGAGCTGTGGGATGAAACGACCTGGTATCAACAGGTCAAGGAAGATATCGACGCTGAGCAGTCTGTTACCGGCGCGCTGTCGGAACGATTGCAGGATTTGTCTCTATAAAATGATGGAAAATTATAAACATACAACGGTGTTGCTGGATGAGGCCGTCAACGGCCTGAATATTCGTCCAGACGGCATCTACATTGACGGGACATTTGGTCGCGGTGGTCATTCACGTCTGATCCTTTCCCAGCTTGGCGAAGAGGGACGTTTACTGGCTATCGATCGCGATCCGCAGGCTATTGCCGTTGCACAGACGATTACCGATCCCCGTTTCTCCATCGTTCATGGACCTTTCTCTGCGCTGGCTGACTATGTCGCCGAGCGCGGACTTACCGGTAAGATCGACGGGATTCTTCTCGATCTTGGCGTTTCTTCACCGCAGCTTGATGACGCGGAGCGCGGTTTCTCGTTTATGCGTGACGGTCCGTTGGATATGCGTATGGATCCAACACGCGGTCAGTCCGCAGCCGAATGGCTGCAAACCGCCGATGAAGCGGACATTGCCTGGGTGATTAAAACCTTTGGCGAGGAGCGCTTTGGTAAACGCATTGCTCGCGCCATCGTCGAGCGCAATCGCATCGAACCGATGACCCGCACCAAAGAGCTGGCGGAAGTGATTGCGGCGGCAATGCCGGTGAAAGACAAATTCAAACATCCCGCGACCCGTACCTTCCAGGCGGTGCGCATCTGGGTGAACAGTGAACTGGAGGAGATAGAGCAGGCGCTAAAAAGCTCGCTCAGCGTGCTGGCACCAGGTGGTCGCCTTTCGATTATCAGTTTCCATTCGCTTGAAGACCGTATTGTGAAACGCTTTATGCGCGAACAAAGCCGTGGTCCTCAGGTTCCGGCTGGAATACCGATGACGGAAGCGCAGATCAAAAAGCTGGGCGGCCGTGAGTTAAGAGCACTAGGCAAGATGATGCCGGGTGAAGAAGAGGTAGCTGAAAATCCTCGTGCCCGTAGTTCAGTTCTGCGTATTGCAGAGAGGACGAACGCATGATCAGCAGAGTGACAGAAGCCCTTAGCAAAGTTAAAGGATCGATAGGAAGCAACGAGCGCCATGCCTTGCCTGGCGTGATCGGTGACGATCTTTTGCGGTATGGGAAGCTGCCACTCTGCCTGTTCATTTGCATTATTTTGACGGCGGTTACCGTCGTGACAACAGCCCACCATACGCGGTTACTGACCGCGCAGCGTGAGCAGTTGGTTCTGGAGCGAGATGCGTTGGATATCGAATGGCGCAACTTGATCCTTGAGGAGAACGCGCTCGGCGACCATAGCCGTGTTGAACGGATCGCAACGGAAAAGCTGCAAATGCAGCATGTTGATCCCTCACAAGAAAATATTGTAGTACAAAAATAAGGATAAACGCGACGCATGAAAGCAGCGGCAAAAACGCACAAACCAAAACGCCAGGAAGAACAAGCCAACTTTGTCAGTTGGCGTTTTGCGTTACTGTGCGGCTGTATTTTGCTGGCACTGGGTTTCCTGCTGGGACGCGTCGCCTGGCTGCAAATCATCGCGCCGGATATGCTGGTGCGTCAGGGCGACATGCGCTCCCTGCGCGTACAGGAAGTCTCTACATCGCGCGGGATGATTACCGACCGTTCGGGCCGTCCGCTGGCGGTGAGTGTTCCGGTGAAGGCGATTTGGGCCGACCCGAAAGAGGTGCATGACGCAGGCGGCGTGAGCGTTGGTGAACGCTGGAGAGCGCTGTCGACCGCGCTTAATCTCCCGCTCGACCAGCTGGCTTCCCGTATTAACGCCAACCCGAAAGGGCGCTTTATCTATCTGGCGCGTCAGGTTAACCCTGACATGGCCGACTACATCAAAAAACTCAAGCTGCCAGGTATTCACCTGCGTGAAGAATCCCGTCGTTACTATCCTTCCGGAGAAGTGACCGCTCACCTCATTGGCTTTACTAACGTTGATAGCCAGGGGATTGAAGGCGTTGAGAAGAGCTTCGATAAGTGGCTCACCGGACAGCCGGGCGAACGTATCGTACGTAAAGACCGCTATGGCCGCGTAATTGAAGATATCTCCTCTACCGACAGCCAGGCGGCGCACAACCTTGCGCTGAGCATTGATGAGCGTTTACAGGCGCTGGTCTACCGTGAACTGAATAATGCCGTCGCGTTCAACAAAGCGGAATCCGGCAGCGCCGTGCTGGTGGATGTCAACACCGGTGAAGTGCTGGCGATGGCAAACAGCCCGTCCTACAACCCCAATAATCTCTCCGGTACGCAAAAAGATGTCATGCGTAACCGTACCATTACCGACGTGTTTGAACCGGGTTCTACCGTCAAACCAATGGTGGTAATGACGGCGCTGCAGCGTGGAGTGGTACGCGAAAATACCGTACTCAATACGATTCCTTACCGAATTAATGGTCACGAAATCAAAGACGTGGCGCGTTATAGCGAATTGACCCTTACCGGGGTTTTGCAGAAGTCGAGTAACGTCGGTGTTTCTAAGCTGGCGTTAGCGATGCCGTCCTCAGCGTTAGTAGATACTTACTCACGTTTTGGGCTGGGAAAAGCGACCAATTTGGGGTTGGTCGGAGAACGCAGTGGCTTATATCCTCAAAAACAACGGTGGTCTGACATAGAGAGGGCCACCTTCTCTTTCGGCTATGGGCTAATGGTAACCCCGTTACAGTTAGCGCGAGTCTATGCAACGATCGGCAGCTATGGCGTTTATCGCCCGCTGTCGATTACCAAAGTTGACCCTCCTGTTCCGGGCGAGCGTATTTTCCCGGAAGCGACCGTTCGTACCGTGGTGCACATGATGGAAAGCGTAGCGCTGCCCGGAGGCGGCGGCGTGAAGGCGGCGATTAAAGGCTATCGCATCGCCATCAAAACCGGTACGGCGAAAAAAGTAGGGCCGGATGGTCGCTACATCAACAAATACATTGCTTATACCGCAGGCGTTGCGCCTGCGAGTCAGCCGCGCTTCGCGCTGGTTGTTGTTATCAACGATCCGCAGGCGGGTAAATACTACGGTGGCGCCGTTTCCGCGCCGGTCTTCGGTGCCATCATGGGCGGCGTACTGCGCACCATGAACATCGAACCGGATGCGCTGGCAACGGGCGATAAAAGTGAATTTGTGAATAATCAAGGCGAGGCAACAGGTGGCAGATCGTAATTTGCGCGACCTTCTTGCTCCATGGGTGCCGGGTGCACCGGAGCGAGCACTGCGGGAGATGACGCTCGACAGCCGTGTGGCTGCATCGGGCGATCTCTTTGTCGCAGTATTGGGTCATCAGGCGGACGGGCGTCGGTATATCCCGCAGGCGATAGCGCAAGGTGTGGCTGCCATTATTGCAGAAGCAAAAGATGAAGCGACTGATGGTGAAATTCGTGAAATGCACGGCGTTCCGGTTATCTATCTCAGCCAGCTTAATGAGCGTTTATCTGCACTGGCGGGCCGTTTTTACCACGAGCCTTCTGAAAAAATGCGTCTGGTTGGCGTGACCGGGACCAACGGTAAAACGACCACTACTCAATTGCTGGCGCAGTGGAGCCAACTGCTGGGTGAAACCAGCGCGGTGATGGGAACCGTTGGCAATGGTCTGTTGGGCAAAGTGATCCCGACAGAAAATACCACCGGTTCAGCCGTTGATGTCCAGCATGTACTGGCGGGGCTGGTTGCACAGGGCGCCACGGTTGGCGCGATGGAGGTCTCTTCCCACGGTCTGGTTCAGCATCGCGTCGCGGCGCTGAAGTTTGCCGCATCAGTGTTTACTAACTTAAGCCGTGACCATCTCGACTACCACGGTGACATGGAACATTACGAAGCCGCGAAATGGCTGCTGTACTCTACGCACCATTGCGGTCAGGCCATCGTCAATGCGGATGATGAGGTCGGTCGTCGCTGGCTGGCCAAACTTCCGGATGCGGTGGCCGTTTCGATGGAAGACCACATCAACCCGAACTGTCATGGTCGTTGGTTAAAAGCCGTTGAGGTGAAGTATCACGACAGCGGGGCAACGATTCGCTTTACCTCCTCATGGGGGGAGGGCGAAATTGAAAGCCGCCTGATGGGCGCGTTTAACGTCAGCAATCTGCTGCTGGCGCTGGCAACGCTGCTGGCGCTGGGGTATCCGTTAGCTGATTTACTAAAAACAGCGACACAATTGCAACCGGTTTGCGGGCGCATGGAAGTATTCAGCGCGCCGGGCAAAACCACCGTGGTGGTTGATTATGCCCATACGCCGGATGCGCTGGAAAAAGCGCTGCAGGCGGCGCGTCTGCACTGTACCGGCAAACTGTGGTGCGTCTTTGGCTGCGGTGGCGATCGTGACAAAGGCAAACGTCCGCTGATGGGCGCGATTGCCGAACAATTTGCTGATGTGGTCGTGGTGACTGATGACAACCCGCGTACCGAAGAGCCGCGCGCCATCATCAACGACATTCTGGCGGGGATGCTGGATGCCGGACAGGCGAAGGTGATGGAAGGTCGCGCCGAAGCAGTGACTAACGCCATCATGCAGGCGAAAGAAAACGACGTGGTGCTGGTGGCCGGGAAAGGGCACGAAGACTACCAGATCGTTGGTTCACAGCGTCTCGACTATTCTGACCGCGTCACGGCAGCGCGTCTGTTGGGGGTGATCGCATGATTAGCGTAACGCTCAGCCAACTGGCGGAGATCCTCCGTGGCGAACTAAAAGGGGGCGACCTGACCCTCGATGCAGTGACAACCGATACGCGTAAAGTGACGCCGGGCTGCCTGTTTGTGGCGCTGAAAGGCGAACGCTTTGATGCCCACGATTTTGCTGACAAGGCGAAAGATGGGGGAGCAGGCGCGCTGTTAGTCAGCCGTCCACTCAATATTGATTTACCGCAGGTTATTGTAAAAGACACCCGTCTGGCGTTCGGCGAACTGGCAGCGTGGGTTCGCGCCCAGGTTCCGGCGCGCGTGGTCGCGCTAACCGGCTCATCCGGCAAAACGTCTGTTAAAGAGATGACGGCATCCATTCTGAGCCAGTGTGGCAACACCCTATACACCGCGGGCAATCTGAACAACGACATCGGTGTACCGATGACGTTGCTGCGCTTAAACAACGATTACGACTATGCCGTGATCGAGCTCGGCGCCAATCATCAGGGCGAAATCGCCTGGACCGTTGGCCTGACGCGTCCGGAAGCGGCGCTGGTGAACAATCTTGCTGCCGCGCATCTGGAGGGTTTCGGCTCTCTGGCGGGCGTTGCGAAGGCTAAAGGTGAGATTTTTGGCGGGCTGTCAGCGAATGGCATCGCCATCATGAACGCTGATAACAACGACTGGCTGAACTGGCAGAGCGTCATTGGCGATCGCAAAGTCTGGCGCTTCTCCCCGAATGCGGCCAACAGCGATTTTTCGGCGGCTAACGTTCACGTGACCTCGCACGGTACGGAGTTTTCGCTGCGCACGCCAACCGGAAGCATTGATGTTCTGCTGCCGTTGCCGGGTCGTCACAACATTGCCAACGCCCTGGCGGCGGCTGCGCTCTCTATGGCGGTAGGCGCGACGCCTGAGGCGATCAAAGCGGGCCTGAAGGATCTGCAAGCGGTACCGGGGCGTCTGTTCCCGATTCAACTGGCAGAAAATCAGCTGCTGCTGGACGACTCCTACAATGCTAACGTCGGCTCGATGACCGCAGCGGTACAGGTGCTGTCCGAAATGCCGGGCTACCGCGTGCTGGTGGTGGGCGATATGGCAGAGCTTGGCGCGGAAAGCGAAGCATGTCACGTACAGGTAGGTGTTGCTGCGAAAAACGCGGGCATCGACCGTGTACTGAGTACAGGGAAACTGAGTCAGGCAATTAGCGACGCCAGCGGCGTTGGCGAGCATTTTGCGGATAAAACCGCGCTGGTCGCGCATCTCAAGGCGCTGATTGCGGAACATCAGATCATGACGATTTTAGTGAAGGGTTCACGTAGTGCCGCCATGGAAGAGGTAGTACGCGCATTACAGGAGAATGGGACATGTTAGTTTGGCTGGCCGAACATTTGGTCAAATATTATTCCGGCTTTAACGTCTTTTCCTATCTGACGTTTCGCGCCATCGTCAGCCTGTTGACCGCGCTGTTCATCTCTTTGTGGATGGGCCCGCGCATGATCGCCCGCCTGCAAAAAATGTCCTTTGGACAGGTCGTACGTAACGACGGCCCGGAATCACACTTTAGTAAACGCGGTACGCCGACCATGGGCGGGATCATGATCCTCACCGCGATTGTTATCTCCGTGCTCCTGTGGGCATACCCGTCGAACCCATACGTCTGGTGCGTGCTGGTGGTATTGGTCGGTTACGGGATTATTGGTTTTGTCGATGACTACCGCAAAGTGGTACGCAAAGACACTAAAGGTCTGATCGCGCGCTGGAAATATTTTTGGATGTCGGTGATTGCGCTGGGCGTAGCCTTTGCGCTGTACCTGGCGGGGAAAGATACCCCGGCGACCGAACTGGTCGTGCCGTTCTTTAAAGACGTGATGCCGCAACTGGGACTGTTCTACGTCCTGCTGGCGTACTTCGTCATTGTGGGTACCGGTAACGCGGTCAATCTCACCGATGGTCTGGATGGCCTGGCGATTATGCCGACCGTGTTCGTGGCTGCGGGTTTTGCGCTGGTGGCATGGGCGACCGGGAACATGAACTTCGCTAACTATCTGCACATTCCGTATTTACGCCATGCCGGTGAACTGGTGATCGTCTGTACGGCGATTGTCGGCGCGGGGTTAGGCTTCCTGTGGTTTAACACCTATCCGGCGCAGGTCTTTATGGGCGACGTCGGATCGCTGGCGCTGGGCGGCGCGCTGGGCATTATTGCCGTGCTGCTGCGTCAGGAGTTCCTGCTGGTGATCATGGGCGGCGTATTCGTCGTAGAAACGCTGTCGGTCATTCTGCAGGTCGGTTCCTTTAAGCTGCGCGGACAGCGCATCTTCCGTATGGCGCCGATTCACCACCACTATGAACTGAAAGGCTGGCCGGAACCGCGCGTGATTGTGCGCTTCTGGATTATTTCGCTGATGCTGGTGCTGATTGGCCTGGCAACGCTGAAGGTACGTTAATCATGGCTGATTACCAGGGTAAAAAAGTCGTCATTATCGGTCTGGGTTTGACCGGGCTGTCCTGCGTGGATTTCTTCCTGGCGCGTGGCGTGACGCCGCGCGTGATGGATACCCGCGCGACGCCGCCGGGCCTGGATAAATTACCGGAAGCGGTTGAGCGTCATGTTGGCAGCCTGAATGATGACTGGCTGCTGGACGCCGATCTCATCGTCGCCAGCCCTGGTATTGCCCTGGCGCACCCTTCACTGAGCGCCGCCGCCGATGCGGGGATTGAAATTGTCGGTGACATCGAGCTGTTTTGTCGCGAAGCACAGGCGCCGATCGTCGCGATCACCGGCTCTAACGGTAAGAGCACGGTTACGACGCTGGTTGGCGAAATGGCAAAAGCGGCAGGCGTTAACGTCGGCGTAGGCGGTAACATTGGCCTGCCAGCACTGATGTTACTGGACGCCGAGCGTGAGCTATATGTGCTTGAGCTATCCAGCTTCCAGCTTGAAACGACCTCCAGCTTACAGGCCGTAGCCGCCACCATTTTGAATGTCACCGAAGATCATATGGACAGGTATCCGTTTGGCTTGCAGCAGTATCGTGCGGCCAAACTGCGCGTTTATGAGAATGCGAAAGTCTGCGTGGTCAATGCGGATGATGCGCTGACCATGCCGGTTCGTGGCGCAGATGAGCGTTGTGTGAGCTTCGGTGTCAACATGGGGGACTATCACCTTAATCGTCAGCAGGGCGAAACCTGGCTGCGGGTGAAGGGTGAAAAAGTTCTCAACGTGAAAGAGATGACGCTTAGCGGCCAGCATAACTATACCAACGCTCTGGCAGCGCTGGCGCTGGCTGATGCAGCGGGTCTGCCGCGGGCGTCAAGCCTGAAAGCGCTGACCACCTTTACCGGACTGGCGCATCGTTTCCAGTTGGTACTGAATCATAACGGTGTGCGTTGGATCAACGATTCAAAAGCGACCAACGTCGGCAGTACCGAAGCGGCGCTCAATGGCCTGCATGTTGACGGTACGCTGCACCTGCTGCTGGGCGGCGACGGGAAATCCGCTGACTTTATGCCGCTGCAACGTTACCTCACCGGCGACAATATCCGTCTGTACTGCTTTGGCCGTGATGGCGCGCAGCTTGCGGTGCTGCGACCTGAGGTTGCCGAACAAACCGAAACCATGGAGCAGGCAATGCGTCTGCTCGCGCCGCGCGTGAAGCCGGGTGATATGGTGCTGCTGTCGCCAGCGTGTGCCAGCCTCGATCAGTTCAAGAACTTTGAGCAACGCGGTGACGTCTTTACGCGTCTGGCGAAGGAGTTGGGTTGATGCGTTTATCTCTCCCTCGCCTGAGAATGCCGCGCTTACCGGGACTGGGTGTCCTGGCGTGGATCTTCGCGGCACTCAAAGGCTGGGTGATGGCTTCGCGCGATAAAGACGCGGACAGCCTGATCATGTATGACCGCATGCTGCTGTGGCTGACCTTTGGTCTGGCGGCAATTGGTTTCATCATGGTGACATCGGCATCAATGCCGGTAGGACAACGTCTGGCGGGCGACCCCTTCCTGTTTGCTAAACGTGACGCGCTGTACATCTTCCTGGCGTTCTGTTTGGCGATGGTCACGCTGCGTTTGCCGATGGCGTTCTGGCAGAAGTACAGCACTACGATGCTCATCGCCTCGATCATCATGCTGCTGATCGTGTTGGTGGTGGGGAGCTCCGTTAACGGGGCATCGCGCTGGATTGCTCTGGGGCCGCTGCGTATTCAGCCTGCGGAATTTACCAAGCTGTCGCTGTTCTGTTATCTCGCCAACTACCTGGTACGCAAGGTGGATGAAGTGCGAAACAACCTGCGCGGCTTCCTGAAACCGATGGGCGTGATCCTGGTGCTGGCCGTATTACTGCTGGCGCAGCCTGACCTCGGTACGGTAGTGGTGCTGTTTGTCACCACGCTGGCGATGCTGTTTCTTGCCGGGGCTAAATTGTGGCAGTTCATTGCGATTATCGGCATGGGGATATCGGCGGTCGTGCTGCTGATCCTTGCCGAACCGTATCGTATTCGTCGCGTAACCTCTTTCTGGAATCCATGGGAAGATCCGTTCGGCAGCGGATACCAGTTGACGCAATCGCTAATGGCGTTTGGCCGTGGTGAGGTTTGGGGGCAAGGGTTAGGCAACTCAGTCCAAAAACTGGAGTATTTACCGGAAGCGCACACCGACTTCATCTTCGCCATCATTGGGGAAGAACTGGGTTATATCGGTGTGGTATTGGCACTTTTAATGGTATTCTTCGTCGCTTTTCGCGCGATGTCGATTGGCCGTAAAGCGCTGGAAATTGACCACCGTTTTTCAGGCTTTTTAGCCTGCTCCATCGGGATCTGGTTTAGCTTCCAGGCGTTAGTAAACGTCGGCGCGGCGGCAGGTATGCTGCCAACCAAAGGCCTGACGCTGCCGCTTATTAGTTATGGTGGTTCCAGTTTGTTGATAATGTCGACGGCCATCATGTTTTTGTTACGTATTGATTATGAAACGCGTCTGGAAAAAGCCCAGGCGTTTACACGAGGTGCACGATGAGTGGTCAACCGAAGCGGTTAATGGTGATGGCAGGCGGTACCGGCGGGCATGTGTTCCCGGGACTGGCGGTCGCGCATCATTTAATGGCCCAGGGCTGGCAAGTTCGTTGGCTGGGCACCGCCGATCGTATGGAAGCGGACTTAGTGCCGAAGCATGGCATTGAAATTGACTTTATTCGCATCTCCGGTCTGCGTGGCAAAGGCGTTAACGCACTGCTTGCCGCACCCGTGCGTATTTTTAACGCCTGGCGTCAGGCGCGCGCCATCATGAAGCAATTCAAGCCTGATGTGGTGCTCGGTATGGGCGGTTACGTGTCAGGTCCTGGCGGCTTGGCCGCATGGTCATTAGGTATTCCGGTCGTACTGCATGAGCAGAACGGCATTGCGGGATTAACCAATAAATGGCTGGCAAAGATTGCAACGAAGGTTATGCAGGCTTTCCCCGGTGCTTTCCCGAATGCGGAAGTGGTCGGGAACCCGGTACGCACGGACGTGCTGGCGCTGCCATTACCCGAAGCGCGTCTGGCTGGACGTGAAGGCCCGGTTCGTGTGCTGGTGGTCGGTGGTTCTCAGGGCGCGCGCGTTCTCAACCAGACGATGCCGCAGGTTGCCGCAAAGCTTGGCGAGGCGGTGACTATCTGGCACCAGAGCGGTAAAGGTGCGCAACAAACCGTTGAACACGCTTATGCCGAGGTCGGACAACCGCAGCATAAGGTCACTGAGTTTATTGATGATATGGCCGCCGCTTATGCATGGGCGGATGTTGTAGTGTGCCGTTCCGGCGCGCTGACGGTGAGTGAGATTGCCGCCGCAGGCTTACCTGCGCTGTTTGTGCCGTTCCAGCACAAAGACAGACAGCAGTACTGGAATGCGTTGCCGCTGGAAAAAGCGGGCGCCGCCAAAATTTTAGAGCAACCACAGTTTACTGTGGATGCCGTCGCCAGCACCCTTGCCGGGTGGTCGCGAGAAACTTTATTAACCATGGCAGAACGTGCGCGCGCCGCATCCATACCGGATGCCACCGAACGCGTTGCAAATGAAGTGAGCCGGGCTGCCCGGGCGTAATTGTGGTGATGCCTTTTGCATCGCATGAACTAAGAAGTTAATGGCTAAAGAATGAATACACAACAACTGGCAAAACTGCGTTCCATCGTGCCCGAAATGCGTCGCGTTCGGCACATTCACTTTGTCGGCATCGGTGGTGCTGGTATGGGCGGTATTGCCGAAGTTTTGGCCAATGAAGGTTATCAGATCAGCGGTTCTGACTTAGCGCCAAATCCGGTGACGCAGCAGTTGACGAATCTCGGCGCCACGATTTTCTTCAACCATCGTCCGGAAAACGTACGCGATGCGAGCGTGGTGGTGGTCTCCAGCGCCATTTCTGCGGATAACCCTGAAATTGTTGCGGCGCATGAAGCGCGCATTCCTGTGATCCGTCGCGCTGAAATGCTGGCGGAGTTAATGCGTTTTCGTCACGGCATCGCCATTGCCGGGACGCACGGTAAAACCACGACCACGGCGATGGTCTCCAGTATTTACGCGGAAGCGGGGCTGGATCCGACCTTTGTTAACGGTGGTCTGGTGAAGGCCGCAGGCGTTCATGCACGTCTGGGTCATAGCCGTTATTTGATTGCCGAAGCGGACGAGAGCGATGCGTCGTTCCTGCATTTGCAGCCGATGGTGGCGATTGTCACCAATATCGAAGCCGACCATATGGATACCTACCATGGCGACTTCGAAAATTTAAAGCAGACGTTTATTAATTTCCTGCATAACTTGCCGTTTTATGGTCGTGCGGTGATGTGCGTTGACGATCCGGTGATCCGCGAACTGCTACCGCGAGTTGGCCGTCAAACCACAACCTATGGTTTCAGTGATGATGCCGATGTACGCGTTGAAGATTACCAGCAGATCGGCCCGCAGGGTCACTTCACCTTGGTGCGTCAGGGGATGGCCGAACTACACGTAACGTTGAACGCGCCGGGCCGTCACAATGCGCTGAACGCCGCGGCTGCGGTGGCGGTCGCAACGGAAGAAGGTATTGAAGACGACGCGATCCTGCGCGCGCTGGAAAGTTTCCAGGGGACCGGACGCCGTTTTGACTTCCTCGGCGAATTCCCGCTTGAGCCGGTTAACGGTAAAGCCGGGACCGCGATGCTGGTTGATGATTACGGCCATCATCCAACGGAAGTGGATGCCACGATTAAAGCCGCGCGCGCAGGCTGGCCGGACAAAAATCTGGTGATGCTGTTCCAGCCGCATCGGTATACGCGTACGCGCGATTTGTACGATGACTTTGCCAACGTGCTGACTCAGGTTGATGCGCTGTTGATGCTGGATGTATACGCCGCGGGCGAAGCCGCCATTCCAGGCGCTGACAGCCGCTCGCTGTGCCGTACTATTCGTGGTCGCGGTAAGATCGATCCTATTCTGGTATCCGATCCGGCCCAGGTGGCAGAAATGTTGGCACCGGTATTAACCGGCAACGATCTGATTTTGGTGCAAGGCGCTGGAAATATCGGCAAAATTGCGCGTTCCTTAGCTGAAATCAAACTGAAGCCGCAAAATCCGGAGGAAGAACAACATGGCTGATAAAATCGCGGTCCTGTTAGGGGGCACCTCCGCAGAACGAGAAGTGTCGCTGAACTCTGGCGCGGCTGTGCTCGCCGGGTTGCGTGAAGGCGGCGTGGATGCCCATCCGGTTGACCCTAAAGAGGTTGATGTCACTCTTCTGAAATCAATGGGTTTTCAGAAGGTGTTTATTGCGCTGCACGGCCGTGGCGGTGAAGATGGCACGTTGCAGGGCATGCTGGAGCAAATTGGCCTGCCTTATACCGGCAGCGGCGTCATGGCTTCCGCGATTTCGATTGACAAACTGCGCAGCAAGCTGCTGTGGCAGGGCGCAGGTTTACCCGTCGCGCCATGGGTTGTGTTGACCCGCGCTGAGTTCGAAAAAGGTCTTAGCGATGAGGTAGTTGCAAAAATTTCTGCGTTAGGTTTGCCGCTGATTGTTAAGCCAAGCCGTGAAGGTTCCAGCGTAGGGATGTCAAAAGTTGAAGAAGAAAATGCTTTGCAGGGTGCATTAGCATTGGCTTTTCAGCATGATGAAGAAGTACTGATTGAAAAATGGCTCAGTGGCCCGGAATTTACCGTTGCGATACTCGGCGAAGAAATTTTACCGTCAATACGTATCCAACCCGCGGGAACCTTCTATGATTATGAGGCGAAGTATCTCTCTGATGAGACACAATATTTCTGCCCTGCAGGTCTGGAAGTCGAGCAAGAGGCCCAATTACAGGATTTAGTCCTGAAAGCGTGGACCGCCTTAGGCTGTAAAGGTTGGGGGCGCATTGACGTCATGCTGGACAGCGATGGCCAGTTTTATCTGCTGGAAGCCAATACCTCTCCGGGTATGACCAGCCACAGCCTGGTGCCGATGGCAGCGCGTCAGGCGGGTCTGAGCTTCTCGCAGTTGGTGGTAAGAATTCTGGAGTTGGCGGACTGATATGTCGCAGGCTGCGCTGAACACGCGAAACGGTGATGAAGAAGACGTAAATTCCTCACGCCGCAATAATGGAACGCGTCTTGCAGGAATACTGTTCCTGCTGACAGTGCTGTGCACCGTGTTTGTCAGCGGCTGGGTCGTGTTGGGATGGATGGAAGATGCGCAGCGTTTGCCGTTGTCAAAACTGGTGTTAACCGGCGAACGGCATTACACGCGCAATGACGATATTCGTCAGTCCATTCTGGCGCTGGGCGCGCCGGGAACCTTTATGACCCAGGATGTGAACATCATCCAGAGTCAGATTGAACGCCTCCCGTGGATTAAACAGGCGAGCGTCAGAAAGCAATGGCCTGATGAATTGAAGATTCATCTGGTTGAATATGTGCCAATTGCGCGTTGGAATGACCAGCACATGGTGGATGCTGAAGGCAATACGTTCAGCGTCCCATCCGGTCGGGCCAATAAGCAGGTATTACCCATGTTGTACGGACCGGAAGGTAGCGCAAGTGAAGTGCTGCAAGGGTTCCGCGATATGGGGCAGGTGCTGGCTAAGGATAGATTCACCCTGAAGGAAGCGGCGATGACCGCGCGTCGTTCCTGGCAGTTGACGCTAAATAACGATATTAAGCTCAATCTGGGCAGGGGCGATACGATAAAACGTTTGGCTCGCTTTGTGGAACTCTACCCGGTTTTACAGCAGCAGGCGCAAACCGATGGCAAACGGATTAGCTACGTTGATTTGCGTTATGACTCAGGAGCGGCAGTAGGCTGGGTTCCCTTGCCTCCTGAGGAATCTAATCAGCAACAGAATCAGGCACAGGCAGAACAACAATGATCAAGGCGACGGACAGAAAACTGGTAGTTGGACTGGAGATTGGCACCGCGAAGGTAGCCGCTTTAGTAGGGGAAGTTCTGCCCGACGGTATGGTCAATATCATTGGCGTGGGCAGTTGCCCATCGCGAGGTATGGATAAAGGCGGGGTGA
This sequence comes from Citrobacter sp. C5_2, assembly GCF_014596845.2. Taxonomy (NCBI): domain Bacteria; kingdom Pseudomonadati; phylum Pseudomonadota; class Gammaproteobacteria; order Enterobacterales; family Enterobacteriaceae; genus Citrobacter; species Citrobacter sp. C5_2. The sequence goes on along the minus strand of NZ_CP115032.1, from coordinate 4,222,322 downwards.
ATGACCTTGAGTCTGTGGTGAAATGCGTACAGCGCGCCATTGACCAGGCTGAGCTGATGGCAGATTGCCAGATATCCTCGGTGTATCTGGCGCTTTCCGGCAAACACATTAGCTGTCAGAATGAAATTGGTATGGTGCCCATTTCCGAAGAGGAAGTGACGCAGGAAGATGTGGAAAACGTCGTACATACGGCAAAATCCGTACGCGTGCGCGATGAACATCGTGTTCTGCACGTTATTCCGCAGGAATACGCCATTGACTACCAGGAAGGTATCAAAAATCCGGTAGGTCTTTCCGGCGTACGTATGCAGGCAAAAGTGCATCTTATTACCTGCCACAACGACATGGCGAAGAATATTGTCAAAGCCGTTGAACGTTGTGGTCTGAAAGTTGACCAACTGATTTTCGCCGGACTGGCAGCCAGTTATTCCGTGTTGACGGAAGATGAACGTGAACTGGGTGTCTGCGTGGTAGATATTGGTGGTGGTACAATGGATATCGCCGTTTATACTGGCGGGGCGTTGCGCCATACCAAAGTGATCCCTTATGCAGGGAATGTGGTGACCAGCGATATCGCGTATGCCTTTGGTACGCCGCCGAGCGATGCTGAAGCCATCAAAGTACGTCATGGCTGCGCGCTGGGCTCCATCGTCGGTAAAGACGAGAGCGTTGAGGTGCCAAGCGTGGGCGGTCGTCCGCCGCGTAGCCTGCAGCGTCAGACTTTGGCAGAGGTCATTGAGCCGCGTTATACCGAGCTGCTCAACCTGGTCAACGAAGAAATTTTGCAATTACAAGAACAGCTTCGCCAGCAGGGGGTGAAACATCATCTGGCGGCGGGGATTGTGTTAACCGGTGGCGCAGCGCAAATTGAAGGTCTTGCAGCCTGCGCACAGCGCGTGTTCCATACGCAAGTCCGTATTGGCGCACCGCTGAATATTACCGGTCTGACGGATTATGCCCAGGAGCCGTATTATTCAACGGCAGTGGGGCTGCTTCACTACGGGAAAGAGTCCCATTTGAGTGGTGAGGCTGAAGTTGAAAAACGCGTAACGGCGTCAGTTGGCTCGTGGATTAAACGACTCAATAGCTGGCTGAGAAAAGAGTTTTAATTTTTAAAGAGACCGACGCACATTAAAGGTCTCAGGCGACAGGCACAACGGAGAGAGAAACTATGTTTGAACCTATGGAACTAACCAATGACGCGGTGATTAAAGTCATCGGCGTCGGCGGCGGCGGCGGTAATGCCGTTGAACACATGGTGCGCGAGCGCATCGAAGGTGTTGAATTCTTTGCGGTGAATACCGACGCTCAGGCGTTGCGTAAAACGGCGGTTGGACAGACCATTCAAATTGGTAGCGGCATCACCAAAGGTCTGGGCGCGGGTGCAAACCCGGAAGTCGGTCGTAATGCGGCAGACGAAGATCGTGAAGCTCTGCGTGCAGCGCTTGACGGTGCAGACATGGTGTTTATCGCAGCAGGAATGGGCGGCGGTACCGGAACCGGTGCTGCGCCAGTGGTTGCTGAAGTGGCAAAAGATTTAGGTATCCTGACCGTTGCTGTCGTGACTAAGCCTTTCAACTTTGAAGGCAAGAAGCGTATGGCATTCGCGGAGCAGGGTATCACCGAACTGTCCAAACACGTGGACTCTCTGATCACTATCCCGAACGACAAACTGCTGAAAGTGCTGGGCCGTGGTATCTCCCTGCTGGATGCGTTTGGCGCAGCGAACGACGTGCTGAAAGGCGCAGTCCAGGGTATCGCTGAACTGATCACGCGTCCGGGCCTGATGAACGTCGACTTTGCAGACGTGCGCACCGTGATGTCCGAAATGGGCTACGCGATGATGGGCTCCGGCGTGGCAAGCGGTGAAGACCGTGCGGAAGAAGCGGCTGAAATGGCTATCTCTTCCCCGCTGCTGGAAGATATCGATCTGTCTGGCGCGCGCGGCGTGCTGGTCAACATTACTGCGGGCTTCGACCTGCGTCTGGATGAATTCGAAACCGTCGGTAACACCATCCGTGCCTTTGCATCGGATAACGCGACCGTGGTTATCGGTACCTCTCTGGACCCGGATATGAACGACGAACTGCGCGTGACCGTTGTTGCGACTGGAATTGGTATGGACAAGCGTCCTGAAATCACTCTGGTAACCAACAAGCAGGTCCAGCAGCCGGTAATGGATCGTTACCAGCAGCACGGTATGGCGCCGTTGACGCAAGAGCAAAAACCGGTTGCGAAAGTGGTTAACGACAATACGCCGCAAACCACCAAAGAGCCGGATTATCTGGATATCCCTGCGTTCCTGCGTAAGCAAGCTGATTAAGAATTAGCTGGAATTTGGGAATTGTGGCTCTTTGTGCTAAACTGGCCCACCGAATGTATAGTACACTTCGGTTGGATAGGTAATTTGGCGAGATTATACGATGATCAAACAAAGGACTCTTAAACGTATCGTTCAGGCGACTGGCGTCGGTTTGCATACCGGCAAAAAAGTCACCCTGACATTACGCCCTGCGCCGGCCAACACCGGGGTCATCTATCGTCGCACCGACTTGAATCCTCCGGTAGATTTCCCGGCCGATGCCAAATCTGTGCGTGATACCATGCTCTGTACGTGTCTGGTCAACGAGCATGATGTACGGATTTCAACCGTTGAGCACCTTAACGCTGCTCTGGCGGGCTTAGGTATCGATAACATCGTTATTGAAGTTAACGCCCCGGAAATCCCGATTATGGATGGCAGTGCCGCTCCGTTCGTCTATCTGCTGCTTGATGCGGGTATTGAAGAACTTAGCAGCGCCAAAAAATTTGTTCGCATCAAAGAGACCGTTCGTGTCGAAGATGGCGATAAGTGGGCTGAGTTTAAGCCGTATAATGGTTTTACGTTGGATTTCACCATCGACTTTAACCATCCGGCAATCGACTCCAGCACGCAGCGCTACGCGATGAACTTCTCTGCGGATGCGTTCATGCGCCAGATCAGCCGCGCGCGTACTTTCGGCTTCATGCGTGATATCGAATATCTGCAGTCCCGCGGCCTGTGCCTGGGCGGCAGCTTCGATTGTGCCATCGTTGTTGACGATTATCGCGTATTGAACGAAGACGGCCTGCGTTTTGAAGACGAATTCGTTCGTCACAAAATGCTCGACGCGATTGGTGACTTGTTCATGTGTGGTCACAACATTATTGGTGCATTCACCGCGTATAAATCCGGTCATGCATTGAATAATAAATTGTTGCAGGCGGTCCTGGCGAAACAGGAAGCCTGGGAATATGTGACCTTCCAGGACGATGCAGAACTGCCGTTGGCGTTCAAAGCACCTTCGACCGTACTGGCATAACGACATACGCTGTCGCATAAATTCGACTGGTTAATCTGGCACTCTCTCCGGCCAGGTGAACCAGTCGTTTTTTTATTTTCCGATTGCAAACCACCTTCCCTGAAGCGACTTTCTCCCCACCGGCAGAGTAAAATAGCGTTCGATCGCTGCTTTCTTAAGCATATTTACCCGCGACTTGCGTCATTACTGCTGTGGTGCGAACGCATTAATGGTAATATTTGTGCGCAAAAAATGGTTTTGCATATGTAACCCCAAACGCAGGGTATATCAGGTGGCAATAACGTGAGTGGAATACTGACGCGCTGGCGACAGTTAGGCAGACGGTACTTCTGGCCGCATCTCCTGTTGGGGATGGTCGCGGCTAGTTTTGGCCTGCCCGCGCTTGGTAATGCTGCTGAACCTAATACCCCCGCGAAGGCGACCGCCAGCAATCACGATCAAGGCGCTAAAGTTAACTTTAACCAGCTTGCTTTGCTGGAAGCGACCAATCGCCGCCCGAATTTTACCGTCGACTACTGGCATCAGCATGCTATTCGTACGGTTATTCGCCATCTTTCTTTTGCTATGGCTCCTCAGGCGCTGCCCGTTGCCGAAGAGCCGTTGCCAATCCAGGCGCACCATCTTGCGTTATTGAATACGCTCAGCGCGATGCTGACGCAAGAAGGCAGACCGCCAGCGACCGTGAGTCGCGTGACATACTCCCACTTTACCTCTCAGGCCGCGTTTAGCGTTCCGGTCTGGATCAGCCAGCTGCAGGGTATCCGCGCTGGCCCTCAACGCCTCAGCTAAAAAAGAACCTTCCAACTTATAATTTTTGACTCCGCACCGCGGGGCGTTTGAGATTTTATTATGCTAATCAAATTATTAACAAAAGTATTCGGTAGCCGTAACGAACGTACGCTGCGTCGTATGCGTAAAGTGGTCAATGTCATCAACGCCATGGAACCGGAGATGGAAAAACTCTCCGATGATGAGCTGAAAGCAAAGACCGCGGAATTCCGCGCCCGTCTGGAAAAAGGCGCCAGCGTTGAGAGCCTGATCCCGGAAGCGTTCGCGGTGGTTCGCGAAGCGAGTAAGCGTGTGTTCGGCATGCGCCACTTCGACGTTCAGCTGCTGGGCGGTATGGTGCTTAACGATCGCTGCATCGCGGAAATGCGTACCGGTGAAGGTAAAACCCTGACCGCAACGCTGCCGGCGTACCTGAACGCGTTAAGCGGGAAAGGCGTACACGTGGTTACTGTGAACGACTACCTGGCCCAGCGTGACGCCGAAAATAACCGCCCGCTGTTTGAATTCCTCGGCATGACTGTCGGTATCAACATGTCTGGCCTGCCAGCGCCAGCTAAGCGTGAAGCTTATAATGCCGATATTACCTACGGCACCAACAACGAATACGGCTTTGACTACCTGCGTGACAACATGGCGTTTAGCCCGGAAGAGCGTGTTCAGCGTAAACTGCACTATGCGCTGGTCGATGAAGTCGACTCCATCTTGATCGATGAAGCGCGTACGCCGCTGATCATTTCCGGTCCGGCTGAAGACAGCTCGGAAATGTATAAAAAAGTGAACAAAATCATTCCGCACCTGATCCGTCAGGAGAAGGAAGATTCCGACACTTTCCAGGGTGAAGGCCACTTCTCCGTTGATGAGAAAGCGCGCCAGGTTAACCTGACCGAACGGGGTCTGGTGCTGATTGAAGAACTGTTGGTGAACGAAGGCATTATGGATGAGGGCGAGTCGCTGTACTCTCCGGGCAACATTATGCTGATGCACCACGTGACTGCCGCACTGCGCGCGCACGTGCTGTTTACCCGTGACGTCGACTACATCGTGAAAGATGGCGAAGTTATCATCGTCGACGAACACACTGGTCGTACGATGCAGGGGCGTCGCTGGTCCGATGGCCTGCACCAGGCTGTTGAAGCGAAAGAAGGCGTGGAAATCCAGAACGAAAACCAGACGCTGGCATCCATTACCTTCCAGAACTACTTCCGTTTGTACGAAAAACTGGCCGGTATGACCGGTACTGCAGACACTGAAGCGTTTGAATTCAGCTCCATCTACAAACTGGATACCGTGGTCGTTCCGACCAACCGTCCGATGATCCGTAAGGATTTACCGGATCTGGTGTACATGACCGAAGCGGAAAAAATTCAGGCGATTATTGAAGATATTAAAGAGCGTACCGCAAATGGCCAGCCGGTGCTGGTGGGTACTATCTCCATTGAAAAATCGGAAGTGGTCTCTAACGAGCTGACCAAAGCAGGCATTAAGCACAACGTGCTGAACGCCAAGTTCCACGCCAGCGAAGCGGATATCGTCGCCCAGGCGGGTTATCCGTCAGCCGTCACTATTGCGACAAACATGGCGGGTCGTGGTACCGATATCGTGCTGGGTGGTAGCTGGCAGGCGGAAGTTGCCGAGCTGCAAGACCCAACTCCGGAACAGATCGCCCAGATCAAAGCTGATTGGCAGGTTCGTCATGACGCGGTGTTAGCGGCCGGCGGTTTACATATTATCGGTACTGAGCGTCATGAATCTCGTCGTATCGATAACCAGCTGCGTGGTCGTTCCGGTCGTCAGGGGGATGCGGGTTCGTCTCGTTTCTACCTGTCGATGGAAGATGCGCTGATGCGTATTTTTGCCTCTGACCGTGTGTCCGGCATGATGCGTAAACTGGGTATGAAGCCGGGTGAAGCGATTGAACACCCATGGGTGACGAAAGCGATTGCAAACGCGCAGCGTAAAGTGGAAAGCCGCAACTTCGATATTCGTAAGCAACTGCTGGAATATGATGACGTTGCTAACGATCAGCGCCGCGCAATCTACACCCAGCGTAACGAACTGCTGGATGTCTCTGACGTTAGCGAAACCATTAACAGCATCCGCGAAGACGTCTTCAAAGCGACGATTGATGCCTATATTCCGCCGCAGTCTCTGGAAGAGATGTGGGATATTCCGGGTCTGCAGGAGCGCCTGAAAAACGACTTTGATCTGGATATGCCGATTTCAGAGTGGCTGGATAAAGAACCTGAGCTGCACGAAGAAACGCTGCGCGAACGTATTCTGGCAAACGCGGTAGAAGTTTATCAGCGTAAAGAAGAAGTTGTGGGCGCAGAGATGATGCGTCACTTCGAAAAAGGCGTGATGCTGCAAACGCTCGACTCGCTGTGGAAAGAGCACCTGGCGGCGATGGATTACCTGCGTCAGGGTATCCACCTGCGTGGTTACGCGCAAAAAGATCCGAAGCAGGAATACAAGCGTGAATCCTTCTCTATGTTTGCATCAATGCTGGAATCACTGAAGTATGAAGTGATCAGCACCCTGAGCAAAGTTCAGGTACGTATGCCTGAAGAAGTAGAAGCGATGGAGCAGCAGCGTCGTGAAGAAGCTGAGCGTTTAGCGCAGATGCAGCAGTTGAGCCATAAAGGCGACGATGCCGCCGCGGCAGAAGAGATGGCAGCACAAACCGGCGAGCGTAAAGTGGGTCGTAACGATCCGTGCCCTTGCGGTTCCGGCAAAAAATACAAACAGTGTCATGGCCGTCTGAGCTAAGAAAATAACTTATTGAAAAGGCGCAGACTTCTGCGCCTTTTTTATGGACGATGAAAATGAAAAAATTGCAGATCGCCGTCGGGATTATTCGTAACCAGCACAATGAAATTTTTATCACCCAGCGTGCGGCGGATGCCCATATGGCAAATAAGCTGGAATTCCCCGGTGGGAAAATTGAAGCGGGTGAAACGCCAGAGCAGGCGCTGATTCGCGAACTACAGGAAGAAGTTGGGATCACACCGACTCAGAATTCACTGTTCGAAAAGCTGGAGTATCAGTTTCCGGACCGGCACATTACGCTGTGGTTCTGGCTGGTGGAAAGCTGGGAAGGCGAACCGTGGGGAAAAGAGGGGCAACCGGCGCAGTGGATTGCGCAAGATGCTCTGAATGTGGAGGACTTCCCGCCCGCGAATGCCCCGGTAATTGAAAAGCTGATTGCGGGCTAAGGGTGTTCGTAGGCCTGATAAGCGCAGCGCCATCAGGCAAAACAACATGCAACGCCGGATGCGGCGTTGCTTTATCCCGTTTTAGCAGAATTATTTCTGCTCTTCACTCCAGTCGTCGCTTTCCGACAGATCGCCAGAGCTGGGGATACGTTTCTCTTCTGCGGCCCACTCACCCAGATCGATTAACTGGCAGCGTTTGCTGCAGAATGGGCGAAACGGACTGACTTCAGCCCACACCACGGGTTTACCGCAGGTTGGGCAGTTGACGATGGTTTGTTCAGACATGTTGACTCCTTAACAGCACGCCAGATCAAAATCGAGACGCTCAGGCACCTGGCCATTCTCGCTATCCAGCGGCATAAAACGAATGGCAAAACGGCTCTTATGACCAGAAATTTGCGGATAAAGCTGCGAATCCAGCGGCAGCTGCAAGCGCAGCAAATCGGCATCTTCGCCGTTGTCCTGGTAAAAACCATTCAGGCTGGTTTGTTTACGAAACGGCGCCGAGTTACGAATTAAATCCAGCACCAGCGACAACGCCTGGTTGAGTGGATTCAGGCTGGCAAGCCAGGTTTCAACCTGCGCGTCGCGTTGCGGCTGCGGTAAATGTAACCAGATATGCAGGGTGGGGAGATCGAAACTGCAGCATCCGCCAGGAATGCTTAAACGCTGACGCACGAGGCCAATCAGGCGATCTTCACGCAGCGTTTGTCCAATGCGTGGGGCCGAAATCAGAATGCTGCCCGCGCTTTTTAACTGTTGGCGCAATGCGTCGATTCTGCTTTGATCGACGCCGGGAACTTCAACCCAGGCCTGGAGTTTACGCTGTTGTCGTTCAAGTTCTTTCAGGAGTTCGGTGCGAACTTCACCGCGTTCAAAGACATCCAGTAAATCGCCGATATTACGGAAAAAATGCAGTGCGCCTGCATGGTCTGCAATAGGTAAATTAACGGAGAGCTGTTGGATCAAAAACTCTATGCGCAGCCATGTACGCATCTTCTCATTGAGAGGGTGTTCAAAAAGGACCTGGGTGTGCATTACGGTTTTTCCTGTGAGACAAACTGCAACGCGCATTGCAAATAGAGCGCGTGCAGGCGGGCGACATCCGAGGCGATGGCTTCCGGTGCGCCATTATTATCAATAACATCGTCTGCCACGGCCAGACGCGCTTCACGCGTAGCCTGGGCAGCAAGAATTTTTTCAACATGCTCGCGCGTCACATCATCACGCTGCATGGTTCGTCTGAGCTGGGTCTCGGGGGTGACATCCACCACCAGCACGCGGTTGGCTTTTTTATACAGCGAATTCTCTACCAGCAACGGGACAACCCATAACAGATAGGGCGAGGTCGCTTGATCAAACTGACGCTGTGTTTCCTGCTGAATAAGCGGATGGAGCAGCGCATTTAGCCAGCTTTTTTCCTCAGGATTGGAAAAAATACGTTCGCGTAAAATGCGTCGCTGTAGCGAACCGTCCGCGGCTATCACGTCGGAACCAAAATGTTCTTCAATCGCCATGAGGGCAGGCGTACCTGGTTCAACCACCTGACGCGCAATGATATCTGCATCAATCACGTTTATTCCGAGGTCAGCGAACGCATTTGCAACGGTGCTTTTACCACTGCCAATGCCGCCGGTTAAGGCTACTGTATACCTCATAGATGCAGATCCTGGAGTTTAAGTTTGATTATCAAACAGTTAAAAGTTAAGCGCGCGAAGGCGAGGCTGCTGCAGGATTAACCTACTATTCGCCAGGTAAATTTATGGGATTGTAGCGTAAAAAAAGAGAATTTCGCAGTCTTGCGCGGCATTGATTAGTGCGTATGATAGCGTCACTGGAGTTGTGAGTTTCGATTTTTCGCCATTAACCCCAGGAATCCGCACATGCGTATCGAAGAAGATCTGAAGTTAGGTTTCAAAGACGTTCTTATCCGCCCTAAGCGTTCTACTCTCAAAAGCCGTTCCGATGTTGAGCTGGAACGTCAATTTACCTTTAAGCATTCAGGTCAGACCTGGTCCGGCGTACCGATTATCGCTGCGAACATGGACACTGTCGGGACATTTGCCATGGCAAAGGCGCTGGCATCCTTCGACATCCTGACCGCTGTGCACAAACACTATTCTGTTGAAGACTGGTCTGCCTTTATCGCGGATAGCTCTGCCGATATCCTCAAGCATGTGATGGTTTCCACCGGCACGTCTGACGCAGATTTCGAAAAAACCAAACAGATTCTGGCGCTCAACCCGGCGCTGAACTTTATCTGCATTGATGTGGCAAATGGCTACTCTGAGCATTTTGTTCAGTTTGTGTCAAAAGCGCGTGAAGCATGGCCGACGAAAACGATCTGTGCGGGCAATGTGGTTACCGGCGAAATGTGTGAAGAGCTGATACTTTCCGGTGCGGACATTGTCAAAGTCGGTATTGGGCCTGGTTCTGTATGTACCACGCGTGTAAAAACCGGCGTTGGCTATCCGCAGCTCTCGGCAGTGATTGAATGTGCCGACGCAGCGCACGGTCTGGGCGGTATGATTGTCAGCGACGGTGGCTGCACAATGCCGGGCGACGTGGCAAAAGCATTCGGCGGCGGTGCGGACTTCGTTATGCTCGGCGGTATGCTGGCCGGTCATGAAGAAAGTGGCGGCAAAATTGTTGAAGAGAACGGTGAGAAATTCATGCTGTTCTACGGTATGAGCTCTGAATCTGCCATGACGCGTCACGTAGGTGGTGTTGCACAGTACCGCGCCGCAGAAGGTAAAACCGTTAAGCTGCCGCTGCGTGGTCCGGTTGATAATACCGCTCGCGATATCCTCGGTGGCCTGCGTTCAGCTTGTACTTATGTAGGCGCCTCCCGTCTGAAAGAGCTAACCAAACGTACAACGTTTATTCGTGTACAGGAACAAGAAAACCGCGTTTTCAATAGCCTGTAACATGATGAAGCTGGCGTGTGGTAATGCGCCAGCTTTATCCTACGCCGCTCATTGCATCTCCCAAATGGAAAATCGGTAAATACATCGCGACAACCAGCGTACCGATGATCAAACCCGTAATGACCAGTAACGCGGGCTCAAGTAGCGCAGCCAGATTTTCCGCCTGAGACAGCGTTTTCTCCCCGTGATGGTGGGCGAGATTACGCAGCATTGCATCCAGCGAGCCGGATGCTTCCCCCGTTCTTACCAGCTGTATACATAATGGACTGAATTCGCCGCAATTTTTCAGCGCCAACCAGACAGGTTTCCCGGCGCTGATATCGTGATGAACCTGCGCTAAACGTTGAGACCAGAAAGGGCTGGCAAGCGTTTCACTAACGCTCTCAAGACCCTGTAAAAAGGGAATGCCAGCGTTTTGTGTTAACGCCAGAACGGTAAAGATCTGCGTGAGTTTTTGCCCTCTGACCATTGCTCCTGTAACAGGGAGCCCAAGCAACCATTTCTGACTCAGAATGCGCCAATACGGTTTCTGTTTGATCACGTGATATGTCATAACCGAGAGCATCGTGAATGCTACCGCCAGCCACCCCCATTGGCTGCTGTAGTGGGCGATGGCAATCATCCCCCGAGTGAGCGCTGGTAGTGGGGTGTTAAACGTTTGGTAGATGGCGGCAAACTCAGGGAGCACAAACTGCAGCATCGCAAATACCACTATTACCGCCATCGTGATGATGATTATCGGATAGCGCAGGGCTTTTTTAACTTTATCAGCGAGTTGCTGCTGCTTTTTTTGCTGTCTGGCGAGTTCAAAACAGCAGTCATCCAGCTTACCTGTAAGCTCTCCGGTACGAATCATCGCCTGATAAAGTGGCGGAAAAACGTGTTGCCATGTTGCGAGTGAGGTGGAGAGGGAAATGCCCTGCTCCATATCGTGAGCCAGCGTGCGCAGGAGCGCCTGCCACTGGCTGCTGGGATGCTGTTCAGCCAGCAGGGTTAGCGCTGCCGAGAGTGTTAGCCCTGCTTTCAGTAAGGTTGCCAACTGATGTATGGTTTCGGCGCTTCTTTCACGGCTCCAGTGAGAGTTTTTGACACGGATACGTTTAATACGTAACGGCGTGATATGCCGCTGCTCCAGCGCTTGTATCAGCGAGAGTCGGGTATCAGCCCATAATACTCCTTCCGACGGCTCACCTTCGTTGTTAATGCCTTGCCAGCGCCAAAGCTGTTTAGCTGACATGCGGCATGCCCAGTACGCGAATAAGTTCTTCATATGTCGTTAAGCCTTGTTCGACAGCCTGACAGCCATTCTCGAAAAGCGTACGCCCTGATAGCTGAGCATCTGACTCGACTCCGTCTGCGGATGTGCCACTGGCGATGCTCTGGCGTAATGCAGGTGTCACCGGGAGCACTTCAAACAATGCGGTACGACCATAAAAGCCGTGATAACAATGTTCGCAACCAGGCGCATGCCAACGTGGCAGTGGCATGGGCCAGATTGCTTGGGGGAGCGTAATGGATGTCTCCAGGCGTTGTCGGCAATGGGGGCATAGCTTTCTGACCAGGCGCTGGGCAATGACGAGCGTCAGCGCGGAGGCGATCATCCAGCGCGCAACCCCCATTTGCTGCAGGCGTACCAGCGTTTCACTGGTGGAATTAGTATGCAGTGTTGACAGAACCAGATGACCGGTTTGTGCCGCCTTAAGCGCTATTTCAGCCGTTTCGCCATCGCGGATTTCGCCGACCATAATGATGTCGGGATCCTGGCGCAGCAGAGCGCGCAATACGCCCTGAAAAGTAAGACCTGCGCGTGGATGAATTTGTGTCTGGTTAAGGCCTGCGATGGGGATCTCTACCGGATCCTCTACGCTACAAAGATTCACCTCTGATGTATTTCGGGTTTGTAGCGCGCTGTACAGGGTGACCGTTTTACCACTCCCGGTAGGCCCGGTAACCAGAATCAGCCCTTGAGGCTGCTGCAACGCTTGCGAAAATGCTGCCAGCTGCGCGTCCTGCATGCCCAGCGCGGTGATATCCAGTGTCTGATCGACCTGATGAAGTAGCCGTAGTACAACCTTTTCACCCCAACGACAGGGCAGGGTGGAGATACGAAACGAGATGGGTTGTCCTGAAATCTCAATGGTAAATTGTCCGTCTTGTGGCAGCCGGTGCTCGGCAATATCCAGGCTGCCTAATACTTTTAATCTTGCGGTGATAGCGATGCCCATCTCAGTTGTGACTTCCGGCAAAACGTGTAATACGCCATCCACGCGTAATCTGATCTGATAGCGATGTTCCGCTGGTTCAAAGTGAATATCAGAAGCCCGTTGCGCCAGGGCGGATTGAAACGTCTGATTCAGCAACCCAGCTGCGGTGGCGCTGCTTTCAGACACTACGACCGGTAACATTTTCTGTGGCGTATGCGTGTGGCCTTCCATTTGCTGGCGCGTCCAGCAAACAATGTCGATACGTCGGGTGGTGGCAAAATGCAGGGCGTCCAGCAGCTCATGGGACGGTGCATCCACCACGGCGATGTGCACTACTTCATTGTCTGCATCGAGTAATATCCCCTGATAACGTTGGCATAGCGCCGTGAGTTGCGTGGTATTCATCTCTTTTCCTTAGTACGTGTCGAAGCGAAAAACGTCTTCGCAAGCCTGTTGTAGTGCGCTGTCATTTGGAATGGCGCAGTTACGGTTCCAGCCGGTAATACCGTTGGCATTGTCCCAACCCGGCGTCATCGTGATACTTAGCCCATTCAGGCTTTCCTGGCCTGTGAGGCTGACAACGCCTTTTTCAACCCTCATGCCTGAGACATAACGGGTGGTTGTGGGGGAGGGAATGCCATTGGTCCCGGCATCGCAAGTCTCTGTTCCACCATGCTCCAGCGCACAGAGCTCGACCGCAGTGCGATAGGGGACAAAGGTTTGTAGCATGTCTGTCAGGGCGGCTTTGCGTAGATAGTTTTGATAAGCCGGAATGCCGATGGCGCTAAGAATGGCAATGATGCCAATGACCACCATCAGTTCGATAAGCGTGAAGCCTCGTTGTTTATCCATTGTTGATTCGCTTCTGAGTTAGCTGGCGCTACTTTGGCAAATCGAACGGATCTTAGGCGAGAGACAAAAAACAGAACGGGAAAGCGGGTTCAGAGGATTTTTACGAAATTACAGGATCAGACAACGTATTTGCGAAGGGGCTCGAAGAAACTGCCTGATGACGGCGTAAATGCCTTATCCGGCTGGGGGAGGCCCGATAAGCGAAGCGCCATCGGGCCTTGCAATGAGCAATTAACGAAAACGCATGGAGAGATCGAGCGCGCGGACGTGCTTGGTCAGTGCGCCAACGGAGATAAAGTCCACACCGGTTTCGGCAAATTCGCGCAGCGTTTCATGGGTGACGTTACCCGAGACTTCCAGACGCGCCTGGCCGTTGGTGCGTTTTACCGCTTCGCGCATTTGCTCAGTTTCGAAGTTATCGAGCATGATGATGTCCGCCCCGGCTTTCAGTGCGTCGTCCAGTTCTTCCAGGCTTTCAACTTCAACTTCAACAGGCACATCCGGATGCAACCAGAAGGCTTTTTCAACGGCCTTACGTACCGAACCAGAAGCAATAATGTGGTTTTCTTTAATCAGGAAGGCGTCAGAAAGCCCCAAGCGATGATTCGCGCCGCCGCCGCATAACACGGCATATTTCAGAGCGGTACGCAGTCCTGGCAGCGTTTTACGTGTATCCAGTAGTTGGGTTTTTGTCCCCGCCAGCAGATCGACGTATTTACGCACCTCGCTCGCCACGCCCGAAAGCGTCTGTACAAAATTAAGCGCGGTACGTTCGCCGGTCAGCAGTACGCGGGAGGGGCCGTCCAGCTCAAACAGCGGTTGATTAGCCTTAATGCTGTCGCCATCTTCGACATGCCAGATGATGTTGACATCATCGCCAGCCAATTGAATAAAGACCTCTTCCACCCAACGTTTCCCGCAAAAAACGCCATTTTCTCGGGTAATCACGGTGGCGTGGGAACGCATATCTTCGGGTAAAAGCTGTGCGGTGATATCGTTATTGGCATCAACTTCTCCGCCTAAATCTTCGCGCAGTGCCTGAGCTACAGCGGCAGGGATATCCAGATTTATGCGTTCCAACAGCGCGTCACGTCGGTAGTCAGGGTTATAGCGGCGAGGCGGCATGATAAAACTCCAAATTGCTAACGAATCATAAGGTAGAAACATGCTACCCTGAACCTGGTATGAGCACCACCAATAAGGAGATTCTGCATGTTGTTAGACGAGGGCTGGCTGGCAGAGGCGCGACGCGTTCCCTCTCCTCATTACGATTGCCGCCCGGATGACGAAACCCCTTCTCTGCTGGTGGTGCATAATATCAGTCTGCCGCCCGGCGAGTTTGGCGGCCCGTGGATAGACGCGTTATTTACCGGCACGATTGATCCCAAGGCCCATCCTTTTTTTGCTGAGATCGCCCATTTGCGCGTCTCGGCCCATTGTTTGATCCGCCGAGATGGTGAGATTGTGCAGTACGTCCCTTTTGATAAACGCGCCTGGCATGCGGGCGTGTCAAATTATCAGGGGCGTGAGCGCTGTAATGATTTTTCAATCGGTATTGAGCTGGAAGGAACGGATACGCTGGCCTATACCGATGCACAGTATAAGCAACTGGCCGCCGTGACGAATGCGCTGATTACGCGTTATCCGGCCATTGCCAACAATATGACTGGACACTGTAATATTGCCCCCGAACGTAAGACCGATCCCGGGCCGTCTTTTGACTGGGCAAAATTTCGCGCCCTGGTCACCCCCTCGTCGCACAAGGAGATGACATGACGTTGTTTACAACATTACTGGTGTTGATTGTTGAACGCCTGTTTAAGCTGGGTGAGCACTGGCAGCTTGATCATCGGGTGGAAGCTTTTTTCCGCCGAATTAAGCACTTCTCGATGATGCGTACGGCGGGCATGACCCTGATTGCAATGGGGCTGACATTCCTGCTGCTGCGCGCGGTTCATGGACTGCTGTTTAACGTTCCGTTGCTGGTGGCATGGATCTTAATTGGCTTGCTGTGCATCGGCGCAGGGAAGGCGCGTCTCCACTATCATGCCTATTTGCAGGCGGCCGCTCGCGATGACGCACATGCTCGTGAGGCGATGGCCAGCGAGCTGACGCTTATACATGGGGTTCCGCCGGATTGCGATGAGCGAGAGTTCTTGCGCGAGCTGCAAAACGCGTTGTTATGGAACAACTTCCGCTTTTATCTGGCGCCGTTATTCTGGTTGATTGTCGGTGGTCCGTGGGGACCGGTGACGCTGGTTGGTTATGCCTTTTTACGCGCCTGGCAGTCCTGGCTGGCGCGCTATCAGACGCCGCATCAGCGTCTGCAATCGGGTATTGATGCGATCCTGCATGTGCTGGACTGGATCCCGGTTCGTTTGGCTGGCGTAGTCTATGCGTTGCTGGGACACGGCGAGAAAGCGTTGCCGGCCTGGTTTGCCTCACTGGCGGATCTGCATACTTCGCAATATCAGGTGTTAACGCGTCTGGCGCAGTTCTCTCTGGCGCGTGAACCGCATACTGATAAAGTCGAAACGCCAAAAGCGGCTGTTTCAATGGCGAAGAAGACCTCTTTTGTGGTGGTGGTGATTATCGCGTTGCTCACCATTTATGGCACATTAGTGTAGCGTTGTGCCGGATGGCGCTAACGCTTATCCGGCCTGGAATGGAAAACGTGTAGGCCCGGTAAGCATTAGCGCCACCGGGCAGTGCAACGGCTTAGATCGTATCAGCAGGCGGGATGCCAAAATCGGGCATCCCGTTTTCGTCCCAGCGCACCAGTTTCAGACGCGTATGGCGGTTTGGATCGTACAACGGATCGCCTTCAATCTCGGTATAATTTCTCGCGTGGTACACCAGTACATCTTCACCATCCGGCGTTTGCGTAAAACTGTTGTGTCCCGGTCCATACTGGCGATTTTCATAGCTAGTGGTAAAGACCGGGCGCGGTGATTTATGCCAGTTCTGCGGGGTGAGCGGATCGTCGTTGAGGCCAATCCACAGTAACCCCATACAGTAATTCTCATCGGTGGCGCTGGCCGAATAGCTGATAAACAGCTTGTCGCCATGCACCATGACTGCCGGCCCCTCGTTGACCCAGAAACCCCGGCATTCCCAGTCATACTCAGGATGGCTGAGCATGACCGGCTCGCCTTTAATCGTCCATGGGTTTTCCAGCTCTGCGAGATAAATATTGGAATTTCCGGCGATATCTGGCGATTTCTGTGCCCACAAATACCACTGTTTCCCCTGATGATTAAAGGTGGTGGCGTCCAGGGCGAAGGTATCAAACTGCGTTTTAATTTGGCCTTTCTCTGTCCACTTGCCGGTCAGCGGATCGGCGTCTGCGCACTCCAAGGCAAACATGCGGTGCTGGAACATCCCCAGGTTATCAAGCGCCTGAGTATGGGTAGCGGCAAAATAGATGTACCACTTGCCTGCCAGATGATGAAGTTCCGGCGCCCAGATGAGTTGGCTCATAGGACCATTTTCCGGCTTACGCCAGACGACAACAGGAGTGGCGGAGCGCAATCCCTCCAGAGAGTCGGCCCGACGAATCTCCAGTCGGTCATATTCTGGCACTGACGCAATGAAATAGTAGTGGCTACCGTCGCGTAAGATAAACGGATCGGCGCGTTGTTCGATAAAGGGATTTGGCCACTGTTTCATTAGGCTTTCCTTACGGGTTCAGTCGTTTTTATATCGTGGTATTCATTGAGTTCACGGTAGTTGGTACGGCGTTTTTCCAGATCGGTCTGGATTTGCTGCATAAACTCGCGGTCAACTTTTAGCAGGCGAACCACGCCTGCGGTAATCAGATAACCTACGCCAGGTATGATGGTGAACAGCAGCATAATACCGTTAATGGCGGAGTCGCTTTGCGCTTTCGCCCCTGCGTCGTAGCCGTACCAGGAGAGCAGGAAGCCTACCATCGCCCCGGCAATTGCCAGGCCCAGCTTGAGGAAAAACAGGTTACCGGAGAAACTGATCCCGGTGATGCGCTTACCGGTTTTCCACTCGCCGTAGTCATCGACATCCGCCATCAACGACCAGTGCAGCGGGGAAGGGATCTGATGCAGGACGTTGAGCAGGAAGTAGAGCACCATAATCATCATGGTGGCTTTCGGGTCGAAGAAATAAAATGCAGCGGAGAAAATCGCCAGGATGATGTTGGTCCAGAAGAACACCTTCAGTTTGCACCAGCGATCGGTTAATACCTTCGCCAGCATGCTGCCGATCATCATGCCGACGACGCCGAGGCTGATAAACAACGTGGCGAACTGCGTGCTTTGTTGCATAACCCACGTAACGTAGTACATGGTGGCGGCCATGCGAATAAAGCCCGGGCAGACGTTGCACAGGGTTAACAGCAGGATTTTTACCCACTGGTCGTTCTTCCACACGTCTTTCAGGTCGGCTTTTAAATCGTCGTTAGTCTGCACGGCGGGGCGAACGCGTTCACGGACTGATGCAAAGCAAAACAGGAACATACACATGCCGATGAAGGCGAGTACCGCCATCGCCATCTGATACCCTTTAGCTTTGTCTTCCCCGCCAAACCAGTCGGCCATCGGCAGCAGGGTAAGGGAGAGCAGCAGGGTTGCGATTCCTACCAATACAAAGCGATATGACTGGCAGGCGACGCGTTCCTTGGGATCGTTGGTGATAACGCTGCCGAGCGAGCAGTAGGGAATGTTGATCGCCGTATAGGTAATAGAGAGCAGGAAGTAGGTGACGAAGGCATAGATAACCTTGCTGTTATACGTCCACTCAGGGGTGGTAAACATAAGCACGCTGAATAATGCGTAAGGGAAAGCCATCCACAAAAGCCATGGACGAAATCGACCATATTTACTGCGTGTGCGGTCGGCCATCGCGCCCATTATAGGGTCGGTAACGGCATCGATAACGCGTACTGAGAGCAGTAATACGCCGACCAGGGCAGGCGCAAGACCAAAAATATCGGTGTAAAAATAGTTAACAAACAACATGATGGCGCCAAAGATGATGTTGCATCCGGCGTCGCCCATTCCATAGCCGATCTTTTCTTTCACCGTGAGCTTACTGGTTTCCATCAACTGCACTCCATTAATGAGATATGGAGAGAATTATTGTCTTGTACCGATGTTTTTACGTTGCAGGATAACGCCGCTGATATGGACGAAACAGTCGTGAGTGGGAAAGTGTGAGGCAGGTAACAACCCCCACCTGGTCCAGGTGGGGGAGGGAGGTTTAATGCGCTTTAACCGCGCGGGCCGTTTTCTGCTTGCACAGATAGCCGATGCCAAGAATACCAATCCATACCGGGATTAAGTACACCGAGATCGCCATGCCCGGCGTCATCAGCATAATCACCAGCACTGCGGCCATGAACAGCAGGCATACCCAGTTACCCAGCGGGTAGAACAGCGCCGGGAAGCGAGTGGTTACGCCCTGCTGCTGTTTGGCTTTGCGGAACTTCATGTGCGCCAGGCTGATCATCGCCCAGTTGATCACCAGGGCGGAAACCACCAATGCCATCAGCAGGCCAAAGGCGGATTCCGGCGCCAGATAGTTGATCAGCACGCACAGAGCCGTTACCAGCGCGGAGACAAGAATAGTGTTCACCGGTACGCCGCGCTTGTCGACGTTCATCAGCGCTTTCGGCGCATTACCCTGCTGCGCCAGACCGAACAGCATACGACTGTTGCAGTATACGCAGCTGTTATAGACAGAAAGGGCGGCGGTCAACACCACGATGTTCAGCGCATTGGCAACAAAGGTGTCGCCTAGCTCGTGGAAAATAAGGACAAACGGGCTGGTATCAGCGGTGACGCGCGTCCACGGCATCAGGGAAAGCAGAACCGCCAGCGAACCGACATAGAAAATCAGGATACGGTAGATAACCTGGTTAGTCGCTTTGGGAATGCTTTGCTCCGGGTTATCGGCTTCAGCCGCGGTGATGCCGACCAGTTCCAGCCCACCAAAGGAGAACATGATAATCGCCATCATCATCACCAGACCGGTGAAGCCGTGCGGCAGGAATCCCCCCTGGCTCCACAAGTTGCTGACGGTGGCCTGTGGGCCGCCGTTGCCGCTAAACAGCAGCCAGCCGCCGAACAGGATCATGGCGACTACGGCGATGACTTTAATAATGGCAAACCAGAACTCCATCTCGCCAAACACCTTCACGTTGGTCAGGTTGATGGCGTTGATCAGCACGAAGAAGGCCGCAGCAGAAACCCAGGTTGGGATCTCCGGATACCAGAACTGAATGTATTTACCGACGGCAGTTAGCTCTGCCATGGCAACCAAAACGTACAGTACCCAATAGTTCCAGCCGGAAGAGAAACCCGCGAAACCGCCCCAGTATTTATAGGCAAAGTGGCTAAAGGAGCCTGCAACCGGCTCTTCAACCACCATTTCACCGAGCTGGCGCATGATCAAAAAGGCGATAAAGCCGGCAATAGCGTAACCCAGGATAATCCCCGGTCCTGCAGACTGGATAACGGATGCGCTACCGAGGAATAACCCGGTACCAATCGCGCCACCCAGCGCGATTAGCTGTATATGGCGGTTTTTAAGGCCGCGCTTGAGCTGATCGCCATGCGGTTGACTTTCCATCATTAAACCTCGTGTGTGGTTTTACTCTTCATAATTTCGAGTACTTATTTTTTGAACTACGCAGTAATGCGTGTGTAAGTTTGCAATTCCGTTTGTTGTATTAATTTGTTTACAGATGCCAATAAGGAAATGTTGCTTAAATACTTTTGTCTTGAACAGAATAATGTTATGCGGGCGCGAATGCACCTGCTTTATGCGAGGGTGTTGACGAGTTGAATAAAAAGAAACCATTTGTAAATGCGAGTTTAACTACCACAAAATTTCCATTATGAATTTTTATTCATAAATTTTGCTTATTAACTCGATAATTAAGTGGGTGAATCGGTTCAGATAATATATTTTTTCGTTTAAATTAGGTTAAATCTACCCCGTGGTGGGTAAATTTAACATTTGTGCATAGTTACATGTTTGAAACGTTATTTCTGTAATGTTGTTAAAATGTGCCTCCTTTACTGATTTCAATCAAAACCTGTATGGACAGAAGGTGAATACTTTGTTACTTTAGCGTCAAGAACATGAAATTGGTAAGACCAATTGACTCCGGGCAAATGGCTTAAGACAGGAAATCATGGCCTACAGCAAAATCCGCCAACCAAAACTCTCCGATGTGATTGAGCAGCAGCTGGAGTTTTTAATTCTTGAGGGGACACTTCGCCCCGGAGAAAAACTCCCACCGGAACGCGAGCTGGCAAAACAGTTCGACGTCTCCCGCCCCTCCTTACGCGAGGCGATCCAACGCCTTGAAGCGAAGGGGTTACTGCTTCGTCGTCAGGGCGGCGGCACTTTTGTACAGAGTAGCCTGTGGCAAAGCTTTAGCGACCCACTGGTAGAGCTGCTCTCTGACCATCCTGAATCCCAGTTTGACCTGCTTGAGACGCGCCATGCGTTGGAAGGTATTGCAGCCTATTACGCTGCATTACGCAGCACGGATGAAGACAAAACGCGTATCCGTGAACTCCACCATGCGATCGAGCTTGCGCAACAGTCCGGCGATCTGGACGGCGAATCCGATGCGGTACTCCAGTATCAAATTGCTGTCACCGAAGCCGCACACAATGTGGTGCTGCTCCATCTGCTAAGGTGTATGGAGCCGATGCTGGCCCAGAACGTTCGGCAAAACTTCGAATTGCTGTATGCGCGTCGCGAGATGCTGCCGCTGGTAAGCAGTCATCGTACCCGTATCTTTGAAGCAATCATCGCCGGGAAGCCTGAAGAGGCGCGTGAAGCGTCTCACCGTCACCTGGCGTTTATCGAAGAGATTTTACTGGACAGAAGCCGTGAGGAAAGCCGTCGAGAACGCGCCTTACGCCGTCTGGAGCAACGAAAGAATTAGTGATTTTTCTGGCAGAACGTTAACCAGAAGATGTTGTAAATCAAGCGCGAACTAAAAGCGCGGCAACTAAACGCAGAACCTGTCTTATTACGCTCTCTGGCGAGAACGTAATGGGACAGGTTCCAGATAACTCAACGTATTAGATAGATAAGGAATACCCCCATGTCAGAACGTTTCCCAAATGACGTGGATCCGATCGAAACTCGCGACTGGCTACAGGCGATCGAATCGGTCATCCGTGAAGAAGGTGTTGAGCGTGCTCAGTATCTGATCGACCAACTGCTTTCAGAAGCGCGCAAAGGCGGCGTGAAAGTAGCGGCAGGTGCAGGGGCCAGCAATTATGTCAACACTATTGCCGTTGAAGATGAGCCGGAATACCCGGGTAATCTGGATCTGGAACGTCGTATCCGTTCTGCTATCCGCTGGAACGCCATCATGACCGTACTGCGCGCGTCTAAAAAGGACCTTGAGCTGGGTGGCCACATGGCATCCTTCCAGTCCTCCGCAACGGTATATGATGTTTGCTTCAACCACTTCTTCCGTGCACGCAACGAGCAGGATGGCGGCGACCTGGTATACTTCCAGGGTCACATCTCTCCGGGTATCTACGCACGCGCATTCCTGGAAGGTCGTCTGACCGAAGAGCAGATGAACAACTTCCGCCAGGAAGTTCACGGCAAAGGCCTGTCTTCCTACCCGCACCCGAAACTGATGCCGGAATTCTGGCAGTTCCCGACCGTCTCTATGGGTCTGGGTCCAATCGGTGCTATCTACCAGGCTAAATTCCTGAAATATCTGGAACACCGTGGCCTGAAAGATACCTCTAAACAAACCGTTTACGCCTTCCTCGGCGACGGCGAGATGGATGAGCCAGAATCTAAAGGTGCGATCACTATCGCGACCCGTGAAAAACTGGACAACCTGGTCTTTGTTATCAACTGTAACCTGCAGCGTCTTGACGGCCCGGTCACCGGTAACGGCAAGATTGTTAACGAACTGGAAGGCATCTTTGCAGGTGCTGGCTGGAACGTTATCAAAGTCATGTGGGGCGGTCGTTGGGATGAGCTGCTGCGTAAAGACACCAGCGGTAAACTGATCCAACTGATGAACGAAACCGTTGACGGCGACTACCAGACCTTCAAATCCAAAGATGGCGCATACGTACGTGAGCACTTCTTCGGTAAATACCCGGAAACCGCAGCCCTGGTTGCTGACTGGACCGATGAGCAGATTTGGGCTCTGAACCGTGGTGGTCACGATCCGAAGAAAGTCTACGCTGCACTGAAAAAAGCGCAGGAAACCAAAGGCAAAGCAACTGTAATCCTCGCCCATACCATTAAAGGTTACGGCATGGGTGACACTGCTGAAGGTAAAAACATCGCTCACCAGGTTAAGAAAATGAACATGGACGGCGTGCGTTATATCCGCGACCGTTTCAACGTTCCAGTGACCGATGAGCAGGTTGAAAACCTGTCTTACATCACCTTCCCGGAAGGTTCTGAAGAGCACACTTATCTGCACGCCCAGCGTCAGAAACTGCATGGCTACCTGCCTGCTCGTCAGCCGAACTTCACCGAGAAGCTGGAACTGCCGGCTCTGGAAGACTTCGGTGCGCTGCTGGAAGAGCAGAACAAAGAAATCTCCACCACTATCGCGTTCGTTCGTGCCCTGAACGTGATGCTGAAGAACAAGTCGATCAAAGATCGTCTGGTTCCGATCATCGCTGACGAAGCGCGTACTTTCGGTATGGAAGGTCTGTTCCGTCAGATCGGTATCTACAGCCCGAACGGTCAGCAGTACACCCCGCAGGACCGTGAGCAGGTTGCTTACTATAAAGAAGACGAGAAAGGTCAGATCCTGCAGGAAGGTATCAACGAACTGGGTGCCGGCGCATCCTGGCTGGCTGCTGCGACTTCTTACAGCACCAACGATCTGCCGATGATTCCGTTCTACATCTACTACTCCATGTTCGGGTTCCAGCGTATCGGCGACCTGTGCTGGCAGGCAGGCGACCAGCAGGCTCGCGGCTTCCTGATTGGTGGTACTTCCGGTCGTACTACGCTGAACGGCGAAGGTCTGCAGCACGAAGATGGTCACAGCCATATTCAGTCTCTGACTATCCCGAACTGTATCTCTTACGATCCGTCTTACGCGTACGAAGTTGCGGTCATCATGCACGATGGTCTGGAGCGTATGTACGGTGAGAAACAAGAGAACGTTTACTACTACATCACCACCCTGAACGAAAACTACCACATGCCGGCAATGCCAGCAGGCGCCGAGGAAGGTATCCGTAAAGGTATCTACAAACTCGAAACCCTCGAAGGTAAGAAAGGTAAAGTTCAGCTGCTGGGCTCCGGTTCTATCCTGCGTCACGTGCGTGAAGCTGCCCAGATCCTGGCGAACGACTACGGTGTGGGTTCTGACGTGTACAGCGTAACCTCCTTCACTGAACTGGCGCGTGATGGCCAGGATTGTGAGCGCTGGAACATGCTGCACCCGATGGAAACGCCGCGCGTTCCGTACATCGCTCAGGTAATGAACGACGCACCGGCAGTAGCATCTACTGACTATATGAAACTGTTTGCCGAACAGGTTCGTACTTATGTACCGGCTGATGATTACCGCGTACTGGGTACTGACGGCTTCGGTCGCTCTGACAGCCGTGAAAACCTGCGTCACCACTTCGAAGTTGATGCTTCCTACGTGGTTGTAGCGGCCCTGGGCGAACTGGCTAAACGTGGCGAAATCGATAAGAAAGTGGTTGCTGACGCAATCACCAAATTCAACATCGATGCAGATAAAGTTAACCCGCGTCTGGCGTAAGAGGTAAAAGAATAATGGCTATCGAAATCAATGTACCGGACATCGGGGCTGATGAAGTTGAAATCACCGAGATCCTGGTCAAAGTGGGCGACAAAGTTGAAGCTGAACAGTCGCTGATCACCGTAGAAGGCGACAAAGCCTCTATGGAAGTTCCGTCTCCTCAGGCTGGTATCGTTAAAGAGATCAAAGTCTCTGTTGGCGATAAAACTGAGACCGGCAAACTGATCATGATTTTCGATTCCGCCGACGGTGCAGCAGCGGCTGCACCTGCTCCGGCAGAAGAGAAGAAAGAAGCGGCTCCGGCAGCAGCACCTGCTGCGGCAGCGGCGAAAGAAGTACATGTACCGGACATCGGCGGCGACGAAGTCGAAGTGACCGAAGTAATGGTTAAAGTGGGCGACACCGTTGCGGCTGAGCAGTCTCTGATCACCGTTGAAGGCGACAAAGCCTCTATGGAAGTTCCGGCGCCGTTCGCAGGCACCGTGAAAGAGATCAAAATCAGCACTGGCGACAAAGTGTCTACCGGCTCCCTGATTATGATCTTTGAAGTAGCAGGCGAAGCTGGTGCGGCTGCCCCGGCGAAAGCTGAAGCGGCTCCAGCAGCAGCTCCGGCTCCGGCAGCCTCTGGCTCGAAAGAAGTTAACGTGCCGGACATCGGTGGTGATGAAGTTGAAGTCACTGAAGTGATGGTTAAAGTGGGCGATAAAATTGCCGCTGAACAATCACTGATCACCGTTGAAGGCGATAAAGCGTCAATGGAAGTTCCGGCGCCGTTCGCGGGCACCGTGAAAGAAATCAAAATCAGCACCGGCGACAAAGTGAAAACCGGTTCTCTGATTATGGTCTTCGAAGTTGAAGGCGCAGCGCCTGCGGCCGCTCCGGCTAAACAAGAAGCGGCGGCTCCGGCTCCGGCGGCGAAAGCTGAGAAGCCAGCAGCTCCAGCTGCAAAAGCGGAAGGTAAATCTGACTTCGCTGAAAACGATGCTTACGTCCACGCGACTCCGCTGATTCGCCGCCTGGCGCGCGAGTTTGGTGTGAACCTGGCGAAAGTGAAAGGTACCGGTCGTAAAGGTCGTATCCTGCGTGAAGACGTTCAGGCTTACGTGAAAGACGCGGTTAAACGCGCCGAGTCTGCACCGGCAGCATCTGCTGGTGGCGGTATCCCGGGCATGCTGCCCTGGCCGAAAGTGGACTTCAGCAAGTTTGGTGAAATCGAAGAAGTGGAACTGGGCCGTATCCAGAAAATTTCTGGGGCTAACCTGAGCCGTAACTGGGTGATGATCCCGCACGTTACGCACTTTGATAAGACCGATATCACCGATCTGGAAGCGTTCCGTAAACAGCAGAACGCCGAAGCTGAAAAACGTAAACTGGACGTGAAATTCACCCCAGTGGTCTTCATCATGAAAGCCGTTGCCGCCGCTCTGGAACAGATGCCGCGCTTCAACAGCTCTCTGTCCGAAGATGGTCAGCGTCTGACCCTGAAGAAATACATCAACATCGGTGTTGCGGTTGATACGCCGAATGGTCTGGTTGTTCCGGTCTTCAAAGACGTGAACAAGAAGAGCATTACCGAGCTGTCTCGCGAACTGACCACCATCTCCAAGAAAGCGCGTGATGGCAAGCTGACTGCTGGCGAAATGCAGGGCGGTTGCTTCACCATCTCCAGCATCGGTGGCCTGGGTACTACCCACTTCGCGCCGATTGTTAACGCGCCGGAAGTGGCGATCCTCGGTGTCTCCAAGTCCGCAATGGAGCCAGTGTGGAACGGTAAAGAGTTTATGCCGCGTCTGATGATGCCGATTTCGCTCTCCTTTGACCACCGCGTAATCGACGGTGCGGATGGTGCGCGCTTTATCACCATCATCAACAACATGCTGTCTGACATTCGCCGCCTGGTGATGTAAGCGAAAAAGCCGGCCCGACGGCCGGCTTTTTTCTGGTAATCTCATGAAGTCAGTGAGGTTATTGTGCGAAAGACAAATCGGTTGCCGTTTGTTGTTTCAAAATTGTTAACAATTTTGTAAAATACGGGCGGATAGAACGACCCGGTGGACGACGGGTATAAATTAAGAGGTCATGATGAGCACTGAAATCAAAACTCAGGTCGTGGTACTTGGGGCAGGCCCTGCAGGTTACTCTGCTGCCTTCCGTTGCGCAGATTTAGGTCTGGAGACCGTCATCGTAGAACGTTACAGCACCCTCGGCGGTGTTTGTCTGAACGTCGGCTGTATCCCTTCTAAAGCGCTGCTGCACGTAGCTAAAGTTATCGAAGAAGCCAAAGCGTTGGCTGAACACGGTATCGTTTTTGGCGAGCCGAAAACCGATATCGACAAGATTCGTACCTGGAAAGAAAAAGTTATCACTCAACTGACCGGCGGTCTGGCTGGTATGGCTAAAGGCCGTAAAGTGAAAGTGGTTAACGGTCTGGGTAAATTTACCGGGGCGAACACCCTGGAAGTTGAAGGCGAAAACGGCAAAACCGTGATCAACTTCGACAACGCGATCATCGCGGCGGGTTCCCGTCCGATCGAACTGCCGTTCATTCCGCATGAAGATCCGCGCGTGTGGGACTCCACTGACGCGCTGGAACTGAAAACGGTTCCTAAGCGCCTGCTGGTTATGGGCGGTGGTATCATCGGTCTGGAAATGGGTACCGTGTACCATGCGCTGGGTTCAGAGATCGACGTAGTTGAAATGTTCGATCAGGTTATCCCGGCTGCCGATAAAGACGTGGTTAAAGTCTTCACCAAGCGCATCAGCAAGAAATTCAACCTGATGCTGGAAACCAAAGTGACCGCCGTTGAAGCGAAAGAAGACGGTATCTACGTTTCCATGGAAGGCAAAAAAGCGCCTGCTGAAGCACAGCGTTACGATGCCGTGCTGGTGGCTATCGGTCGTGTACCGAACGGCAAAAACCTCGATGCGGGCAAAGCTGGCGTGGAAGTTGACGACCGTGGCTTCATCCGCGTTGACAAACAGCTGCGCACCAACGTGCCGCACATCTTTGCTATCGGCGATATCGTCGGTCAGCCGATGCTGGCGCATAAAGGTGTTCACGAAGGTCACGTTGCCGCTGAAGTTATCGCCGGTAAGAAACACTACTTCGATCCGAAAGTTATCCCATCCATCGCGTACACTGAACCAGAAGTTGCATGGGTTGGCCTGACTGAGAAAGAAGCGAAAGAAAAAGGCATTAGCTACGAAACCGCCACCTTCCCGTGGGCTGCTTCGGGCCGTGCTATCGCTTCTGACTGCGCAGACGGTATGACCAAACTGATTTTCGACAAAGAATCTCACCGTGTGATCGGTGGGGCGATTGTCGGTACCAACGGCGGCGAGCTGCTGGGTGAAATCGGTCTGGCGATCGAAATGGGTTGTGACGCTGAAGACATCGCGCTGACCATCCACGCGCACCCGACGCTGCACGAGTCCGTCGGTCTGGCTGCCGAAGTGTTCGAAGGTAGCATCACCGACCTGCCGAACCCGAAAGCGAAGAAAAAGTAATTTTTCCAAAATGATAAAAAGCGGCTGAATGGCCGCTTTTTTTATGTGTTTGTTACAAAATAGTGTCAAAATTTGGCAAAAATTAAGGTGAATAGCCGAATTGCCAGAAAATGTTTTTTCCCGTACTGCACGATAAGCCCGAACCGCATGAAATCGGCATTCCAAATCAACTTCCTGTTTCACAAGAAATAAATCACCTTATCTTGTCATTAGATGAAACTAATAACCCTCTAAACTAATAGTGTGATAACAAATTGAGAGGGGAAATGATGAAACGTTTTTTCAAAGCAGCAGTAATGACTACCGTGTTTATTTCCGGCATGGCGCTGGCGCAGGATGCCGTCATCCCATGGGCTACCAACAGCGGTGGTACCGAAAGCACGCATATTGCGGCAATGGGACAAAATTTGAATGTACAGCATCAGCAGATTAGCCAGACACAGGAAGGTGTATGGGCAACAAACTCTGGCAGCATTCGGGCTGACGAAGTAGCACTTACCAGCACTAAGCCAGCGTTTAAAGGTTATCCTGAATTAATGCCGCATCAGAATTAACTCTCCCGCTCACGTCAGACACATCTTCGCTGACGTGAGCGTCTGGGCAATGACGCCAATCCCAAACTACCAGTTCTGGTAGTCATCTTATTGATATTTCCGCTAAAAAAAATTGCGCAACTGCCGATACTTTTTTCGCCATTGTGTGGCTACTGGCCGCGCGCTTAAGAGGCTCTGGACTCTTTATTACACGAAAAAAGGAAAAAACATGTCTTTAAAAAAAATCGCGGTTGTTGGCATGGTTGTCGCGACAATGACCCTGACCGGGTGTGGCGCCATGACCACCGCCGTTAAAAAACGTAATCTTGAAGTGAAAACGCAGATGAGTGAGACCATCTGGCTGGAGCCTTCCAGCGAGAAGACCGTCTACATTCAGGTGAAAAACACTTCCGATAAAGACATGAGCAATCTGCAAACCCTGCTGGCAAATGACCTGTCGGCTAAGGGCTATAAAGTGACCAGTTCGCCGGATAACGCTTACTACTGGGTGCAGGCGAACGTACTGAAAGCGGACAAAATGGATCTGCGCGAAGCTCAGGGCTTCCTGAAGACCGGTTATGAAGGGGCGGCGATGGGGGCAGCTTTAGGTGCGGGGATTACCGCCTATAACAGTAACTCCTCCGGCGCGGCGCTGGGCGTTGGCCTGGCAGCGGGACTGATCGGTATGGCTGCTGATGCGATGGTGGAAGACGTAAACTACACCATGGTCACTGACCTGCAAATCTCCGAGCGCAGCAAAGCGAAAGTGACAACAGATAACGTTGCCGCGCTGCGTCAGGGGACGTCCGGCATCAAGCTGCAAACCAGCACTGCGCAAGGCGATCGCGCAAAATACCAGACTCGTGTTGTTTCAAATGCGAATAAGGTAAACCTGAAGTTCGAAGAAGCGAAGCCGGTTCTGGAAGCTCAACTGGCGAAATCTGTTGCTAACATCCTGTAATTTGTTGCGAGTTGCCGGGGGCTACGCTTACCCGGCAACTCATCCTTCGACTCTGGGGATTCAGGGCGCGACAGGCTGCCAGGTTTTATCCAGGTGGTAGGCGGTTAACGCCTGTGCTTTTTGCTGCGACTCCTCGCCAAGATCCGCCTGATAGACCTTGTCATCACCGTTGACCATAAAGCTCATCACGCCAGTATGATCGTAGCTAACGGGCCAGGCAACCATCGCAAAACCGCTGGTTTTGTCGGGAAGAATACGGAAATGATAACCGTGATAGCCTGTACCGGGTTCCTGCGGACTGAAGGCTGGTCCAAGCGGGCTTGGCGCTTCACCGGGTGAAACGGGCCAGTACAGACCATCTTTTTTCCCTTCAGAGCTGACAATCTTTTGTGCGTACGTCTGGTTCATCGCAAAGTAGCTTTGCTGAGCATCGACGTAGGCATGTAACGCCTCGATGGCAGCGAGTTCGTTGCGCCCAATCTCACGGGTCAGTATCTCTTCGGCCGCTTCCTTAATATCAAATTGCCAGCCAGAGGTGGTTTTAACCACCGGGATCGGCAGTTGCCAGTCGCTGTCCCCGACCACCAGGTGCGCGGTATTACCGTCGACAACGGTGTTATGGCGAACCTTCCAGTCGCGCAGGAAGCGGTCTACCGCATCAGGATCGACGCCTTCCGGCGGCAGAAACTCGCGCCAGTTTTCCCCGAGCAGGTTGTTCATCGCACTTTCATTTTGCTCACTAATAGCGTTTGCCAGCGCATTGGTGGCCTGATCTGGCGTGCTGAAGGATTGCTGCGCCATCGCGGTGGCCGAAACCATGAACAACACCATTCCACTGAGTAGTTTATTTTTCATGTCGGTTCCCTTAACGATGACGGAATTCACGGTGTTCAGCACGACCGCCGGATAGCTGGCGAGATGGCTGGTTGCGGGCGAACTGCCTGCTTTGGGCCCCTCGCTGCTGCTGCGCCTGCCAGCTGGCGGAGCGACTGTCATTGCCGCTCAGCGCATTGGCGCGCGGCTGGCTGGTCCGTTGTTGAAAATTATGTTGCTGTATATTGCGTTGCTGCGCCGGTTGCGTGATCCGTTTCTCCTGGCGCTGGGCGGCAGCCTGGCGATTTTCACGCTGCTGAGTGTTTGCCCGTTGCGCCGTTTGCGGTTTGGTATCGTAACCGCGGTAGTTATTACGCTGAGAAATTTGCTTCAGTTGTTGACTGGATGCCTGACGCTGGGCGTCTCTCGTGCCCGTACGCGCCGTTTGCGGGAATGTTTTCCCCGTTGATTTTTCCATCTGGCTCAGGGCTGCCTGACGCTGGCTATCACGGTTGACCGGTCGTTGCTGGGTTGAGCTTAAGCCCGTTGCCGTATTAGTGGAGTGAAAGCGGTTATTGAGCTGGCTATTAGGGTACGGCACACCCTCGCGGTAGGCCGGGTTGTGCTACCAGTTACGGTTGGCGTCGGTTAGCCGTTGTCCGCTGATTTTATTGAAGTTATCAACGTTGATATTGATGTTGTTATCGCCGTTGCGGTTATACCCGCCATGGTTATCCCAGTCATCGTGATGATGGTGGTCCCAGTCATCGTCATCATCCCAGTCGATGTTGCTGAAGATGGCATAGGTTGTGGCAACACCGAGGCTGAAGCCTAAACCGTTCACGAAGCTGTTGCCAAACTGCTCGCCGGGCGTTGGCGGCAGATAGGTTGGCGGATAGGCGGTATTGGGCCAGGTGCCGTAAACCGTGTTCGGGTTATAGGTGGGGACGTACACCACCTGTGGATCGGCGGATTCAATTTTGATAATCGTTGGGCTTGTCGTGGCGGTCGTGGTAGTAGAACTGGTTGTTGACTCGCTGGTGACGGTTTTAGCCGGTGCCGCTTTTGTCACAGTAGTGACGGTCTGTTGCGGTGTCGATTGCAACGCCCCGGTTTGTTGCGCCAGCGCGCGCAGGCGTTGTACGGAGTCCATGACGTCTTTCGGTTGCGCAAGGAAAGCGTCACCCAGGCTTTGTACCCACGGCGGATTTTCACCCATCAGTGACATCAACTGTGGAAAGGCAACCAGCGATTTCACGCTGGGATCCCATGGTTGACCAGCAACGGCCTGAATGGCGGCATCGCCCTGCATTTTGGGATTATCTTTTGACCACTGCGCGGCCTGGATGACGTTAGCCGGATAGGTTGAGGCCATCAAAATTTGTGACAGCAGTGAATCCGGATAGAGCGCGATAGGCGCCACCCACTGATCGATTTGCGCAGCCGAGTATGTCGGCGCGGCAGCAGGCGCAGGTTGCTCAACGGGAGCAGGGGCCGCTACGGGAGCTGGAGCCGGCGTTGAAGGTTGTTGTGTGACGGGGGCCGGCGAAGCGGGTTCCGTTACGCGACTTTTAACGAACATCACGCCAGAGGCGGCAAACAACCCGGCACTGCACAGAAGAACAAGCAGATGTGGCTTTAATGGCAACTTCATAAAATGACTCCAACGAGACAAGCGCTGTGCCGTGAGGCGTTCCTGTTGCCGCGAGTATCATGCACCCGTGTTTGACAGTTTTGACTTTTATTGGGGATTCAGCCGGCAGGTCCGGAAAAAGAGTGTGAGTATTTATTACACAATTATATCTGATGGCTAAAAAAACGCTGGAAAATTCAGCATGTCACGCTTGAAAATCAACCGCTTTAAGGCGCCCTTTATCCCTCTGAAATGCGTCCCGCCTCGCCGCTACACCATTCTTAACGATTCAGCCAATTTTTTATGTTGCTTTTTTGTAAACAGATTAACACTTAAAGAAAATCCTGTTATTGTGCCTTATGCGGTACCGGGCATTTACCCTACTAACTACTGTCTCACAGGAGCGTGAAGAGAATCGCCCATCAACAAAAGCGCCGCATTATGACAATGAGAGCGAGGAGATATCGTCGTGCTAGAAGAATACCGTAAGCACGTAGCTGAGCGTGCTGCCCAGGGGATTGTGCCCAAACCTTTAGACGCAACCCAAATGGCCGCACTTGTCGAGCTGCTGAAGACCCCGCCTGTGGGCGAAGAAGAATTCCTGTTAGACCTGTTGATCAACCGCGTTCCTCCTGGCGTAGATGAAGCCGCATATGTTAAAGCCGGTTTTCTCGCTGCTGTCGCGAAAGGCGACACCACCTCCCCACTGGTCACGCCAGAAAAAGCCATTGAACTGCTGGGCACCATGCAGGGTGGTTACAACATTCATCCGCTGATCGATGCGCTGGACGACGCAAAACTGGCGCCGATTGCTGCCAAAGCGCTCTCTTCAACGCTGCTGATGTTCGATAACTTCTACGATGTAGAAGAAAAAGCCAAAGCGGGCAACGAATATGCGAAGCAGGTAATGCAGTCCTGGGCTGATGCCGAATGGTTCCTGAATCGTCCTCAGCTTGCTGAAAAAATCACCGTTACCGTCTTTAAAGTGACGGGTGAAACCAACACCGATGACCTCTCTCCGGCCCCGGATGCCTGGTCCCGCCCGGATATCCCTCTGCACGCCCTGGCGATGCTGAAAAACGCCCGTGAAGGCATTGACCCGGATCAGCCGGGCGTCGTAGGCCCGATCAAACAAATCGAAGCATTACAGAAAAAAGGCTACCCGCTGGCCTACGTCGGTGATGTTGTCGGCACCGGTTCCTCCCGTAAATCGGCGACCAACTCCGTACTGTGGTTCATGGGCGATGATATCCCGCATGTGCCGAACAAGCGCGGCGGCGGTCTGTGCCTCGGCGGCAAAATTGCGCCTATCTTCTTCAACACCATGGAAGATGCGGGCGCGCTGCCGATTGAAGTCGACGTGTCGAACATGAACATGGGCGACGTGATTGATGTTTACCCTTACAGCGGTGAAGTGCGCAACCACGAAACCGGTGAGCTGCTGGCGACATTTGAACTGAAAACCGACGTGCTGATCGACGAAGTCCGCGCCGGCGGCCGTATCCCGCTGATTATCGGTCGTGGCCTGACCACCAAAGCGCGTGAAGCGCTGGGTCTGCCGCACTCAGACGTTTTCCGTCAGGCGAAAGACGTGGCGGAAAGCAGCCGCGGCTTCTCTCTGGCGCAGAAAATGGTTGGCCGCGCCTGCGGTGTGAAAGGTATCCGTCCAGGCGCGTACTGCGAACCGAAGATGACTTCCGTGGGTTCCCAGGATACCACTGGCCCGATGACCCGTGACGAACTAAAAGACCTGGCGTGTCTGGGCTTCTCTTCAGACCTGGTGATGCAGTCCTTCTGTCACACTGCGGCGTATCCGAAACCGGTGGACGTGAACACGCACCACACGCTGCCAGACTTCATCATGAACCGCGGCGGTGTGTCGCTGCGTCCGGGCGACGGCGTTATCCACTCCTGGCTGAACCGCATGCTGCTGCCGGATACCGTCGGTACTGGCGGTGACTCCCATACCCGTTTCCCGATTGGTATTTCCTTCCCGGCGGGCTCTGGTCTGGTGGCGTTTGCTGCCGCGACCGGCGTGATGCCGCTGGATATGCCGGAATCCGTTCTGGTGCGCTTCAAAGGCAAAATGCAGCCGGGCATCACTCTGCGCGATCTGGTACACGCCATCCCGCTGTATGCAATTAAACAGGGCCTGCTGACCGTGGAGAAGAAAGGGAAGAAAAACATCTTCTCTGGCCGCATCCTGGAAATTGAAGGTCTGCCGGATCTGAAAGTCGAGCAGGCGTTTGAACTGACCGACGCGTCCGCCGAGCGTTCCGCTGCCGGTTGTACCATCAAGCTCAACAAAGAACCGATTATCGAGTACCTGACCTCCAACATCGTGCTGCTGAAGTGGATGATTGCAGAAGGCTACGGCGATCGTCGTACGCTGGAACGTCGCGTGCAGGGCATGGAAAAATGGTTGGCGGATCCGCAGTTGCTGGAAGCCGATGCTGACGCGGAATACGCGGCGGTGATCGACATCGATCTGGCGGATATCAAAGAGCCGATCCTGTGTGCGCCGAACGATCCGGACGACGCGCGTTTGCTGTCCGACGTGCAGGGCGAGAAGATCGACGAAGTGTTCATCGGTTCCTGCATGACCAACATCGGCCACTTCCGCGCCGCTGGTAAGCTGCTGGATGCGCACAAAGGCCAACTGCCGACGCGCCTGTGGGTGGCTCCGCCGACCCGTATGGACGCGGCGCAGCTGACCGAAGAAGGCTACTACAGCGTGTTTGGTAAGAGCGGCGCGCGTATTGAGATCCCTGGCTGTTCCCTGTGTATGGGTAACCAGGCGCGTGTGGCTGACGGCGCAACGGTGGTATCGACCTCTACCCGTAACTTCCCGAACCGTTTAGGTACCGGGGCAAACGTCTATCTGGCTTCTGCTGAGCTGGCGGCGGTTGCGGCGCTGATTGGCAAACTGCCTACCGCGGAAGAGTATCAGACCTATGTGGCGCAGGTGGATAAGACGGCGGTGGATACCTACCGTTATCTGAACTTCGACCAGCTTTCTCAGTACACCGAGAAAGCGGACGGCGTGATTTTCCAGACCGCAGTCTAATGCGCTAACGCGTTTTGTGTAAAAACGCATCAATGCCCGGAGAAGTCTGCTTCTCCGGGCATTTTTATTTCTATTCCTTATACCCGCTACGCTTTTTTTCTGCCGCGCTGCTGCGATAATTACAGCAAGGCGCAATGCGGTATTGGCGCATTGCCGGGAGCAGAGGAAGACATTATGGATTACGAATTTCTGCGCGATATTACCGGAGTGGTAAAAGTGCGTATGTCCATGGGCCACGAGGTGGTGGGGCACTGGTTTAATGAAGAAGTGAAAGAGAACCTGGCCTTACTTGATGAAGTGGAACAGGCGGCGCGTGCGGTTAAGGGCAGTGAGCGCTCCTGGCAGCGAGCAGGGCATGAATACACGCTCTGGCTGGATGGCGAAGAGGTGATGATTCGCGCCAATCAGCTTGAGTTCTCAGGCGATGAAATGGAAGAGGGGATGAGCTACTACGACGAAGAGAGCTTTTCGCTCTGCGGCGTAGAGGATTTTCTGCAAGTGGTCGCGGCGTACCGTGAATTTGTCCATCAATCCTGAGAAATTTCAGATATCAATCAAGCCGGGTGAGACGAACCCGGCTTTTTTTTTCACAAAAATGATTATTTGATTTTTATTGATCATTATTAAACTGTGATCTGCCGCGTTTTCGCTTTTATTTTGATTGAATATAATCGTTATGATTTTATTTAATCACAACATAACAACAGGCGGGAAGACCATGAACATCAAGAAGGCAATAGAACGTGTACCCGGCGGCATGATGGTTGTGCCGTTGGTTATCGGTGCCATTATCAACACTTTTGCCCCGCAGGCGTTGCAGATTGGTGGATTCACTACTGCTTTATTTAAAAATGGCGCAGCTCCCCTAATCGGCGCGTTCCTGCTCTGCATGGGCGCAGGGATTAGCGTAAAGGCGGCGCCACAAGCTTTGTTACAAGGCGGTACGATTACGCTGACAAAATTACTTGTCGCCATCGCGATTGGTCTCGGGGTTGAACATCTGTTTGGCGCGGAAGGTATCTTTGGCTTAAGCGGTGTTGCCATTATTGCGGCAATGAGTAACTCCAATGGCGGGCTTTATGCGGCGCTGGTGGGGGAGTTTGGCAACGAACGTGATGTCGGTGCGATCTCTATCTTGTCACTGAATGATGGGCCTTTCTTTACCATGATCGCGTTGGGCGCGGCGGGTATGGCAAATATTCCTATCATGGCGCTGGTGGCGGTTTTGGTACCGCTGGTGGTAGGTATGATCCTTGGTAACCTCGATGCCAATATGCGTGACTTCCTGACCAAAGGCGGTCCGTTGCTCATTCCTTTCTTTGCCTTTGCGCTTGGGGCCGGTATTAACCTGGAAATGCTGCTGCAGGGCGGTCTGGCGGGCATTCTGTTGGGGGTGCTGACCACCTTTGTTGGCGGCTTCTTTAACATTCGCGCCGACCGTCTCGTCGGAGGGAGTGGTATTGCTGGTGCTGCTGCATCCAGTACTGCAGGGAACGCGGTAGCGACGCCGTTGGCGATAGCACAAGCCGATCCATCGCTGGCAGAGGTTGCTGCTGCGGCTGCGCCGTTGATCGCAGCGTCAGTCATCACGACCGCTATTCTGACGCCAATTCTTACCTCGTGGGTGGCGAAAAAGCAGGCGCGCCAGGCAGTTCAGGAGAACAAAGCATGAAAATGATCGTTATCGCCGATGATTTTACGGGGTCTAACGATACCGGCGTACAGTTGGCGAAAAAAGGCGCACGTACGGAGGTCATGCTCACACCTGCGCAGAAACCCTCTCGTCGCGCCGATGTTCTGGTCATCAACACCGAAAGTCGGGCGATGCCTGCAATGCAGGCCGCTGCAGCTGTACAACAGGCGTTAGCGCCATGGTGTGAAGAAGTAGTAACACCGCTGGTATACAAAAAAATCGACTCTACTTTCCGGGGCAATGTCGGGGCCGAAGTCACCTCAGCGATGCGTGCTGCTGGTCGGACGCTGGCCGTGATTGCGGCAGCGATCCCTGCTGCCGGGCGTACCACGCAGGATGGATTATGTCTGGTACATGGCGTGCCGCTGTTGGAGACGGAATTTGCCAGCGATCCAAAAACGCCCATTCACTCTTCTCGTATTGCTGAGCTGATCGCGTTGCAAAGCGATATCCCGGTACATGAGGTGTCGCTATCGGATGTGCGTCGGGGAAGCTTAAGTGCGCTGCTTCGCGCTTTTGCGACAGAAGGCGAATGCATGGTGGTTGTGGATGCAGTGGAAGAGCGAGATCTGTCGCTAATCGCGCACGCAGTCTGCGAACAAAAACAGATGCCGTTATTGGTTGGGGCGGCAGGGCTTGCCAATGCCTTACCTGCCGGAACGTTTATGCAAGAAAAGCAGGCATTACCGGTGCTGGTCGTGGCGGGCTCAATGAGCGAAGCAACGCGACGTCAGGTGGAAAAAGCGTTGTGCCAGGGCCGGGCAACGGTGGTTGAAATCGATGCCGCGCGATTGTCTGCATCGTCATTTGAGCAGGAAATGGCCTCTGTTGTTGAACAGGCTTGCGCGCAGTTGAGCCAGCAACAGCACACGATCTTGCGGACCAGTCGGCGTGCAGAAGACCGGAATATGATCGACTCGCTGTGCGCCAACCTGGGGATGAGCCGGCAACAGTTGGGAGAGCTGCTGAGTCGGCGTCTTGGAGAGATAACATTGCGGATTATTGAGCGGGCGCGTATCGGCGGTTTGTTCCTGACCGGAGGCGATATTGCTACGGCGGTCGCCAGTGCGCTGGGGGCAGAAGGGTATCGCATTCAAAGTGAGGTTGCCCCCTGTATTCCGTGTGGAACATTTGTGAACAGCGAAATTGATGACTTGCCAGTAATCACCAAAGCGGGTGGATTCGGTTCCGACACGACCCTTTGTGATGCGCTTTATTTTATTGAGGAGATGTACCGTGGTAACTAAAACTATTGCGATTACGATGGGAGATCCGGCGGGGATTGGTCCGGAAATTATTGTTAAAGCACTGCGTGAAGATGACCTTAATGGCGCCCCGCTGGTGGTGGTTGGGTGCCTGCAAACTCTGCAGCGATTACAGGCCCAGGGGCTGGCTGAAGGGGTGACATTCCGTGCAATCGAAAAGGTTGCTGATGCCCGATTCGAACCGGGTACGATTCATGTGATTGATGAACCGTTGGCGCAACCCGACGAACTGGTCCCGGGAACAGTGCAGGCGCAGGCAGGCGATCTGGCCTATCGCTGTGTAAAACGGGCGACGGAACTGGCGATGAAGGGCGATGTGCACGCTATTGCGACCGCGCCGTTGAATAAAGAAGCATTACATCTTGGCGGACACAATTATCCCGGACATACGGAACTACTGGCAACGTTGACGGAAAGTTGTGATTACGCCATGGTGCTCTACACCGACAAGCTGAAAGTCATCCATGTTTCCACGCATATTGCTTTGCGCAAATTTCTCGATACGCTCAATGGGCAACGTGTTGAAACGGTGATTGGCATTGCCGATACCTTCCTGAAGCGCGTCGGTTTTGCGCATCCGCGTATTGCCGTCGCGGGGGTGAATCCACATGCCGGTGAGAATGGCCTGTTTGGTGATGAGGAAATCCACATTGTCGGGCCTGCGATTGAGAATATGAAAGCGAAGGGGATGAATGTATACGGACCGTGCCCGCCGGATACTGTGTTTTTGCAGGCTTATGAAGGCCAGTACGACATGGTGGTGGCGATGTATCACGATCAGGGTCATATCCCGCTTAAGTTGCTTGGTTTTTATGATGGGGTAAATATCACAGCAGGTTTGCCGTTTATTCGTACCTCAGCCGATCACGGTACGGCATTTGATATCGCCTGGACGGGAAAAGCAAAATCTGAGAGCATGGCCGTATCGATCAAACTGGCAATGCAACTGGCGTAATTTACTGTTATGAAAGGCCAACACCGTCTGGATAAGATTGTGGCGTATTTGAAAAATCATACGCTGGTTACCGTGGAGCAACTGGTTGAGGCGGTTGACGCCTCTCCAGCAACAATCAGACGCGACCTCATCAAGCTGGATGAACAGGGCGTGATCAGCCGTAGCCACGGCGGTGTTGCCCTGCGACGTTTTGAAGCGGCGCAGCCGACCACCAATGAAAAGCAACTGCGATCGCCCGCTGAGAAACGGGCGATTGCGCGTTTTGCCGCCTCAATGGTGCATGCTGGCGATGCCGTGGTGCTTGATGCCGGTACCACAATGCTGGAGCTGGCAAAATGTCTGACCCATTTGCCGCTGCGCGTCATTACTGTTGATCTGCATATTGCCCTGTTTTTATCAGAATTCCGCCAGATAGAAGTGACGATAGTTGGTGGGCGCATTGATGACAGCAGTCAGTCCTGCATTGGTGAGTTTGGACGGAAAATGTTGCGTAGCGTCTATCCCGATATCGCCTTTATGAGCTGTAACACCTGGAGCATGGACAAGGGTGTGACCACGCCAACGGAAGACAAAGCGGGACTGAAGCAAGAAATTATTGCCAATGCGCAACGGAAGGTATTACTGGCGGATAGCAGTAAGTATGGCGCGCATTCGTTATTTAACGTCGCGCCGCTTAGCCGCTTTACAGATATTGTTACCGATGTGAATTTACCGCAAGGCGCAAAGGCTGAATTAAAAGCGCAATCCGTGGCCCTGACGCTGGTACAGCCAGAGTAACGGCGGTGGATTATTTAACGTAAGCCAACAGGCTCAGGGAATCACGCGCCAGCGCTTTGCATTTTTTTGCCGTTGGGATGCCGATACCGCTGAGATCGCGATAGCTGTCCTCACCCAGCGCCTTCATGTTGAAGGTGTCGTAATTACTCAGGTCCCACTGGTTTTGCTGGGCAAAAAAGACCAGTGCGCGACGGATCTGCCCATTTGGCAAATTCTGGTATCCACAGTCATTTTTCAGAAAAACAAAAACTGCCGTTAAATCGGCCATATCTTCGGCTTCGGACTCGCTCAGCGCGTAGCTATTTGCGCATACGGCCATCAGGCTGCCGAACAAAACTGTTCTGAAAAACGTCTTCATTGCTTCTACCACTGCATCACGGAATTTAAACGTTAGCACACTGCGAGCGAAGCGACGACCTTTATTATTAGCCGTTTACTTGACCTTCCCGTAAGGGGAAGGCTTATGCTTAAAAGATAGCCTGCTTAAGCTGCTGAATATAAGGAAGTGATTATGCAACGTCGTGACTTTTTAAAGTACTCCGTGGCGCTGGGCGTCGCGTCAGCATTACCTCTGTGGAGCCGTAGCGTATTTGCCGCCGACCGTCCGGCATTGCCCATTCCAGACCTGTTAACCGCCGATGCTTCTAATCGCATTCAGTTGATTGCACAAGTCGGGCAGTCGAGCTTTGCAGGTAAAACCGCCACGACGTGGGGATATAACGGCAATTTGCTCGGACCGGCGCTAAAGCTGAATAAAGGGCAATCGGTGAGGGTGGATATCCACAACCAGCTTGCCGAAGAGACGACGTTGCACTGGCACGGACTGGAAATTCCTGGTGAAGTTGACGGTGGGCCGCAAGGTATTATCCCGGCAGGCGGGAAACGCTCTGTCACTTTCACCCCGGATCAACGGGCAGCAACCTGTTGGTTCCACCCGCATCAGCATGGCAAAACTGGTCGTCAGGTGGCGATGGGGCTGGCCGGACTGGTGCTGATTGAAGATGAAGAGATTCACAAACTACTACTGCCGAAGCAGTGGGGCATAGATGATGTGCCGGTGATTATTCAGGATAAGCAGTTTTCCGCCGATGGACAGATCAACTACCAACTGGACATGATGACCGCTGCCGTCGGCTGGTTTGGCGATACGCTGCTGACCAACGGCGCGATTTATCCTCAGCATGCCGCGCCGCGCGGTTGGCTGCGTTTGCGCCTGCTGAACGGCTGTAACGCTCGCTCGCTGAATATTGCCGCCAGCGACAATCGTCCTCTGTACGTTATTGCCAGCGATGGTGGACTGTTGGCGGAACCGGTCAAAGTCACTGAACTTCCTATGCTGATGGGCGAGCGCTTTGAAGTGCTGGTGGATGTGAGCGACGGTAAGGCGTTTGATCTGGTCACTCTTCCTGTCAGCCAGATGGGGATGGCGGTTGCGCCATTTGATAAGCCGCACCCGGTGATGCGCGTTCAGCCGCTGTTGATTACCGCTTCCGCAACGCTGCCTGATTCGCTGACATCCATGCCGTCATTGCCGTCACTGGATGGCCTGACGGTGCGCAAACTACAGCTATCTATGGATCCGATGCTCGACATGATGGGCATGCAAATGCTGATGAAGAAATACGGCGGTCAGGCGATGGCGGGTATGGATCATGGGAAGATGATGGACCATATGAATAATGACAATATGGGCCACGGGAAGATGAATCATGGCAATATGAACCATGGCAACATGGGGAATATGCAGCATGGCAACATGAAGCAGGCGGGATCATTTGATTTCCATAATGCCAACCGGATTAACGGTCTGGCGTTTGATATGAATAAACCCATGTTCGCCGCGGCGAAAGGTCAGCATGAGCGCTGGGTGATTTCTGGTCAGGGCGACATGATGCTGCATCCGTTCCATATTCATGGCACCCAGTTCCGCATTTTGTCTGAGAATGGCAACGCGCCTGCCGCGCACCGCGCGGGATGGAAGGACACGGTACGGGTAGAAGGCGGCGTCAGCGAGGTGCTGGTGAAGTTTGACCATAACGCGCCGAAAGAGCATGCCTACATGGCGCACTGCCATCTGTTAGAGCATGAAGATACCGGCATGATGCTCGGATTCACGGTATAAAAAAAGCCGGGTGGCGGCTTCGCCTTACCCGGCCTGTATGTCGCATCCGTAGGCCCGGTAAGCATAGCGCCACTGGGCTTTTCAGTTATTTAGCCTCGTCCGGCAACGCGTACGCCACGATATAATCGCCCATCTTCGTGCCAAATGAGCCGTGGCCTCCGGCGGAGATCACCACATACTGTTTGCCATTCACTTCATAGGTCATCGGTGTCGCCTGTCCACCTGCCGGTAGACGACCTTGCCACAATTTCTCACCGTTACTCATGTTGTAGGCGCGCAGATAGTTGTCGGCGGTCGCGGCAATGAACAGCACGTTACCGGCGGTGGAAATAGGCCCCCCCAGCATTGGCATTCCCATATTGAACGGCACCTGAATCGGCATTGGGAACGGCATGCTGTCCTGCGGTGTGCCAATACGTTTTTTCCACACTACTTCATTGGTCTTCAGATCCACGGCGGAGATGTAGCCCCAGGCTGGCTGCTTACACGGCAGGCCAAATGGCGACAGGAACGGATTCAGCGTGACGCCAAACGGCACGCCGTACTGCGGCTGAATCCCTGATTCTGTGCCGGTGCCTTTGGCATCTTTCGGCGGCTCCATCGGATTGCCAGGGCCGCGTGGGATTAGCTTCGACACAAACGGCAAGGCCATTGGGTTGGCAATCGCCACCTGACGGTTGGTATCAACGGAGATGCCGCCCCATTCAAACATCCCCAGGTTGCCGGGGAACACCAGCGTACCTTGCTCCGAAGGCGGGGTGAAGATGCCCTCATAACGCAGTTGGTGGAACATCACACGACACACCAACTGGTCGAACATGGTGGCGCCCCACATATCCGCACCGCTCAAATCTTTCTGCGGACGGAAGGTGAGATCGGAGAACGGCTGGGTTTTGCTGACGTAATCACCTTTGGCTGCGCCCTGCGGCACCGGTTTTTCCGGGGCAGGTACCACCAGTTCACCATTACGGCGGTCGAGCACGAAGATGTTACCGGTTTTCGCCGGGGCGTAAATGACCGGGACTTTCTGCCCTTTAACGGTGATATCCGCCAGCGTCGGCTGCGCCGGTAAGTCCATATCCCATAGATCGTGATGAACG
The DNA here is from genome assembly GCF_014596845.2 of Citrobacter sp. C5_2. Taxonomy (NCBI): domain Bacteria; kingdom Pseudomonadati; phylum Pseudomonadota; class Gammaproteobacteria; order Enterobacterales; family Enterobacteriaceae; genus Citrobacter; species Citrobacter sp. C5_2. Next base: position 4,179,809 of record NZ_CP115032.1, on the reverse strand, counting down.
GTTTGATAGCTCCAGGCCAATTTCCCGGTCGTGGCATTTAACGCCAGGATGGCGCTGGCATAACGTTCCTGTTCCGGCGTGCGGTTACCGCCCCAGATGTCCGGAGTGGTGACGCCCATGGGCAGATACACCAGATCCAGCTTCGCGTCATAGGCCGCAGGGGCCCAGGAGTTTGGTGAGTTAAAGGTGAACGTATGTTCATCTGACGGGATGAAATTGGGATCTTTGGCGCCTGGGTCGAACGCCCACAGCAGCTTACCGGTATTCACATCGAAACCACGGATAACGCCGGAGGTTTCGCGGGTGGAGAAGTTATCGGTCACCGACCCGGCAATCACGATGGTTTTATCAGTAATGATGGGCGGCGACGTCGGCTCATACAGACCCGGCGTGGTATCCGGCATGTTGGTCTGTAAGTTAAGGATGCCTTTATTGGCGAAGGTTGCGCACAGCTTGCCGGTTTCCGCGTTCAGGGCAAACAGACGGCCATCGTTCACCGGCAGGATGATGCGGCGCGGACAGTCAGCAACCACTTCCGGGCTGGCGTTATCGGCCCGTGCTTCATGATAAGAAACGCCGCGACAGGTCACGTGCTGGAAAGAGGTGTTGGTATTGAGTTGCGGATCGAAATGCCACTTCTCTTTACCGCTCGCCGCATCAAGCGCAAACAGACGCTGGTGGGCAGTACACAGATAGAGCGTATCACCAACTTTGATTGGCGTGACTTCATTGGTGATTTCACCCGGATCGTTCGGCTGTTTTAAATCACCGGTACGAAATACCCAGGCTTCTTTCAATTGATGTACGTTGTCGGCGTTAATTTGTTTTAACGGTGAGTAGCGTTGACCTTCCTGATTGCGTCCGTAAGCGGGCCAGTCCTCGTCGGCCACCGGTGAAATTGCTTCGGCCGGGGTGGTATCCGCGCTCAGCGTGCCGTGTATTTCCTGCGGATCGTTGAAACCCGCCCAGGTCAGGATCCCGCCGCTAATCAGTAGTGCGACGACCAGCGCTGTTACCGCCCCGCTGGAAGGTACGATCAGATGGCGCCAGACGAACGGCAGAATCAGCCAGATACCGAAGAAGACCAGGATATCGCTACGCGGTGTTAATGCCCAGAAATCAAACCCGACTTCCCATACGCCCCAAATCATAGTGGCGAGAAGCAGGACGGCATACAGCCAAAGCGCGGAGCGTTGACTACGCCATAGCAGGAAGGCCACGCCGAGCATGGCCAGACCCGCAATAGGGTAATACCAGGAGCCACCGATGGCGACCAGCCAGCCTCCGCCAATCAGGAGATAGAGTCCACAAAGTGCGGCGAACAGAGCACTCAGTGTCACGATAAGTCGTTGGGATCGTACGTTGTTATTTGCCATAAAAAATACCATCACAGGGGTTATTTCTTTAATAGCAGTTAATTATAGGAGTTAAAACGCGTGATGATTGTCACACAATGAACTTTATCAACAGATGCCGCGGATGAATGCTTTTGCTGGTATACTGCGTGCCTTGCGCTTAGATGCTCGCTTATTAAAAGTAAGCATTGAGTGATTTGTTTTTAAATCATATGGTTAGAGATATGAAACATACTGTTGAAGTCATGATCCCGGAAGCGGAGATCAAAGCTCGTATTGCTGAACTGGGACGTCAGATTAACGAACGTTATAAGGACAGCGGCAGCGATATGGTGCTGGTTGGTCTGTTACGCGGCTCATTTATGTTTATGGCGGACCTGTGCCGTGAAGTGCATGTCTCCCACGAAGTCGATTTCATGACTGCATCCAGTTATGGCAGCGGAATGTCTACCACGCGTGATGTTAAAATCCTGAAAGACCTGGATGAAGACATTCGTGGCAAAGACGTGCTGATTGTTGAAGACATCATCGACTCTGGCAACACGCTGTCTAAAGTGCGTGAGATTCTGAGCCTGCGCGAGCCGAAATCCCTGGCTATCTGTACGCTGCTGGATAAACCTTCCCGTCGTGAAGTGGATGTCCCGGTTGAGTTTATCGGATTCTCTATTCCAGATGAGTTTGTGGTCGGCTACGGCATTGACTATGCCCAGCGTTATCGCCATCTGCCGTACGTTGGCAAAGTAGTGCTGCTGGACGAGTAATTGGCTGGAGTGCCTGATGGCGCTTCGCTTATCAGGCCTGGGGCGCAGGTTTGTAGGCCGGGTAAGGCATAGCCGCCTCCCGGCAATGTCACATTATTTATGGTTGCAGTGTTTCTGGCTGAGGTTAGATAAGCCCTGGCGATAGCGCTGCTCCAGCGTTTCGCGGCTGGTGGCGGTGACGTCGAGATCGCGCAACAGGCCATCATGAATACCGTAGGCCCAGCCGTGAATCGTGACTTTCTGACCGCGCTTCCAGGCGGATCGCATAATCGTTGAATGACCCAGGTTATAGACCTGCTCCATGACATTCAGTTCGCACAGAGTGTCCATGCGGCGTTCCTGCGGCATTTCGCCCAGCAGTGAGCTGTGTTTAAACCAGATATCGCGAATATGCAGTAACCAGTTATCAATCAGCCCCTGTTCTTTATTTTCAATAGCCGCCTGGACGCCGCCACATCCGTAGTGGCCGCAAATAATAATATGTTCCACTTCCAGCACATCCACCGCATACTGAACCACTGAGAGGCAGTTCAGGTCGGTGTGAATAACCAGATTGGCAACATTACGGTGGACGAATAATTCGCCCGGTTCCAGACCGGTCAATCGTTCAGCGGGAACGCGGCTATCGGAACATCCAATCCATAGAAAACGTGGATTCTGCGCATGTGTCAGCGTTTCAAAAAATCCGGGATCCTCTTCTACCAGCATCTTTGACCATAGTGCATTGTTGCTGATGAGTGTATCTATGTCTTTCATGGAGTTGTACGACCCGAAACCAGATAAATTCGATGGGCTAATATAGGGTAACTCCAGCATTAATTAAACTATATATGAAATGTCAGAACGTAAGGTAAGTAAAAAACCATGACCATTGCTCTGGAACTTCAAGAACTTAAGAAAACCTATCCCGGTGGCGTGCAGGCGCTACGCGGCATAGATTTGCAAGTCGAAGCGGGTGATTTTTATGCGCTTTTGGGACCGAATGGCGCAGGTAAATCCACCACCATCGGCATTATCAGTTCGCTGGTGAATAAAACTTCCGGACGGGTAAGCGTCTTCGGATACGATCTCGATAAAGATACGGTTAACGCTAAACGTCAGCTTGGTCTGGTGCCGCAGGAGTTTAACTTTAACCCGTTTGAAACCGTGCAGCAGATCGTGGTCAACCAGGCAGGTTACTACGGCGTTGAGCATAAAGAAGCCGTTAAGCGTAGCGAAATATATCTAAAACAGCTCGACTTGTGGGAAAAGCGTAACGAACGTGCGCGTATGCTTTCCGGCGGGATGAAACGTCGTCTGATGATCGCTCGTGCGCTGATGCATGAGCCAAAGCTGTTGATTCTCGACGAACCGACGGCGGGCGTCGACATTGAGCTACGTCGTTCAATGTGGGGCTTTTTAAAAGATTTAAACGACAAAGGCACCACGATTATTCTGACCACCCACTATCTCGAAGAAGCGGAAATGCTGTGTCGCAATATCGGTATTATTCAGCACGGCGAGCTGGTGGAAAATACCTCCATGAAGAGCCTGCTCTCTAAACTGAAATCCGAAACCTTTATTCTCGATCTGGCGCCGAAAAGTCCGCTGCCAAAACTGGAAGGGTATCAGTATCGTCTGGTTGATACCTCGACGCTGGAAGTGGAAGTTCTGCGTGAGCAAGGGGTTAACAGCGTGTTCTCACAACTGAGCGCCCAGGGTATTCAGGTATTGAGTATGCGTAACAAAGCGAACCGACTGGAAGAACTGTTTGTTTCTCTGGTGCATGAAAAACAAGGAGATCGCGCATGATGCAGCTGTATTGGGTTGCGCTGAAAAGCATCTGGGCGAAAGAGATCCACCGCTTTATGCGTATCTGGGTCCAGACTTTGGTTCCTCCCGTCATCACCATGACGCTCTATTTTATTATTTTTGGTAATTTGATTGGCTCGCGTATCGGCGAAATGCATGGTTTTAGCTACATGCAGTTTATTGTGCCGGGGCTGATTATGATGGCTGTAATCACCAACTCGTACGCTAACGTGGCATCGTCATTCTTTAGCGCCAAGTTTCAACGCAATATTGAAGAACTGCTGGTCGCTCCGGTACCGACGCACGTCATTATCGCTGGTTTTGTCGGCGGCGGCGTGGCGCGCGGGCTGTGCGTGGGCATTCTGGTTACCGCGGTGTCGCTGTTCTTTGTGCCGTTCCAGGTACATTCGTGGGTGTTTGTGGCGCTCACATTAGTGCTGACCGCGATTCTGTTCTCGCTGGCGGGCTTACTGAATGCAGTCTTCGCCAAAACCTTTGACGATATCAGCCTGATCCCAACCTTCGTACTAACACCGCTGACCTATCTGGGGGGCGTATTCTATTCGTTAACGCTGCTGCCGCCGTTCTGGCAGGGGCTGTCGCACCTGAACCCAATTGTCTACATGATCAGCGGATTCCGCTACGGCTTCCTGGGTATCCATGATGTTCCGCTGGTCACCACGTTTGGCGTGCTGGTGGTGTTCATCGCGGTGTTTTATTTGCTGTGCTGGTACCTGATCCAGCGTGGACGCGGTTTGCGCAGTTAATTCTTTCTTCCTCTCTCTGCTCGGGAGAGGAAGACTTTTGACGCTTATCACCATTATGGATTTATCACATTGATAAACTACTTGCCTGCTAAGGAGGAAGGCAATGTTAGGTTGGGTAATTACCTGTCATGACGATAAAGCACAGGATATGCTGCATCGTCTGGAGCAGAAGCACGGCCCGTTGGCCCAATGCCAGGCGGTAAGTTTTTGGCGTGGGCTCAGCTCAAATATGCTGAGCCGCATGATGTGTCACGCCCTGCATGCTACTGACTCAGGCGAGGGCGTGATCTTCCTGACGGATACCGCGGGGGCCGCACCGTACCGCGTGGCCTCGTTAATGAGCCACAAACACCCCCAGTGTGAAGTGATTTCAGGTATCAGCTATTCATTGCTTGAGCGAATGCTGTCGTCGCGGGAATCAATGAGCAGCTCTGCGTTTCGCGATTGCATTGTTACGCTTGGCGGGCCGGAAGTCTCAAGCCTCTGGCATCAACAACAAAAAAATCCCCCCTTCGTGTTGAAGCATGATTTGTACGAGTATTAATCGTTGGTATTGATGGCGCTTTTGCTACAATAGCCGAGGTTTCTCGCCTCGGTTCGGTTATCTCATATGGTTATGCGCGTTGTGCTTATTTTGTTGCTCCTGTCTTCTGGCAGCGTAGCTGCGGCTTTGCCTGCTCGCTACATGCAAACTACCGAAGCGGCTGCCGTGTGGGCGCAGATAGGTGACAAAATGGTGACGGTGGGGAATGTTCGCGCCGGGCAGATCCTTGCCGTAGAGCCGATAGCGGCTGACTATTACGAATTCACCTTTGGCTTGGGTACCGGGTTTATTGATAAAGGGCATCTGGAGCCTGTTCAGGGGCGGCAGAAAGTTGACGATGGTTTGGGCGATCTCAATAAACCCCTCAGCAATCAAAGCCTGATTACCTGGAAAGATACACCGGTTTATAATGCCCCGGATGTCGGTAGCGCCCCGTTTGGCGTGCTGGCCGATAATCTGCGCTATCCCATAATCAGTAAGCTTAAAGACCGACTCAACCAGACGTGGTACCAGATCCGCATTGGCGGCAGACTGGCCTATATCAGTGCTCTGGATGCGCAGGAAGACAACGGCATCCCGGTGTTAACCTATCATCATATTCTGCGTGATGAAGAGAATACCCGCTTTCGCCACACCTCCACCACAACCTCCGTACGCGCTTTTAGCAACCAAATGGCCTGGCTACACGACCGCGGCTACACGACGCTGACGATGTATCAACTGGAAGGCTATGTACGCAACAATATGAACCTCCCGGCGCGGGCGGTGGTGCTGACTTTCGACGATGGTCTGAAGTCGGTGAGTCGTTATGCTTATCCAGTGTTGAAACAGAACGGCATGAAGGCGACGGCGTTTATCATCTCGTCACGCATTAAGCGCCATCCGCAGAAGTGGGATCCGAAATCGCTACAGTTTATGAGCGTCTCTGAACTGAATGGGATCAGGGATGTGTTTGACTTCCAGTCGCATACCCATTTTTTACATCGAGTGGACGCTCACCATCGGCCGATCCTGCTGAGCCGCAACTATCACAACATTCTGTTCGATTTTGCCCGTTCGCGGCGGGCTCTGTCCCAGTTCAATCCTCACGTCCTGTATCTTTCATATCCGTTTGGCGGTTATAACGCCACGGCGGTAAAAGCGGCGGGCGATGCGGGATTTCACATGGCGGTAACCACGGTGAGAGGGAAGGTGAAGCCGGGCGATAATCCGATGCTGCTCAAAAGGCTGTATATTTTACGCACGGATTCGCTGGAAACGATGTCGCGGCTGATCGTCAATCAGCCGCAGGGGTAAGGACTATCAGGCAACCTGGACCGGAATAGCTTTCGCGGTGCGCTTCATTTCGTTGTCGCCTTCAAAGTAGGCCACTTTCGGCCGCCATGTCCGGGCTTCTTCATCAGACATGGTGACGAAGCTGGCGATAATCACAATGTCGCCAACCTCAGCGCAATGCGCCGCCGCACCGTTCACCGAGATGATTTTGGAGCCGCGTTCAGCCGCAATCGCATAGGTTGAGAAACGTTTCCCATTGGTCACGTTCCAGATATCAATCGCTTCGTTTTCCAGAATACCGGAGGCATCGAGGAAATCCTGGTCAATGGCACAGGAACCTTCGTAGTGCAGGTCCGCCTGCGTGACTTTTACGCGGTGGAGCTTGCCTTGCAGCATGGTGCGAATCATAACTTCTATACCCTGTCGTTTATCTTGGCTAAGCAGGCGCTTGTAGCCTGCTTTGGAAATTCTCAGGCAGTATTGCCCGATTTTTAACCCCTGTCTACTGGGCTAATGTAACGCTTTGATTATCGATCAAACGCGCCTGTCCCAGCCATGCGGCGACCAGAATGACCGCACGTTTGCTGTTTTCGGTGAGTTCAAGCAGCGTGTCGGCATCGCGGATCTGAATGTCGTCGGCGCGGAAGCCTTTTTCATTCAGTTCTTGCGCTGCAATGGCAATCATCTCGTCCAGGTCACGCTCACCGGCCTGTAACTTTTCGCCGATGCCGCTCATCACTTTGTATAATCCTGGGGCGATTTTACGCTGCTCTGCCGTCAGATATCCGTTACGCGAGCTGAGCGCCAGACCATCTTTGGCGCGGATAATCGGCACGCCGACTATCTCAATGTCGTAGCCCAGATCGGCGACCATTTTGCGAATCAGCGCCAGTTGCTGGAAATCCTTCTCGCCAAAGCAGGCGATATCCGGCTGGATCAGGTTGAACAGCTTGCTGACGATAGTTGAGACGCCGCGGAAGTGGCCCGGACGGCTGGCGCCTTCCAGCATGGTAGAGAGGCCGGGAACATCAACGTACGTCTGGCCTTCCAGCCCCTGCGGGTAGATTTCCTCAACGGCTGGAGCAAAGACATAATCGACTTTGCGCTTGTTCAGTTTTTCGCAGTCTTCCTGCAGCGTGCGCGGATAGCGCACCAAATCTTCCGGTCTGTCGAATTGCATCGGATTGACGAAAATGCTGACGATGACCACATCAGCCCGGGCTTTTGCCTCATCAACCAGTTTCATATGGCCGTCGTGCAGATTGCCCATAGAGGGAACCAATGCGACGCGTTTGCCTTCCTGGCGCAGACGACGGACATGCTGACGCAGCAGCGGCAGGGTTTCGATAATTAACACACCTGGACTCCTTAATGGAAACTGTGTTCTTCGCCCGGATAAACGCCGGACTCCACTTCTGCCATATACTGCCGTACGGCGGCGCGCATGTCGCCCGCTTCGGCAAGGAAATTTTTCGCGAATTTTGGAATATGACCGCCGGTGATGCCAAACGCATCGTGCATTACCAGGATCTGACCATCGGTGACGTTGCCCGCGCCGATGCCGATCACCGGAATCGACAGCGCTTCAGTAACGCGCTTCGCCAGTTCAACCGGCACGCATTCCAGCACCAACAGTTGAGCGCCTGCCGCTTCTAAGGCCAGCGCGTCATCCAGCAGTACCTGCCCGGCGTCGCCGCGGCCCTGAATTTTATAGCCGCCGAAGATATTCACCGATTGCGGCGTCAGCCCCAGATGACCACAAACCGGGACGGCGCGTTCGGTGAGCATTTTCACCGTATCAACCAACCATGCGCCGCCTTCAATCTTGACCATATTGGCCCCCGCACGCATCACGATGGCCGCGTTTTCAAACGTCTGTTCCGGCGTGGCATAAGCCATAAACGGCAGGTCGGAGAGCAGCAGGCAGTTCGGCGCGCCACGGCGAACGGCGCGGGTGTGGTAGGCGATATCTTCCACGGTGACCGGCAGGGTGGAGTCGTGCCCCTGAATTGTCATGCCCAGTGAGTCGCCCACCAGCATCACGTTGATGCCTTCATCGGCGAATAATTTGGCGAAGCTGTAATCGTACGCGGTAATGGTGGCGAAGCGTTTCTTTTCCTGTTTGCATTTCTGTAACAGCGAAATGGTGGTCGGTTTCATAACATTTCCTGATGATGAAAGTCATATTTACCGGCATTCTAACAGTCACATTCAGGGGGGCAATTGATTTAAGCAATCGTTTGGCGCTAAAGCAGTAAACGCTAAAGGGGAGGCTATGTTTTACCAGTGGGCGGGTTTTGCCGCACCAAGATGGGTGAGATGCTGATGCAGGCTGATACCATCCGGAAAGATCAGATCAGGGGCGATCTCAAACAGCGGCCACAGCATAAAGCCCCGGTTTTTCATGTCGTAGTGCGGCACGGTCAGACGGTCGGTGTTAATCACTTCATCGCCAAACAGCATAATGTCGAGATCCAGCGTACGCGGACCCCAGCGTTCGGCCTTGCGCACACGCCCCTGTTGCAGCTCAATGCGCTGGGTATGGTTAAGCAATTCTTCTGGGGCGAGAGCGGTATCCAGCGCCACGGCGGCGTTCAGGTAATCGGGCTGATCCTGTGGGCCTAATGGCGGTGTGCGGTAAAATGAAGAGACGGCCACAATGCGGCTGTCGGGAATTTCACCGATCGCCTGTACGGCAGCATTCACCTGTTCCAGCGGGGAGGCGAGGTTGCTGCCAATAGCGATATATACCCGTCGTCTTTCAAGCTGCATCTGTGTTGGCTTTCCTCGCTCATCCCAGTCACGTACTGATGTTCGCTCCCGGGAGTTCGCTGTGTCGCCGCCTTGATGCAACCCGAAATCCATTGGATATTCGCGATTGGTCACGCGGAGCCCTCGCGGCGTGGCGCGCGTTTACGTGGGCGACGATGACGACGACGTTCAGGCTCTTCATCCAGCTCGTTCAGCATGCCTTTTTGCTCCGGCGGCGCTGAAACCTGGAATTCACCCCACCATTGAGCCAGACGCTGCAGCTCGGCGTTGTTTTCCACTTCTGCACGCAGGGCCAGCAGGTCGTAGGCGGCGCGGAACTTCGGATGTTCCATCAGCTTCCAGGCGCGTTTGCCCTGACGACGAGACATGCGTAACTGCAACTGCCAGATATCGCGGGTCAGCGAGGTTAATCGTTTCGGGATTGCCAGCGAGCGACAGGCTTCGTCGAGTACGTCATTCATTGCCAGTGCGAAAGCGTCGTAATAGGCCAGGCCGCTTTCTTGCGCGATTTTCTGTGCGGCTTCCAGTAACGGATACCAGAACATGGCGGCGAACAAGAACGCCGGGTTAACGCGCATATCATTGTTAATGCGGTTATCGGTATTCTTCAGCACCTGGGCGATAATGCGTTCCATCGGGCTGTCACCGTCTTCGGTGAAGTAGCGCGTAATGGTTGGGAACAGCGGCTGGAACAGGCTGTACTCACGCAGTTTTTTATAGGTTTCATACCCATAGCCCGCCTGTAACAGCTTAAGCGCTTCTTCAAACAGGCGTGCGGGAGGAATGTCGTTCAACAGCGTTGCCAGACGCGGGATCGGCTCTGCGGTTTCCGGGCTGATACGCATGTCGAGCTTGGCGGCAAAGCGCACGGCGCGCAGCATACGTACGGGATCTTCGCGATAGCGCGTTTCCGGATTACCGATCAGGCGAATGATGCCTTCTTCGAGATCCTGCATGCCACCGACGTAATCACGCACGGTGAAATCGGCCACGCTGTAATACAGGCTGTTGATCGTGAAATCGCGACGCTGGGCATCTTCTTCAATGGAGCCAAAGATGTTATCGCGCAGCAGCATACCGTTTTGCCCGCGTTGCGACGTGGTGCGATCGGCTTCGCTGCCTTCATGATGGCCGCGAAAGGTCGCCACTTCGATAATTTCCGGGCCAAACATCACATGCGCAAGGCGGAAACGGCGACCGACCAGACGACAGTTGCGAAACAGTTTTCGCACCTGATCCGGCGTTGCGTTAGTGGTGACATCAAAATCTTTTGGCTTTTTGCCCAGCAAAAGATCGCGCACGCCCCCGCCAACCAGCCATGCCTCGTATCCGGCCTTATTGAGCCTGTACATTACCTTCAGGGCATTTTCACTGATATCTTTGCGGGAGATTGAGTGCTGCTCACGCGGGATTACCGTCATATGTGGACGGGCGACGGCAAGCTCGGCCTCGCGCTCCTCGCGGCTTAGCACCTTGCGGCAAAAATTAGCGACTCGGGTAAAAATAGTGCACCTCGGTAGTGTCAAACTTCAATCAGAACAAGTGTTGCTGTGTAAAAATAGCGGCTAATCATAGCTCAGCGTGGCGCATTTGAGAATGGCGTATTTACGATCGCTGATTCTGGCACCGTTGTCAGACTCCAGTTTTTGACGGCAAACTGAAGGATCTGATCGACCTGCATTTCCTGCCACGCGATATCCGCACGCTGGCCGAGAAAGCGCAGCGCGGCAATAATCACCGGACGTGGATCGCCTTGCGGCAGGGCAGGTGCATGATTTTGTTTGGAAAGTTTAGCGCCTTGTTCGTTAAGCGCCAGCGGCAGATGAATATAGTCTGGCGCCTGCCAGCCAAACTGCTGATACAACGAAATTTGCCGCACCGTCGGTTCTATGAGATCGGCGCCGCGCACAATTTCCGTCACGCCCTGGAAATGGTCATCTACCACTACCGCGAGGTTATAGGCAAACAGCCCGTCGCGGCGGTGAATAATAAAATCTTCGCCAGCTAGTTGCGGGTTAGCCTGAATCACACCGCGTAGCCGGTCAGTAAACTGCATCACGGGGCGGCGTTGCTTGATGCGAACAGCCGCCTGCTCTGGCCCGAGGCGTAACTCACGGCAGTGGCCGTCGTAAATACCGCCGACGCTTTGAATACGCGCCCGCGTACAGGTGCAGTAATAGCTCAGATCCTGCTGATGCAGCCAGCTAAGCGCCTCTCGGTAGGCTTCATGACGCTGGGATTGCCATAAAATTTCGCCATCCCAGTGCAGGCCGTAATGTTCCAGCTGACGCAGAATCGTCTCTGCAGCACCGGGAACTTCACGAGGGGGGTCAATGTCTTCAATACGTACTCGCCAGATGCCGCGCCGGGCACGGGCCTGCAGGTAGCTCCCGAGGGCGGCAATGAGTGAACCGAAGTGCAGTTCGCCTGAAGGGGAGGGGGCGAAGCGGCCAATATAGTGTGAATCGCTCATTTTGCGGACTAACAAATAATAAGGCGGGAGAAACTCCCGCCTGTAGTAAACGTGGTAAAAATGACCGGAATTAACCTGCCATTTGTTTTTCGCGGATTTCTGCCAGCGTTTTGCAGTCGATACACAGATCGGCTGTCGGACGCGCTTCCAGACGGCGAATACCAATTTCTACGCCGCATGATTCGCAGTAGCCGAAATCTTCGTCTTCTACCTTCTTCAGCGTCTTCTCGATCTTTTTGATCAGTTTGCGCTCACGGTCACGGTTACGCAGCTCAAGGCTGAATTCTTCTTCCTGCGCGGCGCGGTCCACCGGATCAGGGAAGTTAGCCGCTTCGTCTTGCATATGAGATACGGTGCGATCGACTTCATCCCTAAGTTGATTACGCCATGCCTCAAGAATACGCCTGAAGTGCGACAGCTGGGCTTCGTTCATATACTCTTCGCCCGGTTTCTCCTGGTACGGCTCCACCCCAGCGATGGCGAGAATACTCAGGGACGATGTTTTACGGTTTTGCCCTTCTTGCATGTTGCTTCTCCTTAACACGCACTATCGATCCCCATGTTCGGGGGAAAAATCAGGTCGCTATAAATAGCAGATGCTTTTCCGGATAGCAATTATCTAAACGTAACACTTGACAACCCTGTGAGGAAAAGCGTATTTGCACATGCGCCCAGAATATTAATTAACCAGATGTTTACACCATTACAAGGTAATGGGCAACGGCTCTTTAAGAGTCATACCATGGGCAGAAAGTTCCGCTTTATAAACCAGAATTTCGACCCCCTTTTGCCGAGCTTCGACCAATAATTGCGCATATTTCGTATCAATATGGCGCGCGGGTGAAAACCGTGTAATGGCTGAATGTAGCACAGCGAAAAATATCACCGCCCGCTTACCTTCAGCCGCTACGCTCATCAATTCCCGAAGATGTTTCTGACCTCGTTCAGTGATGGCATCGGGAAAATAACCCTGATCTTTTTCCGCCAACGTGACTGATTTCACTTCAATATAGCAGTCAGGTCGGGAATCCGCCTGTAACAAAAAGTCTATACGACTCCCTTCGGCGCCGTATTTTACTTCACTTTTCAATATGCTATAGCCTGAAACTTCTGAAATTAGCGACTGCTGAATCGCCTCTTTCGCTAATCTGTTCGCCCACAGCGTGTTAACACAAATAAATGCCCCGGATTGCGTTTGCGTTAATTCCCAGGTATGCGGATATTTCCGTTTGGTATTTTCTGACGTTGAATACCAGACGGTATCACCTGGCGTTGCGCATCCGGTCATCGCGCCGGTATTTGGGCAGTGTAACGTTAACGTAGTGCCATCCGGTGTGATCACATCCGCTAAAAAGCGCTTGTAGCGCTGGATGAGCGTAGCGGGTTGTAAAGGTGGAGAAAATTGCATGAACAGTCCCTTTGATTATTCAGTCAGCATCCAGCGTTGCAACTGCGTGTAACGCGTACGCCCCCGCGTGAATGTGGAGGAATAGAGCGCAAACCCGGTGACCGGGAACGACCAGCCAAAGCCGGGGGGCGGAATGGGAACCGCGTGTCCGGCATCGCGCAGCAGCGTGATATGCGGGTGAAACGGCTGCGGGCTTTGATAGCACCCGCTGCGTGAGGCCTGCGCCCGCAGCATATTCGCCAGTTGTAACAGTCCGCGCGGCGGCTGACGCATCCCCAGCCACACTACTCGCGAACGCAGCCATTGCCCGGCATCATCCAGTTTGAGCGTAAAACCGGGCTGGCGAATGCGTCCGGCTAGCTGCGACAACGCCTGTTGCTTCTCTGCGCTGACATCACCTAAAAAGGCCAACGTCAGATGCAGATTTTCGGCGGCGACGGGACGGCCTGCTTCAGGAGGGAACTGCGCGGCTCGCCAGTGGATTAACTGCTCCCGAACCTCGGCAGGCAATTCAATCGCAAAGAACAGCCTTTTTGGCTCAGACATGATGGATACTCGGTTATGAATTAACGCGATGCTACAATGCAGCGCGAAGAATGTTAACCCTCTGGAGCCATTTGTGACGTCGTTGCCCGTTGCCGCCGTAGTGCCTGAACTGCTTACCGCCCTTGATGCCTCGCCGCAGGTTCTGCTGACCGCGCCGACCGGTGCCGGGAAATCGACCTGGCTGCCGTTGCGACTGCTTGAGCATGGTGGCATCAAGGGGCGGATAATTTTGCTGGAGCCGCGCCGTCTGGCGGCACGCAATGTGGCGCAGCGGTTGGCGGAGTTGCTGAACGAAAAGCCCGGCGAGACCGTGGGGTATCGCATGCGCGCGCAAAGCTGCGTGGGGCCGCAGACCCGGCTGGAAGTGGTGACGGAAGGCGTCCTGACGCGCATGATCCAACGCGACCCCGAACTCACGGACGTCGGGTTAGTGATCCTCGATGAATTTCACGAACGGAGTCTGCAGGCCGACCTGGCGCTGGCGCTGCTGCTGGATGTACAGCAAGGTCTGCGTGACGATCTGAAACTGTTGATCATGTCCGCAACGCTCGATAACGGGCGCTTGCAGCAGTTATTGCCCGATGCGCCCATGATTATCTCTGAAGGCCGCACATTTCCGGTCGAGCGACGGTATCAACCGCTGGCGGCACATCTGCGTTTTGACGAAGCGGTGGCGATAGCCACGGCGGAGCTACTGCGCTATGAAAGCGGGTCGCTGCTGCTGTTTTTACCGGGCGTTGGGGAAATCCAGCGCGTGCAGGAGCATCTGGCAACGCGTGTGGGCAGCGATGTTGTGCTGTGCCCACTGTATGGCGCGCTGACGCTTGCCGAGCAGCGTCAGGCGATTTTGCCCGCGCCGCAAGGCCAGCGCAAAGTGGTGCTGGCCACCAACATTGCTGAAACCAGCTTAACGATTGAAGGTATTCGGCTGGTGGTAGACTGCGCTCAGGAGCGCGTGGCGCGCTATGACGCGCGCACTGGACTGACGCGACTGATTACCCAGCGCATCAGTCAGGCCTCGATGACGCAGCGAGCGGGACGCGCAGGGCGTCTGGAACCCGGAATTTGTCTGCATCTGCTGGCCAAAGAGCAGGCGGAAAGAGCGGCTTCGCAAGGGGAGCCGGAGATATTACAGAGCGATCTGTCCGGGCTGCTAATGGAGTTGCTGCAATGGGGATGCACCGATCCCGCGCAACTAAACTGGCTGGATACGCCGCCCGCTATCAACCTGCAGGCGGCAAAACGACTGTTGCAGATGCTGGGTGCGCTTGCGGGTGACAGGCTCAGCGCTCGCGGGCAGAAAATGGCGATGTTGGGGAACGATCCTCGCCTGGCGGCGATGCTGGTCAGCGCCAGCAATGATACCGAAGCGGCAACGGCGGCAAAACTGGCAGCGATTCTGGAGGAGCCGCCGCGCGGTGGCTGTACCGATCTGGCTGTGGCGTTTTCACGCAATCACCCCGCCTGGCAGCAGCGCAGCCAGCAATTGCTGAAACGGCTCAATGTTCGCAGCGGACAGCCCGACAGTAGGCTGCTTTCCCCGTTGCTGGCGCAGGCGTTTGCCGACCGGATCGCGCGTCGACGCGGGCAGGAAGGGCGTTATCAACTGGCTAATGGTATGGGTGCAATGTTGGATGCTGATGACGCTTCCGGACGCCATGAATGGCTGATAGCGCCGTTGTTGCTACAGGGCAGCGCTTCGCCGGATGCGCGTATTCTGCTGGCCCTGCCGCTGGAGATTGACGTGCTGATGCAGACGTGTCCTGAACTGCTCCAGCAGTCCGACACTATCGAGTGGGATGAAACCCAGGGCACATTAAAAGCCTTACGCCGCTCGCGTATTGGTCAGCTCACGGTAAAAGTCCAGCCGCTGGCTAAACCCTCGGAAGAGGAGTTGCACCAGGCGATGTTGAATGGCATTCGCGATAAAGGGCTAAGTATGCTCAACTGGACGCCGGAGGCCGAGCAGTTTCGGCTGCGTTTGCACTGTGCGGCGACCTGGTTGCCAGAATATGACTGGCCTGCGGTAGATGAAGATTCTCTGCTGGCGACGCTGGAGACCTGGCTGTTGCCGCACATGAGCGGTGTGCACTCTTTACGCGCGTTAAAAGCATTAAATGTGGGTCAGGCATTGCGCGGTTTGCTGGACTGGTCAATGCTGCAACGTCTGGATAGTGAACTGCCGGCGCATTACACTGTGCCGACGGGGAGTCGGATTGCCATTCGCTATCATGAAGATAATCCTCCTGCGCTGGCGGTGCGGATGCAGGAAATGTTTGGCGAAGCGAGGACTCCAACCATCGCTCAGGGCCGCGTTCCGCTGGTGCTGGAGCTGCTGTCTCCGGCCCAACGACCGCTACAGGTGACCAGCGATCTGAGCGCGTTCTGGCAGGGATCGTACCGCGAGGTGCAAAAAGAGATGAAAGGGCGCTATCCCAAACATGTCTGGCCGGACGATCCGGCGAATACCGCGCCAACGCGGCGCACCAAAAAGTATTCGTAATGTAACTGTAGGCCGGATAAGGCGTTATGCCGTATCCGGCGAAAGAGCGGTAATAATTGAGAGATTTCTTCTTCTGTCGCAGGACGGAAGAACAGAGAATCGGGCCCTTGCGCCTGAATGTTGCGGAGAAAAAGCATGGCGGGGAATGACCGCGAGCCAATTGGACGTAAAGGGAAACCATCGCGTCCGGTAAAACAAAAGGTGAGCCGTCGTCAACTCAGAGATGAAGAGTATGACGACGATTATGATGATGATGACTATGAGGATGAAGAACCGATGCCGCGTAAGGGTAAGGGCAAAGGGCGTAAGCCTCGTGGTAAGCGCGGCTGGTTCTGGCTGCTGGTAAAACTGTCGATTGTCTTTTTGGTGCTGATCGCCATTTACGGCGTGTATCTGGACCAAAAAATTCGTAGCCGTATTGATGGCAAAGTCTGGCAACTTCCGGCGGCGGTATATGGCCGCATGGTTAACCTTGAGCCAGAAATGCCCATCGGCAAGAATGAGATGGTGAAGCTGCTGGAGGCCACGCAGTATCGTCAGGTGTCGAAGATGACGCGTCCGGGCGAATTCACCGTACAGGCGAAGAGCATTGAGATGATTCGTCGCCCGTTTGACTTCCCGGACAGCAAAGAAGGGCAGGTGCGCGCGCGTCTGACCTTTGACGGCGATCATCTGGACACCATCGAGAATATGGATAACAACCGCCAGTTCGGTTTCTTCCGTCTCGATCCGCGTCTGATCACCATGCTCTCTTCACCAAACGGCGAGCAGCGCCTGTTTGTCCCGCGTAGCGGCTTCCCGGATCTGCTGGTGGACACGCTATTGGCGACAGAAGACCGTCACTTCTATGAACACGACGGGATCAGTCTCTATTCCATTGGCCGTGCAGTGCTGGCGAACCTGACGGCAGGTCGTACGGTACAGGGGGCCAGTACGCTGACCCAGCAGTTGGTGAAGAACCTGTTCCTCTCCAGCGAGCGCTCCTACTGGCGTAAAGCCAACGAAGCCTATATGGCGCTGATCATGGATGCGCGTTACAGCAAAGACCGTATTCTTGAGCTGTACATGAACGAAGTCTATCTCGGCCAGAGCGGTGACAACGAGATCCGAGGCTTCCCGCTGGCGAGCTTGTATTACTTCGGTCGTCCGGTGGAAGAGTTAAGCCTCGACCAACAAGCACTGCTGGTTGGGATGGTGAAAGGGGCGTCGATTTATAACCCGTGGCGTAACCCGAAGCTGGCGCTGGAGCGTCGTAACCTGGTGCTGCGTCTGCTGCAACAGCAGCAGATTATCGACCAGGATCTATATGACATGCTGAGCGCGCGTCCGTTAGGCGTGCAACCGCGCGGCGGGGTCATCTCCCCACAGCCAGCGTTTATGCAGATGGTGCGTCAGGAGCTACAGGCGAAGCTCGGCGATAAAGTTAAAGATCTCTCCGGCGTGAAAATTTTCACCACCTTTGATTCCGTGGCGCAGGACGCTGCAGAAAAAGCGGCGGTGGAAGGCATTCCGGTGCTGAAGAAACAACGTAAGCTGAGCGATCTGGAAACGGCGATTGTGGTGGTTGATCGCTTTAGCGGCGAAGTTCGCGCCATGGTCGGTGGGGCAGAGCCGCAATTCGCGGGCTATAACCGTGCGATGCAGGCGCGTCGTTCGATTGGTTCTCTGGCGAAACCGGCGACCTATCTGACGGCGCTCAGCCAGCCGAAGCTGTACCGCCTGAATACCTGGATTGCCGATGCGCCAATTGCGCTGCGTCAGCCGAACGGCCAGGTGTGGTCGCCGCAGAACGATGACCGTCGCTATAGCGAAAGCGGTAAAGTGATGCTGGTGGACGCGTTAACGCGCTCAATGAACGTACCCACGGTGAATCTGGGGATGGCGCTGGGCTTGCCTGCCGTGACCGATACCTGGCTGAAGCTGGGCGCGCCGAAAGATCAGCTTAACCCGGTTCCGGCTATGCTGCTGGGGGCGCTGAACCTGACGCCAATCGAAGTGGCGCAGGCGTTCCAGACTATTGCCAGCGGTGGGAACCGCGCGCCGCTGTCGGCGCTGCGTTCGGTGATTGCCGAAGATGGCACGGTGTTGTACCAGAGCTTCCCGCAGGCTGAGCGTGCCGTTCCGGCGCAGGCGGCGTATATGACGCTGTGGACCATGCAGCAGGTGGTTCAGCGTGGTACAGGCCGCCAGCTTGGCGCGAAGTATCCTGGGCTGCATCTGGCGGGTAAAACCGGGACCACCAACAACAACGTCGATACCTGGTTCGCCGGGATTGACGGCAGCCAGGTGACCATCACCTGGGTGGGCCGTGATAACAACCAGCCAACCAAGCTGTACGGTGCCAGCGGCGCGATGTCGATTTATCAGCGTTATCTGGCTAACCAGACTCCAACCCCGCTGGTGCTGACGCCACCGGAGGATGTGGTGGATATGGGCGTGGACTATGACGGCAACTTCGTGTGTAGTGGTGGGATGCGCACGCTGCCAGTATGGACCACCGATCCAGACTCACTGTGTCAGCAGGGGGAAATGCTGCAGCAGTCGGGTAATCCGTTCGATCAATCTTCTCAACAGCCGCAGCAACAGCAGCCTCAACAGCAGCAACCGGCGCAGCAAGAGAAGAAAGACAGCGACGGCGTAGCGGGCTGGATTAAGGATATGTTCGGCGGGAACTAATCCCTCAACAAAACCCGCTTCGGCGGGTTTTTCTTTATTCGCGCAGGATAACCACGCTGCTATTCGACCATCCGTCATTGTTTTGCCTGATGGCGCTACGCTTATCAAGCCTACTGTGCAAGGGCGTAACGCCTCCTGCCAGCCTAATTTATTAACCCTTTCTTTTCATCTGGTTATTTCTTAACCCCTTAGTTTTAGTAGGGACGCGTATTGCTTGCGCTTGCAACAGCGTTTCGAATATTATGCTCTCGTTATAATAATAATTCTCGTTTACGTTATCATTCACTTTCATCAGAGAAATACCAATGGCGCGTATTAAAACTGCTCAGCCAAATTCCTCGCTGCGTAAAATTGCAGTTGTGGTAGCCACAGCGGTTAGCGGCATGTCTGTCTATGCACAGGCGGCGGTTCAACCGAAAGAAGAAACCATCACCGTAACCGCAGCGCCTGCTCCGCAGGAAAGTGCATGGGGGCCAGCGGCAACCATCGCCGCACGACAGTCTGCTACGGCGACCAAAACCGATACTCCGATTCAAAAAGTTCCTCAGTCTATTTCAGTGGTCACCGCTGAAGAGATGGCGTTACATCAGCCGAAATCGGTTAAAGAGGCGCTCAGTTACACTCCTGGTGTCGCCGTGGGTACGCGTGGCGCATCCAATACCTATGACTATCTGATTATTCGCGGATTCGCGGCAGACGGCCAAAGTCAGAACAACTATCTGAATGGCCTGAAGATGCAGGGTAACTTCTACAACGATGCGGTAATCGATCCTTATATGCTGGAGCGCGCTGAAGTGATGCGCGGTCCGGTTTCCGTTCTTTACGGAAAGAGCAACCCTGGCGGGTTGTTGAACATGGTCAGCAAGCGCCCCACGACAGAGCCGCTGAAAGAAGTTCAGTTCAAAATGGGCACTGACAGCCTGTTCCAGACCGGGTTTGATTTCAGCGACGCGCTGGATGACGATGGCGTGTACTCATACCGCCTGACCGGCCTGGCGCGTTCCGCTAATGCACAACAGCAGGGCGCAGAAGAGCAACGCTACGCTATCGCGCCATCGTTCTCATGGCGTCCGGATGATAAGACAAACTTCACCTTCCTCTCCTACTTCCAGAACGAGCCTGAAACCGGTTATTACGGTTGGTTGCCGAAGGAGGGTACCGTATCTAAGCTGCCAAACGGTTCACGTCTGCCCACCGATTTCAACGAAGGCGCAAACAACAATACCTACTCTCGTAATGAGAAGATGGTGGGCTACAGCTTCGACCACGAATTTAACGACACCTTTACCGTGCGTCAGAATCTGCGTTATGCGCAAAACAAAGTTTCGCAGAACAGCGTGTATGGCTACGGCATGTGCTCAGATCCGCTCTATACAAAAGATCCGGCTAACAGTCCTTGTGCCAGCGTTCCTCAGTCAGATTGGGATCATACATTGACTCGTCAGTACGTTGACGATAATGAGAAATTGCAGAACTTTGCTGTTGATACGCAGGTGCAGAGCAAATTTGCTACCGGTTCCCTGGATCACACATTGCTGACCGGCGTTGACTATATGCGTATGCGTAACGACATCAACTCCTGGTTTGGTTGGGCTGGTTCTGTAGCGCCGTCAGATATCTATAACCTTGACCGCAGCGACTTTGATTTTGGCGCGCATACTGGACCAGGTGCTCCGTATCGTGTTCTGAATAAACAGGAACAAACTGGTCTGTACGCTCAGGATCAGATGCAGTGGGATAAGGTGCTGGTTACTCTGGGGGGTCGTTACGACTGGGCTAAACAGGATTCTCTGAACCGCGTTTCTGGCGTGCAGGACTCCCGTGATGACAGACAGTTCACCTGGCGTGGCGGTGTTAACTATCTGTTTGACAATGGTGTAACTCCGTATTTCAGCTATAGCGAATCCTTTGAACCGGCTTCCCAGACCGGGGCTAGCGGCAATATCTTTGCGCCATCCAAAGGTAAGCAGTACGAAGCTGGCGTGAAATACGTGCCGGGCGATCGTCCGATCGTGTTGACCGGTGCGGTATACCAGCTCACCAAAACCAATAATTTGATGGCCGACCCGAATGGATCGCTTTTCTCGGTTGAAGGCGGTGAAATTCGTTCACGTGGTGTGGAAATTGAAGCAAAAGCGGCGCTGTCTGCCAGCGTTAACGTTGTCGGTTCTTATACCTACACCGATGCGGAATACACCACCGACACCAACTACAAAGGCAATACGCCTGCTCAGGTGCCAAAGCATATGGCATCCTTGTGGGGTGATTACACCATCTATGACGGCGCGCTCTCTGGCCTGACGCTGGGAACCGGCGCTCGTTTAACCGGTTCAAGCTACGGCGATCCGGCAAACTCCTTCAAAGTGGGAAGCTACACGGTGGTGGATGCGTTAGTGCGATACGATCTGGCGCGCGTCGGCATGGCGGGCTCCAACGTGGCGCTGCATGTGAACAACCTGCTTGATCGTGAATATGTCGCCAGTTGCTTCAACACCTATGGCTGCTTCTGGGGCGCAGAACGTCAGGTCGTTGCAACCGCAACCTTCCGTTTCTAATTTCTCTTTGGGCACGCTTTGCGTGCCCGTTTTACAAGTTGGCTGCTATGCAGGAAAACAGATCCCATCCCGATACCACTTTTGCGTTGCGTAATGTCTCCTTTCGTGTGCCTGGGCGCACGCTTTTGCATCCACTCTCGTTAACGTTTCCCGTAGGAAAAGTGACTGGTCTTATCGGCCACAACGGTTCCGGAAAATCGACGTTATTGAAAATGCTGGGACGTCATCAGCCGCCGTCAGAAGGCGAGATCCTGCTCGACGAACAGCCGCTGGAGAACTGGAGCAGTAAAGCGTTTGCCCGCAAGGTCGCCTATTTGCCGCAGCAGTTGCCGCAGGCAGAAGGGATGACCGTTCGCGAACTGGTAGCGATTGGCCGCTATCCGTGGCACGGCGCGCTGGGACGTTTTGGCGTGGCCGACAGAGAGAAAGTAGAAGAAGCCATTTCATTGGTGGGCTTAAAACCCCTGGCGCATCGTCTGGTCGATAGCCTGTCCGGCGGCGAGCGTCAGCGTGCGTGGATCGCCATGCTTGTGGCGCAGGACAGCCGCTGCCTGCTGCTTGACGAACCGACCTCTGCGCTGGATATCGCTCATCAGGTCGACGTACTGGCGCTGGTGCATCGCTTAAGTCAGGAGCGCGGCTTGACGGTGGTTGCCGTACTGCACGATATCAATATGGCGGCCCGCTACTGCGATTATTTAGTTGCGCTGCGCGGCGGCGAAATGATTGCTCAGGGAACGCCTGCGGAACTGATGCGCAGCGAAACGCTGGAACAGATTTACGGTATCCCGATGGGCATTTTGCCGCATCCGGCCGGTGCCGCACCCGTGAGTTTTGTCTATTAATGATCGGATTACCTCATATTACCCGTCGGCGGCTGCTGACGGCGATGGCGCTGTCGCCGCTGCTGTGGCGGATGAATACGGCTAACGCGGCGGCGATTGATCCGCGGCGTATTGTGGCGCTGGAATGGCTGCCGGTAGAGCTGTTGCTGGCGCTGGGCATCGTGCCGTATGGCATTGCGGATATCCCTAACTACAAACTGTGGGTCAATGAACCCCCATTGCCGGACTCGGTGATTGACGTCGGTCTACGTACGGAACCCAATCTCGAACTACTGACCGAAATGAAACCCTCGTTTTTGGTATGGTCGGCTGGTTATGGCCCCGCCCCCGAAAAACTGGCGCGGATTGCGCCTGGTCGGGGATTTAACTTCAGTGATGGCAAAAAGCCGCTGGCGGTTGCGCGTCAGTCGCTGCAGGAAATGGCGCAGTTGCTGAATCTGCCAGCTTCTGCTGAACGCCATCTGACTGAATACGATCGTTTTATCGCCAGCCTGAAACAGCGCTTTATCCAACGTGGCGCGCGCCCCGTGCTCCTGACGTCCCTGCTTGATTCGCGGCATATGCTGGTGTTTGGCCCGAACAGCCTGTTCCAGGAGGTGCTGGACGAATATGGGATCCCCAACGCCTGGCAGGGAGAAACCAACTTCTGGGGCAGCACTGCCGTGAGTATTGACCGGCTTGCAGCCTATAAGGATGTTGATGTGCTGTGCTTTGATCACGGCAACAACAGAGAAATGGATGCGCTGATGTCTATGCCGTTATGGCAGGCGATGCCGTTTGTCCGTGACGGACGTTTTCAGCGCGTGCCCGCCGTCTGGTTTTATGGTGCAACGCTGTCCGCGATGCATTTTGCCCGCATCCTGGATAATGCACTGGGAGGCAAAGCGTGAGTAAACGAATTGCGCTGTTCCCAACGCTTCTTCTGGCGGTTCTGTTTGTCGCTGCCTGCTGGCTCACCTGGGTTAACTTCTCTGTGGCGCTACCGCGCAGCCAGTGGCAACAGGCCATCTGGTCACCGGA
Source organism: Citrobacter sp. C5_2 (assembly GCF_014596845.2). Lineage (NCBI taxonomy): Bacteria > Pseudomonadati > Pseudomonadota > Gammaproteobacteria > Enterobacterales > Enterobacteriaceae > Citrobacter > Citrobacter sp. C5_2. The sequence goes on along the minus strand of NZ_CP115032.1, from coordinate 4,156,518 downwards.
TATCGATGCCATTGAGCAGATGGTTTTCCACTACAGCCTGCTGCCGAGGCTGGCGATTTCGCTATTAGTTGGCGCCGGGCTGGGGTTGGTCGGCGTGTTGTTCCAGCAGGTGCTGCGTAACCCGCTGGCGGAGCCAACCACGTTAGGTGTCGCAACCGGGGCGCAGTTAGGTATTACGGTCACGACGCTGTGGGCGATTCCGGGGGCGCTGACCGCGCAATTTGCGGCGCTGGCAGGGGCCTGTATCGTTGGCGCGCTGGTGTTTGGCGTTGCCTGGGGCAAACGTCTTTCCCCCGTGACGCTAATCCTTGCCGGTCTGGTGGTCAGCCTGTACTGCGGAGCGATTAACCAGTTGCTGGTACTTTTCCATCACGATCAGCTGCAAAGCATGTTTTTGTGGAGCAGTGGCTCGCTGACGCAAACCGACTGGAGCGGCGTTCAACGTTTGTGGCCGCAACTGCTGGGCGGCGTGATGTTGACGCTGCTGTTATTACGCCCAATGACGCTGATGGGACTGGATGACGGCGTGGCGCGCAACCTTGGGCTGGCGCTATCGCTGGCGCGTCTGGCGGCACTGACCCTGGCGATTGTCATCAGCGCCTTGCTGGTTAACGCTGTCGGAATTATCGGTTTTATCGGCCTGTTTGCCCCGCTGCTGGCAAAAATGCTCGGTGCCCGGCGCTTACTGGCGCGTCTGATGTTGGCCCCGCTGATCGGCGCGCTGATCCTCTGGCTCTCCGATCAAATCATTCTGTGGCTAACCCGCGTCTGGATGGAAGTCTCCACCGGTTCGGTGACGGCGCTGGTTGGCGCGCCGCTGCTGCTGTGGCTGCTGCCGCGTCTTAAGAGCATGAGCGCACCGGATATGAATGCCAGCAACCGCATCGCCGCTGAGCGTCAAAATGTCCTGATGTTTGCGCTGGCGGGCGGCGCAATTTTACTGCTGACGGTCGTCGTGGCACTGTCGTTCGGACGTGATGCGCACGGCTGGACATGGGCCAGCGGATCGATGCTGGATGAACTGATGCCCTGGCGCTGGCCGCGTATTCTGGCGGCGCTGATTGCCGGGGTGATGCTGGCGGTGGCGGGTTGCATTATTCAGCGTCTGACCGGAAATCCAATGGCCAGCCCGGAAGTCCTCGGTATTAGTTCCGGCGCGGCATTTGGCGTTGTGTTAATGCTGTTTCTGGTGCCCGGCAATGCCTTTGGCTGGCTGCTCCCCGCCGGGAGCCTCGGAGCGGCAGTCACTCTGCTTATCATCATGGTTGCCGCCGGGCGTGGCGGTTTTTCGCCGCACCGCATGCTGCTGGCTGGGATGGCGCTCAGTACGGCGTTTACAATGCTACTAATGATGCTGCAGGCCAGCGGCGATCCGCGCATGGCGGGCGTGTTGACCTGGATCTCCGGTTCAACCTATAACGCGACTGGCGAGCAGGTATTGCATACCGGGATAGTGATGGTTTTCTTGCTGGCGCTGACGCCGCTATGTCGTCGTTGGTTGACGATTTTACCTCTTGGCGGCGATACGGCGCGGGCGGTCGGTCTGGCGTTGACGCCGTCACGCGTGGGATTACTGCTGTTGGCGGCGGGATTAACGGCGACAGCAACCATGACGATTGGGCCGTTGAGCTTTGTCGGGCTGATGGCGCCGCATATTGCTCGCATGATGGGTTTTCGCCGGGCGATGCCGCATATGCTGATTTCGGCGCTGGCGGGAGGCGTGCTGTTGGTCTTTGCCGACTGGTGCGGCAGAATGGTGCTGTTTCCGTATCAGATCCCGGCGGGATTACTGTCGACGTTTATCGGCGCGCCGTACTTTATCTATCTGCTGAGAAAGCAGAGCCGCTGAGGCTGATTCTTTTCATGTAGGCCGGATAAGACGCTTTGCGTCGCCATCCGGCAATAAAAAAGCCGGGTGGCGGCTTCGCCTTACCCGGCCTACTTTGTTTCTGTACGTTCTCTTTTACAGTTTCGTAAACACCCGACGCGCGGCGTCGATGGTGTTATTGATATCTTCTTCGCTGTGCGCCACAGACATAAAGCCCGCTTCGAAGGCAGACGGCGCCAGGTAAATCCCTTCATCCAGCATCATGTGGAAGAACCGCTTAAAGCGTTCAACGTCGCATGCCATCACATCCTGATAGCAGGTCACGGTTTCTGCATCGGTGAAGAAAATCCCGAACATCCCGCCCACATGGTTAACCACCAGAGGAATGTTCGCTTCTTCGGCGGCTTCCAGCAGACCTTCCGCCAGACGCGTTGTCAGTTCATTCAGCGTTTCATGAATACCCGGTTGGGCCACTTCGTTCAGACAAGCAAAACCTGCCGCCATCGCAATCGGGTTACCAGACAGCGTACCCGCCTGGTAAACCGGACCGGTCGGCGCAAGGGCATCCATCACATCACGACGGCCACCGAATGCGCCAACGGGCATCCCGCCGCCGATGATTTTACCCAGGCAGGTCAGGTCCGGAACGACGCCGTAATAATCCTGCGCACCGGCCAGCGCCACGCGGAAACCGGTCATCACTTCATCGATGATCAACAGCGCGCCAAACTCATCGCACAATGCACGCAGGCCTGGCAGGAATTCCGGCAGTGGCGGAATGCAGTTCATGTTGCCGGCGACCGGCTCAACGATGATACAGGCGATCTCCTGCGGATATTGCTCAAACGCCGCACGTACCGAAGCGAGATCGTTGTAGGTGCAGGTCAGGGTGTGTTTCGCGAAATCAGCGGGTACGCCAGGGGAGTTCGGCTGGCCCAGCGTTAACGCGCCGGAACCGGCTTTGACCAGCAGGCAGTCAGCATGGCCGTGGTAGCAGCCTTCAAATTTGATGATCTTATCGCGACCGGTGAAACCGCGCGCCAGACGGATGGCGCTCATCGTCGCTTCCGTACCGGAGTTCACCATGCGCACCATGTCCATGGTCGGTACGAGTTCAGTGACCAGTTCCGCCATTTTCACTTCCATCTCGGTTGGCGCGCCGAAACTTAAACCGCGCTCTGCCGCTTCAATCACTGCATTACGGATTGCCGGATGGTTATGGCCCAGCACCATCGGTCCCCAGGAACCGACGTAATCGACATAGGCTTTACCATCGACATCATACAGATACGCGCCGTCTGCTTTTTCGATAAACAGCGGAGTACCACCCACGCCAGTAAAGGCGCGAACGGGGGAGTTAACGCCGCCGGGGATAAGTTCGCGTGCTGCGCTGTAGAGATTTTCAGACTTACTCATGGATGGGGTCCTGGTTCGTAGAAAAAGTAAATGCCCGCTATTCTAGTTATTCAGAGAAGGTTATGAAAGTTTTACGCAATTGAAACAATGCGATTTGCAGGGGATTTTCGTGAAATGTGCGAGTAGAATGCCGATTCCGTATTTGTATTACCAATTAATGATCATCTGATGAAGACTGACACTCCCTCTTTTGAAGCACAACAAATTGTGCGTTTACGCCGCAGGGATCAAATCCGTCGACTCCTGGAACGAGACAAAACGCCGTTGGCGATCCTCTTGATGGCCGCGGTAGTGGGTACCGTGACGGGACTAGTGGGCGTGGCGTTTGAGAAAGCGGTGACCTGGGTGCAGAATCAGCGCATCGGCGCGCTGGCTCAGGTTGCGGACCATGCCATTTTGCTGTGGCCGCTGGCGTTTATCCTCTCCGCATTGCTGGCGATGGTCGGCTATTTTCTGGTGCGTAAATTTGCGCCGGAAGCGGGCGGTTCGGGGATCCCAGAGATTGAAGGCGCTTTGGAGGAATTGCGACCTGTGCGCTGGTGGCGCGTTCTGCCGGTGAAATTTATCGGCGGTATGGGTACGCTGGGCGCTGGGATGGTGCTCGGGCGAGAAGGGCCGACCGTGCAGATTGGCGGCAACATAGGGCGTATGGTGCTGGATATTTTTCGTATGCGCAGCGCCGAAGCGCGGCATACTCTGCTGGCTACCGGTGCCGCTGCGGGCCTGTCGGCGGCGTTCAATGCCCCTCTGGCGGGGATCCTGTTCATTATTGAAGAGATGCGTCCGCAGTTTCGCTATAACCTCGTGTCGATCAAAGCCGTGTTTACCGGCGTCATCATGTCGAGCATTGTGTTTCGCGTTTTCAATGGTGAAGCTCCAATTATTGAAGTTGGCAAGCTCTCCAATGCGCCGGTGAATACGCTGTGGCTGTATCTGGTGCTGGGGATTGTTTTTGGCTGCGTCGGACCGTTGTTTAATACCATGGTGTTGCGTACCCAGGATATGTTCCAGCGTTTCCACGGTGGTGAGATTAAAAAATGGGTGCTCATGGGCGGCGCGATTGGCGGCTTGTGCGGGATCCTCGGATTAATTAAACCTGAAGCAGCGGGTGGTGGGTTTAACCTGATCCCGATTGCTGCGGCGGGCAATTTTAGCGTCGGTCTGCTGCTGTTTATCTTTATTGCCCGGGTGATTACCACGCTGCTGTGCTTCTCGTCCGGCGCGCCTGGCGGGATTTTTGCCCCGATGCTGGCGTTGGGTACGCTGCTTGGTACCGCGTTCGGTATGGCCGCAGCGGCCTCTTTTCCGCAGTATCATCTGGAGGCCGGAACTTTTGCCATTGCCGGAATGGGGGCTTTGTTGGCGGCTTCGGTAAGGGCGCCGCTCACCGGTATTGTGCTGGTGCTGGAGATGACCGATAACTATCAGCTCATTTTGCCAATGATTATTACCTGTCTTGGCGCAACACTATTAGCCCAATTTATGGGCGGAAAGCCGCTATACTCGACTATCCTTGCCCGCACGCTGGCAAAACAGGAAGCGGAGCAGGCGGCAAAAAGTCAGGGGACTACCGCTGGTGAGAATACTTGAACGAAATACCAGGGTATTAGATAATGGCTTTAACCATTGGGTTATAATTTGCCCAATTGCCAATGTCGTTTGGAGCAAAATATGAGTGATGACGTAGCGCTGCCACTGCAATTTACTGAAGCAGCAGCCAATAAAGTAAAAAGCCTGATCGCTGATGAAGATAACCCGAATCTGAAATTACGCGTGTATATCACTGGCGGTGGTTGCAGCGGTTTCCAGTATGGTTTCACCTTTGATGATCAGGTGAACGATGGTGATATGACCATTGAGAAACAAGGTGTTGGTCTGGTGGTTGATCCGATGAGCCTGCAATATCTGGTGGGTGGTTCGGTTGACTATACCGAAGGTCTGGAAGGTTCCCGCTTCGTTGTGACTAACCCGAATGCTAAAAGCACCTGCGGGTGTGGTTCTTCTTTCAGCATCTGATTGCTGTCTGTAATACTGATGGTCTGATGTTGTAGGCCCGGTAAGCGCAGCGCCACCGGGCAATGTGCCGGATGGCGGCGTAAACGCCTTATCCGGCCTACATGTTCTGTATCGTCATATCAACGCCCGTTATCATCCAGCGCAAACGTCGGCAATTTCAAATGCCAGCGAATGGCGGCCAGCCGAATCAGCAGGGTGACAATCATCCCCATCATACTGGCGTTTTCCAGTGAAACATCAAAAGTATAAAACGCGGTCGCATGTACGATCCCGCCGATAATACAGGCTGTAGCGTAGATTTCGGTGCGCAAAATCATCGGCACTTCACGGGCTAATACGTCACGAATGATCCCACCGCCAACGCCGGTAATCACGCCCATACAAATCGCCACCAGAGGCCCTGTTCCGGCAATAAAAGCTTTGTTGACGCCAATACCCACAAATACCGCCAGACCAACGGCATCCAGCACCGGCAGGATCCACTTCGGCAACCGTCGGGGCTGACGCACCAGCAGGATCGTCAGCATGCTGGTGATCATCGCCACCACCAGATCGGTAGGATCCTTAACCCAAAAAACCGGTCCGTTATCCAGCGCCATATCGCGGATCGTCCCGCCACCGACGGCTGTTACCACGCCTAAGACCAGAACGCCGAAGGGATCCATACGCAGTTTTCCGGCAAGCAATACGCCAGAGATAGCAAATACCGCGGTACCGACAATATCCAGCCAATAGACGAGCATGTTTAAATCCTCACAACAAACCTGGTGGGGGCAGGCGCTAATTTACCTGTGAAAGCGCATTGCAGAGTTGTTTTGCGGCGAGGATAATACGCGGGCTCGCACGTTCGAACCAATCACTATTAAGGGTAATAACCGGGATTTTAAGCTGATTTCCCCAATATTGCTCAATTTTCAGCGTTTCGCCCGAACCACCGGTGGCAACGATAGCCTGCGGCGCTCTTGCCAGGACCTGTTCACGGCTAACCTGCGGCCATGGAACCCGACTGCCGGCAAAAATGTTTTCTCCGCCGCATACCTCAAGAACCTCATGCTGAATGGAGCCTTTTCCACTGGTAAACAGAGGATTCGCCCCAAACTGCAGAAACACGCGTTTTTTCGGTTTGTTGGCATACTGAGATTTTAGTAAAGCGTATTCATCAAGCAATGTTTTTGCCGCCTGTTTGGCCTGCTCTGGCCTGGGGCTCCATGGCGCCAATTGGCGTAGCGCATCGGCGACCTGCTCAATGTTAACGGCATCCACCCACATGACCTTAATGCCCAGCGCAGTTAGCTGATTAACCTGCCGTTCAGCATTTCCTCCGCGCCAGGCGACGACCAAATCCGGTTTCAGCGCCACAATGCGTTCCAGATTCATGCCTTGCCAGGTTGAGACCTCTTCAATATTTTGGGCCTCGGGCGGGTAATTGGAGTAGCTGCTGACGCCAACGGGCGTAATGCCTGCGGCAAAGGCGAGTTCAGTATTGGCTGGAGAAAGCGTAACAACACGCGGCGCGGCGTAAAGGAACGCCGGAAGAGTGAAAAGCAGGGCGACCAGCGCCCCGGAGAGTAATTTAGCCATGCGCCAGTTTCTGTACCAGCGTTTCAACCATCAGGCTTGACTGCTTCGCGGCGACCACCAGGAACTCGTCAAAGCTGAGATGGGACTGCTGATCGGCGACGTCAGAAATGGCGCGAACCACGACGAACGGCACGTTAAAATTGTGGCAAACATGCGCAATCGCGGTTGCTTCCATCTCAACGGCAATCGCCTGCGGGAAGTTATGCTTAATTTTAGCCAGGCCGACAGAGCCATTAATGAAGGCATCTCCGCTGACGATAAGCCCACGGACGGCATTCAGATTCAGTTCAGCAATGCAGGCTTCTGCTGCAGCAATCAGCGCAGGATCGGCTTTGAAACCCGCCGGGCAACCCGGTAGCTGACCAAATTCATAGCCAAATGCCGTGACGTCGGCATCGTGATAGCGCGCTTCATCAGAAACCACGATATCGCCGACTTTCAGCGTAGAGGCCAGGCCGCCCGCTGAACCGGTATTGATGATGGCGTCCGGCTTGCAGCGCTCAAGCAGCAACGTAGCGCCCAGTGCCGCAGCGACTTTACCGATGCCTGATTTCAGTAGCGCAACCTCAGTACCATTCAGTTGGCCGGTGTAAATTTCACAACCGCCGAGAGCGATGGTCTGACGGTTTTCGATTTTGTCACGCAGTAGCGTAACTTCTTCTTCCATTGCACCAATGATGCCGATTTTCATAGATTTACTCGCGATAAGCCAGATTTGAGGGCATAGTCTATCATGCGCTTACGGGGTAGCGCATTTCTCAGGCTGGAGAGGACATGGCACAGATCGATTTCCGAAAAAAAATAAACTGGCATCGTCGTTACCGTTCGCCGCAGGGCGTGAAGACTGAGCACGAGATCCTGCGTATTTTCGAAAGCGATCGTGGACGCATTATCAATTCTCCGGCAATTCGCCGACTGCAACAAAAGACCCAGGTCTTTCCGTTGGAACGTAATGCGGCGGTACGCACGCGTTTGACGCACTCAATGGAAGTTCAGCAGGTTGGTCGCTATATCGCGAAAGAGATCCTCAGCCGACTCAAAGAGCAAAAGTTGCTGGAGCAGTATGGTCTGGATGAACTGACGGGACCGTTTGAGAGTATTGTTGAAATGTCCTGCCTGATGCATGACATTGGCAATCCGCCGTTTGGTCACTTTGGTGAAGCGGCGATTAATGACTGGTTCCGCCAGCGACTGTACCCCGCAGATGCGGAAAGTCAGCCACTCAGCGATGACCGTTGCCTGGTGGCGGCATTACGTTTGCGCGAGGGCGAAGAGTCGCTGAATGATATTCGCCGTAAAGTACGACAGGACCTGTGCCATTTTGAGGGGAATGCGCAAGGGATTCGTCTGGTACATACCCTGATGCGTATGAATCTTACCTGGGCGCAGGTTGGCGGTATTTTGAAATATACCCGCCCGGCGTGGTGGCGCGGCAATGCGCCCGCAACACACAACTATTTAATGAAGAAACCGGGCTATTATCTTTCCGAAGAATCGTATATTGAGAGATTACGTAAAGAATTATCATTAGCGCCTTACAGTCGCTTTCCATTAACCTGGATTATGGAAGCTGCTGATGATATCTCTTATTGCGTGGCCGATCTGGAAGATGCCGTTGAGAAAAGAATCTTTAGCGTCGAACAACTTTATCAGCATCTGTATGCGGCGTGGGGACACCACGAAAAAGGTTCCCTGTTCAGTCTGGTGGTAGAGAACGCCTGGGAGAAATCACGTTCAAATACATTAAGCCGGAGTACCGAAGATCAGTTCTTTATGTATTTACGCGTTAATACATTGAATAAACTGGTGCCGTACGCTGCCCAGCGATTTATCGATAACTTGCCGCAGATTTTCGAGGGATGTTTTAATCACGCGCTGTTAGAAGATGCCAGTAGCTTCAGCCAGTTGCTGGGCGTCTATAAAAATGTGGCGATAAAACATGTCTTTAGCCACCCAGACGTAGAGCAACTGGAGTTACAGGGCTATCGGGTGATCAGTGGGCTGCTGGAAATCTATCAACCGTTATTAAAAATGACTCAGTCAGATTTTACGGAACTGGTCGAAAATGAAAGAGTAAAACGTTTTCCTATCGAGTCCCGGTTATTTCAGAAGTTGTCTACTCGCCATCGCCTTGCTTATGTTGAGGTGGTCAGTAAAATATCGGCTAGTTGCGCTGAGTTTCCTGTTCTGGAATATTATTATCGCTGCCGTTTGATTCAGGATTATATCAGCGGGATGACAGATTTATATGCCTGGGATGAATATCGTCGGTTGATGGCAGTAGAACAATAAATAATCATTTGTAAAGATCGACAATAAAATTTTACTTTTTCCTTAAACTTAAATCTGGAACTTAGCGCTATAAAACGACTCTGACGTATACAGCAATTTTGCGTTATCTGTTAATCGAGAACGAAACACATGAAAAAAACCACATTAGCAATGAGTGCACTGGCTCTGAGTTTAGGTTTGGCGTTGTCCCCCTTGTCTGCAACAGCGGCTGAAACGGCGTCTTCAGCAACGACCGCCCAACAGATGCCAAGCCTGGCCCCGATGCTTGAAAAAGTGATGCCATCGGTGGTGAGTATTAACGTCGAGGGGAGCACGACGGTGAATACGCCGCGCATGCCGCGTAATTTCCAGCAGTTCTTCGGTGATAATTCCCCGTTCTGCCAGGACGGTTCTCCGTTCCAGAGTTCCCCGTTCTGCCAGGGCGGCGCACCGGGCGCTGACAACGGCGGCGGCCAGCAGCAAAAATTTATGGCGCTGGGCTCCGGCGTAATTATTGATGCTGCGAAAGGGTATGTTGTGACCAACAACCACGTGGTGGATAACGCCACGGTAATTAAGGTTCAACTAAGCGATGGCCGTAAGTTTGACGCGAAGATCGTGGGTAAAGATCCGCGCTCCGATATCGCGTTGATCCAGATTCAGGATCCGAAAAACCTGACGGCAATTAAGCTGGCGGATTCCGACGCGCTGCGCGTGGGGGATTACACCGTGGCAATTGGCAACCCGTTTGGTCTCGGTGAGACCGTGACCTCCGGTATCGTTTCTGCGCTGGGTCGTAGCGGCCTGAATGCGGAAAACTACGAGAACTTTATCCAGACGGATGCTGCGATCAACCGGGGCAACTCCGGTGGCGCACTGGTCAACCTGAACGGTGAGCTGATCGGGATTAACACCGCGATCCTCGCGCCGGACGGCGGTAATATCGGGATCGGTTTTGCAATCCCAAGCAACATGGTGAAAAACCTGACCTCGCAGATGGTTGAGTTCGGCCAGGTTAAACGTGGCGAGCTGGGCATCATGGGTACCGAGCTGAGCTCTGAGCTGGCGAAAGCGATGAAAGTTGACGCCCAGCGTGGCGCATTCGTCAGCCAGGTCATGCCGAACTCTTCCGCAGCGAAAGCGGGTATTAAAGCCGGGGATGTGATTACCTCCCTGAACGGTAAACCTATCAGCAGCTTTGCCGCACTGCGTGCGCAGGTGGGAACTATGCCGGTAGGCAGCAAAATTAACCTTGGCCTGCTGCGCGACGGTAAGCCTGTTACTGTGAATCTGGAACTGCAGCAGAGCAGCCAGACCCAGGTTGATTCCAGCTCTATCTTCAAAGGCATTGAAGGTGCTGATATGAGCAACAAGGGCCAGGACAAAGGGGTCGTGGTAAGCGACGTGAAACCGAATTCTCCGGCTGCGCAGATTGGCCTGAAGAAAGGGGATGTGATTATCGGTGCTAACCAGCAACCGGTGAAAAATATCGCCGAACTGCGCAAAATTCTCGACAGCAAACCCGCTGTACTGGCGCTGAACATTCAGCGTGGCGACAGCTCCATCTATCTGTTGATGCAGTAATCTCCCTCAACCCCTTCCTGCACAGGAAGGGGTTTCTTTTTGTGATACCTCCCACAACTCCATACTTCTCTCTTCCGCTTTGTGCATTTGCACAATGTCGTCGCTTGTTATCTTCCTTATGCTTGAGCTCTGCTCACAGGAGGGGTTTATGGCTGGCTGGCATCTCGATACCAAAATGGCGCAGGATATCGTGGCGCGTACCATGCGCATCATTGATACCAATATCAACGTAATGGATGCCCGTGGGCGGATAATCGGCAGCGGCGATCGCGAACGAATTGGTGAATTGCACGAAGGCGCGCTGCTGGTGCTTTCTCAGGGGCGGGTGGTCGATATTGACGATGCGGTTGCACGGCATTTACACGGCGTGCGACAGGGGATCAATCTGCCGCTGCGTCTTGACGGCGAAATCGTTGGCGTTATCGGTCTTACCGGCGAACCGGAACATCTGCGCAAATACGGCGAATTGGTATGTATGACCGCCGAAATGATGCTGGAACAGTCGCGTCTGATGCATCTTTTAGCCCAGGACAGCCGTCTGCGCGAAGAATTGGTGATGAACCTGATTCAGGCGGAAGAAAATACCCCAGCGCTAATGGAATGGGCGCAGCGTTTAGGCATCGATTTGAACCAGCCGCGCGTGGTAGCGGTAGTTGAAGTCGACAGCGGTCAGCTTGGCGTTGACAGCGCGATGGCTGAACTACAGCAATTACAGAATGCGTTGACCACGCCAGAGCGTAATAATCTGATTGCGATTGTTTCCCTGACTGAGATGGTGGTGCTGAAACCCGCGCTCAATCAGTTTGGCCGCTGGGATGCCGAAGATCATCGCAAGCGCGTTGAACAGCTCATTGCCCGGATGAAAGAGAACGGACAGCTGCGTTTTCGCGTCTCGCTCGGCAACTATTTTACCGGACCTGGCAGCATTGCCCGTTCGTATCGTACGGCGCGTACCACCATGATGGTCGGTAAGCAGCGGATGCCGGAAAGCCGAAGCTATTTCTATCAGGATCTGATGCTGCCGGTACTGCTGGACAGCCTGCGCGGCGGCTGGCAGGCCAATGAGCTGGCGCGTCCGTTGGTACGTTTAAAAGCAATGGATAACAACGGTTTGCTGCGTCGGACATTAGCGGCATGGTTTCGGCATAACGTTCAGCCGCTGGCGACCTCAAAAGCCTTGTTTATTCATCGCAATACGCTGGAGTATCGCCTGAATCGTATTTCAGAACTGACCGGGCTGGATTTGGGGAATTTTGACGACAGGCTGCTGCTGTATGTGGCGTTGCAGTTAGATGAGCAGCATTGATTGCCTGATGGCGCTACGCTTATCAGGCAAAATGCCGGGTGGCGGCTTCGCCTTACCCGGCCTACGAATACATCCACTCGCGGTTATTTACGCGTCAGTTTTTCCAGATCGGCTTCAATTTCGCTGATCTTGTTGGTCACGACGCTTTCCAGATGACGTAAATCATCGAGGATCTTACGTTTAAGATCGACTTCGCTGCGATCGCGCTGGCAGATCTGATCCAGTTCATCGATCACATAGCGCAGGTTGGGGCTGATCTCCTGCACTTCTTTATAACCCTGGCCGACGCCATCGGCGACAACCGTTTTACGCTGACGGGGATATTTGAACTTCACGCTCTTGGCAAAAAACTCGCCTTTATCCTTCTGGAAATAGATTTTCAGGATATCGTTATTGGCTTCTTGCCGCAGGCTGTAACGATCGATCTCTTCAGGATTAGTAATGCCCAGACTTTTCAGATTGTCATACATAGCGGTACCCTTAAGCTCACTATAACCATTGAATAATTAACGAAAAGCCTTGTTTACGCCACTCGCAGATGTAAAAAAAGCGGGCTAAGCCCGCTTTTTCAAATTGCTGTTAGTCGATGGTGCGTAACAGTTCGTTGATTCCCACTTTGCCACGCGTTTTGGCATCAACCTTTTTCACTATCACTGCGCAGTACAGGCTGTATTTGCCATCTTTCGACGGCAGGTTGCCGGAGACGACAACGGAGCCCGCCGGAACGCGGCCATAATGTACTTCGCCAGTTTCACGATCGTAAATACGGGTGCTCTGGCCGATGTACACGCCCATGGAGATAACGGATCCTTCTTCGACGATCACACCTTCTACGACTTCAGAACGCGCGCCGATGAAGCAGTTGTCTTCAATGATGGTCGGGTTAGCCTGTAACGGCTCCAGTACGCCGCCAATGCCAACGCCGCCGGACAAGTGTACGTTTTTACCGATTTGCGCACAGGACCCGACTGTCGCCCAGGTATCAACCATCGTACCTTCATCAACATAAGCGCCGATGTTCACGTAAGACGGCATCAGCACGGTGTTACGGGCGATAAACGCGCCCTGACGTACTGCCGCAGGCGGCACCACGCGGAAACCTTCTTTCTGAAAACGCGCTTCGTCATAGTCGGCGAATTTCATCGGCACTTTATCGAAGTAACGGCTTTCCGCACCATCGATAACCTGATTATCGTTAATACGAAAAGAGAGCAGGACCGCTTTTTTCAGCCACTGATGCGTGACCCACTGACCCTCAATCTTTTCTGCGACGCGCAGAGCACCGGAATCCAGTAAAGAAATAACCTGATTCACCGCTTCGCGGGTTACGGTATCCACATTTGCCGGAGTAATGTCGGCACGGCGCTCGAAAGCGGATTCAATAACGTTCTGTAACTGCTGCATTGTTAAACTCTTTCCATAATAAATAAAAACATCACCCTTTATCGTTTGGATTGAGGGCCTCTGTCAACCGTTGATGCACTTCCTGCTGCAGCTCATTATTAAGGGCGCGCCGGTCGGCGGTGGCGATTATGAATAAATCTTCTACTCGCTCGCCAATTGTTGTAATTCGGGCGCCATGCAGCGAAATTCCCAGATCGGCAAAAATCTGCCCGACCCGCGCCAGCAGTCCTGGCTGGTCGAGAGCGATAAGCTCGAGGAATGATTTTCGATCGGTATGGGTCGGCAGAAAAGTCACTTCGGTATCGACGGTAAAATGGCGTAATTTTGCCGGCTGGCGACGCGGTTGCGGCGGTTGCCAGCTACGCTGAGTGATCGCCTGTTCCAGCCCGAAGCGGATCGCTTCGTGTCGGTCTGACGACAGCGGGCTACCGTCCGGCTCCAGCACAATGAATGTATCCATCGCCATTCCATCGCGGGTGGTGAAAATCTGCGCATCGTGGACGCTCAGATTACGCCGGTCCAGCTCGGCGCAAACGGCGGCAAACAGATACGGGCGATCCGGACTCCAGATAAAGATTTCCGTTCCTCCACGCGTTGCCTGCGGGCTAAGCAGAATGAGCGGCTCTTTGAGGTCATGTTGTAAGAGATGACGCGCATGCCAGGCCAGTTGATTTGGACTGTGGCGCACGAAATAGTTTGCCCGACAGCGTGACCAGATATGGTGTAGCGCTTCTTCATCAATGTTATCCATCCGCAATAACGCCAGCGCCTGAAGCTGATGGTGACGCACGCGCTCGCGCATATCCGGCGTGTTTTGCATCCCACGACGTAGCTGTTTTTCCGTGGCAAAGTACAGCTCGCGCAGCAGGCTTTGCTTCCAGCTATTCCACAGCGTTTCGTTGGTGGCGCAAATATCCGCGACGGTCAGGCACACCAAAAAGCGCAGGCGGTGTTCCGTTTGCACTTCTTCGGCGAATTGCTTAATCACTTCGGGATCCTGAATATCGCGACGTTGAGCGGTTACTGACATCAGTAAATGCTGGCGCACCAGCCACACGATCAGCTGTGTTTCGCGGGAGTTCAGGCCGTGTAGCTCGGCGAATTTGAGTACGTCCTGAGCACCGAGAACCGAATGATCGCCACCGCGGCCTTTGGCGATATCATGGAACAAAGCGGCAATCAGAATCAGCTCCGGCTGCCGCAGGCGCGGCCACAGATCCACACACAGCGGATGGCGCTGGCGGGTCGCTTCGTTGGCAAAACTTTCCAACTTGAGCATCACGCGGATGGTGTGTTCATCTACCGTATAGGCATGAAACAGGTCAAACTGCATTTGGCCGACGATATGCGACCATTGCGGCATATAGGCCCACAATACGCTGTGGCGATGCATCGGCAGCAGGCCGCGGCTCACCGCGCCCGGATGGCGTAACATGCTGAGAAACAGCGAGCGCGCTTCCGGGATGTAGCATAACGGCTGCGTTAAATGACGGCGGGCATGGCGCAGATGGCGCAGCGTGGTGGAGTAAATCCCGCTGATTGCGCTGTTACGCACCATGATGTAAAACATCCGCAATATCGCTTCGGGTTTACGGATAAACAGGTCATCGCTGCGCAGATCAATCAAGGAGCCGCGCAGTTGAAAGTCGTCATCAATCGGACGCGGCTTTTCGTCGGCGGGCATGGCGAGGATCGCCTCGTCGAACAGCTGCAACAGCATGTGGTTCAGTTCGCTGACCCGTCGCGTAACGCGGAAATAGTCTTTCATCATCCGCTCGATTGGCTCGTTGCCCTCACCGCCGTAGTTTAGCCGTTGGGCTACGCTGAGCTGACGATCAAACAGCAGGCGGTTATCGTAACGACTCACGATCAGGTGCAGAGCAAAGCGTATGCGCCACAGGATATGCAAGCATTCATTCAGCTCGGCACGCTCCGCCAGCGTCAAAAAACCAAAACCAACCATTTCATCCAGCGACGTGGCGCCAAAATGGCGGCGGGCGACCCATTGTAGAGTGTGGATGTCGCGCAGGCCGCCGGGGCTGCTTTTGATATCGGGTTCCAGATTGTAGCTGGTGCCGTGATAACGCTGGTGACGTTGATTTTGCTCTTCCACTTTGGCGGCGTAAAACTTATCGGACGGCCAGAAACCTTCGCTAAAAATATGCTTTTGTAGCTCAAGAAACAGCGCCACGTCGCCAATCAGCAGGCGTGTTTCTATCAGATTGGTGGCGACGGTTAAATCTGATAAACCTTCCAGCAGACACTCTTCCAGCGTACGCACGCTGTGGCCCACTTCCAGCCTCACGTCCCACAACAGCGTTAACAGCTCTCCGACTTTTTCGGCCTGCGCGTCAGGTAGCTTTTTACGGCTGAGGATCAACAGGTCGATATCGGAAAGCGGGTGCAGTTCGCCACGCCCGTAACCCCCAACGGCAACCAGCGCCAGGTCTGCAATTTGGCCAAAACCGGCTTCAATCCACAGGCGCTGTAGCAACTGGTCAATAAATTCGGTACGGGCCTCAATAAGCTGTTCAGCGGAAATTCCGCTGTCAAACGCTTCGCCTAACCAGCGCTGGAACGTGTCGATATGCGCTTTAATGCCGGCGCAGTTGAGATCGTGCTGTGGCCAGGTTCCGGGATTTTGCGGTTGGCCAGGCAGGGTGGGGAGGGCTGTATTTGCGTGCTGTTCAGGAAGAGTATTCATTATGCGCCACCCATTAAAAAGCCGGATGATGGCGTGAACGCCTTATCCGGCCTACGAAGTAGTACAATTTGTAGGCCTGATAAGATGCGAATGCATCGCCATCAGGCAAAACATTATTCGTCGTGAGTGATGATCGCCGGGATGGTGTCATCCTTGCGTAACGTCAGGATCTCACAGCCGTTTTCCGTCACCACAATAGTATGCTCGTACTGAGCAGACAAGCTGCGGTCTTTGGTTTTCACCGTCCAGCCGTCTTTCATGGTGCGGATGCGGTAATCACCGGCATTCAGCATCGGTTCTACGGTGAAAGTCATGCCCGGCTGCAGTACCACGCCGCCGTCGTCCGCATCGTAGTGCAGAACCTGAGGCTCCTCGTGGAAGCCGCGACCGATACCGTGACCGCAGTATTCACGTACTACAGAGAAGCCTTCGCCTTCCGCGTATTTCTGAATCGCAGCGCCCAACGTGCGCAGGCGAATGCCCGGTTTAACCATCCGCAGCGCCAGATACAGGCTTTCCTGCGTTACACGGCACAGACGTTCGCCCAGAATGGTGGGTTTGCCGACGATAAACATTTTGGAGGTATCGCCGTGGAATTCGTCTTTAATCACGGTCACGTCGATGTTAACGATATCACCATCTTTCAGGTGCTTCGCGTCGTCCGGGATCCCGTGGCACACCACTTCGTTAATCGAGATACACACGGATTTAGGGTAACCGTGGTAGCCCAGGCACGCGGAAATGGCCTGCTGCTCATTAACGATATAGTCATTACAGATGCGATCCAGTTCTCCGGTGCTGACGCCCGGTTTAATGAACGGTTCGATCATCTCCAGTACTTCCGCCGCCAGACGGCCAGCGACGCGCATTTTTTCGATTTCTTCAGGGGTCTTGATTGAGATAGCCATGAATTCTGTCCATCAGTGCCGATTATTTTCGGCAATAATTGTGTAAGTGCTGACAATGGTATCAGTCAGGGGTGTACCCTGCCAAATTGAGAATCATTCTGAACTTCGCCTTTCGTGCCACAGGTGCGTTGGCTACATTTTTTCACCCCAGTCACTTACTGGCCGTAAGCTCCCGGGGATTCAAAAATTTGCCGCCTGCCTGTAACACGAAATTCATCGTTCAATTCAGCACTGAGTGCCAACAATTATTGGTGTCGGTGGCGTATTTGTGGTATAAAGCGCGCCGGACTTCCGATCCATTCGAAGACTACACACGATGGACGGGAGCGACAAATCTCACTTTGTGTAACAACACACACGTATCGGCACATATTCCGGGGTGCCCTTTGGGGTCGGTAATATGGGATGCGTGGAGGCTTAACCCCAACTTTTATATATAGAGGTTTTAATCATGGCAACTGTTTCCATGCGCGACATGCTCAAGGCTGGTGTTCACTTTGGTCACCAGACCCGTTACTGGAACCCGAAAATGAAGCCGTTCATCTTCGGTGCGCGTAACAAAGTTCACATCATCAACCTTGAGAAAACTGTACCGATGTTCAACGAAGCTCTGGCTGAACTGAACAAGATCTCTGCTCGTAAAGGTAAAATCCTTTTCGTTGGTACTAAACGCGCTGCAAGCGAAGCGGTGAAAGAAGCTGCTAACAGCTGCGACCAGTTCTTCGTGAACCATCGCTGGCTGGGCGGTATGCTGACTAACTGGAAAACCGTTCGTCAGTCCATCAAACGTCTGAAAGATCTGGAAACTCAGTCTCAGGACGGTACTTTCGAAAAGCTGACCAAGAAAGAAGCGCTGATGCGTACTCGTGAGCTTGAGAAACTGGAAAACAGCCTGGGCGGTATCAAAGACATGGGCGGTCTGCCGGACGCTCTGTTCGTAATCGATGCTGACCACGAGCACATTGCTATTAAAGAAGCAAACAACCTGGGTATCCCGGTATTTGCTATCGTTGATACCAACTCTGATCCGGACGGTGTTGACTTCGTTATCCCGGGTAACGACGACGCAATCCGTGCTGTGACCCTGTACCTGGGCGCTGTAGCTACTACCGTTCGTGAAGGCCGTTCTCAGGATCTGGCTTCCCAGGCGGAAGAAAGCTTCGTAGAAGCTGAATAATAAGGCACGCTCGTTCGAGCCCCCTTATAAACCAGGTAGTATCACGTTTGGTTAGGGGCCCTTTAGGCCCCTTTTTCACTTTTAAATCTGTGCGGTTTCATGCCGGGCAGATCAAATCTTCCGAGGATTTTAGAATGGCTGAAATTACCGCATCCCTGGTAAAAGAGCTGCGTGAGCGTACTGGCGCAGGCATGATGGATTGCAAAAAAGCACTGACTGAAGCTAATGGCGACATCGAGCTGGCAATCGAAAACATGCGTAAGTCCGGCGCAATCAAAGCGGCGAAAAAAGCAGGCAACGTTGCTGCTGACGGCGTAATCAAAACCAAAATCGACGGCAACATCGCTTTCATTCTGGAAGTTAACTGCCAGACTGACTTCGTTGCTAAAGATGCTGGTTTCCAGGCATTTGCTGACAAAGTACTGGACGCTGCCGTTGCTGGCAAAATCACTGACGTTGAAGTTCTGAAAGCACAGTTCGAAGAAGAACGTGTTGCGCTGGTTGCTAAAATCGGTGAGAACATCAACATTCGTCGCGTGGCTTCCCTGGAAGGCGAAGTTCTGGGTAACTACCAGCACGGTGCGCGTATCGGTGTTCTGGTTGCTGCTACTGGCGCTGACGAAGAACTGGTTAAACAGCTGGCAATGCACGTTGCTGCAAGCAAACCAGAATTCGTTAAGCCGGAAGACGTTTCTGCTGAAGTGGTAGAGAAAGAATACCAGGTTCAGCTGGACATCGCCATGCAGTCTGGCAAGCCGAAAGAAATCGCAGAGAAAATGGTTGAAGGCCGTATGAAGAAATTCACCGGCGAAGTTTCTCTGACTGGTCAGCCTTTCGTTATGGAACCGAGCAAATCTGTTGGTCAGCTGCTGAAAGAGCACAACGCTGACGTAACTGGTTTCATCCGCTTCGAAGTGGGTGAAGGCATCGAGAAAGTTGAGACTGACTTTGCAGCAGAAGTTGCTGCGATGTCCAAGCAGTCTTAATTTTTAAAGGAGCCGCCTGAGGGCGGCTTCTTTTTGTGTCTGGCTTGTAAATTCAGCGAACCGCTATAGTGGTCATGCTGAAAAGCGACATACAATGTCGCCGGAATTAACTCATCTCATTCGTTGACAGTCTCAGGAAAGAAACATGGCTACCAATGCAAAACCCGTCTACAAACGTATTCTGCTTAAGTTAAGTGGCGAAGCTCTGCAAGGTTCAGAAGGCTTCGGTATTGATGCAAGCATACTTGACCGTATGGCTCAGGAAATCAAAGAGCTGGTTGAGCTGGGTATTCAGGTTGGCGTAGTGATTGGTGGCGGTAACCTGTTCCGTGGTGCTGGTCTGGCGAAAGCAGGGATGAACCGCGTTGTGGGCGACCACATGGGCATGTTAGCCACCGTAATGAACGGTCTGGCGATGCGCGATGCGCTTCACCGCGCCTATGTGAACGCTCGCTTGATGTCCGCCATTCCTCTGAACGGCGTGTGTGATAACTACAGCTGGGCAGAAGCTATCAGCCTGCTGCGTAACAACCGCGTTGTTATTTTGTCTGCAGGTACCGGCAATCCGTTCTTCACTACTGATTCAGCAGCCTGTCTGCGCGGTATTGAAATTGAAGCGGATGTGGTACTGAAAGCAACCAAAGTGGACGGCGTATTTACTGCCGACCCGGCTAAAGATCCTACGGCGACCATGTACGAACAGTTGACCTACACTGAAGTACTGGATAAAGAGCTGAAAGTGATGGATCTGGCGGCGTTCACGCTTGCTCGTGACCACAAATTACCGATTCGTGTCTTTAACATGAACAAACCGGGTGCGCTGCGCCGTGTTGTTATGGGTGAAAAAGAAGGCACGTTAATCACGGAATAATTCCCGTTGCGGCTAAATGCAGGTAATATTCCGCTTTAATGTCGCGGGATACGTCCCTCAAAATTAATCAAGACTATACTTGTCACAGCTTGCGTGGTGGGTATGGTCTGACTGAAACGAGCTTTCAAGGATTCGTAACGTGATCAACGATATCAGAAAAGATGCTGAAGTACGCATGGACAAATGCGTCGAAGCGTTCAAAAATCAAATCAGCAAAATTCGTACGGGCCGTGCTTCTCCTAGCCTGCTGGATGGTATTGTCGTGGAATATTACGGCACGCCGACTCCGCTGCGCCAGCTGGCAAGCGTAACGGTTGAAGATTCCCGTACCCTGAAAATCAACGTGTTTGACCGTTCCATGGGACCAGCCGTTGAAAAAGCAATTATGGCTTCCGACCTTGGTCTGAATCCAAGTTCAGCGGGTTCCGACATCCGCGTTCCGCTGCCGCCGCTGACCGAAGAGCGTCGTAAAGATCTGACCAAGATCGTGCGTGGCGAAGCTGAAGGCGCGCGTGTTGCCGTACGTAACGTACGCCGCGATGCAAACGACAAAGTGAAAGCGCTGTTGAAAGATAAAGAGATCAGCGAAGACGACGATCGCCGTTCTCAGGACGAAGTACAGAAACTGACTGACGCAGCGATCAAGAAAGTTGATGCGGCGCTGGCAGAGAAAGAAACGGAACTGATGCAGTTCTGATTCATCTGTACGCTAAAAACGCCGCTTAGAAGGCCTGCAAAGGCTGGATGGCGGCGTTTTGCTTTTTTCTGTCTATACCCTATTTTTCTGGATGTCTCATGAAGCAATTAACCATCCTGGGATCAACCGGTTCCATTGGTTGCAGTACGCTGGATGTAGTACGCCATAACCCGGAAAAATTTCGTGTTGCTGCGTTGGTTGCGGGAAAGAATGTTGCCCGTATGGTGGAGCAATGCCTGGAATTTTCTCCTCGCTATGCGGTAATGGACGATGAAAAAAGCGCGGCATTGCTAAAATCGGCTCTGCTGGAGCAGGGTAGCCGCACTGAAGTTATGAGCGGACAGCAGGCCGCCTGTGATATGGCCGCGCTGGATGATGTTGATCAGGTCATGGCGGCGATTGTCGGCGCAGCGGGCCTGCTGCCGACGCTTTCGGCAATCCGCGCGGGCAAAAGCATTTTGCTGGCGAACAAAGAGTCTCTGGTCACCTGCGGACGTCTGTTTATGGACGACGTGAAACGCCACAAAGCGCAGCTTTTGCCGGTAGATAGCGAGCATAACGCGATTTTTCAGAGTTTACCGCAACCGATCCAACTCAATCTGGGATACGCTGACCTTGAGCAAAACGGCGTCGTGTCCGTACTGCTTACCGGGTCTGGTGGCCCTTTCCGTGAAACGCCATTGCGCGATCTGGTTGCTATGACCCCCGATCAGGCATGTCGTCATCCGAATTGGTCGATGGGACGAAAAATCTCTGTCGATTCAGCCACCATGATGAATAAAGGTCTGGAATACATTGAAGCGCGTTGGTTATTCAATGCCAGCGCAAGCCAGATGGAAGTGCTGATTCATCCGCAGTCGGTTATTCATTCGATGGTACGTTATCAGGATGGCAGCGTTCTGGCGCAGTTGGGGGAACCTGACATGCGTACACCTATTGCCCATACGATGGCATGGCCGGAACGTGTGACGTCTGGCGTTAAGCCTGTCGACTTTTGCCAACTCAGTGCGTTGACGTTTTCCGCACCTGATTATCAGCGCTATCCGTGCCTGAAACTGGCGATGGACGCGTTTGAGCAAGGGCAGGCGGCGACGACCGCCCTGAACGCCGCGAATGAAATTACCGTTGCCGCATTTCTGGCGCAGCAGATTCGATTTACCGATATTGCCGATCTTAATTTATCCGTACTGGATAAGATGGATTTGCAGGAGCCACAGAGCGTTGATGACGTGCTGAAGGTTGATACCATCGCGCGGGAAGTCGCCAGAAAAGAAGTGATGCGACTCTCAAGCTGATGATAATCCCTCTACGGAAGATCGTGCTATTTGTTAGCGTTGGGCTTCAGTGATATAGTCTGCGCCACTCGATCGCGGGTAGTTGCTTTTTTTCGGTCGGGTAAGCCGTGGTTTGACACGGCTTTTTTGTGGATGGGCTTCAGTATTCCTGAGTACCGTAAATCCTTTCAGGGACTAAAAACGCGTTATGTTGTCTGCAACTAAACCATTAAGCGAAAATTTGCCAGCACATGGTTGCCGCCATGTAGCAATCATCATGGATGGCAATGGCCGCTGGGCGAAAAAGCAAGGGAAGATTCGCGCCTTTGGGCATAAGGCCGGAGCAAAATCCGTCCGCCGGGCTGTCTCTTTTGCTGCCAATAACGGTATTGATGCGTTAACGCTGTATGCCTTTAGCAGTGAGAACTGGAACCGACCTGCGCAGGAAGTGAGCGCGTTAATGGAACTGTTTGTGTGGGCGCTTGATAGCGAAGTGAAAAACCTGCACCGCCATAACGTACGTCTGCGTATTATCGGGGATATCAGTCGATTTAACTCACGTTTGCAAGAACGGATTCGCAAATCAGAAGCGCTTACCGCCCAGAATACCGGGTTGACGCTGAATATTGCAGCGAATTACGGTGGACGGTGGGATATTGTCCAGGGAGTCAGGCAACTGGCACAACAGGTGCAGGAAGGTCTGCTGCGCCCAGAGCAAATCGATGAAGAGATGCTTGGGCAGCAAATTTGTATGCATGAACTGGCCCCTGTGGATTTAGTGATAAGGACTGGGGGAGAACATCGAATTAGTAATTTTTTGTTGTGGCAAATTGCCTATGCCGAACTTTACTTTACGGATGTTCTCTGGCCCGATTTCGATGAACAAGACTTTGAAGGTGCGCTGCATGCCTTTGCTAATCGAGAGCGTCGTTTCGGCGGCACCGAGCCCGGTGATGAAAAAGCCTGATGGGGGTCGCTTTTGCTGAAGTATCGCCTGATTTCTGCTTTTGTTTTAATACCCGTTGTCATCGCGGCGTTGTTTTTGCTGCCGCCGGTGGGGTTCGCCATTGTTACGCTGGTTGTCTGTATGTTGGCCGCCTGGGAATGGGGACAGTTAAGCGGTTTTACCACGCGTACACAGCGAGTCTGGCTGGCGGTTTTGTGCGGGCTATTGCTGGCGCTAATGCTATTTTTACTGCCAGAATACCATCGCAATATTCATCAGCCGCTGGTTGAAGTATCGCTATGGGCGTCGCTGGGTTGGTGGATCGTCGCGCTGTTACTGGTACTGTTTTACCCAGGTTCTGCGTCGGTCTGGCGTAATTCCAAAACATTACGCATAATTTTCGGCGTGCTAACCATTGTTCCTTTCTTTTGGGGAATGCTGGCGCTACGGGCATGGCACTATGATGAAAATCATTATAGTGGCGCGCTATGGCTGCTGTATGTCATGATCCTCGTCTGGGGAGCGGACTCTGGCGCGTATATGTTTGGCAAGCTGTTTGGCAAACACAAACTGGCGCCGAAGGTTTCTCCTGGTAAAACCTGGCAGGGTTTTATTGGCGGACTCGCCACTGCGGCCGTAATCTCATGGGGTTATGGCATGTGGGCGAATCTTGAAGTTGCGCCTGTCACCTTGCTCATTTGCTCCATCGTTGCAGCCCTGGCCTCCGTGCTGGGTGACCTGACTGAGAGTATGTTTAAGCGTGAAGCAGGTATTAAGGACAGTGGTCACTTAATTCCAGGACACGGCGGTATTCTGGATCGTATTGATAGCCTGACGGCTGCGGTACCGGTCTTTGCCTGCCTGTTGTTACTGGTATTCAGGACGCTCTAACGGATGGTCTTATGCTGAGTATTCTCTGGAATCTGGCTGCATTCATCGTCGCACTCGGTGTGCTTATCACCGTGCATGAATTTGGTCATTTCTGGGTTGCACGGCGCTGCGGAGTCCGCGTTGAGCGCTTTTCCATTGGCTTTGGAAAAGCGCTTTGGCGTCGTACCGATAAACTGGGTACAGAATACGTCATCGCTCTAATCCCCCTCGGCGGTTACGTCAAAATGCTGGATGAGCGCGCTGAACCGGTGGTACCGGAGCTGCGCCATTACGCTTTCAACAATAAAACGGTTGGGCAGCGCGCGGCTATTATCGCCGCAGGTCCGATCGCAAACTTCCTTTTTGCTATTTTCGCTTATTGGCTGGTGTTTATCATTGGCGTTCCTGGCGTTCGTCCGGTTGTTGGTGAAATAACACCCAACTCGATTGCTGCGCAGGCGCAAATTCAGCCTGGTACGGAACTAAAAGCGGTTGATGGTATCGAAACCCCTGATTGGGATGCCGTGAGACTGCAGTTGGTTTCCAAAATTGGCGATGAGCATACAACGCTCAGCGTGGCGCAGTTTGGCAGTAACCAGCGGCAGGACAAAACGCTGGATTTGCGCCATTGGGCATTTGAGCCAGACAAACAGGATCCCGTCGCCAGTTTAGGGATTCGCCCACGCGGTCCGCAGATTGAATCGGTGCTGTCAGAAGTGCAGGCTAACTCGGCTGCAAGTAAGGCGGGTTTGCAAGCTGGCGACAGGATCGTTAAAGTCAATGGTCAGCCGCTGACGCAATGGATGATGTTCGTGACGCTGGTGCGCGATAATCCGGATAAGCCGTTAGCGCTAGATATTGAAAGACAAGGCAGTTCCTTGTCTTTAACGTTAACCCCGGATTCAAAACAGGTTAACGGGAAGGCAGAAGGTTTTGCGGGCGTGGTGCCTAAAATTATTCCTCTGCCTGATGAGTATAAGACTGTACGCCAGTATGGACCCTTCAGCGCCATCGTCGAAGCCTCGGATAAAACGTGGCAGTTGATGAAGCTGACGGTCAGTATGCTGGGAAAATTGATTACCGGTGATGTAAAACTGAACAACCTCAGTGGGCCGATTTCTATCGCCCAGGGGGCTGGGATGTCAGCGGAGTTCGGGGTGATTTATTACCTGATGTTCCTTGCGCTTATCAGCGTGAACTTAGGGATAATTAACCTGTTTCCGTTGCCCGTTCTTGACGGGGGGCATCTGCTGTTCCTGGCGATTGAAAAGCTGAAGGGCGGTCCGGTATCCGAGCGGGTTCAAGACTTTAGTTATCGCATTGGCTCTATCTTGCTGGTGTTGTTAATGGGGCTTGCACTTTTCAATGATTTCTCTCGGTTGTAAGAGAGTGTTAGGAAGAACGCATAATAACGATGGCGATGAAAAAGTTGCTCATAGCGTCGCTGCTGTTTAGCAGCGCCACCGTATACGGTGCTGAAGGGTTCGTAGTGAAGGACATTCATTTCGAAGGCCTACAGCGAGTCGCCGTTGGTGCGGCTCTCCTCAGTATGCCGGTGCGCACAGGCGACACGGTTAATGATGAAGACATCAGTAATACCATTCGTGCTCTGTTCGCCACCGGTAACTTTGAGGATGTCCGCGTCCTGCGCGATGGTGATACCCTTCTGGTTCAGGTAAAAGAACGTCCGACGATTGCCAGCATTACTTTCTCCGGTAACAAATCGGTGAAAGACGACATGCTGAAGCAAAACCTCGAGGCGTCTGGCGTACGTGTTGGCGAGTCTCTGGATCGCACCACGCTTGCCGATATCGAAAAAGGCCTGGAAGATTTCTACTATAGCGTCGGTAAGTACAGCGCCAGTGTGAAAGCGGTGGTAACGCCGTTGCCGCGTAACCGCGTTGACCTCAAACTGGTCTTCCAGGAAGGTGTTTCGGCGAAGATCCAACAGATCAATATCGTCGGCAACCATGCCTTCTCGACTGACGAACTTATCTCTCACTTCCAACTGCGTGATGAAGTGCCGTGGTGGAACGTAGTGGGCGATCGTAAATACCAGAAACAGAAACTCGCGGGCGATCTCGAAACCCTGCGCAGCTACTATCTGGATCGCGGTTATGCTCGCTTTAATATCGATTCTACCCAGGTAAGCCTGACGCCGGATAAAAAAGGTATCTACATCACCGTTAACATCACTGAAGGCGATCAGTACAAGCTTTCTGGGGTAGAGGTGAGCGGTAACCTGGCCGGACACTCCGCCGAAATTGAGAGCCTGACCAAAATCGAGCCAGGCGAACTCTATAACGGTACCAAAGTGACCAAAATGGAAGATGATATCAAGAAGCTACTGGGGCGCTATGGCTATGCCTATCCGCGCGTACAGTCGCAGCCTGAAATCAACGATGCCGACAAAACCGTTAAATTACGCGTAAATGTGGATGCGGGTAACCGTTTCTATGTGCGTAAGATTCGCTTTGAAGGTAACGACACGTCTAAAGACTCCGTTCTGCGTCGCGAAATGCGTCAGATGGAAGGTGCATGGTTGGGCAGCGATCTGGTCGACCAGGGTAAAGAACGTCTGAACCGTCTGGGTTACTTTGAAACCGTCGATACCGATACTCAGCGTGTTCCGGGCCGTCCGGATCAGGTTGATGTGGTCTATAAGGTGAAAGAGCGTAACACCGGTAGCTTTAACTTCGGCGTCGGTTACGGTACCGAGAGCGGCGTGAGCTTCCAGGCGGGCGTTCAGCAGGATAACTGGTTAGGTACCGGTTATTCCGTCGGGATTAACGGCACTAAAAACGACTACCAGACCTATACTGAGCTATCTGTCACCAACCCGTACTTCACCGTTGACGGTGTGAGCCTTGGCGGACGCGTCTTCTATAACGACTTTGAAGCGGATGATGCAGACCTGTCCGACTATACCAACAAAAGTTATGGTACTGACGTAACGCTCGGCTTCCCGGTTAACGAATACAATACGCTGCGTGCTGGCCTGGGTTATGTACATAACAAACTGTCCAACATGCAGCCGCAGATCGCGATGGATCGTTATCTTGAGTCGATGGGACAACCTGCTGATACCAGCAGTTTTGCCGCTGATGACTTCACCTTCAACTACGGTTGGACGTACAACAAGTTAGACCGTGGTTATTTCCCGACAGACGGTTCGCGTGTCAACCTGAATGGTAAAGTGACCATTCCGGGTTCTGATAACGAATACTACAAATTGTCGATGGATACCGCGACCTACGTGCCGATTGATGACGATCACAAATGGGTTGTCCTGGGCCGTACCAAGTGGGGTTATGGTGATGGCATCGGTAGCAAAGAGATGCCGTTCTACGAGAACTTCTATGCTGGTGGTTCCAGTACCGTGCGTGGTTTCCAGTCGAATACTATCGGCCCGAAAGCTGTTTATAAAAATGGCGCCCACACGAGCTGGGACGATAATAATGATTACGAAGACTGTACTCAGGAAGCTGGCTGTAAATCTGATGATGCGGTAGGTGGTAACGCCATGGCTGTCGCCAGCCTGGAGTTTATTACTCCGACGCCGTTCATCAGCGACAAGTATGCCAACTCGGTCCGTACCTCGTTCTTCTGGGATATGGGTACCGTTTGGGATACGAACTGGGATCCGTCATCTGCGCCGTCGGATGTACCGGACTATAGCGATCCGAGCAATATCCGTATGTCAGCAGGTATCGCTTTACAATGGATGTCCCCATTGGGGCCGTTGGTTTTCTCCTACGCCCAACCGTTCAAGAAGTACGATGGAGACAAAGCGGAACAGTTCCAGTTTAACATTGGTAAAACCTGGTAATTGTTCTTCGCAAAGGAATGTAGTGGTAGTGTAGCGCTGACTTTAGGCGATCTTGCATGGGATCGCCTGGCCACGCAAAGAACTGTACCTTCGGGTGCAAATGGGATGGTAAGGAGTTAATTGTGAAAAAGTGGTTATTAGCTGCAGGTCTCGGTTTAGCGATGGCAACGTCCGCACAGGCCGCTGACAAAATTGCAATCGTCAACATGGGTAGCCTGTTCCAACAGGTTGCACAGAAGACAGGTGTTTCCGCTACGCTGGAAAACGAGTTCAAAGGCCGTGCCAGCGAACTGCAACGTATGGAATCCGATCTGCAATCTAAAATGCAGCGTCTGCAATCAATGAAAGCGGGTAGCGATCGTACCAAGCTGGAAAAAGACGTTATGGCTCAGCGTCAGACTTTCTCACAGAAAGCTCAGGCTTTTGAGCAGGATCGTGCGCGTCGTTCCAACGAAGAACGTGGCAAACTGGTTACTCGTATCCAGACAGCTGTGAAATCTGTTGCTAACAGCCAGAGCATCGATCTGGTCGTTGACGCAAACACCGTTGCATACAATAGCAGCGATGTAAAAGACATCACCGCTGACGTACTGAAACAGGTTAAATAAGTAATGCCTTCAATTCGACTGGCTGATTTAGCAGAGCAGTTGGATGCAGAATTACACGGTGATGGCGATATCGTCATCACCGGCGTAGCGTCCATGCAATCTGCGCAAACTGGCAATATCACGTTTATGGTGAATCCTAAGTACCGTGAACACTTAGGCGTATGCCAGGCTTCTGCCGTTGTCATGACGCAGGACGATCTTCCTTTTGCTAAGAGTGCAGCGCTGGTAGTGAAGAATCCCTACCTGACCTATGCTCGTATGGCGCAAATTTTAGATACCACGCCGCAGCCTGCACAAAACGTTGCACCGAGTGCAGCGATCGATGCGACGGCGAAGCTGGGTAAAAATGTCTCTGTGGGCGCAAATGCGGTCATTGAGTCTGGCGTAGAACTGGGCGATAACGTGGTTATTGGCGCAGGCTGCTTCGTCGGAAAAAATACAAAAATCGGCGCAGGTTCTCGCTTGTGGGCTAATGTGACGATTTACCACGACATTCAGATCGGTGAGAATTGCCTGATCCAATCCAGCACTGTCGTCGGTTCGGATGGATTTGGTTACGCGAACGATCGCGGTAACTGGGTGAAGATCCCGCAGCTTGGTCGCGTGATTATCGGCGATCGCGTCGAGATCGGCGCTTGTACTACCATTGACCGTGGTGCCCTGGACGATACTGTGATCGGTAATGGTGTTATCATTGATAATCAGTGCCAGATTGCACATAACGTTGTGATTGGCGACAATACGGCGGTAGCCGGTGGCGTCATTATGGCGGGTAGCCTGAAGATTGGCCGTTACTGCATGATTGGCGGCGCCAGCGTGATCAATGGGCATATGGAAATATGCGACAAAGTCACGGTAACTGGCATGGGTATGGTGATGCGTCCTATCACGGAACCTGGCGTCTACTCCTCAGGCATTCCGCTACAACCCAATAAGGTATGGCGTAAAACAGCTGCACTGGTGATGAATATTGATGATATGAGCAAGCGCCTCAAAGCGATTGAGCGCAAGGTTAATCAACAAGACTAAAGCACCTTTTTTGCATGTCTGACTTTTCGGCCTGTCCCATTCATACGATTGCGACAGGCCGTGTTATTATTGCCTTTTAGTATATTTTGACAGGAAGAGTATTTTGACTACTAACACTCATACTCTGCATATTGAAGAGATTTTAGAACTTCTGCCGCACCGTTTTCCGTTTCTGCTGGTTGACCGCGTGCTGGATTTTGAAGAAGGTCGTTTTCTGCGCGCAGTGAAAAATGTATCCGTTAATGAGCCTTTCTTCCAGGGGCACTTCCCGGGCAAACCTATTTTCCCTGGCGTACTGATTCTGGAAGCGATGGCGCAGGCCACCGGTATCCTCGCATTTAAAAGCGTAGGAAAACTGGAACCAGGCGAACTGTACTATTTCGCGGGTATTGACGAAGCACGCTTTAAGCGTCCTGTCGTGCCGGGCGATCAGATGATCATGGAAGTGACTTTCGAGAAAACGCGCCGTGGCCTGACCCGTTTTAAAGGGGTTGCGCTGGTCGACGGTAAAGTTGTGTGCGAAGCAACGATGATGTGTGCCCGTAGCCGGGAGGCCTGATACGTGATTGATAAATCCGCCTTTATTCACCCTACCGCCATTGTGGAAGAGGGCGCCAGTATTGGCGCTAACGCTCACATTGGCCCATTTTGTATTGTTGGACCCCATGTTGAAATTGGTGAGGGTACCGTACTGAAGTCTCACGTTGTCGTGAATGGCCATACAAAAATTGGTCGCGATAACGAGATCTATCAGTTTGCCTCCATCG
Organism: Citrobacter sp. C5_2; assembly: GCF_014596845.2. Classification (NCBI taxonomy): domain Bacteria; kingdom Pseudomonadati; phylum Pseudomonadota; class Gammaproteobacteria; order Enterobacterales; family Enterobacteriaceae; genus Citrobacter; species Citrobacter sp. C5_2. The sequence continues at coordinate 4,126,446 of NZ_CP115032.1, read as the reverse complement.
GCGAAGTTAACCAGGATCTTAAATATGCTGGCGAACCGACCCGCGTGGAAATTGGCGATCGCAACCGCATCCGCGAAAGCGTCACCATTCATCGTGGCACAGTGCAGGGCGGTGGAGTGACGAAGGTGGGCAGCGATAACTTACTGATGATTAATGCGCACGTCGCGCATGATTGTACGGTAGGCAACCGCTGTATTCTGGCGAATAACGCCACGCTTGCCGGACATGTTTCGCTGGATGATTTTGTTATCATCGGCGGCATGACTGCGGTGCATCAATTCTGCATCATCGGCGCGCATGTGATGGTTGGCGGCTGTTCTGGCGTTGCTCAGGACGTGCCACCGTACGTTATCGCCCAAGGCAACCACGCGACGCCGTTTGGCGTCAATATCGAAGGTCTGAAGCGTCGTGGGTTCACCCGCGAAGCGATTACCGCGATTCGTAATGCCTACAAAGCGTTGTACCGTAGCGGTAAAACGTTGGAAGAAGCGAAACCGGAAATCGCCGAACTGGCGAAACAGCACCCTGAAGTCCAGGCTTTCAGCGACTTCTTTGAGCGCTCAACGCGTGGTCTGATTCGTTAATGACTGAGCAGCGTCCTTTAACGATTGCCCTCGTCGCCGGAGAAACCTCCGGCGATATTCTTGGTGCAGGGCTAATCCGCGCACTCAAAGCTCGTGTTCCCAATGCGCGTTTTGTTGGCGTGGCGGGGCCGCTAATGCAGGCCGAAGGCTGTGAAGCCTGGTACGAAATGGAAGAACTGGCGGTGATGGGCATTGTTGAAGTGCTCGGACGTCTGCGCCGTTTACTGCATATTCGTGCCGATCTCACTCGTCGATTCACCGAGCTCAAGCCGGATGTTTTCGTTGGCATTGATGCACCTGATTTCAATATTACCCTTGAAGGGAACTTGAAAAAGCAGGGCATAAAAACCATTCATTATGTCAGTCCGTCCGTCTGGGCGTGGCGACAGAAACGCGTTTTCAAAATAGGCAGATCCACTAATATGGTGCTGGCTTTTCTGCCTTTCGAAAAAGCGTTTTATGACAAATTTAACGTCCCGTGCCGCTTTATCGGCCACACCATGGCGGATGCCATGCCGTTGGATCCGGATAAACACGCGGCCCGTGATATTTTGGGTATTCCCCACGACGCGCATTGCCTGGCGCTGCTGCCAGGAAGCCGTGGCGCAGAAGTGGAGATGCTCAGCGCCGATTTTCTGAAAACGGCGCAACTGTTACGTCAGCATTATCCGGATCTCGAAGTCGTGGTGCCGTTGGTGAATGCCAAACGCCGGGAGCAGTTTGAGCGTATCAAGGCAGAGGTTGCGCCGGAGCTTTCCGTGCATCTGCTTAATGGCATGGGACGTGAAGCGATGGTGGCCAGCGACGCCGCACTGTTGGCTTCAGGCACCGCCGCGCTGGAATGTATGCTGGCAAAGTGTCCGATGGTGGTCGGCTACCGCATGAAACCTTTTACCTTCTGGCTGGCGAAGCGTCTGGTGAAAACGGATTACGTTTCGCTTCCTAACCTGTTAGCGGGAAGAGAACTGGTTAAAGAGCTGTTGCAGGAAGAGTGTGAGCCGCATGCGCTGGCGCAAGCGCTGTTGCCGTTACTGGCGAATGGTAAAACCAGCCATGCGATGCATGACACTTTCCGTGAACTGCATCAGCAGATCCGTTGCAATGCTGATGAGCAGGCGGCGGATGCAGTCCTGGAGTTAGCGCAATGATTGAATTTGTTTATCCGCATACGCATTTAGTGGCGGGTGTGGATGAAGTCGGACGTGGTCCTTTGGTTGGGGCGGTTGTTACTGCTGCCGTCATTCTGGATCCGGCTCGCCCGATTATCGGTCTTAACGACTCAAAAAAATTGTCGGAAAAACGTCGCCTGGCGTTGTTTGATGAAATAAAAGAAAAAGCGTTAAGCTGGAGCGTGGGCCGTGCGGAACCGCATGAAATCGACGATCTGAATATTTTGCATGCCACCATGCTGGCGATGCAGCGTGCGGTCGCGGGGCTGCATATTGCGCCGGAATACGTACTGATTGACGGCAATCGTTGTCCGGCATTACCGGTACCGTCGATGGCGGTAGTCAAAGGTGATAGCCGCGTAGCGGAGATTAGCGCAGCGTCAATACTGGCAAAAGTGACCCGCGATGCTGAAATGGCAGCGCTGGATACGGTTTTTCCGCAGTATGGCTTTGCGCAGCACAAAGGCTATCCAACCGCTTTTCATCTGGAAAAATTGGCACTGTATGGCGCGACAGAGCACCATCGCCGCAGTTTTGGCCCCGTCAAACGCGCACTGGGACTCACGTCCTGATTCTTGTGTCGAAGGAATCTGAAGATGTCTGAACCACGTTTCGTCCACCTCCGGGTGCACAGCGACTACTCCATGATCGATGGGCTGGCGAAAACCGGGCCGCTGGTGAAGAAGGCGGCCGCGTTAGGCATGCCTGCGCTGGCGATCACCGATTTTACCAACCTGTGTGGTCTGGTGAAGTTTTACGGAGCGGGTCACGGCGCCGGTATTAAGCCTATTGTAGGCGCAGATTTTCATGTCCGCAGTGAACTATTGGCTGATGAACTCACGCAACTCACCGTACTGGCCGCTAACAATACCGGCTATCAGAACCTGACGTTATTGATATCAAAAGCCTATCAGCGCGGTTATGGCGCAGAAGGGCCGGTTATCGACCGCGACTGGCTGGTCGAGCTAAAAGAAGGTTTGATTTTGCTCTCCGGCGGCCGCATGGGCGACGTCGGACGTAGCTTGTTGCGCGGTAATAGCGCCCTGGTTGACGAATGCGTGGCGTTTTACGAAGCGCATTTTCCCAATAGCTACTTCCTTGAGCTGATCCGTACCGGCAGACAAGATGAAGAAAACTATCTGCATGCCGCGGTAGAACTGGCTGAAAGGCGTGGTTTGCCGGTGGTGGCGACCAACGATGTTCGCTTCCTGGAAACCGGCGATTTCGATGCGCATGAAATCCGTGTGGCGATCCACGACGGGTTCACCCTTGACGACCCTAAACGCCCGCGTAACTACTCCGCGCAGCAGTATATGCGTAGCGAAGACGAGATGTGCGAGCTGTTCTCCGATATCCCGGAGGCGCTGCAAAACACCGTCGAAATTGCCAAACGCTGTAACGTCACGGTGCGTTTGGGTGAGTATTTCTTGCCACAGTTCCCGACCGGCGATATGACCACCGAGGATTTCCTCGTGGCGAAGTCGAAAGAGGGGCTGGAACAGCGACTGGCGTTCCTGTTCCCGGATCCGGAAGAGCGCGCCAGGCGCCGTCCGGAATATGATGAACGTCTGGATGTTGAGCTACAGGTTATCAACCAGATGGGGTTCCCGGGCTACTTCCTGATCGTTATGGAATTTATCCAGTGGTCGAAGGATAACGGCGTACCAGTAGGTCCGGGACGTGGTTCCGGCGCAGGATCGCTGGTGGCCTATGCGCTAAAAATTACCGACCTGGATCCGCTGGAATTTGACCTGCTGTTCGAACGTTTCCTGAACCCGGAACGTGTCTCAATGCCCGACTTCGACGTTGACTTCTGTATGGAGAAACGCGACCAGGTTATTGAACACGTGGCGGATATGTACGGTCGTGATGCGGTTTCGCAGATTATTACTTTCGGTACGATGGCGGCAAAAGCGGTTATCCGAGACGTGGGTCGCGTGCTGGGGCACCCGTACGGCTTCGTGGATCGTATTTCGAAACTTGTGCCGCCCGATCCGGGCATGACGCTGGCGAAAGCCTTTGAAGCTGAACCGCAACTGCCGGAAATCTATGAGGCAGATGAAGAGGTTAAAGCGCTGATCGATATGGCGCGTAAGCTGGAAGGCGTCACGCGTAACGCCGGTAAGCACGCCGGTGGCGTGGTTATCGCTCCGACCAAAATTACCGATTTTGCGCCGCTATACTGCGATGAACAGGGGCTGCACCCGGTTACTCAGTTTGATAAGAACGACGTGGAATACGCCGGCCTGGTGAAGTTCGACTTCCTGGGGCTGCGTACGCTGACCATCATCAACTGGGCGCTGGAGATGATCAACGCCCGCCGTGAAAAGAACGGCGAGCCGCCGCTGGATATCGCGGCCATTCCGCTTGACGATAAGAAAAGCTTCGACATGCTGCAACGCTCGGAAACCACCGCGGTATTCCAGCTTGAATCCCGCGGCATGAAGGATCTGATCAAACGTCTGCAGCCTGACTGCTTCGAAGATATGATCGCACTGGTGGCCCTGTTCCGCCCGGGCCCGCTACAGTCGGGGATGGTAGATAACTTTATCGACCGTAAGCATGGTCGCGAAGAGATTTCCTATCCGGACGTACAATGGCAGCATGAGTGTCTGAAGCCGGTACTGGAGCCAACCTACGGCATTATCCTGTATCAGGAACAGGTTATGCAGATTGCCCAGGAGCTGTCTGGTTACACGCTTGGCGGCGCGGATATGCTGCGTCGTGCGATGGGTAAGAAAAAGCCGGAAGAAATGGCCAAACAGCGCGGCACCTTTGAAGAAGGGGCGAAAAAGCGCGGCGTCGACGGCGAACTGGCGATGAAAATCTTTGACCTGGTGGAGAAATTCGCCGGTTACGGATTTAACAAATCACACTCCGCTGCCTATGCGCTGGTCTCTTACCAGACGCTATGGTTGAAGGCGCATTACCCGGCCGAGTTTATGGCGGCGGTAATGACGGCCGATATGGATAACACCGAGAAAGTGGTCGGGCTGGTGGATGAATGCTGGCGCATGGGGTTAAAAATCCTGCCGCCAGACATTAACTCCGGGCTTTACCATTTCCACGTTAACGATGATGGCGAGATTGTTTATGGCATCGGCGCGATAAAAGGCGTGGGTGAAGGGCCAATTGAAGCTATTATTGAGGCGCGCAACGAAGGCGGTTACTTCCGCGAGCTGTTTGATCTCTGTGCGCGTACGGATATCAAAAAACTCAATCGCCGGGTGCTGGAAAAACTGATTATGTCCGGGGCGTTTGACCGCCTTGGCCCACACCGCGCGGCGTTGATGAATTCGTTGAATGATGCGCTAAAAGCCGCCGATCAGCATGCGAAAGCCGAGGCTATTGGCCAGGCTGATATGTTTGGCGTGCTGGCGGAAGAACCCGAACAAATTGAACAGTCTTATGCCAACTGTACACCGTGGCCTGAGCAGGTAGTATTAGACGGTGAGCGTGAAACGTTAGGGCTTTACCTGACGGGACACCCTATCAACCAGTATTTAAAAGAAATTGAGCGCTATGTTGGAGGCCACAGGCTGAAAGACATGCATCCGACAGAACGTGGTAAAGTCACCACGGCTGCGGGGCTCGTCATTGCCGCGCGGGTAATGGTCACCAAGCGCGGCAATCGTATCGGCATCTGTACACTGGATGACCGTTCCGGGCGTCTGGAAGTTATGTTGTTTACCGATGCCCTGGATAAATACCAGCAATTGCTGGAAAAAGACCGCATACTTATCGTCAGCGGACAGGTCAGCTTTGATGACTTCAGCGGCGGGCTTAAAATGATGGCCCGTGAAGTCATGGATATTGACGAAGCCCGGGAAAAATATGCTCGCGGGCTTGCTATCTCGCTGACGGACAGGCAAATTGATGACCAGCTTTTAAACCGACTCCGTCAGTCTCTGGAACCCCACCGCTCGGGGACAATTCCAGTACATCTCTACTATCAGAGGGCGGATGCACGTGCGCGGTTGCGTTTTGGCGCGACGTGGCGTGTCTCTCCGAGCGATCGTTTGCTAAACGATCTCCGCGGCCTTATTGGTTCGGAGCAGGTGGAACTGGAGTTTGACTAATACAGGAATACTATGAGTCTGAATTTCCTTGATTTTGAACAGCCGATTGCAGAGCTGGAAGCAAAAATCGATTCTCTGACTGCGGTTAGCCGTCAGGATGAGAAACTGGATATTAACATCGATGAAGAAGTGCATCGCCTGCGTGAAAAAAGCGTAGAACTGACGCGTAAAATCTTCGCCGATCTTGGCGCATGGCAGGTAGCCCAACTGGCACGCCATCCACAGCGTCCGTACACCCTGGATTATGTCCGCCTGGCGTTTGATGAATTTGATGAGCTGGCGGGCGATCGTGCCTATGCGGATGACAAAGCTATCGTCGGCGGTATTGCGCGTCTGGATGGTCGTCCGGTGATGATCATTGGTCATCAGAAAGGCCGTGAGACCAAAGAAAAAATTCGTCGTAATTTCGGCATGCCAGCGCCGGAAGGCTATCGCAAAGCGCTGCGTCTGATGGAAATGGCAGAACGTTTCAACATGCCGATCATTACCTTCATCGACACCCCAGGGGCTTACCCGGGCGTGGGCGCGGAAGAACGTGGTCAGTCTGAAGCGATCGCGCGCAACCTGCGTGAAATGTCGCGTCTGAGCGTACCGGTCATCTGCACCGTTATCGGTGAAGGTGGTTCCGGCGGCGCGCTGGCGATCGGCGTAGGCGATAAAGTGAATATGCTGCAATACAGCACCTATTCCGTTATCTCCCCGGAAGGTTGTGCCTCCATTCTGTGGAAAAGCGCTGATAAAGCGCCGCTGGCCGCTGAAGCGATGGGCATTATCGCGCCGCGTCTGAAAGAGCTGAAGCTTATCGACTCTATCATTCCTGAACCGCTGGGTGGCGCGCACCGTAACCCGGAAGCCATGGCGGCGTCACTGAAAGCGCAACTGCTGGCCGATCTCGCCGATCTTGATGTGTTAGGTAAAGAAGATCTGAAAAACCGTCGCTACCAGCGTCTGATGAGCTACGGCTACGCATAAGCTACATTAATTCTGAAAAGGGCCACAATGCTGTGGCCCTTTTTTTTACCTGCAGTTTGACCAGGCTATGCTTAACTGAGGTTTTTCCAGGAGGAACGCATGAATATCATTGCCATCATGGGACCGCATGGCGTCTTTTATAAAGATGAGCCCATCAAGGAACTTGAGCGTGCGCTACAACAGCAGGGGTTTCAGATTATCTGGCCGCAGAATAGCGTTGACCTGCTGAAGTTTATCGAACATAACCCGCGAATTTGCGGCGTCATTTTTGACTGGGATGAATACAGTCTGGATCTGTGCAGTGACATCAACCAGCTCAACGAATATCTTCCGCTTTACGCCTTTATTAATACCCATTCAACGATGGATGTCAGCGCCCATGACCTGCGCATGGCGCTGTGGTTTTTTGAGTATGCGCTGGGCCAGTCTGAAGACATTGCCACCCGCATCCGCCAGTACACTAGCGAATATCTGGATAACATTACGCCCCCTTTCACCAAAGCGCTGTTTACCTATGTGAAGGAAGGAAAGTATACCTTCTGCACGCCCGGTCATATGGCGGGAACGGCGTACCAGAAAAGCCCGGTCGGCTGCCTGTTCTATGATTTCTTTGGCGGTAATACGCTGAAAGCCGATGTCTCCATTTCAGTGACCGAGCTGGGCTCGCTGCTGGATCATACCGGCCCGCACCTGGAAGCGGAGGAGTATATCGCGCGCACTTTTGGCGCCGAGCAGAGCTATATGGTGACCAACGGCACGTCCACCTCCAATAAAATTGTTGGTATGTACGCCGCACCCACGGGCAGTACGCTGTTGATTGACCGCAACTGTCATAAGTCGTTGGCGCATTTGCTGATGATGAGCGATGTGGTGCCAATCTGGTTGAAGCCGACGCGTAATGCGTTGGGTATTCTGGGCGGTATCCCCCGTCGGGAATTTAGCCGGGCAAGCATCGAAAGCAAGGTAGAGGAGACCCCTCAGGCGCAATGGCCGGTGCATGCGGTGATCACCAACTCCACCTATGACGGCCTGCTGTATAACACCAACTGGATCAAACAAACGCTGGATGTGCCCTCTATCCATTTTGATTCAGCCTGGGTGCCATATACCCATTTTCATCCGATCTATCAGGGGAAAAGCGGGATGAGCGGTGAGCGCGTGCCGGGGAAGGTGATTTTTGAAACCCAGTCCACCCACAAGATGCTGGCGGCGTTGTCACAGGCTTCTTTGATCCACATTAAGGGCGATTACGACGAAGACACCTTTAACGAAGCCTTTATGATGCACACATCCACTTCGCCGAGTTACCCGATTGTTGCCTCGATAGAAACCGCAGCGGCCATGCTGCGTGGCAATTCCGGTAAGCGGTTAATCAATCGTTCGGTGGAGCGGGCGCTGCATTTTCGTAAAGAAGTGCAGCGGTTGCGTGAAGAGTCGGATGGCTGGTTTTTTGATATCTGGCAACCAGAAAGGGTGGATGAAGCAGAATGCTGGCCGGTAGCGCCCGGTGAAGACTGGCACGGATTTATCGATGCTGACGCCGACCACATGTTTCTTGACCCGGTGAAAGTCACTATTCTGACGCCGGGGATGGATGAACAGGGAAATATGAGTGAAGAGGGGATTCCTGCCGCGCTGGTGGCGAAATTCCTTGATGAACGCGGCGTGGTTGTCGAGAAAACGGGACCGTATAATCTGTTGTTCCTGTTCAGCATCGGCATTGATAAAACCCGGGCGATGGGCCTGCTGCGCGGACTGACGGAATTTAAGCGTTCGTACGATCTGAATTTACGCGTGAAAAACATGCTTCCGGATCTGTATGCTGAAGATCCTGATTTTTATCGTAATATGCGCATTCAGGATCTGGCGCAGGGGATCCATAGGCTTATTCGCCAGCACGATCTTTCCGGGCTGATGCTGCGGGCATTTGATACCTTACCGGAAATGAAAATGACGCCGCATCAGGCCTGGCAGCGGCAGATCAAAGGTGAGGTTGAAACGGTGGCGCTCGATCAACTGGTGGGGCGCGTTTCCGCCAATATGATCCTGCCTTACCCTCCCGGCGTACCGCTCTTGATGCCTGGTGAAATGATCACGGAAAAAAGCCGGGCTGTACTCGATTTCCTGCTGATGCTGTGCTCCGTGGGCCATCATTATCCTGGATTTGAAACCGATATCCATGGCGCTAAACTGGGTGAGGATGGCGTGTATCGTGTGAGAGTCTTAAAAATGGCATAACGACTTGCCTGAACCCATTACGCACGAGTAACGTGCTGAAGAACAAACGAAAGAGGCAAAACGCTATGCTGGGATTAAAACAGGTTCACCATATTGCCATTATTGCGACGGACTACGCGGCGAGTAAGGCATTTTACTGCGATGTGTTGGGCTTCACCCTGATGAGCGAAGCCTACCGGGAAGAGCGAGACTCCTGGAAAGGCGATCTGGCATTGAACGGTCAGTATGTGATTGAGCTCTTTTCTTTCCCATTTCCACCTTGCCGCCCCAGCCGACCGGAAGCCTGTGGTTTACGTCATCTGGCGTTCAGTGTGGATGACGTAGAGAAAGCGATCGCGCATCTGGAAGCGCGCGATGTGAAGTGCGAGCCGATACGCATTGATCCGTTTACCAGCAAACGCTTCACGTTTTTTAACGATCCCGACGGATTACCGCTCGAACTGTATGAGCTGTAAGGCTTGTCATTATGGCGTTAGCCCGGTAACGTGCCGGGCAATACCATTGTAAGTAACCATCATGACAACACTCACGCTGAATACTTCACTGCTGAATTCTCAATCGATTCTGGTCGCCTTTAGCGGCGGGCTGGACTCCACCGTGCTGCTGCATCAGTTAGTGCTGTGGCGAGCACAGCACCCTGAGGTTACGTTGCGCGCAATCCATATTCATCATGGATTAAGTCCCCACGCGGACAACTGGGTGCAGCACTGTGAATCGATATGCGCGCAGTGGCAGGTGCCGCTGGTGGTTGAACGGGTCCGTCTGGAGGATGATGGTCTGGGGATAGAAGCTCAGGCGCGGCGGGCGCGCTATCACGCATTTGCACAGACGTTACTGCCGGGCGAGGTACTGATGACCGCCCAGCATCTGGACGACCAGTGCGAAACTTTTCTGCTGGCCCTTAAGCGTGGCAGTGGTCCTGCCGGGCTTTCCGCCATGGGAGAAAGCTCGCCGTTCGCCGGGACCCGGCTGATCCGACCGCTGCTGGCGCAAACGCGAGAGGCGCTGGAAGGGTGGGCGCGACAGCACCAATTATGTTGGATTGAGGATGAAAGTAATCAGGATGATACCTACGATCGCAATTTCCTCAGATTGCGCGTTACTCCCTTGCTGCAACAGCGTTGGCCGCACTTCGCGCAATCCACGGCCCGCAGCGCCGCGCTGTGCGCCGAGCAGGAGAGCTTACTGGATGAACTGCTTGCCAGCGATTTAGCCGACTGCGTCACGGCCCAGGGCACACTGTTGCTGGCACCGCTAATGACGATGAGCAGTGTGCGGCGTGCCGCCCTGCTTCGCCGCTGGCTGGCAGGATTAACTGCGCCAATGCCTTCCCGTGACGCGCTGGAACGTATCTGGCAGGAAGTCGCGCTGGCGCGGGAAGATGCTTCCCCCTGTTTTCGCCTTGGAGGGTTCGACATTCGTCGTTATCAGTCACAGCTGTGGTGGGTGAAATCGGTCGATGGGCAAAGCGAAACCGTCATCCCGTGGACATGCCGGGAAACGCCGTTGACGTTGCCTGCCGGGTTAGGCTCGGTGCAGCTCATCCCTGCTGGCGAATTGCGTATGCCGCAGGCAGATGAAGCCGTCAGCATTCGGTTTAAAGCGCCAGGCGTATTACATATTGTCGGGCGTAACGGTGGACGTAAATTAAAGAAAATCTGGCAGGAGCAGGGGATCCCGCCCTGGCGACGAGATACCACGCCGCTGTTGTTTTACGGCGAAACGCTGATTGCGGCTGCGGGTGTTTTTGTGACGCGTGAGGGAGCAGCAGAAGATAAAGAAGGGGTGAGTCTGGTTTGGCATGCCTGATGGCGGTGCGCTTATCCGACCTACATATCGCATGGAAAGTAGGCCGGATAAGGTGCTTGCACCGCCATCCGGCAACAAAAGAATCAGGATTCGCTGACGACCACGGTACCGATTTGCGGGTGGCTGAAGCTGGCAATTTTATCGAGGCGAAGCTCCCGGGTTTCACCTGCGACATCTGCGACCAGATATTCCACGTTTTTGCGTGAAACCAGATCGTTTGCTTTCGCTTGTAAAACTTCGCCATCTTTTAACGCCAACGTCAGTAACAAATGGTGCTGGCAGGCGAGTTCAAGATTGTCGTAATCATCACAGTTGATGGGTTGATACGTTTCATTCATTGACATAATCGCTCACCAGTAAGTTCGCGGCAGCATAGGCCGCTTTTTCCCTGACCGACTCTGAAAGGGCGCTGTCTGCCGCCATTTCATTAAGCACCTTCAATACGCAACCCAGCGCATCCGGGACATACCCTAAGTCTCCGCTGGCGATTTCCGCGTACCGCTTGCGTATTAACTCACAATATTTTTCCACATGCCCTCCTGTCAGCACTCTGACTTAACCGTGGATGCAAGTCTAAGCCTACGAAGATAAACTCTGTTTAGCAAGGTGACTATACCATACTCATTCAGGCAATATCAGCGGCCTTGATAGAGGCGCTGTTAGCAGCCTTTTGCCGCAGTTTTCGCTACAATGAGCGCCTGATTCGAAAGGAGTTCTCAAATGGCGCTTAAAGCGACAATCTATAAAGCTGTAGTCAATGTGGCGGATCTCGACCGCAACCAGTTCCTTGACGCAGCCTTGACGCTGGCGCGTCACCCTTCAGAAACCCAGGAGCGCATGATGCTGCGACTGCTGGCGTGGATTAAATATGCCGATGAACGCCTGCAGTTCACGCGTGGCCTGAGCGCGGAAGATGAACCGGAAGCCTGGCTGCGAAACGACCATCTGGGCATTGATTTATGGATTGAACTCGGCCTGCCGGATGAGCGTCGTATTAAGAAAGCCTGCACTCAGTCTGCTGAGGTGGCCCTGTTTACCTACAACAGCCGTGCGGCCCAGATCTGGTGGCAACAAAACCAGAGTAAGTGCGCGCAGTTTAAAAATCTTACCGTGTGGTATCTGGATGACGAACAACTGGCGCAACTGAGTGAATTTGCTGGTCGCACCATGGCGCTGCAGGCGACGATTCAGGATGGCGCTATCTGGTTGTCCGATTCTCAGAACAATCTGGAAATTCATCTGACCGCGTGGCAGCAGGGTTCATGATAGTCATCTCCCGAAACGTCTCTATCCCTGATAATGAGCTGGAAATCACGGCGATTCGGGCGCAGGGCGCGGGTGGTCAGCACGTTAACAAGACCTCGACAGCCATCCATTTGCGCTTTGACATTCGGGCCTCTGGCCTGCCAGAGTATTATAAGGAACGCCTGCTGGCCGCCAGCCATCATCTGATTAGCGGCGATGGCGTTATTATCATTAAGGCGCAGGAATACCGTAGCCAGGAGCTAAACCGGGAAGCGGCAATCTCCCGGCTGGTGGCGGTGATCAAAGAATTAACCGCAGTGCAAAAAAGCCGACAGGCAACGCGTCCTACGCGCGCTTCGAAAGAGCGTAGGTTGTCATCGAAGGCGCAAAAATCCACAGTGAAGTCACTGCGCGGGAGAGTTCGTCGAACGCAAGACTGACGAGCAGGAATAAAAATTTATAAGGAATTGATAGTGAAAACAGCAATATTGTCCGTCGTCGCTGCATGCACGCTTTTTTCCTTGATCGGCTGTAACAACCGTACTGAAGTCGAAGTACTACAGCCGACACGGGCGGCAGAATTAAAACCGATGCAGCAAAGCTGGCGAGGCATCCTGCCTTGCGCGGACTGCGAAGGGATTGAAACTTCTCTGTTCCTCGAAAAAGACGGAACATGGGTGATGAACGAACGTTATCAGGGGGTGAGGGATGAACCGTCGTCCTTTGCCTCTTATGGAACATGGGCGCGTACTGCGGATAAGCTGGTGCTGACCGACAGTAAAGGTGAAAAGTCGTACTATCGTGCTAAAGGCGAAGCACTGGAAATGCTCGATCGTGAAGGTAATCCGATTGAGTCGCAGTTCAACTACACCCTTCAGCCCGTTTCCGCCAGCTTACCGGTGACGCCAATGCCGATGCGGGGCATGTACTTCTATATGGCTGACGCAGCTATCTTTACCGACTGCGCAACGGGTAAACGGATGCCGGTGGCGAATAACGCCCAGCTTGAGCGTGACTATTTAGCCGCGCGCGCGGAAAACGGCCAATCCGTATTGCTGACGCTGGAAGCGCATTTCACACTGGAGGCGAACCCGGACACTGGCGAGAAAGTGAAAACGCTGATGGCGGATAAAGATGCGAAATTTATCCCCGGTAAAGGGTGTAATTAATTGATGAAAAAAAGGCCCTGATTATCAGGGCCTTTTGCTGATATTAGCCTTTAATGGCTTTTACCAGATAGTCGACGATGTCGCCCGTTTTAATCAACTGCTTCTCGCCGTTACGACGGTATTTGTATTCGATATCGTCGTTGTCGAGGTTACGGTCGCCCAGCACGATAGTATGCGGAATACCGATCAGTTCCATATCGGCAAACATCACGCCCGGACGCTCTTTACGGTCGTCCATCAGCACTTCAATGCCCTGCGCGCGCAGTTCCGCGTACAGCTTTTCAGCCAGTTCCTGCACGCGGTAGGACTTATGCATGTTCATCGGCAGAATCGCGACCTGGAACGGGGCAATGGCGTCTGGCCATACGATACCGCGATCGTCATAGTTCTGTTCGATAGCAGCAGCAACCACGCGAGTGACCCCGATACCGTAGCAACCCATGGTCAGGATCTGGTTACGGCCATCTTCGCCCTGAACGGCGGCTTTCATCGCTTCAGAGTACTTGGTGCCCAACTGGAAGATGTGACCCACTTCGATGCCGCGTTTAATCAGCAGCGTACCCTGGCCATCCGGACTCGGGTCGCCAGCGACCACGTTACGGATATCCGCAACTTCCGGGGTGGCAACGTCGCGATCCCAGTTGATACCGAAATAGTGCTTACCGTCGATGTTGGCGCCGGCTGCGAAGTCGCTCATCACGGCAACGGTACGGTCGATAACGACCGGAATTGGCATGTTCACCGGACCCAGAGATCCCGGACCCGCTTTCACCAGTGCGCGAATCTCTTCTTCGGTGGCGAAGGTCAGCGGGCTGGCAACCTGCGGCAGTTTTTCCGCTTTGACTTCGTTCAGCTCGTGATCGCCGCGAACCAGCAGCGCAATCAACGGAGACTTGCTGCCTTCAACCGCTTTCACCAGCAGGGTTTTTACGGTTTTCTCGATCGGTAGGTTGAACTGCTCAACCAGCTCGGCGATGGTTTTGGCGTTTGGCGTATCGACCAGCGTCATCTCCTGCGTTGCTGCCGCACGCGGCTCTTTTGGCGCAACGGCTTCGGCAAACTCGATATTCGCTGCATAATCGGAGGTGTCGGAGAAGATCACATCGTCTTCGCCGCTCTGCGCCAGCACCTGGAATTCGTGAGAGGCGCTACCGCCGATAGAACCGGTATCCGCTTGTACCGCACGGAAATCGAGACCCATACGGCTGAAGATCTTGCTGTACGCTGCGTACATCGCGTCGTAGGTCTCCTGCAGGGATTCCTGAGAGGTATGGAAAGAGTAGGCATCTTTCATCAGGAATTCGCGGGAACGCATCACGCCGAAGCGCGGACGAACTTCGTCACGGAATTTAGTCTGGATCTGGTAGAAGTTCAGCGGCAGCTGTTTGTAAGAGCTCAGCTCGTTACGAATCAGGTCGGTGATCACTTCTTCATGCGTTGGGCCAAGGACGAACGGGCGATCGCCACGGTCAGCAATACGCAGCAGTTCCGGGCCGTATTGTTCCCAACGGCCACTCTCTTGCCACAGCTCAGAGGGCTGAACGACCGGCATCAACACCTCGATCGCACCGGCGTTGTTCATCTCTTCACGCACGATGTTTTCGACTTTTTTCAGGACGCGCACGCCGGTCGGCAGCCAGGTGTATAACCCGGAGGCCAGCTTGCGGATCATCCCGGCGCGCAGCATCAGCTGATGGCTGATGACTTCGGCGTCGGCAGGTGTCTCCTTCAGAGTGGAGAGCAGATATTGGCTAGTACGCATGTTGTTACGGTTCCAGTTGAACGATCGAACAGGCTCAAGACGAGCCTGGCACAAAACAAAAGTGGTTTAGTTTACCAGCGAGAAAGGGATGTCAAAAGAGTACGCGACGCAAATTAGCGGGCTTCCAGAGCAAAGACCTCAAATCCTGACGGCGTAACGCGCCAGCGGACGTTAAAGTCCAGCAGCCAAACGGCGTAGGTTTTGCCTTCTTCCTCGTTTTTACGGTAGGCAGGACGGGGATCCTGCGCCAGCACTTCGGCAATAAACTGGCGAAGATGCGGATAACGTTTTTCCAGCCCAGCCAGTTGCCCGGCGATCTCTTCACTGAACGTCACATCTACGCTGGCCTGCGGTGCATCCTGAGCATAGCTGGCGCGAGCATCGGGCAGCGATTCGGCAAATGGCAGATACGGTTTAATATCCACTACCGGCGTACCATCGACAAGATCCAGCCCGCCGAGCTCAAGGATGACGTGCTCTTTGTGGCAGCGGATACCTCGAAGCTCAACCAAAGACATGCCAACAGGGTTAGGACGAAACGTTGAACGCGTGGCGAAAACACCCATTCTGGCGTTGCCGCCAAGACGGGGAGGGCGCACGGTTGGACGCCATCCTCCTTCCATTGTCTGATGAAAAACAAAAATCACCCACAAATGGCTGAAGGCTTCCAGGCCGCGAACGGCATCGGCCTGGTTATAGGGAGCGAGCAAATGCAGTTCGCCGCTGGCGCTTTTCACCAGACCTGGCTGGCGTGGAACGGCGAACTTTTCTTTATAAGGTGAGCGGATAACGCCTATTTGCTCGAACTGAAAATGGCTCATTTCGCCGAAATGTTCAGTGCAGAACCAATGCAAACCGCCTGACGATAGCAACCTGGCGTTCCGCTGGTGACTTCGCAACTGTGCAGCAATACCGCATTCGCTTTCATTTTAGAGGCGTTAATCTGCATGCGTTTACGTGCGGTTGGGATGCTCGGAGGGGAATCCTGGTTTGATGCCTGGCAGGATTCGCCGCTGACTTCGCCGAGATCGCGGAATGGTTTACCCACTAAATCTTCGGCGTTAGTAATGATTCTTACCGGCGCCGCGCGCGGTGCTTTTGGTTTTTCCGGCTCCGCTTTTGGCGGGGTAGCGGTGCTTTGAACGGGTTCAACAGGGGATCTGCTTAACATAGAACAGCCGCTCAGCATGAGTGCTACTAAACAGATCGGTAAAGCACGCATAATATTTCCTCAATGAATGATCTAAACGTCAGATATTGAATCAGGTGCTTGCATAAATGACAAGACGGGCAAGCGCCCGTCCTGATGATATTACAGATTCTGGAAACAGCCTAAAATTACCAGCCCTTAACAGCACCGCCGTTGAAGACTTTGTTCGCTGCTTCGTATACTTCGTCAGACTGGTAGGCCTGCACGAATTTCTTCACGTTCTCAGCATCTTTGTTGTCTTCACGGGTCACGATCAGGTTTACGTACGGAGAATCTTTATCTTCAACAAAGATACCGTCTTTTGCCGGGGTCAGGCCAATCTGGCTGGCGTAGGTGGTGTTGATGACCGCCAGGGCGATTTGCGCATCGTCCAGTGAACGCGGCAACTGCGGCGCTTCCAGTTCAACCAGCTTCAGGTTTTTCGGGTTTTCAATCACGTCCAGCGCGGTCGGCAGGAGGCCAACACCGTCTTTCAGTTTGATTAAGCCCACTTTTTGCAGCAGCAGCAGCGAGCGGCCAAGGTTAGTCGGGTCGTTTGGAATCGCGACCTGAGAACCTTCCTGCAGCTCATCCAGTGATTTGATTTTTTTGGAGTAGCCCGCAATCGGGTAAACAAAAGTATTGCCCGCGGCAACCAGCTTGTAACCACGATCTTTAATCTGCTGATCCAGGTACGGTTTGTGCTGGAAGGCGTTAGCATCAATGTCGCCTTTGCTCAACGCTTCGTTAGGCAGGACGTAATCGTTAAACGTGACCAGCTCAACGTCCAGACCATATTTTTCTTTTGCCACTTTCTGCGCGACTTCTGCAACCTGTTGCTCTGCGCCAACAATAACGCCCACTTTGATGTGGTTAGGATCTTTTTCATCCTGACCGCAACCCACAAGTGCCAGAGAACCGATCAGGGCTCCAACTGCCGCAAAGGTTTTGAATTTGAACGCCATGCTTATTTCCTTTTCTTAATGAGTTTTTAGTGTTGTGTGCAACGTTATTTGTGCGTGACAACCCGGACGATGCGATCGCCGGATAACTGAATTAAATAAACCAGAACGACGAGCAATACCAGTACTGTATTCATCACGGTAGCGTTGTAGCCGATATAACCGTACTGGTAGCCAATCTGTCCCAAACCACCTGCGCCGACGGCACCGCCCATCGCGGAATAGCCAACCAACGTGATGAGCGTGATGGTGGCGGCATTGACCAGACCCGGCAGCGCTTCTGGCAGTAATACCTTACGTACAATCTGCAACGGCGTGGCGCCCATCGCACGGGAGGCTTCAATCAGCCCGGTCGGGATTTCCAGCAGCGCGTTTTCCACCATACGGGCGATAAACGGCGCGGCGCCGACGGTCAGCGGGACGATAGCGGCCTGCAGCCCAATAGAGGTACCCACAATCATGCGGGTGAAAGGAATCATCCACACCAGCAAAATAATGAATGGGATGGAACGGAAAATATTTACCAGCGCAGAGAGCGTACGGTAAAGCTTAGCGTTCTCAATGATTTGCCCAGGACGCGTAACGTACAGCAATACGCCAACCGGCAGGCCAATGACAAAACCAAAAAAACCGGACACAAAGGTCATTGCCAGCGTTTCCCATACGCCGCGAACCAGCAGCCACATCATCGGCTCAGACATAACCCAGTACCTCTACTTTTACATGGTGTTCCTGCAGCCAGTTAATGGCTGCTTGTGTATCTTCCTGTGTGCCGTGCATTTCCGTCAGCATAATGCCGAACTTCACGCCGCCGGCATAATCCATCTGCGCGCTAATAATGTTGTTATTCACATTAAAGCGACGGGCCGTCTCAGAGAGTAATGGCGCATCGACCGAATGACCGGTGAACTCCATGCGCAGCATTGGCACGCTGTCGGCTTGCGGCTCTGCTTTTAAACGTTCCAGATAATCTTCCGGGATATCCAGATGTAGAGTGGACTGGATAAACTTCTGTGCCAGCGGCGTTTTCGGGTGAGAGAAGACTTCGCTGACGGTGTCCTGTTCAATCAGTTCACCATTGCTGATGACCGCCACGCAGTCACAAATGCGTTTTACAACGTCCATCTCATGGGTAATCAGCAGAATGGTGAGACCCAGACGACGGTTAATGTCTTTCAGCAGTTCCAGAATCGAACGCGTGGTTGCCGGGTCGAGTGCGCTGGTGGCTTCATCGCAGAGCAACACTTTGGGATTACTTGCCAGCGCACGGGCGATCGCCACTCGCTGTTTTTGTCCACCGGAAAGGTTGGCCGGATAGCTATCGTGCTTGTCGCCAAGGCCAACTAAATCCAGCAGTTCTGTTACACGGCGTTTGATCTCTTCCTTTGGCGTGTTATCCAGTTCCAGCGGCAGCGCAACGTTGCCAAACACGGTACGGGAAGAGAGCAGGTTAAAGTGTTGGAAAATCATGCCGATTTGACGGCGAGCTTTGGTCAACTCGGACTCTGAAAGCGTTGTCAGCTCCTGACCGCCGACCTGAACGCTGCCTTCGGTTGGGCGTTCAAGTAAGTTAACGCAGCGGATAAGCGTACTTTTACCGGCACCGGAGGCGCCAATGACGCCGTAAATCTGCCCGGCGGGAACATGCAGGCTGACATTATTTAGCGCCTGAATGGTGCGAGTCCCCTGCTGGAACACTTTGGTGATATTCGAAAGTTTAATCATTGGTTATTTATTATCGTAATTAAGTTAGCCGTGGCATTTTCGTCTGTCTGGGACGGTCAAGGCCGTCAACAAGATGGATGTTAAGGCATCCAGACGTCTAAATCAATCTAGCTTTGCACGATGAGCACTTTCTTGCCCGCCGAAACATGCGATACTAGAGCCACATGCCTTATTCAGGAGCTATAAAAGGTGGCAAAGTCTGTACCCGCAATTTTTCTCGACCGTGACGGCACCATTAATGTGGACCACGGTTACGTACATGAGATTGATGAGTTCGAGTTTATCGACGGCGTTATTGATGCCATGCGTGAACTTAAAAATATGGGTTACGCGCTAATTGTGGTGACGAACCAGTCTGGTATCGCGCGCGGTAAATTTACCGAGGCACAGTTTGAAACGTTGACCGAATGGATGGACTGGTCGCTGGCCGATCGCGACGTTGATCTGGATGGTATCTACTATTGCCCGCACCATCCGCAGGGTACCGTAGAAGAGTATCGTCAGGTCTGCGATTGCCGTAAGCCGCATCCCGGGATGTTGATCTCCGCTCGCGACTTCCTGCACATCGATATGGCTGCTTCTTATATGGTAGGCGACAAAATAGAAGATATGCAGGCGGCAGCAGCGGCGAATGTTGGCACCAAGGTACTGGTGCGCACGGGCAAACCCGTCACGCCGGAAGCAGAAAATGCGGCAGATTTGGTTATAAATAGTCTGGCAGACCTGCCAAAGGCGATAAAAAAGCAGCAAAAGTAAGCGTTGTGGATAAAAGGTGAGCGGTTGGAACAAAAATGCATTTTTCCGCTTGTCTTCCTGAGTCGACTCCCTATAATGCGCCTCCATCGACACGGCGGATGTGAATCACTTCACACAAACAGCCCGGTCGGTTGAAGAGAAAAACCTGAAAATGAGGGTTGACTCTGAAAGAGGAAAGCGTAATATACGCCACCTCGCGACAGAGCGCCAAAGCGCGTCGCAACTGCTCTTTAACAATTTATCAGACAATCTGTGTGGGCACTCGAGGATACGGATTCTTAACGTCGCAAGACGAAAAATGAATACCAAGTCTCTGAGTGAACACGTAATTCATTACGAAGTTTAATTCACGAGCATCAAACTTAAATTGAAGAGTTTGATCATGGCTCAGATTGAACGCTGGCGGCAGGCCTAACACATGCAAGTCGAACGGTAGCACAGAGAGCTTGCTCTCGGGTGACGAGTGGCGGACGGGTGAGTAATGTCTGGGAAACTGCCCGATGGAGGGGGATAACTACTGGAAACGGTAGCTAATACCGCATAATGTCGCAAGACCAAAGAGGGGGACCTTCGGGCCTCTTGCCATCGGATGTGCCCAGATGGGATTAGCTAGTAGGTGGGGTAACGGCTCACCTAGGCGACGATCCCTAGCTGGTCTGAGAGGATGACCAGCCACACTGGAACTGAGACACGGTCCAGACTCCTACGGGAGGCAGCAGTGGGGAATATTGCACAATGGGCGCAAGCCTGATGCAGCCATGCCGCGTGTATGAAGAAGGCCTTCGGGTTGTAAAGTACTTTCAGCGAGGAGGAAGGCGTTGTGGTTAATAACCACAGCGATTGACGTTACTCGCAGAAGAAGCACCGGCTAACTCCGTGCCAGCAGCCGCGGTAATACGGAGGGTGCAAGCGTTAATCGGAATTACTGGGCGTAAAGCGCACGCAGGCGGTCTGTCAAGTCGGATGTGAAATCCCCGGGCTCAACCTGGGAACTGCATCCGAAACTGGCAGGCTAGAGTCTTGTAGAGGGGGGTAGAATTCCAGGTGTAGCGGTGAAATGCGTAGAGATCTGGAGGAATACCGGTGGCGAAGGCGGCCCCCTGGACAAAGACTGACGCTCAGGTGCGAAAGCGTGGGGAGCAAACAGGATTAGATACCCTGGTAGTCCACGCCGTAAACGATGTCGACTTGGAGGTTGTGCCCTTGAGGCGTGGCTTCCGGAGCTAACGCGTTAAGTCGACCGCCTGGGGAGTACGGCCGCAAGGTTAAAACTCAAATGAATTGACGGGGGCCCGCACAAGCGGTGGAGCATGTGGTTTAATTCGATGCAACGCGAAGAACCTTACCTACTCTTGACATCCAGAGAACTTAGCAGAGATGCTTTGGTGCCTTCGGGAACTCTGAGACAGGTGCTGCATGGCTGTCGTCAGCTCGTGTTGTGAAATGTTGGGTTAAGTCCCGCAACGAGCGCAACCCTTATCCTTTGTTGCCAGCGGTCCGGCCGGGAACTCAAAGGAGACTGCCAGTGATAAACTGGAGGAAGGTGGGGATGACGTCAAGTCATCATGGCCCTTACGAGTAGGGCTACACACGTGCTACAATGGCATATACAAAGAGAAGCGACCTCGCGAGAGCAAGCGGACCTCATAAAGTATGTCGTAGTCCGGATTGGAGTCTGCAACTCGACTCCATGAAGTCGGAATCGCTAGTAATCGTGGATCAGAATGCCACGGTGAATACGTTCCCGGGCCTTGTACACACCGCCCGTCACACCATGGGAGTGGGTTGCAAAAGAAGTAGGTAGCTTAACCTTCGGGAGGGCGCTTACCACTTTGTGATTCATGACTGGGGTGAAGTCGTAACAAGGTAACCGTAGGGGAACCTGCGGTTGGATCACCTCCTTACCTTAAAGAACCGACCTTTGCAGTGCTCACACAGATTGTCTGATGAAAAGTGAATAGCAAGGCGTCTTGCGATTGAGACTTCAGTGTCCCCTTCGTCTAGAGGCCCAGGACACCGCCCTTTCACGGCGGTAACAGGGGTTCGAATCCCCTAGGGGACGCCACTTGCTGGTTCGTGAGTGAAAGACGCGCACCCTGATATCTCAAAACTGACTTGCGAGTCATGTTTGAGATATTTGCTCTTTAAAAATCTGGATCAAGCTGAAAATTGAAACGACACACTGTGTCTGTTCTCCGTAATAAGAACAGATAAAAGGTGTGTTCGAGTCTCTCAAATTTTCGCAATCAGAAGTGAAACATCTTCGGGTTGTGAGGTTAAGCGACTAAGCGTACACGGTGGATGCCCTGGCAGTCAGAGGCGATGAAGGACGTGCTAATCTGCGATAAGCGCCGGTAAGGTGATATGAACCGTTATAACCGGCGATTTCCGAATGGGGAAACCCAGTGTGATTCGTCACACTATCGTTAACTGAATACATAGGTTAACGAAGCGAACCGGGGGAACTGAAACATCTAAGTACCCCGAGGAAAAGAAATCAACCGAGATTCCCCCAGTAGCGGCGAGCGAACGGGGAGCAGCCCAGAGTCTGAATCAGCATGTGTGTTAGTGGAACGGTCTGGAAAGTCCGACGGTACAGGGTGATAGTCCCGTACACAAAAATGCACAGGTTGTGAACTCGAAGAGTAGGGCGGGACACGTGGTATCCTGTCTGAATATGGGGGGACCATCCTCCAAGGCTAAATACTCCTGACTGACCGATAGTGAACCAGTACCGTGAGGGAAAGGCGAAAAGAACCCCGGCGAGGGGAGTGAAAAAGAACCTGAAACCGTGTACGTACAAGCAGTGGGAGCACCTTCGGGTGTGACTGCGTACCTTTTGTATAATGGGTCAGCGACTTATATTCTGTAGCAAGGTTAACCGTATAGGGGAGCCGAAGGGAAACCGAGTCTTAACTGGGCGTTAAGTTGCAGGGTATAGACCCGAAACCCGGTGATCTAGCCATGGGCAGGTTGAAGGTTGGGTAACACTAACTGGAGGACCGAACCGACTAATGTTGAAAAATTAGCGGATGACTTGTGGCTGGGGGTGAAAGGCCAATCAAACCGGGAGATAGCTGGTTCTCCCCGAAAGCTATTTAGGTAGCGCCTCGTGAATTCATCTTCGGGGGTAGAGCACTGTTTCGGCTAGGGGGTCATCCCGACTTACCAACCCGATGCAAACTGCGAATACCGAAGAATGTTATCACGGGAGACACACGGCGGGTGCTAACGTCCGTCGTGAAGAGGGAAACAACCCAGACCGCCAGCTAAGGTCCCAAAGTCATGGTTAAGTGGGAAACGATGTGGGAAGGCACAGACAGCCAGGATGTTGGCTTAGAAGCAGCCATCATTTAAAGAAAGCGTAATAGCTCACTGGTCGAGTCGGCCTGCGCGGAAGATGTAACGGGGCTAAACCATGCACCGAAGCTGCGGCAGCGACACTATGTGTTGTTGGGTAGGGGAGCGTTCTGTAAGCCGTTGAAGGTGGCCTGTGAGGGTTGCTGGAGGTATCAGAAGTGCGAATGCTGACATAAGTAACGATAATGCGGGTGAAAAACCCGCACGCCGGA
This sequence comes from Citrobacter sp. C5_2, assembly GCF_014596845.2. NCBI lineage: Bacteria > Pseudomonadati > Pseudomonadota > Gammaproteobacteria > Enterobacterales > Enterobacteriaceae > Citrobacter > Citrobacter sp. C5_2. Next base: position 4,103,215 of record NZ_CP115032.1, on the reverse strand, counting down.
AGACCAAGGGTTCCTGTCCAACGTTAATCGGGGCAGGGTGAGTCGACCCCTAAGGCGAGGCCGAAAGGCGTAGTCGATGGGAAACAGGTTAATATTCCTGTACTTGGTGTTACTGCGAAGGGGGGACGGAGAAGGCTATGTCGGCCGGGCGACGGTTGTCCCGGTTTAAGCATGTAGGCGGAGGTTCCAGGTAAATCCGGTACCTTTTAACGCTGAGGTGTGATGACGAGGCACTACGGTGCTGAAGTGACAAATGCCCTGCTTCCAGGAAAAGCCTCTAAGCATCAGGTAACATCAAATCGTACCCCAAACCGACACAGGTGGTCAGGTAGAGAATACCAAGGCGCTTGAGAGAACTCGGGTGAAGGAACTAGGCAAAATGGTGCCGTAACTTCGGGAGAAGGCACGCTGATAGGTAGGTGAAGTGATTTACTCATGGAGCTGAAATCAGTCGAAGATACCAGCTGGCTGCAACTGTTTATTAAAAACACAGCACTGTGCAAACACGAAAGTGGACGTATACGGTGTGACGCCTGCCCGGTGCCGGAAGGTTAATTGATGGGGTTATCCGTAAGGAGAAGCTCTTGATCGAAGCCCCGGTAAACGGCGGCCGTAACTATAACGGTCCTAAGGTAGCGAAATTCCTTGTCGGGTAAGTTCCGACCTGCACGAATGGCGTAATGATGGCCAGGCTGTCTCCACCCGAGACTCAGTGAAATTGAACTCGCTGTGAAGATGCAGTGTACCCGCGGCAAGACGGAAAGACCCCGTGAACCTTTACTATAGCTTGACACTGAACACTGGTCCTTGATGTGTAGGATAGGTGGGAGGCTTTGAAGTGTGGACGCCAGTCTGCATGGAGCCGTCCTTGAAATACCACCCTTTAATGGCTGGTGTTCTAACGTGGGCCCGTAATCCGGGTTGCGGACAGTGTCTGGTGGGTAGTTTGACTGGGGCGGTCTCCTCCCAAAGAGTAACGGAGGAGCACGAAGGTTAGCTAATCCTGGTCGGACATCAGGAGGTTAGTGCAAAGGCATAAGCTAGCTTGACTGCGAGAGTGACGGCTCGAGCAGGTGCGAAAGCAGGTCTTAGTGATCCGGTGGTTCTGAATGGAAGGGCCATCGCTCAACGGATAAAAGGTACTCCGGGGATAACAGGCTGATACCGCCCAAGAGTTCATATCGACGGCGGTGTTTGGCACCTCGATGTCGGCTCATCACATCCTGGGGCTGAAGTAGGTCCCAAGGGTATGGCTGTTCGCCATTTAAAGTGGTACGCGAGCTGGGTTTAGAACGTCGTGAGACAGTTCGGTCCCTATCTGCCGTGGGCGCTGGAGAATTGAGGGGGGCTGCTCCTAGTACGAGAGGACCGGAGTGGACGCATCACTGGTGTTCGGGTTGTCATGCCAATGGCACTGCCCGGTAGCTAAATGCGGAAGAGATAAGTGCTGAAAGCATCTAAGCACGAAACTTGCCCCGAGATGAGTTCTCCCTGAGACCTAGAGTCTCCTGAAGGAACGTTGAAGACGACGACGTTGATAGGTCGGGTGTGTAAGTGTAGCGATACATTGAGCTAACCGATACTAATGAACCGTGAGGCTTAACCTTACAACGCCGAAGATGTTTTGGCGGATTTGAGAAGACAGATTTTCAGCCTGATACAGATAAGATTAACCGGCGAAAAGCGGGTTAATAAACAGAATTTGCCTGGCGGCTGTAGCGCGGTGGCCCCACCTGACCCCATGCCGAACTCAGAAGTGAAACGCCGTAGCGCCGATGGTAGTGTGGGGTCTCCCCATGCGAGAGTAGGGAACTGCCAGGCATCAAATTGCAGTAAACCGGGATGAAAATCCGGGTGGTGACAAAGAAATTCGGTGGAGCGGTAGTTCAGTTGGTTAGAATACCTGCCTGTCACGCAGGGGGTCGCGGGTTCGAGTCCCGTCCGTTCCGCCACTTATTAAGAGCCCTGAGCTAACGCTCAGGGCTTTTTCTTTGCCTGCGATTTAATTATTGCTAAATTCGCAAAAATCCTCTGCATTTTTCATTCTTTTTCTATAAAGCGCTGAAGTTCATAATCCTCTCCGTAAACGAACATTGTGATTAAAAAGAGGAATTTCATGACTATCCCTGCATTCGGTTTAGGTACTTTTCGCCTGAAAGACGACGTGGTTATCGCTTCTGTTAAAACGGCGCTAGAGCTGGGCTACCGTGCTGTCGACACTGCGCAAATCTATGATAATGAAGCGGCTGTTGGCCAGGCGATTGCTGAGAGCGGCGTACCACGTAGCGAGCTGTATATCACCACCAAGATCTGGATTGAAAACCTTAGCAAAGACAAGTTGATCCCAAGCCTGAAAGAGAGCCTGAAAAAACTTCGTACGGATTATGTCGATCTGACGCTAATCCACTGGCCCTCTCCGGGTGACGCCGTCTCTGTCGAAGAATTTATGCAGGCATTGCTTGAAGCTAAAGAACAAGGGCTGACTCGCGAAATTGGCATTTCAAACTTCACCATTCCGCTGATGGAAAAAGCCATTGCTACAGTGGGCGTGGAGAACATCGCCACTAACCAGATTGAACTGTCTCCGTATCTGCAGAGCCGTCGGGTGGTTGGCTGGGCGAAAGCGCACGGTATCCACATCACCTCTTACATGACGCTGGCTTATGGTAACGCGCTGAAAGATGAGGTGATTGTGCGCATCGCCGCAAAACACAATGCCACTCCGGCACAGGTTATCCTGGCATGGGCAATGGGAGAAGGTTACTCAGTAATACCTTCTTCCACCAAGCGTGAAAACCTGGCAAGTAACCTACTGGCACTGGAACTGCGTCTGGATGCCGAAGATAGAGCAGCGATCGCGGCACTGGATTGCAACGACCGCCTGGTTAGCCCGGAAGGTCTGGCCCCTGAGTGGGATTAATTGCCTGACCCTTTGTACCCTTTAACCCTCTTTCACAGCTCCTTCGGGAGCTGTTTTTATATGTTCACTTAAGAAGTCGATAAATGCCCGGATACGTGTACTGACGGCACGATCGCTGTAGTAAACGGCGCTGAAAGGCATTTCTACCGGCAGACGCTTATCGGCCAGCAGTTCCACCAGTTCTCCCTGCTCGATCTCTTTGTCAATCATATAATCTGAAAGACATGCAATGCCGTTACCGCTCAGGCAAAGCTGTTTTAACGTTTCCCCGCTGTTGGAAGAAATCCCACATTCGACCTCATGGAGCTGCCCATCGCTACAGGCTATTGGCCAGGTATTGAGCGAGATGGGTTCAGAAAACCCCAGACACAGGTGCCGTTTTAACTCTCCAACGCTCTCTGGCTTGCCAAAACGGGCAATATAGTCAGGTGAAGCGATAATCTTGCGGTAGCTGATAAATAACGGACGTGCGCGCAGACTTGAATCAGTCAACGTGCCTGCGCGTATCGCAACATCCACTTTTCGTTCAATAAGATTGATGAACGTTTCTGAGGAGACAAGAGACAACGTCATCTCGGGATACCGCTCACGGAACGGTTTAATCAGCGGCATCAGGAAATGCAGCATTACCGGCGTTGCCGCATCGATACGCAGTAAGCCGCGTGGGGTATTACGTGACTCCATGATTTCCGTTTCTGCTGCAGCCATTTCTTGCAGTATCTGCTGCACACGCCTGAAGTATCGCTCTCCTTCTTCAGTCAGGCTCAGTTGTCGGGTCGTACGATTAAGCAGACTGACGCCGAGCTTCATCTCCAGCTTTTTAACTGCCCGGCTGACAGCGGAATTGGCCTGTCCAAGCTGCTCTGCCGCCCGGCTGAAGCTGCCGCTTTCCACGACAGCGACAAAAATTGCAAGTTCTTCGGAGGTTGCTTTCATTTTTGCACCTGAAGCAAAATTAAATTGATATTTTGAATATTTTTGTCATTAAAACATCCAGGCATACTGCGTGTCATCTGATTACTGATGTTATGGAGTTATTTATGCCTCTCGCTTTATTTGCACTGACAATAAGTGCCTTCGCTATTGGCACGACTGAGTTTGTGATTGTTGGCCTGGTGCCGACCATTGCTCAACAACTGGCGATCTCGTTACCTTCCGCCGGAATGTTGGTTTCAATCTATGCGCTGGGCGTAGCTATTGGCGCGCCGGTGCTGACTGCTCTGACCGGACGCTTACCGCGTAAACAGTTACTGGTCGCGCTGATGGTCTTGTTTACTGCCGGGAATTTGCTGGCATGGCAGGCTCCGGGCTATATGACATTAATCGTCGCCCGTCTGCTGACGGGGCTGGCGCACGGTGTGTTCTTCTCAATTGGCTCTACCATCGCGACAAGTCTGGTGCCGAAAGAGAAAGCGGCTTCCGCGATCGCCATTATGTTTGGCGGCTTAACGGTGGCGCTGGTTACGGGCGTGCCGCTGGGGACATTCATCGGTCAGCATTTTGGCTGGCGCGAAACTTTTCTTGCGGTATCAATGTTAGGCGTGATTGCGCTGATTAGTAGCCAACTGCTGATCCCGGCCAACATTCCCGGTCGGGCGGCCGCCAGCATTCGTGACCAGGTGAAAGTGCTGACCCATCCTCGTCTGTTGCTGATTTACGCCGTTACGGCGCTGGGCTATGGCGGTGTATTCACGGCATTCACCTTCCTGGCGCCGATGATGCAGGATCTGGCAGGATTCTCCCCGGCAGCAGTAAGCTGGATCTTGCTGGGCTATGGCGTATCTGTGGCTATCGGCAATATCTGGGGCGGCAAACTGGCAGATAAGCATGGTGCCGTTCCTGCGCTGAAATTTATATTCGCCGCACTGTTTGTTCTGCTGATGGTCTTCCAGGTGACCGCATCCACTCAGTACGCCGCACTGGCCACTATTCTGGTGATGGGGATCTTTGCCTTTGGCAACGTACCGGGTTTGCAGGTCTACGTTGTTCAGAAAGCCGAACAATTCACGCCTAATGCGGTAGATGTGGCATCAGGACTCAACATTGCAGCGTTTAACATTGGTATTGCATTGGGTTCAGTGATTGGCGGGCAAACGGTGGAGCATTACGGTTTGGCGCAGACGCCGTGGATTGGCGCCCTCATTGTTCTGGTGGCTTTCTTACTGATGGGCGTCAGCGGTCGCCTTGATAAACCTGTACGCATTGCTCTGGGGTAAATCATTGATGTAAGCGCCCACTTACAAAACAAACTGCAATTGTTCGTTGAAAGTGAGTGCTAAAATCCCTATAACAGAAGAACCAGTCCGGCTGCGGACTGGTTGACGTTACAGAGGTTTGAAAGTCTAAAGTGCGAAAAAACACCTATGCCATGCGTTATGTTGCCGGACAGCCCGTTGAGCGGATTTTACCGCCAGGGTCGTTTGCGCATATTGGCCAGGCATTACCCGCAGGCGCTCCGTTAAGCAGTGAAGATCGCATTCGCGTGCTGGTATGGAATATTTTTAAGCAGCAGCGTGCAGAATGGCAGTCGGTGCTGAAAAATTTTGGCAAAGATGCGCATCTGGTGTTATTGCAGGAAGCGCAAACCACGCCTGAACTGGTGCAGTTTGCGACCGCTAACTATCTCGCTGCCGACCAGGTACCCGCCTTTGTGCTGCCTCAGCACCCCTCTGGCGTCATGACACTTTCTGCCGCCCATCCTGTTTACTGCTGTCCATTGCGCGAGCGTGAGCCTATTTTACGGCTGGCGAAATCGGCATTGGTGACGGTTTACCCATTGCCTGATACGCGTTTATTGATGGTGGTGAATATCCACGCGGTAAATTTCAGCCTCGGCGTTGATGTTTATAGTAAGCAGTTACTTCCTATTGGCGATCAGATTGCCCATCACAGCGGTCCGGTGATCATGGCGGGTGATTTTAATGCCTGGAGCCGTCGACGGATGAATGCGCTGTACCGCTTTGCGCGCGAAATGTCGCTGCGCCAGGTGCGCTTTACCGACGATCAACGCCGACGCGCGTTTGGTCGCCCTCTCGATTTTGTGTTCTATCGTGGTTTGAACGTGAGTGAAGCCTCTGTGCTGGTCACCCGCGCATCCGATCACAATCCGCTACTCGTTGAATTCAGTCCCGGCAAACCTGAACAATAACGGTGTGTCAGGTCTGCCGTAGGGCAGACCTGTAGTGGTGCTGCCCTTCTTATTAAACAACAACCGAAGGACAACACAATGACAACACGCTCCCATCATGACAACGTCGAAAAACAGTTTGGCTCTCAGGCTAATGCCTATTTAAGCAGTGCGGTACATGCCTCTGGCCGCGATTTGCAACGCCTGTCCGCAAGATTGTCAGCATCTCCGCAAGCCCGGTTACTGGATATGGGATGCGGAGCAGGGCATGCCAGTTTTGTGGCTGCGCAACACGTCAGGCAGGTCGTAGCTTATGATTTATCTTCACAAATGCTTGAAGTGGTGGCGGAGGCGGCAAAAGACAGGGGGCTGGAAAACCTCTCCACGCGCCAGGGTTATGCCGAAAGCCTGCCATTTGAAGATAACGCGTTTGATGTGGTGATTAGCCGCTATTCCGCGCATCACTGGCATGATGTCGGGCGCGCGCTGCGGGAGGTGAACCGCGTCCTGAAGCCCGGCGGCGTACTGATCGTGATGGATGTGATGTCGCCGGGTCACCCTGTACGTGATATCTGGTTACAAACTGTGGAAGCGTTGCGTGATACCTCGCACGTACGCAATTATTCCAGCGGGGAGTGGCTGTCTTTAATCAATGACGCGAATCTCATTGCTGACACCTTGTTAACTGACCGCTTGCCGCTGGAGTTCAGTTCGTGGGTTGCGCGGATGCGTACGCCTGCGGCGTTGACCGAAGCGATTCGTTTATACCAACAGAGTGCATCTGCTGACGTGAAGGCCTACTTTGCATTACAGGAAGAGGGGTCGTTTACCAGCGACACGATAATGGTAGAGGCGCATAAAGCAGGATAAATAAAAAAGGCACTGAGGGGAAACCAGTGCCTTCATTTCTACAATGTTATCAGGAGTCCGGCATACCGTTGTTTTTCAAAAACAACGTTAGCTGATCGCCAGGCTGCAGGTTATCCGTGTCGCTATTCCAGCGCATCACATCTTTGATGTTAACCCCGTGACGTTTGGCAATGCTCGACAGCGAGTCGCCCTTACGCACACGATAGGTGATGCTATCGCTGTTATTAGCCAGGCGCTGCGCGCTGGTTCCAGCGCCTACCGTCAGGCTTTGGCCTACTTTCAGGGAAGAACCACGCAGATTGTTCCACTGTTTCAGGTCTTTTGTGCTCACGCCAAGACGTGAAGCAACGCCAGAAAGCGTATCGCCAGAGCGAACTTTGTAGCTACGGCTGTTCAGCGGCGTGTTATCCGCGAGCAGCGTTGACTGCACGGCTGCAATTTCGCCTGAAGCCAGAGACTCACGCAGCTTTTCTGCATGCTTCTTTGGCACCATCACATATTGCGGACCGCTGGCACCCAACGTGGAGCCTTTCACGCCTGCATTGAAGGTCTTCAGCTTGCTGACGGATATACCCGCCATATCGGCAACCTGAGCCATCTCAACCGGGCTATTCAAGCGAACACGTGCCAATGCGCGGCTTTCGTCTGTTGTAGGCAGACGCACGCCATAGCGCTTGCTGTTTTTGAGAATATCGCTCAAAGCCAGCATTTTGGGCACATACAGCTTCGTTTCCTGAGGCAACGGTAACGACCAGAAGTCGGTGGATTTACCACGCGCTTTGTTCGTTTTGATCGCCTTCATCACGCGACCTTCACCGCTATTATAAGCAGCAATGGTCAGCAGCCAGTCGCCATCAAACATCTTGTTCAGACGCTGCATCATGTCGAGCGCGGCAGTGGTGGAAGCCACAATGTCGCGACGTGCATCATAATTGCGGGTCTGCTTTAAACCATAATTGCGCCCCGTGCTCGGAATGATCTGCCAAATACCTGCGGCATTGGCGCCAGACGTTGCGTGAGGATCAAAAGCGCTCTCCACTATGGGTAGTAATACCAGTTCCATTGGCATGTTACGTTTCTTAACCTGCCCGGCTATCCAGTACATATACGGCTCTGCCCGTAAAGTTACATCGTGGAGATAGCTCTTATTGCGTAAATACTTCTGTTTCTGTTCGCGAATCCGGCTGTTTTCCGGAATTCCCATCTTTAGCTCGTCACCAATGAAAGCCCACAAATCTTGATCAGCAGCGATAGATGTTCCATCGTCCATCCATCGCGCCTGACTTGTAAACTTTCCTGCTTCCCCTTGACCAGCTGCAGAAAGGCTCTGTGCGTGCTGTTGGACGTTACCAGTATTCTGGCACCCAACAAGCAGGACAGAGGCGAGTAATATCGCTTTTGCCTTCATGTGTGTGTCAATAGTTGCTTAAAAGACGACCGATCATAACGGCGAAGTTTTCAAAAGGCAACCCGGAATTGTCAGAACGTATCTTTCTTTGACCTTAACCAGGCAAAACGCTCTTCAGGTTGTTGCAATATTGTTTCTTTGTTTATTTCATTAATTAAATCAATATCTTCAGTTCGCAAAAAAATATTATTTCGCCGCTCATTTTTCAGAATTACGGGTAGTGTCATTTGTTTTTTTACGCGTAACTCATTAACTTTACGATAATATTCATTTATGAACGAATCGTGCGGGAGGATGCTTAAAGCAAACTTCATATTTTCTAATGTGTACTCATGCGCACAACAAATCAAAGTATCATCGGGAAGTGCGCTGATCTTTTTAAGTGATTGATACATCTGTGTTGCAGTACCTTCGAAAAGCCGACCGCAGCCACCAGAAAAGAGCGTGTCGCCACAAAACAGGTAAGGGTGACTAAAGTAACAGATATGTCCTAAAGTGTGACCCGGCGTAGCAATTACATTAAATTCATGCCCCAATACGAGAGCAATATCGCCATCTTCGACTATGTGCGTCGTTCCCTTATCTTGCGTTTCAGCCGGTCCGTATACCACTATTTGTGGGAAGTGTTGCAGGAGTTCTTTCACGCCGCCAACGTGATCCTGATGATGGTGGGTCAGCAGAATGGCCTCTGGCACCCAGTTATGTTCTGCAATGGCTTGCAGAACTGGGGCTGCTTCTCCCGGGTCAACAATCAGACAATGTTGGTCATTATTTGACAGGACCCAGATGTAATTGTCCTGAAATGCAGGAATACTGTTAAGATTCATATCTTACCTCTCAATGCGAAACGGAAGGTTATGATGAAACCGGCAAGGATCCCTCAAACTGTCGTAGCGCCCGTGAGCTGGGATGATTTACCCTGGGGCGAATACTATCGTGAGGCGCTGGAGCATCAGCTTAACCCGTGGTTCGCAAAAATGTACGGTTTTCATCTGCTTAAAATTGGTAATTTAAGCGCAGAAATCGATTCTGAAGCGTGCGCGGTTTCTCATCAGGTAAATGTTTCTTTGCTGGGTTCTCCCATGCAGGTAACGGCCGATCCTTTACATCTGCCCTTTGCCGACAAGTCGGTGGATGTCTGTTTGTTGGCCCATACGTTACCGTGGTGTGACGATCCGCATCGGTTACTGCGCGAAGCCGATCGTGTGCTGATTGATGACGGCTGGTTGATTCTGAGCGGGTTTAATCCGGTAAGCCTGATGGGACTGCGTAAACTGGTGCCGGTATTGCGCAAGACCCCGCCTTACAACAGCCGGATGTTTACCCTCATGCGTCAACTGGACTGGCTCTCTTTGCTAAATTTTGAAGTGCTGCACTACAGCCGCTTTCATGTTCTGCCCTGGAACAAGAAAGGCGGGAAAATGTTAAGCGCCCATATTCCTGCCCTGGGATGTTTGCAACTGGTGGTCGCGCGTAAGCGAACCATCCCACTTACGCTCAACCCAATGAAACAAAATAAAAGCAAAACGCCTATCCGCCAGGCCGTTGGCGCTACCCGGCAATACCGCAAGCCGGACGCTTAAGACTCGGCCTGATACCCGATATCATCCTGAGTGGGGCTCATTGCCGCGGCGCGCGCAAGCTCATCACAGCGTTCGTTTTCCGGATGGCCCGCATGGCCCTTAACCCATTCCCATTTGATTTGATGCGGACCCAGCGCGGTATCCAGACGTTTCCACAGATCGACGTTCTTTACCGGTTTTTTATCTGCCGTTTTCCAGCCGCGTTTCTTCCAGTTGTGGATCCATTGTGTAATGCCCTGGCGCACATACTGGCTGTCGGTGCTGAGTATCACTTCACACTGTTCTTTCAGGGCTTCCAGCGCTACGATTGCCGCCATCAGCTCCATGCGATTATTGGTTGTGAGGTTGTACCCTTCACTAAAGGTTTTTTCGCGCCCGCGATAGCGTAAAATTGCCCCGTAACCACCTGGCCCTGGATTTCCCAGGCAAGAACCATCGGTGAAAATTTCTACCTGTTTAAGCATCTCTGGTAGACTTCCTGTTTTAGCAAATCGAAATCAAACGATAAGTCTGACATAAATGACCGTTATGAGCACTGGAATTACACGACAGGTAGTCCTTGATACCGAAACCACTGGTATGAACCAGATTGGCGCCCACTACGAAGGCCACAAGATCATTGAGATCGGTGCGGTCGAAGTGGTGAACCGCCGCCTGACCGGTAATAACTTCCACGTTTACCTGAAGCCGGATCGGCTGGTGGATCCGGAAGCGTTTGGCGTACACGGCATCGCAGACGAATTCCTGCTCGATAAGCCTACGTTTGCCGAGGTGGCCGATGAGTTTCTCGACTACATTCGCGGCGCGGAGCTGGTCATCCATAACGCATCGTTTGATATCGGCTTTATGGATTATGAGTTTTCTAAGCTCAATCGTGATATTCCGAAAACCAACGAATTTTGCAAAATAACCGATAGCCTGGCGCTGGCAAGGAAAATGTTTCCTGGCAAGCGAAACAGCCTTGATGCGTTATGCTCGCGCTATGAAATAGACAACAGTAAACGAACCCTGCACGGCGCATTGCTCGATGCCCAGATTCTGGCCGACGTTTATCTGATGATGACCGGTGGGCAGACCACGATGGCGTTCTCGATGGAAGGTGACAGCCAGCAGCAAAATGACACGGGGATCCAGCGCATTGTTCGGCAGTCCAGTAAACTACGCGTTGTTTTCGCCACTGATGAGGAGTTAGCGGCCCATGAATCGCGCCTTGACCTGGTGCAGAAGAAGGGTGGAAGTTGTCTCTGGCGGGCGTAAATGACCCAATTACAGCGCAGAAATGACCATTCGGGTGATTTTTGCAGCAAACGATTAAAAACGTGAGAAAAAGCGTTGACGAGGCGCGAGGCAATCCGTAATATTCGCTTCGTTCCCGAGCGGAACACAACGCGGAGTGGTAGTTCAGTTGGTTAGAATACCTGCCTGTCACGCAGGGGGTCGCGGGTTCGAGTCCCGTCCATTCCGCCACTATTCAGAAAGCCTGAATCAGAAATGATTCAGGCTTTCGTCGTTTTAGCCCACCCCAAATAACAATTCCATCATTACACTGCATTGCAACCTCCGCGCTGCCGGGCGGGAAACACATCAGGTCATCCTTAACCCGACGCATATCGTAGAGGCGATTAACCCGCGAAGTGATTCATCACGCAGGCGAAGCGGGGTGAAAAGTTATCGCCAATAAGAACCGTTTCCTCATTCAGGCGCTTCAGCATATACAGCTTGTCGGCACGTTCGTAAGCGTCGAAGAAGAGGTAATCGACAGCATCCGTTGCGTCATCATCGGGGGATTTTTCACGTCCATCGGGAGTGAGCATAAAAACGCCTGCGGTATGGCCGAGCGGACGGGCGTAGCGAAAGAACAGTTTTCGGCTAACAGTGAACTCACCATCATCACTTTTGAATTTCCCCTGTACTGACAATGAAAGGTGTCCGGAATTGTAGCTAGTGATCAGCATAATTCCGTTGAGTTCCTTTTTGCTATTTTGGATGTCGAGTATCGACGTAAATTCCGATGAGCATGAAAAGCTGATTTCTTGTTTCTTCGCATTCCCGACGATAATGAAAAAAGCAATGGCCGCCAGCCCAAAAATGGCAATTACCACTGACCACAGTAAAGGAGAGTGATCGCTTTCCTGCTTCATATCATTCCTCATAATGACGATACTGGCTGACGCAATGGTAATAGCCGAGGTTTAGTCCGCATTCAGCGGCAAACGACCACTCAACCAGGTTATGGTTGCTCGCCCACGTATTAAGATAGAGATCTTTTGGATGCGAACAGTTTGGGTTAATCCCTACTGACTTGAATATATCCAGCGCTTTCTTTTCAGTTATGGTATCGGTAAGAGCATTCCCTAATATATGTACCCGGCATTGCTCGTAGTCGATTGTCCGCAGAATAGCTGCGTCCGTCATGGCGATTTCATTGGGTATCCATGTTAACCACGCTGTCGCCAGCACTGCGATACCGGTGATTAACGTTGTTATCGCGACTGGCCATCGGTTTCGGTTCTTTTTGTTGAGCTTCTTTGCAACATGGGCAATTCGCGCTGGAGTTTGCGCCTCTTCCAGTTGCTGAATATTGATATTGACGTCGCCCATCCGAAATCCCATTCGCGGAATGGTGACGATGAGCTCGGCAGGGTGACCCGTTGACGTTATTGCTTTGCGCAGAAATGAAATGTGCTGGTTGAGATTGGCATCCGTCGCCCGGGCGCCATTATGCTGGAAAACATTCAGCAGAATTTCATCGCGCGAGGAAATCTCTTTACCATTTTGCAACAAATAGAGCAGTAATTGCGTTGCCACATTATTCAATGTCGCCATTTCACCCGATGTCAGGTCTTTTAGGGTATTTTTATTTGGTCTGAAAACTAAGCCATCACCAATAATTACGGATTTAATTTTGTTTATTGGTATATGAGAAATCACTGATGTCTCCTTTAAAGCAGGATATCTCGCATTCGAGTGGGGGAAGCAATAGCATAACATAATTTATTTATAAAAAATGGTTGCGCCATAGATCGCTTCATTAATATTTATATAACAATATTTTAATATTTCTTATAAGTTGTCTCATTCTCCTTTCTCTCTGTCACTATCTTATTGTCATTACTCGCTTTTGATATCCACTTTCATTTTTACAAAACTTTCATAAATACATTTTGCCTGGTATCCGGACTAAATAAAAAAATAGTTGATAGATAAAAGCTCTATAAAAATGCAAAATAATAGATATTAACACTGGTATGTGCCTGGATTCTGGTGTTTTTTTAGGTAAACGATCGTTATGCAGGCGGTGATACAACACGATTCCCTGAGTTTGATTAATACCGTATTTTTGCATTGTGTCATTTTTCTGCCGACTTAATATAAGCCCCGAAACAGCCTGAACAGCTGTGGACGGTATTTCGTATGGAATGCCAATGATGTTCAAAATAAGGGGCGGGTTGAGATGGATTGTTTGCAGGGATATGCGCTACCGCCACCTGCAGATCAGCATTTCCCTGACGTTAAGTGTCTGTGGAAATAGATCGTCGGAATAACTAAAAACGGATATAAGGTTAAGTAGTAATATGAAAATGAAAAACGTGGCTGTGGCCTGCGCGCTGATGGCGGGAATGACTTTGACTGCCTCTTCTGCTTTCGCTGCAAAAAATGTCGAGCCGACTAACGGTAAAATTCAATTCACCGGTTCTCTGGTTAATTCCGCATGTGGTCTGGCACCTGAATCCAGCCCGGTGCAGGTTAATTTTGGTGAGATCCCAACCTCTCAGTTAAAAGACAACCAACGCGCTGGCGTTAAGCATGCCAAAATCGTTCTTCAGGGCTGCGACACCACCGTTGCGAAAACGGCCACTGTGACCTATACCCCGGCAACAATTGATACCGACAACAACGCCCTGGCCGCATTCACCTCTGGTACTGCAAAGGGCGCGGGTATTGGTATGGTTGACAGCGGCAACCAGGACGTGGAATGGGGTAAAGCTGCCTCTCAGGTCAACATCACTGACGGCGAAACCGACATTGATTTCGTTGCTTATCTGCAGGCAAACAACGCTTCTGCAGCGGTAACGCCGGGTGATTTCGAATCTACCGTTAATTTCCAGATCGACTATCAGTAATTACCCGCAGCGGGCGCATTAATGCGCCTGCTTAACCCTTCCTGCGAATAACTGAAAGGAAATACGGTTATGCCTGGATGGCGAATTTTACTGCTTTTTGTCTTTATCTCGCCTGCATGGGTTATGGCTGGCGCCAATCGTCTAAACAGTACGCCCGGCAAAATGCGCATGCGAGGAAATATTATTGAGGCAGCCTGTTATGTTGATCCGCGCGACCGGTCGCTACTGGTTGAATTCGATGATCTCTCTGCCAGAGATATTTCCGGAAGACCAGAAAAAGTGTCCGCGCATGATTTCAGTATTCATTTGCTGGGATGTTCATTAGGGGATTCTCAACATTCCGGGAATGTGTTTCAACGCGCCAATATTACCTTTTCTGGTGCGCCCGACAGGGACAATCCTGATTATCTGAGCGTGCAGTCGGAAACTGAAAATTTAGCAATAGAAATATACGACAGCAAAGGACAGCAAATTCGTCTGGGCGAACCATCACCAGATTATGTGCTTAACCCAGGGAAGAACACACTCAACTTTACGGCTTATTTGATCTCCCGTGACGGAAGAATGACATCCGGCGAATTTACTGCGGTCACGCATTTTGTTGTGAATTATCTCTGAGCTGCACTGCAATTCGGGTATCTGAAGGTTTGCGAACGAAAATGATCACGCTGAAAACAGATAAAAAACGCCTGGCGCTATTTATTACTCTGGTTTGTGCCTCTGCATGGGCTGAAGCGGATGAGGCCATTGAATTTAATACTGACGTACTGGACGCCAGTGACCGGCAGAATGTCGATTTGCAGCGTTTTTCCGAAGGCAACTTTGTGACTCCCGGAGAATATCTGCTGGATGTTCGAATTAACAGTCAGGAAATTCCTCAGCAGTCGATCCGCTATATTGTCGATCCTGCCAACCCGCATAAATCCATGGCGTGTCTGACGCAGCAACAACTCGAATTACTGGCGCTCAAAGAAGAGGCGCTAACCTATATTCATCCGATTAGCGCGACCTGCTATGACATTTCCCGTCTGCCGGGCGTAGCGTTGAATAATAGCGCAGGCGTACTGGACATTACCGTGCCGCAGGCATGGATGAAATATACCGATCCCGACTGGACGCCGCCGGAGCGCTGGGATAATGGCGTCGCGGGGCTGATTTTTGACTACAGCATCTCGGGTCAGGCCACACATTACGAGCAGGGGGGCGATCATTACCGCTCTCTTTCTGGCTACGGGCAAACAGGCTTTAACCTCGGCGCGTGGCGCTTTCGCGGGCAGTATCAGGCCAATTACGCTTCCGATGATAATCGTGGGCGTATCGACTGGGATCAGATCTATGCTTATCGCCCATTACCGATGCAGGCGGCAAAACTGACGCTTGGCGAAATCTATCTGAATTCTCAGGTTTTTGATTCGGTACGTTTCACCGGGGTTAACCTCGCCAGCGATGAGCGTATGTTGCCACCGAATTTGCAGGGTTACGCGCCTGAAGTTCATGGCATCGCGCGGAGTAACGCGAAGGTCACCGTCAGTCAGCAGGGACGTGTTATCTATCAAACCACCGTTCCTGCGGGGCCGTTTAATATTCAGGATCTGCACGGCTCGGTACGCGGCACATTGGATGTACGCGTTGAGGAGCAGGATGGCAGCGTACAAACCTTTCAGGTTAATACCGCCGATATTCCCTACCTGACGCGCCCAGGCTACGTTCGCTACAACGCCGCGGTCGGTAAGCCATCGCTTTACAACCATGACATTCAGGGCCCTGCGTTTTATACCGGCGATTTCTCATGGGGGGTCAGCAATGCGTGGTCGCTGTACGGCGGCGCGCTGCTCACTGGCGATCGTTATAACGCCTGGTCGATGGGGATCGGCCGGGATTTGAGCTGGTTGGGAGCGTTATCGGCAGATGCGACGCAATCCGTGAGTCGGGTGAAGCATCAGGCTGAACAAAAAGGCATGTCCTTTAAGCTCAGCTATGCCAAAACCTTCGATGAATACAACAGCGCTATCACCTTTGCCGGGTACCGCTTTTCACAGCGTAACTTCCGCACTTTTTCGCAGTTCCTCGACGAACAGTATGCCAATAACAACAGCGCCGGCAACGAAAAAGAGATGTACACCATCACCGGTAACAAAACCTTTTTTGCCGACGATCCGCAGTTAGCCACCACGCTGTATCTGACCTACACCCACCAGAACTACTGGGATCGTCGTTCGCAGGATCGTTACGGCTTGTCGATGGGACACAGCTTTTCGTTGGCGGGCATCCAGGGGATTAGCGCCAACCTTGCGGCTTACCGCTCTGAGTATCAGGGCAAACGGGACGACAGTCTTTCGCTTTCAATTTCGATTCCCTGGAGCGATGGCCGATCCATGGATTATGAATTGCAGAACAGCGGCAACCAGACCAGCCAGATGGTTTCGTATTCCGATAACCGCGACCGTAACAATCCATGGCGTTTGCGCGCAGGGGTTTCCGGTGAAGGGCACACGGCATTTGATGGCTATTACAAGCACCGCAGCATGATGGCGGAGCTGGAATCTAACGTCAGCTGGCAGCAATCACGTTATTTCTCCGTAGGCGGCACGATGCGCGGCGGTTTTACCGCGACGCGTCACGGTGCGGCGTTGCACAACAGCCAGGCGTCAATGAATACCGCCAGAGTGATGGTCGATACCGACGGTGTGGCGAATGTACCGCTGAACGGCGAACAGGCGCACTCAAACCGCTTCGGTATTGCCGTGGTACCGGACGTCGTCAGCTATCACAGCTTTGATACCCGTATCGATGTGGACGCAATGGACGAGGATATTTCCGCGACCAAAGCCATTGTCACCAACACCCTGACGGAAGGAGCGATTGGCTACCAGCGCTTTGCCGTGGCGCAGGGGCAAAAAATGATGGCGCTGCTGCGCCTGAAGGAGGGTTCGGTCCCGCCGTTTGGCGCCGAAGTGTTTAACGCCAACGGCGTCAGCGTCGCCATGGTGATGGAAAACGGCATGGCCTGGATTGCCGGTGTGAATCCAGCCGAGCGTCTTTCCGTGGCCTGGGGCGGTCGAGCGCAGTGTCACTTACAGGTGCCACAACAACTCAACCCGGAAGGTAACGTGCTGTTGCCTTGTGAATAATTTCAATAACCAGAATGAATTTTGTCATGAAAAATCAAGCTTTTTACTCCGTGCAGCGTTGGCTCAAACCCGTGGCTTGTGGCCTGCTTTTTATTGCAGAGATCAACGCTTCCTGGGCGGGCATTGCGCTCGACCGTACCCGGATGATCATCACCGGCGATGCGCGCTCTGTCAGTGCGAACTTAACCAATACCAGCCCGAGCATTCCGTTTTTGGCCCAGTCGTGGGTGGAAGATGCCAACGGAACAAAAGTTACCTCGCCGCTGATGGTCTTACCGCCGCTGCAGCGAATTAACGGTGGGCAAAAAGGCATTGCCCGCGTGACGAAAACCAGCGGGATTAATGCGCTGCCTCAGGATCGAGAAAGCCTGTTCTACCTGAATGTGCGTGAGATTCCACCTAAGCCTGATAAGCCTAACGTGCTGCAACTGGCGATGCAGTCGCGCATCAAATTGTTCTACCGGCCGACCGCCATCGTGCCGGAAACGCCGGGCGCGGTGTGGCAAAACCAACTGGTCTTTCACAAGCAGGGTCTACGCTGGACCGTGGATAACCCAACGCCATACTTCGTCACCTTAATCGGTTTAAGCCGTAAGCCGGAAGCGCAGGGCGGCGGCAGGCTGACTGACTTCCCCGGGGTTATGGTGTCACCAAAATCCTCGCTTGATTTCAGCGTTACCGACGGCAGCGTCAGCCAGTTCAGCATGATGTATGTGAACGATTTTGGCGGTCACCCTGAATTGAAATTCAGCTGCACAGGCAATGTGTGTAAAGCATTGCCGATGGAGCAACAGCCCCGGTAAAGGACTCGTAAATGAAAAAGATGCTTTGCGCTCTGCTGATGGCTGGTATGGCCTGCCCGGTTCAGGCCACTAGCGGCCGCCAGGATATGAGCAACGTTTCCGGCGAGTATGGCAACGTCCGCTTTCACGGTCGGGTATTCGTTTCGCCGTGCGTGCTGGATATGGCTTCACGCGATCAGACCATCGATCTGGGTGATATTTCCGCCAGCCGCTTTCGCCAGAGCGGCGATCGCAGCGATCCGGTATTAGTGACGCTGAACCTGAATGGCTGCTTAAAAGGCTCTGGCCATACCTTAAGGGATTTTCCCGGACAGACCAGCGAAATGCCGGAGCTGGCGCATAGCACGGTGGAACGTGGCGTGTCGATGACGCTGATGGCCGAGGATGCGCCGGAAAACAGCGATCTGGGGCGTATTCGCGGCGATGTGCGTGGTGCGGGCATTCGGCTACTGACCGAACGCAACCAGTTGATTCACCTGAATCAACCGCAACGCATGTGGATCCTCAAACCGGGCGATAACGCGATTCACTTTCTTGCCGCGCTGGAATCTTTTGGCCCGGAGGTGACCGCTGGCGAATTTAACGGTCTGGTCAGACTTAAGCTGGAGTATCTATGAGCGTATTGCACAAAGCGCTGCTGTGGGTCGCCCTGGCTGGCTGTCCGCTGGCCGGGCAGGCATTTACTCAGGGTGAAGGTGAACCGCAGGGCGGGTCGCCGCATCAGTACGATATTGAACTGAGCTCGCTGGACGTCAGCAAAAACCATGTTGGCGGCAGAACGGATCCGTTCACCTGGAATTTAGGCAGTTGGTATGTCGTGGATTTTCATTGTGAGCAGGCCGACATCTCGCGACAGCCGATTTATTACACCACCACGACCACCATGCCGCCTTCTAATCAGGGAGCGAACCGTTTTCGTCTGAATGAGTACCTGGATGTGGAAGTGAAGGTATGGGTCGCCGGGCGGTATAACAACTACGTTCAGGCACCGTTTACCAACTTTTCGAATCGCTACAACGACCATAATTGCAAAAAGCGCAAAGGCTACGAGCGAGCCACTAACATTGAAAGTGGGTCTAAAGGAAAAGTGACGTTTATTGTCACTAAACCCATTATTAACGGCATCAATATCACTTCTCAGTCACTGGTGGAAGTTGCTGGACGTCTGGGCAATGCAGGCCCTACGCCGACAACGCCAATTTCCCGTGTGGTCATTAAATCCGGGCTCATTACCGTGCCGGATAAATGCACCTTCAATCGGGGAGACAAAATCAGCATTGAGTTTGGCGATCTGCCCGGATCCGCTGCAAAGCTTAACGGCACCAATTACAGCAAGTCGATCCCGATACACGTGGTCTGTGAAGGTGGCAGCTTCGATCAGGGCGCGCTGAACATCAATTTAGGTGTACAAACCACCACGGCGTCAGGTACGGCTGGGTTTAACGATCATCTTCTCGGCACGTTGAGTGGCGGACAGAAACGCGACGATCTCGGCATTCTGATTAAAGACGAGAGCGGCGGCACCGTAGTGCCCAATCAGTTCTACAACGTGAAGGGTTTTTACCAGAATCAGGGCGACTGGAATCTCACTGCCGCACCGGTGGCAAAGCCGGGCGTGGGGAGCGTTCAGGAAGGTGAGTTTGAAGCCTCTGCCACCGTTGTCGCGCAGTTTCAGTAGGGTAATACCATGACTTTCAGAACGTTAATCGCGGTGAGTACGCTGCTGTTTGGCGCAACGGTTCAGGCTGACACCAAACTGGTCGGCGGCGATATGTATTTTCACGGCACCATCAGAGCGCTGGCCTGCAGCCTGGCGCCCGGCGGCGACAAAATCGAGGTCGATTTCGGACAAATCGCGACGCAGGATCTCTATCTCTCGGGGCGCAGTAAACCGGAAAAATTCAGCATCCAGCTACGCGACTGCAACCCGGAGGTCTTCCGTGGGATCTCGGTCACCTTCAGCGGCAAGGAAGATGCGGAGCTTACTGATCATCTGGCGCTGGATAGCAGCGAGCAGGGCGGGGCGTCGGGGATCGGGATTGGGATGAGCGAAGACGATGGCACGGCAATCCGGCTTGATGAAAGTACATCAGTTACAGAGATTACTGAAGGATCGATGACGCTGAATTTTTTGGCGTGGGTCGCGGCAGAGCCGTCGGCGATAAAAAACCAGTCCCTTGAATACGGTCCGTTCAGCGCCAGCGGGACCTGGACGTTGAATTACCAGTAGCATGATGAACGCACTGAATCGTATTGCGCCGCTGCCTGGCCAGAAATTATTGCTGATTGTCAGTCTGTTTTTCTGGTGCGGGATCATGCACCTCTACTGGTTGAATAACGGCGGCAGCGGTCTGTCGTTGCCGCTTAATATTACCAGTTGGATCTACGCTGCGGTATTGGCTGCAAGCGTAACGATGCTACTGCCTCGCCGACGCTGGCGCATCACTGTACCTGCCATGGGATTTACGTTGGGTGCGCTCATCCTGACGCTGCTTTGTCTGCTGACGCCGGGCGTCTGGCAGTCCGAGGCGTTGCTGGTGATGGGGGCGCTATTGGGTGGGGTGCTTGTCTATCTGGTGACATTGCAAATTCCACTTACGGTAAACGTTCGCACGGCATTGCTGGCCCTGTTATGGGGGGCATGCGTCATCGAATGCGTGGCGTTTGTCTATCAGTACTGGCATTGGCCGGGCGTTGATTACTGGGAGTTTGCCTGGCGGCGTGGCACGCGGCCCTACGGTATTTTTCAGCAGGTCAATCTGCTGGCCAGTTTCACGGCGTGCGGCGTGTTGCTGTCAGCGCTGCTCTTTTTACGCCTGGGCGGCAGATACCGAATTGTTATCGGGATTGCTCTGGTGATGATGGGATTTGTGCTGCATGAATCCCAGTCGCAAACCGGCTTTTTGTCTCTGGCGGTCGGCGAAATGTTGCTGCTGGCGGTGTTCCCTGCACAACGCCGCACATTGTTGCTACTTCTGTTGCCACTGGCGTTAGGTATGGCGGCAGGCGCGGCCGCTCGCCATTTTTTGTCCGTTGCCACGGTAGATCATTTAACGACTTCTCATGTGCGCTGGACGGTGCTGAAAACATCACTGGCATTATTTGCTGAACGTCCGTGGATGGGATGGGGCGTGGGCAGTTTCGCTGCTGTTTTTCTCGAACGAGCGGGGCCATTGGGGCTGAGCAGCATCTCGCATCCACATAATGAACTGGTGCTGTGGCTGGTGGAGGGCGGTCTGGTTGGGCTGGCGGGCGCGCTGTGTTTTATTGCGGGTGGGTTATGGCTCTGGCTGCACGGAAATCGCTGGCGTCGTGCCTGCCTGGTGGCGGCGTTGCCGGTGGTTATCCATATGTTGACGGAATACCCGGTCAGGCAGTCAACGCCACACTGGTTATTGCTGATCCTGCTGCTTCGTTGCGCAGATGGCGCGCTAAAAGGGACAAGTCTGACGCGCCCGGCGACGTCGTTGATTCGTGGGCTGGCATTTATCTCGTTTCTGATAGCCACTCCCTTGTTGCTTCTCACGCTACAGACGCAACAGCAATTGACGCTGGCGGAACGGCAGTCAACACAGTGGCAACTTGCCGAATCGCTCCCGGTGGGCGGCTGGTTGCTTGCCACACGCTACCGGTTTGATCTCCAGATGGGATACCTGCAACGGTATCAACGTACACGGGATGCTCGCTGGCTGGAGTTGGTTCGCCGCTGGGCGCCTGACTATGTGCGTGTTCACCCGGACCCGAATATCTCCTTCACGCAAATCTTGCTGGCGTTACAGCAGCGCGACCTGACCCAGGCGCACCGTCTGGCGACGCGCTTTTACCTGATCTACCCGAACGATCGCCGTATCTCCTGGTTACAGGATGCACGACGTCCTTTTAATCAAAAAATGGAATGATATGAACAGACTCAGCGAACAGGCTCAATATGTACCAGAGCTTCCCCGTAATGCCGAACTGCTGCGGATCTCCGGGATCCGTTTGCAGCGCATTCATTTTTTTGATGATGCATCACTGGATGTCCGCGAGGTGTTAAGCCAGGTACGCACGCCGCTCCCGCTGGATCTTTTTTTCAAGCATCTTTCTGTCAGCGCGAAACAGCAGCTGTTTATGTGGCAAATGCAGCGGGTGCTCGTACTTCCAGGAAGCTATTCGCTGAATTTATCCGTCAGGATGCTGACCTGTCTGTCGTGGATCTCGCGACTCACCAGGCAGGCGCATCAGGGGCGGATTGTTATTGAAATTCAGGATCCCGCGACCATGATGCGTCTGGAAAAGGCAGAGCAGCAGGCGGTATGCATCGCCATAAAAACCCTGGTGCGTCATGGGTTTCGCGTGTGGCTGGATGACGTTTCGCCTGAGCTGTTTTTTGTCTGGCGACTGTCTGGCATCCGTTTTGATGCCATTAAAATTGAAAGCGGGATGTTTCATCAGTTCAGATCATCGGAGTGGCAGTTGCGGGTACTGGTCAATCAATTTCGCGGGCTGGGAGAGCGGGTGGTGATCGAGGGAGTAGAAAGCGCGCAGGATTACGCCATCTGCCGTATGAGCGGCGCAGATGCTGTACAGGGCTTCTTTTTTGAGCAGGAGATTGTGCCGAAAAGCCTGAATCATTGCTGATTCAGGCCCTGGGGATTACTCGCTCAGCGTCTGCGCGATATCTTTCTGTACCTGCTGGCGCTGTTCCGGAGTCAGCACTTTGTTCAGGTCGAAGTAGTATTTCACGCGATAATAACGCGCTTGTTGTTCGATATTGCTGAACGCGGAAAGCTGCTTCTTGACGGCGGTTTCATCCCATTTCCCGGACTTGATAACGTCAATCAATGCGCCGTCTTTAACATCTTTCACTGAAATCTGGCTGACGTTGGTTTCAAGCTGCTGGTGCAGTTTTTTGATCTGCGCAACCTGGTCGGTGGTCAGCTTAAGGTGCTGGACTACCGGGTCCTGAGCTGGGGCGGGAACGTTGGATACATTTGCTGCAAACGTGCTAAAAGAAGCGCCAGCTACGGTTGCAGCCAGCAAAGTCATGCGAACGAAGTTCTTCATTATTGAAATCCTGATAAAGGAATTATTAACATTGTCAGACACTCGCCGGTTACGAGTGATTATCCCTTGCAGAATACGTTGCCTGAAGCATGTCGCCACGCGAATTTGTTTTGCGGTTGGTTACGGAGTGCAACAATCCCGCTATGCAAAAATGTTGCGCAGCGGAAGGAGAGGCGATATCTACAGCGCAAACGGGTCGGCGTCCTGCCAGGCGGGAAACTTTTCGCGATACTCACGCAGCGCCGAGAGCGACAGGTCAGCGTCAATGCGCGTGGCCTGATGCGGCTCGGCGGTGGCAATAATCTCACCCTGTGGATTTATCACCCGGCTGTCACCGCGATAATGATGACCGTTACCGTCAGTTCCTACACGGTTACATCCTGCTACATACGCCTGATTCTCAATCGCCCGTGCAGTGAGCAGAACCTGCCAGTGCAGCGAACGCGGCGCGGGCCAGTTAGCCACATACAAAGCGAGGTCGTAATCGTTACGGTTGCGCGACCACACCGGAAAACGCAGGTCATAACAGATTAACGGCAGAATGCGCCAGCCGCGCCATGCAAAAATAACGCGCGCATCTCCCGCCTGGTAATGCTGATGTTCATCCGCCATGCGGAACAGATGACGTTTGTCATAGAAATGCACATTACCTTCAGGCTCGACCAGAAAAAAGCGGTTAACCGCACCGCGTTCGGAGTGAATCGCGGCACTGCCCGCGATCAGGGCGTTCGTTTGTTGCGCTTTGGCGCGCATCCAGCTTACGACCTCTTCCTGCGGCAGCGATTTGTTTGCTGCTTCCATCGCAAATCCGCTGGTAAACATCTCGGGCAACACAATCACATCACGTCCGGTGACGCTTTCCAGTTGGCGGTCGAAATGGCGCAGGTTGGCCGGGCCATCCATCCAAATCAACGGTTGTTGCAGCAGAGTAATTTTCAAACCAGGCACGATCGAGGCTCCTCGTTGAACAACATTTTGACACTGTAGCATGAGCTTTAACGAAAATGTGGCAATAAAAAGCCCCGCATTAAGCGGGGCTAAACGTTATGCGTGTGTCGTTATGCCGCTTCGACTTTACGCACTTTCTCTGGCAGCTTTACCGGCTGCGTCGCCAGCTCCTCGGGTTCGAAGTCATCCACGTTAATGCTGCGCAGACGGCTCGCTTCGGCTTTCACCAGAATCGCGGCTTCATCTTTATCAATCAACCCTTTGGCCAGCGCGTTATGCGCCAGTTCGTCCAGGCGGGTAAACGGCAGATTTTTACCCAACTCTTTGCAGATCCGCTGGTGGATAGGGTCGGCTGCAATCACGTCCAGCAGAGCCTCTTCCAGCAAACCGACCGGGTTATGCTCGCTTGGCGTCAGGTATTGACCGCGACCAAGGCGAGAACGGGTGGCGCTCGGAACCTGCAAAATCTTCGCGACCTTATGATCCAGCTTGTCGGACGGTGCATGATAGTGGCGACCGGTCGGGAAGATAACCACACTCAGCAACCCGGCAACCAAACGGTTCGGGAAGTTTTTCAGCAGATCGTCCATCGCCTGTTCGGCTTTGTACAACGCATCCTGGACGCCCCAGTGAACCAACGGCAGGTCGGCTTCATTACGGCCTTCATCGTCATAACGCTTCAGCACCGCGGAGGCCAGGTACAGCTGACTTAACACATCCCCCAGTCGCGCCGAGATACGCTCACGACGCTTCAGGCTACCACCCAGAACGGCCATGGACACATCCGAAAGCAGTGCCAGGTTGGCGCTCAGACGGTTCAGGTGCTGATAGTAACGTTTGGTCGCATCGGCGGTTGGCGTGCTGCTGGTTAAGCCACGCGTCAGGCCCAGCCAGAAACTGCGTACTTTATTGCTGCCAACGTGACCGATATGTTTGAACAGCAACTTATCGAACGCATTCACATCGTTATTCTGCGCTGCAGCCATCTCTTCCAGCACATACGGATGGCAGCGAATCGCACCCTGACCGAAGATCATCATGCTACGGGTCAGAATGTTAGCGCCTTCAACGGTAATGGCGATAGGCGCCCCCTGATAAGCACGGGCGAGGAAGTTGCTTTCGCCAAGCATGATGCCTTTACCGCCAGTAATATCCATGGCATCGATGATTGATTGCTGTCCACGGTGAGTACAGTGATACTTCACGATAGCCGACAGTACCGCCGGTTTTTCACCCAGCATAATGCCGTAGGTAATCAGCGACGCCGCAGCATCCATTACGTAGGCGTTACCGGCAATACGCGCCAACGGCTCTTCAATACCTTCCATCTTGCCGATAGAGATTTTGAACTGGCGACGAATATGCGCATACGCGCCGGTTGCCATTGCGACCGACTTCACGCCGCCCGTGGAGTTAGACGGCAGGGTAATACCGCGCCCCACAGACAAACATTCCACCAGCATACGCCAGCCCTGACCGGCCATTTTTGGGCCACCGATAATGTAATCAATCGGCACGAAGACATCTTTGCCCAGCGTCGGACCGTTCTGGAACGGCACGTTAAGCGGGAAGTGGCGACGGCCAATCTGTACGCCCGGCGTTGAGGTTGGGATCAGCGCACAGGTAATGCCGAGATCTTCTTCCCCACCCAGCAGTTTTTCCGGGTCGGAGAGTTTAAATGCCAGACCCAGTACGGTAGCGATAGGCGCCAGCGTGATATAACGTTTGTTCCAGGTCAGGCGCATCCCCAGCACCTGCTGGCCCTGCCAGTCGCCCATACAAACCACGCCGGTATCAGGGATCGCGCCTGCGTCGGAGCCTGCTTCCGGGCTGGTCAGAGCGAAACATGGGATCTCCTGACCGCGTGCCAGACGCGGCAGGTAATGATTCTTCTGCTCTTCGGTGCCGTAATGCTGCAGCAGTTCGCCTGGGCCTAATGAGTTAGGTACGCCGACGGTGATCGCGAGGATCCCGGAGACGCCGGAGAGTTTCTGCAATACGCGAGCCTGAGCATACGCGGAGAATTCCAGCCCGCCGTACTCTTTCTTAATGATCATCGCAAAGAAGCGGTGTTCTTTCAGATACGCCCACAGTTCCGGCGGCAGATCCGCGAGTTCGTGGGTGATCTGGAAGTCATTCGCCATGCGGCATGCTTCTTCCACCGGACCATCAATAAACGCCTGTTCTTCAGCTGTCAGGTGCGGCTGAGGATAGTTATGCAGTTTTTTCCAGTCTGGTTTCCCCTGGAACAGGTCGCCTTCCCACCAGGTTGTACCGGCATCAATCGCCTCTTTCTCTGTACGCGACATGGGCGGCATGACTTTACGGAAACCGCGGAACACCGGCGCAGAGATCATGGATTTGCGCATCGGCGTCAAGTTAAACGGTACGAGAATAATGGCCAGAGGAACCAGCAGCCAGACTGACCACAGACCAGCCACGCCAAGCGCAGCCGTCCAGGCGAGCAAAATTAAGCTGCTGAGGAATAAGCTCACGCGGTGATAGAACAATACGCCGAGCAGAACAACCGTAGCGATAATACTCAAAATCATCATAACGAAAAGCTCCCTTGCTTGTAGGAGGTCTGACCACTTGTGATGATATGGTTGTAGTGGATGTAAATTCTTTTAGCAATGCGTTTACAAAATAATTACAACAAAGCTCACATTGTTGGTGTTTTAACCGGCACAAAAAATCAAAAGCCGCGGCCATTCCTGTGGCTTGTACTTCTCGCTGGTAGCGCTATCCGGTACACTGCATCCTGTCATTTACATTCATGCTGAAGGATATCCTCATGTACCAGGATCTTATTCGTAACGAACTGAGCGAAGCGGCGGAAACGCTGGCTAATTTTCTTAAAGATGACGCCAATATTCACGCCATTCAGCGCGCGGCGGTCCTGTTGGCAGACAGCTTTAAAGCCGGTGGTAAGGTACTTTCTTGCGGTAACGGCGGTTCCCATTGCGATGCGATGCACTTCGCCGAAGAGCTGACCGGGCGCTATCGTGAAAACCGCCCAGGTTATCCGGCTATCGCTATCTCTGACGTTAGCCACATCTCCTGCGTCAGCAACGATTTCGGTTACGATTATGTGTTCTCCCGTTACGTTGAAGCCGTGGGACGCGAGGGCGATGTCCTGTTAGGCATCTCTACTTCGGGTAACTCTGGTAACGTGATTAAAGCGATTGCCGCAGCGCGTGAGAAGGGGATGAAAGTCATCACCCTGACCGGTAAAGATGGCGGCAAGATGGCGGGCAGCGCGGATATCGAAATTCGTGTGCCGCACTTTGGCTACGCTGATCGTATTCAGGAAATTCATATCAAAGTGATTCATATCCTGATTCAACTGATCGAAAAAGAGATGGTTAAATCATAAGAAGGCGATTGCCGGATGGCGGCTGAAGCCTTATCCGGCCTACATGAGCTCCGCGTAGGCCTGATAAGCGCAGCGCCATCAGGCAGTTCACGGTTTTAAGGTAGGTGATGTATGTGCGAACTGCTCGGGATGAGCGCCAATGTGCCAACCGATATCTGCTTTAGCTTCACCGGACTGGTTCAGCGCGGCGGAGGGACCGGGCCGCACAAAGACGGCTGGGGTATTACGTTTTATGAGGGTAAGGGTTGCCGTACGTTTAAAGATCCGCAACCCAGCTTTAATTCGCCTATCGCCAAACTGGTACAAGACTATCCCATCAAATCCTGTTCCGTGATTGCCCACATTCGTCAGGCGAATCGTGGGGAAGTGGCGCTGGAAAATACCCATCCATTTACCCGTGAACTATGGGGACGTAACTGGACGTATGCCCATAACGGACAGCTCAGCGGTTATAAATCGCTGGAGACCGGTAATTTCCGCCCGGTCGGTGAAACTGACAGCGAAAAAGCCTTCTGCTGGCTGCTGCACAAGCTGACAGAGCGTTATCCGCGCACGCCAGGTAATATGACAGCGGTGTTTAAATATATCGCGGTGCTGGCAGGAGAACTGCGGGAGAAGGGCGTCTTCAACATGCTGTTGTCTGACGGTCGTTATGTGATGGCTTTCTGCTCGACCAACCTGTTTTGGATCACCCGTCGAGCGCCATTTGGCGTAGCGACGCTACTGGATCAGGATGTGGAAATTGATTTTAGCTCAGAGACCACACCCAATGATGTGGTCACCGTGATTGCCACTCAGCCGTTAACCGGCAATGAAACCTGGCAAAAGATTATGCCAGGCGAATGGGCATTATTTTGTCTCGGGGAGCGAGTAGTTTGATGCCAGCTGCGGTTGAACGACTTCGTGACTCAACGGCTTGCTGATAACGTAACGGCCATCGACGACGGAAACGGTCGGTGGCTTCCGCGTTTGTTCAAAGTAATCGTATCCTGGCTTTAACTGGGCCCAGAAATCTTTGTAATACGAAAACTTATGGCGCTGCATGTTGGCATCGGTCATGCGGAACGGGTAAATGCTAACCTGTACGCTGGATTGCCCGAACACCAGAGCGCCGGTGACAAACTGGAAAATCTCATCAATACCGTTGTCGGTCATCGCATAGCAGCCGACGGAAACGCAGGCGCCGTGGATCATCAGGTATTTACCTTCATAACCGTGTGCACGGTCGTAGGCGTTAGGGAAACCGATGTTAATCGCTTTATAGAAGCGGCTATCCGGTTTGAGCTGTCCGCGTTGTACGCTGTAAAAACCTTCCGGGCTTTTGAAATCACCCTGACGCTGTTTCGGCCCTAAGCCGCCGGAATAATTGCAGATCTTATAACTGTCGAGCAATTGATACTGTTCGCCCATCTTGACGTACAGATCGAGCGTTCGCTCTTCTTTGAAGATCTGGATATAGACAGGGGAGCCCATTAACTGCTGCTTATATTCTTTGCTGACAGGCGTGGTCGGGCTGCTGCTGCTCAGCAAACCAGCAAATGAAACGCACGGCAATAAAAGCATCGCAAGAAAAAATGCGATTTTACGCATACTGCTTATTCCTTGATAAAACGATTACACACGCCAGGACGGCAAAAAGAGTCCCCAAATCGGATAAATCTGGATCTGGAGCGCTCACATTAGCACCAAGAGAGTTTTTCGCAAGTCTCTCGTGCGGCGTTTACACTTTAGTTTTTCTTTATACGAAAAATTGCGCTTAAAGGCTGTCAGACACGGGCCTATTTTGCGGGCTACTGCTCTGCATTTCGTCTTATTAATAAAGAATGTCTAATGTATTGAATTTAAAAAATTAATTATTTAATAATCGAATATTAACCCGGAATGACGGGCAATAGCGCTAGACTGCGGCGAACGTGTTTGACCAGGTATTCTTCTTTTCATGTTTTTTGTCTCTGCGCCCCGTTGCTTCTTGCCGGGCCTGCTGTCTTTGTGTGTTGTGCTGTCATTACCGTCTGTCGCCAAAGTTCAGCCCCACTTATCTGACGCCCAGTTAAGCTATGCGGCGCAATTGCGTATGCGTAACCGCGCCCGGCTGCTGAAGCAGTATCACGCCCAGGTAAAAAAACAGGCAAGCTACGTGGTGGAAGGCAACGCAGAAAGTAAACGCGCGCTGCGCCAGCAGAATCGGACGCTGATTAAACAGCACCCTGAGTGGTTCCCGGGGCCGCTAAAAGCCAGCGACCATCGCTGGCAGGAGCTGGCTGAGAATGACCATTTTCTCAGTAGCGATCATCTGCACAATATCACCGAAGTGGCTATCCACCGACTTGAGCAGCAGTTAGGCAAACCTTATTTGTGGGGCGGTACCAGTCCGGATGAAGGGTTTGACTGTAGCGGGCTGATTTTTTATGCCTACAACAAAATCCTGGCGGCAAAATTGCCCCGTACGGCGAATGAAATGTATCACTACCGACGGGCAACGATTGTCTCTAACCGCGATCTTCGCCGTGGTGATTTAGTGTTCTTTCATATTCACAGCCGGGATATTGCCGATCATATGGGCGTCTATTTGGGGCAGGGGCAATTTATTGAATCACCGCGGACGGGAGAAACCATTCGGGTGAGCAATTTATCCGATGACTTCTGGCAGGATCATTATCTTGGCGCCCGTCGTATTCTTACGGAAAATACGATTCTGTAATCAAAAAGGCGGTGTAATGACACCGCCTCGCCAGGCGTTAGCTCAACGCCCCCATGATCTTTAATTCCAGCTCATCCGGAACTTCGTTATAAGACAACACCTGCAAACCCGGAGCAAACAGGCGCGCATAGCGGGCGAGCAGAGGACGTAACTGCGGCGCGACCAGCAGCACGGGTTCTTTACCCGCCGCTTTCATCTGCTCTTTTATCTGCGGCATATTGGTCTGAAACTGATTCAGCATATTGGGATCGACCGGCACGCTATCCAGCACCACTTTTCCACTTTGCTGAGCCTGATTCACCACATTCGCCAGCAGATTCTCCAGGTCACTATTCAGCGTATATACCGCCAGCTCATCTTTACGCACAAACGGATGGGTAATGCTGCGACGTAGCGCCAGACGCACATCCGCCGTTAACAGAATATGATCTTTGGTCACAGCGCTACTGGCGACCAGTACGGTGGCTATGGTGACGATATCGCGCAATGACACGCCTTCGATAAGCAGCGCCCGGTACACTTTCAACAGTTGGCTGTAATTCAGCGCTGCGCTCAAATCTTCCGCCAGACGCGGCGCCATAGAAGAAAGACGGTTATGCAACTGCGTAATGTCATCGTAATTAAACAGCTCTGGAATATAGTTGCGAATGATCTTATTCACATGCGTCGCAATAACGCTGGCGCTATCGATAACCTGATACCCCATATTTAACGCTTTAGCTTTTTGCGCCGGAACAATCCAGGTGACCGGCATACCGTAGGCCGGATCGTGGCCTAAAACACCGTCGATCTCGCCATAGGTTTCACTGGAGGGCAGCGCCATCAGCTTATCTGCGGGAATGTCGGCCTCATCGGCCTTGATCCCATTGATAAAAATCGCGTACTGGGTCGGTTTGAGGCGGAAGTTTTCGCGAATGCGAATTTCCGGTAACAACACGCCGTTGCTGTCTGAGATCACCTGCCGCACACCGCGAATACGCTGAGTGAGCGGATTCCCTTTGGATTTATCGACCAACGACACCAGCTTGTATCCCAGACTCAGGCTGATAGGTTCAATTAAAGGGATGGTTTCCCAACTGACCTGCTGCTCGGTGGTTTCTGCGATGGTTTTGGTCAGCGTTTCGAGATTTTTCTCTTCGGTCTCTGCAACCTTGGGGCGCTTGCTCATGCGCCAGGCGGTGAATCCCAGCAGGGCGCTGAAAATCAGGAAGGGGAAATGCGGCATCCCCGGTACCACTGCCAGCACAAACATAATGCTGGTGGCGGTATACAGCACCGAGGGGCTGGCCAGTAGTTGGCTACGCACGTCTGTGGCAATATCGCCGCTGTCGCTTACGCGGGTGACGATGATCGCTGCCGCTGTCGACAACAGCAGAGAAGGGATCTGGGCGACCAGACCGTCACCGATGGTCATCAGTACGTATTGCTGGAATGCGGCTTCGGCGCTTAAATCGTATTTAAAGATCCCGATACAGACGCCGCCGATCAGGTTGATAGCCAGGATCATCATCCCGGCGATGGCATCGCCGCGCACAAACTTTGACGCACCATCCATCGCGCCATAGAAATCCGCTTCGCCCGCCACGTCTTTACGTCGCGCTTGCGCCTGCGCCTGATTAATCAGTCCTGCATTCAGATCGGCGTCGATCGCCATCTGCTTACCGGGCATGGCGTCAAGCGTAAAACGAGCAGAAACTTCGGAGATACGCTCCGCGCCTTTGGTCACCACGATAAAGTTAATGATCATCAGAATGATGAACACCACGAAACCAACGACAAAGTTACCGCCGATCACCACCTGACCGAAGGACTCAATCACCTTACCGGCAGCGCCTGCGCCCATGTGACCGTGCAGTAATACCACGCGCGTTGACGCCACGTTCAGCGTCAATCGCATCAGGGTGGTGATCAGCAGAATGGTCGGGAACAAGCTGAATTCGAGCGGGCGTTTTGCAGAAACGGCCACTAACAGCACCATCACCGCCAGCACGATGTTAAAGGTGAACAGAATATCCAGCAGGGCCGGTGGTAACGGCAGGATCACCATGGCCAGGATACACAGTATAACCAGCGGAATGCCGATGTTACCGTTACGCAGCAGCGCCAGGAATTGTTTAGTTGTTTTCGGCATCCAGTTTAAGAACCTCTTTTGGAATGGAAATATGTCTGTTCAGCGAAGGACGTGCTTGTGAACCGTCACGCCAGTGCTTCATTTGCAGTACATAGGTCAGGACGTGTGCAATCGCCCGATACAGTTGAAATGGGATCTGTTGATTCACTTGGGTGGTGTAATAAACGGAGCGTGCCAGCTTAGGAAACTCAACGACTTCAATATTGCTTTCTGCCGCTACCTGCCGGATATACAGCGCGATTTCATCGGTGCCTTTGGCAACCACGAAAGGTGCGGCGGCGCGTGACTGGTCGTATTGTAGCGCCACGGCATAGTGGGTTGGGTTGGTGATTACCACATCGGCTTTTGGCACAACTTTACGAATTTGCCCCATCGCCATTTGCCGTTGCAAGCGACGTATTCTGGCCTTAACCTCGGGTTTACCTTCCTGATTTTTATACTCTTCCTTCACTTCCTGTTTCGTCATTTTCAGCCCTTTGGTGAACATTTTTTTCGCCAGAGGGACGTCGATCAACGCAAAGAAAACAAACAGGATGACAAAGTTGCGCATGATGCTGCTGTACAGCGCCAGACCATCGCTGACGGCCTGTTTGAAATGAAGCTCTTGTAAGCCGAGAAATGCGGCAACGTTATTGCGTACGCTGATCCATAGCATCACCAGCAGCACTATCGCTTTGAGCGTCATTTTGCCGGTATCCACCAGATGGTCGGTGGAAAACAGGCGACCAATCCCTTTGAGCGGGCTTAATTTGCTAAAGTCCGGCAATATTTTTTTCGGCAGGAATAGCCAGCCTCCCGGAACCAGTGAGGCAAACAGCGCGGCAACCGGCATGGGTAACAGCGTCAGGATGAATTTCCCCAGAATCAGCAGATGGTGTTCAAGGAACTGACCGATGATGTCCGGGTCATTAATGTTCTGCGCGTACTGATGCACGCTGGTAAAGCTTTCGCGCACGAAATCTTCGTACCAGGGAAAGCTGCTGGAGATCACCATAAATGCGGCAAACAGACTGGCGGCAAGCCCCATATCTTTTGAACGCGGTATTTGTCCCTCTTGTCTGGCCTTGCGAAGTTTTTGCGTCGAGGGTTTTTCTGTTTTTTCTTCGCTACTGCTATCCGCCATAGTGTCCCTTCAACGCGTCAAGCTGCTGTAAGACGAAATTCGCCAGGTGCAAATAGTGGTCGGGCAGGTTGTAAAGCAGGGTTGCAAAGCAGAACAGACCCGCCAGCATGTTGATGGGAAAACCTAATGAGTACAGGTTGAGCGGTGGTGCAATACGGTTTAGCAAACCAAAGCAGCCCTGAACAATCAGCATGATAAAGGTCGTCGGCAGCGCCAGCAGCGTGGCGGCGGCGAATACCCAGCCCAGCGCCAGAGAAATCGTGCGCAGAGATTGCGGATGCAACGCATTGCCAATCGGCCAGTAAGTAAAGCCTTTAAATAAAATACTCACCAGCAGCAGATGCCCGTCCATGGCAAAAAACAGTATCACCGCGTAGATGTTGATCATTTCCGCCAGCACCGTCGTTGACGCGCCGCTGCTGGGGTCGTTCATCACCGCCATGCTCATCCCCATATTAAAAGAGAGGATTTGGCCCGCCAGTTGTAGCGCTAAAAATAAAAACTGCAGCATCAGGCCGAAAAGCATTCCCCACAGAAACTGCTCTGCGGTCAAAATAATGCTGTTGATCGACAGCAGGCTGGTGGGTACCGGGTGGGGGATAAGCGGCGTAATGATAAAGGCCAACGCCAGGGACAAAATAATGCGTATACGTATGGTCAGCGCGGCATTATCCAGCACCGGCGCGTAGTGAATAAACGCCATAATGCGCACGAAGGGAAACCACATGCCCAGTATCAGATTACTTAACTGTGTAATATCTGTTTCGCGCATGTCAGTGCACCAGAATGGCGGCCTGAGAGAACAGATGCACGCAGAGATCGCTCAACTGGACGATCATCCATTTTCCGCAAATACCCAATACCGCGAGGGTGACGATCAGCCTGGGTAAAAAACTAAGCGTTTGTTCGTTAATCTGCGTCACAGCCTGAAAAATGCTGACCAACATACCGACCAGCAGGCTGGGAACGACTAACACGCAGACTAAAATGATCACGACTTTTATACCGCTGGCGACGATGTCTGCGGCTACATCAATGGTTAGCATGTCAGCTCTCCGTTAGCCCAGTCCCAGACCGCGAATGCTGGAGGTCAGCGTACCAACGGTCAGCGCCCAGCCATCAATAAGCACAAACAGCATCAGCTTAAAGGGCAGCGAAACGATCAGCGGTGACAGCATCATCATCCCCATCGCCATCAGTACGCTGGCGACGATCAGATCGATCACGAGGAACGGAATGTAAATCATAAAACCTATCTGGAAGGCGGTTTTGAGTTCGCTTAGCACATAGGCGGGAACGATAATAGAAAGATCCTGATCGACTGCATTCCCTTTCGCGTTGGCGATCGTCATTATCTGCGCAATCGCTTTTTTATTGGTTTGCGCCAACATAAAACGTTTCAATGGCGAAGCGGCTGTACTCAGGGCGTCGGGGAGCGTGATTTGATCGTTTTCAAAAGGGACTACGGCATGATCGTAAATGTTGATCCAGATTGGGCGCATCACCAGCATGGTTAACGACAGGGCAATGCCAATCAGTATGCGGTTCGGCGGCGTTTGCTGCAGCCCTAATGCCTGACGCAGCAGGGAAAGAACAATAATAAAACGGGTAAAACAGGTCATCATCAGCACCAGGGTAGGCAGAATGCCCACCAGGGTCATCAGGATTAGGACCTGGATTTTTACGCTGTATTCCTGGCTATTTCCGTGTGAAACCACATTCAGCAACGGGATATCTCCCCCTTGCGCGCAGGCAAAGGGAGAAAGGATGAGTAACGAGATACCCAGTAAGAGCGTGAGTGTTGGCGCGCGTTTCATGGTGCCAGGTCGTTAATTTCATGCGTGTTGAATTCAAGGACGCGCAGGCCATATTTTTCGTTGACCACCACCACTTCAGCCTTACCTAGCAGGATATTATTGACCTTAATATCCAGCGGTTCACCGGCGAGTTTATCCATCTCGATGACGGTGTCGTCATCAATGTTTAGCAGATCGGCCAGCATCACCTCCACGGAGGAGACTTCCAGCGTTAGCGTGACTGGAATACGTTTGAGTAATGACATCGACTCGGAAAAACGGTCTTCTAAACGCGCTACCAGCTTTTCAGTGACAGACGGCGCGGATGGCGTAGTTGCTTCGGGGGCTAACTCGAAGCCTT
Source organism: Citrobacter sp. C5_2 (assembly GCF_014596845.2). Classification (NCBI taxonomy): domain Bacteria; kingdom Pseudomonadati; phylum Pseudomonadota; class Gammaproteobacteria; order Enterobacterales; family Enterobacteriaceae; genus Citrobacter; species Citrobacter sp. C5_2. The sequence goes on along the minus strand of NZ_CP115032.1, from coordinate 4,067,767 downwards.
GCTCTAAAATATCTTCTGGCTTACTCATAGGATTTCTCCGTCTTGCTCGTTAATTCGGACAAAAACAGTTTGTCTTTATCCTCTACGATCAGGGCATTAAATAATTCGGATTTCCCGATATAAACAGGGAAAGTATCAGGCATCGCAATCGGTAAAATATCGCCGGGTTTAATCGTCGTCAGATCGGCAACATTCAGAGGAATTTCTGCAATCTTCACGTTCATGGTTAGCGGCAGCGTATGAATGATTTCTTTGATCAGCGTTTTTTTACGCGTTTCAGCGCTGGCTTTATCAATCTGCTTTTTTTTCTCTCCATGCTCGCTACGGCGAATCAAATTCAGAATATAATCGGTATGCGAATCGTCCAGTAAGATGCGGAAACTGCAATTCTCATCATCACCTAATACAAATGTAAGCTGATAAGCCCAGTGGGTTTGTATGGTGCTGCTGTCGGGTTTGAGCGTCAGTGGAATACCAGATATATTTTTATTAAAAATGATATTGCAAATATCTAGCGCCAGTCTGCTTCGCAAGCGGATTTCCGTTTTGGTTGGTAAATCATCCTGCGACTTCTCGTCGGCGAGAGATGATGCCAGACCATAAAAGTTACCTAATAACATTAACAATAATGCGCGGTCGATATCAAAGGCCAGATGCCCAACCTGAGAAACTAATAACTCCGCACTTTTATTGATAACATCCATCTCACACTGTATTTTTTTTAGTGTTATATTTGTGCGGTGTTTTTTCAGGAAATAGTTTCCAAGATGTGATTCAATTGTATCAAAACTTCCCGTAAACATAGTCGGCAGACGATGATATGGACGTCCAAGCCGGTTTCCTTCAAGTTTAAAGATTCCGGGCGTTTGACTATATTTCAGCATGGTACGCTTTCTCAGCTGTAATTTCTGGGGCGGATGAGTTGATATCAAATCCCGCGGTTATCAAAGAAAATACAAATCCATTTAATTTATTACTCATCCTTGACGCTATTCTCATAGTGTTGAAGTCCATTAGATATGAAATGCAGTACCTGGGCTCTTCACTGATCCAGGGCTGGATATTAGATATTTTACCCCTCCCTTCTGCAAGTTATTAATGGTGATGAACTATAATTAAAAAATAATTAATTACATATCCGTGATGTTGCCCGCCTACAGTCTGTTGCTGCGTAGGGTTATCTTGTTGTCTGTTTTTCATGCGGATTTTCTTGTAGTTGATTGTTTTTCAAGGAATAATATTTTTATTATCTTTTAATTTAAGATTGTTAATGATACCGGTGATAGTATTTTTTTAGGAAAAACCCTATTTGAAAATAGTCTCCGATAGGGCTGCCCTGTGAAAGGGCGGTAAAACATGAGCAAGGATGGGATTAAGACATGGCACGGGTGATATCTATTATTCGATGATTGTGCTTTGGAATGATTTGTATATTTCTCGTAACGGATGTTAACTTTACTTCTAAGTGTAAATAATCATGTTTGAACTTATTGCCGAAGCAGCCTCCAGCATTAACGTTTTTTCAATGGCAAGACGTATTGCTGCTTTTAATGTTCCAGTACTTATCCATGGCGAAACCGGTACGGGTAAAGAATGTATCGCCAAATTTATCCACTCGATTGCATTTGCGCAGGAGGCGTCGGCGCCTTATATCGGTGTGAATTGCGCTGCTATTCCTGAAAATATGCTGGAAGCCACGCTCTTTGGTTATGATAAAGGGGCGTTTACCGGGGCAGTGGCCACCGTACCGGGAAAGATGGAATTAGCTAATAACGGTACATTGTTATTGGATGAAATCGGTGATATGCCGTTGGCGCTACAGGCCAAGATACTGCGCGTATTACAGGAACAACAGGTTGAGCGTTTAGGCAGTAACCGTCTCATCAAATTAAATTTTCGTTTAATTGCCTGCACCAATAAAAACCTTGAAGAAGAGGTTGCGGCAGGACGATTCAGAGAAGATCTCTATTATCGCATGTCAGTGATTCCGTTGACGATGCCGCCCTTGCGCGAGCGTATGGAAGATATTATCCCATTGGCGGAATCCTTTATTAAAAAATACTCCACGGTGCTGGTAAAAAATATCAAGCTTTCTGAATCGTCACGCCGGGCATTACTCAGCTATGCGTGGCCGGGTAACGTACGCCAACTGGAGAACGCGATTCAACGAGGAATGATCCTTAATCGTGATGGCGTTATTTATCCAGATACGTTAGGTCTGCCATCTATTGAGTCCGATTCCTGGAGCGAGCCGCAATGGCAACCTAAACCCAGCGCGCAAATCACCACCAGCGCCAATCTGGGCCAGCATGGTCGTAGCGCGCAGTATCAATATATCGCTGACCTGATGCGCAAATATCAGGGTAATAAAACCAAAATCGCTGATTTATTAGGAATCACCCCACGTGCGCTTCGTTATCGTCTGGCATCAATGCGAAAACAGGGAATAGAGATCTTTTCCTGAATCAGTCTGTGGTACCGAGAACGCTTTTCTAATTTTAAGAGTAGGTCATGAGCATAAATACGATAGCCCCAGCCAGTACGATGCAGACGCAAATGATGCAGGACATGCAGCAGATGAAAGCGGTCGCGCAAGCGCCCGTCCTTTCACCGATGCAGGTTAACGCCCAGCAGGCATCATCTCCGGTTTCGTTCGACCGCGTTATGCAAGGGGCGCTGAATCATGTTGATCGGTTCCAGCAGGTTGCGGAACAAAAACAAACGGCCATTGAGATGGGGAAAAGCGACGACCTGGCGGGGGCGATGATCGCCAGCCAGCAGGCATCGTTATCGTTTTCCGCGCTGGTGCAGGTACGCAATAAAGTCGCTTCCGGATTCAATGACCTGATGAGCATGTCAGTCTAACGCTATGAATGAACTAATAAAAAAAGTTACTCAGTTTTTACCATCCTTCTCTTTCAGGCTGGATGGTAATAAACGTCTGGCGTTACTGGCAGCAGCGGCTGTTGCGGCTACCGCCATTATTGTCAGCGTGCTATGGAATGGCAACCACGGCTATGTTTCGCTGTACGGTAGCCAGGAGAATATCCCGGTTTCGCAGATCGTCACCGTGCTGGATGGTGAAAAGCTGGAATACCGGATCGATCCGCAAAGCGGACAAATTCTGGTTCCGGAAGAGGCCTTGTCCAAAACGCGAATGACGCTGGCGGCGAAAGGCGTTCAGGCCATGCTGCCCAGCGGCTATGAACTGATGGATAAAGATGAAGTGCTGGGCGCCAGTCAGTTTGTGCAAAACGTTCGCTACAAGCGGAGTCTGGAAGGCGAACTGGCGCAGAGCATCATGACGCTGGACGCCGTCGAGAGCGCCCGAGTGCATCTGGCGCTGAATGAAGAGAGTTCCTTTGTCGTCAGCGACGAACCGCAAAACAGCGCCTCGGTGGTGGTGCGTCTGCATTATGGCAGCAAGCTGGATCTGGACCAGGTGAATGCTATCGTGCACCTGGTGTCCGGCAGCGTGCCTGATTTGAAAGCTTCGCAGGTCAGCGTTGTCGACCAGGCGGGGAATTTATTGTCCGACGGTATTGGCGCGGGTGAAGCGGTTTCTGCGGCGACGCGTAAGCGCGACCAGATCCTCAAAGATATTCAGGATAAGACCCGCGCCAGCCTCGCAAATGTTCTCGACTCGCTGGTCGGCACTGGCAACTACCGGGTGAGCGTGATGCCGGATCTCGATCTGAGCAATATCGACGAAACCCAGGAGCATTACGGCGACACGCCAAAAGTTAACCGTGAAGAGACGGTACTCGATAGCGATACCAGCCAAATCGCCATGGGGATCCCCGGTTCGCTGAGTAATCGTCCTCCAGTGGCGGCAAATCAAGTGACGAATGGCGCCAATGGAAGCGCGCCAGAGGAATCTAACCAGCCCGCTGCGTTGTCAAAGCATAGCGAGAACAAACGCGACTACTCCTGGGACCGTAGCGTTGAACATATCCAGCATCCCGGTTTCGACATTAAACGTTTAAATGTGGCTGTGGTACTTAACCAGAGCGCGCCTGCGTTGAAGAACTGGAAACCGGAGCAAACCACGCAATTGACGGCGCTGTTGAATAACGCCGCCGGGATTGATGCCAGGCGTGGAGACAATCTGTCTTTATCGCTGCTTAATTTTGTGCCGCAGTCGATCCCCGTCGAGCCGGTGGTCCCCTTTTGGAAGGATGACGACATTCTGGCCTGGGTGCGTCTGATTGGTTGCGGTCTGCTGGCTCTGCTGTTGCTGCTGTTTGTTGTTCGCCCGGTCATGAAACGGTTGACCGCCGAACGTCGCCGGACGTCGGCGCCAGAGCTGGCGCTGGACGCCGCACCGATCGCGATTCCTGCGGACAAACCCCATTTTGCGGCCGCTGAAGATGAACGTAAAAATATCGAACTGCCTTCTTTCCCTGGTGACGATAGCCTGCCTTCGCAGAGCTCCGGTCTGGAAGTGAAGCTGGAGTTCCTGCAAAAACTGGCGATGAGCGACACCGATCGCGTAGCTGAAGTTCTCAGACAATGGATTACCAGCAATGAGCGAATTGACAATAAATAACGGCAGCAACAATAGCTATCTGGAACAGGCCGCAATTTTATTGCTGTGTCTGGGCGAGGAGGCGGCAGCCACGGTGATGCAAAAACTCAGCCGCGAAGAGGTGGTTCGCCTGAGTGAAAACATGGCGCGTCTGTCTGGGGTAAAAACCAGCATAGCTAAAAAAGTGATCAATAACTTTTTTGATGAATTCCGCGAACAAAGCGGTATCAACGGCGCATCGCGTTCCATGCTGCAAGGGATCCTCAATAAAGCGCTGGGCACAGAAATCGCCAGCAGCGTGATCAACGGTATTTATGGCGATGAGATCCGTTCGCGGATGGCGCGTTTACAGTGGGTGGAGCCGCGCCAGTTGGCGATACTGATCTCAGAAGAGCATTTGCAGCTACAGGCCGTATTTCTTGCCTTCCTGACGCCAGAAATCTCGGCCACGGTACTGTCTTACATGAATGAGTCAGTGCAAAACGAGATCCTCTATCGCGTAGCTAAACTGAACGATGTGAACAGGGACGTGGTGGATGAGCTGGATCGTTTGATTGAGCGTGGGCTGTCGGTGCTTTCTGAACATGGCTCGAAAGTGAAAGGGATCAAGCAGGCTGCGGATATCGTGAACCGCTTCCAGGGAAATCAACAGGTGATTCTCGATCAGCTGCGCGAACGCGATGAAAATGTGCTCGAACAGTTGCAGGATGAAATGTACGACTTCTTTATTCTGAGCCGCCAAACTGACGAAGTGCGTCGTCGTCTGCTGGACGAAGTACCGATGGAAGATTGGGCGGTGGCGCTGAAAGGTACTGAAGCGCTGTTACGCCGTTCGATTTATGCCGTGATGCCTAAGCGTCAGGTACAACAACTGGAGGCGATAACCTCACGTCTTGGTCCGGTTCCGGTGAGCCGTATTGAACAGATACGCCGTGAAATCATGGGAATTGCCCGCGAGCTTGAGGAAGCGGGTGAAATACAGCTACAGCTGTTTGCTGAACAGACGGCGGAGTAACCTATGGCGATTGAAACCATTCGTGGTCGTTACCGGCTGCATCGTTTTCCTCCTCGCCAGCGCCATCTACAGGCTGAACAGCTCACGCCGGGGATTACTCCGGCGGATTATCAGCGCCAACTGATGGACGGCTTCCAGGAAGGGCTGCAAAAAGGTTTTGAGCAGGGGATGACCGAAGGCCAGGAGCAGGGTTTTCAGGAAGGTCATCAGAAGGGGCACGATGAAGGTCGTCGTCAGGGATACACTGAAGGCAGCCTGGCCGGACAGCAGGAAGGGCGCAAGCAGTTTGAACGCGCCGCCCAGCCGCTGGAGGCTATCTCCGGCAAAGTGAATGACTATCTGGCGCACGTCCAGCGTAAACAGCGGGAAGACCTGTTGCAGCTGGTTGAAAAGGTGACCCGCCAGGTGATTCGCTGTGAGCTGGCGCTGCAACCGACGCAGCTATTATCGCTGGTCGAAGAGGCAATTTCGGCCTTTCCGGCGATGCCTGAGTCGCTACAGGTGCTGCTAAGTAACGAAGAATTTAACCGCATCAAAGATGTCGCGCCTGAGAAGGTCACTGCCTGGGGACTGACTCCCTCTCCCGATCTGCAGGCGGGCGAGTGTCGGGTGATTACCGATAAATCCGAGCTGGATATTGGCTGCGAGCATCGCCTCGAGCAATGTATGTCGGCTCTTAAAGAGTCGCTGCTGCCGGAGCCGACGGGTGAGTGATCTTTCCAGCTTCGACAACGCGCTGCGTTCTATTGAGTCGATTCCTTTAGCCCGGGTTGCCGGGCGACTGGTTCGCGTGAACGGTATTTTGCTGGAGAGCGTGGGCTGCCCGTTGGTAACCGGCCAGTTGTGCCGTGTTGAAAGTGCAAACCATACGCTGATCGACGCGCAGGCGGTGGGATTTAATCGTGATATCACCTACCTGATGCCCTTCAAACACCCCGTCGGACTGATGGCGGGGGCGCGCGTATTCCCCGAAGAAAAAGCCCAGGAGATCCTGATCAGCGAAAGCTGGCTGGGGCGGGTGGTCAATGGCCTGGGCGAACCGCTGGATGCCAAAGGCCGTCTGACCGGCAATGACGTGCTGCCACCTCAGGCGCCGTCTATCAACCCCCTTACGCGTCGGTCGGTGAACCAACCGCTGGATGTTGGTGTAAAAGCAATCAACGGGTTATTAACTATCGGCAAAGGCCAGCGCGTGGGGTTGATGGCTGGCAGCGGCGTGGGAAAAAGTGTGCTGCTGGGGATGATCACCCGCCAGACCAAGGCCGACATCGTGGTGGTGGGGTTAATTGGCGAGCGTGGCCGCGAGGTGAAAGAGTTTATCGATCACTCGCTGGGCGCGGAAGGGTTGGCAAAATCCATTATCGTGGCGGCTCCGGCGGATGAGTCGCCGTTGATGCGTTTGAAAGCCACCGAGCTGTGCCACTCTATCGCCGCCTGGTTTCGCGATCGTGGGCATCACGTTTTATTGCTGGTGGATTCGTTAACCCGTTATGCCATGGCGCAGCGCGAGATCGCGTTGTCATTGGGAGAACCTCCGGCGACGAAAGGCTATCCGCCCTCGGCGTTCGGTATGATCCCTAAGCTTGTGGAAAGCGCCGGCAACAGTGAAAGTGAAGGGTCAATGACCGCCATTTACACGGTGCTGGCGGAAGGGGACGACCAACAGGATCCAATCGTTGACTGCGCGCGCGCGGTGTTGGATGGGCATATCGTACTGACCCGTAAGCTGGCGGAAGCCGGGCATTATCCAGCCATTGATATTGGGCAGTCGATCAGTCGATGCATGACCCAGGTTACGCCCTACGAGCATCAGCAATCGGCCCGTCTGCTGAAACAAAACTATGCCGCCTATATGGAAATTAAGCCGCTGATCCCGTTGGGGGGCTATGTTGCCGGAGCCGATCCCAGCGTTGATAAAGCCGTCAAAGTGTTCCCCGCCATTGAGCGTTTCCTGCGTCAGGAGGTAAGTGAACCCGCGTCACTTGAACTGGTGCAAAGTCGTTTACAGGCCCTTTTCCCCCAGGCAAAGAAAACGGAAGGTAAATAATCATGCGGCAAATTATTGATACCCTGGCGCAGTTGCAGCGCCTGCGGGATAAATCAGTCAAAGACATGACGATCCAGTTGGCTAAACAGCAGCAGGTCTGTACCGGCTTTGACAATAACATCAAAGCGCTGGGTTACCTTATTCAAAAAACTGGCACCGGCGTTGAGGCGCCTTCGGTTGAATCACTCAAAAACGTGACCGGATACAAAGGCACGCTACGCACGGTTATTGCCTGGCAGGAACAGGAAAAAACGCTGGCTAAAATCAAAGAGCAGCGTATTCAAAAAAATCTGGTCGCCGCGGCTTGTGAAGAGAAAATTGTCGCCATTACGTTGGCAGATAAGCGTTACGCGCTGAGCAATGAGGCGCAGGTAAAAGAGCAAAAAGCCGTAGATGAAATCGCCGCGCAATGTTGGCTAAGACAGAAGACGCTGGGACTGGTATGAAAACGATCATTACTTTCGGCACATTTGATGTTTTTCATATTGGGCATCTGCGTATTCTTGAACGCGCCGGGCAGTTGGGTGAGCGGCTGATTGTCGGCGTCTCCTCAGATGCGCTAAATATGCATAAAAAAGGCCGGATGCCGGTTTATAGCCAAAGCGATCGCATGGGAATTGTTGCCGGGTTGAAATGCGTGGACAGCGTGTTTCTCGAAGAGTCGCTGGAGAAAAAAGCAGATTATATTCGCCAGTTTAACGCTGATACGCTGGTGATGGGCGATGACTGGGCAGGACGCTTTGATAGTTTGTCGTACCTGTGCGAAGTGGTCTATTTTCCCAGAACACCATCGATATCCACCACCTCGATTATTGAGGTGGTGAAGGGATACAAATAAAAAATTCGTGGACTGGGTTATTCTTCCGGTTTCATCTTGTTTTTATTTTTTATCCACACATCCAGCTGTAATTTCATATCATCAATATGTTGCACAATCAACGGTACCATGTCGGCTGAGAAAAAATGCTGCATATGCGGATGAATGCCGCCAGTACGTTGCCGATGTGCTTTATCAAGATCAAGGTAAGCTTCTCCTGATTTCTTATATTTAATTAAGGGTAATATATCAAAATGATTTGCCGGGTCAGCCTTCCATAAAAACATCTTTAGCTGATTATCGACCTTCATTAAGTGAAAGTGTTCGGAAGTGATGGCATACCCTTTCTTGAGTGGACTTCCGCCATACTGACTTTTCTGTTGTGCAAATAGATTACGACTGTAACAAAAACGGCGTTGTGGCGTTAATGCGAAAGCTTGTTTTTCAATACCTTCAGCAGGTGTAATATCAAGTAAGGTCAGTACTGTATTATAGATATCGACCATACTGACCATATGGTTTAAATCAACGGCTTTCATGCCTGGACAGAAAATAAATGCTGGGGTATGAACTAATGGCGTGTAGGGTTCAATACCATGCGTATAACCGCCATTAAATCCGTGCCCCCAAAAGTCATCGCCATGATCGCCAAAGGCGATAATCATTGTATTATCAAGCTTTTTGTTTTCCATCAACATCTTAATGGTCTGACCGACCATTAAATCCATACTTTGGTAGCCACGCTGCCAGCGTTCGAGGCTGTTACTGCCCCCTCTTTTGATATCATCGTAATAACACAGATGACTACTGAGGTTCCACAGATAGAGCGCGAAGGGCTCCGGGCGGGAAATGACCTGCTGCATTTCAGCCTGCATTATTTTCGCGCTGTCATACCAATTAAAAGTATCCGTTTCACTCCAGATGGTATCCACATTTGCCCAGTTTTTGGGATACCCCATACCAGCAGCGGTGTATCCGTGCTGCTTTAAAACGTCGAAAAGCGCGGGGCCGTGACGATGGATGGAGATGTTTTCTTCGAGATGGGTGTTATGTTCTAACGTATTGTCATCACCATGCAAGAGATCGCTAAATGCCATCAGTGAGGAGGTGGCAGTAGAAATGAAATTATTGAGTCGTAGCGACTGGTTATAAATTTTATTCGTAAAAGGAAACCACTGGCGATTGTTAAAGATCGTGTGATTGAGACTTTCGAGATGCAAAAATATAATATTTTTCTTCATGTTATTCACATATTAATAGTTCGAGCATGCTGATGTCGAAGACAGGGAGGTCGGTGACCGAATTAACTTCCTGTCGTTCAGAGAAACTGTCGTCGATAAATATGGCGTCGGCCTCGTCAATATAATCACTTTTCTTATCGTTTTTACCCAAGTGGGTAATGGTGTCAAAGAAATTGTTAATCCGCCGTTTCGCCAGTTCAGCATAAATGTCACCGGCATGACGCGTAATGAGATGAATTTTTATCCCGCGATTCAGACATTGGCAGAGAAAAGTGAAGACAGGCACGCAGAGTTTATCTTTGATGACGACGGTATCATCGTAGTCGATGTAGACATGTCGAAACGTGAAATTATGCGTATAGTGATTCGTTAAGCTACGTGTAATTTGCAGGTTTTTACTGAGCGGGTGCAATTTAACGTTTACACGCATACTTTCGTACAACGTCAGCATGGCGAAATTAACGCCATTGGCACGATTAAGCGCCATTGTGCCTGCAATACGCGGCGCGACTTCCAGTAATGTCAAAGTACCTGAGGCAGAACGCTTCAACTGAAAAAACCATGCGCCGTAGAGCTGCAATTGCTGCGAAATAGCGCGAGCGTAAGCGTCCACTTCCGGCAGACTCACTAAGGTTGAGGTCATTGCAATACCGGCACGTATACGTGAGCGTATGCGAGGTTGGCAAAACAGTAATCCCTGAGCGCGATCGGAAAAACAATCAACCGTAAACTCTTCCCCACTTAAATATTCACAAACAATCAGATCATCTCTTTCTGCCTGTAATGATGCCAGCATGGCTGGGGTATCAACACGCGCTGCTCCCTGCGCACCCTGACCGCGATCTGGTTTAACAAAAACGGGCCATTGCTCTATCTCAGTAACGTCGTTAAAGATCTGCGGGGTGGGAATTGACTGTGTGAGAGCCTGATATGTTTTACTTTTAAAACGCGTAATCTGGCAGGTTTCTTGCGATGGGCAGAGTACCGTGGCGGAAAGCGCGTCCCGGTTTTCAGATAAGGCAAGAAGGGCTTCATCATGTGCCGGGAAAATGTAATCAATTTTTTCTTGCAGCACTAATGCCTGCAATGTGGGTAACCAATTGCAATGCGTAACGTCAGGTACGATATGGTACTCGCTGGTGTAATGACGGGCATGGCTATCGTAATCCGCCCCGGCTAAAACCAGATTTACGTTTTTTTCGTATCGAAGAGACAGGTAAATTTCTCTGCCAATTTCGGTCCCTGCAGGGAAGATAAGTACATTGATCATGCTGTTATGAGCTCAATAATAGTGCTGAGTTCTTCGGGGGTCATATCAGGATAAATCGGCAGACACAGCACCTGTTCGGCGATTTGGTTCGCCACGGGCAGCGTCTCTTTATTGGCGCCAGACATGTTTTTGTACATGTTAAGATTCGACAGCAGCGGGTAGAAATAACGCCGTGTTAAAATGTTATGTTTTTTGAGATGATCGTATAACGCGTCTCGCGACATTTTATAGTCGGGGCGCACCAGGATCGGAAAATAACTGTAGTTACTCTTAAGATTGGCATTGCTGTCAGGTATAACGATCCCTTGCGTATTGGCGAGTTGCTCTCGATAACAGCGATCGATTTTTTGGCGCCTGGCTATCGCCTCATCAATATAATTTAATTGCAAGAGACCAAAAGCCGACTGGATTTCATTCATTTTTCCATTGATGCCTGGCGCGACAACGGTTAACTCGTCAGCAATACCAAAGTTTTTCAGGTAATCGATCCGTTGTTTTGTTTTTTTATCGTAACTGACGATGGCGCCACCCTCAAAAGTATTGAACACTTTTGTTGCATGGAAGCTGAGGACCGAAAGATCGCCATGACGTAGAATGCTTCCGCCGCAATCTTCTACAGCAAAAGCATGTGCCGCATCATAAATGACGGGAATACCATAATTATTGGAAATTTTTTCTATTTCAGTGGTGTTACAGCTTTGGCCGTAGACATGCACCGGCATAATTAACCCTGTTTTCGGGGTAATGGCCGACTCAATCAGGTGCGGGTTGATATTAAAGCTGTGTGGTTCAATATCAACAAATACTGGCGTTAATTGGTTCCAGAGAATGCTATGAGTCGTGGCAACAAAAGAATAAGGGGTGGTAATGACCTCGCCTTTAATTCTCAGCGTTTGCATTGCAGCAATTAACGCGATAGTCGCATTACAAAACAGCGAGATATAAGGGACGTTCAAGTAAGACGCTAACCTTTCCTCTAACAGTTGATGCATGACGCCATTATTGGTTAACTGCTTACTTGACCAAATCTCTTGCAGATACGGCATAAACTCCTCGAGCGGAGGCAAGAAAGGTTTGGTGACCGTAATAAGGTTATGATCTGCTTGTTTCATTGCTGAGGGTCCTGAGGAAAATTTTCACTAATCTGTTGATAGTGTTCTGGCAGTCTGGTTTTCAGACTGGTAAGGAGCGTGCTTCTGATCTTCTTATCAGTAATACTTTTTAACGCGGCAAAATATAATTGAGGTAATATTTCCAGGCGACTATCACAATAGATGATGGCCTGAACAATATGATATTGTGCTTTGCTGACGTCTTTATGGTGAATGGCCACGATAAACCCCTGGAAATGTAGCAAGGGGTCGGTTGGCTGTTTAAGCAGCAGTTCGTCAATATCTTCTTTGATCAGCGTATGGTCGGGATGAGCATACTGCTTCCAGCGGCTGTTCATCGCGTCTACCCAGGCGTCTTCATGTTTCCACTGATTAAGGATCATCATCCGGTTTTGGTACATTAATTTGCTGTTATCTTTTCTGTACCAGGTGTTGTTGTCATGGCGACGGTAGTAAGCCACTAAACGTCGGGATGAAATAAAATGCCCCTGGCGGGAAAGTTTCAGAAACATATCCCAGTCTTCCTGTACCAGTTCAGGATCGGAGCGTTCTAACTTCAGATACGCCTCGCGGCGGATTAACGATCCGATATAAAGACTGAGATTGCCAGATACCAGAAGATGATGAAAAACATCGCCATCAAGGAATATGTCGCTGTAGGGAAAACGCGAGCCATCAGGCATGATGACCTCAATGGCGCTATAGCACATGACGCAATGTGGATTTTTCTCGAGAAGATTAACCTGATGGGAGATTTTGGTGCGGACGATAAGATCATCAGAGTCGACGACAGCAATATATTTACCCGAGGCCATATTCATTGCCTCGATGATCGGTTTATCACCAATTTTATTTTTCTGCGAATAATAGTTAGTTTCGCGTAGGATCGTTTTGCAATTATATTTCCGTTGATATTTTTTAATGATATCAACAGACCGATCGGTAGACGCATCATCGACGATGATCACTTCGATATTTTTCCACGTCTGGTTAAAGACGCTATCCAGCGCCTCTTCAAGGAAAGCATCGTGGTTATAACTGGTGACGATAATACTCACTAAAGGCGTTGGCATAGATTCATCTCTGGCGACAATTACTGTGTTATCAACTAAATAACTTCTGTTGCAGGCTTATCAGCAACGTATTGCTGTGTTGTTGGGGCGACGCCTCGATGAGGCTTACGATTTCCTGAGCTGCCCGTTTCCCCGCCTGACCATCCATAAATGCATCACAATAGTGACGGCGAATCTCAGCTAACGGCGTTTCCAGCGCAGCCCAATCAAACGCGTCGGAGAGCGCGTTGCGTAACGCCTGTATATCCTGAGCCACCGGGAGAATGTCACGGATACGTTGATCGGCACTGTCAGGGGTAGAGAAACTTTGTTGTCCATCCAATAGCGAAGCCATACCTGGCCAGCTCAGTAAAATGACGCGTTTATTCATATGAATAGCGTCAAAAATAAAGCCGCTGCTGTCCGTCAGGATGTAATCTGCTTGTGCAATAAGCGCCAGCAGATGCTGTGGGTCGTCGAGTCTGTTCTTTAAATAGCGCTGCGCCAGCGCCAGAGAGGCGGTTTCCTCCGGTCTGTGAAGGGTGCCATGATGCAATTTAGTGACGATATTATATTCATGGCTTAAGCGACCGAGCTGTTCCGCCCAATGGGGCAGCGAGCTTAGCGCGCCATAGGTAGGGGCATACAGAATGGTCTGTTTTTTCGCATTGAGCTTCAGGCTGCTTGGCAACGTATTATCAAAAGTGTGGTTGTGCCACTCATCGAAGCGGGGATTGCCGACCACTTTTGCACTGCCGCCAATATCAAGCGCGTGCTGGCTATAGTGGCTGTAGCACAAGATGCGATGATAAAAAGCGTTCCACCAGGCATGGTTCCACTCTTCTTTCGCCAGGCCATACATGGCACGCACATGGGTATCCGCCAGCCCGTTTAGCAACGGCGTGTAGTAGGGGCTTACCAGACATTTGAAACGCTGGCGTTGCTCAATGACCGTAGAAAGGCGTGTTCCGCCCAGCGCGGAGTCGTTAATGGTTTTAATCGTCGCTGTCATTTCATCCAGAAACGACTTGTGTATTTTGTCACTCACCAACAACGAGCAAGAATGGCCCATCGCCTGAAGCGCGCTAATAATGGGGCGGTACACCGTGTAATGCAGCGATGTTTCCATATAGAAGCCAATGGCATCGATATGAGTGGAAGTTGACGGTTGCGAGTTGCTTACCAGCGCGTTGACGGTCTCGGGTTTTTTATTAATTTTATTGAAGTAGTAGCCGATGTTATCGGTTTCTTTCTTTTCGATATCGCTATATCCCGCACGCTGATAACAAATGCTCGGATAACACGAGAGCCATTTTCCTTCACGTAGCAGCGGTTGCCATTGCCCTTCGAGGGTGTCGGAGAGGTCATGCTCCATTTGCTGAGCCAGCGTCGGGTAATAGCGGCTGTTTACCAGATAGGCGCAAACTTTATTGCAGTCGCGGGCATGGATCATGCCCTGCAGGCTTTTCAGTTCGCTGCCTTGCTTAATTTCTCCGCCGAGGATGACCACTTCCCACGGAAAACTAGGTAACGCGCTCAGGAGCGAATTGAGTACCCGAATATGCTTTTCCTGCTTGAGGATCACGCTGTCATCTTCAAGTAACAGGTAGTTTTTCCAGCCCTGACGCTGCGCCAGTTGCAGCGCCTGCATATGGGACTGACGGCGACCAATCTGGCCATTGGTTGCTACTGATGCGGCCAGTCGGGTAACTTTTTCCGCGGGGAAATTAAGAAACGACAGCTCTTGCTGGATGTGCGCTAAACGATCCGGGCGCGAATCCAGATTCACGATCACCACCTGATCAATGTAATCCCAGCGGATCGGTTGATGATGCGTGGCGTTATGCAGGCTTTGATACCAGTTTTTTAGCATTGGGTCGGTAACCGCCTGTGCCAGCGTGGTTTCCTGCGGCTCGCTGCTTCCCAATACAAAGTCTTTATCGAACGTATTTTGGCTATGCGAGATACAAATGATGGTGCGCTCGCCCGGCAATTGCAGTGGATTCACGGTGAATTGATTGGTGAATCCTTCTTCTTCGCCTAAGTTACATTCATCATCGTAACGGTGCTTTTTCAAATAATTGCGATGGTAGCAAAAGGTGCCGTTGAGAATGTTTTGCGGGCCAAAGCTGCGGCTTTTAAACAAGCGGTTGATATGGCTATACCAGATGGGGATTTGATCGGAACCCGAAATCAACGCCCGATGACGTTGCATCATGTCGATGGTGTAAGAGATCTTATCCGCCGGATAATAGTCATCGTCATCCATACACAGAATATATTCACCTAACGCCAGCGCATTGAGCATATTCCGCTTTCTGCCCAGCGTCAGTTTTTCCGGATGATAGATATAACGAATATTAAATTTCTCCGGGTGATTCTGCGTCAGCCTGTCAATGACCGACTGATGGCTTTGCGGGGAATCATCGAGGATCACCAGCTCCCGGCGGTCGGCAGGGTAATCCTGGTAGCGGAACATATACAGTAAATAGGGTAAGAAAGCGGCGCGGTTCCACGTTGGGGTAATGACGCTGACAAACGGTTTTTCACGGCCAGTTTCCAGCGTTTTGACAATGCCGGTCAGGACGGAACGAGCTTTAGAGGTTTCAGGCATGGTGATGTGTATTCGCGGTTCGAAAAAGGACCGGGCATTCACCCGGTCAACAGGTGCTAACGTGTAATCAGGGAAAACGCCGAGAGCAGAGGGTCTCCCGGCAATATGTTCACAATATGCTGGCGCAGCGAGATGGCATGCTCGCTATTGCGCCACGCTTCAAACAGCGCGAAAAGGGCATAAATTTCGTCGTGGCTTAATGCGGAACCGTCCAGTGTCCACAGGCAAAACAGTGTACGAATCATAAAGACGTCAGCGACCAGCCAGAAGAAACGCAGGAGTGCGCTTTCATCGTCATGTTGCGGGAAGGTATCGTGATAAAGGCGATAAATCAGATAGTTACTGAAAATCCAGGCATCCTGCGCGAAATAGCGCTCCCAGGTCATTAACCACTGATCATGCAATTGCTGTTGGAGCAAGGCTTCACTGTTAGCATCTTGCAGCATCAGCAGGCTTACCTGCAGGGGCAAGGTCAGCTTACGCGCGCTTTCCGGCAACAGTTCCCAATTGAAATCGCAGTTGCCCATTTGGGTGATCATTTCCCGCTGCAACTGGGGCAGACTAGGCAGTTGTGCGAATTGCTCCTGCAGTTTTCCACTTTGCGCATGGTCAGCCAGCACCTGCGGTAGCGAAGCCAGCTTTTCCAGCGTCGCATCGCTACTGTCTGGGCATTTCTCACAAAAAGAGAGCATGATGCCCAGCGCATAGAGGCGCAGCTCCGGTGACAAGCCTGGCAGGGTAATGGTATTCAGAGCAGATTGATTCAACACCTGATCGCGTGGGGATAACGTCGGGCTGTCAGGGGCGGCCGCACATTTTGAATGATGCAAGACAAAGGCATTGGGATCGCCTAATGCAGCCTGGCAGCTGGCCGGATCGGTTAAGACCAGACTCTGACGAACTTCCGTTTTCCAGCGCACGTTGACCAGTAAAGCGGAATCCGGATGGTGGGATAAAAACAACCGGACAAAGTCAGGCTCGTAACAATCAATCATACTCATAATGTGTTCTCAGTAATCCCAATGTTCAAAATCTGGCTATGACAGTGCAATATCCATGCCTGAATTTTAATTGTATTTATATCAACTGGTTAGATGAGGCGCGGAAAGTCGGTTTCCGCGTCAGGGAAGGAAGTTTTAGCGCTGGTAAATAAAATCGGGCTCAGTGCCTAAAAAAGCCTGAATAAATTCATACTGACGGATCAGCAGATCGCCGTTTTTTTCGTTGTACATCTTGCAGCGTTTCGCTTTTTGCTCAAGGCTTTGCCACCAGCCCTCTGCGGCAGTTTTCTGCACGCCCGGCAGCCAGCTAAAGACCTGTTCTATCCCTGCACGATTGACGCTTACGCCCAGCAGTTGCAGGAGCGACCGGCGCTGTTGGCTGCTGTTTTGCAACTGCTCATAATGCTGTTGAATAAGTTCATTGACGGCCAGTAGTTCGTCGCTGTCGCGACGGATCATACACAGACGTTGTTGTTCCAACTGGTGTCTGAGCGCGTCATACCGCGTCCCGTCCTCGCGGATGCCCTGAAGCAGAGTTTTCACCTGCTGTAGCCTGGTACTCACTGTTGTAGCCTCTTATTTCTGGAAAAAGCTGAGCATGTCCCCAGCCAGTTGATCGGTATCAACCTGCAAATCGCCTGAGGCCAGCATGGCCTGCATTTGCGCCACTTTGTCGTAATCAACGTCACTTTGCGTATCACTGTTCAGCGTTTGCTGCGCCGTTTGTAATCCCGCCTGAGTAATATCGTCGGCGGAAAGCGATGCGGAACTGGACGCGCTCGTCTGCACGCTGCTCTTGTCTGCACGTGCCTGTTCGGTTGTCGATGCAGGGCGATTGCCTGGCAGAGTTGGGGTAATTTTCATAGCAACCTCGTACATATTCCGTTGGGTTGGTTATCTGTTATTGGCTAAAAGCGACGGCAATAGAGGAAAACTTTAATCCCATCACAAAAAATCCCCGCACTATTCCGCCGTCAGCGTGGTGACCACGCCGGTATCGTCCACCATCCCGCTAATGATCCGCTGGCTGCTGCTGTTGCGAATTTTTATCACATCCCCTTTACGACCATTCTTCAACGCCACGCCCGGCATTGAGGCGGTGATCCCGGCCATGTGGGAGACGATCATCACCGGCTGGTCGCGTTTGACCAGTACGGGCAGTACCAGCTCGCTACGGGTAATCGGTTTGCCCGGTTGCAGGGCGCGCTTGCTGGTGAGACCAATCGCCTCATCGATATTCGTCATCAACCCTTCGCGCTGGTTGCTGATATTGAATTTTTTAAGCTGCAGGTCGTCGGCGGTGATTACCGTATCTCGCGCAATCAACGACTTTGGCATGACCACCGGAATCGACACATCGGGGCGTACCGCCACGTTAAATTGCCAGCCATTGCTGCCCGGACAACTGACCACAAAGTTCATTCGTGACAGGACCATCTCCGGTGATGTGCTTGAGGTAACCTGCGGCGCCGACGCGCATAGCGCGCTGGTACTCACGGCGGAGGGAATATAAATATTGAACGTGTAGCGATAGTCCCGCCACTGCTGTTTGCGCGCCAGCGCGTCAATTTCATGACTGGCGGCATCGAGAACCCGCGCGTTGATCTGTTCCCGGGCGCTGTGCTGAATGGGATGGACGGCGGCATGTGCGGGTAAGCCACAGCATATAGCCAGCATCATTTCCACGGCAAAGAGGAAAGAGGGCTTCCTTCTGTGAGGGTGTCTTTTCATAAAGTCATTTCTCATCAATCACTTAAAAGTTGGCATGCATATTGCTAATAACAGCGATATCTACGCAGGAGTGATGCAAGAAATGGGAATCAGTTTTCAGCAGGCATTGGGTGTACATCCGCTGGCAGTGAAGTTACGTCTTGAGAGGACCGAGCTACTGACTGCGAATCTGGCAAACGTCGATACACCAAATTTCAAAGCCAAAGATATTGATTTTGCCGCCGAGATGCAACGGGCAAGTCGTACAAATGTTCCGCCCGAGGTTGACGTGAAATACCGCGTGCCGATGCAGCCTTCAGAGGATGGCAATACCGTAGAGCTGAATTCCGAGCAGGCCCGGTTTTCACAAAATAGTATGGATTATCAAAGCAGTCTGACTTTTTTGAATCTGCAACTTAGCGGCATCAAAGAGGCCATTGAAGGGAAATAACCATGTCGTTTACTGATATTTACCAGATTTCCGGTTCGGCGATGACGGCGCAAACCATCCGTCTGAATACCGTCGCCAGCAACATGGCGAATGCGGAATCTCCTGCCAGCAGCGAGGCGCAGGCCTATAAGGCGCGCAGCCCGGTTTTTGCCGCGGTTTACAACAATAGCCTGATAGGGGGACATAACCGTCACGCCATTGATGGCGCCAGCGTACAAGTGCAGGACGTCATGCAAAGCGGCGGGGCGGTGAAGCGTTATGAGCCGCATCACCCAATGGCGGATCAGAACGGTTTTGTCTGGTACCCGGACGTCAACGTGGTCGAGCAAATGGCTGACATGATGTCCGCATCACGTGATTTTGAAACCGACGTTGATGTGCTGAATAACGTCAAAAGTATGCAGCAAAGCTTACTCAAACTGGGAGAAGTGTAATGAATACCCTGGCTCTGTATGCCCAATCTCAGGCGCTGGCTTCTTCTCAGGAGAAGATGACGGCGGTTGCTGAAAATAACGTCGGCGCCACGGCGCAAAGCACTAATGTGGGAGACAGCAGTTCTTCGACAACGTCGTCAACGACGGATACCAGCGACACCAGCAGCACCACAACAACCACCACGTCCACCGAAACCTCGGCGGTCGACACGTTTCTGACGCTGTTTGTGGCTGAAATTGAAAACCAGGACCCGACCGATCCCACCGATCCTACGGCCTATATCGATCAGCTCTCCTCAATGGCGCAGGTGGCGATGATGGAAGAGATGAGCGTCCAGGCCAACACCAATGCCGTGCTGATGAGCAACATCCAGGTGATGGCGCTGGGAAATATGGTCGGCGACGACATTATGGTGCAAACCACCTCGCTGGATATCGAAGACAACAGCAAGGCGATCCAGGGGCGCGTCACGTTGGATGACAGTTGTACCGATGTGGATCTGCACTTTACCGATGAAGCGGGTGATGACTACACCGTGTCGCTGATTCCGGAAGGTGAAACCTCCGTCGGACCCGGCCAGGTGGACTTCGACATCAATCCTGCGGATTACGGCATCCCGCCGGGCGATTACAGCGTTTCCGTGGTGACCAATACCGGGGAAGAGGAAGTGCCGATCGAGGTGACGGGCCAGGTGGAAGATGTGCGTATTCCGCTTGATGGCAGCACGCCGGTGCTCAACGTTGACGGCGTTGGCGAAGTGCCATTCACCATGATCACCCAGTTTGGCGTACCGGACAGCACCGACGGAACCAGCGGTTCCGATGACACCACGCCGCCAGATACTGACGACGGAAGCGATAACGCCAACAGCAATATGGTGCTCTGATTTAGTTAATCTTACAGGAAGAAACAATGAGTTATGAAATTGCAGCGACGGGGCTAAACGCCGTCAACGAACAACTGGACGGCATCAGTAACAACATCGCTAACTCCGGTACGGTGGGTTATAAATCAATGACCACCCAGTTCTCCGCCATGTACGCCGGGACGCAGGCGATGGGCGTGAGCGTGGCCGGTTCCGCACAAAGTATCTCCACCGGTGGCTCGATGGTTTCAACCGGCAATGCGCTGGATTTAGCCATTAACGATGATGGTTTTTTCGTCATGTGCGATAGCGCAGGGAATATTTCCTATACGCGTGCCGGCTCTTTTGTGACCGATAAAAACGGCTATATCGTCAATGCGTCCGGTGATTACCTGCAAGGTTATCCGGTTGATGACAGCGGCACGCTGCAAACCGGTACCGTCACTGACATCCAGATTAAAACCGGCAACATCCCGGCGCAGGCCACCGATAGCATGACCTTCACGGCAAACTTTGACGCCAGTGATGAAACGATCGATCGCACCAGCGTACCGTTTGACGCGAACAACAGCGATACCTATACCGACAGCTACACCACCACTGTGTATGACTCGCTGGGTAACGAACACTCGGTTAGCCAGTATTTTACCAAAACCGCCGATAACACCTGGGAAGTACAGTACACCTTTGATGGTGAGGCGCAGAGCGGCGTCCCACCGACCACGCTGACCTTCGACCCAAATACCGGCAAGCTGACATCGCCAACAACACCGCAAACCATCACGTTCACTACTGATGACGCTGCGCCGATTTCGATGACCATTGATTACTCAGACTGTACTCAGTACGGCTCTGATTTCTCGGTGACAACCAACTCCGCAACCGGTTATGCCTCGGCAACGCAGAACGGCGTGCAGGTGGATGATGACGGTAAAGTTTACGCCACCTACAGCAACGGCGAACGCATGCTGCAGGGGCAGGTCGTGCTCGCTACCTTCCCGAATGAGAACGGACTGGAAGCGGTAAGCGGCACCGCCTGGGTACAGACGGGCGAATCCGGCACGCCGCTAATTGGCACGCCTGGCTCCGGCTCTTGCGGCACGCTCTCCTCCGGCATGCTCGAAAGCTCCAATGTGGATATTACCAACGAACTGGTCAATCTCATGACCGCCCAGCGTAATTACCAGGCGAACACCAAGGTGATTTCGACCAGTACGCAGTTGGATCAGGCTCTCTTCCAGGCGATGTAAGGCTAAGAAATGGATCGGTTGATTTATACCGCACTCAGCGGAGCCACCCAGACGCTGCTCGAGCAGCAAATTAGCGCCAATAACCTTGCCAACGTTAACACCAATGGTTTTCGCGCGGATATGGCGATGGCGAGCAACGACAAAGTAAAAGGCGGTGGTTTTGATACGCGTTTTATGGCGAAGGAGAGTCCCAGCGGCGTCAATGACAGCACTGGCGTGGCGGAAAAAACCGAACGTCCGCTTGATGTTGCTATTCAGGGACCCGGCTATATCGCCGTGCAGGATAAAGCGGGAAACGAGGTGTACACCCGTAACGGCAATATTCAGCAGGACGATCAGGGGCAACTGACCATCGACGGTAACGTGGTGCTCGGGGATAACGGCCCGATTATTTTACCGCCAAACGCGATTGCCTCTTTCGGCAGCGACGGCACGCTCTCCGTCACGCCTGACGATGGCGATGTTACTGCAACGATGGATATCGATCGCCTGAAGCTGGTGGATATTCCGGTCGCCAATCTGGCGAAAAATAGCGAGGGGATGCTGGTGACGGCGGACGGCGTACCGGCGCAGCGCGATGAGAACATCAAAGTGAGCGGCGGCTTTCTGGAAGGCAGTAACGTGTCTGCGGTGAGCGAAATGATGTCATCTATCGCGATGAACCGTCAGTTTGAAGCGCAAATCAAGATGATGAAAACGGCTGAAGATCTCAGCGACTCAGGCAACAGGCTGCTACGCGGCTCCTGAGTCGTAGCCTTTAATCAGGGATAAAGTTTTATGAATGCAGCGTTATGGATCAGTAAAACCGGCCTGTCGGCGCAGGATGCTGAGATGAGTGCGATTGCCAACAACATCGCCAACGTCAATACCACGGGCTTTAAGCGCGACCGCGTGATGTTCCAGGATCTGTTTTATCAGACTCAGGAAGCGCCGGGCGCCATGCTCGATCAAAATAACATCATGCCGACCGGAATGCAGTTCGGTAGCGGTGTTCGTATTGTGGGAACGCAAAAAACCTTCACCGAAGGAAATGTAGAAACCACCGACAATACGATGAACGTGGCCATCATGGGGCAGGG
Source organism: Citrobacter sp. C5_2 (assembly GCF_014596845.2). Lineage (NCBI taxonomy): Bacteria > Pseudomonadati > Pseudomonadota > Gammaproteobacteria > Enterobacterales > Enterobacteriaceae > Citrobacter > Citrobacter sp. C5_2. The sequence goes on along the minus strand of NZ_CP115032.1, from coordinate 4,045,280 downwards.
GTTCTGGCAGGTGCAAAAAGCCAATGGGGATATCGCTTATACCCGTGACGGCAATATGCAGGTTAACGCTGATGGCGTGCTGACCAACTCCCAGGGTTTGCCGTTACAGCCGGAAATTGATGTGCCAGCGGGTTCAACCAGCGTGTCATTTGCTTCCGATGGCACGGTGAGCGCGATTTTACCCGGCGACAGCGATCCCACTGAGCTGGGACAGCTAACGCTGGTGAATTTCGCCAACCCGGCCGGGCTTTCAGCCGAAGGCGACAACCTGTATCTGGAAACGGCGGCCAGCGGTCAACCGACGGAAGGTATTCCGGGGGAAGATGGTCTGGGAACGTTACAGGATAAAGCACTGGAAGGCTCGAACGTGGACATCGTCAACGAAATGGTGGCGATGATCACCGTACAGCGCGCCTATGAGATGAACGCCAAAATGGTCTCTGCGGCAGACGATATGCTGCAGTTTATTAGTCAGACACTGTAACTCAAGAATGTGAAATGCCGGATGGTACAGCGCCATCCGGCAGAAATAGGCAGAACGTGAAAAATTATCTCTGGCTGATGGTACTGCTTCCCCTGTTAAGCGGGTGCGAATCGCAGGCCCTCCTGGTCAAAAAAAATGACGAATTCTTTGCTCCTCCCAAAACGGAAGCGCCGCCAACGGCGGATGGTCGCGCGGGGGGCGTGTTTGAAACGGGGTATAACTGGTCGCTGACGGCGGACCGCCGCGCCTATCGCGTGGGCGATATCCTGACCGTGATGCTGGAAGAATCCACCCAGTCGAGCAAACAGGCGAAAACCAATTTCGGTAAGAACAATACCGTCGACATCGGCGCGCCGACGCTGTTCGGACATACCAAAGATAACCTTTCCGCTTCCGTGGACGCCAATCGTGACTTCAACGGGACGGCGACCTCGCAGCAGCAAAACAGTTTACGCGGTGAAATTACGGTATCGGTACACTCGGTACAGTCGAACGGTATCCTGGAAATTCGCGGTGAAAAATGGCTCACCCTTAACCAGGGCGATGAGTACATTCGCCTGAGTGGCCTGGTGCGCGCCGATGACATTCAGAACGACAACTCCGTCTCATCGCAGCGTATTGCGGATGCACGCATCTCCTACGCGGGCCGTGGCGCATTGAGCGATGCCAATGCGGCGGGCTGGCTGACGCGTCTGTTTAACCATCCTCTCTTCCCGATCTAAGCAGGATTTTGATATGCAACACTTAAGCGGGCGCTGGATGAACGCGTTAAACGGCATCGTTATCGCCCTGAGCCTGGCGCTGCCAGGTGTAGCGCGGCGAAATTTTTTGCACTGATACGCGATTAATTTTGCACTGACAGATTGGCCTTAAAATACCGATTCTGCACAGTGCAAAAATGAACGCATAAGTAAATTATTGCTGCTGAGGTTGAGCTGGGTAATGCTTGTATAGGGTAGACAGACCTACTCCATATTTGCGAGCCACATCACGATGCGAATAACCGGACCTGATTTCCTGTTCAAATGCTTTCCAGTGCTCATCTGTGAATTTTGGTTTACGTCCACCAATACGGCCTTTAGCCCTTGCGACAGCAAGTCCGGCTAATGTTCTCTCACTATTAAGGTCTGATTCATACTGCGCCGCAGAGAGAATATTGCGGAAGTTATAGCGACCGCTTGCCGTGCTGAGGTCAACGCCATCAGTGATAGAACGAATGTTAACCTGACGCTCGGAAAGACTCTGGAATGTTAACAGTGCGTGCAGGACATTGCGTCCGATCCGGTCGAGTTTCCAGATGACCAGCTCATCACCGGGCTCCAGCATATTGACGACCTTATTAAGCACAGGTCGATTGGTCTTCCGGCCCGAGGCCTTCTCTTCAAAAATCAACTTGCATCCGGCAGTTCTCAGCGCCTGCATCTGCAACTCTGTGTCTTGGTGATTACTCGATACTCGTGCATAACCAATAATCATCAGCCTTACCTCTTCTCGTTTGGATAGAACCAGGCTAACACATCTTTAAAATTCTCAAATAGGTTCGCCGACACTAAAACCCAGCAACCTACAAAAGGTTCATTTAGAGGGAGATGAGGACAAAATTGCCGCTATGCAGTCTTGAAAAAACGGGGCTTGCTGATGCGCGTGATACAGCAAACCCCGTATGGCCTACACTTCTGGGGGAGCAGGCCAGTTAATATCTGGTGCTATGGAGGTGTCTACCGCTTCCAGCGCTTCCAGGTAATCCAGCCACAAATTGTACTGTGCCAGTTCATCACCTTTCAGCCGACCAATTGCAGCTTTCCCGATCCACTGCTTACTGTCTATATATTCTCTGGCCTCAATAATCAGGAAACGTTTTTTATTCTCTGCCGCGCTGATAGCGGACTCTTTTGCGGTTATTACCGTGAAACTACCCATTTAATATTACCTCGCGAGTCAGCATTTCACTCTCTTCAGCATCAGGACCATAGAAGCCAATAAGTCCCACGATGACTTCCCCAGACTCCTTTCTGGCTTTTCGCACAGGATTAGGGCTTAACACTGAAACAAAATCGACTGCGATATCGCCATCCTTCAGCGTGCTGAAATCGAATGAATCAGTAACACCATCAACTTCAATCGTTAATACGTCGCCCTTTGCCGACACGTTCATAACGTTATCAGAGCGCTGGGGAGTAAGGATTGCTTTCATCAGAACCACCTTCCTATAGCTGTATACCCAAGATATGCCGCTGCATTTTGCACATTGCTAATCAGCGCCAGTGAAGTCCCTGTTAGTGAACGTCCGCGAACGGAAGGCCACGAAGAAGTACCCCCAGAAGAAAGCGAAGCGGAAGGTGTGACTGTGGGCGTAGTGCCTACAAAGGTTGCCGGAAAAGTGAGCCCCACTTCACTGGAAAAATAAAGGTTAGTTGTGCCGCCGCTGGAGTTGTTTGCTGTGGATTCAGCAGACCGTGTAAACCAGCAGATTAATGTTCCGTCTGCAAATTTGGTGTATTCGCCATTTGAGTTAGAACCCCGCTCAATAATTGCACCGGTTGGAGCGCCCCCCGTCTGGGATACTGCGCCAACCATCGCATTTCTCTGAATTGCCCCGGTTATACGTGAATCATCTCCCGCAGCAACCGTACCGGCAGTCGTACCCGTGTTTTTTGCGGCAGCATTACCCAATACCACCCAGTTAAGCCATACTTTTGCATCACCACTGTAGGCTCGAAACGCAAATTTAAGCGGGTTGTAGCCAATCGCTATCTGAATGTCATACGAGCCTTCAATACTGTCTACCGTTAAAACAGTAGCGTTGAACCCTGGCGAGTTCTGCGCATCCTGATATGCGAACCCCGTGCTGTTTTTCGGCGGGGCGTTTAAATCCGCAATAACTTTCCCCGTATGAATGATGGCTTTTGTCGCGTTTTCTAAACCAAGCTTTGAGAGAACGCCTGCGGCATCAGTCTGGGCAAGCACCTCTCTGGCGAACGCTGTCAGGTCTGTTAATGACGCGCCTTTAGGACCAGTGAAGTACGGAAGTTTGTTAGCAGCACCGACCAGAGAAGCCAGAGCGCCCAGGGTATCGTTACCTGGGGCATAGAGTTTATTCAACGCGACCAGAAGCTGACCAGCTGTTGAATCCGGGGCCATCGCAGCAGCAGTAAGGATGGCAATCAGCTCGCTTTGAACATCGCGAATAGAGCCTTGTTCATTATTAAGGTGTTCTGCGGGGACAATAGTCCCCTCAACCCCTGTTGTTGGGTTCCCATCATGAAACAGGTTGTCAGGGGTATTAATGGGCGGCATTAACGATTTCATTACGCATTATCCTGATAGGCGAAATAACAAAAGGTATGAGCCGGTTTTAAGTCCTGAAAGACTTCTTCAATAACCGGGTCGCCAAATGAGGTAAGCCGTTCACCAGCAGCAGAATTACCAGCGCGGAAGCGGTAAACCAGTGTTCCGGAGTTTTTAACATTCACAACCCACACCCAGATAATGTCTTCGACAAATAGACGATCACCGGCGCGATTAGTACCCGCTCTGAAAGGCTGGGGTTCATCAATCGTGACGGTATATCCAAGGCTGGATGCCAGTCGGGTGAAGTATGGGATGCTGAGTCCGCCCGTCTCGGCCAGTTTGGCCAGCACGCGCTGCTGGCGCTGTTGATAGCTGGCCCCGGCCTGAGCTGTCAGGCCAAGAACACGCTCCCAGTCTGAGAGCAGGTTCTGAGCCATATAGGGCGTGACGCCCCCTTTAGCAAGTTCAGCCGAGTTCTCTACATCGTCGAAAACCCGGGATTCAGCCTGCAAAGATGCAGCCAGAACCGGCTGACCGGGGCTGTAACTGACTTTGGGTAACAGTAAATTCAGTAAGGTATAATGACTCACAGTAATCCAACCTCCACATTACCGAGCCGAAGCCACTCCACTTTCTCCTCATTGACGACCGGGACGATATTGGCTGCAGGCGCGATAAATTCGCGGTCACTAATGCCTGGAATCAGTGATATCAGTGTCCCGGCCTGGCTACGGATAAACGGCACGGCAGGTTCACGGCGACTGTCGTCATCCTGAAGAGAAGCGATAATTTGCGTAGTAGCATCGGCTAGTGTCAGACCATCCAGAGATACCTGGACTGAAACGTCAAAATTGACAATGGTCGGGGCAATAACCAGGGCGTTCTTAGCCGTCACCGGGCGTACGTCATCAATATGAGCCTGAGTACGATCAATAACATCCTGAGACGGCAGACCACCGGCAGAGGTGATCACAATATCAACGGTGCCAAGACCCCGACGCAGGGGATAGACATACGCAGCTGATACACCTGCAACTTCAAGGGCCCAGCGCTTATAGTCATATTTATTGCCGCCTGCAGGCGGTCGGCGAATAACATCGAGTAAACGGGCCAGTAACTCAGCATCAGTCTCTTCGTCAGTGCCACCAGACATCACCCCGACGGTCACCGTACTGTCGAGGCCCGATGGCGTCGTGCTGAGAATGGCAGTGGTGGTCGAGGTTGTATTACCGGCGGTGCCTTTTGCCGACGAGATAGCATTAACAGTGCCTTTGCCATCGGCTCCGATGGTCAGTTCCGCTGTTGTTGTCCATGCCTGGCTGTCACGCTTAAAAACTAACCCTGCTGCTGCTGTCGTGTTGGGCTGTCCGGTAAATGTGGCAGGACCAGAAGCGCTGTTAGCGGGTTTCTTGGTAAGCCCTCGGGTTCTCGCGTGAAGGTAGAGATACTCAGCATCAGCGGTATCCGGAAAAATCTGACGAATAATCCAGCCCTGATGCTGGTAAAGCCCCTCGGCAACACTTGCAACACTGGAGGCGCGAACGAACCAGTCGCTGTCTTCACCCAGTTTATCGTCAGTCAGTTGCAGCTGGTTTTTAATATCACGCAACAGCTCATCGCGGATTTGTGCTGTTGTTTTAGTAACGAAGGGCATCAGCTCACCTTAACCGGATATTTCCAGGTCTGCGGTGAAACACCGGCAGACGTAACAGTGATAAGCAGCAGGAGCCAGCCTGGCTGATAGCGTTCTGCCGTTACATCAATGGATGTGGCCCTGCCATCGTCCAGCAAAGGCTGAAGCGCCTGCTCTGCGTACTGGCGGGCGAGTTTACGCACGCGAGGCGTATCTTTTTCCCGCTGTAGCGTGTGCAAAAGTGACCCCAGTGACGGTGCCGCCCACCATGAGCCAAGCGGCGTCATTAACCGTAAATAAACGGCATTGGCCAGGGAGTCAGTGCTGTCACCGGTATAGTCTCCGGTGACTGGGTCAATTAGCATTTCCATGCCGACATAATATCGGCAAAGGAAATAATGTAAGAGTTGAAGGGGTTCAGTGGGTTAATTAGTTTCAGAAAGGTAAACAGGAAAATACCACAAATTACATCAGCTGATTAGGTTTATCCGTAGTTCCTGCATCGCCACCATGCTCGTGGTCATGGTCGTCATAAGTCTCACGTACCTTATTGAGCGTGGATGTACCGTCAGCAAGGTCATTCGTTGCTTTCAGAAGCGGTGTATCGAAGTTTGCTTTATTTGTCGCGTTGACATCATAGTCGGCTGTATTAACTGAATATTTATTTTTGGCATTCACGATAAAATCATCGCAATTGGCCTCAATAATTTTCCCGCGTTTAAGAACAATATTACAGCCTTCATCCGTATACAGTGCAACTTCTCCCGGCTTCAGTTCTTTCAGACGATAGCGGCCGTGCTCCGTCGCAATAACAATACCGTGGCTGGTTTTACCGTTAATTGGTAACACGACCGCCATCGTGCCGGGTAGCGGATTAGAGGTGAAACCATAATGCTGAAAGAGTTCTATATCCTGTAACGGTTCAGGGCCAAGCCCCTTGCCCTGGATAGTCTGCGCAGGCCCCGCGCTGTTAACGCGAGTTATTACGCCTCTGAATGCGTTTCTGATACGGTTTAAAGCCATATTAATCCGCTGATCCACTTTATTCCACATCAATAATCTCCAGCTTTTTATTAACCTTAGCGCGGCTTTTACGCAGTTTGCGTTTTTTAGGATAAGCATCGGGTATCCAGATACCATCCTCTTTCAGCCTGAGCGTGGTGACGGTGTTATCGGGGCGGCCACCGCTAAATTCCCGGCCCATCAGAAAGAAAATATCGTCTATACCATGGGGTTCGCTGCGTACACGAATACGCTGACCTGGAGCCCAGAGCTTGCCGCTCTCCATGCGATGACCTTTCACTACAGCGGTTAACTCATAACCACTGAGCCGGGCATCTGCCATGGCTTTTTTAGCCCGATAGTCAACCTGCGCCTGGTTATCAGCATCACCCACAACCATGATTTGAGGTCTGTAAAAGGAGACACTCGGGTCACGAACGACACTGCGAAGACCATGGAAACCACTCTCAGGGGAACCAACCGTCGTCAACAGGTCATTATCACTGTCGTCGTCACCATCATCTCTGTAAACATCAATAATCTCAGTCCCTGAGGAAGACTTAGAACCCTGAGCGTGTCCCTGAGCCAGTACGGTCAGTTCGGAAAAAGAGCCATTCACAGATGAGCGATCGCTGAGGTCGAGAATATTATTCCCACGTCCATCACGGTTAAGCACAAGAGTAGCCACCGGGTCGGCCGTGTAATCCGGGCCACCGATAACCAGCGTGCCGTCAGGCTCAAACCATGGCCAGAGGCCTCTGGCGGCTGCGGCACGCTCCAGGGTATCCCAGGCTCGCTCCCCTGGCTCAACGCTGACTTTATCGCTCTGAATTGATGACTCAGCCTGCAGACGGATATTTCGTATCCCGAGTGGCCTGACCACCTGAGCGATAACTTCTTCCAGGCTCAGTTGCCGGGAGGTGAATACGGGAGATGCACAGTCAACAAGGACGGCAGAACCATCGCGGCCAGAAATCCCCAGAGATACCTGTTGGCGTGATACGCGACGCTGAATAGTATCCACACGACCGGACATCACTACGTCATCCCCTACGCGAACCAGCACAGGCACACCCCGCGCAATTGAGGCCGGGAATACGCCATCAGGTAGCCCCATCGTCACACTCCAGGCGTCAGCGGGCACCAGAAAATCAGAATCAATCTGATAACGACTCCAGGAACTGTGGACTTTGCCATCAATAATCAGGCTCACCTTGTCCTGCGAGCTTTTATCTTGAGTAGGCATTCAGTACATCTCCCGCTTTCAGTGCATTGGGGTTACGTAGCGTCGGATTCAGGCGCAGCAGCTCGCTGGCGCGGCTGTAGTCTGCATACCAGAGATGAGCAAGCAAATGCAGGTTACAGTCGGCATCAACCGTTCTGGTGGTAAGCGGTGGTCGCTGAGTGATGACGGTGGTCCCCAGCTCCTGGACGGCCAGCGCGATATCTTTCAGACCATTAACAACAGGCTGCCAGGTTACACCGCTCGCGCTGACCGATGAGCTGACAGCCTGAGTGTCGTCTGCAAACAGTTCACGGGTCAGGTCAATAGCCTGTTGAATAGCTTTACGGGTATCACCGGCGATCTGTTCAACATCATCCGGTGAAAGTAATGTGATGACGCTTTCATCGCTGAGAATATCGGAAGCATCAGTCGCCAGCTGCAGCGCAACCTGAATTCGTGTCGCGGTTACCAGCTCGGCTATATCGCTGACTGAAGAACCTGAAGGCGTTGCCACGGCCGAGGTGGTCTGCCCTGTAATCAGTTTCTCGGGTAATGCTACGACTTCCTGCAATGAAGTATTACCGCTCTTCCAGTCCGCCATTATGATCCCGGCCACGCCAGTGACGTCCGATGACGTGCTGGCATAAGACCCTGGGTTATTGCTCACCGAAGATTTTGACGAGAGTGATGTCAGGCTGAGAGCGCTCTGCAAATCGTTCATATAGGCTTTGGGGTAGTTGATAAAGTCAGTTGTCGTGCTGACAAAACCAGTCAGTTCACCTTTAAGAACGGTCACCATATTCAGCGAGGTGGTCGCCAGCCCCTTGATACGCTTCATCCATTTTTTGGCTGTTCTCAGCGGAGCGAGCACATTATCGATGGCGGTCTGTGCCATATCGAGAGTGGACTGCACCTGGTTGAAAATAATGTCAGCCTGCGAGAGGGGATTATCGCTGCCAAAGAAAGGCACTTCCGGTTTCGCCTGCAGGAAAACCACCTCAACAACGCAGTAATCCACATTTTCAGCCTCGTGCGATGCCTGGTATTCGATGCATTGCATATAGGGCATTGAACCGAAGACGGGGTGAATCAACTCCGCGTTACCGCGCTTATCGAGCGCCGCAAGGAACGACTGCAGGCGGGTTTCATAGTCATCTCCCCAGAATAACGACGTTATTCTCAGGTTGCGCGGTTTGCGCCCCAGGTCGTCAACGTCACCGCCATCGACATAAGGGTACTCGTAGACCGCCGTATCGCGGCTGGCGCTGTCACGGGTGTTAACAACGTCAAAGGTCACGCCACGGAACGATGCATCCTGTAATGAATCCTCCCAGCTCACTGCGGGCCTCCTGTCGAACCACGATTCGCCTGTTCGCCATTGACGTTGTTAACCGCCTGCGCGATTTCCCGCTCATCAAGCATCACTTTGGTAGTGATAACCAACGGCTGTTGCTTCTGCTGCTGCGGCAGCAGATAGGCAGGAACCCCTGTTGTCGCCGGATTGGTCTGGCCTATTGTCGTCGGGGAACTCCACCACGATTTGATTTCGTCAACGGCATCCATCAGTCCTGGCCTGGCCTTGACGGCATCGAGCATTCTGGCTTCGCTGCTGGAGTAATTATCAGCCTTGAGGCGAGCGCGGGCATCAGCATCACCACGCTCAACATGTACCAGAGGGGCATCCTGTGCCCCCTGATAGAGCGCTAATGGAGCCAGTATTTTCCCAAGGAGCCTACCACCGACACTGCCACCATTGCCTTTAATCGCTTCCCACGTACGACCAAGAACGCCTCCGGTACTTCCACCGGCACCGCCGCCTGGTAATTTAATGCCACCGCTGGTAAGGAAATTGATTCCCGCAAAAGCTATTGCTGCAGCCGTCATCGCCTTTATACCTGTAGTCGCACCGGAAATTGCCGTTGTAAGCTCTGGATACTCTTTCGCATAATCAGTCAGTTTCGAGGCAAGGTCAGCATATAAATCGGCAACAGGCTTCATTGAATCCTGTTCAGCAAACATTTTTTCAGATTCGAATTGCTGGGATTTATAAGCATTGGTTGATGACATTACATCGAAAGATGCGGCACCTGCACCAACTGCATTTTTCGTTCCTGCAATTTGCTCGTTTATAAAATCCTTTTTCATAATGCTTGTTTTTAGCCCGGTACTTGCCTGAGTATCGGCAACAATTTTGGACGTAATTGAAGATATAACCAAATCAAGCGCGGCGAGAATATCCTTCTCTCGGTCAGTACCTTTATATTTTTGAGCCTCAACACGTAATTTCTTCACGCGACTATCAGCAGATACTATTCCTGATACAGCATTTGTGAAAGCATCTGCAGCGCTTACCCCATGTAACCTTTGGTCAGCCATATAATCCGTATAAGCAAGTGTTCTGCCATCTTTTGTTTTGAATCTTTTATTCTTTAGAACGTTTTGTGTATCTGAGCTAGTATACTTATCAAGGAGATTATTTACATTAGTTGATGCAGCACTATTATCACCAGCAGTTTCGGCATTCGCTTGTAACATTGCTAAAATAACGTCTAAGTCTTTTAGACCAGACATGCCAACTGAATTCGCTTTTGTTAAGGTGAGTGGCAAAGAACCGGCCATATCTGCAAGTTCATATTTACCATTTTCCCCGGAGCGAATTGTTTTATCGTATACCGCTGGCAAATCACGCATATCAATACCAAAGTTTTTAATTGCGCCAATACCAATTTTTGCCAGGTCCTGCGGATTAGCCCCTGAAGCCGAGGCATAACGCGTGATATCAGGCAATATCTTCATGGAGGTCTTTTCATCAAGGCCACCTGCAAATAATGCGTTGAGCGTGTCCTGTGCTGATTCAGGTGTCCCGCCGCCATAGCGTACCGCATTCCTTATTGCATTATTAATGACAGGGATTTTTTTAATACGCTCCGATGAGGACAGTTCGTTATATGCAGTATTCGCAATTTCTGCATTACGACTTTCAAAAGCCATCTGCCGTTGCACGGGGTCTTTCAGAACCATTGTTGCAGCTGTAACGCCTCCGGCGACAGCCCCAACAGTGGAAGCAATAGGTTTAAGGCTCCGTAGACGCGTCATTGTATTACTGACGCCACTTAACTCAGTACGCAACTCTCTGACACGCTCCGACATCCCCCGAAAAGCTCGAGACTGTTCACGCGCCGATAGTGCACCACTGCGGGTCAGTCGGTTATAGGCCGCCATGGTCTGCTGAATCTCGCGCTGAATCTCACGCTCAGCCCGAATGCCAAGCGTTGAGCGGGCGGAACTGGCGCGACGGTACTCATCCTGCAGGCTGCGAGATGCACGAATGGCCGAGCTGGTATTCTGCTGCTGGCTTTTCGCCTGCTCGTCGCTCGCTTTCTGTGTGGTTTTCGTTTGCTTGAGAATGTCCTGCATCGCCTGACGCAGGACTTTGGATGCACCGTCTTTAGCCAGGAGGGAGAGTGCCAGTTGAAGGTTGCGTGCCATGGGTTATCTCCCTTTATTTTTTTTCCGGCGTTGCGACTTAACAGTGCGGGTGGTTCGGGTGGTGTTCTGGCCAGCTTTCTTGCCATGCAGGCGAGCCATGGCCTCGATATACCCGTCCAGTTCCGGACGGGTCATGCCATGTATTTGCTGTTCAGTGATGCCGTATCGTCCGAGGGCTAGGATGAGGGTTCGGAATCCGGTAAGTCTGGACTCGGCAGCATCCGCTTTTTTTTAACATCTTCAATCTGCGCATCAATGAGATCGAAATCATCATCATTGAGCTCATTCATCAGCAATTCGGCCGTAATATCTTCCTTCGGCAAATCACCCAGCGACGTAAGGGCGCGGGCCATCACCGCTACGCGATAGTACATACTGGCGGCGGCACCTTCCGTAGTACCGCAGGCTTCGTCCGTCAGACGCAGCGCTTCAATGGTGTCTTTGATGACCGGCAGGCCCACTGAATAGGTGTAATGCACCTTATCACCTGCTTTAACGCCGTATAAAAGAGAATGCTTTTCCATTATTCCTCCACGCGGCGCAGCGCATTCATGGTGATATCACGCTTCGCTTCATTATCCACGGTGTACTGGGCACCAACCTGGGTCGTGAAGCAGTCCAGGTACGAGACACGTTTCCCGGTGCTGTTCAGCGGATACTGGGTCACCTTCGCGCCCTCAATACCACCCCAGTTCAGGTCACCGGATTCCGGGATAACTACAGAGACGGTCAGCTGGATTTCCTCAATACCACGGGAGAAACCTTTAGCACGACCGGTACGGTTCATGGTTTTCACCAACTTACGACCGGTGGTGACGTCTTCCTTGAGGTCTGTAACTTCAATCTCCTGGCCATCGACTTCCATGACGATCGCGCCAACATATTCTTCAAGTGCCATGGTGCATTACTCCTTTACAGCAGCAGGTCGATACGACCGGCGAAAACATGCAGACCGTTCACCACGTCTGCCGGGATACGGGCATTGAGTTGGTTACTATCCTGAGAATCACGCTCAACGATAAGCGAGGACTTATTCGCTTCGACCTCCTCGATAATCTCCAGCTCTTCGAGCTTGATGAGGACATCGAGCAGTTCGCTCTGCACCTTCGGTGGCGTGCGTGAGCTCAGCTTGTCACGTGGGAAACGCAAGGAGATACGCTCACGGCAGGCCTTGCGCACGTAGTCCAGTGTTCGGATAGTGGTAATATCCAGCAGCGACACATCATCCACTCCCTCAGCGTTCTTGGTGTACGTACTGATGGCTCGTACGATCTGAACAGTATCGCCGGGACCAATCTCAAACGGCGTCAGTCCGTTATAGAGCGCATTCTCCTGCTCAGTACGACCAGGGCGACTTTCGAGCGGCGTCACATCAAGTGCACTCATGGCCAGCGTGTTCAATGGGCGGGCTGGATCTTCTTCGCTGGCGATTACCGCTGCATAGGCTGCTGCAATCTGCGCAGGCATCCTTGCGGAACCGTTATGCCAGCCCATGGTGATGCGCCCACTGTTCAGCGATGCCGCAAGCGTGGTGCCGGTTGAAAGTGAATTACGCCAGCCAGCAACCCCCAGCGCACCACGTTGTTCTAGCGGACCGCTAACCTTGTCCAGATGATTACGCAATACCGTCAGCGCGTCCTGAGTGGAATATGGGCATACCACGATGTTATGACCGGCGGCAAAAGCGGCTGCCAGCGCGGGCGCAATATCCGGGTCAACATTACCGCCTGCCATCTTCACCACTGTGGCTGTGACGCCTGTTGCCGTCACGCTGGCACTGATGGCAATATCGTTTCCCACTGTTCCCTTATGACGGGATGTCAGCGTGACGACACCGTCTTGCGCTGCAGCGATAACCGGAAGGCCCGATTTCTGGGTGATTACCTCCACGAGAGAGGCTGCAATCGCAGCAGCGGTATCCGCAGACGTAATCCCCACATCAAGTCGGATTCCGCCAATGCTGACGCTGAGCGTGCCGTTAGACGATGCTGGTCCGGTGATGGTGACCGTGCCTTTCGCCGCTGTCGCGGTCGAAGCATCGCTGATACCAATCATCTGCAGTTGCAGGTAAGGATTCGACTGAATGGCACTGGTGGCCATCTGATGACCCAGTGAGCCACGACCAAAATAAGTTGCCGCCTGCTCATCAGAAAAGATATCAACGATGGTCAGCTCTTCAGCCAGCCCCGTATCGAGCATCTGAACCACCATCAGGACGGTCTGAGCATTACCAGGCAGTGTGCGCACGGCCAGGCGGGTATTAAACTCAAAATACTTACCCGGCTTGCGAATGGAGCCGATTTCATACAGCTCAACATTAGGACTGGACACTGTTCACCTCCTGAGCATCCGGTTTATCAGCAGTTTTAACTGCCTTTTTATTGTCAGCGCTGGTAACCAGAATCAGGTCACCGGCGCTAATCTGACGGCGGTAATAGGCAGAATCTTCCACCGTGACATCGGCATCGCTGGTGATGTAACGGCGGGCATTCTCTTCTCGCGGGACTTTCACCCCCGTCGCGGCTTTAACTTTCATCTGGTTCATGGTTTACAATGTCCTCTGCAGCATCAGGCTGCTCCGGGTTCTTCAGGTCATATATCAGTCGGGTACGCAACCACTCCGGGTCGTCTTCGCTGGTCTTGCCGTGGTAGGGACGGAAGAGACTGTCGTCATGGTCATCAGGTGCATCGACCAGCGGATACCGTCCGTTCTCCAGCGCGTTCTCCATCCATTTGGTGTCAAACTCACAGGCGAATACTGAGAAGGCATTTTTCTCCAGCCGGGTATTAAACAGAGTGCGCACGCGGCCTGGCTGCAGGGCATCAATTTTCAACCCTGACTCCGCCATATCCTGACCGGAAAGCAGGCGACGAACGGCTGCAATCATACGGTATGTCCCAACTTCATCCGGTGTCGGGCCGCCTGTGCGGGAAGCCTCTTCACTGCGGACGCTTCGGTCGCCCACGATGACCACAAAGCGGCCATGCGTCACAAACTTATTACGGGCGGTACTGCTCCGCTCAGTCTTCTGGACCCCGCCGAACGTCACCCACACCCCCGGTAACTGGCGAATAACTTCTTCAGGTTCGCCATCCATCTCCCCACCGTAGGAGCTGACCGCGCGGGCAATACGTCCAAGCCCCTGTTTCAGACGAGTGACGATGGCCTGTTCGATGCCGGTGATAATCATCAGAAACCTCCACCACCGGTCTGGTCACGTCCGAAGACGCGACCGCCGGATACCATACGGGCACCTGTGCCACTGCGAACCACTTCCCCGGCGCTGGTACGCCCCAGGCTGATTCTGCCGTCAGCGACACGCTCCAGATAACGGGTGGCATCTTCGTAACGAAGCCGGATTTCTTCTGTCATCTGAGTGCCCGCGCCGCAGAGCAGGTAGCGGGCAATATCACAGCATCGGCCTGCCAGTACACGGGGTACGTCAGACCATGGCACCGGGTAGCGACCGCAGAGATAGCTGTCGATTTCGGCGCTGGCCTGTTCCAGCGCACCATTCAGGACAGAGTCGTCGATCGCACCGGTGTAGTTACGGTCAGTCAGCGAGACGCATTCCGTCTCGCCAAACGCCTTCACCATGTCATCCCGGTTTGCGTACATGGATTAGCCCTTTTTCTTTTCCGACTTTTCAGGCTCAGCGCTGGCCTCTTCAGACGGCGCGGTTGATACCTGTGCCGCCAACAGCCGGTCTCGTTCAGTAGTAACGCTTTCCAGTTGTGTCAAAGAGGCGTCAAGCTGGCTTTTAAGCTCAAACTTTTCAGCATTGATATGGATCAGTTTGTCTTTAAGCTCAATAATTTCATTGAGTGCAGCTTTCAGTTTTTCCTCCACTGGCGCGGTGTCTGCGATATCAGCCACCTCAGCGACGATGAGATTCGGATCATTTTTAAGGATGGCTATTTCAGATTTCGTGAAACGATCATCCGGATAAGTGACCGTTCTGGCACTATGGACAATACCGAGACGGCGGAAACCGTCACGACGGGCAGTGATTTGAACCGGCATTATGCGTCCTCCCCGGTAGAGCCATACGCCATCTGCCAGAAGCCATAGCCACCGTTTGCACGGGCTTCAGCACCGAAGAGAAACTTCTTACGCATCATCACGTTGTCAGAGTTGTAGTCGGTCTGTTCAACAAAGACCGGTTTCTTACGCTCCTGATAAATCAGGGGCTTCACGGGTTTGGTCGTATCCAGAAGGAACCAGGCGGTATCTGACGTCAGCTCCGGGACAACCAGAACCTCAGCAGTCCCCTTGTAAGGGTTTGGCGTATTGTCCGGGAAGCGGTCAGCCGTCATCAGATAGTTGGCATCGTCTTCAAGAGCCGGAGGCACAACCAGGATGGTCGGGCGAATTTTCAGGGACGCACCTTCATCATCTTTCAGGCTGCGCATAGCAGTTCGTGCCGCGCCGTAACTTGCTTTTGCTGCGGCAAGAGAAGTGACAGCAAGCTTTTTCGTGCCTTTGTTAGAGACCGACTTGCCACCGGAAAGGTGGTCGGTATCAAAGAAGGGCTGACCATCGTAACAAAGGTTGGTGAAACCGTTGTTCAGGAGCGCGAAAACAATATCGGCAGGTAGCTCGGCAGCGGACTGTCCCGCACCTTTCGCCTGCAGCGCATATCCCATAATCTGATCGTCTTCGATATCGTTACGCTCAACCTCAACCGTCGCTTCCCAGTCTTTATTGCGAATGGTGTAGTTGAACGCGGCGAACGCTTTAATAACCTTGTCGCCAATCCACTCACGCATTTTCGGGAAACGGCTCAGCCAGCTGTAGTCGTTCTCTTTCCCGGTCGACGGCACCACCATCGCAATCTTCTGCCAGTCTGACGGCGTCTGATCAAAGGCATTCTGGTAGGTCGCTTTCAGATTAATGAAAATCTGACGCACATTTTTTACGTTAATTAACACGGTTCTCTCCTTATTAAATCAGAACCCAGACGCCATCATTTTCAAGCCCCAGCACCTTTCCGGCGACCGGACGGGCGTTGGTATCACTGGTTTTTGCCACTGTCTGGCTGTCCACCACGTAGCAATCCTTACCAATCTGCGTCTGCGTGACCGCGTCAGCAGTACTGTTGGCAAGGAACCAGACTTTTCCGCGACGAACCAGCACGCTCGCATCACCGGCTGCACCGGCAGAGTTATTCACCCAGCCATCACAGATGCCGAGGGTGGTATTGGCTACCGTGGCGCTGCCCGGGACAGCAAAGCCCGCTGCGTTGGCCGCAATAATGTGGCCGCCAAAGAGCTCAGTGGCTGCCGCAACCGGGACAGCAAACAGCTGGCCGTCGCGATAAGGGGTATGACGATCCATTTTTCTCTCCTTTATTTGAGATATTTCGCGACGTTTTCCGGGTCATTGCCCATCATGGAACAGATGGCCGGATCAATAGCATCATCACCTGCAGGTTCAGACTTGCGGGCAGGAGCACCTGCCGGAGGCTGGCCGCCGGTCTGGGTTGTGGTGAGCGCAGCAATCTTCGGTGCTTTTTCGATGTACGCTTTCAGGCTTGTCGGGTCTGACTTCGCCAGCGCCGTCGCCCATTCCTGTTGTGCAGGAAACAATCGACCATCGCTTAACGCTACCGTGATGAGTGATTCCGCTTCCTGAGTGGCCAGCGCGGCCAGACTGGTGCTGCCTGCCTGAGCAACGGCCTGCTGAACGGTGTCGTGCATCACCTGGACGGAAACCCATTTCGCCGGGTCCGGGGTGTCGATTTTTGCGGTCAGTTCGGCGATGCTCTGCGCGTTCTGGTTCAGGATATCCAGCAGGCTGACAGATGCCGCTGCTGTAGCATCCTGCCCGTTAGACAGAAGCGAGATAATCTTCTTCAGTTCGGCCAGGATTTCATCTTTCGTTGATGCGGTCGGAAGATTGAGCATCCAGCGCAGGTTGCTCAGCAACTCGTTCAGGAATTCTTCATCCATTTCGGTGTAACCCTCGGTGGTCAGGTGGGTGGCCATCATGGAGGCGGCAGCGAGTAACACTTCCTCCATCCCATCAACGGCCGGAGTATTGGTCAGCGCGGCATTAAGGATCTCCAGCACCTGACCGGTTTTGTCGTAAGAAAATACGGGGGAAATAAAGCGGTAGGCTTTTGCGGCCACCATGTCGGCAGCGGCTGTGGTCCACTCGACATCGACAGCAAAGAGGCCTTCACCTTCGCGCCACTCCAGTTTTTTGAAAAAAGCCGCAGCGGGAGCGGGCAGACCATTTTTGGCAGAGCGTAGCGTCTGATGTTCATAGTCCAGGACATACGGCGTCTCGCGGGCATCGGCGACGGCAATCAACCGCTCGGCGATTTCACGCGTCATCAGCCAGGCAGCGCACTCGGTCGGACGACCATCGCGTGCCCGGAATTCGCCAGCGGGAAACAGCTGGATAACACCAGGAGTAGCGGTGTTAATTTCCTGGGATAGTGAGGCTATCAGTGTTAGTTTCATGGCGCTGAGCGTACAGCACCACTAAAAAGGGAATAAGTTGAAGGGGTTCAGTGATTAAACGTGGGGGGCGTTATCGCGGGACGGGCTTTTCGGCTTTTCTGTCATCTCTTTCCGGAGAGACTGGCGGCGCTTCTGGAATCGCCGTTCGAAATAACGGTCGGTCAGGCGATCGAGAACCCAGAGAAACACCCTGAAGCTGATCCCAATGATGACCCATTGCGTCACCGTAAAATAATCCAGGAATGCCTTGAAGGTTTCCACCACTTCCCCCGTTAATCGAATGAGCCCCCCGACGATATCGCCAGGGCTTTTTAAACCCCTTTTAAAAACGATTAACAGTGGATGAGGCGAATCACTCTACCACATTTGCGATAAACGCGTCTGCGTGGCTTACAGCGCCGCTACGCTTATCCATCAATAATACGCTGGAGATAGCTTTCAGCGGTTGTTTCCATCCCGCTGACGTCATCCTCGGTCAGGTGCAGGAACGGTCGCGCGGGCATCTTAATTTTATATGCACCAATGGTATTCCACTGGGTGAAGTTAGACCGCGACTTTTTCACGAACCGATTACCAACCGAACCATTTTTATACTGGCGGTAATAGGCTCGCTGGCTCCTGGCGGCAATACTGATTTCACCGCCTTCCTGATGAATACGGGCATATTTCACGTTAGTACCGACAACCGCTTCGTCGTTGGTACTGAACTGCGTAATACTTTTGGCCAGCCTGCCAGAACGTTGCAGGATTTTTCCGCCATGACGTTTACGGGCATATGCCGGACTCCATCCCATCCACTCCGGGCGGCCTTCGCGGGCAAAGTTCTCTTCAACCGCATCGGCCATCGCTGCTGCCATTTCCCGCATCAGCGGCTCACGCTGCTCCAGCTTATTGATGAGCTCGCCCAGAGAACGTTCGAAGTCGCCGATATCATAGGTGATGGTATAACTCATGGTTTCGGCCTCAGTAATACAGCATCATCAGCAATATCCTGTGGACGGATAACATCGCCGCCATTGACGAGCGCCAATCGCCAGCCGTCTGCAACAGGCACAGCCCGGACTGCGCGAGTCCCCTGGTCTGCGACCATCGTCCACACTAAATTATCACCATCGAGCCAGACATCCCCGTCACTGGCCAGCAGCGCAGGAAGTTCTGACCACATCGGCCCCGGAGCCTGACGGACGTCTGATTCGTGGATACTGAGTGTGACCGGCTGGCGAATACCGCGCTCTTCAAGGCGGTTAAGCAAGTCAGGCGAAACCCCGCCTACACGCTTGAGATCACCTCTGGTTTTACCCCGAACGCTGACGGCATCCACCCATCGGCGTACATCGTCGCTGACGGAAGATAATACAGCCGGGTCGGAAAGCGTTTCGCTGATGGCCAGCGCGGCCGTTCTGGGTGGCGCAGTAACGGACTGGTCCATCAGACGCTGTCCCAGAGAAGACAGCCAGCCCTGACCCGGATTGTGACCAAAGCCCGCATCCGGGGTATAAAGCTCACCGTTAAAGCGCAGTGCCTGAACCTCTCGGGTATCGTTGGGCCCCCACGCCTGTTGGACGGTGACGATATCCTGTTCCCAGGATTTAAGCACAATTCCAAGACGTTCAGCCTCGGCCAGTGAACGAGCCCGGATACGGCAGCGGCAGTGATAGCCATCGGGCGGATACATGAACTGCCAGACCGGATCATCGTAGCGTGCGGTAAAACCGTTCAGCGCCGCGTGTCGCGGTCGGGTTCGCAAATCCATGACGGCCACGCGTTCCCAGACAGGACGAAACTCCGCGTTGGCCATCTGCTCTTCATAACGTCCGGCACCATACGCCGCCTGCATGTTGGTTTCGAAGATGGTGCGCAGACGGCGTGGTGTCAGCTGCTTGCCCTCCAGCACACCATCCTCATCTGCGATTAAGCGTGCTTTATCGGCCAGCCAGCCTTTACGAATCAGGGTTGGCGTCAGCTGGCGTTCGAAGTCACGCAGCGTGCCGCCATTCTCCAGATGAGCCTGCAGAGCGCCGTGAATATCGGTCAGAATATCCTGCTTAAGAACGCCTGCGACCGTGAATTCAGTGGCATGGGTGCGGGCTTCAACATCGTGCCAGTTAAAGCCTATGACGTAGCCCTTAGACTCAAAATAGCGGATGGCTTCTTCCGGCTTCAGACCAATGGCATACCCGAGATCAACATCAGCTTTCGGCATTGAGTCGCCCCCAGACCTCACTCACGAACAATGCCTGGTGCAGCAGCTGCCGGAGCATCGAATCATCGAGCTGTGGATAGCTGGCGGCGATAATGTCCATCGCCTCATCAGGCGTCTGGCCTTGTTGCAGCGCAGCCACTAATGGGGTGATCAGCTTTTCCATCGCCAGGTTAATGGCGGCACCTGGCTGAAGGGAGTTATCCAGCGCCTCCTGTGCAGGGTCAGTAATCTCCCCGGTACTGCTCAGCGCAGTAAAATGACGGAACGGTGAAGCCGCTGCCTGAGTCGTCAGTGCCTGTAACGAAAGCGGCGAGGCCGGAGGCGTCAACACGGCTTCATTGTCTTTCGGTTCCGGGATACCAATCTTTTTATGCACCCAACTGACCGGGATAGTCTTCATCCCCGCACCAACCAGCTTTGATACGCCCTCGGCGAAGACCTGGATATTTTCCAGCTCGCGGGTATCAAAGACCAGTCGGGGCTGGCGGCGTGGGCTGACATCGTACCCGTTAATCGCCAGTAACATGCGAATAACACCCCGATAAAAGCCCTCTATCTGGCGAGCATCAGCGGTCAACAGATCATGGCGGACTTCATTGTGTACAACGCCCAGCGCGTTGGTTGAGGACTTACCGTCCGCCTGGGAAGTCAGCGTGCCACCGAGGATAACTTTTGATTCAGTGCGCTCAGCCCAGCTAATCATGGCCATAAAGGGATCAGACTGGCCGTTCGCCGCTTCCTTAAACTCAATTTTGGCCCCTTCGGGAATAATACCAGAGGCATTATGGCCAAGCGTGACAAGCGCCTCCATCAGCTTGTCCTGCTCGTCCTGCGTGGCCCCGGCGATATAAGTACCGATACGCGCGGGCAGACCGTATATCTCCAGGAACTCGGCCAGGTCACGTACGCTGTAGTTTTTGAAGAGGTACGGCCAGACCAGCACGCGGTACAGGCCGGACTGGGCTATATAGCCAGATTTAGCATTGTGCGTATGGACCAGCCAGCCGAACGGCCACAGTTCTTCGCCGTCCATCGACCCATTATTCAGCCGGATTTCATCACCTTTATCCGGGGTGGTGCAGAACCAGCGATGCGGGCGTAACTTGATTCGGGTAGGCAACCACAGATTCCCGTCTCGCTCCCACTTCTCAATCTCCTGAGCGGAAAAACCGTGGCCAATCGCCTCGGCCGCATTGAGAGTGATATCTTCCATTTCCTGCAGGTCAGCAAACCAGCTCGCCACCATTGCCGCCAGTTGCTTCTCTTCGGCGGTGGCGTTCGGCGGCGGTTCGATACTCCAGTCCAGCGTCAGCAACGCATTCTTGCGTTTGGCCATCTCAGAAAAAATATGGCCGTCCCGCTCAACCATATCTTCGAAGAGGTCTGCCTGGGCGGAGATATCGCCGCGCTCAGCCGCCTCCAGGATACGAGGCAAGCGGGCGATCGTCATTCCGCGTGAGGGATGCGTCGGCCAGTCCCGGTTCAGCTGCACGGTGCGTGCGGTCTGAGGGGCTTTCAGCACGTCTTTGTTGAGCGGGCGACCATACTGGTCAAGGATTTGAACCATTTATTACCATCCTCCGGATGAGCCGAACCGATCGCCGCTGCGGCGCGGTGCCGGTTTAAAATCAAAGTTACCCGCGCCAGACACTGCCAGCGCCCATAGCATGTGCAAGGCATCAGGCCCGTCATCATGGTCTGCTTTCGGGAAGTGCCGGAGCTGGTCAATCAGTGTGGTTTGGGTGGGGTGCAGGCGGATGAGGCCATTAGCCATATGCGGCTGCAGGGATTCGATACGCAGCAATTTATCCGCACTGGGGGTGACGGCGCGGGCCGGAACCGGCACCCCGGCCATGGCCGAGCGTTTCACCAGTTCAGTACGCAGAAACTCCTGGAACTGAACGGACTCAACCGCCCAGATGAGACAGTTGTACTCGCGCTGCAGCTCGATCACATCGGAAATGATGCGGTCGGGTACGCGCTTGCGGATGCGGGCTTCAACAACGTCCAGAATACCCGTGAAGCGATTAAAGCCACCAACCAGCAGCGCGGAGGGGTCACGACTGTTACCGGCCTTACCCAGGCTCGGGTCACAGGCACCATAAAAGCGCCATTCCGCCAGACGGTTCACCCAGAAGTTGATACATCCATTGAACGGAGCATCTTCGCCGTTAACCGGGTCATTCTGGTATTCGGCATCGAAAGTGCCGTGGCCATCACGCGCACGAATCAGCATCAGCGTATAAAGCGGGCGGGCGTCCCACGAAACAACGGCACCAGCATCCATTTCGGCCCGGTGCTGCTGATAGAATGCCTGTGCCAGCATCTCGCCATCTTCATCATTGTTCCGAAGGGTCTCTTCCCAGCGGTCCCACAAATCCATATTGTGCGGCCAGCTGATGAGCGCTTTAAAGCGGGCTCGTTTCCACAGTGGATTCTTCAGCGTGCGGGATAGCACCGAATCATGATGCAGAATGGTGCCGATATAAACGACATCAAATTTGGCTCCGGCTCCCCCCAACGGCAGAACGGTTTTCTTGAGCCAGTTATCAAGTTTGTCGCGCTGTTCGGGGTTTCGTACCTGTTCGTCGTTCTCAATATCATCGAGTACAGCAAGGTCAGGACGATATGGGCCATGGCGCAGACCACGCAGCTTTTTACCACTACCGGCGACCTGAACCTTAATATCGTTACGCGTGAGGATAGTCCCTGCCTGCCAGACGCGGCCGCCGCCCGTAGCCTCCGGGAAGTCCATCAGCAGACGCGGGTTGAACTGCAGCTCAGCTTTGATAGCTTCCAGCATCGGGTATGCCTGGTCTATCGAGTCCATAATGATGACCGGGTAATGTTTGAGCGCCAGAACGATGCACCAGATAACAAACAGCTGGCTCACGATGGTGGACTTTGCTTCGCCGCGGGGTGCGGCGATGGCGTCGTTCTGCCCGGTTGTCGCCTGGATAAGTTCCGGAAGACGGGAATAAAGGTATTTATGCAGCTCGCTTTTCGCTGTATGGCGCACATAATGCGGGAAGTAGTTCTGTACGAAATACTCAAATCCCGTGGAGGGGTCAGCCACGCAGGCACGCCGAACCTCAATCGCCGAGGGTTTAGGATCAAAGCCAACATCTTCGGCCTCGATGGTCCGACGTAGGCTGGCCCCCAGCTCGGCGAGCTCGGCGAGGAAATCTTTACTGGAAAGCTTCTTACCACTGACCACAGGCTTAAACCCCATTTAAAGCGTCATTAACCGCCTTTTCAAACCGGTCTTTTGCGGCCCATCGTTCATTACGCATGGAGAACTCAAGGCATTCGATACGCCCGTCAAGCAGGTGGACGTTAACTTCATCCCGGAATTCCGGTAACTCTACGTAGGCAACCTGGCTCGCCATGACGCTTACGCGGGAGTTAACTCGAATCAACTTATCAGCCATAATGAAACCCTTTTTATTCCTGTTACCGGAGGACTTATGCCCCAACACTCAACATTGACTGTTGATCAGAAAATTCAAATCGCCAGAATTGCGGCAGACCTGATGATGCATCACTGCCCGGAACTAACGTCCAGTAACAAAGTAGCGACATTCTCCAGCCAGCTTGAAACATGTCGAAGGTTCACTCAGGCTGGTGACCTGTCAAAATCCCATCTCTATTCTGATATCGGGATTTATGAACATACTTTTGATTGGTTCTTCAAATCAGTGATGAAACACGTTACTGATGAATCTGTGTCCCTCGAATAACCATTGCGACTTCTGCAGGACCACAAACCGACTGCATCACCAGCAGGACAGCTTCGATAAACTCTCTCTGGGTAAAATCATCCGGAGAGAAACCAGCCTCAAGGGCATTGTTCATCTTTTCAATGTATTCAGCCCGTGCCTCACCCGGTGACTTTCTTTCTCTAAGTGCCATAATGTTTCTCCATTTCGCCCCCGAAGGGCTCCAGAATTTCAACGAACGCAGCAAGATGCTGTGGGTATTGCTCAGATACAAAGAGGCTCAGCTTCTGGATCACATCCAGCGCCACCGCCAGTTGACTAACCTCCGGCAGAATCTTCTTGTTCGCGGCCACGGCCTTGTTGAAGGCATCCGCCAGGCTGGCCAGCAACTCCACCCGCTTATCCGGCCCCAGACTGGTGTCGGTCGTCAGCAGCTCCAGGGTGACCTGATACTGCGTCATCAGACCGGTAAGAATGGCGCGGCCAATATCCTCAAGACCGTTGCCTGCCATAATGTGCGCTGCCCTGAGTTTGTCCCAGTCATCACCAGCATCCTGAGCTTCTTTCTTCCAGCGTCGGGCGGTAGCAAAGGCAATACCCGCCTGAGCCGACGCAATCTCCAGTGACATCTGACTAAAGATGTATGATCGTCGCAGTCTGTCCCGTGTTTCCTGCGGATGCGCCATAACTACAACTCCAGTTTCGCGCGGATTAACAGGATGGCGACAGTAATCAAACCACCTGTAAGCCCACCGGCAATTGCCCCGGCTTTTGCGCCATGCCGCGTCGCATCGGCGTTAATGTCTGATAAACGGGAGTCAATACGTTCCAGCTTGTCATTGATGCCACCCAGGATATCTGGGTTAACTGGCATCTGTAATCGATCCAGTTGCGCTGAAATTCTGTTTAACGTTTCCTGCTCGTCCCGAACCGTATGGATACGGCGGGTACGACGCTTTTGTCTGGCTTTCATTTGTCGGCTTTCCTGTCGAGTTTGTTATCGATGCGCTCAATGGCCGCTCGCAGCTCTTTCATCGCATCCATCATTGCTGTGTAGTTCGTCCGGGCATCTTCGCGGCGCTGATACTCGTCGCGGATACGTTCGACGGCTTTTTCTAGGTCGTGAATATCCTGATTCAGGCGGCGAATAAAAATCCCGCCAAAGAGTGCGGCCAGTCCCAGAGCAATCTGGAAGGCCGTGTCGAGAGTCATTACCGTGTTCACTCCTTTCACCTGTAATAATCGTTAATAGCTTGCAGACGGTCGCGGAGTGACAGGCACCATTTGCCATATTCCGCGCTATGACCAACTATCCCGGAGGGAGAGAGTCCGCCACCGGCGCTGATGGCATCTCCGGTATCACCAGCAGCGCTGCCGGTGGTTTCTGGCAGATGGTGACCAGCGTGGACTGTTTTGGCTGTGGGGTAGCCGAGGGCTTCACGCCAGAGTTGCAGGCTGGCAGGACCAATGCCGGTATAAGTATTGCCATCGCTTTTAATTGCATTTTTAAGCCTCTCTTTCAGGTCTTTTACTGCCCGCTGATGGGACACTTCCTGTGCTACGAGCTGACGACTCAGGTCGTCAGCTTTGCGCTGCCATTCCTGTTGCGCCGCCAGCGCATCTTTCAGGTCGGACGCATACTGGTTCGCAGCAGTAATACGCTCCTGATCCCACAGTGATTTTTGCGTGTTAAACCCGCTGATAAGCGTCGATTTCTCCTGGCTGAACGCCAGCGCCTGGTCGCTCAGCTGCGATTGCGTGATGCACGTTCCAAGCCATACACCACCTCCCGACAGAACGACGATCAGCAGAAGTGATTTCCAGTTACTTTTGAGAAGTTTCAGGGTTATCGCCCACATGATTCACCTCTCTGGCTCGTTTAATGGACATGTGCTTCGATGCCTGGCTCTGAGCAACCCACGCGCCCAGATAAGCCCAGTACAATTCAGTCGCAATCTCAGTACGGGTGACCGTGACCCAGACGAGCACAAAGGAGCTGATCAGGAAGGCTCCCAGTACGATGGTGTCGGAAGTGGAGAGCCGCCCAGAGCCGGGATTAGTGATGAGGTCACCCAGGGAGATCAGACGCATAACACGGCCTTAGCCACGTCATACCGTGCCTGACGGTCAGCTTGTCCCTGTGCAGGAGGGTTAATACGGCGGGTGATAGCCAGAAAACTACCACTGTCGGCCAGCTCGTTGCAGCCGTTCGTCTTCCAGTACCATGCCGCACTTCGGGCCGCTTGACTGAAATTCAGCAACAGGTCGGGGTTATTAAGCAGATCAAGGCCCAGACCTTTACCACAGTCCCGGTAATTATTTCGCAATGTGATCTGAATCAGTCCACGACCGCGATAACGCCAGCCATCACCAGACGCCTCATTACCATTCCCACCCTGATTGGCATAAACGTAATTCGCCATTTTCTCTGGGTTTCGGGTATATCGACGTGCAAATTCGATTTCAGCGGGTTCAATGATGCGGTTTTTATTAAGATCAAAATCGCTTCGGAAGATTCGGGCAACACGCTCAGCGTCGGAATAATACAGATTCTCGCTAATAGTGTTAAAACCGCCGCTTTCATGGCCGACCTGAGCAATGAATGCCGCCAGCCTTTTTGGGGTATTAATCTGGAATTCATTAGCAGCGGCACAAAGAGGTGCCAGCCAGCGGGCAGCGACAACGGCTGAAATGCCTGCTGCTTTCTGAAATTGTGATTGAGTTAAAAGCATGACGCCATCCTGTTAATTATGGATGGCGTCAGTATTTCATGGGGTTAGTTGGGTAATAAGTTGAAAGGGTTCAGTAGATTTCTATGGTGTATCGACATCAATGATTTCCAAATCATCACTTTCCTCAATCATATCGGGTGGAGGGTTTTTCATGGCACTCACACACTCTTTACCAGATTTTATATATGATTGACCCAATGAGTTTACCATCTCTACATCATTATTTGTTTTTGCATTTAATCTAGCCATCCAAATGCTATATGCGGTAGATGGTAGCATTGCGCAAGAGCTAAATGGTGTTGGGTTCGATATCAAATCCTTTCCATACAGCTTTGTAGCGTCATTTTGCAGTTGAATAAACCGCTTGCTGATGGCTATAACTTCTGGAGTGGTATAACCAAGTTTTTTATACATATCGAAAACAGGGGTTGCCTCTGTTAAAGTTCCCTGTGTTTCTGAAAATATCCTCATGGTTTCTTTAAGCTGTTTGTTATAAACATCAACATTTTTTGTGTTTGGTATCATCTGAGAATATGCATTGGCACTTACAACAAAAACAAAAAGTGACACCATTAGCCTTTGGATTTTCAAAATAATTTTCCTTGTTCATTTGAAATTATGTTTTTCTGGTTAGCAAGTAACCCCCAGGCAAAGCGGTCACTAAAACCATACTTAGGACAAAGTTCAGTCATGGCTCGCGGTGACGGCACTCCGGTATCACGCATAGCTTCAAACTCAGTGAGAAATGCCCGGTTACGCAGCTCACGTAACGCACGATCGCAACGAGGAAGATACAATGTTTCACCGCCGAAGTGCTTCACCAGAATACTGGCGTTGTCTTCTCCTACAGTATCTTTAAGAAGACGGGCGCGGCTTGCCCCCATAAAGCGGATACCTTTTCCAACAGGGAATGTCGTACCACCTAGCGCCTTAATCAGTTCGACAGTAGCAGGGAACCCGATAAGTTCGGCAATGTTCAGAACCGTTTCTGGCAGAAGTGATTTAACCTGTTCGAGTTCCATGGAACCTCCGATCAAAAAAGCGGGAATCACTGTTAATGATATCCCGCCTTTTGTATGTATGAGTAGTATGACTAACTGCCTTTTTGTCGTCGTCGGGCATCAATAATCAATGCCTGCAGTAGTTTCGTTAATTGCCCATCATCCAGCCATTCGATAATCTTTTGCTGAAACATGCGCTGCGAAACTGATTCTGCGTATTGCCAGGGACGACCAGCATCAGCCAGCAGGGCTTCAATTTTTCCAAGAACAGCCTGTCGGCGGTTTGCAACATTTGGTTTACGACCATGTTGCCTGGCTCTCTTTCGTGGAAATCCCTGCTCATGCATATATTCGCGTAGTTTTTGTAATTCCTCAAGTGTACATTTCGTACTTGATGTTTTTCCGGTAATTCGCTGCATAGTGCTGCGATAGGTAGTATCATCCCAAAGAAGCCATTTCTGACCCGCTTTAATTGCCCCAATTAACGCCTTCTTATTAATTAACATGGTCACACCTCGCTATTATTTTCGCTGTGACCAGTCACACTGGTTAAGTTCAGCTTCAGACATTTCAGTGTTAACCAGCAATTATGCTCTCCCTTGAAAGCTCCACCACAATGCTCTGGCGGTTTTGAACCACATTTTTTACATGCAGGAGTGTTCTCTTCTTGCTGTTGTAACTGACGAGCATCATTAAGCAGCAATAGTGCGATATATTCATTACGGCTATAAGGTTCACGTCCGGGGTTACGGTTTACACGGCCACGCTCAAGCGCGGCCAGTTCCTGATCGTTAATAATGATTTCAAAGCGGTTTAAACCGGATGTTTTAGCCTGGCTTGCTCGGGAACGCTGCTTACGCAAGCGAGCTCGTTCACGCGCTGTCATTTCGTCCATTTTTGTCCCCATGCCTTAGTATTGACGTACAAGGGCCAGATAATTTTGTCTGCTACCCAGGCCCCAATTTTTTTGCTGGCCAGAATTAAGTGAACCGCCCAGTACACTCCCAGATAACCACCAAACCCCAGAATTCCCGCTATCCCCAGTAAGACCCAGATGCTGTCGATATTAATAGTCATATATTTCTCTGTTGAAGTTGTTAACGTGGCAATAATTCATGGGCCGTTCTGTAATCAGCGGTCAGCCTGTAATAATATGCTTGTTTGGCAGTAGCGACCTTTATCCCGAACTTCTCACTAATCTCTCTGAATGGGACAGGATGCAAAGGATCGCTGTCACGAAGCTCTCGGATGAGACTTACATCCTCATCCGAGACAAGGCAGCAATGGTGGTGGTCGCCAAATTTTGCAAAACTAATTCTGTGCCTGTAGATAAAATCCTCCAGAGACCAGGTGGTACGGCCAAGATGATGAGCCATTTCATTTACTGTCATATCCTGGCTATGCAGGTAAATGAACGCCTTTTCATCTTTGGTATAAGGTCTGAACCGGTAGCATTTGATTTCACCTCTGCTGCGTAAAAGCACGATTCTGACCCTGACAGCCTCCACACTTCGGTTTACACGAGATGCCATCTCTTTTGCTGTCAGCTGCGGAAAATTATCGACAATAAATTTATCGTCTAGGGCAGACCAGGCTCTAAGGTGTGCAGGACATTTTCCTGGCACTCCAAGGGGTTTCAGGTGCATCATGATTATTCTCCCCTTTGGATATCATCAAGAGTCGCATCAGTGACAATCATGCTGAGTGGCCAGATAATCAGAATGAGCCAGTATTTTTTACGCGACAGATTATCGCCTGATAAATGTTGCAGCACGCTGACCCAGCACCATCCGAGATGGAAGTATGCAGCCAGCATTATCAATACGATGCCTGTAGTCATTTGATCCCCCTGGTTTTCCGGTACTGCTCAATAGCTTTCTTCATTTCACCCTGCTGCGCGGTATTGCGGATTCGCCGGTTGCGAGCGTCAAAAAACTGAAAACGAATGCGCTGCGGGAGCGCAGGATATTCAACAACCTGACTGGTATTGCGAAAATGCCAGACCCGGCGGTTACCGTTATCCAGGAACTGGCAACCAATGACGTTATTCACAGGCCACCTCCTGCAATGAATTTCGGTTATGCAGAATGGCAAGGCGCGCCGTTTCCCATGACTGAAACATAAAGATCAAACCCAGTTCACGGGCTCGCCGGAACTCCCGGAGCGCACCTTCGCTTTTTTCCCAGCCATCAAGCAGGAATACCGCATCAGCCTGCTCCAGCATGGAAATGGTGATGGCTAGATACTGCCGATGTTCGAGGTTATCGGGCAGGATAGCCGGATTCAGGACGGTGAAGCCTCTGTCTTCAAGTACACCGGCCTCAGCATTGAACTCTGCCCGGTTGAAATCGTGATAACCGGTCATCGGTCCGGCGACGAAAACCACGGGCTTACGCTGTTGCTTGGTCATGATTTAGCTCCCGCAATCGCCAACAGCTCTGAAGTACGTGTGACAGCATGATGAAGCTGCGCTTTGCTACCGGCACAATAGCCCTTAATAACAGCATCATCAGTGCCACTGGCTTTACCAGGTTTACGTGGCTCCAGCTTCTTCATGCCCTGACTCAGTTTTTTATTGCGATAGCTTTCCATCAGCGTCTCTTCCACCTCAGTTACGGTAAAGTCACTGATCACTGCGTAGGCACCGTTGACCCAGGCGGAGCAGAACGTATCAGCACGGGCCACTTTGGTTGCAGGTTTGATATTTTTACGCAGCGTGGAAATGTATTCACGGCGGGCCTTCGACAGCTGCTTGCCCAGAACCTCGAAGGAATATGCTGCCACCTGAGGACGTTCATCTGGCCCGTAGTAGGTGATCGTGCGTTTTGCCGGAGCATCCCAGCGCTCATGACCGTGGCTGGTGTAGAACTTCACACCGAAAGCCAGCGCTATCATGTGAGCCAGTAGGGCCATATATTCCGGCATCTTTTCAGCATGTGATGGGGCTTTCTGAGTGGATGCTTCGTTGATATCCATCATCGCCGCATCGGCTTCAGTCAGCTTGTGGTTTTCCATCAGTCGCTGGGCGCGTCTCAGCGCGAGTGCTGCCTCTTCAGCGCTGGAGTTATTACGCGCCATTGCCAGCAGTTTTTTAATACGCTGGAGATATTTCTCTTTATTTTCCATTGCAGACTCCTTAATTCAGGCGTAAGCCAGCCCCTGCGGGTTTACGCCATTTTTGAAGATGTATTAATTTATGTTTAAATTAGCTTGCTGGTTTTAACGTATTAATCTTGACGAAATAGGGCTCCAGATTAATTTCAACAATTACCCCGCAATTAAAGTCACGGGCAATATCGACCGTTTTTACCATTCGGCTACCGCGTAAAGCTGGACAGGCATGATGAAACGCCGAGCCAACTTTATATGTTGCATTAAACTCTTTAGCTTTCATCGGGGACTCCCCAGCCGCGATTTGCAGCGTTCGCGCAGAACTCCAGTCGGCGCGAGGCCCAGAACCGACCAGAGGCGTCACGAGCAAACATCAGCGCCTTACCCCATAATTCAGCAGCCCTGGAATATTCGCCATTACGTTCGGCACGAATCGCGCCGGTGGCATAGCATCCGTAGTTGTTACGAGCTGAGTTTTCTTTAATCTTTCCTGCCATATCACACCCCCACGCCAGCGATATCGAGGGCAATCGGGCGGTATTTCTCGCTGTCACCGACACGCTCATAGACCCGGATATACGATGATGTTCCGACCAGTTGCAGTGCCTCACCAATGATAATCATCGCTTTCTGCCAGCGCTCGTCATCAATTTCGAGTTTCCGAAGTTTCAAAACCTCTGCAACTCTGATAAACCCCGTCTTATCAACGCGGAATGCGTCATTAATCAACGCCCGAATTTCAGGGCGGGCATTCTCTGTCCAGTCTGAAAGGCAGGCGTCAATCAGCTCTTTAGCCGCCTGAATACGCTCATCGAATGACATTTTGTCGCTCATGGCTCGTTGGATTTTGTAGCTCCCGTCATAAGAGTAAAGGGTCACATTGCCTTTTTTCCCGCCGACACTCACACCGTATTCATTAGCAGAGAGATCAACAAACGCTGCGATATCGGTAAAACCACGTTTCTTAAACTCAGTGAGAATTTCATTCACTTTTTTTGCATGAAACACCAGTTCTTTAACCAGCTGATCGCGTTCTTTATCAATCGGCTTAATCAGGTGCTCTGGGATTAAGGCACCTTTGGCATCTACCCAGTAACCAGCGGGTACGGCTTTATCAGTAAATTGTTGATATTCAGTGGACATATTTCTTCTCCTTAAATTTACGTGAGATTTTCTTAACAACTTCGTTAACCTTCATCAGTACATGACCGGCAATGCCTGAACCCACTTTCCTGGCTACTTCGCCGACCAGCTCGCTGTCGCCATCGTCGGGAACGACCTGACAGCCAACTTCAAAGCCACGTGGTCTGTCCTTAATGTTGATAATAATTTTCGCCATATCTCCCTCTTATTAATGAATGGACTCTGACCAGACGACTTTGCAGCCATCCTGAATAAATACCCCTTGTTTATATTTTCCTGATTTATCCTGCCCAAACTCGATATAACAGGCTTTGCCGGTTTTCAGCAGGTGTTCGCAAAACGAATGGCGCTGAATACGAATAACCGGCTGACCTTCCCGAACCACGATGCCTTTCACTTCCACGCCACGAGCCTGGAGGGAAACGACGACAGCTTCGGTACGATACAGCGCTGAAACCAGCGTGTTATCTGATGTTAAAGTCAGCATAAAACCTCCTTAAATCCGGATTAATGGATCAACATTTCGGCTATCTGATTGACGATATGACCGCTGACCGGAACATCATTCATTGCACTGGTACGGACGGCACCGCGCAGCAGCTTGAACAGTCGGCGGGCATTACCTTTTGACGCGTTGAACAGCGCTTTGCTCAGGTCTTCATTCAGGCCATCCGGGAGAACGCTGCTGGCGATGACGTCAATATCAGCACCCGGCAGGCTATGCCCGAGGTTGAGCGCGAAACCGACACGGCTATAGAGCTGTACGAGCTCACCGCGTTTGCCCTTGAGGTTCAGAATCAGGCGAGGCATACCAACCAGGACGATGCCGATCCCCGTTTTGTCATGGATGCGACGGATTGACTCCAGCGCACGCAGAGGGAGGTTCTCGGCTTCATCAATAATCAGCACGCGCCCGGAGTCGCGCAGCTTGTTGATGCAGGCCTCGCTGAGTTCGTGCATATTGCCGCGCGTATTGAGCCCCAGCAGGTTGCAGAGCTCTTCCAGGACTACCCGTGCGGTGTAGCCAGGGTCTGCCTCAATCAGCAACGCATCCCGGTATTTGGAGACGTAGGCTTTGCAAATCATCGTCTTGCCCAGACCGGCTTCGCCGTAGAGCACGTTGATATCACCTTCGACGTGTGCCATGCGTATAACATCAACGGCTTTGCGTGTTGTTGGGGTATCAACAAATTTGACGCTGATACGCGCTGAGCGCTCTTTTTCATGCTGGCGATCGATAAAGCTACGAATATCGTTTTCCAGCGATGCAATATCGCCGTCGTATTTATTATTCAGATACTGGCTGATTACGGCCGAACTCTTACCAATGGCGCGGGCGACCTGCGTCTGGTTAAGACCTTTTGCTTTCATCAGTTCGACAAGTTCATTTTTAGCTGACATAATTACTTCCTCTGTTTTAGTAAATCAGCGGCCTGTGATGTCCAGTCAGAAGGCCGCTTTTTTATTGCCCTGACTTTTCAGCCATTCTTCTCGCTCTGACTCGAACAGGAACACATGTTCCCGGTCATCATTAATACGCTCGGCATCCGATGGTATTAATGCTCCGAAATCAGGGTACATATCGCTTTCTGGCAGCAATCCTCGTGCCTCTGCTTCAATCTCTTCTCGCTGTTCGTCGATGCGCTTCAGACGACGCTGGCGGCGTTTCTCAACGGCGATATCCATCATGCTGGTTGGCAGCGCGGCACGCTTGTTGCCGTTCCAGATGGCGGTGCAGACATAAGTACCGTCCATGCGGCGAACGATGACGGCAGCAGGGTCGTGGATGTCATAGGCAACCCGGACTTCCTCACCATCGACCTGTATCAGGTCAGCGCTGAAATACTGGTTATTCATCAGGTCAATCCAGCCCCGCTGGGCGGTACGGCACATTTCCGGCATGAAGGCTTCACGAAGCTCGATATCTGTCAGATATTCAATCTCATCACCCTCAGCGGTCAGAACCTCGCGACGGTACTGTGCTGGCGTCATATGCACACCATTACGCTTTGGTAGCTCGCTGTGCTCATGCAGGTTGTTGTATTTGTCGACTTCCTCAGCAATGGTATCCAGCAGCATCTGCCACGATGGAAGTTTACGCAGCGCGTTACGCTGTACGCTCGTGAGCTCGCGACCATTCTCCTGAGCCTTAATCGCTGACTGGATGGCGCGACCGGTCATCCGGACATGCTCACGGTCGGCCCCGAATCCGTTGTAAGTATCAAATTTGTTGGCGATCGCTCTCGGTATTACGGCGTTCAGGCGTTCGATAATCCCGCGAGACTGAGGCCTGCCTGGAATACTGGTCGGGTGAGCAATACCCATGCGGGTGAAAATACCGGTGATATCAGCATCCAGCGTTTTGTTCGTTTCACCGCCACCGTTATCCGAATAAACGAAAAGCGGTTTCCCGTGGAATTTCATGGCGTAGCGATAGGCATCTGCTACCGCGATGACGTTCTCCGAGAGGGCCAGGCTCCAGCCCACCAGGAAGCGGGTACGGCCATCTATCACCAGCGTCAGTTCAGGTGTGAATGGACGGCCATGGACCGGATGAGCAACTTTCATATCCAGCGACTTACCATCCGCAATCCAGCAACCATTTACTGGCATCTGTGACCAGTCACGTTTCTGGTAAACCTCAAAGGCCAGAGCCGCTGAACCGCTGATACGACCGCGAGCGCGTTCACGTTTGGGCAACTTTTCCATCGCCCGGCGAACGGCATCATAAGACGGACAGACGGCGAGCATCGCTGGCTGTCCCGCATAAATAGCCTGCCATTCAGCCTTGAATGAACGCCACGCATCCACCAGGGAAGGGCCTGAGAGTTTCCGCCAGTGGGCGAGAAAATCAGGGAGCCACTTAATCTGTTCAGGCTTACGCGCTTTAAGATGGCCAGGGGCCAGTAAAGCAAGACGTTCGATACCCGGGCGGGTTGAAAGGTAAACAGACAGCCATTCCTGGAGTGTTCTTTCACCCACGCCACGACGGCTGGAGCCTTTACGGGCATTGGCAATATCAGCCGCAGCCTGGATGTTCTCCGGGAGTGAACCCTTGCGTGACTCTTTGGCGATGAACTCAACCGCCGATGCGCGAGACATACCGATATCCCGAAGGCGCTCAACCTCTGCGGCTAATAATGCACGCGCATCGGCGATCTGCTTCTGGCGTTCGGTAAGGTCGGAAACTTCACGCTCCAGCAATACCGGGCACTGCCGTAATAACGCCAGCTCATCACGGGGCGTTGTGACTTCTCGCTTTGGGGCCGCTGGAGCGGGAGAACAATCAGACTGTTTCAGCACCTCGCGATAATGCCGGGCTTTGACTATTTCACGCGCCTGTTCAGGCAGGCAGTCGATGTGGTATTCGAATGCTTTGCTTCCAGCACGCTTGCGAACCAGTTCAGGGGAGTTGCCCGCACTTTTCTTAAGGCTGTATCGCAGTCCTTGTTGTGTTGTTGGCAATCCAGGGACGCCAACTAATTCGTTAACAGTCACGAACATGTCACAGGTCCTTGTTGTAACGGCTTGGCCAGATACTGGCGGGTTCTAAATTGAGAGCATTTGCAATAATGCGCTCTCCTTTTGGATAAGAGCGTGCCAGCGCATTTTTCAGCGTGTCGGGTTTTAGCCCCGCGCTGGCGGAAAGGCCGCGCATAGTGACGCCACGCTTGTGCAGCTCGGCGACAATATCGATGCGATGCCAGTCACGCTGTACTTCATTTCTTTCCATACTTCGATTACCCTAAAAAGTTAACCGGACGGATAATCCGCAGGGGTTATCCGTTGGCATAAGTATTGATCCACTTGTGGAGCATGTAAAGCAAAAAACACCGCTTTCTTTTGTCTTTTTGAGTTGCGCGGTTTGTTTTTATGAGTACAGCAGAAAAATCAACTAGTTACAGGAAAAGAAAATGAAACAGGAAAGAGAAAGTGATTTTGCTATTAGTGATGAAGACAAAGAAAGCATTGCTTCACGCATTCGGAAGCTAATTGGTCACCGTACAGTGCGAGCTGCTGCGGCTGATTGGGGGTTGGCATTCTCAACCTTGAATAACTATCTTACGCGCGGTACAGAGCCATCACTCAATGTGGCAATAAAAATCTCACATGTGGAAGGCGTGCCTCTTGAATGGCTTGCTACTGGAATATTGGTTGACGAGGCGCACAAGGGCAACATAGATGACGCTAAAGGTCTGAAGTTAGAAGAGAACGCATCACATTATATCGGATTTACAGGCACACCAGCACAGTCTGGGACTCAGAATGATGAGCACTTATCCTTGGCTTGGTCCATGATTTATCAGGCCTTAACACGCCAACAAAGAGCGACTCTGGTTAGCCTCTTTATGAGAATGGGAGCAAACGGAGTGATAGAAAAACTCACTGATGAAAGTGAGCGGGAGACTAGTTGGGAAATGCTCACGACAGAAGATAAAGAAAGATTATTACGCCTTAATGAGCAACTGAAAAAAGGGTCATCTGAAGCTGATCAACAGACAGCCGAAACGGGCCTAACAAGTCACGACAAGAAGGCCGGTTAAGCGAAATGGATTTTGAAGCCAACTTCTTACATACCAACCTACTATACGGTATAGTGCTTGGCATCGAAAAATGCTTAAACGGTCTTTAAAAAGGATCTAAAGCCTTTCATTCGAGTGCAGAATTAAACGCAAAAATAGCTATTTTTTCTCATTTTATTTTTTGCAGTGCAAAATCACAGAATCCACGCAATCCCTCTATTCATCAGCCTTCCCGGCATTCTCCCCTAGATTCTTCACAGTGCAGAAACGATCACCTCCCCACACAGGTACCACGCAGGCGCAATCTCTGGAATCGCTGGTTAACGTCCAGGGGGTCAGGGAAAACCAACTCGTCGGCTACAGTCTGGTGGTCGGTCTGGATGGAACCGGGGATAAAAACCAGGTCAAATTCACCAACCAGACAATTACCAACATGCTGCGCCAGTTTGGCGTACAACTGCCGAGCAAAATCGATCCGAAGGTGAAGAACGTTGCGGCGGTGGCGGTCAGCGCGACGCTACCGCCCATGTACTCGCGTGGGCAGACCATTGACGTCACGGTCTCGTCGATCGGCGATGCCAAAAGCCTGCGCGGCGGCACACTATTGCTCACCCAATTACACGGCGCGGATGGCGAGGTTTATGCCCTTGCGCAAGGGAGCGTGGTGGTCGGCGGGATGAACGCGACCGGAGCCAGCGGCTCCAGCGTCACCGTGAATACCCCCACCGCCGGGCTGATACCGAACGGCGCGTCGGTAGAACGGGAAATTCCCAGCGACTTCCAGATGGGGGACACCATTACGCTCAATCTGAAACGCCCCTCCTTTAAAGATGCCAATAACATTGCCGCGGCGATCAACGCGTCGTTTGGCGGCATTGCGACGGCGCAAAGCTCGACCAACGTTATCGTCCGCGCGCCAACCAGCCCCGGCGCGCGCGTGGCCTTCATGTCTCAGTTAGATGACGTCCAGGTGCAGGCGGAAAAAGTCCGCGCCCGCGTGGTGTTTAACTCGCGTACCGGTACGGTCGTTATGGGCGATGGTATCGCCCTGCATGCGGCGGCGGTATCGCATGGCAGTCTGACGGTTTCCATCAATGAAAGCAGCAACGTCAGCCAGCCGAACGCTTTTGCCGGTGGCCGTACGGCGGTGACGCCGCAAAGCAATATTTCGGTGAATCATGCCCGTCCGGGGATGATCAGTCTGCCAGAGTCCAGCAGTCTGAAAACGTTGGTCAACGCGCTCAATAGCCTGGGGGCAACGCCGGACGACATTATGTCTATTTTGCAGGCCCTGCATGAAGCCGGCGCGCTGGATGCCGATCTGGAGGTGATTTAATGGCCGACATCAAGGTGAATCATAGCGGGGGCATTGACGGTAGCGATGCGTTAATGGGCCCCAAAATCAAAGATAACGATTTGCAGAAAGCTGCCCAGCAATTCGAAGCCATCTTCTTACGCAACATGCTGAAAGAGATGCGTAAAACCAATGAGATCTTCGACTCAAAAGATAACCCGTTTAACAGCGACTCGGTACGCATGATGCAGGGATTTTATGACGATCAGCTGTGCAACAGTCTTGCCCAACAGCACGGCATTGGCATTGCGGAGATGATCGTCAAACAGCTCTCCCCTCATCACCAAGGATAAAGGTTGCGCGGCGGCTTAAGAACTGCGGTTTTTTCGCCGCTCTTAATCGGCAAGGTTGTTAATGACAGACCGGGTAACTGACCGGCGAGGACGCTTTGATGGATATGATTAACATTGGCTACAGCGGCGCATCGACTGCGCAGGTGGAGCTTAACGTAACGGCGCAGAACACCGCCAACGCGATGACTGACGGTTATACCCGGCAGGTTGCCATCACCAGTACCATTGGTGCGAGTTCCGGTTCAGCGAACAGTGCGGGTAACGGTGTGCAGGTTGACAGTATTCGCCGGGTCTCAAACCAGTATCAGGTTAACCAGGTCTGGTATGCCGCCAGCGATTATGGCTATTACAACACCCAGCAAGAGTATTTAACGCAGTTGGAAACCGTCCTCAGCGATGATAACAGCAGCCTGAGCGGGGGATTTGATAACTTTTTTGCCGCGCTAAACGAAGCCACCACCAGCCCGGATGATTCCGCCCTGCGTGAGCAGGTGATTAGCGAGTCCGGCGCGCTGGCGCTGCGCGTGGATAACACCCTCGATTACATCGACTCGCAAAGCAGTGAGATCGTTAGCCAGGAGCAGGCAATGGTGGCGCAGGTGAACACCCTGACTACCGGTATTGCCAGTTATAACCAGCAAATTGCTGAAGCTGAAGCTAACGGTGATAACGCCTCGGCGCTGTATGACGCCCGCGATCAGATGGTGGAAGAGCTGAGCGGCATTATGGACGTTCAGGTCAATATCGATGATGAAGGCAACTATAACGTCACGCTGCAAAACGGTCAGCCATTGGTTAGCGGGCAGGAGAGTTCCACCATCGAACTGGATACCAACGCCGATGGCACGCAGAGTATGTCGTTAACGTTTGCCGGAACCACCTCATCCATGAACACCGATACCGGCGGCTCGCTGGGCGCGCTGTTTGATTATCAGAATGAGGTGCTGACGCCGCTGACGGGAACGATTAACAGCATGGCGGAGCAATTTGCCGATGCGGTTAACACCCAACTGGCGCAGGGCTACGATTTGAACGGAAATCCCGGTGAACCGCTGTTTATTTATGATGAAAACTCATCGGATGGCCCGCTGGAGGTAAACCCTGATATCACCGCCGATGAACTGGCGTTTTCCAGCTCGCCGGACGAAAGCGGCAATAGCGATAACCTGCAGGCGCTGATCAACATCTCAACCGAACCGCTGGAAATTGAAGGATTCGGTAGCGTAACCGTGGGCGAAGCCTGTTCATCGATCATCAGCAATATTGGTATCTACAGCCAGCAAAACCAGACGGAAGCCGAAGCCGCAGCGAACGTGTACTCCGAGGCACAGAACCAGCAGAGCAGCGTGAGCGGCGTCAGCATGGATGAAGAAGCGGTCAACCTCATTACCTATCAGCAGATTTATGAGGCTAACCTGAAAGTCATCTCAACGGGTGCTGATATTTTCGATTCTGTGCTGGAAATGTGTAGCTAACCGGAAGGGGAATGAAAAATGCGAGTCACTGCCCAGCAGTCTTATGTGTCTATGACGCAGAGTTTTAACGACCTTTCCAGCGATCTTTCTCATGTCGTCACGCAGATGGCGACGGGGAAAAGCATTCTGTTGCCGTCTGACGATCCGATTGCGGCGACCCGTATCACCCAGCTTAACCGCCAGCAATCGGCCCTCGACCAATATCAAACGAATATTAATTCCGCGTCGGCGGGGATGAGCCAGCAGGAATCTATTCTCGACGGCGTCAATAACGATCTGTTGGCGATTCGCGACGATCTGTTGGAAGCCGCGAACGGCACCAATACCGCTGAGTCATTATCCAGTCTGGGGCAGGATATCCAGTCGATGACTGAAGCGATGGTGTCGGCGTTAAATTACCAGGATGAAGACGGTCACTATGTGTTTGGCGGGACGGTGAACGATCGGCCGCCGATTGTCGCGATGGATGAGGACGGCGACGGCGTGACCGACAGCTATACCTACCAGGGGAATGGCGATCATCGCCAAACTACTGTCTCCAATGGCGTAGAGGTTGACACCAATGTGGCCGTCAGCGACTTCTTCGGCGATAGCCTGGATGTGCTGAACACCTTAACGTCATTATCGAAAGAGCTGCAGGACCCATCGGTTGATCCTGCCGATCCGCAGGTACAAAGCGACATTCAGAATGCCATCGATACGGTAGACGTGGCCTCTGATGAGCTCAACGCCTCCATCGCCACCATTGGTGAAACGCAGAATACAATGACCATGCTCAGCGATGCTCAGACGGATATCTCAACGTCCAACGATCAG
This sequence comes from Citrobacter sp. C5_2, assembly GCF_014596845.2. Lineage (NCBI taxonomy): Bacteria > Pseudomonadati > Pseudomonadota > Gammaproteobacteria > Enterobacterales > Enterobacteriaceae > Citrobacter > Citrobacter sp. C5_2. The sequence continues at coordinate 4,005,318 of NZ_CP115032.1, read as the reverse complement.
CTGATCAGTCAGTTGAGCGATCTGGATTACGGCCCAGCTTCCATTACCTTTACCGGACTGGAAATGGCGATGGAAGCCACCTTAAAAACCTACTCTAAAGTGAGTGAGTTGAACCTTTTCAGTGTGATTTAACAGCGAGCAGTAGCTCAGGAATAGTATGCAGGTCGGTTTAAATACAACGTCACTCTCCGGTAGCGGAGCGCTTAATCCTTCTGTGCAGCAGCACACCGTTGCGCAGAATGCCCCTGTCCGTCAAAAGTTACCCGCAACGGCGAGTGATTACCCGGCCTCACCGCTTATTACCACCCGGCCTCAGCGTTATAGCGTGCAGCTTAACGATCAGCTCACCACGCTACAGCAGGCCGATCACTATCTGGGACAACTGGAACAGCATTTGCTGGATTATCGCCATGCCTCGCGCCGTGGCGGGCAGACGCAGCAGCAAAAGGGTGCTGAACTTACCCAGTGGCTGGATAAAAGAACGGCGTTATCCGGCGGTGCGGTGGACAGGCAACTGCGTCCGGTTTTGCAGGGCGAGGCGCGAGTGACTTTTCACGCGCCTGAACTGGCGCAGATGCTGCAAAAAGATGCCATAAGCTCGCGCATGTTTAGTGTTTCCGATGGGCGGCAAACGCAGCACTCGGCGGTGGTGGTGGGTGAGGATATGGATCCAGGCCAGTACAAGATAATGATGAGCAACGCGCTGCGTCGCGTCGGCGTACAGGTGCACGATCGGCAGGGCACGTTAACGTTCTCCACCACGGAAAAGCAGTGGTCGCAGATCCAGCAAACCCTGAGCGTACGCGATGTCGGTGCGAAGTCATCAGCGTTTACCCCGCTGAAAACATTTGCCGATCCCTCACGCTCAGAGGAGCTTCAACAGTATGTAGCACAGGGCGGAGCCCGAACTCAGGACGGATTACAGCAGGCGTTGGATATTATTGGCGATCAACGTGCGCAAATGGCTGCCCAGCAGGAGAAGGCCCGGCAGCTCATTGACGGTATGGCGCGTTTTCCACAGGCAGAAAGTGCGGTGCAAGCCTCTGAATCATTGGGTGGGGTATTGGATCATGCTAATCACAATTATCAGGTATTAGCGCAGGCGGTGAATGGACAAGCCCGACTTTCCAGCCAGACTGTCCGTAGTTTATTAAGTTAATTCTGCTGGCATGCTTTTGTTGAAAAGTTAAATACAGAGGGGTCTGTGATTAACAGACCTCCGACATCCCGAGTAAAAATCAAATTTTGCTGCGGAGTTATATGGAGCCACCATGTATGCAGGTTGTGCTCAGTGACAAATGCCCCGAAATTAGCCATACGAGAATCGTTTTGATCGGTTTTGGTGGTACTAAAGTGAAACTCACCCTGTTTATATGAGCCGGTATAATGATTAATACACGATGCTACTTTAAACGTAGAGGGCATTTTATTATTTTGCTCCAAAGGGACGAGAGTGATTGTGGTGCTTTTATCCAGAGAATTTGCGATAAGTTCATAATGTACGTTTTTGCCAGTAGTAAGGTCGTAATTGGCAATGACCGTATTTTCAATGCGGGCATGAGCCGTCAATGTGAAAAATAGTGTGAAAGCAGACAGGGCAGGGAAAAAGAAATTATTTGCATTTTGGCATTTCATTTAACATTTTCTCCACTTCTTTAATTAAAATACCATTCATTTCATTATCTTTATTTAGCCAGTTGTCAAAGCTTAGCGCTAACTGCCACTTATCATTGCATTGATTGCTAAGCACAATATCAAGGGCGAGTTTGTTCAGTGAGACCCGATAATACAAGGTCATCGAGGCGTTATGGCTTACCAATAGTGGGTTGAGCTGCTCGATACCGGGAAGAATATGCGTTGAAACAAGCGATGATGATTTCTTATTCTCACCTGGGTCGTAAAGTTGATATACCGTAACATGGTTGGCATTTTCAAGCGTCTCTTTAACCAATTGCGGAGCTTCTTCCATTTTAGTGACAGACGGTGCTTTAAAATAAGAGATTAAAATAAACAACGACAGCGCGATAACGATAACGGGTAAGGTAATCAGAACGGCTCGATAAGGATGCCGCCTGATAGCCGTTTTTCTCTGGTTTCTTGACGATAGTTGACTGTTAAGTAAGGGTATTTCCCCATGATTTGTTGATGAACGCATTTCATCAAGCGCAGGGGACTCAATAATCTCGGTACGTTTCTCGACCTCATCAATGGTGCTGTCATCAGCCACAGCTTCATTAAGGTCAATAGTTTCAGTGAGATAGTTTTTATTAAATAAATACCCTTTTTTGGGTATGGTTTTTATAATTTCTTGCTGCTTGCCGTCATCATCGATCGCAACACGCAGCGCATGAACGGCTGTCGGCAGGCTATTTCCACCGACGATGCGATTCTTCCATACTGCGCTCATTAAATATGACCGAGATAAAACGACATCGGCATTTTTAGCTAATGTCTCTAACAGAATAAAATGGTATTCGCCCAGGCGACGTATCTCGCCTGTTTCACAATGGATTAACGCATTAAGCGAGGAATCCATCCGCCAGTTGTTGACTACGATACTCATCGATTTGTATACCCGTGCAAGATTTTATATCCCTGGTGTCACACCGTTAAAAATCAGTGCATTAAAATTCTGGAGAAATTGAAATTTCTTTGTGCTATGAAGCTGCAGCTGAATCGCTATTGAGTGTTTTTTATGCTATCCAAAAAAGGATTTGAAATGTAGCGAAAGTGCCCGAGACTCACAATATAAAAGTACAGGGTATTTGCAACTAAATGTAAAACATGGCTATAACCAGGCTTTTTAAAGTGATCTCATCTAGGGATAATCTTATTCTTATCAAAAAGTTAACCCGTATGGCGCGTAAGCAACCAAGCCGTTATTAGATATTTCTAATAATCTTTTAATTAAATCTTGATTGAGATCTTCCTTAGAAGGTGGTTTTTTGGGGAGGTAGCACGCAAAGCTAAAATAGAGGTGGAAGCGTTTTTTCTCTCGCTAATGATGTTGTGTAACGCGTCAAAAAAATTTTCTGCAGCGCTTTAAGTTTTCCAAACGGGTGGTCGTTTTTACAGAGTATCGAAACGAAAACGATTATTCCCAAGGAGCAGTACCATGTTATCGATTAATACTAATACCGCATCAATGTCTGCTGTAAATGCTATCAACAAAAGCAGCGCATCACTGTCTACTTCTATGGAACGTCTGGCGACAGGTAACCGTATTAACTCCTCTGCAGATGACGCCGCGGGCAAACAGATTGCCAGCCGTCTGACCGCGCAGTCCAGCGGCATGGGCGTTGCATTGAGCAACATCAACGATGCCACTGCCATGCTGCAGACTGCCGACAGCATGTTTGACGAAATGACCGACGTACTGGGCCGTATGAAAGACCTGTCTACTCAGGCGGCGAACGGAACGTACAGCGACGAAGATTTGCAGGCAATGCAGGACGAATACGACGAGCTGGGCCAGCAGATGTCCGATATGCTGCAGAACACCACTTACGGCGGCACCAACCTGTTCGGTGTTTCCGGTACCAGCAACACCGGTAAAGACGGTCTGTTCCAGAGCGGCGTAACCTTCCAGGTTGGCGCTGAATCTTCTGACACCATGACCGTTGATATTTCCAGCCAACTGGACGCTCTGGTTGGAGCACTGGGTCAAGTTAGCGCCTCTTTCAGAGGCGATCAGACTGATGCTACCGGTAATGCCGGTGTTTCCGGTGGTTCTGAGCTGACCACTTCAGGCTCTGCAAACGCGATGATCACCACTATCCAGACTGCAATGGACGACGTGTCTAAGATCCAGTCCAAACTGGGTGCATCCATCAACCGCCTGAACGACACCGCGGCTAACCTGACCAGCATGCAGGACAACACTGAAGTGGCGATCGGTAACATTATGGATACCGACTACGCGACGGAAGCGTCCAACATGACCCAGCAACAGGTGCTGATGCAAACGGGTATCACCATGCTGAAGCAGTCCAACAGCATGTCCAGCATGGTTTCCAGCCTGCTGCAGTAATTCCTGACGTAATGCCATTCACAGCACCGCCACCCGGCGGTGTTGTGCTTTCCGCAACCGGGCCTTTGCCTGGAAACCTTCCTGAGGAAGGGAAAATTCATTTCCGCTACTAATTTAACTTACTGAATATCAATAATAAAAAATATTGGCATGCGTTTTGCTATTACATAACTAACGTTGCACGGAGTCACTGATTATGAGTTTTACGAGTCCGATCCAAAAATTAGCACAAGAATTTGCCTACGCAGACATCGCCACCCAGGCAGCAAATCTGCAGAACCAGCAGAACGAATTGAATGCAGAGAGCAACGGCCTGGACTCGTTAAGTTCGGCGCTCACCGACTTTCAGTCAGCAATTGATGCGCTTAACAGTGACACCGACGGCCCGCTGACGTTTTCTGCCACCTCGAGTAATGAGGCGAATACGGTGTCAGCAAACTCGCAGGCGCAGGCGGGAACCTATTCATTCTATGTCACTAAACTGGCGCAGGCGCAGCAGACAACCTTCAATATGAGCGACGACACGTTTAGCGCTTCCGGCACGTTTGAGCTAACGATGGATGACGGCACGACCATGGATATCGATCTCGCGGCTGCTGATGAGGATGGCGACAGCTTTATTGATGCCAGCGAACTGGTTGATGCAATTAATGACTCGGATGACAACCCTGGCGTGTCAGCGGCGCTGGTCAAAACCGATGGGACAACCACCATCATGCTGACTTCCGATACTACGGGAGCGCAAAGCGCATTCTCAGTAAACGTAACGGGAAACACCTCTTTCTCCGATCAGATTACAGCCAGCAAAAATAACGTCACGGATGCGCAGGACGCAGAAATTCATCTGGGAAGTCAAACCGGTCCTGCAATCACCAGCAGTAGCAACACTTTTGACGATGTGATCCCCGGCGTAACCATGACCTTCACAGAGGCCAGCGATCCTGATGATCCTAATGATGTGACTACCTTTACCGTCGCAGAAGACTCCAGCGGTTCGCAGGAAAAGGTGCAGACTTTTGTTGATGCTTATAACACGCTAATCGACACCATAGATTCTCTCACCAGCTATGGCGATGACGACACGGCAGCCGGGGTTTTTGCCGGTGATGCCGGGATGAATTCGCTGGCAAATCAGATGGATGATATCGCTCACGCTTCATACGGCGGCGTATCGATTGTCGACTATGGCATCACGCTGGATTCCGACGGTCACTTACAAATCGACTCCACCCAGTTCAGCGAAGAAATGGAAGAAAATCCGGACGGTTTGACCTCTATTTTTGTTGGGGAAGACAGCATGGTCGCGCAAATGGACGACCTGATGGACAGCTATCTGGATTCCAGTAACGGCATCATTGCCATGCGCCAGGAAAACATTGACGACCAGCAGAGCAAAATCCAGGACGAAAGCGATCAACTGACCGAAACCTATAACACCAACTACGAGCGCTATGTGGAAGAGTACACCAATACGCTGGTTGAGGTGTACACCATGAAAGTGAGTATGGCCGCGTTTATGTAACCGGCCGATTTAAGAGAAGGATTAAGAACCAATATGTACGACACGCAGGATGGTTATTCGCAATACAAAGAGATGGATCTTGCTGCGCGTACGGCAGCAGCATCGCCGTTAGAGCTGGTGCTGGTGCTGTTTTCGGGACTGATGGACGAACTGGAACGCGCGAAAAGCCACATTGAGAACAAACGCTACGAGCGTAAAGCGCAAAGCATCAATAAATGCATCGATATTCTCAACGCCTTAACCAGCTCGCTGGAGTTTGAAACCGGCGGTGAGCTGGTGGTGAATCTCTCCCGGCTGTATGACCACTGCGTCTACCGCCTGTATGAAGCCAGCGGCGAATTGTCGTTAGAAAAAATTGATGAAGTGATCCTCATCCTGACGAATCTGCGCACAGGCTGGGAAGGTCTGTCGGCAAAACTTGGATAAGGCGATGGAAAGAGAACGTCAGCAACAGCAGCTTTATGCCCTGGTGACGGCGATGAACGATGCCCTGGATCAAAAACGGTGGCGTCGATTACCAGGTCTGCATCAGCAGGTGATGCGTGACTTTCATGCCTATGCTGCCTGGGAAACTGACGCCGAGGCGCTACGGGAAGTGAAAAGCAGACTGCTGGTCGCGTTTGAGACATTAATTGCGCGGCGAACGCAGCGTGCGGAAGAACTCAAAACGCGGATGGAGAAACATCAGCAAAACCAGGAAGGAATGTTGGCGTATTCAATGGTTAATTTAATTTCGGAGAAGGCATGAATCCTGTATTACTGGCCTCGGTCAGTGCGTCGGCAGAGGCCACACCGGAAAAGGCGACGATTTCGGCGCCGTCAACCCCTGAGGGCGGCAGCGCATTTTCTTTATCCCAGTCGGGACTGAACGCCGCGGCTGAGCGGTTGATTGGCGCAAAACTGAGTCATCAGCAGACATCGGCGGCTGCGCATAAACAAGACGACGCGAATCCGGCAGCCATGCAGGCATTGCTGGCTATGCTATTGGCGCAACCGACTCAGGCAGCCCCGGCCGATGTACAAAAGCAGCCTGATGGCGACATGTTGAGAATGCTGGCGCAGGTGCAAACCACCCATTCGGGGTCATCATTGCTGCGCCAACTGGCGAGCGCCATGGCCCAGCCGGAAAAAACATCCGCGCCATCGGCTGATCAGCACACAACCGACTTATCGTCACTGCCGCCTAAGCTGCAAACGTTACTGGCGTCACTCAGCGAGGATTTGCCGCCAGCAACCCCGGATCAACAGGCTAAGCTGGCGACGTTTTCCGCCCAGGATCTGCGAGCGATTGCGCCGGAGCCTGCGTCACTCTCGACCTCCCAACAAATTTCTGCTCGGGTGAAATCAACCCAGAACCCCAGTCCTCGCCCGGTGGTGGAGAGAAAAACCGCTGGCGTGACGGTCAACCCTGCGCTCTCTACGCAGAATTTGCTCAATACCGCGGCGCAGGGAAATCAGCCAGTGAATCCACTGACCGAGCATAACATCGTGTCGACGCCAGTTTCCGCACCAGTGACGATGTCAACGGAGGAACTCGGGGAGAAACTCACTGCGTTGCTTAAAGACAGAATTCAGTTCCAGATAGGTCAGCAACAGCAAATTTCGACCATTCGTCTTGATCCTCCGTCGCTGGGCAAACTTGAAATTGCTGTGCAACTGGATGCTGGGAAGCTGATGGTACACATCGGCGCAAATCAGAGCGATGTCTGCCGCTCATTGCAGCAGTTTAGCGAAAACCTACGTCAGCACCTGACGGCGCAGAACTTCATGGAAGTCAATGTTCAGGTCTCTTCCGAGGGGCAATCGCAGCAGCAAAAACAGCAGTCAGGTCATCAACAGGATGAGGTGGCGTCAGCATTAGTGCTCAATGATGAACCTCAATTTCAACGGAATGAATCCGTTCTGATCAAAGTGTAAAAGCAAAATGAAGAAAATCGTTATCGCGTGTGTGATCAGTTCCGTCGTCGCTTTGGGTATTGCGGGGGGGGCCGGATGGGGCATTTATCATGCTATGAATAAGGGAACCACGGCTGCGGCAGCGACTCCCGCTCACGAAGCGGAAGATAGCCAGGATGAGTCCAACAATATTTTTGTCTCCCTGCCAGAAACGGTGGTTACGCTGCATGATGATGAAGGCGGCGATCGCTATATGGTCGCTGAGCTGGTGATGGTTGTTGATTCAGAGAAAGACGCTGAAAAAATTAAGCAGGACGAACCGCTCTATCAAAGTATTACCGTAGATGAGCTTTCGAATATGAAATATGAAGATATTCGGGCGCTGAAGATCTCCGAAATCAGAAAGAAAATATTTGAAAATCTGAAAGTTGAATTAGCGAAACGCAAAATGGCGACACCTTATAAGGAGATATTGGTGAAAAAAGTCGTGTTCCAATAAGCGAAAAGCCAGGAAATAACATGATACAGGATGCTTACGAGTCAGAAGACTTTAATGCGACGCCCATGCTTACGCCAAAGCAAGAGAGCCATTATTTACAGGCTTATCTGCCGTTGGTGCGCAAAGTGGTGCGTCAACTTGCGCCGCAATGTACCTGCGTTATGGACAGGCAGGATATGGAACAAACGGCGTTGATGGGATTGCTGAATGCGATTCGACGCTACGGTCAACCAGACGAAGGTTTTGCCGGTTATGCCGTTCACCGCATACGCGGCGCAATTCTGGATGAGCTGCGCAGCCTCGACTGGCGGCCTCGCCAGCTACGCCAAAAATACCATCAGATTAAAGATTTGATTCGTGATGCGCGCACACAGCTTGGGCATGAACCCTCATGGGAGGAGTTGTCCCGACGGGGATTATCGTCTGAGGATTATCAGGAATACCAACAGCTGGAAGGTGCGGAAACGCTGGCCAGCCTGGATGAATTACTGAATGGCGATATGCCGATAGCACCGCTCGAAGGGCGTGGGCTGGAAGAGCAATTCGTCACGCAGGAAATGTTGAGTTACGCCCTGAGCCAACTCAGCGAAAAAGAGGGCCTCGTGCTCTCAATGTATTACCAACACGATATGAATTTAAAAGAGATCGCGCTGGTATTAGGGCTGACCGAAGCCCGAATCTGTCAAATGAATAAAAAAATCACGCACAAGATTCGTGATTGTTTATATCCAGACTAACAATTCCGAATCAACATGCGGAGGACGTAATGCAAAAGATTTTTGGCTTATTAGTGGTTTTGGGCTGCGTATTTGGCGGCTACTTTGAGGCTGGTGGGCAGTTAATTGCTATTTGGCAGCCAGCAGAAATTATTATTATCGTTGGTGCCGGCCTGGGGGCGATGATTATTGGGAACCCGGTACATGTGCTGAAAGAGATCGCCCATCAGATCAAAGGGGTGATCAGTAAAAAGAAAATGGGACCGGAATTTCAGCGTCAGCTACTGATGTGCCTGTATGAGCTGCTGGAAATGGTGCAGAACGGTGGTCTGCGTATGTTGGATCAGCATATCGAACAGCCGGAAGAAAGTACCATTTTCCAAAAATACCCGCTGGTGCTGACTCAGAAGCGACTGGTGACATTTATCGCCGATAACTTCCGTCTGATGGCGATGGGTAAAATCGATGCCCATGAACTGGAAGGGATCCTCGATCAGGAACTGGATACCGCTGAAGAATCTTTGTTAACCCCTTCGCGCTCCTTGCAGCGTACCGCCGAGGCGATGCCTGGATTCGGTATTTGTGCTGCGGTACTGGGCATTATCATCACCATGCAGTCTATCGATGGTTCCATTGCGCTTATCGGTTTGAAAGTGGCGGCGGCGTTGGTGGGGACATTCTTAGGGGTATTCATCTGTTATTGCCTGATGGACCCGCTGGCAAACGCCATGGAACAGCAGGCGCGGGCAGAGCATTCGCTGCTCGAATGCGTTCGTACCGTACTGGTGGCGCAAGCGGGCGGTAAACCGACGCTACTGGCGGTCGATGCTGGCCGTAAACTTCTCCATCTGGCCTCTAAACCCACTTTCGCCAATCTGGATGCGTGGGTTAATGCGATGCTGGAGCAGGAATAAGCATGAGGAAGGGGCCAAATCGTCGCGATCGCGGCGCGAAAACCACCATTATCCGCCGACAAATTAAAAAGAACCATGCAGGCCATCATGGCGGGGCGTGGAAGGTCGCCTTTGCTGACTTTACGCTGGCGATGATGGCGCTGTTTATGACGCTGTGGATTGTGAACAGCGTCAGCAAGGCTGACCGCGAAAATATCGTGGCGGCGCTGCATGGCCAGTCAATCTTTAACGGTGGCGGTATGGCGCCGTTAAACAAGCTGGGCAAACTGCCGATAGCGCCAGGCGCGCAGAAGAAAAACGTCACGCGCAACAAGCTTGATAAAACCGTGAATCCACAGGAGACGGCGAGGATCACGGAAGAGAACGCTAAAAAGGCGCTGGATGTGAATGAGAAAACGGCGTTACTGAAACAAAAATCAGCCCAGGAGTTAGGCGAGCTGGCGACCGACATTAACGTCATTGCCCGCAAGGCGCATATGGAGACCAACCTTGAGATGGAGATTGTTCCTCAGGGGTTGCGCGTACTGATTAAAGATGATCAGAACCGTAATATGTTCGAACGCGGTAGCGCCAAAATTATGCCGTTCTTTAAATCGCTGCTGGTTGAGCTGGCCCCCGTGTTTGACTCGCTGGACAATAAGATCATCATCACCGGGCATACGGACGCGATGAGCTATAAGAGTAACATTTACAACAACTGGAACCTGTCAGGCGACCGCGCATTGTCTGCTCGACGCGTACTGGAAGATGCCGGAATGCCGCAGAATAAAGTTATGCAGGTCAGCGCAATGGCCGACCAAATGCTGCTGGATGCGAAAAATCCGGAAAGCGCCGGCAACCGTCGCATTGAGATCATGGTATTAACGCAAAGCGCTTCTGATACGCTGTATCAATATTTTGGCCAACACGGCGAGAAGGTCGTACAACCGCTGATTGATAAGCTGGACAAACAAAAGCAGGTGACTTCTTTACGTCAACATTCTGCTCCCGTCACGCATTAATTTGATTCCCGGTCCTCCACGCAACGTGGGGGGCAAATTATCCCGCAGGAAGGCAATGTGATAGATGTAACCCATATTATTCCATTGGATATTCATACTGATAACGTCACGGATGTGGCCTGTCAGGGCGCGCATTTCGACCAGATTTCAGGGATCTGGTACACCGAACCTCATGAGCTAAACGAGGCGCTTCGTGACTATGTCTACAACACCGACAGTTTTAACATCGTCGCGCCGTACTATCTGGTAATTACCTCGAAGATGCGCTGCTGGAACTGCCACCAGCTTACCCATATTCACGGAGTGATGTTTACCCGGTTTATTAGAAAGGATCATGATGGCCAAGGCTGGCAATCTATTCGACGGAATACCTTTCTGTTTCATATTAATTCTCTGCCTGAAGAGATAAAAAAGAACATTAAGGCCAGCAATTACTATCTGGATAAAAGTAAAACCACCGGGCTACGTTACTGGATGAATCATTGTGAAATTTGTGGAGAGCGTCTGGGTGATTATGAGCTTTTCTGCGTTGAAAATGATGCATTTCGCCTGATGACGATCGAAAAATTGCTGCGGGCAAAGATTCGCAAAGTGAAAAAGCTTTTTGTCAGTACGGCGGGTAATCCCGCAGAACATAAAACCACGGACATCGTACGTTACCTGTGCGATGCGCGCTTTGTCATGAATGGTCCAGCGTAAGGCATAATCAGACTTCTCACACCATAAAAATACTGTATACTTAAACAGTGTTGTGGGAGGCGAGTCATGCGCAAAATCATACATGTTGATATGGACTGTTTTTTCGCGGCGGTGGAAATGCGTGATAATCCAGCCCTGCGCGACATTCCCATTGCTATCGGCGGCAGTCGTGAACGCCGGGGCGTTATCAGCACTGCTAATTACCCGGCGCGTAAATTTGGCGTACGTAGCGCAATGCCGACCGGAATGGCGTTAAAACTGTGCCCACATCTCACGTTATTGCCTGGTCGATACGAGGCTTATAAAGAAGCCTCCCGCCAGATTCAGGCGATCTTCTCCCGTTATACCTCGCTGATCGAACCTCTTTCGCTGGACGAAGCCTATCTGGATGTGACCGACAGTGCTCACTGTCACGGTTCTGCCACGCTGATAGCGCAGGAGATCCGCCAGACGATTTTCAACGAGTTACAGTTAACCGCCTCCGCCGGGATTGCGCCGGTTAAGTTTCTGGCAAAAATAGCCTCCGATCTCAATAAGCCCAACGGGCAATATGTCATTACCCCCGCTGATGTTCCCGAATTTCTCAGAACGTTGCCGTTAGGGAAAATACCCGGCGTAGGCAAAGTTTCTGCCGCTAAGCTGGAAGCGATGGGATTGCGTACCTGCGAGGATGTTCAAAAATACGACCTGGCCATGTTGCTCAAACGTTTTGGTAAGTTTGGTCGCGTGTTGTGGGAACGCAGCCAGGGCATTGATGAGCGGGATGTCAACAACGACAGACTGCGCAAATCTGTCGGCGTTGAGCGTACGCTGGCAGAAGATATTCATGAATGGGCTGAATGTGAGGAGATTATTGAGCGGCTATATCCCGAACTGGAACGACGTCTGGCAAAGGTAAAACCGGATCTGTTGATCGCCCGGCAGGGAATTAAACTCAAGTTTAATGATTTTCAGCAAACCACGCAGGAGCACGTCTGGCCGCGCTTAAGCAAAGATGACTTAATTGCGACAGCGCGCAAAACCTGGGATGAACGTCGGGGCGGGCGGGGCGTAAGGCTGGTGGGGTTACACGTCACGCTGCTTGATCCACAGCTGGAAAGGCAACTGCTGCTGGGAATTTGACTCTGATGTATTGCCGGATGGCGGCGTAACCGCCTTATCCGGCCTACAAATCAGCGCGTAGGCCGGATAAGCGTAGCGCTATCCGGCTTTATTACAGAGACTTATTTCGCTGGAATCGACTTCAGCAGCTCGGTTAGCAGCGTCCAGTAGTGGCCGACGCTTTCAATATGAACCTGCTCATCCGGGGAGTGCGGACCGGTGATAGTTGGCCCGATGGAAACCATGTCCATATTCGGATACGGTTTCTTGAACAGTCCACATTCCAGACCGGCGTGGATAATCTGGATGTTCGGCGTTTTGTTGAACAGACGCTGATAGGTTTCGCGAACCAGGTGCATAACCGGAGAGTTAGCATCCGGCTGCCAGCCAGGATACGCACCTTTGGCTTCGGTTTTGGCACCGGCGAGCTTGCCCAGTGAATCCAGCATGCTTACCACGTAGTCTTTACCGCTGTCGATCAGCGAGCGAACCAGGCAGTGGATCTGTACATTATCGTCAGTCATGGTCACGACACCGACGTTCAGGGAGGTTTCCACCACGCCTTTCGCCACGTCGGAATTGCGGATCACGCCGTTCGGGGTGGCGTTCAGCAGACGAACAAAGCTATCGCGAGACTGCGTGGTCAGGGCGGCTTTATCGTTGGCGACAGCATCCAGAAGCAGAGCAAGATTCTTCTCTTTGGCTTCCAGTTCGTTTTTCAGGATGTCCTGGTAAGTGTTAACCAGTGCTTTTAACGCATCAACTTTATCTGCGGCCACGGCGAGGGTCGCAAAGGCTTCACGCGGTATCGCGTTACGCAGCGTACCGCCGTTAAAATCAATCAGACGCAGATCCAGCTCTTCAGCGTGGCCCGCCAGGAAGCGTACCAACAGCTTATTCGCGTTACCGAGGCCGACGTGGATTTCGCCGCCGGAGTGACCGCCTTTCAGACCTTTTAAGGTCAGCTTAAAGCTCTGGAAACCAGCCGGAACCGCCTCACGGGACAGCGGCAGGTTTGAGGTAAAGTCGATACCCCCTGCGCAGCCCATGTAGATCTCACCTTCTTCTTCAGAGTCGGTGTTGATCAGGATATCTGCCTGCAGCCAGTTTGCCTGCAAACCGAACGCGCCATCCATACCCGCTTCTTCAGTCATGGTCAGCAACACTTCCAGCGGACCGTGTACCACATTGTCATCCGCCAGTACGGCCAGCGCGGACGCCATACCGATGCCGTTATCCGCGCCCAGCGTGGTGCCACGGGCTTTCACCCATTCGCCATCAATATAAGGCTGGATAGGATCTTTGGTGAAGTCGTGCACGGTGTCGTTGTTTTTCTGCGGAACCATATCCAGGTGCGCCTGCAGAACGACCGGTTTGCGGTTTTCCATGCCTGCAGTGGCAGGTTTGCGAATCAGGATATTACCGACCTGGTCGCGCTCGACGTGAAAACCTTTCTCCTTGGCCCAGCTCAGAATGTGTTCAGCGAGCTGCTCTTCATGGTAGGACGGGTGAGGAATAGAACAGATTTTGGCAAAAATATCCCACAGCGGTTGCGGGGATAACTGAGACAGTTCAGACACGTTGAGTCTCCTTGGCGGTGTCCTACAAAACTTGCTTGCAGTCCACGGGGTTAGCTGAATTAAAAACACCACAAGTCAGGCTTGCGCGATGCGATTGAGAATACCACTTTCTCCGCCGACGGCTAGCATAAAGCATGCAAAAAGAGGCGCGGATTCCGCGAAACACTGGTTTTTAGTGCGTCAGATCTCTATAATCTCGCGCAACCTGATTCACCCTCAATTATTAATTAGCCGTAGATACACAGGCTGGGACACTTCACATGAGCGAAAAATACGTCGTCACCTGGGACATGTTGCAGATCCATGCACGTAAACTGGCAAGCCGCCTGATGCCTTCTGAACAATGGAAAGGCATTATTGCCGTTAGCCGTGGTGGTCTGGTGCCGGGCGCATTGCTGGCGCGTGAATTGGGTATTCGTCATGTCGATACCGTATGCATCTCCAGCTACGATCACGACAACCAGCGCGAGCTGAAAGTGCTTAAGCGTGCTGAAGGCGACGGTGAAGGTTTTATCGTCATCGACGACCTGGTTGACACCGGCGGCACCGCGGTTGCGATCCGCGAAATGTATCCTAAAGCGCATTTCGTCACTATTTTCGCTAAGCCGGCAGGTCGTCCGCTGGTAAATGATTATATTGTTGATATCCCTCAGGATACCTGGATTGAGCAGCCTTGGGATATGGGCGTAGTGTTTGTCCCGCCGATCTCTGGTCGCTAATCAACAGCGCTTTCAACGCCTGGCTATGCCGGGCGTTGTTCTTTATTAATCCCCATCAGGTTACACTATGCCTTAATGAGTATTCATGGAGGCTGCAAGAATGTCACAAGCTAACCTCAGCGAAGTCCTGTTCAAACCCCGCTTCAAACACCCTGAAACGTCTACGCTGGTTCGTCGTTTTAATCACGGCGCGCAGCCGTCCGTACAATCTGCCCTGGATGGCAAAACAATCCCGCACTGGTATCGCATGGTGAATCGTCTGATGTGGATCTGGCGCGGCATCGATCCGCGTGAAATCCTCGAAGTACAGGCGCGTATCGTGATGAGCGAAGCCGAACGTACGGATAAAGAGCTCTACGATACGGTCATTGGCTATCGTGGCGGGAACTGGATCTATGAGTGGGCAAAGCAGGCGATGGAATGGCAACAGAAAGCGTCTATGGAGGAGGATCCGCAGTTGAGCGGTCGCCACTGGCTGCATGCCTCTACGCTGTACAACATTGCCGCTTATCCGCATCTGAAAGGCGATGAGCTGGCAGAGCAGGCGCAGGCTCTGGCCAATCGCGCCTATGAAGAAGCCGCTCAACGGCTGCCGGGCACGCTGCGTGAGATGGAATTTGCGGTCGCTGGCGGCGCGCCGATAACCGGCTTCCTGCATATGCCAAAAGGCGATGGTCCGTTCCCGACGGTACTGATGTGCGGCGGTCTCGATTCCATGCAAACGGACTACTACACGCTGTATGAGCGCTACTTTGCTCCGCGCGGTATTGCCATGTTGACGCTGGATATGCCGTCGGTCGGATTCTCATCAAAATGGAAACTGACTCAGGATTCCAGCCTGCTGCATCAGCATGTATTAAAGGCGCTGCCTAATGTCCCGTGGGTGGATCACACCCGCGTGGCGGCCTTCGGTTTCCGTTTTGGCGCTAACGTAGCGGTACGCCTGGCGTATCTGGAGTCGTCACGGCTGAAGGCGGTGGCCTGCCTGGGACCGGTTGTGCATGCGCTGCTGAGTGACCCGCAGCGTCAGGCAAGCGTCCCGGAAATGTATCTTGACGTTCTGGCCAGCCGCCTGGGGATGCACGACGCTTCCGATGAAGCGCTGCGCGTTGAGCTTAATCGCTATTCATTAAAAGTGCAGGGACTGCTCGGTCGACGCTGCCCGACGCCAATGCTGTCGGGCTTCTGGAAAAATGACCCGTTTAGCCCCGAAGAGGAGTCGCGTTTAATCACCTCGTCATCTTCTGACGGTAAGCTGCTGGAGATTCCATTCAACCCGGTGTATCGCAATTTTGACAAAGGACTGCAAGAAATAACTAAGTGGATCAATCAGAGATTGTGTTAAAAGTTTGCTAAATTTTATCGATTTGGTAAAACAGGGGCTTCACCTAAGGAGATCGTAATGACGTTACCGAGTGGGCATCCGAAAAGTAGATTGATCAAGAAATTCACCGCGCTTGGCCCGTACATCCGGGAAGGGCAGTGCGAAGGTAATCGCTTTTTTTTCGATTGTTTGGCTGTTTGCGTCAACGTGAAACCCGCCCCTGAGAAACGCGAGTTCTGGGGCTGGTGGATGGAGCTTGAGGCGCAGGAAAAACGCTTTACCTACAGCTATCAGTTTGGTTTGTTTGATAAAGATGGCAACTGGACGGCGGTGCCGGTGAAAGAGACTGAAGTGGTAGAGCGACTGGAATACACCTTACGTGAGTTTCATGAAAAATTACGTGGGTTGTTAACGTCGCTGGATTTGGCGCTGGAGCCTGCTGACGATTTTAAAGATGAGCCGGTTAAATTAACCGCATAATGAACAGTAAAATGCCGGATGGCGGCGCAACCCCATCCGGCATTTTTTATCCTAAATCAGAACTGATAAACCATACCGACAGCAACGATATCATCGTCGTTGATGCCCAGTTTATTGTCGCTATCCAGCTGGTTGATTTTATAATCGACAAACGCGGACATATTTTTGTTGAAATAATACGTGGCGCCAACGTCGATATAATTCACCAGATCCTCATTGCCGACGCCTTCAATATCTTTACCTTTTGACAGCACATAACCCAGTGACGGACGCAGACCAAAGTCAAATTGGTATTGAACAACCGCTTCGAAGTTCTGCGTTTTATTGGCGAAGCCACCGGAAATCGGCGTCATATTGCGCGTTTCAGAATAGAACGTCGCAATATAGATATCGTTAGCATCATATTTTAAACCCGTTGCCCAGGCTTCTGCTTTATCGCCTGTACCGCGAGTTTGCAGATTCTGCTGATTGGTACGATCGGAGTTGGTATAAGCGCCGCTTACGGCGAAATCGCTACCGCCAAAGTCATAGGTAACGGATGTACCAATACCATCGCCGTTCTGTTTTTTCACATCGCGGTCCTGGTTTTTACCCTGATATTGCAGGGTGAGATCCAGGCCATCCACGACGCCGAAGAAATCGGTGTTACGGTAAGTTGCCAGGCCGCTGGCGCGTTTGGTCATAAAGTTATCGGTCTGTGCAGAAGAATCGCCGCCAAACTCCGGGAACATATCAGTCCACGCTTCTACATCGTACAGCGCGCCCAGGTTACGACCATAATCAAACGAGCCAAGATTTTTTAATTTCAGACCGGCAAAAGCCAGACGTGTTTTTTGCTGGTTGGAATCACTTTCAGCTTTATTGCCTGCGAACTCTGCTTCCCAGCGACCATAACCCGTCAGTTCATCATTAATTTGCGTTTCGCCCTTAAAACCTAAACGGATATAGCTTTGGTCGCCGTCCTTGCTGTCATAATCCGTCATGTAATGCATGGCTTTAACTTTGCCATACAGATCCAGTTTATTACCGTTCTTGTTATACACTTCAGCTGCCTGTACGGATGCCGACGCCACAATCCCCATCACCACTAATGCCAGAGTGCTCTTTTTCATTTTCATTCCTGATTAAAAGTACGCGCTAATATTCACTGGGTGTGATCCCCGTTAAAAGACAGGAAGGTTTTTAACGTCTGGCAATGAACGTTTTATGACAAAGTAAGAATATTTTTAAAAAAGCGTGTTTTTATGTTTCTGTAATAAATGCGTCAAAATCTGCCGCTACGCTTGCTGATCCTGCGCAATAAAATTTCATGCTTTGTGCGCTGGCTGTTGGCAACCGGGGCCAGTCCTGCTAAAACGTTCGTTTGATATCATTTTCCCCAATTTTGAATGGCAGAGAATCATGAGTGACAGCCAGACGCTGGTGGTAAAACTTGGCACCAGTGTGTTAACGGGCGGATCGCGCCGCCTGAACCGCGCCCATATCGTAGAACTGGTTCGCCAGTGCGCGCAGCTTCATGCCGCAGGGCATCGTATTGTTATCGTTACCTCAGGCGCGATCGCAGCCGGGCGTGAGCATCTTGGTTACCCTGAGCTTCCGGCGACGATAGCCTCGAAACAGCTGTTGGCGGCGGTAGGGCAGAGCCGATTGATTCAACTGTGGGAACAGCTGTTCTCTATTTACGGTATCCATATCGGGCAGATGCTGCTGACGCGTGCGGATATGGAAGACCGTGAGCGCTTCCTCAATGCCCGCGATACGTTACGCGCGCTGCTGGACAACAACATCGTTCCTGTCATCAATGAGAATGACGCGGTGGCGACCACCGAAATTAAAGTCGGCGATAATGACAATCTCTCGGCGCTGGCGGCAATTCTGGCCGGAGCCGATAAGCTACTGTTGCTGACCGATCAGCAAGGACTTTTCACCGCCGATCCGCGCACCAATCCGCAGGCGGAGCTGATCAAAGACGTTCACGGTATTGACGATGCGTTGCGCGCCATTGCCGGCGACAGCGTTTCTGGCCTGGGAACGGGGGGTATGGGCACGAAATTGCAGGCCGCTGATGTCGCGTGCCGCGCAGGGATTGACACCATCATTGCCGCAGGCAGCAAGCCAGGCGTGATTGGCGATGTGATGGAAGGCGTTTCCGTTGGAACGCGTTTTCATGCTCAGGCCTCTCCACTGGAAAACCGTAAACGCTGGATTTTCGGCGCGCCGCCTGCCGGGGAAATTACCGTCGATGAGGGCGCGACCGCAGCGATTCTGGAACGTGGCAGTTCATTACTGCCAAAAGGCATTAAAAGCGTGACAGGCAACTTTTCTCGTGGTGAAGTGATTCGTATCTGCAATCTCGAAGGGCGCGATATCGCCCACGGCGTGACCCGCTATAACAGCGACGCGCTCCGCCGTATTGCCGGACACCACTCACAGCAGATTGACACCATCCTCGGCTATGAATACGGCCCGGTTGCTGTCCATCGCGACGACATGATTACCCGTTAAGGAACAGGCATATGCTGGAACAAATGGGCATTGCTGCCAAAGCTGCGTCATACAAGCTGGCGCTGCTCTCCAGCCGCGAAAAAAATCGCGTGCTGGAAAAAATAGCCGATGAGCTGGAAGCGCAAAGGGAAAGTATCCTTAGCGCTAACAAGCAGGATGTAGAACAGGCGCGTGAAAATGGTCTGAGCGAAGCAATGCTCGACCGCCTGGCATTGACCCCTGCGCGTCTGAAAGCGATTGCTGACGACGTGCGTCAGGTGTGTAATCTTGCTGACCCTGTCGGGCAGGTGATTGACGGGGGCCTGCTGGATAGCGGACTGCGTCTTGAGCGTCGTCGCGTCCCGTTGGGCGTGATTGGCGTGATTTATGAAGCGCGTCCTAACGTTACCGTTGATGTTGCCTCCCTGTGCCTGAAAACCGGTAATGCGGCGATCCTGCGCGGCGGGAAAGAGACTTACCGGACTAACGCTGCGACCGTGGCGGTGATCCAAAAGGCGCTGGAAGCCTGCGGTTTACCCGCAGCAGCGGTGCAGTCAATCGACAATCCGGATCGCGCGCTGGTCGCTGAAATGCTGCGTATGGATAAGTACATCGATATGCTGATCCCGCGCGGTGGCGCGGGCCTGCACAAGCTGTGCCGCGAGCAGTCGACTATCCCGGTCATCACCGGCGGCATTGGCGTGTGTCATATTTATGTGGATGATTCTGCTGAAATCGCGCCTGCGCTGAAGATTATCGTCAATGCCAAAACCCAGCGTCCGAGCACCTGCAATACCGTGGAGACCTTGCTGGTGCATCAGGATATCGCTGAGCGTTTCCTGCCTGCGTTAAGCGACAAGATGGCGGAAAGCGGTGTTACGCTGCATGGCGACGAAATCGTGATGCAGGTACTGCATGGCCCGGCCAAACTGGTGCCGCTGAAACCGGAAGAGCTGGATAACGAGTTTCTGTCTTTGGATCTGAACGTTGTGGTGGTCGAAAATATGGATGGCGCTGTCGCGCACATTCGCGAACACGGTACCCAACACTCCGACGCTATCCTGACGCGCACGCTCAGCAACGCCAACCGTTTCGTGAATGAAGTTGATTCTTCTGCCGTATACGTGAATGCTTCCACCCGTTTTACCGATGGCGCCCAGTTTGGACTGGGGGCTGAAGTGGCGGTGAGTACGCAAAAACTGCACGCGCGTGGCCCAATGGGACTGGAAGCACTGACCACATACAAGTGGATTGGCTTCGGAGATGATACCATTCGCGCGTAATTGAAACCGGGTGATGCAAAACAGGCGTTTGATTCGCAAGGCCAGTAATGCATCGCCCGGTTTGTTTTAACCTTCTTCGCCATACCCGCGTTCGTTTCAGCTCTGCGTTTTTAATCATCCGCAGCAGACTATATTTATTCATATTCTCGTTTGTGCCAGAAAAGTAAGCCAGCACAGAATTTTCCCTGTCTGGAATGAATTTTCCTGGTCTGCGGTTCACGTATTGTTCCCCACGCTTGTTCTATTAGAATCAGTCTCATTTTTATGAGGAGTTGTTGCGTGAAATCGGATATTCACAAACTTAGTATTCCTGTTGTGCCGCTCGGCAATCCGTTCCCACCCCGCCATTGTTCGCTGTGTCCAAAGGGAACGGCTATTGATCGTGATAATGAGTACAAGTTAATAGACAAAAGAAGGAAGTTTAAAGCAGGTGAGATTCTCGCTCGGCAGGATGAGGCCGCAGAGATGCTTTTTGTGATTCATGAGGGGTATTGCAAGTCCAGCGTGGAATGTGGCGATAACGTTTTTATCAGCCGCTTTTATGTTCCAGGGGATATCATGGCGCTGGATGCTGTCGAAGGGAGAACGTATCTGACCACCATCAGGGCTGCAACGACTGCGGAAGTTTGCCATATCGACATCGCGCGGTTGTTCAAGGTCGCAGAGAAGGATCCTTCAGTTGCCGCAGCAGTCATCAAGTTTCTGTGCAGAGATAATGGGTTCATTGTTGAGAAATTGCGGCGTTATGCGAATAAACACGCGGAGGCCAGAATCGCCGCTTTCCTGGTGGAGTTTTACGAGATGCATTTGCGTATTGGCAGACCGGAAACGACGCTTCGATTGCCTTTTTCCCGGGAAGAAATTGCCAATTATCTCGATCTTAAAATTGAAACCGTCAGCCGTTCATTAAAATCACTCGAACAACAAGATTTGATTACCTTACATCGTGTACGTACGGTAACACTTAATAGTTATCTCGGTTTGAAAAGCTTCATCTAATTCTCGCTTTTATGAATATGATTTTTTTCTTGCAATACCAGGAATATTCTTTTTATATGGAAAATTCCTGGTTTTATTTGTGTGAAATAATTATCAATTCGAGTATTAATCCTCCAGATTTTTGCTTTGTTTATAAGAATATTCCCCTTCAAACGAAAGTTTAATGAGAATTTTCTTGTGAAGGTGAAAATTTATCAAAGTTGTAACAAATAGTCAGCATTTTAGAAAAGATATAAATATTTTAATTATCTTTATGTTTTGTAAGGATTTTATTAGGGTTTTATTTGTATGACCTTTTTGATATTTATCAAAAACATAAAAAAGATGAATTGTTTGGTTCGACTTATTTGTGTGGTTAATAATTCTGAAATGCGGCTTGTTTTGAGTAAATATATCTTAGGAAAGTTCCTGGAAGACTATTTGTGTAAGAAAATTCTTAGTCTTTTGTAATTTCTGCGTTTCAGGGTTTGTTGAGATGTTACTTAATTCAAATGATAATTTTTTTGCGCGGCAATTCTGGCTCGCAATTAATGGAACCGCTGGAGTGACTTAATAATAAGACTCGGTGGTGAGTTTGTTCTTAGGAGAAGATAAAAATGAAAAAACTATTATTAGTAACCTCTCTGGCTTCTGTATTTGTTGCGGCAAATGCAATGGCAGATGTTACTGCTTCTGCAACTGCCTCGTGGGATGCGACGGCAACAAAAGATACCACCAGCATGTTGGTTGTCACCCCGCTAAACTCTTTGACTTTCCAGTATGCTGAAGGACTGAATGCCTTCAACTCTCAGGACGGTGCTTTTGATGTGACTATTCAGGGCCAGGAGACGGCAACCGATTTTGAGCTGACTGCGCAGATCATTAGCAACACTCTGACCAACGCCAGTGGTGATGCATCTACCCTGAACGTAGGAGTGGCATGGAATGGCACCGCGCTGACTAAGTCTTCAGATACTGTCCTGGTCAACTCCAGCTCGACTTCTGGTCTTGAAAGCCTGATGGCTGATGGCGCTTATAACGGTGCTGCTCGTGTCAGCGATCAATCCAACTTCAAATTCACCATCACGTCAGCGACTTCTGATGGTACCCAGGCAGTAACGGATTACTCTGCCCTGCCAGACGGCTATTGGACTGGTGATGTAAAAGTACAGTTCAATGCAACCTGGACGACTACCTAAGTAATAAAAAATTCGGGAGAATTTTATCTCCCGAATTTATCAGGAATGGTGTCATGAAAAAATATTTACCGACAGCGATGTTGGTAGGGTTAGTAGTATCTTTTCCCGGATGGGCAATTAATGTTGGTGAAATTACATCGATAATGACTTCTGCTGAGAGTTCATTATCGAAAGAAATTACCAATACAACTGATGCGGCGCGTTATGTCAGTGTTTCGGTAAAACAATTGTCATCACCTTTAGCTGGCGGAGTCGAAATAAAGCCTGTTAATTCCGGAGAGTTACTTTCTACACCTGCCAACCTTATTCTTCCTGGTCAGGCGAAGGATGTATTTCGCTTTTTCTATAAAGGACCAGCAGATGATGTTGAGCGTTATTATCGTCTGCAATGGATTGATGAACCGGTTACCGAGAGCGCGGAAACCCGGGCCAATAAAATGGCGGTTGCAACAGCGTCGGCTGAAATTGGAACTATTTTGGTGGTTGCGCCGAGAAAGGAGCGTTTTGAATATAACCGAAATGGCGACGTTATTACCAATACTGGCAATGTTTCGTTTCGAGTGATCGCCTATGGCACGTGTAAAGAGAAGGCCCGCGATCGAGGACGAGGCTGTCGCGAACGTTATTACATTATGCCAGGTACGAAAATAAAATTACAGTTTACCGATATTAATAATAGCCGTTCACGGATCGGTATCTGGCACGGTAAGCAGTTTATTACAGTGAAGTGATGGTCGATTGCAGCCATCTGTACGGGATAAATAAAATACCGGAATGTAAGGATGCATATGACAACAAAAAACATTGTCGGCGGTAGCTTTTGCCTTTTTCTTGCGCTGACACCAGGATTTTCACATGCAGCCCCAGTAAAAGTGGGTAATTACGTTATTCCCAGCGCTTTCGCCCGTTCACTGGAGCAGGGAATGACGGTACCGGTATATATTCGCTACAACGAGACTGACGAGAAAAGTCAGCAAAAAATTGCCGATGCGGTAATTTCGCTTGTTGATGGCAATATTACCGTTAAATCCCTGACGCTTACTGAATTGCCTAATAATGCCGTGTTATCTGGAAAAACCCGCGCATTGGTGGAAAAAATTCGTGATGTGAAGTTTCACGATAATACCAATATCGAGCTATCGGCTAATGCACGCCTGCAGCTTAACGTCTCTTCATTTCATCTGGAGATGATTGTTAGTAAAGATGCGCTAACTGAAGCGATTGTCGCACGCAGCAGTCTGCTTGGGCCTTCCAGTGTGGAGACGCTCTCCAATGTCCTGAATTATAACTTTGGTACCTACTACAATGATTATCACAACGGCAGCAGTACTCGCAGCTATCTGACGGTAGACAATACAACATCGCTGCGTGAGCACCATATCAACATTAACGGTTCGTTTTACGGTATAGGCGACAGCAATGGCACCAGCAAACTCTATCGGGCGATGTATGAGCGCGATTATAACGGGTATCGACTGGCGCTCGGGATGCTTGACACCTGGAATGTCCAGTCTATTGCCAGTCTGAATGCGCTGAACGGCGGTAAAATTTACGGTGTGAGCTATGGAAATAAAGGAAGTACGGTTGTTGAAAACACCGCACTTTCACTCACGCCGATTACCGTATTTTTGCCAGCCGCTGGCGAGGTTCATGTCTTTCGTGACGGGCGATTGCTCAGCGTGCAGAACTTTAATATGGGCAGCTATGAAATTGATACCAGTCGTTTTCCGTATGGAGTTTATGACGTCACGGTAGATATCGTGGTCAATGGCCGGACAATTAATAGTCGTATCAGCAGGGTAAATAAAATCTTTGCCCGCCAACAAGCAGCCGGAATTGATCAGCTCTCGTGGCAATTTTTTGGCGGCTCACTGGATTATGATCGTGTGAGCTATAAGCGAAATAATTATCAGGATTTGGGCAGCGAGCAGACATGGATTGCTGGCGGGGCCGCATCGGTAACGCTGGCGGTATTGTCGGGACTGGGCCTGAAATCCACGCTCTACGGTTTTGACAACAATGCGGTTAATGAAACGGATGTCACGCTCAATGTGAATGAATACGTAAGCATTGGCACTCAGACGCTGGTAGCGAACGATTCGTCATGGCGAAACATCAGTAACATTAATCTCAATGTACCTGAGGGGTATGGCTCTCTCTGGGCATCTCGTGAAGACAGTAAAATTGGCGATCGTTTGCCCGTGCAGGAACGTGACAATTATTCCATTGGCGGCACGCTGAATATCGGAAAGTTTATTCCTCATGGCGGTTCGCTCACCGTTAGCCAGACGGAGAATCGCTATTCAGGCAATAAATACCGTAACCTGGACTACAGCACGACCCTTTATTCAGGCAGATATGCCTCGGTTGGGCTGCGTGCAGGGATCCAGCGTTATTACTACAACAACCGAAATGACGATGGGCGACAGGAACGTTATGTCAGCCTGGATTTATCGTTGCCGTTGGCTTCCTGGTTGAGCATGGGGGTCTCCCGGGATCGCTATGGCAGCACCCAGGGGAATCTCAGTGCGCGTAAGCAGTATACTGAAGGCCCCATTAAATCAGTCGGCCTGGCGGCGTCAACCCGTCTGAGTGGTGAACAATATTACGACAACAACTATTCGATAAACGGCAATTTGAGTTATGACACGAAATATAACGCCGGTACCGTATCGGTAACGCGTTCCGCGGATAACTCCACCAATATGAACTTCTCTTCTCAAGGCTCTCTGGCGTGGGCTGGGAAAGACTTCGGTCTGAGTAAAGAGAGGCAACGGTCAGGTGTCATCGTGAAAACAGATTTGACCGGTGAGGGGAAACTGGCGGCGAAGATTAACAATCGTAATTATCTTCTCAGCGGTAAATCAAATTTCATTGCACTGCCGCCCTATGCCCAGTACAAGCTGGAAATTCTCAATGATAAAAACTCTGAGGACAGCTTCGATATTGTTTCAGGACGCAAGCAGGAACTGACGCTATATCCGGGTAACGTTGGTGTTATTAACCCTGAAGTGAAAAGCATGGTCACCGTGTTTGGGCGTATTCGTTACCCTGATGGGCAGTTAGCTGCAAATACCGATATTCATAACCACATCGGGAAAACACGTACCGATGAAAAGGGTGAGTTTGCTATCGATATTGATAAAAAATATCCGGTCATCACGCTAATTTCAGCCAATGGCAGCGTTTGTGAAGCCGATCTCGATCTGGAAAAAGCACGCGGCGCGGCGTGGGTGGGTGAGGTGAAATGCGCAACGCAAACCACTATGGCACAGAGGTAATAAAATGAAAGTATTAAATAAGTTGGCTATTTTAATCTGTGCTGTCGGAAGCTTTACGCCCTTGCCTGTTTTAGCTTTGAAGGCCTCCTCGTCCGGGTCAGTCAGTAATAACTATTTGTTTATTGAAAATGCTATCGATGGTGAATATTTTATTACCCCATCGGCACTTGATCCGCGCTTCAGCGGGTCAAATACGTGGATAAAATACGGTACCTCGCAGGTCAGTCTCGGATATTTAGGTTTTGTGGGCTGGACTGCACCCGGAAATTATTATCAGGATATGTGGATTGATAATTCCCCGATTAATGGGCCTTTCCGGGGAATACGTTGTTATAGTGGAACCCAGTGTCCATCGACCGGGTTTATTGCCGGGCAAGGAACTGACAATAACGGGTTTTATCATGCACAGGTGGGATCTGTCGCAGGCGTTGTTGGCGGAGCCTACGGATTCGCCTCTCTGACGGATACTGCCTATGAGTATTTTCGCAATGTGTCTACCGGTAGCAGCGAAACCTATGTATTCAACCGCTGTTATACGTCTGTAAATTATGATTATTCTTCCGGACAGCGTTGCAAAGACCAGTCGACCGGATCATGGAATTACGTTAATTATACGTTGACCAAACGCGGGCATCTGTCGCTTGAATCGACTAATGCGTTTCAGGAACTTTGGGTTGCCAGCGACGGAACGCCGAGCATCACCAAAGACTCTGGTTATTGTGAGCTTGGCGTGGTGGGCGGCACAGACGGTGTGATTTGCAAGATGGTGAGTTATAACCTGCAACAAACGGCTAATCTGACCGCCTCTCTGACGTTTCGCGCTTATGTTGACACAGCGATGCTTGGTTTTACGCCCGGAGCGGCCACCGTGAGATACTCCGGGAATGGCTCAAACTGGTATAACTATGGTTCTTCAACAGCGTATTACAACGTTTTCACTACGTCCGGGGAGTATATTTATATTTTTCTGTCGAAAGTATTTCTGAAAAATCTCGTCGATTCAGGGATCAGTATTACTAACAGTCAGCCGTTTACTTTCGGTTTTTATAATGGCTTAACACCAGAGTCAGGGCACTACCAGTTTACCCCTTCGTTACAGCTCAATATTGTGCCGAAGGAGTATGGAATCAGTATCGTCTCTTCGGACAACACAGCTTCTGCGAGCGGCAGTGGCACGATTGGCGATGCCGCTCCTATAGAAATGGATTACACCGTAACCGTCTCAGGCCCTCGTCAGGCCGATAGCATTACCGCCCAGGTTATCGGGGATAGTACGACGATCAATAGTGTGCCTTATTGCCTGTTTACCTCTACGCAAGGCGGGCTATCCGTCCCAATCCCCGCCTTTCTGCAGTACAACAGCCAGTCGGGGGGCGTAGTGCAGAAACGAAATAGCTGCAGTGAAGCACCAATCAGCATGAGCGATGCGCAGTGGCAACAGACGCCCTGGGATGCAAATAACAATGACGATGGAAGCTATTATACGACTGATTTGAAGTTGCTTTTCCCCATGAATGATTCACGTTCGCTGTTAACCGTTTCCGGAGCAGACTGGGAAGGTGTCGTCAGCGCTAGCGGAGAGATAAAAGTGACGGCGAATTGGGTGGGCGTCACGCCATGAATCGCTACCATTTCGCACTTAGATGGGCATTTGTCTTTTTTTGTGGGCTGACTGCATGCTCTGCACAGGCTGTCTACCTGGAGTCGACCATCTATGAGATGCCATCGGATAAATCATTTATCAGTAAGCGAATCTATAACGATAGCCACAAACAGAATTTGTACAGTATTAGCGCCGTAAAAATTGATAAGCCGGGGCCGGGAGGTGAAAACAGAAGCGCCATTGCTGAAGGCGAACTTCTGTTTACACCGCTGAATTTCTCACTGGCACCGCAGGCGAGTGAGTTTTTTAAGATTTTCTACCGTGGACCGCAGGATGATAAGGAGCGTTATTATAGAATTCTGTTTCGTGAAATGCCGATCACGCTGTTTACCGAGCGTAATCAAGGAAAAGGGGGACAGGCTCTCCCGGTGATCGCTATGGACACCATACTGGTTGTTCGCCCGAGAAAAATAAATCTGACCTACACCATTGATGAGGCTAACGGAACGCTGAAAAACACCGGGAATACTTTTTTTAAAATCATCGTACACCAGGGGTGCAACTCAACCGATGATGAAGCCACCATGCGTTATGTGTTGCCGGGGGAAACCTGGCGTAGTAGCCAACTAAAAACACAAAACAGAAAATTTATAGTTGCCTTGCAGAAATACCTACCCGTGGGGCAGGGGTGCTTCAAACTCAATCGTGAGTAAGTATTGAATCTGATCGGATATGTCATGATGAGATATTGAATCTATACTGTATGTATCTTTATAAAATACAGTCATAAGCTCAGAGTAGATGAAATTTTGGCCATCCGAACTCAATATTACGGTATTTAAGAGTCAGGTTGTATGAAAAGTATAATTAATGATCAGGTTGAGTACGATTCCACCAGGAAAAGCCTGAAACATGGCGATACTACAATAATTCTTTCGCCGTCTACAGCGAGACTACTTGATTTACTCATTACTCATAAAAATCAACAGCTCCACCGCGAATTTATCATTGAGGAAGTATGGGAAAAGCATGGCATGGTGCCATCCGGCCATAGTCTTAATAAAAGTATAAGTGTCTTACGAAAAGCATTTAGCGAGTTGGGGGCGGAGAACCCCATTGAAACATTGCCCAGACAGGGATTTTTGTTCCATGCTGCGGTCCGTGACGCATCGACATCCTCCAGTGAGGATCAAGACAGGTGCTTGGTACCTAAAACGGAAACGGCAGTTCCATCAAGAAACGCGAAATACGTAAAAATTTTTGTTCTCTTTTTATTAATCGCTTTAATCGCAAGCACTTTTTTTATCGTGAAGACTTTTAATACAGGTACCAGGAATTTTATCTACATCAGGGCAGTAGGTGATTGTGAACTTTATACTGCAGATGACAATAATGCTGATAAAACGAAAGCATTCTTATCCTCTGATATGTGGCGAAAAGTAAATTCGGTTTGTCATAGCGGTAAGAAAACAATAGTTTTCTATGATGATAATAATTTATCAGCAAGCAATTCTCTTAAAGAGAACTTTCTTGGAGTTTGTTCGCTAGATAAACGAGGTGTTGCGCATGAATGCGAAAACTATATTTATTAGTGGGGTGATCCTCCTTGCAGCGATAACAGTATATTTTTACCTTCATCTGCAACCTGAGACGCTGACTTGTTCTGCCAAAAATTATCTGCATCTGGAAGCTCAAACTCAGGGGGTGAAAATTGAAGGTGAAGTCCTTCTTGTCTTCCGGATATCTTCCGCCACCGAAGGGCGAGTATCTCAGGTAGGAAGTCTTGTCATTCAGGGCAAACATTATGCCGTAGATCGTAATGTCGTCCTGAAATTTATTGGTAAAGATCACGATGGATACCGACAGACCCGCCGCGTGGCCATTGTTAAAAATAAAAATGATAATGTCCCTGATGAAATTACTGAGCTGCTTATGTCACGGCAGGATATTTTCTATTATAAGGTTGTCCGTATCGCCGGAAATGTGTATGGGATAAGAGATTTGCGACGTACGCTTATGGTTTGTCGGGCTGCTTAACAGAGTTGATATATTGTATTACAAATTTTTTAAGTTGCATATGTTGTTGTTTTGCTCTTTTATGGTTTTATGTTTTGTCTTGTTGTGAAAGTGAGCAAATTTATTTGTTCTGATTAGAAAATGGGAATTTTCCTTTTTCAATATTTTAAATGGCCTTACTATTTGACGGGGATATTCATATGGACAGTTGTAATCATAAATTCCTAACCTGTGTAATATGACTTATGGAAAAAGTTAACTCACGCACCGCCTTATAATTATTGGAGGTCGAAGGTGTTGTATATGCTCTCGTGCATAAAACGAGGGACCTGCTATGCCATAAATTAAAGTTGGTGATAACTATGAATGTGAAAAAGGCTTTTCTTCTCAGTTATGATATTTTCCTTTTCTCAGGGTTAAAAGCGTCTTTGCCAAATTTAGTACTGGTTGATGCGCGCACATATATTTCTGGAGCGCAACCCGTCATACCACAATATCCATCCTGTGTGTTGGTTATTGATAATCGACTGCCATTATTCCTGGTCAGGAAGTGGCTCCAGAGAAATAGTGCACAGTTCATTAATATGAGCTGTATTGTTCTTCGGATGAGTGAAAACCAGGCTGTTAATCGAGGGTATGAAGAGTTTGTTTTTATTAATGGATGGGAATTATCAGAGAAGGTGATCTCTCAGTTAAAAGATTATTTATTGGCACCTGGTGAGATAGCCGAAATTAACAGAGGTTCACCACTATTTACTTTTTATTTAACCGAGTTTGAGGAAGAAATGTTGTATGCTTCTTTCACTAAAGAAAGATTGCACGATCTTTGTATTGCCAACTCGCTGACAATTAAGTCAGTATATCGATATCGGGAAAAAATTACCACTCGGCTCGGATTTTCTCATTTCAATGAAACAATCATTTTTTTAACCAGGAATAATTTCTTGCGTGAAGACAGTTCACCGCTAAGAAATACGGCGGTGAATATGATTTACGATGAGGTGTATGATGTTTCAGATACTAGCCGACTGAGCATGGCAATAAGGAATGAAGAAATCATTCCTTATTTTCAACCCATAGTAAATACCAGTGGTGATGTTTGCGGCGTTGAGGTTTTGGCTCGTTGGCCACAGGGGCATAACTACGCTATTTCTCAGCGTGAGTTTATTCCATTGGCAGAAAAAAGTGGGTTGATTAATGAGTTGACCAGCTATTTAATGACCATCGTTGCGCGTGATTTCGTCGGCGGAGGTTTAGGGATCAACAACACTTTATTTGTCTCATTTAATGTCAGCCCATCAGGTTTAAGTAACCCTGTCTTTTATTGGGAATGCCTTAACTTTATGGAAATGACGCAAAAATTACCCATAAAACTGATGATAGAAATAACTGAAAATCAGACGCTTACAATCACTCCAGCAATCAAAGAGCTTATTCGTTCATTACGAAACAGAGGCGTTCTGTTTGCTTTAGATGATTTTGGGACCGGTTACGCTAACCTCTGTTATCTCAATGAGTTAGACCTGGATGTAATCAAGATTGATAAAACATTCATTAAGGCTATTAAAGAGGTTGAGCAACATATTCCTATGCTTGAGTCAATTATTCATCTTTCCGGGCTTTTAGGGCTACGCGTAGTGGCGGAGGGCGTTGAACATGACTTTCAACAGCAATGGCTGGAAAAACAGAGAGTTGATTACCTGCAAGGCTATCAATTTCTACCGCCAGTGACATTTAGTGATTTTATCCGGTATTACAAGCACTCTGTCAGTTTGTATGAACCTGTATCTGGTTCAACTTTCTCAACCTAGATCTCAAGAAGGTTTGCTGTTCTGAGCGAGGCATCGTTTGTTTGTTTATCCTAAAAGGGTTATTCATAACTGTATTAATGTTCAATACAAAAGTTTTGAGGTTAGCCCTTCGCCATGCGTACATTTCTGACAAAAGTAAGAGTATGGTTTCCGCCACCGCTCATCTTAGTATTATTTCTTGTCATGGATGCGTTGACGGCGACCCCGCATTTTACGTTCGGTGCTGTGAATATCGTCGTAAGCCTATTGCTGGCCTGCGTTAGTCTGGCGGTAGCACTGCATACTGTGTGGCAGATGAGGATGAAACGCACGACGCTGAACCCGCTTCATACGGAAAGAACGACCACGCTTGTTACCGAAGGTTGTTACGCCTGGAGCCGCAACCCTATTTACCTTGGAATGAGCGGACTCCAGTTGGCCTTCGCTTTCTACGTCGGCAGCCTCGCCGGGATACTGGCTGTACCATTATTTATGCTGGTGATAGCCAGATTGCATATCGATTTTGAAGAAGAACAGCTGCGAAAACATTTCGGGCCGGAATGGGAACGCTATGAGCAACGGGTTCGTCGTTGGTTATAGAAATGTCTGATGCAATAACGCGCTATCGCGAACACGGAAAGCGCTGAGCGCGTTCCGCCGTAGCTGGTGATGACACGATTCGTGCGTAATTGAATCCGGGTGATGCAAAAATAGGCGTTTGATTCACAAGGCCATTGACGCATCGCCCGGTTAGTTTTAACCTTCTATCCCGTGTTCACATTCGTGGGCATGTCCTTTTCAGGGCCGATATAGCTCAGTTGGTAGAGCAGCGCATTCGTAATGCGAAGGTCGTAGGTTCGACTCCTATTATCGGCACCATTAAAATCAAATTCTTACGTAAGATCTTATCATTCTCCCACCAAAAAATTATTTTCATGTAACAGCTGGTGTAAGTAAATTCTATCAACGAAGATCAATCTTATCTACTGACCAAAAAGGCCTGATAGGGCTTCGCTCACTATACATCCGTGGCTGCAGGTTTAGTTGTCCATGTCTACACCACTCCTAAATTTAATGTGTTGGCAATGTGTTCAATAAAGCTCGAACAAATTAGCTCATTATGATCGGTTAATACTTCAACTTCTGGTTGCATGATTGTTTGTCCGTAAAAAGATAACGCGCCCGCCGGGTAGTAGCAGGCGCATTACGCAATAGGTAAACAAGGGAGGA
Organism: Citrobacter sp. C5_2; assembly: GCF_014596845.2. Taxonomy (NCBI): domain Bacteria; kingdom Pseudomonadati; phylum Pseudomonadota; class Gammaproteobacteria; order Enterobacterales; family Enterobacteriaceae; genus Citrobacter; species Citrobacter sp. C5_2. Next base: position 3,972,973 of record NZ_CP115032.1, on the reverse strand, counting down.
AGTTCAGAAATGTAAATCGGGAAGGTTGTACGCAATGTTCATCGTACTACGTTGTTACGGCTTTGCCGCAACAAGCCAGTTGCCTGCCGCGCTCGCAGAATGTCTACAGCCCGGAGATAAGGAGATTGTTCCTGCCAGCTAAATCCCTTCCTGTCTATACGAACCAGCTCGTATTTTTCTACCAGAAAATTCACGGCATCGGCTAGGGTGATACCGGCATCGATGTGTTCCTTAATCACAGCCTCATTGCAGAATGGCGTGTCGTTTATTGTCAGACCATAGTGCTGTTCCAGCAGACGTGTCAGTAACATTTGCCAGACAGCCACGGGTGACAGGCAGGGCTTCACCGCCCGCTGAGTTGTTGCAGGTAAAGTTTTCATGTTTGCTCTCGTGAAGGTAATTAACGCTGAGTGGGGTAAATGGCGATGTATACGTAGCCGCAACTGCCAAGGGTGTCGGCTTCGCAGGTTAAATCGTTGTGGTACAGGGTAACGCAGTGGGCATGGTGGGTGCTGAGTTCACCAGTGGTCAGCATCGATTCCATCTGGCGGATAAAGTGCGGGAATGTTTCATCCAGCTTCCGGTATTCGATGTCACTGAACTTGCCGGTCATGCTGGCCCGGTCAGCCAGATAATGCAGTCGGTTGCCTTCCTGCACCAGACGGGCTCCCAGACGTGGCGTGATATCACGCTGCAGACCCCATGTGATTTTGCTCATTGATAACCTCTTTATTGTCAGTTCAGGGTGATGCTCATCAGGCAGGCATAAGGCCCCTCGCGGTCCTGGCGGCGTTCGGCGTATACCGCCAGGACTCCTGTGATATCCGGAACGTCCCTGCCGGTGTAATGGCAGACGCTACCGTGCCACTGGTATTTGCCGGTGCAGAAACGAAAGATTCGGGACTCAGGATGCTGGCGGTATATCGTCATTGCCCGGCGTTTACTGATAATTTTCATGTAATACCTCACAGCAGACCGTGTTCTGCGAACGAATAGATTTGCCTGCCGCCGACAATCAGATGGTCAGGGACACGGATATCCACCAGTTGAAGTACCTGAACCAGTCGCTGCGTGAGGGCTTTGTCAGCCTGGCTGGGCGTCGTCTCGCCGGAAGGATGGTTATGCGCCAGTATTACCGCTGCCGCGTTGAAGTACAGAGCGCGCTTGACCACCTCGCGGGGATGTACCTCGGTACTGCTAATAGAACCGGCAAACAGGGTTTCGTGGGCAATCAACTGGTTCTGCTGGTTCAGATACAGCACCCGGAACTCTTCCCGTTCAAGCGCGGCCATATGCAGCCGCAACCACTCCCGGACGGCATGAGTGGAGGTGAAGGCTACCCCAGGCTCATGCAGGTGCCGCTCCAGAGCCCTGAGCGCCCGCTGAATGAGACGCCGGTCCTGTGGCGTTATCTCGCCGGGTAAAAAGGAAAGCTGTTTCATTCGTTGCTCCTCCGGTCAGTCAATGATACGCAAAATGGCGTGGGCTTCAGAATGCTGCAGGGCATAGTCCCGCAGGCGGTAATAGTGCGCGGTCATTGCGTCACACTCTGTACGGCAGGCGTGATGGCTGTATTCAATCAGGCAGACAGCAATGCCTGCGGCTTCAGCACTCATGTCCGCGCCATTGCCGTTCATACCGTTGAACAGATGCCATTTATCGTCAACGTCAGCATCAGGGGCCATAAACGCGCCGCCATTGCTGAGCGTGTAAAAGGACCAGATACCACTGTTGTACTCGTCACAGAAGCGGTCCATCCAGGCGAAAATGCGGGGTTCCAGCGTTATCCATTGTGGGATAGAGCCAAAGTACTGCGGCCAGAAGCAGATACGCTGTTCGTCGGGTATCTGCGTTACGGTCAGTTCAAATTCGGATTCGTTAGCAGCAGATGCGAGGTTGTTTTTTGTCGCTGTTGTCATGGGTATGTCTCCGTCAATAAAAAAACGCCAGCGGCGACGGCTGGCGTATGCGGTAATAATGAGTGTTCGGGAAGATTAAATGTTGCTGGTAAATCATGCGGAGCCAGCAGATGGATACGTCCGTACAGATGCCTGGCTTGCGGGTATAGCGGTTAAGACCTTCACCGGCATCCGGTTCAAAGTTCCATGCCTGCCCTAGTCGTCTTCAATGTTAACGCCGGTGATACTGGCAGGAACTAATGGCCCTGCTGCGCAATCAGCCGATACCCACTACGGTAGGTCATAAAGCGATTAGTGAAACGACTTCAAACCTTCAGAATTATTCATTACTCCCCCCCTGAAAAATAATAAAAAAGCGGCAGAATCGTGAGATTCTGCCGTTAGTTGTGTATGTTCAGAGGAATGATATATATCTGAATATTTTTATAATGCTGATAGGCCGTTTTGTGCCAAAAGCAGAAGCTGGTAATTCGTGTCTAATATACTTCACTTAACGTATATCCCAGCTCTGGTACAGAATATGCAAATTAAATACCCAAGAAGTGGCAGGCTGATTAACAAAGAACTCCTTCGATTATAGGATGATTTGTATCGGCACTCATCACACCATGTGCTCGATTCACGCCGCATAGTCAGTTGAATTTTGCTACTCTGTAAGAGGTGGTAAGCATTATCCAATACGGATTTAAATCAATGGAATAAATGATTATGAGTGAAAATGAAACAATCCCAAAGAAGTCTCACAGCCAGATTAACAAAGCTGTATTCTTTACATCTGCTTTGTTAATTTTTCTTCTTGTCGCTTTTGCCGCTGCATTCCCGGATGTTGCTGACAAAAATTTCAAACTACTTCAGCAACAAATCTTCACGAATGCAAGCTGGTTCTACATCCTTGCTGTGGCCCTGATTTTATTGAGTGTCACGTTTCTGGGACTCTCACGCTACGGTGATATCAAGCTGGGTCCGGACCATGCGCAACCTGATTTCAGCTATCACTCCTGGTTTGCGATGCTTTTTTCGGCAGGGATGGGGATCGGCCTGATGTTCTTTGGCGTTGCTGAACCGGTGATGCATTATCTCTCACCTCCCGTTGGCGCCCCAGAGACTGTTGCGGCAGCGAAGGAAGCAATGCGGCTGACCTTCTTCCACTGGGGTCTGCATGCCTGGGCAATATATGCCATTGTAGCGCTGATTCTGGCCTTTTTCAGTTACCGCCACGGTCTACCTTTAACGCTGCGTTCTGCACTCTATCCCATTATTGGCGATCGCATATACGGACCTATAGGCCATGCGGTTGATATTTTTGCCGTTATAGGTACGGTCTTTGGCGTTGCAACATCGCTGGGTTACGGTGTTTTGCAGGTGAATGCCGGTTTGAACCACCTATTCGGGGTGCCCATTAATGAAACGGTGCAGGTCATTCTGATCGTGGCCATCACGGGGTTAGCGACGATTTCTGTGGTGACCGGCCTAGACAAGGGAATACGTATCCTGTCTGAGCTCAATTTGGGCCTCGCGTTGTTGCTCCTGGCGCTGGTCCTGTGTCTGGGGCCAACTGTGCTTCTGCTGAAGTCATTTGTGGAAAATACCGGCGGTTATCTTTCGGAACTGGTGAGTAAAACGTTCAATCTTTACGCATATGAACCTAAGTCGAGCAACTGGCTGGGGGGCTGGACATTACTGTACTGGGGATGGTGGCTTTCATGGTCGCCATTTGTGGGGATGTTTATCGCACGGGTCTCACGCGGCCGAACCATTCGCGAATTTGTCACCGGTGTGCTGTTTGTTCCGGCCGGCTTTACGCTCATGTGGATGACGGTGTTTGGTAACAGCGCAATCTATCTCATTATGAACCAGGGGGCGACCGATCTCGCCAATACCGTCCAACAGGATGTCTCGCTGGCCTTGTTCAATTTCCTGGAGCATTTCCCGTTCTCCTCCGTGCTGTCATTTATTGCAATGGCTATGGTCATCGTCTTCTTTGTCACATCTGCTGACTCGGGGGCAATGGTTGTAGATACTCTGGCATCAGGTGGGGTGGCAAACACACCCGTCTGGCAGCGAATCTTCTGGGCATCGCTCATGGGAGTTGTTGCAATTGCGCTTCTCCTTGCGGGAGGGCTGAGCGCGCTGCAAACGGTGACAATAGCAAGTGCATTACCCTTCTCCGTGATCTTGCTGATATCCATATACGGGCTGTTAAAAGCCCTGCGTCGAGATTTGACTAAGCGTGAAAGCCTGAGCATGGCGACTATTGCTCCTACGGCTGCACGTAACCCAATTCCCTGGCAGAGAAGGTTACGCAATATCGCGTATCTGCCGAAACGATCTCTTGTGAAACGTTTTATGGACGACATTATCCAGCCTGCCATGACGCTGGTTCAGGAAGAACTGAACAAGCAGGGGACGATAAGCCACATTAGTGACGCAGCCGACGATCGTATTCGTCTTGAAGTGGATTTGGGCAACGAGCTGAATTTTATATATGAAGTGAGGCTTCGCGGGTATAGCTCACCCACCTTCGCGCTCGCCGCAATGGATAATGATGAGCAGCAGACTGACCAACATCGATATTATCGCGCTGAGGTTTATCTCAAAGAAGGCGGTCAAAATTATGATGTGATGGGCTGGAATCAGGAACAGTTGATTAATGACATACTGGACCAGTACGAAAAACACCTGCACTTCCTGCACCTGGTTCGTTGATAGCAAAATGCCGTCCTAGGGGGCGGCAATTATTTATCCCGACCGCAATACGAGGGAATGCAGAATGATTTCACGCTGGCAATGGATTCTGAAGCAAACATTTAAGAAACTCTGGTTCAGAGCTACGTTATTCGCAATTGTCGCGATAATAACGGCTCTTTTATCTATTCTTTTTAAATCAATGATTCCTGAGTCGGTTTCAGTGAAGGTTGGTGCGGAAGCAGTTGATAACATTCTGAACATACTGGCATCGAGTATGCTGGCAGTGACCACATTTTCGCTGAGTATCATGGTCACAGCCTACGGTTCAGCCACTACTAATGTTACTCCCAGAGCAACGCGTTTAGTTGTGGAAGACGTAACCACACAAAATGTACTGGCCACCTTCATTGGTTCCTTTCTCTTCAGTCTGGTAGGAATTATTGCCCTCAATATGGGAGCCTACGGAGAAAGGGGAAGAGTCATTTTATTCATTGTCACACTCGTTGTCATTGCCCTCATCCTCATCACATTGCTTCGTTGGATACAGCATTTGACCTCTCTGGGGAGGGTCGGTGAGACAACAGCAAAAGTAGAACAGGCGGCCATCGAAACATTTATTGCGAGAGCCAGAAATCCCTGTCTCGGCGGATATCCATGGCTTGAGAGCTATGAACAGCCGAAAGGAACGGTTGCAGTTTATCCGAAGAAGATTGGCTATGTTGAATATATTGATATGGAGAAACTCAGCAAGCTGCTGGCCAATGATCCTCGTCATGTATACCTTGTGGCGCAACCAGGCAGTTTCATTCATCCGTCCATGCCAGCTTTGTACCTGAGTCAGGGCCAGGAGTCATCAATCTGCGCCGATTTACTTGAGACGATCATTGTCTCGGATGTGCGTTCATTTGCTCAGGATCCCCGATTTTGTCTTAGCGTCATGGCCGAAATAGCCTGCAGAGCCCTTTCACCCGCAGTGAACGATCCTGGAACCGCAATCGATGTCATTGGCAGAGGTGTTCGTATACTTTCTGCTTACGCGCAGAATAAGTCTCATGAAATTGAAGTGACCTATCCTTCAGTACACGTTGCGCCACTTCAGAACAACGATCTCCTGGAAGACTTTTTCTCACCTGTCGCACGCGATGGTGCCAGTATGAGAGAGATTCAGATAAGAGTGCTCAAAGGGCTATCTATGCTGAGTACGGGTTGGCCTGAGATGTTTGCTGATGCCGCGCACACTCTGGCAATTGAAACATTAGAGCATGCAAATCGCGCTGACCATATAGACTCCGATAGAGAATTCATAAAATCAATTTATTTTGATTTGTTTTTTGATGAAAACGCTAATAAGCAATCATAGTTGTGGAGCAAGCGATTTGGTTGCTAGCGAGACAAGAACAAAGCGTCTGCATGAGAATGGGCGTCTGCTTTGTATTAGAAGAGAACATACTGAGTCTTCATCACTTTTGCAGCAGGCTTTATCTCTACGTAAGACATCGCCTACAATCAAATATTTCGGTTTAATACCAGGAGAACACTAAATGTAGAAATTATGTCTACTCAGTTCGGAACAGACTACTGTTTTTTTATTCCGTAGCTGAGACCATCATATTTCCTCCAGCAAAGGAGATAAAAATGGAAAAATTATTTACCCAGTTTCAGACCGGTGATACTGACCTGGTAAACCGCGTCGTTATGGCCCCCATGACCCGCTCACGGGCAATGACTAGTGATACCGCTGATGAACTGACCGCAAAATATTATCAGCTGCGTGAATCCGTATGGGGCAAACCGGAGGTCGTCCGTGACGGGCTCAGGGATCTGGTTCGCCGCACGGGCGCAGATGAAATTATGGTGAACTCATGGCAAGGCACTCGTCTTTGCCGCTCTTCAGAAATAATGCTGAGTATTCTACCGGAAAGGCAAAAGGATCATTTACCAAAGATAATGACGAGAAAGTCATTGACGAAGCGGGGAAGGGGTTAAGTCATCAATCCATATCAAAATATCAGACGCCTGTTTACGCTATGCGGGCGTCCGCTTTTCGCTCACAGCGGACCTTCAATCCAGTAAGTATGTCGGCTTCGTGCTATGAGTCCAGCGATTATTGCAAGAATCGAAATACGCTAACCAACTGGGATCGGGGTACGTCGGCAATCGAAGCTGCAGGCAGGTAGCTCCTGCAGCCAGTATTGTTAACATTTCAACAGCAGCACTCTGCTTCTTTTTCACTACATTCTTCACAAATTCTGCAAGAGCAGAAGTCCTCAAGGTTATTGCACTGGCTACATTTTTTGCAGGTACAGTCCGACTCTTTCTCGTCACAGTTCTCACAAGTTCCACAAGTACATGCACTCATCATGTGTGCACACTTATCACAAATTTTATCCATAGTTTCTCTCAACCGCTAAATAAACAATCTCAACATAACACGTGATTATTTTATCATTGCTATATAGTCAACTAAAACTGGCCACTGCGCTCATTATTCGGAAGTGCCTGGACTAATCGGTGGAAATAAAAAATGAAAAAAATAAACCCTGACTGCTCCTGGCAGTCAGGTATGTTGTTATGGATGGAAAGCACAACTGTCACTCGTTAGTGCAGTCTGCTAATGTTGGCAGTGCCTTCGTAGCGTTCGTCAGGTCAACGCTGAAGGTCCCCGCTTTGCGGTCATTGACGTAGACGTCGAACTGCCTGGCCTTACGGATATCCATGATGAAACTAAACCAGGCATTATCCCCGTTACGCCAGCCAAGGGTTGAGGGAATGGCGTATTGCTTATGGGGCCCATCACCACTGTGATGTCGGTACTGTCATCATGCGAGCTGATCGTTTTATCCCCTGCGAGGGTCAGAAAAACCGATTGCTGGTAAATACCGTTCTGGTCCGGATTTTCCGTGCAGTTGATGGTAAACATCTTTCCGCTGCTATCCGTCACACTGTATTCCGCATTGCCCTGACCGTACCCCTGTTGCCAGAGTCCCGAAACCGCAGAGGCATTGAAGCTGACAAGCAGCACGCCAGCGAGCATGAGCCGACTTAAAGAATTTATTTTCATTTCTGTCTCCTTTGTCTTTGTATTTATTCCCGGTTATCAGGATTTGAGGGTATCAGCAGCCGTCCCATCAGTTTGCCGTCATGGGAATATTCAAGGAAACGCTCCCGGGTGCGCGGGTCCGTTTTCTCGTGGTATTCCAGGCTGATGTTGTCGGCAATACACAGCGCATTCATCAGCGGCTGCACGGTTTTCTCCTCCATATCCACGAGGTAGTAGTAACAGCCACCCTCGCAGCCATCGGGCGACTGACGGGTACGTAAGACCTGCATAGTGGGACCAGAAAGAGCAATCTGCGACCACTCTTCCCTGACATCATCCTGACGGCTCACCACATCGCTGAAGCGCGGAGGCGTGAGGTCCTTAAATTTACTGATAGCTTTCAGGTCATCACTCCTGTCATCGCAAGCGCTCAGAAACAGAGTGGAGGCAACCAGCGCCAGTAGAGGTAGTGTTTTACGTTTCATTATTTTTTCCTGAAATCAGACGAACCACTTTGGTAAAGACATAAATCCCCACGAAAATACCCACCGGCACGCCGACGAACGGCGTCAGCGCGACACTGGCAGCACCGGCTGCGCCACCTCCCGTCAGTAGTGCGGCAACGGTTGCAAGTGTCAGGGCCGTGAGGCTGTCGGACACTCCAGTTTTGTTCAGAATGATGACGATGATAACAATGGCGATAATGGCAATAACAGGCACTGGGCTCCTCCCTGTTGCCGGGTTGATAACAACGCCTGCGCTATTCCGGTGGGCTGTCAGCCGGAACAAACGTAAGCAGTGAATGCTGGATAAAGCGAAAATGGGGTAAGGCCTGAATGAAGACCGGGTCTTCAGTCAGGCGGCACAGACTGTCATTCCGGCGAAAAGTCTCCTGCAAAGGCTGAATCAGATGGATTTCATCAAGTGTGAATAAGGCGATATGTCCGTCGTGCTCTGCCACCAGATACCAGGCCTGCTGGTGGATAAGTAACCGGCAGGGAGCCAGCCGCTCACAGCGCTGCCCCTCGGCAATCAGCGTCACCCGCCTGCGCCCGGTAATGGCCTGAATCAGTCGCCAGAAAGACAATGCGCCTGATGGCGAAGGAGCCGGACTGGCGGGTGCGATTACGCAGGGAGACTCATCGCACATCAGCAGTGCGTTTACCAGACGACGGTCAAAGCCAGGGAAAAGACCGGCCATCCCGCTGCGGTGGGCAAAGATAAGCACGTCGGGCACCATCTGCGTCTCACTGCCCGCAGTGCGTAAGCGGCAATATCCGGACTGATACTCCAGGTCCAGATACATCAGCCGCTCACGAAAATCACGCCGCAGCGTGCGCACCGACACACCAAACTCAGCGGCCAGCTTACGCACACTCAGTGTTTCCCCTGCCACCAGACGGCTGATTATCAGTGACAGCCTGACAGCCAGCCGGTCATGGCGGCGTTCTGCCTGTGTCATGAGACGTTCTCCGTGAAAGTTAACTGACTGAAAATGATGTGATTACTTTAAAGAGGGGGTCGGACAGGGTATGGACATCACAGAAACTATTTTTCATTTCTGCAAAAGCCAGAGGCAGCGGGGGTTACAGGCCATTCCTCAGTGAGTGAGGACCGCCAGCACGGTGCGATGCGGACAGGTGGTGTCCGATATTAACAAAGCGGCAACATTAAACGGTCACTGCAGTTGCGTGAGCATCGCTTCCGCCATCACCCACAGTGCCCGGTTAAGTTTCACGTTCCCGTCGATATCGCGAACGGCACGGGTATGTGACCGTCCTCCTTTGGCATTACGGCCACTGAGCCCACCCTTAATCAGGTTCTCCTGAATACGCTGGTACGTGGTCCACAGGTCGCTACTCTCATCTTGCCAGCGGCGCGGGGAGAGGATCTGCGACTCAGTCACCGGCTGGTGGTCCTCACCAAAGCGGTACGTCAGCGCGGCTTTTGCCAGTGCCTGCTGCGCAGGTGGTGGCAACAGCAACGACTGCATCGCATCCCGCTTCTCCTCCACACGGTCAAAAATGCCCAGCACTTCATAGGCCCCCTCAATCACCTGACTCACTACATCGCCTTTGTGCGGCACACGCACCTCGCCAAATGACTCACCGCAGACGAGCCCGTTCTGACAAACCGCACGAAATAAACCCGGCAACATCTGGTACGAACTGGTGCCATCATGGGAGTTGAGCAGGATAATTTCTGGTACCTGTTTACCGGTAATCTGCCCCTCCCGACGAAGGCGTAGCATGTGTTTTGTGTGCTCGCGTCGACCCGGGTCGCGTACCCGGGTCTGACAGGCAAAGAACGGCTGGAAGCCTTCGCGCTGCAGGCTGTCCAGCAGGGATATGGTGGGTATATAGGTATAACGCTCACTACGGGATGCGTGTTTGTCCTCACTGAATACACTGGGCACCACGCGAAACAGCTCTTCGCGGGTTAACGGGCGGTCGCGACGGATAAGATTTGCTGCGCCAAAGCGCGAAGCCAGACGGGCCATAAGCAGACTCCTCATAACGGGAAAACAAATAAAAGGGATCCCCGTCGCATCTGCGACAGGGGCAGGGAAGTAACAGGGATGGGTTAAATACTCAGAAGAAGAAATCCCAGACGGCGCGGGCCACTGACACCACCGTGGTGCGCACGGCCTGAATGACAGCCCGTACCGGGGCGGGTATCAGGGGAAAGGCACTGATGCTATCGAGTACGGCCCCGACGGTTTCACCAAAATCGCTACGAGCCTGTTCCCGGACTACCGTCGTGCGAAAGGAAGACTGGAGTTGCGACACCACCGGGCTGGTGGCCTCACGTGGCAGGCACTTAATCATTCGCTCGGCCATCACCCGCAGTCCCCACTGAAGACGGACCGACACGGCACACACCGGATGTACGGGCTGGAACAGCTCATGCAGCAGACAGATTTTACGGCTGATATTCTGCTTCTGCGCCGTGGACAACGGTCCCCCACCGCTGGTGGGTTCGGCCTTATCCGACTGGCTGATAACAAACAGCACCTTATGCCGGTATACCTCTCCAATCACCTGATGATAAAAATGTTCATCCACCGCCAGCGCCCGGTCATCGGCCTTAATCAGCCACAGAACCAGGTCGAGCCGGGGGAGTTGTTCGCGGTACATCGCAGCATACTCGGTATCGCGAGCACCACTTTCGCCCACGCCGGGCAGGTCCACCAGCGTCATATAGCGCTCGCCGACTTGCAGGCGAAAGCGCAGTGGCTCACGGGTACATGCAGCCACATCGCTGACCGGTGATATATCTCCGGCAAACAGGGCATTGCACAGACTGCTCTTCCCAACACCGGTTTTACCCATAATGCCGATCACTGGCTCGTAGCGGGTTAACTGATTTATCTGCTGCAATATACGTTCAGACACCCACTGTGGCAGACCAGCGAGCGATTGCTGAAACGGCTTCAATCCTTCAGAATTGTTCATTACTACTCCTCTGAAAAATAATACAAAAACGGCAGGATCGTGAGATTCCACCGTTAGTCAGGTATGTTCAGAAGAATGATATCTATCTGAAAATAATTTGAATTAAGGTAAGCGTTAAACAGCTGCCGCCTGTGATCCCGGCCCCTAAGTCGTTAGGTTATTCTGCCCCCCTCATCCTCAAGCCAGACCAGTGGATAAGGGCAAATTGTCCGAGGGGCGATAGGGCATTGGGCATTGGGCATTGGGCATTGGGCATTGGGCATTAAGGTTTTATAGTTGTTAGGCATTAATCTAACGTTATAGAAACATCAGCTAATACGATGACTGTCTACGTTTGAAACGTCATCTCTTGCTTTTACATAAGTATTAATGTTGATTATCATCAATTTGATTATAATCATGGCACTTTATTGATTACCGTATTAAATTTTCATTTTTCCCTATAGTGATGATTCATGCCTAGTCCCCCTTGTAAGCGGCTTGACGACTTGAGTCAGGTCCAGCGCGAACGGCTGGCCTACATCGATTTTCGGCTTTACTTCTTCGGTGAGATCGGTCGCCCAGATCTGATTGAGCGCTTTGGCGTTGCTCCAGCAGGAGCGACTCGCGATTTGGCTTTGTACCGGGAAATCGCTCCGAATAACATCACCTTTGATGGTAGCGACAAGATCTATCGTATCGGGCAGGCGTTCTCTCCGTTGTTCGAGCACGCATCGCAGCGTGTTCTGTCGGCGCTGGCTCTGGGCTTTGGCGATGGCGTGAATGGCCCAATGCAGGCGTTGCTACCCTGTGAATCCCCCACAGCCCTGAGCATACCCAAGATGGATGTGTTGGCCGTGATTTGTCGAGCCATCCACTCCAAGCGCCCCGTCGCCATCCGCTACCACTCGATGAGCAGCGGAAAGTCCGAACGGATCATTGTGCCCTTTGCTTTGGTAGATACCGGCCTGCGCTGGCACGCCCGGGCCTTTGATCGCAAGAGTGGAGAGTTTCGGGATTTCGTCGTCACCCGCATCGAAGCGCCAACATTGCTTGAAGAGGTTCCGCAGGCCAACGAACGACCGGATAATGATATCCAGTGGACGCGCATCGTTGAGTTGGATTTCGTGCCGCACCCGCGTGTTGAACGCCCCGAAATCATCGAGATGGACTACGGGATGACCGGTGGCTCGATTAGGATGTACGTTCGTGCAGCGGTGGCAGGCTATATGTTGCAGCGCTGGCGTGTTGACTGCTCACCCAATCATTGCCTAAATGGACCGGAGTACCGTTTATGGCTCAAAGATCATCTCGCGATCTACGGCGTGAAAAACGCCTTACTGGCACCAGGCTATAGCACCTCTACAAAGGCTGACTCTTGATGGAACTGATCGACAATATCAATCGTCTGCTCGGAGACGACCTAAAGCAGACGCTCAAACCCGGTGCTCGCCTGAAGATCGCCGCCTCCTGTTTTTCGATGTACGCGTTTGAAGCGCTAAAAGCAGAGCTGGAAAAAATCGACGAGCTGCAATTCATCTTTACCTCGCCGACGTTCACCGCTAATGAAGTAACCGACAAGATTCGTAAGGAACGCAAAGAATTCCACATACCGAAGGCTGACCGCGAACGTAGTCTGTACGGTAGTGAGTTCGAAATTCAGCTGCGCAACAAACTGACCCAGCGCGCAATTGCAAAAGAGTGTGCGGACTGGATGCGGCGTAAGACAACATTCAAGTCCAATCGCAGCAAGGCTCCGATGCAGCAGTTTGCTTGTGTTCAGGCCGCCGCCGCAGAGACTGCCTACATGCCACTGCACGGATTTACGGCCGTCGATCTTGGCTACCAGCAAGGCAATGCTGTTTCAAACCTCGTCAACAAAATGGACGAGTCGACGTTTACGGCGACCTACCTCAATCTGTTTAACCAGATCTGGCAAGATCCTGAGAAGCTGGAGGATGTAACGGCGCAGATCTGCGACCACATTGCATCCGTCTACCAGGAAAACTCGCCTGAAAGTATCTACTTCCTGATGCTCTATAACATCTTCAATGAGTTTCTGGACGACCTCAACGAGGATGTCCTGCCCAATGACCGCACGGGCTATCAAGACACGCTCATCTGGAACAAACTCTTCAATTACCAGAAAGATGCTGCCACTGGGATCATCAACAAACTTGAAAACTACAGCGGTTGCATCCTGGCCGACAGCGTGGGCTTGGGCAAAACCTTCACCGCACTTGCCGTCGTAAAGTATTACGAACTGCGCAACAAGTCAGTTCTGGTGTTATGCCCCAAGAAACTTGCGGACAACTGGCTGAACTATAACCGCAACCTTAAGACCAACATATTTGCTCGCGACCGGTTCAGCTACGACGTGCTTTGTCATACTGACCTCAGCCGTACGAGCGGCGAGTCGTTTGGAACACAATTGAATCGCATCAACTGGGGCAGTGAAGTGGCACACTGAATTTGTCCACCTGAACAGAGGTGATATGCTCACCTCAGAACAACACAGGTGCTCCAATGAAAAAAAGAAATTTCAGCGCAGAGTTTAAACGCGAATCCGCTCAACTGGTTGTTGACCAGAACTACACGGTGGCAGATGCCGCCAAAGCTATGGATGTTGGCCTTTCCACAATGACAAGATGGGTCAAACAACTGCGTGATGAGCGTCAGGGCAAAACACCAAAAGCCTCTCCGATAACACCAGAACAAATCGAAATACGTGAGCTGAGGAAAAAGCTACAACGCATTGAAATGGAGAATGAAATATTAAAAAAGGCTACTGTAGATTCAATTGGTCAACGCAACAGTTATGTGAAAACATGGGGTTGCGGAGGTTTTTTGAATGAGACGAACATTTACAGCAGAGGAAAAAGCCTCTGTTTTTGAACTATGGAAGAACGGAACAGGCTTCAGTGAAATAGCGAATATCCTGGGTTCAAAACCCGGAACGATCTTCACTATGTTAAGGGATACTGGCGGCATAAAACCCCATGAGCGTAAGCGGGCTGTAGCTCACCTGACACTGTCTGAGCGCGAGGAGATACGAGCTGGTTTGTCACCCAAAATGAGCATTCGTGCGATAGCTACTGCGCTGAATCGCAGTCCTTCGACGATCTCACGTGAAGTTCAGCGTAATCGGGGCAGACGCTATTACAAAGCTGTTGATGCTAATAACCGAGCCAACAGAATGGCGAAAAGGCCAAAACCGTGCTTACTGGATCAAAATTTACCATTGCGAAAGCTTGTTCTGGAAAAGCTGGAGATGAAATGGTCTCCAGAGCAAATATCAGGATGGTTAAGGCGAACAAAACCACGTCAAAAAACGCTGCGAATATCACCTGAGACAATTTATAAAACGCTGTACTTTCGTAGCCGTGAAGCGCTACACCACCTGAATATACAGCATCTGCGACGGTCGCATAGCCTTCGCCATGGCAGGCGTCATACCCGCAAAGGCGAAAGAGGTACGATTAACATAGTGAACGGAACACCAATTCACGAACGTTCCCGAAATATCGATAACAGACGCTCTCTGGGGCATTGGGAGGGCGATTTAGTCTCAGGTACAAAAAACTCTCATATAGCCACACTTGTAGACCGAAAATCACGTTATACGATCATCCTTAGACTCAGGGGCAAAGATTCTGTCTCAGTAAATCAGGCTCTTACCGACAAATTCCTGAGTTTACCGTCAGAACTCAGAAAATCACTGACATGGGACAGAGGAATGGAACTGGCCAGACATCTAGAATTTACTGTCAGCACCGGCGTTAAAGTTTACTTCTGCGATCCTCAGAGTCCTTGGCAGCGGGGAACAAATGAGAACACAAATGGGCTAATTCGGCAGTACTTTCCTAAAAAGACATGTCTTGCCCAATATACTCAACATGAACTAGATCTGGTTGCTGCTCAGCTAAACAACAGACCGAGAAAGACACTGAAGTTCAAAACACCGAAAGAGATAATTGAAAGGGGTGTTGCATTGACAGATTGAATCTACAACCGCGCTCTTGATGTCAGACTCCCTGAACAGTTCTCGATAATCGGGAAACTCAGAGCGCATTATCCTGTGGTCACACTCTGCCATGTGTTCGGGGTTCATCGCAGCAGCTACAGATACTGGAAAAACCGTCCTGAAAAACCAGACGGCAGACGGGCTGTATTACGCAGTCAGGTACTTGAGCTACATGGCATCAGCCACGGTTCGGCCGGAGCAAGAAGCATCGCCACAATGGCAACCCGGAGAGGCTACCAGATGGGACGCTGGCTTGCTGGCAGGCTCATGAAAGAGCTGGGGCTGGTCAGCTGTCAGCAGCCGACTCACCGGTATAAACGTGGTGGTCATGAACATGTTGCTATCCCTAACTACCTTGAAAGGCAGTTCGCCGTGACCGAGCCAAATCAGGTGTGGTGCGGTGATGTGACCTATATCTGGACAGGCAAGCGTTGGGCTTACCTTGCTGTTGTTCTCGATCTGTTCGCAAGGAAACCTGAGGGTTGGGCAATGTCATTCTCACCGGACAGCAAGCTGACATCAAAGCGCTGGAAATTGCGTGGGAAGCTTGCGGTAAACCCGCCGGAGTGATGTTCCACAGTGACAGTAATAATGCCGGTGTCAGTCTTTACCACCACTCAGTTTGCCGTTTAACCCGATTGGTGTGATTACTGATGCAGTGAAGACCTTTCCGCATCACATCACTACAAATATTGATTTTTGATTGTTGGATTCGCACCAGATTTCACCTCTGTAGGGTATTCAAAAATGCTCAGTTATTACTGATGCCTAAACTGCAGCGTTGCGGGCAGGTAGCGTTGTAGCGTTTCGGGCGTATCGCCCTCGATCAATTGGCTTATCAGATCATAGCAGTGCCAGGCCAACTGGCGGTTATCCTGCTGTACGGTATCGATACGCAGCGACAGCGAATCATAAAGATAGTGATCGTCAAAGCTCGTCAGATGGATATCTGAGTCGAGTAAATGGTGCTGGCTCATATAGCGCAGTACCCCTTCGAGCAGTCCACAGGCGGCAGTGAACAGCGCCTTAGGCGGCCGCCCAAGTCGCGCGCAGAGTGCGGCGAACATCTCATAGCCTGAGCTCGGGTGGTAGTTACCGTTAATCACCCATTCCGGGCGCAGTGCAATACCCGCCTGAGCCAAACCCTGCGTGAAGCCGGTCAGACGATCGCGTGAAGGCGACAGACGCGACTGACCGCCTAAAAACCAGAACTCATCGCTATGCTTAGGTGCAATGCGGGAAATCAGTTCCGCCGTTGGGGTAATCGAATCAGTCATCACCAGCGGCAGCAGGCTTTCATTAGGACAACGGTCAAACAGCACTACTGGCAGTTGTTGGCTGAGCTTAAGATAGTCGGCATCGTTGTGCATACATGAAGCGACGATCAGACCGTCAACCTGGCGGGAAATCATGTTATTGACCACCACGCTCTCCTGACCGGGGTTTTCATCAGTACAAGAGATCAATAGCTGGACGCCTGCTTCGCGGCACAGCATTTCCAGCTCATGTGAAAAGACCGCAAAGCCGTGGTTGGTGATCTCCGGCACCACCAGTCCGATGGTGTGGCTGCGGTTGTCGCGCAGCGAGCGGGCGTGAATGCTTGGCTGATAGTGCTGCTCACGGGCAATCGCCAGTACTCGCTCACGCGTTTCCTGCGCCACACGCAGCTCCTTACCACGACCGTTCAGTACTAGGCTGGCGGTCGCTTTTGAGACGCCAGCCTGTTCGGCGATATCTTTAATGGTTACGCGTTTAGTTTTCATTACGACGCCATGAGCTTGAGGCAAAACGCTTATTCTACCATGCAAGTTCGCAGCGGCCAGTAGCAGAATGCGTCCGGTGTGATGCCAGAGAACATTAGCTGCCCTGAACAGGCCGGGAAGTAGCGGCAGCTCATCACTCCTTCGCCGCCGTTGATGAAAATCTCCACGCTAGACTGGTCGATGAAAATATGCAGCGAGCGGACGTCTCCGCGCCAGTAACGATAATGCTTCTCGTCGCTGGCCAGACTGGGTCGGGCCAGGCGGATCCCGCTGGCATCGCGTTCAAGGATTAATGCGCCGTCAAAATCGAGGCTCAAAATATCGTCCCCAGTGGTTTGTAGAACGATTTCCATCGGTGCCAGCGGCAGGGAGTTCCCTGCCCAGCCGTGCGCTTCGCCGCGCAGGGCGCTCAGCTCTCGTAGAGGACGTTGGTATAGCTGACCATCGATAAACTCCAGCTCACGCAGGCAGGTCATCTGATGGATCCAGCCGTTGGTGAGGGTCGGTTGAAGCATCTCTTCGCCCTCCGGCACGCCCATCCAGCCGACCAGCAGACGGCGGCCATCACTGGTAAGCATGGTTTGCGGGGCGTAGAACTCAAACCCTGCGTCCAATTCGTGCAGTTCGCCATGCTCGAAGGCCGCGCGGTGGTAGTCGAAATCGCCGCTCATCCACACTGCCGGGTAGGTGTTGAGATAGCGCTCTTTCTCACGAGGCACGCCCTGCGGGCAGCAAATCAGGACATGCTGGTCGCCGAGGGCAAACAGGTCCGGGCATTCCCACATATAGCCCGCGTCGTCCAGGCCATTGATGCCATAACCGGCGATTTCGCCCTGACTCGTCCACTCATGAAGGTCCGCTGAGCTGAATAACAACACCTTGCCACGCTTTTGCAAATCCTGTGCGCCCAGCACCATGTACCAGCGACCTTCGTGCTGCCAGACTTTCGGGTCACGCACGTGGCCGGTATAGCCCTCCGGCAGCGGTAATACCGGGCCGAGTTTGGTAAACGTGCCGTCGGCATTTTCCGTCGCCAGGCACTGCCACGCGGTTCGGCTGCCGTCGTCAAATTTTACGTTGCCGGTATAGCACAGGGTGAGCGTGCCCTGACTATCCACGGCGCTTCCGGAGTAGCAGCCGTTGCGGTCATACTCTTCATCCGGCATGAGCGCGATCGGCTCATGTTGCCAGTGCAGCAGGTCGGCAGAGCTCCAGTGCCCCCAGCACTTGAACTTATGATCGCAGGCGAGCGGGTTCCACTGATAAAACAGGTGATAACGTCCGGCAAATTCAATAAAGCCGTTGGGATCGTTCATCAGCCCGGTCACCGGCGCATGGTGCCAGCGGGGATAGTGGCTGTCGGCCAGCGCGCGCGGCTGGCCCTGCATAACAGCCTGCAAAATCGCAGGCAGGCGTGATGGATGTGACATTATTCAGCGTCCGTTTTGTATTTCAGTACCAGGGAGACGACAAAGGCGACGCCAAAGGCGATAACCATCCCGATAATGTAGTTCAGCAGCGAGCTGGCCTGCACGATAGCCATGCCAGGGATAGCCGTCAGGCCCACGGCGGTCATGTAAACATGCATGGATACCACCCACGCGCCGCCCACCGCGCCGCCAATCAGGGCTGCGATAAACGGTTTTACAAAGCGTAAGTTAATACCAAAAATCGCCGCTTCGGTGATGCCGAGCATGGCAGAAAACGCCGAGGGCAGGGTAATGGCTTTGATTTTGGCATCTTTCGTTTTGAACCACACCGCCAGACAAGCACCGCCCTGAGCGACGTTGGCCATCGCCCAAATCGGCAGCAGGAAGTTGACGCCGATGGATGGGTTGCCCAGCAGTCCCGCTTCGATGGCGTGGAAGCTGTGGTGAATACCGGTAATGACGATAACCGAATAGAGACCGCCAAACAGCAGTCCGGCCAGCCAACCGGCGTGGGTAATCAGGGTGCTAAGGACAAACGAAATACCGTCGCCAAGCGCGCGACCAGCCGGGCCGATAATCAGCAGGGCGATAAAACCGGAAATGATCACCGTCAGGAACGGCGTCAGGATCAGATCCAGTGCATCGGGGATCACGCGACGCAGCTGTTTCTCAACGATGCTCATAAACCACACCGCCAGCAGCACCGGGAACACCGTGCCCTGATAGCCGATCATGGCAATCTCAAGGCCGAAGAAGTTCATGGTGTGGAAACCGGCGGCCACACCCCAGGCGTTGGTGAGCGCCGGGTGAGTCAGGATGCCGCCAAGCGTCGCGCCAAGATAAGGATTACCACCGAACTCGCGGGCGGCGGTGAAGCCAATCAGGATCGGCAGAATAATAAACGCCGCTGAGCTGCACATATCCAGCATGATGTAGATGGCGTTACCCGGGTCGACCCAGCCGTACGTTTTAACCATCCCCAGAAGGCCCATCAACAGGCCGGAGGCGACGATAGCCGGGATGATCGGCACAAAGATGTTCGACAACAGGCGGGCAATGCGCTGGAAAGGATTCAGTTTTTTCGCCGCAATGTCGGCAGCTTCCGATTTGCTGGATTCGCCAATCCCTGCCGCCTGAATAAAGGCGGCGTAGACTTTGTTCACCACCCCGGTGCCGAAGATAATCTGCATCTGTCCGGCGTTACGGAAACAGCCCTTCACCCCATCAATTTTGCCGATGGCCTGCTGATCGGCCAGTGAGTCATCGACCAGCACCAGGCGCAGGCGTGTGGCACAGTGCGCGGCGCTGGCGATATTTTCCTTGCCTCCCAGAAGCGGAAGTAGCGAGCGGGAAATCTGTTCAAAATCCATAGTACCCTCTGAATGCGTATTGATTTTCGAGTTGTCGTCCCGTGGTAGCCGGAGCGCATTCTCTTCGTTGTTATTGTGTCCGGGGCGACGAAACGTATTTTGTCGCCCCGGCGGTTACTGTCGCCAGGTGTTAACCATCAAAACCAGGTTTCCATCTGCATCCCGAACGACCATTCGCCGCCCGATTTAAAACCACTGCTGCCCAGCGCGTCATCGCTGGCGTAATTATTGAGTTTTTTGCTCCAGTCCATCCACGAGGTGTAAAGACGGATTTCAGGACGGCTGAAGAAATCGCCGATGTCGCCAACCTTAAAGGTCGGGGCGAAGGTGAGCTTGTAGAAGCTGCCGTTTACCGCATGGCGATCGTTATAACCTTCAGGTTTGAGATCCATATACTGGTAACTGCCTTCATAAGCGAGGGCGAAGTTTTGATTGATCTCCTGGATCAGACGCATGTTGAGGGTTGCCCACTGGTAGCTGTCGCCATCGACATAACGGTCTTTACTGGTTTGTGCCAGTATCGCCGGGGCGATAAACCAGTTCTTGCTCAGTGGCGTGGTGCCGTAGCTGGCGAAGCGCCAGGTGTTAGCCCCCGAGCGTAACGCGCCGTCAGAGCCGACACCTTTAACTTCGGCACCCAGTCCGTGACCGTAGAGCAGGGCGGTTTTGCTGGCACCTTCACGCAGGCCGTAAAAACTGTCGTTGTGCAACCCGAGCAGCGCATGTACACCGGTATTTGCCGCATCGCCTTTGACCGGATTACCGTTGGTATCCTGGCGTTCGTCGTTGTCTTTTGCCCGCATCCCGCTGACCATCATCTGCACCGGCCCGATGAAATTGTTCATGCTGACGATGTAGTTCTGCACACTGTTGCTGGTATCAGCAATATCGCCGAAGTTACGCCCGTAAAGAGAGAAGTTGCTGCGAACGCTGTCGTTCCACCTGACATCGTAAATACCGCCGCCGGTACCGGCGAGGAACACGACATCCGAGTCGATCCAGTGAATGTCAAAGTTATCCCGGTCAAAGCGTTTCCCGGCCCACAGGGTGGAGCCTTTAAACGGCCCGTCGAAGGTGGGCAAGTTGCCCAGTTCAACAAAGGCCTGACGCACGTTCAAATCACTGGTGCTCGCCGTCCAGTCGTTATAAGTGGTTTGACCGTCGGCGACCATGACTTTGAAGCGGGTCGTTGCCCCGTTATCCAGGGTCTGCTTATGTTCAAGATTCATTTCAACATAGGTATCGGCCTGGTTTCCCAGGCGGCCAATAGCCCCACCGGTTTCCCCTGCTGGCGTCATGTAGGCTCCGGATTTGGTGCTGGCGCCGGAGTCATTCATTATCACGCCGGAGCGGGCGTAGCCGTGGAACTCAAACCCGCTTTTCTCATCGGCTTTTTTCTCCAGTTTGGCGGTACGCTGAGCCACTTCCTGAGTGCTGTCCTGGGTTTTTTGTTGCTGTGTCGTGAGCTGCTGTACTTTCTTCTCTGCCGACTCTGCGCGGGTTTCTGCCGTTTGCGCTCTGTTTTCGGCATCCTGTAAGCGTTTTTCCAGCGCAATTAAACGGGCTTCGATACTGCTGAGATCCGTTTGTGCATGGGCTGAGGCGGCGCCGGTTAGCAAAGCGATAAGAACCGCGAGTGTGCTTTTTCTGAACATATTGATTGCATCCCAAAAGGAAAATAAAAAATTGTGTGTTTTTGCTAAACCGGTTTAGTTGCAATGTTAAGCACGACATTTAACATTTTGAAATTGATTTTGCTAAACCGGTTTAATAAGTGTGATGGATGCAACAAAGTGGACCGCGTACGACGGTATTTAGGATCAAATCTGGCGGTGTAGATCGCGCTGGTATGGCAGGGCAGTCATCGCGCCTTTCGCCAGGGTTGCCAGGGCACCGCAGGTTTGCGCCAGAGCGAGCGTTGGCTCCAGGGCATTGATATCCGCCGGCATCCCGTTGGCAGCAAGGCTGGCAAGCAGTCCGGCGACAAACGCATCGCCCGCACCGGTGGTATCCACGCTGACAACCGGTTTAGCGCTGAAATGGATAAACTGCTGCTGGAATGCGGCGATGACGCCCGCTTTACCCTGAGTCACCAGCAGTAATTCAGGCTGATAACGCTCAGTGATGCTGGCGATCCCCTGCGCGATATCATTACTCCCGCTGATGAGTATCAGCTCTTCTTCGGACAGTTTCACCACGTTCGCCAGACGCAGGGCGCGGTCGAGACAGGCGTGCAACAGGTTCTGATCTTGCCAGAGATCCAGGCGGATATTAGGGTCAAAGCTCACCCGGCCACCGGCACGTTTGATGTTCTCCATAGCCGCGAAGGTAGCACTGCGGCTGGGCTCGGCGCTGAGCGCGATGGAGCAGATGTGCAACCACTGTCCGGCGGCAAACTGTGGCAGGTCTTCTTCAGCCAGGAACAGGTCAGCGCTGGGGCGTACCATAAAGGTAAAGGTGCGTTCACCTTGGTCATCAAGGTCGACCACCACAGTGGACGTGCGGTGATGATCGTCAAGATACATATGGCTGACGTCGACCTGCTCCTGTTGCAGGGTATGACGCATGTAGCGGCCAAACGGGTCACCGCCGACGCGGCCGATAAATCCGCTGTTGCCGCCAAGGCGGGCAACCCCTACCGCCACGTTAGCCGGCGCGCCTCCAGGGCACTGTAGCAAGCGCCCTTCACTCTCCGGTAGCAGGTCCACCACTGCGTCGCCCAGAACCCAAACTTTTGCTTTCATGCTAAAACCCTCCAAGGCTAAACTTAATTAAACCGGTTTAGCATATTAAATCACAGTGAATGAGTGGGGGAAAGTTCCAGCCGGAAAAGCACTGCTCAGGGCATAAAAACGTGAGCCGCCTTACGAAATAGAATTGATTCGACAGCTGTGAAGACTTACGTCCTGGACACAAATGGATCCTGGATAAATTACCATGCAACTTGATGAAATTATCATGTTTTATCTTATTTACAGATAAATCAAAGGGCTTTTAACACCACACTTCTTGGCATAATGGTTAAGTGTAGTAATGCTCGCTCTGGATGGGTTTGCTTCTATGCTGCGCAGGTATTTGTAAGAAATACCCATTCTACTGGCGAGTTGTTGTCGCATCAGGCCAGCGAAACTGCGCAATTTCATCAGCGTTTCTGGAGGGTTTCCTTTAAAACTTCATCGACAAAACCGCTTTTTACCGTAGATACAGTAAGTGCCTCTTCTCTGCCATTATCCCAGCATCCAAGGTTACCGGGTTCTGATGTAGTCTGCCGATATGCAAGAAATGCAACGGCATCATGCTGGTTATGATGCTGTTTAATCTTCATTGTCACATGGACTATTCAGGGAGCGACAAGCGCTCCCACATGAAAACAGAACCACTCGTTTCATTTACGTGCTTCCTCAAAAGTAATCTCATACCCAATACTTCTGATTTAGTAGGGTTCTGATCATATCATGCAGCTCGATTGCGCTCAATTTGACGGTTTTCATCTTTACACAATGCTCGGTTATGATACTTTGTGATAGGCATGACAAGATCTGGCCGTAATTTTTTAGAAGTGAGTTTGCCCGCCACTTCACGGGACAGCATACATCCGGATAAAACCGGTAACAGGAAAGGCTCCACGCTGCATACGGAGGAAACAGAATTAATGAATGATAAATTGCCGCCCTGCGCTGATACCAGGGTGGAACGTGTCCGTCTTAAAGATGGGGATTACTTTTTCCCTGCTGAACCCGCCATAAAAGCGGATTCTTTGCGGACAAAATCGCTCCTTCATCGTTTTAACCACACCGATCCTGCTCATATTGATTCCCGCCTGCTACTGATGAAAGAGTTGCTGCCTGAATGTGGGGAAGGGGTATCTGTCACCACGTCTTTCCACTGCAGCAGGGGGTATAACATTCGTAAGCGTCGTCTCAGCACCGTCTGGCAGATCCTGAAATTCCTGAGAGGATAGTGGACACCAAATATGGTGGACACTATCCATGAAATCATTAACCACAGTGCGTAAAAAAAGCCCTAATTATCCCGTTGAGTTCAAAATCAAAATGGTTGAACTCTCGCATCGACCAGATATCCGAGTCTTTGCGTTTGCCAGCGAGGATAAGGAGTACCAACCGTTACTCGATGATATTCTGGATGGTCCAATGGTTGGGCGTTTTGATACTGAGGAAGCCGGAAAGGCTTTGATCGATGGTGGATTGATTGAGCGTTTGATGTCAACTATCATGCCCTTTATCACTTCAGAGGCCCCTCTACCCGATACGCATCTACGTCGGGAAACAACCTGGTATTATCCACTGGAAGCTATTCGCGAAACTGTTGTAAATGCACT
The DNA here is from genome assembly GCF_014596845.2 of Citrobacter sp. C5_2. Classification (NCBI taxonomy): domain Bacteria; kingdom Pseudomonadati; phylum Pseudomonadota; class Gammaproteobacteria; order Enterobacterales; family Enterobacteriaceae; genus Citrobacter; species Citrobacter sp. C5_2. The sequence continues at coordinate 3,948,966 of NZ_CP115032.1, read as the reverse complement.
GGCTCATCGTGACTGGACACGCTTTGTTGAGATAGAGATTGGCTTGTATAGCAATCGATTTGAAGTTATTAGCCCAGGGGCGCTGAATAATTCGATGTCGATTGAAAAGATGGTTACAGGTCAGCGATCACCACGTAATACGATTATCATGGAAGTCTTACGTGATTATGGTTACGTTGATTTCAGGGGGATGGGAGTCAGGACAAAGATTATTCCACTAACACAGGCCATGAGTGGCCAACTCCCTGAGTTTACTGCAACAGATGATTACTTGAAAACAATACTTTATCGCTCACCATCTTCTTGATATATAAGGTCTGGCCTTTCCATCCATAAGAAAGGCCATTGCTGTAAAAAATAAATTACCCGCGACTGCAGCCGAAGCTACGGTCGCCATCTCCATATGCTTTTGTATCGAGTTTAGCTAGGTAGTCGAAGCGATTCAGTAATTTATTGTATTCTCCTTCAAAGTTAAAATCATTGACGTCTAAAATATAACGACAATTTTCAGGGTAGTGAACCAATCCCGGATAATCATCCAGTTCCAATCCCAGTGCGCTATACCATGCTCTTACAATCATCATCCTTAAATTTCTTTCAGCCTCATAATCACCTAAATGGTAATAAGCATCTTTATTAAAAAAAAGACCAAGGTGAAAGTGACATTTTCCTTCTTCGGAAAACTCCCGTGCCCAAACATGACGAACACGGTTTGGATATATTCTTTTGCCGTTAGCTGCTCTGGTTCTCTCATTGGCCTCCAACATGGCATTTAATGCATTACGGAAACGGGATATGGCACCAGGCTCTAGATTAGGAAAACAGCAAACAGTGTCACCTCTGTCTAAAATGGGTGGATAATGAACATCAACACGTAACGCCATTGTTCTGGGGAATTCACTGATAGCATCATTGACGACTCGTTCAATATGTTTTTTATAGGCGAGCACATGCTCACCATGGGAACCATGATATAATTCCATGTTTCGATCCTGTCGTTAGCCCTACGGCTTTGGATAGCCGTATATAGTAATATGATCAGACATAGCTGAATGTCTGTGGTTAGTTATATTAATTAACTGTTAATAGTAATGACTGTTATATAATACCTTTCCAACAATAAAACTTGTTATCAACCCATTACCCATGCAGTAAAATAATTAAAAAGCAACTCTGCAATTATAATCACCCAAAGATGCCGTTATCCCAGTGTCTTTTTACCGTGGAAATACTTATTCCTAAGATCTTTGCCACCTTGGATTGAGAGTAATGCTTAGCCTTCTCACTCTGAATTAAATGGGAATATTTACTTCCTTCAGGCCTTCCTAGAATTTTCTTTGATTTTGCTTTGTTAGTAGGCATCTTTTACCCTCATCAAGCTATTAGGTACTAACTCCATACTGTCGAGATGTATGCAACTAAGTGGTTATGCTTAACATTGGTATCAGAAAGTATGGCTTACTTCACCGTTAAAGGGGTTAATAATGATGGCATCTCCTCCTTTCATCGCCTTTTGAGGTGTATCGCCTTCGGCAATCACAGGGACCATTACCGCTAGATCATTTGTGTAATAAATTGGTATCCAGCAATAGCATGATTGTTTAGGGGGAGTTTTATTTCTTTTCAATACTGCTTCAACTCCAAATGTAATAAGTTCAAAGATTGGCATAATCACAATGCTGCTCAAATCAAAAAAACAACCATCGTAGACTGTTTCCTTTATCAGTATGATATTAGATAACCCTCCTGCAATGAGATGTTTGTGGTTCACGCGCCGATCTGTGTAAATAAAAATTGCTTTTTTTACATTGAAACTTTTTATAATGTATGAGAGCTTTTCATGAATTAATTTTTTTTCGCTCTTACCCATCTTATCATGAGGTATTTTGTGCGCATAAAAATCTTGATCGACAACCTCGTTCCGGTGTCGAATGTGAGTGTTCCAGACGGAATAAAAAAACTCTTCGTAAGTTAATTTTGGCTCACCCCGTGCGATTGAGGGGGCCTTCTCTTCAAAAATACAGCCTAATGTTGACTCCAAAGTTTGAGCTATATGATATTGCGATGTTATTTTATTCAATGCTGGGGCTGTGGCGTTTAACAAAAATGATATCACCTCTGACCTAGAATATCCTTTTGCATTGCTATAGTCGTCAATTGCATCAATAGTTGATTTTTTGTTTGCGCTGAAAGTGATGCGTTTTTTCATATGTATCCTTGACTTTCGTTAATGTAAAATGTGATAAACGGTGTGATTTAGTATCTTTTATCGACGGATTGTTTCTGTTAATTAACCCAGCTATTCTTTAGAATAGCTGGGGAGTTATGATTTTGATGCTGCTGTTAATTACAATATACTGAGAAGGTTAATAGGAACCTATCAATGTCTTTGCGTAACCAATAATGTCGGCTGTTAATTTTCTTTGGGCGTGGTAAACCATTAGGCAGCTTGTCTTGGCAAAGCCATTTTCGAATTGTTTGGGCTTTAAGGTTTAATAGATGTGCTAACTCACTTGTGGAAACAAGTTCAGATAGAGATGTTCTGGATTGCTCATATATGCTCATGCTACCACCTCAATGATTGAGATGCAGGCATATACAAAAAGTAATGAAATTAGAAGGGAAAGAAAGGACCAAAAAGAAAACAAAAAAGCCAAGCTTGAATAAGCTTCAGGGTCAGGATCACTACCTTCGCTTGAGCCGGATGAGGTACTTTTAGTTGATTTAGACGCATTACCTTGCGAGTTTTCGGCCTGATTTTTGTGCGAGATGATACGTGCAAAAAAAACGCCCAAAGTTTTATGTCGATTGTTTTTATTGTATAAAGAGTTTTTTTCACTGAGGTGTCCAAGAGCAGCTCGAATCCTGATGTTCACCTGTCTTTCCTGAAATATGGACTCAGCACAGGTTTGTCGCTGCTTACTAGAACGAACAACTTTGATCTTACCCACGACCCGTACTATTCGAGCCTTTGAGCTGGTTTGCGCAGAACTCATCAAAGAATTAGACATAATGCTTTATCTCCTGATTTAAAAGTGGACGATGGAATTTAAACCTTAAAATACACTTATGTCAACGATGGATGTTGTTCTGTAATCTATTGATATTAAATGAAATCAACGCATATCAACGGTTATTTTTTTACAATATTTGCTTGCTGTAAGATCCACCTCTCAATTTTTTCATGCCATTTGCGCAACAGATCTAACGGACGACGGCGGTAGTGTTTTTCCGCCAGTGCACTTGGTTTGTGTCCCATAATTTGAGCAACAATACCTGTTGGCACTTCAACCCATTCAGCAAGAGTGCCAAAACTACGGCGTAAGCCGTGAAGGCTGATATGTGGTAACTCAGCTCGAGCTAACGCTCTGTTGTGTGCTGAACGCGGTTCAATAATTTTGCCACTTTTACTGTTACTTCTGAAAACCCAACCCTCCTTATTTACGTCAGAATTTGGGAATTGCGCTAGCGCACTTAACAGCTCAGAAACATAAGGAGTGAGAGGGATGATACGTTCGCCTTCGATCTTGTCTTTAATCCTCATGCTTGACCATTTGAAATCTACGTCAGACCACCGAAGTGACGCAATTTCTTCACGCCGTGCACCGGTGAGCAAAAGTACCTGGAGATAGGCCGATGCAATGGGATTATTGAGGCTACGTACGGCACTGAACCAGATTTTTAACTGTTCTTTTTGTAAGCAATCTCCCGCTTTACTCGCTGATACTGGAACCACTTTTCTCACGTTATGATCTTGTGCAATATCGCCATGGATTATTCCCTGATATTTTTTCTGGTAATTAGCCCATTTGATAAATGCACGCAACAGACGGTAGGCATGAGCAGTGACGGTAGGCCGATTTTGTCTCTCTGTACTTAGCCATGCGGCAATGTTCTCTGGTGTTAGTTCCGATAACGGTAGGTCGAGTAAGCTAGCCAATGGTCCAGCCGAGGTTGGGCCCCGGCCTCTTTTTTTACTTTCGCCTCCACGGCTGGACAAGTTAATGTGATCGGCAATGTATCGAGTAGAATATGGGCGTTTAGTTTTTGCGCTGATTCCGGCTCTCAATTCTTCAAGGTAATCTTCCCAAGCGCTTGTGAAGGTTACCTTCGTTTTACGAGATTCAGCCTGCTGTGATTCCGCTTCAGCAATTTTTTCTGCCTTAGCTATACGCGGATCTATCCCTGTATCGATTAATGTTTGCAGCCGCCTGGCTTCGGCCCTGGCATCATCAATTCTCCAATCGTTAATGTTGCCAATGGTCATGCGAAGGGTTTTTCCCGCATATACGCTTTGGAACACAAAAGCTTTTGTTCCGCGAGTTGCCCTACATGCCAGGGAAGTTACGTCCGCATCCCAAAGAAATGCCTGGGTTTTTCCTTCAGATAAAGCAAATTTTCGAATGCGCTCGAAGGTGAGTTTTTGTCTTGGAAGTGCCATTTTGGGGCTCCAGATGAGAAATGTTACATCACCATAATGTAACGGCTAGTGTAAGTAAAATGGGGGAATAAACATCAACGCGTGTCAATTTTTATCAACAGGTGTTTTTCATAACACAATGTTTTATAATGAATTGCTTGTTTTAATAGTAGGTTTTTAAAGGGGTGAAAATATAATAACATCGCATTCGTAATGCGAAGGTCGGAGGTTCGACTCCTCTTATCGGCACCAGTAATCACGCGGCTTCACGCGATATTCACAAAGTCTGCAAACGTGTCTTGTGCCATATTTGTGTCATTTCCTGTCGGAAATGAGTCAATTTGCATCGCATGCTGCGTCAGCCGATCGGGGGCCAGATGAGCATAATGCTTAAGCATTTCAATGCTCTTCCATCCTTCTATTTCCTGAGGCGCTGATAGCGGAACTGGACAGGCCAGCTTGTCCAGGTGTGCCGCAAATCGTGGAAGCGGAAGTTTTCAATTCCTGCTCTTCTCAACGTCTCCCTCCACGCCGTGTTCGCGTCATTCCTCATTTTCCTGACCTCTTTAATCCCGCTTCCATAGGGACAACTGAGGATTTAGTTTGAACAACTATGGGAAACACATTGAAAGTGTGTTCGAGAAAAATAGTCGTTTAGCCGCAAGTTAACTAAAAGGAGTTGAGCTGGGTATATGTTTTCTGCATGGAGAAATCGGTGTGCTGAAAATAATAGCATCCTCGGGGACGGGACTGAATCTGAAAAAGCTTCCAGATTTACGGCATCAAATTGCGCATCGATCGATGCTGATATACAAGGGAACGTAAACAATCAGGCTGCGTGTTTTCCTAATAGTAGTGATGAAAATGGTTAATAAATAGTTTTTTCAGATTTGGTAAATTCCCCAGTTTTTTACATAAAGAATAATGATAATTATAGACGTTCTTTAATGAACAATTCAGAATAAAAGCCATTGTTCTGATAGACTTTCCTGCTATCTGCTTACGTAATACAAGAATTTCATTTTCTGTTACGGCGGTAACACCATTGAGCACAATGTTTTCCCCATCCAGAATACGATCTAAATTGTGTAAGAAAGTTGTTATCCCTTCGCTTGTTACGGGAAGTAACGCTATGTCAGGATACCTGGCATACCAATATTGGGCTATTGGTTTCATGAAACTATCGATGACCAGCACGATACGCATCCTCGTTTTTTTTAAGCTTACCATCCAGTCTTCATCAATAAAATACGCAATATTATCTCTACTGAAGTCAACAAACAGAACACCTTCGGGCATTTTTGTATTTCTGTTTATAAGGTGATAAATAGAATCAATGAATAAGGGATTTGTCTCGGGCCAGACGGCAGTTTGTCTCGTGATATCGGGCTCACTCTCGAACAGATTTACATCATCGACAGGGCAACGAGAACAACCGTCAGCGTTAAACATCTTCCTCGGTACTGATGATGACACTATGAAACCTCTTTTAATCACTTCGCGATAGGGTTAATAAAGAACGCTTGAATAAACAGGTAACGTAGCTTCAGCTTCGCTACCTGCGTTAGAATCAGAGCTTTGTTAAAATCATGGGCACCGATAAACTGTACCGCTCAATGTCACATTGGTTTGCTGGCTTGAGCCTGAGCCACGATAGGTACTTCCGGTTTGTCCCGCCCTTTGCGTTAAAAGTACCACGACGTTCCCCCCCATTCTCCAGGCTTTATTTTTTAGATCGTTACGGGCCCCCGTTTCCAGGTTGCTGTTTGATGTCCATCCACCCGTGAAAAAATTTCCCTGGCTACCGGTGACATCACCTAAATAGGTGCATGAGGCATTCGGTTCGTTATGTGTTACACGCACACCCTCAGCGCCGTGCTGTAGTGAATTAGCACTGCAAGCTGTTAGCATAAGAGAAGTTAGAAAAACTAATTTTTTTTTCATGTTAGCTCCTTAATAAATTTAGCTAAAAATAATTCAATATGCTGCTAAAACTATCGGGTGTTGAGGCACATTGTACTGGTAATAAATTGTCCTACCCCGGAATTTTAAAAGAGTATGGCTCATAAAAATAATTCATACAGATATTTAAGTAAATTATAACGTCTCTTTCTATAAATATAAGACTCTATTTTCTGTATAGGAGTTCCTTGCCATAAACTGAGGCTTCTTTAATTATTAAAAACGATACCCTACGCTTACGCCAAATGTGTTTGTATCAACGAAAAGTAACTTAGCTGTCTCCCACGATAGATCCAGGGAAAGATTAGCGAATGGATTTAAAATAAGACCTGCTCCATAGGCAAAAGCATCTTCTGAAGAAGACTGATTATCATGGTTCTTGATCTTCATCCCAGCCATGCCTACATTTCCATATAAACTAACATAATCATTAATTCGGTAGGTCGGCCCTATCATAAACGAACTATAACTAGTTGTGTTATCTCCATCTTTATGCAATTTCCCTGCATCCCAACTGTAATTTTGTACGTCATGACGAGTTGCAGTGAGAGAGGTCAAAATACCCCATTCAGAATTAAACTCATAACGGTATTTTAGATTGAGCCCGTGAAGATCTTTACTTGCAGATTTGTTTAACGCACTAAGATGCGTTTGGGCATAGCCAAGCGAGAGGGTGTGATTTTCCATTGCTAAGGCTAATGAGGGAAAAATGAATAATGCTGCCATAATCCATGACGAAAAAATACGCTGCATCTAAAGCTCCTTGTTGTTGATGAAAATATCAATGCTTATATAAGCAATGACCGTAGAAGGATGATTGCGGCAGCAATATAACCAGAAAAGTCGAGTGAAGTTATGAAAATGGTCTTACATAAATTTTACCGACAATTTCAGAAAAAAGTAAGATGTGGTAACTTATTGATATGAATCGATTTATAATCAGTTTTGTTTGTTCATTGCGCAGTGCATACGTTATATATTTGTCGATTTATGGAGTACAGGTAGGTGTTTTCACCGACCCTGGTGACTCGAATTTCATTGGCGGCATCAGGATGTAAGAGTCGAAAGTGTGCTAAAAAATCACCAGCTGTGTCAGTAGAAAATACTTTTACCGAATCAACATCAAATGTATAAATGCCTGGCCCAGGCATTTGTAGATTCTTCATATATACATCGCGATACAACACTTTTTTTATCTGCTCTTTCGTGATGATGTCATATTGCAGAGTAATACGTTTGTTTTTGAAATCGAGGACGATATTGCCGTCAGCAAGAAAATTGCCAGGCAGTACTGACGTTACCGTTTTGGTGGTACATAAAAATGAATCGGTAACTAACAAGGGATTGCGCTGCTGGCGTGCCTGTAAAATCAGCAGCACAAAAGCTGCTGCGAGAATAAGCAGCGTAATGCTCCTTAATACCGTTCTTTGATAGTAATGCATTTGGGCTCCGAAACATTAAGTTGATTCAAACACTGAACAAAAATATTGGTATTAGGAACGCGAATATAATAAATAAAATTGCCGTTTTGTTTATACACTTGCTGACTCAGTTCGGAAAAAGCCCCCACAGCGTCCTCGAGAGAACGATTATCTTCAGTAACACCATAAAAGGTATATCCGTTATAGGTACCCAGCTCAGAAAAGTAGTCTGGATGGCGTTTGCTATATAGATAAATCACCACCAGCAGGAACAGCATTGCGCAGATTAAAAATAACCACTCTTTCCAGTTCGAAACTGGCTGCGAGGATTTCTTTGGCTCAGACAAGGATTCTGCAACTGGCGCAACAATATCACTGGCTCTATTTTGCGTTGTGTGTATTGATTCATCAGGCAGTGGTTCGATTGTTATCGAGAGCGTCACGCCAACCTTAGGGCGCGTTAATATCGCAGAAGCAGGAAGGCCGATTTTTTCGAACGAACCGCGTAATTGATTGATTAATTTGTAATAGCTGGCACTGGAAACCACCACACCTTTTCGTCCCCACACCCAGGCAATTAGATCATCTTTTTTGAAGAGCCCCTGATGAAAAGCAAGGAGCAAATTGCATTCGGATTCAGATATTTTTAAGCTTTCGCGATCGCATGATAAGGTCATCCGCTCACAATCAAGAATGACTTTCTTATCAATTAGGTACTTCTTTTTACTCATAGGGCCTTCTGCTAAGAATGAGTAGTTCTGGTTAAACCATTATGTTACCTCAGTGACTACCGATCTATTGAACGGTTTTTACTTTTAATCCTTTCATTTTGCTCATTGGCATGCGTATCAAGCCAGGTCGTAAAATCAGACGAACTCATTGGCTTTGCATAAAGATAGCCCTGCATAAAACCTACATTATGATCGAGGATATAGCATAGCTGATGTTCTGAACTGACGCCTTCCGCAACAATATTAAGCCCCAGCTTTTGACTCAGCATAATAATGGTATCCAGGATGGGCACGTCGCTGCCGCTGGTATCAATCGTATCGACAAAAGAACGATCGATTTTCAGATAATCAACCGGAAGCTGTTGGAGATAAGATAGCGAGCAGTAGCCGGTACCAAAATCGTCAATCGCTATCAGTACCCCTTTTTCACGCAACTGCATGAGCTTATCTGACACTAAAGCCGGTTGGATAATTAGGCTGCGTTCGGTGAGTTCCAGCATGAGGCGCAGTTTCCCTAAGCTTGTGAGTAGCGACTCAACATCGGCAATAAAACTCTCATGCATCAAATGTTCAGGTGAAATATTTACGCTAATATAAAAATCTTCGGCAACCTGCCACCGTCCGACATCCTGTGCGATGAGTTCAAATAAGTGACGCGAAAGCGGAACGATCATGCCTTCGTTTTCTGCTGCGGTGATGAAGATGTCGGGCGTAATTGAACGCCCATCCGGAAGGGGCCAACGCATTAATGCCTCCACGCCGCCACAATTACCGCGGCTGACGTTAAATACAGGTTGATAATGCACGGTGAACTGCCCATGTTTCATACCGCGGGTGATTTCTCGGGCCATGGATAGCCGTTTCTGGGCCCACTGCCGGTAAACAAAAAGGGTCATAAATGAGAAGCAAAGCGAGAGAGGGATGAAGATAAGGAGAGATTTCATCCACAGAGTCGTCAATGTCGTGAGAGGTGCGGCAACGGCAAGCGAAATCTTTCCGTCGGCGGTGGCGAAATGCTGGGTCATCACTATGCTGTCACGCCGCGCTGGTTGGCTGATAATCGTATCACCCTCGCCAAACCGCAGGCTGAACAAGGCGGCTCTTTCCTCTGCGAGGACATCCATCAATTCCTGAATATATCGAGAATCGACGATGACAAACGCCGCTTTATCCGCCGTCACCTGCTCCGTGTAAACCACAGCGGGCCTGCCAGGTCCTCCGGCCATCAAGCCGAATGAGTGGACCCATCTGTCAGGTAACGGCGTCGGAAGCGTTTTTCCTGGCGGCAGAGGAAAAGGGTGCGCCTGCTCCCGGGTAACAAAGGAACAGAGCAGATTGCCGTTTTCCACCAGACCAATATCGCGGATATAAGGGGTAAAGGCACGGGTACGATTAAGCTCCGACAGCATTTCAGTACAGGGCCTGTCCGCTATTTTTACGGTTTTCTCGGTGACCCGCCATGAGGCGGTTGACACATCGTTGCTGAAACGTAATAAGGTATTCGCACTTAGTGCGACATCCTGTTTAAACTGCAGCACGCAGACCAGCAATGCTAATACAATCATAATGACCAGTGGTACAAGCACTGCATAAATCACAAAAGATAGCTTTAGTTTCACTGGGCGTTGCCTCTCACACACCAATGGAAATGCGGTTTTGTATCCATGGCCGCAACACTCATTATGCTTTAGCGCTGCCACTCGTTGTGCAGAAATTATAGATCTGCCGGTTCAGGGAAAAAAGATAGGCTCTCTGACCGATTTTGTTTATCGTCAGCTCATTCACTGTTTCCGGTTGCAGGATACGCAGCCAGGAAAACATATCGCCTGTCGTATCAGAATTAAATCTGTGCACTGCTTTAACCCGAAAGGTGTAGGTTTTCATGCCGGTGCGGTTAAGTGGGGTGATTGCGACATCCTGAAAGAATAAGCGCTGCTCCCGCTGTTGATCCTGCACGGCATAATGAATGGCAATTCGGTTCGACTTAAGGTCCAGCACCAGAGTTCCGTTCAGCATGAGCTCTCTCGGTTTTATATAAATATTTGATTTGGCAGTGCAAATAAGATTACGCACTTCTTCCGTATCGTGCCTGGCTCCTTGATATATCTGCGTTACCAGGATGATAAATCCACAGAGCAGACCGCACAGGATGATTAGTAACGTTCTTTGATGGTAATGCATTTAGGTACCGCCGTTTCGACAGGATTCAGACATTGCAAAAAAAGATTCATGTTCGGCTCCCGAAGGTAATAAAGATAATGACCGTTCTGGCTACATAGCGGCAGTGTCAGGGTTTTATAAGCCGAAACCACCTCCTTAAATGTTACTTTATCGTTAGCCATCTTAAAGAAGATGTACCCATCCTCATCCCCAAGCATCCTGAAGCTGCTGTTGTATTTATTTTGCGCTGGCGCATGCTGAAAAAGCATCGCAATCCCCGTTAACAGCAGCAGTATAATGGTCAGGATGAGAAGGCGTATTTTCGCTGCAATCTTTTTAACGTCCGTAATGTGAACCTGGTGACTATCTTTTTCACGCCCGGCATCTCCGACGTTTTCGCATGCTGGTGTAGGTTCTTTTTCGATTGGATCTAACGCCAATGATAACGTTACGCCAATTCGGGGCCGTGTAACAATATCTGCTGCATTCAGGCCAACAAGATCAAAGTTATTTCGCATCAGGTTAATGAGCTTGTAATAACTTGATTCGGAAACACAACCCGCACGGTTCTTCCAGACAAAATTAATAATATCTTCTTTTTTATATATCCCGCGATAAAACGCAAGGAGTAAATTTGTCTCCGATTCTGAAATTTTAATGATTTTATCACCGTTGGTTAATGTCATTTTGGCGCTATCAAATATCACCTTTTTATCTATTAGTAACGATTTCTCATCCATGTCAAACCCGATCTTTTATACATTTCTCTGTCGCTTTGTATATTAACATGGAGCAGGGGGATTTCATCCCGATTTACATCTTCAATTTTTTGCTATGACATTTATGTTGGTGGTTAATTTCATTTTAAATCATGCGGTTATTTGTGCTTTATGAATTTTTCTTACCTGGTTTTGAATTTATGAATTTCAGTGCGTCAGGTGAGTAAGAAAAATGTAAGGGTTATTCAGCGTGCAAGGAAGCTCTTTTCTGAAAATGATTTCTAAGATTAGCCCTAAAACATGATAGCGCCGTTGGGGTATAACGTCTGTCGCTATGCGTCTTTTGACAGAGGGCGCGCAATAAAAATCGCCCAGCGAGATGATATTTTTGTTTTTCCTCAACCAAAGGATGTTTGCTTTATCTGTGTTATTCACAGAGCGAGTAGCGTTAGTTGAAAGTAAATAGCAATCAAGGAATAAACGACCATGTTCAAGAAAACTACTCTGGCTTTACTCACAACCTCACTTTTTATTTCTACCAGTACGTTTGCGATGTCCAATAATACCATTACCTTTCGCGGTGAAGTTTCCGATGAAACCTGTTCTGTAGCGATTAACGGTAATCAGGCAAAACCAGTAGTTATTCTGCCGACGGTGAGTGCCAAAGAACTGGCGAAAGGCGGAAATACCGCAGGTCAGGTGACATTTGATATTGGTCTCACTGGCTGTACGAGTAATGCCGATATACCGACCAAAATCTCTACCGTCTTTGTCGGTAACCAGGTGACCAGCAACGGTAATCTTGGAAATACCGGGGACGCCGCCAATGTTGAAGTCCAAATTCTCGATACGGCTGAGAAAGTTATCAACCTGACCAACGGCTTCAAAGGTGAAGGCGATCTGCAGTTGAAGCCGGGAGAGACAGAAGCCAGCGCCACCTATACCGCGCAATATTACGCCACCGGCGCGGCATCGGCTGGTACGGTCGAAGCCACTCTCCAGTACGCCGTTTCCTACCTGTAAAAACGCTTCCAGGTCCGGTGCTTGTCGTCGGACCCTTTTGATAGCAATGGAGTTGTTGCAATGAAAAAGGATGCTACCCGTTCAGGGCTGCGCTATCTGATGTTGCTGCTAGTCCTGCTCCTACCCGTTGCCATGTCATGGGCCAGCGTCACCATTGTAGGCAGTCGGATTATCTATCCGTCGACCGTACCCTCTGTCGATGTACAGCTAAAAAATAACGATGACTTTCCCTACGTCGTACAAACCTGGTTTGACAATGGTGATATGCGTATTGGGCCAGAGAATGCGAGCGGCATTCCTTTTATCGCTACGCCGCCGGTATTTCGTATCCAGCCAAAAGCAGGGCAGGTGGTACGCGTGGTGTACAACCAGAGTAAAGCGTTACCGAACGATCGTGAATCTGTCTTCTGGTTCAACGCGTTGCAGATACCGCCGGCCAATATTGGCGGCCGTCAGCAGAATAAAGTGCTGGTGATGTTACGCACGCGGATTAAACTTTTTTACCGGCCGGAAGGGATTGGTTCACCGGGCAATCTGGCTAAAAAGCTGCACGTTACCGTGGTGCGTAATGCCCGAAAAGGTGCCGGTATTGTCATCAGCAATCCGCAGCCATGGTATGCGTCCCTCAGCAACCTGAGCGTGACGGCAAGTGGTGTATCACGTCAGCTCAATGTCGAAATGATTCCACCTTTCTCCAGCCGTACTTTCTGGATACCTGGGAAATTCAGCGCCAACTCGCTTAACGGTACCGTCATCGTGACGTTGGTTAACGACCAGGGAGCAAGGATAAGCGAGCGTTATCATGTCGCCGAAGGTTAAATTCTGTCGCAAAAATATCTTCGTTATCTTAGCCGTAGTCTGCTCCGGTCAGGCATTTGGCGAAGAATACTATTTTGATCCTTCTCTTCTACAGGGGACGGCTTACGGACAAGGTATGGCGAGCGTTAACGGTCCCGGCACGCCCGCCGGAGAGTATCTGGTTGACGTTATGGTCAATGGCTCGCTGCTAAAATCCGGCGCAAAGATCCGCTTTAATCCAGTCAATGGTGAACAACGCACGGAGCCTTGCCTTCCGTTCTCGCTGATGCAGGCTGCTCGGGTAAAATCACTCCCGGATAAAGCACCTCCAAATAGCTGTCGTCCGCTAAGGGAATGGGTATCCCGAGGCGAATGGCAATTTGATAGCGCGACGCTACAGCTCTGGCTTACGCTGCCGATGAGCGAGTTGATGCACAGGCCGCGCGGCTATCTTCCGCCTTCGCAGTGGGACAGCGGCGCATTGGCTCTGTTTTTACGCCATAACACTAACTGGACCCACACTGACAACACCAGCCAGCACTTCCGCTACCAGTATTTGTGGAGCGGTATCAACATTGGCAGCAACATCGGACTGTGGCAGCTCCGCCATCAGGGTAACCTGCGCTATGCCGACAGCAATCAGAGCGGAAGCGACTGGCAATACAATCGCGTACGCAGTTGGGTGCAGCGTCCACTCGCCGCAATCGACAGCATCCTGACGTTTGGCGATAACTACACTGACTCCAGTTTATTCGGTAGCTTGTCGTTTAATGGTATGAAACTCGCCACGGATGAGCGCATGTGGCCGCAGGGAAAACGCGGCTATGCGCCAGAAGTGCGCGGCGTGGCGGCAAGCAGCGCGCGGGTGGTCGTCAAACAGCTGGACAAAGTGATCTATGAAACCCATGTTCCGCCCGGACCGTTCTCTATTGACGATCTTTACAACACCCGTTATCAGGGAGATTTGCAGGTTGAAGTGATTGAGGCTAACGGAAAAGTATCACGTTTTACCGTGCCTTATTCTGCGGTTCCCGACTCAGTACGACCAGGCAACTGGCATTACTCTTTCGCTCTTGGCAAGGTCCGCCAATATTACCGCATCGACAACCGCTTTCTTGAGGGGACGCTGCAGCACGGGGTGAATAATAACCTCACTCTTAACCTCGGATCGCGGCTGGCGCATGATTATCAGGCCTGGCTGGTCGGCGGCGTATGGGCGACCCGCTTCGGCGCATTTGGTATGAACGCCACCTGGTCTGGTGCGCGAGTGGAGCATAATGACCGCCAGCAGGGCTGGCGTACGGAACTGAGCTATAGCAAGACTTTTTCCACTGGTACTAATCTGGTGCTGGCGGCCTATCGCTACTCAACAGGTGGATTCCGCGATTTGGAGGATGTATTTGGCGTACGCCGACAGGAGCAAAACGGCATTGATTATTACTCTGATACGCTGCATCAACGTCAACGCCTTTCTGCGACCGTCAGCCAGCCCTTAGGCCATTCAGGTACGCTCAATCTCAGCGCCAGTACCGCTGATTACTACCATAATCAGTCGCGGATCACGCAGTTGCAGCTAGGCTACAGCAACCAGTGGCGAAAAGTGAGTTATGGATTCAACCTCGCCAGGCAGCGTTCCACCTGGGACTATGGCCGCTTCTACCGTAGCGTTAACGAACCGCAGGATCTGAGCCAGCGGCAAAAATATACCGAGACGACGCTGTCTTTTACTCTCTCCATTCCCTTTGACTGGGGTGACAGCCCGACATCCGTGGCGATGAACTATAACCAGTCGCGCGCGAATCACTCTTCAACCCTGTCGATGACCGGGAGCCGTGGCGAGCAGAG
This sequence comes from Citrobacter sp. C5_2, assembly GCF_014596845.2. Taxonomy (NCBI): domain Bacteria; kingdom Pseudomonadati; phylum Pseudomonadota; class Gammaproteobacteria; order Enterobacterales; family Enterobacteriaceae; genus Citrobacter; species Citrobacter sp. C5_2. The sequence continues at coordinate 3,933,887 of NZ_CP115032.1, read as the reverse complement.
CGAACTCTCCTGGTCTGTTTATGGCGGCTATGAGCGCTATCGCAATGGGGATGAAGGGGCATCGACGACTTTCGGCGGTAATTTCCAGCAAAACACCCGTTTTGGCGCGCTGCGTGCGGGCTACGACCAGGGAAAGGACTATCGGCAGGTGGCGCTGGGCTCCTCCGGGACCCTGGTGCTGCATTCCGGTGGCGTGACGCTCGGTCCTTACGCCAGCGACACCTTTGCATTAATTCACGCCGATGGTGCGCAGGGCGCAGTCGTCCAGAACGGTCAGGGAGCGGTAATCGACAGTTTCGGTTACGCCATTTTACCTGCGCTATCTCCGTATCGTCGCAACAACGTCTCACTCGATACTCGCCAGATGCGCAGCGATGCTGAACTGACGGGGGGAAGCCAACAAGTTGTTCCCTATGCCGGCGCGATCGCGCGGGTGAACTTCTCCACAATTACCGGCAAAGCGGTGCTTATTGCGGTGAAAATGGCGGATGGCGGCATTCCGCCGATGGGGGCCGAGGTCATTAACAGCGAAGGAGCTGTCATTGGGATGGTCGGGCAGGGTGGGCAGGTTTATGCCCGTATCAGTACTCCTTCAGGCGCATTGCTGGTGCGTTGGGGAAAAGGGACCGATCGACGTTGCCATGTGCCCTACCAGTTCGATCTGCATTCGCCTGAAAACGTGATTTATCTTACAACGACCTGCGAGAGGGAATAGTCTCATGTGTTATCTTCGCCAAACGCTGCTACTTGCTGCTACCCTGCTTTTCAGCACTGCGCCCTGGGCTAACTGCGTTAAAGTGACGGATAATAGTTTCCTTTCTGAGGCGGCGATTAAAGCAGGCTATACCGCACGCTACTGGCGCGGTGCCTTTGATGACAATATCGGTCATCTTGGTCTGCCGTCAGTCATTAGCGTTAGCGCGAATAATAAGTTCCAGCCTTCCGGCACCGTGCTTGCCAGTACGGTGGGTAATTTCCTCACTGCAGGCGTTCAGACGCCCTATACGGCAAAGCAGGTGCTTTACCGCTGTGATTTGCAGGACGCCGGGAAGCTGTATGAATTGTATTCAACCAACGGCGATAACTACTTTGTTGGTGGAAGTCGGGCGAAAGAAGTGGAGGGAGCCTACTATGACGCGGAACGTAACGTCGCGGTACGTATGACGAATTTGAGTACCGGCGAATACTATAGCCGCTTCTGGAAGCAGCGCCAGCTTACTGCGGATAGTTGGTTTCAGGACGGTCGCGCAATTTATATTCCCGCAGGCGCATTTAGTAATGTCCTGTATGAGATGATTAAAATCGCCGCCTCAGGTCCCTATGTTTTTGGCGACAGAATTAACAAAGACACCTATAACCAGCCGCGCGGCTATATCGCATTTAAGGGGCCAGGCTTACTGACCTCCGCTATTCAACCCGGTATGGATCATGCTTCAAGTTATTATGGTTGGCCAGAATCCTGGCCCGGTGCGTGGAGTAGCTACAATCAGGTCACCTATATTCGCGGCGCGGCATGCACCATTGAAGATTATCCCGCGACGGTGCTGCTTCCTACCATTACAGCGGAGGCGCTCTCTTCTGGTGAAAGCAGCGAAGTGCCTTTCAGCATAACGCTGGAGTGCGAAGCTGGCGCGGTGTCCTCGACTCATCCCACCACTAGTGTCGCTAACGTAGCCATGGGTTTTTTAGTCAATCAGCCTGGCGCCGTGGCCGCCGCGCGCCGCCTTGGCCTGACGACTACCGGCGGTGGATTGACCTGGTTACTGGACACGCATTATGGCGAAAAGGGCGTGGCTTCCGGAGTAGGAATACGGATTTACGATGAGGGCGGTGCGCCGCTTAACCTTTTGCCGGACAAAATGAGTACCGGGACGGGCAACGCCCGTGGCTGGTATGGATATAAGGAGCTCACCGTACTAACGAGCAAAAAAGACCGCGGTTCAGTGGAGGTCTGGCACGGTGATTTTACCGCCTCCCTTGAGGCGCTCGGTGGACAACCGGTAACGGTAGGGAGCGTGAATGCACAGTTACAGGCAGTGGTTAGTTTTCAGTAAGTCGGTGTTAGCGCTGTTGTTGCTGGCAGGCGTCAATTCCGCGCCGTTTGCTGCGGTTAACGTTGACCGAACCCGGCTCGTATTCGCCGCTAACGATATTGCCCAGTCGCTGACGCTCGCAAATGACAGCGTAACGCCAATGCTGTTACAAATCTGGACCGACGCCGGAGAAATAGCTTCTTCCCCCGATAGCACCCGTACGCCGCTGGTAGTATTGCCGCCCGTCTTTAAAATGCAGCCGGATGAGTTGAGAACACTTCGCGTGATGCTGAGCTCACGGCGCAGTCTGCCAGAGGATCGGGAGAGCCTGTTCTGGCTCAACATTTACCAGATACCGCCTGAACTGAGCGCGACGAAAAGCGCCAGCCGCAAGCTAGTGTTACCCCTACGGCTGCGGTTGAAGGTATTTATTCGTCCGACCGGCTTAAAGGCGCCCACCGCCAATGATGAACAGAAACTGCGCTTCAGCATCACTTCGCAGGGCATCACGATAACCAACCCAACGCCGTGGTATATGAGCCTGACAGTAACGACAACAAAAGGAATCAGGATCGATAACATCATGCTCGCGCCGTATGAGCGGCGAGATGTCGTACTTTCTCAGGCTCCAGGCGTGGGGACAACGTTAAACTATGCGGTGATGAACGATTCAGGTAACTGGCGGACCTATACCGCAACAATTATGCATAATGAGATTTGAACGCTGTTTTTCACGGATATCCATCCCCACACTGAGGCATTTTTCCATCGTACATTCATTCTTCAGGCCGGACTGAATATCGACAATAATAAGTTTAATAGCCATGCGGGTTTCACTGAGGATTTTATTAACCGGACTACCAATGGTCTTAGTGGCATTTAAGCCGGAAAGATGAGGCTGACGTCGATTTTATTCTTCATCTTTCCGCGCCGTGATGGCCTCATTATCTGGTTTACCAGGCAAGTGTATGCAAGATAATCGTTTTGATAGATCAGTTTTTCGATATTGATCGTTAGCGCCGATCGATAAGCGATGTGTTGATGCGATACTATGCCTTCACAATACAGTAAAGCTGATCTCTGCCAGTACAGAATCGCCGATAAAGATTTCTTTAGACTACGTTCGCGTAATAGATAAACGCGAGCTTGTTACCGTCCGGATCGCGTACGTAGGCGCTGTAAAATCCCTGACCATACTGCGGCCTGTGACCCGGCGCGCCTTCATCTGTACCGCCCAGGCTGAGCGCGAGGGTGTGTAACTGCTCAATATGCTCGACGGAACGTGCATTCAGCGCCACCATCGTGCCATTACCAACGCTGGCAGGTTGTCGATCGAAGGGGCTGCCGATGCACAGTCCAACGGTGTGGTTGCCGTTGAATGTTCCCCACGACGCCCCTTCTTCATTACGCCCGGCCTGCGGTTGCCCAAGCAGTTCCATTAGCGGATCGTAAAACTGAATGGCGCGCGGGAGATTATGGGTGCCTAACATAATATAAGAAAACATACTGTCCCTCATGTTCATGATGCCTGGAGGCTCAGTGGTTATCCGCCTTATGCGCCCAGGCGGGCATCGCTGTAAGATAACGCTTAGCACGTATACGCGCCTCTTCCGGGCCGACCTTTTGCCATGAGTCGAGAAACGCCGCCAGACCTGCAACGGCTTCATCCCAGGATTTCAAATTACCGTCGGCATCACTACACCAGGTGCAATATTGATTGCTGGCAACGTTGGCATCACTACCGGAGATTGGCATTCCGCAGGCCTGGCAAAACCGTTCATGCTCTGTCATACAACGTTCCTTTTGTTAGAGGGGTGGTTAATAAATATACACCCAATAACGAGAGAACTTAGGGGGCTAGATCAATTGTTGAGCGCTCGCGACAACCCGCAAGGGGGCGCTGACCGCACTGCCGGATATCGAAACGCTGAATGCTTTTATTACGCAATGTCATCTACCGGACTACGAAATAAAAGACCTTTAAGCATGATAACGGCGAGCTAAATAATTTTAGCTCTCTAAGATTTTTGTGAATGTCCCCGCATCCTCATCGGATGGCGGGGATTTTTACTTTATTTTTGCAGGAAGATTAAACTGTAATACGCTTCAACCCCACTATCGCTTTTTCGAGGTAGGCGCGTGGACATCCCATGTTCAGGCGAATAAAACCTTTGCCAGACGAACCAAAGCTATTTCCCATTGAAGGCGCAATACCGGCAACATCAAGCATAACCCCTTTGAGTTGCTCATCATCCAGTCCAAGCGCATTGCAATCGATCCACAGCAGATACGTACCCTGGGAAGGAACAACCCGGGCCCACGGGAGATATTCATTAATCTGTTGAATAAACCAGCGTCGATTTTCAGCCAGATAACCAAGTAACTCGTCTAACCAGGGCGCGCCATGTTGCCATGCTGCCGTACTTGCCTCGACGGATAGCGCATTGAACACATCCAGCCCATGCGCATCCAGACGGCGTAAAAAGTGTTCACGCAATGCTGGTGCCGGTATCAGAAAATTAGCAATGCGTAGTGTCGACAAACCAAACGTTTTACTGGCGGAGGTGGCAGAGATAACGCGCGAATGCCAGCGCGCTCCCAGATGCAGAACTGAAGTAAATTTTTCCCCTGGCAGTAATAAATCAGCCCATATTTCATCAGACAGCAACGTAACATTATAGGTCTCACATAAGGTGAGTAGCTGTTCGAGCTCCTGCGCAGACCAACAACGGCCAGTTGGGTTATGCGGATTACATAAAATCATCAACGGTGGGCGTTCAGTCCGGAATAACATTTCCAGGTGCACAAAATCCATTTGATAACCCGTAACCGGATCCTCAGATAATGGGTTTTCCAGGAGCTGCCTGCCGTTCAGAGAGATAATTTTGGCGAATGAGCCGTAGTACGGCCCCTGAACGACCACGCCTTCACCGGGTTGACTCAGCATTTGCACCAGTAGAGATAACCCCGGAACGACACCTTCAATGCTGCAGACCCATTCCTGCTTTATTTCCAGTTGATGGCGGGTGGAGAACCATGAGTTTAATGAATCAAAGTAACTTTGTGGGCGTTCGCTGTAACCAAAAATGCCGTGCCCGACGCGGAATGTTAAAGCCTCCTGAACGGCAGGGGGGCAAGCAAAGTCAAAGTCAGAAACCCACATTGGCAACAGTTCATGTGTATCTTCGCCGAAATATCGCGTCATAAAGTCCCATTTCAGCGAACCGGTATTGTGGCGATCGATAACCTTATTAAAATCCATTACATGCTCTCCCTATTCTGTTGCCGTAATTTTTTTAGCTGTACCTGCCGCTGATGGCGCTTTTGCGATACCGATTCCTGTAAAACCATAAATCAAGGCGAAGAAGATTGCGGCATAGCACTGAATTGCCCATGGCAGTAAATCCAGCGTGCTCACGCCTAATGTCGTTGCCATATAGACTCCGGCAGAGGTCCACGGCAATAGCGGCTCAATAACTGTGCCCGCATCTTCAATAGTGCGGGATAGATTTTTAGTATCCAGTCCCATACGACGGTAAGCGTCTTTAAATAATTCAGCTGGAACCAGAAGCGCGAGTTTGCCGTCGCTTGTCGCACCTGTCACCAGAATGGTGGTTCCAATGGTCGCCGCAATTAGCTGACCGACACTGTGAATGACGGTCAACAGGCGGTTAATAAGAATGTTGAGCGCCCCCGTTAACGTTAAAGCCCCGGCAAAAGAGAATGCGCAAAATACCAGAAGGATAGTGCTCATCATTGAGAACATTCCACCACGGTTAAGCAGGCGTGGTACATCCGCAATAATGCCCTCGCTCCCTTGCGGGAACATCGTAATATTAAAGCCATCGATAAAGGCATCCAGTCCTTGCTTGATGCTAAGTCCCTGCATCACAACGCCCAGAATCAGGGCTAATACGCACGCGCTCAGCATTAAAGGAATGACCGGTTTTTTACGAATCGCCCCCCATAAAACGATTACGGGCGGCAAAATCAGAATGATATTGAAGTGGTACAGCGACTCCAGGGCGTTGACAATATCGGTCACCCGTTGTGGCGTGGCGACCTCGCCCAGCATATTGCTGTGGCCCGCAATTAGATAAACCACGGCTGCAAGCAAAAAGCTGGGAATTGTGGTCCACAATAAGTGCTGAATATGCTCGAAAAGGGTCGTATCTGCGACAATGGCCGCAAAGTTAGTGGAGTCTGACAACGGCGATATCTTGTCGCCGAAGTAAGCACCAGAAACAACGGCTCCCGCAGCCGCTGCCATCGAGACATCCAGTCCGGCGGCAACCCCCATCAATGCTACGCCCACCGTTCCGGCTGAACCCCAGGATGTTCCGGTACATACGGATACGACGCTGGTCAAAAAGAAGGCGGCGATGAGAATGTATTCGGGGCTGATGAGTTTAAGTCCCCAGTACACCATATAAGGGATGGTGCCGCTAAACATCCATGTTCCAATCAGGCCGCCAACGCAGATAAGAATCATAATAACCGGCATTGCTTTGGCGAGTTTATCGACCACCGAATTAATGATGTCTTCCCAGCAATACCCTTGCCACCAGGCCATCCCTGCGGCGACAGCGGCAGAGCACAGTAACAAAGGTTCAATGCGTAACCCCATAATGCCGTAGCCAATAATTAATAGCAGGAGCATGGCTAAAATAGGGATCGCTGCCAGTCCAAATGAGAGCGTTTTTTTCTGATTTTGAGAGGCATTCATTCATGAATCTCCAGTCTGTAAGGTCGTTCAAGAGTAGAGAACACCCTTAGGCCTGACTGTGATCGTTCATTGGCCCTCATGTAAGCGATTACATGAGAGCGTTAAACTTGAAGTCGATCACAATTCAGGGGCTTGACGATTTACGCATTGATGACGGGGGGAAGAACAGAATCGCGGATCACCAGATCCGCAGTGAAGCTATTCACACTGGGACGCTGGGTTGCGCCCTTAAAAAGTTGTATCGCCAGGTGCGAAGCACAGCGCGCCATCCGTTCAACGGGGTAATGCATTGTTGTCAGCGCGGGATAGAGATAGCGCGCCATCACCACATCATCGAACCCAACGATTGAAAGCTGCTGTGGTAGTGTAATTCCTTGTTGATGAAGGATGCGCATAATCCCGGCGGCCATCACATCGTTAAATGTCACCGCTGCAGTGAAAGGGATGCCGCAATTTAGCAACTGATGCGCAGCGCGTTCGCCCCCCTCTTCATTGAAGGGGACGCTAATAACCCAGTTTTTATCTGGCGTAATGCCATATTCGGCCAGCGCCAGCTGATAGCCTTCCAGCCGCTCACGACGATCGATAATCGGTAAATCACTTGTCACGCAGGCAATACAACGGTGTCCTTGTTCCAGTAGATGTAGCGTGGCTGTTTTAGCTGCTTGACTATTTTCCAGCCATACGCAGCGATTGGCCATCCCGGCAATATAGCGATTCACGACGACCATGGCCGGGAAATGCGCGGCATATCGCAACAGTTCTTTTTCGGAGAGCCTACTGGCATGGACCACAATAGCTTCACAGCCCTGGTTGATCAGGAAATCGAGCCCGGATTTTTCCATTCCTTCATCGTGGCCACCGCTGCATACCATCAGCCGAAATTGCTGCTGGCGTGATACTTCTTCCACGCCTCGGGCAAGTCTGGCAAAAAAAGGATCGGCAAGATTGCCGGTCAATAACCCGAGCATGTCCCCGCTGCGTTTCGCTAATGCAATTGCGGCAGCATTGCGATGATAATTCAGCTCGCGCATAGCTTTTTCAACACGCTCACGCGTCACCGGTTCAACCCATGCAGTTTGATTAATAACGCGTGAAACGGTTGCGGTGGATACTCTTGCTAACTCTGCAACATCCTTTATCGTTGCCATACCGGCTCTTTACCTTATTGATGCTTGAGAATTTGCTTATCACTGGTTTTTATTTGGAAAATTAACTATTGGCTTTTATTTATCATGACTTCATCTGACGTCTAGATTTGCATCAATGCCAGTTTAACGGCAAGCCCGGCAAACGCAACAGCAAAGAAACGCAATACCCAACGTTGCACAGCAGCATTAGCAACCACATGCTGGCGTATGCTGGCTGCACTAATTCCATATACGGTAAATACAAAGAAAGTCATAACCATAAAAATCAGGCTCATCTCCAGCATCTGAGAAAAAGGTGAGATCTCACCTTTTATAACGAACTGCGGTAAGAATGCCAGGAAAAACATGGAGAGTTTGGGGTTGAGTAGATTGATAAGTATCGCCGAGGTTATAACTTGCCTTAAACTCTGTTTTTTAGTTTTACTAGCCATATTCAGATTTTTATTTTCATTAAGCGTTTTCCATGCCATATAAAGCAGATATGCTACGCCCAAATATTTAATTATCTGAAGGGCCATTTCACTGGTGTGCAGTATTGCAGCCAGTCCTGTAATAACTGTTAATATGTGCGGAACAATACCCAGCGTGCAACCCAATGCGGCAATTATACTTACGCGAGCACCATCTGAAATGCCCGTGGCGACAGTATAGAGTATGCCAGTCCCTGGAGATGCTACGATAATGAGAGTGGTAAGGAGAAACTCAAGCGTCATAATGAATTTCCCCCACAGACTTTTACTTCGGACTCGATGTAACGGGGCGACTGAGTCTGCGCAGTGAGGTTGGTACGGGGAATAATGCCATCAGCATGAATTATTCTAGTGTAGAGTCGTTCAACATGATTACGAATGATGGGAGGGTAGAATAGTGACATTGGCAAATCTCTCTTCCGGAATGTTTCCAGCAGCATGCCGAGTGTCACGATTGGTGTATTGAATAAAATTGCAGCTTACTTTATCGCTGCAGCATAGGCGCCGGGCGTTATGCCATAAGTACGAACAAAAAGTCGCGTCATATGACTTTGATCTGCAAAACCGGCGGTATAGGAGGCATCAGTAAGAGACATTCCTCCAGCGATAAGCTGCCTCGCCTTTTGCAGTCTCCGCTGGATAAGATAAGCATGTGGAGTAAGCCCTGTGACTGTAGAAAAAGCGCGTAGTAGCTGAAACTGACTCACGCCTCCCAGAGCTGAAAGCTCATGGAGTGATAACGGTAATGAGGGGTCATCATCAATACGCTCCTTTGCCAGGATAATTGATTTTGGTACGCCTTTTTTCTCAATACGCGGGCTTGCGAGTAAGCCTGCCAGTAAAAAGAGCAGGGTTTCTTCCTGTTCAATTTCACTGTGCCCGCCGCGGGAATCCGTCAGAATTCGAAAGAGTGTCGAGAAATGGGCCGCAGGCTCACGATTACGAAATACTGGGCTGGATAGCTCAACGCAGCCAGAGCGACTTTCCGTCAGAACTTGCATGGCGCCGGACAAAACGGTGGGGTCGAAATAGAGCATGCGCCACGATCTGCTTTCTGTTCCCAAAGGTGAGCCATCATGGACTTCACCAGGATTAACGGTGATCACATTCCCCACTACAGCTTCTACCCTACCGCGCCCGCTCATCGAAACCTGAGCTCCACGAACGATTAAGCCAATGCCGAACTGATCATGAGTATGACGCCCAAACCGGAAGGACGTATCGGCAGATACCGCATGGACACCTGCCATCCTACATCGAAGGGTTGTGAAACGTTCTTTCTTCATCGAATTAAGACCGGGGGGATGAGTTATCAGTACATCCTCTGAGTATATCTACTCAGAGGCTAATCTTTGATTTTTTTAAACTGAATGATTAACGTCTGTGAAAAGTATTATTTCTCTCACATACGATATTCAATCATCCCACTCTTTTTGGCCACCCAGTCATACAGTCTTTGTCCACGCAGGTTGGTTTCATGCGTGTGCCAGTATAATCTTGACGCATGGTTTTTTTGGGCTTGCTTTTGCACATACTCGATCAGCTGTTTACCGATATGTTGACCGCGTACTTCTTCGCTAACAAATAGATCTTCGAGATAGCAATAGTTTGATTCTGCCCACGTTGAACGGTGAAAAACATAATGCACCAGGCCCACAATTTTACCATCATATTTGGCAACTGCACAATAAACTGGTTCGTCTGGCGTCAGAAAACGCTCCCAGGTTAATTTGGTTACTTCATCTGAAATTTTAGTACGATAAAATGTTTGGTAGTTTATCCATAAAGGAAGCCAGCTGGAGTAATCTTCTTGTTCTGCAGCTGCAATAGTAATAGTATTTTTGCTATTCATATATTTCTCCTGATATTGTATAAGAATAATGTCTCAGGAGTATGATCCTAGGGGCTTTATAAATTCTGGTAAAGAGACACTTTTTACCTATTGATAGGATCCACTTTTAGCATAAAGGTTAATACAATGAAGAAAAATAATGCACCTTTATTTCAAGGATTTGTTTTAGGAAAAGGTGTCGTGAAGGAACAGGTTTATCATGCTCTTCGTGAACACATTCTTGCAGGCCGATTACCAACAGGAACAAAGATGCCTTCAACCCGGGCGTTGTCCGAGATGATGGCAATTTCACGAAATTCAGTGATTGCCGGTTATGACAGGCTATTAGATGAAGGGTATATTTTGACCCGGAAAGGGTCTGGAACCTACGTTGCGCACAATATTCCGGATCGGAGTATCAGCAATAGCTATCCAATGATAGCGCCGGGGGAAGTCGTCACGCCTGATGAACAGGTAAATGGCCAAAATAATCCTGTGCGCGATTTATGGTCAAATGAGTATGAAGGGCGCGGCATGAACCGTCTATTTGCGGTTGGTGTTGGCTGTACGGATCTCTTCCCGCACGCACTATGGGGCAAATTACTGCAACGGGTCTGGAGACAATCCCGGCACCAATTGGGGGGCCACACTCACCCTTGCGGATACTTTCCTTTGAGAAAAGCGGTTTGTCGTTACATCAAAACAACGCGTGGAGTGAACTGTAACGAAGATCAGATAATCATCGTAAATGGTATCCAACAGGCATTGAATATTACCGCACGAGCGCTGCTGTCGACAGGCCATGAAGTTTGGCTGGATGAACCGGGTTACAAAGGCGCACGAGGGGCTTTTATGTCTGTTGGCGCAATTGTGAGGCCGGTACCGGTAGACAGCGAAGGAATGAACGTCCGCTATGGTATTGATCATTTCCCTGACGCTAAGCTGGCCTATGTTGTCCCGTCGGATCAATATCCATTAAGTGGAACATTGAGTTTATCCCGGCGTTTTGAGCTGTTGGAATGGGCGAAGTCAAACCAGGCATGGATATTTGAAGATGATTATAATAGCGAGTTCCGCTATGCCGATCGCTCTTTACAGGCATTGCAGGGATTAGATGATAATCAACGGGTTATTTATGCCGGTACATTTTCGAAAATGATGTATCCAGAATTCCGTTTAGGTTTTTTAGTTGTCCCGCCAGGTTTACAAGAACAGATTATGGTGACGAAATATTTTACAGATCTCGGCACCAGCTATCTTGAGCAGGCAATGATGGCGAGTTTTATTGAGGATGGGCATTATGCCAGTCATGTGCGTCGAATTCGCAAGGCGTGTTATGAAAGAAGAACTGCGCTGGTCAATGCTATTCAAGAATACCTTGCTGATAAAATGATTGTTCAGCCTTCTGACTCTGGCGTTCATATTGTGTGCTGGCTACAAAACGGATTGACCGGAAATGATGTCGAGGAAAAAGCCAGAGCACTGGGGATGGGAATACTATCACTGAGCCGTTATTACCAGCGAGATATCAGCCGACAGGGGATTTTGATTGGTTTTGCAAATCACCCGGCAGAGGCACTTGTTGATGGGATACGTCGTCTGGCTCAGGTTATTTAAATAATAATTTGTTCAGAACGTCTTAATGTTGTTTGCCATGCAAAGTATGGTTATGAAGCGTACTGCGAAGCGAGCGATTTTCGTGACTGGACATATCTGGTGGCATGGCCTTTAGAAACTTTTGACGCCTTCCTGGATTATGTAAAAAACATGCAAGAACAGACAGATCCGAGGCATTGACGGTGAGTACCCGACACTGTGACCGGCATACGATATGTGGCTCAATGAGCGTAATTTCGATAACCAGGGACGGTAGATTAAACATCCTGGTGAGCTGATGGAAAGGGTATAAAAGGCTCCCCCGAATAAACCGGGGAGCCAGAAAGCTAAACGTACTCGCAGAACTACTTCTGCCGCGACTCAAGCCAGACCAGCGCCAGCGTGGAGAACGCGCACATCAGCAGAATGCCGACCAGCCAAAACAGATACCACATTGTGCATTCCTCCCTAGTAAAGTTCGTGGTTGTGGCGGCGGATCGTTTCTACCTTGATTCGCCCCAGCATCTTGTAATAACTCCAGGCGGTATAAAGCAGCACTATCGGTAGAAAAATCAGCACAATAACCAACATGATACTGAGCGTCATCTGGCTGGAGGTACTGTCCCACACCGTCAGGCTGGACAGGGGTTGCACGCTTGAAGGCATCACAAACGGAAACAGGGTGATTCCGGCGGTGAAGATCACGCAGGCCTGGGTCAGGGAAGCGCACAAAAATCCCCACACGGCCCGACGTTGCCCGCAGGCATAGATCGTGAGCATTGGGAAAATCATGCCTGCTAGCGGAATAATCAACAGCAGTGGTGACTGATAAAAGTGCGCCATCCACGCGCCCGGCGAGGTTGTTACCGCTTTTAATAACGGGTTGGAAGGACCATTAGGATCCTGGCTAAGCAGCACAAAGCCATCAATTCCTGTCCACAGCCAGTAACCGGCTAACAGAAAGCAGAGTACCACCAGCATTGCGCTGCGGCGGGTGGCGGACAGCGCGCGTTGGCGAACGATGCCATCGGTTTTTAACTGGAGCCACACGCCCCCTTGCAGAATAACCAGCATCAGGCTTAACGCGCCGCACAACAGGGCAAAGGGAGAGAGTAACTGCCAGAAGGTGCCCAGGTATTGCACATGCAGTTGCGGCGTAAGGATAAAAGGCACGCCCAAAAACAGGTTGCCGAACGCAATGCCGAAAATAACAGGCGGAACCAGACTGCCGATAACCAACCCGGTGTCCCATATTCTGCGCCAGCGCGCGTTGGCTATTTTACCGCGATAGTCAAAAGCCAACGGGCGAAAGAAAAGGGCGCATAGCACCAGAATCATCGCCACATAAAATCCCGAAAAAGCGGCGGCATACACGCGTGGCCAGGCGGCGAATAATGCGCCGCCCGCCAGAATGAGCCACACCTGATTACCTTCCCAGTGCGCCCCGACGCTATTGATTAATACCCGGCGTTCGTCATCGTTACGCGCGATCAGCGGCAACAGGCAGCCGACCCCCATATCAAATCCGTCAGTGACCATAAAGGCCACCAGAATGATGCCAATTAGCAGCCACCAAATGAGCCGCAGCGTTGCATAATCCAACATGATTATCTCCTTTATCCCTATTGTTGCGCCGGTTGTTGGTCCCGCATCGTATCTGGACCCAGACGCGCGTATTTTTGCATCAGGTAGACCTCTGCAATTAAAAACAGGGTGTAAAGCGTAAGGATAAGCCCCATGGAGAAGGCCAACTGGCTCGCGCTCAGCGCGGAGTGGGCGTACCAGGTGGGTAAAATATCCTGAATCGCCCACGGCTGACGGCCAAACTCCGTCATAAACCAGCCTGCTTCAATGGCAATCCACGGTAGCGGCAGACTCCACAGCGTCATGCGCAGTACCCAGCGATGCTGGTCGATACGCCAGCGTAAGGTTTGTATCAGCGCAATCGCCATCACCAGCAACAGTAGAGAACCGCATCCAATCATGATGCGAAAGCTCCAGAACACAGGGGCCACCTGCGGGATAGCGCCGCGTTGCGCGGCCTGATATTGCGCGGGCGTAACGTGGTTCATATCAGGCGCGTAGTTCGCCAACAGGATGCCGTAACCCAGATCATTTTCTACGGCGTGGAAAGCCTTCAGCACCTGAGGCGTGCGTTTACCGTTGGCGATTTCCTGCAACAATAACCACGCTTCCCGGCCCCGCTGCAGGCGGGGGAGCGCGTCCGCCATCAGATTTTTGAGTCCCGGAACCGGGGTATCTAACGAGTGGGTCGCCAGGATACCCAGCAGGGCCGGTATCTTCACGGAAAAGGCGTTACGCTCTTGTTCCTGCTGCGGCCAGGCGATGACATGAAAAGGAGCGGGGGCGGGCTCGGTTTGCCATTCTCCTTCCATTGCCGCCAGTTTTACCGGCTGGAGCCGGGCGACCTCATAGGCTGAACTGTCACCCAGTTGCAGGGTGCCGAGGATAGCCAGCGTGCCGAAAACGGAACCCACCGCGAAGGAGCGCAGGGCAAACTCGCGATTGCGACCACGTAGCAGATACCAGGCGCTGATGGACATCACAAACATGGCGCCCGTGACATAACCGGACATCACAGTATGGACAAATTTCACCTGGCTGACAGGGTTAAAGACCAGTTCGCTAAAACTGCTCATCTCCATGCGCAGGGTATCGATATTAAAGTGAGCACCGGTCGGGTATTGCATCCAGCCGTTAGCATTGAGGATCCACAGCGCCGAGATATTGGAGCCAAACGCGACCAGCCAGGTCACCAGTAAGTGCTGGTACTTGTTTAAACGCTGCCAGCCGAAGAAGAACAGCCCGACGAAGGTGGATTCAAGAAAGAAAGCCATCAGGGCTTCCATCGCCAACGGGGCGCCGAAAATATCGCCCACATAGTTGGAATAGAGCGACCAGTTAGTGCCGAACTGAAACTCCATGGTCAGGCCGGTAGCCACGCCGAGCGCAAAGTTAATACCGAATAATTTTCCCCAGAAACGCGTCATGTCGCGGTAGATGGTTTTGCCGGTCACCACGAACAGGGTTTCCATGATGGCCAGCAAAAATATCAGCCCCAGCGTCAGGGGAACAAACAGAAAATGGTACAGCGCGGTCAGCGCAAACTGCCAGCGCGATAAGTCAATGACGTCCCACATGCGAACTCCATCAGGCATTAGAGAGTGAATAGATAAAGAAGAAAACGTCAGACCCGCAGCAGAAAAGTACGCGGGTCTTATAGAGGGGAGTCAGGCAGGCGGGCCGGATGCCAGCCAGGCGCAGACTTCATCCAGGCGCTCGAGCGAGTCGAGCAGATCTTCCGGCGCAGCCAGTACCAGTTCCGGTAATGGACAGATCTCATAACTCTCGAGCAAAAGCCCTTTCAGGGTATCCAGACAGCGCACATGCCAGACATGGCGCAGCGCCGTGGCGTCGATTTGGCTCTCGCCGTAGCCGATGGTGCGGATCTGAATGTGCCCTTCGCCGCACAGATTGGCGAGGAATCGGCGATCCGCGTCGCTAACAGGCAGTTGGGTGAGGTTAATGCTATGGGGAAGCGTGGCCGGATCGCGCACGTGCGCCAGCAGTTCCTGGGCCAGCGTCAGGCCATTCATCAATCCGTCGATGGGCGGAGGCAGCAGGCTATCGTCCGGCAGCGTATTGAGTGTTGCCGCCTGCCATAGCGCCTGCGGCGCGCTACCGGCTTCCAGATGTTCCTCCCATTGGCCCTTGTCATTCTGACAACGCACTCGCCAGATGCCGCAGAAAATCGACTCCTGAATTTCGCTTTCCCGGCCGTCAGCATGCTGGATGCGCGCTGAAACTTCGCCTTCACCGAGCAGCGTATTCAAAAACGTGAGATCGTCGGCGTTGAGCGTGGATAGATCCCATCTCAACACCTTCTGCCTGGCGGGAATTCTCCGGGCGAGCTGGTGGCGTACATCGGCTAACAATGCCATCACCGCCGGGCTGTGCGGGCAGTTTTCCAGCATCGCCATGCTGGGGTCGCAGTTGACCTGGCAGGTGAGGGGCAAGGGATTCATGCTGAAGCTATCATCACCCGGCTGCGTACCCGGCCCCAGCAGATGAAAAAAGGTTTCGCTCATCTCGCTGGCTCCGGCGGTATCTGTTCTTCAACTAAGGGCCGCATCAGGTTGAGCAGGTCGGTCCAGGGGTGGATGCCGCTGAGAATGCCGCGCAGCTCGCCGTGGATAAACACCAGGGTGGCCGGGAAGCGGAACACGCTAAAACGATCGCCGATCGCCTCGCTGTGTTCGAGGTCGGCCATGGCTATTTGCCAGGCAAACTGGGGAAACTCGCGCAGTAACTCGGCAATCATGACCGGGTTATCGCTGACTTCCGGCGTGCGGCGGGGATCGCTGCTGAGCAGGACCACGCCATCACGCACGTGGGTTACCCAGCCATCCAGTTCAGACGCGCTCAGCGGTTGCCAGCCACGCGCCAGCATACGTTGCCATAACGCAGAAAATGGGGTGTCATTTAACATATTGTTTATTCCTCCAGCGTCACGCGATACTGGCGAATACGCACGCCTTCATAGTTTTCCATCGACAGGCATTCATAGTTCAGGCAACGCGTATCCTCGTTTTTCTGTGGCGCAATACCCCACGCGGCCAGCTGCGTAAGCGCGGCTTGTTCCGCCGCCGGGAGCTGAGCGCGTGCGATGTCGGTCAGGCTGCCGCCATAGTCGTCCAGTTGTACCGGCTGCAGTCCCACGAGAGCGATGTGCGCGGGGAGATGGCCGCGAATATCTGCCAGCGCCAGCACCTCGGAGAAGCTGTTCTGGTGCAGACTCATTTTTTTGGCGCTGAGGTAACTGGGGACTTTGTCACCGGCGTAGGTTTGCAGGGTGCCCGGTGCGAGTCCGTAGTCGATGGCGTCCAGCAGCAGCAAATGGCTGGCCTGTTCAACATAGCCCAGCAGATTCAGCCCCTGGGTGCCGCCATCGACAATCTCTACCCATTCTGGCCAGTGATAGTGGGCGTACAGGCGCTCCGCGAGGCGAATGCCAAACCCTTCGTCTGCCCACAGCAGGTTGCCTAAGCCCATCACGATGACGTTCGGTTCGCTCATGACGCCTCCTTGTCGCGCTGACGTTTGGCAAATTTGTGGCTACGATAGCCGTTGACCATGGTCGAGATGACGGTATCGTCGGACATGATGTCCTCGCGGATAGCCATGTACACATGACCTATGATGAAGGCGGCGATGAACCACATTCCTAGCCGGTGCCAGCTGTGAATATCGAGAGAGTTGCCGCCGGTCCAGTAGAAAAACTCCGTCACATAGCGGAAGGGAGTGAAGATGGCGTACTGGCTATGCTCGCTGTATAAGGCAAAACCGGTCAGGATCATAAAAACGGAGAGCAGGAAATAGCCAAACATCGCCGCCTGCGCAACGGGGTTATGTCCGATATCCTCCCCTGGTTTTTTTTCCAGAAACAGATACCAGCGCACCACCGAAAACGCCCCCTGCCACCAACTGCGACGCCAGACCGGCACAATAAACAACTCGCGTGAATAACGGTTACCGACAACGGCCCAGTAAATGCGCATCAGCAGTATCACCGTGAACACCATGGCGGCGGCGAAATGCGCCAGCCGGATGTCGCCCATATAGAACAGATAGGTGGCCTCGCCGCTGACCGATGGCAGCGGTCGGCCAATAAAGTATCCGGTCACCATCAAAACCAACATGCAGCCAACCGTCAGCCAGTGCCACAAGCGAACAGGCGCTTCAAACACATAGTGGCTGACGGTGGTATCACGCGCCTCCCCGACGCGTGGGGATATCTTTCCAGTCATCGTTCCTTTTCCTCAACGCTTAGCGAACCTGGACTGCGATCAGTTCGCTGCCGTCGTCGCCAAGCACGTGGGTTGAACAGGCCAGGCAGGGGTCGAAGCTGTGCAAGGTGCGCAGGATCTCCAGGGGTTGATCCGGTATCGCCATTTGGGTACCCATCAGCGCCGCCTCGTAAGCGCCAATTTGCCCCTTTGGATCGCGCGGGCTGGCATTCCAGGTGGTTGGCACCACGCACTGATACAGATCGATTTTCTGGTCGCGAATCGATGCCCAGTGGCCTAATGCCCCGCGCGGCGCCTCGGTAAAACCGATCCCGCGGCAGTGCTGCGGCCAGCTTTCTGGCTCCCATTTTTCGGTATTCGCCGTCGCCAGGTTGCCGTTTTTCAGGTTGGTCATCAGCTTGTCGAAGAAATATTGCAACTTGCTCACGGCCCACTGCGCTTCGTGCGCCCGGCACAGAATTCGGCCCAGCGTTGACTGCATGCCCGACAGCGGCAGTTTGAGGGCGGACATCATGCGATCCACGGATTCAATCGTCGCGGCATCCCCTTTGTGATAGGCAATCAGCGTGCGCGCTAACGGTCCAACTTCCATGGCGTGTCCCCGCCAGCGCGGGGCTTTAATCCACGAGTAACGTTCCTGCTCGTTAAGTTGCTGGATATTAATATCGCTGCCTTTCACATCGCCGGGGTTATACCAGGGTTCGGTAATGCCTTCGAAGGGGTGGCGGCCCAGCTGATCGTCCGGGTAACGGTACCAGGCGTGATCGACAAACTCCTGAATTTGCTGCTGATCGGCGAGGTCCACAGGCAATACGTTGTTAAAATCACCGTTAATCACCGCGCCGCCAGGCATCAACAGGCTTTTGTCGCTGAAGTCGTTGGCGATATCCGGGAACGCGCCGTAGCTCAAAACGCATTTATCAGAAAGCCCGGTGCCAATCTGGCTCCAGGGTTTATTGAACTGGCCGATAGCCAGCGCGTCAGGCACCATCACGTTGTTGATAAAGTCAGCGGTGCGGGTGATGATCGACTGCACCAGGTTCAGGCGTTCCATATCGACCGCGCCTACTGCGCCACTCTGATCGATATTGATAGCGCACGGCATACCCCCGACAATCCAGTTTGGATGGGGGTTTTTACCGCCAAACACCGTATGGATTTTGATAATCTCGCGCTGAAAATCGAGCGCTTCCAGATAGTGGGCAAAGCCCATCAGGTTAGCCTCTGGCGATAGCTTGTACTGCGGATGGCCCCAATAACCGTTGCGGAAAATCCCCAACTGACCGCCTTCGACAAATTTCTTCAGCCGATTTTGGACGTCAAAGAAGTAGCCCGGTGAGGACATCGGCCAGGCAGAAAGACTCTGCGCCAGTTGCGATGTGGCGCGCGGATCTGCTTTCAGAGCATTCAGCACGTCAATCCAGTCCATTCCGGCTAACTGGTAAAAGTGCACCAGATGGTCGTGGCACCACAGCGTGGCCAGCATAATATTGCGAATGATGTTGGCATTGTCGGGCACCTTAATGCCAATGGCATCTTCAATGGCGTAGACAGAGGCAAGGGCATGTACGCCGGTGCACACCCCGCAAATTCGTTCGACAAATGCCCATGCGTCGCGCGGGTCGCGACCCTGAAGAATGATCTCCAGTCCGCGGAACATGGTGCCGCAAGAAACCGCGTTGGTGATGATGTTCTGCTCATCAATGTTCACTTCACAACGCATATGACCTTCAATACGCGTAATGGGATCCACAACCAGACGGCGACCGGCATTGTTTAAGGTATATCCCTGGGTTTGATATGAATGGCTCATGCCTGTTTATCCTCATTGTCTGACGACTGCTGTCTGGCGTCGGCTAATTGCTGTTTGTGGCGGTTGTGTTGGTTGACGGCGCTGGCGACGGCGTGGACGCCGACGCCGGCAGCCACGACGCCAAGCGCGGTGAGGCCCACGGTATCGGCGGTGGAATGCGTTCCCATCTGTGGAATATCAACCACGCGGCTGTAGAACGAACCGCGATCCCAGAAGCCGTTCTCTGAACATCCCAGACAACCGTGACCGGACTGGATGGGGAAGGACACGCCGCCATTCCAGCGAGTGGTGGAGCAGGCGTTATAGGTGGTTGGCCCTTTACAGCCCATTTTGTACAGGCAATAGCCTTTGCGGGCGGCATCATCGTCCCAGCTTTCGACGAACTCCCCGGCGTCAAAGTGGGCGCGGCGGTAGCATTTGTCGTGAATACGCTGTCCGTAGAACATTAGCGGGCGCCCCAGACGGTCGAGTTCAGGCAGCCTGTCAAACGTCACCATGTAGGTGATGATGGCGCTCATGACGTCCGGAATCGGCGGGCAGCCGGGCACTTTCACGATCGGCTTATCGGTGATCACTTTATCGATTGGGGTTGCCTGGGTGGGGTTAGGCCGGGCAGCCTGCACGCAGCCCCAGGAGGCACAGGTGCCCCAGGCGATGATCGCGCTGGCTCCGGCGGCGGCGCGTTTGAGTTTTTCCACAAAGGGTTTTCCGCCGCTAATACAGAACATCCCTTGTTCACCCAGCGGAGGATTACCTTCGACGGCCAGAATGTAGCGGCCGTGGTACTGGCGCAGAATGTCTTCAAATACCTCTTCGGCCTGCGTTCCGGCGGCGGCCATCAGCGTGTCGTCGTAATCGAGGGAAATCAGAGAGAGGATGACGTCTTTGGCGAGTGGGTGCGAGGAGCGAATAAACGATTCGGTACAGCAGGTACATTCCAGCCCGTGGATCCAGACGACCGGGATCCGGGGTTTGTTCTCCAACGCCCAGGCTATTCGGGGCGTCATTCCAGCCCCTAATCCCAGCGATGTTGCGGCGAGGCTACAATATTTAAGAAAACTGCGTCGGCTCACTCCCTTCCGGCGCATCGCCTGATAAAAGGTCTCCTCATTATTCGTATTCATAACACGCGTTTCTTCCCCCGTTGAGTTCTGGCGCACGCCGCCAGCGATATCTAAAAAAGCGTATCCGATTAGAGGAGAGAAACAATGCGAAGAGTGTGGTTATGTCCTATAGCGATATATTCGTGACTGTTATCTGTTTTTCACTGACCGGGAATAAAAAAACGCACAGGGGAGACCGCCCTGTGCGTCGGGTTTATCGCGGAAGAACTTAAACCCCAAGGCGATCGCGTAAGCTGTAATAGGCCGCCCCCATGGCGGTAAACGGAATGCGCAGGCTGCGGCCTCCCGGGAACGGGTAGTGTGGCAGGTTGGCGAATGCGTCAAAGCGCTCGGCATCCCCGCGCAGCAGTTCGGAAATCAGGCGTCCAGCCAGATGGGTACAGGTCACGCCGTGACCGCTGTAGCCCTGCATATAGTAAATATTGGTATCGAGGCGGCCGAACTGCGGCATACGTGATAACGTCAACAGGAAATTACCGGTCCAGCGGTAATCAATTTTTACCCCCCGCAATTGCGGGAAGGTCTTCAGCAGATTCGGCATCACCAGGCGTTCAATATCGTTCGGATCGCGGGCGCCGTAGACCACGCCGCCGCCGTACAGCAGGCGGTTATCGCCGGTCAGACGGTAGTAATCCAGCAGGTAGTTGCAATCTTCCACACAGTAGTTTTTCGGGATCAGCGAACGCGCCATTTCAGCGGACAGCGGTTCGGTGGTTAACACCTGGGTGCCGCACGGCATGCTGCTTTTGGCCAGCGCAGGTTCCAGTTTATCGCCAAGGTAGGCGTTGCCCGCGACGATCACAAAGCGGGCTGTCACCTGACCTTTTTCCGTGCTGACCACCGCCGGGCTGGTGTGTTGAATACGGGTGACCGGCGACTGTTCGAAGATGCGTCCGCCGTTCAGACGAATGGCGTTAGCTTCGCCAATCGCCAGATTGAGCGGATGAATATGGCCACCGCTGTGGTCGAGCAGCGCGCCGACATAGCGATCGCTACTGACTTCGCGGCGAATTTCGCTGCTGTCTAACAGTTCAAGCTGTGTGTTGCCGTAGCGTTCCCAGTTCGACTTCTGCTCTTCCAGCGTTTCCATCTGCTTATGGTTCAGCGCCACAAACAGCCCGCCAGGACGATAATCGCAGTCAATCTGATAACGTTTAATGCGTTCGCGAATGATATCGCCGCCTTCAAACATCATGCTGCCGAGCATTTTGGCGGCGTCCGGGCCGTAGCTGCGTTCGATAACATCAATATCGCGACTGTAAGAGTTAACCAACTGGCCGCCGTTGCGTCCGCTGGCCCCAAAACCAATACGTGCGGATTCCAGTAGCACCACGTCGTAACCCATTTCCGCTAAATGCAGGGCGGAGGAGAGTCCGGTATAGCCGCCGCCCACGACACAGACATCACAGCTAACCGATTCGCTAAGGGTGGGAAACGGTTCGTACTGATTGGCGCTTGCGGCGTAATAACTGCTGGTATGTTCAGTCATGATTAAGGCTCCAGGGAGATCCAAATGGTTTTCAGTTCGCTAAATTTTTCCAGGGCATGCAGGGACTTATCGCGCCCGTTTCCACTTTGCTTATAACCGCCGAACGGTACGGTCATATCACCGTCGTTGTAGTTATTCACGAAGACCGAACCGGCCTTCAGGCGACGACTCATGCGATGGGCGCGCGACAAATCGCGGGTCCAGACCGCGGCTCCCAGGCCGTAGTCGCTGTCGTTGGCCAGCGCAAGGGCTTCGGCTTCGCTGCTAAAACGGGTGATGACCAGTACCGGGCCGAAGATCTCATCGCGGCTGACGTGGGCTTGCGGCGCGGTATCGACAAAAATCGTCGGGCCGATAGCCGCCGGATGAACATGGCTGCGGCCATCCAGCGCCAGCGTGCCTTGCGTTTCACCGTCGCGAATAAAGGTGTCCACGGTGTCAGCATGCGCATTGTCGATAAGCGTGCCCATCGTGGTTTCAGGATCGAGTGGGTTGCCCGGCTGCCAGTTTTTCGCCTGCTCTTTCAACAGCGCGATAAATTCGTCGGCAATACTCTCTTCCAGCAGCAGACGCGTACCGGCGATACAGACCTGACCCTGGTTGTAGAAAATGCCTGCCGCGGCAGTGGCGGCGGCTTTCGCTAGATCCGGGCAGTCGGCAAACACGATGTTGGCGCTTTTACCGCCAGCTTCCAGCCACACGCGTTTCATGTTGCTGTCGCCAGCATCTTTAAGCAGTTGCTTGCCGGTGCGGGTTGAGCCAGTAAAAGTGATCACATCGACATCCGGATGTTGCGACAACGCCTGGCCCGCTTCGTGGCCATACCCGCTAACCACGCTGAGAACGCCATCGGGCAAACCCGCTTTTTTAGCCAGCGCCGCAAGACGTATGGCGGTCAGCGGGGACTTCTCCGAGGGTTTGAGGATCACGCTGTTACCGGCGGCCAGCGCGGGGCCAAGTTTCCAACAGGCCAGTAGCAGGGGAAAGTTCCACGGAACGATAGCCGCGATTACGCCCACCGGTTCGCGCACAATCAGCGCCAGATCGTTTACCGAGGTGGTGGCAACTTCGCCATAGACTTTATCAATAGCTTCGGCGTACCACCGGATGGCGCGCGCCGCGCCTGGAATATCATCACGCAGGCTATGGCGAATCGGTTTACCGGTGTCGAGCGTTTCCAGTAGCGCCAGCTCCTCGTGATGCTGCTCCATTAAATCTGCAAGCTTGTGGAGAACCGCCTTGCGCTCTGCGGGTGTTGCCTGCGACCAGTCACCGCGTTCAAAGACGGCGCGGGCGGCGGTGACCGCACGATCCACATCCGCTTTTTTGCCGCGGGCGACTTTGGCGAGTGGGCGCTGCCCGGCCGGATCCTGAGTAATAAAGGTTTCGTTATCGGCGGCGGCGCAATATTCGCCGTTAATAAATAAACGGGTTTCCGGCGAATAATGACTGGCTTTCTCACGCCAATATTTAAGGTTCTGAAAGTTCATAGCTACTCCTTTTATATCAATAAGATAAAGTTCGTTGCTGATCTTTTTCAGGCAAAATCAGGCTGCACGATGCCCCAGGGATTTACCCTGTTAATGCGCGTTATTTAAGAAGGCCTGAGAAACTCAGGCCGCTACTTATTAGAATGTGGTGGGAGTGTGGGCACTGATAATGCGGCAGATCCCTGCCGAGGTGTTGCTGAAGCTGTGTGGAATGCCAGTGTTAATGGCATAACTTTGCCCTGCAACAAGATGATACGTTTGACCGTTGATGGTTAAAACGACTTCACCTTCCAGTATTGTCCCAATCTCTTCACCCTGGTGTTTAATTCTCTCCCCGGTTGTCGTGCCTGGCTGATAGGTTTCAAACATCATTGCCAGCGTACGATTCGGATTTCCGTTGTGAACTAACTTCATGGATACTCCCTGACTCCCGATCTCAATCAAATCATCCTGATTGATAACCACCTGCGGTTCGTCAGGCTTTTCCGGTTCCGCGAAGAACTCGGAGAGCGACAGCCCATATACTTTCAATAGCTTTTGCAGCGTACTGATGGCAGGACTGACTTTGTCCTGCTCTATGGTACTGATGGCGCTATGCGTCAACCCAGACAGTTCGGCGGCACGACGTTGCGAAAGACCCAATTGCTGGCGGATCTCTGACAAACGTTTACCCGGCGCCAGGCCGTCATCGCTCATAATTGCATTTCCTTAACAGTAGTGGTCAGAGTCGCTGTTTTTCAGCGAGGTGGTTCTGACAAGCGGTGATAAAACCTTCAAGTAACAAACGCGACAGGGCGTATTCGCTACTGTTCCATTCCGGATGCCACTGCACGCCGAGCGCGAAAGGATGGCCGTGAACGCTGGCCGCTTCCACTAATCCATCCTGCGATCGTGCTTCCACACGCAGCTGCGGGCCAAGCGTTTTTGCGCCCTGGCCATGTAAGGAGTTAACCCAAAACGTGCTGCAACCTGGTATTAATTGCGACAGCAATCCTCCCTGTTGAACCTGGACTTCATGAGATGGGGCGTATTGCTGCTCCACCGGGAGTTCCGCATCTTCACGATGTTCCAGGAACTGTGAGTGATCGCACAGGCGACGATACAGAGTCCCGCCAGTGGCGACAACTAATTCCTGTAAGCCCCGGCAGATGGCGAAAATGGGAATGCGCCTTTCTAGCCCGGCGGTAATTAGCGCCATGCTCAGAAGATCACGCCCCGGATCGGCGTCAGACTCATCGCCATTTTCACCATAGAGGTGCGGTTGCACATTGCTTGGGCTTCCAGGCAGGAAGATACCATCCAGTTTTGGTAACAGCGCGTTCAGTAATTCTGGCTCCGCGAGCGCATGAGGTAACGCTATCGGTAATCCACCGGCATTCAATACCGCATTCAGGTACTTTTCTTGCAGAGTCTGGGTCTCGTGACCCTTAAGCCTGTTCCTACACATCACTACACCAATAACTGGCTTGTCAAATATATTGCCCATGATCGACCTCACGTTTTGGAATAAATTATTGCCAAACGGTTCCTTGTTGTGCAATTCCGTTCATTATTTTCTCAATCTAGCAGTGTAATAACCTTCTAGCAAACTTAATTTAACATTTGACAAACAAATTGTTTGCATCCAGAGTCGAAGGGTGGACATTATATTTAACAGTCAAATCACAGAAAGCTTACCAGGCCAACGGCGGTGAATCATGGAAACCAATATCGTAGAAGTTGAGAATTTTGTTCAGCATTCTGAAGAGAGGCGAAGTAGCGCGTTTGCGCGCGAAGTGAAGCAATATCTGGAACGTTATCCCAACACGCAGTTTGTCGATGTGCTGTTAACCGACCTTAACGGCTGTTTTCGCGGTAAACGCATTTCCGTGTCGGGATTGTCTAAGTTAGAGAAGGGCTGTTATTTTCCCGCATCGGTGTTCGCGATGGACATTCTGGGCAATGTGGTGGAAGAGGCGGGGTTAGGACAAGAACTTGGCGAACCGGACAGGACCTGTGTGCCGGTGCTCGGAACGTTAACCCCTTCGGCCGCCGATCCGGAATTTATTGGCCAGATGATGCTGACAATGCTGGATGAAGATGGCGCTCCCTTTGACGTTGAGCCGCGGAACGTTCTCAACCGACTCTGGCAGAAACTGCGCCAGCGCGGTTTGTTCCCCGTCGTAGCGGTAGAGCTGGAGTTCTATTTACTCGATCGCAAGCGCGATCCCGAAGGTTATCTGCAGCCGCCATGCGCGCCGGGAACGGACGATCGTAATACTCAAAGTCAGGTTTACTCCGTTGATAACCTGAACCACTTTGCTGATGTGCTGAACGATATCGACGAACTGGCCCGTCTGCAGTTGATCCCGGCCGACGGTGCGGTGGCCGAAGCATCTCCTGGTCAGTTTGAAATCAATCTCATCCATACCGATAACGTACTCGACGCCTGCGACGATGCGCTGGCGCTGAAGCGCCTGGTGCGGCTGGTGGCGGAGAAACATAAGATGCATGCCACCTTTATGGCAAAGCCCTATGAGGAGCATGCCGGTAGCGGGATGCATATCCACATCAGCATTATGAATAACAAAGGCGAGAACGTGCTGGCCGATGCGAATGGCGATGATTCCGCGTTACTTAAGCGTGCGCTTGCCGGGATGATTGATCTGATGCCCGCGTCGATGGCGCTGCTGGCGCCAAATGTGAACTCTTATCGTCGCTTCCAGCCGGGGATGTACGTCCCTACCCAGGCTTCCTGGGGGCATAACAACCGTACGGTGGCGCTGCGCATTCCCTGCGGCGATCGTGATAATCATCGGGTTGAATACCGTGTGGCGGGGGCTGATGCCAACCCTTATCTGGTGATGTCGACCATTCTGGCCGGGATCCTCCATGGTCTGGATAACGAGCTGCCGTTACAGGAAGAGGTGGAAGGCAACGGACTGGAGCAGGAAGGTTTGCCGTTCCCGATCCGTCAGAGCGATGCGCTGTGGGAGTTTATGCAAAACGACAGTCTGCGTGAATTATTGGGGGAGCGTTTTAGCCACGTGTATCACGCCTGTAAAAACGATGAATTAATCCAGTTTGAACGTCTTATCACCGACACTGAAATTGAGTGGATGTTGAAAAACGCCTGAC
Organism: Citrobacter sp. C5_2; assembly: GCF_014596845.2. Lineage (NCBI taxonomy): Bacteria > Pseudomonadati > Pseudomonadota > Gammaproteobacteria > Enterobacterales > Enterobacteriaceae > Citrobacter > Citrobacter sp. C5_2. The sequence goes on along the minus strand of NZ_CP115032.1, from coordinate 3,907,219 downwards.
CGTCGTACAGGTCATTTAAAAAGAAGTCGCATCATGCGGGCTGAGCGGAGCCAGCCCGTAAAAATTGCAGGAATACCTGCCATTTCCCGGATGTCGCGTAATGGAGCGCGGGCGACAACGGGTCTTCAGATAACCGACAGAGTTTGTGACGAGGAAATGTGATGATGCCAGTGTTTAAAAACCAGCCCCGCGTGAGCATCCATGGCTCCCGCAGTAAGTACGGACCACACCTTAGCCGTACGACATTGACGCCTTACTTTTGGAGATCCGCCCCGACACGACTCAGGTTTGCGTTACCAACGTTTCGAACGCAGACCTGGACTCGTTGCGGGGAGGATCGCTATGTCGACTAATTCTCCTGTGGACGTTGCAGCCCAGCCGGGCAAAACACAACTGCGAAAATCCCTGAAGCTGTGGCAGGTGGTGGTGATGGGGTTGGCCTATCTCACGCCGATGACGGTGTTTGACACCTTTGGGATTGTTTCGGGCGTCAGCAATGGCCATGTTCCGGCCTCCTATCTGCTGGCCCTGGCGGGGGTGCTGTTCACTGCCATCAGTTACGGTAAGCTGGTACGCCAGTTTCCGCAGGCCGGTTCGGCCTACACCTATGCGCAAAAAGCCATCAATCCGCACGTGGGGTTTATGGTTGGCTGGTCGTCACTGCTTGACTACCTTTTCCTGCCGATGATTAACGTCCTGCTGGCGAAAATTTACCTCTCCGCGCTGTTCCCGGAGGTTGCGCCATGGATTTGGGTGGTGATGTTCGTGGCGATCCTCACCGCGGCCAATTTGAAAAGCGTTAATCTGGTGGCGAACTTCAATGCGCTGTTTGTGCTGGTGCAGGTGGCGATAATCGCCGTGTTTATCTTCCTCGTGGTACAGGGACTGCATAAAGGCGAGGGGGTCGGCACCGTCTGGTCGCTGCAACCATTTATTAGCCAGAATGCACATTTGATCCCAATAATCACCGGGGCAACCATCGTCTGCTTCTCGTTCCTCGGCTTTGATGCGGTGACGACGCTTTCTGAAGAAACGCCGGATGCGGCGCGTACCATCCCGAAAGCTATTTTCCTCACCGCCCTGTACGGTGGGTTGATCTTCATTGCCGCTTCGTTCTTTATGCAGCTGTTTTTCCCGGATATTAGCCGCTTTAAAGACCCGGATGCGGCGCTGCCGGAGATTGCGCTGTATGTCGGCGGCAAACTGTTCCAGTCCATTTTCCTGTGTACGACCTTTGTGAATACGCTGGCGTCAGGCCTGGCGTCGCATGCCAGTGTATCTCGTTTGCTGTACGTGATGGGCCGGGATAACGTCTTCCCGGAGAAGTACTTCGGTTATGTCCATCCGAAATGGCGTACCCCTGCGCTAAACGTCATTATGGTCGGCATTGTGGCGCTGTCGGCGCTGTTTTTTGACCTGGTGACCGCCACGGCGTTGATTAACTTTGGCGCGCTGGTGGCCTTTACGTTCGTCAATTTGTCGGTGTTTAACCACTTCTGGCGGCGTGAAGGACGTAAACATACCTGGCAGGAGAAATTGCACTATCTGGTATTGCCAATGGTTGGCGCCGCCACGGTTGCCGTACTGTGGGTCAATCTGGAGGTGACATCGCTGACGCTGGGACTGGTATGGGCCGGGTTAGGGTTGGTGTATCTCGCCTGGCTGACCGGACGTTTTCGTAAGCCGCCGCCGCAGTTTGACGCAGCGAAAACTGAGCGGGCCTGGGAGTAATGGAAGCGGAATCAACAATAGCTTTCGGCTGAATTGGGCTAAAAATAAAATACGCTATGCCGCGGCAGACAGTTGCGGCATAGCTGCTTTAATTAATGTACAGCTTGCATTAGGCAATAAAAAAACCGGCACGGGAGCCGGTAAGTGAATCAATGTTGTAAGATAATTATTATTATAATAACTGAATTACAATTGAGCTAACTCTATAGGAACGGGTTTTCCTATATGGTATCCCTGTAACCAACCAATACCCATCGAGATTAGCATCTTTTCAATTTCCTCATTTTCAACAAACTCCGCGACGACTTCCATTTTTTTCAGTTTCGCCACTTCGCAGAATGATCTGACCGCGCATCGACTAAACTCATCGGTCAGAATATTACGGATGAATGAGCCATCAATCTTCAGAATGTCAGCGTCTAACGTTCGTAAACGAGAATAACTGGATGCTCCGGTTCCAAAATCATCAATAGCAATTTTTGAACCGGCTTTACGTAATGCTCTCAGAACATCAGTGACATTGGCGTTATCAATGATATCTGATTCAATGACTTCAAAAATGATACGTTCCGGTGCGATGGCGTATTTTCTAAACAAGGTAAAAACATTATCAAGAAAATCAATTTTATTAAGCGAATCTGGGGTCAGGTTAATAGAAAAATGACTGTTGGGTTCAGATTTCTGCCGTGACTGTATAAAACGAAATGTCTGTTCAATCACGGTGATATCCAGCGCAGGGAGTAGTCCTGCCTCGCGTGCAACCGGTAGGATGGTATCTGGAAAGATTAATTTACCATCAACCATTTTCATCCGAATAAGTATCTCGTGATAACGTGTCAGTCCAGTGGTTGACACGATCGGTTGAACAACCAACATTGTTGATACGATAGGTTGAGCCATAAGTTCAAACGATTGTCTGTCGATAGCTTTTTGCAACATATGACGAATCACAGCCTGACTGACAATTCTATCACCCGGCATTTGTGGGTTGAGTAATAACGGTTGCCCCTGCATCAACGAGATGTAACTTTGGGTATTAAGCTGCTTAATAGCTAGCGATAAATTTTTAATCAGGTTTTTCTCAGTGGTATACGCCATACCGCAAGATAACCCCAATTGGTAGTCTTTCCAGATAAAACGGAAAGCGTTTAGTTTTTTATACAGTTCAGAAATGTCAGGTATGGCATTAAGGCGAAGAATTATCCCGTGGCCTGGGGCATAATAGATATTATCGTCACCGCTTATTAATTTACGCACATAGGTGCTTAACCCTTTTACAAACTCAAAACGGAACTCGATACCATGCGTTTGCTCTAGCGTGTTCAGTTCAGTACAACGGATGTAACACAGACACTCAGTTGAGTATTTACGAATATCCATTTGCAGGGCCTGAAAGTTAGGCAGTCCAGTATTAGGCTCTGATCTAAAGAGTTGTTTGAGGCGTCGGAGGTATTTTCGGTTACGAATGGCAAGTACACCAGCAACGACAATCGTCAGCGAAAAGACAAACACGATCGTAGAAAAAATCACCAGACTGTGTAAATAGTTTTTATCGTCAGCGGGTGGGATATAACTATTTATGTTATATCCTAGCAAGATGAGCATCGCTACCCAAACAGGGGATATGAAAGCATGACCAATACAGATCACTCCCCATAGCATGAGCGGAAGAAGCCACAGTAATGAGTAGTCAGTAAATATGAGTATATCCTGTCTGCTGACAATCAAAACGGACATAATGCAGACTAACAGGACCAGCCATAATACTTGACATAAAATAGGTGGGCCGGATTTTATCAATGTCTTCACATGCCTGATGTATAAAATACACCACACTGGATTTTGAACGCTTCTGAGCAACAGGTAACAAAAAGGGATCCCTGTCAGGCAAGAGTTCATCAACCACTGCAAGTTAATTAATGTTTGCAGTGTAAAAAGATGAGTCATTGGTTCAGAAATAACTCGCGACTGGAACCAGTGCTCAATCGAGATAAAGAGTAAGGAATTGCAGCACACCAGCCAAACAATACGTAGGGTTGTAAGCTGGCTGCGGCCAAAGCTTACGGCACTTCGTTTACCTGTCGAGAACACATAGAATGTCTGGCTAATGAGTGCGGCCAGTACCTGAGCTGATAACGTTAGCAGCGAATCTAATGAGTAAGAGTAGAGCGCATACAAGAAAAAGGCACCTAAAATGGGGAATGCCTTTTGCCTGTATAAAACCAGCAATGCGGAAATGAGAGGTAAAGTGAGATCATAAAAATGCAGGGTTACACCCGCAATATCTTCCTGCTTACTGAGATGACCAGCGACAAACTGTAAAGCAAAAAATGCGATGCCTACACAAAAATAGTCTTTAAATGTATTAACGAAATTTATATTTTCCGTTTTTTTTAATGATATCATCATGCGCAATTCTCAGTGAGTTATCACCGCTCTCAATGTAAGCTATCTACTTAAAACCTGTTAGCCCGGGTGCTGAAAATGTGTATTTTTGGATGTTCTTGCTAATCGAAATCTATTTGAATAGATGTTACGTAAATTTTTAAGCGTAATCCTTGATAATTTTCTGGTGCGACACAACGCAAGAGAGAAAAATTTTTCTGACTGCGCTGGTAATAAAAATGCCGTCAATAGCATTTATTTCATACAGAATATACGATCGATAAAAACGATCAATATAAATGTTTTGATAGATTTAAACGATAGGTTTGACAGATCGTAAATACGATGAAAGATCGATGAAAGCTATTGAAGTGTTATTAATTAGTGTTATTTATTTCATTATTGTTAATTTTGTTGCTTTGTTTTTTAAGTTACTCTGTGGTCATACCTTTCTAAGGAAATCATTTTTTTGTGGTCAGGAAAGCGAGTCTCCCCACTCTCCTGCAAAATATGCCATCGCGAATGATTAACAGGGCTGCTGCTGCGTCGCGCAGTGAATTCCAACGCCGCCAGCCGATTGACCGACGGCCCGCACAGACACGTGGCGAGTAGCATACCCAATCTTTGCCTGACGAACGAACATCTTGTCACCATGGGAATAATCTTTGCGTATTTTCACCTGACTGCAGGCGAATAAAATAATAATAGATAATAACGCGTGTGCGCATAATTTTATTAAATAATTAAGTTATGGATGGTGCTGGCTGATATTAAAACTTCTCAGCTATATATAATTTATATTTATTAACTCTATTCTCCCATGCAGGTTTACGTAGAGGCCGCCATCTGGCGGGCCTTGGCGCAGATTGTGATCAGACCGAATGTTCTGCTGTATTTATCAATGTCGCCTATCGCGTGGACTATAGTAAAGATGGCCGCTATTTCTCATCATTAATAACCGTGAGTGGGGGACGTGAATGAAGAAAATACTGATGTTAGTTGGCGATTATGTCGAAGATTATGAAACGATGGTTCCTTTCCAGGCGTTGCAAATGCTGGGCCATCGTGTTGATGCAGTCTGTCCGGATAAGCGTCAGGGGGATTACGTTCAAACGGCGATTCATGATTTTGATGGGGCGCAAACCTACAGCGAAAAACCGGGACACCGTTTTACGTTGAATGCGAATTTTGCCGAAGCACGGGCCGTTGATTACGACGCGTTGGTGCTCCCCGGCGGGCGCGCTCCGGAATATCTCCGTCTGAACCCGGAGGTCATTCAACTGGTACAGGATTTCAACTCAGCGGGTAAACCTATCGCCGCCGTCTGCCATGGCCCTCAGCTATTGGCGGCAGCAGGGATATTAGAAAACCGTACCTGTAGCGCCTATCCGGCCTGCGCGCCTGAAGTGCGTTTGAGCGGCGGACATTATGCGGATATCGGCATTGATCAAGCCTACGTCGACGGTAATCTGGTGACTGCGCCAGCCTGGCCCGCGCATCCGCAGTGGCTGGCTAAATTTGTTGAAGTATTAATGCAGACAGCGGCAAAGTGATGAGCAAGTCGGTATAACCTCCCGGCTATACCGACCACACATCTTACCTCTTCATGATTGCGAACACGCCCCAGCCGATGTATTCACGGGTGAAGGTGACGTGGCGTCCCGGTGAACTTCTCAGTTGCTCCCTGACTTCAGTTGCAAACTCATCGTCCTGATTAGCTTCCAGCCAGCGGCGCATCGTCAACCATTTTGCCGCCTCGTACCTGTCCCAACCTTCCTGGTCAGCCAGAACCATTTCAACCACGTCATAGCCGAGCGGGTCAAAAGAAGCAATGAGTTCCGCCAGGGAAAGAAAATCGGCGACAGCGGTCGCGCCGCAGGACTGGGCGATTTCCTCTGTTGCGGGTATCTGGCGCCAGTACGGTTCACCGATGAGTATGATTCCGCCAGGCTTCAGACTCTGCTCCAGTTGTCTGATCGTTCCGGCGACGCCGCCTGCAATCCAGGTTGCGCCCACGCAGGCGGCAATATCGCATTTTTCTTCAGCGATATAGCCCGTTGCATCGGCGTGGACAAAACTCACCTGCTGACTGACGCCCAGTTCTGCTGCGCGCAGCGTTGCCTGCTTACTAAATAGCTGGCTCATATCGATACCGATGCCGAAAATGCCATGATCGCGCGCCCAGGTGCACAACATCTCGCCCGAGCCGCTGCCGAGATCCAGAATGCGGGTTCCCGGTTCCATGCGCAGCACCTGGCCTAACGTGGCGTATTTCTGCGCGGTGAACGGATTATGGATGCGATGAGCGCTTTCGCTGATAGTAAAAATTTTTGGGATATCCATCTCTCTCTCCTTAGCGATTATCCAGTTGGGCGCGAACGTTGTTCAGCCCGGTAGTATTGATGCGATAGGGCTGACCATTGACAGATTTGATCAGCTTTTTGGTTCTGAGTTTTTTGAACACGGCGAGGGTGCAGTCGCAGAGCAGTAGTCCTTCGCGGCTGTAGCATTCGACGGAGGTGACGCGGCCTGAGGCGTCGCGGGCGTGAACGATACGACCACCTTTGGCGAGAACGTGTAAGGTACGTTGTTCCTGACGGGATAAATTCATACTGGAAAACCTGTTTAATCATCATGTGCAAAACGTGCAAACACACTGCGGTGTCCGCATTAGATTTCGGCGCATTGATAACCAGTCCGTCCTGAAAAGGTCGGCAAACTGATTATCTGATGATTACATTCTCCAGCATCAAAGCCTCGGGTTGAGTTGAAAGGTATTTACCTGACGAATCATACCAGCCAGAATCTCCAGAGAAAACTCCTTGTACATAAAATGTGATCTATAGCGAGTTATAGCGTTTAGTGACTTTATTAACTGCAAATTTTCGTTATGTCAGGTATCTATTAAAATATTAAATTAATTTGATATTCTGTCTGCGCATAAGGTGTTATCTGTGGTAACGCGGCACTGTGAGCGCATTTGGTGCCACGCAATTGATTAGGATGGATTAATCTTTTTGTCGCTTTATTTGCTTTTTTGATAAGGCGTTTTTTATTGTTTTAATGGTTTTCGACCGGATTTGTGATTAATTGATTTTAAGAATTTTCTTAATGCGATGAATTGTGTATACTCGGTTCCGCAAGAAGCTCTTCCGTTATCACTAAAACTATAAATCTGTCCTTAACACCCGTATTACCTCTGCCCTGAATCTCTTCTCAGGGCAGAGGTTTTTTTGCCGGTACAGGATTTTATTAATCACCAATATATACCAATATTATGGTGGGTAATGTTTAAAATTAACGGTTAGGGAAGTATTATCCATCGATAATAGGGTAATGTCGAATAGTATCATAATGAATCTATTTACCAGGGGACTATATAGCATTTCTTATAATTCACGGTTTTTCAGTATGATAGAAATTTTTGCTATTGATGTAATTGTGAGTTTGCTCACGGATTTTAGCGCGCTAAGTGGCTATTTCTAGAGAAGTGCAAACGGTTGCATGTTGCTGACACCGTATTCGTTCATTAAAAAAATATAGCAATGCTATCTCTTGGGCCGGTATAGAGAAGTGGAGTCTAAATGATTTCTATTATCTCTTAGGCTTACGAGTGCCGTTTATGATTTCTGTTAGCTAAACACCATGGGAAATAGCAGTGAACATGGACAGGGAGTATGGTTTTACCCATCAGTAAGGCGTTTTTGTCACCGACGTAATGACTCATCTCATTATATTCATATATATACCCGTCATACTTCGAGCTGCATGTGCGTTGACTTTCCTCGCTCGCCCAGTCACGTACTTATGTACGCTCCTGGGAATTCGCTGCGTCGCCGCCTTCCTGCAACTCGAATTATTTAGGGTATAAATCAACGTCGTAATGCTCATAAAATCAGCGTTCCGGGATGAACGCTGATTTTATCTGGTTCCCTGTTTAATATCACTCGCGCTGTACGCGAGCCCCTCTCACAGTATTTCGTCAATAAAATATTAAAGGACCTCCTGGAATGGATATTGTTGAACGTTTTATCAACTACACCAAAATTAATACCACGACTTCAAGAGAAAATGGCGCAAATGGGATAATGCCTTCTTCTGCTGGTCAAATGGTACTGGCAAAACTGCTTGCAGCAGAACTTGAAGCATTAGGAATGGAAAACATTGAGGTCAGGGATACCGCCATCGTAACGGCTACACTGCCCGGGAACACCGATGACACGGTTCCTGTCGTTTCATTCTTTGGACATCTGGATACCAGCGCGGAACAGACTGCGGACACAAATGCGCAACGTCTTCACTATAGCGGTGGGGATTTGTGCCTGAACAAAGAACTGAATATTTTTCTGCGCGAAAGCGAGTTCCCGGAACTGAAAAATTATATCGGTGATGATCTATTGGTCACTGACGGAACCAGCCTGTTAGGGGCTGATGATAAAGCAGCCATCGCCGCAATTATGAACGCATTACAGTATCTGGTGGCACATCCGGAAATCAAACATGGACCGGTGAAGGTGGGTTTTGTGCCTGATGAAGAGCAAGGATTGCGTGGCGCAAAAGCTTTTGATGTTGCCAGCTTCGGCGCTGATTTTGGTTACACCCTGGATTGTTGCGGTATCGGCGAGTTTGTTTATGAGAACTGGAATGCGGGCGATGCGGAAATCATCTTTACCGGCCAGTCTGCGCACCCCATGTCAGCCAAAGGTAAGCTGAAGAACTCGCTGCTGATGGCGCATAAGTTTATTGCGATGCTGCCTGGCGGAGAAGCGCCTGAATATACGGAAGGGCGCGAAGGTTATTACTGGGTTAAGCAGTTGCAGGGTAACAGCGCCCGCACGGTGCTTAAGCTGGATATCCGCGACTTCACTGAAGAAGGCTATAAGGCGCGTATGGCATTTATCCGTCAGCTTGCCGTCAGTACCTGCGCACTATGGGGCGAAAATAGCGTGGTCTGTCATTTAGCCGATCGCTATGCGAACGTGTTCAATAGTTTGCAGGGTGATGCTCACTACCCGATTGATATTGCATTACGCGCCTATCAGAAATGTGGGATTACCCCGGCACCTGTCGCCATGCGCGGCGGATATGATGGTGCGGTTTTATCGCAGAAAGGATTGCCTTGCCCGAATATTTTTACCGGCGCCCATAATTTTCACTCTATTTATGAATATCTGCCGGTGCGTTCACTGCGGGCCGCCAGCGATGTCGTGGTTGCGGTCATTGAGGAAACCTTTGCTGAGTTCACGCAGCGGAGAGCTCAGTCATGATTCAGGTGTTAATTGCCCTGCTGGTTATCGTGGTGGTCGCTCGTCTGATTCTGAAAGGTTATCGTGCGGAACCTGTGCTATTTATTGCGGGTTTGGTGCTGATGATTTGCACCGCTCTCACCGGGTGGGGTTCCGTACTACCGAAAGGCGTTGCTGGCACGGGGATTTCCTTTCTCGATCCGTTCGAGGTTATGCGCGATCTCTTCAGCACGCGAGCCGCCGATCTTGGCCTGATGATCATGGCGCTGATGGGATTTGCGCACTACATGGATCATATCGGCGCCAATGAGGCGGTGGTGCGTGTCGTCACAAAACCCCTGCGTGCGCTGCGTTCGCCCTATATTCTGCTTTTTTTCTCGTACCTGCTCGCCAGTCTCCTGCAGTTAGCTATTCCTTCAGCCACTGGACTCGCCGTACTGCTGATGGGAACAATGTTCCCTATTATGCTGGGATTAGGGCTTTCCGCTGCCTCTGCTGCCGGGGTAATTGCCACCTCGCTGGGTGTGGCGTATACCCCAACGGCAATCGATGCTATCAGGGGATCGAAAGCGGTCAATATGGATGTGGTGGAATACGTGGTCTACCACCAGGGACCGGCTGCTCTGGCTACCGTTTTGGTCGTGGGTGTCTGCCATTTTTTCTGGCAGCGCTATTGCGATCGTAAAGCGGGGACCTTACCACGGGAAATCGGTAGCGCTGAAGTGACTGACTCAGGAACTGCGCCCGCATTTTATGCGCTGCTTCCCATGCTTCCAATACTGATGGCAGTGGGATCCTCTGAAATGTTCGTCAGTGGTATTAACCTGAATATCATTACCATTGTGCTTATTTCAATGGCTATTTGTATGTTGATTGAATGGCTGCGGGTGCGAGATTTAAAGGCGGTGTGCGAAGGATTTAGCCATTTTCTGAAAGGAATGGGGACTGCCTTTACCGGTGTGGTAGGCCTGCTGGTTGCGGCGGGGGTTTTTGCTCATGGTATTAAAGTCATTGGTGCGATTGATCAATTAATCCTGATGGCCGAACATGTGGGTTTACCGCCATTTGCCATGGCGGTGGTGTTTGCGCTGGTGACGCTTGCGGCGGCTATCATTATGGGATCGGGTAATGCGCCATTTCTTGCGTTCGTTGAGCTTATCCCGCAAATCGCTGCCAGTATGGGGGCGAATGCCGTGGCCATGATTCTGCCGATGCAGCAGGCATCGCATATGGGACGGGCCATTTCACCGGTATCTGGCGTGGTGATCGCCGTTTCCAGCGGGGCAAAAATAACTCCGTTCGATGTGGTTAAACGCACCGCCGTACCGTTGATTGTCGGCTTTGTTACGCATACGCTAATCATCGGTATTTTCTACTAACATTTGCAGGCCCAGACAAACCTCCGGTTTATTGAATCTGGAGGTTTTCTGGTTTGATACATTGTTGTATTGATTACGCGGGATAATTATTAGTTTTCATCTTTATCGAGCGATTCTTATTATTTGTGGTCAATCTTGTTAACTATAAATGATTAATAAAAATAATGTGTTTCATGGCTCTTTTTTTACATTGAGATAAATTAATCTGGATCATATTATGCTGGTTTTAGTTATAGTAGGTTTTTAAATTGAGTAGTAACAAATTAAATACAATAATGATTTTTTCTGGGTGGGTTTTAAGTGGTAAAAAATTTAGGAAAAGTGAGTAAATCGAGGCATCATTATCAGGATGAGCTGGAAGTGTTCACCTGGAGCGCGTTAGTGGCAATTGGTATCGCATTACAGGATCACAAGATCCACTCTAAAATGTCAGAGCATATTTTTATTATGCATTGGTTGGCCATCGCAAAAAAAAGAAAACTCTTTTCACGAAGTGTGGCCAATGAGCTTCAATGGTTAATTGATGAAGGTAAGAAAAAAAGCATCAATGCACAACTAAAATTTAAAATAGAATACTTGTACGCCACCTCAAGTGGTGATGTGACAATGCAAAATGATTATTTTAAATTCACCCACACGATTGAAATGTTGAGAAATAATGGATGGCAGAACTTTCTACTCACACCAGAGAAGTGGCGTGACCTGCATGATAAGATTAAAGTGAGAAAGGGTAACTTTATTTTTATGGATGATACCAGACTCCAGGAGTGCTTTGGTGCTCAGGGCGAGATAGTCAAACCTTTCTGTATCCGGGTGTATGGCGATGTTGAGTTCGCAAAATTAACCTTCATCAAACACCACCTGCCGGTAGAGTTTGTGAAAGATATTTCAAATGAATTTCATCACTTCCAGTTTCTTACTGATAAGTAATGATTAGAACAAGTTATGAACAGAGAATTGTTAAAGCAAAAGTTAGAGATCGCGACCGAATGGATTAGGCTGTCTGATACCGCTGACAATTTATCTATATCTTTTCGGGGCATTCTCGAGATTGGCGAAAGTTCTTCTGCGCCAGATAACAGCACGCCGCTACTCCGGTTAGAAAATGAAATGGCGACAATTGCAGTTGATTCAATGTCATGGGTAAGGGTGCCGGCAGATCGTCAGGAAAAAGTGACCGTCTATATTCTCTGACGTTTGGCTGGTGCTTTGTTCGCTTGATGCCGGTCAGATACGGCTATCTGGCCCATACTCAGTGGCGCATTGTATTTAATATAACTACTTTCTCATCCATAAATAATATTAATGTTGGTTTTTTTATAGTGTAATTGCTCCCGGTAATAAAACGGCGATTTGCCGCCATGTGTACCACGGTGTACGTAATTTATTATGCTAAGTTGAGCGGGGATACTTTCTCATAATTAACCATTTTATAGGTTAAGATATTACGTGGCGTGTCGATAACAATTTAGTCATAGATGATTGGCTAATTGTTATGGAGATGTTCAAATGTTAAAGAATATGAGGATTAAAACCAGTCTGTTATTATTGCTTTTGGTATTTACCTTTATGCAGTTCCTTTCTAATGGGTTTGAGTTGGTCGATCTCAAAGGAAATCAAAAAAGTACCCTTCTACTGCATAATATAGTAAAGGAACAGGATTCGCTGCATAACGTTGTAGGGGCTGTTTATAAAGTAAGAAGCGTTCTTGATAATATCCAACTGCAAGATATGGCTGCTACCCAACAGACATTGCGACAGGTGCAGGATGAGATAGCTTATGCCAGAAAGCAGTTCGCTATTTTTTGGGATATACCAGGACTGACGGCGGATGATCCCCAGATTGGTAAAATCGTCAGAACTGCTTTTGAGCAACAAATGAATGCTGAACAAAAGTATGTTGATAAATTAAATGAGGCTATTTCTGACGGTAGTATTGTTGGTACACAAACAAATGCCAACACTGAGGTGCTGGCTTTGCGAAAAAATTTTGATAAGGAGATTGAGAGCTACTACAAATCAACCATGTTGGTCGGTAAAAATATCGTTGAGCAGACACACGTTCAGTTTAATGCCTCAATACTTAAAATATCCTTGCTGCTGGCCGTTACGGTTCTTATCTTTATTCTCTGCAATATCTGGATAAACCGAACAATCATTCGGCCATTAAATATCGTGTCTGAGCATTTTTCACGGATTGGTAAAGGCGATCTGAGTCATCCCGTTATGGTGCCGGGTAACAATGAAATTGGCTTACTGTGTTTAAATTTACAACATATGCAAAACGGCCTGCGGGAGACCGTCAGTACGATTCGCGATGGCGTTGAGTCTATTAATATCGGCATGCAGGAAATTGCTTCGGGTAATTCAGACTTATCAACCCGGACGGAGCAACAGGCTGCGGCAGTGGTTGAAACGGCGGCCAGTATGGAACAGATTTCCGTAACAACCAAAAATAACACCGATAAATCACATCAGGCGTCTGCCATGACGAGTGAAAGCACGGAAATGGCATTGCGTGGCGAGCGCTTAATGAGCGACATGGTTGAGAAAATTCACCTGATCAGCCGCAACGCGCAAAGCGTGAATGAAATATCTCATGTCATTGATAGTATTGCTTTCCAGACCAATATTCTCGCCTTAAACGCCGCGGTAGAAGCGGCACGCGCTGGCGAATCCGGGCGTGGATTTGCCGTTGTGGCGAGTGAAGTCAGAACCCTTGCCCAACGTAGCGCCTCCTCAGCGAAAGAAATTAGCGAACTGGTGGCCAAGGCGGCAATCAGCGTCAAGGAAGGGGTGGAGATAGCTGAAAGCAGTGGGGTCATGATGGCGGACATTGCTAAGGCAATACGCAATATCAATATACTCATGGAAGATATATCCGGCGCATCGGGGGAACAGAGTAGCGGCATCGAGCAGATCCGCGTTGCTGTCACGCAAATGGAGCAAGTCACTCAGCAAAATGCGTCTCTGGTTGAGGAAATCGCCGCCACGACAGGCAGTGTGGAAGAGCAGTCGGCAATGCTCTCCCAGGCCGTGGCTGTGTTTCAGGTTGATGAAAAGCCGCAGCAGGGTACGCAGGACAAGCAGTAGAACATGCGCATCTCATCAGCTGTAAATTCAGTCTGATGAGATGGCTGGTTGTCGGGAGACAGTGCTTTAACCATATTGATAATAATTCTCATTATTATTGTTGTGTCGCGCAGGGAATGGTAATGTTGCTCCTGACCAAAAACTGTTAATCCCATTTTCTGTGCAGAAGACAGCATGAACAACACCACCACTCTGAATGCCTCCAGACGCGTAGCGCGTACTTTTTCCGTCAGCGAGTTTATGGATTTTGGTGAGCGTTATGGGATCGACTATTGCTTTCCCCTGCTGGCGCACAAGCCGGATTTGCCGTCCGCTAGCCCTGTGCTGCAAGGTGAAATTGAGGAGATGACGCTCCCCTGCGGGATGTGCGTGACGCACTCTGATGTACAGGTGTTGCAACCCTATGAAACCACCTCCCGCCACAGCAGTCCCTTGTATATGCTGGTGGTACTGGAAGGCTGCGTGATCCTCTCGTTTAACGGCCAGGAACACGTGGTGCGTTCCGGCATGGCGTTTAGCTCACGCCTGAGCGAGCACCAGACGATGCGCGCCCGCCATCATGCCGACTGCAAACTGCGAACCTTATCGCTCGGTCTGTATCCCGACGGCGCGTGGCGCACGGGGCTGCTCGAATCGTTGATGCGTGAGTGGGAAAGATGCCAGACGCCGACGCTTATTTGGCAGGTACCGGGATTTTTACTCAGCGGCCTGGAGTATGCGCAGCAGAGCGCGCTGAGCAATGTTTCTCGCCAGTTGATGCTGGAAGGGCTGATATTGCAACTGTTCGGCCATGGCCTCAGCGTATGCCAGGTCGAGAGCGGCAAACGCCTCGCCGCCAGCGGGGAACAGCAGCGGCTGGAAGTCGTTCGTCGCCTGTTGGAACAGAATCCCGAGAATGATCACACGCTCAATGAACTGGCGCAACGCGCGGCAATGAGTCCCAGTAGTCTGCGTAGCAAGTTTCGCGCAGCCTATGGCTGTTCGGTCTTTGATTACCTGCGCGATTGCCGCCTGGAACGCGCGCGCGGTTATTTACTGGAAGGATACAGCGTACAGCAGGCTGCCTGGATGTCGGGATATCAGCACGCCACCAACTTCTCTACTGCCTTTCGTCGTCGTTACGGTTTTTCGCCAGGCGATATGCTCAAGCTTTGCTAATCCATTTTTGCGTTTTGCGCACGTTGCTGGCAGACAATTTGGCACTGCGCATAGGTAATCTGGCATCCGGCATAGCTATCTCCGTCAGCAAAAAGGTAATAATTCTCACTTACAATTAGAAATGCCTTTGGAGATACTCATGTTCGCGAAGACTCGGTTGGCGCTGTTGGTAGGATGGGTGACCGGCAGCGTGGCTTTTCCTCTGCTGGCGCAGGAAACAACAAAAAACGATACGGTCGTTGTCACCTCGCAAATGCAGAGCGGGGCCACGAAGCTTGCCACGCCGGATATTGAAACCCCGCAATCGGTATCCATCATTACCCGCGAACAGTTTGAAGAGCAGGGCGCAACCAGCGTGCGTCAGGCCGTTAGCTATACGCCGGGGGTATACAGCAATCAGATTGGCGCCTCCAACCGCTTTGACTACATTGTGCTGCGCGGCTTCTCCGATGGCAGCCTGGACAACGTCTATCTCGATGGTCTAAAGATGATGGGCGACACCAACTCACACAGCTCGCTGGTGGTCGATCCGTGGTTCCTTGAAGATATCGAAGTGGTGCGCGGCCCGGCTTCCGTGCTGTATGGCCGTTCCTCTCCGGGCGGTATTGTGGCACTGACGTCGCGTAAACCGTCGTTTGACGCGGGTGGGGAAGTTAAGCTGTTTGCCGGCAACAATAACCAGCGCGGCGCGGCGTTTGACGTCACCGGAGCGCTGGATGATAACGATCGTGTGGCGGCGCGCCTGAGCGGAATGACGCGTTACGCGGACTCGCAGTTTGGCCCATTAAAAGAAGAGCGTTACGCGCTGATGCCCAGCCTGACCTGGCGCATCACCGACCAGACGCGTCTGGATCTGATGGCCTATCTGCATCGCGACCCGGAAGGCGGTAGCCACTCCGGTCTGCCTTATGACGGCACCGTGGTTCCGCATTACGGGCAAAAGATCTCTAACACCTTTTACGAAGGTGAGGATGATTACGACAAATACGATCGCCGTGAAAACATGGTGGGCTACAATATTGAGCACATGTTTGATAGCGGCTGGTCGGTGCGGCAAAAGCTGCGCTATCTGCATACCGACGTTGAACTGAACCAAGTGTATGCGGCGGGCTGGTTGAACGAAACCGAGCTTAATCGCGGCTATTCCGGCTCTGATGAAAAAATGTCGGCGATTACGCTGGATAATCAGCTCGACGGCAGCTTTGATACCTGGCAGGTCAACCATCGTCTGCTGGTGGGCATTGATTATCAGGATCGCAGCAACAATACCACCGGCTACTACGGCGCATTCCCGCCGATCGACGCTTTTAACCCGGTGTATGGCGCGAAGCCGGATTATATCGACATGTATGCGCGTGAGAAGCACAAGCTGCGCCAGACGGGCTACTATTTGCAGGATCAGATGTCATGGGATCGTTGGCGTATTACGCTCGGCGGTCGCTACGATCAGGTCAGCGTGTCTAATATTGATAAGATCAACGATACCCGCAGCGATCTGGATAAAAACAACTTTAGTACCCGCGCCGCATTGCTCTATTTGTTCGATAACGGCTTTGCGCCGTACGTGAGTTATTCCACCGCCTTTACGCCAACCAGCTTTGCCGATGAGAATGGCAATCTGCTGGAGCCGATGAAAGGCAAGCAGTGGGAAGCGGGGCTGAAATATGAGCCGGAAGGGCTTAACAGTCAGTTCAGCGCGTCGGTGTTCCGCATTAATCAAACCAATATCGCCACCAAAGAAGAGCCGACCGATCCGTACCGCTCGATTGGGGAAATTGAATCTGAAGGGGTGGAGCTGGAGGCGATTAGTCAACTGACGGACAGCTTCCGACTGCAGGCGGCATATACCTACACCGACATCCGCTACAAGAAAAGCAGTGCGGAGGAGCAGGGCAAGCGTGCCGTGTATGCACCACGGAACCAGGCCAGCACCTGGCTGAGCTACGATGTGAAAAGCGGCCCGCTGGATGGTCTGACGCTTGGCTCGGGCGTGCGATATGTCAACGGAATCACCAGCGATCGTCTGAATACGCACACCCTGCCATCTTATACGTTGGTGGATATGGCGATTGGCTACGATTTAACAAATATCGGTATTAAGGGACTGAGTGCTCAGTTGAACGTCAACAACCTGACCGATAAACGCTACGTTGCGGCCTGTAATTCGCTCTCATACTGCTACTTCGGCGCTGAGCGCAGCATTGTCGGCAGCGTATCCTGGAAATTCTGATGCTTTAGCCGGATGGCGGCGCTGGCACCTTATCCGGCCTACTGTAGTGTGTAAATTGTAGGCCTGATAAGCGCAGCGCATCAGGCCTAGTGGGTTGCGGCTATTGCGTAAAACCGTTTTGCATACAAATCTGCGCGCTGGTTCTCAGAGTGAAGGCGATTTTGTCTGGGTACTGGCTGTAATAGTTATGCTCTTCTTCCAGCCCTTTCGCCTGCGCCAGACGTACCGTTTCCAGTGAGCAGGTACGGTAGATCAGATCTTTATTCATATTGATCTGCTTCTCGCGCTGTTTGTCCGCAGACAGCGCCAGCCAGCTCTCTGACAGCGAGTAATCGTAGACTACCCGATTCCCTTTCGCCTGCACGTTCTCAATGGTAATGAATTGGTCGATTTTCAGTCTCGGCTGCCCACGCATTTTTTTCTTATCTTCTGCTGCGGCATATTGGGCCAGGGTATTAATATCCATACTGGCTATCTTCTGTTTATAAGTCTCGACATAGGCGGCGGGTTGCTGATAATGCTGAGCGTAAGCATTTCTTAATTCCCCGTCGCTCATCGTACAACCCGCCAGAAACAGAGGTAATAGCAGTGCCAGTTTTATTTTAGTCATAATGCTGTCCCGTTTATTATTGGATGTAGTCGCCCATAACATAATAGAAAATGAATGATCACAGGAGATAGTTAAGGTTGTATAAACCGGTGCGCGAAGGCACAAGTTCAATAGTCTTAAAATGGCGGAACAGGCGGGAAACCCTGCCAGAATTGGCAGGGTTATTAAAAATTAATGGCCGATCATTTTAGCCTTCGGGATCAGCTGGAAATACATGTGATCGGGCACCGGCGTATCCCAGACATTGGCATAAACCGCATAGCCAATGGTGGCAAAAAGGATACCCAGCACCAGGATAGTCATGACAACGCCTGACAATGCCGTTTGCCGCCATAACGATTTGCCGTTTCCTTGTTCCCCCGCAGGGGTGTGCAGTGAAAAGCTCAGCGTAGAGGCCACCGGGCAGGATTCAACGCAGGTCATACAGCCGGTACATTCCACGGTACGCACCTGAATCAGTCGATCGACCGGGATAGTAGACGGGCAGTTTTTCGCACATTTACCGCAGTCAATGCAACTGTCTGGATTACGCCGGATTTTAAACGGCGAGAGCAGTGAAAACAGGCCAAGCAGTGCGCCATAAGGGCACAGATAACGGCACCAGGCATTGCGAATAAACACGCTCAGGACGCTGATAATTATCAGGAAAATAAGCGTGGCGGAGCCGATATGACGAAAGAAATCGAGCATCTTCACGTCAATCATCATGCCATAGGCCGACATCAGAAAGTACTGGATTCCCTGGGCGGGCATCGACAGAGCGATATACAGAAAGAATCCCAACAGCAGATACTTCAGACTGAGCAGTGGGATATCCAGCCAGCGCGGCAGCGTGAAGTTGCGACCCAATACTTTTTTTCCCAGAGTACCAAGCAGTTCGGAAAGCGTGCCAACCGGACATAGCCACGAACAGAAGGCTTTTTTTAACAACAAGCTAATCAGGATAAACGCAACTAACAGCAGCATGGAGGCGGCATGGATGGGCGGGAGAAAACCGGTCTCCAGCGTGTAGCGGATATTCATCAAACCCGCGATAGGCAGCCACCCCTCAATACCGCCGGGTCTTGGAATATAGACGCTGGTACCGGCAGTTTCAAAATAGCGGACCCAATAATAAAACGTCACGCCAATATAGATATTGCTGGCCAGCAGGAGAAACTGGGTGGCTTTTCGCCAGGTACTGGCGTTACGCCAGTCATTCCACGGCAATTTGCCTCCGGTCGTGCCTGGGCGGCGCTGCCAGCGCGTGCTCTTTTTCCCGTTCATGGTTTTACACTATCCCTCATATTTCCCCTCCCGCATTCAGAAGGCGTCATCATCGGGATATGCTAGCGCTATTCAGATTTGGTGTATTTGATTTGCATCTTATTAAGTGGCTGTTATTTTTATAGCGCCAATAGGCCTGAATAAAAATAACAGCCCGATACTTATCGCAGGTCAGATAAATACCCTTAACGGGGTATTTATTTATCCGTGGGAAAATAGGTTATTCCTGAAATATCTCTACGCGGTCGCGGCCATTACTTTTCGCCAGGTACAGCGCCCGATCGGCTTTATCAACCAACTGCTTGTAGTCAGGATGGTAGTCATATTCGGCGATGCCAATACTGACGGTGACAGAAAATACTTCTGTCGCTGAGGCCGCCATGCGCATCTCGGCAATTTTCATACGCAGCGTTTCGAGGATAATACTGGCCTGAGACTGATCTGACTCGACAAGCAGTATCATAAATTCTTCACCACCGTAGCGGAACACGTAATCGCTGCTGCGAATATGATCATAAATAACCGCTGCGACGTTTTTGAGCGTCATATCACCGGTGTTATGCCCGTAGTTGTCGTTAATTTGCTTAAAGTAGTCGATATCCAGCATCGCCAGGGTAAAGGGCTTCCGGGTATGTAACGCCAGCGAGATCTCACGGCGCATAATGGTCGGGATAAAGCGTCGGTTAAGTAATTGAGTCAATGAGTCTTTACCATTTTCCTGCTTCACCAGCGCGTCGAACATTGAGGCGAGCAGGAAATGGATTTTTGCCGAGAGCTGGCGTACATCCTGCAACAAGCTCATCCGTTCAGGCTCTGTCGCCTGATGCTGATGCGACAGCGTGGTTGTCAGGCGGTTGTCGATTTCCGCAATCAGCGACTCCATTTCTTTCAGCAGATTGCTGTTGCCCAGAATGTATTTTCCCTTATGCGCGAACCACATACCAAAATCAGAATTCGCCAAAAGGACCAGCTCACCGAAAGGCATTCCGGTGGCGATGTTATAGATAAACTGATTTTCCCAGTCGGTAAATGAACGTATTTGCCGCTCGCGTTCGACGTTGACGTCATCGTAAATGGTCTGCAGGCGATACTGTTCCTGGGTATGCAGTGAGTTTTGATAGCTGGGGGAATAGGAGACGGTCATGGCCTCCAGGGCGGTATCCATTGCCAGACTGCTGAAACAGATGGCATCGCTCAGCAGGGCGGGCGAGTATTCCGCTTTCTTTTTCAGGACCCGATACAATTCATCTTTCAGCTTGCGCGCGCCGCGATTAACCAGATCGATAGGCAGCCCGATGCGGGCATGCACCACGCCAATTTTGCGCTGTTTTGCCAGCAGTTGTGAGAGGTCTTCATTCGCGCTACCAAGTACGCTGCGTAGCCAGTCAAACATACTGCCGCTGAGACGGGTGCTGACCTGTTCTGTATTAAGGAACAATGCGCTCTCCGCATGGGAGAGCATATAGTCATAAAAAACGCTCACTAAATGGCGGATCTCTTCGTCGCTTAATGATGTCAGGATCGTATGAACTTCAGGGGATGTTTGACGTAACAACGCCTGCCATTCTGTAAGGAGTAATGTGTCGTTTACCGGAGCAACCTGTTCCATCTCACTGCCACTCAAAATGCGATTTAAAATTCAGGCGGTATTACGGACAATTACGTCACGATGGTCAAGTTAAACTCGCTTAACGATGGCTGATACCTTCATAAATAAGCCTGAGCGCGAAAACGCCGATAATGGCGCCTATCACCCGGCTGGCAACCCGCTGGATTCGACCATACGCACGGCGTACGGCGGGCAAAGAAAACGCCTGGCTGAGAAAAATACGCCAGATAACGGAAGACAACACAATACCTGCCCAGGCCATGAGCCTCGCCCACGTAGGCGTTTCTGCGCTGAGGGTGACGGAGAAGATACTAATAAAAAACAGAACGGTTTGCGGATTAGATAAATCCGTTAATAACCCGCGGCGGAAAAATACATACCAGGGGGCGGAAATCGGCTGCTGTAACGTTGGCATTTGCGGTGTAGCCTGATGGCGAACACTATTCCAGGCAAACCATAGCAAGTAGGCGCCGCCGACAATTTTAATCAGTGAAAATATCTCTTCGCATTGGGTAATCAGCGTCGCCATGCCAAAGAGCCCGAGGCCGGAGTAGAACGCATCGCCTAAGGCCACGCCCAGACCGGTCATCACCCCTGCGCGTCGTCCTGACGCCAGGCTGGTTTGCACCACCACGAACAGGTTCGCGCCGGGATTAAAAAAGGTTAAAACAAACAGGCTGATGGTAAGTACGACGGCGTGTAAAGGTTCCATAAACAACGATTCCATTAGTAAGAGCGGGCCTGGGGCATGCTTAGACTGCTAACACTATAATTTTAGCGCGCTCGTCATTCTGCGTATTTACTCACACTGTATTGTGAAATTGCGCCTAAATTTGCCAATAGCGTCTACGCCTGGTTTCTGTAACCCAACTGCGCCGGATAATGCCGCGGCGTGGGATCTTCTGTTATACGCGATACGCAAAATATCTTTATATTTCCGCCAGCTCTGGATCTTTTTTGGGGCCTGAACTACTTATTAATCATCCTTGACTCGCATGGCGAATGTTCAGGGGGCGATGATGGCATATATAACAAAACCTGGAGCTTTTATATGAAAACTGGAATTAAAGTACTTATTGGTGCGTTAGCTTTTGTTGTGTCCAACGCGTATGCCGCGGAATTTATGACGAAGGTTGAGTTTGAAAAGGTTGAGTCGCAATATACCAAAATCGGTGATATTTCAACAAGTAATGAAGTATCAGCCGCTGATGCGAAAGAAGACCTTCTGAAGAAAGCCGAAGAGAAAGGTGCAGATGTGGTGGTATTAACCTCCGGCCAAACGGACAATAAAATCCACGGTACAGCCAATATTTACAAGAAAAAATAATGCGCAGTACTGAAAGATAACATACCCGCCAGTCATTGCACTGGCGGGTTTTCTTTTAGCCTGCGCCAGAACGTAGTTCTGCTGATACCGAGATATCGCGCAGCCGCGGTTTTATCGCCATTGAATTGCGCCAGCACCTGCTGCGGCGTCAGTGATGAAGTGACCTGCGGTGGGGCAGCAACAGCGGCCAGTTCAGGTAATAGCTGCTGTAGAAATTGTACGTTCAGCGCCGGCTGCGGTTCGACGCTTAAAAACAGCGCCAGACGCTCCATCATATTGCGTAACTCGCGGATATTTCCCGGCCAGCCATAATTGAGCAGCGTAGGCTGGCTCAGGGCTAATCCCTTACGCACGGGTTCAGAAAACGGTACATCCAGTTCTGCCAGCGACTGTTTTAAAAAGCCTTCCGCCAGCGGCAGAATATCGGGCAGCCGCTCGCGTAGCGGCGGCAGTTTGAGGCGCAGAATGCTCAGGCGGTAAAACAGATCGGTACGAAATTCTCCCTGTTTCATCTCTTGTTCCAGGTTGCAGTGCGTGGCGCTAATCACCCGTACATCGACCGGAATCGGCTGATGTCCCCCGACCCGGGTGACCTCTTTTTCTTCCAGCACGCGCAATAACCGGGTTTGTAACGGTAGCGGCATTTCGCCTATCTCATCAAGAAACAGCGTCCCGCCGTGGGCAATTTCAAACAGGCCCGCGCGTCCTCCCCGGCGGGAGCCGGTAAACGCGCCATCTTCATAGCCGAACAGCTCCGCTTCCAACAATGATTCGGTGATGGCACCACAGTTGACGGCAACAAACGGCGGCGAAGGTTTTCCTCGCCGATTCTCCTGACGTGTGAAATATTCACGATGAATAGCCTGCGCCGCCAGCTCTTTGCCTGTGCCGGTTTCACCCTGAATCAGCACCGGCGCACGCGAACGGGCGTAGAGCATAATGGTGTGCCGCACCTGTTCCATTTGCGCAGAGTGACCGCGCATATCTCCCAGCGCATAGCGGGTGCGCAGCATATCGCCAGAGGCGTATTGCCCGTTTCTGCGCAGCGTCAGACGGGTCATATCCAGCGCGTCGACAAAAGCCTGACGCACGGTGGCCGCCGAATAGATAAAAATGCCGGTCATGCCCGCTTCTTCCGCCAAATCGGTAATCAACCCCGCGCCGACCACCGCCTGGGTGCCGTTGGCCTTCAGCTCATTGATTTGTCCACGGGCATCTTCTTCGGTGATATAGCTGCGCTGTTCAAGCTGCAAATTGAAGGTTTTTTGAAAGGCGATTAGCGCGGGGATGGTTTCCTGATAGGTAATGACGCCAATCGACGAGGTCAGTTTTCCCGCTTTCGCCAGCGCCTGGAGTACGTCAAATCCGCTGGGTTTAATCAGGATCACTGGAATCGATAAACGGCTTTTCAGATACGCGCCGTTGGAGCCTGCCGCAATGATGGCATCGCAACGCTCGGTGGCCAGCTTCTTACGGATATAGGCCACCGCTTTTTCGAAACCCAGCTGAATAGGGGTAATGGTCGCCAGGTGGTCGAACTCCAGACTGATGTCGCGAAACAGTTCGAACAGGCGCGTGACCGAAACCGTCCAGATAACCGGTTTGTCATCGTTCACTCGCGGCGGAAGATGCGTATCAGCCATAAGCAACCCAAAAAGTAAGGAACCGAGTATAAGGGTTTAGTTGTGTTTCATAAATGTTGCAATGAAACATTCAAGTCAGTTTCATGAAACGATAGCTGACACGCTTTTGTACATAAAAAATGCAGGTGCTAAATGTAATCCATTGTTTTAAAGATGAAAAATGGAATTTGCACAAAAGTTACGGTCTTTGGCATATCCCTTGCTTTAGGTAAATCAACAAATGGTAACAAGTTGATAACAAGAGGACGGATATGTCTCTACACTCTCCAGGGCTGGCGTTTCGCGCCGCGCTCAGCAAAGAAAACCCATTACAAATCGTCGGCACCATCAACGCCAATCACGCTCTGCTGGCTCAGCGTGCCGGGTATCAGGCGATTTATCTCTCTGGCGGCGGCGTTGCGGCGGGGTCGTTGGGTCTGCCGGATCTCGGTATTTCTACCCTTGATGATGTACTGACCGATATTCGTCGTATCACTGATGTTTGCCCGCTGCCATTGCTGGTGGATGCGGATATTGGTTTTGGATCGTCGGCGTTCAACGTGGCGCGTACCGTGAAGTCGATGATTAAAGCCGGGGCCGCCGCGCTGCATATTGAAGATCAGATCGGCGCCAAGCGTTGCGGGCATCGTCCGAACAAGGCGATCGTCTCTAAAGAAGAGATGGTCGACAGGATCCGCGCCGCCGTGGATGCCCGCACCGATCCCAACTTTGTGATTATGGCGCGCACCGATGCATTGGCGGTGGAAGGGTTAGAGGCGGCTATCGATCGTGCCCAGGCGTATGTCGAAGCGGGGGCTGACATGCTGTTCCCGGAAGCCATTACCGAGCTGGCGATGTACCGCCAGTTTGCTGATGCGGTGCAGGTTCCGATCCTCGCTAACATTACCGAATTTGGCGCCACGCCGCTGTTCACTACCGATGAACTGCGTAGCGCGAACGTCGCCATGGCCCTGTATCCGCTGTCTGCTTTCCGCGCCATGAACCGTGCGGCTGAACGGGTCTACAACGTGCTGCGCCAGGAAGGCACGCAAAAGAGCGTGATCGACATTATGCAGACGCGCAACGAACTGTACGAAAGCATCAACTACTACCAGTTCGAAGAGAAACTCGACGCGCTGTACACAAAAAAGTAACCGTCGTAGGCCGGATAAGGCGAAGCCGCCATCCGGCAATAAATTTGTACCCTACATATTATAAAAATGACGAGGATAACATGAGCGACACAACAATCCTGCAAAACAACACGCATGTCATTAAACCTAAAAAATCGGTTGCGCTGTCAGGCGTCGCCGCCGGAAATACCGCGTTATGCACCGTGGGTAAAAGCGGTAATGACCTGCATTATCGCGGCTACGATATTCTCGACCTGGCGCAGCAGTGCGAATTTGAAGAAGTCGCGCACCTGCTGATCCACGGGAAATTACCTACCCGCGACGAGCTCACCGCCTATAAAAGCAAACTTAAAGCGCTGCGCGGCTTACCCGCAAACGTGCGCACCGTGCTGGAAGCGCTGCCTGCCGCATCCCACCCGATGGATGTGATGCGCACCGGCGTCTCCGCGCTGGGCTGTACGCTACCGGAAAAAGAGGGACATACCGTTTCCGGCGCGCGCGATATTGCCGACAAGCTGCTGGCGTCCCTCAGTTCGATCCTTTTGTACTGGTATCACTACAGCCATAACGGCGAGCGCATTCAGCCGGAAACGGACGATGATTCCATTGGCGGGCACTTCCTGCATCTGCTGCATGGCGAAAAACCGTCGCAAAGCTGGGAAAAGGCGATGCACATTTCACTGGTGCTGTATGCCGAGCACGAATTCAACGCGTCCACCTTCACCAGTCGTGTGATTGCGGGAACCGGCTCCGATATGTATTCCGCGATTATCGGCGCGATTGGCGCGCTGCGTGGGCCGAAACACGGCGGGGCGAATGAAGTTTCGCTGGAGATCCAGCAGCGTTATGAAACGCCGGATGAAGCCGAAGCGGATATCCGCAAACGCGTGGAAAATAAAGAAGTGGTGATTGGGTTTGGTCACCCGGTTTACACCATTGCCGACCCGCGCCATCAGGTGATTAAACGCGTGGCGAAACAGCTTTCTCAGGAAGGCGGTTCGCTGAAAATGTACAACATCGCCGACCGTCTGGAAGAGGTGATGTGGGAAACCAAAAAGATGTTCCCTAACCTCGACTGGTTCTCGGCGGTCTCCTACAACATGATGGGCGTCCCGACCGAAATGTTCACTCCGCTGTTTGTTATCGCCCGCGTGACCGGCTGGGCGGCGCACATCATCGAACAGCGCCAGGACAACAAAATTATCCGACCCTCCGCCAACTACACCGGCCCGGAAGATCGCGTATTTGTACCGATCGAAAAGCGTTGCTAATTAAAACCTCTAAATATAAAAACAGGAGTTGTACCCTATGTCCGCACATATTTCGAACGTTCGCCCAGACTTTGACCGTGAAATCGTTGATATCGTTGATTACGTTATGAATTACGAGATCACCTCAAAGGTGGCGTACGACACCGCGCATTATTGCCTGCTCGACACCCTTGGCTGTGGCCTGGAAGCGCTGGAATATCCGGCCTGTAAAAAACTGTTAGGACCGGTGGTGCCGGGGACCGTAGTGCCGAACGGCGTTCGCGTACCGGGCACCCAGTTCCAGCTTGATCCGGTGCAGGCGGCGTTTAATATCGGCGCGATGATTCGCTGGCTGGACTTCAACGACACATGGCTGGCCGCGGAATGGGGCCATCCTTCCGATAACCTCGGCGGCATTCTGGCGACTGCTGACTGGCTGTCACGCAACGCGGTGGCGGCGGGGAAAGCGCCGTTGACCATGAAAAAAGTGCTGACCGGGATGATCAAAGCCCATGAAATTCAGGGCTGTATCGCGCTGGAAAACTCCTTTAACCGCGTTGGATTGGATCACGTTCTGTTGGTAAAAGTCGCCTCCACGGCGGTGGTCGCGGAGATGCTTGGGCTGAGCCGGGAGGAAATCCTCAACGCCGTTTCGCTGGCGTGGGTCGACGGCCAGTCGCTGCGTACCTATCGTCATGCGCCAAATACCGGCACGCGTAAATCCTGGGCGGCAGGCGATGCGACCTCCCGCGCGGTACGTCTGGCGTTGATGGCAAAAACGGGCGAGATGGGATACCCGTCTGCGCTGACGGCGAAAACCTGGGGCTTTTATGACGTCTCCTTCAAAGGGGAATCGTTCCGCTTCCAGCGTCCATACGGCTCTTACGTGATGGAAAACGTGCTGTTTAAAATCTCCTTCCCGGCTGAGTTCCACTCGCAGACTGCGGTAGAAGCGGCAATGACGCTGTATGAGCAACTGCAGGCCGCGGGTAAAACGGCGGCGGATATCGAAAAGGTGACCATTCGCACCCACGAAGCCTGTATCCGCATCATCGATAAAAAAGGCCCACTGGATAACCCGGCGGATCGCGATCACTGCATCCAGTATATGGTCGCCATCCCGCTGCTGTTTGGGCGTTTAACCGCGGCAGATTACGAAGACGGCGTGGCGCAGGACAAACGCATTGATGCCCTGCGCGAGAAGATCACCTGCTTCGAAGATCCGGCCTTTTCCGCCGATTATCACGACCCGGAAAAACGCGCCATTGCTAACGCCATCACTCTCGAGTTCACCGACGGTTCACGTTTTGAAGAAGTGGTGGTGGAGTACCCAATCGGTCATGCGCGCCGTCGCCACGACGGTATGCCGAAGTTGGTCGAGAAGTTCAAAATCAACCTGGCGCGTCAGTTCCCGACCCGTCAGCAGCAGCGCATTCTGGATGTCTCCCTGGACAGAGCCCGCCTGGAGCAGATGCCGGTCAATGAGTATATGGACCTTTATGTAATCTAAACCTGCGTGCGGCAAGGCGTAAGTTCAACAGGAGAGCATTATGTCTTATAGCGAGTTTTATCAACGTTCGATTACGCAACCGGAGTCGTTCTGGGCCGAGCAGGCCCAGCGTATTGACTGGCAGCAGCCGTATACGCAGGTGCTGGATCACAGCAACCCGCCGTTTGCCCGCTGGTTTTGCGGCGGCAAGACCAATTTGTGTCATAACGCCATCGACCGCTGGGTGGAGAAACAGCCTGAGGCGCTGGCGCTGATTGCGGTGTCATCGGAAACCGAAGAAGAACGTACCTTTACCTTTCGTCAGCTGTACGACGAAGTGAACGTGGCGGCGGCAATGTTGTTGTCTCTGGGCGTACAGCGCGGCGACAGGGTATTGGTTTATATGCCGATGATCGCCGAGGCGCACATTACGCTGCTGGCCTGCGCGCGCATTGGGGCGATCCATTCGGTGGTGTTCGGTGGCTTTGCCTCGCACAGCGTGGCGGCACGTATCGACGACGCCCAACCGGTGATTATCGTTTCGGCGGATGCCGGCGCGCGCGGGGGTAAGATCCTGCCATATAAAAAGCTGCTCGATGATGCAATCAGTCAGGCGCAGCACCAGCCGCGTCATGTGGTATTGGTCGATCGTGGTCTGGCGAAAATGGCGCGGGTAGAGGGGCGCGACCTCGACTTTGCCGCGCTGCGCCGACAGCATCTTGGCGCGCGGGTGCCGGTGACGTGGCTGGAATCGAATGAAACCTCCTGCATTCTCTATACCTCCGGGACAACCGGTAAACCGAAGGGCGTCCAGCGTGACGTTGGCGGCTATGCGGTCGCGCTGGCAACCACGATGGATACCATTTTCGGCGGTAAAGCGGGCGGCGTGTTCTTCTGCGCGTCGGACATCGGCTGGGTGGTTGGGCATTCGTATATCGTGTATGCCCCACTGCTGGCGGGGATGGCGACGGTGGTGTACGAAGGGCTGCCAACGTATCCGGACTGCGGCGTGTGGTGGAAGATTGTTGAGAAGTATCAGGTTAGCCGGATGTTCTCTGCGCCAACGGCGATCCGCGTACTGAAGAAATTCCCGACCGCGCAGATTCGCAATCACGATCTCTCCTCGCTGGAGGTGCTGTATCTGGCTGGGGAACCGCTGGACGAACCGACCGCCAGTTGGGTAACGGAAACGCTGGGTGTCCCGGTTATCGATAATTACTGGCAGACCGAATCTGGCTGGCCAATAATGGCGATCGCCCGTGGTCTGGACGACAGGCCGTCGCGGTTGGGCAGCCCTGGCGTGCCGATGTATGGCTATAACGTGCAGTTGCTCAATGAGGTCACCGGCGAACCCTGCGCAGCGAATGAGAAGGGTATGCTGGTGATTGAAGGGCCACTGCCGCCAGGGTGTATTCAGACCATCTGGGGCGATGACACACGGTTCGTAAATACCTACTGGTCGCTGTTTTCTCGTCAGGTATACGCCACTTTTGACTGGGGCATTCGCGATGCCGACGGCTATTACTTCATCCTTGGTCGGACGGATGACGTCATTAACGTCGCCGGACATCGACTGGGTACGCGTGAGATAGAGGAGAGTATTTCCAGCTATCCAAACGTCGCAGAAGTGGCGGTGGTCGGCGTGAAAGATGCACTGAAAGGGCAGGTGGCGGTTGCATTTGTCATTCCGAAGCAGAGCGATAGCCTGGAAGACCGTGACATCGCGCATTCAGAAGAGAAGGCGATAATGGCGCTGGTGGACAGCCAGATTGGTAATTTTGGCCGTCCGGCACACGTCTGGTTTGTGTCGCAGTTGCCGAAAACGCGCTCCGGTAAAATGCTGCGTCGCACCATCCAGGCAATCTGTGAAGGCCGCGATCCCGGCGATCTGACGACCATTGACGATCCGGCGTCGCTGCAGCAAATTCGCCAGGCGATCGAGGAGTAGCCGTTATTAATTGGCCCGGTGGCGCGATGCTTACCGGGCCTGAATTTTAATCGACTTTCTTATACGGTCCATGATAGTAATCAAACGGCGCATAGACCGTATCTGCCACAAAAGACAGTGGTACATCGATAAATAACAGCGCTAAATCGAAATAGTTATAATCATAAGCGCCTGGATTTTTTAGTTTAGCCATGTCGTGGTGCGTACCCACATAATAGGTATTCGAATCCTCGCCTTCCGTGCGCGCATTAATGCTGCCACATCCTGAAAGTAATGCGCTGATCAAGAACGCCATTACCGCAACCGTCTTTCTGCTCATCCTGTGACCTGGGTTTACCGTCTCGTTTACCATAGCAGGTTAAAAGCGGCTTTTTGCCCGCAAAACTTAAACCACCGGGTCAGGACTCACAGAGTGAGAATTGCACGTTGTAGGCCGGATAAACCGCGTGAGTGGTGCATCCGGCAAAGAGGCTTTTACAGCGCGACGCTTTCGCGACGACGCAGCAGGGAAAATGGCCCCGGTCCACTTAGGGTAAATACAGAAATCAGTGTGAAGCTCAACGCAATTATCCCCAGCACCAGATAAGCCCCCTGGAAACCAATGTTCTCATACATTTTCCCGGCCAAAACTGACATGAAAATCATTGCCAGCTGTTTGAAGAAACAAAAACACACCAGGTAAATCGTGGCCGAGAAACGCACTTCAAACTGACTGGTGATGTATTTGAAGCAACCGACAATCAGGAACGGTATCTCGAACATATGCAGCGTTTTGAGGATAACGACTTCCAGCGCCGTGGTGGCGAATGATGAACCAATGATCCGTACCGACATGATCGTACCGGCCAGCAGCAGGGCGTTCTTTCCGCCGATGCGGTTCACGATCAGCGGAGCAAAGAACATGATCGAGGCGTTGAGTAATTCCCCCATGGTTGTGACGTAGCCAAACACACGGGTGCCCTGTTCGCCAGTGGCAAAGAACGAAGTAAAGAAGTTGGCGAACTGCTGGTCAAACACATCATAAGTACAGGAAACGCCGACCACGTACAGGGAGAGAAACCAGAGTTTTGGTTGTTTGAATAATTCCAGCGCCAGCTTCAGGCTGAAGGCTGAGTTGTTGGCGCCTACCGCATCCGCGACTTTTGCAGAAGAGGGGGCATCTGCTTTTGAAAAGAACAGCAGCAATGCCAGAATGACCGCACAGCCAGAACCTAACCAGAAGACAAACTGGTTATTGATGGTGAACATAATTCCTGCAATCGAGGCGCACAGCGCCCAGCCCACACAGCCAAACATGCGTGCGCGACCAAATTCAAACTTGCTTCGGCGGCTGGCCTTTTCAATATAGGCTTCAATCGCCGGAGCGCCGGCATTGTAAATAAAGCCAAGATAAATCCCGCCGACAATCGACCCTAGTAAAATATTAAGCTGTAATAGCGGGCCAAAAACGTAAATAAAGAACGGGGCAAACATTACCAGCATTCCAGTAATTACCCATAGCAGGTGTTTTCGCAGGCCAAGCTTATCGGAAAGTAGTCCGAAAACAGGCTGGAATAATAATGAAAACAGTGAAATACAGGCGAAAATGATCCCAGTGTCACCTTTACTGATATGGTTCACATCGTGTAACCAGATCGGAAAGAAGGGGAAATAAGCACCCATAATGAAAAAGTAAAAGAAAAAGAAAAAGCCGAACATCCAAAAGTTAGTGTTTTTTAAATAATACATGACAGACTTCCTCAGGAAAAATAAGGGCAGGTCATAACCTGCCCATTATTATTATGTTTAACCCCAGATAACCTGGTAGTGATAACGTCCGGCACTCAACAAAAACTCCGGCGACACGGAAGGACTCCATGAATCATCGCCGCCGACACCCATATGGAAGCCATCAATATTGAGCCAGGTACCCGCCTCCGGTTGCAGCAGATGACGGTGGCTGGTTTCCATTAGTTGCTGTTGGCTAAAGCGGCTGATGTTGAACAGGAAGTCGCCACGCCATTGATGCGTGCCGTATCGCAGTTCGTGCGTGCCGCAGCGCAGACCATTTTCGCTCGGGAAAACATACGGGGTGTACATCTCATCGAGTGACAGATCCCAACGGTCAAAACAGGCGGCGCTCAGGCGATCCGGGTAGTTCTCATGTGGGCCGAGACCTAACCAGTTCACACGCTCGGCGACCTGCGACAGCTGGCAGCTCAGGCCAATACGCGCCGGATGCGGCGTACCGCTGGCAACATCGACATCCACCGTTACCTGCATCTCGCCATGACCGTTGATACGATACGATTTACGGCTGATAAACAGCGTTTCCCCCTGATACTGCCACGCATGTTCGGTGGTAATCAGTACTGCGTTGCTGAGCGCGTCGGCAGCACAGTGCAGTAACGTTGCTGCAACCTGATAATGACCGGCGGCCTTCCAGCGTTCAACCCAGGCATTCGGGTCAATGCGGGTTGACTCGCTGACGCCGATGTCGTTGTCCAGCGGCGCGCGGGTGAACTGGTCGAACAGTGGGGATAACAACTGGGCTGTATCATCAAGCCAGTATTGTGTCAGCAGGCCAGACCGACGGTCGAATTGCCAACGCTTGTTGTCGTTCTCCACAGTAAAGCTGTTTTCGCTAACGTTGAGCTGTGGCGCGGTGCGGACAGTTGGCAGCCGCGCCAGGCTGAGTTTCTCTTCCAGTTTCCACTGCTGCCAGGCGCTGATGTGCCCGGCGTCTGACCAGGCGGTGGCGCGAGGCTGTTCCACGCGCACCGACAGCCACAGTTGGCCTGCGGTTTCCGGCATCGGGCAATCTGGTAGGGTAATCACCTGGCGGCCCTGCGGGGCAATATCCAGAACGATTTGTCCGGCGGCCAGCGGGTTGCCGTCCTGGGCAATCGACCAGTGCAGAACTTCGTTATCGCTGCGGCGGAACAGATATTCGCTGGTCACTTCAATCTGGCGTTCAGCGCCCGGCAGTAACGTAAACTGGAAAAACTGCTGTTCATGTTTGGCCTCGTATAACGCCGGATGCGGGGTGCGATCGGCGAACACCAGTCCGTTCATGCAAAATTGACGATCGTTAGGCGTGTCGCCAAAGTCGCCACCGTAGGCTGACCATGCCTTGCCATTATCATCATGTTTAATCAGCGATTGATCCACCCAGTCCCAGACAAACCCGCCCTGCAGGCGCGGATACTGACGAAATGCCTGCCAGTATTTGGCGAAGCCGCCGAAACTATTGCCCATCGCATGGGCATATTCACAGAGAATGAGTGGACGCTGCTCGCCGGGCATCGACAGCCACTTTTTAATCGACCATTTAGGTACCGCCGGGAAGGACTGATCCTGATCGACGCGGGCGTACATCGGGCAAATAATGTCGGTCGCCGCGGTATTCGCGCCGCCGCCTTCGTACTGTACCGGGCGTGACGGATCCTCTGATTTTATCCAGCGATACAGCGCGTCGTGATTGACGCCATGACCGGATTCATTGCCCAGCGACCAGATGATAATGCTCGGATGGTTGCGATCGCGCTGCACCATGCGCGTCACGCGCTGGCTCATGGCAGGCAACCATGTGGGATCGTCGCTCAGGCGATTCATTGGCACCATGCCGTGGGTTTCGATATTGGCTTCGTCGACCACGTACAGGCCGTAGCGATCGCACAGGGTGTACCACAACGGATGGTTCGGGTAATGGGAGCAGCGCACGGCATTAAAGTTGTTCTGCTTCATCAGCAGAATGTCCTGCACCATCGTCGCCTCGTCCATCACCTGACCGTTGACCGGATGGTGTTCATGACGGTTGGTGCCGCGAATCAACAGCGGCTTACCATTTAACAGTAGTAGGCCGTTTTTGATATCAATCTGACGAAAGCCGACGTCACAGGCTTCTGCTTCAATCAGCACTCCATCCGCGTTATGTAATTGCACAACGGCACGGTACAGATTGGGCGTTTCAGCACTCCACAGCGCTGGCTTTTCGACGTTCAGCCGCAGGGTAACCCGCTCATGATAAGCGCCGCGTTCATCAATAATCTCGCCGCCGAGTGGGGAGGTCGTTTCGTCAGTCAGCGTTTCAGCTTCCCACAATTGTAGGGTAACGCGTAAATCTTCGCTCGCGTTGCCCGCCACTTTGACTTCCGCTTCCAGCACGGCGC
Organism: Citrobacter sp. C5_2; assembly: GCF_014596845.2. Taxonomy (NCBI): domain Bacteria; kingdom Pseudomonadati; phylum Pseudomonadota; class Gammaproteobacteria; order Enterobacterales; family Enterobacteriaceae; genus Citrobacter; species Citrobacter sp. C5_2. The sequence goes on along the minus strand of NZ_CP115032.1, from coordinate 3,873,592 downwards.
GGCTGAAGTCATCGTTAAAACGGGTGTTAATGCGCAGGTCGCTGATTTGCGTGGTGGGCTTATGCAGCAAAGATATGTCGCGAAAGATACCGCTCATGCGCCACATATCCTGGTCTTCCAGATAGCTGCCGTCGCTCCATCGCAGCACCATCACGGCCAGGCGGTTTTCGCCGCGCAGCAGATAATCGCTCAGATCGAATTCAGACGGCAGACGACTGTCCTGACCGTAGCCGACCCAGCGACCGTTGCACCACAGATGAAATGCGGAATTGACGCCGTCAAAAATAATGCGCGTCTGACCTTCATCTAACCACGCGTCTTCGATATTAAATGTGAGCGAGTAACATCCCGTTGGGTTCTGTGCCGGAACGTACGGGGGATTAACCGGAATCGGGTAGGTGACGTTGGTATAAATTGGCGCGTCGTAACCGTCCATCTGCCAGTTAGAGGGGACGTTGATAGTGTCAGCCTGTGGCAGATCGCTTGTCAGCCAGCTTTCCGGCACAGCCTCCGGCGCGGGAAACCACGTGAATTGCCACTGGCCATTCAGCGAGCGTAACTGAGTTGAGCGTTGATTAGTTCGCGCATCATCTGCTGAGCGCCAGCTACAGAAAGGTGGGTGCACCTCCAGGCGGTTGAGCTGCGTGACGCCGGGATTTTCCCAGTCGCGGCGGGCCAGAACAGCGGAGAGTGAATCTGTGTTCAGGTTCATAACGGTATCCTGTTTGAATTTGTTATTCGCTCACAATTTCAATCAAAATACGGATAACCGCTCCCGGCTGTAAAGGGCGGGGCGTTTAATGAGTGAACTGACTCACATAATTGTTATGCGTTCACATTTTAGGTGTGAGCTGAGAAACTTGCCGCGCAAGCTGGATGAGTGAATCCGCCAGCGCCTGGGGAGAGGTGGTTTGCGTATCAGGAGGCAGAACCGTTTTGCGCTTCACCAGAGTTACGGGCAGCAGTTGGTTGCCCTCGGTTGATTCGCCATGGGGATGTTGCAGCAGCCTGTCGACGCTGGTTTCACCCAATAATGGAAAATCCTGCCTGATGGTGGTCAGCGGTGGAATGTAGCAGGCGCTGTCTTCTGTGTCATCGTAGCCGATCACCGAGATATCCATCGCCACCCGCAGGCCGAACTCGCTGATTGCCCGCATCGCGCCCAGCGCCATTTGATCGTTAGCAACCAGCATAGCGGTGGGGAGATTACCGCTATTGAGCAGATGCAGTGTTTGCTGAAAACCAGACATCGCGCTCCAGTCGCCTTCCAGCTCCGCGACGGGTTGCAACTGGTAGTACGCCAGATATTTATGCCACCCCGCATGCCGAAGCCTTGCCGAAACCGAAGTGTGCGGCCCGCTCAGCAGGGCGATACGCTGATGTCCGTTCTGCACCAGATGTTCAACGCCAAGGCGTGCACCGTCATCATGGGAGAAAATCACGCTGTTAATTGGCGTCTGGTCAGAGACATCGAGAAACAGCACCGGCACCGTACCGCAGGCGGCAGCCACGGCAATGGCGTCTTCTTCATCCAGCGGATAGTTAATGATAAGCCCGGTTACGCGTTGGGAAAGCAGGTTGTGGACCGCGGCTTTGCATGCTTCAACGCCGCTGCGCTCGACCATGGCGATCACCACGCTGGCACCGGACTGGTCGGCGCGGGATTTTATGGCGGCAACGATTTGTGAAGGGGCGTGCAGGGCAAGGTTCGCCGTCACGACGCCAATAAGCGACGTCTGTTTACCTGCCAGTTGCTGTGCGACGCGGTTAGGGATGTAATTGAGTTCCGCCATCGCGGCCTCAACTTTCTGTCGGGTTTTTGCAGAAACGTGGCTGGCCTGATTTACGACGCGCGAGACGGTCTGGTAAGAGACTCCTGCATGGTCTGCCACATCGTATAGCGTTACCGGTTTCACGTTTATCACCCCTGTCATGATGTTTTCTACGCGCTATGATGCCACAGCGGAACGGTTTTGGGGGATTTGCGCATGGGTTCTGCGAGGCGCATTCCAGGGTTGCGTCTCTGGCAGCGGAGGATTTATCGTCGTGATTATTAACAAAATAAAAAAGCGAGGACATCGTGAGCGACGTTGCGGCAAACAACATTCTGTCCATCTACCGACGTCATGCGGATGCCTTTGCCAGTCAGCGCTCTCGTACACTGTTCGAGAAAAGCTGGCTGGATAAGTTCATCACCGTGATGGGCGGGCAGGGCAGCATTGTGGATATTGGCTGCGGGAATGGTCAGCCGATTGCCGGGTATTTTATCCAGCAAGGTTTTCAGCTCACAGGGATTGATGGTTCCGCAGCGATGCTGGCCCGCGCCCGGCAATCCTTTCCCGCACAGCGCTGGCTGGAGCAAGATATGCGCGAGTTGGTGCTTAACGAGACGTTCGACGGCCTGATTGCGTGGGACAGCTTTTTCCATTTAACCCAGCAAGACCAACGAAAAATGTTCCCGATCTTTGACCGGCTTAGCCATCCCGGCAGCGCGCTGATGTTTACCAGCGGTACCGGGAACGGCATTGCGATGGGGCAATTTGAAGGCGAGCCGCTATTTCACGCCAGCCTCGCGCCGGACGAATACCGCGCATTGTTGTCAGCGCATGGCTTTGCGGTGGTCGAGATGGTGATGGAAGATCCGGAATGCGCAGGGCACACGGTGTGGCTGGCGAAAAAAAGCTAAATGCCGCGAAAGGTTTTGCGCCATTCGGCGGGGCTGACGCCGAAATGAGATTTAAAATGCTGACGCCAGGTGACAGGCGACTGAAAACCGACCTGTTCGGCGATGCGTTCAACGGGCAACTGACTGGACTCCAGTAACGCCTGGCTGCGGCGAAGACGCTCGACAATCAACCACTCTGCCACGCTCGATCCGGTGGCTTTCATAAAGTGACGGGTTAACGTGCGACGGCTCATCATCAGCCGCTGCGCCAGCGCATCGATACTATGCTGCTCGTGGATATGCAGGCGTAAATAATCAAGCAGGGCATTGATGCGCTGATCCTGGGTATTTTTCGCCACCGGCTGTTCGATAAATTGTGCCTGACCACCTTCGCGATGCGGCGGCACAATCATCCGCCGCGCAATCTGATTCGCTGCCGTGCTGCCAAAACGTTGGCGGATCACGTACAAACAGCAATCCAGCGCGGCGGCAGTGCCTGCTGAGGTAATAATACCGTCGTCATCCACATACAGAGCGTTGATATCCAGACGCGCCGCCGGGAAGCGGGCCTGAAAATCCTGCTCGAACTCCCAGTGCGTGGCAGCCCGTTTGCCATCCAACAGTCCGGCATAGCCGAGGACAAATGCGCCCAGACACAGCCCGACAATTTGCGCGCCGTTTTGTCGGGCGCGGTTGAGCGCATCAAGCAACCCCTGCGGCGGGCGATGTGCGGTAGTGCCCCAGTAAGGGATTACCACGATATCGGCTGCCTCCACCGCTTCATAGCCATGAGCTGCGTTAATCGAGAAACCGTCCTGTGAGGAAACAATACCGGGCTGTTCGGCGCACAATTGCACGTCGAAGCGCTTTTTCGCTGCCACTTTGTCACTGAAAATGATGCACGGCACCGAGAAGTGAAACGGGCTGAAATCTTCCACGGCGACAACAGCGACGGTAAGCGGCTGCATACGATTCCTCTGCGGACATTAAAACGTCAGGGTTTCACCATCTTCCGGCACGTTGACGCATTGCGCAATCTGGTTGTCGCTGGCGTATGCTTTCAGCGCGGCGCGGGTCAACAAACAGTGGTTTATTGCCTCCATATGCGTGGCCACAATTTGTGCGTTGGGAAGGGTGAAGTGGGTTTTTAGTACATCTTCTGCGCCCATAATAATTGGGCCAAAACCGATAACGTGGGCAAAACCGGCGTTCAAAATCACCACGTCCGGTTGGAAAGTCAGCATGTTGGCTTCCACTTCGTCACGCCAGATAGTGTCTCCAACCAGATACAGCGTTTTTTCCGCCGGATGCTGAAAGATTACCCCGCAGGCATCGCCTAAACGCTCCGCCATTTGCGGGATGGCGTAAGCGCGATCTGAGCCATGCTGGCCGCCGGTTTTACGCAGGATGATGTCGCCCAGCGTGGTGTTGTGCGTCAGTACGATCAGGTGTGTGAAACCCTGATCTCGCAGTACCTGCGCATCTTGCTCATTTTGCACGTAAATCGGTTTGTCTTTCGGCACGACGTGTGCTGCAACCTCATCCCAGTGATCTTCATGCAGGTGGGTCACGATCAGCGCGTCAACGTTGAGCAGGGTGTCGATATCGACGGGCAGATCAACGGTTGGGTTGCGGATCTCCGCACGTGCCGTTCCGGCAAAGCCCGGATAAGCACTTTTTGCCGCCAGCATTGGATCGATTAGAAAGGTTTTGCCGCCAAAGGTGATGCGCTGCGTGGCGTTGCGGATTTGCGTGATGTTCATGGTGTTTGCTCCACGTGTTGGGTCAGTGGTGTCATCGTAGAGTGTTGTGCATAAGTTGAATGTGGGCAAATGGGCGACTAGCGATGGGATTGGGCCAAAAGAGTAAGAATAATTTAATTTAAAAATACAAGAAATCCTAAAATGCAATAGGAATGAAGTGAAACAGCACCTAATGTCTTTACTTTTGTTTACATTTTGTGCTTTTTTAAAATGGTCGGCTGTGCTTTGCAGTCAGGTTCGCTTTCGTACTTTTTTGGAGGGTGGGGTGAAGTTCAGGGATGAAAGAAAGTTGGCATTACTGATTGGGATGTTAATTTTGCCATTCACAACTGTTTCTGCCGCACCACTCTCTCCTGCGGATCGTAATACCATTCAGCAGCAACAACAGCAGCTACTTAATGAAAACCAGCGCCAGCGTGAAGAGCTGGAGCGTAGCGTTACGTTGCCTGTAACCGTAACGCCGAAAACACCAGCCCGGGCTGAAGGGCCGTGTTTTATGATTTCGCGCATTGATATTGACGGCGCAACGAAGTTGTCCGCCGCTGCCTCGGCAAAGCTTATCGCGCCGTGGGTGAATCAATGCCTGGATATTCCCCGTCTGACGGAACTGACAAATGCAATTTCCGACTGGTATATCAGCCGAGGCTATATCACCAGTCGTGCCTTTTTAACCGAACAGGATCTCTCCTCCGGGGTGCTGCATATCGCGGTGCTTGAGGGGAAATTGCGGCAAATACGTCTGGAAGGCGTCCCATCGCGCACTCTGCTGATGACCTTTCCCGGAATGGAAGGAAAAATTCTCAATCTGCGTGACATTGAACAAGGGATGGAGCAGTTGAATCGGGTTCGCCAGACGCCGGTGGAAATTGAAATTTTGCCGGGCAGTCAGCAGGGGTTCTCAATAGTTAACCTCACCGCCACGCCAGAATTTCCACTCAATGGTTCAGTAAGTTTTGATAACAGCGGGCAAAAGAGCACCGGAACCGGGCAACTCAGTGGCGCATTATTTTTCAATAATATGCTCGGCCTGGCAGATAAATGGTTTATCAGCGGTGGACGCAGCAGCGATTTTTCCAGTAGCAAAGATGCGCAGAACTTTGCTACTGGCGTGAGTATTCCTTATGGCTACGGACTGCTTGATTACAGCTACAGCTGGAGTAACTACCTCAGCACTATTGATAACAATGGTTATGCCTGGCGTTCCACTGGTGATAGCGAAACCCATCGATTGAACGGATCCTGGGTTTTGTTTCGCAATGGTGATGTCAAGACCGCTGCATCGCTGGGTCTCACGCATCGAATTAACCGTAACAGATTGAATGATGTCCTGCTGGAAACCAGTAGCCGCAAGCTTTCCAGTGTTTCGCTGGGTATCAACCATACGCAAAAAATTGCTTCTGGCGTTGCGACGTTTAATCCTTCATTCGCCCAGGGCGTGCCGTGGTTTGGCGCAGAGGATGACAACAATAAACAGGGGGATGTGCCAAGGGCGGAATTTCGCAAATGGAGCGTCAATGGCAGTTTTCAGCGCCCGTTGGCAGAAAGAGTGTGGTGGCTTAGCAGCGTCTATTTTCAATGGTCTGTGGACCGACTCTACGGCAGTGAGCGCCTGACGCTGGGCGGAGAAACCTCAGTTCGCGGTTTTAAAGAACAATACATTTCTGGAAATAACGGCGGCTACTGGCGCAACGAAGTGAATTATTCGCTGTTTACGTTGCCGGTATTCGGACAGATTGGCGCGATGGCGGCATTCGACGGCGGCTGGCTGAAACAGGATAGCGTTGACAGGTATGCCTCCGGCACGTTGTGGGGGGCTGCGCTGGGATTAACCAGCTCAGGGCGCTGGTTCTCCTCTCAGTTTACCGTAGGAACGCCAGTTAACTATCCGGACTGGCTAGCCCCGGATCATCTCAATGTGTATTACCGCGTTGCGGTGGCATTTTAAGGAACAAGGGTGATGAAAAAGGATCAGGTTCGTTTTTCCCAGCGTTTGCTAAGCGGCATGTTGAGTTTTCTGCTGGCTACCCAACCACTGCTCCCGACGATGGCTGCCGTCATCACGCCTGAAGGCAATACGCAGATGGATAAAGCCGCCAATGGTGTTCCGGTGGTGAATATTGCCACACCGAACCAGTCCGGGATTTCACACAATAAATATAACGACTACAACGTGGGAAAAGAGGGGCTGATCCTTAACAACGCGACCGGGCAATTTACCCAAACCCAGCTCGGCGGCATTATCCAGAATAACCCAAACCTACAGCCAGGAAAGGAAGCCTCAGGGATCATCAACGAAGTAACCGGCGCTAACCGTTCACAACTGCAGGGCTATACCGAAGTCGCGGGGAAAGCCGCCAACGTCATGGTCGCTAATCCCTATGGCATTACCTGTAATGGTTGTGGATTTATCAACACGCCTAACGCCACCCTGACCACCGGTAAACCTGTGTTGGACGCCAATGGCAACCTGCAGTCGCTGGAGGTAAGCAAGGGCAGTATTACCATCGAAGGTAAGGGGCTGGATGGTAGCCAGAGCGATGCAGTGTCGATTATTGCCCGCGCCACGGAAATCAATGCTGCGCTACACGCCAAAGATTTGACAGTTATCGCTGGGGCGAATCGCGTTGCGGCGAATGGCCAGACGAGCCTGCTGAATGGCGAAGGAGAAGCACCGAAAATCGCGGTAGATACCGGCGCGTTAGGCGGCATGTATGCTAATCGAATTCATTTGGTCTCCAGCGAGAAAGGGCTGGGGGTCAACCTCGGAAATCTGAATGCCCGTCAGGGTGATATCACCCTCAATGCTAACGGGAAATTAACGATCGGCAACAGTCTGGCAAATGGTGGTCTTTCCGCCAGGGGCGAAGGCGTCACGTTGACCGGCAGCCATAAGACCGGGAGCGGGATGGCCATCAACAGCACCGGGGCGTTAGCGCTACAGGATGCAAATCTCTCCAGCGGCGCAAACGTGCAGTTGGGTAGCGATGGCAAGGTGACGATCGATGGTGGTGGGATTGCCGCAGCTGGCGAGTTGCAGGTGGCTGCTAAACAGGATGTAGCCGTTGCTGCAACCACTCTGGTTAGCCAGAAAAACACCTCACTGCGCAGTGACGGCTCGCTGACAGTTACCGACGGCAGCCTGACCAGTAAAGAAAAACTGGATGTCGAGGGTACTAATGGACTGACGCTGACCCGTTCCACGCTGGGTAGTGATGCTGATGTTAGCCTTAACAGTAAGGGCTATCTGTCGGCGAAAGGGGGATTGCTCTCAGCAGGTAATGGATTAACGCTGAAGGCGCAGCGCATGGCACTGGATAACGCCAGTCGGGCCGATGCGAAAGGCGCATTAAGCCTGACCGGTAGCGAAATGAACAACCAGGGACAGGTCAATGCGGGAGATGCTTTATCTCTCTCTGGTGACCACCTCGTTAATGGTGGTCAACTGGCGGCAAACGGCAGTCTTGATACTTCTGTCAGCAGCCTTAGCAACACAGGTCTGATGCAGGGTAACAGCGTATCGGTCCGCAGCGGGTCGCTGGATAATATGGGCACGCTGGCGAGCGGCAGCCAGCTTTCAGTACAGACGGCAGCGCTGAACCAGCAGGGGATCCTGAGCGCGAAAAACGATGCGGATATCCGGGCTGATGCCACGCTGCGTAATAGTGGAAAGTTGCTCTCTGATGGCACTCTAACGGTGCAGGCCGCGTCAGTTGAACAATATGGCGTCCTCTCTGGCAACCAGGGGGTAACGCTCAATGCTGAAAATCTCACCGCCGCGAAAGATTCGTTGATCACCGGGCAACAAAACATACAGTTAAACGTTACGCAAAACCTTAACCTGAACGGTCAGGTTAATGCCGCCGGTGCGCTTAACGTCGGCGCAAAGCAGCTGACTACCGGCAAAGACGGTCATTTACAGAGCGGTCTGGACCTTGCGATTACCGGCAACAGCGTGACGCTGGACGGCGTACAGGCGGCAAAAGGTTCGCTGGATGTGACGGCTGACCGGCTCAGTCATGGCGGGAAATCCACCGGGGCACGCGTTGGTTTCAGCGCGCAGCAGTCAGTTGATAACCATGGCGAACTGTTGGCAGACACCCTGACGCTCAGCGCGGCGACGCTGACTCATAACGGCAGCGCCAGCGCTGAACGCATCTCGATTATTGCACCTGAGCTGCTGACCAGCGGCGGCTCTCTGATAGCCGACACGCTAACTCTCCACAGTCAGCATATTGTGAATAGCGGTCTGATGCAGGGCAACGCGGCAATGGACCTGCAGATTGATAAGTTAGATAACCTGAGCGGCGGCACGCTCTATGCCAGGCATTCTCTGGCGCTGGATATACCGTATCTGACCAACCATGGGCTGATTACCAGCGACGGTTCATTGCATCTCCATGGTCGCCAGTTGGTTAACGGCGGAGAAATTAACGGCGTTAATCTGCAAAGTGAATATGCGACGGTAAAAAACGAGGCCGCGGGGCGCCTGCTGGCGGACACGTCATTGTCTGTTAACGGACAGCAGACAGATAACCTCGGACTCATGGCCGCCGAAATGCTCGCGCTGAACAGCCAGGACGTGAAAAACGACGGGAATGTGTTGTCGGTGGGTGAATTGAGCCTGAAGAATCAGACCCTGCACAACACCGGCTTGCTGCAGGGCGGCACGCTGAATCTGGAAGCAAATACGTGGCAAAACAGCGGTAATGCGCTGGGTGAAACGGGGGTAACGGCGACAGTACACGACGCGTTCGCTAACCAGGGCAAGGTACTCAGTCAACAGGGTATGACAGTGCATGCCGCCAGTGCGAATAACAGCGGAATGCTGGCGGCGAAGGTGCTGGCATTACACGGCGATCTCAGCAACAGTGGGATCCTGCAGGGGGATCACGCGCTCGCCTGGGATGGCAGTCGCTTCACTAACCTTGCGGGTGGGCAGGTGACCAGCGGTGAAGATCTACAGCTTAGCGGAAAACGTTTCGAAAATGATGGCCAACTGGAGGGCCGTACGGCGGCGATCAGACTGGATAACCTGCACAATAGCGGCAGCGTTCAGGCACTGGATAGCCTGAAAATTCAGGCTAACGGGCGACTGGATAACCAGGGATCGCTGCGCAGTCTCAACCTGTTCGAACTGGCTGCGGCGCAGTTGTTTAACGACAACACGATTGCAGCAAAATCCCTGAGTATTTCCGTGCCGGAGCTTATGAATAATGGCATTGTGCAGGGGAATTCGGCGCTACAGCTCACCACCCGCAATCTGTTCAATGGTCAGCAGGGGCAACTGGTCAGCGGTGCGGGGCTGGATTTAGGCCTCGACTCACTGGAAAACCACGGTCTGCTGCTGGCGAATACCGGCTTCACGCTGCGCGGCAGCACATTAATTAACGCAGGTGATATTCAGGCCGACTCCCTGAACCTGACGCTGGCAAACTCGGTTGAAAATCAGGGGAGCCTGGTGGCGAAACAGGGGGCGTCGATGAATACTGCATCCCTGGATAACCGCGGTACGCTGGCGGCGACAAGTGTCGCTCTGGATGGAAAATCAATCCGTAACAGCGGACGGGTGCAGGGCAACGACAGTACCTCGGTTTCTGCGAATACCTTCACCACGGATACCACAGGTAAATGGCTGGCCGGTAATGCGCTGTTGGTGCATACCGGTGCGATGGAAAACGCCGGCGTACTGCAGGGAAATACCCTGACATTTACTGCCGACTCGCTGAATAACAGCGGCGTGCTTAACGGTTTACATGGCCTGGAAGGCAAGCTATCCGGGCGACTTACCAACCCCGGACACATTCAAAGTGGCGGCGCACTGGCGCTTACGGCTGATGATATCAACAGTGCCGGACGTATTGCCGGTGACAGGCTGACTCTTGCTGCCTCGACGTTAAACAATTCAGGCCTGTGGCAGGGGACGAACGGGCTTGCGCTGTCTGGCGATGTACTCACGACGGGGATAACCTCCCGTACGCTGAGCGGCGGCGCGTTGACCTTTGATGCTGGCAATATAACGACGCAAGGAACGCTGCAGGGGCAGCAGCTCACGCTGACCGCTGATAACTGGCTGCACAAAGGATCGCTGATAAGCCTGGGTAATCTGACGGCTACTGTAAACAACGGCCTTACCACATCAGGCGATGTGATGAGCCATGGTGGAATGTCACTAACCGCGCAGCAGCTTGATAACAGCGGAAAGCTGCTCAGCGAGAGCGACGTAACGCTCGACGGCGCACAGTTCGATAACAGTGGCGCGGTACAGGGAAATACCCTGACCCTGCAGCAAAACCGGATCCACAATCAGGGCACGCTGACCGGCCTGCAAAGCCTGACGCTGGAGGCTCGTCAGCGTCTGATGGCCCGAATGGCGATGGCTTCACCGCAACAGGAATTGATTAACGCAGCAGGTGGTTCACTGCTGACGCAGGGAGCGCTGAAGCTCACTTCTGGCGATGTGACGAATAATGGCACGTGGCAGGGACAGTCCGTTCTGCTCAGTGCGCAAACGCTGACAAACAACGGGGCAATACAAAGCGCCGACGCCCTGCAGCTTACCCTCGCAAATAACCTAACTTCTGCGGCCGGCAGCAAAATTACCGCCCTTGGTAACGCGACGCTACAGGCGCTTTCTCTGACTAACTCGGGGCAATGGACGGCGAAAAATCTTACGCTGAAGGGGGCAACCCTTGATAACAGCGCGGCGATTAGCGGCGTAAATGCGCTCACGCTTGCCATGAACGGCGCGGTCAGGCAGCAGAAAGCGGGCAGTATGCTGAGCGGCGGCGCGTTGGATCTGACTGCGGCGTCAGTCACCAACGATGGAAAAATTCAGGGTGCGACGCTGGGCATGACGACCGGCGCATTGACCAACAGCGGACGACTACAAGGGGATAATGGCGCAACGCTGTCGCTGAGCGGTGATTTGATAAACCAGGCTTCCGGGGAGATTGTCAGCCGCCAGGGGCTTTCGCTTTCTACGCCAGTGCTGTTCAACTACGGTTTAATGCAGGGCGGTGGAGAGACCCATCTTAACGCCACAACACGCGCGCTCAATGACGGCAAACTGCTTTCCGGCGCGGGAATGACGCTGACGACGGCAGAATATTCCGGCGCAGGCTGGTTACAGGCGACAAACCTCATTCTGAATGCGGCAACGGCCACCAATGACGGTAACTGGCTGGCCGACAGCGCCACGCTTGCAGGGACACGGTTTACCAACCAGGGAACCGCGCAGGCCGGTCAACTGGCGGTGAAATACGCGCAACTGACGAATAACGGTACGCTGTTAGGCAACTCGCAACTGAGTGTGAATGCCAGCGAAGTTAATCAGAATGCGGCAGGGAAACTGTTCAGCGGCGGCGACCTGTTCGTTGAAAGTCGCGGGCTGGGTGCGTTGGGACAGGTGGTTGCGCTGGGTAATCTGACGCTGAAGCTGGTGAATGGTTTTACTGCGCAAAGCGCTTTTGCCGCGGGTAAAACACTGACCATTACCAGCGATGGCGCTATCGACAACCGTAGCGTGCTTCAGGGGCAATCGCTCAACCTGACGGCGGGCGGACAGCTCAGCAATAACGGCAAATTACAACGGGCAGCGGCGTCAGTTATCTTAGCGGCGACAGCGTGGCGCTCAATGCCGTCGGAACGTTACAGGGCGGTGGCGATATTACGCTGACCAGTCGCGGTAATATTTCAGTCGCTGGTTTCACCGGAACGCGTGGCTCTCTGACGCTCAATGCACCGGGCGCCATCGTCAATACGGCGCTGTTGTACGCGGCAAATAATCTGGCGCTTTATGCTAACACCATCACCAACCAGCGCGGCGATATCCTCGCGGGCAACAATCTGTGGATGCAGCGAGATGCTGCGGGCAATGCCAACAGTGAAGTGGTCAACACTTCCGGCAATATCGAAACCCAGAACGGTGATATCACGATAAAAACAGGACATCTGCTGAACCAGCGAGATGGGTTGAAAACAAACCAGACACAAATAGCTGGAGCAAACAGTATTCCAGGGATAGGTGATGCGACAATAAAAGTTGATATAAGCCAATTACCGTCAGGATCCTATGGTGTTAATGGTTATTCCTACACAACAGAATCAGGAGCCTGTAACGCACATGGAGCCTGTAGCTATCACCATTATTACCAGTATTACTACGCACCGTTTAAAGACACGGCGACGCAGAAATTCATTTCCAGCCAGCTAAAAACAGAGGTTTCCAGCTCTGGCGGCGCAGCTCGTATTTCATCAGGGCGAAATCTGTCAATTGGCGCAAACACGCTGGATAACGCAGCCAGTACTATTCTGGCAAACAATCATATCGACCTTTCAGGAAGCACATTCAATAACCAGAGCTGGCAGTCCGGGACGCTTACTGATTATCTGGTTTATACCTATACCCCAGAGAAATACTCACGTCAGAAATTTGCCGTAAATAATATAGATGTGTTACCTCCGCGTTATAACGAGGGGAGAAACAGTAAAGGTGAAACTATTGTGCTTCCTAAAGAACGCACAATAACATTTACCCTGGAAGGGCATGACCGGGTTCAGGAAGGGGGAGAAACGTACCGTTCGGTGATTCAGGCGGGCGGTAATGTAAACGCCAGGTTTACTACTTCTATTGGCAACGAAAACGCAACCTCTGGTGGGGGACGGGTTAGCAATACCATCGTTACCCCAACCCTCAACACCCTCAGCAACCAAACCATCAGTAATGGGGTGCAAAAGCAGGCACTGGCAGGCAATGACACGGTGAGCGTCAGTTCCCCTCAGTGGAACGATCGACTGCATGACGCATTGCAGCAGATTAACGGCGCAGGCGCGCTGGAAAGCGGCGGCGTATCAGACGCTACGCTCAACCCTGTTTCTACCACGCAGAAAGGTAACGCCAGCCTCGGCCAACTCAATGGCCTGATTAACCCAGGCGAGAAGGGCGTGAATACTGCCGGGCAAAATCAGGGCAAAACGGTGGATACCAGCGCGTATCCGTTGCCTTCCGGAAAGAACGGGTATTTCGTCGTCTCTGACGATCCGAAAAGCCCGTACCTGATCAACGTTAACCCGAAACTGAACGGTCTTGGTCAGCTCGATCCCAGCCTGTTTGGTGATTTGAATGCGATGCTGGGTATCAAACCTGGCGAAGCGCCGCGTGAAACCAATATTGCGTATACCGATCAAAACCAGTTCCTTGGGTCGGCCTATATGCTCGATCGTCTCAAACTGAACCCGGAATATGACTACCGTTTCCTCGGTGATGCGGCGTTCGATACCCGCTATGTCAGTAACGCCATGCTGAATAAGACGGGAAGTCGATACATCAACGGTATTGGTTCTGACCTTGACCAGATGCGTTATCTGATGGATAGCGCTGCCAGTACCCAGCAGTCGCTGGGACTGACATTTGGGGTGGCGCTGACGGCCGATCAAATCGCGTCCCTTGAGCACAGCATGCTGTGGTGGGAAGCCGCGACCGTCAACGGTGAAACGGTAATGATACCGAAGCTGTATCTCTCGCCGAAAGATATCACCGTGAACAACGGTAGCGTCATTGCCGGGAATAATGTTCAACTGACCAGCGGGAATATCACCAACTCCGGCAGTACGCTGTTGGCGAGAAACGATCTCACCCTCGACAGCCAAAACAGTATTAATAACCTTAACAATAGTCTGATGCAGGCCGGGGGCAATCTCGACCTGAGCGCGATGGGTGATATCAATAACGTCAGCTCCGCCATCAGCGGAAAAACGGTGGCGCTGGAAAGTCTGGGCGGCAACATCAATAACCTGACGCTGGCGGAACAGATTGATGTGAGTGCCAGGGATAAATACCGCAATGTGAGCTTTAAAGATACGTTGCTGGGGTCTGTGGCATCCATTACCGCGCAGGATGGATTGTCGCTCTCGGCAGGTAAAGATATCACCGTTACTGGCGCGAATCTCTCTGCAGGCGGTTCATTGCTGATGGATGCGTGGGGAGATATTGCGGTAAATGCCAACCAGATTAACGATGCCCGGAGCCACTCCGGACGCTGGATAACAGAGACGGGGCGTTCGTCAGTGGACTGGCAGGGTAGCACCATCAGTTCGGGCGGTAAGCTCGGTATCAATGCCGGAAATAACCTCAACGTCACCGCCAGCGATGTTAACGCGGGGGGGAATGCTCAGCTTACAGCGGGTAACGATCTTAATCTGAATGCGGGCTCCACTCAGCAAAGTAGCCGTAACGGCGGCAGTGAATCGCACAGCACCGGGCTTTCCCGTACCACCGTGGCAGCGGGTGACAATCTGCTGTTGAAAGCGGGTCAGGATATTAATTCCCATGCGGCCGGGCTGGCTGCGGAGAATGATGTCGGTCTGCTGGCCGGGCGAGATGTCAACATGCTGGCTGAAGCAACGACAGACGGCGACAGTTATCGTGCGAAGAAGAAAACCGTGGTCAATGACGCCGTACGCCAACAGGGAACGGAAATTGCCAGCGGCGGCGACGCCGTCATTATTGCCGGGCGTGATGTAAACGCACAGGCAGCGGATGTTACGGCGCAGGGCGATATCGGCGTAACGGCAGGCCGGGATGTGAATCTCACGACCGCCACAGAGAGCGATTATCACTACCAGGAAACCACGAAAACCAAAAAAGGATTCCTCAGTAAAAAGACTACCCATACGATTGAAGAAGACAGCGCTACGCGGGAAAAAGGCGCGCTGCTGAGTGGGAACAATGTGACGGTCGCCGCCGGGAATAACATTCTGGTACAGGGCTCAGCCGTTGCCGGTGACGGCAATGTGGCGCTGGGAGCTGGCAACAATGTGGATATCGTTGCTGCCACCAATACCGATACCTCATGGCGCTTTAAAGAGACTAAAAAGAGCGGTCTGATGGGGTCGGGCGGGATCGGTTTCACTATCGGTAGCAGTAAAACGACGCACGATCTGCGCGAACAAGGCACCACCCAAAGCGAGAGCTTCAGTACTGTCGGCTCAACAGGAGGCAATGTCAGTATCACCGCGGGCCAGCAGGCACATATCGGCGGCGCGGATATCATCGCCCAGAAAGATATTGCTGTTCGCGGCGACAGCGTAATTATTGAACCGGGTCATGACAAACGCACCCGTGATGAGAAGTTTGAGCAGAAAACCAGCGGACTGACGGTGGCGCTGTCGGGGGCTGCTGGTGCTGCGATAAACAGTGCAGTACAAACCGCTCAGGATGTGAAAGATGAGAGTGATGACCGGCTTGCAGCGCTGAAGGCTACGAAGGCGGCGCTTTCCGGCGTGCAGGCGGCGCAGGGTGTTGCAGTTGCTCAGGCCGGTGGCGATCCGAATAACGGTATAGGCGTTAGCATTTCCCTGACTTCCCAGAAATCAAAATCTGAGCAGCATGCCTGGAGTGATACTGTGGCAGGCAGCACCCTGAATGCAGGTAACGACCTGGCTATTGTGGCGACAGGTAAAGGTCAGAGCGGAAACAGCGGCGATATTCTGATTGGCGCAAGCCAGTTGAAGGCGGGTGGGGATACCACGCTTGCGGCAGCGAACGATATTGTACTGAGCGGAGTGGCAAACACCCAGCAGACGACCGGGAAAAACAGTAGCAGCGGCGGTGGTGTGGGCGTCAGTATTGGCGGGGGGACTAATGGCTATGGTATTGGCGTCTTCGCTAATGTGAATGCGGCGAAAGGGCATGAGAAGGGTAACGGTACATCATGGGCTGAGACCACGCTTGATAGCGGTGGCACGGTATCGATGGCCAGTGGTCGTGATGCCATTCTGAATGGCGCGCAGGTCAGCGGCGATAAAGTGGTGGCGAATATTGGTCGCGACCTGTGGATGAGTAGCCAGCAGGACAGCAACGACTATAAATCGAAACAGAACAGCGTAGCAGCAGGCGGCAGTTTTACCTTCGGCAGCATGACCGGTTCGGGCTATATCAGTGCCAGCCAGGACAAGATGAAAAGCACTTATGACTCGGTGCAGGAGCAGACCGGGCTTTTTGCTGGCGATGGCGGATTTGATGTGGTGGTAGGACGTCACACACAACTGGACGGTACGGTAATCGCCTCGACGGCGCCAGGGGATAAAAACAGCCTTGATACCGGAACGCTGGGGTTCAGGGACATTCACAACGAAGCAGACTTTAAGGTCAGTCATTCAGGAGCCAGCCTGAGCGGCGGCGGGGCTTTTGGCGGCGATCAGTTTAAAGGTAACATGCCGGGTGGAATGATTTCAGCCGCTGGCAACAGTGGCCACGCGGAAGGCACGACGCAGGCGGCGGTGGCAGACGGCACCATAACTATCCGTGATAAAACCGGTCAGAAACAGGACGTGGCGAATCTGAGCCGTGATACGGAACACGCCAACGGCAGCATCAGCCCGATTTTCGACAAGGAGAAAGAGCAGAACCGGCTGAAAGCGGTGGGACTCATCAGCGACATTGGCGGTCAGGCAGCCGATATCGCCAGGACCCAGGGAGAGATTATTGCGCTCAAAGAGGCGCGGAGGGACAATCCAAATCTGCCAGCGGATAAGCTGAAAGATACACCGAAGTACAAGGAAGAACTGGCCAAGTATGGCACGGGCAGCGATATTCAGCGGGGAATTCAGGCGGCAACGGCGGCGCTTCAGGGGCTGGCTGGCGGTGATGTGGGGGCCGCGCTGGCGGGGGCATCGGCACCAGAGCTGGCGAATCTGCTTAAATCGACAGAGGGCAATACTGCGGTAAATGTCATTGCCCACGCGATACTGGGCGGCGCAGCGGCTGCGATGCAGGGTAACAGCGCGGCAGCGGGTGCAGCGGGTGCGGCAACGGGCGAACTTGCGGCCCGGGCGATTGCAGGTATGCTGTATCCTGATGTGAAGGACCTGTCGCAACTGCGTGAGGATCAGAAGCAGACCATCAGCGCGCTGGCAACGATATCAGCAGGGATGGCCGGTGGTCTGGCAGGAGACAGTACGTCATCAGCCGCAGCAGGTGCGCAGGCCGGGAAAAATGCAGTTGAGAATAATGCACTCAGCTTCGGTGATGGTTTTGAAAGCAATGCTGCGGCGGCTACATCATGGAACAAGTACGCGGTGGACAATAATCTGACTCCGGAACAAACACAAGCCGGGCTGGATAAGATCGCGAAAGGTGATATGCCGGACAGCACCAATATCACGAAAGTGATTGTGGATGGTTATCAGGATGGTGTGATGATTGCCGGGGCATGGTATCTGGGACCTGCCGCATCAGTTGGTAAGGTGATTGGTGGCGGAGTTATTGCTGAAATAGCCAACGGAAGCTACCAGTGGTTTGATCTGAGCCAGCCGGGTAATGAAAACAAAAGCTGGGACTGGAAAAGTAGTGCCAGTGCTGGCATTACAGGTATGCTTGCACCAGGAAGGACTATTGGACAAAACGTCGGTATAGCGGCTGGCAGCGCATTTTTCACCGATGGACCGGATACAGGGTCTATTGGAGGGGCTGCGGCTGGAGCATGGGCCGGTGGACTGTTCGGGGAATATGCGCCTGGAATTGTAAACTCAGTTATCGGCAAAGAAATTCCTGGTTTTGTTTATGATTATTGGGGCGGTGTCGCCTCAGAATTCTCATCTGGACTAATTAAAGATCTTAATAAACCAAAAGAGTCTACTAAGGAGAAAAAACAATGAAGCAACTATACGGTTATGTAATGTTATTTATTTATAGTTGCTTGTCTTCCATATTGATGCTGTTGCTTTTAGGTGGAGGGATTGCTATTTTTTACTTTTTAAAAGGTAATGAGTTTAATTTTCCACTAGGGCAATTAAAAAGGGCTATTGTTTTCGGTTGTATAGCAGGATCTGCGATCACTTTGGCTACAATCGTCTTTAATCTGATAGACAAAATTAACACCCGTAAAAAACCACCTTCAGATCCTAAGTGAGATTAACAACAATCCCTGTATTTGCAGTTGGGATTGTTGTTGAGAATAATGCGCTGAGTCTGCCAAAAGGGATGACGGAAGCCGGACAGGCAGCTACATCCTGGGTGAAGTATGCGCAGGACAACAATCTTTCGCCGGAGCAGGTACAGGCTGGGTTAAAGGATATCGTGCGCGGTGACTTGCCGGAAAGCGCGGATATTATCAAAGCCATCCTGAGTAATAACCCGGGCTCGGATGCGGTAATGGCGTTGCTGACAGCGGAAGAGGCGAAGGATTACGCGCTGGCTCTGCTGACGTCAATCCCGGCAGAAAAAGCGTTATCGCTAGCGGGTAAAGCAGCCGGTATTATTGATAACAAAATCCTGATTAGTGCGGCGGAGAAGATATCGACGGCGAAGCCGGGTAAGCAATTTACGGCACCGAGGGATCTGAATGAGCAGATGGTGTGGAAGCAGGTTGAATCCAATCCTTCACAAGGGCAAATACTTGACGGTATGAATAAAGATCCTCGATTCCCTACATCGGCTGGCTTCCAGAAAATGCAGGTTAACCATGAATTACCAGATGGTTCAAATATCACAATTCACTATCAGTATAATTCAGTGACGGGTAAAGCATACGATATGAAGATTACAAGTCCTCAACCGAATCTATTACAACCAGGTCCATCACTGAGGGATAAGTAATGAAAATAAGACCTTATAACTCATCTAATGTTATTGATATTTATGCTATTTACTGGAGTGGTAAGGACACTCTTTTTTTGGGAATGCCAAAAGGGCATTGTGGGTTAATTTCATATAACTCACAAAAAGTAGATATAATAGATCCTGATATCTCTGGAGAACTTACATACTTTAATAATAACTGCTCTGGCATTTACCACTGGGCACTAATTAAGGAAAGGTTACTTGATGATTTACTCGAAAATGATGAAACGGCCTATAAACGCTTCCTTGAAATCGTGAAAGCTGAAGGTCTGGTTGATCCCGATTTTTATTAACTGCAAAAGATCCCGGCCTCAGCGCCGGGATCTTTTTTTACCCGTCAGCCCTTAACCGGCTCGATCACCAGTCGTCCCTGCTCCACGCTGACCGTGACCGGCGTGTCGGTGCCGACTCTCGCCTCTTCCTGCCAGTTGCCGTTCAGGCGCAGGCTGGGGCTGATGGGATAACAAGTGGTTATGTCGGTACATACTCTTTAACAGCTCGGGGAAAATGGAAAACGGGGAGCAAAACCGCGTATCGGGCCACTGGTGCCTGCCCATCAAAAATTAGTGATGGAAAGTATTTATAATATTATGAATATACTCGGAAAACTTTGCTTGGATTGTTGAATCTGCAACAGATAAAATTGTTGTTGAGAATAACTCGCTAAGTGGTGATAAGGCCCGAGAAGCGGCGAAACGGGCTGCTGAATCCCTGAAAAATAAGATCAGGGAAAAGCTGGGTGAAGGCGGAACTGCCCTGCGCTGATTACGTTCGCAGGTGACTACTTGCCGTACCTGTCAGCATACTGTGCCGGGGGAAAGCGGTTTTTTGCGTAGTAACTCGTGGTTTTACGGGGCATCTGGTGAAACACCTGAATATGCCTGGGCAACGGCGGGTTCTGGCATAAAATTTGTGTCAGCGATAATCAGCTTCTTATAAGTTGTCATGTATTAAGCGGAATAAAGGTGTTTGTGCCCCTTTGCTACTACACTATTTAACCTATGGCTATCACACCGTACTTAATAAAACTGTCGTCATTTAAAAATGGCATATTTATTAAATGCGAAGCGGCTCCAGAAAATAGTGTTGATATATGTAATGTGTAACAGCCAATAAAACAGATCGCGAACCATGAAATAACAATGCTATCATTCACATCAGACGTGGCAGACAACTGCTGGCACACGCATTCACCCCGGAGCACCTCATGAATAACGACATTCCGCTAAAATATTATGATATCGCCGACGAGTACGCGACCGAAGCCGCAAAGCCGGTAAACGATGCCGAACGCGATGCACTGGCGCACTACTTCCAGCAACTGATCACCCGTTTAATTAACAACGAAGAGATCAGCGAAGAAGCGCAGCAGGAGATGGCAACCGTGGCCGGTGTTGACGCGCAGCGTATCGACGATATCGCGGAGTTCCTCAATCGCTGGGGTAACGAGTAGCCAAAGACGTGGTCTGTGTTTTACACTGCGCGCAAATTCAGTAGATATACTCTGCGAGTATTAGATTTAATCAGGTGGAAACAGCAATGAACGGAACAATCACAACGTGGTTTAAAGATAAAGGCTTTGGATTTATCAAAGATGAAAATGGCGATAACCGCTATTTTCATGTGATTAAGGTTGCTAATCCTGAGCTAATCAAGAAAGACGCGGCGGTAACCTTTGAACCGACCACCAACAACAAAGGTCTGTCTGCCTATGCGGTGAAAGTCATACCAGACAGCAAATACATCTATATCGCGGGCGAGCGTCTGAAGCTCACGGCGATCAAGTCGTACCTGGTATACAGTGAAGAAGTTCCTGTCGAAACCCGTATTGATAAAGAAAACGCGGTGCTGTCTGTCGGCGTGCTGATGAACAGCATCCGGCCGAAATCAGAGGTGAAGCCAGGCGAAATGCGTAAGCTGAAAAAACTGGCTATCACCACTTTCCAGGGTACGACGCTGATCTTCTCTGAAGATGAAATCGACATCGATGCGACAGTAAAATTGCTTAAGGTCTGAAGCTCGTCAGACTGATAAGTGCCGCAACTCTGTTATTCATTGCCCCATGCGGATAGTGTTGCTCTGAGCGCTGAGGATGCAAGAAACCGCTCGCCCAGAGCAGAACACTTTATGTAATTGCTGAAGCCGCCGCTGGCTTCGCGTCCTTATTATTGCAGTGGTCCAATTAGTTAGGATAAAAACAAAAGAACCAGCAGGGAGTCTGGTAATAACCTATTCATAATGTTAATTATTAATTAAATAAAAGTAGCAGCTCATGAAGTTTTGATATTTTCATTTCTCATAGACGAGAATTTACACATCATGATATAATATGGTGGAGAAAGCTCGCGGTTTATTAATCTGCGCGTAATGTAAATAAATTTTCGGGGAGTGTATTCCAGTGGGACGTAAATGGGCCAATATTGTTGGTAAAAAAACGGCTAAAGACGGTGCTACGTCTAAAGTATATTCAAAATTCGGTGTGGAAATCTATGCTGCCGCTAAACAAGGTGATCCAGACCCAGAATTAAACACAGCTTTAAAATTCGTTATTGAACGTGCGAAACAAGCCCAGGTTCCCAAGCACGTTATTGATAAAGCTATTGATAAAGCCAAAGGTGGCAGCGACGAAACGTTCATGCAAGGGCGTTATGAAGGTTTTGGCCCAAGCGGTTCCATGATTATCGCTGAAACCCTGACATCAAACGTTAACCGCACGATTGCTAATATTCGCTCAATCTTCAATAAAAAAGGCGGGAATATCGGGGCGGCAGGTTCTGTCAGCTACATGTTTGACAATACTGGTGTAATCGTATTTAAAGGCACTGACCCTGACCATGTTTTTGAAATTTTGCTTGAAGCTGAAGTTGATGTTCGTGATGTCACCGAAGACGAAGGAAATATCATTATTTATACTGAGTCTACCGACCTTCACAAAGGCATTGCAGCGTTAAAAGCAGCGGGAATTACAGAGTTTTCAACAACAGAATTAGAAATGATTGCTCAATCAGAAATTGAACTGTCGCCAGAAGATTTAGAAATCTTTGCAGGGCTTGTTGATGCTCTTGAAGATGACGACGATGTTCAAAAAGTATATCATAACGTTGCAAATCTCTAATTCTAAATTAAAGAAATCTGTCATTGTGGCAGATTTTTTTAACGATTAGATTTGTTATAAAAAGTATATCTGGCCTGACAGTACGGCAGAAAATAAAATTAAATATCTGCTGGCTCAATTCTGGCTCTGTCTCGCCAGCCACTGACCGACGATAGGCCATAATTTATCCGCACTCCGCGTTCGAAAAAAGCCCATGTGTCCAATTGAAGAAAGACCATAATCTGCGTGCCGAATTTCGCGATGTTCGATTTTTGCGTTTTGCACTGGCTCCATCAGGGATGCAATGGCTTCAGGGTTAGCCCACGGATCGTCATCAAAACCCATCACCAGTAAAGGCAAGGTTATCTCACTTGCCCGTTGGCGTGCATCCCAGTCTGGATCGTCGTAGAAATAACCCGGCATTGCGCTCCAGCGTCCCCACTGAAGCATTACTGGAGCTGGCAAATCTTCGCCCAGCCCAAGGCGCCTGGCAGGCATATACCCGAAGATTCGGCAAAGAACCGGGGCCAGAACACGCAGCAGGCACCAGACCCGCACCTTCTCAGCCGTTTGTTTTATTGTGCTCGTCACCCCGGCATGGGAGGCCACAATGACGGCCGCGTGCAGGGCGGAAGTGGCCGTGGAAAGCAGAACCGCATGCCCGCCGACACTGTGTCCTACCGCCAGCAGGTTAAGTCCGGGAAAACGCGTTTTAGCCCAGGCAGTAATGCAGCCCACGTCCTGCTCGATCCAGTCTGACATTGAGATGCTATAGCTACGGAGCTTCCCGGATTTCGAGCGGCCCGTTCCCCGGTAATCGTAAGTGACGACACTGAATCCCTGGTTAAAAAGGTACTCTGCGAACCCCTTATAAAACGCCTGTACAACCGCCGTGGCTGGATGAAGAATAACGATCGCTTTGGCATCGCTTCTTTCCCAAATCGTGGCGGACAGAAATCCGCCTTCATTTACGGGTATTATTATTGAATTCATTCATTGAGCCTTATCTGCGTGGTCATACCAGTTAGTTCTGAATTCAATGTAGCTTTAATTAGCGAATCTGGCGATTTTTTTGTTCTGTATCCCAGTCTCGTTAAAGGAGACCGGGAATGCGGAAGGTTATTTAAGCTTTGGATAATCCGCCAACAAATGTGATCTACTTCACCTCCCGGCAACCAAAATCTCTTGTGACTCCACGCCGTCCTCTATCTGTTTCGCCACTTTTTGTAAGGCCGGAAGATGCTTTTCCGCTGCCTGCTCGATGGTCATAGCGCTGGCCATATACACCAGGTTCAGGCAACCAATAACCCGCTGTTCGCTGCGGATGGGAACGGCGATGGAGGCGATTTTTTCTTCCTGATCCCACCCGCGATAGTTCTGTCCAAAGCCGTCTTTACGTGCGCGGGCCAGAATAGCGTCGAGCTTCAGCGGTTCGCGGGCTAACTGGAACTCTTCTCCCGGTCTTGAGGCTAGCATTTCAATCAGTTGCTGACGTTCATTCTCCGGGCAAAATGCCAGCCAGGTCAGGCCGGATGCGGTTTTTAATAGCGGTAAACGACGTCCGACCATTGCCCGGTGAAACGACAGGCGGCTGAAGCGGTGGGTGGTTTCACGCACTACCATCGCGTCAACGTCCAGCGTGGACACGTCGGTCGGCCAGATGACTTCGCGCAGCAAATCCCCCAACAGCGGGGCGGCGAGCGCAGAAATCCACTGCTCGTCACGAAATCCCTCGCTGAGCTGACGGACTTTAATGGTTAAGCGAAAGCTGTCATCGGACAGGCTGCGCCGGACGTAACCCTCATCCTGCAACGTTTCCAGCAGACGTCTGACCGTGGTGCGGTGCAGGCCGCTCAGCTCTGCCAGCAGGCCAACGCTGGCCCCGCCGTCAAGCCGATTTAACATATTTAATAACATTAACCCGCGCGTTAACCCGCGCACGGTTTTGTATTCGGTACCGTCGTCACTTTTCATATTCATTGACAAATATATAGGTAAAACAACGTTGTGCACTTAGTGCACATCCAGGCATGTTTTGATTGTAGCGCAAAAACTCACTTCTATACTGACCGCACAATAAAAATTATTCACATATTTTTAACAAAACAAATTGCGCCTCACCAGGGCCTGCAATTGCGTTTTGTCCGAGTAGTGAGGTTCTGAAATGACAACTATAAATCCTGATATCCAACCCGCAGTGCAGCACACCGCGCAGGTAGCGATTGCTGGAGCCGGCCCGGTAGGGCTGATGATGGCGAACTATCTTGGCCAGATGGGCATTGAGGTGCTGGTGGTAGAGAAGCTCGACACGCTGATCGACTATCCCCGCGCCATCGGTATTGACGATGAAGCGCTGCGCACCATGCAGTCCGTTGGTCTGGTCGAGAACGTTTTGCCACACACCACGCCGTGGCACGCGATGCGCTTTCTTACCCCGAAAGGCCGCTGCTTTGCCGATATCCAGCCGATGACCGACGAATTTGGCTGGTCGCGCCGCAATGCGTTCATTCAGCCGCAGGTGGATGCGGTGATGCTGGAAGGGCTGTCGCGTTTCCCCAACGTGCGTTGCCTGTTTTCTCGCGAACTGGAAGCCTTCAGCCAGCAAAATGGTGAAGTGACGCTGAACCTGAAAGCGCCGGACGGCCAGCGGGAAACGGTGAAGGCCCAGTGGCTGGTGGCCTGCGACGGTGGCGCCAGCAACGTCAGGCGCTCGCTGAATGTGCCATTTGAAGGTAAAACCGCGCCGAATCAGTGGATTGTAGTGGATATCGCCAACGATCCGCTGAGTACGCCGCATGTGTACCTGTGCTGCGATCCGGTGCGCCCGTATGTTTCTGCCGCGCTGCCGCATGCGGTGCGCCGCTTTGAATTTATGGTGATGCCGGGAGAAACCGAAGCCCAGCTTAGCGAGCCGCAGAATATGCGCCAACTCTTGAGCAAAGTGCTGCCGAACCCGGATAACGTCGAGCTGATCCGCCAGCGCGTGTACACCCATAACGCCCGGCTGGCCGAACGCTTTCGTATTGACCGTGTGCTGCTGGCGGGCGACGCGGCGCACATTATGCCGGTCTGGCAGGGGCAGGGGTACAACAGCGGTATGCGCGATGCCTTCAATCTGGCGTGGAAACTGGCGCTGGTGATTAATGGCAAAGCCGGTGATGCGCTGCTGGATACCTACCAGCAGGAGCGCCGCGATCATGCCAAAGCGATGATCGATTTGTCGGTTACCGCAGGCAACGTGCTGGCGCCGCCAAAACGCTGGCACGGCGCGGTGCGCGACGGAGTTTCCTGGCTGTTGAACTACATTCCGCCGGTCAAACGTTACTTCCTTGAAATGCGCTTTAAGCCGATGCCGCAGTACCACATCGGGGCGTTGGTGCGTGAAGGTGACGCGAAAACCTCGCCAGTCGGCAAGATGTTTATCCAGCCGAAGGTCACGCTGGAAACCGGCGAAGTGACGTTGCTCGACAACGTCATTGGCCCGAATTTCGCGGTGATTGGCTGGGGCTGTAATCCGCTATGGGGCATGAGTGAAGCGCAGATCCAGCAGTGGCAGGCGCTGGGGACGCGGTTTATCCAGGTGGTGCCGGATACGCAGATACATACCGATCAGGATAACCATGACGGCGTTACCCGCATTGGCGATACGCAAAACCGTCTGCGCGCGTGGTTTGCCCAACACAATGCCGCGCTGGTGGTGATGCGCCCGGACCGCTTTGTCGCCGCCATCGCTATTCCGCAAACCCTGGGCAACACCCTGAATAAACTGGCGTCGGTGATGACGCTCACCCGCGTAAATACCGATCTTCCTGTTGAAAAGGTAGCCTGATATGCACGCTTATCTTCACTGTCTTTCCCACTCGCCGCTGGTGGGCTATGTCGACCCGGCGCAGGCCGTGCTCGATGAAGTTAACGGCGTGATCGCCAGCGCCCGCGCACGTATTGCGGCGTTCGATCCTGAGCTGGTGGTGTTGTTTGCCCCCGATCACTACAACGGTTTTTTCTACGATGTGATGCCGCCGTTCTGTTTAGGCGTAGGGGCCACCGCAATCGGCGATTTCGGCAGCGCCGCCGGGGAACTGCCGGTGCCCACCGATCTCGCTGAGGCCTGCGCCCATGCAGTGATGAAAAGCGGTATCGATCTTGCCGTGTCCTACAACATGCAGGTCGATCACGGCTTTGCGCAGCCGCTGGAGTTTTTGCTCGGCGGTCTGGATAAGGTCCCGGTATTACCGGTGTTTATTAACGGCGTCGCCACGCCGCTGCCGGGCTTTCAGCGTACCCGCATGCTCGGTGAAGCCATTGGTCGTTTCGCCAGTTCGCTGAATAAACGCGTGCTGTTTTTAGGTTCCGGCGGCCTGTCGCATCAGCCACCGGTGCCGGAGCTGGCAAAGGCCGATGCCCATATGCGCGACCGCCTGCTCGGCAGCGGCAAACAGTTACCCGAAAACGAGCGTGAATTGCGCCAGCAGCGAGTGATCAGCGCCGCCGAGAAATTTGTGCAAGACCAGCACACGCTGCACCCACTTAACCCCGTCTGGGATAACCGCTTTATGACCCTGCTTGAGCAGGGACGTTTGCAGGAACTGGACGCGGTCAGCAATGAAGAGCTATCCGCGATGGCGGGCAAATCAACGCACGAAGTGAAAACCTGGGTTGCCGCCTTCGCTGCCATTTCTGCCTTTGGCAACTGGCGCAGCGAAGGCCGTTATTATCGCCCGATCCCGGAGTGGATCGCCGGATTCGGCTCCCTGAGCGCCACCACACAGAACTGAAACAGAACTGAATATGCAGGAGAAGAGCATGACTTACCAACCGCAAACCGAAGCCGCCACCAGCCGTTTTCTGGAGGTGCAGGAAGCAGGCGAAACCTTACGCGTGCATTTCAATGATTGTGGGCAGGGCGAAGAGACCGTGGTGCTACTGCACGGCTCAGGTCCTGGCGCGACGGGCTGGGCGAATTTCAGCCGCAACATCGATCCGCTGGTTGAGGCCGGATACCGGGTGATCCTGCTGGATTGTCCTGGCTGGGGGAAAAGCGATGGGATCGTTAACCGCGGGTCACGATCCGATCTCAACGCTCGCATTCTGAAAAGCGTGGTCGATCAACTGGATATTCAGCAAATCCACTTACTGGGCAACTCAATGGGTGGCCACAGTGCAGTGGCGTTTACTTTGAGCTGGCCGGAGCGCGTGGGCAAGCTGGTGCTGATGGGCGGTGGAACGGGCGGCATGAGCCTGTTTACCCCGATGCCGACCGAAGGCATCAAGCGTCTGAATCAGCTATATCGTGAGCCGACCATCGAAAATCTGAAGCTGATGATGGAGATTTTTGTCTTCGACACCAGTGACCTGACTGAAGCGCTGTTTGAGGCGCGCCTGAATAACATGCTGTCGCGCCGCGATCACCTGGACAACTTTGTCCAGAGTCTGGAAGCCAACCCGAAACAGTTCCCGGACTTCAGCCCGCGTTTGGGTGAAATCAAGGCTCAGACCCTGATTGTCTGGGGCCGCAACGACCGGTTCGTGCCGATGGACGCCGGTCTGCGCCTGCTCTCCGGGATTGCCGGTTCTGAACTGCACATCTACCGCGACTGCGGGCACTGGGCGCAGTGGGAACATGCGGATGCCTTTAACCAACTGGTGCTGAACTTCCTCGTACGCCCTTAAGGAACGGACATGACGAATCTTAATCTTGAGCAGTTAGCCGCCGATTTACGCCTGGCAGAGGAAAAAGGAGAAGCTATCGCCCCGCTGCGTGAACTGATTGGCGTGGACAATGCCGAAGCGGCCTATGCCATTCAGCGCATCAACGTGCAGGACAACGTGGCGCGCGGGCGGCGCGTGGTTGGGCGCAAAGTGGGGCTGACGCACCCGAAAGTGCAACAGCAATTGGGGGTCGATCAGCCGGATTTCGGCACGCTGTTTGCCGACATGTGCTACGGCGATAACGACACCATTCCGTTTTCACGTGTACTGCAACCGCGTATTGAAGCAGAAATTGCGCTGGTGCTGAACCGCGATCTACCCAATGCCGACACCACTTTTGATGAGCTGTATAACGCCATCGAGTGGGTGCTGCCCGCGCTCGAAGTGGTCGGCAGTCGTATCCGCGACTGGTCAATAAAGTTTGTTGATACCGTGGCGGATAATGCCTCCTGCGGCGTGTATGTGGTCGGCGGGCCGGCGCAGCGTCCGGCCGGGTTAGATCTGAAAAATTGCGCAATGAAAATGACGCGCAATAACGAAGAGGTCTCCAGCGGGCGCGGCAGCGAATGTCTGGGGCATCCGATCAACGCCGCCGTCTGGCTGGCGCGCAAAATGGCCAGCCTCGGCGAGCCGCTGCGTGCGGGGGACATCATTCTCACCGGGGCGTTAGGCCCGATGGTATCAGTGAATGCGGGCGATCGTTTTGAAGCCCATATCGACGGTATTGGTTCAGTTGCCGCCACTTTTTTAGCGGCGGTTACAAAAGGAAGTCAGTCATGAGTAAGCGTAAAGTCGCCATTATCGGCTCCGGCAACATCGGCACCGATTTGATGATTAAAATTCTGCGCCACGGCGTGCATCTGGAGATGGCGGTGATGGTCGGTATTGACCCGCAATCCGATGGTCTGGCACGCGCCAGACGTATGGGCGTTGCCACCACCCATGAAGGGGTGACAGGGCTTATCGCCATGCCGGAATTTGCCGATATCGACATCGTGTTTGATGCCACCAGCGCGGGCGCACATGTGAAGAACGACGCCGCGCTGCGCGCCATTAAACCGGGGATCCGCCTGATCGACCTGACGCCCGCGGCGATCGGTCCATACTGCGTGCCGGTGGTGAATCTGGAGGCTAACGTTGATCAGCAGAACGTCAATATGGTGACTTGCGGCGGGCAGGCGACCATCCCGATGGTGGCGGCTGTCTCTCGCGTGGCAAAAGTCCATTACGCCGAAATTATTGCCTCTATCGCCAGTAAATCTGCGGGACCGGGCACTCGCGCCAATATTGATGAGTTCACCGAAACCACCTCAAAGGCGATTGAAGTGGTCGGCGGCGCCGAAAAAGGTAAAGCCATCATTGTGCTCAACCCGGCTGAACCGCCGCTGATGATGCGCGACACGGTGTATGTGCTAAGCGAAGCGGCCTCCGAGATTGAAGTTGAAGCGTCCATCAACGAGATGGCGGCGGCGGTACAGGCCTATGTGCCGGGTTATCGCCTGAAACAGCGCGTACAGTTTGAAGTTATCCCGCAGGATAAACCGGTGAATCTGCCGGGTATCGGCCAGTTTTCCGGGCTGAAAACCGCGGTATATTTGGAAGTGGAAGGCGCGGCGCACTATTTACCTGCCTATGCGGGCAACCTCGACATAATGACCTCCAGCGCGCTGGCGACCGCTGAGAAGATGGCGCAGTCACTCACCCGTCAGTCAGGAGAAGCAGCATGAACGGTAAAAAACTCTATATCTCTGACGTGACCCTGCGTGACGGTATGCACGCCATTCGTCACCAGTATTCGCTGGAAAACGTGCGCCAGATTGCGAAAGCGCTGGACGATGCGCGGGTCGATTCTATTGAAGTGGCGCATGGCGACGGTTTACAAGGTTCCAGCTTTAACTACGGCTTTGGCGCGCACAGCGATCTCGAGTGGATTGAAGCGGCGGCAGACGTGGTGCAGCACGCTAAGATCGCCACGCTGTTACTGCCGGGGATCGGTACTATTCACGACCTGAAAAATGCGTATCAGGCCGGGGCGCGGGTGGTACGCGTGGCGACCCACTGCACCGAAGCGGACGTGTCGGCCCAGCATATTCAGTATGCGCGCGAGCTGGGTATGGATACCGTCGGCTTTCTGATGATGAGCCACATGACCACGCCGGAAAATCTGGCGCAGCAGGCGAAGCTGATGGAAAACTACGGCGCGACTTGTATCTACGTGGTCGATTCCGGCGGGGCGATGAACATGAGTGATATTCGCGCCCGCTTCCGCGCCCTGAAAGCGGTACTGAAGCCGGAGACGGAAACCGGAATGCATGCGCACCACAACCTCAGTCTCGGTGTGGCGAACTCGATTGCTGCGGTGGAAGAGGGCTGCGATCGTATCGACGCCAGCCTGGCGGGGATGGGCGCAGGCGCGGGCAATGCACCGCTGGAAGTGTTTATCGCTGCAGCGGATAAGCTCGGCTGGCAGCATGGCACCGATCTGTATGCGCTGATGGATGCTGCCGACGATCTGGTGCGTCCGCTGCAGGACCGCCCGGTGCGGGTGGATCGCGAAACGCTGGCGCTGGGCTATGCCGGGGTGTACTCCAGCTTCCTGCGTCATTGTGAAGTGGCGGCGGCGCGTTACGGCCTGAGCGCGGTCGATATTCTGGTTGAACTGGGCAAGCGCCGAATGGTGGGCGGCCAGGAAGATATGATCGTCGACGTGGCGCTGGATCTGCGTAACAGCAAATAAAAATGATTACGCGGCTGGCAATGTATCAGCCGCGATTCACCTGCATCGTGACCTCAGAGGTACATCCTATGACTACCCGTACCCCCGCATCCTGGCGCCTGACGTTGACCGTCGGGCTGTGTTTTCTAGTCGCCCTGATGGAAGGGCTGGATCTCCAGGCCGCCGGGATCGCTGCCGTCGGTATCGCTCAGGCGTTTGCGCTGGATAAAATGCAGATGGGCTGGATCTTCAGCGCCGGTATTCTCGGGCTGCTGCCCGGCGCGTTGGTGGGCGGTATGCTGGCCGATCGCTATGGCCGCAAGCGCATTCTCATTGCCTCCGTGGCGTTGTTCGGCCTGTTCTCGCTGGCGACGGCGATTTCCTGGGATTTCTCGTCGCTGGTATTTGCCCGTCTGATGACCGGCGTCGGGCTGGGCGCGGCATTGCCGAATCTGATCGCGCTGACCTCCGAAGCGGCGGGGCCACGTTTTCGCGGCACGGCGGTGAGCCTGATGTACTGCGGCGTGCCGATTGGCGCGGCGCTGGCGGCGGCGCTTGGGTTTAGCGGTCTCGCCTCCGCCTGGCAAACGGTGTTCTGGGTTGGCGGGGTGATCCCGCTGCTGCTGGTTCCGCTGTTGATGCGCTGGTTGCCGGAATCGCAGGTTTATACCCAACAAACGCAGGTAGCTGCCGCGCCGTTGCGCGCCCTGTTTGCGCCAGCAGCAGCGAGCGCTACGCTGCTGCTGTGGCTGTGCTATTTCTTCACCCTGCTGGTGGTGTATATGCTGATCAACTGGCTTCCGATGCTGCTGGTGGAGCAGGGATTTCAACCCTCGCAGGCGGCAGGCGTGATGTTTGCTCTGCAAATCGGCGCAGCCAGCGGGACGTTAATTCTCGGGGCGTTGATGGACAAACTGCGTCCGGTAGTGATGTCGCTGCTGATCTACACCGGGATGTTGGCTTCGCTGCTGGCGCTGGGGACGGTGTCGACATTCAGCGGCATGCTGATGGCGGGATTTGTGGCGGGGATGTTTGCCACTGGTGGGCAAAGCGTGTTGTATGCGCTGGCGCCGTTATTTTACAACACGCAGATTCGCGCCACAGGCGTGGGCACCGCCGTTGCTGTCGGACGTTTGGGCGCGATGAGCGGCCCGCTGCTGGCCGGGAAAATGTTAGCGCTGGGCACTGGAACGGTGGGCGTGATGGCGGCGTCTGCGCCGGGGATTTTGCTGGCGGGCCTGGCGGTATTTATTCTGATGAGCCGTAAATCGCAGATGTCGATCCCGGCTAACGGTGCTTAAGCGACCGTCTGGTGCAGAGTTGACGTATCGCCATAATTGCGGGTGAGCGCGGAGCCTTGCGGGTATGGCTGTGATAGTGTGAGGGCTTATTTCCATCAAAACAGGAGCCAGAACATGTCGCAGAATAATCCGTTAAGCGCCATCCTCGACAAACAGGATTTCCTGTTACTGGATGGTGCGATGGCGACGGAGCTGGAAGCGCGCGGTTGTGATTTAGCAGACAGCCTGTGGTCAGCCAAAGTGCTGGTCGAAAATCCGCAGCTTATCCGCGAAGTACATCTTGATTATTTCCGGGCGGGGGCGCAATGCGCGATCACCGCCAGCTATCAGGCCACGCCGGCAGGTTTTGCCGCGCGCGGCCTGAATGAAGCGCAGTCGAAAGCGCTGATTGGCAAAAGCGTGGAGCTGGCGCGTAAAGCGCGTGAAGCCTGGCTGGCTGAGAACCCGCAGGCGGGTACGCTGCTGGTGGCAGGCTCCGTTGGGCCTTATGGCGCGTATCTGGCGGATGGATCAGAATATCGTGGCGATTACCAACGTAGCGCTGAAGAATTTCAGGCGTTTCACCGTCCGCGCGTGGAAGCGTTGCTGGATGCCGGGGCCGATCTGCTGGCCTGTGAAACCCTGCCGAATTTTACCGAGATTGGCGCGCTGGCTGAGCTGTTGACCGCGTATCCGCGTGCCAGGGCGTGGTTCTCGTTTACTCTGCGCGACAGCGAGCACCTGAGCGACGGTACGCCGCTGCGTGACGTGGTGGCGTTGCTGGCGGGTTATCCGCAGGTGGTGGCGTTAGGCATCAACTGTATTGCGCTGGAAAAGACCACCGCCGCATTGCAGCATCTGCACGGCTTAACGGCACTGCCACTGGTGGTGTATCCAAACTCAGGCGAGCATTATGATGCGGCAAGCAAAACCTGGCATCATCACAGTGAGCATTGTGCGCAGTTGGCGGATTATTTGCCGCAGTGGCAGGCCGCTGGCGCACGGTTGATCGGCGGGTGCTGTCGCACCACGCCGAAAGATATTGCCGCGCTAAAAGCGTGAAGCTGAGAATTTATCAGGCCTACATCGTTCACTGTAGGCCTGATAAGCGCATCGCATCAGGCATTGCCGGATGGCGGCACAAGCGCCTGATCCGACCTACAAAGCAACAAAACCTTATGCCGCATCTGCCAGCACAAACAT
The DNA here is from genome assembly GCF_014596845.2 of Citrobacter sp. C5_2. NCBI lineage: Bacteria > Pseudomonadati > Pseudomonadota > Gammaproteobacteria > Enterobacterales > Enterobacteriaceae > Citrobacter > Citrobacter sp. C5_2. The sequence continues at coordinate 3,840,542 of NZ_CP115032.1, read as the reverse complement.
GCCGTACGGGTGGATTTCGAGGTAATACTGCTCGCCGACGTCCGGCTGCAGGCGCGTGGCGTTGACCTGTAACAAGATCTCCTGTCCATGCCACTCCACCGTGACTTCATACTGAGGGCCCATATAGGCGACATGGCGGATCGCGCAGCGCTGGCTCTCCTCGCCGCGATCGCTGAGCGTGATCGCTTCCGGGCGCACGCCGACCATCCCTTCTCCGTGATCGTTAAAGTGCGGCGGTCGCGGCAAACGATAGCCGTAGATATCAACGTATCCTGCGCTAAAGGTGGCCGGAAACAGGTTGGCATCGCCCATAAAGCTCGCCATAAAACGTGAGGCAGGCTGACGATAAAGATCCTGCGGCGTACCGATCTGCATGATGTGTCCTTTATTCATCACCAGTACGGTATCGGAAACCGCAAAGGCTTCGCTCTGATCGTGGGTAACGTACAGCGAGGTGATATCAAACTGCTTTTGAAGCTCGCGGATCTTGTCGCGCATACTGCGACGCAGGTTGGCGTCCAGGTTGCTCAGCGGCTCATCAAACAGCAGCACCTTCGGTTTGAGGATCAACGCGCGGGCCAGTGCCACGCGCTGCTGCTGACCGCCGGAGATCTGATCGACATAGCGCTCTTCGAACCCCTCCAGATCGACCATCGCCAGCGCGTCTTTCACCCGTGCCTTCACTTCGCTGCGCGACACGCCAAGCATCTTCAGGCCATAGCCGACGTTCTCTCCCAGCGACATGTGCGGAAACAGAGCATACGACTGAAACACCATGCAGATGTCGCGTTGCTGAATGGAACGATGGGTGACGTCTTCGCCATCAATAAAAATCTGGCCTTCACTCGGTTTTTCCAGCCCGGCGACAAGGCGCAAAATGGTGGTTTTGCCACAGCCGGAGGGGCCGAGCAGCGTCACCATTTGCCCCTGCGGAATGGTGAGGTTGATGTTGTCGATAACCGTGTTGCTGCCAAATCGTTTAGTGACGTTGCGCAGTTCAACGAAATTTTTCTGAGTCATAGTGCGCTCCATTACGCCTGGTTTTTAGCTTTTGAACGGGAGGTACGTGATTCGCCGATCAGCCAGTCAAAGATGAAAATAATCGCCAGCATCACCACGATCAGAATCGAACCGTAGGCAATCGCCACCCCGTACTCGCCGTCTTCCACGCGGTTGAGGATGTAGGCCGTCGCCACGCGGGTATCCGGCGTCACAAGGAACACAATGGCGCTGACGGTGGTAATGGCGCGCACAAAGCTGTAGATCAGCGCCGAGAGGATCGCCGGGCGCAGCAGCGGCAGCAGGATATGCGTAATGGTCCGCAGGGAACCGGCACGCAGGCTAAGCGAGGCTTCATCCAGCGATTTATCGATTTGGCCTAAGCCCGCGATGCCCGCCCGAATTCCGACCGGCACGTTACGCATCACCATTGAGATAATGACGATGGCGGCGGTTCCAGTGAGGTACACCGGGGCGCTGTTAAAGGCCAGTATGTACGACACGCCCGCTACGGTGCCAGGAACGGCAAAGCACAGCATGGTGGTGAACTCGATGGTTTTTTTACCTTTAAACTGCTGGCGCACCACAATCCACGCGATCAGCAGACCAAAGATCGCGGTGATCGGCGCGGCAATCCCGGCGTAGAGCAGAGTGTCGAGCAGTGAAGGCCACGCGCCGTCGCTCATCCCCTGACCGAACAGTTTGGTAAAGTTCGCCAGCGTCAGGGTGTAGTCCACGCCCCAGTTAACGGTGAAACTGCCGTAGAAAATGCTGCCGTAGAGCAGGGCGTTAAAGGCAATCCACACCGCCAGCAGCGCAACCACGCTCCACACCAGCGTCACTGGCAGCGGCTGGACGTCGCCCCGGTAGGATTTACCGGAGACCGTCACGTAGGAGCGCTTGCCGATCCACATGTACTGCACACAGAATACCAGCAGCGAGAACAGCAGCAGGAACGCGCCCAGCGTACTGGCGGCCTGATAATCGAGCTGCGAGCCGGTGATATAGAAGTAAATTTGCGTTGCCAGCACGTCGAAGTTACCGCCGAGCACCAGCGGGTTACTGAAGTCGGCCAGCGACTGTACCACCACAATCAAAAAGGCGTTCGCCAGCGCCGGTTTCAGTAGCGGGACAAACACGCCGTTAAAGGTCTGCCAGCGGCTGGCACGCAGGGTGTATGACGCTTCTTCCAGCGACGGATGAATGGTCTTGATGGCCCCGTCGAGGATCATAAACGCCATCGGCGTAAAGGCCAGCACCTGCGCCAGCCAGATGCCGGTAAAACCGTACAGCCAGTTGGTGTTGGTTAAACCGAACCAGTCGACCATAAATTCGGTGATGTAACCAGAGCGACCCATCATCAGCGTAACGCCTAAACCGACGACAAACGGCGGGGTGACGATCGGCAGAATCGAGAAGATACGTCCGATGATGGCGCTACGTCTGGCGATACGGGTCGTGTAGATAGCCAGCACCAGGCCAAAGAAGGTACAGCCGACGCCGACGGCAATCGACAGCATAATCGAGTTGAGGATCACCTGAATGATATGCGCCTGCGACAGCACATTCATAAACGCCAGTGGCGCAAATTCCCCGGCGTCGTTGGTGAACATCGGAATGAAAATAGCGATGCTCGGCCAGACGATAAAAATACCGATCAGCGCGACAATCGCGGTCAGCGAGCCGATGACAAAACGGTCGCCGCCCAGCCATTCCAGACGGGTAAGCGCCAGGGTCATAATTGCGCCCAGCGCCACAAAAAGCACGATGGTGGCATAGCCTAAGCCGCGACCTTCAAGCGTGGCGCTGGCGACGATAAAGGCCATGCAGAAGAATGCCCAGCCTGCGTCAAGATAATGGCGGCCGCGCTGTTCGCGTCTGGCTTCATGGAACGGGCGTACCAGCAGCAGGCTTGGTAGCAGATACCATAACCAACTGATATTGAATTGTGACCAGCCGTAGGCGGCGAGAATTTCTTCGCCCGTCGACTCCAGCAGACCGTAGTCCAGGCTCCAGCTTGGCAGCAGGGCAAACGCCAGCCAGCCGAGCAAAACCCAAAGAAATATCGCATCCCGTTTTTTCACGGGATGGAGTGCAAGTGTGTGTGACATAGCGGTTCCGGTATTTCAGGCCGGGCGGGCGCTTACGCCGCACCCGGCAAATGAACGCAACGTGGGCTTATTTACCCATCTTCACTTCGCTAACCCACTTATTGATCAGGGCTTTACGTACGTCGGTCGAGCCGTACTTATCCATGTCGTAGTTGATAAGCTTCAGGTCGTCGAGCTTCAGCGAGTTCGGCGAGGTCTCGGCGGTGGTGTTGGTCAGGATCTGATAGGATTTACCTTTCTTCCATGCCAACTCCTGGGCGTCTTTCGACAGCACCCAGTCAACGAACAGTTTGGCGTTGTCGAGGTTACGCGCGCCTTTCAGGATGCTGACGCCGCCAATTTCATAGCCGGTGCCTTCGCACGGGGAGATCAGCTCCAGCGGGGCGCCCTGTTCTTTTTCCAGCGAGTAGTCGTGCAGGAAGCCAATGCCGATCGCCGTTTCGCCACGGGCGGCATTACGCGCCGGAGCAATGCCGGATTTGGTGTACTGGGAGACGTTGGCGTTGAGCTGTTTCAGGTAATCAAAAGCCTGATCCTCACCCCAAAGCTGGGCGAAGGTCGCCAGCGCGGTGTAGGCGGTGCCTGAACTCTGTGGGTCAGCAATCTGGATTTCCCCTTTGTATTCTGGTTTGGTCAGATCCTTCCAGCATTTCGGTACCGGCAGGTTTTTCTCTTTCAGGCGTTGAGTATTAACGCCAAAGCCCAGAATACCGACATACACCGCCGAGGAGAGGTTACCCTTTACTTTTGCGGGATCGCGGAACTTCTCCATGATCTGCGCGAGGTTAGGTGATTTGTACGGCTGCAGCAGGCCCATTTCGCCGGCCTGGGATTGTGGATCCAGCGTACCGCCGTACCACACATCCGCCTGCGGGTTTTTCTTCTCGGCATCGACCTTCGCCAGCGTGCTGCCGGAGCCGTTACGAATAAATGAGGTTTTCACATCATATTTGTCGCCGAAGGCTTTGGTTTCGGTTTCGCACATCTCGTTGGTGGCGCTGCAATACACCACCAGACGTCCTTGAGCTTGTGTCGCACTGCTGAAGGCCGCCAGCGTCAGAGCGGAGGCAATCAGGGTAGAGGTAAGCGTCAGTTTCATTGTTTTATCCTTTGACTGAGAGAAGGGGTAATGCCCGCAATGAGCAATGGCATCAGCAATAAACCCATAAAAACAGCGGCAACCGAGAGCAAACTGAACATTCCCGACCAGCCGTAGTGTTCTATGACCAGCGACAGCGGCCAACCCGCCAGCGCGGCCCCCAGATAGGCGAACAGCCCGAGAAAACCGGTGATTGAACCTGCCGCCGCTTTGTGTCCGCATTCGACAGCAGCCAGACCAATCAACATCTGCGGGCCAAACACAAAAAAGCCCACGGTAAAGAAACAGACTGCCAGCAGCGCATAGTGGTGCACCGGGGCCAGCCACAGGGCGGCGACGGAGACCATCAGCCCCAGCGTGAACAGCAATATCATCGGCGCGCGCTGACCGCTGAACAGCAGGTCCGATCCCCATCCGGCAAATAGCGCGCCGAGCAAGCCGCCGACTTCAAACAACATCACCGTGGCATTGGCGCTGAGTAGATTCACGCCGTGGCTTTCCGTCAGCCAGATGTTGCCCCAGTCGTTGAGCGCAATGCGGATCAAATAGACCAGTACATACGACACGCCAAGCAGCCAGATCATCGGATTTTTCAGCATGGTGGTGCGTAACATTTGCCACAGCCCCATCGGCGGGCTCTGCTGCTCCTGACGTAGCTCCAGCGGATCGTGCCGCCACTCTCCAACTGTCGGTAATCCCTCTTCCTGGGGCGTGCCTTTCAGTTGCAGGGTGAGCCAGATACCTAACGCCATGCTGATTATCCCTGGTGCCAGCATCGCTGCCTGCCAGCCCCACCAGAGGGCGGCAAAGGCGCTAATCAGCGGGATGATGGCCCCGCCGATGTTGATCGACATATTCCAGCAACCCCACCAGAAGCCGCGTTCGTTGCGCGAGTACCAGTGGGTCAGCAGGCGGGCGCAGGGCGGCCAGCCCCAGCCCTGGAAAAATCCGTTCAACGTCCAGACCGCCAGCAGCAGCGTCAGCGATTCACCAAAGGCGAACACCACGTTCAAAACACCAGTGGCGAACAGGCCGATTCCCATGAACGCGCGCTGCCCATGGCTGTCGTGCCACAATCCGGCGGCGAATTTCGACAGGCCGTAGGTCAGATAAAACAGCGAGCCCAGCAGACCGATATCGCCTTTATCCAGCCCCAGATCCGTTTGCAGCGCCGGGAGTACATAGTTGACGCTTTTGCGCGTCAGATAAAACGCGGCGTAGCCAATCACCATGCACATCAGCAATTGTGGACGTAGCGTCCGGTATTGTTGGTCTGTTTCGCGTGCGTGCATGGCGGTCTCCGTTTGTGCTGACTATAGGAAAGTGAAAGCAAAAGGGGATGAGAGAAAGTCCGCAGTGACTAAGACTTTTTCCTGGTTAGCGGCTGGTTTGTTGCAAATTTGTGGGCAGGTTAACAATTACCCGCGTGCCGTGGTTCGATTCCAGCGTGAGTTCGCCACCGAGGGCGCTTACCCGCTCACGCATGCCCTGGATACCGAAACCGGGGATTTTTTCCGGGAGGATACCCACGCCGTTGTCATCGACTTCCAGTGACAGACGGTGTTCCCGCTGGCGTAGCGTAATCGATACCTCGCTGGCATCGGCATGCTTACAGATGTTATTGAGCAGTTCCTGCATCAGGCGATACAGCGTGAAGCGCACCGTTTCATTTTCTGGCGTATTTTCCAGATGGTAATTAAATCGGCAGTGGATGCCCCGCTCGGCAAAGGCAAATTCATTCACCAGATGATACAGCGCATCTTTGAAAGACAGTTCATCAAGCGCGGGCGGGCGCAACTGGCGCAGAAGCTGGCGGGTGGAGTGGTGAATGCGCCGGGCAAGATCGTTGATCTGATTCGCCGCCTCAAGCGTTTGCTCGCGACCCGGCGCGCGTTTGACCAGTTGCGTCTGAATCTGGATGGCGGTGATGTTCTGGCCTATTTCGTCATGCAGTTCACGCGCTAAACTTTTTCGCGTGTCTTCCTCGGTACGAATCAGCTGTTCGGTCAGCGCACGGCGTGCCGCCAGTTCGGCTTCCAGACGCTGGCGATAATGGTGCAAGTTTTGCGCCAGATGCTGCTGGCGGCTGATGGCGATGCCAAGACCAATACCCAGCAACGCCTGCGTCGCGAGAAAAATCTCCAGTTCAAGAAGATTACTGAACCCCACGCCTATCTGCCGGGCGATGGTGATCATCATGCTGCCGAGCAATCCAGACAACACGCCGCCCTGCCAGCCGAATTTCCATGCCATCACCACGTTTGGTAAAAACACCACGATCAGCAGCAGGCGCTCGATATCCGGCGACAGTACCATTTGCGTGCCAATGCCAATAATAAAAAACAGGCTGCACCAGATGATAAGCGAGGTGCGCAGCGGGGGATTGGTGGTATCCAACCCGAGCAAATGATAACGGTGCTGCTGGCGCAGAAATTCATAGATCAGATAGACAAACGGCGTCAGCAGCACGCCGCCGGTAAACGACGCCAGGCCAATTAACGTTGCCGGGCTTTCGATAAACGGTGATAGCAGGGCGGTATTAAGCAATGAGGTAATTGTTACCGCGGCCAGCAGCAGTGTTAAGCGCTGCCAGTACAGGGGGAAGCGGTGCCAGTATGACTGACCGATGCTTGCCGGAAGAAGGCTAATTAATGGGGCTACCAGCAAAATATAGCCATTCAATAATTGCTCGCTGTGCAGCCAGAACAGCATCAGTACAGGTGGCAGCACCAGCGCGGGCCAGTAGCGGCGAGAAAGCAGAATCAACAGTGCAAGATAGACCCCGTGTGGTAGGAATAATGCCGCCTGCTGACCGTTGTGGGTCAGGTAAAACCCCAGCGTCCACAGCATCAACCAGCCCGATCCCCAGGCCAGCAGAATAAACAGGGAGATTACCCAATGACGAAGGTTACGCGACATTAATGCCCCGTCAGTAGCTGGTGGTCGAGGGCAAAATGCACCAGCTCAATAGTGCTGTGGCATTGCAGTTTGCCCAGCACGTTCGCGCGGTGGACGTGAACCGTTTTGTGGCTGAGGTCGAGCTTAAAGGCAATTTCTTTCACGCTGTCGCCTTTGACCAATAGATCAAACACTTCGCGCTCGCGCGGGGTCAGTACCTCCAGAACCTGCGCGGGCTGCTCGCCGCCGCGTAACGCCCGCAGCGCATCGGCGCACAGATAATGCCCGCCCATACCCACCGATCGTACCGCCTGCACCAGTTCTTCGGGTCCACAGCGTTTGGTCAGATAGCCGCTGGCGCCAGCATCCAGTGCGCTTTGTACAAACGTCGGCGAGTCATAAATGCTAAGAATAATGGCGCGAAAACCGGGCTTCTGCGCCCGCAGTCGTTTTAACAGGCTCAGGCCATTTTCATCCGGCATGGCGATGTCCATCACCGCCACGTTGACGTCATCATGCAGTAATGCAGGCCAGGCCTCCGCCGCGCTACTGAACTGACCGGTGACGTTGAGATCGTCTTCGAGACTGAGTAATTGCGCAAAGCCGGAACGCACCACCACATGGTCATCCACCAGCACAACATGAATCATGATATTGCTCTCTTGCCTGACAATAGCGTCTATGATGCCTGCCAGCGCAGCGCTGGCAATCATCCAGGCGCAGTTATGTAACGAATGTAACAAAATCGCAATAATTTACAGGCTGTGCAGCGAGAGTAGGCCTGATAAGCGTAGCGCATCAGGCATTGATTGCCGGATGGCGGCGCAAGCGCCTTATCCGGCCTACGATTACATGCATTTTTGAGCTAACTATTGCCGGTTTTTTTCTAAAAACGCTTTGTTCTTAGCCAGAATTTTTAATTCCTTTATCAAAGTGGGCCGCAACGAAATACTGCCTCCTATAACAAGACAGGGGAGCAGACAATCATGGCTAATTCATCGCGTAACGCACTTCTTGCCGCACTGGCATTCATCGCATTTCAGGCGCAGGCGGTGAACGTCACTGTCGCGTATCAAACTTCCGCCGAACCCGCCAAAGTGGCGCAGGCGGATAACACTTTTGCTAAAGAGAGCGGAGCCACCGTTGACTGGCGCAAGTTTGACAGCGGCGCGAGTATTGTCCGCGCGTTGGCATCCGGCGACGTACAGATCGGTAACCTCGGCTCCAGCCCGCTGGCGGTAGCGGCCAGTCAGCAGGTGCCGATTGAGGTTTTCCTGCTGGCATCAAAGCTCGGCAATTCTGAAGCGCTGGTGGTGAAGAAAAACATCAGTAAACCGGAAGATTTGATTGGTAAGCGCATTGCCGTGCCGTTTATCTCCACCACCCATTACAGCCTGCTGGCAGCGCTGAAACATTGGGGGATTAAACCCGGCCAGGTAGAGATTGTGAACCTTCAGCCACCGGCGATTATTGCCGCCTGGCAGCGCGGAGATATTGACGGCGCGTACGTCTGGGCGCCTGCAGTCAATGCGCTGGAAAAAGACGGCATAGTACTGACTGACTCGGAAAAAGTCGGTGAATGGGGGGCGCCAACGTTGGACGTGTGGGTGGTACGCAAAGATTTTGCCGAGAAATACCCTGAGGTAGTGAAAGCATTTGCGAAAAGCGCCATCGATGCGCAGCAGCCCTATATCGCCAACCCGGATGCCTGGCTCAAACAACCGGAGAATATCAGCAAGCTGGCGCGCTTAAGCGGTGTGCCAGAGGCGGATGTGCCGGGGCTGGTGAAAGGTAACACCTATCTGACTCCGCAGCAGCAAACCGCCGAGCTTACCGGACCGGTAAACAAAGCGATTATCGACACCGCGCAGTTCCTTAAAGAGCAGGGCAAAGTGCCCGCCGTAGCGACGGATTATAGCCAGTACGTGACCGATCGTTTCGTGCAATAAAGGGGACGCTGATGCTGCAAATCTCTCATCTTAATGCCAGTTACGGCGGCAAACCGGTGCTTGAGGATATCAACCTGACGCTCGATAGCGGTGAACTGCTGGTGGTGCTGGGACCTTCCGGTTGTGGGAAAACCACATTGTTAAATCTGATTGCCGGATTTGTACCGTATCAACACGGCAGCATTATGCTGGCGGGCAGTAAGGTCGAAGGACCTGGCGCAGAACGTGGAGTGGTGTTTCAGAATGAAGGTCTGTTGCCTTGGCGCAACGTGCAGGACAACGTCACCTTCGGTCTGCAACTGACGGGCATGGAGAAACCGCAGCGTCAGCGTATTGCTCAGGAAATGTTGCAAAAAGTGGGGCTGGAGGGCGCGGAAAAACGCTTTATCTGGCAGCTTTCCGGTGGGCAACGTCAGCGTGTCGGCATTGCGCGGGCGCTGGCGGCCAACCCGCAGCTGTTGCTACTCGATGAGCCGTTTGGCGCGCTCGACGCCTTTACCCGCGAGCAGATGCAAACCCTGCTGCTGAAACTTTGGCATGAAACGGGGAAACAGGTGCTGTTGATTACCCATGATATCGAAGAAGCGGTGTTTATGGCCACGGAACTGGTATTGCTGTCGCCAGGTCCTGGCCGGGTGCTGGAACGACTGCCGCTTAATTTCGCCCGGCGTTTTGTGGCCGGAGAGGCGAGTCGCAGCATTAAGTCCGATCCGCAGTTTATCGCCATGCGCGAGTATGTGTTAAGTCGCATCTTTGAACAACGGGAGGCCTTCTCATGAGCGTGGTGATTAATGACAAACCCCGCCGCCCGCGGGCGCTGAACTGGCGCTGGCCGTTCTCGCGCCAGATGACTTTAAGCCTCGGTACGCTGGCCGTCATTTTGGCGCTGTGGTGGACGGTGGCGGCGCTGCAGTTAATCAGCCCGTTGTTTCTGCCGCCGCCGGGCCAGGTTTTGCAAAAGCTCATCAGTATTGCCGGGCCGCAGGGGTTTATGGATGCCACGCTGTGGCAGCATCTGGCGGCCAGTTTGACGCGTATTGTTATCGCGCTGCTGGCGGCGGTGGTGTTGGGGATTCCGGTCGGCATCGCCATGGGGCTGAGTCCGACGATTCGCGGCATTCTCGACCCAATCATTGAATTGTATCGTCCGGTTCCGCCATTGGCCTATTTGCCGCTGATGGTTATCTGGTTTGGTATTGGTGAAACCTCCAAGATCCTGCTGATTTACCTGGCGATTTTCGCCCCTGTGGCGATGTCGGCGCTGGCGGGCGTAAAAAGTGCGCAGCAGGTGAGAATCCGGGCCGCGCAGTCGCTGGGGGCCAGCCGTGCGCAGGTGCTGTGGTTTGTGATTTTACCAGGTGCCTTGCCGGAGATTTTGACCGGACTGCGCATTGGACTGGGCGTGGGGTGGTCGACCCTGGTGGCGGCGGAGCTGATTGCCGCGACGCGAGGTTTAGGATTTATGGTGCAATCAGCCGGTGAGTTTCTGGCAACAGATGTTGTGCTGGCGGGGATCGCGGTAATTGCCGTTATCGCGTTTATTTTAGAGCTGGGTCTGCGCGCGCTTCAGCGCCGTCTGACGCCCTGGCATGGAGAAGTACAATGAGTGAACGTCTGAGCATTACCCCGCTGGGGCCATACATTGGCGCACAAATTACCGGCGCGGATTTAACGCGCCCATTAAGCGATAACCAGTTTGAACAGCTTTATCATGCTGTATTGCGCCATCAGGTGGTGTTCCTGCGCGAGCAGGTGATTACGCCACAGCAGCAGCGCGCGCTGGCGCTACGTTTTGGCGACCTGCATATTCACCCGGTCTACCCACATGCCGAAGGGGTGGACGAAATAATCGTGCTGGATACCCACAACGATAATCCGCCCGATAACGACAACTGGCACACTGATGTGACGTTTATCGACACGCCGCCCGCCGGAGCGATTCTGGCGGCGAAAGAGCTGCCATCGACAGGCGGAGACACCCTGTGGACCAGCGGGATTGCTGCTTATGATGCTCTTTCCCAGCCGTTTCGCCAGCTGCTGAGCGGCCTGCGGGCAGAGCATGATTTTCGTAAATCATTTCAGGAATATAAATATCGCCAGACGCCAGAGGAGCATCAGCGCTGGCTGGAGGCGGTCGCCAAACATCCACCGTTATTGCATCCGGTGGTGCGTACCCATCCTGTGAGTGGCAAGCAAGCGCTGTTTGTGAATGAAGGGTTTACCACGCGAATTGTTGATGTGACGGAAAAAGAGAGCGAGGCGCTGCTGGGCTTTTTGTTCGCGCATATCACCAAACCGGAGTTCCAGGTGCGCTGGCGCTGGCAGCCTAACGATGTGGCGATTTGGGATAATCGCGTGACGCAGCACTATGCCAACGCGGATTATCTGCCGCAGCGGCGCATTATGCACCGGGCGACAATTCTTGGAGACAAGCCGTTTTATCGGGCCGGGTGAATAACCGCTGGCGCTTCGCTGACCGGACCTGGCGATAACAGGCCGGATAAGGCGAAGCCGCCATCCGGCACAAGGTCAATTAACGCAGGATTTTTTTCTCAGCCAGATCCAGCGCAAAGTAGCTGAAGATCAGATCCGCGCCCGCGCGTTTGATCGAACCTAAGCTTTCCAGCACCACTTTATTTTCATCGATAGCACCCGCCATCGCCGCGAACTTGATCATCGCGTATTCACCGCTGACCTGATAAGCGCCAATTGGCAATTCGGTGCGTTCGCGGATATCACGCAGAATATCGAGGTACGCGCCGGCCGGTTTCACCATCAGGCAGTCTGCACCCTGGGCTTCATCCAGCAGTGATTCGCGAATCGCCTCGCGGCGGTTCATCGGGTTCATCTGATAGGTTTTACGATCGCCCTTCAGCGCTGTACCTGCTGCTTCACGGAACGGGCCATAGAAAGAAGAGGCAAACTTAGTGGAGTAGGACATGATCGCGGTATCGGTGAAGCCCGCGGCATCCAGCGCCTGGCGAATCGCCTGCACCTGACCGTCCATTGCGGCGGAAGGGGCGATGAAATCTGCACCCGCAGCGGCAGCAACGACTGCCTGTTTGCCGAGGTTGGCAAGGGTTAAATCATTATCGACGCCGTGATCGCACAACACGCCGCAGTGACCATGCGAGGTGTACTCACAGAAGCAGGTGTCGGACATGACGATCATTTCCGGTACGGTCTGCTTACAGATACGCGACATGCGCGCCACCAGACCATCTTCTTTCCAGGCATCGCTGCCGGTGTCGTCGGTGTGGTGGGAAATGCCGAAGGTCATAACCGAACGGATACCTGCATTGGCAATGCGTTCAATTTCGCGCGCCAGGTGTTTCTCTGGAATGCGCATCACGCCCGGCATGGCGTCGATGGCTTTGTAATCGTCGAGTTCTTCTTCAACAAAGATCGGCAACACCAGGTCATTTAAGCTGAGTGTTGTCTCTTCAAACATAGCGCGTAGCGCAGGAGATTTGCGCAGGCGGCGAGGGCGATGGATTAGGTCTGTCATGGTATGCCTGATGTTTGTGGAATCGAAGGTCGCAGTATACCTGAACCTGAGGGCGGGTGGTTTACGAAAGTTGGCGTTATGCGAGTGAGGTTCCACTCTTAATAACCTCTTTTACATATATACTATTTATATTTTTGCGATGTTAATTATTTTAGATATCGATTGGTTTTAATCCTGGTTCAGCTTTGTTTAATGTTTAATTAAGTTGCGAGGGGGTGGTGGTATTTATTGCTTGCGTTTTTTATTTCTTTTTAAATGATAGGGTAAGTGTATGTGTTGGAGTTTTTTATTATTTTAATGCTCTGAATTTAAAAGTGTTTTAATTCTTCTTATAGAATTTTCTTAATTGTCTTATTTATGGTCTGCTTTCGGACTTAAGGCAAAGAATAATTGAACCTTTCATCCATGACGCCGCATAATCCTTCCTGCGAAACATAAAATGTTTTCTTTGCATTGATAATTGATGGATCAACAATATTACGTCCCTGAGGAGGGATGACAAATGCACACCTGGAAAAAGAAACTCGTAGTCTCACAATTAGCACTAGCCTGCACTTTGGCAATCACTTCTCAGGCAAATGCTACCACTTACGATACCTTTGGTTTTCACGACGATGCGACCACATATAACACGCCAGATGCTGACTACATGACCTACAATGGTTATGTTTATAACAACGCAGCAACCGATAGCAGCTATTTCGACACCTCATTCTCTGGCGATACGGTGAATGGCGTTGTTTCGACGTATTATCTGAACCGCGATTATGCAGACGATACGGCAAATACCGTGAATGTAACCAATTCCACGATTCACGGTATGATTACCTCTAAGCAGGTATCTGGCTTTAATGATGCGATTGCGCATGACTGGGTTGACGGTGATATCTTCACATTAAATATCAATAACTCGACGATTGATGATGACTATGAAGCATTTTATTACACCGATACCTATCTGGATGGCACAACATCGAAGTCAGTCTACGAAACATATTCTGTAGCTGGACTGGGAACGGCGGTAACGCTGGATGTCGAAAGCGCTATCAATATTAGTAATAATTCACATGTTGCAGGTATTAGCCTGGAGCAGGGTGATACCACCAATGCGGCGTATACCACTGGCGCAACTCAGTGGGATAACACCATTACGGTAAATGACTCAACCGTCACGTCGGGTTCTTATACTGCTGATGAATCAACGGGGCACTTTGGTAACTCTGCAGAGCCGAGTGATTACAGTAATTCTTCAACTCAGGATGATGTTGCACTATCGTTCACAGATAACAGCGCTTCTGCTAATCGTATGGTAAACACCGTCACGCTGAACAATTCTCAGTTGTTAGGCGATGTTATGTTTACGAGTACCTGGAACAGCAATTTTGATTCCGCTGGCCATCTGGTTGATGGTTCTACTTCAGATTATACCCACGGCGGCTGGGATGATGACGATCAAAACGTCGATCACCTGACTCTGACGCTGAATAATAGCAGTTGGACGGGGGCAGCCAATATTGACTATGACACCGTGACCCCTTCACAGTTCTATGATATTACAGCTAACAGCTTAGATCCAAATGCGACAAGTTCTGACAACTGGAACCGTGTTAACAGTGCAAGCTCCTTCCAGAGCGGTATATTTGATATCGCACTGAATAATGGATCTGTATGGAATACCACGAAAACGTCTCTGATTGATACCCTGGCTATCAACAGCGGTTCTCAGGTTAATGTTGCCGACGGTTCCAGCGTAACGTCTGATTCCATTACCCTGAACGGTGCTTCTACGATGAATATCGGCGAAGACGGCGCGGTTGATACCGATCACCTGACGATTGACACTAACAGTACCGTGACGCTGTCTGATGACGTCAGCTCTGCATGGTCAGGGGCTGCTTTGTATGCCAACACCATTACCGCAACTAACGGCGGTATGCTGAATGTCGAAACCAGCAATAATGGTGCTTCCAGTCTGTTTACCGCCGGTACGCTGGAACTGACCAGCGGAAATGTGGCTGATAACAACGGCAACGTGTACGCCGGTGTTTTCAATATTAACAGCAACAACTACGTACTGAATTCAGATCTCGTCAACGATCGTACCTGGGACACCACTCAGGCTAATTATGGTTACGGTATCATCGCGATGAATTCTGATGGTCACCTGACCGTCAACGGGAATGGTGATATCAATAGCGGCGACGAAGCTGATGCCAGCAGCACCAGCGATAACGTTATCGCTGCAACCGGTAACTACAAAGTTCGCATTGATAACGCAACGGGTGCAGGTTCTGTTGCTGATTATAAAGGCAAAGAGCTGATTTACGTTGATGACGTAAACACCAACGCCACCTTCTCTGCAGCCAATAAAGCTGACCTGGGCGCTTACACCTATCAGGCACAGCAGCAGGGGAACACCGTTGTTCTGCAGCAGATGGAGCTGACGGACTACGCTAACATGGCGCTGAGCATCCCCTCTGCCAACACCAATATCTGGAACCTGGAACAAGATACCGTGGGTACTCGTCTGACCAACGCACGTCATGGTCTGGTCGATAACGGTGGCGCATGGGTCAGCTACTTCGGTGGTAGCTTCGACGCGGATAACGGCACCATTAACTACGATCAGGATGTTAACGGCATCATGGTCGGTGTTGATTCCAAAATTGATGGTAACAACGCGAAGTGGATTGTCGGTGCCGCGGCAGGCTTTGCCAAAGGAGATATGAGCGACCGTACCGGTCAAGTGGATCAGGACAGCCAGACTGCCTATATCTACTCTTCTGCTCGTTTTGCCAACAATCTCTTTGTTGACGGTAACTTAAGCTACTCTCACTTCAACAACGATTTGTCTGCCAGCATGAGCAACGGTCAGTATGTTGATGGTAGCACTTCTTCTGATGCCTGGGGCTTTGGCTTGAAACTGGGTTATGACCTGACGCTGGGTGACGCTGGCTACGTAACCCCTTATGGTAGTGTATCCGGCCTGTTCCAGTCTGGTGATGACTATAAGCTGAGCAACGACATGAAAGTTGACGGTCAGTCTTATGACAGCATGCGCTATGAACTGGGGGTTGATACAGGTTATACCTTCGCGTACAGCGATGACCAGGCGCTGACCCCGTTCTTCAAACTGGCCTATGTTTACGATGACTCGAACAACGATTCTGACATAAACGGCGACTCCATCGACAATGGCGTAGAAGGTTCTGCGGTACGTGTCGGACTGGGTACGCAGTTCAGCTTTACCAAAAACTTCAGCGCGTACACCGATGCTAATTATCTCGGTGGTGGCGATGTCGATCAAGACTGGTCTGCCAATGTTGGTGTTAAATATACCTGGTAAGAAATCTATCGCAGAGAAAAAATAATTTAATCTGGAAAATGCCCGTCATGGATTTGACGGGCATTTATTGCAAGGAACGAGCAATGTTATCTACGAATAAACCTCTTCCTGAATTTAGTAAGCTTGATAAATGTTTATCGAAATATGGCAAGCACTTTGAATGTGATAACGATAAAGAAACTATATATTCCAGTGAGGTAAATAACGATGATACCGTTATTATTTTAAGCGGTGTAGTTTCCCTGAGACGCGGGGAGAATGTACTCGTCGGCATTGCGCAGGCACCATTTATTATGGGGCTTTCAGATGGTGTGATGAAAACCGATGTACAATACAGATTAATGACCGAAAGTTATTGTACGGGATATAATCTTCCTGCCTTACAAACGATTAATATAATTGAACAATGCCAGCTTTGGCGCGAAGCATTCTGCTGGTTGGCCTGGCAGAACCGCATGCTTGAAATGCGTGATCTGCAGCTGATTGGTAATAACTCCTACGATCAGATCCGCGCGACGTTGATATCCATGACGAAATGGGACGAAGGTCTGCGTTCGCGTATTGGCGTTATGAACTATATTCACCAACGCACACGAATTTCACGCTCAGTTGTCGCTGAGGTCCTCGCAGCATTGCGTAAGGGTGGTTACATTGAAATGAATAAAGGCAAACTGGTGAGCATTAAACGTTTGCCTTTTGAGTATTGAATCAGGATGCGGGAATAACCTGCGGTTTGTTTCCGCTCAACTCTGTGACCAGATCGTTAATACCGTCACTCATATTGGTAAAGCGCGTCAGCGGAGAACGGGTCACCACGACAAATGCCCCAACGTTTTTCTGCGGGATCATTGCCATATAGGTAATAAAACCACCGCCACCACCGGTTTTTTGAATAATTCCCGGGCGGCCATTCTTCGGTGCCATATACACCCAGCCCAAACCAAGCGCATCGGCTTTGCCCGGAACGTCCATCCCTATCACTTTGGTTAACTGCGTACGCTGATAAATCAGCGTCTGCATACGGTCGGCTTGCTGGCTGCGATGATAAAAATCAGAAGAGAGATACTGTTGCATCCAGCGCATCATATCGCCGGGCGTTGAATAGACGCCGCCGCTACCCATTGCCGCCAGGGTATTGTTACAAGGGCTGGCCCCTTTTTCCGCGACCATCAGACGTCTGCACTGATCGGGGGATGGGGTAAAGGTGGTGTCTTTCATTCCCAGCGGTCGGGTGATTTTTTCTTCAAACACCTGCGGATAAGGCTTACCGGCAGCAGTTCCCAGCGCGTCGGCCAACAGGTCGAATGCCAGATTTGAATAAGAAGCCTGCGATCCTGGCGCGGCTTTAAGCGTGGCGGTTGAGAGATAGCTCCAGCGTTGTTCGCGGGTTGGCCAGACAAACACCGGGCGATGTGCTGCGCCGCCAGGCTGTTCGCGCGGCAGCGCGCTGGTATGCGTCGCCAGATTCACCAACGTGATTGGCGTTCCCTGATAAGTCGGCACGCGTGCGCCAGGTGGTGCATATTTACTCAAGGGATCGTTGAGTTTAACCGTGCCCTGATCGAGTAATTTCACCAGCACTTCGCTGGTCATTAATTTAGTGATAGAGGCAATGCGAATCACGGAATCCAGTTGTGGATGAACATTATTGCCGGGGCGCGTTTCGCCGAAGCTACGAAATACGCGTTGATTACCATCAATCACCACGAGCGCCATCCCCGTAGCACCACTGCCGTAAAATATATGGTCGGCATAACGATCGACGATATCTGAGGCGAAGACCGGATCGGTTATAGGCTGTGCCGCCTGGACAGATGTCAATGACGCCGCACACAGCGCGGCAGAAAAAAGCAGACTACGTTTCAACGGTGGTGTCCATGAGTTAGAAAAAGTGAAAAAGGATGTCGTGCGTATGCGTATTTATACTACTCAACGGCGTATTGCAAAGCGCTTATCAGCCAATAATAGTGTGAAAAACGTAACGATGAGTAAACGTGAGTGTTTCCCGGATTGTGGATGTTCGCTTTTGTGATCTCACGCTGTGATAATCTGCACATGCTGGAACGTTGTCGAGTGTGAAAACCACAGAAACAATTCTTCATCGCCGTGGGGCGAACTATGTGCCACGGTTTTGGTCACAATTGTCGGTTTCAGCTTGTGTTTTTTGGCGTAAGCCGTCTCGCCGCCGCATTTCCCGGTGGCAAACGCACAGCAGTCGTCATAACGATAAGAAGTTAGCAGGAGAGCACTATGTTTAAGTCTTTTTTCCCAAAGCCGGGACCGTTCTTTATTTCGGCATTTATTTGGGCACTGGTCGCTGTTGTATTCTGGCAAGCAGGTGGGGGAGCCTGGGTGGCGCGCATTACCGGCGCGTCGGGGGATGTACCGATTAGCGCGGCGCGTTTCTGGTCGCTGGATTACCTGATTTTTTATGCTTACTACATTCTTTGCGTTGGGGTGTTCGCGCTGTTCTGGTTTCTCTACAGCCCGCACCGCTGGCAGTATTGGTCCATTCTCGGTACCTCGCTGATAATTTTTGTGACCTGGTTTCTGGTTGAGGTCGGCGTCGCCGTCAACGCCTGGTATGCGCCATTCTACGATCTCATTCAAACCGCGCTCAGCGCACCGCATAAGGTGAAAATTGAGCAGTTCTATAATGAAGTGGGGATCTTTCTCGGCATTGCGCTGATTGCCGTGGTCATTGGCGTGATGAACAATTTCTTCGTCAGTCACTATGTGTTCCGCTGGCGTACCGCGATGAACGAACACTATATGGCGCACTGGCAGCATCTGCGTCATATCGAAGGCGCAGCACAGCGTGTGCAGGAAGACACCATGCGTTTTGCCTCCACGCTGGAAAATATGGGCGTCAGCTTTATCAACGCCATTATGACGCTGATTGCCTTCTTGCCGGTACTGGTTACGCTGTCGGCGCATGTTCCCGATCTGCCGATTATTGGACATGTTCCTTATGGGCTGGTG
Source organism: Citrobacter sp. C5_2 (assembly GCF_014596845.2). NCBI lineage: Bacteria > Pseudomonadati > Pseudomonadota > Gammaproteobacteria > Enterobacterales > Enterobacteriaceae > Citrobacter > Citrobacter sp. C5_2. Next base: position 3,821,650 of record NZ_CP115032.1, on the reverse strand, counting down.
ATTGCCGCGATTGTCTGGTCGCTGATGGGAACCGGCTTACTGGCAGTAGTCGGGATCAAACTTCCGGGTCTGGAGTTTAAAAACCAGCGTGTGGAAGCGGCTTACCGTAAAGAACTGGTATACGGCGAAGATGATGCCAGTCGTGCAACGCCGCCGACGGTGCGTGAACTGTTTCATGCGGTGCGGCAAAACTATTTCCGTCTCTATTTTCACTACATGTATTTTAATATCGCCCGTATTCTGTACCTGCAGGTTGATAACGTTTTCGGTTTGTTCCTGCTGTTTCCGTCAATTGTTGCCGGTACGATTACGCTCGGTTTGATGACGCAAATTACCAACGTGTTTGGCCAGGTGCGCGGCTCGTTCCAGTATCTGATTAACTCCTGGACAACCTTAGTTGAACTGATGTCTATCTATAAGCGTCTGCGCAGCTTTGAACGTGAGCTTGATGGCCAGGATATTCAGGAAGTTACCCATACGCTTAGCTAACAAAAGGAGATGTTATGTCGACGGTTTCCCGTCTTTACCCCTGGTCCGGACTGGCAGCATTGGTGCTGGTGGGATGTAGTAGCCAACCCGCGCAGCCGTTAAAAAAAGGGGAGAAAACCGTCGATGTGGCGAGCGTGGTGCGCCAGAAAATGCCCGCCAGCGTGAAAGACCGGGATGCGTGGGCGCAGGATCTGGCGAAGACGTTTGAAAGTCAGAAGCTGGCACCAACGGTTGAAAACATCTGTTCGGTGCTGGCGGTCGCGCAACAGGAGTCAAACTACCAGGCTGACCCGGCGGTTCCTGGCTTAAGTAAAATCGCCTGGAAAGAGATCGACCGTCGCGCCGAGCGCATGCATATTCCGCTGTTTGTGGTACACACTGCGCTGAAGATTAACTCGCCAACGGGGAAAAGCTACAGTGAGCGTCTGGATACGGTAAAGACGGAAAAACAGCTTAGCGCCATCTTTGATGATTTCATCAGTATGGTACCGATGGGGCAGACGCTGTTTGGTTCACTGAATCCGGTGCATACCGGCGGACCGATGCAGGTCAGCATTGCGTTTGCCGAGCAGCACGCCAGCGGCTATCCATGGAAAATGGCAGGGACGGTCCGTCAGGAAGTGTTCAGCCGACGCGGCGGACTGTGGTTTGGCACTTATCATCTGCTCAATTATCCGGCGAATTACAGTGCGCCCATCTTCCGCTTTGCAGATTTTAATGCCGGCTGGTACGCCAGCCGCAATGCGGCTTTCCAGAATGCAGTCAGTAAAGCCAGCGGAGTTAAGCTGGCGCTGGACGGGGATTTGATTCTCTACGGCAGCAGCGAGCCGGGGAAAACGGAGCTGGCGGTACGCAAGCTGGCCGGGAAGCTGGGGATGAGCGAGAGTGAGATCCACCGGCAACTGCAAAAGGGCGATAGCCTGGCCTTTGAAGAGACTGCGCTGTACGAGAAGGTCTATAAGCTGGCTGAAGCGAAGAGTGGTAAATCGCTACCTCATGAAATACTGCCTGGCATTCAGTTGGAAAGCCCGAAGATCACGCGTAATCTGACGACCGCGTGGTTTGCTAAACGCGTGGACGATCGTCGGGCGAAGTGTATGGCTCAGTCATCGTTATGATGACGGCGGCGCCAGCGGATAATTGTCGCGACGGCGCCAAGAATCAGGCTACCGACCAGGAAAGGGATCAGCCCAAACAGGGTACCGACGCCTAAACCAATTTCAACGCGCGGGCGTCCTGTCTCTTGCATTTGCAACTGCATCAGTTGCTCATAGATGCCGGGGGCGTGGGCCAGCAGATTTAAAATCTGCGCGCCTGCCCAAAAGCAAAACAGCACAAATACGGCATACGCAATGTTGCCGGGCAGGGAGGAGGTATCCCGATGCTTGCCCTTAAACAGGGATTTTGAGAGCGTAAAATCAGCCATAAAGACCTCCGGAAATAACCTGCTTTTTGTGGCGTAATGCCTGTAACTGAGTGTGAGTCTGACAGGTGATTAGGAATGTCAATATCAGAATGTTGGTAATTTCAGGTGGAGATTATTCCTGGATTTCGGTTTTTTGTGGTATATCACAATTATTTAACCTTAAGTTAAATTGAGTTACATTTCAGAAATTACGCCTATGCCACAGACGCCCATGGGGAAATGTGCGAGGATGCTTTCCCATGTTGTATATCCACCGGAGCCGTTATGAACCTGCCTGTAAAAATCCGCCGAGACTGGCACTACTATGCCTTCGCTATTGGGCTTATCTTTATTCTGAATGGCGTGGTCGGGTTATTAGGCTTTGAAGCGCAGGGATGGCAAACCTATGCGGTGGGGCTGGTTACCTGGATAATCAGCTTTTGGCTGGCCGGATTAATTATCCGTCGCCGCGTGGAAAATGAAGATGATGAAGCGAAGGATGCCCAATAGTTATCAGGCATCCTGGCGGGTTTACATACTGGTTTTCAGCGCGCTATCCGCAGCGTGGCGCTCCAGCGCCAGTTCGATCAGACGCGTGATCAAATCGGTATAGCCTAAGCCGCTCGCCTGCCACAGTTTTGGATACATACTGATGTTGGTGAAGCCCGGCAGGGTGTTGATCTCATTGATCACAACGTCGTTGTCTGCGGTTAAGAATACATCTACACGCGCCATGCCGGCACATCCCAGTGTCTGGTACGCCTGAATGGCGATCTGGCGGATCTTGTCGTTAATCTCTGGCGCGATCGCTGCCGGAACAACTACTTTGGCGCCATTATCGTCAATGTATTTGGTGTCGTATGCGTAAAAATCACTGTTCAGCACGATCTCACCACAGGTGCTGGCCTGCGGATGATCGTTGCCCAGTACCGCGCATTCGATCTCACGGCCTTTGATCCCTTGCTCTACCACGACTTTATGATCGAACTCAAATGCCAGCGCGACAGCCTGGTTGTATTGCGCTTCACTGGTCACTTTGCTAACGCCAACGGACGATCCCTGGTTGGCGGGTTTCACGAACAACGGCAGACCCAGGCGGGATTGCACCTCAGCAAAGCTAATATTGTTGCGGTTCGCGCGAGTGAGTGTAATAAATGGCGCGATATTTAATCCGGCATCGCGCAGCAGACGTTTGGTTACGTCTTTATCCATACAGGCTGCGGAACCCAGGACATCAGAACCGACGAACGGCAGATTCGCTACGCGCAGCATACCCTGCAAAGAGCCATCTTCACCCAGCGTACCGTGGACGATCGGGAAAATAACATCGACCGTCGGCAGCGGCTGACCGTTTTGCGCATCGATCAACTGGTGCTCTTGTTTACCCGGAACCTGAGCCAGACTGGTCGCGGAAGGACGCAGCGCAATGTGCGCCGGATCGTCTGAATTGAGCAGATAGTTACTGGCATCGCTAACGTGCCATTGCCCTTGTTTATCAATACCTAACAGCACAACGTCAAAGCGAGTCTTGTCGATGGCATCGACAATATTTTTTGCCGATTGCAATGACACTTCATGTTCCGCTGATTTACCACCAAATACGATTCCTACCCGCAACTTTGCCATCTTAAAAACCCATTCCATGAATGCAAAGCACATACATTACCACGACAAAACGCAGGTTTCCTCGGCTTCTGGCAGATTGTTTGTCTGGGCAACAGGGGAATAGATACGCGCAAACGCGTTGATCCCGCATCAAGCATAATTCCCTGCTTGTATTGTGGGTTTGATGTGAGGCGTATCACAAATATGATGAGCGGGAAGATAAAATTCTAAACTGTGATATATCGCACCTGTGGATCCTTATTTGGCTAAGTAATTTGTTAAGCTGCTCGCAGTTTTCAGCTACTTATCGTTATGAGTCCTTATGGAATCCTGGAGAGTAAACCTTATTTCCGTCTGGTTCGGATGCTTTTTTACCGGACTGGCGATTAGCCAAATCCTGCCTTTTTTACCGCTCTATATCTCCCAATTGGGCGTCACCTCGCACGAAGCGCTCTCTATGTGGTCCGGATTAACGTTCAGCGTCACCTTCCTTATTTCAGCCATTGTTTCACCAATGTGGGGCAGTTTAGCCGATCGTAAAGGGCGCAAGCTGATGTTGTTACGAGCTTCGCTGGGGATGGCGATTGCGATTTTACTGCAGGCATTTGCCACCAACGTCTGGCAGCTTTTTCTGCTGCGCGGGGTGATGGGGTTAACCTCAGGCTATATTCCGAACGCAATGGCGCTGGTAGCATCACAGGTTCCGCGTGAACGCAGCGGATGGGCATTGAGCACGCTTTCTACAGCGCAAATCAGCGGCGTTATTGGCGGTCCGTTAATGGGCGGTTTTATTGCCGACCATATTGGCTTACGGGCGGTGTTCTGTATTACTGCTGCTTTGTTGGTGGTCAGTTTCCTTGTCACGCTGTTTTTGATCAAAGAGGGTGTGCGCCCGACGACCAAAAAAAGCGAACGCCTGAGCGGGAAGGCCGTCTTTGCCTCGCTGCCTTATCCGGCGCTGGTGATCAGCCTGTTTTTTACGACGATGGTGATTCAGCTGTGTAACGGCTCTATCGGGCCAATTCTGGCGCTGTTTATCAAATCAATGGTGCCAGACAGTTCTAATATTGCCTTTCTCAGCGGGCTAATCGCCTCAGTACCTGGCATCTCGGCCCTGATTTCCGCGCCCCGGCTTGGCAAATTAGGCGACCGTATTGGCACTGAGCGGATTTTAATGGCGACGTTGATGTTCGCTGTCGTGCTGTTTTTTGCCATGTCGTGGGTCACCACGCCATTGCAGTTGGGGGTATTACGTTTTCTGCTCGGCTTTGCCGACGGCGCGATGTTGCCAGCGGTACAGACGCTGCTGGTGAAATACTCCAGCGACCAGATAACCGGGCGTATCTTTGGTTATAACCAGTCATTTATGTACCTGGGCAATGTCGCCGGGCCATTGATGGGAGCAACAGTATCAGCCATGGCGGGATTCCGCTGGGTGTTTATTGCTACGGCGAGTATTGTACTGATTAACATCTGGCAGTTGACCATCGCGTTGCGACGTCGGCGTCACGCGCGCTGACTTCCTGATAAACAACGCTGCCAGTCGGCGTTGTTTATCGATAATTCTGCATTATATCTCTATGTGATTATTCATAATCTTACCTTTTGATATTGAATGATTCTGCTGTACGTCTCGTCTCTCCCTTATTTTGTGATGTGATTGTTTTCGCAAATAGTTTAATTTCTTCTAAAAATAAAACTTTTATCACCTAGGCAGTTATGAGCCTTAATGTTAACGTGGCTTATATTTTGTTAAGGGAATACGCAAATGAAAAATCTCGTCACTGAGTTGTTGCTTAAGCTCGCCCAAAAAGAAGAAGAGTCACAAAACCTGGCCGCGCAGGTTGAAATGTTAGAGCAGGTAATCACCGAAATGCTGCGCAATATGGCGTGGAGCGATCGGCAAATATTGCTGCGTCAAATTGAAGGGGCTCTGGCAGGTGTCAACCCCGTGCCAGCGTTTATGACGACCCTGCATAACGCTGGCGAAAGCGTGTCAAAACGTTTTGATTAATCTGTGGGACGTCCCCACAAATTATCATAAAAGTGTCACATCAAATACTTATAGTCGCTTTGTTTTAATTTTACCGTATTTATACATGGAGAAAATAAAGTGAAACAAAGCGCACTCGCTATTGCCCTGTTACCTTTGCTGTTTACCCCGATTATTAATGCAGAAACATCTACCGTAGCGGTTATGGATAATCGTGCCGCTCAGGGTGATATCACCACGCCAGGCGGCGCCCGCCGATTGTCAGCCGATCAAACGGCGGCTTTACGCGAATCTCTGAACGATAAACCTGCCAAAAATATCATTTTACTTATTGGCGATGGGATGGGCGATTCTGAAATAACGGCAGCGCGAAATTATGCCGAAGGCGCGGGCGGTTTTTTTAAAGGTATTGATGCTTTACCGTTGACCGGACAATACACGCACTATGCGTTAGATAAGAAAACGGGCAAGCCGGATTATGTGACGGACTCAGCGGCCTCAGCGACGGCGTGGACCACCGGGGTTAAAACTTACAATGGCGCGCTGGGCGTTGATATACATGAAAAAGATCACGCAACAATTTTGGAAATGGCAAAAGCGGCAGGTCTGGCGACGGGCAACGTTTCTACCGCTGAATTGCAGGATGCAACCCCAGCGGCACTGGTTGCTCATGTGACTTCACGTAAGTGCTATGGCCCTGACGTGACCCGTGAAAAATGCCCAACCAATGCCCTGGAAAAAGGCGGCAAAGGGTCAATTACAGAACAATTGCTGAATGCCCGGGCTGACGTCACGTTGGGCGGTGGGGCAAAAACGTTTGCCGAAACCGCTGCGGCAGGGGAGTGGCAGGGTAAAACGTTGCGTGAACAAGCCCTGGCGCGCGGTTATCAGATGGTAAGTGATGCCGCGACGCTGGCTGCGATTACCGAAGCTAACCAGGATAAGCCGTTGCTGGGCTTGTTCTCCGACGGCAACATGCCGGTACGCTGGGAAGGTCCGAAAGCGTCCTATCATGGGAATCTGGATAAACCAGCGGTGACCTGTACGCCAAATCCAAAGCGTGATGACACCGTACCGACGCTGGCGCAGATGACGGATAAAGCGATTGAACTGTTAAGCAAAAATGAGAAAGGTTTCTTCCTGCAAGTTGAAGGGGCATCCATCGATAAACAGGATCACGCCGCCAACCCGTGCGGACAGATTGGTGAAACGGTTGATCTGGACGAAGCGGTACAGCGCGCGCTTGCCTTTGCGAAGCAAGACGGCAACACCCTGGTGGTGGTAACCGCTGACCACGCGCATGCCAGCCAGATTGTCGCGCCTGATACTAAAGCGCCTGGTCTGACTCAGGCACTGAACACCAAAGATGGCGCGGTGATGGTCATCAGCTACGGCAATTCTGAAGAGGAATCTCAGGAGCACACCGGTAGCCAGTTGCGCATCGCCGCTTATGGCCCACATGCGGCGAATGTGGTCGGTCTGACCGATCAAACTGATCTGTTTTACACCATGAAAGCGGCGTTAGGGCTGAAGTAACTCTACCCCCGGTGACAATAGTTTTGCCGCCGGGTGGTATTTTTATCGTTAGCAGCCAAACTTACCTGTGTGTCGTCGTTCAGAAAAGGATGGTGCTATGAAAATTACATTATTAATGACGCTGCTCTTTGGACTGGTTTTTTTAACTACCGTCGGTGCTGCCGAGAAGACGTTAACCCCGCAACAACAGCGTATGACCACCTGCAATCAGCAGGCAACGGCGCAGGCTTTAAAAGGGGATGCGCGCAAGACGTATATGAGTGATTGCCTGAAAAACAGCAAATCTGCGCCTGAGGAAAAGAGTTTAACCCCCCAGCAGCAGAAGATGCGTGAATGCAACGTCAAGGCGACGGAGCAGTCACTGAAAGGCGACGATCGTAACAAGTTTATGAGCGCTTGCCTGAAAAAAGCTGCGTAGCACTTACGGGTGAGCAGGTAAAAACGCTCACCCGAAATTTCATACTCCCGCCAGCAGACCCCTACCTATAATTTGGGAAATTTGTTTCAGAATGTTCCCAAATACGATGAATGATGAAAACTTTTTCCAAAAGAAGGTCGTCGCGGATGAAGCGTTTATATTACTTCATCAAAACGACCACCAACGTTCCGGTCTGCGATTTGCCCGACGGATCAGGCTGCCGCGAGCGGTGGGATTGGGGGGGATGTTTTTCCCTATCGCGTCGGTATTAGTTTCCCAGCCTATTACTGGAGGCTGGTGGCTGTTACTGGTGGGATGGGCATTTGTCTGGCCACATCTGGCCTGGCAGTTGACAAGTAAAGCAGACGATCCTCTGCATAGTGAATTTACCAATTTAAAAGCCGATGCCATCCTCGCCGGTATGTGGCTGGGCATTATGGGGGCAAACCTGTTGCCGTCCACGGCGCTGCTCATGATTACTTGCATCAACCTGATGGGCGCAGGGGGAATGCGAGTATTCCTCGCGGGCGTCGTGTTGATGGCGGTGTCATGCCTGGTGACGTTACAGTTAACCGATATTCCCGTCGCTGTTAGCAGCAGTCAACTGAGCGTGATGTTATCACTGCCGGTACTGGTGATGTACCCGCTGCTGTTTGCCTGGGTCAGCTATCAGACGATCATCAAGCTGGCGGAACATAAACGCCGCTTACAGGTGATGAGTACGCGAGATGGGATGACCGGCGTTTATAACCGACGTCATTGGGAGTTATTGCTACGTAATGAATTTGATAATTGCCGCCGCTATCAGCGTGATGCCACGTTGCTTATTATTGATATCGACCATTTCAAGAGCATCAATGATACCTGGGGTCATGACGTCGGGGATCAGGCTATTGTCGCGCTGACCCGCCAGTTGCAGATGACTTTACGCGGTAGCGATGTGATTGGCCGTTTTGGTGGTGATGAATTTGCGGTGATTATGTGCGGTACGCCCGCAACCAGCGCAATTGCGGCCATGTCGCGCGTGCATGAACGACTTAGTCAGTTGCGTTTATCCTGCGCTCCGCAGGTCGCCTTACGTATTAGCGTTGGCGTAGCGCCGCTGACTTCTGAAACTGAGCATTATCGGGAATGGTTAAAATCGGCGGATATGGCGCTTTATAAAGCAAAGAATTCCGGACGTAACCGCACCGAAGCGGCGGCCTGACGTCCGGTGATATTAACTCAGGATCGGCTGAGTTTTTCTGACTGTTCCATGCATTTAACCATCGCTTCAATCACTGATGAACGAAAACCGCGTTCTTCCAGGACGCGTACCGCTTCGATAGTGGTGCCGCCTGGCGAGCACACCATATCCTTCAGTTCCCCAGGATGTTTACCCGTTTCCAACACCATTTTTGCCGAGCCCATTACCGCTTGCGCTGCGAATTTATATGCCTGCGCACGGGGCATACCGCCTTGCACGGCGGCGTCCGCCATCGCTTCGATAAACATAAAGACATAGGCCGGCGCAGAGCCGCTGACGCCGACAACCGGGTGAATCATCGATTCTGCAATCACTTCGGCTTCGCCAAAGCAGCGGAAGATATTCAGTACGTCGGCCGTATCTTCCGGCGTTACTAAGGCGTTCGGCGTGACGGAGGTCATTCCGGCATTAACCAGTGACGGGGTATTAGGCATTGCGCGAATGATTTTGCGATCATGACCCAGCGCACGGGCGAGCTGATCGAGGGTAACACCAGCGGCAATAGAGACAACCAGAGAGTCTTTGTTCAGGCTGGAGGTGATTTCACTCAGTACCTTAATCATGATGCCTGGTTTTACGGCCCCAAAAACAATGTCGGCGATTTGCGCGACTTCTTGCGCAGACTGCGCTGCATTAATGCCATACTGGTCGTGCAACGCAGCGACTTTATCGGGGGAAGGGGTATAGACCCAGATTTGTCCCGGGAGAACCTGGCCGCTGGCGATCATGCCGCCAAGAATTGCTTTGCCCATATTACCGCAGCCGATAAAACCAATTTTTTTGTCCATCTTGTCACTCCCTATGCGTGATATTCATTGTTTTACCTGGGAAAGCTAAGCTTAGCGCGGAATGAATATGTGCAGAAGGAGAAACAGCACTTTGCCTGCAAGTAAAAGCACGAGACAATGCGCGATTACACACGAGTGGGGAGAGATTATGACAATATGGGTGGATGCCGACGCGTGTCCGAACGTGATTAAAGAAATTTTATACCGCGCCTCTGAGCGCATGCAGATGCCGCTTATTCTGGTGGCGAACCAGAATTTGCGCGTCCCGTCTTCGCGTTTTATCCGTACATTACGCGTTCCCGCCGGGTTTGACGTTGCTGATAACGAGATTGTACGACAATGTAGCGCCGGTGATTTAGTGATCACGGCGGATATTCCGCTGGCTGCTGAAGCCATTGAAAAAGGGGCGGCTGCGCTTAATCCACGCGGCGAACGTTATACCGAAGCGACGATCCGCGAACGTCTGATGATGCGTGATTTTATGGATACGCTACGCGCCAGCGGCATCCAGACCGGGGGACCGGATAGCCTTTCTCCCCGTGACCGACAGCATTTTGCGGCTGAGCTGGATAAGTGGTGGCTGGAAGTTCAGCGCAGAAAATAGTATCTGTAATTTATTTTTTACACTTTCATCCGTGTGAATTCTTGTTATAGTAGGGTTTAATTGACACCATCACTGTTTGTGTAATTTTTTCTTTACGATTTGGTGGTGTACTAGTTTGATGATATGATTATATCTTTAATTGCATCAGATCCCGCTCGTCGGCGGTTCTCTGGGGAAATTCTGTGATGACGCAACCTCTTTTTCTTGTGGGCCCCCGGGGGTGTGGTAAAACGACAATCGGTATGGCGCTGGCGAAGGCTGTCGATTACCAGTTCGTTGATACCGATCGCTGGTTGCAGTCGCACGTGCAGATGACCGTAGCGGAAATCGTCGAAAGAGAAGGATGGGAAGGGTTTCGTGCCCAGGAAACGACCGCTCTGCAGGCCGTCACGGCTCTGACAACGGTTGTTGCGACCGGTGGCGGCATCATTCTGACCGAATTTAATCGTCATTATATGCGTAGCCACGGTGTGGTTATCTATTTAAGCGCGCCGGTATCGGTACTGGTTGATCGTCTGGAGGCTACGCCTGAAGAGGGATTGCGCCCAACCTTAACCGGCAAGCCGCTGACTGAAGAAGTAGAGGAAGTGCTTGCCCAGCGTGATGTTCTGTACCGTGCAGCGGCGCATTATATTGTTGATGCGACCAATCCGCCTTCGCAGGTGGTGGACGACATTCTTGGGATACTGTCGCAGGCAGCGCCACGCTTACAGGGTGGTGTCTATACTTAAAGCTCATTCAGACAAAAGGAAGAGCTATGCCGACAAAACCACCTTATCCGCGTCAAGCAACCATTGTTACCGTTGAAAAGGGGACGCCAGGCCAGACGGTAACCTGGTATCAACTTCGCGCCGATCACCCGGAACCGAATTCGCTGATCAGTGAGCATCCTTCCGCTCAGGAAGCCATGGATGCTAAAAAACGCTACGAAGATCCCGATAAAGACTGATATTAAGCACCGTCCTGGCACGAGTCTGAAAAGTGCCAGGACGGGCGTACATCACATTTTTTTAAATATCGCCGTATACAGTAAAAATTGAAAATTAAACAATAACAATACAGTACTGGAATGATTTGGAATCTTTACAAAATAGACCGCCGATCTGCTGCTACGCTTTTGAGCGTTTGTAGCACAGGTCAGCGCCCGGCAATTATTCGGGAATTCACAGCAAAGTAAGAAGACGGTGGAGCAAAAAATGGGTACGTCGTTGGCTATCCTCACGATTGGCGTGGTGCCGATGCGTGAGGTGTTACCGCTCCTGACGGAATATATTGATGAGCAGCACATCACTCACCACAGTCTGCTGGGGCAGATGCGGCGAGAGGATGTGATGGCCGAGTACGGCGTCTCTCCCGGTGACGAGCCGCTTTTAACGCTGCTCAGCGACCATCAGCTTGCCCATGTTTCGCGCCAGAAAGTGGAACGATCACTCCAAGGTATCGTAGAAGTACTCGATAATCAGGGCTTTGACGTGATCCTGCTGATGAGTACGGCCTCAATTGCCCGCCTGACCGCCCGCAAGAGTATGTTACTGGAACCTTTACGTATAATTCCTCCACTGGTCGCCTCGATTGTGGAAGGGCATCAGGTCGGGGTTCTTGTCCCCGTCACGGAATTGCTTAAAGCCCAGACACAAAAATGGCAGGTGTTGCAAACGCCGCCAGTGTATGCCGTGGCGAATCCGATTCACGGTTCCGAACAACAACTGATTGATGCCGGTAAAGAATTGCTTGAGCAAGGCGCGGATGTGATCATGCTGGATTGTCTGGGTTTTAATCAACGTCATCGCGATTTACTGCAAAAATCGCTGGATGTTCCGGTTCTGCTGTCCAATGTGCTGATCGCCCGGCTGGCTTCGGAATTGCTTGCGTAATTTTGCGTGACAGGTGGAACGCCAGCCCCCTATATTGGTTATTAACTTAATCACAAGATAGGGCCAGTTGTATGCTTCAAAGTAATGAATACTTTTCCGGCAAAGTAAAATCCATCGGTTTTACCAGCAGCAGTACTGGCCGTGCCAGTGTTGGCGTGATGGCTGAAGGCGAATACACCTTTGGTACTGCGGCGCCTGAAGAGATGACGGTCGTCAGCGGCGCACTGAACGTGCTGCTGCCGGGGGAAACTGAGTGGAAAGTCTATGCCGCAGGGGACGTGTTTAACGTACCAGGCAGCAGCGAGTTTCATCTGCAGGTGGCAGAGCCAACATCCTATCTTTGCCGCTACCTGTAAGCGTAAAAATGACGAATGGCGACATTGAGCCGCCATTCGGTAAATACGGCTTAACGTTGCGCTTCGCCGCCTAATCCTTCTACCAGACTTTTAATCAGCGCCGCCAGTTCGCCCGTCATCAGGATGAAATCGGCATCAAAACGCTGAGCGTAGTCCTCGCGGTCAATATCTTCGTTCTGATCGCGCAACTCGTCGCTAAACTTCAGACGCTTAATCGAGCCGTCGTCACACATAACGAACTGAATGCGCTGCTGCCAGTCCAGCGCCAGCTTGGTGACCAGTTTGCCCGCTTCGATATGTACGGCGATTTCGTCGCAGACCAGATCCTGTTTTTTCGCGCGGATCACGCCGCCGTCTTCAAGGATCGCTTTCAGTTCTGCTTCATCCAGCAACTGGAAGCCCTGCGCCGTTGTACCGGAGCGAACCCATTCGGTTAGCGTCAGCTCAATAGGGTTTTCCATCGTCAGCGGAACGACCGGAAGCGAGCCGAGGCTCTTACGCAGCAGCGCCAGCGTATCTTCCGCTTTCTTCGCGCTCGCACAATCAACCATGATCAGATCGTTAACGGTGTCGATCCACATCATCGTTTGGCTGAAGCGGCTAAAGGCGCGCGGCAGCAATGAGTGCAGAACTTCATCTTTCAGCGAGTCTTTTTCGGTCTTCTTAAGCTTGCGACCTTGCTCAGCTTCCAGTTTGAATATTTTGGCTTCCAGCGCCTGTTTGATAACCGGCGACGGCAGAATTTTTTCTTCTTTGCGGGCGCAGATAATAATTTGGCCATTGGCGGTATGCGTTAATGCATCGCTGTGCGATCCCATCGGCGGAACCCAGCCCATTTTTGCCATATCCTGGCTACCGCAAGGGGTGAACGTCATTGATGCCAGCTGTTTTTCCATCTCTTCGGCACGCAAAGAAACATCGCGGCTAAGACGGTAAACCATTAAATTTTTGAACCACAGCATGATAATTTCCACGGCCTTGTCGTTAAATCCAGCGGGCATGATAGCGAATTGTCGCTATGCTTGCATTGTTAATCGGGAAGAGGAGCAAACAGTGCGTATAGGTATCGATTTGGGCGGTACAAAAACGGAAGTTATTGCGCTTGGCGATGCAGGCGAGCAGCTTTTTCGCCATCGCCTGCCCACACCGCGTGAGGATTATCAGCAAACGATAGAAACCATTGCCGCGCTGGTGGAGATGGCGGAGCAGGCTACCGGGCAAACGGGAACCGTGGGGATGGGGATCCCTGGTTCAATTTCGCCTTACACTGGGGTAGTCAAGAATGCCAACTCAACCTGGCTTAACGGGCAACCCTTTGATAAAGACTTAAGTATGCGTTTGAACCGTGAAGTGCGCCTGGCGAATGATGCCAATTGCCTGGCGGTTTCTGAAGCGGTGGATGGCGCGGCGGCAGGGGCGCAAACCGTGTTTGCGGTAATTATTGGCACCGGATGCGGCGCGGGTATGGCGTTGAATGGTCGGGCGCACACGGGTGGCAACGGTACCGCGGGCGAGTGGGGGCATAATCCGCTGCCGTGGATGGACGAAGATGAGCTGCGTTATCGCCAGGAAGTACCCTGCTATTGCGGCAAGCAAGGCTGCATTGAAACCTTTATTTCCGGGACCGGTTTTGCCACCGACTACCAGCGTCTGAGCGGTAAGTCGCTCAAGGGCAGCGACATTATCGATCTGGTTAACGTGCGGGATGCTGTGGCGGAGCAGGCATTGAGCCGCTATGAGCTGCGTCTGGCAAAATCACTGGCGCATGTGGTGAATATTCTCGATCCGGACGTCATTGTACTGGGTGGGGGAATGAGTAATGTCGACAGGCTATATCAAAACGTTCCCACGTTGATGAAGCAATTTGTCTTTGGCGGCGAGTGCGAAACGCCCCTACGCAAGGCGCTGCATGGTGACTCCAGCGGCGTACGCGGTGCGGCCTGGCTGTGGCCGCAGGCGTAATCTGTTTTACGTCGCGGCTGCAACTTGTTGCACGCCGCGCTTCAGGTAGCCGTAAATCAGCAGCGATGACATGGCGGAGAACGACAGCAACGCAGCCGGCAGCGTCACATAGTTGTAGGCAAAGCCCAGCGTCAGCATCATACCGCCGCACCAGGCGCCAATTGCGCTACCGAGGTTAAAGGCAATTTGTCCGCCTGCCGCGCCCAGTAGTTCACCTCCTTTGGCATTTTGCAGCAGCAAAATTTGCAGCGGCGCCGACAGGGCGAACAGGCCCGCGCAGCAAATAAAGGCGAAGGTCAGCGATGCGGCTTTGATACCGCCAAAAACAAAAAGCAGCAGCAGAACCAGCACAATGATGAAGTCGGTTATTACCGCAATGCGCAGCGGCGTATAGCGGCCAGACAGCCGACCGCTCAACAGATTCCCTAATACCATCCCCAATCCCACCAGCATCATGATGAAGGTCATCAGCGCTTCGGAAAAGCCGGAGATGTACATCATGTACGGCTTGACGTAGCTGAACCAGGCGAAAACCCCGGCGTTGCCAAACATGGTGGCGGAAAAGATCAGCCACGGGGCGGGGCTTTTCAAAAAATGAAATTGCTCGCGCAGATTCCCTTTCGCTTCATCGCTGATGTTGGGCACCCAAAAAGCTATCGAGACAATAACGGCGATATTAAAGACGGCAATCAGCAGGAACGTATAGCGCCAGCTAAATTCCTGGCTCAGCCAGGTACCGACGGGAATGCCAATCAGATTGGCAACGGTCATCCCTGAAACCATGCCCGCGACGGCGGCGGTGACTTTTCCTGGGCGCGCCAGCTTCGACAGAATAATCGCCCCAACGCCAAAAAATGCGCCGTGCGGGAAGCCGGAAACCAGCCTGCCCACCGCCAGCATAAAATACGAGGAGGAAAGGGTGAAGATGGCGTTGCCAATCACGCACAGCGTGACCAGAAACAGCAGAATATGCTTAAGCGAAAAGCGGCTGGAAAAGAGCGCAATAATCGGCGCGCCCAGCACTACGCCAAAGGCGTAAAACGAAATCATATGACCAGCGGCCGGGATAGAAATGCCCACGTCCCGCGCCAGCTCGGTGAGTACCCCCATGATGCCGAATTCGGCCATGCCCAGCCCAAATGTCCCCAGCGCTAAAGAGAAAACGACTTTTTTCATACCACCTGCCAACAAGAAAGACGCCGGATGTGCGTCATAGCGGCGAACGTTCGCCGCCAACAGAGATAGCTTGCGGATAAGCGAAGTGGAATGCCATTTCATATCCGTCTTTGAGTATGCAATATTGTGCTACATATTGTGCCGGATGGCTCCGGCCTGGAGATTTATGCTGATCCCACCGCAAACAGCTTGTCGAGTTTGCTGTAGCCCAGCCCGTTGATTTTTTTAACCTTGATCTGCACCGGAATGCGTTCTTTCATCGCTTCAACGTGGCTGATCACTCCAATGGTTTTGCCGGTGGCGTTCAGCGCATCCAGCGCGTCCAGCGCGGTATCCAGCGTTTCGCTGTCCAGCGTGCCGAAACCTTCATCGAGGAACAGGGAGTCAATTCGCGTTTTGTGGCTGACCAAATCGGATAACGCCAGCGCCAGCGCCAGACTCACGAGGAAGCTCTCGCCACCGGAAAGCGTACGGGTGTCGCGCACGGCATCGGCCTGCCAGGTATCAACCACTTCCAGCTCCAGCGCTTCGCTGGCCTTACGCTGTAACAGATAGCGACCATGCAAACGAGTGAGTTGGTTGTTGGCAAGCCACACCAGGTTATCCAGTGTCAGTCCCTGGGCAAACTTGCGGAATTTATCTCCCTCTTTCGAGCCGATCAGCGCATTCAGATAGCCCCAGTCTTCAACCTGCTGCGTGACGTTTTCAATCTCCTGCATCAGCGCCTGCTGCTGCTGGCGATGTTCAGTATCCTGTTTCAGCTGCTGGCGAATTTCGCCCTGACGCGTGGTATTTTCCCGTAGCTGCTGGGTGAGCTGCGCCAGCGCGTCGCGAAGCTGTTGTGCCGAGAGCGTGAGATCCGCCCCGGTTGGCAACTGCTGGTGATGGCTCGCCAGCGCCTGCTGAGCCTGATTAAGCAGCGTTTGTGCCTGCTGCTGCTGCTTTTCCAGCGATTGCGTTAACTGCTCCAGACGGCTAAAGGTTTCTTCATCCAGCAGTGCGGCAACAAAGGCGTCACGATCGGCAAAGATGCTGGCCTGCAGTGCGGCATCAAACTGTGCCTGAATTTCTGCGGCGCGCTGTAGGTCCTGCGCCTCCTGCTGTTGCAAGGTTTGCCACTGGCCTTGTAAAGACAGGCAATCGTCATGCACCTGTCGCCAGTTTTCCAGCGACAGATTCTCAGTACTTGCAGACAGCGTATCGCTCTCAGGCAGTGTTTCCAGCAACGGCGTGAGCTGAGCTATTTGCGCCTGTAACTCGGTGAGTTCGTTCTGGCGCTGCTGCCACATTTGCGCTTCTCTCGCCCGCTCACTCAGCCACGAATTAGCGTCATCTGCAGCAGGAAGGGACAGTCCATGGCGGGCCAGCCCGGCGGTTAACGTCGCCTGGCGCTGGTCAATTTGCTGCTGGAGCTGGGTAATCTGCTCGGTATGCGCCGTGATTTGCGCCTGCAGGGTATGACGCAGGCTCAACTGGTGAAGTTGTTGTTCGTATTCTTCCTGGGCGGCAAGCCACGGGGCGATATCATCCTGCGGTTGCAGCGTCACGTTAAGGCTGGTAGTGACTGTCTGCCACTCTTGAGTAAGCGCTTGCTCCTCTTGAGAAAGCGTCTGTGCTTCACGCTCATCGCGCTGGAGTTGCTGGGTTATGGCCTCAAGCTGACCGCGTAACGTTGAGCCCTCATCAGCCAGGGTTTTAACCTCTTTTTCCAGTGCTTCACGTCGTGCCTGATTAACACTCAGTTCGAGCGTTTGATAGCGCTCAATCGCCGGATGCGTGGTGGAGCCGCACAGCGGACAAGGCATGCCGGATTGCAATAATGCCCGCTGGCTTTCCAAATCTTTGATGCGGGCTTCCTGCTCGCAAATGATCCTCACATCGGCAAGCTGCTGATTTTTATCTTTATAGCGCTGACGTTTTTCGGCAAGCACCGCGTTGCGCTGCGTTAGCTCTTGCTGACGTTGCACCAGCGTCGCGCGTAACTGCGCCAACTGCTTTTGCTTCGGGGCGATTTGCCCATGCAGATTGCTCAGACGTTGGCGTAACGGACGGAGCTGCACATGTTGCGCCAGCGCCGCCGTGACCTCCTGCGGCGAAAGTGTCAGCGTGGGAAGCGCCAGCGCATCCAGTTTACGCGTGTCGTTTTCCCGTAATTGCTGCCACTGGCGTAGCTGGGCGCTGGCGTCGGAGTGTTGCGCCAGCAGGGCCTTCCACCCAGCCAGTTCGCTGCCCCACAAGCGGAAGCGATCGTGTTCGTTCAGCCAGTCGATTAACGTCTGTTGTCCGGCGAGCAAGGCGGTCGACTGCGTGTGCGCCTGCTGACGGATGCGCCCGCGCAGCGCTAAGCTGCTTTGTAAGCGAGCATTCACTTCCTGAATATTCTGCCGCGTACGCGCTATCGTAGCCGTTTGTTCCTCGATTCGCTCCCAGTGAGGGCGTAACGCTCTGGCCGGTTGTGCCAGACTCAGCGCCGCCAGCTGTGGCTGCGCGTCTTCTTGCGCCTGTTTTGCGGCCTGTAACGCCTGTTGGTGACGGTTGATTTCTGCCTGTAGCTCATTTTGCCGAATGAGCCAGTTGAGATGTTGTTGCTGAGTCTGCTGGCTTACAAGATATTGTTTTTCCTCGTCAGTAAGTACCTGCAAACTCTCTGTCAGGGACTGCACCTGCTCCGCAGCGAGCAGAGCCACGCCGTTGGCCTGCGCCTGCAGTTTTTCCAGCTCTGTACGCGCTGCTTTATGCTTTTCAAACACCATGGCGGAAATTTGGCCGTAGATCTCAGTCCCCGTCAGCTCTTCCAGCAGTTCGGCACGCTCTTTCGGTTTGGCATTGAGAAATGCGGCAAATTGCCCCTGAGACAGCAGCATCGAACGGGTGAAACGACCGTAATCCAGCCCGGTAAGTTCGGCGGTCATTTCCAGCTTGTCTTTGACTTTATCGGCGAGGATTTTACCGTCGGCGCAGCGGGCAAGTTCTACGCGCGGAGCCTGTAGGTTGCCTTCAGGCTGATTGCGCGCGCGGTTCTGGCTCCAGAATGCGCGATAGGCTTCGCCCCGGACTTCGAACTCGACCTCGGCCAGACACTCGGCGGTGTCGCGGGTCATCAGATCGTTTTGCGACTGAGACACGGTATTGAGCCGCGGCGTTTCGTGATACAGCGCGAGACAAATGGCGTCCAGCAGGGTGGTTTTTCCCGCGCCCGTTGGACCCGTGATGGCGAACAGCCCATTGCTGGCAAAGGGCTCAGCCGTGAAATCGACTTTCCATTCTCCTTTCAGAGAATTGAGGTTTTTCAAACGCAGGCTGAGAATTTTCATGCTTCGGTCTCCCCGGCAAGCGTGTGTAAGGTGGTGCTAAACAGTTGATTCAGGCGCTCGCGTTGCGATTCTTCGAGTTCTTCCAGCGCCAGGCGACGGGCAAAAACGTCCGTCACGCTTAGCTCGCTTAGCGTTTCACGTCGTTCATTCGCCATAATACGTTCGCGCTGTTCCCGGCTACGGCGCACCAATAACACCTCTACCGGTAAATCTTCGGTTAATGCCTGAATCTTACGCTGCATGTCGTGCAGATAGTCATCGGTGGTGATTTCGATATCTAACCAGACTGGCGGTTCCTGCTGCACACCGCGCCACTGCTCTAGTTGGGCGGTAATCGCGGCTAAATCACCTTTCAGCACCGCCAACGGCTGGGTGACCGGTACGGTGAGGTGTTCAACAGCGCTCAGCTTGCCGTTTTCGAAGCTCACCAGATGGACGCATTTGCTTTTGCCGCACTCGTCAAAACTGAGCGCAATTGGCGAGCCGCAATAGCGAATATGCTCTGTTCCGCCGATAACCTGCGCCCGGTGAATATGTCCCAGCGCGATGTAATCGGCGGGTGGAAAGTTTTGCGCCGGAAAGGCGTCCAGCGTACCAATATAAATGTCACGTACAGCGTCACTTTTACTGGCGCCAACGGTGGTTAGATGCCCGGTCGCAATGATGGGTAGATTCTGGTCGCCGCGCAGCATACAGGCGTCATGATATTGCTGTTGGTAATAGTCGGTGATAGCCGATAGCAAATGCTGCTGTTTCTCTTGTCCCGTTAGCCCGGCCTGGCTGGTAATGATGTCACGCGGGCGTAAAAAAGGAACCGGACACAGGATCGCGCCCGGCGTGCCGTCGCGTTGCGACAGTACCTGCGGCGCATGGCCAGCGCTGGCGATCACTGTGGTGTTGAGAAACGCCAGAATATCGCGGGATTCGTTGAGCGTGGCGACGGAGTCGTGGTTACCTGCCAACACCACCAGATGACAGCCGGTTTGCTGCAGATTAACGACAAAACGGTTATACAGCTCACGGGCATAGCTTGGCGGTGAGCCGGTATCGAAAATATCGCCCGCCACAATAATGGCATCCACCTGCTGGGATTGTGCCGTTTCCAGCAGCCAGTCGAGAAAGGCCTGATGTTCAGCGGCGCGGCTCTTGCTGTAGAAATTTTGGCCCAGATGCCAGTCAGACGTGTGAAGGATGCGCATAAGAGTTCCATGACGATAAAACAGTGGCGGGGATTATAACCCTGCAAGGACGGTAATATCTTGTTTAAGGGCTGTCATAATTCGCGGGGCTGCGTTAAACCTGGACTATCTTTTCATAAATCTGTCATAAAACTGACGCATAATGGCACCGTATTGATGGCAAACGATTTAATTATAAACAGGGCAAATCATGGCGAGACGTATTCTGGTCGTAGAAGATGAAGCTCCAATTCGTGAAATGGTCTGCTTCGTGCTCGAGCAAAACGGTTTTCAACCCGTAGAAGCCGAAGACTATGACAGTGCTGTGAACCAACTCAATGAACCCTGGCCGGATCTCGTCTTGCTTGACTGGATGCTACCCGGCGGCTCGGGCCTACAGTTTATTAAACATCTCAAGCGCGAAGCGATGACGCGGGATATTCCCGTCATGATGCTGACGGCGAGGGGAGAAGAGGAAGATCGCGTACGGGGTCTGGAAACGGGCGCGGATGATTATATTACCAAGCCGTTTTCTCCCAAGGAGCTGGTGGCGCGTATTAAAGCTGTTCTGCGTCGTATTTCCCCCATGGCGGTGGAAGAGGTTATTGAGATGCAGGGGCTGAGCCTTGACCCAACCTCGCATCGCGTGATGACCGGCGAGGATCCATTGGATATGGGGCCGACAGAATTCAAACTGTTGCACTTCTTTATGACCCACCCTGAACGCGTCTATAGCCGTGAGCAATTACTCAATCATGTCTGGGGTACCAATGTGTACGTGGAAGACCGGACAGTGGATGTGCATATCCGCCGCTTGCGTAAAGCGCTGGAGCACAGTGGACACGATCGTATGGTGCAGACGGTTCGTGGGACGGGATATCGTTTTTCGACCCGCTTCTGACTGACATGAATTTAGGCCTGACGGATTAGGCTGTTAATGGAGTAAGACGTTTGCTAGAACGATTGTCATGGAAAAGGCTGGTACTGGAGCTGATCCTCTGCTGCATACCGGCGTTTATCCTTAGCGCTTTTTTTGGTTACCTGCCCTGGTTTTTGCTGGCGTCGGTAACCGGCCTGCTTGTCTGGCATTTCTGGAATTTATTACGCTTGTCCTGGTGGTTATGGGTCGACAGAAGCATGACCCCGCCGCCGGGGCGCGGAAGTTGGGAGCCGTTGCTGTATGGGCTGCATCAAATGCAACTGCGCAACAAAAAGCGCCGTCGGGAACTGGGTAATCTGATTAAACGTTTTCGCAGTGGGGCGGAATCGCTACCCGACGCGGTGGTGTTGACGACTGAAGAGGGGGGCATTTTCTGGTGTAACGGCCTGGCCCAGCAGGTTCTGGGACTGCGCTGGCCGGACGATAGCGGGCAAAATATACTTAACCTGCTGCGCTACCCGGAATTCACGCAATATCTGAAAACGCGTGATTTTAGTCGGCCAATCAATCTGGTGCTCAATACCGGACGGCATCTGGAGATTCGCGTGATGCCCTATACCGATAAGCAATTGCTGATGGTCACGCGCGATGTTACCCAGATGCACCAACTGGAAGGTTCGCGGCGTAACTTTTTCGCCAACGCCAGCCATGAGTTGCGTACGCCGCTGACGGTGCTACAAGGTTATCTGGAAATGATGCAGGAGCATCCGCTGGAAGGAACGACGCGTGAAAAAGCGCTGCATACCATGCGTGAGCAAACGTACCGCATGGAAGGGCTGGTGAAGCAGTTGCTGACGTTGTCGAAAATAGAGGCCGCGCCAGCGCTACTGCTTAATGAGAAGGTGGACGTGCCGATGATGCTGCGCGTGGTTGAACACGAGGCGCACACGCTGAGTCAGAATAATCATACGTTTACTTTTGATATTGATAGCCACCTGAGCGTGCGGGGAAATGAGGAGCAACTGCGTAGCGCGATTTCGAATCTTGTGTATAACGCGGTGAACCATACCCCCGCGGGTACGCACATCACCGTGCGCTGGCAGCATGTTGCCTCCGGGGCGGAATTTAGCGTCGAGGACAATGGGCCTGGTATTGCTGCGGAGCATATTCCTCGTTTGACCGAACGCTTCTATCGCGTGGACAAAGCGCGATCCCGACAAACGGGCGGGAGTGGACTGGGTCTGGCCATCGTGAAACATGCTCTGCAACATCACGATAGCCGCCTGAATATCGAAAGTACGCCAGGCAAAGGGACGCGATTTAGTTTCGTCATTCCGGAACGTTTAATGGCCAAAAGTAACGATTAAAGCGTATTCGTAAGATAATCTTTCCAAAAGCCAGCGCGAGCTGGTTTTTTTATGTGGTCAATAGTTACATCCTGAATTTTGCGACGTTTGATTGTTTTTTGTTCGAACTATTACCCATACCTTTTTCCATGAAATGGTTTTTTGTGCTAACTGCATTTTTCATATCGCTATATTGTTCTGGTTTTTGGATCCCACCTTGCTTTAAAACGTTATAAGCGTTTAAATTGCGCTCCAGATGCTGTCATACCGACTGCATTTACGCGGTAAATCGAAAAACTATTCTTCGCCGCGCCAGGTCGGGAGTGTTTCCCGCTGGAATTGAGCAAAAATGCCGCTGTATTGTCCCCCAGGGAAAGGCAAAAATTTATTATTTTCAACACCACATCCACAGGCTGTAAGACTTTATGACCCATCAGTTAAAATCGCGCGATATTATCGCTTTGGGATTTATGACATTTGCACTGTTCGTTGGTGCAGGTAACATCATCTTCCCCCCAATGGTTGGTTTGCAGGCAGGCGAACACGTCTGGACTGCGGCTTTTGGCTTTTTGATTACCGCCGTTGGTCTTCCGGTACTTACCGTTGTCGCGCTGGCGAAAGTCGGTGGCGGTGTGGACAGCCTGAGTACGCCTATCGGTAAGGTTGCTGGATTGCTGCTGGCCACCGTCTGCTATCTGGCGGTTGGTCCATTGTTCGCGACGCCGCGTACCGCAACGGTCTCTTTCGAAGTCGGGATTGCGCCGCTGACCGGTGACTCTGCGCTGCCGCTGTTCATCTACAGCGTGGTCTATTTTGCGATTGTTATTTTGGTGTCGCTGTATCCAGGCAAACTGCTGGATACCGTCGGCAACTTCCTTGCTCCGCTGAAAATCCTTGCGCTGGTGGTACTGTCTGTCGCCGCGATTGTCTGGCCGGCAGGCCCGATCAGCAATGCGATGGAAGCCTATCAAACCGCAGCATTTTCGAATGGTTTCGTAAATGGTTATCTGACCATGGATACGCTGGGCGCGATGGTATTTGGTATTGTTATTGTTAACGCCGCCCGCTCGCGTGGCGTTACCGAGTCGCGTCTGCTGACCCGTTACACCGTTTGGGCTGGTTTGATGGCGGGTGTGGGCTTAACGCTGCTGTACCTTGCGTTGTTCCGTCTGGGCTCCGATAGCGCAATTCTGGTCGATCAGTCAGCTAACGGCGCGGCGATTCTGCATGCGTATGTTCAGCACACCTTTGGCGGCGCAGGAAGCTTCCTGCTGGCGGCGCTGATTTTCATCGCCTGTCTGGTGACTGCGGTTGGCCTGACCTGCGCGTGCGCAGAGTTCTTTGCCCAGTACGTTCCACTGTCTTATCGTACGCTGGTATTTATCCTCGGCGGCTTCTCAATGGTGGTATCTAACCTGGGGCTGAGCCATCTGATTCAGATCTCTATTCCGGTGCTGACGGCTATCTATCCGCCATGTATCGCACTGGTTGTATTAAGTTTTACCCGCTCATGGTGGCATAATTCTTCCCGCGTCATTGCACCTGCGATGTTTATCAGCCTGATTTTTGGTATCCTTGATGGCATTAAAGCTTCTGCAATTGGCGACGTGTTACCGGCCTGGACCCAGCGTTTACCGCTGGCGGAACAAGGGCTGGCGTGGTTGATGCCAACAGTCGTGATGGTGATCCTGGCAATTATCTGGGATCGCGCCGCGGGTCGACAAGTGACCTCCAGCGCGCACTAATCACTGACAATAAGTTTTAACCA
Organism: Citrobacter sp. C5_2; assembly: GCF_014596845.2. Lineage (NCBI taxonomy): Bacteria > Pseudomonadati > Pseudomonadota > Gammaproteobacteria > Enterobacterales > Enterobacteriaceae > Citrobacter > Citrobacter sp. C5_2. The sequence continues at coordinate 3,797,712 of NZ_CP115032.1, read as the reverse complement.
CGGGGCTATTAATATGGCCCCGTGGTTTTTTTATTGTGTTAACAGGTTAGGAATCGATGGAAAGTAATAACAAGCTAAAGCGTGGGCTGAGCACCCGGCACATTCGCTTTATGGCATTAGGTTCGGCAATTGGCACCGGGCTGTTTTACGGCTCTGCCGACGCGATCAAAATGGCGGGGCCGAGCGTGTTGCTGGCCTATATTATCGGTGGCGCTGCGGCATATATCATCATGCGCGCGCTGGGCGAAATGTCTGTGCATAATCCTGCAGCCAGCTCTTTCTCGCGCTACGCGCAGGAAAATCTCGGGCCGTTGGCGGGTTACATTACCGGCTGGACCTACTGTTTTGAAATCCTGATTGTCGCTATTGCCGACGTTACTGCCTTCGGCATTTACATGGGGGTCTGGTTCCCGGCGGTACCGCACTGGATATGGGTACTCAGCGTGGTGCTGATTATTTGCGCCATCAACCTGATGAGCGTGAAGGTGTTTGGCGAGCTGGAGTTCTGGTTCTCGTTCTTTAAAGTCGCCACTATTATCATCATGATTGTCGCCGGGTTCGGCATCATCATTTGGGGCATTGGCAACGGCGGTCAACCTACCGGTATCCATAACCTGTGGAGTAACGGCGGCTTCTTTAGTAACGGCTGGCTCGGCATGGTGATGTCGCTACAAATGGTGATGTTCGCTTACGGCGGGATAGAGATTATCGGTATTACCGCAGGTGAAGCGAAAGACCCGGAAAAATCTATTCCGCGTGCTATCAATTCCGTACCGATGCGTATCCTGGTATTTTACGTGGGGACGTTGTTCGTCATTATGTCTATTTACCCGTGGAACCAGGTTGGCACCGACGGGAGTCCGTTCGTCCTGACGTTCCAGCATATGGGCATTACCTTTGCCGCCGGGATCCTCAACTTTGTGGTTCTCACCGCATCGCTGTCGGCTATCAACTCTGACGTCTTCGGCGTGGGGCGTATGCTGCACGGTATGGCGGAGCAGGGCAGCGCGCCAAAAATGTTCGCCAAGACGTCGCGTCGCGGTGTGCCATGGGTCACGGTGATGGTGATGACTATCGCGCTGCTGTTTGCGGTTTATCTTAACTACATCATGCCGGAAAACGTCTTCCTGGTGATCGCCTCACTGGCGACCTTCGCCACGGTGTGGGTGTGGATTATGATCCTGCTGTCGCAGATTGCCTTCCGCCGCCGTCTGCCGCCGGAAGAGGTCAAGGCGCTGAAATTTAAAGTACCTGGTGGGGTAACAACGACCGTTGTTGGCCTGATTTTCCTCGTCTTTATCATCGCGCTTATCGGCTACCATCCGGATACCCGCATTTCACTGTATGTTGGTTTCGCGTGGATTGCCCTGCTGCTGGTGGGGTGGGTATTTAAACGCCGCCGCGAGCGTCAACTGGCTGAAGCACAGTAATTTTTTGCCGGGTAACGCGTCGCGTCGCCCGGCAATTTTCTCCTCCCCCGAACTCCTCCCCTAATAAACGTTAAGATGATGAGTGATCCTGCTCTTTGCTATGGCAAGGTGGCTTCATTTTCATCAAAGGGGATACGTGATGTTGAACGCCTGGCACCTTCCGGTTGCCCCATTTGTTAAGCAAAACAAAGATCAACTGACAATTACGCTGTGGCTGGCCGGGGAAAATCCACCTCAGCGGGTGACGCTACGCGCAGAAAACGATAACGAAGAGATTTCGCTCTCCATGCACAAGCTGCGCAGCCAGCCGCAGCCGGGCGTAACCGCGTGGCGAGCGGCGATCGATCTTGCCAGCGGCCAACCTCGTCGGCGCTATAGCTTTAAATTATTGTGGCCCGATCGTCAGCTGTGGTTTACACCGCAGGGATTCAGCCGTTTTCCGCCTGCGCGTCTGGAGCAGTTTGCTGTTGATGTGCCGGATAACGCTCCGCAGTGGGTAGCTGACCAGATTTTCTATCAAATTTTCCCGGATCGCTTTGCCCGCAGCCAGTCGCGTGAGCCGGCTCCAAACGTCTATTACCACCACGCAGCCGGGCATGACATCGTGCGTCGCGAGTGGGATGAACCGCTGACCGCTCAGGCCGGAGGATCGACATTTTATGGCGGCGATTTAGACGGCATCAGCGAAAAGCTGCCGTATCTGAAAACGTTAGGGGTGACGGCGCTGTATCTGAACCCGGTATTTACCGCGCCGAGCGTGCATAAATACGATACCGAAGATTACCGTCATGTTGATCCACAGTTTGGCGGCGACAACGCGCTGCTGCGCTTGCGTCACAACACGCAACAGCAGGGCATGCGTCTGATTCTGGACGGTGTTTTTAACCACAGCGGCGATTCACACCCCTGGTTTGATCGGCATAACCGTGGGACGGATGGGGCGTGTTACAACCCGCATTCCCCCTGGCGTGACTGGTATCATTTCTCTGCCGACGGTGTGGCGCTTGACTGGCTGGGCTATGCCAGCCTACCCAAGCTGGATTTTTGTTCGCAAAGCCTGGTCAATGAGATTTATCGTGGGGAAGACAGTATCGTTCGTCACTGGCTGAAAGCGCCGTGGAGTATGGACGGCTGGCGTCTTGATGTCGTGCATATGCTGGGAGAAGGCGGCGGGGCGCGCAACAACCTGCACCATGTGGCGGGGATTACGCAGGCGGCAAAAGAAACTCAGCCTGAAGCGTATGTTGTGGGTGAACATTTTGGTGATGCGCGCCAGTGGTTGCAGGCGGATGCAGAAGATGCCGCCATGAACTATCGCGGTTTTACTTTCCCCATCTGGGGATTTCTGGCCAATACGGATATCTCCTACGACCCGCAATCTATTGATGCCCAAACCTGTATGGCGTGGATGGATAACTACCGCGCGGGTCTGTCGCATCAGCAGCAACTGCGGATGTTCAATCAGCTCGACAGCCACGATACCGCCCGTTTTAAATCCTTGCTTGGCAAAGACGTGGCGCGTTTACCGCTGGCGGTGGTATGGCTGTTTACCTGGCCTGGCGTGCCTTGTATTTATTACGGTGACGAGGTGGGGCTGGACGGTAATAACGACCCGTTCTGTCGTAAGCCGTTCCCGTGGCAACCTGAAAAACAGGACACTCATTTGCTTGAGCTGTATCAGCGGCTGGCAAAATTACGCCATCAAAGCCAGGCGTTACGCCATGGCGGTTGTCAGGTGATTTACGCCGAAGATAACGTGGTCGTGTTTATGCGGGTGCTCAACCGCCAGCGCGTGCTGGTGGCGATTAACCGTGGTCAGGCCTGTGAAGTAGTCCTGCCAGCCTCGCCACTACTGCGTGTCGTTCAATGGCAGCACAAAGAGGGTAACGGCCTGCTCGCTGACGATATCCTGACGCTGCCGGCGATCTCCGCCACGGTGTGGATGGGTCATTGATACAAGCGCGCAATCTCCGGGCTCGCCAGCAGCGTTTCTCGCCACCAGCGCTGCGCCAGCCCGTCGCGGCTGTTACGCCATGCCATATAGGCCACATCTTTTTGGCGAAATGAGATGACCGTTTTTTCCACCAGTTCGCCTGTGGCAAGCCACGGGCTGGCAATGTGGCGGGGAAGAAATCCGCAGCCCATGCCGGCTCGCAATAACATCACCTTACTGTGGAAGTCATCGACGCGAATCTGCGCCTGCTCGTCCATCAGATTGGTTTGCAGCGGATGGCAAAAGCGGGCGCTGTCGCTGATAACAATGGCCCGATGCAGGCACAGCTGTTCGTTTGTCAGGCCATCTGGCGCGGCGGCCAGCGGATGTTCGGGTGCCACGACAAATACATTATCCAGCGTGCCGAGCATTTTGTAGGACCAGGCGGCTGACGTTGGCGGTTCATTAATCGCCCCCAGAATGATGTCTGCGCCATTATGGGTCAGCTCCTCCCAGGAGCCTGCCAGCGTATGGTGGGTAAAACTCAGCCGGGTTTGCTTATTCAGCGCGTGAAATTCATCAATAATGGGCAGCAGCGTGGCGAAAGGGAAAGAGTCATCCAGCGCGATTGCCAGCTCTTTTTCCCAGCCTGAACTCAGCTGTACTGCCTGCTTTTCGAGATCTTTGGCTGCACTCAGCAGCAAACGTCCCTTTTCCAGCAGCATCAGCCCGGTGTCGGTAAATTTCGCCCGGTGCCCGGAGCGGTCAAGCAGCTCAATATTCAAATCGCTTTCCAGCTTCTGAATCATATAGCTGAGTGCCGCAGGGGTTTTAAACAGCGATTCGGCTGCTGCGGCAAATGAACCCTGTTTGTCGAGTGCGTCGAGGATGAGCAAAACATCCAGATTGATGCGCATAAGCAGAAAATATCCTGAATAATAAACTCCTCTGTTGTACCGAATGAACATAAACAATGCCAGTGAATAAATTAGATGAGTCATGCGCATTTTTTTGATGTTGTTTAGGATATATCGCAACACAGAATTAATAGTTTCACAGGATGGTTAGTTTTCTTTAATAACTCGTTAGAAATTTCCCGCTATACTCAACAAGCTTTCTGATTCAGGATCCTGCTGCTGACGGCAGATACAGACCGTTGCCTTTTAACTTATTGATTAAGAAGGTGTGTTATGTCTATTCGGGAACTGATTGACCCTCAAAACTCTACGCTGATTTTTATTGATCATCAGCCGCAAATGTCATTTGGTGTGGCAAATATTGATCGCCAGACTTTGAAAAATAATACCGTGGCATTAGCGAAAGCCGGCAAGATATTTAATGTTCCAGTGATTTATACCTCTGTGGAAACAAAAAGTTTTAGCGGCTATATCTGGCCGGAATTGTTAGCGGTTCACCCCGATGTGAAGCCTATTGAACGCATGTCTATGAACTCCTGGGAAGATGCGGCGTTTGTGAAAGCCGTGGAAGCGACCGGGCGCAAAAAATTGATTATCTCCGCGCTGTGGACCGAAGTCTGCCTGACCTTCCCGGCGCTGATGGCGCTGGAAGCGGGTTATGAAGTGTATGTGGTTACCGACACGTCCGGCGGCACGTCTGTGGATGCCCACGAGCGTTCTATTGACCGGATGGTGCAGGCGGGCGCAGTCCCCGTAACCTGGCAACAGGTTCTTCTTGAGTACCAGCGTGACTGGTCCCGCAAAGAAACCTACGACGCCGTAATGGATTTGGTGCGCGAACATAGCGGCGCCTACGGTATGGGCGTGGATTACGCCTATACCATGGTGCATGGCGCGCCGGAACGTAAAGCCTAAATACACTTTATCCTTCATGCTGCATCTTTGATCGCTTCGCTTGCGCACCCCGGTCACTTACTGATGTAAGTTTCCGGGGATCCACAACCTTGCCGCCTCGATGCACCATGAATGATTTTGTGTATTGCTTTCCTGGCCTAAGCGGTCTGTTTCCTCTCAACAAGGAACCCTTCATGGCGCAGAACAAACATGTGACGTTGGTGATTACCCATACCCTGCAGCCTGAGCAGGCGCGGCGGTATGAGCAGTGGCTGGGGAAAATCATGCCGGTGGCGGCCGAGTTTCCCGGTCATCTCGGGGCGAATGTGATTCGCCCTGCGGAGGGCGAGAATCTGTGGAACATTATTATCCGCTTCGACACGCTGGAGCATCTGTACAACTGGACCCAGTCCGATACGCGCCGTGTGCTGGTGGAAGAGATAGCTCCGCTGCTGGCAGAAGGTGACAAAACCGAAATTCGTACCGAAGCGGCGTTCTGGTTTACGCCGCCCGCGCCCCATGTACGCCAGCCCAGGCGCTGGAAACAGTTCCTGATAACTCTGCTGGTGATTTTTCCCAGCACTAACCTGGTGCCGTGGTTGACCGGCATTGTGCTGCCTGCAATGAAGGGCTCGTTACTCCTGCATCTTATCAATGATGCGTGTGTGGTTGCGCTGGTGGTCTGGTTCTGGATGCCCATCGTAACCCGTCTGTTTGCCGGATGGCTGAAAAAAGCCTGACCGGTTTCTCAGGAGATTGTTATGTCGCAAACTGCCACACTGATTCTGACTCACGGAAAAATTCATACTCTCGACAGACAAAGCCCACAGGTCGAGGCGGTCGCGATCGCCAACGGGAAGATCCTGGCGACCGGTAACCACGACCGGATCATGAGCTTTGCCGCCGAAGGAACGCAGATTGTCGATCTGCAAGGACATACGGTGATCCCCGGCTTAAATGATTCACACCTGCACCTGATTCGCGGTGGTCTGAATTACAACCTGGAACTGCGTTGGGAAGGCGTACCGTCGCTGGCGGATGCACTACGCATGCTCAAAGAGCAGGCTGACAGAACGCCGTCGCCGCAATGGGTGCGCGTGGTAGGCGGCTGGAGCGAATTCCAGTTTGCCGAACGGCGCATGCCGACTCTGGAAGAACTGAATGAAGCCGCGCCAGATACCCCGGTATTTGTTCTGCATCTGTACGACAGGGCGTTGCTGAATCGCGCGGCGCTGAAAGCCGTGGGCTACACCAAAGCGACGCCGGATCCGGCAGGCGGTGAGATTGTGCGTGATAGCAACGGCAACCCGACCGGAATGCTGATCGCCAAACCCAACGCCATGATCCTTTATTCGACGCTGGCGAAAGGGCCAAAGCTGCCGCTGGAAATGCAGGTCAATTCGACCCGCCAGTTTATGCGCGAGCTGAACCGTCTGGGACTGACCAGCGCCATTGATGCGGGCGGCGGCTTTCAGAACTACCCGGAAGATTACGAGATCATTGAGCAGTTGCACGCCAACAAGCAGATGACGGTGCGCATCGCCTACAACTTGTTTACTCAGCGTCCTAAGCAGGAGCTGGAGGACTTTGAACGCTGGACCGATATGCTCAAGCCCGGACAGGGCACCGATTTCTACCGTGCTAATGGCGCAGGGGAAATGTTGGTCTTCTCGGCCGCTGATTTTGAAGATTTCCTGCAACCACGTCCGGATCTGCCGGAAGGTATGGAAGAAGAACTGGAACGCGTGGTTCGCCACCTGGTGGAGCATCGCTGGCCGTTCCGTCTGCATGCCACCTATGATGAATCCATCAGCCGCATGCTGGATGTGTTCGAGAAGGTGAATCGCGATATCCCGTTCAATGGCCTGCACTGGTTCTTCGATCACGCCGAAACGATTACCGAACGCAATATCGAGCGCGTCAAAGCGTTGGGCGGCGGGATAGCGGTTCAGCACCGAATGGCGTTCCAGGGGGAGTATTTTGTCGATCGCTATGGCAAAGACGCGGTCAAGCATACGCCGCCGGTGGCGAAAATGCTGGCGGCTGATGTTCCGGTAGGGCTGGGGACTGACGCCACCCGCGTGGCCAGCTATAACCCGTGGACCGCGCTGTACTGGCTGGTTTCTGGCCGTACCGTTGGTGGTATGGCGATGTATGATGATAACAATCGCCTGCCGCGCGATGTGGCGCTGGAACTGTGGACGGCCGGTAGCGCCTGGTTCTCCAGCGAACAGGGTAAGAAAGGGCGTATCGAGAAAGATCAACTGGCCGACCTGGTGGTGCTGTCTAAAGACTATTTCAGCGTGCCGGAAGAAGAGATCAAAGGCATCGAGTCGGTGATGACTATTGTCGATGGTAAAGTCGTGTACGCAGCCGGGCATTTCACGCCGCTGGCACCGCAAGCCATTCCGGTTGTGCCGGACTGGTCGCCGGTGGTGAAGGTGCCGGGGCACTATCGCTCAGCGCCGCCTGCTGCGGCGAAAATTGGCGCAATGGTACAGATGCACCAGTGCTGCGGTAGCTGCGGCGTACACGGTCATCAGCATGACATCGCGCGTAAGTCGGGGATTCCGGTGTCAGATGACAGGGCTTTCTGGGGCGCGCTGGGTTGTTCCTGTTTTGCGTTTTAATCTCTCATCACAGCCCCTGGCCAAACGCAGGGGCTGATTGGCTTTTCTGAAAAGCGGGTCATAGTGTTAACAGATATGGCACAGCTGCAACAATTTGTGTCATTCTGGTCTGTCTTTACACAGTGAAGGTGGAAACATGGATGAGCTGCTAACCCTTGGCTGCATTGTTTTATTCTTCGCGTTGGTCGTGGTTCCTGGTCTCGCGATCGTGGCATACAGACGCAGTGCGGCGGTACGTTCTGAGCTGGCGGCCTTGCGCCGTCGGGTAGAGGAACTTGAGCTGCGCGGTGTGGCGTCAGAGTCTGTGGCACAGGCTGCCGCCGATGCGCCAACGCCTGCGATGAGCAGCGTGGCGCCGGAACCTGACGCTGAGCCGACGCCTGAACCCGTTAACCCGTGGTCTTCACAGCAAAAGCCGGATAAAGCGACGGTCTCCACGCCCAACGCCCAGCGGCCTTCTGCTTTTGGCGGGGTGATATCATCGCTGGTGCGCTGGTTTATGCAGGGCAACCCGTTGGCAAAGCTCGGTATATTGCTCCTGTTCCTGGGACTTTCTTTTCTGCTGCGTTACACCGTCGAACATTCTCTGTTTCCGCTTGAGCTGCGCCTGGTGGCGGCCGCGCTGTTTGCTATTGTCCTGTTGGCGCTGGGCTGGCGGTTGCGGCATAAGCAACCGGTCTATGCGCTGATCTTACAGGGCGGGGCCACGGGAGCACTCTATCTCACCGTCTTTGGCGCGTTCCGGCTGTGGCAAATGCTGCCAATGACGCTGGCATTTGCGCTGCTGGTGGCGATTTGCGCGGCGAGCGTGGGTCTGGCTATTTTGCAAAAGGCACTCAGCCTGGCGATGCTGGCAAGCCTTGGCGGCTATCTCGCGCCGCTGCTGCTTTCCTCCGGCGGCGGCAGTCATGTCGCACTTTTCTCTTTCTATCTTCTGCTCTCGGTCGGCATTCTCGCCATTAGCATCTGGCAGCACTGGCGGGAGCTGAATCTGCTCGGCCTGCTGTTTACCTTTGGCGTTGGCGGTTTGTGGGGGCTGGAGGACTATCGACCTGAGTATTACCTGAGCTGCCAATTGTTCCTGATCGCCAACACCCTTATTTTTGGCGTGCTGAGCGTGGCGCTGTCGCTTCGTGCGCAGGAAAAAGGCAAGCAGATTATTGATGGCGTGCTGCTGTTTGCCCCTCCGCTGGTAGGTTTTGGCATGCAGTACGCCATTACGCGGCATATGGCATATGGTCCGGCGCTGAGCGCACTAGGCTACGGTGGTTTCTATCTGGTGTTAGCGACGCTGGCGTTGCGGCGTTCGTCTTTGCCGGGGAGACCGCTGGTATTGGCTGCCCTGGCGCTTGGCGGCGCATTTACTACCCTGGCTATCCCGTTGGCGCTTTCAGCCCGTTGGACGGCGATGGCCTGGTCGCTGGAGGGACTTGGGATCCTCTGGCTGGGTATCCAACAGCAGCAGCGACGCATGAGTTATAGCGGTACGGCGCTGCTCGTGCTGGCCGTGGGCAGCGCGCTATGGGCGCTGGCGAACGGCACAACTGCGCTCTCAGTGATGCTGATATTTGCCGTGCTTAGCCTCAGTTGGCTGGCTGCCGCATGGCTATGGCGCAGCATTCGGATGCAGGGCAGTTGGGGGCTACTCGCTGGCGGTTTGCTTTTCTGGATTACTGCCCTCGTTGCGGTATCGCAGCTCGTCCTGAAGCAGGAGCGGTGGGTGCTGTCTGGCGTGTTGGCATTAATGGCGGTATCGGTCTGGGGCTGGCGTACGATTGCTGGTCGCCTGGCATGGCGGGAGCTTGATGCCAGTAAATGGCTGTTATGGCCGACGATGCTGGTGATGCTGATGTATCAGATCTCCTGGCAGCAGATTTTTGCTGCGGGCTGGCCGAATCTGGCCTGGTGCGCGGCGCTAATTGTTGCAGTTGCGCTGCTCTGGCGTGACGCACAGATATTACCGCCAACGCTTTCCCGGCTGGCGCATTTGTCATTCTTCTGGATGATTGTACTGGCGCTGGCGGTTGAGCTGTTCTGGTTCGCACAGGCGCTACCGTGGGGGAGGGCCGCGTGGGGAAGCGGCCTGATGATGGCGGCTGGCGGGTTGCTGATTTTCCTGGTTTATCAAGCTGTTCAGCGCAAGCTCTGGCCATTTCGTATCTGGCCAGCCTTATATTCTGTGCAGGCGATGGTTCCCGTTGCGCTGGTGCTGATCGGTCTGCTCGTGTTGACGAATTTACAGGATGGCGTGGTTTATCGTCAGACGTATCTGCCGTTGCTCAACCCGCTGGAAGAGGGCGCAGCTTTTGCCCTGCTAGGGTTGATCGTGTTTTATCGCGCGTCTGAACGCTATTTCCCGGTGCAGCTTTCGGTGTGCCGCCCATGGCCGGTTGTGGCGCTGATGGTGCTCGGCTTTTGGTGGCTTAATGGTTTGTTGCTGCGCGCGTTGTCCTGGTATGGTGAAGTTGCGTGGAATGTACACGCCCTGTGGGATTCGCGGTTGATTCAAACCTGTTTTGCTCTGTTCTGGATGCTAACGGCATTGGTGGTGATGCTGCAGGCAACCCGGCGTCGCTCGCGGCAGGAATGGCTGTGTGGAGCCGTTTTGCTGGGGATAGTCATTATTAAACTGATGCTGGTGGACAGCGCGGGAGGCGGCGGCCTGGCGCGCGCGGTCGCGTTTATTGGCGTCGCCATTCTGGTGCTGATTATCGGGTATTTTTCACCCTTACCGCCCAAAGCTGGAGAAGAAAAATGAAATGGATTAAAGCGGTTCTCTGGAGTGCTCTGTTAGGAGCAATCGGCGCGGCGTGGGGCAGTAATACGGCTACGGATGCGCCAGCAGACTACGCGAACGGCATGAAGCTCTTAACGCCGGGGTCAGAGCAATGGTATAGCCTGCCTCTGCCTTTGGCGGTGTACCATGAGGCAGTCTGGCCGGATTTACGTGATATCCGGGTGTTCAACCGTCAGGGCGAGGTAGTGCCTTTCACTCTGCTGGCAGAAAAAACGCAGGCAACGTCCCCGAGAACGATTCCTCTGCGCCTTTTTCCGTTTGATTCTACGGTGCAACAGGTGACGCCAAAGCAAGATGATGAAAGACCCGCGGTCCTGCTTCGTGCTAAAAATGGCATCGAAATTCGCTTCGAAAGTGAAAACCTGCAATCCATCGGGCAGAGTTATTTAATCGCCTTGCCAGACGATGTCAAAGAGACGCCATCGCTGTCCCAGTTGCGTTTAAACTGGGATGCGCCTGCGAAAAACTGGCAGGGAACGGCATCGCTTTATTACAGCCGAGATTTACGTGACTGGAGGTTGATTACAGGAAATGCGCCGCTGATGGATCTGACGCATAGCGACGACCGATTGAAAATGGACACCTTAGGCGTCGATGATTTGCGCATGTCCGCTGGTGGTGTCCCATGGCTGTTGCTGATTCTTGATTCGCAAAGCCCTGCTTTAAATCTGACCGGCGTGAGTGCGATAACCCGTGAGGAGCCTCCGCTTACCCGGCCTGTTTCGATGGATGCTGAAGCGGAGAGAATTGCCGAAAACCAGGCGATTTGGCGCTGGTCCAGGCCGCAACCGTTGACTTCATTAAAGATTTCACTGGATTACGAAGGCGTATTGCCGGTTGAACTTGAATGGCGCAAGGGAGAAAAAGACGCCTGGCAGCCTTTAACCCGAACGGTTCTCTACAATCTGGAAAATCAGCATTCGGATGATATTCCACTCTCCGGTGAGTTAGTCGAGGCGGTCCGGATGACGACGCTTCAGGCGCGTTTACCCGCCACCTTACCCGTACTGAGAGGGGAGCGCGACAGCTATAAAGTGATTTTTAACGCGCAAGGCCAAAGCCCGTTTATCCTGGCATGGGGTAACAAAGCGGCGGAACCCGCGAGCATCAGTCTGGCGATGCTGATCCCGGAGGCGTTACGTAAGCACAACGATCCTGACAAAATGCCGCAGGCATTGGAGGATGAACGGGTTACTCTGGGCGGTGAGGGTCGGCTGACGGCAACGTCAGTCGCTGAGCAACAAAGCCAGTGGAAAACGCTGTTGGTGTGGGGGGCGTTAATCCTTGGCGTCGCCGTACTGGCGCTGATGGCGTGGCGAATCTGGCGTGAAGTGAAAAAGGGTAATCCGACATAAACCCATAAAAAAGGCCCGCATTGCGGGCCTTTTGTCGATTCATGCCAATTACAGGCTGGAAACGTTCTCGGTCAGGTATTTTGCCACGCCGTCCGGAGACGCGTTCATACCTTCTTTACCTTTTTCCCACTGCGCCGGGCAAACGTCGCCGTGCTCTTCGTGGAACTGCAGCGCGTCAACCATGCGCAGCATTTCGTCGATGTTACGACCCAGCGGCAGATCGTTAACCACCTGGTGACGAACAACGCCGTTAGCGTCGATCAGGAAAGAACCACGCAGAGCAACGCCCGCTTCCGGGTGCTCGATGCCGTAGGCTTTCTGGATTTCGCGTTTGATGTCAGCAACCATTGCGTATTTCACCGCACCGATGCCGCCTTTGTCGACAGGGGTGTTACGCCATGCGTTGTGGACAAATTCAGAGTCGAAAGAAACGCCAACAACTTCAACGCCGCGCTTCTGGAATTCTTCGTAACGTTTGTCGAATGCGATCAGTTCAGACGGGCAAACGAAAGTGAAGTCCATCGGCCAGAAGAACAGAACGGTGGTTTTACCGTTGGTATGCTGTTTGAAGTTGAAGTTTTCAACGATCTCACCGCTACCCAGTACCGCAGCTGCTGTGAAATCCGGAGCCTGACGAGTTACCAGTACCATATAATTCTCCTGCAATGTTAAGGGGTTTTTGGAACGCAACGCGGGCCAGTATAGAGAGTGTTCGTGAATAAGACAAAGAGGCGCTGGCAATCAATGAGACAGGTTTTGTCTATCAATCTTTTACCGGATGGTGGCTAAGGCTTATCCGGCGCGTTATGCGGGCTGCAATCAAAGGGTTTTACGCTGCGCCTGTTCCATCATCTGCGGATAAAACTGCCAGAAACGTTCTTCTAACGCATCATAATGCGTATCCAGGTCATACCATGAGGCGCGCAGGGCATCGAGACGCGGACGGCGGCTGGCCATGCCGTTCAGGACGTTCTGGATAAAATCCATGTCACGATAGCGCTCAAGCCATTTTTCTGACCATATATAGTTGTTTAAGTTAATAAAGCGCGGCGGCGATTCCGGCAAAATTGTGGTCACCTGGGTGCGGGCATAGCGCACAAAGTCTACCAGCGGGAAGTCTGGGGAGATTTCCGCCCAGTGGCGCGACAGAAAGTGATCCCACATCACGTCCAGCGTAATTGGCGCGACGCGGCGCGTTTCGCTACGAAACCACTCTTTGGCTTCACGCACCTGCGGCAGGTTATCGGTCATCACGTCGATACGACGGTGCATGAAGATGCCTTCCACCACCTCAGGCGAAAAATGCGTTTCCGGATTACCCCGGACAAAATCGGCCAGCAGATTGCCGGAAAGCGAGCTGTCGGCAAGATGAGCGAGATGCAAATGTGCAAGAAAATTCATAGTTAAACGTTTATCCAGAGGGGTAAAGGTTGCAGGGAGAACGCCCCGGCACTAGACTACCCGCCTCTTATTTTAGTCTGAGTCAGTGTCATGCGCGTTACCGATTTCACCTTTGAACTACCCGAATCCCTGATTGCCCACTATCCGCAAGCTGAGCGCAGTAGCTGCCGCTTGCTGTCTTTGGACGGGCCGACGGGCGCGCTGACGCACGGTACTTTCACCGATTTGCTCGATAAGCTCAACCCTGGCGATTTGCTGGTCTTTAACAACACCCGCGTCATACCTGCGCGTCTGTTTGGCCGTAAAGCCAGCGGCGGTAAGATTGAAGTGCTGGTCGAACGCATGCTGGATGACAAGCGTATTTTGGCACACATTCGCGCCTCGAAAGCGCCGAAGCCGGGTGCCGAGCTGCTGTTGGGCGACGATGAAAGTATTAAAGCGACGATGGTTGCCCGTCACGACGCGCTGTTTGAAGTGGCGTTTGACGATGAACGCAGCGTGCTTGATATCCTCAATGCCATCGGCCATATGCCGTTGCCGCCGTATATTGACCGCCCGGACGAAGACGCCGACCGCGAGCTGTACCAGACCGTGTATAGCGAAAAACCGGGTGCCGTCGCTGCGCCGACCGCGGGGCTGCACTTTGACGAGCCGCTGCTGGCGAAACTGCGCGATAAAGGCATTGAAATGGCGTTCGTTACGTTGCACGTCGGCGCGGGTACCTTCCAGCCGGTGCGCGTAGACACTATCGAAGACCACATTATGCACTCCGAATATGCGGAAGTGCCGCAGGATGTGGTTGACGCGGTGCTGGCGGCGAAGGCGCGTGGCAACCGCGTGATAGCCGTGGGCACAACGTCCGTTCGCTCACTGGAAAGCGCGGCGCAGGCTGCAAAAAACGATCTCATTGCGCCGTTCTTCGGCGATACGCAGATATTTATTTATCCAGGCTATAAATACCAGGTGATTGATGCCCTGGTCACCAACTTCCACCTGCCGGAATCGACGCTGATCATGCTGGTTTCTGCGTTTGCTGGTTATAAAAACACCATGCACGCCTACCACGAAGCGGTAAAAGCGGAATATCGCTTTTTTAGTTACGGAGATGCGATGTTTATCACGTACAATCCGCAGGCTATTTCTGAGCGTGTCGGGGAATAAATTTCCGGCATGAGTATTTAACGTCGGACTGTTTTTCTGACGCAGGAGTTAAGATGAAATTTGAACTGGACACCACAGACGGTCGCGCGCGTCGCGGCCGCCTGGTTTTTGATCGTGGCGTAGTGGAAACACCTGCATTTATGCCGGTCGGTACTTACGGCACCGTAAAAGGCATGACGCCGGAAGAAGTTGAAGCCACCGGCGCGCAGATCATTCTCGGCAACACTTTCCACCTGTGGCTACGCCCGGGTCAGGAAATCATGAAGCTGCACGGCGATCTGCACGATTTCATGCAGTGGAAAGGGCCAATCCTTACCGATTCCGGCGGCTTCCAGGTTTTCAGTCTGGGCGATATCCGCAAGATCACCGAGCAGGGCGTGCATTTCCGCAACCCGATCAACGGCGATCCGATTTTCCTCGATCCTGAGAAGTCAATGGAGATTCAATACGATCTCGGTTCCGATATCGTGATGATCTTCGACGAATGTACACCGTACCCGGCCGACTGGGACTATGCTAAACGCTCAATGGAGATGTCTCTGCGTTGGGCGAAGCGCAGTCGCGACCGTTTTGACAGTCTCGGCAACAAAAATGCGCTTTTTGGCATCATTCAGGGCAGCGTTTACGAAGATTTACGTGATATCTCTGTCAAAGGTCTGGTAGATATCGGCTTTGATGGCTACGCTGTCGGCGGTTTGGCTGTCGGTGAGCCGAAGGAAGATATGCACCGCATTCTGGAGCATGTTTGCCCACAGATTCCGGCAGATAAACCGCGTTACCTGATGGGCGTCGGCAAACCAGAAGATCTGGTTGAAGGCGTACGTCGCGGTATCGATATGTTTGACTGCGTGATGCCAACGCGAAATGCCCGTAATGGTCATTTGTTTGTGACTGACGGCGTGGTAAAAATTCGTAACGCGAAACATAAAAGCGACACCAGTCCGCTCGATGCTGAGTGTGATTGCTACACCTGTCGCAATTATTCGCGCGCTTACTTGCATCATCTCGACCGTTGCAACGAAATATTGGGCGCGCGTCTCAACACGATTCATAACCTTCGCTACTACCAGCGTTTGATGGCGGGTTTACGCAAGGCTATTGAAGAGGGTAAATTAGAGAGCTTCGTGACCGATTTTTACCAACGTCAGGGGCGACCAGTTCCACCTGTGAACGTTGATTAATTTTAATAATGAGGGAATTTGAATGAGCTTTTTTATTTCTGATGCGGTAGCGGCAACAGGTGCTCCGGCGCAGGGCAGCCCGATGTCTCTGATTCTGATGCTGGTGGTGTTTGGTCTGATTTTCTACTTTATGATCCTGCGTCCGCAACAAAAGCGTACCAAAGAACACAAAAATCTGATGAACTCCATTGCGAAAGGCGATGAAGTGCTGACTAACGGTGGTCTGGTGGGTCGCGTGACCAAAGTAGCAGAATCTGGCTACATCGCTATTGCGCTGAACGATACCACTGAAGTGGTTATTAAACGTGATTTCGTAGCTGCCGTTCTGCCGAAAGGCACCATGAAGGCGCTGTAATTTATTGTTTTCCCAAAGGGAACTGCCGTGTTAAACCGTTATCCTTTGTGGAAGTACATTATGCTGGTCGTCGTGATTGTCGTCGGCCTGCTTTACGCACTTCCCAACCTGTATGGTGAGGATCCGGCTGTTCAAATCACTGGCGTGCGCGGTGCCGCCGCCAGTGAGCAAACGCTGATCCAGGTCCAGAAAACGTTACAAGAAGATAAAATCACACCTAAGTCTGTGGCTCTGGAAGAGGGTGCTATTCTTGCGCGCTTCGACTCCACTGATACCCAACTGCGCGCACGTGAAGTGCTGATGGGCGTGCTGGGCGATCAATACGTCGTGGCGCTTAACCTTGCTCCGGCAACCCCGCGCTGGCTGGCAGCCATTCACGCAGAACCGATGAAACTCGGTCTTGACCTGCGTGGCGGCGTTCACTTCCTGATGGAAGTGGATATGGACACCGCGCTGAGTAAGTTGCAGGAACAAAATATCGATAGCCTGCGCAGCGATCTGCGTGAAAAAGGCATTCCTTATACTACCGTTCGTAAAGAAGATAACTACGGCCTGAGCATCACCTTCCGTGACAGCAGCGCCCGTGATGAAGCTATCTCTTATCTGAGCAAGCGTCACCAGGATCTGGTTATTTCCAGCCAGGGCAGCAATGCTCTGCGTGCGGTGATGACCGATGCGCGCCTGAGTGAAGCCCGTGAATACGCGGTACAGCAGAACATCAATATTCTGCGTAATCGTGTGAACCAGTTGGGTGTTGCTGAGCCGGTGGTACAACGTCAGGGCGCTGACCGTATTGTCGTCGAACTGCCGGGTATTCAGGATACCGCGCGCGCGAAAGAAATTCTGGGCGCAACCGCGACGCTGGAATTCCGTCTGGTAAACACCAACGTTGACCAGTCTGCCGCGGCATCCGGGCGCGTGCCGGGTGATTCGGAAGTGAAACAGTCTCGTGAAGGTCAGCCGGTTGTGCTGTACAAACGCGTGATCCTGACTGGTGACCATATCACCGATTCCACTTCCAGCCAGGACGAATACAATCAGCCGCAGGTTAACATCTCGCTGGATAGCGCGGGTGGTAACATCATGTCCAACTTCACCAAGGACAACATCGGTAAGCCGATGGCGACCCTGTTTGTGGAGTACAAAGACAGCGGTAAAAAAGATGCCAACGGTCGCGCTGTGCTGGTGAAACAGGAAGAGGTGATTAACATCGCCAACATCCAGTCTCGTCTGGGTAACAGCTTCCGTATCACCGGTATCAACAACCCGAACGAAGCGCGTCAGCTTTCTCTGCTGTTACGTGCCGGTGCGTTGATCGCGCCGATTCAGATTGTTGAAGAACGTACCATCGGCCCAACCCTGGGTATGCAGAACATCAAACAGGGTCTGGAAGCCTGTCTGGCCGGTCTGGTGGTGTCTATCCTGTTCATGATCTTCTTCTATAAGAAGTTCGGCCTGATTGCGACCAGCGCGCTGATCGCTAACCTGGTGCTGATTGTCGGCATTATGTCGCTGTTGCCGGGAGCTACGCTGAGTATGCCGGGGATTGCGGGGATCGTCTTAACCCTTGCCGTCGCGGTCGATGCTAACGTACTGATCAACGAACGTATCAAAGAAGAGTTGAGTAACGGTCGTTCGGTGCAGCAGGCCATCAATGAAGGTTATGCGGGCGCATTTAGCTCCATCTTCGATGCGAACATTACGACGCTGATTAAGGTCATTATCCTGTACGCAGTCGGCACCGGGGCAATTAAAGGGTTCGCGATTACTACCGGTATTGGGGTAGCGACGTCGATGTTTACCGCAATTGTCGGTACACGTGCCATCGTAAACCTGTTGTATGGCGGCAAGCGCGTCAAAAAGCTGTCAATCTGAGGAGTGCGAAGTGGCACAGGAATATACTGTTGAACAATTGAACCACGGCCGTAAAGTCTGGGACTTTATGCGCTGGGACTACTGGGCTTTCGGCATTTCAGGTTTTCTGCTGATCGCGGCCATCGTGATTATGGGCGTGCGCGGCTTTAACTGGGGTCTCGATTTCACCGGTGGTACGGTCATTGAAATCACGCTGGAAAAACCAGCTGAAATGGACGTGATGCGCGATGCGCTGGAGAAAGCGGGCTTTGTTGATCCGCTTCTGCAAAACTTCGGCAGCAGCCACGACATTATGGTGCGTATGCCGCCAACTGAAGGCGCAGACGGCGGTCAGGTGCTGGGTAGCAAAGTGTTGAGTGTGATTAACGAATCCACCAACCAAAACGCTGCGGTGAAGCGAATTGAATTCGTGGGGCCGAGCGTGGGTGCAGACCTGGCGCAAACCGGTGCGATGGCGCTGATGGCGGCGCTGATCTCAATCCTGGTGTACGTCGGTTTCCGCTTTGAGTGGCGACTGGCTGCAGGGGTAGTTATCGCGCTGGCGCACGACGTAATCATCACACTTGGGATCCTGTCGTTGTTCCATATCGAGATTGACCTGACTATCGTCGCATCGCTGATGTCGGTAATCGGTTACTCGCTGAACGACAGTATCGTCGTCTCTGACCGTATTCGTGAAAACTTCCGCAAAATTCGTCGCGGTACGCCTTACGAAATCTTTAACGTGTCATTGACGCAGACGCTGCACCGTACGTTGATTACGTCCGGTACGACGTTGATGGTTATTCTGATGCTTTTCCTGTTCGGTGGTCCGGTACTGGAAGGCTTCTCGCTGACCATGCTTATCGGTGTTTCCATCGGTACCGCGTCTTCTATCTACGTGGCATCGGCGCTGGCGCTGAAGCTGGGTATGAAGCGTGAGCATATGCTGCAGCAGAAGGTCGAGAAAGAAGGGGCGGATCAACCGTCGATTCTGCCTTAAGCGACGCAGAGCGTGTGAAGCGTAAGAACTGGAATCCCGATCGCAAGGTCGGGATTTTTTTTGCTTGTGCTTTAGCGACTGAGCATTATCTTTTTCTGTCGCCACACTACTGACAGTATGCTGTCAGTAGCCCTGTCTTATAGTCCTTCTGAGATTACCCACACAGGCAGGAGGAAGTATGAACAACGTAATTAACTGGTTTGAAATTCCCGTGGCACAAATGGAGCGCGCCATCGCTTTTTATGAGCCAGTGATGCAGGTTTCTTTGCGTCGGGAGAATATGGACTGCGCCGAGCTGGCCGTATTCCCGCATCAGGATCCTGCTCCTGGCGGGGCGTTGGCTAAATTTGACGGTATTTCGCCTTCAGCGCAGGGCGCTATTATTTATCTGCATACGGACAATTTGGCTGCCACGCTTGAACGCGTCGCCACCGCTCGCGGTCAATGCGTGTTTGGCCCGCTCGAACTGGGGCCGGACATTGGTACGATTGCGCTATTTACTGACAGTGAAGGCAATCGTGTTGGTTTACATCAACCCGCGTAATATTTTCAGGCCAGAGGATTAAAATGAGTAGACGCGCCGACCGTTTGTTTCAGATTGTACAAATCCTGCGTGGCAGGCGAGTGACAACGGCGGCGCTGCTGGCAGAACGTCTTGACGTTTCTGAACGGACGATTTATCGCGATATCCGCGATCTCTCTTTATCCGGCGTGCCCATTGAAGGCGAAGTGGGCAGCGGATACCGCTTAATGGCCGGGTTTGATCTGCCACCGTTGATGTTAACGCATCACGAATCAGAAGCATTGATGGTCGCGATTCGGTTGCTGAAAACATGGGGCGGGGATTCACTTTCACAGGCACTGGAGTCCGCGCAGGAAAAAGTGCTGGCGATATTGCCGCCAGAGAGTCGCCGCAGGGCCGAGCAAACGCGGATTTTTGCGCCAGATTTTGGTAATCAGCCGCATTCACGCAGTGCCTTCGATCTCATACATCGCGCGGTTTCGGCGCAGCAGACGCTGGCGCTGCATTATCGAGATGAGTCCGGGAACCTCTCCTGGCGCGACGTTCAGCCGCTGGGATTATTTTTCTGGGGCGAGCACTGGCTTCTGGTTGCCTGGTGCGAGAAGCGTGACGATTATCGCTGCTTTCGCGTTGATCGCTGTCTGAAGATCACGCTGCTCGACAGGCATTTTCGTGAATCGGCAGATCGCTCGCTAAGTGACTTTTTACGTAAAGTACGTTGTGAAGACCAGCCGTAAAAAAGCCAGCGGTTAAGCTGGCTTGTCTGCGATAAATTGTCTGGATTAGAAGTTGTAACCTACGACCAGATAACCACCCCAACCGGTTGATTTCGCGCTGAAGTCGCCTTCGCCCCAGTTCAGGGTATCCCCACCTTTCCACTGGCCGCCGTTATGGAAATAACGCGCGACTACGGAGTAGTGCCAGTGATCGTAGTTCAGCGCCAGCACGTGGCTGGAAGCGATAGAGTTGCTGGTACGGTTAGGATCATCACCCAAATCTGAACCCCAGTCGAAGTTGGTGAAGCCAATATAGGTCAACTGACCGCCCCAAACCTGGGTGATCGGCACAAAGTATTTCACTTTGAAACGGTAACCATCCCACTCGTTTTCGTTGGATGCGCCATAGTTCTGCCACTGGTATTTAGCATACACGTTCAGGGACAGACCCATCGGCAGCCCGGTGTCGATATCGGTACCCAGACCCATATACCAGGTGCTCTGGCGGCTGGCTTTGTTATCACCCATATCGTAGATGTAGTTGTTGGCGAAGTACCATTCTTTGAATGGTCCAAAGCTCAGGTCAGCACCGGTCAGCTTGTCGATGGAGAAACGCGGTTCGATTTCCATAAACAGCGGAGAACCGTCAGACCAGATACCTTTGTCGTTACCGTTACCCCAGTCGAAGGTTTTCGGGATATCGATGTAGCCATAGAAATCAAACCAGTCTTTTTTGGCAAACGCTTCGTATTCCAGATACACGTCGTTGTTCAGTTTCGGAGAGAAACGGGTGTGGTAGCTGCCCACCACGTTGACGCTTTGGTGCCACCAGTCGGACAGATATTGCGGTTTGTCATTTTCTGCTGCATTGGCAGTAAAAGACGAGGAGAGTGCCAGCACTGCACCGGCTGCAAGTAATGTTTTTTTCATATGTATGCCACTGTTTGAAATCCCTTTCGGGAGTGAAAAATGCGCAAATTGCGTTTCTAAATATTTCGTAATTCTTCGGAGCCTATTATAAAAATCATTGTTCACAAAAATATGTCTTGTTTCACAGTTCTATCATTTACGTAATCGATTGCGTTCACGTTTGCTTACTTTAGGCGGCGAATTGTACTGGCTCTGATGAATGTTGCCAAGTTTTGCCAGAAATATCGGTTATGTCAGGGGAGTAACAAAAGGGGCCGAATTGATGTTGCGGAACGCACAAAACGTTCCGCAAAAAAGTTTATTGGCTAACAGGCTGTACGTCGTGAATGCGAACAAATCCCAACTGGTCGGGGGAGAGACCATTTATCTGCAACGGAATGTCTACGTCGCTGGGGGCAAGAATACTTGCCGGGGCATTGACCAGTTGATTTTGAACATTCACTTCCTGGTAATTCTCTGTAGTGCCCTGAATTTGCCCGTACTCTACGGTGGCGCTGAAGGCGGGCAAGGGCGTATTGGACTCGCCCTGAATGTGTAGCGTTAACCGTGTGCCATCGGCGTTCGGCGCAATATTCACCAGCGACATACGTAGCGTGCCGATCTGGCTTTCCAGCCGGGCAGGCGTTTTGGAGCCCGGCAACAGATAGGCGCCACTGGTCGATTTGGCATTCAACATATTTTGTTGCGTAATTTTTACCGTTTCCTGATTAAGCTGCGTCATCTCTTTATTTAGCGTGCTTACGCTTTGATGCATCTGGCGTACTTCGCTTTGCTGCGCGCAGGCGCTAAGACTAAAGAGGCTTCCCACCAGGAGAATTCTTAGGTAACGTCTTGTCATTGTGATTACTTCCTTCATTGTCGCGATAGCATAATGGTAGTGTGCACAGAGCACGAAGGCATCGATCCTTTGTCTCAAAAGCGCTGCGCCTTTGTTGTCACGCCAGTTCAGGGTAAAATAGATTTCTGTGAACCACTGAGGTACAGGACGCCGTATGCATTGCCCATTCTGTTTCGCCGTAGACACTAAGGTAATTGACTCTCGTCTTGTAGGCGAGGGCTCCTCAGTACGCCGCCGTCGGCAGTGTCTGGTCTGTAACGAACGTTTCACCACTTTTGAAGTGGCTGAACTTGTCATGCCGCGCGTTGTGAAGAGCAACGATGTGCGTGAACCCTTTAATGAAGATAAGCTGCGCAGCGGCATGCTCAGAGCGCTGGAGAAACGCCCGGTCAGCTCAGATGACGTCGAAATGGCGTTAAACCATATCAAATCACAACTGCGTGCGACTGGCGAGCGTGAGGTGCCGAGTAAGATGATCGGCAACCTGGTGATGGAGCAGTTGAAAAAGCTCGATAAAGTCGCTTACATCCGCTTTGCTTCGGTTTACCGCAGTTTCGAAGATATCAAAGAATTTGGCGAAGAGATTGCTCGCCTACAGGACTAAGCCATGCAGGATGAATTGTACATGGCGCGCGCGCTGAAGCTTGCTGCGCGCGGACGTTTCACTACTCACCCAAATCCCAACGTCGGCTGCGTGATTGTTAAGGACGGGGAGATTGTCGGTGAAGGATATCATCACCGCGCGGGCGAGCCGCATGCCGAAGTCCATGCCCTGCGCATGGCCGGAGAAAAAGCGCAAGGGGCAACCGCCTACGTGACGCTTGAGCCCTGTAGTCATCATGGCCGTACGCCGCCGTGCTGCGATGCATTGATTGCGGCGGGCGTAGCACGCGTCGTTGCCGCGATGCAGGATCCCAATCCACAGGTAGCAGGCCGTGGCCTCTACCGTTTGCAGCAGGCGGGCATTGACGTCAGCCACGGGCTGATGATGAGCGAGGTTGAGCTGCTTAATAAGGGCTTTCTCAAGCGCATGCGTACAGGATTCCCGTATCTGCAGCTTAAGCTTGGCGCATCGCTCGATGGCCGTACGGCGATGGCCAGCGGGGAAAGCCAGTGGATCACCTCGCCGCAGGCGCGCCGCGATGTGCAACGGCTGCGCGCGCAAAGCCATGCCATTTTAACCAGCAGCGCGACGGTACTGGCCGACGATCCTCAGCTTACCGTGCGCTGGTCGGAGCTTGGGGAGTCAACTCAGGCGAGTTACCCGCAGGAAAATCTGCGCCAGCCGATCCGCATTGTCCTTGATAGCCAGAATCAGGTCACGCCGGAGCACCGAATTGTGCACCAGCCGGGAGAAACCTGGATTGTCCGAACGAAAGACGATACCCGCAGTTGGCCGGAGTCGGTTCGCAGTATCAAGGTGCCGGAACATAACGGGCATGTGGATTTGGTCGTGCTGATGATGCAACTGGGTAAACAGCAAATTAACAGTATTTGGGTGGAAGCTGGCCCAACGCTTGCGGGCGCGTTATTACAGGCCGGTTTGGTGGACGAGCTAATCGTGTATGTTGCGCCTAAACTGTTAGGCAGCGATGCGCGAGGATTATGTGTGCTGCCTGGGCTTGAGAAACTGGCCGACGCCCCCCATTTCAAATTCAACGAGATACGCCAGGTGGGCCCGGACGTTTGCCTGCATTTAACCACTGCGTGAGGCTTTCTGAATTAGAGGAAGCAGCGCCCAGAATATTATGATAAAATCCGCCCCCCTTACGGGGCCATAAATCGAACCCGAAGGAAGAATATGAACATTATTGAAGCTAACGTTGCTACTCCGGACGCTCGCGTCGCCATCACCATTGCGCGTTTCAACAACTTTATCAATGACAGCCTGCTGGAAGGTGCGATCGACGCCCTGAAACGTATTGGCCAGGTTAAAGATGAAAACATTACCGTCGTTTGGGTTCCAGGCGCGTATGAGCTGCCGCTGGCGGCTGACGCACTGGCGAAAACCGGTAAATACGATGCGGTGATCGCGCTCGGTACGGTGATCCGTGGCGGTACCGCGCACTTCGAATATGTGGCTGGCGGTGCAAGCAATGGCCTGGCGCATGTCGCGCAGGACAGTGGCATTCCGGTAGCCTTCGGTGTACTGACCACCGAAAGTATTGAACAAGCCATCGAACGTGCTGGCACGAAAGCCGGCAACAAAGGCGCAGAAGCTGCACTGACTGCGCTTGAAATGATTAATGTATTGAAAGCCATCAAGGCCTGATTTTTGTAAGGGGAAATCCGTGAAACCTGCTGCTCGTCGCCGCGCCCGTGAGTGTGCCGTCCAGGCGCTCTACTCCTGGCAGTTGTCCCAGAACGACATCGCTGATGTTGAATACCAGTTCCTGGCGGAACAGGACGTTAAAGATGTCGACGTTCTGTATTTCCGTGAGCTGCTGTCCGGGGTGGCGACTAACAGCGCGTACCTGGATGGATTAATGAAGCCTTACCTGTCTCGTCTGCTGGAAGAGCTGGGTCAGGTAGAAAAAGCCGTACTGCGTATTGCGCTGTTTGAACTGTCTAAACGTAGTGATGTGCCGTACAAAGTGGCTATCAACGAAGCGATTGAACTGGCGAAAACCTTCGGCGCCGAAGACAGCCATAAATTCGTTAACGGCGTACTGGATAAAGCAGCACCTGTGATTCGCCCCAACAAAAAGTAATCCCGAGGCCGGCGGAGAGTGGAACTTGTTTCCGCTATCCCCGGCTTTTTCTTTTTTTCTGCTGAGGCATAACGTATGGCATGCGGCGAATTTTCCCTGATTGCCCGTTATTTTGATCGCGTAAGAACGTCTCGTCTTGATGTCGAAACCGGTATTGGCGACGATTGCGCACTCCTGAACATCCCTGAAAAACAGACATTGGCGATCAGTACCGATACGCTGGTGGCAGGCAACCACTTCCTCCCCGACATTGATCCTACCGATCTGGCCTGGAAAGCCCTGGCGGTGAATTTAAGCGATCTGGCGGCGATGGGGGCCGATCCTGCGTGGTTGACGCTGGCACTGACGTTACCCGACGTTGATGAAGCCTGGCTTGAAGCTTTCAGCGATGGCCTGTTTGAACTCCTTAATTACTACGATATGCAACTGATTGGCGGTGATACCACGCGTGGGCCGCTGTCGATGACGTTGGGTATTCATGGCTACGTTCCCGTTGGGCGAGCCTTAAAACGTTCCGGGGCAAAACCGGGCGACTGGATTTATGTGACCGGCACGCCGGGCGACAGTGCGGCGGGACTGGCGATTTTGCAGGACCGACTGCAGGTGACAGAACCAAAAGACGCGGAGTATCTGCTGCAACGCCACCTGCGCCCAACTCCGCGTATTTTACAGGGACAAGCCCTGCGCGATCTGGCCAGTGCGGCTATCGATCTCTCCGACGGCCTGATTTCCGATCTGGGACATATCGTCAATGCCAGCGGCTGCGGCGCGCGGGTTAACGTTGACGCGCTGCCATATTCCACGGCATTCGCCCAACACGTTGAGCCGGAACAGGCGCTGCGCTGGGCGCTCTCAGGGGGGGAAGATTATGAGTTATGCTTTACCGTACCGGAAATCAACCGTGGCGCGCTGGACGTCGCGCTGGCACATCTCGGGACCTCGTTTACCTGCATCGGTCAGATGAGTGCGGATGTTGAAGGCGTTCACTTTACGCGCGATGGAAAACCCGTCACGTTCGACTGGAAAGGATATGACCATTTTGCCGCGCCTTAAAAAAGATGTCGCCAAAAGCCGCCTGAATATGCGTAATCCGTGGCATCTGTTAGCCACCGGTTTTGGTAGCGGGCTGAGTCCAATTATTCCTGGCACCATGGGATCGCTGGCGGCGATCCCTTTTTGGTATTTAATGACATTTCTGCCATGGCAGCTGTATTCGCTGGTGGTCATGCTGTCTATCTGTATCGGCGTTTATCTGTGTCATCAAACGGCGAAAGACATGGGCGTGCACGATCACGGCAGCATTGTCTGGGACGAATTTGTCGGTATGTGGATAACCCTGATGGCGCTACCGACCCTCGACTGGCAATGGGTTGCCGCCGGATTTGTGATTTTCCGTATTCTGGATATGTGGAAGCCGTGGCCGATTCGTTGGTTCGATCGCAATGTGCATGGCGGGACGGGGATCATGATCGACGATATTGTCGCCGGGATACTGTCTGCCGGAATTTTGTATTTTATCGGCCATCACTGGCCGATCGGTATCATTTAACGGGTTTGCCGGATAGCGGCGTAAACGCCTTATCCGGCTTACAATCTACGATCGCGCTTATTTAAATCCCACCACCGGGTGCTGTTTATACGGCGTCTCCAGCTCGGCAATTTGCTCCGGCTTCAGCGTTAAATCCACCGCATTGAGCAATTCATCCAGTTGTTCTTCACGCGATGTACCGATAATGGGCGCAGCCACGCCTGGTTTGCTCAGCAGCCATGCCAGCGCGACCTGCGCCCGCGTAACGCCCAGCTCCTCACTGATGCCAGCCAGCCGGGCGGCAATTTGCGCGTCGTTTTCATCGCTCTCGTTATATAAATTTTTACCGACTTCATCGGAAACCAGACGTGCGGTCGTTTCTCCCCACGGGCGGGTCAGGCGACCACGCGCCAGCGGACTCCACGGGATCACCGCGACACCTTCCTGATAGCAGAGCGGCAACATTTCGCGTTCTTCTTCGCGGTAGATCAAGTTGTAGTGATCCTGCATGCTGACGAACTGCGCCCAGCCGTGTTGCTTCTGCAAGGCCAGCGCCTGAGCAAACTGCGAAGCATACATGGATGAGGCGCCGATATAGCGAGCTTTACCGGCTTTGACTACATCGTTAAGGGCTTCCAGCGTTTCCTCGATTGGCGTGTTGTAATCCCAGCGGTGAATTTGCAGTATGTCTACATAGTCCATGCCCAGGCGTCTGAGGCTGTCGTCGATTGAGCGCAGGATTTGTGCGCGGGATAATCCTTCTGCTAAATCATCCACCTGGTGAAAAACTTTGGTCGCGACCACGACATCTTCGCGGCGGGCGAAATCACGCAGCGCGCGGCCGACAATCTCTTCGCTGCTGCCAGCGGAGTAGCTGTTGGCGGTATCGAAAAAGTTAATGCCGCCCTCAAGGGCGTGTTTGATTATCGGGCGGCTGCTCTCTTCAGGCAGCGTCCAGGCGTGATTACCGCGATTGGGCTCGCCAAACGTCATGCAGCCCAGGCAAAGGCGGGAGACCCGGAGGTCGGTTTTTCCTAAGGTGTTGTATTGCATTCATTCGCTCCTGCTTAGCGTGTTATTCATTAAGCATAGCAGGAGCGGGGAGGGGATTATGCCAGCCAGGCCTTGATTTTGGCCTCAATGCCTGCGGCATTAAGACCCAGATCGGCGCGAGCCTCATCCTGAGTGCCCTGTGGGATGAAGAAGTCAGGCAGGCCGATGTTCAGCACCGGAACGGGCTTGCGATGGGCCATCAACACCTCGTTTACGCCACTGCCTGCGCCGCCCATAATGGCGTTCTCTTCAATGGTAACCAGCACGTCGTGTCGGGCCGCCATTTCGAGGATCAACGTTTCATCCAGCGGTTTCACAAAGCGCATGTCAACCAGCGTGGCGTTCAACGACTCTGCGACCTGAGCAGCTTCCGGCATCAGGGTGCCAAAGTTAAGAATCGCCACTTTTTCCCCGTGACGCTTCACGATGCCTTTACCTATTGGCAGGTGTTCCAGCGGCGTCAGCTCAACGCCCACCGCATTACCGCGTGGATAGCGCACGACCGATGGCCCGTTGTTGTAGTGATAGCCGGTAAACAGCATCTGGCGGCATTCATTCTCATCGCTCGGGGTCATAATGACCATTTCCGGGATGCAGCGCAGGAAGGAGAGATCGAACGCCCCCTGGTGGGTTTGCCCATCTGCGCCAACGATACCTGCCCGGTCAACGGCGAACAGGACCGGCAGTTTCTGGATGGCCACATCATGCAGCACCTGATCGTAGGCGCGTTGCAGGAAGGTAGAGTAAATAGCCACGACCGGCTTGTAGCCGCCAATCGCCAGACCTGCTGCAAAGGTCACTGCATGCTGCTCGGCAATCGCCACATCGAAGTAGCGGTCCGGGAACTTACGTGAGAATTCCACCATACCGGAGCCTTCGCGCATCGCCGGGGTAATCGCCATCAGCTTATTGTCTTTCGCTGCGGTCTCACATAACCAGTCCCCGAAGATTTTTGAATAGCTTGGCAGGCCGCCGCTGCTTTTCGGCAGACAGCCGCTGGATGGATCGAATTTGGGTACGGCGTGGAACGTGATCGGGTCTTTTTCCGCTGGCTCATAGCCACGACCTTTTTTGGTCATGATGTGCAGGAACTGCGGGCCTTTCAGATCGCGCATGTTCTTCAGCGTGGTGATAAGTCCCAGCACGTCGTGCCCGTCCACCGGGCCGATATAGTTAAAGCCCAGCTCTTCAAACAGCGTGCCCGGCACGACCATGCCTTTGATGTGTTCTTCGGTACGTTTGAGCAGCTCTTTAATCGGCGGTACGCCGGAGAATACTTTCTTCCCGCCTTCGCGCAGCGAGGAGTAGAGTTTGCCTGAGAGTAATTGCGCCAGGTGATTGTTCAGCGCGCCGACGTTCTCTGAAATCGACATTTCGTTGTCGTTAAGGATAACCAGCATATCGGGCTTAATATCACCCGCATGGTTCATCGCTTCAAACGCCATCCCGGCGGTGATAGCACCGTCGCCAATCACACAAACGGTACGGCGATCTTTGCCTTCTTTCTCGGCGGCAACCGCAATACCAATGCCAGCGCTAATGGACGTTGAGGAGTGCCCAACGCTCAGTACGTCATACTCGCTCTCACCGCGCCAAGGGAACGGATGCAAACCGCCTTTCTGACGAATGGTGCCGATTTTATCGCGGCGGCCGGTCAGAATTTTGTGCGGATAAGCCTGATGTCCCACATCCCAGATTAACTGGTCAAACGGGGTGTTATAGACGTAGTGCAGCGCGACGGTAAGTTCCACCGTGCCCAGACCAGAGGCGAAGTGCCCGCTGGAACGGCTTACGCTGTCGAGCAAATAGCGGCGCAGTTCGTCGCAAAGCTTTGGCAGGCTCTCTTTTGGCAGCAGGCGTAACTCCTGGGTGGAGTCGACCAGCGCCAGGGTCGGGTATTTGGCTATATCAAAACTCATCGCAAGCTCATGGGATATGTTGGTTTATTTATCACGCTGGATTATATAGTCCGCTAGCGCTTCCAGTGCCGAGGTATCGAGTGACTGCGCGGCCAGCAAACTTAACGACTGGCGGGCATCTTCGATTAAATCCCGGGCTTTATTCCGGGCTTGCTCAAGACCCAGAAGTGCAGGATAGGTACTTTTGCCAAGCTGCTGGTCAGCACCCTGACGTTTACCCAATGTTGCAGTATCGCCTACCACATCCAGTATGTCATCCTGAACCTGGAAGGCCAGACCGATGCTTTCTGCGTATTTGTCGAGTATTGCCAGGCATTCCCGCCCTTTATCTCCTGCGCTTAATGCACCCAGACGCACGGCGGCACGAATCAATGCCCCGGTTTTATGGCGGTGAATACGCTCCAGCGCATCCAGCGCAACCTGATGACCTTCCGCTTCCAGATCCAGCGCCTGGCCGCCGCACATGCCGGCGATACCGCTGGCCTGCGCCAGTTCAGAGATCATCGCGATGCGGTCACGGTCAGATACTTCCGGCATCGGGGCGTCGCTGATAATGGAAAACGCCAGCGTTTGCAGCGCATCTCCGGCCAGGATCGCGTTTGCCTCGCCAAATTTTACATGGCAGGTTGGCAGACCGCGGCGCAGGTCATCGTCGTCCATCGCGGGTAAATCATCATGCATCAGCGAATAGGCATGGATGCACTCGACGGCGGCAGCGGGAGCATCAAGCGTACTCAGGCTGACGCCAAACATCTGACCGGTCGCATATACCAGGAATGGGCGCAGACGTTTACCGCCTAATAATGCGCCATATTGCATGGTTTCGACCACGGGAGTGTTCTGAAAGGGCAGTGGCGTGATAAAACGGCTCAGTGCCTGATTGGCCTGCTCAACGCAAGCCTGTAGCTGCTGCGTAAAATCCATTTACTCATTATCCGGTGTAAAAGGCGTAAGGGCGGCGTCTTCGGTGTCTGACAGCAGGATTTGTACGCGCTGTTCAGCCTGTTGCAATTTGACCTGTCCCTGACGCGCCAGTTGTACGCCACGTTCGAATTCGTTCAGCGCTTCTTCCAGCGGCAGGTCGCCGCTTTCCAGGCGGGTAACAATCTGTTCCAGCTCGCTCAGCGCTGTTTCAAAACTGGCTGGCGCTTCATTTTTCTTCGGCATAATGAATGTCTGACTCTCTGTATTGGCAGCACAAGACTATGGTAACGGACTCGCACTGATAAGCAAATAACGCGCAATGGTAAGGCGATGTGCACAGGATGACCATGATAGTGGTATACTTGCGCGCCTGGATGCAGCCGCAGGGTATGGGCTGCTGTATTTTTTTCCATTACAAGTCATTCAGACTTGCCAAAGAACCATTGCCGCCATGAAGTTTATCATTAAATTGTTCCCAGAAATCACCATCAAAAGCCAATCTGTGCGTTTGCGCTTTATAAAAATTCTGACAGGGAACATTCGTAACGTTTTAAAGCACTACGATGAAGACCTTGCCGTTGTCCGTCACTGGGATCACGTTGAGGTTCGCGCTAAAGATGAAAGCCAGCGTCTGGATATTCGCGACGCGCTGACCCGTATTCCGGGTATCCACCATATTCTCGAAGTAGAAGACGTGCCGTTTACCGACATGCACGATATTTTCGAGAAAGCGCTGGTGCAGTATCGCGATCAACTGGAAGGAAAAACCTTCTGTGTACGCGTTAAGCGTCGCGGTAAGCATGAGTTTAGCTCCATTGAGGTGGAACGTTATGTTGGCGGCGGGTTGAACCAGCATATTGAATCCGCGCGCGTGAAGCTGACGAAACCGGACGTGACGGTGAATCTTGAAATCGAAAATGACCGTCTGCTGCTGGTTAAAGGCCGCTATGAAGGTATTGGCGGTTTCCCGATTGGTACGCAGGAAGACGTCCTGTCGCTGATCTCCGGTGGTTTCGACTCCGGCGTATCGAGCTACATGCTGATGCGTCGTGGCTGCCGCGTACACTATTGCTTCTTTAACCTCGGCGGCGCTGCGCATGAAATTGGCGTTCGTCAGGTGGCGCATTATCTGTGGAACCGCTACGGTAGCTCGCATCGCGTACGTTTTGTCGCGATCAACTTTGAGCCGGTGGTGGGCGAGATCCTGGAGAAAGTCGACGACGGTCAGATGGGCGTGGTCCTTAAACGTATGATGGTACGCGCGGCATCGAAAGTCGCTGAGCGCTACGGCGTACAGGCACTGGTAACCGGTGAAGCGCTGGGCCAGGTGTCCAGCCAGACGCTGACCAACCTGCGCCTGATTGATAACGTTTCGGATACCCTGATCCTGCGCCCGCTTATCTCCCATGATAAAGAGCACATCATCAACCTGGCGCGTGAAATTGGTACCGAGGACTTTGCGCGTACCATGCCGGAATACTGCGGCGTAATTTCAAAAAGCCCAACGGTGAAGGCGATTAAAGCGAAGATTGAGGCCGAAGAAGAAAACTTCGATTTCTCTATCCTCGATAAAGTGGTCGAAGAAGCGAACAATATCGATATTCGCGATATCGCCCAGCAGACTCAGCAGACCGTGGTGGAAGTGGAAACCGTGAGTGGTTTCGGCTCAAACGACGTGATTCTGGATATCCGTTCTGTGGATGAACAGGATGACAAGCCGCTGAAGGTGGAAGGTGTGGACGTGGTTTCACTGCCGTTCTACAAGCTGAGCACTAAATTCGGCGATTTAGACCAGAGTAAAACCTGGCTGCTGTGGTGTGAACGCGGCGTGATGAGCCGCCTGCAGGCGCTGTATCTGCGCGAGCAGGGCTTTGAAAACGTGAAGGTGTATCGTCCTTAATTTCCGCTTGCCCCGGCCTCAGGCGTCGGGGCGCTATTCGCCCTGCAAATGCAGCGGAGTGAGTATTTCCACCAGTTGACGGGCAATCCGTGGGATCGCCTCGTCGCTGAAAAAACCCATCGTAACCGCAATGGCCAGCAGCTTTCCTTGCTTATCGCACAGCGGACAGGCAATTGATTGTGCGCCCGGAATCCCGTCAGTGGGATGATAGCGTACCGCATAGCCCTGTGTTCTAACTTGTGCAATACACTGTGCCTGTGCTTCACTTTGCGCCTGATAATCTGTGAAGCTCATAAACACCTGTCCCGCCGCGCTGGCTAAAAGCGGAACAGGCGTGTTTGGCAGAAAATCGATATCGACATGGCGAAAGCTGCGGTTGTAATGCTTCAGCACAAGCCCATTATCGGTGGTGGCGACGACGACGCCGGTTGAGTGGTTAAAGGCGTTACGAAACGCGATTAGCGTCGTGTTCAATTCCGCAATCGGATCGCGTTGGCCCGTCTCCATTCCCGCCAGCTGCCGTGCCGTCGCGCCCAGCGCATACAGCCCCTTTTCGTTTTGACGCAGCATGCCGGTTCGACACAGCGAAACCAGATATTTGTGTAGACGACTTTTAGATAAGCGGCATCCCGTGGCGATATCGATGGCTCGCGCCTGGCCGCTATGCGCGGCAACGAACGTCAAAATGCCGACGGCAATATCAACCGAATTAACCCCTTGCGATGTTTCAGACATATCAAATCTCTTTTTAAATTCTTCACAATTATACCACCAGCGCGCAGAGCCTGACTGCCTTCGCAATTTAAAAAGATCCTTACGCCTATGTGATGAGATCTTGATACGTCTCAAGTTAATCATTGGTGTACTTTGATTCACTAATGGTGAATTATCTGGAGGCAAGATCATGGAAGCATTGAACAACATACGGTTAAAAAGAAGAACCTTGTTAAAAGGGCTTGGGGTCGTGGGGCTGGCGTCTTTAGGACCTTCGTTTTTGGGGCTGCGCCAGGCTAACGGCGCGCCGTTACCCCGTTTTCGGCTGAAGCAGTCGGATTACCAGACCTATCGCTCAACCTGTGCGATGGAGTGCCTGCACTGTAACCTCACGGCCTATGTATGGAAGGATCGCCTGATGAAAATAGAGGCGACCAAAGGCTTTAACGTTAAGTGCTGTCTGCGTGGGATCAGCCGGACGAAATGGGTCTATCACCCGCTGCGGCTGACGCAGCCCCTGCTTCGCACGGGGGAGAAAGGCGAAGGCAAGTTTAAGCCGATTAGCTGGGATGCGGCGTTGGATCTGATCGAAAAGAAAATCCGGGAAACGATCGCTGCCGACGGCAACAAAGGTTTATTGTTTACCGCCGCCTCGGGAAATATGGACTCAATTAAAAACGATATGGGGAAGGCGTTTTTTGATTATCTTGGCGGCTCGACAAAACATGTCGGTTCGCTGTGCTGTGCTGCTGTCACCGCGGCGATGATGCCAATGGTTGGGTTACGTTATGCCGATACCCGCGACACTATCGCAGACAGTCGCTATATCTTGTGCTGGGGGAATAACCCGGCCGTCACCATGCATGCCTATTTCAAAAACTACTCGCAGGCGCAGCGTAACGGGGCGCGGCTGGTAGTTATCGATCCCCGTTTTAACGAAACCGCAGCTAAAGCGGATGAGTGGGTGCCGATTGTTCCCGGCACGGACATAGCCCTGGCGCTGGGAATGATCAACATCATTATGCAGGAGCAGCGCTACGACGCCGATTTTTTACGGGTACATACCGGGGCCGTTTATCTGGTGGATCGGCAAGGGCAACTCATGCGCGCCGACCCACAGTATCCCAATAGTTATCTGGTGTTTGATACCGTCAGCCAAACGCTGGCTCGCCATGATGCCGCCGGAATAGTCCCCGCTTTGCTTGGCGATGAGCTTCCGGCGGATAGCGTGTTTTCTACCGTGCTGGATGCGGTGTGGGAGCAGGCGAAACCCTGGACGGCGCAGAAAGTGGAGCAGGAAACCGACGTTCCCGCCCACACGGTGCTGCGGCTGGCCCGTGACTATGCCTCGACGCAGCCAGCCATGATTGTGCAGAACATGTCTGGCGCGCAAAGAACCGAGTTTGGCACCTACGTAGCGGCCAGTCAGTTCTATCTGGCATTAATCACCGGCAATATCGGTAAACGTGGCGCAGGGGTTTGCGATGCGGGAGGGGTCAGGCAGATGGCCAAATTCTCGCCCATTATTCCGCCCGCGCCTCATGCCGCCAAAATCCCGCCGATTCCCATCGCCAAACTCGGCGACTGGATTGTCAACGAGAAGCCGCATGCGATTAAGTTCTGGTGGAACATGACGCTGGGGGCGATGACTCAGTTGCCGAATACCAATCAGGTCCGGGAAGCGTTTAAAAAAGTGCCGTTTGTGGTGGTGGCGGACAACCTGATGAGTTCGTCTGCACTGTATGCCGATCTGGTACTTCCGGTGACGACCATTTTTGAAGATGTCAGTTTAATGGCGGGGGTCCGTAGCCATTATGTACAGTTGATGGAAAAAGCGGTTGAACCGCCGGGAGAAGCCAAACCTGATTATTGGATTTTTGCCCGCCTCGCCGAGCGTTTTGGATTTGGAGACGTCTTTAATCAGCCCATTGAACATTACATTGATACTTGCCTCAAAGGGTCGGGTATCACCCGCGAAATGTTAAAAAAAGGGCCGGTATGCCCCGTTATAGAAGACTGGATCCCCTTTAAGGATGGGCAGTTTTGTACCTCAACCGGAAAGGCGCATTTTTATATTGAGGAGTGGGCCAAAAAAGACTTCCTGCCGGTGGTAACCTGGAAACAGGTGAAAGAGTCAGTGAAAGGTTCACCTGAACTGGCAAGCCACTATCCGTTAATGGCGGTACAGCGCAAACTGGCACGTAGCGTACATTCGAGCCACGGTATGAATGAATGGATCCTCGAGGTTCAGCGTAATCGCCCAAACGTTATGATTCACCCGGAAGATGCCCGTAATCGTCAGATCCAGGCCGGAGAGTGGGTTGTTGTGTTTAATCATCGTGGAGAGCATAGAGCAATTGCCGATGTTACAACGCATATAAAACGGGGAGTTGTAAGCCTGGATAATGGCTGGTGGGAGCAGCAGGGAGGAAGTAGCAGCCATGTCACCAACGATCAGGTAGAGCTGTTGGGTAATGGACACTGTTGTAACAGCACGTTGGTTGACGTGAGAAGGGAGGCATAATCATGACGAAACAGTATGGATTTCTTATTGACATGCAGAACTGCTATGGCTGCAAGACCTGTAGTATGGCCTGCAAATCGGAAAATATGACGCCGCTTGGTGTGTTATGGCGCCGAGTGCGCGAGCGCAATACGGACGAACCTAATACTCAAGCGTTTATCAGCATGTCGTGTAACCATTGCGATGACCCTCAGTGCATGAAAGTGTGCCCTGCCGGGACTTATACCAAACGAGCTGACGGGATTGTTGTACAGGACCACGAACGTTGTATCGGTTGCCGGATGTGTATTATGGCCTGCCCCTGGAGTGCACCGGTTTACGATGCGGAAGAGGGGAAAACCAGTAAATGTAATTTGTGTGCGGAACGCCTGGATGAAGGTTTGCAACCACGCTGTGTTGAATCTTGCCCTGCGGGGGTTTTGCGATTTGGTGAGATAGAAGATCTTCGCAAAGAGCATACCACCCAATGGACTGTGCTAGAGAAGCTCTACAACTTACCCGATCACAACATCAGTAAGCCCAATATTGTAATTATTGCGCCACGGGACTGAGGAGAGAGAAATGGAACACTATGAATTGCCATTAGTCTTTTTTACGGTCTTTGCTCAATGGGGGATTGGCGGTGTCCTGGCACTAACGTTGTGTCAGAGTTTTGGCACGCTGAAATTTAATGCTGAACAATATCGTCGGCTTGCGCTGCTATTTTGGGTCATCACTGTGCTGGGTTCTTTGGCATCCCTTGCACACCTGGGAACACCTACAGGCGCATACCGTTCGATGGCAGGGTTGGGAATATCCTGGTTGAGCCGGGAAGTAGTGGCATTTATAGTATTGAATGCCGTGATATTTTGCTGGTTAGCGTTATGTTGGCTCAAGCCTGGGCATCCAGGGGCGAATCTTCTGGGTGGTGTGACTGCGCTTGTTGGCCTGGTGTCAATTTTTGTGACGTCTCAGGTGTATTACCAAATGGCGCTGCACTCGCTTTGGCATACCATAGCTACGCCGCTTGGCTTCCTGGCAACGGCAGTATTGCTGGGTTTTATGAGTGTGGCGGTGGCGGGTGGCTATTGGCATAA
Source organism: Citrobacter sp. C5_2 (assembly GCF_014596845.2). Classification (NCBI taxonomy): domain Bacteria; kingdom Pseudomonadati; phylum Pseudomonadota; class Gammaproteobacteria; order Enterobacterales; family Enterobacteriaceae; genus Citrobacter; species Citrobacter sp. C5_2. Next base: position 3,761,445 of record NZ_CP115032.1, on the reverse strand, counting down.
ATCCTCTTCAACGGTGTGTAATGCAGGGATCATCATTGGAATCGTGTTGACGGCAGGCGGGCTGTGGTTTCGCTATCATGTGCCTGGCGCTGATGCGTCAAGTCCTCTGCTATGGTGGCAGCTATTTGCCAGTATCTGCGTTGCTGTGTGGGGAATATCGCGTCTGAACTACGGCCAACAGAGTTGGTTATGGGTCGTATTAATGGCGACGGGGGAACTGGCGGGAAGAATGTTGTTTTATAGCAACGTTATGAGCGGAGTGCCTTGGTTTTAAATATTTTACCGGATGGTTGAAACCATCCGGCAATCATTATTATTCGTAGTAGTTATAAATTCCCGCCGCAATTACCAGATGTGACGCCACTTCATGAGCCTTCTCGCGGCTTACCAGTAGATCAATGATTTTTAAACCAAAATCAATGGATGTTCCCGGACCCTGGCTGGTTAACAGGTTAACGCGCGGATCCCAGACGACACGCTTGTCTTGCCATTGATCTGCGGGAATTTTGTCCTTCAACGCCGGGAAACCCGTCATATTTCCGATGGGGAAGAGATCGTGCGGGACAAGTACGGTGGCGGCAGCGGCGCAAATTGCTGCGACAATACGCCCGGAGCGATGAAACTGCTTCACGGTTTCGACAAGCAAAGGGCTATCGCGAAAACACTCCGCGCCTTTAATACCGCCAGGCAATACGATGATGTCGAAATCGCCGTCAGCCACTTCGACCAACGGTGCGTCAGCCAGCAGTTTCACTCCGCGTGAGCACACAATCGTCAGGTCGCCATCGCTGGCGACGCTTGCTGTAGTGACCTTAATTCCGCCGCGAACCAGCAGATCGATAGTAGTGACCGCTTCGGTCTCTTCACTACCAGGGGCGAGACAAACCAGTGCTTGAGCGCTCATACTCACTTTCCTTTCTCTTTACCATTTCAAACAGGTGGGCATTTTCCGGGACGGCGATGCCGTGTGCACGGGCGCGTTTTAACAGGTAACCGGTAATATAGTCGATCTCTGTATGGCGCATGGCACGAATATCCTGCAGCATTGATGAGATATTTTCCGCCGTACTATCAATTACTTGCTCGACATAATAGCGTAAATCATCTGCTGATGTGTGGTGGCCTTCGCGTTCAATAACCGCTGCTACTTCCTCACAGATTAGCGCTATTTTTTCCGGATGCTGACGCAGTTCGCCGTTTGGGCAGTCCCAGAGCGCCGTCAGGGGATTAATGACGCAGTTCACCGCCAGTTTGCGCCACAGTTCGGCACGAATATTATTGTGCCAGGCGACATCCGGTAGTACTTCTTGCAGTGTTTCAGCCAGATAGCTGAAATCACCGTCCTGCTCACGTGCCGGACCGATGCGCGTTGTGCCCTGAGCGACATGAATGATGACATTTCCGTCGCGACGTGCTGCGTGGGTGGTGGTGCCCATCAGCAGAGGCTGTTTAATGTTTTGCAGCTCTTCAATCGTCCCCATACCGTTGTGAATCAGCAAAATTGGGGTAGTTTCAGGCAGAATTGCGGCCAGACCTTTTACCGCATCGGAAACCTGCCAGGCTTTAAGTGTAACCAGCAACAGGTCGCTTTTTGCCAAAAAGTCGGGGTCGTTTGCCGTCAGGGATTCATTAAAAACCGATCCATCCGTGTCGATCAGGTTCACGCTGCAGTAGGGCTGTGGCACGCGTAGCCACCCTTGCACCTCATGTCCATGTTTGCACAGCGTGGTAAGCCACAGCTGTCCTAACGCTCCACATCCCAGTACGGTAATTTTCATTCTTCCTCCTCACCTGCAACAGCACCAGGTGTTAATCCATATCGGCCGTACCCCTTTATTGTTCGCAGGTATCAGTTCCGCGTACAATTAAAGGATACAGCCTAGTATAGCGCTGTCTGTTGAGTAACTTTGCAGGTATTATGCTTCGCATCAAAAATGAAGGGAGAGGAAAAGATGCCATCTTTCGATATTGTCTCTGAAGTTGATCTTCAGGAAGCCCGTAACGCGGTAGAAAACGCCAGCCGCGAAGTAGAGTCACGCTTTGATTTTCGTGGTGTTGAAGCGACTTTTGAGCTGAATGAGTCAAATAAGACGATTAAGGTGCTGAGCGAGTCAGATTTCCAGGTCAATCAACTGCTGGATATTTTACGTGCCAAGCTGCTGAAACGCGGGATTGAAGGCACGTCGCTGGACGTACCGGAAACCTTCGTGCACAGCGGTAAAACCTGGTTTGTGGAAGCGAAGCTGAAGCAGGGTATTGAAAGCGCGGTGCAAAAGAAAATCGTTAAGCTGATTAAAGACAGCAAGTTGAAAGTGCAGGCGCAGATTCAGGGCGAAGAAATCCGTGTAACCGGCAAGGCGCGTGACGACCTACAATCTGTTATGGCGTTGGTTCGCGGCGGCGACCTCGGCCAGCCGTTCCAGTTTAAGAACTTCCGCGATTAAGTCGTAATGCCCGCTTATCCGGCCTACAGGTAGCACACGCTATTTGTCGGCCGGATAAGACGTCGCCATCCTGCAATCTTCACGCCTGGCTGATGGCCTGCTCAACCTCAAATCGATTGGTCACTTTGCTGTCGATTTTTATGTAGGCCGAATGTTCTTGCGCCACAATTAACACTTCGCTTATCCCTTCTTTAGCCAGCAGACGCTGCTTCAGGGTGTCATCCGCGGCAATCTCCGGTGGGATTTCCACGCGCAGGCTGCTAACGTACGGCGGTTCTTTCATTGTGCTGGCCACCAACAACCACACTGCCGCCAGAAGCGCGCCGGCCAGGAATACCGCCTGCCCATCAAACATGTCGACAACCCAACCGCCCAGCGAACCGCCAATCGCCACGCCAAGAAACTGGCTGGTGGAGTAAACGCCCATCGCCGTACCTTTATAGCCAGCCGGAGACTCTTTACTGATAAGCGAGGGGAGGAGGGCTTCCATCAGGTTGAAGGCGAGGAAGAATATCTGCACGCCCGCAATCAGCCCCCAGAAACGAATGTTTGCGCTCCACAATACAATTTCGGCAACAAGAATCAGTAACACGCAGGCGAGGAACACGCGTTTCATCCGGCGTTTCACTTCGGCGTAAATGATGAACGGCACCACGGAAACGAAGGACAGCAGCATCGTCACCAGATAAATTTTCCAGTGTTCGGCGGCGGGGAAACCCGCTTTCGCCAACTGACCTGGCAAGGCGACGAAAGTGGACATCAGTAAAATGTGCAGACACATGATGCCGAAGTTGAGCTTCAGCAGTTTTGGCTCCGCCAGTACTTTGCTGAAGCTACCTTTTACCATGCCTGATTCGCGGTTCAGTACGTGGGTCGTGCTATTGGGAACGACCCAAATGGTCAGCACGATACCTGTGGTAGCAAGGCCCGCGATCATCCAGAACAGCGCGTGTAGCCCCAGCGCGTGGGTAACGATCGGCCCCAATACCATCGCAATGGCGAAGGTGATACCAAAGCTGACGCCGATAAACGCCATTGCTTTGGTTCGGTTTTGCTCGCGGGTTAAGTCGGACAATAGCGCCATTACGGCGGCGGCAATCGCGCCAGAGCCTTGCAGAGCTCGACCAAGAATAATTCCCCAGATTGAATCTGAGAGGGCGGCAATCACGCTGCCGAAAACGAATACCGCCAGTCCGCCGACAATAAGCGGCTTACGACCGATGCGGTCTGACAGCAGACCAAAGGGGATCTGGAAGATGGCTTGCGCCAGGCCATAAATACCGATAGCAAGTCCGATCAAGGCTTCGCTGGCACCCTGTAGCGCCATACCGTACGTGGTCAGAACCGGCAGGACCATAAACATGCCAAGCATGCGCAACGAAAATACGGTCCCTAAACCCCAGGTGGCGCGCAACTCACCGGGCGTCATTTTGTAATCGTTCATTCCCACCTCTGTATTAATTTCGCGCCTAGTGTAAAGCGGGGAAGGGGTGGGGTAAACCTCTACGATATGTGGAATTGTGTAGCGGTATAACTGAAATAATTACCTGTGTAACTAATTTACTTGCGATAATTACAGGTGTAGTCTTTTTGTGGTTATTACTAATGTAAACAGGGAAAAGGAAAATGGCAATTCCAGGCAATATGTGGATTTATGACGATGGTGGCGCGCTGATAAAGGGCGGGTGTGACGTAAAGGGAAGAGAATACAGTATTGAATTTAAAGGTTTTCATCACAATCTCTCTATTCCCACCGATAATGCAACGGGTAAACCAACAGGCACACGTCAACATTCACCGATGATGATCGTCAAAGAGTTTGACTACTCGAGTCCCTATTTATACAAAGCGGTTGCTTCTGGTCAGAATCTTAAGTCTGCAGAGATTCGTTGGTACAAAATCAATGATGCGGGTCAGGAAGTGGAGTATTTCAACATGCTGCTCGAGGGCGTGCGGATTGTCTCGGTCTCTCCTACGATGGCTGGGCCAGAAGACAAAAACAACAATCACCTTGAAACCATAGAATTACGCTACGAAAAAATCACCTGGAAGCATTGCGACGGGAACATAATCTATACCGACGCATGGAATGATCGGCAGACGGCATAATGGGTGATTGAATGGACACAACTGAAGAAGCGAATGGAACCTATTGGTATCACGGTCACAGCAATCTGTCTGCTGGCGAATTGTTCGATCTCATCTTTCTGGAACAGTTTTGTGATGAGTTAGGAATTGGCATTGAATCGGGAGCGGCTATTCTGGCTGGTCAGCCCTGGTTAAAGACAAGGCAAAAACCTTCTGGGGCTATTGAAGGAACAAGTGTTGTTTCCAAATACGGGAGAATGCTTCTGAGAGATGCACGGGTACCATTTGGTATTAAAGTCCCCACTCCAGTAGGTTTCAGGATACAAAGCACTAACAAACTTGCTGCTGTGATTGCTCGGTATATACCTTGGCTTGGGTGGATTGGTCTTGTAAATGCACTTGTGCAAGTTTCCAGAAAGACGCGGACAAAATACAACTTAATTGCCCGGCCCAAAGATCGAATTCAATGGACATCATTCTAATGAGTATTCAAGACGATGTGTTAAAGCTTTTCAGGGAAGAAATACCTGGGTATTTGGATGAAAACTGGAAAGAGGTTCCTTTAGAACTCGACTCAGAACTATTTGATGTCCCCGGTGATGACCTCCACAGTGCTCTGACTCGATATGAGAAAGAGTTTAAAGTCGATTTATCATGTGTGAACTGGAAACCGTATTATCCGTGGCACAATTTGCCACTCTTCACGAGATGGTTCAAAGCTAACCGGGAAGAAGTCGAAGCAACACGCATACCGTTAACCGTAAGGATGTTTGCCGAGTCGGCTGAAGCGGGAAAATGGTTGTTTGAAATATGGACGGATAATAAACAGGAGGATGCCTGATGGGGTTACGTTTATCCGGCCTACAAGCCATGTGCTTTTTTGTAGGCCGGATAAGGCGTCAGCCGCCATCCGGCATAGAAGATGTGACGATTAACTTACCAGACGTAAGTCAGCAGGTTCTGCGAGTTTGGCACCATAAAGTCGACGGACATCATCACGCTGAGCGCGGTAATGGCGATGATGGAGAAGCCGAACAGCTTGCGCGCCCAGACTCTGTCATCTTCCACTTTATAACCGCGCAGCGCCATGCCCAACCACCAGACGCTCACCGCCGCAGCAACAATCAGGTATTTATAACCTGCATAGCCGCCCAGGGTTAGCATCAGCGTGGCGATAGCAAATGCCACGATATACAGCGTGATATGGTTCTTCGCGACCGAAATGCCTTTTACCACTGGCAGTACAGGGATGTTGGCAGCCTGATAATCCTTGAAGCGGAAAATCGCAATCGCGTAAGAGTGCGGCATTTGCCACAGGCTGAAAATAGCCAGCAGAATCAGCGCACCGCTATCGAACTCACCGGTTACGGCGCAGTAGCCAATCACCGGCGGCGCAGCGCCGGAGAGTGAGCCAATCAGCGTACCGTAAACGGAATGGCGCTTCATATACAGGCTATAGACGCCCACGTATACCACGAAGCCCATCACCCCCAGCCAGCAGGCCAGAGGGTTGGCGCCAAACCACAGCAGCATAAAGCCAGCAATACCCAGCAAGGTGGCGTATACCAGCGAGACGGCAGGAGAAATCAGACCTTTAACCAGCACGCGGTTTTTGGTCCTCTCCATCTTCCTGTCGATATCCCTGTCGATATAGTTGTTAAATACACAACCCGACGCCACAACCAGTGACACCCCAACCAGCGTGTAGATAAACAGGGGATAGTCGATGCTGCCTTTCGAGGCCAGCAGGAACCCCCCAATCACCGAGATCAGGTTGCCAAAGATGATGCCTGGTTTCGTAACTTGCAGGTATTGCTTAAACATCATAATCGCCGCTCTTAGTGCATCATCATGTTGTAGTTAAGGTTCCACATAATCCAGATGGAGCCCACAACCAGAATGGCGATGATTAGCACAGTAAAGACAAAGGCCGTCATGTTCCAACCTTCATCAGATTTGCTATTCATGTGCAGGAAGCACACCAGGTGCACCAGAATCTGTACCACGGCCATTGCCAGAATAGTTCCCAGAATGACGGCCGGAGAGGCAGAACCTGTCATCACCATCCAGAACGGAATGACCGTCAGGATGATCGACAGGATAAAACCTGTCATGTAGGTTTTTACGCTGCCATGGGATGCGCCGCCGCTCTCGTTAGAATGACTCATTACATCGCCCCCATCAGATAAACAACAGTGAACACACAGATCCACACCACATCCAGGAAGTGCCAGAACAGGCTCAGGCACATGATGCGGGTACGGTTAGTACTGGTCAGGCCGCGACGGGCAACTTGCACCATCAGCACCGCCATCCAGATAAGACCGGAGGTGACGTGCAGACCGTGCGTGCCGACCAGCGCGAAGAACGCAGACAGGAAGCCGCTGCGATCCGGGCCCATACCGTTAACAATCAGGTGATGGAATTCATAGAGTTCCATCCCGATGAATCCGGCACCGAACAAGAAAGTCAACGCCAGCCAGGAGATGACCTGGCTCTTGTTGTTCTTATACATGGCGATCGCCGCCATGCCGTAAGTAATGGAGCTAAATAACAGCAGGAATGTTTCAACCAGAACGAACGGCAGTTCAAAAATGTCCTTACCTGTCGGGCCACCTGCGGTGCCGTTCACCAGAACGGCATAGGTTGCAAACAGAATTGAGAACAGAATGCAGTCGCTCATCAGGTAGACCCAGAATCCGAAGATCTTGGTCTGGCCTGCATCGTGGTGCCCGTGTTCGTGCGCGTGGGCAGTCGCGTGCGTTAAAGTATCAGTTGCCATTTTTCAGCCCTGCCTTAGTAATCTCATCGAAATGCTGGTTTTCCAGTTTTTCGACTTCCGGGACCGGCACGTAGTAATCCACGTCTTCATCAAAGCTTTTCACAATCCAGCTAATGATCATGCCTGCGAAGCTTGCAATCGCCAGCCACCAGATATGCCAGATCATGGCGAAACCAAACAGTGTTGCGAAGGCGGTAATGACGATACCGGCACCGCTGTTCTTCGGCATATGAATCTCTTCATAGTGCGTAGGCTGCTTGTACGCTTCACCTTTTTCTTTCATTTCCCAGAAGGCATCACGCTCGTGAACGTGCGGCACAACGGCAAAGTTATAGAATGGAGGCGGGGAAGAGGTTGCCCACTCCAGCGTACGACCACCCCATGGGTCACCGGTCAGGTCACGGTTCTGCTCGCGGTCGCGAATAGACACGTACATCTGAATGAACTGGCACAGGATACCCAGTGCAATCAGCGCGGCGCCACAGGCGGCAACAACCAGCATCGGATGGAACTGCGGATCAATCTGCTGGCTGAGGCGACGGGTCATACCCATAAAGCCCAGCACGTACAGCGGCATAAATGCCACGAAGAAGCCGATGATCCAGAACCAGAATGCACGTTTACCCCAGGTTTCGTTCAGCGTGAAGCCAAACGCTTTTGGCCACCAGTAGGTCATACCCGCGAAGCAACCAAATACCACGCCGCCGATGATAACGTTATGGAAGTGCGCAATCAGGAACAGGCTGTTGTGCAGTACGAAGTCCGCACCCGGCACCGCCAGCAGTACGCCGGTCATGCCGCCGACTGAGAAGGTGACGATAAAGCCAATCGTCCACAGCATTGCTGAGTGGAATACGATACGGCCCTGATACATGGTGAACAACCAGTTGAAGATCTTCACCCCGGTCGGGATGGCGATAATCATGGTGGTAATACCGAAGAAGGCGTTTACGTTTGCGCCGGCACCCATGGTGAAGAAGTGGTGCAGCCAAACTATGAACGACAGAACGGTGATACACACGGTTGCCCACACCAGCGAGGTGTAACCAAACAGACGCTTACGCGAGAAGGTTGCTGCGACTTCGGAGAATACCCCGAATACTGGCAGGATCAGAATGTACACTTCCGGATGGCCCCAGGCCCAAATCAGGTTGATGTACATCATCATGTTGCCGCCCATATCGTTGGTAAAGAAATGGGTGCCCAGATAGCGATCCAGGGTCAGCAACGCGACGGTAACCGTCAGAATTGGGAACGAAGCGATAATCAGGATGTTCGCGCACAGAGATGCCCAGCTAAATACCGGCATCTTGAACATGGTCATTCCTGGCGCACGCATCTTAATGATGGTCACAAAGAAGTTGATACCGGTCAGGGTTGTACCAATACCGGACAACTGGACTGCCCATATCCAATAATCGACCCCGACGCTTGGACTGTACTCTATCCCCGAAAGAGGCGGATACGCCAGCCAACCGGTCTGCGCGAATTCACCGACGCCCAGAGACAGGTTAACCAGGATTACGCCAACAACGGTGAACCAGAAGCTCAGGTTGTTCAGGAACGGGAATGCAACGTCACGTGCGCCAATCTGTAGTGGAACCACCAGGTTCATCAGACCGATAACAAATGGCATTGCCACGAAGAAGATCATAATCACGCCGTGAGCCGTGAAGATCTGGTCGTAGTGGTGAGGTGGCAGGAACCCCGCTTCACCTGCAGAAGCCAGCGCTTGCTGACTACGCATCATGACGGCATCGGCAAAGCCACGAATCAACATCACGATTGCGACGATGACATACATGATGCCAAGGCGTTTGTGGTCAACCGAAGTTAGCCACTCTTTCCACAGGTAGGTCCACTTACCGAAGTAAGTGATAAGGCCGAGTAAGGCCGCACCACCGATGATAATGGCAGCGATCGTAACCATGACGATTGGTTCATGGAACGGAACTGCATCAAGTGTCAATTTTCCGAACATCGTATTCTTCTCAACCCCTTGAGTTGGCGGATTCCGCGTGGCTCATGTCCATGCCTTCCATACCTTCGTGTGCGCTGTGCTCACCTTCTGGTTGGGTCATGTCCATGCTCTTACCGTGAGCCATAAATTTGTTAATAACATCTTTAAACAAATCAGGTTTCACGTTGGAGAAGTATTCCACCTGGTTGTATTCGCTTGGCACAGCCACTTTTTCGAACGCAGCCATGTCGCTCATGGTGTTCGGAGACTGCTTAGCTTTAGCAACCCATTGGTCGAATTCGGCGCGGTCCTTTGTTGCAATAGCCTTGAATTTCATACCGGAGAAGCCTGGTCCGCTATAGCTTGCGGAGATACCATCATAAGTACCGACTTCATTGGCGATCAGATGCAGTCGAGTCTGCATACCAGCCATGGCATAAATCTGGCTACCCAGACGCGGGATAAAGAAGGAGTTCATCACGGAGTTAGAGGTCACTTTGAAGTAAACCGGAGTGTTCGCCGGGAAAGCGATTTCATTCACGGTTGCAATGCCCTGTTCCGGATAGATGAAGAACCATTTCCAGTCCATGGAAACCACTTCAATGGTAATGGGCTTCTCGTCATGCGCCAGCGGTTTGCTTGGCTCAAGAGCGTGAGTGGTTTTCCAGGTCAGCACGGCAAGGAAAATGATGATTAAGATCGGCACCGTCCAGACCACAGCTTCCACTTTATTGGAGTGTGACCAGTTCGGGCTGTACTTCGCATCTTTATTGCTTGCACGATACTTCCAGGCAAAACCAACAGCCATCAAGATGGCAGGAATAACGACGATCAACATCAGGCCAAATGCCGTCAGTATCAATGACCGTTGTTCCAGTCCAATCTGTCCTTTAGGGTCAAGCAGCGCAGAATTACAGCCACTGAGCAACGCAGTGCCTGCAATTAATGACAACCATCCCAAACTTTTATTGTATTTCCTGAGTCTCATTTAACGACCTCAATTCCACGGGACCGGGTGGCGTTTAAAGTGTGAGGTCATTTTACGGGAAGGTTACATTACTGTAAACATCATTGGATCTGTGTTACCGGGTTCTGCCGAGCGTGTCACATATGTTGCAATATATGTCGGGTTGGCTTTAAGAACCTGTTGCAACATCACGTTATAACGAAAGCAGGCAGGTGAGGGACGTGCGGAGGGCAATTGGTATAACCAATACCAAAATAAAACAATTAATTAACAATTGATTATCAATAAAAAGACAATTACAGAACAAAAAATAAATTTTTCATGGCTGAATCGAGTAAGGAAAATAGCATGTATAAAAGGCGTCAATAATTTCCAAATTCTATGGCGCACAAAATAACAAATAATATTTTTCTCAGTTGTTGTTTATTTAGCCGTTATAATTACGCAGGGTGATTACAACGGCTAAATATGCTCGTCATACTTCAAGCTACGGGTGTGTTGGCTTTCCTCGCTCACCCCAGTCACTTACTTATGTAAGCTCCTGGGGATTTGCTGCGTCGCCGCCTTCCCGTAACTCGAATTATTTAGAGCATAAATATGCAACATCACGCCAGACGGGTTTTGCGCAATGCCAGATAATCCAGCAATCCGCCGAATACCACTCCGCAGACCGCGACCACCACCGAGATTTCAAGCAGTTCCGGCAGGAAGGAGAAGTTGGTGTAGTCCAGTGCGTTAAGGGTCAGCAACAATAGCCAAACTGCCAGCAAACAGCAGCCCGCGACTAGCGTCATTAATGCCAGACCGTACGCGCCACGAAATTCCGTGCGCGGAATAAAGCTTTCATTTTGCCAGCTATGTTCCAGCGTCTGGCGACAAACCAGCAGCAGGAGGAGTCCAGGCAGCGCGGCAAACACGGAGAACAGATAAAACGTGGGCCACCCGTGCGCTTCGACAAACCAACCCGCTACCGGACCTACGTACACGCGGCCAACCGCTGAAAGCGCGGAGAGCAGGGCGAACTGGGTCGCTGAGAAGGACTTATTGCACAGCGTCATTAATAAGGCGACAAACGCCGCGGTGCCCATCCCGCCACACAGGTTCTCAAAGAAGACGGCGGCGGCCATACTGAACATGTGTTTGTCAGTGACGGACAGCAGCCAGTAACCTGCGTTTGATGCCCCTTGCAGAATACCGAAAATCAATAATGCGCGGAACAGCGAGAGGCGCTGCATCAGGATTCCGCCGTACAGCGCGCCAACAATGGTTGCCAGCAGCCCCAGCGTTTTATTCACCACGCCGACTTCACCCGCATCAAACCCAACCCCGCGGATTAAAAAGGTGGTGGTCAGACTCATGGCGAAGGCATCACCGAGTTTATACAGCACGATGAGGAGCAGAATCAGCCAGGCATTGTTGCGGCCAAAAAAGTCTCGCAGCGGAGCCGCAACCGCCTGTTCCAGAGATTTAGGCACCGGAATAGCATCTGTTGGTTCTGGCGCTAACAGGGTGGCGATGATGCAAGGGATCAGCAGCGCCGCCATCAGCCAATACATTCCCTGCCAGCCGAGCCAGCGGTCGGCCATCCACAGGGCCAGTCCGCCGGAAACCAGCATCCCTAAACGGTAACCCAGTACGCTGATTGCCGCACCTGCGCCACGCTCTTCGGTGGGCAATACGTCGGTTTTCCAGGCGTCAAAGACGATATCCTGCGATGCCGAACAAAACGCGATCACCACCGCCAGCGCGGCCATCCAGCGTAGCTGCGTACCCGGCTCCAGAAAGCCCATCGCGGCGATAGAAATCAATAGCAGTAGCTGGGTCGCCAGTAGCCAACCGCGACGTCGGCCCAAAAACGGCGGCGTATAGCGGTCCATCAATGGAGACCAGAGGAACTTAAATACGTAGGCCTGGCCGACCAGAGAAAAGAAACCGATGGTTTTAAGATCGATATTTTCGACCGTCATCCACGCCTGGAGCGTACCGGATGTCAGTGCGAGCGGTAATCCGGAGGCGAACCCCAGAATGAGCAGGATAGCTGAACGTGGTTGCTGAAAAATACGTAAGTAATGACTGGACATGGGCTTCTATAGGCCCGACGAACGCCGGGCCATATGGGCAGAAATTAACGAGCGTTCTGCTTGATGAAATCGTGAACGCTGGTGTCCTGAGACATATCAGCGATGGTGTCGGTCAGGACGCTGTTAACGGCATCAGCAATATTTTTGTTGGAGGCCTGCAGCGCGCCTTCAACAGAGTAGCTTGCGCGGTAGTTTTTGGTCATCTTGTTACCGTTTGCCGCGGTCGCAATAATAGCGATGTCTGCTTTAGTGGCGATATTGTAACGCACGCTACCCTGAGACACGTCAGCATACAGCTGGCTAACAATGATTTGCAGGTTTACTGCGCCGTTCGGACCAATCATATAACCACGCGCGGTCATCTGTTTTTCCAGCACTTCTTGCAGCAGGAAACGCAGATCGCGGGAAGCGGTCAGGGTAACCAACTGGTTGTCGCGGGTGACTTTTGCCAGCGCCTGATCCTGACGCTGGTCGGCGCCGTTGATACTCACGGTCACGCCCATCAGGCTCGGATCCTGCTGCGGCAGGGTAATTTTAGGGGAGACTTCAATGGTGGTAGGCGGCGTTGCGCATCCTGCCAACATAAACATCGCAACTAACGGGAAGAGGATTTTTTTAAACATGCCAGGGCTCTCAGCGAATCTAAATTGTGTGGTTAGAGAAAATTCCCGCCATCATAACATCGCCAACGATGAGGGGAAGTGGGTAACGCATGTAAATTCATTGTGTTGTCCTTTTTATGACTTTGTGGAGACCAGAAACGGACTTTTTGCAATAAACCAAAGAATGAAATGAGTGAACTTCATTCGTTTGGCTGAGAAAATCAGACAAGCGCTAATTTTTTGTTGCTAAGGTGTAATGAAAACGGTAAAAGCGGCTAGTATTTAAAGGGATGGGTGACATCTCAGCGTTGTCGGAGGAAAAATTTCATGATGATTCGTGAGCAAATAGAAGAAAAATTAAGGGCAGCGTTCCAACCCGTATTCCTCGAAGTTGTGGATGAAAGCTATCGTCACAATGTCCCGGCAGGTTCTGAAAGCCACTTTAAGGTTGTGCTGGTTAGCGATCGTTTTACAGGTGAACGTTTTCTTAATCGTCATCGGATGATTTACGGCACGTTAACGGCGGAACTCTCCACAACCGTACATGCGTTAGCCCTGCATACCTATACCATTAAGGAGTGGGAAGCGTTGCAGGACACGATCTTTGCGTCGCCCCCTTGTCGTGGAGCCGGGAGCATCGCGTAGAAAAACGGATTTGCAACAACCGATGTTTTTCCAGTATGTTGCTACAGAATATGTGAAAACGGCCTGCGGGCCGTTTTGTTTTGTCTGAATTCTGGGGGAGTCGTACAGTATTCAGACAAAAATTAGCCGGGAATTGTGAAAAAAGCCGCAGCAACGCGCGATAACCGTTCTCGACTCATAAAAGTGATGCCGCTATAATGCGCGTCTTATTTTTCGGAATGTCTTCGGGATGATTCTGACGACAGGGAATGTGATTGCTTATGAGAACATCCCAGTTCCGCGAAGCCAACAACCTGTGCTTGCGGAGAAGAGTTGACCGAGCACTGTGATTTTTTGAGGTAACAAGATGCAAGTTTCAGTTGAAACCACTCAAGGCCTTGGCCGCCGTGTAACGATTACTATCGCTGCTGACAGCATCGAGACCGCTGTGAAAAGCGAGCTGGTCAACGTAGCGAAGAAAGTGCGTATTGACGGTTTCCGCAAAGGAAAAGTACCGATGAATGTTGTTGCTCAGCGTTATGGCGCTTCCGTGCGTCAGGACGTGCTGGGCGACCTGATGAGCCGCAACTTCGTTGACGCGATCATCAAAGAAAAAATCAATCCGGCTGGCGCACCGAACTACGTTCCGGGGGAATACAAGCTGGGTGAAGATTTTACTTACGCGGTAGAGTTCGAAGTGTACCCGGAAGTTGAGCTGACTGGCCTGGAAGCAATCGAAGTTGAAAAACCGGTTGTTGAAGTCACCGACGCTGACGTTGATGTAATGCTGGACACTCTGCGTAAGCAGCAGGCTACCTGGAAAGACAAAGACGGCGCTGCTGATGCAGAAGACCGTGTAACCATCGACTTCACCGGTTCTGTAGACGGCGAAGAGTTCGAAGGCGGCAAAGCGTCTGACTTCGTACTGGCGATGGGCCAGGGTCGTATGATCCCAGGCTTTGAAGAAGGCGTTAAAGGCCACAAAGCTGGCGAAGAGTTCACTATCGACGTGACCTTCCCGGAAGAGTACCACGCTGAAAACCTGAAAGGTAAAGCCGCTAAGTTCGTTATCAACCTGAAGAAAGTTGAAGAACGCGAACTGCCGGAGCTGACTGAAGAATTCATCAAACGTTTCGGCGTGGAAGATGGTTCCGTAGCCGGTCTGCGTGCTGAAGTACGTAAAAACATGGAGCGCGAGCTGAAAGGCGCTGTGCGTAACCGCGTTAAGTCTCAGGCGATCGAAGGTCTGGTAAAAGCTAACGACATCGACGTACCGGCTGCTCTGATCGACAGCGAAATCGACGTTCTGCGTCGTCAGGCTGCGCAGCGTTTTGGCGGTAACGAGAAACAAGCTCTGGAACTGCCGCGTGAACTGTTCGAAGAACAGGCTAAGCGTCGCGTAGTTGTAGGCCTGCTGCTGGGCGAAGTTATTCGCACCAACGAGCTGAAAGCTGATGAAGATCGCGTTAAAGGCCTGATCGAAGAGATGGCTTCTGCTTACGAAGATCCGAAAGAAGTTGTTGAGTTCTACAGCAAAAACAAAGAGCTGATGGACAACATGCGTAACGTCGCTCTGGAAGAACAAGCTGTTGAAGCCGTTCTGGCGAAAGCGAAAGTGACTGAAAAAGTCACTTCCTTCAACGAGCTGATGAACCAGCAGGCGTAATTCGTCGCTTTTGTAGCACGAATTTCGTACGCAAGCCCGTCACCTTTTGGTGGCGGGTTTTTTTTTGTCACGCATTTTGCATGGGAAGAGTGCGAAAACAGCGTTTCAGTGTTAGCGTTACAACAAAAGATTGTTATGCTTGAATTATGGCGATGTCGTACCCATTACTGAGGGACTAGCTGATAATCCGTCCATAAGGTTACAATCAGCACAGCAGGTTTTTTCAAATTTTATCCAGGAGACGGAAATGTCATACAGCGGCGAACGAGATAACTTTGCACCCCATATGGCGCTGGTGCCGATGGTCATTGAACAGACCTCACGTGGTGAGCGCTCTTTTGATATCTATTCTCGTCTACTTAAGGAACGCGTCATTTTTATGACTGGCCAGGTCGAAGACCATATGGCTAACCTGATTGTGGCGCAGATGCTGTTCCTGGAAGCAGAAAACCCGGAAAAAGATATCTACCTGTACATCAACTCCCCTGGTGGGGTAATTACTGCCGGGATGTCTATCTATGACACCATGCAGTTTATTAAGCCGGACGTCAGCACCATTTGTATGGGCCAGGCGGCCTCAATGGGCGCGTTCCTGCTGACTGCCGGGGCGAAAGGTAAACGTTTTTGCCTGCCTAACTCTCGCGTCATGATCCACCAGCCTCTGGGCGGTTACCAGGGCCAGGCAACGGATATTGAAATTCATGCCCGCGAAATCCTGAAGGTAAAAGGGCGCATGAACGAACTTATGGCGCATCATACGGGTCAATCTCTTGAGCAGATTGAACGTGATACCGAGCGCGATCGCTTCCTCTCCGCTTCTGAAGCGGTAGAGTACGGTCTGGTCGACTCGATTTTGACCCATCGTAATTAATGCCCAGTGCGCAGGTGTGCCGCTATAATTACCTGGAGCGGCACAACGCTGACTAGCGTCTTGCGCCTGAGAATGGCATTTGCGTCGTCGTGTGCGGCACAAAGAACAAAGAAGAGGTTTTGACCCATGACAGATAAACGCAAAGATGGCTCGGGCAAATTGTTGTACTGCTCTTTTTGCGGCAAAAGCCAGCATGAAGTGCGGAAGCTGATTGCCGGTCCATCCGTGTATATCTGCGACGAATGTGTCGATTTGTGTAACGACATCATTCGCGAAGAGATTAAGGAAGTAGCACCGCACCGTGAACGCAGTGCGCTGCCGACGCCACATGAAATTCGCAATCACCTGGACGATTACGTTATCGGTCAGGAACAGGCGAAGAAAGTGTTGGCGGTCGCGGTATACAACCATTACAAACGTCTGCGCAACGGCGACACCAGCAATGGCGTCGAGTTGGGCAAAAGTAACATCCTGCTGATTGGCCCGACGGGGTCCGGTAAAACGCTGCTGGCTGAAACGCTGGCGCGCCTGCTGGACGTTCCGTTTACTATGGCTGACGCCACCACGCTGACCGAAGCCGGTTATGTGGGTGAAGATGTTGAAAATATTATTCAGAAACTGCTGCAGAAGTGCGACTACGACGTACAGAAAGCGCAGCGCGGGATCGTCTATATCGATGAAATCGACAAGATTTCTCGTAAGTCTGACAACCCGTCCATTACCCGTGACGTTTCTGGCGAAGGCGTACAGCAAGCGCTGTTGAAACTGATCGAAGGTACGGTTGCCGCCGTTCCGCCGCAGGGGGGGCGTAAACATCCGCAGCAGGAGTTCCTGCAGGTTGATACCTCTAAGATCCTGTTTATCTGCGGTGGCGCGTTCGCTGGTCTGGACAAAGTGATCGCTAACCGTGTTGAAACCGGCTCCGGCATTGGTTTTGGCGCAACGGTAAAAGCGCAGTCTGATAAAGCCAGCGAAGGTGAGCTGCTGTCGCAGGTGGAGCCGGAAGATCTGATCAAATTTGGTCTGATCCCTGAGTTCATCGGTCGTCTGCCGGTGGTGGCAACGCTGAGCGAACTGAGTGAAGAAGCGCTGATCCAGATCCTGAAAGAGCCGAAAAACGCCCTGACCAAGCAGTACCAGGCGCTGTTCAACCTTGAAGGTGTCGATCTGGAGTTCCGTGAGGAAGCGCTGGATGCTATCGCCAAGAAAGCGATGGCGCGCAAAACCGGTGCCCGTGGTTTGCGTTCCATCGTCGAAGCCGCGCTGCTTGACACCATGTACGATCTGCCTTCGATGGAAGACGTCGAAAAAGTGGTGATCGATGAGTCGGTGATTGGCGGTCAGAGCAAGCCATTGCTGATTTACGGTAAGCCGGAAGCACAGCAGGCATCTGGCGAATAATTCATCAATTCATACAGACATTTAATTAAAAAGGGGGGATTTTATCTCCCCTTTTATTTTTCCGTAAACATGGCGTTGAATGTGTGGGAAACATCCCCATATACTGACATACATGTTAAAGGTGGTGTGAAGCACAGTCGTACCACCTGATTACCTGGCGGACACTAAACTAAGAGAGAGCTCTATGAATCCTGAGCGTTCTGAACGCATTGAAATCCCCGTATTGCCGTTGCGCGATGTGGTGGTTTATCCGCACATGGTCATACCCTTATTTGTAGGGCGGGAAAAATCTATCCGTTGTCTGGAAGCGGCTATGGACCATGATAAAAAAATCATGCTGGTCGCACAGAAAGAAGCGTCAACGGATGAGCCGGGTGTAAACGATCTTTTCACCGTCGGGACCGTGGCCTCTATTTTGCAGATGCTGAAACTGCCTGACGGCACCGTAAAAGTGCTGGTCGAGGGGTTACAGCGCGCGCGTATTTCTGCGCTGTCTGACAACGGCGAGCATTTCTCTGCAAAAGCGGAGTACCTTGACTCGCCTGCCATTGATGAGCGCGAACAGGAAGTGCTGGTGCGTACCGCTATCAGCCAGTTCGAAGGCTATATCAAGCTGAACAAGAAAATCCCACCAGAAGTGTTGACGTCGCTGAACAGCATTGACGATCCCGCGCGTCTGGCGGACACCATCGCTGCGCACATGCCGCTGAAGCTGGCAGACAAGCAGTCCGTGCTGGAGATGTCCGACGTTAACGAACGTCTGGAATATCTGATGGCGATGATGGAATCTGAAATCGATCTGCTGCAGGTTGAGAAACGCATTCGCAACCGCGTGAAGAAGCAGATGGAAAAATCCCAGCGCGAGTACTATCTGAACGAGCAGATGAAAGCTATTCAGAAAGAACTCGGCGAGATGGATGATGCGCCGGACGAAAACGAAGCGCTGAAACGCAAAATCGACGCGGCGAAAATGCCGAAAGAGGCAAAAGAGAAAGCCGAAGCAGAGCTGCAGAAGCTGAAAATGATGTCTCCGATGTCGGCGGAAGCGACCGTGGTCCGTGGCTACATCGACTGGATGGTACAGGTACCGTGGAATGCGCGTAGCAAGGTCAAAAAAGACCTGCGTCAGGCGCAGGAAATCCTCGATACCGACCATTACGGTCTGGAACGCGTCAAAGACCGTATCCTTGAGTATCTCGCGGTTCAAAGCCGTGTGAACAAAATCAAGGGGCCGATCCTGTGTCTGGTTGGGCCGCCGGGGGTAGGTAAAACTTCTCTGGGCCAGTCCATCGCGAAAGCGACCGGGCGTAAATACATCCGTATGGCGCTGGGCGGCGTACGTGATGAGGCTGAAATTCGCGGTCACCGTCGGACCTATATCGGTTCGATGCCGGGTAAACTGATCCAGAAAATGGCCAAAGTGGGCGTTAAAAACCCGCTGTTCCTGCTCGATGAGATCGACAAAATGTCTTCCGACATGCGTGGCGATCCGGCTTCCGCGCTGCTTGAGGTGCTGGATCCAGAGCAGAACGTGGCGTTCAGCGATCACTACCTGGAAGTGGACTACGATCTCAGCGACGTGATGTTCGTTGCGACTTCGAACTCCATGAATATTCCGGCGCCGTTGCTGGATCGTATGGAAGTGATCCGTCTGTCCGGCTACACCGAAGACGAGAAGCTGAACATTGCTAAACGTCACCTGTTGCCGAAACAGATTGAGCGTAACGCGCTGAAAAAAGGCGAGCTTACGGTCGACGATAGCGCCATTGTGGGCATTATTCGTTACTACACCCGTGAAGCGGGCGTGCGTAGTCTGGAGCGTGAAATCTCTAAACTGTGCCGCAAAGCCGTGAAGCAGTTGCTGCTCGACAAATCACTGAAACATATTGTGATCAATGGCGACAACCTGCACGACTACCTGGGCGTACAGCGCTTTGACTATGGTCGCGCGGACAACGAAAACCGCGTCGGTCAGGTGACCGGTCTGGCGTGGACGGAAGTGGGCGGCGATCTGCTGACCATCGAAACCGCCTGCGTTCCGGGTAAAGGCAAGCTGACCTACACCGGTTCTTTGGGTGAGGTAATGCAGGAGTCTATTCAGGCTGCACTGACCGTGGTGCGTGCGCGCGCGGAAAAACTGGGTATTAATCCGGACTTTTACGAAAAACGCGACATCCACGTTCACGTACCAGAAGGGGCGACGCCGAAAGATGGTCCAAGTGCCGGTATTGCCATGTGTACCGCGCTGGTTTCTTGTCTGACCGGTAACCCGGTACGCGCCGATGTGGCGATGACCGGCGAGATCACTCTGCGTGGTCAGGTGCTGCCAATCGGTGGTTTGAAAGAAAAACTGCTGGCGGCGCACCGTGGCGGCATTAAGACGGTCTTAATTCCAGATGAAAACAAACGTGACCTGGAAGAGATTCCGGACAACGTGATTGCCGATCTGGACATCCATCCGGTGAAACGCATCGAGGAAGTTTTGACGCTTGCGCTGCAAAATGAACCCTCTGGAATGCAGGTTGTGACCGCAAAATAGTGACCTCGCGCAAAGAGCACTAATAAAAACAGGGCTGGCAGGCCATTTCGGACTTGCCAGCCTTTTTTTGTATAGCTAATTTAGATGACGGATTAGGCTTGCCATCATTAACGGGTGTTGTAAGGGCATGGCAGGCCTGATATAACTGCTGCGCGGTCGCACTTTGAAGGATTCAGGTGCGATATAAATTATAAAAGAGGAAGAGAAGAGTGAATAAATCTCAACTGATCGACAAAATTGCTGCAGGGGCTGATATCTCTAAAGCTGCGGCTGGACGTGCGTTAGATGCAATTATTGCTTCTGTTACCGAATCCCTGAAGGAAGGCGATGACGTAGCGCTGGTAGGTTTTGGTACTTTTGCCGTTAAAGAGCGTGCTGCCCGTACTGGTCGCAACCCGCAAACAGGTAAAGAGATCACCATCGCCGCGGCTAAAGTACCGGGCTTCCGTGCAGGTAAAGCACTGAAAGACGCGGTAAACTAAGTGATTTCCCCTTTGGGGATGTGACGAAGTACAAGGGCGCATCAACTGATGTGCCTTTTTTATTTCTGATTCCGGTACTTTCTACGTGTTGTGGGCTGACAATTGCCCCCGTTTCTTGTCACAATAGGCCTTTGTGCGCAGCGTTCAGGAAACGCTATGCTGCGTGAAGCATATATACTCAAAATCCTTGCCGCCGTTGTTGTAACAACGTGCAGGCGGCTTGAAGGATAACGCGTATAGTCATCTACAGCGGAGTGTGGTTACACCATGATGGACAGCTTACGCACGGCTGCTAACAGTCTCGTGCTCAAGATTATTTTCGGTATCATTATCGTGTCGTTCATTTTGACCGGCGTGAGTGGTTACCTGATTGGCGGGGGCAACAATTACGCCGCCAAAGTGAATGGCCAGGAGATCAGCCGCGGGCAATTCGAGAATGCGTTCAATAGCGAACGTAACCGCATGCAGCAACAGTTGGGCGATCAATACTCTGAGCTGGCGGCGAATGAAGGCTATATGAAAACGCTGCGTCAGCAGGTGCTGAATCGTCTTGTAGACGAAGCGCTGCTGGATCAATACTCCCGCGAGCTGAAGCTCAATATCAGCGACGATCAGGTTAAACAGGCTATTTTCGCCACGCCTGCTTTCCAGGTGGACGGCAAATTTGATAACAACCGCTACAATGCGATTGTTAATCAAATGGGAATGACCGCCGATCAGTACGCTGAGGCATTACGTAATCAGCTTACTACCCAGCAGTTGATCAACGGCGTTGCCGGTACGGACTTCATGCTGAAAGGCGAAACCGATGAGCTGGCGGCGCTGGTCGCACAGCAGCGTATCGTGCGTGAGGCGACGATTGACGTTAACGCGCTTGCCGCGAAGCAATCCGTTACCGAGCAGGAAGTTGCCAGCTACTACGAGCAGAATAAAAACAACTTCATGACGCCGGAACAGTTCCGCGTGAGCTACATCAAGCTGGACGCTGCTGCACTGCAGGAGACGGCCAGCGATGCTGATATTCAGTCTTACTATGACCAGCATCAGGACCAGTTCACTCAGCCGCAGCGTAACCGCTACAGCATTATTCAGACGAAAACGGAAGATGAAGCTAAAGCGGTACTGGATGAGTTGAGCAGAGGCGCAGATTTCGCTGCGCTGGCGAAAGAAAAATCAGCCGACATCATCTCTGCCCGTAAAGGTGGCGATATGGGATGGCTGGAAGATTCCACCACTCCGGATGAGCTGAAAAATGCCGGCCTGAAAGACAAAGGCCAACTGTCCGGTGTGATTAAATCTTCCGTTGGTTTCCTCGTTGCGCGTCTTGATGACGTACAGCCTGCGCAGGTTAAACCGCTGAGCGAAGCCCGTGACGACATTGCGGCGAAAGTGAAGCAGGAAAAAGCGCTGGATGCGTACTATGCGCTGCAGCAGAAAGTGAGCGATGCAGCCAGCAACGATAACGAATCCCTGGCGGGTGCGGAGCAAGCTGCCGGTATGAAAGCGGTTGAAACGGGCTGGTTTAGCCGTGACAGTCTGCCGGAAGAGCTGAATTTCAAACCCGTCGCTGACGTCATTTTCAATGGGGGTCTGGTTGGCGAGAACGGTACGCCTGGCAGTAACTCTGACATCATTACCGTGGATGGCGATCGCGCGTTTGTGCTGCGTATTGCAGAGCACAAAGCCGAAGCCGTTAAGCCACTGGCTGAAGTGAAAGAGCAGGTTACTGCGCTTGTTAAGCACAATAAAGCAGAGCAACAGGCTAAGCTGGATGCTGATAAACTGCTGGCGGACCTGAAAGCCGGTAAAGGCGATGAAGCGATGAAAGCCGCGGGTCTGAGCTTTGGTGAGGCGAAAACGCTGAGCCGCACTGGTCAGGATCCTCTGAGCCAGGCAGCCTTTGGTCTGAGCCTGCCAGCGAAAGACAAACCGAGCTACGGCGTGGCGAACGATATGCAGGGGAACGTTGTTCTGCTGGCGCTGGACGAAGTGAAAGCGGGTTCGATGCCTGAAGCGCAGAAGAAATCGATGGTTCAGGGGATCACCCAGAACAACGCGCAGATTGTGTTCGAAGCGCTGATGAGCAACCTGCGTAAAGCCGCAAAAATTAAAATCGGTGACGCGCTGGAACAGCAGCAATAACCGAGGCAGTTCGCAAAAAATTGCATAAAGTTGTATTAACCAAAGGCCGCTTTCGCGGCCTTTTCCATTTCTGTTATTTGCCGTTTGTCTGCTGTTCCGCACCTCGCTATCGTGATTCCACTGTTAACAAACACGGAGAAAACAGTATGAAACATGGAATCAAAGCCCTGCTTATCACCCTTTCATTGACCTGCGGCGCTATGGCCCAAAGCGCATTGGCTGCAGAGCCCGTTGCCAAAAACCAGGCGACTCAAACCAAAGCGGATGCTTCCACAGTGGCGCAAAGCAAGGCTACGCAACCCGCTAAAGCAAGCGATGATGAAGGCACCAGGGTAAGCATCAACAGCGCTTCTGCGGAGGATTTAGCGCGAGTGATGAATGGGGTCGGACTGAAAAAAGCTCAGGCCATTGTCAGCTATCGAGAAGAGTACGGGCCATTTAAAACGGTCGATGATTTAAAGCAGGTGCCGGGGATGGGAAGTTCTTTGGTAGAGCGTAACCTGGCAGTTTTAACACTTTAATAACTTGCAGAGCGCTGAAAGTTTGCCAGACTATAGAGGTCATACCAGTTATGGCCTCTTCACCCTGAATATGTACATATAAAAAAACGTAAGGTTTCTGCGCTATGCAAACACAAATCAAAGTCCGTGGTTATCATCTTGATGTCTATCAGCACGTCAACAATGCCCGTTATCTTGAGTTTCTGGAAGAAGCACGCTGGGATGGACTGGAAAACAGCGACAGCTTTCAGTGGATGACCGCTCACAACATCGCTTTTGTGGTTGTGAATATTAATATCAACTATCGCCGTCCGGCGGTGCTGAGCGACCTGCTGACTGTTACCAGTCAGGTACAGCAGTTAAATGGCAAAAGCGGCGTGTTGAACCAGACTATCACCCTGGAGCCGGAAGGACAGGTGGTAGCAGATGCGTTGATTACCTTCGTCTGTATTGATTTGAAAACGCAAAAAGCGCTACCGCTGGAAGGAGAGTTGCGCGAGAAACTGGAACTGATGGTGAAGTAGTGGCTGCGAGTGCTTGCAGGCCGGATAAGCAAAGCGCCATCCGGCATCGCTCAACCCATTACTTTAACCCGGTTTTCTGCTTCATCGCCGTCATCACTGCCGGTTTATCCGCCAGATAATGGTTAAGACCGTTGGCGCGCAGATTACAGGCCGCGCAGTGACCACAACCGTCACCTTTGATACCGTTATAGCAGGTCAGCGTTTCTTCGCGTACCAGGTCCAGCTTGCCCCAGTAATCGGCCAGCGCCCAGGTTTCGGCTTTATCGATCCACATCAGCGGAGTTTCAAAGCGGATATCTTTTGCCATCCCCAGGCTCACGGCATGGTTCAGAGCCTTGACGAACTCATCGCGACAGTCAGGATATCCAGAGAAGTCGGTTTCACAAACGCCGGTAATGACCGCCTCTGCCTGTACCTGATATGCGTAAATCGCCGCCAGCGTTAAAAACAGAATATTGCGTCCGGGCACAAAGGTATTGGGAATGCCGTTCGCATCCGGTTCGTAATCAGGCACCGGAATGTTATCACGGGTCAGGCTACTGACAGCCAGTTCGCTAAGCAGCGTGACATCAAGCACTTTGTGCGCACGCGCGCCGAGTTTTAAGGCCAGATCACGTGCGACATCAATCTCAGCGCGATGGCGCTGACCATAATCAAAGGTCACGCAGTGCACTTCATCATACTGATGTAGCGCTTGCGCCAGACAGGTCGTGGAGTCCTGACCTCCACTGAATACAACAACGGCACGTTTCATGGCTTTTCCTGACAAATAACGAAACCCATATGGTAGCGCCTGGACGTGGTGTCGACCAGCTTCTTCATGCTGAAGGGGGCGGTAACCAGGCTTCGGTGAACTCAAACCAGCCGCGAGGATTCAGGCGAACACCGTTCACGCCCGGTGGCGCGCTAATACGATAGTGATAATTGAACAGCGGAGTCAGCGTGGCATCATGCATCAGCGTGGCGAACACTTGCTGTAACGCCGCATGACGATCGTCTTCATTGGCCTGGACTTGCAGGGCATCCAGCGTGGTTTGCAAGTGCGTGTATTCAGGCGCATTGAGTACATGTGACCACAGTTGATCGCAACGTAACCACTGTTCGAGGGTATATTCAGGCGCTTCGCAAATCAGTCTGTCTCCCATCATCAGGTCGGCCTGCGCTAAAGGATGATTACCGTCCCAGTTTTTAGCATTATGAAATATAAGCGTTAATTCACAGCCGAGTAGCGCCAGCGCCTGGCGAAGCTGTTCAGCCATGGCATGTAGTTCAACCGGCAGGTGATATGCCAGCGTCAGTTTTTCCGGTAGCGCTACCTCGTTCAACTCATCCCATTGCGGGATTGTCCATCCAGGCAGCAGCGCATTGCTTGGGGTTATCAGGTTTTCATCTACCTCCAGCGTTTGTAGCAGGGAAGAGCGATGGATAATATTGACCAGCCGGCGGGCTTGCAAGGTATTCAGGCGCGCGCTTTTTCTGAGCGTGAGATAGCAAAAACCGAGGCTTATCCCGCTGCTCACCTGGCTTAGCATGGGCAACTCTTCGGGTTTACCTATCGCTATTTGCACCGGATGGCGACAGCTGGTGCCCAAGTCCTGGGAGAAGAGTTGCGGAGTTATCCAGTATTCGATCGCTTTCAGGAGTGGATGACTCAGGTGGTAGTGATCGTGACTCTCGATACGCACCAGCTCAGGGGTAAACAACGTCAACCGGAACGGACCGGTACCTACAAACGGATGTTCCGGATGCGCCAAATGGCTGCTGTAGCTTGCCAGACGATGCGCCAGCCAGAAGTCGGGGCGATGCAGAATAAAGGTCAGACACTGGGGATGGGTCACCTCAATATGTTTGACGCTGATGAACAATTTGTTCAGGGCGGGTAGCTCAAGTAGCATCAACAGTTGTTGGTGTAACTGCGTGCTGCTGACGGCATCGCCGTTATGCCAGTACAGCGTGGAGCGAATATAGAAATCCCAACGCAGGCCATCGGCGGAGATATTCCAGTGGTGAGCTAAATCACCGCAGGGGCGTTGTGTATGCGTGTCAAACCGGGTCAGGCCAGAGAATACCTGCCCGGCGAGATGTTGCTCTGCGCGACCAGGGAGAAATCCGGGGTGCAAAGGGTCGAGCTGGCGGTAATAGGGGATTCGTAGGGTTGGCGTGTCGTTTTGCCACTGGCCGCCCATAAACGGCTGTAGCAGGGTTCTTAATTCACCCGGCGCCAGTTGGGCCAGCTCCAGCACGCTAAGCTGTTCCCCCTTTTGCAGCGCCTGCTCCATCATGGTATTGCGTAGCGAGTCCGGCGTAACTAAAAAGCGTAGCTGCCCGCGTTTACCCCGCCCCGATTGGGCGTGCCACTCCAGCCAGCCTGCATCCTGCGCTTGTTTTAACAAGGTTCGCACGTGGCGTTCGCTGCAAAAACAGCGTTCAGCCAGTTCGCCAATGGTCACCAACTGCGGCTCCCCGTTCGAGGGCTGCCACAGGCGTTGGTATTGATTTAGTCGGTTCAATAGTCGCATATAAACCCGGAACAATTCATTTTATCTATTCACTATTACTTCCGTATATCTCAGGTGATACTGAATCACAAGTTAACCGCCTCACAGTGTGGAGAAAGAAATGGCTCGTCTGGCTGCATTTGATATGGATGGCACTCTTTTGATGCCGAATCACCATTTAGGTGATGAAACGCTTTCAACGCTGGCGCGCCTGCGTGAACGTGATATCACTCTGACATTTGCCACCGGTCGCCATGTGCTGGAGATGCGCCACATTCTGGGTTCTATTTCGCTGGATGCCTTTTTAATCACGGGTAACGGTACGCGCATTCACTCGCTGGAGGGTGATGTGCTGCACCGCCAGGATCTGGATCCGAATGTTGCGGATAGTGTATTGCACCAGAAGTGGGACACCACGGCCAGCATGCATGTCTTTAATGACAACGGTTGGTTCACCGGACAAGAAATTCCAGCGCTGCTTCAGGCGCATGTGTATAGCGGATTTCGCTACCAGATCGTGGATGTGAAACGTATTCCCGCCCACCAGGTAACGAAGATCTGTTTCTGTGGCGATCATGACTCGCTGATCCGTCTGCGCATTCAACTCAATGAGGCGCTGGGTGAACAGGCGAATCTCTGTTTCTCCGCGGTTGATTGCCTCGAGGTGCTGCCGCTGGGATGTAATAAAGGTTCTGCGCTGGCGGTATTGAGCAACCACTTAGGTTATTCAATGGCCGAGTGTATGGCGTTTGGCGATGCCATGAACGATCGCGAAATGTTAAGTAGCGTAGGGCGCGGCCTGATTATGGGTAACGCGATGCCGCAACTGATTGCTGAACTGCCTCATTTATCGGTGATTGGGCATTGCCGTAATCAGGCCGTATCACACTTTTTGACGCATTGGCTGGACAATCCGCATCTACCTTATTCCCCCGAATGAGAGATCCCTTCCAGCAAGCCAGACTTCGCGTCTGGCTTTTTTTTGTCTGATTAGTGGGTATTCAGGAGTAGAGCCAGCTCCGCTTTCCACGGCGTTAAATCACCGATGTGCGCGTCGACCCACAGCGGGTTGTAATAGGTTTCCAGATAACGTTCGCCGCTGTCACACAGCAACGTCACCAGCGATCCCGTTTCTCCTGCATCGCGCATACGGGCGGCAAGTTGTAATGCTCCCCACATGTTGGTACCGGTTGAGGCGCCAACTTTACGGCCTAGCTGCGTCTCCAGCCAGTGCGCGGTGGCCACGCTGGCGGCATCAGGCACGCGCAGCATTTCATCGACCACGTCAGGAATGAAAGACGGTTCTACGCGTGGGCGACCGATACCTTCGATTTTGCTACCTACCGGGGTGCGTAAGGTTGCATCGCGATCTTGCCAGAAGGGCAGAAAGACCGAGTTTTCCGGATCCACCACCATCAAACGAGTGTCGTAGCCCTGACAACGAATATAACGGCCAATGGTCGCCGAGGTGCCGCCGGTTCCGGCACTCATCACGATATGCCGGGGAACGGGGTTGGGCTCGCATTGCATCTGCCGAAAGATACTGTCGGCAATATTGTTGTTACCACGCCAGTCGGTGGCGCGCTCAGCGTAAGTAAACTGATCCATGTAATGGCCGTTCAGCTCACGCGCCAGTTGTTCAGAAGCCGCATAAATTTCGCAGGCGCTTTCCACGAAATGACAGCGCCCGCCGTAAAACTCAATCTGTTCAATTTTACGTTTCGCAGTACACGAAGGCATAACGGCGATAAACGGTAATCCTAACAGACGGGCGAAATACGCTTCGGAAACCGCCGTTGAGCCGGATGATGACTCAATGATGGTAGTGCCTTCTTTGATCCAGCCATTGCACAGTCCATACAGAAACAGTGAGCGTGCCAGACGATGTTTCAGGCTCCCGGTCGGATGCGTGCTCTCATCTTTTAAATAGAGCTGAATGCCCGGAAACGCCGGGAGTGACAGACGAATGAGATGCGTATCCGCAGAACGCTGATAATCCGCGTTGATTTCATTGATGGCGTTTTTAACCCAGGAGCTATTCATCATTAAAAGATATCCATTTGTCATTTTGTGCCCAGAATAGCGAAAAGCACGGAAAAAATTGTTGCCATTTAGCCTTTAAAATAGAATGTAAGGAGAAAATTCTTCTCTGTGGAGTGGATATGTTAGACAAAATTGACCGTAAGCTGCTCGGCTTACTGCAACAGGACTGCACCCTTTCTTTGCAGGCGTTAGCAGATGCCGTTAATCTGACTACCACCCCTTGCTGGAAACGCCTTAAACGGCTTGAAGATGATGGTATCCTGCTGGGGCGAGTCGCCCTGCTGGATCCCGAAAAACTGGGGCTGGGCTTAACCGCGTTTGTGTTGATCAAGACTCAGCACCACAGCAGCGAATGGTATTGCCGCTTTGTCACCGAAGTCACCGGAATGCCGGAAGTTCTGGGATTCTGGCGTATGGCAGGGGAGTATGACTACCTGATGCGGGTCCAGGTCGCCGATATGAAAAGCTATGACGAATTTTATAAGCGCCTGGTGAACAGCGTGCCGGGCCTGTCTGATGTCACCTCCAGCTTTGCGATGGAACAGATTAAATACACAACCGCTCTACCGATTGAATAATTCTCCCGGCGCTCATTGCCGGAAATCTTGTCAGGACATAACGCGTGCGATTATTTGCTCAATTAAGCTGGTACTTCCGCCGGGAGTGGCGTCGCTACCTTGGAGCAGTGGCTCTGCTTATTATCATCGCTATCCTTCAGCTTATTCCGCCGAAAGTGGTCGGGATCATTGTGGATGGCGTAACAGCGCAACGCTTCACCACCGAGAGGCTGCTGATGTGGGTTGGCACAATCGCCCTGATTGCGGTGGTCGTGTACTTGCTGCGCTATGTCTGGCGCGTACTGCTGTTTGGCGCATCCTACCAACTGGCGGTTGAGCTGCGAGAAGATTTTTACCGTCAATTGAGTCGCCAGCACCCCGAGTTCTATCTGCGCCACCGTACGGGTGATCTCATGGCGCGCGCCACTAACGATGTTGATCGAGTGGTGTTTGCCGCTGGCGAAGGCGTGCTGACGCTGGTGGATTCGCTGGTGATGGGGTGTGCGGTACTGATCGTGATGTCTACGCAGATAAGCTGGCAACTGACGCTTATTGCGCTACTGCCGATGCCGGTGATGGCGTTAATGATCAAACGTTACGGTGATCGACTCCATCACCGTTTTAAGCTGGCGCAGGCGGCGTTCTCCAGTCTTAACGATCGTACTCAGGAGAGCCTGACCAGCATTCGCATGATCAAGGCTTTTGGCCTGGAGGATCGGCAGTCGGCGTTATTTGCCGCAGATGCTGAAGACACCGGTAAGAAAAACCTGCGGGTGGCGCGTATTGACGCCCGTTTTGACCCAACGATTTATATCGCCATTGGGATGGCTAACCTGCTGGCGATTGCCGGAGGAAGCTGGATGGTGGTGCACGGTTTGCTGACGCTCGGCCAGCTCACCAGCTTTATGATGTATCTCGGTCTGATGATTTGGCCGATGCTGGCGCTGGCATGGATGTTTAACATTGTCGAACGCGGCAGCGCCGCCTACAGCCGTATTCGCGCCATGCTGGCTGAAGCGCCGGTGGTGGATGACGGTACTGAACCGGTGCCGGAAGGACGCGGCGAGCTGGCGGTGGCGATTCGCGAATTTCGCTACCCATTGACGGCTCAGCCAGCGCTGGAAAACGTGAATTTCCAGCTCAGACCCGGACAGATGCTGGGCATCTGCGGCCCGACCGGCGCGGGGAAAAGTACGGTGCTGTCGCTGATCCAGCGTCATTTCGATATCAGCCAAGGGGATATACGTTTTCATGATATCCCGTTATCGCGCTTACAACTTGATAGCTGGCGCAGCCGGCTGGCGGTGGTTAGCCAGACGCCGTTCCTGTTTTCAGATACCGTCGCCAATAACATCGCGTTAGGACGCCCGCAGGCCACGCAGGAAGAGATCGAACATGTGGCGCGTCTCGCCAGCGTTCATGAGGATATTTTACGTCTTCCGCAAGGCTATGATACTGAAGTGGGCGAGCGCGGCGTGATGCTGTCCGGCGGGCAAAAACAGCGAATCTCTATTGCCCGTGCTTTGCTGTTGAATGCTGAAATTCTGATCCTGGATGATGCGCTGTCGGCAGTAGACGGCCGTACCGAGCATCAGATCCTGCATAACCTGCGCCAGTGGGGCGAAGGCAGAACTGTGATTATCAGCGCTCACCGTTTATCGGCCCTGACGGAAGCCAGCGAGATTATTGTGATGCAGCATGGGCATATTGCTCAGCGTGGTGAGCATGACGTGTTGGTGCAGCAGCCAGGCTGGTATCGCGATATGTTTCGCTATCAGCAACTGGAAGCGGCGCTGTCCGACGCGCCAGAGATAAACGGGGAGGCGGCTAATGCGTAGTTTTGGGCAATTATGGCCGACCCTGAAAAGGCTGCTGAAGTACGGTTCGCCATGGCGAAAACCGCTGGCGATTGCGGTAGTCATGCTGTGGGTGGCGGCGGCGGCGGAAGTCAGCGGCCCGCTGCTAATTAGCTATTTTATCGATAACATGGTGGCGAAAAACAACCTGCCGCTGGCGATGGTCGCCGGGCTGGTTGCGGCGTATGTGGGATTACAGCTGCTGGCGGCGGGTCTGCATTACGCGCAGTCACTGTTATTTAATCAGGCGGCGGTTGGCGTGGTGCAACAGTTGCGCACCGATGTCATGGACGCAGCGCTTCGCCAGCCGCTCAGCGCCTTTGATACTCAGCCCGTCGGGCAGCTTATCTCCCGAGTAACGAATGACACTGAAGTGATTCGTGACCTGTATGTGACGGTAGTGGCAACGGTTCTGCGCAGTGCGGCCTTGATCGGCGCGATGCTGGTGGCGATGTTTAGCCTGGAGTGGCGTATGGCGCTGGTCGCGATGGTCATTTTCCCGGCGGTGCTGGTGGTGATGGTGATTTATCAACGCTACAGCACACCGATTGTGCGCCGGGTTCGCGCTTATCTGGCGGATATTAACGATGGCTTTAACGAAGTCATCAACGGCATGAGTGTTATCCAGCAGTTCCGTCAGCAGGCGCGATTTGGCGAGAGAATGGGCGAGGCCAGCCGTTCGCACTATATGGCGCGGATGCAGACCCTGCGACTGGATGGCTTTTTGCTGCGTCCGCTGCTTAGCCTTTTCTCGGCGCTGATCCTCTGCGGTTTATTGATGCTGTTCAGCTTTACCTCTGGCAGTTCGATCGAGGTGGGGGTGTTGTATGCGTTTATTAGCTATCTCGGGCGGTTGAACGAGCCGCTTATTGAGCTGACGACCCAGCAGTCAATGCTGCAGCAGGCGGTTGTCGCCGGTGAACGTGTGTTCGAATTGATGGATGGGCCACGTCAACGCTATGGTGACGATGACCAGCCGCTAAAGAGTGGGGATATCGAGGTAGATAACGTTTCATTTGCTTATCGTGACGACAATCTGGTGCTGCAAAACATCAGTCTTTCCGTGCCTTCGCGTAGCTTTGTGGCCCTGGTCGGGCACACCGGCAGCGGCAAAAGTACGTTGGCAAGTCTGCTGATGGGATACTACCCGCTGACGCAGGGGGAAATCCGCCTTGATGGGAGACCGCTGTCTTCGCTGAGCCACGGGGTATTGCGTCAGGGCATCGCGATGGTGCAGCAGGATCCGGTGGTGATGGCGGATACCTTCCTGGCAAACGTCACGCTGGGCCGCGATATCTCAGAAGCACGGGTATGGCAGGCGCTGGAAACCGTGCAACTGGCGGAACTGGCGCGCGGCCTGAGCGAGGGAATTCATACCCGGCTGGGCGAGCAGGGCAATAATCTCTCCGTTGGGCAGAAACAGTTGCTGGCGCTGGCGCGGGTGCTGGTTGAAACGCCGCAGGTCCTGATCCTCGATGAAGCCACGGCCAGTATTGACTCCGGCACGGAACAGGCGATTCAGCAAGCGCTGGCGGCGGTGCGTGAACACACCACGCTGGTGGTGATTGCGCATCGCTTATCGACGATTGTCGATGCGGACACCATTCTGGTACTGCACCGTGGACAGGCGGTTGAACGTGGTACGCACCAGCAATTACTGGCGGCGCAAGGCCGTTACTGGCAGATGTATCAACTGCAGCTGGCGGGCGAAGAGCTGGCGGCCAGTACGCAAGAGGATTCCATTATTGCCTGATAGCTGAGACCAACCCGGTATCGTAGGCCGGACGGCAATCAACAATCTGGTGCAAAAATGTAACGCACTATGCACCGTTATAGTGCGTTTTTTCTTCTTCTTCCCCCACTCCCCTCGGCTGGCCCGAATCATCCTGCTTTTTCATTCCTGGCACATCCCTTGCAGTATTCATCTGGTGTATCTGCAGCCACTACTGAATTCTGACTGGAGGGGATCTATGAAGCTGGTTACCGTGGTAATCAAACCGTTCAAACTGGAAGACGTCCGCGAAGCCTTGTCGTCTATTGGTATTCAGGGGCTGACCGTCACCGAAGTGAAGGGGTTTGGCCGACAGAAAGGTCATGCCGAGCTGTACCGTGGGGCTGAATATAGCGTCAATTTTTTGCCCAAGGTGAAGATTGATGTGGCGATTGCCGATGACCAACTGGATGAAGTGATCGATGTCATCAGCAAGGCGGCCTACACCGGAAAAATTGGCGACGGCAAAATCTTTGTCGCCGAGCTGCAACGCGTGATTCGTATTCGTACCGGCGAAACTGACGAAGCCGCACTGTAACGTCTGGCACACAGTGATAGGAAACCAAAAAATGAAGATAGCAACGATGAAAACAGGTATGGCTTCACTGGCGCTGTTGCCGGGACTGGCGATGGCGGCACCGGCGGTCGCGGATAAAGCGGATAACGCTTTTATGATGATCTGTACCGCGCTGGTGCTGTTTATGACCATTCCTGGCATTGCGCTGTTTTACGGCGGTTTGATTCGCGGTAAGAACGTGTTGTCGATGCTGACTCAGGTGACGGTGACATTTGCCCTGGTCTGTATTTTATGGGTGGTTTATGGCTATTCACTGGCCTTTGGCGAAGGGAATAATTTCTTCGGCAACTTCAACTGGGTATTACTGAAGAACATTGCGCTGACGGCGGTCACGGGGAGCTTCTACCAGTATATTCACGTTGCTTTTCAGGGCTCTTTCGCCTGTATCACCGTTGGGCTTATCGTTGGGGCGCTGGCTGAGCGTATTCGCTTCTCGGCGGTACTGATTTTTGTGGTCGTGTGGTTAACGCTGTCTTACATCCCAATAGCCCACATGGTCTGGGGCGGCGGTTTGCTGGCTTCTCATGGCGCACTGGATTTTGCTGGCGGGACGGTTGTACATATCAACGCGGCGATAGCCGGTCTGGTGGGGGCTTATTTGATTGGCAAACGCGTCGGTTTTGGTAAAGAAGCTTTTAAGCCGCATAACCTGCCGATGGTCTTCACTGGCACCGCCATTCTCTACATTGGCTGGTTTGGCTTTAATGCCGGTTCTGCGGGCACGGCGAATGAAATCGCTGCGCTGGCCTTCGTCAATACCGTGGTCGCCACCGCTGCCGCCATCCTCGGGTGGATCTTCGGGGAATGGGCGTTGCGCGGTAAACCGTCTCTGCTGGGGGCCTGTTCTGGGGCCGTTGCGGGTCTGGTTGGCGTAACGCCTGCATGTGGTTATATCGGTGTCGGCGGCGCGTTGATTATTGGCGTGGCAGCCGGTCTGGCGGGCCTGTGGGGAGTGACGATGCTGAAGCGTTTTCTGCGCGTGGACGATCCGTGTGACGTGTTTGGTGTTCACGGCGTGTGCGGCATTGTCGGCTGTATCCTGACCGGGGTTTTTGCCGCCAGCTCGCTGGGTGGTGTAGGTTTTGCCGAGGGCGTGACCATGGGGCATCAGCTGCTGGTGCAACTGGAAAGCGTGGCGATTACCATCGTCTGGTCCGGCGTGGTGGCCTTCATCGGTTATAAGCTGGCGGATATGACGGTGGGTCTGCGCGTACCAGAAGAGCAGGAACGCGAAGGTCTGGATGTGAACAGTCACGGCGAGAACGCCTACAACGCCTGATTTCTCAATATGCCGGATGGCGCTAACGTTTATCCGGCCTACAACGATGTAGCCTGTAGGCCGGATAAGACATCAATTACGATTACGCATGACCCCTTCCTGTACGGTAGAAGCGACCAGCACGCCATCCTGCGTATAAAATTCCCCGCGCACAAAGCCCCGGGCGCCGGAGGCGGAAGTACTTTCGACGTTATACAGCAGCCATTCATTGATATTGAACGGACGATGGAACCACATTGAGTGGTCAATGGTGGCGATCTGAATCCCTTTTTCCAGGAAACCAATCCCGTACGGTTGCAGCGCGACGGGCAGGAAGTTCAGGTCAGAGGCATAACCCAGCAGATACTGATGGACGCGCAGATCGTCTTGAAGTTCACCGTTAGCGCGGATCCATACCTGGCGGGTCGGAGGTGCGACATGACCTTTTAAGGGGTTATGAAACTCCACCGGGCGCACTTCCAACGGACGATCGTTGATGAACTTTTCTTTCAATAACGGTGGCAGAAGATGCGCCACTGAGCGGGCAATTTCTGTTTCTGATTTCAGCTCATCGGGACCCGGCGCATCCGGCATGGTTTTCTGATGTTCAAACCCGTCTTCTGGTGCCTGAAAGGAGGCGGTCATGTAAAAAATGGGTTTACCATTCTGGATTGCGGCAACGCGGCGCGCGCTGAAGCTGTTACCATCACGCAGGACTTCTACATCATAAATGATGGGTTTTTGGCTATCGCCGGGGCGTAAAAAGTAGCTGTGAAAGGAGTGCACCAGACGTTCTTCCGGAACGGTTTCTTTCGCGGCATACAGCGCCTGACCGACAACCTGTCCGCCAAAAACCTGACGTAACCCTAAGTCTTCACTTTGGCCGCGAAAGAGCCCTTCTTCAATTTTTTCCAGATTTAACAGTGTCAGCAAATTTTTGAGTGCCAGACTCATAGGAGCTCTCCAGGTGATATCGATGTCGCGCGAGTTAGGCAGAGTATAACGCAATTTTAAAAGTGGTCCGATGGGTGCAATTGTCTGAATTACTGGCCTATTACAGGCAAAAACAGCTGTCTTGTGCCACACTTAATCACGTTATGTTTTTGTTAACCACTCTTCTGGCGAGGAAAGTTCTCGCTGGTGCATAGATGATAAGGAGAATTTAATGAAACTCGTGCACATGGTAAGTGGTTTAGCGGTTGCAGTCGCTCTGGCGGCCTGCGCCGATAAAAGTGCAGATATTCAGACACCTGCGCCAAGCCCTAATACGTCAATTTCTGACACACAGTCTAAAATTCAACAGCCGAATGTATCTGGTACAGTATGGATCCGCCAGAAAGTGGCCTTGCCACCGGATGCTGTGCTAACTGTCACGCTGTCGGATGCGTCGCTGGCCGATGCGCCATCAAAAGTGTTGTCGCAAAAAGCGGTGCGTACTGAAGGCAAGCAAGCGCCATTTAGCTTTGTATTACCGTTTAACCCGGCAGATATTCAGCCCAACGCGCGTATTCTGCTGAGTGCGGCAATTACGGTGAATGGCAAACTGGTCTTTATAACCGATACCGTTCAGACGGTTATCAATCAGGGCGGGACGAAAGCCGACCTGACGTTGGTTCCCGTGCAGCAGACCGCAGTCCCGCTTAATGCTGGCGGCGGCGCAACCACCACGGTGCCTTCGACTTCACCAACCCAGGTGACTCCGTCTTCAGCCGTTCCTGCTCCCACGCAGTACTAAAGCAGTCGTAACCCTCTCCATGAGGAGAGGGTTAGTACACCCAGCGATAGCGCTGTAAATCGATTTGCCCGCTGCCGGAAACGACAATCCCTTCTGCCAGCAACGCCTGACGTTGTCGTTGCAGATCGGGGCCCGTCAATGAAATAGCGCCGTGGCGATTGACGACCCGGTGCCAGGGCAGGGAACTACCTTCGGGGAGACGCTTAAGTACGCCGCCCACCTGGCGCGCAGCGCGCGGCGATCCGGCAAGTCTGGCGACATCGCCATAGGTGGTGACGAATCCTTCGGGGATTGACGCGACGATTTGCCAGACGCGTTGGGGGAAAGTGTCTTGTATATCCATCATTTATTCCTGCGCTAATCCTTCAGCATAATCCTGAATGGCGAGTGAGTGAAGCCGCATTGCGCAAGAAAACAGCATCCGATGCTGGATGGGTTGCATTTACAGGGTACACCAGTGATAATGCGCCTGCGCGTTGGTTAACAACGCTCTCAATGGGGGCTCTGTTGGTTCTCCCGCAACACTACTCTGTTTACCAGGTCAGGTCCGGAAGGAAGCAGCCAAGGCAGATGACGTGTGTGCCGGGATGTAGCTGGCAGGGCCCCCACCCAATTCTGCCGTCCGGCAATTTCCTTCTGCTTATCTTCTTTTTCTTTGTCACTGTATTGTCATTTTATTGTCATCAAATGCTGTCAATGTGTTTCGGGGATGTTGTTTGACGCTTTTACCGTCGCCGATCACAAGGACTTTTTACAATGTCGACTGCTGTACTGAATGTCAAAATTGATGAAGCGCTGAAAGAAAAACTTCGTCATTACGCCGAAGTGCATAATGAAAATCTAAGTGTCGCGACGGAAAAGCTGCTGCTGATCGCCTTTTCCGCCGTTGAAGAGGCGGGAGTCTCCGCTGAGGATATCGACAGCCAGCATACGGAAGAATCCGTCGTTGATGCACTGACTCCTAAAGAAATCAAAGCATTGCGTAGATTACTGAAGAAGAAAAAATGAAACAACAATCGTTCTCAACCGCCTGTAATTACAGCGAAGCCTGTGAATTGCTGCGATCTGGCTATGTGAAACATGTTCGCCTGAGCTGGAATGTCGGCAGCGATGAGTTCTTCCGTATTGCTTCCGACTGGTGTGATGCCGGGGCAAAAATTAAGAAGGACGGTGAGAATTTTGTGATTTCCCTGAAAGGTTTTCCGGTTCCTCCGCAGTTGTAATTGTGCCGGGACGTTGTTGTCCGTCACAACATACAAAAGCGGGTCCTTTGGCCTGTCGCTTAAATTATTTTGCGCATTTTCCCGCTGCTGGCCTGCAAACGCAGGTTATCCCAAATGGGTTGCAACACCCTGAAGGCGGCGCGTGCTGTATCATCCGGCAATGTGAAGGGCATGCGCAAAAAACGATCGAATGCGCCATCGAGGCCGAAGCGCGTACCGGTTCCTAACTGAATCCCCGCGCTTTCGGCGCGCGCAGCAAAGAGCGTCGCCAGCGTATCGGGCAGTTCGACCCAGAAAGAGAGTCCTCCTTGTGGTTGGGTAAACTGCCATTCCGGGAAATGCATATTCATCAGGCTGGAGCACAGGTCGCGCTGCGATGTCAGCAAGCGTCTTCTGTCAGGCAGAAAGCGCCCGGCGTTATCCAACAACCAACGGGTGGCGAGTTGTTCAAGTACCGGAGAGCCCAAATCGAAAGTGTCGCGGGTTTGTACCAGGGCGGCAATTGTTCGTGACGAAGCCCGAATCCAACCCAAACGTAATCCTCCCCAAAAGCTTTTCCCTGCCGAACCCAGTAAAATGATTGGGGCATCGTGATTGAACGCGGCAAGCGGCGGTGGTGGCGGGGCGTCGTACCACAGGTTCACCATCGTCTCATCGACGACCAACGTCGTACGTGTTCTTTCGGCAATATCCGCCACGACCTGGCGGGTTGCGGCGTCCATACAACGCCCGGTCGGGTTGTGGAAGTCCGGCATCAGGTAGGCCATTCTGGGCGCCGTTTGCGCGATAGTGGCGACCAGACCCGCCGTATCCCAACCCTGCCCGGGTAGCGACACGCCAACGGGTCGACAGGATGCGCCCTGAATAGCGGCAATCGCCAGTGGATACGTGGGGTGATCAACGACGACGCGATCGCCAGGACCTGTCAGCAAACGCAGGATGAGCGCCAGACCGCTGACCGCACCATTTACCACCATTATTTCATCGGGCTGCGTTGGGAGTCCGCGCTCGCAATAATGCCGGGCGATGGATTCACGCAAAGCTGGCAGCCCCTGCGGCAGATACCCGGAACTCAGCAGATGCTGCGGCATCGCAAACAACGCTTGCTGATAAGCCTGATGAATTTCGGGACCGGCACTGAGCGCTGCCGTGGACAAATCAAGCGCTGTGCCAGTGCTGGTTCGCGTTGGCACATGGCGAATATGTTCCGGCAGAATAACCCGCGAACCGCTCCCATGACGGCTCTCCAGATAGCCTTCTTCACGCAGTTGCGCCATCGCGCTGGCGACAGTGGTTCGGCTCACTTCCAGAACGGCAGCGAGTTCACGCTCGCCGGGCAAACGGCTATCCAGCGCCAGCCGACCATCGAGAATCAATAGACGTAGCGCTTCTGCCAGCTGTCGCCAGAGGGGCGTTCGCGAGGGGCTTTCCTGCCAGTGGCCGAGCAGGCGCTGCAAAGACTGACTTCCATAACGGCGAGATGACATAGCAGTCCACTTTTTGAAAACTGGACGTTAATCATAGTGCCAATTGCGGGGAAGATGAAAGCTATCTGAGAGTGAGAGGGGAAAAAGCATGCTGCGTCGTTTACTTCAGCTGTATATCGGTCTGGCGCTGTACGGTGTATCGACGGCCATGTTTGTTCGCGCCGATTTAGGGGCCGATCCGTGGAACGTGTTTCATCTGGGAGTAGCCAATTTACTGTCGATGAATATCGGCGTGGTGATTATTGTCGTAGGCGTGTTGGTGCTGCTGGCGTGGATACCGCTACGCCAGCGTCCCGGATTTGGCACCCTGAGCAATGTTATTATGATTGGGCTGGCGGCAGATGCCGCGCTGGTGATGATCCCGGGATTCGAATCCCTGCCGGCGCGCAGCGTCCTGCTGGTGACCGCGGTGATCCTGAATGCATTAGCCACCAGTTTATACATTGGCGCTGGTTTTGGCGCGGGTCCACGGGACGGCCTGATGACCGGTATTCACGCGCGTACCGGATGGCCAGTACGACGCATTCGCACCGCAATTGAAGTGTCAGTGTTGCTTATTGGTTGGCTGCTGGGGGGAACCGTGGGGGTTGGCACGGTATTGTATGCGCTGGCTATTGGGCCGTTAATTCAGATTTGCCTGCCGTGGTTTCGCCAACAGCCACAGTCGCGTATCCGAGTCAGGAGTGAACCTGGGGCACGATCGCCTGCTGGCGACTAAACTTAACCTCGACTGACGCGGCCAGAATCGGCTTGCTGCGCAGTACACTTCGGAGGTTTTTCTCATGAAGTATGTTGATGGTTTTGTCGTTGCCGTACCCGCTGAAAACAAGGAGGCGTACATTGCGATGGCGGCGAAAGCAGCTCCGCTTTTCAAGGAGTTCGGCGCATTACGCGTGGTGGAGTGCTGGGCAGATGATGTCCCCGACGGCAAATTAACCGATTTTCGCATGGCAGTGAAAGCGCAGGATGATGAAGAGGTGGTATTCAGTTGGATTGAATACCCTTCCAAAGAGGTCCGCGATGCGGCGAATCAGAAGATGATGTCCGATCCCCGTATGAAGGAATTCGGTGAGTCTATGCCATTTGATGGCAAACGAATGATCTACGGCGGATTTGCGCCCATTATGGACGAGTGATGTGACTGGCTGTGCGGCGTGCCGCCAGCCATCTCAACATCAACAGCCATGTCACAGCCGTTTTTCAGCCCACAGAATAAATTCCGCTTTTGGCAGTGCTTTACTGTAAAGCCAGCCCTGACCGTACTGCACGCCATGTTGGCGTAGCCAGGCTGCCTGATTTTCAGTTTCGATACCTTCTGCCACCATTTCCAGCTTCAGCGTTTTGGCAATCTCAATGATATGCGGCGTCACGTTGTTGTACTCCAGGGCATCAACAAAGGATTTATCGATCTTCAGGATGTCCACATCCAGATCCTGTAAATAGCTCAGGCTGGAATAGCCGGTTCCAAAATCATCGATGTATATTGAATGTCCCGCCTGACGATATTTAGCAATAAACGGCGCGCTGTTTTTCGGATCGGCAAACTCGCGTTCGGTCAGTTCCAGCGCGATTTGCGCTGGATTAAGCTGCCAGTGCTTTACCTTCTGGCCTAACAGAGCGGGAAGGGTTTCAGAAGCCAGATCGGCTGACTCAAGGTTAATGGAGATATGCTGATCCGGGTGTTGACGCAGCCATTTTCCTAAATCG
Organism: Citrobacter sp. C5_2; assembly: GCF_014596845.2. Taxonomy (NCBI): domain Bacteria; kingdom Pseudomonadati; phylum Pseudomonadota; class Gammaproteobacteria; order Enterobacterales; family Enterobacteriaceae; genus Citrobacter; species Citrobacter sp. C5_2. The sequence goes on along the minus strand of NZ_CP115032.1, from coordinate 3,721,060 downwards.
TCAAATACGCTTTCAATTATCAAACGCGTGAGGGGTTTTGTCAGTCCGGTCTCCTGCGCCATCGCGACAAAAATTTCAGGCGACAGATAGCTCCCATCGGCCTGCTGCCAACGGGCCAGTGCTTCTGCCCCGACCACTTTTCCCGTTGTTAGCGAAATAATGGGCTGGTAATGGACTTTGATATCCCGATGCTGGATAGCATCCTGCAACTGGTGATGGGGGGACTGTAAGCGACGCAAAATGCGCAGAATAAAGGCGGCGGTAAGCAGGCCGATGATAATCCCGGCCGGGAGCCAGATCAGGGCTTGTCGGTGCCAGGTTTTTTGTAATGGTAGGGTAGATGCCCAGGTGACGATCGTGATGCCCAGTTCAGGAAAGGGGCGGGCATTAAAAATATTGCTATCTTTCTGAAAATGAGTGATCGAATGTTCTTGTTTTACATGCTGCAAAACGTCCGATGGCAGCGCGGCGCTACTGGCAACCACCACGTTGCGCGCGGTGCCAATGATAGTGACTTCGATTGGCCATGAGCCAAACGGGATGACGTCAATAAAGGAACCCGGATCGACCATCACGACATAATGCTCGCTACCTAAAGCTGCCATAAAACGCTTGATGCCCAAATCATTTTGCGTAGTAAGCCATGCGCGATATCCATCCGGCGTGACTTTCATTGCTGGTGGAAATGCGGCAGCCTGGCTGTTTTTTTCCAGAGATGAACATTGCGGAACATTGTCTTTGAGATACAGCACTTCCTGAATATAGCGATAGCTATATGACAAGCGACGCATTTCCAGCAGATGCTCATCACTGCAAGGCACTCCCTGAAAGGACTCTATGTGGCGTAATGCTTTCCTGGCCTGCTCGCCGACGCGTTCTGTGCGCAATGCGACTCGTGTTGAGAACATATCGAGTTCATCAATAAACTTTGTTTCGACCTGACGATGTGCCAGCCACATGCTTAAACCTACGGGGGCGAGGATAGAAAGAAACAGCACCCCTGTCACCAGGCTTATCAGATGTCGTGTTGTCACAATGATATCCTTATTAACACAGCGTAAGGAAAGTATATCCGAAAGCCGAAAAAGCTATTCGATTGGCATCATATATTTAGGGCCACTTATCACCCCGTTTGTTTGCCCGTAGCGTAAATCAGGTTGTGATTTAAATACGAGTGGTGTACTTTAATGGTTATGTTATAACGTAACAATTTGAGGTTGCCATGAAACCGGATATCCATCCTTTTTATCGTACCGTGGTGTTTCACGATACCAGTGCCAATGAATACTTTAAGGTCGGTTCGACCATCAAAACCGAACGTGAGATTGAGTTCGAGGGGAAAACGTACCCGTATGTGACCCTTGATATCTCTTCTAAGTCACATCCGTATTACACCGGAAAACAAAAGACCTTTGACAACGAAGGTAGCGCAGCCCGCTTCCAGAAACGTTTTGGTCATTTTATTGGCGCTAAGCGAGGTTAAAATGCAGGTACTCAATTCGCTTCGCAGCGCAAAACAGCGGCACCCTGACTGCCAGATAGTGAAACGCAAAGGGCGTTTGTATGTTATCTGTAAAACAAATCCGCGATTTAAAGCGGTACAGGGCCGTAAAAAAAGACGTTAATTTCTTTGCCGGCATTCAGGGGCTAAAGTGCGTTTCCTTCACAGGGACGCACTTTTTTATGTCAGAGGCGAAATTACTGGCTGGCCTGCGGGCGGGTGAGCGTAAACACATCGTAGAACGAGAGTTCGCCTTTACGTGAAATCATCTTTTGCAGTTGTGTTTTATGCTCGCTATCAACGGAAGGGGAGTGCAAAATAGAGTCGATGAGTGAGGAGGGAACAAAACGCGTGTTGTACCATTCACCGTTATAACAAACTCTGAAATCCAGGACGTCGATGTCTTCATAGCGATAACGCGGCGCCACGTCGAAAAAGAAAAAGCCGTTAAGTATGACAAACAGTACTGCCAGCAGCCATACCGAATCGACCAGCGTTTCTGACTGTAGCATTACCGCCAGCGTGGCAAACCATGCCACATACATACCGATAAACAGCCCCGGATGTTTGCGAATAAAACTGATGCTAAAGCGCGGTTTGTTGTCGCGCTTCTCGCGAATATTTAAGTCATCGATTGTTTCGGTAAGCAGGCGCTGTATTTCTGTCATCTCTTGCCTTCGTGATATCTGCAAAATTCAGGAGCGATCGCCCTATTTTAAAAGGGGATACCTGCTGAAGGTAGTAACAGATTAACCGCAATTTAGCATAACAGTTACATTTTAGATCACAGCGTTTTGATGATCCTCGCGGGATTACCGCCGACTACGCTGTTTGCCGGAACGCTTTTCGTCACCACCGCGCCAGAGGCTACAACGACATTATCACCGAGCGTTACGCCGGGATTGATCACTGCGCGGCCACCTATCCAGACATTGTTGCCGATAGTCACGGGCTTTCCGAACTCCAGGCCACTGTTGCGTTCGGTCGCATCCAGAGGGTGTGTCGCGGTATAGATATGGACGCCGGGTGCCAGCATGCAGTTGTCGCCAATATGGATTGGACAGACATCAAGCATGACGCAGTCGAAGTTGGCGTAAAATTCTTTACCGAGATAGATGTTATAACCGTAATCACAACGGAAAGAGGGTTCAATATATGCACCTTCGCTTTGACCCAGCAGATCATGCAGGATGGCCTGACGCTCACTTTTTGCCTCTGGCGAGGTGAGATTGTAGCGGTGAGTCAACTGACGAGCGCGTAGTCGGTCGTTGCGCAACGTTTCATCTGCCGGGCGATAGTGTTCGCCGGCGATCATTTTTTGCTTTTCTTTACTCATTACGAATTCCCTGTGTCCTGATGATCATTTCAGCACAGTAAAACGCAATGCAAGCAAGGGGAACGTTCCCGTTGATTCGCTGTGATCGTAATCACATGATTTGAATTAAATAACCATTGTAAATACGAAAATGGTCAGTCAGACAAACAAATGTCCCGCTATACCTGACTTAACCTCGAGAGCAATTAGCGAATGAATTTCCAAACGGAAGTTGGAATCTTGTCGTAGAGCTTATTCATGGTCAATTCAGCAAGACGGTGATCCGCTGCTGAGTAAAATACAGCCAGTTCGTTGTCGGACAATTCATATTTATTTTTTTCAATAACGCGCTCAAGCGTGTCAATTGTCTGGCAGCGTCGCAGGCGCATCAAATAATCTGTTTTAGTTAATGGTTTATCAGACATAACTCTTACCTATGATTGTAATAATTTTTAACAAGACAAACTAACAGGATTAGCCCTGGTGGCATTGACAAAACAGCGAAACAGTCGATTACCTGATTTCCGCCATTTCTGCAGATCCTGCGTATTAATACCATAACTGCTGAACAACATAAAAGTGTCATCCAGGTATTCATCTATCTGCGCAATCAGCTTATTGTCCTCATTGTACTTAATTTTATAATTAAGTGCGAAGGTTGCAATATGCTCTATCAGTTCATTGAGCTGCAAGCTGGTTGCAGAGGTAGGGTCGTTAACCCAGCCATGGTTACTTTGTTCAAGGTTTGCAAGACAGTCATGATACAGAGTTTCGCAGAGAAATTTAAGCTGCGCGATATCATGTCTTTTGGGTGAGTATTCATCCATAACGCATCCCCTTCTTCGTGGCTTAAACTAACCGAACACCTTCGGGATGGATACAACAAACTACCTGGAACTTGCCCGCGACTCCTGATGATTTAACTATAATCTAGTCTAAAAAAGATTTCATCGTCATATCACGAAAAATTACAATTATGCAAAATTATGACGTGGCGTCATATTTACATTTTAACAGATAAGTACAGTTATTTGAAATCGGACAATTTCTTTATTCTTCGGGCAATCATCGGGTTATCTTCATTAGCTATCGCAACGACAGGCAACAACCGCCAGGATGGCGCGATAACCAGGAATAATCTTAATATTTATTAAGGTAAATAAGAACTCTCAACACTTTTTAAGAATAGCCTTTAAGGCTACAGGGATTATATCGCTTATTTAAGCCGGAGAAAATAAACCGAATTTCAATAAGTGGATTTTATGATTTTTCCAGAAAAAAGGCCGCTTGCGCGGCCTTATCTTTAGAAAGGTATCAATGATGATCGACTGAGTGGCTATGCTCAATATCTTCATTTTTGCGGCTAAAGCGGCGGCGTACCACCACAAAGAACACCGGAACAAAGAAGATAGCCAACACGGTTGCCGTCACCATCCCGCCCATTACGCCAGTACCAACGGCGTTCTGCGCGCCGGAACCTGCGCCGGAGCTGATTACCAGCGGCATTACGCCCAGAATAAAGGCCAGTGACGTCATGAGGATCGGACGTAAACGCATGCGGACCGCGTCCAGCGTCGCCTCTATCAGACCTTTGCCTTCTTTATCCATCAGATCTTTGGCGAATTCGACGATAAGTATCGCGTTTTTCGCCGACAACCCAATGGTTGTGAGCAGGCCTACCTGGAAGTATACGTCGTTGGTCAGACCGCGGAATGTCGCCGCCAGCAATGCGCCGATAACCCCCAACGGTACTACCAGCATAACGGAGAACGGAATTGACCAGCTCTCGTACAATGCCGCCAGACACAGGAAGACGACGATCAGTGAAATGGCATACAGGGCAGGGGCCTGGTTACCGGACAGTCGTTCCTGGTAGGACATACCCGTCCAGTCATAACCGATACCGGATGGCAGTTTGCTGGCCAGTTGCTCCATCATCGCCATCGCTTCACCGGTACTTTTACCCGGTGCGGCCTGGCCTAAGATCTCCATGGAAGGCAGACCGTTATAGCGTTCCAGACGCGGTGAACCGTATTCCCAGCGTGAGGTAGAGAAGGCGGAGAATGGGACCATCTGTCCATCGCTGCCGCGTACGTACCAGTTGCCAATATCTTCCGGCAACATACGGTATTTCGCTTCAGACATGACGTAAACTTTCTTCACACGACCACGGTCGATGAAGTCATTCACGTAGCTTCCGCCCCATGCGGCACCCAGCGTTGTATTAATATCGCTAATGGAAACACCCAGCGCCTGCGCTTTTTCCTGATCGATATCGATCTTGAACTGCGGCGTATCTTCCAGACCGTTAGGACGTACGCCGACTAACAGATCAGGATGTTTCGCAACTTCACCAAACAGTTGGTTACGCGCCTGGGTCAGTTTTTCATGGCCCAAACCAGCCTGGTCAATCAACTGGAAGTCAAAACCAGTGGCGGTACCTAACTCCACAATCGCTGGCAGGTTGAAGGCAAAGACCATTGCATCTTTAATCTGCGAGAATGCGCCCATCGCACGCTCGGTAATCGCCTCAACTTTATTCTCTTTACCTGGACGTTCGCTCCAGTCTTTCAGTGAGACGAACGCAATACCAGTGTTCTGACCACGACCCGCAAAACCGAAGCCGTTAACGGCAAATACCGATTCAACGTTCGCTTTTTCTTTCGTCAGATAGTAATCCGTCATTTCATCCAGCACCTTCTGGGTACGCTCTTGCGTTGCACCCGCTGGCAGCTGAGCCATTGACAGGAATACCCCCTGGTCTTCATCTGGCAGGAACGAACTTGGCAGACGAACGAACAGATAGGCCATGCCCACGACGATGATCAGATACAGCGCCAGATAACGACCGGTGCTGCGCAGAATACCGCCCACGCTGTCGGTGTAATGATGCGTGCTCTTATCGAACATGCGGTTAAACCAGCCGAAGAAGCCTTTTTTACCTTCTCCGTGATCGCCTTTAGCAATCGGTTTGAGCATGGTCGCACACAGGGCAGGGGTCAGAATCAATGCCACCAGTACTGACAACGCCATCGCGGAAACAATGGTGATGGAGAACTGACGGTAAATTGCACCGGTAGAACCCCCGAAGAATGCCATCGGAATAAATACCGCTGACAGCACCATCGCGATACCCACCAGCGCGCCCTGAATCTGGCCCATTGATTTACGTGTCGCTTCCTTCGGCGGTAGTCCTTCTTCCGCCATAACACGTTCAACGTTCTCGACCACCACGATGGCATCATCCACCAACAGGCCGATGGCGAGCACCATCCCGAACATCGTCAGGGTGTTTATCGAGAAGCCGAAAATCGCAAGGACGGCAAACGTACCCAACAGCACCACCGGCACGGCGATAGTCGGAATCAACGTCGCGCGGAAGTTCTGCAGGAACAGATACATGACCAGGAACACGAGGATGATTGCTTCCGCCAGCGTTTTCACCACTTCGTGAATAGAGATTTTCACGAACGGCGTGGTGTCATACGGGTAAACGATCTTCAGACCTGACGGGAAGAACGGTTCCATCTTCTTCAGTTCATCGCGGATAGCGTTTGCCGTGTCCAGGGCGTTAGCGCCTGTCGCCAGCTTGATACCCAGACCGGATGCTGGTTTACCGTTGAACTTCGCAATGATGTCGTAGTTCTCGCCGCCCAGCTCCACTTTCGCCACGTCGCGTAAACGAACCTGGGAACCATCCTGATTCACTTTCAGCAGAATTTTGCTGAACTCATCGGCGGAGGTCAGACGGGTCTGCGCGATGATCGACGCGTTAAGCTGCTGGCCTTTCACCGGCGGCGTACCACCTAACTGACCGGCGGCAACCTGGGCGTTTTGCGCTTTGATTGCGTTGATGACATCAACTGGCGTCAGCTGGAAATTGTTCAGTTTGTTCGGATCCATCCAGATACGCATTGCGTACTGCGAACCGAACAGCTGAACATCGCCCACGCCTGAAGTACGGCTAATGGCGTCCTTCATGTTGGCGCCAACGTAGTCGGAAATATCCTCCTGCGTCATGGTGCCATTGGTGTTGATAACACCGACGACCATCAGGAAGCTGCTGGATGACTTCTCAACGCTAACCCCTTGCTGCTGTACTTCCTGCGGCAGTAAAGGCATAGCCAGCTGCAGTTTGTTCTGCACCTGTACCTGCGCGATGTCCGCATCAGTACCAGACTGGAAGGTTAGGGTGATCTGCACGGTACCCGTGGAGTCACTGTTTGAGGACATGTACATCAGGTTATCGATACCGTTCATATTCTGTTCGATAACCTGCGTAACAGTATCCTGTACTGTTTTGGCATCAGCGCCAGGGTAGGTCGCGGAGATCGTCACTGCTGGCGGTGCAATAGTCGGATATTGCGCTACCGGCAATTTGAGGATCGCGAGCCCCCCTGCCAACATGATGATAATGGCGATCACCCACGCAAATATTGGGCGATCGATAAAGAAATTAGGCATGTCTTAACGGCTCCTGTTTAAGTTAAGACTTGGACTGTTCAGGTTGGCTACCGCTTGCGGCTTGCTGGTTGTTATCCGCGGTAATCTCCTGGGCTTTTACCTGCGCGCCAGGACGTACTTTTTGCAACCCAGTGACAATCACGCGGTCGCCCGGCTTAAGTCCATCAGTGACTAACCATTTATCGCCAATCGCTTGTGCGGCGACAATTTGACGCATTTCAACTTTGTTATCTGCACCGATAACCAAGGCACTGGCATCGCCACGCGGTGTGCGGGTAACGCCTTGCTGCGGAACCAGTAATGCAGTTGGGTTAGTCCCTTCTTCCAGACGAGCACGGACGAACATTCCCGGTAATAAGGTGTGATCCGGGTTAGGGAAGATGGCGCGTAACGTAATCGAACCGGTGGTTTGATCTACCGTAACATCGGAAAACTCCAGCGTACCGGCCTGCGGGAACTTGATGCCGTCATTGGTCACCAGCTCGACTTTCGCTTTACCGTTCTCTTGCTTCAGCGTGCCGTTGGCCAACTCTTGTTTCAGGCGCAGGAAGTCGTTACTTGACTGCGTCACGTCTACATAGATAGGGTCCAATTGCTGAACGGTAGCCAGTGCGGTCGCCTGACCGTTTTGCACCAGAGCGCCTTCCGTAACGGATGACTTACCAATGCGGCCGCTGATCGGCGACGTCACTTTGGTATAGGCCAGATTGATGCGTGCAGTTTCTACTGCGGCTTTCGCGGCGACAACAGCGGCGTTCGCCTGCTGTGCGTCTGCCAGCGCGCTATCGTAATCCTGTTGACTGATGTACTTAGTACCCAACAGTTTCTGATAACGTTTGACCGTCAGTTGAGCGATATTTGCTGCGGCTTGTGCTTTGGCCAGATCGCCTTTTGCGCTCTCATAAGCGGCCTGGTAAGTCGCAGGATCAATCTGATAGAGAGATACACCCGCTTCGATGTCACCACCTTCCGTGAAATTACGCTTCAGGATAATACCGCTAACCTGAGGACGAACTTCTGCAATGCGATACGCACTGGTGCGACCCGGGAGTTCGGTTGTTATCTGTAGAGGTTCAGTTTTGAGCGTAACAACTCCAACCTCTGGCATCTGCTGGCCCCCTTGTTGGGCCTGTTTGTCGTCACATCCTGTTAGCGCTAAGCTGCCTGAGAGCATCAGAACGACTGCCAGAGGCGTTAACCCTCTGTTTTTGTTCATATGTAAACCTCGAGTGTCCGATTTCAAATTGATCAATGGCTTAAAGCCCATAAACCCATTGCTGCGTTTATATTATCGTCGTGCTATGGTACATACATTCACAAATGTATGTAAATCTAACGCCTGTAAATTCACTGACCTATGGCACGAAAAACCAAACAACAAGCACAGGAAACACGACAGCACATTCTCGATGTTGCTCTGCGTCTGTTTTCGCAACAAGGGGTATCATCCACCTCGCTTGCGGAGATCGCAAAAGCCGCTGGTGTCACGCGCGGCGCAATCTATTGGCATTTCAAAAACAAATCGGATTTATTCAGTGAAATTTGGGAGCTAGCAAAACCTAACATTGATGAGTTAGAGACTGAGTATCAAGCAAAATTCCCCGACGATCCACTATCAGTATTAAGAGAAATTTTAATTTACGTTCTTGAAGCTACCGTGACAGAAGAACGCCGACGTTTGTTGTTGGAAATTATATTCCACAAATGCGAATTTGTCGGGGAAATGGCCTCTGTTCAGTTGGCTCAACGCAGTCTGTGTATTGAAAATTACGACCGTATCGAACAAACATTGCGGCAGTGCATGAATGCCAACATGCTGCCGGAAAATCTGAACACGCGTCGCGTGGCGGTGCTGTTGCGTAGCTATGTTACGGGACTTATAGAGAACTGGTTATTTGCTCCTGAATCTTTTGATCTGAAAAAAGACGCGCGTGAATACGTCGCAGTACTACTGGAGATGTGTCTTCTCTGCCCAAGCCTGCGGGTTAACGTGGCGAAATCCTGCTAACTTTTGCGGTCTGAACCAGGAATTATCCTGGTCGTTTTGCCTGCTGCTATTCTGCTGCTCACAGCCGTGATATTCTTGCCGCTTGACTATTTCCGGTCACTTTTCCGGTTCAGAAACGTTCATTCTCATGACTATGTTGCAGCTCTATAAACGTTCACAGCATCTTATTGCTATTACCTTTCTTTTCTTCATTTTATTGCTTTCTTGCCAGTCGTCAGCATTTGCACGGGCGCAACAGAGTGGGGATCTGCCGACGAAAGCGGATATTCAGAGCCAACTGGACGCGCTGAATAAACAAAAAGATCTCTCCGCGCAGGATAAGCTGGTTCAGCAGGATCTGACCGATACCATCGCCACGCTGGATAAAATCGATCGCGTGAAAGATGAGACCGTACAGCTTCGGCAGAAAGTTGCCGAGGCGCCGGAGAAAATGCGTCAGGCGACGGATGCGCTAAATTCGCTCAGTGATGTTGATAATGACGATGAAACGCGAAAAACGCTGAGTACGCTCTCCTTACGTCAACTGGAGTCGCGCGTGGCGCAGGTATTGGATGACCTGCAAAGCGCGCAAAATGATTTGGCCGCTTATAACAGCCAACTGGTATCGCTGCAGACTCAGCCAGAGCGCGTGCAAAATGCGATGTACACCGCGTCGCAGCAAATGCAGCAAATCCGCAATCGGCTTGATGGTAATAATGTGGGGGAGGCGGCGTTGCGCCCCAGTCAGCAGGTGCTTCTGCAGGCGCAGCAAGCGCTACTGAACGTGCAGATCGACCAACAGCGTAAAAGCCTTGAAGGCAATACGATTTTGCAGGACACCTTGCAAAAACAACGCGATTACGTGACGGCAAACAGCAATCGTCTTGAGCATCAGCTCCAGCTCCTGCAAGAGGCTGTAAACAGCAAACGGCTGACGTTAACCGAAAAGACGGCGCAGGAAGCGGTATCGCCTGACGAAGCTGAGCGTATTCAGTCTAATCCGTTAGTGAAGCAGGAACTGGACGTCAACCATCAGCTTAGCCAGCGTCTGATCGCCGCGACCGAAAACGGCAATAACCTGATGCAGCAAAATATTAAGGTTAAAAACTGGCTCGATCGCGCGCTGCAATCCGAACGCAATATTAAAGAACAGATCGCCGTCCTGAAAGGCAGTCTGTTGTTGTCACGTATTCTGTACCAGCAGCAACAAACGCTGCCGTCCGCAGATGAGCTTGCTGATATGACCAACCGGATCGCCGATTTGCGTCTGGAACAATTTGAGGTCAACCAGCAGCGTGACGCCCTGTTCCAGAATGATGCGTTTGTCGCCAAACTGGAAGAAGGGCACAGCAACGAAGTCAACGGTGAAGTCCATGATGCCCTGCTGCAGGTCGTGGATATGCGCCGGGAGCTGTTGGATCAGCTGAATAAGCAACTGGGCAACCAGTTGATGATGGCGATTAACCTGCAAATCAACCAGCAGCAGTTGATGAGCGTGTCGAAAAACCTGAAAGGGATCCTCACCCAGCAAATTTTTTGGGTTAACAGTAACCGTCCAATGGACTGGGACTGGATCAAAGCCTTCCCGCAAACGCTTAAAGACCAGTTTAAGTCGATGAAAATCACCGTGAACTGGGAAAAAGCCTGGCCGGCGGTATTTATTGCCTTCCTGGCAGGGTTGCCGCTGCTGCTCATTGCCGGGTTAATCCGCTGGCGTTTGAAATGGCTGAAAGAATACCAGGCGAAATTAGCCGCCGCGGTAGGCAACCTGCGTAATGACAGTCAGCTCAATACGCCAAAAGCGATACTGATCGATCTCATCAGAGCGCTGCCAGCGTGTCTGATTATCCTCGCCGTGGGGCTGATTCTGCTTACCATGCAGCTGAATATCAGCGACCTGCTGTGGGCGTTCAGTAAGAAGATGACTGTCTTCTGGCTGGTATTTGGTTTGTGCTGGAAGGTGCTGGAAAAAGATGGTGTGGCGATACGCCATTTTGGCATGCCTGCAAAGCAAACCAGCCACTGGCGTCGCCAGATTGTGCGTATTAGCCTGGCGTTGTTACCGCTTAACTTCTGGTCAGTTGTTGCTGAACTGTCGCCGCTCAATCTGATGGATGATGTGCTTGGTCAGTCCGTTATTTTCCTCAACCTGTTGCTGATCGCCTTCCTGGTATGGCCAATGTGCCGTGAAAGCTGGCGTGACAAAGAGTCGCATGGTCTGCGTCTGGTCACCATTACCGTGCTGTCTATTATCCCGATTGCATTGATGGTGCTGACGGCGACAGGGTATTTCTACACCACGCTGCGCTTGTCGGGCCGCTGGATTGAAACGGTTTATCTGGTTATTGTCTGGAACCTGTTGTATCAGACGGTGCTCCGCGGGTTGAGCGTGGCGGCGCGGCGTATCGCCTGGCGTCGTGCGTTAGCGCGTCGTCAGAACCTGGTGAAAGAAGGGGCAGAAGGCGCAGAACCGCAAGAAGAACCGACCATTGCGCTGGAGCAGGTTAACCAGCAAACCTTACGTATCACCATGCTGGTGATGGTTGCCTTGTTTGGTGTTCTGTTCTGGGCAATTTGGTCCGATCTGATCACCGTGTTCAGTTACCTCGACAGCATTACGCTCTGGCATTATAACGCTACAGAAGCGGGGGCCGCAGTGGTGAAAAGCGTCACCATGGGCAGCCTGCTGTTTGCGATTATTGCGTCAATGGTCGCATGGGCGCTGATCCGTAACTTACCCGGCCTGTTGGAAGTGCTGGTGCTCTCGCGACTGAAGATGCGCCAGGGGGCGTCGTATGCGATCACCACCATTCTTAACTATGCGATCATCGCCATCGGTGCGATGACGGTCTTCGGTTCGCTCGGCGTCTCGTGGGATAAACTACAGTGGCTGGCCGCAGCCTTGTCGGTTGGTCTTGGTTTTGGTTTGCAGGAGATTTTCGGTAACTTTGTTTCCGGTCTGATTATTCTGTTTGAGCGCCCGGTACGCATCGGTGATACCGTGACTATCGGAACATTCTCGGGAACGGTCAGCAAGATCCGTATTCGTGCCACCACCATTACCGACTTTGATCGCAAAGAGGTGATCATCCCGAACAAAGCCTTTGTGACGGAGCGGTTGATCAACTGGTCGCTTTCCGATACCACCACGCGTCTGGTGATCCGCATTGGCGTGGCCTACGGTTCGGATCTGGAGAAAGTGAAGAAAGTGCTGCTGCAGGCGGCGATGGAACACCCGAAAGTGATGCACGATCCAGAACCAGCGGTGTTCTTTACCGCCTTCGGCGCCAGCACCTTGGATCATGAGCTGCGTTTATACGTGCGTGAACTGCGCGATCGTAGCCATACGGTTGACGAACTTAACCGTGCGGTCGATCGTTTGTGTCGTGAAAATGACATTGATATCGCCTTTAACCAGCTCGAAGTGCACCTGCATAATGCGAAAGGGGACACCGTGACCGAAGTTAAGCGTGACATCATCAAAGGTGATGATCCGACGCCTTCGGTAGGTTAAGTTGCAATCAGGGCGGCCATTTTGCCGCCCTGATTGTATTTAGTGAGTCAGCGCTGTCAGTTCTTCCTGCGTCAGGCCCGTAAGGTGTGTAATCAGATCCGGTTCCAGGCCGCGGGCGAGCATTTTTTGTGCGATATCACGCGCTTCTGCCTGCCGACCTTCTTCTAACCCTTTTTCCAGCCCTTGCTGCATGCCTTCCGCTCTACCTTTTTCTTCTAACCATTCAGCAATTGTCATCAGCTGTTCCTTGTACTGTGGCGCACTCTGCGCCAGTTGGCGGACAAGTACGCCGGGTTCCGTGGTATTTCCTGCTTTCAGCATGTAATTAATCAAAACGTCGAGCTGATATTCTGTCAGGCGATCCTGCGTTAAGAGCGTAATGAGTTGATCCAATAACTCGCTCAGATCGCGTTGCCGAATATGTTTTTGCAGGAGTTCCAGCATCGCTACCCGTTGATGCTGCATGATCTGATTATCTGGCATAATGGTCAGGTCTACCAGCGCAAATTCATTGCCATAAAGCGCTTTCGCAAGCTGTGGCTCGCTAAACAACTGATGCCAGTTGAGAGTATAGGGCCACGGGCTTTCCGTACCATGATAAAACAGTACAGGTACCACCAAAGGTAAGGTTTTATGCCCGGCGTTAAGGTGATGCTGCATAGCAGCAACAGCGTAGCGCATCAGGCGAAAGGCCATTAATTTATCGGGTTTACTCTGATGCTCAATCAGCGCATAAACGTAGCCGGGTCCATGTGTTGTTTGCAGGGAATAGAGGATATCTGAATAGCAGGTGCGTAAATCGTCCTCAATAAAGCTGCCTGATTCCAGCGTTAATGTTTCCATATCGCATATATTGAGAAAAGCTCGAGGCAGATGGATCTGCAAAAAATCTCGGGCGACCTCTTTTTGCGTCAGCATTTGCCGAAAGACCGCATCGTGCGGCGTGGTGGGGAGCCGTTCCATGATCTGTCCGTTATCGTCGTGATGTTGCGACGACTCTGACATCGAAGCCAATGACAGACCAGAGGGCAATCAATCAGTTTGCGAGGCGCCTTCCGCACTTTTAAGCTTATTTTCATAATCGCGCATAACGATCTCCAGCGCGCGTAGCACTGTGCGTGCTGGAAGCTGATTTTCTTCAAGTAAAACAATCAAATCGACGGCCAGTTTGACCTCGTCCGGGGCGTTCTCTAATGACATAAATTCTCCGGGGATTAACGGGTTAAACGCGCCAGCACGGCTTCTATTCTTGCCAGCGCATGGCGACAGCGCGTCAGTCGCGCCTCGAATGCTTCTACTTCACGATGCAATTTCTGTTGTTCTTCAAAACCCGTAGCCTGGGACAGGCGCTCCTTGCGTTCACGCGTCATTTCAACCAGCCGGCGTTCAAATTCCTGGTGTTGAACCCGCTTGCGCTGCCAACGCGCCAGGCCGGGAGAGGCGCAGTCCCACTCTCTGAGCGACCAACTGGCTGTTTCGCGTGAAATCGCCTCTAACTGTGAAGCAAGGTGTTCCGCAAGCCAGCTAATTTGGGGGAGTTGTTGCTGATCCACCGCGCGGCGTAGGGCCGTGAGATTATCTTCTGCTTCATCCAGACACGCCTGCAGCAACGTGCTGCGAGTGTGAAACAGATGCCTGTCAAAGCGGGCGCTAAGCGTTGTATGATGCGCCAACGGGGCACAACGCTTTCGCAGGCGGTTAAGCTGGTTTTCGAGCGTCTGTAGCAGCATGACGGTTTTCACGACAACACTCCGATGAAAATGAGAACTGTTATGCTAAAGTAGCGATTCTCTGTGTTAAGTACTCATATTATGCAACGCATTATTCTAATCATCATTGGCTGGCTAGCGGTAGTATTAGGAACGCTGGGCGTGGTATTGCCGCTATTGCCCACGACGCCATTTATCCTGTTGGCTGCCTGGTGTTTTGCCCGCTCATCGCCGCGTTTTCACGATTGGCTGCTGTATCGTTCGTGGTTCGGCGGGTATCTGCGCCATTGGCAAAAACACCGCGCGATGCCGCCGGGCGCAAAGCCGCGCGCTATTTTGCTGATATTGATTACGTTTGGTATTTCACTGTGGTTGGTCAATATGATGTGGGTACGCGGCCTGCTGCTGGTTATTCTCGCCTGTTTACTGATTTTTATGTGGCGGATCCCGGTGATTGATGAAAAACAACAAAAGCAGTAAAGCGCAATAATCGCTGTTGCAATTGTCGCTCACAGCCAGTAAATTCGACCGTTTTCGAGCACAGGCGCAGGTGGTCAAAGGTTAAGCAAATGTAACCCTGGCCCTTAATATAGACACAAAATCATTCAAGACACGTCGAGGATGAAGTGTATAGTGCGCCGTGAAGTAATACCGAATTAATCAGGCACAAACTTATGACCGCGACTGCACAGCAGCTTGAGTTTCTCAAAAATAGCATCAAAAGCATCCACGACTACCCGAAACCGGGCATTCTTTTTCGCGATGTCACCAGCTTACTGGAAGACCCGAAAGCCTACGCCCTCAGCATTGAATTGCTGGTTGAACGCTATAAAAATGCGGGTATCACTAAAGTGGTTGGCACCGAAGCGCGTGGCTTCCTGTTTGGCGCGCCGGTAGCATTGGGTCTGGGCGTCGGCTTTGTTCCGGTACGTAAACCCCGCAAGCTTCCGCGTGAAGTGATCGCCGAGAGCTATGAGCTGGAATACGGCACCGATCAGCTGGAAATCCACGTTGATGCCATCAAACCGGGCGATAAGGTACTGGTTGTGGACGACCTGCTGGCAACCGGCGGCACGATTGAAGCCACCGTGAAACTGATCCGCCGTCTGGGGGGCGAAGTGACCGATGCTGCATTTATCATTAACCTGTTTGACCTGGGCGGCGAACAGCGCCTGGAAAAACAGGGGCTGACCTGTTATAGCCTGGTTCCGTTCCCGGGCCACTAAGTCGGCTATCTCATCTCGGCTGAAGTAATACCGAGACACACAACCTCGCCGTCGCTGCGAGGTTGTGTTAGCATTATCCTCCTGTGAATCCACCCTCCAGCCTTTCAGAGCCTGCCAATGAGTTATCAGGTCTTAGCCCGAAAATGGCGCCCACAAACCTTTGCTGACGTTGTCGGCCAGGAACATGTGCTGACGGCACTGGCGAACGGCTTGTCGTTAGGGCGTATTCATCATGCTTATCTGTTTTCCGGCACCCGTGGCGTCGGGAAAACCTCTATCGCCCGTTTGCTGGCGAAGGGACTAAACTGTGAAACCGGTATTACCGCCACGCCGTGCGGCGTGTGCGATAACTGCCGTGAAATCGAGCAGGGGCGTTTTGTCGATCTGATTGAAATCGACGCCGCCTCACGCACCAAAGTCGAAGACACCCGCGACCTGCTGGATAACGTCCAGTACGCGCCTGCGCGCGGTCGCTTTAAGGTCTATTTGATCGACGAAGTGCACATGTTATCGCGCCACAGCTTTAACGCCTTGCTGAAAACGCTCGAAGAGCCGCCTGCACACGTTAAATTCCTGCTGGCGACCACCGATCCGCAGAAGTTACCGGTGACTATCCTGTCGCGCTGTTTGCAATTCCATCTTAAAGCGCTGGATGTTGAACAGATTCGCCATCAGCTTGAGCATATCCTCAAACAAGAGCATATCGCCCATGAGCCACGCGCGTTGCAACTGCTGGCCCGCGCCGCGGACGGCAGCCTGCGCGATGCGCTGAGTCTTACCGATCAAGCGATCGCCAGCGGCGATGGTCAGGTGTCGACCGACGCGGTGAGCGCCATGCTCGGCACATTGGACGATGACCAGGCGCTCTCGCTTGTTGAAGCGGTTGTCGCGGCTGACGGCGAACGCGTTATGACATTGGTGAACGACGCCGCCGCGCGGGGTATTGAATGGGAAGCGCTGCTGGTTGAGATGTCGGCTTTGCTGCATCGCATTGCTATGGTACAGCTTTCGCCCGCCGCGCTCGGCAGCGATATGGCCGCCATTGAACAGCGTATGCGCGAACTGGCGCGAATCGTTCCGCCAACTGACATACAGCTTTACTACCAAACCCTGTTAATCGGGCGCAAAGAACTGCCGTATGCGCCGGACAGGCGAATGGGCGTCGAAATGACGCTACTGCGTGCGCTGGCTTTTCATCCGCGCATGCCACTGCCGGAGCCTGAAGTCCCGCGCCAGTCGTTTGCCCCCGTCGCGCCGACTGCGGTGATGACCCCGACGCAAGTACCTCAGCAGTCTGCGCCAGCGCAACAGCAACAGAATGTGCCGCTCTCCGAGGCCACCAGCCAGGTGCTGGCGGCGCGCAGCCAACTGCAACGCGCTCAGGGAGCAACCAAACCAAAAAAGAGTGAACCGGCAGCCGCTTCCCGCGCGCGGCCGGTGAATAATGCTGCGCTGGAAAGACTGGCCTCGGTGTCGGAGCGTGTTCAGGCGCGTCCGGCCGTCTCTGCGCTGGAAAAAGCGCCGGCGAAGAAGGAAGCGTATCGCTGGAAAACGACCAATCCCGTAGCCGAAGTTAAAGAAGCCATTGCCACGCCGAAAGCGTTGAAAAAAGCGCTTGAGCATGAAAAAACGCCGGAACTGGCGGCAAAGCTGGCGGCAGAAGCCATTGAGCGCGACCCCTGGGCTGCTCAGGTGAGCCAGCTTTCGCTGCCTAAACTGGTGGAGCAGGTGGCGCTTAATGCCTGGAAAGAAGAGAATGGCAACGTGGTTTGCCTGCACCTGCGTTCCTCGCAACGGCATCTTAATTCCAGCGGCGCGCAGCAAAAACTGGCCGAAGCATTGAGTACCTTAACGGGGTCAACGGTTGAATTGACCATCGTTGAAGATGATAATCCTGCGGTGCGCACGCCGCTGGAGTGGCGTCAGGCCATTTATGAAGAGAAACTCGCGCAGGCGCGTGAGTCGATTATTGCGGATAATAACATTCAGACGCTGCGTCGTTTTTTCGATGCAGACCTGGACGAAGAGAGTATTCGCCCCATTTGATCGTCAGCCTGATGGTTGGACGGTCGTCATCCCTTAACGTGATTGAGAGAGAAGCCTATGTTTGGTAAAGGCGGTCTGGGTAACCTGATGAAACAGGCCCAGCAGATGCAGGAAAAAATGCAGCAGATGCAGGAAGAAGTCGCCAAGCTGGAAGTGACCGGCGAATCTGGCGCGGGTCTGGTAAAAGTGACCATCAACGGCGCGCACAACTGCCGTCGCGTGGAGATCGATCCAAGCCTGCTGGAAGACGACAAAGAGATGCTGGAAGACCTGGTCGCTGCGGCATTCAACGACGCGGCGCGTCGCATTGAAGAGACGCAGAAAGAGAAGATGGCTTCTGTTTCTTCCGGAATGCAGCTGCCGCCTGGCTTTAAGATGCCGTTCTGATGCAAACCAGCCCGCTGTTAACTCAGCTTATGGAAGCACTGCGCTGTCTGCCGGGCGTTGGCCCGAAGTCTGCGCAGCGCATGGCATTCACGCTACTTCAGCGCGATCGCAGCGGCGGGATGCGTCTGGCGCAGGCGTTAACGAAGGCGATGTCGGAAATCGGCCACTGTGCCGATTGCCGCACCTTCACAGAGCAGGATGTCTGTAATATCTGTTCGAACCCGCGTCGCCAGGAAAACGGTCAGATCTGTGTGGTGGAGAGTCCGGCGGACATCTATGCCATTGAGCAAACCGGCCAATTTTCTGGACGTTACTTCGTGCTGATGGGGCACCTGTCGCCGCTGGACGGTATTGGCCCTGATGATATCGGGCTGGATCGCCTTGAACAGCGACTGGCGTCTGAGCAAATCAACGAACTGATCCTCGCGACCAATCCCACGGTCGAAGGAGAGGCGACCGCCAACTATATTGCTGAGCTTTGCATGCAGTATGGCGTTGAAGCCAGCCGTATCGCCCATGGCGTACCGGTCGGCGGCGAGCTGGAAATGGTCGACGGCACCACGCTGTCGCACTCTCTGGCTGGGCGTCACAAGATTAAATTCTGAACAAACGGAGGCCGCGACGGCGGCTTCCGCTTGAAATCCTTCGCGCTTGTCCCCATTTCACCCTCAACGTGTTTTTACCATTGAAAATGGCATTGTTGAGGTAGATCTACATGAAAGGACAAGAAACTCGTGGTTTTCAGTCAGAAGTAAAACAGCTTCTGCATCTGATGATCCATTCTCTGTATTCCAATAAAGAAATCTTCCTGCGTGAGCTCATCTCTAACGCCTCGGATGCGGCAGACAAGCTGCGTTTCCGCGCACTGTCTAACCCGGACCTGTACGAGGGGGACGGTGAACTGCGTGTGCGTGTCTCCTTCGATAAAGATAAGCGTACGTTGACCATTGCTGATAACGGCGTGGGGATGAACCGTGATGACGTCATCGATCATCTGGGGACCATTGCGAAATCCGGCACCAAATCTTTCCTCGAATCCATGGGCTCCGATCAGGCGAAAGACAGCCAGTTGATCGGTCAGTTCGGGGTTGGCTTCTACTCGGCGTTTATCGTGGCCGATAAAGTGACCGTACGTACCCGCGCGGCGGGCGACAAACCTGAGAACGGCGTGTTCTGGGAATCTGCGGGCGAAGGTGAATACACCGTTGCCGACATCACCAAAGACGATCGCGGCACCGAAATCACTTTGCATCTGCGCGATGGCGAAGACGAGTTCCTTGATGACTGGCGCGTACGTTCCATCATCAGCAAATATTCCGACCATATCGCGCTGCCGGTAGAGATCGAAAAATCCGAAGAGAAAGACGGCGAGACCGTGGTTTCCTGGGAAAAGATCAACAAGGCGCAGGCGCTGTGGACGCGTAACAAGTCGGAAATCAAAGACGACGAGTACAACGAATTCTACAAGCATATTGCCCACGACTTCACTGACCCGCTGACCTGGAGCCACAACCGTGTGGAAGGTAAGCAGGAGTACACCAGCCTGCTGTACATTCCGTCGCAGGCGCCGTGGGATATGTGGAACCGCGATCACAAGCATGGTCTGAAACTGTACGTTCAGCGTGTGTTCATCATGGACGACGCCGAGCAGTTTATGCCGAACTACCTGCGCTTTGTGCGCGGCCTGATAGATTCCAACGATCTACCGCTGAACGTTTCCCGTGAGATCCTGCAGGACAGCACCGTCACCCGTAACCTGCGCAGCGCGCTGACCAAACGCGTGTTGCAGATGCTGGAAAAACTGGCGAAAGATGATGCCGAGAAATACCAGACTTTCTGGAAACAGTTCGGCCTGGTGCTGAAAGAAGGTCCGGCGGAAGACCACGCTAATCAGGAAACTATCGCTAAGCTGATGCGCTTCGCGTCTACGCACACAGACTCCTCCGCACAGACCGTGTCGCTGGAAGACTATATCTCCCGTATGAAAGAAGGGCAGGAGAAAATCTACTACATCACTGCAGACAGCTATGCGGCGGCGAAGAGCAGCCCGCACCTGGAACTGCTGCGTAAGAAAGGCATTGAAGTGCTGCTGCTTTCTGACCGCATCGATGAGTGGATGATGAACTACCTGACTGAGTTCGACGGCAAGCCGTTCCAGTCCGTTGCGAAAGCCGACGAGTCCATCGATAAGCTGGCGGATGAAGTGGACGAGAGCGCGAAAGAAGCGGAAAAAGCGCTGACGCCGTTCGTTGAACGCGTGAAAACGCTGCTGGGCGATCGCGTCAAAGACGTGCGTCTGACCCACCGTCTGACCGACACGCCGGCCATCGTCACCACCGATGCGGATGAAATGAGCACCCAGATGGCGAAACTGTTCGCTGCTGCGGGTCAGGCCGTACCGGACGTGAAATATATCTTTGAACTTAACCCGGACCACGTGCTGGTAAAACGCACGGCGGATACCCAGGACGAAACGCAGTTTAAAGAGTGGGTTGAACTGCTGCTGGATCAGGCTCTGTTCGCCGAACGCGGCACGCTGGAAGATCCGAACCAGTTCATCCGCCGTATGAACCAGTTGCTGGTATCCTGATAGCCATCATCTAATGCCGGATGGCGCTAACGCGTATCCGGCCTACCATATCTTTTACTCGTAGGCCGGATAAGGTGTGTACACCGCCATCCGGCAATTTCACTCCTTATTTTCAATTTTCCCTCCATTAACCGTTTCAGCGTCGGGCGTCTTCCTTGAGCCAATTGCGTGATGGTGGTATCGTTTAGCGCTTTTTAAAAAATATCGACAACCTTTAAGGGGATTTTCGTAATGCGTATCATTCTGCTTGGCGCTCCGGGCGCGGGTAAAGGAACTCAGGCTCAGTTCATCATGGAGAAGTATGGTATTCCGCAAATCTCCACCGGTGATATGCTGCGTGCCGCCGTGAAATCTGGCTCCGAGCTGGGCAAACAAGCGAAAGACATCATGGACGCCGGTAAGCTGGTGACTGATGAGCTGGTGATCGCGCTGGTAAAAGAGCGTATTGCTCAGGAAGACTGCCGTAATGGTTTCCTGCTCGATGGCTTCCCGCGTACTATTCCGCAGGCTGACGCCATGAAAGAAGCAGGTATCAACGTGGACTACGTTCTGGAGTTCGACGTACCTGACGAGCTGATCGTTGACCGTATCGTGGGTCGTCGCGTACACGCTGCTTCTGGCCGCGTTTACCACATCAAGTTCAACCCGCCTAAGGTTGAAGGTAAAGACGATGTAACCGGTGAAGAGCTGACCACCCGTAAAGACGATCAGGAAGAGACCGTACGTAAGCGCCTGGTGGAATACCATCAGATGACCGCGCCGCTGATCGGCTACTACTCTAAAGAAGCGCAGGCGGGTAACACCAAATACGCGAAAGTTGATGGCACTCAGGCTGTTGCTGACGTGCGTGCAGCGCTGGAAAAAATCCTCGGTTAAGTTTTAGCGCAGTCAATGCCGGATGGCGGTGTAAACACCTTATCCGGCCTATGATTTTTTTGTAGGCCAGATAAGCGCAGCGCCATCAGGCAAATTCATGTCTTACCTCTCGCAGCAATTAGTTCTTCTTCATCACTTTTCCGCTACAATTATCAACAATTTGAATCGATAAGAGGCGGTAATGCGTCAGACGAAAACCGGTATCCTGCTGGCAAACCTCGGCACCCCCGATGCCCCCACTCCTGAAGCTGTTAAACGCTACCTGCGCCAGTTTTTAAGCGATCAACGTGTAGTTGATACTTCCCGCCTGCTGTGGTGGCCGTTGCTGCGTGGGGTGATCCTGCCGCTGCGTGCGCCACGCGTGGCAAAGCTATATCAGTCAATCTGGATGGAAGAGGGTTCGCCGCTGATGGTCTACAGCAAGGCACAACAGCAGGCGCTGGCACAACGCCTGCCCAATACGCCTGTTGCGCTGGGCATGAGCTATGGTTCGCCTTCGCTTGAAAGCGCAGTCGACGAACTGCTGGCAAGTGGCGTAGAACACATTGTCGTGTTACCCCTGTACCCGCAATATTCCTGTTCGACGGTGGCGGCGGTGTGGGATGAACTCGCGCGCATCCTGGCGCGTAAACGCGGTATTCCCGGCGTCTCCTTTATTCGTGATTACGCCGATGACAGCGCTTATATTGACGCGCTGGCAAAAAGTGCCCGTGACTCCTTCGCCAAACACGGCGAACCCGATTTACTGCTGCTCTCTTACCATGGGATTCCACAACGTTACGCCGACGAAGGCGATGACTACCCGCAGCGCTGTCGCGATACGACGCGTGAGCTGGTCTCTGCGCTTGGCCTGCCGCCGGAAAAAGTGATGATGACCTTCCAGTCGCGTTTTGGTCGCGAACCGTGGCTGACGCCGTATACCGACGAAACGTTAAAAATGCTGGCGGAGAAAGGGACCCGACATATCCAGGTTATGTGTCCGGGCTTTGCGGCAGATTGCCTTGAAACGCTGGAAGAGATCGCGGTGCAAAACCGGGAGATTTTCCTCGAGGCTGGCGGCCAGCAGTATGAGTATATTCCGGCGCTGAACGCCACACCGGAACATATCGAAATGATGGTTAAACTGACCGCAGCCTATCGTTAAAGTTGTGCTTTGAAGTAATGCGCGCCCTCCCGCAAGGCATCGTCGGCGGTTTTCATCATCCGCGAGTAGTGCAGGAAGGCGTGCAGCGTGCCGGGGTACATTTTGTACTGGCAGGGCTGCTGATGTGCCTGTAGCGTCTGAAATAATAAGCGGCTGTCGTCAATCAACGGATCGAACTCCGCGCCGGCGATAAAACACGGCGGCACGTCGCGCGTCAGGTCGTTATTGAATAAGCAATAATACGGTGACTCGCGATCGTCGGCGCTACGCAGGTACGCGTTTTCGTACATCTGCAGATCCTCCCGCGATAAACCATCCCACGCTCCGCCCATCAGCCGTCGGCTGGGCGAATCCTGCAGGCCGTAAAGTCCATACCACAGCAATATGCCAGCGACTTTGCCGCAGGCAATCTGTTTGTCCCGCAGCCACAACGCGCTGGCAAGCGCCAGCATCGCGCCAGCGGAATCACCGGCAAAACCAATATGATCCACATTCAAAGAATAGTCGCCCGCGTGTTGGTGATAATACTGACAGACGGCGACAATCTCCTCGATGGCTTGTGGGAAACGAGCCTCCGGCGAGAGAGAATAGTCGATGCCAATTACCGTGCACTGCGTGTAAAGCGCCAGTAAGCGCATAATGCGATCGTGAGTATCCAGATTACCAAGAATGAAACCGCCGCCGTGCAGATAATACAGCGTGGCCTGGCTATGGGGTTGCGGAGAATAAATTCGCGTGGCAACGGGGCCGCGCGCGGTAGAAATGACGCATTCTCGGGTATTCATCTGCGGGGCATCGGCATTCCACAATTGCCGTTCGTGGATATAGTGTTGGCGCTGGGCCACGATGTCATCGGCGGCGGGCCAGGGCGGCAGATCGTCGCGATGAAAATTCACCACGGTTTTCATTTCGTCTGAAATTCTGTCGAGTACGGGGATCTTATTTTCCGGCTTCATAAACGCTCCTTGTGAAGGTGATTTATTGTAGAAATCCCCCCCGTATAAACTGCGATCCCATCGTCCGATATTGAAACTCAGCGCCGCATCGCATGCGTACAGGGGAATGTGCTACCATGCACCGCTCAGCTAATCACCCGTAAAATCGACCATGAAATTTCCCGGTAAACGTAAATCCAAACACTATTTTCCTGTCAGCGCGCGCGATCCGTTGCTGCAACAGATTCAGCCTGAAAATGAAACCAGCGCAGCCTGGGTGGTGGGTATCGACCAGACGCTGGTAGATATTGAAGCCAAAGTTAATGATGACTTTGTAAAGCGTTATGGATTAAGCGCCGGGCACTCTCTGGTGATTACAGACGATGTCGCCGAAGCGCTCTACCAGGAACTGGTACGTGACAATTTGATCACTCATCAGTTTGCCGGTGGAACTATCGGTAACACGATGCACAACTACTCCGTGCTGGCAGATGACCGCTCGGTGCTGTTGGGCGTGATGTGCAGCAATATCGAGATTGGTAGCTACGCGTACCGTTATTTATGTAATACCTCCAGCCGTACCGATCTGAACTACCTGCAGGGCGTTAATGGACCGATTGGTCGCTGCTTTACGCTGATTGGCGAATCCGGTGAGCGCACGTTCGCTATCAGCCCCGGACATATGAATAAGCTGCGGGCGGATAGCATCCCTGAGGCGGTTATTGCCGGGGCCTCCGCGCTGGTGCTGACCTCCTATCTGGTGCGTTGCGAACCGGGCGAGCCGATGCCGGAAGCGACCATGAAGGCGATTGAATATGCCAAAAAACACAATGTGCCGGTGGTTCTGACGCTGGGTACCAAATTTGTTATTGCCGATAACCCACAGTGGTGGCAGGCATTCCTGAAAGAGCATGTCTCCATTCTGGCGATGAATGAAGAAGAGGCCGAAGCACTGACCGGCGAGAACGATCCGCTGCTGGCGTCCGACAAAGCGCTGGATTGGGTGGATCTGGTGCTGTGCACTGCGGGTCCGGCGGGTCTGTATATGGCGGGCTTTACGGAAGAAGAAGCCAAACGTAAAACCCAGCATCCGCTGCTGCCAGGGGCTATTGCCGAATTCAACCAGTATGAATTCAGCCGCGCCATGCGCCATAAAGATTGTACTAATCCGCTGCGCGTGTATTCGCACATCGCACCGTATATGGGCGGGCCTGAAAAGATCATGAACACCAACGGCGCTGGCGACGGCGCGCTGGCGGCATTGCTGCATGATATTACCGCCAACAGCTACCACCGCAGCAACGTGCCTAATTCCAGCAAGCACAAGTTCACCTGGCTGACCTATTCGTCGTTAGCTCAGGTATGTAAATATGCTAATCGCGTGAGTTATCAGGTGCTGAATCAACATTCACCACGCCTGACGCGCGGTTTGCCAGAACGTGAAGACAGTCTCGAAGAGTCGTACTGGGACCGCTGAGTTCTTGCCCGATGGCGCTGCGCTTATCGGGCCTACTCTGGTGTGGGAATACGTAGGCCGGATGGCGTAGCGCCATCCGGCACGTAATATTAACTGGCAGTAGCAACGTCGCCGGCAGGTGGCGTTTCAATCAGCTCCAGCATAGTGCGGGCGATTTCACGCTCGCCCATGACGACCTGATTGGCCCCGCGGTCGGTAATATATTCCACTTCATCGTCATAATGCGCGCGGGCGATAATCTCAATCGACGGGCACTTTTCGCGAGCGGAAGCGACGATTTCACCGGCTTCATAGCCGTTTGGAATTGTCAGCAGCAGCCAGCGCGCGCAATCCAGATGCGCCAGATTCATTATCTCTTCGTTGGCGGCATTTCCCAGCACCGCGCGGATCCCGCGCTCACGCAGTTCATCCACCCGCGTACGTGAGGTTTCGATAACCACCAGCGGAATCCCGGCAGCCATCAATTTTTCGCCCAGCAGACTACCGACGCGGCCAAAGCCTACCAGCAGGGCGTGATTGCAGATATCCACCGGAATTTGTTTCTCTTCTTCGATGGCTTCTTCCAACGTCTGCTCTTCCAGCGTTTCGGTTTTCGCGAGATATTTTTCTAACACCGCGAACAGTACCGGATTGAGCATAATCGACAGAATAGCTCCCGCCAGCACCAGGTTTTGCCCGGCCTGCGGTAACAGGTTTAGCGCCATTCCCAGACCCGCCAGGATGAAGGCAAACTCACCAATCTGCGCCAGGCTGGTGGCAATGGTGAGCGCTGTACGTTGGGAGTGGCCAAACAGGCGCACGAGGAAATAGGCGGCAACGGATTTACCAAAGACGATAATCGCCAGCGTGCCCAGTACCGCCAGCGGTTGCTGGATCAAGATTAACGGATCAAACAGCATACCAACGGATACAAAGAACAATACGGCGAACGCATCGCGCAGCGGCAGGGTGTCATGCGCCGCACGGTGGCTCAGTTCGGATTCGTTCAGCACCATGCCAGCGAAGAACGCGCCCAGAGCAAAGGAGACATCGAACAATTCCACTGCGCCAAACGCGATACCTAATGCCAGGGCAAGGACTGACAGAGTAAACAGCTCTCGTGAACCGGTTGCGGCGCTACGCGCCATGATCCACGGTACCAGGCGACGGCCAACCAGCATCATAATGGCGATAAACGCCACCACTTTACCAATGGTAATGCCCATATCGACGGCCAGCGATGCAAAGCCGACATCTTCTTTTTCCAGCATTCCGGCGACGGCGGGCAGAAGAACCAGCGTCAGCACCATCATCAGATCTTCAACAATCAGCCAGCCTATAGCAATTTGCCCGCGCTGGCTGTCAATAAGCTGCCGTTCCTCAAGCGCACGCAGTAGCACTACGGTACTGGCGGTTGAAAGACACAGTCCAAAGACGATACCCACCACTAGCGACCAGCCCATCACCGCTGAAAGCGCCATACCCAGTAGCGTCGCCACAGCTATCTGGGCAATCGCGCCGGGAATGGCGATGGACTTTACCGCCATCAAATCCTTCAAGGAAAAGTGTAGCCCCACGCCGAACATCAGCAGAATTACGCCAAGTTCCGCCAGTTCAGGCGCGAGTTTGGTATCAGCAACAAAACCAGGTGTAAATGGACCGGCCAGAACGCCCGCTAACAGATATCCCACCAGAGGAGAAATACGTAGTTTATTGGCAATCATGCCTAATATAAAAGCGAGCACAAGGCCGCCGACAATGGTGGTGATAAGCGGGGTGGCGTGATGCATTCCGTCTCCTTTGGTTGCTGTGTTGATCCTGAAAACCTCAATTCCGAGTAATAGTTTATGACAATTTTAATGTTTATGTTTATGAATAATTATTGAATTTTGATGAAAACGGGATTTTAGACGTAAAAAAGCACGGATCGGAAAACTACAGGGGTATGCGGGGAGTAAAGGCTGATGGTCTCTGTAAGTGAAGACGGCCAAAGTTTACTTTTGGCCGTCAGAAAATCAGGCTTTATGTCGGTTATCAGGTAAGAATATGGTCAGTATCCCCAGAAGTGGCAGGAAAGCACATATTTTATAGACCAAATCAATACTGGTATGGTCAGCAATCAGCCCTAAAACCGCGGCTCCTAAGCCGCCCATGCCAAAGGCAAACCCGAAAAATAGCCCAGAAACCATGCCGATACGACCCGGAAGTAGCTCCTGCGCGTAGACCAGAATGGCAGAAAAGGCAGATGCGAGGATAAAACCAATGATCACGGTTAAAATCCCGGTCCATTCCAGCGTTGCATAGGGTAAAACGAGGGTAAATGGCGCTACGCCGAGGATAGAGCCCCAAATAACATATTTTCTGCCAATCTTATCACCTAACGGTCCACCAATTACGGTCCCGGCCGCAACGGCAAACAGGAAGGCAAACAGATGAAACTGGGCGTTTTGTACCGATAATCCGAATTTTTGCATCAGATAAAAGGTGTAATAGCTGCTGATGCTCGCCATATAGAAGTATTTGGAGAAAATTAGCACCAGCAGAATGCTAACCGCCAGTACCACTTTATTACGCGGTAATGGATTAACAACAGTGACTTTCGGTTTTCCTTTGCTCATCCGATGCTGCGCGGCATACCAACGGCTGATTTGCGCCAGAACCACAATCGCTAATAACGCGGCCAACACAAACCAGGCTACATTACCTTTACCATATGGCGCGATGATGACAGCCGCCAGCAAGGGCCCGAGAGAGCTACCGAAGTTGCCGCCAACCTGGAAAATTGACTGGGCGAGGCCATGACGACCGCCGGAAGCCATTCGCGCCACGCGGGATGACTCCGGGTGAAACACCGATGATCCCGTACCGACCAGCGCCGCGGCGAGTAATACCATATGGAAACTGCCTGCCATGGCCAGCAATACGAGCCCGCTTAGCGTGAAGCACATACCAATAGGCAGCGACCACGGCATTGGATATTTGTCCGTCCAGTAGCCGACAACCGGCTGAAGCAGCGAGGAGGCGAGCTGGAAGGTTAGCGTAATCATCCCGATCTGCATAAACGTCAGCGAGAACTCTGACTGCAAGAGCGGGTAAATCGCCAGGATCAGCGACTGGATCATATCGTTTAGCAGATGAGAGAGACTGATCGCCCCTAAAATGCCAAATGAGGTGCGTGCTTTAGCAACCGACGCTGACGCGCCAGCCACTGGCGGGGTTGGTTCACTTATTGCCATAGAAAGTCACTTCTGTTTGGGTTGCGATTATGAGGGTAATCTATTTTGTTATTATTACCTGCCTAACATACCTGCGGAAGGTGTTTGAAGGAAGTCTCATTTCTGAAAACATTTTCGACTATTATTTCATATCATTGTAATTTCAGTCGTTGATTTTGGCTCAGGGAGAGAAATATGAAGTTTTTAAAGCGGGGCGTGGCGCTGGCGTTATTCGCCGCATTTGCGCTGGCAGGTCAGCCTGCGCAGGCGTACGAAAAAGATAAAACCTACAAAATTACCATTCTGCATACCAACGATCATCACGGCCACTTCTGGCGCAGTGAATATGGGGAATACGGGCTGGCGGCGCAAAAAACG
Organism: Citrobacter sp. C5_2; assembly: GCF_014596845.2. Lineage (NCBI taxonomy): Bacteria > Pseudomonadati > Pseudomonadota > Gammaproteobacteria > Enterobacterales > Enterobacteriaceae > Citrobacter > Citrobacter sp. C5_2. The sequence continues at coordinate 3,692,317 of NZ_CP115032.1, read as the reverse complement.
CTGGTGGATGGTATTCGTAAAGAGGTGGCGGAAGAAGGGGGAAGCCTGTTGCTGCTTTCCGGCGGCGATATTAACACCGGCGTACCGGAATCCGATCTTCAGGATGCGGAACCTGATTTTCGCGGCATGAACCTGATTGGCTATGACGCGATGGCGGTTGGCAATCACGAATTTGATAACCCGCTAACCGTGCTGCGCCAGCAGGAAAAATGGTCCAAATTCCCGTTTCTCTCGGCCAATATCTATCAGAAAAGCACCGGCGAGCGGTTGTTTAAGCCGTGGGCCATCTTTAAGCGTCAGGATTTAAAAATTGCCGTACTCGGTTTAACCACTGACGATACGGCGAAAATTGGTAACCCGGAATTTTTCACCGATATCGAATTCCGTAAACCTGCCGATGAAGCCAAACTGGTCATCCAGGAACTCAATATGGGTGAAAAGCCAGACATCATTATTGCGACCACCCATATGGGGCATTATGACAACGGCAATCACGGCTCGAACGCCCCTGGGGACGTAGAGATGGCGCGTAGCCTGCCGGCGGGTTCGCTGGCAATGATTGTGGGTGGTCACTCACAGGATCCGGTGTGTATGGCCTCGGAAAACAAGAAGCAGGTTGATTACGTACCGGGCACGCCGTGTGCACCAGATAAGCAAAATGGCATCTGGATTGTGCAAGCGCATGAGTGGGGGAAATACGTGGGCCGGGCGGATTTTGAGTTTCGTAACGGCGAAATGAAAATGGTGAACTACCAGCTCATCCCCGTCAACCTGAAGAAAAAAGTGACCTGGGATAACGGTAAAAGTGAGCGCGTACTCTACACCCCGGAAATTGCTGAGAATCAGCAAATGCTCTCGCTGCTGACGCCATTCCAGAATAAAGGTAAAGCGCAACTGGACGTGAAGATTGGTAGCGTCAATGCGCGCCTCGAAGGTGACCGTAGCAAAGTTCGTTTCGTACAGACCAATATGGGGCACCTGCTGTTGGCTGCGCAAATGGCGCGGACCAGCGCTGACTTTGGCGTGATGAGCGGTGGCGGTATTCGTGATTCCATTGAAGGCGGCGATATTACCTATAAGAGCGTGCTGAAGGTGCAGCCGTTCGGCAATATTGTGGTGTATGCCGACATGAGCGGGAAAGAGGTGATTGACTACCTGACCGCCGTGGCGCAAATGAAGCCGGACTCCGGGGCTTATCCCCAGTTTGCCAACGTCAGCTTCGTGGCGAAAGACGGTAAACTTAACGATCTGAAAATTAAAGGCGAACCGGTTGATCCGGCTAAAACTTATCGCATGGCAACGCTGAGCTTCAACGCCACCGGCGGCGATGGTTATCCGCGAATTGATAACAAGCCAGGCTATGTGAATACCGGGTTTATCGATGCGGAAGTGCTGAAAGAGTACGTGCAGAAAAACTCACCGCTGGATGCCAGTGCGTATGAGCCGAAGGGCGAGGTGAGCTGGCAGTAACAGGGCGGAATGCCGGATGGCGGTGCTGGCACCTTATCCGGCCTACAGGTCAGTGCGGTTTGTAGGCCTTAAAGCTGCGGCCATCAGGCCTACATTCTACAATCGCTTAATCCCGGCGGGCGATGTCGGCGAATTTCGCATCCAGAATTTTCGCCAGATCGCCCGCTGCCAGTTCGATATCCAGCCCGCGTTTGCCACCGGAGACATAAATGGTGTCAAACGTTTGGGCTGGGGCGTCGATGAGTGTCGGCAATCTTTTTTTCTGTCCCAGCGGGCTGATACCGCCTACCAGATACCCCGTTGTTCGCTGCGCAACCAGCGGATCGGCCATATCGACCTTTTTGGCCCCTAACGCTTTGGCGACTTTTTTAAGATCCAATTGACCCGCCACCGGCGTGACGGCAACGGCCAGATGCTTCATATCGCCATTTACGGCAACCAGCAACGTTTTGTAAACCTGGTCTGCATTCAGACCTAACTTGCGTACTACTTCGTCACCAAAGTTTGTTTCGGACGGATCGTGATCGTAGGTGTGGATCTGGAAAGAAATTTTGTTTTTTTCGAGTAATTTAACGGCGGGTGTCATAGCAATTTTTCCTGGCCCAGACAAAATACGAGACAAGCATACGCCTGATGGCGGTCTAAAAAATAGTACCATCTTGCGCAATAGTATTGGCAGGATGATGACTTTGAGCGACAATCGACCTACACCGATGCTTTAAGCACCGGGATCATAATAATGATGAAATTCCTCTTTGACGGGCCAATAGAAATATTGGCCATTTTTTTTACCGTAACATCTCCGGCAAATTACCTTCTCCGTACAGATGCAGTGCGCCTACGGCCACCACATAATGGCCGGCTGGCATCGCCCTGAGTCGATCGCGCCAGGCGACATTGCGCTGATGCATCAATACGTCATATAACGACTGGCTGAAAGTATTAGGAAGCGTCAATTCGCTATCGCGCGGCGGCGTTTTAAGCCACCAGCCCATCATTTGTTGCAACAACCTGGCGTTGGTATGCCAGTGCGTCAGGGTATCATCCAGAAGAGCCTGGCCATTATCGGGTAACTGGCATAGCAGCTCGATTTGACTGGATGAACCTTCCAGCTCGATCACCGGTTTGTGAGCCTGTTTTGCCGCTTTCAGCAGTTGGTAATCAATCCCGTATTCCGCCCGCAACCCCAACTGTTGTGCCTGCGTCGCCTGTAATACCATGGCTATTTGCCATAAAGGTTGTGTCGATAACAGGGAAGGGGAAATGCCCAATTCACTGGTGACTTTACGCAGATTATCTAATTGTTCTTCACTGATGCGTTCTTCCAGGGCGGCAAAGGTCGGAAGATTAGCAAATGGCGCGTCATCGCCGGAAACATCGGCTTCGACAATCAGCGCATCAGCACGATTGAGCTTTTTGAGTAATTTGGCAGGCAGAGGCGCCATATCACGGCTACCCATGTGAATACTGCCAATCAGATGAAAATGGCGGTTACCGGGTAAAGAGATGTCAATGGCGGGCCAGGTATAGTGGTTGCCGTGCAGTGCAGACCATAATTTTTTTACCCGGTATAACAAATCCATACGACCTCCCTAAGTGGACTTCCATGCTAGCGCGTGGTCCGGGAAGGTGCAACGCGTGAATTGCCGGATAGCGCGGTTGATAGCGCCATCCGGCAAAGGCTTACTCTTTTGGTTTGAAGCGTAGCAGACGGTTAGCGTTGCTTACCACGGTAATGGAGGAGAGTGCCATCGCTGCGCCGGCAACCACCGGGTTGAGCAGCGTTCCGGTGAACGGCCACAGGATCCCGGCAGCAACGGGGATACCGATGCTATTATAGATAAACGCGCCGAGCAGGTTCTGCTTCATGTTGCGCAGCGTTGCCCGTGAGATAGACAGCGCATCCGCAACGCCCATCAGGCTATGACGCATCAGCGTAATCGCGGCGGTTTCAATCGCCACATCGCTGCCGCCACCCATGGCAATCCCTACATCGGCCTGCGCCAGCGCAGGCGCATCGTTGATACCGTCACCGACCATGGCAACCTGACGTCCCTGGCTTTGCAGACGCTTAATCGCCTCGGCTTTGCCGTCCGGCAGAACGCCCGCAATCACTTCATCAATACCTGCCTCTTTGGCAATGGCGTTGGCGGTCGTTGGGTTATCACCGGTGAGCATCACCAGACGATACCCGGCGCGGTGCAGGCGCTGGAGCGCCGCCACGCTGTCGCTACGCAGTGGATCGCGCACCGCTAACAGCGCCGCCGCTTTACCGTCAATCGCCAGCAGTACCGGCGTTGTCCCTTGGGAGGCTTGAGCGGTAATCTCAGCTTCCATTTCAGTGGTATCTACCTGCTGTTCATTGAGCAGCGCCTGGTTTCCCAGCAGCAGCATGTGACCTTCCGTTTCGCCACTGACGCCCAAACCGCGCAGCGTACGGAACCCGTTGACCTGCGGCAACGTGACATCACCGGCTTTGTCCAGAATCGCCCTGGCCAGCGGGTGACTGGAACCCTGTTCAAGGGCCGCAGCCAGGCGAATCGCCAGCGCTTCATCGGTATTGCCAAACGTTTTGATGGCGACAACCTGTGGCTTACCTTCAGTCAGCGTCCCGGTTTTATCAAACACAATGGTATCGAGCGTACTGGCGCGCTGCAGCGCATCGGCATCGCGTACCAGGACCCCGAACTCAGCGGCGCGCCCAACACCGGAAATAATCGACATTGGCGTCGCCAGGCCCAGTGCACAAGGGCAGGCAATAATCAGAACGGTGGTGGCAATCACCAGCGTATAGACAATTTGTGGCGCCGGTCCGAAGAAATACCAGACAGCTGCGCTAACCAGCGCAATAACGACCACCACAGGAACGAATACCGAGGAGATGCGGTCAGCCAGTTTGCCAATCTCCGGTTTACTGCTTTGCGCCTGGCGCACCATGCGAATAATGCGCGACAGCGTGGTATGGCTGCCTACGGCGCTGGCGCGGAATAGCACGCTGCCGTCCTGTACGACCGTACCGGCGTGGACGCTATCGCCTTCGCCTTTTTGTTGCGGGATCGGCTCCCCGGTCAGCATGGCTTCATCCAGCCAGGCTTCGCCCTGAGTGATTTCGCCATCGACCGGAACCCGGTCGCCGGTGGTCAGGCGCAGCAACATTCCCGCCTGAACGTCAGCCAGCGGCACACTCTTTTCACCTTCATCGGTGACGACGCGTGCGGTTGGCGGTGTCAGATCGAGCAGTTTTTCCAGCGCTTTGGAGGAGCGTTGGCGAGCCCGCGCTTCCAGCATATGTCCGAGGTTAATCAGACCGATAATCATCGCACTGGCTTCATAATAAAGGTGTCGCGCTTCCATCGGAAACCACTGCGGCCAGAGGTTGACGCTCATGGAATAGAGCCATGCCACCCCCGTACCCAGCGCCACCAGCGTATCCATGGTCGCGGTGCCATTCATCAGGCTTTTCCACGCATTGCGGTAAAAGTGACCGCCGGCGAAAACCATCACGGCAAGCGTTGCCAGACCAATCGCCAGCCACAGGCTGCGGTTGTCGTCACTCACCATCATGTTATCGCCAATCATTCCCCACACCATGACCGGAATACCCAACAGCAGCGCGACGGCTGCCTGCCAGCGAAAACGTTTCATGGTCGCAACGGCGGTTTCCTGCTGGCGCTCGCGGCGCTTCGCGTCATCTTCTATAGCTTCAGCGCCGTAGCCCGCTTTTTCCACCGCCTGCACTAAATCTGCGGCGGACGCACTGCCCATTACCAGCGCAGTACGTTCCGCCAGGTTTACCCGTGCCTGGGTGACGCCGGGTACGCTTTGCAGAGCATTTTGTACGCGGGTCACACAACTGGCGCAGCTCATGCCGTTTAACAGCAACTGTTGGCTGTCATCATCAGCCGTAGCTGCCGGAAGCTCGGAAGGGACCGCTGCCAGTGCTTCCGACGGGATTGATGACTCCGTCAGCGGTTTAGCCTTTGGGTGGCTTAACTCCGCGCCGTAACCGGCTTGTTTGATGGTTTCAATCAGCGCTTGTGCACTGGCGCTCCCGGTGATGTGCGCTTCAGTCACAGTGACATCCGCTTGCTCAACGTCCGGGCGTTGCTCCAGACTCTCTTTAACGCGTTTTACGCAGTGACCGCAGGACAGGCCGTCCAGGGTTAGATCGATTGTTTGAGACATAACTAATTTCCTCTATGAATGGTCGGTTACTTATTGACCTTGGCAATCGTTTTGACTAACTGTTATAAAGGTTAAACCTTCCATCAAGGGGAAGGTCAAGGGAGAAGAGATGAATATATCCGATGTTGCTAAAAAAACCGGTTTAACCAGCAAAGCGATACGCTTTTATGAAGAAAAAGGGCTAGTGACGCCGCCGCTGCGTAGCGAAAATGGCTATCGCACATACAACCAACAGCATCTGAATGAACTGACGCTGCTGCGCCAGGCGCGGCAGGTTGGTTTTAACCTGGAAGAGTGCGGCGAGCTGGTAAACCTGTTTAACGATCCGGCGCGTCACAGCGCGGACGTAAAAAAACGCACATTAGAAAAAGTCGCGGACATCGAGCGGCATATCAGCGAGCTACAGGCCATGCGCCTGCATTTACTGGCGCTGGCGGAGAGTTGCCCCGGCGATGACAGCGCCGAATGCCCGATCATGGATAATCTTTCTGGCTGCTGTCATCACAAAGCGAAGGCTTAGCGGCGAGGGGGATTAAGCATAAACACCACCGTGCCGCGGTACCACGGGGATTTCTCCAGCTGCGCTTCAGCCTGCCGATCCCGGCTACCGTTTTGCACCAGTCCCAGCTTAAATGGAATGCGCAGGCGGCTGAGCGCGGGCAGATACGCCTGGTAATTCGGCACCGTGCGCCGTCCCTGATAGCTCTGCACTACCAGTTCATCAACCGCCAGCGCGTTCAATGTGGCGACGTCGCCCGTTTTGGCCCAATCCAGTAGTCCGGTCACGCCAAGCGCAAACTCGGCCGGTAGCTGTTGGCGTAGCTGCTGTAGAAAACGGGCGTAATCGGTTAGCTGGTGGGTCGCCGCGTCAAAATCAACCTGCAGGCCGATGACGTGATTACCAGCGTTCTGCCAGCGTTGCATCAGCCGTATGATACGGGCAGGAATCACCTCCGGTACGTCGAGCGTGGTAAAGCGGACCGTCAGCCAGATTGAGGGAAAAGTCAGTCGACTGACCGGCAGTCCCAGGCGCTGGAAAACCACGTTACCCGACCGAACCAGCACCTCACCCTGATGCAGATAGACCGTTTGCGCGTTTTTCAGCTCGTCACTGGCTTTCACTCCGGACCACAGCCAGAAGGCCGGATGGTCACGCGCGGCGACGATATCCGCCGCCTGTGCCTGGCCCACCAGTAGCGCGGTTACCAGTAATATTTGAGTTTTTGCGCCCACGGGCTTCCCGGATACTGCGTTTTCAGTTGGGTGAACCAGCCCTTACGCTGCAGTTTATCCACGTCTTCACCGCCACATTCGTTAGAGCCAGATGGCGCATAGCACATGATGGCGCGATACAGTGCGAAGCTCTTATCTTCGACTTCCGCGGTGGGTGAGGTGATTATCTGCTGATAGTAGCTTTGCCTGTCGAACTGGCCGAACGGTTGCTTACGAGAAATTGCGGCTTCAAGCACATCGTTGCCGGTGCTGTTTTTCCAGAGATCGACATGCGTTTGCGTGGTACGGAAAAATTCACCTAAACAGTTCAGTGCGTGGGCATCATCCGCTTTTTTGCTCAGGACCGTTACCGTTTCATTGAGGCTGCGACAGGTGTAACCGGCCTGAGCCGCATCGCCGTTCCAGTCAAAAGTGCTCAGGTTGACGTCGTTAAACGCCTCGTCAATGACCGGCGGCGTGATGTCGCTGACAAGCTTTTTATCGTTTAACCAGTCGCCAAAACGATTCTCGGTAAGATCCCGTACCAGCAGCGTATGCAGGGCGATGGTACGCTCTTCGTTATTGGGCCCATGGACGGCCTGCTGGCGCAGTTGTTCCAGTGTGGCCTGTGTTTTCAGCACCTGCGAGCGAAAGCGCAGGTTGGTCACCGCGCTTTCCGGGGCGAAGATTGCCGCTACGTCACCGCTATAAACCAGCGTGGCGGCGAGCTTAGCCTGTACATACTGCCGCTGTTCGTTGTCCTGGCTGAGAGTCAGCAACTGCTGCCAGAAATCACGCGCCGCGGCCCAATTCTTCTGGCCCATCAGCGCTTCGCCGTACAGCACCTGTTCGCTGAAGGCCAGCGTATCGCGCGGTGCCAGTTTTTGCGCTGGCGCGACCGCCTGGATAATCGCCGCATAGTTGCCCGTCGCCAGCCACAGATTCAGTTGCAGATCGCGCCACAGCGGCAGTTTTTGGCTCTGCTCAAACACCGGCTTGCTGGCGTCGAGTTGCGCCTGGGTCAGCGTGGGTTTGTTATCGCTATTCAGACGCAGCGCGCGTAACAGTTCGATGTAGCTGACTCGCGGCGCATCGGGGAAGGCTTCCAGCACGGATTGCTCGTAGAACGCCATGCCGTAGACATTATCGTATTCGATGACGATTTTACGCAGCTGCTGCGCGTCAGCCGCCTGCTGGAGCGTCTGCTCATACAACCCGGCCAGTTGCGGCCACGCCTGTAAATACCAGTTAATACGACGCAACATACCGCGGGTGGAGTCGGCGTAGCGTCCTTGCGGCCAGCGTTGCAGATAGGCTTGCGCCAGCGTCTGAGCCTGAGAGGCGTCCTCGCGGTTAATTTTAGCGATATCAAAATCGCCATATTCGCCCACGCTGTTCTGACTGCTCTTGTTCAACGCCGTACGCATCAGCATGTATTGCGCGGTCTCCGCCAGCCACGGGCGATCGCTTTTAGCGAGCTGAGTGAAATCCCGTTCGGCGCTGGCATAATCACCCGCATAGAAACTGGCGGCTGCCGCGAGGTAACTTTTGTAGTGTTGAGCCGGTGAATCCGTCGGGAGAGTGGCGAGAGATGACTCAATCTGTTCGCGGGTCGCGTCGGAGAACAGCCCCATACGCGCTTGCGCTAAGGCCTGGCGTTGCTCTGCTGTTAACGCGGCATCGGCCAGCAGTGCGGCAAAATACTGGCTGACGCTCTCGGTATTATTCGAAACATGACGGTTCTCATGCTCACCGTCGTTGAGGTTGGCTTCATCCGCATTAATGTTCAGCTCGGCCATCTGTCGGGAGAGGGGGCTATCTTCAGCGGATGCCGGGGCAGAGGCTGGCTGCGGGGCTGTTTCATCCCACTGCGGGTGATACGCAAAATAGAAATCGCGGGAGCGGGTGATATCTTCAGGCATCGACTGCACGGGCAGAGCAAAAGCTTTTTCCTGGCTCAGCAGTCGCAGCAGGTTGTCGCGGCTGTCGTTTTCCGGGTTAAAGGTCGGCGTTCCTTTCAGCAGGCAGCTGTCGTCGCTCCATTTGCAGTCTTCCATATCGAAGGAGGCAAATGCCTGAGGCGCGCCAGCCAGCAAAGAACAAAGGGCAACGGCGAGAGACGTCTTCCTGATCATAGTCTGAATTCCTGTCTATTTTAGTGTGGTACCGCTTTGATAATCAGGGTAATCCCCTCAACGGCAATGACTTCAACCTGCGTTCCCGCGCTCAAATCGTCGCGGGCGCTGACGGGCCACGAACTGTCGCCGACGCGCATATGTCCGCGACCATTGACCAGAGCGCTTTCCAGAATAAATCGACGGCCAATCAACTGCTGACCGCGCTGGTTAAGATGGCTGTCGGCTGGTTTCTGCTCTTTCACGCGTTTTGCCAGCCACTTCCACCACAGCCAGGCCGCCAGCAGCGTGAGTACCGCAAACATCGCTCCCTGCCACGCCCAGTCGAGCGGGACGAGCCAAACCACCAGTCCGGTTAGCACCGCTGCCACGCCGCTCCATAGCAAATAACCGTTGCCGCCCAGCATCTCGGCGGCGAGCAACAGACCGCCGAGGCTGAGCCAGAAGATGTGCGGATGTACCAGAATCATCGCTATCATGATTTTTTCCGCTCGCTAGCGCTGTCCTTAACCAGTTCCGCGATCCCGGCAATGGAACCCATCAGGCTGCTGGCATCCAGCGGCATCATCACCACTTTGCTGTTATTCGACGAACCGATATGCTGCAACGCTTCGGTGTATTTCTGCGCCACGAAGTAGTTCACGGCCTGGATATCCCCGGCGGCAATGGCTTCAGAAACCATCTGCGTTGCGCGGGCTTCTGCTTCCGCGGAACGTTCACGCGCTTCAGCCTGTAAAAACGCGGACTGACGTTCACCTTCCGCTATCAGGATTTTCGACTGCTTCTCACCCTCCGCCTTGACGATTTCCGCCTGGCGGATACCTTCTGCTTCCAGAATGTAGGCGCGCTTGGTACGTTCGGCTTTCATCTGCGCGTTCATGGCGTCAATCAGTTCCGCCGGTGGGCGCACGTCACGAATCTCAATACGGGTGATTTTGATGCCCCAGGGATTGGTGGCCTCATCAACAATATGCAGCAGGCGAGTGTTGATGTTGTCACGCTGGGAGAGCATTTCATCAAGCTCCATCGAGCCGAGAACGGTACGAATGTTGGTCATGGTCAGGTTGATGATTGCCAGTTCGAGGTTACTGACTTCATATGCCGCTTTCGGCGCGTCGATCACCTGAATAAAGCACACAGCATCAATCGAGACGTTGGCGTTATCTTTGGAGATGACTTCCTGAGAGGGGATATCAAGCACCTGCTCCATCATGTTGATCTTACGACCAATACGATCCATGAACGGCACAACAAGGCTTAACCCAGGTTGCAGAGTTTTGGTGTAACGTCCGAAACGCTCCACCGTCCACTGGTATCCCTGTGGGACGATTTTGACGCCTGCGCCGACGATGACCAGCGCGACAAAAATAAGAATAGGAATAAAAATGAGCATTGATGAAACCTCCTGTTGTGCTGTCCTTTACTGCTTCATTAGTCAAATTATACCCGATTAATCAAGGTGGCTCCCCTATAATAAATTACAGGAATATACCCTTCATACTTCAAGCTGCATGTGCGTTAGCTACGTTATTCGGCCCATCCTTGGGCCTCGCCCCTGCGGGGCCGCTGTAAGCAGCGTTCAAATCTGCTCCCGGCAGATTTGTCGTTTCACTCCAGTCACATAGTTAGCTATGCTCCTGGAGATTAATGAGGGACATCCATGTCCCTCACCGAAGGCTAGCCTTTGGCTGTTCAAATTCGTTCCTGACGAATTTGTCACTCACTTGCCGCCTTCATGCAACTCGAATTATTTTGGGTATAGACTGTCTGCACGAAAGAGGTAAAAAAGGATCGATAATGGAAGAAAGCAGCATTTTGCTTCAGTTGAAAAATGTCGCATGGCAGGCAGGGGCGACGCAGGTTCTCAATAACATCTGTTTTAATCTCGATGCCGGAGAATTTAAGCTGATTACCGGCCAGTCCGGCTGCGGTAAAAGTACGTTACTGAAGATAGTGGCGTCGTTAATTAGCCCGAGTTCCGGTGAAATCCTTTTTGAGGGCAAGGAGATATCAACGCTAAAGCCTGAAGCTTATCGCCAGCAGGTCTCTTATTGCGCGCAAACGCCCGCTTTGTTTGGTGACACCGTCTACGACAACCTCATTTTTCCCTGGCAAATTCGCGATAAACGCCCGGAAACGGATGTATTTCTGGAAGACCTGGCCCGTTTTGAGTTGCCCGAGAGTATCCTCAAAAAAGGGATCAATGAACTGTCCGGCGGGGAAAAACAGCGCGTCTCGTTAATTCGTAATTTGCAGTTTCTGCCTAAAATCCTGCTGCTTGATGAAATCACCAGCGCGCTGGATGAGTCCAACAAACGTAACGTGAATGAATTAATTCACCACTATGTTCGCGACAAGAAAATTGCCGTGCTATGGGTGACGCACGATAAAGATGAGATTAATCACGCGGATAATGTCATAACTCTTCAACCGCACGCCGGAGAAATGCAGGAAGTCAGCAATGAACGAGCATAATATTACCAATGAATCACTGGCGTTAGCGATGATGCTGGTGGTGGTCGCCATACTGATCAGTAACAAAGAAAAGCTGGCGCTGGAAAAAGATATTCTCTGGAGCGTTTGCCGGGCGGTGGTTCAGCTTATTATCGTCGGCTATGTGCTGAAATATATTTTCGGCGTCAATCACAGCATTCTGACCTTATTAATGGTGCTGTTTATCTGTTTTAACGCCGCCTATAACGCGCAAAAACGCAGTAAATATATTGATAACGCTTTTCTCTCGTCGTTTATTGCCATTACGGTTGGGGCGGGGTTGACGCTGTCGGTACTGGTGTTGTCCGGCTCTATCGAGTTCACGCCGATGCAGGTGATCCCAATTTCCGGGATGATTGCAGGCAATGCGATGGTGGCGGTGGGGCTGTGTTACAACAATCTGGGGCAGCGGTTTAACAGTGAACAGCAGCAAATCCAGGAAAAGCTCAGCCTCGGCGCGACGCCGAAGGTTGCTTCCGCGCCGCTGATTCGCGACAGCATTCGCGCCTCGCTGATCCCGACGATCGATTCCGCCAAAACCGTGGGGTTGGTGAGTTTACCGGGAATGATGTCTGGGTTGATTTTTGCTGGTATTGATCCGGTAAAAGCGATTAAGTATCAGATTATGGTGACGTTTATGCTGCTTTCGACCGCCAGCCTGTCAACCATTATTGCCTGCTACCTGACCTATCGGAAGTTCTATAATTCACGCCACCAATTAGTCGTAACGCATTTGAAAAAGACGTGATGTGATGCCGGAGGGAGCGGTATTTGTCGAATTTCCAGGCCCGATAAGCGCAAGCGCCATCGGGCAAAATCAAACGGATTAGTACAGCAGCGCGTACAACTGGCGGCGGTATTTCGAAGCCAGCGCATCGCCGGTTCCCAGCGCGGCAAGGATCTCCTGGAAGGTCTTACGCGCCTGACCGTCGGCAGCGGTAAGATCTTTCTTCAGGTGGCTGAACAGCAATTCCAGCGATTCTTCGTTACGTCCGACCTGATGGAGTTGAATGGCTAATTGCGTGGCCAGCGCGGCATCCTGCGGGTTGCTGGCAACCTGTTGCTGCAACTGTTGGATTTCCGGCGTATCCGCCGCCTGCTTCAGCAGTTCAATCTGTGCCACCAGCCCCTGATAACGGGTATCCTGATCTTGTAACGGAATCGTTTTCAGCACCGCTTCGGCATCGTCAGAACGATTGAGGGCGATTTGCGTTTCCGCCAGCAGCAGGCCGATTTCGCTGCTCTGGTTGGAGATTTGCCAGGCTTCTTTCAGCAGCGGCAGCGCATCCGCGTGATTACCGGCTTCGATAAACTCGATAGCCTGGCGTGCTTTCAGCTCTTCTTCGCTCGGCAGCACTTTCTCCAGCAGCGCGCGAATAACCTCTTCTGGCTGCGGACCCTGGAAGCCATCTACCGGCTGACCGTTCTGGAACAGATAAACCGTTGGGATCGCGCGCAGTCCAAACTGGGAGGCGATCATCTGTTCCGCGTCGCAGTCGAGCTTAGCGAGAATAAACTGACCATTATACTGGGCGGCAAGGCTCTCCAGCACCGGCGTTAATTGCAGACAATGCTGGCTGCGCTCAGACCAAAAATAGAACAGGACCGGTGTGGTCATCGACTGTTCAAGGGTCTGCTGCAGGTTCGATTCATTAATATTAACAATATTCTGTGTGGACATGGAGTTACTCTCTTTTGTCGATTTCTTGTTACATGGGGGCTGACGCGCGAGCTTCAACTCAACCCTGTAAAATTTTGTCCATTATGCGGCCTGGCAGCAGGCGTTTAAGCAGCATAACGGCCCAGGTCACCAGCGTAACCGGGTAACGTAGCTTCGGTTTGTCGCTTTCGAACGCGTGACGCACTTTGGCGACAACCGCTTGTGGTCCCAGGGTAAACCGCGCGGCAATGCCGGGATTTTCCACGGGGGCATCGCTTTGCGTCTGGTTGACGTTTTCGGTAAAACGGGTGCGGATGGGGCCCGGTTCAATCAGGCTGACCTTAATCCCACTGTGACGCAGCTCCATACGCAGCGTGTCGGACCAGGCTTCCAGCGCATATTTACTGGCGGCATAGGCGCCACGTCCCGGTGTGGAGATCAATCCCATTACCGAGGAGGTCATCACGATGCGTCCTTCGCCGTGAGGTAGCATGGCGGGCAACAGGCGCATGGTAAGCTGATGCGCGCCAAAGAAGTTGGCGGAAAACTGCTGCTCCATCTGCTCGCGGCTAATCGTGGGCAGTGGGCCGTAGACGCCGTATCCGGCGTTGTTAAAGATCCCATATAAACGATTATCGGTCAGGGCGATCACCTCATCGGCGGCGCGATCCACGCTTTCGGGTGAATCCAGATCCAGCAATACGCCGGTGAATCCCATGCTGTTCATACGCGCGACATCGTCAGGTTTGCGGCAGCCGGCCAGAATTTGAAAACCCTGGCGCTTTAGCTCAAGTGCGCTTTCCAGGCCGATTCCGCTGGAACATCCTGTTATTAAGACCGATTTTTGCATAACTTTACCTGTCAGGATCTCCGTTGAATTACGAGTCGTGATTAACTAGAGGAGTGAGATGTTGCGCCATCCAGTCGGCAATAAACGGCTGGGCGTCACGATTAGGGTGAATACCATCATCCTGCATCCACTGGGGTTTCAGATAAACCTCTTCCATAAAAAAGGGCAGCAGAGGGATATCAAACTCTTTGGCGAGCTTTGGATAAATCGCGCTAAAGGTTTCATTATAACGGCGACCGTAGTTTGCCGGCAGACGAATTTGCATCAATAGCGGTTCGGCATTTGCCGCTTTCACGTCCTGCAGGATCGTGCGCAGGGTTTGCTCGGTTTGCGCAGGCGCAAAGCCGCGCAGGCCATCGTTGCCGCCAAGTTCGACCAGTACCCAACGCGGCTGGTGCTGCTTGAGTAATGCAGGCAGACGGGCCAGGCCCTGCTGCGAGGTGTCGCCGCTAATGCTGGCATTCACCACCGGCGTTTTGGTTTGCCATTTATCATTAAGTAGCGCAGGCCATGCGGCGCTGGCGGACATACGGTATCCGGCGCTCAGGCTGTCACCCAGAATTAATAACGTGTCCGCAGCGGCGGCGCGGAAAGTTAACAGGACCAGGAACAGGAAAGGCCAATGCCAGCGGAAAACATTGTTGAAGTTCATCATCTTAAGAAATCCGTCGGTCAGGGTGATCATGAGCTATCCATCCTTACCGGAGTTGAACTGGTTGTCAAACGCGCCGAGACCATTGCGCTGATTGGCGAGTCGGGATCGGGGAAATCCACGCTGCTGGCGATCCTCGCCGGGCTGGACGATGGTTCCAGCGGTGAAGTGAGTCTGGTGGGGCAGGCGCTACATACCATGGATGAAGAAGCCCGGGCACAACTGCGGGCAAAACATGTGGGATTCGTTTTCCAGTCATTCATGTTAATCCCGACCCTGAACGCGCTGGAAAACGTCGAACTGCCCGCGCTGTTGCGTGGTGAAAACAGTGGAAAAAGCCGCGACGGGGCAAAAACGCTGCTCGAGCAACTTGGGCTGGGAAAACGTCTGGATCATCTTCCGGCCCAGCTTTCCGGCGGGGAGCAGCAGCGCGTGGCGCTGGCACGGGCCTTTAACGGGCGTCCGGATGTGCTGTTTGCCGATGAGCCGACGGGCAACCTCGATCGCCAGACCGGAGACAAAATTGCCGACCTGTTGTTTTCTCTGAACCGGGAACACGGCACCACCCTGATTCTGGTGACGCATGACCCGCAGCTGGCGGCGCGTTGCGATCGGCGCTTACGTCTGGTGAATGGACAGTTGCAGGAGGAGGCATGATTGCCCGTTGGTTCTGGCGCGAATGGCGCTCGCCTTCATTACTGATTGTCTGGCTGGCGCTGAGCCTGGCGGTAGCCTGCGTACTGGCGCTGGGCAACATCAGCGACCGTATGGAAAAAGGGCTGAGCCAGCAAAGCCGCGAGTTTATGGCGGGAGATCGCGCGCTGCAAAGTTCACGTACCGTGCCGAAAGCGTGGATTGACGAGGCGCGGCAGCGGGGGTTGAAAGTCGGCGAGCAGCTGACTTTCGCGACCATGACTTTTGCCCGTGACACGCCGCAACTGGCGAACGTCAAAGCGGTAGATGATGTGTATCCGATGTACGGCACGTTGCAGACCAATCCGCCGGGGCTGAAACCGCAGCCGGGTTTGGTGCTGCTGGCCCCACGCCTGATGGCGCTGCTCAATCTAAAAATCGGTGATTCCATTGACGTCGGAGACGCCACGCTGCGCATCGCCGGCGAGGTGGTGCAGGAGCCAGATTCCGGTTTTAATCCGTTCCAGATAGCGCCGCGCCTGATGATGAGCATGGCGGATGTCGAAAAAACGGCGGCGGTCCAGCCGGGAAGCCGCGTGACATGGCGCTATAAATTTGGCGGAACGCCGCAGCAACTGGACGCGTACGAAAAATGGCTGTTGCCGCAGCTAAAGCCTGAACAGCGCTGGTACGGGCTGGAGCAGGATGAAGGCGCGCTGGGGAAATCACTTGAACGTTCACAACAGTTTCTGCTGCTGTCGGCGCTGTTAACGCTGCTGCTGGCGGTCGCTGCGGTTGCTGTGGCGATGAGCCATTATTGCCGCAGCCGTTACGATCTGGTGGCTATCCTGAAAACCCTCGGCGCGGGCAGAGCGCAACTGCGTAGGCTGATTGTTGGTCAATGGCTGATGGTGCTGGCGTTGTCTGGCGTGACCGGTGGGCTTTTCGGGCTGTTGTTTGAGCACGCGCTGGTGGTGTTACTCAGGCCGGTCCTGCCCGGCGATCTGCCGCCCGCCAGCCCCTGGCCGTGGCTGTGGGCCTTAGGCACCATGACGGTAATTTCGCTGTTGGTAGGGTTGCGTCCTTATCGGCTACTGCTGGCGACGCAGCCGCTACGTGTGTTACGCCGTGACGTGGTGGCAAACGTCTGGCCGCTGAAGTTTTATTTGCCGGTGGTATTAGTTGTTGTGGTCGTCCTGCTCGCTGGACTGATGGGCGGAAGCCTGCTGTTATGGGCTGTGCTGGCCGGTGCGGTAGTACTGGCGCTGGTGTGCGGCGTGCTCGGTTGGATGCTGCTTAACGTGCTGCGTGGTCTGACGCTCACCTCGCTGCCGTTGCGTTTAGCGGTCAGTCGACTGTTGCGCCAGCCGTGGTCAACGCTCAGTCAACTGTCGGCATTTTCACTTTCCTTTATGCTGCTGGCGCTGCTGCTGGTGCTGCGCGGCGATCTGCTCGATCGCTGGCAGCAGCAAATGCCGCCGGAAAGTCCAAATTATTTCTTGATCAACATTGCCAGTGAGCAGGTTGTACCGCTGAAGTCATTCCTGTCGGAACATCAGGTGATCCCGGACTCGTTCTATCCCATTGTACGTGCGCGTCTGACAGCCATTAATGATAAGCCGACCGAAGGTAATCAGGATGAGGCGCTTAACCGCGAACTTAATCTGACCTGGCAGGATACCCGCCCGGATCATAACCCGATAACCGCCGGAAGCTGGCCGCCGAAAGCGGGGGAAGTGTCGATGGAAGAAGGGCTGGCGAAGCGGCTAAACGTGAAGCTCGGCGATCGGGTGACCTTTATGGGCGATACCCAGGATTTCAGCGCCACGGTCAGCAGCCTGCGTAAAGTGGACTGGGAAAGCCTGCGGCCTAACTTCTTCTTTATTTTTCCTTCCGGGGCGCTGGACGATCAGCCCCAGAGCTGGTTAACCAGCTTTCGTTGGGAGAACGGCAACGGCATGTTGACGCAGCTTAACCGCGAATTCCCGACCATCAGCCTGCTGGATATTGGCGCCATCCTCAAACAGGTGGGCCAGGTGCTGGAGCAGGTAAGTAGAGCGCTGGAAGTGATGGTGGTGCTGGTTACCGCCTGCGGCATGTTGTTGCTGTTGGCGCAGGTTCAGGTGGGGATGCGTCAACGTCATCAGGAACTGGTGGTCTGGCGCACGCTGGGAGCAGGCAAGAAATTGCTGCGTACCACGCTGTGGTGCGAGTTCGCTATGCTCGGGATGGTCGCCGGGCTGGTGGCGGCCATCGGTGCGGAAACCGCGCTGGCTGTATTGCAAACCCGCGTATTTGACTTCCCGTGGGAGCCAGACTGGCGGCTGTGGGTTGTGCTGCCGCTTTGTGGGGCATTGCTCCTCTCTTTATGCGGCGGATGGCTCGGTTCACGACTGCTTAAAGGTAAAGCGCTGTTCCGTCAGTTCAGTAATTAATTCCTGCCAGTGATGATTACGCACCGGTTTTTTAAATCGGTGCGTTTTTTTATCTATGTAGCACAAATTGATAACCCCTTGATATTTAACAGCACAGAACAATAAAAACCCAACAACACGAGTGTATTAATAAACGTTAATATTTGTATGCTTAATAATTGGCAGGCTATCTATCAAGGTACAAATAATGACTATAAAAAAAACGGCGCTGGCGGTATCGATCGGCGCAGCAGTGGCATTAACGACTTTCGCTTCCCAGGCGGAAATCACGGTCCTGAAACAAGATCCGCAGGCGGGCGATCCGCTGAGCCGTCTTAACTTCACCGTCGGCGGGAGTATTCGTCCGCAGTTCCAGAATATGGCCGGTGACGATGGTAAGAATGGCTACAAACGTAATGGCTTCGACGGCGGGACGCGTTTCCGCTTCGCCGCAGACTACTATCTGTTTGATGATATCAGTTGGGTGAGCTACTACGAGCTGGGCGTTAACTTCCCGGCCATGTTCAACTGGGATAATCACTACGCTGACGGCGCCAACAATACCACGCGTCGTATGCTGTACACCGGTCTGAAGAGCGCGACCTGGGGTACGCTGACCTTCGGCCAACAGAACAGTATTTACTATGATGTGGTCGGGGCGAAAACGGATATCTGGGATTACGATATGATCGGTCAGGCGCCAGGTAACGGTATCAATGGCGACTATGACGGTTCCTATCGTACACGTAAATCATTGAAGTATAAGAAAACGGTGGGGGATGTTGATCTCTACGCATCTTATCTGTTCAGCGATGATTACAACCCGAACAACGGCCTGCGCTACAAGCGTAAAGGCGGCGGCTCGTTGGGTGTGGATTACCACATCACCGATGACCTGACCTGGGGTACGGCGTGGAACTACACCCGTGCGGAAATGCGTGGCGACACCAGCAAAACCTACGATCAAAACATCGTCGGTACCGCACTGAGCTGGAAACCGGATAACTGGACCTTCTCAATGGGCGGCGGCTGGTATCAAAACTTCATGACCACCAAAAAAGTTTCGGTTAACGACTACTTTGCCGGTGATGCCTGGGGTCTGGAATACTTCGCGGGTTATACCTTCCCGATTGGTCAGTATGCGCTGAAATCTGTTCAGCCGTACTTTATGGGCGATCGTATCGAATACGTGAATGGTCGTAACTATCTGCGTACCGACAACGGTGTGGGTATCAGCTTCCAGTTGGATTACGGTTTCCGTGTGGATTACGAACACGTCTTTACCTCCAGCACCGACAACCTGGGCGATATGAACCTGGTGCGTCTGCGTTACGACTTCTAAGTCAATTTTCCTTCCAAAGCCGGGTAGCCAGGGCGTTATCCGGTTTTTTACTCTCCGTTGCCGAAAAACGCATAAGCACCTTCCTTGCACATTCAACGACATACTTCGCAACATCATGAAATAATTTCAAGGACAGCGGGTTGTGATCTGTGTCATGTTAGAAATCTGCCTGTTATCAGGCCAACGAGAACAACGCCGCATGAACGGCGTGAGACATGACACCACAACGTTAAAATGGAGAAAATATGGGATTGCGTCAGAGTTTACGCGTCGCGACCGGGGCGCTATTACTGGCCTGCGGCTTACAATTTGCTCATGCGAACAGTGACCCGCATACCATCGTGTTTGGCGTCGCGCCTGGACCGTACGGCGATATGGTGAAACAGGCTATTGCCCCTACGCTGAAAGAGAAAGGCTATAAGGTGGTGGTGCGCGAATTCAGCGACTACGTGCAGCCGAATATGGCGCTCTCCAACGGCAGCATTGATGCCAACCTGTTCCAGCACTCGCTCTATTTTGACAAATTCACCGCCGATAAAGGACTGAAGCTGAGCAAGCTGATTGTGGTCCCGACGGCCGGGATGGGGTTTTACTCGCACAAAATCAAAAGCCTGGATGAGTTGAAAAAAGGGGATGTGATCACGCTGTCCAACGATCCGACCAACCTGGCCCGCGGTCTGCGTTTCCTGCAATCCATTGGCCTTATCACCATCAAAGACAATATCGATCCCACGAAAGCCTCCGAGCGTGATATCGCCAGCAACCCGAAAGGGCTGGTGTTTAAACCCTTGGAAGCGGCGCAACTGCCGCGTACTTTGGACGGTGTGACCGGCGCGCTGGTCAACGGTAACTTTGCCGTGGCGGCAAAACTGGATCTTTCCAGCGCCATCAAGCAAGAGCATCTGGATGAAAACCTGAAAAATATCATTGCGGTACGCAGTGAAGATGCGGATAAACCGTTCGCGAAAGATATTGTTGAAGCGGTGAAGTCTCCGGCGTATCGCGCGGTGATCGACGATCCGCAAAACATCTACAGCGCTTTCCAGAAACCGGAATGGATGTCGGCAGCCCAATAATCGCTGCATGCAAGGGTTAACAGGGGCAGCGGCGACTGCCCTTTTCGCATTTCTGAGGTGGATATGATTGAGATAGAAAAGGTTTGCGTGGATTTTACCGCAGGCCGTGGACCCTCAACCCGGGCGGTTGATGACGTCAGCTTGCATATTGGCGCGGGCGAGATATTTGGTATTGTCGGGACCAGCGGCGCGGGGAAAAGTACGCTACTGCGCACCTTGAACGCCTTAACGCGTCCGAGCAAGGGAAGTGTGAAGGTGAACGGCGTAGAAGTTTCTGCGCTGGAAGGCGCTCAGTTACGTAAAGCGCGTCAGCGCATTGGCATGATTTTTCAGCACTTTAATCTGATGCATACCCGCACCGTGGCGCAAAACGTCGCCTTTAGTCTGAAAGCTGCCGGGTGGGAACGCAGCAAGATTGCTCCACGCGTCACCGAGATTCTGGCGCTGGTCGGACTGTCTGATAAGGCGAACCGTTTTCCGGTTCAGCTCAGCGGTGGTCAGAAGCAGCGCGTAGGTATTGCCCGTGCGATTGCTAATCATCCGGATGTGTTGCTGTGCGATGAACCCACTTCCGCGTTAGATCTCGAAACCTCGGCCACGATTCTGGCGCTGCTTAAGCAGATCAACCAACAGTTGGGGATCACGATCGTGCTGATCACTCACGAGATGAACGTGATCAAATCGATTTGCGATCGCGTGGCGGTGATGTCAGGCGGCAAGGTGGTGGAGTCCGGGGAGGTGTTTGACGTTTTTGCTCACCCACAGCACGCCTTCACCCAGCAACTGGTGTCGCATACCCTCAATCTGACGCTACCTGAGCGTCTGCGCCAGCATCTGCCCGGCCAGTTGCTAAAAATTCTTTTTATCGGCGATTCGGCGGAACAGCCTGTGCTGTCAGAAGTTGCGGTTAAATTTGGCGTGGCGGTGAACATTCTGCACGGCAAAATTGAATATATCGGTGAACGCGCGCTGGGGATTCTGGTGGTACAACTCACCGCGCCGCATAACCCTTCTGCGGTGGATGTCGCCGTGGAACATATTCGTCAACGTACTGCTCAAGTGGAGGTGATTCGTGGATGATTTATTGCCTGATTTGACGCTGGCGTTTAATGAAACCTTCCAGATGCTGAGCATCTCAACGGTGCTGGCGATTATTGGCGGTTTGCCGCTCGGTTTTCTAATTTTCGTCACCGATCGGCATTTATTCTGGCAGAACCGTTTTGTGTATCTGCTCAGCTCCGTGCTGGTAAATATTATCCGCTCGGTACCGTTTGTGATCCTGCTGGTGCTGCTGTTACCGCTCACCCAGTTTTTGCTCGGCAATACCATCGGACCGATTGCCGCCTCCGTGCCGCTTTCCGTGGCGGCGATTGCTTTTTATGCCCGGCTGGTGGATAGCGCGCTACGCGAAGTGGATAAAGGCATTATTGAGGCGGCGGAAGCGTTTGGCGCCAGCCCGATGCGCATCATCTGCACCGTGTTGTTGCCGGAGGCCAGCGCGGGACTGTTGCGTGGACTGACGATCACGTTGGTGAGCCTGATCGGTTACTCCGCGATGGCCGGGATTGTCGGCGGCGGTGGGGTAGGTGACCTGGCGATTCGCTTTGGTTATTACCGCTATGAAACCCAGGTCATGATCGTCACCGTTGTCGCGTTGATTATTCTGGTGCAGGTCGTGCAGGTGCTGGGCGACTGGCTGGCGAAACGCGCGGATAAGCGCGACAGGCATTAATTACTGTGCGTTAAGCCATCCGGCCACGTCCTGCCAGGTGCCGCGAAAGACGATTTTCGCGGCTTTCTTTTCCAGTTGATAGCGATACATCGGGTCGTAATACTCGTTGAGCAACGGCACCAGCCAGCCCATGTGGGCGTCGGTACTGCCCGTCGACTGCTGTTCGTGCAGAGCCACGTCAAGCAGGGCGGTCAGCTCGGCAAAGCGCTGTAACCCCAGACGACGGCGGATAGCAAACAGACCGTGGTGCAGATACTCACTGTATTCCTGCCAGCCCTGGATCTCACCATAAGCGTGGGTAAAATCGTGGTGCATGCGCACGAAATACTCCTCGCGCAGGCGCTCCAGACGCAGCTCAAAAGGATCGTCCACCACCGCAATGGACGCCTCGGTCATGCGCTCGCGCAGGCATTCGGGCAGATGGTTAGCGCCGATCATCCGGCCTTCATCTTCCAGCACCCACTGGCGCAAATCCTGTCGGCTGTCCGTTTTGAGCATTTCGACTGCCAGCAGGTTTTCAAAACTCGCCTGGCTTAGCTGCGGCTCTACGGTACGTCCAAACGAGGAACCGCGATGGTGCGCCAGTCCTTCGAGATCCACACCGTTCGGCTGCTGTTGAACCAGTTGCGTTTTACCGTTCCCGGTACAGCCGCCAATTAAGACGATCGGTTTTTGCACCAATTCTTCCGTTATCCGTATGACCGCCTGGCGCAGAGCCTTATAACCACCTTGTATCAGCGGGTAGTCAATGCCGGACTCGTGCAGCCACTGCTGCACAATATGCGAACGCTGACCGCCGCGCGCGCAGCATAAATATCCTTTTGGATACTGGCGACAAGCACTCTGCCAGGCGTACATGCGCTGTTGGCGGGTTTCACCCGAGACCAGTTGATGGCCCAATTCCAGGGCAGCCTCAGGCCCCTGACGTTTATAACAGGTACCGACGGCGGCGCGTTCGTCATCGTTCATTAAGGGGAGATTGACTGCGCCCGGCATCGCGCCTTGTTGAAATTCGACGGGGGCGCGTACATCGATAATAGGCGTACCGGCGAGCAGAATCGCGCGATAGTCCTGTGCTGTTTGTGTGTCTTGCATAATAAAAAACGAAACCTCAAATCATCTTGCGTATCATTTTACGCGCCAAAGAGCAGGATGACTTGATTTTCAATCGCGTGCATTGTTGAAAATTGCTAAAAATCCGGCGATTTCTGGTTTTCGCTGCGTAAATAACGTCACAATATCTTCCACAGCCTTACCTGCGCCAAACTTATGCCAGGCGAGACTTAAGGGTGAAGGGGGGCGCATAGTAGGAATAATGCTACTGACCAGTTGCCCGTTATCAAGCAATGGCTGGCACAGCGGTTGCGGAACAAAGCCGATACCCACCCCGGCAAGATGCGCCGCAATTTTGGTTTCCATGTCCGGGACAATAATCTCTTTTTGGCCGGGAAGCCGCCACGCGACCCGTTTGGTCAGGGTGCGCGCACTGTCTTCAATGTTGATCGCCGGAAAACGGCGCAACTGCGCTTCCGTTAATGGACCACTGACGTCTGCCAATGGATGATTCGCCGACATAACAAACCGCCACTGAACAGACCCCAAAGGATCGAGGGTAAAAGTGTTGGCCATTGGTTCAGTACCCGTGACGCCGATGGCCAGAGAGAATCCTTCATACAGCAGTGAATCCCAGACGCCCATATAGATTTGCCGGGAAAAGTGAAACTGAGTAAAGGGATAGCGGGCGTTAAGCCAGGATAACAGGCGAGCGACGGCTTGCGGGCTATACAGCAGGTTGTTGACCACGATATTCACCTGACGCTCTACGCCATCGTTCACTTGCTGTAATTCGCTGGGCATGCTGTCCAGCCAGGCGAGCCAGTCCTTTGCCTGAGAAAGAAGATGCGAGCCTGCAGCCGTTAACGTGACGCTGCGGGTGGTGCGAAAGAACAGAGCAACCCCGGTATTTTCTTCCAGAAGCTTAATGCGATAGCTGATGGTGGCCGTGGTTTTACACAAGCGATCCGCCGCCCTGGAGAAACTCCCTGTTTCGGCTACGCCAATAAAAGTACGCAGTGTTTCTGGATCAAACATCGTCAGCTACTCCCTGAATGCTCTTCCGTAAGCCTGATTTCTTGTTCTCTGATTTATAAGTATTTTTACACAATGGCCTTGTTTAAATTGTGGTCTAAATCGTATTTTGGAAAAATATTCCAACTTTTGTGTTGATGTTAAATCCCGAAGGTTTTAGATTGCATGATATTGAAGCCGCTAACTGTTCTGGCTGCGGTTCAGAGGAATTCAGTTACAAGGAAAAGATGATGAAACTTGAGGTATTACCGTTAAATCAGCACACGTTCAGCGCCTATGGCGATGTCATCGAAACCCATAAACGTGATTTTTTTCATATCAATGATGGGTTGGTTGAACGTTATCACGATCTGGCTAATGTGGAGATCCTTGAGCAGGACCGAACGCTCATCAGCATTAACCGCGCGCAACCGGCAGCGATGCCTATTATTGTGCATGAACTGGAGCGCCACCCGCTGGGTACCCAGGCATTTATGCCCATGAAGGGCGAAGCGTTTGTGGTGATTGTCGCGCTTGGTGAGGACAAACCCGATCTTTCCACCTTAAAAGCTTTTATCACCAATGGTCAACAGGGGGTGAATTACCACCGAAACGTCTGGCATCACCCGCTGTTTGCCTGGCAAACCGTGACCGATTTTCTGACGGTCGATCGTGGTGGTAGCGATAATTGCGATGTTGAACGTATCCCGGCACATGAACTCTGTTTTGCGTGACGCTATTGGCCTTCTTGCTTAATATGAGCATATTGTTCATTGTTTATGCTCATATTTTGGGCCGGAGTAAATGTAGTGGAGACGGAAGTAAGACGGCGCGGCAGGCCTGGACAGACGGAGCCGGTTGCGCAGAAAGGCGCTCAGGCGCTCGAAAGAGGCATTGCGATTTTGCAGTATCTCGAAAGAAGTGGGGGGAGTTCGTCAGTCAGCGATATTTCCGGCAGTCTGGATTTACCGCTCTCCACGACTTTTCGCCTGCTAAAGGTTTTACAGGGTGCTGATTTTGTCTATCAGGACAGTCAGTTAGGATGGTGGCATATCGGTTTAGGCGTTTTCAATGTGGGCTCCGCGTATATTCATAATCGCGACGTCCTGTCGGTAGCCGGACCATTTATGCACCGATTAATGCTGCTGTCAGGCGAAACGGTGAATGTCGCGATTCGTAATGGCACTGAAGCGGTGCTGATTGGCCAGAAGGAGTGCAAATCGATGGTCAGGATGTGTGCACCTTTGGGCAGCCGTATGCCGTTGCATGCTTCCGGTGCGGGGAAAGCACTGCTTTATCCGCTGATGGAAGAAGAGTTAATGGACATTGTCGTGAAAACGGGTTTGCAGCAGTTTACGCCGAACACGTTGGTGGATTTTCCTACTCTGCTGCGTAATCTGGAACAGGCGCGCGAGAATGGCTATATTGTTGATCACGAAGAACATGTTGTTGGATTGAATTGCATCGCTTCGGCTATCTATGACGATGCAGGCAGTGTAGTGGCTGCCATCTCTATTTCGGGGCCCGCATCCAGACTGACGGAAGATCGTTTTATTAGTCAGGGGGAGCTGGTACGGGATACAGCACGAGATATCAGTACGGCGCTTGGGTTAAAAGCACCCGTAGCTTAAGTCGCAACCCGCTCAGAGGAGCGGGACTTTTTTGGATTTTTTTAAAGTTGGAAAAATTTTCCAATAAATAGAGGTAGAAAGAAAATGGCAAAAATGAGAGCCGTTGACGCGGCAATGTATGTGCTGGAAAAAGAAGGTATCACCACCGCATTTGGCGTGCCTGGAGCGGCAATCAACCCGTTCTATTCCGCAATGCGTAACCACGGCGGCATCCGTCACATTCTGGCTCGCCACGTTGAAGGCGCTTCCCATATGGCGGAAGGTTATACGCGTGCCGCTGCAGGCAACATTGGCGTCTGCCTTGGCACTTCTGGCCCGGCTGGAACTGACATGATCACTGCACTGTATTCCGCCTCTGCCGACTCTATTCCTATTTTATGTATCACCGGTCAGGCGCCTCGTGCCCGCCTGCATAAGGAAGATTTTCAGGCTGTCGATATTGAATCTATCGCCAAACCGGTCAGCAAAATGGCGGTAACGGTACGTGAAGCGGCACTGCTGCCTCGGGTTTTACAGCAGGCATTCCACGTCATGCGCTCAGGTCGCCCTGGCCCGGTGCTGATCGATTTGCCCTTTGATGTCCAGGTTGAAGAAATCGAATTCGATCCCGACATGTATGAGCCGTTGCCGGTGTACAAACCTGCCGCCAGCCGCAAGCAAATTGAGAGAGCGCTGGAAATGCTGATCCAGGCGGAACGTCCGGTTATCGTAGCGGGGGGCGGGGTGATTAATGCTGATGCTTCCGCACTGCTGCAACGTTTTGCGGAGCTGACCCATGTACCGGTTATCCCCACGTTGATGGGCTGGGGATGTATCCCTGACGATCATGAGTTAATGGCTGGCATGGTCGGGCTACAAACCGCGCACCGCTACGGAAATGCCACGCTGCTTGCTTCTGATATGGTGTTCGGTATTGGTAACCGTTTTGCTAATCGTCACACCGGCTCGGTCTCGAAGTACACCGAAGGGCGCAAAATCATTCATATCGACATTGAACCGACGCAAATTGGCCGTGTTCTGTGCCCGGATTTAGGTATTGTTTCTGATGCCAAAGCCGCGCTGACCTTGTTGATTGACGTCGCTCAGGAAATGCAGAAAGCCGGACGTTTACCTTGCCGGAATAGCTGGGTTGATGAATGCCAACAGCGTAAGCGGACGTTACTGCGTAAAACCCACTTCGACAATGTCCCGGTGAAACCACAGCGTGTCTATGAAGAGATGAATAAAGCCTTTGGTCGCGACGTTTGCTACGTCACCACCATCGGATTATCACAAATTGCCGCTGCGCAAATGCTGCATGTGTTCAAAGAGCGTCACTGGATCAACTGCGGCCAGGCTGGCCCTCTCGGCTGGACGCTGCCTGCTGCATTAGGGGTTTGTGTTGCCGATCCAACACGCAATGTCGTCGGGATTTCGGGGGATTTTGACTTCCAGTTCCTGATTGAAGAACTGGCGGTAGGCGCGCAATTCAATATTCCTTACATCCATGTGCTGGTCAACAACGCCTATCTGGGCCTGATTCGTCAATCGCAGCGTGCTTTTGATATGGATTACTGCGTCCAACTGGCGTTTGAAAATATCAACTCCAGCGAAGTAAACGGCTATGGCGTCGATCACGTCAAAGTGGCAGAGGGATTAGGTTGTAAGGCTATTCGCGTCTTCAAACCTGAAGATCTCGCTCCGGCGTTTGAACAAGCCAAAGTCCTGATGGCGCAGTATCGCGTTCCGGTTGTGGTCGAAGTGATCCTTGAGCGAGTGACCAATATCTCGATGGGTAGCGAGCTGGATAACGTGACCGAGTTTGAAGAGGTTGCAGACGGTGCAGTTGATGCGCCAACCGAAACCTGTTTTATGAAATATGAATAGAGGAGGTGACAGATGTTACGGTTCTCAGCCAATCTTTCCATGCTGTTTCTGGAATACAGTTTCCTTGAGCGTTTCGACAAAGCGGCGCAAGCGGGGTTTCGTGGCGTAGAGTTTATGTTTCCCTACGATTACGACATTGACGTCTTAAAGGAAAAACTGCAGACCAACAAGCTGGAGCATACGTTGCATAATCTCCCCGCCGGAGATTGGGCGGCGGGTGAACGTGGTATCGCCTGTATTCCGGGGCGCGAAGAAGAGTTTCGTGATGGTGTGGCCGCGGCTATTCGCTATGCGAAGGGACTAGGTAATAAAAAAATCAATTGCCTGGTAGGTAAAACACCGGCGGGTTTTTCGACTGAACAGATCCAGCAAACGCTGGTGGAAAATCTTCGCTATGCGGCCAACATGTTAGCGAAAGAAGATATTTTATTGCTGATTGAGCCGATCAACCATTTTGATATTCCTGGTTTCTTTCTCACCGGTACACATCAGGCGTTAGCGTTAATTGATAGCGTCGGATGCAATAATATCAAAATTCAGTATGACATTTATCATATGCAGCGCATGGAAGGGGAATTAACCCAGACCATGACCACGTGGGCAAATAAAATAGGTCATTTGCAAATTGCAGATAACCCTCGTCGCGGAGAGCCAGGGACCGGGGAAATCAATTATGACTTTATTTTTAAGTTTATTGACAAATCAGGTTATGACGGGTGGGTAGGCTGCGAATATAAGCCGCTGACGACCACCGAAGCGGGATTATCGTGGATTAATCAGTATCGATAATTTGTAAGTAATTTCAGGCAACACTATTTTTTCCACTCTGTTGGAAGGGAATCGTTTTGCCTGAATTCAGGAATACCGACAGATATAAAAGAGGTTACAAATGAAACTGGGATTTATTGGCCTGGGTATTATGGGATCGCCAATGGCGATTAATCTGGCGCGTGCCGGACATCAATTACATGTCACGACCATTGGTCCGGTGGCTGAGGAGTTGCTGTCACTGGGGGCGGTTAATGTTGAAACTGCGCGTCAGGTAACTGATTTCGCAGATATTATCTTCATCATGGTGCCGGATACGCCGCAGGTTGAAGAAGTGCTTTTTGGTGAACACGGGTGCGCTAAAACCGCATTGCAGGGAAAAACCATTGTCGATATGAGTTCTATTTCTCCTATCGAAACCAAGCGTTTTGCTCAGCAGGTTAATGAACTCGGCGGGGATTATCTGGATGCGCCCGTGTCCGGCGGGGAAATTGGCGCTCGTGAAGGGACGCTGTCCATTATGGTTGGCGGTGAACCTAAAGTATTTGAACGGGTGAAACCGCTCTTTGATATTCTGGGAAAAAATATCACTCTGGTGGGCGGGAATGGTGATGGCCAAACCTGTAAAGTGGCTAACCAAATTATCGTGGCCTTAAATATTGAAGCCGTTTCTGAAGCGCTGGTATTTGCCTCTAAAGCGGGCGCAGATCCGGTTCGCGTGCGTCAGGCATTAATGGGCGGGTTTGCCTCATCTCGTATTCTGGAAGTACATGGTGAGCGCATGATTAAGCGCACTTTTGATCCCGGATTCAAAATTGCACTGCATCAAAAAGATCTCAACCTTGCATTACAAAGTGCCAAGGCGCTCTCATTGAATTTGCCTAATACGGCAACCTGTCAGGAGTTATTTAATACCTGTGCCGCGAATGGTGGAAGCCAGTTGGATCACTCGGCAATGGTTCAGGCCCTGGAATTAATGGCTAATCATAAATTGTCATGATCGTTGGTATCGCTGCAATCCTGCAGCGATACATTTTAATCAGACACACTTTGGAAAGGTGCATGTCATGAGTGAAAAAAATACATCCGGTATTGAATACTGGAAGAAGATCGTCGTCGTAATGAGTCTGGGTTGGGTTGCGATATGGATTTATCGCACCGTATTAACCCCTATTTATCCTGAGATTCAGGCTTCCCTGGGCAATGTCAGCAATGCTGAAATTGGCGCCATCGCCAGTTTCTATTTTTTCGCCTATTGCAGTATGCAAATTCCCTGCGGAATTTTGGTCGATAAGCTTGGCCAGAAAATTATGCTGATGTGTGGGTTTACGCTCTTTATTATTGGTACGCTCAGTATTGCAAAAGCCACGGGACTGGTGATGATCTATGCCGGTTCGCTGATGGCAGGAGCGGGCTGCGCCTCTTTCTTTAGTTCAGCGTATTCCCTCTCTTCGGCAAATGTCCCGCAGGCTCGCCGGGCACTGGCAAACGCCATCATTAATAGCGGCTCTGCGATTGGGATGGGGATCGGTTTAATCGGCTCCAGCGTGTTGGTTAAAAGCATGAGCATGGCCTGGCAAAACGTGTTGTTCCTGGTTGCGGCTGTGTTAGTGGTGATGTTGTGCGTATTTACTTTGGTTATCCGCGGTAAGGCAAAAAGCGAAACGGCGGTGTCAGAGCAAAAAACGCAGACGGCAACGATGACAGAAGAAAAAAGTCCGCCGCTGTTTTCGGGTTTGTTATGCAGCGTCTACTTCCTCTATTTCTGTACCTGTTATGGCTATTACCTGATTGTGACCTGGCTTCCGTCTTATCTACAGACTGAAAGGGGATTTGATGGTGGCGCGATTGGGGTTGCCTCGGCTTTGGTCGCCGTGGTGGGGGTTCCCGGTGCGTTGTTCTTCAGCCATCTGTCCGATAAATTCCGTAACAGCAAAGTCAAAGTCATTCTTGGGCTGGAAATTATGGCCGCCGCAATGCTGGTGTTTACGGTGTTATCGCCGAATACCACGATGTTGATGGTCAGCCTGACTCTGTACGGTTTATTGGGAAAAATGGCGGTGGATCCCATCCTGATCTCCTTCGTGTCTGAACAGGCGTCGGCGAAAACGTTGGGCAGAGCATTTAGCCTGTTTAACTTCTTTGGTATGAGTTCAGCCGTTATTGCGCCAACGTTAACCGGATTTATTTCCGATTTGACTGGCTCAAAAGAGATAAGCTTTGTCATCTCGGCTTGTCTGGTTGTTACCGGAACGCTTATTTTTGCCGGCGTGACGTTATATAAAAAGAAAGCAACACCAGTTACTGCTTCAGCATAAAAATATAATTAAAACTATTTGCATTACTTAATATATTGTTTTTGTTCCACATAGCTAAACCCATTACAACGTTATCCGATACGTGACAAGAGGGATTTATGGAACAGCAAAGAGATCTATACCAACAACGTGGTTATAGTGACGACTTATTACCAAAAACGGCAGCACAACGAAACTGGAAAACATTTAACTATTTTACTTTATGGATGGGGTCAGTACATAACGTACCTAATTACGTTATGGTTGGCGGGTTCTTCATTCTCGGGCTGTCCACATTCAGTATTATGCTGGCTATTATTATTAGTGCATTGTTTATTGCATTAGTCATGGTTATGAACGGCGCCGCCGGAAGTAAATACGGTGTACCTTTTGCAATGATTCTGCGTGGCTCGTATGGCGTACGTGGTGCGCTTTTCCCGGGATTATTAAGAGGCGGCATTGCTGCAATTATGTGGTTCGGGCTGCAATGTTATGCCGGATCGCTGGCTTTTCTTATTCTGATTGGCAAGATATGGCCTGGGTTTTTAACGCTGGGCGGTGATTTTACACTACTGGGGTTGTCTCTGCCGGGGTTAATCACATTTCTTATCTTTTGGCTGATTAACGTTGGTATCGGTTTTGGCGGCGGTAAAGTATTAAATAAATTTACCGCGATCCTGAACCCTTGCATTTATATCGTTTTTGGCGGAATGGCTATCTGGGCGATATCCCTGGTAGGGATTGGCCCCATTCTGGACTACATTCCGGGCGGTGTGCAAAAAGCGGGAAACAGCGGATTCCTGTTCCTGGTAGTGATTAACGCCGTGGTTGCGGTATGGGCCGCTCCAGCGGTGAGCGCATCGGACTTTACGCAAAATGCCCACTCATTTCGTGAACAGGCGTTAGGCCAGACGCTGGGTCTTATTGTCGCGTACGTGTTATTTGCGATTGCCAGCGTGTGTATTATTGCTGGTGCCAGTATTCATTATGGAATGGATACCTGGAATGTGCTGGATATCGTACAGCGTTGGAACAGTCTGTTTGCCTCATTCTTCGCAGTTTTGGTTATTCTGATGACCACAATCTCAACAAACGCTACGGGTAATATTATTCCGGCTGGTTATCAGATTGCCGCAATTGCGCCAACAAAACTAACATATAAAAAAGGTGTATTGATTGCCAGTATTATTAGCTTACTGATTTGTCCATGGAAGCTTATGGAAAATCAGAGCAGCATTTATCTGTTTCTGGACATCATCGGCGGTATGCTCGGTCCTGTTATTGGTGTTATGTTGGCGCACTATTTTGTCGTTATGCGTGGCAAGATTAATCTTGATGAATTATATACCGCCAGTGGTAATTACCAATATTATGATAATGGATTTAACCTGACGGCATTCTCCGTAACGTTAGTGGCGGTAATTCTTTCACTGGGTGGGAAGTTTATTCCATTGCTTGAGCCGTTATCGCGAGTGTCGTGGTTTGTTGGGGTTATTGTCGCATTTGTGGCATATGCCTTACTGAAAAAAAGAATGGTTGGACAACCTGCCGCAGTAGAAAAAGCAACAGGTCAGTTGTAATGAAATCAGTAAACGTAGGTGTAAGCGTGCGTTATTTATAAAAACTATCTGTATCCATACAAGGAGTTCGTTATGTCTTTTGATTTAATTATTAAGAACGGTACTGTTATTTTAGAAAATGAAGC
The DNA here is from genome assembly GCF_014596845.2 of Citrobacter sp. C5_2. NCBI lineage: Bacteria > Pseudomonadati > Pseudomonadota > Gammaproteobacteria > Enterobacterales > Enterobacteriaceae > Citrobacter > Citrobacter sp. C5_2. Next base: position 3,660,129 of record NZ_CP115032.1, on the reverse strand, counting down.
TCGTATTGTTGATATTGCCGTCCAGGCAGGAAAAATCGCCGCCATTGGTGAGAATCTGGGGGAGGCAAAGCAGGTAATGGATGCGACAGGTCTGGTGGTTTCACCGGGCATGGTCGATGCGCATACCCATATCTCTGAGCCGGGGCGTACACATTGGGAAGGCTATGAGACCGGAACGCGTGCCGCGGCAAAAGGCGGTATCACCACAATGATCGAAATGCCTCTCAACCAACTGCCCGCGACGGTGGATCGCGAAACCATCGAACTTAAATTTGATGCGGCAAAAGGCAAATTGACCATTGATGCCGCGCAGCTTGGCGGTCTGGTTTCTTACAACCTTGATCGTCTGCACGAGCTGGATGAGGTCGGTGTCGTCGGTTTCAAATGCTTCGTTGCCACCTGTGGCGATCGCGGAATCGACAATGACTTCCGTGACGTTAACGACTGGCAGTTCTACAAAGGCGCGCAGAAGTTAGCAGAAATGGACCAGACGGTGCTGGTGCATTGCGAAAATGCGCTCATTTGCGACGAGCTTGGCGAGGAAGCTAAACGCGAAGGCCGTGTGACGGCACATGATTATGTGGCTTCACGTCCGGTTTTCACTGAGGTGGAAGCTATTCGCCGTGTGCTGTATCTGGCAAAAGTCGCCGGTTGCCGCCTGCACGTTTGCCATATCAGCAGCCCGGAAGGCGTGGAAGAAGTGACCCGTGCCCGCCAGGAAGGCCAGGATGTGACCTGCGAATCCTGCCCGCATTATTTTGTGCTGGATACCGATCAGTTTGAAGAGATTGGCACGCTGGCAAAATGTTCTCCGCCGATCCGCGATCGACAGAATCAACAAGGTATGTGGGAAAAACTGTTCAATGGTGAGATTGACTGCCTGGTTTCCGACCACTCGCCATGCCCACCAGAAATGAAGGCTGGCAATATCATGCAGGCGTGGGGCGGCATTGCCGGACTGCAGAGCTGCATGGACGTCATGTTTGATGAGGCCGTGCAAAAACGCGGTATGTCGCTGCCGCTATTCGCTAAATTGATGGCAACCAACGCCGCAGATATTTTTGGCCTGAAACAGAAAGGACGTATTGCCCCGGGTAAAGATGCTGACTTCGTCTTTATTCAACCGGACAGCAAATACGTTCTGAAAAACGAAGACCTGGAATACCGTCACAAAGTCAGCCCGTATGTTGGCCGGACGATTGGCGCGCGCATTACGAAAACTCTTCTTCGCGGGGATGTTATCTATGACATCGAGCAGGGATTCCCGGTAGCGCCAAAAGGTCAATTTATCCTTAAACATCAACAATAATGTGATGCGAATTAATGCCCGTCATGCTGGCGGGCATTCTCTATTTTAAGGTATGAATATGCTTCCTGTTATTAACCGCGAAAGTTTGCTATCTGGCTTTCAGTGGTTTTTCTTTATTTTTTGCAATACGGTCGTGGTCCCCCCAACGCTGGTTTCTGCTTTTCATCTCCCCGCGAGCAATCTGTTAATGCTCACGCAATACGCTTTTTTCACGACATCGCTGGCCTGCCTTGCGCAGGTTATTTGTGGCCATCGTCGCGCCATTATGGAAGGGCCTACCGGTTTATGGTGGGGCACCATTCTGACAATTACCCTGGCTGAGGCGTCACGCGGGACACCGCTCAATGATATCGCCACCAGTCTGAGCGTCGGGATTGTCATTTCCGCTGTGCTGACGATGATTATCGGCTTTAGCGGCTTAGGACACCGGTTGGCCCGGCTATTTACCCCAACGGTGATGGTCTTTTTTATGCTGCTGTTGGGCGCTCAGCTCACCACTATCTTTTTTAAGGGCATGTTGGGATTGCCTTTTGGCATTGCTGACACCAGCGTCAAAATTCAACTGGCGCCTTTTAGCCTGGCGGTTGGCGTGATGTGCTTCATCCTTGCGATGATCATTTTTTTACCGCAGCGGATCTCTCGTTATGCCCTGCTGGTGGGGGCGGTAGTGGGATGGGGACTCTGGCGATTGTGCTTTCCATCAACGTCTTTGCCGTCTGGTGAATTAAGCTGGCAGTGGTTCCCGTTAGGCAGTCATGGCAGGCTGTTACCCGGTATTATCCTGACGGCGGTTATCACCGGTCTGGTGAATATCAGTAATACCTATGGCGCGGTGCGCGGCACGGACGTCTTTTATGCGCATCAAGGCTCCAGCAGCTCGCGTTATCGTCGTAGCTTTATCATTTCCGGTTTTATGACGCTGGTGACAGTGCCTTTTGCCGTGATTCCATTTTCACCTTTTGTCTCCTCTATCGGGCTGTTAACTCAAACTGGCGACAGCTCGCGAAAATCATTTATTTGCGGCAGCGTATTATGTTTATTGGTGGCGATAGTAACGCCGCTAACCCGCTTATTCTGCGCCATTCCACTGGCGATCAGCAGTGCCGTTATGCTGGTCTCTTATCTGCCGTTGCTCTATTCCGGTCTGGTTTTCAGCCAGCAAATCACCTTTACCGCACGAAATATTTATCGGCTGGCACTCCCGCTGTTTGTGGGCATTTTTTTGATGGGGCTGCCACCGGTTTATTTACAAGATCTTCCACTGACTATTCGGCCATTACTGAGCAATGGCTTATTGGTGGGGATTTTACTGGCAGTGCTTATGGAAAACCTCATTCCATGGGAACGCATTAAATAACAGGATGAAAAGGATTAATGATGAAAATTGTAATTGCGCCAGATTCGTTTAAAGAGAGCTTAAGCGCCGAACAATGCTGCCAGGCAATTAAAGCTGGATTTTCAAGCATATTCCCGGATGCAGAATATATTTGTTTGCCTATTGCGGATGGCGGGGAGGGGACCGTGGATGCCATGGTGGCGGCGACTGGTGGAAAAGTGGTCTCGCTGGAGGTCTGTGGGCCGATGGGGGAAAAGGTCATGGGATTTTATGGCCTGACCGGTGATGGAAAGACCGCCATTATTGAAATGGCTGCGGCGAGTGGACTGATGCTCGTCGAACCGCAGGCGCGTAATCCGCTGCTGGCGTCAAGTTACGGTACTGGCGAACTGATTCGGCATGCGCTGGATGCCGGTATTCGTCATATTATCCTCGGTATCGGCGGGAGTGCGACAGTTGATGGCGGCATGGGGATGGCTCAGGCGCTGGGCGTGCGGTTTCTTGACGCGCAAGGGGCATCATTGAGGGCGGGAGGCGGTAGCTTGTCTCGCCTCGCGAGCATTGACCTGCGACAGTGCGATCCGCGGCTGACAACATGTCGGATCGAAGTCGCTTGTGATGTGGACAACCCATTGGTTGGCCCGCGCGGCGCGGCAAGGGTATTTGGTCCGCAGAAGGGGGCGACGCCGGAAATGGTTGAGAAACTGGAAGAAGGGTTACTCAACTACGCGCATGTGCTGCAAGCGTTGACCGGTGAAGAGGTATCTCAGGTTGCGGGCGGTGGCGCGGCGGGCGGAATGGGCATCGCCGCGGCTATCTTTCTGCAGGCCATCATGAAACCAGGGATTGAGATTGTGCTGCAGGCTGTGCAACTGGAGCAGTCCATCAAAGATGCATCGCTGGTTATCACCGGCGAGGGACGTATTGATTCGCAAACGGTCGGGGGAAAAGCGCCAATCGGTGTTGCTTCTGTTGCTATGCAGCATCATGTTCCGGTTATTGGTATCGCCGGGGTGCTGGGGGAAGGCGTGGAGGTGGTTCACGATCATGGTATTGATGCGGTATTCAGTATTTTGCCGCGACTCGCGCCATTGGCGGAAGTGCTGGCGAGCGGTGAAACCAACCTTTATTACTGCGCGCGTAATATTGCTTGCGCGATGAAGCTCGGTCAGGCAATGAATCTGCGTTAAGCATAAAAAAAGCCACGGTGTTAACCGTGGCAAAACCCAACATAGCTAAATAAAAAATTATCAGGCGGACTGTTCGCCGTTAAATCTCTACATCCCGGTTGCAATCTTTGGAATAGATATAGCTGAATGCTTCACCACGCCCCACGCCGTAACCTGCCTGCAGGGAGTACGCGCCCATAAAGATGTAGTCGCCTTTTTTCACCGGGATCCATTGGTTATCGAGGTTATAAACGCCCTGGCCTGAGAGAATATAAGCCCCATGTTCCTGTACGTGCGTTTCGATATAACCATGGCTGGCGCCGGGTTCGAATGACAGAATATGCATATTCATATCGAAGCCTAATTCTTTAGGCAGGAAATCCAGCAGGATTACGTCATCCATGCCTTCATAATGAATACGTTCTAACTGGTTGGCATTACCGGAGACCAGCCATGGCGAATGGCCGGCCACCGGCGTATAACGCCGTTTGTATAAAAACAGTTGGCTGTCTTCTGTCTGGGCATTATTAAAGGTGAGCAGTTCACCTGGCGGGCAATACAGATATCCGCCCTGAGTCAAAGCAAATGTTTTACCTTCCGCTTTTGCCTCAATTTTGCCGGAAATAACATACACGAACGTTTCAATACCTTCGCCGCCAAAACCGCTGTGGTGGCCGCCGTTCTGGTGTAGGGTCACCAGATAGTCAACAAATGACGCGCCCAGTTTTGGCGTTGAGAGGATGGTGACGTCACAGTTTTCAAATCCCGGAATGATATTTTTAACCAGTCCGTCCGGGGTTAACAGGGCAAAGTTACCGTGTTTTACAATTGCGCGATTAGCCAGTAAATCATCGCGATAACCCGTGACGTTATTCAGATATCCCATGGGTGACTCCTTATTTCTGCCAGGCAAGTTGATGAAGCATTAATGCCAGAGTTTTGACCCCTTCGGCAAGGTCGTTAATGTTTGTGCGTTCAGCGGGGTTGTGGCTGATACCGTTAATGCTGGGAATGAAAATCATGCAGGTCGGTACACGAGGGGCAAAAATCTGCGCATCATGGCCCGCGCCACTGTGCATGACACGGTAGTTCAGTTGTTCCTTTTCACACAGTTCGGTAAGGGTGGAGACCAGTTTACTGTCCATCGGGACTGGCGTTTCATCCATCCACAAATCGATATCAATACCGATATCCATTTCATCACAGATGGCGCGCATGTCGTTTTCCAGTTGCTGAGTAAAATCACGCAGTACGTCGGCATCGGTATGACGGCAATCGATCGTGAAGGTCGTTTTTCCTGGCACCACGTTGACGGTGTTTGGCTGTGGCTCTACTTTACCAAAGGTCAGTACCAGAGGATCGCCATGCTTTTTGGCTTTCTCGATAGACTGGCTGCAGATGCGACTGAAAGCGTAAACGGTATCGCGACGGTAGCTCAGCGGCGTTGTACCCGCATGGTTGGATTCGCCGTTCAGCGTTACCGTATAGCGACGTTGGCCGACAATCGCGCTGACGACGCCTATCGACTGGCCATTACTTTCAAGCACGCAACCTTGTTCGATGTGTAATTCAACGAAGGCTTTGATGTCATTACGAGCATGTAGCGGCTCTGCGGGGAGGGTAAAGCCGCAGGCGCTCATTGCGTCAACAAAACGGGTGCCTTTCGCGTCCTGGATGTTACGGACGTCATCAGGATTTGCCAGTCCAAAAATGTTTTTGCTGCCCCAGAAGACATACGGGAAACGGCTGCCTTCCTCTTCCGCCATGGAAACGACTTCGACCGTTTTCAGCGGTGCGCCATAGGTGCTCTTGAGCCAGTCAACCGCGAGCCATGCCGCCAGCGCGCCAAACTGGCCGTCAAGATTGCCGCCGTTGACGACGGTATCAATATGCGAGCCGCTTAAAATGACCTGTTCCGGCGATTCGCTCCCGAGCAGACGACCGTATAAGTTGCCCACTTCATCAAAGCGCGTTTCCAGGCCACTGGCGTCCATGCGCTTTTTGAATTGCTGTTGTGTTTCAAGCCATTCTGGCGAATACAGCAAGCGCGTCATCCCACCGGTAGGATCCGCGCCAAAGGAAGAGAGCCAGGGAAGGGTTTCTTCAATTGCGTGACGAAAATGGTTGATCATATGAAATTCCTGTTTCAATAATTATTGTGCAAAGGGATTCTTTGTTTCGTATGACTTGAGATAGAGGGCATCGGAAATCAGGTATTGATAAATATCGTCAACAATGTCGATACCATGGACCGCGGCATTGCGTTGATTAATATCTTGATCCTGTCCGGGGTAATAAACTTGTTTAAAGCCGGGGGCCGGAGTAATGTTATTTAACTCTTGCATGCTCTGGCTGAGGTGCTGGCGGAATAATTGGCTGGAGGAGAAAAAGTCGGGATTAATAACCAAATGCAGTTGGCCTAAATTCCGACCGGCATGTAAATCCTCATACATTGAACTGACCTGACGACCAAACGGTAATCCCAATAAAATGCCGGATAACACATCGATCATCATCATCAGGCCATAGCCTTTAGGCCCGGCCGCAGGTAGCAACGCATTGACAGCAAAGGGATCGGAAGTTGGCGCGCCGTTTTTATCGACTGCCCAGGTATTAGGAATCGGCTCGTTGCGGGAGCGCGCATCCAGAACTTTTCCCCATGCCTGCACCGTTGTCGCCATATCAAACGTCATGATGTCGTCGCCTTCTCCTGGCGCAGCGAAGGCTAACGGATTGGTACCGTAGTAAATATCTGCGCCGCCGAACGGTACCACCATCGGGTCGGACTGGCACACGGAGAGGCCGATCAGACCAGCGCGAGCGGCTTGCTGCACAAAGTAAGAAATGGCACCGCTGTGCCCCATTCGGCTAATGCCAACGACGGCGACACCATTTTTTTTAGCAATTTTAATGGCATGCTCCATACCCATCTTGGCTGCGACTTGCCCGGCGGCATTATCGGCATGCAAAATCGCTGTACAGGGACCGGTTTCTTCAAAACGAAATGTGGGTTCGCGGTTAGTGCCGCCTTTTGAAATGCGCTCAGCATAGTATTCAACGCGTACGGCGCCATGAGAGTGAATGCCTCTGGCATCGGCATAAACCAATACCTCAGCAACCGTTGTGGCGTGCTCACGTTTTAGTCCGGCCTTGCAAAGCTTATTCTCGATAAGCTGGTGGAGTGTTTCCCGACTGATTTTCATCTGTCTTCCTTTTTAACGACGGTGTGAAGCATGACTGCCGTTAACATACCGGGAATAAAAATTGATTATGTGATCCAGACACACAAAAAAATATAGTTAGAATTTATTTGATAATCAGTATGGATTTGCCCTTTCTTTTTAAATAAATAATGGCGTTAGAAAATAATGTTTAATCTTCTGGTGGTTATTAAATTTATTTTGTTAATAATTCCAGTGTGATGCCAGTCACTCTATTTGTGATCCCAGATATATACCTTGAGCTACACATTAACACTACTCGTGCAATTGCCATGGGTGCAATTATTAAGGGGTTGTTATGATCCACGCCTTTATTAAAAAAGGGTGTTTTCAGGACTCTGTCAGTTTAATGATTATTTCACGCAAGCTGAGTGAGTCCGAAAATGTAGACGATGTATCGGTCATGATGGGAACACCAGCGAATAAATCATTGCTGGAAACGACCGGGTTTTGGCATGACGATTTTAATAATGCGACGCCAAACGATATTTGCGTGGCGATTCGTACTGAAACGGCAGATGAAAGTATTACACAGGCCATTCTGCAACAACTGGATGAGTCGTTGCAGCAGCTGGCGCAGGCCACCGGCGGTAGCCAAACGCTCCTGCAGGTCAGACGCTGGGAAAGCGCGTGCCAGAAACTGCCTGAGGCGAATATGACGCTCATTTCCGTTGCCGGTGAATATGCGGCGGAACTGGCGAACCAGGCCTTGGATCGCAACCTGAACGTCATGATGTTCTCCGATAACGTTACCCTGGACGATGAAATCGCTCTGAAGCGCCGTGCGCAGGATAAAGGTTTACTGGTGATGGGACCTGACTGCGGAACTGCCATGATTGCGGGTACGCCGCTGGCTTTTGCCAACGTGATGCCGGAAGGCAATATCGGTGTGCTGGGCGCCTCCGGGACAGGGATTCAGGAGCTCTGTTCACAGATAGCGCTGGCCGGGGAAGGCATCACCCACGCCATCGGTCTGGGTGGACGCGACCTGAGCGCCGAGGTGGGGGGGATTAGCGCGCTTACCGCGCTGGAGATGCTTGGCGCAGACGACAAAAGCCAGGTGTTGGCTTTTGTGTCGAAACCGCCGGCGGAGGCTGTTCGCCAGCATATCGTGAACGCGATGAAGGCCACCGGCAAACCCGTGGTAGCTCTGTTTTTAGGTTACACCGCCGCGGTCGCTCGCGATGAAAATGTCTGGTTTGCCGCGACGCTGGACGATGCGGCCCGTCTGGCCTGTTTACTGGCGAGAGTCGCGGCGCGACGCAGCTCGCTTTCAACCACAGGAGACGGTGTGATCCGAGGGTTATACACCGGAGGTACGCTGGCCGCCGAAGCCGCTGGGCTGCTGGCCGCCCACCTGAATGTCGCCGCGGATGCACAACATCACCATGGCATGATGCTGGATGCCGCCGGGCACCAGATTATCGATCTGGGGGATGATTTTTACACCGTCGGGCGGCCGCATCCGATGATTGACCCTGCCTTACGTAATCAACTGATTACGGATCTGGGGGGGCAGCCTCAGGTACGCGTGCTGCTAGTTGATGTCGTGATTGGTTACGGCGCGACGGCAGATCCGGCCGCATCGCTGGTTCAGGCCTGGCAGAAGGCGTGCGCTGCGCGAGACCACGAGCAACCGCTGTATGCGATTGCGACGGTGACAGGTACAGAACGCGATCCGCAGTGTCGCTCACTGCAGATTGCCACACTGGAAGATGCCGGCATTGCCGTAGTGAATTCACTGCCTGAGGCAACGCTGCTTGCCGCCGAACTGATTCGTCCATCTCAACCGTTATCTGACAAATCCGCACCTTCGCTACTGGAAAAAGTGGCGGTCATCAATGCCGGGTTACGCAGTTTTGCACTGGATTTACAGGCTGCGGAAATGCCTGTGGTGCATTACCAGTGGGCGCCTGTCGCTGGCGGTAATAAGAAACTGGCTCGTTTATTAGAACGTTTGCAATAAGGGGTTCCAATGTTTACATCAGTGGCGCAAGCCAATGCTGCAGTAATCGAACAAATTCGTCGTGCGCGTCCACACTGGCTGGATGTGCAACCTGCCTCCTCATTAATCCGCGAGCTCAATGAAGGGAAAACGCTGCTGCATGCGGGACCGCCAATGCGTTGGCAAGAAATGACCGGTCCGATGAAAGGGGCCTGTATTGGTGCATGTCTGTTTGAAGGGTGGGCCAATGATGAGATGAGCGCGCTGGCTTTACTGGAGCAGGGCAAAGTCCGGTTCGTACCTTGCCACCATGTTAATGCTGTGGGGCCAATGGGGGGAATCACCTCTGCCAGCATGCCGATGCTGGTGGTGGAAAATATCACCGACGGTAACCGGGCTTACTGCAATCTCAACGAAGGGATTGGCAAAGTGATGCGCTTCGGCGCGTATGGTGAGGATGTCCAGCAGCGTTTACGTTGGATGCGCGATGTCCTGATGCCTGTTTTAAGCGCGGCGCTGGCCAATCTGGAACAGGGTATTGATCTGACCGCCATGATGGCGCAGGGCATTACGATGGGCGATGAGTTCCATCAGCGCAACATTGCCTCTTCAGCTCTGCTGATGCGAACCCTGGCGCCGCAAATTGCCCGTCTGGAACATGATAAGCAGCAGATTGCTGAGGTGATGGATTTCCTCAGCGTGACCGACCAGTTCTTCCTTAACCTTGCGATGGCTTACTGCAAAGCGGCAATGGATGCCGGGGCACTGGTGCGTTCCGGCAGTATTGTGACCGCAATGACCCGTAATGGCGACATGTTCGGGATCCGGGTGAGCGGACTTGGCGATCGCTGGTTTACCGCGCCGGTTAACACACCGCAGGGGCTGTTCTTTACCGGCTTCTCGCAGGAACAAGCTAACCCGGATATGGGCGATAGCGCCATCACCGAAACCTTTGGTATTGGCGGCGCCGCGATGATCGCGGCCCCTGGCGTAACGCGGTTTGTCGGCGCCGGAGGAATGGAGGCCGCGAAGTCCGTTTCCGAGGAGATGGCTGAAATCTATCTGGAACGCAATATGCAGTTGCAGATCCCTGGCTGGGATTTCCAGGGGGCTTGCCTTGGTCTTGATATCCGTCGCGTCGTGGAAACAGGTATTACGCCGCTGATCAACACGGGTATTGCCCATAAAGAAGCCGGTATTGGTCAGATCGGCGCGGGCACCGTTCGTGCGCCGCTGGCCTGCTTTGAGCTGGCTCTGGAAGCGCTGGCTGAAAGTATGGGCATTAGCTAAGAGAGCCGCGCATGATGATCATCCGTCCTCTGATGGGCAGTCAGCAGTCTCCGGATTTTCGCCAGTCATGGCAGCTATCCGGGATCTGGCGGCGCTCGATTAACCTTGTGGCCGAAGGGGGCGCACTGTTAACGCTGCACCGCCAGGGCAGTGGTTTTAGCCCGGGAGGATGGGTGATCCGTGCGCCTGACTTTGATGCGCTGCGTACGGCGTTAAGCGGTAGCGAAACCCCTCAGGCTGTCCCCGAGGGGATTGTGCTGGGACCGTTTCTGTTACGCCAACCGCAGCGTTGTTGTTCGTTGAAAATAACGTCCCGTCCACATGCCCCGCGCCTTGCATCCGCCTGGATGGATCGCGGCGAGGAAACGGGATTATTCGGGCCGTTAATGCTGGCGGCAAATTTGCCTTTATGCCCCGAGTTACGTCAGTTCCGCCATTGCTTTTTCTCGGCGCTGACTGGCTTGTCGACAGACTGGCGGCAGTGGTTAGGCAAGGGGCCAGGTTTAACGCCCAGCCATGATGATACGCTGACCGGAATGCTGCTGGCCGCCTGGTATTTCGGCGCGCTGAATAAGGATTCCGGCCATCGTTTCTTTGAATATTCCGGCAATCTTCAACTGGCAACGACCGTGGTTAGCGTGAGCTACTTACGTTACGCGGCATTAGGATATTTCGCTTCACCTTTGCTCCACTTCACTCATGCTTTGGGCCGACAACAAAGGATGGACGCGGCGATAAATTCGCTGCTGGCGCTCGGGCATACCTCCGGCGCAGACACCCTGTTGGGGTTCTGGCTTGGGCAACAAATTATAGAAGGATAGGGAATGAAAACGCTGGTTGTTGCTCTTGGCGGCAACGCATTATTGCAGCGCGGCGAGGCGCTGACGGCAGAAAATCAATATCGTAATATTGCCAGCGCCGTACCTGCCCTGGCGCGTCTGGCACGTTCGTACCGCCTGGCCATCGTACATGGCAATGGGCCGCAGGTTGGTCTGTTGTCGTTACAGAATCTTGCCTGGAAAGAGGTTGAACCTTACCCGCTGGATGTGCTGGTGGCAGAGACTCAGGGCATGATTGGTTATATGTTGGCGCAAAGTCTGACCGCTGAACCGGAGATGCCGCCGGTGACCACAGTGTTAACGCGAATTGTGGTGTCTGAAGACGATCCCGCGTTTATGGCGCCGGAAAAATTTATCGGCCCGGTGTATTCGCCTGAAGAACAAACGCAACTGGAAGCCACCTACGGCTGGCATATGAAACGTGACGGCAAATACCTGCGTCGTGTTGTCGCCTCGCCTGAGCCTCGCCAGATCGTCGAAAGCGAGGCCATTAAGCTCTTGCTCAAAGAAGGCCATGTGGTGATTTGTAGCGGCGGTGGCGGCGTGCCGGTGACCGGGGAAGGGGTCGGGTCTGAAGCGGTCATTGATAAGGATCTGGCGGCGGCATTGCTGGCTGAACAGATCGATGCCGACGGTCTGGTTATCCTCACCGATGCTGATGCGGTCTATGAGAACTGGGGCACGCCAGAGCAACGTGCGATTCGTCAAGCCTCTCCTGATGAACTGGCGCCGTTTGCTAAAGCCGATGGTTCGATGGGGCCAAAGGTGACAGCCGTAAGCGGATACGTGAAGCGACGTGGAAAACCCGCGTGGATTGGCGCGCTGTCTCGCATTGAAGACACGTTGGCGGGGAAAGCCGGAACCTGCATTCGTCTGTAAAAGTAACGGGAGGCGTGCGCAGGCGCACCTCCCGTATCGGTTTATTTCAGCTTTGACTGCGCCCAGATGATGCCGCTGGCATATTCCGGCGGCAGCAGGGGAATGAGCGCTTCCAGCGTGGCGCTAAGGCGCGCGGTATCGCTGTCGCTCAGATTCAGGTGTCCCACCTTACGCCCTTCGCGTACCTCTTTGTCATACCAGTGCAGATGCACCAGCGGCAGCTTCAGCCAGTCATAGTTCAGGTCGCTGCCGATCAGGTTTACCATCACCGAAGGATTGTTCACCACCGGCGTCGGCAGCGGCAGGCCGGTAATGGCGCGCAGGTGCAGTTCAAACTGGCTAATGCTGGCGCCGTTTTGCGTCCAGTGCCCGCTGTTGTGTACGCGCGGAGCCAGTTCATTGATCAGCAAACCTTCCGGGGTGATGAAACACTCCATCGCCATCACACCGACATAGCCCAGCTCCTGCATGATGGCAGAGAGCATCGCTTCGGCCTGCGCCTGTTGTTTAGCGTTAGCCTGCGGAAATACCACGCTGGTGCGCAGAATGCCATCCTGATGCAGGTTATGAGTCAGCGGATAGAAGACGGTGCTGCCGTCGTGCGCACGTGCGCCAACCAGCGAGACTTCACCGGAGAAGTTGATTCCTCGCTCGACGATGCACTCGCCGTAGCAGTCGTCTGGCAGTTGTTCGGTTTCATTCGCGCGTAAACGCCACTGTCCACGACCGTCGTAGCCGCCGACGCGACGCTTCACAATCGCCAACTCGCCGAGTTTGTCAAACACCGCAGACCATTCGCTTTTATCCGCCAGCAGTTGCCATGGCGCGGTCGCCAGGTTGAGTTTGTCAAAAAGCTGTTTTTGCGTCAGACGGTCAGCAATAATCGGGAAGACGTCGCGGTTAACAAACGCCGGGTGACGCGCCAGTTCGCGAGTGAGCGCCGTTTCCGGCCAGCGCTCAATCTCAGCGGTAATCACGCTTTGTTGAAAAGGAACGGCAGCGGGTTCGGCGTCCAGCCCGACGGGCCAGACCGCAATCCCTAGCGGCTCACCGGCCTGACGCAGCATGCGTCCTAGCTGACCATTGCCGAGTACACAGACCTGCTTCATGCGACACCTCGCGGGTCCGGGTTCTCCAGTACCTCATCGGTTTGCGCTTTACGCCACTCAGCCAGACGCTGATGCAATTCGTTGTCGTGTGTTGCCAGAATTTGCGCGGCCAGCAGGGCCGCATTGGCTGCGCCCGCTTTGCCGATCGCCAGCGTGCCCACCGGAATACCGCGAGGCATCTGTACGATGGAGTAGAGACTGTCTACGCCGCTCAACGCTGCGCTTTGTACCGGAACGCCTAAAACAGGCACCAGCGTTTTCGCCGCAATCATTCCTGGCAAATGTGCAGCACCACCGGCACCGGCAATAATCACCTGATAACCGTTTTCTTCAGCGCCTTCGGCGAAACTGAACAGTTTGTCTGGGGTACGGTGGGCGGAGACGACCTCAACATGGTGTGGAACGTCCAGCATTTCGAAGATTTCGGCGGCGAACTGCATGGTAGCCCAGTCGCTTTTGGACCCCATCACGATGGCGACACGCGCCGGATTATTGCGGGAAGACATGCGTCTGAAAACTCCTGTGGTGCACTACACTCGACTTTTGAGGGCACAGAGAATAGCATAATTCACCGTCAAGGAAAACGATTGCGCGCTTTACACTTCACTCTTCAAGCTGCCTCTTTGTTGGCTGCATCTGCTCACCCCAGTCACTTACTTTAGTCAGCTCCAGGGGATTCACGGATTTGCCGCCTCGATGCAACTCGAATAGTTTTGTGTAAAGAGGAACGGGGTATTTGCAGAATTAAAACGGGAATGCGATCAGTTCAACGTCGTGCGGTGTGACTTTGATCATCGAACCTTCGCTGTGCCAGGCGCCTAATACTACGCGGAAGGCGGGTTGCCCATTGGCCATAAGTTCGTGGACTGCCGGACGGTGTGTATGACCGTGAATTAACCACTGGGCCTGATGTTTTTCCAGCTCGGCAATAACGGCCTGCTGATTCACATCCATGATCTCCAGCGACTTACTGCTGTTGGCTGCTTTGCTGTTGGCGCGCATTTTCGCGGCAATACGTTGGCGAATGAACAATGGCAGGGCGAGGAATAGTTTTTGTAGCCAGTGTTGATGCACTTTGGCGCGAAACGCCTGATAGCCAGCATCGTCGGTGCATAACGTATCGCCATGCATGATCAGCACCTTGCGACCATACAGATCGAGCACTTTCTCTTCGGGCAGTAAGGTCATGCCGCTCTCACGGGAAAACCGTTTGCCGAGCAGAAAATCACGGTTGCCGTGAATAAAAAAGCAGGGAACGCCGGAATCAACCAGTGCTTTTATCGCCGCGGCTATTTGATGATGCAGCGGATTAGGGTCGTCGTCGCCAATCCAGGCTTCGAACAGGTCGCCGAGAATGTACAGCGCATCGGCTTGTCGCGCATCACCGGCTAAAAAACGCAGAAAACCGGCGGTGATCGCCGGTTCTTCTGTGCAGAGGTGAAGATCTGCAATAAACAGTGTCGCCACGATTACTCGCTGACGGTCACGTTTTCGATGATGACGTCTTCTTTCGGCACATCCTGATGCATACCGCTGCGACCAGTGGAAACGCCTTTGATTTTATCAACCACGTCCATGCCTTCAACAACTTCAGCAAACACGCAGTAACCCCAACCTTGCATGCTTTCGCCAGAGAAGTTCAGGAAGTCATTGTCAGCAACGTTGATGAAGAACTGTGCGGTTGCGGAGTGCGGAGCCTGAGTACGCGCCATTGCCAGCGTACCACGGGTGTTTTTCAGACCGTTGTTCGCTTCGTTTTTGATCGCTTCTTTCGTGGCTTTTTGCTTCATGCCCGGCTCGAAACCACCGCCCTGGATCATGAAACCGTTAATAACACGGTGGAAAATGGTGTTGTTATAAAAACCTTCGCGGCAGTAGTCCAGGAAGTTTTTAACTGTTTCAGGCGCTTTATCATCAAACGTTTTGATTACGATATCGCCGTGATTAGTGTGGAAAGTAACCATTTTTGCATCCTGTTCCGATAGATTGGTGCTTCGACCCTGTTAAGGGTCAGAGTTAGGGGTGTGTTATAGCATAACCGCAAGCTGCGATCACCTTGCAAAGTGTGCTGCTTCGATTACGAATAATATGTATTATACGGATATTATTACCCACACACGTCTACACGGAATCTTCGATGTTAAAAATCTTTAATACACTGACGCGCCAAAAAGAGGAATTCAAACCTATTCATGCCGGGGAAGTCGGCATGTACGTGTGTGGTATTACCGTTTACGATCTCTGTCATATTGGCCACGGACGTACTTTCGTTTCTTTCGACGTCGTTGCGCGTTATCTGCGCTTCCTCGGCTATAAGCTGAAGTATGTGCGCAACATTACCGATATCGACGACAAAATCATCAAGCGCGCGAATGAAAACGGCGAGAGCTTTGTCGCGCTGGTCGATCGCATGATTGCGGAAATGCATAGCGATTTCGATGCGCTGAATATTCTGCGCCCCGATCTGGAACCTCGCGCTACGCATCATATCGCCGAGATTATTGAGATCACCGAACAGCTGATCGCCAAAGGTCACGCCTATGTTGCCGATAATGGCGACGTGATGTTCGATGTCCCGACTGATCCGAACTACGGTCAGTTGTCACGCCAGGATCTGGATCAACTGCAGGCAGGCGCACGCGTTGACGTGGTTGACGTGAAGCGCAACCCGATGGACTTCGTGCTATGGAAAATGTCCAAAGAGGGGGAACCGAGCTGGCCATCTCCGTGGGGCGCTGGTCGTCCGGGCTGGCATATCGAGTGTTCGGCGATGAACTGCAAACAGTTGGGCAACCATTTTGATATTCACGGTGGCGGCTCCGACCTGATGTTCCCGCACCATGAAAACGAAATTGCCCAGTCCACCTGTGCGCACGATGGCGAATACGTGAACTACTGGATGCACTCCGGGATGGTGATGGTTGACCGCGAGAAAATGTCCAAATCGCTGGGCAACTTCTTTACCGTGCGCGACGTGCTGAAATACTACGACGCCGAAACCATTCGCTACTTCCTGATGTCAGGTCATTACCGTAGCCAGTTGAACTACAGCGAAGAGAACCTGAAACAGGCGCGTTCTGCGCTGGAACGTCTGTACACTGCGATGCGCGGCACTGACAAGTCCGTTGCCCCTGCGGGTGGCGAGGCCTTTGAAGCGCGTTTCATTGAAGCGATGGACGATGACTTCAACACCCCGGAAGCATACTCCGTGCTGTTTGATATGGCGCGTGAAGTTAACCGTCTGAAGGGTGAAGATATGGCGGCGGCGAACGGTATGGCCTCGCATCTGCGCAAGCTCTCCAGCGTGCTGGGCCTGCTGGAGCAGGAACCCAAAGCATTCCTGCAAAGCGGCGCGCAGGCGGATGACGGTGAAGTCGCCGAAATTGAAGCGTTAATCCAGCAGCGTCTGGACGCCCGTAAGGCGAAAGACTGGGCGGCGGCCGACGCCGCGCGTGACCGTCTCAACGAGATGGGCATCGTGCTGGAAGATGGTCCGCAGGGCACCACCTGGCGTCGTAAGTAACTCTGTAATGCCCGGTGGCGCCTACGCTTACCGGGCCTACAAAAGAGCGAGTGTAGGCCGGATAAGACGCAGCGCGTCGCATCCGGCAGATTAATATTTTCGATACCACCACAGCACACCCATCATCATCATTCCCGGTAGCCACACCCATAATAATTCCGAAATAATCACCTGATGCCCGTAAGGGGTCGCGTAGCGTGACAGCGCGAACGGCGCGACTTTAATCACCTGCCACGGCGCGAAAAAGCGTTCATCCGACCACGGCCACAGCCAGCCGACGCCTTTGCCGCCGGTGGTGACAGAATCCAGCACACTGTGCGATAGCAGTGAAACTGTCAGGAATAGCCAGCAGCGAATCAATCCGGCTTTAAACCATCGTCGGCCAATCAATACGCAAAGTAGCGGCACGACAAACGCGAACAGCAGTGAGTGGGTAAATCCACGGTGGCCAAACACGTTGCCGTAGGCGATGCCAAGCTTAAATGACAGCACGTCGGCATCCGGCAGCATCGCCAGAATGACGCCAGTAAACAGTAATCGTGGGGGGATGACTTTAAGTCCGAGACCTAATCCTAAACAGAGTGGAACGGCCGCGTGAGTAACGATGGTTGGCATGATGTTCGCTTCATGTGGGAAAACGACATGCTAACTGTTCACTGTGAAGTGGGGATGAAGTTATTATCTGAAAATGAGACGGGGAAGCGGCCGGACAGGGCGTTAACCTCATCCGGCACTCGGGTCACGCCACGACGTTAATGCTGTGGCCTTCAAAGCTGACGGTCTGTCCGGCAACGATTTTACAGCGTTTGCGCGTTTCAACCGCGCCATCGACCTTCACCAAGCCTTCGCCAATAGCAATCTTTGCCTGGGCGCCGCTTTCGCTCCAGCCTTCCAGCTTCAGCAAATCGCAGAGTTCAACGTGTGGGTGCTTACCCAGTGAAAATGTGGCCATCTTAAACGTCCTTTACATCATGGTATTCAACACACGCCTGTAGCGTGTTTTCGATAAGTGTGGCGACAGTCATTGGGCCTACGCCGCCCGGTACTGGCGTGATATATGACGCACGTGCGGCTGCATCTTCAAAGACCACATCGCCCACTACTTTACCATTCTCCAGACGGTTGATGCCGACATCAATCACAATCGCACCTTCTTTGATCCACTCGCCGGGTATAAAGCCCGGTTTGCCGACAGCAACAATCAGCAGGTCCGCATGCTCTACGTGGCGACGCAGATCTTTGGTGAATCGGTGGGTGACCGTAGTGGTGCAACCAGCCAGCAGCAGCTCCATGCTCATCGGGCGACCGACAATATTTGAAGCGCCAATCACTACGGCGTTCAGACCATAGGTATCGATGTTGTAACGCTCAAGCAGAGTGACAATCCCGCGCGGAGTACATGGACGCAGACGCGGCGCGCGTTGACACAGACGACCAACGTTATACGGGTGGAAACCGTCTACGTCTTTATCTGGTGCGATACGTTCCAGCACCTTAACGTTGTCGATACCTGCCGGTAATGGCAGTTGTACCAGGATACCGTCGATGGTGGTATCTGCATTGAGCGTATCGATCAGCTCAAGAAGCTCCGCCTCGCTGGTGGTTTCAGGCAGGTCATAAGAGCGGGAGACAAACCCCACTTCGTCACAGGCTTTGCGTTTACTCGCGACATAAATCTGCGAAGCCGGGTTGCTGCCTACCAGCACAACAGCCAGGCCCGGGGCGCGTAATCCAGCCGCTAAACGCGCCTGAACTTTTTGAGCAACCTCAGAGCGCACCTGCTGCGCAATCGTTTTACCGTCAATAATCTTTGCTGCCATCAGAGAGAGGATTCCATCTGTTACGTTAAATCGAAGGGGATGTCACTATTTTGTCAGAAGCAGAACGTGCTGTCAGTTTTCGTTTGCGTTTTTACGTGCGATCGCGGGGAGAGCGGTCAGTGAGCAGGGCAGTTCAGTCGCTGAAGCCCTGCGCATCATTCATGATCATGCTAATTAAATTTAACGTCAATGAAACAACTCATCACCCTGGTATTTTCAAGGTTAATGCACCATAAACCAGTCTGTTACGTTTGATTATGATGTCTTTACCTCATTTTTACTCGGATTTTTCCTGGATCCCAATAAGAATTAGCCAGGGCCATTAAAAGGATTTGCAGGTATTTTTCATTAATTTAAATGTTTAATTTAACGCTGTGACGAAATAGTCATATTCGCGAAGATTAATTAGTGAATCAAATACTCGGAGAGTTGGGTAAAGGTTAGCTAATTCTCTTGCGATATATATCTTTACAGGATGCAGAGATAATTCGCCTGACATTTAATGTCGATAATGATTCAAACGGATCCCGCAGGACGCCGGAGCCGGATGTGTGTAATTCAAGGGAAATCCATGAAACGTAAATTAATAGCCTCTTCTGTTATTGCCAGCCTGATGTTAGTCGCGGGCGCAGCGGTTGCGGCCGATCCGGCGGCGACCGATCCGGTAAGCGTTAGCGGCGGTACTGTTCATTTTGAAGGTGAACTGGTCAATGCAGCCTGTGCCGTCAGCACTCAGTCATCCGATCAGGTTGTTACGTTAGGCCAGTATCGTACCGCCAGTTTTACTGCAGTCGGTGATACCACGGCACAAATCCCGTTCACTATCGTACTGAACGACTGCGACCCGAAAGTGGCTGCGACCGCCGCGGTTGCTTTCTCTGGCCAGACCGACATCACTAACAATAACCTGCTGGCCGTTTCCTCCTCGGATAACAGTACTACCGCGGGCGGTGTAGGGATTGAAATTCTGGACAATACGTCCACCGCGCTGAAGCCGGATGGAGCAACCTTCTCTACCGCTCAGGCGCTGGTAGAAGGGACCAACACCCTGCGTTTCTCTGCCCGTTATAAAGCGACCGCGACCAGCGCTACGCCGGGTCAGGCGAATGCCGACGCGACGTTTATCATGAAGTACGAATAAGCCGTTCAGATTCGCGCAAGGATGATGTTCGCCTCATTGGATGAGGCAATATCCGGGGATGAAAAAGGATGCGGCAGATGATAGGGAAAGGCGTGGCGCTGGCGGGAATGCTGTGCGTAATGCCTGCGCTTGCTCATACGGTAATACTGGAAAGCGGACGCCTCCACTTACGAGGACAGCTCGTTAACGGCGCCTGTACGGTCGCCACCGACAGCCAGAATTTGCGGGTGCAAATGGGGAAATATCGTACCAATGCCTTCTCCGGAACGGGAAGCTTTGCCTCTACCAGCGTACCGTTTTCACTGCGATTAACGTCGTGCAATTCTGATGTTTATGACCACGTCGGGATTGCGTTTGCCGGTGTGACGCCAGCGGAAGATCCGCAGGTTTTTCTGGCCAGCGGCGATGCGTCAGCATCTTCGGGGGTTGGTCTGGCGTTATTTGACGAGCGACAACGGCAAATAATTCCTAATGCGCTACCGCTTCATTACGCGCCGATTATCACCCAAGAGATGACGTTTCATTTCACTGCTCGCTATCGGGCCGTCTCGGAAAATATCACACCGGGAATACTTCGTTCAGACGTGTGGTTTACGTTGGTTTATCCCTGATTTATTTCCCAACGATAATCGCATCAAAGGTATTTGTAGCTATGTTTAATAATCTAAAATCAGGTTTTATCCTTTTACTGGCCTTATTTTCTGCTGCCAGTGTGCAGGCAGCCGGCGGCATTGCATTAGGCGCTACCCGTGTTATTTATCCAGCTGATGCCAAGCAAACTTCGCTGTCTATTAGCAATAGCGATACCAAAGAACGTTACCTGGTAAATTCATGGATCGAGAATAGCGCAGGGGTTAAAGAAAAATCGTTTGTCGTGACGCCTCCGTTGTTTGTCAGTGAGGCTAAAAGTGAAAACACGTTGCGTATCATCTACGCAGGCGCGCCGCTGCCAAAAGACCGTGAATCGCTGTTCTGGATGAACGTGAAAGCCATTCCGTCAGTCAACAAGAACAGCCTTGAGGGTAAAAACGTTCTGCAGCTGGCGATTTTGTCGCGCATTAAACTTTTTGTCCGCCCAAATAATCTGCCGCACATCCCGGAAGATGCCCCCGGCATGCTGCAGTTTTCCCGTTCCGGCAACCACCTGAAAATCAACAATCCGTCTGCGTATTACGTCACCCTGGTCAACCTCACTGTGGGGAAAACGAAGATCGATAACGTCATGGTTGCGCCGAAAAGCGATACGCAGGTGCTGCTGCCAACGGGCGTACAGGGCAACGTTACCTTCCAGACGGTCAATGATTATGGCGCGGTGACCACCGCTCAAACGGTAAGCGTGCGTTGAGATAACGATGAATAAGACAACGTATTTTCCTGACCTGTTACCGGGGGTTACGCCACCGCTGGCGGGGGTGGCGTTGTCCACGCTGGCGGCGCTTTTTCCCTCTTTAAGCTACGGGGAAAGCTATTTCAATCCGGCATTTTTATCTGCGGATACGGCAACCGTGGCGGATTTATCACGTTTTGAAAAAGGTAATCATCAGCCTGAAGGCGTTTATCGTGTGGATATCTGGCGCAATGATGAATTCGTTGCTACCCAGGACATTCATTTTGCCAGCAGTGCGGGAAAGGCAGGGGAGAAGTCTGGCGGACTGATGCCATGCTTTGGACTCGACTGGGTAAAACGCCTGGGCGTTAATATTGCCGCGTTTCCGGCACTTAGTCAGGATCCGAACGCGACCTGTATCAATTTGCCTGAGGCGATTCCCGGCAGTGAAGTTGCCTTTGATTTTTCTACTTTGCGCTTAAACATCAGTTTGCCGCAGGCGTCGATGTTAAACAGCGCGCGTGGCTACATTCCACCGGACGAGTGGGATGAAGGGATCCCGGCGGCGCTGATTAACTATAACTTTACCGGTAGCCGTGGGAGCGATACTGACAGCTATTTCCTGAGCATGTTGAGTGGCCTGAACTATGGACCCTGGCGGCTAAGGAACAACGGCGCGTGGAGCTATTCCAAAGGTGACGGATACCATTCACAAAGCTGGAAAAACATCGGTACATGGCTTCAGCGCGCGGTTATCCCGCTGAAGGGTGAACTGGTGATGGGCGACAGCAATACCGGAAATGACGTTTTTGACAGCGTCGGTTTTCGTGGCGCGCGACTCTATTCCTCAGACAGCATGTATCCCGACAGCTTACAAGGCTACGCGCCTACCGTACGTGGCATTGCGCGTACTGCAGCGAAACTGACTATTCGTCAGAATGGCTACGTGATTTATCAAAGTTATGTTTCACCGGGCGCTTTTGCGATAACCGATCTTAACCCGACCTCCTCCAGCGGTGACCTTGAGGTGACGGTGGATGAGAAAGACGGTAGCCAGCAGCGCTATACGGTGCCGTACTCCACGGTTCCGTTGTTACAGCGAGAAGGGCGTTTCAAGTATGACGTGGTTGCCGGGGATTTTCGCAGCGGCAATAGCCAGCAATCCTCACCGTTTTTTTTCCAGGGAACATTAATCGCCGGGTTACCAGAGGGGTATACCGCTTATGGTGGTACGCAGTTAGCCTCACGTTACACTGCGGTAGTTTTAGGTACTGGCCGAAATCTGGGGGATTGGGGGGCAGTTTCCGTCGATTTAACCCATGCGCGCAGCCAACTGGCGGATGACAGTACGCACCAGGGGCAGTCTCTGCGTTTCCTGTATGCGAAGTCATTGAACAATTTTGGCACTAACTTTCAGCTGTTGGGCTACCGCTACTCTACGCGTGGCTTCTATACCCTCGACGACGTCGCGTATCGCAGTATGGAAGGCTATGAGTACGAATACGACAGCGAAGGCAATCGCCACGACGTGCCGGATGTGAAGAGTTATCACAATCTGAGCTACAGCAAGAAAGGCCGTTTTCAGATCAACATTTCGCAGAATCTGGGGGATTACGGATCGCTGTATATCTCAGGTAGCCAGCAAACGTACTGGAATACCTCAGACACCAATACCTGGTATCAACTGGGCTATGCCAGTGGTTTGCAGGGGATTAGCTATTCACTCTCCTGGTCGTGGAATGAATCAGTCGGCATCTCCGACACCGACCGCATTATGGCGTTCAATATGTCAATCCCGTTCAGCCTGCTGAGCGGGCGGCGTTACTCGCGTGATAATGCCTTCGATCGCACCTACGCCACCTTTAATGCCAACCGCAATAGCAACGGACAAAATAGCTGGCAGAGCGGGATCGGCGGTACGTTGCTGGATGGCCGTAACCTGAGCTATAGCGTGAATCAGGGTCACAGCAGTACTAATGGTTACAGCGGAAACGCCAGCGCTAACTGGCAGGCGGCCTATGGCACGCTGGGCGTGGGATACAACTACGACCGCGACCAGCATGACTACAACTGGCAGCTCGCCGGCGGTGTGATAGGGCATGAGGACGGCATTACGCTTAGTCAGCCGCTCGGCGATACCAATGTGTTGATCAAAGCGCCAGGCGCTCAGGGTGTGCGGATAGAAAACCAGACCGGCGTGCAGACCGACTGGCGTGGATACGCGGTGATGCCGTATGCCACCGTCTATCGCTATAACCGCGTCGCGTTAGACACCAATTCGATGAACAACAATACCGATGTGGAAAACAACGTCAGCAGCGTCGTGCCAACGCAAGGAGCATTGGTGCGAGCGGCGTTTGATACACGTATCGGTGTGCGGGCGCTGATGACGGCGAAATATGCCGGTAAACCTGTGCCATTTGGCTCCGTGGTGCGTGAAAACACCAGCGGCGTGACCAGTATGGTGGGTGAAGACGGGCAAATTTACCTGAGCGGCCTGCCGCTTAAAGGCGAGTTGCTGATCCAATGGGGGGAAGGCGCAAAAGCTCGTTGTGTGGCGCATTATGCCTTGCCTGAAGAGAGCCTGAAACAGGCGGTGACGCTCACGAATGTGACGTGCGAATCGCCAGCGGCACGACAGGAATAATACGATGAAACGACAAACAGGTTTGTTACTGGCAAGCGCGTTACTGCTGATGGCGCAACCGTCCTGGGCAACGGTCTGCCAAAATTCGAATGGCACACCAACGGATGTTTTTTACGATCTGTCGAATGTCTTTAACAGCAGCAACAACCAGCCGGGACAGGTGGTGACGTTGCCGGAAAAATCAGGCTGGATTGGCGTCAATGCCACCTGTCCGGCAGGAACGACGGTGGATTATACCTATCGAAGCTATGTCACTGAACTTCCGGTTCAAAGTACCGAGGGCGGTTTTCAGTACCTGAAACTCAATGACTACCTGCTGGGGGCTATGAGCATCACCGACAGTTACGCCGGGTTGTTTTATCCCCCGCGTAACTATATCCGCATGGGGACTCACCCTAACGTGCCTAAGCAGCAACCTTTTGGCGTAATGGATTCAAAGCTGGTGTTTAAACTCAAAGTGATCCGCTCATTTATAAACATGGTGCCTATTCCCCGGCAGACAATGTTCAGAGTCTATGTCACCACCAGTACCGGAGATGCGCTGAGTACGCCGGTTTACACCATTAGCTACAGCGGTAAGGTGGAGGTTCCACAAAACTGCGAAGTGAACGCCGGACAGATTGTCGAGTTTGATTTTGGCGATATTGGCGCATCGCTGTTTAGCAAGGCGGGCGCGGGCAACAAGCCTGAAGGCATCAATCCGCAGACCAAAACGGTGGCCATAAAATGCACCAACGTTGCCGCTCAGGCCTACTTGACCATGCGGGTAGAAGCGGAGAAAGCCTCCGGGCAAATGATGGTTTCAAACAACCCGGATTTAGGTTTCATTGTTGCCGACAGCAGCGGTAATCCGCTAACGCCTAACAATCTGTCCAGCACTATTCCATTTCAACTGGACGACAACGCCGCGGCGAGTGTTGGGATCCGGACATGGCCGGTCAGCGTGACGGGTAATAAACCCACGGAAGGGCCTTTTACTGCCCGTGGCTATCTGCGAGTGGACTATGACTAATAAGCAAAAGCCCGCCGCATGGGCATTTCTGGCGATTATGCCGATGCTGGCATTCAGCGCGTTATGCCAGGCCGCCTCGTCGCTGGGAGAAATCAATATTGAACTGCGCGGTAACGTGGTGGATTTTACCTGCGCGGTGATTGCCAGCGACAGCAATAAGTCGGTTGATTTAGGCACCTGGCCGACAAAGCAGTTACAGACCAGCGGAGACACCACCCAACCGGTCTCGTTTACGCTGAAGCTTGAAGGCTGTCCGCCGGGATCCGCATCGATAACGTTCTCCGGGACCCCGGCCCCAGGTACTACGCTACTGGCGCTCGATAACGCGCTTATGGCGCAAAAGGTGGCGATTGAGCTGCGCGATAGCGACCGGACGCGATTGCCGCTTGAGCAGGCCAGCCAGACCGTCGGTATTGATGAGAATGGCAATGCCACGCTGACTTTTTTTGCCAACTATATCGCGCTGGCTGATGGGGTGCAGCCCGGGGTCGCCAGGGCCGATGCCACGTTTATGATTAACTATAACTAATCATTGCGCTGACAAAACACTCCCGAACGACATCTCGCCGGGAGTGTTGTTACATTAATTCATGCATTTTGGCGTAGTCGATCAGTTCAACGATGGTATGCAAACCGAGCTTGGAGTAGATATTAGCTTTGTGAGCGCTAATCGTTTTATTGCTGAGTAGCAATTGCTCAGCAATTTCCTTGTTGGATAGCCCGTTTGCCAGATAACGTAAAACCGTCACCTCGCGGTTAGAGAGCGGCATATCATTTAATACACCTTTTTGCACATTTACATTGTTAATAAAGTTCAGTGTATCCGAAGGGAAAAAAGAATATCCTGATAAAATCATTTTTACCGCATTGTAGATATCATTTAGATCCTTTCGTTTACTGACAAAACCATTTGCCCCGGCGCGAATAGCGCGCCCGGCATAAAAAGACTCAGATTTTGAAGACAGAAATAGCACCCGAGTATTCTCCTGCAATGATTTTATTCTCTTGAGTAAGGTAAAGCCATCAGAGCCAGGCAGTTCAATATCCAGGATGACAAGATCGACAGGGTACGTGCGTAGATGTTCTATTGCCGCGCGGCTGTCATCGGTTTTCAGCACAACCTGAATATTACTGTTTTTTTCGAGGAGTACTTCTATCGACATTCTGACAATAGGGTGTTCGTCCATAATGATAACGGATGCTGGTTTCATTGTTGTATGCCTCAAACTGTTTGCGTATCTTGCGAATTTGATAAAACATCAGGCGTTATAATATTGTCAAATAGCCAAGAGTTGTTCTGAGGAGAACCGAATAAATACTATTTCGTCCTTGTTTATTCGGTTGTTCTTCTACAGAACAATGAATTTGTGGAACATCCATTTCACACTGGAAAAACTAACAATTAATCAGGAAACAGTGAGGATTATACCTGCTCCGCTCTTTCGGAAAAGACTTACAACATCCCGATTGTTAATGGCAGTTAGGATGTTCTGAAAGATCCAGATGTGTTAATGACTATTGGCATTATTTATCTTCGGTTCGAATTATGGCAGATTGAAAATTTATTTTAAATAGTAAAAACGATACAATAAGCTAATTGTTTAGGTTTTGTTAAGTCAGCGGAAACACTATTTTCGAGCGATGTACGCAGAAACAGTAAGGTTAAGTGTGGAAGAGGTGGTATCTATAATACCAGGAATAGTTGTAAATATTAAATATTTGTGAAAATTGGATCAATTTTCTCATGCTAAAATAAGTAATTTCCTAAAAAATCTTACTGGACATAGGGTTATGGTGTTAAATTAAATGATGAGAGGTAACGTTGAGACGATGTATCAGATGCAAAAAGCGCTGCCGGTTTGGTAATCCCAGGCGGGTAATCAACTGGTTCAGGCGATAGATGATGCGGTGGTAGGGTTGTGTCTGTAACTGAGCAATCTTTTTTAAGGAGTTACCTTGTAAAAGTAAGGTCACCATCTCCCAATCGACCTGCTTTATGCGCCTCGAATGAATATAATTTAGCACTGGGGATAATAATGCCTGACGCATCTCTGGGAGGTGTAGACTGCGTGATAAGATATAAAATGGGCCAGACAGTGATATAAAGGTTTTAAGATCTTCATCATGACTGGAAAGCAATATGAAGATTTGGATATCATTCCGCTGTTTAAGTAGTTGGCGCAGGCACTGAAGAATATCGAAGTAAGAGCTTGTTAAGCCTTCCATATCAACTACTAACTGACTAATGACCGACTTTTGCAGGCAGACCAGCGCCGATTCAATGGACCGGAAGATCGCGGTGCGCGTGCCTGAGAATAAATGGCGGCTCAGTGTATAGGCAAGATAATAGTCTCCTGTAACAATCGCCTGAGATATAGTATCGCCCGGTATGGTGTATTCGATTTTTTGCGCCAGATACTCGATTTGGTCGAATACTTGTGAGGTACAGTGGGGATATTGATGGGTACAGTTAGCGTTTCGTATACGGCGATGTCGTTCCCGGCGTTTTGCGCTGTGCATCCGTTTCCATTCCATTTCTGTTGCGGCAGGTCTGGATAAATTGCTGACAACAAACATCCCTGACCCAAATTTTTCCAGCGCGACGGTGAGTTCCCTTGTGCCGTTGGGTTTCAATGTCTTCAACAATCACCAGACTGGCAATTGAGTATCCCATCAGAATAATCTGCCGGAAGTTTTCTGATGTCTTACTCAATGCCCAAAAGATCGTTTTATCCAGTTCAACCTCTCTCTGGGGTTAGTTAAAATATTACCGGGTGTATCTTTCGGTTACCTCATGAATAGTATGACTGGATTATTCTGGCAGTCAGCTGCCAGGTACAGTAGGAGCCGATACTTAATTGATGGTGAGATATTTCTCAATAAAAAATTAGGCGGAGAGGTTCCACCTAATTTTGTAGAAAGTTCAGATGCGCACGGATGTATCTTAAGAATTGCTGATCGTTTTTCACGTGCAGCTTTTTCATAATGCTGCGACGGGTTGCTTTGGCATGGATATCGCTGATTGAGAGCAGGTGAGCGGTTTCGGCTAACGTATATCCGCTGGCAAGAAACATTAAGAACTGGCGCTCTGCAATAGTAAAATTGCGGGTGGTGCAGTAATGGCAGATAGTCGCCGGTACGCTGTTGCGTAACGCGCGTTTTTGCAAGATGAGGACTAATTTTTTGGTGATCTCGTCAACGTCATCTTCCCGATAGATCAGCGGCAACATGTACAGGCAGGGCCGGAACATCAGCTTATCTTTATCGTTTCTGTTGCAGATCACCACCCGGTGTTGGCGCCTGGTGTGAACCGGAACCTGATAGCATTCGGCGCTGAGCCAATCTTCATCCAGTGAGATAAACGCGATGTCGGCGCGATCGATCTCCTCGACAGGCAAAAAACTAATCTCCTGATGCCACTGACTTGCCAGATGGGAAATAATGATTTTCAGTCCGTGTTCGAAGTGACTATTTTCTTCCTTGATGGCGATACTTAACATTGAAGAGTTCCTGAACCGCTGGAAAGAGGGTAAGGGAATGTTAAGCAAAATCATAAATATTCTAAATACATGTATCCTTAAATCTGGCGCTATGCGGGCTGAGTTGTTACCAGGTGATTTCCTGGATACCCTTGAACGAGCAGAAAAAATCAACATTCGTACACTTCACCAGCAACTGAAACAAAAGGCATTGACTCAGCAAGCGCTGACCGTATAATTCACGCGTTTCTCTGCATGAAGTTATCACTTCACAATGCGCCCTTAGCTCAGTTGGATAGAGCAACGGCCTTCTAAGCCGTAGGTCGTAGGTTCGAATCCTACAGGGCGTACCATTTCAAAGTAAGTCCAATTCTTAGCTTCTGCGTACCGCTACGACTTTTCCTTCTCCAGCCATATTTCTACTTCATTAAGACTGCGTTGCACACATCTTGCTGGCTGAGCGAATTTGCGTGCTGGATAATCAGCACTGAGTGCTGACCTCAGTCCGAAAAAAAACGGGAGTAAATTTACTCCCGTTTTTATTATGTTAGCCAGTGTCACCGTACAACCAGCACCGGACATTTCGCATGGCGGACTACGGCAGAAGCCGTTGAACCCAGCAGGTAGGTGCTAAAACCAGGCTTATGCGAGGCGATGACGATGAGTTCGGCGTCAACCGCTTCCGCCAGTTTGAGGATCTGATCCTTCGGTGGGCCGTAAACGACGTGGATTTGACTCCTGCCAGCAGGAATGTTGAATTGCTTAACAATCTCTTCGAGTTTTTCGCTGGCCTTGGCCTGCAGACCACTGCGGTCCGGGAATTCGCTTGAGTAGGCCAGCCCCAGCGAGGCATAGAACGGAACGGTAGGAATAACGGCCAGAAAATGGACCTTGGCGGTTTTGGCATGCGCCTGAACCTGCGGCACAACATGGCGGGTTAAATCGGCTTCAGAGATATCAATGGGCACCAGAATTGAGCGATACATATTCACTACCTCCTGTTTGTTTACCTCTATCCTGAGTGTACCCAAGGTTGTCTCTGTATAATAAGTGACCAGATCAAGGTTACGTGCATAATTGTCGTCAATGATAAACGGGGAACGTAAGTTCCCGTTTTCTAATGCAGACGTGGGCCACGTTTTACCGCCTTTAGTTCGCCAGCACGATGACATCCCCCGTTGCCGGGGCTTTTGTTCCCGGTAGCCACAACCGTCCCCACGAACCGGTACAATGACAGCCGAGCAGTTTTTCCGGTTGCTGCTGCTTAATAAATTGCCGCGTCCGCCACAGCTTAGCGGGAGAGGCGGCGCGTAAATGGAACCCACCGATGAGGGCGTGAATTTTGCGAATGCCGGTGATGTTCTGGCAATGGCGGACGATATTTTCTATTCCCCGGTGCCCGCAACCGGTAATGATCACCAGCCCACGGTCAGATTTATAGATCAATACGCCTTCATCGCTGATGTAATCCGGCTGAGGTGTTTTCTCGTGAATAACACCGTAGGCCTGCGGTGTGGATACGCTAATTTCCCCGGACCACAAAAAACGATCGCTAATCGCCAACGGTTCGCGGGTGTATTCCATATTCAGGCGAGAGTAGTCGTTATCGCGGGAGAGTTTTTTAATTTGTCGCGGCTTTCCCGCAAGCGTTAACGACGCGTAACGCTCACAGGCTATTTGAGGATGGCAAATAATACGGCTGTTATCGGCAAGCCAGGGGACGCCGCCACAATGATCGTAATGACCATGTGACAGCACCACGGCGGTTAATTGTGTCAGGTCGATCCCCATTTGCGCGGCGTTTAGAATGAAGCTGTCATCCGGCCCGGTATCAAACAGTATGGTGGTGGTTTCATCCTGAATTAACAGACTTAATCCGGGCTTTGCCCGTAATGATTTATCTGCGCCAGCAGCGCGCCGGTTTTCAAGCAACACCGTGAGGGTTAAAGCCATGCCTGACTCCAGTATTAAAACGGCACACTGTAACGCACAGCTTTTGAGAGCGCTGTGATCGCAGCGCCCTTTGGCGTTATCCGTTATTGCGTACTGTGTGCCTGCGCACGATGTTTTTGGGCCTGCTGCTCATGGGCATAGGAATGAGCATTATTTGTCGACTGATGTACTACCATCGCTTTTTCATGTTCATTCATTTGCGAAAATGATTGTGCATGGGGTGACGTTTCGGCTGCATTAACGCCTGCTGAGATAAAAAATGCGATAGCTAAAAAAGAGGACATCTTATTCATCATATTTCTCCTGTGTGGGTTTACGGAAGAAATTATAATTAGCACGCGCTGTCAGTGACGTGACAGGAATATGACGGTTGTGTCAGAGAACAGGAAACACTTAACCGTCATCAGCAGAGATTAAATTGCATGCCGGGGCAGCGTCAGAATAAAGCGGGTGGCATGTGAA
This sequence comes from Citrobacter sp. C5_2, assembly GCF_014596845.2. Taxonomy (NCBI): domain Bacteria; kingdom Pseudomonadati; phylum Pseudomonadota; class Gammaproteobacteria; order Enterobacterales; family Enterobacteriaceae; genus Citrobacter; species Citrobacter sp. C5_2. Next base: position 3,629,668 of record NZ_CP115032.1, on the reverse strand, counting down.
TCAGATGTCACCGCAACGTTTCCCTGATGCGCAATGACTATCGATTTCACGATCGCAAGGCCAATGCCGCTGCCTTCTCCTTTACGTTGCCGGGAAGGATCTACCCGATAGAAGCGGTCAAACAGTCGCGGAAGATGTTGTGGAGGAATTGGCGGGCCGGGGTTTTCAACGACTATCTGCACCTGTTCATCGGCCTCTTTCACCCGCACGGTCACTGACTCGCCTTTTGGCGTGTAACGCATGGCGTTTGAAAGCAGATTACTCATTGCCCGGCGTAACATTAACGGATCGCCCGATACCCAACATTCGCGCCCCTCAAAGCGTAAACCAACCTCACGCTCTTCTGCCCAGGCTTCGAAAAAGTCGAACACTTTACTGACCTCATCAGCCAGATTGAGCGCGGTCTTTTCCGGGATTAGTTGATTGTTATCCGCTTGCGCCAGAAACAGCATGTCACTCACCATCTTCGACATCCGGCCAAATTCTTCGAGATTGGAATACAGCACGTCCTCCAGCTCTTTTTGGCTGCGGGTCTGGCTTAGCGCAATTTCCGTTTGCGTGACCAGGTTGGTAATTGGGGTGCGGATCTCATGGGCAATATCTGCCGAGAAGTTCGACTGACGTTTAAAAACATCCTCGATGCGTTCGATCATGTGATTAAACGAACTGACCAACTGTTCCAGTTCAATAGGCACGGTTTGCGGGTCAAGGCGTACGTCGAGATCTTTCGAGGTGATATTTTGGATGCGGCGACTGACATTACGGATCGGTTCATGACCTTTATAAACGGCAAACAGCACGATAAAAACAATCATCATGCTAATCAGCGATGCCGTCATAATCAGCTTGTTTTTCAGGTCATTAATATAGTGCAGATGAAAATCGATCGATAATGCCAGGTACAGCGTATATGCCGGTTTTCCATCGGCAAGCTGGCCTACAGGCAAACGAATCATGCGCCAGTTTGATGATGTCATCTGCCCGTGCGTATGTTTGGGCGTTTGCAGCATGGGGCCGGATATAATAAAGACATCGCGGGCTTGGGCATTTTTATCCGGCCTTGCACTGGCGATAAATTGCCGAAGATCCGGGGCGTCAGGTGAATGAAAAATAGCCTTCTGATTGCTATCTTCCAGAGAAATAATGACGTTCGAGTAACCTGCCACGACGTTTTTTAGCGTTTCCAGTCGGCCTGGTTCAGGTTCGTTCGGTTGATTAAGAATACGCTCCAGCGTGGCGCTGATCTCTTGTAAATCATTGATGTCCTGCTCGGCGAAATGCACTTTCACTGAGTGGATCATTATCCATGCGAAGGCGAAAAATGAAGCGATAGTCGCCAGACTGATGAAAAAGGTCAGTCGCGTCGCCAGGGAAAAAGGGCGTTGCCATCGTTTACTGGCCATCAGGAACCTCAAGCATATATCCCACGCCGCGCACGGTCTGAATCAGTTTCGGCTCAAAGTCATTATCGATTTTGGCGCGCAGACGCTTAACGGCGACATCGATGGCGTTGGTATCGCTGTCAAAATTCATATCCCAGACCTGAGAGGCAATCAGCGAGCGGGGTAAAACTTCTCCCTGGTGGCGCAGGAAAAACTCAAGCAGCGTAAACTCTTTGCTGGTCAGGGTGATGCGCGCCCCGCTGCGGGTGACTTTTCTACTCACCAGATCAACCATTAAATCTGCGACCTGAAACTGGCTTTCAACAATTACCGCCGCGCCCCGGCGTAATAGCGTTCTGACCCGCGCCAACAGTTCGGCAAAGGCAAACGGTTTGACCAGGTAATCGTCAGCGCCTAATTCCAGACCTTTAACCCGATGTTCAATGGTACCCAGCGCAGTGAGAAGAAGAATGGGCATGCCTTTATTGGCGCTACGCAGCATGCGTACGATATCCCAGCCGTTTACATCCGGCAGCATGATGTCGAGGATGAGCAGATCGTAATCGCCGGTCATCGCCAGGTGGTACCCGTTCAGGCCGTTATCCGCCAAATCCACGACAAAACCTGCTTCCGTCAGGCCTTTCGTCAGGTATTCACCGGTTTTTTTCTCATCTTCGACTATCAAAATCTTCATCGCATTCTCCTTCTCGCACTGCTTGTGCGGACTTTCAATTCTAGGGAAGCGGGATCGGATAGCAATCGGTTATTGGGAAAATGACAGTTTTGTCATTTTCCTGTCACCGGTTAAACAGAGTCACTTCGTTAAAGTACAACCCTATAAATTCCTACATATTTTAGGGTCATCAGTCCGGTCAGGACGTGAAGAACTATGAGCAAATTTAAGCTTCTTACCCTCAGCGCTATATTCGTTCTCGCCGGTTGTTCATTAGCGCCGGACTATCAGCGCCCGGCTTTGCCGGTGCCACAGCAATTCTCCTTAAGCCAGAATGCGCTGGTGTCAGCCTCTGGGAATTATCAGGACACCGGTTGGCGGACCTTCTTCATTGACGACCAGGTTAAGGTGCTAATTGGTGAGGCGCTGGCCAATAACCGCGATTTGCGTATGGCTGTGCTGAAGGTTCAGGAGGCGCGAGCGCAATATGGCGTCACGGACGCTGACCGCTATCCGCAAATTACGGCAGGATCCAGCGGTACCTACAGCGGTAAATTAAAAGGCGACAGCAGCACCGATCGCGAATTCGAGGCCGGACTGAATCTCAGTTTCGATTTGGATTTTTTTGGTCGGCTGAAAAATATGAGTGAAGCCGATCGACAGAATTTCTTTGCCAGCGAAGAGGCGCGTCGGGCGGTACATATCTCATTAATCTCTAACGTGTCGCAAAGTTATTTCAATCAGCGTCTGGCTTATGCACAACTGCAAATTGCCGAAGAAACGCTGCAAAACTATCAGCGTTCCTACGCCTTTGTTGAAAAACAACTGGTCACCGGTAGCACTAACGTACTGGCGCTGGAACAGGCGCGGGGCGTGATTGAAAGTACGCGCAGCGAAATCGCGAAGCGTAAAGGTGAACTGGCGCAGGCCAACAACGCGCTGCAACTGTTGCTGGGTACCTACGGAAAATTACCCGACGATAGGGCGCGCAGTCGCGGAGATATTAAACCGGTTACGCTGCCGCCATCACTCTCGTCGCAAATACTGTTACAGCGTCCGGATATTATGGAAGCTGAGCACGGATTAATGGCGGCGAATGCCAATATCGGCGCCGCGCGGGCGGCATTTTTCCCGTCGATTACCCTGACCAGCTCCATGTCCAGTAGCAGCAGCGATCTCTCCAGCTTGTTTAATGCTGCCAGCGGCATGTGGAATTTTGTCCCCAAAATAGATATTCCAATTTTTAACGCCGGACGTAATCAGTCCAGGCTTGATCTGGCTGAAATTCGCCAACAGCAGTCGGTGGTGAATTACGAACAAAAAATTCAGGGCGCATTTAAAGAGGTGGCCGATGCGCTGGCGTTGCGCCAAAGCATTGCCGATCAAATTAGCGGCCAGCAGCGCTATCTGACGTCATTGCAAATCACCCTACAACGTGCCAGAGCGCTGTATCAGAATGGCGCGGTTAGCTATATCGAAGTTCTGGACGCCGAACGTTCTTTATTTGCCACGCAGCAATCGCTGCTCGATCTTAATTACGCCCAGCAGGTTAATGAAATTAAGCTGTTTGCTGCCTTAGGCGGCGGTTGGGTGGAGTAAACCTTAATATTAACTTTTCAGGAGCATCAACTATGAATACTACCGCCAAAGCCGTGCTGTTAAGCCTTTTCTCTGTGGTCATATTTAACGCTCAGGCCAATGAGCATCAACATGGCGAGATGATGAGTATGCAGCCGGCGGCTCAACAGGAACAACGCATTAGCGCGACTGGGGTGATTGAAGCTGTTGATATGGAAAGTAAAAAAGTCACGATTAAACATGATCCTATTCCGGCGGTGAACTGGCCGGCGATGACGATGCGTTTTACGCTGGGGGCCGACACCAGGGCTGACGATATTAAACCGGGCGATAAGGTCGCGTTTACGTTTGTTCAGCAGGGAAATCTCTCTGTGTTACGCGATATTCACATCAGTAAATAACGTTCTCGCTGGTCTCTTTAATTCTTGCCCGGGTTCTTGCGAGCGCGGGTGAGATTATCGCGCAATGGAAATCATTATGGCGTCTTTAAATATTAAAAATACCGCGCTTATTCTCGCTGGCATGATTGCAGGTGGGATTATTTCTGTCGGTGTTTATACTTATTATTCATCCGCAAAAGTATCGAGCGAAACCGGACCGGCTTCGCCAAAAGAAGCCAGAAAAGTTCTGTTCTGGTATGACCCCATGTATCCGAATACGCGTTTTGACAAGCCGGGCAAATCGCCGTTCATGGATATGGATTTAATCCCGAAATATGCCGATGAAGAGACCGCAAGCGCGTCAGCACCTGGCGTGCGCATCGATCCCACTCAGACCCAGAATCTGGGGCTAAAAACGGAACCCGTGCGTCGGGGACCACTGCACTATGCGCAAACTTTCCCGGCTAACGTGAGCTATAACGAATACCAGTTTGTTATTGTCCAGGCACGCTCCGCTGGCTTTATCGAGAAGGTTTACCCGCTCACTGTGGGTGACAAAATCAAGAAGGGTTCTCCGCTCATTGACCTGACGATTCCTGACTGGGTTGAGGCGCAGAGCGAATATTTGCTGCTGCGCGAGACCGGCGGCAGCGCGACGCAGGTGGAAGGGATTCTGGAGCGATTACGCCTTGCCGGTATGCCGGAAGCGGATATCCAGCGTTTAAAGTCGACGCGTAAAATTCAGACCCGCTTTACCCTGAAAGCCCCCATTGATGGGGTGATCACCGCATTCGATTTGCGTACCGGCATGAATATTTCTAAAGACAATGTGGTCGCGAAAATTCAGGGAATGGATCCGGTATGGGTCAGCGCGTCGGTCCCGGAATCTATTGCCTGGCTGATTAAAGATGCCTCGCAATTTCGCATCACTGTTCCTGCCTGGCCGGATAAGCCATTCACCATCAGTAAGTGGAGTATTTTGCCAAGCGTTGATGCTACCACGCGTACCCTCCAGCTGCGTTTGCAGGTTGATAACCCCGACGAAGCGCTCAAGCCTGGAATGAATGCATACCTGCAATTGAAAACGCAAAGCGAGCCGATGCTGCTGATCCCGTCTAAAGCGTTAATTGATACGGGTAGCGAACAGCGGGTGATTACCGTTGATCATGAAGGTCGATTTGTGCCGAAGCAGGTTGCTGTATTCCATGAGTCTCAGGGGCTGACGGCTATTCGCTCAGGCCTGACCGAAGGTGAAAAAGTGGTGTCCAGCGGCCTGTTCCTGATTGACTCCGAGGCGAATATTTCTGGCGCCCTTGACCGTATGCGCGCCCAGCACAGTGGTGCGCAAGACGCAGGCGCGATGCCAGCCCAGGCGACCCATTCACATTGAGGACATGATAAATGATTGAATGGATTATCCGCCGTTCAGTGGCAAACCGCTTCCTGGTGATGATGGGGGCGCTGTTTCTCAGCATTTGGGGAACCTGGACCATCATTAACACCCCGGTTGATGCGCTGCCCGATCTCTCTGATGTCCAGGTGATTGTCAAAACCAGCTACCCCGGACAGGCGCCGCAAATCGTCGAGAATCAGGTCACTTACCCCCTGACCACCACCATGCTGTCGGTACCGGGCGCGAAGACGGTGCGCGGCTTCTCGCAGTTTGGCGATTCCTATGTGTATGTCATTTTCGAGGATGGCACCGATCCTTACTGGGCACGCTCGCGCGTACTGGAATATCTCAACCAGGTGCAGGGAAAATTGCCGGCAGGCGTTAGTGCCGAAATGGGACCGGACGCCACGGGCGTCGGCTGGATCTTTGAATATGCGCTGGTGGATCGCAGCGGAAAACATGACCTCGCGGAATTACGTTCTCTTCAGGACTGGTTCTTAAAATATGAGTTAAAAACGATTCCTAACGTGGCGGAAGTGGCCTCGGTGGGCGGCGTGGTTAAACAGTACCAGGTGGTTATCGACCCGATGAAGCTGACGCAATATGGCATCAGCCTGGCGGAGGTGAAATCTGCGTTGGATACGTCAAATCAGGAAGCGGGCGGCTCGTCGGTGGAGATGGCTGAAGCCGAATATATGGTGCGCGCCAGTGGCTATCTGCAAACGCTTGATGATTTCAATAATATCGTCCTGAAAACCGGGGCCGACGGTGTACCGGTTTATCTGCGCGATGTGGCACGCGTTCAGATTGGACCGGAAATGCGCCGCGGGATCGCCGAGCTGAACGGCGAAGGCGAAGTGGCGGGCGGGGTGGTTATCCTGCGCTCCGGTAAAAATGCGCGTGAGGTGATCTCCGCCGTTAAAGCCAAACTCGACACCCTGAAAAGCAGCCTGCCGGAAGGCGTTGAGGTAGTTACAACATACGATCGCAGTCAGCTTATCGATCGCGCCATAGATAACCTGAGCTACAAGCTACTGGAGGAGTTTATCGTCGTTGCGCTGGTGTGCGCGCTATTCCTGTGGCATCTGCGTTCGGCATTGGTGGCGATTATTTCCCTGCCGTTGGGGCTGTGTATCGCGTTTATCGTGATGCATTTCCAGGGGCTGAACGCCAATATTATGTCGCTCGGGGGAATTGCCATTGCTGTCGGGGCGATGGTTGATGCGGCAATCGTGATGATTGAGAATGCCCATAAGCGACTGGAAGAGTGGGGGCATCAACATCCGGGTGAAACGCTGGATAATGCCACGCGCTGGAAGGTCATTACTGACGCCTCGGTGGAAGTCGGCCCGGCATTGTTCATCAGCCTGCTGATAATTACGTTGTCGTTTATCCCTATTTTCACCCTTGAAGGGCAGGAAGGGCGGCTGTTTGGTCCGCTGGCGTTCACCAAAACCTATGCTATGGCGGGCGCGGCATTTCTGGCTATTGTGGTTATTCCGATCCTGATGGGATTCTGGATCCGCGGAAAAATACCGGCGGAAAGCAGTAACCCGCTTAACCGCTTTCTGATCCGTATTTACCATCCGCTATTGCTGAAGGTGCTGCACTGGCCCAAAACCACCCTCCTGGTAGCGGTGCTGTCAATACTGACGGTTATCTACCCGCTGAATAAAGTCGGTGGTGAATTCCTGCCGCAGATTAACGAAGGCGATTTGCTGTATATGCCTTCGACACTACCGGGGATCTCGGCGGCGCAGGCGGCGGACATGCTGCAAAAAACCGATAAGCTGATCATGACCGTTCCTGAAGTGGCGCGCGTATTTGGTAAAACCGGTAAAGCGGAAACCGCAACTGATTCCGCACCGCTGGAAATGGTTGAAACGACGATCCAACTGAAGCCGCAGGATCAGTGGCGTCCGGGTATGACGATGGACAAAATCATCGCCGAGCTGGATAAAACCGTGCGCTTGCCGGGGCTGGCGAATCTGTGGGTGCCACCAATTCGTAACCGTATCGACATGCTCTCTACCGGGATAAAAAGCCCTATCGGGATTAAAGTGTCAGGTAACGTGCTGGCTGATATCGATGCGACGGCGGAACAAATTGAAGAGGTAGCCAGAACCGTGCCAGGCGTCGCCTCTGCGTTAGCTGAGCGTCTGGTAGGGGGACGCTATCTCAACGTGGATATTAATCGTGAGAAAGCGGCTCGTTATGGCATGACCGTTGGTGATGTACAGCTGTTTGTGACCTCCGCTGTGGGGGGCGCGATGGTGGGCGAAACGGTAGAAGGGATCGCGCGTTATCCTATCAACCTTCGCTATGCGCAGAGCTATCGCGACAGCCCGCAAGCGCTGCGTAATCTGCCCATTCTGACCCCCATGAAACAGCAAATCACGCTGGCTGATGTGGCGGATGTCACGGTCGTTTCTGGGCCGTCAATGTTAAAAACAGAAGATGCGCGACCCACCAGTTGGATTTACATCGATGCCCGCGATCGTGACATGGTTTCGGTGGTGAACGATCTGCAAAAAGCGATCGCGGAAAAGGTACAGTTAAAGCCGGGGACCAGCTTGGCGTTCTCCGGGCAGTTCGAACTGCTTGAACGCGCCAGCCATAAGCTCAAATTGATGGTGCCGATGACGCTGATGATTATCTTCGTCCTGCTTTATCTGGCTTTCCGTCGCTTTGGCGAAGCGCTGTTGATTATCACCAGCGTCCCCTTTGCCCTGGTAGGGGGCATCTGGTTCCTCTACTGGATGGGGTTCCATATGTCAGTCGCGACCGGAACCGGGTTTATTGCGTTGGCCGGCGTTGCCGCAGAGTTTGGCGTGGTGATGCTGATGTATCTGCGTCACGCCATTGAAGCAGAGCCAGCGCTGGAAAACCCGCAAACCTTTACGGCGGATAAACTGGATGAAGCGTTATATCACGGCGCTGTACTGCGCGTGCGCCCGAAAGCGATGACCGTGGCGGTGATTATCGCCGGTCTGTTGCCCATCTTGTGGGGGACGGGAGCCGGGTCAGAAGTGATGAGCCGCATAGCCGCGCCGATGATTGGCGGCATGATCACCGCGCCGCTGTTGTCGCTATTCATCATTCCGGCTGCGTATAAGCTGATGTGGCTGCACAGACATCGCAAGCAAAAGTAACCTTCTCAATCATACGCCTGTCTTCGGTTGGTACCCCGAAGCAGGCGTAGCGCTATGCTTCCAGCGCTTTCACGCGTTTGCGGTACTCGCCCGGCGTACAGCCGAATTCGCGTAGAAAGACTTTATAAAACGATGACTCGCTGGCGTAGCCCACCGATTCAGCTACCACAATCAATGGTTGCGATCCGCGTGACAACATCTGAGCGGCGAATTGCAGGCGCAAAGTGGTTAACACTGCCATCGGTGTGGAGTTTGACACTTCACGGAATAATTGCGCAAAGCTGGCCCGCGACATGTGTACGCGCTTCGCCAGCTCTTCGACGCTCCATGCAAAGGACGGTGATTCGAGCATCAAAAACACCACAGATCCGAGTTTGGGGTGCAGCAGTAAATTCAACACGTTTTGTGCGGGCGATGCTCTGGTTAACCACTCACGAACGGCTAAGGCGAACAGCGTGGCGCATTGTTGGCTGCATACAGCGCTGGAACCCGGCAGCCCACTAATGGATTCCTGTTGCAATAGCGCAATCACGGCCTTGAGCCAATGGCTGACGGGACTCTTTTCTTCAGGCGCCAGAATCAGTGCTTCCGGTAGCGCGGTTAAAAAATAGCGTGAGGTGGCGTGCAGTCGCAGGCTACCGCAAACGATATGCGTTTGTTCATCCCCGGACTGGCAAAGTCGATGGGCGGAGTTCTGCGGCAGGATAACAAGAGTCCCAGGCCGCAGGGTGAAAGATGTCCCGTCAGGCATGTCAAGTTGGGCTGCTCCCTGAGTGACTGTATGCCAGCGGATAACGGATAGCTCGCCCGCCGCATGCGGCAGTTGCCAGTTTCTGCTCAACAAACAGTTTTGATCGATCGAGCCTTGCGGATCGTTAAGCATGAGTAATCGACTAAGGGCATCCATGAAGACTCCTGGGCAGTTTTAATCACTATTGGTTTGGCGGAATTATCTCGTCAATTTTAAATTAAAGTAATACCTTCAAGGTGTTAATTTATTATGCTTATGTGTTTCATGAAAAGAGGTTAAAAGTGATTTAGACGATTTAACAGTAATAAGCGCGTTCTGGATACATTTCCCTTGTCTGGTTACCTCTATACTTCAGTTTAACAAATGAACAGTGACCAGGCGGAGAGAGAGCATGAATCAGTATCAGGCGATTATTATTGGATTTGGCAAAGCGGGTAAAACGCTGGCAGCTACCCTGGCAAAAACGGGCTGGCGGGTGGCGATTGTTGAACAGTCGAACACCATGTATGGCGGGACATGCATCAACATCGGCTGTATTCCAACCAAAACCCTGGTACATGACGCTGAACTTCAACATGATTTTGCTGCGGCGATGCAGCGCAAGGCTGCCGTTGTCAGTTTCCTGCGCGATAAAAACTTCCATAATCTGGCCGATCTGGAAAATGTCGATGTGATCGACGGTCGTGCTGAGTTTGTCGATAACCATACTGTGCGAGTCGTGCAGTCAACAGGCGCGATTGAGCTAAGCGGCGAGAAGATCTTTATTAATACCGGCGCGCAGTCAACGGTTCCAGACGTGGAAGGGTTAACCACCACACCGGGGGTGTTTGACAGCACCGGGCTGTTGAATTTGACGCAACGGCCTGAACGTCTGGGAATTTTGGGTGGCGGTTACATTGGTGTGGAGTTCGCATCAATGTTTGCCAACTTCGGCAGCAAAGTTACCCTTTATGAAGCCGCTCCGCTGTTTTTAGCCCGTGAAGATCGGGATATTGCCGAAACTATCGCCAGGATTTTACGCGACAAAGGCGTTGAGATTATCCTTAACGCCAACGTACAGGCGGTTTCGTCCGGGGACGGCGCGGTACAGGTGAAAATGCCGGGAGGCGTCCAGACCGTGGATGCGCTGCTGGTGGCATCGGGCCGCAAACCGGCGACCGAAAACCTGCAGTTGCAGAAAGCGGGTGTGGATGTAAACGACCGCGGTGCCATTATTGTGAATAAATATTTGCGTACCTCGGCAGATAATATTTGGGCAATGGGCGATGTTACCGGGGGGTTGCAGTTCACGTACATCTCACTGGATGACTTCCGCATTGTGCGTGACAACCTGTCAGGCGAGGGGAGACGTCACACCGGCGATCGTCAAAATGTACCGTATTCCGTCTTTATGACGCCGCCGCTTTCCCGCGTGGGGATGACCGAAGAACAGGCTCGCGCCAGCGGTGCTTCTGTGCAGGTAGTCACGCTGCCGGTCGCGGCGATTCCGCGTGCGCGAGTGATGGATGACACACGCGGCGTACTTAAAGCGGTGGTGGATAGTGAAACGAAACAGATATTAGGTGTTTCGCTATTATGTGTGGATTCACATGAGATGATTAATATCATCAAGACGGTTATGGATGCAGGATTACCCTATACAACCTTACGCGATCAAATATTTACCCATCCGAGTATGAGTGAATCATTAAACGATCTCTTTTCTCTCGTTAAATAATAAAAGCGTAGTCTGCATGTTTGCCCCACCCGTGTGGGGCTTTTTTTGTCTTTTTAACGGCTGGATACTCATTGACAGTTATTCTGGCGTCCTGGATGAAATAAAATAAATTGGCATGTTTTATTATATTGCCACTGAAATCACTGTTTAATGGAAATAGGAATGAACATGTTTAAAACTACGTTACTAATGACCGCGTTACTGACTGCACCGGTGACATTTTCCGCATTGGCGCAAACCGAAGTTGTCCATGTTAGCGTGTCTGCCATATCTGGTGCGCCTTCAGAGATAGAGGATGCTATTGCGAAACTGGCGCAGGAAAATAATGCAACGTCCTGGAAAATCACCTCAATGCGCATTGATGGCAGCACTCACGCAACGGCAATTTTATACAAGTGAGGACAGCCTGCATGGAAAAGTATCTGCGTTTACTCAGTAAGGGCGATAAAATTGGATTGACCTTAATTCGCCTGAGCATTGCAATTGTTTTTATCTGGATTGGGTTATTAAAATTTGTACCTTACGAAGCTGACAGTATTACGCCATTTGTTGCTAATAGCCCGGTAATGTCATTTTTTTATGAACATCCAGAAGAGTATAAGCAGCATTTAACCCACGAAGGTGAGTTTAAGCCACAGGAGCGTGAATGGCAGGCGGCGAATAATACCTATACATTCTCCAATGGTCTGGGCGTAGTCGAAGTTCTTATCGCTTTATTGGTGCTGGCAAATCCTGTTAGCCGTTGGTTGGGATTAATTGGCGGCATACTGGCATTTGCCACGCCGATTGTTACCTTATCCTTTTTGATTACCACACCAGAGGCATGGGTAATGCCGTTGGGCGATTTACATCATGGTTTTCCGTACTTGTCCGGGGCCGGGCGTCTGGTATTGAAAGACACGCTAATGCTGGCGGGAGCAGTGATGATCATCGCAGACTCATCTCGATCAATAATTAAGCAGCGGTATTGAATTTTTAACGTTGTACCCTCTGTAAGGTAGCAAGCCACTCTAGTTCTATTCGGTATTTGCCGGGCCAGCAGGATGCTGGCTTTTTTCTGACTTAAGGGAAATTTATTTAATATATAAAATGTAATTATTCACTTTATAACAATCACGCGTCAGGCTGTATTGGCAGTTAATGATATGAAGATGTAAGCATCATACGCACTGACGACAAAAGCGCGACAACCTGCGCATTGCCCAACCATCCCAACACCTTCATTTTTCTTTGTTTTTTTCTGTGCAATTCTTGCTATTTGTTATCTCAAAACAGCATCTTAAATAAAATTATTATTCATTTTTGTTATAGTTAATCCATAAGTTCGCGTGGTTTTAAGCGCGGCTTAAGCTAGAATTATCCTGATTAAATGTTTTTACGTATCAATAATTGGCTAAAGATAGTTAAAAACTTAATTTTTAACCAACTGTCTGACATGGAATCCACTATGGTAATTAAGCACCAGGGCGGATGCTGATCTCGCGTTTTTGGGTAACCAAAAGCGGGACATATCTTAAATATGGAAATAAGGGTTTTAGAATGAGCTTTGGATTAGCAAAGGACAACAAGTTTGAAATCATCGCTATCCTTCGTGAAGAGCTGCACAAGAAAACGAAACTGGAAGTCTTATGCGAAAACAGTAGCGTTATCACACAGCTAGAGAAGGTCGATTTCGAACGGTTTGTCATCTCCGGCCATGAAGAGATTGTGCCTGAAAAGGTCCAATACTTTATCCTGCACAGCGAAAGCGGGATTGTAAAATTTAGTGCCAGATTTGAACAAACCCCACCCGCAGGTGCGGAGGCAGGATTATCCTACCTCATCCCGGATATGATTTTCTTTGCCCAGCAGCGACAAAATCAGCGTTTTTCCTTCCTGAAAGGTTATGACTTTTTCTGTTTTGGTCGTTACAAAAACGGAGAAAACTACTCTTTCAGGATTAAAAACATCTCTCAGGGTGGCTGTGCGTTAATTGTTAAAGATGTAAATACCCGCTTTGTTTATAAAGATGCGGTAATTAAAAATGCCTCACTGGAGTTTGATACGTTTGGCAGTTTACAGCTGGATTTAAAAGTGATCGATGTCGTCACGATCAATGAGTTTGATGAGGATAATCAGTTGTACTCCTGTCATCAGATCTCGTGTAAGTTCGATTTTAAAAATCGTCGTGAAGAGGCTGAAGTCGAGAAAATTATTATCAAATTTTTTATGAGTAACAAGATCAGAAGCTTATAAGGAGCGGTAAACAGGATGTTGATGTGTGGCAATGATAATTTTGTGGGCAACGGTATGTTCGCCTACCTGACCAGCAAACATGTACCCGTACAAACATTCCAGTTTGAGGATATGTTGCATCAGTCATCATTATGTCAGCATCAAACCATGATTTTTAATATCATTAATAATGAACAACCGTGTTCAGACGTCGTACAGTTTCTGAATAAAAATCGATTCAAGTTCTATAATAACGTCGTAGTCATTGTAGCTGACAGTTTGGTGGCGAAATTATGCGTGGAGTTATTATATATTGAGAAAGCAATAGTGTTGACTGAGAAATCTTCACTGCGAGATTTCGGTCAATTAGCGACGTTGTCAGTCGGGAAATGGAATCCCCGGCTGTATCGTTCGCAGAAAAGGTTAACCGAAAGGGAACAGCAGATCCTGAGTTTGCTGGTAAGTGGCTATACCGCTAAAGAAATTTCTGAGTTAGTGAGCCTTAACTATAAAACCATTCAGGCTCATAAAATGCGCGTCGTCGCCAAGTTGGGACTGAACAATACTTCTGATTTAAATAAATTAATTGTCAGATTCACCCATCGGATGTCTTTTTTACCCTAGTCTGGTGATTCTTTTCTGATGTAAAACATATCATAGTAGATATAATTCGGGAGCGATGCTGACTGGTTTTAAATTTTATGATTTGTAGAGGTAGAGGGAATGTTTAATTCCAACGAGGTGCTCACCGCGCTTGAACAGGCATTGAATACCAGTCAGTTTTATATGGTTTATCAGCCCATTTTTAATTTGCATACTCAGCAAATTAGCGGATTTGAAGCATTAATGCGTTGGAACAGCCCTCAGATGGGGATGATCTCTCCCGATATTTTTATTACGTTATTGGAAGACAGTGGCAATATCATTTCAATTGAAGACATGGTTACCCACACCCCCTGGGATGTGGCGACGTCCTGGCCCGATCCTCTTGTATTATCAATCAATATTTCCGCACTTGAATTTTGTGACCCTCTCTTACCGCAACGCGTCAGACGTAATCTCACCCTCTGTGGACTACCGCCTTATCGATGCCAAATTGAGGTTACGGAAACGTCACCACTGCGCGACAGCCAGATAGCGGTTAACAATATGCTGGAGCTAAAGGAGATCGGGGTTAAACTCGCTCTTGATGATTTTGGTACCGGTCACGCAAATCTTAATTATCTGCTGAAGTATCCTTTTGATACCCTAAAAATTGATAAGGAATTTGTTGCTGGCATTGAGCCCGATACCCGATCGACAAAGATTGTTGAGGGCATTATTTCACTGGCGCACAATTTTGGTATTGAAGTTCTTGCTGAAGGGGTGGAAACCCAGTCCCAACTGGACCGTTTAACGCAGATTGGTTGTGACAAAATTCAGGGCTTTTTCATTTCTCCGCCGGTGTTAGCAGAAGAAATCCCGTTACTCCTGACGCAGTATAATCATTAATCCCACCTTTTTACGTTTCCCAAACCCTTGATTGTTCTGCGTTGTCGTTAAGTTCGTAGGACTGATAAGCGTAGCGTATCAGGCAGCCCTGAAAGGCAAAAAAAAAGCCCCCTGCAGAACAGAGGGCTGGTGAGTTTATGACTGCTTAGAACGATTTCTTAAAGCCAATGGAAGCATTGATCGGTGCTTCAATTTGCGACTTACTGCCACCGTTGCTGAATTGCGTACCCAGTTCACCGTAGACCTGCACGTTTCTGTCGATTGACCAGGACAGACCGGCCGCAACTTCGGTGCTGGAGTACTGCTGTGAGGATTCGAGCGTGGTGGTGGCGACCGCATTGCTAAAGTGCGTTTTGTCTTTTGAACCCAGACCCTGCCAGACGTTTACCCTGCCGTACGGCTGGAATTTGCCATGGTTGGTGTCATAGTCAGCAACCAGACGTACGCCCAGACGGGCGGTAAAGGAATCAGCGGTATCCATTTTCACTTTCGTTTGGGTCACACCATCAAGCCGACCATTATCAAAATCGCTGTATTGGTAGATTAACTGAGCCTGAGGTTCCAGACTCCAGGCGCTTGAACCCAGACGGAACGATTTACCCACCTCCGTTGACGCCGTCAGCGTGTTGCCTTTGACGGTATAAGAACCGTTATTCCCGGTCGCCGCCAGGCGAGATTTATGGTTACTGTACTGCAGGACGTTATCAACATACATCCCGTCGCCCGAGAACCAGGTGGCGTAACCGCCGACGTAAAACGCATTGTCGTCGATGTTTCCGCCTTTGCCGTCGCTACCCGTCTTCGTGCCTTTCACATTGCTGTCGATATCAAGGATGCTGGTATACATCCCGGCTTTCCAGCTTTCGTTAGCATACATATCGACGCCGACCTGGATCCCCATGGTATGGGAGCTGGTTTGCGTCCCGGCCGCATCGTCCAGTTTGGTTTTACCGGAGTAACCAAGCATTCTTGCCCAGGCGCGATTATCTTCATCAATGCCCGGTTTAACCTCGTCGCCCATACGTTGGTGCATGTTACCCAGCAGACTAATGTCACCCTGACGCACGACGCTGGCAAGGCCTGAATACAGCATGGTTTCCGGACGATATTCGCTTCTCAGATACCAGTTTTCCCCCTGACCCTGAGCATTGCCCGCATGCAGTTGGTACTCAAACGCGCCTGCTGCCATACGATCGGCGGCCAGGTGGAAGGCGTCGCGCGACGTTTGCGCGGTGGTGGTAGCGCCATTGAGGGCCGTGACCACCTCGATACCATCCCCGACGGTCGGTGCGCCGAGGCCAGAACCATCAACGTCCAGCAGCGTACTCCCGCTGGCTTTACCGCCATCAATAATCAGACGGTCGGCAATACCTGCACCGCTACCATTCTGAATGGCCGCCATGTTGATGATCCCTTTTTCGCCGACGTAATCCCCTTTGACGGTTAACGTTGTGCCAGTCTGCTGGCCGATGAGCGAGACATCACCGCCGTTGCTCAGACCTGCGACGGTCTGGTTGTATCCCTGCGTGTTCAACATGGTGTCAGCGACAACGTAGTGGTGTGACGCGCTACTCAGGGTGTTGGTATTACCCGCCTGCAGTACGCCGTTGGCAATCAACGTTGCGCCGCTGTAGCTGTTTTCACCTTGCAGTTCCGTAATACCGCTGCCGGTCTGGTGCAACTGGCCTTTACCGCTGATATTGCCCGTTAACGCCAGGGTATCCGCGCGATCAACCTTGAGTACGCCGTTATCAACGATATCTCCCTGAATGCTGCCGATGTTACCGCCATTACCCAGCTGTAAAACGCCTTGTTCGATGGTAGTGCCCCCGGTGTAGGTATTATCCAGCGTCAGGGTGAGGGAGCCTTTACCGGTTTTGGTCAGATGACCATTACCTTCGACTTCCGTCAGCAGGGAAACGTTATGTCCGTTGGTATCGAATGTCCCGCCACCGGATTCCAGCGTCACCTGACGGGCGGTATCAAATGCTTCGCCATACTTCAGCGTACCGCCGTTGAAGGTAATACCCGTCTCCGGCGCGCCAAGGTTGGTATCACCCGCCACCTGCAACGTACCTGAGGTGATGGTGGTTCCACCGCTGTAGGTGTTGTCGCCAGTGAGGATCAGCGTACCGAGATCGCCTTTATTCAGGCCGCCGGTACCGCGGATCACGCTGTCGATAGTTGCGGTGTAGTTTGCGCCGTCTACCGTGCCATCGCCGACGCGAATCAGCGTGTTCGCTGTGTCGGTGGTAATGGCCTCACCACCCACGCGATAGCCATCGGTGGCGAACTGTGCGCCGCCGATAATACCGTTCCCGCCGAGCGTCGCGCCGGATTTAACCGTTACCTGACCGGTCGCGGCAGACTGGTTGCCGTTGACCAGCAGCACGCCCTCATTGACGTCTGTGGTGCCGGTGTAAGTGTTATCGCCTGTCAGCGTTAAGGTGCCGTCACCGATTTTCACCAGGCTACCGTCGTTACCGCTGATAATGCCGCTGATGGTGTCATCAAGTTGCAGATTCCCCAGCGACAATGCTTTATTGCCCAATTCGACATTCCCCGCGCCGGACAACGAGCCGATAGAGGTTGCGCTGTCGACCGCGCTGATATCGACCTTACCGCCCACCAGGTTTTTAACGACGGTATTTTCCGCCATCGCCAGGTCGGCAAAGGTCATTAGTCCGCTGTTATTCACGCTGGCATTGCCGCCGCTGGCATTCTCTTCCAGAGCCAGCGTACTGTCTTTTGCCACGTTAACCGTCGCGTTGCCTGCGGTGGCGTTGTCGGTTAACAGCGCTTTTGCAGCGCCAGTCAGGTTGAGTTTGGCGCTTGCTGCGGTGACATTATCCGCCAGCGTTAACAGGCTGTCGGCGATGTTCATGGTCAGGGATTTCAGACTGGTCTCTGTCCCGCTGACATTGAGCGTCGCCCCCTTATTGACGTTCACGGTGCTGCTTTCATTGCTACCAAAGACCCCGGTTTTGCTGACGTTGACCGTGACATTGTTGGCATTACCCGTACCGGCGATTTCGGTATCGCCTTTGTAGCTGTTGGCGCGATCGAGCGACAAGGTGCTGCCCGCATCGCTTGAGCTGCTGGTGACTTTCAGTTTACCGTCGCCGGTAATCTCACCGGCTGGCGTGAAGTGGCGCGAATTGAGGTCAAACACCGCCGCGTTATCACTCGCTCCCAGCTCGATAGTGCGATTGCTGGTCAGGTCCGCACCCATCTGCAGGGTGGAGCCGTTGTTAATAACCAGATCGGTTCCGCTTTGGCCGAGGTTGCTGTCAGAGGAAATCTGCAACGTACCGCCATCAATGCGCGTGCCGCCGCGATACTCGTTATCACCGCTGAGGATCAGACGACCAGGGTCGGTTTTCACCAGCGTCAGTTTGTCAGTCGTGCTGGCTTCGCGGATCACCGACTCAATGGCCGTGGTATAGTTTTGACCCGCGCCACCGGCGCCAACGCGCAGCAGCAGTTCACCGGTGCCTGGCGTCTGGCCTGCATGGGTCGCGTTTTCTGTGGTGGCATACGCGTTAAGCGCATCACCTTTAACGATATAGCCATCGGCGTCAAACTGTGCCCCGGAGAAATTAACTTCGCCCGCGGCGTTATCCACGGTAACAGTTCCGCCTTTGGTGGTGAAGACGGCAAAGGATTTCTGCGCCCAGGGGGCGTTACCTTCACCGGTTGCCGTGGTCCAGTTGTTATCGCCCTGATGGCCAATCGCCATCCATTTACCATCGCCGCCGTCAATTTTGCTGTCGCCTTCAATGCCCGACGCGCCGTGGCTCTGGTTCACGTCGGCACCGTCCCAGAACTGCAGGGTAACGCCGTTGGCGTTCACCAGGTTGACCTGTTTGTCGATTGAGGTCTGGACAAAAATATTGCTCTTATCCTGGCTGTCCGGTATTACGCCCAGCTCCAGCGTCTGGTTATTCAGCGTGCCGCCGTAGTTATAGATACGATATACGCCCGGTCCGAAGTTCCCACCCTGTGAGGTGGTAACATCCAGGGTTCCGTCAAGCTGCAAATCGCCTGCGACGTTCACCAGATCGTTCAGCGCACCGCCTGGCGTATGAGCGTTGCCCAGTTCGAAAGCGGAGGTCGTTTTGCTGCCAAGCTGCAGATTACCGTTAATGGTGAGCGTACCCGCACCGCCATCACCCGCGCTGAGGGTGGTGGCATCGTTCATCAATACATTGCCGCCGATAATGCCATTCCCACCAAGTGTGGATGTGCCGCTGACGGTCGTTGCGCCGCGCGCCGCGCTTTGATCGCCATTCACCAGCAGCGTACCGTTGGTGACGGTGGTATCGCCGGTATAGGTGTTATTGCCGTTCAGACGGGTAATGCCGCCGCCGATTTGTTGCAGCGCGCCGATGCCAGAGATCACCCCGTTGAGCAGGACGTTGTTGGCGCGGTTGATCGCCAGCACGCCGTTGTCGATGATGTCAGATACGGCGCTAACTTCGCCTTCATTGCCGCCGTCACCCAACTGCAACTTACCGGTTTGATCAATGGTGGTAGAGCCGGTGTAGCTGTTGTTGGCGGTAAACACCGTGGTGCCGCCCGCCGCACGTTCAAATTTCCCGTCGCCGCTGATGATGCCACGATAGATCTGCGCCGCTGACGCATCTCCCAGGGTATCGAAGATAACCCTGCTGCCTGCGCCCTGGGTCGTCACATCGTAATCGCCAATGCTGGCGGCAGTACTGGTCGGCTCAACGTGATCGCCGGTGCGCAGCGTTGCGCCATTGTTTACGGCAAGGGTTTTGCTCGCCAGACTCAGGTTTTCAACGATGCGTACATCCGCGTTTGATCCGCTGATGGTCAGGGAATCCCAGCCGGTGCCAATGTTGGTGCCGGTATTCAGGTTGTCGCTGGCAAGCGTGCCAATCTTCGCATCTTGCGTATTGGTGAAGGTGAGGGCATTGCCCGTACCCGCAGCGGTAATGATGTGGCGCGTTTTTTCCAGTATTACATTGCCGATGTTGGCTTTATTGTTGCCGCCAGTGCCAGCGAAATTCACTTCGCCCGCATAGGAACCGCTGCGCCAGTTGAAGGTATCTCTGCCTTCGCCGGTATTGATTACGCCGCTGGTGATACCGCCGCTGATATCAATGGTGTCATTGCCTTTACCAGACTGAATAGCCACCGCCGTGTCGTTGATGGCCTGAAGGGTACCGGTATTGGTGATTTTTTTCTTGCTGTCGCCGCTGGCGTCAATCACCGGTGAGGTCGTGCTGGCAGAAATAATCTTCCCGCTGTTGGTCAATGCGCTGACGTTTTTCGCGATGATCGCAGAACCGCCTGCGCTGTTGTGTACGTTGATGTCGGCACTGGTCGTGACCTGGCCATCCGTGTTGGCGCGGATACCGCTACCTTCGCTGTTTCGCACTTCAACGGTATAGCCTTTGCCGATGGTCAGATCGCCCGTCACCGCGTCGCCATTGCGCTGCTCAAAGGCGAAACCGGTACCTTTACCGTTGACGTTGAGGATGTTGTTCAGGCCATCGTTCATGGTCAGCGCGACGCTGGTGCGGATCCCTGGACCATCGTTGGAATCGATAGTGACATCACGCAGTGTGATATTGGTGTTGTTGGCATCGTTTTGAATACCGGCACCAGTACCCTCAGCGCGAATCATCACGCTTTGCGCGGCCAGCGCGCCTGCGCCCTCGGCCAGACGAATACCGTCAGCAGATCCATTAGTGGTAATGCTGTCGCCAGTTTTACCGTTGATCAGCAGACTGGCCCCCTGGGTCAGCAGAACGCCAGCAGTACCATCATCAACCTGAATTTTGCCCAGCTTACTAATCTGCGCGTTATAGCCTGAGGCGCGTACGCCGATGCCGTTGCTGACATGCAGGGCGCTGGAGGAGTTATTGGTTAAGTTCCCGCCTTGTTGCACATCAACGCCGATGCTGTCGACGCTGGCCAGATCGATGATCGCTTTGGTATCGAGGAGCAGGTTGCCCAGATTTCTCGCCACATAGGCAATAACCTTGTTGCCGCTGGCTTCAGAGGTAATCTTCGCGTTTGAGGTGAGGGTGGTGCTCGTGGCATTCCCCTGCGTGTCGCCATTCAATTGATGTGCCTGACCATCCACCACCCCGGCAACGGTGCTTTCACCGGTTAAATTGATGGTGGTTTTATCGCTGATGGTACCGTTGGCGCCGCCTTCGATGACCAGCGCTGCGGAGTTGGTGCCCTTAACGGTAAACGTCGCTTCCCCGGTATCTACGCTACTGCCTGCGCCGGTGGCGAGCACGCCAACAGAATTGTTGCCGCTGAGCGTCAGATTCAGGTCAGAAGTAGACTGATCTTTCGGGTTAGTCGTATTACCGGCCAACAATGCGCCATTGGCGATACGGAAAATAGTGGTGCGATCCTGGCCGTTGTCATTCATCACCGCCTGCCCAATATTGGCGGTCGCGCCTTTACCATACAGGTAATAACCAATCTGATCGGTGTTGTTGAACGCCGGGCTACTCAGACTATCGACGTTAGCGATGGCGTTATCACGCACGTGTACGCCGATGTTACCTGCCTGATTCAGGGTGATATCAGAATAGACATTGACCGTTGCCTGACCGTTGGTGCCGCCTTCTGCCCAAATAGCATAGTTTCGGTTACCGACGCCGCCGTCACCGTCTACTACGATAGAACCAGAAGCGCTGGTGGTGACTTCGGCATTTTTCTTATTGGCGCTGACGTGGATCCCGACGTTATTGTTGCCATTAACGTTAATTTTGCCGTCATTTCTAATGATCTGACCATTCTCTGCGCCACTGTCACGCACAGTGATGCCGTAGTTCTTGCTGGTGCCTCCACGGCCATCGCCATTGATTGCGATAGTGCCGGTATTCAGCACATTACCTGTTGCATTGCCGATCAGGATCCCGGCGGCGTTACGTATGCCGACGCCAAGGGTGATGAGACCGTTGTTAATCACCTCTTTGGCGCTTTTGGTCATGATACCGGCGCTTGGGCTGGAACCGCCTGGCAGTATGGCATCCTGGGAGGAGTTATTTGCATCGCGGCCAAGGTAAATAGAGGCATTCTGGGTGTTGGTAAATGTGGCGTTGTCGGCGACTTCTACGCCAAAGGCGGTGCCGTTACCAAAGGGGGTATTGTTTTTGTGTCCGTTGACGATATTGATATCGCCGTTATTAGTGCCTTGCGCGTCGTTGGACAACTGCATACCAATGGCCAGCGTCAACGAAGTCTCGGGATCGTCTTTACTCCAGGGATCGGCAGCAGAAGCGGTACCGAAGTTATCGGTAGTAATCGCCTGGTTGATTGTGCCTTCGTTGGTAATTACGCTGGCGCCTTGCCCCTGCATGCCAAATGCACCGTAGCTGTTGACGTTTTGGTTACCGTCCTTATCAATAAACAGCCCGGCGTTAATCGTTCCGTGGTTGGTTGCCGTCGCATCTTTCGCCAGCATGCCAATTGCCAGGCTCTGGCCGGTAGAGGTACGCAATGCGTTCAGTTCGCCCAGGTTAGTGATAACCCCGCCGTCAATGGCTTTCATCACGCCATTAATACTGCCGTCTACGGCGATCATCGCATCTTTATTCAACGTACCGGCGGTACCTGCGCCGTTGGCATAGATAGCGTGTAGCTCACCGCGTTCGGCGGTCGTGTTATTGCTATGCGACTCGCCATCGGTCCAGACGTCGTAATCCCAGGAGATAACATCAGATGACTTACCTGAAGTCAGTAAGTCATCTATCAGCTCAGCATACTTCGCTTGCGCGGCGGAGACGGTTGTGATTTGACTGTCTTCAACATCCAGCCACAACTGGATCTGACTGACTTTTTGTCCATCCGGTTTTTGCGCGGCATCATCGCTTTCGCCTAACAACCAGCTATTGAACTCAGCCAGTTCCGCAGCCGTGGTAATTGAGAACGTTTTTTCCCCCGTTTCGATCACCTCGCCAGCGTCGTTATAGCCATACGTCATCAGCGTTACATCGCCGCCAAATACGGAGGTCGTCCTGGAACCGTTAAACGTTTTGGTTGGAATAACGGGGGCGGCGTTAAATTTGATGTAGTTATCGGATTGCCAGTTCACCTGGCTGTTGGCGCCTTGCGCTTCCAGCAGCGAGGAATCTTTAGCCAGTAATTCGATGGTATTGGCTTTGTCACGTACATGAAGCGTATCGTTGCCAATATTCAGATTGGCCGTGGCGCCATTGGTCGCCAACGCGATGCCAAAT
Source organism: Citrobacter sp. C5_2 (assembly GCF_014596845.2). Lineage (NCBI taxonomy): Bacteria > Pseudomonadati > Pseudomonadota > Gammaproteobacteria > Enterobacterales > Enterobacteriaceae > Citrobacter > Citrobacter sp. C5_2. The sequence goes on along the minus strand of NZ_CP115032.1, from coordinate 3,606,703 downwards.
TGCTTATAGATTTGCGTTTGTTGCGCATCATACGTATTTAAAACAGCATCGCCGATTTGTGATTCAGTGATAAACCCGGCTAACGCGCTGGTATCAAAAACTTTAATGGTTTCTGGCTCTCCTGGGAGCGCCGGATCAAAAATATCAAAGTCCGTACTTTGCGAAGGCTTCGCTGACTGGGTATGAGTCAGGTATTCTGCCAGCTCTTCCTCCGTAGAGATTGTTTTTACGCTCTGGTCAGGGCTGGTAGCCTTAAGCGTGATTTTGCCGGTTTGCAGCAGCTCCCGGATAGTCGTTGACTCAACAACGCCGCTTTGGCCTGGGGTAATCGTCGGGATCGCGCCGCTGATATTGAGCGCCTGACCAGTGGTATTATCTTCATATAAGAAGCCGTAGTTATGAATTCCCTCATAAACGCCAGCGGAAATTCCTCGCTGGTAGTCAGTAGAAATATTATGATCGCCGATATCAATAATCGGATCAGCCGAGGCCATCATCGACGCTCCGCTTAATGCGCCAGCAGCGAGGACGGCGACAGTTTTACGTGAACTACTTTTTTTCTTGCCTTTAGTTAATTCAGAAACGACCACCCAGATGCCGAGCGCCGCGTTCCAAATAATGCTGTAAACTTTGTTCATATATAACCCTCGTCTACATTCCTGTTATGTATGTGTTAATACGTTGAGTTGTTGGCTATGATTGGCCCGCGGATGCGCTACCCGGCATATTGATTTTTGGGAATAGGGCTCCCTTCCGAGCGTTGCGGAATTAAAAATGAGCCGAAAGGAAAGAGTTAAATAATAACCGTGATAATTGTCCTTAAATAAGTCAGTTACGGCTGGCTATAGTGGGAAATGGTGTACTTGAGCCGGGTGTTATTTTTGCCGAGCTTTCTGGCAATGTTGCTTTTGTACGCCCCGATGGTTTTTTCACTTTTTTGTGACGCCCCGGCGATTTGTGCCAATGACCAACCCCGGGCAAGCATCATCATGACATTGAATTCGTTTGCGGTAATTTTAGTATGTAGTGCGTTGATATTATTTTGTTTTTTATTCTGTATGATACGTGTAACGGCATGCAGTAGCCGATCGAGACTGGCATCTTGATCGAGTAATTGCATGTTCTTCCCGCAAACGGTTTGAAAAAGAGAAAAGGTGGCTTCATCTGCCAAAACAATAATTTTTGTGGCAGGGCGGATAGCCATGCTGCGGATAATCCTGGCATATTTTAAAAAATCTGATTTGTCAGGATTAATAATGATGTAATCCGTGCCATCTGGCAGGAACTTGATTGCTGAAAACGTCTGAGAGGAGTGGTATGTAATATCAATATATAATGATGAACCACGTAGAATTTCTCGCATGCCTAGCCAGGGATAAAGTGAATCACCCAAAAAAATAGCCTTAGACATTACGATCTCCTTGAAATTTTAATGCAAGCAGTCGCCTCTTTTTTCTGGCTGAAAAAAGAGTTTCTTGCGACGCGTGGAATGTTAATTAAATCTCGTATAACGTTCTTTGGCTTGAACGTATCCTTATTTATTGCCGATTCAACAGATATTTTCTGTATTTATTTGAAGCATTAACTATTCTGAAAGTAGATATTACACTTTGTTAAAATTTAAGATAAATCGTTTATATCACCTCTGAGCAGATGATTGATAGATTTCGCTTATGGATCACCACAAGAATGGGCCCACCTTTTCCATAAAGGCAGGATATTCCTGGGATTATTGACGGCGATTTATTTAAAAATGATTATATTTCAAAGGAATGCCAGCTTGTGATGATGGACTGGTTGGTGGGTAGGAGAATTCTTAATTAAGATTAGGAAGCAGGGACGGGTGGGAACAGTGAAGATGGGAATATCGCCAAATTTACATTAAGCATCTAAAAATGTTTGAATTTAAGACTATTTAGCCAATTAAACAAACATTTATAGTTTTTTATTCTGAGTTGGTCTTTTTGTGCTTTATTTGAGCATGTTGCTTGCCGTTGTCATTTTATCTGCTCACTTCGCTGCTCGCGCTCAGCCCGCTAACAGCTCCTGCTCGACCTGGTGCACCTGTTGTTCCAGCGAGTTGCGGATTTCCGTCAGCGCCCGTTGTTGGTCAGAGAAGTAAGCCTCTTTATCGGTCACGGAGGAAGCAAGGCGCCAGGCGTTTTCCGCCTCTAGTTCGGTAATCTCTTTCAGCAGTGCGTTAATTTGTTCTCTGAGCTGCTGTATTTTGCTGCGTAAATGCTGCAGATCGTTCAATCGGTCGCTCGCCATCATCGGTTCGAGACCACTTTGTAACTGGGTCAGTAACGCCCGTACGGCGGCAAGGTCGGCATTTTGGCGCGCCTGGTTAAGCTGTACCATCATCTGATGCGCTTTCTCTTTCAGATCATCCGCCACTACGTCCGGGTGGCAAAGACGACTGGCTTGCCGCCACAGGCGCTTTAGCTCGCTACGCTCATCGGGAGAAAGTCGTTGATCGCGGGTAAAACGATGCTGTGCGTCCTGCTGCTGCTCCTGATATTCATCATATTCATGACTGGCCTCTTCTTGTGCCTGGCGAGTCGCGCTGTCGTCCTGGCGAGAAAAGTCGTTTTCCAGTTCACGAATCTCCGCCAGCAGGGCGGTGATCAGCTCCGTTTGTTGCTGAATGCGTTGCCGGGTTTCGACAGATTCGCGCGAATCTGAGTGCTGGTTCATCCATTGCTGCTTGAGTCTGGCCAACTGCTCAACGGCCTGGGAAATATAGTGCTGACAGGATTGATAGTCTTTTTCCCGGCGTTTTCGCTCCGCTTCCTGCTTACGTTGCGCGCTGGCGGCTAGTTGCTTACGCAGCTCAAGGATGCGGCTCATCAACGGCCCAAGACGAAGATGGTATAGATCGTTGAAATCATCGAGGATTTGAATGCGCGTGTTGCGCTTATCAATCAGGTCACGCAATTGTGTTTCAAGCGCTTTCAGTTCGAGTTTACTCGCCGCAATCGCAGGATCCTGCCACGTAGAGACTGCCCGCTGAGATTGCAGCCAGGCGGTGATTTCACGCAGAGCATCGCTAAAGCGCCGGGCTTCGATCGCCTGCACGATGGTGCCTGGCACGACTGACAAAGGCTCATTTTTCAGATGCGCCACCTGTTGGAAAATAATCTCCTCATCTTCCAGTTCAATAGCGCTTTTGACGATTTCCAATCGTTTGATGATCTTATTCATGACAGTCGTTGCCTGGCCTGGCTTAAAAATGAGTGACTGAAATACAACAGGCTCACCCATTTGAAAATGTTAGAAAAACAGTAAAGCGCATTCTGTGGCCTGGAATGCCTTTTCGTCCAGAATAATTCACTGTAATTATGAAAAGCGTGAGCTCTGGTAAGGAGCAGCCCCATGAAAAATAACAACGGCTCAGGCATCGCTGATGACCATGGTGTTAAACGATTGCGCCTTGCGGCAACCAGGTTGAAATGTTAAAAGAAGCCCCTTCAATAAAAACGACACAGGGGAAGGGCGTGAAAAACGCGTCAACTGCATCCGACACCAGCGTGTCTGATGCCGCGTCGACGAATGAGCCGACGCTTCAGCGGGGGTTGCAAAACCGCCATATTCAGTTAATTGCGCTGGGCGGCGCAATTGGAACCGGCCTGTTTTTGGGCATTGGTCCGGCCATTCAGATGGCGGGGCCTGCGGTGTTACTGGGTTACGGCGTAGCCGGAATCATCGCTTTTTTGATTATGCGTCAACTGGGCGAAATGGTGGTGGAAGAACCCGTTTCCGGATCGTTTGCCCATTTTGCCTATAAATACTGGGGACCGTTTGCTGGCTTTTTGTCCGGCTGGAACTACTGGGTGATGTTTGTGCTGGTTGGCATGGCGGAGCTGACAGCGGCCGGAATCTACATGCAGTACTGGCTGCCCGATGTCCCCACCTGGATTTGGGCCGCCGCGTTTTTTGTGATCATCAACGCCGTCAATCTGGTTAACGTACGTCTGTATGGCGAAACGGAATTCTGGTTTGCGCTGATTAAAGTGCTGGCCATTATCGGCATGATTGGTTTTGGCATCTGGATGCTGTTTTCCGGTAACGGCGGGGAACATGCGAGCATCGATAATCTCTGGCGTTACAACGGCTTTTTTGCCACCGGCTGGAACGGATTGATCCTTTCGCTGGCGGTGATTATGTTCTCGTTTGGCGGGCTGGAATTGATAGGGATCACTGCCGCGGAAGCGCAGGATCCGCAGAAAAGTATCCCGAAAGCGGTAAATCAGGTGGTGTACCGTATTTTGCTGTTTTACATCGGTTCTCTGGTGGTGCTGCTGGCCTTGTACCCGTGGGTGGAAGTGAAATCAAACAGTAGCCCGTTCGTGATGATTTTCCATAATCTTGACAGTAACGTGGTGGCTTCTGCACTGAATTTTGTCATTCTGGTGGCTTCACTGTCGGTCTATAACAGCGGTGTTTACTCGAACAGCCGCATGCTGTTTGGCTTGTCCGTGCAGGGAAATGCGCCGAAGTTTTTAACCCGCGTCAGTCGTCGTGGCGTTCCGGTGAACTCATTGATTCTGTCCGGCGCGATTACGTCACTGGTGGTGTTGATCAACTATGTGCTGCCGCAAAAAGCGTTCAGTCTGTTGATGGCGCTGGTTGTCGCGACGCTGCTACTAAACTGGATTATGATTTGTCTGGCGCATTTGCGATTCCGCGCGGCGATGCGCCGCAAAGGACGTGATACCCAGTTTAAAGCGCTGCTGTATCCGGCCGGAAACTATCTGTGCATTGCCTTCCTCGGCATGATTCTGGTGCTGATGTGCACCATGGATGATATGCGCTTGTCCGCTATTCTGCTGCCGATATGGATCCTGTTCCTGTTTGTTGCCTTCAAACTGCTGCGCCGTAAATCCCGCTAATATCTAACCGACCTCATCCTGGCGATGAGATCGGTTACCACTTCTCATTGCCGATTAACGCTGAAAAGCCCCTGACAATGCGCGAATATCATTTCCGGTAGGCGACTGATGAATGCGTAAGCCAAACTCTTCGATCACTGCGAATATATGGTCGAAGATATCAGCCTGAATACTTTCATATTCCAGCCAGACTACCGTATTGGTAAAAGCATAAATCTCGATCGGCAAACCATGATCGTCCGGCGCAAGCTGGCGTACCATTAACGTCATATCTTTGCGAATCCGCGGATGGTGACGTAAATATTCGTTCAGATAGGCGCGGAAAGTGCCAATATTGGTCATCCGGCGGTGATTCAATACGGATTCAGGCGCATCCAATAGCTGATTCCACTCGTCAATTTCCTGATGACGCGTGGTTAAATACGGCTTTAGCAGGTGTGCTTTATGCAGTCGCTGGCGTTCATCTTCGTCAAGAAAATGAATGCTGGTGGCATCAATGCTGATGCTGCGTTTAATGCGTCGCCCCCCGGAAGCAGACATCCCGCTCCAGTTTTTAAAAGAGTCCGATACCAGTGACCAGGTGGGGATAGTGGTGATGGTGTTATCCCAGTTGCGCACTTTCACCGTGGTCAAACCAATATCGATAACCGCGCCGTCTGCGCCGTATTTCGGCATTTCCAGCCAGTCGCCCAACTTCAACATATCGTTGGCTGAAAGCTGTATGCCGGCCACCAGGCCGAGGATGGGATCTTTAAACACCAGCATTAAGACGGCGGCCATCGCGCCCAGGCCGCTTATCAGTATTGCCGGGGACTGACCAATCAGCAGGGAAATCATCAAAATCCCAACGATAATTGCGCCGATCAGTTTGACTCCCTGGAATATACCTTTCAACGGTAGCTGAGATGCGGCAGGGAGTTTTTGCGACAGATTGAGAATAACGTCCAGCAGGGAGAACAGGGACAGCAGGGCGTACATCATGATCCACAGCTGGGCGCAGGTCACTAATATCTCTGCGGCTTCGCTGCCTTTTTGTAACCACAGCGCGGCCTGAATGTTGACAATGATACCCTGCAGGGTGAATGCCAGCCGGTGAAATAACTTGTTCTGCGTGATGATTTGTAGCCACAGACGGGAGCTGGCGTTCGCGCGCTTTTCAAATGCGCGCAGCACCACCCAGTGCAAAATAACGTGAACAATAATGGCGGTGAGAAAAATAATGCCAAAAATCATCACCAGCGAGGTGGTGTGGTTTATTTCAATGCCGAGTTCTTCTACCTGAGATATCAATTCCTGCATAATGTCTCCTTAATAAACAGCGGCCTATGATGACCGCTGTCAGGAGCTTATGCAAATTACGCTCGTCTTGCCTACGATTTTGCGGCGATGCTGGCGCACACCGGATTGATATTCAGCGTGCGGCGAAATAAAAAGGTAGTCAGTAACAGCACGGTCATCATTGTGGCTTCGACGGCTAAAAAGCCGATAACCGAGCGCGTGTAATCACCATGGTAATGTTGCTGCAGATGCAGGAACAGCGCCCCCAACACGGCGGGACCGAGTCCTAATGTTGCCTGCTGCAACGTACTCAGAATGGTGGTTCCGGCGCCCGCATCGTGCGTGGCGATATCGCGCATACCGATGCGATAAAAACTGTTTACAATCAGCGCCTGACCATAGCCGATAAACGCTGTCGCCGGAACGAGCGTAATGGCCGAGGTATGCATACCTGAATACCAGAAGGTCATCATTAAGCCCATCAAGCCAGCGATCTGAATAATCAACCCGGTGAGCATAATACGTCCCGTGCTATAGCGGGCAATGAGTCGCGGTGCGTAACAGGCGGAAATAAAATAGGCTGCGCCAAGCGCAATAAAGCTATTGCCGGATTCCCAGGGCGCCATCCCCAGACCGGCCTGTAGCGTCAGCGCCATACAGAACATAAATCCTGACCAGGCGCTAAAAAACAGTAATGCGATCAGCACGCCGAACCGGATGCTGCTGAGTTTTAACAGGCGTGGCGGTAAGAGAGGATGTTGCCCGGTCTGTTCTTGTCGTAACGCATTGCTGCGCATCCACCATCCCAAAGGCAGGATGGCGACCAGAGCAAGCTGAGTCTGCCACGGCCAGCCGGTTTCCGGGCCTAATGCCATGGGAAACAACAAGCAGCAGAGAATCGCAGCCAGACTGCTGGTGCCCAGCCAGTCGATGCGGGTTCGGGTTTCTCGCGTGGTTTCCGGGACATAGCGTTGGCTGAACATCAGAACTAACAGACAGATCGGGACATTAATAAAAAAGGCGTTGCGCCAGCCCAGCCCTGCAATATCTGCCGAAACCAGCCAGCCTCCGCCCATCTGGCCGACAATAAACGCGATGCCGCCAATTCCTCCATACAAACTGATGGCCCGCGCATGTGCAGGACCTTTCAGCGTGACGTGCAGGGTGGCAAGGATCTGCGGCACGATTAGCGCCGCGCCCGCACCTTGTAGAACGCGGGCAGCCAGTAACATATGAATGGAATTCGCCATCCCGCATAAAAGAGAGGCGATGCCAAACAGCACGACGCCTGTCATAAACAGGCGGCGGCGACCATAGTTATCACCGAGTTTGCTGCCCAGCGCCAGACAAACGGCGAAAGTCACCCCGTACAAAGCGACAATCAGCTCCAGCTGTGTGGTGGTGGCCTGAAGCGACTGGGTAATGGAATCCAGAGCGACATTGGTAATTGATGTATCAATGAGCGGGAGCATTTGGCCTGTCAATAACAGGAGCAACCCTATGCGGCCGGGTGAAACAGTTGATGTACTCATAGTAACTCCATTGCATCATTTTGCAGATGGACGTAGCATCACTGAAAAATTAAACGGGTACCAGTTCCTGGTTATACTGGTATTGGTACTACTATGCTGGAGAGTCCATGTCGGTAATAGCGCAACAGGAATCCGCGGTTATTCTCCCTGATGACAGCCGCAAGCAGCTTGGCGCGTTTTTACGTGCGCGACGGGAAAGCCTCGATCCGCAGCGTCTGGGTCTGCCGCGCATTGGGCGGCGAAGAACGCCCGGTCTGCGCCGCGAAGAAGTCGCGATGTTGGCTAACGTTGGCGTCACCTGGTACACCTGGCTGGAGCAGGGGCGAGAGGTCAATCCGTCGCAAGCGGTCTTGCTGAATGTAGCGAGCGCGCTGCAATGCAGTCCGCTGGAAACCCGCCACCTGTTTGTACTGGCCGGATTGACGCCACCGGAATCCACGCCGGTGATGGTGTGTGAAGGGATTGCGCCAGGCACCCGAAAGATGCTCGACAGCCTGATGCCGCAGCCCGCCAGTATTCAGAAACCCAGTTTTGACATCGTGGCCTGGAACGACAGTTTTTGCCGGTTGATGGGCGTTGATTTCTTCACGCTCCCGAGCGAAGACCGCAACTGTATTTACCTCTATCTCACGAATGAAACCTGGCGTAGCCGGATAGAAAACTGCGATGTATTACCGACGTTTGTTTCTTATTTCCGTGCCGCAATGGCGGAACATCGCAGCGATCCTGTTTGGGAAAATAAACTGGCGCGCTTTTTTGCCGCATCGTCTGAGTTTGAAGCATTATGGCATCAGCGTTATGACGTTCGCGGTGTGGAAAATCAGGTCAAAAACTTTGTTCATCCGCAGTTAGGGCGTTTTAGCTTGCAGCAAATGTACTGGTATTCCGCCCCGCGTAACGGTTCGCGGCTGCTGGTTTATTTACCGATGGATGAAGCGGGGGAGCAGGCTCTGGCGTGGCTGAATCAGTAGTGATACGCCCGATGACGGCGACACGCATCGGGCATAACGGCAAAAATCAGACTTCCGTCAGCGTTGTTTCCAACGGCAGACGAGATTTCGGCAGCGCGGCGTTGAAATCCTCTACGCTGTGATGACCTACCGGGACCACGACCACGCTGGTGAAACCTTTTTCTTTCAGGCCAAACTCTGCGTCGAGAACGGCAGCATCAAAGCCTTCGATTGGCACCGCGTCCAGCCCCATCGCCGCAACGCCCAGCAGGAAGTTACCGACGTTCAGGTACACCTGTTTCGCCATCCAGTGGTTGTCATCTTTGAGATCTTTGCGGTGCAGGTCGGCAAAGAAAGTACGGCCTTTGTGGTTAGCGGCTTTGGCTTCCGGGGAAGCGAAACGGCCATCGCGCTCTTCTTGATCGACGACGCGCTCCAGCCATGCATCGTCCATCGCCGTTTTGGCGCAGAACACCACAACGTGGGATGCATCCAGCATTTTACGCTCGTTGAATACAAAGCCGCCGGCTGCGGATTTCGCCACGCGCGCTTTACCTTCGTCAGTGCTGGCAACGATAAAGTGCCACGGCTGAGAGTTGGTGCTGGACGGGCTAAACTGCAGCAGCGTTTTTAATTTTTCGGCCTGCTCAGCGGTCAGTTTTTTATTCGGATCGAATGCCTTAGTGGAGTAACGTTTTAAGGCGACAGAAACAATATCCATAACTACTCCTGGTGGTTTTCCTACCCTGCGGGTGCGTTTAGTTTCAGCAGGGTACAGGGTTAGCGAGAAAATGATAAGAGCGAAAAATGCAAAAACACTTATCGACGCTAACGATAAATCAGCCTGGCCGCAGGCGTTGCTGATCGCGCTTAGGCAAACCATCCACCACCCGGTGCCATGAGTCGCTCACCAGGTCCGTCAGCAATGACTCGGTAATGTCGTCGCCTGGATAGACTGAGATCCAGTGCTTTTTATTCATGTGATAACCGGGTTCAATGCTGGGGTAGATCTGCTGATTTAACAGTGATTTTTGCGGATCGGATTTCAGGTTAACCAGCGGGCGTCCGTGATGTTCAAAGACCAGCATGAAAATCTTGCCGCCGACCTTGAACACGTCGTATTCCGGGCCAAAAGGCCAGCAGTGCTCAGTAAAAGGCAGTTCAAGCGCAAGGCGCTTGGCGCAGACATGCAGTGTCTTTCCATCCATTATTTTTCCTCGCGGGTCAGGGCGCGCCACATGGCTTCAAACCCCAACGAAATGTATTCAGTCGCGCGGGCAGGGTTGCGGGCAGCGAATTCCATGGTTGTTTCTGCAAGTGTCAAAAAAAGCCCGTCGCCGAAGGCGCGATACTCGTCCGACATAAATTCAGGTCGCACGGAGCGATGACAAAGATCGCGCAGTTCCGGGAACATATCGTCAGCCTGCTGTTCAGTTTCTTTGCTGATTTTCTCGCTGACGGCCAACTGACGAATGGTGCGATGTCCGCAGGTATGATTCAGACCCCAGCTAATGTAGCTGTTCCAGATGTAGTGAGTCATGGTTTTGGCATCGGTCACTGAACGGTCCAGATTGGCCATCATCGACTGGCAGAGATCGTGTTTTAAAAAGAGGTAAAGCTCGTTGATCAGATCATCTTTGGTCGCGAAATAGCGAAACAACGTTCCCTCCGCAACCCCTGCATTGCGCGCGATTACGGCGGTTGAGGCCGCAATACCTGATTGTGCAAATGCTGTGGTTGCAGCTTCCAGTAATGCCAGTTTTTTGTCTTCACTCTTCGGACGAGCCACTACACTTTACCCTTAAGTCTGTAAAAAACATGATTGAATCACGGCCTTTGCAGCACCGCAACGGAGAATGTCAAAGATTGAAAATCATCTTGACGGCGAACTTTCGATTTCTATAATGAGTGCTTACTCACTCATAATCAAGAGTCAGTCGCGCAAACCAGCGGAAAGGAGGCGCGTTTAAGGTCAGGATATGAAGCGTCTCACAGTTTGTGTGGTTGTTATTATGCTTATTGCCGCTGCTACAAGTTTACCGTTTGTACTCAATGCCGGATTTGGCCAGGCGCCGCAAGGGGCACAACTGAGTCAGGTTGAACAGTCGCCACACTATCGTGATGGACAGTTTCATAACCAGGTGCCAACACCGGGCTATACCGGTAACAAAGGTATGCTGGCGGCCTGGTGGGAGTTTCTGGTCGCTAAGCGTGAAAATGCGCGGCCAGCGCAGCCGTTACCCCTGGTGGCGAGCGATCTCGCCGGGTTACTGCCGCAGCAGGATACTCTGGTCTGGCTGGGCCACTCCTCATGGTATTTACAACTGGCGGGTCAACGCATCCTGATTGATCCGGTGTTCAGCAACTATGCCGCGCCGTTTTCATTTCTGAACAAAGCCTTTGCCGGGGATTATCCGTGGACCGCGCAGACGATGCCGGAGATCGATCTGCTCATCATCTCGCACGATCATTATGACCATCTGGATCTCGCCACCATCAAGGCGTTAATGCCGAAGATTAAACGGGTGATTACGCCGCTGGGTGTGGGGTCGCATCTGCGTTATTGGGGAATGCGCAGCGAGATAATCGACGAACGTGACTGGAATCAGTCCGTCAGAGTGACGGATTCACTGATTGTTCATGTTCTGCCAGCCCGCCATTTTTCGGGGCGAGGCATTAAGCGTAATCAGACGCTGTGGGCCAGCTTTATGTTTGAAATGCCGGGGCAGAACGTTTATTACAGCGGGGATTCCGGCTACGGGCCGCATTTTAAAGCCATTGGCGAGCAGTTTGGCTCGGTTGATTTGGCGATTATGGAGAACGGTCAGTATGACCAGGACTGGAAGTTTATTCACATGATGCCGGAAGAGACGGCTCAGGCCGCGGCGGATCTGCATGCGAAAGCCGTTTTGCCCGGGCACGCAGGTCGTTTTGTTCTGGCGAAACATACCTGGGATGATCCGTACAAACGACTGGCGCTTGCCAGCCGCCAACAAGATTACCGACTGCTGACGCCGATGCTGGGTGAACCGGTCATACTGTCCGAACCGGACCAAACGTTTACGGCCTGGTGGCAGCAGGCGAATCAATGAACACAGGGGAGAGCATGATGACGATTTCTGCTCAGGTAATTGATACGATTGTTGAATGGATTGATGATAATTTGAATCAACCATTGCGCATTGATGATATTGCCCGCCATGCGGGTTATTCAAAATGGCACCTACAGCGTCTTTTTATGCAGTACAAAGGCGAGAGCCTGGGGCGTTACATCCGTGAGCGTAAACTGCTGCTGGCGGCGCGCGATCTGCGCGATACCGATCAGAAAGTGTACGACATCTGTTTGAAGTACGGATTCGATTCACAGCAGACTTTTACGCGTATTTTCACCCGTACGTTTAGTCAACCGCCGGGCGCTTATCGCAAAGAAAATCATAGTCGAACGCATTAACGGCACCGGGTTCTCGCGGGCTTAATCCACCAGCGAGAACCAGCGCCGCCAAATGTAGCGCAGCACAAAATACTCAATCACCCCCAGTAGTAAAAACCACAGGCAAAACAGCAACGTGTAAAACTGGTTGAGATCCATCAGATGAAAAGTGGCAACGAGTTTTTGCGCCAGCACCAGGCCAAGTGAAGGGGCAGGTAAGAGCAGGCAGGACAGAAAAGCCAGCAGCAGGATCCCAGCGGCGGTCATCAGCGATTCAAGCGGGTGTTTCATGGTATTGTTAAACTTGAGTTAAAATACCATTGTCCGGGATCTCAGCGGGCAACGCAAACCCCACACCTAAAGCCCTGCCCAAATCTCACAGTGTTTTTTCACCAGACCACTCAACGATCCGCCTTCCGCCACGAAATCACGCATATTCAGTGCTTCATCATGACCATGTTTAACCTGCAGGCGTAAGGCTTCAATCGCGCTGGTCGCCCCCACTTTCTCCGCAGAGGCGGCGACATTCTCCAGCAGTCGTAGCGTGTCATCCGCCAGGCGATGCCCATCGCCCGTATTCACGTCGGTGACAATCCCCGCCATACCAAAGCGACAGGCCTGAAAACGGTTGAATTTATACAGTAAATAATCACGCTCCTGGTGTTTGAATGGACGTTTGGTGAGTAGCCAGTGGGCGGTGGACTGTATCAGTCCCGCCATATTGACCGCGTGTTTAAGGGTCAACGGAGTGTCCATTACCCTAACCTCAACCGTACCGAAGTGCGGGCTGGGGCGGATATCCCAGTGCAAATCTTTAATGCTATCAATCATGCTGGTGTAAGCCAGGCGACGGAATAGTCCCGTAAATTCCTGCCAGTTATTCACCCATGGCATCGGACCGTTATCGGGAAAGCCGGAGAATATATTCAGGCGCGCGCAGGCAAATTGCGTGTCGGATGTCTGCATGTAAGGCGAGGTGGCAGAGAGCGCAATAAAATGAGGAACAAATCGCGACAGCCCGTGCAGGAGGTAAATTGCATCATCACCGTTGGCGCAGCCAACATGGACGTGCTGACCGAAAACGGTTGCCTGCTGAATAAGATAACCAAAATTTTCCAGGTTACGTCGATAGCGTTCGTCATCGCAGACTTCCTGACGTTGCCATTTTTGAAATGGGTGCGTACCGCCGCCGCAGATGGCGAGGTGATGCTCTGCCGCAACCCGCATGATTATCTGCTGCATGGCCGACAATTCAGCATCAGCCTGGTCGATATTGCGACAAACCCCGGTTGCTATCTCCAGCATACTTTCGGTGATATCGTGCTTCACTTCCCCGGCGGTAAGCTGTGGCTTAATGGCGTCAATCAGCCGGGAAGAATCCTGGCTCAGGTCGTAACCTGGGGGATTAACCACCTGCATTTCCAGTTCAATGCCTAGCGTAAAAGGGTCGGAAACATGAAAATCGGGTAGTGACATAGGGTTCTCTTCAGCGTTGATTTTAATTAAGTATAGAAGGACTGCTGGTTTTCTGTTTTGCGTAAGAAATCACCGGGTGACGCTTTGAAGGTGAAATGGCAGGTGCTATAACTATTTTTTGCTTCGCAACAGGGGGGAATCCGTGCCGGAAATAAATCTTTATGGTCAGACCGTCGGCGATGTTGTGCCGGACTGGAAAGGTGCCGCCGTGCTGCCACGGGAAGAGCTTGTTGGACAGTATTGCCGTTTGGTTCCTCTGGATGCCGACAGCCATGCCGCCGACCTGTTTGATGCCTATGCGCAGGCACCCGACGATCGCGACTGGACCTGGCTTGCAAGCTCCCGCCCAACGAGCGTTGAAGCCGCGGCTTGCTGGATCGCGGCAAAATCCACTGACGCCTCCCTGGTTCCCTATGCGGTAATTGAACAGCGTTCCGGGCGTGCCGTTGGCCTGGTGTGCTTTATGGCGATCGAACGGGAGCATGGCTCGGTCGAAATTGGTCATGTGACCTGGTCGCCGCGCATGAAAAATACGGTACTCGGCACCGAAAGCGTCTGGCTGCTGCTGCGTCAGGCGTTTGCGTCAGGGTACCGTCGTGTGGAGTGGAAATGCGATTCGTTGAACACGGCGTCGCGACGGGCGGCAGAGCGTCTGGGGTTTATCTTCGAAGGGCGTTTTCGCCAGAAGATCGTGCGTAAGGGGCGCAACCGCGACAGCGACTGGTTATCAATGATTGACAGCGAATGGCCGCAGCGCGATGCCGCATTGCAGCGTTGGCTGGCTGCCGACAACTTTGATGAACATGGGCGGCAACGCAGGTCGATGGCAGAGTGCCAGCAGGTATAGCTCGTTTCCCGTTGACGATTCAGACAGAAAAGGAGCGCGAGCATGGCGTACTGCTCGTGCAAAAGGTAATGACGTTTTCATCGCGCTGAAACCAGCGAACGTTAATTTCCTGCCCGGCGAGGCCTGGCGAAAATAAGGGCTGAATTTGCAAGGTTACCTGGGTTAGGGTGAGGGCGGTAACTTTAGCGCTGGTGAACCCCGGTAACGCCGTAGTGTGTTCCGAAAACGTTTTATACAGGCTCTCTTTTGCGCTGAATGTCAGGGTTAAGGCGAGCGGAAAGGGCAGGCTGGCGTGATGCATAATCTGTCGTTCGTGGTTATCGATAATGCCGTCAGCCAGCTCAACGGCGGTTTGTGGCGTAAAAATAGCTTCTATATCCAGCCCAACGGAATGTGTCGATACCACCGCCAGCGCAGTTGATGCGCTATGGCTGATGCTGCCAAACAGATTTTGCGGCCACAGCGGTTGTCGCTGCCCGCCGATGCCGGGTACGGTTTTGATACCGTATTCACGTAATGCATGTACTGCGGCAATACGTCCTGCTAAGTGCTCTGCTTTACGCTTACGTCCACTGGATTGAAGCTGAGCGTGGTGGGGCAGCCAGAGCAGGTCATGCTCATGGAAGCTGGCGGGATCAAACTCGACAATATGCAGCCTATGGTCGGCAAAGACGAGCGGTGTGTGCGTGGTGAGCATGGTAGTTATGCTTTCCCTCTCCCCGCAGGGAGGAGAGGGGGAAACATTATCAGAAGTGCGTATTAACGCTCATGAACCACGTCCGGCCCGGTTCGTTATAGGTGTATGCGCCTGCGCCCGCCATATAGTCGCCAGTTTTGATATCACTGGTGGTTTGGGCATTACCTTCACGCCACAGACGTTTGTCGAAGACGTTATCCACGCCGCCGGTCAGGCTGACGTTTTTCGTCACATCCCAGGTCGCGCTCAGACCGACGATGCTGTACGGGCTGACTTCACTCGCCGAACTGCCGGTAACCGGTTTGCCCTGGTAATCATATTTTTTCGGCTGCTGTTTACCGTACCAGGTGAAGGTGGATTGCAGCGACAAATCTTCGCGTGCCTGCCAGCTCAGCGTTGAGTTCAGCGTGTACTCAGGAATAATCGACAGGCGTTCGCCGGTCTCTTTATTCTTACTTTGCAGCATGTAAGTGATGTTGTTGGTCCAGGTAACGGTTTCGCTAACCGGCACGTTCAACGTCCCTTCCAGACCCTCAACCACCGCTTTAGGCACATTTTCCCACTGATAGATATCGGTGTAGGTTGTTGTTTCTTTGCCCGTAGTCGAGTTTTTCTGGGTAATTGACGTTCTGCTTAGCGGTGCGGTCCCCGCTTCAATCTTGTTGCGGTAATCGTTGCGGAACCAGGTTACCCCGGCCAGCCAGCCGTCACGCTTAAACTCAAGACCAATCTCTTTGTTGATACTGGTTTCGGCCTTCAGATCGTCGTTGCCCATCATGTAGCAACCGATGCCGGTCGCGGAGCCGGTGGCGTAGCAACCCTGGCCTTTACTGTAGAGAATATAATTCGGGTTGAGCTGATACAGGCTTGGCGCTTTATAGGCGCGCGCAATCCCCATCTTCAGGGTGAAGTCATCGCCCAGACCTTGTGACAGGTTCAGAGATGGGCTCCAGTTATCGCCGACGATGCTGTGGTGATCGAAACGCAGACCCGGCGTCAGCATGGTGCTGTCGGTCAGTTCCATGTTGTTTTCAGCAAACAGAGAGAAAATTTCCGCATCGGAGTACGGGCTGCGGTTGGTGCTGCTGTAACCTGGGATATCACCGCCCATAAAGGTCTGCGAATTGGAGAGCATATCCTTCATGCGCTGCTGGTTCCACTCGGTACCGAGCGTCAGGTTTTGGTTGACCAGCAGGTCCAGTGGAATGCTGATTTCACTGTGCAGCATGACGTCATTCAGGTCGGCATCGACATATTTTTGTGACGCATTCGGGTCAAAGATCCCCTCGGTTCCTCCCGCCAGACCTTCCGGCGTACGGGAGTTACGCGTATGTTCATATTGCACCCAGTTGCTGGTGGTAACGCCATTATCCCAGCCGCCGTTCCAGGTCAGAGAGTAGTTCTGACGATAAAGGCGGTTGGTCTCTTTCCCGTAGTTATCTTTCACCAGTTGGTTGGTGTTGGTGTTTTGGGTATCGCCTGCGTACAGGTTGCCCTGGCGGCTATAACCCGCTTCCAGTTCCAGCGACTGGAGCGGGGCGAAATCCCAGCGAACTACGCCGTTAATGTCTTTATTGATAACGCCTTCACGACCGGCCGGTAAGGTATTGGCGTAGGTGCCGGTACGTTCTGACTGATGACCCTGGTTGATATCCCAGGCATCGGCCTGCGTTTTATCCAGATTACCGTACAGACGGAAGCTGAAATCCCCGCCCATTGGGCCGTTCAGGCTAAAGTTGGTACGTTTGGTCGAGCCTTCGTCTTTGTGTTCCGGGGCATTGAAATAGGTATCCCACGAACCGTGCCATTCATTGCTGCCTTTTTTGGTGATGATATTCACCACGCCGCCCGCAGCTCCGTTGCCGTAACGTGCTGCGGCAGGACCACGCAGCACTTCAATACGCTCGATCATTTCCGGTGGCACCCAGGCGGTATCGCCACGGGTATCACGCTCGCCGCGCCAGCCCTGACGCACGGAGTTACGGCTGGTCACCGGCTTACCGTCGATCAGAATCAGGGTGTTTTCTGGACCCATACCACGAATATCAATCTGACGGTTGTTACCGCGCTGGCCGCTGGTTGAGTTGCCGGTCAGGTTAACGCCAGGCATGGTACGGATGATTTCCGCAACATCGCGCGCGGGAGGATTTTTACGGATTTCATCCGCGGTGATGGTTGAAACACCCGGCGCCTGCAGGTTTTGCTGCGCGGCGGTAACGACGATGGTGTCTTCATGAGAGACAGCGGCGTTATCAGTTTGATCTTCTGCCATTGCTGGCAGTGCTACCCCGTAAATCCCTAAATTGACCAATAAGGCCAGTGAATGAATCTTGTTGTTCATTGTATGTCCTGCTGTTCTTTTAGCCACGAGTACCCATGTGCCGTGGTGCGGCATTTGGTCTGATGTCGCCCGCATCCGCGTAAACCCTCCGTTCCAGAAAAAGTACGCAGCGCCAGGTCGGTTTATAAGTGGTGAAAAACTGTGCGCGCTTCCCACAGCGCGACAATACGCTATTGCAAATGCAAATAGTTATCAATAATATTATCAATATATTTCACGCTAGATCATAAAAATTCACAGTAAACATGGGGTTATGGCGGTGACGACGTTAAAGACGGGAAGCGAAGCGTGGTGGCAGTCGAAAAAAGGCCCGGAGTGGGAGCGTGAAGAGAACGGAAATTATCGGGTAACCTTCTGGTGGCGTGACCCGCAGGGAACGGAAAAAGAGTCAGCCATTCGTCGTGTGTGGGTCTATATCACCGGCGTCACCGACCATCATCAAAATGTCCCCCCTCAGTCGATGCAACGCATTAACGGTACAAATGTTTGGTGCTGGAGTGTTTCCCTCAGCGCCAACTGGCGCGGTAGCTACTGCTTCATTCCCACCGCTCGGGATGACATTTTTGCCGCGCTGGCGGCGGACGAAACGCCTGGCCGAAACGTGCTGCGTGAAGGCTGGCGACAATTGTTACCGCAGGCGATTGCCGATCCTCTCAATCCGCAGAGCTGGCGGGGAGGTCGTGGCCATGCGGTGTCAGCGCTCGAAATGCCAGACGCTCCCGTACAGCCCGGCTGGGATCAGCCTGCGGCTCCCGATTGCCCCGCAGTTTGCCTGCAATGGCACAGCGCCAGGCTTTGCAATACGCGTCGCGTATGGGTATTTACCACCGGTGACGACCAACCAGAAGCACGTCCGCTGGCTATCCTGCTGGACGGTCAGTTTTGGGCGCAAAGTATGCCGGTGTGGCCTGCGCTGGCTTCGCTCACGCACCGCGGAGATCTCCCTCCCGCCGTATATCTCCTGATTGACGCTATCGACACATCTCATCGTAGCCGCGAACTGCCGTGTAACGCCGATTTTTGGTTGGCGGTACAGCAGGAGCTTTTGCCGCTGGTGAAGGCGACCACTGCGTTCAGTGACGATCCGCAGCGCACGGTGGTTGCCGGACAAAGTTTTGGCGGGTTGTCTGCGCTGTATGCCGGGCTGAACTGGCCCGCGCGCTTTGGCTGTGTGCTCAGCCAGTCCGGTTCTTTCTGGTGGCCGCATCGCGGCAGTCATCAGGATGGGGCGATTGTTGAACAACTGAAGAGCGGCAAGGTCAGCGTTCAGGGACTGCGTATCGTTCTGGAGGCCGGGATCCGCGAGCCGATAATTTTTCGTGCCAATCAGGCGCTATATGCCCAATTACCCTCTGCACCACAATCTATTTTCTGGCGTCAGGTTGATGGCGGACACGATGCGCTTTGTTGGCGCGGTGGCCTGATGCAAGGGCTAATGACGCTCTGGCAGCCGCTTTCCGAGACGATTTAACCGGACGATGTTCCACGACAGGAGTTGAGTATGGAGTTCAGTAACCCCTTCGATAATCCGCAGGGCCAGTTTTACATTCTGCAAAACCCACAGCGTCAGTTTAGCCTCTGGCCGCAGCAGTGCTCACTTCCTGCTGGCTGGCAAGTCGCGTGCGAACCGCAATCGCAGGAAGCCTGCCAGCAATGGCTGGATGCAAACTGGACCACGCTGACGCCAGCAAACTACATTGATGTGCAGGAGGCTCAATGACTCAGCGTTTACCGTTAGTCGCGGCTCAGCCGGGGATCTGGATGGCGGAAAAACTCTCCACCTTGCCCTCGGCGTGGAGCGTGGCGCACTACGTAGAATTAACCGGTGAACTGAACGCGCCGTTACTGGCAAAGGCAATCGTTGCCGGTCTGGAGCAGGCTGATACTCTGCGGATGCGGTTTAGCGAAGATAACGGTGAGGTCTGGCAATGGGTTGATCCTGCGCTCACCTTCGCGGAACCTGAAATTTTCGACCTGCGCGAAAAATCTCACCCACATGAAGCAGCCCGCGCACTGATGCAGGCCGATCTGCAACAGGACTTACGCGCTGATGGTCATAAACCGTTGGTTTTCCATCAGCTCATTCAGGTAGGTGATAACCGCTGGTACTGGTATCAGCGTTACCATCATCTGCTGGTTGATGGCTTCAGCTTTCCCGCCATTACCCGCCAGATAGCCGCCATTTACTGCGCATGGCAGAGTGGCGAACCCACGCCGGATTCTCCTTTTACGCCGTTTGCCGAGGTCGTGGAAGAGTATCAACAGTATCGTCAAAGCGATGCCTGGCAACGTGATGCTACTTTCTGGACCGAGCAGCGTAAACAGTTACCGCCCCCGGCGTCGTTGTCGAACAAACCGTTACCGGGGCGCTCGGCCAGTGCCGATATTATTCGTCTGAAGCTCACCGCGCCTGAAGGCGCGTTCCGCCAGCTTGCAGCACGTATGCCTGATGTGCAGCGTGCGGATCTTGCCCTGGCGCTGGTGGCGTTGTGGCTGGGGCGTTTATGCAGCCGAATGGATTATGCCGCCGGATTTATCTTTATGCGGCGTATGGGATCGGCGGCACTCACGTCCACCGGACCGGTTTTAAACGTTTTGCCCTTTGGCGTGAGGCTGGATGCGGCAGAAAGCTTGCCTGCGCTGGCACAGCGGTTGGCAGGGCAGTTGAAGAAAATGCGCCGACATCAGCGTTATGACGCTGAACAAATTGTGCGCGACAGCGGGCGTGCAGCCGGTACCGAGCCGCTGTTTGGCCCGGTGCTGAACGTGAAAATATTCGATTATCAGCTAAATATTCCCGGCGTTCAGGCGCAGACCCATACCCTGGCGACAGGCCCGGTCAACGATCTTGAACTGGCGCTATTCCCGGATGAAAACGGTGGGCTGAGTATTGAAATCCTCGCCAATAAACAGCGTTATGATGCCGCGACGCTGGCGCAACACGCATCGCGTTTAACCGCGCTTATCGAACAGTTTGCCGACAATCCGGCGCTATGCTGTGGTGAGGCCGGGATGCTGTTGCCAGCGGAATATGAGCAACTGGCGAAGATTAACGACACGACCGTGGAGATCCCGGCCACGACGCTGAGCGCGCTAGTGGCACAGCAGGCCGATAAAACGCCGGATGCCCCGGCGCTGGCCGATGCTCGTTATCAGTTTAGTTATCGTGAAATGCGCCAGCAGGTTGTGGCGCTGGCGCACCTACTGCGCGCGCGGGGCGTACAGCCAGGTGACAGCGTTGCCGTGGCATTACCGCGTTCAGTATTCCTGACGCTGGCGCTGCACGGTATTGTTGAAGCCGGAGCCGCCTGGCTGCCATTGGATACCGGATACCCGGACGATCGCCTGCGGATGATGCTCGAAGACGCAAAGCCAAAATTAGTGATCGCCACCGATGATCAACTGGCGCGCTTTGGCGATATCCCGGGACTGGAAAGTCTGTGCTACAACGCGCCGCTGTCAGTGGGAGATACCGCGCCGTTGGCCCTCTCTCAACCGCATCATACGGCCTATATCATTTTTACTTCCGGTTCTACCGGCAGACCCAAAGGGGTGATGGTCGGGCAAACGGCGATCGTCAACCGCCTGTTGTGGATGCAAAATCACTATCCGCTGACAGCAGAGGATGTGGTGGCGCAAAAAACGCCATGCAGTTTTGATGTCTCGGTGTGGGAATTTTTCTGGCCGTTTATTGCCGGCGCAAAATTGGTGATGGCGGAGCCCGAGGCGCACCGAGATCCGCTGGCGATGCAGCAATTCTTCGCCCAATACGGGGTGACGACCACTCACTTTGTTCCTTCCATGCTGGCTGCTTTTATTGCGTCATTGACGCCGGAAACTGCGCAGAAAAGTTGTGCTTCGCTGAAGCAGGTATTCTGCAGCGGCGAAGCCTTGCCTGCAGATTTATGTCGTGAGTGGGAACAGTTGACCCATGCGCCGTTGCACAATTTGTACGGACCAACTGAAGCGGCGGTTGATGTGAGCTGGTATCCGGCCTGGGGGGAAGCGCTCGCCGCCGTTACCGGCAACAGCGTACCGATTGGTTATCCGGTATGGAACACCGGTTTGCGGATCCTCGATGCCATGATGCGTCCGGTGCCCTTCGGCGTAGCGGGTGATCTATACCTGACGGGGATCCAACTGGCGCAGGGCTATCTGGGACGAGCGGATCTGACGGCAAGCCGCTTTATCGCCGATCCGTTTAATGCCGGTGAACGCATGTACCGTACCGGGGATGTGGCCCGCTGGTTGGAAAATGGTGCGGTGGAATACCTGGGGCGCAGCGATGACCAGCTTAAAATTCGCGGACAGCGTATTGAACTGGGGGAAATTGATCGGGTGATGCAGCAACTGCCCGATGTCGAGCATGCTGTTGCCCATGCCTGCGTATTTAATCAGGCTGCGGCGACCGGCGGCGATGCGCGTCAACTGGTGGGGTATCTGGTGTCGCAATCGGGTTTACCGCTGGACACCTCTGCATTGCGGGAGAGTCTGCGCGAAAAACTGCCAGCGCATATGGTGCCGACGGTATTGCTGCAACTGGCGGCGCTGCCGCTCAGCGCGAACGGTAAATTGGATCGTAAAGCGTTACCGATGCCTCAGTTAACGTCACGTACAACAGGACGTGCGCCGCGCCCTGGGATCGAAACCACCATTGCGCACTCTTTTGCGGCCTTGCTGGATTGTGAGATCAATGATGTGGAGGCAGATTTCTTCGCGTTGGGCGGACATTCTCTGCTGGCGATGAAGCTGGCGGCGCAATTGAGTCGTATGTTTGAACGACTGGTGACGCCAGGTCAGATTATGGTGGCTTCTACCGTTAAACAACTCAGCGCATTGCTGGAGAGTGATGATGATGAACAGTCGCAGCATCTGGGGTTTGAGACGCTGCTGCCGCTGCGTGAAAGTCACGGCCCAACGCTGTTTTGCTTCCATCCCGCGTCGGGTTTTGCCTGGCAGTTTAGCGTGCTGTCGCGTTACCTCAGCCCGCAGTGGTCGATTACAGGCATTCAGTCGCCGCGACCGGATGGACCCATGCGAAAGGCGGAAAACCTCGATGCGGTATGTGACCATCATCTGGCAACGCTGCTTAACCAGCAGCCTCACGGGCCATACTATTTATTAGGTTACTCGCTGGGGGGGACGCTGGCGCAGGGGATTGCCGCGCGTTTACACGCCCGGGGGGAGGACGTTGCCTTCCTGGGGCTGCTGGATACCTGGCCGCCAGAAACGCAAAATTGGCAGGAAAAAGAGGCCAATGGCTTGGATCCTGCCGTACTGGCGGAGATCGAGCGTGAACGTGAAGCGTTCCTGGCCGCACAGCAAGGGAATGCGTCTGACGCGTTATTCAACGCTATCGAAGGCAATTATGTGGATGCGGTTCGCCTGTTAACCACAGCCCACAGCGTACCTTTTGCGGGCCACGCTACGTTGTTCGTGGCTGAACGCACATTACCGCAGGACGTTAGTCCTGAACGTAGCTGGTCACCGTGGATATCCAGTCTGGATGTTTATCGTCAGGACTGCGCGCATGTCGACATCATTTCTCCCACCGCGTTTGAGACGATAGGGCCTGTAATCAATGCGCTGATTAATCAATCTGCGTAACAAAGTCACTTTTGCTATTACGGCAATCGAACAACTCCATAATGCAATGTCATGTTGTGGAGTTGTTGCTTTGGTGTGGAATGGGGTGGCGAAGGGAGTGAATAAATTCCGAAGATAATTTTTGGTAGGGGGCAGATGCGTAAAGAAAGTTTCAGATAATTCTGACTAGCTGGTAGACTTCTCCCACGGGAGTGTTTTTCTTTTGGGAAAGTTTTCAGGTCACGCAACATGTCATCATTGAATATTAAGCAAGACAACGTTTCGGAATTTACTGCTTATCCTCAGCCTACGGTAAACGCCAACGAAATTGATTTAATTAACCTGGTCGAAATCTTATGGCGCGCCAGGACGAAAATTGTGGCTACCGTTTTCGCTTTTGCCTGTGCGGGTATTCTGGTCTCTTTCCTGCTGCCGCAAAAATGGAACAGTCAGGCCATCGTGACGCCGGCAGAACCGGTTCAGTGGCAGGATCTCGAGAATACGTTGACCAAATTGCGCGTGCTGGATATGGATATTAACGTCAGCCGCAGTGATGTGTTTAACCTGTTTATCAAAAAATTTCAGTCGCCCTCATTGTTAGAAAATTATCTGCGATCTTCACCCTATGTGATGGATCAATTGAAAGGCGCTGATATTGACGAAATGGACCTGCACCGCGCAATCGTCAGGCTCAGTGAAAAAATGACCGCGGTTGACAGCAATGTGGGAAAAAAGAATGAGACCTCGCTGTATACCTCATGGACGCTGAGCTTTACCGCCCCTCAGGCCGAAGAAGCCCAGTCTGTGCTACAGGGTTATATCCATTATATTTCTTCTATTGTTGAGAAAGAAACGCTGGAAGATATTCGCAATAAACTGTTCATCAAAACTAGCTTCGAGAAAGAAAGGCTGGCGATGGATCGCGTCAGGCTCAAAAACCAGATGGAAGCAAATATTCAGCGGCTCAACTACTCCCTGGAGATTGCGAATGCCGCCGGGATTAAAAAGCCGGTCTACAGTAATGGCCAGGCGGTGAAAGATGATCCTGATTTCTCTATTTCACTGGGTGCTGATGGTATCTCGCGTAAATTAGAAATTGAAAAATCAGTAACAGATGTTGCGGAAATTAACGGAGAATTACGTAACCGCCAATATCACGTTGATCAGCTGTTAGCCATGAACGTGAGCGACGTAAAATTTACGCCGTTTAAATATCAGCTTTCACCTTCACTGCCAGTGCATAAAGATGGTCCGGCTAAATCGATGATCGTTATTCTGGCTGCGTTACTGGGTGGCATGGTGGCCTGTGGCGGCGTTCTGCTGAACTATGCCATGGTGTCGCGTAAGCAAAAAATGGCGTTTATCGATCAGCAACTGGTGTGATTAATTGTCGTATGGCGGCAGGCAGCCGCCATACGTTAACTCTCGCTATTTGTTGCGCCCTAGCGGTACGACTAACGGCGTGCCGGCAACCGGATCGTCGATAATCATACAGCGTAATCCATAGATTTTTTCGATAAGCTCCGCCGTAACAATCTCCTTCGGCGCCCCCTCGGCAATAATTTTTCCGTCACGCAGCGCAATCAGGTGCGTTGCGTAGCGACAGGCCTGATTGAGGTCGTGCAGAACGGCGGCCAGCGTATAACCCTTCTCCCGGTTTAGCTCACTGAGCAGCTCCAGCAGATCAATCTGATGACTGATATCCAGCCAGGTGGTGGGTTCATCGAGCAACATAATCGATGTTTCCTGCGCCAGCACCATTGCAATCCATGCGCGCTGGCGCTGTCCGCCGGAAAGCGTATCTACACTTTGCGCCGCCAGATGGGTGATCCCTGTGGCCTGCATCGCTGTGTTTACTGCGATTTCATCTTCTTGCCGCCAGCGGGTAAACAGCGGCTGATGTGGGTAACGCCCGCGAGCAACCAGCTCCTGTACAGTAATATCACCCGGCGTGGTGGCGTTTTGCGCCAGCAAACCTATTCTGCGTGCGACCTCTTTGCTGGCGTAGTGCTGAATATGTTCACCGTCGAGCCAAACCTTGCCGTGGGCGGGCGTCATCAGACGACTCAGTGTGCGCAGTAGCGTTGACTTCCCGCAGCCGTTTGGCCCAATAATCGCGGTAAAGTGACCGTCGGGAATCGACACATTGAGATTTTCCGCGACGGTAAACTTGCCATAACCCAGCGTTAACTGGTCGCCGCGCAAACGGGCAACTGATTCGATCATTTTTTGCGGGACTCCTGAATTAACAAGACGATAAGATAAATACCGCCGAGGCTTACGGTGACAACGCCCACCGGAAGCTGATAAGGCATAAACAGCTGTTGGGCGCATAAATCCGCCATCAGCAGCAGCAGCGCGCCGCATAGCGCTGACAGGGTTAATCCCCAGCGGGATGTGCCGCTAAGTCGACGCGCAATATGGGGGGCGACGAGAGCTATAAAGGAAATTGGACCTGCCAGCGCGGTGGCGGCGGCGGTCAGTACCACGGCGACCAGCATCATCATCAGACGCGAACGCTCAACGCTGACGCCTAGCGCACAGGCGCTGTCGTCACCCATTTCCAGTAAACGCATCCGGCGCACCAGCAGCGTGGCGCACACCAGCATCACAATAATCAGCGGGGCAGAAGGCCAGGTCTTGGCCCAGGTCAGACCATTGAGCGATCCGGCGTTCCACAGTCCGGCCGTTAATGCGGTTTCTAATGACGCTTTCAGCAGCAGCCAGGTGTTGAACGCCACCAGCATAGCGCGTATGCCGATACCGATAATAATCAGCCGGAAGGTGTCGATGCCGTTGCGCCAGGCGAGCGCCCAGACAACCAGTGAAGTCAGGATCCCACCCAGCATAGCCGCCAGCGCGATAGCGGTGAGATGTTGGCCGAATAGCACCATTGCCACCAGTACACCGCTCCAGGCACCGGTATTGAAACCCATCACATCCGGGCTGCCCAGCGGGTTGCGCATCAGCGACTGAAATATTGCACCGCTCACGCCGAGCGCCGCGCCAATCAATAACGCCATGAGCACGCGCGGCAAACGCCATTCGGTGACCACCAGCGTGATACTGCGCGGCGCATCGCCGAACAGAGCGGCAATAATTTGCTGGGTTTCCAGCGTAACGACGCCGCTACGCAGGCTCCACAACCCAACGACGAGACAACCTACAACCAGCAGCAGGCTGCTGATGACCAGACGACGGGAGAGGTGCATCATGCGCCACCCCCGCGCGATTTACGGCGAACCAGAAAGATAAGCACTGGCGCGCCGATAAACGCGCTGACCACCGAAACACGTAGCTCGCCGGGGACAATCAGGCGACCGATGATATCGGCAATTAACAGCAGAGAGGGGGTCGCAAGAAGGGTAACGGGCAGTGACCAGCGGTGATCCGCCCCCACCAGCCAGCGCGCCATATGCGGCATCATCAGGCCGATAAAGGCGATAGGACCAACAATTGCGGTCGCGCTGCCGCACAGTACGGTAATCACCAGCAGGCCAATAAACTGCGTGCGGGCGACTTTACTGCCCAGCGCGGTAGCAGTGTCGCTACCAAGACTCAGGCTATTCAGGGCGCGGCTGAGAAACAATGCGGCAGCCGCGGCAATCAATACCGGCACCAGCACCACCTTCAGCGTTTGCAGGCTCCGGATATCCAGCGAACCGGCCTGCCAGAATCGCAACTGATCGTAGACGTCCGGGTTGAGTAGGGCGATGCCGTTGGATAGCCCCTCGAGCACTGCACCCAGCGCAACGCCCGCCAGCGTCAGTCGTACCGGACTGAGTTGCCCGCCGCCCTGGCTACCGGTAAACGCCACAATCAGCGAGGCGATCAGCGCCCCGGAAAAAGCCATCAGCAATTGTTCCTGTGGGGAAGAGAAACCGAACAGTGACGCGCCCAGCACGATGGCGAAGCTGGCGCCAGAATTAACGCCAAGGATCCCTGGATCGGCGAGCGGGTTACGCGTGAGCGTTTGCATTAAGGCGCCCGCCAGACCCAGCGCGCCGCCGGCGAGCAGTCCTGCCAGCGTACGTGGCAGTCGCGCGTCCAGCACGATGGTGCAATCCGCGCTTTGGCAACTGCCGGTGAGTGCATCGAGCACCACGGATGCAGGTAGCGATTTTGCGCCAATAACCAGACTTAGTACCGTGGTGAGAACAAGTAATAACAATAGTCCGGGCACGGCGAAAGCGCGTGTCGCGGAAACAGAGCATGACATATCAACTTCCCTGATAATGATAGTAATTATCGTTATCGATCTTATTTGGATATGTTAGCATGTGCAGCCATCGAATGGATATTGAAAAAGTACCTGGTAAGGCTCTGTAATGAATCGACAATCCTGGCTGCTTAATCTCAGCCTGTTAAAGACCCACCCTGCATTTCGCGCCGTCTTCCTCGCTCGTTTTATTTCCATTGTCTCTTTGGGACTACTCGGTGTGGCGGTTCCGGTACAGATCCAGATGATGACCCAGTCGACCTGGCAAGTGGGTTTATCGGTGACATTGACCGGTAGCGCAATGTTTATTGGCCTGATGGTTGGCGGCGTACTGGCCGACCGCTATGAGCGTAAAAAAGTGATCCTGTTGGCGCGTGGAACCTGTGGCGTCGGCTTTATTGGTTTGTGTCTGAATGCGCTGCTGCCCGAACCGTCGTTACTGGCGATTTATCTGCTTGGCTTATGGGACGGTTTCTTTGCCTCGCTGGGCGTGACGGCTTTGCTGGCAGCAACGCCGGCGTTGGTCGGGAGGGAGAATTTGATGCAGGCCGGGGCGATTACTATGCTGACGGTGCGTTTGGGTTCGGTCATTTCGCCGATGCTTGGTGGGGTACTGCTGGCGACCGGTGGCGTGGCCTGGAACTACGGGCTGGCGGCGGCAGGCACGTTCATAACCTTACTGCCTTTATTGAGCCTTCCCGCGTTACCTCCACCGCCGCAGCCGCGCGAGCATCCGCTGAAATCGCTGCTGGCAGCATTTCGCTTTTTGCTCGCCAGTCCGCTGATTGGCGGCATTGCGCTGCTCGGCGGCCTGTTGACCATGGCGAGCGCCGTGCGGGTGCTGTATCCGGCGCTGGCGATTAACTGGCAGATGTCGAGCGCGCAAATTGGTTTGTTGTATGCGGCCATTCCTCTTGGCGCGGCGGTGGGCGCTTTGACCAGCGGACAGCTGGCGCACAGCGTTCGTCCGGGATTGATCATGCTGGGTTCTACCGTGGCTTCATTCCTGGCTATCGGTCTGTTTGGGTTGATGCCGGTCTGGGAGCTTGGGGTTGTCTGCCTGGCGCTGTTCGGTTGGTTAAGTGCGGTTAGCTCTTTGTTGCAGTACACCCTGTTACAGACGCAGACGCCAGAAGCGATGCTCGGGCGAATTAACGGTTTGTGGACGGCGCAGAACGTCACCGGGGACGCGATTGGCGCGGCGTTGTTAGGTGGTTTGGGTGCGATGATGACGCCGGTCGCCTCGGCAAGCGTAGGTGGATTTGGGCTGGTGATTGTCGGTCTGCTACTGCTGTTGTTGCTGGGGGAATTACGTCGATTCCGGCAAATGCCTGTGAATACCTGACGGGCCGGATAGGGCGTTAGCCGCATCCGGCGCTGGCGATTAAAAGAGAGCTGACAGACGTTGCAACAGCAGCGTCGCGCTGTAGTAGTCGAGACGGAAGGTTTCCGTGCCCAGGGCGTAAACACGTTTATTTTGCACGGCTGGCAGATGCGCCAGAAGCGGATTGGCATAAATGGCGTCGGCATCTTTGCTGTCGCCAGCAAACAGGAACAGCGCTTCGCCGTTCAGGCCAGCCGCCAGATTTTCACCGCCAAGCTGGATGATATCGTGGCGTTTGCCCTGGCTCTGGCTGGTGTGCAAACCGGCAGGTAGCGGCGCCAGCGTGAAGCCTAACTGTTCCATCAGCTTGCCCTGTGCCGACTCAGGCGTCCAAAGATTGGCGCTGTGCGCCGCCGCGGTATAGACCAGCGCGTTGACCGGCTGTGGCGGTAGGGTGATCCGTTGCTTAACCGCTTGCAGTTGCTTATCAAATTCGGCAATTCGCGCGGCTGCCTGCGGCTCCTGACCGGTAATTTCACCCAGTTGCGTCAGCAACGTCTGCCAGCTTTTGTCGTCGTAGTTGATGATAAGCGTGGGCGCAATGGTGGACAACTGATCGTATAGCGCGAGGGCGGAGTCGCCGCCGGTGGCGCTTACCAGAATCAGATCCGGCATTTGTGCCGCGACGGCTTCCGCACTTGGTTCGCCGATGTACAGACGGCTGAGTTTGCGTTCCCTGGCCACGTCGCTCCATTGACGTAAAAAGCCCTGCGCATCGCCAATGCGGTTGTTCGGCGTGGTGGCGCCGCTGGCGATGACCGGGGCATCAATCGCCAGCAGCGAGCCGGTAAGGGTGACGCTGGTGGAGACAATGCGCTGCGGCTTTTGCTCCAGCGTATGTGTGCCACGGCTGTCGGTGATCTGACGCGGCCAGTCGGCGGCGTGACCTAAAGAAATTCCTGAAATAAACAAACCAGTCAGTAAAAGCACGGTGCGACGAAAAGAGGGGAGACTCACGAATCAGCTTCCTGTTATCAGTATGGTTAATGCTTCTCATTTTCATTGTTAGCGAGCGAGGATGCAAGCCAAAGTCGCACATTGTGCTGCCACAAGAGTTGACATACAGCCGCTTTGCTTTTAGGTTAGCGACCGAAAATATAAATGATAATCATTATTAGAGTCTTTATCATTTTTGGAGGATGATATGGATATGTCACTGGCCGAGGAAAAAACGCAGACTATGCCGACGCTCGCTCCCGACAGTTTTTTCTTTATGTCGCCGTATCGTAGTTTTACGACGTCAGGATGCTTCGCCCGCTATGCGGAACCGGCAATTGATGGCGATTCGCCAGACAGCCCTTTCCAACACAAAATGCACGCACTGTTTGCTGATGCCAAATCGCAGGGCATCGCTAACCCCATTATGGTCGGGGCAATTCCTTTCGATACCCGCCAGCCATCATCGCTGTTTATTCCCCAATCGTGGCAGAGCTTCTCTCGCACGGCAAAGCAGCAATCATCACGTTACTTTAACCGGCATCAGTCGTTAAACGTCGTTGAGCGTAACTCGATTCCGCAACAGGACTTTTTTGAAGAGATGGTCGCCCGGGCGGCTGCGCTGACGGCCACGCCGGAAGTCGACAAAGTGGTGTTGTCACGTCTGATCGATATCACCACCGATGCCAACATTGACAGCGGTGCGCTGCTGGAGCGTCTGGTGGCGCAAAATCCGGCGAGTTACAACTTCCATGTCCCCATTGAAGACGGTGGCGTATTGCTTGGCGCCAGCCCGGAACTGCTGTTGCGCAAAGAAGGCGATCGTTTTAGCTCGTTGCCGCTGGCCGGTTCGGCGCGCCGTCAGCCTGATGATGTGCTGGACAGGGAAGCGGGGATCCGCCTGCTGGCATCTGAGAAGGACCGCCATGAGCACGACCTGGTGACGCAGGCGATGAAAGCCGTGTTGCGCGATCGCAGCAGTGAATTGCAACTCCCTTCCTCTCCGCAACTGGTCACTACGCCTACGCTCTGGCACCTCGGCACGCCGTTTGAAGGAAAAGCCAACGCAGAGGAAAACGCGCTGACGCTGGCGTGCCTGTTGCATCCGACGCCTGCGCTGAGCGGTTTCCCGCATCAGGTTGCGCGCAACATTATCGCCGAGCTGGAGCCGTTCGATCGCGACTTGTTCGGCGGCATTGTCGGCTGGTGTGATGCTGAAGGTAATGGCGAATGGGTGGTGACGATCCGCTGCGCGAAGCTGCTGCGTAATCAGGTTCGTTTCTTTGCCGGCGCCGGTATTGTGCCTGCGTCTTCTCCGGTTGCGGAATGGCGTGAAACGGGAGCCAAGCTTGCCACCATGTTGAATGTTTTTGGACTGCATTAAGGAGTCATGATGAGTATTCCTTTCACCCGTTGGCCGGAGGAGTTTGCCCGCCGTTACCGTGACAAAGGCTACTGGCAGGATTTGCCGCTGACCGACATTCTGACCCGTCACGCCGAGAGCGACCATACGGCGGTCATTGATGGTGAACGCCATCTGAGCTATCGCCAGTTGAATCAGGCGACTGACAATCTCGCCTGCAGCCTGCGTCGTCAGGGAATCAAACCTGGCGAAACCGCGCTGGTGCAGTTGGGCAATGTGGCGGAGCTGTATATCACGTTCTTTGCGCTGCTCAAGCTGGGCGTCGCTCCGGTGCTGGCGCTGTTTAGCCATCAGCGTAACGAACTCAATGCTTATGCTAAACAGATCGCACCCGCGTTACTGATCGCCGATCGCCAGCATGCGCTGTTTAGCGGGGAAGATTTTCTCAATACCTTTGTGGCTGAACACAATTCAGTGCGCGTGGTGCAACTGCGCAATGATGAAGGCGAACATAACCTGCAAATGGCGATAGACCAGCCTGCGGCTGATTTTACCGCGACGCCATCGCCTGCTGATGAAGTGGCGTACTTCCAGCTTTCTGGCGGTACCACCGGGACGCCGAAGCTTATTCCTCGTACCCATAACGATTACTACTACAGCGTGCGTCGCAGTAATGAGATCTGCCGCTTCACCAGGGAAACGCGCTATCTGTGCGCGATCCCGGCAGCGCATAACTACGCCATGAGTTCGCCTGGTTCGCTTGGCGTGTTCCTGGCTGGCGGCACCGTGGTTCTGGCGGCTGACCCGAGCGCAACCCTGTGCTTCCCGCTGATTGAACAGCATCAGGTTAACGTCACGGCGCTGGTGCCGCCGGCGGTGAGCCTGTGGCTGCAGGCGATTGCGGAGTGGGGGAGCAATGCGCAATTGGCTTCGCTGACGCTGCTGCAGGTCGGTGGGGCACGGCTTTCCGCCTCGCTTGCGGCGCGTATTCCGGCGGAGATTGGCTGCCAGTTGCAGCAGGTTTTTGGCATGGCGGAAGGGCTGGTGAACTACACCCGTCTGGACGACAGCCCTGAGCGCATCATCAATACCCAGGGCCGTCCGATGTGTCCGGATGATGAAGTCTGGGTCGCCGATGCTGATGGTAATCCCCTGGCGCAGGGCGAAACGGGCCGCCTGATGACGCGAGGTCCGTACACCTTCCGGGGTTACTTCAACAGCCCGGAGCACAATGCCAGCGCCTTTGACGCCAACGGTTTTTACTGCTCCGGCGATCTGATCGCTATCGATCAGGATGGCTATATCACCGTACAAGGGCGTGAGAAGGATCAGATCAACCGGGGTGGCGAGAAGATCGCAGCAGAAGAAATTGAAAACCTGCTGTTACGCCACCCATCGGTGATCCATGCCGCTCTGGTCAGTATGGATGACGAACTGATGGGCGAGAAAAGCTGCGCATGGCTGGTGGTGAAAGAGCCGCTGCGCGCGGTGCAGGCGCGCCGTTTCCTGCGTGACCAGGGCGTGGCGGAATTCAAATTACCTGACCGTGTGGAGTGCGTTGAGTCACTCCCGCTAACCCCGGTCGGTAAAGTGGATAAAAAACAATTACGTCAGTGGCTGGCGTCACGTTCACTGGCCTGAAGGAGAAAAAGAGATGGCAATTCCTAAACTGCAGGCTTATGCACTGCCTACGGCGCTTGATGTTCCAGCCAATAAAGTCGACTGGACGTTTGAACCTGAACGCGCCGCGCTGCTGATCCACGACATGCAGGACTATTTTATCGGCTTTTGGGGGGATAACTGCCCGATGATGGCGCAAGTGGTGGCTAACATTGCCGCACTGCGTCAGTTCTGCAAAGAGCACAACATTCCGGTGTATTACACCGCGCAACCCAAAGAACAGAGCGATGAAGACCGCGCCCTGCTGAATGATATGTGGGGACCAGGCCTGACGCGTTCGCCGGAACAGCAAAAAATCGTTGATGCGCTGGCTCCCGATGAGGCGGATACCATCCTGGTGAAATGGCGTTACAGCGCATTTCATCGCTCTCCGCTGGAGCAGATGCTTAAAGATACTGGCCGAAATCAACTGATTATTACCGGTGTGTATGCCCATATTGGCTGCATGACCACTGCGACTGACGCGTTCATGCGCGATATCAAGCCGTTTATGGTCGCCGATGCGTTGGCAGACTTCAGCCGTGATGAACACCTGATGTCGCTGAAATACGTGGCGGGACGTTCCGGTCGGGTGGTGATGACCCAGGAACTTTTGCCGACGCCGGTTCCGGCGAGTAAAGAGGCGCTGCGCAGCGTGATTCTGCCGCTGTTGGATGAGTCCGAGGAGCCAATGGATGACGAAAACCTGATCGACTACGGGCTGGATTCCGTGCGCATGATGGCGCTGGCGGCGCGCTGGCGTAAAGTTCATGGCGATATTGATTTCGTGATGCTGGCGAAAAACCCGACCATAGACGCCTGGTGGAAGCTACTCTCCCGCGAGGTGAACTGATGGCCGGATTTGATTTTGCCGGGAAAACCATCTGGGTGACCGGCGCGGGTAAAGGCATTGGCTACACTACGGCACTGGCATTTGTGAAAGCTGGCGCGCAGGTGACTGGCTTCGATCGCGAATTTCCTCAGGATAACTACCCGTTTGCGACCGAAGTGCTGAATGTGGCCGATGCCGGGCAGGTGGCTGAGGTGTGCCAGCGTGTCCTTAAAGCGTGCGAGCGGCTGGATGTGTTGGTCAATGCCGCCGGTATTCTGCACATGGGGGCCACTGACGCACTGAGCGTTGAAGAGTGGCAGCAGACGTTTGCCGTTAACGTTGGCGGCGCGTTCAATCTGTTTCAGCAGACGATGGCGAGGTTTCGTCGCCAGCAGGGCGGGGCGATCGTGACCGTCGCCTCAGATGCGGCGCACACGCCGCGGATCGGCATGAGTGCTTATGGGGCGTCAAAAGCCGCGCTAAAAAGCCTGGCGCTCACCGTCGGACTGGAACTGGCGGGCAGCGGTGTGCGCTGTAATGTGGTGTCGCCTGGCTCGACCGATACTGACATGCAGCGCACGTTATGGGTCAGTGATGACGCGGAGGAGCAGCGTATTCGCGGGTTTGGCGAACAGTTTAAGCTTGGTATCCCGTTGGGGAAAATCGCCCGACCGCAGGAGATCGCCAACACCATTTTATTCCTCGCCTCCGACCTTGCCAGCCACATTACGCTACAGGATATCGTGGTGGATGGCGGCTCAACGCTGGGAGCATGATGATGATCTGGAAACGCCATCTCACGCTGGATGAATTAAATGCCACCAGCCACAACACCATGGTCGCGCACTTAGGCATCCTTTATACCCGACTGGGCGATGATGTGCTGGAGGCCGAAATGCCGGTTGATACCCGCACGCATCAGCCGTTTGGTTTGCTGCACGGCGGCGCGTCGGCGGCACTGGCCGAAACGTTGGGTTCAATGGCGGGTTATCTGATGACCCGCGACGGGCAGTGTGTAGTCGGTACAGAACTGAACGCCACGCACCATCGGGCGGTTTCGCAGGGCAAAGTGCGCGGCGTTTGTCTGCCGCTGCATCTCGGACGGCAGAATCAAAGCTGGGAAATCGTCATCTTTGATGAGCAAGGACGACGCTGTTGTACCTGCCGATTAGGTACTGCGGTGATGGGGTGAAGTCGCCCGACAAAGTAAAATGAAATTGCAGGGTTAACAGGTAAATGAAGTGATCTAGTTAACACTGCAATGTAAAAACTCAGTGATACTTCGGGTTTGTATGGTTGTCATGTTGTTAAATTCAGAAAAGATGTTATAGAAACAAAATGTAACATCTCTCTGACCTGGACAACGGATAATCAATATGAATAAATCAGGGAAGTACCTCGTCTGGACAGTGCTCTCTGTAATGGGAGCATTTGCCCTCGGCTATATCGCATTAAACCGTGGTGAACAGATCAACGCGTTGTGGATAGTCGTGGCGTCGGTCTGTGTCTACCTTATCGCTTACCGTTTCTATGGCCTGTACATTGCGAAAAATGTGCTGGCGCTGGACCCGACGCGTATGACGCCAGCCGTGCGCCATAACGACGGTCTGGATTATGTTCCTACCGATAAAAAAGTGCTGTTCGGTCACCATTTTGCGGCGATTGCCGGGGCGGGTCCGTTAGTCGGGCCGGTACTGGCGGCACAAATGGGTTATCTGCCGGGTATGATCTGGCTGCTTGCCGGGGTGGTACTCGCGGGGGCTGTGCAGGACTTCATGGTGCTGTTTGTTTCTACCCGTCGCGATGGTCGTTCCCTTGGCGAACTGGTGAAAGAAGAGATGGGCCCAACGGCGGGCGTTATTGCGCTGGTAGCCTGTTTTATGATCATGGTGATTATCCTCGCGGTACTGGCGATGATCGTCGTGAAAGCGCTGACCCACAGCCCGTGGGGAACCTACACCGTCGCGTTTACCATTCCGCTGGCGATCTTTATGGGGATCTACCTGCGTTATCTGCGTCCGGGCCGCATTGGCGAAGTGTCGGTCATCGGTTTGGTATTCCTGGTGTTTGCCATTATTTCCGGCGGTTGGGTGGCTGAAAGTCCGACCTGGGCACCGTATTTTGACTTTACCGGCGTACAACTGACGTGGATGCTGGTGGGCTACGGCTTTGTCGCTGCCGTGCTGCCGGTATGGCTGTTGCTGGCCCCACGTGATTATCTCTCTACTTTCCTGAAAATCGGCACCATTGTTGGCCTGGCGGTAGGGATTTTGATCATGCGTCCGACGCTGACCATGCCTGCGCTGACCAAGTTTGTTGACGGTACTGGCCCGGTCTGGACCGGTAACCTGTTCCCGTTCCTGTTTATTACCATTGCCTGTGGTGCGGTATCTGGCTTCCACGCGCTGATCTCTTCCGGTACCACGCCGAAGATGCTGGCGAACGAAGGGCAGGCCTGTTTTATCGGCTATGGCGGAATGTTAATGGAATCCTTTGTCGCCATTATGGCGCTGGTTTCCGCGTGCATCATCGATCCGGGCGTGTACTTTGCGATGAACAGCCCGATGGCGGTGTTGGCTCCGGCGGGTACGGCGGATGTCGTGGCTTCTGCAGCGCAGGTGGTCAGCAGTTGGGGCTTTGCTATTACTCCGGACACCTTGCATCAAATCGCCAATGAAGTCGGCGAACAATCCATCATTTCCCGCGCAGGCGGTGCGCCGACGCTGGCCGTTGGGATGGCGTATATTCTGCATGGTGCGCTGGGCGGCATGATGGATGTGGCGTTCTGGTATCACTTCGCCATTCTGTTTGAAGCCCTGTTTATTCTGACGGCGGTTGACGCCGGTACACGCGCCGCACGCTTTATGCTGCAGGATCTGTTAGGCGTGGTATCACCGAGCCTGAAACGTACCGACTCACTGCCTGCGAACCTGCTGGCTACAGCGCTGTGCGTACTGGCCTGGGGTTACTTCTTACACCAGGGCGTGGTGGATCCACTGGGCGGTATCAACACCCTGTGGCCGCTGTTTGGTATCGCCAACCAGATGCTGGCCGGTATGGCATTGATGCTCTGTGCGGTGGTGCTGTTCAAGATGAAACGTCAGCGCTACGCATGGGTGGCGCTGGTGCCAACGGCCTGGCTGCTGATTTGTACTCTGACTGCGGGCTGGCAGAAAGCGTTTAGCCCGGATGCGAAAATTGGCTTCCTGGCTATCGCCAACAAGTTCCAGGCGATGATCGACAGCGGTAATATTCCGGCGCAGTACACCCAGTCGCAGCTGACGCAACTGGTGTTTAACAACCGTCTGGACGCGGGCCTCACTATTTTCTTCATGGTGGTCGTCGTGGTGCTGGGGCTGTTCTCGATTAAAACTGCGCTGGCAGCGCTGAAAGAGGACAAACCGACTTCGAAAGAAACGCCGTACGAACCAATGCCTGAGAATGTCGAAGAGATCGTGGCGCAGGCGAAAGGCGCGCACTAATATTCTCTTAACCAACAAGCCCTCTCCGGTACGGGGAGGGCGTTTGTACGACAGGGAATCACTATGTTTGAAACGCTCTCCAAAGCCGGGAAGTATTTAGGGCAAACCGCCCGCTTGATGATCGGTGTGCCGGATTATGACAACTATGTTGAGCATATGCGCGTCACGCATCCGGATCAGACGCCAATGACCTACGAAGAGTTTTTCCGCGAGCGGCAGGATGCGCGCTATGGGGG
The DNA here is from genome assembly GCF_014596845.2 of Citrobacter sp. C5_2. Lineage (NCBI taxonomy): Bacteria > Pseudomonadati > Pseudomonadota > Gammaproteobacteria > Enterobacterales > Enterobacteriaceae > Citrobacter > Citrobacter sp. C5_2. The sequence goes on along the minus strand of NZ_CP115032.1, from coordinate 3,569,563 downwards.
CAAAGGCGGCGCGAAGTGCTGTTAATTTTTTTGCCGGATGGCGCTGACGCTTATCCGGCCTACAACAATGCTTTGGCCGTGGGCCTGATAAGGCGAAGCCGCCATCAGGCAACCTGCACCATAGTCACACCGTCAACGATTCTACCTTCTCAAACGCTACGCGCAGGGTATCTGGCGTTAACGTTACCGGCAGCGCATGAATAGATTCCACCGGGCGCAGGGTATGCGCAATCACCTTATCGATCTCAGCGCGATTTGCGATATCCACGTCTAACTGGGCCAGCCTGGTGGGGAGATTGAACCGCTGATAAGCGGTGACAAGTTGCGCCAGCACATCATCTTGTCCAAGCAGCGCGCTCTGCACCAGAATGCCATACGCCACTTTGGTGCCATGGAGAAACTTCTCCGTTTGCGGGAGGACGGTCAGACCGTTATGGACCGAATGAGCCGCCGCCACACGGGTGTAGCGCTCGCCCAGGCCGCCGACCATACCGCCGCCGGCTATAATCGCATCCACCACGTCGCTAAACGCCTGGGTTAGTTCACCACGCTGCTTATCTGCCAGTGCCTGCTCGCTGCTTTCCAGCAGGACGTCGCGGATGGCCAGCGCGCCGTTGATGCCCAGACGTACGGTCAGAGGTAGCGTTTCTGGCTGCGGAGCCAGCACCACTGCCTCATACCATTTCGCCAGCGTATCGCCAATACCGGCCAGTAAATACTCTTCAGGCGCGTTAAGTATGATTCGTGGCTCAACCAGCACCAAAAAATTGGCATCGTCGAATATTTCGAAATGCAGCGCCTGACCGGCATCGTTGTACCAGACGGAAAGCGGCGTCCAGGCCGCGCAGGTGGCGGCGATGGTTGGGATCGCCACGAAAGGTAAATCAAGGCGGCGAGCCAGCGCTTTAGCCGTATCGAGCAGTGTACCGCCACCCACGCCAATCACGATGCTGCGATCATCTCCCGATTCTTTTGCCAGTTGAGCAACATCGGTTTCGCTGCAATGTCCCGTAAATAACAGGCGCTTAGCTTCGGCAAGATGAAAAGCTTCTGGCAGATAAGGACGCGCCGCGGCGATAGCTAGCTCACCGTAGACCCAGACTGCGTGTGAGAGTTGATCCGGGGTGAAAAAGTCGTGCAGTCTGGAGAGGCTACCGGTGTGGGAAAAGTAGTTAGCCGGGCCGGTGACGACGCGAATCTCGGTATTACTCATGTTGTGTTGTCCTTGTGCTGTCCTGATCTGGCAGGTTATTTTTATATAGACGTCTGAACGTCTTGATTGCCAAATACTAACATCGTGCTATAGTGGCTTCAACAACAACATCACACGTCGGGATAACAATAATGAGCAATAACCCACTGATTGTGCAAAGCAAACTCCCAAATCTGGGGACCACAATATTTACGCAAATGAGCGCGCTGGCACAGCAGCATCAGGCCATTAACCTCTCGCAGGGATTTCCTGATTTTGACGGTCCACATTTCTTGCAGGAACGTCTGGCATATCATATCGCGCATGGCGCTAACCAGTATGCGCCGATGACGGGCGTGCAGCCGCTGCGCGAAGCCATTGCCGATAAAACCGCGGAGTTGTACGGTTATAAGCCCGATGCGACAAGTGAAGTCACCGTCACGGCAGGGGCCACAGAAGCATTGTATGCAGCCATTACGGCGCTGGTGCGGCCTGGTGATGAAGTCATCTGTTTTGATCCGAGCTACGACAGCTACGCGCCTGCGGTGGCGTTATCCGGCGGCGTGGTGAAACGTATTGCGTTGCAACCGCCGTCATTTCGTGTGAACTGGCAGGAATTTGCCACGTTACTCAGCGAGCGCACCCGGTTAGTGATCCTCAATACACCGCATAACCCATCTGCTACCGTCTGGCAGCGCGCTGATTTTGATGCGTTATGGCAGGCGATTAAAGAGCGCGAGATTTTTGTTATTAGCGACGAAGTGTATGAGCATATCTGCTTTGCCGCTCATGGACATACAAGCGTGCTGGCTCATCCGCAGCTACGGGAACGCGCTGTTGCCGTTTCATCTTTCGGTAAAACGTATCATATGACCGGCTGGAAAGTCGGCTATTGCGTTGCACCCGACGCCATTAGCGCCGAGCTACGCAAAGTCCATCAGTACCTGACGTTCTCAGTCAACACACCGGCTCAGCTGGCGCTGGCGGATATGCTGCGGGAGGATCCAATACACTACCGCGAGCTGCCCGCGTTTTATCAGAGAAAGCGTGATGTGCTGGTGAATGCGTTACGCGACAGCCGACTGGAAATTCTGCCGTGTGAGGGGACCTATTTTCTGCTGGTCGATTACAGTGCGGTCTCAACGCTTACTGACGTTGAGTTTTGTCAGTGGTTAACTAAAGAAGTGGGGGTTGCGGCGATACCGCTGTCGGTGTTCTGCGCCGATCCTTTCCCGCATAAGCTGATCCGCCTATGTTTTGCCAAGCAAGAATCGACGCTGTTAGCAGCCGCAGAGCGTCTGGTTTCGCTGTAATTATTTTACTGTCCAGGCTTTGGAAAACCGACGGTCGGCAAATAACTCCTGCAGGCCGTTGATTTGTTTCAGTCGCAACACTTCATCATTATCCATGCCCAGTTCTTTAGCGATTTTTTCTTCACTCCAGCCCAGTTGCGATAATTCACGCACGATTTCCGACATGGCGTGGATTTGGTGGCGCCCGCGGGCGCGGTTATGGCGGATTGTCGCCGCCATACGTTCATGGCGATCGCGTTCCAGGCAGGCGACGGGCAGATAGCCTTTTAATCGTGGTTTTAGCGATGCTTTGTTTTTTCCTAATTCATGGCGGTGAAAGCCATCGATGATTTCATACTCTTCTTCCGTTGAGTGAACCACGACAATCGGCTGGGTGAAGCCATCCGCTTCGATGGATTTCAACAGCAGCTTTTTCTCCGGCGGCGCAACGTTATTAGGGTTGTAATCATTGGGCGAAATGTGATCGCTTTTAATCCATAACACGCAATCTACTGGTTCTTCACGAAATGGACTGACGCTGTGGATTGCCATTCTGAATTCATTAATGGCTTCAATTCTATCTTTTTCTGGCAAACCAGAAAGAAAGCCGAGGAGTTCCTGTGTTAATCGTTGTTGCATAACAACCCCCATTCCTGACGTTTGGTTTTCATGCGTTCAGTATATCGCTGGTAGTTTTTCGTTTTTGTGGGGCTGAACGAAAGTGCCCGACACCAGTAATCATTATTCAGGAGCACTTTGCAGATCCTTCTCCATGAGGGGATATCCCTGGAACCAATATCGCCTTCCTGACTTTCCGGGATATTGTCCATGCCTTTTTTCTTATACCACTGTATATAGACAGCGATTTTGTTGCGGTAATGTTCTGCGGTCTGTTCTGGCATGCTGTGTAATAGCAGCATGGCGTATTGCTGCCAACTTAAATGCTCTGGTTTGAGTATTTTCCGATGACCGTAAAAATGGTTGTCATGACCGGCGTAAATCCCGCCGCTTTTAACGCCGCTGACGCGGGCGCACATAGCCGCCCATCGCTGTGGCTCAATGACATGGTACAGCCATAGCCCCTGGCGTTGTTCTGGTCCAAAGGGCTCGCAAATACGCATATATCGTGTTGGGACTCCGGCCTGATACATCAGGTTATACAAGGGATTGCATGGCATTTTTGTCTTTGCAAACCATGTCCAGATATCGGCTGTTTTCCAGTCATATAACGGATAAATATACCAGGTGTGTCCACCTGGCGCTGCCGTCGTCCACGGCTTGTCATCGGCAAAACGTTGCTTACGCGAGTTGGCGATGGCCACAAAGCGGTTATAGGACTCGTCCGCGCGAATGCCGACCATCATCGCTGCGGGACGCTTTTGTGAAAACCAATCTGCGAACTCGCGAACAAAAAGCTCAAAGGTCATACCGGGCTGATAGAAAGAAAAGAAATTGGGGTCGGTTATGGCATCGGCTGGTGGCTGACGCACCCACTGTATATTCGGCTCCCAGCACTGCCATTCGGGTTGATATTGTGAAAGCGCGTTTTGTGTGGTCAGAGGTAATGCGACCCAATAAAATTCTTCGATAACATCGGAATAACTCTCGCGTAGCGCCTGGACATAATCGATAGTGCAGGAAAACTGAGCTTCCCAGTCAATAAATAATACGCTAATTTTTTTCTGTAACTGGCGGGCAAGGGTGGCTGTAAGATGGAGCATAAGACCGGAATCTTTTCCTCCCGATAATGAAACACAAATGCGCGGCAGTGTGTTGAGCGTCCATGTAATGCGCTCCTGTGCGGCTTCAAGTACATGTTGAGTTAGAGGTATTTTATAAACAGACATATCAAATCCATAGTGAGGCGCTGTTATTCCCCGCTATGGTAAATGGTCAGCATAAGAAATGCTAATCTATATGTATCGTAATTTTTACGACTTATTCATCATTTCAATAAATAACTTTAATGAATTGTTAATATGAATTAATTATACCCATCGGGAAAATGTTTAACAGGCGTTTATTCGCTATCTGGTATAATTTTTTTTATATATGAGGCAAAGGAATCGTTAGAAAGCGAAGCGCGGTTATACATCATATACAGTTTTGCTGACGGTAATTTCATATCGACGCTAATCTCTTTGAGATTAAAGACAGGGGAGTAAAATTCGTACATAACTCTGGGTATAACACCAATGATATCAGTGTTTGATATAACGTTAACGATTGAAATCAAAGAGTCGCTACTGAAACCAATTTTACGATTGGCTAAAAAATGATTCGTTTGTGATTGATACTCTTTCATCCCCTGTTCCTCAGTGAGGAATAATGTAAATTTTTCCTTTAATAATTGCTCTATGGTACTTGAATCATTAATTCGGGGATGGTTACTGTTACGGACTAACACCCCTTCAATCGTTTTTAACGGCATGCATACAATGGAGCGGTTATGTACTGGTACGATTGTGAATACCAGATCCGCTTTGCGGTAAGATAAAATATTTTCAGCAGTTTCCGCGCTCATTAGAATGTCATGATGCTCAATTTCAATATCAATATCAGAATCTTCTCGGAGGGAATGAACTACTTCGTGTAAATGAAAACTGGTTGTCATTGGCGGGCAATAAATGATAAATTTTTTCTTTAAACTGGAGTTATGCATGATGTTAATTGTTTGCTCCAGTGAGTTGAGGTTTTGTTCCAGATGATGATGAAGATTGATGCCAGTTACCGTAGGCGTGATGCCTTTTCCCGAGCGAATGAATAATGGATCGTTAAACTGAGAACGAAGTCGTTGCAATGACTGACTCACGGCCGAAGGTGTAATGAAAAGTGTTTCTGCAGCCTTGCTGATGCTCAGGTGCTGATAGATACATTCAAAAATAACAAGTAGGTTTAGATCGAATTTTTTAAGATCGTAAAGATTAGCCATGTATACTTTCCTCTGACGGTAAAATTTGAAATAATTAAATTATGAAATAGTTTGAAATGTACTTATTTACAGACTTTATGTTTCAGTGCTTAATGAACGATTAATTTAAACTAACATAGCACAAAACACTTTATTTTCACGAGAAAAAAAAGAAATGTGGTGAGTGATTGAAATGAGAACGATAACAATCACTCATTTTATTACCTTTATTTATTTCCCATGATAATGTTTAATTTCTCCTGATCGGGTAACCCGACTTCCTGTTGCAGCGTATTGTCTTTACTCATGTAGTAGATGGCTGGCGTCACGTTAGCACCCAAATCATCCATCAACTTTTGATTGATATTGAGTATCTTCATCTGCTCGGGCGGGAGAGAGGCAGGAATTTCCAGCTTCATTTTGCCGCCGGAGGCTTCATAGTCATGCCAGGTTTTGGCCGGATCTTTTGTCGACAAGATTGCGGCAGCTGTTGCCGGGCTTTCAGGTTTGATTACGCCCACCAGTAGCGTACGCAACTGAACTTTACCGGAATCGACCCACGGACGCGCCTGCTGCCAAAACTGTTTGCAATAAGGGCAGAAGGGATCGGCGAACACGTAGACAATCACCGGGGCCTCTTTCTTACCATCCAGAATCCATGAGGCTTTTTCCATTCGCTGCCACATCTCGCGCCCTGCTGGGGCATAGATCTCTTTTTCTATCAGTATATTACTGAGGTTTTCACCTTTCTCATTGTACATGTAGCCTGAGATAGCATGTTTGCCGTCGGGCGTGACGTAGATAGTGACGCCCATATCCTGATATTTACCCAGATAACCTTTCATTCCGCCGGGGGCATCGAAAGGTTTCACAATAGTAATGCCCTGTTTCTCAATGGCTTTAACAGGGGCAGGTAGCTCTTCGGCATGAACGATAGCGGGAAGCAAGGATAAGAGTAAGGTACGCTTGAACATTGATTTTCCTTATAAAATCAGAAGGAAAGGGGACTGAATTGCAAAACCTATCACAGCCATAGGTAAGATCGACAGTCTGTCGATTGCCCTTTCTTTAGTTGGGTGATGTAATCCCAATCGCTGTTACGACCTTTGTTAAGGTAATGTAGAGCGCAACACATAGCCAGTTCTGCTGGTACTGAAGTTACCTGCGGGTAGCTCGGGTAATGAGGCTCCCTGCAAAGGGGGCCTTTTTTACTTTTGTCTTTTAGGTTCGATTGAGGAAGTTGTTAGTTAACGCTTATTGATTTGATAAAGGAAACGCATTAGCCCTTGGAAGAGATTTTCGTTAACTTATCTCTCAACGAAAACACGGAGGAAGTACAGATGTCTTTGATTAATACCAAAATTAAACCTTTCAAAAACCAGGCGTTCAAAAACGGTGAGTTCATCGAAGTAACCGAGAAAGATACCGAAGGTCGCTGGAGCGTCTTCTTCTTCTATCCGGCTGACTTCACCTTCGTATGCCCGACCGAACTGGGCGACGTTGCAGACCATTATGAAGAACTGCAGAAACTGGGCGTAGACGTTTACTCTGTTTCTACCGATACCCACTTTACGCACAAAGCATGGCACAGCAGCTCTGACACCATCGCAAAAATCAAATATGCAATGATCGGCGACCCGACTGGCGCCCTGACCCGTAACTTCGACAACATGCGTGAAGATGAAGGTCTGGCTGACCGCGCAACCTTCGTTGTTGACCCGCAGGGTATCATCCAGGCAATCGAAGTTACCGCTGAAGGTATCGGCCGTGATGCGTCCGACCTGCTGCGCAAAATTAAAGCCGCACAGTATGTTGCATCCCACCCAGGTGAAGTTTGCCCGGCTAAATGGAAAGAAGGCGAAGCGACACTGGCTCCATCTTTAGACCTGGTTGGTAAAATCTAAGCTAATTTGTAGGCCGGATAAACATAGTGCATCCGGCATTCCACAGGCGCAAATTTGCGCCTGTTTCATTCCAGCACCATGACGCAAGTTGCATTAATGCAGTCCCGCGAAGTCGGCTTGCATGATGATGTTTTCAGAGAGGGAAGAAGAATGCTCGACACAAATATGAAAACCCAGCTCAGGGCTTACCTTGAGAAACTGACCAAACCTGTTGAGCTGATTGCTACGCTGGATGACAGCGCTAAATCGGCAGAAATCAAGGAACTGCTGACTGAAATTGCTGAACTGTCAGAAAAAGTCACCTTCACAGAAGACAATACTCTGGCAGTGCGTAAGCCATCGTTCCTGATTACCAATCCAGGCTCTCACCAGGGGCCGCGCTTTGCGGGTTCTCCGCTGGGCCATGAATTTACCTCGCTGGTGCTCGCGCTGTTGTGGACAGGTGGTCATCCGTCAAAAGAGGCGCAGGCGTTGCTGGAGCAGATCCGCGATCTCGACGGTGATTTTGAATTTGAAACCTATTATTCACTCTCCTGCCATAACTGTCCGGACGTGGTGCAGGCGCTGAACCTGATGTCGGTACTGAACCCACGCATTAAACATACGGCGATTGACGGCGGTACGTTCCAGAATGAAATCACCGATCGTAACGTGATGGGCGTTCCGGCGGTATTTATGAACGGTAAAGAGTTCGGCCAGGGTCGCATGACGCTGACTGAGATCGTGGCGAAGGTGGACACCGGCGCAGAGAAACGTGCGGCTGAAGAGTTGAACAAGCGTGATGCTTATGACGTACTGATTGTTGGTTCCGGCCCTGCGGGAGCGGCTGCAGCGGTGTACTCCGCACGTAAAGGTATCCGCACCGGTCTGATGGGCGAACGTTTTGGCGGTCAGGTTCTGGATACCGTTGATATCGAAAACTATATCTCGGTACCGAAAACCGAAGGCCAGAAACTGGCTGGCGCGCTGAAAGCACACGTTGATGACTATGATGTTGATGTGATCGACAGCCAAAGCGCCAGCAAACTGGTTCCTGCGGCGCAGGAAGGTGGGCTGCATCAGATTGAAACGGCATCCGGCGCGGTGCTGAAAGCGCGCAGCATTATCATCGCGACCGGTGCGAAATGGCGCAACATGAATGTTCCGGGCGAAGATCAATATCGCACCAAAGGCGTAACTTACTGTCCGCACTGTGATGGCCCACTGTTTAAAGGCAAGCGTGTGGCGGTGATTGGCGGTGGTAACTCCGGTGTTGAAGCCGCTATCGACCTGGCGGGCATCGTGGAACATGTGACGCTGCTGGAGTTTGCTCCTGAAATGAAGGCCGATCAGGTGCTGCAGAATAAACTGCGTAGTCTGAAAAACGTCGACATCATTTTGAATGCGCAAACGACAGAAGTAAAAGGCGATGGCAGCAAAGTCACTGGGCTCGAGTATCGTGACCGCGTGAGCGGCGATGTTCACAGTGTAGAACTGGCAGGTATTTTTGTTCAGATTGGTCTGCTGCCGAACACCAACTGGCTGGAAGGCGCTGTTGAACGTAACCGCATGGGTGAAATTATCATTGATGCGAAGTGCGAAACCAGCGTGAAAGGTGTTTTCGCTGCAGGTGACTGCACAACCGTACCCTATAAGCAGATCATCATCGCGACAGGCGAAGGCGCGAAAGCCTCGTTAAGCTCCTTTGATTATCTGATTCGCACCACAGTAGCATAAAAAAGTAAGACTCACCTGCAATGCCAAAACCGCCAGTCATCCGCTGGCGGTTTTTTATTTCGCTAAAGCGCGCACAACATGCTGACCTGCAATGTGATCCGTCAAAATGTGTACCGCCACAACCCATGCTGGTTGCACCAGGTATAGGCTGAAAATCCTCGTTTGCAGTTGAATTTACACTGTTTCCCTTTACAGATTGGGCGATCGCAATAAACATAAGCATCATTGCCCGCGAGTGCAAAAGTGGCTTCCGGCGGCGCGCCTGGCGGCAGATATTTAAATTGTCCCCCCTGAAAGGTGTAAATAAAGATCCACTCCAGATAGTGATCTGCCGTCATTGGATGCGCCGGATTACCTACCGTTACGGAAAGCGTATTTGATTCAAATCCCCCGGAAATGGTCATCAGCGGTTGATGCTGTTGGGCGAGCGCATCGGTAGTAGTGGCATCATTAACCCGTAACGCGACGAGTGTTTTTCCACAGCAGGTTATTGGGGATGTTGCGTCACGTATAGCCATGGTGACAAGGAACGCCCCGCACTGAGGACAACGGTAGAAGTTCGGGTTAGGGCGGATAAAAGTGGGTTTGGTACTGTTTTTAATCCGGTTTGATACCCTGCGTACGTTGCGGGAATGTTCGGGAACAGTATGAGTTAGAGACATAACGCGCTCCTTCTTACGCCGAGGTTGTTAGACCAGTCGTTTCTTGCGAGAGGGATGCCAGACGCTGGAGAATATCCTGTCGGAGAATGTATTTTTGAATTTTGCCTGAGGCCGTACGCGGTAATTTGTCTATAACAACCAGATATTCCGGGTATTTATATTTTGCGATACGCCGTTGAGCGAAAAACGCGATGATATCAGCCAGCTGAAGCGTTTTTTGTGAATGACTCAGCACGACATAAGCGCAAGAACGTTCACCCAGGCGTTTATCCGGCATGCCCACCACAGCGGCATCGTGGATATCCGGATGAAGCAGCAGAATATCTTCTATTTCGCGACTACTGATGTTTTCACCGCCACGGACAATAACGTCCTTTTTTCGGCCAGTTATTTTGATATAGCCGTCTTTATCCATCCGGCAATAGTCGCCGCTGTAATACCACCCGTCGTCGTCAAGTACCTGGTCGGTCAGTTCCGGTTCATCAAGATAGCCGACAAAAACATTGGGGCCGCGAGAGGCTTCTTCGCCCTCATTATTTTCCGCCAGAGTCATCTTCTTCTGGTCGACCACTCTGATTTCAACGCCTGCAGCGGCTCTGCCATCCGTGTTCATTTGATGAGTCAGAGAGTCATGCGGTCGCACTATCGCATGGGGAGCACTTTCTGTACTTCCGTATACGCCAAGGAGTTGAATCCCTGCCTGGTGACATTCCTGCAGAAGTTTTCCTGGGATTGTGGTTCCCCCGCACAGAAAGAAGCGAAGAGAAGAGAGACTGCTGCGCTGTGCTTTGGAAGCATACAGCAGATCGCACACGAACGGTGTTGCTCCCATGATGCAGGTGCAGCGCTCTTGCGCCAGTAATGCCAGGCACTCTTGCGGAGAAAATATGTCCATCAACACGCTGCTGGCGCCTGTTAAAAAAGGGGCGGTCACGCCATGCAGAAATCCTGTTGCATGGGCTAGCGGAGCGGGCATGAGAATCGAATCCGTCCAGTTTATATTGAGCGCCGCGCAGAAGGTTCGTTCACTGGCGATGATGGTATTGTGCGTCAGCATCACGCCTTTGGGATGACCTTCCGTACCGGAAGTAAAAAGAACAGCCGCCAGATCGTCGCTATGCGTTAGGACGTGATGCACTATTGGCGGAGAATCATTGAGGATCTGGCTCAGAACGGGGCCTGTGGGCGCAGGCGCCAGCTTATCAACCGCCACCACCTTCTCAAGCCAGGGCAGATCGGAACGGAGTGCGGCGATCCTATCTGCCGGGTTGTCGTTTTTAAAACTCGTTGGTGTAAACAGTATCCGGGCCCTGGATTTATTGAGTATCCAGGTCAGTTCACACTCCCTGAAAGCAGGCAGGAGCGGGACGATCACGGCTCCGCTTTTCAGACAGGCCAGATAAATTATCGTGAATTCACACCAGCCGGGCAACTGGAGCGCCACGCGATCGCCCGGGCGGATACCGGCGTCGATGAGCCAGGACGCCAGCCGTCCCGCGGCAATATCCAGCGCTTTATAAGTATAGTTATCCCCCCGATTATCGGTGACCGCCACTTTGTCTGCATACGCTTTGGCCGACAGGGACCAGTAATCGGCTAATGTCGCATCTCCCCAGTGGCCCTGTTGCCGGTATTGCGCTTTACGCTCGGCATTGATTTTTAGGTTCGTTGTCATTGGTTATGTCTCAGACTGAGTTCTTTTTTTGCAATACATCGCCAGTGCGCCAGCCAGTAGCGGCAGAGGCAAAAACAGAAAGACGTCACTGAATGTCCAGCCTGCTGCGAGCATGAGCGAACCCACGCCTGCGCTGGTAATCGCGCCCAGCCGACCAATGCCCGTCGCCCAACCAACGCCGGTTGCCCGTATTGAAGTCGGGTAAAAGTGCGCAGCCAGTGCATAGCAACCGGGGTTGATCCCGTTGAGAGTGAAGCCAAGAATAAGAACTAGGGCATAGAGCAGGAAAAGCGAAGGGGTGAACAGCCCCAGAACTAATGCGCCGCATATGCTGCCTGACAGCGTCAGAATAATCGCCTCGTGTTTGCCCCAACGATCCATTTCAATACCAATGCAAAAATTGCCTATCATGCCGCCTATCTGAAAGACAGACCCCATAATGACGGCCTGGGAGAGCGTAAGTCCGGCATCTTTTATCATCAGGGGTAACCAGCTGGATAAAAGGTAAACGCTGAAGAGTCCGACAAAAAGCGTCAACCACAGCGCCACCGTTCCCAGCGTGTAAGGGGGATGCAGCAGTGACTTTGCCGTGCTGGCGCGGGCTTTTTGCGGCTCGGTGGTGTAAAAACGCGTATCTTTGTCTGCAATTCCGGGAATAAACAGATTTAGCAGGCGAACCAGGCGCGCATCGTTACCGGCGTGCTGCACCAGATACAACATCGATTCAGGTAAACAACGCAGTAAAACCAGTGCCAGCAATAATGGCAAAATGCCGCCTGCGATAAGCACGGCGCGCCAGCCAAACGTTCCGAGCAACTGTTGGCTAAGTATGCCTCCCAGCGCTGCGCCAGAATTAAAGCCGCAATGGATCACCGTTGACAGGCGAGAGCGATAACGGTGGGGGGCGTACTCTGCAACCAGCGTCGTGATGTTGGGCATGGCTGCGCCTAACCCGAGTCCGGTAATAAAACGAAAAAAAGTCAGGCTGGATAAATTCCAGGCCCCGGCAGAAAGCAGGCTGCTGAGACCAAAAAAGACAACTGACCCAATAATTAACTTTTTACGTCCATAGCGGTCAGCTAGCGGGCCAGAAATTAAAGAGCCTGCCGCCAGCCCCAATAATCCACTCATCATGACCGGGCCCAGATCTTGTTTGGATAGTTGCCAGTGATCTATTAATGCCGGAGCAATGTAGCCAATTGCCGTGACATCGAAACCATCAATACCCAGAACAAAAAAACCGAGAAAGACAATAAACCATTGCCGTTTGCTGATGGGGTGTTTGTCTAAAATCGTACTGATATCAATTTGATTCTGTACTGACATGGTCTTCTCCCTGAACCGCGAACACGAGGTATCTCCTGATACGGCGATATGCTGTTTTGCAGGGGGTTAGCCGAAGCGAAATTCAACGCCAAACGTTCCTTGTGGATATTCCCATTTTTGTAGAATGGTGTGTGAACACAGCACCCGGCATGTGCCGCATTCGAGGCAGCCAGCATAATCAAAGTGAGTATTGCCAGCGTCATCCTGGCGATATAATCCGGCGGGGCAGGCGAGGATCAGTTTACGGAACTGCTCTGGATCGGGGTTTTCCACCAGGACAATATGGGGATGGCTTTCATCGACCCTGAATTTATTCGTGCCCAATTTCACATCGACGTTCACGGTATTCATAATGCGCGAACTCCTTTAATGCCGTCTTTTAAGAGATTAATTAATCCGATTTTTTTGCCGTGCGCTAATACTGTCGAGCACAGTGAAGCAGGGGCCTTGCCGTTGACGGTAAACAGAGACGCCATGAGATCGGTTGCCATTTGCGGATATTGTTGAAAAATTCGCGGGTTCTCCATCATTGCGGGGAGGCGGCGGTAGTGGCGCATATCGCGTAACACCGCGCTTTTCTCCAGTGTGTTGGGATAAGCCTGGAGTTTTCCTTTACTGAAATCATTGGCATTTTTCGCGGCAATGACCGTTTGCGCCGCCACATTGGCTGCTGTGATGGCGAGATCCATGCCCCGCACGGTATAGCCCAGATTCAGACACATTCCGGCCGCATCACCGACAATCATCACTCCGTTCTCGACTAACGTTGGAACCATATCTATCCCGCCTTCCGGCACCAGATGCGCGGAATATTCCTGTAGCGTACCGCCTTCGATTAGCGGACGGATAGCAGGATGCTGTTTGAAGTCTTCCAGCATTTGCGGCACGGTTTTACGGGCATGCTCGATACCGTCGAGGCCGCATACCAGACCCAGTGAAAGCGTATCGCGATTGGTATACAAGAAACCGCCGCCCATTAATCCGTCTGACGGTGAACCGGCAAACAGCCAGGCGGCGCCTTCGTTACCTGTTAGCCCGAAGCGCTGCTGAATTTGTGCGGATGGCAGTGAAATCACCTCCTTCACACCAACGGCATAATGGTGCGGCGATGATTCTGGCACCATACCGATAGCGCGGCCCAGCAGAGAATTTACACCGTCGGCGAGGAGAACCACATTTGCCTCCAGGGTATCGTCTCCGGCCTGAACTCCCGTCACTCGTCCATTTTGACGGATCAGTGAATCTACTCTGACGCCGGTGATGAACTGAGCGCCAACGGCTTCTGCTTGCGCCATGAGCCAACTGTCAAATGTGCGGCGAAGCACCGTCCATGATTCTGCGACCGGGGCCTGTTGGGGGAGGCTCGCGAGATAGTCCAGCGTGACAGCGCTTTCTGTTGTAAGAAAGGAAATTCGCTCCCTGACTACTTTTCTTTCAACGGGGGCTATATGGGTAAAACCCGGCATAATTTCTTCCAGGCTGTGCGTGTAGAGTCGTCCTCCGGTCATATTTTTACTGCCCGCAGTATCACCACGCTCAATGACCAGCACATCCAGTCCTGCTTTTGCCATTACATAAGCGGCGATGCAGCCTGAGATGCCTGCGCCGACAACAATGGCGTCAAATTTTTCGTCCGACATCGCTTTTGCTCCTGTTGCCGCCATTCGGGATGGCGGCGTTAAATGTTAGTGCTGCAGCAGTTCCGTTAATGCCGGGACGACTTTATATATATCGCCTACCAGCCCGTAGTCGGCGTACTGAAAGATTGGCGCATTCTTATCTTTATTAATGGCGACAATGGTTTTGGCGCCATTACCGCCGACCATGTGCTGTATCTGCCCTGAGATGCCCAGCGCCAGATACACATCGGTTTTAAGCAGTACGCCAGAAACGCCAATGTAACGTTCACGATCCATCCAGTGCTCACCTTCAGCAATGGGGCGAGAGCAGCCGACTTCCGCATTCAGCGCAGCGGCTAAATCCCAGATCATATGCAGATCGTCTTTGGCCGCTAAGCCGCGCCCAATACCGACGACACGACGGGCTTTACTGAGATCGATGCTGCTGACCGATTTTGCCCGGCGCGCTTTGCATAAAAGCTCATGTTGCGGTGGGATATAGCTGACGGGCATGGGAGCAAGCTGATGCGGCGCATTTGCTTCCAGCGGCTCGAATACGCCACTCGAAACGGTCACGATAGCCGTAGGTGTGTTAATTTTTTCCCGACCAAACGCCAGACCGCCATACATTCGATGTTCGGCATACAGTTCGCCATTCTCCAGCGCCAGGCTGGTGGCATCATTAATCAGCGCTGATTGCAGCAGGATGCTAAGCCTGACCGCCAGGCTTTTTCCTCGTCGGGTTGCCGCCAGCAGGATTAATGTTTCCGTCCTGAGCTCACTGTCGTCTTTTTCGGTATTTTGTATCAGGGCAGCGAGGGTTTCTGCATAGTTTTCTAATCGTTGCTGTTCTGACTTTCCGCTCAGGACGTACACCGCGTCGGCATGTTGTACCTGCAAAGCCTCGCTCTCATCCCAGATGACCGCACTCACGTGTTCACCGAACTGCTTTGCTCCTGCAAGGAGATCCGCGTAACGGTCGGCGCTGTCACTCACTACCCATACCTGATTGATTTTGCTCATTCCAGCTTCTCCGTTGTCTTCAGTTCAGCACTTTATTGAGATGCTCTGCCAGGCGAGCGATATCTTCTGCGCCGTCGCCTTCAATGATGATGTGTTTACGTTCTGCCTGCTGCGGGGCATAAATATTGACCATTTCGGCCTCGGGAGACACCGGCGACCAGCCGATGTCATCGGCCGTCCATTGGGTAACGGGCTTTTTCCCTGCGCCGAGAATCGCTTTCATGGAAGGAATACGCGGTTCATTAATATCTGACGTGACGCACAAGACGGCAGGAAGCGGCACATCAATAATCTCTATTTCATTTTCCAGTGTGCGTTCGACCGTAACGTAGCCGTCATGGATTTCAATGTGGCTGACGGCATTGACGGTGGGCAGATGAAGCATTTCCCCGACACGCAGCCCGGTTTGCTGTGCATAGAGATCGCCAGAGCCTTCGCCACACAGCAGCAGATCAAAACCGATTTTCTTCGCTGCTGCGGCAATGACCCGGGAGGTTTCGTGCGCAAGCGCAGTTGACAGCCGCTCGTCGCGCACCAGGTAGAGTCCATGAGGACCTCGGGAGAGCAAATCTTTTCGCAGTTTGGCGTTATCCAGCGCCTGACCGCCAACGCACAGGGCGATGACTTCATCGTTTTCACCGGCCAGCAGGACGGCCTCTTCAATAGCATTGAGGTCGAATGGGCTGATTTTTTCTCCAGCACGCGTTGTGTCCAGCGTTCTGTCGGCGGTGATAGTGATGTCTTGTTCTTCCGCGACCAATTTATAACAGGCAAGTAATTTCATGACGTATCCTATTATTTTTCATACTGTTTCAGGATCTGGCGGGCTGAGATATACACCATAATCTCGTCAGTACCGCCACCGATGCGGTTAACACGGGTATCTCGCCAGAAGCGGGATACCCGGCTGTCATTGGTGTAACCAAGGCCACCTAAAATCTGCATCGCATCGTCAATGACTTCACAGGCTGACTGTGCGCAATACAATTTGCACATCGGCGCGGACAGGCACATGGGTAAATCGTTGTCACATTCCCATGCCGTGCGATAGACCATGTTTTTCATGTTTTGGATTTTTATCGCCATTTGGGTCAGCTTGAGCTGAATCATCTGGAACTGGCCGATATTTTTATCGAACTGAATACGTTGGTTGGCGTAGCGGGCGGCATCTTCAAAGGCGCATTCCGCCACACCCAGCGAGTGTGCGGCGATGACGAGACGTTCAATATCGAAGTTTTCCATCATGTGAATGAAGCCGTAACCTTCGCGGCCCACCATCGCGCTTTCTTCCAGTTCAACGTTATCGAGAAAAACCTCACAGTTGCTGACCATGTGCCAGCCGATTTTGTGCAGGCTATTACGCTTAACGCCCGGCATGTTTGGATCCACCCACCACAGGGTGAAGCAACGCTTCGGATCTTCCGGTTCGGGATTGCGTGCCAGCACCAGCATGTATGGGTAATCTTTGGCGCCCGTGATGAACGTTTTTTGCCCGTTCAGATAAACTTTGCCATTTCTTCGGGTATAGGTTGTGGCGACGCGGTTATTATCCGAGCCCGCCTGCGGCTCGGTGAAGGCGAGTGAATAGGCAGGGATCCCGGTCAGCCCGACTTCAGCCGTTTTCGCCAACTGTTCTGCATTGCCAAAGCGCTGCATATTATGGATGCATTGGCCTTCCGTCATAATGTAGGCGGGAGCCCCCATGCGCGCGATTTCCTCCAGAACCAGCACTTGCGTCATCATATCGGCGGGGATGCCGCCGAGTTCTTCTGGAATGCCTAACAGCCCCACGCCGCTTTCGGCCAATGCCTGAAAGAACTTGCTGGGGAAGGCGCCATTTTCATCACAGGTCTTGAAATATTCTTCGGGAAAATCTCGTGTTATCAGTTCGCGGATACTGGCTAAAAGCAGTTCCTGCTCTTCGGTCAGGCTAAAGTCCATGATGTCTCCTCAATGATGCCTGCTGATAAGAATTGATGTTTCAGACGATGTTCATTTCTTTATATTCTGATCGTGCCTGGACGCCGACTTGCAGAATAATTGGTATGAGGAGAATAAATTCAGCGGGCATTAATGATGCATAGACATATTTAACAACGTCCTGGACAAAACGAGCATTTAGTATGTTTTTGTGATGCGGGTTCAGAAATAAGCGCTGGGTTTTGGTGATGTTCGATTTGTCCTGTTTTTGGTTAAATCTGTCAATGTCAGGAGGACGAATTTTATTTTTATAATCCATCACGTTAATTCATGGAAACAGGTTGGTTAGAATATCTTATCTTTTATATATTCATATTCTTATGGCCTGCATTCTTACCTGAGTATTCAACGTGGAGTGGGGTTGGTATATGTCCATTTTATCTCAGCAGCAACTGGAAGCATTGAAGAAAAAAGTCAGAAAGGTTACCGAAACTGAGCTGGAAGAAATTCAACTGGAAGTTGAGCGGACGAATGTCTTTCCTGACTCTTATTACGACGTTTGCCGTAAAAACGATCTGTTTCGTCTGGCAATGCCTGAAGAATTTGGCGGTATGGGACTCAACTGCGAACAGTTCTTTTCGGTGATGGAAGAGTTTTGCCGCGGGCCTGGTGGGATGCGTATGAACCTGCACCACGCCAACGGATTGAACTGGCGAATTATGTACGATCATGGCGCAGAAGATTTGCGTGCTAAATGGTTACCGCTGCTGGCAAATAAAGATGCGTATATTAACTTTGCATTAACTGAGGCGGATTGCGGTTCGGGTGCAGATATTCGTACTACCGCGGTTAAAAAAGGGGATAAATATATTCTTAACGGAACTAAGACGTTGATATCTCATACGGATATATCCGATGGGAGCTATGTTATTGCGGTTACGGATGAGAATAAGCGTAAAAAGGGTGGCTTAACAGCATTCTTTATCGAAACGAATACCCCCGGTTATTACATTGATCCTATGCCGCATATGATGGGGTGCCGTGGTGCGGGTCATGCTTATCTGCGTTTTGAAAACTGCGAAGTCCCTGCGCATAACATTATGGGGAAAGAGGGCGATGGCCTGGATATTTTCATGAATGCGCTGGCGCATTCACGCGCCATGATTGCCGTAACCTGCCTTGGCATGTCACAGCGCTTCCTGGAGCTGGCGATTGCCAGAGCAAAAGATCGTGTGACTTTTGGTAAGGCTCTCGTTTCTCGCCAGGCGATTCAACAAACGCTGGCGGATATGGGCACGCAGGTACATGCGCTGCGCGTCATGCTGCGCGACTGTGCGCAAAAATTCGACCGTGGCGAAGATATTGAGATGGTTTCAGCCATGTGCAAACTGCACGGCATTGATACCGTGCGTACGGTATCGGATAGCTGTCTCGAAATCTTTGGTGGTATTGGCTATTTCGAAGATAACTCGTATGGCCCGGTAGAAAGGATGTACCGCGATGCTCGTGCCCTGTGGTTTGAAGAAGGCCCACGTACCGTGCAGCGACTGACTATCGCACGCCCATTGATTGCCGCAGGTGGTGAGATTCGCTAGTCCGGGGGCGTTTGCACCGTGTCAGAGGTTAGCCGATTTTACGGGACACTAACCTCAGTTTTGGTCGTACGTCGCTGTTTATCCTGTGGCTACGGCCATTTTTGCTTTTTTGCGAGAGTGACCTATGAGTACATCACCAGGGAACAGACGCTGGGGCATTATTGTCCTGCTCATTATTGATTATTTCGTCATGTTTGTGGCGCGAAGTGGGATGTCGATGTGTGGGCCTGCATTAATGCAGGAATATGGCTGGAGCGCTATGCAGTTTGGCTGGGTATCCACGGCGTTTTTCATTGGCTATGCCGTCACAATGTTACCCGCGGGTTTACTGGCGGACAGGTTCGGCGGCGGGGTCGTTTTGGTGACCGGAACATTATGGTGGGCAGTTTTCACATTTCTAACGCCGTTAGGATCAACGCTGGGCATCATGATGTTGCTGCGTATTCTGGTCGGGATTGGCCAAGGGTTGCTTGTGCCGGCTAACTTTTCACTGGCGGCAAAATGGGTACCTAAGCATGAAGCAGGAATGGCGACAGGATTATTGCAGATAGGTTGCCCTACTGGTATTGCCGTTGCCATGGTTCTGGCTGCATGGATAGTCCAACGCTGGGACTGGCAGGCCGTGTTTTACGTTGTATCGGTACCCGGCGTACTGTGGTGTCTGCTGTGGTGGAAACTCGGCAGCAACCGTCCGCAACAGGATACATTTATCACCCAGGGTGAACGAGACTATATTCTGGCTGGGCAAGTCTCTACTGAAATCTCTCCGGCCACACAAAATGAGCCGCTAAGTAAAGGCGATATTCTGGCAACCCCTTCAGTCTGGGCATGCGCCTTATGTTACTTTTGTACCAATTACCTCTTTTTTCTCTTCATGACCTGGCTGCCAACCTACTTTGCTATGGGGCGTGGAATCGATCTCAAACAAAGCGCGATTTTTTCTATGCTGCCGTATCTGGTGGCAATCTTTGCCTATCCGCTGGGGGGCGTAGTTACTGATGCCGCATGTCGTCGATTTGGACAAAACGTCGGACGTAAGATTTCTCCGGTACTGGGGTTATTATTAGCTGGGGTATTTTTGATCCTCGGCACTCAGGCAAACAGCTTGTGGAGTGCCGCCACGCTTATCTCTGCGTCGAACTTCTTCCTGTGCTTCACGATGGCTGCACACTTTTCAATTCCTATTATTTTCTCGCAAAAAGACACCGGTATGTTGGTCGGGCTGAACGGAGTGTTCGGGACGTTGGCGGGTATTCTCTCGCCTGTACTCGCTGGCTGGGTGATTGATGTCTCCGGTGGTCAGTACGAGTACGCACTGTATCTGGGCGCGGGCGTGGCGATTGTCGGAGCCTTCTTTATGTTAATTGCGCGCATTCGGCCAATAGAAAATAAATCAGCACGCGTAAGCGCCGGTGGCCGTAAAGGATTTGCCGGTTAAACAGGCTACTCATTATTGAGGGAATATGACGTATGAGACCATTAGAGGGCGTTAAGGTCGTTGATCTGACATCATTTCTGGCTGCGCCAACGGTAGCGCGTATTTTAGGTGATTGGGGGGCGGATGTGATCAAAATCGAACCGCCCATCGGCGATCCTGGTCGTACGCAGGCGTCAGTTTTTAATATGCCGTATGAAGATGATGAGAATCCGGCATTTGATATTTCCAATGCCAATAAGCGTTTTCTGTGCCTGAATTTGAAACAGGAGCGAGCGAAAGAAATTGCCTGGCGTATTCTTTCCACCGCTGATGTGGTAGTGACCAGCTATCGGACGAAAGCGCTGGAGCGGCTAGGGTTCTCATGGGAAGAGTTGCACCTGCGTTTCCCTCGTTTAATTTTCGCTCAGATTCTGGGGTACGGTGAGCAAGGACCAGAAAAAGATACCGCAGGGTTTGATGCGACGGCCTATGTTTGCCGGGGAGGGATCCTGGGGTCGACAAACGAACGGGGGGAAACGCCGATTAACTCAGTTAATGGGTTTGGCGATTTCCAGGCCTCCATGTGTCTTGTTTCGGGTGTCTGCGCGGCGTTATATGGTCGTACGCTCTCTGGGCAGGGGGATAAGGTCACTGTGAGTCTGCATCATACCGCGTTGTTTATGATGAGTATTGCCGTCACATCGGCGCAATACGGCAACGTTTATCCTAAATCCCGTTGTGAAGTCGCGAACCCGTTCAACAATACCTATAAAACCCGTGATGGTCGCTGGATGGTAATTTGTATCCCAGAGTACGATCGCTTTTTCAATAAGTTCATGACGCTACTTGGTCGCGAAGATTTGGTCGACAGTCCCGAGTTTTGTCGTATTGCCGATGTCAATCTGCATGGACGTAACCGGGATATTATCAGGATCATCAGTGAGCAGGTCGCTAAACGCTCGCTTGATGAAATGATGCAGATGTTAAAACAAAACGACTTTGCTCATGAGAAAGGCTTCACGCCTGATGAAATCCTTGACGATGAGCAGGCGTGGGCGACGGACTGTCTGAGAAATGTTGAATATATCACTGGTAACCGACGCGTGCTGGTGACCCCTCCTGTGAACATTGGCAGTATGGGGCCTGCACAAATTCGTCCATCCCGCAGATTAGGGCATGATTCGCAGCAAATTCTTTTGGAATACGGATATTCTGTCGAGGAGATAGCGCGTTTGAATGCTGACGGCGCGGTCATTATGCCCGCATAACCTTAGCCCGCCAGGGGATGACACCGTTGCCGCCTGGCGGGTCCATTTGATTGGGTGGGGAAGCATTGATGACAACGACCATTCCTACTTATGCGTTATATGGCGAGCAGTCGGAACCAGGCTGGGAAAATTTCTTTAATGTAGAAATGATCTCATTGCGTTCAAAACCCCTGAACTGGAAAGCCAGCCCGCATATTCATGACTCATTGATTCAGACCCTCTTTATTCAGAGTGGCGAGGTTGATGTTTTAATGAATTACACCCGGATGAAGTTGAAGGGGCCGGGTCTCATCCTTGTACCTGCGCAGACCGTTCATGGTTTTGATTACCGGCCCGGTACGGAAGGGATGACGATCACTGCCTCACAAGGGCCAATGGAGTCGGTAATGGGATTATTGGCGCCCAACGTTCTCACTCTGATGCATAAGCCCTGCGTAATCCCCCTCGATGGCTCCCCAGAAGACGGGAAAATTATTCAGGGTTTTTATCAGTCTTTACAAAAAGAGATGCAGAAACCGAGGGTTAATCATAAGGCAATGTGCATTTCGATTTTTATTTCCATCCTGGTTCACCTCACGCGTATCAGTACCCTGACAGAAGAACAGCAGAAATTTGATATCTGCTCGCGTAAAGCCTCACAAATAAACAAATTCCTCCTGCTGGTGGATCAGCGCTTTCGCCAGCGGCTGACCGTTAATGATTATTCTGAAGAGATGGGGATGTCCCCGGGGCATCTGTCGCGCTTATGCCGGATAACATTAGGCATGTCCAGCCTGGATGTGATTAATATGCGCGTACTGCAGGAAGCCCAACAGGAGCTGGTCTACACCTCTAAGACGATAAAGCAGCTTGCGGCTTTTTTAGGATTCAATGATGAAGCCTACTTTACGCGTTTTTTCCATAAACATACGGGTGTCAGTCCAGGACAGTACAGGGAGTTGGCCTTACAAAAAATATCTACAGGGGAGGTGTGCCAGGTTATGGGCGCTGCTGATGAGAAAGAGTGCATCACGCAATAACCCCCACCCGTAAGACGGGTGGGGTTGTTACAGTAAATCAGACGCAGTTAACGGACAACCAGTACCGGCAGAGTGGCGTGGCGGACAACGCTGGAGGCGTTTGAACCGAGCAGGTGGGTACTGATGGACGGGTTACGTGACCCAATGACCACCACATCCGCATTCAACTCTTCACCCAACTCGTTGACCACGTCACGGACACTACCAAAGCGCACGTGTTGTTTAATGCGGGAGGGATCGATGCTGAAGTGACCGACCATTGTTTGCAGACGCGTTTCCGCTTCGTGTTGCAGATGCTCTTCAAAACGACGAACGTCTGCCGCAAAGCGGTGCAGGCTTAAGCTCGCTGAGCCTGGCAGCACATGCAGCAGATGGATAACGCCGTTTTCCTGTGCCAGGAATTCTGCATGGCGAATAGCCTTGTCACTCAGTTCCATTTCGAATACATCAACAGGCATTATGATTGTGTTGTACATAAACATTCTCCTTGTCATTACATGAACACATAACAGCATAGTATTAAAAATGATTCTGTCAGTCACGGCACAGATTTATGTTTTGCGAACAGGAAATAACGTGAGGAGCGGGGAGATGAGGAGTAACCGGAAAGAGGATGCAGATGCATCCCCTGCAAGATAAAGCGAATAGCTTTGATAAGACAGAGTTAGCGCAGGTAGTCGCCCGCAGCTTCTGGTTGGTACTCAAGCTCGATGACTTCGAGGTGTGTTGATGTACCGCCCGGCAGTTCCCAGTGAATGGTGTCGCCAACGCGCAGGCCCAGCAGTGCCGCGCCAACAGGCGCCATGACGGAAAGCTGTGTGCTGCTGTCAGTCATATTAGCCGGATACACCAGGGTACGCACACGGACTTCGCCATCACTCAGATTGCGGAATTTCACGCGGCTGTTCATGGTCACGACATCGTGCGGCATGGTTTCTGGAGAACACATTTGCGCGCGATCCAGCTCGGCGTTCAGGGCGTCGGCAATGGGTAAACCAGCAAACGCAGGTTGCTCCAACAGGCGGTCAATGCGTTCCGCATCGAGGTCGTTAATGATGATAGTTGGTCTGGACATTTATTACTCCATGTCGTCGATACTGCGGGTGCGCAGGTAAATAATCCCAAAAGAAAACCCTCACCGTCAGGCGGCAAGGGTTTAGCTTGTATGATGATACTGAGACTTACCCCATGTTTGAAGTGATTTAGTTCACATTCAGGTAAATCATCAATATTGTCGCATATGGTGTGATTTTAGCCGAAAAACGTGATCGTTCTCCAATTTGCATTATGCTTTTTAAGCGCTCGTTGCGGGTGCGTCAATACAACTCAGTGTTCCGCTACAGGAGATCTCATGAGCCAGTACGACAAACTTACCTTAAAAGACGGCAGCTATTTGCATTTTAAAGACTGGGGAAGTGGACAGCCCATCGTGTTCAGTCATGGTTGGCCGCTGACAGCAGATGCGTTTGAGGATCAGATGCTGTTTCTTGGGTCGAAAGGATTTCGTGTGATCGCCCATGACAGACGCGGACATGGCCGCTCGGCCCAACCGTGGGATGGCCACAATATGGATCAGTATGCTGACGATCTGGCTGAACTTACCGCGCATCTCAATCTTAAAGATGCCGTGCATGTTGGGCACTCTACCGGCGGTGGGGAAGTGGCGCGTTATATTGGCCGCCATGGGACGCAGCGGGTGGCAAAAGCGGTGTTAATTGGCGCGGTGACGCCCATCATGATCAAGACCGACTTTAACCCGAATGGCGTGCCGAAAGAGGTGTTTGATGGCATCCGGGAAGGGGTAGTGAACGATCGCGCCGCCTTCTTCTATGAACTGACCGCGGCATTCTATGGTTATAACCGTCCGGGCGCAAAAGAGTCGAAAGCCGTCCGGGAAAGTTTTGTTGAACAGGGCTTACAAGGGTCCATCAAAGCGTTGTACGACTGCATTCATGCGTTTTCAGAAACAGACCTGCGTGGCGATCTCGAAAAAATGACCATCCCGACGCTGGTGATCCACGGCGATGACGATCAGATTGTCCCGTTTGAAACCTGCGGCAAGGTCGCGGCGGAAATATTGCCGGATGCGCAGTTGAAGGTATATGCCGGAGGTTCTCACGGTATTTGCACCACCCATAAACAGCAGATCAATGGCGATCTGCTCAACTTTATTCAGTCGTAATCTTTAACGGATTGTTCTACGCTGATCTTCTTTTTCCAGGGAGATGAGCGAAGCATAATTCGTGCTGCGCTACCGTTAATGACACCAGAGAAGGCTATGTATTTCTATCAACCATCACAGGGACACGGCTTACCGCACGACCCGCTAAATGCCATCATTGGACCGCGCCCCATTGGCTGGATTGCGTCGCGCGACAGTAACGGGCGACATAACCTGGCGCCATACAGTTTCTTTAATTGCTTTAACTACCATCCGCCGATTATTGGTTTTGCCAGCAGCGGCTGGAAAGACAGCGTGCGGAATATTGTCGAAACCGGTGAGTTTGTCTGGAACCTGACCACCCTTGAACTGGCTGGCGCGATGAATGAAACGTCTGCCAGCTTGCCGCACGGCGAGGACGAGTTTTTTACCGCTGGGCTGAATAAAGCCGACAGCCGGATTGTCAGCGTGCCGCGCGTGGCGCAAAGCCCGGTTAATTTTGAGTGCCGTTTATCGCAAACTCTGCAACTGACCACTGCTGACGGCGCGCCTGTAGAAACCTGGCTGGTGCTGGGAGAAGTGGTGGGCATCCATATAGACGAAACGCTACTGGAAGAAGGCATCTACCAGACGGCGAAAGCGAAGCCGGTACTGCGTGCGGGTGGACCCACGGCGTACTATTCAATCAGTGAAACACACCGTTTTGATCTGGTTCGCCCGGACGCCCGTTTGCAACGCTAAGCATGCAGACCGACGCCCGGTTTGCGCGTCGGTCGTGATTTTCAGTATCCAGCCTTGTCGATAATAAACTGTTTACCGCAGTTACCCGGATGCGGCTGCGGTAAGAATGACTGCGCAGATAGCGGTTGATTGATGGTGTCGGCTTTCAGGGATAGCTGGATCTCTGTGAGATAAGCCGGATTGCCGTGGCAGCTTAGCTTCACGGCTTTGACGTTCTCTTTGCCCCAGCTTTTGGCGATAGCGGCGTCAAATGCGTTGCGGCTGACAGTTTTGCCGTAGTTATCCGCGAGGAACTTGCCCGCTTCACTGTTTTTGAATTCATTATTCAGCCGCACCATCGTGCCAAAGTACACGTCGGGATCAAAACCAAAACAGGCGCCGTGTTTGGCATACTCGTAGCGTTCCAGGCAGGATGTTCCGCCAGCGCCTGGCATCACCGCGCTCAGTTTCGCCGCACTCTCCAGTGACAGGCCGGTTTCAGGCGCTGCACATTTACGGCTGGCGCGCGCTTCAGGCAGGTTAGGAATGGGACGCGTTGCGCAGCCAAAACGCATCCAGCGGCGGTTATCTACTCCGCGAGCGGCGATTGATTTTGGCAGGCTGGGCCACAGGCCGTGAACGGTCAGAAAATCCGCTTTGTCTGCAATCTCTTTTTGCAGACGACATTCGTCGGGTTCCTGACGATTACGCTCGTGTTGGCTTTGACAGAAACCGGTTTGCCAGGAGAGGGCCAGCACGTAGCGGTCAAAATCAGCGTACTGTTTTGCCTGAAGTTCATCGGCCTGAGCCACCGAAACCGGCAGCAGAAGCGCTGCCAGTAAAGAAGAATAACGCCATGTTGATGTCATGATGATTTCGGATACTTATATAAATTCTGAATATCATCTATTTAATCATAAAAAATGCCAGTCAGGTTTAGCTGACTGGCATCATTTTCATCAGGTGTGAGCCGGGATGATTAGCTCCACATTGCCAGAATCGGCCAGCCGACCAGCAGAAGCATAGCGATGTAGATAACGCCGAAGATAGCACCCAGACGCCAGTAGTCTTTAGACTTCACATAACCACAACCGTAGATGATAACGCCAGGGCCGGTTGCATACGGCGTCAGGCAGCCCATGATACCGATGGACAGCACCAGCAGGATACACAGATGTTCCATTGGAACGCCCGGGATACCTTTACCGACCGCCAGGATAACGGGCAGCATGGTGGCGGTGTGTGCGGAAAGGCTGGCGAACAGGTAGTGAGCAAAGTAGAACACCAGCACCAGCACGATCACGGTCGCGTTAGGTGAGAAGCCTTCCAGGTGCGTGCTCATGGTGTTAGCGAACCAGTCGATGAAGCCTGAACGGGTCAAACCATTTGCCATAACAACCAGCGTGGCGAGGTTTACCAGTGTGTTCCATGCGCTGTTATAGCGGGTAATATCTTTCCACGGTACAACGTGTAGCGCCAGCATCAGGGAAACCGCCAGCAGACCCACCGCGGTGGCATCAATCAGTTTACCCCCGAAGACCCACAGACCCAGGCTGAGCAGAACCAGACCGATCAGGGTCAGCTCTTTACGCGTCAGTTTACCCATGGTTTTCAGTTCTTCACCGGCCCATGCGGCAACTTCAGCACTGTGAGTGACTTCTGGTTTGTACAGAACATAGGACAGCCACGGCGCAACGATCAGCAAAATAATACCGACCGGCAGGAAGCTGAGGAACCATTGCAGCCAACTGATTTGAATGCCAGCAATTTTGTTGACGAATTCCAGACCCAGTACGTTCGGCGCCGCGCCGGTCACGAACATAGAGGAGCTCAGGCTGGTACTGATGACCATCATCCACATCAGATATCCGCCGATACGGCGTGCGGAAGGATCGTTCGGGAATGATTTAAACAGCGGCGGCAGGTTTTTGATAACCGGGAATACGGTACCACCGGTACGCGCGGTGTTGGACGGTGTAAACGGCGCCAGCAGGATGTCGATAATAACAATCGCATAGCCCAGCGTCAGGGTACGTTTACCCATGAATTTCACCATGAACAGCGCGATACGACGACCCAGGCCGGTAACTTCATAACCCAGTGCGAAAATAAACGCGCCAAACACCAGCCACACGGTGGTGCTGGAGAAGCCCGCCAGACCCCATTTCAGCGCTTGCTTACCCGCTTTGAATGCCGGGTCGGCCAGCTCGGATGCGTCAAACAGCAGATAGTTACTGCCGATAACGCAGATCGTCACGGCGATAAAGCTGATTGCCGTTGCCGGAATGGGCTCCAGAATCATCCCGACAATCATGGCCACGAACACGGCAAAATAGTGCCATGCCTGTGGGGGCATGCCATCAGGGACGGGGATAAGAAACATGACGCCCATGACTACCAATGGGGCCAGTAACTTCCAAATTTTATCTTTTGCTAAAGACATGTGTGTGATTCTCCGGAAAGGATCTTTAATTGTGATAATGATGAACTTGTGAAATCTGAGCTAAGAACCATGTGACGATCAGCAGATCGGCGCAGCCTCCAGGACTGAGGTTGCGTTCAATGCACTGTTGGTCGAACTGGCGTAGGTATTCGAGATCGGCCGGGGTACGAATTCCGCCTTGTTGTAACAACGTGGAAGCCTGCTGCTGTAACCAGCGCAAACCTTCTGCGCCACCACGGGAAGCCACGTTGGTGTCGCCGTTGATAGACATCAGCAGCAGTAACGTATCGAGTAACGCCAGTTCAGGATCGCGGCCCTCAGCCAGCAGTGCACGGTAGTGCGGCAGAGCATGCTGAATGACGAGGGGATATCCTGCTTCGGCTTCGCCGCGTGCGCCGGTTAATCCCAGTTGCTGATAAAGACGTTGGCCAGCCGTGAGTTGTTGGTTGTTCTGGCGCAGTTCGCGCTCGGTCAGGCCACGGCAAAATGTTGCTGCCGTAGAGCAAAGGGTTTCAGCGGTAACGCTCAGGCGGAGCTGGAGCAGGCGGCCAATGGCGGCGCACAGTAATCCCAGCGAGAAGATGCTGCCTTTATGGGTGTTCACTCCGGCAGTAGCGCGAAACATATCGGCTTCGCAGGCCATGCCCAGCGGACGTAGTCCTGGCAGGACATCTTCCGGCGGCTGCTGTGCGCTAAATGCGCCGTATTCGATAAAACGCGGCAGCCATGTCTGAATCGCTTCAGCACTGCGATAAAAATCTTCCAGCGCCATATCTTTATGCGCGCCGTTATTAATACGATCCACCAGACCCGGTTTAGGCGACAGGTTGACTTCCGTCAGCATGGCGCGCCACGCCAGCGTGGCGTAAGCGTCAGGCAGATCCAGAGGAAGAACTGCGTTATGAGTTGATGTTGCGGGAATCGGCATCATGCAGCAGTGCCTCCATCTGAGTGAGTAAGTCGGAAAGCGCGTGAGTTTTACCCCGCGCGCATTCGGCAGCGCTTTGCTCGCACAGCAGACAGCGGCGGGCAGGGAGCGCGAAATGACGCCGGGACAGAATTTCCCCTTCAGGGTTCAGGACGTCGATGTCCCATAACCGTCCCAGCGGATGTGAATGCTCAAGTCCGATAGTGGCGAGCTTGAGGTCCTGGGCCGGAGCCTCAATGGCCAGCAGGCCTTCCGGTCCGCTGGCAGAGACCAGCGCAGTTTGCTCCCTGACAATCCAGGCGGATTTTTCCGCCAGCGCGAGCAGGGCGGTGACGCCGTGATTAAAGATGCGACGGGTTAATTCGCTGTCTTTAATCGGACCTGGCGCGACCACGGTAAACGAGACCAGTGGCGCGTGATGACGCGTGAGCCAGGCATGCTGCCTTGCTTGTCTCTCATCTCGGCTGGCGAGCAGCTCAGGGATGGAAACCGCGTGGCAGGTGGCGTGTTCAGGGAGCAGGTGCATGGCTTATTCCTTCACCTGATGCACAACGTCAATTACCGAACCATCGCGGTAGCGCACAACGGCAATTACGCGATCGGTAAATTCGATGGCGCGCGGTTGACCGGTTAGCTGCTGTGCACGTTCGCGCAGCCATTCAATCGACACCACTTTCATGCCAGCTTCTTGCAGGCGTTCCGCCAGTTCAGGGCGAGCAGGGTTGACGGCGATACCGTGGTCGGTAACCAGAATGTCAACGCTGGAACCAGGGGTTACGCAGGTCAGCACGTTATCTACCAATGTCGGGATGCGTCCACGAACCAGCGGTGCGACGATGATAGAAAGCGCTGCGGCCACAGCCGTATCGCAGTGACCACCGGAAGCGCCACGCAGTACGCCGTCGGAGCCGGTCAGTACGTTAACGTTGAAGTTGGTGTCTACTTCTAATGCGCTCAGTACCACAACGTCCAGGCGGTCAACGGATGCGCCTTTCGAGCCCCAGTTAGCGTACTGGTTAGCGCTAATCTCAATGTGATTTGGATTGCGGGCCAGGGATTTCGCGGCGGTACTGTCGAAGCTTTGTACATCCAGCAGTTTGCGGATTAAGCCTTTTTCATGCAGATCAACGATGGTGGCGGTGATGCCGCCCAGCGCGAAATCGGCATGGATGTCACGGCTACGCATTTTGTCTTCCAGGAAACGGGTAACGGCCAGAGACGCGCCGCCGGTTCCTGTCTGCAATGAGAAGCCTTCATTGAAGTAACCGGAGTTAGCTATGACGTCTGCCGCGCTGCGGGCGATCAACAATTCACGCGGATTGGTGGTCATACGGGTCGCGTCAGCACCAATTTTGTCCGCATCGCCGACCTGGTCGATCTGCACGATCAGATCCACTTGATCCTGGGTAATGCTGGCCGGGTTGTGCGGATAGCTCAGCAGTTGTTCTGTCAGCAGAACAACCTGCCTGGCGTTCTCGGCATCGACGCGGGCATAGCCCAGTGAGCCACAGCACGCTTTACCGGTATAACCGTTAGCGTTACCAAACTGGTCGCACGCCGGTACGCCGAGGAATGCGACATCAATGTTGAGTTCGCCACTTTGCACCAGGTGTACACGACCACCGTGGGAGTGGATTTGCACCGGCTCAGCTAGCAGACCACGAGAGATCTCTTCTGCCAGCGGGCCACGCAGCCCGGAGGTATAAATTCGGCTGACCACGCCCTGACGGATGTGCTCAACCAGCGGCGCGTGGCAGTCGCTCAGGGAGCTTGAGGCCAGCGTCAGATTTTTAAAGCCCATGTTGGCGATGGCGTCCATCACCAGGTTAATCGTCAGATCGCCACCGCGAAATGCGTGGTGGAAAGAGATGGTCATACCATCCTGTAAACCTGAACGACGAATGGCGTCTTCCAGATTAGCGCACAGCTTTTTGTCGCGCGGTTTTTGCGCCTGCAATTCTACTTTTGCGGTGCTCTGATAAGCGGAAAGCTCGCTTTCTGCATGACGGCTCCAGGTCGCCACGCGATCCTGGCGTTGAGACTGTTCGATTTTCTGCGTCATTTTTTTGCCTTATTCTTCGCGAATGCCGGAAAGTTCTGCACGGGAGATAACCAGAAGGGCGCGCTCGATAACCGGGCTGTCGACCATCTTGCCGTTCAGGGAAACCACGCCACGACCTTCGCGGGCGGCAGCTTCAGCGGCTTCCACCACCAGACGGGCATGAGCCAGCTCTTTGCGCGTCGGGGCATAGAGGTTATGCAGAAGTTCAATCTGGCGAGGGTTGATCAGCGACTTGCCGTCAAAACCCAGTTGCTTGATGTGTGAGGCTTCGTGCAGGAAACCTGCTTCGTTGTTGGCATCGGAATAGACGGTATCGAATGCCTGAATACCGGCAGAGCGCGCAGCCTGCAAAATAGAGCAGCGGGCAAACAGCAGTTCAGTCCCTTCCGGGGAACGTTCAGTGCGCAGGTTACGCACATAATCTTCAGCACCCAGTGCAATACCAATCAGGCGCTCGGAAGCGTGGGCGATTTCTACCGCGCGGGTAATGCCTAACGGCGATTCGATAGCGGCTAACAGACCGGTGCTGCCGGGTTCGCGACCACAGGCGTTTTCGATGCGCAAGATTTCGCTTTCGATGTCGATGACATCCTGTGCGGTATCGGTTTTCGGTAAACGCACGATGTCGGCGCCGCCGCGCACAACGGCTTCGAGGTCATTGATGCCCCATTCGGAGTCGAGGGCGTTTACGCGCACGATGGTTTCTACGTCGTGATACAGCGGATGTTGCAGCGCGTGGTACACCATGCGGCGGGCGGTATCTTTTTCACGCAGCGCGACGGAGTCTTCCAGGTCGAACATCAGCGCATCAGCCGGGTAGATAAACGAGTTGCTGACCATGGCGGCATTGGCGCCCGGTACGAACAACATGCTACGGCGGGTACGGGTTTTAAGTTGTTGTAAAGATTCGGCAATCACTGGCAATCCTCCCATGGCAGTGCCGGAATACCGCCAGCGCGGGCCAGTAGTGCTTCCAGTCGCGCACGTAAAATGCAGTCCAGTGCGCCTTTATCATCAACATTTAATTGCACGCCGCGTACGTTGTAGCGGGACAGTACGTCCAGAATGGTGGCCCGAATGGCATCACCGAACTGCTTTTCGACGCTACTGTTAACCTGCAGGTCAATATCCTGCGAATCGAGTGGGGCGATGCGAATCATCACATCACCGGACTCGAGTGTGCCTGCGACGGCTGCCTGGTTTATTTTCATTTTTCACCTGTTGCTAATGCGGGGGTATTTTGGCGGACTGCCGCACCCGATGAGGCTCGTTCAACCATGCTTTGCAGATAGCGCAGCGTGGCGTCAGGAACCAGGGATGCGATAGCCGTGAGATCTTTTTTAACCAGCAGCTTGCGCACCCAGGAGGCGGAAATCGGCATCTCCTGGAAGCACA
This sequence comes from Citrobacter sp. C5_2, assembly GCF_014596845.2. Taxonomy (NCBI): domain Bacteria; kingdom Pseudomonadati; phylum Pseudomonadota; class Gammaproteobacteria; order Enterobacterales; family Enterobacteriaceae; genus Citrobacter; species Citrobacter sp. C5_2. The sequence goes on along the minus strand of NZ_CP115032.1, from coordinate 3,537,315 downwards.
GCCGCTCAATTTCCACCAGTTCAATCGGTGGGGCGGGAAGCGTTGGGGTCTCCAGCCAGTAACGCATATCGTTGTTGTACTGGGAGGTGACGGTGCAATACGGCTCGGTACCCACGAAACGGTGCGTAACACCGAGAGCCGGGGCCAGGTACTGGCGGAAGATTTTCAGGTCTATTTCGGTGTAGCAGTGGTTAATAACGCTCTGCTCTTTGATGAAGTAGCACGGGAACGTGGCGCGGGAAATGATGTATTCCGAACCGCGATGCACGGTTAAACGCGGAATGTCTTTTGTCCCTTTAAGTACCAGATCCAGTCGGTCTTCATACGGAAAACGCGAGGTATCTTCTTTCACCAAAAACAGATGCAGCCAGTCACATTGCGCGGCAGCCTGTTGGATCAGAAAACGATGACCGTTGGTGAAGGGGTTGGCGTTCATGACGATACAGCCAATTTTTTTCCCTTCATGACGCTGTTTTGCCAGCGATTCGGCGTAGCGTTTCAGCCGCGTGGTGCTGTTTTCCATCAACACCATAATGCCGGGCACGCTGGTGAGTGTGGAAAAGCCGCACTGTTTAAACAGCGATTCGTACTCGGTTTTGGTATAGATGAAGAGGTGCGTACAGTGGCGCTCATAGGCGAGGTTGATGAGTTCTGTCGCCAGCGTCAGCGCCAGGCCTTCACCGCGCACGGACTCACAAATCGCGACGCACTTAATGATATTTCCGGCGATACCGCCACAGGCAATCAGGCGATCGTCACGGGTGACGGTGATAAATACTTCGACGGTGGTATCAACGCTCAGATCGTTCTCTTTCAGAAATTGCGCGATAGCCGCCATCTTTTTATTTTCTGAGCGTTTAACTTGCGTGAATATATTATTACCGAACATAGTAAATAGAGCCCCGATGCTATATTTGTTACTGGGTTTCTGTTTTTGTTGCTCTGATTAGCAACCTGATAACGTTTTGTTTGCAATTGAAGGGAATGGTTTTTTATTACGGAGTATTTCTTTTTTTCCCTGCTGCATACATCGTAAGGAGTATTTTGGAGGTAATTTTTGATTTATTTCACAATAAGTTAGAAGGTTTTAATGTGTTTTATGGTTTTAAGTTTTTTAATTAATTTAACCCGGAAATAGCGCGTGGTTTTAATTTGTTTAATTGATTTAAGGTGGGGAATCTGCAACGATCCTGTTTTATATCGTCACTTTTAAATAAAACATTTTTATTACAACTACAATAGAAAATAAGTTTCGGTAACGTCGGTGAGGAAAATTTATGGCAGAACAGAAAAATAAAACACGGTTTCCTTTTTTTCGCAGTCTGGCGTTTCCGTTACGCATTTTTCTGCTCATTCTGGTCGTTTCTGTTCTTATTATCGCAGCGTTAGCACAATACTTTACCGCCAGTTTTGAAGATTATCTGACGACACATGTCCGCGATATGGCAATGAACCAGGCCAAAATCATCGCCTCTAATGACAGCATCATCACGGCGGTGAAGCATCGTGATTACAAGCGTCTGGCGACTATTGCCGACAAACTACAGAGCGGGACTGATTTCGATTATGTGGTGATTGGAGATACCCACTCTATTCGTCTTTATCATCCGAACCCGGAAAAAATTGGTTACCCGATGCAGTTCACTAAGCCTGGCGCGCTGGAAAAAGGTGAGAGCTACTTTATTACCGGCAAAGGATCTATTGGGATGGCAATGCGCGCCAAAACCCCTATCTTTGATGACGATGGCAAAATCATTGGCGTGGTCTCAATTGGCTATCTGATCAGTAAAATTGATAGCTGGCGATCGGATTTCTTACTGCCAATGGCTGGGGTATTTATCCTGCTGTTGTTGGTACTTATGCTGCTCTCCTGGTTTTTTGCTGCCCATATTCGTCGGCAGATGTTGGGGATGGAGCCTAAACAAATCGCGCGGGTGGTGCGTCAGCAGGAAGCGCTGTTCAGCTCGGTGTATGAAGGGTTGATTGCCGTGGATCCTGACGGATATATCACTGCGATAAACCGCAGTGCGAGGAAAATGCTGGGGCTGTCATCGCCGGGCAGAAAGTGGCTGGGCAAACCGGTAAATGAAGTCGTTCAGCCAGCGGACTTTTTCACCCAGCAGATTGCAGAACAACGCCAGGATGCGATGGTTAATTTTAATGGGTTGAGCGTTATCGCCAACCGTGAGGCGATTCGCTCCGGTGACGAACTGCTCGGCGCCATTATCAGTTTTCGTAGTAAAGATGAAATTGCTACCCTTAATGCGCAATTAACGCAAATCAAACAGTATGTTGAGAGCCTGAGAACGCTGCGTCATGAGCACCTGAACTGGATGTCGACTATCAATGGCCTGCTGCAAATGAAAGAGTATGACCGGGTGCTGGCTATGGTTCAGGGCGAGTCACAGGCACAGCAACAACTGATTGACAGCCTGCGCGGCGCCTTTGCCGATCGTCAGGTGGCGGGTCTGTTATTTGGCAAGGTACAACGTGCGCGGGAACTGGGTCTTACGATGACCATTGTTCCTGGCAGCCAACTGCGCCAACTGCCTGAAGGGCTGGATAGCACAGAGTTTGCAGCAATTGTTGGCAATCTGCTTGATAATGCATTTGAAGCGAGTTTACGCACCCAGCAAGGCAACAAAGTCGTCGAACTTTATTTGAGCGACGAAGGGGATGATGTGGTCATCGAAGTTGCCGATCAGGGATGCGGTGTGCCGGAAGCATTGCGTGAAAAAATATTTGAACAGGGTGTAAGCACCCGTACCGATGAACCAGGCGAACATGGCATCGGTTTGTATCTGATTGCAAGTTATGTGAGGCGCTGTAACGGGGTGATTACGCTCGAAGATAACTCCCCTTGCGGCACCTTATTTTCTTTATTTCTTCCGAAAGTGAAAAAAAATAATGACGGAACCATTAACGCTACTGATCGTTGAGGATGAAACGCTACTGGCGGAAATGCATGCTGAATATATCCGCCATATACCCGGATTCAGCCAGATATGGCTGGCGGGTAATCTTGCGCAGGCAAGAATGATGATTGAGCGTTTTAAGCCCGGTTTGATTCTTCTTGATAACTACTTGCCGGACGGTAAGGGTATTACTTTGTTGCATGAGCTGACCCAGGCGCGTTATCCGGGCGGTGTGGTCTTTACCACGGCGGCCAGCGATATGGAAACGGTCTCCGAGGCCGTGCGCAGCGGCGCGTTTGATTATCTGGTCAAACCTATCGCTTACGAGCGGTTGGGGCAGACGCTGACGCGGTATCAACAGCGCAGACGCATGCTGGCAGGCAATGACAGCGCCAGTCAAAAGCAGATTGATGAAATGTTTAACGCCTACGCGCGCGGCGAGCCGAAAGGCGATTTGCCGACCGGGATTGATGCGTTAACGCTGAATGCGGTGCTGAAGCTATTTGCCGATCCGACGGTACATCATACTGCGGAAACGATCGCCCAGGCGCTCACCATCAGTCGTACGACCTCCAGACGTTATCTGGAGTACTGTGCCAGCCGCCATTTGATTATCGCGGAGATTATTCACGGGAAGGTGGGTAGACCGCAGCGTATTTATCACGGCGGCTAATACACGTCATCCTTTAAGCTGCCTCTTTGTTGGCTGCGTGCAGAAACCCCAGTCACATAGTTATCTATGCTCCTGGGGATTTCTTTACTTGCCGCCGCGATGCAGCATAAATGATTTTGTGTATTAAGGTCAGGTATTGACAGGTATCGTTAACCGCCAATCAGGGCAGACGTTGCCGGTACCATCACTTCGGTGGCGATAATCACCACCAGCAGTCCGACCAGTACCGGAACCGAGGTACGTTTCACGACTTCGAACGGAGAAATCTTCGCCATCCCTGCCACCGCCACAACGACGCCGGAGACCGGAGATATGGTACGCCCGAGGTTGGAGGCCTGAAGCATCGGGATTGCAAGGTAAGCCGGGTTAATGCCGGAAGAGTGTGCCAGTTTCGGGATCATCTCAACGAAAGCATAGAACGGCGCGTTACCGGAACCCGTGGTCATTGCTGCCAGCATGGTCAGGATCACCAGTACCAGCATCAGAATAATACTCGCTGAGCCAAACGAGGTGGCGATAGAAATCAGACTTTGAATAAAGCCGATGGTACTCAAGCCCTGGGCAAAAACACCCGCAGCGACGAGCAGCATCACTACGTTAGCAAAGGCGTCCGCCATGCCCCGGTAAGCGACCTCCAGACCTGAAAACACCTTCTGAGTATTGAATCCGCGAACAAATTCCAGAACGGCGGCGATGAGCATGCATAGTACCAGGATAGTAATAATGTGCAGCTGCGGACCCCATTTACCATCAAAAATCAGAACGCCTACGATCGGTGTAAACGGCAGGATGGCGTAAAACGACGGCGCGGTAGTGGTGATTTCTGCTACGTCTAACATTTCGTGAGAAATGTTCTCTTTTTTATCCAGATAGCGCTGCCAGAAAAAGTGTGCGATCGCCATAGCAATGATGGCGGCAATGGAAATTGGCAGCGTGGTTTTAAACGCGAAATCAATCAACGGCATTTCTGCGGCTTTTGCCGCCAGCACCACATCACCGGATGTCGGTGAAAGAATGATTGCGGCAGGGGAAGCGCATATGGCCGCCGCGGCGCCACGGCTGATCCCAACGTTTACCATGACCGGGAAAAGCGTTGCCATCAGCAATACGCCCAGGCCGGTAGCTGAGGAGACTGCCAGCGACATCAGACAGGCGACAAAATAGGCGGCAATCATCAACAGATAAGGTGAGTTGATATATTGCAGCGGTTTGGAGGCCAGCTTAACGACCATATCGTTCGCGCCAATATGCGTCATGTAGGCGGCAAAACCGCACAGCATCATAATCATCATGCCGAGATCGCCACCGCGGCTCATCAGCAGAATTTTAATGTATTCAACAATGTCTGTAGCAGTATAGCCCGTCGTTGCTGCGCTGGAAGGCAGAACTTTATGTCCCATCACCGCACTGATAATCAGCAAAACCAGACCGCCAACAAACAGTACGCCGGTGGCGGAATAACCTTTGATGATGTAGCGCGCTACACCCACAATAACCACAACCCCAATAAGGAGTTCAATAAATGTCAACATTGTTTCCCCTGTCGCATTGCTGCCCGGAAAGTAAAAAAACTAAAAAAAGTAAAAAGTGGTGACAGAATGTGCCTAATAAACCGATAACTATTGCTGATTGAAATCAATAAAAATACGGATTCAACCGATGGCCTGACTGTTTTTTCAACATCGTGGTTTAAAAAAGAATATCCCCGGCAAAAACTGTGAAACAGCATTGCTGTTGTGTGTATTTTGATATGATAGTGTTAAATTATTGTTTCTTTATTTGTCCATCACGTTTGAAAAGAACAATTTATTAGCAATCAAGAGAAAATTATTCCTGTAATAAAGCCCAGTAAATAGAGGGGAATCATCTTATAAGTATTGCCCGAAGAATATTCTGATTTTTTACCTGCGCATTTTTGTTAAGTTAACATTAAGGTTGAGTTTGCTACAATTGCTAATAACTCCCAGGATGGTAATTAAGTTGTGATTGTCGCTAAACGATATTTTCTCATTTTTTCATTTCTTTTTATTCAGTTAGCTTTCATTCCCCAGGGCGCTGCTGAAGATAAAGGCTGGTTTGCCACGTTTAAAGATAATGTCAGTGAAACCTGGCAGCAGCCGGAGCATTATGACCTGTATGTACCGGCTATTACCTGGCATGCCCGTTTTGCCTACGATAAAGAAAAAACGGATCGCTACAATGAACGCCCATGGGGGGCCGGATTTGGCCAGTCCCGTTGGGATGATAAAGGTAACTGGCACGGGCTTTATATTATGGCCTTTAAGGATTCCTACAATAAATGGGAACCGATTGGCGGCTACGGCTGGGAGAAAACCTGGCGACCGCTGCCTGATGAAAACTTCCATACCGGCCTCGGCTTTACCGCTGGTTTTACCGCACGCGATAACTGGAACTACATTCCCGTGCCGGTGCTGTTGCCGCTGGCGTCAATCGGTTATGGTCCGGCAACGTTCCAGATGACCTACATTCCAGGAACCTATAACAATGGTAACGTCTACTTTGCGTGGTTACGCTTCCAGTTTTGATGGGCTACCTTTATTGTCAGTCAGGTTTTAAAAAAAACCATTAAAAACATATGGATGGAAACGGTTGCTGAAAAATAACGCGACATTTATCACTTTTTGATAAAGTTCGACTGGACAAAACGCATCACAATTGTTGTACTGATACCCGACACAGCATTTGTGTCTATTTTTCATGTAAAGGTAATTTTGATGTCTAAGATTAAAGGTAACGTTAAGTGGTTTAATGAGTCCAAAGGATTCGGTTTCATTACTCCGGAAGATGGCAGCAAAGACGTGTTCGTACACTTCTCTGCAATCCAGACCAATGGTTTTAAAACTCTGGCTGAAGGTCAGCGCGTAGAGTTCGAAATCACTAACGGTGCCAAAGGCCCTTCTGCTGCAAACGTAATCGCTCTGTAAGCATACGACAGCAAGCATTCAAAACCCGCTTAATTGCGGGTTTTTTTCGCTCTAATGTGCGGGAGAGGCAGAAACCAGCCAGAATGCCAGGGCGGTCATCGCAAATGATCCCAGTAGATTAACCAGCACATTCACCATAGCCCAGCCAAAGCGTCCTTCCTGGAGTAAAAACACGACCTCTGCCGAGAAGGTGGAGAACGTTGTCAACCCGCCGCAAAAGCCGGTAGTAATCAGCACTTTCCACATTGGATCGATGTTTGTCATGCGATTAAACCACGCCAGACCCATACCAATGATAAACGCGCCAAGTAAGTTTGCCGCCAGCGTACCGAATGGGATAGCCTGATGCAGTGGGTTGAAGCGCATGCTCAACATCCATCTTGCTACGCTACCTGTACCACCACCGATAAAAACCGCTAAAAGAAGTTGTAACACTGCTAAATCCTGCTATTTGATTGTATATAGGATGAGTGTAACGCTGAATAATCACTGTTGGCGAGCCTGACAAACTTTTCTGGAGGGAATATGTTCGTTGCAGCAGGGCAGTTTGCCGTGGGACCTTCGTGGGAAAAGAATGCAGAAACCTGCGCTTCATTAATGTCTCAGGCCGCAGGAGAGGGAGTATCGTTGTTGGTACTACCGGAGGCGTTGCTGGCCCGTAACGATATTGACCCTGACCTGTCAGTGAAGTCAGCGCAATTGCTGGAGGGTGGGTTCCTGACGCGTTTACTCCGAGAAAGCGCGCAAAATGAAATGACGACAATTCTGACGATTCATGTTCCTTCTGTGCCAGGTCGGGCTTTTAACATGCTGGTGGCGTTGCGGGGAGGTCGGGTTGTTGCCCATTATGCAAAATTGCATCTTTACGACGCGTTTGCGATTCAGGAGTCGCGAAATGTCGATGCAGGAGACGCCATAGCGCCGCTGCTGGACGTAGACGGATTAAAGGTAGGGTTGATGACCTGCTATGACCTGCGTTTCCCTGAGCTGGCGTTAGCGCACGCTCTGCAGGGGGCAGACATTCTCGCTTTACCTGCCGCCTGGGTGCGGGGAGCGCTAAAAGAGCATCACTGGGCAACATTGTTGGCGGCAAGGGCTCTTGATGCCACTTGCTATGTTATTGCCGCTGGAGAATGTGGTAATAAGAATATTGGGCAAAGCCGGGTCATCGATCCCTTTGGGGTGACCATTGCCGCAGCGGCAGAAACACCGGCGCTGATTATGGCCGAGGTTTCTGCAGAGCGGGTGAAGCAGGTCAGGGCGCAACTTCCGGTGTTAATTAACCGACGCTTTGCGCCACCGCAATTATTATGACGTTTTTTTAAACAAGACTTGATTCACCTTGTTACAGATTGCTATTGTGTGCGCGCGTCGAAAGGCCGTTAATATTCTCAGGTTAATATGGCGCATTATGTAGCCTGGTTTAAGTTAAGAAGGTATCTATGGGTGAGATTAGTATTACCAAACTGCTGGTGGTTGCCGCACTGGTCGTTCTGCTGTTTGGTACCAAGAAGTTACGTACACTGGGTGGAGACCTGGGAACGGCAATTAAGGGCTTTAAGAAAGCGATGAACGACGATAATACCGATGCCAGGAAAGAGGCTGATGGTAGCGTTCAGGCGGAAAAGCTCTCTCATAAAGAGTAATATCAGGAGCATGATGCTCATACTGTGTGCTCTGTATGAAAAAAACCGGCAAATTGCCGGTTTTTTTATTGCTGATATGTAAGTGAGTATTACACGATTACTTCACTTCCAGCCCTTTGGCCTGCATATCAGCGTGGTATGAAGAACGAACAAACGGGCCGCAGGCTGCATGGGTAAAGCCCATCGCCATGGCTTCGGCTTTCATCTCGTCGAACTCATCCGGGCTGACATAGCGTTGCACCGGCAGGTGATGGCGGCTTGGCTGTAAATACTGCCCCAGCGTCAGCATAGTCACGCCATGACTGCGCAGATCGCGCATCACTTCAATAATTTCGGCATTGGTTTCACCCAGACCTACCATCAGACCCGATTTAGTCGGGATCTCCGGGTGCGCGTCCTTGAAACGCTCCAGAAGCTTCAGCGACCAGTTGTAGTCCGCTCCCGGACGGACATTGCGGTAAATACGCGGTACGTTTTCGAGGTTGTGGTTAAATACGTCCGGCGGCGTGGCCGTGAGGATATCCAACGCGCGATCCATACGACCACGGAAGTCAGGCACCAGCGTTTCGATTTTAATCGATGGGCTTTTCTCGCGGATAGCGGTGATGCAGTCAGCAAAGTGCTGAGCACCGCCGTCACGCAGATCGTCACGGTCAACGGAGGTAATGACGACATAGCGCAGCGCCATGTCCGCAATGGTCTGAGCCAGTTTCAACGGCTCGTTGACATCAGGCGCAACCGGACGGCCATGGGCAACGTCACAGAATGGGCAACGGCGAGTACAGATTGCGCCGAGGATCATAAAGGTTGCGGTTCCGTGATTGAAACATTCAGCCAGGTTAGGGCAGGAAGCTTCTTCGCAGACAGAGTGCAGGCCGTTTTTGCGCATTGCCGCTTTGATGCCCTGGATGCGGGTGGAGTCCGCTGGCAGTTTTATTTTCATCCATTCCGGTTTACGCAGCAGGGCTTCACGCTCTGTTGCCACATTTTTAACCGGGATAAGAGCCATCTTATCGGCATCGCGGTATTTAACACCGCGTTCCATCACAATGGGTTTACTCATAGCTTGCGTGTTCCAGTTGCGAATTACGAAGGAAAGCGTTTCAATTCAAGGGAATGTTGCATTTATCAACTATTTTTGAATTAGTGATACGCAGTATATCATTGAAACGGGCCAGAAAGCAGCCTGACAGGCTGGCAAAATGTAAAATAGTTGTTGTTTTGTGCCATTTGCCACAACATATGCCGTGGCAAAGTATGACAGCCTTTTTAGTCCACAACGTACTCGTGCGGTGGGTTACCCAACAGCGCCAGAATGTTGGCCAGCAGGCGTGGGCGAATGCTCTCAGTCGTGGCAGCGCTATCCCATTGCGATACTTTTGCCATCTCCATTCCGGCATAACCGCAAGGGTTGATACGCAGGAAAGGCGACAGGTCCATATCCACGTTAAGCGCTAAGCCGTGAAATGAACATCCCTTACGAATACGTAACCCTAATGAGCAGATTTTCTTCTCACCGACATAAACGCCTGGCGCATCGGCTCGCGGGTGGGCGTCGATGCCAATTTCCGCAAGGGTATTGACGACAGTTTGCTCCAGCAGCGTAACCAGTTCGCGAACGCCCAGTTTGCGGCGTTTCAGGTTCAACAGCACATACATGACCTGTTGACCTGGACCGTGGTAGGTCACCTGACCGCCGCGATCGCTCTGAATCACCGGAATATCTCCCGGCATCAGTACATGCTCGGCTTTACCGGCCTGACCCTGGGTAAAGACAGGATAATGCTCTACCAGCCAGATTTCATCATGACTGTTTTCATCGCGGGTATCGGTAAATTCGTGCATGGCCAGAGAGACTGGCTCGTAAGGTTGAAGACCGAGCTGGCGGACCAGAATTTTATCCTGATACAAAACGGCATCTCCGTAGATACTCACACAGAGTAGAGAATGTTAAAGAGGGGAAAAGTATATCACAGGAGGAAGGGGTTACCCGAGCGGGGATGCAGCGGGTAACCGACAGGTTTTTACAGCACCATGCGTACGATATCAATATTGCCTAATTCTTCGTACAGTGTTTCAACCTGCTCAATGTGTGTAGCAGTGATGGTGATAGAGACCGAGTGGTAGTTGCCTTTGCTGCTCGGTTTTACCGTCGGAGAGTAATCACCTGGCGCATGGCGCTGTACCACTTCAACCACCTGATCAACCAGCTCAGGCAACGCCTGCCCCATTACTTTGTAAGTAAATGGAGTAGGGAATTCAAGCAGTTCGTTAAGTTTGGTTTTCATGTCAGCTCCGGCGTTACATCAAAAAATAATAACTCCCACAGCGCGTGGGAGTTATCTGGATACCTAGTATATGGGGACGTAAATCACACTTTCAAGTGTTCGATTTTTAGCCAAACCAGTGATGGAACATTAATTTAATGTAATCAATGATTTTCCCAAAGAAGTTGCCTTCCGGGATTTCCTGCAGCACGACCAGCGGGCGCTGCTCGATGGTTTTGCCATCAAGCTGGAAGTTGATGGTACCGACAACCTGGTTTTTCTGCAGCGGCGCGTGCAGTTCAGTGGTGTTCAGCACATAACTTGCTTTCAGATCTTTCATACGGCCGCGCGGAATGGTCAGGTAGACATCCTTATCGACACCTAACGATGCGCGATCGGTGTTACCAAACCAGGCGGGTTCTGAGGCAAATTCTTTACCCACTTTCAGCGGGTTGACGGTTTCGAAGAAACGGAAGCCCCAGGTCAGCAGTTTTTTGCTTTCGGTTTCGCGACCTTTATAGGTGCGGCCACCCATTACGGCGGAGATCAGACGCATCTGGCCTTCGGTTGCGGATGCAACAAGGTTATAGCCAGCTTTATCGGTGTGACCGGTTTTGATACCGTCGACATTCAGGCTGTTATCCCACAGCAGACCGTTACGGTTTAACTGACGAATGCCGTTAAAGGTGAACTCTTTTTCTTTATAGATAGAGTATTCATTAGGCACATCGCGAATCAGCGCCTGACCAATCATCGCCATATCGCGGGCTGAGCTGTACTGACCGTCAGCATCAAGACCATGAACGGTCTGGAAGTGGGTGTTTTTCAGACCCAGCGCGTTCACATAGCTGTTCATCAGGCCGACGAAAGCATCCTGGCTGCCGGCAGCGAAGTCAGCCATCGCCACACATGCGTCGTTCCCGGACTGCAGGTTAATACCACGGATCAACTGAGAGACAGGAACCTGCATGCCTGGCTTGAGGAACATCAGCGATGAACCTTTAAAGACCGGGTTACCCGTAGCCCATGCGTCATTGCCAACGGTGACCAGATCGGTTTCTTTGAACTTCCCGGCTTTCATCGCCTGGCCGATGACGTAGCTGGTCATCATCTTGGTCAGGCTGGCGGGGTCGCGGCGAGTGTCAGCATTCTGTTCTGCCAGAACTTTACCTGAGTTGTAATCAATCAGGATATACGACTCCGCATCGATCTGCGGAACGCCGGGGATCATGGTTTTAATATTCAGGTCATCGGCATGGGCAGCAGAGAGAGTAGCTGCGCAGAGAGCCGCGGTGAGCGCCATACGCTGCACGAAACGAGCGGAAAAAGTGGTCTTCATGGTCTGAACTACGACGTCCGTGATGAAATTAAAAAAAGTGCCCTACTATAGCAAATGCATAACGGGCAGGCATCTGACTTTCCGCGTGACTTTGTTAATGTCATTTACGGAAATTGACAATTCAGATACCCGGTTTACGTTATTACATGCCGGTGATGAAGGACTGTAATTGCGCCTCGGATTGAAGACGCTGCTGCAATGAAGAGGCTTCAGTTTTACTGGCGAATGGCCCCATCTGAATACGCCATACCGCGCCGTTTTGCACTACCCGTCCAGGGACGCCAAACTGCTGACTTAAGCGCTTTTGATACTGCTGCGCACGGGTTTGATCGCTAACGGCACCGACCTGAACGACATAGCGTCCGTTGGCCGTAGCGGCTGGCGCGGTAACGGTCGCTGGCGCGGATACCGGGGCAGTTGACGCTGCGGGAGCGGCGGTTACAGGCTGTGTCGCAGGCGTGGGTTCGCTGCCTTCAAGTACACCGGCAGCAAGCGTTGTCGGCGCGCCGAGGAAACCACTGCTGTTGACCGGCGCACCGCTGGTATCCTCGCTTTTCAGCGTGGAATTACTGATAGGGCGGATATCGTTTTGCGCCTGACCCGCATCCGGTGCGGAAGACATCGCGCCGCCACCGCTTAAATCAGGACGAGCCGGCAGGGCATAGGTTTGTTTCGCCACAGTCGTGCAGGCCATACCCGGGCCGGATAATGAACCATCCTGCGCGACGATGATAGGGTCGATACGCACTTTGGTGTTGTTAGACGTGTTCAGTCGATCTGCGGCGGCACGTGAAAGTGAAATGACGCGATCGTTGCCATAAGGGCCGCGATCGTTAATGCGTACGACGATCATCCTGCCGTTTGCCAGGTTGGTGATTCTGGCATAGCTTGGGATCGGCAGCGTCGGGTGCGCAGCGGTCAACTGCATTGGGTCAAACGCTTCACCAGACGCGGTTAAATTGCTTCCAGGCTCCGCATCATAAATAGCGGCAAGCCCGGCCTGGCTAAAACGGGAGGGATCCTGGACTATTTTGTAGCTCTTACCATCACGCTGGTAGTCCTGATTCGCCGTTGGGTTCAGGGGTTCAAAGCGCGGATCGGCCCCGCTGATTTCAACAATCGGACCATTACACACCGCAGGCTGCGGCGCGACAGCAACCTGTTGCTGACCATCATCATTCGAACACGCCGCGAGCATTCCTGCTGCGATGCAGATACCAAGCCACTGCTTACGCATTGCGTACCCCTTACACGCTTTTCGACAACATTTTTCTATGGGTGTGGATCGACATAACAATCCCGAACCCGGCCATCAGCACGATCAGTGCCGAGCCTCCGTAACTGACCAATGGGAGTGGAACCCCAACCACAGGTAGAATACCGCTCACCATACCAATATTTACGAAGACATAAACGAATAATATCAACATTAAACCACCCGCCATGACGCGACCAAAGGTGGTTTGTGCGCGAGCAGCGATCCACAACCCGCGCATAATCAGCAAAATGTACAGCGTCAGCAAAATCAGGATTCCCACCAGACCCAGCTCTTCCGCTAAGACGGCGAAGATAAAGTCAGTGTGGCGTTCGGGTAAAAACTCAAGCTGCGACTGCGTACCGTGCAGCCAGCCTTTACCGCGTAATCCGCCGGAACCAATAGCAATTTTAGACTGAATAATGTGATAGCCCGCGCCCAGCGGATCGGTTTCTGGATCAAGTAACATCATGACGCGCTGACGCTGGTAGTCATGCATCAGGAAGAACCACAGTATCGGAATAAACGCGGCGACCAAAACTACTGCCACACCGATTAAACGCCAGCTTAAACCGGAAAGGAACAGGACAAACAGACCAGAAAGGGCAACCAGAATTGAGGTGCCGAGGTCAGGCTGAGCGGCAACCAGCAGCGTGGGCATAAAAATCAGCACCAGCGCAATCGCGGTATTTTTTAGCGATGGCGGGCAGACGTCGCGGTTGATGAAGCGCGCGACCATCAGCGGCACGGCAATCTTGGCGATTTCAGAAGGCTGAAAGCGCACGATACCCAAATCCAGCCAGCGCTGAGCGCCTTTGGAAATAGCGCCGAAGGCGTCAACCGCCACCAACAGAATGATACAGAAGATATAGAGATAGGGCGCCCAACCTTCATAAACCCTGGGGGGAATTTGCGCCATCACCACCATGATGACCAGACCCATCGCGATCTGGCCGACCTTACGCTCCATCATGCCAATATCCTGGCCGCTGGCGCTCCAGATGACCAGCGAGCTGTAGACCAGCAGAGCCAGCAAAATAAGCAACATTGTGGGATCGATGTGGATTTTGTCCCAAAATGTTTTTTTGTTCGGATTATCCGTCACGATTATTGGTCCTCAGCTGCTGCAACCGCTGGGTTTTCCGCAGGCAGATTGGTGTTGTTGTCGCCCAACATAATGTGGTCAAGGATCTGGCGCATAATCGTCCCCACAGCCGGACCCGCGCCGCCGTTTTCAAGGATCATGGCGACAGCGACCTGGGGTTTATCATAGGGTGCGAAGGCCGTCATTAATTTGTGGTCACGTAAACGTTCGGCGATCTTATGCGCGTTATAGGTTTCATTCGCTTTCAGGCCAAAGACCTGTGCGGTACCGGATTTCGCCGCAATTTTGTAAGGCGCGCCAGCGAAATATTTATGTGCAGTCCCGTTAGGGCGGTTAGCGACACCGTACATACCGTCTTTGGCGATTTCCCAGTAACCGGAATGAATATCGCCCACGGGCGGTTCGTGCGGCTGAACCCATGGCACTTGCTTGCCATTTTCTGCCGTGCTCATCAGCAGATGCGGGACTTTTACCAAACCGTCGTTGATAAGGATCATCAGCGCTTTACTCATCTGGATAGGGGTTGCCGTCCAGTAACCCTGACCGATGCCGACCGGAATGGTATCACCCTGGTACCATGGTTTTTTAAACCGTTTTTGCTTCCATTCACGGGTTGGCATGTTCCCGGAACGTTCTTCGGCAAGATCAATACCCGTATATTGGCCATAGCCAAACTTGCTCATCCACTCGGAAAGCCGGTCTATCCCCATATCATAGGCGATTTGATAGAAAAACGTATCCGCGGACTCTTCCAGGGAGCGGGTAATGTTCAGGTGGCCGTGACCCCATTTTTTCCAGTCGCGGTAACGTTTCTCAGAGCCGGGTAACTGCCACCAGCCCGGATCGAACAGACCGGTATTGCGGGTGATGACGCCCGCGCTTAACGCAGAAACCGCCACGTAAGGCTTAACCGTCGACGCTGGAGGATAAACGCCTTGCGTGGCGCGATTAACTAATGGGGTATTCGGATCATTGAGCAACCCGGAGTAATCTTTACTGGAGATGCCATCCACAAACAGGTTCGGGTCGTAGCTTGGCATGGAGACCAGCGCCAGAACGCCACCGGTACGCGGGTCGGTGACCACCACGGCGGCGCGGCTACCTGCCAGCAGCGTTTCAATATACTGCTGGAGCTTCAAATCCAACGTGAGGTAAATATCATGCCCGGCCTGCGGCGCGACCTCTTTCAACTGACGAATGACACGACCGCGGTTGTTGACTTCAACTTCTTCATAGCCGGTCTGCCCATGCAGTACGTCTTCATAGTAACGTTCAATACCGAGCTTACCAATATCATGCGTCGCAGCGTAGTTAGCCAGTTTGCCGTCTTTGTCCAGGCGGTCCACGTCTTTATCGTTGATCTTCGATACGTAGCCAATCACGTGGGTCAGGGCGGAACCGTAAGGGTAATAGCGGCGTTTATAGCCTTTAACTTCAACGCCAGGGAAGCGATATTGATTTACGGCAAACCGTGCGACCTGAACTTCCGTCAGGTTGGTTTTTACCGGAATAGAGGTGAAGCGGTGTGAACGGGCGCGCTCTTTTTTAAACGCGGCAATATCGTCATCCGTCAGGTCTACGACGTTGCGCAGCGCGTCAAGCGTATCCTGAATGTTGTCTACCTTCTCCGGCATCATTTCAATCTGATAAATGGTGCGGTTAAGGGCAAGCGGAATTCCATTACGGTCATAAATAATGCCGCGACTGGGAGGAATGGGTACCAGTTTAATGCGGTTTTCGTTCGAACGGGTCTGATAATCAGTAAAGCGAACGATTTGCAGATTATACAGGTTGGCGATCAGCACGCCGGTCAGCAGCAAAATCCCCAAAAAAGCGACCAGCGCCCGGCGCACAAACAGCGCGGACTCAGCCGAATAGTCGCGAAAAGAATTCTGTAGTTTCATCCGCTGCTTAATCTACTCAAGAATCAATGATCACTCACGGTGATAAGGATGGTTGGTGGTAATGCTCCACGCCCTGTACAGACTCTCTGCGACCAGAACCCGAACAAGAGGGTGAGGTAGGGTTAATGCAGAGAGTGACCAGCTTTGTTCCGCCGCGGCTTTACAGGCGGGAGAAAGACCTTCCGGCCCGCCGATCAGCAGACTGACGTCACGACCGTCCAGTTTCCAGCGCTCCAGTTCGGTCGCCAGTTGCGGCGTGTCCCAGGGTTTGCCCGGAATATCAAGGGTGACGATGCGGTTTTTGCCTGCGGCGGCCAGCATCTGCTCACCCTCTTTGTCGAGAATGCGTTTAATGTCCGCGTTCTTGCCGCGTTTTCCTGCCGGGATTTCGATCAGCTCAAAGGGCATATCTTTCGGAAACCGACGCAGATATTCGGTAAATCCGGTTTGTACCCAGTCAGGCATTTTCGTACCCACAGCGACAAGTTGCAGCTTCACGCATTAACTCCAGAGTTTTTCCAGTTCATACAGGCGACGGCTTTCTTCCTGCATCACGTGGACAATCACATCGCCGAGGTCAACGACGATCCAGTCAGCGACGTTCTCGCCTTCCACGCCGAGCGGCAGCAGGCCGGCAGTGCGGGACTCCTGAACAACGTGATCTGCGATAGACATAACGTGACGGCTGGATGTACCGGTACAGATAATCATGCAATCAGTGATACTGGATTTACCCTGAACGTCTAAGGCGATGATGTCTTGACCTTTCAGGTCATCAATTTTGTCGATTACAAAATCCTGGAGTGCTTTACCCTGCAAGTGTTCCCCCTGGGTGAAAAGAGTTAAAAACGTCTGTTAGTATACCTGAACCAGAGGCGATATCGGGACAAATGTCTCCGAAAGCGCTTTTGAAGTGCGCTATCATCCCACCCCACGCCACAGAATGCATCGCCATTTTTGTAAAACAATTTCTGCAAAGCTCTGAAGGGCGGGAAAAGTCAGGTTGCGGAGGATAACAGCCTGTCAGGGGGTGTCAATGGGAGAGAGGCCCTTCGGCAGAAAAAACCGCGCATTCACTCCCCGTCGTCCCATACGGCCCGGCTGTTAAGCACTTTCAGAACCGCGAAATCGTCACATAAATCTATTGCGCTCCAGCAGCCTTGTTCGACGCGGAAATGCCACATTGCCGCAGCCGGCATGGACAGCAGGCGGGCGATCAACACGCTCAGCACGCCCTGATGACTCACCACCAGCAGGTTTTGACACGCTTTATAATCGGCAAGTTGGGCAATGAAGCGTTCAACCCGCTGAGAAAATGCCTGAAAGCCTTCGCCATTTGTTGGCGTTGCGTTCTGCCAGTCGTTACACCATAAGGCGTAATTTTCAGCGTCTTCGCGCGCTAAATCGCGATGGTGGCGCATTTCCCAGTCACCAAAAAACATCTCATTCAGTTCAGGCATAATGCGCACAGGGAGGTCGCGATCGCCTAAGATCAACCGGGTTGTATGGCGGGCGCGTTCGAGTTCGCTGCAAAGAACATTGTCGACAGGAAGATTGCGTAACAGCTTGCCCACTGTTTGCGCCTGTGCGATCCCCCGCTCCGTTAGCGAGGTGGGGGCGTGGCCGCTGTATAATCCGGCGACATTGGCGTCGGTTTCGCCATGCCGTACTAACCAGAGTCTCATGTTTTCCTCGTGAAGCTATTCGCACAAAATATGATGTTTGCCCTGATTGCGCAGAGTTTTTTCACTAAAATACCCTTTTTTACGTGGAGCGGCACGATGTCTTTATTGAAGAGCGCGCATGGTGGGAATACCCGAGAAGCCGCCGAATTGTTGGGTATCTCGCCTGAACAATTGCTGGATTTTAGCGCGAATATTAACCCGCTGGGTATGCCGGCAAGTTTAAAACGCGCGATTATCAACAATCTGGACTGCGCGGAGCGTTACCCGGATGTCGATTACGCTCAACTGCATGCGGCGCTGGCGGAACATCATCAGATCCCGGCCTCGTGGATCCTGGCCGGAAACGGCGAGACCGAGTCTATTTTTACCCTGGTGCATGGCCTTAAGCCACGTCATGCGATGATCGTCACGCCCGGATTTGCGGAATATCGTCGGGCGTTGCAATGGGGGGAGTGTGCGATTCATGAATTTGCGCTGCGTGAACAGGATGGCTGGCAGCTTACCGAGGCGATTCTTGATGCGTTAACCTCTGAGCTGGACTGCCTGTTTCTCTGTACGCCTAACAATCCCACCGGTTTACTGCCAGATAACCACCTGCTACGTGAGATTGCCACCCGTTGTGAGCGGCTTGGGATCAATCTGATCCTTGATGAAGCGTTTATTGATTTTATTGCCGGTGAGCCGGGATTTATCCCGCTGCTGCACGGGAATCCACATATTTGGGTGCTGCGCTCGTTGACTAAATTCTATGCGATACCGGGATTGCGTTTGGGGTATCTGGTCAACAGTAACCAGCACGCCGTTGCACAGATGCGTAGCCAACAAATGCCGTGGTCAATTAATGCGTTTGCTGCCCTTGCAGGCGAGATTATTTTACGCGATAGCGCCTATCAGCAGGCGACGTGGAAATGGCTGGAGCAAGAGGGCGCGCGGTTTGATCAACAGTTGCAAGAACTGTCCGGCCTGACGGTGTATCCCGGCCGGGCAAATTATCGTTTATTACGCTGCGATCTGGCGGATGTTGATCTGCAACGCGCCATGCTCGAACAACATGTTTTAATCCGCAGTTGCGCTAACTATCCGGGGCTGGATACGCGCTATTATCGCGTAGCCGTTCGCAGCATGGAAGAGAATAACCGACTGCTGGCGGCATTACGCAAGGCGCTTAGCGGTACAACCCTTGTTGATTGATATAGTCAAGCACAGCGCCCGGCAGTAAGTCGTCGCACGGCTCCCCTTTTTCCAGGCGCTCGCGGATCAGCGTGGCGGAGATGTTAAACCACGGCGTTTCGGCCAGGTAAATTTTCCCGCAGGGCAGGTTGTGCAGGTCTTCCGGCGAATGGGTCAGATGATCCTCCAGCCACTGCTGGTGCTTTTCCTGCGCCATCTCGAGTGGGTAGCCCGGGCGTCGGCACACAATAAGATGCGTGTTACCCAAAATCGTGTCGTAGTCATGCCAGGACGGAAAGGTAAGCAGCGAGTCCTGACCAATAATAAACGCTAACGGCACGTCCGGACCTTGCTCTTCACGCCACTCTTGTAGCGTTTGTGCGGTGTAGGAGGCGGTATCGCGTTTGAGTTCGCGTTCATCCAGAGAAAACAGCGGCTTATCAGCAATGGCCAGTTCAACCATGCGCTTACGTTGTTCGCCGGACGCTTCTGGTTGCGCGCGATGTGGCGGCACGTTATTGGGCATGATGATGACCCGGGAAAGGCCAATCAGATTAGCCAGAATTTCAACCGGTTTAAGATGACCATAATGCACCGGATCAAAGGTGCCGCCGAACAGAGCCTGCAATGATTTCATATCAACCATCAATAAAAACATCGGCCAGCGATTTATGGCAGAGCAAAAGGGAAAGTCCCTCAAGTTCCGCCCACACTGACTGACCATAGTCTTGTTTAAGCGTAATTTCCGTACGCGTTAACAGCGTCACGGCCTGGCGCAACTGTGCCGGATTTAGCCGGTTAAGCGCGTCTCCCATCATGCCACGGCGATTTTGCCACACACGATGTTTATCAAACAACGTGCGTAAGGGGGTATGGGCCGACTGCCGTTTCAGGTTGACCAGCAACAGCAATTCGCGCTGTATCGTACGCAGTAAAATAACCGGCTCGCTGCCCTCAAGGCGTAACTGTTGCAGGATGTGCAGTGCGCGCTTGCTTTTGCCCATCAGCAGCGCATCCACCCAGTGGAATGGGGTAAAGTGCGCGGCATCGTTAACGGCTTTCTCCACGCGAGGCAGCGTGAGTTTGCCATCAGGCCACAGCAACGCTAACCGCTCAAGGGCTTGCGCCAGTGCTAACAGGTTACCTTCATAGCAATAGCATAATAGCTGATTGGCTGCGTCATCCAGTTGCAGGTTGTTAAGTTTCGCTCTCGCGGCAACCCAGCGTGGAAGCTGTGCTTGTTCCGGCGTCTGGCAGCTAACCTGAACCGCGTTATTCGCCAGCCCGGTATACCATGCGCCGTTTTCCTGCGCCTTAGTCAGTTTGTTGCCGCGAACAATCAGCAGCAGATCGTCATGAAGCAAAGTAACGAGCGAAGCGAGTTGTTCGTTAATGGCGGCATTGGGGCCATTTTCAGGCAACTGCAGGAGTAGCGTTTGACGGCTGGCAAACAGGCTCATCGCCTGGCAGAGTGAAAATATTTCTCCCCAGTCGGTGCTGGTGTCCAGAGTAAAAGCGTGGTGTTCTTCGAATCCTTGCGTTGCGGCAGCCAGACGGATGGCATCCTGGCTTTCCTGCAATAAAAGGGGATCGTTGCCCAGTAGTAAATACGCCGCGCGCAGCCCTTCATTGAGCTGTGCGCGGAGTTGTTCAGGGTACAGCTTGAGCATCAGTTACCCAGCGTGGTGGAAACACGCGCCGGAGATGACGCAGGCGCTGCAGGTTTCGTCGCTGCTGGCTCAGCATCCACACTGGATGACTGAGTATCGGCCAAATGTACGCTTGGCAGCTTACGAATCAACTGTTCTGCCGCTTTGTCGTACATCTCTTTGATGATCATGTCCTGCTCGTTATCCTTCGCCAGTGCAGCCTGTGGGTTGTCAAAGAACGAACGATAAACTTTGGCGCTGATGGGGTAAATATCATGTCCCGGAATCAGTACGGTAGCGCTTACGGACATCACCATCTGGTATTCAGCCGTTTGACCATTCTGGAATACCGACGCCGTATCCTGCGAAATGCTGACCGCGCCAAGGCGTAAGGACGTCACATCTTTGCGCATGGTACCGTCTTCAAGCAGCGTAACGCCGTTCAGACGCAGCTGATTACGCACCGCGCGGCTTAATGGGCCATTCGGATCGCCAGAGTTCAGGATCATGGTTTTCATTGAGGGTGGAACCTGCGTAGTACTACGCAGATGCCAACCACATCCGGCGGTGACCAGCACCGCCAGAGATAACAACAATGTTGTCAGAAGTCGCACGCTTCCTCCCGCGCTTAGCCAACGACCAGATTGAGGAGTTTACCCGGTACGTAAATCACTTTACGCACGGTAACGCCATCAAGATATTTTGCCACCAGGTGTTCCTGGCCAGCACGTTCACGAACCTGTTCTTCAGTGGCGTTTACCGGAACGGTGATTTTGCCACGTACTTTACCGTTAACCTGAACGACAACCAGCGTTGAGTCTTCAACCATAGCGCTTTCGTCAGCTACTGGCCACGGTGCGTTATCGATATCGCCTTCGCCTTTCAGCGCCTGCCACAGGGTGAAGCAAACGTGTGGGGTGAACGGGTTAAGCATACGCACAACGGCCAGCAACGCTTCCTGCATCAGGGCGCGGTCCTGCTCGTCTTCCTGCGGCGCTTTCGCCAGCTTGTTCATCAGTTCCATAATCGCCGCAATTGCGGTGTTAAAGGTCTGACGACGACCGATATCATCGGTGACTTTAGCGATAGTTTTGTGTACGTCGCGACGCAGCGCTTTTTGATCTTCGCTCAGAGCAGCAACGTTCAGGGCAGCAACATCACCTTTAGAAGTATGCTCGTAAACCAGTTTCCAGACACGTTTCAGGAAGCGGTTAGCCCCTTCAACGCCGGATTCCTGCCATTCCAGGGTCATGTCAGCCGGAGAGGCGAACATCATAAACAGACGCACGGTGTCCGCGCCGTAACGCTCAACCATTACCTGCGGGTCGATGCCGTTGTTTTTGGACTTGGACATCTTGCTCATGCCGGTATACACCAGTTCATGACCTTCGGCGTCCTTCGCCTTCACGATACGACCTTTTTCGTCGCGTTCAACGATGGCATCAACCGGAGAAACCCAGTTACGCTCGCCGTTAGCGCCGACGTAATAGAACGCATCAGCCAGCACCATGCCCTGACACAGCAGTTGTTTAGCCGGTTCGTCAGAGTTCACCATGCCCGCGTCGCGCATCAGCTTATGGAAGAAGCGGAAGTAGAGCAGGTGCATGATGGCGTGTTCGATACCGCCAATGTAGATATCAACTGGCAGCCAGTAGTTAGCGGCCTCTGGATCCAGCATGCCTTCGTTGTACTGCGGGCAGGTATAACGCGCGTAGTACCAGGAGGACTCCATAAAGGTATCGAAGGTGTCGGTCTCACGCAGCGCAGGCATGCCGTTAATGGTGGTTTTCGCCCACTCAGGATCGGCTTTGATCGGACTGGTGATGCCGTCCATGACCACGTCTTCCGGCAGAATAACCGGCAGTTGATCTTCTGGTGTCGGCAGCACGGTACCGTCTTCCAGCGTCACCATCGGAATCGGCGCGCCCCAGTAACGCTGACGGGAAACGCCCCAGTCGCGCAGACGATAGTTAACTTTACGTTCACCCACGCCTTTTGCGACCAGCTTGTCAGCAATGGCGTTGAAGGCAGCTTCGAAGTCGAGGCCATCGAACTCACCGGAGTTAAACAGCACGCCTTTTTCGGTCAGAGCTTGTTCCGACAGATCCGGCTCTGCGCCTTCGGCGGTCAGAATGACCGGCTTGATGGTCAGGCCATATTTGGTGGCAAATTCGTAGTCGCGCTGATCGTGACCCGGAACGGCCATCACTGCGCCAGTGCCGTATTCCATCAGGACAAAGTTTGCCGCCCAAACCGGGATCTCTTCGCCAGTCAGCGGGTGAACGGCTTTAAAGCCAGTGTCGACGCCTTTTTTCTCCATGGTTGCCATTTCGGCTTCAGCAACCTTGGTGTTGCGGCATTCGTCAATAAAGGCGGCCAGTTCAGGGTTATTCGCGGCGGCTTTCTGCGCCAGCGGATGACCTGCGGCAACGGCCAGGTAGGTCGCACCCATAAAGGTGTCCGGACGGGTGGTATAGACGGTCAGCGTGTTGTCGTAACCGTTCACGTCGAAGGTGATTTCCACACCTTCAGAACGACCGATCCAGTTGCGCTGCATGGTCTTAACGGTGTCCGGCCAGTGATCGAGGTTATCCAGATCGCGCAGCAGTTCGTCAGCGTAAGCGGTGATTTTAATGAACCACTGCGGGATCTCTTTACGCTCAACTTTGGTATCGCAACGCCAGCAGCAGCCGTCGATAACCTGCTCGTTGGCAAGAACGGTTTGATCGTTCGGGCACCAGTTGACTGCAGAGGTTTTCTTATATACCAGGCCTTTTTTATACAGCTCGGTGAAGAACTTCTGTTCCCAACGGTAGTATTCCGGGGTGCAGGTCGCCAGCTCGCGGCTCCAGTCATAACCAAAGCCCAGCATTTTGAGCTGGTTTTTCATGTAGGCGATGTTGTCGTACGTCCACGGTGCCGGAGCGGTGTTGTTTTTAACCGCAGCGCCTTCCGCAGGCAGACCGAACGCATCCCAGCCAATGGGCTGCAGTACGTTTTTGCCCAGCATACGCTGGTAGCGGGCGATCACGTCACCGATGGTGTAGTTACGTACGTGGCCCATGTGTAGTCGACCAGAAGGATAGGGAAGCATAGACAGGCAGTAATACTTCTCTTTGCTCTCGTCTTCGGTCACTTCAAATGTGCGCTTCTCATCCCAGTGAAGCTGTACTTTGGATTCTATCTCTTCCGGGCGGTATTGCTCTTGCATGGCAGCCAGTGGTCCTGTTTTCAATACAGCTACAAACGTAGCTCTAGATGTGGTGTTTCAGATCCGCATAGCATAGCCCAAACGCCCGCGCCAAAACAGCCTTTCGCGCATTCAGCGTTGAATTCCCGCAAGGATAATTCTTGCACGAATTTACACACTCTGTGGACAGTCTTGCAAAGCGTAGCGTAAATAACGTCTATTATTATAGACAGTTAACGACCCAGGAGGTGAAGTGATGAACAAGGTTGCTCAATATTACCGTGAACTGGTGGCTTCACTGAGCGAACGCCTGCGTAACGGCGAACGCGATATTGATGCGCTGGTGGAGCAGGCGCGTCAGCGAGTTATGCAGACCGGGGAGTTAACGCGAACCGAGGTGGAAGAGGTCACCCGGGCCGTCAGACGCGACCTGGAAGAGTTTGCGTTGAGTTATGAAGAGAGTCTCGATGAAGAGACTGATAGCGTCTTTATGCGGGTTATCAAAGAGAGCATCTGGCAGGAACTGGCCGATATTACTGATAAAACGCAGCTCGAATGGCGCGAAGTGTTCCAGGATCTTAGCCATCATGGGGTTTATCACAGCGGCGAGGTGGTCGGCCTGGGCAATCTGGTCTGCGAGAAGTGCCACTTCCATTTAGCGGTATACACCTCGGATGTACTGCCGCTGTGCCCGAAATGCGGCCATGACCAGTTTCAGCGTAGACCGTTTGAGCCGTGATCCCTTATTGCCGGATGGCGACGCGAAGCGTCTTATCCGGCCTACAAACTGCACGATTTTGTAGGCCGGATAAGCGTTAGCGCCATCCGGCGTGTATTAGGCGTAAAACTTCAGCCGTTCTGCCAGCAAATCGACAAACCCCTGGCGATCAACGTCCACCATCACGGTTGCGTTAGGTTTATTGCCGCTCAGGAAATAGTAGTCCACCACCGTCATCCCCTGGGTATATTTGCCCTGCGTTTCCACGCCAACCCAACGCTCAACGGTAGTAAACAGTTCAGGTTTCAGCAGCCAGGCAATGGTACACGGGTCGTGCAGTGGCGCGCCGATGAATCCCCATTTTTCGTCTTTATGATATTCAAAGAAAAAGTCGAGTAGTTCAGCCACGATCGTCGAAACAGGGTTGCCGATAGCGCGGAATCGCTCGGTATCTTCACGGTGTATTTGCGCTTTATGCGTGACGTCCAGACCTGCCATCACCACTGGGATACCCGACTGGAATACGATCTCAGCGGCTTCAGGATCGACATAGATATTGAATTCCGCCGCGGGCGTCCAGTTCCCGAGGCCCATCGCACCGCCCATAATCACGATACGGGCGATTTTGGCGTGCAGCTCAGGATGGCTGTTCAGAAGCAATGCCACGTTAGTTTGCGGCCCGGTGGAGACAATCGTGACCGGTTCCGGGCTTTCGCGCAGGGTTTTCGCCATCAGTTCTACGGCGGTACAGTCCAGAGGAGCGAAAGCGGGTTCCGGCAATGCCGGGCCATCCAGCCCACTCTCACCGTGGACGTTATCGGCAATAATCAGATCGCGCATCAGCGGTTTTACGGCTCCGCCGGCTACAGGGATATCCGTACGGTTGAGTAACGTTAACATGCGTAATACGTTACGCAGCGTTTTGTCGGGCGTCTGGTTGCCGGCAGAAGAGGTGATTGCTTTCACATCCAGTTCAGGTGAGGCGAGGGCGAGAACAATTGCGATAGCGTCGTCATGACCTGGATCGCAATCAAACAGGATAGGAAGTGCCATTGTTGCTCCTTGTAAGTGGGACTTTGTGACAAGGTTAACGCTGGGCTGTACCTGTTTCGAGGAGTGAAGAGATAAAGCGTGAGGTGACGCGCACATAGCGGTGCGCGCCAGCAAGATTAGTGCAGGATTTTCGCGAGGAAGTCTTTGGCGCGGTCCGATTTCGGATTGGCGAAGAACTCTTCTTTCGGTGAGTCTTCAACAATTTTCCCTTCATCCATGAAGATCACCCGGTTCGCCACTTTCCGCGCAAAGCCCATTTCGTGGGTAACCACCATCATGGTCATCCCTTCATTGGCCAGTTCAACCATAACGTCCAGCACTTCGTTGATCATTTCAGGGTCAAGCGCAGATGTCGGTTCGTCAAACAGCATAGCGATGGGATCCATGCACAGCGCCCGGGCGATGGCGACACGTTGTTGCTGTCCCCCGGAGAGCTGAGCCGGAAACTTTTCGGCATGGGCCGCCAGACCGACACGCTCCAGCAGCTTCTGCGCTTTTGCGCGGGCAGGCGCTTTATCGCGTTTAAGCACTTTTACCTGCGCCAGCGTCAGGTTTTCAATGATCGACAGATGTGGAAACAGTTCAAAGTGCTGGAACACCATGCCCACACGGGAGCGCAGTTTGGCCAGATCGGTTTTTTTGTCGTTCACCACGGTGCCATCAACCGTGATGACGCCCTGTTGTACCGGCTCCAGACCGTTCACGGTTTTGATAAGCGTGGATTTACCGGAACCTGAAGGACCGCAGACCACGACCACTTCACCTTTTTTCACTTCCGTAGAGCAGTCGGTCAGCACCTGAAAGTGACCATACCATTTAGAAACATTTTTCAGGGTAATCATTAAACTGTCCTTTTCTTCAAATAGCTGACCAACAACGATGCGCTCAGACTGAATACAAAATAAACGGCGCCAGCAAACAGGATCATTTCAACCTGCGTGCCGTCACGCTCGCCAATGGTGGAGGCGGTACGGAAGAAGTCTGCCAGACTTAATACATAGACCAGCGAGGTATCCTGGAAGAGTACGATACCCTGGGTAAGCAGCAGCGGCACCATCGCGCGGAAGGCCTGCGGCAGAATAATGAGCTTCATCGACTGCCAGTGGGTCATCCCCAGCGCCAGCGCGGCGCTGGACTGCCCGCGAGAAATACTCTGGATCCCCGCCCGAATAATCTCTGAGTAGTACGCGGCTTCAAACATTGAAAACGCGACCATCGCCGAGATCAGGCGAATATCGGTCTTTGGCGACAAACCCAATACGTTTTGCAGGAAGCCGGGCACAATCAGGTAGAACCACAGCAGTACCATCACCAGTGGAATGGAACGGAATACGTTGACGTAGCCTTTCGCAAACCAGGCAATCGGCGCGAAGCTGGACAGACGCATGACGGCCAGGATAGTTCCCCATACGATACCAATGACGACCGCCGTGACGGTAATTTTCAGCGTGATCATCAGCCCATCCAGCAGATACGGCAGGGAAGGGACAATAGAACTCCAGTCAAATTCGTACATTATTTGCCTCCCATATTGCCCGGCAGGCGGATCTTGCGTTCGACGAGATTCATCACCAGCATGATGACAGCGTTAATCAGCACGTAGGCCAGAGTAATGGCCGTAAACGATTCCCAGGCGTGGGCGGAGTAATCCAGCAGTTTCCCCGCCTGCGCCGCCATATCGACCAGGCCGATAGTAGAAGCGATCGCGGAGTTCTTCACCAGGTTCATCATCTCTGAGGTCATTGGCGGAACTATCACGCGGTAAGCGTTTGGCAGCAGAACATAACGATAAGCCTGCGGCAACGTCAGCCCCATCGCCAGCGCAGCGTTTTTCTGTCCACGAGGTAGAGACTGAATAGCAGCGCGAACCTGCTCGCAGACGCGCGCGGCGGTAAACAGCCCCAGACAAAGCATGGATGAAAGGAAGAACTGAATATTGGGATCCAGTTCCGACTTGAACCACATACCAATGTTTTCCGGCAACAGTTCAGGAATGACCAGATACCAGGTAAAAAATTGGACAATGAGCGGAACGTTACGAAACAGCTCAACGTACAGCGTGCCGATCCCGGCAAGGAAGCGGTTGGGAACTGTACGTAAAATGCCGAATAAAGAACCGATGAGGAAAGCGATAATCCAGGCCGTAATGGATAACGCGACCGTGACCTGGAAACCACTCCAGAGCCAGCCGAGATAGGTGGTGTTGCCGAACGGGGCTTGTTGTAAAAAAATGCCCCAGTTCCAGTCTATAGACATAAATCTACTCCAGAAAAAAAAAGGGTAGCAGCGCTACCCTCGAAGATTGTTATTCAGCGTTTTGCGGTTTTCAGGCCTGATGGGGAACGACCATCAGGCTTATAGTCTGTCCGTGCCGAGTAGCAATCGAGAGGGAGGGGAAGCCTCCCATTTATTTTAGTTAGTTAAGCGCTTTATCATTCGGTTCTTTGAACAGAGCTTTCATCTCATCTGACAGTTCGAAATTCATGTTCAGGTTCTTCGGTGGAATTGGGTTTTTAAACCACTTATCAAACCATTTTTCCGCTTCGCCTGAGGTCTGCGCCTTGGCGATCGTGTCGTCCATCAGTTTTTTGAACTCAGGGTCATCTTTGCGCAGCATGCAGCCATAGGCTTCCTGAGACTGCGGCTTGCCGACGATCTCCCAGTTGTCTGGTTTTTTCGCCTTCGCGCGTTCGCCAGCCAGCAGGGCGTCATCCATCATAAAGGCAACGGCGCGACCGCTTTCCAGAGTACGGAAAGAGTCACCGTGGTCTTTCGCGCTGATGATGCGCATGTCCATTTTTTGTTCTTCGTTCAGCTTGTGCAGCAGCACTTCTGAGGTGGTGCCCGAAGTCACGACCACGGCTTTGCCTTTCAGGTCAGCGAAATCTTTGACGTCGCCGCCTTTTTTCGCCAGCAGACGGGTGCCGACAACGAAAATGGTGTCAGAGAATGCCGCTTGTTTTTGACGCTCGACGTTGTTGGTGGTGGAACCACATTCAAAGTCGAAGGTACCGTTTTGCAGCAGCGGGATACGGTTCTGTGAGGTAATCGGGATCAGTTTTACCTGCAGGTCAGGCTTGTTGAGTTTTTTCTTCACGGCTTCAACGATGGCGTTGGAGTAATCCTGTGAATAACCGACCACTTTTTGCTGATTATCGTAGTAAGAAAACGGTACCGATGATTCACGGTGACCGACAACGATAACGCCATTTTTGGCGATCTTGTCCAGCGTGCTGCCTGCCGCTGGTGCCGCATCTTCTGCGTGCGCCAGACCAGCGGACATTCCCATGACCAGCATGGCAGTGGCGAGCTTACGTAATTGCATATCCAACTCCTTTATCGTCTGCGCCAGGGACGCATTGATACCCATTGTGATGTTGTTATTGTTTGCTACTTAAACGTGCAGTCTTGTATATGTTTGTTAACATTTAGTTTGGATGAATGTAAAGAATTTGCTGTGTTATTGTTTATTTTTGCGAAGTGCGCCGCACCATTTGGGGGCAAAAATATCTTGTTGCACATTTCAGGTGCTACCAAAGATCAACTTTGGTGCGACCAGGTTGCACATTCAGCCAAAACTGCGTTTGCCTTGTATAACAAAGCAATAGACGTGCCAGAATGGGCAAGGTAGGGAGTTTGTCGGCCGGATAAACAAAGTCGTTATCCGGCCCGGGGAAGGAAGGTTATTTACGACGCTGGCGCAGGCTCATTACCAGCGCGCCAAAGCCAAACAGTGCGGTAAGCAGCCATAGCGGCCAGTTACCGGTACGGGCATACGGGGTTAAGCCCGTGGTTGGCGTTACGCTGGTGGTCAGAACCTGGCGGGTAAACTGCGGGATCATCGCCTGAATCTCACCCTGTGGACCAATCACCGCCGTAATACCATTGTTGGTGCTACGCAGCAGCGGGCGCGCCAGTTCCAGGGAACGCATACGCGCCATCTGGAAGTGCTGCCATGGGCCGATAGACTTACCAAACCACGCATCGTTAGAGATGGTGAGTAGATAGTCCGTATCCGGGCGGAAGTTATCACGAACCTGTTCGCCAAGAATGATTTCGTAGCAGATTGCTGCGGTCAGCTTAAAGCCGTGTGCATGCAACTGTGGCTGCACATACGGCCCGCGGCTGAACGACGACATAGGCAGGTCAAAGAACGGCGCTAATGGGCGCAGGATCGATTCCAGCGGGACAAACTCGCCAAACGGTACCAGATGGTTTTTATTGTAGCGGTTACTGGAGTCGTAGCTGTACGGGCTGTCTTTACCCAGCGTGATGATGGTGTTGTAGGTGTCGTAACGGTTCTGCTTATTCAGCCGCGCGTCTACGATACCGGTAATCAACGTGCTGTTTTTCGATTTCAGCAGATCATCCATCATGCTCAAAAAACGCTGCTGGTTAATTTCCAGGTCCGGGATAGCGGACTCCGGCCAGATGATCAGCTGTGATTTACCCATTTCGGGCTGGGTGGCGTCGAGATAAATTTTCAGCGTGTTAAGTAGCTGACCCTCATCCCACTTCAGTGACTGCGGAATGTCACCCTGTACCATCGAAACCTGAGTTGTTTTTTCCGGCTCAAGCGTATACCACTGGATATAGCGCAGCGGGAAGGGCAGAGCGAAAAGCACCACGCCAGCAATCAGCGGTTTCCAGTTGCGCGTCACCAGCGCCAGCGCCAGCAGGCCGCTGACCATCATCAGCAGGAAGTTAATCGCTTCAACGCCCATCACCGGCGCCAGCCCTTTTAACGGGCCGTCAATTTGGCTGTAACCAAACTGCAGCCACGGAAATCCGGTCAGGACCCAGCCGCGCAGGAACTCGGTTATCTGCCAGACAACCGGCGCGGCAATGGCGACGCGTAGCCAGGTTGTCTTCGGCCACAGGCGTGACAACACGCCAGCAAACAGACCGGTATAGAGTGAAAGGTAGGCGGCAAGCAGTACCACAAGGAAAACGTTAACCGGACCTGGCATACCGCCAAACTGCGCGATGCTGACGTAGACCCAGTTAATGCCGGAGCCAAACAATCCCAGGCCCCAGAAGTAGCCGATAGCGGCTGACTGAAGTGGACGGCGGTTGAGGGTGAGAGCCTGCAGGCCCATCAGCGATACGATCGCCGCAGGCCAGATGTCATACGGAGAGAAAGCCAGCGTCCCGCAGGCACCGAATAATAACGCCAGCAGCAGGCGAATGCGCTGGCGTTCAATTAGTGAGGCAAATGCCATGTAGTCTTAGATCCAGTTTCGGGTTTATTCGTCCAGTTTGGGCTGGGGTGAGTCGTCCGGAATTCTGACATGAACCTGAATAATACGACGGCTGTCGGCCATTGCCACTTTGAACTGGTAACCATCAATGTCGATAGTCTCCCCACGAGCGGGAAGATGACCAAAGGCCTGCATGACCAGACCGCCAATGGTATCGACTTCTTCGTCGCTAAAGTGGGTGCCAAAGGCTTCGTTGAAGTCCTCAATTGGCGCCAGCGCGCGAATGGTCCAGGTGTGGCGACTGAGCTGACGGAAATCAATATCGTCTTCTTCGTCGTACTCATCTTCGATTTCACCAACGATCAGTTCAAGGATGTCCTCAATGGTCACCAGACCAGAGACACCGCCGAACTCGTCGATGACGATAGCCATATGATAACGCTGGGAGCGGAACTCTTTCAGCATGCGGTCAACACGCTTGCTTTCCGGTACGACAACCGCCTGGCGTAACACTTTCTCCATGCTGAAGGCTTCGGCATCGCTGCGCATAAACGGCAGCAGATCTTTGGCCATCAGAATCCCTTCAATGTGATCTTTGTCTTCGCTGATCACCGGGAAACGCGAGTGGGCTGACTCGATAATGACATCGAGGCATTCATCCAGGGTCTGGTTGCGTTTCAGGGTAATCATTTGAGAGCGGGGGATCATGATGTCGCGAACGCGCTGGTCCGCAATGTCCATCACCCCTTCGAGCATATCTCGCGTATCTTCATCGATAAGGTCGTTCTGCCCGGAATCACGGATCAGCTCCAACAATTCGTCACGGTTTTTGGGTTCACCGTGGAAAAGTTGGCTCAGTAACAGGGAAAAAAATCCCTTTTTGCTGGTTAACGTGTCACTACTGTGTGAATTGTCGTCGCTCATGGCGTCGTATGGGTTCTCATGTTAGTTAATAGGTCGCTCAATGCGCGTAAACTCAGCGCATGGCTTCATGGGAAGCCCGGGCTGATGCCCGACGGCTTATTCCTTCTCGGCAATGTACGGATCCTCATAGCCCAGAGCAAGCATAATCTCTGTTTCAAGGGATTCCATTTCTTCCGCTTCATCATCTTCGATATGGTCGTAGCCGAGTAAATGCAGGCTACCGTGCACCACCATGTGCGCCCAGTGGGCCTCAAGCGGTTTACCTTGCTCCTGCGCTTCTTTCTCAACCACCTGGCGGCAGATGATCAGATCGCCCAGCAGTGGCATCTCAATGCCCGGCGGGGCTTCAAACGGGAAAGAGAGCACGTTGGTTGATTTATCTTTCCCGCGATAGGTCAGGTTCAGCTCGTGGCTTTCCGCGTCATCAACCAGGCGAATCGTCACTTCAGACTCTTCCTGAAACTGCGGGATTACCGCATCCAGCCAGCCCTGAAACTGACTTTCTGTGGGTAAACCAGATTCGTCTTCACATGCCAGCTGTAAATCGAGAATAACCTGACTCATTTTTGCTCCTGCTCCTGAGCTTCGCGCTTGCGTTCCGCTGCCAGCTCGGCTTTTCGTTTCTGTTCTGCTTCTTCCCAGGCTTCATACGCCGTGACGATACGGGCGACTACCGGGTGGCGAACCACGTCTTCGCTATGGAAGAAATTAAAACTAATCTCGTCGACTTCGGCCAGCACCTCAATGGCATGACGCAGACCGGACTTAGTGCTACGCGGCAGGTCAATCTGAGTGATATCGCCGGTGATGACCGCTTTGGAGTTAAAGCCGATACGGGTCAGGAACATTTTCATCTGTTCGATGGTGGTGTTCTGGCTCTCATCAAGAATGATGAACGCATCGTTTAAGGTACGACCGCGCATATAGGCCAACGGTGCCACCTCAATGACGTTACGCTCGATCAGCTTTTCGACCTTCTCAAAACCGAGCATTTCGAACAGCGCGTCATACAGCGGACGTAAATAGGGATCGACTTTCTGACTCAGATCGCCTGGCAGGAAGCCCAGTTTTTCGCCGGCTTCCACTGCCGGACGGGTCAGCAGAATTCGACGGATCTCCTGGCGCTCAAGCGCATCGACCGCAGCGGCAACCGCAAGATACGTTTTACCCGTACCCGCAGGGCCAACGCCGAAGGTGATGTCGTGATCGAGGATGTTAGCGATGTACTGCGCCTGGTTCGGCGTACGCGGTTTAATCACTCCGCGCTTGGTTTTGATATTCACCGCTTTGCCAAATTCCGGCACGCTGTCCGCGCTTTGCTCAAGCACACGCGCTTCTTTAATCGCCAGATGAATTTGCTCAGGTTCAATGTCCTGCGTCTGACCGCGCATTGGGGCGGTATCGACATACAGGCTGCGTAAAATATCAGCCGCAGCGGTGACGCAAATTGGGCGACCGGTCAGCTTAAAGTGGTTATCCCGACGGTTAATTTCGATGCCGAGGCGACGTTCAAGCTGTTTGATGTTGTCATCAAATGGACCGCAAAGGCTCAACAGACGGGCGTTGTCTGCGGGTTCAAGGGTGATTTCGCGAGTGTCTATGTTCAAACTGTTCCTCTTTAGCATGTCTCGCCGGACGCTGAACATTTACCGGCATCTAAGGAAATTATTCACGCCATAGGGAAAAGGCGCAAGCATTGCAATAAATATGGGGACTGCGGGAGGAAATACAAGGCCCGTCAGAGCTGACGGGCCAGAAGATTAAGGCTGGTAAATACCGACGCCCAGATCGTTTTCTTTGCGGGTACGTGCAATGACCGACTCAGGGGATTCTGCGATGCGCAGGCCCATTTCGTCTTCGGTGCGCACCACTTTACCGCGCAGGGAGTTCGTCCAGACATCGGTAATTTCAACATCCACAAACTTACCGACCATTTCCGGGGTGCCTTCAAAGTTCACCACGCGGTTGTTTTCGGTACGCCCTGACAACTCCATGATGCTCTTACGTGATGTGCCTTCAACCAGAATACGCTGGGTTGTGCCGACCATACGGCGGCTCCAGGCCATGGCCTGCTGGTTAATTCGCTCCTGCAGGATATACAGACGCTGTTTTTTCTCTTCTTCCGGTACGTCGTCAACCATATCGGCAGCCGGGGTGCCAGGACGCGCAGAGAAGATAAAGCTGTAGCTCATGTCAAAATTCACGTCAGCAATCAACTTCATGGTCTGCTCGAAATCCTGTGTGGTTTCGCCAGGGAAGCCAACGATGAAATCCGAGCTAATCTGAATATCCGGACGCGCCGCGCGCAGTTTGCGAATGATCGCTTTGTATTCCAGCGCGGTATGGGTGCGTCCCATCAGATTCAGTACGCGATCTGAACCGCTCTGTACCGGCAGGTGCAGGAAACTCACCAGCTCCGGCGTATCGCGATAAACTTCAACGATATCATCGGTGAATTCGATCGGATGGCTGGTGGTGAAGCGGATACGGTCAATGCCGTCGATCGCCGCAACCAGGCGCAGCAGGTCAGCAAAAGATCCTGTCGTGCCATCATAGTTCTCACCGCGCCAGGCGTTCACGTTTTGCCCCAGCAGGTTCACTTCACGCACGCCTTGCGCCGCAAGCTGAGCGATTTCAAACAGGATGTCATCCGCCGGGCGGCTGACTTCTTCACCGCGGGTGTAGGGCACCACGCAGTAAGTACAATATTTATTACAGCCTTCCATGATGGACACAAACGCGCTTGGACCTTCAGCACGCGGTTCCGGCAGGCGGTCAAACTTTTCGATCTCCGGGAAACTGATATCAACTACCGGGCTACGGCTAGTGCTTCCACGTACTTTGTTGATCATTTCCGGCAGGCGATGCAGAGTCTGCGGCCCAAAAATAATATCGACGTAGTGGGCGCGCTGGCGAATATGATCGCCTTCCTGAGATGCGACACAGCCACCGACACCGATGATGAGATTGGGATTTTTCTCTTTTAACAGCTTCCAGCGGCCCAACTGATGGAAAACTTTTTCCTGAGCCTTCTCACGGATTGAGCAGGTATTCAGCAGCAGCACATCCGCTTCTTCCGCCACGTCGGTCAGTTGATACCCATGAGTGGCATCCAGCAGATCGGCCATCTTCGATGAATCGTATTCGTTCATCTGACAGCCCCAGGTTTTAATATGGAGTTTTTTGGTCATCGACTTGCTCTTGCGAAATTGTGGCTGAAATGCAGGGCGCATAGTGTACTGCTTTGGCGCGGTTGTGACCAGTATGACGGATGTCAGCCTCAAGGGGTAAAAAATCCTGTAAACTTACACAATACATGTAACAGGATGATTGACCACATGACAAATCAACCAACGGAAATTGCCATTGTCGGCGGGGGGATGGTCGGCGGCGCGCTGGCGCTTGGACTGGCGCAGCATGGATTTACGGTAACGGTCATTGAACATGCCGTTCCCGCGCCGTTTGTGGCTGATGGACAGCCCGATGTCAGAATTTCCGCCATTAGCTCCGCCTCGGTGTCGTTGCTGAAAGGGCTGGGGGTCTGGGATACGGTTCAGGGTATGCGCAGTCATCCTTACCGTCGTCTGGAAACGTGGGAATGGGAAAATGCCCATGTAATGTTTGATGCCGCTGAGCTTAAGTTACCTTTACTGGGTTATATGGTGGAAAACACGGTTCTGCAACAGGCACTCTGGCAGGCGCTGGAAGCCCACCCGAAAGTCACGCTGCGCGTACCGGCGTCATTGATCTCTCTGCATCAACATAACGATCGGCATGAGCTTGTACTGGCTGGCGGTGAGAAAATCAGCGCGAAGCTGGTGATCGGCGCGGACGGCGCAAATTCTCAGGTGCGGAAAATGGCCGGGATTGGTATTCATGCCTGGCAGTACGCGCAGTCCTGCATGTTAATCACCGTACAATGCGAGAACGCACCCGGCGACAGCACCTGGCAACAATTCACGCCTGACGGTCCGCGCGCATTTTTACCGCTGTTTGATAACTGGGCCTCGCTGGTGTGGTATGACTCACCGGCGCGTATCCGCCAACTGCAGGGTTTGGGCATGTCGCAACTGCAGGTGGAGATCGCCAAACACTTCCCGTCGCGACTCGGCAACGTTACACCAGTGGCGGCGGGGGCATTCCCGCTTACGCGTCGTCACGCGCTACAATATGTCCAGCCAGGTCTGGCGTTGGTGGGCGATGCCGCGCATACCATTCATCCGCTGGCGGGGCAGGGCGTTAATCTGGGGTTCCGTGATGTGGATGCGCTGATTGACGTGCTGGTTAATGCGCGCAGCTACGGTGAATCCTGGGCCAGTCAGCCGGTACTGAAGCGCTATCAGAATCGTCGTATGACTGATAATTTCATTATGCAGAGTGGGATGGATCTGTTCTACGCCGGATTCAGCAACAACCTGCAACCGCTGCGTATCATGCGTAATCTCGGGTTAATGGCCGCAGAGCGCGCAGGCGTACTGAAACGTCAGGCCTTGAAATATGCGTTAGGATTGTAATTCAGGCAGGCCTACGGGGGAAATACGTAGGCCTGATAAGCGGAGCGCCATCAGGCGATAAACGCAGAAAAGCAAAAAGCTCGCCGAAGCGAGCTTTTTTAATATGGCTGGGGTACGAGGATTCGAACCTCGGAATGCTGGTATCAGAAACCAGAGCCTTACCGCTTGGCGATACCCCAACGGGCGCACCCACAATGTGGACGACTTTTGAAATTGGCTGGGGTACGAGGATTCGAACCTCGGAATGCCGGAATCAGAATCCGGTGCCTTACCGCTTGGCGATACCCCAACAATATTTTGGCTTTACCGAACGAGTCGATACGTCCTTAATATGGTGGCTACGACGGGATTCGAACCTGTGACCCCATCATTATGAGTGATGTGCTCTAACCAGCTGAGCTACGTAGCCATATATTACTTATTCTTCGATGGCTGGGGTACCTGGATTCGAACCAGGGAATGCCGGTATCAAAAACCGGTGCCTTACCGCTTGGCGATACCCCAATGACCGTTGCGGTAAACCGCTATATCGAAGAAAAAAATGGCTGGGGTACCTGGATTCGAACCAGGGAATGCCGGTATCAAAAACCGGTGCCTTACCGCTTGGCGATACCCCATCCGTGCAACGCTTACGGGTGAATGGTGCGGGAGGCGAGACTTGAACTCGCACACCTTGCGGCGCCAGAACCTAAATCTGGTGCGTCTACCAATTTCGCCACTCCCGCAAAAAAGATGGTGGCTACGACGGGATTCGAACCTGTGACCCCATCATTATGAGTGATGTGCTCTAACCAGCTGAGCTACGTAGCCATCTTTTTTTTCGCGTAACCTTATCGGCGTTGCGGGGCGCATTATGCGTATTGAGCCCTGAAGCGTCAACCCCTTTTTCATTGAAAATAGCTGGAATGTGACTGTTTGGTTAGGTTGCGAACAGCATGGCGCAATATTCGGCAATTATTAGTTATTAATTGTTTTTTTGCACAGAAAACAGACATAAAAAAAGAGCCCCGTAGGGCTCTTTTCTAAGGATTAACTTATTTATAAGCGGACTGATGTACGCCAACCGCACGACCAGAGGGATCGTTCATGGTTTTAAACGCTTCATCCCATTCAATCGCTTTGGCAGAAGAACAGGCTACTGATGGCCCGCCAGGCACACATTCCGCCGCGCTGGCAACCGGGAACAATTCTTCAAAAATCTCACGGTACAAATACGCTTCTTTAGACGATGGCGTGTTGTAAGGGAAACGGAAGCTGGCGGTTTCCAGTTGTTGGTCAGAAACTTGCTCAGCAGCCACCTCTTTCAAGGTATCGATCCAGCTGTAACCGACACCATCAGAGAACTGCTCTTTCTGACGCCATGCGACGCTGGCAGGCAGGTAAGATTCAAAACATTCGCGCAGCACATGTTTTTCCATTTTGCCGTTGCCGCACATTTTATCCTGCGGGTTGATGCGCATCGCCACATCAAGGAATTTCTTATCCAGGAAGGGCACGCGAGCTTCCACACCCCAGGCAGACATCGCTTTGTTGGCACGGGCGCAGTCGAACATATGCAGCGCCTGCAGCTTACGCACGGTTTCTTCATGCAGCTCTTTCGCGTCTGGCGCTTTGTGGAAATAGAGATAGCCGCCGAATACTTCGTCAGAGCCTTCACCCGACAGCACCATTTTAATGCCCATCGCTTTAATTTTACGCGACATTAAGTACATCGGCGTTGAGGCGCGGATCGTTGTGACATCGTAGGTTTCGATGTGATAAATCACGTCGCGGATAGCATCCAGACCTTCCTGCACGGTGAAGTGGATCTCATGGTGCACGGTACCCAGATGGTTCGCGACCTCTTGCGCGGCTTGCAGATCCGGTGCGCCTTCCAGGCCGACGGCGAAGGAGTGCAACTGCGGCCACCAGGCTTCGCTACGTTCCTGATCTTCAACACGGCGCGCCGCGTATTTTTTCGTAATCGCGGAAATGACCGAGGAATCCAGACCACCGGACAGCAGTACACCATAAGGAACATCTGACATCAGATGGCTTTTCACCGCATCTTCCAGCGCCTGACGCAGCTCGTTTTTATCGGTCACGTTGTCTTTGACCGCATCGTAATCAAACCAATCACGCTGATAATACTGACGAATTTCGCCGTCCTTACTCCACAAATAGCTACCGGCCGGGAATTCTTTGATTGTGCGACATACCGGAACCAGGGCTTTCATTTCAGACGCGACGTAGAAGTTACCGTGTTCGTCGTACCCCATATACAGTGGGATGATCCCGATGTGATCGCGACCAATCAGATAAGCGTCCTGTTCGCTGTCGTACAGGGCAAAAGCAAACATGCCTTGTAGGTCATCCAGGAACTCCGGGCCTTTTTCCTGATACAGCGCGAGGATAACTTCGCAGTCTGAACCGGTCTGGAACTGATAGCGATCGCCGTATTCCGCGCGCAGCGCCTGATGGTTATAAATTTCACCGTTAACCGCCAGGATATGCGTTTTCTTCACGTTGTACAGCGGCTGAGCACCGGCATTGACGTCGACAATGGACAGACGTTCGTGCGCCAGAATGGCGTTATCACTGGCGTAAATACCTGACCAGTCCGGGCCGCGATGGCGCATCAGACGAGATAATTCCAGGGCTTTTTTACGCAGTTCAACTGCGTCAGTTTTAATATCGAATACGCCAAAAATAGAACACATAACCTTCTCCGTTAACCTGTTGCGTGATGCTTTTTATGTTTGCTTGATAAAGAAAATGCCGCAAAGCGGGAGAGGGCGCAAGCGAATTACGGTGCGGAAAATAAAAAACGCAATGGTCATTGCTGATTGGTGAAAAAAGATTACGTAATGAGCGCTATTATTGATGAATCAGCAGTGAAAAGATGAATTTATTGAATGGGCGTGTTTTTCAGGCCGGATAACTTGCAGGTATTGTTATCCGGCCAAAGAGATTAAATGACGTCTATCTCAGCAACGGACGGATAAATCCAGCTCGGTCTGAACGGCATGCTGTCGATGTCGTCAAGCGTTGAGACGCCAGACAATACCAGAATGGTTTCCAGACCGGCCTGGAAGCCCGCCAGAATATCGGTACGCAGGTTATCGCCAACGATAACGGTCTCTTCCGAGTGCGCCTGCATTTTGTTGAGCGCCGCGCGAATAATCCACGGGCTGGGTTTGCCGACATAAAACGGCTTACGGCCAGAGATTTTCTCGATACCGGCGCACAGTGCACCGCAGGCGGGATAAAAGCCGCGGCCGTGAGTATCCGGGTTTGTGGCGATGAAACGCGCGCCGTTAGCGACAAAATATGCTGCTTTATGCATCATGTCCCAGTTATAGGAGCGCGTCTCGCCAACAATCACAAAATCGGGGTTCACGTCGGTAATGGTAAACCCGGCTTTATACAGCTCATGAATTAACGCGCCTTCACCTACCACGTAGGCTTTTTTGCCTTCCTGGCGACGAAGAAAATCAGCGGTAGCCATGGCGGAAGTATAAAAGACGCTATCGGGGACATTCACTCCCGCGGTGGCGAAGCGGTTTGCCAGATCTTGCCCGGTCTGTGAAGGATAGTTAGTCAGCAGAACTAACGGCAGGCCTTTTTCCAGGATCCCGGTCAGAAATTCTGCCGCACCCGGTACGGCGACATTGTCGTGCATCAGCACGCCGTCGATATCACAAATTACATTCTTAATGGTCATGAACAACCCAGGGAATTAGTTATGAGTCTTATAGTAATCCACTACTATATGAGAGCATTAGTTTTCCAGCAAACGTTGCAGCAATGTCCCGTTGAGCATCGCGCGCTTCACCAGCGCAAAGGCGCCAATGGCGGAACGGTGATCCAGCGTGGAACGAACCACCGGTAAATTGTGGCGAAACGCTTTCAACGCCTGCGTGTTGATACAGCTTTCTATTGCAGGCAGCAGCACTTTATCTGCCTCAGTAATTTCGCCTGCAATGACGATTTTTTGTGGGTTAAACAGGTTGATGGCGATGGCGATGGTTTTACCCAAGTGGCGACCAACGTGTTCAATCACTTCTGCTGCCAGGTTATCGCCCTTATTTGCCGCCTTACAGATAGCTTTAATATTGCAATCATCCAGCGTGAGTCGGCTGGGATAACCCTGTTTCAGTAAGTTTTGCACGCGGTGTTCGATAGAGGCATTGGCGGCAATGGTTTCCAGACAGCCGAAGTTACCGCAGTGACAGCGCTCACCCAGCGGTTCAACCTGAATGTGACCAATCTCGCCCACGTTGCCATTGCGACCGATGAAAATTCGGCCATTGGAAATAATTCCCGCTCCGGTTCCGCGGTGAACTCGCACTAAAATGGAGTCTTCGCAATCCTGGCTTGCCCCGAAATAGTGCTCGGCCAGCGCCAGGCTGCGGATATCGTGACCGACAAAGCAGGTAACCTTGAAGCGTTTTTCGAGCGCCTCGACCAGCCCCCAGTTTTCGACCTGAATGTGCGGCATATAGCGAATGACGCCGCTTTCAGGATCAACCAGACCGGGCAGGATGACGGAAATCGCAATCAGCTCGCGGATTTTCCGCTGGCAGCTGTCAATAAAAGTGGCAATGGTGTTGAGCAGCGCATACTCCAGCGTTTCCTGGGTGCGCTCCGGGAGAGGGTAATGCTCTTCGGCGACCACTTTACTGCTCATATCATAGAGCGTGAGCGTCGTGTCGTGACGGCCCAGACGTACGCCAATGGCGTGGAAATTGCGGGTTTCGGTGACGATAGAGATAGCGCGGCGGCCCCCGGTGGAGGCCTGCTGATCGACTTCTTTGATCAGCCCGCGTTCGATCAACTGACGCGTAATTTTGGTTACGCTGGCGGGGGCAAGCTGGCTTTGCTCGGCAATTTGAATACGCGAGATTGGCCCATGCTGGTCAATCAGGCGATAAACCGCCGCGCTGTTAAGCTGTTTTACGAGATCAACATTACCTATTTGAGCTTGTCCGCCTGGTGTCATTCTTTCTCTTACTCAGTAACGACCTCGTTGCCATTAACGATGGTCTTGATGATTTTAAAGTCGTGCGTAAACGCAGTCAGGTTGGCTACTTTGCCTGGCGCGATGCTGCCGAGTCGTTTGTCGACGCCAATGGCGCGAGCAGGGTAGAGCGTTGCCATGCGTAACACTTCGTCGAGAGCGATATTCGCATGTTCGACCAGATTGCGTACGCCTTCAATCATGGTTAATGATGAACCGCTCAATGTACCGTTCTCATCAACGCACAATCCATTCCGGTAGTATATTGTTTTACCAGCGAAAATGAACTGTTCAATATTGGCACCTGCCGGCGCGGTCGCGTCGGTGACCAGGCACAGCTTGTCGCCTTTCAGGCGCTTGGCATTACGGATGTTAACGTAGTCAACATGCAGACCATCAGCGATGATACCGCAATAAATATCGGCTTCGTCAAGAATAGCGCCCGCCAGGCCCGGTTCGCGGCCCGTTATATAAGGCATGGCGTTAAACAGATGCGTTGCAAAGGTAATCCCTGCGCGGAAGCCGATTTTGGCCTCTTTTACCGTCGCATTGGAGTGACCGGCGGAAACCACGATACCTGCATTTACCAGTTTGGTGATGACCTCTACCGGGACCATTTCTGGCGCCAGCGTCACTTTGGTTATCACGTCAGCATTATCGCACAGGAAATCAACCAACGCAGCGTCCGGTTGACGGACAAATCCCGGATTATGGGTGCCTTTTTTCACCAGATTGAGCCACGGACCTTCCAGATGAAGTCCTAATGCCTGATTCGGGTGTTTCGCCAGGTATTCACGCATGACGCGAACGCCTTGTTTCATCAGGTCATCGCTGGTGGTGATAAGCGTAGGCAGATAGTTGGTGCAGCCTGATTTTTCATTGGCTTTCTGCATGATTTCCAGCGTTTCGACGGTCACGGCTTCTGCCGTATCGTTAAACTGTACGCCACCGCAGCCGTTTAGCTGTACATCGATAAAACCGGGGGAAATAATGGCCCCATTCAGTGAGCGCTGTTCAATTCCTGACGGTAACTCAGCCAGTGGGCAAACGCTGTCAATCAGGCCATTGGCGACAACAATCGCATGGTCATCAAGAATTTCGTGACCGGTAAAGATCCGGCCCTGGGTTAAAGCATACATTCCGACCCCCGATTTCAAAAAATGCCGCCCTGCAACTTATCGACAGGGCGGAGACATCAATTACAGACCTTTAATATTTTCCGCTTCTAACTCGTTAAAGTATTTCAGCGTTTTCACTTTCAGTTCCATGGTGGAAGGCTCATCGCACACCACAACGGCTTTTGGATGCAACTGCAGACAGCTGATGGTCCACATGTGGTTAACGTTGCCTTCAACGGCGGCTTGCAGCGCCTGCGCCTTCTGGTGACCCAGTACCAGGATCATCACCTCTTCGGCATCCAACAGGGTGCCCACGCCCACGGTCAGGGCATATTTAGGCACCTGGCTTACGTCGCCGTCAAAGAAGCGTGAGTTAGCAACACGCGTGTCGTGAGTCAGCGTTTTGATGCGGGTACGGGAAGCCAAAGAGGAGGCTGGTTCGTTGAACGCGATGTGACCATCGTTGCCTACACCGCCCATAAACAGGTGGATTTTACCGTAAGAACGGATTTTTTCTTCATACTGACGGCATTCTGCATCAATATCGGGCGCGTTACCATTGAGGAGGTTGATGTTTTCTGCTGGAATATCAACGTGATCAAAGAAGTTACGATGCATGAAGCTGTGATAGCTTTCCGGATGCTCTTTCGGCAGGCCAACATATTCGTCCATATTGAAAGTAACAACATGCTTGAAGCTCACCTGGCCCGCTTTATGCATTTCAACCAATGCCTTATAAGCTGTCAGCGGAGTACCGCCCGTCGGCAGGCCCAGAACGAACGGGCGATCTGCCGTTGGTTTGAACGCGTTAATACGGTTAACGATATGGCGAGCAGCCCATTTGCCGACTTGTTCAGCGGTATTCAGGGGGATCAGTCTCATTCTTCACCTCAAAAGTAAATGTAAGCAATTGGCGGATTGAGTCTCTGTGCAGTATTAAGCGTAACCTGGTTTTGCATCGGTAAGGATCAATCCGTTTCGATTTTTTGAATGATAAAATAAGTTTTCGTAGTTAGCCAGTGAAAGGGAGGGTTAATAACGATATTTGGTGACTGAAATCACAAAAAACACGCGTTTAATTTGCGATACGAATTAAATTTTCACACACTCAGAATGTAGATGAATGGTTAATATCGTTGATCCAGAATCTTGCTGTCAGGAATGGTCGCACAATAAAAATATGGCTTCAAAGAAGCCTAATCGGGGTCTCGTAGGGGGAATAAAATGAATATTTTAGGTTTTTTCCAGCGGCTGGGTAGGGCGTTACAGCTCCCCATCGCTGTGCTGCCAGTCGCGGCACTGTTGCTGCGATTCGGCCAACCAGATTTACTAAACGTACCTTTTATCGCGCAAGCGGGTGGGGCTATCTTCGATAACCTGGCGCTGATTTTCGCTATCGGTGTGGCTTCCAGCTGGTCAAAAGACAGCGCGGGTGCGGCAGCGCTGGCGGGTGCGGTCGGTTATTTCATATTGACCAAAGCAATGGTTACCATTAACCCGGCCATCAATATGGGTGTACTGGCGGGTATCATCACCGGTCTGGTTGGCGGTGCGGTGTATAACCGTTGGTCTGGTATCAAACTGCCTGACTTCCTGAGCTTCTTTGGCGGCAAACGCTTCGTGCCGATCGCCACTGGCTTCTTCTGTCTGGTGCTGGCTGCTATCTTCGGTTACGTGTGGCCGCCGGTGCAGAACGCCATCCATGCGGGTGGTGAGTGGATCGTAGGCGCTGGCGCGTTGGGTTCCGGTATTTTTGGTTTCATCAACCGTCTGCTGATCCCAACCGGTCTGCATCAGGTTCTGAATACCATCGCCTGGTTCCAGATTGGCGAATTTACTAAC
The DNA here is from genome assembly GCF_014596845.2 of Citrobacter sp. C5_2. Lineage (NCBI taxonomy): Bacteria > Pseudomonadati > Pseudomonadota > Gammaproteobacteria > Enterobacterales > Enterobacteriaceae > Citrobacter > Citrobacter sp. C5_2. The sequence continues at coordinate 3,493,203 of NZ_CP115032.1, read as the reverse complement.
GCCGCTGGCACTGTTTTCCACGGTGACATCAACCGCTTCTATGCGGGTGACGGCACAGCGGGTATGTTCATGTCTGGTTTCTTCCCGATCATGATGTTTGGTCTGCCGGGTGCGGCGCTGGCGATGTACTTCGCTGCTCCGAAAGCGCGTCGCCCGATGGTTGGCGGTATGCTGCTGTCCGTTGCGATCACCGCGTTCCTGACCGGTGTTACCGAGCCGCTGGAATTCCTGTTCATGTTCCTGGCGCCACTGCTGTATCTCCTGCACGCACTGTTAACCGGTATCAGCCTGTTCGTTGCGACGCTGCTGGGGATCCACGCGGGCTTCTCCTTCTCCGCAGGTGCTATCGACTACGTGTTGATGTACAACCTGCCGGCAGCAAGTAAGAACGTCTGGATGCTGGTCGTGATGGGGCTGGTCTTCTTCGTCATCTACTTCGTGTTGTTCAGCGCGGTTATTCGTATGTTTAACCTGAAAACGCCGGGCCGCGAAGATAAAGAAGACGATATCGTTACAGAAGAAGCGAACAGCAATACTGAAGAAGGTCTGGCTCAACTGGCAACCAGCTACATTGCTGCGGTTGGCGGTACCGATAACCTGAAAGCGATTGATGCCTGTATCACCCGTCTGCGTCTGACTGTGGCCGATTCTGGTCGCGTAAACGATGCGATGTGTAAACGCTTAGGCGCATCGGGTGTCGTTAAGCTGAACAAACAAACTATCCAGGTCATCGTAGGTGCGAAAGCGGAATCCATCGGCGACGAAATGAAGAAAGTTGTGGCGCGTGGCCCGGTTGCGGCAGCGTCTGCTGAAAGTGCACCAGCAGCAGCGGCCCCGGTGGCAAAACCGCAGGCTGTAGCGAACGCAGTCACCGTTGAAGCGCTGGTTTCTCCGATTACCGGTGACGTCGTTGCGCTGGAGCAGGTTCCTGATGAAGCCTTCGCCAGCAAAGCAGTAGGTGATGGCGTTGCGGTGAAACCAACGGATAAAATCGTGGTTGCTCCGGCTGCGGGCACTATCGTGAAAATCTTCAACACCAACCATGCGTTCTGTCTGGAAACCGTTAAAGGCGCGGAAATCGTAGTCCATATGGGTATCGATACCGTCGCGCTGGAAGGTAAAGGCTTTAAACGCCTGGTTGAGGAAGGTGCGGAAGTGACAGCGGGTCAACCGATTCTGGAAATGGATCTGGATTTCCTGAACGCCAATGCACGTTCCATGATTAGCCCGGTTGTGTGCAGCAACAGCGATGATTTCGGCGCTCTGGTCATTAAAGCCGAAGGTCATGTGGTTGCCGGTCAGACACCACTGTATGAGATTAAAGGTAAATAACTGCTCCTGAGTAAAGTGAGTTAAATGCCTTAAGCGGCGGGGGATATTCCTCCGCCGCTTTTTTTTGCAGCAATTGGCCCCAATATTTTCGATTGATACATATTTTGCGTAACTAAAGGTTGTCAGTCTGCCTGGCTTATAAGATCATATTCCGTTATACGTTGTTTACGCTTTGAGGAATCCACGATGAGTGAGGCTGAAGCCCGCCCGAGTAACTTTATTCGTCAGATCATCGATGAAGATCTGGCCAGTGGTAAGCACACCACGATCCATACCCGTTTTCCGCCGGAGCCAAATGGCTATCTGCACATTGGCCACGCGAAATCCATTTGTCTGAACTTTGGTATTGCGCAAGATTACCAGGGCCAGTGCAACCTGCGTTTTGATGATACGAACCCGGTTAAAGAAGATATCGAGTACGTTGAGTCGATTAAAAACGACGTTGAATGGTTAGGTTTCCACTGGACTGGTGACATTCGCTACTCGTCGGATTACTTCGATCAGCTTCACGCCTATGCGGTAGAGCTTATTAATAAAGGTCTGGCGTACGTTGACGAACTGTCAGCGGACGAAATTCGCGAATACCGCGGTACGCTCACTCAGCCGGGTAAAAACAGCCCGTTCCGCGATCGCAGCGTCGAAGAGAACCTCGCGCTGTTCGAAAAAATGCGTACCGGTGGCTTTGAAGAAGGTAAAGCCTGCCTGCGCGCGAAAATCGACATGGCGTCGCCGTTTATCGTGATGCGCGATCCGGTGCTGTACCGTATTAAGTTCGCTGAACACCACCAGACCGGCAACAAGTGGTGCATCTATCCGATGTACGACTTTACCCACTGCATCAGCGATGCGCTGGAAGGCATTACCCACTCGCTGTGTACGCTGGAGTTCCAGGATAACCGTCGTCTGTATGACTGGGTGCTGGACAACATCACCATCCCGGTTCACCCGCGTCAGTATGAATTCTCGCGCCTGAATCTGGAATACACCGTGATGTCCAAGCGCAAGCTGAACCTGCTGGTGACCGACAAGCACGTTGAGGGCTGGGACGATCCGCGCATGCCGACCATCTCTGGCCTGCGTCGTCGCGGTTATACCGCGGCCGCTATCCGTGAATTCTGCAAACGTATTGGCGTGACCAAGCAGGACAACACCATTGAGATCGCCTCTCTGGAATCCTGCATTCGTGAAGATCTGAATGAAAACGCGCCGCGCGCGATGGCGGTTATCGATCCGGTGAAACTGGTTATTGAAAACTACCCGCAGGGCGAGAGCGAAATGGTGACCATGCCTAATCATCCGAATAAACCGGAAATGGGCAGCCGTGAAGTGCCGTTCAGCGGTGAAATCTGGATCGACCGCGCTGACTTCCGCGAAGAAGCGAACAAGCAGTACAAGCGTCTGGTGATGGGCAAAGAAGTACGTCTGCGTAATGCTTACGTGATCAAGGCCGAGCGTGTAGAGAAAGATGCGGAAGGGAATATTACCACCATTTTCTGCACTTACGATGCCGATACTCTGAGCAAAGATCCGGCCGATGGTCGTAAAGTAAAAGGTGTTATTCACTGGGTCAGTGCGGCACATGCGTTACCGATTGAAATCCGCCTGTACGATCGTCTGTTTAGCGTACCGAACCCAGGCGCGGCAGAGGACTTCCTGTCCGTGATTAACCCGGAATCCCTGGTGATTAAACACGGCTACGGCGAGCCATCGCTGCAGGCCGCGGTCGCAGGCAAAGCGTTCCAGTTTGAACGTGAAGGTTACTTCTGCCTTGACAGCCGCTACGCTACGGCTGACAAGCTGGTGTTTAACCGCACCGTTGGTCTGCGCGATACGTGGGCTAAAGCGGGCGAATAAGCCGCAACACATCCTGTCTAAACGCCGCTTCATGCGGCGTTTTTTTTACGCCAAAACGTTTCTCAGGTTCCATTTGCGGAGCGAATTAATTACATGCCTGTAATAATGAATCGGCTGAATGTTTTTGCCTTTAAATAACTTACCGCAATATGAAATGGGCTGAAACCGATTTCATCCCCATGGAAAACAAGCGGTTTTTTCTTTTTTTCAACGCTTTTTTATCTCCCGATGAAAATGTAACAGAAAGCAATGAAATATGTGCGGTTGCTCATACTATTACATACTCGTTACAGAAAGAGATTGATAATTCGCGTCGCGAAAAATAGTCTATTCATTGTAGTCACTGAGGTTTTCTTAGCACTACTTTTTTAATTTTTGTTTTTTCGCTGACCGCTTTTATCGGCAGCATTTTTATGTCAAAGAGGATTAACATATGCGTACGTTTAGTGGCAAACGTAGTACGCTGGCGCTGGCTATCGCCGGTATCACAGCAATGTCGGGTTTCGTTGTCGCTCCCCAGGCTCACGCCGAAGGTTTCATTGATGACTCCACTTTAACCGGCGGCATCTATTACTGGCAGCGTGAGCGTGACCGTAAAGATGTCACCGATCATGACAAATACAAAACCAACCTTTCTCACTCCACATGGAACGCCAACCTCGACTTCCAGTCCGGTTATGCGGCGGATATGTTTGGTATTGATATCGCAGCATTCACCGCGATTGAAATGAACGAAAGTAGCGAAAGCGGCCATCCAAACGAAATCGCATTCTCTTCAAAAAATAAAGGCTATGACGAAGATTACTCCGGCGATAAGAGCGGAATTAGCCTGTATAAAGCAGCAGCCAAATTTAAATACGGCCCAACCTGGGCGCGCGCCGGTTACATTCAACCAACCGGGCAGACGCTATTGGCTCCGCACTGGAGCTTTATGCCTGGTACTTATCAGGGTGCCGAAGCCGGTGCCAACTTCGACTATGGTGATGCCGGCGCACTGAGCTTCTCCTATATGTGGGCCAATGAATATAAAGCGCCGTGGCACACCGAAGTCGATAAATTCTATCAGGCCGATAAAAAGACCAGCGTAGATTACCTGCACTCAATCGGCGCGAAATATGACTTCAAAAATAACCTGTTGCTGGAAGCGGCATTTGGTCAGTCTGAAGGCTACGTCGATCAGTACTTCGCGAAAGCCAGCTACAAATTCGATTTAGGTGGTAACCCGTTTACCACCAGTTATCAGTTCTACGGCGCGCGCGACAAAGTTGATGATCGCACCGTGAACGATATTTATGACGGCACGGCCTGGCTGCAGGCGTTGACCTTCGGCTACAAAGTGGCGGAAGTGGTTGACCTGCGCCTGGAAGGGACCTGGGTTAAAGCGGACGGGCAGCAGGGGTACTTCCTGCAGCGTATGACCCCGACCTACGCCTCATCAAACGGTCGTCTGGATATCTGGTGGGACAACCGCTCCGACTTCAACGCCAACGGCGAAAAGGCCGTCTTCTTCGGTGCAATGTATGACCTGAAGAACTGGAACCTGCCGGGTTGGGCAGTCGGTGCGTCCTACGTTTACGCCTGGGATGCCAAGCCATCTACCTGGCAGCTCAATCCGGATGCGTACTACGACAAAAACCGGACTATCGAAGAGTCTTCTTACAGCCTGGATGCGGTCTATACCCTGCAGGACGGTCGTGCGAAGGGCACCATGTTTAAACTGCACTTCACCCAGTACGACAACCATTCAGACATTCCGAGCTGGGGCGGTGGTTATGGCAACATCTTCCAGGATGAACGCGACGTGAAGTTCATCGTTATTGCTCCGTTCACCATCTTCTAATGCCAACAGCGGCAGACCAGACGTCTGCCGCTCCGTTGAGGAAAGTGCTATGAAAAAACTGATACTCATCGCCATTATGGCATCAGGGCTGGTGGCTTGTGCGCAATCCCCTTCGCCGAAAGAAGACAGTCGCCTGAAAGAAGCCTACAGCGCGTGTATTAACACCGCGCAAGGATCGCCGGAGAAAATTGAAGCCTGCCAAAGCGTGCTGAATGTGTTGAAGAAAGAAAAGCAGCACCAGCAGTTTGCTAATGAAGAAAGCGTACGCGTACTGGATTATCAGCAGTGTATCCAGGCCACGCGCACGGGTAACGATCAATCCGTTAATGCTGATTGTGACAAGGTCTGGCAGGAAATTCGTAGCAAGAACGCTGCGCAGTAATTCGAAAAATGCTACGGGCGGAGAATTTTCCGCCCGTTTGCTTTTCAGAGCTTATGTTCCACTGGTTGATAGCCCCGACTCAGTCGGACAAACAGCATTGCCGTGGCGGCGAGTCCACAAAGTGCTGCGCACATCAGCCACCATCCAGGTGAGCTTTTATCCCCGGTTAGCTGGACCAGCGCCGTGGATATGACTGGTGTAAGGCCGCCAAAAATCGCCGTGGCAAGACTGAATGCCAGTGAAAAGCCCACCGTACGGACATAGACAGGCATCACCTCGGTGAGTGCCGCGACCATTGCCCCGTTGTACATGCCAAAAAAGAACGAGAACCAAAGCAGGACCAGCGTCATGCGCATGAAGTCTGGCGCGGCGGTGAGCCAGTGCATTACCGGCCAGGTGGTAAGCAGTGCGAGTACGGTAATCCCCATCAATACCGGACGACGACCAATTCGGTCAGATATCGCCCCGCCAATCGGCAGCCAAATAAAGTTAGAAATCCCGACCAGCATGGTGACTACCAGGCTATCGCGCGCGCTCAGGTGGAGTACGGCCCTGCCGTAGGTTGGGGTGTAGACGGTAATAAAGTAAAACGTCGTGGTGGTCATCGCTACCAGCAGCGTACCCGCAGCGATCAGACGCCAGTTTTTGATGATAGTGGTGAAAATTTCCCTGGTGTCGGGACGGTGCGTACGTTGTAAAAATGCGTCTGTTTCCTGAAGCGAACGGCGCAGGACGAAGATCAACGGAATAATCATACAACCAATAAAGAACGGAATGCGCCAGCCCCATTCAGAGATCTCATCGTGCCCCAGTGTGGCATTCAGAGCGTAGCCAATCAGCGCCGCCACCACAATGGCGACCTGTTGGCTGGCGGACTGCCAACTGGTGTAGAAACCTTTATTGCCAGGCGTGGCGATTTCAGAAAGATAAACCGAAACGCCTCCCAGCTCTACGCCCGCAGAGAAGCCTTGCAATAATCGACCGACTAATACCAGCACAGGGGCCAGCAGGCCAATGCTTTGGTAACCGGGAACCAGGGCAATCAGCAGGGTACCGCAGCCCATGATCGCCAGCGTCACCATCAGTCCTTTACGGCGACCAATTCTGTCGATGTAAGCACCCAGCACGATTGCGCCAACGGGCCGCATTAAAAAACCCGAACCGAAAACCGCAAAGGTCAACATGAGCCCGGCAAATTCACTCTCCGCGGGGAAGAACGTCTTTGCGATATAGGTGGCGTAAAACCCGAACAGAAAAAAGTCGAACTGTTCGAGAAAATTACCGCTGGTTACCCGCAGTATTGCGCCGAAAGTTCCGGCGCGCGATGGTTGTTGTGTCATTGGGTTTGCTCCACTGTCTTATCATAATATTTATAGAGGTAAGAGTTTGCGGGTTAGTCGCCTGTGACCCCCGCTTGTTTGCCGCGCCGTTTCTCAATCGCCCACTTGAGTAAGGCTGCGCAGCGGTAAAATCCGTGGGCAAATTTTCCGTAAGGAATGGTCAGAAAAAGCGCCATGACCACGCCGAGATGAATGGCCAGTAAAATAGCCATCCATGAGGTGTCTCTTCCCGCCAGCAACGCCAGACCGGTCAGACTGGTCAGCAGCAGCAGCAAAATAAAACCGCGATCCATCGGTTTTTGCCGTGCGTCGCCGTGTAGTGGTGAGCGTTTAAGATTCAGCCATAGCAAGCCAGCCGGGCCGACAACCAGACCAATGCCGCCCAGCGTGCCCAGCATCACCGGAAGGCTGAAGAACGGGTAGGGCGCTTCTATGCCTGCAAAGTAGTGATAGCCTGTAGCCACCACGGTGGCGGCAAAGCAGAGCATAAAACCGTAGAAGGTAAAGTGGTGGAAACGGCGGCGCATCAGGGTGAAAGCATCATCCGCTTCGTTACAACCTTTGCCGTGGCCACCATCGAGATATTTCAGCGTCAGCGCATCGTGTGAGGCTTCAGCAATCTCGGCGGAACGCGGCATACCCGGAGAGATCTCGCGCCAGAAGCGGATCACGCCCGCCATCAGCAAACCGATCGCCAGAATAAAGACCGAACCAAACATCCAGGCCAGCAGGTTATGCGGGAAAATTTGATAGAAATCCCCGGCCAGCGGAGGATGGAATAGTGAACCTTTCAAACCTATAGCGAGGAGTAAAAACAGGATCAGACCGAAAACCAGCGCCAGCGTCACGGTTACGCCCGCGCGACGATAAAGCGCGCCAAAGGCGGCGGGTTGCGCATAATGCTGATAGGTTTCGAGCCGGACCTCCGCCATCGCCTTCGGTACGTTGATGGCAAATTCATGAGGCGGGGCATACTGACACGCGTGCAGGCAAGCGCCGCAGTTATGGCACAAGTTCGCCAGATAGTTGATATCCGCTTTACCGAATTCCAGACGTTGCGTCATCGCCGGGAATACGGCGCAAAAGCCTTCACAATAGCGACAGGCATTGCACACCTGCATCACACGTTCAACTTCAGCTTCCGGTTCGGTGATAATTTGCGCTTCGATGATCAGTTTCTCAAGCTGCTTCATGACGTGTCTCCTTACGTGCGGCCAGCGCGGCTTCTTTTCCGGCAATGCGGCCAAAGGTTGTGCCGATCGACATCCCCACGCCTGCGGTGTAGCCCTTGCCCAACACGTTGCCCGCCATCATCTCTCCGGCGACGAACAGGTTACGGCTTGGAAGCCCGGCAAAATGCACAGCGGCGTGTTCGTTCACTTTTAACCCAAGATAAGTGAAGGTGATCCCTGGCCGCAGGGCATAGCCGTAGAATGGCGGCTGGTCCAGTGGTCGCGCCCAGTGCGTTTTCGCGGGTAGCAAATCTTTGGTGGCGCAGTTATCCAGAACGGTGTGGTTGAACTGACCTGGCTGGCAGGCGTTGTTGTATTGCATCACGGTGTGGGTAAAACGTTCGGCATCCAGTCCTAACTGAAGAGCCAGCTCTGCCAACGTATTGGCCTGCGCGCCGGGAAAGACCGGCGGCATAAAGTGGCCAATAGCTTTACTGTCGATGATGGAGTAGCCAATCTGCCCTGGCTGTTGAGCGACCAGACGTCCCCAGATGGCGTAGCGTTTGGGCCAGAAATCTTCACCTTCATCATAAAAGCGCTCAGCGTCCCGGTTCACCACTATACCGAGCGAGACGCAGTCCACGCGGGTGCAAATCCCGCCGTCATATAATGGCGCTCTGGCATCAATGGCCACGCAGTGTGACTGGGAGGGATCGCCGATAATGTCGGCTCCGGCATCCATCATAAATTTGAGCAGTACGCCCTGGTTAAAGCGCGTGCCGCGAATCAGGAAGTTATCCGCTGGCCATTCGCCGCGCTCGTTCTCTCCCCATGCTTCTCGTAGCCATTCGCGGTTAGACTCAAAACCGCCAGCGGCAAGTACGCAGGATTTAGCGGTGATGCGCTCTTCGCCTGCCAGCGCCGCCACGAACTCGCCATTACGCAGTTCAAGCGCCTGAACCGGGGTGTTATAGCGGATCTGCACTCCCAGCTTTTCTGCGCTGCGATAATAGGCATTCACAAGGGCCTTTCCACCGCCCATAAAAAAGGCGTTGGTTCGCGCCACGTGTAAAGCGCCAGAGAGAGGAGGCTGAAAGTTAACGCCGTGCTGGCGCATCCAGTCGCGGCATTGTGAAGAGGTACGGATCACCAGACGCGCCAGCGCTTCGTTGGTATTCCCTTCCGTGACGCGCCACAGATCTTGCCAGAATTCTTCTTCAGGATAGCTGTCCACCAGCACATCCTGCGGCGCATCATGCATACAACGTAAATTACGCGTGTGTTGGGAGTTTCCTCCGCGCCATTCCCGGGGGGCCGCTTCGAGCAGGAGTACCGAAGCTCCTTGCTCCCGGGCGGTCAAGGCAGCACATAACGCGGTATTACCACCACCAATCACCAGAACATCAACCATCGTATACTCCATTACCATTTAACTATTTGTTAAATTTGTAATTGAAATGTATACGTACAGCTTGTGCGGGCGCTATGATGTGGTGCTAAACGGTACTTTAGTTATTGTAAAGAGTAGCGCCAGGCCAGCTTCCTGCTTCCACCAGTTGATGCATAACTTTCGTCAGCACCACACGGGCGGCAAGGCCTGCCGGGGTAAGTTCATCGTCAGAGAGGCTGACCAGAAAGTTAGGGCGGCTAAGTATCGGATTATAGACGCCGATCACTCTTAGAGTTTCTTTATCGAGATGGGAGATCGCCGCACCGGGCTGAAGAGTGGCGCCAATGCCACTGCGTACGGCGCGCATCAGTAACGCCAGACCATCAATTTCAGTAGCGATCTCAATATTTAGCGCGTGTTCCTGGCAGATGGCATCCAGCCTGCCGCGCAGACCGTGTCCCGGGCTTGGCATGATCAATGGAATATTTGCCAACTGGGCTGGAGCAATATTGTCGTCGACAATATCAGCCAATAGGGCATGGGTCCCAATCAAAAACAGCCGTTCTTCAAGAATCGGTCTGGCGCTCCAGCGCAGGATCTTTTCTTTTTGAAACACGACAGCCAGATCAATCTGGCGGGTATTAATCATTCGTTCCAGGTTGCCAGAGAGACTTTCCACCACATGCAGGCGAACATCAGCATAGCTTTCCCGCATGGCGTGAATAAATGGCATGCCGAGAACGGAAGCGGTACTGGGGGCCATACCGACGCTGACGTGTCCGGAAAGTCGGGCCTCGCGCGCGGCGAGGATTGCATCGTCTGCATGCCGGAGCGCCAGCTGCGCCTGGGAGTAAAAAGCCAGTCCGGCGCTGGTGGGCGTCACACCGCGCGAGGTGCGTTGAAGCAGACGAATAGCAAGTTCGCTTTCCAGGCGCGTCATTTGCTGACTGAGTGCCGAAACACCGATATTGAGATCGAGCGCCGCGCTACCCATGCTGCCGGTTTCTACAATACGCACAAAATAGCGTAGTTGACGAAGTTCCATTTCAACTATCCGAATGGCAATTGATTTTTACATTAAAGCAACATTGACGTAGAAGGAAGAGGGGGATGGTCAAATTTGGCCCATAAAAAAAGCCAACCGGATGGTTGGCTTTTCAGAAATCGTCACATTATTTGCCGTCGTGCGCATGCTCATCTTCGCGGCAATCGCCTTCGGCGCAGTGGCCATAAAGATAGAGGCTATGGTTGGTTAAGCGAATACCATGTTTAGCCGCAATCTCACGCTGACGCGCTTCAATGGAATCATCGCTGAACTCGACCACTTTGCCGCAGTCGAGGCAAATGAGGTGATCGTGGTGATGCTGTTGAGTCAGTTCGAAGACGGATTTACCACCTTCAAAATTGTGGCGGGTCACGATACCGGCATCATCAAACTGGTTCAGCACACGATACACGGTCGCCAGACCAATTTCTTCACCCATATCGATCAGGCGTTTGTATAAGTCTTCCGCACTGACGTGATGGTTATCCGGTTCCTGAAGAACTTCCAGAATTTTTAAACGAGGAAGCGTTACTTTCAGGCCAGCCTTCTTTAATGCGGTATTGTTGTCAGTCATGCGGAATCTGTCCTGTAGCTAAACGATTCACTTCATTAACAGAAGTGACAGAAATTGCACTTGAGAAATTGCGTATCATTATAGAACTGCCATGGTTAAATGAAAACAGCAAGTCTCTGGCATATATTGTTAATCAAAACGTGGTATCGCCGACAAACACACTGTGCAACACCCGATTGGCATCCAGCCATTGTACAGGGTCAGACGAAAAAGTTACAAATTTGTAGCAATTATTTTGATTGGTTTTATCTATTGATGCGGCGCAGATGAGGATCTGCGCCGCGCGAAATCAGGCATTGATGATTTCGTCGAGGTGCAGTTCTTCTGAGATCTGCTTAACCCATTTTTCTACACGTTCAGCGGTCAGCTCCGGCTGGCGATCTTCATCGATAGCCAGACCGACAAAGTGGTCGTCGTCAGCCAGGCCTTTGGACGCTTCAAAGTGATAACCCGCCGTTGGCCAGTGACCGACGATGGTGGCGCCGCGTGGCTCAATGATGTCGCGAATTGTGCCTAACGCATCGCAGAAATATTCTGCGTAATCTTCCTGGTCGCCGCAGCCGAACAATGCAACCAGTTTGCCGTTAAAATCAATGTCTTCGAGGGTAGGGAAGAAATCGTCCCAGTCACACTGCGCTTCACCGTAGTACCAGGTTGGAATGCCGAGCAGCAGAATGTCATACCCTTCCAGGTCTTCTTTGCTGCTTTTTGCAATGTCATGTACATCGGCAACGTCTTTACCAAGCTGTTTTTGAATCATTTTTGCGATGTTTTCGGTATTACCGGTGTCGCTGCCGAAAAAGATGCCAGTGATTGCCATGAGTAAAATAACCTCTTGAAACTTATTGAAATGGTGGTGGCGCATTGCCCACGGATAAGGGCAATCATAGCAGAACAGTCAGGCATGCGGAAACAGCAAACACGCGGGACTGCACTCTGTGCTACACGATTTATGATTTAGAGCAGAAATTCAGACTATGCCTGACCGCGCAATGCGGTGAGTTGGGTTATCAGCATCTCTTCGATGAGTTCACTGCGACTCATGTTGCGCGCCTCGGCCAGCTCGTTTAACGCGTCAACGGCATCAGCGTTCAGTTTCAGTTCGACACGCTTAAGCCCGCGAACTTTGTCACGTTTAAGCTGATTACGTTTATTTATACGTAACTGTTCATCACGCGAGAGCGGATTAGTTTTGGGTCGTCCCGGGCGACGCTCCTGCGCGAACAGATCTAATGTCGTACGGTCCGTTTGTTCTTTGGCCATGATCTTGGTGACTTCGGGGAAACAATCAGCCAGGCGTCCGCCCGGATGGATAGCGCGCCATAATACATCAGCAGGAGAGGCACGCCAACGCCCACGCGCGTAATCGCGCACGGACGCTGAGTTTTTAATCAGTTAGCCGGTTCGTTAAGATAACGACGGATGGCCCGCAGCACTGCTTCAGGTTTTTCCGCATGTACCCAATGCCCCGCGCCTGCGATAACGTGCGCCCGAGCCTGCGGGAATTGTGCCAGCAGCTGCTCGCGATACGCTTCGGTGACATAAGGGGAGTTACCGCCTGGAATAAACAATGCCGGGTGCTCCCATGCCGGGAGGGTTTGCCAACCGACGATATTGGGATATTGATCCCACAACACAGGAACGTTAAAGCGCCACTCGCCGTCAACAAAGGATTTCAGCAGAAACTGAATAACACCTTCCTCTTGCAGATGCTGGCGCATGACGCTTGCTGCCTGCTGGCGCGAGGACGCTTGTGCCTCGGTTACGGCATTGATTGCCGCAAAAATCTCATCGTGACGGCGCACATGATAGTCAACCGGCGCAATATCAATAGCCACCAGCCGATCAATACGATCAGGGGCTAACGCGGTTAACGCCATGACGGCTTTTCCCCCCATCGAGTGACCAATAAAGATCGCTTTTTCGATCTGTCGATCGTCCAGCGTATCCACCAGGTCTTGCGCCATGGCCGCATAATTCATCTCAGGCGAGCGGGGCGAGAGGCCATGATTTCGCATATCAACCTGGATGATATCGTGATCGACCACCAGGGAGCGTGCCAGGATCCCCAGGTTATCCAGGCTACCAAACAGGCCGTGAACCAGGACGATGGGAGAATTATTGTGCAGGTTTTGCGCAGATTGCGCTCGGATATTCAATTTCATGGCAAAGTTCTTTTTTTCACACTCACGGGTTAGGGTATCATGTTGACCATTCTGCCACAGGGCTGCAACAACTACGGTTACTCCGAGTTTTATCAGCCACCAGGCTTGACGCTATCCGCTGTTGGGATTTGCCTTTACACTACGCGTGTTAACCCAACAACTTGTATTCAGCTAAACACTGCACTGGATTAAGATGAAAACGATTGAAGTTGATGATGAACTCTATAGCTATATTGCCAGCCATACCAAGCATATCGGCGAGAGCGCATCCGACATTTTACGGCGTATGTTGAAATTTTCCGCCGCAGCACAGCCTGTCACTCCGGTAGTAAAAGAAGTCCGCGCTGTGCAACCTGTCGTGGAAGCTAAGCCGGTTAACCCCGTAAAAGATAAAGTGCGCGCGATGCGTGAACTGCTGCTGTCCGATGAATATGCGGAACAGAAGAAAGCAGTAAATCGCTTTATGCTGGTGCTGTCTACACTCTATTCTCTGGATCAAAACGCATTCGCCGAAGCAACGGATTCGTTGCATGGCCGGACGCGCGTTTATTTTGCGGCAGATGAACAGACGCTGCTGAAAAATGGTAATCAAACCAAACCGAAACACGTGCCAGGCACGCCGTACTGGGTGATCACCAATACCAACACCGGCCGTAAATGCAGCATGGTGGAGCACATCATGCAGTCAATGCAATTCCCTGCGGAATTGATTGAAAAGGTTTGCGGAACAATTTAATCCTTGCATTAGAAGGACCAGGCAATGGCAATCCACAACCGTGCAGGTCAACCTGCGCAACAGAGTGATTTGATTAACGTCGCCCAACTGACGGCACAGTACTATGTACTGAAACCAACGGCAGGGAACGCTGAGCACGCCGTCAAGTTCGGTACGTCCGGGCATCGCGGCAGTGCAGGTCGTCATAGTTTTAACGAGCCGCATATTCTGGCTATCGCCCAGGCGATTGCTGAAGAACGTGCGAAAAACGGGATTACTGGCCCGTGCTATGTGGGCAAGGATACCCACGCGCTGTCTGAACCGGCTTTTATCTCTGTGCTGGAAGTGCTGGCGGCGAATGGCGTTGACGTCATCGTGCAGGAAAACAACGGCTTTACGCCAACCCCTGCCGTGTCGAATGCCATCCTGGTCCACAACAAAAAAGGCGGCCCGCTGGCTGATGGCATTGTGATCACGCCGTCCCACAACCCGCCGGAAGATGGTGGCATTAAATACAACCCGCCAAACGGTGGTCCGGCAGATACCAACGTCACCAAAGTGGTGGAAGACAGGGCTAACGCGTTGCTGGCTGACGGTCTGCAAGGCGTGAAGCGTATGTCGCTGGACGCGGCGCTGGCATCGGGTCATGTTAAAGAGCAGGACCTGGTTCAACCGTTTGTGGAAGGACTGGCGGATATCGTCGACATGGCGGCGATCCAGAAAGCGGGTCTGACGCTGGGTGTCGATCCGTTGGGCGGTTCCGGTATCGAATACTGGAAGCGTATTGCGAAGCACTACAACCTGAACCTGACTATCGTTAACGACCACGTTGATCAGACTTTCCGCTTTATGCATCTCGATAAAGACGGCGCAATCCGTATGGACTGCTCCTCCGAGTGCGCGATGGCGGGTCTGCTGGCGCTGCGTGACAAGTTCGATCTGGCCTTTGCCAACGATCCGGACTATGACCGTCACGGTATCGTCACCCCGGCGGGGCTGATGAACCCGAACCACTACCTGGCGGTGGCGATCAACTACCTGTTCCAGCATCGTCCGCAGTGGGGCAAAGATGTTGCCGTCGGTAAGACGCTGGTTTCCTCGGCAATGATTGACCGCGTGGTCAACGATTTGGGTCGTAAGCTGGTGGAAGTGCCGGTCGGTTTTAAATGGTTTGTTGACGGTCTGTTCGATGGCAGCTTTGGCTTTGGTGGTGAAGAGAGCGCGGGCGCTTCTTTCCTGCGTTTCGACGGTACACCGTGGTCGACCGACAAAGACGGCATCATCATGTGCCTGCTGGCGGCAGAAATTACCGCTGTGACCGGTAAGAACCCGCAAGAACACTACAACGAACTGGCTGCTCGCTTCGGCGCGCCGAGCTACAATCGTTTGCAGGCGAGCGCGACCTCTGCGCAGAAAGCGGCGCTGTCTAAGCTGTCTCCGGAAATGGTAAGCGCCAGCACGCTGGCGGGCGACCCGATCACCGCACGTCTGACCGCGGCACCTGGCAATGGTGCTTCCATTGGCGGTCTGAAAGTGATGACTGACAACGGCTGGTTTGCCGCGCGTCCGTCAGGCACGGAAGACGCTTACAAGATCTATTGCGAAAGCTTCCTCGGCGAAGAACACCGCAAACAGATCGAAAAAGAAGCGGTTGAGATCGTCAGCGAAGTGTTGAAAAGCGCGTAAATCCCGGGCCGGATAAGACGCTAACGTCACCATCCGGCATGAATACAAAAGCCGGATAGCATGTATGCTGATCCGGCTTTTTTATTCGACTAGACTTACGGCATAAACCGATAGCCAATCCCGGTTTCGGTCAGAAAATGACGTGGACGAGCCGGGTCCCGCTCCAGTTTCTGGCGCAGGTGTCCCATATAAATTCGCAGATAATGGCTGTGCTCAACGGCGTTCGGCCCCCAGACCTGGTTCAACAGCTGGCGTTGCGTCAGTACCTTCCCGGCATTATTCAGCAGTACCGCTAACAGGCGAAACTCAATCGGCGTCAGATGGATTTCCTCGTCACCACGGTGTACGAGGCGGGCGGCGATATCCACTTTTACGTTGGAAAAATGCACCACCGGTTCGGGAGACGCGCCGCTGGCGTGGCGACGCAATGCCACGCGCAATCGCGCCTGTAGCTCGCCAATACCGAAGGGTTTACTGAGATAGTCATCGGCGCCGGCATCCAGCGCGGCGATTTTATCGCTCTCTTCGCTGCGGGCTGAAAGCACAATTACCGGGATTGCGCTCCATTGCCGCAGGTCGCGAATAAAATCAATGCCGTCGCCGTCTGGCAGGCCGAGATCGAGAATGATGAGATCGGGTTTTCGCGTGGCGGCTTCCAGCAAACCACGTTGTAGCGTTTCCGCTTCATATACACGCAGGCCATCGGCTTCCAGCGCAGTGCGCAGAAAGCGGCGAATGGCCTGTTCATCTTCAACAATCAGTACGTTTGTCACATATCCTCATGAAAATCTTCAAGTTCAGGGGGGATCTCCTGGGGTAGTGTAACACGGAAACATGCCCCCCCCTGGGCACGATTATGGGCGGAAATGCTGCCGCCGTGCACGTCCACAATCGCCTGACAAATGGCCAGTCCCAACCCCACGCCGGGTACCGATGACTCTTTATTTCCTCTGGAAAATTTGTCAAAAACGCGCTGTTCCATACCCGACGGAATACCCGGTCCATTATCCCAGACGTCCAGTAGCAGGTGCTCGCCATCGACGCTGGCGTCAATGCCGATTTGTGCCTGCGGACCCGCGTATTTTACGGCGTTCTCCAGCAGGTTGATCAACACCCGTTCAAAAAGCGGGCCATCGACATGGATCAGCGTCAACGGTTCGGGTAACGACAGGTTAATCGGAGCAGAGAGTCCTGGCTCCAGCATCTGCAGGGCGCTGCCCACCACCTCTTCCAGCGTTAACCACTCCTTCTTAAGATTAAAGCCGCCAGACTGAATTCGCGCCATATCCAACAGATTATTAACCAGTCGGGTGGTATTCAGCACGTGCTGGCGAATCTCACTGGCCTGGCGCGCATGCGGCGAACCTTCACTGGCCAGATCCAGCGTTAAAATCTCTGCCTGACCGAACAGCACCGTCAGCGGCGTGCGCAAATCGTGGGACAGGGCGGCAAGCAACGCATTGCGAATGCTTTCACGCTCGCTGGCAAACCGGGCCTGCTCTTCGCTGGCGGTCAGGGTCAGACGTTCCAGCGCACTGGCGACCAACAGGGTAAAGGTTTCCAGCAGGCGCTGCTGCTCGGGGATCATCAACTGACGCAGATTTCCCGGTTCCACTACCAGTAGCCCATGCGTTTTATCGGCGCTTTTTAGCGGTAAGATTTGGTACGGTACGCCCGGTAAGGTATCCGTGCCCGCGCCAGCCGGTTGCCCTTTGTCAAAACTCCATTGGGCAATGGCATCGTCCCATGGCGTCATGCCCTGTTGATGGGTGAGGGGAGCCAGCTTACCGTGTTCATCAGGTAATAAAACCTGACTGCGGGCCTGAAACGTTGAGGCGATGAACTGTTCACTGGTCGCGGCGATATCCTGCTGGCTCCGTCCAACGGCTAACGCTTTCGACATCTCATACAGATGACGCGTACGCTGTTCCCGATAGCGCGCCACCCGCGCCTGATAACGGACGCCGGCGGTCAGATTACCGATAACCAGCCCGACCGTTAGCATTACTGCAAAAGTAAGCAGGTACTGAACGTCGGAAACGGCCAGCGTCCCACGCGGGGCAATAAAGAAGAGATCGAAGCTGGCGACGTTAATAAAGGTTGCCAGTACGGATGGCCAGCGTCCGTAGAAGAGGGCGATAACCACCACACCCAGTAAATAGAGCATTACCAGGTTAGCGGCATCAAAAGCCATCAGCCACTGCATCGCGATCAGCGTAATGATGGCGCATAGCGCGACGGCAACCACACAACCCTGAATTTGTACCCGCCATTTATCTTTAAAGGTGCGGCTATCCGGAGTGGGTAGCGTCGGGCGTGAAGGCGGTTCGTCCAACGCGACAATCATCAGGTCGAGATCCGGTGCGCGATGGGCCAGTTTGTCGGCAAAGGAATCGCTGCGCCACCAGCGACGCGTTGTCGGACGCCCGAGCACAATTTTTCCCAGATTATGCTCGCGGGCGTAGCGGATTACCGCTTTATCTTCAGCAGGATCGGAAAGCGTGGCGGTTTCCGCGCCCAGCTCCTGGGCCAATCGCAGTGCGCTTAAGATCGCGCGCCGCTGTTTTTCGGGGAGTCGGTGCAGCGCCGGCGTTTCGACATACACCGCATGCCAGACGCTGCCGAGACGCGCCGCCAGTCGCGCGGCGGCGCGCACCAGTTTTTCGCTGCCGGTGTTGTGCCCAATGCACAGCAAAACGGCGTCGCGGGTATGCCAGACTTTTTCTTCCCCTGGACGCCCGCGCCAGGCGCGCATTTGATCGTCCACCCGATCGGCCGTGCGTCGCAAGGCCAGCTCGCGCAGCGCGATCAAATTACCTTTGCGAAAGAAATGCTCGATGGCTCTTTCCGCCTGACCAGCGATATAGACCTTGCCTTCGTTCAGGCGCTGGCGCAAATCATCGGGGGGAAGATCGACCAGCACCACATCGTCAGCGGCATCGAAAAAAGGATCGGGGACGGTTTCGCGCACCTGAATACCAGTGACGCCGCTGACCACATCATTGAGACTTTCCAGATGCTGGACGTTAACGGTGGTAAAGACGTCGATACCGGCTTCCAGCAACTCTTCAATATCCTGCCAGCGCTTTGGATGGCGTGAGCCTGGCGCATTACTGTGCGCCAGTTCATCCATTAAAATGAGCGCCGGACGGCGGGCCAGCGCGGCATCAAGATCGAACTCGTTGATGTGACGACCATGACGCGCATGTCGCTTTAGCGGCAGGATACTGAGACCGTCCAGCAGCGCGGCGGTCTCTTTGCGTCCGTGGGTTTCCACCACGCCAATCAGCACATCTAACCCCTGCGCCCGCAGCCGCTGGGCTTCCGTTAGCATGGCCCAGGTTTTCCCGACGCCCGCGCAGGCGCCGAAGAATATTTTTAGTTTTCCGCGGTGTGGGGCGGTGGTCTGCTCCAACAGGCGATCGGGGTCGGGACGTAAGGGGTCGCTATGCATGTCCTTTTTCTCAGTGCTTATCCAGCGCTAAATTAAGTTCCACCAGGTTCACCACCGGCTGGCCGATAAAACTGACCAGCGGCTTTTGCGTGTATTGTGCAACCAGGCGCGACACCTCTTCAACGCTGAGGTTGCGGGCCTGCGCCACGCGAGGAATTTGCCAGGCCACCGCGGCGGGCGTCAGGTTGTTATCCAGCCCGCTGGCCGACGCGGTTACCAGTTCTAGCGGAACGGCAGGATTAGCCTGTGGATTGGCTGCACGCAGCGCGGCAATCCTGCTTTGCAACTGTTTATCCAGTTCCGGGTTGCTGACGGCCAGGTTACTGCCGCCAGAAGCCATGGGATTATAGGGCATTTCCGCCGTCGCAGACGGACGCCCCTGAAAATAACCGGCGGCGGTAAAATGTTGCCCAATAAGCTCAGAGCCGCGAACAACCTGATCTTCGCGGATCAACGAGCCGTTAGCCTGGTGGGGAAACCACCACTGCCCCAGCGCGGTGGTCAGCAGCGGGTAAGCCCCGCCGGTAATAAGCATCAGGAAAATCAATGTTGATAATGCAGGACGTAATCCACTCATCTGAAACCTCACACCAGACCCAGCAGGGTCAGCAGTAAATCAATCGCTTTAATACCAATAAATGGCACCACCAGACCGCCCAGACCGTAGATCCACAAATTACGGCGCAACATTGCAGATGCGGATAACGGCTTGTAGCTCACGCCTTTAAGCGCCAGTGGGATCAGAAAAATGATGATTAGCGCATTAAAGATAACCGCGCTGAGGATCGCTGAATCCGGCGAATGCAGTCCCATGACGTTAAGCGCATTGAGCTGCGGATAGGTGGCGGCGAACGCGGCCGGGATAATGGCGAAATACTTTGCCACGTCATTGGCGATACTGAAGGTGGTCAGCGAGCCGCGCGTCATCAGCATCTGTTTCCCAATGTGCACCACTTCAATCAGTTTGGTGGGGTTGGAATCGAGATCCACCATGTTGCCAGCTTCCTTCGCCGCCTGGGTCCCGGAGTTCATAGCGACCGCGACATCCGCCTGCGCCAGTGCCGGGGCGTCGTTGGTTCCGTCGCCGGTCATCGCCACCAGACGGCCTTCCGCCTGATACTGACGAATCAGCGCCAGCTTGGCTTCCGGCGTGGCCTCCGCTAAGAAATCATCCACCCCGGCTTCTGCGGCGATCGCGGCGGCGGTCAGGCGGTTATCGCCGGTTATCATCACCGTTTTGATCCCCATTTTGCGCAGTTGGGCAAAACGTTCTTTGATCCCGCCTTTCACAATATCTTTCAGGGCTATCACGCCCAGTACGCGGGAGCCTTCGGCTACCACCAGCGGCGTAGCGCCAAGGCGAGCGACGTTGTCGACCTTCTGCTCGACATCGACCGGGAAGTGACCGCCGTTGGCTTCAACGTGACGACGAATGGCATCGACCGAACCTTTGCGGATCATACGGTTGTCGATGTTGATACCGCTCATCCGGCTTTGCGCGGTAAACGGCACAAAGGTCGCGTGCAGCGATTGCACGTCGCGAATACGCAGATTAAAGCGCTGTTTTGCCAGAATAACGATGCTGCGGCCTTCCGGTGTTTCATCGGCCAGCGATGAAAGCTGTGCGGCATCGGCCAGCGTTTTTTCGTCCACGCCCTGGGCAGGCAGAAAATCTGAAGCCTGACGGTTACCCAGCGTAATAGTGCCGGTTTTATCCAGCAGCAGGACGTCCACGTCACCCGCGGCTTCGACCGCTCGTCCGCTGGTAGCAATGACGTTCGCGCCCAGCATACGGCTCATCCCGGCCACGCCAATGGCAGAAAGCAGACCGCCGATGGTGGTGGGGATCAGACAAACGAGCAGGGCAACCAGTACTGTGACGCTGACTGCGCTGCCGCCCCAGGCGGAAAACGGCCATAGCGTGGCGGTCGCCAACAGAAAGACGATAGTCAGGGCAATCAGCAGGATCGTCAGGGCGATTTCATTGGGGGTTTTACGCCGCTGCGCGCCTTCGACCATGGCGATCATCCGGTCGAGGAATGTTTCGCCGGGGTTTACACTGCATTCGATCACCAGCCAGTCGGAGAGGATGCGGGTCCCGCCGGTGACCGAGGCAAAATCGCCACCGGATTCACGAATGACCGGCGCAGACTCACCGGTAATCGCGCTTTCGTCTACCGATGCGCCACCTTCGATCACCTCGCCGTCACACGGGATAATATCGCCAGCTTCCACCAGCACAATATCGCCTTTACGGAGATCATCGGCAGGGACGTGATCCATGGCCGAGCCGTATTTTGGTTCGCGAAGTTTGCGGGCAAAGGCGGTTTTTTTCACCCCTTTCAGACTGTTCGCCTGTGCTTTACTGCGCCCCTCAGCCAGCGCTTCGGCAAAGTTAGCGAACAGGACGGTGATCCACAGCCACAGACTTATCGCGCCGGTAAACCACGGATTGCCTGGCATATAACCTGTTGCCATCGCCAGCGTTAACAGCGTGGTCAACAGGCTGCCCAGCCAGACGAGAAACATCACCGGATTACGCCATTGGGTATGTGGGCTTAATTTTTTCACGGCATCCATCAGCGCCTGTGCGACCAGAGAAGGTTCGAACAGCGCCAGTTGCTTGCGACTCATAGTAATGTGCTCCGCATCACTCAGTGTAATGACAGGTATTCTGCGACCGGGCCAAGGGCCAGGGCAGGAACAAAGGTGAGAGCGCCAACCAGTAACACCGTACCGATTAACAACCCGACAAACAGCGCGCCGTGGGTGGGTAGCGTGCCAGGGCTGGCAGGCTGGATCTTTTTACTGACCAGCGACCCGGCAATAGCCATCACGGGTACGATCACGCCGAAGCGACCAAAGAACATGCACAGCGCCAGCAGGCAGTTCCAGAACGGGCTATTGGCGCTTAATCCGGCAAAGGCGCTACCGTTGTTGTTCGCAGCAGATGACACGGCATACAGCACTTCACTAAACCCATGTGGACCCGGGTTGAGCATGGCGCTGCGCCCGGCATCGGTCATCATTGCTATTGCTGTGCCAAGCAGGACCAGCGCAGGGGTGACCAGAATCGCCAGCGCGGTCATTT
This sequence comes from Citrobacter sp. C5_2, assembly GCF_014596845.2. Taxonomy (NCBI): domain Bacteria; kingdom Pseudomonadati; phylum Pseudomonadota; class Gammaproteobacteria; order Enterobacterales; family Enterobacteriaceae; genus Citrobacter; species Citrobacter sp. C5_2. Next base: position 3,471,163 of record NZ_CP115032.1, on the reverse strand, counting down.
TCATTTCACGCACGTCGATTTTCTTACCCAGGTATTCCGGTGTTCGGCCAATCATCAGCCCGGCGATGAACACAGCCAGCAATACGAACAGCAGCATGCCGTACAGACCTGAACCCACACCGCCGAAGACCACTTCGCCAATTTGCATCAGCCACATCGGCACCATTCCACCGAGTGCGGTAAAAGAGTCATGCATCGCAATCACTGCGCCACAGGATGCCGCCGTTGTGACGACCGCAAACAGACTGCTGACCAGTACGCCAAAGCGGCTCTCTTTGCCCTCCATGTTGATATTGCTATCTGCACCTAACTGCATCAGATGCGGGTTGCCCTGAACTTCGGCCCACATCACGACGGCTACGCAGATGACAAAAATGAGCGACATGGCCCATAACAGGGTCCGGCCCTGACGACGATCGCCCACCACATCGCCAAATGCAAAACACAGCGCAGTAGGAATTAAGAAAATAGCCAGCATCTGTACCAGGTTGGTCAGCGCGGTTGGGTTTTCAAACGGATGTGCTGAGTTAGCGTTAAAGAAACCGCCCCCGTTGGTGCCGAGCATCTTAATCGCTTCCTGCGAAGCGACAGGTCCCATCGGCAGCAACTGTTTCACCCCTTCAAGCGTCGTGATGGGCTGATAGGGCAATACGTTTTGCAGCGCGCCTTGTTGAATAAAAAACAGGGCGATGAGCAGCGCAATCGGCACGAGGATCCACAGCGTAATACGAACCAGATCGACCCAGGCATTACCCAGCGTATCCATGCTCTGGCGCGTAAAGGCACGCGTCAGGGCAAAAATCACCGCAATACCGGTCGCCGCGGACAGGAAGTTCTGCACGGTCAACCCAGCCATCTGGCTGAAGTAGCTTAAAGTGGTTTCACCGGCATAAGATTGCCAGTTGGTATTGGTGACAAAACTCACCGCGGTGTTGAGCGCCAGATGCCATGAAAGTCCTGGAAGCTGCTGAGGATTCAGCGGCAGCAGGTTTTGCGCCATCAGCATCGAAAACAGGACCAGCAGGCCCAGTACATTGAGCGCGAGGATTGCCAGCAGATACTGCCGCCAGTTCATCTCCTGTTGCGAAATGCCCAGACCACGCCAGAGCACACTCTCCACGCCAGCGAGGCCCGGTAGGGACGTATTATTGATGAGTCGGGCCAGCCCAAACCCTAGCGGTCTGGCGATGACAAACAGCACCAGCAAGAAACTGGCAATGAGTAAAAAACCTTGAGCCGCCATCAGAACGCCTCCGCATTAATCAGGGCATACACAAGGTAACCTAATAATAAAAAGACCAGCCCAATGCCGGTTATCACGCCTGCACTCACAGTGCACCTCCAGTGGCATAAATGTGATAACCAGAGCGTAGGTTTTTGCTTGCAAAGATTTCGCAAAAATCGGCGGGCGGGGTGTAAAAAAAGTATAAAAATGGCAAAGACCATTATTTAACTAATGGTTAGTATTAATTTAACTTTTATGTAACTTAATTACGGTTTTAAGCTAAACGGGGCATAAATAGATAAAAATAAGTGGTCGGATGAGTAGTAAAATTACACACAAGGCGGTATTATTTTCATCAGTTAACCAACTTTATTTTTCCGGTGCGATTCACCGAACAGTTATATGGGAGAGGATTATGGACTTTTATAAAGAATATCCAGCACACATTGTTTTCTTACGCCGTACCTTTGCCGTAGTGGCGGGCGTACTGGCGCTGCCGGTCATGCTGTTCTGGAAAGACCGTGCCCGTTTTTACAGCTACCTGCATCGCGTCTGGTCTAAAACCAGTGATAAGCCGGTGTGGATGGAGCAGGCTGAAAAAGCCACCTGCGATTTCTATTGATAATTTATGAATCCTAAAAGCCGCTGATATCAGCGGCTTTTTTGCTCATGATAGCTACACTTATCTCAGGAATGAAAAGGAGCGATCATGAGCGAGAAAATCCCTGTTGGTATCAGTGCCTGTCTGTTGGGGGAAGCGGTTCGCTATGATGGAGGGCATAAGCGCCTGGCCTTTGCTGTAGAAGACCTGTCGCCGTGGGTCGCGTTTGAACCCGTATGCCCTGAAATGGGGATCGGGTTACCGGTCCCACGACCTGCGCTGCATCTGGTCAAAGAGGGCGAGGCTGTCTCCCTGCGTTTTAGTGATAAGCGCGAGGGGGATTTGACCGACGCAATGACGGCTTTTAGTCAGCGACAAAGCGATCGTCTGGTGCATTTGTGCGGCTATATCGTCTGTGCGAAATCACCCAGTTGCGGTATGGAACGGGTGCGAGTCTACGACGCGGAAGGCAAAAACAACCGTAAAGCCGGACGAGGGATCTTTACGTCTGTGCTGATGTCGACGTTACCCTGGCTTCCCGTGGAAGAGGACGGGCGTTTGAACGACCCGCAGATTCGGGAAAATTTTGTTGAGCGTATTTATGCTTTGCACGAGCTCAACAGTATCCGCCAGCAAGGGTTAACGCGCGGCGCATTAATCGATTATCACAGTCGTTACAAGCTATTACTGTTGGCCCATTCCCAGCCGGACTATCTCGCTCTCGGGCGTTTTGTCGCGGCGATTGGCGAATGGCAAGATTTGCAGGCCTATTTTGTCGAGTATCGCTTAAGGCTGATGAGTTTGCTGGCGCATCTTCCCTCCCGGCGCAACCATACCAACGTGCTGATGCATGTCCAAGGGTATTTTCGTACGCAATTAAATTCTCGTCAGCGACAAGAGCTGGCCTCTCTCATTGACAGTTATCGACGTGCGACTCAACCGCTGCTTGCGCCAATAACATTACTCAAACACTATATGGCGGAATACCCGGATGCTTATCTTTCCGGGCAGCGCTATTTCAATCCCTGGCCAGAGGCTCTGCGTTTGCGCTACGGGCGTTAATTTTTTTCTTCAGGAGTGTTATGACCACCCATTTGGTCTGGTTTCGGCGTGATTTACGTCTGCACGACAACCTCGCGCTGGCGGCGGCTTGTCGGGATCGTTCTGCGCAGGTGCTGGCGTTATATATATCTACCCCCGGGCAGTGGAAGGCCCACGATATGGCCCCGCGTCAGGCGGCATTTGTCAACGCGCAGTTGAATGCGTTACAAACGGCGCTGGCAGAAAAAGGCATCCCTTTACTGTTTCATGAAGTGGCTGATTTTGCGGCCAGCGTGGACACCGTCAAACGTGTCTGCCTGCAGCATGACGTCAGTCGATTATTTTATAACTATCAATATGAAATAAACGAACGACAGCGTGATGCAAACGTAGAGAAATCATTACCCCAGGTGGTGTGCGAAGGGTTTGATGACAGCGTGATCCTGCCTCCTGGAGCGGTGATGACCGGCAATCATGAGATGTATAAAGTGTTCACGCCGTTTAAAAATGCCTGGCTGAAGCGGATTAAAGACGGTATTCCAGAATGTGTGAGCGCGCCAAAAATGCGAGAAAGCGGCGCTCTTGACGCACCGTTAACATCAATAACGCTGAGCTATCCGCAGCAAGATTTTGATGCCCAAAGGTTTGTGGCAGAGGAAAAATTGGCCATCGCGCAATTACGCCAGTTTTGCCAGCAGGCTGCGGGAAAATACGAACAGCAGCGTGATTTTCCCGCGATTGACGGGACCAGTCGATTATCCGCAAGCCTGGCGACAGGCGGGTTATCGCCGCGCCAATGCCTGAATCGACTGCTCGCAGAGCAGCCGCAGGCGCTTGAGGGCGGGGCGGGCAGCGTCTGGCTGAACGAGCTTATCTGGCGTGAATTTTATCGTCATCTGATGACGTATCATCCGGCGCTGTGTCGGTATCAACCCTTTATCCGCTGGACCGATCGCGTGCAATGGCAGAATAACCCGACGCATTTGCAGGCCTGGCAAACGGGTCAAACGGGTTACCCGATTGTGGATGCGGCGATGCGTCAGCTCAACGCCACGGGCTGGATGCATAATCGTTTACGCATGATTACGGCCAGTTTTTTAGTAAAAGACCTGCTGATCGACTGGCGTAAAGGGGAGCAGTATTTCATGTCGCAACTGATCGATGGCGACCTGGCGGCCAATAACGGCGGCTGGCAGTGGGCCGCATCCACCGGAACCGATGCCGCACCGTATTTCCGCATATTTAACCCCACGACGCAGGGCGAAAAATTTGACCGTGACGGTGAGTTTATCCGCCAGTGGCTGCCGGAATTGCGCGATGTGCCGGGTAAAGCCATCCATGAGCCGTGGTCGTGGGCGGAAAAAGCGCAGGTGACGCTCAACTATCCTCGCCCGATTGTCGATCATAAGCAGGCCAGACTGGCTACGCTGGCGGCATATGAGGCGGCGCGAAAAGGGTAAAGGCAGGGTGGATTTCTGCGTAATGACTTCCAGCAAAATGAATTTGTTGCAGTTGGGCGCGTTTAGCGCTGAAGTGTGCGCGCAAGGTTGTTAATGCCCTGATGCAGATGCTTTTATCTGGCAGTAAAGTTCCGTCATCTTCATTCGGGTGATGGAACTTGATGACAATGCCAACAACCTCCACACCGCACGACGCGGTATTTAAAACGTTTTTACATCATCCCGAAACGGCGCGGGATTTTCTCGACATTCACCTGCCAACTGAACTGCGGATGCTTTGCGATTTGAATTCGCTGAAGCTGGAGTCAGAAAGCTTTATTGAAGCAGATTTACGTTCGCGCTACTCCGACGTGCTCTGGTCTTTGCACACACGCAACGGTGACGGTTATGTCTATGTGGTGATAGAGCATCAAAGTTCAGCTGAGCCGCATATGGCTTTTCGTCTGTTGCGTTATGCGATGGCGGCGATGCAGCGTCATCTGGACGCAGGGCATAAGGAACTGCCTCTGGTGATACCGATGCTCTTTTATCATGGCTGTCGAAGCCCCTATCCGTACTCATTGTGCTGGCTGGATGCCTTTGCTGACCCCGTGGCGGCAAGACAGCTTTATTCCAGCGCATTTCCGTTGGTAGACATAACGGTGGTACCCGATGATGAGATCATGGCTCACAGACGAATGGCGCTGCTGGAATTAATGCAAAAACATATCCGTCAGCGGGATTTGCTGGGGCTGGTAGAGCAACTGGCCACGTTGCTACTTACTGGATGCGCTAATGACACGCAATTACAGGCGATGTTTAATTACATCCTACAATCTGGCGACGAATCTCGTTTTAATGAATTTATGCAGGAGATAGCGCAACGGATCCCCCAACATAAGGAGAGGCTGATGACTATTGCAGAGCGGTTACGGTTAGATGGATTACAGGAAGGGTTACAGCAGGGATTACAGCAGGGATTACAGCAGGGATTACAGCAGGGTAAACAAGAAGCCGCATTACGTATAGCGCAAACCATGCTGGAGCAAGGTATAGATCGCACAATGGTGCTACTGGTTACAGGTCTTACTGAAGAGGAACTCGCAGCAATTCATGCATAATTACCTGAAAAAACAGGCCCGAATCTTATCACATCATCGGGCCTGTACACTCAGGACTCTACCGCTAACGCACGGTTTCTGAATTTCAGCGACTGGTACAGCCAAATCAGCAGCACCAGTACCACACAGGCCAGTGCGCCCCAGGTAATTTCGCTAAAGACGTCGATATAGGCATTGATGGAATAGTTGATGGCGCCGGCAGCGTCAAACGAACCTTGTGACGTCTGGTCGGCGATCACCCCAGCCAGGTAGTTGGCGATTGCGCCGGAGAGCAGCATATAAATGCCGGTTAATACACCGGTTACTCCGGGGATCTCAATGCGGGTAATTTGCGACATTGCCACCGGGTCGATAAACAGTTCCGCAAAGCCCATGACCGCCAGCCCCAATACCATCAGCGGCATGGAAGAGTGGCCGTAAGCGGCGGACCAGCGGGCGCTTAAGGTCAGAATACAAAAACCGGCGCTCATTAAACCGAGACCAAGGGCAAATTTGCCCCAGATGCGTACGGTGCGATTGCCGCCTACGCTCTCTTTGACCACCCATGCCAGCACGATACCGCACAGCATAACCGCAAAGGCGTTAACCGACTGGAACATCGCGGTGGGTACGGAATACCCCATAATGTCGCGATTAACAAAGCGGTCGATATACAGGCTGATTGAGCTACCGCCCTGTTGAGCAAAGGCCCAGAACAGCAGGCTAAAGAAGGTCAGCGTGACGATGAGCCCCAGCTCTTTGCGTTGCTTCTGGGTTTGCGCCTGGCGGTAAATCTTCGCCAGAACCGCCAGACCGATAACAGTAGCAACGATCAGGGCGTACACGGACCACTCTTTCCAGAACAAGACAGTAATCAGCAGTGGGGCGGCAACCAGCAGAACTAACAACCAGGCCCAGTTCGGCAACATGTATTTTTTCGCGCGCAGGACGGCCTTATTGACGCCGGTGGTATGGGCGAAATGGCGATTACCACATAAGAAAATCACCAGCCCTGCCAGCATGCCGATAGCGGCCAGCGCAAAACCCATCGCCCAACTGTACTCTTCCTGCACATAGCCACAGGCTATCGGGGCAATGATTGAACCGATGTTGCCGGCGGCGTAGAGCAGAGAGAATCCACCGTCGCGGCGGGGATCTTCAGGCTGATACAGTTCACCCAGCAGGCAACTGACGTTGGATTTAAACAGACCGTAGCCACAGACGATAATCGCTAGCGATAAATAAAGGAATGCCGGGGCCATTTCGCTGGCGCCCAACACCAGATGCCCCACCGCCATCAAAAATGTGCCGATCATCACCGCCATCCGGTTGCCGAGCACTTTATCTGCCAGATACCCTCCGAGAATGGGTGTGACGTAGACCAGCGAGCAGTAGGCGCTGAACAGTTCATAAGCGTGATTATCGTCGTACTTAAGCTGGTTAGTGAGATACAGAATCAGCAGCGCACGCATACCGTAAAAACTGAAATATTCCCAAATTTGTAGCGCGACAACGTAATAAATCGCCCGCGGTTGAGATGCTTGTTTATTCATTGTTTTCTCGAAGTAAATGTCTCGCAACAGGTTGAATGTGCTGTGCGAGCGTGTTTCCTTAAAGTTGTAACTTTGATACAGATCTGATTATTTTTGCAATATGCTGTCTGATTGCATAAATATACATGAATTAGATCGCGTGGTGGTATGCAAATTACGTTCTACAGTGGTGTGATTGTTTCTTAATGTGTCAATGAAATGACTATCGACGAACGCAGGCGAGGACGCTATTTTAACCTAAGCTGTGTTGCTGATTGGGCAGGCAGAACTTATGACAACGAGGACGATGATGAAAAACACCGAACTGGAACAACTGATCAATGACAAACTGAACAGCGCCGCCATTAGCGACTATGCGCCGAACGGTTTGCAGGTTGAGGGCAAAGAGACGGTGCATAAAATCGTGACCGGCGTGACCGCAAGCCAGGCGCTGCTGGACGAGGCGGTGCGCCTGCAGGCCGATGCGGTCATCGTTCATCACGGTTATTTCTGGAAAGGCGAATCTCCGGTGATTCGCGGCATGAAGCGCCATCGTCTGAAAACGCTGTTGGAAAATGATATTAACCTGTATGGCTGGCATCTGCCGCTGGATGCCCATCCGGAACTAGGCAATAACGCGCAGCTTGCCGCGCTATTGGGGATTACCGTGATGGGGGAAATTGAGCCGCTGGTACCGTGGGGTGAACTCTCTATGCCGGTTCCAGGGCTGGAGCTGGCGTCGTGGATTGAAGCGCGTCTGGGCCGTAAACCGTTATGGTGCGGTGATACCGGGCCGGAAAAGGTGCAACGCGTCGCGTGGTGTACGGGGGGCGGTCAAAGCTTCATTGATAGCGCAGCCCGGTTTGGCGTCGATGCCTTTATCACCGGTGAGGTTTCAGAGCAAACCATTCACTCTGCCCGCGAACAGGGGCTGCATTTTTATGCTGCCGGTCACCATGCGACCGAACGGGGCGGGATTCGCGCATTAAGCGAATGGCTGAATGAAAATACCGATCTGGATGTCACTTTTATTGATATTCCTAACCCAGCGTAATAAAGAGGGACCAAAGTGCAGCGAGCGCGTTGTTATCTGTTAGGTGAGACTGCGGTAGTTCTGGAACTGGAACCGCCCATTACGCTGGCGACTCAAAAACGTATCTGGCGTCTGGCCCAGCGTCTGGTTGATGCTCCGAATGTACGTGAAGCGATTCCAGGAATGAACAATATCACGGTGATCTTGCGTGACCCACAAACGCTGGCGCTGGATGCGATTGAACGCCTGCAGCGCTGGTGGGAAGAGAGCGAAGCGCTGGAACCGGATTCGCGTTTTATTGAAATTCCCGTGACTTATGGCGGTGAGTTTGGTCCCGATCTGGCAGAGGTCGCCCGGCACAGTGGATTAAGCGACAAGCAGGTTGTTGAACTTCATGCGTCAGTTGACTATGTGGTGTGGTTTATTGGTTTTCAGCCAGGGTTCCCCTATCTGGGGAGCTTACCTGAACCACTCCATACCCCCAGACGGTCAGAACCGCGTCTGCTTGTTCCGGCAGGTTCTGTAGGTATCGGTGGATCGCAAACGGGGGTCTATCCGCTTGCCACGCCCGGCGGATGGCAATTGATTGGGCGTACCTCCGTGTCGTTATTTGATCCAAAACGAGAAGAGCCGATCCTGTTGCGCGCTGGGGATACCGTGCGTTTTGTTCCGCAGAAGGAGGGGGTATGTTAAACATCATTCGTGCGGGCATGTACACCTCGGTCCAGGACGGCGGACGCCACAATTTTCGTCAATCCGGCATCAGCCACTGCGGCGCGCTGGATAAACCGGCGTTAAACGTTGCTAACCTGCTGGTGGGAAATGATGCGAATGCCGCTGCGCTGGAAATCACGCTGGGGCAACTGGTAGTCGAATTTGAAGCTGATGGTTGGTTTGCCCTGACCGGCGCCGGATGCGAAGCGCATCTGGATCGTGCTCCTGTGTGGAGTGGGTGGCGACTGCCGGTGAAAGCGGGACAGCGACTGACGCTAAAACGTCCACATCATGGTATGCGTAGTTATCTGGCGGTTGCGGGCGGATTTGATGTTCCCGAAGTCATGGGCTCGCGCAGCACCGATCTTAAAGTCGGCATTGGCGGGCTGGAGGGGCGTCTGCTGCGTGATGGCGATCGGCTGGCGATTGGGGCATCTACCCGGCAATTCAGCGGACCTCAGGGGGTAAAACAGCTGATGTGGGGAAACCACATTCGCGCGCTGCCTGGGCCTGAATACCAGGAATTTGACGAGGTCTCGCAGGCGTCTTTCTGGCGTTCGCCGTGGCAGCTTAGCCCGCAAAGCAACCGGATGGGCTATCGCCTGCAGGGGCAGCCGTTGACGCGTATGACCGATCGCGAGTTGCTGTCGCATGGCTTACTCCCCGGCGTGGTGCAGGTTCCGCATAATGGTCAACCGATCGTGCTGATGAACGATGCCCAGACGACGGGCGGTTATCCGCGCATCGCCTGTATCATCGAAGCGGATATGTACCATCTGGCGCAGATCCCGCTCGGTCAGCCGATTCATTTTGTGCAGTGTTCGCTGGAGGAAGCGCTTAAGGCGCGCCACGATCAGCAGCGTTACCTGCAACAGTTAACATGGCGACTTAATAATGAAAATTGATCTCAACGCAGACCTCGGTGAGGGCTGTGCTAACGATGCAGCGCTGCTGCAACTGGTGTCGTCAGCTAATATCGCCTGTGGATTTCACGCCGGTGATGCGCAAACCATGCTTTTAAGCGTGCGTGAAGCGCTAAAAAATGGCGTGGCGGTAGGCGCACATCCGAGCTTTCCGGATCGGGAGAATTTTGGCCGTAGCGCCATGACTCTGCCTGTGGAAACGGTTTATGCGCAGACGCTGTATCAAATTGGCGCGCTGGCAGCCATTACGCGCGCGGAAGGCGGCGTGATGCGTCATGTGAAACCCCACGGTATGCTTTATAACCAGGCGGCAAAAGATCCACAGTTGGCGGATGCGATTGCGAAAGCGGTGCATGCCTGCGATCCCTCGCTGGTTCTGGTGGGGCTGGCGGGAAGCGAACTGATTCGCGCCGGGGAACATTATGGCCTGGTGACGCGTCAGGAGGTTTTTGCCGATCGGGGTTACCAGGCTGACGGCAGTCTGGTTCCGCGTAGCCAGCCTGGCGCATTGATTGAGGATGAAGAGCAGGCGCTGGCGCAAACGCTAGAAATGGTGCTATCCGGTAGAGTAAAAAGCCAAAGCGGAACATGGGCGAACGTGACGGCCCAGACGGTATGCATTCATGGGGATGGCGAGCACGCACTCGCTTTTGCCCGTCGCTTGCGCAGCGCATTCGAAGCATGCAATATTCAAATTAGCGCATAATTTTTTCATAGAAAACAATAATATATTACACAACAACATAAGGGATTTAATTATGGGAGAGGTCATTTCTCTCTGGCCATTGACGGGTATCGCCGTCATTGTGGTCGGATTTCTTTTACGTTTTAACCCGGTATTGGTGGTCATTATTGCCGGGATCGTCACCGGACTGGCGGCGCATATGCCAATCGCTACCATTCTGGAAAAGCTGGGTGAGGGATTTCTCAACACCCGCAACCTGCCGTTTATCCTGCTGATCCCCCTGGCGGTTATTGGTCTGCTGGAGCGTCACGGACTCAAAGAGCGCGCTCAGGCGTGGATTGCCAAAATCCGCAGCGCCACCAGCGGCCGTCTGCTCATTGTCTATCTGTTTATTCGTGAGGCGACCGCCGCCTTAGGACTGACCAGCCTGGGGGGACATCCGCAGATGGTGCGTCCGCTGCTGGCGCCAATGGCGGAAGGGGCCGCCGAGAAAAACCACGGTGAGATACCGGGCGCGGTTCGTTATCGTCTGCGCGCCATGTCTGCCGCGACTGATAACGTTGGGCTGTTTTTCGGTGAAGATATCTTTGTTGCCTTCGGTGCCATCATATTCATGCACAATTTTATGCTGGAATCGGGCGGGATCCAGACCGAACCGCTGCATATCGCCCTGTGGGGGATCCCGACGGCAATTTGCGCCTTCCTGATCCACGGCACGCGTCTGTGGCGGCTGGATAGCTATTTGCAGCGTGAAGTGGCGAAAGCGAATGCCGCAGCGAAAGGGGAAGCGAAATGAATTTTCAGCAAAGCTATCTCTACTGGCTGGCAGGCGCGGTATTACTGATTGTGGCGCTGATGTCCTGGCGGGATAAGGCTAACCCGCGTCGCTTAACTACCGGTCTGTTTTGGGGCCTGTACGGCGTTCTCTTTCTGCTTGGCGACTGGACATACTCGCTGTTTGGCGATAAACGCGCGGTGCATATTGCCGTCGGCGTCGCGGTGGTCATACTGGCCCTGATCGCCGGTTTCGGCGGCGTAAAGCTGGGAAGCTACCATCAACGAACGCAGCAACAGCGCGAAGAGAGCGCCAGTCGTCTGGGTAATCGCCTGTTTTTCCCGGCGCTGGCGATCCCGGTGGTAACCGTTATTGGCGTACTGATGTTCAACCATATTCCGGGTTTACAGGATGCGCTGTTTGGGCCGGGTAATCATGCCACGCTGGTGACGCTCTTTTCGATGACCGCAGGTTCGTTGATTGGTCTGGCGATGGCGATCAAAATGACCCATGAGCGGGTGCATCAGCCGATTCAGGAGGCACGCCGACTGCTGGACTCCATCGGTTGGGCATTCATCCTGCCGCAGATCCTGGCCACGCTCGGACTGTTGTTCACTGCGGCGGGCGTCGGCAGCGGCATTTCATATCTGACCCAGGAATATCTGGCGGTGGATAGCCGTTTTATCGCGGTGGCGGTGTACACCATTGGTATGGCCTTGTTGACGATGGTGATGGGCAATGCGTTTGCCGCTTTCCCGATCGTGACCGCGGGAATCGGTATTCCGATCCTCGTACTGCAACACGGTGGTAACCCGGCGGTGATGGCGGCGATTGGTATGTTCTCCGGCTATTGCGGAACATTGATGACGCCAATGGCGGCGAACTTCAATATTGTGCCTGCGGCGCTGCTGGAGCTACCAGACAAAAACGCGGTGATTAAAGCGCAGGTGCCAACCGGCATACTGCTGCTGTTGGTTAACGTTTTTCTGATGTATTTCCTGATGTTCCTGTAAGGAGGAAGGATGAAAACAGTACTCATCACGGGATTTGAACCCTTTGGCGGCGAGTCAGTTAACCCTTCCTGGGAAGTGGTCTCGGGTCTCGACAATGCTATCATCGATGGATGCCGTGTCGTTGCCCGCCAGTTGCCGTGCGTCTTTGGCGAGTCTCTCTCCGTACTCAATGCCGCGATTGACGCATTGTCGCCATCGCTGGTGCTGGCGGTCGGGCAGGCGGGTGGCCGAACGGATATCACCGTGGAGCGCGTAGCGATCAATGTTGACGATGCGCGTATTGCGGATAATCAGGGGCAACAGCCGATTGATGTACCGATTGTGGCCGATGGCCCTGCGGCGTGGTTCAGCACATTGCCGATCAAAGCGATGGTTGTCGCCATGCGCAACGCGGGAATTCCGGCCTCGGTTTCTCAGACGGCGGGTACCTTCGTGTGTAACCACGTGATGTATGGCCTGCTGCATAAATTACGCGACGTGCCGGCAGTGAAGGGCGGTTTTATTCATATTCCTTATCTGCCACAACAGGCCGCGCAGCACCCCGGTGCGCCAAGTATGGCGGCGGAAACAGTACGTCGGGCGCTGGAGGTCGCGATTGCCACCGCATTGCAGTTGGAAAGCGATATCGCGGTGACAGGCGGCGCAACACATTAACAAAGGACAGTATTATGCCTGAAGGCCCGGAGATCCGCCGCGCGGCGGATACCCTGGAGGCGGCAGTCAAAGGTAAACCCCTGACGGATGTCTGGTTTGCCTTTGAGCAGTTAAAACCGTATCAATCCCAACTCATCGGGCAGAGTGTTACCCAGCTTGAGACGCGGGGTAAAGCCTTACTGACCCATTTTTCCAATGGCCTGACGCTGTATAGTCACAATCAGCTTTACGGCGTGTGGAGAGTGGTCGATACCGGCAACATTCCGCAAACCACGCGGGTGCTGCGCGTCAGGCTGCAAACCGAGGATAAAACTATCCTGCTGTATAGCGCGTCTGACATCGAAATGCTGACGCCAGAGCAGCTCACCACCCATCCATTTCTGCAACGGGTTGGACCGGACGTGCTGGATTTGCGTTTAACGGCCGCAGAGGTAAAAACGCGTCTGCTGTCATCACGTTTTCGCAATCGCCAGTTTTCCGGTCTGCTGTTGGATCAGGCATTTCTGGCGGGACTAGGTAACTATCTGCGGGTAGAAATTCTCTGGCAGGTGGGGTTGACCGGTCAGCATAAAGCGTCACAGCTTAGCGATGAACAGTTGGATGCGCTGGCGCAAGCGCTACTTGATATTCCTCGCCTGTCGTATAACACTCGCGGCCAGGTCGATGACAATAAGCACCACGGCGCGTTGTTTCGCTTTAAGGTCTTTCATCGGGATGGCGAAGCCTGTGAGCGCTGTGGCGGCATCATCGAGAAAACGACACTTTCCTCGCGACCTTTTTACTGGTGTCCGGGCTGCCAGCATTAGGTGGGCTGTCTTGGCGCATGTGCTGAAATAAAACGCGCCACCGCCGGACCGGTCAATAAAATACTGAACAGCCGCAGGGTTTGCATCGCCATGATTAGCGCCATATCGGCGTGGCTGCCAGCGGCAATTACCGCGACGGAATCGACTCCGCCAGGGCTGGTCGCCAGATAGGCGGTGAGAAAGTCGATTTGCATATAATGCGCCAGCCCCCAGGCCATCGCCGCACAAATCGCCATCAGTGAAAAAATGGACAACAGTATTTGCGGCAGTGGCCGCAGCGCCATTAAAAAGATCTGTTTGTCAAAGCCAAGACCGATTTGCCAGCCAATCGCCATATACGCTATCGCCAGTAGCCATTCCGGCAGTTCAATCACCATTATACCGCCTGCGTTTAGCAATGCGCCCGCCAGCATGGGCAGTAACATCACGCCGGAGGGGATACGCAGTAAGCGCCCGGCCACACCAGCAACTGCGGCCAGCAGTATGGTACTTAACAGATTAAGACTCAGCGGTGGAAACCAGACGATTTGCTGGCCGACCGTTTGTGCCTGTTCGCCCATGACAAATCGGGTGACCAGCGCGGCAGCGCCGACCACCAACAGTACGCGCAAATACTGCATAAACGCCACCAGCCGGATGTCAGCGCCATAATCCTGCGCCATCGCAACCATCGCGGCTGCCCCGCCAGGTGATGACCCCCACGCGCCGGTGTTCCCCGGTAGATTGCTGTAGCGAACCAGCAGCCAGCCGATCACCGCGCTGCTAATCAGGGTTGCCAGCAGGATGACAATCACCATCGGCCAGTGTGCCGCAAGTGTCGTTAAAATGGATCCGGTGAGGTTTTGCGCAATCATGCAGCCGAGAATGGCCTGAGCGGCAAGAAATGTGCAGCGGGGAGGCTGCAGGGAGATCCCACGCATACTGAAAATGATACCGACAATCATCGAGCCGAGCAGCAATGCGCCTGGAAGATGTATCAACAGAAAGAACAGGGAAAGAAGGAGTGATAGCAGAAATAGCAGGCTCCACTGCAAAACAGGCATCCCATGCTCCTGAGTGAAATGAGGAAGATCTCAGTAAATCATAGAGAAAACGTGATGAGAATAAAATAATGTGGGTCAAGAATAAACAGACCGGACAGCGGCATTAACACCCTGTCCGGCCTGGAAGATTCAAGGGAGTAGGCCGGACAGGCGAGAGCGCTGTCCGGCAGACAATTAACGCTTAATATCAGACTTAAAGTCGCGCTTGTCGTAGCCGGTATATAGCTGACGAGGACGAGCGATTTTCATGCCGTCGGTGTGCATTTCATTCCAGTGTGCAATCCAGCCAACGGTACGCGCCATAGCGAAGATCACAGTGAACATGGAGGACGGAATGCCCATCGCTTTCAGAATGATGCCAGAGTAGAAGTCGACGTTCGGGTAGAGTTTCTTCTCGATGAAGTACGGGTCGTTGAGCGCAATGTGCTCAAGCTCCATTGCCACTTCCAGCAGATCATCTTTGGTGCCCAGCTCTTTCAGCACTTCATGGCAGGTTTCACGCATCACGGTGGCGCGCGGGTCATAGTTTTTGTAAACACGGTGACCAAAGCCCATCAGGCGGAAAGAATCATTCTTGTCTTTCGCGCGGCGAACAAATTCCGGAATGTGTTTAACTGAGCTGATTTCTTCCAGCATTTTCAGCGCAGCTTCGTTGGCGCCGCCGTGTGCCGGTCCCCACAGGGAAGCAATACCAGCCGCGATGCAGGCAAACGGGTTCGCGCCAGAAGAACCTGCGGTACGTACGGTAGAGGTCGAGGCGTTCTGTTCGTGGTCAGCGTGCAGGATCAGGATACGGTCCATGGCGCGTTCCAGGATTGGATTAACTTCGTATTTTTCGCACGGCGTGGAGAACATCATGTTCAGGAAGTTACCGGCGTAGGAGAGATCATTGCGCGGGTAAACGAACGGCTGGCCGATGGAGTATTTGTAACACATCGCTGCCATGGTTGGCATTTTGGACAGCAGGCGGAAGGCGGCGATTTCACGGTGACGCGCATTATTTACGTCCAGAGAATCGTGATAGAACGCAGCCAGCGCCCCGGTGACACCGCACATAACGGCCATCGGGTGAGAGTCGCGGCGGAAACCGTGGAACAGACGCGTGATCTGCTCGTGAATCATGGTATGGCGAGTGACCGTGGTTTTGAACTCGTCGTACTCCTCCTGCGTCGGTTTTTCGCCGTACAGCAGGATATAACACACTTCCAGATAGTTGGACTCGGTCGCCAACTGGTCAATCGGGAAGCCGCGATGCAGCAAAATGCCTTCATCACCATCGATGAACGTAATTTTGGATTCGCAGGATGCGGTAGAGGTGAAACCTGGGTCAAAAGTAAACATCCCCTTTGAGCCAAGGCTACGAATATCAATAACATCTTGACCGAGCGTACCTTTCAGCACATCCAGTTCAATAGCAGCGTCACCATTTAGAGTGATTTTTGCTTTAGTATCAGCCATTTACGGTCTCCTTAGCGCCTTATTACTTAAGACTGCGGAAGTCAGACTTGTTTTCGATACATCAATCAACCGTTACCAGTTTTTTATTCGGCTCGCCGCTCTGCGATAGAGGCGAAAACCAGGGTACAGAGCAATGGGCGCTTGCAGGTAAATCAGTTAACTCATGGTGAAATAGTAACAAATCAACAACTTAGCAATCCGAATTATTTAACCTGTCTATCACTAATAACTGTCCTGAAGGTATTGGTCAATACTTCCACACTGTTACATAACTAAATCTCCGGTGAAAGAGTGACCCCATAACTTTTACGCATTATATGCTTTTTCTGGTGTCGTTTGTAACAACTTTGTTTAATGATTGTCAAATCAGATGATTAAAAATTAAAATAATGTTGTTATCGTGACCTATGTCACTGTTCGGGATAAAACCCGACAAACTATATGTAGGTTAATTGTAATGATTTTGTGAACGTCCTATACTGCCGCCAGGTCTCCGGAATACCCTGCAATCCCGAGCCAACCAGCGTTGTAACGTGTCGTTTTAGCAACTGGAAGCAGTGTTTTATATGACGCGTAGTTATAGTAAGGACGCTGTCTGACCCGCAAGCAGACCGGAGGAAGGAAATCCCGGCGTCTTTCATACTACAGAAGTCTTATCTTCTGTGCCCGAAGTCCAAAGGGAATAATAAGAACAGCATGTGGGCGTTATTCATGATAAGAAATGTGAAAAAACAAAGACCTGTCAATCTGGATCTGCAAACGATCCGGTTCCCAATCACGGCGATAGCGTCCATTCTCCATCGCGTTTCCGGAGTGATCACCTTCGTGGCGGTCGGGATTCTGTTGTGGTTATTGGGTACCAGCCTTTCCTCCCCTGAAGGTTTCCTCACGGCGTCATCCATTATGAATAACTTCTTTGTGGAGTTAATCATGTGGGGGATCCTGATTGCGCTGGCCTATCACGCCGTAATGGGCATTCGCCATCTGTTGATGGATTTTGGCTATATCGAAGAAACCCTCGAAGCAGGGACACGCTCCGCCAAAATTTGTTTCGTTATCATTGTCGTGCTTTCACTTCTCGCAGGAGTCCTCGTATGGTAAGCAACGCCTCCGCATTAGGACGCAACGGCGTACATGACTTCATTCTGGTCCGTGCTACCGCTATCGTTCTGACGTTATACATCATCTATATGGTCGGCTTCTTCGCCACCAGCGGCGAGTTGACCTTTGAAGTCTGGACCGGTTTCTTCTCATCGGCATTCACCAAAGTTTTCACCCTGCTGGCGCTTTTTTCCATCTTGATTCATGCCTGGATTGGCATGTGGCAGGTGTTGACCGACTACGTTAAACCGCTGGCTGTACGCCTGATTCTGCAACTGGTTATCGTCGTTGCGCTGGTGGTTTACGTCATTTATGGATTTGTTGTGGTGTGGGGTGTGTAATGAAACTGCCAGTCAGAGAATTTGATGCTGTTGTGATTGGTGCCGGTGGCGCAGGTATGCGCGCGGCGCTGCAAATTTCCCAGAGCGGACAGACCTGTGCGCTGCTCTCCAAAGTATTTCCAACCCGTTCCCATACCGTATCCGCGCAGGGTGGCATCACCGTGGCGCTCGGTAATACCCATGAAGATAACTGGGAATGGCACATGTACGACACCGTCAAAGGGTCGGACTACATTGGCGATCAGGACGCAATTGAATATATGTGTAAAACCGGCCCGGAAGCGATTCTGGAGCTGGACCATATGGGCCTGCCGTTCTCTCGTCTCGATAATGGCACCATTTATCAACGTCCGTTTGGCGGTCAGTCGAAAAACTTCGGCGGCGAGCAGGCGGCTCGTACCGCCGCAGCGGCAGACCGTACCGGCCACGCGCTGCTGCATACCCTGTATCAGCAGAACCTGAAAAACCACACCACCATCTTTTCTGAGTGGTATGCGTTGGACCTGGTAAAGAACGCTGACGGCGCGATTGTCGGTTGTACCGCACTGTGTATCGAAACCGGTGAAGTGGTTTACTTTAAAGCCCGCGCAACCGTACTGGCCACCGGCGGCGCAGGCCGTATTTATCAATCCACTACTAACGCCCACATCAATACCGGTGACGGCGTCGGTATGGCTATCCGCGCTGGCGTGCCGGTGCAGGATATGGAGATGTGGCAGTTCCACCCCACCGGTATCGCCGGCGCGGGCGTGCTGGTCACAGAAGGCTGCCGCGGTGAAGGCGGCTATCTGCTGAACAAACACGGCGAGCGCTTCATGGAGCGTTATGCCCCGAATGCGAAAGATCTGGCGGGTCGTGACGTGGTGGCGCGTTCCATCATGATCGAAATCCGTGAAGGCCGCGGCTGCGACGGCCCATGGGGGCCGCACGCCAAGCTGAAACTCGATCATCTGGGTAAAGAAGTGCTGGAATCTCGTCTGCCGGGTATCCTCGAACTGTCTCGTACCTTTGCCCATGTTGACCCGGTGAAAGAGCCGATTCCGGTAATTCCTACCTGCCACTACATGATGGGCGGTATCCCGACCAAAGTAACCGGCCAGGCGCTGACCGTAAACGAGCAGGGCGAAGATGTGGTGATTCCGGGGCTGTTTGCGGTAGGCGAAATCGCCTGCGTATCGGTTCACGGCGCCAATCGTCTGGGCGGCAACTCGCTGCTGGATCTGGTGGTCTTTGGTCGTGCGGTGGGTCTGCATCTGCAGGAATCTATCGCGGAACAGGGCGACCTGCTGGATGCGACGGAAGACGAGATCGATGCTTCTCTGGCCCGTCTGAATCGCTGGAACGGCAACCGTAACGGCGAAGATCCGGTGGCCATTCGCAAAGCGCTGCAGGAATGTATGCAGCATAACTTCTCGGTATTCCGCGAAGGCGATGCGATGGCGAAAGGACTGGAAGAGCTGAAAGCGATTCGCGAGCGTCTGAAAAACGCCCGTCTGGATGATACCTCCAGTGAATTTAACACCCAGCGCGTTGAGTGTCTGGAGCTGGATAACCTGATGGAAACCGCTTACGCCACCGCAGTCTCTGCAAACTTCCGTACCGAAAGCCGTGGCGCGCATAGCCGCTTCGACTTCCCGGAACGTGATGATGAAAACTGGCTGTGCCATTCCCTGTATCTGCCAGAGTCGGAAACCATGACGCGACGTCAAGTCAATATGGAACCGAAGCTGCGCCCGGCATTCCCGCCGAAGATTCGTACTTATTAATGCGGAGACAGGACAATGAAACTCGAGTTTTCAGTTTATCGCTATAACCCGGACGTTGACGATGCTCCGCGCATGCAGGATTACACCCTGGAAGCGGAAGAAGGGCGCGACATGATGCTGCTGGATGCATTGATGCAGCTGAAAGAAAAAGATCCGTCGCTATCGTTTCGTCGCTCCTGCCGTGAAGGGGTCTGCGGCTCCGACGGTCTGAACATGAACGGCAAAAATGGACTGGCCTGTATCACACCTGTTTCTGCGCTGAATCAGCCGGGCAAGAAAATTGTCATTCGCCCGCTGCCGGGTTTACCGGTTGTGCGCGATTTGGTGGTAGACATGGGACAATTCTACGCACAGTATGAGAAGATTAAGCCTTACTTGTTGAATAATGGGAAAAATCCACCGGCTCGTGAGCATTTACAAATGCCAGAGCAGCGTGAGAAGCTCGATGGGCTGTATGAATGTATTTTGTGTGCATGCTGCTCAACGTCCTGCCCATCATTCTGGTGGAATCCGGACAAATTCATCGGTCCGGCAGGTCTGCTGGCCGCGTATCGCTTCCTGATTGACAGCCGCGATACCGAGACCGACAGCCGCCTGGAAGGTTTAAGTGATGCTTTCAGCGTATTCCGCTGTCACAGCATCATGAACTGCGTCAGCGTATGTCCTAAGGGGCTGAACCCGACGCGTGCTATCGGCCATATTAAGTCGATGCTGCTCAAGCGTAGTGCGTAAGTTGTTGTAGTGGTTGCCGGATGGCGACGTACCGTCTTATCCGGCCTACGGGTTACGTACCTTGTAGGCCTGAAAGCTACGCGCCATCGGGCAATAGAAGTGCAGGAAACCTCTAAAAACTGCCATATTATTAGACAGTTTTTAAAGGTTCCTTAGCGGACGCAGATGACACGACAGTCCGCAACAAGTGAACCCCGGCACGCACATCGGTGTGCGTGGTAGTATCCACGGCGAAATACTCGTCATAGTTCACGTTGCATGTGCGTTGGCTGCACTTGCTCACCCCGGTCACTTACTGGATGTAAGCGCCCAGGGATTCGCAAGCTTGCCGCCTTCCTGAAACGTGACCTATTTAGAGTATTAAATAAGCAGAAAAGATGCTTAAGGGATCACGATGCAGAACAGCGCTTTGAAAGCCTGGTTGGACTCTTCTTACCTCTCTGGCTCGAACCAGAGCTGGATAGAACAGCTCTATGAAGACTTCTTAACCGACCCTGACTCGGTAGATGCTAACTGGCGTTCGACGTTCCAGCAGTTACCTGGCACCGGAGTCAAACCGGATCAACTCCACTCAAAAACACGTGATTATTTCCGTCGGCAGGCGTTGATTACCCCACGTTACTCTTCTTCTATTTCCGACCCTGATGCCAATGTGAAGCAGGTTAAAGTCCTGCAGCTCATTAACGCCTACCGTTTCCGCGGTCATCAACATGCGAATCTCGATCCGCTGGGACTGTGGCAACAAGAGAAAGTGGCCGATCTGGATCCGTCTTTCCACGATCTGACCGATGCGGATTTCCAGGAAAGCTTTAACGTAGGTTCTTTTGCCGGCGGCAAAGACACCATGAAGCTGAGCGACCTGGTTGTTGCGCTGAAACAAACCTACTGCGGTCCGATTGGCGCCGAGTATATGCACATCACCAGTACCGAAGAAAAACGCTGGCTTCAGCAGCGCATCGAGTCTGGCCGTGCCGCGTTCAGTAGCGAAGAGAAAAAACGCTTCCTCAGCGAACTGACCGCTGCGGAAGGCCTGGAACGCTACCTGGGCGCGAAGTTCCCGGGCGCGAAACGCTTCTCGCTGGAAGGCGGTGATGCCTTAATCCCGATGCTCAAAGAGATGATCCGCCACGCGGGCAACAGCGGTACGCGTGAAGTGGTGCTGGGCATGGCGCACCGTGGTCGTCTGAACGTACTGGTCAACGTGCTGGGTAAAAAGCCGCAGGACCTGTTCGACGAATTCGCGGGCAAACATAAAGAACACCTCGGCACTGGCGACGTGAAGTACCACATGGGCTTCTCATCGGATATCGAAACCGAAGGCGGTCTGGTACACCTGGCGCTGGCGTTTAACCCGTCGCACCTGGAAATTGTTAGCCCGGTGGTAATCGGTTCCGTCCGTGCGCGTCTGGATCGTCTGGATGAGCCGAGCAGCAATAAAGTCCTGCCTATCACCATTCACGGCGATGCGGCAGTCACCGGGCAGGGCGTGGTTCAGGAAACCCTGAACATGTCGAAAGCGCGTGGTTACGAAGTGGGCGGTACCGTTCGCATCGTTATCAACAACCAGGTGGGCTTCACCACCTCTAACCCGTTGGATGCGCGTTCTACCCCATACTGCACCGACATCGGTAAGATGGTTCAGGCGCCGATTTTCCACGTCAACGCGGATGACCCGGAAGCGGTCGCTTTCGTCACGCGTCTGGCGCTGGACTTCCGTAATACCTTCAAACGCGATGTCTTCATCGATCTGGTGTGCTACCGCCGTCACGGCCACAACGAAGCCGACGAGCCGAGCGCAACCCAGCCGCTGATGTATCAGAAAATCAAAAAGCATCCGACGCCGCGCAAAATCTACGCCGACAAGCTGGAAGCGGACAAAGTCGCCACGCTGGAAGATGCGACCGAAATGGTCAACCTGTATCGCGATGCGCTGGATGCTGGCGAGTGTGTAGTGAAAGAGTGGCGTCCAATGAACATGCACTCCTTCACCTGGTCGCCATATCTCAACCACGAATGGGACGAAAGCTACCCGAACAAAGTTGAGATGAAGCGTCTGCAGGAGCTGGCTAAACGCATCAGCACTGTCCCTGAAGCGGTTGAAATGCAGTCGCGCGTTGCCAAAATTTACGGCGATCGTCAGGCCATGGCCGCAGGCGAGAAGCTGTTCGACTGGGGTGGCGCAGAGAATCTGGCTTACGCCACGCTGGTTGACGAAGGCATTCCGGTTCGTCTGTCGGGTGAAGACTCCGGTCGCGGAACCTTCTTCCACCGTCACGCGGTAATTCATAACCAGGCGAACGGTTCAACCTACACGCCGCTGCAGCATGTGCATAACGGCCAGGGCACGTTCCGCGTATGGGACTCCGTACTGTCTGAAGAAGCAGTGCTGGCGTTTGAATACGGCTATGCCACGGCGGAACCGCGCACGCTGACCATCTGGGAAGCGCAGTTCGGTGACTTCGCCAACGGTGCTCAGGTCGTTATCGACCAGTTCATCTCTTCCGGCGAACAGAAATGGGGTCGTATGTGCGGTCTGGTTATGCTGCTGCCACACGGCTACGAAGGTCAGGGTCCGGAGCACTCCTCCGCGCGTCTGGAACGTTATCTGCAACTTTGCGCTGAGCAAAACATGCAGGTTTGCGTCCCGTCTACCCCGGCACAGGTGTACCACATGCTGCGTCGTCAGGCGCTGCGCGGTATGCGCCGTCCACTGGTGGTGATGTCGCCGAAGTCGCTGCTGCGCCATCCGCTGGCGGTCTCAACGCTGGATGAACTGGCAAATGGCACCTTCCTGCCGGCCATTGGCGAAGTCGATGAGCTTGATCCGAAAGGCGTGAAGCGTGTCGTGATGTGTTCTGGTAAGGTTTATTACGACCTGCTGGAGCAACGCCGCAAGAATGATCAAAAAGATGTTGCCATTGTGCGCATCGAACAGCTCTATCCGTTCCCGCATAAAGCGGTACAGGAAGCGCTGAAACCGTTCGCTCACGTACATGATTTTGTCTGGTGCCAGGAAGAGCCGCTCAACCAGGGCGCATGGTATTGCAGTCAGCATCATTTCCGTGAAGTGATTCCATTTGGGTCCGCTCTGCGTTATGCAGGTCGCCCGGCCTCTGCCTCTCCGGCAGTAGGGTATATGTCCGTTCACCAGAAACAGCAACAAGATCTGGTTAATGACGCGCTGAACGTCGATTAAATAAAGGATAAATAATGAGTAGCGTAGATATTCTTGTTCCCGACCTGCCTGAATCCGTAGCGGATGCAACGGTTGCAACCTGGCACAAAAAACCGGGCGATGCAGTACGTCGTGATGAAGTACTGGTAGAAATCGAAACTGACAAAGTGGTACTGGAAGTACCGGCATCAGCGGACGGTATCCTTGATGCGGTTCTGGAAGATGAAGGGACAACCGTCACCTCTCGCCAGATCCTCGGTCGCCTGCGTGAAGGCAACAGCGCGGGTAAAGAGACCAGCGCCAAGTCTGAAGAGAAAGATTCGACTCCGGCACAGCGCCAGCAGGCGTCGCTTACTGAGCAGAACAACGATGCCCTGAGCCCGGCGATCCGTCGCCTGCTCGGTGAACATAACCTCGAAGCCAGCGCCATCAAAGGCACTGGCGTCGGTGGCCGCATCACCCGCGAAGATGTGGAAAAGCATCTGGCCAAAGCGCCGGCAGCAACAGCCGAAGCCAAAGCACCAGCCGCCGCGCCTGCGCCTCAGCCTCAACTGGGTGCGCGTGGCGAAAAACGTGTTCCGATGACTCGTCTGCGCAAACGCGTCGCCGAACGTCTGCTGGAAGCGAAAAACTCCACCGCCATGCTGACGACGTTCAACGAAGTCAACATGAAGCCGATTATGGACCTGCGTAAGCAGTACGGCGACGCGTTCGAGAAACGCCACGGTATCCGTCTGGGCTTTATGTCTTTCTACGTGAAAGCGGTGGTTGAAGCGCTGAAACGCTATCCGGAAGTCAACGCCTCTATCGATGGCGATGACGTGGTGTACCACAACTACTTTGATGTCAGCATGGCGGTCTCCACGCCGCGCGGCCTGGTAACGCCGGTCCTGCGTGATGTGGATCTGCTGGGTATGGCTGACATTGAGAAGAACATTAAAGAGCTGGCAGTAAAAGGTCGCGACGGCAAGTTGACGGTTGAAGATCTGACGGGCGGTAACTTCACCATCACTAATGGCGGTGTGTTCGGTTCCCTGATGTCTACGCCGATTATCAACCCACCGCAGAGCGCCATCCTGGGTATGCATGCCATCAAAGATCGTCCGATGGCGGTAGACGGCAAGGTTGAAATCCTGCCGATGATGTATCTGGCGCTGTCTTACGATCACCGTCTGATCGATGGTCGTGAGTCAGTAGGCTTCCTGGTAACCATTAAAGAGTTGCTGGAAGATCCAACGCGTCTGCTGCTGGACGTGTAACGAAAAAGAGTATCACCTGCCCCGTAGGTCTGGACGCCTTATCAGGCCTACGGGTAAAAGATAACGATTACCTGAAGGATGGACAGAACACATGAACTTACATGAATATCAGGCAAAACAACTTTTTGCCCGCTATGGCTTACCGGCACCGGTGGGTTATGCCTGTAATACTCCGCGTGAAGCTGAAGAAGCCGCATCTAAAATCGGCGCAGGCCCGTGGGTAGTGAAATGTCAGGTTCACGCTGGTGGCCGTGGTAAAGCGGGCGGTGTGAAGGTTGTTAACAGCAAAGAAGACATTCGCGCTTTTGCTGAGCACTGGCTGGGGAAACGTCTGGTGACTTACCAGACAGACGCGAATGGCCAACCGGTAAATCAGATCCTGGTTGAAGCGGCGACCGATATCGGTAAAGAACTTTACCTCGGCGCAGTGGTTGACCGTAGCTCCCGTCGCGTGGTCTTTATGGCCTCTACCGAAGGCGGCGTGGAAATTGAAAAAGTGGCGGAAGAAACCCCACACCTGATCCACAAAGTGGCGCTGGATCCACTGGCAGGCCCGATGCCTTACCAGGGACGCGAGCTGGCGTTCAAACTGGGTCTGGAAGGTAAACAGGTTCAGCAGTTCACCAAGATCTTCATGGGCCTGGCGACTATCTTCCTGGAGCGTGACCTGGCGCTGATCGAAATCAACCCGCTGGTAGTGACCAAACAGGGCGACCTGATCTGCCTCGACGGCAAACTGGGCGCTGACGGCAACGCGCTGTTCCGCCAGGCTGACCTGCGTGAAATGCGCGACCAGTCTCAGGAAGATCCGCGTGAAGCGCAGGCGGCACAGTGGGAACTGAACTACGTTGCGCTGGACGGCAACATCGGCTGTATGGTTAACGGCGCGGGCCTGGCAATGGGCACCATGGATATCGTTAAACTGCACGGCGGCGAACCGGCTAACTTCCTCGACGTGGGCGGCGGCGCGACCAAAGAGCGCGTGACCGAAGCGTTCAAAATCATCCTCTCCGATGACAATGTAAAAGCCGTACTGGTTAATATCTTCGGCGGTATCGTACGTTGCGACCTGATCGCTGACGGTATCATCGGCGCGGTAGCGGAAGTGGGCGTTAACGTTCCGGTTGTCGTTCGTCTGGAAGGCAACAACGCCGAACTCGGCGCGAAAAAACTGGCTGATAGCGGCCTGAATATTATTGCAGCGAAAAGTCTGACGGATGCAGCTCAGCAGGTTGTTGCCGCAGTGGAGGGGAAATAATGTCAGTTTTAATTAATAAAGATACCAAGGTTATCTGCCAAGGCTTCACCGGTAGCCAGGGGACATTCCACTCCGAACAGGCGATTGCTTACGGTACGCAGATGGTTGGCGGCGTAACGCCAGGCAAAGGCGGCACCACTCACCTGGGTCTGCCGGTGTTTAACACCGTGCGTGAAGCGGTAGAAGCGACCGGCGCAACGGCCACTGTGATCTACGTTCCGGCGCCGTTCTGCAAAGACTCCATCCTGGAAGCAATTGATGCAGGCATCAAACTGATTATCACCATCACCGAAGGTATCCCGACGCTGGATATGCTGACCGTGAAGGTGAAGCTGGACGAAGCGGGCGTGCGCATGATCGGCCCGAACTGCCCAGGCGTGATCACCCCGGGCGAATGCAAAATCGGCATCATGCCGGGGCACATTCACAAGCCGGGTAAAGTGGGTATCGTTTCCCGTTCCGGTACGCTGACCTATGAAGCTGTTAAGCAGACCACCGATTACGGTTTCGGCCAGTCCACCTGTGTCGGTATCGGCGGTGACCCGATTCCGGGCTCTAACTTCATCGACATTCTGAAGCTGTTCCAGGAAGATCCGCAGACTGAAGCGATCGTGATGATCGGCGAGATCGGCGGTAGCGCGGAAGAAGAAGCGGCGGCGTACATTAAAGATCACGTCACCAAGCCGGTTGTCGGCTACATCGCGGGCGTCACCGCGCCGAAAGGAAAACGTATGGGCCACGCCGGTGCGATCATCGCCGGTGGTAAAGGTACCGCTGACGAGAAATTCGCGGCTCTGGAAGCTGCTGGCGTGAAAACCGTTCGCAGCCTGGCCGATATCGGCGAAGCGCTGAAAACCGTTATTAAGTAAGAAGTAAAAAAACAGCCCTGACTATCTGCATGGTCAAGGGCTGGTCCCGTTTCGACATGGTTGGCCATCTGATGATGGCCTTTTTTGTTTTCTGCCGTCTATTCTCTTGCGATTCGATCATAATCATATTCATAAATGAGATTATTTTTTGCGGTCAGCATCATTCTTTCTCTTGATTAAATTCTGCATATTACCGGCTTTAATATCATGAGTGCCGGAGGAGAGCGTGCCGCTGAAAATCCAGAATGACTATTTACACGTTTTTTTCTCAATAGCCGAAGTATTCTCTCGCGCGACCGGGTTAGCCGCGGTCGTGATTGATATTCACGGCAAGGCACTGTCGGATTGTCATAATTTTAATTCGTTCTGCACATTAATGCGGGCGGATGAGCGGTATCGTGTAGGTTGCGAAAAATGCGATAAGCAGTGCGCTTTTGAGGGGCTAAAACAGCTTAAACCCAGAATACTCACCTGTCATGCAGGGTTAAGTTTGTTCTCGATGCCAATAATTAATGAAGGGCATCTTTATGGTTTTATTGTTTGCGGGCAGGTCCGGTCAAAGTATCAGGAATATAAAACTATCGTAATTAATAATAAATTTTCATGGATGGATGACCCCAAAATAAAAGCTGAATGGGGTCAGGTTGCGGTAGTGGATAATAATACGCTGGTGGCATCGGCTAATTTGTTAAGTTTTATTGTTGATAACTATGAGCAAGAGCGACAATCCGATCAGATATTCGCCCCACCGATCCGTTACGTTCGTCATTATTTCACTGAACCTTCTCGTCATGAGAAAAAACTTCTGGCGGCGCTGCGTTATATTGATGAAAATTTGTATGGTGAATTATCCCTGGAATCCGTAGCGGCGCATGTGTGCTTAAGCGCGAACTATTTCAGCCGATTTTTTAAGAAGCGGCAGGGCGTTAATTTTAAAACCTGGGTGAATCAGAAAAAAATGCAAAAAGCGGGGGAGTTGTTGCACGATCCCGTGCACTCAATAGACAGTATTGCCCGGAAACTTCAATACGCGCAAACCAGCTACTTTTGCCGCGTTTTCAGGGCGGCGCATCAAACGTCGCCCCAGTCTTTTCGTCATGCCAGACTTTCGCAGTAAAGATCTTCTGCCATGGTGATGGCTTCCGGTATAAAAGAGAGTCGATCGCTCAGGGTCACCACCTCGCCAATAACAATCAGCACAGGCGGAGCAATGTTAGCCTCCTGCGCTTTGCTCAGTAATGAACCGAGCGTACAGGTTAGTCGGCGTTGATTCTCTCGGGTGGCGGACATAATTAGCGCTGCGGGTGTATCTGCTGATTTACCGCCCATCAACAGTTCTTCGCAAATAAACGCCAGATTGGCGATTCCCATGACGATAACCAGCGTACCATTTAGCTTCGCCAGTTGACGCCAGTCCTGCTGCTGGTTGCCTTCCCGCGTATGGCCTGTCACCACGTGAAAACCGGAGGCGAAATCGCGATGCGTCACCGGGATCCCGGCATAGGCCAGGCCGCCGATGGTAGAACTGATACCCGGCACAATTTCAAATGGGATACCCGCTTCAACAAGATCTTCAACTTCTTCGGCCCCACGACCAAACACATAAGGATCGCCCCCTTTCAGGCGTACGATGTTGTTATGTGTTTGGGCATACTGGACCAGTAATGCGTTAATTTCATCCTGGGGAACACAATGAAAGCCGGGATTTTTGCCGACATTGATAAGCAGGCAATCAGGTAATGCCCATTCCAAAATTTTGGGGTTGACCAGCCGATCGTAAATAATGACATCAGCCTGTTTAATGCACATCATCGCTTTGAGGGTGAGCAATGAAATATCACCGGGACCTGCTCCAACGAGCCAGACCTTTCCGAAAGTTTTCACATTGTGTCCTTTATCACGTCTAACAAAAAAAGGCAGAAACTACATCAAGGAATGATTAAAAGCAGTCGTTTGCCCGTAAGTTATAACGTGAAATTATCTAAAATTATCGCATGGATAATATTGATTAATCTCGCAAAGTTTTTTCTGCAATAAACAAGTTAACTTGAAAAATTATTAAGAACTTATTGGCACTATTTGCATAGGTTTAACCTTATTTAAATTGTGTTTATTGTTGTGCTTGAGTATTATTGGTTAATATTTATCCGCCATCTGTATGAGTAAATCATGGATTGGATCAATGACATCAATGGATGAAATAAAATATAACTCTCGATGCTTATCTGGGTGTCTTGAATTATTTTTTATAAATTAAACTATTTTTGTACGCTGCATATGGAAGAGGTTATGAGAGGAAAAATACCGAAGACGGAGTTGCTGGTAACTTTTGAAGTTGTTGCGCGTCACGAAAGTTATACCCGAGCTGCTGAAGAGCTGGCTTTAACACAAAGTGCTGTTTTCCGTCAGGTGAATGCACTGGAGGATTTTCTGAATACCTCGCTATTTAATCATGCCAAGAAACGCATTTTTTTAAATGCGGCGGGCAAACATTATTTAAGTATCGTTAAAGAAACGTTAAATAAACTTGAGCGAGATACGACGACGATAATGACCTGGCAGCCGACGGTGCAGGTTATTGAGCTGGCAGTGAATCCGACCTTCAGCACGCATTGGCTGATCCCGAATCTGCGCGAGTTCAACAAACTCAATCCTGATATTATCGTGAATATCCATTCGCTGGCGAATATTGGTGATTTTCTCAATCGGGAGTATGACGCGGCAATCATGCGTGAAGATTTCTACTCGCCATGGTCGGGCGTTGAGTACCTGTTTGAAGAGGAAATCCTGCCGGTCTGCAGCCGCTGCTTGCTGGCTGAGCCGGAGCGGAAACTGGCGGTCGAGGAGTTGCTGAACGAATTTCCGCTTTTACACCAAAGCACGCGTATCAAAGGCTGGCAGGAATGGTTTGCGCTGTCAGACGTCAGCAGCCCGTTGGTCAATAAAGGTCCAAGATTTGATCTGCTGTCGATGCTGATTGCGGCGGTTCGCTCTAATCTGGGCGTGGCATTGCTTCCTCGTTTTGCCATTCAGCACGATCTGGACAGTGGTGATATGGTCATTCCTTGCGATGTCCCGATGCGAACCGGGAACCGTTTCATCATGACGTGGCGTGAAGAGAAAGCGGAATCTGTGCATTTACAGATCTTCCGGGACTGGCTGTTGAATAAATCTGTGGTATCGCCTGCCTGATGGTACCGTGTGCCTTGTCAGGCCTGCAAAGAACGGTAGGCCGGATAAGACGCCAGGGCGTCGTTATCCGGCAAAAGAATGGCTACCAGTCGATTCCCACCTGCGCCTGAATACCGCTGTCAAACGCGTGCTTGACCGGGCGAATTTCGCTGACCGTATCGGCCAGTTCCAGCAACAGTGCGTGGCATCCGCGCCCGGTGACGATAACACTCTGACCGACAGGGCGATTTTCGATGGCGCTGAGAACCTCCTGGGTATCCAGGTAGTGGTAAGCCAGCATGTAAGTCAGTTCATCCAGCACCACCAGATCGTAATGCGCATCAGCCAGCATGCGCTTACTTTCTTGCCAGACTACCGTTGCCGCGTCGATATCCGCTTGCCGGTTTTGGGTTTCCCAGGTAAATCCGGTGCCCATAATATGGAATTCAACGCCGAGCGGCTGCAGGGTGTTGTACTCGCCATTATCCCACTGACCTTTGATAAACTGCGCGATGCCAACGGTTTTTCCGTGACCAACCGCGCGCGTTGCCGTGCCAAAGGCTGCGGTGGATTTCCCTTTACCGTTACCGGTGAAGACAATCAGGATCCCTTTCTTCTCCGTTGCCGCCGCCACGCGGGTATCAACCTGTTCTTTCAGTTTCTGCTGACGTTGGCGGTGTCTGTCATTATTGGCTCGCGCTTCCATTACGTCTCCTTAATGTCCTGCCGGACAGGTTGCGCAGCGATGTTGCTGCTCAAACTGACTAAAGAAGTTATTACCTTTGTCGTCGACTAACACGAAGGCCGGCATATTTTTAACTTCCATCATCCAGACCGCTTCCATTCCCAGTTCGGGATATTCCAGGCAGTGCAGGCTTTTCACGTACTGTTGGGCAAGCAGGGCCGCGGCGCCACCGATGCTACCGAGGCTAAATCCACCGTGTTTATGGCAGGCATCAGTGACCTGTTGGCTGCGGTTACCTTTGGTGAGCATAATGAGACTACCGCCTTGTGCCTGGAAAGCATCGACATACCCATCCATGCGCCCGCCAGTGGTTGGACCCATTGAACCACAGGCCTGATTCTCCGGCGTTTTGGCGGGACCTGCGTAATAGACGATATGCTTTTTCATGTATTCCGGCATCGGTTCGCCGTTATCCAGGCGTGCTTTGATGTTAGCGTGGGCAATATCACGGGCGACAACAATTGGACCACTTAACGACAAACGAGTACCGATAGGCAGAGCGGACAGGTCGTGCAGAATCTCGCGTAGCGGGCGGTTGAGATCCAACTGTACGGTTTGGGCGCCATTTTCTATCCGTTGGGAATCAGGAATGAATTTGCCCGGGTTATGCTCCAGTTTCTCCAGCCAGATACCGTGTTTGTTAATTTTAGCCTTAATGTTGCGGTCGGCTGAGCAGGAGAGGGCCATGGCGATAGGGCAGGAACCACCGTGACGCGGCAGGCGAATCACGCGGATATCGTGGGCAAAGTACTTGCCGCCAAACTGCGCGCCGATACCAAACTCACGGCTGGCATTGAGCAACTCGGCTTCCAGGGCCGTATCGCGGAACGCCTGACCCAGTTCGTTCCCGCTGGTGGGCAGGTTGTCGTAATACTTGGTTGAAGCCAGCTTGGCGACTTTCAGCGCCTGGTCGGCCGACAAGCCTCCAACGACGAAAGCGATGTGATACGGCGGGCAGGCGGCTGTGCCCAGTGATTTCATTTTTTCGATCAGAAAGGCGGTGAGCTTTTCCGGTTGCAGAATGGATTTTGTTTCCTGGAACAGCGCCGCTTTATTGGCCGAGCCGCCGCCTTTGTTGACGAACAGGAAGCGGTATTCATTGCCAGGCGTGGCGCTGATATCGATTTGTGCCGGCAGGTTAGTCTGAGTATTGACCTCGGTGTACATATCCAGCGGGGCATTTTGCGAATAACGCAGGTTGTTTTCGGTGAAGGTGGTATACACGCCTTTGCTTAACGCTTCTGCGTCATCGCCGCCGGTCCAGACATGCTGACCTTTGCAGGCCACAATCGTTGCCGTTCCGGTATCCTGACAGTTAGGCAGCACGCCTTTGGCCGAAACTTCAGCGTTGCGCAGCAGTTGCAATGCAACATACTTATCGTTACCGCTGGCCTGTGGATCGTGCAGAATGCTGGCGATCTGTTTCAAATGTCCGGCGCGCAGGAAGAATGAAGCCTCATAAAATGCCTGCTGTGCTAATAAGGTTAACGCTTCCGGCGCAACCTTAATCACTTCCTCTCCGTCTAACTCCGAAACTGTAACGTGCTGATTACTCAGTAATTCATATTCGGTACTATCTTTACCCTGAACAAAGAGTTCCTGCCAGACAAATGGTTTAGACATGTTTACTTCTCACCTCTTCGTGTTGTTTGCCGGATAAGCGAAGCGCTATCCGGCATAGAGTTTTATTTTGCTAAAAAGACATTCGCTTCGGTCGCTTCGGCGACATATTCGATCGTTTTCTGGGCACGAACGCTGTTACCGGCTTCATCCAGCGGCGGGGAATAGACGGCTATCGCATATTCGCCTGGCACAACGGCAACCATCCCACCGCCGACGCCGCTTTTCGCCGGGATGCCTACGGTGTACAGCCAC
Organism: Citrobacter sp. C5_2; assembly: GCF_014596845.2. Classification (NCBI taxonomy): domain Bacteria; kingdom Pseudomonadati; phylum Pseudomonadota; class Gammaproteobacteria; order Enterobacterales; family Enterobacteriaceae; genus Citrobacter; species Citrobacter sp. C5_2. The sequence goes on along the minus strand of NZ_CP115032.1, from coordinate 3,438,829 downwards.
TTACCACTACCGTCGTACAAGCCGGCAATGGCCATTTCAGCCAGTACCTGCGGGACATATTTTTCATTCAGCAATTGCTTACCGTTGAACGGTGATTTGCCTTTGTTCGCGAGTACCGCGCCCATTTTGGCCAGTTGCTCAACGGTGATATCGACTGAGCACTGACGGGTATAAATTTCGACAGCGTCGTCTGTGTTGCCATAGAAGCTGTTATAGGATTCCATTAGCTTCGCCAGCGCCTGGTTGTGCTGGTTGGTTTCCATCTCGGATTTGAAAACCGGCTCGTTCACGGTGAGTGTGGCATCAGCCCAGACGTTCAGGTTGTCGAGGATTTTGTTCCAGCGATCGGTTTTATCTTTGGCTTCGATCAGGCTAACGGTGCTCATCGCCCCGGCGTTTACCAGCGGGTTTTCCGGTGCGCCTTTAGTCAGTTCTACGGCCAAACCAGAATTGAATGGCATGCCGGTGGCATTGGCCCCAAGTTTCTCCAGGACGACCTGTGGACCATGTTGTTCCATGGCGAGCGCCAGGGTGAAGACTTTACTCAGGGATTCCATTGGGAAGGGTTTGTTAACATCGCCCACCTGATAGATCTTGCCGTCCACCGTGGCAATGGTGATGGCAAAATTTTTCGGGCTGTAGGTCGCCAGGGCAGGGATGTAGTCGGCGACTTTGCCATCATTGTTACTTTTATATTTCTGATGTGCCTGGTCGATAATCTTTGCGTAATCCGGCGCGGTTTGCGCGAATGAGGTGGCGCAAAACAAGAGGCTGAAAGAAAAGAGACTCACGCCGATAAGGGTTTTATTCATGGTGTAATCCTGTTGGTGTGTTCATCATCTTGCCGGATAAGCGCGAGCGCCATCCGGCAATCGCGTGCTATCAGGACATCGCAACTTCTGACGGTTCGGTCGCCGGACGTTCTTGTTCCGGTGTCTTCACTGGCGCAGTTCCGCGACAGCCCTGGCCGAAGTGTTCACCTTCCCAACGACCTACAATGGCAGCACCCATGGCGTTACTCATGACGTTGGTAGCGGAACGACCCATATCGAGGAATGGATCCACACCCATTAGCAGGATCAGACCAGCTTCCGGAATGTTGAACTGGTTCAGGGTAGCGGCGATAACAACCATTGATGCACGCGGTACGCCCGCCATCCCTTTCGAGGTCAGCATCAGGATCAACAGCATGGTGATTTGCTCGCCCATGCTTAGTTCGATATTGCACGCCTGAGCAATAAATACGGTGGCAAAGGAGCAGTACGCCATCGAGCCGACCAGGTTAAAGGAGTAACCGATAGGCAGAACGAAACTGGCGATTTTTGAGGAAACGCCGAATTTTTCCAGTTTGTCCAGCGTGCCTGGGAAGGCGGCTTCAGAGCTGGAGGTGGTGAAGGCCAACAGTGCTGGTTCGAGGATTGATTTCGTTAAGCGCGCGATGCAAGGCCCGACGATCATGGTGGACAGACCGATCAGGATCGCCCACAGCATACCCAGCGTCAGGTAGAACTCACCCATAAAGATCCCGGCGCTGACCATTACTCCCAGACCACGTTCGGCAATCAGACCCGAGATAGCGGCAAACACGGTCAGTGGCGCAAACAGCATGACGTAGCCCGTCAGCTTCAGCATTACGTGCACCAGTGAGTCCAGAACCTTCACGATCGGCTCGGCTTTTTCACCAATCGCAGCCAGGCTGCAACCGAGGAAAATTGAGAAGACGACGATCTGCAGAATTTCGTTACGTGCCATCGCATCAACAATACTGGTTGGTACCGCGTGCGAGATAAATACTTTCAGCGTGAACGGTTCAGATTTAACGGCGGCAACGGCCCCGGCGTCATGCGGAACAAAGTTGATGCCAGCGCCTGGCTGGAAAATATTAACGATAACCAGGCCCAGCGCGATTGACAGCAGTGAGGCGCAAATAAACAGGAAGAAGGTTTTCGAAAATATACGTCCCAGCGTTTTGGCATCGCCCATTTTGGCAATACCCACAACCAGAGTTGAAATAACCAATGGCGCGATAATCATTTTCACCATGCGTAAGAATATGGTGGTAAAAATGGAAATATCTGCTGCATAAGATTTTGCCGTTTCAGCCGCGACCATATTATTTATGGCCACCCCGGCAATCATGCCGAGTATCAGACCTAATATGATCATCTTCGTTAAACTTATTTTCTTCATGTGTACTCCATCGGATAAAGGTTGGTAATTGGAATTGTGTAGGGCGGCGCGCGCCTGAACCTGGACAGCAGTTCAGACGCACGCCTGTTGTGACCAACCGCATGAATAATTCGAAGCACTGTGATACAGCTGAATTCTGTGCTCCAATGGCTGTTATTGTGTTTTTTACTACAGGTCGAACTCAATACTTAATAATGGCGCGTGTTGCTGCGCACCATAAACATCATTGTCACCAATGTTGCCGGAGATAATATCGCGCGGCATGACAATTTTTACGGCATTTGCTGGGTCAAACCAGACAATATTATGAATAAAGTCAGGTTTGACATTATACAAACCAGCAATAAGTTGTGGCGTTAATTGTTCTGAACGCTTCACTCGCTGATAATCTTCACGGGTTTTAAATAAAATATCTAAAACCAGTTCGTACGGCCCGGCATTTTTGGAACGAATGACTTGCGCCAGCGAACAAATTGAGTGTTTCATGCCTGAACTCCTTCTGGCGTCACCTGTTCAATGTGGAAATCAAAACGCAGCGCATCGCTCGCTTCAATCAGGTGATAGATCGAGAACTCATACACCGGTCCACTCTGAATATCGGATGGTGAGAACGGGAAGGCGAGGTTGCCCGCGGTCGCAATGCGATTTTCATAACCGTAGTGCAGCAGGGTAGAGCGCACCAGCGAGCAAACGCTGTTGGCGATATCCTGCGTCGGCGCGACGACGTCCAGCAAAATCCCCAGTTCATGACCGGCGGTTTTCATCGGCTCATGGTTGCCCATCACACCGTTCTTACCGTACAGGTGGAACGTCATACGGATACTGTCGTCATTCAGCGAGAGGTTACGCTTAACGCTGGCCTGTACCTCTTCGAGAATAGTGTCAATTCCGGCAATCATGATCGGGTCGCGCGTTCCGGCGATGGTCAGGCAGCGGAAGCCAACCTGACGTGCGCCTTCCAGTTTCAACGCATACGGCGTTTCTTCATGACGTGAACCGCTGACATACACTTCGCCCTCGTTAACCTGGGTGAAAGTGCACGCTTTCAGGTTCAGCACGCCGCCTGGCCCCGGCAGGAAGTACGGATCGGACTTCTCATACAGGGTGTGCGCCGCCGCGGAAGTTTCAGTGAACTTACGCTTGGGATTGAACGCTTTCAGCGTAAAGCCGTTGTCGTCAATGATCCCCATCGCACAATCTGAGCCAGAGCCAGGGGTGGCGGCAATGGCGGCACACTCAAGGATCTTACCGCAATGAAGCGCCAGACCTTCATCAAAGCCCTGCATAATCGGCAGCGCGGCGAAGCAGGCCGGATCGTAGGCTCGTCCGCCCAGTACCACCTGCGCACCGGCTTGCAGCGCGCGCTGGAATGGCTCGACGCCCATCTGCGCGACAATGTAGGTGCTGTCTTCAATTGCCTCGTGAGTCAGTTCAGGCACAAAATCGAGCGCGGTGATTTTGCCGTTATCCAGCGCCTGATGAACGATTTCTTTGTCAACATCAGACGGGATGAGCGCCATGGAGAAGGACAGTTTTTCTTCCTGGGCAATCTCATGGATTATCTGGCGACACCACTCCAGATGCGGAGCGGCGCCTGAACCACCGGCCGTGCCAATCACTACCGGGATGTTGTTCTTAACGCCTGCTACGATCATATAGCGCAGATCGCGTTTCACTCCGGCCCTGTCGGTAAAAGGTTTACCCGCCCCCAGGTAGTGAGGGCCAGGATCGGAGGAACCTGCGTCAACAGCAATAAGATCCGGTGACTCTTCCATGGCTTTACGAAAACTCTCTTCCGGGAAGCCATAACCCAGGATAGCCGTAGGCGATAAGATCTTAAATGTGCGTGCCATCTCTTAATCCTTAGTTTGCAACAGCGCGATGGTGCGGTTCATTTCGTTAAACACGATGTTGAGACCTTCATCGAAACCCATACCTGGTTTGACCAGCATGCGCATAGGACGCGCAGCCAGCGCGACGTGTACGCAGGTGCGAGCACTGATTTCCGTTTCGTTACAGGTACCGCCCTGATAGGCTTCCATCGCGTGTTTGTTGCAATACAGCACTGCGTCAACGATGTTGTGAATACCGCCCAGATCCGGGGTTTTGATCTGCACCATGTGGCAGCTGCCCGCATCGGTGAAGTCCACAATGTCCTGATAGGTGTTACACCACTCATCCGCAACGATTTTCACGCCGGAACCCAGACGGGTCAGCTCTTTGGTAATGGCGGTTAACATGCGGATCTGATCCGGCTTGTTACCGGCATCCACCGGACCTTCAATGTAGAGCGGCAGGCCCTGAGCTTCCGCTTCCAGGCTGGCGATGTATTCAGCGCAGCGCACCGGATCCATATCGAAGATCAGACCGATAGTGCCATAGACATCAATGTGCAGCGTCGGGTGATAACGCTCGCTGGTGCGCAGGGTTAAGATGCGATTAGACAACCAGCGCACATACTCACGCAGCTTTTCACCTTTAAAGCCCAGCTTCTCTTCCACGTTGTTGATCAACGCGTGCGGCAGAACGTCCACGCCTTTAAGGATCATCTTGTCGACGGCGATATAACGGTCATCACCACTCTGACCAAATAATGGAATGGCTTCCGGGACGCATGGCAGTTGCCACTCGTCGCACACCACTTCAGTTTTCAGACGGCCGGTCGCCAGCGCCGCCGCGTCGAGCAGTGCCTGAGAAAGACCGTAACGGACGGCGGTATGCAGCAGATGGCCATCGATACGCAACTGATCAAAGAAGCGGGCGTTTGGCAGGAAAGCATCCACGTCACGGCCTTCCAGCAGCGGCTTGATATGATCGTTGAGGAAAGGAATAAAGTTTTCAGCCAGGAACAGCGGGTCGCGACCGCCTGCGCCTGAATATTGCACCGCAGCACAATCGCCTACCGCCACTGCGCCGTTTTCCAGAACCAACTGCACAGAAACGCATTCACCCGCCTGGCGGACAGAGGTAAAGCCAGGCGTTACCGGGGAGCCGGTATAGATAAACCCGTCATGACCGGCACCGTTTTTGATGGCCTGCTGATCGTCAAAATAAAATGAGGAGTAGCCAGCGGTGAAAAGGGCCTGTTTAATTTTCATTATGGTCTTCCTATTAATTTACTGTGGGATACGGCGTTGATGTCATCAATGACCATCTGGAAAGAAGGTTTACGGCCTTCGAAATGCGCGCGCTCTGCGACGTAGTCGTGGTGCAGGGCGAGAATGTCTTTCGGTAGCGGAACAGCGCCGGCTTCGAGAATACGGATGGCGCCTGTGTTGTCGCGTACCGGCAGAATCTTCCCGGCGTTACAGGCGGCAGGGGCGAAAGGCACATCCAGCACGCCTGCTTCAAAGGCCAGCACCGTACCGCGTGCAATATCGCCATTGCCGAGTTCAAAGACTTTTTTCAGCACCGCGCGGACTTCGCTCTTGATCAGCTCGACTTCCTGTTCCACGGCTGCGCACTGCGGGAATTTCTGGTCGCTGACCATGTTGAGCATCTGGCGTGATGCTTTAAGACCCTGAGCGTTAGCGGCCGCTGTTGGGATACCGAACGCTTCGTGCGGGCTTTTGGTGATCACTTTTGTTGCGCCCGACATACCGGCAACCGCTGCGCCCCAGGCGATAACGGAGAAGGCTTTCGCTTCATCTTCCGGGAACCCGCCCATCCACTGGTGGAAAACGGTGCTCAGCTCGTAATCGTCGAAGCCGTGGTTATGGAAGTATTCGTGGGACAGCTCACGCAGCGCCTGAATAGCGGCAATATCCTGCGTCAGGCTACCGACCTGACCGTAGCCGACGGTGATTGACTTCACGCCCTGTTCCAGCGCCAGCAGACCTTCAATAATCGCAACTGAGTGGGACATAAATGGTGGGATCAGGGTGCCGGTCAGCGGACCAAACGGTTCGCGGTTGATGCGAATACCGTTCTCTTCATACAGACCCATCAGACGATCGCAGTACTGCCAGTCGCGGATGGATTTTTCCAGGGTGACGCGTTTGGCATAAGGGATGTTGTAAGAGATACCGCCGCCTTCGTAGCTGGTAAAGCCACTGGCCATGGCGATTTCTGCCAGCAGGCGCGCGTCCGGCGTACCGTGGCGAACCTGGATCGGTTTTTCCAGCGACTCAGTCATACGGCGGCAGGCAGCAACCCCGTGATTGACGACCGGTAAACCATTCAGCTTGGAAGTCCCTGCTTCGATGGATTTCTGGATCCCGACAGCGGCTTCTTCATAGCGGTTCAGACGGGTGTAGGCATCAATAGTACTTGGCAGGAGGTCGCACTCTTCCTGCAACGTTTTGAGCAGCGCAATATGCTCGTCCATTAACGCCACGCCTGCGCGCGGTTGGCTCAGGGTTCTACCTTCCTGATCGGCCTTCAGCAGGGCAAGGGAGAAGCGCTTTTTATCCGGAATTGATTGCTGGTACTTCACGCCATCTTCGAAGTTCTCAACGTCTTTACCGGTTTCCCAGGTTTGCAACACCTGATGCCTTTCGGTCATGAATTCGTCATGGGTCAATTTTTTATTTCGAAGTTCCATTCGTAGCTGCCTTTAGTTTTGTAGGGTTAAACACTGAATGCTGGTGCGAGCAGCGGCTTGCGGGTACAGCCTGGCGACATTTGCCAGTAGAGGGAGCAGGCCATTTGAATCGCGGTAATACTCAAACTGGTTCGGTAACAGAATTCTTTTACCCTGGTCGTCCAGCTCCCGGTATTTGAGCCAGTTATGGATATCGAACTGGCTGGCGCGAGAGAGCCATCCACCTGAACCGACGACTTTGCGTACGGTGGTGAGATCGCGACCCATCTGTAAATCCACGTTACCCACGCAGGTGCAAACCTGCTTTTTAGTGCCCGCGTGGCGCTCAGCGGCATAGCCCACGCATAAACCTGCCAGCAGAGTGTCGAAATATTTCTCCTCCTCGCTGAGTGGCAGGTAATCCGGCTGCCCAACCAAATGACGCAGGTAGCGGTAAAACGCTTCCTCGCGCTGCGGCTGTTGGGCGAAGATGACTTTCACCATTTCCTGTGTGCTTTCTCCCACCACGACGGCGGAAACGCGCATTCCCAGGTCGCCTTCAACGGTACGTTTGACGAAAGGTTCTGGAACGCCATGCAGGACGGTATCGGGGGAGAGGGTATTCGCGCTGGCCGAATAGACATCCGTGGTGGCTCCGCCCATATCAATCAGCATGAATTCCTTCCATGCGCTGTCGTAATCGCTAATGGCTTTGACTAACTCATATACCGTCCATGGCGTCGGCATTGGCTCTTCGCCTGTTTCACCGACAATGACATCCAGACCTTTGCCTTTCACAATGCGCGACAAAAACACATCACAAATCGCCTGGCGTGCGGCAAACGGATTCGGGTGATCGAGATCGGGCAGAATGTTGTCTACCGTGGTCAGATCCTTGTGTCCGAGAATCGTTTGTATTTCATCCTGAATGTCTCGGTTTCCTGCGTAGATAATGGCGCAGTCCAGCTTCGAGTCTGCCAATGCACGCGCATTCGCCAGACCATAGCTTTCTTCTCCACCGTCTGTACCGCCGGTAAATAACAGGATGTCCGGTGGTGATGATTCCAGCTCCTGTATGTCATGACGGTTCAGCTTGTACGAATAATATTGCGCGATTTTCGCTCCTGCCGAATGGGCGGTAACTTTTGCCGATTCCAGCGTAATGGAAGGCACCAGCCCCATCGCTGCAACGGCGAGCCCACCTTTAGCCGAGGAGGAGTATTTCAACTGCACTTCACCACTTTTCAGTAACGGGCGAGCATCGGCAACATTCAGCACCTGATTCAGGCTGGCAAAAAAACCGTCTGCCAGATGATGTGTGGTGGTTGGGGTCAGGACATGGTTTACCAGGGTTAACTCCTCGCCTTCATGGGCGAAGAGGGCTGCCTTGGTCCAGGTCGAGCCGATATCGACAGAAACTGTTTGCATCAGATAGCCTCTTCCAGGCAACGCTGTTCGAGGCCATTGTGTTGGTGAATATCATTGGCGATAAGCGCGCAGACATCTTCCAGATCGTGGCTGGGGGCGAAGACGCGGTTAAATCCCATCTCTTTAAACTTCACTTCCACATCGGCGAAGTCATGTTTGCCTACAACCAGGTTGCCGCCGACGTAGAGCAGAATGTCACCGAGTCCGCGTTCGATGCAGCGTTCACGTAACCCGAGGCAGTCGATGTCACCATGTCCGTAAATAGAGGACACCACGATGGCATCGGCGCCTGTTTCGATCGCGGCATCGATATATTCATCCTGACTCACCATCACCCCGAGGTTGATTACGTGAAAATCATGCGCAGTAAAAACGCGATCCAGAACTTTATTGCCTACTGCATGGCAGTCAGCACCGATAACGCCAATAACAAGTGTAGATTTTTTCATGGGTAATCCTCTGTAGGGCTGATGGTCAATAAGTGAAAATACTTTTCTAATATTCAGAGCTTGGATTGTGACAACCTTTTAATAGGGTTGGAGTTTCTGTGGAAGAGAAAAAGGAAGCAATTGATCTATTTTCAAAATATCCTGACAAAAATGATTGTTATATTTATTACCATAAAAATGTGTTTTTAATCATGTGGTTACTATGTGTTTTTTGTTCTGGTTTTAATTTTTTAGAAAATCGAGTAATAAATAACTTGCCATGTTTGTGATCAAAATCTTATTTTGTTGGGCGCGTCATTCAGGTAACAATTTTAATAATTTCAAAAATTCCCTTCACTAAATAACTTGTGAACAACCTAACGGTTTTTTATTTATTAATCTTATATGTCACAATTATTCCTTTGTTAAATTTAGGATAAAAATGATAATGAATTGTTTGTGGCATATTTAATCTTTGCCATAGAAGCAAAGACGCGACGTGAACGATAACTTATGGTGATGACAAAAGTGACAGGCGGACTTTCTGCGCCAGAACGCTCAATGCAATGCGTTGGCCAATGGGGAGCGTTTCCGCTTCCAGTTGAGATAGTTACATCACGGTGTTAATTATAAGTAAAAATAAAATGAATAATTTGTATTAAATAACTATTCCACGCCTTGCTAAACAAAAAACTGTGAGCTACCCAGCAATAGTGACTCTTTATCTGCTGGCAATTTTATTTGCCTGGTCGGTTAAAAGACCGTGTAGATTTAAATAAATATCCTATCATTTATAGTAACGACAAATACTCATTGAAAAACATGTTGTTAACATGGTGTTCACTAGTCATCGTAGTGTTAAACACCATTAACAACAAATTTGAAAATTGATTTAAATCAAAGTTTAAAACTTGGAAAACATCGTCAAAAGAGGTTAAATTGCTGCAGATCAAATTGGTCTGAAAGTGGTAAATTAGCTATAAATTGATCACTATCGAAAAATGCAAATTTGTCTCGATAAAAACCTGTTTATTGTAAGGATTTTACGGCGTAATATAATTGCGGGATCAATTTGAGTGTTTTATTAACATGTTTGTAACCTTTCATCATTGTCTTTTCTTCAAATGAGAAGAATGAACGGCGGCGGAAGGAAGCAGATAAATTTGTATTGGGGCATGCGTGTGACCCTTTCTAACGGGGTTCACTCTCGGAGTCTTCATGCGATGAGCAAGGAGTCATGATGTTAGATATAGTCGAACTGTCGCGCTTACAGTTTGCCTTGACCGCGATGTACCACTTCCTGTTTGTGCCACTGACGCTCGGTATGGCGTTCTTGCTGGCCATTATGGAAACGGTCTACGTCCTTTCCGGCAAACAGATTTATAAAGATATGACCAAGTTCTGGGGCAAGTTGTTTGGTATCAACTTCGCTCTGGGTGTGGCTACCGGTCTGACCATGGAGTTCCAGTTCGGGACTAACTGGTCTTACTATTCCCACTATGTAGGGGATATTTTCGGTGCGCCGCTGGCTATCGAAGGTTTGATGGCCTTCTTCCTCGAATCCACCTTTGTAGGTCTGTTCTTCTTCGGTTGGGACCGTTTGGGTAAAGTCCAGCATATGTGCGTCACCTGGCTGGTGGCACTGGGTTCTAACCTGTCCGCATTGTGGATTCTGGTAGCGAACGGCTGGATGCAAAACCCAATCGCCGCGGATTTCAACTTCGAAACCATGCGTATGGAGATGCTGAGCTTCTCCGAACTGGTGCTCAACCCGGTTGCCCAGGTGAAATTTGTTCACACGGTGGCATCAGGGTATGTCACTGGCGCGATGTTCATTCTTGGCATCAGTGCTTATTACATGCTGAAAGGCCGTGACTTTGCGTTCGCAAAACGCTCCTTCGCGATTGCTGCCAGCTTTGGTATGGCGGCTGTGCTGTCTGTTATCGTGCTGGGTGATGAATCCGGTTACGAAATGGGCGACGTACAGAAAACTAAACTCGCCGCTATTGAAGCTGAGTGGGAAACTCAACCTGCTCCTGCTGCGTTTACCTTGTTCGGTATTCCCGACCAAGATAAACAAGAAAACAAATTTGCGATTCAAATTCCTTATGCGCTGGGCATCATTGCCACCCGTTCTGTTGATACACCGGTCATTGGTCTGAAAGACCTGATGGCGCAGCATGAAGAGCGTATCCGTAACGGGATGAAGGCGTATCAGCTGCTGGAAGAATTGCGTGCGGGGTCGACCGATCAGGCTGTTCGTGACCAGTTCAACAGCATGAAGAAAGATTTGGGTTATGGTCTGCTGCTGAAACGCTATACGGACAACGTCACCGACGCAACCGAAGCGCAAATTCAACAGGCAACGAAAGATTCTATCCCTCGCGTTGCGCCGCTGTATTTCGCTTTCCGTATCATGGTGGCGTGTGGCTTCTTGCTGCTGGCCATTATTGCGCTTTCCTTCTGGAGCGTCATTCGTAACCGTATCGGTGAGAAAAAATGGCTGCTGCGTGCCGCGCTGTACGGTATTCCACTGCCGTGGATTGCTGTAGAAGCAGGTTGGTTCGTCGCCGAATATGGCCGACAACCATGGGCAATCGGCGAAGTATTACCAACGGCGGTGGCAAACTCATCGTTGACAGTAGGCGATCTGCTGTTCTCCATGATCCTGATTTGTGGCCTGTATACCCTGTTCCTGGTGGCAGAATTGTTCTTAATGTTCAAGTTTGCACGCCTCGGCCCGAGCAGCCTGAAAACCGGTCGCTATCACTTTGAGCAGTCCAATGTGACTTCTCAGCCGGCACGCTAAGACAGGAGTCGTCAAATGATCGATTATGAAGTATTGCGTTTTGTCTGGTGGCTGTTGGTCGGCATTCTGCTGATTGGTTTTGCGGTCACTGATGGCTTCGACATGGGGGTGGGCATGCTCACCCGTTTCCTCGGTCGTAATGATACCGAGCGTCGAATTATGATTAACTCCATCGCCCCGCACTGGGACGGTAACCAGGTTTGGCTCATCACCGCGGGTGGCGCTCTGTTCGCTGCCTGGCCGATGGTGTATGCCGCTGCGTTCTCTGGTTTCTATGTGGCGATGGTTCTGGTACTGGCGTCTTTATTCTTCCGTCCGGTCGGTTTTGATTACCGTTCCAAGATTGAAGACACTCGTTGGCGTAACATGTGGGACTGGGGCATTTTCATTGGTAGCTTTGTTCCGCCGTTGGTCATTGGCGTGGCGTTCGGTAACCTGTTGCAGGGCGTACCGTTCCATATCGATGAGTACCTGCGTCTGTACTACACCGGTAACTTCTTCCAGTTGCTGAATCCGTTTGGTCTGCTGGCAGGTATCGTGAGCGTTGGAATGATCATCACCCAGGGCGCGACCTACCTGCAGATGCGTACGGTTGGTGAACTGCACCTGCGTACGCGTACCACCGCGCAGGTAGCGGCGCTGGTGACTCTGGTCTGCTTCGCGCTGGCCGGCGTGTGGGTGATTTACGGTATTGACGGTTATGTTGTGACCTCTGCAGTGGATCATCATGCCGCCTCTAACCCGCTGACCAAAGAAGTGGCGCGTGTTGCTGGCGCATGGATGGTGAACTTTAATAATGCACCTATTCTGTGGCTGGTTCCTGCACTGGGCGTGGTTCTGCCGCTGTTGACCATCCTGACTTCTCGTATGGAGAAAGGGGCATGGGCGTTCGTCTTCTCCTCACTGACGTTAGCCTGCATCATCCTGACTGCCGGTATCGCAATGTTCCCGTTTGTGATGCCATCCAGCACCATGATGAACGCGAGTCTGACCATGTGGGATGCGACTTCCAGTCAGCTGACGCTGAACGTGATGACTTATGTGGCACTGGTGTTTGTACCGATCATTCTCATCTACACCACCTGGTGTTACTGGAAAATGTTTGGTCGCATCACCAAAGAAGATATTGAACGTAACACCCATTCTCTGTACTAAGTAAGGAGCTAAATATGTGGTATTTCGCATGGATTCTGGGAACGCTTCTTGCCTGTGCATTTGGGATAATCACAGCCCTGGCGCTTGAGCACGTTGAATCAGGCAAAGCCGGACAAGAAGAAAGCTGATGATCAACCTTATCGCGATGGTTTATGCGGTAATGGACAAGCGCCCCTTGCGGGCGCTTTCCTTTGTGCTGGCAATCGTGTTGGCTGGCTGCATATTCTGGGACCCGTCACGTTTCGCGGCCAAAACCAGTGAGCTTGAAATCTGGCATGGTTTTCTGCTGATGTGGGCTGTCTGCGCTGGCATCATTCACGGCGTTGGCTTTCGTCCTCGCGCGGTGCACTGGCAGGGCATCTTCTGCCCGCTGATCGCGGATATCGTCCTCGTTGTTGGTCTGATTTTCTTCTTCTTTTGAATAAGAAACATCCTTAAATATTTATGGGCTTGCATAAGCCCATAATTTTTTACTCTCCGTTTACTTTCCCCCATTCCAAAGCACCATTCCCGCGCGTATAGTAGCGAAGTTTGAAAGCACTAACCTTTTGTTGCATTACCGGGATGTACAGTGAAGACAGCGCGATATACAACGACATTCTTGATGCATCGCGGCGGCAAAAACGCGAGTCACCAGGCGCTTACCAGGGTAAGCAACGGGTGTGAGTGGACGAAGCCAACAAAGAGGCAGTAAGAATGAATAAGTATATGTTTCGATGGCCGGTTCGTGTCTACTATGAAGACACTGATGCCGGTGGGGTGGTTTACCACGCCAGCTACGTCGCTTTTTATGAAAGAGCACGCACAGAGATGCTGCGTCATCATCACTTCAGTCAGCAGGTGCTGCTGGCAGAGCGCGTAGCCTTTGTGGTGCGCAAGATGACTCTTGAGTATTTTGCGCCTGCGCGGCTCGACGATATGCTCGAAGTCCAAACCGAAATTACGTCAATGCGTGGCACCTCATTGGTTTTCACGCAACGCATTGTCAACGCAGAGAACACCGTGCTGAATGAAGCCGAAGTTCTGATTGTTTGCGTTGATCCACTCAAAATGAAGCCTCGTGCGCTTCCCAAGTCTATTGTCGCGGAGTTTAAGCAGTGACTGACATGAATATCCTTGATTTGTTCCTGAAGGCAAGCCTTCTGGTTAAACTTATCATGTTGATTTTGATTGGTTTCTCAATCGCATCCTGGGCCATTATTATCCAGCGGACCCGTATTCTGAATGCCGCTTCACGTGAAGCAGAAGCATTTGAAGACAAGTTCTGGTCTGGTATTGAGTTGTCACGCCTGTATCAGGAAAGTCAGGGGCGTCGTGATAATTTGGCGGGATCGGAACAAATTTTTTATAGCGGATTCAAAGAATTTGCGCGTTTGCACAGGGCAAATAGCCATGCGCCGGAAGCGGTCGTTGAGGGGGCATCCCGTGCGATGCGAATCTCTATGAACCGTGAACTGGAAACGCTGGAAACGCATATTCCATTCCTCGGCACCGTCGGCTCCATCAGTCCGTATATCGGTCTGTTCGGTACCGTTTGGGGGATCATGCACGCGTTTATCGCGCTGGGCGCGGTAAAACAGGCAACGCTGCAAATGGTCGCACCGGGTATCGCGGAAGCGTTGATTGCGACGGCTATCGGTCTGTTTGCGGCAATCCCGGCGGTTATGGCTTACAACCGACTGAATCAGCGCGTGAACAAGCTGGAACTGAATTACGACAACTTTATGGAAGAGTTTACCGCGATTCTGCACCGCCAGGCGTTTACCGTTAGCGAGAGCAACAAGGGGTAAGCCATGGCCAGAACGCGTGGACGAGGTCGTCGCGAACTTAAGTCCGAAATCAATATTGTACCGCTGCTCGACGTACTGCTGGTGCTGCTGCTGATCTTTATGGCAACCGCGCCGATCATTACCCAGAGTGTGGAAGTCGATCTGCCGGATGCGACCGAATCGCAAGCCGTCAGCAGTAACGACGAACCTCCGGTCATTATTGAAGTTTCCGGTATTGGGCAATACAGCGTGGTGGTTGAAAAAGATCGTATGGATCAACTGCCGCCGGAGCAGGTTATTGCGGAAGCGAAAAGCCGCCTGCAGACCAATCCGAAAACGGTCTTTTTAATCGGTGGTGCGAAAGACGTGCCTTATGATGAAATAATTAAAGCGCTGAACTTGTTACACAGTGCAGGCGTGAAATCGGTTGGCTTGATGACGCAGCCAATCTGATGTCTGCGTATTGCTGGCTTGAAAGATAGCGCGTAACAGGCGAACAGTTTTTTGGGAACCGAGAGTGTCAAAGGCAACCGAACAAAACGACAAGCTCAAAAGGGCGATAATTATTTCAGCGGTGCTGCATGTCATTTTATTTGCAGCGCTTATCTGGAGTTCGTTCGATGAGCACATTGATGCTTCAGCCGGCGGCGGTGGCGGTTCGTCCATCGACGCCGTTATGGTTGATCCTGGCGCCGTTGTGCAACAGTACGACAGGCAGCAGCAACAGCAGGCAAGTGCGAAACGTGCAGAAGAGCAGCGTGAAAAACAGGCGCAGCAACAGGCTGAAGAACTTCGCGAGAAACAGGCCGCTGAGCAAGAGCGCCTGAAGCAGCTGGAAAAAGAACGTTTAGCCGCGCAGGAAAAAGTGCGCGAACAAGCGGAACAGCAGAAACAGGCTGAAGCTGCCGCCGCGAAAGCGCAAGAGCAGCAGAAACAGGCTGAAGAAGCTGCGGCGAAGGCTGCTGCAGACGCGAAGGCCAAGGCGGATGCACAGGCGAAACAAGCGGCAGATGCCGCGAAGAAAGCCGCTGCGGACGCACAGAAAAAAGCTGAGGCTGAAGCCGCTAAAGCCGCCGCTGATGCGAAGAAAGTTGCCGAAGCACAAGCCGCTAAGGCTGCCGCAGACGCCGCGAAGAAAGCCCAGGCTGAAGCCGCTAAGCAAGCTGCAGCAGAAAAAGCTGCCGCCGAAAAAGCAGAAAAAGCCGCTGCCGCAAAAGCAGCTGCTGCTGAAAAAGCGGCGGCTGAAAAGAAAGCCGCTGCGGAAAAAGCCGCTGCAGACAAGAAAGCTGCCGCTGACAAAGCTGCTGCTGACAAGAAAGCTGCGGCAGATAAAGCCGCTGCAGCGAAAAAAGCGGCTGCTGAGAAGGCCGCTGCGGCCTCGGGCGTTGACGACCTGTTGGGTGACTTAAGCTCTGGTAAGAATGCGCCGAAATCAGGTGGTGGAGCGAAAGGAAACGGTCAGCCGGCGAAAGATAGTGGTACAAGTGGTGCAAATGGCGGCGCATCTGGCGCTGATATCAGTGCTTACGCCTCTCAAATTCGTAATGCGATCCAGAGCCGTCTGTATGGTGCTGATTTGTATGCGGGCAAATCTTGCGTACTACATATCAAGTTAGCACCTGATGGTCTGTTACTGGATGTGACCGAAGAGGGCGGCGATCCGGCATTGTGCCAGGCTGCGCTGACGGCTGCGAAAACAGCCAGAATTCCTAAACCGCCTAGCCAGGCTGTTTATGAAAAAGTAAAAGATGCCAAACTGGACTTTAAACTGTAATAACAACCCCTGAGAAATCGGGGGAAACAGTCTAAGGTTGAGACAGAGTTCTGGTAGTTTTGTGTATTTGAGTTTGTTAACATTCTGCTAAATTATCGTGGGCGTTCCGTCCAGATAAGGGAGATATGATGAAGCAGGCATTACGAGTAGCATTTGGTTTTCTGATGCTGTGGGCAGCAGTGCTGCATGCAGAAGTACGTATCGAGATCACCCAGGGGGTGGACTCGGCACGCCCGATTGGCGTTGTCCCATTCCAGTGGGCAGGGCCGGGTGCTGCACCTGAAGATATCGGTGGTATCGTAGGCGCTGACCTGCGTAACAGCGGTAAATTTAACCCATTAGACCGTTCTCGTCTGCCGCAGCAGCCGGGCACCGCGGCGGAAGTTCAACCTGCTGCATGGTCTGCGCTGGGTATTGATGCCGTCGTGGTCGGGCAGGTAACGCCGAATCCGGATGGCTCCTACAGCGTGGCTTATCAACTGGTAGATACCGGCGGCGCGCCGGGTACCGTACTGGCGCAGAACACCTATAAAGTGAACAAGCAATGGCTGCGTTACGCGGGCCATACTGCCAGTGACGAAGTATTTGAAAAACTGACCGGTATTAAGGGCGCATTCCGTACCCGTATCGCGTATGTTGTCCAGACCAACGGCGGTCAGTTCCCGTACGAATTACGCGTGTCCGACTACGATGGTTACAATCAGTTCGTGGTTCACCGTTCTCCGCAGCCGCTGATGTCTCCGGCGTGGTCTCCGGACGGTTCAAAACTGGCTTACGTAACCTTCGAGAGCGGTCGTTCTGCGCTGGTTATTCAGACGTTGTCTAACGGCGCTGTTCGTCAGGTCGCTTCTTTCCCGCGTCACAACGGCGCACCTGCGTTTTCTCCGGATGGCAGCAAACTGGCGTTTGCCCTGTCTAAAACCGGTAGCCTGAACCTGTATGTCATGGACATTGGTTCTGGTCAAATCCGTCAGGTGACGGATGGTCGCAGCAACAACACTGAACCTACCTGGTTCCCGGACAGCCAGAATCTGGCCTTTACTTCTGACCAGGCCGGTCGTCCGCAGGTATACAAAGTTAACGTCAACGGCGGTGCTCCGCAGCGTATTACCTGGGAAGGTTCGCAAAACCAGGATGCGGATGTGAGCAGCGACGGTAAATTTATGGTAATGGTAAGCTCGGCTAACGGTCAGCAACACATTGCCAAACAAGATCTGGTAGCGGGTGGCGTACAAGTTCTGTCGTCAACGTTCCTGGATGAAACGCCAAGTCTGGCACCTAACGGCACTATGGTAATCTACAGCTCTTCTCAGGGGATGGGATCCGTGCTGAATTTGGTTTCTACAGATGGGCGTTTCAAAGCGCGTCTTCCGGCAACTGATGGTCAGGTTAAATTCCCTGCCTGGTCGCCGTATCTGTGATAATAAATAATTGATTAATAAAGGAATCATTGAAATGCAACTGAACAAAGTGCTGAAAGGGCTGATGATTGCTCTGCCTGTTATGGCTATTGCGGCATGTTCTTCTAACAAGAACGCCAGCAATGACGGCAGCGAAGGCATGCTGGGTGCCGGCACTGGTATGGATGCAAACGGCAGCGGCAACATGTCTTCTGAAGAGCAAGCGCGTCTTCAGATGCAGCAGCTGCAGCAGAACAACATCGTTTACTTCGATCTGGACAAGTACGATATCCGTTCTGACTTCGCTGCAATGCTGGATGCGCACGCTAACTTCCTGCGTAGCAACCCGTCTTACAAAGTCACCGTAGAAGGTCATGCAGACGAACGTGGTACTCCTGAGTACAACATTTCCCTGGGTGAGCGTCGTGCAAACGCCGTTAAGATGTACCTGCAGGGTAAAGGCGTTTCTGCTGACCAGATCTCCATCGTTTCTTACGGTAAAGAAAAACCTGCAGTACTGGGTCATGACGAAGCGGCTTACTCCAAAAACCGTCGTGCCGTACTGGTTTACTAAGAGAATTGCATGAGCAGTAACTTCAGACATCATCTGTTGAGTCTGTCGTTACTGGTTGGCATAGCGGCCCCCTGGGCCGCTTTTGCACAGGCGCCAATCAGTAGTGTCGGCTCAGGCTCGGTCGAAGACCGTGTCACTCAACTCGAGCGTATTTCTAACGCTCACAGTCAGCTTTTAACCCAACTCCAGCAACAACTCTCCGATAATCAGTCCGATATTGACTCTCTGCGTGGTCAAATTCAGGAAAATCAGTATCAACTGAATCAGGTTGTTGAACGTCAGAAACAGATATTGCTGCAGATGAATAATCTTGGCAGCGGTAGCGCGCCTGCGGCGCAGTCTGCGGGTGGGGATCAGAGCGGGGCGGCGACCCCTGCGCCTGATGCGGGGGCTGCGGCAACGTCAGGGGCTCCGGCACAAACTGGCGATGCGAATACCGATTACAATGCAGCAATCGCCCTGGTACAGGATAAATCCCGTCAGGATGACGCGATTGAAGCATTTCAGAACTTCATCAAAAAGTACCCGGACTCTACTTACCTGCCAAATGCCAATTATTGGCTGGGTCAGTTGAATTACAACAAGGGTAAAAAAGATGATGCCGCGTTCTATTTCGCTTCGGTAGTTAAAAACTTCCCAAAATCACCTAAGGCTGCAGACGCGATGTATAAAGTCGGCGTCATCATGCAGGACAAAGGCGACACAGCAAAAGCTAAAGCGGTTTATCAGCAGGTTATCACCAAATATCCTGGCACTGATGGCGCGAAACAAGCGCAAAAACGCCTTAACGCGATGTAATGACCACCATGCGACCAGAAATCGTGTTATTTCTGGTCGCGTCGTGTGATTCCTAAGCAGTTGAGTTATTTACCTCGAAATTTTTGTTGCGCTAAAATCTGAAATCAGTAATATATGCCGCCGTTGCCAAGGGATATCAAACAGCCTGAAAGCGGCGAAAAAAGTGGGTCGTTAGCTCAGTTGGTAGAGCAGTTGACTTTTAATCAATTGGTCGCAGGTTCGAATCCTGCACGACCCACCAATCGTTCTGGTGGAACGCGATAGTAAAACGTGAAGGATAACGTTGCGTAAGCAACGGCCCGTAGGGCGAGACGAAGTCGAGTCATCCTGCACGACCCACCACTAGCTCAGTTAGTAAGTAGTATCCAGCGTAGTATCGGGTGATTAGCTCAGCTGGGAGAGCACCTCCCTTACAAGGAGGGGGTCGGCGGTTCGATCCCGTCATCACCCACCACTCGGGGCGTTAGCTCAGTTGGTAGAGCAGTTGACTTTTAATCAATTGGTCGCAGGTTCGAATCCTGCACGCCCCACCAACTTTAACATCGTACTCAGATGTTAAACGTGAAGGATAACGTTGCTTTAGCAACGGCCCGCCAGGGCGAGACGAAGTCGAGTCATCCTGCACGCCCCACCAATTCCTGGTGGTTCCGAGTAAAATTTTTTCAGGTGACATCCGAGCGGGTCGTTAGCTCAGTTGGTAGAGCAGTTGACTTTTAATCAATTGGTCGCAGGTTCGAATCCTGCACGACCCACCAATGTTTCTGGTGAAAGCGATAGTAAGCCGTGAAGGATAACGTTGCGTAAGCGACGGCCCGTAGGGCGAGGCGAAGCCGAGTCATCCTGCACGACCCACCATCCTGAAAGTATAAAGAAGTAAACCCCATAAGGGGGCGTTAGCTCAGTTGGTAGAGCAGTTGACTTTTAATCAATTGGTCGCAGGTTCGAATCCTGCACGCCCCACCAGTGTAAAAAGGCGCCCTAAAGGCGCCTTTTTGCTATCTGCAATATGAAAGATTCGAACCTGCTTGCCTGATGCGCTTCGCTTATCAGGCTTACGGGTACCAAATGTAGGCCGGATAAGACGCCAGTCACCATCCGGTACTCATCACACGCAATTATTGTGACTTTTCTGCACTAATCCGCTATCTTGTTTAGCATATAAAACAAACTAAACCGAATATGGCGTGTGTCACGCTTTTAATCGGTTATTTCGTTAAGCCAGTAAAACGAGAAAGCAAGATGAGCGTGATGTTTGATCCTGAAGCTGCAATTTATCCATTTCCGCCGAAGCCAGCACCGCTGAGTGCGGACGAAAAACAATTTTACCGTGAAAAAATCAAGCGCCTGCTGAAAGAGCGTGATGCCGTTATGGTCGCGCACTATTACACCGATCCTGAAATCCAACAGTTGGCCGAAGAGACCGGCGGCTGTATTTCTGATTCTCTGGAGATGGCGCGGTTCGGCTCAAAACATCCCGCTTCTACGCTCTTGGTTGCGGGCGTGAGATTTATGGGAGAAACCGCCAAAATTCTCAGCCCGGAAAAGACCATCCTGATGCCAACCCTGCAGGCAGAATGTTCATTAGATCTGGGTTGTCCGATTGATGCGTTCAGCGCGTTTTGCGACGCGCATCCGGATCGCACCGTAGTGGTTTACGCCAATACCTCAGCAGCAGTTAAAGCACGTGCCGACTGGGTCGTGACCTCCAGTATTGCGGTTGAACTTATTGAGCACCTTGATAGTTTGGGTGAAAAAATCATCTGGGCCCCGGACAGACATCTGGGCAACTACGTGCAAAAACAGACCGGTGCAGACGTTCTTTGTTGGCAGGGGGCGTGTATCGTCCACGACGAGTTTAAAACTCAGGCTTTAACACGCATGAAAGCGCTTTACCCCAATGCCGCCGTGCTGGTGCATCCGGAGTCCCCTCAGTCCATCGTTGATATGGCCGATGCGGTCGGGTCAACCAGCCAGTTAATCAACGCAGCAAAATCGTTACCGCACCAGCAACTGATACTGGCGACAGACCGGGGTATTTTTTACAAAATGCAGCAAGCTGTTCCCGATAAAGAGTTGCTTGAAGCGCCAACGGCTGGCGAAGGGGCAACCTGTCGCAGTTGCGCGCATTGTCCGTGGATGGCGATGAACGGCCTCAAGGCGATTGCTGAGGGTCTGGAGCAAGGGGGGACTGCTCACGAGATACGTGTAGATGCAGCGCTGCGAGAAGGTGCATTGCTGCCGTTAAACCGCATGTTGGAATTTGCGGCTACACTTCGGGCTTAAGTAATTTATTTGCTCTGGGGGAAAAGATGGACTTTTTTAGCACGCAGAACATTCTGGTACATATTCCGATCGGTGCGGGCGGTTACGATCTGTCGTGGATCGAAGCCGTGGGGACGATCGCCGGGTTATTGTGTATTGGCCTGGCGAGCCTTGAGAAAATCAGTAATTACGTCTTCGGACTGATAAACGTCACGCTGTTTGCGATTATCTTCTTTCAGATCCAGCTCTATGCCAGCCTGTTGCTGCAGGTTTTCTTTTTTGCCGCGAATATCTACGGCTGGTATGCCTGGTCCCGGCAAACCAACCAGCATGAGGCAGAGTTGAAAATACGCTGGTTGCCGTTACCGAAAGCGATCGGTTGGCTGGCTGCTTGCGTGGTGGCGATTGGCCTGATGTCGGTCTATATCGATCCGGTGTTTGCCTTTTTGACGCGTATTGCCGTGAACATTATGCAGGGGCTGGGATTACAGGTAGCGGCTCCAGAGTTGCAACCCGATGCATTCCCGTTCTGGGATTCCTGCATGATGGTGTTGTCGATTGTGGCGATGATCCTGATGACGCGCAAATACGTTGAAAACTGGCTGTTGTGGGTGATCATTAACGTCATTAGCGTAGTGATCTTTGCCCTGCAAGGCGTATATGCCATGTCACTGGAATATATGATCCTGACGGTTATCGCCCTGAACGGAAGCAGGTTGTGGATTAACAGCGCGCGTGAGCGGGGTTCCCACGCGCTGTCCCATTAATGGTGATGATGTGCATGGCCGGACACGCCCTGATACAGGTGGCAGTCCGGCCCATTACACGGCTGATATTCCATCTGGATCGTGGCGTGTTCAATCTGGTAGTGATGAATCAGGAAATGTTGAATACGCTCCAGCAGCGCGTCGTGATCGTGCGGCGGGACCACCTGCACATGCAGCGTCATGACCGGTTTTTCACCTACCATCCAGACGTGTACATGATGCACATTGCGAACTTCGGGGATATCCCGGCTGAGATGGCGCTGCAAGGCGGCAATATCCAATGTAAGCGGAGCGCCTTCCAGTAATTCATTGACGCTATCTTTCAATAACCGCCAGGCGCTACGCAGTACCAGCACGGAAACCAGAATCGAGAGAATTGGGTCCGCTGGCGTCCAGCCCGTCCAGATAATAATCAGCGCAGCGATGATTGCTCCAACCGAGCCGAGTAAATCGCCCATTACATGTAGCGCTGCGGCGCGGACGTTAAGGTTTTTCTCTTCACTGCCGCGATGTAAAACCCAAAAAGCGAGCACGTTCGCCAGTAAACCCGCGACAGCAATGATCATCATCATGCCGCCCGCTACGGGACGTGGCGTATGGAAGCGATCAATGGCCTCCCAGACGATTAAAATGGTGATCACAACCAATGCGATGGCGTTAACAAACGCGGCTAATGTTGTGAGTCTCAACCAGCCGAAAGTGTGCCGTATAGTGGGCGGGCGTCTGGAGAACTGGACCGCCAGCAGGGCAAATAGAAGCGCGGCGGCATCTGTGAGCATATGTCCGGCATCAGCCAGTAACGCCAGCGAGCCTGAAATAATTCCACCCACCACTTCAACCAGCATAAATCCGGCTGTAATGCAGAATGCGAAAAGCAATCTGCGGGCATTATTGTCCTTAGGTTGCTCAGGGGAAGTATGAGTATGTGAGTGCACCATTATGCCATCCCTTTGTTATTCTCACCTTTACTGTATGTCATGATACCGTTTTTGGGATGATAAAATTAAAAAGGAGAGCTATTGCTCTCCCGTTATTAGCTTTATTTTCAGCGTTACTGGGTAGTACCGTCAGTTTTGGTGTCGGCATCATTATTGATGCCGTTTCCGGTCTCAACTTTTTTATTCACATCCGGGCAGCGTCCGTCCTTACACATGGTGTTTTTATGCACCTCGTCTTTGGTCATTCCTTCATGGTTCATTGATGAACCGTCCGGATGCAGCATTGTGCCACCCGAATTCACGTTGTTGTTATCGACATTATTTGGCGCAACGTTTTCGCGCGCGTCTGGCGCGACTTGACCGGCATCTGCCGCGGAATTTGCCTGGCCGTTATTCGACTGCGTGTTGGTGTCAGCTGCGAGCGCCGCGCCGCTGGCGAGGCTGAGTGTGGCCGTCAAAAAGAGTGAAGTCAGCTTTGTCATATGCATATTATGCTCCTGTTATGATTGAGATGTCGGATAACGTCTTCCAACAGTGCATGTGCCAGTACATCAGCAGGACATGGTTAATAGTTTTGCTATGCAAATTAAAACCAGCATAGAATCTTGAAATTTATGAGAATTTAAGCTGTTACAGTTATAAATTGTAGTCTGGATCTCTTTTTTCGCTACTTTATTGCGTTTTTTGGGCCTATTCCAGGATTAATCCGTCCAAAGTGTAAAACCCCGTTTACACTTTATGACTGAAGATATAGATTGGAGGGATTGCATTCATTTATATAAGTATGGCAACGCTGGAATAATCATGAATTATCAGAACGACGATTTACGCATTAAAGAGATCAACGAATTATTACCCCCGGTCGCACTGCTGGAAAAATTCCCCGCTACTGAAAATGCCGCCAATACGGTGGCGCATGCCCGTAAGGCGATTCATAAAATTCTCAAAGGCAGTGACGATCGTCTGCTGGTGGTGATTGGGCCGTGTTCTATTCATGATCCGGCAGCGGCTAAAGAGTATGCCGCTCGCTTGCTGGCGCTACGTGAAGAGTTAAAAGGCGAACTTGAAATCGTCATGCGCGTCTATTTTGAAAAACCGCGTACTACCGTAGGCTGGAAAGGACTTATCAACGATCCGCACATGGATAACAGCTTCCAGATCAACGACGGTCTGCGCATTGCCCGTAAACTGCTGCTGGATATCAACGACAGTGGTTTGCCGGCCGCAGGCGAGTTCCTGGATATGATTACCCCACAATATCTTGCCGATCTTATGAGCTGGGGCGCAATTGGCGCACGTACCACAGAATCTCAGGTACACCGTGAATTGGCGTCAGGTTTGTCCTGCCCGGTTGGTTTTAAAAATGGTACTGATGGCACCATCAAAGTCGCCATTGATGCAATCAATGCTGCCGGGGCGCCGCATTGCTTCCTGTCTGTAACCAAATGGGGCCATTCGGCGATTGTGAATACCAGCGGTAATGGCGATTGCCATATCATTCTGCGCGGCGGCAAAGAGCCGAACTACAGCGCTCAGCACGTTGCCGACGTGAAAGAAGGTTTGGTCAAAGCGGGGCTTTCTCCGCAGGTGATGATCGACTTTAGCCATGCCAACTCCAGCAAGCAGTTCAAAAAACAGATGGATGTTGCGAAAGACGTTTGCGGGCAGGTTGCCGGTGGCGAGAAAGCAATTATTGGCGTGATGATTGAAAGCCATCTGGTTGAAGGTAATCAGAACCCGGATAGCGGTGAACCCCTGACCTACGGCAAGAGCATCACCGATGCCTGCATTGGCTGGGAAGATACCGATGCGGTGTTACGCCAGTTGGCGGAAGCGGTAAAAGCGCGCCGCGGGTAAAAAACTCATCCGGGTTAGCCTCGGTAGGCCGGATAAGGCAACGCCGCCATCCGGCAATAAAAAAAGCGTGGAGCATCCCACGCTTTTTTTATTGGGAGCGAAAAAATTACTTCGCTTTACCCTGGTTAGCAACGGCTGCGGCTTTTGCCGCGATCTCGTCAGCGTTACCCAGATAGTAGTGTTTAATCGGCTTAAAGTTTTCGTCAAACTCATACACCAGCGGTACGCCGGTCGGGATGTTCAGTTCGAGGATTTCATCTTCGCTCATGTTATCCAGGTACTTCACCAGCGCGCGCAGGGAGTTACCGTGAGCAGCGATAATTACGCGCTCACCGCTTTTCATACGCGGCAGAATGGTTTCGTTCCAGTAAGGAATCACGCGATCGATGGTCAGCGCCAGGCTTTCGGTGAGCGGCAGTTCTTTGTCAGTCAGTTTGGCATAACGCGGGTCGTGACCCGGATAACGCTCGTCATCTTTGGTCAGTTCCGGCGGGGTGACCGCAAAGCCGCGACGCCATTGCTTAACCTGCTCGTCACCGTATTTTTCAGCGGTTTCTGCTTTGTTCAGACCCTGTAGCGCGCCGTAATGACGCTCGTTCAGTTTCCAGGATTTCTCAACTGGCAGCCAGGCCTGATCCAGTTCGTCCAGGACGTTCCATAGGGTATGGATGGCACGTTTCAGCACAGAGGTATAGGCAAAATCAAAGCTATAGCCTTCCTCTTTCAGCAGCTTACCGGCCGCTTTTGCTTCACCTACGCCTTTCTCTGACAGATCAACGTCATACCAACCGGTAAAACGGTTTTCGTTGTTCCACTGACTTTCACCGTGTCGTACCAGAACCAGCTTAGTTACAGCCATACACTCACTCCTATCAATCATATTTAATGATAATAATTCTCATTATATTGCCGTAATGAGTCAGCGGCAATGCTTACGCATAACCATAGCGAAAATAGCGCCACAGTGTAAGGTTCTTGTGAACTCAAGGTTGCGATTTTGTCTTTGGATGATGGGGGGGTGAGCGGGTTTACTGCGGAAAACAAACAACAGGCCCGATAAATTTATGCTATCGGGCCTGTCAGGATGAACTGTCAGGCAGGAATAAACTGATATTCCGTCACGCTGGCATACTCTTCACCCGGATGCAGGAAGCAGTCCGGCTGTGGCCATTCTGGATGGTTCGGGCTGTCTGGCAGAAACTCACTTTCCAGCGCCAGACCTTGCCAGTCTTCATAGGCCTCCGGCCCACGTGAAGGCGTACCGCCAAGGAAGTTTCCTGAGTAAAACTGCAATGCCGGGGCTGAGGTGTAAACCACCATCTGCAGTTTTTCATCCTGAGACCAAACCTGAGCCGCCGGAGTACGCGCATTGCCTTGTGCCTGGAGCAGGAAGGCGTGATCGTAACCTTTTACCTTGCGCTGATCGTCATCGGCCAGAAATTCGCTGGCGATGATTTTCGGGGAACGGAAATCAAAAGTGCTTCCGGCGACGGATTTCAGCCCGTCATGCGGGATGCCCATTTCGTCTACGGGTAAATACTCGTCCGCCAGAATTTGCAGCTTGTGCTGGCGCACATCCGTTTTGTCACCGTCGAGATTAAAATAGACATGATTCGTCAGATTTACCGGGCAGGGCTTATCAACCGTGGCACGGTAGGTTATCGAAATCCGATTATCGTCAGTCAGGCGATACTGCGCGGTGGCGCAAAGATTACCAGGGAAACCCTGGTCGCCATCGTCAGACGTTAAGGCAAACAGCACCTGACGGTCATTCTGATTCACTATCTGCCAGCGACGTTTGTCAAAACCGTTCGGTCCGCCGTGCAGTTGGTTATCACCCTGACTTGGCAGCAATTCAAAGGTTTCGCCGTCAAAGGTATAGCGGCTGTTGGCGATACGGTTAGCGTAGCGGCCAATGGAAGCCCCCAGAAACGCAGCCTGTTCCGGGTACTGCTCCGGGCTGGCGCAACCGAGCAGGGCTTCGCGCACACTACCATCGCTAAGTGGAATACGCGCAGAGAGCAGCGTTGCGCCCCAGTCCATGAGCGTGACCACCATCCCCGCGTCGTTACGCAGGGTAAGCAGGCGGAACGGCTGACCGTCGGGCGCCATTACGGGAATTTCGTTTAACATTGTCCGGCTCCTTGTGAAGGTTTACAGACGTAAAATGTTTCTTTAATACCGGTTTTAGCTTCGTACTGTTCGGCGACAGCCTGCTGCACGGCAGGCACCAGATCTTGCGGGATCAGCGCCACAATACAGCCCCCGAAGCCGCCGCCTGTCATACGAACACCACCTTTATCGCCGATGGTTGCTTTGACAATCTCAACCAGCGTATCAATTTGCGGCACGGTAATTTCAAAGTCATCGCGCATTGAAGCGTGAGATTCCGCCATCAGCTGACCCATGCGTAACAGGTCGCCTTTTTCCAGCGCATTCGCAGCTTCCACGGTACGCGCGTTTTCCGTGATCACGTGACGAACGCGTTTGGCGACAATCGGATCCAGTTCGTGAGCAACTGCGCTAAAGGTTTCAAAGCTGACATCACGCAGGGCAGGTTGCTGGAAGAAACGCGCCCCGGTTTCACACTGTTCGCGACGGGTGTTGTACTCGCTACCCACCAACGTACGTTTAAAATTGCTGTTGATGATTACCACCGCCACGCCTTCAGGCATGGAAACGGCTTTGGTGCCCAGCGTACGGCAGTCGATCAGCAGCGCATGATCTTTCTTGCCAAGCGCGGAGATCAACTGATCCATAATGCCGCAGTTGCAGCCGACAAACTGGTTTTCAGCTTCCTGGCCGTTCAGAGCAATCTGCGCCCCGTCGAGCGGCAGATGATAAAGCTGCTGGAACACGGTGCCTACCGCCACTTCCAGCGAAGCCGAAGAGCTTAAGCCTGCGCCCTGAGGCACATTACCGCTGATCACCAGATCCGCGCCGCCAAAGGCGTTATTACGCTTTTGCAGATGCTTCACCACGCCACGCACGTAGTTTGACCACTGCTGGCTGTCATGAGCGATAATTGGCGCGTCCAGAGAGAACTCGTCCATTTGATTATCGTAGTCAGCCGCGATAACGCGAACTTTTCTGTCATCGCGTGTCGCACAGCTAATCACGGTTTGATAGTCGATAGCGCAGGGCAGAACGAATCCGTCGTTATAATCGGTATGTTCGCCAATCAGGTTTACACGGCCCGGTGCCTGAATAGTATGGGTGGCAGGGTAGCCAAATGTTTCAGCAAACAGAGATTGTGTTTTTTCTTTCAGACTCATTATTTAAACTCCGGATTCGCGAAAATGGATGTCGCTGACCGCACGCAGTCGTTCAGCCGCTTGTTCTGCTGTCAGGTCGCGCTGGGTTTCCGCCAGCATTTCGTAACCGACCATAAATTTGCGCACGGTTGCCGAACGCAGCAGCGGCGGATAAAAGTGTGCGTGCAACTGCCAGTGTTGGTTTTCTTCACCGTTAAACGGTGCGCCGTGCCAGCCCATGGAGTAGGGGAATGAGCACTGGAACAGGTTGTCGTAACGACTGGTCAGTTTTTTCAACGCCAGCGCCAGATCAGCGCGCTGTTCGTCGGTCAAATCGGTGATACGCAGGACATGCGCTTTTGGCAGCAGCAGCGTTTCGAACGGCCATGCCGCCCAGTAGGGCACGACTGCCAGCCAGTGTTCTGTTTCAACGACCGTCCGGCTACCATCCGCCAGTTCACGCTGGACGTAATCAAGGAGCATTGGCGCGCCCTGTTCGGCGAAGTACGCTTTTTGCAGGCGATCTTCACGTTCGGCTTCGTTGGGCAGAAAGCTATTGGCCCATATCTGCCCGTGCGGATGGGGGTTCGAACACCCCATTGCCGCGCCTTTATTCTCAAAGACCTGCACCCAGGGATAGGTTTTGCCTAAATCTGCCGTCTGTTCCTGCCACGTTTTCACGATTTCTGTTAGCGCAGGCACGCTGAGTTCCGGCAGCGTTTTGCTGTGATCGGGCGAAAAGCAAATCACGCGGCTGGTACCGCGCGCGCTCTGACAGCGCATTAACGGATCGTGGCTGTCCGGCGCGTCCGGGGTATCGGACATCAGCGCGGCAAAGTCGTTAGTAAAAACATAGGTCCCGGTGTAATCCGGGTTTTTATCGCCGGTAACACGTGTATTGCCTGCACACAGGAAGCAGTCCGGGTCATGTGCGGGTAGAACCTGCTTAGATGGTGTTTCCTGCGCCCCTTGCCAGGGGCGTTTTGCACGATGTGGTGAGACGAGGATCCACTGCCCGGTGAGCGGGTTAAAACGGCGGTGTGGATGATCGACAGGATTGAATTGCGTCATGATTGATCCTTAATCCGTATATCCCTGCGGATGGCGTGATTGCCAGTGCCAGGTGTCTTGCGCCATTTCATCCAGGGTGCGAGTTACGCGCCAGTTGAGCTCGCGATCGGCTTTACTGGCATCTGCCCAGTAGGCCGGAAGATCGCCATCACGACGTGGGGCAAAATGGTAATTCACCGGTTTACCGCAGGCTTTACTGAAGGCGTTGACCACATCCAGCACGCTGCTGCCGATGCCCGCCCCGAGGTTGTAAATATGCACGCCCTGTTTGCCCGCCAGTTTTTCCATCGCGGCGACGTGGCCATCTGCGAGATCCATGACGTGGATATAGTCGCGAACGCCGGTGCCATCTTCGGTAGGGTAGTCGTTGCCAAATATGGCAAGGGACTCGCGGCGGCCAACGGCAACCTGTGCGATGTAAGGCATCAGGTTGTTTGGAATACCTTGCGGGTCTTCACCCATATCGCCTGACGGATGCGCGCCAACCGGGTTGAAGTAGCGCAGTAAGGCGATACTCCAGTCGGGCTGTGCTTTTTGCAGATCGGTCAGGATCTGTTCAACCATCAGCTTACTTTTGCCATACGGGCTTTGTGGTGTGCCGGTGGGGAAACTTTCAACGTAAGGAATTTGCGGTTGATCGCCATAGACGGTCGCGGAGGAGCTGAAAATGAAGTTTTTCACGTTGGCGGCGCGCATGGCATTTACCAGACGCAGCGTCCCGTTGACGTTGTTGTCATAGTATTCCAGCGGCTTGGCAACGGACTCGCCAACGGCTTTTAAACCGGCAAAATGGATGACCGTGTCAATGGCATGATCGTGCAGAATTTCGGTTATCAGCGCTTCGTTACGAATATCCCCTTCCACGAAAGTCGGGTGCTTGCCGCCTAAGCGCTCGATGACGGGCAGAACGCTGCGCTTGCTGTTGCAGAGGTTATCCAGGATCACCACCTCGTGACCGTTTTTCAGCAACTGCACGCAAGTGTGGCTTCCTATGTAACCGCTACCACCTGTAACCAATACTCTCATAATTCGCTCCGTTAAGCCTATGGTATGCAATAACCATAGCATAACAAAGATGCGAAAAGTGTGACATGGAATAAATTAGTGGAATCGTTTACACAGTAATGTTTTCACTCGTTTGCATTGGTTATTTTATTTTAAATCATAAGGTTAAGTTGTTATCTCGGCGTTTATCTGAAAAAAATGCAGAAAAAAGGGCGTGTTAAACGCCCTCAAATGAAAATTAACGCAGAGAGGTTTGTTGATAGGCGTAGACATCGCCCTCGGGCACAAACTCCAGTCGATGGGTAATGCAGGCCGGGGCGTCTTCAGCATGGTGGGAGACAAACAGCAGCTGGGTTTCGCCTTCACCGATCAGTACATCCACAAACCGACGAATCAGTTGGCGATTGAGCGGGTCCAGGCCTTGCAAAGGCTCGTCGAGGATTAACAAAGTCGGGTGTTTAACCAGCGCACGCACAATCAACGCCAGCCGTTGCTGCCCCCAGGAAAGACTGTGGAACGGCGCATCCGCGGTACGTTTATCCATGCCCAGAATATCCAGCCACTGCTGGACCAGTTTGTGCTGTCTGTCAGAGACGGCCTGATAGATGCCGATTGAGTCAAAGTAGCCGGAGAGAATCACATTGCGTACCGTCGTACTGACCCGGTAATCGAGATGCAGGCTACTGCTGACGTAGCCGATGTGTTTTTTAATATCCCAGATAGTTTCACCACTACCCCGGCGGCGGCCAAACAGCGTTAAATCGTTGCTGTAACCCTGGGGGTGATCGCCGGTGATTAAACTCAGTAGGGTTGATTTTCCCGCCCCGTTGGGGCCGACGATTTGCCAGTGTTCCCCCGGATTTACCTGCCAGCTCAGATGATGCAGGATAGGGCGATCGTTATACGAGACGGTGCCATCGTTAAGCACAATACGTGGCTCGTTATCGGACAGCGTGCGACGGACCGAAGGCTCGTCCGGCTCGGGTAATTGGATGCCTTCCAGGCGTTCACTATGGGCAAGTTGAGCGATTAATGCCTGTTGCAGAAGGTCTGCTTTTGCGCCGGTTTCAGTCAACGTGCAATCGGCAAGTACGCCGGCAAATTGCACGAACTCGGGAATCTCATCAAAGCGGTTAAGCACCAGTACCAGCATAAAACCGGTCTGGTGCAGTTCAGCGAGCAGTTCTGCTAACTGGCGACGGGACGCCACGTCCAGCCCGTCAAAAGGCTCATCAAGGATCAGTAAATCCGGTGCGGACATTAACGCCTGACAGAGCAGGGTTTTGCGTGTTTCACCGGTGGAAAGGTATTTGAAACGCCTGTTGAGCAGGGAAGAAATACCAAACTGCTGCGCCAGCGCAGCGCAGCGAGTGGGGTCGTTGACCTCATCCTGAATGATTTCTGCGGTGGTACGCCCGGTGTCATCTTCACCGGGGCTGAGAAGATCGGTGTTGTTTCGCTGCCACTCGTCGCTGACCAGCTTTTGTAGCTGCTCGAAGGAGAGACGGGTAATACGTGTAAACTGACAGTGCCGCTCACCTTTCAGTAGCGGCAATTCTCCTGCCAGCGCACGGGCCAGCGCGGATTTCCCGCTGCCGTTAGAGCCCACAAACGCCCAGCTATCACCCGCGTGTAATGTCAACGCATCTAACTGGAGCGTTTTTGTGTCGCTAAGACGAAACGTGCCTTGCGAAATTTGCAATGATGACATTTTGTATCCCATTATTTGCAGCAATTAATGACAGGGATACGTGTTCTTCAGGCTAATGTCAATTAACTCAGCACAGCGTCGCAATAATCACTTTGTCAGCATTAAAATATGCTGTTGCGTTAGCACCTTCCGCTAAAGCGTGAGTCTGCTCCACTGGCAGCGTCGCACACAGCGTCTGGCCGTCTGGCAACGTCATTAACACCTCACATTGTTCTGCGCCACGTTCGATATGACTGATCATTCCATGCAACTGATTATCAGCGGCCTGAGCGATAGCCTCGTCCTGGGTAATGCCTACCCACGGTGCTTTCAACAGAATTAATACTTCTTTACCTTCCTCAAGACCCAAACGCTCACCGCTTTGCGCAGTAATCGCGACTTTCAGACGCGTTTCGCCATCGGCCAACAGGACGTCGACATGCTGCTGAACCTGATCGTGGTCGCGAGCGGTAATCGTGCCAAACCATTGGTTACGGGCGCTGGTTTGCAGTGAAAAGCGGGAAATGGCTGCCAGCAGGCTATTGAGCGGCAGCGCATCGTCATCGCTCAATACATCAAACGCTTTTTGTTGAATTTGAGCGAGCAAATCATACAGTTGGATCAGACGCTGGCCGTAACGCGTCAACACCGCGCCGCCGCCGCCTTTACCGCCGGTGGCGCGCTCAACCAGCGTCTGCTCACTGAGCTGGTTCATTTCGTTAATCGCGTCCCAGGCGCTTTTATAACTGATACCCGCATCCTTCGCGCCCTGACTGATGGAGCCGGAAAGCGCAATGTGCTTGAGCAGAGAAATGCGACGGGGATCGGCAAACAGTTTTTGCTGAAGTTTCAGCGTAAGAAGGATTTCGGCCTGCATCACAAGCTCCTGGCAAAAAAGGGTATTGTGACGGAAAACCGTGTGTGCGCAAAGCCAACCGCACAAAAGGGGAGTGCTTTTCTGCGTGATGTGGTTAGAATACAACTAAGGACTATATCTGGAGTTGACCATGTTAGAGTTATTGAAAAGTCTGGTATTCGCCGTAATCATGGTACCTGTGGTGATGGCCATCATTCTGGGTCTGATTTACGGATTGGGTGAAGTGTTCAACATTTTTTCCGGTATCGGTCAGAAAGACCAGTCCAGACAGAATCATTGATTCCCCAAACGCCCGCTCAGTCGGGCGTTTATATTTTTGCCTTTCAGCTCGTTTTCACAGACAACAGTTTATCAAGATCCTGCTTCTCGTGCCGATATTTTCATGGCGTAACCTCTAATTGGTATCAATAACCGCTGGGAAAATTCTGGCTTAACCGTTATATTTGCGCGTACATAACGAAACTCAAAGGAGCTACAGATGGCACGCACATGGTTACGCTTGTTTGCAGGGGCGACGCTTTCTCTTTCTGTCGCAGGACATGCATTGGCGGATGAAGGGAAAATCACGGTATTCGCAGCGGCTTCGCTCACCAACGCGATGCAGGATATTGCGACGCAATACAAAAAAGAGAAGAACGTTGGCGTCGTCTCCTCTTTTGCCTCTTCTTCTACGCTGGCGCGTCAGATTGAAGCAGGCGCGCCTGCTGACCTGTTTATTTCTGCCGATCAGAAATGGATGGATTATGCGGTCGATAAAAAATCGATGGATACCGCCACGCGTGCAACGCTGTTAGGCAACAGTCTGGTGGTGGTGGCGCCGAAAGCCAGCGCCCAGCAAGACTTTACTATCGACAGTAAAACCAACTGGACCCGTTTGCTGAATGGTGGACGCCTGGCTGTCGGCGATCCGGAACATGTTCCGGCGGGCATTTATGCCAAGGAAGCACTGCAAAAATTGGGCGCATGGGATACTCTGGCGCCGAAACTGGCACCTGCGGAAGACGTTCGCGGTGCGCTGGCGCTGGTAGAACGTAACGAAGCGCCGCTGGGGATCGTCTATGGTTCCGATGCTGTCGCCAGCAAAGGCGTCAAGGTTGTCGCGACCTTCCCGGAAGATTCACACAAAAAAGTGGAATACCCTATCGCGATTGTTGATGGGCACAAAAACGCAACGGTCAGCGCGTTCTATGATTACCTGAAAGGACCGCAGGCTGCTGAAATTTTTAAACGTTATGGATTTACGACCAAGTAATGATACTGACCGATCCTGAATGGCAGGCCGTCATACTGAGCCTGAAAGTTTCTTCCCTGGCCGTGCTGTTTAGTTTGCCGTTTGGGATCTTCTTTGCCTGGCTGCTTGTGCGATGCACCTTCCCGGGCAAAGCGCTGCTCGACAGTGTTTTGCATTTGCCATTGGTGCTGCCGCCGGTGGTGGTGGGGTATCTGTTGTTAGTCGCCATGGGGCGGCGCGGGTTTATCGGTGAGCGGCTGTATGACTGGTTTGGCATCACCTTTGCCTTTAGCTGGCGCGGTGCGGTGCTGGCTGCGGCGGTGATGTCTTTCCCTCTTATGGTGCGGGCAATTCGTCTGGCACTTGAAGGCGTCGACGTCAAGCTGGAGCAGGCGGCGCGTACGCTCGGGGCCGGACGCTGGCGCGTATTCATGACCATTACCTTACCGCTGATGTTGCCCGGCATTATTGTCGGGACGGTGCTGGCGTTCGCGCGTTCCCTCGGGGAATTCGGCGCAACGATTACCTTTGTCTCCAATATTCCTGGCGAAACCCGCACTATCCCCTCGGCGATGTATACCCTGATCCAAACGCCTGGCGGCGAAAGCGCAGCGGCAAGGTTATGCATTATTTCTATTGTATTGGCGCTGATTTCACTGCTGATTTCTGAATGGCTGGCGCGTATTAGCCGTGAGCGGACGGGGCGATAATCATGCTGGAACTTAACTTCTCCCAGACGTTGGGAACCCATTGCCTGACGCTCAACGAAACGCTGCCTGCCAGTGGGATTACCGCTATTTTTGGTGTTTCCGGCGCAGGGAAAACGTCGCTGATTAACGCTATCAGCGGCCTGACGCAGCCGCAGTCCGGACGTATTGTGCTTAACGGTCGGGTGTTAAACGATGTTGAAAACGGAATCTGCTTAACGCCTGAAAAGCGTCGGGTGGGCTATGTATTCCAGGATGCGCGTCTGTTTCCCCATTATAAGGTGCGCGGTAACCTGCGTTACGGTATGGCGAAAAGCATGGCCGGGCAGTTTGATAAGCTGGTGGCGCTGCTGGGCATTGAACCGCTGCTCGATCGCCTACCGGGAAGTCTTTCCGGCGGCGAAAAACAGCGCGTTGCCATTGGTCGGGCGCTGCTTACCGCGCCAGAGTTATTGCTGCTTGATGAACCGTTAGCCTCACTGGATATTCCGCGCAAACGCGAACTGCTACCTTATCTGCAACGTCTGGCGCGTGAAATTAATATTCCGATGCTGTATGTCAGCCACTCGCTTGATGAAATTTTGCACCTGGCAGACAAAGTGATGGTGCTGGAAAACGGGCAGGTTAAAGCATTTGGTTCGCTGGAGGACGTCTGGGGGAGTAGCGTAATGCATCCCTGGCTGCCGAAAGAACAGCAGAGCAGCATTCTGAAAGTCAGCGTGCTGGAGCATCATCCTCACTATGCGATGACCGCGCTGGCGCTGGGCGATCAGCATCTGTGGGTCAACAAGCTTGAGCAGCCGCTGCAATCCGTGCTGCGCATTCGCATTCAGGCGTCTGATGTTTCGCTGGTACTCCAGCCGCCGCAGCAGACCAGTATTCGTAACATACTGCGTGCGAAGGTCGCCCAGTGCTATGACGATAACGGTCAGGTGGAAGTGCAGCTTGAGGTGGGCGGGAAAACGCTGTGGGCGAGGATCAGCCCGTGGGCCAGGGATGAGCTTGGCATCAAACCTGGCCTGTGGCTGTACGCGCAAATTAAGAGTGTGTCGATCACCGCCTGATTACAGCAGGTGGGTGTAGATAAACTTCGCGATGCTGTCGGTGGTGTTGTCACCAATCACGATGTTGGCGCGGGCTTTGACCGCGTCATCAGCGTTACCCATCGCCACGCCGGTGCCTGCGGCTTCCAGCATGCTGATATCGTTAAAGTTGTCGCCAAAGGCGATCACATTTTCCATTGACCCACCCTGCGCTTCGATCCACTGAGTAAGACGTCGCCCTTTGCTGTTACCTTTACGGGCAATGTCGACTTGATCATGCCAGGACCATTCACACTCCAGCCCCAGTTGTTGTTCAACGTTTTTACCAAACTGCTGCAGTTTTGGAATATCTTCGTCGGTCAGGGCAAATTTCCACACGGCGTTGACATCATGCGCGGCCTGCGCCAGCGAAGGAACCTGGGTGAAGGTTGGGCGCTGTTCCGGCGGTAGCGTTTGCGCCCAGTTAGCGGTACGCACCACATGCCCGGTCGGACGCTCATACAGCATGGCCTCGTCAACATACATCAGTCCATGAATTTGATGTTCATCCAGCATTTCGATCAGCTGCAATGCCTGGTCAACCGGGAGAGGATCGGATTCCAGTACCTTTTTTGCATGATAATCATACAAGTAAGTGCCGTTGCAGCAAATTGCAGGTGTATCCAGCGCCAGTGCCTGATAAAAAGGATGAATAGCAACGTGATGGCGACCTGTGACAATGATAAGTTGGTAGCCTGCTTCTCTGGCGCGTGAGAGCGCTTCAAGAGAGGATGGCAACAAGGTCTTTTTCGGGGTCAGTAAGGTACCGTCTAAATCCAGGGCAATCACGCGTGCGGTCATAGGTTTTTCCAGATTAAGGTTGAGAATTGTGTCTGCTGGAATGGTACACCGAGACGGGAGCCGGACAAAATTCTGAGTCTTGATTAAGCATTCACCGTTAAAAGCGTCTACCTTAGGCGTGTGTCAGGCAATTGCAGCCACCTGCCAACAAGCAAAGGAGTATTCATGAAACAAACCGTTTATACCGCCAGTCCTGAGAGTCAGCAAATTCATGTCTGGAGCCTGAATCACGATGGGTCTTTGACGCTGACCCAGGTGGTTGATGTACCGGGTCAGGTACAGCCGATGGTCGTCAGCCCGGATAAGCGCTATCTCTATGTCGGTGTGCGTCCGGAGTTTCGTGTTCTGGCATATCGTATTGCGCCTGATGACGGTGCGCTGACCTTCGTTGCGGAGTCTGCGCTGCCGGGTAGTCCGACGCATATTTCTACCGATCATCAGGGGCGCTTCGTGTTTGTCGGTTCCTATAATGCGGGCAGCGTCAGCGTCACGCGTCTGGAAAATGGTCTGCCGGTGGAGCTCCTGGATGTGGTTGACGGTCTGGATGGTTGCCACTCGGCCAACATCTCTCCGGATAACCGTACTCTGTGGGTTCCGGCATTGAAACAGGATCGTATCTGTCTGTTTGACGTCAGTGATGATGGTCATCTGGTCGCGCAGGAGCCGGCAGAAGTGACCACCGTGGAAGGCGCGGGTCCGCGTCATATGGTGTTCCATCCGAATAAGCAATACGCCTATTGCGTGAATGAGCTGAACAGCTCTGTTGACGTCTGGGAACTGAAAGATCCGCACGGCAAAATTGAATGCGTACAGACGCTGGATATGATGCCTGCTGATTTCTCCGATACCCGATGGGCGGCAGATATTCATATTACGCCGGATGGTCGTCATTTGTATGCCTGCGATCGTACCGCCAGTCTGATTACGGTGTTTAGCGTCTCAGAAGACGGAAGCGTGCTGACTAAAGAAGGCTTCCAGCCGACCGAAACGCAACCACGCGGTTTTAATATCGACCACAGCGGTAAATACCTGATTGCCGCCGGGCAAAAATCTCATCACATCGCGGTGTACGAGATTGCTGGCGAACAAGGATTGCTGACGGAGAAAGGTCGTTACGCGGTAGGACAAGGCCCGATGTGGGTGGTGGTTAACGCGTACTAATATTGCGTCTAATGCCGGATGAGTATCCGGCACATTGCCCGGCAGAGCATGAGTCTGCCGGGTTTACATTAGAGAATGGCAATTACTGCTTAGGCTCTGCAACCACTTTGCTACCAATACCGCGGTTGTTGTATTCCCACATGCGGTTGAAGTTAGTGTCGTTCAGGTTACGCTGGATTTCGCCTTTATCATCTTCCGTGCCGGTATTACCGGTAAAGGGATGTTTTGAGATAACGCTGTCAGCCCACGGTTTCGCCATGTTAAAGCCTTCGTTAATCACGCTGTCGCGAATAACCACCTGTCCATTGGTGTTAGAATCAACATCCAGCGAGCGGCCCAGTTGCGCCACGCCATCACCACTTGCCGTGAAGCGGCTATTGATAGCCAGGAAACCGTAGTAGATGTTTGACAGGGTAGCCGGTGCAAACACGTACGCTTCCTGCTGGGTACGGGAGTTCACAACGCGGAAATCGGTGTTATCGAATACCACCGCGCCACGACCAGACACGATATCCACATCGCCTTCAATGTAGCTGTTCGTCACCAGCGTACGCGGCTGACGATCGTTTTCCAGACGGTTTTGTACGCCGCTATTGGTCACGAAGAAGGTGTTCTGGCGACCCAGGATGTTGACGTTGTTGATCTGTACTTTATCGCCATCGGTACGCAGTGCGACTGCCGGATGGTTCCCTGCATCAACGCTATCACCGAGGTTGTTTTCAATGGTCAGGTTCTGCAATTGCAGACCGTTATTTTGCGACCAAACGACCGCAGAACACATCACGCCAATATTGGTGCCGCGCTTGCTCTGGCAATTATCAAACATATACCACGCTGGTTTGCCCGGCATATATTTACCGCCCGGGTTCACCGTACGACGCCAGTCAGCGGTGCTCATATCACCGTCAATGGCCTGGCCAATTTTCACATCCAGCGGTTTTTCGCCAGTACCGTAAAGCGTCAGGCTACCTGTCGCTGCCGGGATATAGACAGTGCCCTGATATTCGCCCGGCATGATCGCGATGTACTGACGTTTGTTGGTACGTTTGATGATTGCCGCATCAACCGCGGCCTGAATGCTGGTATGCGTCACGCCCTGGGTACCTGCCGGGCCAACGACAAAGTCAGGCTGCGCGGGCAAAGTAATAGCAGAAGGGCTCCACGGCGCGGTGTTTGGCGTCAGCGCGGAAAAATAGTGCGCGGCGACGAAGTTTTTCGCTTCATTGGCCGACAGAATCGGGCGCGAAGCGGTGCCAGGCGCGGTCTGATCGGAAGGAATTTGATCGGGCGGTGTAGAGCTACAGGCGGTCAGCGTCACGCCAAAAGCCATTGCCAGCGCCAGACGGGAAACTGATGATATGTTCACAGGTTGCTCCGGGCTTTGAAAGTTATCCATTGAAGCCTGCTTTTTTATACTAAGTTGAGCGAAACGGGAAGGTTAAAAGGTAAAAAGTTCTTTTTTATCGCCGTAATGCCCGGCGCGGAGAGACCTTATATCACAAATAGATAACAATTATGCTCATCCAGGTTGACAACATCCGCTGAATCAAAAATAAATGTCTATACAACCTATGACAAGTGGTGAGTCAAATGCAGCAATTCTTCCCTGATGATGTTATCTGGCGCAATGTTCGCCTGGCGACCATGGATCCTGAACGTGATAACCCGTATGGGCTGGTGGATGGACATGCGTTGATCGTCCGCCAGGGTAAGATTCGCGCTATTGTGCCGGAGTCTTCGTTATACCTCACACATGACAATACTTTTGATATGCAGGGCCGGCTGGTGACGCCTGGCCTGATCGACTGCCATACGCACCTGGTCTTTGGCGGGAATCGCGCAGGTGAATGGGAGCAGCGGCTTAACGGTGTTTCTTATCAGCAGATAAGTGCCCAGGGGGGCGGTATTAATGCCACCGTGTCGGCGACCCGTAGCGCCACTGATGAACAACTTCTTCATATAGCGCATCAGAGAATGGAGCGGTTAATCAAAGAAGGCGTTACGCTACTGGAAATAAAGTCTGGTTATGGTCTGGATTTGCAGACAGAAGAGAAAATTTTACGTGTGGTGGCAGCGCTGGCGGCGGAGGATGTGATTGAAATAAGCCCGACGCTGTTGGCCGCCCATGCTACCCCTGCGGAATACCGGGGCGATCCTGACGGCTATATTACGCTGGTATGCGAGACTATTTTGCCGCAGTTGTGGGAGCAAGGGCTGTTCGAGACCGTCGATCTGTTCTGCGAAAGCGTCGGTTTTACGCTGGCGCAAAGTGAGCGGGTGTTTCAGGCCGCTCAGGCGCTGGGCATCCCGATCAAAGCGCATGTTGAACAACTGTCATTGCTCGGCGGCGCTCAACTGGTGAGCCGCTACCACGGTTTATCCGCCGATCATATTGAATATCTCGATGAAGCGGGCGTGGCGGCGATGAGCCAAAGCGGTACGGTTGGGGTGTTGTTGCCCGGCGCTTTCTATTTCCTCAATGAGCAACAGCGTCCGCCGGTAGAGCTGTTACGGCAATATCAGGTGCCGATGGCGGTGGCGACCGACTTCAACCCTGGCACCAGTCCGTTTATCAGTCTGCACTGGGCGATGAATATGGCTTGCGTCCAGTTTGGCTTAACGCCGGAAGAAGCGTGGGCTGGCGTCACCCGTCATGCGGCCCGGGCGCTGGGACGTCATGCCTCTCACGGTCAATTGAAGGCCGGGTTTGTGGCTGATTTTGTGGTGTGGGATGCCGAACTCCCGGTCGAGATCCTCTATGAGCCCGGGCGTAACCCGCTCTACCAACGTGTATTCAAAGGACAACCTGCATGACTAACTGGCAACCTGCGTCTCCTGCGCTATGGCAGGGGCGAGATGACCGCGCCGAGTCGCCGACTGCGCTGCGCCTGTTTCAGACTATCACGCTGAGTCCGGCGTTTTCACCGGAAATGCACTCTGAGCAGATAGCGCTACTTGGTTTTGCCTGTGATGAAGGCGTTAAACGTAATCAGGGGCGTACGGGAGCCGCCGGAGCGCCAGATGCGCTACGTAAAGCGCTGGCGAATTTAGCCAGTCACGACGGGCATCAGCGGCTGGTGGATCTGGGGAATATTGTGGCGCAGGCCCCCGATCTTGAGGGGGCGCAGCAAGCGCTACGCAAGGCGGTACAGCGCTGTCAGCAGGCGAAAATGCGTACCCTGGTACTGGGGGGAGGACACGAAACCGCGTTTGCCCATGGCGCTGGCGTGCTGGATGCGTTCCCGCAGGCAAAAGTGGGCATCATCAATCTCGACGCGCATCTCGATTTGCGTCATGCCGAACAGGCCACATCTGGTACGCCGTTTCGCC
The DNA here is from genome assembly GCF_014596845.2 of Citrobacter sp. C5_2. Lineage (NCBI taxonomy): Bacteria > Pseudomonadati > Pseudomonadota > Gammaproteobacteria > Enterobacterales > Enterobacteriaceae > Citrobacter > Citrobacter sp. C5_2. Next base: position 3,397,949 of record NZ_CP115032.1, on the reverse strand, counting down.
AGCTGGCGCACCTTTGCGATGAACAGCAACGCGGATTTCACTATGCCTGTATCGGCGTCAGTCGGGCGGCAAATACCCAGGCGCTGTGGGATGAAGCGCAGCGGCTTGGTGTCACCGTGGTGGAAGATTTGCACTGTGATTCGGCACAGGCCCAACTGGCGCAGTTTGCCTCTGGCGCGGATGTCATCTATCTGACTATCGACCTTGACGTACTGCCGGTTTGGGAAATGCCCGCGGTGTCAGCGCCCGCCGCGCTGGGCGTACCGTTGGCGACGCTGTTGGGGCTGATTGAACCCCTTTGTCGTAGCGGTAAACTGCAGGCGGTAGATATGGTTGAATTTAATCCACGCTTTGACGATGATGGCAGAGCGGCACGCGTTGCGGCGCGATTAGGCTGGCAAATCGCGCACTGGTGGCGCTGACATGCCTGAGGGCGTTACGCTTATCAGGTTCGGGTAATGTCTGTAAACTATACCCATTCACATTTCAGCTTAAGGAAGGCACACGCATGCTCCCATCCCGTTCTGCTCCAGCTCCTTTTTACGAAAAGGTAAAGCAGGAGATCAGCGAAAAGATTGCCAGCGGTATCTGGCAAGCTCACGATCGTATCCCGTCTGAGGCAGAGCTGGTGGCACAGTATGGTTTTAGCCGCATGACCATCAATCGGGCGCTGCGTGAGTTAACGGATGAGGGGTTGCTGGTGCGTTTGCAGGGGGTGGGGACGTTTGTCGCCGAGCCAAAAGGCCAGTCTGCGCTGTTTGAAATTCGCAGTATTGCGGATGAAATCAACGCGCGTCAGCATCAGCACCGCTGTGAGGTTCTGACGCTGGAAAGAACCCAGGCAAATGCGCAGCAGGCTTTAGTGTTAAACGTTAAAGAAGGCACCCCCATTTTTCACTCCATCATGGTGCACTACGAGAACGATTTGCCGGTACAAATTGAAGATCGCTGTGTGAATGCGGAGATTGTGCCGGAGTATCTGGCGCAGGATTACAGCCAGACCACGCCTCACGCTTACCTGTCGCTGATCGCCCCCTTAACGGAAGGTGAGCACATTGTCGAAGCGGTACGCGCCAGTGCGGAAGAGTGCGCGCTGCTGAAAATCAAAGAACACGATCCCTGCTTGCTGATCCGCCGCAAAACCTGGTCCGCATCATCCATTGTCTCTCATGCCCGTTTGCTGTTTCCGGGTTCCCGCTATCGCCTGCAAGGACGGTTTATGTCCTGATGTCGGGATACCAAAACCGTGATTGCTGACGCAATATAATAAAAATGTATCTTAATTGTTAAAATCACCCTTGCGGCAACTTGTATAGACAAGTATATGTTACTTATCTATCCGACGTTCGCGAGGAGTTTTCTGTCATGTCCCATAGCAAATATCGTCAGCAGGATATTCGTGCCCCGCGTGGCACTACCTTAACGGCCAAATGCTGGCTGACCGAAGCGCCGCTGCGCATGTTAATGAACAACCTGGATCCCGACGTGGCGGAAAATCCGCATGAGCTGGTGGTATACGGCGGGATTGGTCGCGCTGCACGTGACTGGGCGTGTTACGACGCCATCGTCAATGCGCTGACGCAACTGGAGAGCGATGAGACCCTGCTGGTCCAGTCGGGTAAACCGGTCGGTGTGTTCAAAACCCATGACAATGCCCCGCGCGTACTGATTGCTAACTCCAACCTGGTTCCGCACTGGGCAACCTGGGAACACTTTAACGAGCTGGATGCCAAAGGGCTGGCGATGTACGGTCAGATGACCGCCGGGAGTTGGATCTACATCGGCAGCCAGGGCATCGTGCAGGGGACGTATGAAACCTTCGTTGAGGCCGGACGTCAGCATTATCAGGGTAACCTGAGCGGACGCTGGGTGTTAACCGCCGGGCTGGGCGGCATGGGCGGGGCGCAGCCGTTAGCCGCGACGCTGGCGGGCGCATGCTCGCTGAATATTGAATGTCAGCAAAGCCGCATTGATTTCCGTCTGCGTACCCGTTACGTGGACGAGCAGGCGACATCGCTGGACGATGCGCTGGCGCGTATCGATAAGTACATCCGCGAAGGGAAAGCGGTTTCCATTGCGCTGTGCGCGAATGCCGCCGACGTTGTGCCGGAGCTGGTGAAGCGTGGTGTGCGCCCGGATATGGTGACCGACCAGACCAGCGCCCACGATCCGCTGCATGGTTATCTGCCGTCCGGCTGGAGCTGGGAAGAGTATCAGGCGAAAGCGGTGTCCGATCCGCAGGGCACGGTGCAGGCGGCGAAACGCTCAATGGCAACGCATGTCGAAGCGATGCTGGCGTTTAGCAAAATGGGCGTACCGACGTTTGATTACGGCAATAACATTCGCCAGATGGCCAAAGAGATGGGCGTGGAAAACGCCTTTGATTTCCCCGGTTTTGTGCCAGCGTATATTCGACCGCTGTTCTGCCGTGGCATTGGCCCGTTCCGCTGGGTGGCGCTTTCCGGCGATCCGCAGGATATTTATAAAACCGATGCCAAAGTGAAAGAGATCGTGGCTGACGATAAACACCTGCATCACTGGCTGGATATGGCGCGTGAGCGGATTAACTTCCAGGGCTTACCGGCGCGTATCTGCTGGGTCGGCCTGGAATGGCGGCAGAAGCTGGGGCTGGCGTTTAATGAAATGGTGCGCAGCGGCGAAGTGTCCGCGCCAATTGTTATTGGTCGTGACCATCTGGACTCCGGCTCCGTTGCCAGCCCGAACCGCGAAACCGAAGCCATGCGCGACGGGTCTGACGCCGTATCCGACTGGCCGCTGCTGAATGCGCTGCTGAACACCGCCAGCGGCGCGACGTGGGTGTCATTGCACCACGGCGGCGGAGTGGGAATGGGTTTCTCCCAGCATGCCGGGATGGTCATTGTTTGTGATGGCACCGATGAAGCCGCTGCGCGTATTGCCCGGGTATTGCATAACGATCCGGCTACCGGTGTAATGCGCCACGCTGACGCCGGATATGATATTGCGGTGGAATGCGCCGTTGAAGAAGGGCTGAATTTGCCGATGGTCGCTGCGACGCAGGGGAAACGCTGAGATGAATACCATGACATTAACGCCGGGCCAACTGACTTTTGCACAACTTCGTGACATCTGGCAGCAGCCGGTCCAGCTAAGCCTTGATGCCAACGCGATTGACGCCATTAATGCAAGCGTCGCCTGCGTCAATAACATTGTTGCTGAAGGCCGTACGGCATACGGCATTAATACCGGTTTTGGCCTACTGGCGCAGACCCGTATCGCCACAGAAGATTTGCAGAATTTACAGCGCTCGTTGGTGCTTTCTCATGCGGCTGGCGTCGGCGAGGCGCTGGACGACGCGATGGTGCGTCTGATTATGGTGCTGAAAATCAACAGCCTGGCGCGCGGTTTTTCCGGTATTCGCCTGAGCGTGATTGAAGCGCTGATTGCGCTGGTGAATGCCGGGGTGTATCCGCTGATCCCGGCGAAAGGTTCAGTGGGGGCATCGGGTGACCTGGCGCCGTTGGCGCATATGTCTCTGACGCTGCTGGGTGAAGGGAAGGCGCGCTGGCAGGGGGAATGGCTCCCGGCGACCGAAGCGCTGAAAAAGGCCGGGCTGGAGCCTATAACGCTGGAGGCGAAAGAAGGGCTGGCGTTGCTTAACGGGACTCAGGCTTCGACGGCTTTTGCGCTGCGTGGGCTAATTGAAGCTCAGGAACTGTTTGCGTCGGCGACGGTGTGCGGGGCGCTGACCACCGAAGCCGTGCTAGGCTCCCGTCGTCCGTTTGATGCGCGGATTCATGCCGCGCGAGGACAACGCGGACAGATTGACGCCGCGGCGCTGTACCGCCATGTGTTGACGGATTCCAGCGCGCTTTCGCAGTCGCATCATAACTGTGAAAAAGTACAGGATCCGTATTCTCTGCGCTGTCAGCCGCAGGTGATGGGGGCATGTCTGACGCAAATGCGCCAGGTGATGGATGTTCTGCTGGTGGAAGCTAACGCGGTTTCCGACAACCCGCTGGTGTTTGCCGAAGAAGGCGATGTGATTTCCGGCGGCAACTTCCATGCTGAACCCGTGGCGATGGCGGCGGATAACCTGGCGCTGGCGATTGCGGAAATCGGGGCATTATCGGAGCGACGCATTGCGTTAATGATGGATAAACACATGTCGCAACTGCCGCCTTTCCTGGTGAAAAATGGCGGAGTTAACTCCGGCTTTATGATTGCGCAAGTCACGGCTGCCGCGCTGGCGAGCGAGAACAAAGCGCTGGCGCATCCGCACAGTGTAGACAGCTTACCGACCTCCGCCAACCAGGAGGATCATGTGTCTATGGCGCCGGCGGCGGGTCGCAGGCTGTGGGAGATGGCGGCGAATACGCGCGGCGTGATTGCCGTCGAGTGGCTGGCGGCGTGTCAGGGAATCGATCTACGTGAAGGGTTAACCTCAAGTCCATTGCTGGAGCAGGCGCGCCAGGCGCTACGCGAGCAGGTTGCCCACTATACGCAGGATCGCTTTTTCGCCCCGGAAATTGAGTCCGCGACCGAACTGTTAGCGCAAGGAACGTTGTTGAAATTGCTGCCCGAATTTCTGTAGAAAATTGCCTGATGGCGACGCTAACGCGTCTTATCAGGCCTACGATCTGCTTTGTAGGCCGGATGAGGCGAAGCCGATATCCGGCCCAACAGAGATTAACTAAACATTGCGGTAATCGAGGCGCTGGCGAGCGAGTGGAAGTGAACATTAAATCCAACCATCGCGCCGCTGGCGTCCTCATCGACATCAATACGCTCTACATCCAGCGCGTGAACCGTAAAGATATAGCGATGAGTTTCCCCCTTCGGCGGCGCTGCGCCGCCATAACCGGCTTTACCAAAATCCGTACGGGTCTGAATCACCCCGTCCGGCAGTGCAACCAGCCCGGAGCCGAAGCCTTGCGTGAGAACGCGGGTATCCGCAGGCAGATTAACGACTACCCAGTGCCACCAGCCGGAGCCGGTGGGCGCATCAGGATCGTAACAGGTCACGACAAAGCTCTTAGTCCCGGCGGGCACATCATCCCATGCCAGATGCGGGGAAATATTATCCCCGTCATATCCCATGCCGTTAAAGACGTGACGATGCCCAAGCTTCTCCCCATCGCGCAGATCGTTACTGATTAGTTTCATACTGACTCCTCTCGTTAGCCAAAAAGTGTAGCCAGAAACCGTAGAGCTTACCGCTGTTTAATCGCTAAAAAATGTTGCATGGCGCACAGCCTCATTGACGGCTTGCGTAAGGCGGCGCAACTGCTCGGGCTGGATAATGTACGGCGGCATCAGATAGATCAGCTTACCAAACGGTCGTACCCACACGCCCTGTTCGACAAAGAACTTCTGTAGTGCCGCCATATTTACCGGCTGGGTGGTTTCTATCACGCCGATTGCGCCGAGCACGCGCACGTCGGCGACCCGGCTGGAGTCTGCCGCCGGGGCGAGTTCTGCACGCAACTGCGCTTCAATGGCTGCGACCTGCGAGCGCCACTCGCCGGTGTTAAGTAGCGACAGGCTGGCGGAGGCGACGGCACAAGCCAGCGGATTGCCCATAAAGGTCGGACCGTGCATGAAGCAGCCCGCTTCGCCGTTGCTGATGGTTTCTGCGACCAGACGGGTGGTCAGGGTCGCGGAAAGGGTCATCGTTCCGCCGGTTAATGCTTTGCCGAGGCACAAAATATCCGGCGTAATATCGGCGTGTTCACAGGCAAACAGCTTGCCGGTGCGGCCAAATCCGGTGGCAATCTCATCGGCAATCAGCAGGATGCCTTCCCGGTCGCACATCTTACGGATACGCTTTAACCACTCAGGATGGTACATGCGCATACCGCCAGCGCCTTGCACAATTGGCTCGAGGATCACCGCCGCAATTTCGTGACGATGCGCGGCCATCAGGCGGGCAAAAGGCACCATGTCCAGTTCGTCCCACTCGCCGCCCATGCGGCTTTGCGGCGCAGGCGCAAACAGGTTTTCCGGCAGATACCCTTTCCACAGACTGTGCATTGAGTTGTCGGGATCGCAGACCGACATCGCGCCGAAGGTATCGCCGTGATAGCCGTTACGAAATGTCAGGAAACGCTGACGAGATTCCCCTTTGGCCTGCCAGTATTGCAGCGCCATTTTCATCGCCACTTCCACCGCGACCGAACCTGAATCCGCGAGAAAAACGCACTCTAGCGCTTCTGGCGTCATGTCCACCAGTTGGCGACACAGCGTAATGGCCGGGGCATGGGTAATGCCGCCAAACATCACGTGCGACATGGCGTCAATCTGCGTTTTCATTGCGGCGTTCAACTGCGGATGATTGTAACCGTGGATCGCCGCCCACCAGGATGACATCCCGTCAATGAGCCGCTCGCCGCTGGCTAAAATCAGTTCACAACCTTCGGCCCGCGCCACCGGATACACCGGCAATGGGGAGGTCATGGAAGTGTAAGGGTGCCAGATATGGCGTTGGTCAAACGCAAGATCATCCGTTGTCATAATCGACTTGTAAACCAAATTAAAAAGATTTAGGTTTACGAGTCTACACCAAACTGACAACGAAACGTATACCAATATGGCTCATTCTTCCCGCTGGACAATGTCGCAAGTCACCGAATTATTTGAAAAACCACTGCTTGATCTCCTGTTTGAAGCGCAACAGATTCATCGTCAGCACTTCGATCCGCGGCAGGTACAGGTCAGTACGCTGTTGTCGATTAAGACTGGCGCCTGCCCGGAAGACTGCAAATACTGCCCGCAAAGTTCTCGCTATAAAACGGGTCTGGAAACTGAACGCTTGATGGAAGTGGAACAGGTACTGGACTCGGCGCGTAAGGCGAAGCAGGCCGGTTCAACGCGGTTTTGCATGGGGGCGGCGTGGAAGAACCCGCACGAGCGCGATATGCCTTACCTGGAACAGATGGTTCAGGGCGTGAAAGCATTGGGGCTGGAAGCCTGCATGACGCTGGGAACGCTCAACGAAACCCAGGCTCAGCGCCTGGCCAACGCGGGACTGGATTACTACAACCATAACCTCGACACCTCGCCGGAGTTTTACGGCAATATCATCACTACCCGGTCTTATCAGGAACGTCTGGATACGCTGGATAAAGTGCGTGAAGCCGGGATTAAAGTCTGCTCAGGCGGTATTGTCGGATTAGGCGAAACGGTCACCGATCGCGCCGGTCTGCTGCTGCAATTAGCCAATCTGCCGACACCGCCGGAAAGCGTGCCGATCAACATGCTGGTGAAGGTGAAGGGCACGCCGCTTGCCGATAACGACGACGTCGACGCGTTTGATTTCATCCGTACCATCGCCGTGGCGCGCATCATGATGCCAACCTCTTACGTGCGTCTTTCCGCCGGGCGCGAGCAGATGAACGAGCAAACCCAGGCGATGTGCTTTATGGCCGGCGCTAACTCGATTTTCTACGGCTGCAAACTGCTGACCACGCCGAACCCGAACGAAGATAAAGATTTGCTGTTATTCCGCAAGCTGGGTCTCAACCCGCAGCAAACGGCGGTGCTGGCGGGGGATAACGAACAGCAACAACGTCTCGAGCAGGCGCTGCGTACCCCGGATACCGATGATTACTACAACGCGGCAACCGTATGACCTGGCAGCAAAAAATTGGCGATGCGCTCACGGCGCGTCGTTGCGCTGATGCGTGGCGGCAGCGCTATGCGGTGACCCAGGGCGCCGGTCGCTGGCTGCAGGCCGACGGCCGCCAGTATCTGAATTTCTCCAGCAACGACTACCTTGGCCTGAGCCACCATCCGCAGATTATCTGCGCCTGGCAGCAGGGAGCTGAACGTTTTGGCGTCGGCAGCGGCGGCTCGGGTCATGTCAGCGGGTATTCCGTGGCTCACCAGGCGCTGGAAGAAGAGCTGGCGCAGTGGCTGGGCTATTCGCGGGCGCTGTTATTTATCTCCGGTTTTGCCGCTAATCAGGCGGTGATAGCCGCATTGATGGAAAAAGACGATCGTATTGTCGCCGACAGGCTTAGCCATGCCTCGCTGTTGGAGGCCGCCAGCCTTAGCCCGGCTGTTCTACGTCGCTTTACCCATAACGATCCGCATCATCTGGAGCGTCTGCTGACTGCCCCCTGTCCGGGGCAGCAGCTCGTGGTCACTGAAGGCGTATTCAGCATGGATGGCGACAGCGCGCCGCTCGCTGAAATCCACGCGGTGGCGGAACGACACGGTGCGTGGCTACTGGTGGATGATGCGCACGGCGTTGGCGTAACCGGTGCAGAAGGACGCGGTTCCTGCTGGCGACAGCAGGTCAAACCCGAACTGTTAGTGGTGACGTTTGGCAAAGGATTTGGCGTCAGCGGCGCGGCAATCCTGTGTTCTGACAGCGTGGCCGACTATCTGTTGCAGTTTGCCCGTCATCTGATCTACAGCACCAGTATGCCTCCGGCGCAGGCTCAGGCTCTGCGCGCCGCGCTGGCGGTGATCCGCAGCCGCGAAGGTGATGAACGCCGGGAAAAGTTAGCGATGCTGATCCAGCGTTTTCGCGCCGGGGTGAATACGCCGGGTTTAACGCTGGCGAATTCAACCAGTGCTATTCAGCCGCTGATTGTTGGCGATAACCATAAAGCTTTGCAACTGGCGGACACACTACGGCAACAGGGATGTTGGGTGACGGCAATTCGCCCGCCGACGGTGCCCGCCGGTACGGCCAGATTACGGCTGACGCTGACCCAGGCGCATGAGGTGCAGGATATCGATCGTCTACTGGAGGTGTTGCATGGCGCAGGTCAATAAACGGGCGATTGCCGCCGCGTTTGGCCGCGCGGCCACCCACTATGAGCAACACGCAGAGCTACAGCGTCAAAGTGCCGATGCGTTACTGGCGTTACTGGATGGCGGCACGTTCTCGCAGGTATTGGATGCGGGCTGTGGGCCTGGACGTATGAGTCGCTACTGGCGTGAGCAGGGGAGCGAGGTTTGCGCGCTGGATCTGTCGTCGCAAATGCTGACTGAAGCGCAGCGTCACGATGTCGCCCACCATTATCTGCTGGCAGATATCGAGGCCATCCCGCAGGCAAGCGCGAGCTTTGACCTGGCCTGGAGTAATCTGGCCGTACAGTGGTGTGACAACCTGCGCGGCGCGTTAAGTGAGCTTTACCGGGTGGTGCGTCCTGGCGGGACGGTGGCGTTTAGTACCCTGGCGCAGGGGTCGATGCCGGAACTTCGTCAGGCCTGGCAGGCGGTTGACGATCGGGAGCACGCCAACCGTTTTTTGCCCGTGGCGCAACTGGAAAACGCCCTGTATGGCTGGGATGTTGAATACCAGTCTCATGCCGTCACGCTGTGGTTTGATGATGCGCTGAGCGCCATGCGTTCGCTAAAAGGCATTGGCGCGACGCATTTGCATGATGGGCGCGAGCAACGTGTGCTGACGCGCGCTCAGCTGCGCCAGCTACAGTTAGCCTGGCCCTGTCAGCAGGGGAAATATCCGCTGACCTACCATCTTTTTTTAGGAGTAATTCAACGTGGCTAAAACGTATTTTGTCACCGGGACAGATACCGAAGTCGGTAAAACTGTCGCCAGCTGCGCGCTGCTCCAGGCGGCGGGACAACTGGGGTTGCGCGCCGTTGGCTATAAGCCCGTGGCGTCGGGCAGCGAAATGACGGCTGATGGCCTGCGAAACAGCGATGCGTTGGCATTACAACGCAATAGCGTTGTGGCGGCCGACTATGCGGCGATTAATCCCTACTGCTTCGCTGAACCTACATCGCCGCATATCATCAGCGCCGACGAAGGTCGCCCCATTCTGGCTTCCGTGATGTCTGCAGGGTTACGCACGCTTGAAGCGCAGGCTGACTGGGTACTGGTGGAGGGGGCTGGTGGATGGTTTACGCCGCTTTCGCCAACGCTGAGTTTTTCCGACTGGGTCAAAACAGAACAGTTGCCGGTGATTCTGGTGGTTGGCGTTAAGCTCGGCTGCATCAATCACGCTATTCTGACCGCCCAGGCGGTGCAGCAGGCCGGACTGACGCTTGCCGGATGGGTAGCCAATGATGTGACGCCGCCCGGCAAACGTCATGCTGAATACATGGCGACGCTAAAGCGCGTGATCCCGGCACCTGGGCTGGGGGAAATTCCCTGGCTGGCAGAAGATCCTGAGCAGACATCGACCGGACGTTATCTCGATCTCAGCATTTTGTCTTTGACGGCATCAGATGGTTGAATCGAGACGGGAAATAACGCTGGTCGCTATTGCAGTACGCGGACAAGAAAATGGTGAAAATGCGAGCAAGATCTCGGCTCTCCCTGGCCGCCTCGTTAGCTGATAAATATCAAAAAATAGCGATAATTTTTTTTTAGCCCAGCGGAAAAGAGAGTCAGGGTGTTTTTGCCAGGCTACAGTCCACACGGGCTGGAAGCAGTTATCCACTATTCCTGTGGATAACCTTGTGTATTAGGGTTAGAAAACACAATGTAAGCGAGAGAAGACGCGGCCTGCGACTAAATTGATGCGAAAGACGGCTTGAGATAATAATCTTTAAATTACAGATAGTTAGATAAAAGCAATGGCTGTCGCAGAAGTGTCATGTGTTGCCATAAAACTTTCATCGGCTGGCTTGACAAATGTTAAAAAAGGCATTGGTTTGGGGATAACACATTTTTGCTGGTGTTTTATCTTGTCTGGGGGCAAATTTTGGCCTGCAGTCACGGCTATTTTGCGGGTGTAACAGAAATATTCTGGCGCGTTACTGTTTTTTCATCCAGTATATTTTACTGGCAAAATATACGACTGCGAGTAAAATTACACACCTGCCCGCCCATTGCTTCAGGTAGCTGCTCATGAGTAAACCGTTCAAACTAAATTCCGCTTTTAAACCCTCTGGCGATCAGCCTGAGGCGATACGTCGCCTGGAAGAAGGTCTGGAGGACGGTCTGGCGCATCAGACGCTGCTGGGGGTGACGGGTTCGGGGAAAACATTCACCATCGCGAATGTGATTGCGGACCTACAGCGTCCTACCATGGTGCTGGCGCCTAACAAGACGCTTGCCGCGCAGCTATATGGCGAGATGAAAGAGTTCTTTCCGGAAAACGCGGTGGAATATTTTGTCTCCTACTACGACTATTATCAGCCGGAAGCTTACGTACCGAGTTCTGATACCTTCATCGAGAAGGATGCCTCGGTCAACGAACACATTGAGCAGATGCGTCTGTCGGCGACCAAAGCGCTACTGGAACGTCGGGATGTCGTTGTGGTGGCGTCGGTTTCCGCCATTTATGGTTTGGGCGACCCGGACCTGTATCTGAAAATGATGCTGCATCTGACGGTGGGGATGATCATTGACCAGCGCGCGATCCTGCGTCGTCTGGCGGAGCTGCAATATACCCGTAACGATCAGGCATTCCAGCGCGGGACCTTCCGCGTGCGCGGTGAAGTTATCGACATTTTCCCGGCTGAATCCGACGACATTGCGCTGCGCGTGGAACTGTTCGATGAGGAAGTCGAGCGTTTGTCGCTGTTTGACCCGCTTACCGGGCAGGTTGAATCGACCATTTCCCGCTATACCATCTACCCGAAAACGCACTACGTCACGCCGCGCGAACGTATCGTGCAGGCGATGGAAGAAATTAAAGTCGAGCTGGCAGACCGCCGTAAAAATCTGCTGGCGAATAACAAGTTGCTGGAAGAGCAGCGCTTAAGCCAGCGTACACAGTTCGATCTGGAAATGATGAACGAGCTGGGTTATTGCTCGGGGATTGAAAACTATTCCCGCTATCTGTCCGGACGCGGTCCAGGCGAGCCGCCGCCGACGTTGTTTGATTACCTGCCGGCTGATGGTCTGCTGGTAGTGGATGAATCCCACGTCACTATCCCGCAAATTGGCGGTATGTACCGTGGCGACCGGGCGCGTAAAGAGACCCTGGTCGAATACGGATTCCGTTTGCCCTCGGCGCTGGATAACCGTCCGCTTAAATTTGAAGAGTTCGAGGCACTGGCTCCGCAGACCATCTACGTCTCGGCGACGCCGGGGAACTATGAGCTGGAGAAATCCGGTGATGACGTGGTTGATCAGGTAGTACGACCGACCGGCCTGCTGGATCCGGTGATAGAAGTGCGTCCGGTGGCGACGCAGGTTGACGATCTGCTGTCGGAGATCCGCACGCGTGCGGCGATTAACGAACGTGTGCTGGTCACCACGCTTACCAAACGCATGGCGGAAGACCTCACCGAATACCTCGAAGAGCACGGCGAGCGGGTACGCTATCTGCACTCAGACATCGATACCGTGGAACGTATGGAAATCATTCGTGACCTGCGCCTGGGCGAGTTTGACGTGCTGGTGGGTATCAACCTGTTACGTGAGGGGCTGGACATGCCTGAGGTCTCGCTGGTGGCAATTCTGGACGCAGACAAAGAAGGGTTCCTGCGCTCTGAACGCTCACTTATCCAGACCATCGGTCGCGCGGCGCGTAACATCAACGGCAAGGCTATACTCTACGGCGATAAAATTACCGCCTCGATGGCCAGGGCGATTGGTGAAACTGAACGTCGTCGCGAGAAGCAGCAGCGCTATAACGAAGAGCACGGTATTACGCCGCAGGGGCTGAACAAGAAAGTGGTCGATATTCTGGCGCTGGGTCAGAATATTGCGAAGACCAAGGCGAAGGGCAAAGGGAAGTCACGTGCGGGTGCGAAGTCTGACGTTGTTGAACTGGATATGACGCCAAAAGCCCTGCAGCAAAAGATTCACGAGTTGGAAGGGCAGATGATGCAGCATGCGCAGAATCTCGAATTTGAAGAGGCTGCGACGATCCGCGACCAGTTGCATCAGCTGCGCGAGTTATTTATTGCGGCATCGTAATCCTGTGCCGGATGCGGGGTACCCCCCCTTATCCGGCTTACGGGGTGCTTGCGTTTGTCGGCCTGACAAGCGCAGCGCATCAGGCAAATCCACTCAGCCTAATGCCTGGACCGCTTTCTCCAGCGCGCTGTGCAGCAGCTGACGGTCATGACGGTACGGAATATCGCTGGCTTCCAGCACTTCCTGAATCACAATGCGGTCGGTAACGGCGGAAACATCTACTTTCGGGCCGACAACCACCGCGTCAATCACTTTCTTGCCAACGTACTGTTCGATGATTGCCAGCTTATCGTTAAGCGTCAGGCTGGCTGCTGGCAGGCTTAATTCGCGACCCAGGTTGCCAATGTAGACCATCCTGGCGGGTGTACGCCGTAATGCCTGCGCCAGTTCGTCGAGCAGCAGGATCGGCATCAGGCTGGTATAAAAACTGCCTGGTCCTATCAGAATCAAATCTGCTTCGGCGATTGCCTCAACCGCTTCTCGCGTGGTAGGGACTTTTGGCGACAGCATCAGTTCCTGAGGTGGGATAGTGAGCTGATCGATATTCACTTCGCCATAGACTTCATGCCCTTGATCATCAATAGCCATCAGATCCACCGGCAGCTCAGACATCGGAATTAAATGCGCATCGACTTTGAGCAGGTTGCGAATTAAATTTATGGCTTCGAGAGGCCGCACGCTGAGGTGATCGAGCGCCTTTAACATTAAATTTCCGAGGTTATGTCCGGAAAGCTCGCCATTACCGCCAAAACGGTATTCAAACATAGCGGATGCAACGCTGGGTTGGGTAATTAACTGGTTCAGGCAGTTACGCATGTCACCCCAGGCGATGCCGCCTTCAGAACGACGAATACGCCCCGTGGAGCCGCCATTATCGGTGGTGGTGACGATACCCGTCAGTCGTGAGCCTAAAGGGGAAAGTGAGGAGAGAACGCGTCCTAATCCATGCCCTCCGCCGAGAGCGACAACGCGATCTAAATCTGCCAGCGTGCGAGTGCGCATAGAGTTTCCTGATATCAATTGATCGGCGCTACAGTACCGTAAATAGCGTGTTTTCAGCAATTATCCAGTTGGCATTTGCCGAAATTAATTTTCGGCGATCTACTCCTTTCTGACGACATGCACCTGACAGCAAGATGATGTATATCAATGCAAAACTGTGGTTTTTGCTTATTCTGTAGCGAAATTGCACGATCATGTCGTTATATACGTATTTATACAGCGTAAGTGTGCTTGGCATTATCGCCATTTACACGCTAGTATCGGCATAACCACTACGTACTCAAAGTATGATGAGTATAAACACTCTAGCCTCTGCACCTGGGTCAAATGATACGGTGCTTTGGCCGTGGCAATGCTCGAACGAGATTGTCACCAGGGCGCAGGAAGAAATGACTGCGTCTCCCGTATTTGGAAAGGTGTACATGGGCTCTCAACTTACCGATGCTTTCGCGCGTAAGTTTTACTACTTACGTTTGTCGATTACCGATGTGTGTAACTTTCGTTGCACCTACTGCCTGCCGGATGGCTATAAGCCCGGCGGGGTCACCAATAACGGCTTTTTGACCGTTGATGAAATTCGCCGCGTCACCCGTGCGTTCGCCAGTCTGGGGACGGAAAAAGTGCGCCTGACAGGGGGCGAACCATCATTACGTCGCGATTTTACCGACATTATTGCCGCTGTGCGTGAAAACGACGCTATCCGTCAGATTGCGGTAACGACCAATGGTTATCGTCTGGCGCGCGATGCCGCCGCCTGGCGCGATGCCGGGTTGACGGCACTCAACGTCAGCGTCGACAGTCTCGATGCCCGTCAGTTTCACGCCATTACCGGGCAGGACAAATTTCAGCAGGTGATGGCGGGCATTGACGCCGCCTTTGCAGCCGGTTTTGAAAAAGTCAAAGTCAACACTGTGTTGATGCGCGATGTAAACCATCATCAACTGGACACCTTCCTGGCGTGGATCCAACCTCGCCCTATTCAACTGCGTTTTATTGAACTGATGGAAACGGGGGAGGGCAGTTCACTTTTCCGTAAGCATCATATCTCAGGGCAAGTACTGCGCGATGAGCTTCTGCGTCGAGGATGGATCCACCAGCAACGCCTGCGCAGCGACGGTCCGGCTCAGGTTTTCTGCCATCCTGATTATGCTGGCGAAATTGGTCTGATCATGCCTTATGAGAAAGACTTTTGCGCCACCTGTAATCGTCTGCGCGTTTCCTCTGTCGGCAAGCTTCATCTGTGTTTATTTGGTGAAGGCGGCGTAAGCCTGCGTGACTTGCTGGAAGATGACGCTCAGCAATCCGCGCTGGAAGAACGCATTTCTACCGCGCTGCTGGAGAAAAAGCAGACCCATTTCCTGCATCAGAACAATACCGGTATTACGCAAAACTTATCTTACATTGGCGGCTGATCGCTAAAAGGAGTTTCCATGAGTCAGGTAAGCGCTGAATTTATCCCGACACGCATTGCTATTCTTACTGTTTCCAACCGTCGCGGCGAAGAGGATGACACCTCCGGTCACTACCTGCGTGACTCGGCGCAGGAAGCGGGCCATCAGATTGTTGACAAGGCGATTGTCAAAGAGAACCGTTATGCCATCCGTGCCCAGGTTTCCGCCTGGATTGCCAGTGACGATGTGCAGGTTGTGCTTATTACCGGCGGCACCGGACTGACCGAAGGTGACCAGGCGCCGGAAGCGTTGCAACCACTGTTCGACAGAGAAGTTGAAGGTTTTGGCGAAGTATTCCGTATGCTCTCGTTTGAAGAGATCGGCACCGCGACGCTGCAATCCCGGGCAATTGCCGGGGTTGCGAATAAAACGCTGATTTTCGCCATGCCGGGGTCGACCAAAGCGTGCCGTACCGCCTGGGAAAATATCATTGCACCTCAGCTTGATGCCCGTACGCGTCCGTGTAATTTCCACCCACATTTGAAGAAATAAGTATGTCGCAACTGACTCATATTAACGCCGCTGGCGAAGCCCACATGGTGGATGTCTCTGGCAAAGCAGAAACGGTACGCGAGGCGCGTGCTGAAGCATTCGTGACGATGCGCAGCGAAACGCTGGCGATGATTATCGATGGTAGCCACCATAAAGGCGACGTTTTCGCCACGGCGCGCATTGCCGGTATTCAGGCGGCCAAACGAACCTGGGATCTTATCCCGCTGTGTCATCCGCTGATGCTGAGTAAGGTCGAAGTCAACCTGCATGCCGAACCGGAACACCATCGTGTACGCATTGAGACGCTGTGTCGCCTGAGCGGGAAAACCGGTGTGGAAATGGAAGCGTTAACGGCGGCCTCCGTGGCGGCGTTGACCATCTACGACATGTGCAAAGCGGTGCAAAAGGACATGGTGATTGGTCCGGTGCGCCTGCTGGCAAAAAGCGGCGGCAAGTCGGGAGATTTTAAGGTGGATGTGCATGATTAAGGTTCTTTTCTTTGCCCAGGTCCGTGAACTGGTCAACACGGATGCTTTAGAGGTCACCGCTGAATTTCCAACGGTCGAAGCGCTGCGCCAGCATCTGGCGGCGCAAGGCGATCGTTGGGCGCTGGCGCTGGAGGACGGCAAGCTGCTGGCGGCGGTGAACCAGACGCTGGTCAGTTTTGACCATCCCCTTAATGCAGGTGATGAAGTGGCTTTCTTCCCACCGGTAACCGGAGGTTAAGATGGCTGAGACGCGAATTGTTGTTGGGCATGCGCCGTTCAGCGTTGGGGAAGAGTATCCCTGGCTTGCCGAGCGTGATGAAGACGGCGCCGTAGTGACCTTCACCGGTAAAGTGCGTAACCACAACCTCGGCGACAGTGTGCAGGCATTAACGCTGGAACACTATCCCGGCATGACCGAAAAAGCGCTGGCGGAGATTGTCGACGAGGCGCGTACGCGCTGGCCGCTGGGACGGGTGACGGTGATTCATCGCATCGGCGCGCTGTGGCCCGGCGATGAAATCGTTTTTGTTGGCGTGACCAGCGCGCATCGTAGTAGCGCGTTTGATGCCGGGCAGTTCATTATGGATTATCTGAAAACTCGCGCACCGTTCTGGAAGCGCGAGGCCACGCCGGAAGGTGAACGTTGGGTGGATGCCCGTGACAGCGATAAGCTAGCAGCAAAACGCTGGTAGAGTACAATTGTTATAGGCTCATACTGATTCAGGAGATTGTCATGGACCGATTCCCACGATCCGATTCTATTGTGCAGGCGCGTTCCGGCCTGCAAACGTATATGGCGCAGGTTTATGGCTGGATGACCTGCGGGTTGTTGCTGACGGCGTTTATCGCCTGGTATGCGGCAAATACGCCCGCGGTGATGATGTTTGTCTTCTCCAGTAAAATCACCTTCTTTGGCCTGATTATCGCCCAACTGGCGCTGGTGTTCGTTTTGTCCGGCATGGTGCAAAAGCTGAGCGCCGGTGTGGCAACCACGCTGTTTATGCTCTATTCGGCGTTAACCGGGTTAACGCTGTCGAGCATCTTCATCGTCTATACCTACTCGTCTATCGCCAGTACCTTTGTGGTCACCGGCGGGATGTTTGGCATCATGAGCCTGTACGGTTATACCACTAAGCGCGATCTCAGCGGTTTCGGCAATATGCTGTTTATGGCGCTAATCGGTATTGTGCTGGCTTCGCTGGTTAACTTCTGGCTGAAGAGCGAAGCGTTGATGTGGGCGGTAACCTACATTGGGGTGATTGTGTTTGTCGGTCTGACTGCCTATGACACGCAGAAGCTGAAAAACATCGGTGAGCAGATCGATCTGCGTGACAGTTCTAATCTGCGCAAATACGCGATTCTTGGCGCACTAACGCTGTATCTGGACTTTATCAACCTGTTCCTGATGCTGCTGCGTATCTTCGGCAATCGTCGTTAATTGTCTGTTGCCGGATGGCGCTGCGCTTATCCGGCCTACAGTTGTATCGAAAGTAGGCCGGATAAGGCGTTAAGCCGCATCCGGCAAATCATTTCGCCATTGCCTTCTCGTTTTTCGCCCGCAGCTTTTTCGCCCGACTTTCCAGCAACAGGTAGCAAATAAGCGCCAGCAGCAACGGAATAAAATAATAGAGGACGCGATACGCAAGCAGGGCGGCGATAATCTTGCCTTGAGAAGTATCTTCTCCCGCCAGCAACGCCATAAAAACCGCCTCCAGCACACCGATCCCCGCCGGAATATGTACGATAACCCCGGCAATACTGCTCACCAGTAGCACGCCCAGCACGAAGAAATAGTTGATATCCTGACCCAGCAACAGCCAGATAATGGCTCCCATCACCATCCAGTTGGTACTGGATATCACCATTTGCGCGATGGCAAATTTCCAGGAAGGCAGCACCAGCTTTTGGCCCCTGATGGTGATGTGGCGATGTTTCGCGAAGGCGCAAAACCACAGATAAACGACAATAATCAGTAGCAGCGCAATGCCTAAAATGCGCAGCGTACCTTCATCGATATACCAATGCGCGGGCAGCTCGACCACGCCAAAGGTAAAAATAAAGCCGCCCAGCAGAATATAGCCCAGCCAGTTGGTGGTAATACTCAGTGAAAAAATCCGCGTAATAGTGCTCCCCGGCAAGCCGAGGCGCGAGTAGAGCCGATAACGCATCCCAATACCGCCCACCCAGGTGCTTAACGTCAGGTTGAAGGCGTAACAGATAAACGACACCAGCATGACCTGGCGTTTTGCCAACTTGTGCCCACAGTAATGTCGGCCGAGCAGGTCATAGCAGCCGTAGAGTAAATAACTGACGATTACCAGCCCCACGGCGCTGAGCAGGGCAGTCCGATTGTAATCCCGGATTACCGTCCAGACCTCTTCCCAATTGACCTTGCTGGCATAAATGACCAGCAACACGATGACGGCAATGAAAAATAGCCATGTGAGTATTTTTTTCGCTAACCGCCAGCGCGGATGTGCTTTGGCCATCAGGATTTTCCTCCGACATCCTCAGTTTGAATGCGATCCTGCGTTTCCATGGCAGGCTGTGCGGGCGGTTCTACCTCGGTCAGATGTGGTGTATGTGCGGGAAGCCAGCCGACCAGCGCCGGGAAATGGCGTAAAAAGTGGAACGCCAGCACGCTTTTGGTCAGGTTCCACCAGGTGCGTTTGGGCAGCATGGATTCATCAACCCGCTTGCAGTCCTGCGCAATAATCGGGTTCAGGTTATCGCGCAGAGTCTGGTTAAACGCACGGTCATGAATAATGAGATTCGCTTCCAGATTCAGCGACAGGCTGAGCGGGTCAAGATTGCTGGAACCTACCGTCGCCCAATGATCGTCCATCAGCGCTACCTTGCCATGCAGAGGTTTACGGCGATATTCATAGACATGGACGCCGCCTTTTACCAGATAGTTGTACAGCAGACGGGCACCCACTTTCACAATCGGCATATCCGGTTCACCCTGCACAATGAGTTTTACCCGAACGCCGCGTCGGGCCGCTTTACGCAGGGCATGCAGAAAGCGATAACCGGGAAAGAAGTAGGCATTGGCAATGATCACTTCCCGTCTGGCCTGGGTAAGCATTTTCAAATAATGGCGTTCAATATCATCACGATGTTCTTCGTTGTCGCGCCAGACAAATAGTACCTGCGCTTCGCCAGGCCGATGATTTTCGACTGCGCGATGATGACGTCGCCACCAGCGACGTACGGCGCTCTGGCCCGGCAGATTTTCCAGTACGAATGTCAGGATGTCGGCCACGATGGGGCCTTCAACGCGTACGGCGTAATCCTGCTTGGCCTCAGGGCCGTAATCCGACATATGTTCAGCGGAATAATTGATGCCGCCGACGAAAGCAACGCGGTCATCAATGACCACAATTTTGCGATGCATACGGCGAAAGAGATTGGTGCGCATGCCGAACAGACGCGGGCGCGGATCGTAATAGCGGAAAACAATGCCGGCTGCGGTTAGCTCATTAACGAAACTGTCGCTGAGGTCCGGCGAGCCATAGCCATCCAGCAGCACTTCCGCTTTAACACCGCGACGTGCTGCACTCAGCAGCGCGGCATGCAGCTGTTTTCCGACCGCATCTTCAAACCAGATGAAGGTCTCGAGGATAATTTTTTGCTGCGCCTGTTCAATGGCGTCAAACACGGCGGGGTAGTACTGATCGCCGTTTTCCAGCAGTTGAATTTGATTGCCTTCACGCCAGCCAAATTTCATAAATGAATCTCCGCACTCAGAGGGGCATGATCGGACAAATGTCGCCAGTGACGCAGCGCCAGCGTCGTTGGGGTACTGGCATTCGCGTTTTTCACATAGATCCTGTCGAGACGCAGCAGGGGAAACTGCACCGGAAACGTCCGCGCCGGGCGACCGTGGGCGCGGGTAAAGATCTCGTCAAGATCGGCATTGGCTTTCAACGGATGATTAGCTTTTTGTCGCCAATCGTTGAAATCACCGGCGACCACGACGGGCTCACCCTCAGGTAAGGCATTCACCCACTCTGCCAGCATAGCGAGTTGGGCCTGACGGTGGGCTTCACGCAAACCGAGATGGACACACATCACGTGAACCGGGTGGGAGAGCATCGGCGGCACGATGCGGCAGTACAGAACCCCGCGTTTTTCACTCGCGCCGACCGACACATCGCGATTTTCATAATGTTCAATAGGATAGCGCGACAGCACCGCGTTACCGTGATGCCCCTGCGGATACACGGCGTTACGTCCATAAGCGAAGTCGCTCCACATGGTATCCGCCAGAAATTCGTAGTGCGTGGTGTCCGGCCAGTTTTCCACATGCAGAGGATGCACCTCGTGCGCGCCCATGACCTCTTGCAGGCACACAATATCCGCACCGACCGTTCTGACGGCATCTCGCAGCTCAGGCAAAATAAAACGCCGATTGAAGGCGGTAAATCCTTTATGAGTATTAATGGTGAGCACATTGAATGAAAACCGTTCTGTTTGTCTGGCCATGATTCTCCCGTTGGCGTCACTTTCCTGATTAAAATAGTGTAGTCGTCGTCACAAAAAGATGCGGTGTTGCGGAATTTTCCGTAAAGTCCGGTACTCTGAACAATTAGTCGAAAATCCTTCAGGAGAAAAGCCATGAGGTGGCAACAACGTGTTCGTGTCGCAACGGGTCTAAGTTGCTGGCAGATTGTGTTGCATTTACTGGTAGTGGCATTGCTGGTAATGGGCTGGATGAGCGGCACGCTGGTGCACGTCGGCCTGGGATTATGCGTCGTTTACGGCGTAACGGTTTTATTAATGCTGGCCTTACAACGTCACCATGAACAGCGCTGGCGCGACGTGGCGGATGTGCTGGAAGAACTCACTACGACGTGGTATTTCGGTGCCGCGATGATTGTACTGTGGCTGCTGTCGCGCGTGCTGCAAAACAACGTCTTGCTGGCTCTGGCGGGGCTGGTGATCCTTGCCGGACCCGCCGTGGTGTCGCTGCTGGCGAAAGACAAAAAGCTACATCACCTTGCGTCGAAACATCGCATACGCCGCTGAGCCGGTTGTGGCCGCGATCACCAACAGCGGCCACAAACTTCCCCAGACAATCTTCAGACTCGCATCCTTCAGGTAAATCTGTTTCGTGATGTCCGTAAAATGGCGGATCGGGTTTATCCACGTCAGATTCTGTAACCATACCGGCATATTTTCGACCGGCGAGACGTAGCCTGAGAGCAATATCGCCGGCATCATAAAGACAAATACGCCGATAAACGCCTGCTGCTGGGTGGCGCACAGCGATGAAATCAGCAGACCAAAACCGACCAGCGACAGCCCATAAATCACCATCGTGAAATAGAACAGCCCCAGTGAACCGGCAAACGGAATGTGATAAGCCCAGATGCCGATCGCCAGCACAATGGTGGCCTGAAAAGTGGCCACAATCAGCGCGGGCACTGCCTTGCCGATGAAAATCTGCCAGGTGGTGAGCGGGGAGACCAGCAGTTGATCGAGCGTGCCCTGTTCGCGCTCGCGGGCCACCGACAGCGAGGTGACGATCATCACGCCGATGGTGGTGATCATGGCGATCAGCGACGGAACCACGAACCATTTGTAGTCCAGATTCGGGTTATACCAGTTACGCACCACCAGTTCGCTGTTGTTCGGTTTTGGCTTACCGTCCATCAGCTCCTGCTGGTACTCCTTCACGATCTGCTGCAGGTAATTGGCGGCAATTTGCGCGCTGTTCGAGTTACGTCCATCGAGGATAATTTGCATGGGCGCTTGCTGGAAGGTATCCAGATTCCGCGAAAAATTGGCCGGGAAGCGCACCAGCAGCAGCGCTTTTTGCGTGTCGATGGTGGGCTGGATCTCCTGTGGGCTTTTCAGTAACAGGACATGCGTAAAGGCGCTGGCGCGGGCGAAGCGCTGGGTAAGCTCCACCGAGTGTTTGCCATTGTCTTCGTTATAGATAGCGATAGTGGCGTTGGTCACTTCCAGCGTCGCGGCGAACGGGAACAGAATGACCTGAATCAGCACCGGTAAAATCAGAATGGCTCGCGTCTGCGGCTCGCGTAATAGCGATTGCAGCTCTTTACGAATTAATGTCCATAAGCGATGAAACATGCCCGTCCCCTTAATCCAGCCGACGTTTGGTTTTAAGCCACGTCAGGCCAATAAACATTACCGCCGAAGCGATTAAAAACAGCACGTTGATAATCAGCACCACCGGAATGTTGCCCGCCAAAAAAAGGCTTTGCAGGGTGCTGACGAAATAGCGCGCCGGAATAATGTAAGTCACCGCGCGGATAATCGCCGGCATGCTGTCTATCTGGAAGATAAACCCCGACAACATAATCGAGGGCAGGAAAGCGGCGTTCAGCGCAACCTGCGCGGCGTTAAATTGATTACGGGTGATGGTGGAGATAAGCAGGCCCATGCCGAGCGTACTGAGCAGGAACAGGCTGGTGATAAAAAACAGGATTAACAACGAGCCGCGATAGGGCACGCCAAGAATAAACACCGACACCAGCATACACAGCAGCATCGCCAGCATGCCTAAAAAGTAATAGGGGATCAGTTTGCACAGCAGCAGCTCGACGCGGGTAACTTCGGTAGACAACAGCGCTTCCATGGTGCCGCGCTCCCATTCACGCGCCACCACTAACGAGGTGAGGATCGCGCCAATCACCGTCATGATGATGGTTACCGCCCCGGGAATTATAAAGTGCTGGCTGATAGCCGCCGGGTTAAACCAGTAGCGGGTCTGCACATCGATTAACGGCTTAAATGATTCCCCGCGATCCTCAGCCCGCTGTTGCTGCCAAATCTGCCAGATGCCTTCGACATAACCCTGCACAAAGTTGGCGGTATTCGGTTCGCTGCCGTCAGTGATCACCTGAATAGGGGCTGTGTCGCCAGGTCGCGCCATTTGTTGGGCAAAATCTACCGGGATCACCACCAGCCCGCGAATGCGTCCGGCCTGCATTTTCTCAATCAATTCCTGACGGTTATCGCTGATGGTGGCGTCAATGTACGGCGAACCGGTCATGGTGTGGGTGAAATCCAGCGCCTCTTCGCTCTGCTGTTCGAGCAAAATTCCCACTCGCAGCTTGCTGGAGTCGAGGTTGATCCCGTAGCCGAAGATAAACAGCAGCAACAACGGGATCACCACCGCAATCAGCCAACTGCTGGGATCGCGGACGATCTGGCGCGTCTCTTTTACGCACAGCGCGCGTACGCGTCGCCATGAGAGCGCGGAGTTACTCATGCGTATGCTCCTTATCCCAGTCATTGATGAGCGTAATAAACGCCTGCTCCATGGTGGGGTCCGGCGTGTCGTTATCGGCAGCCTTTGCTTTCAGGTCGTCCGGCGTGCCGCTGGCGATCAGTTTGCCGCGATACACCAGTCCGATGCGATCGCAATATTCCGCCTCATCCATAAAGTGGGTCGTCACCATTACCGTGACGCCTTTTTCCACCATGCTGTTGATATGCAACCAGAATTCTCGACGAGTAAGGGGATCAACCCCGGAAGTGGGTTCATCGAGAAACAGGATATCTGGCTCATGCATCAGCGAGCAGGCCAGCGCCAGACGTTGTTTAAAGCCCAGCGGTAGCTCGTCGGTAGCGTGGGAGGCGATGCTTTTCAGGCCAAATGCCTCACTCATGCGATCGATCTTCTCTTTCTGCGTCCGACCGCGCAGGCCGTAGACGCCGGAGAAAAAACGCAGATTCTGTTCAACCGTCAGGTTGCCGTACAGGGAGAATTTCTGCGCCATATAGCCCAGATGCTGACGCGCTTTGCCGGAGCTAACCTTGAGATCCATATCCAGCACCAGCGCTTTGCCGGAGGTAGGAACCAGCAGACCGCACATCATTTTAAAGGTGGTGGATTTCCCGGCGCCGTTGGGGCCTAACAGGCCAAAAATCTCGCCGCGCTGCACGGCAAAGTCTACATGGTCGGTAGCGGCAAAATCGCCAAACTTTTTGGTCAACGCTTTGGCTTCGATCACCGTTTCGCCAGGCGTGCCTTCCACGGTATGCAGGATGGCGCCCAGCGGTGACTCTGATGTTCCGGCCCCGCCGAGTAAATCGATAAAAGCATCCTCGAAACGGGGAGCGGTTTCGTTGATGATTATCTCCGGCATACCGTTCGCGTCTTGAATCTGCTGGGCCGTAGCCTCTTTTTTCAGGATCAAACGGACGGATTTCCCCTGAATCATCCCGTCGCTGACCTGCGGCAGTTTTAACACGCGTTGCAACAGTCGGCGGTTATTTTCCTGCGGGCTGCTCATTAAAAAGCTGCGTCCGGCCATCGTCTGCGTAAGCTGGGTCGGATCGCCCTGATACAGCAATTCGCCTTCATTCATCAGCAGCACATCACGACACTGTTCGGCTTCATCCAGATAGGAGGTACTCCAGAGGATCAGCATCCCGTCGCCCGCCAGTTCATGGACCATTTGCCACAACTCGCGGCGGGATATCGGGTCGACGCCCACGCCGGGCTCATCCAGCAGCAACACTTTAGGCTCGCCCACCAGCGTACAGGCAAGCCCGAGCTTCTGTTTCATGCCTCCGGAAAGCTTGCCTGCCAGTCGTCCGGTAAACGGACCCAGCGAGGTAAATTCCAGTAACCGGGCAAAGGTTTTTTCTCGCACGTCGCCGGTGACGCTGCGCAAATCGGCATAGAGATTGAGGTTCTCCATGACCGTCAAATCTTCGTACAGGCCAAATTTCTGCGGCATATAACCCAGCACGGCGTGCAGGGCGCTGTCGTCTTTGATGGGATCAAAGCCAATTACCGCAGCACTTCCGGCGTCGGGTTTTAACAAACCCGCCAGCATCCGCATCAGCGTGGTTTTGCCCGCGCCGTCCGGCCCGACAAGCCCGGTCACGTAGCCGGCATGAACGGTACAGTCGAGCGGGGCGACGGCCGGTTTTTCCATTCCGGCAAAGTTTTTCGTCAACCCATTCAGCGTAATGACGGCGTCAGTCATGCCGTGCCTCATCACCAAACTTTATTGTTACCGGCATCCCCTGGCGCAGCGCATTGTCTGCGTCGGTCACCACAATGCGCAGACGATAAACCAGGTCGGTGCGCAGGTCAGGGGTCTCGACCGTTTTCGGGGTAAACTCGGCGGTAGGCGACACGAAGCCAATTTTACCGTGATAAGGCTTGTCCGGGCGGCCATCGGTGTAGAGCAGGATTTCGCGTCCTGGCTGCGCCTGGCTTAGATTTCGTTCGTCAACGTAGGCGCGAATCCAGACCGGACGCGTGAGTGATAGCGTCAGTACCGTGCCGCCTTCGTTCAGCATGCTACCCGGTTCAACCGCCCGGGTGAGAATCGTGCCGTCAGACGGAGAGGTTAACGTGGTGTCATGCAAATTCAGTTCAGCCTGCGCCAGCTCAGCTTGTGCTTGTTCGAGCGTGGCTTTCGCCTGCTCAATATCCTGCACACGATTACCGCTGCGATACTGGGCGAGTTTATCCTGCGCGGATTTCAGTGAGGCCAGCGCCTGGTCACGTGATGAACGGGCGTTTTCCAGATCGTTAGCGGAAATGGTGCGGCTTTTCCACAGTCCTACCTGTCGATTGTAGAAATTCTGCGCATAATCATAGGCGGCCTGCGCCTGTTTGACCGCCGCTGCGGTTTGCGCAATCTCTTCTTCACGATAACCGGCCAGCATCAGATCGTACTGTGCCTGGGCGGCGGCAACATTCGCTTTTGCCTGCATTAGCGCGTTTTCATACGGCGCGTGGTCCAGTTCTCCCAGCACCTGACCGGCGGTAATGGCGTCGCCTTCGTCAACCGCCAGCGAGGCCAGCCTGCCGCCGACGCGAAAACTCAGATTGACGCTACGGATATCGACGTTGCCGTAGAGCGTCAGACCGTTATCTTGCCGACTTTGATACCACCACGTTCCACCAGCAATCACGGCAACGAGGGCCGCGATAACCAGCCCGAGAACGACAGGTTTTTTCATGACTCCAGACTCCTTTGCGTTAAACCTTGCAGAATAAGATCGATGTGACAGGTAACGGTGTGCTCAATCAGCGCGGTTTTATCCTCATCAAATTGTGACCAGCCCGTACGCAACAGAATAGTTTCTTTCCCCAGACGAAAGGCCAGCACCTCGCCGAGTATGGCGTGGGTGTGCAGAATCATTTGGGTGTCGTTGGCATCGCGACCAGTATAGGCAGCAATCAGGCGCGTCAGGTGGGTATGCAGCGGATTGATAACCTGGTCGTGTACCAGTTGATAAGCCGCGGTGGGTGAAAGCTGTTCGCGTGAGATAAACTTGCTCAGGTTAACGGTGTCGTCCTGGGTTAACAGCATGATCATATTTTTACAGGCGCGCAGGATAAGTTCGCGCATCGCGCCACGATCGGGCTCCGGCTGAGTAAACAGACGCTCGGCTTCTTCCGCATGCGGGCGAAACTGTGAACCAATAAAATCGGCAATCCACTGGGCGCAGGCGAGGTATAAATCCTCTTTTGAGCCAAAATAGTAGGTGATGGCCGCAATGTTTTGTCCGGCCTGCGCGGCGATATCGCGCGTTGTGGCGTGCAGACCATACTCGCCAAACTGCGCCAGCGCGGCGGCAATGAGCTGGTTTTTCGCCTGTTCGCCTTTGGTTGTCATGGTGGGTGTATTCATTGCGCGGCTCTGATCTTAATCAATCGATTGATTAAGATTATGACTGATGTGCAACCTTGTCCAGTCCGCGAGGTTAATTTCTGTTGAAGGGATAATTTATGCGGTACATCACAAAAACTGCTACACTCCGCCCCTTCATGACATTGTGGTTTTTGTCATCTCTATTGTGTGTATCTCCCTGAAAACGACACCGGTAACGGTCAGGGCGGTTCGGAGTTGTTATGTCTTTTGATTCCCTTGGTTTGAACCCTGAGATTTTACGTGCCGTTGCCGAGCAGGGTTACCGTGAACCTACCCCTATTCAGCAGCAGGCGATCCCCGCCGTGCTGGAAGGCCGCGATCTGATGGCCAGCGCCCAGACCGGTACGGGGAAAACAGCAGGCTTTACCCTGCCGTTGTTGCAGCATCTTGTGACTCATCAGCCGCATGGTAAAAGCCGTCGTCCGGTTCGTGCGCTGATCCTCACGCCGACTCGCGAGCTGGCGGCCCAGATTGGCGAAAACGTACGTGATTACAGTAAGTATCTCAATATTCGCTCGCTGGTGGTTTTCGGCGGTGTCAGCATTAACCCACAGATGATGAAGCTGCGTGGCGGCGTAGATGTGCTGATTGCCACCCCGGGTCGTTTGCTCGATCTGGAACACCAGAATGCGGTGAAACTGGATCAGGTAGAGATCCTGGTGCTGGATGAAGCTGACCGCATGCTGGATATGGGCTTTATTCATGACATTCGTCGCGTTCTGGCGAAACTGCCGGCAAAACGCCAGAACCTGCTGTTCTCGGCAACGTTCTCTGACGATATTAAATCGCTGGCCGAAAAGCTGCTGCATAACCCGCTGGAAATCGAAGTGGCGCGTCGTAATACCGCGTCTGAGCAGGTGACTCAGCATGTGCATTTCGTGGATAAAAAACGCAAACGTGAACTGTTGTCGCAGATGATTGGTCAGGGCAACTGGCAGCAGGTGCTGGTGTTTACCCGTACCAAACACGGTGCAAACCATCTGGCGGAACAACTGAATAAAGACGGCATTCGCAGCGCGGCGATCCACGGTAACAAATCTCAGGGGGCGCGTACGCGTGCGCTGGCCGATTTTAAATCCGGTGATATTCGCGTGCTGGTGGCGACCGATATTGCCGCGCGCGGGCTGGATATTGAAGAGCTGCCGCACGTGGTGAACTACGAGTTGCCAAACGTCCCGGAAGATTACGTGCACCGTATTGGTCGTACCGGCCGCGCGGCCGCCACCGGCGAAGCGTTGTCTCTGGTGTGCGTCGATGAACACAAACTGTTGCGTGATATCGAGAAGCTGCTGAAAAAAGAGATCCCACGTATTGCAACGCCAGGCTACGAGCCAGACCCGTCTATCAAAGCTGAGCCGATTCAGAACGGTCGCCAGCAGCGTGGCGGCGGTCGCGGCCAGGGCGGAGCAGGACGTGGCCAGCAGCCGCGTCGTCAGGATGGCGGCGCGCCGAAAGGGAAACCGCGTAGCGGCGAAGGCAAACCGGCAGGCGATAAGCCTCGTCCACCGCGCCGTCCGCGCAGACCGTCTTCAGCGCAGTAATTGCGAGCCCGGCCGAAAGGTCGGGCTTTTCTTTTTGCGACACGTTTCAGAAAGTGCCACAATAGTGGCTGTTTATACAGTATTTCAGGTTTTCTCATGGCACTTACGGCTGCGCTGAAAGCGCAAATTGCCGCCTGGTACAAGGCGCTTCAGGAACAGATCCCCGACTTTATCCCCCGCGCACCGCAGCGGCAGATGATTGCTGACGTTGCGAAAACGCTCTCCGGGGAAGAAGGGCGGCATCTGGCGATTGAAGCGCCGACAGGGGTGGGGAAAACCCTGTCCTATTTAATTCCGGGAATCGCCATTGCCCGGGAAGAACAAAAAACGCTGGTGGTGAGTACCGCCAACGTCGCCTTGCAGGATCAGATCTACAGCAAAGATCTGCCGTTACTGCGCAAAATTATTCCTGACCTGCGTTTCACCGCCGCGTTCGGTCGTGGGCGCTATGTCTGCCCACGTAACTTAGCGGCGCTTGCCAGTACCGAACCTAATCAGCAGGATCTGCTGGCTTTTCTCGACGATGACCTGACGCCAAATAACCAGGAAGAGCAAAAGCGCTGCGCCAGGCTGAAAGGCGACCTCGACACCTATAAATGGGACGGGCTGCGCGATCACACGGATATCGCTATTGATGACGGACTCTGGCAACGCCTGAGCACCGATAAGGCCAGCTGTCTGAATCGTAATTGTCACTATTATCGTGAATGTCCTTTTTTTGTCGCCCGCCGTGAGATTCAGGAAGCCGAAGTGGTGGTTGCCAACCATGCGCTGGTGATGGCCGCCATGGAAAGTGAAGCTGTTTTGCCGGAGCCGAAAAACCTGCTGCTGGTGCTTGATGAAGGACACCACTTGCCGGACGTTGCGCGCGATGCGCTGGAGATGAGTGCGGAAATCAGCGCCCCCTGGTATCGACTGCAGTTGGATCTGTTTTGTAAGTTAGTGGCTACCTGCCTTGAGCAGTTTCGCCCCAAAACCACGCCGCCGTTGGCAAATGCCGAGCGTCTGAACGGCCACTGCGAAGAACTGTATGAACTGATTTCTTCACTTAACAATATTCTTAATCTGTATATGCCTGCCACCCAGGAAGCAGAACACCGTTTTGCGATGGGTGAACTGCCAGCGGAAGTAATGGAGATATGTCAGCGCCTGGCGAAGCTCACAGAAATGCTGCGCGGTCTGGCTGAACTGTTCCTCAACGATCTCAGCGAAAAAACCGGCACTCACGATATTGTGCGTCTGCATCGGGTTATTTTGCAGATGAACCGGGCGCTGGGTATGTTCGAAGCGCAAAGCAAGCTGTGGCGGCTGGCCTCGCTGGCGCAGTCGTCAGGCGCTCCGGTGAGTAAATGGGCGACGCGTGAAGTGCGTGACGGGCAGATCCACGTCTGGTTCCACTGCGTGGGGATCCGCGTGAGCGATCAACTGGAAAGACTGCTGTGGCGCAGCGTACCACATATTATCGTTACCTCCGCCACGCTGCGCTCGCTCAACAGCTTTTCGCGTCTACAGGAGATGAGCGGCCTCAAAGAAAAGGCCGGTGACCGCTTCGTCGCGCTGGATTCTCCGTTTAATCATGTTGAGCAAGGCAAAATTGTTATTCCTCAGATGCGCTACGAACCGTTGATAGAGAACGAAGAGCAGCATATTGCGGAAATGGCTGCCTATTTCCGCGAACAGCTGGAAAGCAAAAAGCATCAGGGCATGCTGGTGCTGTTTGCCAGCGGTCGGGCGATGCAGCGTTTTCTTGAGCACGTCGCCGATCTACGTCTGCTGTTGCTGGTCCAGGGCGATCAGCCGCGCTATCGTCTGGTGGAGCTACACCGCAAACGGGTACAAAACGGTGAGCGTAGCGTGCTGGTGGGTCTGCAATCTTTTGCCGAAGGTCTGGATTTGAAAGGCGACCTGCTGACGCAGGTGCATATTCATAAAATCGCCTTTCCGCCAATCGACAGCCCGGTAGTGATCACCGAGGGTGAGTGGCTGAAAAGCCTGAATCGTTATCCTTTCGAAGTACAGAGTTTACCGGCCGCATCGTTTAATTTAATCCAGCAGGTCGGGCGACTCATCCGTAGCCACGGCTGCTGGGGGGAAGTGGTTATTTATGACAAGCGTTTATTGACCAAAAACTACGGCAAGCGTTTACTGAATGCGTTACCCATATTTCCGATAGAGCAACCTGCTGTGCCAGACGTTATAGTAAAACCAAAAGAAAAAGCGAAACCCACGCGCCGCCGCAGGCGTTAACGATGTGAGCAACAGCAAGGAGTTATCGATGGATTACCGCAAAATCATCAAAGAGATTGGGCGAGGGAAAAATCACGCGCGTGACCTGGATAAGGATACTGCTCGCGGACTGTATACCCATATGCTGAACGGCGATGTACCGGAGCTTGAGATGGGCGGCGTACTGATTGCGCTACGTATTAAAGGCGAGGGGGAAGCGGAGATGCTGGGCTTTTACGAAGCGATGCAGAACCATACTATTCGCTTGACGCCGCCGGTTGCTAAACCCATGCCCATTGTTATTCCCAGCTATAATGGCGCACGCAAGCAGGCGAATCTGACTCCGTTGCTGGCAATTTTACTGCACAAGCTGGGCTTCCCGGTAGTGGTGCACGGCGTCAGTGAAGATCCAACCCGCGTGCTGACAGAAACCATTTTCGAACTGATGGGCATTACGCCAACGCGGCATGCGGGGCAGGCACAGGCAAAACTCGATGGTCATGAGCCGGTGTTTATCCCGGTGAGCGCGCTGTGTCCTCCGCTGGAGAAACAGCTGGCGATGCGCTGGAGAATGGGCGTGCGTAACAGCGCGCATACGCTGGCTAAACTCGCCACGCCGTTTGCTGAAGATGCCGCGCTGCGTCTTGCCAGCGTGTCGCATCCGGAATATGTATCGCGCGTGGCGAAATTCTTTAGCGACATCGGTGGCCGTGGCCTGTTGATGCACGGTACAGAAGGCGAGGTGTATGCCAACCCGCAGCGCTGTCCGCAGATAAGCCTGATCGATTCATCCGCTGTGCGAGTGTTGCAGGAGCGTCAGAGTGAGATGCCCGACGAGCCGGTACCGCTGCCAGTGGCAAAAGATCCGGAAACTACCGCGCGCTGGATTGAACGTTGTCTGGCCGGTAGCGAGCCTGTTCCGGCCTCGTTGAAAATTCAGATGGCCTGCTGTCTGGTCGCAACCGGCGAATCTTCCTCGCTGGCTGAAGGCCTTGCTCGCGTCGGGCAAAGCTTCTAATTTTCTTGTTCCCCCCGACAGGTCATTTACCAGGCCTGTCGGTTCATCCTTTGCATCAACGTGAAATTTCTGCACGTTTATTGATCTCCTGACTGCTGTGGCGCAGCATAGTTTGTTGAAAAATAAGAAACACAACAAACACGCGACACAACAGGAGATAACAATGAACAGTGGACATCGCTTCCATGTGCCAACGCTGCACGCCTTTATTCAGGCCGTTTTTCACCAGATGGGGAGTAACGAGCAGGAAGCGCGGCTGGTGGCCGATCATCTGATTGCCTCTAACCTCGCCGGGCACGACTCCCACGGCATCGGCATGATCCCAAGCTATATTCGCTCCTTCTCGCAGGGACATCTGCAGATCAACCGTCATGCCAAAGTGGTTAAAGATGCGGGGGCGGTGATTACGCTTGATGGCGATTGCGCATTTGGTCAGGTGGCGGCGCACGAGGCAATGACGCTTGGGATTGAAAAAGCGCGCCAGTACGGTATCGCCGCCGTGGCGTTACACAATTCGCACCATATCGGACGTATTGGTTACTGGGCGGAACAATGTGCGGCGGCAGGTTTTGTCTCGGTACACTTTGTGAATGTGGTGGGCATCCCGATGGTCGCGCCGTTCCACGGCCGCGATAGCCGTTTTGGCACCAACCCTTTCTGCGTCGTTTTTCCGCGTAAAGATACTTTCCCGTTGTTGTTGGACTATGCAACCAGCGCCATCGCTTTTGGCAAAACCCGCGTGGCATGGCATAAGGGGGAACCGGTGGCTCCGGGATGTCTTATTGATGCCGAAGGAGCGCCGACAACCGATCCTGCTGTGATGCAGGTCTCTCCGCTGGGGTCGTTGCTGACCTTCGCTCAACACAAGGGTTATGCGTTGGCGGCGATGTGCGAAATTATGGGCGGCGCGCTTTCTGGTGGTAAAACCACACATGAGGAGAGCCTGCAGACCAGTGCGGACGCCATCATTAACTGTATGACCACCCTTATTATTAATCCGG
Source organism: Citrobacter sp. C5_2 (assembly GCF_014596845.2). Lineage (NCBI taxonomy): Bacteria > Pseudomonadati > Pseudomonadota > Gammaproteobacteria > Enterobacterales > Enterobacteriaceae > Citrobacter > Citrobacter sp. C5_2. The sequence goes on along the minus strand of NZ_CP115032.1, from coordinate 3,365,243 downwards.
AACTGTTCGGCGCGCCGGATTGCGATAACCAGGTCGCGGCATTTACTGAGTGGGTAAAAGCGTCCCCACATGCCGATGACGCCCCGATCCTGTTGCCTGGTGAGTGGGAGGTGAATACTCGTGATGAAAGGCTGGAACAAGGTATTCCGCTGGATGCCGGAAGCTGGCAGGCAATCTGCGAGGCGGCGTTGCAAATAGGGATGCCCGACACCGTGTTACAGGAATTCCGTGAACGGCTGAAACACCAGGCAAAAAAAAGCCCGTCCAGTGGCGGACGGGCAAACAAAGGGTAACAAACAGGGTCAATGAGGGTTGGAGCATTGGGTCGTACAGGTAATCTTTCGGTTATTTATAGATAACCGCGGTGCCGCTCATTTTGTCGTTGCCGACAGCGGAGGTGATGTTGTAGCCCGTTGCGCCGGCAGCGGCGGCTTTCTCAGCCAGTTTTGCTTCCAGACCATCCAGCGTGGTGGCGCCATCAGCAGATACCACACCAATTTTATTCATGCTTTGTGCCTGAGTGGAGGAAACTGGCTCGGCAGCGAAAACGCCAAATGACAGGGTAGAAAGGGCGATGGCGGCAACGGCAAATTTAATATTTTTCATGATTAATCTCTCGCAGGTTTGTTCTGTTAGTCAGTGTTCTGGTAAGAAGACGTTGTTTCGTCGATGTGAGAAGTATCACGTTTTTTTATGCGAGAGAAAATCGAATAGAATTGACGGCGTCAATCAAAAAAATTGAATGACAAATAACATATTGAATATTAATAAATTCGAAAGAGGGGTTTACAGTTCTTGTCACTGCGCTTTACAGTGAAAGCGACAACGGCACATTTTGCTACACAGCATGCGAAAAAGCGTGCTCGTAAAGGAAATTATCTGCGCTGAAACGTTTGGTAAAGATAAGTCAACGTAACTGGCTGTCTTTCGAACCTCTGCGATTATATCCTGAAAATGCTGAGTTATGTGAATCTTTATCCTGCTGACAGGCTATGCATAAGCGTACGCCTGGCACTGCCTCACGTCTGGCCTGCGGGATAGGATTACCGCACTCTTCGCATTCATACAGACTTTCCCCGGTCGGTAATTCACCACGGGCACGGGCAACAGCATCTTCAATAGTATTGTTGATCTGCTCGTTAACTGCGTCGTCATTTGCCCATCCGGATGCCATATGTACCTCCTGTTATTGTCTACAGAATTAGTATAGCGAATATGATGGCTGAGAAACGACCCCACATCAGCGGTATCAGATTTCAGACCATTCGCGCAGGAAACTGCATTCGGGATGAATGCAGTTGGGCTGAAGTGGAGGGGTTACTTATAGATAGTGGCGCTACCGTACATCTGGTTTTTACCGCCCGCAGAGTTAACGACAAAGCCTTTTGCGCCTAGTTCTTTTGCTTTCTCTGCCAGCTTGTCTTCGAGATCGCTCAGGTTAGTGGCGCCGGTAGCGAATACTGTACCTGAGGCCTGGAGCTGACCGGTTGCTGGGCTGGTGTTGGGCTGTGCGGCAAAGGACGCGAACGTCATACCGGTTAGTACGGTAGCGGCAAGTAATGTGAGGCATTTCTTCATGGTGATATCCTCTGAGAAACAACAGGTGGTGCCTGATAAGTTTAGGCCGCCAGCGGAAGACATTAACCGCAAAAAACTGGTGATAACATGTCTGTTTTTTGAACAATCGGTAAGGCAACGTACAGGCATAAAAAATCAAATATCCTTGTTGTGTGTGTTTACCGCGTGGCGTTATGCGGGTATCTTACGCCGCTGTTAAAAGGAGAATGCTATGTCCCCCCAGAAACCGGGATTACACCCGCGTAACCGCCACAATGGCCGTTATGATCTTGCGACTTTATGCCAGGTTACACCCGAGTTGACGCAATTTCTCACCCTCACGCCCGGCGGCGAGCAGAGCGTTAACTTCGCCAATCCGCAGGCAGTGAAGGCGCTCAATAAAGCACTGCTGGCGCATTTTTATGCGGTGAAAAACTGGGATATTCCAGACGGTTTTCTGTGTCCGCCAGTTCCTGGTCGTGCGGACTACATTCACCATCTGGCCGACCTGTTAGGTGAAACGACAGGAACTATTCCGGTAAATGCGAGCGTGCTGGATGTAGGGGTTGGGGCAAACTGCATTTATCCGCTGATTGGCGTGCATGAATACGGCTGGCGATTCACCGGTAGCGAAACCAGTAGCGAAGCGTTTAACAGCGCTCAGGCGATTGTTAACGCCAATCCGGGGTTGACTCGCGCAATTCGTTTGCGCCGGCAAAAAGATGCAGCGTCAATCTTCAACGGTATCATTCATAAAAATGAGCAGTATGAAGCCACAGTATGTAACCCGCCATTCCATGATTCTGCGGCCTCAGCCCGCGCCGGAAGCGAACGTAAGCGTCGTAATCTGGGTCAGGACAAAGATGATGCGCTGAACTTTGGCGGACAGCAGCAGGAGCTGTGGTGTGAAGGCGGCGAAGTGGCGTTCATCAAGAAAATGATCGCCGAAAGCCAGGCCTTTGGCCGTCAGGTGATGTGGTTTACCACGCTGGTTTCGCGCGGTGAGAATTTACCTCCGCTGTATCACGCATTAACGGATGCGGGCGCGGTGAAAGTGGTTAAGAAAGAGATGGCCCAGGGGCAAAAGCAGAGCCGCTTTATTGCCTGGACCTTTATGGATAACGATCAGCGTCGTCGTTTTATGGCGCGTAAACGCTAGAGCGTTGGCTCCCCTGGCGGCAGTTGTTCGCTTGCCGCCGACGGAGGGCCATTCACCGGTGCAGGCAAGACCTGATACGTCTGTACCGGGGCGCGTACGTTGGCCAGATCGAAGTGTTTTTTCACCTGGCTGTCGAGCGCGAAACGTACCGTCCACTGTTTCAGCGGCAGGGTCGTAAATGAGACCCGTAGCGTGAAAGCCGTATTGGTTAACCCCACGATCCCGGCAAACGACGGCTCGCCGATAATAAGCCCGCGAATATCGTCCTTTTCCATCAGCTCAGCGACAGCGTCTTTCAACGCCTGATTGGCTTTATCCGCATCTTCATGACGGTCGACATCGTAATTGGCGACGACTGAGCCAATGCCACGCACAAAGTTGGCGAAGGTGGTTATCGATGACCAGGGAATGATATGGTACGCCCCGGTATCCTGACGCACCCCCACAGAACGAATGGACATCCTTTCAACCGTACCGGTGAGTGGACCGATAGTGACTAAATCCCCGGTGTTCATACCATTTTCGAACTGAATGAAGATCCCGGTGATAATGTCTTTTACCAGCGTTTGCGAGCCGAAAGAGATCGCCAGCCCCAGCGCCCCGGCCCCGGCCAGCAAGGGGGCGATATTGACGCCAATTTCGGACAGCACAATCATGATAGTAATAGTGCTGATAATCACCGCCAGCGCATTGCGGAACAGCGTTAACAGCGTGCGGGTACGGGCACTGGGCAATGGGCGACCGTGAATATCGGAAGCCAGACGATTTTCAATCAGGCTGGCAAGGATCGTCCAGCCAATGGCTGAGAAGAAAAGAATCAGCGCGATACGAATCAGGATATCCACCGTTTTCTCTCCGGCGCCGTAATGCAGCCAGTTCCAGAAGTCGAACAATCCCCAGGCATTGAGCAGCAGCATCACCGCGACGCACACCGTCAGGATCCGGGCCACGCTTAACGCCGTCGACAGCCAGCCATTCAGCCGTTTTTGTAATTCCGGGTAGCTGCGCTGGGTATGTGGCGACAGGGTAATCGTTTTGGCTATCCAACGCGAAAGCATGCCGGAAACAAAGGCGGCAATGCCGATAATCACCAGGCTGCGTAACGTTGCGCCCATCATAAATTTCAGACTGTTGCCAGGGTCAAACAGCGAAAAGAAAAACAGCACAATGAAGTAAGCGCTGGCCAGCCAATGCCATACCAGCGCGAAGGCGCGGATGAACAGGCTGAAAAAGGCTAGCGATCTTTCCGCCAGATTGAGCAAATGCTGCGTGATCTCTTTCTTATTTCTGAAAATCAGATACAGCGCCCATAGCGTGATACACAGCATGATGATGACGTTTGCCATCGCACCGACCTGCACGTTAACCTGATTTGAGATAATAGGAACGGCAACAATCAGTCCGTAACCAATCAGGCTGCTTAATGAACTCAAACGGCGATTCCAGTAGCGCGCGCCGTCATCCTGAATGTTAAACGGGCGTAGCTCCGCTACGGTCGGGCAAAATATCAGACGTAAAATCGCCTTGAAGAACTCAATCAACGCAAAGGCATTGAGGAACAGACTTTGCTGGAAAGCGATGGTGCGGCTCCCGGCGTTCATTCGATCGCTCAGAATCTGCCCTATAAATAACGTCAGCGCCAGCAGTAATAAATCGATAATAAATGCGCCGACGATCATTGCCGGAAGCTGTAGCCAGTTGCTGCGTTCACGGTTTTTCCGTCGCGCCCATTGCCCCATTTTGCGATACAGCGGCAGCGCGCACAGGCGGATCAGCCAGTAAAACCCAAACACTGACGCTGCCAGCATTAAAAAATGGGTCAGGGCATTGGTGAAGGTTTGCGGGTTAAAGGTTTTATGCGGGGCGTCGGTGATGTTGCGGTAAAGCTGGGCAAAGCGGTCGGAAAGAACTTCACTATAGTGACGACTGACATCTGTCACGTTTTCCAACACCGTTTTTTCTTCAGTTAGCGTGGGGGGGACAATCACCGGCACGGGTTCGGGAGGAGGCGTTGCCGCGACTTTGCGCAATTGACCAATCAACTCCTGGCGCGATGCTTCATTGTCCAGTACGTCAGCCAGCGCGGCGTAAGCGGCTTTCTTTTGCTCAACATCAGGCTCTTTTGCAGGGGTGGCTTGCGGGTCGGCTGAAGTCGAGGTTGTGACGCCGGGTATCGTCACCGCGTGAGACGGTATGCTCAGCAGACAAAAGAAGACCAACAGGATCCAGCGCATGACTCCTCCCATGAGAAAATAAATTCAAAAGGATAAGTATAGATGCCAGAGCGTAAGAGAATGGAAATGAGAGGATTCTGGTGAAAACCTCCCTTCGGGCGAAGGGAGGTCAATGCATCAGGAGACGTGCTGCAAGAACTCCTGTAAACGCTGGCTAGGGGGATTTTCAATCAGGGCTTGCGGATTACCGTCTTCGGCAATACGTCCCTTATCAATGAAAATCAGACGTGAGGCCACTTTTTCGGCAAAGCCGATTTCGTGGGTCACAATCACCATGGTCATTCCTTCTTCCGCCAGATCCTGCATGACTTTCAGAACTTCGTGACGCAGTTCAGGGTCAAGCGCCGAGGTTGGCTCATCAAACAGCATCATTTTCGGCTTCACTGCCAGTGCACGGGCGATAGCCACACGCTGTTGTTGACCGCCGGACAGTTCAGAAGGGTAGTGATGCGCGCGCTCGGCCAGGCCGACCTTCGCCAGCAATTCTTTCGCCAACATCTCTGCCTGTTCTTTATTCGCCCCGCGTACGCGCTGCGGTCCAAACATGACGTTTTCCAGCGCCGTCAGGTGGGGGAACAGGTAGAACTGCTGAAACACCATCCCGGCTTCCTGGCGAATTAACCGCTCATCGACCTTGGGATCGTTGACTTTCAGACCGTCGACGATCAGATCGCCAGAGGTTATCTCTTCCAGCTTGTTAATGCAGCGCAGCAGAGTAGATTTACCGGAACCGGACGGCCCGATGATGACCACGACTTCGCCCTGCTTAATGTTCAGATCAATATTGTGCAGCACCTGGGTAGGACCAAAGTGCTTAGAAACATTTTTAAATTCAATCACAGGATTTTCATCCTTCTTTCCAGACGACGCAGAATGAAGCTCAGCACCAGTGTAATGATCAGATAGAACACCGCAACGGCGCTCCAGATTTCCAGTGCGCGGAAGTTACCGGCAATGATTTCCTGGCCCTGGCGGGTCAGTTCAGCGACGCCAATGACGATAAACAGCGAGGTATCTTTAATGCTGATGATCCACTGGTTGCCCAGCGGCGGCAGCATACGACGCAGCGCAAGAGGCAAAATAACGTGACGGATAGTCTCTGTACGTGAAAGTCCAAGCGCCAGTCCGGCTTCACTGAATCCTTTATGGATTGAGAGCACCGCACCGCGGGTGATTTCCGCAATATAGGCACCGGAGTTGATCATAATGGTGACAACGGCGGCGCTAAAGGGGTCAATACGTAAATCGTTAAACGCCATTGGTAGAGCAAAGTAGATAAACATCACTTGCACAACGATTGGTGTACCGCGAATGACTTCGATAAACACCAGCGCTACGTGGTTGGCTATCCAACCGCCGAAAGTACGCGCAAACCCTGCTGCAAGCCCGATTACCAGGCCGCCAGCCAGACCGAGGATCGAGATCCATAAGGTCATTTTGGCGCCTTCAATCAAAAGCGGGATGGCGGGCCAGATGGCACTCCAGTCAAACTGCATATGTCGTTCCTGTTACCGTGGTGTAAATATTCAAATGCCCGTTTTGCCAGATACGCTGTGCTTATCCGGTTACAGGTCTCAAAAATCCTGGGAAAGACCCGGTATGCATCGCGCCACCGGGCATCACTGCCAGTTATTATTTAGGTTCAGTACCGAACCATTTTTTGTAGATCTCGTTATAAGTGCCGTTCTCTTTCAGCGTTTTCAGCGCGCCGTTCACTTTCTCACGCAGGTCATTGCTGCCTTTCGGGAAGGCGATACCGTACTGCTGAGCTTCCAGCGAGTCACCTACGGCTTTGAACTGGCCGTTACCCGCGGTTTTGATGAAATAAAGAATATTTGGCGTGTCATGCAGCACGGCGTCTGCGCGGTTGGTGCCCAGTTCCATATAGGCGTTATCGATATTTGGGAACTGACGCAGGTCTTTGGTTTTGATGTTAGCTTTTGCGTAATCAACGGAACCGGTGCCGCTCTTCACAGCAACGACTTTACCGTCCAGGTCTTTCACGCTTTTAACGTCGTTATTATTCGCTTTGACCATCACTAACAGACCGCTTTTGTAGTAGCCGTCAGAGAAGTCGATCGCTTTTTTACGCTCGTCGGTGATGGTGATACCCGCCAGTGCCAGGTCGACGTTTTTGGTTTGCAGAGCAGGGATGATGCCGCTGAAATCCATTGGTTTCAGTTCATAATCCAGCTTCAATTCTTTGGCGACGGCAGCCCACAGATCCACATCAAATCCAACGTATTTGTCACCCTGTTTGAATTCAAATGGAACAAACGCGGTGTCAGTTGCGACAACCAGTTTCTTATCTGCGGCATGGGAGGACACCGCAAAAGCCAGGGTAAGTGCAGCCAGTGAAACTTTTAATACAGACTTCATAGGATTTCCTTTTATATCCACGGGGCGATCCCCTGCGAGAACATATGGCTTAATGAAAAAATCGTGCCACTTTTGCAACTCATTGTTTTAAAAAGAAGGTATTTCTTTTCTCTGCACAATAAGTAGGGCAAAGTGGATAATCTGCACTATTTTGGGGCACTCATTTGGTGCGTACCTGACACGGTGCAAACGGTATGACTATTTAGCGTAAAAATTGTTGATAAAACAATCTTTCGTTAACGATTGTGTGAGGTGATTATTACAATTAATTTACTTTGGGGTGACGAATGATCAATGTTATGCACCATAGATGTGCAAAACCCCCGCCGGAGCGAGGGTTTTATAGGTAATTCTTATGACTACAGTTATTCAATGTTGGCTTCGATAAACCACAGGAATTTGTCGAGATCGCGTGACGCAGCGGTGAAGATATCCGCTGTATCTTCGTCTTTTGCTTCGCTAATGGCTTTACGTACGCTGTTGGCGACCACTGCATAACGATCGGCCAGCTCTTTTAAGTGGTCCTGTACGCTATGGATATCCAGCGGATAGCTTTTCAGCGGCGTTTTGCTGTTAATGACCTGGGTTGTACCCAATGCCACACCGCCTAACTGTACGGCGCGCTCAGCCATGGTATCGAGATGATCGGTCAGGGCAGTACGGAAGCCATCCAGCATTTCATGGACAGCAATAAAGTTCGCGCCGCGCATGTTCCAGTGAGCCTGTTTAGTGATCAACGACAGGTCGATGAACTGGATCACTTGCTGATTCAGCAGTTCTACCGTTGCTTTCTTTTCGCTGTCTGTCACATCGTTGCGAGTATAAACGAGGGCGGATGCTTTTGTTTTTACCAGTTTTGCGGTACTCATATTTTCATATCCTCTTGATATTTATGTCCCAACTCTTCAACGGAAATAAGTATAGCGCTAATTTTGGATTTATTTTTCCGGTGTTACCTATTACTTTAATAGCGAAGAGAGGAGCGGATAATAAAAATCTATTAAAATCATTAGCATAACTGGTTTGATTGTCGCGCAATGTTATTTTTATGTTAATGTGGAAATTAAAAGAAATAGGCGAATAAGAAAAATCTATTTATTAGAAAAATTATCACGAAGATTTACAATTGGATATTCTGCATGATTATGCAAACCATGCAGAATATTAAGGGGTTAATTCACGTCAACTTGCTTAATTTGCGGTTCTTTGCGAATAGTGAGTGTAGAACCCATTGATGCGGCAATAATAGCCCCCAGGGCCAGCGTCTGGATAAGCGTTAGCGTTTCACCGAGGAAGATCATTCCCGAAACCGCAGCCAGCGCAGGCTCCATGCTCATTAACGTACCAAAAGTCCGCGTTGGCAATCGCGTTAGTGCGATCATCTCTAATGAGTAGGGGAGCGCGGTGGAGAGTACGGCCACGGCCAGTCCCAACGGCAGTATTGACCAGTGCCACAGGGCATCGCCGGTCTGAATCGCGCCAATGGGAACAAAAATCAGCGCAGCGATTAATGAACCAACCGCTACGGTTGCCGGACCGTGTTCCGCGCCGGCACGCTGCCCGGTGAGAATATAAACGGCCCAACAGGCGCCAGCTCCCAGCGCCAGCGCTGCGCCGGTTAAATCCACATGAGAAACGTCCTGGCCAAGCGGTAACAGGAACCAAAGCCCAAGAACGGCCAGCGCAACCCAAATAAAATCTACAGGGCGTCGGGATGAAAACAGCGCCACTGCAAGCGGGCCGGTAAACTCCAGCGCCACGGCAATTCCCAGCGGGACAGTCTGAATAGACAGATAAAAGAGGTAGTTCATCCCGCCAAGAGACAGACCATAAAACAGCAGCGGCAGGCGCTGTTCTTTGGCAAAACGTAAACGCCAGGGTTTAAAGAAGGCGATAAGGATGAGCGTGCCCAGCGCGAGGCGCAGCGCGGTAACGCCAGGCGCACCGACGAGAGGGAACAGCGATTTTGCCAGTGATGCTCCGCTTTGAATGGAGGACATAGCAATAAGCAAAACTAAAATAGGTAACCAAACTGGCGCTTTTCGTAACGACCCCGGCATCCTTTCTCCTGACAAATGATGGTACATCTCTTCATCTGCGCGGCGTTGCGACGCGGATGGCAAAATGTATAGAAAAGTAAAACAGCGAGTGTAATGGAAATACACTCAACTGGTTGAGTATTGGTTGAAAAAAAAATTCTTCAGATCCGTACAATGGTACGAAATTGGTGGATTAATAATCTGCATGATTAGGAATTATCTGGATGAATGTGTCGTATTGTGCGCGCAATAATGGCTCATTAGATTAAAAAAGTGGTGTAAATTGAAAGGTATAGCTGGCTTGTGAAATGTTTTGTTACATGAAAGAGCCCGTTAGACACCGCGAATCGCAAAGAGTTTCCCATCAATTTTTGTTATATTTAAAACTTAGGATTTACTTGAAGCACATTTGAGGTGGTTATGAAAAAAATTGCATGTCTTTCAGCACTGGCCGCTGTTCTGGCTTTCTCCGCAGGTACTGCTGTAGCTGCTACTTCTACCGTTACTGGTGGTTACGCTCAGAGTGATGCTCAGGGCGCAGCGAACAAAATGAACGGTTTCAACCTGAAGTATCGCTACGAGCAGGACAACAACCCGCTGGGTGTAATCGGTTCCTTCACTTACACTGAAAAAGACCGTACCGATGCTTCTGGCGACTACAACAAAACCCAGTACTACGGCATCACTGCGGGTCCGGCTTACCGTCTGAACGACTGGGCAAGCATCTACGGTGTAGTGGGTGTTGGTTACGGTAAATTCCAGAACGCAGCATCTCCGGCTGACAACCACACCACCAGCGACTACGGTTTCTCTTACGGTGCTGGTCTGCAGTTCAACCCGATCGAAAACGTTGCTCTGGACTTCTCCTATGAGCAGAGCCGTATTCGTAGCGTTGACGTTGGCACCTGGATCGCTGGCGTGGGTTACCGCTTCTAATCACTTCGGTGATATAAAAAATCCGCCTTTTGAGGCGGATTTTTTTTGCGTGTAATTTAGAGATTAACGAGATTTGGTCTCAAAGATATCGGTACCCAGATGGTTGTAATCCACCTTCTGCAGTTTGAAGTTGGTGATATACACCGGTCCGGCTTTCTTCTCTGAGATAAAACGGTAGCTGTTGGTAATTTCCTTCGCGCTGATCCCCGTCCATTGAGAGAAAAAGCTGAGGAAATCATTGGCAGAGCGACGGGCTTTGATCACCCGATGCGCTTTATCATCGCTCGACAGCACCATAAAAGGCACCTGGAAATTCTGCTGGAACCGATCGTCATGCGCCAGGTACTGCACCTCTTTTCCCCGCTCTTTAAAGGCGAGGCCATGATCGGAGAAATAGACCATCGAGAAGCTATTGCCGCTGTTACGTAATTGCTCGTAAAGCTGGCGCAGCAGGTCATCCGTCTGCGTCATGGTGTACAGATAGCAAGATGTCTCTTTTGACTGAACGAAGGTCTCGTATTTTCCTTGCGTACGGTCGCAGGCCTGCGGATGTGAACCCATTAAATGCAGCACGATGAGCTGCGGCTGAGTGCGCTCGGTTGCCAGCACCTGGGCGGTCATCTTTAACAGTTCTTCGTCACGGGTATTTTTATCTGCTTCGAAATCACCATTTTTGAGGAAGTGCACTTCATCAGCCCGCTTTGCGATACTGGCGATAGCCGTATCGTATTCACCAATCTGCCCCTGATTGGAAAACCACCATGTCTGGAATCCCGCGCGGTTAGCCAGAGTGACAAAGTTATCCTGGAACTGCGGCTTATTATCAACGACCCGATTAAGCGTTAAGCCAAGCGATTTTTGCGTTGAACCGCTTGCGGCAATGTAATCTGCGAACAGATAGCCGTTAACGGAACTGGCAAACGGGGTGTTATCCCAGTGACCGCCAAACGCGCCTAATGCATCGCGGCGGGCGCTTTCACCAATGACCACGACATAGGTGTGATACTTTGGCTTCACGGCGGTTACTGTCCAGCTGTCTTTCACACTCGACAGCTTCGCCATGCGCTCCTGTTCATCGAGCACTTCGTTATTATTGACGATCACGTCTTTGGCGAAGCGGAAAACCGGATAACCGGTGTCCTTAAGCTTGAACACGCCGCCCCAGGCCAGGTTTTGTACCGGGGTAACAAAAAACGCGACGACGCTAAACAACAAACACAGACTGTCGTACTTATTCCAACTGCGCTTCTGCGCTTCTTTTTTACGGCGTACGGCGATAACGCCGAGGGCAAAAATAAATACCCCAACCAGATAATTGTACCAGGGGAAGATGGTCAGGATCTCGGTGGACTCTTCCATATTGGTTGAATGCAGCGCCAGCAACGTATTGAAGTTAGGCGAACCGTAAGCCTGACCAAACGGAAAGTACATTGCCGCAATAAGTGAGCAAATGCCGATCAGCACTTTCTGCGCGCGCGGCGCGCTGCGCCACAGCAGTATTAATATACAGGTGAAAGCAACGCTGTAGAGCAAGCTAAGCGGGTAGCCCAACGCCAGGTTGATCAGCATAGACTGTAAGAAATAGAGGCCAGTCCACGGACTAATGGCCCGGCTACGAGCAATGATTGAATCTTTGAGGGTTAAATTCATACGCCACTAATGCAAAAACGCCATGTGCTTACCCTGGCGTTAAGGGTCATTGCCTGCCTGAGAGAGCGAGAAGAGGGATAGGGTCCGCATCCGCGAGCCGCAATATACGCAGGGCTGCGAAAAGATAGAGTGTGCATGAGAGAAGGTCAACTACTACAAGGAAATTGTTTTGCGAGAGAGGTGGCAAAACTGACAAAAAGCAGGGTTATTGGGACGAAAAACACTACTGTACCCAGCTGACAGCAGGGAAAGGAAGCGGCGTACCGCGACGCCGCATTATTTTTCTGAAGGTTTATCCTGCTCTGGTTTGCTGTTGATCATGTCACACAGCATAGAGATAAGCATCAACCGTACTTTAAAGGGAGAATGGCTAAACACGCGTATACACCTCTTAAATTCATTCATATAAACCTCCTGACTTCACGATCCCATCAGTCCTTGAGGGATGTCTTTATTATATAAAGATATAGCACAGGCTATATTATATAGCTATTGCTAAAACGTTAATTTTTTGTGCCCACGCAACTCTGGTTTACAATGAGCGCTCTCTAATCAGATGCCGTTAACGCGTCACAGTAACGAGGAAGCAGAATGAGTCGTCGCGCAGGTACGCCAACAACAAAAAAAGTGACGCAATTGGTGAATGTCGAAGAACACGTTGAAGGATTTCGTCAGGTCCGGGAGGCGCATCGCCGCGAGCTGATTGATGACTACGTAGAGCTGATTTCCGATCTCATTATTGAGGTAGGTGAAGCGCGCCAGGTGGACATGGCTGCCCGACTCGGGGTTTCCCAGCCGACGGTTGCCAAAATGTTGAAGCGCCTTGCTTCCGTCGGGTTGATTGAAATGATCCCCTGGCGCGGTGTGTTTTTAACCGCAGAAGGCGAACGTCTGGCCCAGGAGAGCCGGGAGCGTCATCAGATTGTGGAAAATTTCCTGTTGATGTTAGGTATCAGCCCGGAAATTGCCCGCCGTGACGCAGAGGGAATGGAGCACCACGTCAGTAAGGAAACGCTGGAGGCTTTTAGCCGTTTTACGCAACAGCAAGGATCTGGCTCTGAATGAGTTTTCCTTTACTACGCGCCTTGCAGCGCGATCGTTTTTTCCAGCTGTTAATCATCGTCGGGGTTGTACTGAGCGTGTTCACGCCATTTACGCCCCGTTCCTGGCCTGGAGCGATTGACTGGCACACCATTATTACGCTTAGCGGCCTGATGTTACTGACCAAAGGCGTTGAATTAAGCGGTTACTTCGATGTGTTAGGGCGCAAGATGACCCGCCGCTTTCACACTGAACGCCAATTGGCGATATTTATGGTGCTGGCGGCGGCGCTGCTGTCGACGTTTCTGACCAACGATGTTGCGTTGTTTATTGTTGTCCCGCTGACCATCACCCTGAAAAAATTGTGCGCCATTCCGGTGAATCGCCTGATTATCTTTGAGGCGCTGGCGGTAAACGCCGGATCGTTGCTGACGCCAATCGGCAATCCGCAAAATATCCTGATGTGGGGGCGCTCCGGGTTGTCATTTACCGCGTTTACGTGGCAAATGGCGCCGCTCGCGGGTGCCATGATGCTGACGCTGGTGGTGCTGTGCTGGTTCAGTTTCCCGAACAAAGCATTGCACTATCATACCGGGACGCGCGCGCCGGCCTGGCAACCACGCCTGGTGTGGAGCTGTCTCGCGCTGTATATCATCTTTCTGACGGCGCTGGAGTTAAAACAAGAGCTGTGGGGTCTGGCGATTGTGGCGGCGGGGTTCATGGTTCTGGCGCGTCGCGTCATCCTCAGCGTGGACTGGACGCTGCTGCTGGTATTTATGGCGATGTTTATCGATGTGTATTTGCTGACGCAGCTACCGGCATTGCAGGGGATAACCCACCAGATTGGCACGCTCTCAGCGCCGGGTCTCTGGTTGACGGCCATTGGCCTGTCGCAGTTTATCAGTAATGTTCCCAGTACGATTTTGTTGCTGAACTACGTTCCGCCGACGCTGCTGTTGGCCTGGGCGGTTAATGTGGGTGGGTTTGGTCTGCTGCCGGGATCGCTGGCGAATCTTATCGCTTTACGCATGGCAAACGATCGACGGATCTGGTGGCGTTTTCATTGGTATTCGTTGCCGATGCTGATATGGGCGGCGCTGGTAGGGTATGTTTTGCTGCAGATGATGTAATTGATATGGTGTGCCGGATGGCGGCTGGCGCCTGATCCGGCCTACTGCGTTGGTAGGCCCGATAAGCGTAGCGCCATCGGGCATGTATAGCAGATTAGTTCAGACGAACCGGCATACCAGAACGGTTCTGTACCGCCTGCTCAACGACGGACTGATCGACATCAGACTGACCGGTGACGCTGGTAATGCTCTTGTTCAGCGTAATCGGTACGATTTCCCCGCCTTCAAACTGTGCTTCCGTGGTGGACAGCGGGTTGTGTACCTCGATGTAGCGGCTGCCGTCTGGTTCGGTAGTGGCTTTCACCGGCTCATCGATAAACTGTACGCGAGTGCCGACCGGCACATTTTCAAACAGGAATTTGATGTCGTCGTTACGCAGACGGACACAACCGTGGCTGACACGTAAACCAACGCCGAAGTTAGCATTGGTGCCGTGAATAGCATACAGACGGCCGATATACAGTGCGTACAGTCCCATCGGGTTATCCGGGCCTGCCGGAACCACGGCTGGCAGCGGTTCGCCCGCAGCGCGGTATTCCGCATGCATTTTCGCCGTTGGCGTCCAGGTTGGGCCCGCTTTCTTACGTTCTACTTTGGTGGTCCAGTTGATCGGCGTGTCTTTGCCTAACTGGCCGATACCGATCGGCAGAACGATAACGGTGTTGGTGCCTTTCGGGTAGTAGTACAGACGCATTTCAGCGCTGTTGATAACAATACCTTCATGCACGGTATCCGGCAGGATCAACTGCTGAGGAATGTTCAGTACGGTGCCGCCCTTCGGCAGGAAAGTATCCACGCCAGGGTTCGCTTCCAGCATGTTAGACAGACCCATCTGATATTCTGCCGCAAAATACTCCAGCGGTTGGGTATTGCCTTCAGGAATGGTGATGACCTGGTTTTGGCCAATCAAACGGCTACCATCGGTAGGCAGCGGGTACGTGACGGCTGAGGCAGTGTTGCAAAAACCAACTACCGCAAGTGCCGCCGCGAAAAGCGTTGTCAATTTCATATTCATCTTCATGTATGCGAGATTCAGTGCCAGGCAGGCGAGTGGGTTGAGATTTATGTAGTGTTGGGCACGCATTATATGTGCAATCTGAGCAACAAGGAATTCGGATGTGTACTAAATCACATTTTTTTCCTTTTGCTTTCACTTTCCCCCTTCAGCATGAAGGGGCGATCTTATCGTAGACTTATGGCATAATAAGCGGTTTGTCACATATTTCTTTCTCTTTCAGGATACGCCAGTGTTAGTTTCCAGCAACGTCACAATATAGTTTCAAAGCGACAAAATCAAGACATCAAAAGGGAGCGCGATGCTCCCATTAGTTACATCTTGCGTCTGTTGCTGTCTTGAACAATAGCCGCGATGTTCTGTTGCTGACGTTTTAATTGTTCAGCAAACCAACGCTGATCAGTAACATTCCCTGAAACGTGAATACTTGCGTCGATTTTTGTTTCGCCTCCTGTTTTCTGATTATCTAAGAAGTCTTTCAAGTCGCCGTTTGTTCTTTCATCAACGACACGTTCGCCACCATCAAGCAGCCATGTCCCTTCTCTTGGAACATTAGAAATACCATCGTGAGCCATACCAGTAAGATTCACTGATTTCATCTGCATGACTTGTCCGATAACTCTTGCATAACTTGAAGCAGCCAGAGCGTAACCTAAAGGACCAGGATATTTTGCCATTGAAGCAGTTGCTGATTCATAAGCGTTTAACATACCGCTTGCGATTGCTGTTCCTTTTTCAACTGCAAACATTGCTTGAGCAGCTTTAGAGTTTTCACCAGAAATACCGGCTATAACTGCACCCATACCAGAAGCAAAACCGTTATACATCTGAAGTTTTGTCTGAATCTCAGTGAAAGTAATTGCTTTCGATTTAACCGCATAAGCTTGGTCAAGACGCTGTTTCTGTTTGAGATAATCTTCATAAGAAATCAATTGTCCGTCATATAGCTTTTGGTTCTGTTCTTGCATCTTCTGAAATTGTTCTTCCAACATTTTCTGTTGAATAGCCATTTTTTCTTCATCAGTTGCAAAACCGATAGCATCAAGATTTTTAAGATTAGACATATTACCATCGCCAGCAGTCGCTTTAATTGCTTCAAGACGTTGCTGATGGTCTTGCTGTAATGCTTCAATCTGTGTGTTGTATTCTTGCTGACTGATTAACGACTGTGCTTTCTTCGCTTCAAGTTGTTCAAGCTGTTGCTGATATACAACTTCAAGACTTGTCGTGATTGCTCCAATTTCTTCAGGACTCGTCATAAGAGTCTGTTTAAATTCTGCGTTAGATGTTTTAAACAGCATGTTTCGACGTTGCTTAGCCTGTTCAGCGGAGATAATTCCTTTTTTCTCAAGTTCTGATATAGTTTTAATAGCCTGTTGAACTTGACTAACCTGATTTGAAATCGTGCGACCTTCTTGACTCAGAATTGCAGCATCAAGACTGGAAAGACTCTGTAACGCAGCCTCCCTGTCTTGCATCATCTTATCGTAGGCAGCTTTAGATTCTCTTGCGGCTTGCTCCTGTAAGCGTAGCTTTTCTTTCCCAGCGCGTTCTTGCTCTCTTGCGATTCTGTCAGCTTCGCGTTTAGCTTTATCAGCTTCTTTTTTCGCTTCCTCAGCGGCTTTCTCATTACGCTGTTTCTGTAACTTCGCTCGTGTTATTTCGTCTTGCTTACGTTTTTCATAAGCTTTATCGCCTTGAGCTTTGGTCTGTTTCAGAAAACGTTCTGTCGTATCAAGATAATCTTTTTGCTGTTTACGTTGACCTGCGCCAGAAGTAGGATTAGCGTCTGCATAAGCATCAACAATCGTGTCAGCCGCCCAATCTGCTAACATCTTATCAGGACGTAAGCTATCAATCTCAGTAAAGAAATCGAGGATATTACTAGCTGTCCAATCTTTATTCGCAATATCATAAAGATTATTCATTTTCGAAACGAGAGGACCCATAACGTTAACAGTTAAATTATCCAAGTTCACCGAAAGCGTTTTCATCTTTTCATCGAATTCTTGGTATTCCCTTGCTGTTTCGTTTGTAATACTAGCTGATTGGTTATTGATAGCGTTTAATGCTTCTTGAGTTGAGCCGTATTTTTCAAGAACAGTAATCAAGTGAGAACCGTCAGACGCCATAGACTCCATTCCGTTAACGATTTCGGCTTGACTTGCACCAGCTTTTTTCAAGTCATAATAAGTCTGAACAAGTGCTTTAATACCGCCTTCGGCGTCGTTAATATATTGAGTGTATCGCTCAAGACCAATACCCCATTTTTCAAGGTCATCACTAATACCGCCTGCGCCTTCTCTGAATGAATCACCGAGATGGTCAAGAGTATCTTTGTTAAGATCCCCGAATCGGTCAATTTCCATTCCTGTAGTGCGAAATTCTTTTTGAAGCTGTTGCAGATATTCAACTGAAAGTCCAGTTGACGTAGAGATCTGATTAAGTTCTCTTGTTTTTTCTAAAGCGGTATTAAGAGCGGCGACACCTACACCTGCTGCCATTCCTGCGATCCCCAGAGCTTGCATACCTGAGGACATTCCTGCAATACCTGATATTCCACTGTTGAGATTATTCAACGGTCCTGTCATATTACTAAAAAGTCCATTAGCAACCGAATCAAGTTCGTTCAGTTGCTCCATAGACTTATCAATAGATTTTGAAAGGCCTTTGTTATCTCCGTTAATCTCAACGTCATAACGTGATTTAGCCATTATTCACCTTTTTTGTTTTTCTCAGTTTAACTTTATCTAACAGAGCTGGGTCGAACATCGATTCAATAGCTTTCTTACGTTTAATCTCCTGTTGTTCTTTCTCTTTTTCGATTTCTTCTTGAGACTTAAACACAGAATCTTTAATAAGCTGATGGTCTTTCATGTTCAACTTTTTCCTGTACTCTTTGGTCAGATTCGGGTTATTTGCTTCGATAGTGTGAATCAATCGAGCTTGATAGAAATCGTTATAGACAGGACTTTGTGGTTCAATAAACGAGTCGAAAAACCATAATTCGTAATACATCATTACGGACATCTGTTGAATTTCTTCGTTTGATAATCCGCGACGTAACATTGTTCGATACTGAAATGATTTTGCCCAGTTCTGCCTTAGTTCTTTTCCAGAACGTCTGAATCCTTAGTCAGAATACTAGCGTTTGAAACAGCGCTTGCGAGTTGCGAACGAACAGTTGTATAAAGTTTCTGAACTTGAGCGATTTCTTTAAAAACGCTTGTTCCGTCTTCGTGCTGAATGCAATTTAGAATCATTCGGTCATTACGTTCTTCTGTGTTTTCATTTTTGAAATAGAATTCACCAAACTCGGATACAGTCATCGGACGTGCATAGAATTTATAACCGTTGATTTCAACAGCTTCGCGTTTTGGTGATAGTGATGCTAACATTTCATCGAAATTCATTTTTGTTTCCCTTTGTTGAGTTTTCTTTTATTTATGAAAAAGGGAGCGCGAGGCTCCCTTTTGTTATTTCCATTGAAAGAAATATCCGTACATTCTGAAACCTTTGTGGATATATTCAATCATTCCTAAGTTCTTCGCTTCGGTCTCAAAAAATGGACCTTGCAGTCGAACTGTCTGTCCTAATTTGAAATGACAATTAGGTTTTTTCTTCTGTGTTGAAACAATAAAAACGTTCTTATCGTTGAACAGATATTTTTTAATTCGCTTATCTTTGATGTGTTCGCAACCGTAAGGAACAGTCATTGACTCGGGATTAATCTCGTTAACGTAGATGTCGGCAAGTTCGTCTAATCTGTAAGTATCAAAATCGTGAATGTTCATTTGTTCTCCTTTTGACTTTATTTAGTACCCGCAACACGCTTAACGGTTTTGAATATATCGTCAGAGATTTGATTCCATGAACCCAGAGTTTTTCTTCTGTGTTGATTTTTCTTGAATACAGCAATTAAACGACGGTCTTGCTTTTTAACGTTAGTTTTAATGAGGATCGTTCGAGTTACGCCATCTTTTTTTTGCTTGACAGCTTCAAGATTATTTCTTGATTTCAAGTTAGGAATGTTACCGAATTTGTTCTTTGAACCTCTTACACCAGTTGGAACAAACTTATTAATTCCTTTGTTATCATCAATCAACGGAGCAAGATAATCAGCCTGCTTGTCTTTGATGAATATTCTATTTCGTGACCCGTTCTGATCGTATCTGAAACTGAAACCTACTGCGTTCTTAGTGAAATTAACTGGTCCATCGACTCGTCTGTTGATTTTTCTTTGCAACTCAACAGAAGCGAGTTTAGACGCTTTGGTTACTTTCTTACTGAACACGTCAGATTCTTTGATTCGCCATTTTTCAAGGTCTTTCATAACATCTTTTGCTTTTGCCATTAGTTCACTCCTGACATCAGAAGCGTCCCAAATGTTTTTATCTGTTCTTCGCTGATAAGAATCATTTTAGGTGCTTTAATATCGAAAGCTTGCAGAACAGGAACAGCAACAGTGTTATAAGTTATAGTAACGAGAAATAGAACAATAAGATAATCTTTAGCGTGTTTTGCCAATGCTTGGAGATATTTCATTTTCATATTTCACCTTTATTTGGTTTGAGTAGACTTTTTCAAGCTCCTTTTTCGTTTTAAGGTTTGAACCTGTAATAGCTTTCATCTCAGAAAGATTTTTTCGAGAGAACGCCTTCTTTAAATCAGGAATAAGTTGTGGATGCGTAGGATTGTCTGAGTAGTCTTTTTCAAGATACTGAACAAGATTCTTCAAAAACTCGATGTAGTCAATTTTCCCATCGAGACCCGAACGTTTAAACTGATGTTTTATTCTGCCCTCTAGGACGTTTGCTTGAGCGATTAATAATCCTCTGCATCTGCCTGCGTTAGAGCCTGTTAATATATGGTCATGGTCAAGATGGGCTTTATTAACTTCATGAATCTTTATGCCAGTTAAAGCACAAAGACCTTTTTGCTTTTGAAAGAGTTCTTGCTTATAAATCGGAATCTCTTTTCTTTTCATTTTCCTCTTAGAACTGCTAGGTCGATATCTAGCTTTGCTGTTCTTCCTTCTAAATTCTTCAAATCAGATTTGACCTCTCGAAATTCATCCTGTTGTCGTGTTATATCGCTTATAAGCGAAGCATCTTTTGCGTCATTAACGGCTATGCTTTTTTCGATGTCTGAGAAACGTTTCTCAAGGTCAATTCGTTTTTCATTGTTTGATTTAATTTCGGCATAAACCCAAGCCAAGAAACCTCCTAGAGCACCCAAGATGGAAATGATCAGTGCTATATCGACCATCTTGAATCTCCTTTTTAAAAGACCTCCTTGTCTTTATTTAGAACGTTATTGTTGTTTACTGATAAAGTAAACTGCTCTTGCTGCGGTCGCATGATTCAAGTCAGCACCGTAACTCAAATCAACAGCTTGTCCCGCATAGATAATGCCTGTACCACCGTTTGAACCACTCATTGCACTGGTAACTGTTCTTACGATTTCTTGACCGTTCGACATATTAATCCATGCAGTTCCGTAGCCCCAAGCACCACCGGAATAAGTTCTGCCTGAAATCGAAAGGTTTGGAATAGAAATTACTCTGTTCCAGTTAACAGCAGGAATATGAACTGTTGTCCACGGATCTATATGACCCATTTTGATAACGTCACCTTCAATTCTGTCAGCGTATACAGTTCCTGTGAAATAACCTGAACCGCCTCTGATTTCACCTGCGAAATAACCAGAATCTGCTTGAATGTTACCTCTGATATTAACGTTTTGGAAAGAAGCCCAACCGTCTTTTCTGATTGTCCAACCTTGAGTACCACCGGAAGGGAACCAGTTATCAGAAGATATTTCATAAGCAATCTGTGCTGAACCGATCTGAGCATTACCAATTTTCGCAGTAGTAATCGCACCGTTTTCAATCTTCGCGTTGTTAATAGCACCGTTTTGAATCTTAGCGTTGTTAATAGAAGCATCTGCAATCTGTGCTGAACCGATAGAAGCATTACGAATCATTGCAGAATCCATATAAACTCTGTTATCAGCGACCATAAACGGAGCAACAGCACCCGCAGGAGTATTGTTATTCGTTATAGCGATTTTATCAGCGTTAAAAACAATACTAGACTGTTTTGAACCGTCAGGATTCTTATTAGCCAGCATACTGATACCAGCAACAACACCGTCGGCATTAGTCTGAACTGCCCATTTGCTATTAATCGTTCCTGTTAAGTCGTCAACGCTTGCTTTTGATTCTTGACTAACTGTTGCAATAGCTGTGTTTGTTTCAGCTTTCAATTGATTAATTGAACTTGCGGTTGCTTGTCTATCATCAGCTTGAGTTTTTTCAACTTTCGTAATAGCCGAGTTAAGTTTTCCATCAAAGTTAGATTCTTGAATACTGATAGCCTGATTGATAGCGCCATTAGTTTCATTAGTAATCTGAGTATGAAGTTCGGTGTTTTTCGTCGTGATAGTCTGATTTAATTCAGTAGTAACTTTTTGCTCGGATGCTGTAACTTTCGTATCAGTGTATTTGTTAGCGAGGTCTAATGCTTCATCGATAGCACCATCAACACGTTTATCCAAATCAAGCAAATCGTTTAACTGTTCTTTCATATCGTCAGTCCACGGAATATCCCATTTCATATCGATAAACTTCGATTCTGACCAAGTAATCTGGTCTTGTCCGAATACGTCATACCAAGCTGAACGAACATAGAATTGACCATCTTCTAATGGAAAATTATCTAAGAACGGACTTGAACTTGAATAAACGTGAACAATTTCATTAAAACTCTGGTCTTTCGCAATATGAACGATTGTGCCTTTGAAGTCAGGAACTTCAGGCTTATTATCGCGTGGGTCATTCCAAGAGCACATCAGCATTCCAGGACCATTCGAAGCTGTGAAACCTTGAATAGCAGGAGCTTGATTGTTCTTAACAGTAATAACAGCAGGATCTGACTTCATACCAGCGTGACCGTATGCAGTAACAGAAACTTTCAATTCACGACTCAGACCATTACCCAAGTTCATATTAAAGTCATATACAAAACCTAAGTCTTTAGTCTTGTAAATTACAGGACGCTGACCTTCAATTTTGATTTCGTAATATTGAAAAACTTCACCGAATGTCTGTAACGTGTCGTCAACATAGAATTTCTGTGCGCTCTGGTCGTCCCAGGCGAATTCAAATTGAGTCTTGTTAGTGGTGTATTGATTTTCAACTGCGTTCACTAGGTGCAGTCCTGTAACGACTGGTAAGTTATACATAACCTCAGGGTTAACGTTATTGACATAAACCCAATCTGAACGATACACAACACCAGAAGCACAAACACGAATATCAAATTTCTGATTAGGGTCAAGACTCATAATCAAGAAATAATCGCCTGATGTGAAACCTGCTTGAATCCAAGAGTTCTTACCAGCAAGACTATACTGAATATAATAACCTGCGCGATTATAATCAGGTTCAGACGTCCATTGAACTTTCAGAGTTCTTCCTAAAGCTGTTTCAGCAACTGCTTTAACTGTCAGATTCTTAGGAGCAATCAGAACAGATTTATTAGGAATGTTGCTTCCTGTGTTATCAGGGTCTTTCGCGTAGTCAAGATTGGTATAAACTTCTTCGATATATTCAGAAGCAGTAATAGTAACGATACCAGCAGCACCTTTATTCATCGAACGATCGATATTAGTAATACGCCATAATGAATTCACAAGTTCCAGTTCAGAGAAATTAACTCTGATAACATCCCAGACCTGTGCGGTATAAGCATCGGCAGTTGAAAAACTAATAACTTGCTTTAACAGAGATTTGTTACGTTCGATTGAAGCAATTTTATCCAACTGAGATTTTGATTTCACGAATCTATAACTGATATCTTTAGCGATAATACGTTTATCTTTCGCGATTGTTCCATCATTTGTTACGTCAGACGGATAACGCAGAACTTGGTCAGAATAGTCAATCGACGGATCTTGATATTTCACGTTCAGAGTATTGTAATAATTCTCAGAACCGCCATCGTTTAAGCTAACAGTACCAGCGTTAATATTATCTTCGTTGAAGTCATATTGAACAACATCAGGTCCATCGATTCTGCATGTTACTTTACCGAAAGTCTCTGTGATAATACCGTTAAATGCACCTGCAAGCTGAGTTAAGTTTTCTTTGAATGAACCGTTCGGGTCAGTTGCACCATCAGAAAATAAACTGTTCAGTTTTGCATATCGAGCAGCTTCTTTAAAACTTTCAAGGTCGATTTTATCAATCTGAATTCCAAGACCGTATCTATCATTTGTTAGATAATCAACAATCTGACTCGGACCGTTGTTCGAGGAAACGCGTTCTCCTGTGTTCAGATCTGTAATCAAACGTCCTCTAACGTCAACAGATACTTGACTGTTAGGTTGCAGGATATCAGCTTGGT
Organism: Citrobacter sp. C5_2; assembly: GCF_014596845.2. Taxonomy (NCBI): domain Bacteria; kingdom Pseudomonadati; phylum Pseudomonadota; class Gammaproteobacteria; order Enterobacterales; family Enterobacteriaceae; genus Citrobacter; species Citrobacter sp. C5_2. The sequence goes on along the minus strand of NZ_CP115032.1, from coordinate 3,341,695 downwards.
TTTGAAGGTCTGAGTTACGTTTGCGCATAACAACACAACAAGCAGCGATGTTATTACCAGTAGCAGAATCAGGCCAGCCAGCATCTGAATTTCCTAGATATTTCTGAGCAAGAGTAAAAACGTGACCGTATGGCTTACCAGTTGAGAATTCAACTTCAACATATTGCTGATATTCAGCAGCGATTGAACCTTTCGGAAGAACACCGTCTTTATAAACGCCATCAAGTAAGATTTTCTGATTATCCATATAAAGGTTTTTGAAGCTATCAACTTCACCTTCACAGATTGCAAAGATCTGAACCAAATATGTCGTATCAACGCCAACAGCTTTCCAAACGTTAATCGTACCTGTACGCTGTTCACCATAGATAATAGGAATAACACTTGATGGATCTGACGTTGTTCCTAATGTCGTTGCTGTGTCTGTGCTGTTAAATCGGGGAACGTTCTGCGCCATCTGAGTTGACATCAAAGCAGAAACAGCAGCAACAGCGACACCAATACCAATTGCCAAAGCAAGAGCAGCACCCGCAGCGTAAGCAGCAGCAGCCGCGGAAGCACCTGCGATAATTGCACCAATAGCTACAATAGCCATTATTTTCTCCTGTTAAAAATTAATTCAAAATTAAAATCGTTGACGTTTATCAGTTGATATTTATTTTCATGTTCAACTAATGCTCTATTATTAAAAACGATAGACGCAACGTAATAGATTCGGTTTTTATGCTTTTTCTTAATTAAGATAACCGAGCCTGTTTCTATAGTTTCTGATTTCTCAAGATGCGTTTCACACGCTTCGAGAACGTTATTAAATCCTGTTAGGTCTTTACAGATCTTCAGTCCTTCAGGAATACTCGTGTATTTGTCTTTTAATTTGTCTGTGTATTCAGTAGCACAAACAAGGTCGATATATTCAGCAACAAGGATATTACAGTCGTTTTGACCGAAAACGTGTTGCTGATTGATATAGCGATTAAGTAATTTTGATAAGTCAGCCTGAAATTTAAACATGTTTCACCTCTGACTTTATTTAGAGCCAAAAAAAGACCCCTTGCGGAGTCTTTTTAATTAATCACTTGATGTCAAATCAACAACACCAGAAACAACAGGACCACCATCAACACTCAGTGTCATTGTCAGACCTTGAACTTCTGATTCACCGCCATTATGAACAGCGCTTGACAAGAAGCCGTTATAAACTTTTGCAACACCCAGTTTTTTAGTAGCATCAATCCAATAAACGATTTTAAACTGACCACGTTTACCATCTTCCGCAAGCTTAATCAGAACATCATGAACGCTTTCTGGAATATAGTTAACGGTCAAGTCGATATCAGGAACAGAGCCACGACCAACCAGTTTACGGGAGTATTTGTGAGAGAAGTTAGGAGCTGTAATAACTTCGCGTTCAATACCCGTAGAAGGGAATGCACCAGTTTCAGGAATTTCAACAAACTTTTCTGAATTCAGATCGGTGTTTGCAATTTCTGAGTTATAGAACACACTGACGTAAGAGCCAGCAAAAATATCAAATTTGTCTGCCATTTTTAATTTCCTATTTGAGTTAATATAGTTTATTTAGCAAAGGGGATTTCTCCCCTTTTTGTTATTTAGCTTCAAGTTCTTTAACGCGAGCACTTAATTCCTTGATAGCATTAACCAGCAACGCGTTTACAGCAGCAGAGTTAACACCAAGAATTTCGTCAGGTCCGAAAGAACTAACAGCTTCTGGTAATACTTCTTTCAGTTCTTGAGCAATAATACCTGCTTCACGAACTTCGAATGAATATTCAGTTTCGACTAAATCAGATTTCTTATCGTATACGTAACCAGTAAGTTTCTCGACTTTATCAACCGCGTTTTCAATTTCTTCAAAATTTGATTTCAGACGTTTATCAGAAGTGCTAACCCAAGAAATGGCGTTTGCTGTTCCGTTACCGCTGAAATGATAGTTTGCACCACCAACGTGTAATTGGGTTTCAGGACCTGCACCGTCGGGATTATAAACGTCCATTGCAGCACTATATTCTGTGCCCCAGTGAACATGTTTCCAGATATTAATGCATTTCGAACGAGCAGAAGCTTCAACAATCATTCCCGCAGGACGTTCACGCCATGAACCCCAATCAGCCCATCCTTCGACTTGACCTTGAATCATCGAATTGCTGGCACCTTCTCGATTACCGTTGACATAAACACCACGACCGTGGTTAGGAGCAGAAATATTCAAATGTCTGTTTAACCAAACTTGAGCAGAATCGATAGACATCGAATGAAATCCATTAGCATGAAATTCAAGAATACCGTCAACCTGCTGACGAATACCAGTATCGTGATCACCGAAGGCAATTGAATTACCGCCTAGACCGTTATTCGTATTACCTACAGCAAAACTTGTAATTCTAGAAGTTTCTAGATAAGGAGTATTAATTTTGCCAGGAACTGCGAATCTTCCGTCAATACTGAACTCGTAATTCGCCATCGTTTTCGACGCACCTTCTTCATATGTTCCCACACGAAGAATACCTCTACCGAATTGATCAGCAGGAGCACGAATCATACCGAGTTCGAATCGAGTTGAATAACCAAAACCAACAGAGCTACTTTGTAATGCATATCCAGGATAATAATCACTTCCAGAAGGAACAGCACCAAATTCTATAGCAACAGGAGGAAGTTGATTCCATTGGTCTGCCCAAGCGTGACTATTGTCAGCAGCCCACTTTCTTCCGTCGATAATAATATTTTTTTCATGAAATCTTGCAATTCTATTCCCACCAACATTAACACCGAAGTATTTGCTTCCTGAATCCATCTCCAAGTCAACAGTAGAACTTCCGTCTTGGTCGATAGTAGAACGAGCAATTAACCTGTTATCACCGGGATTCAAACGACCAAATAACCATGAAGTTTTGTCACCGTCTGTGCCTCTAATATAAGCAGCTTCGCGATTTTTCGTTTTGATGTTAATCGCTTCATATTCAGCAGACGTATTAAAACGAGTTGCGTTAATTGTTCCGTCAATCTGCATCGATGCGATGAAGTTTTCAGGACCATTACCGTGATACCAGCTTATAGACTGACTAGCTCTAGAATCACCGTGTTCGGCAACAACAGCTTCATGAAAAATTGCTCCGCCGTTTTTAGCTCTTACTTTTCTTAAATGATTCGATTGATACGCAGCATCTGTCCAAGTTGGCAATGATTCACTATCGTAACTTCCGTATCCTTTGTTGTTAAAAATCGTCTGATAGAAACTTGCAGGACCAGCAACGCCGAGACCTTCATGAGTATCAATATACGTTCTGCCTTTACCTCTCAGATAATGATTGTATTTTCCACCATTAACTAATCCGAAATAAGTCGTGGAATCACCAACGTTATTCCCATCTGTTGTCGTATCGATTTGAATTAATGCCTGACCTTCAGGAGCCAACAGATTCGAATCGCCATCATCACTTCTGAAACGGAAATAAGTTTTTCTATTAAAGTAGTTTTCAGATCCTGCGATAGAAGCTGTTACAACGTTATTAGAATAGAAGTTTAACCAACCGTCTTGTCTCCATTTAAAACCAGTGTCGGAATCACCAATAGCGATAGAGTTTAAACCCAGTGAATTTCCAACGGCAAAGTTGCTTGCAACGGACATTAAAGGAGTTGTTACTGTATCAGTGATTCTAGCTTGACCTGAAATATCAATTGACATTCCTCTGCCTGTCTTTCCCCAAGCCATGGTCATTAGATCTAATGCGTCGGTTCCTTCGTTAGCATCACGACGAAATAACAGTCGATCATCCGTATCCGTTGCGTATGCAATTTGATGAATAGTCTTTGAAGTTCTGCCGTGGTTTTCAATACTCAGAACACCACCGTTATTACCAGCAGATGTAACTTTCAAAGTTCCAGCGTATACATCACCAGCAGCATGAACAGAAGGAACTGTCAAATTGCCTGTCATAGTATCACCAGACTTACTAACTTTTTCGTTAATCATATTAGTCAGAGTCTGATTATCAACAGTCAGACGGTCGTTAACAGCTTTAATCTTTTCGTCAGCATCAGCTTTATTCGCATCAACTTTCGTATTAATAGCAGCGTCGTTCTGATCAACTTTTGAATTCAGATTATCAACGCGAGTGTTAATAGCAGCGTCGTTAGCATCAACTTTCTGTTCGAGTTTCGTCAGGTCAGCACTTGAGCCTGTTTGGACTTTACTGATTTCAGAATCAACGTAATCTTTACGCGTAGCGCTTTCAGGAGCAACAGGAGCAGCAGGTAAAGATAACTGACCATTACCGTTAAGCACAAAGTCAGAACTCTCTCCTGTAGCTTTTCCTTTCGCTACCGTAACACGAAGTTCACCTTTAGCGTCTGCTTGAGCAGGAGAACTAATACGCGCTTTTGCTTTGTCGTGTTCATCAGCAAAAACAATATCGCTTTTATCAAGATTTTTTAAAGTCAGATTAGAATCGGATTCAATATCACTTGCTTTAATTTTACCAGTAAAGGTCTGACCGCCTTCAACAACAGCGTCAGCACCATTACCGATGTTAATAACAGCGTCACCGAATTTAGTGAAAATCTTTTTATCGGCTAAGTTAATAGCGATTTCACCATCAAGCATGTTTTTCGCTTCTGGCTTTCTTCCGGCGACGTCTGTTCTATAATGTTTAACTTTATTATTTGCCATTTTCTTTATCCGTTAAAATACTCCTGCGTCTAAGGTTTCTCCTAACGCTACACAATTAATCTCTAATGGCGTTGGTTTATTACTTGGAGAATAGACTTCTTTGCCTTTGACCTTGACAGAAGTTGAGTTAATTTCATTACTATTTAGAGCCAAGATTTCACCTTGTGGCGCAGAAATCTTTTTACGAACGTTCAGATATTCCTGAATAGTCAAAGATCCTTTGAGTTCTCCACCAGTAATAGGCAAAGCATTAATATCTTCAGGAGTTGGACGTTCAAGTTCTGTATAGACTTTGACCCACGGAGATTCAGTAACAGTTTCACCGCTTTGTTGTTTGTTTCTGATTCTGATGCTTGGATTACCGACTGACGAACCAATAAGCTCCCAACCTTGACCATCAGGATGCTGAATAGCCATAGCAGACGTGCCAGAGTTATAAGGGTTATCGCTGTTTGTTGCATCGACTGTTACACATCTGTTACCAGTTAATAATCCTAAGTCTTTAACACCTGCGATTTCTTCTGTACCAGCACCAATACCATAATCGCCAACGTTTAACGGAACCGAGAATTCAGCAAAACCTGTAAACAACTGACCATCAGGAGAAAGATTAAAAGTTGTTGTAACGACTGAGTTTTCGGAGCCTGTTGTTTCTTTCTTAGTTACATAAGCATTAAAAATATGATAAAGACCAGCATCATTATCTTTCTTTGTTTCTCCATCGATAACATAAAGACTTCTGAATCTAAGGAGTTTCTTTTCCATAAGAGCTTCATCAAGCAACTGATAAACTGGGTCAGAACTGTCTTCAAATAAGCTTATTGAAGTGTCATTAATTGTTACGTCACCTGAAAGTTTCGTTGTAAAATCGGTTCTGTAATCTTCTAGTGTCTGAACTTCTTTTCTAAATCCGATAACAGGGAATGCAGCCAGTTTATCAGTGCTTACATAACCTGGGTCGTTATATCCTGGGATTTCAACGATTAGCGGATTAACTGAAACTCTGACGTTATTTCCTACAAAAATATCGTTTGTCATTTTAGTCTCACATTAAGTATTCGAAAGTTAAAATTATTTGTGCGCTAACATGACCATTTGATGCTTCACTATCATAATCAGTGAAACTTGAACTTGGATAAATCTTATCGATTTTAAATGGGATAAGTTTTTCATGATTAGCATTAATAGAAATTAAGTCGTAAACGGCTTTGTGAACGCCGGTTTCGCTTTTCTCTGAGAAAATATCAATCGTGATACTAAGAACACTTGCAAGTTTCGATTGCAAACCGATTCGCGTATATTCTTCTGTCATTCCTGGAATCATTACTTGAACAGGTTCTTTAACACCAGTTGTGAAAGCGTTTTTGACGTATTTCAGATTAAGTTCTTTAACGATTATTTCTTCCAGAGCGCGTTTAATTCCTAAACGTGGCAGATTAGTCATAGAATGATGTCTCCTGTTCGCCTTTAAATGCCAGATAGCAATTAGCAAGTCCTGAACCATCATTAACAAGATACGCAATGGTATACAGAATCTCGTTTAATAGAACTTCATCTTCTTGCTTAACTTTATTGATATCAGCGGTTATATAGATTGTCTCGCTTACTTGTCCGTTATCGTTGTTAATCTCAATTTCAACAATACCGAGTTCATCAGAATCGTTAATTTTGATTTTCTGTCCGAAACGAGTTAAGAAAGACTGTTTTTGTTTTTCTGAATATGGAAAAATCATGTTGTCTCCTTTTTATTATATTTAGTCCAGAAACGAAAAAAGGACTCCCGAAGGAGTCCTCTGATTATTCAGCAGTTTCAGCTTTCGCTTTTGCTTTTCTTAGGCTTTTTTTTCGTGCAGGAACAGACGATCATCAGCACAAACTTTCCAATCGATATCAGCCCAAACGCGAGGAACGATAGCGCCTTTGTTACGGTAAGTTGTGTCGTCTAGGTCAAGAGCAAGACCTTCCCACTCAGCTACGGTTACAGCAGAGAAGTCACCAGAGATAACCTGACCTTCTTTAACAAGACCGGAACCGATAACATCATGTCCGCCCAGTTTGTTCAGGTCGTCGATGATATAACCAGCAACACCAGCGTCACGCAGAGTGGTTTTCAAATCACCTTCAAGAGCAGCAGCCATCAAATATTTGAACTTGTCCATTGCTACGCCGTCGCCTTTAGCTTTAGCAGCTTCAACAACGAATTCTTTGTAGGTCATTCCCATCTGTTTTGCTACTAACTGAGCAACGATAGACTGAGGAGCTTTTGCGTCGGTAATAGAACCGAACATCAGACCTTCCAGTTTAGCGCGTGAGAAATTCACGATATGGTCAGAAATGAACGCACCCAGATTAGGCAGAGTCAACAGAGCTTGACGAGAAATCGGGTTACCACCAGTAAATGTCTTAGGCATAAACTGAATGTTTTCGAATTTGCTTTCGCCTTCTGGAGATTCACCGTTTTCATCAACGAAACCGAATGCATCAACACTTGATTTTGTCTGCTTAGGAACAGAAATCGGAGTAGTCAGACCAGTCAGGAAGTTAACTCCCAGCTTATCAGCAACAGTGTCTTTCAACAGCATTTCAACGAATGAATCATAACGCTGAACAGTTTCTTGTACTGCGGAAACAGTTGATACAGTGTTAATAGCGCGTTTGCCTTGCAGAGCACTAACTGGCATATAGATACCTTGAGAAACGTTAGCACCGCGCATCAGACGCTTACGGGACATTTCTTGAGTATATTCAGCAGCAGCACCGCGAACAGCTTTACCATTCATCATAGAGCGAACAGCATCGCCAAGGTCGAATTTATTTTCCAGAGTTTGTTTAGTATCTTTAGTCATGTTGCGAATCACCGTTGCAGATTTATTAGGTTTAATAGAGCGTTTGAATTGACGTGCGGTCATGCCTTTAGCGATAGCGCTTGCAACGTCTTTCTGTGCTACTTTGTAGCGTTGTGCGATTTCAAGAATTTCTTCCGCTTCTTCTTCGCGTTCTTCTTCTGTCAGTTCGTCACCAGCAGGAACAGCAGCAGGAGCGTCATCAGTTTTTTCAACAGCAGAATCACCAGCGTTTTCATTTTCAACGACTACTTCTTCCAGAATTTCTTCACGCTTTGCACGATCTTCATCGGACAGCATTTCAATTTCATCGATAGTCATTTCTGCCAGTTCATCTTTAGTCATTTCATCAATACGTTTCATTCGAGTACCTTTGTTAAGTTTGTTTGTTGTATCTGTATTTAGTAGTCTTCCCAAACCGACTTTATCGTCAGCAGGAACAGTGACGAAAGAAATTTCATATGGTGCCCATTTCGTAACAATAAGATTGTCGCCTTCTAAGTGATATTCATTAATGTCATATCCGAAAGAGATTTTACTAATTGTTCCTTCTTGAACTTTTGCACCGATTTCTTTAGCTAATTCACCGTGTTGACTGAATTGGACTTTTGCTCGTCCTATTTTGTCTTCATCGATTCGAACAGAATCAGGAATAACGATTCCCAAGTGTTTATCAAAATCATGGTTAAACAGCAAAGCAGCACCGTTATTAATTCGGGTCAAGTCAGCGTTATGTGAGCCGTCATGAACGAGAATTTCATTAACAGTAATGTTTTGACCGTATTCATCCTGAATCTGTCTTTCAACAGGAGTTTCAGAACTGAACGCAATTTCAAAAACACCATCAACAGAATCAATACCCTGAACTGTGTAATCGCGCTTAAGTTTTAGCATTACCAGTCCTCTGTTGGAGCGTCTTTCGACGCTCTTTGTTTTTCTGAATGTATTTAGTGTTATTCCACCGAGTTATCCGAATTAATTTCAGCAACTTCCACTTGAGCATCAGCCGTTAATGCAGCAGGTGCAGCAGCAACTTTAATTTGATTATCGTATTTCGGAACATAACGAGTTCTTTCTTGTTCAACCTGAGCAAATACAATATCCGGGTCTTCACCGCGAGCAATAATAATATCAGAAGCAGATTTGAATCCGTTTTCAACATCAAAAATATCCTTCTGAGTATCTTTAATTGGGTCGATACTTTGCCATTGAGGATATGTCCAAACAGTCTGACGAAGAACTGAAGGAATAGTTGTCATTTTCAAATTAACGGTTTCTCTGATAATTGACCATTGTAACCAACGTTCAAAAATAACATCAAAAACCTGTTCTTTAATATTACGCTGAACTGATTTAAACATTACGCGTTGTGCAAGATCACCGAAGCGGGCAGCAGAATAGTTAATATTTGCTGTGTCACCTTTCCAACCTTGTTTGTAAAAACCGTAACCCATAGCAAGCAGGTCTTCCAGACGATTCGTGAAGTTCATAAAGTCGTCACCGCCCTGAGTAGAGCTAAACTGCTTTATATCGTAACCAGCAGGAAGTTTATGAATTGTCCCTGATTCAAAGTTTTGAATAACATCAGGAGATTCTTCAATGCCTTCGTTATCGCTATCAATTTCGATATTATCTTGACCGTCTTTGTCTTGAGTGATGAAACCCATAGAGCTTGCTGCGGCGCGTTTCTGAATCAACGTTGCTTTTGTGAAAGCATCATATTGGTTCATAACATCAATATTCGCTACACATTCAGGAATGCCTCTGCGTTGATCAGGGAACAATTCTCTGTAATAGTGAATAATATTTTCAGCGTCGATACCTTCAGATTTACCAGATGAAGTCTGTGTTGCTTTGCTTATTGTGTTAAACCAGTAACGAACTGGAACATCATCGTTATTATATTCGATACCATCAAGAACATAACCGTTGTCGGAGGTTTCTCTGTCGCCAAATTTACAGCGTGAAGCTTCGATAATTTCAAGCTTAAATTCAGTATCAGATTCGTGAATACGAATAAAAACCTCGCCGTCAACAAATCTTGAACGTTCAACGAGTTCTTGAAATCTGCGCCAGTTCATTCTTTCATTTTTACTGAAACGTTTTGCTGAACTTGACCAATAGCTGAACTGGTCCATAATCATAGAGTTCAGTTTCTTGCTTGGCTTTCCGTTTGTTCCCAGAATACGCAATTGTGGGTTAATACCTTCACCGATAACGTTATCAACTTGATATTGAACAGCACGTTTACCAACTGGTGTATTAATCGAAAGAGTTCGAGACATATTACGAATGCCATCGGCATAAGTTCGAATCTCGTTATTAATCGTTGCAGTCGTAATCAGGTTCTCTTGAAAGTCGCCATCTAAACGGTCAGTTCGAGGACCAAGAATACGCTGTAACTGTGAGCCATATGCTTGCTCGTTATCAATTACCAGTTTCTGTTTCTGTTTACGTGTTTTCGGTTCTGCTTTTTTAAATGTGAAAAAATCTCTAATACTCATGATGGATTCGTGAACCTCGCTTTAATAGTAACAATCGGAGATTTACCGTTTGCCATTTGTTCTGACTTAATCAGATTTGCTAAGTTAGCTAAAAGTCGTTTTCGAGCCATAAGCAGCGAATCAAGCGTTTCATAAACGAATGATTTACCGTTAATACTCATTTGTTGAATAGCTTCTTCGTTACTTGTCAGACGATACTGAATAACTGTATCGATATCGTTAATCATTTCTCTGAGTTGTTCTCTTTTCGTTTTTGAAACGAATGGTGATTTCACTTTGATAATGCTGTTACTGATAAGCGCACCTTCATAGAGAACAACAACAGAAAAAGTTCCTTCGATAAAATCTGATGTGTCCACCGAGATATTCGCTGGACAATCAGTTTGAGAAAACAATTTAGTTTCAGTTGAGCCTATGGAGACTGTTGCACCTTCAGGATTATAAACAGCGAGTTTTTCACCGATGTAAATTTCTGAATTTGATTTTTGCATTGAGTTCTCCTTTCTTATATTTATAATCCGAAACCACGAGGCTTATTAACTGGTCTGTTTCGTTTGATAATGTTTCGACGAGGTTCATGAGTTTGAATAACAGGAGAATTTGTTTCGTTTTGTTCTTCTGGCATTTCAATATCAGATTTAGCAGCGAGTTTCCTCCACTCGTGAAATTTGATTTTCTCTAGAACTTGCAGACGCGCGCAATAACCGTAGTTAAAGCAGTCAAGACCTTCGTTACGAACACCGCCTTGTTTAATAACCCATCTAACAGTATTACCAGAGCGTTTTAATTCTTCGGACATAAGCTGTTCGCAGTAATCATCTGGAACATCATCAGAGATTTCGACTCTGACTGGTGTATTTCCAGATTTCACGCTTCTGTTTAGCAGTTCACGAACTAAGTTTTTTCCTTGGTTTACACCAATCATATAAAGTTCATAACCACCGGTTTTCGTGATTTTCGTTGGAACATAAGGGGCATCAACAGAGCTGGCACCTTTAATTGCTTTCAGGTTTGTCCACTGAGAGCAGAAACGATAGATTGTTTTAGTTGCTCGACCGTTTGAGCTATCGACGTTCACCCACGCTAAAGGAACCTTTCTTCCCAAAGCTGTTCTGAACGGTGCTTTAACGTATGCAAGAAGTTCTTTATAAGCAGGGGAATCGATAACCTCAGCGTTCATTGTCATAAAGCTACGATGTGCAAGAATATAAACGGTTCGTTCGTTGTGACCCATCAAGGTTACTTCTAAACGGTCTTGCTGTTGGTCAACCCCAGCGGTTAAAAACAACGTGTCTTCTGGTATATTGCTGATGCCGATATTCGTCTTGAGTGTTTCTAATTTACTAACCTCAATGTCTTCGTTTAAATCATCAAACGGTAGACCAAGAACAGTGTTATAAAACGTTGACAAGCTGAACGTTTGCCATGCTTGCTTATAGTCTTCAACAACTGATTTGATAGAACTCATTGGGCTGTATAAACGACTTACGTGGAATCCAGCAATTCGACTTTCAGGTTGATGAATAATCCATTCACCTTGTTTAATTGCTCGTGCTCGGTCGCCTTCAGAGAAAGCGTGATGACATTCAGGACATTCAATTCTGGCAGAGTTAGGATCAGGTAATGATTTACCATCGATTTTTACCCAGTCGAATTTGATATTCTCCCACGTCAGTTCGTGCTTATGACCACATGTAGGACAGGGAACATGATACTTGCGCTTGTCGGATGCTTCATACTGCGTGTGGATAGCACCGTATTTACTTGTAGGCGTCGAGCTAATGAAAACACGAGCGTCTTCACCGAACGTCGTAGCACGTTGTTCCGCGATGATAATCGGGTTGCCTTCTTCTGTGTCTGTTTCAACTGCGTCAACTTCATCAAGCAACATCAGCGGAAGAGTTTTACCGCGTAAGTGAGAAGGGCTATTGAGCGACATGAAATACCAAAAGCCTCCAGCACGTAGCTGAATTTGACTGGTGTTATTCACTGCGTTTCTGTCGTTCTTGTCGGTGACGATTCGTTGCATTTCTTCCGATTCGTCAATCATTGGGCGAATCTTGCCTGATAGCCATTGAGTCGTCTCTTTACCGGTTGACTGCAAGACACCAGCGTTACCGGGATCAGTAGCAGACTTATAGAACAGAATTCCGTTCAAGATGGTTGTCTTGCCAATCTGGGCAGAAGTCTCGAAGACGATTTTCTTCTTACGTTCTTTAATGACGTCAATCATGCCTTTCTGAAACTCAAACAGTTTCATCGGCTGCCCTGTATAAGGACCATCAGGGAATTTCAGGTACTGTTCGACCCACTCGGACGGAGTGTAGTCAGGAGGTGGCATTAAAAAGCGCTTTGCATTCTGTAAGATACTTTTCAGTTTATTTGAGTTTTTCATAATCAGCCCTAAGTGGATGAACCCAAAATGGATTTCATTTCTCTGTCTGTATTTATGAAAACCTCCATAAAATTATTTCTAAGAGTTCTTGCACCTGGATATCCGCCTGTTAAAGTCTGTTCCAACAAAACACAGGAGAACGACAATGAAAACTGAACTGACTGTTGAAAACCGAATTGCTTCTGAATTAAACGCTGGTACTGATATGTCAGAGAGTAAGCTTGCTGAAAAATACGATGTTCCTCGTTCTGTTGTTCGTCGTGTTAAAGCTAACATCGAGGAATATACAGTTGTTGAAGAAGTTAAAGCTGAAAATACGGTTGAAGTTGTCGATGCTGTTGAAGCACAACGAATCGTGAATCAGGCTTTCGGATTCGATAACATCGAAAAACTTCTTGCTAGCAAATCGGCTAATAAAAAACCATCTGCGATTAGCATGATTATTTTTAAACGTACAGAGGGGGATTTTGAGTTATTCAAAAAACAGATGTCAGACAAAACTGCCGCGTATCAGAGGGATCAGTTTCTTCGCTGTGTGAATAGCACTAAAGGAGAAATGAGTGAAACTGAGAATGCCTAACGAATGGAGGCGATTTTTTAAATGTATAATAAATGCAAGTTTGTAGCTAAATTATTTACACTAGATTTAAAATTGCAATATTAAATAGGAAGCAAAGTGAGGAAGTTCAGAATTAAGGAACTATTTCATACCTGCTAGTTTAGAGAGCCGACTATTCATCGGATACTTATTTGATTGAAAGAAAAATTGAATAAGTGATATCATTCGGTTATTATTTTTTAGCAACAAAGGAGAAAGCATGATTGCTAATGTGGTTTATAAAAACGGTGATGTTAAGACCGAAGAGTTAACAGTTGACGATGCCGCTGTTCGCTTAAAAACAGACTCAGACGTTCAAGCGATTGAATTTTTCGAAAGTGGATTAAACACTCTGCTTGAGAAAAAACTTGAACAAGCATTAGTGCTTGGTCTGAAATGACAAAAGGGAGCTTAGTGCTCCCTTTTTTATTGAATTTCAAATGAGTAGATTGTAAACCACAGATACTGGAGGCATCTTTGGGGCGCAAGGAATCAAATAGTTGAGAACTTGATTACTCAGTTCTTTAGAACGATCTGCAAACAGCAGGGCGTACTTCCTGCGAAGCTGAAAGCGTAGAGTCAAAAGCAATAAGGTCGATAACGAAGCAGGAAGCATCAGGTGAACTTGATAACAGGGAATTGACTTGGAGTATCATTAGGTCAGTAGAAGCAGGGAGAAGCGAGGAGGGATGATGTAGCAGTCAATCATTACTATCATCAAAGATAGGGCTTGCCCGTTCGACGTAGCGATAGCGAAGGAGAACTCATTAACGTTATTTCAATTAATTATCGATCGTTATGTTTATTGATTGTCAGACGAACAGTATAATGCAGTTATCCAGTAATCATTATTATCCAGATCTGAAAAATAATATTGTGAGCGTAGCGAACGCGCGAAGCGCTAATAATCTTTATCTAGAAACATCTAATCAGTAGCTAGTAATCAAGTTCGATAGTGTTATCTGTCGCGCTTCGCGCTAATGTTTATCAATTAGGGCTTCGCCCGCGCTTCGCGCAATCTGCTCGCTTCGCTATGTTTTCCAGGTTTTGTACTGCTTCTATATCCTTCCAGTTCATCTTTATCCAATTGTTCTTATAGGGCGATTTTTTCTAGGGTCCATGCACTTCTCCGAGTCGCATCGATGCGTTATCGATGCGTTTTGATGTGCATCAATGCACCTGCTTTTCACTAAATTATTTTTCGGACTTTGTTTACACTTTCGGTGAACTATATAAATATTAGTATGAACACAGAGAGTTTCTTCTTCCTCGTTATTTTCTCTCGTTTGTTTACTACTGACTTTATCCGTCATAAAATAAGATATAAGCAATTAGCTTAGTTCATTTAAAAATTCCTTAAGTTTAAAGCACTCTTCGGAGTGCTTATTTTTCAATTCAATAAAAAAGGCAACCCCATGAAATTTATACCTAACAAATTCGAAATTGAATCTCGCTTAGACTCTGGTGAGACATTTCAGCAAATTGCAGAATCTAAACAAATGAATAAAGCAACGATGTATAATGCTTGCAAAAAACGTAATATCAGAACTCAACCAATCAATAAAGGCAAATAAATTGAATTTCAAATTTGCAGTCTTCGAAAATCTAGACAGAACAGTTAAAGCAAGCCTGAACAGAAATATTATCAAAGTTAATAGAATGACCAATAACAAAAACAGCCTGAAAGCTCTTGTTAAAGCTATAGATATTCATCGTAATGTTCGAGCTAAGATGTTACAGAAGATTGAAAATGCTGTGACTGTAAAAAATATGCATAGCTTCGAAATCGGTACGACCGAAGTTAATAATCTGCCTGCAATCGTTGCTTATACAACCGATAATGCTGTTATCGTTGCTTGTGAAATTAACGGTAAAAAGAACTCGTGGAAAGCTTTCTGTTCAGATCTAAGAATGCAGAAGATCAAAGACACCGAGCAGTTTGTTCAGATGTATACTGGTGAATTTATTGAAATCATCGAAAGTATTGAATTTCCGACTGAGCAGAGACTAGATGTTGTGAATTCCAAAATGGAAGATTTGATGAAAAGAGTCGCAGAGTTAGAAAGGAAAAACGCTGAACTCAGCAAAGAGAACAGCGTTTTACGTAAAGAAAGAAGGGGTGAAAAACTATCTTTTGATGACGAGATTGTAATTGTGAAAATTGATATTTCTGAGCCGACCAAAACAATGGACAAATCAACTATCGAAGATGAAGCAATTGAACTCGTCGAATCAACTTTATTTAGCTCAAATGCCCTCTGACAAATCATCAAGAGAACCTACAGATGTAATTACTAGTTATCAATCGACTTAATGGTAAGTTTTATGAACCATCTTAACGACGAAAAAGAAAAAGTGATACATGATAACATTGCATTCAACTTGCTCCATGACTGAATCTGACAGTCTGTTAAGTGCTCGTAAAGATCTCAAATTCTAACAATCTTCACGAGGAATGTTCGGCTTTGACCATGATTAGTTAATCAATAAGATACAGCCATTTTCAAAAGTGCTTGTTTTGATTGTTAACTATGATAAATTAGCAAGGCACATGCAGGTAGATTTGTTGGTTGTGGTATCGCAATCAGTGATTAAAAGGTCGGCAGTATTCGCCTCTGACGGACGTCGGATCTTCTTGGGCGTCACTTTGAAATGCGTAAGAGTGCCTGCATGTGCAATAACATAATTAATAATGGAATTTACTATTATGTTCACTCCCTCCTACTTAGAAAGACTCAAGTCATGCAAGACCAAATTTGAGTTTGCACGCTTACTTCAAATTAAAGTTTCTTTTCTTACTAATGTCCTGTACAGAATACGACCTGAGCATCAATATGAAAGATTTATTATAAAAAAGAAGTCTGGAGGTGACAGAGAGATATTTGCGCCTACTGAAAAACTAAAAGACATACAAAGGCGTTTATCAGATTTATTGTATGTTTGTCAGAGCGAAATATGGAAAACAAATAATATCACCCCTAGCTTATCTCATGGATTTGAGAAAAATAAAACAATAATAACAAATGCAGAAAGACATAGAAATAAAACCAATGTTTTAAATATTGATCTTGAGGATTTTTTCCCTACATTTAATTTCGGTAGGGTCCGTGGTTATTTTATCGCGAATCAATATTTTAATTTGCACCCATCAATAGCAACTATAATTGCGCAGATAGCTTGCTATGATGGAAAACTTCCGCAAGGAAGTCCTTGCTCTCCTGTAATAAGCAATCTTATATGTAATATTTTAGATATTAGATTGTCAAAGTTGGCACTTTCTAATGGATGCAGTTATAGTCGATATGCAGATGATATAACATTCTCAACTAACAAAAATCAGTTTCCTGACTCAATTGTTATAAATGAGAATTCTAACGAGTTAGGACCATTGTTAGTTAATGAAATTGAAAAAGCTGGATTTAAAATTAATAATAATAAGACCAGAATATTGCGGCATACATCAAGGCAGGAAGTAACAGGTTTAACCGTAAACAAAAAAATAAATGTCAATAAAGATTATATTAAAAAAACCAGAGCTATGGCGCATGCACTTTATAAAGAAGGGGATTTTACCCTTTTGGATATTAGTGGAAAACCGCGAAAAGGTACTCTAAATGAACTTGAAGGCCGCTTCGTTTATATTGATATGCTTGATAAGTATAATAACATTAACGCTAAAAAACATACACTCCCAGAAAAATATGTGCTAAAGAAAACTGGAATTAATTTTACTCTCAAATTGAATTCAAGAGAGACAGCATTCAGTAACTTTCTTCATTATAAGTATTTTTATGGGAATATAAAGCCTACAGTTTTGACAGAAGGTAAAACAGATCCAATTTATTTGAAATGTGCAATTGATTCTTTGTATTTAAGTTATCCTGCTCTGGTTAGAGTTGACGATAGAACAAAGAATAGAATTTTAAATATTACGTTATTCAAAACAAACGCAAAAAAGGAATATTTTTTAGACCTCTACGGTGGGGCTGCTGACTATGTAAGATTCTTTAGAAGGCATAGAGAACAATGCAAGAAATTTGAAAGACAACCGCCTAAAAATCCAGTAATAATTGTTTTGGATAATGACACTGGGCCATCTGATTTTATTAATAATATAATCAAAGAATATTCTCACCTGCCTAGAAAATCAGAGGACGTAAGAAAACATAAATTTTTACATTTAGAGAATAACCTCTACGTATTGTTAACTCCACTATTGGCTGGTGATAAACAATCGTGCATGGAAGACTTTTTCAAAGATGAAGTTCTGACAAAGACAATTAACGGTAAATCCTTTGATAAAAGTAATAATCATGATAGCACTACTACTTTTGGAAAAGACAGGTTTGCCAACAATATTATCAGAGAAAATAGACAGACTATAGATTTTTCATTGTTCAAACCAATTCTTGATGCTATGGTTGATATTAATAATCACTTTAAAAATTTGTACTATCCATGATGGTTAAAAATGGATAATAAATATATTTCCCGGTTACGGTTTATTTTAATCCCTATTCCGTAGTCGGGACAATATTCATTAATGTCACTTTGGAATATAATCATATTTGGACGACACCTCAAATTAAAAATATCATTCTTTTGTAATGTTATGGAGGCTATAAATATAGTTTTACAAAGGAGTATATATGACAGGCCATGATTACAAGTGTGTAATTTGCAAGCGCGATTATGTGAAAATTAGTTTTATGTTACAACGAAAAAATGTACATTGCGCTAGTCGCGAAAAATACCCTAAGCAACATCTAACAGAGTCAGTCGAAATTGAAGCAGGCTATTTCAAGCAGGAAAGAATGTTCATTAATCGTCAGAAACAAATCTTTAAAGGAGCAACACGATGAAAAACATTTTGGTCCCACCATCGCTTTAAATTCCTTCATTCGATTTTAAAAATGAAATACATAAACATGGTAACTGTTTGAAATTAAAAAGGGAGTGCAAACTCCCTTAAAGTTCAATTTCACTATCTTCTTTCTCTTCTGGTTTGTCAACGTGTTCGAAGTCTTGTTCGAACGACTCACCAAGTTCATTCAATGTTCTGTTGAAAATCTCTTTGAGTTTTTCTTTCAGCTCCTGGATATCATTAGCAGACTCCATGATTTCGATACCGTGTTTTGACGGAATCAGCCTGATGGAATCTTTCAGAGACTGACAGAACTGATTCAATTGAGCTTGCACCAACTCAACAGGGATTAATTCACCTGATTTTTCTTGCGCTGCATAAGTTGCTAAGTCAGCCTTCGCCACCTGTTCACGAAGTTTTTCTTTCTCGAATTCATCACGAACAGACATATTGCGCATCGGATTAATTTTGTTCTGAACGATCCATAAAGTGCCTTCGTTTTCTGGTATTCCTGCTGGATTATCTGAATAAGGAAGTCCTTCTGCTCTCCATGATTTAATAGCGTTAAGGGTATAACCATAACGTTTTGCCATATCAGTCATACTGACGTAAATTTTACGTGCCATTTTATTCTCCTTACACAAGTGGCCCAAGGGTTTATTACTGTATTTATCTTGAACGGAAAAATCATCCGGAATCAGTCCTGTCTATCGATGATGAACTGAATTGATTTGGAATTTTAACACAGCAGAAAAAAGCCGAGCGCTCGAAACATCTCGGTGTTTCAGAAGTCCCAGAGTAACTATTATTTTTTGTTAGAGGGGGGGCAGAAGATGAGTCGTTAAAACTTATTTAAGCAATATCATTAATGATTTATATTTGGCTGCGTTTTAGGCTAATCAGCAGCCAAATTTTTAATTGTCGATGAAACGCCAGTATCGCTAAAAATAGAGCTATATAAAATCAACTCCGCATTGCTTTATTCCAATCAATATTGTGACCAGCAGCTTCAAGTTCTCGTGCGAGTGCTTGCTTCCAGCCTCCACTGCTATCCATATTTTCCCAAACAACCCCAGCAAAATCACTTGGAATATCTAGTGAGCCGCGTTTTAGTGCACATACTTTCTCTCTGCCTAAACGCCCGATAAAATATCCTAATTCTAGCATTACATTCTGCCTTGCCCTTGGTTCTGGTATTCCTCCTTTAGCACAACCTTCATCATCTGGTGTTAGCAATACAACAGCAAATCCAACATCACTATTTGCTATAACTTTCTCAATGACAGTTCGTCCCTGATTAGCTTGCTCATGTAATATGATTGCTTCTAAACCTATACGTTCAAGAAACCTTGCGACTGTTTCACGGGCGCCATCATCATGACCATGAACAATGAAAACTTTGTTCGAAAACTGCGGCTTCAACATAGTTTCTGTGCTTCCCTTAGACTGAACATAATTTTTGTAATCTCTAACGAAAGGAATGATAAGTTGTCCTGTAATCGAATGAATGCCTGCTATAACTTTACTTCCGGAATAGAAAAAATGATGTCCAAAGTTGATTGCATAATTAGGATCTTCTGCTAACTTAAAAATCAAAAGTAATGTAAGGCCTAGTGTTTTTCTTGCATCATCTGGCCAGACAAGCTGGGCACTCCCAGCCATACTTCCTCCAGTCTTCTCACTTTCTGCGAGAAACTCTGTAAGATTGAGTCCTTCAGTCAGGTCTGCATTGTATGATTCAAGATCGGAATGTTTTAGAAGCTGAGCAAGCTTTTTGAGTGGACGTTCAAAGGTCTGGTATTGTGAAGCCTGTAAATCCAGAACAGCATTGTTCATTTCAGAAAAAATATCTTGAGCCATTACTCATCCTCACTTGAAGTCAATCTGGCTTCGGCAGCTTTTTTAAGAATGCCTTCTCTGTATGTTTCCTTCATCTGCTGCGCAAGCGAGCCGACTATGGAGTTGGTTGAACATCCGCCAATGCGTTCATCAATCATGTGATTAACTGTTTGAATTGCCGACTCGATGCTAGCAGGGTCGTTAGGGTTAAACTTTACGACTCCTAGCTCGCCATCCAGCTCACTCAGTATACGCTTTGCATCCTTGAGTTCTTTCTGAAGCTTATCAAGACCAGTAACTTTTAACATATGCACCTTCAATTATCAATTTAATCAGTACGTTACGGGGTTTAGCTGTTGCTTGCTTAGTCTGGCTATTGATCACGTATGAATGCTCTATTTTGAAGCCTCAACCAAATTTTCTCAATAGTGTAAAGCTATTATCATTTTCGAGTTTCCTTCGATATCACATTCTAAGATGAACATTGCTAATATTACTCACATCTAAAAAACGGATTTGTTTACATTATCCTAACAAGACTTCGTTGAGTCGTAAAATATTATAACAAAATATATGTAGACTAAGCTGATGGTGTTAATTACATATCTGCTTATTCCATTCATCAACTTGATGCTGTTCAAATTAGATAACTTAAATTTTTAATTATAACTTCTGAAATCTCCATAACGAATAACATCAGTTACACGTTTTGCTCTATTAGGAGTCTGACGTGCCCATCTTGAGTCTAAAGCTTCATCAGCCGCATTTTGATAATCTCCAACAGCCATGTATCCCAAGAATTTCTTGAACTGACATACGCCAGAAACGCCGAGTTGAAAACACATATTGATTAAAGCTGAACGCCTGACTGTATCGATTCTGATATAAACTGGATGCAGTTCTGTTTTACTAAGCTTACGTAACGTTGAATTAACGTCTGTATTCAATAACTGATCAGATTCTTTCGCTGTGATATATCCATAACAAGGATGACCAACTGCTTTATCAAGTTCTTTCAAAGCGTAGTCTCTTGATGGATTCTTAGTAATCAAATGTCCGACACCGATTGTGAAATATCCTTCTGTGTCTTTATACATCGTGAGTTTTTCGCCTTCGTCGTAACGAAGCATTGCGTTAAGTTCCATATTAGCCTCATAAATATAGTTAAAATCTTATTTATGAGAGGACTTATGAATCTATTAGACACAGACGTTAGGCTGACCGATGTTCAGCTTAAATCAAATGCTCCGTTTTTCTCTAACAGAGCAGTATCAGGACGTTTTCAGAAACGTTATACAGGCGTGCAATATTTCGAATTGAATTTCACTTTGAATTATATGTCGCAAGACACAAGACACGTTCAACGCTTTATCGCGATGCATCAACAAGGTCAGCCGTTTGACTTTCCGTTAAGCTACTTGACTGACTATAAAGGTTCGGCTCAGGGACTTATTCAAGCATCTGTTACAGCTAACAAAGGAGCGCGTAAGGTCACTCTGAACAGCTTCACCGATACTTTAGAAGCAGGAACATTAGTTCAGTTTCAGAATCACTCCAAGCTTTATACCGTCACGGAGGATGTCAAAGCAGGTGGAGAGATGAAACTCTTTCCGAATCTGTTGCAGAACGTTCAAGCTGGTGAGACTGTGAATTACAGAGGAACGAAAGGGCGATTCATCCTGACGAACGATACTATTCCGTTAGATCTTCAATCGATTTCAAATATTAAACTTACTGCAACAGAGGTGGTGTAATGTCAGTAAAAGACCAATTTAACAGACTAAGAAAAGACCCTGACTTCATCGAAGCGTATAACGATTTTAACGGCACTAATTATACAGAACTGACTACTGGTCAGTTGTTCAGTGTCGGCACGTTGTTTCATCTTGTTCAGATTAAGATGCATAACGGCACAGAACTGTTGTTAACTGATGCTTATTACGACTTGCAATATCAAGGTAAGAATTATATTGCCGCTGGTGACTTTACTGATATCAGTTCAATCAGCGAAGAAAAAGAAATTAATAACATCGGAATGACCGTTAAGCTGGCTAATATCCGAAAAGAATATATCAACTTGATTCGAACGAAAGCTTTAAACAGAGCAGACGTTAAAATTGATATTTGTTTTCTGAATCCTAATACTGGCAGTCCAACAGAGAGTTTTAATCTGTTCACAGGCTCTATGGATAAATTAACAGTTAACATCGAATACGATGATAATGAAGCGAAAAACGAAACCGAAGCTGTTATGAACTCAATCTGGGAAGTTCTTGAGAAATCTGCAAGAAATCACGCTTCCGATGGTGTTCATCGTAGTTATCCGGGTAATGAACAAGACACGTTCTTTTCTCGAATCGGAAAATGGAACTCAGAATCGAAATGGACGAGCGTAAAATAAGGGAGCTGTTGCTCCCTCATGAATTGTATTATGAAATGTCAACTTCTACTACATAGATTGGGATTTTTTTATCCTTATGTTCATATTTTCCAGCCGGATAGTCATCACGTATTAAATGAGTGGCTCGCCTAATCAGGGTCGCCCCTGATGCAAAAAGAATCTCTTTTTCATTTCCCATACTTGCATTCTTTCTAGGAAAAGCAAAAACATTAGTGATAGGATTCACTGTATGTAATACAAATAACTCTATTTTATTGTTATCATATGCTTTCCCTCTCCATTCAGCATTTCTTAATGCAACTTGAGGACAAAAACTTGTTGAAAGTGGTGCTGTTAATTTGAATTGATTTGATGCTCCATTTAGCCATGCACCACCATGAAAAAGATATTGACCTTCGCTTAGTGTATGACCGATGCTATTGATTTCTTTATCCACCTCGGTTACTGAGTAATTAGGATATTTTTGTTGATAGTCAAATAACACTTTTGGAGTTTTTGAAGGCATAGCGCGTCTTAGTTCTTTATAATTGACGCTATTGTCAAGATATCGGTCAATGAAATTCTCTAATCCATTATCCGAACCTCTTTTTGCCATGTGTTTTGCTGCATCTAAGTGATTTTTAATTTTTGCAATCAGTTTATCTTTGATATGAGTTTCAAATTTGCCAGTAGCCCTGTAGACAGCCATCATTTCTTCCTGACTGGCCTTTCTGCAGGTCCAGGATTCGTATGGGTTCTCAAATACATCAACAATTGGTAATTTCATTTCGATTCCTTTTGAAGTTAATGAGTAAGAAACTCAATAGATTAAAACACGAAGCTCTGATTTTGTCTTATGTTAGCTTGTCAAGGATGCTACGTAAAATATTAACGTGGTTAACATTTAGTTAAATGCAATACGTATTGTTACATTTATGGTTGTAGTTAGTTATCCAATTGCTCTTTCTCAGCGTTCATGTATTCCAGTAGTTTTTTGCTGTCAGAAACAAAACTCATACTATATCCATCCCATCGGAAACTCTGAGAATGACCATTCAGATACTGAACTTTTATTCGCCAAGATTTTTTAAGATTAAATACCGTGATTTCTTTTATAACTCGTTTAAGCATCATGTTTAATTCGATAGGATCTTTGATTTCCGACAGGAGGTTGAAATCGACTGATTGTTCAGCTAATACCATATCAGATTGTTGTTTAAACTGCTGGTCGAGTTCCTGTAGCTTTTCCTCAAGATTGCCGATTGTCTCAAGAACACTCATAGGAACTTTTTTCATTGTTAGAAGCATTCCGTTCAAGTTGTCGATTTGCTCTTTTAATTGAGCGCGTTCTTGTGCAATTGTCGTATCAACAGAGGTTTTCTTCTCCATCTTTAAGTGCTTTAAGATTTTATAAAGAGCAATCTCCATGTTTTTAAAATTCTGCGTAACGGTGCATTTACCATCGCGAGCATTAGCACAAACATGGTATTGATACGTTTTACCAGTAACAACATGGAATTTTCTGACTAACGCACCTCCGCAAGAGTGCTTTAACAGCCCTGTGAAAGCGTTTTTATCTGACTTATATCCCGGCTTGTTCTGCTTTGCATCAGACTGTAATAACATCCAGTCTTCTTTGCTAATTACTGCTGGATAATAATTATCGATAATATCCAACAGAATAACTTTTCTGTCTTTCGTCGTTTCTGATGTTTGATAAGCACCGTATAACGCAACTGAACTAAGAGTTTTACCAACAGTTGTGTGATTCCAACCAGCAGAACGTAATGGTCTGAATCCTTCATCGTTTAATGTCTTAGCTATTTTATTCGTGCCAAGTCCTTTTCGTTTGAGTTCGATAATTCTTTTTACTGCGTCGAGTCTGTCAGAGAAAACAAACTGGTCTTTTTCTCTTGCTAACCAGAAAGGCAGTATTTTGTTGATTACTTTACCCTCAAGAGCAGCTTTTCTTTGTTGCTGTTTTGTCTCTCTAAGACGCTGTGATTTCTTCTCCGATTCTTTATGCGCAAGGTCAGCAGCCAGAGCGATTCTAATCACGCTTACAAGGTCGTTAACTGATTCTCTGTTGAGTAATAGACCGTCTGTCAGGCTCGCTATAAAGACGTTGTGTTGTAAGATTGACTTGATTATCTGTTGAGTCACATCGATACCCCGACGACTCAAGCGGTCAAGACTCTCGATGATTATCGTGCTGCCTGATTCGATTGCTCCTTGCTCGATAGCAGAAAGCATGTCACCAAGCGACGGTCTGTTGCCTTCTTTAAACGCTGAAATTCCCAAGTCCTGAAAGTTTTTCTCAGATAGGGTAAGATTGTTAGCAATAGAGTATTTTTCGGCAAGTTCTGTCTGTCTGCGCACTGAGTCGCCTTGTTCTTGTTTCTTGCTCGAAAATCGTATGTAACTGTAAGCTAACCCGTTTTGCTTTTGCATATTCTAATCCTTTCAATCACTTAGTAGAGAGTATCAATTTTGCTCCTTAGCAACAACATCACCATGCAGTTTGGCAGTAAGCCGCTGTTTGAAAATATTTCCGTCAAATTTGGCGGCGGCAACCGTTACGGCCTGATTGGCGCGAACGGTAGCGGTAAATCCACTTTTATGAAAATTCTCGGCGGTGATCTCGAACCGACGCTGGGTAACGTTTCCCTCGATCCGAATGAGCGCATCGGTAAGCTGCGTCAGGATCAGTTCGCCTTTGAAGAGTTCACCGTGCTTGATACCGTGATCATGGGGCATGCTGAACTGTGGGCAGTGAAGCAGGAGCGCGATCGTATATACGCGCTGGCCGAAATGAGTGAAGAAGACGGCTATAAAGTGGCTGACCTCGAAGTTCAGTACGGTGAAATGGACGGTTATTCTGCTGAAGCGCGTGCGGGCGAACTGCTGCTGGGCGTGGGTATTCCGGTAGAACAACATTACGGGCCGATGAGCGAAGTCGCACCCGGCTGGAAGCTGCGTGTGCTTCTGGCGCAGGCGCTGTTCTCTAACCCGGACATTCTGCTGCTCGACGAACCAACGAACAACCTGGATATCGACACCATCCGCTGGCTGGAGCAGACGCTGAACGAACGTGACAGCACCATGATCATCATTTCGCACGACCGTCACTTCCTGAACATGGTCTGCACGCACATGGCGGATCTGGACTACGGCGAACTGCGTGTTTATCCGGGGAACTACGACGAATACATGACGGCGGCCACCCAGGCGCGTGAACGTCTGCTGGCCGATAATGCCAAGAAGAAAGCGCAGATTGCTGACCTGCAATCTTTCGTCAGCCGCTTTAGCGCCAACGCCTCAAAATCTCGTCAGGCGACTTCCCGCGCCCGTCAGATCGATAAAATTAAACTGGAAGAAGTTAAAGCTTCCAGCCGTCAGAACCCGTTCATTCGCTTCGAACAGGATAAGAAACTGTTCCGTAACGCGCTGGAAGTGGAAGCGCTTACTAAAGGTTTTGATGAAGGCCCGCTGTTTAAAAACTTCAATCTGCTGCTCGAAGTGGGTGAGAAGATTGCCATTCTGGGCGCCAACGGCGTGGGTAAATCCACTATGCTGAAAACGCTGGTCGGTGATTTGCAGCCGGATAACGGTACCGTGAAGTGGTCCGAAAACGCGCAAGTTGGTTACTATGCGCAGGATCATGAATATGAGTTCGAAAACGATCTGACCGTATTCGAGTGGATGAGCCAGTGGAAACAAGAAGGCGATGATGAACAGGTTGTGCGCAGCTTCCTCGGTCGTCTGCTGTTCAGCCAGGACGATATCAAGAAGCCTGCAAAAGTGCTCTCCGGTGGTGAAAAAGGGCGCATGCTGTTCGGTAAGCTGATGATGCAGAAACCGAATATTCTGGTAATGGATGAACCAACTAACCACCTGGATATGGAATCGATTGAGTCGCTGAACATGGCGCTGGAAATGTATCAGGGCACGTTGATTTTCGTTTCTCACGACCGTGAGTTCGTCAGTTCTCTGGCAACCCGTGTGATTGAAATTACGCCGGAGCGCGTGATCGACTTCACCGGTAACTACGAAGATTACCTGCGTAGTAAAGGTATCGACGGCTAATTTCCCGTCGTCTTTCACGCTGCAGATGTGTTGGCTTCACCTGTTCACCCCGGTCACTTACTAATGTAAGCTCCCGGGGATTCACAGGTTTGCCGCCTTCCTGCAGCGCGAAATACTTAGGGAAAGGCGTCGAGCCTTTATTCCCTCTCCCTGTGGGAGAGGGGTAGGGTGAGGGCATCAGGCAGCACTACACCAGCCACTCGCCCCCTTCAACCCCATTCACCAGCAGCTTACGTTTTTCCCCCGCCGGTAACGACACCTTCAGCGCCTTCCACGCCGGACGATAATCCCCACGCGCGTTGACCTTCAGATTGATCGCTGCGCCATCACACACCATCTCCCATTCCACCCACAGCGCATTGCCATTCTGGTAGCCCCAGCTTTCGCCGTCATCTTCAAACAGCAGGCCGGAGGTTGTGCCGACGCCTTTCACCGGGAACAACTTCAGCTCTCGGGTGTTGTCTTTTTCAGCGGACACGTGGGTAATGCGTTCGCTTAGCGGAAGAGCAGCACCTGCGCGTACCAGCAGCGGCAGTTTTTCCAGCGGCGCGTCGAGAACGATCGATTGCCCGCCAGCGAACCACTCGTT
The DNA here is from genome assembly GCF_014596845.2 of Citrobacter sp. C5_2. NCBI lineage: Bacteria > Pseudomonadati > Pseudomonadota > Gammaproteobacteria > Enterobacterales > Enterobacteriaceae > Citrobacter > Citrobacter sp. C5_2. The sequence continues at coordinate 3,314,907 of NZ_CP115032.1, read as the reverse complement.
GGTGTAAAAATCGTACCAACCGGTTTCGTTATCCGGCAGCCAGACGCGACGCTCGCGCTGCCCGGCTTCGACGACGCTTGCCACCAGCAGGTCGCGGCCCAGCAGGAAGTCATCGCACTCTTCAAAGGTCTGTGCATCGTGCTCGTGATCGAGGAAGGTCGGGCGCAGCATCGGCTCGTCGTCGGCATGCGCCTGCCAGAGCAGGGTGTAAAGATACGGCAGCAGGCGATAGCGCAGTTCAATGGCACCACGAATGGCAGGTGTCACGCCCGGATACATCCACGGCTCGTTCACCGTGTGGTCATCATTCCATGAGTGAATGGTAAAGCGCGGATGCATCACGCCGTTTTGTACCCAGCGGACAAACAGCTCGGCGTCCGGTTTGTCGCCGGAGAAACCGCCGACGTCGTGACCGACGTTGAACAGCCCGGACAAGCTCATCCCCAGCCCCATGCGGGTATTGAAGCGCAGGGTGTCCCAACTGGTGCGGTTATCACCGCTCCAGGTCTGCACGTAGCGCTGCATCCCGGCGCAGCCGGAACGGGAGATGAGATACGGGCGCTTCTCCGGGGCGAAACGCTGCTGCGCTTCCAGCGAGGCGCGCATCATCAGCAGCGGCATTACCGGGCGAATGTGTTTGATAGCGATCTCCTGGCCGAAGCCATGGCAGCGCGCTTCGCCGTCCCACACTTCAAACTCGTTGTTGTCGTTCCAGGTGGCGTCGATCCCCATCTCCAGCAACTGCGTGGTCACGCCTTCCTGCCACCACTGGATAGTCTGCGGGTTGGTAAAGTCAAGGTTAGAGCCTTCGTCATCCCAGAAGCTGGAACGTTCTGGCGCATCGGTTTCTGAATCGCGAATAAACAGGCCGCGTTCTGCCACTTCGTTATAACGCGGGTGATCCTGCAACAGACACGGTTTGATATTGGCCGCCAGTTTCAGCCCCGCGTCGTGGAACGCCTGGCTCATCACCTTCGGCTGCGGCACTTTGTCGTAGTTCCAGTTAAAGACGTAGCGCTTGCCGTTGATCGAGGTGTAGCCGGACGAGAGCTGGAACGAGTCGCACGGAATAGCGTGGTCTGCGCACAGGCGGATGAAGTTCATGAGCTGGTTCTGCGCGTCCGGTGCGTCGGTGTAATGCATGGTCGAGCCGCTGTAGCCCAGGCTCCATTTGGGTCCGAAAAGCGTTTTGCCGGTCAGACGGACAAAGGCTTTGGTGACGTCCAGCACGCGCTTGCCGGTAAAGATGTAGTAATCAATATCACCGGCTTCCGCCTGCCAGCGGCGATAGGCGGTGTGGTAGTTATCGATTTCGTTACCCAAATCCAGCCAGCAACTGCTCAGGTTGTCGTAGAACAGGCCGTAGCTCACATCATGGCGGCGGGCGATAGTGAACGGGATGTGCTTGTACAGCGGGTCAGTGCTGAATGCGTTATAGCCCATCGCATCGAGGTTGCGCATTTCATAGCGTTTACCGTTGCGCTGCAGATTGCCCGCTTTCTCGCCCAGGCCGTAGAAACGCTCATCCTTAGAGCGGCTCAGATAGTGCGCCACGCCGTCGCCGTGGGCATTCAGCAGGTAGGCGCTGGTTGGTCGGTCATTGACCAGCGGCTGCCACTCGCCCGCCTCATTGCGGTAGTGCCACTCCAGCCACAGCGGCTGGTGGACGGTCACGCGTAGCTGTTCGGTTGCCACGGTTAGCGCACCACCCTGCTGCGTCAGGTTCCAGGCCGGGCAGGAGAAACCGCTTATGTCGTCACGATGGCGGCCTTCCCACGGCACGTCTTTTTCCGGTGCGATGCTCCAGGTGCGGTCCAGCGCCAGCTCGCCTTTGCGCTTAACCAGCACGCGAAAAAGATTCTCTTCCAGCACATACAGACACAGACGGTGCTGGTTATCGACCAGCAGTTCAAGATGGTTTGCTGACTGCTTATCTACGATCCAGTTTTTCAGGGTTTTCATATGCAATACATCCACTATCAGGCGCGTTTAGCGCGACGTTCAGCAATAAATGCTACCAGGAAGACAGCGCCAATCAGGTCAAAGAAGCCCATGGCAATAAACAGCGGGTTAAAGCCGATTTTGTCGGCGGTTACGCCGATTAACAGCGAGAACAGGAAGCTGGCGATCCACGCAGCAGAGCCGCGCATGCCGTTGACAGTCGCCATCTGGCCTTTGTCGAACGACTCCACGACCAGGGCGCTCAGCATGCAGGAGATGATCTGGTGCCCGAAGCCGCCGATGGAGATCAGCACGATGGTGATATACGGGTCGCGGGTGATGGCTACGATGCCCAGAGAGATCATCAGGAACGCGCCCGTCACGGAGCTTGCTACCACAGAGTTAACGCGGGAGCAGCCGAACAGACGGGTATACAGACGCGTCAGGTAACCGCTCACCACGCTACCGAGGTCGGCGGCGAGGAACGGCAGCCAGGCAAACATCGCAATCTGCTTCAAATCCATACCGTGCTCTTTGGCAAGGTACAGCGGCACCCAGAAGCTCAGCACTGCCCATGCGGGCTCCGCCATAAAGGCCGGGATGGCGATGCCGTAGAAGCGTTTGTTTTTTGAGACGGTCTTTAGCGCAGTCAGGAAGGGCAGTTTGACCGCTGGCGGTTCGTTATCCTGCTTAATAAACGCCAGCTCGTCCTTACTCAGATTCGGGTGCTGTTCCGGATTGTGGTAGAACGCCCACCACAGGATCACCCATAGCAGCGCCAGCACGCCGGTAAACATAAACGCGCCCTGCCAGCCGAACGAGGCGTGAGCAAAGTAGATGATAGGCGGCGCCAGCATCGCGCCGATGGAGAAACCCACACCCGCCCAACCGGCAGCAACAGGGCGTTCTGATTTCGGGAACCATTCGCCAATGGTTTTGGCGTTCGCCGGGGTCGCAGCCGCTTCGGTCGCTCCCATAAAGAAGCGAAGAATGGCCAGGTGTAGCCAACTTCCGGCGCCCGCGTGGAAAATACACATCAGCGCCCAGATCGCGGCGCAGATCATAAAGCCAATCTTCAGGCCGATAACGTCGATCAGCCAGCCGCACAGGGGCTGGAAAATGGTGTAGGCAATCTGAAACGCGCCGACGATCCAGGAGTATTGTTCGGTGGTGATCCCGAGGCTCTCTTTCAACTCCGGAGCGAGAATACCTAACGAGTTTCGGGTGATGTAGTTAACGGTGACGCCAAGTAAGAACAGCACCAGGATGTACCAGCGCAAGTTCTTAATGACGCGACGGGTTTTGCTTATCGCAACGGTGTTATTGATGTCCTGACTCATTTTACTCTCCACAAGACGGACGGTAAGGGGACGGAGGTTCAGGTGTCACACAAATTTTTATAGCTTTGATTTCTATACGTTTTAAATACGAAAGTTGATATACAACTAGTATGGAAGTGGTGTGACAAGTTCACCTTAAGGGAGAACATGAGCGGGAAATAGTCGTTTTTGTGCAAAATTTCTCATAAATAACTTAAGTCATTTGGCATGATGGCTCCCATGCCAGTTATTTACTGATAAATGCGCCATGAAAATTTTTTCATTTTGCAAATGGAGCCAGATCACAAAATGGACAAAAGGCTAAAAATTACCGAAATCGCAGCCCGTACTCAGCTCTCTATCAGCACGGTTTCCCGCGTGCTGGCGGGGAAGGCCAACACCAGTGAGAAAGCACGGGCAAAGGTGTTGGCATGCGCGCGGGAGTTGGGGGTGATTGACGGCATGGCGGCCGGGCGTTTGCTGCTTAACACTCTGGTGGTTTTTGCGCCGCAGCGGGCGTTTGACGAGCGGTCCGACATCTTTTACTACCGCGTGATCCAGAGCGTGAGTAAAGGCCTGGCATCCCACGAGGTTCGCCTGCGCTACTGCGCGCTGGAAGAGAATGATAGCGATGCGCAGTTGTTTCTGACGCGAATGAACGAGCCGGACACCCAGGCCGCCATTCTTCTCGGTATCGACGATCCTCATATCCACGATCTGGCGGTGGATGTCGCTAAACCCTGCATATTAATTAACTGCCGGGACCGGCACATGCGCCTGCCCGCCGTCACGCCCGATCACCGCGCCATTGGCGAACGGGCGGCGGAATATCTGTTCGAAATGGGGCACCGGGAGGTGCTGAATGTAATGTGTCTGCGCCGCTACACTATGGAGCTGCGCCTGTCGGGGATCCGCGACGCGTGGCAGTCACACAACCTGAAATTTAATGACCTGCGCGATCTGCTGGTGGTGCCGAGCTTTAGCGCTCGTGAAACGGAGGAGCTGGTAAATGCCTGGCTTATTGAGCGGCAGGGTAAGGATCTGCCGACTGCATTTTTAGTTGGCGGCGATTTTATGGCGGCGGGTACCATCAGTGCCCTGCAAAAACACGGCCTGCGCGTACCTCAGGACGTCTCTGTCATGAGCATCGACGGCTTTAATCTGGCGGCGATTCAGGATGTACCCTTAACCGCAGTGCATGTTCCCCGCGATGAACTTGGAACGGAAGCGGTATATATGCTCCAGCAGCGGCTGATGCGCCCGGATGCGCCGGTGGGGACGTTGTTGCTTAACGGCACGCTGGCCGTACGGGAATCAGTACGGCGGATACGTCAGGGGAAACGACGCACCGCCGTTGATCGGGAAGGACTGTACGACAGCTAAGCTATACCCAGCGCGCGTTTACCGTGGATATTCAAATCCTCCAGCGTGAAGCGTCCTTCCCAGTCAGTTTCATAATCCTCGCGCGGGAAATCCCCCGGCGACGCGCCTTTTTCCAGCGCGGCCTTCACTTTGTGGGCGTAGGCCAGATTCTTTTCGCACATCGGCGCGGCAGGGATATACATCACATTGCCCCAGCCCTGCTGATTTTCCACCGGCGCGACGGAGTGGATCACATCGCAATGCCACCAGACGGAGTCTCCGGCGTCCAGTTGCGGAATACTGGTTAACGCCTCTATCAGCAGCGGATGCCATTGCGTGGAAATCGGCAGAACTCTGCCGGGCGCGACGCCGCAAAGCTCATCTTCCGGCACATCGTCAAGCAATGGACGTAATAGCACATAGGCTATCGCTTCAGGAATCGGGACTACGTGCAATAATCCCTGACCAGTCAACATATCGGAGAGTGCCGTCCAGCCCTGGAAGGTACGAAATACTGAACATTTAGTGGTGTTATCTACCGTGTACTCTTCAACTTCTGTGCGATGCGCCGCCTGCCATGGATCGTAATCTTCCAGCTTGCCATTGAAAACATTAGCAAAGACCTGCTGATATGCCGGCAGAAGCCAGCGCTCCAGCGCGCCGGAATCCGTATGCGCGCCCAGCCCTTTGGACGTTGTTCCCGGCGGACGACGACGTATGCGGTCAGGATAGATGACGCTGACGTCCGGGTTAAACCATTGTTTCCCTTCGCTTGTAAACGTCCACAGGCGATTAAGGAATGACTGCGCATTGGCCATTTCTTCGCTCTGGCGCGCCTGCATTTGCGCCTGGGACCAGTAGATGGGATAGATCTCCGGGCGGGATGCGCTGAGGGTGCCAAAGAAGTTATCACCGGGGCCTTTGTAGACCTCATCGAAATGGTTGCGATCCAGGTAATCGAGCATCGACTGATCCCATGCCAGCGCCTGTTCGCGGGGGAAATGTCCCTTGATGACCACGCATCCGCGACGCTTAATCTCTTCACGCTGCTCTGCGTTTACGCGTCCCGCCTTGATATCCGCATAGGACAACGTTGGCCAAACCGGGGAACCTTGCGCTTTGAGGGCGTTGATTTCCGCCACGCGAGTGGCAATGGCATCGCTCAGCTGATTGAAAATCAACTGAACATCCCCAAGCTGTGCCCGCAGTTGCTGTTTCATCTGACGGATTGCCGCTTTGTGATCGACGGGCAATGTGTCGCTGGTAAACGTAAAAGCCATAACCACCTCGCATTAACTTTCATTCGAAACTAATTTATCTTACACATGCAATATAAGTTAAAAATAGGTTAATGCAAGTTTAAAAAATTGATGGTGTGCACGGAATGCATTAAGCATGAGAACCGGAGCACGCCCCGGTTAGCAGGATTAGACGTTAGTTAAAAGGAGAGGTGTTATCCAGCACCGCCTGAATCACATTCAGCGCGCCCTGATGGTTATTGTCATCGGTCTGATAGCGGGCAATCGCTTTGATGCTCTCTGCCGCATTGGCCATGGCGAAAGAGTAATGCGCCATTTTCAACATTTCTGCATCGTTGCCGCTATCGCCAATGGCGACGACGTTTTGTGGAGACAGGTTCCAGCGTTTCAGCAGGCGGCTGATACCGTTGGCTTTATGTAAGCCCGGAATAATCAAATCGATAAACCCAAAGCCGCTGGTGACGGGCTTCATTATGCCATCCAGAGCGGTATGCAGGTGATCTATAACCAACGGGATTTGTTGGTCGGGTAAGTTCAGCGAAAACTTAAACAGCACATCATCAATGTCCTGATAATCCTTCACCGGTTTCAGGCGATGGTAGTGTTTCGACATCAATGCCACGAAAGACTCAGGAGCATTCTCACTGACGTAGGCGCTTTGCAGACCACAGGCAACAAAATTGAGCTGCTTGTCTTTGAGGAGTTCGCCAATAACAATACGTGATTCGTGACGGGTAAGCTCGCCGTGAAACAGCTGTTTGCCATGCTCATAAACCAGCGCGCCATTCTCAGCGACAAACGATATTTCGTCTTTAAGCTCCGGGAAAAAGGAGATCAGCTGGAAATACTGGTTGCCGCTGGCCACGACAAATTCAATATCTCGTTTTTTCAGTTCCTGATACTGCGCCATAAAACGTGCACGATCGTATTTCTTGGCGTCGTCGAGAAAAGTTCCGTCCATATCGGTGACGATAACTTTGATGGTCATACTTGCTCCTGGCTCATAACTGCGACCAGAAACATTCTAATAACAATGTGACCTGAAGCACAAATTTAATTTCGAATGAAAGTAAAAGGCCGGGTGGCAGCTTCGCCTTACCCGGCTAAGGGGAGAGCAGTTGTAGGCCGGATAAGCGTCAGCGCATCCGGCAATGGGGAGGGTAGCGTGCCGGATGGCGGCGTGAACGCCTTATCCGGCCTACAATATTGCTTACAGCATATGCTCAGTACGCGCGATGATATCGTCCTGCGCATCCGGAGACAGGGCAGTGAAGAAGGCGGAATAGCCTGCGACACGCACCACCAGGTCACGGTATTGATCCGGGTGTTTTTTTGCTTCCAGCAGCGTTTCACGGGACACAATGTTGTACTGAATATGCCAGCCTTTGTGCTCTTCAAAGAAGGTGCGCAGCAGGATCATCAGCTTTTGTTTATCTGATTCATTCTCCAGCGTGGCCGGATTCAGCTTCTGATTTAACAACACACCGCCGAGAATGGAGCCGGTAGGCAGTTTACCCACTGAGCCAATTACCGCCGTCGGGCCGAGATGGTCCGTCCCGGAAGCCGGACTTGCGCCTTCAGCCAGCGGGGTGTGTGCTTTACGGCCATCCGGCGTTGCCATGGTTGCCGCGCCAAACGGCACGTTGGCGGAGATAGAAGAGGTCCCGGCGTAGTAATTGCCGCCAACCGGACCGCGACCATAACGTGGATTATGGTACTGTTTCAGTTCATCAATATAGGTCTGATAAGCGCGGGCCAGCAGCGTATCAACGGAATCGTCATCGTTGCCGTACTTCGGCGCGCCGTTGATCAGTCGTTGGCGTAATTGCTCGTGAGTCAGACCGTCAAAATCATCAGCCAGTGCCGCAGCTAATTGCTGCTGGCCGATAGCGCCTTGATCGAAGACCAGTTTCTTCACAGCCGCCAGGCTGTTGCCGAGGTTGGCAATACCCACCTGCAAACCTGATACCCAGTCATACTTCGCGCCGCCTTGCTTAATGCTTTTCGCGCGTTCGATACAGTCGTCTACCAGCGCCGAACAGAGAATATCGTGTACGTTCTCTTCCAGCATGGTGTCGACGACATACTCGATTTCGATGGATTTACGCGTGTAGTAGCGAATCTGTGTATCCCAGGCGTCCAGCACTTCATCGAAATTGTTGAAATTGCCGGCCGAGAGCGCTTTTTCCTGCGGCAGGAAGACCTTGCCGCTGGTGGCATCGCGTCCGCCTTCCAGCGCCGCCAGCATCACACGGGCAAAGTTAATAAAGCTCATACCGGTACAACGATAGCCCCATTTGCCGCCAACGGCGGTTTCGATGCAACCAATGGCCGCATAGTCGTAGGCATCCTGCGGTTCAATGCCAAGCTTGATAAATTCAGGTATGACGATTTCATCGTTGTTAAAGGCTGGCATCCCGAAGCCGCAGCGAATGACCTGCACACAGGCATCAAGGAAATCGTTACTCATCCCCGCATGATAGCGCACGCTCAGGTTAGGCTGAGTAGAGCGCAGGCGGCCGCAGGATTCGAGAATGGCGTAGGAGAGCGGGTTGACGGCATCCACCGCCTGACCGTTAACCAGATTCTGTCCGCCAATGGTCACGTTCTGATACAGCGGGCTACCTGCCGATGCTTTGGAGTGGGAGCCGGAGCGGATTTTGTTCACTTCCAGCAGCTTCAGCCAGCAGCTGTGCAGCAGCTCAATGGCGTGTTCGCGATCCAGCGATTGATTCAGCTCCACATCACGACGGTAGAAAGGATAGAGATACTGGTCCATGCGACCAAACGACACTGAATGGCCGTTCGACTCAATTTGCAGGATCAACTGGATGAAGTAGCACAACTGCAGCGCCTGCCAGAACGTTTTAGGCGGCTCATGGGCAATCACATCACAGTTTTCCGCCATGGTCAGGAGTTCCTCGCGACGGCTGGCGCGGGTTTCCGTGGACGCCATTTTTCGTGCCAGAGCGGCAAAGCGCTCAATATGCAGACTGACGGCCTCCAGCACGATATCAATCGCTTTCAGGAACTGATCGCCATGGAGGTCTTCCAGACAAGTCAGATTGATGCGGGAGCGACGTTCATCGACTTTGTGGCGCAGGCCGTCGAGACCTTTTTCCAGCAGCAGCGGGAAGTTCACTGCCAGGTGTGCGTCGCCGGAGGTCATATTGCCTTCGGCTTTGATAATGCCGGTTTCCAGCAGACCTTTCTGCTCATCGGTAAACATCCCGTAGCAGCGATCCTGTACAGTCTGGCCGCGCCACCACGGGCACACCTCGTGCAATACGCGTTTGTTCTCTTCACTTACCGAAAAGCCAGCGCCCGGCCTGTCGGCGAGGTCATCGATCTCTTTTTCAATCCAGGAGACGGTGTATTCCGGGAAGATTGGTGCAGCGCGCACTTCGCTCGCCTGGTTACCGATAATCAGTTCGTCATGCTTGATCCAGATAGTACGTTCCGCCAGATGATGGGCCAGTGCCAGCGCACGGCGTACCGGGATCGGCTTATCCAGATGTTGTTGATACATCTCGGTATAGTGCTGGGCGCGCTCGGTGCAAACCGGCGGCTTCACGATGTGGATCAGGGCTGTTTTATGCGCTTTGATACGGTCGCTGAGTGTGTCCAGTTTCAGAGTGGTCATGGCGATTATCCTCGTAGGGTCGCGGTTAAACCTTTAAGGCGGGCATACTGCTGAGCAAATTCGAGCAGGGCAGGCGCCTCAAGCGGTTTATCCGGTGCGTTGTAGGGTTGACTGAGTAAGTGGTATTTATTGATGCCCAGGGTGTGATAGGGCAAAAAATGGATCTCACCGACGTGAAGCTCGTCGGCAGCAAAATCGGTAATAGCCTGGATGGCGGCTTCGTCAGCGTTGAAACCCTGAATCAGCGGTACGCGGATAATCATTTTTTTACCCGCAGCGGCCAATTTTTTCAGATTGTCTAATACACGAGAGGCACTGCCATCGGTCCACTGCTTAAACGGCGCGTCGGCGACATGTTTTAAATCAGCCAGGAACAGATCAACGTAAGGTAATGACGGCTCGATATACTTCCACGGTACATGCAGACAGGTTTCGACCGCCGTATGAATACCCGCATCGTGGCTGGCCTTGAATAATTCTGCCGCCAGTTCTGGCTGCATAAACGGTTCGCCACCGGAGAGGGTGAGACCCCCACCGCTACGATCGTAAAACGGTTTATCACGAAATACGGTCGCCATGATGTCGTCCACGCTTTTTACCTCTCCGCAGACGGTCAGCGCCTGGGTTGGACAGCAGTCAGTCAGCGCGGCGAAAGCGTCATCGGTCAGTTTTTCGCGATGAATAAGCAGACCGCTTAGCGCTCGCTCAATCACCGCAGGTGCCGCCTGAGCACAGAGATCGCAACCGTCGAGACACAACCGTGCGTCGTAGAGCAGGTCCTGTGTGCGGGCGCGGCTTTCCGGATTCTGACACCAACGACAGCCCAGGGAGCATCCCTTAAGGAACACCACGGTACGGATACCGGGACCATCATGCGTGGAATAGCGCTGGATATTGAAAATCATAAGCGGCCTCTTTTCTTTCGTATAAAGATTAAATTACTTTCGAGTGAAAGCTATATTGACGTGCGTCAACTAACCGTGAGGTTTCGCCGTGCTACCTTTTATTCATGCTAATTATTCGTTTGAGGAAAGGTTATGGAACTCTATTTAGATACGTCTGATGTTGCCGCTGTCAAAGCTCTGGCGCGTGTTTTGCCGTTGGCTGGGGTGACCACTAACCCGAGCATTGTGGCGGCTGGTAAAGAGAGGCTGGAAGTGTTGCTGCCGCAACTGCAGGAAGCGATGGGGGGACAAGGCCGTCTGTTTGCGCAGGTGATGGCGACGACCGCCGAAGGCATGGTCAAAGATGCACGTAAACTGCGGGCAATTATCGCGGATATCGTGGTCAAAGTGCCGGTGACGGCAGAAGGTCTGGCGGCAATTAAGCTACTGAAAGAAGAAGGGATCCCGACGCTGGGTACCGCGGTATACGGTGCTGCTCAAGGGCTGTTAGCGGCGCTGGCAGGAGCGGAATATGTTGCGCCATACGTAAACCGCGTGGATGCGCAGGGGGGAGATGGTATTCAGACGGTGACCGATCTGCAAACCTTACTGAACATGCATGCGCCGCACGCCAAAGTACTGGCAGCCAGCTTCAAAACGCCGCGTCAGGCGCTGGATTGCCTGCTGGCAGGCTGCGAGTCCATCACGCTGCCGCTGGACGTGGCGCAGCAGTTTATGACCTCTCCGGCTGTGGATGCGGCGATTGTGAAGTTTGAGCAGGACTGGCAGGGGGCGTTTGGACGGACGTCGATCTAGTTTTAGGTCGGATTACTCCGGCATATTTGCGTAGGTGATTCCGTCAAAATGAATCTGTTGCAGTTAAGAGCAATAAACTGCGAATCCCCCTCGTAAAACCGGTAAAGCCTGCATGCTACCCGTCATCGCGACGGGTACATTCACGTCATCATGTTTATCAGGTGACGGACCGCCATGAAAAAAACACCTACAGCCACACCGCACGATGCGCTGTTTAAAACATTTTTAAAATACCCTGCCACAGCCCGTGATTTTATTGAAATTCATCTTCCTCCCACGCTACGGGCGCTTTGTGATCTGGCGACGTTAGAACTGCAACCCACCAGTTTTATTGAAGAAAACTTACGCGCATATTATTCAGATGTGCTTTGGTCGATGAAAACCAGTGAAGGGGAGGGTTATATCTATGTTGTGATTGAACATCAAAGTCGTCCTGATGTGCATATGTCGTTTCGCCTGATGCGTTATGCGATAGCGGCAATGCAAAGCCACCTTGACGCCGGGCATACCCGCTTACCGTTAGTCGTGCCGATGTTGTTTTATCATGGCGTCGATACGCCTTATCCCTTCTCTTTATGCTGGCTGGATGAGTTTGATAATCCGCTCCTGGCGCGCCAGCTTTATCTGTCGGCATTTCCATTGGTGGATATTACCGTTATCCCGGATGAAGAAATTATGCAGCACCGGCGTATCGCACTGCTGGAACTGATTCAAAAGCATATTCGCCAGCGCGATTTATTAGGACTGGTGGACAATCTGGCTACGCTGCTGGTTACAGGAAGTGCTAATGACAGCCAGCTAAAAGCGCTGTTTAATTATCTGCTAATCCAGCATGGTCACAAACCGCGCTTTGGGCGATTTATGCGTAAGCTGGCGCAGCAGGTACCCGAACACAAGGAGCGTACAATGAATATTGTTGAAAAAATACGTAGGGCAGGGCAACGAAAGGGGCTACGGGAAGGCATGCGTCAAGGCCGGGTTGAAGGTCGTCGCGAGGAAGCGCAGCGCATTGCCCACTCAATGCTGGCCGATGGTCTCCCACGGGAGCTTATCGTGAGAATCACTGGGCTATCTGAGGAAGATATTAACTCTTTGACGCATTGAATGTATGTTAATACAGCCCCGGAAAATAAATGCCGCCGGGGCTTACCGTTACTGCCCGCACACCTCACATCCCGGGTTACGCATCAGCTTCATTTCGCGAAACTGGCAGGTCATGGCGTCGTACATGACGATTTTTCCAGATGCGGGTTTACCGTAGTTTGCCAATAATTTAATGGCTTCCATGGCCTGTAATGAGCCGATCACGCCGATTAGCGGAGCCATTACGCCAGCTTCCACGCAGGTGAGGGCATTTTCACCGAACAGGCGGCTCAGGCAACGGTAGCAAGGTTCGCCTTCCTGATAGGTAAAGACGGTAATTTGTCCTTCCATGCGAATTGCCGCCCCGGAAACCAGCGGAACCTTTGCGCTAAAGCAGCCGGCATTAAGCTGATTGCGGATGCTGACGTTATCCGTACAGTCCAGCACCAAATCGTGTTTGGCGATCAGCGCGTGAATTTCGCTATCATCCAGTAGTGCGTTCACTGGCGTAATGGCGATATAAGGGTTAATCCGCGCCAGCGCGTCGCGGGCGGATAGCACTTTCGGTTGCCCTACGGTTGCATCGCTGTGCAGCGTCTGGCGCTGGAGGTTCGACACGGAAACGGTGTCAAAGTCGAGCAGCGTTAAATGCCCGACACCAGCGCCTGCCAGGTATTGGGTCGCGGCGCAGCCAAGTCCCCCCAGACCAACGACCAGTACCCGCGCCTCCTTCAGCGCTTCCTGACCTTCAAAATCGAAGCCGCGCAGAATGATTTGCCGGTTATAGCGCATCATCTCCTGGTCGCTGAGTTCCGCCATTACAGACCTCCAAACAGCGCGTTAAACGGCTCGACTTCAACCCACTCTCCGGCTTCAACGTTACCACGATCGCGTTCCAGCACGATAAAACAGTTGCCGAGGCTAAAGGAGCTAAAAATATGCGAACCCTGGTGTCCGGTGGTGGTGACTTCCAGTTCGCCTTCTGCGGTGCGCTGCAATACGCCACGTTGAAAATCCAGACGGCCTGGCGTTTTCTTCAGACGTGACGCGGTGCGTACGCGTTGACGAGGAGGCAACCCACAGCCCGTGTTGCCGCTAAGCTTCGCCAGCATTGGTTGCACCAGTTGATAAAAGGTGAGGGCTGCTGACACCGGGTTACCCGGCAGGCCGCAAAACCAACTGTTGCTTAGTTTGCCAAAGGCGAACGGTTTGCCCGGTTTGATGGCCAGCTTCCAGAAGGCAATTTCTCCCAGTTCCTCCAGAATGGTTTTGGTGTAATCCGCTTCACCGACAGAAACGCCGCCGGAGCTGATAACGACATCGGCCTGGCTGTCGGCTTCAATAAACGCCGCGCGTAGCGCGTTGGGATCGTCGCGAATAATTCCAAGGTTGATTACCTCGCAGCCCAACTGTTGCAGCATCAGGTGAACGGCCAGACGGTTGGTGTCATAAATCTGTCCGTCGCTCAGCGGTTGACCCGGCAGTTGCAGTTCATCACCGGTGGAGAACAACGCCACGCGGACTTTGCGCACAACAGGCACATCAGCAATACCGAGCGAAGCCAGAACCGGGAGCTCGGCGGTTGTCAGGCGAGTCCCGGCGGGGAAGACGACTGCACCGTTTGCAATATCTTCACCGCGCAGACGAATATTTTGTCCGCCGCGGACTTCGGCGGTAAAACGTACACCGTCATCGGTTTGTTCCGTTTGTTCCTGCATGACTACCGCTTCACAACCGGCAGGCACCGGGGCGCCGGTCATGATGCGGATACAGGTCCCCGCGGGCCATTCGCCGTGAAAAGGCTGTCCGGCAAAGGCTTTGCCTGCTACCGCAAGCGGCAGACCCGAGCGTAAATCGTCTAATCGTACCGCATAGCCATCCATTGCCGAATTATCGAATCCTGGTACATCAATGGGGGAAACGACGTCGGCGGCCAGAATGCGGCCAAAGCATTGAACCAGCGGCAGCGTTTCGACGGCGGTGAGCGGGGTAATACGCGACAGCATCTGAGAGAGAGCCGTTTCAAGCGGCATCAGTCCGGCGGTAAATTCCATGAGAAGACTCCTGCGGGCAAAATCGAATCCGGCCATTATGTCAGAAAATGGCCGCGGACAGTATGCTACCTCAGGCTTAGAATCAGATCTGGTCAAGGTTTCATGCCAGAGGATAGCGCCACAGGAAAAATGCAGTATAGACTCAATATTTCCGCTCTTTTCCCCAGGGGGCTAAATGGCTACTCCTATTCCGGACGCAATTCGACGACAGGTGAATGCCGCCAGTGCGCTCATCCGCCAGCTTTTCGAGGAGAATCTCGTGGCTATTCATCTGTATGGTTCTGCTGTCGACAGCGGCTCAAAACCTCTCAGCGACATTGATTTGTTGGTCACCATACGGGAACCAATGGATGCCCGGTTAAGAGAAACCGTAATGCGGGAATTGCTGACCATTTCAGCGCCGCCCGGGACTTCAGAGCGTTATCGCGCGCTGGAAGTCACTGTTGTTGTGTACTCGCTGATCGTACCGTGGCAATTCCCACCCGTAAGAGAAATGCAGTTTGGCGAGTGGTTGCGTGAGGAGATCGACGCCGGCGTGTTTGAACCGGCGCTGGCGGATGCTGATCTTGCCATTTTGCTGACCCAGGCCCGGCGCGCCAGCGTACCGTTGTTCGGTGAACCCGCTGATATATTATTCAACGCCATTCCTGCCAATGATGTCTTGAAAACGTTTCGACATATTCTTGAACAGTGGCAAGAACCCGCAGATTTAGAGGGTGATGAGCGCAATATCATTCTGGCTCTGGCGCGCATCTGGTACAGCGTCGTGACCGGCGATATTGTCGCTAAGGATGAGGCCGCGTCGTGGCTCATGCCTAAATTGCCCGTTGAGCATGCTGACACGCTGCAAGCTGCATGTGCGGAATATCTGGGGGTGGCCAAAACGAACTGGGCTGAATCCATGCCGTCAGTACAACGGTTTGTATGGTATGCAAAAAAACAGATTACCGATCTGCTTGAATAGGTTATTCAACGTCGTCGGGGATTCATTCCTGTTAACTCCATCTGAATGACCTGACAGCATCGATTATGAGAGGCAGGCCTTTACCTTTACATGACGTCTGCATCTTTCTATATTCAAAAATCGAATCAATAAGTCACCGAAATTCTGATATTTATAACCCCGGAACCGGTCACCTTAATGGACGAAAAAATGGGTAAAGCAGTTATTGCAATTCACGGCGGCGCCGGGGCTATTACCCGTGCACAGCTGAGCCAGGAGCAGGAGTTGCGTTATATACAGGCGCTGTCAGATGTTGTCGAAACCGGTCAGCGGATGCTCGAAGAGGGGCGTAGCGCACTGGATGTGGTGACCGAGGCCGTGCGTCTGCTGGAAGAGTGCCCGCTGTTTAATGCTGGAATTGGCGCAGTATATACCCGTGATGAAACCCATGAGCTGGACGCCTGCGTGATGGACGGTAATACCCTGAAAGCGGGAGCCGTCGCGGGAGTCAGTCATCTGCGAAATCCAGTTCTCGCGGCACGTCTGGTGATGGAACACAGCCCACACGTCATGATGATAGGTGAGGGGGCAGAGAATTTTGCCATTGCGCAGGGTATGGAGCGCGTTTCGGCGGATATTTTCTCGACGCCAGAACGCTACGCTCAACTGCTGGCGGCGCGAACGGCGGGTGAAATGGTGCTGGATCATAACGCTACCCCACTGGATGAGAATAACAAAATGGGTACCGTGGGGGCGGTTGCGCTGGATATGTCTGGTAATCTGGCGGCGGCGACATCGACCGGCGGGATGACCAACAAATTGCCGGGCCGGGTGGGTGACAGTCCACTGGTTGGCGCAGGCTGTTATGCCAATAACGCAAACGTGGCGGTTTCCTGCACCGGAACCGGAGAAGTCTTTATTCGTGCGCTGGCGGCTTATGACATTGCGGCATTGATGGATTATGGCGGCCTGAGTTTATCTGAGGCGTGCGAGCGTGTGGTGATGGAAAAATTACCGGCGTTGGGCGGCAGTGGCGGCTTAATTGCTATCGATCATGAGGGCAATGTCGCCTTACCGTTTAACAGTGAAGGCATGTACCGTGCCTGGGGATACGCGGGCGATACGCCAACCACCGGTATTTATCGGGAAAAAGGAGATACCATTGCCACACAGTGATGAGCTTGACGTCAGTGACGTGCTGGCAGTGAGTAACCTGAACATTGCCTTTGAACAGGAACAGCAGCGCGTGAGTGCGGTGCGTAATCTGTCATTTCGCCTGAAGCGTGGAGAAACGCTGGCGATAGTTGGCGAGTCCGGTTCAGGAAAGTCGGTCACGGCTTTGTCGCTGATGCGTCTGATAGAACAGGCTGGCGGCGAGGTGAGCTGTGATGAAATGCTCCTCCGACGCCGCAACCGCCAGGTTATTGAGCTGGGTGAACAGAGCGCATCACAGATGCGCCACGTGCGCGGCGCGGATATCGCGATGATCTTTCAGGAGCCGATGACATCGCTAAATCCGGTGTTTACCGTGGGTGAGCAGATTGCCGAGTCTATCCGTTTACACCAGGGGGCCAGTCATGAAGAGGCGATGCTGGAAGCTAAACGGATGCTCGATCAGGTCCGTATTCCTGAGGCGAAGGCGATTTTATCGCGTTATCCGCACCAGCTTTCCGGCGGCATGCGCCAGCGCGTGATGATCGCCATGGCGCTGTCGTGCCGCCCTGCGGTGCTGATTGCCGATGAGCCGACCACCGCGCTGGATGTCACTATTCAGGCGCAGATCCTGCAACTCATAAAAGTGTTGCAGCAGGATATGTCGATGGGGGTGATCTTTATTACCCACGATATGGGTGTGGTGGCGGATATTGCCGACCGTGTGCTGGTAATGTATCAGGGTGAGGCGGTTGAAACCGGCAGCGTTGAGCAGATCTTTCATGCTCCCCAGCATCCCTATACTAAAGCGTTGCTGGCAGCCGTACCGCAGCTTGGCGCCATGAGCGGACAAGCGTATCCGCGCCGTTTCCCACTTATTTCTTTACACGATCCCAGTCATGTTGAACCGCAAACCGAGCAGGACACCGTGGTTGAAGGCGAGCCTATCCTACGGGTACGCAATCTGGTGACGCGTTTTCCTCTGCGCAGCGGCATTCTTAACCGGGTAACCCGTGAGGTGCATGCGGTGGAAAACGTCAGCTTTGACCTGTGGCCGGGAGAAACGCTCTCGCTGGTGGGCGAGTCGGGCTGCGGCAAATCCACCACCGGGCGGGCGTTGCTGCGCCTGGTTGAGTCTCAGCGTGGAGAGATCATCTTCAACGGACAGCGGATTGATACCCTCGCCGCCAGCAAACTGCAGCCGCTGCGCCGGGACATTCAGTTCATCTTCCAGGACCCTTATGCATCGCTCGATCCTCGCCAGACGGTGGGATATTCCATTTTAGAGCCGTTACGGGTGCATGGATTACTGCAAGGTGATGCGGCGGCAAAACGGGTTGCCTGGCTGCTGGAGCGCGTAGGATTGCTCCCTGAGCATGCCTGGCGCTATCCGCACGAGTTTTCCGGCGGTCAGCGTCAGCGTATCTGCATTGCCCGGGCGCTGGCGCTCAATCCCAAGGTAATCATTGCCGATGAGTCGGTCTCGGCGCTGGATGTCTCGATTCGTGGGCAAATTATCAACTTGTTGCTCGACCTGCAGCGCGAAATGGGGATCGCATATCTGTTTATTTCCCACGATATGGCGGTAGTGGAGCGGATCAGTCACCGTGTGGCGGTGATGTATCTGGGGCAGATTGTCGAGATCGGTACCCGGCGGGCGGTATTTGAAAATCCACAGCATCCGTATACGCGCAAACTGATGGCGGCAGTACCGGTGGCCGATCCATCACATCATCGGCCCCAGCGCGTGCTGTTATCGGATGATATCCCCAGCAATATCCGCAAGCGCGGCGAAGAGATTTCCCCCGTGTCACTACAGTTAGTTGGCCCGGGGCATTATGTCGCGCGTCCACAACCAGAAAATGTGCTTTCGCGTTTATAACAGGCAGACAGGGTTTAAGGAGAATAACATGACAAAAATTGTTGCTCGAAAATGGCTGGTTGCTGTGGGAGTGGCCTCGGCGCTGGCCGCCGCACCGGGCTGGGCCGCCAAAGACGTGGTGGTGGCAGTGGGATCTAACTTCACCACGCTCGACCCCTATGACGCGAACGACACGTTGTCGCAGGCGGTAGCAAAGTCGTTTTATCAAGGGCTGTTTGGCCTTGATAAAGAGATGAAGCTGAAAAATGTGCTGGCGGAGAGTTATACGGTTTCTGATGATGGCCTGACTTACACCCTTAAGCTGCGTCAGGGCGTGAAGTTTCAGGATGGCACTGACTTCAACGCCGATGCGGTCAAAGCTAACCTCGATCGGGCCAGTAATCCGGAAAACCATCTGAAACGCTACAACCTGTATAAGAATATTGATAAAACCGAGGTTGTCGACCCGTCGACGGTGAAGATTACGCTGAAGCAACCGTTCTCGGCATTCATCAATATTCTGGCGCACCCGGCAACGGCGATGATTTCGCCTGCCGCGCTGGAGAAATACGGTAAGGAGATCGGCTTTCATCCTGTCGGCACCGGACCGTATCAGCTTGAAACCTGGAATCAGACGGATTTTGTGAAGGTTAAGAAGTTCGCGGGCTACTGGCAGCAAGGGTTGCCAAAGCTTGACACGATTACCTGGCGTCCGGTGACCGACAACAACACGCGTGCGGCCATGCTGCAGACCGGGGAGGCGCAGTTTGCCTTCCCGATCCCTTACGAGCAGGCGGCGCTACTGGCGAAGAACAAAAACCTGGAACTGGTGGCCAGTCCGTCTATCATGCAGCGCTATATCAGCATGAACGTCACGCAAAAACCGTTCGATAACCCGAAGGTGCGTGAGGCGCTGAATTATGCCATCAACCGTCAGGCGCTGGTGAAAGTCGCTTTTGCCGGGTACGCGACGCCTGCCACCGGTGTTCTCCCGCCATCGATTGCCTATGCGCAAAGCTATACGCCGTGGCCTTACGATCCGGCGAAAGCGCGCGAGTTGCTGAAAGAAGCGGGTTACCCTAATGGTTTTACCACCACGCTATGGTCTTCGCATAACCACAGTACCGCGCAGAAAGTACTGCAATTTACTCAGCAGCAGTTGGCACAGGTGGGCATTAAGGCGCAGGTAACAGCGATGGACGCTGGTCAGCGAGCGGCGGAAGTTGAAGGTAAAGCGCAGAAAGAGAGCGGAGTGCGGATGTTCTACACCGGCTGGTCTGCTTCTACAGGTGAAGCGGACTGGGCGCTGTCGCCGCTATTTGCATCACAAAACTGGCCGCCGACGCTGTTTAACACGGCGTTTTACAGTAATAAGCAGGTGGACAGTGATTTAGCCGCGGCTCTGCAAACCAACGATCCGGCGCAGAAAGCGAAGCTGTACAAAGATGCGCAGGATATCATCTGGAAAGAGTCGCCGTGGATCCCGCTGGTAGTGGAAAAACTGATTTCGGCGCACAGCACCAGGTTGACGGGATTCTGGATCATGCCGGATACCGGATTTAGCTTTGATGATGCGGATTTAAAATAAGCGATGCATTCGGCCCCGTAATGCAGGGGCCGGCGAAGGGAGCGTGATGCTTAACTATGTTTTCAAGCGCCTGCTGGGGTTGATCCCAACGCTGTTGATTGTGGCGGTGCTGGTGTTTTTATTTGTTCACCTGCTACCCGGCGATCCGGCCCGGCTGATTGCCGGACCGGAGGCCGATGCTGAGGTAATTGAACTGGTGCGTAAGCAACTGGGTCTGGACCAACCGCTGCATATTCAGTTCTGGCATTACATGACCAACGTGTTGCAAGGCGATTTTGGAACCTCGATGGTTTCTCGCCGCCCGGTTGCGGAAGAGATTGCCAGCCGTTTTATGCCATCGCTATGGCTGACAATTGCCAGTATGGCGTGGGCAGTGTTATTTGGCATGACGGCGGGGATTATCGCCGCCGTGTGGCGTAATCGCTGGCCGGACAGGTTAAGTATGACGCTGGCGGTCACCGGGATCTCTTTTCCGGCTTTTGCGCTCGGCATGCTGCTTATGCAGATATTTTCCGTTGAACTCGGCTGGTTGCCCACCGTGGGCGCTGACACCTGGCTGCACTATATCCTCCCGTCAATTACGCTGGGGGCGGCGGTGGCTGCGGTGCTGGCCCGCTTTACCCGTGCTTCGTTTGTCGATGTGCTCAGTGAAGATTATATGCGCACTGCGCGAGCTAAAGGGGTGAGTGAAACCTGGGTGGTGTTGAAACATGGTCTGCGTAACGCGATGATCCTGGTGGTTACCATGATGGGGCTACAGTTTGGTTTTTTACTCGGCGGCTCAATCGTGGTTGAGAAGGTGTTTAACTGGCCAGGGCTTGGACGACTGTTAGTGGACTCAGTCGAAATGCGCGACTACCCGGTGATACAGGCCGAGGTGCTGTTATTCTCTCTGGAGTTTATTCTTATTAATTTAGTGGTGGATGTACTCTACGCCGCCATTAATCCGGCTATCAGGTACAAGTAAGGATGCGATTTTTTAACTGGCGCCGACAGGCGATTTTAAATGCGATGCCCCTTGTTAAGCCAGAGCAGATTCGCACGCCGTGGCATGAGTTCTGGCGTCGTTTCCGCCGCCAGCACATGGCGATGATCGCGGGATTGTTTGTCCTTATCCTGATTATGGTGGCGATTTTTGCCCGCTGGCTGACGCCATTTGATGCCGAAAACTACTTCGATTATGACCGTCTGAATGACGGGCCGTCGATGCTGCACTGGTTCGGCGTTGACTCCCTGGGACGGGATATCTTTAGCCGTGTGCTGGTTGGGGCGCAAATCTCGTTGGCGGCAGGGGTCTTTGCCGTATTTATTGGCGCGACGATTGGCACCGTGCTGGGGTTACTGGCGGGATACTACGAAGGCTGGTGGGATCGACTGATTATGCGCATCTGCGATGTACTGTTCGCCTTTCCGGGTATTTTGCTGGCGATCGCTGTGGTGGCAGTGCTGGGCAGCGGTATTGCCAACGTGATTATTGCCGTGGCTATTTTTTCTATTCCGGCCTTCGCGCGTCTGGTGCGTGGGAATACGCTAGTGCTGAAGCAGCAGACCTTTATTGAATCTGCGCGCAGTATTGGCGCCAGCGATGCAACCATCATCTTTAACCATATTCTGCCGGGAACGGTCTCATCGATTGTGGTCTTTTTTACCATGCGAATTGGCACGTCGATTATCTCTGCCGCGAGCTTGTCATTTCTGGGATTGGGCGCGCAGCCGCCGACCCCGGAGTGGGGGGCAATGCTCAATGAGGCGCGGGCCGATATGGTGATTGCGCCGCATGTGGCGATTTTCCCGGCGGTGGCGATATTTCTGACGGTGCTGGCGTTTAACTTACTGGGCGATGGCCTGCGCGACGCGCTGGACCCGAAGATAAAAGGATAAACCACAGGCCGGATAAGACGTAACGCTTATCCGGCCTACGTTGGGTTACGCTATTTAAACGCGGGTGCCCCACAGATCGTATTCATCTGCGTTTTCGACCTTCACGCGGATGATATCGCCAGGTTTCACCCTGGTTTCGCCATTCAGGTATACCGCGCCATCGATTTCCGGGGCGTCAGCCATACTGCGACCAATCGCGCCTTCTTCGTCAACTTCATCAACGATAACCAGAATTTCGCGGCCCACTTTCTCCTGCAAGCGTTCAGCAGAGATCTGCTGTTGCAACTGCATAAAGCGGTTCCAGCGTTCTTCTTTCACCTCTTCCGGGATTTGATCCGGCAGGTCATTGGCGCCAGCGCCTTCTACCGGGCTGTACTTAAAGCAGCCGACGCGATCCAGGCGTGCTTCCTTCAGGAAGTCGAGCAACATCTGGAAGTCTTCTTCTGTTTCACCCGGGAAACCGACAATGAAGGTGGAGCGCAGCGTCAGTTCAGGACAGATTTCACGCCACTGCTTGATGCGCGCCAGCTGTCTGTCCACGGAGCCTGGGCGTTTCATCAGCTTGAGAATACGCGGGCTGGCATGCTGCAGCGGGATGTCCAGATACGGCAGGATTTTGCCTTCCGCCATCAACGGGATCACGTCATCAACGTGCGGGTAGGGATAGACGTAATGCAGACGCGTCCAGATCCCCAGTTTTGATAACTGTTCGCACAGATCAACCATGCTGGTTTTGACCGGCTCGCCGTTATGGAAACCGGTGCGATGCTTCACATCCACGCCGTACGCGGACGTATCCTGAGAAATGACCAGTATCTCTTTCACGCCCGCATCTACCAGACGCTTGGCTTCGCTGAGAACGTCGCCGATCGGACGACTCACCAGATCGCCACGCATCGACGGAATAATGCAGAACGTGCAGCGGTGGTTGCAGCCTTCAGAAATTTTCAGATAGGCATAATGGCGCGGAGTCAGCTTGACGCCCTGCTCAGGAACCAGACTCTGGAACGGGTTATGCTTTGGTTTTGGCACATAGTGGTGAACGTGCTCCAGAACCTGTTCATAGCTGTGCGGACCGGTGATTTCCAGCACTTTCGGGTGGACTTCACGGATCTGATCAACTTTCGCGCCCAGACAGCCGGTAACGATCACCTTGCCGTTTTCGTTTAACGCTTCGCCGATTGCTTCCAGGGACTCCTGAACCGCGCTGTCGATAAAGCCGCAGGTGTTAACGATAACCATATCCGCATCGTCGTAGCTTGGCACAACATCATAGCCTTCGGTACGAAGTTCGGTCAGGATGCGCTCAGAATCGACGAGGTTTTTCGGACAACCTAGTGATATAAAACCAATTTTTGCCATTTTCTTATACTGTACATTGCTCGTAATCGGGGGATTATACAGATGCCGTCACGGTACATCTATATCTGATCGGTATAAGGCGCAGGGAAGACTGGCTTCTCATTTTGCATATTGTCGCAGCCAGATTTGCTTGTCTTAGCGGCAGAGTAACTTGCCGAGGGTTGTAACATTGTAAATTATGTTAATCAATTGAGCTTTGTTGATGTAGGACATCTATTTGTTCAAAAATCAACCATACTATTAAGTTGCACCATGGTTGGAAAGAGGAGGAACAAAGTATGGTTGTTGACAGACTGAGAACCGATCTTCTCAACAAATTGATAAACGCCCGTATCGAACTTGCCGCTTATCTGCTGTTGAGAAAAGCGAAAGGCTACATGTCAGTCAGCGAGAGCGATCGTCTGCGTGATAATTTTTTTGTGCTGAATCGCGAATTGCACGAGCAATCACAGCTTCACGGTATGCATCTTGATCAGGAAGAGTGGAATGCCCTTCATCGTGCTGAAGGGGCGTTAGCCGCCGCCGCTGTTTGTCTTATGAGTGGACATCACGATTGTCCAACTTTTATTGCCGTTAACGCAGATAAACTGGAAAACTGCCTGACAACGCTGACGCTGAGCATCCAGTGTTTGCAATCTTATCCAACGCTGGAACACGTCTGAATCAGGGGGAGGGCGCTCCCCCTTTTTGTTAAGATTATGTAAATGTGACGGGGTAATTCCCCCTGCTGGCTACGCTTTATGCAGAGCCATTAAGGAGGTGTTATGCGTCGACTCTTTCTCTGTGCTATCCCACTTGCGCTATTTTCCTCTTATGCCGCCGCGGTAAAGGTGGAGGTGCTGCAAACCAAACTCGATCACCCGTGGTCGCTGGCTTTTTTACCCGATAATCGCGGTATATTAATTACCCTTAAAGGCGGCCAGCTTAGACTTTGGCAACCTGATAAGGGGCTTTCCGACCCGCTGACCGGCGTACCTAAAGTCTGGGCGAATGGTCAGGGAGGATTGTTGGATGTGGCGTTAGCGCCTGATTTTGCACAATCCCGGCGAGTGTGGCTCAGCTTTGCTGAAGTTGATAGTGAAGGTAAAGCCGGCACGGCGGTAGGTTACGGACGCCTGAGCGACGATCTCAAACACCTGCAAGCGTTCCAGACCGTTTTTCGCCAACAGCCGAAGCTCTCAACCGGAAACCATTTTGGCGGGCGCATGGTGTTTGATGGCCATGGCTATCTGTTTATTGGCCTGGGTGAAAATAACCAACGTGCAACCGCGCAGGAGCTGGATAAATTGCAGGGCAAGGTGGTACGTCTGACCGACGAGGGCAAAACGCCGCCGGATAATCCGTTTGTGAATCAGTCGGGAGCGCGGGCAGAAATTTGGTCGTATGGCATCCGTAATCCACAAGGTATGGCGATGAATCCATGGAGCGATGCGCTGTGGCTCAATGAGCATGGTCCGCGCGGAGGCGATGAAATCAATATCCCCGCAAGAGGCAAAAACTACGGTTGGCCGATCGCGACCTGGGGGATTAACTATAGTGGTCTCAAAATTCCCGAAGCCAGGGGCCAAATTGTTGCGGGTACAGAACAACCTATTTTTTACTGGGAAAAGTCACCGGCGGTCAGCGGGATGGCTTTTTATCATAGCGATACCTTCCCGCAGTGGCGGCAGAAGTTATTCATTGGCGCATTGAAAGATAAAGAGGTGATCGTGCTGAGCGTTAAAGGGAATGCGGTCACGGAGGATGGCCGCATTTTACAGGATAGAGGGCAGCGGATCCGCGATGTGCGCGTCGGACCAGACGGCTATTTGTACGTGTTAACCGACGAGTCCGACGGGGAATTATTGAAAGTGAGTCCCTGAGCTGATTAGCTGACCGGGATCATTACCACTTTTTGAAATGCCGGGCGTTCCGTCAGTTGCTGATACCAGCGTTCCAGGTGTGGACGCGGGGTCCAGGTGAGACCAACGTTGAACAGGTTATAGACGAATGGCGCAATGGCGATATCCGCCGTGCCGAATTCCGCCCCGGAGAACCACGGCTGGTCCGCCAGCGCGTTATCCAGAATAGCAAACAGGTTATCGCAAACCTGAGTACTTGCCTCAATGGCTGCCATGTCGCGCTGATCGGCCGGCGTTCTGACCAGACCAAATAAGATAACCCGGTGCGTAGGACTCAGCGTCTGGTTCGCCCAGTCCATCCATTTTTCGCCGACGGCACGCGCGGCCGGGGCGTCAATCCATAAGCGATTTTGTCCGTACTGAGCCGCCAGATAACGGACAATAGTATTGGATTCCCACAGGACAACGTCCGTTTCATCATCGCGTAGCAGTGGGACCAACCCGTTCGGGTTCATCGCCAGATAGTCGGCGTCGCGGTTACCGCCATGCTGCCCGCCCGCCAGAATTTGGTTATACGGCAGTTCCAGTTCTTCAAGCGTCCACAATACTTTTTTTACGTTGGTCGAGTTATTGCGACCCCATAGTGTAATCATAGTAACCCCGCAAATTAATTGAGCAGCTTCATGGCTGCAGATACCCTCTGACTCGCTCACATGGTGGGGTAAACCTAATATTTACGCAACAACGTCTAAAAAAATCGTGCCAGGGGCAGCGCTGCGCGGCGTTATTGCATAAACTTTAAAAACTTTACCAACTTACGGTTTCTTTAAGCTCGTTAGTGCGTTATTACTCACCGCACTTATTTTACACGTCATCCATCAGGTTTTTTCTGCAATGGGTTGGCCGAGGTTGTCTGGCCAGTTTTGTGTAAACACGGTGTGGTATGACGTGGTTTTTTAGAATGGATACTCGGGTGGCATTTATGACGCAATACTTCTCTTCACTTCGCAGCTTTGCTGCAGGTTCTGCACTCTTAATCCTTTTGGCGCCGACCGTACAGGCGGCGGAGCAACCCACGGCTCCGCCGAGCGTGGACGCGCGTGCATGGATCCTGATGGATTACGCCAGCGGCAAGGTGCTGGCGGAAGGTAATGCTGATGAGAAACTGGATCCTGCCAGTCTGACCAAGATTATGACCAGCTATGTGGTCGGTCAGGCGCTGAAGGCCGGAAAAATTAACCTCAACGACATGGTCACCGTGGGCAAAGATGCCTGGGCGACCGGTAATCCGGCCCTGCGCGGTTCGTCGGTTATGTTCCTCAAACCTGGCGATCAGGTTGCGGTATCCGATCTGAACAAAGGCGTTATCATTCAGTCTGGTAATGATGCCTGTATCGCACTCGCTGATTACGTTGCCGGGAGCCAGGAGTCCTTCATCGGTCTGATGAACGGTTACGCGAAAAAGCTGGGACTGACCAATACCACGTTCCAGACGGTGCATGGCCTGGATGCGGCAGGGCAGTTCAGTACCGCGCGTGATATGGCGTTGCTCGGCAAGGCGTTAATCCACGATGTGCCCGAAGAGTACGCTATTCACAAAGAGAAAGAGTTTACCTTTAATAAAATTCGCCAGCCGAACCGCAACCGTCTGTTGTGGAGCACCAACCTGAACGTGGACGGAATGAAAACCGGTACCACAGCTGGCGCAGGTTATAACCTCGTCGCTTCCGCGACCCAGGGGGATATGCGCCTGATCTCCGTCGTGCTGGGAGCAAAAACCGACCGTATCCGTTTTAATGAGTCCGAAAAGCTGCTGACCTGGGGCTTCCGCTTCTTTGAAACCGTTACGCCGATCAAGCCGGATGCCACCTTCGTGACTCAGCGCGTCTGGTTTGGCGATAAGAGCGAAGTCAATTTGGGTGCCGGGGAAGCGGGTTCGGTTACCATCCCGCGCGGTCAGCTTAAGAACCTGAAAGCCAGCTTTACGCTGACTGAGCCACAGTTAACCGCGCCGCTGAAAAAGGGGCAGGTTGTGGGGACTATCGACTTCCAGTTGAACGGTAAATCTATCGAGCAGCGTCCGTTGATGGTGATGGAAGCGGTGGAAGAGGGTGGTTTCTTTAGCCGGATGTGGGATTTTGTGATGATGAAGTTCCACCAGTGGTTTGGCGGTTGGTTCTCTTAATCTAACCGATTGCCGGATGGCGCTACTATCGCTGTCCGGCAGTATCACCTAATACAACAGCTTTATGCGTTGCGCCTTAGCGTATTCCACAAACTCATCGTCGGGGCGGCTATCACTGATGATGGTATCAAAACGTTTTAATTCCCCCATCCTCGCAGGACGTACCTTCCCAAACTTGCTGTGGTCGACCACCAGAACGTGATGCTGCGCCATCGACATTGCCCAGTGTTTTACTGCTAACTCTTCCAGATTAAAACAGGTCACGCCTTTCTCAATGTGCACGCCTGCCGCGGAATAAAAGGCGATATCCGGGCACAGATTATTCAGTGTTTCCTGAAAATCGAGCGGTTTGAAGATGGCGTTACTGGCATGAAATTCCCCGCCACACAGAATGACGCGACACTGTGGTTTTTCCTGCAATACCAGAAATGTATTTAGCGAGTAGCAGATTGCGGTGAAAGGCAGTTCATTGTCGATAGCCTCAATAATCCACGGCGTGGTCGTGCCGCAGTCGAAAAAGATGGTCTGATGCGCCTGTACGAGGCTTGCCGCCTGCTGGGCGGCACGGCGCTTTTCATCAACCAGACGGGATTTTTGATCGCTGATTAAATAGTGGTTGGCGCTGCGGGGCTCAAGAACAATATAGCCCCCGAGCAAGACGACAGGCGCATTGTTATTATTCAGGTCGCGACGAATGGTCATCTCAGATACGCCCAGCAGCGTCGCGGCTTCTTTGAGGTGTAATTTATCGCTGCGTTTCAGCGCCTGTAGCAACTGACCAATACGCTCGTCGCGTCGAGTTTCCATAGTTCCCCTGGAGAGTAGTATAAGTGCTCGTATTGCGCCTAATACTACTCTTTTTACCGTGGGTTAGTCACGCACCCAGCCTTTACGGATGGGCAGAGCGAAACAGGTGCGATAGCAGGTCTGCAAGCCGAAATATAGGGTGGCGCCGAACCGTTGCCAGATCATCTGGGCGCTCAGGCAGCCGATCAGCCCAGCCAGGAATCCGCCCAGCATATCCAGCGGCCAGTGCACGCCAAGGTAAACGCGCGACCATGCAATCGCCACGGCGACAACCATCAGCAGCGCGCCAGTCCACAGACGATGCCAGAACAGGAAAGCCAGAGCAAAAGTAAAGATAACCGTGCCGTGATCGCTCGGGAAAGAGTCATCCGCCGCATGGTGGAGGAAGTTGTACCCAATGTGGTTAACGAACGGACGATCGTGGGGGAACAGATGCCCCATCAGCCATGAAATAGTCAGGCCGACTGCCAGCGCTATCGCCATTTTTATGACCAACTGGCGTTGGAGAGTAACCTGAGCGCGCGGTCCCCAAAGCCAGAGAATAACGGCTAACAGCGGGACAATGCTGATTAAATCTTTGGCAATAAATATGGCGAGCGAGATAGCCCATTGCGCTGAGTCCGGCGTGGCATTGATGAGATAAAAAAGCGAGTTGTTCAGATTTTCCAGCATAACGTCCAGACTCAGTGTAATTGTTAAAAGGCCCATAGGGGGAGAGCATAAAATTGCTGTTACAGGATAAAAAGCGGTCTTGTCTTATTTGTCTGCTAAATGACTATTTTTAAGACAATTAATGGGACTTATTGAGCATGATAGCGGCCTCAACTTAAATTAACCTTAAAGCAAAATGTTCTTGAGCAAATGAATGTAAAAATGTGCGCATTTTGCTTTCAAATCACATAATTCACTATCACCGGTACGGCGCATTTATTACACTTTGCGCGTTTTTTCCTTTGCTAAGAGACTGCATGCAAAACCGTTTATCTTCAGGCGCCCGGTTGGGGCGTCAGGCATTACTTTTTCCTCTCTGTCTGGTGCTTTACGAATTCTCTACTTATATCGGTAACGATATGATCCAACCTGGAATGTTGGCGGTGGTGGAGCAATATCAGGCCGGATTAGACTGGGTACCCACTTCCATGACTGCCTATCTGGCGGGTGGCATGTTTTTACAGTGGCTGTTAGGACCGCTGTCGGATCGTATTGGTCGTCGCCCGGTGATGTTAACCGGCGTGCTGTGGTTCATTGTGACCTGCCTTGCGACTCTGCTGGCACAGAATATTGAGCAGTTTACCTTTCTGCGTTTCTTGCAGGGGATAAGCCTGTGCTTTATTGGCGCGGTGGGTTACGCCGCAATTCAGGAATCTTTTGAGGAAGCGGTATGCATTAAAATTACCGCGCTGATGGCAAACGTGGCGCTGATTGCGCCGCTGCTGGGACCGTTAGTTGGCGCGGCCTGGGTGCATGTTCTGCCGTGGGAAGGGATGTTTATCCTGTTTGCCGCCCTCGCAGCTATCTCCTTTTTTGGCCTGCAACGCGCGATGCCGGAAACGGCGACCCGGCTTGGTGAAAAACTGTCCATTAAAGATCTGGGTAAAGATTATAAGCTGGTGCTAAAAAATGGGCGTTTTGTTGCCGGCGCGCTGGCGTTGGGTTTTGTCAGCCTGCCGTTACTGGCGTGGATTGCCCAGTCGCCGATTATTATCATCAGCGGAGAACACCTCAGCAGTTACGAATATGGCCTGTTGCAGGTGCCGATTTTTGGGGCGCTGATTGCTGGTAATCTGGTGCTGGCGCGTCTGACTTCGCGCAAGACCGTGCGTTCGCTGATTATCATGGGCGGCTGGCCTATCGCCGTCGGGCTGGTGATTGCCGCGGCGGCCACGGTGGTGTCATCCCATGCGTATTTGTGGATGACGGCGGGTTTGAGTATCTATGCGTTTGGCATTGGCGTGGCGAATGCGGGGCTGGTCCGCCTGACGTTGTTTGCCAGTGAAATGAGTAAGGGTACGGTTTCTGCCGCCATGGGCATGTTGCAGATGCTGATTTTTACCGTCGGTATTGAGTTGAGCAAACATGCTTATCTGCTGGGAGGAAACGGCTTGTTCAGCCTGTTTAATCTGGCAAGCGGCGTACTGTGGCTGATATTGATGGTTATCTTTCTGAAAGATAAACGGGTAGGGAATTCCCGGGAAGGCTGAAGCCCGGTTGCCCGGGCTTCGCAAAACTTAGTGGTGATCGTCAATCTGATGTTCGATGATCATCCCTTCACCTACGCTGGCAACATGTCGCGCATAAGGATGCGCGCGATAGACAGGGGCCGGGGCAGGTGCCGGGGCAACATACACCGTTTGCGGCGCGGTCGTCACGCTGACCGCCTGCGGAACGCTGACGGAAGAGGGCACGACCACCACTTTATAACCGCTTGGTACATCCACGGTAACGCTTTGCGCAAATGCTGTTCCGGTAAAGCCCAGCAACAATGTTGCCATCAGTACACTTTTCTTCATGATCCGCTCGCCTGAAGTAATCACCGGAGGTAATAATCCAGTGGAGTTAATTTGAGGCGGATTATGAATAGATCATATCATCATTTTGTTGCCGTCTGTGCTGAGGCGTTAATGCGTAAACGGCGCTTCGTTTTTTAATACGCGGTCGATAACATCCAGCACACCCTCTTCGTTGTTCGATCCCGCGCGATATTTTGCCGCCTGGACAACCGGTTCGTGAGCGTTGGCCATTGCGAAACTAAATCCCGCCTGACGCAGCATCTCAATATCATTTCCGCCATCGCCAAACACAACAACCTCGTCGTCGCTAATATTCCAGCGTTGTTGCAGCAGGCGCAGACCGTTTGCCTTATGCACACCTGGAATAATTAAATCGATGCTGCCGTAGCCGGTATGCACCGGTACCATGATATCGCCAATTGCCTCATGGAGATCGGCCTGCACCTGCGGGATACGGTCGTCTGAAATATTCAGCCCGAATTTGAAAAAAACGTCGTTGAGGTTGTCAAAATTATCTACAAATTCAAGACGATGATAGTACATGGCGGAAACGGATTTATGCTCATCGCTGTATTTTTTGAGCGTATAGGCGCTGTTTTTACCGCAGGCGATAATGTCGATGTCCGTACGGGTCAACAGATGCTCCACGATGGCCTTGAAATCGTCTTTTGCCAGTTCACCGTTAAAAATATCTTTCCCTTCACTGACTACCCAACCGCCGTTTTCAGCGACAAATGAGATTTCATTGGCCAGTTCAGGGAAAAAGGAGATGAGCTGGTAATACTGGTTGCCGCTGGCGACGACAAAACGGATGCCTTGTTTTTTCATCTGCTGGTATTGCGCCATAAACCGCTCACGGTTATAGGTTTTTTGGTCGCTTAAAAAAGTGCCGTCCATGTCGACCGCAATTAATTTGATGCTCATTAGCTGTTCTCCATCACAGGGGGATTTTTGAGATCCGGTTTCGCCACCGCTTTCGCGACGATGGCGGCGATAAGCACCAGCGCCAGCACCACCAGCATAGCGCTGCGCAGGCCGTAGTGTTCACCCAGATAGCCGAGCAGCGGCGGCCCTACCAGGAACGCCAGGTAGCCGGTGGTCGCCACAACGCTGACGCGGGTTGGCGCATCGGGACCGGTGTCGCTGGCGGCTGAAATGGTCAGCGGGAAGCCGAGCGATGCGCCAAGCCCCCAGAGAATAACGGAAACACCTGCTACCCATGTGCTATCGACAAAAATAATCAGACTGATGCCAAGCGCACCCATCAGCGCGCTGGCACGCACTACCGCGACGCGGCTGTAGCGGTCGATGAACCAGCCGCCGGTGAATCGACCCACGGTCATCCCCAGCGTAAAACCAGCATAAATCAGCGAGCCTGATGTCGGGCTAAACCCGTGGCCATCCACCATTAGCAGCGGCAGCCAGT
This sequence comes from Citrobacter sp. C5_2, assembly GCF_014596845.2. Classification (NCBI taxonomy): domain Bacteria; kingdom Pseudomonadati; phylum Pseudomonadota; class Gammaproteobacteria; order Enterobacterales; family Enterobacteriaceae; genus Citrobacter; species Citrobacter sp. C5_2. The sequence goes on along the minus strand of NZ_CP115032.1, from coordinate 3,282,990 downwards.
CGTTGGCCGAACCTTCAGCAAACGCCATTGCCAGCACTACGACGCCAATCAGCAGCAACTGAATGTCGCGATAAAAAGGCACGCCTTTTTCGCTGGAGTGAGCGCCGTCAGAGGCATTCTTGCCTGTGCCGTCTGGAATGGCCTTGATGGCGATAAAGATAGGAGTGATTGCCACCATTGCCGCCAGTAAAATATGTAAAGTCGCTGGAACGCTGAAGGCGGTAAGCATCATCCCGACCCCGGCTCCCGCCAGCGTTCCCAGACTGTAAAAACCATGCATCATCGGCAGCACGGTTTTGTTCATTTCGCGCTCAACTGCCGCGCCTTCGACGTTGATGGCGACTTCCGCCGCGCCAAAACTGGCGCCAAACACGCCCAGGCCAAACGCGAAAAGCCATGCGGAATGCAACCAGAGCGCCGCGCTGAGGATAGCCATCCCGAGGACTGCACAGGACATGGTGGTGCGGATCACTTTACGCGTGCCAAATCGTTTCACCAGCCAGGCCGAACAAAGAATGCCACTCATCGAACCAACAGAGAGTCCAAACAATACCGCGCCCATTTCGGCGGTGGAGATGGAGAGGATATCTCGGATGGCAGGAGTACGCGTTGCCCAGGAAGCCATTAGTAATCCGGGTAAAAAGAAAAACGTGAAAAGCGCCCAGGTGCGACGTCTTAAGGCTTTGCGTGGTGAGGTGCCAGTCATGAATTCGAGCCAAAGAAAAGAGGGAAGAAGACAACATTAGCAAGACTGTGTACATTTGTACACAAATGCAAGGAGAGGAAATGCAGTGCGACGCGCGAACGATCCGCTACGGCGGGAAAAGATAGTTCAGGCCACCTTGGAGGCGGTAATCGCCTACGGTGTCCATGGGGTTACGCACCGAAAAATCGCCATGATTGCCGGGGTGCCGCTGGGTTCAATGACCTATTATTTCTCAGGAATAGATGAGCTTTTAATGGAGGCGTTCGGGCGCTTTACTGACACAATGTCTCAGCAGTATCAGGCTTTTTTTGCCGACGTTGCGGATGCGCAGGAAGCCTGCCATGCCATTACCGAGATGATTTACAGCTCCCAGGTTACGACGCCCGATAATATGGAACTTATGTACCAGCTGTATGCTTTCGCCAGTCGCAAACCGACGTTGAAAATGGTGATGCAAAACTGGATGTTACGCAGTCAACAAACACTGGAACAATGGTTTGAACCGGTAACTGCGCGGGCGCTGGATGCATTTCTCGAAGGAATGACGCTGCATTTTGTCACCGACAAAAAACCGCTGTCGCGGGAGGATATTCTGGTGATGGTGGAGCGTATTGCTGGATTGCCGCAGAGATAACATTATCAAAATGGTTTGTCGAGGCGGGTAACGGCCTGACGTAAAAAATCGATGACTTTCATCGCCGCTGGCGTCAATGGTCGGGCGGCTATTTTTACCGTCCCGACATCCATATAAGTAATAAAATCATCAATCGTTCTGTGCATAACGCGCAGACCATCCAGTGACCACGGGCGATACACCAGGTCGGATAAAATGGTTATGCCTCTGCCTTTTGCAACCAGGCTTCTTATGGCTTCAAAAGAGTTGCTGCGAAAACTGATATTGGGCGTATAACCACGCTGCTGCCAGTAATCGATGATTACGTCAGGGTACTTATCGGTTTCCAGCAGTAAAAATGGAAGCTTCTCGACGTCTTTTAAACGGATCGAAGATTTGCTCTGTAGCGGATGCCCAATAGACGTCCACAGGCGGCGCTGTGAACGAATAAATGTTTCGATCTCCAGGTCGTTATCATGGCTGATGTTTGAGGTCAGAAGCAGACAAAAATCGACCTTGTGTTCCCGGAGCGCCTGTACCAGTTCCGGTGCTGTAGCTTCATAAAACACGATCTCCAGCAAAGGAAAACGTCGTTCAATATCGTTGAGTATATCCGGGATAAGATAAGCAGAGAGCGTTTCGGCAATGCCTATGCGCACCGTGCCGGTAAGAATTTCACTTCTGTCATGCAGGTCGTCAACAGCCGAGTGGCTACTGTTGATGATGTTGCAGGCATGTGCCAGAAAGCGCTCGCCCTCGGCGGTGAGCTTCACCCCTTTGGGGTAACGTACAAATAGTTGCACGTCTAATGCTTCTTCCAGATTCCGCATGGCAATGGTCATTGATGACTGAGAAATATGACAGCGCGCAGCAGCTTTGGAAATTTGTAATGTTTCTGCAAGCGCGATGTAAAACTCAAGTTGCCTTAGCGTAAATTTCATAGTTTTAATCTATGCACATGGATAAAAACGTTATATTAGCATTCATTTTCACGCCGCCGTAGCCTTGTGGTCATACCGTACAACTGACAATAAGGCGCATATATGCCCTATTTTTTACTCAGTCTGGCCGCCTGTTTTTGGGGTGGAAATTATGTGATTGGTCATCTATTGGTTGCTGAAGTTGATCCCATTGTTTTATCAGCGGCACGCTGGATATTTACCGCGTTATTATTGATGGCGCTCTATTTTCGTCAGGTCGCAGAGCAATGGCCGGTGATGAAAAAATCCTTTGGTACTATCGTCTTCCTCGCGCTTTGTGGTCAGGTTCTTTTTCCCTTAACGCTGTATATCGGCCTGCAATATACAACCTCGCTCAATGCGGCGATTTATATGTCCACCACCCCGGCGCTCGTTCTGTTAATCAATAAGTTCTTTTTTAAAGAGCGGATTTCTGCGCGAAATATAGCCGGTGTGATCCTGAGTACTGTTGGTGTTATCTGGCTGGTGTCGCAGGGCGATATGATACACGCGCGGGTATTTGCACATCTGAATCAGGGCGATGTCTGGACCATGGGGTCGGCGGTAAGTTGGGCTGTTTATTGTGCTTTTTTGCGCATTAAACCGCGTGAGGTGAAGGGAAACGCCTTTGTCGCCGTGAGCGCGCTGCTCGGTGCGATGGTGCTGATTCCGGTACTGGTTGTGGAGCTGATGCGCAATGGTATGCCGGGCTGGGATAGCTATGCCAATACAGGTGTTATTACTGGGCTGGCATACCTTGTTATTTTTCCTTCCTGGCTGTCATATCTGTTATGGAACAAAGGGATTAGCGCCATTGGCGCAACCCGCGGAGAGATATACTCGCACTTGATCCCACTGAGTGGCGGATTATTTAGCGTTATGTTTTTGCACGTCACTCTGCATTCATATCATCTGGTGAGCGCGTTGGTTATTATGTGCGGTATAGCATTGTGTTCCCGCCCGAGTGCCAAAAAAGGCTCGCAGCAGCGCACGGCGTAAAAAAGCGAGTAAATTAGCTTACAGTTGCGCCCCCGGTAATATTTACCACTGTGGCGGTTATTGCTCCGGCATGGTCTGAAGCCAGAAAGGTTGTAACCTCAGCGATTTGTGCCAGCGTAGGCAGGCGTCCGATCATGGTGCTTTGTGCCGCACCGCCTAACCATTGTTCGATGGTTAAACCCATTGACTGTGCTTTCGCGGTGAAAATCTCCCCGGTATAGGAACCGGCCGCTACCGCATCCACAATCGCATGCGAGCGCACGCCGACGACACGAATGTTTATTGGTCCCGTCTCGCTGGCAAGCGCTTTAATAAACGCTTCTGTTCCTGCACAGCCGACGATATGGCCGAGATGCCCGGGCATCGCCATCGGGGCGGCGGGCGCAACGATGGTGAGAATGACGCCCGCTCGATCGCCGCCCATGTGCGGCGTTACGGCTTTTGCGATATTGAACTGCGCCGCAAGGAAAGGGGTGATACCACTCATAAACTCAGAGAGGGATAATGCGTCGATGTGCTTGCCCTGTTCATGCATAAAGCCGGTCGCGTTAACCACCACATCAATTCCACCGGTTTGCTGTACCAGGCGGGTAACTTGTGTTAAGGCGTCGTGCTCGTCGAGCACATCGGTGATAAACGTATCGACGGTACCCCCCGCCATTCGCAGGCGACTGGCCGCCCAATCAAGCTTTTCCTGACAGCGCGCGCCCAGGTATACATGAGCACCTTCGCGCGCCATCGCCTGTGCAACCGCGCTACCAATAGCGCCGCTGCCGCCGAAGATCACCGCAACCTTTCCAGTAAGCAACATAGTAAACTCCCGTCACCTGTAAGCACCGATTAAAAGTATGTGCCATAACCGGCGTGCTGCAAATTTGGGGAGGAATTACGGGGAGAAGGGGGGATAGCAAATTTCAGGCAACAAAAAACCCATCAACCTTGAACCAAAACGGCGGGGTTGATGGGCTCCACAAATTGGGGACATCAAAGAAAAGCAGTGGCAATAGTTATGACTGACACCTTGAAGAAAAGTTCTGCTGAACTGCAAAAAATTTTCTTTTAAGGGTAATTTTCAGTGCTAACCAAGGCCTGGCCAGACGATGACGATGAGTGTCCCCGCCAATGTCAGCAGAACGTTGGCAATGGCGTAGGTGCCAGCATAGCCTAATGCCGGGATGTTGCTGCGGGCCGTGTCGCTGATGATTTCCATTGCCGGAGCGCAGGTACGCGCGCCCATCATGGCGCCAAACAGCAGGGCGCGGTTCATGCGCAATACGTAAGCGCCAAACAAGAAACAAATAACAACCGGAACCAGGCTTACAATCAGACCGGCAATCAGCATTTGACCACCCACGGCGCCAAGGCCATTGCCAATGCCGCTACCCGCGCTTAAACCGACGCCTGCCATGAATACCATCAAACCAAACTCTTTCACCATGTTCAGCGCGCCCTGCGGGATATAGCCAAACGTAGGATGGTTGGCACGCAGGAAGCCCAGCATAATCCCGGCGAACAGTAATCCAGCTGCATTCCCGATGCCGAAGCTGAAATTGCTGAACTGGAAGGTGATCATTCCAATCATCAGACCAATGATAAAGAAGGCGCAGAAGGCCAACAGATCGGTCACCTGACTGTGAATGGAAATGAAGCCGATACGATCTGCGATCGTTTTAACGCGACGGGCATCACCGCTCACCTGCAACACGTCACCTTTATTGAGCACGACGTTGTCATCAATAGGCATTTCGATCTGGCTGCGGATCACGCGGTTGAGAAAACAGCCGTGGTCGGTCAGTTTCAACTGGGCCAGGCGACGGCCAACGGCATTGTGGTTTTTCACCACAATCTCTTCCGTGACGATACGCATATCGAGCAGATCGCGATCGAACACTTCTTTGCCGTTACGGAAACTGGGATCGAGGCGGGCATGCGCGTCTGGATAACCTACTAAGGCTATTTCGTCGCCCATTTGCAGCACTGCGTCACCGTCCGGGTTAGCCAGGATGCCGTTGCGGCGGATGCGTTCAATGTAACAGCCGGTCTGACGATAAATACCTAACTCGCGCAGGTTCTTACCATCAGCCCATGCTACCAGCTCCGGGCCCACGCGGTAGGCGCGGATCACTGGCAGATAAACCTTACGGTTGGCGTCAGTGTCCAGACCTCGTTCACGCGCAATTTGTTGGGCGCTGGTTTGCAGGTCCTGATGCTGAAGTTTCGGCAGGTAGCGCGCACCGACAATCAGACTGACCAGTCCAATCAAATAGGTGAGGGCGTAACCCAGACTCAGGTTATCAAGGGCAGTGGAAAGCTGCGCGCCTGCCATTCCGGAATGGCGCAAGGTATCGCCTGCGCCGACCAGCACCGGCGTGGAGGTCATCGAACCGGCCAGCATACCCGCCGTCAGGCCGATGTCCCAGCCAAATAGCTTACCCAGCCCCAGGGCGATCAGCATTGCGCTACCGACCATCACCAGAGCAAGCATTAGATAATTTTTCCCATCGCGAAAAAAAATCGAAAAAAAGTTGGGGCCGGCTTCGACGCCGACACAAAAAATAAACAGCATAAAGCCGAGATTTAATGCATCGGTGTTAATACTAAAGTGCTGCTGACCTAATAATAGGGACACCACTAAAACGCCAATGGAATTACCGAGTTGGACTGAACCCAGGCGTAATTTACCCAGGCAGAGGCCCAGAGCCAGGACCACAAATAATAACAGGATGTAATTCCCATTTAACAAATCTGCGACGTTTATATTCACTGAGGCTAACTTCTTGTTTACTAGTAAGCTATTGAAAGAAATGGCAATTTACGCTAATGTTTTTGCCAGAAATTAAGGGGCGACAGCACCGCACACAGCCCCGATTAATGCAGCATAACAATATATGCGGATAGTTTAATCTCATTACGTATCAACGGCTATAAGAATCGTGTGGGTGTGTTTTTGGCATGGAATGCCGAGTTACTTTATCTGACTGGACGCCTGCGGGCGAAAAGAGTGTTCGATAGAGAATGTGTCAGGAGGAACGATTGAAACATAAGCAAAGTTGGGCGGGGGCGATCTGCTGCTTTGTGCTGTTTATTGTGGTGTGTCTTTCATTAACGCTAAACGTGAAAGGGGCATTCAGAGCGGCAGGGCATCCTGAGGTCGGGTTGTTGTTTTTTATCTTGCCTGGTGCTGCAGCAAGCTTTTTCTCCCACCGTCGGGAGGTGCTCAGACCTCTTCTTGGTGCAATGTTGGCGGCGCCATGCTGTCTGTTGCTAATGCGGTTCGTTTTTATGCCGACGCGTTCATTGTGGCAAGAACTGGCGTGGTTATTCAGTGCGGTGTTTTGGTGCGCGCTTGGCGCATTGTGTTTTTTGTTTATCAGTAGCTTGTTCAATCAGCATCAACGACGGAAAAAGAACTGAACACGCCCTCCCGCGGAGGGCGTAGAAACAGCTGTCAGGCGAACAGATTCATATTCTCTTTTGCCCACGCCTCAAAATCCGTGCAGCCGCCGATGTGTTTTTGATCAACAAAAATCTGCGGAACGGTTTCAACCGGCTTACCTACCGTCTTTTCCAGATCGGCTTTCGTAATACCTTCGGCATGAATATCAATGTAGCGGAAGTTAAAATCGTCATGCTCATTGCTTAATTTTTCTGCTAATTCTTTTGCGCGCACGCAATACGGGCACCCTGGACGACCAAAAATAACGGCAAACATCTCTCTCTCCTCGAACTTATCAGGCCGGATGGCGAATACTTATTATGATGCCGCGATTTGTGACGGATGGAAAGCAGGTTCGGCCTGTTGCTTTGATATCCTCAAGCTATAACTGTTAAACACGACGAGCCGGAACGTTTTATAATGAAAGCCATTTCGCCGGGAGACCGCTTATGCGCACCATTGGTGTATTACCGAAAAGCGTATTGATGCTGGAAATAATGGGGATGGTTTTGTTATCGCTGGCGCTGCTGTCGCTTAACGATTACCTGACCTTACCCGCGCCGCTTAACAGCCCGCTCGCCTGGGTTGTGATGATATTTCTGGGCGTACTGCTGATGCTCCCCGCTGCGGTGATGTTGATGTGGCGCATTGCTCAACTGCTGGCGCCGCAGCTCCTGTCGCGCGCTCCCGACGATTCTTCCCATTCAGACAGAGAAAAAAGAGATGACGCCAACTATTGATTTAATCCGCAGCCACCGTTCCATTCGCCATTTCACCGAAGAAGCTATTTCTGACGCACAGCGAGAGGCGATTATTGCCGCCGCTCAGGGCACCTCAAGCTCCAGTTTTTTACAGTGCACAACGATTGTTCGGATAACCGATAAAACCCTGCGTGAATCGCTGGTTACCTTATCTGGCGGTCAAAAGCACGTGGCGCAGGCCGCTGAATTCTGGGTGTTTTGCGCTGACTTTAACCGTCATTTGCAGATTTGCCCTGACGCGCAGTTGGGGCTGGCAGAACAACTGCTGCTGGGCGTGGTTGATACGGCGATGATGGCGTAAAATGCGCTGACGGCGGCAGAATCGCTGGGACTTGGCGGTGTGTATATAGGTGGGTTGCGTAACAATATTGAGTCGGTCACGGAATTATTGAAGTTGCCGCAGCATGTTCTGCCGCTGTTTGGTTTGTGCCTTGGCTGGCCTGCGGATAACCCGGATATCAAGCCGCGCCTGCCAGCGTCGCTGGTTGTGCACGAAAACCAGTATCAGCCGCTTGATACAGACGTTTTGTCGCAGTATGACGAACAGCTTGCGCAGTACTATCTGACCCGCGGCAGTAATACGCGTCGTGACACCTGGAGCGATCACATTCGTCGAACCATCATTAAAGAAAGTCGTCCCTTTATCCTGGAATATTTGCATAAACAGGGATGGGCCACGCGCTAAAGATTTCAACCCAGTGTATGATACGCCTGCTTTTACCAGGTCATTGAGAGGTGCAGGGTGAAAATTGCCATTTTGTCCCGGGACGGAACGCTCTATTCTTGTAAGCGCCTGCGTGAAGCGGCGATGCAGCGCGGTCACCTGGTTGAAATTATCGATCCGCTTTCTTGCTATATGAATATCAGCCCGGCGGCGTCATCTATTCATTACAAGGGCCGCCAGCTTCCTCATTTTGACGCGGTGATCCCACGGATTGGTTCAGCGATTACCTTTTATGGTACGGCCGCACTGCGGCAGTTTGAAATGTTGGGTAGCTATCCGTTAAATGAATCGGTAGCGATTACGCGCGCGCGCGATAAGCTGCGTTCGCTGCAGTTGCTGGCGCGTCAGGGAATCGATTTACCCATTACCGGGATTGCTCACTCCCCGGACGATACCAGCGACATGATTGATATGGTCGGCGGCGCGCCGCTGGTGGTGAAACTGGTTGAAGGTACACAGGGGATCGGCGTGGTGCTGGCGGAAACGCGGCAAGCCGCGGAAAGCGTCGTGGATGCGTTTCGTGGGCTGAATGCTCATATTCTGGTTCAGGAATATATCAAAGAAGCGCAAGGGCGGGATATTCGCTGTTTCGTGGTGGGTGACGAGGTGGTGGCCGCCATTGAACGCCGGGCGAAAGAGGGCGATTTTCGTTCTAATCTCCATCGCGGCGGGGTTGCTACGATTGCGAATATCACGCCGCGCGAAAGAAAAATTGCGCTCAAAGCCGCTCAGACTATGGGGCTGGATGTTGCAGGTGTGGATATTTTGCGTGCAGAACGTGGGCCGCTGGTCATGGAGGTTAACGCTTCTCCGGGACTGGAGGGGGTCGAGAAAACCACCGGGATAGACATTGCCGGCAAGATGATCCAGTGGATTGAGCGCCATGCTACGCCTGAATTTTGTCTTAAAATCGGCGGCTAAACACAATATCGATTGCGATCGTGGTATGACACGCTCTTTTTTCGTAAGCTGTGCCGGTATTTTTTTCATCAATAGAGGTCGCACATTATTATGACATCACTGGTCGTTCCCACTCTGGATACGTTGCGTCAATGGCTCGACGACCTGGGCATGAGTTTTTTTGAATGCGATACCTGTCAGGCGCTGCATTTACCTCATATGCAGAACTTTGACGGCATCTTTGATGCAAAAGTTGATTTGGTGGATAACGTCATCCTGTTTTCTGCAATGGCGGAAGTCAGACCTTCCGCACTGCTGCCACTGGCCGCCGATTTGTCCGCGATTAATGCCAGTTCGCTGACGGTAAAAGCATTTCTGGATATGCAGGATGATAATCTGCCAAAGCTGGTGGTTTGCCAGTCTTTATCCGTTACGCCGGGCGTAACGTTTGAACAGTTTGAGTGTTTTGTTCGCCAGAGCGAAGAGCAGATATCGATGGTGATCCTCGAAGCCGGGGCGCATCAGCTGTTATTCAACGCTGAAGACGATACGCAAAACAGCAATGCTGAAGTCCATTTCCTCCATTAATTCCCCCTGAATCTGGACACATTTTGCGCAGCCGCTACCAGAGCGGTTGCGTACTGCCTGTTTTTATTCTGCGTTTAACCTTTTATTAAAGAATTATTCACTTCCATTCTGCTCCTTCCGCTTTATGTCATAGACAATTCCTGCATAAAAAATTGATAAAAGACGTTTTTTAATCTGGGCTATATCCACAAAACCTGGCTAAAGTTATTCTTGCGAAGCATATAGACGTCAATTCTCGAACTGCCCCGTGTGACCTGAGCTGTGACTACAATACGTGGTGAATGAGTGAGCGGATATCTGCGCGCGATAGCGGCATCGGGAGAGGACTCTCTTTTCATTGATGCCGCATGAAAGAATATGCACGTTTCTTGCATATCATTAGAGTGTGACATTTTTGTTCGTTTGTTAACGAACTTTCAGAAGGAAAGAGATTATGACCGCCTTAAATAAAAAATGGTTATCAGGCCTGGTTGTGGGTGCTCTGATGTCCATCTCTGCCGGCACGCTCGCTGCTGAACAAAAAACGCTGCATATTTATAACTGGTCTGATTATATTGCTCCGGATACGGTGGCTAACTTTGAAAAAGAGACCGGAATTAAAGTTATCTATGACGTATTTGATTCCAATGAAGTACTGGAAGGTAAGCTCATGGCGGGTAGCACCGGTTTTGACCTGGTTGTTCCTTCCGCCAGTTTCCTCGAACGTCAACTGACCGCTGGCGTCTTCCAGCCGCTGGATAAGAGCAAACTACCGGGCTGGAAAAACCTCGATCCTGAGCTGCTGAAGCTGGTGGGTAAACACGATCCGGACAACAAGTTTGCGATGCCGTATATGTGGGCAACGACCGGCATTGGCTATAACGTGGACAAAGTGAAAGCGGTGCTGGGGCCAGATGCGCCGGTTGATAGCTGGGATCTGATCCTCAAACCGGAAAATCTGGAAAAACTCAAAAGTTGCGGTGTCTCTTTCCTTGATGCGCCTGAAGAGGTGTTTGCTACCGTGCTGAACTATTTGGGTAAAGATCCCAACAGTACCAAAGCAGATGATTACACCGGACCGGCGACCGACCTGCTGTTGAAACTGCGTCCGAATATTCGCTATTTCCACTCTTCGCAATATATTAACGACCTGGCAAACGGAGATACCTGTGTAGCAATTGGTTGGGCGGGGGACGTATGGCAGGCGGCGAACCGTGCAAAAGAAGCGAAAAATGGCGTCAATATCTCTTTCTCAATTCCTAAAGAGGGGGCGATGGCGTTCTTTGACGTGTTTGCAATGCCAGCCGATGCCAAAAACAAAGAAGAAGCCTATCAGTTCCTCAACTACCTGCTGCGTCCTGATGTGATTGCGCATATTTCCGACCACGTGTTCTATGCCAATGCCAACAAAGAAGCGACGGCTCTGGTCAGTCAGGAAGTTCGTGATAACCCTGGTATCTACCCGCCTGCGGATGTGCGCGCCAAGCTGTTCACGCTGAAAGTACAGGATCCGAAGATCGACCGTGTCCGTACCCGAGCGTGGACGAAAGTAAAAAGCGGAAAATAACCTGATGTTTGGGACATGACCCGGCAGGATTTATGCCTGCCGGGCAGTGTTGATCCTAAACACACCTAACCCGGCAATACGCACCACCGTGGTGCGTTATTTGCACCGTTTCTTTGTTTTATGCCGGAGAGCACCTGAGTGAATGATGCAACCCCACGCCCACACGCGAAAATCCGCAAGGCGCTGACCCCGCTGCTTGAAATTCGCAACCTGACCAAGTCTTTCGACGGGCAACACGCCGTCGATGACGTCAATCTTACTATCTACAAAGGTGAAATATTTGCCCTGCTCGGCGCATCCGGCTGTGGCAAATCGACTCTGCTGCGCATGTTAGCGGGATTTGAACAGCCGACAACCGGGCAAATTATGCTTGATGGCGTCGATTTAGCGCACGTCCCGCCTTATCTGCGCCCGATCAATATGATGTTTCAATCCTATGCCCTGTTTCCGCACATGACGGTAGAGCAGAACATTGCCTTTGGCCTCAAGCAGGACAAGCTGCCAAAAGCTGAAATTGCCAGCCGGGTGAATGAGATGCTGGGCCTGGTGCATATGCAGGAATTTGCCAAACGCAAACCGCATCAGCTTTCCGGCGGTCAGCGTCAGCGTGTGGCACTGGCGCGTAGCCTGGCGAAACGGCCGAAGTTGCTGCTGCTGGATGAACCGATGGGGGCGCTGGACAAAAAGCTCCGTGACCGCATGCAACTGGAAGTGGTGGATATCCTTGAACGCGTCGGCGTGACCTGCGTGATGGTAACGCACGATCAGGAAGAAGCCATGACGATGGCAGGGCGGATTGCGATCATGAACCGTGGAAAATTTGTGCAGATCGGCGAACCGGAAGAGATCTACGAGCATCCGACTACGCGCTATAGCGCCGAGTTTATCGGTTCGGTTAACGTCTTTGAAGGACTACTGAAAGAACGCCTGGAAGATGGGCTGATTATTGAGTCTCCTGGACTGGTGCATCCGCTGAAAGTAGATGCAGATGCGTCTATTGTCGATAACGTCCCTGTGTATGTTGCGCTGCGCCCGGAAAAAATCATGCTCTGTGAGGCTCCTCCCCCAGACGGTTATAACTTCGCGGTAGGTGAAGTGGTGCACATTGCCTATCTGGGCGATTTGTCGGTGTATCACGTACGTTTGAAAAGCGGCCAGATGCTGAGCGCTCAGCTACAAAATGAACATCGTTATCGCAAGGGATTACCAACCTGGGGTGACGAGGTCCGTTTGTGCTGGGATGCAGACAGCTGTGTGGTGTTGACGGTTTAAGGAGCGAAGATGAGTACACTTGAACCTCCGGCGCGCGTGGATAAAGCAGGGCGATTCACGCTGCTTATGTCGCGGCTGCAAATGAACCACGGGCGCAAGCTGGTGATTGCGCTGCCGTATGTGTGGCTGCTGCTCCTGTTTCTTCTGCCGTTTCTGATCGTCTTCAAAATCAGTTTGGCTGAAATGGCGCGCGCTATTCCACCGTATACCGACCTCGTTTCATGGGCTGACGATCAGCTATCCATCACGCTCAACTTAGCCAACTTCCTGCAACTAACGGATGATCCGCTCTATTTTGATGCCTACCTGCAATCTTTGCAGGTGGCGGGGATTTCGACGATCTGTTGTCTGCTGTTGGGCTATCCGCTGGCGTGGGCCGTCGCACACAGTAAACCCTCGACACGCAATATTCTGTTATTGCTGGTGATCCTGCCGTCCTGGACGTCGTTTTTGATTCGCGTGTACGCCTGGATGGGGATCCTGAAAAATAACGGTGTACTGAATAACTTTCTGATGTGGCTGGGCGTTATCGATCAACCATTGACGATTCTGCACACCAATCTGGCGGTCTATATCGGGATTGTTTATGCCTATTTACCCTTTATGGTGCTGCCGATTTACACCGCGCTGACGCGTATTGATTATTCGCTGGTAGAGGCGGCGCTGGATTTGGGCGCCCGACCGTTGAAAACCTTCTTTAGCGTGATTGTGCCATTGACCAAAGGCGGGATTATCGCCGGATCGATGTTGGTGTTTATCCCGGCTGTGGGTGAGTTTGTAATTCCGGAACTGCTGGGCGGCCCGGATAGCATCATGATTGGTCGCGTGCTGTGGCAGGAGTTCTTTAACAACCGCGACTGGCCGGTGGCATCTGCCGTTGCCATTGTTATGCTGCTGTTACTGATTGTGCCAATCATGTGGTTCCACAAATATCAGCAAAAAAGCATGGGGGAACACGGATGAATAACTTACCGGTCGTGCGTTCGCCGTGGCGTATTTTTATCCTGGTGCTGGGCTTTACCTTCCTGTACGCGCCGATGCTGATGCTGGTTATCTATTCGTTTAACAGTTCGAAGCTGGTAACGGTCTGGGCGGGGTGGTCAACGCGTTGGTATGGTGAACTTTTCCACGATACCGCGATGATAAGCGCCGTTGGCATGAGCTTAACGATTGCTGCGGGTGCGGCGACGATGGCGGCAATCCTCGGCACTATAGCCGCCGTGGTAATGGTGCGTTTTGGCCGTTTTCGCGGATCGAATGGGTTTGCTTTTATGATTACCGCACCGCTGGTTATGCCGGATGTCATTACCGGTTTATCACTGCTGCTGCTGTTTGTGGCGCTGGCGCATGCCATCGGCTGGCCTGCGGATCGCGGTATGTTGACCATCTGGCTGGCGCACGTCACCTTCTGTACGGCGTACGTGGCGGTGGTGATTTCCTCACGGTTGCGCGAACTGGATCACTCCATTGAGGAAGCGGCAATGGATCTTGGCGCCACGCCGCTGAAGGTCTTTTTCGTTATCACGCTGCCGATGATTATGCCTGCGGTGATCTCCGGCTGGTTACTGGCCTTCACGTTGTCGCTTGATGATCTGGTTATCGCCAGCTTTGTCTCTGGTCCTGGCGCCACAACATTACCGATGCTGGTGTTCTCCAGCGTACGTATGGGGGTTAACCCGGAGATCAACGCGCTGGCGACGCTGATTCTTGGCGTGGTAGGAATCATCGGATTTATCGCGTGGTATCTGATGGCGCGAACAGAAAAACAACGGATTCGCGATATCCAACGTGCAAGACGCGGCTGAAAAAACTAAAATCTGCCAACCTGTCTATACGGCGCCGCTGTGGTGGCTGCGCCGTTTTCATGGAAGACGACGCGTTGGGATTTTTTAAGAAATCATCCACATCACATGCTCGCTTAAACGTCCCTGCGTTGGTGCAGGTGGCGGCGCTGGCTATTATCATGATCCGCTGTCTCGATCTGTTGATGATTTTTAATACGCTAGGGTTGCGTGGAACCAGCGAATTTATTCATCGCAGCGTGCAGACCTGGAATTTGACGCTGGTGTTTCTGGGCAGCCTGGCGCTGCTGTTTATTGAAATCTACTGCGCATTTTCGCTGGTGAAAGGACGTAACTGGGCGCGTTGGGTTTATCTGTTGACCCAGATTATCGCCAGCGTTTATCTGTGGGCGGCCTCGTTGGGTTATGGTTATCCTGAACTGTTCAGCATTGCGGGAGAGTCCAGACGTGAGATCCTGCGTACGCTGGTGATGCAAAAGTTGCCGGATATGCTGGTGTTGCTGCTACTGTTTGTTCCCGCGTCCAGTCGGCGGTTCTTCCGTTTGCAGTAAATGTGGTCGGTGTTGTTTGTAGGCCGGATAAGGCGTTTATGCCGCCATCCGGCACCGACGCCGCACAATTGCCTAATGGCGACCCTAACGCGTCTTATCAGGCCTACGAAAGCTCAGGCCTGATATGCATCCCGAATGATTTTACGTATATAATCTCCGCCCTCGATCACGTAAAGGTTTTTGTATGCAGTGCGCACTCTATGACGCCGGTCGCTGTCGTTCCTGTCAGTGGATTGAACAGCCGGTTTCCCACCAACTCACCGCCAAAATGGCCGATTTACGCCAACTGCTTGCTGAACATGCGGTGGCGGAGTGGCGCGCGCCGGTCAGCGGCCCGGAACGCGCTTTTCGCAACAAAGCCAAAATGGTGGTCAGCGGCAGCGTGGAAAAACCACTGCTTGGGATGCTGCATCGTGACGGTACGCCGGAGGATTTGTGTGATTGTCCGCTCTATCCTGCGTCTTTTTCGCCCGTATTTGCCGTGCTCAAACCGTTTATCGCCCGCGCGGGGTTAACGCCCTATAACGTGGCGCGTAAACGCGGGGAGCTTAAATATCTGCTGTTAACGGAAAGCCGGTTTGATGGCGGTATGATGCTGCGCTTTGTCCTGCGTTCAGACGCCAAACTGGCGCAGTTGCGTGCAGCGCTACCGTGGTTGCAGGAACGGTTGCCACAGTTAAAAGTGATCACTGTGAATATTCAACCGGTGCATATGGCGATTATGGAAGGGGAGACAGAAATCTTCCTCACCGAACAACAGGCGCTGGCGGAACGCTTTAATGATGTGCCGCTGTGGATACGTCCACAGAGCTTTTTCCAGACCAACCCAGTGGTGGCGGGTCATTTATATGCCACCGCACGCGACTGGGTGCGCCAGCTTCCGGTTGATCATATGTGGGATCTGTTTTGCGGCGTAGGAGGGTTTGGTCTGCATTGCGCCACGCCGCAGATGAAACTGACAGGTATTGAAATCGCGCCAGAGGCGATTACCTGTGCGAAACAGTCGGCGCAGGAGCTTGGGTTGCAAAATCTGCGTTTTCAGGCGCTGGATTCGACTCAGTTTGCTACCGCCCAGGACGAAGTACCCGATCTGGTTCTGGTGAACCCACCGCGTCGCGGGATTGGCAAACCGCTGTGCGATTTTCTTTCCCGCATGGCGCCACGTTTTATTGTCTATTCAAGCTGCAATGCGCAAACCATGGCGAAGGATATTCACGAGTTGCCAGGGTATCGCATTGACCGCGTTCAGCTTTTCGACATGTTCCCACATACCGCGCATTACGAAGTGTTAACGCTACTCAGCAGACAATAACGGATATGCCTGATGGCGCTTCGCTTATCAGGCCTACGAGGAGGGGCATGACTGTAGGCCGGATAAGGCGCTTGCGCCGCATCCGGCAAATGCAACATGCGAAAAAAAAGCCCGTACTTGCGTACGAGCTCTTCTTAAAATATGGCGGTGAGGGGGGGATTCGAACCCCCGATACGTTGCCGTATACACACTTTCCAGGCGTGCTCCTTCAGCCACTCGGACACCTCACCATATTGTATTGCTGCCTGACCGCTTGGGGGGCAACGGGGCGCTACTATAGGGAGTTGCGCTAAAACGGTCAAGCAGAATTTACATGTTCACTGTTGTTTGGTTACGCAGTGTACATATTCCTCCGCCCGGACTGGCGCGGAGGATATAATTAACGCTGAGAGTCCAGTTTTTCGCCGTTGGTCACGACTTCCTGGGCTTTGCTATAGCTTTCTATCAGCAACTGATACGCCGGGAAGACTTTGGTATACACTTCAGCCCATTCAGCGGCGTCTTCACGGTTCCATGTCCCCTGAATTTCAGAAGCGACGGCAGCGGTATCCATCGGCACGACGCCAGCCTGAACCACGCGAGCCAGGGTGATTTCCTGCGCCATTTTGCTGTAGGTGCCGGAGGCGTCGATTACCGCGAACACCTTATAACCTTCAGCCACTGCGCTGATGGCCGGGAAAGCCATGCAGACGCTGGTGATCGTACCGGCGATAATCAGCGTCTTACGACCTGTTGCTTTTACCGCTTTAATGAAGTCTTCGTTATCCCAGGCGTTGATTTCGCCTTTACGCGCCACGTATTGGGCGTGGGGCGCATTGGCATGGATCTCAGGGATCAGCGGGCCATTAGGTCCCTGCGGTACAGACGCCGTGGTAATCACCGGCATTTTCGCCAGGGTGGCCATTTTAGCCAGCGCAGCAGCACGCGCACGCAGCTCTGGCATTGGCATATCGCCGACGGTCTGGAAAAGCCCGCTCTGATGGTCGATAAGCAGCATGACGGAATCATTCACATCGATGACCGGACGTGAACCATTAAAGTTTGCAGGACTGGACATATTCTTCTCCTTCGATTCAGATTTGGCCAAAACGGCCGGAGTTAAAATCGCGTACGGCTTCAGCGATTTCTTGTTTCGTGTTCATGACAAACGGGCCGTAACCTACAATTGGCTCGTTCAACGGTTCGCCAGACAGCAGCAGCACGATGGCATCGCTGGTGGCTTCAATGTGCAGCGTTTTCCCCTGCTGGCTTAGCACCACCAGTTGCGCTTCGCTGGCTGGCGTGGTGCCGTTTACGGTGATATTGCCTTTCAATACCACCAGTGCGGTGCTCCATCCTTCAGGCTGAGACAACGCGAGCTGATGATTACGTTGCAGTCGCATATCCCAGACGTTCAGCGGCGAAAAAGTATGTGCAGGCCCTTTGGTTTCCTCGTAGCTACCCGCAATAACGCGAACGCTTCCTGCTTCATCAGGGAGAGCAACCGTTGGGATAACATCGCTGGTGATGCTCTGATAACCCGGCGTGGCCATTTTGTCTTTTGCCGGCAGGTTGACCCACAGCTGTACCATTTCCAGTTCGCCGCCCCGACGGGTAAATTCCGGTGAATGGAATTCTTCGTGCAAAATTCCTGCACCTGCGGTCATCCACTGCACGTCGCCGGGACCGATAATGCCGCCGCGACCAGTTGAATCACGATGTTCAACTTCACCGCTGTAAACGATGGTCACCGTTTCAAAACCACGGTGAGGGTGTTCGCCGACGCCGCGCTTTTCGTTACCCGGTGTGAACGTATGCGGACCGGCGTAATCCAGCAGCAGGAATGGACTTAACTGCTCTGCATGAGACTGGTAAGAGAACATTGAGCGAACCGGAAATCCATCGCCAACCCAGTGCGGGCGAGGTGCGGTGTAGACGCCTGTTACTTGTTTCATTTGTGTCTCCTCAGTGGCGTTATCTTGATGTGAATAAGCTTATATTCATGACAGCGAATTGAGTAGTCGCTAAAATGGTCTTCACTGTCTCATTAATAGGACAATAAAATGACAAAGCCGGATCTCAATGATTTTGCTTGGTTTGTACATGTCGTAGAGGAAGGTGGTTTCGCCGCGGCGGGGCGTGCGCTTGATGAACCGAAATCAAAACTGAGCCGACGTATTGCGCAACTTGAAGAGAGGTTGGGGGTTCGACTTATTCAGCGAACCACCCGGCAGTTTAACGTGACTGAAGTCGGACAAACCTTTTACGAGCACTGTAAGGCGATGCTGGTGGAAGCGCAGGCGGCGCAGGATGCCATTGCGGCTTTACAGGTTGAGCCGCGTGGCGTTGTGAAGCTGACTTGTCCGGTCACCTTGTTGCATGTGCATATTGGGCCAATTCTTGCCCGATTTATGGCGCGTTATCCCGATGTATCCGTGCAGCTTGAGGCGACGAACCGTCGCGTTGATGTCATCGGTGAAGGTCTGGACGTGGCGATTCGCGTCAGACCTCGTCCATTTGAGGATAGCGACCTGGTGATGCGGGTACTTGCAGACAGGGGACACCGGTTATATGCCAGCCCGCGATTAATTGAACAAATGGGCGCGGTTAACTCCCCGGCGGAATTGACCCGTTGGCCGGGCCTGAGTCTGGCATCGGGTAAACATGTGCATCGCTGGGAGTTATTCGGCCCACAGGGCGCACGGGCGGAGGTGCATTTCACGCCGCGAATGATCACCACTGATATGCTGGCGTTACGTGAAGCCGCGATTGCCGGCGTGGGGGTTGTACAACTTCCGCAACTGATGGTGAAAGAGCAATTAGCGGCGGGTGAACTGGTGGCATTGCTCGACGGTTGGGAGCCCAAGCGGGAAATTATTCACGCAGTCTTTCCGTCTCGTCGGGGATTACTGCCCTCGGTACGCGCCCTGGTGGATTTCTTAACAGAAGAATATGCGCGGATGATTGAGGATTAAATACAGATCCTCAGCCTATAAAAAAGGCCGGTTAAACCGACCTTTTATTATCTGGACGCCATCATGGTGGCGTGAAAACAATCAGCGACTACGGAAGACAATGCGGCCTTTGCTCAGGTCGTACGGGGTCAGCTCAACAGTCACTTTGTCGCCCGTCAGGATGCGGATATAGTTTTTGCGCATTTTACCGGAGATGTGTGCAGTAACCACGTGACCGTTTTCTAACTCTACGCGGAACATGGTATTAGGTAACGTATCGAGAACGGTACCCTGCATTTCAATATTGTCTTCTTTGGCCATCTAATCCTCTGGGGTATCACTACCGTAATTTGAACCGGCAAGATAATGCCGAAGTTCTTTTAATAAGTAAAGATTTGTGCGTTTAAAACACAGCAAATCGGGTTTGGCGCATTACTCTGACCACCCACGGCAAAGCCGCACGTAAAGCGCAACGTATAAGGGAACGAGGAGATAAACGATAGGCGTTGCCTGGCGCGAACTGTTCCTTAACGGCGGCGGGGTAATGGGCTAAACCAACTCTGCGGCACAATTATAACACCCCGACAAAAAATGTGCCGAAAACATTCACCCCTGAGGCGAAAATAACGTCCTTGGTATCCAGAAATGGCTCGGTAGCCGCTGCTGACGCAGTCTGCTCAGCTGCTCAAGGTACTCCCGCCGCGGGGTTTCGATGGCGCCCAGGGATGCTGTGTGGCTATTTAACACCTGGCAGTCGATTAATTTTCCGCCCTGACGGATAAATTCCGCGCAAAAAACAAGTAGTGCGGTCTTGGATGCATTTTCCTGACGACTGAACATTGATTCGCCACAAAACAGCGTACCTTGCGCCACGCCATACATGCCGCCGACTAATTCATTTTGTCGCCATACTTCAATTGAGTGCGCATGTCCCAGTTCGTGCAGCCGATGGTAAGCGTCCACCACATCGTGTGTGATCCAGGTGCCTTCTTCCCGATCGTTCGCACAGCCTTCAATCACCTGACCGAACGCGTAGTTGAGCGTCACACGATAAGGCGAATTTTTATGAAAGCGTTTCATGCTGCGACTGAGGTGAAAGTTCTCAGGCCAAAGAATGGCGCGCGGATCGGGTGACCACCAGAGAATAGGGTCACCGGGAGAAAACCACGGGAAAATACCGCGCTGGTAGGCCATCAACAGGCGGGCAGGGCTAAGATCGCCTCCCAGCGCCAGTAAACCGTTAGGCTCGCGTAAAGCGCCTTCCGGTGATGGGAAGGCTATAGAATGGCGGGACAGTTGCACCAGGCGCATGACAGCGAAACTCCACTACGCGAGTTTGATCGTTCAATAATAGCTTACAGACGTTGCTTAAACTGGTAATAACGCCCCTGCCTGGCTAACAGATCTGCGTGATTACCTTGCTCAATAATTTGTCCGTTGTCCATCACTATTATTTGATCGAAACGCGACAATCCGCGCAGACGATGTGTGACCATCAGCACGGTTTTATCCCGCATCACATCGCCAATTAATTCAAGCATTTGGCTTTCTGTTGTGGCATCAAGCCCTTCGGTAGGCTCATCCAGCAGCATCAGCGGGGCATCATGCAGCAAGGCGCGGGCGATAGCCAGACGGCGGAGCTCGCCGCCGGAAAGCTGACGACCGCCTTCGCCCAACCAGGCGTTGAGCCCATCGTCTTCAAGCAGTTTTTCCAGACCGACGCGGCGCAGGATCGCGGATAATGCTTCATCGCTGGCGTGCGGAGCTGCCAGCAGCAGGTTATCGCGAAGCGTAGCGCTAAACAGATGTACGCGCTGTGGCACGACGCTGATGATTTGGCGCAATGTGGCTTCATTCAGGGCTGAAAGCGGTCGATCGTTAATCAGGATTTCGCCACTCTGCGGATCCCAGGCGCGGGTCAGCAATTGTAACAACGTTGACTTTCCGCAGCCAGTGCGACCTAAAATAGCGATGTGCTCACCGGGTTTTGCCAGTAAAGAAAGGGTGTCGAGTGCTTTTTGCGTCTGCCCCGGATAGCTGAATGAGACCTCACGCAGGGTAAGAGTGAGCTGCTCAGAAACCGGAGATTCGGTATCCGGGAAGGTGACTTCTGGCTGCTGTTCGGTCAGTTCGGTGATGCGTAATGCAGAGGCGATAACCTGGCCGAGATGCTGAAACGCGCCGGTGACAGGCGCTAATGCCTCAAACGCAGCCAGCGCACAGAAGACAAACAGCGCGATTAGCGCGCCTGGCTGGGTATTTCCGCCCATGTCGCCTGAGGCCATCCATAACATCATAATCACCGCCAGCGCGCCGATTAACAGCATGATCGCCTGCGACAGTGCCGTTAATTCGGACTGACGTCGCTGCGCTTCATGCCACTGCAATTCGGTGGCTTCCATTTGAGCCCGGTAGCGTTCACTGGCGCCGAAGATAGTTAATTCAGCCTGGCCCTGCAGCCAGGAGGTTAATTGCTGACGATATTGCCCACGCAAATGCGTCAGGTTTTGCCCGGTACTTTTACCGGCCTGATAAAAGAGTGGGGGCAGAATGAATAAGGTCAGCAGCATAATACCGCCGAGGGTGACAGCCAGCGTGAAATCGAGAACGCTCAGTCCCAGCGTGACCACCATGATGACGACAAACGCTCCCACCAGCGGAGACAGAACGCGTAAATAAAGATGATCGAGCGTGTCGACATCAGCGACGACGCGGTTAAGTAATTCACCTTGTCTATAGCGGGACAGGCCAGCAGGGGAGAGCGGTAGCAGCTTGCTGAAGGTATAAATCCGCAGGTGTTGCAGCACTCGGAACGTGGCGTCGTGACTGACCAGGCGCTCGAAATAACGGCCTGCGGTTCGGGTGATTGCCGCACCACGTACGCCCGCGGCGGGGAGCATATAGTTAAAACTGTAAATTCCAGTGACGCCCACCACCGCAGAAGCAGACAGGAACCAACCTGAGAGCGTCAGCAAGCCAATACTGGCCAGCAGCGTAACGATCGCCAGAACGATGCCCAGCGTTAACATCCATTTGTGACGTTTATACAGCGTCAGATAGGGTAGCAAAGCGCGCATTTAGATATCCTCCTGACGATGAGCCAGTAGTGTTGCAAAAGCACCGTTGGCAGCGCTAAGTTCAGCCCAGCTACCTTGTTCAACGATCTGACCATCCTGCATGACCCAGATAGCGTCCCAGTCGGCAAGATCTTCAAGCTGGTGCGTCACCATCAGCGTGGTCTGGCGGCGCGATGCTGCGTTCAATGCCTGCATCACGCGTTGTTCACTGTGGGCATCAAGGCTGGCTGCGGGTTCGTCCAGCAGAAGCAACTGACACGGATTAAGTAACGCGCGCGCCACGGCCACGCGCTGCGCTTGACCAACAGAAAGTCGGGCCGCCTGATCGCCGACTGGCGTATCTACGCCCTGCGGCAGCAGCGGTAAAAACTCGCTCACCCAGGCGCTGTCGAGTGCGGCCTGAAGCTGTTCTTCACTGGCATCGGGCCGTGCCAGCAGTACGTTTTCGCGTAACGTGGCGGCAGGAAGCTGCGGGTTTTGCCCAACCCACGACAGCTGTTTGCGCCAGGAATCAGGCGACAGGTCGCGTAGTTCAAAACCATTGATCCGCAGCGATCCCTGATAAGAAAGAAAACCGGACAGAACATTCAGCAGCGAACTTTTTCCGGATCCGCTACGTCCTACCACTACCGCACGTTGACCTGCTGTCAGGGTAAAGTTGAGCGGTCCCGCAAGCACTTTGCCTTCCGGTGAGGTGATGACCAGACCTGCAGCCTCAATTGAAACGGCATCTTTCGTCGCCAGCTCAATCTCACCACGCTCAGGGTGCGCCAGCGGGGTTTCCATAAAGGTTTTCAGACTGTCTGCTGCTCCGACGGCTTGCGCTTTGGCGTGATAAAACGTCCCGAGATCGCGCAGGGGTTGGAAAAACTCCGGTGCCAGAATGAGCGCCAGGAAACCGGACGCCAGCGTTACGCCCATACCGTAGTGGCCGAAGTCGAGCTCGCCGAGGTAGGAAAAACCGAAGTAAACCGCGACCAGAGCGATAGACAACGACGTAAAGAACTCGAGGACCCCGGATGACAGGAATGCCAGGCGCAGGACTTCCATCGTACGCTGGCGGAAATCCTGTGATGCTGCGCGAATACTTTCTGTTTCGGCTTCACCGCGGCCAAATATTCTCAGCGTTTCCATACCCCGGAGGCGATCGAGAAAATGACCGCTTAGTCGGGCAAGCGCCTGAAAGTTGCGGCGGTTAGCGTCGGCTGCGCCAATACCGACCATCGCCATAAACAGAGGGATTAGCGGGGCGGTTCCGAGCAGAATAAGAGCGGCTACCCAGTTTGACGGAAAAACGGCCGCCACAATCAACAGGGGAACGCATACGGCCAGCGCCATTTGCGGCAGATAACGCGCATAGTAATCATGCATATCGTCAATCTGCTCGAGGATCAGGGTCGCCCAGCTCCCGGCTGGTTTACCCTGTATCCAGGCCGGACCCGCCTGTTGCAGGCGATCGAGAACCTGGCGACGAATCTCAAAGCGAATATGTTGCCCGGCGTGAAACCCGACGCGTTCGCGCAACCAGACGACCCATGCGCGCAGGATGAAAACCAAAATCAGCACGATGAAAGGGAGCAGAAGCGCTTCCCGGGGGATATTGCCCATGATCATATGGTCCAGAATTCGGGCCATGAGCCAGGCCTGAGCGACAATTAACAGGCCGCTCACGAATCCCAGCAGGCGTGAAATGTTCAGCCATCGTTGGGATATTACACTTTGCTGTTTTAACCAGCGGGTCAGCTCTTTTTGACGGGTTTTATTCATTGCACGCTTAGCAGGTGAGTTATTGGAATTTTTGGGCAGGACAATGTTACAACGAGGCAAAAATAAAGGCGACTTATAGTCGCCTTTTTTACTTTTGTTACTGATTTGTAAAACTTATTTGCAAGCGTCTGCCAGACCGTCGAGATAACGTTCTGCGTCAAGCGCAGCCATACAACCCGTGCCAGCAGAAGTGATCGCCTGGCGATAAATATGGTCCATCACGTCACCCGCTGCGAAGACGCCTGGAATGCTGGTTTGCGTCGCATTGCCGTGAATACCGGACTGAACTTTGATGTAGCCGTTTTCCAGTTCGAGCTGACCGTCGAAAATGGCGGTATTCGGGCTGTGACCGATGGCGACAAACAATCCCGCAACGTCAAGTGATTCAACGTTGTCAGTATTTTGCGTATCGCGCAGACGCAGTCCGGTTACGCCCATTTGATCGCCAGTCACTTCTTCCAGCGTACGGTGCGTATGCAGCACGATGTTGCCGTTTTCCACTTTATCCATCAACCGCTTGATAAGAATTTTCTCAGCACGGAAGCTGTCGCGACGGTGAATCAAATGTACTTCAGACGCGATATTTGCCAGATACAACGCTTCTTCAACAGCGGTATTACCGCCGCCGATCACCGCAACTTTTTGGTTACGGTAGAAGAAACCGTCGCAGGTGGCGCAAGCGGAAACGCCGCGGCCTTTAAATGCTTCCTCTGAAGGCAAGCCCAGGTAGCGTGCGGACGCGCCAGTGGCGATGATCAATGCGTCACAGGTGTATTCACCGCTGTCGCCGGTCAGACGGAAAGGACGGTTTTGCAGATCAACTTTGCTGATGTGATCAAAAATGATTTCTGTCTCAAATTTGGTCGCATGTTCGTGCATACGTTCCATCAGCAGCGGGCCAGTAAGATCGTGCGGATCGCCAGGCCAGTTTTCCACTTCTGTTGTTGTGGTCAGCTGACCACCTTTTTCCATACCGGTAATCAGTACCGGTTGCAGGTTAGCGCGTGCAGCGTAGACCGCAGCGGTATATCCCGCAGGGCCTGAGCCCAGAATAAGAAGTTTACTGTGTTTGGTTGCGCCCATGAGATCCCCATAGTTGTTGGCAGGCAATGAGCAGGATTGTAGGGAATTTACAGGCGTAAAAAAAGAGTATGGCGATTTTGTTAACAATATGTGTAATAGCGGAAACCGATGAACGACAGATTGAGTCGTAATACTATAACGATTTCTACTTAAAATCGGTCAGTTATAAGGTGATAAAATGACGAATTTCCATCACTGCGACTGAATAACTGGCATGTTGTACTAAAAATCGATGTTTTGCTTTGACAATCCCCTGCTGTTTTGCGAAAACATTCAAGGAAGAAAAAAACTGTGTCATGTATGTGCTGCATAATCATGCATGTAGATACCATGTTTACCGTGTTAGCGAAATCTACGCATGGTGTGGACAGATGCCATTCGTGATGTCGATAGCCGCCGACAGGCAACGGTCTTCTCACCATAAACCCAGACATTGCAAGCCGTAAATCCCTCTGGGCTGCGGTTTATTTTGATGGGGAGCGACTCTGAACAGTGATGTTAGTAGAGTCAGGCAGGAGTAGGGAAGGAATACAGAGAGACAATAATAATGGTAGATAGTAAGAAGCGCCCTGGCAAAGATCTCGACCGTATTGATCGTAACATTCTTAATGAGCTGCAAAAGGATGGGCGTATTTCTAACGTCGAGCTTTCTAAACGTGTGGGACTTTCACCGACGCCCTGCCTTGAGCGTGTGCGTCGGTTGGAAAGGCAGGGTTTCATTCAGGGCTATACAGCGCTGTTAAACCCACATTATCTGGATGCATCACTTCTGGTTTTTGTTGAGATAACTCTGAATCGTGGCGCCCCGGATGTGTTTGAACAATTTAACTCTGCAGTACAAAAACTTGAAGAAATTCAAGAGTGTCATTTAGTTTCCGGTGATTTCGACTATTTGCTGAAAACACGCGTACCGGATATGTCAGCATACCGTAAGCTGCTGGGAGAAACCCTGCTGCGTCTGCCTGGCGTAAATGACACACGTACTTATGTAGTAATGGAAGAAGTCAAACAGAGCAATCGTCTGGTAATTAAGACGCGCTAACACGGAACAGGTGCAAAATCGACGCAGTTTGATTACACTCCTGTTAATCCATACAGCAACAGTGCCGGGGCAACCCGGTGCTGTTGTCCGTTTTAGCATCGGGCAGGAAAAGCCTGAAACCTGGAGAGCCGTTTTTGAGCCAGGAATACACTGAAGACAAAGACGTCACATTGACGAAGTTAAGCAGCGGGCGCCGACTTCTGGAAGCGCTACTGATCCTTATTGCCCTTTTTGCCGTCTGGTTGATGGCTGCCTTACTCAGCTTTAACCCTTCGGATCCCAGTTGGTCGCAAACCGCATGGCATGAACCTATCCATAACCTGGGAGGCATTCCCGGTGCATGGCTGGCGGACACGCTGTTCTTTATTTTTGGCGTCATGGCCTACACCATTCCGGTCATTATTGTCGGCGGCTGCTGGTTTGCCTGGCGACACCAGGCCAGCGACGAATACGTCGATTATTTTGCTGTTTCATTGCGCATTATTGGCGTTCTGGCCCTGATCCTCACCTCCTGCGGGCTGGCCGCAATTAACGCCGATGACATCTGGTATTTCGCCTCTGGCGGGGTGATTGGCAGCCTGCTCAGCACTACGCTGCAGCCATTACTGCACAGTAGCGGCGGTACGCTTACGCTTTTGTGCATCTGGGCTGCGGGATTAACGCTGTTTACCGGCTGGTCATGGGTGAGCATTGCGGAAAAACTGGGTGGCTGGTTACTTAATATCCTGACATTTGCCAGCAACCGTACCCGCCGCGACGATACCTGGGTCGATGACGAAGAATATGAAGATGAAGAAGAGTTTGTCGACGCCGCTGATGGTAAACCCCATGAATCGCGTCGGGCTCGAATTCTGCGCGGTGCGTTAGCGCGCCGTAAACGCCTTGCTGAGAAATTTACCAATCCGCTGGGCCGTCATACTGATGCTGCGCTGTTCTCCGGCAAACGCATGGATGATGAAGACGACATTGAATACAGCGCCCGTGGCGTGGTCGCCGATCCGAACGATGTGCTGTTTTCCGGTAATCGGGCAACATTGCCTGAATACGACGAACTCGATCCACTGCTGAACGGTCATTCGGTGACAGAGCCGGTAGCTGCCGCAGCAGCAGCCACAACGGCATCTCAGGCCTGGAGCGCGCCGGTTGATCCGCTGTTGCAAACGTCGCCAGTTACCAGCACCGTTATGGAGCAATTGACGCCAGCCGTTGCCTGGCAATCCGCGCCTGGCCCGCAAACCGGTGATGCGGTGATTGCGCCTGCGCCTGAAGGTTATCCGCAGTCAGCCGAATATGCTCAGCCTGCGGTGCAGCAGCCGTATGAGCCATGGCAACAGCCAGTTGCACAGGAGAATCCTCAGCCGGAATATTACGCACCGCAAACGTCTGAACCGGTGTATGCGCAACCCGCCGCGCCGCAGCCGCAGGAATTCACCGCGCAGCAAAACTGGCAGCAGGAACCTGTTTATCAGCCGGAGCCTGAGCCGCAACCGGTCTATCAGCAGGAGCCTGGCTTCCAACAACCTTCCGCGTTCCAGCAATCTGTGGTTGAACAACCTTCTGTAGTGGAACCTGAGCCAGTTGTTGAGGAGACGAAACCCTCTCGTCCGCCGCTCTACTATTTTGAAGAAGTCGAAGAGAAACGAGCGCGCGAGCGTGAGCAGTTGGCCGCCTGGTATCAGCCTATTCCAGAACCCGCTCAGGAGCCTGAGCGTGTTAAGCCGTCTATGCCATCTATGCCGACGGCTGCCTCCATTCCGCCCGTGGAGTCTGTTGCTGCCGTTGCGCCGTTGGCTGCCGGGGTGAAAAGCGCCGCTTCTGGGGCAAGTGCCGCTGCCGCAGCACCTGTGTTTAGCCTTGCGGGTAGCGGTGCGCCGCGTCCGCAGGTGAAAGAAGGGATTGGCCCGCAACTGCCGCGCCCGAATCGTGTGCGCGTGCCTACTCGTCGGGAGTTAGCATCGTATGGCATAAAACTGCCGTCACAGCGTATGGCTGAAGAGAAAGCTCGCGAAGAGCAGCTTGATACCAATGCGTACAGCGACGATGAAATTGATGCAATGCAGCAGGATGAGCTGGCACGTCAGTTTGCCCAGTCTCAGCAGCATCGTTATGGCGATGATTATCAGGACGATACCCATCAGACTGATGACGAAGATTTGGCCGCAGAAGCGGAACTGGCTCGCCAGTTTGCCTCGTCCCAGCAGCAGCGCTATTCCGGCGAACAGCCCGCCGGGGCCAATCCGTTCTCGCTTGATGACTTTGAATTTTCGCCAATGAAAACGCTGGTGGATGACGGTCCGCATGAGCCGCTGTTTACGCCAGGCGTGATGCCTGAGCCTGCGCCGCAGCACCAGGAACTTGTCGCACCGCAGCAGCATTATCAGCAGCCGGCACAGCCTGCCGCACCGCAGCAGCATTATCAGCAGCCGGCACAGCCTGCCGCACCGCAGCAGCATTATCAGCAGCCGGCACAGCCTGTCGCACCGCAGCAGCATTACCAGCAGCCGGCACAGCCTGTCGCTCCGCAGCAGCATTACCAGCAGCCAGCACAGCCTGTTACACCGCCGCCGCAGGATAGCCTGATCCATCCACTCTTGATGCGTAACGGCGACAGCCGTCCGGTTCAGCGTCCGAGTACGCCGCTGCCATCGTTAGATCTGCTCACGCCGCCGCCGAGTGAAGTTGAGCCGATTGATACTTTTGCACTGGAACAAATGGCGCGTCTGGTGGAAGCGCGTCTGGCGGACTTCCGTATTAAAGCTGATGTAGTGAACTACTCTCCAGGGCCGGTCATTACCCGTTTTGAACTAAACCTGGCGCCAGGGGTTAAAGCGGCGCGCATTTCCAACCTGTCACGAGATCTGGCGCGTTCGTTGTCGACCGCTGCGGTCCGCGTGGTCGAGGTCATTCCTGGCAAACCGTATGTCGGACTGGAATTACCGAATAAAAAACGTCAAACCGTTTATCTGCGCGAAGTGTTAGATAACGCTAAATTCCGTGATAACTCGTCTCCGTTGACTGTGGTGCTGGGTAAAGATATTGCGGGCGAACCGGTTGTTGCCGATCTGGCGAAAATGCCGCACCTGCTGGTGGCAGGGACTACCGGTTCCGGTAAGTCTGTTGGGGTGAACGCCATGATCCTCAGCATGTTGTATAAGGCGCAGCCAGAAGACGTTCGCTTTATCATGATTGACCCTAAAATGCTGGAGCTGTCGGTTTATGAAGGCATTCCGCATCTGCTGACTGAAGTTGTGACCGACATGAAAGATGCTGCCAACGCTTTGCGCTGGAGCGTCAATGAAATGGAACGTCGCTACAAACTGATGTCGGCGCTCGGCGTACGTAACCTTGCCGGTTATAACGAGAAAATCGCCGAAGCAGCTCGTATGGGACGTCCGATCCCGGACCCGTACT
This sequence comes from Citrobacter sp. C5_2, assembly GCF_014596845.2. Classification (NCBI taxonomy): domain Bacteria; kingdom Pseudomonadati; phylum Pseudomonadota; class Gammaproteobacteria; order Enterobacterales; family Enterobacteriaceae; genus Citrobacter; species Citrobacter sp. C5_2. The sequence continues at coordinate 3,253,508 of NZ_CP115032.1, read as the reverse complement.
GGAAGCCGGGCGACAGCATGGACGTTCAGCATCCAGTGCTGGAAAAACTGCCGTATATCGTTGTTCTGGTGGATGAGTTCGCCGATCTAATGATGACCGTAGGTAAGAAAGTGGAAGAACTGATTGCACGTCTGGCGCAAAAAGCGCGTGCGGCGGGGATCCACCTGGTGCTGGCAACCCAGCGACCATCCGTTGACGTCATTACCGGTCTGATTAAAGCGAATATCCCGACGCGTATTGCCTTTACCGTGTCCAGCAAAATTGACTCGCGTACTATTCTTGATCAGGGCGGCGCGGAATCGCTGCTGGGGATGGGCGACATGCTCTATTCGGCGCCGAACTCGACGATCCCTGTGCGTGTACACGGCGCTTTTGTACGCGATGAAGAAGTTCACGCGGTGGTTCAGGACTGGAAAGCGCGCGGGCGTCCGCAATATGTTGATGGCATTACCTCAGACAGCGAAAGCGAAGGTGGCGCTGGTGGTTATGATGGTGGCGAAGAGTTAGATCCGTTGTTCGATCAGGCGGTGAACTTTGTTACCCAAAAACGCAAAGCTTCCATCTCCGGTGTTCAACGACAGTTCCGTATCGGTTACAACCGAGCGGCGCGCATCATCGAACAGATGGAAGCGCAGGGAATTGTCAGTGAGCAAGGGCATAATGGTAATCGTGAAGTGTTGGCTCCGCCGCCCTTCGATTGATTGCAAAGTTAAGTAATTCAGTATTATCTACTTTCCTCATGCTGTTTTTTGGCCTGAAATGGATAGCAGAGGGATCTCCCCGTTGGGAGTGACGTATTTTGAGGAATAACGATGAAAAGAATCGCAATCACCTGTGCATTACTGTCGAGCTTTGTAGTGAGCAGCGTCTGGGCTGATGCTGCCAGCGACCTGAAAAGCCGCCTGGATAAAGTCAGTAGCTTCCATGCCAGCTTTACGCAAAAGGTTACGGACGGTAGCGGTGCGGCAGTGCAGGAGGGGCAGGGTGATTTATGGGTTAAACGTCCTAATCTGTTTAACTGGCACATGACGCAGCCTGACGAGAGCATCCTGGTCTCCGATGGTAAAACGCTGTGGTTCTTTAACCCGTTTGTTGAACAAGCTACAGCAACCTGGCTGAAAGACGCCACCGGCAACACGCCGTTCATGTTGATTGCGCGTAACCAGGCCGGCGACTGGCAGCAGTACAACATTAAGCAAAACGGCGATGATTTCGTGCTGACGCCGAAAACCAGCAACGGTAACCTGAAACAGTTTACGATCAATGTTGGGCGTGACGGGACGATCCATCAGTTTAGCGCCGTTGAGCAAGACGATCAGCGCAGCAGCTATCAACTGAAATCGCAGCAGAATGGCGCGATTGAACCATCTAAATTCACCTTTACCCCGCCACAAGGTGTAACGGTTGACGATCAACGTAAGTAGAGGCGTGTGAGTGAGCAATCTGTCGCTCGACTTTTCTGATAATACCTTTCAGCCACTGGCCGCGCGTATGCGGCCAGAAAATTTAGCGCAGTATATCGGCCAGCAGCATCTGCTGGCTACGGGTAAGCCTTTGCCCCGCGCCATTGAGGCCGGGCACCTGCACTCTATGATTTTATGGGGACCGCCGGGAACGGGTAAAACCACCCTTGCTGAAGTTATTGCCCGTTACGCTAACGCCGATGTTGAACGAATTTCGGCGGTCACCTCTGGCGTAAAAGAAATTCGTGAAGCGATTGAGCGTGCGCGTCAGAACCGTAACGCTGGCCGACGCACAATACTGTTTGTGGACGAAGTCCATCGATTTAATAAAAGCCAGCAGGATGCGTTTTTACCGCATATTGAAGACGGTACAATTACGTTTATTGGCGCTACCACCGAAAACCCCTCGTTTGAATTGAATTCGGCGCTGCTGTCGCGGGCACGCGTTTATTTGCTGAAATCGTTAACCACCGATGATATTGAACAGGTGCTTGACCAGGCGATGTCTGACAAAGCGCGTGGCTACGGCGATCAGGATATTGTTCTGCCACAAGAGACGCGTCGGGCGATTGCTGAACTGGTTAATGGTGATGCGCGGCGGGCACTGAATACGCTGGAAATGATGGCCGATATGGCCGAAGTTGATGATTCCGGCAAGCGCGTATTGAAAGCGGAATTACTGACCGAAATTGCCGGTGAACGCAGCGCGCGCTTTGATAATAAAGGCGATCGCTTTTACGATCTCATCTCCGCCTTACACAAGTCGGTACGTGGTAGCGCGCCGGATGCGGCGCTCTACTGGTATGCGCGAATCATTACCGCTGGTGGCGATCCGCTGTACGTTGCCCGTCGCTGCCTGGCGATTGCCTCTGAAGATGTGGGCAACGCAGATCCTCGTGCTATGCAGGTGGCGATTTCCGCGTGGGATTGTTTCACTCGCGTGGGACCCGCGGAAGGCGAGCGGGCAATCGCTCAGGCGATCGTCTATCTGGCCTGTGCGCCGAAGAGTAACGCGGTTTACACCGCCTTTAAAGCCGCGCTGGCCGACGCCCGTGAACGTCCGGATTACGACGTTCCCGTTCACCTGCGCAATGCGCCGACTAAGCTGATGAAAGAGATGGGCTACGGTCAGGAGTATCGTTACGCGCATGATGAACCAAATGCCTATGCCGCCGGAGAAGAGTACTTCCCACAGGAAATGGCACAAACGCGCTATTATCGCCCCACAAACAGAGGTCTTGAAGGCAAGATTGGCGAAAAGCTCGCCTGGCTCGCCGGACAGGATCAAAATAGCCCTATAAAACGCTACCGTTAGTGTTATCGTTGCGGTAATGTTGTCTCTGTATCCCTGTGACCGCAGGCTGTGGTCACTTTTCCCATTTTAATTCGATAAGCACAGGATAAGCATGCTCGATCCCAATCTGCTGCGTAATGAGCCAGACGCAGTCGCAGAAAAACTGGCAAGCCGGGGCTTTAAGCTGGATGTAGATAAGCTGCGCGCTCTTGAAGAGCGTCGTAAAGTTCTGCAGGTACAAACTGAAAACCTGCAGGCAGAGCGTAACTCTCGATCGAAATCCATTGGCCAGGCAAAAGCGCGCGGGGAAGATATCGAGTCTTTACGTCTGGAAGTGAACAAACTGGGCGAAGAGCTGGATGCCGCGAAAGCTGAACTTGATACCTTACAGGCCGAGATCCGCGACATTGCGCTGACCATTCCTAACCTGCCAGCGGATGAAGTTCCGGTGGGTAAAGATGAAAATGACAACGTCGAAGTCAGCCGCTGGGGTACACCGCGTGAGTTTGATTTCGAAGTGCGCGATCATGTTACCCTGGGTGAAATGCACACGGGTCTTGATTTCGCCGCTGCGGTGAAGCTTACCGGCTCTCGTTTCGTGGTCATGAAAGGGCAGATCGCACGTATGCATCGTGCGCTGTCTCAGTTCATGCTGGATCTGCATACCGAACAGCATGGTTACAGCGAAAACTATGTTCCGTATCTGGTTAACCATGACACGCTGTACGGTACCGGGCAACTGCCGAAATTCGCTGGCGATCTGTTCCATACCCGTCCGCTGGACGAAGAAGCTGACAGCAGCAACTACGCGCTGATCCCAACGGCCGAAGTTCCGCTGACTAACCTGGTGCGTGACGAAATCATTGACGAAGATGCGCTGCCGATCAAAATGACCGCGCATACGCCGTGCTTCCGTTCTGAAGCAGGCTCTTACGGTCGTGATACCCGTGGTCTGATCCGTATGCACCAGTTCGATAAAGTTGAGATGGTGCAGATTGTTCGTCCGGAAGATTCAATGGACGCACTGGAAGAGATGACCGGCCACGCCGAGAAGGTTCTTCAACTGCTGGGTCTGCCGTACCGTAAGATCATTTTGTGCACAGGCGACATGGGCTTCGGCGCATGCAAAACCTACGATCTGGAAGTGTGGATCCCAGCGCAGAATACCTATCGCGAAATCTCATCCTGCTCCAACGTGTGGGATTTCCAGGCGCGTCGCATGCAAGCGCGTTGCCGCAGCAAATCCGACAAAAAGACCCGTCTGGTGCATACCCTGAACGGTTCCGGTCTGGCAGTTGGGCGTACGCTGGTGGCGGTAATGGAAAACTATCAGCAGGCAGATGGCCGCATTCAGGTTCCGGAAGTATTACGTCCGTACATGAATGGCCTGGAATTCATCGGCTAACCTATCTTTCTATGCTAAAAAGCGCCTCAGGGCGCTTTTTTTATGCCCGTTTGACGTTGGACAATAACCCTTACCTACATAGGAGTAATACTGCCTTCGAATGAAAGTCAGTATCTACCAGTCTGTATAGTGATACTAGCGATATATAAAAATATATACAACGAGTATTTATTTTTTGTTTATTGTGAGCAGCAGAGTGAGCCCCTATGAAAACTAAGATCCCCGATGCCGTGCTGGCAGCTGAGGTTAGTCGCCGCGGTTTGGTAAAAACGACGGCGATAGGCGGGCTGGCGGTGGCCAGTAGCGCGTTTACCCTGCCATTTACCCGTATTGCAAACGCTGCAGAAGCCATTAATCCCACGCAGCGCAATGAGAAAGTCATCTGGAGCGCGTGTACGGTGAACTGCGGTAGCCGCTGTCCACTGCGGATGCATGTGGTAGACGGTGAAATAAAATATGTCGAAACCGACAATACAGGTGATGATAACTATGACGGCCTGCACCAGGTGCGTGCTTGTCTGCGTGGTCGCTCCATGCGTCGTCGCGTTTATAATCCCGATCGTCTGAAATACCCGATGAAACGTGTCGGTAAGCGCGGCGAAGGTAAATTTGAGCGCATCAGTTGGGATGAGGCGTACGAGATTATTGCCAGCAACATGCAGCGTCTGATTAAAGACTATGGTAACGAATCTATCTATCTGAACTACGGCACCGGCACGCTGGGTGGCACCCTGACACGCTCCTGGCCGCCGGGTAAAACCCTGGTGGCACGTCTGATGAACTGCTGTGGTGGGTACCTGAATCACTACGGGGACTACTCTTCGGCACAAATCGCTGCCGGGTTGAACTACACCTACGGCGGCTGGGCCGACGGTAACAGCCCGTCCGATATAGAAAACAGCAAGCTGGTGGTGCTGTTCGGTAATAACCCTGGTGAAACCCGTATGAGCGGGGGCGGGGTAACCTACTACCTTGAACAGGCGCGCCAGAAATCCAATGCCCGGATGATTATTATCGATCCCCGATATACCGACACCGGCGCGGGGCGTGAAGATGAATGGATCCCGATCCGTCCTGGTACAGATGCGGCGCTGGTTAATGGTCTGGCGTATGTTCTGATCACCGAAAACCTGGTGGACCAGGCGTTCCTCGACAAATACTGCGTGGGTTACGACGAGAAAACCTTACCGGCCGATGCGCCGAAGAATGGCCACTATAAGGCGTATATTCTTGGGGAGGGGACAGACGGTATTGCCAAGACCCCGGAATGGGCGGCGCAGATTACCGGTATTCCCGCTGACCGTATCATCAAACTGGCGCGTGAAATTGGCAGCGCTAAACCGGCATACATCAGCCAGGGTTGGGGGCCGCAGCGTCATGCTAACGGTGAAATAGCGACCCGCGCTATTTCTATGCTGGCCATTCTGACCGGTAATGTTGGTATCAACGGCGGCAACAGCGGTGCGCGTGAGGGTTCATACAGTCTGCCGTTTGAGCGTATGCCTACGCTGGAAAACCCTGTTGAAACCAGCATCTCAATGTTTATGTGGACGGACGCTATTGAGCGTGGCCCGGAGATGACGGCGCTGCGTGACGGCGTTCGCGGCAAAGATAAGCTTGATGTTCCGATTAAAATGATCTGGAACTATGCTGGTAACTGCCTGATTAACCAGCACTCTGATATTAACCGTACGCACGAAATCCTGCAGGATGAGAAAAAGTGCGAGATGATCGTGGTCATCGACTGCCATATGACCTCCTCGGCGAAATATGCGGATATTTTGCTGCCAGACTGTACCGCTTCCGAACAGATGGACTTCGCGCTGGATGCGTCCTGCGGAAACATGTCCTATGTGATTTTCACCGATCAGGCGATCAAACCACGTTTCGAATGCAAGACTATCTACCAGATGACCAGCGAGCTGGCGAAACGCCTTGGCGTCGAGCAGCAGTTTACCGAAGGTCGTACTCAGGAAGAGTGGATGCGTCATCTGTATGAGCAGTCGCGTAAAGCCATTCCTGAACTGCCTGGGTTTGAAGAGTTTCGCAAACAAGGCATCTTTAAGCAGCGAGATCCTGAAGGGCACCACGTGGCGTACAAAGCGTTCCGTGAGGATCCCAAAGCCAATCCGCTCACCACGCCGTCGGGTAAGATCGAAATTTATTCGCAGCAGCTTGCCGAGATCGCGGCAACCTGGGAACTGCCGGAAGGGGATGTGATCGATCCATTGCCGATTTATACCCCTGGCTTTGAAAGTTTAGACGATCCGCTGGTGGAGAAATTCCCGCTGCAACTGACCGGCTTCCACTACAAATCTCGCGTTCACTCGACCTATGGCAACGTAGATGTTCTGAAAGCATCCTGCCGCCAGGAAATGTGGATCAATCCGTTGGATGCGCAGCGACGTGGCATTAACAACGGCGACAAGGTACGCATCTTTAACGATCGTGGCGAGGTGCATATCGAAGCGAAAGTGACCCCGCGAATGATGCCCGGCGTGGTGGCATTAGGCGAAGGGGCCTGGTACGACCCGGACACGAAGCGTGTGGATCAGGGCGGCTGTATTAACGTCCTGACGACTCAGCGTCCTTCTCCTCTCGCGAAGGGGAATCCGTCACATACGAACCTTGTTCAGGTTGAAAAGGTGTAAGGAGTAACCGATGACAACCCAGTATGGATTTTTTATTGATTCCAGCCGTTGCACCGGTTGCAAAACCTGCGAACTGGCCTGCAAAGACTTCAAAAATTTAACCCCGGATGTCAGTTTCCGCCGCATTTACGAGTACGCGGGTGGCGACTGGCAAGAAGACAATGGCGTCTGGCATCAAAACGTCTTTGCCTATTACCTCTCTATTGCCTGTAACCACTGTGAAGACCCGGCCTGCACCAAGGTGTGTCCGAGCGGCGCGATGCACAAACGTGAAGATGGCTTTGTCGTCGTGGATGAAGATGTGTGCATTGGCTGTCGGTATTGCCACATGGCCTGTCCTTACGGTGCGCCCCAGTACAATGCTGAAAAAGGACATATGACCAAATGCGATGGCTGCCATGAGCGCGTCGCTGAAGGTAAGAAACCTATCTGCGTTGAGTCCTGCCCACTGCGTGCGCTGGATTTCGGTCCGATTGACGAACTGCGCAAAAAACACGGTACTCTGGCCGCGGTTGCGCCACTACCGGGCGCGCACTTCACCAAACCGAGCATTGTTATCAAACCTAACGCCAATAGCCGCCCGACCGGGGATACCACGGGTTATCTGGCCAATCCGAAGGAGGTGTAAGATGGGAAGTGGATGGCATGAATGGCCGCTGATGATCTTCACGGTCTTCGGACAGTGTGTGGTTGGTGGCTTTATCGTTCTGGCATTGGCGTTAATGAAAGGGGACTTACGTCCTGAATCACAGCAGCGGGTAATCGCCTGCATGTTCGGGCTGTGGGTACTGATGGGCATTGGCTTTATTGCTTCTATGCTCCACCTGGGCTCGCCGATGCGTGCCTTTAACTCGCTCAATCGCGTAGGCGCTTCTGCGCTGAGCAATGAAATCGCCAGTGGTTCAGTGTTCTTTGCCATTGGCGGCATCGGCTGGCTGCTGGCGATGTTGAAAAAAATGCCGCCCGCACTACGCAATCTGTGGTTAGTTGTCACCATGGTGCTGGGCGTCGTTTTTGTCTGGATGATGGTACGTGTGTATAACACCATTGATACCGTGCCGACCTGGTACAGCGTCTGGACGCCGCTGGGTTTCTTCCTGACGCTGTTTATGGGCGGTCCGCTGCTGGGATATCTGCTATTGAGAATTGCCGGTATTGACGGTTGGGCGATGCGTCTGCTGCCTGCCATTTCGGTTCTTGCTCTGGTCATAAGCGCCATTATGTCTGTAATGCAGGGGGCCGAACTGGCGACGATCCACAGTTCGATTCAACAGGCGTCTGCGCTGGTTCCGGATTATGGCTCACTGATGGCCTGGCGGATCGTGGCACTGGCGTTAGCGTTGTGCTGCTGGATTGTACCGCAAGTCAAAGGTTACCAACCCGCAATACCACTGCTTTCCGTCGCGTTTATTCTGTTGATAGTCGGCGAGCTGATTGGTCGTGGCGTGTTCTATGGCCTGCATATGACTGTCGGTATGGCGGTTGCAAGCTAATTCATAATATGCCGGATGGCGGCTCGTGCCTTCTCCGGCCTACAGATCCGTAGGCCTTAACGCGCGCGCCATCAGGCATTATGTTACGCCAGGTTTTTCCCCGGTTTTTTATTTCTGTTTCGTTAACGTATCGTAGCTGGTCATCAGATTGCGATAATCCGGAATGTGATTAGAGAACAACGTCGCCAGCCCTTCGATATCGTTACGCCAGTCACGGTGTAGTTCACACGCGACGCCGAACCATGTCATCAATTGCGCGCCAGCCTGCGACATCCGATCCCATGCTGAATGGCGGGTGATTTCGTTAAATGTACCTGAAGCATCAGTGACGACAAAAACGTCAAACCCTTCTTCTATCGCGGAGAGCGCAGGGAAGGCGACACAAACTTCCGTCACGACCCCAGCAATGATCAACTGCTTTTTACCAGTCGCTTTCACCGCCTTCACAAAATCTTCGTTATCCCACGCGTTGATGTTTCCCGGGCGAGCAATATAAGGCGCATCGGGGAATTGAGCTTTCAGTTCCGGTACCAGCGGTCCGTTCGGTCCTGTTTCAAAACTGGTGGTCAGAATAGTCGGGAGCTTGAAGTATTTTGCCAGATCACCCAGGGCAAGCACGTTATTCTTGAATTTATCGGGATCGATATCCCGAACCAGAGAGAGCAAGCCAGCCTGATGATCGACCAGCAATACTGCCGCATTATCTTTATCAAGTCTTACGTAAGGTTTCGTCATGATATTTCTCCTGTTCGGCATCGGTGCGGGAAATTTGATGAGTTTAAGTCTGGAGAAAGAACGGTATCCGGACTGGAAGTATAAATAAGAACTGACTGTTCTATTTCGAAGACAATACCGCTCTGCATCTCGCATAGAGTTTAGTAAGAAATAAAAGTAAGGGGAGTCCATGAAATTTTTCGACTGAACGTAACGTGAGATTTTTGTTTTAGATCAATAAAAACAAGCAGATGTGTTTTTGTATTTTTTATCTATTCACATTAAGAATCAGTAATGCAAATCGATCGTCAGAAAAGCGCCTCAGCCCTTTGATTACGCCGATTGACAATGTTTTTGGCAGTGGCATGATGCGCATGAAATTTGAACTTCCTCACGGTTTTTATTCATGTCCATCTATACCCGTCCCGTCATGCTTCTGCTGTGCGGGCTGCTTCTGTTGACCCTGGCGATCGCCGTGTTAAACACGCTCGTCCCGCTTTGGCTCGCCCATGAAAATCTGCCAACCTGGCAGGTCGGTATGGTGAGTTCGTCCTACTTTACCGGTAATTTGGTAGGGACGTTGCTGACCGGGTATTTAATTAAACGCCTTGGATTTAACCGCAGCTATTACCTCGCCTCGTTTATTTTTGCCGCGGGCTGTGTTGGGCTGGGGGTTATGGTTGGATTCTGGAGCTGGATGAGCTGGCGCTTTATTGCCGGCGTTGGCTGCGCCATGATTTGGGTGGTAGTGGAAAGTGCGCTGATGTGCAGCGGGACTTCGCGCAATCGCGGACGTTTGCTTGCCGCCTATATGATGATCTATTACGTGGGGACGTTCTTGGGACAATTGCTGGTCAGTAAGGTATCAACAGAATTGATGAACGTGCTGCCGTGGGTGACGGGAACCATCCTGGCTGGGGTTTTACCGCTGCTCTTTGCGCGCATCGCCAATCAGCAGGGTGATGAACAGCACTCAACCCCTATTGTATCGATGCTGAAGCTGCGACAGGCGCGTCTGGGCGTTAATGGCTGCATTATTTCCGGGATTGTGCTGGGCTCTTTGTACGGCCTGATGCCGCTGTATCTGAACCATCAGGGAGTAAGCAATGCCAGCATTGGTTTCTGGATGGCGGTTCTGGTTAGCGCCGGTATTCTGGGGCAATGGCCGATTGGCCGCCTGGCGGACAAGCTGGGACGCCTGCTGGTCTTACGCGTCCAGGTGTTTGTGGTGATCGTCGGTAGTATTGCTATGCTGAATCAGGCGGCGATGGCCCCTGCATTATTTATGTTGGGTGCGGCAGGTTTTACTCTCTATCCGGTCGCGATGGCCTGGGCCTGTGAAAAGGTGGAACATCATCAACTGGTCGCCATGAATCAGGCTTTGCTATTAAGCTATACCGTTGGCAGTCTGCTTGGCCCTTCGTTTACCGCAATGCTGATGCAGAATTACTCAGATAGCTTGCTGTTTATCATGATTGCCAGCGTATCGTTTATTTATTTACTGATGCTGCTGCGCAAGACGGGCCATACGCCCAATTCTATCGCGCATATTTGACCTGTTTTAACAGAATGCGAACAGGTGTACTTGTTGAGCTGGGATTGATTTTCCCGCTGCTGGCGAGAAGAGGGCGTTAAGAAGGCATGAGGTGGGTAACTGGTTTGTTACCCACCTTAAGACTTAATACATCACTTTATGACCATACTGTTCAAGGATGCCTTTCACTCGCTCCATGGTCTCTTTCTTCGGCGGCTTCACACCATCGAGTTTGTACTCTTCACCCATCGCTACCCATTTGTGTTTGCCCAGTTCGTGGTAAGGTAGCAGTTCGATTTTTTCAACGTTGCCCATATCGCGGGTAAATTCGCCCAGACGGTGCGCGGAGTCGTCATCGTCAGACCAGCCTGGCACTACCACGTAACGGATCCACACTTTAATGTCTTTGTTCGACAGGTAACGAGCAAACTCCAGCGTGCGATGGTTAGACACGCCGACCAGATTCTGGTGGATTTCGTCGTTCATCTGTTTGAGATCGAGCATCACCAGGTCGGTGACTTCCAGCAGTTCATCAATTACCGGATCGTAGCGGCGAACAAAACCGTTGGTGTCCAGGCAGGTGTGAATGCCTTCTTTTTTACAGGCACGGAACCAGTCACGTACGAACTCAGCCTGCAGGATGGCTTCACCGCCGGATGCCGTCACGCCGCCACCGGAGGCGTTCATAAAGTGGCGATAAGTCACCACCTCTTTCATTAATTCGTCGACAGTGACTTCTTTACCGCCGTGCGTATCCCATGTGTCACGGTTATGGCAATACAGGCAGCGCATCAGGCAGCCCTGGAAGAAGGTAATAAAACGGATGCCCGGGCCGTCTACAGTGCCACAGGATTCAAAGGAGTGAATGCGACCAATAACTGACATTGCGGTGTTTCTCCAGATGTGGCCCATCCGGGGCCTGTGTTAGTGCACAGTTATTAACTGTGTCGAGTCTGTTTTGGCTGCTATCCATAAGTATAGATAGCTGACAAAGCAGGCTATTAAAAAGGCCCCACTTACGTGGAGCCTTTATTGTACGCTTTTTAAAGTACGATTTCAGTCAAAACCAATTACATGGTCTGAGTGAAGGTACGAGTAATAACGTCCTGCTGCTGTTCTTTAGTCAGGGAGTTAAAACGTACTGCGTAGCCAGAAACGCGGATGGTCAGCTGCGGATATTTTTCCGGATGTTCCATCGCATCCAGCAGCATTTCACGGTTCATGACGTTCACGTTCAGGTGCTGACCACCTTCGATGGACGCTTCGTGGTGGAAGTAACCATCCATCAGACCAGCCAGGTTAGTCTTACGAACTTCGTCGTCTTTACCCAGTGCGTTCGGAACGATAGAGAAGGTATAAGAGATACCATCTTTAGCGTAAGCAAACGGCAGTTTAGCAACGGAGGTCAGAGAGGCAACAGCACCTTTCTGGTCACGACCGTGCATTGGGTTAGCACCCGGTCCGAACGGCGCGCCAGCACGACGACCGTCTGGGGTGTTACCCGTTTTCTTACCATAAACCACGTTAGAGGTGATGGTCAGAACAGACTGAGTCGGGATAGCGTTACGGTAAGTAGTCAGTTTCTGAATTTTCTTCATGAAACGTTCTACCAGGTCAACCGCCATGTCATCTACACGAGAGTCGTTGTTACCAAACTGCGGGTATTCGCCTTCGATTTCGAAGTCGATAGCCAGACCGTCTTCGTCACGAATCGGTTTAACTTTCGCATATTTGATTGCAGACAGGGAGTCAGCAGCAACGGACAGACCAGCGATACCACACGCCATGGTGCGGATAACGTCACGGTCGTGCAGCGCCATCAGAGAGGCTTCGTAGCTGTACTTGTCGTGCATGTAGTGGATAACGTTCAGCGCGGTGACGTACTGCTTCGCCAGCCAGTCCATGAAGTGATCCATGCGGTCCATCACTTCGTCGAAGTTCAGAACGTCGCCTTTGATCGGTTCAGATTTAGGACCAACCTGCATTTTCAGTTTTTCATCAACGCCGCCGTTGATTGCGTACAGCATGGTTTTCGCCAGGTTTGCACGCGCACCGAAGAACTGCATTTGTTTACCAACAACCATCGGGCTTACGCAGCAAGCGATAGCGTAGTCGTCGTTGTTGAAGTCCGGACGCATCAGGTCATCGTTCTCGTACTGCAGAGAAGAGGTGTCGATGGACACTTTAGCGGCGAATTTCTTGAAGTTCAGAGGCAGTTTTTCAGACCACAGAACGGTGATGTTCGGCTCCGGAGAAGGACCCATGGTGTACAGGGTGTTCAGGAAGCGGAAGCTGTTTTTGGTAACCAGAGTACGGCCATCAACGCCCATACCACCGATAGATTCAGTTGCCCAAATCGGGTCACCGGAGAACAGTTCATCATATTCCGGAGTACGCAGGAAGCGAACCATACGCAGTTTCATGACCAGGTGGTCAATCATTTCCTGAGCGTCTTGTTCCGTGATTTTGCCTGCTTTGATATCACGTTCGATGTATGCATCCAGGAAGGTGGATACGCGACCGAAGGACATTGCTGCGCCGTTCTGAGATTTAACCGCGGCCAGGTAGCCGAAGTAAGTCCACTGGATAGCTTCCTGAGCGTTGGTAGCCGGACCAGAGATATCGCAGCCATATTTCGCTGCCATTTCTTTGATCTGACCCAGCGCGCGGTGCTGTTCAGCGATTTCTTCACGCAGACGGATAGTCGCTTCCAGGTTGACGCCGTTTTCCAGGTCAGACTGCAGGGAAACAAACTGCGCGTATTTGTCTTTCATCAGGAAGTCGATACCGTACAGCGCAACGCGACGGTAGTCACCGATGATACGGCCACGGCCATACGCATCTGGCAGACCAGTCAGAACACCGGATTTACGGCAGTTCAGAATGTCTTTGGTATAAACATCGAATACGCCCTGGTTGTGGGTTTTACGGTATTCGGTGAAGATTTTTTTCAGCATCGGATCCAGTTCGCGATTGTACGCTTTGCAGGAACCTTCAACCATTTTGATGCCGCCGAACGGAATGATCGCACGTTTCAGCGGAGCTTCAGTCTGCAGACCAACAATTTTCTCCAGCGCTTTGTTGATGTAACCAGCGTCGTGAGAAGTGATGGTAGAAGCAACGGAGGTGTCAAAGTCAACAGGCGCGTGAGTGCGGTTTTCCTGTTTAACGCCTTCCATTACGCTGTCCCACAGCTTGGTGGTCGCGTCAGTAGCGCCAGCCAGGAAGGACTCGTCACCCTCATACGGAGTGTAGTTTTTCTGAATGAAGTCACGTACGTTTACTTCATTCTGCCAGTCACCTTTGGTAAAACCTTCCCAGGCTGTGGCTAACTTTTCATTAAGCTCGGACATGTAACACCTACCTTCTTAAGTGGATTTTTTATTTACTGCGTGTAATGGGCATCAACAGATTAATGATGATCGTTACCACGCAGGTAAATGACCCAGTATGTCAACCCGACCAACAAACCGCCGCCGATAATATTACCGATCGTAACCGGAATCAGGTTATCGGTGATGAAATTCATCACGGTCAGGTGAGAAAAATTCTCCGGAGAAGAACCGACAGCGGTCCAGAATTCCGGGGTGGCGAAATCGCGTATTACAATACCCATAGGGATCATAAACATGTTTGCGATACTGTGCTCAAAACCGCTGGCAACAAACATTGCGACCGGTAATACCATGATAAACGCTTTGTCCATCAGGCTGCGACCTGAGTAGCTCATCCATACGGCCAGACACACCATCAGGTTAGCCAGGATACCGAGGCTTACCGCTTCAACAAAAGTATGGTGTACTTTGTGGTCGGCTGTTTGCAGGACGTTGAGTCCCCACGCGCCGTTGGCGGTCATATACTCGCCGGAAAGCCACATAAGTAACACGAAGATCAGGGCGCCAATCAGGTTGCCGACATAAACGTTAAGCCAGTTTTTAGCCAACTGTCCCCAGGTAATACGACCACTGGCTTTAGCAACAACAATCAGTACGGTTGAGGTGAAGAGGTCTGCACCGCAGATAACACAAAGGATCAGCCCCAGGGAAAAGCAGATACCACCTATTAATTTTGCCATGCCAAAAGGCATGGTGCCGGTACCGGTTGTGGCGGTGATATAGAAAACAAAGGCAATTGAAATGAATACACCGGCAGTAATTGCCAGATAGAACGTCTTAAGCGGATGTTTCGTTGCTTTATAGACGCCTGCTTCTTCGGCAACTTTGGCCATTGCAGCAGGAAGTAAAAGATCAAAAGGGTTGTCAGCTTTCACACTAACTCTCTCTTTATTAAGTCGGCGACGAGATACTAACAAAGCATTATAGATGAGAATTTGATATAGATCATATCTCGCCTGGCTTATAGGCCCGCAAGACGCATGGTTTTTATGCAAATGCGGAGTAACTTATTGATTATACATATAAAAATAAATTTTAAAAATTATAAAGTGAGTTGAATTTTTTCTTTCAGCCTCCTGTTGGACGGTTAATTAATATGGAGTAATTGAGATAAAAAGCCACATTAATAAGCTAATTTTTTTAATATCAACTACTAATATTTAACCTTGCTTTTACATTTATTTTTTGATTTGACCAAAATAAAAAACAGGGCGCTTAAAGCGCCCCGTAATATAGCCCAGACAATACATTTAGCCTACTTAACGCAGGCTGTTTGGTACTATTTTGACCAGTGCGCCGCTTTCGCGCGCTGCAGTTTTTCATAGGCTTTCAGCAGAGACTGATGCGCCGGGAACGCGTGCAGATCGCTGTCTACTGGCTGAAGACCATAAAATGCGGCTTCACCACTCAATGCCGCACTTGCCGCTTCAACCGCATCGGCGCCGTACATGCGGACAAAGGCGTTCAGATATTGCAGCGGCTGACGCTCCTCTTCCTGCGACAATAGCAGCAGCGTTTGCAGGCAACGGTAGTAGTTTGCACGTTCAGCGCTAAACACGGAGGCGTTGAATTCCATCGTCCATTCTGTCCATACCAGCGCTTGCTCTAGGTCACCACCGGCCAGCGCCAGCATCACTTTAAGCTCGCCAATGCGCAGGGTATACCAACCGTTATCTGCGCCGGTCGCCAGACCAAGCAGTTCGCGTACGCGGGTGAAGTCGTCAAAACCTTCTTCATCCAGTTGTTCGAGCAGATTGAGATAGTCTTCTTTATCCCACTCACTGCCTGGCAGAGAGAGGATCGTTTCGCGCAGATGCGTACCCATTGCGTTGTTGGCTAACCACAGATCTTCAGCCGGGTAGATGTCAGACATCCCCGGAACGATAATGCGGCAGGCGTATACCCCCAGATGTTCGTAGTCGGCGATATACACTTCTTTATCTTCTGCGTTGAAGATGGACATCAGGGTGGCGAACTCTTCTTCCGTAGTGCCGGAGAAATTCCAGTTAACGAACGGATAATCAGCATCCTGCTTGAACAGATCCCAGGAGATCAGACCGCTGGAATCAATGAAGTGGGTTTCAAGGTTAGTGTGTTCAGCCACTTCTTCATCGTCGAAGGTTGGCGGGGTGAATACATCAAGATCTTTCAGACCACGACCCTGCAGCAGTTCGGTAACGGTACGCTCCAGCGCAACGCCGAAATCCGGGTGCGCGCCGAAGGACGCAAAGCAGGTACCGTTGGCCGGGTTGAACAGGACAACGCAAATCACCGGGTATTTGCCGCCCAGCGAGCCATCGTAGGCGAAAATCGGGAAACCTTCCGCTTCCAGTGTGGCGATGGACTCCTCTACCGCCGGGTAACGCGCCATCACCTCGGCCGGGATTTCCGGCAGGCTGATGCTTTCCGCGATAATGCGGTTCTTCACATAACGTTCAAAGACTTCAGACAGGCCCTGAACGCGCGCTTCGTTAGGCGTGTTACCCGCAGACATACCGTTAGAAACGTACAGATTGCCGATAATATTCATCGGAATATAGACAGTCTGGTTATCAGACTGACGGGTAAACGGCAGGCCGCAGACGCCACGATCTTCATTTCCGGATTGCAGGTCGATAAGCATGCTTCCGGTCAATTCATTTTCTGGATCGTAAAACGCGCGCAGACGCGCATCCAGCAGACCTTCCGGCACGTCATCGTCTTCCGTCAGCGGGAACCATTTTTCGTTTGGATAATGCACGAACGGGCCGTTGGCGATGGTTTCGCCCAGCCAGAAATCCGCAAAGAAGTAGTTCGTAGACAGACGCTCAAAATATTCGCCCAGCGCGGAGGCCAGCGCCGCTTTTTTCGTCGCGCCTTTACCGTTGGTAAAGCACAGCGCGCATTCTTTGTCGCGAATATGCACAGACCAAACGTTAGGCACAGGGTTCAACCAGGAGGCTTCTTCAATCTGAAAACCAAGGTCGAGTAATTTTTGCTGGAAGCGAGCGATGGAGTCTTCCAGAGCGGCATCTTTGCCGGGAATAAATGTTTGCGTCATGAAAATCACTTTTGTCGTACGGAAAGCGCGCAATGATACGGGTTTTCAATGAACGGCGCTATCGCCGCCGGAGCCCAGGCGTAAATAAAACTATTGGCTATGCTTTCACACAGTCAACAATGTTAAGAGCACAAAATGAAAGCATTCGATTTACAGCGTATGGCACTGGATAAGGTGCCAATGGAGTTTCTTGGCGAGGTTGCGCTGCGTAGTCTCTATACCTTTATATTGGTTTTTCTGTTTTTAAAGCTAACGGGGCGGCGTGGCGTACGGCAGATGTCGCTTTTTGAAGTGCTGATTATTCTTACGCTGGGCTCAGCGGCGGGCGATGTGGCGTTTTATGATGATGTGCCGATGATTCCGGTGCTGGTGGTTTTTATTACCCTGGCGCTGCTTTATCGTCTTGTCATGTGGCTGATGTCACACAGCGAAAAGCTGGAAGATCTACTGGAAGGTAAGCCAGTGGTCATCATTGAAGACGGTGAATTGTCATGGTCAAAGCTTAATCGCGCCAATATGACGGAATTCGAATTCTTTATGGAGCTGCGTTTGAACGGCGTAGAGCAACTGGGGCAGGTGAAACTCGCTATTCTGGAGACGAATGGGCAGATCAGCGTTTACTTCTTTGCCGATGAAGACGTAAAACCGGGACTCAGCATTCTGCCTAAACATTGTACACAGCGATTTAAGGTGGTGCCTGAAACAGGCGACTATGCATGTGTACGGTGTAGTGAAGTGGTGCAAATGAGCGCGGGGGATCATCAATTATGTCCGCGCTGCGCAAATCCAGAATGGTCGAAGGCCAGTCGGGCAAAACGGGTCACCTGACAGCGAAAATCTCGGTTTTTACCCGTCAATCCGATAGATTCTGTTGTGTGACCTATGACTCATTTTTACCCCGCTCAGTTTTACCCATTGCGGCGCGTGTCACTGAATGATAAAACCGATATCCACAGGAATAACTTATACCCAATGTCTGTCACAGGATTATCGTCAATGACAGGATGTTGATTGGATAACAACACAACGTGGTGAGGGGAAATGGCTCAGGTCTTCAATTTTAGTTCAGGTCCGGCAATGCTACCGGCGGAAGTACTTAAACTGGCTCAACAGGATCTTCGCGACTGGAACGGTCTTGGCACGTCGGTCATGGAAATTAGCCACCGGGGCAAAGAGTTTATCCAGGTGGCAGAGGAAGCAGAGCAGGATTTTCGCGATCTCCTCAGCATCCCCTCTAACTATAAAGTGTTGTTCTGTCATGGCGGTGGCCGTGGGCAATTCGCCGGTATCCCGTTAAATATTCTCGGTGATAAAACGACAGCGGATTACGTCGATGCCGGTTACTGGGCCGCCAGTGCGATTAAAGAAGCGAAAAAGTACTGCACGCCAAACGTTATCGATGCCAAAGTCACCGTTGACGGTCTGCGCGCTGTTAAGCCAATGAGCGAATGGCAGCTTTCTGACAACGCCGCGTACCTGCACTATTGCCCGAATGAAACCATCGATGGCATTGCGATTGATGAAACGCCGAACTTTGACAGCAATGTGGTGGTTACGGCGGATCTCTCTTCTACTATCCTCTCCGCGCCGCTTGATGTTAGCCGCTATGGCGTAATCTATGCCGGGGCGCAGAAAAACATTGGTCCTGCGGGACTGACGATTGTCATTGTACGCGAAGATCTGCTGGGTAAAGCGCATGTTTCATGCCCGTCAATCCTTGACTATACCGTGCTAAATGACAACGACTCCATGTTCAACACGCCGCCAACCTTTGCCTGGTATCTGTCTGGCCTGGTCTTTAAGTGGCTCAAAGAGCAGGGCGGTGTTAATGCGATGAATAAAATTAACCAGCAAAAAGCAGAGCTGTTGTATGGCGTGATCGACAACAGCGACTTCTATCGTAACGATGTCGCAAAGTCGAACCGTTCACGTATGAACGTCCCGTTCCAACTGGCTGACAGCGCCCTGGATAAACTCTTCCTGGAGGAGTCTTTCGCTGCGGGGCTGCATGCGCTGAAAGGGCACCGTGTGGTCGGCGGTATGCGTGCGTCTATCTATAATGCGATGCCGCTTGAAGGCGTAAAAGCACTGACCGATTTCATGGTCGATTTCGAACGCCGCCGCGGTTAATCTGCTGTACTTTTCATCCCCACAGCCCGCCTGTGGGGTTTTTATATCTGTTTTGAGAGTTGAGTTTCATGGAATCCCTGACGTTACAACCCATTGCGCGGGTGGATGGCACCATCAATCTGCCTGGATCCAAAAGTGTTTCTAACCGCGCTTTGCTGCTGGCCGCATTAGCAAATGGCACCACTGTCCTGACCAACCTGCTGGACAGCGACGATGTCCGTCATATGCTCAATGCACTCAATGCGTTAGGGATTAGCTATACCCTTTCCGCCGATCGCACCCGCTGCGAGATTATCGGCAACGGCGGCGCATTACATGCCGAAAGGGCAGTGGAACTGTTTCTTGGCAATGCCGGAACCGCAATGCGTCCGCTGGCCGCTGCGCTGTGCCTTGGCAGCAATGACATCGTGTTGACAGGCGAACCGCGCATGAAGGAGCGCCCGATTGGCCATCTGGTTGATGCGCTGCGCCAGGGGGGAGCCAACATTGAGTACCTGGAGCAGGAAAACTATCCGCCACTTCGTTTGCGCGGTGGTTTTAGCGGCGGTCAGGTTGAGGTAGACGGCAGCGTATCCAGCCAGTTCCTTACTGCGCTACTGATGACTGCACCGCTGGCGCCGCAGGATACAACGATCGCCATTAAAGGCGAGCTGGTATCTAAACCTTATATTGATATCACCCTGAATCTGATGAAGACGTTTGGTGTTGAAATTGAGAATCAGAACTACCAGCGCTTTGTCGTGCAGGGGCAGCAGCAGTATCAGTCTCCGGGCGCCTATCTGGTTGAGGGCGATGCTTCTTCTGCTTCATACTTCCTCGCGGCGGGCGCCATTAAAGGCGGCACGGTTAAAGTCACCGGGATTGGCCGCAACAGTATGCAGGGCGATATTCGCTTTGCTGATGTACTGGAGAAAATGGGCGCGACCATTACCTGGGGTGATGATTTTATTGCCTGTACTCACGGCGAACTGAACGCAGTGGATATGGATATGAACCATATTCCCGACGCGGCGATGACTATTGCCACGGCCGCGCTGTTTGCTAAAGGCACCACGACCCTACGCAACATCTACAACTGGCGCGTCAAAGAGACCGACCGTCTGTTTGCGATGGCGACGGAATTACGCAAAGTGGGCGCGGAAGTTGAAGAGGGGCATGACTTCATCCGCATCACACCACCAGCGACGCTGCAGTTTGCGGATATCGCAACCTATAACGATCACCGTATGGCGATGTGTTTCTCGCTGGTGGCGCTGTCTGATACCCCGGTGACCATTCTTGACCCCAAATGTACCGCCAAAACTTTCCCGGATTATTTCGAACAGTTGGCGCGTATTAGTACACCTGCCTGATTTTATTGCCGCACTACCCAGTGCGGCACATTCTGCCATCTCCGATTGTCTATTTCTTCTACACTCAGCTTCAATGATTCTGCATTTTTCACACAAAGATAACGATCGTTGTCGTTGGCGCGTATAATGCGCGGCGTTCACGTTAACGTATGCCCGTTTAAGGAGAAAAAGATGACGGCAATTGCCCCGGTTATTACCATTGATGGCCCAAGCGGTGCAGGTAAAGGCACCTTGTGCAAGGCAATGGCGGAAGCATTGCAGTGGCATCTGTTAGATTCAGGCGCGATCTATCGCGTACTGGCGCTCGCAGCGTTACATCACCATGTCGATGTCACCTCTGAAGATGCTCTGGTACCGCTTGCCTCACACCTGGATGTGCGTTTTATCTCAACGGACGGCAACCTGGAAGTCATTCTGGAAGGTGAAGATGTTAGTGGCGAAATCCGCACTCAGGAAGTGGCGAATGCCGCATCCCAGGTGGCTGCTTTTCCCCGCGTGCGCGAAGCGCTTTTACGTCGTCAACGCGCGTTTCGCGAAGCGCCTGGCCTGATTGCCGACGGACGCGATATGGGAACCGTCGTGTTCCCGGATGCGCCGGTGAAAATTTTTCTGGACGCCTCCTCGCACGAACGTGCGCATAGACGTATGCTACAGTTGCAGGAGAAGGGCTTTAGTGTTAACTTTGAACGCCTTTTGGCCGAGATCGAGGAACGCGATTACCGCGATCGTAACCGTGCTGTAGCGCCGCTGGTTCCCGCTGCTGATGCTTTAGTTTTGGATTCAACCCGATTAAGCATTGAGCAAGTGATTGAAAAAGCGTTACAATATGCGCGCCAAAAACTGGCACTCGCTTAAGTGCGACCGAATTTGCAGTACCCCCGTTGCAATGGACTGACAGCGGGTATGTTAAACAACCCCATCCGGCATGGAGCCAGGTGGACGTTAAATATGAAACCTGAAGATTAAACATGACTGAATCTTTTGCTCAACTGTTTGAAGAATCCTTAAAAGAAATCGAAACCCGTCCGGGTTCCATCGTTCGTGGTGTTGTTGTTGCTATCGACAAAGACGTAGTACTGGTTGACGCTGGTCTGAAATCTGAGTCCGCCATTCCGGCTGAGCAGTTCAAAAACGCCCAGGGCGAGCTGGAAATCCAGGTTGGTGACGAAGTTGACGTTGCTCTGGATGCAGTAGAAGACGGCTTCGGTGAAACCCTGCTGTCCCGTGAGAAAGCTAAACGTCACGAAGCTTGGATCACGCTGGAAAAAGCTTACGAAGAAGCTGCAACCGTTACTGGTGTTATCAATGGCAAAGTCAAGGGTGGCTTCACTGTTGAGCTGAATGGTATTCGCGCGTTCCTGCCGGGTTCCCTGGTAGACGTTCGTCCGGTCCGCGACACGCTGCACCTGGAAGGCAAAGAGCTTGAGTTCAAAGTCATCAAGCTGGATCAGAAGCGTAACAACGTTGTTGTTTCCCGTCGTGCCGTTATCGAATCCGAAAACAGCGCAGAACGCGATCAGCTGCTGGAAAACCTGCAGGAAGGCATGGAAGTTAAAGGTATCGTTAAGAACCTCACTGACTACGGTGCATTCGTTGATCTGGGTGGCGTTGACGGCCTGCTGCACATCACCGACATGGCATGGAAACGCGTTAAGCATCCGAGCGAAATCGTAAACGTTGGCGACGAAATCACTGTTAAAGTGCTGAAGTTCGACCGCGAGCGTACTCGTGTATCTCTGGGCCTGAAACAGCTGGGCGAAGATCCATGGGTAGCTATCGCTAAGCGTTATCCGGAAGGTACCAAACTGACTGGTCGCGTGACCAACCTGACCGACTACGGCTGCTTCGTTGAAATCGAAGAAGGCGTTGAAGGCCTGGTTCACGTTTCCGAAATGGATTGGACCAACAAAAACATCCACCCGTCCAAAGTTGTTAACGTTGGCGATGTAGTGGAAGTTATGGTTCTGGATATCGACGAAGAACGTCGTCGTATCTCCCTGGGTCTGAAGCAGTGCAAAAACAACCCATGGCAGCAGTTCGCGGAAACCCACAACAAGGGCGACCGTGTTGAAGGTAAAATCAAGTCTATCACTGACTTCGGTATCTTCATCGGCCTGGACGGCGGCATCGACGGCCTGGTTCACCTGTCTGACATCTCCTGGAACGTTGCAGGCGAAGAAGCAGTTCGTGAATACAAAAAAGGCGACGAAATCGCAGCAGTTGTTCTGCAGGTTGACGCAGAGCGTGAGCGTATCTCTCTGGGCGTTAAACAGCTCGCAGAAGATCCGTTCAACAACTGGGTTGCACTGAACAAGAAAGGCGCAATCGTAAACGGTAAAGTCACTGCAGTTGACGCTAAAGGCGCAACCGTAGAACTGGCTGACGGCGTTGAAGGTTACCTGCGCGCTTCTGAAGCTTCCCGTGACCGCGTTGAAGATGCAACTCTGGTTCTGAGCGTAGGCGACGACGTTGAAGCTAAATTCACCGGCGTTGATCGTAAGAACCGTGCAATCAGCCTGTCTGTTCGTGCTAAAGACGAAGCTGATGAGAAAGATGCAATCGCAACTGTTAACAAACAGGAAGATGCAAACTTCTCTAACAACGCAATGGCTGAAGCTTTCAAAGCAGCTAAAGGCGAGTAATATCGAGTTCTCTAAATCCTTTGTGCCGTTAACAGCACAAAGGGTGACGAGTAGCTTGACAGATTACAGGATTCGTCCTGTAATCAATGACAAAGGGCGGCTACGGCCGCCCTTAATCAATGCAGCAGCTAATTATGCCTTTAAGGAACCGGAGGAATCATGACCAAGTCAGAATTGATTGAAAGACTTGCAACCCAGCAACCTCATATTCCCGCGAAAGCGGTTGAAGATGCAGTAAAAGAGATGCTGGAACATATGGCCTCGACTCTTGCGCAGGGCGAGCGTATTGAAATCCGCGGTTTCGGCAGCTTCTCTTTGCATTACCGCGCACCTCGCACCGGACGTAATCCGAAGACCGGCGATAAAGTGGATCTGGAAGGGAAATACGTTCCGCACTTTAAACCAGGTAAAGAACTGCGCGATCGCGCCAATATTTACGGTTAAGTTTTTAGCGAGACTTAACGCCGAGGAAAGCACCTGCATGGGTGCTTTTTTCATTTCTGCAGGCCCATGCTGGAATCCCCATCCCAATTAATTCGCATGTTACATCCGCCGTCAAAGATCAGCGGAACGCGTGCTGCATAATAGTAAATTGTCGCCAGACAACCGTTGAGTATTACTACACACTCCCCGCAACAGGGAGGTATTGATGAAAATAACAACGGTGAGTACGTGTGCATTGTGCGGCATTCTTCCTCTGATGCTATTACCCGCGCTACCTGAGATACTGAGCATCAGCGTTGTATTTTGTCTGGCATGTCTGCTCTGCCTTTTTCCCCACAAACATATGCGTTTTGCCGGGTTGACCCTGCTGTTTTTTCTTTGGGGAATAATGGCGGCGAAAGATGCACTTTGGGCGGGTAATACGCTTCCTGCTAGAAACCAGCAGGCAATTGTGCGCATAACTGGAACCGACAATATGACCACGCACTATGGTCAGATCACGCACCTGCAGGGGCGGCGAATCTTTCCTGCGCAAGGAGTTGTGCTGTATGGACAGTACCTGCCCAGTGACGTTTGCGCGGGCCAGACATGGGCGATGACGCTGAAAGTTCGCGCCGTACACGGTCAATTAAATGAGGGAGGATTTGACAGTCAACGTTATGCGTTAGCACAGCATCAGCCGCTGACGGGACGGTTCTTACAGGCTTCGGTCATCGCGCCACAATGTAGTTTACGTTCGCGATATCTTGCCTCGCTGAAAATGGCACTCGCCGACTATCCCTGGCAGCAGGTCATACTGGGGCTGGGAATGGGAGAGCGCTTGTCCGTGTCACAAGAGGTAAAAGCCATTATGCGTGATACCGGCACGGCGCATTTGATGGCTATCTCCGGGCTGCATATTGCGTTTGCCGCACTTTTGGCGGGAGGACTGATTCGCGGTGGACAATTTTTTATGCCAACCAGATGGATTTGCTGGCAGGTTCCATTGATTGGCGGGATTATCTGCGCGACATTTTATGCATGGTTAACGGGGCTTCAGCCGCCTGCATTGCGCACGATTGTCGCGCTGATGGTCTGGGGGGCGCTGAAGCTAAGCGGCAGGCAGTGGAGCGGATGGTCGGTCTGGGTCTGTTGTCTCGCAGCCATCGTGGTGGCTGATCCTCTCGCTATTCTGTCACAAAGTCTGTGGTTGTCTGCTTTTGCCGTCGCGGCGCTGATATTCTGGTATCAGTGGGTACCTTTACCTGCCTGGTCGCTCTCTCGCATTGGACGCATACTGCTGGCGCTCGCTCATCTGCAACTGGGTATCACGATTCTGCTTTTACCTGTGCAAATTTCGATGTTTCACGGCATAAGTCTGACTTCATTGGTGGCTAATATATTTGCCGTACCGCTGGTCACGTTTATTTCCGTACCGCTGATACTAGCCGGAATGCTCGTACATTTAACCGGTCTGGGAGGGCTGGAGTCGGGACTGTGGTATTTAGCCGATCGGTCTCTGGCGCTGTTATTTGGGGGACTTAATGCTCTGCCTCAAGGCTGGATTAACATAGATGCCCGCTGGCAATGGCTTGCATTTGCACCTGGGCTGATGCTCATCGCATGGCGACTGAATGCCTGGCGTACTCTACCGATGCTTTGTTTCACGGCGCTATTTTTGCTGAGTGAACCGCTCTGGCGAGCGCCACGCACGGACGCATGGCAAGTGCATATGCTGGACGTCGGGCAGGGACTGGCGATGGTGATCGCCCGCAATGGGAAAGCGATTCTTTATGATACGGGTCTGGCATGGCCCGAGGGCGATAGCGCGCAGCAACTGATCATTCCCTGGTTACGCTGGCATAACCTCGAGCCTGAAGGGGTTATTTTAAGTCACGAGCATATGGATCATCGGGGAGGGTTGCGCTCGCTGCAACAAGCATGGCCATTCTTATGGATAAGAAGCCCACTAGGCTGGAAAGGTCATCTCCCGTGTTTTCGCGGGGAACGCTGGCAATGGCAAGGATTAACGTTCAGTGCGCATTGGCCGGTGCGCGGAAATACAGCGCAAGGGAATAACCAATCCTGCGTGGTTAAAGTCGATGACGGACATCAGAGTATTCTTCTGACCGGGGATATTGAGTCTCCCGCTGAACAAAAAATGCTAAGTCACTACTGGTCGCATCTGCAGGCTACTGTTATGCAGGTTCCACACCATGGCAGCAATACATCATCATCACTGGCGCTGATTCAGCGGGTTGGCGGACAGGCGGCGCTGGCCTCGGCATCCCGTTACAATGCCTGGCGACTGCCTTCCTGGAAGGTGAAGCGGCGCTATCGGCAACAAGATTATCAATGGCTGGATACGCCACATCAGGGGCAGATTACGCTGGATTTTTACCCGCAAACCTGGCAAATACGCAGCATGCGGGATCAGATTTTACCCCGTTGGTATCATCAGTGGTTTGGCGTGTCGGAGGATAACGGGTAGAATATGCGGCTATTCTAACAAATGCTGGTTTTTTGAATGCATAACGATAAAGATCTCTCTACGTGGCAGACGTTTCGCCGACTATGGCCAACCATAGCGCCTTTTAAATCGGGTCTGATCGTGGCGGGTATAGCGTTAATCCTTAACGCGGCCAGCGATACCTTCATGTTATCGCTCCTTAAGCCATTACTGGATGATGGTTTTGGTAAAACTGACCGCTCGGTGCTGTTGTGGATGCCGCTGGTGGTCATTGGGCTGATGATAGTTCGTGGCTTAACCAGCTATGTCTCCAGCTACTGTATCTCATGGGTGTCAGGCAAAGTGGTTATGACCATGCGCCGCCGCCTGTTTGGTCACATGATGGGCATGCCAGTCTCCTTTTTTGATAAACAGTCTACAGGTACGTTGCTGTCACGTATTACCTATGATTCAGAACAGGTTGCGTCATCGTCTTCCGGCGCGCTGATCACCGTGGTACGTGAAGGGGCGTCAATTATTGGCCTGTTCATCATGATGTTCTATTACAGCTGGCAGCTGTCATTGATCCTGATAGTACTGGCGCCAATTGTGTCAGTGGCGATTCGTGTGGTTTCTAAGCGCTTTCGTAGCATCAGTAAAAATATGCAAAACACCATGGGGCAGGTTACGACCAGTGCGGAGCAGATGCTGAAAGGCCACAAAGAAGTTCTGATTTTTGGTGGTCAGGAAGTCGAAACCAAACGCTTTGATAAAGTCAGCAACAAGATGCGTTTACAGGGTATGAAAATGGTTTCCGCCTCTTCTATCTCCGATCCTATCATCCAGTTGATTGCGTCTCTGGCTCTGGCATTCGTGTTATATGCAGCCAGTTTCCCAAGCGTCATGGAAAACCTGACGGCAGGGACCATTACCGTTGTCTTCTCGTCAATGATCGCGCTGATGCGTCCGTTGAAATCGCTGACTAACGTCAACGCGCAGTTCCAGCGTGGTATGGCGGCATGCCAGACCTTATTTACGATTCTGGATAGCGAACAGGAGAAAGACGAAGGTAAACGCGTTATCGAACGCGCTACCGGCGATCTGGAATTCCGCAATGTGACCTTTACTTATCCAGGACGTGAAGCCCCTGCGCTGCGTAACATCAACCTGAATATTCCGGCGGGCAAAACCGTCGCTCTGGTGGGACGTTCAGGTTCAGGTAAATCCACTATCGCCAGCCTGATCACGCGCTTCTACGATATCGATGAAGGGCAGATTCTGATGGACGGACACGATCTGCGCGAATATACCCTCGCATCATTGCGCGATCAGGTTGCTTTGGTTTCGCAGAATGTGCACCTGTTTAACGATACGGTTGCCAATAACATCGCCTACGCGCGTACCGATTTATACAGTCGCGAACAGATCGAAAAAGCGGCGCAGATGGCCTATGCCATGGATTTCATCAATAAGATGGATAATGGTCTGGATACGGTGATTGGCGAAAACGGCGTACTGCTTTCCGGTGGACAGCGCCAACGTATCGCTATCGCCCGTGCCTTACTGCGTGACAGCCCGATCCTGATCCTTGATGAAGCTACGTCGGCTCTCGATACTGAATCCGAACGCGCGATTCAGGCGGCACTGGATGAGCTACAGAAAAACCGTACTTCTCTGGTCATTGCACACCGTCTTTCTACCATTGAGCAGGCGGATGAAATCATCGTGGTGGAAGACGGGGTGATTGTTGAGCGCGGAACCCATAACGAGCTGATTGAGCAACGCGGCGTGTATGCGCAATTACACAAAATGCAATTTGGTCAATGATCGCACGTATCTGGTCTGGTGAATCGCCGCTGTGGCGCTTATTACTTCCACTCTCCTGGCTGTATGGCCTGGTGAGTGGGGGGATCCGCTTATGCTACAAACTTGGGCTCAAGCGCGCATGGCGCGCGCCGGTACCAGTGGTCGTAGTGGGAAACCTTACCGCAGGCGGGAACGGTAAAACGCCGGTGGTGATTTGGCTGGTTGAACGACTACAGCAACGCGGTATCCGCGTAGGCGTGGTTTCTCGTGGTTATGGCGGAAAAGCCGCGGCTTACCCGCTGTTGCTGACAACGGATACCACGACTGCAGAAGCGGGCGATGAACCTGTGCTCATCTACCAGCGTACCGGCGTGCCTGTAGCGGTCTCTCCGAACAGAGCGGATGCGGTAAAAGCTATTTTGGCGCATCATGATGTGCAGATTATTGTGACGGACGATGGTCTACAGCACTATCGTCTGGCGCGAGATGTTGAAATCGTGGTGATTGACGGCGAGCGTCGGTTTGGCAATGGCTGGTGGCTTCCTGCCGGTCCAATGCGGGAACGCGCAGGTCGGCTTAAGTCGGTGGATGCGACAATCGTTAACGGCGGCAGTCCACAGCCGGGGGAGATTCCCATGCGACTTGAACCAGGGCTGGCCGTTAATTTACGCACGGGTGAACGCCGTGATGTGGCACAGCTAACCAATATTGTCGCCATGGCGGGTATTGGTCATCCGCCACGTTTTTTTGCCACGCTTGAAGCGTGCGGCGTCAAACCACAAAAATGTATTGCGCTGGCAGATCATCAATCTCTGACCTACAGTGACGTCAGTGCGTTTTCAGACGCAGGGCAAACGCTGGTGATGACGGAAAAAGATGCGGTTAAATGCCGCGCATTTGCTGATGATAACTGGTGGTATTTACCTGTGGACGCACATTTGTCAGGCGAACGGCCTGATGTGTTGCTGGATAGCTTAATCTCGCTGACTCGCTAACGGATTCAAGCTGCGACAGCGAATCATTTATGAGGTCATAAATGTCGTTGCCGCACCTTTCTCTGACGGATGCTCGTCATCTTCACCTTGCCGCTCAAGGTCTGCTGAAAAAAACACGCCGCCGGGCATCTCCTGCCGATATTCTTGCCACCATTTCGCGCATGTCTTTATTGCAAATCGATACCATCAATATTGTGGCGCGCAGTCCTTACCTGGTGCTGTTCAGTCGTTTAGGTGATTATTCCCCGCAATGGCTGGATGACTCGTTACGGCAGGGTGAACTGATGGAGTACTGGGCGCACGAGGCCTGCTTTATGCCGCGCAGTGACTTTATGCTGATACGCCACCGCATGCTGGCGCCGGAGAAAATGGGCTGGAAATATAAAGCGGCGTGGATGACAGAACATGCCCATGAGATTGAGCAGTTACTCCAGCATATCCATCATAACGGGCCGGTACGCTCAGCCGATTTTGAACATCCCCGTAAGGGGGCTAACGGCTGGTGGGAATGGAAGCCGCATAAGCGACACCTTGAAGGACTGTTTACTGCCGGGAAAGTCATGGTGGTGGAGCGGCGTAATTTCCAGCGAGTCTATGATTTAACCCATCGCGTCATGCCGCACTGGGATGATGAACGTGACAGGCTTTCACAAGAGGAAGCCGAAATTGTCATGCTGGACAACAGCGCCCGTAGTCTGGGGATTTTTCGCGAACAATGGTTGGCAGACTACTATCGTCTGAAGCGTCCGGGGTTAAAAAACTGGTGTGATGTGCGCAAGGAACAGCAACAAATTATTCCGGTCGACGTTGAAGGGCTGGGAACCCTGTGGTTGCATAGCGATCTTCAACCGCTGCTTGAGCAGGCATTGGCGGGTAAATTAACAGCAACGCATAGTACGGTTTTATCGCCGTTTGATCCGGTGGTCTGGGATCGCAAACGGGCAGAGCAGCTATTTGATTTTAGCTATCGGCTGGAATGTTATACGCCAGCAGCGAAACGACAATACGGTTATTTTGTCCTGCCTTTGCTGCATCATGGGCAGTTAGTGGGGCGGATGGATGCCAAAATGCACCGTAAAACAGGTGTACTGGAGGTGATTTCGCTATGGTTACAGGATGGGGTCAAACCTGGCGTTACTCTGCAAAAAGGGTTGTTCCAGGCGATTGATGATTTTGCCCGCTGGCAGCAGGCAACGCGCGTGACGCTGGGGCGCTGCCCCGAAGGTATATTTGCTGGCGTACGTCATGGTTGGGAAATAGCCCCAGCCCGTTAAGCGATTATGTTAATATTTACGGATTCACAATCCGGTCCATCTGGAGGAACTATGGATCATCGTCTGCTTGAAATCATTGCCTGCCCGGTATGCAATGGCAAACTCTGGTTTAACCAGGAAAAACAGGAACTAATTTGTAAACCGGATAACCTTGCTTTCCCACTGCGTGATGGCATTCCCGTTTTACTGGAAACTGAAGCTCGCGTTCTGACTGCGGATGAGAGTAAATCATGAGTTTTGTGGTCATTATTCCTGCGCGTTATGCGTCCACCCGTTTGCCGGGCAAGCCACTGCTGGATATCAACGGCAAGCCGATGATCGTGCATGTGCTGGAGCGTGCGCGTGAATCTGGCGCTGAGCGCATTATCGTTGCCACCGATCATGAAGATGTCGCTCGTGCGGTAGAAGCGGTGGGAGGGGAAGTTTGCATGACCCGGGCCGATCACCAGTCTGGTACCGAGCGTCTGGCGGAAGTCGTCGAGAAATGTGGCTTTAGCGATGATACCGTTATTGTGAACGTTCAGGGTGATGAGCCGATGATCCCAGCGGTCATTATTCGTCAGGTGGCCGAAAATCTGGCGCAACGCCAGGTTGGCATGGCGACTCTTGCGGCTCCCATTCATAGTGCGGAAGAAGCATTCAATCCGAATGCGGTTAAAGTCGTTCTGGACAGCGAAGGCTATGCGCTCTATTTTTCGCGTGCAACGATTCCCTGGGATCGCGACCGTTTTGCCAAAAGCCTGGAAACGGTAGGCGATACCTTCCTGCGTCACCTCGGTATTTACGGTTATCGCGCCGGTTTTATTCGCCGCTATGTTAACTGGCAGCCCAGCCCGCTTGAGCATATTGAAATGCTGGAGCAACTGCGTGTGCTGTGGTACGGCGAAAAAATTCACGTGGCCGTCGCTAAAGAAGTACCGGGTACTGGCGTAGACACTGCTGAGGATCTTGAGCGCGTTCGCGCTGAAATGCGTTAGTTTTTCTCATGGCACTCCACCCATAATACCGCCTATTTTTGGGAGGAGTGTCGTATCGTTACGTTTTCCCTGTGCTTTTCTTTTCATCAATTGATCTCATCCGGGTGACATCTGTCTGCGCGACGCTCATTATGAAAGCAGTAGCTTTTATGAGGGCAATCTGAAATGGAACAGTTGCGTGCCGAACTCAGCCATCTGCTGGGTGAAAAACTCAGTCGTATTGAATGCGTGAATGAGAAAGTGGATACCGCTCTGTGGTCACTGTACGACAGTCAGGGTAATCCGATGCCGCTGATGGCGAGAAGTTTCACCACGCCGGGGATGGCGCAGCAGCTGGCATGGAAAACCTCTATGCTGGCGCGCAGTGGCACGGTACGTATGCCGGTCATTTATGGCGTCCTAACGCATGAGGAGCATCCCGGTCCTGATGTGCTCCTGCTTGAGCGTTTACGTGGCGTGCCGGTGGAAGCGCCTGCCCGAACGCCCGAGCGCTGGGAACATTTAAAAGATCAAATCGTAGAAGGTTTGCTGTCATGGCATCGGCAGGACAGCCGCGGCTGCGTGGGTGCGGTGGATAACACGCAAGAGAACATCTGGCCGTCCTGGTATCGCCAGCGTGTCGAGGTATTGTGGAGCACGTTAAATCAGTTCAACAATACTGGGCTGACGATGCAGGACAAGCGGATTCTGTTCCGCACCCGTGAATGTTTACCCGACTTATTTGCCGGATTTAATGATAACTGCGTGCTGATCCACGGCAATTTCAGTTTACGCAGCATGCTCAAAGATGCGCGTAGCGATCAGCTCCTGGCGATGGTGGGGCCGGGCTTGATGCTGTGGGCGCCAAGAGAATATGAATTGTTCCGCTTAATGGACAATGCGCTGGCGGAAAGCCTGCTTTGGCAATATCTGCAACGCGCGCCAGTGGCGGAGTCATTCATCTGGCGGCGTTGGTTGTATGTGTTATGGGATGAGGTGGCGCAACTGGTCAATACCGGACGCTTTAATCGTTCCAACTTTGATCTGGCGACAAAATCCCTGCTGCCGTGGCTCGCCTGATCAACACGTGAACACCGTATCCGGCCCGGAATTCTGCGCTGACCCGTAGGCCTGATAAGACGCGATAGCGTCGCCATCAGGCAATATTTCGGTCAATGTCCCGCTCCCTTCAGCCACTGCCAGATGCGCCCCAGCGTTTCGTATCCGGCACGATCGCTGTGCATCAGCCAGACCGGCGAGGGAATTGCCCGCTCCCATGGATTAAGCGGGGAATCAATCGCTAACTGATTGGCAGGTGCTGGCAGCGGATGTAGCCCGGCCTGCTGGAAGAAAATCATGGCACGCGGTAAGTGCGATGCGGAGGTCACCAGCAGAAACGGCGCGTTGCCGATGGCCTGCCTTACTGCCGCTGCTTCTTCTTCAGTATCTTTGGGTTGATCCAGCGTGATGATGTCACCAGCCGGCACCCCCAGCGACTTTGCTACGCGGGCGCCAGCTTCCGCGGTACTAACGTTATTCGTTTTTGCGGCGGCACCGGTAAAGATAAGCTTCGACCCTGGATTCGCGCGCCATAGGCGAATACCTTCATTCAGGCGTGGGAGGCTATTGTTAATCAGGTTTGAACTCGGCGCCCACTGAGGGTTCCAGGTATATCCCCCGCCCAGCACCACAATGTATTCCACTTTTTGCGTATCCTGCCAGGTGGGATAGCTGTCCTCAATGGGCTTGAGCAGACTGTCGGCGACGGGTTGTAAACTCAGGAGTAATAGCGCCAGCCAACTCAGGCTGATACACACTTTCCCTGTTTTTTGAAAGCGGCTAAACCAGACCAGCGCCAGGCCAATACCCATCATTGTTAGCATCAGCGGAAGCGGCAGCATCATACCGCCAATCACTTTCTTCAGCGTAAAAAGCATCCTTTTTGGTTCCTTTTTTAACCATACAGCAGGGGATCTGCAGGGATATTACACCAGGAAGGTTCATTCTCGGCGCGGGTGTGACAAAATAGCGGTTTTACTTAGTCACCCTAAAGCCAGTATGTGGAGAGCCCGATGCGGGATCGCAATTTTGATGACATTGCAGAGAAGTTTTCCCGTAACATTTACGGCACTACCAAAGGCCAATTAAGACAGGCTATTCTTTGGCAGGATTTGGATCGATTATTGGCGACATTCGGCGAGCAACAATTGCATATTCTGGATGCCGGCGGCGGTGAAGGGCAAACGGCCATCAAGATGGCAGAACGTGGGCACTTCGTGACATTATGCGATCTGTCAGGCGAAATGATCGCCCGTGCGCGACAGGCGGCAGAGGCAAAAGGTGTGAGCGGAAACATGCATTTCATACAATGCGCCGCTCAGGACGTTACTGCGCATTTGGAAACCCCGGTTGATCTGATATTGTTTCATGCTGTGCTGGAATGGGTGACGGATCCCGTCAGCGTGTTGCAGACGTTGTGGTCAGTATTGCGTCCCGGCGGCGCGCTGTCGTTAATGTTCTACAATGCTAACGGTCTGTTGATGCATAACATGGTCGCAGGGAACTTTGACTATGTGCAGGTGGGGATGCCGAAACGTAAAAAGCGTACGCTTTCACCGGACTACCCACGCGATCCGGGGCAGGTTTACCAGTGGCTGGAACAGATCGGTTGGCAGATAACAAGTAAAACGGGCGTCCGAGTGTTTCATGACTATCTGCGGGATAAGCATAAACAACATGACGACTATGAAATGTTACTTGAGTTAGAAACGCGCTATTGCCGCCAGGAACCGTATATCAGCCTTGGGCGCTATATTCATGTCACCGCGATTAAAAGTCCGGCCCGAGCCGCAGATGTAAGGATAACCTATGAGTGAATTTTCCCAGACAGTCCCCGAACTGGTTGCCTGGGCCAGAAAAAATGACTTCTCCATCTCTCTGCCGGTAGACAGACTTTCGTTCCTGCTGGCGGTCGCCACTCTGAACGGCGAGCGACTTGACGGCGAGATGAGTGAAGGTGAGCTGGTGGATGCGTTCCGCCATGTGAGTGATGCGTTTGAGCAAACCAGCGAAACCATTGGCGTACGTGCTAACAACGCGATTAACGATATGGTGCGTCAACGTCTGCTGAACCGCTTTACCAGCGAGCAGGCGGAAGGCAATGCCATATATCGTTTAACGCCGCTCGGGATTGGCATCACGGATTACTACATACGTCAGCGCGAATTCTCTACGCTGCGTCTTTCAATGCAACTGTCGATTGTTGCAGGCGAACTGAAGCGCGCGGCGGATGCGGCAGCGGAAGGCGGCGATGAGTTCCACTGGCATCGCAATGTTTACGCGCCATTGAAATATTCGGTGGCGGAGATTTTCGACAGTATCGATCTCACCCAGCGCATCATGGATGAACAGCAGCAGCAGGTGAAAGACGATATCGCGCAGTTGCTGAACAAAGACTGGCGGGCGGCGATTTCCAGCTGTGAACTGCTGCTTTCTGAAACTTCCGGGACGCTGCGCGAACTGCAGGATACGTTGGAAGCGGCGGGGGATAAGCTACAGGCAAACCTGCTACGAATCCAGGATGCCACGATGGCGCATGACGATTTGCATTTTGTCGACAGGCTGGTGTTTGACTTACAAAGTAAGCTCGACCGTATTATCAGTTGGGGCCAGCAGTCTATTGATTTGTGGATCGGTTACGATCGCCATGTGCATAAGTTTATCCGTACCGCGATTGATATGGATAAAAACCGCGTCTTTGCCCAGCGTTTGCGCCAGTCCGTGCAGACTTATTTTGACGATCCATGGGCGCTGACTTATGCCAACGCCGACCGTCTGCTGGATATGCGTGATGAAGAGATGGTCCTGCGTGACGAAGAGGTCACCGGTGAGCTTCCGACAGATCTGGAATATGAAGAATTTAACGAGATCCGTGAGCAACTGGCGGCGATCATCGAAGAACAGTTGGCTATCTACAAATCCAGACAAACGCCACTGGATCTCGGTTTGGTTGTGCGCGAGTATCTGGCGCAATATCCACGTGCGCGTCACTTCGACGTCGCGCGTATTGTTATCGATCAGGCGGTACGTCTTGGCGTAGCGCAAGCAGATTTCACCGGACTGCCAGCCAAATGGCAGCCGATTAATGATTACGGAGCCAAGGTACAGGCGCATGTCATTGACAAATATTGAACAAGTGATGCCGGTAAAGCTGGCGCAGGCGCTGGCGAATCCGTTATTTCCGGCGCTGGATAGCGCCTTACGTTCGGGCCGACATATCGGCCTGGATGAACTGGATAATCATGCCTTCCTGATGGATTTTCAGGAATATTTTGAAGAATTTTACAGCCGCTATAACGTGGAACTGATCCGCGCGCCGGAAGGATTCTTCTACCTTCGTCCGCGTTCAACGACGCTCATTCCGCGTTCGGTTCTGTCCGAACTGGACATGATGGTGGGTAAAATTCTTTGCTATCTCTATCTCAGCCCGGAACGCCTGGCGAATGAAGGGATTTTTACCCAGCAAGAGTTATACGACGAGTTGTTGACGCTGGCGGATGAAGCGAAACTGCTGAAGCTGGTGAACAATCGTTCAACCGGTTCGGACGTTGACCGTCAGAAGCTACAGGAAAAGGTACGTTCTTCGCTAAACCGTCTGCGTCGCTTAGGCATGGTGTGGTTTCTGGGTCACGACAGCAGCAAATTCCGTATTACGGAATCGGTCTTCCGCTTTGGCGCGGACGTACGCACCGGTGACGATCCGCGCGAAGCACAGCGTCGCTTAATTCGTGATGGTGAAGCGATGCCGGTCGAAAACCGCCTGCAGCTTAACGATGAGCCCGAAGAGAATCAGCCGGACAGTGGAGAAGAAGAATAATGATTGAACGCGGTAAATTTCGCTCACTTACGCTGATTAACTGGAATGGCTTTTTTGCCCGTACGTTCGACCTGGATGAATTGGTCACCACGCTGTCTGGTGGTAACGGTGCGGGTAAATCCACGACCATGGCGGCATTTGTTACGGCGCTCATCCCGGATTTAACCCTGCTGCATTTCCGTAATACCACTGAAGCCGGTGCGACCAGCGGTTCACGTGACAAAGGTCTGCACGGTAAGCTGAAGGCGGGGGTCTGTTACTCAATGCTCGACGTCCTCAACTCCCGCCATCAGCGCGTGGTTGTCGGCGTTCGTCTGCAACAGGTTGCCGGTCGCGATCGTAAAGTGGATATCAAGCCGTTTGCCATTCAGGGGCTGCCGATGTCGGTGCAGCCCACTCAGTTGGTTACGGAAACGCTGAACGAACGCCAGGCGCGCGTCCTGTCTCTCCCTGAGCTGAAAGAAAAGCTTGATGAGATGGAAGGCGTGCAGTTTAAGCAGTTCAACTCGATAACGGATTATCACTCGCTGATGTTCGATCTGGGCATCATTGCCCGTCGTCTGCGCTCTGCGTCCGATCGTAGTAAATTCTATCGTCTGATTGAAGCCTCGCTTTATGGCGGTATCTCCAGCGCTATTACTCGCTCACTGCGTGATTACCTGCTGCCAGAAAACAGCGGCGTACGCAAAGCGTTCCAGGATATGGAAGCCGCGCTGCGTGAAAACCGCATGACCCTGGAAGCCATTCGCGTAACTCAGTCTGACCGCGATCTGTTTAAGCATTTGATCAGCGAAGCGACCAACTATGTGGCAGCGGATTATATGCGCCATGCCAACGAGCGCCGTATTCATCTGGATAAAGCGCTGGAATATCGTCGTGAACTGCATACCTCACGCAAGCAGTTGGCTGCTGAGCAGTATAAGCACGTGGATATGGCGCGCGAACTGGGCGAGCACAACGGCGCGGAAGGCGATCTGGAAGCTGATTACCAGGCGGCGAGCGATCACCTCAATCTGGTGCAAACCGCGCTGCGTCAGCAGGAAAAAATTGAACGCTATGAAGCGGATCTCGAGGAATTACAGATCCGTCTCGAAGAACAAAATGAGGTCGTCGCGGAAGCCGTTGACCGCCAGGATGAAAACGAAGCCCGCGCGGAAGCCGCTGAGCTGGAAGTGGATGAGCTGAAAAGTCAGCTTGCCGATTACCAGCAGGCGCTGGATGTCCAGCAAACGCGAGCTATCCAGTATACCCAGGCGATTCAGGCGTTAAGCCGGGCCAAAGAGTTGTGCCACTTACCGGATCTGACAGCCGACAGCGCTGCCGAATGGCTGGAAACCTTCCAGGCCAAAGAGCAGGAAGCCACAGAAAAACTGTTGACGCTGGAACAAAAAATGAGCGTGGCGCAAACCGCGCACAGCCAGTTCGAACAGGCTTATCAGCTGGTGGCGGCGATCAACGGCCCACTGGCGCGTGGTGAGGCCTGGAGCGTGGCGCGTGAACTGCTGCGGGAAGGCGTTGAGCAGCGTCACCTGGCGGAACAGGTTCAGCCGTTGCGTATGCGTCTTAGCGAACTGGAGCAGCGTCTGCGCGAGCAGCAGGACGCCGAGCGGCTGCTGGCTGAATTCTGCAAACGCCAGGGTAAACAGTTCGATATCGATGAACTGGAAGCGCTGCATCAGGAACTGGAAGCGCGCATCGCCGCCTTGTCGGACAGCGTATCGTCAGCCAGCGAACAGCGAATGACGCTGCGTCAGGAACAGGAACAACTGCAGTCGCGTATCCAGCATTTGATGAAACGCGCGCCGGTCTGGCTGGCCGCGCAAAATAGCCTGAATCAACTTAGCGAACAGTGCGGCGAAGAGTTTACCTCCAGCCAGGACGTGACCGAGTATTTGCAGCAATTGCTGGAGCGCGAGCGTGAAGCCATTGTTGAGCGCGATGAAGTTGGCGCGCGCAAAAACGCGGTTGATGAAGAAATTGAACGTTTAAGTCAGCCGGGCGGGGCGGAAGATCAGCGTCTGAACGCGCTGGCGGAACGCTTCGGCGGCGTGCTGCTGTCAGAAATTTATGACGACGTTAGCCTTGAAGATGCGCCGTACTTCTCCGCGCTGTACGGTCCGTCGCGCCATGCTATCGTGGTGCCGGATCTGTCGCTGATTACCGAACAGCTTGAAGGACTGACGGATTGTCCGGAAGATCTCTATTTTATCGAAGGGGATCCGCAGTCGTTTGATGACAGCGTTTTCAGCGTTGATGAGCTGGAAAAAGCGGTGGTGGTGAAAACCGCCGAACGTCAGTGGCGTTATTCCCGCTTCCCAACGGTGCCGATTTTTGGCCGCGCCGCGCGCGAAAGCCGTATCGAAACCCTGCATGCCGAGCGTGAAGGGCTGTCTGAACGTTTCGCCACGCTCTCTTTTGACGTCCAGAAAACCCAGCGTCTGCATCAGGCGTTCAGCCGCTTTATCGGCAGCCATTTGTCGGTGGCGTTTGAAGCTGATCCAGAAGCGGAGATTCGTCAGTTGAACAGCCGCCGCGTTGAGCTGGAGCGTGCGCTGACCAATCATGAAAATGATAACCAGCAAAGCCGTATGCAGTTTGAACAGGCGAAAGAGGGGGTTTCCGCGCTGAACCGCCTGCTGCCGCGTTTAAATCTGCTGGCCGATGAAACGCTTGCCGATCGCGTGGACGAAATTCGTGAGCGTCTGGATGAAGCTCAGGAAGCGGCGCGTTTTGTGCAGCAGCACGGCAATCAGTTAGCCAAACTGGAACCGATGGTTTCGGTTCTGCAAAATGACCCTGAGCAGTTTGAACAACTGAAGGAAGATTACGCCTATTCCCAGCAGATGCAGCGTGATGCGCGTCAGCAGGCGTTTGCGCTGACAGAGGTCGTACAACGTCGGGCGCACTTTAGCTATTCCGATTCAGCCGAAATGCTGAGCGGCAACAGCGATCTGAACGAAAAACTGCGCCAACGCCTGGAACAGGCGGAAGCTGAACGTACCCGCGCTCGTGAAGCGCTGCGCAGCCACGCCGCGCAGTTAAGCCAGTACAACCAGGTCATGGCGTCGCTGAAAAGCTCCTATGACACTAAAAAAGAACTGCTCAACGATTTACAACGTGAACTGCAGGATATCGGCGTTCGTGCTGACAGCGGTGCTGAAGAGCGTGCCCGTATTCGTCGGGATGAACTGCACGCGCAGCTCAGTAACAACCGTGCGCGCCGTAACCAGCTGGAAAAAGCGCTGACCTTCTGCGAAGCGGAGATGGACAACCTGACCCGCAAACTGCGCAAACTGGAACGCGATTATTTTGAGATGCGCGAACAGGTAGTGATGGCGAAAGCCGGCTGGTGTGCCGTGATGCGCATGGTGAAAGACAACGGCGTTGAACGCCGTCTGCACCGTCGCGAGCTGGCATATCTTTCTGGTGATGAACTGCGTTCGATGTCGGATAAGGCGCTCGGTGCGCTGCGTCTGGCGGTGGCGGATAACGAACACCTGCGTGATGTGTTGCGCATGTCTGAAGATCCGAAGCGCCCGGAGCGTAAAATTCAGTTCTTTGTCGCGGTTTATCAGCATCTGCGTGAACGTATTCGTCAGGATATTATTCGTACCGACGATCCGGTGGAAGCGATTGAACAGATGGAGATCGAACTGAGCCGTCTGACGGAAGAATTAACCTCGCGTGAACAGAAGCTGGCGATCAGCTCCCGCAGTGTGGCGAACATCATTCGTAAGACGATTCAGCGCGAACAAAACCGTATTCGTATGCTGAACCAGGGGCTGCAAAACGTGTCGTTTGGCCAGGTCAACAGTGTACGTCTGAACGTCAACGTGCGTGAAACGCATGCCACCTTGCTGGACGTACTTTCCGAGCAGCATGAACAGCACCAGGATCTGTTTAACAGCAACCGTCTGACCTTCTCTGAAGCACTGGCGAAGCTGTATCAGCGACTGAATCCGCAGATTGATATGGGGCAACGCACGCCGCAAACCATTGGCGAAGAGCTGCTGGACTACCGTAACTATCTGGAAATGGAAGTCGAGGTTAACCGTGGATCTGACGGTTGGCTGCGTGCTGAATCTGGCGCACTGTCCACCGGTGAAGCGATCGGGACCGGGATGTCTATTCTGGTGATGGTTGTGCAAAGCTGGGAAGACGAAGGTCGCAGACTGCGTGGGAAAGATATCTCGCCATGCCGACTGTTGTTCCTTGATGAAGCCGCACGACTTGATGCCCGCTCCATCGCGACCCTGTTTGAACTGTGCGAGCGTTTGCAGATGCAACTGATTATCGCGGCACCGGAAAACATCAGCCCGGAGAAAGGCACCACCTATAAACTGGTGCGTAAAGTCTTCCAGAACACCGAGCACGTTCACGTGGTGGGGCTACGCGGGTTTGCCCCGCAGTTACCTGAACCACTGCCGGGAACTGAAGACGCTTCCTCACAGGCAAGCTAACGAAGAAGGCGGCTAAATAGCCGCCTTCTGCTTTTCAGAAAAGCACGTAATGCCTGGTGTGATTTCTTTAGACTTCTTTACATTAGGTTAGGCAAAAACTATTTGATGTTTATATACTAAAGGTAAGCCTAACGCATCGCAGGCTTGCTCGTCATACTTCAGCGTGTATTGGCGTTTTACAGGTCCGACCCCAACTAACTTAGGGGGAATGCATACGGCCTGGCTATCCAAAGTATGATAAAGAAAACAGGGGGCAAGGGATGTTGCTTAATAAAATGTGTGGTCGTCGGCTCTCGGCAATCAGTTTGTGTCTGGCCGTAACATTCGCTCCACTGTTCAATGCGCAGGCCGATGAGCCTGAAATGATCCCTGGCGACAGCTCAGCGTCCGTCAGTGAACAGCCTACGGCGTTATCGCAACCGCAGGTTCAATCTTCCGCTACTGCTATTATGGCGGGTATTCAACCGCTGCCAGAGGGCATGTCTGTCGATAAGGCGCGCGCCGAATTACAATCTCAACTTCCAGCGGGCTTCACGCCGGTATACATGAGTCAGTTGGAGCTGCTGTACGCTGCGCGCGATATGAAACCGATGTGGGAAAATCGTGATGCGGTAAAAGCATTTCAGCAACAGTTAGCCGAGGTGGCGATTGCTGGTTTCCAGCCGCAATTTACCACTTGGGTCGCATTGCTGACTGACCCGGCGGTAACCGGTCAGGCGCGAGACATCGTACTTTCTGATGCCCTGATGGGATATCTGCACTTTATCGCGAATATTCCTGTCAAAGGTAATCGCTGGCTCTACAGTAACAAGCCCTATGCGCTGGCAACTCCGCCGATTTCCGTTATCAACCAATGGCAGGTGGCGCTGGATAATGGCCAACTGACGTCGTTTATTGCCAGCCTGGCGCCTCAGCATCCGCAGTATGCAGCCATGCATGAATCGTTGCTAAAACTGGTGAGCGATACGCGTCCCTGGCCGCAGTTAACCAGTACCGCGACGCTGCGTCCTGGCGAGTGGAGTAACGACATCCCCGCGTTGCGTGAAATTTTACGCCGCACCGGGATGCTCGAATCAGTCGTCAGTACGGCTGCTAAAGAAGGGCGTAGCGCTTACGGCAGTGAACTGGTCGAGGCGGTGAAGCGGTTTCAGACCTGGCAGGGGCTGGGGGCTGATGGCGCAATTGGACCCGCGACGCGTGACTGGCTGAACGTAACGCCCGCGCAGCGTGCGGGGGTGCTGGCGTTGAATATTCAGCGTTTGCGCCTGCTGCCGAGTGACTTATCTACCGGGATCATGGTCAATATTCCTGCCTACTCGCTGGTCTATTACCAGAACGGTAATCAGGTGCTGGCCTCCCGCGTCATCGTCGGGCGTCCCGATCGTAAAACGCCGATGATGAGCAGTGCGCTGAATAATGTGGTCGTGAACCCGCCGTGGAACGTCCCGCCGACGCTGGCACGAAAAGATATTCTGCCTAAGTTGTGGAATGAT
This sequence comes from Citrobacter sp. C5_2, assembly GCF_014596845.2. Taxonomy (NCBI): domain Bacteria; kingdom Pseudomonadati; phylum Pseudomonadota; class Gammaproteobacteria; order Enterobacterales; family Enterobacteriaceae; genus Citrobacter; species Citrobacter sp. C5_2. The sequence goes on along the minus strand of NZ_CP115032.1, from coordinate 3,211,663 downwards.
CCGGGATACCTTGAGCGTCACGGCTATACCGTAATGCGCGGCTGGAATAGCAAAGAGACGATAGATCCGTGGCAGGTTGACTGGGCGACCATCACCGCATCCAATCTGCCGTTCCGCTTCCAGCAGGCGCCGGGCGCGCGTAACTCACTCGGACGTTATAAATTTAATATGCCGAGTTCAGATGCTATTTATTTGCACGATACGCCGAATCACAATCTGTTCCAGAAAGATACGCGGGCGCTTAGTTCAGGCTGCGTGCGTGTGAATAAGGCATCTGAGCTGGCGAATATGCTGTTACAGGATGCGGGATGGAATGATTCGCGCATCTCGGACGCCCTGAAGCAAGGGGATACACGGTACGTGAATATTCGCCAGAATATTCCGGTCAATCTCTACTACCTGACCGCGTTTGTGGGAGCGGATGGTCGGACGCAGTATCGTACAGATATTTACAATTACGATCTGACAGCGCGATCCAGCGCACAAATTGTGTCAAAAGCCGAACAATTAATCAGATAAATGAAGCAGTTCGAGGAAAATGATTGTCGTAAGTTATGTCGGAAACGGGGCAAAATGGCTGTAAGCCCCGTATTTCCTGGGGTTGGGAGCCTTGACGTGGACTACTTAGCCAGATAAGGTTTCCCGCGTGCGCTAGAGCATACATACGATAACATTGACCTTGTAGATCTTAATACCATGGACAAATTTGACGCTAATCGCCGCAAACTGCTGGCGCTTGGTGGCATTGCCCTCGGCGCTGCCATCCTGCCTACGCCCGCATTTGCCACACTCTCTACCCCACGTCCGCGTATCTTGACTCTGAATAACCTGCATACCGGTGAGTCAATAAAAGCAGAGTTTTTTGATGGCAGGGGCTATATTCAGGACGAATTAGCAAAACTTAACCACTTTTTCCGTGATTTTCGGGCCAATAAAGTGAAATCCATTGACCCGGGATTGTTTGACCAACTCTTCCGTCTGCAGGGCCTGCTGGGCACGCGTAAACCCGTACAGCTGATCTCTGGCTATCGCTCAATCGATACCAATAATGAACTCCGTGCTCGCAGCCGTGGTGTCGCTAAGAAAAGCTACCACACGAAAGGCCAGGCTATGGATTTCCATATTGAAGGCATCGCATTAAGTAATATTCGCAAAGCTGCGTTATCTATGCGCGCAGGTGGTGTAGGATACTACCCCAGCAGTAACTTTGTGCATATTGACACCGGACCTGCACGGCACTGGTGATCCGTAAGCTTAATGAAACAGGAGCTGTATGAACTATCGTATTATTCCGGTCACTGCATTTGCCCAGAACTGCTCGTTAATCTGGTGTGAGCAGACTCGTCTGGCCGCGCTGGTCGATCCCGGCGGCGATGCCGGGAAAATCAAACAGGAAGTGGATGCCAGCGGTCTGACGCTTATGCAGATCCTGCTCACTCATGGTCATCTTGACCACGTTGGGGCGGCGGCTGAACTGGCACAGCATTATGGTGTACCGGTTATTGGCCCGGAAAAAGAAGATGAGTTCTGGCTACAGGGGCTGCCTGCTCAGAGCCGGATGTTTGGCCTGGGAGATTGTGAGCCGCTGACGCCCGATCGCTGGTTGAATGAAGGCGACCGGATAAGCGTGGGCAATGTGACGTTACACGTACTGCATTGTCCGGGCCACACGCCGGGGCATGTGGTCTTCTTTGATGAGCAGTCAAAATTACTGATTTCGGGTGACGTGATTTTCAAAGGCGGCGTAGGACGCAGCGACTTCCCGCGCGGCGATCACAGCCAATTGATTGATTCGATTAAACGTAAACTGTTGCCGTTGGGCGATGACGTGACGTTTATTCCGGGCCACGGTCCACTTTCTACGCTGGGTCACGAACGGTTGCATAACCCGTTCCTGCAGGATGAAATGCCTGTCTGGTAAAAGCGCAGATAAATAAAAAGGCCGCGATTGCGGCCTTTTTTATGCGCTATTGATTACAGTACTGCGACAATCGCTTCGCACAGCGGCGCCATGTTATCTGGTGTCATTCCGGCTACGTTTACACGTCCGGAAGCGACGGCATAGACACCAAACTCTTCACGCAGACGCAGAACCTGTTCTTTAGTCAGGCCGCTGAATGAGAACATGCCGTTCTGTTTAATGATAAAGCTGAAGTCGCGGCTTGCACCTTTCTCCTGCAGCGTATTCACGAACAGTAAACGCATGCGCTGAATGCGTTGGCGCATATCAGTCAGCTCTTGTTCCCAGATGGCGCGCAGCGCGTCGTTGCTCAGAATCGTAGCGACTACGGATGCACCGTGCGCCGGCGGGTTGGAATAGTTAGCACGAATGGCTGATTTCATCTGGCTAAACGCGCGGTCAACGGTTTCAGCATCGGCTGCAACCAGCGTACAGGCGCCTACGCGCTCATTGTACAGACCAAAGTTCTTGGAGTAGGAGCTGGCGACGATCAGCTCTTTGTGCAGCGCCGCGAATGCGCGCAGACCTTCCGCATCTTCTTCCAGACCACGGGCAAAACCCTGGTAAGCGAAGTCAAACAGCGGCAACCAACCTTTATCGACGGAAAGCTGAGCCAGCGTTTGCCACTGCTCCAGTGTTGGATCGATACCGGTTGGGTTATGGCAGCAGCCGTGGAATAACACCACGTCGCCGGCCTGCGCTTCGCTGAGGCTTGCCAGCATCGCATCAAAGTCTAAAGAATGGTTTGCCGCATCGTAATAATTGTATTCACGAACTTCCAGACCGGCAGAGTTAAAGACGCTCTTATGGTTCGGCCAGCTTGGATTGCTCACCCAAACGCATTTAGCCGAGGTGTTTTTTGCCAGGAAATCAGCTGCTACACGCAGTGCGCCAGTACCACCAGGGGTCTGTGCTGTACGTGCGCGTTTGTCGTTGATAAGCGAACTCTCTTTACCAAACAGTAATTCCTGAGTGCAGCGACCAAACTCTGGAATACCGTCAATGCCAAGGTAGTTTTTGGTGGTTTCATTTTCCAGTATATATTGCTCGGCTTTTTTAACGCTGGTCAGTACCGGCGTTTTGCCTGTCTCATCTTTATATACACCGATCCCGAGGTTTATTTTTCCTGGGCGGTCATCGGCACGAAACAAATCAGCCAGACCCAAAATAGGGTCGGCAGGAGCGGCGGTAATGTTCTCAAACATGACGAGGTTCCATAGTGATTACAGAAGGGAAGTCCGCTATCAGGTTAACGGTAGATTTACAAAATGCCAACCGTTACTGACGAAAAGCTGAGGTGTTTTTTTAAGACGCAAGAATCCGCTAGCAGAGATAAAAAAACAGGACCGAAGTCCTGTTTTTTAGGCATTTAACAAAGAGGTCTGCTATTAGAACTGGTAAACGATACCTACTGCGACGGTGTCGTCAGAGCCTACGCCCAGTTTGTTGTCAGAATCGATCTGGTTGATGATGTAATCAACATAGGTGGACATGTTTTTGTTGAAGTAGTAAGTCGCACCCACTTCGAAGTAGTTCACCAGATCTACGTCACCGATGCCTTCAATGTCCTTACCTTTAGATTTGGTATAGGCGAGGGACGGACGCAGGCCGAAGTCGAACTGATACTGGGCAACCAACAGCACGTCTTCAGTTTTGTTGGCATAACCGTTAGCGATACGGGTTGCGTTGTGGGTTTCGCTATAGTTAGCTGCCAGGTAGATGTTGTTCGCATCGTACTTAACGCCGGTCGCCCACTGCTCAGCTTTGTCGCCATGGCCGCGCAGAGCCGGGTTTTGTTGAGCATCGGTACGGTCAGCTGCGCCATATGCACCTACGATACCGAAGCCGTCGAATTCGTAGCTGATAGAACCGCCAACGCCATCACCGTTAGAGCGACGAACGTCATCACGCTCATTTTTGCCCAGGTACTGAACGGCGAAGTTCAGGCCTTCAACCAGACCGAAGAAGTTGGAGTTACGGTAGGTTGCGAGACCGCCGTTACGCTGGGAGAAGAACTGGTCAGAAGCAGCGGTATCACCACCGAATTCTGGCAGCATATCGGTGTAACCCAGCGCATCGTATACGACGCCGTAGTTACGACCGTAGTCGAAGGAGCCCGCGTCGCCGAATTTCAGACCGGCAAACGCCAGACGAGTTTTGTTACCGTCCTGCGCGTTTGAGCCTTCAGCATTGTTGCCGGCAAAGTTGTATTCCCACTGGCCGTAACCGGTCAGTTGGTCGTTAATCTGAGTTTCCCCTTTGAAACCAAGACGGGCGTATGTCTGATCGCCGTTAGCAGCGTAGGCATTTTCACCGTTGTGCTTGGAAAAATAGTGCAGACCCACGGCTTTACCGTAAATGTCTACTTTGTTGCCATCTTTGTTATAAACTTCTGCAGCGTTAGCTGCCCCGGCTACCAGCAGAGCAGGGATAACCACTGCCAGAATATTGCGCTTCATCATTATTTATTACCCTCATCGGTTTTTATATGACACCTGCCACTGCCGCCAATAAATTCCGTCAATTAAAATTTACGGAACTATTGATGAGAGTTTGGTGTCTTTATGTGTCTGACAGGCATCTTTCCATTCAAACTATCGTTTCGCTACTCTCAAAGTGCTACAAATATAAAGAATTGGTTTCAAAAAGAAAAAATATGTAACAAAATGTTATTTTTGTGCAACTTTGTGAACAACTTCAAACTTCAGATGTCTCTGCGCTAAAAATTACCCCTATTATTTCTATTTATATGATTTTCTTATATTTAATTTTGCTAAGACCGCTTTTTCTTCGCTATGACTAAAAGAACTGATTTAACTGAAGGTGATTTATGGACATCTGGACAGCCATGTGAAAGGTTAAAAAATGTACTATTTAATCAGAAAATGCTAATCCACAATAAAACTGCTGATTATTTTTTGTGCGAATGTGTTTCTGTGAAATATTACGTAACAGGAAGAGGGGAGGCGAAGGGTTGTATCTAACGTGTTATGGGGATCCCTGTAACGTGGAGCGGTTACAAAAAAGGCCAGCAATGAATGCTGGCCTTTGGATTAAAAATTCAGCTTTAGAAGCTGGCGTTACGCGGAGTACGCGGGAACGGAATGACATCACGGACGTTCTGCACGCCAGTAACGTAGGCAATCAGACGCTCGAAGCCTAAGCCGAAGCCGGAATGCGGAACGGTACCGTAGCGGCGCAGGTCGCGATACCACCAGTAATCTTCTTTATTCAGACCCATCTCCAGCATACGGGCATCCAGCACGTCCAGACGCTCTTCACGCTGAGAACCACCGATGATTTCACCGATTCCCGGAGCCAGTACGTCCATTGCCGCAACGGTTTTACCGTCTTCGTTAAGGCGCATATAAAACGCTTTGATATCTTTCGGGTAGTTTTTAACCACAACTGGCGCTTTAAAGTGCTCTTCAGCAAGATAACGTTCGTGCTCGGAAGAGAGATCCACACCCCAGTAAACCGGGTTTTCAAACTGTTTGCCGCATTTTTCGAGAATGCTTACCGCGTCGGTGTAGTCCACCTGCGCGAAGTCGGCGTCAATGAAACGTTCCAGGCGTGAAATCGCGTCTTTGTCGACGCGTTCAGCGAAGAATTTCATATCATCCGCACGCTCTGCCAGTACGGCCTTGAAAGCATACTTCAGCATGGCTTCAGCGAGGCCAGCCACGTCGTCCAGGTTAGCGAAAGCCACTTCTGGCTCCAGCATCCAGAACTCCGCCAGGTGACGGCTGGTGTTAGAGTTTTCCGCACGGAACGTCGGGCCAAAGGTATAAATTTTGGACAGGGCGCAGGCGTAGGTTTCGCCGTTCAACTGACCAGAAACGGTCAGGAAGGCTTCTTTACCGAAGAAGTCCTTATCGAAGTCGACTTTTCCCTGATCGTTACGCGGCAGGTTTTCCAGATCCAGCGTAGAAACACGGAACATCTCACCAGCGCCTTCCGTATCGGAAGCGGTGATCAGCGGCGTGGATACCCAAAAGAAACCCTGCTCATGGAAGAAGCGATGCAGCGCTTGCGCCAGCGTATGACGTACACGCGCTACCGCACCAATCATGTTGGTACGCGGACGCATGTGCGCCACTTCACGCAGATACTCGATGCTGTGACGCTTGGCCGCCATTGGGTAGGTGTCAGGATCTTCAACCCAGCCCGCGACTTCAACCTCAGTGGCCTGAATTTCAAAGCTCTGTCCCTGTCCAGGCGACGCAACGACTTTACCCGTTACGATAACTGAACAGCCCGTTGTCAGGCGCAATACGTCCTGATTGTAATTGGGCAGAGAATTATTGATGACGGCCTGTACAGGATCAAAGCAGGAACCGTCATAAACGGCGAGGAAGGAGATGCCAGCTTTTGAATCTCGGCGGGTACGTACCCATCCGCGCACGGTGACTTCGCTGTCAACGGCTACGCGGCCCTGGAGTACGTCGGCTACAGGCACAACGCTCATAATATTCTCTCTGTTAATAGTCGGATATATAAACACATGTCCACCCGTAATGGGGGGATACCTATGTTACCTGGCATCTGCAATCAGACAAGCAGAATTCGTTGCTGGAGTGAAAGATTTCGGAAATAAACGCGAAAAGGGAGCCGATGTGGCTCCCTGTGAAGATTAACTGGCTTTTTTAATATGCGGCAAATCGAAAGCTTTGCGCAACGCACGAACAAACGCTTTATCGTGGCAGATGGTTTTACCGGGGCTATCAGATAACTTCGCTACCGGTTTGCCGTTACATTCCACCAGCTTGATAACAATATTGAGCGGCTTAACCTGCGGAATATCACACGTTAGCCGTGTACCAATGCCAAAACTCAACTGTACGCGAGAAGAGAAGTGGCGGTAGAGCTCAATCGCTTTTTTCAGATCGAGGTTATCGGAGAACACCAGCGTTTTGCTCAGCGGATCAATCCCCAGTTTTTCATAGTGGGCAATGGCTTTTTCACCCCATTCAACCGGATCGCCAGAGTCGTGACGTAAGCCCTGGTAACGGGTCGCAAATTCAACGCCAAAGTCGCGTAAAAACGCGTCCATGGTGATGCAGTCCGTCAGCGCAATCCCGAGTTGATCAGGGTATTCATTTAACCATGCGGCCAGCGCAACGCGCTGGCTGGTGGCAAGCTCCGGGCTGATTTGCTGATGAGCCTGGAACCACTCATGCGCTTGCGTACCCATCGGGGTTAATGACAGACGACGGGCGAGATCGTAGTTGCTGGTGCCGACAAACCAGGATTCTTGCTGCAGGCGTTTAACAATGGCCTGCTGTACTTCGCGTGAAAAACGACGGCGCGTACCGAAATCCATCAGATGGAAGCGGGACATATCGACATCTTTCGTTAAAGCAGAGAATTCGACTAGTTTGCTTTCCAGCTCATGGAGTGCCTGTGGGACGCCTGATTCGGGCGAACGGTAACGGTGCACCAGTTCGCTGATAACCGCCAGCAGCGGGACTTCCCACATGATCACTTCACGCCATGGACCGGTTAAGCGGATGTTCAGCTTGCCGTTATCGTTGGTGACGCACACCTGTTCCGGGTCATAGCGGAAATCACGTAACCAGGCGAGGTAATCAGCTTTAAAGAAAGGCAGGCCGGAGAGCCACTGGTACTCGTCCTCCTGCAGTCGCAGGTGCTGCATGGCATTCACCTGCTCACGAATAGCATCGGCATAAATACCGAGCAGGTCATCGCCACGGCAACGAAATTCAGCCGCTACTTGTACATCATAGTAGTGGTGAAAAACGGCTTGCTGCATATGCAACTTATAAGCGTCTGTATCCAGCAGCGAGTGCAGAACAGGAGAAGCGAATTGTGTCATAGGTGCGCAGTAGCATCCTCTCACGGGAGCGTTTAGTACAATAAACAACTAAGAAAACCGCTGGAGTATACCCTGTTTAGCGATTTATTGAACCCCGATCACACCATAAGCTGTCTTTCTGGTCGAGGGCAATTCGTGCCGCGTGTTATGAAAATGTAGCAAAAAGGGCGTTTGTGCCTGAAAAGATGAACATTCTGCGTAGCGCGATTTACGCAACAGGAATAGACTGAAGCCGAGACTCTACCAAAGATGCTAAAGGTTTTTTTATGACACAACAGCCACAAGCCAAATACCGTCACGACTATCGTGCGCCGGATTACCAGATTACCGATATTGACTTGACCTTTGACCTGGATGCTGAAAAAACCGTGGTCACCGCCGTGAGCCAGGCTGTCCGTCATGGTGCGTCCAGTGCGCCGCTGCGCCTGGATGGCGAAGATCTGACCCTGGTGTCAATCCACGTGAACGACGAGCCGTGGACAGAGTATAAAGAAGAAGAGGGCGCTCTGGTCATCAGTCAACTGCCGGAACGTTTTACGCTGCGTATCGTGAATGAAATTAGCCCGGCGGCCAATACCGCGCTGGAAGGACTGTATAAGTCTGGCGATGCGCTGTGCACCCAGTGTGAAGCAGAAGGGTTCCGCCATATTACCTGGTATCTCGACAGACCCGATGTTCTGGCGCGTTTTACCACCAAAATTATCGCCGATAAAACCCAATATCCGTTCCTGCTCTCTAACGGCAACCGCGTGGCGCAGGGTGAACTGGAAAACGGTCGTCACTGGGTGCAGTGGCAGGATCCGTTCCCGAAACCGTGCTATCTGTTTGCGCTGGTAGCCGGTGATTTCGACGTCCTGCGTGACAGCTTTACCACCCGCTCAGGACGTGAAGTGGCGCTGGAACTGTATGTTGATCGCGGCAATCTGGACCGTGCGCCGTGGGCAATGACCTCGCTGAAAAACTCCATGAAATGGGATGAGGAGCGTTTCGGCCTCGAGTATGACCTCGACATCTATATGATTGTCGCCGTCGACTTCTTCAATATGGGCGCGATGGAGAATAAAGGTCTGAACATCTTTAACTCCAAATATGTGCTGGCCCGCACCGATACGGCCACCGACAAAGACTATCTCGATATTGAACGCGTTATTGGTCACGAATATTTCCATAACTGGACCGGCAACCGTGTGACCTGTCGCGACTGGTTCCAGTTGAGCCTGAAAGAAGGTTTAACCGTGTTCCGCGATCAGGAGTTCAGTTCCGATCTCGGCTCACGTGCGGTAAACCGTATCAGCAATGTACGTACCATGCGCGGCCTGCAGTTTGCCGAAGACGCCAGCCCGATGGCGCACCCGATCCGCCCGGATATGGTCATCGAAATGAACAACTTCTATACCCTGACCGTGTATGAAAAGGGCGCTGAAGTCATTCGTATGATCCACACTCTGCTGGGTGAGACTAACTTCCAGAAAGGGATGCAGCTGTACTTTGAGCGTCATGACGGCAGCGCTGCTACCTGTGATGATTTCGTGCAGGCGATGGAAGATGCGTCCAATGTCGATCTCTCTCATTTCCGCCGCTGGTACAGTCAGTCCGGTACGCCGATTCTGACCGTGCGTGATGACTACAATCCGTCAACGGAACAATACACGCTGACTATCAGCCAGCGTACGCCAGCCACGCCGGATCAGGCCGAGAAACAACCGCTGCATATTCCTTTCGCCCTCGAGTTGTATGACAACGAAGGGAAAGTGATCCCGCTACAAAAAGGCGGGCATCCGGTGAATGCTGTGCTCAACGTGACCCAGGCAGAACAGACGTTTGTCTTTGATAACGTGTACTTCCAGCCGGTTCCGGCACTGCTGTGCGAATTCTCCGCACCGGTAAAACTGGAATACAAATGGAGCGATCAGCAACTGACCTTCCTGATGCGTCATGCGCGTAACGATTTCTCTCGTTGGGATGCGGCGCAAAGTCTGCTGGCGACCTATATTAAGCTCAACGTTGCCCGTCATCAGCAGGGCCAGCCGTTGTCGCTGCCGGTACATGTGGCCGATGCTTTCCGCGCGATTTTGCTCGATGAGAAAATCGATCCGGCGCTAGCGGCAGAAATCCTGACGTTGCCTTCGGTAAATGAAATCGCCGAACTGTTCGACATCATCGATCCGGTGGCGATAACGGAAGTTCGCGAAGCATTGACCCGCACGCTGGCGGCTGAGCTGGCGGATGAATTCCTCGCTATCTATAACGCTAATCATCTTGACGAGTACCGCGTTGAGCATGCTGATATTGGTAAGCGTACGCTGCGCAATGCCTGCCTGCGCTTCCTGGCCTTTGGCGAAACCCATCTGGCTGACACGTTGGTTAGCAAGCAGTACCGCGAAGCGAACAATATGACTGACGCCCTGGCGGCGCTGTCCGCTGCGGTGGCGGCGCAACTGCCATGCCGTGACGCATTGATGCAGGAGTATGACGATAAATGGCATCATGACGGTCTGGTAATGGATAAATGGTTTATCCTGCAATCCACCAGCCCGGCGAGAAACGTGCTGGAAACGGTACGCGGTCTGCTGGAGCATCGTTCCTTCAGTATGAGTAACCCGAACCGTATTCGTTCCCTGATTGGTGCTTTTGCGGGCAGCAACCCGGCGGCTTTCCATGCGGAAGATGGCAGCGGCTATCAGTTCCTGGTCGATATGCTGACTGAGCTGAACAGCCGCAATCCACAGGTGGCGTCACGTCTGATTGAGCCGTTGATTCGTTTGAAACGCTATGATGCCAAACGTCAGGCGAAGATGCGTGCGGCGCTGGAACAGTTGAAAGGCCTCGAGAATCTCTCCGGCGATCTGTTCGAGAAGATTGACAAAGCGTTAGCCTGATAATATTGCCGGATGGATCCGGCCTACCATTCACGCGTAGGCCGGATAAGCAGTAGCGCCATCCGGCGTTTTTAACCCTGCTTGCGTAGCTGAACTTCATTTTCGCCACGCTTCATAACCCGGTTCAACACTTCCGCTTCCAGTTCGGCTAACCGCACCGATCCCAAACGGCGGGGGCGCTGAATATCCACCGTCAGATCCAGCCCGATTTTGCCATCTTCGATCAACAGCACGCGGTCTGCCATCGCGACGGCCTCACTGACATCGTGCGTCACCAGCAGCACCGTAAAGCCGTGGTCCTGCCATAGCGAGACGATCAGATCCTGCATCTCAAGACGGGTTAACGCATCCAGCGCGCTGAGCGGTTCATCCAGTAACAGCAGGCCAGGGCGGTGAATTAATGCCCGCGCCAGGGCCACGCGCTGTTTTTGGCCGCCAGACAGGGCGGCAGGCCACTCCTGTGCCCGGTTTTCGAGGCCAACAGCGGCCAACGCATTACGGGCCGCATCGCGCCATTGACCTTTCAGCCCCAGACCAACGTTATCAATAACCGTTTTCCATGGCAGCAGACGCGCATCCTGAAACATCATGCGCGTATCATCCTGAATCTCTGCCAGCGGGGTAGTTCCGGCAAGTAATGCGCCTGAAGTGGGCGATTCCAGCCCAGCCAGCAGGCGCAGCAAGGTGCTTTTGCCACCGCCGCTGCGGCCCACTACGGCAACAAATTGCCCTGCCGGAATATGCAGATCTAATTGATTCAGCACCGTATTGGCGGCGTATTGTTTGGTCACGGCGCTCAGCAAAAGCGGCGTACCCTGATTCAAGCGAGCGGTATTCATACAGTAGCCTCCTTCACATGGTAAGCCGGGTTCCAGCGCAGCCAGACTCGCTCCAGCAGTTGGGCGCTGACATCGGCAAGTTTGCCGAGCAGGGCGTAGAGAATGATGGCCACTACCACCACGTCGGTTTGCAGAAATTCTCGCGCATTCATCGCCAGATAACCAATGCCGGCATTGGCGGAAATGGTCTCCGCAACGATCAACGTCAGCCACATCAGCCCAAGGGCGAAGCGTACGCCAACCATAATCGAGGGCAGGGCGCCGGGGAGGATCACATGGATAAACAGTGAAAAGCCGGACAACCCATAGCTGCGCGCCATCTCCACCAGGCCGCGATCGATATTGCGGATCCCGTGCCAGGTGTTGATGTAAATCGGGAACAGTGTGCCCAAGGCGACGAGAAAGATCTTCGCCGATTCATCAATGCCGAACCACAAAATCACCAGCGGGATCAGCGCCAGATGGGGAACGTTGCGCAGCATCTGTATCGACGTATCCAGCAGGCGTTCCCCCCAGCGTGAAAGACCGCTGATGAGTCCCAGCGTCAAACCTAACGATCCACCGATCGAGAATCCGATCAGCGCGCGCCAGGAACTGATCGCCAGATGCTGCCAAAGCTCGCCACTGGCGGAAAGTGTCCAGAAGGCTTCGACAACGCCTTCCGGGGAGGGCAGGATGCGGGTGGATAGCCAGCCCATTGACGAGGCTATCTGCCAGAGCGCCACCAGACCTACCGGCAAAAACCAGGGTGCGAGGCGCAATAGCCACCTGTTTTTCGGTGTTGTCATCAGCGTGCTCCTTAACTTTGCGCGACCTTACGGGGAATAAATTCGTTAGCCACCGCTTCGCCTTGTTGGTGCAGACGCTGTGGCTGTGGAATTTCAGGTATCGAAACATCCAGATGCGGGAACAGTAGCTCGCCAACTTTGTACGCCTCTTCCAGATGCGGATACCCCGACAGCACAAAGCTGTCGATACCCAGCGCGGCGTACTCGTTTATGCGCGCTGCGACGGTCGGGCCGTCGCCGACCAGCGCGGTTCCGGCGCCGCCACGCACCAGCCCAACGCCTGCCCACAGGTTCGGGCTTATTTCCAGTTTGTCGCGTTTACCGTTGTGCAGCGCGGCCATCCGCTGTTGGCCAACCGAATCTGTTCTTGAGAAGGCGGCCTGGGCTTTGGCAATCGTGTCGTCATCAAGATGCGAAATCAGACGCTCCGCTGCCTGCCACGCCTCATCCGTCGTCTCCCGCACGATCACATGCAAACGAATACCAAAGCGGATCTTGCGTCCAAGCGCTGCTGCTTTGGCTCGCACTTGCTCAATCTTCTCTTTCACCTGTTCAGGCGGTTCACCCCAGGTCAGATAGAGATCAACCTGCTCGGCAGCCAGGTCTTGCGCGACATCGGAAGAACCGCCGAAATAAAGCGGCGGCCAGGGTTGTTGTACGGGAGGAAAAAACAGCTTCGCGCCGCGGACGTGCATATGTTTGCCGTTGAAATCCACCGTTTCTCCCTGTAACAGCCGACGCCAGATCTGGGTGAATTCAGCAGAAGCTTCATAGCGCTCGGTGTGATCAAGAAACACGCCGTCGCCAGCCAGCTCCTGCGGATCGCTGCCGGTCACCAGGTTAAACAGCGCCCGGCCGTTAGAGAGTCTGTCGAGCGTTGCAGCCTGGCGTGCGGCAACCGTTGGCGAGGTTACGCTTGGACGCAGCGCGACCAAAAACTTGAGCCGCTGAGTAACAGGGATCATGGAGGCGGCTACCAGCCAGGCATCTTCACAGGAGCGACCGGTTGGGATCAAAACGCCGGTAAATCCCAGGCGATCGGCAGCCTGCGCGATTTGCTGCAGATAACTGTGATCGACCGGACGCGAGCCTTCTTCCGTCCCCAGATAGTGGCCATCCCCGTGGGTGGGTAAAAACCAGAACATGTTCAGACTCATAATTTTGCTCCTGTCTGCTGAGTGGGTTGCCAGATACGCTGGCGAATATCGATTTTTTTCGGCACCAGACGATTGTCATAAAACAGATCGGCGGTTTGTTGTTGCAGGGCGGCAACCGAGGCGCTGACGGGTGAGATGGTCGTTGGCGGCCGGTGATCAAGATAAGACGCAATCACCGGCTCTGGCAGTCCCATGGTTTTGGCCAGCAGGGTAATACTTTGCTGGCGCTGGCTGAGGGTTAACGCATCAGCCTGGCTAAAGGTATCCAGCACGCCAAGAACAAACGCGCCATTTTTCTCGGCATAAGGACGCGCGGCAAGATAAAAGGAGCCGGTCTGTTTGAGGTCTGAGCCGTCTTTCAGCACGCGCACATCACCCTGCAGCAACGCGGCGGAATAGTAAGGATCCCAGATAGCCCACGCATCAACGTTACCTTGCTGGAAGGCTGCTCTGGCATCTGCGGGTGTCAGATATGTTGGTTGAATATCGGTAAATTTCAGCCCGGCCTGTTGTAAGGCTCGCAGCAGTAAATTGTGGGCGCTGGAACCTTTCTGGAAGGCGACTTTATGCCCTTTGAGCTGCGCAACGCTCTGGATCGGGCTGTTTTTGGGCACCAGAATCACTTCGGCTTTTGGTTTGGGCGGCTCGACGCCAACGTAAACCAGATCGGCTCCGGCGGCCTGGGCGAAAATCGGTGGAATGTCACCGGTACTGCCGAGATCGATACTGCCAATATTGAGTGCTTCCAGCATTTGCGGCCCTGCCGGAAACTCAATCCACGAGATTTTGGTCTGTGGGTAGCGTTTCTCCAATAACTGATGGCTTTTTGCCAGCACCATACTGACGCTTCCTTTCTGGTAACCTATGCGCAGCGCGTCTGGTGCAGACTCTGCGGCATGGACGAGCGTTGAAAGTGACAGCAATCCGGTCAACGCCAACCACGGCGTGTGACGCTTGAGCAGATTAAGCATGGGCGGCACCTCGCAGAGCATTCAATTGAGGAAGTTGGACATCACGACGATGCAACGCCAGCCAGAAGGTGTCGAGCGCATTGTCCAGACGCAGTTGCAGGTTGGGCGTAAACTGCGGTTTATGCTGATAATCAATGACCTGTGAATCATCAGCAAAAACACCGTGCAGGATTTCCTGGGCTTTTAACGCGCTCAGCACCGGCTTAAGCGCGTAATCAACGGCCAGTAAATGCGCAACGGTACCGCCTGTTGCCAGCGGCAAAACCACTTTTCCTTCCAGTGCGCGTTCGGGAAGCAGATCGAGCAACGTTTTCAACGCTCCGGAGTAAGCTGCTTTGTAGACCGGCGTTGCAACAATCAATCCGTCGGCGTCGTGCAGTTGTTCGACAAAGGTTTTCAGCGCTGGGCTGTCGAAGCGCGCATAGATCAGGTCTTCTGGGGCAAAGTTGTGCAGATTCCAGTGACAGACTTCGACATCCTGGTCGTTCAGTTTTTCCCGGGCGTATTCCAGTAAGGCGCTGGAGCGAGAGGGGAAGCGTGGACTTCCCGCCAGAGTAATGACGCGCATAATTTCAATCTCCCCTTATAACTAATTGTTCGCTTTTATTTAACATTGATAACAATTCGTGCAGTCTGGCAGAGAGATTTTGTTTATCGAAATGATTTATACGGGATAGAAAAGTTGAAAAATGAATAAAACGGCAGAAGCAGGAAAACGATTGCTATTTATTGCCGCAGGTCAATTCCCTTTTTGCTCGCGATCGCACATAATACGCCCCCGGTTTGCACACCGGGAATCCAGGAGAGTTCATGTACTACCCCTTCGTTCGTAAAGCCCTTTTCCAGCTCGATCCTGAGCGCGCTCATGAATTGACATTCCAGCAGTTACGTCGCATTACCGGCACGCCGCTCGAAGCGCTTGTCCGCCAGAAAGTACCCGCAAAACCGGTTACCTGTATGGGGCTGACGTTTAAAAATCCGCTCGGGCTTGCTGCCGGACTGGATAAAGACGGGGAGTGCATTGATGCGCTCGGTGCGATGGGATTCGGTTCAATTGAAATTGGTACCGTGACGCCACGCCCTCAGCCCGGGAACGATAAACCACGTCTGTTCCGTCTGGTGGATGCGGAAGGTTTGATCAACCGCATGGGATTCAATAACCTGGGTGTTGATAATCTGGTAGAGAACGTTAAGAAATCACATTTTGACGGCATTCTCGGCATTAATATTGGTAAGAATAAAGATACTCCGGTAGAAAACGGCAAAGATGACTATCTGATTTGTATGGAAAAAGTCTATGCTTATGCCGGTTATATCGCGATTAATATCTCTTCACCGAATACGCCGGGATTACGCACGCTGCAATACGGTGAAGCGCTGGATGATCTGCTGACGGCAATTAAAAATAAGCAAAACGATCTGCAAGCGATCCACCATAAATATGTTCCGGTGGCCGTAAAGATCGCGCCGGATCTTTCCGTCGAAGAACTGATCCAGGTTGCCGACAGTTTAGTTCGGCATAATATTGATGGTGTAATTGCAACTAACACCACTCTCGATCGTTCTCTCGTACAGGGAATGAAAAATTGCGATCAAATGGGGGGGCTGAGCGGTCGTCCGTTACAATTAAAAAGTACAGAAATTATTCGCCAGTTGTCTCAGGAATTAAATGGTCAGTTACCGATTATTGGCGTTGGCGGTATTGACTCGGTGATTGCCGCGCGCGAGAAAATAGCCGCCGGCGCTACCCTGGTACAGATTTATTCGGGCTTTATTTTTAAAGGCCCGCCGTTGATTAAAGAAATCGTCACCAATATCTGAATGCTACCTTAATCACAATCCAGGGCTTTATTTCTAGCCCTGGTTGTTTTATATTCCTTTACTGTTGCTTATTTAAACATTCTGAGCTTTTATTATTAGGGCAATAAACGAAGCGGCAAAAGGATACTGTCGTAACGGCGATGATTAAGGAAAGGAGAGAAACTGATGCGAATTAAACCCGACGATAACTGGCGCTGGTATTATGATGAAGAGCACGATCGTATGATGCTCGATTTAGCCAATGGTATGTTATTCCGTTCGCGTTTTGCTCGTAAAATGCTCACGCCTGATGCCTTTACTCCTTCCGGATTTTGCGTTGATGACGCCGCGCTTTATTTTTCCTTTGAAGAAAAATGCCGCTACCTGGATTTAGCGAAAGAACAAAAAGCGGAACTGGTGCTCAATGCGCTGGTGGCTATTCGTTATCTTAAGCCGCAGATGCCAAAAAGTTGGCACTTTGTCGCCCACGGCATTAACTGGACGCCAGTGCCAGGGGACGCTGCCTGTGTCGATTTAAGCGATACCGATGAACAGGTAAACCTGTTAGTGGTTGAGCCGGGTGAAAACGCTGCGCTTTGTCTGCTGGCGCAACCGGGTGTGGTGATTGCCGGACGCACCATGCAGCTTGGCGACGCAATTAAAATCATGAATGACAGACTGAAACCGCAGACAATGGTTGACAGTTTCAGCCTTGAGCAGGCGGTTTAACTTTCCAGCCTGATTGCCGTTTTGGGCACACAACTGCAGCACAGAATTGTCCCGTCATCTCCCATCGCTGATTTTTTCAGCGGGGTCACTTCGCCTTCTACCAGCCGAATTCGACAGCATCCGCAAATTCCCGCCCGACATGAGTAGGGAACCCGGATACCCTGGTTTTCCAGTTGTTCAAGCAATACCTGCTGATTATTTCCGCGAAAGGTCTGTCCCTGCCACTCGATAAGCACCGTGGCATCGGGTTGTTGCACCGGGGCAGTATCATCGGTTTCTGCCGCGCCATATACTCTGGCCGGACCGGTGGACAGAATTTCAACCTCGTCGCCGACGCGAATCACGCCACTGTTACGCGCAATGAGATTCTGACCAAAATCGACATCGCCGTTATCCGTCGCAGTGCGAAAGCTTTGCAGCGTGGCCAGCGGTTCGCCGGACGGATGCTTCTGACCTTTCTCAGGGCTGACGGTGGTGAAAATGCAGCGGCTACAAGGTTTAGCCACGTCAAAAATAACCTCGCCAATGCGGATCACTTTCCAGGTATCTTCTTCCCAGGCGGCAGCGCCTGAAACCACCAGATTGGGGCGAAACTGCTCCATTTTTACGCTTGCCGGGCAGCGCTGTTGCAAATCGCGCAATGACGCTTCGTTAGTTAAAAGGTAGGGATAACCATCGGCAAAGGATAACGGAACATCATCGCGGCGCTTCACTCGGCGCGTCAGCTGCGGACCAACCCAGCGAAGCTGCACGTCACGGGAGAAAAAACCGCTCAGCCACTGGTTGATAGCCGCTGGCGCAATCCGCGCGGTAAAATGGTTGCCCCACACTTCCGTCGGCGCATCCTGCAGGGCGAAGTCGGCAAATCGCACAAGCGCGCTGCTACCGTCTGGCGCCGTAAGATGCAATCCATCGTGGAAAGGGGAAGGGGTAAAACGCACCATCTGTGGGAACTGTCGGGCGGTAATGAACGTCCCGTCAGGTTCGGTAATCATAAATATGCGATCAAAGGCGAGACCACTAACGTCTGCCAGAGCGTGGGTAAGCCCAATACCGCGCATTGATTTAACCGGATGAATAAAAAGTCGGGTTAACGTGACCACTGTACAGCCCCTCGAGCGAAAATAAGCCTTCAACTTTATGACATACCACCCATATTAGCTATAATGCGCAGCAATTTTCTCGGAGTAAAAGTGACATTATGAATTCTCTGTTTGCCAGTACGGCCCGCGGGCTGGAAGAGCTGTTAAAAACTGAACTGGAAAACCTTGGCGCGCTGGAGTGTCAGGTCGTTCAGGGTGGTGTCCATTTTAAGGGCGACACGCGGCTTGTTTACCAGAGCCTGATGTGGAGCCGCCTGGCCTCGCGCATTATCCTGCCGATGGGAGATTGCAAGGTCTACAGCGATCTTGATCTGTACCTCGGTGTTCAGGCAATCGACTGGACAGAGATATTTAATCCGGGCGCTACATTTGCGGTGCATTTTAGCGGCCTGAACGAAACCATTCGTAATAGTCAGTACGGGGCGCTGAAGGTAAAGGATGCGATTGTCGACGCCTTTACCCGTAAAAATCTGCCGCGTCCGAATGTGGATCGTGAATCTCCGGGTCTGCGCATTAACGTGTGGCTGAATAAAGATACCGCCAGTATTGCGCTCGATCTGAGCGGTGATGGCCTGCATCAGCGTGGGTATCGCGATCGCGCAGGTCAGGCGCCGATTAAAGAAACGCTGGCTGCCGCCATTGTAATGCGTTCAGGTTGGCAACCGGGCACGCCGTTACTCGATCCGATGTGTGGCTCCGGTACACTGCTGATTGAAGCGGCGATGTGGGCAACCGATCGTGCGCCTGGTCTGCACCGTGGTTATTGGGGCTTTAGCGGTTGGGCGCAGCACGATGACGCTGTGTGGCAAGAGGTTAAAGCCGAAGCGCAGGTGCGCGCGCGTAAGGGTCTCGCAGACTACACCTCGCACTTCTATGGATCTGACAGCGATACTCGCGTAATTGAAAAAGCACGCAGTAACGCCCGTCGCGCCGGAATTGCCGATCTGATGACGTTTGAAGTTAAAGATGTCGCCAAACTGAGCAACCCGTTACCGAAAGGACCGTACGGGACGGTTATCAGCAACCCGCCGTACGGCGAACGTCTGGATAGCGAACCGGCGCTGATTGCCCTGCACAGCCTGCTGGGGCGCACAATGAAAAACCAGTTTGGCGGCTGGAATCTGTCCCTGTTTAGCGCCTCGCCGGATTTGCTCAGCAGCCTGCAATTACGTGCTGATAAGCAGTTTAAAGCGAAAAATGGTCCGCTGGATTGCGTGCAGAAGAACTATCACGTTGCAGAAACCACCGCCGACAGTAAGCCTGCCACGGTCGCGGAAGATTATGCCAACCGCCTGCGTAAGAATCTTAAGAAGCTGGAAAAATGGGCGCGTCAGGAAGGTATTGAATGCTATCGCCTGTACGATGCCGACCTGCCGGAATACAACGTGGCGGTAGATCGCTACGGTGACTGGGTCGTGGTGCAGGAATACGCGCCGCCAAAAACGGTCGATACGCAGAAAGCGCGTCAACGCCTGTTCGACATCATTGCCGCTACGCTCTCGGTACTTGAGATTGCCCCGAATAAACTGGTGCTGAAAACCCGTGAACGTCAAAAAGGCAAGAACCAGTATCAGAAGATGAATGAGAAGGGTGAATTCATTGAGGTAAGCGAGTACAACGCTCGTCTGTGGGTGAACCTGACTGACTATCTTGATACCGGTTTGTTCCTCGATCACCGCATTGCGCGTCGCATGCTGGGTCAGATGAGTAAAGGTAAGGATTTCCTCAATCTGTTCTCCTACACCGGTAGCGCCAGCGTTCATGCCGGACTGGGCGGCGCGCGGAGCACCACGACGGTTGATATGTCGCGTACCTACCTGGAATGGGCTGAACGCAACCTGCGTTTGAACGGCCTGAGTGGTCGCGCTCACCGTTTAATTCAGGCCGATTGTCTGGGCTGGCTGCGCGATGCCAATGAACAGTTCGATCTGATTTTCATCGATCCGCCAACGTTCTCTAACTCTAAACGCATGGAAGATTCGTTTGATGTGCAGCGCGATCATCTGGCGCTGATGAAAGATCTGAAACGTCTGTTACGTAAAGACGGGACGATCATGTTCTCCAACAACAAACGTGGATTCCGTATGGATCTCGAGGGGCTGACTGAGCTGGGATTGAAAGCACAAGAAATTACCCAAAAAACGCTTTCCCAGGACTTTGCCCGTAACCGTCAGATCCACAATTGCTGGCTGATTACCGCAGCCTGAAAGGATAAGTAAATGTCATTGATCAGTATGCATAGTGCATGGCTGTCGTTCAGCGATGCGCCCCTTCTTGATAATGCGGAACTGCATATCGAGGATAACGAACGCGTCTGTCTGGTAGGCCGTAACGGCGCGGGCAAATCGACGCTGATGAAGATCCTGAACCGTGAACAGGGTCTTGACGACGGGCGTATTATTTATGAGCAGGATCTGGTCGTCGCGCGTCTGCAACAGGATCCGCCGCGTAACGTCGAGGGCAGCGTGTATGACTTCGTTGCCGAAGGTATTGAGGAACAGGCTGAATACCTGAAGCGGTATCATGATATTTCGCGCCTTGTCATGACCGATCCCAGCGACAGAAATCTGAATGAGATGGCGCGGGTTCAGGAAATGCTCGATCACCACAATCTGTGGCAGCTCGAAAGTCGCATTAATGAAGTGTTGGCGCAACTGGGGCTGGATCCTAACGCCGCGCTTTCGTCGCTGTCTGGTGGTTGGCTGCGTAAAGCGGCGCTGGGCCGCGCGTTGGTGAGTAATCCGCGCGTATTGCTGCTCGATGAACCGACGAACCATCTGGACATTGAAACAATTGACTGGCTGGAAGGGTTCCTGAAATCCTTCAACGGAACAATCATTTTCATTTCCCACGACCGTTCATTTATTCGCAACATGGCGACGCGTATTGTTGATCTTGACCGCGGCAAACTGGTGACCTATCCGGGGAACTACGATCAGTATCTGCTGGAGAAAGAAGAAGCGCTGCGGGTAGAAGAGTTACAAAACGCGGAGTTTGATCGCAAGCTGGCGCAGGAAGAGGTTTGGATCCGCCAGGGTATCAAAGCGCGTCGTACCCGTAACGAAGGCCGTGTGCGCGCCCTGAAAGCGATGCGTCGCGAGCGCGGTGAACGTCGCGAAGTGATGGGCACGGCGAAGATGCAGGTTGAAGAGGCGAGCCGTTCGGGCAAGATTGTCTTCGAAATGGAGAATGTGGATTATCAGGTTGATGGTAAGCAACTGGTAAAAGATTTCTCCGCGCAGGTGCAGCGCAGCGACAAAATTGCGTTAATTGGCCCTAACGGTTGCGGCAAGACGACGCTGCTCAAACTGATGTTAGGCCAACTGCAGGCTGACAGTGGACGTATTCATGTTGGGACCAGGCTGGAAGTGGCTTATTTCGATCAGCACCGCGCTGAACTGGATCCGGATAAAACCGTGATGGACAATCTGGCCGAAGGTAAGCAAGAGGTGATGGTTAACGGTAAACCCCGCCATGTGCTGGGCTACCTGCAGGACTTCCTGTTCCACCCGAAACGGGCGATGACGCCAGTACGCGCGCTCTCCGGTGGGGAACGAAATCGTCTGTTGCTGGCGCGTTTGTTCCTGAAACCCAGTAATCTTTTAATTCTCGATGAACCAACGAACGATCTTGACGTCGAAACGCTGGAACTGCTTGAAGAGCTGATTGACAGCTATCAGGGCACCGTACTGCTGGTGAGCCACGACCGTCAGTTTGTGGATAATACCGTTACGGAATGTTGGATCTTCGAAGGCGGTGGTAAAATTGGTCGTTATGTCGGCGGTTACCATGACGCGCGCAGCCAGCAATCGCAGCATGTGGCGTTTAAACAGCCCGTTGTGAAAAAAACAGAGGAAGCTATTGCTCCTAAAGCAGAAATTGTCAAACGTGGCACGAGCAAACTAAGCTATAAACTGCAGCGCGAACTGGAGCAGCTCCCCGCATTGCTTGAAGAACTGGAAGCTAAGCTGGAAACATTACAAGCTCAGGTTGCTGACGCCGCTTTTTTCAGTCAGCCGCACGAGCAAACGCAACAAGTTTTAGCTAATCTGAACGAAGCGGAACAAGAACTTGAGCAAGCCTTTGAGCGCTGGGAGTATCTTGAATCTTTGAAGAATGGCGCATAATTTAAAGGAGCACATATGTGCGAACATCACCATGCCGCGAAGCATATTTTGTGTTCGCAGTGTGACATGCTGGTGGCGTTACCGCGCCTTGAGCATGGTCAAAAAGCGGCATGTCCACGATGTGGCACTACGTTAACGGTTGAGTGGGACGCGCCGAGGCAGCGTCCTACTGCCTATGTTTTAGCAGCGCTGTTCATGCTGCTTTTATCAAACCTCTTCCCTTTTGTGAATATGAACGTCGCAGGGGTAAGCAGCGAAGTGACGTTGCTGGAAATCCCCAGCGTGCTCTTCTCTGAAGATTACGCCAGCCTCGGCACGTTTTTTTTATTATTCGTCCAGTTGGTTCCCGCGTTTTGTTTACTGACTATTCTGCTGCTGGTGAACCGTGCCGAAATGCCTGGCTGGCTAAAGGCCAGGCTTGCGCGCGTCCTGTTCCAGTTGAAAAGCTGGGGGATGGCGGAAATCTTCCTCGCCGGAGTGCTGGTCAGTTTCGTTAAGCTAATGGCTTATGGTGATATCGGCGTGGGCAGCAGTTTCATCCCATGGTGCTTCTTTTGTGTACTACAGCTACGGGCGTTCCAGTGCGTTGACCGCCGTTGGCTGTGGGATGATATTGCGCCAATGCCTGTCATTAACCAGGAATTAAAGCCAGGCGTGCCCGGCATCCGGCAGGGGTTGCGTTCTTGTTCCTGCTGCACCGCGATTCTTCCCGCTGACGAACGGGTGTGCCCGCGCTGCGAGACGAAAGGCTACGTGCGTCGCAAAAACAGTCTGCAATGGACGATGGCGTTATTGTTCACGTCAATCATGCTTTATCTTCCTGCCAACATCCTGCCGATCATGATTACCGATTTGCTCGGATCCAAATTGCCGTCAACGATTCTTGAAGGCGTGGTTTTGATTTGGAGTGAGGGCTCTTATCCGGTGGCGGCGGTTATCTTTATCGCCAGTATTATGGTGCCGACGTTGAAAATGATTGCCATTGCCTGGCTATGTTGGGATGCCAAGGGTCACGGCAAACGTGACAGTGAACGTATGCACTTGATTTATGAAGTGGTGGAATTTGTCGGTCGCTGGTCAATGATCGACGTTTTTGTGATTGCGGTACTCTCTGCGCTGGTGCGCATGGGAGGGTTAATGAACATTTATCCTGCAATGGGTGCTTTGATGTTTGCTTTAGTCGTCATTATGACAA
Organism: Citrobacter sp. C5_2; assembly: GCF_014596845.2. Classification (NCBI taxonomy): domain Bacteria; kingdom Pseudomonadati; phylum Pseudomonadota; class Gammaproteobacteria; order Enterobacterales; family Enterobacteriaceae; genus Citrobacter; species Citrobacter sp. C5_2. The sequence goes on along the minus strand of NZ_CP115032.1, from coordinate 3,188,279 downwards.
TGTTTTCTGCGATGACATTTGATCCGCGTCTGTCGTGGGACCGTGAACCAGAACCAGATCATGAGGAGTCCTGACAGCATGGAATCTAAAAGTGGGGAAGCCAAAGTGCAGAAGGTGAAAAACTGGTCGCCCGTGTGGATATTCCCGATCGTTACTGCGCTTATTGGCGCGTGGGTCCTGTTTTATCATTACAGCCATCAGGGGCCGGAAGTCACGCTGATTACCACCAATGCCGAAGGGATTGAAGGCGGCAAAACGACGATTAAAAGCCGCAGCGTGGATGTCGGCATCGTCGAGAGCGCGACTCTGACGGACGATTTGACCCATGTGGAGATTAAAGCTCGTCTTAACTCCGGAATGGAAAAGCTGCTGCATAAAGACTCTGTTTTTTGGGTGGTGAAGCCGCAGGTTGGTCGTGAAGGTATCAGCGGTCTGGGCACGCTATTGTCCGGGGCATATATTGAACTGCAGCCCGGCAATAAAGGTAATAAGCTGGAAAATTACCAACTACTGGACTCACCGCCGCTGGCACCGCCAGATGCGAAAGGGATCCGCGTGATACTGGACAGTAAAAAAGCCGGGCAGTTAAGCCCGGGCGATCCGGTATTGTTCCGTGGATATCGTGTGGGGTCGGTTGAGACCAGCACCTTCGATGCGCAAAAGCGTACTATCAGCTACCAGCTTTTCATTAATGCGCCCAACGATCGTCTGGTGACCAGCAATGTGCGTTTCTGGAAAGACAGTGGGATCGCCGTGGATCTTACCTCCGCAGGTATGCGTGTGGAAATGGGATCGCTCTCCACGCTGTTTGGCGGAGGCGTAAGTTTTGACGTGCCAGAAGGTTTAGAACAAGGTGAGCCGGTTGGGCAACAGTCCGCGTTTAATCTTTATGACGATCAAAAAAGTATTCAGGATTCCCTGTATACCGATCATATTGACTACCTGATGTTCTTTAAGGATTCGATTCGTGGCCTGCAGCCAGGCGCGCCACTGGAATTCCGCGGCATTCGTCTGGGGACGGTGAGTAAAGTACCTTTCTTCTCACCGAACATGCGTCAGGTATTTAACAATGATTACCGCATTCCGGTGTTGGTACGCATCGAGCCTGAGCGCCTGAAAGCACAGCTGGGCGAGGACACTGATGTTGGCGCTCATCTGGAGCAATTGCTCAAACGCGGATTACGCGCATCGCTGAAAACCGGGAATCTGGTGACCGGCGCGCTGTATGTCGATCTCGACTTCTACCCGAAAGAACCACCGATTAGTGGTGTACGAGAATTTAATGGTTATCAGATTATCCCGACGGTGAGTGGCGGTTTAGCGCAGATCCAGCAGCGCCTGATGGAAGCGCTGGATAAGATTAATAATCTGCCGTTGAACCCGATGATTGAGCAGGCGACCAATACGTTGTCAGAAAGCCAGCGTACGATGAAGCATCTGCAAACCACGCTGGATAATATGAATAAGATCACATCCAGCCAGTCAATGCAGGATCTTCCGGCGGATATGCAAAATACGTTGCGTGAACTTAATCGTAGCATGCAGGGCTTCCAGCCGGGCTCGGCAGCCTACAACAAGATGGTGGCGGATATGCAGCGTCTTGATCAGGTACTGCGCGAACTGCAACCGGTACTGAAAACGTTGAACGATAAGAGCAATGCGCTGGTATTTGAAGCGAAGGACAAAAAAGATCCAGAGCCGAAGAGGGCGAAACAATGAAAAAGTGGCTAGTGGTGATGATGGCGGTCTGGCTGACGTCATGCAGCTCCAGCGGAGAAAATAAAAGCTATTACCAGCTTCCTATCGCGCAAGGGGGCGTCCAAAGCTCCGCCAACCAGGGTAACCGGCTGCTGTGGGTTGAGCAGATTGCGGTGCCGGACTATCTGGCGGGTAATGGGGTGGTTTACCAGACCAGCGATGTGCAATATGTGATAGCGAATAATAATCTCTGGGCCAGTCCTTTAGATCAGCAATTGCGCAATACGCTGGTGACGAACCTCAGTATGCAATTACCTGGCTGGGTTGTCGCTTCGCAGCCGCTGGGAAGCACGCAGGACACGCTGAACGTCACTGTGACCGGCTTCCACGGTAGGTACGATGGGAAGGTTATTGTCAGCGGCGAATGGTTACTGAATCACCAGGGGCAGTTGATCAAGCGTCCGTTTCACATCGAAGCAGTGCAGACCAGGGACGGCTACGATGAGATGGTGAAGGTTCTCGCCAGCGCCTGGAGTCAGGAAGCGACGGCCATAGCTCAAGAGCTGAAACGCATCCCTTAAGCTTAAATAATTGTAAATTATGCCGCCCCTGGTTCATTGCCCGGGGCGGTTTTTTTTATTTTTTAGCCGTGGAGATAACTGTTCTGTCTGATTTTTTTTGTACAAATGATTTCGCGGGTAGCTCACAAATATGACACTGGCGTGAATTTTGCGCATTGACGAGCCTGATGTTTAGGGGTATTCGTTTAGTGTGATTGCACACTTAGTAATCACTGTTTTCTTTTCCACCAGAACTAAAGATGAGGGAAACGAGGCATGAAGAGACAAAAACGAGATCGCCTGGAACGGGCACATCAACGTGGATATCAGGCCGGCATTGCCGGACGCTCAAAAGAAATGTGTCCCTATCAGGCGCTGAATCAGAGATCATACTGGCTGGGAGGCTGGCGAGAAGCCATGGGGGATAGGGTTTTAATGGCCTGATTCTGTCTCTTTAGATAAAAGAAACCTCCGCAGAGCGGAGGTTTCGCCTTTTTGCAGACCGGATAAGGCGTTTACGCTGTCATCCGACAACGAAGCAACGCCTGATCTCTGCGATTAGAACGCGGAAGTGTCCTGGAAAAGACCCACTTTCAGATCGTTTGCGGTGTAGATCAGACGACCATCAACCAGCACTTCGCCATCAGCCAGGCCCATGATCAGGCGACGGTTAACGATGCGTTTGAAGTGAATGCGGTAAGTGACTTTCTTCGCAGTCGGCAGAACCTGACCGGTGAATTTCACTTCGCCTACGCCCAGCGCGCGGCCTTTACCTTCGCCGCCCAGCCACCCGAGATAGAATCCAACCAGCTGCCACATGGCATCCAGACCCAGGCAGCCTGGCATTACCGGATCGCCGATGAAGTGACATCCGAAGAACCACAGGTCCGGGTTAATATCCAGTTCAGCTTCAACATAACCTTTGTCAAAGTTGCCACCGGTTTCGGTCATCTTAATGACACGGTCCATCATCAGCATGCTTGGTGCAGGCAGTTGCGGGCCTTTTGCGCCAAACAGCTCACCGCGACCAGAGGCAAGAAGGTCTTCTTTTGTATAGGATTCGCGTTTATCTACCATGTTCTCTGTAAGCCTTATTTTATTGAAGCACGCAGGATAGCTAACACGTGTACGCTGAACAAGTCCGATCAGTTCGGAATAATCCAGTTCAGCCAACGTAGCGGCCATGGAAAACGGTGACGGCCTTCCTGTTGCGTTGCTGTCGCAATACGTTCCTGGATGGTTTGCATCAGCGTTGTCTGGCCTTCGCCATCCCACACCAGATTTAGTAATAGCGGCAATGCATCGGTTACGTCGTCCACCGCCCAGATAGTGAATTTTTCTTCTTCTATGGCCTGTAGCAGTGCCGGTTGCAGGCTCAGATGTCTGACATTAGCTGATGGAATGATAACGCCCTGAGTACCTGTCAGCTCACGCTGCTGGCAGATGGCGAAGAAACCTTCAATTTTCTCGTTAAGACCGCCGACAGGTTGCGCCCGACCAAATTGATCAACAGAACCCGTAATGGCGATGCTTTGATTCACAGGGACGTCGGCGAGAGCGCTAATCAATGCGCACAACTCCGCCATGGACGCGCTGTCACCATCAACTTCGCTGTATGATTGTTCAAAGGTCAGCGAGGCCGAGAAGGGAATTTGCTGCTCAAGCTGGAGTTCAGACATCAGGAACGCCTGCATAATCATCATCCCCTTGGCATGAATATTTCCTCCCAGCTCGGCTTTGCGCTCAATATCTGTGAATTCGCCATCGCCAATATGCACCACGCAACTGATACGTGATGGTTCTCCAAACGCGCGAGGATGACCCGGAAACTCAATGACCGACAGGGCGTTGATCTGACCAATTCGCTCGCCTTCCGTTTCGATAAGGATTTGCTCTTGCAGGATCTCATCCTGCATACGTTCGGCCAGGAATCCTTCCCGCCATTCGCGCTGCGCCAGCATCAGGCTGAACTGTTCCGCTGTGCAGGTTTCGCTCGCGCATAGCGGGGCCACTTCTTTGAACTGTCGGATGATCCACAAGGGGTTAAGCGGCAACGTATCCTGTTCGCCGGTATAGCGCACAGCTTCGCGGATTAGAACCTGCCAGGCATCAGGCGCGGGGTAGGGCAAATTGTTGCGCGTGGCGGTATGCGTTACCCACTGGCACCACTGGGTCATGGTTTCGGCATCGACTATCTGCAGGTTGTCTTCAAATTCGCTGTAGATGGCCTGCTCAGCCAGTTCTGGCTCCATGTCCTGAAAATCTGCCAGTGATTCACGCTCCCCGACTAAAATCACTTTCAGTTTAAGCGGCATAGGCGGAACGGAAACGGGCAATGGGCGAGACTCATCAAAAGCTACCCAGTCAAAGCGCTCGTGGCTGACAATGGCTTTCAGACGCATCCACAACAGCGGTTGGGCCAGCAGAGTGCGTAATGAGATAACCAACACCCCACCATTCGCCTGATGTACCAGACCTGGTTGCAGGGAAATATCGCCATTGAACTGACGCAGGCAGCCAAACAGTTGCTCGGCTTCAACCCAGTCAGCGTTGACCACCTGAGTTAGCGTCGCAAAATTGTCTTCTGCTTTTTCCGCTGTACGATAGCGGATAGTGTGACCAGAGATATCATAATGACCCCCAGTCAGGCGTCCTGCGTCCGTGTGCAGTGTATGTGCAGCAGTTGCAATAAGGTTAAGGTATTCAAGCTCTTCCGGTGCTTTTACCAGCATGAACGAGGACGTCGTCCAGTGCTGCAGAAGCTGCTCTAGCGCGAATTGTAAACGTGGCTGAGTATCACTAAGTAAGGTATCGGTGTCGTCAGTGACGTGCGGCTGTGCAAATACTTCCTGATAACTGTCGGTATCAGGAACCAGATCACGCCATGCAAGTTTCGTAATGGTCAAAGTTGATGTTTTTTAGTCTGTTGTTAAAAACGAGATTATACCGTAACCCTCATCACTACACACCTGGAAAGCACCGCGAAACGGAAGTGATGACGCGCGGCAGTTCACAGGCTGGATATTCTTTTCTTCAGTTGCTCAAAAAGCTGATATTCTGATAAGAGTTACACGGTAACATTGAGATCGCAATGAAATATCAACAACTTGAAAATCTTGAAAGCGGCTGGAAGTGGAAGTACCTGGTGAAGAAGCATCGTGAGGGGGAATTAATAACCCGTTACGTAGAGGCCAGCGCTGCCAAAGAAGCCGTTGATTTATTGCTAACCCTCGAAAATGAACCGGTTCGGGTCAATACCTGGATTGAAGAACACATGAACCCTGCGCTACTCAATCGTATGAAACAGACCATACGGGCGAGGCGCAAGCGGCATTTTAATGCTGAGCATCAGCATACACGAAAGAAATCTATCGATCTGGAATTCATGGTTTGGCAACGCTTAGCAGGCCTTGCCCAGCGGCGCAGTAAAACGCTTTCTGAAACCATTGTGCAACTGATTGAAGATGCGGAACATAAAGAGAAGTACGCGAATAAAATGTCAACCTTAAAACAGGATTTACAGGCACTGCTGGGAAAAGAGTAGTGGCAGGGTGCTTTAATGGGTGACGTAGTCGTGTGCTTTGATTAAAACACAGATGAAAAAAAACCCCGCGATGCGGGGTTTTTTTATAAGACGATAACTTAAGCCTGAGGCTGAGTTACAACGTCTTTGATACCTTTAACTTCGATCTCAACACGACGATCCGGAGCCAGGCAGTCGATCAGTGCAGCGCGAGCTTTCACGTTGTCACAGGTGTTGCCAGTAACCGGGTTAGATTCGCCCATGCCACGTGCAGAGATTTTGTCAGAAGGAATACCTTTAGAGATCAGGTAATCAACAACGGACTGAGCACGTTTCTCGGACAGACCCTGGTTGTAAGCGTCAGAACCGATGCGGTCAGTGAAGCCCAGAACCACTACGGAACCGTCTTTCGGATCCAGGTTGCTCAGCTGGCTGTACATCTGGTCCAGAGCCTGCTGGCCTTCTGGTTTCAGAGTTGCTTTGTTGAAGTTGAACAGAACGTCAGACTTCAGAGTGAAGTGCTTGGTCTGTACTTCTGGAGCCGGAGCCGGAGCAACAACTACTGGAGCTGCTTCTTCCTGCTGGCCGAAACGATAAGAAACACCAACGCTTAACAGACCGTTATCCGGACGACCGCCAACGGTGTTCGCGTCACCGATGTTGTTGGTCCACTGGTATTCCAGACGGGTAGCGATTTCAGGAGTAATTGCATACTCTACGCCACCAGCGAATACTGGGGATACACCAGTGTCGTGGTCTTTGAAGCCGGTGTTGTTTTTAGCGTCTGCACGCCAAACCATACCACCCAGACGGGTATAAACGTCCAGATCGTCAGTGATTGGGTAACCCAGTTTAGCGGTCAGCTGAACGCCCTGAGCTTTGAAAGCGCCGTTGTTGTGAGTCTGGTCAGTGTAGCCTTTGTACGGCATACGGCCTAACCAGTCATAACCCATTTCGAAACCAACGTACGGGTTAACCTGATAACCACCGAACGCACCAGCACCCAGTTGGCTTTCGTGGGTAGGGCCGGCGTTGTTGATCTGGTTGTTGCCAATATCATGGTACTGAGACCAGCCCAGTTTAGCACCAGCGTACCAGGTGTTATCTTTCGGAGCGGCCTGCGCCACGGTAGCGAAACCAGCCAGTGCCACTGCAATTGCGATAGCTGTCTTTTTCATTTTTTGCGCCTCGTTATCATCCAAAATTCGCCATGAATATCTCCGAAGAGAGATAACACGGTTAAATCCTTCACCCGGGGACCAGTTCAATAGTTACTCTACCGATATCTGCGGCTTACGCCGAGCACCCCTGGCGATGTAAAGTCTACAACGTAGTTGAAAACTTACAAGTGTGAAGTCCGTCAGGCATATGAAAAAAAAAGGCTTGTATACATAATATTTAACATTTATTGATGTCTAAATGCACTGGAGATTTCCTGAAAACCGCTTGAGACAGGCGTTCGCACGAAAAACGCGTTAAAGCTCAAAGGCAAATTGAAGCATGAAAAAAAATTCCAGGATAAATCCTAATTTTACTCAATGATACAAATTCGAGTGAATTTTTAGCCCGGAATGCTGTCTCCCCGCAAGTGACTGTGCGCGAACAGGACGCATGATAAATCCCATAGCATTTCCTTCTTCAGCCGCTTTAACCAGTTCAGCGTGTTCGTCTTCCGTTAACTCTTCTCCCAGCCAGCCGATAACGACGCTGTAATTACCTGTGCGCAGCGCACGGATCATCGATTCCAGCGTATTGCAGGGGGAGAGTTGGCGAATCTGCATCACTTTTGTCAATGGAAGCCCGGCTGACTGTACCCACTCCCGGCTTAATTTTTGCTGAGGCGTCAGCCACAACTGCCAGCGCGATTGCTGCCCTAATTGCTGCAGCAGGGGAAGCAGCAGTAGTTGCGTCATCATGGGCTGGTCCTCGCGATAGACCACTTCACTGATAAGCCCAGCGGTTGCGTTCTCTGATGAAACGCGCGCAATGTTGCTTGATGTGGAAGAGAACGACGAAGAACGATTTGCATAGCCTGAAGTGTACATAATCAATCCAGCCCTGTGAGTTACTGTATGGATATACAGTAACCCTGCTATCAACAAAGATCAACCTTATTTTCGGAAACAGGTTCGCAATTTTTAGTCGTAGTTACGGGAAAAATAAAATTCATCTTGCCCCGTGTGAATAAGTTGCCTATTTTCGTCATTAACGGATCTGTTATTGAAAATCATTTGCTTACGTTATGATTTAAAAGGATTTTTATGAAAGAACTTTCTTATGCAAAGATCTATAAATCACAAGAATATCTGGCGTCTCTGGGAACAATTCACTATCGCTCATTATTTGGCAGTTACAGTCTGACGGTTGGGGATACGGTCTTTGCTATGGTCGCCAACGGTGAGTTATATCTTCGGGCCTGCGAACAGAGCGTACAGTACTGTGTAAAAAATTCGCCTGTCTGGCTGACATTTATAAAGCGCGGGCGTCCGGTGGTACTCAACTACTATCAGGTGAATGATGCGCTGTGGCAAAACCAGCAGCAGTTGGTGTCGTTATCGCGGTACTCATTGGATGCTGCTGTTAAGGAAAAACAGAGTCGCTTTGCTCAACATCGTCTGCGGGAACTACCAAATATGACGTTTCATCTGGAGACCCTGCTAAATGAAGCAGGGATTAAAGATGAGGGAACATTGCGAACGTTGGGCGCCCAAATGTGCTGGCTGAAACTGCGGCAAAACAATCCAGCCCTGACGGTAAAAATACTTTATGCCCTTGAAGGTGCGGTCAGTGGCATGCATGAAGCTGCGCTCCCGGCGGTCCGTCGCCAGGAGCTGGTGGAGTGGGTCAGTTCTCTTACGCCGGAGCCGGGGTATTAGAAGGCAGCATGGCAATTTGCTGTTGTAATCGCCGGATTTCCGGTAGCAGGGCGATCAATAGCCCAACCTGCTGTATAACAAGCGGTTCTTTACTATCCGGACGTGGCTCAAGATGCTGAATTCGATGCTTCAGCCCCTCCAGCGCCTGGTAGACGCGCTGTTCGTCTGCGGGTTGATAGTGAAGCGCGTCATCAACGTAGCAGACGGCATCATCCAGTAATGCCAGAACTTCCGGGTTGGTTAACTGTTCGCGGTGTGCGCCAAGGGCGGAAATGTAACTGGTAAACGTATGATTGAGGCACAGCAAGCGAAATGCTGTTTCTCGCGTTTGGGCCGTGACATCCGGTTCACTCGACATGTTCGACACCACGGAGGCAAGCTCTGCATCACGATTGTGCGCGTCACGACGGGCGATACGGTATGCCATACGATTATCACGACCCTGATGATATTGTTCGAGAATAGCATCGAGGTAACGACAGTTTGCGTCAGTGGCCCGCTCAATGACACGCGGCAGGTTACGAAAACGCCAGTCAGGCCAGATGAAACTCACGGCAGCCCATGCGATGGCACACCCTATCAGCGTATCGATAACGCGCGGCAGCGCAACTTCGAAACCTTCACCGAGCAGATTAAAGCACAGCAGTACCAGCAGCGTGATAAACATCGTGGCGTGCGCATACTGGACGTTGCGAAAGGCAAAAAACAGTACGCCAGTGATCACCAAAAGTATCAACTGACCTTCCAGAGAGGGAACGAACCACAGGATAGGTAAACCAATGGCGATTCCTACCAATGTACCGATAATCCTTAGCGCCAGGCGATGTCGGGTGGCGTTGTAGTTTGGCTGACAGACAAACAGACTGGTCAGCAGGATCCAGTATCCGTGGTTCATCCCGGTAATCTGGATGATGGCATAGCCGACACAAAGCACCAGCGACATGCGTACTGCATGGCGAAACAGGGCTGACTCAGGCGTAAAATTACGGCTCAGACGTAACCAGATATCGCTGAACCCATGCGGACTGTCATCGGCAAGCTGATTTTCAGACTCATTACGCGAGAGTACCTGGGCCTGCTCTGACTCGATGGTGGCCAGTTGGGCGTCGATAGCTCGCAGGTTTGAGAGCAAAAATCCCAGCGTGTTGAGCAGGTCTGCAGGCGCACCGCTCGCACGCATACGCTCGAGGGCGGCATCTATATGCGTGAAGACGCGCTCAAAGTGCGGATCGTGCTGGTAAGGCGTGCGTAATAAAATACAGCGGGACAACTGGGTGCAGGCTTGCCCCTGCATCGACATCAAGCGCTGGAAGCGAAACATCACGTCGCTGTGACGGAAATGGTCGCGTAGCGTTTGATACTGAATATGGGAGGAGCTGGCGCGTTCGTGAATATCCTGCGCTACAAAATAGTAATGTAGCGTGCGACGCGTTCCGCGCTGACCGCGGTCGCCGCGCAGGCGAGTCAGTAACGATACCTTTGTCTGGTTTAGCGTCGCCATCAATTGCCCATTAGCGAGGGCCAAATCATACAACGGCGCCTGGCTTTCATCTTCAATGTCGGGATCAAAAAGGCGTGATTTCAGTTCCAGGTAGTGCGCTAACTGTTCGTAGCTACGCGCCAGGTTGTCCTGCAGTGGGCGGATGGGGAACAGAAGATGCCCGGTCAGCGTCAGAAGGTTGTACCAGATAGCGCCAGCGAGCAACAGGATCGGCTGCTGATACCACTGATCGTAAAGCGACGTTCCCAGCATGGTATAAATGGCAATCAACAACGCACCAAAGGCGATGGTTGCATAGCGCTGGCCTAAGCCCCCCAGCAGAATGAAGCCGCTGGTGGAAAGCGTTAACCCAATGGCAAACAGCCATGGCCATGGGAAGAGCAGTTCTACGGAGGCCGAGGCAATAAAAAAGCAGATCAATGTAATGATCAAATTGCGCAGTCGGCCAGCGAGGCGATCGTCCAGATCGGTCAGCGCGGCAGCGACCATACCCAGCGTGAGCGGGATGGTCAGCTTAACATCGCCCAGCCACCAGGGTAGCGCTGTTGTGCCACAAAGCGCGATAAAAATTCTTACGTAGTACAGCCAGGTGCTGTTCCAGGTATAGCGTTTAAGCAGCGGACTTAACATAAAGGCCATCAGTCCTGATTATTCAAAGCGACGGCGCGCATTGGCTTCACGCGCTGCGCGGGCAACTTCGACTGAAACCACCCGACGCCCCACCGGCCAGAGCGCAATAGCGGCAATTTTAAAGTTCGCAATACCCACCGGAATACCAATAATCGAAATGCACTGGGCAATGCCGGAGACAATGTGCATCAGGCACAGCCACCAACCGAAGAAAATCAGCCAGAAAATATTGAGCAATGTGCCACCGGTATTAAGAAGCACATTTTTCCCTGCCGGATTAAGTTCATCGACATGAATCGCTTCGTTGCCATAGGGAAATAGCGAGAGTCGGGTTATTTCCCAGCATGACCGGGTCAAGGGTAAAGTAAAAATAAGCACAATACTGACCAGCGTAGCCAATAACCAGGCTAAGGTGGTGGCGAACCCACCTAGCACAAAATTTAAAATATTCAGAACAGTACGCATAAACCCTCGATTAACTCTGGTTTTCTGTGAATTCGGCAATTGTAACGTTTTTTTGGGCTGGAGCACGTTTTCTCTGGCGGTTACACTGATATGCAAACCTCTTCGTGTGGATCCGCTTGAGTCTTATGGAACTGAAAGCAACTTCTCTTGGAAAACGTCTGGCGCAACACCCTTACGATCGGGCCGTTATTCTCAATGCCGGGATTAAAGTTTCCGGCGATCGTCACGAGTATCTTATTCCCTTCAACCAGTTATTGGCTATTCATTGCAAACGCGGCCTGGTGTGGGGAGAGCTGGAGTTTGTGCTTCCGGATGATAAGGTGGTACGGCTTCACGGCACAGAATGGGCGGAAACCCAACGCTTCCATCACCATTTAAATACGCTCTGGCAGCAGTGGAGCCAGGAAATGAGTGAGGTGGCTGCTGGAGTGTTACAGCAACAATTGGATGCGATTGCGGCCCGGACAAGTGAAAATAAATGGCTGACACGTAGCCAAACCTCAGGATTGCAACAGCAGATCCTCCGTGCCTTTGCGGCGTTGCCGCTACCGGTGAAGCGGCTGGAAGAATTTGAAAATTGTCGTGAAGCGTTACGCCAATGCCAGGCATGGTTGCAGGATATTGAGGCCTGTCGTTTACAGCACAATCAGGCCTATACCGATGCGATGCTGGCAGAGCATGCCGAGTTTTTCCAGCACATTGAATCTTCGCCGCTGAACCCTGCCCAGGCGCGCGCGGTGGTAAATGGTGAGCAAGCCTTACTGGTACTTGCCGGGGCGGGAAGCGGCAAAACATCGGTTCTGGTTGCCCGTGCGGGCTGGCTGTTGGCGCGAGGCGAGGCGGTGGCAGAACAAATTCTGTTGCTGGCGTTCGGTCGTAAAGCGGCTCAGGAGATGGATGACCGCATCCGTGAACGTCTGCATACGGATGAGGTCACCGCGCGGACGTTTCATTCACTGGCGCTGCATATCATTTCGCAGGGCAGCAAAAAAGTCCCGACAGTTAGCAAGCTGGAAAATGACGCCGTTGCGCGCAGCAAACTCTTCATTACTACCTGGCGTCAGCAGTGCAGCGAGAAAAAAGCGCAGGCCAAAGGTTGGCGACAATGGTTAGAAGAAGAGATGCAGTGGCCTGTACCCGAAGGTAACTTCTGGGACGACGAAAAGTTACAGCGGCGTTTGGCCTCCCGGCTCGATCGCTGGGTTAGCCTGATGCGTATGCATGGCGGAGCGCAGGCGGAGATGATTGCCAATGCTCCGCAGGAGATCCGCGACCTGTTCAGTAAACGTATAAAGCTCATGGCGCCCCTGCTCAAAGCCTGGAAGAGCGCCCTGAAGGACGAGAATGCCGTCGATTTTTCCGGGTTAATCCATCAGGCCATTGTTATTCTGGAAAAAGGGCGGTTTATCAGTCCCTGGAAGCATATTCTGGTCGATGAATTTCAGGATATTTCTCCTCAGCGTGCCGCCTTGTTGGCCGCGCTACGCAAGCAAAACTCGCAGACTACGCTGTTTGCCGTAGGCGATGACTGGCAGGCCATTTACCGGTTTAGCGGGGCGCAACTTTCGCTGACCACAGCATTCCAGCAAAACTTTGGCGAGGGCGATCGCTGTAATCTGGATACGACTTACCGTTTCAATAGCCGTATTGGTGAAGTCGCAAATCGGTTTATTCAACAGAATCCCCATCAGCTTACGAAACCGCTCAACAGCCTGATGACAGGGGATAAAAAAGCCGTCACCTTGCTTGATGAAAACCAGTTGGATCTGTTGCTGGATAAACTGTCGGGTTTTGTGAATACAGAAGAGAGAATTTTGGTCCTGGCGAGATACCATCATCTGAAACCGGTCAGTCTGGAGAAAGCGGCTACCCGCTGGCCTAAGTTACCGCTGGATTTTATGACTATCCATGCCAGTAAAGGACAGCAAGCGGACTACGTTATTGTCGTCGGTCTTCATGAGGGTAATGATGGCTTTCCTGCGCCAGCCCGCGAGTCGATTATGGAAGAGGCGCTGCTCCCGGCGGTTGAAGATTTTCCGGATGCCGAAGAGCGAAGGTTGCTGTATGTGGCACTAACGCGCGCACGTCACCGGGTGTGGTTGCTGTTCAATAAAGAAACACCATCGTGTTTTGTTGATGAGCTTAAGCGACTGGATGTCCCGGTGACGAGGAAACCCTGAAACGCAGGCGGTAGTTGCCGCCTGCCTGGGCATTATTTGAGGCGTTCTGCCAGATAACGGGCGTAATCCGGGATCAGTATGTCCGTCTCATCGTTGAAGTTTGGCGACTGGATAATAAAATCTGCCGTCGACACGTTGGTGGCGACCGGAATGTTCCAGACTGTGGCAAGGCGCAGCAGGGCTTTGACATCAGGATCGTGGGGAACGGCGTTGAGCGGATCCCAGAAGAAGATCAGCACATCTATTTTCCCTTCTGAAATCAGCGCGCCCACCTGCTGGTCCCCCCCCATTGGACCGCTCAGCATTGCGTTGACGTCCATTCCTGTCGCGCGTTGAATTAAGTTTCCTGTTGTTCCCGTGGCATACAGAACGTGTTTTTCCAGTAACGGCTGGTGGCGCTCCACCCAGCTCATCAACATATTTTTACAGTGATCGTGTGCCACCAGCGCAATATGCTTACGCGCTGGCAATGTGCGAGTCGTTAATTCCATAGTACAGCTCCCAAGTTAACCTTGTTACAGAGTACTGGAAGCACTTGACGCTGCAAGAGAAAGACAAAAAAAATGCGTCTGTGAACATAAATGTCATGAAGAAGGCTGTTTCTGGGCCCATTGCAGAAAGTTACTTCGCGTTTGGGCGTCGGCCTGCTCAAACCAAAATTTTAATCGTTGCTCAGTCAGCGTTTGCGACTGAGGCGGCACCCGATCCAGTTCAGACACCCCAGAAAGCAGCGAGCTGTCGTCGGCCATCATGGTGGCGAATTGTGGCAATGACGCATGTTTAGCCGCTTTGTTATAGCGCTCAGTTTCCATTTCATAATCCACGATTTTCGCCGTGGAGGTGATTGACAGAATATCCAGCTTAACGGGGATGGGCATGGCGTCCCCATCCAGCAGTTCCACACGCGGTGCATCATCGAAATGTGATGCGTCCCGCTCATTGTTCAGACGCGGAAGGTGAAAATTAACCTGGCTGACGAGCTGGGTATCAAAGCTGATAACCAGCGGAGGGGAAATATACAGACGTTCTTCGTGGCTGGACAGGCGAAGGGTTTTTTCTACGCGAAATACGAGCTGGTGCCGACCATTTTCCAGCTCAATACTGTCGGCGCCACGCAGTAATGAGCTGGAGACTTTTTTTCCATCCAGCACCAGAAGATCAATTTCACTCGACAGACGCAAAGAGGTGGCAAAAACAGTTACCGGCAAACACAGAGCAATCAAGGCTGTCATAATGCCGGCTTTCATAGGTTTCTCCTGTCCAGAAAATATCTGCATCAGATGTATCTAATTTTTTCACTGGTCACGTTTACTAACATATAGACATATTTTTGAGTTTAGCTCTCATGCGCCAGTATGGGATGAATGGTTGCAAGGCCAGGTTTGTCGTACACTTTGTTAAACAGCCTGGAGGAAGACGATGAAAGAGACCGATATTGCTGGCATTTTGACATCTACCCGTACGATTGCACTGGTTGGTGCAAGCGATAAACCCGATCGTCCAAGCTATCGGGTAATGAAGTATTTACTCGATCAGGGCTATCACGTTATCCCCGTTTCGCCAAAAGTTGCCGGGAAAACGCTGTTGGGGCAGCAGGGGTACGCGACGCTGGCGGATGTGCCGGAGAAAGTGGATATGGTGGATGTCTTCCGCAATTCAGAAGCGGCGTGGGGCGTTGCTCAGGAGGCTATCGCCATCGGTGCGAAGACCTTATGGATGCAGCTTGGCGTAATTAACGAGCAGGCAGCCGTACTGGCACGTGACGCGGGGCTGGCGGTGGTCATGGATCGCTGTCCGGCGATTGAGATCCCGCGGCTGGGACTGGCGAAGTAAGGTTGTGTTGTTGCCTTAAGGCACGTTGCTCATCCGGCCCGCGTTGCTGGCCGGATGAGCAGCATAAACCCGATAAGCGAATTGCCATCGGGCTTGTGTTCGCATCAATTACGCAGACGCGGAGCCTGAAGCTGTTTACGGATTGTTCGCGCCAGTTCATCCATCGACGGTTGCTCCGGATGTTCTTCCTGTAGCTCGCCACTCAGCTGTGCTTCGGCCAGATACGTATGCACCGGCAGACCATTATCGTCTTCCATCACCACGTGATACCAGGGAGCGGCGCGAAGTTCGTCGTTAACCGCCAGCTCATCGGCTGACGGTTCATCAAGCGAATATTCCGGGTCGATATCCACGACCACTCCGAGGTAACCTAACAGGGAATGGCGGACCTGCTGGCCGATACCGAATTTGCTGGCAATCATAGTCACCTCCCGGGAAATAGATACCCTCTATGTAAGGGTAATATTCCACTTTTCAAGTTACATGATGCGACAGGCAAACCCTTTCAGATACAGCCCTTCCGGGTAGGTAGCGATCACCGGGTGATCGGCGGCCTGACGGAACTGCTCTATAAATTGTACATCACGACCAGCATCTATTGCGGCATCAGCGATGATTTTCTGAAATAAATCGGTGGTCATCAGTCCGGAGCAGGAGAATGTCAGCAATACGCCGCCGGGGTTGAGCAACTGAATAGCCAGCATATTGATGTCCTTATAGCCGCGGCAGGCGCCCATTAACTGGCTTTTGTTTTCGACGAACTTCGGCGGATCCATCACAATGACATCAAATTTCTCACCGCGATCGCGGTAAGCGCGCAGCAGTTTGAATACGTCATCACGCACAAATTCGGCTTTGCTCAGATCCAGCTTGTTCAGTTCCACGTTCTGGCGGGCAATATCAAGCGCTTCCTGAGAGGTATCGACGCTGACCACCTGACGGCATCCGCCCATTAATGCCGAGACCGCAAAGCCGCCGGTATAAGAGAAACAGTTCAGAACCCGTTGATTTTCTACATAACGGCGCGTGGCCAGACGGCTGTCGCGTTGATCAAGGTAATAACCGGTTTTGTGACCGTGCTGAATATCAACCAGCAGCTTCATCCCGTGCTCTTCGATAGGCAGCAGGGCTGGCGGCAATTCGCCCGTTACTGGCCCTTGGGTCAGCTCCATACCTTCTTTTTTACGCACGGCCACGTCGCTACGGTCATAAATAGCGCAGTCCGGGAACACAACTTGCAGAGCGCTAATCAGTGCGGCGCGTTGATATTCAGCGCCGGCGCTGAGCAGTTGCAATACCAGAAATTTGCCAAAGCGGTCAATGGTGATGCCCGGCAGACCATCGGATTCTCCTGCGATCAAACGATAGCTGTTCAACCCGTCTTTTTTTGCCAGCCAGTCGCGCCATGTTTGCGCCTGTTGCAGACGACGGGTGAAGAAATCAATATCGATGGATTCAGACTTGTCGAATGTCCAGACGCGGGCACGGATCTGCGACGCAGGTGAGTACGCGCCGCGTGCTAACCATTTACCCTGATGGTCAACAATATCGATGGTTTCACCGAGGTTGGCTTTACCTTCCATACGTGCGACAGCACCGGAAAATACCCACGGATGGCGGCGAAGTAATGATTTATCGCGCCCTTTGGCTAACACTAAACGAGGATAATGTGGAATTGTAGATTCAGTCATGCGGAGCAACCTCTCACAAACAGTGACGCGGGCTGGAGTAAAGTACCAACCTGAAACCATTAAAATAAAATGGCGCGTAGAGTAGCACAGATGATGAGGTCAATCATCAGCGTATGGCGCTGGGCGTTTCGGCACAAAACGCTATCACAGAGGCACAGTTTCTTTTATACCCACCGTTTACATTGCTATTTCTTAATCAGAAAAAGGAAATGTAATGAAAGCTGTCTACTCTCTGGCTACCGCCGCTATTGTCGCGTTGAGTTTTGATGCCTCTGCCGCCTCGACATTTCGCCTCACCAGCGCCGATATACCCGCTAACCTGCAATTAACGCAAAAACAAGTGTTTAAGGGGTTTGGCTGCAGTGGCGACAATATTTCCCCGCAGCTGAGCTGGCAAAATCCGCCAACTGATGCCAAAAGTTTTGCCATTACGCTGTTTGATCCTGATGCGCCAACGGGAAGCGGCTGGTGGCACTGGACCATCGTAAATATTCCGGCTCAGGTCCATACGCTTCCTGGCGGAGCCAGCATGGATAAGTTACCCGCTGGAGCAGTTCAGGGACGCAATGATTTCGGTTATGCTGGATTCGGCGGCGCCTGTCCACCACCGGGCGATAAACCTCATCGCTATCAGTTTACCGTGTGGGCGTTAAATACCGACGCGTTGCCAATTGACAGTAACGCCAGCGGTGCGCTGGTCGGTTTTATGCTGAATAGCCACGTGATTGCCAAAGCGGAATTAACCGCCACTGACGCAAGAAAATAAAGAGGATACACTGGTGCAGGATGTCCATTTTCGCCATAACAACCTTACCACCGCTGAGGTGCGTTCCGGCCATCTGCACCGCCTGCACCAGGTTAAACTGTTTTCTGCTGCTATTTGCCATATTACGCAGGGAAGTAAGGTCATTATTCAGGATGACAATCGTCTGGTTGCAGGGCCGGGTGAGCTGATTATCATCCCGGCGAATACGCCTCTGGAGATTATTAATCAGCCGGAGCAGGGAGCATTTCGTTCGGATTTGCTGTTGCTGTCGGCGAGCATCATTAGCACGTTTAAAAATAACTGGGTCAAGGATTTCCCTCCGGCAAAATTGACGTCGCTATGCACGCCCATGAGTAACGGACTGGCATTTATGTGGGAAAGCCTGCTGGATGCTGTACGCCAGGACTTACCTGCAAAATTGCAGGAGCATCAGGCGATGGGATTATTGCTGGCGCTACTGCATGATGGTGTGGCGGGGCCTCTGCTTATCGAGCGACGGTTTAATCTGACTGAACAGGTGCGACAACTTATTATGTTATCCCCTGCTAAGCTATGGACAGCTCAGGAGATTGCCGGTCACTTGTCCATCGGTACTTCAACATTACGCCGACGATTACAGATGGAATCGCAGAGTTACCGGCAGATAGTCGAAGAGGTGCGCATGTCCTGTGCGCTCTCTCAACTACAATCGACCACGCTGCCGATTGGCGAAATTGCGTTACGCTGTGGCTATCTGTCAGGCTCACGATTTACCGCAAGATTCCGCCAGCATTACGGATGCCTGCCGAAACAGGTGCGCTGAGGCCTTGTAACTGTTCCTTCATTTATGTTGATTAGGAGAACCGCAATGTCGAAAGTCTGCATAATCGCCTGGGTCTATGGTCGGGTTCAGGGGGTAGGATTTCGCTACACCACGCAGCATGAAGCGCAACGACTGGGATTGACCGGATACGCTAAAAATATGGATGATGGCAGCGTAGAGGTTGTCGCCTGCGGCGAAAGCGATCGGGTGGAACAGCTAATGAAGTGGTTAAAAGCCGGAGGCCCGAGCAGCGCCAGGGTAGAACGGGTTCTCAGTGAACCACACCGCCCTGGCGACGAGCTAAAGGGATTTAGTATCCGCTATTAAATACATTTGACCGGTTTCGGCAGGCCGGCAATTTTAGTCGCCTGCTTGGCCGGACCTTTTGGGAACAGACGGTAAAGATAACGGCTGTTGCCTTTCTCTTCGCCAAACTTGTTGGCCATCGCTTTTACCAGCATGCGGATAGCGGGGGAAGTATTAAACTCCAGATAAAACTCGCGTACGAAACGCACCACTTCCCAGTGTTCAGGGGAGAGGTCGATACCTTCGTTTTCGGCGATTTTCTCCGCCAGCGGCTCGCTCCACAGCGTGGTATCTTTCAGATAGCCTTCGCTATCGGTCTCAATTTCCTGGCCTGCAAAAATGAACATAGTGCTCTGTCGATAAAGTAAAAACCGCCCCTAGTCTAGCAAATAAGGGGCGGCGTGAGAAACCTTGCCCTACAGAAGAAGCTGTAGCAGATTGTTGGCATTAAGCTTCTTCAGCGCGTTACATTTATACGTCGATACCTGCTTTTCGCTAATCTGCGTCATATGCGCAACATGTTTTACCGATTGTCCGTTAACCAGCCTGTCGAGAACATTGAACTCCATGCCTGTCAGACAACAGTTCAGGCTGCGTACCCGACGGGGCTCTTTTGCGAACATATACGCCGCATCCACGACGGCAATTCGGTCATCAATGATATACAAGGTCAGCGTGGTAAAACGCTTTCGCAAATGCGTTGCCAGTGCCCAGCCTTTTTCATTGCACACCAGATAAACGGTTCCCTCCCAGCACCTGGCCTCCAGTTGCAGCAGAATGTCGACCAGCGCCAGATGCGTTCTCGTGACGGAAAAGCGGCAACGTACAACGAGGGTGTCGCAGGCCAGCAGCGAACGACGCCACTTTACCGTGCCGCACTTCACCTGAGTCGGCGCGTTACGACGCAGAAGGGCATAGCGCAACCCTTCGGCATAAAAACGATTATTATCAAGAATGACGTAATTCACGGCGGCCTCTTTATAACGTACTGGGCGTGTAAATAATGCGTAGCGTACCGGTGTAATCCCCGGCATTTTTGCTGCTGGCGGCAAAGGCAGGCGTTTTCAGGATAATAGGGGCGGGTACGCACAGTACGCCCTCGCGCCCGCCGGGCAGCACGACCTGACGCAGATACTGTGGATCGTTGGTGCCTTGCCAGACCACGGTTTTACCGTTAGCGACAGTTTCGGTTGCGCCAGTGATGGGATTGGTGACAAAGACCTGATAGTCGAGACGATCCCGTGCATCGGTCTGACTTCCGCCACGTCGCCGGATTGAAAACGCGCCTTCGGCACGGCCTGAAGCGTTGAGCTCGTTGTCCTCAAACCGCAGATAAGTGCGTGTGCTGGTACTGTTTTTGCCGTCGTACAAGCACATATCCAGCGTGTTTTCCCCCTGGATCTCGCTGCCGCCGGGCCGCCCCGGGAAGTTGGTCAGGTTGAGGTTAACGATAGGTGTTGAGTGTGGAAATGCGGGCAGATAAATCTGCTGATTACCCGGATCGACCACCTCAATGCGAATATTTGCCTGCCAGTTGGCGATGGTGAGATAGCCCGGACATCCGACATTTCCGTCATTGAAGTTCCCGCCACAGTCGGCGCTACCCCATTGACGCAGGTTCTGCTTCAGCGTTGCGGTCCAGATTCCTGGCTGGGTGAGCTTATCCAGTTCGCTTTTCACAATATAGAAATCGAAGTAGGGTTCTCGGTTCCAGGCTGCAATATCTTGTGTTCCTCCCGCGACAAAACTGGCAAAGGTAAAGACTTTGTTATTGATAAACAGGTAGTGATCGCCATACACCTTAATATCCACCGTTTTGTTGGTAAGGGTATGCGTAAAACGTAAATTGATGGCATAAGGCGCGGCCGGGTTCGCCGAGAACCACACCGGGGCGGTCATACAGGCGCCATAGGTGGTATCGGTACGGGATAAGCAGGTCAGGGTATTGCGTCCCCACTTTTGCGGATCGGCGGCATCATAGCCGCCTGATTCATGAAGCCAGATATCGAAACGCGCGGGCGGTGCCATGCGATCGTAGCTTATACCGACGCTGGAGTTTCTTCCGGCCGGGGCGCCGGCTAGCGTCTGGCCAGCCCACAGGAGCAGGAAAAGTAAAATAATAAGGCTTTTGTTCACATCATTTCCCTTTAGTGAGGTTGTCTGCGTTCATGGCAGTCGGGCCGGTCGGCACGCTACGTCCGGCGAGCATTAGCTGCGCCTGTTGCTGGACCGTATCCGGCAGGGCAGAGAAGGTTAATTCCCGGCAAGGGATCGACCCGACATAACGCACGACGTCGCGCATACTCTTCACGTTTAGCGCGCACTGATAAAACTGCTGCTGACGCACCAGGTAGAGGTTATGCAGCAGAGCGTTGCTTTGGGCGCTAAACCCGCCGTTGCCAAGGTCGCTCCAGCCGTTTACGTTCAGGGGCACGCCGCCAATAAACGGCGAATGTTGTTCGTCGGTTAACTGGCCGAGCCATGTGTAGCTTGCGGTGGTTTGCACGTGCCGACGGAGCAGTTTGCCTGGCACCATAAACAATGTTCTGCTGCCGGAACCTTGTGTGATTTCACTGCTGGCACCTCGGGAGACATCCAGCGATTCGTTAATCGTCAACGTCGTCTGCTGATAGCCAGGCACGGCGAAGAGGGCGCGGCTATTGCCTGGGATATCTGCGCTGCCGCCGTTATCCAGCGACACAGCGACGCGCGGATCCTGGGAATATTCCGGCGTGGCAACGTTAACCGCGATGGCTGAAGCAGGGCGTCCGTCGCTCCAACGGCCCAGCCACAGGCCAGAGCGAGATAGCGCGAGCGTTGAACTGTAATTGCCGCTGCTGCTCAACGTATGACGCCCATCCTGACGATCCCAGGCGTCGCTGACGGTCAGACTACCGTTGCCATAGCGTCCGCCCTGGCGCGTATAGGCAGAGGCATTGAGC
This sequence comes from Citrobacter sp. C5_2, assembly GCF_014596845.2. NCBI lineage: Bacteria > Pseudomonadati > Pseudomonadota > Gammaproteobacteria > Enterobacterales > Enterobacteriaceae > Citrobacter > Citrobacter sp. C5_2. The sequence continues at coordinate 3,166,506 of NZ_CP115032.1, read as the reverse complement.
GAATCGCTGTTAATGCCTGACGCGCTCAGTCCATACTCATTTTCACCACGTGCATCGGCATACCAGTTGTGCGCCACGTTGTAGCTCAGCTGGTTTTTTTCATGCTGCTGGTGCTGCCACGTCGCGCCCAGAGAGGTATAACTCGTCGCATCGCCCTGACGGTTATGCGCCATTGACAGGCTTACGCTCAGGTAGCCGCCTTTATCCCTACCTGCGCGGGAGTCATCGTTTCGCATGAAAAGGTTAATGCTGCTGTTGATGTTCAGGCCGCGAGCGTTGAAAGCTGTACTTAAGCCGCCCTGCCAGGCCCGCGTGCGCGAGCGGGTCATATAAACCGAGTCCCATGGCAAGCCTGCATCGTGGCGATCGTCACTGTCCGGGAGTTCCCGACGAGCAACGTAACGTCCTTCGTTGCGGTTATCTGAATACCCCAGACTCGCGTACCAGGTGCCGACAGGGACGGAGAACATGACCGACAGGCTTCGGTAACAGCCATTCACGGCGTCAAACCCTGCGCTTCGGGTATTGCAGTTTTCTGCTGATAACGCGTTGCGATAGAAGCTCAGTGAAAAACCGTCGTTATAGCTGATTTGCTGAATATTGCCGCGTTGACCTTCGCTGCCGTATAGGTAGCTAAAGCGGGTACTTAGCACGCCATCGATCGGGCCGGTGTTGAAACCGCGGCTCCAGTCGAGCGCATTTTCCAGAAAAAGCTGGTTTTTTTTTATTGTTGCGCCGCTGGTCAGCGCCAGCGTCGGAGTGACGGGCAGGCGGATGCCCGCTTGCGCGACCGCGCTGCGTTCGTCGTTTTGATCGTTATTGTCAGTTTCGCCTGCCTGCAGGAACCACTCGACGCGATCGAAAGGTGTAATGCCGGTTCGGGTAAACGGTACCTGCTCGGTGCGCGTCAGCCGGTTATTTTCATAGACGGACAACGTCACGGTATAGCTCCCGTCCGGGAACGAACGGGTGTCCAGGGTTTGCGCCCCGGCATTCAGATAAAAACTGGCCAGCAGTTGATTACCCCGGCGGGCGTCAATACGCGCATCATGAGAAAGCAATACGGTGATAGGCGTACCCTTTGACTGCTGAACCGGATTGATCCATGCCCTTGTTGAGCCTGTGCGCAAGCCGCGAATTTTACCCAGCGGCAACTGGCTGAGATTGATATTCCCGCCGGCATTGCTGAACAGATCGCGAGTGTCCATCTCGCCCAACTGAACATAGTATTGGCGCCAGATATCCTGACGAAACCAGGCATTGTTGACGGTTATCTCCTGTTGCTGCTGGTGCTTCGAACGTTGCCCCATCCAGGTCCAGTCGAGGTTAAAGTAGCCGTCCTGGGTGAGTGCCAGCGCGCCATTGCCCTGAACGGTGGCTGACTGGTAATCCCTGTCGGCAACAAAATTGATATTCTGCTGATGGATTAACGCATTCTCGGTGTCCTGCGTGGGCTGATACCACTGGCTTTCAGTGGTTTGTTTAGGCAGAAATTTCTTGTCGAAAAAAAGATTAATACGGGCGTTATTTTCATCATAGATAATGGCCGCGCGCTGGGTATCAAGGTAATCGCATCCCGTTGCGGAGCCATTGCTGCTGCATGCCAGATTGCCGTTACGGGCCAGTGGAACGGCCAGGGCTGCAGACACGGTGGCAATGAGGGCAGGATCGTCATTAAACTGCCGTTTGATGGCCGTGACCACGGTTTCAGGCGCGACAAAACTTACTGTTTCAAGTGTGATATCCGTTTCAAAAAGGCCAAGCGACTCGCCATAGAGATTGACTTCTGTCCACAGGCGCTGTGTTTTCGCCAGATCTTCAAAACCTGCAGGGACGGCCATCTCTGCGCAGGCGAGTTGGATGGATGCGGGTAACAAAGCAACTAAGAGGAGAGTATTTCTGTGAAACGCCATGACCGAGCCTCGACATCATCCTGACGTCAGAGGGTGGGCACCCTCTGACGTTATTCCTTAGGTACTGTGGTGTTACGCACCGCCTTCCGTGGTTGTCGCCTGCGTCAGCATCAGGCTGACAACGCCGCTGTACTGACCGGTTTTCAGAATGCCTTTGGTGGTTTGCGAAATGGTCAACGGCAGTACTGCGGAACCGTTTTCAATGCTGCCAGGGAACAGTTCAGTTCCGGTAAATTCAGCATCGGTGGTAGACAGTGTTTTATCACCCAGAATGACCGTCATCGGTACAATCTGGTCACCATCCGTGTTGGTGAGTTTTGCCGCACTAACGAGGCGCACTTTGACGTTGCTGGTGGCGGAGTTAGACCACACCTTGGTGTTAAGACGGTAGCTTTCCAGACCACGACCAGGCAGGTACTGCATGTCGATGCTGGCCGGCAGCGGCGTGTTATCGGCCTGGGTCATATCCAACTGTGAGTCAACGCTGGCGTTAACGGTAATATCTTTTTGAATTGCCAGCGCGCTAAAGGACGAGGTCATCGCGGCAACGATCATCAGAGGTTTAATATACTTACGCATTGATATCTCCATATTTACAAATGAGCACCTTGGCTCTTTCAACGAACTACGTGGGTTTTTACTGTGATGTCGTGTTATTGCACGACGGGTAAGTCAGCTTCTTCAGCGGTTTTATTCACCCAGTTGAAGTAGCGGAATTTATATTTCTGGCCATGGCTCATAGTGAGTGTTTTTAATTTCCGTTCAGTGTCCGGATAAATCGTCGCGTCTTCTTTTATCCATTTACACGATGAATTTGCATCACAAATACCAATCTCTCTGAGCGGTACACGCAGCGTGCCATTGTTTTTTAACGTCCCGCGGCGAGGGTCGAACGACAGTGAAAATACGTTTTTTTCTGGAGCAATATGGACCAGTGCGCCCCAAATCACGTTGACACCCAATGTCGCCATCGCGGCAGGGCTTTCTGCCTTGCCCGGAATAATGCTGTCAGGTTGTTTTACCCCTTCAAAATAGACGCGCCAGGTGGTCTCATTTTTCGGAGGCATAAGCGATACCAGACGAACTACGCGCATCGCGCCGGCCGCGAGGGCAAATTTTTCGGGTGTAACCACCACGCCGTCTTCTTTCCATGACGCCACGTCAATTTCTTTTTCCTGAGCCGTGCCGGGATTAAGAATTTTCTTTTGCCTCACCCGAATGAACTGAATATCATCCGTTTTTGAAGCCACCTTAATTTGCGCCGCACCGGAACTGTCTACATTCAGTTCCATGGGATACACGCTCATATTGGCCATTGTCATTTCTGAGAAAAATGGCAATGACAGCGCGGCGACATAAAAGGCGGTTGTCATGCTCACTCTTTTTTTCTGTTTCACAATCAGTCTGCCTGCTCTGAGTTTAAAGGCGGCGCGTTAACACCAGGACACCGTCTGCTTTCGTATCGCTTCAGGGCAGGGAAACTTTAACCAGAACAGCGGTTTGTGAAAATTTGTATTAGTTAACTCGTTATATACAGTTTTTTATCCTGCTTTTTTGGCTTTAAGGTTGTATAGTTAAGCGAAAATACCGCGGCCAAGGATGGGAAGAAAATTCCTTCTGATGAAAAAACAAGCAGATCAGGAGGTGGTTTTCATGTCGATGTACCAGGGAATAAAAAGCATGCGGTTACAGCCGAGAATAAAAGATGTTTTTTATATGCAATAATTCGTTGTTATTTGATCCTGAAGCACATGCAATAAGCCTTGTTGGACAACCTGAGACTGTATTAACACTTTCGGCGCCAGCCGTTCGTCTTTTACAGGAATTTATTAAACACCGAGGACGCGACCTGAGCCGGGAGGAATTGATCACTCGCGTATGGGAAGAGTTTGGCTTTACGCCATCCGGAAATAATCTTAATAAAGCGGTAAGCGAACTGCGTAAAAGCTTCCAGTCTCTGGGAGAGGGGCACGAATTTATCGTCACTGTCCCGCGCTATGGATTCCGTTTTGATGCCGATGTGATTTTTCAGCCTGGTGAGAACATTCAAGCCGCTGAGCCGCAATCCCCTTCCATGCAACCAGACATACAGCCCCGGCGCACTTACCTGAAAAGATGGTTGATTATAGCGACATTGATCGTCGCAGCGTTGGGGGCGGGCATTTACCTTAGCCGTCCGCAGGAGATAACCGTTCCGGCGAAATTAAAGCCGGTCGAGGAAAAAATCGCACGTTGTAGTGTCTGGATTATCAACGATCATGGACGACAGTTAGTGCTCTCGAAATTAGCCGAGCGACTGGAGGCCAATAACGTGGCTTGTGAGCGCGAGGAGTACGATATTTATTATTTCAGCGCTCGTTTTTCGCTCGCCACTGCCGATGAAATGTTCATCGGTGCCTGCCCGGTCAGTAAAACCAGCCTGTGCAAGACTATTCGCTATAAAAGTGGGGCCGAAAAATGAAAATAAGGCTTCTTTTTGGATTGGGCGGTGCTGTGGTTGGCGGCGCGCTGGCGCTGTTTTACTATTGCGGCGCGGTCGGCAAAAGCGATGTGCTGGCCTGCAGCACTGAATTTAACTTTACGCGCAATGAGGGAAAAACAAGTGAAGTGAAGGTCAATACCATAGCCCAGTTCTATTTTCATCGGGACGGTACAGGCTTGACCACCTACAAAGGTGCGGCAAGAGCTGGGGGGCAAAATTTGATTATTGACAGGGATGTAGACTTTACGTGGGAGCGGCGGGACGATGACAACGTCATTGTATTGAGTTACACCAAAACCTGGCGTCGACACAATGACAACACCCCCGATGCCCAGTGGGGAAGCTTTGCCTGGCCGACCGCTCGCTACTACCTGACGATTTCTGAACTTTCACCCGCCGTGTGGCTGATTCAGGACCGGCGTTATCCTACCTATATCTGTCGGAGTGAATAAGGTATAAAAAAAGAGAATGCCATTGGCATTCTCTTTTTTCGTATCAGTGATGCTGCTTAATCGCGGCTGGCGAAGCCCAGAATGCTCAGCAGGCTGACGAAGATATTGTACAGCGAAACGTACAGGCTAACAGTGGCGCGGATGTAGTTGGTTTCACCGCCACGGATGATATTGCTGGTTTCAAACAGGATTGCGCCTGAAGAAATCAGAATAAACACCGCGCTGATCGCCAGATGCAGTGCCGGCAGTTGCAGGAAGATATTCGCAACCATACCGATCAGCACAACCACGATACCTGCCATCAGCATCCCGCCGAGGAAGGACATATCTTTCCGTGTGGTCAGCACATACGCAGAGCAACTGAAGAAGACCAGCGCCGTACCACCCAGCGCCATGCCGATAACGTCACCCATACCTGCAGACAGGTAGGTATTCAGAATTGGCCCCAGAATGTAGCCCAGGAAGCCGGTAAAAGCGAAAGCTGACAGAATACCAACGGGTTTATCCGCCGTTTTATAGGTCAGGAACATCAGACCATACATACCCACCAGCGTTAGGATCAGTCCCGGAGAAGGCAGCATCAGCACCGTACTGGCGGTCGCGGTGATCGCTGAAAACGCCAGCGTCAGGCTGAGCAGGAAATAGGTGTTGCGCAGCACCTTATGTGTGCTGAGTAGCGATGTACGATCGCGCGAAGAACTAATAATACGATCCATGAGTCACTCTCTTATGACAGATGTAATTAATGATGAAGGATAATGAAATCAAGGGGAATGACACAGCGGTTTTACCCATCTTTACGCAGTTTAACCCGCCAGGCTTAAGCATATTATTTCAGCAAAAGCTCCCGAATCAGATGTTAGCACTGTATGTGTAAAAATGCCTGTTAGATATCGGCCAGGTTACTGAAAAATATTGCGTTATTCCCGTTTCTCTCTGACAGTGACAGCGGTGTCATCATAAACAGAGCAATAAGGTAAAGGGAATGGCTCAAGATAAAACGAAGAGATTTACATTTACGCTGTTGGCTGTCTGTTTGATGTCGGTAAACGGCGCGGCGAGGGCGGCAAATGTTCCGGCAGGAGCAGTACTTGCAGAAAAACAGGAGCTGGTCAGAAACAACGGCAGCGAACCGGCGTCGTTGGATCCGCATAAAGTCGAAAGCAACGTGGAGTTTAATTTAATCAGCGATATGTTCGACGGTCTGGTGGCAGTTAAGCCGGATGGGTCTATTGAACCCCGTCTTGCCGCCTCCTGGGAGAATAAAGGTAACACCGTCTGGACCTTTCATTTACGTCCGGGCATAACCTGGTCGGATGGATCGGCTATCACCGCACAGGATGTCGTCTGGAGCTGGCAGCGCCTGGTCTCGCCGCAAACGGCTTCACCATATGCCTCGTATCTGGGCAATATGCACGTGGCGAACGCGGTCGATATTGCTCAGGGTAACAAAGATCCCGCTACGCTAGGGGTCAAGGCCCTGGATGATACCACGCTGGAAATTACCCTAACGCAACCGACGGCGGCATTTCTGGCGATGCTGGCGCACCCGTCGTTGGTCCCGCTCGATAAAGTGCTGATTGGCCGTTTTGGCGATAAGTGGACCCGCCCAGAGCATATTGTCAGCAGCGGAGCGTACAAATTATCGCAGTGGGTGGTCAATGAGCGCATTGTTGCCGAGCGTAACCCGCATTACTGGGACGATCGGCACACGGTCATTAATAAAGTCACTTACCTGCCCATTAGTTCAGAGTCTGCTGACGTGAACCGCTATAAGGCGGGTGAGATTGACATTGTGTATAGCGTACCGGTCAATCAGTTTGCACAGTTGAAAAAGACCATGGGCGATGAACTCCATGTCTCGCCTCAGCTTTCAACCTATTACTATCAGTTCAATACGACCAGAGCGCCCTTTAATGACCCGCGCGTGCGTCGGGCGCTGAATATGGCGTTGGATAAAGACATCATTGCGCAAAAGGTAATGGGCCAGGGGCAACGTGCGGCGTGGGTTATCAGCCAGCCTGAAATAGGTGGGGTACAACTGCATGCGCCAGAGTATGCGTCGTGGCCACTCGACAAACGCATTGCTGAAGCTAAAAAACTGCTCACGGAGGCCGGGTATGGTCCTGACCATCCGCTGAGCTTAAACCTGCTCTACAACACCTTCGAAACGCACCAGCGTATTGCGATTGCCGCATCGTCAATGTGGAAGAAAAATCTTGGCGTTGAGGTGAAGCTGCAAAATCAGGAATGGAAAACCATGCTGGATACTATGCACACCGGTAATTTTGACATTGTGCGCTATGCGTGGATAGCCGACTATGACGATGCCTCTAGTTTCCTCAATATTTTCCGCACCGGGGACAGTGAGAATACCACCGGGTACAGTAGCCCCGCCTTTGATGAAGCGATGCATAATGCAGCGAAAGCAAGTTCACTGGAAGAGCGAGGTAAAGACTACCAGCAGGCTGAAGATCTGTTAGGTGAGGATGTACCTGCTATTCCGATTTATCACTATGTTCGCACACATCTGGTGAAGCCGTGGGTAGGAGGATTTGCGCCGGATAACCGCGGAAATTACTACACCAAAGATATGTACATCAAAAAACATTAAGCGTGGCAGCCGCTATTTGTGCTGAATAAATGGCCAATTTGTTTTTATTTCAGTCGATTAACACTATTTTGGCTGTTTTTCAGGCAAACGAACACATTGGTACTTTACAGGTCCGTTCGGGATGTTTATAGTGCGCCTCATTGGAAGCGTGGCCGAGCGGTTGAAGGCACCGGTCTTGAAAACCGGCGACCCGAAAGGGTTCTAGAGTTCGAATCTCTACGCTTCCGCCAAACATGAAAAGGGGTTGCCGAAAGGCAACCCCTTTTGCTTATAAGGAAAATTTGAACCTGTTGTTGTGAGAGTACGTGCTGTTACGTTCCCTGAAATTGGCAAGGGAATGGAATAACCGAGTAACCACCATACTTACCACTTCAGCCCAGGCGAGCCCAGGGTAACTTCTTTTTCGCTGGATATGATTGCTGCTGACTCTTCGAAAATAAAGCCCTCAACATTAAGTGTGAGGGCTGGTAATAATTAATTGTTATATTTTCCTAAAAACACGATGGCGTTGTTGTCCGAAATGAATAATGTATAATATTCATTTGATGATACCGGTTTAATACCTTTTTTTATCATATCAGATAGTCTGTTTTTATTTTCTTGCTCATCCCCATAACCATGAAGGGTTTGCGTGAACCCTTTGTTGACCAATTGATATGACGCTAAAAACTCAGTGGCGGGAAAAACGAAATAGCCTATAAGTGGTTTATTATCTATTAATAACTTTGCTCTTTCATTTTTATTCAATTGGCCTACAGTACCAATGGAGGCGATGTCTTTATGAGAGGCAATGTCTTGCGCAATCATGTTAAAAACAAAATCTTCATATTCTTGTTGTGACTTCATAGCGTTGCTTAATTGAGCGCTAAAAGCAAGCGAAGCAATGACTGGGATCAGTGCAGCGTATTTAAAACGAGGAGCGAAACGCATAATCGGTATAGCAATTATAACCAGTATAACTGAAAACGAGACTAAAGTACGGGGAAGTACTGGTGCGTCCTGAAGCAATAATGTTGGTCCCATAAGTGAAATAATGAATATTAAAAAGGAGATAGCTCCATACAAAATAAATGTTGCTATTTGCTTAATATTAGTACGGTAAGCAATGAGCATAAACACGCAACTGATAAGTATTGGGATTGCGAAGTAAATGTAAACCGGGTGATAGAGATAAGAAAGAACCATTTCTTTTAAAGCAATTAATGTTTTGGCCAGATGCTCCAATCCACTCTGGTCTGGATGTATTAATTCTGCTCGAGAGTTATTTTTGGGCGAGAAGAAAAGCATATAGATAAGAAAAAATGATGCGAATAAAATTGTTTTCTTGCATAAGAAAAATATCGATCCCTTGATCTTTATATCTTTTTTTGTTGCGATGATGATTACATCAATTGCAAGCAAGCCAATAAAAATATTGGCACATGGTTGATATAAGGTTAAAGATAATACGCCAGTTACTAATTTTGTTGCAATCTCTATCCTCTGGTTTTTATTTTTATAGGTATATGCAATCACCGCAAGGAAAAAGGCAATCGACATTCCGAGACTATCATATCTGTACGCAATATTCTGCAAAATGAATGGATTGAATATTAAAAGTGCTGCCACCATATTTGCGTTCGAAATGTCTGATTTAAACAGATGCTTACTGAGCGCAAGCGAAGATGCACCTAAGAAAATACATGATGCGAGCATTGTATAAGGAAACAGGTCAAGGTTATAGTGCCCACTGGCAGAAAAAAACCTTGTTAAAATATCTGCAAAAGGTCGACCTAAACCACGCCAGCCGTAATATCCAGTTATAGATCTATCTAAGTCATCTCTATAATATATGCCTGCCTGGATTAAGGGATAGATAAACAACAGGGCTAATCCTGAGTAAATAAACAATGCTTTTTTATCGTATCTGGAGAACATTTTAAATCCTGTCTTGTTTTTTAACTATATAGCGTGGCCGTTGTTTGGTTTCGATGTAGATTCTACCTATGTACTCACCGAGCACACCGATACCAATTAACTGAATACCACCCAGGAAAAGGATTGAAACAATAATAGATGGATATCCCGCAACCGGATTTCCCCAAAAAATCTTGTCTATAATCATCCATGCACCGAACAAGAAGGATACGGCGGCTACAAAAAAACCAATGTAGGTCCATATCCGCAATGGGAACGTTGAGAAACTGGTAATACCCTCCAGGGCAAGATTCCACAATTTCCAGCCATTAAATTTTGATTTACCAGCAATGCGTCCTGCTCGTGTGTACTCAACAACATCAGTACTGCCACCGACCCAGCTAAGCACACCTTTCATAAAGAGATTACGTTCCGGCATGAGTTTGATGTTATCAATTACATCGCGGGACATAAGTCTAAAGTCACCAACGTTTTCTTCGATCTTCGGATCGCTTATTTTATTATGTAATTTATAGAACCACTCAGCGGTTTTACGCTTCAGTTTTCCATCCGTGGAGCGGTCTGCACGCTTTGCCAGCACAATATCTGCACCCGCAAGCCACTTATCGACCATCAATGGAATTATTTCGATTGGATCCTGTAGGTCAACATCGATCGGAATAACTGCTTCACCAGAGGAACGCTCAAGGCCTGCAAAAATTGCTGGTTCTTTTCCAAAGTTGCGCGTAAATGAAATGGGGACGACGAGCTTATCAGATACGGCGAGAGCATTAATGATTGATTCTGTAGCGTCTTTGCTACCGTCGTTGATAAACACAATTTCGACATCATATTTTTTTAGTTCTTCATGCCCACGCACCGTGTTGTAGAAAATAGGTATTGTATCTTCTTCATTGAACACCGGCACAATCAGAGAGATTTTCATTTCGGATCCCTAAAAACAATGAACCTTGAGTATAAGAAGCCACATACCAGGCTGATACAGGAGAACTCTATCAACGTTATGAGAGGGGAAATGTTGTAGTGATCGGAGACCTGACCAGAGATAAAGCTCAGTAGCCCCATAAATCCAACAAATAGCACATACCCCCGGCTGGTGGCTTTTGCACTAAATGTAAATTTTGCGTTGGCAAAAAATGAAAATGTCACAGCTATCAAAAACGCCACCACGTTGCTCACAGCCTGGTCATTTTTCATGATGTATACCATGATGCCGAACACCGCCCAATGTAATGCCGTGTTTACAATCCCTACGGAAATGTAGCGTGAAAGTAGCTTTATCATAATTAAGAAAGGTCTAATAGAAAGTGTGCGAGTTTAACATTGATGCAAAACGAGATCGACACCTCGACTCTGACCTTTCGCAGAGGCTTGTTTTGCGATACCTCCGAGCGACTGTGCCGGGGGCGCGGTTTTCCGCTGAGCCACAAGACTGCAACACTAACTCTCAGAAATGAGAGGCCGATCCTCTGAGCAGGACTTTTGTCCTCAATCCCCTGCAAACGTCTGGTTACAATCCCTGCATATTTTCAATACCCATAATTCAGGAATTGTTATGACTGCACATATTAATGCTAAACCGGGTGATTTTGCGCCAACTGTGATTATGCCGGGCGATCCGCTACGCGCGAAATTTATTGCCGAAAACTATTTAATAGATTACCGCGAAGTTACCAATGTGCGCAATATGTTGGGCTATACCGGTCTTTATTTTGGACAACCCGTTTCGGTAATGGGGCACGGAATGGGCATTCCTTCAATGACGCTTTATGCCCATGAACTGATACATGACTTTGGCGTGCAGAGAATTATTCGCGTCGGTAGCCTGGGGGCAACTCAACATCATGTCAAAATGCGCGATATTATCCTTGCCGTCGCTGCCGGAACGGATTCCGTTACAAATTTAAAACGTAGCGCGGGCTACGCAATGGCGACGTCTGCACATTTTCCACTATTACAGCAGGCGTGGATGTTGGCACAAAAGGCCGGAATCGATATTAAGGTCGGTAACGTCTTCAGTGGCGATCTTTATTATGATCCTGACGAAAATTTAATTCCGGCACTGGAAAACTTCGGTGTGCTGGGGGTGGATATGGAAGTGGCAGGACTCTATGCCCTGGCGCATCAGTTTAGTATTGAAGCACTGGCTATTTTAACCGTATCCGATCATTGTCTGACAGGAGAAGAAACAACGGCTGAAGAACGACAGTTAACCTTTAAAAATATGATTGAGCTGGCGCTAAATACTGCCGTTACGGCTTAGCCCTGACTTCTAATTGAACCAATCAGAGATGGCATTATATGAAGAATAAAATAGCACTTACGCTGATTAGTTTTCTGGCAAATTTTATAATGGCAGGGTTTGCCAGTCAGTTCGGCATGCTGATTGAACCGATTGCAGTACGCTACAGTGCCGATGTAAATACTGTCGCCTCGATATTTTCGTTACTCAATGGCGGAGCATTAGCCGGGACTATCGCCGCCTTTTTCCTGATAGAAAAAATTGGTGTGAAGCGTATGACGCTCATTATCTACTCGATAGTGTTCCTCTGCGCGCTGGCGATGCACGTAAGCCCCGGCTTATGGCCGGTGATGGTCGCCATGGCCTTAGTGGGATTCTGTGGGGGGATTGGCCTGTGCGTGGCGGGAACGATCGTGGTTTCGGTTTGGCAGGATCGCATTCAGAGCACAATGCTGGTGGTACAGGATGCTACCTTTAACGTGGCGGGCGTGGTTTTTCCGCTGATCACTACCTTTGCCCTGACGCATAATATGTCGTGGAGTTATAGCTACCTTAGCGTTGGCATAGTGGCCTTACTCACGCTGGGAGTTGTGATGCTAACCCGCTTCAATGCCTGTGAAACGGCTCCTGAGGCGGATCGCACAGACGCAGTGAAATCAGAGTGGAATCCTGGGATTATTAGCGGCGGTATAGGTCTGTTTTTAGGCATGCTGGCGCTGTACACCTTCCTCACCTGGGCACCGTTATTTGTGAAGAACAAGTTTGGTATTCCGTTTGAAGAGGCCGGGAATATTATTACCCAATACTGGGGGGCTGCGCTGGTGGGGGCGTTAGTCTCTACCGTGATTGTTGCCCGGGTGAAGATCCATTATTTCCTGCTCAGTATTATTCTGCTGGCGTGTGTGATTACCACCATTATCGTTACCAAAGAACAGATCTCTGGGCTTGATTATCTTGCCTACAGTTATGGGTTTGTCTGTGCGGCATTGTATAACTCCTTTATTGCTTATGGTGTTTCTTTTGTGAAGCGCGCGAGTAGTCAGAACGTTTCATATATTTTAATTAGTGGTAGTGCCGGGGCCATGTTTAGTCCGGCGATCAGCGCCCTGATGGAAAAAACGATGGGACTGCAGAAAATTATGTATGCAATACCGGTGTTGTATTTAATTATCTTCGTCATGCTGATGGGGACACTCAAACTCAAACGTAAATAAATACAGTAATAACGCTTACCTCCTTAATTAGATAGCCAGCCGCCACACCCTTTATCGGGTGGGGCGACTCACAACCTTACTCAAAGGAATTGAAAATGCTGAAGAAAAATATATCAATGCTTAAAAAAACAGTTCTGGGTACTGTATTTGCTATCAACTGCACGCAAGCCCTTGCGGCTGATTATACTGATGGCAATATTCGCAAAAATGATTTTAACTGGATGCAATTGAATTTAATGCAAAGTGTGGATGCGAAAGTACCGTATGGTATTCGTAATGACACCTATCTGGAACTGGAGTTCGGTGCACGTTCCGGAATTATCGATCTGTATGGTTATGTCGATTTTTTTGATATTTTAGACAGCAAGCAGGACGACCGTCACGGTGGCGATAACTTCTTCGCCAAGATTTCCCCACGGTTTTCCCTGGATGCTATTTTTAATAAAGATTTATCCGTGGGGCCGTTTAACGAATTCTATATCGCGACGGTGAATAACATTGGCGATCGGGAATTGTTTGAACATTACGTTGGTTTAGGTACGGATGTTAAGGTTCCATGGTTTGGTATGATGGGAATGAACATCTATGCACACTACGTTCGTGAAAACTACGGCGCGGATAACGAAGGTAAGTGGGATGGTTACATGTTCTCGACCAACTGGTCGACGCCGTTCTATACCTTCGCCAACGGCAGTTATCTCAATTATCAGGGATACTTTGACTATCAGTTTGCCGCTAACAAGATAGCTAACCAGCCGCTATACAGTAATAACGCGATTGAATGGTATAACGGCATTTACTGGCATTCAGAGCACTACGCGGTAGGTTATGGATTGAAGTATTTCCGCAATATGGCATTGATGGAAAACCATGGTGGAGCAGGGCGCACCACCGGTCTTGGTCACTATTTCAATCTCACCTATAAGTTCTGATAGCGACCCGACGGCACACCAACACTCAGAATGGTTGGTGTGTCAGTCAATGATGTCGTTGCCGAGAAATTGGCGTAAACCTTCCAGATCCTTAATTTCCAGACCTTGTTTCGTGCGCGTTACCAGCCCGGCATCCGTCAACGCTTTTACCGCCCGTCGATATACCCTGTCGGTGGTGCCGAATCGCTCCGCTTCCTGATATTTTTTATGAAAACCATCCATCGGTTGCTTGTTCTGATGCTGGCGATACAGGTCGTACGCGACGTTGTGTACGATCGGGTAGAGCATCCGGTGCAGGAAAATTTCTAACATATCCTGATAGTCAACGGCCATCGCGCTGGCGAAAAATATCGCCAGTCTGGGGTGTTGGTTCAGCGCCTCTTCCAGGCGTTCACAGCTACACACCGCAACGGTCAGCGGCTCTTCGGCTACGATATCCAGTTGGCAGCGGTAACCGGTAAAAAACTCCATTTCTCCAAACAGTTGCTCATCACATTCCATTGCGCCCAGTTGAAAACGACGCCCATTCTCAGCGCTGTAGCGCAAAGAAATTCTGCCCGACTGCACCATAATCAGGCGATCAACAATTTGTCCCTGGCGATAGAGATATTCATCTTCCTGGATAATCTGGGTTTCAGAGAGCAACTCCAGGAATATTTTCTCGATTAAGGCATCATCCTGCTGCCAGATATTGTGAAAACGACCTTTGGTAAGGGGTTTTAGCTGCATGGCCTAACGTCTTATGGTTTGAGATATTTCTTGTTCTGACTGTATGCCATCTGTTGAGTAATGTCATTAAACGTGAGCAGGGCCAGCGCGATGCTGACCCCGACGTATTAAGGATGGCTGATAAAGCGAGACAGCCGTTGGCGCAACACGCGGTTTTCCTGACGCAACTGCGCGTTCTCTTCTAACAATGTCAGCGCAACGGCGATTCCCGGCCAGTCAAGCTCCAGCTCCTGGCGCAGGCGCATTGCGCGTCGCATTACGGTCAGGGCATGATCGTCAAAGGTCTCGTCTTCATGGGGTTCAATCACCCCTAAGCCGACAATCTCATGCAGTTCCTCTTCTGATACACCGGTGTACAGACAAAATTCGGTAATGCTAAAGGTGACGGTGACGTTAGCCATTATGCTTTCCCCACTCTTTGCGCGGATCAAAGGTCTTTTGTGCATCTGCCAGCTGTTGCCACAGGGTGGCTGTGTTGTCGTCAGGTTTCGGCGGCATCACGATTTTGATCACCGCGTACAAATCGCCGGTATGTTTTTTACTCACCAGACCTTTGCCTTTAATGCGTAACCGCTGCCCGGCCTGACTGCCCGCAGGGATGGTTAACAGGATGCTTTCTTTCAGCGTAGGTACGGTCACTTTCGCGCCCAAAGCGGCTTCCCACGGTGCTACGGGAACGACAACTTCCAGATCCTGATTGACGATATCAAACAGTGGGTGCGGTGCGATATGAATCACCAACCACAAATCACCATTCGGCCCTCCGTTTTCACCAGGGGTACCCTGGCCTTTCAAACGGATACGCTGACCGTTGCCCACGCCTGCCGGGATTTTCACGTTGAGCGTTTTGGGAATTTCCCGTTCAACCATGCCGAAGGCATTGTAAACCGGCAGGTTGTAACTGATAGTGCGGCTGTGCTCAGTGAGCGTTTCTTCAAGGAATACGGCAACTTCAATTTCAATATCGTGTCCGCGGCTGGCATGGCGCTGTCGCGTGTGGTGTGCATGCTGACCAAAAATGGAGGAGAAAATATCGTCGAAATCTTCGGCGCTGTAGTTTTGATTCTCTCCTTGCTGGAATTGACGGTTGAACTGAGGGTCGTTGCGGTGCTGCCACAACTGGTCGTACTCGGCGCGTCGCTGTTCATCACTCAGTACTTCCCAGGCTTCAGCGACCTCTTTGAACCGGGCCTCTGCGTCAGGCTCTTTGCTGACATCAGGATGGTATTTAC
The DNA here is from genome assembly GCF_014596845.2 of Citrobacter sp. C5_2. Classification (NCBI taxonomy): domain Bacteria; kingdom Pseudomonadati; phylum Pseudomonadota; class Gammaproteobacteria; order Enterobacterales; family Enterobacteriaceae; genus Citrobacter; species Citrobacter sp. C5_2. The sequence continues at coordinate 3,150,779 of NZ_CP115032.1, read as the reverse complement.
GGGCGAGTCGACGATAGGCGGTCTTGATTGTCTTGAGATCGTCTGTCGGTTTCACGCCCATAATGGCGTAATAATCCTTTAATTCCATAGCGTTCTCTCGTGTAAATCAACACTTGCAGAAGGTGAACCCTGACAAAAGGTGTCACCGCTAAGTTTAGGGTAATCCTGATAACGGCGAATGCCAACCGGGAAGAAAGGGTATCGGTATAAACGATGCTGGCGTCGCACCACCAACAGCGCGTTGCAAGGTGGTGGCGTCTGTTGTGTGGTGCGAATAGTCGGATTAGCGAAATATCAGGATTTGGTCATCAGGAAGCGGACCGTGTCTGCATAGTTCTGTACGAAAGAATTAAGGTCATCTGATTTCAGTCCCTTCGGATTGATCATATATTTACCGTTAATAAAAATGGCAGGCACACCTTTTAAATCCACCGCTTTAGCCATTTCCTGTTGTTTGGCGGTGAGTGATTTCACGGCAAAGCTATTCCACGCGGCATCATAATCGCTGGCGCTAACGCCGGCGTTGATAAATACGTTACGAATATCGTCTGCTGTCTTAATCGTTTGTTTTTTCTGCACGGCATCAAAAAGCAATGGTTTCACTTTGTCCTGCACGTTCAGGAGAATGGCGACGGACCAGGCATGCGTCATGTCTTGCCCCAAAGGGCCTAAAAAATCGACGTGATACTCGGTGAGTTTGACATCAGCAGGCAGAACTTTTTTGACGTTATCAGTCACTTTAAACACTTCATCATATTGATAGCATGAAGGGCAGTAAAACGAGAAAAACTTCAGCGCCGCCGGTGCTGTAGCGACGGGTTTTTCCAGTGAGATAAATTCTTTGCCGTCGGTAAATGTTGCGGCCTGAGCGCTGACTGTGAAAAGTAATCCAATCAGGGGTAATAAATATTTTTTCATTTCCATATACTCTAAATAACATTTATTAAACATGTTGTTCTTGAAATGAACGGGTGTCCATTACGTTACGCTATAATACGATACTCACATTGAAAATGTGCTGAACCTTACTTTCATTTACGCATCAATACATGGCAGTACATTCGAAGTGTCTTTTTTGTACTGGTGTTAAATATTATCGGGCACCCTTTATAAATAATGAATAATAACTGGCGTAACATTTTAAGGTGTTATTTAATCCGCAATGTTATATTGTAATAAGTAATGCTGAAAATATGATGAATAATCATTTCACATATAGCGTTTTTATTGCGCGAAGGCGTGTATAACCTTCAAATAACAGGACATAACTTTACAGCGCAAAGGTTGCTAAAACCTGGCGAGTGGTTAAGATAACCCGCATCAATCTGTGAGGGTAGAATGGCGAAACGTCAACGGCTGGGATGGTGGTTCCTCTGTCTGGCATGTGTTGTGGTGATGGTTTGCACCGCGCAACGCATGGCGGGCCTGCATGCGTTGCAGATGAACACCGTTGCCACCAGCGTTGTCACAAGCGAACAAGCGCAACCTGATGAGGCTGCCCCGGTTACCCCTTGTGAACTGAGCGCGAAGTCGTTACTGGCTGCGCCGCCGGTACTGTTTGAGGGCATTATTCTGGCGCTGTGTCTGCTGCTGTCGCTACTGGCGCCAGTGCGGGCGTTTCGTTTACCTTTTTTCCCACCGCGAGCCATCTCGCCGCCCACTCTCAGGGTACATCTCCGATTTTGCGTCTTCCGTGAATGACAGAACAGCCGTTGCTGACTGTTAGATAATTATTCACGGAGAAAAACTATGATGACTGTTTTCAGGCAGGCGCTGCTCTGTCTGTTATTACTCTGGCTGCCCGTATCCTGGGCGGCTGACCCCGGCTGGCTACGTTCACCCGATAACGATCACGCCAGCGTGCGATTACGCGCTGATACCTCAGCCGCCGGTGAAACCCGTCTGCTGCTGGATGTTAAACTGGAAGATGGCTGGAAAACCTACTGGCGTTCGCCAGGGGAGGGGGGCATCGCGCCGTCTATCGCCTGGAAGGGCGAAATGCCGACGGTCGACTGGTTCTGGCCAACCCCTGCGCGTTTTGAGGTCGCCAATATTACCACCCAGGGGTATCACGATCGGGTGACGTTCCCGATGATGGTGCGCGGCAGATCGCCCGCCACGCTTAGCGGCGTGTTGACACTATCCACCTGTAGCAACGTTTGCCTGTTGACGGATTTTCCTTTTTCCGTGACGCCCACCGCCGAGGATCCGACTTTTGCGCATGACTACGCTCAGGCGATGGGGCAGATCCCGCTCGCCAGTGGCCTGACTGATTCTCTTCATGCCGGGGCGCGTGCTGGAGAACTGGTCGTTGAGGCGCAGCGCGCCGGAGGCTGGACTGCGCCAGGGCTGTATCTGGATGCCGTAGATGATGCGGATTTTGGTATGCCGCAAATCCAGGTTGACGGGGAAACGCTACGCGCCACGGTACCTGTCCATGATGGTTGGGGGGAAGGCGTGCCGGATCTGCGCGGTAAGTCGGTCACGCTGGTTTTGGCTGATAATGGCGTGGCGCAGGAAAGCCGTCTTGCGATTGGCGAAGCGCCAGCCATCGATAACGCTTCGCTTCCGCTGTGGCAGGTGGCGCTAATGGCGTTACTGGGCGGGTTGATTCTCAACCTGATGCCCTGCGTGTTACCGGTGCTGGGTATGAAGCTGGGTTCGATTTTACTGGTTGAGGAAAAAAGCCGCCGCCAGATTCGCCGTCAATTCCTCGCATCGGTAGCCGGAATACTGGTCTCCTTTATGGCGCTGGCGCTATTGATGACGGTACTGCGGTTAACCAATCAGGCGCTTGGCTGGGGGATCCAGTTCCAGAATCCGTGGTTCATCGGTGTCATGGTACTGGTGATGCTGACGTTCAGCGCCAGCCTGTTCGGGTGGTTTGAATTCCGTCTGCCTTCGGCGATGACCACCACGCTGGCGACTCATGGCGGCAACGGCCTGGCGGGACATTTCTGGCAAGGCGCATTTGCGACCCTGCTCGCCACGCCATGCAGCGCCCCGTTTCTGGGCACGGCGGTGGCGGTGGCGCTGACGGCCTCATTGCCGACGCTGTGGGGACTGTTTATCGCGCTAGGTCTGGGGATGAGTCTGCCGTGGCTGCTGGTGGCCCTGCGTCCCGGTCTGGCGCTGCGCCTGCCGCGGCCGGGGCGCTGGATGAATATCCTGCGGCGTTTGCTCGGCGTGATGATGCTGGGTTCGGCTATCTGGCTTGCGACATTGCTGCTCCCGCATTTAGGGCTGGCGGGGCAAAGTAGCGCTAAAGAGAGCGTGAACTGGCAACCGCTTAGCGAGCAGGCGATTGAAGAGGCGCTGGCGCAACACAAGCGTGTGTTTATTGACGTCACGGCGGACTGGTGTATTACCTGTAAGGTAAATAAATACAACGTCTTGCATAAAGATGACGTCCAGGCCGCGCTGCAGCAGCCGGATGTTGTGGCGCTGCGCGGTGACTGGACCCTCCCTTCTGAAGCCATCACCGAATTTTTGAAAAAACGCGGCCAGGTTGCTGTGCCGTATAACCAAATTTATGGCCCCGGTCTGCCGGAAGGTCAGGCGTTGCCAACGTTGTTAACCCGCGATGCGGTACTGCAAATGTTGAATGATGCTAAAGGAGTCACCCCATGAAGATGATGATTGTTCTGTTGTTAAGCCTGTTTTCCGCCGTCAGCGTGGCGAAAGAGTCTGCGCCATTTACCCTGGAGCAGGAAAAACAAATCGAAGCGCTTATTCAGGAAGCCCTGTTTAACGATCCCAACAGCCCACGAATTGGTGCAAAGCAGGCGAAACTGACGCTGATAAACTTTACCGATTACAACTGTCCATACTGCAAACAGCTCGATCCGATGCTGGAGAAAATTGTGCAGAAATACCCTGACGTGGCGGTGGTCATTAAACCGCTGCCATTTAAAGGGAAAAGTTCGGAACTGGCGGCGCGGACCGTGCTGACCACCTGGCATCAGCATCCACAGCAGTTTCTGGCGCTGCATGAAAAGCTGATGCAGAAGAAGGGCTATCATACTGACGTGAGTATCAAGCAGGCCCAGGAAAAAGCGGGTGCCACTCCGGTGACGCTGGACGCGCAAAGTGCTGAAACGCTGAGTACGAATCTGCAACTGGCGCGACTGGTCGGGGTGCAAGGTACCCCTGCAACGATTATTGGCGATGAACTCATTCCGGGCGCAGTACCATGGGAAACGCTTGAGGACGTCGTAAAAGAAAAACTGGCGGCAGCCAATGATCAGTAAGCTGCGCCGCTGGCTACGCGAAGGGCTGATCTTACTGGCGTTGTTGGCCGGTGTGATGCTGCTGATGGATGCCTGGCGTGCCCCGCAGCTCCCTGCCTCTTTTGACAGCACACCTTTACAAACGCTGGATGGTGAAACCGTCACGCTGGCAGCGCTGAGTCAACACGAGCCAGTATTGCTCTATTTCTGGGCCAGCTGGTGCGGCGTGTGTCGCTTCACGACGCCGGAAGTCGCCAGGCTACGTTCGCAAGGGGAAAACGTGATGACCATTGCGCTACGCTCCGGCAATGAAGCCGAGGTATCCCGCTGGCTGTCGCGAAAAGGCGTGGACTTTCCGGTCATCAATGATGCAAACGGGGCAATTTCCCGCAGTTGGGCAATCAGCGTCACGCCCACGCTGGTAGTAATGTCGCAAGGCCGGGTGGTGTCTACAACCAGCGGCTGGACCAGTTACTGGGGCATGAAGCTTCGGTTGTGGTGGGCGAAAACGTTCTGATAATCGTGCCGGGGAAACCCGGCATTTTTTATGCTGCCGCCGCTAAAACGGGAGGACATATTTCGTTGTCTGGCGAAGCAAGCAGGGTGATTGGTGTTCAGAATAGGTCACATTCTCTTTGCAGGAAAGTGCAATATGACGAGTTCTGTAGCGTCTGGACCTTCTCTGGTAATAATGATTGCCGCCACATTTGTCCTCGCCGGCATGGTGAAAGGGGTCACCGGTATGGGGTTACCCACCGTGGCGATGGGGATCCTCGGATCGCTTATTTCGCCGGTTGCCGCGGCGGCAATGCTGCTCTTACCCTCGCTTATAAGTAATTTGTTCCAGTTTGGCGGCGGCGGTAATACACGCAGATTGCTCAAACGGCTGTGGCCAATGCTGTTGATGGTAGTGGTAGCGACCCTGCTTGCCAGCGCCTGGATTACCGGCGGCGATACGGCCCGTACCCAGTTTGCGCTCGGCGTAGCGCTGGTGGCTTATGCCATCTGGACGTTGGCGGGTAAGACGATCGCGGTGGCCGCGCACCGTGAAAAGCCATACTCCCTTGTTGTTGGATTCGTTACCGGCTTGCTGACCGGCGGAACCGGCGTATTTGTGATGCCTGCGGTGCCCTGGATCCAATCCCTGGGTTTTGAGAAAGATGAACTGGTGCAGGCGCTGGGGATCTCTTTCACATTTTCAACGCTGGCGCTGGCGCTCGGACTGTGGTGGCACAATGCGCTGCCCGCACAGTCGCTGAGCTTATCGGCGTTGGCCATTGTGCCTGCGCTGATTGGTCAGTGGATGGGGACTCGTGTGCGACGGGTTATATCTCCGCTGGTTTTTAAACGCTGTTTTCTGTTGTGTTTGCTTGGACTGGGTGTGGAGATGATGGTGCGTGCGGCGTGACCCTTCGGTGACTTTAGCGCGTTTTCATGGCATCGTTAATTCAGATATTTAGCGCCAACGAGGTCACTATGGTATCCGTGATGTTAAAGGAAGAAGAGGGCGAGCTGGAGTCGCGCATGGCGCTCACTGCGGCAGTCATGGCCGATAAATCGCGCTCGCGTATGCTGTGTGCGCTGATGGATGGCCGCGCCTGGACCGCGACCGAACTTAGCGCCGTAGCGGATGTATCCGCTTCGACCGCCAGCGCGCATCTGGCGCGTTTGTGCGAACAACATTTTGTGGTGGCGCTCGCTCAGGGAAGGCATCGTTATTTTCGCCTCGCAAGCGCGGAGATTGCTGAACTGCTGGAACGACTGATGGGGGTGGCGTGGGCGACATCTACCCCTCGAAAAATCACCACGCCCCTAAGTTTGCGGCATGCCCGCACCTGCTACGACCATCTCGCCGGAGAAGTGGCGGTGAGACTGTTTGATACGTTCGTTTCCCGTCAGTGGTTAACGCCGGATGGTGAAACGCTAACTGAACTCGGGCAGGAAAAGCTGACGGAAATGGGGATCGTCCTCTTTACCGGCTCGTCACGGCGGAAATTAGCCTGCGGTTGTCTGGACTGGAGTGAGCGACGTTACCATCCTGGCGGCGTGCTTGGCGCAACGCTGCTACGTTGGTTTACTGAACAAAAGTGGATTAAAACGCAGACCGGTAGTCGCCATGTCACCTTTACCCCACCAGGGATCCGTAAACTCAATAGCGAGTTCGGTATTAAAACAACACGGTAGATGCCCTGTTTTGCGAAAGCGTTCCCGGAAAAATGTCCTGTTTCTGTCACACTCTGTTGTGATTGATAACAACAAGAGGTCGTAGGGATGAATAAATCGTTAATCGCCGCAGCCGTGGCAGGGGCTGTATTAGTGTCAGGCGCCGCGTACGCGCAGACCGCGCCGGAAGGCTACCAGCTTCAGCAAGTATTGATGATGAGTCGGCATAACTTACGTGCACCTTTAGCCAATAACGGCAGCGTTCTTGAGCAGTCCACGCCTAAACAATGGCCGGAATGGGATGTTCCTGGCGGGCAACTCACCACCAAAGGCGGCGTGCTGGAAGTCTATATGGGTCACTACATGCGTGAGTGGCTGGCAGAGCAAGGGATGGTAAAAACGGGCGAATGTCCGGCTCCGGACACGGTCTATACCTATGCGAATAGCCTACAGCGTACGGTTGCTACGGCGCAGTTCTTTGTTACCGGCGCATTCCCGGGGTGCGACGTTCCAGTTCATCATCAGGAAAAAATGGGCACTATGGATCCCACCTTTAACCCGGTGATCACCGATGATTCTGCCGCCTTCAGCCAGCAGGCTGTCCAGGCGATGGAAAAAGAGCGCAGCAAAATGCAGCTCAGCGACAGCTATCAATTGCTTGAGCAAATGACAGACTACAAAGACTCGCCATCCTGCAAAGAAAAACAGCAGTGTTCCCTGACCGACGCCAAAGATACGTTCAGCGCCAAATACCAGCAGGAGCCGGGGGTGTCAGGACCATTAAAGGTGGGGAACTCGCTGGTCGATGCTTTCACGCTGCAATATTACGAAGGATTCCCGATGGACCAGGTCGCCTGGGGGGAAATTAAGTCCGATCAACAGTGGAAGGTGCTGTCGAAGCTGAAAAATGGCTATCAGGACAGCCTGTTCACCTCGCCGGAAGTGGCGCAGAACGTCGCCAAACCGCTGGTGAAATATATTGATAATGCGCTGGTCACCGAACGCATGAAAGCACCGAAAATAACCGTGCTGGTGGGGCATGACTCAAACATTGCTTCGCTGCTCACCGCGCTGGATTTCAAACCGTACCAGCTTCACGATCAGAACGAGCGTACGCCGATCGGCGGTAAGATTGTCTTCCAGCGCTGGCATGACAGCAAGGCGAATCGTGATCTGATGAAAATCGAATATGTCTATCAAAGCTCGCAGCAGTTGCGTAATGCGGATGTCCTGACGCTGAAATCCCCGGCGCAGCGTGTGACGCTGGAGCTGAAAGGGTGTCCGGTAGATGCGAACGGCTTCTGCCCAATCGATAAGTTCGATAGTGTGTTGAATGAGGCGGCGAAGTAAAAGAAAAACTCCCCCGTGCGAGCGGGGGAGTCAGAGCGCTAGACGTTTTTGCGTTCGATAGTCTGTTCACCCCAAAAGAGCGAATCTTTGTCTGTTTTCTCAAAGGCTTTGATGAGCACCTCATCGCTACCTTCTTCCCAAATTTTTTCCGCCAGTTTCTCGTCATAATGCGCGACTTCAAAAATGGCTTCGGCTATTTCCGGCGATGTATTGCGCAGACTTGCCCATTCACCGACGTGATGGGCTTTCGCTTCTTGAGTTGGCATTCGAATCCTCCTGTTGAAGATTAGCCGTTGAGTTTTACTGCCAGACCTGCGACATATTCACCCTGATAGCGGGCGATAGACAACTCTTCGTGACTTGGCTGACGGGAGCCGTCGCCTCCGGCGATGGTGGTTGCGCCGTAAGGCGTACCGCCGCGAACCTGTGAGACATCAAACAGCTCTTGCGCTGCGTAGCCGATCGGCACAATCACCATCCCATGATGGGCAAGCGTCGTCCAGGTTGAGGTAATGGTTTGTTCCTGACCGCCGCCGGTCCCCGTTGAGCTGAATACGCTGGCGAGTTTGCCGTACAGCGCGCCGGAAGCCCACAGCCCGCCAGTCTGGTCAAGGAAAGTACGCATCTGGCCGGACATATTGCCAAAGCGTGTGGGGGTACCAAAAATGATGGCGTCGTAATCAGCCAGTTCTTGCGGGGTGGCGACTGGTGCATTTTGTGTTTTACCGCCCGCCTTGAGGAAAATCTCAGGCTGCATGGTTTCCGGTACACGCTTAATGATGACTTCCGCGCCGTCTACCTTATTTGCGCCTTCTGCAACTGCATGGGCCATAGTTTCAATGTGTCCGTACATGGAATAATAAAGCACCAGAACTTTTGCCATTTTACACTACTCCTCGAGTTAACCGTGTCCGTAGCGATTCGCTACCTACCTATAAAGATATGACGTACTGTCAGGAGTGCAAATTTCACAAACACTTCTTTGATTTATAACAATTTTTATAACATCCTCTTTTGTTGCAAAATGATACATATTTAACCGTGCGAAATTTGGTAGTCATAAGAAAGGCTTATTGATTTCTTCTTGTTATTATTTTGATCATGCAGCGGATCCTGTTGCAGGATATTACAGTTTGCTGGTCAACAGGCCGGTCTTCGCTAAGCTTAATTCCACGCAGTGAAAACAAGGGCCTCGCCCAGACGCTGCGTTGAGGTATCACTCCTCAGTACCTATGCAATATGATGTCTAATCAATGACGGAGGTCAGTAATGGCAAACCATCGAGGCGGTTCCGGTAACTTTGCGGAAGACCGCGAAAGAGCATCAGAAGCAGGTCGAAAAGGTGGCCAGCATAGCGGGGGCAACTTCAAGAATGACCCGCAACGCGCTTCAGAAGCAGGCAAGAAAGGGGGCAAAAATAGCCACGGCAGCAATAAATCGTAATTATTGCATTGCCTGTTAGTTATGTCGTGACGGTCTCGTGTTTCATCTTAGCCGTCACGAAGCCACCGCCGCCGGGATCATCCGGCGGTTTTTTTGTCAGCAAGGTTGAACTGTAACAAAACGCAACGCAGACTAATGACATTCTGTTAATCGGGTGTCTCATGTCTTTACTTTCTCGTTATTCCTTTTCTGTTAAACCTCAGGAGGCGATCCTCATTGTGATCACCATGTTCTGGGGTGGAACGTTTTTGGCGGTGCAATATGCCGTTACTCTGAGCGGGCCCTTTTTCTTTGTCGGTGTGCGTTTTGCTACTGCCGCGCTGGCCGTTGCGCTTCTGTCGTGGCGAACGCTGCATAAGCTGACCTGGCTGGAGTTTAAAGCTGGCGTGGCGATCGGCATTGCGATAGCGCTGGGCTATAGCCTGCAAACCTGGGGCTTGCAGTTTATTCCCAGCAGTAAATCGGCGTTTATTACCGCGATGTACGTACCGCTGGTGCCGCTGTTGCAATGGCTATGTCTGGGGCGTATGCCCGGCCTGATGCCGTGTGTCGGGATTGTACAGGCCTTTATCGGGTTGATCTTTCTTGCCGGACCGGGGGGAAATTTACTGGCGCTGGGTGAAGGTGAGTGGATCACGCTCGCGGGCGCGGTGGCAATTGCGGCAGAAATTATTCTGATTAGCGCGTGGGCGGGAAAAGTAGATGTGCGTCGGGTAACGGTGGTGCAACTGGCAACCGCTTCTGTGGCGGCGTTTATTGCCATGGCCCCGGCAGGAGAGTCTGTACCGCCGATGTCGACAGGATTGCTGGTGGTCGCGCTGGGGTTAGGAATTTTTAGCGCGATTATTCAGGTCACCATGAACTGGGCGCAGCGCAGCGTTTCGCCGACGCGGGCGACGGTCATCTACACCGGAGAGCCGGTGTGGGCGGGGATCTTTGGTCGTCTGGCGGGTGAACGTCTACCGCTACTGGCTTTGTTAGGCGCGGCATTCATTATTGTTGGCGTGCTGGTCAGCGAACTGAAGTTCAAGAAGAAAAAAGCGCAGCCGCAGGCGGCGCCTCCTGAATCGCTTTAATTTAACCATTCACCGTGTGATTTGGTATGCTGACGCCCTCAAAAGAAGGAGAGGGCGCATGGTCCAACGCGCAGAGAAAAAAAACGGTAAACGATCGCAGGCCGTCAGTGCAAAACGTCAGGCTATTTTAACCGCGGCATTAAATATCTTCTCCCAATATGGGATCCATGGTACGCGTCTGGAACAGGTGGCAGAGCAGGCGGGGGTGTCAAAAACGAATCTGCTCTATTACTACCCGTCAAAAGAGGTGCTCTATATTGCCGTTTTACGGCAAATCCTCGACATCTGGCTGGCACCGCTAAAGGCGTTTCGCGAAGACTTTGCGCCGCTGGTGGCCATTAAGGAATATATTCGCCTGAAGCTGGAAGTGTCGCGCGATTACCCGCAGGCTTCCCGGTTATTCTGCATGGAGATGCTGGCGGGCGCGCCATTGTTGATGGCTGAATTAACGGGCGATCTTAAAACGCTGATTGATGAGAAATCGGCGTTGATTGCCGGATGGGTCAGCAGTGGGAAACTGGCTCCTGTCGATCCGCACCATCTGATTTTCATGATTTGGGCTTCAACACAGCATTATGCAGACTTTGCCCCACAGGTAGAGGCGGTAACGGGCGCAACGCTGCGTGATGAAGCCTTTTTTAACCAGACCGTTGAGAGCGTACAGCGGATGATTATCGAAGGGATCCGCGTGCGTTAGCTGGCAGGCGGTAGCGGACAGCTTAAATCGCCTTCTTCACACTGTAAAAGCGAGGCGAGAAACGCTTCGCGCTCGTTGGTCTTATCCGTTAAACACTGGCTGGAAATCATCGCCTGGGCGCTTCCGCCTTCGGTACCGGAACTGATTAACGCACAGTCTGCATCGCGCAGGGTTATCCACGAAGTTTGCGCTTTTTTCAGTAAATCGCGCTGGGGCGGGGCGGCGCGCTTGAGCGCATTCTGATACGTTTCATTAAGTTTGGCGTCGGCCGCTTTAAACTGCTCTGCCGCACAGGTGTTCATTTCAGCTTGATTATTCGCGTTGGCGCAGTCATCTGCCAGCGCCTGGCCGCTCAGCAGCAGCGCTGCACATGTCAGTAAAATTCGTTTCATGTTTCCCTCTGGCTTTATAAAAAAGGCCCCGTTACCGGAGCCTTAATTAACCACAACCTTAGCCGATTGTCATCAGGCTGGCGTTGCCTCCGGCGGCGGCAGTATTGACGCTCAGGGAGCGTTCAATATACAGCCTCTCAAGCAGGATATTGCTTTCGCCGCGGGCAAAGCCCTGAACCGACACAATCGCTCCTTCACGAGCCGCCACCGCTTCACACAGCGCGCGAAGCTGATCGGAATCGCCATGGAAAATTACGGCATCAAACGGCTGCGTGGCGATGTTGTCCGCTTTGGCAAACTGAATCCGCCCGGAGACTGCAACTGGCAGACGTTTTGCCAGTTCGCGATGGAACGCATCATCCGGCCACAGGATCAAGCTTCCCACCGAAGTCACAGCGGCAACCTGCACCAGCGCATCCTGCTCGTCATCAGCGATACACAGTACGCGCTCGCGCGGTAACAGCGTCCAGGTATTGCGCTCGCCGGTTGGTCCTGGCAGCAGACGTTGCGTTCCGGCCTGCGCCAGTTCACCAAACTGCTGGCAAAGCGCACGCAGCGACGGACGATCGGCGGCCCATTCGGTGAGGGCTTCCAGCGGTTGCACGAGAGCCGCTTTGAGCTGCGCATCGACAGGATAGTCTGCATCCTGACGGGCAAGCGTAATGCCCAGCGCATTCTCCGGGCGGTTAGCCAGCAGGCGGTACAGGTACAGCGGTCCACCTGCTTTTGGTCCGGTTCCTGACAAGCCTTCGCCACCGAATGGCTGCACCCCGACGACGGCGCCAACCATATTACGGTTAACGTACAGGTTCCCCACATGTGCAGATCCCGTGACCTGAGCGATGGTTTCATCGATACGGGTGTGGACGCCCAGCGTCAGGCCGTAGCCGGAGGCATTAATTTGTTCAATCAGGCTGCCCAGATTGTTACGGGTGTAACGCACGACATGCAGTACCGGACCGAACACCTCTTTTTGTAATTCATCGAAGCTTTCCAGCTCAATAAGCGTCGGAGCGATAAAGGTACCGGTTTGCCATTCCCGCGCATCGTCACTGTTCTCACGCACGGCCTGGAATACCGGACGTCCTTTGGCGCGCATGGCCTGAATATGGCGCTCAATATTGGCTTTGGCTTCTTCATCGATAACCGGCCCAATATCGGTAGTCAGGCGACCCGGATTACCCATGCGGCATTCCGCCATCGCCCCGCGCAACATTTTCAGCGTGTGGTCGGCAATATCATCCTGCAGACACAGCACGCGCAGCGCTGAGCAGCGCTGTCCGGCACTGTCAAAAGCAGAAGCCAACACGTCGACCACCACCTGTTCCGTCAGCGCTGAGGAGTCGACGATCATCGCATTCATGCCACCGGTTTCGGCGATAAGTGGGATTGGACGGCCCTGAGCATCAAGGCGGGTCGCAATATTGCGTTGCAACAGCGTGGCGACTTCCGTCGAGCCGGTAAACATCACGCCGCGTACGCGCTCATCGGAAGTGAGCTGCGCCCCGACGGTTTCGCCCTTGCCTGGCAACAGTTGTACCACGCCCGGCGGTACGCCCGCTTCGAGTAAAATAGCGATACCCTGGGCGGCAATCAGCGGGGTTTGTTCCGCTGGTTTTGCCAGTACGCTGTTGCCTGCGGCCAGCGCGGCGGCAATCTGTCCGCTGAAAATGGCCAGCGGGAAGTTCCACGGGCTGATACAAACTACCGGGCCTAACGGACGATGGGTTTCATTATCGAAGTCATCGCGCACCTGGCCTGCATAATAGTGCAAGAAGTCTACCGCTTCGCGCACTTCTGCAATGGCGTTGCTGAAGGTTTTACCCGCTTCGCGTACCAGAATGCCAATTAATTGCTGCATCTGGCCTTCCATCAGAACGGCAGCGCGATGCAAAATAGCGGCGCGCTCTTGTGGCGGCGTCGCAAACCAGATTGGCGCATTATTAACGGCGTTTTGTAATGCCTGTTCCACTTCGCTGTGAGTCGCTTCACGCACGTAGCCGACAATGTCTTTTGGCTCGGCCGGGTTAACGACCGGCGTCATTTCACCGTCAGCAACCGGCTGCTCGAGAATCGGTTTGGCATGCCATTTTTGCAGCGCGCTATTGAGCAGGGCAGAGGACAGCGAGGCCAGACGATGTTCGTTAGCCAAATCCAGTCCGCCTGAGTTTTCCCGGCCTTTACCGTACAGGTCGCGCGGCAGGGGAATCTTCGGATGCGGTAAACCTGTCTGGCCTTCCTGTTGCGCCAGTTTTTCCACGGCTTCGACCGGATCAGCAACCAGTTCGTCCAGCGGCAAGGTGGTGTCAGCAATGCGGTTGACGAACGAGGTGTTGGCGCCGTTTTCCAGCAGACGACGCACCAGGTACGCCAGCAGGGTTTCGTGTGTACCTACCGGCGCATAAATACGGCATGGACGGTTCAGTTTGCCATCCGCGACTTTGCCCGTGACCTGCTCGTACAGGGGTTCGCCCATACCGTGCAGGCACTGGAACTCATACTGACCAGGATAATAGTTTTGCCCCGCTAACTGATAAATCGCCGCCAGCGTGTGGGCGTTATGGGTGGCGAACTGCGGGTAGATCAGATTCGGTACGGCCAGCAGTTTTTTCGCACAGGCCAGATAGGAAACGTCGGTATACACCTTACGGGTATAAACCGGATAGCCTTCCAGACCGTCCATTTGCGCACGTTTGATTTCGCTATCCCAGTATGCGCCTTTAACCAGACGGATCATCAGACGGCGGCGACTGCGGGTGGCGAGATCGATCAGATAGTCGATAACAAATGGGCAGCGCTTCTGGTAGGCCTGGATAACAAAGCCGATACCGTTCCAGCCCGCCAGTTCGGGTTCGAAGCACAGTTTTTCCAACAGATCGAGGGAGATCTCCAGTCGATCAGCCTCTTCGGCGTCGATATTAATACCGATGTCGTACTGACGGGCCAGCAGTGTCAACGATTTCAGGCGCGGATAGAGTTCATCCATCACACGGTCATATTGCGCGCGGCTATAGCGCGGGTGCAGCGCCGACAGCTTAATAGAGATACCGGGCCCTTCATAAATGCCGCGTCCATTAGACGCTTTACCAATGGCGTGGATCGCCTGCTGGTAAGAAACCAGATAAGCCTGAGCATCAGCGGCGGTTAGCGCCGCTTCGCCCAGCATGTCGTAGGAGTAGCGGAAACCTTTTTCTTCCAGTTTACGTGCGTTAGCCAGCGCTTCGGCGATGGTTTCTCCGGTGACGAACTGTTCGCCCATCAGGCGCATCGCCATGTCGACGCCTTTACGCACTAAAGGTTCGCCGCTCTTGCCGATAATACGGTTGAGCGAGCGGGAGAGGCTGGCTTCGTTATGCGTAGAAACCAGACGACCGGTAAACAACAGTCCCCAGGTCGCCGCGTTAACGAACAGGGATGGGCTACGCCCAATGTGCGACTGCCAGTTACCGTTGCTGATTTTGTCGCGGATCAACGCATCGCGGGTTGCCTTATCGGGAATACGCAGCAGGGCTTCGGCCAGACACATCAGCGCCACGCCTTCCTGCGAAGAAAGGGAGAACTCCTGCAATAAACCTTGTACCATTCCGGCGCGACCGCTGGCGGTCTTCTGGTTACGCAGTTTGTCGGCCAGATCGTACGCCAGCTTATGCGCCTGCTCGGCGATGGGTTGCGGCAGACGTGCCTGCTCCATCAGCATTGGCACGGCGTCGGTTTCAGCGCGGCGGTACGCGGCGGTGATTGCCGCACGGGAAACGGACTGCGGCAGAATTTGTTCGGCAAATTCCAGGAAAGGCTGATGCGTTTCATTCTGCGGCGTGGTTGACTCCTCGCCCTCATTCGCCGCGCCTGCCAGCAGTGCCGGCAGTTCAGGAAGCGCATCGTCATTTTCCAGTCTTTCAAGATAATTAAAGATGGCTTGTTTAATCAGCCAATGCGGTGTGCGATCGATTCGTGATGCGGCTGTTTTAATACGCTCGCGAGTGGCGTCATCCAGCTTAACCCCCATCGTGGTGGTTCCCATGCCGTTTACTCCTGTTGTACTGAAATACGGGTCTGATAGTTACCGAGAAATATCCACTATGTTGCAACTTTGTGCAACCGTGTTAAATGTGACGTGGTTTGCAAGCTTGAAAATGAATGAAATGTTAATAAATTTGATGTTCGTGACAGGGCGAATAAAAATTACGGAATCTTTTTCTCTGCGGTAGTTAACACTTTTCAAAGGTGCAACCAAGAAAAGTGTGAGAGAGTGCAACCTACAGAAAAATGCTATCTACTCTGGATCAATTTTGATGTAAATGGTGTGTTAAATCGATTGTGAATGACCATCGCTTCCGGCAGGATACGGTCGCCTGGTAAACATAGATATCTTTGCCACGTTCCGGCAGGGTAATAAAACGGCAAGCCACGGCATTGCTGATACATAATTTTGGAGAGTTTTGATGGCTATTAGCACACCGATGTTAGTGACATTCTGTGTCTATATTTTCGGCATGATATTGATAGGGTTTATTGCATGGCGTTCAACCAAAAACTTTGACGATTACATTCTGGGTGGACGTAGTCTGGGTCCATTCGTGACCGCGTTATCCGCTGGCGCATCCGATATGAGTGGCTGGTTGCTGATGGGGCTGCCAGGCGCGATTTTCCTGTCGGGGATTTCAGAAAGCTGGATCGCCATTGGCCTTATTTTGGGCGCATGGATCAACTGGAAGCTGGTGGCCGGACGTTTGCGCGTACACACCGAATACAATAACAATGCGCTGACGTTACCGGATTACTTTACCGGTCGCTTTGAAGATAAAAGCCGCATTCTGCGGATTATCTCCGCGCTGGTTATTCTGCTGTTTTTCACCATCTATTGTGCTTCAGGGATTGTGGCAGGGGCGCGTCTGTTTGAAAGCACCTTTGGCATGAGCTACGAAACAGCACTGTGGGCGGGGGCGGCTGCGACGATCATTTATACCTTTATCGGTGGTTTTCTGGCGGTAAGCTGGACTGATACCGTTCAGGCCAGCCTGATGATCTTTGCTCTGATCCTGACGCCGGTCATGGTCATTATCGGCGTGGGTGGATTCGATGATTCGCTGGAAGTGATTAAACAAAAGAGCATTGAGAACGTAGACATGTTCAAAGGGCTGAATTTTGTTGCCATCATTTCTCTGATGGGTTGGGGCCTGGGCTACTTTGGCCAGCCGCATATTCTGGCGCGCTTTATGGCGGCAGATTCTCACCATAGTATTGTGCATGCACGTCGTATTAGCATGACCTGGATGATCCTGTGTTTGGGCGGCGCAGTTGCCGTTGGTTTCTTCGGTATCGCTTACTTTAATAACAACCCATCGCTGGCAGGTGCCGTTAACCAGAACGCTGAGCGTGTGTTTATTGAACTGGCGCAAATCCTGTTCAACCCGTGGATTGCCGGTATTCTGCTGTCTGCGATCCTCGCGGCGGTGATGTCGACCTTAAGTTGCCAACTGCTGGTGTGTTCCAGCGCAATCACCGAAGATTTGTACAAAGCGTTCCTGCGTAAAAATGCCAGCCAGAAAGAGCTGGTGTGGATTGGTCGTATCATGGTGCTGGTTGTGGCCCTGGTGTCCATCGCGCTGGCGGCCAACCCGGAGAACCGTGTACTGGGTCTGGTAAGCTACGCCTGGGCAGGCTTTGGCGCGGCGTTTGGTCCGGTGGTTCTGTTCTCGGTAATGTGGTCGCGCATGACCCGCAACGGCGCGCTGGCAGGGATGATCATCGGCGCGGTGACGGTAATCGTCTGGAAGCAGTTTGCCTGGCTGGGTCTGTATGAAATCATCCCTGGCTTTATTTTCGGCAGCATCGGTATTGTCGTCTTTAGTCTGTTGGGTAAAGCGCCATCAACCGCAATGCAGCAACGTTTTGCCGAGGCTGACGCGCATTATCACTCCGCGCCGCCGTCTCGTTTACAGGCAGAATAATCTACCTTTGTCCTCAGGCCCGCCGCGTGCGCAATACCGTTCGGTTAAGCATGTATGGAGAACGTTTTACCCTGAATTAGTTTCCGTTCACCTTATGTGCATTGCTTCTCTGATATCGCTATACCTGTGAACGTGCAAGGGAGGCTCACCGCCGCCTCCCTTGCATCCCAGGCTCCCGGCGGGAAAATCGTCGCTGCGCGAGCTATTCGTCTTATGCCGTCTGCCTGTCGGGTCGGGGCCGAGCCTGCGTCCCTGCAGGCCGTCCCCTCTGTCCGCATCCCTGCGGACAGACCCGGTCAGCCGTCAACGCCTCATCGATTTTCAGCCGGACCGGGGTCATCGCTTCAACGCTCTGACTTTCAGTAAAATCTTTTTTGCTGTTCAACATATTTAAATAAAAACACAGGAGGTCAGGTGTGGCTGGTCCGGCTGAAAATTGCCGACGTGTTTCCGTAAGGCCGGGAGAGCCAGCATGGATGCTGGCTCAGGGCGCGCTTTGCAGGGACGCTACCTCGCGCCCGGCCCGGTCGCCTGGAGGAATAAACGGAGGGGACCGCGGAGCGGCAATTTTCCCGCCGGGAGCCGGGATTGTAAAGGGCGTGGCGGAGAACGCCCTTTACACGTTCACAGGAATCGGTGTTTCAGAGAAACGATGTACATGAGGTGAACGGAATTCTTCCTCTGAAATAGCATGTTCATTACCTTCGCGAATACAGGTTGATGCTTTCTGATATAGAGGCGTTAACTTAATGACATTGACGCATGTGGGGGGCTTTTATTACCTACGCTGCAAGCTCGCTATAACCATTACCTGCCTAACCTTTTACATTCAGTCATCATTCTCAAAACATTCTGCTTGAGTTTTTCTTTCCTGTAATGATAATCACTATCACTGTAATTTACTTTTCTTTGCATCAATTGACTGAGAATAACGTTTAAGGGTTCTTCGCATGTTTGTTCCATTTCTAATTATGTTGCGCGAAGGGTTAGAGGCCGCGCTGATTGTCAGCCTGATTGCCAGCTACCTGAAACGGACTCAGCGTGGTCGTTGGATTGGTGTGATGTGGATTGGTGTTTTGCTGGCGGCGGCGTTATGCCTGGCGTTAGGGATTTTCATCAACGAAACCACCGGGGAATTTCCGCAAAAAGAGCAGGAGCTGTTCGAAGGCATCGTGGCGGTCATTGCCGTGGTGATCCTCACCTGGATGGTGTTCTGGATGCGTAAAGTTTCACGTAACGTCAAAGTCCAGCTTGAACAGGCTGTCGATAACGCGTTGCAGCGCGGCAACCATCACGGCTGGGCGCTGGTGATGATGGTCTTTTTTGCCGTCGCCCGCGAGGGGCTGGAGTCGGTGTTCTTTCTGCTGGCGGCGTTTCAGCAGGATGTCGGCATCTGGCCGCCGCTGGGCGCGATGCTGGGGCTGGCCACCGCGGTGGTACTGGGTTACCTGATTTACCTCGGCGGTATTCGTCTCAATCTCGGGGCATTCTTCAAGTGGACCAGTCTGTTCATTTTGCTGGTGGCCGCCGGACTTGCCGCTGGAGCCATCCGCGCCTTCCACGAAGCCGGGTTATGGAATCATTTTCAGGATGTGGCGTTTGACATAAGCAGCATACTTTCGACGCACTCGCTGTTTGGCACGTTGATGGAAGGAATCTTCGGCTATCAGGAGGCGCCAAGCGTGAGTGAAGTGGCTGTCTGGTTTATCTACCTGATTCCGGCATTCATTATTTTTGCGCTACCGCCGCGTTCAGGCACTACGGCATCGCGTACCGCACCTTAAAAACAACGCGATGCGGAATACTTTTTAGTTACAACATACTTATTCAAAGGACCAAGTTATGACGTTTCATTTTCGCCGTAGTGCGCTGCAGTTGGGTATTGCCACGCTGTTTGCATCCGTTTTTTCTGCACAAGCCGCCGATATTCCGCAGGTGAAAGTCACGGTTAACGATAAACAGTGTGAGCCGATGACGATCACGGTTAACGCCGGGAAAACGCAGTTCATCATCCAGAACCACAGCCAGAAAGCGCTGGAGTGGGAGATCCTCAAAGGCGTTATGGTGGTTGAAGAGCGCGAAAACATTGCGCCGGGCTTTAGCCAGAAAATGACGGCCAACCTGCAGCCTGGCGAATATGATATGACCTGTGGCTTGTTGACCAACCCGAAAGGCAAATTGATCGTAAAAGGAAGCGCTACAGCGGATGCCGCGCACAGTGATGCTCTGTTGAGTCTGGGCGGCGCGATTACCGAGTACAAAGCCT
This sequence comes from Citrobacter sp. C5_2, assembly GCF_014596845.2. Classification (NCBI taxonomy): domain Bacteria; kingdom Pseudomonadati; phylum Pseudomonadota; class Gammaproteobacteria; order Enterobacterales; family Enterobacteriaceae; genus Citrobacter; species Citrobacter sp. C5_2. The sequence goes on along the minus strand of NZ_CP115032.1, from coordinate 3,131,212 downwards.
ACGTGACGGCAGAAACCGCGCAACTGGTAGCGGGTACCAAAGCCTTCACCGATGCGATTAAAGCCGGCGATGTGGAAAAAGCAAAATCCTTGTATGCGCCAACGCGTCAGCACTACGAGCGTATTGAACCGATTGCCGAACTGTTCTCCGATCTCGATGGCAGCATTGATGCGCGGGAAGATGATTACGAACAAAAAGCTGCCGATCCGAAATTTACCGGCTTCCACCGTCTGGAAAAAGCGCTGTTCGGTGACAATACCACCAAAGGGATGGACAAGTATGCCGACCAGTTAAACCACGATGTCCTTGACCTGCAAACGCGTATTAGCGAGCTGGCCTTCCCACCGTCTAAAGTGGTAGGTGGCGCGGCAGGGCTGATCGAAGAAGTCGCAGCCAGCAAAATCAGTGGGGAAGAAGATCGCTACAGCCATACCGATCTGTGGGATTTCCAGGCTAACGTCGATGGCGCGCAGAAAATTGTCGATCTCCTGCGTCCGCAGTTACAAAAATCCAATGCTGAACTGCTGGCGAAGGTGGATGCGAACTTCAAAAAAGTCGATACCATTCTGAGCAAGTACCGTACCAAAGACGGTTTTGAAACCTATGACAAACTGACCGATGCCGATCGCAATGCGCTGAAAGGGCCAATCACGACGCTGGCGGAAGACTTGTCACAATTACGCGGTGTTCTGGGTCTGGATTAAGCACTATGCAGCATGATAATGAAAACGGCGTGAGCGAACCTTCACGCCGACGTTTGTTGAAAGGGATGGGCGCTTTGGGCGGCGCGCTGGCGTTGGCTGGCGGATGCCCGGTTGCCCATGCGCAAAAACAGCAAAGCGCGCCGGGAACATTGTCTCCTGATGCGCGCAGTGAAGTGCAGCCGTTTTATGGCCAACATCAGGCGGGGATCCTGACGCCGCAGCAGGCATCCATGATGCTGGTGGCGTTCGATGTTCTCGCCAGCGATAAGGCCGATCTTGAACGTCTGTTCCGGTTGCTAACCCGTCGATTTGCATTTCTGACTACCGGTGGGCCTGCGCCGGATACGCCGAATCCGCGGTTACCGCCGATGGATTCCGGTATCCTTGGCGCATACATCGCACCAGACAATTTGACGATCACGTTGTCGGTCGGATCCTCGCTGTTTGACGAGCGCTATAGTCTGACACCGCAGATGCCGAAAAAGCTGCAAAAAATGACGCGTTTCCCGAATGATTCTCTGGATGCAGCGCTGTGCCATGGCGATCTGCTGTTGCAGATTTGCGCCAACACACAGGACACCGTCATCCACGCGCTGCGCGATATCATCAAACATACGCCCGATCTGCTCAGCGTTCGCTGGAAACGTGAAGGATTTATTTCCGATCACGCCGCGCGCAGTAAAGGGAAAGAGACCCCGGTCAACTTGCTTGGCTTTAAGGACGGTACCGCGAACCCGGACGCTACAGATGCGAAGTTGATGCAAAACGTGGTGTGGGTTACGGACGGGCAGGGCGAACCTGCGTGGGCGCAAGGCGGCAGCTATCAGGCCGTGCGGCTCATTCAGTTCCGCGTGGAGTTTTGGGATCGCACGCCGCTGAAAGAACAGCAAACGATTTTTGGTCGCGATAAACACACCGGTGCGCCGCTGGGTATGCAGCATGAGCACGATGTGCCTGACTATGCCAGCGATCCAGAAGGTGAGGTGATTGCGCTCGACAGCCATATCCGTCTGGCAAACCCGCGTACGAAGGAGACCGAGTCTAGCCTGATGATGCGTCGCGGTTATAGTTATTCGCTCGGCGTGACCAATTCCGGTCAACTTGATATGGGACTGTTGTTCGTCTGCTATCAGCACGATCTGGAAAAAGGTTTTCTGACGGTGCAGAAACGCCTGAACGGTGAAGCGCTTGAGGAGTATGTCAAACCAATTGGTGGCGGTTACTTCTTTGCGTTGCCGGGTGTCAAAACCGCAGATCATTATCTCGGACAGAGTCTGCTCGAAGCTTGATATCTATGCCCCGCAGCGCGGCGGGGCTTTTACTGACATCTTCATGAATGAACGAATTATTTTTTATGATCGGTCTGTGAATGAAATAATTTTGTCATCTTTCTGCAAGAGACTGTCTGTAGCGACAAGTCAAAATCAAGTTAATGTCAAGTAAAAATATTGTTGCATTAGCGAAAGATTATGATGTACTTATAAGTAACAGCGGTAGTTCCCGGCGGTGATAGTTGTTCACTATGGAGATCGCGAATGGAAAAGTCCTGTACTGGACACGTTTTTCACAGTAACAGCAGTACCTTACGCGGACGTTTCTCTTCCGGTAGCCACTTCGTCACCGCTAAATCTCTCCCCCTTTCACTTTTTATCCTTGTAACTGACGCCCTGTACGGTGCGCGTAGCCGTGGGTGGCGTCTTATCCAAAAGCAAGCAATGGCTTACAAGGAAGCCAACCCTCAGATGTTCGTGCGCATAATCGTGCCGCCAACGGCGCGTGTGATGTATACCTACAACTCAAGGTGCTATCCATGGGAAGACAAAAAGCAGTGATCAAAGCTCGTCGCGAAGCAAAACGGGTGCTGAGGCGGGACTCGCGTAGCCATAAGCAACGTGAAGATGAATCGGTCACCTCGCTTGTGCAGATGGGCGGCGTAGAAGCGATCGGAATGGCGCGTGATAGTCGCGATGCCACGCCAATCACGGCGCGAAATGAGGCTCAGGCGCACTACCTGAATGCTATCGAGAGTAAACAGCTGATCTTCGCCACCGGTGAAGCCGGGTGTGGTAAAACCTGGATCAGCGCGGCAAAAGCAGCAGAGGCGCTGATCCACAAAGATGTGGACAGGATTATTGTAACCCGTCCGGTTCTGCAAGCTGATGAAGATCTCGGCTTCTTACCTGGAGATGTTTCCGAGAAGTTCGCTCCCTATTTCCGCCCGGTGTATGACGTGCTGGTGAAACGTCTGGGAGCCTCCTTTATGCAATATTGCCTGCGACCTGAGATTGGTAAGGTGGAAATCGCGCCGTTCGCCTATATGCGTGGACGAACATTTGAAAATGCCGTGGTCATTCTTGACGAGGCTCAGAATGTTACTGCTGCGCAAATGAAGATGTTTTTGACTCGCCTCGGGGAAAATGTGACGGTGATTGTGAATGGGGATGTAACCCAGTGCGATCTACCCGCCCACGTTCGCTCAGGGCTAAGCGATGCGCTGGCCCGTTTCGAAGAAGATGAAATGGTTGGGATCGTTCGTTTCAATAAAGATGATTGCGTTCGCTCGGCGCTCTGTCAGCGAACGCTCAACGCTTACAACTGATGAGTACGCCGTCTTCAAGGCCCGGGAAACCGGGCTTTGTTTTGCGGTATTACAGAATATCTTTTAAGGCGGCAGCCGTCATGGTTGCTTCAAATGGGATCAACTCAACTTTCGCGACGCCAGCCTGCTGGAAGGGATCCTGACTCAGATAGTGTTCTAATTTCTCAGCGTTATCACATTTTGCCAATATCACACCACCGGAACGTGGAGTTTTGCGGCCTGATGCCAGGAATAAACCTTCCGCATAGCCTTTTTGCAGCCAATCCACGTGGGCAGGAAGTAGGCTATCGACGTCTTTCAACGGTTTTATATAGGTTAATACAACAACATAAATAACACTCATTTTATTGTCCCTGCTTTTTGAAAGTGTATTAACGTAGCATATAACCAGGGAGAGAAAAGATTAATATCAACACTGTCCTTCCTAAATTTTAATATTAAAAATGCATATGCAGCATTTATGTCTGTTAATTGTACACTTGTAGGGGGCGGATGGGTTGGCATGGTTGATGGCTGGCGAAAAAATGGCGGCTATCGCTTAATCGGCGAGTTATTATTAATAATCATGAAACATTCGTGATGAGATAAATATTACGATAATGTTCCAGATCATGAGCGTTTTATATTTTTTAACATATTTGGCAAACTGAAACGCATACTTTCGCTATACTATAGATCCTTGAATACGCTGCGCTCCCGAACTGGATCCGCCTTCTAATGCTTGAATTAAAAAATATTGCGTGCCTGCGGGATGAACGTCTACTCTTTTGCCGCCTATCATGTTCTATTCAGCCCGGCGAAGTTGTCCAAATATCGGGTCCTAATGGGGCAGGAAAAACCTCTTTATTACAGCTACTAACCGGATTATCAACGCCGAGCGAAGGGCAGATTTTGTGGCAGGGAAAACCGCTGCATCGGATGCGTGACGACTGGCATCGTCAACTGTTGTGGCTTGGCCATCAGGTTGGCGTAAAAGGGGGGCTGACGGCGGAGGAAAATTTGCGTTTTTATCACCCGCAGGCGTCGCTTGAGACGCGCTGGCAAGCGCTGGAGCAGGTCGGACTGGTCGGTTTTGAAGATGTGGCTGTGGCTCAGCTTTCTGCCGGGCAGCAGCGGCGCGTAGCGCTGGCCAGGCTGTGGCTCAGCCGCGCAATGTTCTGGATTTTAGATGAACCTTTTACTGCGCTGGACGTGGCTGGCGTGCAAAAACTGACCACACGACTGGAGCAGCATGTCGTCCATGGCGGCGCAGTTATTCTGACAACCCATCAACCTTTACGGCCTCTCTGCGTCCCGTTGCGCACGATTACGCTCAATGAGTATGAGGCGGCTGTGGCATGATCACGCAGATTTTCTGGCGCGACCTGCGTCTTGCCTTTCGTAACTGTGCCGAAATTATCAACCCGCTGTGGTTTTTCCTGATTATCGTCACGCTGTTTCCACTCAGTATTGGCCCGGAGCCGCAGTTGCTGCGGCAAATTGCCCCCGGCATCGTCTGGGTAGCAGCGTTACTCTCCTCGCTGCTGGCAATGGATCGACTGTTTCGTGATGACTGGCTGGACGGTTCGTTGCAGCAGATGATACTAATGCCAGTCCCGCTTTCGCTGGTGGTGCTGGCGAAAGTCGCCGCGCACTGGGTGGTTTCCGGGCTACCGCTGTTAATCATTTCGCCGCTTATCGCCACGCTGTTCGGCCTCTCCGTTGCGGAGTGGCAAGTGCTGGCGCTTACGCTATTGTTGGGTACGCCCACGCTCAGTTTTATTGGCGCGATTGGCGTCGGGCTGACCGTCGGATTGCGGCGCGGCGGCGTATTGCTCAGCCTGCTGGTGCTGCCGCTGATGATCCCTTTATTAATTTTTGCGACCGCCGCCGTGGGCGCGGCGCAGATGCTGCTGCCGGTTGACGGCTATCTGGCGATCCTCGGGGCCTTCCTGGCAGGAAGCGCCACCTTAAGTCCGTTCGCCACTGCAGCAGCGTTACGAATCAGCGTGCAATAACTCCCGTCATCTCCCGGAATATGAGGCAAAGAAAAAATGTGGAAAGCGTTACACCAACTCGCCATTCCAGAGCGGTTGTATAAGGTCTGCGGGCGATTTATTCCGGCAATGGCTATCCTGAGCGCGCTGTTTCTGGTGGTGGGCTGTATCTGGGGCTTTGTCTACGCCCCAGCGGATTATCAGCAGGGCGAAAGCTATCGCATCATGTATCTGCATGTGCCCGCGGCTATCTGGTCGATGGGGATTTATGGCTCGATGGCGGTGACCGCCTTTGTGGGCCTGATTTGGCAAATGAAAATGGCGGACAATGCGGTGATTGCGATGGCGCTTCCCGGCGCTGTCTATACCTTCATCGCGCTGGTCACCGGTTCGGCCTGGGGCAAACCAATGTGGGGAACCTGGTGGGTGTGGGATGCGCGTCTGACCTCCGAGCTGGTGCTGCTGTTCTTATATGTCGGCGTGATTGGCTTGTATCACGCCTTTGACGACCGCCGCCTGGCCGGGCGCGCCGCCGGGATCCTCGTTCTGGTCGGGGTGGTCAATTTGCCGATTATTCATTTTTCCGTTGAATGGTGGAACACCCTGCATCAGGGGTCGACCAATATGCAGAAAACCATCGATCCATCTATGCGTATGCCGTTGCGTTTAACGATTTTCGGCTTCTTATTCCTTTTTATTACTCTGACATTAATGCGTATGCGTAATTTGATTCTGCTGCAGGAACGTCGTCGCCCATGGGTGGCGCAGCTGGTTTCCGGGCGCAAGAGCGAGGTTAATTCATGACCAGCGCTTTCCACTCCTGGAGTGATTTCTGGCAGATGGGCGGCTACGCCTTTTATGTCTGGCTGGCGGTTGCCGTGACGGCGCTCTCGCTGCTGGTTGTGGTCTGGCATGCCTGCTGGCAGCGCAGGGCGCTGCTGACTGACGTACAGCGTCAAATGGCGCGCGAGCGCCGGATGCTGGCGGCGCGTAAAAAAGGAGAGGCGTTGTGAATCCGCGGCGTAAGGTACGACTCTGGCTTGCCTGTAGCGTGTTGGGAGGACTGGCGCTGACGGTCGGACTGGTGATGTATGCGCTCAGCGCCAATATCGATCTCTTCTATACGCCGGGGGAAATCATTTACGGCAAGCGGGAAAATGGCCAGAAGCCGGAACCGGGACAGCGCCTGCGCATTGGCGGCATGGTGATGCCCGGCAGCGTGAAGCGTGACGATAAAACGCTGGACGTGACCTTTAAGCTCTACGATGCGCGCGGCGTGGTAGAGGTGAGCTATACGGGGATCCTGCCAGCGCTGTTCAGAGAAGGGCAGGGAGTGGTGGCACAAGGAACACTGCAAGACGGTACCCATATTCGCGCCAAAGAGGTGCTGGCGAAACATGATGAAAACTATACCCCTCCGGAGATTAAAGAGGCGATGGATGAAAATCATCACTCTGCCGGGAATCAACAAGGAGCCGCGCAATGATCCCTGAAATTGGGCATTTTCTGCTGTGCCTGGCGCTGGGTATTTCCTGCCTGCTCGGGCTGTATCCGACCTGGGGCGCGATGCGCCAGGATACGCGGATGATGGCGCTGGCGAAACCGCTGTCGTTCGCCATGTTTGCGGCGATCCTCGGGTCATTTCTGATACTGGTTTATGCTTTTGTGGTGAATGATTTCACCGTTCAGTATGTCGCCAGCAACTCGAATACGCTGCTGCCGGTATGGTATCGCGTGGCGGCTACCTGGGGGGCGCACGAAGGGTCGCTGCTGCTGTGGGTGCTACTGATGAGCGGCTGGACCTTTGCTGTGGCGGCGCTGAGCCGCAACATTCCCCTGGAAGCATCATCCCGCGTGCTGGCGGTGATGGGGATGATCTCCTTCTGCTTCCTGGTGTTCATCCTGCTGACCTCGAATCCGTTTGTACGCACGCTGCCGGACTTTCCGATTGAGGGCCGCGATCTGAATCCGATGCTGCAGGATATTGGACTGATTTTTCATCCACCGATGCTGTACATGGGGTACGTGGGTTTTTCCGTCGCCTTTGCTTTTGCCATCGCCTCGTTAATGACCGGACGTCTGGACAGCGCCTGGGCGCGCTGGTCGCGTCCGTGGACGCTGGCGGCGTGGAGCTTCCTGACGGTGGGCATCGTGTTGGGTTCTGCCTGGGCATACTACGAGCTGGGCTGGGGCGGTTGGTGGTTCTGGGATCCGGTCGAAAACGCCTCGCTGATGCCGTGGCTGGCCGGCACGGCGCTGATTCACTCACTGTCAGTAACGGAGAAGCGGGGTAGCTTCAAATCCTGGACCGTGCTGCTGGCAATCCTCGCCTTCTCGCTCTGCCTGCTCGGCACCTTCCTGGTGCGTTCCGGGGTGCTCATCTCTGTACACTCATTCGCCTCTGATCCGACGCGCGGCCTGTTTATTTTGGCGCTGCTGGTGATCACCATCGGCGGCTCGCTGCTGCTATTTGCCATTAAAGGCGGGAAGGTGCGCTCTCGGGTACACCATGAGCTGTGGTCGCGCGAGTCGCTGCTGTTGGGGAATAACGTCCTGCTGATCGCCGCGATGTTGGTGGTGCTGTTGGGCACACTACTGCCGCTGATTCATAAATTATTGGGGCTGGGTAGTATCTCAATTGGTGAACCATTCTTTAATTCGCTGTTTATCGTGCTGATGATTCCCTTCTCGCTACTGTTGGGGATTGGGCCACTGGTGCGCTGGCGGCGCGATGAATTGCATAAGCTGCGTAAGCGGCTGCTGGTTGCGGCGCTGGTGTCGATTGTGCTGGCCGTGGTGCTGCCGTGGCTGATACAGGACCATATTAAGGCGATGACCGTGCTTGGTCTGCTGATGTCGCTGTGGGCGTTGGTTCTGACAGTGATGGAGGTAGTGGAACGCGCTACCGATCGCCATACCTTCTGGCGCGGGCTAACTCGCCTGGGGCGCAGCCACTGGGGGATGGTGGCTGGGCATGTCGGGCTGGTGGTGACGGTGATTGGCATCGCCTTTAGCCAGAACTATAGCATTGAGCGCGATGTGCGTATGAAGCCGGGCGATAGCGTCGATATTCATCAATATCACTTTGTCTTCCGCGACGTTCAGGACATTACAGGTCCGAACTATTTTGGCGGTGAAGCGGTGATTGACGTCTCGCAGGACGGGCGGCATATCAGCACGCTGCGGGCAGAAAAACGCGTCTACAGCAGCAGCCGGATGGAGATGACCGAGGCCGCCATCGACGGCGGGTTGGTGCGCGATCTGTATGCCGCGCTGGGTGAAGAACTGGATGACGGCAGTTGGGCGGTGCGCCTGTACTACAAACCGTTTGTTCGCTGGATCTGGTTTGGCGGAATGTTAATGGCGCTTGGTGGCGTATTGTGCATTCTGGACCCGCGCTACCGCTTACGTAAATCGCTGCCGGAGAACGCACAATGAACCGCAAAGTCCTTTATCTGCCGCTGGTTATCTTTCTGGTTCTGGTGGCGGCGCTGATGTGGCAACTGCTGCGCAATAGCGACGGCGATGACCCGACGGCGCTGGAGTCGGCGCTGGTTGGCAAACCGCTCCCCGCGTTTCATCTGGCGTCGCTGGAGAAGCCTGACATGATGCTGGACGCGTCCAGTATTATCAACGGTAAGCCGGTGCTGCTTAACGTCTGGGCGACCTGGTGTCCAACCTGCCGCGCGGAGCACCAATACCTGCGTTCCCTCGCGGCGCAGGGTATTCGCATCGTGGGCATTAACTATAAAGACGATCGCCAGAAGGCGCTGGACTGGCTGCAGGAGCTGGGTAATCCGTACGCGCAGGGGGTGTTTGATGGTGACGGTATGCTGGGATTGGATCTCGGTGTCTACGGTGCGCCGGAAACCTTTCTTATCGACGGCAAAGGCATTATTCGCTACCGCCATGCAGGCGATCTGAACGAACAGGTATGGCAGCAGGAAATCCTGCCGTTGTGGAATAAATACAGTCGGGAGGGCAGCGCGTGAGATTTTTGCTAATGACGTTGCTGACGGCGTTGCTATCGTTTCAGGCGCTGGCGGCGATTGACACTTATCCGTTTAAAAATGAGGCTCAGGAGCAACAGTTCCGCCAACTGACCGCGCAACTGCGCTGCCCGAAATGCCAAAACAACAGTATTGCCGACTCCAATTCGATGATTGCCGCCGATATGCGTAAAAAAGTCTGGCAACTGATGGAGGAGGGACAAAGCAATCAGCAAATTACCGATTATATGGTGGCGCGCTACGGTAACTTCGTCACCTATGAGCCGCCGGTAACGTTGGCGACGCTGATCCTCTGGCTGTTGCCCGCCTGTTTTGTACTGGGCGGCGCGCTGGTCATTTTCCGTTTAAGCCGTCGCCCGCGGGCAGCGCGGGAAACGGAACTCAGTCCGCATGAGCAGGCGCGTTTGCAAGCGCTTCTCGATGAAAATAAAAGGACCCTGAAATGATCGTCGCTTTTCTTATCATGATGATTTTACTGCTGGGGACGGCGGCACTGCTGTTTATTCCCTGGTCAGGCAGACAGCGCGTTGATCGTAATACGATGAATCATATGATTTTTCGTGCGCGTCTTCAGGAGCTTGATGAAGACATTTCTCCGGTAAATGCGGCTCAGCAACAGCAGTTGGTTGACGATTTACGCTTGAATTTATTGGAAGATTTGCCTGAGTCGCCAAAAACGGATAACAAAAATAGTAGCTATTGGGTGTATATTCTCGGGGTTATTATACTAACCTCTTTATGCGTAGGGGTATTCGTCCGAACGAGTTACGTCCCCCGTGTAATTGAGTGGCAGCAGGTCGTGCAGCAAACGCCGCAACTGATGCAGCGCGTGATGGATCCCCAGGGGAAACCGCTGTCGGAAGAAGAGCTGTTTCGCCTGGCGCTGGGGCTACGTACTCGTCTGCAGCAATATCCGGCAGACCAGCTAAGCTGGACGATGCTCGGTAGGCTACAACTGGTGCTGAATAACCCCGGGGCTGCGTTACAGGCGTTTGATAAAGCGCGACAGTTGGCGCCGGGAAATGCGGATGCGCAACTGGGCTATACCGAAGCATTGCTGCACTCTACGGATCCGAATGATAGCCGTGAAGCCCAGCAGTTGCTTGATACGTTGCTTAAAAATAACCATAACGATGTACGGGTACTCAGTCTTGTGGCGTTTAACGCCTTTGAGCATCAACAATATGATAAAGCGATAGCAGCATGGCAACTGATGCTGAAACTGTTACCGCCGGACGATAGCCAACGAGGGATCATTATTCGTAGTATCGACCGCGCGAAAAAAGAACAAATCGCTACACTGAAATAATCAAAATATATCAACATTTGCGCGAAGGTTTGTTCGATTTGCAATGTGATACCACGCTGAAATTATCGGCTAATCAACCTCTGATGATTAGCCCGCAGAATCAAACTTCCATAAGCATTGTTGGAGTAGAAGATGACGGTAATCGCTATAAATATTTTTATATAGCGATTGTCATGTGGCAAGGACTATTGCGTCTTTATTTTAGGAAAAGGGTTAAATAATAAGATGAGAAAACTTTCACTGGAACGTTCAGGTAGGCGAAAAATTATATTTATCGCCCTGCTGGTTGGGATCATTATTGGTGTCGTGCTGCTGGCGGGTACGGCAACTATCATGCATAAAACCAGCGACACTGAATTCTGCGTGTCGTGTCATACCATGCAACAACCTCTGGCGGAATATCAGGGCAGTGTGCATTTCCAGAACAATAAAGGTATTCGCGCCGAGTGTGCCGATTGCCACGTTCCCCACCAACCGATCGATTATATGCTGACCAAAATTGGCGCCCTGAAAGATGTCTGGGGTGAAATGACCGGCAAAATCGATACCCCAGAAAAATACGAGGCGCATAAGCTCGCGATGGCCCAGAGCGTCTGGGATGGGTTGAAGAAGAACGACTCGGCAACCTGTCGTTCCTGCCACGACTACAAAGCGATGGATATACTGGTGCAAACGCCTGAAGCCCGTAAGCAGCACCCGGTAGCGATCAAAGAGGGCCAAACCTGTATCGATTGTCATAAAGGGGTCGCGCACATTCTGCCGAACATGAGTGGCCTGGCGGCAGCAGGGGCGAGCGAACTGGCGAATGCGGCAGCGAAAACGCCGGCAACGGCGACCACGTTGTACACCATTCAAACCCAACCGTTCTGGCTTAGTGAGAAAACAACCGATCATAACGACGGTAACCTGATGGCTTCCACCGAAGTGCAGGTAGTGAAACGTGACGGTGATATGGTACTGGCTGACGTCAAAGGCTGGCAGCAGGATGGCGTCACCGAGGCGTTCTACGCCGCGCGTGGTAAACGCATCATGAGCGCCCTGCTGGGTGAGGAAGCGCGTAAAGCGTTGAAAGTGAACAGCACGGTAACCGATGAAGAGACGAAACAGGTCTGGCATGAAGTCGATCTGCAGGTCTGGCTGCCGGCGAAAAGTCTGATTGGCGATCAACAAAAAATCTGGAGCTACGCTTCCGAACTCATGGCTAACAACTGTACCGGTTGCCACGGTCTTACCGAGTTGAATCGCTTTAACGCCAACCAGTGGATTGGGGTGGTTAAAGGCATGTCCGGTCGTACGTCGCTGACGCAGGAACAGGTTCGTCTTCTGACCCAGTACGTACAAAAACACGCGAGCGACATGCCCGCAGCAGCCGATCAGGACAAAAAATAAGGAGCCATGATGAAAAAGAATAATGACCATGACATGGCGGAGCAGAGCCAGGAAGCAGGTATGAATCTGACTCGTCGCCGTTTTCTGGCTGGTGCCGGAGCTTTAATGGCGGCACCGCTGCTGGCGGGAATGTGGCCACGCTCGGCGCTGGCCGAAGCGATAAGCCAGGCGCTGCCGCAGTTTGTAGCGTTACGCCAGGCGGAAAGCGGCATTCTGACCGGCGCCCACTGGGGCGCGTTTGAAGCGATTGTCCGCGATGGAAAAATGGTTGACGTTCGTCCGGTGAAAGACGATCCGTATCCGAACGAACTGATTACCATGGCACCTTATCAGGTGTATGCCGAAAACCGCATCAAGTACCCGATGGTGCGTAAAAGCTGGCTGGAAGGCGGCGCGAAAGACTGTAAACCAGAGCTGCGTGGCCGCGATGAGTGGGTGCGCGTGAGCTGGGATAAGGCGCTGCATCTGGTGGCCGGTGAAATCAGCCGTCTGCAGAAAGAGCACGGACCGTCCTCTATCTATGCGGGCTCTTATGGCTGGAAAAGCGTGGGGATGTTCCACAACCCAAGAACGCTACTGCAGCGCATGATGAACCTGGCAGGCGGTTTTGTCGGCTACTCCGGCGACTACTCGACCGGTGCCGCACAGGTAATTATGCCGCATGTAGTGGGCTCTGTTGAGGTTTACGAGCAGCAGACCGCATGGCCGAACGTCATTGAAAACACCGAGCTGGTGGTGATGATTGGCTGTAACCCTATGATCACGCTTAAAAACAGCTGGAACCTGCCGGATCACGTCAGCCAGACTGGTTTTGAAGCGCTGAAGAAAAAAGGCACCCGGATGATCTGTATCGATCCGGTGCACAGCGACAGCGCCCGCATGCTGGGTGCCGAGTGGATTGGCCCGCACAGCTATACCGACTGTGCGCTGATGGCGGGGATTGCCCATACGCTGTTGGTGGAAAAACTGCATAACGCTGACTTCCTGAAAACCTATACCGTCGGCTTCGATAAGTTTGAAGCGTATCTGACCGGTCAGGACGACGGTATTGTGAAAGACGCCAATTGGGCGGCGGACATCAGCGGTGTTGACGCCGAGGTGATCAAACAGCTGGCGCGCGATATGGCAAAACACCGCACCATGATCATGGGCGGCTGGGGCATTCAGCGCCAACATCACGGCGAGCAGGCGCACTGGATGATGGTGACCCTGGCGTCGATGCTGGGGCAGATTGGTCTGCCTGGCGGCGGCTTCGGCTTTAGCTATCACTACTCTTCCGGCGGTAGTCCGACCGCGCGCGGCGGCATTCTTGCCGGGATTTCGGCGGGTAGCCCAACCTCTCCGGCGGCAAAAGACATTACACCGTTCCCGGTAGCGCGTATTGCCGATGCGCTGGCGAACCCTGGCAAGACCATTGATTATAACGGCACGAAAGTGACCTACCCGGATATTAAAATGGTCTACGTGGCGGGGGGGAATACCTTCCACCAGCATCAGGATACCAATAACCTGGTCAAAGCCTGGCAGAACCCGGAGACCGTGGTCGTCAACGAACCTTACTGGACGGCAACAGCGAAACATGCTGATATCGTGCTGCCGGTTACCACGACCTATGAACGTAACGATTTGGACATGGGCGGCGACTACTCGCAGCTCTACGTCTTCCCGCTACGCCAGTGTGTGCCGCCGCAGCATGAAGCGAAAAATGACTTTGACGTCTTTGCCGGTATTGCCGAGATCCTCGGCGTACACGACGCCTTTACCGAAGGTAAAGATGAGATGTTATGGTTAAAAGGCATGTATGACGACATGAAAGCTCAGGCGCGTAACGCACGCGTGGCGCTGCCGCCGTTTGATATGTTCTGGGCGTCCAACAACTATATCCGCTTCCCGATTCCGGAAGAGAATAAACAGTGGGTACGCTTTGCTGATTTCCGCGAGAACCCGCTGCTTAATCCACTGGGTACCCCGTCCGGCAAAATCGAAATCTATTCTGATGCCATTGCCAAAATGGGCTACGAGGACTGTAAAGCGATCCCGACCTGGATGCCGCCTCACGAGTGGTATCGCGGGCCGGAAGCAGCGAAATACCCGCTGTCGCTGAATACCGGTCACCCGATTAACCGTCTACACTCTCAGCTCGACAACACGCCGCTACGTAAGAAGTATGCAGTAGCCGACCGTGAGGCTATCTGGATCCATCCGAAGGATGCCAGCGCACGTGGCATTAGTGCGGGCGATTTGGTTCGTGCCTTTAACGATCGCGGGCAGATCCTGGTTGGGGCAGTGATTACCGATAACGTCCGTGAAGGGGTGGTGCGGATCAGCGAAGGGGCGTGGTTTGACCCGGCCGATCCGTCACAGCCTGGTTCGCTGTGCAAGAACGGTAACGTCAACTGCCTGACCTTTGACGTCGGTTCCTCCAGCCTGGCGCAGGGGAACTGCGGGCAGATGTCACAGTTGCAGATCGAGAAATATACCGGACCGGTGCTGCAAAACACCGCGCATAATGTGCCAGTAGGCGCATAATCGACAGCCGGTCATAACGAACGGCCCCTCTTGCCAGTGGTGAGAGGGGCCGTTTCTTTTAATTCTCACTACGCCAGCAGTCGAACCCCACGGGCGTGCAATATGCGAAAAAAAGCCCGTACTTGCGTACGAGCTCTTCTTAAAATATGGCGGTGAGGGGGGGATTGACTCGCTTTGCTCGCCCCTTCGGGGCAGCCCGTTCGCGATGCTCCCGGTCTGTCCAGCTGGCTGCGCCAGCAGTCGAACCCCGGTCGGGGCTTCTCATCCCCCGCAGGCGTGCAATATACGAAAAAAAAGCCCGTACTTGCGTACGAGCTCTTCTTAAAATATGGCGGTGAGGGGGGGATTCGAACCCCCGATACGTTGCCGTATACACACTTTCCAGGCGTGCTCCTTCAGCCACTCGGACACCTCACCATATTGTTGTTCCTGCGCTACCGGAACGGGCGCTAATTTAGGGAAATACCGTCCCGGCGTCAATCAACTTTTTGAAAAAAACGTGCATTTACACAAACTTCAAACAATCTGGAGCTTAAATAAGCGGGAATTGTTTTTTTTGCCAGCATCCTAAAATTTGCTACTCTGAGGATCCCTCGAAAAATGATGATAATAAGTGCGAGAAAGTTCCGCATAGCAATGCTCAGGAGACAAAATGGATATAATTTTTTATCACCCAACATTCGAAACATCCTGGTGGATTAATGCGCTGGCAAAAGCAATACCAGGCGCGAACGTCCGTGAGTGGAAAGCGGGTGATAATGCGCATGCTGACTATGCGCTGGTTTGGCATCCGCCGGTTGAAATGCTCGCGGGACGAAAATTAAAAGCCGTATTTGCGCTGGGTGCTGGCGTCGATTCCATTCTCAGTAAGCTAAACGCTCACCCGGAAATGTTGGATACCTCGATCCCGCTTTTCCGTCTGGAAGATACGGGTATGGGCCTGCAAATGCAGGAATATGCGGTAAGTCAGGTGTTGCACTGGTTTCGTCGCTTTGATGATTACCAGGCGTTAAAAAATCAGGCGAAATGGCAACCATTGCCAGAGTATACCCGCGATGAGTTCACCATCGGGATCATGGGGGCCGGGGTCCTGGGTGCGAAAGTTGCCGAGAGTTTGCAGTCATGGGGGTTCCCGCTGCGCTGCTGGAGTCGTACGCGTAAATCCTGGCCTGGCGTGGAAAGCTTTGCCGGTACCGAAGAGCTGGGTGCGTTTTTGAGTCAAACTCGCGTGCTTATCAATCTTCTACCCAATACGGCAGAAACTGTGGGCATCATTAACGCTGGTTTACTTAGCCAGTTACAGGATGGCGCTTATGTGCTGAACCTGGCGCGTGGCGTTCATCTCAATGAAGACGATCTTCTGGCATCGCTGGAAAGCGGCAAGGTGAAAGGCGCCATGCTGGATGTCTATAGCCGTGAACCGCTGCCGGAAACCAGCCCGCTTTGGAAACATCCACGGGTGGCCATGACGCCGCATATCGCCGCCGTTACCCGTCCGGCGGAAGCGGTGGATTATATCTCCCGTACAATTTTCAATCTGGAAAGTGGCAAAGCCGTTACGGGTCAGGTCGATCGCGTACGGGGATACTAATGCCAACCCGGCATCTGCCGGGTTTCAGCTAATAAATGGCGGCGATACCTGCTATCCTTGACGGAAAATGACTACAGGAGAGAGTTATGTATCCCGTTGACCTGCATATGCATACCGTCGCCAGCACCCACGCCTACAGCACCTTAAGTGATTACATCGCTGAAGCTCGTCGCAAAGGCATCAAGTTGTTTGCCATTACCGATCATGGACCGGACATGGCGGATGCGCCTCACCACTGGCACTTTATTAATATGCGCATTTGGCCTCGTGTCGTGGACGGCATAGGGATCCTGCGCGGAATTGAAGCGAATATTAAAAATATTGAAGGCGAAATTGACTGTTCAGGTCCGATGTTCACTTCCCTGGATCTGATTATCGCAGGCTTTCATGAGCCGGTTTTTGCGCCACACGATAAAGAGACGAATACGCAGGCGATGATAGCCACTATGGCCAGTGGCAACGTCCATATCATCAGCCACCCGGGTAACCCCAAATATCCCGTCGATATTACTGCGATTGCTCAGGCAGCGGCAAAATACCAGGTTGCGTTGGAAATCAACAACTCTTCGTTTTTGCATTCGCGTAAGGGCAGTGAGGACAATTGCCGCGCTGTTGCTGCGGCTGTGCGTGATGCCGGCGGCTGGGTCGCGTTAGGGTCAGATTCACATACCGCTTTCACCTTAGGAGATTTCGGTGAATGTCGTAAAATACTCGATGATGTGAATTTCCCGGAAGACCGAATTTTAAACGTTACGCCAAAGCGCTTGCTGACGTTTCTGGAATCGCGAGGCATGGAGCCGATCGCGGAATTTGCTGAACTGTAATTGTTACTAACTGGAATATATTAATGAACGAGTTTTCTATCCTGTGTCGTGTACTGGGCTCGCTGTTTTACCGCCAACCGCAGGACCCTTTACTGGTTCCTCTGTTTACCCTGATTAGCGAAGGTAAACTCTCCGCCAACTGGCCGCTGGAACAGGACGAACTGCTGGCTCGTCTGCAGAAGAGCTGCGATATGCCTCAGTTGGCTGCGGATTACAACGCGTTATTTGTGGGAGACGATTGCGCGGTGCCGCCTTATCGCAGCGCCTGGGTAGAAGGGGCTAAAGAATCGGATGTGCGTGCATTCCTGTCTGCCCGGGGAATGCCGCTGGCAGATACGCCGGCAGATCATATTGGCACGCTGTTGCTGGCGGCTTCATGGCTTGAAGACCAGTCTGCGGAAGATGAAAGCGAAGCGCTTGAAACCTTGTTTGTGGACTACCTGTTACCCTGGTGCGGCACGTTTCTGGGCAAAGTTGAAGCGCATGCGAATACGCCATTCTGGCGTACTATTGCGCCCCTGACACGTGATGCGATTGGTGCGATGTGGGACGAATTACAGGAAGAGACAGACGAATAAATGTGATTTAAATCACGCTAAACTGCAACGCAATTTATCAACTTGCATAATTTGTGTGCGCGATCTCATTCCAATGCCGTTTTTCTGCTAAGATGCGCGGCATGAACATACTTCTCTCAATTGCAATCACAACGGGCATTCTCTCCGGGATCTGGGGATGGGTGGCCGTTTCTCTCGGTTTACTCAGCTGGGCTGGGTTTCTGGGCTGCACTGCCTACTTTGCCTGTCCGCAAGGTGGGCTGAAAGGGCTGTGGATCTCGGCGTGTACGCTGCTAAGCGGTGTGGTGTGGGCGTTGGTGATTATTAACGGCAGTGCGCTTGCCCCGCATATGGATATTGTCGGCTATGTCATGACGGGAATTGTCGCGTTTTTGATGTGTATTCAGGCAAAGCAATGGTTGCTTTCATTCGTGCCGGGCACGTTTATTGGGGCTTGTGCAACGTTTGCAGGGCAGGGGGACTGGCGACTGGTCGTGCCATCTTTGGCGCTGGGTCTGGTATTTGGCTATGCGATGAAAAATAGCGGCTTGTGGCTGGCGTCACGCCGTGAAAACAGGATATCGCCAACCCCGACCAGTAAATAAAACAAGCGTGAGGCTTCCCTCACGCTTTTTATGCTGTAACGACCCATCAGGATTCTGGCGGTACCGACATATGGCGGTATTTAACCAAGATGTCATTATCAACTTGTTTCTTATCCTGCAAATCCCACAACCCGCGATCTATTCCGTCATTAATCAGGAAGATAACGCCGGTTTCAATTGCTGACATCAGACAAAGCATAACCGGTTCGTTAGAGGTATAACCAATTTCACCCTCCAACAGACGCTGGTAGTCAATGAAGCGGAACACCCCTGCCTGCACTTCATAAGACAGAATGGTTTTGCTGGTATTCACCGATGAGAGGATCTCACCGGTACTGACGTTAACCACACGCAGGTTTACCGCTATCTGGTCAAGCTGGTATTGCGTATCGGCGCCTATACCGAAATAGCGCGCGCCGACACCACCTGATTTAACGTTGCTTTCATAACCAATAATTGACCCTTCCACCATGACGTTTGCGGCGGTCAGAGACTGGAGCGGGATCCGGTTGTTAATGGCAACCGTACCGTTTTCCTGAGCCGCACGAATGATTTTTCGTTCGTTAAGCAAGTTCTGTAACCCCTGACGTTCCAGCGGGACGAACCAACGAGAATCCTTCAATGCGGTGACGAGCATAGCCGTGGCGCTTTGCGGGACGGCGGTAGAGAAGTTACTTGCCGGGTAAGGCTTAAACTGGCCAGTCTCATCCTGAATGTTGTATACCGACACAAATATCTTACCTGTAGGCATGGGTAGATGCGTCAAATCTTTATAGCTTTGGGCTCGGGGCATTAATGTCGGCTTAGCGGCCTCTTGAGGCGGGGCGGTTAAGCATCCGCTGAGTAAAATTACTGCCACCATGATAAGTAAGCGCTGCATGATATTTTCCTTTCGTGGCTCTCATTTAGAAATCGGTTGACTGGTTTTGTAAACCTGACACTTCAATAGTCGAAGTTCTTCCCGTTTTCCTGTCAGTGACATTTAATTGCAGTTGCCCATCCCGGTTGGCGATATCAACGATAAAGTCACTGGTTACCATCCTCCCCGGCTTACCTGTATTGATATTGGTGAGTAAGCCGCCGAGTATTTGCGACTGAATTGCCTGGGTAAAGTTATCCAGTGCTGTTGGGGTTTCGATCCCGTAGTCGCCAGCGCTCGGATCTTTATATGAGTTTTGCGCCTGAGCGCTATTTAATAAAAAAGAGCCGTTGTTTGGGTTGCCACCAAAGTTAGGGTTGCGGAACTGGAACGTCATGTTTCCGGCCCAACTTAATGGCGAAATTAGCATGAGCAAAACCACTGCATGTTTGACACGCATGAAAGCCTCCGGACAAAATCATGTTTTAGAATTCATCACGCGCTAAATCGCTTGTGCTTAATAGTGTTTGATCTATTTGCCGGCGATTTAATGCTTCCTCAGTTTCTGCCAATGCGAAGACCACTATTTTGTCGAAGTCTCTTTTCGTCGGGAATAAAAAGGTCTGGAAGATAACGTCCTGATTAACCGTTATCGTAATCCAACTTCCCCAACGTGCACTGGGCCTTTCATTAATGGTTAAGTTTCCTGTGTACTTGCTTTCCCACTTGTCACTAAAGGCGCGATAAAAATCATGGCCAATGGAAGAGACAGTGTGGTCAGTTAACAGTCCGGGAACCTCCACCTCTACAGCCGCGTGTAGATTCCCGGCAGCAAAGAACAAATTTGCTGCCACAATCCAGTTCAAATAGCGTTTCATGGCTTTATCGCCTGAGGTTATCATTGGCCCACGAGACCGCCTGCGTACGATTTTTGACAGCTATCTTTTTGAAAAGATTATAAAGGTGCGTTTTCACGGTATTTTCACTGATAAACAGCGAACGCGCGATTTCAATATTTGAGGCACCGATACGCAGTTTATTAAGGATCTCTTTTTCACGGTGAGTGAGTAGTGCCGACTCCGTGCTGTTATAGCGGTAATTTCCGGAATGCGTGATCAGGTAGCTGGCGAGCTTTTGCGAAAAGTAGCATTCACCGCGCAATACACCTTGCAAGCCGCTGACTACACGTTGTTCATCTTCGGTTGCGTAAAATACACCATTGATATGCGGCCAGTTTTCAATATCCCGATAGGGATAATCATCAGGGGTATTCAACAATAAAGTCTTTATATTGTTGTTTTTTCTGCTTAAATTATCTTTCCAGTAATGGATCAGTTTTTTATCTGCCTCCATCATATCCATTAAAACAATGCAGCCGGAGGAAATATCATCCAGAGAACGTTGAATATTATGTAGTTTTCCGGTTAACGCCAGTGATTGCTTTAAATGTTGTAATAACGCAGTTGCCTGCAGAGAAGGTTTAGTGATCAACAATAATGTATGACCATGAATACTATGGACTTCATTAAACATGATGAAACTCCACTTTTTAGTCGCACACCTGACAGCTGCCGCTACTAAAATAGAGGCACCAGAAGTACTGACAGATGTTGCACTGCTGTGTAGAAATAAAATATCAACCCAACGGGGTGAAAATATTAAAACAAATGGACTTCAACTGTTTTCAATCTAGCTATTACAAATCTTAAAGCAAGTGTTAAACATGTTACATAATGTAAATTTATATATTAAAATGTGATTTTTGGGTTTTAATTGAGTTTAGATTTGATAGTAAAGTTGTACATTTCAGCATTATTGCATAGATTTAAAAAATCATACAAATTATGCTATCGCATTGATATCAAATAAATAAATTTATGGTTTGTTAGTTTTACATTCCTAATGAATTCGGATTGTTTCGCCTGGATTCAACTTGGACAATTTTAGATAGAAAAAAATGATGCTTGTCACGACTTGTACCGATGCTTATCGCAGCACTAAGCTGGGAGGCGCGGAAATCGCGGGAAATGCACTTTTTTGTTACTGCATAGAAATTCACTTGCAGGGTTAAAAAAGAAATAGAACCTGCTGTCGCAACCGTGTTTTTTACTGTTAATTAATACTTTGGTGTGAATCAGGATATAAAAATACCACTGGCGGGTGAGTTATTTAAAATGTTTCAACGGACATACTCTTCATCGTAACGTGACGTTAACAAATGTAAGTCATGTTAACAAAAATTTGAGTGGTAACTAATTTAACTTCATGTACGACCAGGTCCAGGGTGACAACATGAAAAACAAGTTGTTATTTATGATGTTTACAATACTGGGTGTGCCTGGGATTGCATCCGCAACAAGTTATGATTTAGCTAATTCAGAATATAACTTTGCGGTAAATGAATTAAGTAAGTCTTCATTTAATCAGGCAGCCATTATTGGTCAGGTTGGCACTGCGAACAGTGCAAATACTCGTCAGGGGGGCTCGAAGCTATTGTCGGTCATTTCGCAAGAAGGTTCTGGTAACCGGGCGAAAACGGACCAGACGGGATCATATAACTTTGCATATATTGATCAGGTGGGTAGTTCCAATGACGCGAGTATTAAACAAGGTTCTTATGGTAATACAGCTGTAATTATCCAGAAAGGCTCTGGTAATAAAGCGAATATTACCCAGTATGGTACACAAAAAACAGCAGTTGTGGTGCAGAGACAGTCGCAAATGGCAATTCGCGTAACTCAACGCTAATCCATGATCGACGTTTAAATCAATCCGATGGGGGTTTACCATGAAACTTTTAAAAGTGGCAGCATTCGCAGCAATCGTCGTTTCTGGCAGTGCTCTGGCTGGTGTTGTTCCGCAATGGGGCGGTAATCATCATGGCGGCGGTAGCAACTATGGCCCAGACTCTTCGCTGAGTATCTACCAATATGGTTCAAACAACGCTGCGAATGCTCTGCAAAGCGATGCGCGTAAATCAGATGTCACCATCACCCAACATGGGCGTGGTAATGGCGCGGTCGTAGGCCAGGGGGCTGATGACAGTACTATTAGCCTGAAACAGACTGGCTTCCAGAACAATGCCACCATCGATCAGTGGAATGCAAAAAATGCTGATATTAGCGTGACCCAGTTCGGTGGCCGCAACGGCGCGCTGGTTAATCAGACTGCTTCTGACTCCAATGTGCTGATTCAGCAAGTTGGTTTTGGCAACAATGCAACAGCTAACCAACACTAATTCAGTTTTCTGACTGATAATAAACAGGGCGTGAGCCCTGTTTTTTTTTCGGGAGAATATGATGCATACATTATTACTCATTGCCGCGCTGACAAATCAAATAACATTCAATACGACCCAACAAGGCGATATGTACACCATTATTCCTCAGGTGACGTTAGCCCAACCCTGCGTTTGTGAGGTCCAGGTCCTTGCCGTTCGTAAGGGGGAGGGAGGACAAAGCCAATCGCAGCAGAAAACAAGCCTTTCGGTCCCCGCTAATCGGCCGATTGAACTAACCAAACTGAGCTTTAATATTTCACCGGGGGATTCGGTCAAAATTATCGTTACCGTTTCGGACGGGCAGTCTCTGCATTTGTCACAACAATGGCCTGACTCAACCAGTCAGCCATAATTTTTGCTGTATTTGCATTAAGGGTGTGGCTGGGAATGCGGCGCTGTTCTATGAATATAGAAACGTACAGCGTTTTTATTTGATCGTAACTCGCAGTGGTGAAGGATCATTCAGATCCCTCAAGGATGACTAATCATTGAGGAACCCTTATGTGCACATTTTTTAAACGTATTTTTAGCGCCAGTTTATGTACGTTATCTCTTTTCACTTTTCCCATAATGGCGCAACAGATCTCGCCCGGCGGCATTATCCATTTTCGCGGCGCAATAGTTGAAGCGCCCTGCGACGTTAACACCCAACAACAACAGATCGAATTGTCTTGTATGCGCAATGGCACCACCCGTAATAGTCTCTATAATCATCAACAGGTCACGGCTGCCCCTCAGAATGTGCAGCAAATTGCTACTGTGAAAATGCATTACCTCAATGAACAGAAAAACATGGCGATCCTTAACATTGAATATAAATGAACCATTCTGGCTTAGACATGCAAACTTGTGGTTAAAAAGTGAGATTTCAAGGAAATCCCTGCTGTACACTTGATGAATCGTGTTTTGTCAGGGGGAATTTATGCATTCACGCGTGCATGTGTTACACGGCGATATTACGACGATCGCTGTTGATGTGATCGTCAACGCGGCGAATTCATCGCTACTGGGAGGTGGTGGTGTTGATGGCGCAATCCATCGCGCCGCCGGCCCCGCATTGCTGGAGGCCTGCAAACAGGTTATCCAGCAACAGGGAGAATGCCCGACCGGGCATGCCGTTATCACGCTGGCGGGGGCGCTTCCGGCAAAAGCGGTCATTCATACCGTAGGGCCTGTCTGGCAAGGTGGAGGGCATCATGAGGCTGAACGTCTTGAAGACGCCTATCTGAATTCGCTGCAACTGGCCCTGGCCAATGGGTATCAATCCATTGCTTTTCCGGCGATCAGTACCGGAGTCTACGGGTATCCCCGCGCCGCAGCGGCAGAAATAGCGGTAAATACGGTGTTAAAATTTATTACCCGTCGTACGCTTCCCGATCAAATATACTTTGTTTGTTTTGACGAAGAAAACGCTCAACTCTACAAGAGACTACTTTCCCGGCAAGGTGACAAGAACACGGATTGATATGACGCGACTTGAGCGGGCCATCACGCCACTTTGTGCTAACCACCCTGGAGATTGTGGCATTCTTACGTTGGATGACAGCCTGGATGCCTTTGCTGCTCGCTATCGACTAACAGAAATGGCGGAACGTACACTGGATGTGCAGTACTACATCTGGGAGAACGACATGTCCGGTCTGTTGCTGTTTTCAGTTCTGTTGGCGGCGGCGAAACGTGGAGTGAAGGTTCGCTTGCTGTTGGATGACAACAACACGCCGGGTCTTGATGACACGCTGCGGCTGCTGGATAGCCATCCTAATATAGAAATTCGTCTGTTTAATCCCTTTTCCTTTCGCATCCTGCGCGCCCTGGGCTATTTGACCGATTTTGCCCGGCTAAATCGGCGAATGCACAATAAAAGTTATACCGCTGACGGCGTGGTGACCATCGTGGGCGGGCGTAATATTGGTGATGCCTATTTTGGGGCGGGTGAGCAACCGCTGTTTTCCGATCTGGACGTCATGGCTATTGGTCCCGTTGTCAAAGATGTTGCGGATGATTTTGAGCGTTACTGGCACTGCCGCTCTGTTTCAACGTTACAAAACGTACTTGAGATGTCGGAGTCAGATTCTTCGCAGCGTATCGAGCTGCCTGAATCCTGGTATAACGATGATATTACTCGTCGCTATTTGCATAAGCTGGAAACCAGCCAGTTTATGGCCAGCCTCGATCAGCAGTCGCTGCCGCTGATTTGGGCGAAAACGCGTTTGCTGAGTGATGATCCTGTCAAAGGTGAAGGGAAAGCGCCGCGCCATTCGTTATTACCGCAGCGTTTGTTTGATGTGATGGGGTCACCGGGCGAACGCATTGATATTATTTCCGCCTACTTTGTGCCGACTCGGGCTGGGGTGGCGCAACTGTTGAGAATGGTAAGGAAAGGCGTCAAGATTGCGATTTTAACCAATTCGCTGGCGGCAAATGATGTGGCTATCGTTCATGCGGGCTACGCGCGATGGCGAAAAAAACTGCTGCGTTACGGGGTAGAATTATACGAACTTAAACCTACCCGCGAACGCGTTTCGGTGGTCCACGATCGCGGATTAACCGGTAATTCAGGTTCCAGCCTGCATGCTAAAACCTTCAGTATTGACGGTCGAAAAGTATTTATCGGCTCGCTTAATTTTGATCCCCGTTCAACGCTGCTTAATACGGAAATGGGGTTTGTGATTGAGAGTGAAGTGCTGGCTGAAGTGATCCATAAACGTTTTATGCAGAGCCAGCGTGACATGGCCTGGCAACTGCGCCTCGACCGCTGGGGCAGAATTAATTGGGTGGATCGCGTTTCCGGCAGCGAACAGGTACTGAAAAAAGAACCCGCCACAGGATTCTGGAAGCGGGTTCTGGTGAAGCTTGCGTCGGTGTTACCCATTGAGTGGCTGCTCTGAACCACACAATGAGAGAAAAATTAACCGGCGACAGCTTTATTTTTATCTTGCTTAACGGCCGGTTTACCCGAAAAGAGAAACTTCAGCACCGGTATGCGCAAATGGAGTTCGTACAGTATCACCGCAATCCCCACCACAAACAGCAGGCCGCACAAAAAGCCCAGTAGATTCGATGAGATATGCGGTGTGATATACGCGCCAAAAAACAGCGTCAAAGGGTGGTGCACTAAATAGATAAACAGTGACGCGTTGACAAAATAGGTCACGCGGGCCGACTGGAAATTCAGCAAACGGTGGCCAAGCGAAAAGACGACGTTCACCATCCACAGTCCCATGACCATGGTGATGACATATTCGGTTTCATACATCCAGGCATCGCCATTGCCATAACGTTGATTGAGCAGGTAAGCGACAAACGCCAATGCGGCGCCTATCGTGCAGCTACGCGATGACCTGGTAAACAGCGCTTTCAGATTAGGGTTGATAAACGCCAGCGCGCCGAGCATAAAGAAAGGTATATAGAACAGCGTTTGCATAACAATAAAATTAAACATGCCATCGCTGAGAATTGAAGGGTAGAGGATGAAAATCGTCCTTCTGACGGCGGCATAACCGACACCCAATAAAATAAAAATCAGCGTTAATTTGGTCATCGACACAGCAGAGGGGTTGGCACCTTCGCTACGCATCGTCTTATTTTTCATCTGGGTAAATACCCACATGCTTACGGTCGTTAACACCACCAGAACCAGTAAAAACCACAGATGGGAAATAAGCTCCCAGGCCAGCGTGTTGTACTTTTCGTACCCGCTGAGAGTATGCCAGCTGTCTGCTTTGCCCTTCACGTATTGCAGCATGATAAATTGCGGCAGCGTAAGCAATGGAATCGCTGTCAGCATCGGGATTCCCACGCGTTCGACACGCACCTTCCACCACCGCTTTAGCGGATAGCGCAAAAATAACATGTACGAAAAGTAACCCGAAATAACAAAGAAGACCTGCATGCGAAATGCATGGATAAAATCGTTAAAAAGGGTCAACCACCATGACGGCTCTGCGCTGTTCACGTGCCAGGTATGAGTGGAGTAGATCAAAGAAATATGGAAGGGGATCCCTAACAACATTAGCCAGGCACGGATGGAGTCAAGAAAATATTCACGTGGTGGTGATACAGGGCTCATAGACAGTTACGTATTCTCAGACTTTTCGTCTTATCCCTAAGACGAATAATGGTTACATTCGAGGCCAACCCTACACGAAGTCCAACAACCTGTCTCCAGGATAAGCACGCAAAGTGAAAACAGCAGACAAAGCTGCTTAAAGCATGAGCCAGCGTGCGAACAATACAGGGATTCAGTTGTCGGAATACCCGATTATCCATTAAAATGGATCGGATCAATATAAGCACACAAAGGGGGAAGTGCTTACTAATTATGAAACATAAACTACAAATGATGAAAATGCGTTGGTTGGGTGCAGCAGTCATGTTAACGCTGTACACATCATCGAGCTGGGCGTTCAGCATTGATGATGTTGCAAAACAAGCTCAATCCTTAGCCGGTAAAGGCTATGAGGCGCCAAAAAGTAACTTGCCCTCCGTTTTCCGCGACATGAAATATGCGGATTATCAGCAGATCCAGTTTAATCGCGATAAAGCCTACTGGAGCAATCTCAAGACCCCATTTAAGCTCGAATTCTACCACCAGGGTATGTACTTCGACACGCCGGTCAAAATCAACGAAGTTACCGCCACTGCGGTGAAAAGAATCAAATATAGCCCGGATTACTTTAATTTTGGCGATGTTCAGCATGATAAAGACACGGTAAAAGATCTCGGTTTCGCCGGGTTCAAAGTGCTGTATCCGATCAACAGCAAAGATAAAAACGATGAAATCGTCAGCATGCTCGGGGCCAGCTATTTCCGCGTTCTCGGCGCAGGCCAGGTCTACGGTCTGTCTGCGCGCGGTCTCGCGATCGATACCGCTCTCCCTTCTGGTGAAGAATTTCCCCGCTTCCGTGAGTTTTGGATCGAACGTCCGAAACCGACTGACAAACGTTTAACCATATACGCCTTGCTGGACTCTCCGCGCGCAACCGGAGCGTATCGCTTTGTCATTATTCCGGGTCGCGACACGGTTGTTGATGTTCAGTCCAAAGTTTACCTGCGCGACAAAGTGGGCAAGCTGGGCGTGGCGCCGTTAACCAGTATGTTCCTGTTCGGCCCAAATCAGCCTTCTCCGGCAACGAATTATCGTCCGGAACTGCATGACTCTAATGGTTTGTCTATCCACGCTGGCAACGGTGAATGGATTTGGCGGCCGCTGAACAACCCGAAACATCTCGCGGTGAGCAGCTTTGCCATGGAAAACCCGCAAGGTTTCGGTCTGTTGCAGCGTGGCCGTCAGTTCTCGCGTTTTGAAGATATTGACGATCGTTACGACCTGCGTCCAAGCGCCTGGATCACGCCAAAAGGTGACTGGGGCAAAGGTAAGATTGAGTTAGTTGAAATTCCG
Organism: Citrobacter sp. C5_2; assembly: GCF_014596845.2. Classification (NCBI taxonomy): domain Bacteria; kingdom Pseudomonadati; phylum Pseudomonadota; class Gammaproteobacteria; order Enterobacterales; family Enterobacteriaceae; genus Citrobacter; species Citrobacter sp. C5_2. The sequence continues at coordinate 3,103,579 of NZ_CP115032.1, read as the reverse complement.
ACTAACGATGAAACGAACGATAACATCGTTGCGTACTGGACGCCGGATCAACTGCCTGAAGCGGGCAAAGAGATGAACTTCAAGTACTCCCTGACGTTCACGCGTGATGAAGACAAGCTTCATGCGCCGGAAAATGCCTGGGTACAACAGACTCGTCGATCTACGGGTGATGTTAAACAATCCAATCTGATTCGTCAGCCAGACGGTACTATCGCGTTTGTGGTGGATTTTACCGGCGCAGACATGAAAAAGCTGCCACAGGATACCCCGGTTACCGCACAAACCAGCATTGGCGACAACGGCGAGATCGTTGAAAACACCGTGCGTTACAACCCGGTCACTAAAGGTTGGCGTTTGATGCTGCGCGTGAAGGTGAAAGACGTGAAGAAAACCACTGAAATGCGAGCAGCCCTGGTCAATGCCGATCAGACGTTGAGTGAAACCTGGAGCTACCAGTTACCTGCCAATGAATAAGACTACTGAGTATATTGACGCAATGCCGCTTTCGGATATCGAAAAAGCGGCTCTGCCGAAAACTGACATCCGCGCCGTTCATCAGGCGCTGGATGCTGAGCATCGTACTTACTCGCGCGAAGATGATTCACCGCAGGGTTCTGTGAAAGCTCGTCTTGAGCAAGCATGGCCAGATTCTCTGGCGAAAGAGCAGTTGGTTAAAGACGATGAAGGACGCGATCAGCTTCAGGCAATGCCTAAAGCAACGCGTACCTCAATGTTCCCCGATCCCTGGCGTACCAACCCGGTTGGTCGTTTTTGGGATCGTCTGCGTGGACGTGATGTGACTCCGCGTTATCTTTCGCGTTTGACGAAAGAAGAACAAGAGAGCGAGCAAAAATGGCGTACCGTTGGCACAATCCGCCGCTATACGCTGTTGATCCTAACGCTGGCGCAAACGGTGGTAGCAACCTGGTATATGAAGACGATCCTTCCGTATCAGGGTTGGGCATTCATAAATCCGGTCGACATGATGGGGCAGGACCTGTGGGTCTCCTTTATGCAATTGCTGCCCTATATGCTACAGACCGGGATCCTGATTTTGTTTGCCGTGCTTTTCTGTTGGGTCTCTGCAGGGTTCTGGACTGCGCTGATGGGCTTCCTGCAACTGCTGATTGGGCGAGATAAGTACAGTATCTCCGCCTCAACGGTCGGGGACGAACCACTGAATCCTGAACACCGCACCGCACTGATTATGCCTATCTGTAACGAGGACGTTGACCGCGTATTCGCGGGGCTGCGCGCCACGTGGGAGTCAGTTAAAGCCACGGGCAACGCCGAGCATTTTGATGTTTACATCCTGAGCGACAGCTACAATCCTGATATCTGCGTAGCGGAACAAAAAGCGTGGATGGAACTGATTGCCGAAGTGCAGGGCGAAGGGCAGATTTTCTACCGTCGTCGTCGTCGTCGTGTGAAGCGCAAAAGCGGCAACATCGATGACTTCTGCCGCCGCTGGGGGAATCAGTACAGCTATATGGTGGTGCTGGATGCTGACTCCGTGATGAGCGGCGACTGTCTGAGCGGTCTGGTTCGTCTGATGGAAGCGAATCCTAACGCCGGGATTATCCAGTCTTCACCGAAGGCTTCCGGTATGGATACGCTGTATGCGCGTTGCCAGCAGTTCGCGACCCGTGTTTATGGCCCGTTGTTTACCGCCGGGCTTCACTTCTGGCAGTTGGGTGAATCGCACTACTGGGGTCATAACGCCATCATTCGCGTGAAGCCGTTTATTGAGCACTGTGCGCTTGCGCCGTTACCTGGCGAAGGCTCATTTGCAGGCTCGATCCTCTCCCATGACTTCGTGGAAGCGGCATTAATGCGTCGTGCCGGCTGGGGCGTGTGGATCGCTTACGATCTGCCGGGTTCTTATGAAGAGCTGCCGCCAAACCTGTTGGATGAGCTCAAGCGTGACCGTCGCTGGTGTCATGGCAACCTGATGAACTTCCGTCTGTTCCTGGTTAAGGGGATGCATCCGGTTCACCGCGCGGTGTTCCTCACCGGCGTTATGTCCTATCTGTCAGCGCCGTTGTGGTTCATGTTCCTCGCGTTGTCTACCGCATTGCAGGTAGTCCATGCCTTGACGGAGCCGCAGTACTTCCTACAACCGCGGCAGTTATTCCCGGTCTGGCCGCAGTGGCGTCCTGAACTGGCGATCGCGCTGTTTGCTTCCACCATGGTGCTGCTGTTCCTGCCGAAGCTGCTGAGTATTTTGCTTATCTGGTGTAAAGGGACGAAAGAGTACGGCGGATTTATTCGCGTCACGCTGTCGTTGCTGCTGGAGGTTCTGTTCTCCGTGCTGCTGGCGCCGGTGCGTATGCTGTTCCATACCGTTTTCGTGGTGAGCGCATTCCTCGGTTGGGAAGTGGTGTGGAATTCGCCGCAGCGTGATGACGATTCCACCCCGTGGGGGGAAGCGTTTATGCGTCACGGTTCTCAGCTCTTGCTGGGGCTGGTGTGGGCTGTGGGTATGGCCTGGCTGGATCTGCGTTTTCTGTTCTGGCTGGCGCCGATTGTCTTCTCGCTGATCCTCTCGCCGTTTGTTTCCGTAATTTCCAGTCGTTCTACGGTTGGGTTACGAACCAAACGCTGGAAGCTGTTCCTGATCCCGGAAGAGTACTCTCCGCCGCAGGTGCTGGTGGATACAGATACCTATCTGGTAATGAACCGTAATCGTACGCTGGACGACGGTTTTATGCATGCGGTTTTTAACCCGTCATTTAACGCGCTGGCTACGGCAATGGCGACTGCTCGCCACCGTGTGAGTAACGTACTTGAGATTGCACGCGACCGTCATGTGGAGCAGGCGCTGAACGAAACGCCGGAGAAACTGAATCGCGATCGTCGCCTTGTGCTGTTAAGCGATCCGGTGACCATGGCGCGTTTGCATTATCGCGTCTGGAATTCACCTGATAAGTATTCTTCGTGGGTGAATTACTATCAGGGCCTGACCCTGAATCCGTTAGCGCTCAGGAAAAAATAAGCGTTCTGTAATGTGAAAATACCGGCCTGGTGCCGGTATTTTTTTATACTGAATAAAAAGAGTCATGGGGTACCAGATGCGAATAGTGGCAGTGGCGATAATGGTCTTGTTCCTGAGCGGATGCGGCAGCATCATTAGCCGGACCATCCCAGGACAAGGGCATGGCAACCAATACTATCCGGGCGTACAGTGGGATGTCCGGGATTCCGCATGGCGCTACGTCACCATCCTCGACCTGCCGTTTTCGCTGGTGTTTGATACGCTGTTGTTACCGCTCGACATTCACCATGGGCCTTACGAGTAGTTATCGTTCATCCCATTCATCAGCTGCGGTCTGACCCTCTTCGGTATCAAGGGGAGGCTCCAGCTGAAATTCACCTTCGTCCCATTCGTGAAGCGTGTTTTCTTCCTGCCACTCCTGACGAATTTCAATCTCATCATAATCACCATCAAAAACGCTTTGCGCCGCTTCACCGCTTAGCATTGGCAGACATTCACCATCGACATCATCCTCATCGGCAAAGAATTCTGCTTGCCACATAATGTCGCCATCCTGTAGCACGTATTTTTGTACGCTTAGCTGCTGAACACTGGCATCGTCAGCCTCCAGACCTGGGTTATCTGCCAGAAACACTTCACGAGCAGCATCAATAGCCTCTTCCAGCGTGGCATAAAAATACATGTCATTCTTTGCCATAATCTTCTCCTAAGGTGAACAATAAATGGTGATGATTCAATCTATAGACCTCGATCCGCGGAGCGTCAAACCCATTGACTGCAGAGCTAACCTAAATGAATGCCAGCCGTTGGTAGCGACGACAGGGTTTTATGATGACGTCTTCGATTGGTATGGAAAAATTTACAATGCGAGATACTGAAGTTGGCGTAATGGACGACCGCGAATTTGAGAAAAAAAGGTAATGTGTGTGGTTAGCTGTGGCGTAATGAAAATCAAATAAATAAACGATACTGTTATATAAATGAATCTTCAGATTTAATACGTATTTATTCGATTCTTTGCTTGCAGTAATGCCTATTGTTCTGATGAGTGGATGTCTAACCTTATCAAAATAAAGGAAAAAATATTTATTAATGTGAAAAAATCACAGAGGTAATTATTGAGAGATACTGAACTCAAGAGCCGGAAAGGTAATGACTAAGTATCCGCCATGTGCAACATCTGTTAATGGCGTGAGGCGTTTTAAAAAAGGATACATAATAATAGATGATTAATACCAAGTGTTATAAATGGATAAAAAATCATTAAATAATAAATGAATAAATATCACTGAAGTTGTACGGTTATATAGATTGCAAATGCTTATGCTTTATTATATAAAATGCCAACTCAAGAATACTCCTAAGGATGTTATGGAAAACAGTAATTCAAATAACAGGAAGTTGATGGCGTTCTATATAACTTGCTTAATCAGCTATATTCTTGGTGGGTTATGTCTTACGCAGTTTAAATTAACAATGCAAAGTGTTCCGCAAACAATATATTTGATTATCATAGTAGGTTTGTTCTTTTTATATGGAATTATTTTCCTTTTTATGTTGTTTCAGTATTTATGCAGAAAAGATCTAACATGTCTCATAGTCTTAGGTATGGCATTTCTTAGCAATAATATTTTCTTTGTAGAAACTATCTATATCGTTCAGGATTTAATCAATGATCACACTTCGATAGAAAAAAGAACTAACGATATCGCTATATTCTATTATTTTCGCCAACTGAGTTTTATTGCTTTATTATTTGTATCCTTGAAATCTTATAAAGCATCTTCGACAATCCTTGAAACCAAAGAAAGAGAACCATGCTATATAGCGGTAGCATTTTTGATCATGTTGGCTATCGCTGTCCTGGCACATAGCCTGGCCAGTTATAACCCGAGCATGACCCTTGAGATTACGAGCTTAAAACCCGACAACATAACCGTACACTGGCATATTGGCTACATTTACTCTCTGATTGTTGCCTGGGGATTGGTTCTACTCTATTTGGTCATTAAAACCAAAACGCATAACATCTTATGGAAAAGTATCGGCTTACTGTGTTGCTCAGGAATATTAACCAATGTGCTGCTATTAAGTTTAGATGAATATAGTATGTATATTTGGTATATCAGCAGAGGGATTGAGGTGATCAGTACCCTTTGTATAATATCGATCTTAATGTATAACACTTTTATCATTCTAAAAAAAGAAACGGATTCGGCTATCAAAGATGCCATGACCAAAATATACAACCGGAAACTGTTCTATAGATCGTTAAAAGCATCGCTAGCGAAAGGCGTGGTTTGCGTAATGGTTTTGGATATCGACAAATTTAAACGCATTAACGATACCTATGGGCATCAGGAGGGGGATCGGGTAATCATTAGTATTGTTGATATAATCAACAAGTCAGTTAGAGATTCGGATATCTTTGCGCGCATCGGCGGCGAGGAGTTTGCGATTCTTCTTAAGTGCAAGGATAAAGATGAAGCTATTGTCGTTGCAGAACGAATCAGAAGAAATGTTGAGCATGGAACGACTATACCCAATGCATATGATTTAAAAGAAAAGATGACGATCAGCATCGGTGTATATTGTACTAAAGTTGATGATGACTCAGCGGATAAAGTTGTTTCTTATGCGGATGCTGCGCTGTATGACGCCAAAAACTCTGGCAGAAATAAGGTGTGTTACTACTATCATTAAAAGTAAAATGAATACTGCCTGAAAACGCAAAGTTTACTCTTCGGGTTCAGGCAATATATACAAATCATCCAGCGAGCTCGGCACTCCGGCGACGGCGCAGACTATTCCACGAGTAGATCGCGTTAAACAGTACAACCCCCGCGGTCACGCAGAAGACCGCGCGAAAGCCGTAGTTGGCGGATATTGCCGCCCCCATTAATGGTCCCGTTACGTTGCCGATGTCGCGAAATGACTGGTTATAACTGAAAATACGCCCGGCTATTTGGTTGGTTGAGTTATAAACCAGCAGCGTTTGCACCGCCGGGAGCAGAGCACCGTCGGCAGCACCCAATAAAAAACGCAGAACGCCCAATTGCCAGGGAGTTTGTACAAATGACATCGGGATCAGCAGTAGCACGGAAATAATCAGCGCGACGATTAGAATCTTCTCCGGGCCAATCCGGTCACCGAGTTTGCCAAGCCTTGGGGCACTGATTAACGCTGCTACGCCGGGTACGGAGGCAATCATCCCACTAATGAACGCGATATTACTGACGTTCCCGGCTAACTCCCGCACGTATAACGTCAGGATTGGCGCAATAGAACCGGTCGCCACCTGAATGATTAAGGTGGTGACAAACAGGCTCAGCACCAGTTTGGGGTTTTTTAACGAGGCCACGACTTCGCGTATGTGCAGCATCTCTTTCTTGCTTACCGGCTGAAAACGCTCGCGGATAAAAAATAGCGTCAGGATAAAACAGACCAGCAGTACGCTGGCGGTAATGAAGAACACGGGACGCAATCCATAATGGTCCGCGAGTAGTCCACCTGCCAGCGGCCCTAGCAGTGCGCCGCTGACACCGCCGGTAGAGAGCGTTCCCAGCGCCCAACCGCTTTTATTGCGTGGAACCTGGGTGGCGATCAACGCATTGGCGTTGGGAATGAAACCGCCGAGCAGACCGAGCAGCGCGCGCAGAACCAGGAACTGCCAGATATTTTGCGCCAGGCCCATCAGTAGCATCACAATAGCCATACCCAATGCGGAACGCAGCAGCATGATTTTTCGCCCTTTGCGGTCGGCAAGGCCACCCCAGAAAGGGGAGGCGATGGCTGAAAACAAAAAGGTGATGCTGAAGACCAGACCTGACCACATGTTCAGGGCGCTATGCCCCGTGACGCCGAGACTCTCAACGTACAAGGGTAAAAAGGGCATGACCAGGCTAAATGCTGCGCCGGTTAAAAAACAACCTATCCAGGCAACGGTGAGGTTGCGTTTCCAGTTTATGGGGGCATCTGAGGGTGACATAACGATCCGCAGTGTGATGCGCTGTATGCGCTATCGATTGAATATAAGTAAGCAGACTAATTATGCGCCCGGTTGATAGTTGCTGCAATGCGGATAGCAGTTAAACCTAAAGCGAGTCAGGAGGGGGTTGCAGCCCACTGGACTGCAACTGGATTTTAGTACAGGGAAGGGGCGCCTTCAGGACGGGTCTTGAAGCGACGATGCAGCCACATATATTGTTCTGGGGCCATCATGATGCATTGCTCAACGATCTTATTCATCCATGCAGCTGTGGTCTCCGCGTCGTCTAATGGCGGTGAACATTCTGGCGGCAGCATAATCAATTGATACCCTTTCCCGTCGGGCTTACGACGAGGAACAAATGGCACCAGGCACGCATTCGACATGCGTGAAAGCATCCAGGTCCCGGAGGTCGTGGCGGCCTGTTCAACGGCAAACAGCGGCACAAACACGCTGGCGCGAGGACCGTAGTCATGATCCGGCGCGTACCAGACCACTTCGCCTTTTTTCAACGCTTTAATCATTCCTTTCAGGTCCTTACGATCAAGCATTGATTTATTAGAGCGCATGCGTCCCCAGGTCTGTAACCAGTCGAGCAGCGGGTTGTCATTAGGACGATACACACCGATACCAGGCTCCTGCAGACCAAACTGACGCGCACCCAGTTCCAGGGTCAGGAAGTGCAGACCGACTAACAGGATCCCCCGCTTTTGCGCCTGAACGTCACGGATATGTTCCATCCCGATCACTTCTGTCCAGCGTGAAATGCGCTTATCGGACCAAAACCAGGCCATCCCGGTTTCCATCACGCCCATGCCGACGGACTCGAAGTTCCTGACGACCATCTGCTGGCGTTCCTGCTCACTCATCTGCGGGAAGCACAGCTCCAGATTACGTGAAACGATTTTTGCCCGGCGTTTCATCAAACGTAACGCCAGACGACCTAATGCACAGCCCAACTTATAAAGTACCGGGTAGGGCAACTGCACGATTAACCAAAGGATGCCAATACCCAGCCAGGTTAACCAATAACGTGGATGCAGTAGCGCAGCCGAAAACTTGGGTAAATTCGTCATGTCTATCCTGTCTTCAAACGACCAATTCCCTGTATTGTCGCATTTTTTCGCGCGTATCAAAAATTTGTGACGGGAGAACGGTGATTAAATCGGCAATTGTTGTTGCGTTTTTATCGTGAAGTAAGAAATGTAGCGTAAAATGTGTGGATGTAAATTGGCGATGTTTGCTTTATGATGCCGCCGATTTTCATTTACTCCCTATTTGCAGGATACGTACACCATGCCAGTGTTACACAACCGCATTTCGAACGACGCGCTCAAAGCCAAAATGCTGGCCGAGACTGAGCCGCGCACGACGATCTCGTTTTATAAATATTTCACCATCGATGACCCGCAACATACGCGTGATGCGTTGTACCAACTGTTCACTGCGCTGAATGTGTTCGGGCGTGTATATCTTGCCCATGAAGGCATTAACGCGCAAATCAGCGTGCCGCAAAGCAACGTGGATGCATTCCGCCAACAGCTGTATGCGTTCAATCCCGCACTGGATGGATTACGTCTTAATATCGCCCTGGACGATGACGGGAAATCATTCTGGGTGCTACGCATGAAAGTTCGCGAACGTATTGTGGCGGATGGTATTGATGATCCTGACTTTAACGCCAGCGACGTGGGTGATTACCTGAAGGCGGCAGAAGTGAACGCCATGTTGGACGATCCTGAGGCGGTATTCATTGATATGCGCAACCACTATGAATATGAGGTGGGGCATTTCGAGAATGCGCTGGAGATCCCGGCAGACACATTCCGTGACCAGTTGCCGAAAGCGGTTGAAATGATGCAGGCGCATAAAGATAAAAAAATAGTTATGTACTGCACGGGCGGGATCCGCTGTGAGAAGGCCAGCGCTTGGATGAAACACAACGGATTTAGCAAAGTCTGGCACATTGAGGGGGGGATTATTGAATATGCCCGCAAGGCGCGTGAACAGGGGCTTCCGGTACGTTTCATCGGCAAAAATTTCGTTTTTGATGAGCGTATGGGCGAAAGGATCTCTGAAGATGTTATCGCGCATTGTCATCAGTGCGGAACCGCATGCGACAGCCACACTAATTGTAAAAATGATGGCTGCCATCTGCTGTTTATTCAGTGCCCGGCTTGCGCGCAGAAGTTTAAAGGCTGCTGTAGTGAGCTGTGTTGCGAAGAGAGTGAGTTGCCGGAAGAAGAGCAACGACGTCGTCGCGCCGGGCGTGAAAATGGCAACAAAATCTTTAATAAATCCCGCGGTCGTCTGAATACCAAACTGGGTATTCCGGATCCCGCGCAATAAAAACGTTGCCGGATGATGGCTATCGCCTCATCCGGCAACATTTATGCGTTACTTCTGCTGCACACCTTCCACTGAGATGATTAAATCGACTTCCTGTGAAGCAGGGCCGAGATCGGTGGTGATATTGAAGTCTTTCAGTTTAATCTTACCTTGCGCTTCAAAACCGGCGCGCGTACCACCCCATGGATCGCCACCCTGACCGATCAACTTCGCGTCCAGCGTCACTGGTTTGGTGACGCCATTCAGGGTCAGGTTACCGGTGATATCGAGGTCGTTCCCCTCTTTTTTCACGCTGGTGGAGCTAAAGGTCGCCTGCGGGAATTTGGCCACGTTAAGGAAATCCGCGCTACGCAGATGCTTATCGCGTTCGGCGTGGTTGGTGTCAACACTGTTGGTGTTGATGGTGACGTTAACCTTATCGGCTGCGGGATTTTTTTCATCAAAGGTGAACGTACCGTCGAAATCTTTAAAGGTGCCGTACAGCCAGCTGTAACCCAGATGCTGAATACGGAAATTAACAAAGGCATGCTGTCCCTCTTTGTCAATTTTGTAATCTGCCGCCATAGCCGATCCGGTCGTGAATAACAGAGAGGCGAGTGTCAATCCCAGCAGGTTTTTTTTCATTTTAAGCTCCATAGTCAGATGACGATTTTCCCAACATGCGATTCAGGGTATCGTCGTTATCGATAAAGTGATGTTTCAGGGCCATAAGCCCATGAAGAAGCGATAAAACCACCACGGTCCATGCCAGCCACAGGTGCAGGCTGCCGGCAAGGTCGGCCTGAGCGCCCGCGTTGGCAAGGGTGGCGGGAATATCAAACCAACCAAATACGCTTATCGCTTTGCCATCTGCGGTCGAGATCAGATAACCGCTGATAACAATCGAAAAGAGCAGGGCGTAGAGCGCAAGGTGACCCAATGCCGCTGCGATGCGGGTTAAACGGGAATAGCTTGTCAGCGCAGCTGGGGGAGGGGAGAACAACCGCCAGACAACGCGAATGACCAGTCCCATCATGAGCAGGATCCCGATGCTTTTATGCAGTTCAGGGGCCTGGTGATACCAGCCGTCGTAATAGCTGAGCGTGACCATCCATAAACCCAACGCAAACATGCCATATACAGCAATCGCCATCAGCCAGTGCAATGCGACAGACACCACGCCATAGCGCTGTGGACTATTAGTGAATTGCATAAGTACACCGTTAGATATTTCAGGAGTAAATGAAAATGGCGCGTAAAAGACATTAATGCAACTAATAAATAACAATGATGATGATATTTATTTTCATATTCAATAAAATTGATTGAATATTGATGTCATCATCAAGGTATTAGAGAGAATGAGCAAAAGGTGGGCATTATTACACGGTGTTGATAGGGTTTTCTTATTCAGTTTATTGCAATGAAATTTAAGTAAATATCAGTTTTTGTCAATTAGTGTCAGTACGATCTGGTCAGAAAAACATAATATATATCACATCCATAATTGCCAGCAGCGACCATAAAATAATGTAGAGCATAAGATGCTCACGAATATTATTAACCAGATAGTGAAAGATGCGCCGCATCGATGTTATTCCTGTCATTAAAAATGGCCTCACCACGAGGCCATTAATCATTATCGCGTAAAGCGACTCAGCCTGAATGGCGTCAGGTCAAAGGCCGGCGGTTTGTCCTGCGCAAAGTCCGCGGCTATTTCCCCCAGTACGGAGGCAAACTTAAAGCCATGCCCGCTCAGTCCGGTGATGATCAGGGTATTGTCATGTTCAGGTAGCGTATCAATGATAAAGTCTTCATCCGGCGAATTATCGTAAGTGCAGGATGCACCGTGCAGACAACAGCCAATGCCTGGCAGAACTGTACGCAGGAATGGGAAAGCTTCGGAGCCATCGCTGGCCACAGCGGCAAACGGCTTGCGCTCTTCGGCAGCGTGAATTACCTGTCCGCCGTTGTGCTTACCAATTTTTAGTTCGTCGTTTTCTGCCGGAAAACCGTAGTACTGATCGCCATTTGGCAACTCGCCGGTAAAGGCCGGGAAGTTATTTTTAACGCTATAGCGGCCATCGGCTTGATACCATGCGAACACTTTGCGCACTGACTGTATCGGCAGTTCCGGTACTAATGCCTGTACCCATGTCCCTGCGCTGACCAGGGCTTTTTTGGCGTGGTAGTCACCGTCGGCGGTTTCTACTGTGACGCCATCTTCACTATGATGAATAGCCGTGACCGGGCATTTAAACAGCTGTGCGCAGCCAGCTTCTTCAGCCAGACGAATCCAGGTTTTAATCGCTAACTCACTACGCAAAAAGCCCGACTCAGCTTCAAATAGACCAATATAATTTTCAGGTACGCGAATCTCGGGCCAGCGAGCCATGATGGCGGCGGCATCAAGATGTTCGACGTTGAGTTGCCACTGTTTCGCGCTTTGCGTTGCGGTAGCTAAGAAAGTTGAATCTGCCGGGCCCAGATTGATAACCCCGGTGCGTACAAAAATCGGTTCTTCATTTTGAGTGGAAAGTTCATCCCACAATGTCTGCGCGCGCAGCACCAGCGGAACGTATTTCTCACCTTCGCCATAAGCATGACGAATTAATCGTGTGTCGCCGTGGTGGCTGCCCTGTTGATGCGGTGGCATATGCGCATCGATCATCAGAACGTTCAGACCGGCGCGAGTGGCATAGTATCCGGCTGCGGCACCCACGGAACCGCTGCCAATAATGATTAAGTCGTATTTCATCCGCTTCTCTCTGCAATCGCGATAGTAGCAGGGTAAATAACTGACCTGGAATATTCAACCGGGAAATAAGAAAGGCACCGTTAAGGTGCCTTTTGATGGTTGGATGTATCAGATTTAATGGCGCTGATACTCATTTACCTGGTAATCGCCGGATTCAATTTTGGCGATTCCTGCTTCTAATATCGAAATAAATTGCCTGGCAACATCAGTGGTTAACCAGAGCGTTTGACCAACTTCAGTCCCATCCGGGTCCGGTCGATTCGGGGTCTGGTAGTGCAAACGCAGCATCAGCGCGTCGTAGCTATCAACGGTGCTGATGTCCCATCCTACAAGCGGATGAGTCTGAATGACTTCATTATTCTTTTCCATCATGCCCCCTAATTCGTGTTACTAGACAACGGTTTTCGAGGTTCAATGCATTTTTTTTCTGAAGCAACTTCAGTATATCAATAAATAAGGGTATTCATTGAAAATTTAAAGAGGGCAGCGCATAAATTTATAGTTTTCAGCGTTATCTGACTAATAAAGCAACATGTCATTCATTTTTTTTTAGCAAGTTGCACAATTATTTTGTTGTTTTGGTTAAAAGATAACCAGGAAATGAATATTAAATTAAATGGCCGCCAGGGGGAGTCTGCATTTTTTTAAAACTGCGTGTAAAAAAAAAGCCGGGGCGACCCGGCAAACAAACATCACTGCATATCATTATTTATTCATTGATAAACCAGTCATCCGCGCTTTCCCAGGTCTCCTGCAAGATCTCGCTGATGCGTTCTTTGTCCTCTTTGGTCGCGCCAATTACCGACAGATTGTTAGCTCCGGCATAACGGACGGTAACGTTACCCTCGTTATCCGGAAAATGATGATGAATACGGCGGGAGAGTTCACCTGCCAATGCGTCAATCGCACCGGCAGGCAAAGGTGAAGTTTTGGCAATAGTGACTTCAATACGCATAATAGCCCCCTGTTGAATATACTGTTTATTTATACAGTTATTCAAATCAGTTGGCTACATTTTTTTTAGCTTTTTACTGACCAGCGTACCGTTTCGCCACCCAGGAAAGGCACCAGCGAGTCATCTGCCAGCGTAATGCTCTCCGGGACATGGTGCTCCACGCGTTCAAGCTCAATAAAAGTCTCATTCACCGGCAGACCGTAGAATTGCGGACCATTGAGTGAGCAGAAGGCTTCAAAATGGCTCAGTGCATTCATCTCTTCAAATACGGTGGCATAGCTGCCCAGCGCGGTCGGGGCGTTAAAACACCCGGCACAGCCGCAACTGGATTCTTTGCGATGACGGGCATGCGGCGCTGAGTCGGTACCAAGGAATGCACGGCTAAATCCGCTGGCGACCAGCTCACGTAGCGCCTGTTGGTGGACGTTACGTTTAAGGATTGGCAGACAATACAGGTGCGGACGAATGCCGCCGACCAGCATGTGGTTGCGGTTAAACATCAAATGTTGTGGCGTAATGGTGGCGGCGAGAAGCTCGTTACCATCCCGCACATATTCGGCAGCATCTTTAGTGGTGATATGTTCAAATACGACTTTCAGCGCAGTCAACCGCTGACGCAGCGGTTCCATCACCGTCTCAATAAAGCGTGCTTCGCGATCGAAAATATCGATATCCGCATGTGTCACTTCACCATGCACCAATAGCGGCATACCCAATTTTTCCATCCGTTCCAGCACAGGCATGATGGCTTCAATAGAGGTTACGCCATGCGTTGAGTTGGTGGTGGCATTCGCCGGGTAGAGTTTCGCGGCGGTAAACACGCCTTCGTTGAAACCTCGCTCCAGCTCATTGGGGTCCAATGTATCCGTTAAATAACAGGTCATTAAGGGCGTGAAGTCGTGTCCGGCAGGTACCGCATCAAGAATGCGTTGGCGATAAGCGATAGCTGCATCAACTGTGGTGACGGGCGGTGCCAGGTTCGGCATGACAATGGCGCGGCCGTAAATTTCGCTGGTATAGGGCACGACAGTTTTTAACATGTCGCCATCGCGAAAGTGAAGATGCCAGTCGTCTGGGCGGCGGATCTTTAAAACCTGGGATGGTGCAGTCATCAATATGCTCCGGCTGAGGATTGTCTTTTTTGCCGGAAACAAAGGATAAGCGGAAACGTTTTCGTTTGCACGAAAAAAAAGGGCGCATCAGCGCCCTCTGGTTTATTAGTCGGTGAATGGGATGATGATTTCGCCCGGTTTCACTTCTATACCTTTCGCCAGTTTTTTCGCCAGCGCTTCACCCTGACTGCTGTCGTCCTGCAGAACATAGGCAGGCTGTTGGTTAAAGTAATTACGCAGCGACTGGTTTAAATACGGCATCAGCGTTTGTAGCACCGACTGCATTTTTTCAGGTGTGACGGTCGCGTCCACGACTTCCATCTCTTGCAAGTAAATCGCGCCTTTCTCTTTATTGAAGACCGGTAGCGCTTTAAGTTTCAGCTTCATGGTGGCTTTCTGACTGCCAAACAGGGAATTCATGTCCAGATTGGCATCACCCGTCAGAGTCACTTTATTAGGCTCTTCACGCCCTATCTGACTGGCGAGATTGCTCAGTACGATGTGTGCTTCAGCGACGCCGGGCAAACCGATATCTTTTGAAAAGTTATTATGCTTCGCCAGCGCCTGATTAATCTCTTGCTCGCTAACCGTATATTGCGTGAGTTGATTACAACCAACCAACAGGCCGCCGACAATCAGTGCAGCGGCAAAAAAAAGCTTTTTCATGGGAGTCCTCAACATGATGCATATGGCGTAATCGTGACACAAAGCATCATCGAGTACCAGCGCCCCGGGCACCAGCAGAAAAAACTGAAAAGTGCTCGTGCGCCGGATTAGCTATCAGGCATCGGGTTCCAGCATGCCGCGCGTCGGGCGTTTGTGGCTGAATTGCCAGCCCAAAGCCAGGAAGGTGATGAAGCCGATAATACCGAGCATCATCCATGGCAATTCAGGCTGCGCCAGGGCTTTGCCCATATCAAACAGCCAGCCGCCGCCGACATAACCAATTGCGCCGCCGATGGCGAGCCCAAGTCGGCTGAAGCCCATGTAACTTCCTCGCGCCCGTGCATTGGCCAGCGAGGCGCTCAGGGTTTCACGCGCCGGTTCGGCGATGATCGAGCCAATATAGAAGGTGCAGATCAGCGTGAATAGCTGCTGTAAATTGCCGACCAGACCGATGGGCATCATGCTCAGAGACATCACCAGCAGACCGGCCATCAGGCGATGTTCCAGGCGAAAACGTTTTTCACTCCAGCGGGCAATAGGGTAGAGCAGCGTTAACGAGAGGCATGCTTCGATGGCATACATCCATTTCACGGCGGCAGGCGAGCCAGCGATGTCGTTCACCATGATTGGCAGCATTAACATGACCTGTACCGCCAGCATGTAATAACCCGCCAGCGTCAGCACATAGGTGACAAAACGTTTGTCATGCATCACGTGGCCCATCCCTTCACGCACCGGTATTTTCACCGTCGACAATTTCCATGCCGGGAGTAGCCAGGCGTTAAACGCCGCGCACAGAACAAACAAAATGGCTCCTGTCGCGCAGACCAGGCGGAAATCGTACTGTAACAGCCAACTGCCAAGTAACGCGCCAACCACGGCGCCTGCGCTATCCTGCATCATCAGGATAGAGAAAAAACGCCCGCGCTTTTCCGGGCGGATCAGTTTGACCACCAGCGCCGAACGGGGAGGGTCGAACAGCGTGCCGCCCAGCCCGGAAAGAAAACAGGAAAACCACAGCAGCCAAGGCTCGTGGGCAATACCCATGGTGGCGAACCCGGCGGCGCGCATCAGCATACCGGTGACGATCATCGGTTTTGCGCCGAAACGGTCAGCAATAGCGCCGCCAAAAATACCCAGACCCTGCTGAATAAATTGACGCAATCCTAACGCGATCCCGACCATAACGGCAGCCCAGCCCATTTGGTCGACGAAGCGAATTGAGATCAGCGGGAAAACGACGAAGAACCCCAGCACGACCAGCATATTATCGATGAGAAGGAAGTATTTACCCAGGTTCCTTGCCTGCGAGACTTGCGACATTTCCCCTCCCGGGAAAAACTCGTCACTCTGGTTAGAGTTTAAAAGATAAGCATCTCCTATTCTGCGGTGTCGCCATCGCTTTTCCCACCCTTGGCGGGACAATATTTTTTTATCAAAAGCCCGTCTTGATAGAGAGTTTTCATCAAAATGTGTGAATAATTCAAAAAATGGCAATTTGCTCTTTTCAAAGGGCATATTTGCACAGGTATAGTATCGCGAATAGCGTATCGAAGACGTTACGGGAAGGAGTAGGTATAGAATGTTTGGCTATCGCAGTAACGTGCCAAAAGTGCGCTTAACCACGGACCGCCTGGTCGTGCGTTTAGTGCACGAGCGTGATGCCTGGCGTCTGGCAGATTATTACGCAGAAAATCGTCATTTCTTAAAACCCTGGGAACCTATTCGCGATGAAAGCCACTGTTATCCCTCCGGCTGGCAGGCGCGTCTGAGTATGATCTCTGAGTTTCATAAACAAGGCACCGCGTATTATTTTGCGCTGCTCGATCCGGAAGAAAAAGAGATTATCGGCGTCGCGAACTTCTCGAACGTGGTGCGGGGATCTTTCCACGCTTGTTATCTCGGTTATTCCATTGCGCAAAAGTGGCAGGGGCAGGGGCTGATGTACGAAGCTTTAACCTCGGCCATTCGTTATATGCAGCGCACGCAGCATATTCACCGCATTATGGCGAACTATATGCCGCACAATAAACGTAGTGGTGACTTGCTGGCGCGACTCGGTTTTGAAAAAGAAGGGTATGCCAAAGATTACCTGCTGATTGACGGGCAGTGGCGCGATCATGTGCTGACGGCGTTGACCACATCAGAATGGACCCCAGGCCGCTAAGTTTCAGGTTAGCCTGAGTAATGGAGAAAACGATGAAATACGAATTAACCGCCACCGAAGCACGCGTGATTGGCTGTTTACTGGAAAAACAGGTCACCACGCCGGAACAGTATCCGCTTTCTGTCAATGGCGTCGTCACCGCCTGCAATCAAAAAACGAATCGTGAACCGGTGATGAATCTGTCGGAGTCGGAAGTGCAGGATCAGCTTGATAACCTGGTGAAGCGGCATTTTCTGCGTACGGTGAGCGGCTTTGGTAATCGCGTCACGAAATATGAGCAGCGTTTCTGCAACTCTGAATTTGGCAATCTGAAACTCAGCGCAGGCGAGGTGGCGCTGGTCACCACGCTGTTGCTGCGCGGCGCGCAAACGCCGGGCGAACTGCGAAGCCGTGCTTCGCGAATGTACGAATTCCGCGATATGGCTGAAGTGGAGTCGACGCTGGAAAAACTGGCGACCCGTGAAGATGGCCCTTATGTGATCCGTCTGGCGCGCGAGCCGGGTAAACGCGAAAGTCGCTATATGCACCTGTTTTGCGGTGATGTT
Source organism: Citrobacter sp. C5_2 (assembly GCF_014596845.2). NCBI lineage: Bacteria > Pseudomonadati > Pseudomonadota > Gammaproteobacteria > Enterobacterales > Enterobacteriaceae > Citrobacter > Citrobacter sp. C5_2. The sequence continues at coordinate 3,086,065 of NZ_CP115032.1, read as the reverse complement.
GATGAGCCCATCGCTGCGGCAGATGAACTCCCGGTCGCGTCTGGCGATCTGCAGGCGCGCGTTGAAGCCCTGGAAACAGAAGTCGCAGAACTTAAGCAGCGGCTGGATTCTTTGTTGGTGCACCTGGGAGACTAACGTGAATAAATTACGTATCGGTGTTGTCGGTCTGGGTGGCATTGCGCAAAAAGCCTGGCTGCCCGTACTGGACAGTTCCGCTGACTGGACGCTGCAAGGCGCGTTTTCACCTTCGCGGGAAAAAGCGCTGCGTGTCTGTGAGACCTGGCGCATACCCTACGTTGACTCCCTGGTGAATCTGGCGAAAACCTGCGACGCGGTTTTCGTCCATTCCAGCACCGCGACGCATTTTTCGGTGGTCAGAGAACTCCTGAATGCCGGGGTCCATGTGTGTGTGGATAAACCGCTGGCAGAAAACCTGCGTGAGGCTGAACAACTGGTCGAGCTGGCCGCGCGGAAAAAACTGACGTTGATGGTCGGCTTTAACCGCCGATTTGCGCCGCTGTATCAGGATCTCAAAGCCCAGTTGGGCAACGCAGCGTCTGTGCGTATGGATAAGCATCGTTCGGACAGCGTGGGGCCGCATGACCTGCGTTTCACTCTGCTGGATGACTATCTGCACGTGGTCGATACTGCGTTGTGGTTGGCAGGAGGGAAGGCGCAGTTAAATAGCGGTACTTTGCTGACTAATGACGCTGGCGCGATGCTCTACGCCGAGCACCATTTTTCTGTCGATCAGCTACAGATAACAACCAGTATGCATCGGCGTGCCGGTAGCCAGCGGGAGTGCGTTCAGGCGGTGACCGATGGGGGACTGATTGACGTCACAGATATGCGGGAATGGCGGGAAGAACGTGGGCAAGGTGTCGTACACAAGCCGGTAGCAGGCTGGCAAACGACCTTAGAACAGCGAGGTTTTGCCGGATGTGCGCGGCATTTCATGGAGTGTGTGCAAAATCAGACGGTTCCTCAGACGGCAGGCGAGCAGGCGCTACTGGCCCAGCGTGTTGTCGAAAAGCTATGGCGGGAGGCGATGGCTGAATAACCGCCTGTAACATCTGGCGGTAGTAATTCATTGTAATCCAGGTACTATATGCCAACTCAAAATAACACCTCTTTTCAACCATAGGCTGGCTTGTAGGCCTGATAACACGCTGCGGCGTCGCCATCAGGCACAGTGACATTGCCGGATGGCGATGTTGGTTATACGGGGTTTTGCCTCAGGGTCTGGAATACAACATAGATGAATTTATTAAAGTCGCTGGCAGCCGTCAGCTCGATGACGATGTTTTCACGTGTGCTGGGTTTTGCGCGTGATGCGATTGTCGCCAGAATCTTTGGCGCAGGGATGGCGACCGATGCCTTTTTTGTGGCCTTCAAACTTCCTAACCTGCTACGCCGAATTTTTGCTGAAGGCGCATTTTCTCAGGCGTTTGTGCCTATTCTGGCTGAATACAAAAGTAAGCAGGGTGAGGATGCTACCCGCGTGTTTGTTGCCTATGTTTCAGGGCTGCTGACGCTGGCGCTGGCCGTGGTGACGGTTGCCGGGATGCTGGCTGCGCCGTGGGTGATTTTAGTCACTGCGCCAGGGTTTGCCGACACCGCCGACAAATTTGCCTTGACTACCCAACTGCTGCGGATCACCTTTCCTTATATCCTGCTGATTTCACTGGCCTCGCTGGTCGGCGCAATCCTTAACACCTGGAACCGCTTTTCTATTCCGGCGTTTGCGCCGACCTTTTTGAATATCAGCATGATCGGTTTTGCGCTGTTTGCCGCGCCTTATTTTAATCCTCCGGTACTGGCGTTGGCATGGGCCGTGACCGTTGGCGGCGTGCTGCAACTGGTGTATCAACTGCCGCATCTGAAGAAAATTGGCATGCTGGTGCTGCCGCGCGTGAACTTCCGCGATGCGGGGGCGATGCGCGTCGTCAAGCAAATGGGGCCGGCGATCCTCGGGGTTTCCGTCAGCCAGATTTCACTGATCATCAATACGATTTTCGCCTCGTTTCTGGCCTCCGGCTCGGTTTCCTGGATGTATTACGCCGACCGTTTGATGGAGTTCCCGTCCGGCGTCCTTGGCGTGGCGCTGGGGACTATCCTGTTGCCATCGCTATCAAAAAGCTTTTCCAGCGGTAATCATGATGAGTATTGTCGTCTGATGGACTGGGGGTTGCGTCTGTGTTTTCTGCTGGCATTACCCAGCGCTGTGGCGTTGGGTATTCTGGCAAAACCGCTGACGGTTTCTCTGTTTCAGTACGGTAAATTTACCGCCTTTGATGCCGCCATGACCCAGCGCGCGCTGGTGGCATACTCGGTCGGTTTGATTGGTTTGATCGTGGTGAAAGTTCTGGCCCCTGGCTTTTACTCGCGCCAGGATATTAAAACGCCGGTGAAAATTGCTATTGTGACGCTGATTATGACTCAGGTGATGAACCTGGCGTTTATCGGCCCGCTGAAGCATGCCGGGCTGTCGCTGTCGATTGGTCTGGCGGCATGTCTGAACGCTTCACTGCTTTACTGGCAGTTGCGTAAACAGAAAATCTTTACCCCGCAACCGGGCTGGGCCTGGTTTCTGGCGCGTCTGGTGATTTCCGTCGTGGTGATGTCAGCGGTTCTGTTCGGGATGCTCTATATCATGCCGGACTGGTCGCAGGGAACGATGTTGTGGCGTTTACTGCGTCTGATGGCCGTCGTGGTGGCTGGGATTGCAGCTTACTTCGCCGCGCTTGCTGTGCTGGGCTTTAAAGTGAAAGAGTTTGTGCGCCGGACGGCGTAACCGATAATTGCCGGATGGCGGCGTTACGCCGGATCCGGCCTGCAGAACGCGCAGGCCTGAAAGCTGCGAGCGATCAGGCTGGCATTAAATAGAGAATTTTTTCCCGCCGCGGTGCGCAGCAGAGGTTTGACCGTTTGCGCCATACAGCGCCGGCTCCTGGTGCGGTTTCAGCACTTGAATCGCTTGTTGATTACGCTCAATTTGCCCTTCCAGCAGCCATCCGTTGTGCTGGTTGAGGTCGCGCAAATGCTGCGTTTTTTGAGTGATCGTCTGCCAGCGTTCAGCAATCTCATCGTTGGCGCTGCGCGTGGTGTCATGCTCCAGACGGCGCTGCTGCTCCAGATAATCAAGGGTTGCCAGCAAAGAGCTTTTTTCTTCTGTAATACGCTGTAGCTGGCTGCCGTTGATGTATCCGGCGGAAAGCTGCTGCTGCTCAGCATCCATTACCGTTTTCAGGTCATTGAGGACGGTTGTCATCTGATCAAGTATTTCTGACAAACGAGTCATACTTTATTTACTCTGTAAGTAGCTCTGCGCCTCGCGAATGAGCGAGTCAGCAATTTTTCCGGTATCCATTTTCAACTCACCGTTACGGATCGCGGTTTTTAATGCTTCGACGCGTTCCATATTGATGTCATTGGTGCCGGGCTGCATCAGTTTGGCCTGGGCGTCGCTCAGCATGACGCTGGTGCTGGTGGTCGCGGTGGTTTTTTCCTTCCGCGCTTTTTGTACCGGCGCATCGCTGGTTTCACGTGGCTGAACGGTACTGACTGGCTTCAATGGTGAGGTACGATCAATGCTCATTTTGTTTATCCTCATCGAGGGGGTACGCTATAGCGGCCCGCTGTAATCATTGGTTGTTTATCTATCGGCACACGCTAAAAAATCTTTAACCTATTATAGGTTAATAAGAATATTCCCATCAGAATCGACGATGCCGCTCACCACCTGGCCGGAAATCATCCGCACTCGCGCATTCTGTGCGACGGCGGCATTGTTCAGCGCTTTACCTTCGGCATTCACCCGAAAGCCATCGCCATTGGCGATAACCAGTACGCGTTGGCCAGCTTTGATCCGCCAGGCCTGGCGCAACATTGAAAGCTGTATCGGCTGACCGGGAACCAGATCGCGCAGACTCACCGCGTCCTGCACCTGATTCAAATCTAACACGGCGCGCGGCGGCAGTTGGTCCAGCCGGCCTCGCTTTAACGTCACGCTGGTCGGGGTTAGCGCGCTGCCCCGGGCGACGGGCGCGGCGGCAACCACGTAGTTTCCCGTGGCCTGCACATTCACCTGCAAATAACGTTTCTCGTTGGCGCAGCGGGCCAGCACGTTCACATTCCCCCACAGTTTCGCGTTGCCTGACACGCTTAATGCGGGTTGCTCGCAACTGGGCAGTAGGTTAGGCGATGTACGGATAGTGACGACCACCTCATCGCTAAATCCGGCCAGACGTTGGGAAAACCATGCCGTCAGCTGTGAATTCAGGTCTTGCGCCAGCGTCATAGGGCTGAACAGCAGTGCTGCCACAACTATTCCACGTTTAAACGTTTGCATCAAAACCTCGCGTTTTTTCAGGTAGTGGCAGGATTTTACCTGTGTGACGCAGTCATCAACGCAACAAATAGCGACGCATTTTGCGTTTATTCCGGCGATAACGCGCGCGTAATGGGATTTAAGCTGTCGGCTGAATTTTGTCATTTGCGGAGGAGATATGCTCGATAAGCTCGACGCCGCCTTACGTTTTCAACAGGAAGCGCTGAATTTGCGCGCACAGCGCCAGGAAATATTGGCCGCCAACATTGCCAATGCCGACACGCCGGGGTATCAGGCGCGCGATCTGGATTTCGCCAGTGAATTGAAAAAAGTCATGGTGCGTGGACGGGAACAAACCGGCGGCGTCTCGTTGACGCTGACCTCTGCACAACATATTCCGGCCCAAACCGCTTCTGCTCCCGCTACGGAATTGCTCTATCGCATTCCTGACCAGCCGTCTCTGGATGGTAATACGGTGGATATGGACCGGGAACGTACGCAATTTGCAGACAACAGCCTCAAATACCAAATGGGGCTGACCGCGTTGGGCGGACAAATCAAAGGCATGATGAACGTGCTGCAAGGAGGGAACTAATTCGTGGCGCTGTTAAATATTTTTGATATCGCAGGCTCTGCGCTGACGGCGCAGTCTAAGCGTCTGAACGTGGCGGCCAGCAACATGGCGAATGCGGATAGCGTCACCGGACCCGACGGTCAGCCTTATCGCGCCAGGCAGGTTGTTTTTCAGGTTGATGCCGCGCCAGGGGCGGCTACAGGCGGCGTAAAAGTGGCTGACGTTATTGAAAGCCAGGCGCCGGATAAGCTGGTGTATGAGCCGGGTAATCCGCTGGCCGATGCGAACGGCTACGTAAAAATGCCGAATGTGGACGTCGTCGGCGAGATGGTCAACACCATGTCCGCTTCGCGTAGCTACCAGGCAAACGTCGAAGTGCTCAACACCGTGAAAAGCTTGATGCTCAAAACGCTTACGTTAGGCCAGTAAAGGAGACGCACATGTCTGTTGCTGTAACCATGAATGACCCGAGCAATGCAGGCGTTAAAGCCGCTACCGGGAATAGCTCTCTGACGGGCAGTAATGCCGCTGACCTGCAAAGCAGTTTTCTGACGCTGCTGGTCGCACAGTTGAAAAACCAGGACCCAACCAACCCGCTGCAAAACAACGAACTGACCACCCAACTGGCGCAAATCAGCACCGTGAGTGGGATTGAGAAACTGAACACCACGCTGGGGTCTATTTCCGGGCAGATCGACAACAGTCAGTCGCTGCAGGCCAGTACGTTGATTGGTCACGGCGTCATGATCCCCGGCACCACCATCCTGACCGGTAAAGGTACGGAAGAGGGCGCGAAAACCACCACCACGCCGTTTGGCGTTGAGCTGCAGCAGCCGGCAGATAAGGTCACTGCAACGATTACCGATAAAGACGGCAAAGTGATACGCACTATTGATATCGGCGGCTTGAAAGCAGGAGTTCATACCTTTACCTGGGACGGCACCATGACCGATGGCACGGATGCGCCAAGCGGTTCTTATAACGTCTCAATTGCTGCCAGCAATGGCGGAACGCAACTGGTGGCGCAGCCGCTTCAGTTTGCGCTGGTGCAGGGTGTTATTCGCAGTAACGGCGGTAATACGCTGGACCTGGGCACCTATGGAACCACCACCCTCGACGAAGTACGGCAAATAATCTAAGCCCTCACACTTATCAGGAGTAAGTCATGGCCTTTTCTCAAGCGGTCAGCGGTCTGAACGCTGCAGCGACCAACCTCGATGTCATTGGTAATAACATCGCCAACTCCGCTACCTACGGTTTTAAATCTGGTACGGCTTCTTTTGCCGATATGTTCGCCGGTTCTAAAGTGGGCCTGGGGGTTAAAGTTGCGGGTATTACTCAGGACTTTACCGATGGTACTACCACCAATACCGGACGCGGACTGGATGTGGCTATCAGCCAGAACGGATTTTTCCGTATGGTAGACAGCAACGGCTCTGTATTCTACAGCCGTAACGGTCAGTTCAAGCTCGATGAAAACCGCAATATCGTTAACATGCAGGGGCTGCAACTGACAGGTTATCCTGCTACCGGTACACCGCCGACAATACAGCAAGGTGCTAACCCGGCACCGATCACTATTCCGAATACGCTGATGGCGGCGAAAACCACGACTACCGCGTCAATGCAGATCAACCTGAACTCCACTGACAAGGTGCCAAGCAAAACGCCGTTTAATCCAAACGATGCGGATTCCTACAACAAAAAAGGCACTGTTACCGTTTTCGATAGTCAGGGTAACGCCCATGACATGAACATTTTTTATGTCAAAAACGCAGAGAGCAACACCTGGGAAATTCACACACAGGATGCTTCAACTGGCGACCCTGCAAAATCAGCCGGGTTTATGAAGTTTAACAACAATGGTGCGTTTTTAGGGATGAGCGCCACGGCAACTGGTACGCCAGCAGGAACGGATATCACAATTACAACCGGTCAGATTAATGGCGCAACTGAAGCCACCTTCTCTCTGAGCTTCCTGAACTCCATGCAGCAGAACACCGGTGCCAACAACATCGTCGCCACGAATCAGAACGGCTACAAGCCGGGCGATCTGGTGAGCTACCAGATTAACAATGACGGTACCGTGGTCGGTAATTACTCCAACGAACAGCAACAGGTACTGGGCCAGATCGTGCTGGCAAATTTTGCCAACAATGAAGGTCTGGCGTCTCAGGGCGACAACGTCTGGGCGGCTACACAGGCTTCCGGCGTGGCGCTGCTGGGTACCGCAGGCGAAGGTAACTTCGGCAAACTGACCAACGGCGCGCTGGAGGCCTCAAACGTGGATTTGAGTAAAGAACTGGTGAATATGATCGTCGCTCAGCGTAACTATCAGTCGAACGCGCAGACCATCAAAACCCAGGATCAGATCCTCAACACGCTGGTCAACCTGCGCTAAGCGCCTGACGGGATGGCTTAATGGATCACGCAATTTATACCGCTATGGGCGCGGCCAGTCAGACGCTGAATCAACAGGCGGTGACGGCCAGCAACCTGGCAAACGCCTCCACGCCGGGCTTTCGTGCGCAGCTTAATGCGCTGCGTGCGGTTCCCGTTGAAGGTTTGTCTTTACCGACGCGTACGCTGGTGGTGGCCTCCACGCCGGGGGCCGACATGACGCCGGGCCAGATGGACTATACCTCACGCCCGCTGGACGTGGCGTTGCAACAGGACGGCTGGTTGGCTGTCCAGACCGCAGACGGTAGCGAAGGATATACCCGTAATGGCGCCATTCAGGTAAGCCCTACGGGTGAACTCACTATTCAGGGGCATCCGGTAATCGGTGAAGCCGGGCCGATAGCCGTACCGGAAGGTTCCGAAGTCACCATTGCGGCTGACGGGACGATCTCGGCGCTTAACCCAGGCGATCCGGCTAATACGGTTGCGCCCGTTGGGCGTCTGAAACTGGTGAAGGCGACGGGGAATGAAGTGCAACGTGGTGATGACGGTATGTTTCGTCTGACCCAGGCCGCGCAGGCTACCCGTGGCGCGACGTTACAGGCCGATCCGAGCATCCGCGTTATGTCGGGCGTGCTGGAAGGTAGTAACGTCAAGCCGGTTGCCGCGATGAGCGACATGATTGCCAACGCCCGCCGCTTTGAAATGCAGATGAAGATTATCAGTAGCGTGGATGATAACGCGGGCCGCGCTAACCAACTGCTGTCGATGAGTTAACACAGGACATTTTATGATCAGTTCATTATGGATCGCCAAAACCGGCCTGGATGCGCAGCAAACCAACATGGATGTGATTGCCAACAACCTGGCAAACGTCAGCACCAACGGATTTAAGCGCCAACGTGCGGTGTTTGAAGATCTGTTGTATCAGACGATTCGCCAGCCTGGCGCCCAGTCTTCTGAACAAACCACACTGCCGTCCGGTTTGCAGATTGGTACCGGTGTGCGTCCGGTGGCAACCGAGCGTTTACACAGCCAGGGGAACCTGTCGCAAACCAATAACAGTAAAGATGTGGCGATTAAAGGCCAGGGCTTTTTCCAGGTCATGCTGCCTGATGGTACGTCAGCTTATACCCGTGACGGTTCTTTCCAGGTGGATCAGAACGGTCAGTTAGTGACGGCGGGTGGTTTTCAGGTTCAGCCTGCCATCACCATACCGGCTAACGCGCTCAGCATCACCATTGGACGTGACGGTATTGTCAGTGTGACCCAACAGGGTCAGGCTGCGCCTGTTCAGGTCGGGCAGCTTAACCTGACCACCTTTATGAACGACACCGGCCTGGAAAGTATTGGTGAGAATCTGTACACCGAAACGCAGTCATCCGGCGCGCCGAATGAGAGCACGCCGGGGCTGAATGGCGCGGGTCTGTTGTACCAGGGTTATGTTGAAACCTCTAACGTCAATGTGGCGGAAGAACTGGTAAACATGATCCAGGTTCAGCGCGCTTACGAAATCAACAGTAAAGCGGTATCGACCACCGATCAGATGCTGCAAAAACTGACGCAACTCTAAAGTGGAGTCCGGTGGGGTGAGAACCTCACCGGCACACTGATTTTGAAGATGACCGCAATGCGAAAATACGCGCTTCACCCATACCCAATTTTAACTCTGCTGGTGGTTTCACTGACAGGGTGCGCCTGGATCCCAGCCACGCCGCTCGTGCAGGGCGCGACGTCGGCTCAACCGGTTCCAGGCCCGACGCCGGTGGCGAATGGCTCAATCTTCCAGTCGGCGCAGCCGATTAACTACGGTTATCAGCCGCTCTTCGAAGACCGCCGTCCGCGCAATATTGGCGATACGCTGACCATCGTATTGCAGGAAAACGTCAGCGCGAGCAAAAGCTCCTCGGCAAACGCCAGTCGCGACGGCAAGACCAACTTTGGTTTTGATACCGTACCGCGCTACCTGCAAGGGCTGTTTGGTAACGAACGTGCCGACGTAGAAGCCTCCGGTGGGAACACCTTTAACGGTAAAGGCGGCGCGAACGCCAGCAATACCTTCAGCGGTACGTTGACCGTAACGGTGGATCAGGTCCTGGTGAATGGCAATTTACATGTCGTGGGTGAAAAACAGATCGCCATTAATCAGGGCACTGAGTTCATTCGCTTCTCCGGGGTCGTTAACCCGCGCACCATCAGTGGCAGCAACTCCGTACCGTCAACTCAGGTTGCGGATGCGCGTATTGAGTACGTCGGCAACGGCTACATCAATGAAGCGCAAAATATGGGCTGGTTACAGCGTTTCTTCCTTAACTTGTCGCCGATGTAAGCGAGGTACCCGGTGTTTAAATCTCTTGTTGGAATGGTACTGGTACTGGCAACCGCCTTTGCGCATGCCGACCGTATTCGTGACCTGACCAGCGTGCAGGGCGTGCGGGAAAACTCGTTGATAGGTTACGGGCTGGTGGTCGGGCTGGATGGTACCGGTGACCAGACCACACAGACGCCGTTTACGACGCAAACGCTCAATAACATGCTGTCGCAGTTGGGGATCACCGTACCAACCGGCACCAATATGCAGCTGAAAAACGTGGCGGCGGTGATGGTTACCGCGCAGTTCCCGGCTTTTGGTCGCCAGGGGCAAACCATTGACGTGGTGGTCTCTTCCATGGGGAACGCCAAAAGCCTGCGCGGCGGAACGCTGCTGATGACTCCGCTGAAAGGGGTCGATAGCCAGGTATATGCCTTGGCGCAGGGGAATATTCTGGTTGGCGGTGCGGGCGCGGCTGCGGGGGGCAGTAGCGTGCAAGTTAACCAGCTCAATGGCGGACGCATCACCAACGGCGCGACCATCGAACGTGAGTTGCCCAGCCAGTTCGGCGGCGGCAACACTATTAATCTGCAGCTCAATAATGAAGATTTCACTATGGCGCAGCAGATTACCGACACCATTAACCGCTCGCGTGGCTTTGGCAGCGCGACGGCGCTGGATGCCCGGACCATACAAGTGCGTGTGCCAAGCGGCAACAGTTCACAGGTACGCTTCCTTGCCGATATCCAGAATATGGAGGTGAACGTCACGCCGCAGGACGCGAAGGTCATTATCAACTCGCGTACGGGATCTGTAGTCATGAACCGTGAAGTCACGCTGGATAGCTGTGCCGTGGCGCAGGGTAACTTGTCGATTACGGTAAACCGCCAGGCAAACGTCAGCCAGCCGGATACGCCGTTTGGCGGCGGACAGACCGTAGTGACGCCACAAACGCAGATCGATCTGCGCCAGAGCGGCGGCTCGCTGCAAAGCGTACGTTCCAGCGCCAATCTGAACAACGTCGTGCGCGCGCTGAATGCGCTGGGGGCGACGCCGATGGATCTGATGTCCATTCTGCAATCGATGCAGAGCGCGGGTTGCTTACGCGCCAAACTGGAAATCATCTGATGATTGGCGACAGCAAACTGCTGACCAGCGCCGCCTGGGATGCGCAAGCACTGAACGAACTGAAAGCGAAAGCGGGTCAGGATCCGGCGGCGAATATTCGCCCCGTGGCCCGTCAGGTTGAAGGGATGTTCGTGCAGATGATGCTGAAAAGCATGCGTGAAGCGTTGCCGAAAGACGGCGTGTTTAGCAGCGATTCAACGCGTTTGTATACCAGCATGTATGACCAACAAATTGCGCAGCAGATGACCGCAGGCAAAGGTCTGGGACTGGCTGAAATGATGGTTAAGCAGATGACGCAAGGACAAGTGCAACCTGCTGATGATGCGCCACAGGTACCGATGAAGTTTCCGCTGGAAACGGTGACCAGCTATCAAAACCAGGCGCTGACGCAACTGGTGCGCAAAGCCATCCCGAGGACGACGGAAAGTAATGATGAGCCGCTGTCGGGCGACAGTAAAGACTTCCTCGCCCAGCTGTCGCTGCCGGCAAAACTGGCGAGTCAGCAAAGCGGCGTTCCGCATCATCTGATTCTGGCGCAGGCGGCGCTGGAGTCCGGATGGGGCCAGCGGCAAATTCGCCGGGAAAACGGCGAACCGAGCTTCAACATTTTTGGCGTGAAGGCTTCGGGAGGCTGGAAGGGACCAACGACCGAAATCACCACAACCGAATATGAAAACGGCGAGGCGAAAAAGGTGAAAGCCAGATTCCGCGTCTATAGCTCTTACCTTGAGGCGCTGTCGGATTATGTCGGACTGATTTCCCGTAACCCGCGCTATGCGGCGGTGACCGCAGCTGCAACCGCTGAGCAGGGCGCGCAGGCCCTGCAAAATGCCGGTTACGCTACCGACCCTAACTATGCGCGGAAATTAACCAGCATGATCCAGCAGTTGAAATCGATGAGTGAAAAGGTGAGCAAAACCTACAGTACGAACATCGATAATCTCTTTTAAATAGCTCAAGTCTACCGACCTGCTGCCGATAATAACGAGTATTGAAGGATTACAAGGAACCTCCATGTCCAGCTTGATTAATAACGCGATGAGTGGACTCAGCGCAGCGCAGGCCGCGTTGAACACTGCCAGTAATAACATCTCCAGCTATAACGTCGCCGGATATACCCGACAAACGACAATTATGGCGCAAGCGAACAGCACGCTGGGTGCGGGGGGCTGGGTAGGCAATGGCGTCTATGTTTCTGGCGTGCAGCGCGAGTATGACTCGTTTATCACCAATCAGCTGCGGGCAGCGCAAAACCAGAGCAGCGGTCTGACGACCCGTTATGAGCAAATGTCGAAAATCGACAACCTGCTGTCCAGCAAAACCAGTTCGATTTCGACCTCAATGCAGGACTTTTTTACCAGTCTGCAAACGCTGGTCAGTAACGCCGAAGATCCGGCGGCACGCCAGGCGCTGATCGGTAAAGCTGACGGTTTGGTGAATCAGTTTAAAACGACCGATCAGTATCTGCGCGATCAGGATAAGCAGGTTAATACCGCTATCAAAGCCAGCGTCGATCAGATCAACAACTACTCGAAACAAATCGCCAGCCTTAACGACCAGATTTCTCGTCTGACCGGTGTTGGGGCGGGGGCATCCCCTAACGATCTGCTCGATCAGCGCGACCAACTGGTCAGTGAACTGAACCAGCTTGTCGGCGTGGAAGTCAGCGTTCAGGACGGCGGCACTTACAACGTAACCATGGCGAACGGTTATTCATTGGTGCAGGGCAGCAATGCGCGCCAACTGGCGGCAGTGCCTTCCAGTGACGATCCTTCGCGTACAACCGTTGCGTATGTGGATGGCGTTGCCGGAGCGGTTGAGATCCCTGAGAAACTGCTGAATACCGGTTCATTGGGTGGACTGCTCACCTTCCGTTCGCAGGAACTGGATCAAACGCGTAACACGCTGGGCCAACTGGCGCTGGCGTTTGCCGATGCGTTTAACACCCAGCATAAAGAAGGTTTTGATGCTAACGGCGATGCGGGTAAAGATTTCTTTGCTATCGGCAGCCCGTCCGTACTGAGTAACGCTAAAAATACCGGTAAAGCAGAATTAAGTGCTGAAGTTGATGACAGTTCGAAAGTGCAGGCTACCGACTATAAAGTTGTGTTTAGCGGCGGCAAATGGCAGGTGACGCGTCTGGCCGATAACACCACGTTTGAAGCTAAACCTGATGCGAACGGTAAACTGGATATTGATGGTCTGAAGGTAACGGTTAAGGCTAATCCAACCGGCGCTAACGATAACGACAGCTTTATTCTGAAACCCGTGAGCAACGCCATCGTTGATATGAAAGTCATGGTGACAGACGAGTCGAAAATCGCCATGGCGTCAGAGAAAAACACTGATCCTGCTGCAGATACAGGTGCAAGCGATAACCGTAACGGTCAGAAACTGCTGGATCTGCAAACCAAGGCAACTGTTGGTAATAAAACCTTTAATGACGCTTACGCCACCCTGGTGAGTGACGTGGGCAACAAAACGGCGACGCTGAAAACCAGCAGTACCACGCAAAACAATGTGGTCAAGCAGCTTTATAACCAGCAGCAGTCGATTTCCGGGGTAAACCTCGACGAAGAATACGGTAATTTGCAGCGTTATCAGCAGTATTACCTGGCTAACGCACAGGTATTGCAAACTGCGAATGCGCTGTTTGATGCATTGATTAATATTCGCTAAGGGAGAGGGACACAATGCGTATCAGCACCCAGATGATGTACCAGCAGAATATGCGTGGCATCACTAACTCTCAGGCTGAATGGATGAAGTTCGGCGAGCAGATGTCGACCGGCAAACGCGTGATCAGCCCGTCTGACGATCCGATTGCCGCGTCGCAGGCCGTAGTGCTTTCTCAGGCTCAGGCGCAGAACAGCCAGTACACGCTGGCGCGCACCTTCGCGACGCAGAAAGTCTCGCTGGAAGAGAACGTATTGAGCCAGGTAACAACGGCTATTCAGGCTGCGCAGGAGAAAATTGTTTATGCCGGTAACGGTACATTAAGTGATGATGACCGTGCATCGTTGGCCACTGATTTGCAGGGTATCCGCGATCAACTGATGAACCTGGCGAACAGCACCGACGGTAATGGGCGCTACATTTTTGGCGGATATAAAACCGAATCGGCCCCGTTTGCCCAGGCTGATGGTTCCTATAGCGGTGGAACAACAAATGTGACCCAGCAGGTTGATGCTTCCCGTACTATGGTTATTGGTCACACGGGCGACAAAATCTTCGCCAGCCTGACCAGCAACGCCGTACCGGAACCACCGGGTAGCACCCAGGAAAAGAACCTGTTCAAAATGCTGGATAGCGCGATTGCAGAGCTAAAAATTCCTATTGCGGGTGATGATGTGGCAAAGGATAAGGCCGCAGCAGCTATCGATAAAACCAATCGTGGCTTGAAAAACTCACTGAATAACGTGCTTTCCGTTCGCGCAGAATTGGGTACCCAACTGAGTGAACTGAGCTCACTGGATTCACTGGGAGCCGATCGTGCGTTAGGCCAAACCCAACAGATGAGCAACCTGGTGGATGTCGACTGGAATGCGGCGATTTCGTCCTACGTCATGCAACAGGCCGCACTTCAGGCCTCTTATAAAGCATTTACCGATATGCAGGGAATGTCGTTGTTCCAGCTTAATCGGTAATAACTTTTTTTGAACATATCTTGAAACTGGGTATGTTTGTCTGCCCGCTCCCTTAACACCCAGGAGCGGGCATTTTTTTAGGCTACCGTTGTTTTGCTAAGCGACAGATTTCCCGTCAGCCTTATTACCAGCGCAAGCGCACCGCTGATGGTTGCCAGCGTCACCACACCTTCCCAGTTTGCCAGCGCATAGACCTGACTCCCGAGAACGGAACCCAGCGCCATACCAATGAACACCATAGTAAACAGCAGCGCATTCAGACGGCCCCGGGCCTGAGGCTCCAGGCCATAAACCAGGTTCTGGTGGGCAACCAGGCTGGATTGCAATCCGAGATCAAAACCGACCGCCGAAACAGCAATCAGCAACCACTGCCCCTGTACTGGCAGGGCGGGTAACAAGAACATCAGTGCGAAAGAGACGGTTACCAGCAAAGCACCTAACTGCGTCACTTTTGCTGCGCCCACTTTATCGGCCAGATGACCCGCCAACGGCGCGGCAAGCGCACCGGCGGCTCCCGCGATACCAAACGCGCCCGCCATCGCGCTACCCATGTGATAATGTTCAGATAACATCACCGCCAGCGTGGACCAGAAAGCGCTGAAGGCTATGGACAGAAAGCCCTGTGCCAGCGCCGCGCGGCGCAATGCGGGATACCGTTGCCAGAGCTGCGCCATAGAGAGCATCAATGACGGGTAGCTCAGCGTAGAATGGGCCGTAAAACGAGGCAGTACCTTCCACATAATTACGGTAATCATGGCAATACTGGCGGCGGCAAGTTGGTACATCTCACGCCAGCCAAACGCTTCACCCACCAGTCCGCTAACGGTACGCGAGAGCAAAATCCCCAACAGCAGGCCTGTCATCACCGTGCCCACCGTTTTTCCCTGTTTGCCTTCCGGCGCCAGAATAGCCGCCGCGGGAACGATATCCTGCGCCATTGTTGCCGCCATGCCCATCAACAGGCTCACTATTAGCAGTGAATGTAACTGCCCGGTAAAGCTGCATGCCAGAAGCAGTACGGCAAGAGAGATACTTTTCAGCAGGATTAATGTCCGGCGGTCATAACGATCGCCCAATGGCAATAAAAACAAAATACCCAGCGCGTATCCCGCCTGGGTCAGCGTCGGAACCAATCCCATGCCAGTAATACTTAAGTCCAGATCCTGACCCATTAAAGGCAGAAGGGGCTGGGCATAGTAGATAGCGGCAACGCTGAATCCGGCTCCTAACGCCAGAACGAAAATGACCCAACGGGAAAGTGCGGTGTGTGTGTTCACAAATGATTCCTCAATCACAGGATGTGCGGCTATTTTTATCCTTCTGCGGGTGGTGCGGTAGCGAGCGCAGTGGTAAAACAGTTATACGTCAGGCGTATGAAGAAACTGGTAATGATAAAAACTGAACGTATAGATAGGGTGGAATTGATGCGCACGTTTGTGCGTATCGTTGAAGCAGGATCGCTTTCGGCAGCGGCAAAACAGATGGGGACAACGCAAGCGACGGTAAGCCGACGGTTGCAATCCCTGGAAACTCTGCTGGGTGTGAAACTGATCATGCGTACCACGCATGCGATGAAATTAACCGACGATGGAGAGCGCGGATACCAGCACGCCAAAAATATCATCGATGCCTGGCTGGCGCTGGAAGATGGACTTAATGTCACGGAAGATGAACCGGTGGGGACGTTGCGCGTACGGGCGCCGCATGCGTTTGGACAGCAACAGCTCCTTGAGCCGCTGTTGCAGTTTCTTTCCCGCTATCCACAGTTATCGGTGGAGTGGATGCTTAACGACAAAACCGTTGATTTCCTGAGCGATAATATTGATTGCGCGATTCGGGTTGGCGCGGAAGTCGATCCGGCCACGGTTTCCGTTTTACTGGCTGAAGTTCCGCGTAGCATGGTGGCGAGTCCTGTATTGCTGGAGCAATATGGCGAAATTTCGCACCCTGAGCAGTTATCCGTGCTGCCGTGGATTGCAGTGAACACGTTTTTTCAGCATAGCGTTTCGTTGCTACACCAGGCGCGCAATGAACCTGTCACGCTGACTATTTCACCCAGATTAAGTACTGACAGTATTTATGTGGCAAGAAATGCCGCGCTGGCGGGGCTGGGGGTGACGATTGTTTCAAGCTGGATGGTTGAAGAAGATATCGCCAACGGACGTTTAGTTATGCTGCTACCCGAGTGGCGGGCAGCCTCGTTGCCGGTGCATCTGGTTTATCCATGGGCGCGTTACTATCCGACACGGTTGCGCAAATTTTTAGCGTTAATGAAGGATGTGATGCCACAATTAACCGGGATGAAACGCGTCGAGCCGATATAAAAAAGCCGACCCTAAGGTCGGCTTTGATGTTGATTATGACTTATTCAACCGGCTGCGGGCGTGTTGCCGGCGCAGTGGCCTGATGCGTGGCGCTGTGTCCACCGGCGGCGCCTTTGCCTTCAAAGGTGAATGGCGGGCGCTGCCAGTCGCTATGACGCGGCGCTTCTGGCACATAATCCGGCGCGGGAGCGCGGGTCATCGGCGCAGTCGCATGGCTGTGAAGGTGCTCGGCGTCAACGCTTGTTGCGACAACGTCAGACTTAACGACTTCAGCTTCTACAACCGGCGCAGCAACAACTTCCTGCGGCGCAGCGACTTCTTCCACAACAGGTGCTGCTTGCGCGACTTGTGCGACTTCTTCAACCACCTCCGGCCGGGAGACAACGATTTCCGCAGGCTCTTCAGCCGGGGTTTCAGCGACCGGTTGAGCTTCAGCGGCGATCTCTTCAGCTACAGGTGCGTCAGATTCAGCGATAATTTGCGGTTGTTCTTCAACCGGGGTCGCAATGACTTCCGGATGCGTGGTTTCAACAATGGCAATCTGAGGTTCCGCTACAACGTCCTCTGGCTGCACGGCTTCAACCGGCGCAGGAGTGTCCGCAATGTGCTCAACGGCAGCCGCAGCAACCTGAGGCTCTACTGCGACAGAGGCAGTTTGCTCCTGGTGAATTTCCTGCTCGCGTTGTTCTGCAACCTGCTGATCCTGCGGACGAACGACAGGGTAGCTGATCCATACTTTACCGGACGCCAATTCAGGAGAAGCACAGGCGACGGTCAGCGGCATTGGCGACTGAGCCGGATAACGCTCGTCACGATAACGACGACGACGCTGTCCACTTACGCGCAGATGGCGAGGGGAACGGCGGGAACGACGTGGCATACCGTTGGAGTCACGCGCTTCGCTGTTGTCTTCCTGCTCAGGTGCGACAACGGCTGGCAGATCAACTTTCGCCAGTTCGGTACGCGGAGTCGGTACGGACTGCTCAACGGGTTGAGCGACAACGACCTCAGCTGCCGCAGCGGTAGTTGCCACTTCGGCTTCAACCGCCGTGCTGTCTGTATAACGCACTTTCTGGTTCAACTGACGCTGTTTACGACGGGTCTGAGGCTGACGTACGCGCTCTTCCTGCTCGGTATCCTGCGCTTGCTGTTCAGCCAGGTTCAGCTCTTTAACTTCCTGCTGCGCCTGACGCTTGTCATCGTTGCGGCGACGGTTGCGCTCACGACGCGGGGTCTGCTGCTCATCACCTGATTTCGCTTTGTCAGCGACATCACTGGATTGCTGGCGATTATCGCGCGCTTCCGCATTTTGCTGCTGGGCCTGACGACGGTTACGACGATTGTCATCGCGGTTTTCGCCGTTTTCCGCACGTTCGTTACGGTTGTCACGATCGCCACGGTTATCGCGGTTATCACGACGATCGTTACGATCGCGACGATTATTTTGACGTGGTTTACGGCGGTCCTGCTGACGTTCCGTCTTCTCTTCAGCTTTCGGTACAGGTTGTTCAACCGGCTTCGCTTCTTCGTTACCGCCGAAGATAGACTTCAGTGCGCTGAAGAAACGGCTAATCAAACCAGGCTGAGAGGCTGTTGCTGCGGTGGCGGCAGCAGCTTTAGGCGCAACGGCTTTAACAGCGGGTTCTTGCACGGTTGGTGCTGGCGGCACGTCTGGCATAGCAAAGGTCGCGAGTGCCGGTTGCTCTGGCTGTTTACGCTCGACATACTCTTGTTCTGACGGCAGTTCCATTGCTTCTTCGTGCAGCTTCGGCAGCAAGTAGCTCAGGGTTGGCGTTTCTTCGCCTTTGCGGACGCGCAGCACGGAATAGTGCGGGGTTTCCATCTGATCGTTTGGCACGATTACACAGCGCACGCCATTCTGACGCGTCTCAATAGCGTTGACCGCAGTACGCTTTTCGTTGAGCAGATAAGAGGCAATTGGCACAGGAACGATAGCGTGAACTTCCTGGGTATTCTCTTTCAGCGCTTCTTCTTCAATCAGACGCAGAATAGACAGCGACAGAGATTCGTTATCACGCACGGTACCGGTGCCGGAGCAGCGCGGGCAGACGTGATGGCTGGACTCACCCAGCGACGGGCTCAGACGCTGGCGGGACATCTCCAGCAGGCCGAAGCGAGAAATATGGCTGATCTGAATACGCGCTCGGTCCTGACGCACGGCTTCACGCAGGCGGTTTTCAACCGCACGCTGGTGGCGAACCGGCGTCATATCGATAAAGTCGATGACAATCAGGCCGCCGAGGTCGCGCAGACGCAGCTGACGTGCAATTTCATCGGCTGCTTCCAGGTTGGTGTTGAATGCGGTTTCTTCGATGTCGCCGCCGCGGGTCGCGCGGGCGGAGTTGATATCGATAGCGGTAAGGGCTTCAGTGCTGTCGATGACGATGGAGCCGCCGGACGGCAGACGCACTTCGCGCTGGAACGCGGACTCAATCTGAGATTCAATTTGATAGTGGCTGAACAGCGGGATTTCACCGGTGTACAGTTTGATTTTGCTGCTGAAATCCGGACGACCCAGCGCGGCGATGTGCTGACGCGCCATCTCCATGACTTTCGGGTTATCAATGAGGATTTCGCCAATATCCTGACGTAAATAGTCACGGAATGCGCGGACGATGACGTTGCTTTCCTGGTGAATCAGGAACGGAGCAGGGCGGCTGTCGGCGGCTTTTTGAATGGCTTCCCAGTGTTTCAGGCGGAAGCTCAGGTCCCATTGCAGCGCTTCGGCGGATTTGCCGACACCTGCGGTACGCACAATAAGCCCCATACCATCAGGCAGTTCCAGGCTTGCCAGCGCTTCTTTTAATTCGGTGCGGTCGTCGCCTTCAATACGACGGGAGATGCCGCCCGCGCGCGGGTTGTTCGGCATCAGAACCAGATAACTACCCGCCAGGCTGATAAAGGTGGTCAGCGCAGCGCCTTTATTGCCGCGTTCTTCTTTATCGATCTGAACAATGACTTCCTGACCTTCACGCAACACATCTTTAATGTTGGGACGACCATGGGAGTTGTAGTTAGCGGGGAAGTATTCGCGGGCAATTTCTTTTAACGGAAGGAAACCGTGACGTTCAGCGCCGTAATCAACAAAAGCAGCTTCCAGACTCGGTTCAATACGGGTAATTTTACCTTTATAGATGTTGGCTTTTTTCTGTTCGTGTCCGGGACTTTCGATATCCAGATCGTACAGACGTTGCCCATCTACAAGGGCGACACGCAACTCTTCCTGCTGAGTCGCGTTAATTAACATTCTTTTCATCGTAACTTACTCATTATTCTTACATTGACGACTAAGCTGCGGGCAGAGTAATGCCTTTCCGGGTGTGAACCGATGGCCTCGTGTCTATTAGCGTCGCCAACCTCACGGTTATCGTCAGCTCAAAGAGGCGCAGAGTGTCGGTTGCCTGTATTTCATACGGAAACACAGCGCAATTATCAGGGGAACAGTCTGGGTGTTACTCTCCAGAAAAGCTTCCTTATTACCGGTAAGGACTGCAACCCGCAGCCCGCTAACTGCCTGAAAGATCAATACGTCTTACGCCATTGCTGCGTTGATGATCGGTCGGGCAAAATTGGGTCATTCCGGAAAAGGTCTTGTTTTAACAAGATTCAACACGGAGACAACCTCATTATTCCACTGCTAACCTTGTTATAGCAAGATGACTTTTGCCATTTATCACCCGGTTACTCACAGTTTTTTCACTTCCGCGTAGTGATTGGTTTAATAACCACCAAATCGGTTATGTCAAACTTAAGTAATAGGGTATAGCAGTTAATATAAGCATAGAAAAATGTGTGGCGCGAATCTTGATGGCTATTTAAAATCGGCCCCCATGAAAACAGAGACTCCAGCCGTAAAAACAGTTGCTATCACTGCCGACGAAGCAGGGCAACGCATCGACAACTTTTTACGCACTCAACTTAAGGGTGTGCCGAAAAGTATGATTTATCGCATTTTGCGTAAAGGCGAAGTGCGGGTGAATAAAAAGCGCATTAAACCCGAGTACAAACTCGAAGATGGGGACATTGTGCGTATTCCACCTGTGCGTGTCGCCGAACGTGAAGAAGAGACTATTTCCCCAAATCTGCAGAAGGTTGCGGCGCTGACTGATGTCATTTTATATGAAGATGATCATATTCTGGTGCTTAACAAACCTTCAGGAACGGCCGTACATGGCGGAAGCGGATTAAGCTTCGGTGTTATTGAAGGTTTACGCGCGTTACGTCCGGAAGCGCGTTTCCTCGAACTGGTGCATCGCCTGGACCGCGATACCTCCGGTGTGCTGCTGGTTGCTAAAAAACGCTCAGCCTTACGTTCATTGCATGAACAGCTGCGTGAAAAAGGGATGCAAAAAGACTACCTGGCGCTGGTGAGAGGCCAGTGGCAGTCGCATGTCAAAACCGTGCAGGCGCCGCTGTTGAAGAACATTTTGCAAAGCGGCGAGCGTATCGTGCGGGTGGATCAGGAAGGCAAACCGTCGGAAACACGCTTTAAGGTGGAAGAGCGCTATGCGTTTGCCACGCTTGTGCGCTGTAGCCCGGTTACAGGGCGCACGCACCAGATCCGTGTGCATACCCAATATGCCGGGCATCCGATAGCCTTTGACGATCGCTATGGCGACCGTGAGTTCGATAAACAACTCGCGGATACCGGACTGAACAGGCTGTTCCTTCATGCCGCGGCGTTGAAATTCACCCATCCGGGGACGGGCGAAGTGATGCGTGTTGAAGCGCCGATGGATAAACAGTTGAAGCGCTGCCTTGAGGTGTTACGTAGCAAAGCCTGATGCGCGTTGCTTATCAGGCCTGCAATCGCGTTATGCGCCGTAGGCCTGATAAGACGCATCGCGTCGCCATCAGGTAGATTAACTAGGCGTTAAGCGGGTTCATCTCTTCCCGGCGCAGCATTTGACACAATGCGATCAGCGGCAGGCCGATCAGCGTATTGGGGTCGCGACCCTCGAGACGCTCAAAGAGAGCAATACCTAACCCCTCACTTTTAAAACTGCCGGCACAATGTAGCGGGCGTTCTTTGCGCAGGTAATCATCAATTTCCGTTTCGCTTAGATGCCGAAAATGAACGTCAAACGGCTCGACCTCAGTTTGTAAATGTCCGGTAGCTGAATTATAAAGCGCCAGTCCGGTGTAAAACGTCACAATATTGCCACGGGCTTTGAGTAATTGTTGGCGCGCATTTTCTTCTGTTAATGGTTTGCCGGTTATTTCACCATCAAGAACACAAATTTGATCGGAGCCAATAATCAGATGCGCTGGATAACGTTGGGCGAGAGATTGCGCTTTTTGTTGCGCCAGTCGCGAGACTAAATGGCGTGGCGCTTCGCCGGGTAACGGCGTTTCATCCACCTCAGGAGCCGCGCATTCAAACGGAATTGCCAGTTTTTCAAGTAAAGCGCGACGCCAGGGAGAGGTCGAGGCAAGTATAAGTTGAGGCATATTTTTCCCCTCGCATATAGCGTATTGATGAGAGCCATTTTAAACTATGGACTTCGTCCTACAAGCTGGCTGTATTGGCTTGTCTTGAGCGATTTTAAGTCGATGACCCGCAATGTGTGCGAATTATTGGCAAAAGGCAACCTCAGGCTGCCTTTTTCTTTGACTATATGACGTTACAAAGTTAATATGCGCGCCCTATGCAAAAGGTAAAATTACCCCTGACTCTTGATCCGGTTCGTACGGCTCAAAAACGCCTCGATTATGAAGGTATCTATACTTCTGATCTGGTTGAGCGCGTCGCCGATTCTGTGGTCAGTGTGGACAGTGATGTGGAATGCTCCATGTCGTTCGCTATCGATAACCAGCGCCTTGCCGTGATAACCGGTGATGCGAAAGTGTCGGTTACGCTCGAATGTCAGCGTTGCGGGAAACCGTTCCCACTTCATGTTCACACAACATATTGTTTTAGTCCTGTCCGTTCTGACGAACAGGCTGAAGCACTCCCGGAAGCGTATGAGCCGATTGAGGTTAACGAATTCGGTGAAATCGATCTGCTTGCAATGGTTGAAGATGAGATTATCCTCTCCTTGCCGGTAGTTCCGGTGCATGATTCTGAACACTGTGAAGTGTCCGAGGCGGACATGGTCTTTGGCGAATTGCCTGATGAAGCGCAAAAACCAAACCCATTTGCCGTATTAGCCAGCTTAAAGCGTAAGTAATTGAGGAGTAAGGTCCATGGCCGTACAACAGAATAAACCAACCCGTTCCAAACGTGGCATGCGTCGTTCTCATGACGCTCTGACCGCAGTCACCAGCCTGTCTGTAGACAAAACTTCTGGTGAACAACACCTGCGTCACCACATCACTGCCGACGGTTTCTACCGTGGCCGTAAGGTAATCGCTAAGTAATCACGCATGACTCAATGGATTTCCCGCTTCGGTGAGAAAGACAGAGAGCGCACGCGTGATGAAGCTTAGTGAGGCTTTCCCCGGGTAACTGGGGAAACACCTAACCGGGCAGCGACGATACCTTGACACATCTAACCCTGGCGTTAGATGTCATGGGGGGAGATTTTGGCCCTACCGTGACAGTGCCTGCAGCATTGCAGGCACTGAATTCTAATTCGCAACTCACACTTCTTTTAGTCGGGGATCCCGATACAATCACGCCATTACTTGCCAAAGCTGACTTCGAACAACGTTCACGTCTGCAGATTGTCCCTGCTCAGTCAGTTATTGCCAGTGATGCCCGGCCCTCGCAGGCTATTCGCGCCAGTCGTGGAAGCTCAATGCGTGTTGCCCTGGAGCTCGTGAAAGAAGGTCGAGCGCAAGCCTGTGTGAGTGCTGGTAATACCGGCGCGCTAATGGGACTTGCGAAGTTATTGCTCAAACCCCTTGAGGGTATTGAGCGTCCTGCGTTGGTGACGGTGTTACCGCATCAGCAAAAGGGTAAAACGGTGGTGCTGGATTTAGGCGCCAACGTGGATTGTGATAGCACGATGTTGGTGCAATTTGCCGTTATGGGTTCCGTGCTGGCAGAAGAAGTCGTTGGGATTGCTAATCCTCGCGTTGCGTTGCTCAACATCGGCGAAGAAGAAACGAAAGGTCTCGACAGTATTCGGGATGCTTCTGTGGTGCTAAAAACAATCCCTTCCATTAACTATATAGGCTATCTTGAAGCCAATGAGTTACTGACTGGCAAAACTGATGTACTGGTCTGTGACGGCTTTACAGGTAATGTCACATTAAAGACGATGGAAGGTGTTGTCAGAATGTTCCTTTCACTGCTGGAATCTCAGGGTGAGGGCAAAAAACGGTCGTGGTGGCTGCTTTTATTAAAACGTTGGTTACAAAAAAGCCTGACAAGGCGATTTAGTCACCTCAACCCCGACCAGTATAATGGCGCCTGTCTGTTAGGATTGCGCGGCACGGTGATTAAGAGTCATGGTGCGGCTAATCAGCGAGCATTTGAGGTCGCGATTGAACAGGCAGTGCAGGCGGTGCAGCGACAAGTTCCTCAGCGAATTGCCGCTCGCCTGGAATCTGTATACCCAGCTGGATTCGAACTGCTGGACGGTGGCGAAAGCGTAAACTCACGACCGCACAGATAATAGCGCGTTTGTGAAAGCTGTCAGCGTACCAGCGTTTTGCTCGTGGCGGTATATAACCAAAAAGTGACTGAGCGTACATGTATACGAAGATTATTGGTACCGGCAGCTATCTGCCTGAACAAGTGCGTACTAACGCCGATTTGGAAAAAATGGTCGAGACATCTGATGAGTGGATCGTCACTCGTACAGGTATCCGTGAACGCCACATTGCAGCGCCAAATGAAACAGTTGCGACGATGGGCTTTGTCGCCGCAAACCGTGCGCTGGAAATGGCGGGCATCGACAAAGAAGAAATTGGTCTGATTGTGGTTGCCACCACATCATCCACACACGCATTTCCAAGCGCGGCATGCCAGATCCAAAGTATGCTGGGGATCAAAGGCTGTCCGGCGTTTGACGTTGCGGCCGCTTGCGCCGGTTTTACCTATGCCCTTAGCGTTGCCGATCAGTACGTTAAGTCTGGCGCAGTGAAGCATGCGCTGGTTGTTGGATCAGATGTTCTTGCTCGTACTTGTGATCCAACCGATCGTGGAACGATCATTATCTTTGGTGACGGCGCGGGCGCGGTGGTACTGAGCGCATCCGAAGAACCGGGTATTCTCTCCACGCATCTGCATGCTGATGGTCGTTACGGTGAATTGTTGACGCTGCCTAACGCCGATCGCGTAAATCCGGATAACCCGATCCACCTGACGATGGCGGGTAACGAAGTATTTAAAGTCGCGGTGACCGAGCTTGCCCACATCGTTGATGAAACGCTGGAAGCCAATAATCTCGACCGTTCTGCGCTGGACTGGCTGGTGCCGCATCAGGCAAACCTGCGCATTATCAGCGCGACAGCGAAAAAGCTGGGCATGTCGATGGATAATGTCGTCGTTACACTGGACAGGCATGGCAATACGTCCGCGGCTTCCGTACCGTGCGCACTGGACGAAGCCGTCCGCGACGGGCGTATCAAAGCCGGGCAGTTGATATTGCTTGAAGCCTTCGGGGGTGGATTCACCTGGGGCTCCGCGCTGGTTCGTTTCTAGTATAAGGATTTTAACATGACGCAATTTGCATTTGTGTTTCCGGGGCAGGGTTCCCAGACCGTTGGGATGTTGTCTGAAATGGCAGCAAGCTACCCAATTGTTGAAGAAACTTTTGCTGAAGCATCAGCTGCGCTGGGCTATGATCTGTGGGCGCTGACTCAGCAAGGTCCGGCAGAAGAACTGAATAAAACCTGGCAGACGCAGCCAGCGCTATTGGCTGCATCTGTCGCGCTGTATCGCGTATGGCAACAGCAGGGTGGTACAACACCTGCGCTGATGGCAGGTCACAGCCTGGGCGAATACTCTGCGCTGGTATGTGCGGGCGTAATTGATTTTGCCGATGCCGTCCGTCTGGTTGAACTGCGCGGCAAATTCATGCAGGAAGCCGTACCGGAAGGTACTGGCGGCATGTCTGCGATTATTGGTCTGGACGATGCCTCTATCGCTAAAGCGTGTGAAGAGTCTGCTGAAGGGCAGGTCGTTTCTCCGGTTAATTTCAACTCGCCGGGTCAGGTGGTTATCGCCGGGCATAAAGAAGCGGTAGAACGTGCAGGTGCTGCTTGTAAAGCCGCTGGCGCCAAGCGTGCGCTGCCGTTGCCGGTCAGCGTGCCTTCTCACTGCGCGCTGATGAAACCTGCCGCTGAGAAACTGGCCGTTGAATTGCAAAAAATCACTTTCAACGCGCCGACTGTTCCAGTTGTGAACAACGTCGACGTGAAGTGTGAAACTACCGCAGACGCGATTCGCGATGCGCTGGTTCGTCAACTGTACAGCCCGGTTCAGTGGACCAAAACCGTTGAGTTTATGGCATCTCAGGGCGTAGAGCACCTGTATGAAGTGGGGCCAGGTAAAGTTCTCACCGGTTTGACGAAACGTATTGTTGACACCCTGACCGCTTCGGCACTGAATGAGCCGGCAGCGCTGTCTGCGGCGCTAGAGCAATAAAAGAGGAAGCCCATGAATTTTGAAGGAAAAATCGCGCTGGTAACCGGTGCAAGCCGTGGAATTGGCCGCGCAATTGCAGAAACACTCGTTGCCCGTGGCGCGAAAGTTATCGGTACTGCAACCAGTGAAAGTGGTGCGCAGGCCATTAGCGATTACTTAGGTGCAAATGGTAAAGGTCTGATGTTGAATGTGACCGATCCGGCATCTATCGAATCTGTTCTGGAAAATATTCGCGCAGAATTTGGTGAAGTCGATATTCTGGTCAATAATGCCGGGATTACTCGTGATAACCTGTTAATGCGCATGAAAGATGACGAGTGGAACGATATCATCGAAACCAACCTGTCATCTGTTTTCCGTCTGTCAAAAGCGGTAATGCGAGCTATGATGAAAAAGCGTCATGGGCGTATTATCACTATCGGTTCTGTGGTTGGTACCATGGGAAATGCGGGTCAGGCTAACTACGCTGCGGCGAAAGCAGGTCTGATCGGCTTCAGTAAATCACTGGCGCGCGAAGTTGCGTCCCGTGGTATTACTGTAAACGTTGTTGCTCCGGGCTTTATTGAAACGGACATGACGCGTGCGCTGTCTGATGATCAGCGTGCGGGTATACTGGCGCAGGTTCCTGCGGGTCGCCTTGGTGGCGCTCAGGAAATCGCCAGTGCGGTTGCATTTTTAGCTTCTGACGAAGCAAGTTACATCACAGGTGAGACTTTGCACGTCAACGGCGGGATGTACATGGTTTAACCACGATTGAAAAATATTTGCGTTATTAGGGGGAATGGCCTCAAAATAACGTAAAATCGTGGTAAGACCTGCCGGGATTTAGTTGCAAATTTTTCAACATTTTATACACTACGAAAACCATCGCGAAAGCGAGTTTTGATAGGAAATTTAAGAGTATGAGCACTATCGAAGAACGCGTTAAGAAAATTATCGGCGAACAGCTGGGCGTTAAGCAGGAAGAAGTTACCAACAATGCTTCCTTCGTTGAAGACCTGGGCGCAGATTCTCTTGACACCGTTGAGCTGGTAATGGCTCTGGAAGAAGAGTTTGATACTGAGATTCCGGACGAAGAAGCTGAGAAAATCACTACCGTTCAGGCTGCCATTGATTACATCAACGGCCACCAGGCGTAAGTGAACATCTCCAGGCGGTCATTCGACCGCCTGAGTTTTATCTTTTTATCCCACTTGAATTATTTTCCCTCCCTGGAGGACAACCGTGTCTAAGCGTCGTGTAGTTGTGACCGGACTGGGCATGTTGTCTCCTGTCGGCAATACCGTAGAGTCTACCTGGAAAGCTCTCCTTGCCGGTCAGAGTGGCATCAGCCTGATCGACCATTTCGATACTAGCGCCTATGCAACGAAATTTGCTGGCTTAGTAAAGGATTTTAACTGTGAAGACATTATTTCGCGCAAAGAACAGCGCAAGATGGATGCCTTCATTCAATATGGAATTGTCGCTGGCGTTCAGGCCATGCAGGATTCTGGCCTCGAAATTACGGAAGAGAACGCTCACCGTATTGGCGCCGCTATTGGCTCCGGTATTGGCGGTCTCGGTCTGATCGAAGAAAACCATACCTCTTTGGTAAACGGTGGACCGCGTAAGATCAGCCCGTTCTTCGTTCCGTCGACGATTGTTAACATGGTGGCAGGTCACCTGACCATCATGTACGGCCTGCAAGGGCCAAGCATCTCCATCGCGACCGCCTGTACTTCAGGCGTACATAACATCGGTCATGCCGCACGTATCATTGCATACGGTGATGCAGACGCGATGGTTGCGGGTGGTGCTGAAAAAGCCAGTACACCGCTTGGCGTGGGTGGTTTTGGCGCGGCACGCGCGCTGTCTACGCGTAATGATAACCCGCAAGCGGCAAGCCGCCCGTGGGATAAAGAGCGTGATGGCTTCGTGTTGGGCGACGGCGCAGGCATGGTGGTACTGGAAGAGTACGAGCATGCGAAAGCGCGCGGCGCAAAAATCTATGCTGAAGTCGTTGGTTTTGGCATGAGCAGCGATGCTTACCACATGACGTCACCACCGGAAAACGGTGCAGGCGCTGCGCTGGCAATGGTCAACGCGCTACGCGATGCGGCTATCGAAGCGGGTCAGATCGGCTATGTCAACGCGCATGGTACGTCTACGCCTGCAGGCGATAAAGCTGAAACCCAGGCAGTGAAATCTGTCTTTGGCGATGCAGCGAGCCGCGTGATGGTTAGCTCAACCAAATCCATGACCGGTCACCTGTTAGGCGCTGCGGGCGCGGTAGAGTCTATTTTCTCTATCCTGGCGCTGCGCGACCAGGCTATTCCGCCAACCATCAACCTGGATAACCCGGATGAAGGTTGTGACCTGGACTTCGTTCCTCACGAAGCGCGTCAGGTGAGTGGTTTGGAATATACTCTGTGTAACTCCTTCGGCTTCGGTGGTACCAACGGTTCTTTGATCTTTAAAAAGATTTAAGTCTCGTCAGGTGATGCGTTAGCATCGAAATAAAACTGAAAAGGTCCGCTTGTCGGGCCTTTTTTTATTCGGTTTTTCACCCTTGTCCTGTGTTACTCATCCTGCCAAACTAGCGGACCAGATATAAGGAGCCTCCATGTTCTTAATTAATGGCTGCAAGCAAAATCTGCTGGCCGTAAGCGATCGAGCGACCCAATTTGGCGATGGTTGTTTTACTACCGCGCGAATTATCGACGGCGAAATTTGCCTCTTTGCAGCGCATCTTGCGCGTTTACAAGACGCTTGCCAAAAGTTGCTGATCGCTTTTGAACAGTGGTCAGAACTGCAAGATGAAATGAAAATGCTGGCTCAAGGACACGCGCGTGGTGTATTGAAAGTCATTATTAGCCGCGGTAGCGGCGGTCGGGGATACAGCGGCGCAAATTGTCACAACGCCACCCGTATTCTCTCTGTTTCAGCCTGGCCCGAACATTACGATCGTTGGCGCCATGAAGGGATTACGCTGGCGTTAAGCCCAGTGCGTCTGGGGCGTAACCCTATGCTTGCCGGACTTAAGCATCTGAATCGCCTGGAGCAGGTATTGATTCGCTCTCATCTTGAGCAGACGGATGCCGATGAAGCGCTGGTTCTTGACAGCGAGGGATGGGTTACGGAATGCTGTGCGGCTAATTTGTTCTGGCGTAAAGGTAATGTGGTTTACACTCCCCGGTTGGATCAGGCCGGAGTGAACGGCATTATGCGACAATTCTGTATCCGTATGCTGGCACAATCACCGTTCAGTCTTGTCGAAGTGTATGCCGGGTTGGAGGAGATTATGCAAGCCGATGAAATCGTCGTCTGTAACGCATTAATGCCGGTTATTCCTGTGCGTACCTGTGGCGACACGATGTTGTCTTCACGTTTGTTATTCGATTTTTTAGCCCCACTTTGTGAGCACCCGAATTAGTCATGAAAAAACTGTTACTCGTTGTCCTGTTATTGCTGGTTGTGCTGGGCATTGCCGCGGGCGTAGGCATGTGGAAAGTTCGCCATCTGGCGGACAGTAAGTTATTGATTAAAGAAGAGACTATTTTTACGCTGAAAGCGGGTACAGGCCGCCTGGCTCTCGGTGAACAACTGTATGCGGATAAGGTTATCAATCGTCCGCGTGTCTTCCAGTGGCTGCTGCGTGTGGAGCCTGACCTGTCGCATTTTAAGGCGGGTACCTATCGCCTGACGCCCGACATGACGGTACGAGAAATGCTGCTATTGCTGGAAAGCGGTAAAGAGGCCCAGTTCCCGTTACGTCTGGTGGAAGGGATGCGCCTGAGTGATTACCTCAAACAACTGCGCGATGCGCCCTATATCAAACATACGCTGAGCGACGATAACTACGAGACTGTCGCTCAGGCGCTGAAGCTGGAAAACCCGCAGTGGGTGGAAGGCTGGTTCTGGCCCGATACCTGGATGTATACCGCGAATACGACCGACGTAGCACTGCTAAAACGTGCGCATCAAAAGATGGTTAAAGCGGTGGATACCGTCTGGGAAGGGCGCGCTGATGGTTTGCCTTATCAGGATAAAAATCAGCTAGTGACAATGGCCTCGATTATTGAAAAAGAAACTGCGGTTGCCAGCGAGCGCGACCAGGTGGCCTCGGTCTTTATTAACCGCTTACGTATTGGCATGCGTTTACAAACCGATCCGACGGTGATTTACGGCATGGGGACACGGTATAATGGCAAATTGTCGCGTGTGGATTTAGAAACGCCAACCGCCTATAACACCTACACCATCACCGGGCTGCCGCCTGGCCCGATTGCCATGCCGGGAGAGGCCTCGTTGCAGGCTGCCGCACATCCGGCAAAAACGCCGTATCTCTATTTCGTGGCAGATGGTAAAGGCGGCCACACATTTAACACCAATCTTGTCAGCCATAACCGGTCAGTACAGGATTACCTGAAAGTGCTTAAGGAAAAAAATGGGCAGTAACTATATCGTCATCGAGGGCCTGGAAGGCGCCGGAAAAACCACTGCGCGTAATGTGGTGGTAGAGACACTTGAGCAACTCGGTATTCGTGACATGGTTTTTACCCGCGAGCCTGGTGGAACGCAGCTCGCTGAGAAACTAAGAAGTCTGGTGCTGGACATTAAGTCGGTAGGCGACGAGGTCATTACCGACAAAGCCGAAGTCCTGATGTTTTACGCCGCGCGCGTACAGTTGGTCGAAACCGTTATTAAACCTGCGCTGGCGAGAGGCGCATGGGTCATTGGCGATCGTCACGACCTGTCGACCCAGGCATATCAGGGCGGTGGCCGCGGTATCGATCAAAACATGCTGGCAACGTTACGTGATGCGGTACTCGGAGATTTTCGCCCGGACCTGACGCTCTATCTGGATGTCACTCCAGAAGTCGGATTGAAGCGTGCGCGTGCGCGTGGCGAACTGGACCGTATTGAACAGGAATCTTTCGATTTCTTTAATCGTACCCGAGCGCGCTATCTTGAACTGGCTGCCAAAGACGCCAGCATTCGTACTATTGACGCTACGCAGCCGCTGGAGGCTGTGATGGCTGATATTCGCAATACCATTACTCAGTGGGTGAAGGAGCAGGGCGCATGAAATGGTACCCATGGTTACGACCTGATTTTGAAAAACTGGTAGCGAGCTACCAGACGGGTCGTGGTCACCATGCGTTACTGATTCAGGCGTTACCCGGCATGGGCGACGATGCGCTGATTTACGCGCTCAGTCGCTATTTAATGTGTCAGCAGCCGGAAGGACATAAAAGCTGCGGACACTGCCGCGGCTGTCAGCTGATGCAGGCGGGGACCCATCCGGACTACTATTCGCTGCTGCCGGAAAAAGGCAAAAGCACGCTGGGCGTTGACGCGGTACGCGAAGTCAGTGAGAAACTGTACGAGCATTCACGCCTGGGCGGGGCGAAAGTGGTGTGGATCCCGGATGCCGCCCAGTTAACCGATGCCGCCGCTAATGCGTTACTGAAAACGCTGGAAGAACCTCCGGCGCAGACCTGGTTCTTCCTCGCCAGTCGCGAACCTGCGCGTTTATTGGCCACGCTGCGTAGCCGCTGTCGGTTATATCACCTTGCACCACCGGCAGAGTCATACGCTATCTCCTGGCTTACCCGTGAAGTGACGGCGTCACCGGAAGCATTGTTGAGCGCATTACGTCTGAGTGCGGGGTCGCCGGGTGCGGCATTAACGTTGTTACAGGCTGAAAGCTGGACGCACCGCAAAGAGTTCCTCGCCGCGCTGGCGAACACCCTGCAATCAGGCGACTGGTATATCCTGTTAGCGGCGCTCAACCACGATCAGGCTGCCGCTCGTTTACACTGGCTGGCCACGCTGTTGACGGATGCCCTAAAGCGTTCCTATGGGATTTCCCATTTAACCAATCCTGATGCTCAGGATCTCATCTCTTCTATCGCCGGGCGGTTATCCGTCGCCCAGATACAGGCGATACTCGGTGATGTTTGTCATTGTCGTCAGCAGTTGCTGAACGTGACGGGCATAAACCGTGAACTGGTATTAACCGATCTTATTCTCCGTATTGAGCATTACCTGCAACCAGGCACCGTACTGCCTGTTCCTCATCTTTGAGAGAGACATTATGTTTTTAGTCGACTCACACTGCCATCTTGATGGCCTGGATTATCAATCTCTGCATAAGGACGTGGATGACGTGTTGGCGAAAGCGGCCGCACGCGATGTGAAATTTTGTCTTGCCGTCGCGACCACCCTGCCTGGATACCGCAGTATGCGTGAACTGGTTGGCCAACGTGACAACGTGGTTTTCTCCTGCGGTGTGCATCCGTTAAATCAGGATGAAACTTATGATGTTGAAGACCTGCGTCGTTTTGCCGCCGAAGACGGTGTGGTAGCGATGGGAGAAACTGGGCTGGATTATTTTTACACGCCGGAAACGAAGGTGCGCCAGCAGGAATCTTTCATCCACCATATTCAGATTGGCCGCGAGTTACAGAAACCGGTTATCGTGCATACCCGTGATGCCCGAGCCGATACGTTATCAATTCTGCGCGAAGAAAAGGTGACGGATTGCGGCGGCGTACTACACTGTTTTACAGAGGACAGAGAAACGGCGGGCAAATTGCTGGATCTCGGCTTTTATATCTCGTTTTCCGGCATCGTCACGTTCCGTAATGCTGACCAACTGCGTGATGCTGCCCGTTATGTTCCTCTGGATCGTTTGTTAGTTGAGACGGATTCTCCGTACCTTGCGCCGGTGCCGCATCGTGGAAAAGAGAACCAACCTGCCATGACGCGTGACGTTGCGGAGTATATGGCCGTAGTGAAAGGTGTTGCCGTGGAAGAACTGGCGCAGGCAACCACTGATAACTTTGCCCGCCTGTTTCACATCGATGCTTCTCGCCTGCAATCAGTCCGTTAACTGACTTTTTTTAAAGCTCGTAATTAATAACTAAAGCGAGTAAAGTTCACCGCCACAAAATGGGCGGTGAATAACCAGTTAGACACATTCAGAAACTCATTTTATCGGAATGTGCGTATTTTGCGGCCATTCACAACTGAATTGTGATAGCCGTCAAACAAATACAGACTGAATTATTTTACTCTGTGTAATAAATAAAGAGCACTTAGATGCTCTGTCCACGGCGAGGCTCTCCCCCCTTGCCAATGCGTGAGAACGTAGAATACACAAAATCATTCAAGCGGCATCAAGGCGGCAAGTGAGTGAATGACAGGAGCTTACTCGAGTAAGTGACTGGAGTGAATGAGCGCAGCCAACGCTGAGGCGGTTTGAAGGATGAAGTGTATAAGCACAAATACTCAGGAGCACTCCTAATTATGTTTAAGAATGCATTTGCTAACCTGCAAAAGGTCGGTAAATCGCTGATGCTGCCGGTATCCGTACTCCCGATTGCAGGTATCCTGCTGGGTGTCGGTTCCGCTAACTTCAGCTGGCTGCCAGCCGTTGTATCGCACGTAATGGCAGAAGCAGGCGGTTCTGTTTTTGCGAACATGCCGCTGATCTTTGCCATCGGTGTTGCGTTAGGCTTCACCAACAATGACGGCGTATCTGCACTGGCATCCGTTGTTGCCTACGGCATCATGGTTAAAACCATGGCTGTTGTTGCGCCGCTGGTTCTGCATTTACCTGCTGAAGAGATCGCCGCTAAACACCTTGCTGATACGGGTGTTCTCGGGGGGATTATCTCCGGTGCGATTGCAGCGTATATGTTCAACCGTTTCTACCGTATCAAATTGCCTGAGTATCTCGGCTTCTTTGCGGGTAAGCGCTTCGTTCCTATTATTTCTGGTCTGGCTGCCATCTTCACAGGCGTGGTTCTGTCCTTCATTTGGCCGCCGATCGGTACTGCTATTCAGACGTTCTCCCAGTGGGCTGCATACCAGAACCCGGTAGTGGCGTTCGGTATCTATGGCTTCATTGAACGCTGCCTGGTGCCGTTTGGTCTGCACCATATCTGGAACGTTCCATTCCAGATGCAGATCGGTGAGTACACCAACGCTGCGGGTCAGGTATTCCACGGTGATATCCCTCGCTATATGGCGGGCGACCCGACTGCGGGCAAACTGTCCGGTGGCTTCCTGTTCAAAATGTACGGTCTGCCGGCTGCCGCTATCGCTATCTGGCACTCTGCTAAACCAGAAAACCGCGCGAAAGTGGGCGGTATTATGATCTCCGCGGCGCTGACCTCGTTCCTGACCGGTATTACCGAGCCGATCGAGTTCTCCTTCATGTTCGTGGCGCCGATCCTGTACATCATCCACGCGATTCTGGCTGGTCTGGCATTCCCGATCTGTATCCTGCTGGGTATGCGTGACGGGACATCGTTCTCTCACGGTCTGATCGACTTTATCGTTCTGTCCGGTAACAGCAGCAAACTGTGGCTGTTCCCGATTGTCGGTATCGGTTATGCGATCGTTTACTACACCATCTTCCGTGTGCTGATCAAAGCGCTGGATCTGAAAACGCCAGGTCGTGAAGATGCGACCGAAGACAGCAAAGCGGGTGCGTCCGGCGAAATGGCTCCGGCTCTGGTTGCTGCATTCGGTGGTAAAGAAAACATCACTAACCTCGATGCGTGCATTACTCGTCTGCGCGTTAGCGTGGCTGACGTTGCCAAAGTGGATCAGGCTGGCCTGAAGAAACTGGGTGCGGCGGGTGTCGTGGTTGCTGGTTCCGGTGTCCAGGCGATCTTCGGTACCAAGTCCGATAACCTGAAAACTGAAATGGATGAGTACATCCGTAACAGCTAAGCAGTAAGACGTTGGGGAGAACTAAGGCAGCCTGCGGGCTGCCTTTTTTATTGCCTTAATTGGCCTGAACGCGAATGGGCGCAGTGGCGGCGAACAGCCACGGACGGGCTTCTGCGTTTACGCGTGGGGACAACGTCTCTCTGACCTGCTGGTGGTAATCATCAATCCACTGTTTCTCAGCATCGCTCAGCAGATGCAATTCCACCAGGTTCAAATCAATCGGCACCAGCGTCAGCGTTGAGAAACGGCAGAAGCCCGGACGGCTGTTGATAATCTCCACCTGATTCTCAATGCGGATCCCATATTGCCCGGCCAGATAATAACCCGGTTCGATGGTGATGATATTGCCCGCGACCAGAGGCCATGGGTTAACTTTTTTGGCAATGCGATGGGGTTGTTCATGGATTAGCAACTGATGGCCCACGCCGTGTCCGGTACCATGATCAAAATCCAGTCCCAAATCCCACAATGCCCGCCTACTGAAGGCATCCAGTTGATGGCCCTGAGTACCGCTGGGAAACTGCAGTGAAATAAGTGACAAAAAGCCTTTCAACACGGCGGTGTAGTGCAAGCGTCGCTGCGGATCCTGTGGGCCAAATGCCAGGGTGCGCGTCGTATCCGTTGTACCATTATGATACTGACCACCGGAATCATTCAGGTACATGGCCTGCGAGGTAATTGGCGTATTGGTTTTTTCGCTGGAGTGGTAATGACACATCGCCGCATTGCTGGCAGAGGCTGAAATCGTGCTGAAACTCTGCTCGATAAATCCCGGCTGCTGCTGGCGAAACTCCAGCTGTTTCGCCTGTGCTTCCAGTTCGGTGATTGGATTGCCCGCCGCTTCGCGTAAAGGGACCTCATGGGCCAGCCATGCGAGGAAGTTAACCCAGGCGGCGCCATCCTGTTCATGGCATTCCCGATAGCCTGCCAGTTCAACGTCATTTTTGTGCGCTTTCATTAATGTAATAGGGTCGGGGGCCCACAGGACGTGGCCGCCATGTTCTTCTATGGCAAAACGCAATGCTACCGGAGCGTAGTCTTTATCGACCAGAAAGCGCTTCCCATTTGCCAACTGCTGGCAGCGAGCCAGAAAGCTCTCTTGCGGGGCCAGCGTAAGCGTATCCAACAGCGATGCGGGGAGTTGCTGTGTTTTATTGCTATCGACAAACCATTCCAGTTCGCCGCTGCGATGGAGCAGGGCAAATGAGAACGGCACCGGAACCATAGCAAGATCCGAACCACGGACATTAAGCAGCCAGGCAATGTTGTCCGGCAGCGTAATCGCCAGCACATCGGCCTGATGTTGAATGAGTTGCTCCACGACGCGGGCACGTTTCTGTGCGCTGCTCTCACCGCTGATGTCGAGGGGCATTTCGCGAATGATGCCGCAAGGCGCAGCCGGACGATCTAACCATACCTGGTCGAAGGGATCTTGCTCCAGAGGCACCAGCTCGCAGTGGGTAGCCGACAGCGCTTCAAACTGGCTGTTAACCATCAGCAGCGGCTCAAAGCCGATACGTGTACCCGCTGCAATGTGAGACTGCAAATAGTCTGCCAGCGGTTCGTCGTGTAAATGGTGAATTTCAAAATCATCCAGCGAGACTTCATTGCGCACCTGGACCTGATAGCGCCCATCGACAAATATTAATGCGCGGTCGCGCAGGACCAGCGCGAGTCCCGCTGAACCGCTAAAACCAGTCAGCCAGGCCAACTTATTATCATGCGGCGTACAATCTTCACTTTGGTGAGCGTCGGCGCGCGGGACAATCATACCATCCAGCCCCTGCGCTATCAGCAGGTTACGCAGGGCGGAAAGAGGGGTTGAGTTGTGCATAGTTACCTCAGGCCTTAACGGAACGGCGGTTCGTTGAACGTACGTAATTTACGGGAGTGCAGTCGATCGCCTTCGGCGCGAAGACGATCGATAGCCCGGATACCTATTTGCAGATGCTCGGAAATGGCGCCTTCATAAAAACGGTTGGCCTGACCAGGTAGTTTAATCTCGCCGTGCAGCGGTTTGTCGGAAACGCAAAGCAATGTGCCGTAGGGGACGCGGAAGCGGTAGCCCTGTGCGGCGATAGTGGCGCTTTCCATATCGATAGCTACCGCACGGCTGAGGTTAAAGCGCAGCGCAGAGGCGGAGTAACGTAATTCCCAGTTTCGATCGTCGGTGGTGACAACGGTACCGGTACGCAGGCGCTGTTTGACCTCTTCGCCGGGCATGCCGCTGACCTCTTTGGTCGCGTCATACAGCGCGCGTTGCACTTCAGCGATGCTCGGAATCGGAATATCCGGTGGGAGTACAGCATCCAGCACGTGGTCATCACGCAAATAAGCGTGGGCCAGAACATAATCGCCAATTGCCTGACTTTCACGCAGGCCGCCACAGTGCCCAATCATCAGCCAGACATCAGGGCGCAGTACGGCGAGATGATCGCAAATAGTTTTGGCGTTAGACGGGCCGACGCCGATATTCACCAGCGTGATCCCCTGACCATCAGCGGTAATTAAATGCCAGGCGGGCATCTGGTGTTTCTTCCAGGCGAGATCGGAGATGGCTTCTTCTGGCGCTTCGGTTTCGGCGGTGATCCAGATCCCGCCCGCGCATGACAGTGCGATATACGGGCTGTCCGGGTCGAGGATCTGGCTGCAGCCCCAGCGTACGAACTCATCGACATAGCGGGTGTAGTTGGTGAACAGCACAAAGGGCTGGAAATGTTCAACCGGCGTGCCCGTGTAATGACGCAGTCGCGCCAGCGAAAAATCCACGCGTCGGGCATCGAAGTGAGACAGCGGAGAAAATTCCGCCGGATGAAAAATCCCGTCCGCCGTTTCGTCACCAATCTGCGACAATTCAGTGGTGGGGAAATGACGCGTTAATCCGGCGCTCATCGAGCGATCCAACGTCAGTTCTGAACCGTCAATCACATAGGGATAGGGGATTTCATGCTGCGATGGCTCAACGGAGATATGCGCATCATAATCCTGATACAGCAGCGTGAGCTGTTCTTCAAGATAAGGACGAAAGAGCGACGGACGGGTAATGGTGGTGGTATAACAACCCGCATGGGTAAAACGGCCATAGGCGCGCGTTTTGGGCGGATTAGTGGCGCTGCCATCCCAGGTGACACGAAGTGACGGGTAGACAAAAAGACCGTTCTGGCGGGCGATTACGTCAGGGAGGGTCCCTGTTTCAATATACTTACCAATGGCGCTACGTAGTGATTTAACCGACTGTTCGTACAGCGCGTCCAGTTTATCCAGTGCCTGAGCCGGGGTCAGGCTGGCGCCCTTATTGTTCATGTCTGTCTCCTTGTTCCACAGATATACCGCTCTCCCGATAGTATGTCACAGGAATGTGAAACAAAAGTCAGACGTTAAGGAAGATGGTGCGAAGACCGGATGGCCCTCGCACCGGGGGTTTAACCGTGCTGCTTATCCCGCATCAACAGCGCGGTAGTGGCGGAGATAAGACAACCCGCCATCAGATAAATAGCTACGCTGTGCCAGTCTCCGCCTGAAAATGTTACCAGTGCCGCCGCAATAAAGGGGGTAAAACCGCCGCCAACCACGCTGGCCACCTGATAACCAACGCCTGCGCCGCTATAGCGATAGCTTGCGCCAAATAAACCGGTAAACATAGGCTGCTGCACGCAGACCACCATATCGTGTGCAATGTTGGCCAGCATAATCGCGAAGAACACGATCCAGAAAATAGACTGGGCCTCCAGCGCCATAAAGAATGGGAAGGCGCTTAGCGTCCCGACCAGTGCCCCGGTAATGTAGACGCGACGACGACCAAAGCGGTCAGCAAGCCACGCAAAGCAGGGGATGGTCAGACAGCTCAGCCCGCCGACCAGCAATCCGATATTCAGAAACAGCTCGCGTGGCAGGCCGAGGTTTTGTGTCGAGTAGTTAAGAGCAAATGCGGTGACGATATACATCGTCAGCAGTTCACACAGGCGCAGGGCGATAATTTTTAAGAATGCGCCCGGATGTCGGATTAAAGCCTCAATGACCGGAAGCCGCTTTTTCTCGGGCTGTGGCGCCTGTTGCTGCTGTTCGAACTCGGCCGATTCATCCATTCTGTTACGCATCCACAACGCGCCTAATACCAGCACGATGCTGAACAAGAACGGAATACGCCAGCCCCAACTGAGGAACTGCTCATCGGTAGTTTGAGAGCTAATCAGCGAGACCAGGCCGGTAGAAAGCAGCAGACCGACGCCGTACCCGACCTGTACACCGCTGCTATAAAAGGCTTTTTTATTTTTCGGCGCGCTTTCGACGGAGAGCAACGCGGCTCCGCCCCATTCACCACCCACGGCGAAGCCCTGAATGGCGCGCAGCGTCACCAGTAGAACAGGGGCCCACCAGCCAATGGTGTCAAAGGAAGGAATAATGCCGATCAGCGCCGTGGCGATCCCCATCATCCAGACGGTGAGCATCAGCATACGTTTACGCCCAAGACGATCGCCGAAGTGGCCGAAGATGACCCCGCCTAGCGGGCGGAACAGAAATCCGACGCCAAAGGTAGCGAAGGCGGCAAGTGTTCCCATCGCCGGACTGACCTGCGGAAAGAACTCGCGGTTAAAGACTAACGCAGCGGTGATGCCATAGAGCAGAAAATCATACCAGTCGACCACGGCGCCCGCGAAGCTACCAAGCGCAGCGCGTCGGGCACGGTTGAGCGAAGAGGCGTCCTGTTGGGGACCCGTGGAGGTGAGGGTGGAATCCATAGTTATCCTGTCTGTACTGTCTTTTAATTATTAGTATTTGAGTTGGGTTACGCACATTGCAGCCGATAGATTACCGGACGTTATGAGATTACCGCGACAGGCATGAAGAGGAAACGATTATATCCCTCGCAGAGGGCAACATGAATAATTAGACGAATGAGAAAATTGAAAAGCAAAAAGCCTGCTCGAAAGCAGGCTTTTCTGAATTTGGCTCCTCTGACTGGACTCGAACCAGTGACATACGGATTAACAGTCCGCCGTTCTACCGACTGAACTACAGAGGAATCGTGTGAACGAGGCGCATATTAGCGAGGGCGATGAGGGTTGTCAAAGGACGAAATACAATTGTGCGTTCGTTTGCTGACAAAATCAGCAAAGCGGCGAACTTTCCGTCTTTTTATGCTTTTGCCCCATTCTGGTGCGCTTCTACCTTTTCCAGGGCAGCCACAGTTATCTGTATAAGCGTACAAAAAATGTCGTTCTTCACTTTGCTCCTTATCTGACGCGGCGTCAGCGTAAAACGCCGCTGCAGACGAAACTGGCAAGTATCTTGCAATCCTGATTCACATGACTGCCAGCACGGGTTCTGGTATTCCGACAGGAGGCAAAATGAACTTCAGACGACTGAAATATTTCGTAAAAATCGTCGATATTGGTAGCCTGACCCAGGCAGCGGAAGTGTTGCACATCGCGCAACCCGCGCTGAGCCAGCAGGTCGCCACGCTGGAAGGCGAACTGGATCAGCAATTGCTGATTCGTACCAAGCGCGGCGTCACGCCCACGGAAGCGGGGAAAGTGCTGTATACCCACGCCCGAACAATTTTACGTCAGTGTGAACAGGCGCAACTTGCGGTCAATAATGTTGGTCAGACTCTGAGTGGTCAGGTTTCTATTGGCCTGGCACCGGGTACGGCGGCATCATCCATCACTATGCCACTGTTACAAACAGTACGTGCCGAACTGCCCGATGTACTGGTCTATTTGCATGAAAACAGTGGGGCAGTGCTAAATGACAAGCTTCTCAGCGGACAATTAGACATGGCAGTGCTCTATGAGCGCTCGCCCGTGGCGGGCATAAGTTGTCAGCCGTTGCTGAAGGAGGATCTTTTCCTGGTGGGGACGCGTGATTGTCCAGGCCAAAGCGTCGATTTAGCCGCAGTGGCGCAGATGAATCTGTTTTTGCCGCGGGATTACAGTGCGGTGCGTTTGCGGGTGGATGAGGCTTTTTCGCTACGTCGCTTAACGGCCAAAGTCATTGGTGAAATCGAGTCTATCTCGACCTTAACGGCTGCCATTGCCAGCGGTATGGGCGTCACCGTGTTACCCGAATCGGCAGCCCGCGCACTGTGCAATGCAGCAAATGGCTGGATGGCGCGGATTACTGCCCCATCAATGAATCTGCCGCTCTCGTTGAATGTGTCGGCCATGGGGAGCTTGTCGCCACAAGCGCAGGCAGTCAAGGAGATCCTGTTGTCGCTGGTTAGCCGACCGATGATGGAAAACCGTGAGCTGCAGCTGGTAAGCTAAAGCTTATTCCCAAGAGGAATAAGATGCAGGTTTTTATTATTTGTTATGCCGGGCATCAGACTTTAACAATAGCGTAATGTCTGATGTGCCCGGAGCGAAAAGTGAATTTCCAGCAACTTAAAATAATCCGCGAGGCGGCCCGTCAGGATTACAACCTGACGGAAGTCGCGAATATATTGTATACCTCGCAGTCGGGTGTCAGCCGACATATTCGTGAACTTGAAGATGAACTTGGCATCGAAATATTTATTCGTCGCGGGAAACGCCTGCTGGGCATGACCGAACCCGGTAAGGCCTTACTGGGCATTGCCGAACGTATTCTGAATGAGGCCAGCAACGTCCGCCGTCTGGCGGATCTGTTTACCAATGACACGTCGGGTGTTCTGACGATAGCCACCACGCATACCCAGGCGCGCTATAGCCTGCCCGCAGTGATTAAAGCTTTTCGTGAGCTTTTCCCGGAAGTGCGTCTGGAACTGATTCAGGGCACGCCACAGGAGATCGAAGCGTTGTTGCAAAATGGCGGAGCAGATATTGGGATTGCCAGTGAACGTCTGAGTAGCGATCCACTGCTGGTGGCTTTTCCCTGGTTTCGTTGGCACCACAGTCTGCTCGTTCCGCACGACCATCCACTCGTCAAGACATCGCCTTTAACGCTGGAATCCATCGCCCATTGGCCGTTAATTACTTATCGACAGGGAATTACGGGACGTTCGCGTATTGATGAAGCGTTTGCCCGAAAAGGGTTAGTGCCGGATATTATACTTAGCGCCCAGGATTCGGATGTAATTAAAACTTATGTGGCGTTGGGACTGGGTATTGGGCTGGTGGCAGAGCAATCCAGTGGCGAGCAGGAGGAGGGCAGTTTGACCCGTCTGGATACCCGGCATTTATTTGATGCCAACACCGTCTGGCTGGGGTTGAAACGAGGACAACTACAGCGCAACTATGTCTGGCGATTTATCGAGCTATGCAACGCAGGGTTATCCGTGGATGAAATCAAACGCCAGGCAATGGAGCCCGATGAAACGGTGATTGATTATCAGATATAAAGCGGGCTTTTCAATATCAATTACGTTGCCACTGGCGCTCTTTTGAGTGCGCCAGTCTTCCACTGACTCTGCGGCCTGCATTGCGCCGTTGTCGGTAGCGAAAAATTAAGCCTCGGTAATAAATGAGACAAAGCGATTAAGCACCCGGCTGACTTCTCGGTTTTTAAGCCATATCATCATAGTGTTCACGTTACCTATCTGTGGGGTAATCGTATGGCTACGGATAGGGAAATTATGTTCATACTGTCTGACTACGCTCTCTGGCAACAGGGCAATCCCCATTCCGGCACTCACGCAGCCAAGGATCGCCTGAAAAGAGCCGAACTCCAGGGGATCGGCATAATCGACTCCCTGCAGCCGCAGCCATTGTCCCAGACGGGAGCGATAGTTACACCCCTTAACAAAGACCAGCGGTCTTGTCACTTTGAGGTCCGCGCCGGTAATGACATTCCGGTGCTCTGCCGCCGTCACCAGTACCAGCGTTTCCTGACATAAAATGTGCAATTGCAGAGGCGAATTTTCCGTGTGCAGTGCCTGATGATCGGCAACGAAAGCGATTTCCAGTTCATTGTTCAGGATGTGCTGCACCAGTACCTCCGTGGGGGAGGTTTTCAGGTTTAGCTCAACGGAAGGCATTTCGCGGTGGAAATTCGCCAGTATCGAGGGCAGACGTACCGCTGCGGTCGTTTCCATTGCGCCGATGCGTAACGGTCCCGCCACTTTTGTTCCATGCATGGACAATTCCGCTTCGTGTAACAGGGCCAGAATTTTGTTGGCATAGCGAAGAAGAAGCTCGCCTTCAGGGGTGATGTAGAGACGATTTTTCTCACGGACAAACAGAGATACGTCAAGGCTGGCTTCCAGCTGTTTGAGACGGGTTGTGACATTCGATGAAACGCAGTGCAGACTACGCGCAGCAGCAGATATGGAACCCGTTTCCGCAACCGTTTTAAACAAGTTAAGCGAGGTACTGTTCATAGAAGGCATTACCTAAAGTGAATGTTTTCGTCATTTTTATTAACTTTTTATTATCATTTCCTTATGTAAGATAACAATCAAACTTAATTCGTCTTTTGAGGCCAAAAAATGGATATCGATCACAGTGCTGTTGGCCATCGTCAGCTGTGTACTGCTGTATTTGGTATGATTGTCTTGACCTTAGGAATGGGAATTGGGCGTTTTTTATATACCCCTATGCTTCCCGTTATGCTTCATGAAGGGCTTTTTACCTTTTCGCAATTATCCTTAATTGCCAGCGCAAACTATGCAGGTTACCTCGTCGGCAGTCTCCTTTTCTCCTTTGGTATTTTCAACGCAGTCAATAAGTTAAGAATGCTGTTACTGGCTTCAGCGTTACTCACAGCCCTGCTGATTTTTTTGATGGCACAAGTGACTCAGCCTGAAATTATTCTGTTAATCAGATTCCTTGCGGGTGTGGCAAGCGCGGGAATGATGATATTTGGTTCAATGCTGGTGCTCCAGCATACCCATAATCCTTTTGTTATCGCCTCACTGTTTTCAGGCGTAGGAATAGGCATTTTTATCGGTAATGAATATGTCATTGCTGGCGTGTCTTACGCGTTAGATTCACACTTGTTGTGGATTGGTGCTTCCATACTTTCAACGATATTTTTCGTCATCCTGGTAATTTTATTGCCGAAAGATAAGCATATGATCCCGCCGGTAAAAGCAGTCGTAAGTGCGGAACCTGAAATCCAGTGGTGGAATTTAGCCTTACTGTATGGTCTGGCCGGATTCGGCTATATCATTGTCGCTACATATTTACCGTTAATGGCCAGGGGGGTTGGCAACACCTTTTTAGCCGACCATATCTGGTCCATTGTCGGTCTTGCCGTTATTCCTGGATGCTATGGCTGGTTATGGGCCGCGCGTAAGTGGAATATATTATCCTGCCTAAGTGTTAACTTAATTGTTCAGGCGATTTGCGTAGTCATGGCCATATTTATTAACTCACCACTGCTACTAACCATTAGCTGTATTGGTTTTGGCGGCACATTCATGGGGACAAGTTCTTTGGTCATGCCGCTGGCAAGAAAAATAAGGGCACCAAAAAAGATTAACCTTCTTGGCCTCGTTACACTGACTTATGGGGTCGGGCAGATCGTCGGTCCATTAATTGTCAGTGCCTTCCAGAGCAATAAAAATGGAATGACCTATTCCATATTATTGGGTGCAGCCTCGTTATTTATCGCAGCAGGGATTAGCTATTTACAATACAGTAAAGTTAAATATTCAGACAGTTGGAGCAAAGAATGAAAAAAATGACAGTGGCTATACTGGGTATGGGACCGCGTGGTTTAAGTATTCTGGAAAGGATTTGTGCCCTGCATACAGAGTATGCGATTAATGAACATATGCAGATCATTATTATTGATAAAAATGCCATGGGTGTGGGAGCGCATAGTTTGTCTCAGCCCGACCATT
The DNA here is from genome assembly GCF_014596845.2 of Citrobacter sp. C5_2. NCBI lineage: Bacteria > Pseudomonadati > Pseudomonadota > Gammaproteobacteria > Enterobacterales > Enterobacteriaceae > Citrobacter > Citrobacter sp. C5_2. The sequence goes on along the minus strand of NZ_CP115032.1, from coordinate 3,041,302 downwards.
TATTAGTTAATACTGTTGCCTGTCAAATAACATTGTTTGGTGATGTGACCGTAAAAAATGCCGGCCCTTTTCGCCCAGGCCCATGTTTTCATCAATGGGCTAACAATCAGGGTTATCGCAAAGTGGGTGATCGCTATATAAAAAGCGAAACAGGTTTAGCTATTGATGCAAATGATTACTTGCCTCGTCGCTTATTGGGAGAATATTTAAATTGGGCGTATGAGAGAATACTAAAAAATCTGCCAGCCAGTCTGACGGTAACGCAAATAAATCAGCAGGCAACTAATCTTTTTATTCAGCAAGATAAACGATCAGCCATTGTTTTAGAAGATAATCAGAGGATTGTTGCTGACTTTGTTTATCTGACAACCGGCCATGGCGACAATATGAAAACGTTGGAAGATCATTATGTCGAAAAATTTATTGCCAGCAGCAATAAGCAAAATGAACTGCTGGAATATTATTCCACGCCTTATCCGGTTGATAGGTTAAATAATATTCACTCCCGAGCTAAGGTTATCGTCCAGGGCATTGGGTTGACAGCTTATGATGTTATTTCCCAATTAACGCTGGGACGTGGTGGACGGTTTGTGACAGACAATGGGATGCTTCGCTATCACCCTAGTGGCAATGAACCTGATATTTTTATTTATTCCAGACAGGCTCTGCCTTTCAGCAGTCGCGGCATGAATCAAAAAGGTATTTCCGGTCAATACCGACCACGATTCTTAACTTCAGCCGCAATTAATGAATTTCGTGTCCAGAATTTAATTCATAATGCCACATCAAAAATAAATTTCATCGAACAAATTTTCCCGTTGCTGCATAAAGAAATGTGCTACGTTTATCGATCTACCCTGGAGGGGAAGTGGCAGGAACCCACGACATATGTTGCTGATGTGCATGATGCCGCGGTTATCGATAGCATACTTTATCCTCATCGCAATCAGGAACATGCCTCCCTGGAAGAATATAGCCAATGGTTTATTGATTTTTTACGCGATGACTTGCATGAGTCTGACAAAGGCAACGTCAAGGGCCCAGTGAAAGCGGCAACCGACATTATTCGTGACGTAAGAGATATTTTGCGAGGGGCTATCGATAATTGCGGACTTGACGCGAAATCGCATCAATACTTCATTGAGCAGATCAATCCTGTCTTTAATCGTATTGCTGTAGGTCCGCCGAAACTGCGTAATGAACAACTGTTGGCATTAATGCATGCCAACATAGTTCGTCTGGCAGGAGGAAAGGATCCCCGGTTAATGATGAATGAATATGAGGGTAAGTTCGAGGTTCATTCTGAATTTAAAGATGAGAGTAGCGTAGTGAAAGCTGATGTGTTGATAAAAGCCAAAATTGCTAACTTTTCGCCGTTGCACGACGTTTCAACGTTGATGAGGAATATGACTATCAACGGCATTGTGCGTCCCTTTATGAACGATGGTTATCATCCAGGCGGGCTGGATATTGATATCAATCAGCATCCGATTAACTGCCTTGGGGAAACACAAGAATCGATTTGGGTGTTAGGCAATCCAGCGGAAGGGGCTAATTTTTACACTTACGTATTGCCCCGACCCCTTGTCAATTCGAGGTTCCTGGTCGATGCCGGGCGCTGTGTAACTGATATGTATCAACAATTGCACCATCGCAATGTTCAGCATGAGGTTGTCATTAATGCAGACTGAGCAAATCCAGACGCACGGTAATCTCTGGCAAAATCTGCAATCCTCAATGATTGTGATCTCATTGGGTGTTTTCCTTGCATCCTGTGTGCTTGCCGGTAAATATCCCGTGATGTCTGCTTTTGCACTCGTTGCGTCAATATTGTATATCCTGTCAACTTTTTCATTCTGGTGGAAAAAATCATCGGCAAGAAGTGGGATCCTCATTTTTATCGCTTCGATGATTTTTCTACTGACAGCAAACAAGAGTGGGGAACTTAACCTCCTCGCTGTTTTTGTACGATATTCAGACGTCATGCTCTTGCTGGTGGGGATTGCATTACTCCGGCAGGTGATGAACGCGATAAATTTTAACGCTGCGCTGGGGGCATATTTACTGCAGAAAAAACCGTCTCGAGTCACATTGTCTATAACGTTGCTGACCGCTTTTTTAACCTGGCCAATGAGCCTTGGGGCCATTCCACTCCTGCTTGATAGCCTGAAAAAAGTGGTTCAACCGAAGTTTAACCTGGCGAAGATTGTCACTCGTACGGTATGTATCACGATGGTTTTAATGCCGACGACTATTGGTGCGGCGGCGGTATGGGCTGCTATGCCGGATATCCCTCATGTTCCGGCGATGCTGGTCGGCATTCCCCTGTTTTTATTCAGTATCCTGTTAAACCAGAAATCGCGTGTCCAACTGGTTGCCGAAGATAGTCATACGGTTTCTGACCGCGGCAATATGACCTCGATTCTTGCTTTTATCGGCTTGTTTTGGGGAAGCTTTATTCTATCGTTGAGCGTGCTGGGGTTGAATCCTTTGCAGAGCATCACCTTCACGGCGGTTGTTCTTTTTATCGTCAGCCATTTTGCGAATCGCAAAAAGCAGTGGGCGCAACAACTGTCTGAATCTGCTCAGGGGATCTCCGGCGAAGTGGTATTACTCCTGGCATGCAGCCTGTTAACATCGGTATGTATGATGTTGTTTGCAAACATCCCGCAAGGCATTACAGCGTTTGTTAGCGGTCTTACAACTTTTCAGTGCTATGCCATTATTTTATTTGTTCTGCCCTTGCCTGGTATTCTCGGTATTCATCCCCTAATTATATTTAGCGTGTCGTGGTCGATTTTTTCCGACTATCTTTCCGGCAGCGTGGTGGATTATCAGATTTGGATTTGCCTTTTTATTGCTACGCAACTGCTATCTCCGGTATCGATAAACGCAATTTTTGCTGCCAACAGCCTTAATGTTTCTCCCGGCAGAACCAGTTTCCAGATGCATTATGGTTATGTTCTGCTGTTTAACCTGTTTGCGCTTAGCTACCTCGGCGCATTATCCACAATCATTTAGTTTACAGGAGTTGTTATGCCCTACGTAAATATTAAGATCACTAAAGAAGGTGTGACCGATAAACAAAAGAAACAGCTGATGGAAGGTGCGACTCAGCTACTGGTGGATGTGCTTAATAAAAACCCTGCTACAACCATTGTGGTTATTGACGAAGTCGATACCGATAACTGGGGGATTGGCGGCGTACCGGTGACCGAGTTGCGTAAAAAAAGTCAGTAATAGTGAATGTGATGGCGGGGAACGTGCGTTCCTCGCCTGATATCCGCAGCCATCGTATTTTGCCCTGGATGCAGGTAATGATATTGGCCCTTGCCGGTGTCATAAGTTGAGAAAAATAACCAACATACATTATTGTCTCTTTTCTGAGGATGTCATATATGCATGCTTATCATCATATACGTTTGGGTAATACCTCGATTAATGTTAAAAAAAGCTTTGATGAGTTGCTACCTGATCCCTGGCTTAAAGCTGAAGATGGAAAATTTCGTTTTCGAAGTTATCTTCAGGCAAAAGCAGGGTATGAAAAATATTTTAGTTTGTGCGAGGCCGGAGTTTTCTTTCAGTCTGAAAAACTTAATACGTATTCAGGTGGTATCAGCAGAAAGTATCCAGAAATAAAACAGGATGTTGCCGAAGAAATTATGAATCTGGTATTTAGCAAATTACTGCCATTGCTACCGAAGGATAACTATAACGTTGGTATTCATCAAATAAGAATTACAACCCATGATCGACAGCCGGGCTATCCTGCTCCGGAAGGTATACATCAGGATGGCTTTAAGTTCATTGCCGTCTATTGCAGCGAAATGGAAAATATCGCCGGTGGCGATACTACGTTAATCCCTCATCACGACGGTGGAAATGACGCAACAACCTTCAAAATTCTGGCAGGGGAGGCGATCATTTTCAATGATGTTAATTATCTGCATTATACCGCACCTATCGTACCGCTGTTGCCCGGGAAAGGATTTCGGGATGTGTTTGTCATTACGTTTGATATCGAGAGTGAAAAATAATGAACATCTTACTGTGCCCACCCAAAATTCTTTTACAACACTCGCCAAACGCCTGGCATGAACTCCAGCAATCAACGCCGTTAGTGATAGCCACCTGCGCCAGTCAAAAAGCGGCGATTTTGCAACATATGGGGAATGATTTTACCTTTCTGTTTTATGAAAACTTTAACGATAATCCCCTGGTAGAACTGGATATTTATCATTATGCACGTTCGAACAACGCCAGCGGTATTTACTTCCTGGCTGAAATTGATGTGCTCAGAGCGGCAAGGATCAGCGATCGTTTAGGTTTAACGCAGGGGCGTGAGAATGCGGCGATCCTGTTTCGCGATAAGTTTCTGATGAAATCCCGTGTGCAGCAATATCAGTTACCGATTCCAGCAATGGCTCGCGTGGGAAATGCGACGGCAATGGCCTCATTTATTGCGCAACACGGATATCCCTGCGTGATAAAACCAAATGATGGACGTGGATCTCTGGGGGTGGTGGTTTTAAAAAATGAAGGTCAGTTATTTAAATATCTGGCGCAGATGAAATCCTCTGAATACCATAATCTGTTAATCGAGAAGTTTATTGAAGGTGAGGCTTATCAGATCAACGCGTTGTATCTGCAGGGGAAACCCATATTTATTTCCGCCTCTCGGGCCACGGTATCTTGTCTTGATTTTCTATCAGGGCAAACCTTAGGGCTGGTCATGGAAGATGATAATCCACTGCACCAGAAGTTGATTGACTATACAAAATACCTTGCGAAAGAAGTCTTCCCTATTGAGAAAAACACCTTACTTCATCTTGAGGTATTTGTGGATCAGGGCGGTAATATTATTTTCGGCGAGCTTGCCTGCCGGTTAGGCGGATGTTTCGTTAATGAAGAATTAGGTGCGGCGTTTGGCCTCGATCCGCGTATGACATGGCTGAAGGCCTGTCTGAACGAAACGTATCCGCGGGATTTGGCGCAAAGAATACCTGTTATCCGGGTTGGACAACTGAATGTGCCGCCTTCTCAAGGAACCTTACAGGCTATTGCGGATAAATGTCCGTTACGTTTTGTGATCAATTATCGGGCTACAGGTGTTGTCGGACGTCATTACGATGTGATGAAACTGACGAATGGTGAGATTGTCAGTGCCATTGTTGAAGGTGAGTCCAGTCGTGAAATTGAGGAACATCTTGCGATGCTAACGCAATGGGTGATCGATAATACGCATTGGGTTAAAGATACGGTGCACTGAATATATTCATGACGGTGCCGGCGAAAACTATTGTTATCTGAACAACCGGCCTGGAGAGGTACTGGATGAGAGTATTGGCAGGTATTATCCTCTGTTTTCTCGTCGGGCAGGGATTCACTTTCTGTAACGTTCCGCTGGGCATGATGTTTGGTGCCCTTTTTACCGTGCTTATGCTCAAACGTATTGGGTTCTCCGTATCCTCAATGCCGGGGAGTATCACGGTTATCCAGCTTTCTCTCGGAATCTCGATAGGGATTATGTTCAGAGATTTTTCATATGGCGAGCATCGGCAGATAAGCCTTTTGTTTGCTTTGTTATTACTCTGCTTATCTTTACAATTTACCTTGAGTTACTTCTGGTGTGTGCGGCGGTTAGGCTGGAGTAAAGAAGAGGCGCTTTTAGGTGCGGTGCCAGGAGCGATGGCGGCGGTACTGGCGTTAGCCTCCCATATTAAGACGCCGCCACAAAAGATTGTGATCTCGCATTCTCTGCGTCTCATCACCCTGACGTTTCTGGCCGGGTATATCACGCGTGGGGCATCTGCAGATATTCTGGCTGCGACTCCAGCCGTTGTTTTCTCCGGGCACAATCTGCTCTGGCTGACCGGAATGGTATTAGCAGGATATATTGCGGGGAAGTTTCTGGAGCGCTTACATTTCCCGGCACCCTTTATGATAACCTCGCTGGTTTGCGCGGCGGCATTGCACCCTTTATCTTCACAACCACTAATTTTTCCCGATCTCTTTAACCAGATTAGCATGGTGTTGATGGGGATCTTGCTGGGGCATCATTTTACGACTTATTCGATGGCTGAATTTAGTCGTCATCTTTGGTCTTCGGTACAGCTTGTTCTGATTGGACTGGGGGTGACGATAATCATGGCATTTATCTCGGCGCGCTTGCTGGATTATCCCTTCCCGGTGTTGATGCTCTCCTGGGTTCCCGGCAGCGTAGAGTCGATGTCATTTGCCGCGCTGGCGTTAAAAGCGGATGCGAGCTTTGTTATGGCGAATCATATTATTCGTATGCTTCTCATTCATACCGTTCCAGCATTGGTTTTCTTTCGCAAAAGACAGATGAAAGTAGATTAATGTCTTCCTTGAAGAGCAAGGCATTGTTGTGGCGTTGCGGTTATTATTGCGCTTATCCGCCGCTGGCCTAAAGGTGAAGGATTGATTGCTGAAGCCTATGTATACCACTCGTCTGAAAAAGGTTGGCGGATCCATCATGCTGGCGGTGCCTCCCGCCGTGCTGAAAACGCTGGGCTGTCGACGGACAGCGAAGTGGGCATGACCATTGATGATGGCTGCCTGATTATTGAACCCCAGAAACGGCCCCGTTATTCGCTGCGACCAGCACAGAACTATAGATATGGCGGCCCGGAACGCATACCTGATGCCGTTGTCAATGAGGTGCTTGCCTGGCTGGATGCGATTCTGTATTAACACCAGAGCCGCAAAAAAGCAAAAAGCCTGCTCGAAAGCAGGCTTTTCTGAATTTGGCTCCTCTGACTGGACTCGAACCAGTGACATACGGATTAACAGTCCGCCGTTCTACCGACTGAACTACAGAGGAATCGTGTGAACGAGGCGCATATTAGCGACACCACTCAGCGATGTCAAAGCCTGAATCGATAAATTCAATCGTTTGCCGAAATATTCCCCATTTCGCCGATTATTCAGGCGCAACAGGTTGTTTTATGCACTTTTCCTGTTCGGGACGCGGGTATTTCCATAGCCAGCGGCCGGTCACCATACGCCAGTAAAATAATGCGGCGCGTACGGCCCAGTCGAAGAACATCCCTAACCAGACACCGACTACGCCCCATCCTAAAACGATCCCCAGGGTGTAACCTACCACAACGCGACAGCCCCACATGCCCAGCATAGATACCCACATTGCGAAACGGGCATCGCGTGCGCCTTTAAACCCAGCAGGTAATACCCAGGAGGCTGCCCATATCGGCATAAATGCCGCATTGAGCCAAATCAGAATGACTATGACCTCTTTTACGTCCTGATCCTGGGTATAAAACGAGGCCATTACGCCAGCAAAAGGGGCGGTTAGCCAGGCAATGGCAGTTAAACCAATGGTCGACAGCCAGAATACATGCCGTAACTGAATTTCGGCTTGGGCAATCTGGCCGTTTCCCAAACGCCTGCCGGTGATGATTGTCGACGCAGAGCCTAAAGCATTTCCCGGTAGGTTGATGAGCGCGGCGATAGAAAATGCAATGAAGTTTCCGGCAATTACGCTGGTGCCCATCCCTGAGACAAACATCTGCGTTAACAGTTTACCGCCATTAAACAGCACTGACTCGATGCTGGCTGGAATACCGATCCCCATCACCTCCCAGATAATGGCGAGGTTGAGTGGCTTAAAATAACTTTTGAAAGTGATACGTAACGCCGGATTAAAACCAATCATCAGTACCCAAATAATAGCGATCGCACCTATGTAGCGTGAAATGGTTAGTCCGAGTCCGGCCCCCACGAATCCCAGTCCTTGCCAGGAAAAAATCCCGTAGATCAGGATACTGCTGATGACGATATTCAGAATATTCATGCCGCCATTAATCAACAGCGGTATTTTGGTATTGCCCGCACCGCGTAGGGCACCACTACCGATTAACGCAATAGCTGCCGCCGGGTAGCTGAGCACAGTTAGCTCCAGATAGGTAAGTGCCAAAGCCTTAACGTCTGGCGTTGCTTCACCTGCGACAACGTCAATAATCTGTTGACCAAAATAGTGAATGACTGCAGCCAGCACGGTTGCAAAAATCGTCATGATCACCAGCGATTGTCTGGCAGCAGCTCTGGCCCTGCGCCGATCTCGTTTTCCCAGGCTAAAGGCGACTACCACCGTGGTACCCAGATCGATGGCGGCGAAAAATGCCATGATAACCATATTGAAACTGTCGGCGAGACCGACACCTGCCATCGCTTCTTTTCCCAACCAGCTCACCAGGAAGGTACTCAGGACACCCATCAACAGCACACAGGTGTTTTCCAGAAAAATAGGGACCGCAAGCGGAGTGATTTCGCGCCAAAAGAGAACTTTATAACTCTTGCGTTTGGCATACCAGGGCGTGCGGGAAGCGACCTGACGTAAGGCAGCGGAGACGTTCAAAGTGGACCTTAAAGAAGAAAGTTGAAACCTCATTTCAAATGATGAGGGAGAATCCAAAAAGCTGCAAAGTTTTTTCCATTTAAAATGTCTGCAAATGCAACAAACTGTCGAGAGAAGCATCAATTGAGCGTTATTCAGGAAAATGGGGTTTGACAAAAAAAATTTCGCCGCTAAGATTAGCCTCCACAACGATTCCTCTGTAGTTCAGTCGGTAGAACGGCGGACTGTTAATCCGTATGTCACTGGTTCGAGTCCAGTCAGAGGAGCCAAATTTAAAAAGCCTGCTTGGGAAACTAAGCGGGCTTTTTTGCTTTTGTTTGGCTGCCAGGCGCAGTTACCTGGCGAGCTGCTTTTTGAGTTGAGTTATACAGTGTTGTTTTTCCACACTGAGTACCGGCGATTAGCACGCCAGTTGATTGCTCCACGTAATCCCTCTCTATGGGAGAATCATTGAGATTCTCTATAACCACTAACATTCCATACGCATACAGATGATACGGCACAAATGAAGCATCGTTTCAGTACTATGCTTAAGCGATAGCATAGGGAAATGGTTATAAGAGCGGCGCTGACCAGGGTTTTTGCTTAAAAAATCGAGGGTTAAAGTTGAAAGAGCGTGAGTAACTCGCTCATACTCTATACTCGCAGTGTTACCCGGCGTAGCATGGCATAACGCTTGGGCTGTTAATGAAAAAGGAAAACGTCGTGGCAGAAGAAACTATATTCAGCAAAATTATCCGTCGTGAAATTCCATCGGATATCGTGTACCAGGATGAACTGGTCACAGCGTTTCGTGATATTTCCCCTCAGGCACCTACGCATATTCTGATCATCCCTAATATCCTGATCCCCACCGTCAACGATGTGACGGCAGAACATGAGCAGGCGCTGGGCCGAATGATTACTGTTGCGGCGAAAATCGCGGAGCAGGAAGGTATTGCTGCGGATGGATACCGTTTAATCATGAATACCAATCGTCACGGCGGCCAGGAGGTGTATCACATTCATATGCACCTGTTGGGTGGACGTGCGCTTGGTCCAATGCTCGCACATAAAGGTCTTTAAGCATGACCAGAGGATGCATTGCACTTTCACTGGGCTTGCTGTTGCTGGCAGGCTGTCGCTCACACCCCGAAATTCCGGTCAGTGATGAACAGTCTCTGGTGATGGAATCAACGATTCTGGCGGCGGGCATAACCGCAGAACAGCCCGTGTTAACAACATCTGATATTCAGGCCTCAGCATCCTCGCGACTCTATAACGAAAGACAAGAATCCGTCACCGTGCATTATCGGTTTTACTGGTATGACGCCAGAGGGTTGGAGATGCACCCTCTGGAAGCGCCACGCAGCGTGACTATCCCGGCTCATTCGTCGGTCACACTGTACGGCAGCGCCAATTATCTGGGGGCGCACAAGGTTAGACTTTATCTATATTTGTAAGGGGTGAATCTTGATGATCAAAATGAATCGCTACGCATTGCTTGCCGCGCTGGCGATGTTTCTTTCTGGGTGTGTGGCTCAACGTGAACCCGCGCCGGTAGAGGAAGTGAAGCCGGTACCGGAACAGCCCGCGCAGCCGCAACAGCCAGTACCAGTAGTACCAACGGTGCCAAGTATACCGCAGCAGCCGGGTCCGATCGAACACGAGGATCAAACGGCGCAGCCAACACCGCGCCAACGTCACTACGACTGGAACAGCGCAATGCAGCCGATGGTAGGTAAAATGCTGCAGGCCGATGGTGTCAAAGCGGGTGGTGTTCTGCTGGTTGATAGCGTGAATAATCGTACCAACGGCTCGTTGAACGCTGGCGAAGCGACTGAAACCTTACGTAACGCGCTGGCGAATAACGGCAAATTTACCCTGGTTTCCGCCCAACAACTGGCTGTCGCCAAGCAGCAGTTAGGTCTGTCGCCGAACGATAGCCTTGGAACGCGCAGCAAAGCGATTGGTATTGCCCGTAACGTTGGTGCGCAGTATGTGCTCTACTCCAGCGCATCTGGCAACGTCAATTCGCCGGCACTGCAAATGCAATTAATGCTGGTACAAACTGGCGAGATAATCTGGTCAGGTAAAGGTGCCGTTCAGCAACAATAACAGACTGACGCGCGATGAAGTGCTGTCGCGCTACTTTCCGCAGTATCATCCCGTCGTAGCCAGCCACCACGGCCTGAGCGGCGGGAGCTGCATTATCGAATATCAGACCCACCGTTTAGTGCTGCGCTGCCATCACGACCCCGACGCGCCGGAATCGCATTTTCTGCGCCAATATCATGCCTTAAAACACCTACCGGAAAATCTTGCGCCCCGACCTCGTTTTTATACGCGTGGCTGGATGGCAGTCGACTTTTTTCAGGGTAAGGTAGAATCCAGATTACCGGACGCCGACGAACTTGCTGACTTATTGTATTATCTGCATCAGCAACCCCGACTGGGCTGGCGAATCAGTCTGCTGCCGTTACTCGAACAGTACTGGCAGTGCGGTGATCCGGCGCGTCGTACACCACATTGGTTACGAGCGCTGAAGCGGCTAAGAAAAAGCGGCGAGCCCCGACCTTTGCGGCTGGGGCCGCTGCATATGGATGTCCACGGTGACAACATCGTGCGCGGGCCGTCAGGGTTGCGGCTGATTGACTGGGAATATGCCGGAGACGGCGATATCGCCCTCGAGCTGGCAGCGGTGTGGGTCAGTGATGAACTCCAGCACCAACAGCTGGTCAGCGCCTATGGCCGACGAGCACGCATTGAGCCAACCGTTTTGTGGCGACAGGTCAGGCGATGGCGACCCTGGGTAATCATGCTAAAAGCGGGGTGGTTTGAGTATCGCTGGCGACAAACCGGCGATCAACAATTTATCAGGCTGGCCGATGAAACCTGGCGGCAGCTAACAATGAAAGGATGAGGAGAGCAGTGTGGGCCCAGTAATGTTGGATGTCGAAGGGTATGAGCTGGACGCTGAAGAGCGAGAGATTCTGGCGCATCCGCTGGTAGGTGGGTTGATTCTCTTTACCCGAAATTATCATGACCCGGAACAGTTGCGTGAGTTAGTGCGCCAGATCCGTAGCGCGTCACGTAATCATTTGGTCGTGGCGGTTGATCAGGAAGGCGGACGCGTGCAGCGTTTTCGCGAAGGTTTTACCCGCCTGCCTGCGGCCCAATCCTTTGCCGCGCTACACGGTCTGGAAGAGGGCGGCAAACTGGCTCAGGACGCCGGCTGGCTGATGGCCAGCGAAATGATCGCCATGGATATTGATATTAGTTTTGCACCGGTTCTGGACGTGGGACATATCTGTGCAGCGATCGGCGAGCGCTCTTACCATGCCGATCCGCTGAAAGCGTTGGCGATGGCGACCCGTTTCATTGACGGTATGCATGCCGCTGGCATGAAGACCACCGGTAAACATTTCCCCGGGCATGGAGCTGTGACGGCGGATTCGCACAAAGAAACGCCAACCGATCCACGTTCAGAAGCAGAGATTCGTGCGAAGGATATGTCCGTGTTCCGGACGTTAATTACGGAAAACAAACTCGATGCCATTATGCCTGCGCACGTTATCTACAGCGATGTTGATCCGCGTCCGGCGAGTGGTTCGCCTCACTGGTTGAAGACGGTACTGCGTCAGGAGCTTGGCTTCGACGGCGTTATTTTCTCTGACGATCTGTCGATGGAGGGGGCGGCGATTATGGGAAGCTACGCCGAGCGTGGGCAGGCATCGCTGGATGCTGGTTGCGATATGATCCTGGTCTGCAATAATCGTAAGGGAGCGGTCAGTGTGTTAGATAATCTGTCGCCGATCAATGCAGAACGTGTTACACGTTTGTATCATAAAGGTTCATTTTCACGTCAGGAACTGATGGACTCGACACGCTGGAAGACGGTAAGCGCCCAGCTCAACCAGCTTCATGAGCGCTGGCAGGAAGAGAAAGCAGGTCATTAACGCACGTTTGGCGAGGATGCGATGATTATCTATTTACACGGTTTTGACTCTAATAGTCCGGGCAACCACGAGAAGGTGTTGCAGCTGCAATTTATCGACCCGGATGTCAGGCTGATTAGCTACAGTACACGGCATCCTAAACATGATATGCAGCATCTGCTGAAAGAAGTGGACAAAATGTTGCAGCTTAATGTGGACGACCGTCCGCTGATTTGTGGCGTCGGGCTGGGGGGATATTGGGCAGAACGTATTGGTTTTCTATGTGATATTCGTCAGGTGGTATTTAATCCTAACCTGTTCCCATATGAGAATATGGAAGGGAAAATCGACAGACCTGAAGAGTATGCTGACATTGCGACAAAATGCGTGACCAATTTTCGTGAAAAGAACCGCGATCGTTGCCTGGTGATCCTCTCTCGCCATGATGAAGCACTGAACAGTCAGCGCTCGTCAGAAGAGCTGCATCACTTTTATGAGATCGTCTGGGACGAAGAGCAGACGCATAAGTTTAAAAATATCTCCCCGCATTTGCAGCGCATTAAGGCGTTCAAGACGTTAGGTTAAGCCTGATGAGCGTCTAAAAAACCAGCTTTCGGGCTGGTTTTTTTGTCCTTAACCTTCGGGTTGTCTATCTTTTCAGCATCAAAACTTGATGCACATCAATTTTGGTATGACCAATGCACCGTTCGTGTTATTCTCACTCTCGAAGGACATTTTCATTATCGTAACTTGTTGTTAATTAAAGGCTATGCCAATAACTTTTAATTAACAATTGGTTAATAAATTTGAGGGGGTCACGTTGACTACACCATTGAAAAGGATCGTGATTGTCGGCGGCGGTGCTGGCGGACTGGAAATGGCGACGCAGCTGGGTAAAAAGCTGGGGCGTAAGAAAAAGGCCAAAATTACGCTGGTGGACAGAAACCACAGCCATTTATGGAAACCGTTACTGCATGAAGTGGCGACCGGTTCTCTGGATGAAGGTGTGGATGCGCTGAGCTATCTGGCGCATGCCCGTAACCATGGCTTCCAGTTCCAGTTGGGCTCGGTGGTTGATATCGATCGCGAAGCGAAGACCATTACTATCGCTGAGCTGCGCGATGAGAAGGGCGATCTGCTGGTTCCTGAGCGTAAAGTGCCGTATGACACGCTGGTGATGGCGCTGGGCAGTACGTCCAACGATTTCAACACGCCGGGCGTCAAAGAGAACTGTATTTTCCTTGATAACCCGCATCAGGCGCGTCGTTTCCACCAGGAGATGCTGAATCTGTTCCTCAAGTATTCCGCGAATCTGGGCGTTAACGGTAAAGTGAATATTGCCATTGTCGGCGGCGGCGCGACGGGGGTTGAACTCTCCGCGGAACTGCACAATGCGGTTAAACAGCTGCACAGTTATGGCTATAAAGGACTGACCAATGACGCGCTGAACGTTACGTTGGTTGAAGCCGGTGAGCGTATCCTGCCGGCATTGCCGCCGCGGATTTCCAGCGCCGCGCACAATGAGTTAACCAAACTGGGCGTACGCGTACTGACGCAGACGATGGTTACCAGCGCTGACGAAGGCGGGTTGCATACCAAAGATGGCGAATACATTGAGGCTGACCTGATGGTGTGGGCCGCAGGGATCAAAGCGCCAGACTTTATGAAGGATATTGGCGGTCTGGAAACGAACCGGATTAACCAACTGGTGGTTGAGCCGACGCTGCAAAGCACACGCGATCCTGACGTGTATGCGATTGGCGACTGCGCTTCCTGCGCGCGTCCGGAAGGTGGATTTGTGCCGCCGCGCGCTCAGGCTGCGCACCAGATGGCGACCTGCGCGATGAACAATATCCTGGCGCAGATGAACGGCAAGCCGTTGAAAGCATATCAGTACAAAGATCACGGTTCTCTGGTCTCGCTTTCTAACTTCTCTACCGTCGGTAGCTTGATGGGCAACCTCACGCGCGGTTCAATGATGGTAGAAGGCCGTATTGCGCGCTTTGTCTACATCTCACTGTATCGTATGCATCAGATTGCGCTGCATGGTTACTTCAAAACCGGCCTGATGATGCTGGTCGGCAGTATTAACCGGGTGATTCGTCCGCGGCTGAAACTGCATTAATATTGACCTCAGGCGTCGGACAATTTCACGCATCCGACGCCTTCCTTCAGAGTTCTCTGAATCATCTCGTTTTATCCCTGCCTTCCGCTATTTTCATCCGTAATCTGATTGGCATTCCTTACCTTCTGTTGCAAAGTTGTTGCTAATAGCAAAAAAGGAGGAAGTCCCGTGAATAAATCAATGTTGGCGGGTATAGGGATTGGCGTAGCTGCTGCGCTGGGTGTTGCAGCGGTGGCCAGTCTTAACGTTTTCGAGCGTGGCCCACAGTATGCACAAGTTGTCTCTGCAACACCGATTAAAGAATCGGTAAAAACGCCACGTCAGGAGTGTCGGAACGTGACGGTCACGCACCGCAAGCCGGTGCAAGATGAAAACCGTATCGCGGGTTCTGTGCTGGGTGCCGTTGCCGGCGGTGTTATCGGCCATCAGTTTGGTGGCGGACGCGGTAAAGATATTGCCACCGTGGCGGGGGCGTTAGGCGGCGGCTATGCCGGTAACCAGATCCAGGGTTCGATGCAAGAAAATGATACGTACACCACCACGCAGCAGCGCTGTAAAACGGTGTATGACAAATCAGAAAAAATGCTGGGCTACGACGTGACGTACAAAATTGGCGATCAGCAGGGGAAAATTCGTATGGATAAGGACCCCGGCGCGCAAATTCCGTTGGATAACAACGGACAGTTGGTACTGAATAACAAAGCGTAAAATAGCATTATCCTGAACATTAGCCCCCCATTCGCTCAGGCTGGGGGGCTTTTTTTATCAGAAGGTTAAGGCGTAGTTCAGACCAAAGGTACGACCCCGGCCCTTGTATTCATACAGTGACGGGCTGCCATAAGTTGGGCTGTACAGCAGTGGCGCACGCTGTCCCCATAGCGTGGTGTACTCTTCATTCAGCAGGTTTTCCACGCTGAAGGTCAGCTTACCTAACGGGAGCTGGTAGCTGCCGATAAAGTCCATGGTGTTATAGCCGTCCAGCTTATTGCCGCTGGCGTCACTCAGATCAAATGTTTGCTGGCTCTGTACACGCAGCGACCACGGTTCAGGCGCCCAGCCGACCCATGCGGTTGCTTTAGATGGTGAAGCCAGAGTGACATCCCATTTCTGCCATTTACCGTTTTGTTTCACTTCGGATTTAATGACGTTGAAGTTGCCGCCCAGACTCCAGTCAGTATCGGCGATGAAATAATCTACCGCACCTTCCAGACCATAAATCCGACGATCGTCGGGCTGTACGTTTATGGTCATATCACTGCGGTTGATAACGATCGATTTATCCGAAGTGGAGTAATAAGCAGCCAGTTGCGTGCGCAGGTTATCGCCCGTGTAACGCCATCCCAGCTCGTACGAGTTAACTTTAATCCCTTCCAGGCGAGAATCCGCCACGTTGACGCTGCGCAGAAGTTGATAATGATCGCCAACCAGAGAATAGGTGCCGTTACCGTAATATTTCCCCGGATCCGGAAGCTCAACGCCCTGAGAGAAGTTAAACCAGGTTTGCTGGCGCTCAGTCAGGTGGGCGAGGATCCCGGCGTTAAACAGGAAGTTATCGTAATCGGTTTTGCCGCCCGGAATGGTATCCGCGGAGTTTGCAAGGCCCGTCGCGATTCCCTGCTGTTGGGCATAGCCAACGAAATCATCAACCCTGTTTTCGGTCCATTGATAGCGTACGCCGCCACTGAGAGTGAAGATATCGTTTATGTCATAGCTGTTTTGCAGGAAAGGCGCGAAGTTGGTGATGCTGTAACCAGGATAACGCCCGGTAGTATAAGCGGTACGGTTGTCCATGCCACCGGAGGGCAGAGAGTAAGCCAGATCGAAGAATTTCTGATTGGAATCGAAGGTTTCATGATCCGCATCGATACCCCACGTCAGTTCCCAGTCATCCATCACCTGGCTGTTGAGGGTAATTTTGGCACCGAACTGGTCGGTATCCTGCTGTGAGGCGGAGAAACTGGTGACCTTGCCTTTGCTCAGCGTAGGGAAGGGGTAGAATTTTAGCGATTCGTCGCGGTAATAGATTTGACTGACCAGGTTCTGACCAAAGAAGTCTGCATCGGAATATTGCAGACTGATCAGATGACGCTCGGTGCCGGGAATACGATCGGAGTTCAGTCCGCTGCTGGTATAAGCTTTACCGTTTCCGGTCACGGCGGACATGTTCTCGCCGAGATCCAGCCCGTAATCTTCATCCCCCTGGCTCTTGTAGTACTGGGTAACCAGTTGTAATTGACGGTTATCATCCAGCTCAATCGTCCCGGTGCCCATCACGTCCAGACGATCGGAATGCTGCAGGCCGGTTTGGGTGTTATCCAGCAGCAGAGCATCGTGGTTGCCGTCATACCAACCGCCAAACCGTTGATACGCGACGGACATACGACCGGATGCACGATCGGTTCCTCCACTCACCGCGGCGGCGACGCGTTCGTCATGATCGTTACTGTTATTAAACCCGCTTTTACTGCCCAGTTCGAGTTCGACTTCACGCTCAGGCTGACCTTTTTTTGTGACGATGTTGATCAAACCGCCGGTACTTCCTCCGCCATACAAGGATGTTGCGCCTGAGATGACTTCAATATGAGCAATGTTAAACGGGTCAATGGAGTCAAGTTGACGGCTGTCGGTGCGGGAGGAATTCAGACGGACACCGTCTATCAATACTACGATGGCGCGACCGCGCATGTTCATGCCGTAATTGGTTCGTCCCTGACTGCTGACATCAATTCCGGGGATTAACTGAGCAAGAACATCCTTGAACTCTTTACCACCCTGAACTTGCTGTTCAATTTCGCTTCCTTCAATAACCCAGGTCGTTTGCGCCATTTCTGCCACGGTGCGTTGGCTGCGGTTAGCGCTGACGATGAGATTCTCTTCCTCCGCTGCGATAGCCGGTAGGGTTAAGGATAATAAGAGCGGATTGAGCACCCAGAGACGCTTATGCATTTGTATTCCTTTTAAAAAAGTCGGTCTGTTTTTGTTATTGCGGTAGAGAAACCGATAGTTACATTGGGAAATAGGTGTTAAAACAAATGCGAATATTGCTGATAATAATTGTCGTTATCAATACATTTTTTAAAAAAGATCTGCTAATGCGATGAAAACAATAAGGAATGAAGGGTTATTGGTACAAAAAACCGAGGGCTTTTAGCCCCCGGCGGTGTCATCTGTTCGTGGAAGAGAGAGGAGAGAGTTAAGCTTTGATGAGTTCAGGCCACAGCCGCAGGGTGGTGTGTGCGATCTGCATCAGTTTCTCAAATGACGCGCCTTCACGGGCGCTAATCGACATACCCTGTAAAATGCAGTTCAGGTATTCGGCCAGCTTTTGCACGTCGCAGTGGGCCGGAATTTCGTCACGCTGCTGGCGCTGACGAAGGAACTGGGTAAGCGTCTGTTCCTGCATCGCATGGCGTGATTTCACCGTGTGGGCGATCTCGCGGGAAGAGGCCGCCAGCGTCGCGGACGTATTAATCATAAAACATCCTGCCGGAGTATCTTTACTGGTAAAGCAGGTCGCTATGGCGGTGAAATAGTCTTCCAGTGCTGACTGAAGGCTTTTTTCTTCGCAAAACAGCTGAGCTTCGTGTTTCGCCGCGAAGCGAGTTATATAGCGGTCCAGCACGGCACGAAACAACCCTTCCTTGTTGGTAAACTCCGCATACAGCGTGGGCGCTTTCGCACCCGTTGCTTCCACGAGATCGGCGAGCGATGTCGCTTCATATCCGTGCTGCCAGAAGAGTGTCATGGCCTTATCAAGCGCGGCTTCCCTGTCGAACACTTTTGGTCGGCCACGGCTTTTTTTTGCACAACCTGTCGTTTCAGTTGTCATGGCGCCGATGTACCTTTGTTGGGTTTATTGAATAATCATTATAAAAATATTCCCCCCCACACTCCAGCGGATTAGTGACAAAAATAATTTATAGCTATTAGCATGAAAAATAAGGTCTTTATCTTTTATATAACGATCATTATAAAAAAATGTTGACGTGTGACATGGATCACATCTATGATTTACCTATCGATCGTTAAGTTAATCATTACGACACCCATTCATCTGCAAAAGGTCACTATTATGAAAAACGTAAAAACTCTGTTTGTTGCTGCTGTTCTTAGCTCACTGTCATTTGCCAGCTTCGCCGCTGTTGAAGTTCAGGCCACGCCTGCAGGTCAACAGAAAGTTGGTACTATCTCTGCAAATGCGGGGACGAACTTAGGTTCTCTGGAAGATCAACTGGCGCAGAAAGCGGATGAGATGGGCGCGAAGTCTTTCCGTATTACTTCCGTTACCGGTCCTAACACCCTTCACGGGACTGCCGTTATCTACAAATAAGATTTAACCCATCGCAATGCCACTGCGAGTTAAATAAAAAACCCCCGCGGAATAAAATCCAGCGGGGGTTTTTTTTATGGGTAATGTTTACATCGGTTGTTGAGCCACGTCGTGATGGCGGGTGACATCGACCGGCATGCCTGAGCGAATCTCCATCGCATGTTCCATGACGGCAGGGTCCGTTTGCGCCGCATTCTTAAAGGTTTGCATTGCGGCGTTCAACACGATCGGCAGCAGTTGCGGGTCATCATTGATCTTTTCTGACAGCGGCTGGTGCACTTCCACCAGCCGCATGCCGTTAGGTTCGACTGAGGCTTTGATCGGCGTGTTAATGATATTGACTTTGGTTCCTGGCTTCACTTGACGGAACAGGGTTTCAATATCACCGTCGCGCAGACGAATACAACCGGAACTGACACGCATACCGATACCAAAGTCAGCATTGGTGCCGTGCAGCAGATAAACACCGCCGTATGCGGCTAAGCGAATTGCGTGATGGCCCATCGGGTTATCAGGCCCGGCAGGGACAACGGCAGGAAGATCGATGCCGTTTGCTTTATAGCGCGCGCGGATATTTGCCGTAGGCGTCCAGGTGGGATTAGCGCGTTTATCGGAAATGGTGGTTACCATGGTGGGCGTCAGCGTATCACCACCTAACTGGCCAATGCCAATAGGATATACGGTCACCGAATTTGTCCCCGGCTGGTAATAATAAAGACGCAGTTCGGCGAGGTTGATGACAATGCCTTCGCGCGGTGCATCCGGTAATAGGGTTTGCAATGGGATAGTCAAAACGCTGCCAGGACGAGGCACGAAAGGATCAACGCCGGGGTTGGCCTGCAGCAGCGCTAAAAAGCCGACGTTGTATTTTTTCGCAATAGCTTCGAGAGAACCGCCATTGTCTTCGACAACGTGAACGGCATTCTGTCCCACCAGACGGCTTCCCGGCGGCGGCAGCGGCCAGGTGTTTGCCTGAGCCGGAAATGCTAACGCGAAGGTCGCTGCAAGCGTAAAAAACGCTAACCAGCGAGAGAATCGTTTATTGTTTAACATCACCATAAATCCATTGTTTTTACGTGGTTTTTATTATGTAAAAGTAAACAAGAATTATGGCCGTTTGCTGTGTCGGGAAGTGCAGGGAAGTGCAAAGAGTTTGTAAATTCACAGGCCGGGAGCGTTATGTGCGCTCCCGGCCTGCTCACTATGCTACGGCGTTTTCTTCAAGTTGGCGCATAAACTGGCGTACCCAGTCGATTCGCGTTTTACGCTCGCTCAGATCCTGCATAAATTTCAGCCGGGTTGGACCGTCCAGACGGAAGTGCTGCGGCTGTTTTTGCAGTAAACCAATCAGCCACACCGGGTTAACGTGGTTTTTCTCTGCAAACTCAATCGTGCCGCCTTTTTCATTGCCTTCAAGCTTTCTGATGCCCAGTTTCTGCGCCTGTTGGCGTAACCGGGCAATATCCAGCAACGTACGGGCCGGGTCGGGCAGCAGACCAAAACGGTCTATCAGCTCGACCTTAATTTCTTCCAACTCGTTTTCGCCTTTCGCACTGGCAATACGTTTGTAGAACGACAGTCGCGTGTTGACATCGGGAATATAGTCATCCGGCAGCAGTGACGGCATGCGCAGTTCAACTTCGGTTTGCTGGCTGGTGAGATCTTCCAGCGACGGTTCGCGTCCCTCTTTGAGCGCATCGACAGCATTTTCCAGCAGCTCCATATACAGCGAGAAGCCGATGCTTTCCATGGAACCACTCTGATCTTCACCCAGCAGTTCCCCGGCGCCGCGAATTTCAAGGTCGTGGGTCGCCAGCGCAAAGCCAGCGCCCAAATCTTCCAGCGAGGCGATAGCTTCCAGGCGCTTTTGCGCGTCGGTGGTCATCGCTTTTGGATGCGGCGTCAGAAGCCAGGCGTACGCCTGATGGTGTGAACGTCCCACACGGCCGCGCAACTGGTGTAATTGCGCCAAACCAAAGTGATCGGCGCGTTCGATGATAATGGTGTTGGCGGTCGGGATGTCGATCCCGGTTTCGATAATGGTGGTACATACCAGAACGTTAAAGCGCTGATGGTGGAAATCGTTCATCACGCGTTCCAGTTCGCGCTCGCGCATTTGACCATGGCCGATGCCAATACGCGCTTCCGGCACCAGTTCCGCTAATCTGTCAGCGGTTTTCTGGATATTTTCGACGTCGTTAAACAGATAATAAACTTGCCCCCCGCGCAGAACTTCACGCAGGATAGCCTCGCGAACCACCAGATTGTCATATTCACGCACAAAGGTTTTCACCGCCAGACGACGGGCAGGAGGCGTGGCGATGATCGACAGATCGCGCATGCCGCTCATCGCCATATTGAGCGTACGCGGAATAGGCGTTGCCGTCAGCGTCAGGATATCGACATCCGCGCGCATTGCTTTGATGCGCTCTTTATGACGAACGCCAAAACGGTGCTCTTCATCGACAATCAGCAGGCCCAGATCTTTTAGCTTCACGTCCGCTTGCAGCAGTTTGTGGGTGCCGATGAGAATATCGATTTTCCCTTCGGCCACCTGCTCCAGAATCTGCGCTTGCTCTTTGGCGCTACGGAAACGGGACAGCATTTCAATACGTACCGGCCAGTTGGCAAAGCGATCACGGAAGTTGTCGAAGTGCTGCTGAGCGAGCAGGGTAGTCGGAACCAGCACGGCCACCTGCTTGTGGTTCTCTACGGCGAGGAAGGCGGCGCGCATCGCGACTTCGGTTTTACCAAAGCCGACGTCGCCACACACCAGGCGGTCCATGGCCAGCGGCTGGCACATATCGCTGAGCACCGCGTTGATCGCCTGCTCCTGATCGGGCGTAGTTTCAAACGGGAAATTGTCGCAAAACAGCTGGTACTGCTCACGATCATGCTTAAAGGCAAAGCCTTCTTTTGCCGCACGCTGAGCATAGATATCCAAAAGTTCTGCCGCGACATCGCGCACCTTCTCAGCGGCTTTCTGGCGGGCACGAGACCAGGCATCGCCGCCCAGTTTATGTAGCGGGGCATTTTCTTCCGCGCCGCCAGCGTAACGGCTGATCAGGTGCAACGATGACACAGGCACGTACAGTTTGGCGTCGTTGGCGTAGGTGAGCATCAGGTACTCGCCGGTGATACCGCCCGCTTCCAGCGTGGTCATCCCGGCATAACGGCCAACGCCGTGCTCCAGGTGCACCACCGGTTGGCCGGGATGCAGTTCGGCGAGGTTACGAATTAACGTATCAGGATTGATGGTGCGACGAGAATCCTGGCGGCGGCGCGCCACGCGCTCCCCGAGCAGATCGCTTTCGCAAATCAGCGCCAGGTTGCGTTTGCTATCAATGAAGCCGTGTTCGGCTGCGCCAATCATCAGATAGCGACCATTGTCGACGGCTTCGTCGAGACGCAATATGCGCTTCGGCGCGATTTTGATACGGGCGAGCAGTTCGCCAAGCGCTTCGCGGCGACCTTCGCTTTCAACGGAGAAAATCACCGGACCGGTGAAGCCTTCAAGGAATTTACGTAACGCATCTAACGGCGCTTTTTGCTGCGCCTGAACCGCGATATCTGGCAACTTCTGGAAGCCGAGGTTAGTATTCGCGGCTTTGTTCGCCAGAGTCTCAGTTTTCAGTTGAACACGGGGCCAGCGTTTAAGTTCGGAGAACAGCTCATCTACGCGCAGCCACAGCGAGTGTGGCGGCAGAAGCGGGCGCATCGGATCAACACCCCGGTTCTCAAAACGCGACAGGGTATCAGCCTGGAAGCGTTCTGCGCTGGTCTCGATATCGCCGGTATTGACCAATAACGTATTGGCGGGGAAATAGCTGAACAGGGGGGGCAGCGGCTCGCTGAAAAACAATGGCTGCCAGTATTCGATCCCGGCAGGTAACGTGCCTTTGCTGACCTGCTGGTAAATATGTTCGGCGTCGCGTTTAACTTCAAAGGTATCGCGCCACTGGCTGCGGAACAGCTCAATCGCCGTTTTATCGGTCGGGAATTCATGCGCGGGCAGCAAATTAATGGCGTCGACTTCTTCCAGTGTGCGCTGGGTGTCGGTATCAAACAGACGCAGACTGTCGATTTCATCATCAAAGAAATCCAGTCGATACGGTAATTCGCTGCCCATGGGGAACAGATCCAACAACGCGCCGCGCGTGGCGTATTCGCCGTGCTCCATCACCTGATCAACATGGCGGTAGCCCGCGCTGTCCAGTTGTTCGCGCAGGGCGTCGCGCGAAAGCCGCTGACCTTTTTTCATCACCAACGCATGACCATGCAGATAGCTGTGCGGACAGACGCGCTGCATCAGCGTGTTCACCGGCACAATCAGTACACCGCGCTGCATCGCAGGGAGTTGATACAGCGTGGAAAGCCGCGAGGAGATAATCTCCTGATGAGGGGAAAAGCTATCGTAGGGCAGCGTTTCCCAGTCCGCCAGGTTCATTACCATCTGGTCGGTAAACTGACGAATTTCATCATGCAGTCGCAGGGCATTTTGCATGTCCGGCGCGATCAGTACGACAGGACCCGCATGACGTTCAGCAATTTCAGCGACCAGCGTCGCGCAAGCTGCGCCGGTCAGTTCGCCTAACTGGCGCTGGTCGGAAGCGCTGGCCGGGAGCGTGTAACGATGTTGTTCAGGCATTCGGTTGTCAGGATCTCGTTTAGATATACATCTGATAAGCAATGTTCTTTATTATCCGTGATCGTTTCTCATAAGCAAATTGATTCGCCCCCTGATGGGGGCAAAAAGCGCGTTGAAATTAGCGCGAGGCCGTCGATAAAGACGGTGGAGAAAAGAGCAAGTCGGCAATGGTTTTTTGCGAAATCTTACGCACCAGCAAGCCAAACAGAGTGCACAACAGCAGGCAGGCGAAGGGATAAACCAGCAGCAGGAGCAACTCGCCGTAAGCAGGCCAGGCGGCATGATTGATTTTGGGGATTAGCGTTAAGCTGAACAGCTCAACCAAAATACGGTGGGTGGTATAGATGGCGATAGTATTGGATCCAATCACGCTTAACGGGCTGGATGCGCGCATACCAAAGCGCTGCTCGAACTGATAAAACAGCTTCATGATTAGTACAATAGACAGGAGGGAAAGCAGTAGCGAAATATTTGCCAGCCACGCGACCACAGCGGCCATTAAGCTAACCATAAATATGAGCGTATGGCGGCGCAGAGGCACCTCTTTGATCCATACCATCAGCGTTGCGCCAAACCAGGCGCCGAGGCTGTACCAGGGCAGATTGCGAATCACGCTGTTCATTCCCCACCACGGCGTGGGGAAAAAATTGATCGCCACGCTCAGCACGACAAACAGCACCAACAGCGGTAATGCCCAGCGGTTGAACATCTTACACAGCACAAAATAGACAATCAGCGCATACAGATACCACAAGCTGGTGCTGGCGGTCAGCATCCCGTGGGTAAAGCCAGTGATTGAACCGGCATACGCGGCGTTGGCGGCATGACTCAGATCGCGTTGCGGAGCCAACCAGTTATTGAGCGAGACTAACGCCAGCCATTGCACGACTCCCCATAGCACCAGCACCCAGGCAATACTCCAGATCCGTTTATCCACACAGGTTGTCCAGGGAACGCTATCGATGTAGCGGCGGATCAAATAGCCTGAAATAAAGAAAAATACCGGCATACGAAACGGCGCCAGGTACAGATTGAGGTAAATCCAGCATTTGCTCAGCATCTCTGAAAGCGGATACTGAAAGGTGGTGAGGTGTGGGTAAAACGTAATGACTGAGTGATATATTACCACCAGACAAATGCATAACCCTTTGATTTGATTGATCCATAATTCTTTTTTATTCATCGAGACAGCGTACCCATATTGTTAGCTATAGCCTGCCATCCTGCGCAACCCGCTGTACGCTGTAATGCGTAACTGTCTGCATTTTGTTTTTTTAGGATAAAGATCAGGGACCCGGACTGAAGGGGGGAGGGGTATCTACAGCGAATTGATTTATCTATCCTTTTAGGAATAGTGCTGACGAACACTTACGGTTCAGTCATTTACCCATTCCGCTTTCGCTTATATACTCGTGACTTTGCTAACAGCAACCAGACGGATTTCATGTACCAACCTGTCGCTCTATTCATCGGCCTGCGTTATATGCGCGGGCGTGCAGCAGATCGCTTCGGTCGCTTCGTTTCCTGGCTCTCCACCATCGGCATTACTCTCGGGGTAATGGCGCTGGTCACAGTGTTGTCAGTGATGAACGGTTTCGAGCGCGAGCTGCAAAACAATATCCTTGGCCTGATGCCCCAGGCTGTTCTCTCATCTGAACAGGGTTCCCTAAACCCGCAGCAATTGCCGGAAAAAGCGGTGGTGTTGAACGGCGTCAACCGCGTTGCACCCATAACAACGGGTGATGTGGTGCTGCAAAGTGCGCGTAGCGTGGCGGTTGGCGTAATGCTGGGTATCGACCCGGCGCAAAAAGATCCGCTCACGCCGTATCTGGTCAATGTGAAGCAAACAGATCTGCAACCGGGTAAGTATAATGTCATCCTCGGTGAGCAGCTTGCCGGGCAGTTGGGCGTTAACCGTGGCGATCAAATTCGCGTAATGGTGCCGTCCGCCAGTCAGTTTACGCCGATGGGGCGTTTGCCTAGCCAGCGTCTGTTTACGGTGATCGGCACCTTTGCCGCTAACAGCGAAGTCGACGGCTACCAGATGCTGACCAACATTCAGGATGCGTCACGCCTGATGCGCTACCCGGTGGGTAATATCACCGGCTGGCGTTTGTGGTTGAACGAGCCGTTAAAGGTTGACACGTTGAGCCAGCAAACGCTGCCGCAAGGTACCAAATGGCAGGACTGGCGCGAGCGTAAAGGGGAATTATTCCAGGCCGTGCGCATGGAGAAAAACATGATGGGGCTGCTGCTCAGTCTGATCGTGGCGGTGGCGGCTTTTAATATTATTACCTCGCTGGGTCTGATGGTAATGGAGAAGCAAGGGGAAGTGGCGATTCTACAAACTCAGGGGCTAACGCCGCGGCAGATAATGATGGTGTTTATGGTTCAGGGGGCCAGTGCCGGGATTATCGGCGCGCTGCTGGGCGCAGGGCTGGGCGCATTGCTCGCCAGTCAACTGAACAACCTGATGCCCATTATCGGCGTGCTTCTGGATGGCGCTGCGCTGCCGGTCGCCATCGAGCCGCTGCAGGTTATCGTCATTGCGCTGGTGGCGATGGCCATCGCGTTGCTGTCAACGCTTTATCCTTCCTGGCGCGCTGCCGCCACTCAACCCGCTGAGGCTTTACGTTATGAATAAGATCCTGTTGCAATGCGACAACCTGTGCAAACGCTATCAGGAAGGCACAGTGCAGACTGATGTCCTGCACGATGTCAGTTTTTGCGTTGGCGAAGGCGAGATGATGGCGATTGTCGGCAGCTCCGGCTCCGGTAAGAGTACGCTGCTCCATCTGTTAGGTGGGCTGGATACACCAACTTCCGGCGACGTCATCTTTAACGGTCAGCCGATGAGCAAACTCTCGTCTGCGGCGAAGGCGGAACTGCGCAATCAGAAGCTGGGCTTTATTTACCAGTTCCACCATCTGCTACCGGACTTTACCGCACTGGAAAACGTGGCGATGCCGCTGCTGATTGGTAAGAAAAAACCGGCTGAAATCACCGCGCGCGCGCGCGATATGCTGAAAGCGGTAGGGCTGGACCATCGTGCCAGCCATCGCCCGTCTGAACTGTCGGGCGGCGAGCGTCAGCGCGTGGCCATTGCCCGTGCGCTGGTGAATAACCCTCGTCTGGTGCTGG
This sequence comes from Citrobacter sp. C5_2, assembly GCF_014596845.2. Taxonomy (NCBI): domain Bacteria; kingdom Pseudomonadati; phylum Pseudomonadota; class Gammaproteobacteria; order Enterobacterales; family Enterobacteriaceae; genus Citrobacter; species Citrobacter sp. C5_2. The sequence goes on along the minus strand of NZ_CP115032.1, from coordinate 3,014,743 downwards.
CGGATGAACCAACGGGTAACCTTGATGCGCGCAACGCGGACAGCATTTTCGAGCTTCTGGGGGAGCTTAACCGCTCTCAGGGCACGGCATTTCTGGTGGTGACGCACGATCTGCAGTTGGCGAAGCGCATGAGCCGCCAGCTTGAAATGCGCGATGGTCGCCTGACGGCCGAACTGAGCCTGATGGGAGCAGAGTAATGGCTTCGCCTTTATCGTTATTGATTGGTCTGCGTTTTAGCCGAGGTCGGCGGCGCGGCGGTATGGTCTCGCTGATTTCGGTGATTTCTACCGTTGGCATCGCGTTGGGTGTGGCGGTGTTGATCGTCGGGTTAAGCGCCATGAATGGCTTTGAGCGTGAGTTGAACAACCGTATTCTGGCCGTGGTCCCGCACGGTGAAATTGAGGCCGTTAACCAACCGTGGAACAACTGGCAGGAAGCGCTCGATAAAGTACAGAAAGTGCCTGGTATTGTCGCCGTGGCGCCCTATATCAACTTTACCGGGCTGGTGGAGAGTGGGGCGAATCTACGTGCGGTGCAGGTGAAGGGCGTTGACCCGAAACAGGAGCAGCGTTTAAGCGCGCTGCCATCGTTCGTGCAGAACCACGCCTGGGATAATTTCAAAGCCGGTGAGCAGCAAATCATTATTGGTAAGGGGATTGCCGATGCGCTGAAGGTGAAGCAGGGCGACTGGGTGTCGATTATGATCCCTAACGCCAGTGCGGACCATAAGTTACAGCAGCCTAAACGCGTGCGTTTGCACGTGACGGGCATTTTGCAGCTGAGCGGTCAGCTCGATCACAGCTTTGCCATGATCCCCATGGAAGACGCGCAGCAATACCTGGATATGGGATCCAGCGTTTCCGGGATCGCGCTAAAAGTTAACGACGTCTTTAACGCCAATAAACTGGTACGTGACGCGGGTGAAGTCACCAATAACTATGTTTATATTAAGAGCTGGATTGGCACCTACGGCTATATGTACCGCGATATCCAGATGATCCGCGCCATCATGTATCTGGCGATGGTGCTGGTGATTGGCGTGGCCTGTTTTAATATCGTTTCCACGTTAGTGATGGCGGTAAAAGACAAAAGCGGTGATATTGCGGTATTAAGAACCCTGGGGGCTAAAGATGGTTTGATCCGTGCCATTTTTGTCTGGTACGGCCTGCTGGCGGGTTTGTTCGGTAGTCTGATAGGCGTCGTCATCGGGGTGGTTGTCTCGCTGCAGTTGACGCCGATCATCAACGGCATCGAGGCGCTTATCGGCCATCAGTTCCTGTCTGGCGATATCTATTTCATTGACTTCCTGCCATCGGAATTACACTGGCTGGATGTGATCTACGTGCTGGTGACAGCATTAGTGCTGAGTCTTTTGGCGAGTTGGTATCCGGCGCGTCGCGCCAGCAATATTGATCCTGCGAGAGTACTTAGCGGCCAATAACAATAAGAAGGAGCGGTGATGTATTACGGATTTGACATCGGCGGGACCAAAATTGCGCTGGGGGTATTTGATAACCAACGCCGTTTGCAATGGGAAACACGCGTCCCTACGCCTCGCGACAGCTATGAAGCTTTCCTTAATGCGGTCTGCAATCTGGTAATGGAAGCGGACCAGCGATTCGGCGTCAAAGGTTCGGTGGGTATCGGCATTCCTGGCATGCCGGAAACAGAAGACGGTACGCTGTACGCGGCCAATGTGCCTGCCGCCAGTGGTAAACCGCTCCGTGCCGATCTCAGCGCCCGCCTTGACCGCGATGTTCGCCTGGACAACGATGCCAACTGTTTTGCCCTCTCTGAAGCCTGGGACGACGAGTTCACTCAGTATCCGCTGGTTATGGGATTAATCCTCGGCACCGGTGTCGGCGGTGGACTGGTGCTTAACGGTAAATCTATCACCGGACGCAGCTATATCACCGGTGAGTTTGGTCATATTCGTTTGCCTGTCGATGCGCTGACGCTGATGGGATTTGATTTCCCACTGCGCCGCTGCGGATGCGGTCAATTGGGCTGTATTGAAAGCTATCTCTCCGGCGGTGGATTTGCGTGGTTGTATCAGCATTACTACCATCAACCGCTGGATGCCTGTGAAATTATCGCGCTGTGGGAGCAGGGGGATGAGCAAGCGCGCGCCCATGTTGAACGTTATCTGGATTTACTGGCAGTCTGTTTGGGGAATATCCTGACCATCGTTGATCCTGATTTAGTGGTGATTGGTGGTGGTTTGTCGAATTTTTCCGCTATTACGACGCAACTGGCGGACAGATTGCCACGCCATCTACTGCCGGTTGCCCGAGTGCCGCGTATTGAGCAGGCGCGGCACGGTGATGCGGGCGGAATGCGCGGGGCCGCTTTTTTACATCTTACCGATTAATACAAAGAGGTTGTTATGCTGTCGCGTCGGAGTCATCGGTTAAGCCGCTTTCGTAAAAATAAACGCCATTTGCGCGATCGCCTGCGTCAACGAATCTTTTTCAGAGACAGAGTGGTGCCTGAATTGATGGAAAAACCAAGAGTGCTGGTACTGACGGGAGCGGGGATTTCTGCCGAGTCAGGTATTCGAACCTTCCGCGCGACGGATGGTCTTTGGGAAGAACATCGGGTCGAAGACGTTGCGACCCCGGAAGGGTTTAGTCGCAACCCGGAACTGGTTCAGTCGTTTTATAACGCCCGTCGTCATCAATTGCAGCAACCAGAAATCCAGCCCAACGCGGCGCATATCGCGCTGGCAAAACTTGAAGCCGAGCTGGGTGACCGTTTTTTACTGGTGACGCAGAATATTGATAACCTGCATGAACGCGCGGGCAGCCAGAATGTCATCCATATGCACGGCGAACTGCTCAAGGTTCGCTGTTCGCAAAGCGGACAGATTCTGGAGTGGACGGGCGATGTGACTGCGGAAGACAAATGCCATTGCTGCCAGTTCCCGGCTCCGCTGCGACCGCACGTCGTGTGGTTTGGCGAAATGCCGCTGGGAATGGATGAAATTTATATGGCGCTGGCAATGGCGGATGTGTTTATTGCCATTGGCACATCAGGCCATGTCTACCCGGCCGCGGGTTTTGTGCATGAGGCGCGGCTGCATGGAGCGCATACGGTAGAGTTAAATCTCGAGCCGAGCCAGGTGGGAAGCGAGTTCGAAGAGAAGCATTACGGTCCGGCAAGCCAGGTGGTGCCGGAGTTTGTTGAGAAGTTTTTGAAAGGGTTGTGATTTTTTTTGCCGGAAGGCGCTACGCTTATCGGGCCTACGCTTCGCATTGATGTAGGCCCGATAAGCGTAGCGCCATCGGGCATTCCTTACAACGCTGAATTAGCGTCCTGCTTTCAGCTTCTGATAATACTCTTCATAAATAGCGCTGGCGGAGCCGACGTCATTTTGCCATTCCCCTTTATTGATGGTTTCAGCATCAGGGTAGAGCGTTTTATCGTTCGCCACTTCCGGGCTCAGCAGCTTACGTGCCGCCAGGTTTGGCGTTGGATAACCGATAGTTTCTGCGACTTCTTTCGCCACGTCCGGGCGCAGCAGGAAGTTAATCAGCTTCAGCGCACCTTCTTTGTTTTTCGCATTAGCCGGAATAGACAGACTGTCCATCCAGAAAATACCCCCTTCCTTCGGCCACACCACTTCCAGCGGGGTCCCCGCCTGGCGCGCGACATATGCGGAGCCGTTCCACACCATCCCCAGATTGACTTCGCCTTCCATATACGGGTTGGCCGGGTTGTCAGAGTTAAATGCCGCGACGTTAGGCATCAGCTTCTTTAACTCGTTATACGCGGCTTCAATCTCTTTAGGATCGGTGGTATTGCCGGAATACCCCAGCTTGCGCAGCGCCATCTGGAAGACTTCACGCGCGTCATCGGTTAACAACAGGCTACCTTTGTACTCCGGTTTCCACAGGTCGGCCCAACTGGTTACGGTTTTCGGGTCGATGGCATCGCTGTTGACGCCAATGGCCGTCGCACCCCAGATATACGGAATGGAGTAGTCATTGTTGGGGTCAAACGGCTTGTTGAGCATTTCCGGATCGAGGTTGTGGAAGTTGGTCAACGTCGACTTGTCGATCTTCTGGATCATGCCTTCTTTACGCATTTTATCGACGTAATAGGTAGACGGAACCACCAGATCGTACGCACCGTCTTTATAGGTTTTGAGCTTGGCGTACATGGTTTCATTCGACTCGTAGGTCGAATAGATAACCTTAATGCCGGTCTCTTTGGTGAACTGCTCCAGCAGTCCTGGCGGCACGTACTCAGTCCAGTTATAGAAATAGAGCGTGTTGTTGTCATTCGCGTGAGCGGCGCTCATGCCTAGTGCCAGAGCACCCGCCGCGAGCAGGTGGCGTGACCATTTTTTCATCATTTAACGTCCCCTGAATTAAGGGCCTTAGCGGCCCTTGGTTTTATCACGTGCAATAAGCTGGCTGGCGATCACCATAACCAGCGACAGAACCAACAAAATGGTCGCCAGTGCGTTCACCTCGGGTGATACGCCGACTTTTACCATTGAGTAGATTTTTAAGGGCAAAATTTCATAACCCGGCCCGGTGACGAAGGATGAAACAACGACGTCATCCATCGACAGCGTAAAGCTTAGCAACCAGCCTGCGGCCACCGCAGGCATTGCCAGCGGCAGAATGATCTTGCGCAGGATAGTCACTTCACTGGCGCCCAAATCTTTTGCCGCTTCCAGCATTCGCACATCAAAGCCTTTCAGGCGTGAATAGACCGTCACCACCACAAAAGGCAGACAGAAGGTGATATGCGAAAACAGCAGCGACCAGAAGCCGAGCTGAATGCCAATCAGCATAAACAACACCAGCAGTGAAATCGCCATTACGATATCGGGCGACATCATCACCACAAACAGCATGCCGCTGACAAAGGGTTTCCCGCGAAAACGGTAGCGATAAAGCGCGACCGCGGTGAGTGAACCGATCAGCGTGGCAAACGTTGCGGAGAGCACTGCCATCGTCAGGGAGTGTTGCGCCGCCTGCAGCAGGCTGTCGTTGTTCACCAGCAGACCGTACCACTTGGTAGTAAAACCTTGCCAGTTGATGCCAAAGCGCGAGCTGTTAAAGGAGTTCACAATCAAAATAATGATTGGAATGTACAGATACGCGTAGATAGCGGTCATAAAACCGCCACGAAGCAGTCGACCGATCATTCGAGTTCTACCTTCTTGTTCAGCAAGCGGGAGGCGCGCCAGTAGACCAGCAGCATCAGCCCCATCACGATAGTCAGCGTTATGCTGGTGGCTGCGCCAAACGGCCAGTCGCGAATGTTCAGGAACTGCACTTTAATCACGTTACCAATCAACAGGTTTTTCGCCCCGCCCATTAAATCGGAAACGTAAAACAGCCCCATTGCCGGCAGCATAACCAGCAGACATCCGGCGATAATTCCCGGCATCGTCAGCGGAATAATGATGCGGGTAAAGGTCTGAAGTTTGCTGGCGCCTAAATCGCGTGCGGCTTCCAGCAGCGGTTTATCGAGCTTCTCAATGCTGGAGTAGAGCGGCATCACCATAAACGGTAGCAGGATGTACACCAGGCCGATAATCACCGCGCTGGGGGTAAACATGATGCGAATGGGGGTATCAATAATGCCGAGCCACAACAGAAACTCGTTGAGATAGCCTTTGGTACTGAGGAAAATTTTGAGTCCGTAGATGCGAATAAGCGAGTTGGTCCAGAACGGAACAATCAACAGGAACAGCAGCAGCGGGCGCACTTTTTCCGGCAGCTTTACCAAAAACCAGGCAAACGGATAGCCGAGTACCAGACAGGCGAGCGTGGCAATCAACGCCATATTGAGGGAGTGAACCAGTACCTCAAAATAGAGCGGATCCAGCAGGCGAGTATAGTTTTCCAGCGTAAAGACCATTTTGACGAAATTAGCGTCGTCACGGGTCAAAAAGCTGGTGCCGATGATCATCAGGTTGGGCAGAAAGACAAATAACACAAGCCAACCGACAATGGTGACGATCACCACACTCTGGAATTTACTTGTGTTCTTCATCAGCCAGTACGACCTCCCAGCTTTCTACCCAGTTAATCGCCATTTTCTGGTCGAGCGAGTGGTCGAAGTCAGGATCGTCTTCATTGAAGAATTCACTGACCATCACCATCTTGCCATTTTCCAGTTCCACAACCGACTCCAGCGTCATGCCTTTGTAGTTGCGTTCACGCACGTAGCCGATAAGACCTTCAATATGATTATCGTCGTTGATCTCATCAACGCGCAGATCTTCCGGGCGCAATAATACGTGCAGTTTTTGCCCAGGCACCACCGCGAAGTTGACGTAAATGTTGCACTCGCGACCTTCCACATTAGCACGAACGCGCTGATCGTCCAGACGCTCAATGACCGTCGCGTTAAACATATTGATTTCGCCGATAAACCCGGCGACAAACAGATTTTTCGGCTCTTCGTAGATTTCGCGCGGCGTACCGTCTTGCTCAATCTTGCCATCGCGCATCACCACGATACGGTCTGACATGGTCAGCGCTTCTTCCTGGTCGTGCGTGACAAAAACAAAAGTGATACCAAGCTTACGTTGCAGCGCTTTCAGTTCGTTCTGCATCTGTTTGCGCAGTTTGTAATCCAGCGCAGAGAGGGATTCATCTAACAGGAGCAAACGAGGTTTGTTGACCACTGCACGGGCAATCGCCACGCGCTGTTGCTGTCCACCAGAAAGTTGATGCGGCTTTCGTTGGGCGAATTCTTCCAGTTGTACCATGCGCAGGGCTTCGGTAACACGAGGAGGGATATCAGCAGCGGGTGTTTTCTGCATGCGTAAACCGAAGGCCACATTTTCAAACACGGTCATGTGGGGAAATAACGCATAGCTTTGGAAGACGGTGTTCACGTAGCGATTTTCCGCCGGAACGTGAGTGATGTCCTGGTTGTCCAATATGATATGACCGGAATCAACCGTTTCCAGACCGGCAATCAGGCGAAGAACGGTTGTTTTACCGCAGCCAGAGGGGCCGAGCAGCGTGAGAAACTCGCCGTTTTTGATGGTCAAATCCAGGCTGGAAATCACCTCTTTACCATCGAAACTTTTGCGAATTCCCGCTAATTGCACCAGTGGAGAAAGCGAACGCGGTTGTTTATTCAATTTTTTACTCTGTCCCATGTAAACGCACCGGATGGCTGACCGATGCGGGGTTTGTGGTTAACCACCTTGATGACTCTTAATGAGGGCCGTTATTCTACGGCAAACCATGGTAATCGCCAATCCTTGTTGCGAATTACTGACTTAGCCCTATAGTCAGAGTGGATGTCATGGCGAAATATTCTTACTTGCGGGGATAAAAGTGACCTGACGCAATATTTGTCTTTTGTTGCTTATTGATAATGTTGTCACAAAAAGTGAGGGTGACTGCATGGATAAACTACTTGAGCGTTTTTTACACTACGTGTCGCTGGACACCCAATCAAAATCGGGCGTGCGGCAAGTACCCAGCACCGAAGGACAGTGGAAGTTATTACAACTGCTCAAACAACAGCTCGAAGAGATGGGGCTGGTCAATATTTCACTCAGCGAAAAGGGGACGCTGATGGCAACGTTGCCTGCTAACGTTGCTGGCAATATTCCCGCTATCGGTTTTATTTCCCATGTGGATACCTCACCGGATTGCAGTGGTAAAAACGTTAATCCACAAATTGTTGAAAACTACCGCGGGGGCGATATCGCGTTAGGTATTGGCGATGAAGTTCTGTCGCCGGTGATGTTCCCGGTACTGCATCAGCTTTTGGGCCAGACGCTAATCACTACAGACGGCAAAACATTGCTGGGCGCCGATGATAAAGCGGGTATCGCAGAAATCATGACCGCGCTGGCTGTGCTGATCCAAAAAGATATTCCGCATGGTGATATCCGCGTGGCTTTTACGCCGGACGAAGAGGTTGGCAAAGGGGCGAAGCATTTCGACGTTGCGGCATTCGATGCGCAGTGGGCCTATACCGTTGACGGCGGTGGCGTGGGGGAGCTGGAGTTTGAAAACTTCAACGCCGCGTCGGTTAATATCAAGATCGTGGGCAACAATGTGCATCCGGGCACCGCAAAAGGGGTGATGGTGAATGCGCTGTCGCTGGCTGCGCGTATTCACGCGGAGGTTCCGGCCGATGAAAGCCCGGAAACGACGGAAGGCTATGAAGGCTTTTATCACCTGGCGAGCATGAAAGGGACGGTTGATCGGGCGGATATGCACTACATCATCCGTGATTTTGACCGCAAGCAGTTTGAAGCGCGTAAACGCAAGATCATGGATATCGCCAAGAAGGTTGGCAAAGGGTTACACCCGGACTGCTATATCGAACTGGTGATCGAAGACAGCTATTACAATATGCGCGAAAAAGTGATTGAGCATCCGCACGTGCTGGATATTGCCCAGAAGGCGATGCGCGATTGCGATATTGAACCTGTGCTGAAGCCTATTCGTGGCGGAACCGACGGCGCGCAGCTGTCGTTTATGGGGTTACCGTGTCCGAATCTGTTCACCGGCGGCTACAACTATCATGGCAAACATGAATTTGTGACTCTGGAAGGGATGGAAAAAGCGGTGCAGGTCATTGTACGTATTGCGGAGCTGGCGGCGAAACAAAAATAAATGTAGATGCCGGATGGCGCTTCGCTTATCCGGCCTACAAATATCTCATCCCGTAGGCCGGATAAGCGAAGCGCCATCCGGCGCAGTCACAATGATTTACCCTTCGAAGAACCAATACCCGCTGTTAACCAGTGCGGCCAGCATGGCAAGGAAGGATGGATCTTCCAGTGCATCCTCAAAATTCTCGGCCGTCAGTACGATATGACTGGCAAGGGCTTCAAGGGCAGGACGATGCGGCGAGTCAATTTTCTCACCATTGGCGTAGATATCGTCGCCGATGCGCAATACACGCAATCCACCCAGACGCACTAATACATCCCCTTGCTTCAGGGCATCGTAGATTTCGTCAGGCTGATACGGTGGCTCTGGCGGGGCAATATCCAGTTCATGACGAGACTGAGAAATAAACTCACCAAACCATTGTTGGAAATGTTCAGGTTGATTAATCAGCCCCAGCATCATTTCGCGCAGCTTGTCCATCTCCTGCGGCAGAACGTCAGCCGGATGATCGCGGGGCGGAAGATCCGGATCGCTGTAATACGTGCTGCCCAGTTCACGCTGCAAAACGTAATCGGCAAATCCGCTAATCAGTTCGCGAGTGTTTGGCGCACGGAAGCCCACCGAATAGTTCATGGCGTTTTCCAGCGCGTAGCCTTCGTGTGGGAACCCTGGCGGAATATACAGAATATCGCCGGGTTCCAGCTCTTCATCAATGATGGCTTCAAACGGGTCGACCTGCAGCAGATCCGGGTGAGGACAGTGCTGCTTCAACTGTAGTTTTTCGCCCACACGCCAGCGGCGGCGTCCGGTTCCCTGAATAATAAACACATCGTACTGATCCAGATGCGGGCCAACGCCGCCGCCGGGTACGGAGAAGGAGATCATCAGATCGTCAATACGCCAGTCCGGCAGCTCGCGAAACGGACGCATCAGCGCCGCGGTTGGCTCATGCCAGTGATTGACCGCCTGCACCAGCAGCGACCAGTTGTTTTCGCCAAGATGGTCATAGCTTTCGAACGGACCGTGGCTAACCTGCCATTTACCGTCCTGGTGGCTGACGAGTCGGCTGTCGACTTCGCTTTCCATCGCCAGTCCAGCCAGTTCGTCAGGAGAGAGTGGATCAATAAAGTTGTTAAACCCGCGTTTTAAGACCACCGGGCGTTTTTGCCAGTGGCGTTCCAGAAAATCGGGCCAGTTAAGTGTGAGTTGGTATTCCATAATGAGCATCCGCAGGCTGGTATCTGCAACCGATTATAACGGATACTTAACCTCAAGCGTGAAGTCAGTACATATTTATTACATGCGACGATTACTCGTCTTTCTGCCCCGGCTGCTGGCGACCAAAAATAACTTCCATGCGCGCGCCGCCCAACAGGCTGTCACCTGCAATAATCTGCCCGTCATACTGTTCGGTGATTTCACGCGCTACCGCCAACCCGACACCTTGTCCTGGTCGTAGCGTATCGACACGTTGTCCGCGGTCAAACACCACTTCCCGTTTGCTATGCGGAATGCCGGGGCCATCATCTTCAACCAGAATATGCAGTTGATCCTCTGATAGTCGCGCTGAAATCTCGACGAACTCCAGACAATATTTACAGGCGTTATCCAGCACGTTACCCATCACTTCGACAAAATCGTTCTGCTCGCCTACAAAGCTGATTTCAGGTGAGATGTCGAGATTAATGTTAACGCCTTTACGCTGATACACCTTATTCAGCGCCGAAGTAAGTTTATCCAGCAACGGCGCGACCGGATGCAGTTCCCGGCTGAGCAGGGCGCTGCTGCCACGCATGCTGGCGCGATGCAGGTAATAGCCTATCTGCTGGGAAATACGACTGATTTGCTCGAGCATGATGGGCTCCGCGTCGCTTACGTTCATTTTTTCGTTACGCATCGAGCGCATCGTACTTTGCAATACGGCCAGCGGTGTCTTCAGGCTATGCGTGAGATCGGTTAACGTGGTGCGGTATTTGCCGTAGCGCTCACGTTCGCTTTTCAACAGCCGGTTGAGGTTGCGGACCAGACTGGTCAGTTCACGCGTGGTGGCGGGATTCAGCATCTCACGATGATGTTCTTCAAGCTCACGAACTTCACGCGCCAGCGATTCAATAGGCCGCAGGCTCCACCAGGCGGCCACCCATAACAGTGGGATGACCAACAACAGATTAGCGACCAGCACATAAATAAACCAGCTCCAGACCATATACGAGCGCTTTAACTCAATAGGAATGGTATCGACAACCACAATGGTCAGTTGGGGCATTCTGGCGGTGGCTGGGTAGACATTTACCGCTACCGAGTGGGTCATTTCAGCGTCGTCGTCGTCTTCTCTGACTTCTTTTAACTGCTGCTGCGCGGAGTGATCTGCACCCAGCAACGTGCTGGTGGCGTCGACATTGGCCTCAATTTCATGAAAACCGTTCGTTTTAAGCCAGTCAGGTTGAATACTCTGGGTCAGCCACGGGACGTTGCGCTGCGCCCACAGTAACTTGCCGTTTTCATCATAAATCAGCGACATTGTGGGACTTTGCATGTCGAGATTTTCGGGCAACTCGACATTAATTTTACCGTTATCCCATTTCGCCAGGGTATAGAACAGATTGCTTTCGCCGCGCAACAGGCGAAACGTGGTCTTATCAAAGCTGACGCTATAACCCACCAGGGCAACGATGCCGTAGGCCAGTGAGAGCACCAATACCACGCCAGCGGTTGCCAGTAAAAAACGTAGCCGTAGCGATAACGGGAAAAAATGACGCAATAGTTTATTCATTGGCGCAATTCAAAAAGATATCCCTGGCCACGCACGGTGGTGATGACGTCGTCAGGATATTGCGCCTGTATTTTTTTGCGCAGACGTCCCATCAGAACATCAATAGTATGACTTTCACGCAGCTCGGCATCCGGATAAAGCTGCAGCATGAGCGAATCTTTACTGACCACTTTGCCGTTATTGCGGATGAGTGTTTCCATTATGGTGTATTCGAACGCCGTGAGCTTGATAACCTCATCATTGACAGATAACTCGCGGCGAGAGAGGTCCACCTGAAAAGGTGGAAGGGAGATAATCTGCGATGCCAGACCGCTGTTGCGACGCATCAACGCCTGCATGCGCGCAGCCACTTCTTCAATGTGAAATGGTTTTGTGACGTAATCGTCGGCGCCGGCGCTGAGCACTTCCACCTTGTCCTGCCAGCCTTCACGGGCGGTTAATACCAGAATCGGGAGCGAAACATCGTTGCTGCGCCAACGGCGGATCAACGACAAGCCATCTTCATCAGGGAGCCCTAAATCAACGATCGCGATATCCGGCAGATGTTCATTAAGGTAATAGTCTGCTTCCTTAGCATCTTCTGCATCATCCACCTGATGCCCTAAATCCTGTAACTGAACCTTGAGGTGGTGGCGTAATAAAGCATTATCCTCGACAACCAGTACGCGCATCATCGTTACTCCCTATCTGAACGGTATGAATAGTTTAACGCTGATTATGTGGATTGAAAGCAGCGCTATGAAATTAAATAACTTTTCTCATGCTCCCCTGCCCGTGGGGGCGTCCTGGGGGCTATTAGTGCCTGGTACTCATGAAGTCAAAGTGGGTCGGGATAGTTTTTAGATAGCTGGAGTCGCGACACTTCTTCATGAGGAGCATGAAATATAAACTGGCTTCGGTTTGCGGGCTTAAGCATTTCTGATAAAACTGCCATCTGTTTATTGACTGTTGAGGACACTCGGCCTTGCCCGGCAAGATTCGGCATTGCCGGGTTAATAATTGTCCCGGCCAATAACTCTTTTCGGTAATGCAAAATATCGGCATGCTCAGTATCTACCAGACGGGTATTTTCTCTGATTACACGTAGTAACGTATTTACGACCGAAGTAAGCGATAGCAGTGTTGCACCAGATACCTCTAAGGCTTTGGTGTCTGTAAAAAAATCACTTAGTTCTTTAAACGTGGTGATTTTTTTGGTTGTGATGAACTTCTTAAGCGCTTTGGATTCCGGGAAACGTTCCGCATAGTCGAACTTACCGAGCTGTATTTCACTTGTTATGAGCGCGCGAAGATTTCCAGCTTTTTTGATGTTGCTGCTGTTAACCGTCCAGCCGCGAAGGACTTCGCGGCAAGGTTTGCCGCGATAGGTAAATGTGATCCGTATTTTTCCATTATGCAGCTCCACGCTGGTTGGAAAGTCCATCATGCATCCTGTACTAATTGGTTAATCTTTGGATAGTTGTACCAAAGCAGTACTTTCGAATTGTCAGTTTCCCCGAGAGCTGTCAGATGTTTGAAATGCACGCCTTCGATCCACAAATTCAACCGATAACTTTTAATTTGTCTTTCCGACAAGCCGGTCTTTTCTGTTAATCAGATTTTTATGAACGAGGTGTCCCTCAAATATATGACGGCCCCGAGCATCACCAGCGGCGGGAACGCGCCGACCTTTAAGCTGACACCTGACGGCAGGCTGACTGCCCGTAATGCGGATATAAGCGGACATATCAGCGCGAATTCCGGCACCCTCAATAATGTGACGATAGCGGAAAACTGCACCATCAACGGCATGCTGCGGGCAGAGAATATTGTCGGCGATATTGTTAAAGCTGTGGGGCGGGCTTTCCCCGGAAGTGCTACTCACCCGAATGGAACCCTTACGGTTCAGAAACAGGATGATCAGCGTTTCGACAGGCAAATAATCATTTCGTCCATCACCTTTGCAGGAGGAAAAGGAAAATCAGAGACAAGCAACGAGATATGGACAGACTGTGGGCTTGTAGTGAAGAACAACGGCAGAGAGATATACTACGGCACATAAACGACTAATAGCACAGGAGCACACACACGGTGTCTTGCTTAATCGGGTAGACATCTCAAAACCTAAATGGCCTACGCCCCCGAATATTCAGACCAGTTAACATCTGGCGCGGAGGACAAATCGAGGCGGCGCAACTCAGTCGACTTTGTATAAGAAGTTCCCTATTAGTTTTTATAAAGCCCGCAAATAATTTCGCGGGCTCCATTCATCTCAATACTAAGTAATTAATATTCTTTAACTTAATGTAAAAACTATGTCAATTAACTTTTACACTGTTTCTTAGATTGAGGTTCACCTTCAGCCAGTTCCACGCCAGTGACAGGATTTATATCCTGATCAGATTTAAGCCTTGTAGCCATTGCTTTTATCATTGCGTCTTGCTTGGCTGTAAGGTTTATCGAGGCATTACCATCACCACCGTCAACAGCCGGAAATGGATCGGAAACATAGTCAAAGTTTTCATCACTATTCCAACTACCTCTCACGTCTTCACCTTCTGACATGTTGTAATATACGTTTTTGTATTTCTCAATTGGTGGTAATTTTCCTGGTGGAAAGGTGTTACGAATTGAATGTAATGCCTTTTCAAAAGAAAGCATATGTGCTGCTTCTCTGGTCATTAAAAATGCCAGAGCATCTTTTACGCCAGGATCATCAGTAACATTAATGAGACGCTCGTAAATGATCTTTGCTCGAGCTTCAGCTGCTATATTTGAACGAAGATCGGCTGTGACTTCACCAATAGTATCAACATAAGCTGCGGTCCAGGGGACTCCAGCTGAATTAGTTAATGCTGGGCCTCCTCCGTAGAGGAGAGAAGTTATATGGCTGTCATTGCCATTTTGAGTTAACGAACGATAAAGTTCAGCTTCACTCTCAGCCCCTTCAGCGAGTGCTCCTTTTGCACCTTTGTTGAGCATGCCAACAAGAGAACCAATAATTTCGAGATGGCTTAGTTCTTCTGTTGCTATGTCCATCAGCATATCCCTTCGGCCAGCATCTTCATCACTTAAACCTTGAGTGAAGTATCGGCATGCAGCTGCAAGCTCACCCTGTGGCCCGCCGAATTGTTCTAAGAGTAGATTAGCTAAGCCTGGATTTGGCTCACTTACACGTACTGTATATTGAAGTTTTTTCACGTGTCTAAACATAATGCCTCCTCTCAAGAATTATTTTTTTGCTTCAACTCCATCAATTTCAGATCTGACCATAAACTGTTCAGTGGTGTCAGGAATATGGTTAAGAAGCCATTCAGCCATTTGTTTTTCTTCACTAAGAATTGCTTCAATAATCGGTACTGAAGCTGTGTCACCGGCATTTTTGGCTGCTGCGAGAAGAGATGTGTAGCACGCAATTTCAAATTGTTCGAAAACATAACCACTGATCGACCCTTTGACAATTTCGTCTGATGGAAAAATTCCACCAATGGATTGCCCAAATGCGGCCATTTTACTCATAGAGTCTTTAATGACAGAGCGCGAAATATTATTACGATCAAGTATGCTTTCAAGCTGTGAAAGCTGGTTCTTGGTTTCGTTAATATGTTGCTCAATTCTGGAACGTAACTCAGGATAGTTTTCTATCCGGCTGGCCATAGACTCAAGCATTGTTTCAGCTTGTTTTTCCATTGCGTGTGCGTCACGAAGCCAGTCATGATAATGTTCAATTCTATTCATAATCTGTTTCTCCTAAAAGAAATTGAGGTCTATAGTTCAGGAATTATCCTGAGCTTTTTTATTAACATTATTAAATGCCAGATCTGTTAATTTGACGTCAGTAGCTTTTTCCTCTTCTAGACTTTCTTTTAGGAGTTTCGCTGCTTTTTTATATCCTAATTGCTCAGCGAGTGTTACCAGGGTGCCATAGCTGGCAATTTCATAGTGTTCTACTTTTTGTGCTGCGGCAATCAACGCTGCATCACGTATTTCATTTTTATCAGTGCTTTCAATTACCTCATTCGCCTCTTCGATAAGGCCTTCCATTGCGACGCACTTAATTCTTTTCAATTTAATTCCATCTTCAGAATCAACAACCTGGTCGATGCGTTCAATTTGACCATGTGTCTCATCAAGATGTGACTGAAAAGCAGCGATTAATTTATCACTATATGCAGAGCGACTAAGTTTAGATAGTGCCTTGGTTAGTTGTTTCTCTGCACTATATGTATCTGATAACAAGTGGATGAAGATATCTTCAACAGATTTAATTTGCATAATCACTCCAGAATTTTCACTGCGAGCCCGTAGGCTCGCAGTTAGCTTCAGTTATTCACGAATTTAGGGGGCGAGAAATTAAGAGTCAGATTTACGACCGCCGCCATGGCTATTCTGACCACCTTTTTTCCCTGCTTCTGATGCCCTTTGGGGATCGTTTTTAAAATTACCACCACTATTCTGGCCGCCTTTACGACCTGCTTCAGAAGCTTTTTGTCGATCTTCGGCGAAATTACCTGCACCGCCACGATGTTGGGTCATATCATTTCTCCTCTGATTTTCAATTTGTAAATAACATGTGCCTTATCAGCACCCCGTTAACTCTAGTAGTAAATAAGAAAGTGTCAAATATGAGACTGATTTACGTATTTTTTAATGTGGAAAATAATAATTGTAAAAGTTATGCGTCAGTGCTTATAATCTATTGATTTTAAGTGGTTAACAGAAAAATCATGGTTGTAATTCAAAAGATTAATAAACCTAAATTTACATTTCTATATTATTTGATGAGAGGAGTTGTGGTGTTTTATAAATAAGATTATTCTGATAAGTCATGTATTATGCTGTTTTATTGAGGAATTCAATAACGAATATTATGTAAAAAAATCCCATAATAAGGTAGTGGTAATTCACTTTTTTCAAGATTCTTCCTCATAGAGAATTCGCCTTGGCTAAATACTGAGAGGAGTTGGTCTGAAAACTTCGTCTTAAGAGCTATTTACGAAATCACTCATACAGTCCAAAGCATCATTATTGTACTTAACCATAAGATTTGAGAGTGGAAGGTAGAACCGCAGCACGTAGTGTGTAAGGGCGTACTGCGGTTGGCTGGTTCACATTCGATAGTGCGAGTATTGAATGTTGGCCAGTCACGGCGGATTGAACTTAAGCAATATGACGGTTGAAGGCGTTTAATCTGAAACCAGCCACATATCCGCCTCTTCAAACATTTCCTGCACGGTACGGCTTATTTGCTCTTTCTCGTGCTTGCTGGCATCAGTGTTGATCGCTGGTAGGGTCATCATCGGTTTAACCCGGACATCAGCATCTGGAAAGATCCGGTGCACTCTCTTTCTCAATTCGCCCAGAATGATATCTTTTGCACCAGGCAGACCATCAAAATTCCTTTTGTCATAAACGAGTTCCACGAACATGCTTTAACTCCTCTTTACTGTGTTTAATGTCAGCATATACTGTATGTATAAACAGTATAAGCGCGAGTGAGTTTATTATGAAGTTTTATTCACCAGCTGAGTTGCGCCAGATAGTTGCGCTTCCTTTATTTAGTGATCTTGTTTCATGCGGTTTTCCCTCCCCGGCGCATGATTACGTTGAACAACGCATTGATCTCAATGAACTATTAGTTCAGCACCCATGTGCAACATATTTCGTGAAGTCATCCGGTGATTCTATGACTGGAGCGGGGATCGGGAATGGCGATTTGCTGGTCGTCGACCGTTCCAGAAAGCCTGCACATGGAGATATTGTTATCGCTGCCATTGATGGCGAGTTCACGGTTAAACGTCTTCAGCTACATCCAATACTTATGCTTGTTCCTGAAAACAATTCTTATGCACCCATTACGATAAACAGCGAAGATATGCTGGATATCTTTGGGGTGGTGACGTTTATCGTGAAAGCGGCAAGCTGATATGTTTGCCCTGGTTGATGTTAATTCGTTTTATGCCAGTTGCGAGACTGCATTCCGACCAGATCTGAAAGGCAGGCCGGTAGTTGTTCTGTCAAATAACGATGGCTGTGTTATCGCCCGTAACACTGAAGCCAAAAGAGCTGGTGTGAAAATGGGGGAGCCGTATTTCAAGCAGAAGGACTTATTCCGTCGATATGGTGTGGTTTGTTTCAGCAGCAATTACGAGCTTTATGCAGATATGTCCTGCAGAGTAATGTCCACGCTAGAGGCAATGTCTCCCCGCTGCGAAATATATTCAATTGATGAAGCCTTCTGTGACCTGACAGGTGTAAGAAACTGCCGGGTTCTGCAGGAGTTTGGGCAGGAATTAAAAGACGCCGTTTATCAAAATACGGGTCTGGCGGTTGGCGTTGGTATTGCCCAGACAAAGACGCTGGCGAAACTGGCGAATCATGCCGCCAAAAAATGGCAGAGACAAACGGGTGGGGTGGTGGACTTATCTAACCAGGATCGCCAGCGCAAACTGATGGCTGCACTTCCGGTTGATGAGGTCTGGGGGGTAGGGCGCCGTATCAGCAAAAAGCTGGAGGCCATGGGGATTAAAACGGTTCTGGATCTGGCTGATACTGATATTCATTTTATCCGTAAGCACTTCAATGTTGTCCTCGATAGAACGGTGCGCGAACTGCGGGGCGAACCCTGTCTTGAACTGGAGGAATTTGCCCCCGTAAAGCAGGAAATTGTCTGTTCCAGATCATTCGGGGAACGTATTACGGATTATGATGCTATGCGACAGGCCATCTGCAGCTACGCGTCACGCGCCGCAGAAAAGTTACGTGGAGAGCATCAGTATTGCCGCTTCATATCTACTTTTGTTAAAACGTCACCCTTTGCGTTGAACGAACCGTACTACGGTAACAGCGCGTCGGTGAAACTGCTCACCCCGACACAGGACAGCCGGGATATCATTGCAGCAGCGACGAGGAGTCTGGATGCAATATGGAAAGACGGGCACAGATATCAGAAAGCAGGGGTAATGCTGGGGGACTTCTTCAGTCAGGGCATCGCCCAGTTGAATCTGTTCGATGATAATGCGCCGCGCCGGGGTAGTGAGAAATTGATGGAAGTTCTGGATCATCTGAATGCAAAGGAAGGAAAGGGGGCGCTTTATTTCGCCGGACAGGGGATCCAGCAACAATGGGCGATGAAGAGAGAGATGCTGTCACCACGATACACGACCCGCTATGAGGACCTGCTTCAGGTTAAGTAACAGGCTTAATTAAATCTGCTCCCTGATTGTTCACATTCCCGACGGCACGTGTTACGGCATGCCATATAAATTTATCAGCAGGCACGGAACCGTCGGCCGCAATTTCCGCAGCTTCTTTCCCTCCAATGTCCTGCCTCATCCATTCGCGAGCGGCTTCTGGTGAAAGTACCAGAGGCCGCCTGTCGTGAATATCTACCAGCCCTTTGTCGGCCGCAGCTGTCACTATCAGAAAACCTTCTGCTTCATCTCCACGTTCGAATGGTGTGCTACCGATCGCCGCCATAAAAATCGGCTGACCGTCTGCCCGGTGAATAAAGTAAGGTTGTTTCTTATCGCCTTCTTTTTTCCACTCAAACCATCCATCAGCAAAGCAAATTGCTCGGCCATGCTGCCAGAGTGGTTTAAACATTCTGCTGGTGGCCGCAGTTTCAGACCGTGCGTTAATCAGCGGCGGTTTATCCCACCAACCGGGGGCGTATCCCCAGATAACTGGATCAAGATGCAACTGCTCATCACGTTCGCTCAGAAGCAGAACCTTTGTCCCTGGCGCTACGTTGAATCTTCCGATGGGTTCTGGATCGTATGGAATATCGCGTTCTGATTCATCAGCGAGCAGGGCAAGATAATCTTCACGCGTCATTGACTGTGCAAAGCGTCCACACATAGAAACCTCCAGCCATATGTCAGACTGAAAGTATAGGTTATTGGCTGACACGAGAGGATTTGAACCTCCATACAACAAATATTCCATTATGGCTTTTTAGCTTCTCGAAGTTGCTAAATGGCCGATAGACCACTACCCATTTTTACTTTTTTGGGGGCAAATTTGGGGGCAAAAACCAGTCAGGGGCATGATTTGGGGCGATAAATTGACCGATATTGCCCGCAATTGCCCAAGACGGTTTTTTATTAACTAATTGATTTTATGATAATTAACAGTATTTACTGAATTTACAAAATCAGTTTTATAGTCTAGCGTTGATTATGTGTCCGTGGGGATAAACATTTAATAAACCGGGGGAAGGGAGGCTATCACTGGCGAAAAAGCCGGAAGGCGCTGACGCTTATCCGGCTTCAATATAACATCAACTGGAGGCCGGAACTGACGAAACCGCCGTCCGGCACAAACCAGATTACTTCAGTTCATCAACCATGGTGATGGCGCGACCAATATAGTTGGCTGGTGTCATCGCTTTCAGGCGAGTTTTCTCGTCTTCCGGCAGGGCCAGGCCATCGATAAACTGTTTCATACCTTCGGCGTCAACGCGCTTACCGCGCGTCAGCTCTTTCAGCTTCTCGTACGGTTTTTCAATGCCATAGCGACGCATTACGGTCTGAATAGGTTCGGCCAGCACTTCCCAGTTATGGTCCAGTTCATCAAGCAGATGCTCGCGATTGACTTCCAGTTTGCTCACGCCCTTCAGCGTGGACTGATACGCGATCAGCGCATAGCCAATACCGACACCCAGGTTGCGCAGAACGGTAGAGTCCGTCAGGTCGCGCTGCCAGCGGGAAACCGGCAGTTTGCTCGCCAGGTGTTGCAAAACCGCGTTAGACAGACCCAGGTTACCTTCGGAGTTTTCGAAATCGATTGGGTTAACCTTGTGCGGCATGGTGGAGGAACCGATCTCACCGGCGATAGTTTTCTGTTTGAAATGGTTCAGCGCCACGTAACCCCAGACATCGCGGTCAAAGTCGATCAGGATAGTGTTGAAACGGGCGATGCAATCAAACAGCTCGGCAATGTAGTCGTGCGGTTCAATCTGCGTGGTGTAAGGGTTCCACTGGATGCCCAGCGACGTAACAAACTCTTCGCTGAACTGATGCCAGTCTACTTCCGGATAAGCGGCGATGTGGGCGTTATAGTTACCGACGGCGCCGTTGATTTTACCGAGAATTTCGACCTGGTTAAGCTGGCGGTACTGGCGCTCCATACGGTAGGCCACGTTCGCCATTTCTTTGCCCAGCGTGGATGGGGTGGCGGGTTGACCGTGGGTACGGGAGAGCAGAGGGATATCGCGATACTGTACGGACAGATCTTTCACTGCGTCGATAAGCTTACGCCAGTACGGCAGGACCACTTCGTCGCGAGCGGTTTTCAGCATCAGCGCGTGAGACAGGTTGTTGATGTCTTCTGACGTACACGCGAAGTGAATAAACTCGGAAACGGCATGCAGTTCCGGGATATCAGCCACTTTTTCTTTCAGGAAATACTCAACTGCCTTCACATCATGGTTGGTCGTACGCTCAATGGTTTTGATGCGCGCAGCATCTTCTTCATTGAAGTTAGCGACGATCGCATCAAGGAAACCGATTGCGTCGGCAGCAAAAGCAGGAACTTCCTTGATCGCTGCGTGCGCGGCCAGTTTTTGCAGCCAGCGTACTTCAACCTGTACACGGAATTTCAGCAAACCGTATTCGCTGAAAATCCCGCGCAGCGCGCTGACTTTATCGCCGTAGCGTCCATCGACAGGGGAAACGGCGGTCAGTGAGGATAATTCCATAGATCACAACTCCGGGGTTAAATGAGCAAGAATTTGTTTTGCCTGAGTCGTCAGGCGATTACGAGAAAACATGAGTTGCAGACGGCCTCCACCAACCTGATGCCAGAGCACGGCTGCACGAATGCCAGCCAGTAGCGAAGCGCGTACTTTGGCCTGAACCTGCGGGCTCTGAAGGATGGCAGGAGAACCCGTAACCTGAATACGCGGGCCGAGTGGGCTGATGACGTCAACATAAATGCCGGCCATTGCGCTCATCAGCGTTTCTGACTGCAAATTAAAATGGTCCAACTGGCGCTGCAAGCCGTTGATACGGTCTCCCAGCGTGTCCATAGCGCCTTTGGCAGCTGACAGCTTACGCTCCAGTACCATCAGGCTTAACGTGTAGCGGGTGAGTTCCGCATTCAGCCCCTGACGACTGCTGGCGTTGAGCACGCCGAGCAACGTTTCAAGGCCAAGTCGCAGGTTAGCTTCACTCCCGCCAAAAACCCCAAGCGTAGAGCTGGGGTTCATGTCGATGATACTGTTGAGCGAAACGTGTAACGCATCGGCATCACAATGCCCCTGGTGCGCCAGTTCTTGCACCAGGCGTGCCGACTGGCATATACCTGCCAGGGCGAGGGTGATGTCATAATAATTCTTTGCCACGTTCACTGCTTCCTTGTATCAAATGTGTAAATAATTAGACCGGCAAAGGCAGGCGTTGTTCGATAATTCCGCCGCCGAGGCAGACTTCGCCATTGTAAAAGACAGCCGACTGACCTGGCGTTACCGCCGCGACAGGTTCGTCGAAAATGACTTCAACACGTTCAGCATCCAGCGCTTTAACGGTGCACGGAATGTCGGTCTGACGATAACGGGTTTTCACCGTGCAGCGCATGGTGCCGGTGAACGGTTCGCGATCGACCCAATGCAGCTGTTGCGCCACCAGCCCAACGGACATCAGACGTGGATGTTCGTGACCCTGAGCGACAACCAGAATGTTGTTCTCAACGTCTTTATCCACCACATACCATGGATCTTCCGTCCCTTCTTTTGTACCGCCAATGCCCAGACCTTTACGTTGGCCCAGAGTGTGGTACATCAGCCCCTGGTGCTGGCCAATCTCTTCACCGTCAACGGTGATGATTTTACCTGGCTGAGCCGGCAGGTAGCGACCAAGAAACTCGCGGAACTTACGTTCGCCGATAAAGCAGATACCCGTCGAGTCTTTTTTCCTGGCCGTAATTAGTCCGAGATCTTCGGCAATTTTACGCACCTGTGGTTTTTCCAGTTCGCCCACCGGGAACAGGCTTTGCGCGATTTGTTCATGACCGAGCGTGTAGAGGAAATAGCTCTGGTCTTTATTGCCATCGAGCCCTCGCAGCAGGCGGCTTTTTCCGTCGACATCCGCGCGGCGTACGTAGTGACCGGTGGCGATGTAATCGGCACCTAAATCTTCGGCGGCAAACTCAAGGAAGGCTTTAAATTTGATTTCTTTATTGCACAGAATATCCGGGTTCGGCGTACGACCCGCTTTGTACTCTTCCAGGAACAGTTCAAAGACGTTGTCCCAGTATTCTGCAGCAAAGTTAACGGTATGCAGTTCAATGCCGAGTTTGTCGCAAACAGCCTGTGCATCCGCGAGGTCGGCAGCCGCTGTGCAATATTCCTCGCCATCGTCCTCTTCCCAGTTCTTCATGAACAGGCCTTCTACCTGATAACCCTGTTGTTGCAACAACCAGGCAGATACGGAAGAATCGACACCGCCGGACATGCCGACGATCACTTTTTTTGGGCTTTCAGACATAGGAATACTCACGACATTGAACTTCAAGGCGGCATATTCTAGCACGCAGCCCTTTACTTGACACCCTCTGTAAACGGCCAGTTAAATTCGCCGATTGTTGCCAGCGGATAGCGCTCTCCACTCTGGTAACAGAGAATGCTCTCGGCAACCAGCGGCGAGCGCAGATTTGGCGCTGAAAGAATCTCTTCTGCGCTGACCCAGCGACAGCAATCTATATCACTGTCATGAGGTTCAGTAGCGCACATATTGGCAAGTTCTATAGAAAACAGAAAACGTAAAAAGGGCGTTTTGTCCGGCGCAATCCATTGATGCATTCGAATGAAGTGCTGCGGTTGCGCGTTGATGCCTGTCTCTTCCCATAGCTCACGAGCGGCGGCCTGCACCAGGGTTTCGTCCGCTTCCAGGTGCCCGGCAGGTTGATTCCACAAAGCTTTGCCGTTGATGGTTTCCTCAACGACTAAAAATTTATCTTCTGCATGCACAATGCAGGCGACCGTGACGTGTGGTTTGAACATACAGCTTCCTTATACAGTTGCATCCCGCCATTCGCCGTTAGCGAGATTTTCCAGTGTGTAATCGCCCATGGCATAGCGTATGAGGCGCAGCGTAGGAAACCCAACATGCGCCGTCATCCGACGTACCTGACGGTTGCGGCCTTCATATAAGGTGACTTTTAGCCAACTGGTGGGAATATTCTTCCGTTCACGAATGG
Source organism: Citrobacter sp. C5_2 (assembly GCF_014596845.2). Classification (NCBI taxonomy): domain Bacteria; kingdom Pseudomonadati; phylum Pseudomonadota; class Gammaproteobacteria; order Enterobacterales; family Enterobacteriaceae; genus Citrobacter; species Citrobacter sp. C5_2. Next base: position 2,991,181 of record NZ_CP115032.1, on the reverse strand, counting down.
GCGGGTTTCTTGGCCACAGCCAGGCAGGTTCTTCTACCATTTGAATTCCTGCGGGCAGTGTAGGGCCATCGTTGAGCGTTACGCCAGTGCGCAGGGATTCCAGCGCTTCGGGCGTAGGTTCTCCCTCAACCTGAACATAATAAATTTTCCCCGTACGCTTGCCGGGCTGCGTTAACCGCGCCTGTAATGCGCCATCGTTGGTCAGCACTAAAAGCCCTTCACTGTCCCGATCCAAACGACCCGCAGCATACACGCCTTGCACGGGAATAAAATCTTTTAACGTTTTGCGTCCCGCTTCGTCAGTAAATTGTGGCAAAACATCGTAGGGTTTATTGAACAAAACCACGCGTTTTGGCTGGTTTTCTTTACGCTGTTTAGTGACTTGTCGTGAGCTGAATCGCTTAACTTGGTGATTTCTAAAAGAAGTTTTTTGCATGGTATTTTCAGATTATATCAATTGCCGCATTATAGCCTAAGAACGAGTGTCTTTCATGGCGACGAACAATAGGGTAGTATTGACACGCTCATTACAAATCATTAACAAAAAATTGCTCTAACGCAGTCGTGCAGCAGGACGCCAATGCACATGCAGCGCGATGACAGACGAGCAAACCAGAAGCGCTCGAAGGAGAGGTGAATGGAAAGCAAAGTAGTTGTTCCGGCGGAAGGTAAGAAGATCACCCTGCAAAACGGCAAACTCAACGTTCCTGAAAATCCGATTATCCCGTTCATTGAAGGCGACGGTATCGGCGTTGATGTAACCCCACCGATGATCAAAGTTGTCGATGCTGCTGTCAAGAAAGCCTATAAAGGCGAGCGTAAAATCTCCTGGATGGAAATCTACACCGGCGAGAAATCCACTCAGGTTTATGGTCAGGACGTCTGGCTGCCTGCTGAAACCCTTGATCTGATTCGTGAGTATCGTGTTGCCATCAAAGGCCCTCTGACCACGCCAGTTGGCGGCGGTATTCGCTCTCTGAACGTTGCTCTGCGTCAGGAACTTGACCTGTATGTCTGCCTGCGCCCGGTGCGTTATTACCAGGGTACGCCAAGCCCGGTAAAACATCCTGAACTGACCGACATGGTTATCTTCCGTGAAAACTCCGAAGATATCTATGCGGGTATCGAGTGGAAAGCGGACTCCGCAGACGCTGAGAAAGTGATTAAATTCCTGCGCGAAGAAATGGGCGTGAAGAAAATTCGCTTCCCGGAACATTGCGGCATTGGTATCAAGCCGTGTTCTGAAGAAGGGACTAAGCGTCTGGTTCGTGCGGCGATTGAATACGCCATCGCGAACGATCGCGATTCTGTTACCCTGGTACATAAAGGTAACATCATGAAGTTCACTGAAGGCGCGTTCAAAGACTGGGGTTACCAGTTAGCGCGTGAAGAATTCGGTGGCGAATTGATCGATGGCGGCCCGTGGGTGAAAATCAAGAACCCGAAATCCGGCAAAGAAATCGTGGTTAAGGACGTTATCGCCGATGCGTTCCTGCAACAAATCCTGCTGCGCCCTGCTGAGTATGATGTGATTGCGTGTATGAACCTGAACGGCGACTACATCTCTGATGCGCTGGCAGCACAGGTGGGTGGTATTGGTATCGCGCCGGGCGCGAACATCGGTGACGAATGTGCGCTGTTCGAAGCGACTCATGGTACTGCGCCGAAGTACGCAGGCCAGGATAAAGTGAACCCAGGTTCCATCATTCTGTCTGCTGAAATGATGCTGCGCCACATGGGTTGGGTTGAAGCGGCTGACCTGATCGTTAAAGGTATGGAAGGCGCGATTAACGCCAAGACCGTAACCTATGACTTCGAACGTCTGATGGATGGCGCTAAGCTGCTGAAATGTTCAGAGTTTGGCGACGCGATCATCGAAAACATGTAATCCAGATTCTGGGTTGTGTTAAAACGGGAGCCGAGAGGTTCCCGTTTTTTATGCCTGCAACATTGTTTCCCCAAAACGTTTCCCCAAAACGTTTCCCCAAAAAACAGGCGTGCTCACCCTGTTTTTACTTCGACAACTATCCAATCCTTACCCCTGTCATTGTGATATTTGTCTGTCATTACTCTTGATTTATGTTCCAATAATTTCTGGATATCAATCCCTTGTGCTTTATATCTTCTTTCTGAAAGTGATTGTTGCTCGTGGTTCGTAGTATATTGAAAGTATTCTTGGTTATTCGGTGCTCTGTATGTCCTATTCCATCGGTGAATTTGCGCGGCTTTGTGGAATAACCGCCACAACGCTGCGCGCCTGGCAACGTCGTTATGGACTTCTCAAACCACAGCGTACGGAGGGTGGGCACCGGTTGTATAGCGATGACGATATCCAACAGGCGCTTAAAATTCTCGATTGGGTGAAAAAAGGCGTACCGATAAGCCAGGTTAAACCGTTGCTGTCCCGCCCTGGTGCCCGGCGAACGAATAACTGGCTCGCTCTGCAAGAGAGTATGCTGCAGCGCCTGAACGAAGGGAAAATAGAATCTCTGCGCCAGCTTATTTATGATGCTGGCCGCGAATATCCCCGCCCTGAACTGGTGAGCGAGGTGCTGCGCCCTCTGCGAAGCCAGGTCTCAGCTAACGTGCCGGCTATCATGACGCTGCGTGAAATCCTCGATGGTATTATTATTTCTTACACCTCGTTTTGCCTGGAGGGGGATAAGCGTGCGCCGGGCGATAACTACCTGATTACAGGCTGGCATCTTACCGACCCCTGCGAGATCTGGCTTGAAGCGCTTGGTCGCACTGGACAAGGACATCGCATTGATGTGCTTCCTGTACCGCCCGCGATGCTTGCGCCTGAAATTTTCCCCGATCGCAAATGGCTGTTGGTGACGTCCGGTAAACTCACCGTAGCGCGCAAAAAACAGATAGACCTCTGGCAACAGCAGGTCAACTCCCTCGAAGTGATCCCGCTTTAATCCTCTGTCATTACCTTTCTTGTGTGTTGATTGGCCACTACCTTAGTGGCTTACGAATAAATTCTCTCAAAAACACTAAATTTTAATTTGTTGAATTAAATGAATTTATAATTATTTTTATGTATAAACTTGGACAAATTAAAGTATTTGTGTAAGTTTTAGTTATACCGCCTACGTAATGTGGTTCACACAAGGGTAAGAGCTATGCGCGCACCGCCATCCGTTATCGACAGGTTTGTGGATTACTACGCCAGTTTGGATCGCCAGCCCGTCCCCGCGCTTGCCGGGTTGTACGACGTGCACGCGGTACTTGTCGATCCCTTCGGGGAACATAACGGGCTGTTTGCCATTCAACGCTATTTCTCGCATCTCCTGGCGAATGTGAATGCCTGCCGTTTTGCCATTGACCCTCCACTGTGTGAGACCGGGCGGTTTGCCGTGACGTGGACAATGTACTGGTCGCATCCGCGTATTGCTGGCGGAGAAATACGATCTTTGCCGGGATGTTCAATGGTCGAGACACATGGCGAGAAGATTTTTCGCCAGCGTGATTATTACGATGCCGGTGAGATGCTCTATGAGCATCTACCGCTGTTGGGTTGGGCCGTTCGCCACGTTAAAAGGAGGGTGCGCGCATGATGACTGTCCTCATTACTGGCGCAAGTTCTGGGATTGGCGCCGGGCTTGCAAAATCATGGGCCGATGACGGCTGTCACGTGATTGCCTGTGGCCGCAATCCCGAAAGGCTGGAACAACTGCGCCAATCCCACGCCAACATCACAGTACGCCTGTTCGATATGACAGACAGGGACGCCTGTCGCCAGGCGTTGGCGGACTGCAAACCCGAACTGGTTATTCTCTGTGCCGGAACTTGCGAATATCTCGACCACGGCTGGATAGATGCAGGGAAGATTGAACGGGTGATGGCGGCGAATTATCAGGGCCCCATCAACTGCCTGGCAGCGCTTCAGCCGCAGTTAACTTCCGGTAACCGCGTGGTGCTGGTCAGTTCGATGGCGCACTGGCTGCCGTTCCCACGGGCGGAAGCCTATGGTGCGTCTAAAGCCGCGCTAACCTGGTTTGCCAATAGTTTGCGTCTGGACTGGGAGCCAAAAGGTATTGCCGTGACCGTCGTTTCGCCAGGATTTGTTGATACCCCGCTTACCCGTAAAAACGATTTTCCTATGCCCGGGCAGGTGAGTGTAGAGCAGGCGGTGAAGGCTATTCGCCGTGGCCTGGCGAAAGGAAAAAATAGTATTGCCTTCCCGACAGGTTTTGGCGTGTTGCTGCGTCTGTTGGCCGGGTTGCCTGAGAGTCTCCAGCGCGCGTTGCTGCGCAGGATGGTGCGTTCATGAAAATTGCTATCATTGGCAGTGGTATTGCCGGATTAACCTGCGCCTGGCGTCTGGCCGGACATCATCAGGTGACGCTTTTTGAAGCGGCGTCGACCCCTGGCGGCCATACTGCGACGGTAGATATAGCGACTCCACAGGGGAATTTCGCAATTGATAGCGGCTTTATCGTCTACAACGACCGAACTTATCCGCGTTTTATGGGCTTGCTGAGTGAACTCGGTATCCAGGGGCAAAAAACGCAGATGAGTTTTTCGGTGCATAATACGCAAAGCGGTATGGAGTACAGCGGTCATACGCTGACTTCCTTGTTCGCCCAACGTCAGAACCTGCTCAAACCCGCATTTTGGGGAATGCTGAAAGAGATTGTCCGTTTTAATCGTCTGGCGAAACGGGCATTGAATGATGTCGATGCAAACGCCACGCTACAGACCTTCCTCGACCAGCACCACTTCAGCGCGTTCTTTGCGCGTCATTATATTCTGCCGATGGGCGCAGCTATCTGGTCATCTTCGCTACAGGAGATGCGCCGTTTTCCGTTGCCGCTGTTCTTACGCTTCTTTGAACACCACGGCCTGCTGGATATCTGGCATCGTCCGCAGTGGTACGTGGTGCCAGGCGGATCGCGCGAGTACATTCGCGTTATGCTGGCGAAGCTGGGTGAGCGTCTGGCATTGCACCTCAATGCGCCTGTTCAGCAGGTTATTCGTCACGACAGCGGCGTCAAAATCCAGTTGGCAGGATCAGTACAGACGTTTGATCAGGTGATCTTCGCTTGTCATTCTTCGCAGGCTCTGGTCGTGCTTGGTGATGCCACCCCCGCAGAACGCGACGTGCTGGGCGCAATTAGCTGGCAGCGTAACGAGGTCGTATTGCATAGCGATCGCCGCTGGTTACCGGTACGCGAACGCGCGTGGGCAAGCTGGAATTACCGCCTGAGTGGGCAAGATCGCGCCAGCGCCTGCGTCACCTATAACATGAATATTCTCCAGGGATTACCCGAAGGAAGCCCGCTATTCTGCGTGACCCTCAACCCGGACACCCCTATTGACGAGCGATTCGTCTGGCGACGCTTTGTCTACGAGCACCCATTGTTTAATCCCGACAGCTGGCGCGCGCAGGCGCGCCGCACTGAGATCAACGGCCTGCGTCGGACCTGGTTCTGCGGGGCTTATTGGTACAACGGCTTTCATGAGGATGGCGTGCGCAGCGCGCTCGATGTAGTACACGGCATTGCCGCAGGAGAGGGGGGCTAAGATGAACAGCTGCCTATACCACGGTGTTTTGCGCCATCGCCGCCTCCAGCCAGCAACACACCAGTTTAGTTATCAGGTGTTTATGGCGTGGCTCGATTTAGATGAACTCGCACAGCTTCCGGGCGTGGGCGTGAAGCGCAATCGCTTCGCCGCGACAGCTTTTCATGATGCGGATTACCCGCTGGGGACACCGTTAAGAGAGAGCGTGTTGAATAAGCTTGCCTGCCTGACGGGCGAACATCCCGGGGGGCGTGTAATGCTTCTGACACAGCTGCGCTATTTCGGTTTTCATTTTAACCCGGTCAATTTTTACTACTGCTATGACCGTTCACAGCGTCTGCGCTGGGTACTGGCGGAAGTCCGCAATACGCCATGGAATGAGCGACATTACTACGCTGTAGATGCACAGGAAAAGCGTCCGTTGGAAAAAGCGTTCCATGTATCGCCGTTTAACCCGATGGATATGGTCTATCACTGGCGATTTAACCCGCCGGGTAAAACGCTGCATATGCATATCGAAAACCACCAGGCAGAGAAGATTTTTGATGCCAGCCTGATGCTCAAACGCGAGCCGTTGACGCAGGCGAGTTTACGCGCGTTGCTGCTACGACTGCCGTTAATGACGCTGAAAACGGTGTTCGCGATTTACTGGCAGGCGCTACGCCTGTGGCTCAAGCGAGTCCCTCTCTACAACCATCCCGTCAGCAGGAGTGAACGATCATGACCGATCCCGTCTTTGCGCTTGAACCTGATGTTCCGCGCAACCTGCGTGTGGCGCGTTGGCTTCTTTTCCGCATGCTGAGCGGCCTTCGCCAGGGTTCAGTCACGGTGCGGGAAGGGGAGCAGACCTTGCACTTTGGTGATGTTTCAACTGAATTACGCGCTGAAGTACATATTCTCTCGCCCACGGTGTACTGGCGGGTGCTGAAAGGCGGAAGTCTTGCAGCGGCTGAGGCCTGGATGGACGGAGAGTGGGAAACGCAACAGCTCACGCCGTTACTGCAAATATTTGCGCTTAACAGCACCCTACTGGGACGCCTGGAAAGCGGTTTTCGCCTGCTTGGCCGACCCGCCGAGCGTTTGCGTCACTGGACGCGTCGCAACCATCGACAACAAGCAAGAGAAAACATTGCCGCGCATTACGATCTCGGTAATGCATTTTACGCGCACTTTCTTGATGAGGATTTACTCTATTCCAGCGCTTTATTCACCTGCCCCGAGCAGTCTTTAGCGCAGGCTCAGCAGGCCAAAATGGCGCGGCTTTGCGAACAACTGGCACTGACCGCGAATGACCACCTGCTGGAGATTGGTACTGGTTGGGGGGCGATGGCGGAATACGCCGCCCGCCACTACGGTTGCCGTGTAACCACCACGACCCTGTCTCAGGAACAGTTTGCCTGGGCGAAAGCGCGGATTGCCCGCGCAGGTTTACAGGAGAGAGTCAACGTCCTGCTGTGCGACTACCGCGACCTGACCGGGGAATTCGACAAACTGGTGTCGGTTGAAATGATCGAAGCGGTTGGTCAGCGTTATCTGCCGACGTTTTTCCGTACCTGCCAGGCGCGACTGCGTCGTGGGGGAAAACTGGCGATTCAGGCCATTACCATTCAGGATCAGCGCTATCGCGAATACAGCAAAAGCGTTGATTTTATTCAGCGCTATATCTTTCCAGGGGGCTTTTTACCCAGTATCACCGCGATGAGCGGCCTGATGACAAAGCATACTGACTTTGTGGTTCGTAATCTGTTCGATATGGGGCCCGACTACGCCCGGACGCTTGCGCACTGGCGACAAGGATTTGTTCACGGCTGGCATGACATTGAAAAACTGGGATTTGATGAGCGTTTTCGTCGTATGTGGCTGTACTACTTCGGCTACTGCGAAGCCGGTTTTAACGCCCGCACGATCAGCGTGGTGCAATTGACGGCGGAACGTCCATGAACCGCCATTTACAGGTCTTTATCCTGGCTGTCGGGTTCGATCTGTACTGGCTCATGGTGGTGTTATTTCGTGAGCGCGGCCTGGCGTTATGGCTTGGGCTGGCTATTCTGGCCTGCTTCTTGCTGCCGTCTGCGCAACGTCTGTACGCGTTAATGCTGGCAGCGGTGGGTAGTGGTCTGGATGCGCTGTGGGCGTTGACGGGGTTGATTAATTTTCACGGCGAAGCATTGTTGCCGTTATGGATGGTTGCGCTTTGGCTCATGTTCGCTGTCCTGTGGACGCACCTTACCTGCTCGACTACCTTGCCGGGATGGCTGCTGGCCATAATGGCCACCGGTGGTGGGCCGATCGCCTATGTGATAGGAGAGCGTTTGGGGGCCATTACTTTTCTGGAACCAACATTTATTGTTGTTGGCTTAATGGCGACGGGCTGGCTGGTGTTGATGCTGTTTTTTCATATTTTCATGGGGAAACACTAATGAAACCTGCCTTATTGATACTGCTGGGCGTCATGGCGACGACGCCTTTTGCCGGTGCCGCTGACTGGTTAAGCTGGCGGCAAGTCGGCGATGCGACGCTCTCCTGGGGACCATTCACGATCTATACCTCACAACTGCGCACGCCGGATGGGCGCTATCGCGGGCTGAAAGAGGATCAAGCACTGATTATCACCTATCAGCGCAATATTGAACGGCAAGAACTGGTTAATGCCACCCGCGATCAATGGCGAGCGCAGGGTATTCTCGGGCGGGAAGCGCAGAGTGAGTCCTGGCTTCGCATGTTGAGTGAGATATGGCCAGACGTCGCGCCAGGTACGCAACTGGCTTTTGTATTGCAAGATAAGCAGGGGAAGTTTTGGTATCGCGCTTCAGCGGCTCAAAGGCACTTTATCCCGCTTGGCCCACCGCAGTCGGCGGCGTTCAGCGAAAACTTTCTCTCTGTCTGGCTGGGTTCCCGCACGCAATATCCTGAGCTGCGTCAGCAGCTTACTGGAGGTGAAAAATGAAACGTTTATTGGCCCTGAGCCTGCCCTTGCTGATGCAGGTGGCTGGTTGTAGCGCTGAAATTGCCGACTATCGGCAACAGCAGCCGACGCTGGATATCTTTCAGTATTTTCAGGGAGAAACGCAAGCATGGGGGATGATTCAGGACCGCAGCGGTAAACAGCTTCGTCGCTTCCATGTCGATATTGACGGCGATGTGGTGGGAGACACATTGACCCTCAACGAACGCTTTGTGTATGACGATGGAGAGAAACAGCAGCGGGTATGGCATATCCGTAAAGTTAGCGCCGATCGTTACGAAGGTACTGCCGGTGACATTGAAGGCGTGGCGAAGGGGCAAGCAGCGGGCAACGCGTTCAACTGGCATTACAGCATGAATGTGAAAGCCAGCGGCAGAACCTGGTTGCTGAATTTTGACGACTGGATGTACATGCAGGATGCTAACCATCTGTTTAATAAAACGGAGATGAAGAAATTTGGCCTCACCGTCGGTACGGTGACGCTTTTCTTCTCCCGTAAAACGCGATAGTGAGGAAGAGGTCATGAAAATGCAACCCATCGTTGGGATCAGCGGCTGTTTAACGGGATCTGCCGTCCGCTTTGACGGCGGGCATAAACGGGCAGAATTTGCGATGGAGAAACTAGCCCAGTGGGTGACTTTCCAGCCTGTTTGCCCGGAGATGGCGATAGGTTTGCCTGTCCCTCGGCCAGCGCTGCGCCTGGTGCAAACAACTGTCGGGGATATTCGCATGCGTTTCAGTCACGCACCTCACGAAGACGTGACCGACGAAATGGCTGACTTCTGCCAGCGGTATCTGGCAGGGCTGGACACACTGTCCGGTTTTATCGTCTGTGCAAAATCCCCCAGTTGTGGCATGGAACGTGTGCGCTTATATGACGATAAAGGCAATCGCGGGCGTAAAGACGGGGTGGGACTGTTTACCGCCGCGCTGATGGAGAAATATCCGTGGCTACCGGTAGAAGAAGACGGGCGACTGCACGATCCGGTCCTACGCGAAAACTTCGTTGAAAGGGTTTTCGCGCTACATGAGCTCAATATGCTGCGCAAAAATGGCCTGACGCGGCGGGCTCTACTGGATTTTCATAGCCGTTATAAATTGCAATTGCTGGCTCACCATCAGGCCGGATACAGGCAAATTGGCCCATTTGTCGCATCACTGCATGAATGGGAGGATCTGGAGGCTTTCTTTGCGGTCTACCGGGATAATTTAATGACAATTCTGAAGAAACCCGCCTCACGTAAAAACCACACAAACGTGCTTATGCACATTCAGGGGTACTTCCGTAATCAGTTAACAATGCGTCAGCGCGGCGAGTTGCGCGAGGTGATCCTTCATTACCGCGCAGGACTACTGCCCATCCTGGCCCCGATGACGTTGCTGAAACATTATCTGGCGGAATACCCGGACGATTATCTGCTGACGCAGAATTACTTTGATCCCTACCCGCAAGAATTAGCATTGCGACTGACTGTTAATTGATCATGACTGATAAACAGAACCGAGCAGAGTGATAATTTATGTCGTGTTCGAATCTTTAATTACCGCTCTTCGCTCATAGTAGACGTCAGCTTTACCTTTATCGGTATTGTGTATGCCTTCAATTTAATCTTATTTCCCGATAAGTGTTACTTTTAACCTTCGTGAAAAAGAAACAAAATCATTCCTGCCATACAGTTTAAACAAATTGAACCATCGGTTTTTACCGAGATGATTTAGTTTGATTAATTGAGGTTTATAATGGTAGCACATTATAAAAATACCCTGATCATCATCCACAATATTGTTTTTAAGCGTTGTCATTTGGCACTGACAAACCAATTCATAAAATTCTTTCCATTTATTTTGTGTTGCAACAATGGCACCGCCAATAATATAAGAGCGATTATTAATCATGTGATCGAAAACCTGATGAAGCGTTTTGACAGTTAAACCTTTTTTTACTGTGAATAAGTTAACTTTGTTGACGTCAAAACGATAATCCCAGCGAGATAATCCATCTATTACTTTCGCATTACGACAGTAACCAAAATCAACCCATGCAACCATATTATTATTTACAAGATTTAACTCTATTGCCTTATTTACAAAGTATGTCTTCAGGTTGCAAACTAGTACGTAGTCTGAGGACCAGTATTCAGGGTTTATTAGTTGGCGAGTTTCAAGCTTATTTCTAAACTCATCATTTCTCTGGATCTGAGAAATCCTGTTTTTAATGTGTTGGAATTTTTTATTAATATCTAAGGGGATTACAACAGTACGTTTACCATTTCTAATTTTTTCTATTTTTGGTTTAAGATCGCAGGATGTAAATATAACCATGTCATTATCTAACTCAGACAAGTTTTTAAAATAATTGATGTAGGTATCAGATGTTCTCTCTAGATGAGGGGAGAAACCTTTATCACTCGTCCAGTTCCCGCGTCCTATATCGAAAAATGCTGTAACGATGGTAATAGATGAATTCATTTCTATGTAGTCCCTTTTCGGTATTTGTCCAAAAGCTGCCAAAATATTAGTAATGTATTTTTTTACAATTTGTAATATCCCGGTATTCTATCAGTATCAACATGGGTCGGAAAGCATAATGTGATATCTGAAATGATAAACAACAGATTGGATTTATCGAACTGTGAAATTATATATTGCAGTAGTTTATTATTTGAAGTGTCATAATATATAATGTTATTATTTCTTGTTGGTTTATCTTACGGCATCTGGAATAATTAAGCTACAGAAGCAAAGATGCCCGGACAGGACAAATGATATTTGCTCAGTGATGAGTGTTGCCGTGACGGAGTCGTATGCCAGAACATAACGGCGGTTAGCCGGCAATCTTTCAGGAATTTAAGTCACAGCAAATTAGGGTATTTAATCTGAAATCAGCCACATATCGGCTTCTTCAAACATTTCCTGAACAGTGCGACTAATCTGTTCTTTCTCGTGCTTACTGGCGTCAGTGTTGATCGCTGGGAGAGTCAGCATCGGTTTAACCCGGACATCAGCATCTGGAAAGATCCGCTGTACTCTCTTTCTCAATTCGCCCAGAATGATCTCTTTTGCGCCTGGCAGACCATCAAAATTCCTTTTGTCATAAACGAGTTCCACGAACATTGTTACTTTCCTTTATCTGTATAAACATACAGTACTTATGCTGTGTTTTTATCTGATATACAAGGGGCGACGTCAATACGAATTGATGTCGTCTGGAGATGATAATGTTATGAGGAGAGAGAAAGAAACATAAGCATTATGATGACTAATAAATAAACTAATGCTTTCTTGGTGTTTTAGTGCCTATGTTTCTAAGATTATTATTTCAGGTGTTTATGCTCAGGCATCATTCGCAACAGGGTATTGTCCTTCTGTATGGCGTGATGAAATAATGCCGCGCCAGCATGGGCTGCAATCAGGAAATACCCTACATTTGCCAAAGTTTCATGAATAGTTTTTACGATGGCCTTTATTTCACCGTTGCTATGAAAGAAAGCGGGAATGTTTAGCCCTAAAAAATACCAACTCTTTCCGCCGTAAGCCATCGTTAAGATACCTAATAACGGTAGCGCCAGAAAAGAGACATAGAGCATGATATGCATTAATTTGGCTGATATCCTCTGCCACTGGGGTGGCGTAGGTACGATCGCTGGATCGTCATACTTATGTTTGAGAATTAAACGTATTATCATTAAACACCAGACAAATACCCCAGCATTATAGTGTGTTTCTTTCATCAACAGATAGGGAGTGCTGCCTTTGGGAAACCAGCCGCGAAATTCCATTGCGGCATAGGTTATCGCGATTAACACCAGAGTTAACCAGTGCAAGCGAATCTGAAGCCTTGAGAATCTGTTCATTATTTTTCCTCGAATGATACGCCACCACAACCGTATCGTATTAAGCTTAACAAATCCTTATTTTCATTAAGAGATTAGGGTTTCGTTATGTCTGCTTCGGGTAACACGATCGAATAGTTGATTGGTGTGTTCACTGTGAGTTTGTCACGATTCATTTTTTGACGAGATTTTGTACGGGAAAACGTGTAGAGCATTGGCAGCAATTGGGTAAACGCCGAGGCTTTCTGTTCTGGCCTTGATTTCCTCAAATGGGAGTGAAGGAGACGGTTCCCGTCCTCCCCAGAGATTGATCCCTTCCGGAATGTCGTCTCTGCCGTATTCCTCGGCGATCTCAATCGTTTTGCCGTTATTCAATTCGATGACAACGCTTTTTCCATCTACAGGGATCAGATTTCCGTCATTATCAGTAATAAATATTTTCATTTGCTCGCCTCCTGGTTATGCCTTCATATGATAGCGCATTAAATGCGCTGCAATACTGCTATTGCACTGAAAATACTCAATGATTATTTACTATTAATCAATACGTTATGATGTGATTTAGAAAATGTGATTGGTTTCATGGCGATTTATGTTGCGGTCTACCATGCTCAGTAGAGACAAACTTGACTCAGTCAATGCCTGCTTTAACGGGTTCATTTTTCGCCACAGGATATAAGAATGCGCAAAGTACCGTTAACGATACTTGCTGCGATATGTCTGTTCGTAATCGGCGTTTTTATTCTCAACATGCTGCTTTGGTATTCCTCATCGATGGAAGCTCTTGGGGAAGCACGATATGCCGCGAAAAATATGGATAACATACTTAATGAAGCTTTCCAGGCAACGGATACAGCTAAGCGCATCGCTGAAAAGAAATGCGATCTGGAGAGCCAATATCAGCTCGGAACTGAAGCCGCGCTTCGGCCTCATCTACGAACGTTGATTATTATTCGGCAAGGGAAGGTTTGGTGCACCTCACTGCCTGGTAATCGGATCCTGCTGAAGCAAATACCGTCATACCTGATACAAATTTGCTGTTGGCCCCAGCACAAAATACGGTGAATGAGATACCTGTTCTGCTTTATTAAACTCATTTTCAAACAAGTAGCATCATTATCACAATAAGTGGTGTGCATATCCGGGGCGCATTGAATGTCCCATTTAAAGGACTGTCCTATTCGTTGCGGGTGGGCGACAAAGTACTTGATTCATTGATGGAAGTGAGAATAGGGTTGAATTGGCCGTAGAAATCCTGTGTTTTTCTTTATCGTGAGATAAATCTCAGATCGCGCTATTCAAAAAATATATCCTTAGTCATGTGGTGGTTATTTGCATTTTTACATACAGCAAACGGATAACAGCATGACTGATATAGCATTTACCAGGGCACGCGATTCAAATCGTGGAGTGAAAGTAGTACATAAGAAAAAATTGGATGTGCGCAGTAACGGTAAGTACACAAACCGGGACCAACTAGCAATCGCCGCTGTTCTGTTTTTAGGCGGTATCGCCGGAGCTATTGTTTTGGCAATGTACTTAATGATGCAGGAGGGCGTTTTTCTGTACTGATTGTTTAATTTTTCTTATGTTTTATTAAGGCGTGTATTGAGTCGCTACTACCATCTCTCAGTAATGTTCAATATTATTAACCATCAATTAAGTTAAGCAGGTATTCCTGAAAATACCTGCTTAAAATATCACTTAGAACAATACACTCTGGCTTCACGAGGGGTATAGATGCCAATCGTGATGATGCGCAAGAAAACATCCATACCCGACTCCTGAACTTCTGTGCGAACAACCTTGTCTGCACCGCCGCAAACAGAAGCTGCATCGATGGTTTGTGACTGGCCAATACCATTAATAAAAAAATTCTGTCTGGTTTCCTGTGTGGGTTTTTCTGCAATACCATTGTTAATTTTAAAGGTTTGCTGAGCGCAACCGGATAAAGCTGTTGCAGCAATAATCGCAATCATTAACTTTTTCATTTTTACCATTCTCAAGTGTTGGAAAGTGAGAAAATGATCTTCTTTAATGTCGCTGGTACATATCCGACCAGCGTTTATGCATGACAGTATTGTGCTGGCTGTTTATCTATTATTTAGTTAGATAAATTTTTTGTTTATGCTTTGTAGGTCATTGTTGATAACTTACGGTATCAACTCACATTTTATTAATATCAACATTAAGCACGCACAAAAATATGGGTGTGTTAATGTTATTTAGACGAGAATATCTAATTCATATACGCGAGGAAGATATCAGTTGCATATTGGAACAGGACTATCAGAGATAGTCCTGCCAATAAAACATTTTAAAATTAGAACTGATAGTTTAACGAAACCCAGTAGTTACGACCCGGATTTACGTAGCCGGTAGTGGATTGTGCAGTCTGATAGTAGTCACCTGCGTAGGTGCTATTGCGACCAACCTGATACAGTTTAACTTCGCTGAAGTCTTTATCCAGTACGTTATTGACTGCCGTATTCAGCGTCAGGTCTTTGGTCAGCTTATAAGACATTCCCATGTCGAGAACGGTCCAGGCTTTTAAATTCGCGCCTTTGTCGTCATACACTGCCTTTTGTACCGCGCTGAGGTTCTCATAATTTTCGGTAAAGCGTGGCGCCTTACCGCGATAACGGGCGCTCAACCAGGCGTTCATATCTTCTGTAGCCTGCCAGTTCAGGCGGGCGTTAGCCATATGTTTGGGGGTATAGCTCAACGGTGCGCCTTTATTATCACCATCTTTTTGCTTGCTTTGTGTGTAGGTGTAGTTAAGAGATAAACTCAGTACGTCCGACCAGAGAGGGAAGGTGCTGGCGAATTCAATACCATCGGTCCTTGCTTTACCGCTATTGGTATAGCTGTTGGTATTATCATCGATAGAATACGAGACAATTTTATTTTTATATTCGGTATAGAAGCCGGTAACGTTGGCGTTCAGTCCGGCCTCGTTTTCATAATATAACCCGGTTTCGTAGCTGATACTTTCTTCCGGCTTGAGGTCAGGGTTACCGACAGTATTAACGGTTCCTTGCGCAGTTACGCCGCTAATGCCGTTATGCAACTGGCTGAGTGAGGGCGCTTTATAACCTGTAGTAACACCGCCCTTGAGCGTCCACTCATCGGAGACATCCCAAACCATATAGGCGCGAGGACTCAGGTGGCCGCCAAAGACATCATTATGCTCATAACGGGTACCTGCGGTTAACGCCAATGAGTCTAGAATATGCCATTCATCTTCCGCATAGGCAGCCCACGTTTTTTGGTGGAACGTCTCGCCGGTATTGGCCAGTACGACACCGTCTTTCATTCGCGCATCCCAGTATTCCCCACCAAGGGTTAACAGGTGTGAGTCACCTAATGGCGTCAGCAGCACTGAGTCCAGAATGACGTTAGTGTTCTTGAGTTCTCGCGCATCACCGGCACGGCCCGCGTTTTCCGGCGTGAGCGCGGAGGAGACCAGTTGTCGGCCTTTGTTCTCGGTTTCATTCCAGCCGAGGGAAGATTTCCAGGTGCCGAACGTTAAAGCGGTATCGTGGCCGAGAGTCACTTTGTTGCGCTCATAGCGCAGCGTTTTATCATAACCTCCCGTCAGGTTGCCCAACTGTCCATCGTCATTGTCATAGCGCTGTCTGGCAGAGTCGAGATCTAACCACAACGTGTTGTTCTCATTGGTTTTCCAGTCCAGGCGCGTGCCGATATTATAGTTCTCAGATTCAGTTGGATAGGGTACGCGAGTAGAGGCGGTATCGCTCAAAGAGGTGACGCTTGAGCCCTGGCGCTGCGTTGTGCTCCCGCGAACCTGCATATCCAGCACGCCTGCGATTAACGGACCGCTGGACCAAAAGTTGGCCACCGTACTGTTACCCCATTTATTACTCTCTTGCAGGTTAACGCCGGTATTGATGGAGGTGCTCCATTTATCGGTACTTTTTTTGGTAATGATGTTCACCACGCCACCGATTGCGTCGGAGCCATACAGCGTCGACATTGGGCCGCGGATCACTTCGATATGATCGATTGCCGCCAGCGGGGGCATAAAGCTGGTATTCATGGCAGAGAAGCCGTTTGGCGTTACATCGCTGCTGCCGTTTTGACGAATACCGTCAATCAGGATCAGGGTATAGCTCGCAGGCATGCCACGGATGCTGATCTCCAGACCACCGGTTTTACCGGTGCTGCTTTCGACATCCACGCCCTCTACTGAACGCAGGGCTTCACCTAAATCATTATATTTATTGGTTTGTAACTCTTGCTGCGAAATCACGGAAACACTGGCTGCTGCATTGGTAATTTTCTTTTCGTAACCGGAGGCGGTGACTACCATGACATCTTCGGCAAAAACCAGGGGGCTGGTAAAACCCATACAGGACAGAACGACAGAGGCAATCGGTTTTAAACGCATAGTCAAACTTCCTTTGTTAAAATTCAAAGGCAGTAAGATAATTGATGAAAATGATAATACAAATAATTATCATTATAGATTTACATAACTTGTCATTTCTGGTGTTTTTCTTGAATAAATAGACATAAATTGTCATTGGCTTAGCGTAAAGGAATGGTAGTTAAGACAATAGTATTAACAGTAATTATTAGAATCGAATTAATATGTTATTGAATGAACGGTTGAATTTTAAACAATTTCTGGGGTTCACATCGTACTCATAACGGAGTATCAGAAAAAAGTATGATAATTTTAGAAAATCGTCATACTTTTCTGCGCCGCATCATTTTTTTCGCCAATTCTCTTCGCCATAATCCTTTTCCCAGGAGACTGCTTAACGACAATGCATCGTTAAGCGGCATAAACATAACGCAAATCTGGATAAAATAATGATCAAAGGCAAGCTGGCACTCCTGACGTGTGCATTAACTCTCGCATTAACCTCACCACTCCTCGCCGCGCAGAATGCGGGCGCAGGTCAGACGTTAAAACTGGCGATTGGACCGGAGCCAACGGAAGGGTTTGACCCAATGTTGGGCTGGAGTCATGGCAGCTATTTGCTTTTGCATGCGCCGTTATTAAAACAAAATGCAGATATGAGCTGGGGAAACCTGCTGACGGAGAAGGTGGTGACCAGTGCTGACGGCAAAACCTGGACGCTGACGTTAAAACCTGACCTTAAATTTTCTGATGGGTCGCCGCTAACCGCTGAAGATGTTGTGTTCACTTATAACAAAGCAGCAAAAAGTGGTGGAAAAATTGACATGGGGAACTTCGCTCATGCCACTTTGAAAGATAACCGCACGGTCGAAGTGACGCTGAGCAGCCCGCAGAGCACCTTTGTGAATGTGCTGGGATCTTTAGGCATTGTTCCGGCAAAGCTTTATAACGAAAAAACATTCGCCAAAAATCCGATTGGCGCAGGTCCTTATCGGTTGGTGAGTTTCCAGCCTGGGCAGCAGCTGATTGTGGAGGCTAATCCCTGGTATGCCGGTAAGAAAAATGATTTCAGTAAGCTGGTGTTTGTTTTCCTTGATGAAGATAACGCTTATGCCGCAGCACGCAGTGGGCAACTGGGATTAGTACGTATTGCACCTTCGATGGCAGTCGCCCCTCAGCAGCAGAATTTGAAACTGTGGGTGCGTGACAGCGTGGAGAATCGGGGCATTGTGTTCCCGATGATTCCTGCAGGTAAAAAAGACGCCAATGGTTATCCGATTGGTAACGATATTACAGCCGATGTCGCTATCAGACGCGCCATCAATTACGCCATTGATCGTAAGCAGCTCGCCGATCAGGTTATGGAAGGTCATGCGATCCCCGCCTATAGCGCTGTTCAGGGCCTGCCATGGCAGGGGCAGTCAGTCGCGTTCAAAGATGGCGACAGCGAAAAAGCACGGACGATTCTGGAAGACGCCGGCTGGAAAGTGGGTAAAGACGGTGTACGAGTGAAAGAGGGCAAAGAGGCGCGCCTGACTTTATGGTATGCCAGCGGTGACAGTACGCGCCGGGATTTAGCCGAAGCCGTACGTGCGATGCTGGAGCCTGTGGGTATCCAGGTATCATTGCAATCCGGAAGCTGGGAAACCGTTGAGCGTCATATGCATGCCAACCCGACGCTGTTTGGCTGGGGAAGCCTGGATCCCATGGAACTGTTCCATCATTACAGCAATCAGGCCGCGGGCGTGGAGTATTACAACCCCGGTTACTACAGTAATTCTGTCGTTGAAGATCATCTCAAACAGGCTATTGATGCACCGGACTGGCAAAAAGCGCTGCCTTTCTGGCAACAGGTTGAGTGGGATGGCAAGCAAGGCGCTGGTGTACAGGGCGATGCCGCATGGGCATGGTTATTGAATATTCAGCACACTTACCTGGCAAATCCATGTATTGACTTAGGCAAAGGCGCACCGGAAATTCACGGGAGCTGGTCACTGCTCAATAATCTGGATGAATGGACCTGGACCTGCCGTTGATGAAGTCTGTAGTGGGCAATTTTCTCCGGCTGATGGTGTTATTAGTGCTGGTTGCGGCTGGCACTTTTGTGCTGCTCAGCTTTTCTCCGGTCGATCCGATTCGTGCTTATATTGGCAACGATCTCCTGCACGTGCCACCGGAACAATATGCACGTATCGCCGCTCGCTGGGGATTGGATCAGCCGCTGTGGGAGCGTTTTGGTAACTGGTTTATACGGGTATTGCAGGGCGATCTCGGCTACTCGATGTTGTTTAATGCGCCGGTTGCCAGCGTGATCAAGGAGCGCTTTGCTACCTCGTTTGCGCTGCTTAGCGGCGCATGGCTGCTCTCCGGTATAGTGGGGACGGCAATGGGATTTGTCGCCGGACGCTACCTGAATCGCTGGCCGGATAAAGCAATTTGTCGCCTCAGCTATCTGCTTTCCTCGTTACCGACCTTCTGGATTGGCATGCTGCTGCTGGCGTTATTTGCCATTCGTTGGCCGATATTCCCGGTCTGCTGTGCGTGGGAGCCGGGCAACAACAGCGATATGGCGACACTAACCGAGCGTCTGCGCCATCTGGTGCTTCCCGTTTGCGCGCTAAGTTTACTGGGGCTGGGGCAGATTACGCTTCATACGCGGGAAAGTATCGCCAGCGTAATGAAGAGCGAATTTGTCCGTTTTGCGCGCTCTCAGGGCGACAAAGGTTGGTCACTGTTACGCCATCAGGTTCTGCGCCACGCTATCACGCCCGCGCTGTGCCTGCAGTTCGCCTCGCTGGGAGAACTGTTGGGGGGCGCGCTGCTGGCAGAAAAGGTCTTTGCTTATCCCGGACTTGGGCAAGCGACCATTGATGCCGGCTTGCGGGGCGATCTACCGTTACTGATGGGGATCGTCTTGTTTAGCACCGTGCTGGTTTTTATTGGCAATTCACTTTCTACCTGGTTTGTTCACGTGTTGAACCGTGCTCTGGAGCGACCCGATGCTCTATAATCCGACGCCAACGCTTATTCGTCTGGTGCTCTCTTTTAGTTGTCTGCTATTCATTGCGGTTTATGGCGCGGCCACGCTGGATAACCCGTTGAATGTGAATCTGCTTGCCCGTCATCTGCCCCCTGATGCGCTGCACTGGTTTGGCACCGATAACCTCGGTCGCGATCTGTGGGTGCGTTGCTTTCAGGGGGCGTTAACCAGTCTGCAAATTGGTATTGGCGCAGCCTTGTGCAGCGGCTTCATTGCGTTAATGATGGCGGCGTTGTCGCGCCTGCATCCACGTCTGGACGTGCTTATGCGTCTGATAACTGATGCCATGCTGTCGATGCCGCATCTGCTGCTGCTTATTTTGATTTGTTTTACGCTGGGCGGTGGGAAAAGTGGGGTGATCATGGCAGTGGCGCTAACCCACTGGCCGCGCCTCGCACTGATTCTGCGTGCAGAGGCCGAGCGTGTTGCCCATAGCGACTATCTGACGCTGACATGGCGTCTGGGACATGGTCATTTTTACTGCTGGCGACATCACTATCTACCGGCATTGTTACCCCAATGGCTCACGGGGACATTGCTGATGTTCCCCCATGCGGTGCTGCACAGCGCGGCGTTGAGTTTCCTCGGTTTTGGACTGGCGCCGCATGAACCGTCGCTGGGGCTGCTGCTGGCGGATGCGCTGAGGTTTATCAGTCATGGGGACTGGTGGTTAGTGCTGTTTCCGGGGCTGATGTTATTCAGCCTGGTGATGTTATTCGATCAGCTCGCGAGGGCAGTGCATCGTTTATGGTTGCGAGGTGACATATGTTGAGTTTAAGACAGGTCTCGCTGGACGTGGCGCGTTATCGTTGGTTCGGGGCGAGAAAATGGTCTCCGCTGTTGCAGGATATCTCTTTCGACGTTGCGCCCGGCCAGATGGTGGCCTTAGTTGGGGGAAGTGGTGAAGGGAAAAGTCTGCTCCTGCAATGTCTGCTCGATCTGTTACCGGAAAATTTGCGTCTGCACGGCGCCATAACCCTTGATGGCAAAATGCTGAACAGTCATGACATCCGCGAATGTCGGGGCAATACCTTCAGCTATGTCCCGCAAGGCGTTCAGGCCCTGAACCCGCTGCTCTCAATTGAAAAGCATTTGCGCAGAGCAAGTCAGCTCTCCGGCCAAACCTGGAATGCCGGAAAAATAGAAAAATTGCTCCAGCGTAGTCAACTGGAATCCAGCGTATTAGATGCCTTCCCGCGTCAGCTTTCAGGCGGTATGGCGAAACGTGTTCTGGCCTGTCACGCGTCGCTGAGTCAGGCCCGCTATATTCTGGCTGACGAAATTACCGCCTGGCTTGATGCGCCATTGGCTAATCAACTGCTTGAGCAGTTGCGTGGTTTATGTGAGCAAGGGTCTGGTGTTTTATGGGTGACGCACGATCTCACGCTGGCGGCCCAGCATGCGGATCGCATCGTCGCGCTGTATCAGGGAAGCGTGTCGGATAACGTTAGTCGTGAACAGCTGTTGCGCGGGGAAATTAGCGAGCATCTGCAACGTCAATGGCGGGCTCTGCCTGAGAGAAATCAATTGTTTGGAGTGCGCGATGCTGTGCTGTCGTGATGTCGTGATTCGCCAGGGAGGGAAGGTGCTGTGGCAAAACCTTTCTTTCTCATTGCACCCCGGTGAACGTATTGGAATTTGTGCGCCCAGCGGAACCGGCAAAACGACGTTGGGACGTGTGCTGGCGGGCTGGCAAAAGCCGACCTCGGGCGACATTCTTATCGATGACCAGCCGCTACCGATGCATCAATATTGCCCGGTGCAACTGGTACCGCAGCATCCGGAATTAACTTTTAACCCACGGCGTAGCACCGGCGATGCGGTTCATGACGCCTGGCGGCCCGACGCGGAAATCCTTACCCGTCTGCATATCAAGCCGGAGTGGCTAACCCGTCGCCCCGGACAGCTTTCTGGTGGTGAACTGGCGCGAATCGCCATACTTCGCGCGCTGGACCCGCGGACCCGTTTTCTTATTGCCGATGAGATTACCGCCCAGCTCGATCCTTCCATTCAAAGAGATATCTGGGGGCTGCTGCTCGAAGAGTGCCAGCGTCGCTCGTTAGGCATGCTGATTATCAGCCATCAGCAGGCGCTGCTTGATCAGATTTGCACGCGAGCGCTACTCACGCCGTGATTTTCCCCGTTCCGGTAAGTTACGACGTTGATTAAATAGTTATGTTATATTATAACATTTCACTCGCAAACGATTTGAGGGTGAAATTTTGGCTATTCATTTTAAAAAACTGGCAATCGCTCTGGGGATGATTTTGGTCAGTGGTCAGGTTTTGGCTCACGGTCACCATTCCCATGGTGTTCCGATGAGTGAAACAGAACAAAAGGCGTCAGAAGGCGTGTTTGATGATAATCAGGTACAGAACAGAGCGCTGACTGACTGGGATGGCATGTGGCAATCTGTCTATCCGTATCTGGTCAGTGGCGAACTTGATCCGGTATTCAAAAAGAAAGCGGAGAAAGATAAAAGCAAAACGGCAGAACAGATTAAAGATTATTACCGTCAAGGCTATGCAACTAACGTAGACACCATCGGCATTGAAAATGGTGTGATGGAATTTCATACCGGTAATCAGGTTACATCATGCAAATACGATTATGCCGGATATAAAATCTTGCACTATAAATCAGGCAAGAAAGGTGTACGTTATTTGTTTGAGTGTAAAGCTGCTGATAGCAAAGCGCCTAAATACGTCCAGTTCAGCGATCATATCATTGCTCCGCGCAAGTCAAGCCACTTCCATATTTTTATTGGAAATACCTCGCAGGCAGCCTTGCTCGAAGAAATGGAGAACTGGCCTACCTACTATCCTTATCAGTTGAAAGGCGAAGAGGTGGTGGATGAGATGCTGCACCATTAATCCGGCCTAAGTTAACGGTACATACCCGCCGCCGGTGGCGGGTATTTTAATTAACAACCTTCTCTTTCCATCCCGTTGCGCATTCGTTAGCATATTGTCTTGCAGCAAGTGCATGTGTTTTTTCAGGAAGAGGTTAACGTGTTTGCAGAGTATGGAGTTCTGAATTACTGGACATATCTGGTGGGGGCTATTTTTATCGTGCTGGTTCCCGGGCCAAATACGATATTTGTGTTGAAGAATAGCGTTGGTCGGGGAGTGAAGGGCGGTTATCTCGCCGCAAGCGGTGTGTTTATCGGTGATGCTGTGTTGATGTTTTTGGCCTATGCCGGTGTTGCCGCCTTGATCAAAACCACGCCTGTTTTATTTAATATCGTTCGTTATCTCGGCGCTTTTTATCTGCTGTATCTCGGTGCGAAGATCCTGTACGCCACACTGAAATCAAAGGCAAGCGACGCCGCGGCTGAGGAAGTCCCGTTTGGCGCCATTTTTAAGCGCGCCTTAATTCTGAGCCTGACTAATCCGAAAGCAATCCTGTTTTATGTTTCGTTCTTCGTGCAGTTCATTGATGTCAATGCGCCGCACTCAGGGCTGTCATTCTTTATTCTGGCTATAACGCTTGAGATAGTGAGCTTTTTCTACCTGAGTTTCCTTATTTTTTCCGGCGCGTTTGTGACCCAGTACATTCGTACCAAGAAGAAGTTGGCTAAGGTGGGTAACTCCCTTATCGGTCTGATTTTCGTTGGTTTTGCTGCCCGTCTGGCGACGCTTCAGTCGTAATCATTGGCCCGCTGAATATGGCGGGCTTCAATATTAAGCTTTTCTTCCCCACACATATCAGCTAATGGTTATAACCAATAAATGGTATTTTAAATGTATATTTTGAGGCGTACTCTGTACACAGCAGCGGTTCAATAAGACTCGCTGGTTGTCGACTGGAAAAGGGAAGAAAAATGCTTCAAATTCCACAGAATCATATCCATACACGCTCAACTCCGTTCTGGAACAAACAAACTGCACCTGCCGGAATTTTCGAACGCCACCTTGATAAAGGCACCCGTGCCGGGGTTTATCCTCGACTGTCAGTTATGCAGGGGGCGGTCAAATATCTCGGCTACGCAGATGAACACAGCCCTGAGCCAGTAGAAGTGATGGTTATTGAAGCCGGTCAGTTTGGCGTTTTCCCGCCGGAAAAATGGCATAACATCGAAGTGATGACCGACGACACTTACTTTAATATCGATTTTTTCGTTGCCCCGGAAGTACTGATGGAGAGTGCAAATCAACGAAAAGTCGTGCGCACTGGCAAGGAGTAAATCATGGGCAAAGCAACCTATACCGTCACAGTAACCAATAACAGCAACGGTGTGTCTGTTGATTACGAGACCGAAGCGCCGATGACATTATTGGTTCCGGATGTCGCGGCAGAAGTGGTCAAAGACCTGGTCAATACCGTCCGTTCATACGATACCGAAAATGAGCATGAAGTCTGCGGATGGTAGTGCTTTCACTTCTGATACCGTTTGAACTGATTGATTCTTAACTTGAAAACCGCACTGCATTTTGATAACGCAGGGCGGTTTTTTATTTGCGCCGGATAGATCGCAGTCCGGAAAAAGATTTCTTAAGAATACCTTAAGAAATTCGCATCGTTTGCTAATAGTTGATCATTCATAGGGGTTATGATCGTGAAATAGTAACAATACAGAACTTCGCGCTTATGAAATTGAATACCCGACTTACATTATCCGCATTCATTCTTGGACTGGTCCTCGTCGCGATCCCGTTCACCGCAAACTGGCATCTTCCTCTGCTCAATGGCGCGGTTGTCACATGGATTGAAAATGGCCAGGCGCTATGGTTATTGTTTGGTGCTGTATTTACTTTCTGCTACATCCGGCCTTTATCGCGTCCTGCAGGCGAGAAGCAATTTTGGCTTTGGGCGGCGGTATGGTGGCTGGTATTACTGGGCCGAAGCACCAGTTGGGGCCGTGATTACTTCCCGGAGCATCCTAAACTGCTGTTCAGAGCTATCTCAGTCGTGTTAATTGCGATGATTATTCTGCCGGTCCTGCTGTCGAAGCACCTACGCCAGGATATTGCCCGGCGCTTGCGTAATGAACCGCTACCGCTGTGGCTACTGGCGATCACCGTCTGCGCATTTTTGATTTCCGATACAGTGGAGCATCATCGCCTGCTGGCGCCTGTCTTTTTGCATAACGCCAGTTACGGCGATTTGATTGAAGAATTGTACGAACTGCCGTTTATGGTGGGATTGTTTCTGATGAACCTAGGTTTTATGCAGCGGGATAAACAGCATGAGCCTGCCGCTATTTGCTTCAGTGAACCGCATCTGGCGAAGTAGTTGGAAAAGGCCTGAGTCTGGAAGGCCAGACTCAGGCGGTCAGGGCGATAATTTACGCAATGGCCTCACACAAGCGTGATTTCATTTCGCTGTACGTTTGTGCGGCATACTTCTCCGCCCATCCCTGATCGGTAATGTGCTCAATTTTGACAGCACAATATTTGGTTTCCGGCGTTTTCGAGATCGGATCAAGGTTATCCTGCGTTAGTTCATTACACGCGCCAATCCACCATTGATAGGTCATATACACTGTGCCGGCATTAATACGCTCAGATACATCCGCACGGCTGATGACCTTGCCTCGGCGCGAGCTTACCCACACCAGGTCACGATGACGGATACCTAGTTTTTCTGCATCATCGGTGTTGATTTGAACATACCCTGGCTCATCAGCCAGCGCCTGTAATGCCGCGCAGTTGCCGGTCATGGAGCGGCAGGAGTAGTGTCCGACCTCGCGCACAGTACACAACACCAGCGGATAGTTCTCATCAGGGACTTCAGCAGGAGCGCGCCACGGAGCGGCAAACAGTTTGCCTTTGCCATTCGCGGTATCAAACTGGCTGTGTGCGTAAAGATACGGTGTGCCCGGGTGATCGAGATCCGGACAAGGCCACTGAACATGGCCCATCTCACCCATTTTCTCATAGGTCACGCCATAGAATAGCGGGCACAGTTCGCGCATCTCATCCCAGATTTGCTGATTATTTTGATACTGCATTGGATAGCCCATTTCGCTGGCCAACAGACTGATAATTTCCCAGTCACGTTTAACATCCCCGTGGGGTTCAATCGCTTTCTCAAAACGCTGGAAGCCACGATCGGCGCAGGTAAAGACACCACCGTGTTCGCCCCATGATGTTGCAGGCAACAGGACGTCGGCCATCTCTGCCGTTTTGGTCATGAAGATATCCTGCACGACGATAAAATCGAGCGCGTTAAATCCTTCCCGGACCAGCCCCAAATCAGCCTCGGTTTGCAGCGGATCCTCACCCATGATGTAGTAGGCTTTTATTTTGCCCTCAATCGCCAGATGCGGAACTTCGGTGATGCGCGTTCCGACCTTGTCATCCATCTGATTAACGTCAATCCCCCAGGCGGTGGCGAATTTCTCCCTGACGGCAAAATCGGTCACGTCCTGATACCCCGGAAACTGGTTAGGCAGTACGCCCATATCACATGCGCCCTGCACGTTATTTTGCCCGCGTACCGGGCCAACGCCGACGTTTGGACGTCCCAGATTCCCGGTCAGTAAGGCCAGGCTCGACAGTCCACGCACCACATCAACGGCCTGGCCAAACTGCGTGACGCCCATCCCCCACATCACGGTTGCCGATGGCGCCGCGGCAAATGTACGCATCGCCTGACGAACCTGTTGTGCAGGGACGCCGGTTAAATGTTCTACGGCTTCAGGGGCATAGTCCTTAACGGTTTCCCAGTATGTTTCCAGACCTTCGGCATGTTTATGCACGTACTCGCGATCGTAAAGCTGCTCTTCAATAAGCACATGGCCAAAAGCGTTGACCAGCGCCATGTTGCAGCCATTTTTTAACTGCAAATGCTGATCGGCGATACGGGCGGTTTCAATACGGCGAGGGTCGCAAACAATGATTTTCGCGCCGTTCTGACGAGCTTTAATCACCCGACGGGCCACTATGGGGTGTGAGTCCGCGCAGTTATAACCAAAGATGAGCAGGCATTTTGAGTTTTCAATGTCGCTGATGGAGTTGCTCATTGCGCCATTGCCCAGCGTTTCCTGGAGACCCGCAACGGAAGGCCCGTGACAGACACGGGCACAGCAGTCGACATTGTTGGTGTTGAGCACCCCACGGGCGAATTTTTGCATCACGTAGTTGGTCTCATTGCCTGTTCCCCGGGAGGAACCTGTCGTCATGATGGCGCGAGGACCATAGGTATTTTTGATTTCAGATAAGCGTTTAGCGGTGTAACGAATGGCCTCATCCCAGCTAACGGGAGTGAATTTTCCACCTTTTTCATAACGGATCATCGGGCGAGTCAGACGGGGAGTCAGAAGGCGGGTGTCGTTCAGAAAGTCCCAACCATAATAGCCTTTCAGGCATAGCTGATTTTGGTTCGTTACACCCTCAGCGGCTTCGGCGCGGATGATTTTGTTATTTTCAACAACAAGCTTGAGCTTGCACCCGGCCCCACAGTATGGGCATACACTGGTGATTTTTTTCATCAATAACAGACCTGTTAAATGCTGAAATAGCGCGAATTGTAGACGAAGCCACGTGAATAGATATCACGGGCTACGATGTGTCGTAGTGACGGGTTGTTAAAGCATAAAGCATGCCAAAAATGAAAACCCAGCATTGGCAGGGGGGCTGCCCAGAGAGCAGAGAGGAATGACTGTCGATTCGTCACTATTGACGAGAAGCGTCATAAATATCACCGTTTTGTCGTTGGTTTAACTCTATGAAACATCAGAAAAAGATGAAAATTACAGGTGATGCCGATCACAAATTATAATTTTTCAGCGCTATGCTATGCTTTTATACAACGAGTCAATCGTTAACTTAAAAACATAAGTGAGGAAAATAATGGGCATTATTTCATGGGTGATTTTCGGTCTTATCGCGGGAATTTTGGCAAAATGGATTATGCCGGGTAAAGATGGCGGCGGATTCTTTATGACCATTATCCTGGGGGTTGTTGGTGCGGTGGTTGGCGGCTGGATCAGTACCTTCTTTGGCTTTGGCAAAGTTGATGGTTTCAACTTCGGCAGTTTCGTCGTAGCGGTTATCGGCGCGATCGTGGTGCTGTTTATCTACAGAAAGATCAAAAGCTAATTCAATATACAGAGATGAAAGGCCACTGATATGTGGCCTTTTTATTAGTTACCACCAGCCCAGTTCCGTTCCCAGAACCACGATGATAGCCACGCCAATCATAATGAGCGTTGTTTTTTTCATCGTTATGCACCCGGCGCAGCGTAGCCGCCAACAAAAAACCAGGATAAGAAAACGACAGCGGAAATGAAAATAATGACGGGGAAAATAATACCGAGTCGCATAGGATTATCTGCCAGAGTTATTTAAAGACGAGCCAGCATAGCAGGGCTTAATGTACGACAAAAGTGGTTTTATCCTGTCGCTTTTTATCTTTGTACATTGCGCTGTCTGCCATGTGGAGCGCACAGTTTACATCGGTCTCATGCGGATCAATTTCCACCACGCCCAGGCTGGCGCCAGGATAAAACAGATGGACGCTGCCCAAGTGATAGTCGCCGCAAATGCGCTGTTGCAGCTGATTTTTCACCTTTTGCAGGCGCTCGCACCGATCGCTTTCATCTTCCGGCGACAGGCTAACGACTAAAAATTCGTCACCGCCCAGTCGACCAAGGATATCATTGTCGCTGCATTCGTGGAGCAGGCGCTGTCCGATCTGGATCAGGAACTGGTCGCCAACTTCATGACCAAAGCGGTCATTAATCAGTTTGAAATCATCCAAATCAATATAGGCAACGACGACCTTCTGCCGGAGATGTCGGGCAAGCGAAAATAGGGTTTCAACATTTTCAAAAATCGAGCGCCGGTTCGGTAACCCGGTCAGCGCATCGGTGTAGGAATACGCAATCAGCGCGGCGTTGGCTTCGCGTAACTGAGCGACCAGCGACTCTTTTTGAATAGACTGGGCGATCAGGCCGGCAAACAGATTCAGCACCTGTTCACCTCGCTCGCTCAATGCCTGCTGGCGGCGACTGGTGGCACAGAGCGTACCGTAAAACGTTCCGTCCGGAAGATGAACAGGCGTGCTGAGAAACGTAGTGATTTCCAGCGCGCGGGCTGCGCTGCATTCCGGCCAGCGTGCGGGCACGTTGTCGCTATACAGACAGTTATCTTCGATGGCGCGTTTGCATAGCGTCTCATCCCACGGGACGGACAGCCCTTCCGGGATCTGCATTTGTTTGCTATTGCGCGCGTACAAAATATGCTGCAGGCGAGCATCTAAATCGACCTTGGTTAAATAGGTTGATTCCATCTCTGTCACCACCTCCAGCATCTCCAGAAGTTGCCGAACCAGACTCTCAACAGACTGCTCCGTGGCTAAGGATTGTGAGACTCTGGCGAGGATCATGTCCGACATGAGGTGTAAATACTCCTGAGTAATGACAAGGCTGGCGTTGCCCGCATGATAGAACATCAAGGTGAAAGATGAAACACGTGCTCCCGGTTAAAATGTAAACATAAAATTGAAGCCCGGTGGTAAAACATGGAGATATATGAGGAGTCGGGGTAATCTTGCCGGATAACGTTCTTAGCAGGAGTTGATATGAAACTGGCGTCTGTTATTTTGCCCGGCATGCTGGTGCTGGCAGGGTGTAGTGCCCCACAACCGGAAGTGCCAATGCCACCGAAAATTGGCATGGCGAATCCGGCATCGGTGTATTGCGAACAAAAGGGCGGCTCGCTGATTACGGTGCAGACTCCGCAAGGGGTAAGGTCTGACTGCAAACTCCCCGGAGGGGAAGTAATAGATGAATGGGAACTCTGGCGTAGAGATCATCCGGCAGCGGGGAAGTGATCCGCTGTTAGCATTGACGTAGCCATTCAGCCAGCACCAGCGCGTGGTTTTGCTGAGTATTCTTCGCCGCATACAGTAGCGTTAAGGTTTGCTGCCGGGCAATCTCTGCGAGGCGCTTCCCTTCCTGCTGCTGTTGGGCCAGTTCGCTACGGTACTGCTGGGAGAAGTGAGAAAAATCAATCAGCTCTGCGTGGAATGCTTTACGTAAATCTGATGACGGCGTCAGCGCTTTATTCCATTCATTGAAAGCAAGGTCGGTCTTTTTTATCCCCCGTGGCCATAACCGATCGACCAGAACGCGATAACCATCGCTTGTTTCTGCCGGGTCATACACGCGTTTACACTGAATATTCATCTTTTCATCCGCTCCATTAAGCCGCCGCGTTGGTATTTAGCATCATTTTTATGACGGTTAAATAAGATCCTAAAACGTGACCATTATAGCATTTTGCCAGCCTGGACTCCCAATTTAAGGGATTGTGATACCGATGAAAAGTCGGTAGGCTGAGGCTCCTTATGTTGTCCCTTATTGTCTGGACATAAGGAAACCTTAATGGACATTTCCCCGATAAAAGATACGCTTCGCATTGCGCTGGTGGGCGATTACAACCCCGATATTGTGGCGCACCAGGCGATTCCCCTTGCCATTGATGATGCTGCTGCCGTGCTGGAGTTGGTGGCTGATTATGACTGGCTAACCACTTCCGATATCAATAGCCGTGAAGACCTGATTGGCTATGATGCCATCTGGGTCGTGCCAGGCATCCCCTATCGACACCCGGAAGGGGCGCTGATTGCGATACGCTACGCACGCGAGAACAGCATTCCATTTTTAGGCACCTGTGGTGGTTTCCAACACGCCATACTGGAGTATGCCCGAAACGTGCTGGGCTGGAGTGATGCCGCGCATGCTGAAACGGATACCGCTGGGCGAATGGTGATCGCGCCGTTGACCTGCTCGTTGGTTGAAAAAAAGGATGATATTGAGCTCCGGGCCAATACGCTGATTGCGAAAGCCTATGGACGCGATGCTATCACGGAGGGGTATCACTGCAACTATGGTGTGTCGGACGCTTTTGCCACCGTGCTTGAGAGCGGCGATCTCCGGGTGACCGGTTGGGATGACGCCGGGGATATTCGCGCCATTGAACTGGTAACGCATCCTTTCTTTGTTGGCACACTCTTTCAGCATGAACGTGGCGCGCTGGCGGGAAAACCCGTGCCGTTAGTCCAGGCGATGCTCCGCGCCGCGCGGGGATAAAATGCCGGGCAGGAGGTTAGCTAACCTGCCCGCTACATTATGCGTTCGCGATCTCCCGATCGCGCCCAGCGCACAGACCAAACACGGCCATCAGCATCGCTAACGCGGCGACACCCGCTAATGGAATCAGCCAGCTACCGTTGAGGTCGTGAATTTTACCCATCAAGGGCGGCCCGCAGGCGGCCAGTAAATAGCCGACAGACTGCGCCATTCCGGACAACGCCGCGGCCTGATGTGCGGAACTTGCGCGCAGGCCAATGAAGGTCAAGCCGAGGATCATGGTCGCACCTGAGCCAAAGCCAAACAGAATGGTCCACAGTAAAGCCTGGTCGGGCATTATGGCGAATCCCGCCGCGCCAATGGCGCACATTACTGAAACCAGGGCGGCGATGGCACGCTGATCCTTAAATCTGTTCAGGACGAGGGGAATCAATAACCCTGGCGCGGCGGTCGCCAGTTGCAGCAAACCGTGCAACGAACCGGCCTGCGCCTCGCTGTAGCCGTGGCTGATTAAAATGGCGGGTAACCAGCCGATGATCACGTAATAGATAAGCGAGTTGATTCCCAGAAACAGGGTCACCTGCCAGGCGAGGCTGGAGCGCCAGATAGCACGGGAATGTAATGCGCGTGAGTTACTCAAGCTGGCATTGCCCGTCTGACGACACTGGGGTAACCAGATAACCAGCGCCAGCAGCGGAAAAACCATCAGTACCATCAGTGCGCCGCGCCAGCCAAATCCATTTAACGCCAGCGGAACAACCATGGCTGAACCCAGCGCCGCCGCTGCGCCCATGGTCAGCGAGTAAGCGCCAGTAAGTTTTGCCACATGCTGGGCATAATCACGCTTAATTAGCCCAGGCAACAGGACATTTCCCAGGGCGATTCCGCACCCGATGATGGCGGTGCCGCTAAACAGCAATCCCGGTGAGGGCAGCGAGCGTATCGTAATACCTGCGCAAATCAGCAGCATAGCGGCAAACAGGCTGCGTTCGATGCCCCAGCGGCGCGCAACGGCTGCGGCCAGAGGGGATACCAGCGCGAAGGCCAGCAGCGGAAGGGTGGTCAACAGTCCCGTTTGGGCGGTACTCAGATCGTAGTCGGCACGAATTGCATCTAACAGCGGGGCGGCGCCGGTAAAGGTAACGCGCAGCGTGGTGGCAATCATCAGGATACCCGCGATCAGCAAAGCAGCGTTTTTACCGCGGGAGGAAGGCGTATTTATCATTTTTTTCTCATCTTGTCAGGCGAGGCGATACCTTAGCGTTTTTACGCCATGAGTGAATCAAGCTAAAATGACAGTTTATCGCTAAAATCGGACATTCTTATGTTGGGACTAAGATTGGATGGGTATGAACCTGACCTTCACCATGATGCCGCAGTGGCGTTCTGCATTCAGGCCCGGGAAGATGAACTCTTTAGTCCGCTGCATCAGCATCGTAAGGGGCAGTTGATTCTGGCTTTGCATGGCGCGATTACCTGCGAGGTCGAAAATGCCATGTGGATGGTGCCTCCCCAATATGCGGTGTGGATTCCTGGTGAAATTCCGCACAGTAACCATGTAACCGTAGGCGCACAATTGTGTTTCTTGTTTATTGAACCTCATGCCGTCGTGATGCCTGAGCGTTGTTGTACGCTAAAGATATCTCCCTTGTGCCGGGAGCTCATTCTCTCGCTGGCGTCGAAAACGGACGACCAACGACTGGAACCGTCAACTCAGCGACTGACGCAGGTGTTGTTTGATGAACTCCCGCAGCAACCGCAGGAGCAACTGCAGTTACCGGTTTCCGATCATCCGAAAATCCGCAGAATGGTCGCGACAATGGCGCGAGAGCCTGCCCAATGGCAGACGCTGGGGCAGTGGGCCGACGTATTTGCGATGAGTGAGCGCAACCTTGCCCGGCTGGTCGTCAAGGAAACGGGATTGAGCTTTCGCCGCTGGCGTCATCAGCTGCAGTTGATTCTGGCGCTGCAGGCGCTGATCGATGGTCATAATGTTCAGCAGGTCGCGCAAATGCTCGGTTATGATTCAACCACCGCATTTATCACGATGTTCAAAAAAGGCCTGGGGCAGACCCCAGGCCGTTATCTGAGCTGACTTGCTACTGCTTCCCAACAATCAACGAGACCAGACCTGCCGCAATAAGCGGCCCCACCGGTACGCCGCGAAACAGCGCCACGCCCAGCACCGTACCGACCAGTAAACCGGCCACAAGCTGGGGCTGGCTGCCCATCAACGTGACGCCGCGCCCGCCAAGCCAGGAGACAACCACGCCGACGGCAATCGCGATCAGTGATTTCCAGTTTACAAAGGAGTGAATGAGCGTGGAGGGCGGTAGCGTTCCGCTGGCGATCGGTGCCATTACGCCGATAGTCAGAATAATAATCCCGATGGTCAGTCCCTGTTTTTCAATCCACGGAAAGAACGTATTCAGAGGGGTTACACGGACGATGATCAGCACCAGAATTGAAACAGCGACAGTGGTGTTGTGGCTGACAAAGCCCAGAGCTGCCAGTCCGAGGAGGATCAGCAGAGTGACATCAAACATCGTAGTTTCCTTGCCAAAAGAAAAAATAAGCCTGCTTACTGTACGCGTAAACGCGTGACGGAACAGGCTTTATTTAATAATTATGATTTTTTTGAGCTAATGCACGATGCGGCGTTATTTGCTGCTAACTCGGCTGTTATTGAACGCGGCGGAACGAAATTAATTCCGGTTGTGCAATTCGCAGGTAATCAGCAGTATCCATGATCACGGATTTTTCCAGCATTCCGGCATTGAACGCAATTTCAGTAAAACGTTCAAACAACAGCGGATCGGCGACCAGTTTGAGATTCGGATGGAAACTAAATGGTGGGATGGCGCCAAATACGCAACCCGTCAGTTCATCGACTTCCGCCGGGCTGGCGAGCGACGCTCTCAACCCGCCGATATGGCCGGCCAACAGGCTCAGGTCGGCCTGCTGGTCGGCAGAGAGAATCGCCAGAACATGCTGATTAACGCCGTTACCCTTTACTTTACAGACCAGCGCTTTTGCGCCCTGGCCCAGTGCAGTACCGCGAATTTCAGAGACCGCTTCACATTTGCCGACGGCTTCATGGCTAACCACGCGATACGTCGCGCCTTGTTCTGATAATAACGAAATTAAACGCTGATGCGTTGCGTTACCTTTGTTCACTTCCGTCATGACTTGCTCCTGGTACAACAATGAAAATCCTGGCTGAAAAATGATTACGCATCGGTGCGTTTTTTCTGTTTGTTCAGATAGAGTTGGGCATCCGATGCTTTGTAAGCATCATCAATGGTGTCGTTTGGCTGCATATTATAAATCCCGGCAGAGAAGCTGATTGATATATCTTGCGCAATAATTTGTAAGTTGTAGCGAATCCGTTCCAGCACGCGGTGCGTTAATTCACTGGGATGATTGATGAGGATAATGCAAAATTCATCCCCGCCGAGTCGGATGGCATAGTCGCTTTTGCGAATCGAGGTTTGAATGGCTTTAGCCAGAAGGGTGATAATGCGATCGCCTTCCTTATGCCCCAATGTGTCATTAATCACTTTAAGCTTATCGCAATCAATGGCGATAAAGGTCACGAGGGTTCCCGTGTTCACCAACTGCTGCAAACGCTGTTCGAGCATCGGCGTCAAAATTTTACGGTTATAGAGTCCAGTCATCGCATCGCTGATATTTTCCCGCGTGACGTTGTGATACAACCGAAAATGAGTTCTGACCATATTCAGCAGCAATATCGTTGCCAGAAGATAAAAGGCGAATATTTTCCATGATGAGACAATAAAGTACATAAAATCAAGAGATAACGTGACGCGTATGCCGCCAGGGATGTCCTTCTCGTAGTGAACGTAGCGGAATAAATGGGTCTCACTTTGGTGAACAATAATCTCTTTTCCTGAGCTGATATCCGAGAGCGTCACGTTAAGAAAACGCCAGACGAGAGGGCGATCGCTGGTATAAAAGATATTTTTTAAATTTTCTTTGTTAATATCCACCATCACCACGCCTTTTAGCTTACCGGCATAGTAGACCGGCGTTAAAAAGCTCATCACCTTTTTCTCGGTCAGGTTATCCTCATAAATACTGGAGATCACCGTACGACCAGTGAAAATACCGTCAATATCATTCTGATCGATTCCCAGCGAGCCTTTTTGCAAAAATGTCCAGTTGTGTATTGCAAATTTCCGTGAGTCGATCAGGTCATAGAAATAGACGTAGTTATTTTTCAGATCGACGTAGTAGCGAAATTTATACTCCAGCGTCCCTAATCCCTGCCCATAATCCTTTTGCAGGCGATTGACGTTCACCGCCCGGTCAAAAGAGGGTAACAGGAATACGTCTTCAAGTTGCCCGCTACATTTCGTAGATGTGGTCTGCAACGTACCGTGTAATGGCAGATAATTATGCGCTGTGAGATTGAGCCCATGTGTACCGTTAACGCTATCGAAAGCATCGCAGAACGCTTTTTGTTGTTCGACAGATGCGGGTTCCTTAGGGGATGAAAATGTGCGCATCAGATGGGCTGCAATACTCTGATTGGTGTACTTATCATAGAGAAAGGAGGAGTCGGCTTTCTCATTGATATAGCGCATATAGGCATTCATTGCCTTATCGCTGGCAATGAGTTCATAAACTAAAAAAGAAGATGTCAAAACAACAACGCTGACTGAGATAAAGAGCCTGAGCGCTTTATGATGCAACTTCATAATGAATTACAGCCCATAGGTTAGAGATGCGATTTTACCACATGCTCCACATTCGCTCTAACGAAGCGGCGGGATAAACCATTGCAAAATGTCACGATCATGATACAGGGTAATGTAATCAGCCGAAGCCTGAGCCTCGGCCGAAAGTGGTTACTTAATTATTGCTGGTGGTACTTTGCTTATGAAACAGTTCGCGGAATACCGGATAAATATCATCCTGATCGCGGATATGCTGCATCGCAAAATTTTCAAAGGTTGATTGCAGATGTTCATATTCACGCCATAAGGTCTGGTGCGCGCGGCGGGTAATTTCGATATAGCTGTAATATCGCACTACCGGCAACAGTTTTTTCGCCAGAATCTCATGACACAACGGTGAATCATCCGCCCAGTTATCACCATCCGACGCCTGCGCGGCATAGATATTCCACTGAGCAGGGTCGTAGCGGTCTTTCACCACTTCATCCATTAACTTCAGCGCGCTGGAGACAATAGTTCCCCCGGTTTCCTGAGAGTAGAAGAACTCATGCTCATCTACCTCTTTCGCCTGGGTGTGGTGGCGAATATAAACCACTTCCACGTTCTTATAGGTGCGGCTTAAGAACAGGTACAGCAGAATATAAAAACGCTTTGCCATATCTTTGGTCGACTGATCCATCGAACCGGAGACGTCCATCAGACAGAACATCACCGCCTGGCTGGAAGGATCGGGCCGTTTTTCATAATTCTTGTAGCGTAAGTCAAAGGTGTCGATAAACGGCACGCGTTCGATTTTTGCCCGTAGTTCGGCAATTTCTTTGCGTAACCGTTCTTCTTCCAGCAACTGAGCCGGTTCACTTTTCGCGATGGTCTCAAGATCTGCTTCGAGCGCATGCAGTTCGCGACGCTTACCTGCCGTCATTGCCGTGCGACGCGCCAGTGAATTTTGCAGGGAGCGCACCACGCTGATGTTGGCCGGCACACCGTTAGAGGTAAAACCAGCCCGGTGCGTTTTGTACTCCGTTAGCTGACGCTGCTGATTCTGTTTAAGGTTTGGCAGTGCTAAATCTTCGAAAAGCAGATCGAGATATTCATCTTTAGAAATCTGGAAGACGAATTCATCCTGACCCTCGCCATCCTGACTCGCCTGGCCTTGTCCGCTTCCCGAACCGCCGCCTCCGCCCTGTGGACGTTCAATACGGTCATTCTGCACAAAATGGTCATTACCCGGATGCACACGATGGCGCAAGCCACCGCGCCCCTGATGGAACATCGGTTCGCTAATATCATCAGTCGGAATAGAGACAGATTCGCCGCTATCCACATCAGTCACCGAACGCTTGTTAATGGCCTCGGAGATCGACTGTTTAATTTGCGATTTATAACGGCGTAAGAAGCGCTGGCGGTTTACCGTGCTCTTGTTTTTGCCGTTAAGACGCCGGTCAATAAACCAGGTCATAAGCCCCCCGTACTGCATTTGCCAACTTACGCTTCATCCTTCAAGTTGTCTCCGCGTTGGCTGCATTCGCTCACCCAGTCACGTACTTATGTACGCTCCTGGGAATTCACTCATTTGCCGCCTTGATACCTCTTGAATGATTTCGCGTACAGAAGAAATTTTGGCCCGGTAAACGGATAAATTTTCCGGGCCATTTATGCTCTTAAGACGATTTACGTACGCGCAAATACCATTCGCACAGTAAACGCACCTGTTTACGCGTGTAGCCTTTTTCCATCATACGGTCGACAAAATCGTCGTGCTTTTTCTGCTCGTCAGTCGAGGTTTTGGCGTTGAACGAAATAACCGGCAGCAACTCCTCGGTATTGGAGAACATTTTCTTCTCAATCACCGTGCGCAGTTTTTCGTAACTGGTCCAGTTTGGATTGCGACCGCTGTTATTCGCTCTGGCGCGCAGAACAAAGTTGACGATCTCGTTACGGAAGTCTTTCGGGTTACTGATACCCGCCGGCTTCTCAATTTTTTCCAGCTCTGCGTTCAGCGACTCGCGATCGAACAGTTGACCGGTATCCGGGTCGCGGTACTCCTGATCCTGAATCCAGAAATCCGCATAGGTGACGTAACGGTCGAAAATGTTCTGTCCGTATTCGGAATAGGATTCGAGATAAGCTGTCTGAATCTCTTTGCCAATAAATTCAGCATATTTAGGGATCAGGTAGCCTTTCAGGAACTCAAGATAACGTTCGGCCTGCTCCTGAGGGAACTGTTCACGCTCGATTTGCTGTTCCAGGACGTAGAACAGATGCACCGGGTTCGCTGCGACTTCGGCATGATCAAAGTTAAAGACGCGAGAGAGGATCTTAAACGCGAAACGCGTGGACAGACCGTTCATTCCCTCATCGACCCCGGCGTAATCCCGATACTCTTGATAGGATTTCGCTTTTGGATCGGTATCTTTCAGACTTTCGCCATCGTAAACGCGCATCTTCGAGTAAATGCTCGAATTCTCAGGTTCTTTCAGACGAGAAAGAATGGTGAAACGGGAGAGCGTTTCCAGCGTGCCTGGCGCGCAAGGCGCATGGGTCAGCTCACTGTGATTAAGCAATTTCTCGTAAATTTTGATCTCTTCGGAGATCCGCAAGCAATAAGGCACTTTGACAATGTAAACACGGTCAAGGAACGCCTCATTGTTTTTGTTGTTGCGGAACGTCACCCATTCGGACTCGTTCGAGTGGGCAAGAATAATTCCGTTAAACGGCAGGGCAGAGATACCTTCCGTCCCGTTGTAGTTTCCTTCCTGGGTGGCGGTCAGCAGAGGATGCAGCACTTTAATCGGTGCTTTAAACATCTCTACGAACTCCATAATCCCCTGGTTAGCGCGGCACAACGCCCCTGAGTAACCGTAGGCATCAGGATCGTTCTGGGCGTGGTGTTCGAGTTTACGAATATCCACTTTCCCGACCAGCGCAGAGATATCCTGGTTGTTTTCATCGCCAGGTTCTGTTTTGGCGATAGCGATCTGCTCCAGAATAGACGGCCAGACTTTGACGACGCGGAATTTTGTAATATCCCCGCCAAATTCGTGCAGGCGTTTCGCCGCCCATGGCGACATGATCGTCCCGAGGTAGCGACGCGGGATCCCATACTCTTTTTCCAGGATCTGCGCATCTTCCTGTGGATTAAACAGGCACAACGGATGATCGTTAACCGGGCTACGTTCGCCATTGGCGCTCAGGACATAAATCGGAACTCTCTGCATCAGCGACTTGAGTCGCTCAGCGAGAGATGATTTCCCCCCTCCCACAGGCCCCAACAGATACAGAATCTGTTTCTTCTCTTCTAACCCCTGAGCCGCATGTTTCAAATAAGAAACAATCTGCTCAATGGCGTCTTCCATGCCGTAAAACTCTTCGAAAGCGGGATAGCGTGCAATTACCCGATTCGAAAAGAGTCGAGAAAGACGAGGTTCGTGGGCAGTGTCAACCATGACAGGCTCACCAATAGCCATTAATAGCCGCTCTGCCGCGTTGGCATAAGCACTGCGATCTTGCCGACAAGTGGTAAGAAACTCCTGCAGCGTGAACTCTTCGTCCTTGGCAGCTTCGTAACGCTGGCGATAGTGATCGAATATATTCATGGTATGCCGTCCTTTCGTTTTTTAGCACATGTTAAGAGCCGTTCATATGAATAGTAGAGGCCCCTGAAGAGGTAAACTGAACGACGTCGCTGCTGAAGAAATAAGCAACTCTCATGCCATTTTGATGGTCAGGAGATCAACGTATTCGGTGATACACCTTCTAAAATTAAGCGTAGATGGCATTTGCAAAACTTGCCTGGGTGCGCAAATGAATTTCAATGGCATATCAATAACTCATCAGCAAAAAAAGCACATCTTATGTAAAGAAATGGGGCGGGATTCATGTGGTGTTCACCATCCTGCAAGCAAAATGTCATCACTCGCTGAGAAATTAGGGGGTTACATTCCTGGACTAATACGTAAAATAGTTGGGCTGAAGCGTATTGGCGGTTACACTTTGACCGCTACACATTTGAATAAGGAATTATGGATTGTGACCAAACTCAAACTTCTGGCACTTGGCGTGCTTGCCGCAACCGCAGTTAGCACCGCACACGCGGAAAGTCAGTGGACTGTTGGTGCAGGTGTCGGCGTGATTAACAGCCCGTACAAACAGTATGACCGCGATGTTTATCCCGTTCCGGTTGTCACCTATGAAGGCGATAACGTCTGGTTCCACGGTCTGGGTGGCGGCTACTATCTGTGGAATGATACGGCAGATAAGCTCTCCATCATGGCGTACTATGATCCGACGCATTTCAAGCCGGGTGACAGCGACAGCCATGCTTTGCGCCAACTCGACAAGCGTAAAAGCAGCCTGATGGCTGGCCTCTCGTATGTACATAACACCCAGTATGGTTTCCTGCGTACCGCTCTGGCGGGTGATACCCTGGATAATAGCAACGGCTTTATCTGGGATCTGGCCTGGCTCTACCGTTACACTAACGGTGCGCTGACTTTGACGCCGGGTATCGGTGTGCAGTACAGCAGCGAAAACTACAACGACTATTATTATGGCGTGTCCAATCACGAGTCTCGCCGCAGTGGTCTGAAAAGCTACAGCGCTGACGATGGATGGGATCCATACCTGGAGTTGACTGCAAGCTATAACTTCCTTGGCAACTGGAACGTATACGGCACTGGCCGTTATGTGCGTTTGAGTGATGAAGTGAAGGATAGCCCGATGGTCGATAAATCCTGGTCTGGCATCTTCTCGGTGGGTGTGACCTACAAGTTCTGATGCTATTGCGTGTCAAATACAAGCCTGCAGAGATGCGGGCTTTTTTATGCTTCGTGGGGATGAATATTGATCTAAAACATGAGACTGCATTTTTATAGTGGTTTTATGTTTCGCCTGGCCGCAACGATTATTTAACCAGGTATTTCTTTTGCCGTTACTAAAAATAAACCTCTCATTTGATAGCCTGATAGCTATTGTTTTTTTTCATGAGGTAATATCGTCATGCCTTAATGATTTATTGTTGTGGGCTGTCGCTTTCTGGGTTCATAATTTATTGATAATACTGTGGTTTATTGTGTCGCGATGCGCGGGGTATTTATTCTCAAGTGGCATAAAGATAACTGATAAATATTTTGGCTTATTTCGAATGTTAACTTTCAGGTGAAAAAATAAAAAATTAATCATTTGTTTTTATTTTACATCCTTTAGGTATTTGTCTGAAAAAATTAAAATTGACATTAAATATCCTATTGCCGATATTCATTAAACTTTAAAAGTAGTGATAGCAACTCTCGTGGTAAGGCCTTAAATATGCCACGGGGATATCTTGAGTAAAAACCTGGTATAAATAATGAAAAAGTTAATCATGATAGCTGTGATGGGCGGGGTCCTGGCTGGATGCACCAGCGAGGCTTCACGCATGAGTGCATGCGAAAACAAAGGGATCAGCCGCGATGCCTGCTACATCGCCGAACAAAACCGTCAGGCGACAATCAATGCCGCGGCTGAAAAACAGGCCCTGGAAAACGCGCAAAATCTGTATAGCTCCGATGGCACCCATCCCGACCATCACCACAAACACGATAAATACTAAGGTTTAACTCATGAAGAAATTGATTATTATCGCTGCGCTGGTGGCTCCATCTGCTGCGCCTGCTTATGCTATCAGCGAAGCATATCGTCAGCAATTACAGCATGAACACAAAACTCAGGTCAGTGACGCTAATGCCCCGGTGCACGCCAGCAAAACCACATCCGTGCATGTGAATAAGCTGGGCGTGGACTTTAAACGTGGCGCTGATGGTATTGCATATATTAATGGCAACCCTGCGGCAAATGATGAAAATAATGCCGATGCACAAACTTACAGTGCGGGTTTGATTTCCGTCATTGTCTATAAAAACGGAAAAATTAACGCCATGAAAGAGGGCAAATATTTAGGTCGGTTGAAATAAGCGCTGAGTAGTGAAAATTTTGCATTATTTAGGCCCGGGATCTGCATCAGATCCCGGGCCTTTGACTTTAATCGTATTAACGGCCCACACGCCAAACTATGATGGTGCAATTTGTGCACCATAACAGGACACATGTCTGTTGTTTTGCTTTACTGTGGTGCATTAACACAGGAGGGTGCGATGACAGCGAAACAGGTGATGTTTACGGAGCAGGTATCGCTTCCTGCGATTGGGCAGGGAACATGGTACATGGGTGAGGATTCAGCCCGACGTCGGGATGAAGTCGCCGCGTTACGGGCTGGGCTGGATCTTGGCCTGCGATTGATTGATACAGCCGAAATGTACGCAGATGGTGCAGCGGAAGAGGTGGTTGGCGAGGCGCTGTCAGGTCGGCGTGATAGCGCTTTTTTAGTTTCGAAGGTTTACCCATGGAATGCCGCGGGCAAGAAAGCGATTGCCGCCTGCGAAGCCAGCCTGCGTCGTTTGAAAACCGATTATCTGGATCTCTATTTGTTGCACTGGACGGGAGACTTTTCATTTGCTGAGACCGTTGACGCTATGGAAACGCTTATTGCGCAGGGCAAAATCCGCCGCTGGGGCGTCTCTAATCTTGATTACGATGATATGCAGGCATTATGGCAGGTTGCAGGTGGACGACACTGTGCAACTAATCAGGTGCTCTATCATTTAGCATCACGCGGCATTGAATATGATTTACTGCCATGGTGCCAGCAACAGCAGATGCCGGTTATGGCCTACAGTCCGCTGGCTCAGGAAGGGCGGCTACGGGGGGACTTGCTTTCTAACCCAGTGGTCAATGACATTGCGCGCGCCCACAATGCCAGCGCTGCGCAGATTTTACTGGCATGGGTTATTCGTCTTTCGGGGGTGATAGCCATTCCGAAAGCCGCGAATGTGGCGCATGTCGAACAGAATGCCGCAGCACTGGAGATAACGCTCTCTGCCGATGAGCTGACGCAGTTAGATAAGGCATATCCGGCGCCAAAAGGTAAAACGGCGCTGGATATGGTCTGATTTGCCGCATGGCGCGCTGAGTTGCCTGATGGCGCAAACACTATCAGGCAACTGACACGATCTTAGCGCTTAGCAACACGAATCGTTTGTGCCAGACGAGACGGTTTTTCTTCGGTGGTTTTCTGCGGTGCCGTGGCGTAAGCCGTTTCTACGCAAACAAATGTTTTGTAACCGTCATCCGGCATGTCGCCCATGCTGACAGACAGCGCCGGGCCTGGGTTCCAGCCCACGACATTCAGATGGTGGTGGTGGATTACATCAATATTGCGATTCAGCGCATCATCATGAATGACGCTGCACGCTTCCGGATTCAGATAGACACGATCGGTACGGTCCGGGAAGGTCTGGATACCATCAGCCAGTACGTCTTCTTTGGCATTATTCACTTTATCGATCAGACGATCGCCAAGACCGCTGACTTTTACCGCCGCAATATCACCCACATTGAAATAGGTATGCAGCGCGGAGGTGGTTTCAAACTCACCGTGCGCTTCCAGCTCCATCTCGCAGGTGGCGCCCACTTTGAAACGGGCCAGCAGGCAGAACTCGTGCGGCCAAAGCTGACGCGTTTCAGCGCTGCTTTGCAGTTCGAACGTCAGTACGACACCTTTCTCGTCTTCGTTATGCGCCTTCAGCGTCCAGGGCAGGTTACGTGCAAAACCATGAGACGGCAGGCCTGGCTGAGCGGCAGGGCCAAACCACGGCCAGCAAATCGGTACGCCGCCACGCAGCGCAACACCGGTTTTAAACGGCGTATTGTTACTTAACCACAGGACTTCTTCTTCACCGTTTGGTTTCCAGGAAAGAAGATGTGCGCCCTGCAGCGCAAAAGAGGCTTTAACCTGCGGGTGATCGACAACAATGACCTCAAGCTCATCAAGCTGACGGCGGGAGAGTACCGGGGCAATTTGTTCGACTACCGGAAGTGCAAAAATTTTATTAATCATTACGCAATCCTTTCTTCAGGCAAAAAAAAGAGCGACCGTAG
Source organism: Citrobacter sp. C5_2 (assembly GCF_014596845.2). Lineage (NCBI taxonomy): Bacteria > Pseudomonadati > Pseudomonadota > Gammaproteobacteria > Enterobacterales > Enterobacteriaceae > Citrobacter > Citrobacter sp. C5_2. Next base: position 2,947,706 of record NZ_CP115032.1, on the reverse strand, counting down.
TCGCTCTTACAGATTACTGTTTCATCTCAACTTATTTGGAGATGTGAGCAATCAGATCCAGAACTTTGTTGGAGTAGCCGGTTTCGTTGTCGTACCAGGATACCAGTTTCACGAAGTTGTCGTTCAGTGCGATACCTGCTTTAGCATCGAACACGGAAGTGCAAACTTCACCGTTGAAATCGGTAGATACTACGTCGTCTTCGGTGTAACCCAGAACGCCTTTCATCGGGCCTTCGGAAGCAGCTTTGATTGCTTTCTTAATTTCTTCGTAAGAAGCAGCTTTTTCCAGACGAACGGTCAGGTCAACAACGGATACGTTCGGGGTAGGAACGCGGAACGCCATACCAGTCAGTTTGCCGTTCAGTTCTGGCAGTACTTTACCTACAGCTTTAGCAGCGCCGGTAGAGGACGGGATGATGTTCTGGGATGCGCCGCGGCCGCCGCGCCAGTCTTTGTGAGACGGGCCGTCAACGGTTTTCTGAGTAGCGGTGGTCGCGTGAACAGTAGTCATCAGACCTTCGATGATGCCGAAGTTGTCGTTGATAACTTTAGCCAGCGGAGCCAGGCAGTTAGTGGTGCAGGAAGCGTTAGAAACGATGTCCTGACCTTCGTATTTGTCAAAGTTAGCGCCTTTAACAAACATCGGAGTGTTATCTTTGGACGGACCAGTCAGAACCACTTTTTTCGCGCCAGCAGTGATGTGCTTACGAGCGGTTTCATCTGTCAGGAACAGGCCAGTAGCTTCAGCTACTACGTCAACACCAACTTCGTCCCATTTCAGGTTAGCCGGATCACGTTCAGCGGTAACACGGATTTTTTTACCGTTTACGATCAGATGACCGTCTTTCACTTCAACGGTACCGTTGAAACGGCCGTGAGTGGAGTCATATTTCAGCATGTAAGCCATGTAGTCAGCGTCTAACAGGTCGTTGATTGCAACGATCTCGATGTCAGAGCGTTCTTGAGCAGCACGGAAAACAATGCGACCGATACGGCCAAAACCGTTGATACCTACTTTGATAGTCATATATTCCACCAGCTATTTGTTAGTGAATAAAAGGTTGCCTGTAAAATTACAAAAACCTTACGCAGCGTCAAGCGGAATCGTGTCAATCATTGCGACAAATCAATCTGCTGCCTAAGCTTTGCGCAACTGACTCGCCTCACTCTTCCTTTGGGCTTGAAACCACATGGGGTCGGCGGCCCGAATTTTAAAGGGCAATCAAGATAAAAACGTGATTCTGATCACGAATTGCAGGCTGCCATTTCGCAAGGATCAAGTTTAGAACAAAAGTTCGCACTCCGGTGTTAATGTTTTGTTAGAATCTGTCTCGCGATGTGAGTTTAGATAAAGCGAGATGTGAGCAAATGGCTAATCAACCTTCTCCAGAAGAACTGAAAAAAAATTTAACAGAAATGCAGTTCTACGTGACGCAGAATCACGGGACAGAACCGCCATTTACCGGGCGTTTGCTGCATAACAAGCGTGACGGCATCTACCACTGTTTGATCTGCGATAAACCGCTATTTCGTTCCGAGACAAAATATGACTCTGGCTGCGGCTGGCCCAGTTTTTACGAGCCGGTCAGCGAAGAGGCTATCCGTTACATAAAAGATACCTCGCATGGTATGCAGCGCATTGAAATCCGCTGTGGGAACTGTGATGCGCACCTGGGACACGTCTTCCCGGATGGCCCAAAACCTACCGGTGAGCGCTACTGTGTCAACTCAGCCTCTTTGAACTTTACCGATGGCGAAAACGGTGAACAAATTAAAGGCTGAAGAAACGATTCAGCAAATTATTCTACGGAGAGAGGATTTAACATGAATCTTGATGAGATGATCAACAGCATGACGCCGGAAGTTTATCAGCGCTTATCTACCGCCGTTGAACTCGGAAAATGGCCGGATGGCGTGGCGCTAACGGCAGAACAAAAAGAGAACAGCTTACAACTGGTGATGTTATGGCAGGCGCGCAACAACATTGATGCGCAACATATGACGATTGATACCAATGGTGAGATGGTGATGAAGAGCAAGCAGCAGCTAAAGGTTGAATTTGGTATTACGCCTGAGCCTATAGCAACCTTCAAATCCTGATAATCCTGGCCCGGCAGTTATGATGTCGGGCCCGCAGTCGCTGTTATTTTTTGTTCATCATCGCCTTCAGATCGGCAAACGGATTATATTTCGCTTCGCCAACAGCCTTCTGCGCATCTTCTCCGGCAATCACCGTTGAACCATACTGGTCCGCTTCCGTATATTTAGAATGCTCATGATCGTGACAATACAGGCACAACATTTCCCAGTTGCTACCATCTTCCGGGTTATTGGAGTGATCGTGATCGATATGGTGTACCGTCAACTCGCGCAAATTTGAATAGACAAACTCGCGGGAACAGCGTCCGCAGACCCAGGGGAAGAGCTTAAGCGCTTTTTCCCGGTAACCAACTTCCAGACGAGCGTAATTTTTAGGGATAAAAGCCATAAAAGCTCATGCCTCCAATAGAAAATGAATAGCTGCGCCAAAGATTGGCGCAGCGTAATTCGGTAATCATAACCTATTGTGTCAGGCGTTGGGATCAGTGTTTGATGCCCAATGAATCGGCTAACTGTTTAGCCAGTTGATTGTTGTCATCCGCACCGTATTCCCAGAACATGGCGCCTCCCAGCCCCTTACTCTTGATGTAGTCGGCTTTAATCGCCACCGAGCGCGGGTTTTCATAGGAGAGGGCAAAGAGCGCTTTCCCGTCTGCTGACTGTACCGACAGCCACGGTACTTTCGCCTCATCATCCCAATGCTGGCTAAAGCGCTTCTGCGGATCGTTGATCAGCTTCGCCACGATATCGTTGTACTTCACATAGGTATCTTTGCTCAGATCGACGCCCAATGATTTGAACAACGCAATTTGTGCTGCTTCGAAATAGGGTTGGGTGGCAGGATTCTTCTGCGCGTCAGGTTTGCTCCAATCAATTCCCGGTTCAACGGCGCGTTTTGGTACGCGTCCATAAAAACCAATACCCAGATTCATCTGGCTCGGCTTTAACCCGGCGGCGAGATAGTTATTGACCACAAAATCCGCACTGTACTTATCTGCGGCGGCGACGGTCGGCCATTTCGTCGAATCATACAGGTTGGAGTTGAAATATTGAGTGCCGTAGGCCATGTCATAGGTCATCAAATTGATGTAGTCGAGTGATGGCGCAATGGCTTTTACATCCACCCAGCTTTTCGGACTTTCCGCATTCGCGCCCACGGCAATGGTCAGTAGCTTTTTATGCCCTAATGCTGCCCGCAGCTCTTTTAACAGCGCGGTAAAGTTAGCGCGATCGGTTGGTTGGCTTTCGACCAGTCCCCATGCGCCATTGACCGGATATTCCCAGTCGAGGTCGATGCCATCCAGACCGTATTTCTCAATGATTTCCTGCGCAGACTGAATGAATACCGCTCGTGTTTCTTTCGTTGCTGCCGCGCCTGAGAATCCACGCGCACCCCAACCCCCGACAGAAAGCAGAATTTTCAGATTCGGATTCTGCTTACGCAGCTCCGGGATTTTCTGCAAATCAGCCTGCACTTTCTCTGAAAGCCAAATCTGATGCAGCTTGCTGGCGTCTTTTAGGGCGTCATTGGTTTCGTCTTTCTCGTTGTTGTAGACAAGACCAAACGAATAGTTGAGGTGGGTTATCTGGCGCACATCCAGTTTATTGATATCGCCGCCTGGACCGGCAGTGACATCGCCACCGCCATTAAAGTAGCCAACTGACATCAGTGAATTGGCGGAAACAACGCTGGCGCAGAGCAGGGGGAATGCTGCCAACAAAGGCAATAGTTTCATCGGTGTTCCTCTTTGACATTTAAACAAGTAAACACGCCACGGAAAGGCGTGGCGAAAAAAACAGCTCTTACAGATTAACCGTTTCATAACAGAAAAAATGCGAAGGGGTTCACGGCGTACAGGCGAAGCGGCCTCCACGTTTCTGTAGGTTTCAGTACATCTTTGCACTTATTTGTGATCTGAGTTGTGAAATGCAGATCTTGATCTGTGTTTTAAAGATTTTGTGTTGACCTCAAAAATTACATGGATAAGTATGATGACCACTGATGCAAAACTAAACACAAAGGAAAATTCAATGAAAGCACTGGCAAGATTTGGCAAGGCCTTTGGTGGCTACAAGATGATTGATGTTCCGGAGCCGGTATGTGGTCCGGATGACGTTGTGATTGAAATCAGGGCAGCTGCTATCTGTGGCGCAGATATGAAGCACTATAACGTTGACAGTGGTTCCGACCAGTTTAATTCGATTCGTGGTCACGAATTTGCCGGTCGAATTGTCCAGGTCGGCGACAAGGTTACGGACTGGAAAGTGGGTCAGCGCGTGGTTTCTGACAACAGCGGGCACGTTTGCGGTGTCTGTCCTGCCTGCGAACAAGGTGATTTTCTTTGTTGTACAGAAAAGGTGAATTTAGGCCTGGACAACAATACCTGGGGCGGTGGGTTTTCGAAATATTGTCTGGTTCCTGGGGAAATCCTCAAAATTCACCGCCATGCGCTGTGGGAAATCCCGCCTGGTGTTGATTATGAAGAGGCGGCAGTCCTGGACCCCATCTGTAATGCCTACAAATCTATCGCCCAACAGTCCAAATTTCTCCCAGGTCAGGACGTGGTGGTTTTCGGTACTGGCCCGCTAGGTCTCTTTTCCGTGCAAATGGCACGCATTATGGGGGCCGTTAATATCGTCATGGTCGGGCTGGAAGAGGATGTCGCGGTGCGCTTTCCTATCGCCAAAGAGTTGGGGGCGACGGCGGTCGTCAACGGTTCGAACGAAGATGTGGTCGCCCGTTGTCAGGAAATCTGCGGCAAAGACAATCTGGGATTAGTTATCGAATGTTCCGGTGCCAATATTGCCCTGAAACAAGCTATTGAAATGCTGCGTCCCAACGGTGAAGTTGTCCGCGTAGGGATGGGTTTCAAACCACTCGACTTCTCCATTAATGATATTACCGCGTGGAACAAAAGCATTATTGGTCATATGGCTTACGACTCCACTTCCTGGCGTAACGCCATTCGTCTGCTTGCGAGCGGTGCGATTAAAGTCAAACCAATGATCACTCACCGTATCGGGTTATCGCAATGGCGCGAAGGTTTTGACGCCATGGTCGATAAAACCGCGATTAAAGTCATCATGACTTACGACTTTGATGAATAACATGTTTATTAAAGGGACGTTATCGCATGGAACAGATTGCAAAACCGCACTGCGGCGCCAGGCTGGACAGGCTGCCTGACTGCCGCTGGCATACGTCGATGTTCGCTATGGTAGCCTTCGGATTACTGGTTTGCTGGAGTAATGCCGTTGGCGGATTAATTCTCGCGCAGCTAAAAGAACTCGGTTGGACCGATAATTCTACCACCGCCACGTTTTCCGCCATTACTACAGCGGGTATGTTTCTTGGTGCACTGGGTGGCGGAATTATCGGTGATAAAACCGGGCGTAAAAACGCGTTTATCCTGTATGAAGCGATTCATATTATATCCATGGTAATTGGCGCGTTTTCACCCAATATGACCTTTCTGATCGCCTGTCGTTTTGTCATGGGGGCGGGTTTAGGCGCGTTGCTGGTAACCCTTTTTGCCGGGTTTACCGAATATATGCCAGGACGGAATCGTGGCACATGGTCCAGTCGGGTCTCGTTTATCGGCAACTGGTCTTATCCGCTCTGTTCACTGATTGCGATGGGGTTAACGCCACTGATCAGCGCGGAATGGAACTGGCGCGTACAGTTGTTGATTCCGGCTGTGCTGTCGCTCATTGCAACCGTTATTGCATGGCGCAGTTTCCCGGAGTCGCCCCGTTGGCTGGAGTCTCGCGGACGCTATCAGGAAGCTGAACAGGTGATGCGGGCCATTGAAGACGGTGTCATTCGACAGACAGGTAAGCCACTACCGCCGGTCGTGACAGAAGATGATGACAAACAACCGCGTTCAGTGCCGTACTCCGCCTTATTAACGGGAGTTTTATTAAAGCGGGTGATTCTGGGCTCCTTTGTTCTGATTGCCATGAACGTTGTGCAGTACACCTTAATTAACTGGTTACCGACAATATTTATGACTCATGGGATTAATCTGAAAGACTCCATAGTCTTAAATACCATGAGTATGTTCGGTGCGCCGTTTGGGATTTTCATCGCCATGCTGGTAATGGATAAAATTCCGAGGAAAACGATGGGGGTGGGGTTATTAGTGTTAATTGCCGTGCTGGGTTATATCTATTCGCTGCAAACCAGCATGTTGCTAATCACATTAATTGGTTTCTTCCTGATTACCTTTGTGTATATGTACGTTTGCTATGCCTCCGCGGTATATGTTCCAGAGATATGGCCGACTGAAGCGAAGCTGCGCGGGTCTGGGCTTGCTAACGCGATAGGGCGTATCAGCGGTATCGCCGCGCCTTATGCGGTCGCTGTATTACTTAATAGTTATGGCGTGACGGGCGTATTTGTACTGCTGGGCGCAGTCTCAATTATTGTCGCTGTTGCTATTGCCACCATTGGAATTGAAACAAAAGGCGTCTCTGTCGAGAGTCTCGGTATCGATGCCGTTACCAGCAAATAATATTGACGGGAAATAAAATGAAAAATTCAAAAGCGATATTAAAAACGCCGGGCACGATGAAAATCATTGCCGCCGATATTCCGGTACCTAAAGAGCATGAAGTGCTAATTAAAGTTGAATATGTTGGTATTTGCGGTTCAGATGTTCACGGTTTTGAATCGGGCCCCTTTATTCCGCCGAAAGACCCCAATCAGGAAATAGGTCTTGGGCATGAATGCGCCGGTACGGTGGTGGCAGTGGGAAGTCGCGTTAGTAAATTTAAACCGGGCGACCGGGTCAACATTGAACCCGGCGTGCCGTGTGGCCACTGCCGCTACTGTCTGGAAGGGAAATACAACATCTGTCCTGACGTCGATTTTATGGCCACACAGCCAAATTATCGCGGTGCGCTAACGTACTATCTGTGCCACCCGGAAAGCTTTACTTACAAGCTGCCGGACAATATGGACACCATGGAAGGCGCTCTGGTAGAGCCTGCGGCGGTAGGGATGCATGCCGCAATGCTGGCGGACGTGAAGCCGGGCAAGAAAATCGTCATTCTGGGGGCTGGCTGTATTGGTTTAATGACCCTGCAAGCCTGTAAATGTTTGGGGGCTACCGACATCGCTGTTGTTGATGTCCTGGATAAACGTCTGGCGATGGCCGGGCAGCTTGGCGCGACGGTCGTGATTAACGGTGCGAAGGAGGACACCGTTGTCTGCTGCCAACAGTTTTCCGGCGATATGGGGGCAGACATTGTTTTCGAAACGGCCGGTTCGGCCATCACGGTTAAGCAGGCGCCATATCTGGTAATGCGCGGTGGGAAAATCATGATCGTGGGCACGGTGCCTGGCGATTCAGCGATTAACTTCCTCAAAATTAATCGTGAAGTCTCAATACAAACTGTTTTCCGCTATGCCAATCGCTACCCGGTCACCATTGAAGCCATCTCCTCCGGGCGTTTCGATGTGAAGTCGATGGTGACGCATATTTATGATTATGCAGATGTTCAGCGCGCGTTTGACGAATCCGTCAATAACAAACGCGAGATTATTAAAGGCGTTATTAAAATTAACCATTAATTAAATAGGGAGAAACACCATGCTGGCAGATATTAAATATTGGGAAAACGATGCTCAGAATAAACATTATGCGATTGCTCACTTTAACGTGTGGAATGCGGAAATGTTAATGGGGGTCATTGATGCGGCAGAAGAGGCTAAATCGCCGGTAATTATCTCTTTCGGCACCGGATTTGTGGGGAATACCTCGTTTGAGGATTTTTCGCACATGATGGTTTCGATGGCGAAAAAGGCCTCGGTACCGGTTATTACTCATTGGGATCACGGACGTAGCATGGAGATTATTCACAACGCCTGGGTCCATGGCATGAACTCTCTGATGCGCGATGCCTCCGCCTTTGATTTTGAAGAGAATATTCGTCTGACCAAAGAGGCTGTGGACTTCTTTCATCCGTTAGGCATTCCGGTCGAAGCGGAGCTGGGCCATGTGGGCAATGAGACGGTCTACGAAGAGGCGCTGGCGGGTTATCACTATACCGACCCGAGCCAGGCGGCGGAATTTGTCGAGCGTACCGGCTGCGACTCTCTGGCGGTGGCGATTGGCAACCAGCATGGCGTATATACCTCCGAGCCGAAACTTAATTTCGAGGTGGTTGAGCGAGTTCGCCGAGCGGTTTCTGTTCCGCTGGTGCTGCACGGGGCATCCGGCATTAGCGATGCGGATATTAAAAAAGCCATCTCATTAGGCATCTCTAAAATCAATATTCATACCGAACTGTGTCAGGCGGCAATGGTGGCGGTGCAGGAGAACCAGAACCAGCCATTCCTGCATGTTGAACGTGAAGTTCGTAAAGCAGTAAAAGAGCGAGCGTTGGAAAAAATCAAACTGTTTGGCTCTGACGGTAAAGCGGAATGACAATATGGATAATATCGAGGTTATTTGTATAGGGGCTGCAATTGTTGATATCCCCTTACAGCCAGTGAGTAAAAATATCTTTGATGTAGATTCTTATCCGTTAGAACGTATTACCATGACCACCGGGGGCGACGCGATTAATGAAGCGACTATTATTTCTCGCCTTGGGCATCGTACTGCGTTAATTAGTCGGGTAGGGGATGATGCGGCAGGTCATTTTATTCTCGACCACTGTCGTCGGGAGAACATTGATATTCAAAGTCTGAAACAGGATGCGGATATTGATACTTCTATTAACGTGGGTTTGGTTACGGCTGATGGCGAACGCACCTTCGTCACCAACCGCAATGGCAGCCTGTGGAAGCTGAATATAAACGATGTTGATTTTGACCGCTTCTCTCAGGTAAAGCTGCTGTCTCTGGCGAGTATTTTTAACAGCCCGCTACTCGACGGCGAAGCATTAACGACGATTTTCACTCAGGCGAAAGCACATCGGTTAATTATTTGTGCCGATATGATTAAACCACGACTTAATGAAACGCTGAACGATATTCGCCAGGCTTTGAGCTACGTAGACTATCTGTTTCCTAATTTTGAGGAAGCAAAACAGCTTACCGGCAAAGAGACGCTGGATGAAATTGCCGACAGTTTCCTGAGCTGTGGCGTAAAACGGTAGTGATTAAGACCGGTAAAAGAGGCTGCTTTATCAAGCGTACCGATATGAAAATGGAGGTCCCGGCGGTTTCAGGAATTACCGCTATCGACACCATCGGCGCGGGAGATAATTTTGCCTCGGGATTTATCTCCGCGTTACTTGAAGGCAAGTCGCTGCGCGAGTGCGCACTGTTTGCTAACGCAACGGCAGCAATATCGGTACTGAGCGTGGGCGCCACAACGGGCGTAAAAAACAGAAAGCTGGTTGAACAACTTCTTGATGAATATGAAGGGTAATAACGGCAGATGAAAAAGATTCCTTTAGGCAGTACGGATATTATGCTTTCCCGCATGGGATTAGGGACATGGGCCATTGGCGGCGGTCCGGCATGGAACGGCGATCTCGATCTACAGGTTTGTATCGATACCATTGTCGAGGCGCATCGCTGCGGTATTAATCTGATTGATACCGCTCCAGGCTACAACTTTGGTAATAGTGAAATCATTGTTGGGCAGGCGCTGAAAAAGTTACCGCGTAAAGATATCGTGGTTGAAACTAAATGCGGCATCGTCTGGGAGCGGACAGGCAGCCTTTTTAACAAAGTGGGCGATCGCCAGTTGTATAAAAACCTCACGCCCGAGTCGATTCGTGAAGAGGTCAATGCCAGTTTGCAAAGGTTGGGTATAGAAAGCATTGATATCTATATGACCCACTGGCAATCGGTCGAACCCTGTTTTACACCGATTGCGGAAACCGTAGACACGCTGAACGCACTTAAGAAAGAAGGCAAGATTCGATCTATCGGTGCCGCCAACGTGGATGCAGGGCATATCAGGGAGTATCTCAAACACGGTGAGCTGGATATCATCCAGGCTAAGTACAGCATCCTTGATCGCGGACTGGAAGCTGAATTGTTGCCGTTATGTCAGCAGCATGGCATCGTCGTGCAGGTTTATTCACCGCTCGAACAGGGTTTACTGACTGGAACAATCGCGCGGGATTATATTCCTGGCGGCGCACGGGCCAACAAAGTCTGGTTCCAACGGGAAAATATGCTGCGGGTGATTGATATGCTCGAGCAATGGCGGCCATTGTGTGAAAAATACAGTTGCACGATCCCCGCGCTGGCGTTGGCGTGGATTTTGAAGCAAAGCGATTTAATCACCTTACTGAGCGGAGCGACCGCGCCTGAACAGGTTCGCGAAAACGTCGAGGCGCTGACCGTTGCCCTGACTGATGGCGATTCGTTATTGATGAGACAAATGGCAGAAGCGTTGGATATAAAATAACCCAGCTGGCAATGACCTCTGTTTCTGTGTAAAAGAGTACTAAATCTGTGATTCAGACATGTTCTTTTGAAAATAAACATAGCCTGTGAGATACTAGGGTCTTATTATTACTTTGCAGGAAACAGAGGTGTCATCGTGGCGGCAAAAGACAGGATTCAGGCCATTAAGCAAATGGTGGCTAATGATAAGAAAGTGGCGGTATCTAATTTAAGTTCCATCTTTCAGGTAACTGAGGAAACAATTCGCCGCGATCTCGAGAAGTTGGAAGATGAAGGTTTTTTGACCCGAACATATGGTGGTGCGGTACTTAATACCACCGCGTTGTCTGACAATATTCATTTTTATAAACGTGCAAAGTCTTTTTTTGAAGAGAAGCAGATCATTGCTCGTAATGCATTACCGTTTATTAAAAATAAGACCACAATGGCCGCTGACTCCAGCAGTACGGCGATGGAATTATTAAAGCTGTTAAAGGAAAGAAACGATCTGACGCTGCTAACCAACTCGGCTGAAGCATTTCATGAACTGGCGCAGTCAGAAATTAACGTCGTTTCTACTGGCGGCGAGCTGAATAAGAATACGTTGTCGTTGCAGGGAAGGATCACCAAGGAGATCATCAGTCGCTATCATGTTGATATTATGGTGATGAGCTGCAAAGGCCTGGATATGCAAAGTGGGGCGCTTGACTCTAACGAAGCAGAAGCGGAAATCAAAAAAACCATGATCCGCCAGGCGACTGAGGTGGCCCTGTTGGTTGATCACTCAAAGTTTGATCGTAAAGCTTTCGTCCAGCTCGTGGACTTTAGCCATATTAACTACCTTATAACCAATAAGGCACCGGGTGCAGAGTGGATTGCGTTTTGTAAAGAGAATAATATTCAACTCGTTTATTAACTTTAACGTTACTCGTGTCGATATTATTTTAGTTTGCACCTGGATAATGCCATAAAAATCTAATGATGATGGATGGCGCGGCAAAATTACTACTGCCGCGATCGCCATACTTTCTATTTAGTTGAATTTGAGGCATCCAGATGGAACAATGTGACCCTATCGGTGCAAGATTAGATCGTTTACCCTTATCGCGATTTCATTTTCGTATTTTTGGCATTATAAGTTTTAGTTTATTAGTCACCGGTTTCCTCAGTTATTCCGGGAATGTGGTATTGGCAAAATTAGTCAGTACCGGTTGGTCTAACAATTATCTCAACGCAGCATTTACCTCGGCGCTGATGTTTGGCTATTTTGTCGGTTCGCTAACCGGGGGCTTTATTGGTGATTATCTCGGTCGACGCAAGGCATTCCGCATTAATTTGCTGATTGTTGGGGTCTCTGCTTGCGCGGCAACGTTTGTGCCCAACATGTACTGGCTTATTTTTTTCCGTTGCCTGATGGGGATCGGGATGGGGGCGCTGATTATGGTGGGCTATGCTTCATTTACCGAATTTATTCCGCCTGCAGTACGTGGAAAGTGGTCTGCCCGCCTGTCATTTGTTGGTAACTGGTCGCCGATGCTGTCCGCAGCTGTTGGCGTCGTGGTTATTGCCTGGTTAAGCTGGCGGGTGATGTTTCTGCTCGGTGGCGCGACAATGCTGTTGGCCTGGTATCTGTCCGGAAAGTACTTTATCGAATCTCCCCGTTGGCTGGCTGGTAAGGGACAGAGAAGTGAAGCTGAAAAACACCTGGTACTGGTGGAGTCGCAGATTGAGACAGAGAAAAATATCACCTTACCCTCCTGTCAGAGCCATTGCCTGGTGGTGCACTCTGGCGTGGAAAGTGGTTCATTTTGGCTACTGTTCAAGGGGCCGATGTTGCGCTGTACGCTGGTGGCGATCACTGTGCTTATCGCGATGAATATTTCGCTCTATACCATCACGGTATGGATCCCAACGATTTTTGTTAATTCGGGAATCGATGTGACGAAGTCTATCTTTATGACCGCGATAATTATGATTGGCGCGCCCGTTGGAATATTTATTGCCGCGATGATTATCGATCGTTTTCCACGGAGGCTGTTTGGTTCACTCTTACTCGTTATTATCGCGCTGCTCGGATATTTCTATTCGATTCAAACCGAAGAGTGGGCCATTTTGAGCTACGGGTTGGTGATGATTTTTTTTCTGTATATGTATGTTTGCTTTGCCTCTGCGGTATATGTCCCGGAGTTATGGCCGACACATCTGAGATTGCGTGGTTCGGGTTTCGTGAATGCGGTGGGCAGGATTGTCGCGGTATTTACGCCTTATGGCGTCGCTATTCTGTTGACACGCTACGGCTCGACCACTGTCTTTATCGTGCTGGGCGTTATGCTGGTGCTCTGCGCACTGATTCTGTTGTGCTTTGGCATCGAAACACGCAAAGTTTCTCTGGAAGAGATTTCAACCCTGGCCTGAAATAACGTGCCGACAGGAGCGATCCTGTCGGCGTCGCTTACGGTTGGGTTTCCAGCCAGTCATCCAGCGTATACAACGTCGCACCCGCCGCCGCCATTTCCATAAAGGCGTTTGCACTGTCCTGGGGGTGAATATTGACGCCACGACAACCGTCGGTAATGACGCTGACGGCGTAACCCAGATCGAGCGCATCCAGAACGGTAAATTTTACGCAATAATCGGTCGCCAGCCCCATGATGATGAGCTCGGCAACGCGATGTTCGAGCAGCCATGCGTTCAGTGCGGTTGCCTGACGACGACCATTATCAAAAAACGCACTATAACTGTCGACCAGCGGGTTTTCGCCCTTAGTGAAGGTTTGCGCTATCGCGCGCTGGTTCAGCAAAGGATGCAAGGCTGCCCCTTCGCTGTTTTGCACGCAATGGTCGGGCCAGAACGTCTGCGCCAGGCCGTCCAGTTGCCCCTGACTGTATGGTTCAACCTGGTGCTGGCTGGCAAAACTACCATGATTAGCCGGATGCCAGTCGAGACTGGCGACGACGGTGTCGCCGCGCGGGGCGCACCAGTCGATCAGGCGGTTAGCAATATCGATGGTGCTGTCGCCTTGCGGGACGGCGAGGGCGCCGCCGGCACAAAAGTCATTCTGTAAATCGACCAACAGTAAGGCTCGGGTCATGGGCATTAACTCCTTTATTCGTCTGGCGTGAGCTCGCCACGCAGGTTTTGCGACATAGCTTGACGAATGCTCTGCGTGTCCAGCCCCTGACTCAGCAAATAGTGCAGTTTGGTCAGCGTTGCTTCGACCGTCATATCCGCGCCGCCGATAACGCCAGCATGCGCCAGCGCGTTCCCCGTCGCGTAACCCCCCATGTTCACCTTGCCGGACATACACTGCGTAAGGTTAACCACCACGATGCCGCGTGAGCTGGCATCTTCAAGCTCTTGCAGAAACTCTTTATTTTGCGGCGCATTGCCCACGCCGTAAGAGCGTAAAATTAACGCTTTAACCGGCTGGCGCAAGAAGTTGCGTACCACATCCGCAGAAATCCCAGGATAAATAGTCACCACGCCAATCGGTTGTGGCGTGATAGGGTGAACAATCAGTTCGCCCGTACCGTGTGGCGCAGGTGGTGTTCCCAGTCGACGGATATGGATACCCGCTTCCAGTAGAGGGGAAAGATTGGGTGAGGCAAAAGCGTCAAAACCATCGGCATGCGCTTTGGTGGTACGGTTGCCGCGAAACAGTCGATTATTGAAGAACAGGGTCACTTCGTTAATCGGATAATTCGCTGCAACGTAGAGCGCATTCAGCAAATTAATTTGTCCGTCGGAGCGTAATTCTGCCAGTGGTATTTGTGACCCTGTCACAATCACCGGCTTGCCGAGATTCTCCAGCATGAAAGAGAGTGCCGAAGCGGTAAACGCCATGGTGTCGGTACCGTGGAGAATGACAAAACCATCGTAATCGTCATAGTGCGATTTAATGTCTTCCGCAATATGCTGCCAGTCTTCCGGCGTCATATCGGAAGAATCCATCAGCGGATCGTATTCATGGATGGTGAAGTCTGGCATCTCAGGGCGGTGGAATTCTGGCATCAATGCCAGCTGGCGCTGAAGATGACCAGAAACGGGGATATAACCCTGTTCTGAGCGCTGCATACCAATGGTACCGCCGGTATAGGCAACGTAAATCGATTTCTTTTGCATGGGCGTCACAGATTAAGTTGTGCATAAACAGGCGCAGTATAAAGTCCCTCCTGAAAAAAGACAGCGCAAATGACGCATACCGGTTGTCTGATCAATATGTCATTTACGTTCAGTGCGTTGTCCCGATTATACAGTGTGGTTCTCCCCCCTCAGTCCTACAGTATCGACCTTCTTTTACGCGTACTTTTACGGATCGAGAAATGATCAGAAAGAGAATTGATAATGCCGCTATTTTGCTGATGGTGGTGATTTGCGGTGTCTGGGGCAGTCAACAGGTTGCGATTAAATCCGCGGCTGATGATATGTCGCCGTTTCTTCAGGTGGGGTTGCGTTCTGCAATCGCCGCGCTGCTGATTGGACTGCTTTTTCACCGCCGGGATAATATATTTGGCCGCCTGCGTGAGCGCAGTATTGCCAGAATGGGTACTATCGTTGGGCTGCTTTTTGCGCTTGAGTTCGTGTTGGTTTCTGTCGGAATAACGCTGACGACTGCCTCTCATATGGCGCTTTATCTGTACACCGCGCCGTTGTTTTCCGCTGTCGGGTTACATATTATTTTGCCTGAGGAACGCCTGAGCCGCCTGCAGTGGTGCGGGTTGGGCATCGCCTTTTTCGGGATTGCCGTCGCCGTGATGTGGGTTGCGCATGACGGGAATACGCAGTGGAGTCTGGCAGGCGATTTGTGCGGGCTGTTTGCGGGCATTGCCTGGGGAACGTCCAGCGTTGTGATTCGCTGCAGTCGTCTTGCTACCATTCCTTCATCGTGTACGTTGTTTTATCAACTCGCTATCACCGGTATTGTGTTATTGCTTATTGGTTTGATGCTGGGTGAAACGACGATACATATGACCTCGACATTGATGGCTAGTCTGACTTTCCAGACGCTGGTCGTCGCATTTTCAAGCTATCTAATCTGGTTCACTCTGCTGCGTAATTATCATGTTGCTTCGCTGGGAACGCTGGTTCTGATGACGCCTGCGATGGGGATTATCGCCGGCGTGATGTTTCTGGGAGAATCGCTACAGCCTGCGTTTATCGTAGGGGCGCTGTTGATACTGATAGGATTGCTTTGTGTGTCATTACCGTCCCGGGCAATTTTGCGCCATCGCCCGGGTTTAAACCGGAGCCTGAAGTGAAGAAAAACAACATTGCGTTGCCCCCAGGTGGAAAAGCGGATCGCGATATTATCACCGCCATTGATGCGAACCAGACAGCGATGCCCCTCAGGCCGCAATTAAATGTCGGGATTGTACTATGGCCTGAATTTCCTTTACTGGCACTGGCGGGGTTGACGGATGCGCTGCGTCACGCGGCGGATATGGGGGATGACAGCCAGAAGATCCGCTGTTCCTGGCGTCTGATGAGCGCTACGCCAGAACAGCCTGTTTTAAGCAGTTCGGGCATGGCGATGATGCCGGATAGCGCATTCGTTACCCCGGAACAGTTCGATTATATCGTGGTGATCGGTGGGCTATTGCGCAGTATGGCAAAAGCGGACCCTGCCGCGCGGCGTTATCTGCATCTTGCCCATCAGCGGAATATCCCGCTGGTCGGTGTTTGTACGGGCAGCTTTGTTCTGGCGCAGGAGGGTTTTCTACAGGGATTAACTGCGGCGGTTCATCCCTGGCATCTGAACGATTTTAAGACGCAATTTCCTCTGTTGACCGCCCGAACCGGCGTCGATTTCCATGAAGAAAAGGGGATACTGACTTGCCCGGGCGGTATCTCAACGATCGGACTGGCGACGGAGCTTATTCGCCGACACTGTGGCCCCGACAGAGCGACAAAAGCCATTTTCCAGATGTCAGTGCCTAACCGAATAGACGGCACTTCCGTGGCGGTTTCCAGAGCGATAGGCTTTACGCATGTGAGCGATAGCCGCTTACGTAAGGCCGTATTTTTGATTGAGAAAGGGTTGGTTAAACCTATCTCCACCCAATGGCTTGCCGCAGAAGTCAATCTGAGTCCACGGCAGTTGACCCGGTTGTTTAATGCTGAGTTTTCTCAGTCGCCGGGGGAGTTTATCCGTAGCGCCCGATTGCGTTATGCCCATTGGCTGCTGATAAATTCTGGAGAGAGCGTAACGGAGATTGCGCTGCGTCTGGGGTTTAGCGACTGCGCGCACTTTATTCGCATGTTTAGTCGGGAATTTGGCTGTACGCCTGGGGATTGTCGGAATACCCGAATCAATGCTGCCCCATCCGGGGCAGCATTTGACGGTTAACGAACGTTGGCGCAGGTCAGGCAAAACGCATAGCGGTTTTGCGGATCGTTAAACGCGGCCAGCTTATCGCTTTCAGCTTTTACCGTACTTGCCGCAGAAGCCAGCGGAGCCGGAAGCATTGCCTGAATGGCAGCGGGCAGCATGGCGCGAACCGAACCTGACATACTGTCCATGACCATATCCACGAATGTGGGTTCGTCCTGGTAATACTCAATGTGCCATTGTTTCAGTTTGGCCAGTTCAGCCGCTTTCGCGACGGCGTCGTCAAAATCCCCCAGACTGTCGACCAGACCGTTGGCTTTCGCATCCTGGCCGGTCCAGACGTGGCCCTGAGCGATTTTGTCAATCTGCTCTGGCGTTGTCTTACGTGCATTCGCGACCAGCGTGATAAAGCGCTTATAGCCGTTCTCGATGCTCAGTTGCATCATTTGCTGTACTTCAGGCGGTAACGCTTTAGTGATGGAAATGTCCGCCAGCGGGGAGGTGGCTACGCCGTCGGTATGTACGCCAATGGAATCCAGACTGTTTTCCACGGTGTTGATCACGCCAAAGATCCCGATTGAACCGGTCAGTGTGCTGGGGTTAGCCACAATGTAACTGGCTGGCGTGGAGATCCAGTAACCGCCTGATGCCGCCATACCGCCCATCGACACGACGACCGGTTTGCCCGCTGCTTTGGCCGCAGCCAGTTCAGCGCGGATCACTTCGGAGGCGCTGACGCTGCCGCCAGGACTGTTCACTCGCAGAACAATGGCTTTCACCTTCGGATCAAGACGCGCTTCGCGGATTTGTGCGGCAGTGGTGTCGCCGCCCACATTCCCTGGGGTTTCTTCACCGTCCATAATCGCGCCATTCGCGAAGATGACGCCAATGCTCTCTCCGGTATCCGCCGGGGTTTTCAGCGAATAATCGTAGTAGCTGACGGCGCGGAAGTTTTTATCCGCTTTGCTCCAGCCGAACTGTTTGGTCAGCATTTTTTCGACTTCAGCGCTGGAGGCGAGTGCATCCACCAGTTTGTTGTCGAGCGCGTATTTTGCGGTATCACCCTCGACTTTTGTCAAACCGTCCAGCATCGCTTGCGCGCCGGGGAACACCTGCTGGGCTGGGATCTGACGGTTTGCGGCTACCGTATCGAGATAGTTCTGCCACAGCTCGCCGATCCAGCGGCTATCGGCCTCGCGCGCGGCAGGGGACATATCATCGCGGATGAAGGGTTCTACCGCAGACTTATAGGTACCGACGCGGAACACGTGCGTTGAGACTTTCAGTTTATCCAGCAGGGACTTGTAGTACAGACCGTTAGTGGCAAAACCGTGCAGATCAACGGAACCCTGCGGAGAAAGGTAAATTTTGGTGGCAAAACTGGCGAGGTAATATTGCCCCTGGCTGAAGTTATCGCCCACGGCAAAGACCGGTTTACCGCTGTCGCGGAATTCCCGCAGCGCTTTACCGATGTACTGCATGGACGGCTGATCGGCCCCGGCAAAGTTTTTCAAATCCATCACGATGCCGGTGATGTTGCGGTCATCTTTCGCCTGGCGAATGGTATTCACGATATCAAACAGGGAGTTTTCCTGCAGTCGGTCAGAACTGGCGCCAAACAGTTGACGACCAATGGCGCTCAAGCGACTGGTGCTTGAAGGCTTGTCGACAATCACGCCCGAGATATCCAACAGCAGCGCGCCACGTTCAGCATGTTCACTGGTGTTGCTGCTACTGACTTGCATCCAGATCCCCACGCCAACCAGCACCAAGAAGATAAAGAACAGGTTAAGCACAAATTCACGGACGAAATTGAGTAATCGCCATGTCCATTTAAAAAATCCGGCAATAAATCGCCACAGGGTTCGCATGTATTCTCCCTACCGATTAACAACACGCCACCCGGTTATCCCGAAAAAGGCGTTAAGATGTGGCTATCGTAATGACCCAACGGGCACTTGTCAGCAGGAATCACCGCCTGTGCTGTAACAAAATCCGCTCACGTGTTAATTTTGTGAATAAATCTCATTGTTGGAGTTAAACAAATGGATGCACTCGAATTACTCATCACCCGTCGTAGCGCTTCTCGTCTTGTCGAACCGGCACCGGCGGGAGAGCAACTGCAAAACATTCTGCGGGCGGGAATGCGCGCGCCAGACCACAAAACGCTGCAACCGTGGCAGTTCTTTGTTATTGAGGGCGAAGGGCGCGAGCGCTTTAGCGCCGTGCTTGAAAAAGGCGCTATTGCCGCAGGCAGCGACGAGAAAGCTCAGGAAAAAGCGCGGACGGCGCCGTTTCGCGCCCCGCTGATCATTACCGTCGTCGCGAAATGTGAAGAAAACGACAAGGTTCCGCTGTGGGAACAGGAAATGTCTGCCGGTTGCGCGGTAATGGCCATGCAGATGGCCGCTGTTGCTCAGGGCTTTGGCGGTATCTGGCGTAGCGGCGCATTAACGGAAAGCGCGGAAGTTCGCGAAGCGTTTGATTGTCGTCCGCAGGATAAGATCGTCGGTTTTCTCTATCTGGGTACGCCGCAGCTAAAAGCGTCCACGACCATTAGCCTGGCCGATCCGAGCGCTTTTGTTCGTTATTTCTGATATCAACGGCAAAACTGTCTGGATTATGAGCAAAGACACCTGAATTCAGACAGTCACTCTTACCACATCATGGAATGAGCGCTACCATATCCGAATTGCAATGACAGGAGATGTCCATGAGCGAGCAAGCTATTCGTTTAACGCAATACAGCCACGGAGCCGGTTGCGGTTGTAAAATTTCCCCTAAAGTGCTGGAAACCATCCTGCACAGCGAGCAGGCGAAGTTCGTTGATCCAAACTTACTCGTGGGTAATGAAACCCGCGATGACGCCGCTGTCTACGATTTGGGTAATGGCACCAGCGTTATCAGCACCACCGATTTCTTTATGCCGATTGTCGATAATCCGTTTGATTTTGGCCGTATTGCCGCCACCAACGCCATCAGCGATATTTTTGCTATGGGCGGCAAACCGATTATGGCAATTGCTATTCTGGGCTGGCCGCTGGATAAGCTGGCGCCGGAAATCGCCCGTGAAGTGACCGAAGGCGGACGCTTTGCCTGCCGTCAGGCGGGTATCGCGCTGGCGGGCGGTCACTCTATCGATGCCCCGGAGCCTATCTTCGGTCTTGCGGTTACCGGCGTTGTGCCCACTGAACGCGTGAAGAAAAACAGCACCGCCGAGGCGGGATGCAAGCTGTTCCTGACCAAACCTTTGGGCATTGGCGTCCTGACTACCGCAGAGAAAAAATCGCTGCTGAAGCCGGAGCACAAAGGGCTGGCGACGGAAGTGATGTGCCGGATGAATATTGCCGGTGCGGCATTTGCCGATATCGAGGGCGTGAAAGCCATGACCGACGTTACCGGTTTTGGTCTGCTGGGACATCTGAGCGAGATGTGTCAGGGCGCAGGCATTCAGGCGCAGATTGTTTACCAGGATATTCCTAAGCTTCCTGGCGTTGAAGAGTACATCGCGCAGGGCGCGGTGCCGGGCGGTACCCAGCGTAACTTTGCCAGCTACGGACACCTGATGGGTGAAATGCCGCAGCCGGTTCGCGACCTGCTCTGCGATCCGCAAACTTCCGGCGGTTTGTTGCTGGCGGTAACGCCGGAAGCGGAAGCCGAAGTGAAAGCGGCAGCGGCGCAGTTTGGTATCGATCTCACTGCGATTGGTGAGTTAGTGGAAGCTCGTGGCGGTCGCGCCATGGTTGAGATCCGTTAACTCGATGCGGTTGTTTATTGCCGAAAAACCGAGTCTGGCGCGCGCTATCGCCGATGTGCTGCCAAAGCCGCATCGCAAAGGTGACGGCTTTATTGAATGCGGAAACGGACAAGTGGTGACCTGGTGTATTGGTCACCTGCTTGAGCAGGCGCAGCCAGACGCCTACGACAGCCGTTATGCGCGCTGGAGTCTGGTCGATCTGCCGATTGTCCCGGAAAAGTGGCAACTGCAGCCACGTCCTTCGGTGACCAAACAGCTCAACGTTATCAAGCGATTTTTACATGAAGCCAGCGAAGTTATTCACGCAGGAGACCCCGATCGTGAAGGACAACTGCTGGTGGATGAAGTGCTGGATTACCTGCAACTGGCTCCCGAAAAGCGCCAGCAGGTGCAACGTTGTCTGATTAACGACCTCAATCCGCAGGCCGTCGAACGGGCTATTGAGCGTCTGCGGGCCAACAGTGAGTTCATCCCGCTGTGCGTGTCGGCCCTGGCGCGGGCGCGGGCAGACTGGCTGTACGGCATCAATATGACCCGTGCTTACACCATTCTTGGGCGTAACGCGGGCTATCAAGGGGTACTCTCGGTCGGGCGCGTACAGACGCCGGTGCTCGGCCTGGTTGTGCGTCGCGATGAAGAGATTGAAAACTTCGTCGCCAAAGATTTCTTTGAAGTGAAAGCGCATATCGTGACGCCCGCCGATGAGCGGTTTACCGCTATCTGGCAGCCCAGCGAAGCATGTGAGCCGTATCAGGACGAAGAAGGGCGCTTGCTCAATCGTACGCTGGCCGAACACGTGGTGAACCGTATTAGCGGGCAGCCGGCGCTCGTTACCAGCTATAACGATAAACGGGAATCAGAATCCGCGCCGCTGCCGTTTTCGCTGTCGGCGTTGCAGATTGAAGCGGCGAAACGCTTTGGTTTGAGCGCGCAGAACGTTCTGGATATCTGCCAGAAACTGTATGAAACCCATAAACTGATTACCTATCCGCGTTCGGATAGTCGTTATCTGCCGGAAGAACATTTTGCCGGACGTCATGCGGTAATGAACGCAATTAGCGTTCATGCGCCGGATCTGCTTCCGCAACCCGCGGTGGATCCCGATACGCGAAACCGCTGCTGGGACGATAAAAAGGTGGATGCCCACCACGCCATCATTCCTACCGCGCGCAGTTCGTCCATCAACCTGAATGACAACGAAGCGAAAATTTACAACCTGATTGCCCGTCAGTATCTGATGCAGTTTTGTGCGGATGCGGTATTCCGTAAGTGCGTTATTGAGCTGGATATTGCCAAAGGCAAGTTTGTCGCCAAAGCGCGTTTTCTGGCGGAGGCCGGATGGCGCACGCTGCTTGGCAATAAGGAGCGTGATGAAGATAACGACGGGACGCCGTTGCCGGTGGTGGCTAAAGACGATGAATTGCTGTGCGAAAAAGGCGAAGTGGTTGAACGTCAGACTCAGCCACCACGCCATTTTACCGATGCCACGCTGCTGTCAGCGATGACCGGGATTGCGCGCTTTGTGCAGGATAAAGATCTGAAAAAGATCCTGCGCGCCACGGATGGATTAGGTACGGAAGCGACGCGCGCCGGGATTATCGAGTTGCTGTTCAAGCGCGGATTCCTGGTGAAAAAAGGGCGCTATATCCATTCGACCGATGCCGGAAAAGCGTTGTTTCACTCGCTGCCGGAAATGGCGACGCGTCCGGATATGACCGCGCACTGGGAATCTATTCTGACCCAAATCAGCGAAAAACAGTGTCGTTATCAGGATTTCATGCAGCCGCTGGTGGGAACGCTGTATCAGCTCATCGATCAGGCGCGCAGTACGCCGGTACGGCGCTTCCGGGGAATTGTCGCGCCGGGTGGCAGTGGTGGCGATAAGAAAAAGAGCGCGCCGCGTAAACGCCCGGCGAAAAAAAGCCCGCCATCCGAAGAGGCAGGCGTGTAAGTCTGTAGGCCTGATAAGCGTAGCGCCATCAGGCTTTGCCGGATGCGGCACCCGCGCCTTATCCGGCCTACGGTTCTACAGAGACAATATTAAATCACACCCTGGCCCAGCATCGCGTCGGCAACCTTCACGAAGCCCGCGATATTGGCGCCACGTACGTAGTTGGTTTGTTTGCTTTCGCCGCCGTATTCAACGCAGGCATGGTGAATATCCAGCATGATGTGGTGCAGGCGCGCGTCCACTTTCTCCGCTTTCCAGCCCAGACGTGCGGCGTTTTGCGCCATTTCCAGACCGGAGGTCGCTACGCCACCAGCGTTGGCGGCTTTACCCGGCGCGAACAGAACACCCGCTTCGAGGAACAGGTCGGTGGCTTCGATGGTGGTCGGCATGTTGGCCCCTTCGGCGACAGCTTTCACGCCGTTGGCGATCAGTACGCGCGCCGCGTCGACATCAAGTTCGTTCTGGGTGGCGCACGGCAGGGCGATGTCGACCGGAACCGACCACGGCTGCTTGCCTTCGAGATAGGTCAGGCCAAACTCCCGGGCGTAATCCGCCACGCGACCGTCACGGCTGTCTTTGATCGCGCACAGACGCGCCAGTTTTTCTTTGGTAAATCCACTTTCGTCGACCACTGTGCCGCTGGAGTCGGAAGCGGTCACCACCCGGGCGCCAAATTCCATGGCTTTCTCAATGGCGAATTGTGCAACGTTACCGGAGCCAGAGACCGCCACGCGCATGCCTTCAAAGCTGAGGCCATGACGTTTAAGCATCGCTTCGGTGAAGTACACCAGGCCATAGCCGGTCGCTTCCGGGCGGATCAGGCTGCCGCCGAAAGAGAGACCTTTACCGGTAAAGACGCAGGCGCTGTTGTTGGACAGTTTTTTCATCATCCCGGCCATAAAGCCGACTTCACGACCACCCACGCCGATATCGCCCGCCGGAACGTCGGTATCGGGACCTAAATGGCGGAACAGCTCGGTCATCAGCGCCTGGCAGAAACGCATCACTTCACCTTCGCTTTTACCTTTCGGGTCGAAGTCACTCCCGCCTTTACCCCCGCCCATCGGCAGCGTGGTGAGGGCATTTTTAAAGGTCTGCTCGAAACCGAGGAATTTCAGGATCGACAGGTTTACGGAAGGGTGGAAACGCATACCGCCTTTGTATGGGCCAATGGCGGAGCTAAACTGCACGCGCCACGCACGGTTAACCTGCACCTGATTACGATCGTCGAGCCAGACTACGCGGAACTGGATCACGCGCTCCGGCTCAACCAGACGCTCCAGCAGCGACATCTGGCGATAACGTGGGTTTTGCTCAAGGAAGGGCCACAGCGTCGTCATCACTTCACGAACGGCTTGCGCGAACTCGGTTTGGTTTGGGTCGCGCTTTTGTACATGGTTAAGAAACGACTCCAGAGAACATGTCTGATCCATAGATATAAAAACCTCTTATGTATTGATATGGTTATATTTTTGATATTTGTGTTAAGTGTTTTGCAGTTTTTGACTATACCACCAGCAGCGTGACGGGACGCAAGAAAAAATTAACCCCGCTAAGTAAATTAATATCGCGGCGTGGGTCATAACCAAAAACGATGACGGGCGGGACTAAAGTTTCTGCCGATTTATACCGTTATACTGAGCATAACTGTCAGTCACAAAGGAAAGAATATGCGCCGTTTAATCATGGCAGGAGCGTTGGTACTGGTGTCCAGCGCGACGCTGGCAAATCAGCTTTATCGCCCGGATGTGCAGGTGAATGTGCCGCCGGAAGTGTTCAGTTCCAGCGGGCAGCGAGCGCAGCCTTGTAGTCAGTGCTGTATTTATCAGGATCAAAACTATTCCGAAGGGGCGGTGATCAAAGCGGATGGTGTGCTGCTTCAGTGCCAACGCGATGATAAAACGATCAGCACGAATCCGCTGGTCTGGCGGCGCGTAAAAGAATAAAGGCTTCTAACAGCGGGATATCGGCAGGCGCCAGCGGATAACGCCGCGCCTCTTCGGGTGAACACCAGACCATATCCTGGTGTTCATACGCATTCAGTTCTCCCTGAAAAGACGGTACATGCCAGGCATGTAAATGAATCAGCCGGCCTGAAACCTCACGTTGATGGCTGGCGATATAGCGCCCAACGACTGCGTCGATGCCTAATTCTTCACGCAGTTCACGCACCAGAGCCTGAGACTGACTTTCGCCCGACTCAACTTTACCGCCAGCAAATTCCCACATGCCTGGCTGATCCGCATCCGGCGAACGCTGAGCCAGTAAAATTTTGCCATCACGTTCAATGATAGCGGCGACCACGTCGAGGGTTTTCATCATATTCATCAAGATCTAACAGCAGAAAATGACATACTATATTTATCTTTGAGTTATCTAAAGTATTCAGGAGTCATCGTTGAACGATCCTCACTCGTGGGTAAGTCCGTTAACGCGTATTCCCTCCAGTTTGCAACCGCTCGTCGCGACGCAGAAAAAACATTATGGCGATGTGCTGCATCCCACGCGCTGGTGGGGGCGGATGCCGTTTCTGTTCTGGCTGGTGGCGCTGTTTGTCGGGTTTCTGGAGCGTAAAAAGGCGCGCTTAACGCCGGTGATGCGCGCATTGTTAATGACCCGCGTTTCTCAGGTATGTCATTGCGCCTTCTGTGTTGATGCCAACAGCTTACGGCTGGCGGAACGCTGTGGCGCGCTGGATAAAGTCTTGCAGGTCGCCAACTGGCAAGAATCAGCGCTGTTTAACGCAGAAGAGCGCATAGCGCTGGCTTATGCGGATGCGGTGACCGCCACGCCACCGCAGGTTGACGATGCGCTGAAAAAGCAAATGAAGCAGCATTTTACCGATGACGTCATTACTGAAATGACCGCGCTGATTGCGTTTCAAAATCTCTCGGCGCGTTTTAATGCCGCCCTCGATATTCCTGCGCAAGGATTGTGCGACAGTTTTAAAGGACGCCCGCATGCTTGACCGTCATCTTCATCCACGGTTAAAACCGCTGTTGCATCGCTGTGTGGGCATTATTGATAAACCTGCGATTACCCCGGATGGCCTGACGCTGGTTGGTTTTGCTATTGGCGTGTTGGCCCTGCCATTTCTGGCGTTAGGCTGGTATCTGGCGGCGCTGGTGGTCATTGTGCTTAATCGCTTGTTTGACGGGCTGGACGGGGCGCTGGCGCGGCGCAGAGGGCTAACCGACGCGGGAGGATTTCTCGATATCTCACTCGATTTTCTGTTTTACGCCTTAGTACCGTTTGGTTTTATTCTTGCCGCACCTGCGCAGAATGCACTGGCTGGGGGTTGGCTGTTGTTTGCGTTTATTGGCACTGGCAGCAGCTTCCTCGCCTTCGCGGCCCTGGCAGCGAAACACGATATTAATAACCCAGGCTACGCGCATAAATCGTTTTATTATCTGGGGGGGCTAACCGAAGGCACTGAGACTATTTTGCTGTTTGTTTTGGGCTGTTTGTTCCCGGAATCTTTTGCCGTGCTGGCGTGGGTCTTTGGCGCGCTGTGCTGGATTACGACGTTCACTCGGATCTGGAGCGGATATCTGACGCTGAAAGCGGTTCAGCGTCAGGCGTAATGTCTTGTGTTGCCGGATGCGCTTATCCGGCAATGGTGACCGTTTTACTTGCTGCTGTCCGGACCCCGTTCACCGCTGGCGACCGGGTTTTTCGGATTGCTGCTCCACTCATACCAGCCACCGTCGTAAACAGAGACGTTTTTCCAGCCCATCGCGCGGGCATACATAAACGTTTCTGAAGCACGCCAGCCGGTGCCGCAGTAGAAAGAAACCTGCTGGTCTGGCGTGATATTCCACTGTTTCCACATGGCGGCGATATCATCCGCGCTGCGCATGGTGCCGTCCGGGTTATGGAAATCTTCCATATGCGTGGAATCACTCCCCGCGTGGCCCCAGCGTGCGCCTGCGATCTCACCTTTTGGCTTGATGTAGCTATAGCCGCTGGTGGTACCAATAAACTCAGGCCACGAGCGGATGCTGACCAGCGACGCATCCTGGCGATGCAGCAGGCCGCGAGCCTGTTCCGTATTCAGCATCAGTTGTGGTTGGGCAGGGATAGCAACGCCAAAATCAGGCTCCGCTTTCACCGTCGGCGGCGTTCCGCGTTCCACCGGTAAACCTGAATCTGACCAGGTTTGCCACCCGCCGTCGAGCAGACGCACATCTTTCACGCCTGCATACAACATGATTTGCGCCACGCGCGCGGCGGCATAGACATCACGACCGTATAAAATCACCGTGGTGTCGTGGCGAATACCATGTTTTGCCAGCATGGCTTTGAGTTGCGCGTCGGAAACTTTATTCCACAGTGGTTCGCTCTCGACTTCGTTGGTATCAATGTAGTCCGCGCCAGGGATATGGCTGAGCAGATACAGCTTCGGCGCGCCCCAGGCGGCTTCAATCACTTTCCAGTCACCCGACGGTTTGGCGGTCACTTCTTTTCCCTGCTGCAGGTCGTGCAGCCACTGCGGGTAAACCAGTTGTTCGAAGTGCGGCAGACGTTGCAGGCGGCCAGGATCCGCAAGGGCGTCGCTGAGGGTTGAAATATGGCTAAAACCGACTTTCTGCAGGCGGGATTTAACGGCCTGCATCTCGCTATCGCTACCATACAACGCCACCGGCGCATCGGTTTTTAGCTGATGCGCCTTCACCCAGGCATTGAGTTGTTCATCATTCATTTTGTCGAGCCAGGCGGCAGACAGATTCAGTGCGGAGGGTTCGTGTCCGGAAGGACCATTGAGCGATTGTGGCCAGCCGTTGTAAAAAGCGCTCTGACGGGTATCGATCGCCGCGCCTTGCTTTTGCTGTAACTGGTTGAGGGTGAGCGTCTGTGCTGTTTCAGCAGCCCAGGAAGGAGCGCAAGCGAGCCCTAAAGCCAGTGCCAGCGCGGTCATTTGAGAAACACGTTTCATCGAATAGCCCGACGTTGAAAAAAGAAGACGACATTCTGTGCCGCCGGTTAAGTAAAAACCTTGCGTTAACGCAGCATATCGCCACATTCACGCCCAGTTTTCCATCTGTAATACACGGCCTGCTGACGGGACATCCTGCACGTCATGCGTAACCTGTACCACCGGAATATTCAGCTTGCGCACCTCGGTAAAGACCCACTGGCGAAAGGTATCGCGTAGCGACGCATCCAGTCTGCTAAAGGGTTCATCGAGCAGCAGCGCCTGAGGCTGAGCCAGCAGGGCGCGCAGCAGGGCGACACGCGATCGTTGGCCGCCGGAGAGCGAGGCCGGATCGCGATGATAAAATCCAGCCAGGTCCGCGCGCGTAAGGGCGTTTTCAACAGTATGGCGTCTGGCGGATCCTTGCAGGCTGGCGGGTAAGGCCAGAAGTAAATTCTGCCCAACGCTGAAATGGTCAAACAACAACGCATCCTGGAACAGAATGCCAATCTGGCGCTGCGCGGTGGGCAGCATGTCTATACGCCGTTCGTTGAGCCACAGTTCGCCTGAAGCCTGAAACTGAGGAGACAATGCGCCGACCATCCACGAAAAAAGCGAAGACTTACCGCTACCGGAAGGTCCCATAATAGTGACAATGTCACTTTTGCTAACCTGGAAGTTCACATCTTTCAGTAGCGTTGTCGCGCCCCGGTACACTGAAAGGCTTTGAACGATGAGCATTAACGGAGTCCTTGTCGAAAGCGGCCGAGCCACGCGGCGAAAAGCGCCGCCAGTACGAAAACGAATAGCGGTAACAGAAGCTGCCATAGCGCCTGTGTCGCTAAAACAGCCGTGCTGCCGCCGCTGCTTAATGCCACCGCCTCGGTGGTCAGGGTGGGATAGCGTCCGGCCCCTAACCATAGCGTTGGCATATATTGGGCAATACTGACCGAGAAGCCAACCGCGAAGGCGACCAGTGCCGGGCGTAACAGCAATGGGCATTTTACCCGCCAAAATATGCGACCTCGTGTCCAGCCCAGCGTTTGTGCAATCAAAATCAATCGTGGGTCAATGCGTTGCCACGCCGGTTTGAGCACAAACAGCATCCACGGCATCACCCACAGCAGGTGGCCCCAGATGATGGTCGTCATCAGCCCATCTTGTCCGGTATATAACGCCAACAGATACTGTCCGGTGACCAGCGGCAGCGCGGGCAGGATAATGGGCAGCCAGACCCAACGGTGTCCGGTTTGCGGTCCCCATTCCAGCCACGCAAAGAGCATCAGTAACCCCAGCACGCTGGAGATGAGTCCCAGTTGCAGACTATTGCTGAGCGCGTCGCTGTTGAGCGATGAAGAGTTGGCGGAAAGCGCCAGCACCAGGGTGCATACTACTCCGCTGATGGGCAAAAGTTGTACCAGCGGCCGTGCGATTGTTGTGGACGAAAAACGCAGGCGTATTCCGTTTACTGCCGGAATTGTGCGCCGCCAGCCACGCCAGAACAGATAGCCCACCAGCGCGAAGATAAATAGCAACAACACCAGCAGCAGGCTGGCGAGTGCGCCTTTGGCCTGTTGTTCGGCATCGCTCTGGCTGAGCCATTGCCAGCTCAGCACAGCAAGCGTGGGCGGGTTGCCGGGGCCAAGGACGATGGCCACATCCACAACGGAGAGTGACCAGGCCACGACGGCCAGCATGGCTTTGCCTAACGCAGGAGCGATGGAGGGCAGTACCAGCCATTTCAGGCATTGCAAACGGCTGTAACCCAGCGAATCCAGGACGATAACCTGCTGTGAAAGTTGTTTTTCACTCAGCAGGGCTGAGAGGATCCACAACAAAAAGGCGCTCTCTTTCACCGCCAGCGTTATGCCAAGCCCAACCCCATAGCGGTCTGGTTGCGAGTTGAGAAAGGGCAGCCACTGCCAGAGCATGCCGCCTTCGGCAAAAATCAACAGCATGCTGGTCGCGAATGCGACGTGCGGGATCGCCAGCAGCAAGGGCAGGCGCGTGCACAATCGCGCCCAGCCAGCGCCAGGCCACAAAAAGAGGATCGCCAACAGCGTAATGGCCAGGGCACCCAGAGCTGCGAGGCTTACGGAAACCAGCGTTGCCAGCAACGCCTGCGAGAGTTGAGGATCGTCAAAGAGCGCCAGCCAGTGCGTGGTGCGAAGCGCTGGGGCTAGCAGAGAGAACGTTGCTGGCACCAGCGGCAGATAAACTGCCGTCATGATGCCCCACAGCAACAGAATTAATGCGTACCGTAGCGGCGTAGCCATTCTTGTTCCAGTGCATTTATCCAGGCAGCATGTGGTTCTGGCAGTACGGCAGGGAGTCCTTGCGGGGTATACGCCAGCAGTGCGTTACGCTGTTCGTTGGGCAGTTTTTGCGGATCAAGCACCGAAGGGTCTCCCCAGATAGCAGGGTCAGCTTTACGCAACTGCGCTTCGGGAGAAAGCAGGAAGTTTGCCACGACTTTTGCTCCGGCGCTGGCGCGAGCATTCGCCGGAATAGTGACAAAATGCACGTTGCCGATCATGCCCTGTGAGAAACCAAAACTATAGCTGGTTTTAGGCAATTCGCCGCTGGCCATTTTTTGCTGCGCGTGGGCTGGGTTAAAGGTCAATGATAAGCGCAACGTACCGGTATTCAGCAACGCATCCATCCGCGCAGGCGTGGGAGGAAAATCTTTGCCTTCACGCCATAGTGAAGGGTGTAGAGCGTCAAGATAATGCCATAACGGAGCGGTAACGTTGGCGAATGTGGCGGCATCGGGCGCAACTTTCAATGCTTGCGGTTCCGTGGTGAGCATAATCAACAACTGCTCGAGAAAAGCCGTTCCGGTAAAGTCTGGCGGGCGCGGGTAGGTAACTGTGCCAGGGTGTGCCTGCGCAAATTCAAGCAACGCCTGCGGGGATTGCGGCGGTTGGGCGGTGAGATCGCGCCGGGCAATGAAGGTTAGCTGTGCGCCGCCCCATGGCGATTCTGCCCCTTCCGTGGGGATGGCAAAGTCTTCACTGACCGGTTTCCGGGTATCAACATAGCGCCAGTTAGGTAACGCCTGCGCCCACTGGGTTTGCAGCAGACCCGCTTCTTTTAATGTGCGGAAGTTTTCACCGTTTACCCACAATAAGTCGACAGATCCGCCGGTTGTTCGCCCGGACGCCGCCTCGGTCTGGATGCGTTTAACGGCGTCGGCGGCATCCGCCAGCCGCACAATTTTCAGGTTAATGGCATAGTGCGTTTTCATCTCGCCGCTAACCCAGTCGAGATACTGATTAACGGCGTTATCGCCACCCCAGGCGTTGAACCATACCGTCTGACCGCGGGCGTCATTTTTGATTTGCTGCCAGCTGGCGTCCTGGGAAAAAGCCGCCAGCGGGCAGAGCAGCAAACTCAGGCACAATAAGCAGTAACGCATAATATCTCCATTGCTAAAAATGGCGTATGTCTCAGGTTTTTTTCCGTTGACGCTCCAGGTAAAGGCTTCTTGCTACTGAAATCACCACGCTCAGGGCAAACAGGATGAACAGGCCGGTAACAAACCAAAATGTACCGCCGGTTAACAGGCTACCGGCCCACGAATAGACAATCGTGGCGGGTAACTGACCGAGGCCGGTGGCGAGGAGAAAGTGGCGAAAACGAATCGAGGTCAGGCCCGCGGCATAGCTTACCGGGTCGAAGGGCACAAAAGGCAACAGGCGACAGATGAGAATAGTGTGCTTGCCATAACGTTCGAAAAAAGCGTCCATGTTGTTCAGCACCGTTTTCCCGGTCAGCTTTTCCACCGCACTTCGACCTAAAACGCGGGCAATAAAAAAACACAGCGCTGCGCCGACCATCGCGCTGCTCCAGGACAGTACACCGCCCCAAAACGCGCCAAACAGCGAGGCATTGGCAAACGTAATCACAAAGCCGGGAAGCGGCGCGACGATGGCCTGTAAGATCATCAGGAAGAACGATACAACCGCCGCCTGGGTCCCATACGAACGAATGAAGTGCTCGAGCGCGTGTTGATCCAGCGTAGTAAACGCCGCCAGGCTGCCCCGGAGAAAATCACTGACGCCAGGTATCCACGCCCATGCCATCAGCGCGAGCAGCAGCACAGCTATCAATCCTGCCCGGTAATAGTGGGTTAATCGCGCTTTGTTCAGCTTTGTCATTTACCTGCACACTCGGGGCTGGACGACGGATCGATATGTTTATATCTGGCCCAGGCTTTTGCCGCCTGAATAAGAATGAATAACGCCAGGCCCGCAACGCTGAGTTTGCCGATAAATGCCAGAGTCATGCCTTCGCTGGCCAGTTCGTGCGACATCAGCGTATAGATAAAGATGCCGGGCAAGGTGGTTACCGCAGATATCACCGTAAATGACCAGAACGGAATCGCCGTCAGCCCATAGGCGTAATTTTGAATATTATAGGGGAACAATGGTACGAGTCGGGTCAGGATCAGAAAGTCCAATCCGCTATGGGCAATGCCTTTCTCGATTGCCTGAAAAGTCGCCGTGTGCCTGACGTATTTCAGCAGTAGTTCCCGACCAAGCCACCGAGCCAGCAAAAACGACAGCGCCGAGGCGACGGTTGCCGCCACTAACGAGACAAGCGTCCCTGCCACAGGGCCAAACAGCACACCGCCGACGATCACCAGAATACTGCCGGGGATCAGACACAGCGCAGCGATGATAAACAGCAAGATGTAAAGCGTATAGCCGAACATACCGCTTTGGCGGATGACGTTTTGTAAATGATGGAAATTGGTTATCAGGTCGGTCAGGCCGAAATAATGGAAAACTCCCGCCAGAACGCAGAACAGGACTGTGACAATCAGCAGTCGATATTCTGCGTTATGCGAACTTCTTTTTCATGGGGGTTCTCCTGTAAAACCGAGTGTAATGCAGCGTTTTCGTCAGCGAAAAGTGCGCGCGAAGATATAATAAATTCCCGGACACAACAATGTATTACCGTCGATTTATTGATTTTACACAGAATAAACAGACTCTCCAGGCGAGGCCCGGAGAGTGACAAATCGCAGGAGGTCAGACGCGGAATTTAGCCCATACCGGCGCATGATCGGACGGTTTTTCCATGCTGCGGATCTCATAGTCGATGCCGGTTTCTTCGCAGCGCTCCGCCAGTGGGTTGCTCGCTAACAGCAGATCGATACGCAGGCCACGGTTATCATCAAAGCCTTTGGAGCGGTAATCAAACCACGAGAACTGGTCATTTTTTTCAGGATAAGCATGACGATAGGTATCCACCAGGCCCCAGCCCAGCAGGCGCTCCATCCACTCACGCTCTTCCGGCAGGAAGGAACATTTACCGGTACGCAGCCAGCGTTTACGGTTTTCCTCGCCAATGCCGATATCGAGATCGGTTGGGCTGATGTTCATATCGCCCATGATCAAGACCGGATTGTCGCGTTTCAGTTCAGTCTCCAGATAGTTTTGTAGATTCTGGTAAAACGCGGCCTTGGCCGGAAATTTGGTTTCGTGGTCACGGCTTTCGCCCTGCGGGAAATAGCCGTTGATCACGGTAATGCTGCCCAGAGGGGATGGGATTTCCGCCATGATGATACGACGCTGCGCTTCTTCGCCATCGTCCGGGAAGCCACGACGCACTGCGATTGGCGTTTCTTTCGTTAGCAGCGCCACGCCGTAATGACCTTTCTGACCATGATAAAAGACGTTGTAACCCAGCTTTGCTACCTCTTCGAGAGGGAACATGTCGTCGTGGACTTTTGTCTCCTGTAAGCCAATCACATCCGGTTGGTGTTTTTCGACAATGGCTGCCAGTTGATGAGGACGGGCACGCAGGCCGTTGATATTAAAAGAGACAAATTTCATAGTCGCTGCCGTTTTGCAAGATGAATAGTGCAAGGATGGTAGCAGAATTTCCGCTGGCTGACTGCTTCTTGTCACCTGATTCCAACAATGATTGCCAATGGTGTTAACGATGGAGCAAAAACTGCACCGTTTTGGCGCGAAGCGCGTCAGAACAGAGCAATAATTTCCGATAAATTTCGTATACGATCACAATTCCAGAATTATATTTGGCAACTGAATAAAACTGCGGTTTTTCCTCTATTTAGTCGCCTGGTGCGCAAACATATTCACTTTATATGCACATTAAGTGAATATCGCCACGTTGTAACCTGTTGATATTCCGTCACCGACCTTTGTTTATGCACTTTTTTTGCTGGCTGGCACGAACCCTGCAATCTACATTTACACCGCAAATACTATATTTATTAACATATAAATAACCTTTTATTTACCGTTGAGGTCGCTATGTCTCTGTCAATTACGCGTGAAAATTTTGATGAATGGATGATGCCCGTATATGCCCCGGCTCCTTTTATTCCGGTGCGTGGTGAAGGTTCACGTCTGTGGGATCAGCAGGGTAAAGAGTATATCGATTTCGCGGGAGGCATTGCGGTTAACGCGCTGGGGCACGCCCATCCGGCATTGCGCGAGGCATTAAACGACCAGGCGAGCAAATTCTGGCACACGGGAAATGGCTACACCAACGAGCCGGTGCTGCGTCTGGCGAAAAAGCTGATTGACGCCACCTTCGCCGAGCGTGTTTTCTTCTGTAACTCCGGCGCGGAGGCTAACGAAGCGGCATTAAAGCTGGCGCGTAAATATGCTCACGATCGTTTTGGCAGCCAGAAGAGCGGCATCGTGGCGTTTAAAAATGCTTTCCATGGCCGCACGCTGTTCACCGTCAGCGCCGGAGGGCAGCCCGCTTATTCACAAGATTTCGCGCCGCTGCCGCCGGATATCCGCCATGCCATCTACAACGATCTCGACTCAGCCCGCCAACTGATTGATGACACCACCTGTGCGGTCATCGTTGAACCGGTGCAGGGTGAAGGTGGCGTCGTACCGGCAACAAATGACTTCTTACAGGGTCTGCGTGAATTATGCGATCGCCACAATGCGCTGCTGATTTTTGACGAAGTCCAGACAGGTGTGGGTCGTACCGGCGAACTGTATGCCTATATGCACTATGGCGTTACGCCAGACCTGCTGACGACAGCCAAAGCGTTGGGCGGCGGTTTCCCCATCGGCGCGTTATTGGCGACAGCAGACTGTGCCAGCGTGATGACGGTTGGTACGCACGGTACAACATACGGCGGAAACCCGCTGGCCACGGCGGTGGCGGGCAAACTGCTGGAGATTGTTAACACCCCGGATATGCTCAACGGTGTTAAGCAGCGTCACGACTGGTTTGTGGAGCGTATTAACGCTATTAACGAACGTTTTGGACTGTTTAGTGAAATTCGTGGGCTCGGCCTGCTGATCGGCTGCGTACTGAACGCGGAATTTGCCGGGAAAGCGAAACTCATCTCGCAAGAGGCGGCCAATGCCGGAGTGATGGTGCTGATCGCCGGCGCTAACGTGGTGCGCTTTGCGCCAGCGTTAAACGTCAGCGAAGAAGAGGTTGCTAGCGGACTGGATCGCTTTGCGCTGGCCTGCGAACGCATTAAAGCAGGAGGTTCATCATGATGGTGATTCGTCCTATTGAACGCGCTGATATCACCGCGCTGATGCAACTGGCCGGTAAGACCGGCGGTGGGTTGACTTCGCTACCGGCTAATGAAGCCACGCTGATGGCGCGTATCGAACGCTCGCTACAAACCTGGCGCGGTGAGTTGCCGAAAAGTGAGCAAGGCTATGTTTTTGTACTGGAAGACAGCGCCAGCGGAACCGTTGCAGGGATTTGCGCCATCGAGGTGGCGGTAGGGCTTAACGATCCCTGGTACAACTATCGGGTTGGCACGCTGGTGCACGCCTCGAAAGAGCTGAACGTATATAACGCGCTGCCGACGCTGTTTCTGAGTAACGATCACACGGGCAGCAGCGAGCTTTGCTCTCTGTTTCTCGATCCCGACTGGCGTAAAGAGGGCAACGGCTATTTGTTGTCTAAATCACGCTTTATGTTTATGGCGGCATTTCGTGACCGGTTTAATGAAAAGGTCGTGGCCGAGATGCGCGGCGTAATCGATGAGCACGGTTACTCTCCCTTCTGGGAAAGCCTCGGCAAACGCTTTTTCTCCATGGAATTCAGCCGGGCGGATTTTCTCTGCGGCACCGGACAAAAAGCCTTTATTGCTGAACTGATGCCCAAGCATCCTATTTATACCCATTTCCTGTCTGAGGAAGCGCAAAGCGTAATTGGTCAGGTACATCCGCAAACCGCTCCGGCGCGGGCGGTGCTGGAGAAAGAAGGATTTCGCTACCGTAACTATGTCGACATTTTCGATGGCGGGCCGACGCTGGAATGCGATATCGACCGCGTTCGCGCTATTCGTAAAAGCAGGCTGGTGGAAGTGGCGGAAGGTCAGCCAGCGATCGGTGATTACCCGGCCTGTCTGGTCGCTAATGAAAACTATCAAAACTTCCGCGTCATGTTGGTTCGCGCTGACCCGGATACCCAACGTCTGGTACTGACGGCGGCGCAACTGGACGCCCTGAAATGCCACGCGGGCGACCATGTACGTTTTGTGCGTCTTTGTGCAGAGGAGAAAACAGCATGACATTATGGATAAACGGCGACTGGGTGACGGGGCTTGGCGAGCGTCGGGTGAAAACGAATCCGGTAAGCGGTGATGTGCTGTGGCAAGGTAATGATGCCGACGCGACTCAGGTGATGCGGGCTTGCCGTGCTGCGCGCACCGCCTTTGCCGGTTGGGCTAAACACCCCTTTAGCGCGCGTCAGGCTATTGTCGAAAAATTTGCTTCATTGCTGGAAAGCAATAAAGCCGAGCTAACCCAGATTATCGCCCGGGAAACCGGCAAGCCGCGCTGGGAAGCCGCCACTGAACTGACGGCGATGATCAATAAAATTGCTATTTCCGTGAAAGCTTACCATGTCCGTACCGGAGAGCAGCACAGCGAACTACCGGATGGCGCGGCGACGTTGCGCCATCGGCCGCACGGCGTGCTGGCGGTATTTGGCCCGTATAACTTCCCTGGCCATTTGCCCAATGGCCATATTGTTCCGGCTCTGCTGGCGGGCAACACGTTGATTTTCAAGCCCAGCGAGCTGACGCCGTGGACCGGTGAAGCCGTGACAAAGCTGTGGGAACAGGCGGGATTGCCGCCGGGCGTGCTGAATCTGGTGCAGGGCGGACGCGAAACGGGGCAGGCGCTGAGCGCGTTGGATGATCTGGATGGTCTGCTGTTTACCGGCAGTGCCAATACCGGTTATCAGCTGCATCGACAGTTATCCGGCCAGCCGGAAAAAATCCTTGCGCTGG
The DNA here is from genome assembly GCF_014596845.2 of Citrobacter sp. C5_2. Taxonomy (NCBI): domain Bacteria; kingdom Pseudomonadati; phylum Pseudomonadota; class Gammaproteobacteria; order Enterobacterales; family Enterobacteriaceae; genus Citrobacter; species Citrobacter sp. C5_2. The sequence continues at coordinate 2,911,040 of NZ_CP115032.1, read as the reverse complement.
AGATGGGCGGCAACAACCCTCTGATCATTGAGAACCCGGAAGATATTGATGCGGCAGTACATCTGACCATTCAATCCGCATTTGTTACCGCCGGGCAGCGTTGTACCTGCGCCCGTCGCCTGTTGGTTAAAAACGGCGCGCAGGGGGATGCGTTCCTCGCGCGTCTGGTGGAAGTCAGCCAACGAATAATGCCAGCTCACTGGGATGCGGAACCGCAGCCGTTTTTAGGCGGGCTGATTTCTGAACAGGCCGCACAGCACGTTTGTGATGCCTGGCAACGTCTTGCGTCGTTGGGGGGGCGCACGCTGCTGGCGCCACGCATGGTGAAAGCCGGAACGTCGCTGCTGACCCCCGGTATTATTGAACTGACCGACGTGGCAAACGTACCCGATGAAGAGGTTTTTGGTCCACTGCTCGGCGTCTGGCGCTATGACAGCTTTGATGACGCGATTCGTATGGCGAACAACACCCGCTTTGGGTTGTCATGCGGGCTGGTTTCACCCGATCGCAGCCAGTTTGATCAGATCCTGCTGGAGGCGCGGGCCGGGATTGTTAACTGGAATAAACCGTTAACCGGCGCGGCAAGCACCGCACCGTTTGGTGGTGTGGGCGCGTCCGGTAACCATCGCGCGAGCGCGTGGTATGCCGCGGATTATTGCGCCTGGCCGATGGCGAGCCTGGAATCTCCGGCCTTAACCCTGCCGTCGGCGCTCAGCCCCGGTCTGGATTTCTCTTGCGGGGATAAACGATGAAAGCGCGTGAGGTCAATTTCGATGGTCTGGTGGGATTCACCCACCACTATGCGGGACTGTCATTTGGTAATGAGGCTTCGACCAGCCACCGTTTTCAGGTGTCGAACCCTCGTCTGGCGGCAAAGCAGGGTTTGTTAAAAATGAAAGCGCTGGCGGATGCGGGATTCCCTCAGGCGGTGATCCCGCCTCATGAACGTCCCTATATCCCGGCGCTGCGTCAGTTGGGCTTTTGCGGCAGTGATGAGCAGATTCTGGACAAGGTGGCGCGTCAGGCGCCGCACTGGCTCTCCAGCGCCAGCTCCGCATCACCTATGTGGGTGGCGAATGCGGCAACGGTCTGTCCTTCGGCAGATTCACTGGACGGGAAAGTGCATTTAACGGTGGCGAATCTGAATAATAAGTTCCACCGTTCGCTGGAAGCGCCGACGACCGAAGCGTTGTTACGCTCGATTTTTCGTGATGAAAATACCTTTGCGATTCACGGCGCATTGCCTCAGGTTGCGTTATTCGGTGATGAAGGGGCGGCAAACCATAACCGCCTTGGTGGGGATTATGGCGATCCCGGCGTACAACTGTTTATTTACGGTCGTGAAGAGGGGAATGCGTCACAGCCGAGGCGCTATCCGGCGAGACAATCTCGTGAAGCCAGCGAGGCCGTAGCCCGGCTGAATCAGGTCAATCCACATCAGCTTGTTTTTGCTCAGCAAAACCCGGACGTTATCGATCTTGGCGTGTTTCATAACGATGTGATTGCGGTGTCGAATCGTCAGGTGCTGTTTTGTCATCAGCAGGCGTTTGTCAGACAGCAAACGTTGTTAGAGCAACTACGCCGTCAGGTGGACGGTTTTACCGCGCTGGAAGTCCCGGCCGCGGAGATGTCGGTGCAGGATGCGGTAACAACCTATTTGTTTAACAGCCAATTACTGAGTCGTGACGACGGTTCGATGATGCTGGTTTTACCGCAGGAGTGTCGGGAGCATGCTGGCGTGTGGCGATATCTGAGCCGTTTGCTCGCAGATGACAATCCGATCGATGACCTGCGGGTCTTTGATTTGCGTGAAAGCATGTCCAACGGCGGCGGTCCGGCCTGTTTACGCCTGCGAGTGGTACTTACCCCACAGGAGCTGCAGGCCGTGAATCCGGCGGTTATCATGAACGACACGCTGTTCAATACGCTGAATAACTGGGTTGACCGCTACTATCGCGATCGCCTTGTCGCAACGGACCTCGCGGATCCGCAGTTGTTGCGCGAAGGGCGTGAAGCGTTGGATACGCTGACGCAATTGCTCAATCTCGGCTCTGTTTATCCCTTCCAGCAGGAGAGAACGAGCCATGGATAATTTTCTGGCCCTGACGCTCGCAGGTAGCGCACCTGAGAAAACGCAGGGCACAATTCACGGTTTTGTCTGGCAATGGCTTGGTCACGGGGTACTGGAACTGACACCAACTGCGCCGGTTGAACAGTCGCTGGTGCTTTCTGCGGGAATTCATGGCAATGAAACCGCGCCGGTAGAAATACTTGATTCATTGCTGACCAGGCTGTTTAACGGTGAGCTGGCGCTAACATGGCGGCTGCTGGTCATTCTCGGTAACCCGCAGGCGCTGGCCACGGGAAAACGTTATTGTCATAGCGATCTGAACCGGATGTTTGGTGGCCGGTGGCAGAGTTTTGCCGAGAGTGAAGAGACGCACAGAGCCCATGAGCTTGAACTGTGTCTGGCAGATTTTTACTCGCGCGCGAAAGAGCCTGTGCGCTGGCATCTGGATCTTCACACCGCCATTCGCGGCTCACAGCATTTGCGCTTTGGCGTGTTGCCACAACGCAATGTTGCCTGGGACGAAAACTTTCTGGGTTGGCTGGGGGATGCGGGGCTGGAGGCATTGGTTTTCCATCAGACCCCAGGCGGTACGTTCACCCATTTTAGCGCTGAACATTTTGGCGCGCTGGCCTGTACGCTGGAACTGGGTAAAGCGCTGCCGTTCGGGCAAAACGATCTGACCCGGTTTGCACGCACAGCAGATGCGATGGCGCAGTTGCTGCGGGGCGAGCGAGTGTCTACGGCAGAAACATCTCCGTTGCGCTACCGTGTGGTCTCGCAGATTACGCGGCGTAGCGACGACTTTATTCTCCACATGGATAACCAGACGCTCAATTTTACCCCCTTTACCGAGGGAACGTTACTGGCGCAGGACGGAAATGAACGTTTTATCGTCACCCATGACGTTGAATACGTTCTTTTTCCGAACCCAAATGTGGCCTGTGGTTTACGTGCCGGATTGATGCTCGAAAGATTTTGATAAATATAATCGCCCTCAGATTTATTTCTGAGGGCTTATTTTTACGTGCGCTTTAGATTGATTACAGATTATTCCTGGGAAGTTGCTTTCTTAATAATCACAGTTCAGGTATAGTTCTTCATAATCCTTTCAAAATCACATGGTTGTAATTTTTCCTTTCAACTCTGCGCAATTTATTCTTTTTTTCTCCATAATTGATGAAAGTTTGTTTTTTACACTTTCATTGTTTTACCGTTGCTCTGATTAATTGACGCTTAAGCCGGTAAAGTTAATCTCGTCAACACGACATCACATTGCATAAGAATCGCATGAATGTCGTAAAAATAACTGAAAGAAAGGATAGAAATTATGCGTAAACTGACTGCTCTGTTTGTTGCCTCTACCCTGGCGCTGGGTGCTGCAAACCTGGCCCATGCTGCTGACACCACAACAGCTGCGCCAGCGGATGCCAAACCAATGATGCATCACAACGGGAAGTTCGCCCCGCATCACGACATGATGTTCAAAGACCTGAACCTGACCGACGCGCAGAAACAGCAGATTCGCGAAATTATGAAAGGCCAGCGCGATCAGATGAAACGTCCGCCGCTGGAAGAACGCCGCGCCATGCACGATATCATCGCCAGCGATAGCTTCGATAAAGCGAAAGCCGAAGCGCAAATTGCGAAGATGGAAGAACAGCGTAAAGCCAACATGCTGGCGCACATGGAAACGCAGAACAAGATTTACAACATTCTGACGCCGGAACAGAAAAAGCAGTTTAATGCCAATTTTGAGAAGCGTCTGACAGAACGTCCGGCGCAGAAAGGTAAAATGCCAGAAGCTGCCGAGTAATCGCCAGTCGTCTACACTAAATCAGTCATGCTGTGTCGGCGTTCAGCGCCGCACAGTGTGCAACAAACTCAAGACCGCCGCTCTTGTCCACAACATGTTTAACGATGTGGGCAGGATCGGCGGTTTTTTCTTTCCCGCCAGGAGAAGCGTTAATTTTTTTGCAAAATACCCTATTCAGCACTAAGGCAAATCAACCCTGTTGCCGATAACGATACTCTGCAGGGTAAATATCACAATGATGATTTATGGCTGGCTGTTCACGGCAGGTTGACGTGCTACGCCTTTCTGGAGGGGTGATGAAATATTTCGATATCCGCAAAATGCCGGTCAGTCTGTGGCGCAATGGGGCAGGAGAAACGCGAGAGATTTGCTGTTTTCCGCCAGCAACACGCGATTTTCACTGGCGGGCGAGTATCGCCTCTCTTGCAGCGAACGGAGAGTTTTCTCTTTTCCCGGGCGTAGAACGCGTGATTACCTTGCTGGAAGGAGGTGAAGTGACCCTGGAAGGGGCGAACATCTTCACTCACACCCTGAAGCAGCATCAACCTTTTACTTTTGCTGGTGACAAGGTTGTAAAAGCAAAGCTGACGGAAGGGCGGATGTCGATGGATTTTAATATCATGACCCGACGAGATGTTTGCCAGGCGAAAGTCAGAGTTGCCGATCGCACTTTTACGACCTTTGGTTCTCGTGGCGGCGTCGTGTTTGTTATCAGTGGCGCCTGGCAATTGGGTGAGAAGCTGCTGACGGCCGATCAGGGCGCGAGCTGGCACGACGGTAAACACACCCTGCGCCTGTTGGAGCGCGAGGGAAAACTGCTGTTCAGCGAGATTAACTGGATGCCGGGATACTCTCCGGATTCAGTTCAATAATGTCATATTTGCCAGACAAAACAGGCCGACAGAGAATTTTGTAGCCATCATGGTCAAAGCCAGCCGGCATTCTCGCCAGGGTTGTCGCCTCATCCAGCGTTGCAACGGCGCCCAGCCAAAACCAGTTATTGATGATATGGTACTGAGTCATGTCAGCGCGGGTTTCTTGCAGCGCAATGGCATTGTTCCACGGCCAGCAGATGACGCGCACTCTTTCCAGCGCCTCAAGCAGGCGCGAATGATGCGCCTGCGGGCTCTCTTTTCCACAGCACGCTCCGGCGCAGCGCTTTAGCGCTGAGCGAAAGCAGGCGCGCCCGCGACTCAGGGGTTCCAGCCCCAACAGGCCGTAGCACAGTTGCTGTTCATCGGCGATGCTTTGCAATGTTTGTAGCGCGGCACGGCGATTGGCAAACAAACCAAACAGATTGGGGGCATGGGAGAAATCAATATCTCGTGCGTAAACAACCTGAACAGTCTGGTCGGTAAGCTGCAGGGCGCAAAGCTGACGATTGCGTCGCAACCGTTTATTAAACAGAGGCTGCTGCTCTTTGATAAGCCGCGCTTCTAACAGTAGGGCGCCAATTTCTCCAGCCGTACAAATCCAGCTAATGCGTTTGGACTGGCGCAGCATTGCCGCTTCGTCCGTGGTACGCAGGTGTGACAACACGCGGCTGCGAATATTGACGCTTTTGCCTATATAAAGCGGCAGGGTGTCGCTTTCGCTATGAAACAGATAGACGCCGGGCACCGCGGGAAGCGCACTCAAAAATGGGCGCAGATGCTCGGGGTATTCATAAATTGCTGCTGCCTCTAATGTCAGGCGAGGGGCTGATTGACGCCGTACCACTTTTCACTCCGCTGCTGGTTATCTATCCAGTATAACAGCTGAGGAGCGATTAAAAAAGCGGCATGACCAGGCAGCTAAGGCCGGAGAGCGGCAATAGGGGCGCTACCCGGCATTAGGCAGAAAAAATTATGCTTTTTTCCAGAAATCATCAAACACGGTGATGGGTGGGCGACGTTTGTGCTCAGTCTTCAGATACCAACCTTCGATTTTTTTAGCTATTTCAGCATCCAGCGTTTTTCCTTCCAGATAATCGTCGATGTTGTCATAGCTCACGCCCAATGCGGCTTCATCCGGCAGAGAGGGGCGATCGTCTTCAAGGTCTGCGGTGGGAGCTTTCTTATATAAATGCTCCGGGCAACCCAGCGCAGCAAGCAGCTGTTTACCCTGGCGCTTGTTCAGACGGAATATTGGGTTGATGTCAGTACCGCCATCGCCATATTTAGTGAAGAAACCGGTGATCGCTTCTGCTGCATGATCGGTACCCACGACAACGCCGCTGGTCATGCCCGCGATACTGTATTGCGCCTTCATACGTTCACGGGCTTTTTCGTTGCCGCGCACAAAATCACTCAGCTCAATTCCCGCCTCACGCAAAGCCTGCTCGCTGGCCAGCACTGCGCCTTTAATATTGACGGTGAGTACGCGGTCTGGTTGTATAAAGGCAATGGCATCCTGGCAGTCCTGCTCGTCAGCCTGAACGCCATACGGTAAACGCACCGCAATAAATTGTAGCGCGTCATTTCCCGTTTCCTGGCGGAGCTCGGAAACGGCCATTTGGCAGAGTTTTCCGGCGAGGGTGGAGTCTTGTCCGCCGCTAATACCCAACACCAGTGATTTCAGAAAGGGGTAGGTTTGCAGGTATGATTTCAGGAAATCTACGCTGCGACGAATTTCCTCTTCTGCATTAATGTGCGGTTTTGCGCCAAGCGCTTTGATTATCTCTTGCTGCAGAGTCATGCAACCCCCTGTGAAAAATAAAATGATATGTTAAAGCTAACGCGTTGAGGCCCAAACGACAAGGGATGCAGGCCTGATATAACATCATTTTGTTTTAATAGAATTTTCCGAAACGGCCTAAGTATCATCTGATTGCTTGAAAAATGCGTTGTTGTGCTCCAGGCTTACATAACACGCTGAAAAACAAGAGGACGAAAAAATGAACAAGAATCTAACAGGAATTCTGGGTGCAGCGGCTGTTTTGACTATGCTGGCGGGGTGTACGGCCTATGATCGTACCAAAGACCAATTTGTTCAGCCCGTAGTGAAAGATGTGAAGAAAGGGATGAGCAGGGCGCAGGTCGCGCAGATTGCCGGTAAGCCTTCTTCAGAAGTGAGCATGATCCATGCGCGCGGGACCTGTCAGACCTACATCCTGGGTCAACGAGATGGTAAAGCTGAAACCTATTTCGTTGCTTTAGACGATACCGGTCATGTGATTAACTCTGGCTACCAGACCTGCTCAGAGTATGACACCGACCCGCAGGCAGCGAAGTAGTAACAACTGTTTATTGCCTGAGCACTCTGAACAACCGGCCATCGCGCCGGTTTTTTTGTGCCGCACGATCTTATTTATTGCCGCGAATTATTTGCATAAAATGTGAGGGGGGTCATAACGACAGGTCAAGGAGAGACAATTTAGTTGGTCAAGGAAATACCATCAACCGGTACAATCCCGTATACTCGTTTCAGCCACCTAAAAAAGTAATTTAGCTGACGCAGGTTACCCAGAGCATGGATGCAGGTTATGGCTTGCGGAGTGTCTGGTTGACAGATAATCGCACATGAGGATCGTTTTAATGGAAAAGAAACACATTTATCTGTTTTGTTCTGCGGGCATGTCGACTTCATTGTTGGTATCGAAGATGCGTGCTCAGGCCGAAAAATACGAAGTGCCGGTTATTATTGAAGCGTTTCCTGAAACGCTGGCCGGAGAAAAAGGCCCGGCGGCCGATGTTGTGTTATTAGGTCCGCAAATTGCTTATATGTTGCCCGAAATTCAGCGTTTGTTACCCAACAAGCCTGTGGAAGTGATTGACTCGCTGCTGTATGGCAAAGTCGATGGTTTAGGCGTGCTTAAGGCTGCTGTTGCAGCAATTAAAAAAGCCGCAGCAAATTAATTATTTTATTTTAATTTTTCCCGTCAAAGAGTTATTTCATTAACATTCACCGCAATTATTAATTGCGGTATTTAAGGGTATTTTTCTATGAGTAACGCTATTGCTTCACTTGAAAAGGTACTCCTTCCTTTTGCTGTAAAAATTGGAAAGCAGCCGCACGTTAATGCAATCAAAAACGGTTTTATTCGTTTAATGCCGTTAACCCTCGCAGGGGCAATGTTTGTATTAATTAATAACGTTTTCCTGAGCTTTGGGGAGGGGTCGTTTTTTTATTCGATGGGCATTCGACTTGATGCTTCAACTATTGAAACGCTGAATAGTTTGAAGGGCATTGGTGGAAACGTCTATAACGGTACGCTGGGTATCATGTCATTGATGGCGCCGTTCTTTATCGGCATGGCGCTGGCAGAAGAACGCAAGGTCGACTCACTGGCTGCCGGGTTGTTATCTGTCGCCGCATTTATGACCGTCACGCCGTACAGCGTGGGTGAAGCCTATGCGGTTGGCGCCAACTGGCTGGGCGGCGCGAATATTATTTCCGGTATTATTATCGGCCTGGTGGTCGCGGAAATGTTCACTTTTGTGGTCCATCGTAATTGGGTGATCAAATTACCTGATAGCGTACCGACATCCGTATCGCGTTCCTTCTCTGCGCTGATTCCTGGCTTTCTTATTCTCTCCATTATGGGGATCATCGCCTGGGCGCTGAACACCTGGGGTACCAACTTCCATCAGATCATTATGGATTCCATTTCAACGCCGCTGGCATCGCTGGGTAGCGTAGTGGGTTGGGCCTATGTGATTTTTGTTCCGCTGCTGTGGTTCTTTGGTATTCACGGTTCTTTGGCGCTGACCGCGCTGGACAGCGGAATCATGACGCCATGGGCGCTGGAAAACATCTCTATCTACCAACAGTTTGGTTCCGTAGACGCTGCGCTGGAAGCCGGTAAGACGTTCCACGTCTGGGCGAAACCGATGCTCGACTCCTATATTTTCCTTGGGGGTAGCGGGGCAACGTTGGGTCTGATTATCGCTATCTTCCTGGCATCACGTCGTCCTGACTATCGTCAGGTTGCTAAGCTGGCACTGCCGTCAGGTCTCTTCCAGATTAACGAACCTATCCTGTTCGGTCTGCCGATCATCATGAACCCGGTTATGTTTATTCCGTTCATTCTGGTTCAGCCGATTCTGGCGGCGATTACGCTGGCAGCTTACTACTCAGGCATTATTCCACCGATTACCAACATCGCACCGTGGACTATGCCAACCGGTTTGGGCGCGTTCTTTAACACCAACGGTAGCGTCGCCGCTCTGCTGGTCGCGCTGTTCAACCTCGGTATTGCAACGCTGGTTTACCTGCCGTTCGTGGTAGTAGCCAACAAAGCTCAGAACGTTATTGATCAAGAAGAAAGCGAAGATGATATCGCTAACGCATTGAAATTCTAAATTTAATCCGGCGTGGCTTTGCGGTCATGCCGGACTTAACCAGAGGAAAAAAGTATGTTGGATATCGAGAATATCGTCGACACGCAGTCAGAAGCAGAAGAACTTGAAGAAGTGGTGATGGGGCTCATCATTAATTCTGGTCAGGCGCGTAGCCTGGCATACGGCGCACTCAAAATGGCCAAGCAGGGGGATTTTGAAGCAGCGAAGACCATGATGGACCAGTCTCGCCTGGCGCTGAACGAAGCGCACCTCGTGCAAACAAAACTGATTGAAGGCGATCAGGGCGAAGGTAAAATGAAAGTCAGCCTGGTGCTGGTCCACGCACAGGATCATCTGATGACCTCGATGCTGGCGCGCGAGCTGGTCACTGAACTGATTGAACTTCACGAGAAGCTGAAATAGCGAGGAGTGCAAAATGCAGCTACAGATTAACGCACCGGAAATCAAAACTGTCTATGAACAGCAGCTGTTTAATGGCAAAAATTTCCATGTGTTCATCTATAACAAAACTGAGAGCATCAGTGGGCTGCATCAACATGACTACTATGAATTTACGCTGGTTTTAACCGGACGCTATTATCAGGAAATCAACGGTAAACGCGTATTGCTTGAGCGTGGGGACTTTGTTTTTATCCCGTTGGGATCGCATCACCAGAGTTTTTATGATTTCGGTGCGACAAGGATCCTTAACGTCGGTATCAGTAAACGTTTTTTTGAACAGCACTACCACCCGCTGCTGCCGTTTTGTTTCGTTGCATCGCAGGTCTATCGGGCGAATAACTCGTTTCTTACCTACATTGAAACGGTTATTGCATCACTGAACTTTCGTGAGAGCGGACTCGATGAATTTGTAGAAGTGGTCACCTTCTATATTATTAATCGGCTGCGCCATCATCGCGAAGAGCAGGTGCTGGATGATATTCCTCAGTGGCTCAAAACCACCGTCGAGACCATGCATGATAAACGGCAGTTTAGCGAGAATGCGCTGGAAAATATGGTACACCTGTCCGCGAAATCCCAGGAGTATCTGACCCGCGCGACCCAGCGTTATTACAGCAAAACGCCGATGCAGATCATTAATGAAATTCGCATTAATTTTGCTAAAAAACAGCTGGAAATGACTAACTATTCTGTTACGGATATTGCTTATGAGTCTGGTTACAGTAGTCCAAGCCTGTTTATTAAAACATTTAAAAAGCTGACGTCGTTTACGCCAAATAGCTATCGTAAGAAATTAACTGAATTTAATCAGTAGATATTATTTTCCAATAACTCATTTTTTATAGCTTGCCCTAAATAGCGTCGGGACAGCCACGCTATACCTGACAAACGGGTTGAGCATAATACATGTCAGTGTTTTGACACTGAAGGGAGAACGTATGAGCCAGAAATTAAAAGTCGTCACTATCGGTGGCGGGAGCAGCTACACCCCTGAGTTACTTGAAGGCTTTATTAAGCGCTATCATGAATTACCGGTTTCTGAATTGTGGCTGGTTGATGTAGAGGGTGGTAAAGAGAAGCTGGACATTATTTTTGACCTTTGCCAGCGGATGATCGACAAAGCTGGCGTTCCGATGAAGTTGTATAAAACGCTGGATCGCCGCGAAGCGTTGAAAGATGCTGATTTTGTTACCACCCAACTGCGTGTAGGACAACTTAAAGCCCGTGAGAAGGATGAGCGTATCCCGCTGAGCCACGGTTATCTGGGACAGGAAACGAACGGTGCGGGCGGTCTGTTCAAAGGTTTGCGTACCATTCCGGTTATTTTTGACATTGTAAAAGATGTGGAAGAACTGTGCCCGAATGCGTGGGTGATTAACTTTACTAACCCGGCCGGGATGGTGACTGAAGCGGTCTATCGCCATACGAATTTTAAGAAATTCATCGGCGTGTGTAATATTCCCGTCGGCATGAAAATGTTCATTAGCGATGTGCTGGCGCTGAAAGAGAGCGATGATTTATCTATCGATCTGTTCGGTCTGAACCATATGGTCTTTATCAAAGATGTGCTGGTGAACGGCGTGTCACGTTTTGATGAACTGCTGGACGGCGTCGCATCGGGCGAGTTGAAAGCATCTACCGTGAAGAACATCTTTGACCTGCCGTTTAGTGAAGGACTGATTCGTTCGCTGAAACTACTGCCGTGCTCTTACTTGCTCTACTACTTCAAGCCAAAAGAGATGCTGGCGATTGAGATGGGCGAATACTATAAGGGCGGGGCACGCGCTCAGGTGGTACAGAAAGTTGAGAAACAACTTTTTGATCTCTATAAAAATCCTGAGCTGAACGTTAAGCCGAAGGAGCTGGAACAGCGCGGTGGCGCTTATTACTCCGACGCGGCCTGTGAAGTGATCAACGCTATCTACAACGATAAGCAGACCGAACATTATGTCAACATTCCGCACCATGGGCATGTCGATAACATTCCTGCGGACTGGGCGGTAGAAATGACCTGCACGTTGGGACGCAACGGCGCCACGCCACATCCACGTATTACTCATTTTGATGAGAAAGTCCTTGGTCTTATCTATACCATTAAAGGCTTTGAAGTGGCGGCGAGTAATGCGGCATTGAGCGGAGAGCTAAATGATGTGCTGCTGGCGCTGAACCTGAGCCCGCTGGTGCATTCTGACCGCGACGCTGAAGTCCTGGCGCGTGAATTGATTCTGGCGCATGAACAATGGCTGCCAAATTTCGCCGGGTGCATCGAGAAACTGAAAAGCGAACAACACTAACTGAGGTCGGCTATGGAACGCGTACTGATTGTGAATGCGGATGATTTTGGCCTGAGCAAAGGCCAAAACTACGGCATTGTTGAAGCCTGCCGCAATGGCGTGGTCACCTCGACGACGGCGTTGGTAAATGGCGCTGCGATTGACCATGCGGTACAACTGAGTCGTGACATACCTGCACTTGCCGTCGGGATGCACTTTGTTCTGACGCTGGGCAGACCGTTGACGCCAATGCCAGGCCTTACGCGTGACGGATTGCTGGGGAAATGGATCTGGCAAATGGCAGAAGAAGATGCTTTGCCGCTGGATGAAATTTCGCAAGAGCTGGCCGCGCAGTATCAGCGTTTTATAGACCTGTTTGGGCGGGAACCGACGCATCTGGATAGCCATCACCATGTGCATATGTTCCCGCAGATTTTCCCCATTGTCGCGAGCTTTGCAGCCGAACGAGGGATTGCGTTGCGTATCGATCGTCAGGCGGTGTGCCAGTCGTCTGATTTACCCGACACGTTGCGTTCTTCCCAGGGATTCAGCAGCGAGTTTTATGGCGAAGCGATTTCTGAGGCGCTGTTTTTACAAACGCTGGATGCCTCAGCAGACCGGGGAGAGTCCTCACTGGAAGTCATGTGCCATCCAGCCTTTATCGATGACACTATTCGTCAAAGTGCCTACTGTTACCCCCGCTTAACTGAGCTTGACGTACTGACGTCTTCGTCACTGAAATATGCTATTGCGGAGCGCGGTTATCGTCTTGGCAGTTTTCTGAACGTGTAATTCCTGAGTTTGCGGCGCAATTATGCGCCGCATTTTTTTAGGCAGGGATCGCGTCGATTTTTCCGGCTCGCGACCAGACACGATGCGCAGTCATCAGTGTCAGTAAGGTATCCATAAACTGTGCGTCTGCACTGTCCGCTTCTACCACGCCTTCCTCACTCTGATTTGTGATATTCAATGCAGCTTTAAGCTGGCGAGCATCTCCTGCCAGGGCGATAGGTTTCAGGTGCTTATACGCTTCCAGTAAGTAATATTTCGCATCGCCATTCATGGCGATATCCGCGATATTCCCACCCGGAACGATAACCGCATCGACCGTCAGCGACGGCGAGCCGGCAAAGGTACCCGCGATCGTCAGGACGGAGCCATCGTCGGCAACCACATTACCCATTCTGGAATAGAGCAACCTGGCATGAACGCCTTTCGCCTGCAGGGCCTGCATAATGGTGAGCAGATCGTCTGCCTTTACCTGATCATTGAGCAGAATGGCGACCACGCGGCCTTTGATATCACCTTTTGATCCCGCATATAAACTAAGCGAAGGCGCATTGGTTAACCCGTTGACGTCCGGTGGAGGGGAGATCTGGGTTTGCTCTTCGGTCAGTTCAAAACCGAGGTTGCTGGCCACGGACTGCGCCAGAGTGGTATCAATATGCGCCAGATGATCGACCACTCTTTCGCGAATATAAGGCCGGGTCACTTTGCTGAGTTCGAAACTGAATCCGCCAATAATATGCTGTTGCTCTATTGGCGTCTGGCTTAGCCAGAACAGGCGAGGGTGGGCATAGTATTCGCCGAAAGAGGGGCTACGCTCACGAATTTTATTCCCGTCAATGCGCTCCTGATACGACTCAAATCCACCACGTTTTGGCCCCGGCGGCGTTTCTCGTGGCCAGTTGTCATTGATGGAGTTAGGTTCATAGTTGGCGGGATTGGTATCAATATCCATGCGATGCATGCCGTCGCGCTGGAAGTTATGATACGGGCAGGTAGGGCGATTGATCGGAATTTCATGGAAGTTGGGTCCCCCCAGACGGCTGATCTGTGTGTCCGTATAGGAGAACAGTCTGCCCTGTAACAGAGGGTCATTGGTAAAATCGATGCCCGGAACGATGTGACCGGGATGAAATGCCGCCTGTTCGTTTTCCGCGAAGAAATTGTCCGGGTTGCGGTTTAGTACCATTTTACCGACGCGCTGAACCGGAACCAGCTCTTCCGGGATGAGTTTTGTCGGGTCGAGCAGGTCAAAATCGAATTTAAACTCATCTTCCTCCGGAATTAACTGCAGGCCAAGTTCGTATTCCGGGTAATCGCCGGCTTCAATTGCCTCCCACAGATCGCGGCGATGGAAATCAGGATCGCGACCCGTCAGTTTCTGTGCTTCATCCCATACCAAAGAAGCTTTGCCAGCCAGCGGTTTCCAGTGGAAGCGGACGAAAGTGGCTTTCCCCTGCGCATTAATCAGCCGAAAAGTATGGATGCCAAAACCTTCCATCGTGCGATAACTGCGCGGGATCCCCCGGTCAGACATCGCCCACATCACGTTGTGCAGGGTTTCAGGCTGCAATGAGACATAATCCCAGAAGGTATCATGCGCGCTTTGGCCCTGTGGGATGGCCCAATGTGGCTCCGGTTTTACGGCGTGGACGAAATCCGGGAATTTATGTGCATCCTGAATAAAAAAGATCGGCGTATTATTCCCTACCAGATCAAAGATGCCCTCTTCAGTATAAAATTTTGTCGCAAATCCCCGAATATCCCTGACCGTATCCGCTGAGCCTGCGCCGCCCTGGACTGTTGAGAAACGGACAAAAACGGGTGTTATCTTGTTTTCTGCGGACAAGAAATCGGCTTTTGTCGTTGCGCTTAAATCGGTATAGGACTGAAAGTAACCGTGCGCGGCTGACCCTCGGGCGTGAACGATACGTTCTGGTATACGTTCGTGATCAAAATGGGTGATTTTTTCTCGCAGGATAAAATCTTCCAGTAATGTTGGCCCGCGATTTCCGGCGCGCAGCGAGTTTTGATCGTCTGCAATGCGTACGCCCTGATTGGTGGTCAGGGCAAATTCTTCGCTTCCTTTGCGAAAACTGTCCAGCGCGTTGAGTTTGTCACTTCTGATGTCAGGCGCTTTTAAGCTGCCGGACGTGGTGGGTTGCATGCCAGGAGGCGTGGGTTCAGGCGTTGGACGATGTGAACCGTCTGCTGGCGCCAGGGAATCAAGACCGGGTTTGGACTCGCTGGCATCATGAACCGGCGCAGTGTGATGGAGCGGATGCTTATCTTTCTGTGACATTAAACTCGTCTCCTGTATTCATCGCTGAAAGGGTCGTTGTTGCTGTCAAAAGCTTTAACTATAGACCACTCACTCAGCCCTGCAGGAATATACCGGGGAAGTAAAGCGCGATGAGACAGGCAAACCGCGCACGCAAGGCAGGACGCGGGAGGGGAAAATCGGCTAAGATAGCGGTTTTCTGATTTTTAGAATTTGTCTTTAGTGAAACAACTGATTATGAAACCTCTTCGCCAACAAAATCGTCCGGTTATTAGCTACGTGCCCCGCGTGGAGCCTGCTCCGCCAGAGCATGCGGTTAAAATGGATGCGTTTCGTGACGTATGGATACTGCGCGGTAAATATGTCGCTTTTGTCTTAATGGGGGAGTCGTTTCAGCGTTCGCCTGCATTTACGGTTCCGGAATCAGCGCAACGCTGGGCTAATCAGATTCGCCAGGAAAATGAACTGAGCGATTAACTGGATATAAAAAAACCGCCGGAGCATGACACGCCGGCGGTTTTTTGTTTATCAGCAAACAGGCTTAGCGATGCGCCAGTTCGGCGTTATCATCGCTGTCCAGAATCGTTTTGTCGGTCTGCTTCAGCCACTGGCTGGTCAGCGTACCGGCAGTCATGGAGCCGCTAACGTTCAGCGCCGTACGACCCATATCAATCAGCGGTTCAACGGAGATCAGCAGCGCGACCAGCGTTACCGGCAGACCCATGGCAGGCAGAACGATCAGCGCGGCAAAGGTCGCGCCACCGCCCACACCCGCAACGCCTGCGGAACTCACGGTCACGATACCTACCAGCGTGGCAATCCACATGGGATCCAGCGGGTTAATACCGACAGTGGGGGCGACCATCACCGCCAGCATGGCCGGGTACAGGCCGGCACAGCCGTTCTGACCAATCGTGGCGCCAAAAGAGGCGGCAAAACTGGCAATGGATTCAGGTACGCCCAGACGACGGGTTTGTGCTTCAACGTTCAGCGGGATGGACGCGGCGCTGGAACGGCTGGTGAAAGCGAAAGTCAGGACAGGCCAGACTTTGCGGAAGTATTTCAGCGGGCTAACGCCGTTAACTCCCAGCAGGATCCCGTGTACCACAAACATAATGCCCAGACCAAGATACGAAGCGACGACGAAGCTGCCAAGCTTGATGATGTCCTGCAGGTTGGAGCCTGCAACCACTTTAGTCATCAGCGCCAGAACACCGTACGGTGTTAACTGCATAACCAGACGAACCAGCTTCATCACCCAGCTTTGCAGGGTATCGATAGCGACCAGAACACGCTCGCCTTTTGGGGCGTCATCTTTCAGCAGTTTCAGTGCGGCTACACCGAGGAATGCTGCGAAGATAACCACGCTGATAATTGACGTCGGGTTCGCTCCGGTCAGATCGGCAAACGGGTTTTTCGGGATGAACGACAGCACCAGTTGCGGAACGCTGAGGTCGGCTACTTTGCCAACATAATTGGTTTCAATGGCATTCAGGCGTGCGGTTTCAGCCCCGCCCTGTACCAGACCTTCAGCGGTCAGGCCGAACAGGTTGGTCACCAGAACACCTACCAGCGCGGCAATCAGCGTGGTAAACAGCAGCGTGCCGATGGTCAGGAAGCTAATTTTACCTAACTGAGAGGCGTTGTGCAGACGCGCAACGGCACTGAGAATAGAGGCAAAGACCAGCGGCATAACAATCATTTGCAGCAACTGGACGTAACCGTTGCCGACAATGTTGAACCACTGTACGGAATCTTTAAGAACCTGGCTGTCGGAGCCATAAATGGTGTGCAGCGCAAGGCCGAACACCACACCCATGACCAGACCGACCAGTACTTTTTTTGCCAGACTCCACTGTTTGTGACGGGCTTGCGCCAGCACGAACAGCAGCACTACGAACACGATAATGTTCGCGATTAATGGAAAGTTCATCCCCGTTCTCCTGATCTTATTATGCGGATCACCGTACGATGGTGATTCAGTTGGCGCAAGATTAGCAGAACTGTGACATGCCTCTTATATTCAAATGGAATTGTTTATGCCAAAAATGACATTTCGGCTGATTTATTAGTCAACCTGGTGCGTTATGAATCGATTAAACTGCATTTGTAGCGTATTTATCATTTGCGATGACCAGCGTACTGCGCTGTTTTCTTGTACGGTCTGCGGCATCCAGATGGCCCAGGCAAACAGCGCCATACACAGGAATCGCTCCAGTTGATTCCCTTTTTGCGGCACAAGGATCGGCAGGCGAAAGCGCCAGCGACAGGGCCAAAGCAGGGGGACGCCTGCCGGGGTCAGCATGTCGGCCAGAATGTGGCTGAGATAACCGAGAACCATGCCCTGTAAGGCATCAGCTGGAATTATCCAGGTATCAGGGACTTTCAGGTAAAACGTGGCCAGCAGGGCAAAGACTGCCAGCAGGCTATGCGTAAACCCGCGATGGCCAAATGCGCGGGCAATGGGTTTCGATATCCACTTCAGACGCTGTCCGAGCAGAGATTTTGGATGATCGATATCCGGTAGCAGACATGTCAAAATGGCTGAAGGAACAATATGCCACCAGTCACCCTGCGCAAGAACGGGCGTTAGCTCGGCATTTTTGGCAAATACCGCACAGGCAATAGAAAAAAGAAGGTGGCCTTCCGCCGTCATGATAAAACCCAATAAACTGTCGATTCATACAGTATAGGGGTTTTATACAGTAGGCGGAAGAGGTGACGTTGTAACCCTTTGTCACAAGTGCGACATTACCGCGCCAGCCAACCACCATCCACGGCCAGCGTATAACCATGAATATAGTCAGAGGCTGAACTTGCGAGAAAAACGACCGGGCCTTTCAGATCGTCTGGCTTTCCCCAGCGTCCGGCTGGAATACGATCGATAATCTCCTGATTGCGCTCGCTGTCTTCACGTAGTTGCTGCGTGTTATTGGTCGCCATATAGCCGGGCGCAATAGCGTTGACATTAATACCTTGTGCAGCCCATTCATTAGCCAGCAGGCGGGTGATACCCAGTACACCGCTTTTCGATGCGGTATAGGAAGGAACGCGGATCCCGCCCTGAAATGAGAGCATTGAGGCAATATTAATTATTTTCCCACCGTTACCCTGCGCCACAAACTGGCGCGCCACGGCCTGCGACAGAAAGAACACGGATTTGAGATTCAGGGTCATCACGTCATCCCAGTCTTTTTCGCTGAAGTCCAGCGCATCCTGGCGACGTATGGTGCCCGCATTATTGACCAGAATATCGATCCGACCAAATGCCTCCACCGTTTGTGTCACAATACTGGCGAGTACGTCCTGTTGGCTGAGATCGGCCTGAATCGCCAGAAAACGTCGACCGAGCGCGTTAATTTTCTCTGCGGTATCATGCGGGGTTTTACGATTCACTCCGACCACATCACAGCCAGCTTCAGCCAGCGCCAGTGCCATACCTTGTCCAAGGCCGGTATCACATCCGGTGACGATGGCAACTTTACCTGCGAGACGAAAAGCATCCTGAATCATATTCACCTCAATTATTCATTCCATTCACACTTTACCATGCGGAAAGAATAGGAGAGGCTGAGCTGAAATGCAATAAAAATGAAACGCTGTTTTAAAATCAATCTCACGGGCAATGCGAATCATTGCCCGTGAGAGGATTAGCCGCGCAGATGAACGGCTGTAAGTTCGGTGAGCGAGGACAGTTTTACGTCGGCCAGTACATAGCGAGGATCGCCCTGATTTTCATGTGCAGGCACCACGATAGAGCGCATGCGAGCCGCTTTCGAGGCGATCATGCCGTTGACTGAATCTTCCAGGGCAACGCAACTCAAAGGATCAATGCCCAGTTTCGCTGCGCAATCGAGATACACCTGCGGGTGCGGTTTGCTGTAGGGCAGTTTCTCCGCGGAGGCCAGTGCATCGAAGCTGTCGCATAAACCAAACATGGTCAGCACTTTTTCCAGCATATGCAACGGTGATGCGGATGCCAGCCCGACCAAAAGTCCCTGCGATTTGCACAACGCCACGGCTTCACGTACGCCAGGCAGCAGCGGTCTTGTTTCTTCAACTAACGCAATAGCCCGCGTGATGATACGTTCAGTCACTTCCTGACGTGTGGGGCCATTCCACGGTTGCTGCGCAAACCACAAATCAACCACCATGTCGATGCGTAAGCCAAGGGTATCGGGAAGCTCATGGCGGCGAGTGATATCAACGCCTAAACTTGCCATCACATCCAGTTCGGCCTGATCCCAGAGCGGTTCTGAATCGACCAGTAATCCATCCATATCGAAAATTGCAGCAAGAATTTGACGCGGGGTTGACATCACAACCTCTCCTTTAGGGTGATAAAAGGGATTTCGAGCCAGTCATAACAGGCTCTGAGCGTTCATTATGGCTAATTCTCTATTATACCGCCTTTAAAGATCAGGCGAAAACGGTTATCAACGGGTAAACTTAGGCCAAAATGACACGTCTTTATCAAGGGGAACTCATGACGTATCAACAAGCTGGACGCATTGCCGTCTTGAAAAGGCTGGTGGGATGGGTGATTTTCATTCCCGCGCTGATTTCAACACTGGTTTCTGTACTGAAGTTTATGTATGCGCACAGCGAAAAGCAGGAGGGGATTAATGCGGTGATGCTCGATTTTGCCCATGTAATGATCGACATGATGCGGGTGAACACCCCCTTTCTTAACGTATTTTGGTATAACTCGCCGACACCCGATTTTCAAAGTGGACTCAATCTCGTTTTTTGGCTGATTTTCATCCTGATTTTTGTCGGCTTAGCGTTGCAGGATTCAGGTGCAAGAATGAGCCGTCAGGCGCGTTTTTTACGCGAAGGTGTTGAGGATCAACTGATTCTGGAACAGGCCAAAGGCAGTGAAGGGTTATCACGCGCACAAATTGAATCACGTATCGTGGTACCGCACCATATGATCTTTTTACAAATTTTTCCGCTGTATATATTGCCGGTGATCGTTATCGTCATCGGCTACTTCTTCTTCTCATTACTGGGCTTTTTGTAAGCGTTGAAACATCAGGCCTGCCGCATTGTGTAACGTCAGGCCTGATAAGCGCGCTGTTAAGCCGCCAGTAACCTATCCATCGCTTTCTGTGCCACAACCAGATGCTGCCCTC
Source organism: Citrobacter sp. C5_2 (assembly GCF_014596845.2). NCBI lineage: Bacteria > Pseudomonadati > Pseudomonadota > Gammaproteobacteria > Enterobacterales > Enterobacteriaceae > Citrobacter > Citrobacter sp. C5_2. Next base: position 2,890,958 of record NZ_CP115032.1, on the reverse strand, counting down.
CGAACAGAATAGCCCGATTCAGCAGCGTATAGAGCTGGTAGACAGGCTGTCTGTCAAGAAAATCCAGGGGGAGCGGCGAGACGGACTGATAACCATCATATATTTGCGGCGGCTGTTCGGTATGTAACTGCAGCATTGCCAGATCGCACTCTCTGTCTCCCCAGTAGCAGGCAGGGTCGAAGATGTAAGGACCGTTCGGGCCGAGGGCGCAGTTTCCCGACCACAAATCCCCATGCAGGAGAGACGGCTGCGGCTGATGGGACGAGAGGCGTTGCTGAACATGCTCGACAATGGCGTCAATATTGCCAAACGCAATACCTTTTTCAGCGGCGAGTTCCAGTTGCCAGCCAATGCGCTGCTCGGCAAAAAAAGTTGACCAGCGACGTTGCCAGGCATTGGGTTGCGGCGTGGTCGAGAGCGCATTGTCGAAGTCGAGTCCGAACTGCGGCTGATCGCTCCATTCATGCAAATGCGCAAGCTGTTGGCCGAGGATAAACGCATTGTGCGCGTCAAGCGGACGGGGAGGGAGGAAGTCCATCACCAGGAAACTGTAATCTCTGTCTGCGCCTACCGCCCAAACTTTCGGTACAGATACGGTTTGACTGCGGGAAAGTAGCTCCAGTTGATCGGCTTCCGCCGTAAAGCCGGTCAACAGCTCTCTTTCATCGCATTTGACGAAAAAATCGCGCCCCGCATAGCGTAAATGCCATGCGGCGTGGATCTCTCCGCCGGGCAGTTCATTACGCAGTTCGATTTCGCCTTCACCTAATTGCTCGCTTAAAAGACGACTGATAGCCTGCCACATGATGTCTCTCCCCATGTTGTCTGCCAGATCATAAGGTTAGCGCAAGAATGCGGTTAAAAAACACGAACTGACGCACACCACGGACGCGTCATCGCTGGAAAGGCACTTAATGTTTGTCGTTCTTCTTCATCTCGCACAGTTGTGGAGACGTCTGTTTGCACATGATTCACTTCTTTGTAATCACGTGATTTTTTATCATAGACGTATAACAACCATGCCGACAGTTTTACCGGAAAATCCCCCTTCCTGGTAAGAAGGGGGACGGTGGCATTACTGCGCAAGGTATGCATATATTTTTTGCGTATCGTCCAAAGCGCACAGACGCGTCCCCTGATTCAGGGTTGCTGCGCTACCGGCGGCAACCCCGAAACGAACAATATCGTCAAAAGGTGCGTTGTCAGCCAGTTTAAGCGTCATGGCGCCGACCATGCTGTCGCCTGCGCCTACGGTACTTTGACTTTTCACCGGGGGTGGAACCACCTGGACGCAGGTGTCGCGATCAACGCCCAGCGCCCCTTGTGGCCCAAGAGAGACCACGACGCGGTGTGCTTTACCCGATTGCACAATCTCCTGCGCAGCTTTACGCACGTCATCAGGTTGGGTGAGTTCGCGGTTCACCAGCGCGCTCAGTTCTTTGAGGTTGGGTTTGACCAGTTCGATATTGCCGATGGCTAACGCCGCCGTTAGCGCCTCGCCTGAGCTATCGACGATGCAGCGAATACCCTGTTTTTGTGCTGAGGTAACGAGTCGGGTCAGCTTCTCAAGTTGTACGCCAGGCGGCAAACTGCCGCTAATCACCAGCAGCGCGCCGGACTCAATTTCCAGCACCTGATCCTGAAGTTGATAGAACTCATCATCGGTCAGCGCAGCCCCGGGCATAACGAAGCGATACTGCTCACCGCTGGACTCAACGTGGACGTGCAGATTTTGGCGGGTCCAGTCTTTGGCTTCGACTGTAGAGACGGGAACATTTTCGTCGGCGAGCAATGCAACAAGATGCTCACCCGTGGCCCCGCCCGCGGGGAAGATAGCCGTCGCAGTACCGCCAAGATGCGCTATTGCACGAGCGACATTGATGCCGCCGCCACCGGGTTCAAAAACCGGCGAGGTACAGCGAAGTTTACCCTCAGGGTAGATTTGCGGAGTAATTGTTGCGCTATCGAGAGAGGGCGCAAGTGTTAACGTATAGATACGTACCATCTTTACCTCCTGTTAGGCTGCCTTCAGTCTGGCACTTAACATCCCGAAAGTGAAGTAATTAACAACATGATTTTTCATATCTTTATTTAAAATTATCGGGTCAAAGTTATATAAATAAAATATCGATTTAAGAACGCTCTTATTCAAAAAATGAAATAAGAATTTATTGCTATGTTATTCGAGTCTTTTTATAATTTGTTACCTTTCAAGGGTCTTTTGTCATTGATCCATATGAAAGTTTCCGAGACCGTTATGGTCTCTTTTTTTGTTGTACGGACTCTTAATAAATGAAGCTTTTGAAGACAGTGCCCACAGCATTCATGCTGATGGGAGGCCTGCTTGCGTCAATGCATGCTGCCGCCGATGATTCCGTTTTTACTGTCATGGATGACCCTTCCAGCGCGAAAAAACCCTTTGAAGGTAACCTGAACGCGGGATATCTCGCCCAGTCAGGCAACACAAAAAGTTCTTCTTTAACTGCAGACACCAACATGACCTGGTATGGTCAAACCACGGCGTGGTCTCTGTGGGGAAACGCCAGCAACACCTCCTCAAATGATGAGCGTTCATCAGAGAAATATGCCGTAGGGGGCCGTAGTCGTTACAACATGACCGACTATGACTATCTCTTTGGGCAGGCAAGCTGGTTGACCGACCGCTACAACGGTTATCGCGAGCGTGACGTACTGACCGCAGGTTACGGCCGTCAGTTCCTTAATGGGCCGGTGCACAGCTTCCGTTTTGAATTCGGTCCTGGTGTTCGTTATGACGAGCACACTGATGGCACCACCGAAACGCAGCCGTTGGGCTATGCGTCCGGGGCGTATGCGTGGCAGATGACGGATAACACCAAATTTACTCAGGGTGTATCAGTATTCGGTGCTGACGATACGACACTCAACTCTGAAACGGCTTTGAACGTTGCCATCAACGAACACTTCGGGTTAAAGGTGGCTTACAACGTAACCTGGAACTCTGAACCGCCGGCAACGGCGCCGGAGCATACCGATCGTCGAACGACTGTTTCGCTCGGTTATCGTATGTAGTGACAAGCCGGGTCAAATAATTGGCCCGGTTTTCCCAATTAAAGTTAAGTTTATTTAATATTTACTCTACGTTTTATTTTTACCACATGACAATAACGCGCTATTTTTCAGGTAAATTCTATTTAATAGATAAATAAACGGAACCGTACTGCCGGTGCCAATAATTTAACCCCAGATCATTGCGGCCCAACGCAGCATCAGCATGGCCGCACAAATAACAAGCAGAATCACAACTATTTTCCAGTGTTTCTTCGCAAAGCGATTTGTTGGCATAGTTCTTTCCCGCTCATATTCGATGACTTTCGGCAAGTGTAACAAAGACGTCAGGGTGTCAGTGAATTGATTTACATCATACAGTGCGCGTTGATTGCTGCTTTGATCGGCTCGTAACACCGTGTACACTGTCAACGGTGTTATCAAAAAAAGGGCGTAGGTCCAGCGTCGCCACCAAGGCAACCCGTGACATATTTCGCAGAGTGAAGCGGGAATCAGCCCACACCTTTTTGATAATTTTAAATATTGAATCTTTGTATGTGCTCTTACGTGTGGGGCACCACTGCAAATAAGGATATAACATGCCTGTTATTACTCTTCCTGATGGCAGCCAACGCCATTACGACCACGCTGTAAGCCCCATGGATGTTGCGCTGGACATCGGTCCAGGTCTGGCGAAAGCCACGATTGCTGGCCGTGTTAACGGTGAGCTGGTAGATGCTTCCGATCTGATTGAACATGATGCGAAGCTCTCCATCATTACCGCGAAGGATGAAGAAGGTCTGGAGATCATTCGTCACTCCTGTGCGCACCTGTTAGGGCACGCGATCAAACAACTCTGGCCGCACACCAAAATGGCGATCGGACCGGTTGTTGACAACGGTTTTTACTACGATATCGATCTTGACCGTACGTTAACCCAGGAAGACGTCGACGCGCTCGAGAAGCGGATGCACGAGCTCGCTGAGAAAAACTACGATGTCATTAAGAAGAAAGTCAGCTGGTACGAAGCGCGTGAAACCTTCGTGAAGCGTGGCGAGACCTATAAAGTCTCTATTCTTGATGAAAACATTGCCCATGATGACAAGCCTGGCTTGTACCATCATGAAGAATATGTCGATATGTGCCGTGGCCCGCACGTGCCGAACATGCGTTTCTGCCATCACTTCAAACTGATGAAGACCGCAGGGGCATACTGGCGTGGCGACAGCAATAATAAGATGCTGCAGCGTATTTATGGTACTGCATGGGCAGATAAAAAAGCCCTCAACGCCTACCTGCAACGTCTGGAAGAAGCCGCCAAACGCGATCACCGTAAAATCGGTAAACAGCTTGACCTGTATCATATGCAGGAAGAAGCGCCGGGTATGGTGTTCTGGCACAATGATGGCTGGACTATCTTCCGTGAACTGGAAGTCTTCGTTCGTTCGAAACTGAAAGAATATCAGTATCAGGAAGTTAAAGGTCCGTTCATGATGGACCGCGTGCTGTGGGAAAAAACAGGTCACTGGGATAACTACAAAGATGCGATGTTCACGACGTCTTCAGAGAACCGTGAATACTGCATTAAGCCCATGAACTGCCCGGGCCACGTACAGATCTTTAATCAGGGTCTGAAATCATATCGCGATCTGCCGCTGCGTATGGCTGAGTTTGGTAGCTGCCACCGTAACGAGCCGTCAGGCGCGCTGCACGGTCTGATGCGCGTTCGTGGCTTCACTCAGGATGATGCGCATATCTTCTGTACTGAAGAACAGATCCGTGATGAAGTTAACGCTTGTATTCGTATGGTCTACGATATGTACAGCACCTTTGGCTTCGAGAAGATCGTCGTCAAACTGTCCACTCGCCCCGAAAAACGTATCGGTAGCGATGAAATGTGGGACCGTGCTGAAGCTGACCTGGCCGTTGCGTTGGAAGAAAACAACATCCCGTTTGAGTTCCAACTGGGTGAGGGCGCATTCTACGGTCCGAAAATTGAATTTACCCTGTATGACTGCCTCGATCGTGCATGGCAGTGCGGTACTGTACAGCTGGACTTCTCCCTGCCGTCCCGTTTAAGCGCCTCTTATGTTGGCGAAAACAACGAGCGTCAGGTGCCGGTTATGATTCACCGTGCAATTCTTGGGTCGATGGAACGTTTCATCGGTATTCTGACCGAAGAGTTTGCTGGCTTCTTCCCGACCTGGCTTGCGCCGGTTCAGGTTGTGGTCATGAACATTACCGATTCTCAGTCTGAATACGTTAACGAATTAACGCAGAAACTACAAAATGCGGGCATTCGTGTAAAAGCAGACTTGAGAAATGAGAAGATTGGCTTTAAAATCCGCGAGCACACTTTACGTCGTGTCCCTTACATGTTGGTCTGTGGCGACAAAGAGGTTGAAGCAGGCAAAGTTGCCGTGCGCACCCGTCGTGGCAAAGACTTGGGCAGCCTGGACGTAAATGAAGTGATTGAGAAGCTGCAACAAGAGATTCGCAGCCGCAGTCTTCAACAACTGGAGGAATAAGGTATTAAAGGCGGAAAACGAGTTCAAACGGCACGTCCGAATCGTATTAATGGCGAGATTCGCGCCCTGGAAGTTCGCTTAACAGGTCTGGAAGGCGAAGCTTTGGGTATTGTGAGTCTGAGAGAAGCAATCGAAAAAGCTGAAGAAGCTGGAGTAGATTTAGTTGAAATCAGCCCTAACGCCGAACCGCCAGTTTGTCGTATTATGGACTACGGCAAGTTCCTTTATGAAAAGAGTAAGTCTTCTAAGGAACAGAAGAAAAAGCAAAAAGTTATCCAGGTTAAGGAAATTAAATTCCGTCCTGGCACCGACGATGGCGATTACCAGGTAAAACTCCGCAGCCTGGTACGCTTTCTGGAAGATGGCGATAAGGCTAAGATCACGCTGCGTTTTCGCGGCCGTGAGATGGCCCACCAACAGATCGGTATGGAAGTGCTCAACCGCGTCCGTGACGATCTGAGTGAACTGGCAGTAGTCGAATCCTTCCCTACGAAGATCGAAGGCCGTCAGATGATCATGGTGCTCGCTCCTAAGAAGAAACAGTAAGGCCTTCAAGTAGCAATGTCTGTGGAGCCTGCGGGTTCCACAGCCGTTGTTCGCCTACGTTTCGTTTATTAACAATGCGAAGTGGAAGTTATTAAAATGCCAAAAATTAAGACCGTACGCGGTGCTGCTAAGCGCTTCAAAAAAACCGGTGGTGGTGGATTTAAGCGTAAGCACGCAAACCTGCGTCATATTCTGACCAAAAAATCTACTAAGCGTAAACGTCACCTGCGTCCAAAAGGCCTGGTTTCTAAAGGCGATCTGGGTCTGGTTATCGCGTGCCTGCCGTACGCATAAGCCGTTAACGTTTAATTAATTTTTTACTAAGAATATAGATACAGGAGAGCACATATGGCTCGCGTAAAACGTGGTGTAGTTGCCCGTGCACGTCACAAGAAAATTTTGAAACAAGCTAAAGGCTACTACGGTGCGCGTTCTCGCGTATACCGCGTTGCCTTCCAGGCTGTTATCAAAGCTGGTCAGTACGCTTATCGTGACCGTCGTCAGAAAAAGCGTCAGTTCCGTCAACTGTGGATTGCGCGTATCAACGCAGCAGCACGTCAGAACGGTATTTCTTACAGCAAATTCATCAACGGCCTGAAAAAAGCCTCTGTTGAAATCGACCGTAAGATCCTGGCTGACATCGCAGTATTCGACAAAGTAGCGTTCACCGCTCTGGTCGAAAAAGCGAAAGCAGCTCTGGCATAAGCCGGTGAAAAGAGGGAGCCTGGCTCCCTCTCTTTTATTGTAGAGCAATCAATTAGTTGACATTTTACCCGTAAGCCTTTTCAATAAAGGTTGTCCGGTTTTTACCACATAAGGTAATGCAAGCATGAATGCTGCTATTTTCCGCTTCTTCTTTTACTTTAGCACCTGAATCCAGGAGGCTTGCGCGTGAAAGAAGAAACGGAAAACAGCGCCTAAAAGCCTCCCTGGTGGAGGCTTTTTTTATACGCGTCATCCTTCAAGTTGTCTCTGTGTTGGCTGCATTCGCTCACCCCAGTCACGTACTGATGTACGCTCCTGAGGATTTGCTCTTTTGCCGCCTTGATACAACTTGAATGATTTTGCGTATAGACGAGCGACTAGTGAATATCGCCACATAACGAGGAAAACCATGTCACATCTCGCAGAGCTGGTTGCCAGTGCAACGGCCGCCATTAACCAGGCTTCAGATGTTGCCGCGTTAGACAATGTCCGCGTCGAATATTTGGGCAAGAAAGGGCACTTGACCCTTCAAATGACAACCCTGCGCGAGCTGCCGCCAGAAGAGCGTCCGGCAGCAGGTGCGGTGATAAACGAAGCCAAAGAGCAGGTACAGCAAGCGCTGAACGCACGTAAAGCCGAATTAGAAAGTGCTGCGCTGAATGCCCGTCTGGCTGAAGAAACGATCGATATCTCTCTGCCGGGACGTGGTATCGAAAATGGCGGTCTGCATCCGGTAACACGTACTATCGATCGTATTGAAAGCTTCTTTGGTGAGCTGGGCTTTACCGTGGCGACCGGTCCGGAAATCGAAGATGACTATCATAACTTCGACGCACTGAATATTCCTGGCCATCACCCGGCGCGTGCTGACCACGACACTTTCTGGTTTGACGCGACCCGTCTGCTGCGTACGCAGACTTCCGGCGTGCAGATCCGCACCATGAAAGAAAAACAGCCGCCGATCCGTATCATCGCCCCTGGGCGCGTATACCGTAACGATTACGATCAGACGCACACCCCAATGTTCCATCAGATGGAAGGGCTGATTGTTGATACCAACATCAACTTCACCAACCTGAAAGGTACGCTGCACGATTTCCTGCGCAACTTCTTTGAAGAAGACCTGCAGGTTCGCTTCCGTCCTTCTTACTTCCCATTCACCGAACCTTCTGCGGAAGTTGATGTGATGGGCAAAAACGGCAAATGGCTGGAAGTGCTGGGCTGCGGGATGGTTCACCCGAACGTGCTGCGCAACGTGGGTATCGATCCGGAAATCTACTCCGGCTTTGCATTCGGTATGGGTATGGAGCGTCTGACCATGCTGCGTTATGGCGTGACCGATCTGCGTTCCTTCTTCGAAAACGATCTGCGTTTCCTCAAACAGTTTAAATAAAGGCAGGATAAAACAATGAAATTCAGTGAACTGTGGTTACGCGAATGGGTAAACCCGGCGATTGATAGCGATGCGCTGTCAAACCAAATCACGATGGCGGGTCTGGAAGTTGACGGTGTGGAACCTGTTTCGGGCGCGTTCAACGGCGTTGTGGTGGGTGAAGTGGTTGAGTGCGCTCAGCACCCGAACGCTGACAAACTGCGCGTCACCAAAGTGAATGTAGGCGGTGACCGCCTGTTGGATATCGTCTGTGGCGCGCCGAACTGCCGTCAGGGCCTGAAAGTGGCGGTGGCAACCGTGGGCGCCGTACTGCCAGGCGACTTTAAAATTAAAGCAGCGAAACTGCGCGGTGAACCGTCTGAAGGTATGCTGTGCTCGTTCTCCGAGCTGGGTATTTCCGACGACCATAGCGGCATTATCGAACTGCCCGTCGATGCGCCAATTGGCACCGATATCCGCGAATACCTGAAGCTTGACGACAACACTATCGAAATCAGCGTTACGCCGAACCGCGCCGACTGCCTGGGTATCATCGGCGTGGCACGTGATGTTGCCGTACTGAACCAGGCTCCGCTGGTTGAACCGGAAATGGCGCCAGTAGCCGCAACCATTAGCGATGTCCTGCCGATTCAGGTCGACGCGGTGGAAGCCTGCCCACGCTATCTGGGGCGCGTGGTGAAAGGCATCAACGTTAAAGCGCCAAGCCCGCTGTGGATGAAAGAAAAACTGCGTCGCTGCGGCATCCGCTCTATCGATGCCGTGGTTGACGTAACGAACTATGTGCTGCTCGAACTGGGTCAGCCGATGCACGCGTTCGACAAAGACCGCATTGAAGGCGGGATTGTTGTCCGGATGGCAAAAGAGGGGGAAACCCTGGTTCTGCTGGACGGCAGCGAAGCTAAACTAAATGCGGATACGCTGGTGATTGCCGACCATAACAAAGCGCTGGCCATGGGCGGCATCTTTGGTGGCGAACATTCCGGCGTGAATGATGAAACGCAAAACGTCCTGCTGGAATGCGCGTTCTTCAGTCCGCTGTCTATTACCGGTCGCGCGCGTCGTCATGGCCTGCACACCGATGCTTCTCACCGCTATGAGCGTGGTGTCGATCCTGCGCTGCAGTACAAAGCGATGGAGCGCGCTACCCGTTTGCTGATTGATATCTGCGGCGGTGAAGCCGGTCCAATTATTGATGTAACCAACGAAGCGACGCTGCCAAAACGCGCGACCATTACGCTTCGCCGCAGCAAACTGGATCGTCTGATCGGACACCATATTGCTGATGACCAGGTGAGTGATATTCTGCGTCGTCTGGGTTGTGACGTCACGGAAGGTCAGGATGAGTGGAAAGCGGTAGCGCCGAGCTGGCGTTTCGATATGGAAATCGAAGAAGACCTGGTCGAAGAAGTTGCCCGCGTTTACGGTTATGACAATATCCCGAATACGCCAATTCAGGCAGGTCTGATCATGGGTACGCATCGTGAAGCGGATTTATCGCTGAAACGTGTAAAAACCATGCTGAATGACAAAGGCTACCAGGAAGTTATCACCTACAGCTTTGTCGACCCGAAAATTCAGGCATTGCTGCATCCGGGTGAAGAATCGCTGCTGCTGCCAAGCCCAATTTCTGTTGATATGTCGGCAATGCGCTTGTCACTGTGGACCGGTTTGCTGTCAACGGTGGTGTATAACCAGAACCGTCAGCAGAACCGTGTGCGTATTTTTGAAACGGGTTTACGTTTCGTACCGGATACGCAGGCCAACCTCGGGATCCGTCAGGATCTGATGCTGGCAGGCGTGATCTGCGGTAATCGTCATGATGAACACTGGAATCTGGCAAAAGAGACCGTTGATTTCTATGATTTGAAAGGCGATCTGGAAGCGGTTCTCGACTTGACCGGCAAACTGGCGGACATTCAGTTCAAAGCTGAAGCGAATCCAGCACTGCATCCGGGTCAGTCTGCGGCGATTTATCTGAAAGGTGAACGTATTGGTTTCATTGGGGTTGTTCATCCTGAGCTGGAACGTAAACTGGATCTGAACGGTCGCACTCTGGTGTTTGAACTGGAGTGGAACAAGCTCGCAGACCGCGTGGTGCCTCAGGCGCGTGAAGTTTCTCGCTTCCCAGCGAACCGTCGCGACATCGCAGTCGTTGTGGCAGAAAACGTTCCCGCTGCGGATATTTTATCCGAGTGTAAGAAAGTTGGCGTAAATCAGGTAGTTGGCGTAAACTTATTTGACGTGTACCGCGGTAAGGGTGTTGCGGAGGGCTATAAGAGCCTCGCTATCAGCCTGATCCTTCAGGATACCAGCCGTACACTTGAAGAAGAGGAGATTGCCGCTACCGTCGCCAAATGTGTAGAGGCATTAAAAGAGCGATTCCAGGCATCATTGAGGGATTGAACCTATGGCGCTTACAAAAGCTGAAATGTCAGAATATCTGTTTGATAAGCTTGGGCTTAGCAAGCGGGATGCCAAAGAACTGGTCGAGCTGTTTTTCGAAGAGATTCGTCGTGCTCTGGAAAATGGTGAGCAGGTAAAACTCTCTGGTTTTGGTAACTTCGATCTGCGTGATAAGAATCAACGTCCGGGACGTAACCCGAAAACGGGCGAAGATATTCCCATTACAGCACGGCGCGTGGTGACCTTCAGACCCGGACAGAAGTTAAAAAGTCGGGTTGAAAACGCAACGCCCAAAGAAGAGTGATTTAACGATTCGTTAAACCACTTGCGTTGCCATCAAAGCGGCAGCGTAAAGCATGACGTATATATACCCTAAATAATTCGAGTTGCAGGAAGGCGGCGACGCAGCGAATCTCCAGGAGCGTACATAAGTACGTGACTGGGGTGAGCGAGTAAAGCCAACGCACATGCAGCTTGAAGTATGACGGGTATAACTAAAAAGGCCGCTCTGCGGCCTTTTTCCTTTTCACTACCGAAACAGCACCGTAGAATCACCCCCATCTCTTTTCAGCAGAATGGAAAACATGCTGACTTTCGCCCATCAACAGCAGCGACGAAACGTGCGCTGGATACTGTCACTGTCAGTGCTGATGTTACTGGCAACGGTTTTAAGCCTGTGCGCAGGAGAACAGTGGATCGCTCCCGGCGACTGGTTCAGCGCCCGCGGCGATCTGTTCGTCTGGCAAATCCGCTTTCCTCGTACCCTCGCCGTTTTGCTGGTAGGCGCTGCGTTGGCTTTATCCGGTGCGGTAATGCAGGCCCTCTTTGAAAATCCACTCGCGGAACCGGGTCTACTGGGCGTGTCTAACGGCGCAGGTGTAGGACTTATTGCTGCGGTGCTGCTCGGCCAGGGGCAGCTTCCCGGCTGGGCGTTGGGCTTATGTGCCATCGCCGGGGCGCTGATTATTACTCTCATTCTGTTACGCTTTGCCCGTCGTCATTTGTCTACCAGTCGCTTGCTGCTGGCGGGAGTGGCGCTGGGCATTATCTGTAGCGCGTTGATGACGTGGGCCATCTATTTTTCCACCTCTTTTGACTTACGACAACTGATGTACTGGATGATGGGGGGCTTTGGCGGCGTCGACTGGCATCAGGCCTGGCTGATGGTGGCGTTGATCCCCGTACTGATATGGATCTGCTGTCAGTCTCAGCCGATGAATATGCTGGCGCTGGGGGAAACTTCTGCGCGCCAACTGGGGTTACCATTATGGTTCTGGCGCAATCTGCTGGTGGTCGCCACAGGATGGATGGTCGGCGTAAGCGTGGCTCTGGCGGGTGCGATTGGTTTTATTGGATTGGTTATCCCCCACATTTTGCGGTTGTGTGGTTTAACCGATCACCGTGCTCTCCTGCCTGGCTGCGCGTTGGCTGGCGCAATCGCATTATTGTTTGCTGATGTTGTCGCGCGTTTGGTGTTGGCTTCGGCTGAACTGCCCATCGGCGTGGTGACGGCTACCATGGGAGCACCGGTATTTATCTGGCTATTGTTGAAAGCCGCGCGCTAGAAAGCGTTGGTTCGGTCTATGATTAAAAAACTGAAAATCAACCTGTTGTTCTGGAGATGCTATGCAAGACACTATCCTCAATACCGAAGTGACGACCATTGACGGCGAGGCGACTACGCTGCAACCGTATTCCGGCAATGTACTGTTAATCGTCAACGTTGCTTCAAAATGTGGACTGACGCCGCAATACGAACAACTGGAGAACCTGCAGAAAGCCTGGCATCAACAGGGCTTCAATGTGCTTGGTTTTCCCTGCAATCAGTTTCTGGGCCAGGAACCGGGCAGCGAAGATGAAATCAAAACGTACTGCAGTATGACCTGGGGCGTTACCTTCCCGATGTTCAGCAAGATTGACGTCAACGGCGAGGGGCGTCATCCGCTGTATCAGAAGCTGATTGATGCCGCGCCAACGGCTGTGGCGCCAGCAGACAGTGGATTCTATGAACGTATGGCCAGTAAAGGCCGGGCGCCGCTCTACCCGGACGATATCCTGTGGAACTTTGAGAAGTTTTTAGTGGGACGGGATGGGCAAGTACTGCAACGATTCTCTCCGGATATGACGCCTGAGGATCCGATGCTGGTGCAAAGCATCAAGAAGGCGCTGGCAAACTAATGTCTCGATTGATGCAGCTACAGGATGTAGCGGAATCGACCCGGCTCGGCCCGCTTTCTGGTGAAATAAAAGCAGGGGAAATCCTGCATTTGGTGGGTCCTAACGGTGCGGGGAAAAGTACGCTGTTAGCGCGTATGGCGGGTTTGACGACCGGGGAGGGCAGCATCACCTTCGGCGACATGCCGCTTGAAGAGTGGCCGGCAGCAAAGCTGGCGCAATATCGTGCTTATCTTGCGCAACAGCAAAACCCGCCTTTTGCCATGCCGGTCTGGCATTTTCTGACGCTGCATCAACCCGACAAAGCGCGTGCCGATCTGTTACAGGAGGTCGCCGATGCGCTTGGTCTGGGGGATAAGCTGGGGCGTGGCGTTAATCAACTCTCCGGCGGTGAGTGGCAGCGTGTGCGCCTGGCGGCCGTTATTTTGCAAATTTGCCCGCAAGCTAATCCATTCGGTCAGCTTTTACTGTTGGATGAGCCGATGAACAGCCTGGACGTCGCGCAACAAAATGCCCTGGACAGGTTGTTGGGCCAGCTGTGTTTGCAGGGAATAGCGATTGTGATGAGCAGCCATGACCTCAATCATACCTTGCGCCATGCGCATAAGGCCTGGTTGCTCAAACGTGGGAAGCTGCTTGCCAGTGGCTCACGTGATACGGTCCTGACACCAGCTAATCTGTCTGCGGCTTACGGCGTGAACTTCCGTCGTTTGGATATCGAAGGCCACAGAATGCTCATATCAACCACTTAAGTTAAATGGGTTCTTGAAAATCCTGTAATTTCCACGCTAAATTGGCATAAAAATAAAATCCAGAGGATTCGTCCTGAATGCGCTTTTGGCTCCTTTTCATCACAGCATTGTTTTTGGCGGGCTGCAGCAGCCATCGTGCTCCTGCGCCAAATGCCCATTTGTCGGATTCTATCGCCGTTATCGCCGGTCTTAATGACCAGCTACAAACCTGGCATGGTACACCTTATCGTTATGGTGGTATGAGCCGTAGCGGGGTGGATTGCTCAGGGTTTGTTTTGATGACGATGCGGGATAAATTCGATCTACAGCTCCCGCGCGACACGCGCATGCAATCAAAGATTGGTACCGAAATCGATAAAGATGATTTGCTGCCAGGCGATCTGGTTTTCTTTAAAACCGGATCCGGAGAAAGTGGTCTGCATGTCGGCATTTACGACACCAATAATCAATTTATTCATGCCTCAACCAGCCGCGGAGTGATGCGCTCGTCACTGGATAATGTCTACTGGCGTAAAAACTTCTGGCAGGCTCGACGTATTTAACCCTCACAACTGACGAGGCTGCTAACGACTGTGCAGCCTCGACATTTTCATTTGAATGCTAACTGTTATTACTGCTTCCAGCCGATCAATAACCCTGTGTGTTAAGAGTGTATCTTGCTAAAAATATGATTTATGCCGGGATATTAAAAAGTGCAAAGCTGGATATTCGCTTATAATCACGATAAGCTAAAAAAAAGGATTCGATTTACTGGCTATAAAGGGACAAATGAAAGAGCCTCTACTTGCATCAGCAGTAACGTATTTCTCCATCCTTTGCTACAGGATGCCGGATAACACCTATGCAGAGGGGCTGGTACGATGATTGTTTCACTGGATAATCTTTATCAATCGGAGTTGTCTTTTCTTCCTGCGAGAAGTGAAAAAGGCGATCTTGAATTCGTAGATATCATCACCAGTTTTGCCAGCCTGCAGGGGGATGTGCGCATACCAACCGAGCTGGTCTTACCTCGGATGTCGGACGATGAACAATGTCGTTTATTTGCAGAGAAACTAGAATTAATCGAAACGTGCCAACATTTTTTTATTCAGCGAAAAGTCTCAGTCTGGATTAATTTAACCCCGGCAATTGCTCATACTTTATTATCAGACGCTGAATATGCTTCACAAATTGAACGATTTTCATTTCTGGAACTGGCTATTAATGAAAGCTATCCAGAGTTAAACAAGGGTAAAGACAATCCAACGCTGGCTGCACTTGCGGCAAGATTTCCATTAATTCTGCAAAATTATGGCGCTGGCGGCATATCAACGCGGGCAATTTTTGATGGCCTGTTCAAACGTGTGGTGTTGGATAAAAACTTTGTTCAACAAAGGATTGCACATATTTCATTTGAACCATTTATGCGCGCTATCCAGGCGCAAATATCACCCTGCTGTGAGTCAATCATCATTAGCGGTATTGATACGCAAGAAATGTTGGCACGAGTACTTCCCCTCGGTTTCAGCGCCATGCAGGGAGGACTGTGGCCTGCGGTACCGCCCGCGCAGATAATTTCGTTATCGAGGATATAACCCTTTTATTTGCTGGTGTTTAACAGGCTATTAACAGTCTACACTAGAGACAGGAGGCCCTATGACCCTGTCTTTTACCACCCGCTGGCGTGATGAATTACCAGCAACCTATACAGCACTCTCGCCTACGCCCCTGAAAAACGCGCATCTTATCTGGCATAACGATGCTCTGGCTGAGCAATTGGCTATTCCTGCGGCGCTGTTTACTATTCCAGAGGGTTCAGGCGTTTGGGGAGGTGAATCCTTGCTTCCCGGGATGTCGCCTTTAGCGCAAGTTTATAGCGGACATCAGTTCGGCGTTTGGGCCGGTCAGCTTGGTGACGGACGTGGGATCCTGCTGGGCGAACAACAGCTTGCTGATGGCTCGACGCTTGACTGGCACCTGAAGGGTGCCGGACTGACGCCTTATTCCCGCATGGGGGATGGGCGCGCCGTGCTGCGTTCAACCATTCGCGAAAGCCTGGCCAGCGAGGCGATGCACTATCTGGGAATACCCACCACGCGGGCATTGTCGATTGTCACCAGCGACACGCCGGTATATCGCGAAACGGTAGAGCATGGGGCGATGCTCATTCGCGTGGCGCAAAGCCATATGCGCTTTGGCCATTTTGAACACTTTTACTATCGTCGCGAGCCGGAGAAAGTCCGTCAACTTGCAGACTTCGCGATTCGTCATTACTGGCCGCATTGGCAGGAAGAAGCCGATAAATATCAGCTGTGGTTTAGCGATATTGTCACGCGTACCGCAAGCTTAATCGCCGACTGGCAGGCGGTAGGGTTTGCGCATGGCGTTATGAATACGGACAACATGTCTATTCTGGGGCTGACGATGGATTACGGTCCGTATGGTTTTCTTGATGACTACGTGCCGGATTTTATCTGTAACCACTCCGATCATCAGGGACGATACAGTTTCGATAATCAACCTGCAGCCGCGCTGTGGAACCTGCAACGTCTGGCACAAACCCTGTCGCCATTTATCCCGGTCGAGGCGCTCAATGATGCGCTGGACAATTACCAACTGGCGCTGTTAACGCGTTACGGTCAACGGATGCGGCAAAAGCTCGGCTTCTTTAGCGAGCAGAAAAACGATAACGAGCTGCTGAGTGAACTGTTTAGCCTGATGGCGCGAGAAAGAAGCGACTATACGCGAACGTTTCGCATGCTCAGTCTGACGGAACAACACAGTGCGCTATCTCCGCTACGCGATGAGTTTGTTGATCGTGCGGCGTTTGACGACTGGTTCACACGGTATCGCTCGCGCCTGGAACAGGACAGCGTTGCTGACGATGTCAGACAAACGCAGATGAAAGCGGCAAACCCGGCGATGGTTTTACGCAACTGGCTGGCGCAACGGGCGATTAGTCAGGCGGAGCAGGGAGATTACGCCGAGCTACATCGGCTGCACCAGGCGTTGCGTACCCCGTTTGTCGATCGCGATGATGACTATGTCAGTCGGCCGCCTGACTGGGGCAAACGGCTGGAAGTGAGCTGTTCAAGCTAAGGCGCCAGAAACACCTGGGGGGACACGTTGGCCGGATGATGGCCAACGTGAACCTCAGCACCGTACCAGCGCATCAGATCATCGGCCCGTAACACGGTCTCCGGCGTCCCTTGCGACGCCAGCCTGCCATTATGCAGTAACACTATTCTGTCAGCCCATAAAGCTGCCAGATTCAAATCGTGAAGCACAATACACACATGCAGTTCTCCTGAAGCGACAAGCGTTTTCAGTAACCGCAGCAGATGTTGCTGGTGGTAAAGATCCAGCGCCGAGGTGGGTTCATCAAGAAATAACCAGCCGCGAGGCGCTCCGTCGCACCAGAGTTGCGCCAGGGCACGGGCTAACTGCACGCGCTGTTGCTCGCCGCCGGAAAGCGTGGCGTATTGCCGACCTGCCAACGGCGCGCATCCGGTCATCTCCATCACCTGCGCGATAAGGCGAGGTTCCGGACGCTGGGCCCAGGGCGCGCGTCCCATTGCGATAACGGCCTCTACCGGCCAGTCAAATCCCAGTTGCGTTTGCTGACGCATCACCGCCCGATGGCGCGACAGCGTCTGCGTATGCCACTTATCCAGCGCTTTGCCCGCCAGCATGCAGCGTCCGGCAACCGGTTTGAGAAAACCGGTCAACAGGCGCAGCAGGGTTGATTTCCCCGCACCGTTTGGGCCGATGAGCGCCACCAGTTCACCTTTTGCGAGGGCAAGCGATACATCAGCAATCACCGACCTGCCCGCCACGCTATAGTGAAGTCCTTCAGCAACGAAATGTTCAGCCATGCGATCCTCGCTGACGAAAAATAAGCCATAAAAACCATGGGGCGCCGAGCAGACTGGTTAACAGACCGACCGGCATTTCCGCTGGCGCAACTGAAGTGCGGGCCAGCGTGTCGGCAATCAGTAATAAAAACGCGCCCGCCAGCACGGAACCGGGGATAACGGCCCGATGGTCTGCGCCGAGCCACATACGTATTAAATGCGGGATAACCAGCCCGATAAAGCCAATTACGCCGCTTACTGCCACCGCTGCGGCTACCAGCAAGGCGCTGCAAAGCAGCAAAATACGCTGGATTGTACGCACATTCACGCCAAGATAATGCGCCTCTTCCTCGCCCAGTTGCAGCAGGTTCAGGGCCGAAGCCAGACGCCAGACGATCAGCACCGTCGGGATAGCCAGCGAGGTAACTGCCAGCAGCGTGGACCATTGTGCAGCGCCCAGACTTCCCATCCCCCACAGCGACAGCTGGCGCAGTTGCGCATCATTACTGACCCACGACAGAACGCCAACAGCCGCCCCGCAGAGCGCGTTGATCGCAATACCGACCAGCAGCAGCCGCGAGAGTGAACCGTCGCGCTGTTGGCTGAGGATAAAAATCACCACGGTTGCCGCCAGTGCACCGACAAATGCAGCCAACATTGGCGCATACAGCATCAGTAGCGCGGGTAAAGAGACAGGCAGTACCACCCACAGGGCGACGGCGCAGGCTGCACCGCTGCTAATTCCGAGTAATCCCGGGTCGGCAAGTGGGTTGCGAAACAGTCCCTGCATCACACAACCGGATAGCGCCAGAGAACCGCCAATCACCAGCGCCAGCAGAACACGGGGCAGGCGAATAGTGAGCCAGATTTGACGCAGAGTTTCATTGTCATCACGCCAGAGCAGACTTACCGGCAGGCGCAACGCGCCAAAACCGGTAGCCAAAATTGTCATTACGACCAGCATTAGCGCCATGACCCACAAAGAACAAGTGATTCGTCGGGACATCAGGGCAATTGCTCTGCTTTCGCGCGTAGTTGCAAAATGGCCTGCGGCGTGCGGATACTGAAGCCAAGCAGAGCCATATCATCAACCTGCAATACCTGTTTATTCCGTCCCGCAGGTGTTTGCGCCAGCCCCGGCAGCGCCCACAGGCTCGCCTCGCCACCCATTGCCTTAACACCTTCCCGGGAAATCACAACCAGGTCCGGCTGGCTGGCAATCACACCTTCTTGTGAAAGAGGTTGATAACGGTTAACCCCCTGCATCGCGTTGCGCAAACCGGCGGCGCGAATAGCGGCATCGGCTCCGGTTTGCTGGCCTGCAGCCATGGCGGTCATCCCACCATGATTAAGAATAAACAGGACGCGTTTGTTAAGTTCAGATGACGGGAGCGCCGCCAGCTCCTGACGTAAGGTTGCACGCAACGTTTCGCCGTCGGCCTCCCGGTGAGTCGCCTCGGCAATGACGCGAATTTTTCCATCAATCGCGTTAAGGTCGTTGTTTGCCGGGATCGTAACAACCCTGACGTTGCTCTGCTCGACCTGTTTTAGCGCCAGAGAAGGCTGCGCCTGCGCACTGGCAAGGACCAGCGTCGGACGGGTGGCAAGGATCCCTTCGGCGTTAAGCTGGCGTAAATAGCCGACGTCAGCCAGGGCGTTTGCGGCTTCAGGCCACTGGCTGGTACTGTCTCGCGCCACAAGCGTTGACTGCGCCCCCAGCGCGTACACAATTTCGGTGACGTCGCCCCCCAGAGTAACGACTCTTTCCTCGGGGACCGCCAGTGCAGTAACGGGCAGCAGCGCAATCAGGAGCAGCAGTTTGTTCATGCGGCCAGCCCTTTCGGCGTCAGTGCGTCAATTTGCGCGCGCCATTGCGTTTGCTCCGGTTCGCCTTCCGTACGTTGACCATACAGTTGGGCAATCTGTGTGCCATCGGCCGCAAACAGTTCCAGACTGGTAACGTGTCCATCGGCGGTTGGTTTGCGCGTTACCCATGTTTCAGCCACGCTTTCTTCCAGCAGATGTAATGTAAATGCTGGATTGAATATATTCAGCCAGCCTTTCATCGGCACCAGTTTTTCTATCACGCCGGTAAAAATTTGTACGCAGCCGCGATTACCCACAAACACCATAATTTCATTACCATCCTGACGCGCGGTATTGAGTAACTGCGCCAGTGCGCCATTGGTCACTTTACAGGCCAGATCGTCGCCCACCAGATTAAACGCCTGTTGGCGAGTGAGATCGTGGCGTTTCAGCAGACCGAAGAACTGGTGGACATCGGTCATGGCTCGCCACTCTTGATCCACGGTCTGTGCATCAACGGTGACGGTAGCAGGAGCAGGGTTTTTAGCGGATTGCAGCGCCAGTGGCGGGTTTTCAGTGAAGATGAAACGGCTCAGTAACGCTGCCCATTCTTCAACGAGGGTATTTTGTGTGGCATAGACCTTCAGTAATGCATCACCCTGATGGTCGAAAAACTGAATGCTCTGACGCTCGCCGTGAGCGGTTGTTTCTCTGATATGAAAGGCGCTTGCCCACTGATTCAGGAACAGACGCAGATCGAGGGCGCGTGGATTGAGTACCAGCCCGGCATGCCCGCTCAGGTGCTGGTTGGTAAAGACGCCGACCTGCTCATGCACCGCATATTCGTTGCGGCAAATACATTTGGTTTCGCCTACGGCTTCCAGCGCGCCGAGGATTTCGCGGACTTCGCCACGTAAGCGCCAGGCGTCATGACCGACGCGCGCGAAGGTCAGTTCTGCCTCGCTGATGTGCATCATAGCCGCGATGTCACGTGCGTATTTGCCAGGGTTTTCTTTTTTCAGTTCCAGCCAGCGTGTGTGGTGATTCATTGTCTCTTCCTTCCAGATTGCTGCCCCGGCGAACCGGGGAAAAGTGATTACCACTGATAACTCACGAAAATTTTGCCATTGCGGCCATCCTGCGGAATGCCCTGCGGCGACCAGTACTCTTTGTCGAAAGCGTTGCCCAGGACCAGTGTGGTGGTCATGCCTTTTAGCGCCTGTTGCCCCTGATAGCTCACGTAGAAGTCGTTTACCGCATAGCCGGGTTGTTTGGCGTAGCTGCTGCTGATGTGCGTTGAGCGGTCAGCAAATGTACCTATCCAGCCAACGGAGAAACCGCTGTGCGCAACCGGCACGTTCAATTTGCTGGTGACGGTGTCCGGGTTAATGCTGGAAATGTACTCGCCCGTGTCAGTATCTTTACCCCGCGTGCGGTTATAGGCCATATCGAGGCTGAACAGATCGGCGGTGTATTTCGCCATCACGTCCCAGCCCCAGATTTTGGCGTTGGGTACGTTATAGGACATGGTCGTCGCAGCGGCAAAATCGACGCTGGTGGAGATGTAATCTTTGGCTTTGGTGTCGAAATAGCTGGCTTTAAATTCGAGCGCATCGCTCGCCATCAACAGATCGTCAAAGCGCAGGCCAAATCCGTATTCCTGCGTTTCGTTGGTTTCCGGACGCAGGTTCGGGTTTGGCACCCAGTAGTTGGTGTAAAAACGGCCAATCGAGAAGTGCTTCGCGTCGTTATACATCTCGCCCATGGTTGGAGCACGGAAGGCCTGAGCGTATGAACCGAAAAGCATCAGCCAGTCGGCAGGCGCAACGGTGAGTCCAGCGCGGGACGACCATTTGTCGGCATCGACATCTTCATAACCGTCGCTGCTGCCACGATAAGAATCATAACGGGTACCCCCCAGCAGCGTAACCGGCAGGTCGCGCAGGGTGATTTCATCCTGTAGCCAGCCGGAGCTAAAATCGATTTTTGCCTGCGGGAAACCGGTGGTTACGCCACCCGGTTGTTGTTCCTGACGATAGTATTCACCGCCGTAGGTCAGTAAGTGAGAAGCAAATGAATCGGTAAACAGGCGGCTACGGTTGTCGACTTTCCCGCCTTTGGTGGTCTGCTTGCGAAATTCGCCGGTGCTGTCCGTGTTTTGTGCATTAATGCGCGCTTCGGACCAGTAGATGCGGGCATCCGCGTTCAGCCAGTCATTATCCGCCGGGGCGAGGGAGTAGGTCAGTTGCGCATCGCGCTGAATGGTCGAGCGATCGGTCATCGGGTTGCTGGTGGTATCCGCCGCGCTGGTTTGTGGGTTTTTAGGTTCCCGGGCATCATTGTTGTAATAACGCAGCGAGCCGGCCAGCGTCTGGGCGCTGTCAATTTTCCAACTGCCTTTCGCCAGCATATTGTTAATTGCTTCATCGTTCGGGGCGGTAGTGCCGTCGCTCTGGCGCAAATTACCGCGATCGCGACTGGACCAGGCCAGCAGCCCGTCGAGGGTATCGGTGCGGCCAAATGCGCTGGCGCCCATACCGAGGCTGTGATCGCCGGTAGCCGCGGTACCGAACACGCGATAACCGCTATTCTGACCCGCCTCCAGTAAGTCTTTAGCATCCGCAGTGTCGTAGGCGATTACGCCACCCAGCGCGCCGCTGCCATACAACAGTGCGGAAGGGCCGCGCACCACTTCAATCCGCTTGATTAGCGCCGGATCGAGGAAGGTACTGTTCAGGTGCCCGGTATCGGTTCCCTGGCGAACGCCATCCACCAGCACCAGAACACCGCGACGGTCATAGCCGCGCAGATTGACGTCCTGACCATTTGTCCGCCCCGTACCGTCAAGGCTCAGGCCCGGAACCTTCCGTAACAGGTCGGCTGCCGAGCTGGCTGTCTGGTTTTCAGGTGCAGTAGCGTCGATAACGCTGACCATCATCGGCGCTTCAAAAGCGCTACGGGGATTACCGGTGGCGGTGACGGTCATATCCTCTACTGCCGCCCAGGCAACGACGGGAAGATTACTGACAATCGCCAACGCCAGGAGCGACGGGCGCAAGGATGCGGTGTGCAGATGGGGCATAGCAACTCTCCATTAGAAAATCGAAAAGCGCTGGCTGCCTGGGTATCACCTGGGTGGCTGGCGAAAAGTGTCGTTTATTTAGTCAGAATGAGTTTTCCAGCATGGGTCTGGCGCAGCAGGTAGTGCTGGCCATCGTGCTCTATAATCACGCGTCCTTCTTTGCCCAGCAAACTTTTACTGTCAATGCGACGCTCGGTTGCGGCGACGGCAGGCGGTGTTTTTTCTTTTGCAGGCGTTGCTGTTGTGTTATCCATACGTGACATAGAGTTTAAAAATAGCAATCAATGTAACAATGATAATCATTATCATCAAACTGCAAATGTGCGGCAAGCGTTTTTGTGAAATAATTGTGACGGGAACAGTTTTTGCACAACAATGAAGGGAAAAACAAAGAATTACCACCGGGCAACGTGGTGTTACCCAGTGTACAGCGTTAAAAACGGCTATCAACCGCCGAGGCGAGTTTGTCCACCAGTAGTTCAGTATCTTCCCAGTTCAGGCACGGGTCGGTAATCGACTGACCGTAAACCAGCGGCTGACCGCTGACGATTTTTTGCGTGCCTTCACGCAGAAAACTTTCCGCCATGATCCCGGCAATCGCCGTCGAACCGTTGCGAATTTGCTGGCATACGTCATCACACACTTCCAACTGACGGCGATGCTGCTTCTGGCAATTACCATGGCTGAAATCGACGACCAGATGCTCAGGCAGGGAAAATTCGTGCAAGGTATCGCAGGCGGCGGCAATATCTTCAGCAAAATAATTCGGCTTTTTACCGCCGCGCATAATGATATGCCCGTATGGATTACCGCTGGTCTGATAAATGGTCATCTGGCCGGTTTTATCCGGGGAGAGGAACATATGGCTGGCGCGGGAGGCGCGAATCGCATCGACGGCGATACGGGTATTACCATCCGTCCCGTTCTTAAACCCAACCGGGCAGGAAAGAGCAGACGCCATTTCGCGGTGGATCTGGCTTTCGGTGGTGCGCGCGCCAATGGCGCCCCAACTGATTAAATCAGCAATAAACTGGCCGGTCACCATGTCGAGAAATTCAGTCGCCGTGGGGACGCCCAGTTCGTTGACCTGCAGCAGCAGTTTACGCGCCAGCTCAATGCCGTGGTTCACACGGTAGCTGCCGTTCAGGTCCGGGTCGGAAATTAAGCCTTTCCAGCCCACGACGGTGCGTGGCTTTTCAAAATAGGTACGCATCACGATTTCCAGACGCGTCTGGTGCTTTTCGCGCAGGGCCTGCAGGCGCGTCGCGTATTCCACGGCGGCATCGAGATCGTGAATTGAGCAAGGGCCTACGATCACCAGCAAACGGGGATCTTCGCCATTCAATATTTTTTCTATCCGGCGTCGGGAGTCCGTAACATGACGGGCGACGGCGGACGAAACAGGATGCCGCTGCGCAAGCTCTGCTGGAGTGACCAGGTTGTCAATACGCGCAGTACGGAGTTCATCGGTTCTGTTCATTACTTGTCTCAGAAATTTGTTGCTTCAACGGCAGGACTACCGGGAAGTGATGTGCATCACAATATCACACTCATCCGGCCTGGTGGCGAGCATAATAACAAAAAATCGAACCAATGCACTAGCATTCTAGTACATGCGGCGATTCAGCCCCATAATGTCGAGGATCTTGGTAGCAATCTCTTCTACCGAATAATTGGTACTGTTTAACCATGGGATCTGATTTTTCCGGTACAGCGCTTCCACTTCGGCAACTTCCATCCGACACTGGCGTAGCGAGGCGTAACGGCTGTTCTCTCGTCGCTCTTCGCGGATCGCCGCCAGGCGTTCGGGGTCGATGGTCAGACCGAACAGTTTATGCTGCAGCGGCTTCAGGGATGTGGGCAGCACCAGATTATCCATATCATCGGCAATAAAGGGGTAGTTGGCCGCGCGGATACCAAACTGCATGGCCAGATACAAACTGGTCGGGGTTTTGCCGCAACGGGAAACACCGAGCAGGATCACCTGCGCCTGATCGAGGTTGCGCAACGAAATACCATCGTCATGGGCAAGGGTGTAATCAATAGCGGCAATACGCGCATCGTACTTGTTGAGGTTGCCGGGATTCAGGCCGTGGGTACGATGGGCAATCGGCGTTGGGTCGAGCTTCATCTCTTGCTGCAATGGAGCGACCAGCGCCTGTACGATATCCTGACAAAACCCCTCGCTTTGCAGAATGATTGAGCGGATTTCCGGCAAGACAATGGAGTAAAACACCAGAGGACGCACGCCAGTTTGTTGGTAGATGGCGTCAATCTGGTCTTTAACCGCGCGCGCGCGACTCTCGTTTTCAACAAACGGCAGCGTAATGCTGTTGATAGTGACCGGAAATTGCGACATTACCGCGTGGCCCAATACCTCGGCGGTGATGGCCGTACCATCAGAAATATAAAAAACGTGACGATCAACAGCATTATCCATTTTACTCATCCTGGGGCAGACATAATTCTCTGAAAGCATAAATTAAAATTCGCCAGAAGCGAATATTGCGCCATCACTTTTATAAACTGAAACGCTATTTTTATATTTAATGAAAAGTACATTTCATTTTTCGGAACAAATGTTTATACCGATAGTTTTTGTGGTGATCCCGTGTCGCTCGCGGGTTTGCGCAAATGCGGAAACAATCTTAAAAAATAAAAAATAAAGTTGCTTGAACGATTCACCGTTTTTTTCGCCGCGGTAAATATGCAAAGATAAATACGCAAAATTGAGTTTCCTAACCTCGTTCATATATAAGGATTGTTCGATGTCCAACAATGGCTCGTCACCGCTGGTGCTTTGGTATAACCAACTCGGCATGAATGATGTAGACAGAGTTGGGGGCAAAAATGCCTCCCTGGGTGAAATGATTACTAACCTTTCCGGTATGGGGGTTTCCGTACCGAATGGTTTTGCAACAACCGCCGATGCGTTTAACCAGTTTCTGGACCAAAGCGGTGTAAACCAGCGCATTTATGAGCTGCTGGATAAAACGGATATTGATGATGTTACCGAGCTTGCGAAAGCCGGGGCACAAATCCGCCAGTGGATTATCGACACTCCTTTCCAGCCGGAGCTGGAAAATGCCGTCCGCGATGCCTACGCGCAACTGTCAGCAGACGATGCCCATGCATCTTTTGCCGTGCGTTCTTCCGCCACCGCAGAAGATATGCCAGATGCGTCATTTGCTGGTCAGCAGGAAACCTTCCTCAACGTCCAGGGCTTCGATGCTGTCCTGGTCGCTATCAAACACGTATTTGCTTCGCTGTTTAACGACCGCGCGATTTCTTACCGTGTTCACCAGGGCTATGACCACCGTGGCGTGGCGCTTTCTGCTGGCGTCCAGCGAATGGTGCGCTCTGACCTTGCGTCCTCAGGCGTTATGTTCTCCATCGACACCGAATCCGGTTTCGACCAGGTGGTGTTTATCACTTCCGCATGGGGTCTGGGCGAGATGGTGGTGCAGGGTGCCGTTAACCCGGATGAGTTCTACGTGCACAAACCGACTCTGGCGGCTAACCGTCCGGCGATCGTTCGTCGCACCATGGGATCGAAAAAAATCCGTATGGTCTACGCGCCAACCCAGGAACACGGTAAGCAGGTGACCATTGAGGATGTGCCGCAGGAACAACGCGATATTTTCTCTCTGACCAATGATGAAGTGCAGGAACTGGCGAAGCAGGCGGTACAGATCGAGAAGCACTACGGTCGTCCGATGGACATCGAATGGGCGAAAGACGGTCATACTGGTAAGCTGTTCATTGTTCAGGCTCGTCCGGAAACCGTGCGTTCTCGCGGGCAGGTGATGGAGCGGTATACGCTGCACGCCCAGGGTAAAATTATTGCTGAAGGTCGCGCCATCGGTCACCGCATTGGCGCCGGCCCGGTCAAAGTTATTCACGACATCAGCGAAATGAACCGTATTGAACCCGGCGACGTACTGGTGACTGATATGACCGACCCGGACTGGGAACCGATCATGAAGAAAGCGGCGGCGATTGTGACCAACCGTGGTGGACGTACCTGTCACGCGGCGATCATTGCCCGTGAACTGGGGATCCCTGCCGTGGTTGGCTGCGGCGATGCCACCGAGCGCATGAAGGATGGTGAGAAGGTCACTGTCTCCTGTGCCGAAGGCGACACCGGTTATGTTTACGCTGAGATGCTTGATTTCAGCGTGAAGAGCTCCAGCGTGGAGACCATGCCGGATCTGCCGTTGAAGGTGATGATGAACGTCGGCAACCCGGACCGGGCTTTTGACTTTGCCTGCCTGCCAAACGAAGGTGTCGGCCTTGCGCGTCTGGAATTCATTATCAACCGCATGATCGGCGTGCACCCTCGTGCGCTGCTGGAGTTTGATGACCAGACGCCTGAGCTACAAAATGAAATCCGCGGCATGATGAAAGGTTTCGACTCTCCGCGTGAATTCTACGTTGGTCGTCTGACGGAAGGGATCGCGACGCTGGGTGCGGCGTTTTTTCCGAAACGCGTCATCGTGCGTATGTCGGACTTTAAGTCCAACGAATATGCTAACCTGGTCGGCGGTGAGCGTTATGAGCCGCACGAAGAGAACCCGATGCTGGGCTTCCGCGGGGCGGGCCGTTACGTTTCAGACAGCTTCCGCGACTGTTTCGCACTGGAATGTGACGCGGTGAAACGTGTCCGTAACGATATGGGTCTGACTAACGTTGAAGTGATGGTACCGTTTGTACGTACCGTTGCCCAGGCGAAAGCGGTGGTTGAAGAGCTGGCGCGCCAGGGGCTGAAACGCGGCGAGAATGGCCTGAAGATCATCATGATGTGCGAGATCCCGTCTAACGCCCTGTTGGCTGAACAGTTCCTTGAGTACTTCGATGGCTTCTCCATCGGCTCAAACGACATGACGCAGCTGGCGCTGGGCCTGGACCGTGACTCGGGTGTGGTTTCTGAACTGTTTGATGAGCGTAACGACGCGGTGAAAGCGCTGCTGTCGATGGCGATTCGCGCTGCTAAGAAACAGGGCAAATACGTGGGTATTTGCGGTCAGGGACCTTCTGACCACGAAGACTTCGCGGCCTGGCTGATGGAAGAGGGGATCGACAGTCTGTCGCTGAACCCGGACACCGTCGTACAGACCTGGCTGAGCCTGGCTGAACTGAACAAGTAACATTATGCCTTATCCGGCCTATTCAACGTAGGCCGGATAAGATGCGTTAGCATCGCCATCCGGCACTTTATCCTGCAACACTCTCCATGCTCAAACGTTTAATAATATCCTGACGCAACTGGTATTTTTGTACCTTGCCGGACGCTGTGCGCGGTAACTTCTCGACAACCACGATATGCTCCGGGTATTTATACTTTGCTACACGTTTGCGGCTAAAAAAGGCGACGACAGATTCCAGCGACAGCGAATGATGCGGGGCTTTTAGTACCACATAAGCGCATGACCTTTCACCTAACCGTTCGTCCGGCATCGCGACAACGCAGGCATCATGAATGCGTGGATGTTGCAATAAAATATCCTCTACCTCGCGGCTGCTGATATTTTCCCCTCCGCGCACAATAATATCTTTTTTACGCCCGGTTATTTTGATGTATCCCGCGTCGTCCATCCGGCATAAGTCGCCACTGTAATACCACCCCTCTTTATCCAGCGCGCGGGCGGTCAGTTCGGGTTCATCGAGGTAGCCCATAAAAACATTGGGGCCACGCGAGGCCTCTTCACCTTCTACTCCTGCAGGCAGGGTATTGCGCGCTTCATCAACGACTTTAATTTCGACCCCTGCAGCAGCATAGCCGTCGGTGGTCATCATGCGGGAAGGTGAATCATCGAGATTGACCAGCGCATGCGGCGAGCTCTCCGTTGAACCATAAATGCTTAACAATTTAATGCCGAGCCGTTGGCAGTCACGGGCAATCTTTTGCGGAATGGTGGTGCCTCCGCATAAAAAAAAGCGTAGCGATGAGAGATCGCAGGCGCGTTTTTCCATGCGACACAACATGTCATAGACAAATGGCGTTGCGCCGAGTACGCAGGTGCAGTGCTGTTGCTCCAGCAGATCGAGACAGGCGTCTGGGGTAAAAATATCCAACAACACGCTGCGTGCGCCGATTAAAAACGGTGCGGTAACGCCATGCAGAAAACCGGTAGCATGTCCAAGCGGCGCGGGCATTAAAAACACATCTTGCCAGGTGAGATTGAGACGGGCGCAGTAGGCGCGTTCGCTGGCAAGGATATTGTTGTGGGTTAACATTACGCCTTTCGGCATTCCCTCGGTTCCGGAGGTAAACAGTACCGCTGCCAGTTCATCCGCGTGAACGTTAATCGTTTGATTTAACGGCGGTGCTAAAAGCAGTTGGCTGAGTGCCTGTGAGGTGGTTGCCGGCGCCAGTTTATCCACGGCGACAATCTGTTGCAGATGCGGTAACTGGTTTTGTAAGGGGAGGATCAAATCGACCGGCCGGGTTTGTTTAAACAGGGTAGGTGCGAAAAAAATCTTCGCTTTACATTTATTTAATACCCATACTAACTCCGCTTCGCGCCAGGCTGGTAGTAACGGGACGGAAACGGCTCCGGTTTTCAGGCAGGCCAGATAAATAATGGTAAATTCGCACCAGCCCGGTAACTGGAAAGCGACGCGATCGCCGGGTTGAATACCGCAGGCTAAAAACCAGCTCGCCAGACTGCTGGCGGCACCGTCGAGTGCGGCGTAGGTATATGAAGCGCCATGATTATCAACCACGGCGATTTTATCCGGCATGGCTCTGGCTGTTTGGTTCCAGTAATCGCCAAGCGAAGCATCTCCCCATAAACCTTGTTGTCGCCAGGCATCGCGACGTTCGGCGTTAAACGTTAGTGTGATACTCATTCGTTATTCCCAGGATAATATCGGCATACGTCTGACCGGATTGGCCGTGGAGGCCGATCCGGGGTACAACGGCTCAGTCCGTTAGCCGTAGCGAAAATCAATGCCAAATGTTCCTGCCGGATACTCCCATTGTTCGAGGATCGTATCGCCGCACAGCACCCGACAGGTGCCACACTCCAGGCAGCCAGCAGAATCAAAATGAATATTCCCACTCTCGTCCTGCTTATACAGTCCGGCGGGACAGGCCTTCAGCAGTTTGCGAAATTCATTCAGATCGGGATGTTCGGCCAGAATAATGTGCGGGTGACCTTCATCGACATTGAATTTATTGACGCCCAGCTTGACGTCGACGTTAACGGTATTGTCCTGACTCATAGCGCAGTTGCCCCCTTGATGCCGTCTTTCAGTAAGTTCATCAACCCAATTTTCTTCGCATGGGACATCATCATCTTACGAATCGGTTGGTTCGGGCGTCCGTCAACGGTGAACATAGCGTTCATGATATCTGCGACCATGCGAGGGTATTGGGTGAAAAGGCGCGGGTTTTCCATCAGCGCCGGGATCTTGCGAAAATGCTGTAAATCACGCATCACACAGCCCTGTTCGAGGGCGCGTTTGTAGTCCATCAGGCTGCTGGCGGAGAAGTCCTGGCGTTCTTTGGCTGCAATGGCGGTTTGGGCAGCGGCTTCTGCGGAGGCTATTGCTAAATCCATACCACGCACCGTGTAACCCAGATTCAGGCAGAAACCCGCGGCATCGCCGACGATCATTACGCCGTCATCAACCAGTTTGGGTACCATTGCCAGACCGCCTTCCGGCACCATATGCGCGGAATACTCCAGCAGTTCTCCTCCCGCAATCAGTGGACGAATAGTCGGGTGTTGCTTAAAGTCTTCCAGCATTTGTGGAATACTTTTCGTTGCGTGAGCAATATCCCCCAGCCCGCATACCAGCCCCAGAGAGACCGAGTCCTGGTTGGTATACAAAAAGCCTCCCCCCATCAGTCCATCCGACGGTGAACCGGCAAACAGCCAGGCTGCACCTTCATCGCCTGAGAGGTTGAATCGATCCGCAATCACAGCCGGAGGTAAGCCGATCAACTCCTTTACGCCAACGGCATAGTGGTGAGCAGAAGAGGGAGGGACCATCCCCAGCGATCGTCCTAATATTGAGTTGACGCCATCGGCCAGGATGACAATATTGGCTTCCAGGATATCGTCACCTGCTTGCACGCCGGTGACCTTATTACCTTCGCGGATCAGCGCATCAACGCGGACGCCGGGGATGAACTGCGCGCCGGCCTGTTCTGCTTTTTCCATCAGCCAGGGGTCAAGTCGGTTGCGCAACACGGTGTAAGAATCCTGCGCTGGCGCGTTGTCTTTATCCCGATGAAAGTCGAGCGTTACGGCGCTCTCTTCGGTCAGGAAGGATATTTTTTCGCGGGTCACTTTACGTTCGAGTGGTGCTTCCTGCGCAAAACCCGGCATGATGCGTTCCAGACTATGCGCATAGAGTCGCCCACCGGTCATATTTTTACTGCCTGCACTGTTTCCGCGTTCGATGACCAGCACGTCCAGTCCGGCCTGCGCCATAACGTAGCCTGCAACTGTACCCGCCACGCCAGCACCGACCACAATGGCATCGAATTTTTCATCTGACATGCTTTATGCTCCTTTCCCGCCGCGAAGCAGCGGGAGATGTGCGTTAAATGGGGGGTTAGCGGCTGAGATGTTCGATAAGGGCCGGAACAACTTTGTAGATATCGCCTACCAGGCCGTAATCGGCGTAATTGAAAATAGGGGCTTTTTTGTCTTTATTGATAGCAACAATGACTTTCGCGCCGTTACCGCCGACCATGTGTTGAATTTGTCCTGAGATGCCTAACGTGAGGTAAAGGTCTGATTTCAGTAACACACCAGAAACGCCAATGTAGCGTTCGCGCTCCATCCAGTTTTCGCCTTCGGCAATCGGGCGTGAACAGCCCACTTCTGCACCCAGTACCGCTGCCAACTGGCGCACCATCTCCAGATCGTGTTGCGCAACCAGGCCGCGCCCCACGCCAACCACACGTTTGGCTTTACTGAGGTCCACGCTGCTCACGGATTTGGCGCGACGTTCCTGGCACATAATTTCATGAAGCGGTGCGATGTAAGCTGCCGAGACAACAGGACAGGTGTGCGATGCGTTTTCCGCTACGGGTTCAAGCACCCCTGGGGCTAGCGTGATAATTGCCAGCGCGCTTTTGATTTTTTCTTTGCCGAATGCCAGACCACCATACATGCGGTGCTCTGCGAACACGGTGTCATCCTCAAGCGTCACCGATATTGCGTCGTTCACCATTGCGGCATTGAGTTGGATGCTTAACCGTACCCCAAGTGATTTCGCGCGCTTTGTAGCGGGCATCAACAGCATTCCGGCGTGTTCTTGCATCTGCGCTGCAATGGTTTCGGCGTAATTTTCAACACGCTGTAAACCGGAGGGGGCTTCGAGCACGATTATCTCATCGGCACCCAGAGGTTTAACCTGATTAGCTTGTTCGCTGCCTTGTACAATAAGATGGACGTGTTCACCCCACTGACGCGCGCCGGCCATTAATTCTGTGTAGCGTTCTACGTTATCGCTGAACACCCATACGTTAGCTAATTTACTCATGATAATTTCTCTCCGTTGAGCTTAGTTCAGGGCTTTTTTCAGGTGTTCCGCCAGTTCGGCAATGGCTTCAGCCGAGTCATTTTCCAGAATGATGTGCTTACGTTCTGTTTGTGGCGGTACCGTAAGGCTTACCAGTTCCGCTAACGGTGACGCCGGCGTCCAGCCAATATCGCTGGCTTGCCATATTGTGACGGGCTTTTTACCCGCGCCGAGAATGGCTTTCATTGAGGGAATACGCGGCGTGTTGATATCCGAGGTTACGCAGAGTACAGCGGGGAGCGGCAGGTCAATCACTTCGACTTCATCTTCCAGCGTACGCTCAACCACAATGCGGTCGCCATTACGTTGGATGTTGCTGACGGCGCTAATCACCGGGAGTTGCAACAGTTCGCCAACCAGTAAGCCAACCTGTTGGGCGTAGATATCCCCCGATCCTTCTCCGAACAGCATCAGGTCGAAATTCATATTTTTGGCCGCGCAGACCAGCGCCTGAGCGGTGTCGCGGGGCAATGAATGCTCCAGCTGTGGATCCTGCACCATGAACAAACTGTCCGGTCCACGCGACAGCACGTCTTTACGCACTTTGGAATTTTGCAGTAGCGAGCCGCCCACGGTTAAAGCGACGATTTCATCACCCTCCGTACTCAGTTGCGCCGCGGCCTCAATCGCATTCAGATCAAACTGGCTGATTTTGGCGTCGGCCCGGTCAAAGTTAAGCGAACGCTGTGGGGTAACAACAATGTCCTGTTCTTCAGGCACCAACTTAAAGCAGGTTATTATTTTCATGGCATCTCCAGTCATCCACAGTAGGGAAAATTAACTGAAAATAGTGTGCGGCAGAGAGGGGACTGTTTTCGACGGGGCAATCTGTTTTCATTCCCAACAATCTTGCAAAAAAAAGTGCGGCGGGAATGCTTGTTTCATAAACGAGAGCTCGGGGTTGTGTACTGAAGAAAAAAAATAGCAAACACACCAGGAAAGGATAATTGCGAAATGCATCCTGTTTTTTATCGTTTCTACGCTTAATTTGTTTCTGATATGTAAATTGTTAATGTTGAATTAATAACATTTACTCTTATCAGTTTTTATAAAACGGGAATAATCGTAGAGAACAGCGAGATAGAGCCGGAGGTATCATCTTGCAGTCGACGCAAATAATTTTGTTTCGCCAGCAAGGAATAACGTTGTATAACATCATTATTGTTTTCGCTTTCTGATATTAATTATTCGCAAAATTACTGCCTTTAGGTGGAGGTTGTCATGTATCAACGCTGCTTTGATAATGCCATGGAGACCCTTTTTGAGCAGGGGAAAACGCCGAGACTTTCCCGATTCGTCATTAGCGATGATCCTAACTGGGAATCCGGCCATCATGTTCATGATAATGAAACGGAGCTTATCTATGTTAAAAAGGGGGTTGCAAGATTAATCATCGACTCTTCGCTGTATGTCGCGCATGCCGGGGACATTGTGGTGATTGAACAAGGGCGATTACATGCGGTTGCATCTGATACCAGCGCACCGGCTACCACTTACACCTGCGCGCTCTACGGTTTCCGGTTTAAAGGCTGGCAGGATAATCAGCTATTGCAGACGCACTCGTGTCCGGTCATTAACGTCAGTCAGGGTAAAGAGGTTATTAAGAGTATTTTTAATGAACTGGGGGTGATGCTCCCGCAGAGCAAGAACAACCTGACTTCTTCCGCTTATGACGCATTCGCGTATGCATTAACCGTGTTATATTACGAAAACTTTAAAAATGCTTACCGCTCTGAACAAGGATATATTAAAAAAGATGTCTTAATTAAAGATGTACTGGTCTATTTAAATAACAATTTCCGCGAAAAAATCACTCTCGAACAGTTATCTAAAAAATTCCGCGCCAGCGTGAGCTATATCTGCCATGAATTTACCAAGGAGTATCGTATTTCACCCATCAATTATGTTATTCAGCGACGAATGACGGAGGCAAAATTTTCCCTGACTAATACCGAGGCCTCGTTGGCGGAAATTTCGTGGCGGGTAGGGTATGAAAACGTCGATCATTTTGCCAAACTTTTTCAGCGGCATGTGGGATGTACTCCCAGCGATTATCGTAGGCAGTTTAAAAATAACCTTGCTGAGCAAGAATGCCTGATGCCTGAAGTCTGATTCCCCCGCACCGTCCCGGATAGCGCATCCGCGCTATCCGGTCAGTTATACCGCTTACTTATTTTGATAATCTTTCAGGATTTGGCGACCCGCGACGTAAATCATGATTTCATCGGTACCACCGCCAATGCGCTCACAGCGGACATCGCGCCAGAATCGGGATACGCGTGCTTCATCGGTGTAACCCAGTCCGCCCATAATCTGAATTGCGTCGTCAATCACTTCCATTGCCGTACGTGCACAATACAGTTTTGCCAGCGCCGCACTTGTGCGCAGCGACTGTTCCTGATCGGCCTGCCAGGCGACCTTCAGCACCATATTACGCATGTTTTCGATTTTTATTGCCATCAGAGCCAGTTTTTCCTGGATCATCTGGTTATGACCAATTGGCTTACCAAATGCGATGCGTTGGTTAGCGTAACGAGCGGCATCTTCGAAGGCGCATTCGGCAAAACCCGTGCTGCGCGCGGCGTTGATCAGGCGTTCCATTTCAAAGTTGTACATTACATTAAGGAAGCCCATGCCTTCTTCGCCGACCATATCGCTTTCGTCCACTTCAACGTTATCAAGATAGACTTCGCAGGTGCTTAACATGTGCCAGCCGATTTTATGCAGTGGGTTAACCTTAATGCCAGGTTTCTTTGAATCCACCCACCATAGCGTAAAGGCTTTCTTCGGATCTTTCGGCTCCGGGTCGCGAGCCAGTACCAGCATGTACGGATACTCTTTAGCGCCGGTGATAAATGTTTTTTGCCCGTTGAGATACACCTTGCCGTTTTTGCGGGTATAGCTGGTGGTGGCGCTGTTATTGTCGGAGCCTGCTCCCGGTTCGGTTAATGCCAGCGCATACGCTGGATCGCCCGTTTCCATGGTGCTTTCTGCCGTTTTACGCAGCTGCTCGGCGGAGCCAAAACGTCGCATGCTGTGGATGCACTGACCATTGGTGATCAAAAATGCGGGCGCGCCACATTTTGACACTTCCATCAGCGCCAGCATCTGGGTGACGTAATCAGCCGGGATGCCGCCAAACTCTTCCGGAACGCCCAGCATCGAAATACCGTTGTCCGCAAGGGCTCGCATAAATTCCTTCGGATAAGTCGCCGTCTGATCGCAGGTGCGGAAATACTCTTCCGGGAAATTGCTGGTAATCAGTTCGCGAATGCTGGCAAGCAACAGTTCTTGTTCTTCAGTTAATGAAAAATCCATCAGGGTACTCCTTTTAATTGGCTGCGTCGGGTAATACAAAGCCCATCGAGGCATCGATAAATAATCTTTCGTCCATCAGTTTCAGGTCTGGGGAAATAATCGGAATGAAGTCCATTTTGTCGAGAATGTCTTCCTGCAAGGAGACCCCTGGCGCAATTTCAACTAAATGGAGGCCATCTTCTTTTAACGTAAATACAGCGCGTTCGGTGATGTAACGCACATCGAGACCACGCTCAAGGGCAATTTTTCCACTGAACGTGACTTCAGGTAATTCGTTAACGAATTTTTTTACCCGACCTTCCTGCACGATATTTAACTTGCCGTCGGCAACTTCCGTTTTCAAACTTCCGGCAGTTAACGTGCCGCAAAAAATAATTTTCCTGGAGGTGGCGCTAATATCGATAAAACCGCCGGTGCCCATGATTTTGCCATTGAATTTATGTACGCCGACATTGCCGTGCCGATCCACTTCAGCAAAACTTAAATAACACACATCCAGCCCGCCGCCGTGGTAGAAGTCAAACTGGGAGGTCATATCCAGAATGGCGCGGGTGTTGACGTTGGCGCCAAACGCGATGCCCTGAGACGTAATGCCGCCAATCGGGCCGGTTTCTACCGTCAGAATAAAATCGTCGGCACAACCTTCTTCGCGTGCGACAAGGCCAATCCCGTCGGCGATGCCCACGCCAACGTTGCCGACCGCGCCTTTACGCATTTCGAACAGCGCGCGTCTGGCCACCAGTTTACGCTGGTTAAGCGGCAGGGCTGTTTGCTGGCTGTCATCGAGGACAAAATCGCCGGAAATAAAACGGTTAACCGGCGCGCCACCGTACAGTTGCGTTTGGTCGGGGTCGATGACCACAATATCGACCAGATAGCCCGGAATACGCACCGCTTTCGGATGCAACGTGGCTTTCTTCACCATTTTTTGCACCTGCATCATGACGATGCCGCCGTTGTTGTGTACGGCCTGAGCAATCACCAGCGCATCGAGATACATCACTTCATCTTCAAAGGTGGCGTAGCCTTCGCTATCGCAGGTCGTGGCGCGAATAAAAGCGATGTTTGGCGCAATGGCTTTGTAATAGAGGTACTCTTTGTTATCGATTTCCACCAGTTTGATCAGATCTTCGGTCGTCACCTCATTCAGTTTGCCGCCCTGTTGGCGAGGATCGACAAACGTACCGATGCCGATATCACTCAGAATGCCAGGCTGGTGTGCTGCTGATGCTCGCAGGGCTTGGGTCAATACGCCCTGAGGATAGTTATAGGCGGCGATTTTATTCTGCTCCGCCAGGTCGGAGATTCGTGGCGATTGTCCCCAGTGGCCGCAGAGCGCCCATTTGACTAAACCTTCCTGCGCCAGCGGGCTGATTCCACGGTCGGCACGGTCACCCAATCCCGTTGGGCTAATTAATGATAAATTACGTGGTGATTGCGTGTTTTTGTATTTTTCTGCCAATGCATTAATTAATGTGGTTGCCTCAAGAATACCGCCGCCTGCGCCTAATACGCAGAGGGTTGCTTCATCAGGAATATAATTAATGGCTTCTGCTGCGGATAATACAGGTACCCGACCATCGATACGGTTTGGTCTTGGAAATTTCATATAAACTCCAGATTATATGCGTGCGACTACCTGTCGCTATAGTCGACAATAATATTGTGAGTTAATTTAATCAGGCTTAGCTGCCAGCCAGATATTCGTGGTTAAGCGAATATCTGGGGCAGGGCATTGCTAATAGTGATGTGGATATATTCTGCTATTAAGCCTGATGCAATATTGTTAATACAGTACGCAGATCGGCGACCGAAATTTGTCCCGGGGCCGACGCTTTTTTCACGGCGCCAAAGGTGGCTGCTGAACCGAAAACCTCGCCGGAGAGACGTGAAATCACCCCAGTTTTAGCCATCGACATGGTAATTATCGGCCGGTCCGCATAGCGCTCTTGCATTTCCAGCGTAGCGCCCAACAGTGTCAGCACATCCGTTTTGTTTTGCGGCATCAGGGCGATTTTAGGAATATCCGCGCCAAGTTCCTGCATTTTACGCAGACGCTGGATGATCTCTTCTGCGGCTGGTGTCTTATGGAAATCATGATTCGACATAATCACGCTGACATTTTTCGCGTGGGCATGTTCGACGGTCGCTTTAACCAGCTCATCACCGGTGAAAAGCTCCAGGTCGATCATATCCACCAGACCGCTGTCTACTGCTGCACGGTTAAGTGCAATATAGTTTTCGACAGACAGTGCCTGTTCACCGCCTTCTTTGGCGCTGCGGAAGGTGAAAAGTAGCGGTTTGTCCGCTATCACATCGCGGATGGCGCGAGCCGCTTCCAGCACGGCATCTGTGGAAGAGACATCGCTGAAATGGTCAACGCGCCATTCCAGAATGTCGAAATCCTCTTCGCGATAGGCCAGCGCTTCGCTTTTTACCGTGGCGATGTCTTTACCCATCAGCGAGACAATGATCTTCGGCGCACCCTCGCCAATCACGAGGTTTCTTACGGTTACGGTTTTCATTGATTACCCTTTAAATATATTACAAATGCGTGCCCGTCAGGCTGCAAAACCCATAACCTGTTTCACATACTCCAGTGGGAAATCTTTCCCGGTCCAGAGTTTGAACTGTTCAGCCCCTTGCCATAACAACATGCCGTAACCATCAATTGTTTTGCAACCCGCAAGTTGCGCCTGTTGCAATAATTTGGTCATATGCGGGTTATAAACGCATTCCGTCACCAGCAGGTCCGGGCGCAGCAGGGAAACGTCGGTCACGAGAGATTCGTTGTCCAGCGGCTTCATGCCGACTTTTGTGCCGTTGGTCAGAATATCCGCGCTGGCGAGGGCATCGGCAAATGCTTGCCGATCGGCGAGATCGATAACGGTCACGACGCAATCGGTGTTTTCATTGACGCGTTTGGCGAATGCCTGCGCCTTTTCAAAGAATTCATCTTTACGGTTAAACAGCTTAATTTCTTTGATGCCTTCAATGGCCGCCTGCGCGCCAATGGCTGTCGATGCGCCGCCCGCACCCAACAGTACCATGGTTTTACCTTTAATATCGAAGCCGCTTTCTTTAATGGCGCGAATATGACCGGTGCCATCGGTATTGTAACCGCGCAGGTAACCATCATCGTTCACGATGGTATTGATTGCGCCGACCAGTTTGGCCGCAGGGGTCAATTCATCAACATATTCACATGCCAACTGCTTATTGGGCATAGAGACCCCGGTGCCACGCATCTTCAACGCTTTCAGTCCGGCAATGGCATTGGCAAACGTTGAGTTATCGACTTCAAATGCCATGTAGGTAAAAGGTAGTCCCGCTTTTTCTAATGCCTTGTTTTGCATTTCTGGTGACAGACTATGTCTGATAGGGTAGGCCATTAAGCCAATCAGTTCATATTTAGCAGTTACGTCCATTTGATACTCCTTCTAAACAATTTATTGAAAATAACGTTCGCCCAACCGCACATCATTTTTGGGAATATCAAATACGCGGTAGTAACGAATAAAGACGATGATGGCGGTGATGAAGGCCAGCAGAGCAAATGCAAAGTCCAGCAAAATGATGTATTGCAGGCCAATGTTAGAAAGGTATCCGGTGATTAATGGGATAATAAAATTGGCTACGCCACCCATCATCATATAAACACTGGTGACTTTGGCTTTGCTCCTGGGGAAAAACTCTGACATCACCGAGACGCCAAGCTGTAAAATACCGCCAGCGGCAGAGAAACCAATCAGAAATGAACCGGCGTTACACACTAGCGGAGAGGGATATAAATAGATGACCGCTGCGGTGATGGTTGCCAGTGCGGCGTTAAACACATTTGCCCATATCGGTCGAACCATTTTCTTCAGCAGGGCGGCAAAAATAAATACGCAGACCAACGATCCCATACTGTAGTAAGAGATCGTTTTCAGGGCGTCGGCTTCCGCCATGCCGGCAAACGCCATGGCGTATTTCGGCATCCAGACCACGATGACGTAAAAGGTTGAAAACGCCGCGACACCGAACATCACGGAAGCGACGCCTTCCAGCCAGACCAACGGTTTGCTGTTCATCTGTGGCAGCTCTTTAGCGATACCGGCATCCACCATCTGGCTGGGAAAGCGGCTTTTTAACAGCATCAGGGTAATAACGACGAACAGTACGCCAGGGATAATGACCGCATAGCCGTACCAGATATGGTTGAGCAGCATGGTGCTGACGACAATGGGGTAGAGCATCTGCCCGAACGAGACCATCGCTTTAACCAGGATAACAGCCGATCCTGATGCTTTGGGGAAGCATTCCATTAATGCCGGATAGCCACCGGTATCCAGCGCCGAGTTAGCCACGCCAACGCAAACAGCCAGAATAAAGGCAATCAGCAGATTAGGGCTGGCGGGAATACCGAAGAAAAACAGCATATACAGAATAGCGCCTAACAGAATGATCGCCCGGCGGCCAAACTTATCTGAGAGCACACCAAAGAATAAAATACTCACCAGTCGCCCCAAACCAATGCCTGAAATTAAATAGGCAATCCCGGCATTGTCGGTGGAGAACTTTTCTGCGAGAGACGTCATATTTTGCGCCAGCGTAATGACGCTAATGCCGTGGAGAAAATAACTTAAATAAATACAGATTATCGCCAGAAGAAATGGCGTGTTAAAGGTCTTGTTTTGAGACATTTTCACAACTCCTTGCGGATTTTAAAATTATTTCGTGCTTGACGATATTTTTAAATTTCGGCGACCTTGTGCTTAATATACCGTTCAGTAGACACATTACCTACATAGCATGGCGTTTAACTTACCAGGTATTTTGCATCTTAAACTGTGAATTTAATTCTTCCTGATGACTTTTTGCTGATAATTTAAAAGGGCAGCCAATTATGTTGCAGAAGGGATGAACAATATTGCATCCTCGTTATTCTGCGACCGTCGCCATTTTTAGTTGATGTTTTAATGCGGCGCGGCTGCGATACCCAATAAACAGCGCCAACAGGAAACCGACAGCGGCGATACCGGCATCAAACCACATGATATGAGCAATGCTGGTCTCAGAGATTCTTGCTGTGATCAGCGGAATGGTGAAAGTCGCAATGCTGCCCGCGCTGTAGTAAATGCCGGTCGCTTTACCCTTTGCATGTGGAAAGCGTGCCGCCATTAGCGTTAAACCGATTTGCACCACGCCTCCGGCTGAAGAAAATCCAATGACAAACGCAAAGGTGATAACCACGTAGGGTGTCGGGTGCAGGCAAACCACCAGCAGCGCAATAAATGAAATAAAGGTGTACAGCATCAACAACAATGTCGCGCGTTCCGCTTTGCGCGCCAGTGGCGCAGTAATCAATACACACAATAAAGAGCCGCAGGTGTAAATGCTTAACAATTTGATAGATAACGTATAAGGCATGCCAGCAACAAACTGTCCGTACTGCGCCAGCCACTGGCTTACCAGATAAAATGTCGCCATGGCGATATAGCCATACAGAGTGTAACAGGCAAGATCGAGAATCGAACAACGATGTTCAGATTGTTGGGTTTCCCGTTTAGCAGGTAATGCCTTGATGGAAGTTTGATTTCCTGGATGCGCCGGGAAACGACAGCGAAACAAAAACACGCCGTTGATTATCATAATGGCGGCCGCCAGCAGGAAGGACCAGCCAAACCAAAGCTCGGCCCACACCAACAAACTGATAATCATAGGTAGCAGAAACTGGCCGCTGGAGACGAAGGCTTTTATTAATATATTGGCTGTACTGGGCGATCGGGGAAACGCCTCCATCAGGCTGGGATAGGTTCCGGCATCGAGAAAACTGTTGGCCATTCCCGCCAGAAAGCCAAAGGCATAGGCGATAAAAATACTATGCGTATTGATGATGCCAACAAAGAAAATCAGGTAGCAGATCATGCCGAAAATAATAAACGGTCGGCGGCCATAGCGGTCGGAGAGCATGCCAGCCATTAATAAGACACTTAAACGACCGATGCCCAGCGAGGAAATAACGATCGAGACGCCCGCGGCGTTGGTTTGCCACTGGTGTTCAAGCGAAGACATATTGAGGCTCATCAGAATGACCCCCATGCCGTGGACCAGGTAATTAAAGTACAGCCCTATCGCAGTGGAGAAATAGGTGTTTTTCATAATGTGTTACTCAGCGAAGAGGCTAAATTGGTATGGCGTTGTAAATGCTTAACACAAACGCTCAAGGTCGTGAGCGTAGAGCTCAACAGCAGCCGATTGATAGATTTTCCAGTCGAGGAAATCGTTGTGGTGATAAACCGTCTGAAATGAGTTCAGATCGGGGAAAAAACGCATAGTGTTATTACCAATGCGGTTATTAATTTTGTCGATAACTGCATTAATTCTTACTTTCCGTCTGGCTTTCATTTCTTTACAAATGTGCGCGATGTACTCCGGGATTTCCCTTTCGCCATTTTCCCATTGTTGCCATGCGGCAACATTATTATCACGCGAGATATACATCGCGCTTTCTTCCACCGTCATAGCAAAAATATGGCGGATAGCCTGCAGTTCCAATGCGTTCATTATTTGATCACCTCATAA
Source organism: Citrobacter sp. C5_2 (assembly GCF_014596845.2). Taxonomy (NCBI): domain Bacteria; kingdom Pseudomonadati; phylum Pseudomonadota; class Gammaproteobacteria; order Enterobacterales; family Enterobacteriaceae; genus Citrobacter; species Citrobacter sp. C5_2. The sequence goes on along the minus strand of NZ_CP115032.1, from coordinate 2,849,280 downwards.
AAGACGGTGGAATAGTAATAGCATTGCTGTGGATATTTCGGCTTGAAGAGAGTCACAGTATCTTGTGCAATATTATTTGTTGTATAGCAGGGAAGAGGTACTGAGTTTTGCAGCCAGTCGAGTGCGGAGGTGAGTGAAGGACAAAAAAAAGCCCATCGTGGGAGATGGGCAAAGACTACACACAGCAATTCGTTGTTTCACTCAGGGGAATTCCATGCTTATAAATCAATGTGTTGATCTACAGCCTTGAGCTAATAGTAGGCATACTGATTTTTCGCGTCGATCAGATTCATCTCAATAGTTTAAAAACTGTAAAGAATTTGCGACATAAATGAGTGCTGCGAGGAGAGTACCGTTCGGTTTAACTCAGTACCGGGACGGGATAGATTAACATTGCTAAACAATCAGGCGGCAATGCCGCCTGACGTTGGATTACTTATTGCTTTCAATTTCTGCGAGGAGTTCGTCCGGATCGCTCCCCGGCGCAGGCGCTTCATTCACCCAGGCAGAGAACAGACGCCAGGACACAGCCAGGACTACCGGGCCGATAAACAGACCAATCATGCCGAATGCAATTAATCCACCGATGACGCCAGAAAGGATAAGGAGCAGCGGCAAATCGGCGCCCATACGAATCAACATTGGGCGAATGACGTTATCCAGCGTTCCGACCACACCGCTCCACACCAGCAGCACGGTGCCCCAGGTTGAATCCCCGGTCCAGTACAACCAGATAATGGCCGGGACCAGCACCGGCAGCGGCCCCAGTTGTACCAGGCAGGAGAGGATCATTAATACTGCCAGCAGCGTCGCATACGGCACGCCGGTTACCGCCAGACCAATGCCACCGAGGACCGCCTGTACCAGAGCCGTAACCACAACACCTAACGCAACAGCGCGAATGGCCTGAGCCGCCAGCAGAATGGCGGCATCACCGCGTTTAGATGCCAGTCGACACGCGAAATGACGGATCCCTAACGCCACCTGTTCACCACGCCAGTACAGCAGGGCGCTGAATAGCAGCATCAGGCCACAATGCATCATAAAGCGACCAATATGCGCAGCCTGACCGACAAACCAGGTCGTTGTGGCGCCGACATAGGGCCGAACTTTGGCCATAATGGCTGCGCCGCCCATATCCAGCAGGCTGTGCCATGCGCCATACATTTTGGCTCCCACCAACGGAATGCTGTTCAACCACGCCAGATCCGGCAGCGTCATATCGCCAGCGGTGACGGCATGGATCAACGGTCCGCTGCCATCAACAATGCTATTAACCAGCAGCGCAATAGGAATGATAAACAGCATTACCAACAGCAGGGTCATTACCAGCACCGCCAGTGAACGGCGTCCCCACAGCAGTTTTTGCAAGCGTAACAGGATAGGCCAGGTTGCGATAACCACCGTACCCGCCCATGCAAAACCGAGGATAAAGGGCTGCACAATCCAGAGACAGGCCACAATCATGATGGCTAAAAACAGCACCGTTAGCAGCACTTGTGCAATATCCCTGGGCTGACGAAAATTTACCATAAATACTTTTCACCTTTGTCTTTGCGTCAGAACGTTGACGCGACGTGAACACTTAAATCACACCCTGTAATGATGAGCAATTTCAGCGGTTTTGAACAGGCGGATTCTGCCTGTAAATCTGCTGAGCGTATTAGAAAAAAATGTGATACAACAAACAAAGCAACACGCAAACGATTAAATTCACAACACAGACCGCAGGAAAGGGTCACTATAATGATTCCACAAATTTCTCAGGCGCCAGGTGTCGTTCAACTGGTGCTCAATTTTTTGCAGGCGCTGGAGCAGCAAGGATTCACGGGCGATACGGCAACGAGCTACGCCGATCGGCTGACAATGTCGACGGATAACAGTATCTATCAGTTGCTTCCTGATGCTGTGGTTTTCCCGCGTTCAACGGCAGATGTGGCGCTGATCGCCCGTCTGGCGGCTGAACCTCTTTTTTCGTCGTTGATTTTTACCCCGCGCGGCGGCGGTACCGGGACGAACGGTCAGGCGCTGAATCAGGGCATTATTGTTGATATGTCCCGTTATATGAGTCGCATTATTGAAATCAACCCGCAGGAAGGTTGGGTGCGGGTCGAAGCCGGGGTAATCAAAGATCAGCTCAACCAGTTTCTGAAGCCTTACGGCTATTTCTTTGCCCCGGAATTATCCACCAGTAACCGGGCAACGTTGGGCGGGATGATCAATACCGACGCATCCGGACAAGGTTCGTTGGTTTACGGTAAAACCTCCGATCACGTGCTGGGTATCCGCGCGGTGCTGATGGGCGGCGATATTCTTGATACTCAGCCAATGCCGGTCGAACTCGCCCAAACGCTGGGCAACAGCAATACCACTATTGGCCGCATCTATAAGACGGTGTATGAGCGGTGTCGTGATAATCGGCAGCTTATTCTTGATAAATTCCCCAAACTCAATCGCTTCCTTACTGGTTACGATCTCCGACACGTCTTCAACGACGAGATGACCGAGTTTGATTTAACCCGCATTCTTACCGGTTCAGAAGGTACGCTGGCGTTTATTACCGAAGCGCGCCTGGATATCACACCGTTGCCCAAAGTCAGGCAGTTGGTCAACGTCAAGTATGACTCGTTTGATTCAGCATTGCGTAACGCCCCGGTTATGGTGGAAGCGCGCGCACTCTCGGTAGAAACCGTTGACTCCAAAGTGCTTAATCTGGCGCGGGAAGATATCGTCTGGCATTCGGTAAGTGAGTTGATTACCGACGTACCGGATAAAGAAATGCTGGGCCTGAATATCGTCGAATTTGCGGGTGACGATGAAGCATTGATTGATGCTCAGGTCAGGGCGCTGTGCGAACGCCTGGACGGCTTAATTGCCCGTCAGGAAGCCGGTGTCATTGGTTGGCAGCTGTGTACTGAGCTCGCGGGCGTGGAGCGCATTTACGCCATGCGTAAAAAAGCCGTCGGTTTGCTGGGAAACGCGAAAGGTTCCGCGAAGCCTATTCCGTTCGCTGAAGATACCTGCGTTCCACCGGAGCATCTGGCTGACTACATTGCCGAGTTCCGTGCGCTGCTCGACAGCCACGGTCTGAGTTATGGCATGTTTGGTCACGTGGATGCCGGCGTACTGCACGTCAGACCGGCGCTGGACATGTGTGATCCGCAGCAAGAAGTGCTGATGAAACGCATTTCTGACGATGTGGTCGCGCTGACGGCAAAATATGGTGGTTTGCTGTGGGGCGAACACGGGAAAGGTTTTCGTGCAGAATACAGTCCGGCGTTTTTCGGTGACGAACTGTATCGCGAATTGCGCAAAGTGAAGTCGGTATTTGATCCGCAAAACCGGCTGAACCCGGGGAAAATCTGTCCACCGGAAGACGTTGACGCGCCAATGATGAAAGTGGATGCCGTCAAGCGCGGGACTTATGACCGACAGATCCCACTGGCGGTGCGGCAAGAGTGGCGTGGAGCAATGGAGTGTAACGGCAACGGGTTATGCTTTAACTTTGATGCGAAAAGCCCCATGTGCCCGTCGATGAAAATCAGCCTCAACCGAATCCACTCGCCGAAAGGCCGTGCCACGCTGGTACGTGAATGGCTGCGTCTGTTGGCGGATCGCGGAATTGACCCGATACAGCTGGAAAAAGAGCTGCCGGAAAAACGCGCCAGTTTACGCACACTGATTGCCCGCACCCGTAACAGCTGGCATGCGCGTAAGGGCGAATACGATTTCTCGCATGAAGTCAAAGAGGCGATGTCCGGTTGTCTGGCGTGTAAAGCCTGTTCCACGCAATGTCCGATTAAAATTGATGTACCGGAGTTCCGCTCGCGCTTCCTGCAACTGTACCACACGCGTTATCTGCGACCGTTGCGCGATCATATGGTGGCGACCGTTGAGAGTTATGCGCCGCTCATGGCGCGTGCGCCCAAAACGTTTAATTTCTTCATCAATCAGCCGCTGGTGCGTAATCTGGCTAAAAAGCACATCGGTATGGTGGATTTACCGTTGTTGTCTGCGCCGTCGCTGCAACGTCAGTTGGTTGGTCATCGTTCTGCGAACATGACACTGGAGCAGCTCGAATTACTCAGCCCGGAACAAAAAGCCCGTATGGTGCTGGTGGTACAGGATCCGTTCACCAGCTATTACGATGCGCAGGTGGTGGCTGATTTTATCCGTCTGGTAGAAAAACTGGGCTTACAGCCGGTACTGCTGCCGTTCTCGCCAAACGGCAAAGCGCAGCACATTAAAGGCTTTTTAAACCGTTTTGCCAAAACAGCGAAAAAGACATCTGAGTTTCTCAACCGGGTGGCGAAGCTGAATATTCCAATGGTGGGCGTTGATCCGGCGTTGGTGCTCTGTTATCGCGATGAATACAAGCTGGCGCTTGGAGAACAGAGGGGGGATTTCCATGTATTGCTGGTCAACGAATGGTTATCTACCGTTGTGGCGTCACAGCAGCCAGCTGCTATTGCCGGTGAGCCGTGGTATTTCTTTGGTCATTGTACCGAAGTGACGGCCCTGCCAGGCGCGCCTGCGCAGTGGGCAGCTATTTTTGCCCGTTTTGGCGCCAGGCTGGAGAACGTCAGCGTGGGATGCTGCGGCATGGCTGGCACTTATGGGCACGAAGTGAAAAATCACCAGAACTCACTGGGGATCTATGAGCTATCATGGCACCAGGCAATGCAACGACTGCCGCGAAATCGTTGTCTGGCTACCGGATATTCCTGTCGTAGCCAGGTTAAACGCGTTGAAGGCACGGGCGTTCGCCATCCATTACAGGCACTGCTGGAGATTATAGGATGATCTGGAAACGTGAAGTCACTCTTGAGGCGCTCAATGCCATGGGTGAAGGAAATATGGTGGGGTTGCTCGACATTCGCTTTGAACATATTGGCGACGATACCCTGGAGGCCACAATGCCGGTGGACCATCGCACCAAACAACCTTTTGGTTTACTACATGGCGGTGCATCGGTGGTGTTGGCGGAAAGCATGGGTTCAGTGGCCGGTTACCTGTGCGCTCAGGGAGAGCAAAAAGTGGTGGGCCTTGAGGTTAATGCCAACCATGTTCGCTCTGCGCGGGAAGGGCGTGTCAGAGGCGTGTGTAGCGCCATTCATACCGGCTCTCGCCATCAGGTATGGCAAATCGAAATCTTCGATGAGCAAGGGCGATTGTGTTGCACATCGCGTCTGACGACCGCTATTTTGTGATGCATATTGCTTTTGGTCATTATCTGCGCAGTGAATGGTGTTATACTGTGCAGGTTTTGAACACAAGCGAGGATGATATGTCTACCCAATTAGACCCGGCCCAACTGGCAATAGAGTTTTTACGTCGTGATAAAACCGATCTTTCACCGGCTCAGTACCTGAAAAGACTGAAACAGCTTGAGCTGGAGTTTGCGGATTTATTGACGCTCTCTTCAACTGAACTGAAAGAAGAGATCTATTTTGCCTGGCGCATGGGCGTTCATTGATTCCGGTATGCTTATTGTAATGTAACCCCGACATGCGTTCGGGGTTATTTTTGGCGTTAAATCTTGTTTACCACTTCATCTCACCGGTATTGACCTTCGCGCTTAGCTCCAGAGAGCTGGCGTCCGCCAGACCTGGCCATGCCGCCGTCATGGTTTTAATCACGTAAGCTGAACCTTTATTCGCGCTTAACGCCTGCTCAAATGACTGCAAATAGTCCCGGGTGAAGCGAATCGCTTTATCGCCTGTCGGGCGTTCGCCAATGTAATGCCCCGGAACCACCTGAGCGGGCTGTAAGTTCTGCATCTCGCTTAACACATTGCGCCACGCGGAACGCTGTTCAGCAGACTGCGTATCCGCCGTCCAGACATGAATACCCGAAGCCACGCCGGTACCGCCAATGATTGCGCGGTTCGCCGGGATCCAGACATACGCCGCATAATCGTCGGGATGGCGAAGTTCCAGCGTTTCGCCATCAACCGTGAAACGCCTTTGTGTGGTGGCTTGCGGCACGGTGAGTGATGTTGGCGCGCCGTCCTTCATTTGCGGGCCCCAGAACTGCAGTTTGACCTCTTTCGTGGCGCGGATATGCTCAACCACATGCGGTGTTGCCAGCACTTTTACCTGTGGGAAGGCGTTGACGAGGGGCTGCAGACCGAAATAGAAATCCGGATCGCCGGAGGTGATTACGATGGCTTTCAGCGTCTTACCGCTGGCGCGAATCATCTGTACCAGTTGTTCACCATCTTTGGTGCTGAACTGCGCATCAAACAAAATCGCCTCTTTCGGTCCTGAAACCAGCGTCGAGGAGACCGGGAAAATAGACTTATCCTGCGGGTTGTAGACGTCCAGCTGGAGCGGGGCGGCAAAGAGTGAAGAGGAGAACAGGGGTAACAGCAGAGCCAGAGTTTTAACATTCATACCAGGTAACCTTGTGCAGGAAATTGTCTTTTGATAGTTCGCGTATTTTAAGGATATTTGCATCTGTTAGAATTCCTGTATCAGGGTATGCTGAGTTTCTTAAAACGATCGGATGGGATGCAATGGACAGAGTAATGGCGGCAACGGTATTCAACCATATCTGTGATTTGGGCAGCTTAAGCGCCGCCGCGCGAGCGCTGGGGCTTTCCAGACCGATGGTTAGTCGTTACCTCGACGAAATGGAAAAATGGGCGGGGGCAAGGCTTATCCATCGGTCGTCGCGTCGCCTGACGATCACGCCAGCCGGAGAAGAGGCATTAGTGAAAACGCGTTCTCTGGCGCAACTTTCGCTGGATATTGCTGCCGCCAGTGCCGCGCAAATACCTTCCGGTACGCTACGTGTCGCTTGCGCGCACTATACCGCGATGCACATTCTTGCTCCGGTGCTGCCCACTTTTCTGGCGCGGTATCCGCAACTGCGCATTGAGGTTGAGATTAATAATCAACCGGTAAGTCTGGTCGGGGAACGCATCGATGTGGCGATCCGCATTACGGATACCCCCGAGCCTGGGACCATCGCCCGTCGATTGGGGGACTGTGAATCCGTGCTGTGTGCGTCTGTCGATTATCTGCATCAACATGGCACCCCTGAAACGCTCGACGATCTTACGCAGCATAACTGCCTCTATTACAGCGGCTTTGCCGGAAAATCCTGGCACTTTCTCGATGTACAAGGGCAGACGGTTTCTGTTGCGATCAAAGGGAATTTGAGCGCCGGGATCTCTTCGCTGCTCTGTGAGTCGGCGCTGGCGGGTATGGGCATTGCGCTGGTACCGGAGCCGGAAGCGCGAGAAGGGTTGGCGCAGGGAAAGTTAGTTCGGTTACTGCCAGAGCTACAGCCTAAACGCCTGCCAATATACGGGTTGTATCTTTCTCGTGAGCATCAGCCTGCGGGGTTACGCTTGTTGTTAGACGCAATTAGTGAAACAACGCGCGAATTATGTCATTGACTGCGCTCAAAAAACAATCAAACCGCAATTTGTGTTAAACAAAACTTATCCGGGAGTGAGATTATTCTTATGCCCCTTCAAGAGCTAAGCCATTACGAGTGCCGGAGATAAGCGCCGGATGGGGCCGGAACCCTTAAGCCTGCCAGCAAGCAGACTTAAGGGTTTTTTTGTTATTTGCACTGTTCCGCATAATAATGCATTGCTGCTGAGACTGTAAGCGCTTAATTTCTATGTGCCTTTAAAGATGATAATTGGACTGTCTGCCACAATGAAAATAGTTTGTTCTTGACTCTAAAATAAAAGTGTAAGCGAGATGGATGTTATTCCTTTCTAAGTTAAATTCACATTTAATTTTACTGAGTCTGGCATAAACTATCTTTGCATTCAAACCACTTAGTTCAGAGATTTCAGAAAATGAATAACCATGACACAAATGCTCAAGAATAAAAAAATCCTTATTTGTCAGAGGCTTTGAAGCGTAATGATGCTCCAGTTCTGGAATGCTGGCTACAGACCACTTAGTATACGCCTTTGCTTTTTTTAGAATATCCACCCAGTTTAATATTGATTCTGTCGGTGTAATGCATAGTATGCTGAATTTACGCAGAAAATCTGCTGTCTGTTTATTGCATATAGCTATTATTTTCTGCGGTTCATCTAATGTAATCCGCATGTAATTTTTTATTTTATTTAATAGTAAGATTGGATGTGGGTTTTCGATGAGATCGAAAATATGAATGACCTCATCGGGTTGTGAAGTTTCAAATATTTCATCAATGAGGCCCAAAACCCCCTGCCGGGTATAGGCACAGTAAGTATGTATATGAAATCCCATAGTGTTTATCCTTTTTCTTTAGGAATCCATTCAATAAGTATTCCATTTTTAATATCTAGTTGGCCATTATCTCTGTAATGGTTTACGACACGCATTATTGTACTTTTTGAATACTTTGTTCTTTCCTGAAGAAATTTATAAACAGAGATTGATTTTCTAAACTCTGGTGGGAGCATACTAAGAACGGTAATCAGCTCTCCGATTGCCACTTTAACTGATGCGCCATTGAGGTTGGCATCTCTGCGCCATATGGCTTGAGATTTATACTTTTCAACTATCCACAATTGTTTGAATAAATTGAACTTTTCCACTAAATTCAATGCGGTTTCTTTTTTAATCCGATATGCTACTGAATGAGCCCGTATCTCACCATAAAAGTACGCTTCACTTTCAGGATGGTCGGTCCCGCTCATAATATAGGGCGCAAGCGCAGTACAGAATACCAGGTCGTCCATTGTTCTCCTGATATCCATCGCTCCTTCAGTCAGAAAGACGAAGTCAGTATTATTCGGCTTAACGCCTAAAGTACGCTCAATTCCAATTTCGCTTTTTATGATGATACGCGCGGCACCGGATGATAACCATTTGGAGATAATTAACTTCATTTCATCATTTGGCTTCATCATACGCAGGATTCTCATCATAAAAGTGGAATTTTAGTATCAATGTTCAATGAGCACTCACGATGTAAGTATATTCACATGGGGAATACTTTCCTTGCAATATGGGAAAATAATTAATTCCACATTGAAATGGTAACTTAATGAAATTAAATGAAATTATTATGTAATATAAGGTCGTTTTGTGGTTCAAGCATTTGTACTGGTCCGTTTTTTTGATATTTTAATCTTGGTTTTGCGTTTATGTCTGGTTTAATGTTCTACCCTCTATCTATTTTATGAATTATATATCCACAGGGGGCTTATGTGTTCTATTCCTGATTGTGTCATTTGAATCTTCTCTTTATATAAATTTACATAACTAGAGGGGCGAGAGGCAATTCGTTAAGCGAGAAATAATTTATTCCGTTATTAAATCGGGAGTTACGTTGCAATGCGCCGTAATGCCTGCAGAATTTCAAACGTATTACTTATTGACGACGATCCTGTTCGCGACTGCATCGTTATAAACAGGAATGTGCGGTTAGCGGTGGGCTGGGGAATTTCATATATATCAAATGGTTAATATATATCTGGTCTGCCGGTAAAAGAAATGTTAGTTACGGTGTCTGTTATGTATGTCAGGACAAGATAAAAACGAAAACAGGACGACAAGGATAAGGATGTAAAGGAAAGTAATAGATATAAAACAACAGGATATTAAATCTGAACCTATTTGCCGCATTAGAAAGTTTAGGATTTTTCATGCTGGTTGGAAATTGATAGCTTTAATAACCAGGGTATACTCGTGGCGTAAAACTGTGTAACTTGATGTTTCTAAATCATGGGGCTATACATAACTTAGTTATGCCATGAGCTATTACTATTCTCCAGGATCGTTCAAGTAATTACACCTCTTAAGAAAATGAACTTCACTGCAAAACGTAGTGGGGTTTTAGAGATATGGGAATTAAGGAGCGTCGATGTCTTGCTTAAACACCAGGTTATCAAAAGTATCAATAATGATTGGTCTTCTATTCTCAACATCAACTGAGATCGCTAAGGCGCAAACGATAGCCGATAACACATCAACTAATGTGCTTGCAGGCTATTCATCGTCAAGCAGTACTTCTGATACTCCAGAGTTATTTGCTTTGAATGCAGGAACAATTACCTCGCCCGGGGCATTAAATATTGTCACGACCGGAGGTAACTCTGAGGGCGTTCTTGCTCAATCTGGCGGGACGGTTAATCTCAACGGCGTTTCAACTATTACGACTTCTGGCGGCGATTCATCCGGAATTAAAGTGGATGGTACAGGTTCTTCGGTAACAAGCCAGGGGGACCTTAACATCACAGCAAATGGAAGTTCGTATGGAATATATGCCTTAAACGGCGGCAAAGTTAATGTTTCCGCCGGGACGTTAAACGTAACGGCTAACAACGATGCATCTGCCAATGGCCCATATAGCGCAATAGAAGCTAGCGGAAACGGAACCAGTGTAATTGTTAATGCCGGAGGCTTGATTCAGACATCCTCTCTTTTACCTTCTGGTGGAGGAGTCAATTCGTCTGCAGTGAATGCATCAAATGGGGCCAGTATCGAGCTTAATGGCACCGCATCCTCTAAATTAAATATTAAAACGGTTGGCGATACTGCGCATGGTATCTCAATGGATGCTAACGGAGTGGGGACTTCCGTCCATGGAAGCAACTTAGCTATCTCCACATCGGGTGCAAATGCAAATGGGGTATTTGTTGGGGATGATTTTTTACTTAGTGACTCGACCGTAACGACCTCCGGGACAGATGCCGATGGTATTAAGTTCCTCGGCAGCAATAGTGCAGGTGTGATACAAAATTCATCCATTGCGACCAGTGGGGCGACTGCAAACGGTATTTCAGTTATCGCTGGCGGTGATTCACAGCTCAATGGAGTTTCAATCAACACGACAGGCGACGAATCTTTTGGCATCTATGCCACGAGTTCAGGCAACGTTAGCTCACAGGGGCTGTTAAGTGTTAATTCCACCGGAAGTGGTTCTTCAGCGATAGTTGCTCAAGATAATAGTAACGTTGACGTTCGCGATCGGTTCAATATTGTGAGTACTGGCGATGATGCTTCTGCTATATCTGCTACAGACAGCAGTACAATCACATTGTCAGGTACTGGCACCATCGAAAAGAATTCATCATCATCCATCTTCACAACATCTGCGATTTATGCTGCATCCGCAAGCAGTGTCTCAATCCAGGGTACAGATGCCATAAATATCAACACGACAGGTGCAAACATTCATGGCGCCTATGTAGATGGCAGCGGTGATTTGAATAATCCGACAAGCATCTCGCTCACCAATACTAACATTTCAACTGCTGGAGTGGGGGCGCTTGGTGTATACGCGATAAAAGAAGGGGCTACCCTGAACGTTGTTGATAGCAATATAAACACAAAAAATTCATCCGCTGCAGGCGTTATGACGAGGGATGGCGCCATCGCCAATATTAGTAACTCAAATATACTTACCGAGAATCACATTTCAGCGGCGGTACGGGCGGTATCTGGCGGCAAGATTAACGTCACGGATAGTGCGTTAGAGACGAAAGGTAACTATTCGCCAGGTGTTTCTCTTGAGGGTGGGGATGTCGTTCTTACTAATACAACAGTAAATACGACTAATAGCATCCAAAGCCCGGCAATTTTGCAGAATCGCGGCGTGTCGACGCTTTCAATGACTGGCGGTGAATTATCATCTCTTGCCGGTGAGTCTATCTACGCTATAGAAGGCAATGGGACCATCCAGTTAAATGAGGTTAATTCCACCGTTAATAACGGCGTGTTTATTCAAAACACGGGGGCAGCGGCGTTAGAAGTCAATGCCGATGCTAACTCTGTTGTGTCGGGGGATGCAATTAATACCTCATCATCGACGGCTTCGCTTTCGCTTAACAATGGCTCTGTCTGGACAGGTAAAGCTGTTGATATGACAAATCTAAACATTGCCAATGGAAGCCAGTGGAATGTGACGGGCGATTCAAATTCTGCGGCTATTACCTTAAATAGTGCTTTGATTAACTTTCAAAGCAGTGGCGTTAATGATGTTAAGACCATCACGACTAATTCATTCTCCGGAAATAATGGAACGATAACTTTTAATACTGTTCTTAATGAAGGCGACGCTAATACAGTTTCTGACAGAATTGTAGTTAATGGTGATGCTGCCGGTAACCATACGATTAATATCAATCAGATTGGTGGAGCGGGGGCGCTCACTGTAAACGATGGCATTAAACTTGCTTCTATCAGTGGCCAGGATACGAGCTCGGTAACGCTATCAAAACCTGTTGTCGCAGGCGCTTATGAATACCTGGCGTATAACGGCGGCCAATCCGGAAATGGATGGTATTTGCGCTCGACTTTAGAGCCTACCCCAGAACCGACCGAGGAGCCGACGCCGAATCCAACCCCTGAGCCGACGCCAAATCCGACGCCAAACCCAACTCCGGAGCCGACTCCAAATCCGACTCCGGCCCCAACATCGGAACCATCATATAACCCATCAGTACCTGGTTACGTTATCGCCCCGTACTTAAACCGTATGTATGGCTATCAGACCGTTGGTACTTTGCATGAAAGGGTCGGTGAACAGGAAAATATTAAGAAAGAAAGTAATATGCCTCAGGGGGCCTGGGGACGTATTGGCGGCGGTGAAACAAAATCTAATGCAGATCGTTTTAACTATGACGCCGACACCTGGTTTGCTCAGCTTGGCGGCGATCTTTATAACAACTTTGAAGAAGATGGCACCAGAGTACATAGTGGCGTATTTGCTACTTTCGGACAAGTTAGCACGTCTGCTAAAGATTCTGTTCGTGGAATGTATCAAGGCAGATCGACAACGACAGGTAAGATCAATTCCAAAGGTTACGGTGTAGGGGCTTATTACACCTCATATTTTTCAAATGACGTATATGTAGATACTGTGGCTCAGTATACTCACTATCGTAATGAATATAATAGTATTTACGGTAATGATGCCACTCAAGATGGTGATGGCATAACTCTATCCGTAGAGGCAGGTAAGCCATTCAAATATGCCAATGGGTTATATCTGGAACCTCAAGTTCAACTTATGTATCAATACCTTCACTTAGATGCGACAAACGATGGCGTTGCCTACGTTAAATCAACGTCTGATAACTCGGGCCTTGCTCGTATCGGAGGACGTCTGGGTTATGATAGTGTTAAAACATCTAAAGCACATCCATATTTAACTGCAAATGTCCTGACTAATATTGGTCGTTCGCCAGATGTAACGGTGAGCTCGGTGAAATTTAATCAAGATTATTCAGATCAATGGTATGAAGTGGGCGGTGGTTTTACCGGTGATATTACCAAAAATGCTTCACTATATGCAGATATGAAATATCAGCATGATTTTGAAGGTAATATGCATGGTTTTGCTGGCAACCTGGGAATTCGGGTTAACTGGTAATAGTTAAAGGGCGGTAAGTTTATGCTTACCGCTTTTTTATTAACGTAAGTAATATGCCTGTAAATCAATACGTTTTGTAATATGCAAATATTAAGTCCCTGATTATACAATAATTGCAGATTTTATTCAGATTTTAAAAGCAATCCCTTAAATAGGTATTACCTATACATCTTTTGGCGTTTGACCTGCATGAACGATTGGATTTTCATAATCCATTATTAATCAATGCATTGAACAAAACAATCCATCTCTGATAACCCGCGCTGCAGGGTCTATGCTTATTAAAAGTAGCCAAAAAATGGCGATTAACCCGAATGCCCCTGCTGTTGAGGGGTTGAAGTGATAATCATTATCACTAACATGGTGTTATAGCTTGAAAGCTAATGACTCGAGGTAACCCTATGGAATTGCATTCAGGAACATTTAACCCGGACGATTTCGCATGGCGCGGTTTGACGTTAACACCGGCAGCTGCGGCGCACATCCGCGAACTGGTGGCAAAACAACCCGGTATGTTGGGCGTGCGTTTAGGTGTGAAACAAACCGGATGCGCGGGATTCGGCTACGTGCTGGACACCGTCCGTGAGCCGGAAAAAGACGATCTGCTGTATGAATCGGATGGCGCCAGACTTTATGTGCCGTTACAGGCGATGCCGTTTATCGACGGGACGGAAGTCGATTTCGTACGCGAAGGATTAAATCAGTTATTTAAATTTCATAACCCGAAAGCCCAGAACGAATGCGGCTGTGGCGAAAGTTTTGGGGTATAGGCGGTACTATGTCTCGTAATACTGAAGCAACTGATGATGTCAACACCTGGGCTGGCGGGCACCTCAATTATAAAGAGGGCTTCTTCACCCAACTGCAAACCGATGAGCTGGCAAAAGGGATCAATGAAGACGTTGTGCGCGCGATTTCGGCAAAACGTAATGAACCCGACTGGATGCTGGAGTTTCGCCTGAATGCCTTTAACGCATGGCTCACCATGGAAGAGCCGCACTGGCTCAAAGCGCACTACGACAAGCTGAATTATCAGGATTACAGCTATTACTCTGCGCCGTCCTGCGGCAATTGTGATGAAACCTGTGCTTCTGAACCGGGGGCTGTTCAGCAAACAGGGGCGAATGCCTTTTTAAGCAAAGAGGTAGAAGACGCCTTTGCACAGCTAGGGGTGCCGGTTCGTGAAGGAAAAGAGGTGGCGGTTGATGCTATTTTCGACTCGGTGTCGGTGGCGACAACCTATCGCGACAAGCTGGCAGAGCAGGGCATTATTTTCTGTTCGTTCGGTGAGGCGATTCATGACCATCCCGAGCTGGTGAAACAGTATCTGGGAACCGTCGTTCCGGGTAATGATAATTTCTTCGCCGCGCTGAATGCCGCAGTGGCATCTGATGGCACCTTTATTTATGTGCCGAAAGGCGTGCGTTGTCCCATGGAACTCTCGACCTACTTCCGGATTAATGCCGAAAAGACCGGGCAGTTTGAACGCACTATTCTGATTGCGGATGAGGGCAGCTACGTCAGTTATATCGAAGGTTGTTCAGCTCCGGTACGCGACAGCTACCAGCTACATGCGGCGGTGGTGGAAGTTATCATCCATAAAGATGCTGAAGTGAAATACTCGACGGTGCAAAACTGGTTCCCCGGTGATGGTAATACCGGCGGCATTTTGAACTTCGTCACCAAGCGCGCGCTGTGCGAAGGCGAAAACAGCAAAATGTCGTGGACGCAGTCGGAAACCGGCTCGGCCATTACCTGGAAATACCCAAGCTGCATTCTGCGTGGCGATAACTCTATCGGTGAATTCTACTCCGTCGCGCTGACCAGCGGTCACCAGCAGGCCGATACCGGCACCAAGATGATCCACATTGGCAAGAACACCAAATCGACCATCATCTCGAAAGGGATCTCCGCCGGTCAGAGTCAGAACAGCTATCGCGGCCTGGTAAAAATCATGCCGACCGCCACCAACGCGCGTAACTATACCCAATGCGACTCCATGTTGATCGGGGCGGACTGCGGGGCGCATACCTTCCCGTATGTCGAGTGTCGAAACAACAGCGCCCAGCTTGAGCACGAAGCCACGACGTCACGCATCGGTGAAGACCAGCTGTTTTACTGTCTGCAACGCGGCATCAGCGAAGAGGATGCCATTTCGATGATCGTCAACGGTTTCTGTAAAGACGTGTTCTCTGAACTGCCGCTGGAATTTGCGGTGGAAGCGCAAAAACTTCTCGCCATAAGTCTTGAACACAGCGTCGGTTAAAATTTAAGGAAAGCACATGTTAAGCATTAAAGATTTACAGGTCAGTGTCGAAGATAAGGCGATTCTGCGTGGGCTCAGCCTTGAGATTCGTCCCGGAGAAGTCCATGCCATTATGGGGCCGAACGGTTCCGGGAAAAGTACGCTGTCCGCCACGCTCGCCGGACGTGAAGACTACGAAGTCACTGGCGGGACGGTTGAATTTAACGGTAAGGATTTACTGGAACTGTCGCCGGAAGACCGGGCCGGCGAAGGGATCTTTATGGCATTTCAGTATCCGGTAGAAATTCCCGGCGTCAGTAATCAGTTTTTCCTCCAAACGGCGCTGAATGCGGTGCGCAGTTATCGTGGGGAGGAGTCGCTGGACAGGTTCGACTTCCAGGATCTGATGGAAGAAAAAATCGCGCTGCTGAAGATGCCGGAAGACTTACTGACGCGTTCGGTAAACGTCGGTTTCTCTGGCGGTGAGAAAAAGCGGAATGACATTCTGCAAATGGCGGTGCTGGAGCCTCAGTTGTGCATTCTCGATGAGTCAGACTCCGGGCTGGATATCGATGCGCTGAAAATCGTCGCCGATGGCGTGAACTCGCTGCGCGACGGGAAACGCTCATTCATTATCGTCACTCACTATCAGCGCATCCTGGACTATATCAAACCCGATTATGTTCACGTTCTCTACCAGGGGCGAATTGTGAAGTCCGGCGATTTCACGCTGGTCAAACAACTGGAGGAGCAAGGATATGGCTGGCTTAGCGAACAGCAGTAACGTGCTGCAACAGTGGCACCATCTGTTTGAGACCCAAGGGGAGACCCGTTCGCACTATGCGCAACAGCATCTGCAACAGCTACTGCGTCTGGGGCTGCCAACGCGTAAGCATGAGGACTGGAAATACACGCCGCTGGAGGGATTAACCAACAGCCGGTTCGTCAGCAATATCTCCGCGCTAACGCCAGCCCAGTTTGAGGCGCTGGCACCAGCGATTGATGCGGTACGATTGGTGTTTGTCGATGGCAAATTTTGTCCAACGCTCAGCGACAGCGTGGAAGGTAGCGGATTTGATATTACCGTTAATGATGAGCGTCAGACGCTGCCTGCAGCTATCCAGCCGGAAGTATTTCTGCATCTGACCGAAAGCCTGTCCCGCAGCGTAACGCACATTTTGGTCAAGCGTAACCAGCGACCAGCGAAACCGCTGCTGCTGCTACACATTACCCAGGGAGCGACGGGCGATGCGGTGAACACGGCGCACTATCGTCACCATCTGGATCTGGCGGAAGGCGCAGAAGCCACCGTTATTGAGCATTATGTCAGTCTCAGCGAGCTTCGCCATTTTACCGGGGCGCGCTTAACGATGAACGTCGCGGCCAATGCACATTTGCACCACATTAAACTGGCGTTTGAGAATTCGCTCAGCCACCACTTTGCCCATAATGATATTCAGTTGAGTACAGATGCCTCGGCAGTCAGCCAAAGTTTCTTGCTGGGTGATGCCGTGTTACGCCATAACACCAGTACCCAGCTCAACGGCGAAAATACTACGCTGCGCCTTAACAGCCTGGCGATGCCGGTGAAAAACGAAGTTTGTGACACCCGAACCTGGCTTGCGCACAACAAGGGCTATTGCAACAGCCGCCAGTTGCATAAAACGATTGTCAGCGATAAGGGGCGGGCGGTGTTCAATGGCCTGATCAACGTCGCTCAACACGCCATTAAAACCGACGGTCAGATGACCAATAACAATTTACTGCTCGGAAAACTGGCGGAAGTGGACACCAAGCCTCAGCTCGAAATTTATGCCGACGACGTGAAATGCAGTCACGGGGCGACGGTAGGGCGGATTGACGACGAGCAGATGTTCTATCTGCGTTCGCGCGGGATCGGTCAGCAGGATGCTCAACAGATGATTCTCTATGCGTTTGCCGCTGAGCTGACGGAAGCCTTGCGCGATGAAACGCTTAAACAACTGGTACTGGCGCGGATCGCTCACCGCCTGCCGGGAGGCGTAGCATGACATTTCCCATTGAAAAAGTGCGGGCTGATTTTCCGGTCCTGACGCGTGAAGTGAACGGTTTACCGCTGGCGTATCTGGACAGCGCCGCCAGCGCGCAAAAGCCTAATCAGGTGATCGATGCCGAAGCCGAGTTTTACCGTCACGGCTATGCGGCGGTTCACCGTGGTATCCATACGCTGAGCGCGCAGGCCACGGAAAAAATGGAGAATGTGCGCAAGCTCGCCTCGCTGTTTATTAACGCTCGTTCCGCTGAAGAGCTGGTGTTCGTTCGCGGTACCACGGAAGGCATTAACCTGGTGGCGAACAGTTGGGGCAACAGCAATGTCAGGACTGGCGATAACATCATCATCAGCGAAATGGAGCACCATGCCAACATTGTTCCCTGGCAAATGCTATGCGCCCGCGTGGGCGCAGAACTGCGGGTTATTCCGCTCAATGCCGACGGCACATTGCAACTGGAAGCGTTGCCAGCGCTGTTCGATGAGCATACGCAACTGCTGGCAATTACCCATGTTTCAAACGTACTGGGCACCGAAAACCCGCTAAGTGAGATGATTGCGCTGGCGCATCAATACGGCGCAAAAGTACTGGTGGATGGCGCACAGGCGGTTATGCATCATCAAGTGGATGTGCAGGCGTTAGATTGCGATTTTTATGTTTTCTCCGGACACAAGCTCTACGGGCCAACCGGTATTGGCGTGCTGTATGCGAGAGAGGCGCTGCTGCAGGAAATGCCGCCATGGGAAGGCGGCGGTTCGATGATTGCGACCGTGAGCCTGAGCCAGGGGACGACGTGGGCCAAAGCGCCGTGGCGTTTTGAAGCCGGTACGCCTAACACAGGAGGAATTATCGGGCTTGGCGCGGCTATTGAGTATGTTTCAGCGCTGGGGCTGACTGAAATTAGCGAATATGAACAATTCCTGATGCGCTATGCGTTGGAACAGCTGGCGGACGTGCCGGATTTGACGCTTTACGGACCGGATAACCGCCTGGGGGTGATTGCCTTTAACCTCGGCAAACATCACGCCTATGACGTCGGGAGTTTTCTCGATAACTATGGGATCGCCGTGCGGACGGGGCATCACTGCGCAATGCCGCTGATGGCCTACTATCACGTTCCCGCCATGTGTCGGGCGTCGATTGCCATGTACAACACCCATGAAGAAGTGGATCGCCTGGTGACAGGTCTCAAGCGTATTCATCACTTACTGGGATAACAGGGAGGCGTTATGGCTGCGCTACCGGATAAAGAAAAATTGTTGCGTAATTTTCTGCGTTGCGCTAATTGGGAAGAGAAATACCTGTACATCATTGAACTGGGTCAGCGTTTGCCGGAATTAAACGCCGACGATCGCTGCCCCGAAAATAGCATTCAGGGATGTCAAAGTCAGGTATGGATTGTTATGCGTCAGAATGCTGAAGGGATTATTGAATTTCAGGGCGACAGCGATGCGGCAATTGTGAAAGGGCTTATCGCCGTGGTCTTCATTCTGTACGACCGCATGACGGCCCAGGATATTGTGAATTTTGATGTGCGTCCGTGGTTTGAAAAAATGGCGCTCGCACAGCATCTCACACCGTCTCGTTCACAGGGGCTGGAGGCAATGATTCGGGCTATCCGCGCCAAAGCCGCAACTCTTAGCTAAACTGATAAAACACGTCAACTTTCAGACCGACTTGAAATCGATCGTGTAAGGCAACGCAGTGACTCGTAAGCCGGATCTGGCGCTCGCCGTCGTCCGGCAGGAACGCCAGGGGGGTGAGTGAGTATGAAACGCGCGTCTGTTATTACCTTAATGCTAATCGGCGCTTACAGCGCTATTCAGGCCGCATGGGCGGTCGATTATCCGTTGCCCCAGGCAAACAGTCGTCTTGTTGGGCAAAATCAAACTTATACCGTGCAGGAAGGGGATAAAAACCTACAGGCGATTGCCCGTAAGTTTGATACCGCCGCAATGCTGATCCTCGAAGCCAATAATACTATTGCCCCTGTTCCCAAACCCGGAACCCTGATTACTATTCCCTCGCAATTACTGCTGCCTGATGCGCCACGCGAAGGCATTATTGTGAATCTGGCGGAGCTACGTCTGTATTACTACCCGCCGGGAGAGAATATCGTTCAGGTATTCCCGATTGGTATCGGTTTGCAGGGGCTGGAAACCCCGGTGATGGAAACCCGGGTGGGGCAGAAAATACCGAATCCTACCTGGACCCCTACAGCAGGCATCCGTAAACGCTCTCTGGAACGTGGCATAACATTGCCTCCGGTAGTGCCCGCCGGGCCAAATAACCCGTTAGGACGCTTTGCACTGCGTCTGGCGCATGGAAACGGTGAATACCTGATCCATGGCACCAGCGCGCCGGACAGTGTCGGTCTGCGCGTGAGCTCCGGGTGTATTCGCATGAACGCGCCGGACATCAAGGCATTGTTTGCTCAAGTCCGAACAGGAACGCCGGTCAGGGTGATTAATGAGCCGATCAAATATTCGATTGAGCCGAACGGCATGCGGTATGTCGAGGTGCATCGCCCACTGTCGCCGGAAGAGGAACAAAACGTTCAGACCATGCCGTATGTGCTCCCAGCCGGTTTTACTCAGTTCAAAGACAATAAAGCCGTTGATAACAGCCTGGTGGAGCGCGCGTTGTATCGCCGTGCGGGTTATCCGGTCACAGTGACGGCCAGCCAGGCCTCGGTCGTTAGCAATGGTGCGGAAGTGAAGTCTGCGCGAAATGGGGTACCGGGAGAGAATGCAGAGGTGCGCGCTACGCAATAACAGGGAACGAGAAATTCAGGGCAAAAAAATGGCGCACAATGTGCGCCATTTTTATTACACAGATACTATTACTTGCGGTATTTAGTAGCTGCGTTGTCCAGACGCTGGTTAGCGCGAGCTGCGTCGTCTTTAGCAGCCTGAACGTCGGAACGCATTGCGTTCACGTCGTTGCTCAGCTGGTCAACTTTAGCGTTCAGAGTCTGAACGTCAGAAGACAGCTGATCGATTTTAGCGTTGCTGGAGCAACCTGCCAGCAGAGTAGAACCCAGGATTACCGCGCCCAGTACCAGTTTAGTACGATTCATTATTAATACCCTCTAGATTGAGTTAATCTCCATGTAGCGTTACAAGTATTACACAAAGTTTTTTATGTTGAGAATATTTTTTTGATGGGAATGCACTTATTTTTGATCGTTCGCTCAAAGAAGCATCGAATTGTGCAAAAACGGCTAAAAAACCGAGTGAAAACAGAAAGCTTCCATCGGATTCATCTTAGATAATCACGGATTAGATAGTGAAATCCGATTTGATTTTTTATTAATTGTGGCTATCGATAAAATAAAAAAAGCGCCACGAGGGCGCTTTTATAAGCAAATTAATTCGCGGCGGAATTATTACAGTACGTGAACGGATGCGGTGTTGGTCGTGCCGCTTGGAACCAGGGCGCCAGAAACCATAACCACAACGTCACCTTTCTGCGCCAGACCGCTCTCCAGAGCAACTTCTTTGCCCAGACGGTAGAAATCATCGGTGGAGCTGATTTCTTTAACAACCTGTGCCACAACGCCTTTGCTCAGTACCAGCTGACGCGCGGTAGTTTCGTTAGTCGTCAGCGCCAGGATGGTGGCATCCGGGAAGTATTTACGCACTGCGCGAGCAGATTTACCGCCCTGGGTTGCAACGACGATCAGCGGAGCGTCCAGTTTTTCCGCAGTTTCAACCGCGCCACGGCAAACGGCTTCGGTGATGCGCAGTTTGCGGCTGTCGTTGTTGAAGTCCAGACGGCTGGTCATCACGCGGTCGGTACGTTCGCAAATGGTCGCCATGATGGTCACGGCTTCCAGCGGGTATTTACCTTTCGCGGATTCGCCAGACAGCATGACTGCGTCGGTGCCGTCGAGGATTGCGTTCGCGACGTCGCCGGCTTCAGCGCGGGTCGGACGCGGGTTTTTGATCATGGAGTCCAGCATCTGGGTCGCAGTGATAACGACTTTGCGCGCGCGGATACATTTCTCGATGATCATCTTCTGCGCGAAGATAACTTCTTCAACCGGGATCTCAACGCCCATGTCGCCACGAGCAACCATGATACCGTCAGACGCTTCGAGGATTTCGTCGAAGTTGTTCAGGCCTTCCTGGTTTTCGATTTTGGAGATGATCTGGATGTTTTCGCCGCCGTGCGCCTTCAGGTGCTCGCGGATTTCAACCACGTCAGAACGTTTACGGATAAAGGATGCCGCAACGAAGTCAACGCCCTGTTCGCAACCGAAGATCAGGTCCTGTTTGTCTTTCTCAGCCAGTGCTGGCAGCGCGATAGAAACGCCTGGCAGGTTAACGCCTTTGTTTTCGCCCAGGTCGCCGTTGTTCAGCACTTTACAGATAACTTTGTTACCTTCGATCGCGGTAACTTCCATGCCGATCAGGCCATCGTCAACCAGTACGGTGTTGCCGACAGACAGATCTTTAGTGAAGCCTTCGTAAGTCACAGCAACGATTTCGCTGTTGCCGACAACAGATTTGTCGGTGGTGAAGGTGAAGGTCTGGCCTGCTTTCAGAGAAACGTCGTTACCGCCTTCCAGCTTAATGGTACGGATTTCCGGACCTTTGGTATCCAGCAGGATAGCGGCTTTCTTACCGGTTTTGCTCATCACGTTGCGCAAATTTTTGATGCGCTGACCGTGTTCTGCGTAATCGCCATGAGAGAAGTTAAGACGCATGACGTTCATGCCCGCGTCCAGCATTTTGGTTAACATCTCTTCGGATTCGGTTTTCGGACCGATGGTGCAAACAATTTTCGTCTTTTTCATGACAGTCTTAGTCTTTAAGTTGAGAAGGATTGGGAAATCTGGCTCCCATCGCGCACGGATGGGAAGCTAAACCTGAGTTACGAAAGTGGTGATGTCTCGCTCTAAGGATAGGTGACATCGAAAGAGCGTGCAGAGGAATGTGTGCTTGCGTTTCAGCCCAACGGGAAGGTGAGTTTTGTAGTCGTTGAGTTTTACAGGTCAATGTGCTGAAACCATTCAAGAGACAATTGGCGCGCATTATACGCTGAATTTTATCTAAAAGGAAAATGGAAACGCTGTTTCAAAACAGTTCTGTGCGGTTTTACAAAAAATATTCATTAATTTGTTCATCGGTATGGATAAAGGCGTTGGGCTCAGCGACAGTTTGTTGCGCAACAACCCGCCCTGGCTAGCCAAATAAACAGATTTAGGCGGGCGTTTTCAATGGATAGATCATATTCCTAAAAATTATATCAAATTCGTTTTAATTCATTCTAAAAGCCAATTTCACTCATTACACTCGTTTGGACATCCATACTGCTAAACAGCTAAAAGCGCTAGCAGGATTACAAAAAGCAGCAGCGGATACCCAAACGACATGATTGTCCTGAAAAATATTTCAAAAGTGTTTACGCCAGGCAGGCTATCCATTACCGCTGTC
Organism: Citrobacter sp. C5_2; assembly: GCF_014596845.2. NCBI lineage: Bacteria > Pseudomonadati > Pseudomonadota > Gammaproteobacteria > Enterobacterales > Enterobacteriaceae > Citrobacter > Citrobacter sp. C5_2. The sequence goes on along the minus strand of NZ_CP115032.1, from coordinate 2,826,229 downwards.
GATAACGTCAACCTGACGGTTGAGCAGGGACAGATTTACGGAATTATTGGTTACAGCGGGGCGGGTAAGAGCACCTTAATTCGCTTGCTTAATGGTCTGGAAAAACCGACCTCCGGCAGCGTGACGATTAACGGCCATGATATCTCTGCCGCCCGCGGAGAATCTCTGCGTCAGGCGCGACTGAAAATCAGCATGGTGTTCCAGCACTTCAACTTACTGTGGTCGCGCACGGTTAGCGAAAATATTGCTTTCTCTATGCAAATCGCGGGTGCGCCAAAGGCGTCCATCAAAGCGCGGGTTGCCGAACTGATTACGCTGGTTGGGTTAAGTGGTCGCGAGAATGCTTATCCGTCCCAGCTCAGCGGCGGGCAAAAACAACGGGTGGGAATTGCCCGCGCGCTGGCGAACAATCCTGACGTACTGCTGTGCGACGAAGCCACCTCGGCGTTAGATCCGCAAACTACCGATCAGATCCTTGATTTACTGCTCGATATTAACCGTCGCTTCAAATTAACCATTGTGTTGATCACCCATGAAATGCATGTGGTGCGCAAAATTTGCGACCGCGTGGCGGTGATGGAAAACGGTAAAGTCGTTGAAGAAGGCGACGTGCTCAGCGTCTTTACCCATCCGCAGCAGCCGATCACCCGACAATTCGTGCGTCAGGTGAGCCAGTACGCCGAAGAAGATGAGTTCAACCCACAGCTGGCACGCGAACTGGGCGGCGTGGTGATCAAGCTAACGTTTACCGGGCAACGCACCCACCGTCCCGTCGTTGGAGAATTGACCCTGCGCTACGGCCTGCCGTTTAACATTTTGCACGGCAAGATGACGCAAACCGCGCACGGGGTGTTTGGTCAGCTATGGGTGCACGTTGTGGCTACCGAGGAGCAACTGAGCAATATTCTGGCCGATCTGCGCGATAGCGACATTGAAGGTGAGGTGATTCAACATGGCTGAAGAACTGTTCCCCCATCTGAAATGGGATCAATTATTAGCAGCAACCCAGGAAACGCTCTATATGACCGCGCTTTCTGGCGTGGCGACCTTTGTTCTTGGGGTCGCCCTTGGCCTGGCGCTGTTTCTGACGGCGCGTGGCGGACTGTTCCACAATCGCGCCGTGTATAGTGCGATTTCGCTGGTGGTGAATATCTTCCGTTCGATCCCCTTCATCATTTTGATCGTGCTGCTGATCCCATTTACCAAAGCGATGGTTGGCACCATTCTCGGCGCCAATGCCGCGCTGCCTGCGTTAATTGTGGGAGCCGCGCCGTTTTATGCGCGTCTGGTCGAAATTGCCCTGCGTGAAGTGGATAAAGGCGTTATTGAAGCGACACGTTCGATGGGCGCGCGTCTGAGTACGCTTATTTTTCGGGTTTTACTGCCGGAATCTTCTCCCGCTCTGGTGTCCGGGATCACCGTGACGCTGATTGCGCTGGTCAGCTACAGCGCGATGGCGGGAGTCATTGGTGCCGGGGGTTTAGGGAATCTGGCCTATCTGGAAGGATTCCAGCGCAACCACAGCGACGTCACGCTGGTGGCGACGGTGACGATTCTGCTCATCGTCTTCATCATCCAGCTTTGCGGCGATGTGATCACCTCTCTGTTAGATAAACGCTAATAAAATACGGAAACCATTATCATGAAAAAATCACTGACATTACTCGCCGCAGCAACCTTAAGCGCCCTGAGCTTCGCCTCCTGGGCTGATACGCTGACCGTTGGCGCATCAAACGTACCGCACGCGGAGATCCTTGAGCAGGCCAAACCGATTCTGGCAAAGCAGGGGATCGACCTGGAAATTAAGTCGTTCCAGGATTACATCCTGCCGAATACCGCGCTGGCTGGCCGTGAAATTGACGCTAACTACTTCCAGCATATTCCGTATCTGAACAGCGTGATTAAAGATCATGCTGGCGATAAAACCTATGACTTCGTCAGCGCCGGAGCAATTCACATTGAGCCGATCGGCATCTATTCGAAGAAAGTGAAATCGCTTAAAGATCTGCCGGAAGGCGGCAAGGTCATCATGCGCGATGCGGTATCTGAGGAAGGCCGTATCCTGTCGATTTTCGAAAAAGAGGGTGTGATCAAGCTGAAACCGGGGGTGGACAAAGTCACCGCGCGCATTAGCGACATCGTGGAAAACCCGAAAAAACTGAAGTTCCTGCCTAACGTGGAAGCGGCGCTGTTACCGCAGATGTACAACAACGACGAAGGCGATGCGGTGGTGATTAACGCGAACTACGCTATCGACGCGGGGCTGGATCCGGTGAAAGATCCGATTGCCGTCGAAAGCGGTGAAAACAACCCGTATGCCAACATCATTACCGTACATCGCGGCGATGAGAAGAAAAAGGATATTGTGGCGCTGGTAGACGTGCTGCATTCAAAAGAGATTCAGGACTGGATCCGCACTAAATATAAAGGCGCGGTGATCCCGGTGAATAACTGATCCGCTTTTTGCCTTATCCGGCCTACAGGATGTTGTAGGCCGGATAAAATGCGTTAGCGTTGCCACCGGACGCGCGAGTTACACGCGCTCAATTCTCGCTGGCAGCCCCTGGCGTACCGCCGCACCCGACACCCAGTCAAGCCAGGTATTGGTTACCTGCCGGGTAGGATCCGCAAAGCCCAAGTCATTGAGATTAATTCCCGACCTTATCTGCGCGTCAAATGGCATCGGCTCGCCGTCGAGCGTATGCTGCGCCGCGCCCATTTCTTTATGTCCATAGCCATGTTCAATGGCGATAACTCCCGGCATAACACCATGAAGCAGGCTTATTTGCGCCTGTACCTGACCGCCAGGCGTAGTGATACGTACCGTATCGCCATGTGCTAGACCGTACCGCTTACCATCCTGCGGGTTGAGCGCCACCAGATTAACCGGCTTCAGATGATGCAGGCGCGGGATGACCGCCGTGGCGCTGGACATGGTATTGGATTTAAAGGAGATCAATTTCAGCGGCCATTCTTGTTCCGGGAACAACTCCTCGACCGCACGTCCGTCTGACAGACGCGAAGGATACCAGGCCGGGCAGCCGCTGTAGCGCTCGCCGGTAATCGCATGGCGGTGCGCGGCGACATTCGCATTCCAGATTTGCAGCGGTTTTTCCCACGCATTGCCGACGCGATCCTCCACCCGGCCACTGCTGGCTGGGGCGAAACGCCCGCCGCGTGAATACACAAATGCCACCCGGCTGGCTTCATCGGCTTTCAGCGTTTGCGTTATCACCGGCATGATCCGTTGCACCCCGGTCAAGGCAATGTCTTCCGGCTGAGCCTCCGGGACCGGTGATTTACCCATAAACGCAATATTGGCGGCGAGGCGCAGATAATAATCTTCCGCACGATTTAACGGATACTGATTGCCCTGTGGGTCGGTAATCGCATTATCACCAAAACCAGGCAAACCAATGCGTTTCGCTACCGCAATACAGAAAGATTCCATTGAGGCCGGTTGACCGTCAGCGGTACTGCTGGTTGCGGCTCTGACCACGGGCCAGCGAGCGGTGGTAGCTTTGCTGGCGACGCCCGCCCACGGGGCGCTGAATCCCCAGCTTTCGAAGTTATGGGTATCCGGCACGATGTAATCTGCCAGCGCCGTGGTTTCGTTCATAAAGGCATCAATGGCGATAAATAGCGGCAAACGCGCAGGATCTTTAAGCTTTTCTTCCGCCACGCCGCGCAACCCTGCGATGCCGTAAAACGGGTTGGTCATGTTAGAGATCCAGGCTTTTAGCGGATAAGGGTAGCCTTCGAGTGCCGAGACAAGAAGTTCAGTAAGTTGACCTGCCACAAACGGATACCAGGGGGCTTTTGCCGGGAAGGGCGATTGTCCGGCGGCTACTTTATTGCGGTACTCTTCGGAAGACTCATACGCGGTTTTACTGCGTGCGATGCTTAATCCCTTTGGTTTAATCTTCCCGGTGAAACTGTCCATGTTGTAGCGTGGTCCATCGGTGGCGCCATTGAACTTGCCGCCGCCGACAAACACGCCGCCTTCAAGACTCAGGTTGCCAATCAGCGCATTGAGCATCATTACCGACCAGGCGTTATAAAATCCATTACCTGCCATCATTCCGCCGTGCGCGATTACCGCCGCTTTACGTCCGTGGCGGGTAAACGCGTCGGCCAGTGCGCTAATGTCTGCTTCAGCCACGCCGCACTGCTGGCTGTATTGCGCCAGCGTGAGTTTTTCGGCGGATTCTTTCAGGCACTGGAGGCTGCTTTTTACCGTCACCGTCTGGCCGTCTGCCAGCGTCACCACGCGGGTGACAAACAACTGCGCGCGTGGGCAACCGCTGGCGGCGACGATTTCTCCGGCTTCGTTAACGACCACCGGCTCCTGGGCGGCGTTTGCGTTCAGATGCGCGAGGGTTAAATGCTGCCCGGCAAGATTTGGGATCTCATCGGTGATCACCAGATGCGTGGCGTTGCTCCAGCTTTTTTCACCGGCTTGCTGCATGGCCTGTACGCCGGGAATCGCAAGGTAATCGGCGTTATAGCGCTGTTTTTCGATTATCCAGCGGATCATACCCATCGCCAGCGCGGAGTCACTCCCCGGACGCACGGGCTGCCAGTGGCCGCGATCGTCAGCCAGTACCGTGGTTAATGGCAGGGCTGGCGCCACCACCACATAGCGGAAGTCGTCGCGTAAACGGGCGCTGGCGAGCTGGCGAGCCTGGCGTTTAAACGGGTTGCCGGATTGCGCCGGAGAGGTTCCCATAAACAACGCGAATTCGACATTATCCCAATCGGGCTTCACGTGGGTATTTTTATCCAGATCGCCCATTAGCGCACCAGAACCGGCCCGGTAGGCCAGACCGCAGTAAGCGCCATGCGCGCCGAAGTTTTTACTGCCGAAACTGTTCAGCGCGAAGCGACGTAAAAACGTATCACGTCCTTCATCGCTGGTATTGGTGACCAGCAACTGATTGGATTTTGGCCCAAAGCCGGGATGTCTGGCATCAAGCGGCGTATCGGGATCGTGAATTGCCCGCAGGCCATCAACATGGCCCTCACCAAACAGGTCACCGCCTTCCACCACCTCTGTGATTAATTGTTCGAAGCTGATGCGCTGCCATTTTCCCTCGCCGCGTTTGCCGACGCGTTTCATGGGCTGCAGAATGCGCTGTGGGCTGTACAGACCTTCAAGTAAGGTTGCGCCACGAGCGCAGGCGGTGGAGCGCGCGTCCAGACCCGACTCGCCCGCCAGTTGCGCCATTGCCGTGGCAAAGGGAACCGAGGCGTCAATATGGTGCTCGTGAGATAATGGATGATAAGGGTTACCGGCAATGCGCAGCACTTTGCCTTGCTCACTATCAACGCGTACCCGCACACCGCACTGCGTCCAGCAGCCAAAACACTGCGTCATTGAGATCACCTGCTGCGGATTTTGCTGCCATTGCGGCCGGGCATTGGCTTCAGGGATGAGCGCATTACCAAAGATGCGGTCGCGGGTAATTTTACCAGAGGTACCGTCCAGCAAACCGTCCAGTGCGCGCTTTGCTACATCCCGATAACTCAGACCAAACGTCACCATGCCACCTACTGCAAGACCGACTTTAAGCCACTGACGACGGGTTAAATTAGCCATGTTGCATTCTCCTTGCGATCGCGTTCAGGGCTTCACGAACAATAATAATCAGTGCTATCCACAGGCCGAAGGTGCCCACAATGGCCAGCCAGCCATCGGTGCCGCCGGGCAGGGTGTAAGGATTAAATTGGGCGTTAAATTTCGGTACGGTCTGTACCTGGATGAGTAACGTCCAGCGCATCAGCCAGCACAGCGCCATGGCGCTAAACGCCAGTAATATGCGCAGCAGCCGCGATAATGGAAAACGCAGCACCAGCCCGCAAAGGACGAGCGAGACAAGCCATAACGCAACCCAACCGATGGGGTAGTGTCGTGCCGAAGAGGCGACATCCAGCCACTGGCGAATTGCTGAACCGGAGAGCGTATTGCCGCTCACCCAAATTGCCACCACGATAGCCAGCGCGCTCAAGGCGACAATTTGTCCCCACGCCAGTTTGCGCAGCAAAGATCCTTCACTGTTTGTTGCAGCGATGAGCAGGGCGAGGAACGTTTGCAGCGCGCTGAGGAACATTGCAACCGGAAAGGCGTAGCTGAACCAAATGGGACGCGCCTGCACCACCGACACTTCGCGACCGGTGTAAACCAGTAATCCGATGGCGGATAAGGCGCTACCGACGGCCAACCATTTAGTTACACTGTAACTTTTAAGCGTTAGCTGCTTAACGTGTTGTGCCAGAAACCACAGGCCCAGGAAGCCGGTGAACAGCGGTAAAAACAGCGCGCCCCACGGCATCCAGGACCATGGCGTTGGATAAGCATAAAAATGCCAGACGCGGGCGGTTTGGTGTAAATCGGCGGTTAGCGCCAACGGGGCAGTTATTGCACAGGTCAGGGCAATTAACAGCGTCAGGTTTTCCAGGTCCGGCGTCTCTTGTTTGCGCCAGTGCAGCACGCAGGCGAACAGCGCGGCGCAGGCGGCAATACCGATGAAAAAGAAATACTGTACGGCCCAGGGTAACCAGCTTACATGTTGCGGATGGGCCAGAACCTCTTCGATAATCAGTGAATGGTTCATTTAAACCTCCTGCCAGAGCGCGGGTTGAGCGCGTCCCATTAACGGGGTGACAAACGCTTCATCCAGACCCAGATAAAACACGTGCGGTGATGTTCCGCTTTCGGGTTTCAGCACTTTGATGGCCTCATGGTGTTCATGCAGCATTTGAGAAATCCGGCTGTGCGGATCTTTGATATCGCCAATGATGCGTGCGCCGCCGACGCAGGATTCCACGCAGGCCGGGAGCAGCCCCGCTTCCAGACGGTGTACGCAAAATGTGCATTTATCGGCGGTTTGCGTTTCATGGTTGATGAACCGCGCATCGTAAGGGCAGGCCTGCACGCAGTAAGCGCAACCCACGCAGCGGGTGTTGTCGACGACCACAATACCGTCTTCACGTTGGAAGGTGGCCTGCACCGGACAAACGGGTACGCAAGGGGGATTATCGCAATGGTTGCACAGGCGCGGCAGCAGGACGTTGGTGACGCTTTGCTGGCCTGTAAGCTGCACCTGATACTGGTTAACGAGGGTTCGGAATTCTCCCTGCGGCGTCTGGTTTTCAATAGCGCAACTGACGGTACAGGCCTGGCAGCCGATGCAGCGTCGCAGGTCAATCAACATGGCGTAGCGATGCGCGAGTGAGCCTTCATGGCGTTCAGGCGAGAAGGGGAATTGCGCCTGCGCCAGGGGGACCAGTGAAGCGCCAGCGGTCAGGACGCCCAGTTGCTGGAGAAACTGCCGTTTACTGCTGTCCATATTTTCTCCCGTCACGGTACAACAACGAAACATTGGTCACGCCGTTGATTTGTGTGTGATGAATAAAGAATCTCAATGATTTACAGTGTAAAAATCGTGACGGGGGGTACTCTATTGTGGTTAACCACATACCCGGCTTGTTGTTGATCTAAAACAACATAATTGACAGGGATAATTGAGTGGGACGCAACGTAGTAAGATGCCTGACGGTACTGGCGTCGCTGTGGATGCTAAGCGGCACGGTCGCGGCGCAGACATGGAACATTGGCGTGTTGGCAATGCGTGGGGAGATCTCCACACGTCAGCACTGGCAGCCGTTGGAAACCCTGTTGAATCAGCAAATTCCCGGTGAGCAGTTTCATATACAACCGCTGGACCTGCACCAGATGCAGGAGGCGGTGAATCGTGGCACGGTACAATTTGTGGTCACCAATCCGGCGCAGTTTGTACAGCTAAACAACCGCTCTGCGTTACGCTGGCTGGCGTCGTTACGTTCTACCCGGGGAGGCAAAGCCGCCAGTAACGTGATCGGTAGCGCGATTCTCGTCAGGCGCGATAGTGGAATCACTTCCGCGCATGATCTGATCGGTAAAACGGTTGGCGCCATTGATGCTCAGGCTTTTGGCGGCTATTTGTTGGGGTATAAAGCACTTAGCGATGCCGGTCTGCGACCTGAGCGCGATTTACGCCTGACGTTTACCGGTTTTCCTGCCGATGCCTTACTCTATTTACTACGCGAAAAAGCTGTGCAGGCGGTGATTGTGCCGGTGTGTCTGCTGGAAAACATGGATGAGGAAGGGCTCATTCATAAAACGGACTTTAGGGCTGTACTCAACCATCCGACCTCGATTCCCTGTTTAACCAGTACGCCGCTCTATCCTGACTGGTCATTTGCGGCACTGCCTGCAGTGAGCGACGAGCTCGCCGATCGCGTCACACGGGTGCTGTTCAATTCTCCGCAGAATGCAACGTTTCGCTGGGGAGCGCCTGCCTCGACACGCGAAGTAGAAGCGTTGCTACGCGATGTCCGCCAGCATCCGCAGCAGCGTCAGCTCTGGCTGGACGTCAAAAGTTGGTTTATCCAGCACCAGCTCGCTATGGGGGCTGTGGCCGTTGTGCTGTTGCTGCTGACGCTCAATTATATCTGGGTGATGCTGCTGGTTCGTCGTCGCGGCAGGCAACTGGAGCGGAACAGCATTCTGCTGCGCAAACAAGAACAGGCGCTGGAAACCGCTCGCCAAATGAGTGTGCTTGGCGAGATGACCTCCGGGTTTGCCCACGAACTTAATCAACCGCTGTCGGCTATCCGCCATTATGCGCAGGGCTGTTTGATCCGCCTGCGCGGTCAGGATAAGCAGCATCCGTTGTTGCCTGCGCTGGAGAACATTGATGCTCAGGCGCAGCGGGGCGCTGATACGTTGCACAATCTGCGCCAGTGGGTCAGCCAGGCGCAGGGTAATCCGGTGATGACCGATGACTGGCGGGCCGTCAACGTTCATGATGCAATTCATCACGTCTGGCAATTATTGCGCATGCCCCAGCAATTCCCGGCAGTGGCGCTGCAAACGCGTGTCGGCAAGACGTTAACGCTGACTCTGCCAAGCGTTCTGCTTGAGCAGGTGCTGGCCAATCTGGTGCTCAATGCGGCCCAGGCCGGGGCAACCACGGTGTGGTTTAGCGCTCAGCGTGAGGAGGGGGATGTGCGTATTCAGGTGCAGGATAACGCTGGCGGTATTGATGAGGCGCAGTTGTACCAGGCTTTTCAGCCGTTTATGACCACCCGTAAAGAAGGCATGGGGCTGGGATTAGCCATTTGTCAGCGGCTGGTGCGTTACGCAAATGGCGACATTGAGATCAAAAATCATCAGGCTCCTGATGAAAAAGCGGGGGCGGTAGTGACATTACATTTTAAGCAAAACCAGGAGGGAGGCCGTAGTGGCATTAATTCATCTGCTGGATGACGACATTGCCGTCACCCAGGCCTGTGCGTTTTTACTGGAAAGTCTGGGATATGAGGTATGTTGCTGGGAGCAGGGTGAAACATTCCTCGCAGGGGCAAATCTGCACCAGGTGGGCGTGCTTTTGCTGGACATGCGTATGCCGGTACTGGATGGGCACGCTGTACATGAAGCGATGCGCCAGCGAGAAAGTACGCTGGCGGTGGTGTTCCTCACCGGGCATGGCGATGTGCCGATGGCGGTTGAGCAAATGAAACGTGGAGCAGTCGATTTTTTGCAAAAGCCGGTGTCCGCCGGGCCTTTGCAGACGGCGTTAGAGCACGCTTTGCAGGTTTCTCGCGCCGCTTTCTCGCGACAAGAGATCGTGGCCTGCTATCAGATGCTCACGCCAAAGGAGCGAGAGTTGGCGCAACTGGTTGCAAAAGGGTTAATGAATCGGGAAATTGCGGACGCTATGAATATTGCCGTGCGCACGGTTGAAGTTCATCGCGCGCGGGTGATGGAAAAAATGCAGGCGCGGAGCCTTGCGGAACTGGTAAATCGACTGCAGCGGATCCGATAGATTTATGACATTTGTTTGATTTTCATTGAATTTTGTCTAATTAGCCAGAGTGATATATGCTGTTGGTTTGAGTTAATGACGAGCGGGTAAATATGGGAAATCAGACCAAAGACGATGAGTTGTACCGGGAAATGTGCAGAATAGTCGGTAAAGTAGTACTGGAAATGCGCGATCTGGGACAAGAGCCAAAGCATATCGTCATTGCGGGTGTGCTGAGAACCACCCTCGCCAACCAGCGTGTAAAGCGCAGTGAGCTAGAAAAACAGGCCATTGAGACCGTTATTAAAGCATTGGCCGGATAATCCATAAAAAGAGGAGGGCAGTCATTTGCGCCATCCTCTTATTCTCGTCACGTTATTCTATCAATATATATAATTTAGGACTGCAATTAGAGAAATACACTCCGCTGTATATTTTGTTGTATATCGATTGATATATAAAAATATATTTGAGAGTGGAGTCACAAATATTTGCAAGCCACATGAAATATTATTTCAACTTATCTTAATGATAATAAATCTCACTCCGCATTAATTACTTTTCTTCCGTTTTTTAATTGATGACGATCAAAACGACGGGCGCTGAATAACCACATTATCATTGTGCCTAACCCTAAAGGATTAGATTCATTTAGTTTAACCACCGTCATTTCTACGATCAGGTTAGGGCAAATATTCACGTGTTGTTGGCAACATTAATGGCCGAATTGGCCCGATCTGTGCGTAAAAATTAGCCTTGATGTGTTGCCGCTACTGCGTTTGCGAAGAGGATGCGAAATAAATGAACCAGGTTGATCGTCCATTTTTAGATTGTGGTTTAACGCGGCTTGAATTCCTACGTATATCCGGAAAGGGTCTGGCAGGACTGACCATTGCACCCGCGTTGTTATCACTTTTTGGTTGTAAGCAGGAAGATATCGACAGCGGTACCGTTGGACTTATCAATACGCCGAAAGGGGTGCTGGTAACGCAGCGAGCACGCTGCACTGGTTGTCATCGCTGCGAGATTTCCTGTACCAATTATAACGATGGAGCCGTTGGCACCTTCTTTTCCCGCATCAAAATTCATCGTAATTACTTCTTTGGCGATGATGGCGTCGGGTCCGGTGGCGGGCTGTATGGTGATTTAAACTATACCGCGGATACCTGCCGCCAATGCAAAGATCCGCAATGCATGAAGGTCTGCCCGATTGGCGCCATTACCTGGAAGCAGGAAGACGGTTGTATTGCCGTTGACCATAAACGTTGCATTGGCTGTAGCGCTTGTACCACAGCCTGCCCGTGGATGATGGCGACCGTCAACACGGAAACGAAAAAATCCTCAAAATGTGTGTTATGCGGGGAATGCGCCAATGCGTGCCCGACTGGGGCATTAAAAATTATCGAGTGGAAAGATATTACCGTTTGATAGAGGGCAGGCATGCCTGATACGCGTCATTAATTGCCAAAAATAGCGCAGTTTTGAATAAAAAAGCTGCCTGACGGGTATATCTATTAAACCTTCTTGCAAAGGAAAACATGATGGCTAACGGTTGGACAGGTAATATTTTACGGATCAATCTCACCACGGGTAATATCACCCATGAAGATTCCAGTAAATTTAAGAAATTTATCGGTGGGATGGGCTTTGGGTATAAAATTATGTACGACGAAGTCCCGCCAGGCACCATGCCGTTTGATGAAGGGAATAAACTGGTTTTCGCCACCGGGCCATTAACGGGCTCGGGCGCACCCTGTAGCTCCCGCGTCAATATCACCTCCTTGTCAACATTTACCAAAGGTAATTTAGTCGTAGATGCTCACATGGGCGGTTTCTTCGCCGCACAGATGAAATTTGCCGGTTACGACGCCATTATTATCGAAGGTAAGTCCGCGTCGCCTGTCTGGATCAACATCAAAGACGATAAAGTCAGCATCGAAAAAGCCGATTTCCTGTGGGGCAAGGGCACGCGCGCCACAACCGAAGAGATTTGCCGCATTACCAGCCCTGAGACTTGCGTCGCCGCGATTGGCCAGGCGGGGGAAAATCTGGTACCGCTCTCTTGCATGATCAACAGCCGCAACCACAGCGGCGGCGCCGGTACTGGCGCGGTGATGGGCTCGAAAAATCTGAAGGCCATTGCGGTAGAAGGGACCAAAGGTGTCAACATTGCCGACCGCAAAGAGATGAAGCGGCTCAATGACTACATGATGACCGAGCTTATCGGCGCCAACAACAACCACGTTGTGCCGAGCACCCCGCAGGCCTGGGCAGAATACTCTTCGCCAAACTCGCGTTGGACGGCCCGCAAGGGACTGTTCTGGGGCGCGGCGGAAGGCGGGCCAATTGAAACGGGTGAAATCCCGCCGGGCAACCAGAATACCGTCGGTTTCCGTACCTATAAATCCGTGTTCGATCTCGGACCTGCCGCTGAGAAATACACGGTGAAAATGAGCGGCTGCCATTCGTGCCCGATTCGTTGTATGTCACAGCTCAATGTCCCGCGGGTGAAAGATTTTGGCGTACCGAGTACCGGTGGCAACACCTGCGTGGCGAACTTTGTGCACACCACCATTTTCCCCAATGGCCCGAAAGATTTTGACGATAAAGACGATGGGCGCGTGGTGGGAAACCTGATTGGTCTGAACCTGTTCGACGATTATGGCATCTGGTGTAACTACGGGCAGTTGCACCGTGATTTTACTTATTGTTACTCGAAAGGCGTTTTTAAGCGCGTACTGCCGGCGGAAGAGTATGCGGAGATCCGCTGGGATCAGTTGGAAGCGGGCGATCCTAATTTTATTAAGGATTTTTACTATCGGCTGGCGCATCGCGTGGGGGAACTCAGCCACCTTGCGGACGGCTCATATGCCATTGCTGAACGCTGGGATTTGGGCGAAGAGTATTGGGGTTATGCCAAGAACAAACTGTGGTCGCCGTTTGGTTTTCCTGTCCACCATGCTAACGAGGCTTCAGCGCAGGTTGGGGCGATCACCAACTGTATGTTTAACCGTGACTGTATGACGCATACCCATATTAACTTCATCGGTTCCGGTTTGCCGCTGAAATTACAGCGCGAAGTGGCGGGCGAATTGTTTGGTTCACAGGATGCCTACGACGAAACCAAAAACTACACCCCGATCAATGCCGCGAAGATCAAATATGCCAAATGGACGTTGCTGAAAGTCTGTTTGCATAACGCGGTCACGCTATGCAACTGGGTCTGGCCGATGACGGTCTCGCCGCTCAAGAGCCGTAATTATCGCGGAGATTTGGATCTGGAAGCGAAATTTTTCCAGGCGGTTACCGGCGATGAAACCACGCAGGCGAGTCTGGATCTGGCCGCTGAACGTATCTTTACCCTGCATCGTGCCTATACGGTCAAACTGATGCAAACCAAAGATATGCGCAATGAGCACGATCTCATTTGCTCCTGGGTGTTTGATAAAGATCCTAAGATCCCGGTCTTCACCGAGGGGACCGACAAGATGGACCGGGAGGACATGCGCCTGTCACTGACGATGTTCTATCAGGAAATGGGTTGGGATCCGGAGCTGGGCTGCCCTACGCGCGAAACGCTGAATCGACTCGGACTTGAGGATGTGGCAGCCGATCTGGCGGCACAAGATCTGTTGCCAGCGTAAGGAACGCGAGATGACTAACGTGAGCAACGTTCAGGCACCCATTGAGGCGTTTCCTGATGAGGTAGATAGCCAAAAGAGACACTGGCTGCAGGCGCTACAGTCGCCTGCCGAACAGGTGAACGCGCCGCAGGTTCAGGAACCTGCCAGCCCGGAGTCGATAGTGGCGGAATTTATCCGCCAACATTCAGCATCGGGTCAGTTGGTGGCTCGCAGTGTTTTCCTGCAGCCACCGTATTCGGTTCCTGAGACTGACTTAACCGTGCTGCTGGATACCCTGTGTCAGGGCGCGAATGGGGCGGATATTACCTGTGTGCATGGCGCTGAAGAGGCGTATTTCTTTTCGACGCAAACCATGACGGCAAACTACGCCAGCATGTGTGTGCAGGTGGTGGAGAACGACATCTGTCGCGCGATTGCCGAGGCGGTACGCTTCGACTGTCAAACGTATCCACGCCCCTATAAGGTCGCCATGTTGACGCAACCGCCGTATAGCTTTGGCGATCAGCAGGTTGCAGCGGCGCTCTCGGCAATGGAAACGCACCCGGATTACGCAGATATACGCACTGTGGAATCGTCAAATGCGGAGCCTTATTTGTTCAGCGAACGTTTTATGAGTTATGGCAAAGCGTACGGCCTGTGCGAATGGTTTGAGGTTGAGCAGTATCAGAACCCCTGAATTCTTCAGGTTGATGTCATGGAATGTGTGGACGACCACTGTCACAGCATTAGAGGATAACCCGATGTCCTTCACCCGACGTAAATTTGTCATTGGCATGGGGACGGTGATTTTTTTTACCGGCCCAGGTCAAAGTTTGTTAGCAAGTCCCAGGAGCACTAAAGGCGTTCGTTATGTCATGATCCACGACGAATCACTGTGTAACGGCTGTAATATTTGCGCCCGCGCATGCAGGAAAACCAATCATGTTCCTGACCAGGGCAGCCGTTTGTCGATAGCGCATATTCCGGTTTCGGATAACGACGACGAAACGCTGTATCACTATTTTCGTCAGTCCTGCCAGCATTGTGATGATGCACCCTGTATTGAGGTCTGTCCAACCGGCGCCTCCTGGCGAGATGAGAACGGCATTGTCCGGGTCGACACGTCTTCGTGTATCGGCTGCAGTTACTGCATAGGCGCGTGCCCTTATCAGGTCCGCTATCTCAATCCGCGCACCAAAGTGGCTGATAAATGCGACTTTTGCGCTGAATCACGTCTGGCGAAAGGTTTTCCACCGATCTGTGTTAACGCCTGCCCGGAACACGCGCTGATTTTTGGTCGTGAAGATAGCCCGGAGATTCAGACCTGGCTGCGGGAAAACAAGTATTACGAGTATCAACTTGCAGGCGCCGGGAAACCCCATCTGTATCGTCGGTTCGGTCAACATTTGATTAAAAAGGAAAATGTATGAACGCGTCGCAGAATGCCGAACAGTTTCACGCCCAGCTTGCGCAATATGTCCCTATGTTTTCTCCTGACTACTGGCCAGTGTGGCTGGTCATCGCCGGATTAATGCTGGTGGGAATGTGGCTGGTGCTGGCGCTACACGCCATGCTGCGCTTTCGTGCCGCGCATAAAGCGTCGGCAGGGCACGGTGAGAAGATCTACTTATACTCGAAGGCTGTCCGCTTGTGGCACTGGTCGAACGCGCTGTTATTTCTGCTACTTCTGGTCAGTGGACTCGTCAATCACTTCTCGGCCGTTAGCGCGTCGGTGATGAAAAGCCTGCTTACCGTACACGAAGTCTGTGGCTTTTTGCTGCTCGCCTGCTGGATTGGTTTTGTCCTGATCAACCTGATTGGCGGTAACGGACATCACTATATTATTCAGCGGCAGGGTTGGATCGGACGCGCGCAAAGACAAACGCGTTTTTACCTGTTTGGCATTATGCAGGGAGAGTCACATCCATTCCCGGCATCAAAGCGTTCGAAATTCAATCCGCTACAGCAGGCGGCCTATGTTGGCGTGATGTATGGTCTGCTGCCGCTGTTGTTGATATCGGGTCTGTTATCGCTCTATCCGGCGGTAGTCGGCGATCTGTTCCCCGGTGTGCGTTACTGGTTGTTACAGGCACATTTTGCGCTGGCAATAATCAGTTTGTTTTTCATTTTTGGGCATCTTTATCTTTGCACTACGGGCCGCACGCCGGGCGAAACCTTCAAGTGCATGGTGGATGGCTATCACCGGCATTAAGCGATGATGATTACGCGTGATGACTTACGGGCCTGGCGCGTTGGGCCCGTAATGTATCGCTGGTTTCTACGTACTTTTCCCGCCGGGGGAAGTTATGCCGATGTACATCGTGCGCTCCAGCGGGAAGGGTATATCGACTGGGCAAATAGTCTGGTGGAATACGGCTGGTCAAAATGGCGGGAAGAGGAGAGTTTTGTCCGGCAGGATATTCGCGCGATGGGAAATATTTCCCGCGTGAAAACAACGGGGGGGACCAGCAGCCCGCTGGCGAGTGCGGAAGATAATGTCAGCTTTGGCTGTGCGGATGATAACGTTAAAATCGCCAGCGCTGGCTATGCCGCGCAAATTGCCAGTGCAGGTTACAGCGTACGTATAGGCAGCGTAGGCTATAACGCGCATATCGGCAGCTCGGGCGATCGCGGGCGAATTGCGGTCGCGGGAAATTCAGCGCGTATCAGTAGCGTGGGTGACGGTACGCGCATCGCCAGTGCCGGTATGCGTGTACGCATCAGTGCACTGGGCGACAGAAATCGGATCGCCTGCAGCGGTGATTTAACCCAGCTAGCCTGTTTCGGCGCGGAATCGAAAATCGCCAATTGCGCAGACAATATCCATATTATTGCCAGCGGAGAGAACGCCGTTGTTGCCAGTACAGGCACTGTCGATTCGATAATACTCGGTCCTGGCGGATGCGCGGCGCTGGCCTATCATGATGGCGAAAGAATGCGTTTTGCGCTTGCCGTGGAAGGTGAAAAAAATATCCGGGCTGGCGTGAAATATCGGCTCAACGAAGACCACCAGTTCGTGGAATGTTGAGCCTTGAGGTCATTTTAGCGCGAATCGTCGCTGGGTGAATTTTTCCAGGCTAAAGCACAGCAGGTAATAGACCAGTCCGGTAAAGATAAAAATGGCCGCGGGATAGATTTGCACCCGGCTATTAACCTGACCGGCAACCGTCGTGAGTTCTGGCACATTGACGATAAACGCCAGCGACGTGTCCTTCAGTAGTCCAATAAATATCCCGGTCAGCGACGGCATAATGTTGCGCAGCACTTGCGGCAATAAAATAAGCCACAGGGCCTGGTACGGGCGAAAACCCTGCACCACTGCCGCTTCATATTGCCCGCCAGGTAAGGCGCTAATTCCTGCATACACCGAGTGCATCACCGAGGCGGCGGTGAACCATGCCAGTGCCAACGTCACGGTAACTGCGCCAGGCAGATCGCTTCCAGTCAGCATGGGGAGCAAATACCACATCCAGAAAATCACAAAGATTAACGGAATGCCGCGAATAAACTCGGCCCAGATAAACAGTCCTTTGCGCATCGCGCCAGGAAAACGCCAGGCGCAGCAGGCAAGAACTATCCCACCGGGAAGTGCCAGCAATGCCGCGCCGATAGCCATCAGCAAAGTAAGCAGAACGCCGCCGGGTTGGCCTTCGGTCACGCGTCCCCACAGAAGATAGTCAAGATTGTCAGTAATGACCGAAATATTAGCGATCATGCGATATGCTCCTGACGCTGAACAGACGGGCTTTTGCCCTGAACGGTTTACCTGACACAGTTTTTGGTCCAAGACGCGTAAGCAGCATACCTGACACGATACCGATGAGCAGATAGAGCACTGTTCCAACGGCAAAGGCTTCCAGTGCATGCGCGTTATAGCTCTCAATTTGCCGCACCTGATAGGTCAACTCTGCAAATCCAATACCGCTGGCAAGCGAGGAGAGCTTCATCAGGTTGAGATATTGCCCAACGATGGGCTGCCATGCGTTCGCCAGTCCCTGGGGAAGGAGAATGTGACGAAAAACCGCCCATGAGGAAAAGCCCTGGGCAATGGCCGCCTCGCGTTGCCCGGCAGAAACCGCCTGCAAACCAGAGGCAATCTCCTCGACCAAAAAGGCTGAAGTAAAAACACCCAGCCCCCAGGCAGAACAAAGAAACTCCGGCGTTAACCACCAGACGTCACCCGGCAGAACTGACCATGGGTGTTCAGCATTAATAAAGGTAATCACGTCACGGGGTAGCCAATTCCATGCGGCGAAATACCAGAACATCAGTTGCACCAGTAAAGGCGTATTGCGAAAAGCGGAGACCCACACGCCGACCACCGCGGTGGCAATGCGATTGCCTGTCAAACGTAAGCCGAGCAGTAGGAGAGCAAAGAGAGTGGCGAGCGTGACGCCTGCCAGCGTCACCCATAGCGTGGTGAGAAAACCGGAAATTATCCATTGTAGGGGTTGCCCGCTCAGCACCCCCTGCCAGTCCATTAGATGCATTATAACGGTAACTCCTGGTGTAACGGGTCGAGCACTTTTTTCAGGAAACGCTGGGTTCTGGGATGTTGCGGGTGGGTGAAGAAATCCTCCGGCGAGGCGACCTCCAGGATATCGCCGCCATCAATGAATACCACACGATCGGCAATCTCACGAGCGAAGTGCATTTCATGAGTCACGACGATCATCGTGATACCGCTGTGAGCCAGATTTTTCATCACTTGTAACACCTCGCCGATCATTTCTGGATCCAGCGCGGAGGTGGGTTCATCAAACAAAATGATTTGTGGCGATGAAGCCAGCGCGCGGGCAATGGCAACGCGCTGTTGCTGCCCGCCGGATAACTGAGCGGCATAGGCATCGGCTTTCTCGAGCAGTCCCACTTGATCCAGCAATTCGAGTGCCCGGCCTTTTGCTTCCGCTTTGTTCCAGCCGTGAACATATTCCAGCGCCAGCGCAATGTTTTGCAGCGCGGTCAGATGCGAATAGAGATTGAATTGCTGAAATACAAAACCGATACGGCTGCGTAACTGGCGTAATGCAGCGCCGCGCAACTGACTAATCGGTTTACCATCAATGAAAATTTCGCCACCGCTGAGCGACTCAAGCTGGTTGATAAGACGTATAAGAGTGGATTTTCCAGAGCCAGAAGGACCCAAAATGGTCACCACTTCACCAGGTTCAACTGCCAGGCTGACGCCGTTAAGTACGGTATGAGCGTCATACTGTTTAAACACATTGTGCAGTTTGACGCTTGCCTGACCCAATTGGGCAGAATCCGCAGCCGAAGCTGCGGAACGATGTAAAAGAGCTGAGAGCATATTACTTGGCTTCTATTTTAAAGGCGCGGGGCTGCGGGTTTTTGGTTTCAGGGCCGAACCACACATCATAAATTTTTGCTGCCTGACCAGTAGACTCCAGCTTCAAAAGTTCATCGTTGACGGCTTTTAACAGCGCGGGTTCGCCTTTTTTTACCCCCACGCCGATCTCTTCTTTACTCAGCAGGTCCGGCAAAATTTTGAAATCCGCTTTATCCGGCGCACCGCTTAACAAGCCCGCCAGGATTGTACTGTCCTGGGTGATGGCCTGCACATTACCGTTGCGTAAGGCGGTTAATGCCAGGGGGATATCGTCATAGGCCAGTACGCGCGACTGCGGGAAGCGCTGATGTAACGCCTGCTCACCGGTAGTACCTTTTACCGCGCCGATTCGCGCTTTGCTGTATTCATCGAGCTTGTCCGGGGATTTTGCTGGCACAAGGAACTGCTGGCCGGTGACAAAATAGGGCACGGAGAAATCGATCACTTGTGCACGCTCAGGTGTGATCGTGATATCCGCTACGATTAAGTCGGCTTTACCGGATTGTAATAGCGGAATACGGTTGGCCGGATTGGTGGCCACCAGCTCCAGTTTTACCCCCAGGGACTTGGCCAGCGCTTCGGCAAAATCGACGTCATAGCCGACAATCTTATGCGTTTTTGCATCAACTGAACCGAACGGCGGATTGGCGTCGAATGTCGCCACTTTAACGACGCCGGCGGCTTTGATATCGGCCAATTGGTCAGCCTGAGCCTGTGAGACGCTAATGCCAGAGGCCAGCAGCACGCTGAGTGCCAGAAGTGTTTTTTTAGCGCTGTGAATTTTCGTTGCCATCATTGTATGAAATCCCTGTAGTTTTTGGTTTGTGCTTTTTACGCTCCCATAACTTACGATTCAGACAAAATAAGAAAAAATTCTTATCTATATACAAAATGTTATTAGTGAAAGGGGGGAGAACAGGAGTGATGTGCGCGAACGTTGAGAAACGCTACGTGATTACCCTCATGACCTGTACCATACGTCAATAAAGTTAATGGCTGGGGACAAGCATGCTGCGTGATAATTTTAACGATCTTTATTATCTCATTATCGTCGCCCGCGAGCGGAGTTTTACGCGGGCTGCGGCAAAGCTCGGGGTCTCGCAGTCAGCGTTAAGCCATGCGATACGTGGACTCGAAGAGCGGCTGGATGTTCGACTCCTGACCCGTACCACGCGCAGCGTCGCGCCGACTGAAGCCGGAGAACGGCTCATCAACAGTATCAGTCCGCGTTTTGATGACATTGAAACGGAGCTGCTGGCATTAACTGACATCCGTCAGCGGGTGGCGGGTAACATTCGCCTTACCTTGGGTGAACATGCGTTGCAATCGACCGTCTGGCCCGCGCTGGCGCCTTTTTTGCAGGCTTATCCTGAAGTGAAAGTGGAAATGACCCTCGACAACAGCCTGACGGATATTGTGGCTGGCCGTTATGACGCGGGTATTCGTCTCGGCGAGCAGGTGGCAAAAGATATGGTTGCTGTCAGAATTGGTCCGGACTGGCGCATGGTGGTGGTCGGTTCACCCGCTTATTTTGCCCGCCATGGTAAACCACTCACCCCACACGATCTGCAAAACCATAACTGCATCAACATGCGCATGCCAACGTTGGGCGGGCTGTATGCCTGGGAATTTAGCAAAGGCGGACAAGATTTACGCGTGCGGGTTGAAGGGCAGCTTATTTTTAACAATCTCCCCCCGCGGATTAGCGCAGCGATTGCCGGGATGGGGCTGGCATTTGTGCCGGAAGACACTGTCGAACAGGCGGTGGCTGACGGTGCGCTGGAAAAAGTGCTGGAGGACTGGTGCGAACCCTTCCAGGGCTATTATATGTACTACCCCAGCCGCAGGCAGCACACCGCCGCCTTTGCCAAATTGATTGAGGCTTTACGGTATAAGGGCTGAAACGGAAAGGGGTAACAGGCGATAAAAAACCGGCATTGCGCCGGTTCGGAAATCAGATTTTGCAGGCGTCGCCGCAGTCATTATCAGCAATAATTTCCTGCGCTTTCTTATCTGCATCTTCCAGACGTTCAGCATTACGCTCTTGCGCTTCTTCCAGTCCATCAAAGACCAGATTATCGAGATCAATTTCCATCATTCACCTGCTCAGGTTCAGCGTTTAACATCACACTATTATATTGCAAAAATGTTGCTTAACAGCAGCGATTATTGCTACTTAGCCCCGAACTTAAATCAGATGCGCATGTTTTTCCGCCAGCGTAGCCTACTGTTGGCGGCTGCGAAGATCCATTGGTCATAAATACTGCTAAATGCCAGCGCTTTCTACCGTTTTGCTCTTACTTTTTCATTAACGTGACATGCGATCATTTTTAACAACTCTGCGACAAAATCACTATACATATAACTTAATATCTTTTATACATTAATTGTTCAACCCTGCGACTATTCCACAAAAGAGAAAGATATATGGAACAGACACCTGATAAGAAAAACGATAATTTTCAGAAAGATGGCAAAGAACAGTTCAATCGCTCAATCGGTTTAATTTCTAATTTCGCGTTGGGTTTTACCTACCTTTCGCCGCTCACTGCCGTCTATTCGCTGTTTGCGCTGGCCGTAACGCTGGCGGGGCCGCCCGCAGTATGGTGGATTTTAATCGTCGCATGTGGCCAGCTTTTAGTGGCGTTGGTATTTGGCGAGGTCGCTTCCCAGTATCCGATAACCGGTGGACTGTATCCCTGGGCGAGAAGATTATGGGGCAAGAAATATGCCTGGATTGCCGCCTGGATTTACCTGTGGGCGCTGGTGGTCACCATTACGTCAATTGCGGAATATACCTCGACGTTTGTTGAGTCGCTGTTCCACTATGGTCAAACGCCTGCCACCATGTTGCTGACGTCTGTCCTGCTACTGCTGTTGATGATGGCTGTTAACATGTCCGGGACCAAAAACCTGGCCAGAGTCGCCAAAATTGGCTTCTGGTGTGAAATTGTTAGCGTGATTGCGCTGGGAATTTACCTGCTGATCTTTCACCGTTCTCAGCCTTTCTCCGTCATCTTCGACTCGATGGGCGTGCTTGCTCAGGACGGAAGCTACTCCACCGCGTTTATGTCCGCCGCGCTGATGGGGCTGTTTATGTTCTTTGGCTTTGAAGCCTGCGGTAACGTAGCGGAAGAGGTGCAGAACCCGAGCAAAAAGATCCCGGTTGCGATGATTTTAAGCATCGTATTTGGCGCAATTTCCGCCATCATTTCTGTGATGGGTTATCTGCTGGCTTCACCGAATCTGGTCATTATCGTGAATGGTAAAACGTCCGATCCAATCCCCGCCATTCTCAATGAAGCCCTGGGAGAAACCGGCGCAACTATCTTTATCATCGTCGCGATTGTGGCGATGTTGTCGTGCATTTTGTCTCTACAGGCTGCGTTAAGCCGTCTTATTTTTTCGTTCTCTCGCGACAGAATGCTGCCAGGAAGTGAATGGATGTCCAAAATCTCGAAAAACGGCGTTCCGGATAATGCGATGGTCGTCAGTTGCTTGCTGCCGGTGATCATCTGCGTTTGGGTCTATTTCCAGCCAGACAACCTGTCGCGTATTACCGCGTTTGCCGTAATCGGTATTTATATCTCGTTCCAGATGGTTGTGCTTGCTGCGTTACGTCAGCGTCTGAAGGGCTGGAAACCGGCCGGGGAGTGGACCATTGGCGGTTGGGGCGTGATTGTAAACGTACTGGCCTTAGCCTATGGATTATGCGGGATCTGGTTGCTGGCCCAACCAGCAGACAGCAGCGATTTCATTGATCGTTGGACAGTGCTGTTCGGCCTGGCGATTGTCGTTGGATCGGGGCTTATCTATATGTTCCTGACCCGACCGTTTGGGCGCTCTGCGGCGCCGGAAAACGACGCCATTGCTTACGCCAATAAGCTCAATATGGGGCAGGACAACTAAAACAAGGGCCTTCGGGCCCTTAGTTTTGATAGTGATAAAGGATAAAGTAGTCGCTCTGATATACCACGGTGCTGTTGGCGGGCGACAGTAACTCACCCACGCGAAAGCGCGGCCAGCTGGAGAAGATAATCCTGTTTTCCAGATTGGTCAGTATGACATAGTCAGGATGAGCGCAGGAGAGCAGTTCGGCTTCGATTTGGCTGACCAGCAGATCGACGGCGGCGACGCCAAGAAACTGATCGTTGTAGTAGACCGGCACTGCCGAAGTCAGGGTATAGGAGATATTGCAGATATAATCGACGTACGGGCCGTGGATATAAGCTTTGCCTGCCGGTGGCGAATGTTTAAACCACTCGAAGGTTCTGAAATCCAGTCGTTGCTGCGTGGCCTGATCCAAATCGAGATGCGCCTGGCTCAAACCATTATCTTTCTTATACCACCACTCCAAAAGCCAATACTCTTTGGTGGTGGCGGTGCTCTCTATATGGCTGGCAAATCCGGCTCCAGAGCAGTAATGGTTGTCATTGAGCGTACGCTTAATATGCTGTTGAACGGTGGATCGCACAGAGGGATCGAGGACAACCTCGGCCGAAGCTTTCTGTATCCCGGCAATCGCCTCATGGATGCTCCTCGCCAGCGCCACGGTAGAATCTACCGTAGAGACAGTAATATCATCAATTTTACGGATTAATGCGCTTAAAGATGTCGAAGAGCTCATTGTCTGTCCTGCCTTCACGGATTGTCAGTTCGAGTTATATTTCAGCTTTTTTTCGATAAGGTAATAGGTAAAGGTGTCGATGATCCGCGTGGCAAGCTGTACTGATTCCGCCTCGTTGTGGGCGGCCAGCGCATCGGCCAGTGCTGAATAAAGCGCGATAATTTCGGCATGAATGCTGTCCGTGCGATAGAGGATCGCCACCAGCGATGCCCATTCAGCTTGCACCTGAAGCTCCTGGTTCGCCAGCCGTGCCGAATGTGAACTGGCGGCTATTGCCAGCAGGCATCGCATATCGGCCTGGGTCATCAGCTCAGGTGATTTTGCCTGTCTGAGCACCTCAACAAACTCGCGAAATTTGGCGATATCCGCGCCGGTCATTCGTCTGGAAGCAAGTCTTGCGCTATGGCTAATGATGGCGCAATGCATTTCCCCCAGATCCGAAAGATAATCGGTACTGATCGCTTTGAACGGATGCAGGGGGCTATTTTTGCCATCAATATTTTCGCAAACGAAGCTGCCACCATTACGGCCACGAACAGTATGGATAAGATTATTAGCCCGAAGCGTGTTTAGCGCTTCTCTGATAGTGATATGTGAGACACCCATCATCTTTGCCAAATCAGTTTCGTTGGGCAGCTGTTCTTTCGGCTCCAACAATCCCGTGATAATGGCATTTGAAAGGCGTTGCACTATCTGGTCTGAACGACTGACCTGCCCGATAGGCGCAAATATGACCGCGTGAGTAATCATAATCTTTTCTGCACTCAATTCCCTGAAACAACGACCCTTTCTAACACATGCCTGCTGGGCAAGGAAGGTAAGAATGGCCGCGTTATTTTACATGCCCATGCGCAAAAGCTGCCGCACAGACGGATGTGTGTCCCAATAACCATTGGAGCTGCGCGCGCCGCGTCAGCTAACAATGACAAGCCTTCCTCTGAATAATGTAAAGAACAAGTTAAAAATGAGAGGCTTATCATAGTGTCAATGTTGCGTATTTGAAAAGTTTTTACAATATATATATTACATAAGATTCTTTATGTATTAACGGGTGGAGACAGACATGAAAACCCTGAAGCATTTTATTAATGGGCAATATGTAGCAGGCGGCAGCGAAGAGACCTTCGAACTGGTGAGTCCGGTCGACGGTGAAACGTACGCATTATCTCCTAATGCCAGCGCGGCAGAGGTAGAGCAGGCTTACTCTGCTGCTGAAGCGGCGTTTAGCATCTGGAGAAAATCGACACCGGCCCAGCGACAAATAGCGTTATTGCGCCTGGCGGACGAAATAGAACGCAACGTGGAGCGACTGGTCAATGCCCAGAGCCAGGAGACGGGCCAGCTTCGCCATTTTATTGAGAAGGAAGAGATCGCGGCATCCTGCGATGCCATCCGTTTTTTTGCCGGGGCTGCGCGTTGTCTTGAAGGCAAGGCAGCAGGCGAATATTCCGCTGGATTTACCTCGACTATTCGCCGGGAACCGCTGGGTATTGTCGGGCAAGTTACGCCGTGGAATTACCCATTTATGATGGCGGTATGGAAGATTGCGCCGGCACTGGCGGCGGGTAACACGGTAGTGTTAAAGCCAAGCGACACCACCCCGGTCAGTACGCTGCTGTTGGCGGAACTGGCGGCACCCTTGTTCCCGAGAGGAGCGTTTAACGTGGTTCTAGGCAAAGCCAGTACCGGTTCTCTGGTGGTCTCAAACCCGAAAGCCTCACTGGTTTCGATTACCGGTTCGGTCCGCGCAGGTCTGCAGGTTGCGGCCTCGGCAGCGGCGAACCTGACCCGGGCGCATCTGGAATTGGGCGGGAAGGCGCCCGCGGTGGTATTTGCTGATGCGGATATGGACAAGGCGGTTGCGGCGATTGTCACGGCTGGCTTTTTCAATGCCGGGCAGGACTGCACGGCGGCCACGCGTATTCTGGTCGAACAGTCCATCTACGCTGAATTCCTGGAAAAACTGGTACAAAAAACAAAGAGTATTAAATTTGGGCCGCCAGAAGACCAGGATGCGCTGTATGGCGCATTGAATAGCCGGAATCAACTGGAACAAGTGAAAGGCTTTATTGAGCGTTTACCGGCGCATGCAAAAATTGAGACCGGCGGGCGCGCCGGATCTGGCCCTGGCTTCTATTTTGAGCCGACGATCGTCTCTGGTCTGCAACAGCACGATGAAGCTATCCAGCATGAAGTATTTGGTCCAGTAATGACTATTCAGCCGTTTTCTGACGATGAAGATGCATTACTTAAGGCCAATGATGTGGAATATGGTCTGGCGGCGAGCGTCTGGACCAGCAATCACAGTCGCGCGCAGCGCTTTTGCATTGACCTTGATTTTGGCACGGTATGGATTAACAGCCATATTCCCCTGTGCGCCGAAATGCCGCACGGCGGCTTCAAAAAATCAGGTTATGGCAAAGATCTCTCATCTTATTCACTCGAGGAATACACTCGGGTGAAACATATCATGTGCGACATTTCTGAATAGAGAGGGTGGTGATGAAAACATTAAAAGTGGCGGTGCTTTCATTGGTGATGCTCTCGGGCTATAGCCTGGCAGAAAGTACCTCGCTGAATACCGTGAACGAGTATATGGCGGCGTGGAATGCGCATGATGCTTCGCGAGCGGCTCAATATCTTGCAGATGATGCTGTCTATTATGATGCCGCCGCGGGAGAACCGATTACCGGCAGGGAAAAAGCAGAAAAAGAAGTTATTGGGGCCTTTATTAAGGCGGTCCCGGATCTGACCTGGAAAATGATCGGTAAACCCGTTTATGACGAGGATACCGTGGCTTTTCGTTGGCAGTTCTCAGGAAAAAATAGTGGTGAATGGGCAGGGAGCCCACCGACAAATAATCTGATAAGATTTGAAGGTGTTAGCTATATTCATGTTAAAGCAGGAAAAATCACCTGGCAGGGTGATTATTATGATTCTAAGAAACTGGATGAAGAATTAAAGCCAGTGAAATAGATGGCGATCCCCTTTTTGCTGAGAAGGGGATGCCTCTTATTTGTGTCGTGTTAAGGGCAGTGTAGCAATAAGGAAAAAGTTAATGGCAATTACCCGACGTGATTTTCTCAACGGCGTCGCGGTGACCGTTGCGGCGGGGCTTACCCCGCTGGAATGGGTCAGGGCGGCAGGGAAGGAAAACGCATTTATAGATGGAAGTTATTATCCGCCTGCGCTGACGGGGCTGCGGGGCAATCATCCTGGATCGTTTGAAATGGCGCATGCCGTGGGCCGTGAGCATAAACATTTTGATTTAAACGCTTTGCCTATTGAGGAAGAGTACGATCTGGTGATTGTGGGCGGCGGTATTAGCGGCCTGGCTGCCGGTTGTTTCTGGCGTCAACTTGCCGGACAAAATAGCCGGATTTTGATCCTCGATAATCATGACGATTTTGGAGGACATGCCAAACGGAATGAGTTTACCAGCTCGGGCAAGAAACTACTCGGCTATGGCGGCAGCGAAGCATTCCAGTCTCCGGCGCATAATTTCAGTCCCGAAGTGCAAAAGCTGATGGAAACTGTGGGCGTCAGCGTCACGCGGTTGAAAGAGAGTTTTGACGTAAACTTCTATCCCGACTGGCAGCTCAGTCGCGGCGTTTTTTTCGATAAAAAGAATTTTGGCGAAACAAAAATCGTCAGCGGCGATCCGGGACGGGCGGTATCTGATGATATTCCGCCGGACAGACTGAATGGACGCAAGATTGAAGACTTTATCAATGATTTTCCGCTAAGCGAGAACGACAGAAAAGCGTTAATCGATCTGCATGTACGTCCTGCGGACTACCTTCCGGGTATGACGATTGATGAGAAAACTGAATGGCTGGATACTCACAGCTACAGTGAGTTTCTGGCGACAAAAGTCGGTTTGAGCAAAATGGCGCTGCTCTATTTTCAGCAGCGTTCTAATGACTTCTTTGCCATTGGCATTGAAGGGATTTCCTGTAGCGATGCCCGGGCGTGCGCCTTACCGGGTATGGAAGCGCTGGGATTACCCCCGCTGGACGGAGAGTCGCTGGCAGACCTCGAAGAGCCGTATGTTTACCATTTTCCGGATGGAAATGCCGGTCTGGCCCGACTGCTGGTCAGGTATATGCTACCGGATGCGCTACCGGGTACCACCATGGAGGACTCGGTCCTCGCCAGACTGCATTATGAAAAACTGGATCTGCCGGAAAACACCACGCGTCTGCGCCTGAACAGCACGGTGATTAACGCCGCCAACGTACCGGATGGCGTGGTTGTCAGCTATCTGCGCGACGGAAAAATGCATCGCGTTCGTGGTAAGAACACCATTATGGCGGGTTATAACATGCTGATTCCGTATCTGGTGCCAGAGATGCCGGAACAGCAGCAGGCGGATCTCAAACTGAACGTGAAAGCGCCGCTGGTATACACCAACGTGGTGGTTAAAAACTGGCAGGCATTTAAACAGCTTGGCGTGCATGAATTTTACTCTCCGGCAGCCCCCTACAGCCGGGTTAAGCTCGACTATCCGGTCAGCATTGGCGGGTATCAACACCCAGCCTCACCGGACGATCCGATGGTGATTCATATGGTCTACGTCCCCACGTATCCTGGCAGTAACCTCTCGGCCAGAGAGCAGTTCCGTCTGGGGAGGGCCTATCTGCTGGGGACGACATTTGCGGCGCATGAAGAGATGATTCGCGCCCAGTTGCAGGAGATGTTTGGCGCAACAGGCTTTGATAATCAACGCGATATTGCCGCCATTACGGTTAACCGCTGGGCGCATGGCTATGCCTATTACCCTAACTCGTTGTTCGACGATATGGACAAAATGCCCGAGATTATCGAGCGGGCGCGCAAGCCAGTCGGTCGTATTGCCATTGCTAACTCCGATTCTGACTGGGGGGCTTATGCTCATACGGCGATCGATCAGGCATGGCGAGCGGTTAATGAACTCAAGGAGATGGGGTGATCTATGCGTAATGTAACCGTTCTTGCTGCCTGTTTATTTACCGCCACGGTTTCTGCGGCTGAAACTCATGGCGAATACATCGCGAGGATTTCTGACTGCGTAGCCTGTCACACGACGGAAGGTGGCGCGGCGATGGCAGGGGGTAAAAAGTTTCCCACTCCGCTTGGGGATATTTATTCGACCAATATAACTCCAGATAAGACACAGGGGATTGGTAGCTACGCATACGAGGATTTTGAAAAGGCGGTACGTCAGGGGATTGCCAAAGATGGTCATCCGCTCTATCCGGCCATGCCTTATCCCTCTTACGCGAAGCTTTCTGACGAGGATGTTCAGGCGCTGTACCGCTATTTTATGCATGACGTCACGCCGTCGGCACAACCCAATAAAGAGAATGCCATTCCGTGGCTACTCTCCGCCCGCTGGCCGCTGCATATCTGGAACTGGTTGTTTACCGACGCGCCAGAGACGGCTGCTGCGAGCGCGAAAACGGATGAAAACGCGGTCCTGCTAAAACGAGGCGCTTATCTGGTGGAAGGCCCGGGCCACTGCGGTTCATGCCATACACCGAGAGGTGTGGCGATGAACGAAAAAGCGTACAGCAATGCCGATCCCGAGTATCTGAGCGGCGCGATGATCGACGGCTGGTATGCGCCGTCGCTGCGGGGCACCGGAATGTCGGAGTCGGAGTTAAAATCGCTGTTGCTGACCGGTAAAAGTAAACATGCCGCGGTTTCTGGTTCGATGGCTGAAGTCGTTACGCAAAGTACACAGTATCTGACGGACGAAGATGCCACGGCGATCGCACAATATCTGCTGAGCCTGAAAAGTACGAAGCCTGAAGCGGGGCGTACCGCAGCGACTACGACATCCTGGTCGAATTCAGCCGAGGCGGGCAAAGTGACCTATAACCGCTACTGCTCAACGTGTCACGGTCTGGAAGGCAAAGGTACGGATGATAATGCACCTTCGTTGATCCGCAATCCGCTGGTGATGGTGGATGACCCGACGCCACTGTACAGAGTGATTGCCTATGGCGCAGAAACCCCGACAACGCGGGGAAGCGTCTCCTTTAAGATGCCAGCCTACGGCGGCATGTTAACCGACAGCGAAATGCGTGACGTAATTAACTACGTGCGTAAAAGTTGGGGGGAAGGGAATGGTGAAGTAAGCCAGCAGGATCTGGCTGGCGTTAAAAAAGCGTCACATTAAACAGCATGCCGGATAAGGTGCGAGCACCGCTATCCGGCAGTGCTTATACGGCGTTTTCCCTGATAATCGTCGCGAGTCGGGTAAACGCCGCCGCCATTTCATGTTCTTCAATACTGGCAAACCCCAACAGCAGGCCGCTGCATTTCTCTTCATTCACGTAGTAACGAGACAGCGGACGCACCAGCAGATCTTGCGCATTCGCTTGCCGGGCTATGGCGACGTCATCACTTCCGGCGGGTAGCTGTAAAATCATATGCAGCCCGGCGTTGCTGCTGAAGGAGCCAAGATATTGCTCACCAAGTTGGCGGGTAATAAGTTCCACCAGCATCTGGCGACGACGACTGTACAGCTGGCGCATTTTTCGAATATGCGCCGCGTAGTATCCCTCGCGGATAAACTCCGCCAGCGCGGCCTGAATCAACAAATGTCCGCCGCGATAGAGGTCGTTATGAACCTTTTTAAGCGGCGCGGCTAGTGGTTTGGGCAGTACCACATACCCGAGTCGCAGTGCAGGATAGAGTGTCTTACTGAATGTTCCGATGTAGATAACCGGCGTATCTTCCTCCAGTCCCTGTAATGACGGAATAGGCTGCCCGGAAAAGCGAAACTCGCTATCGTAATCATCTTCTATTATCCAGCTTCGCGTTTCACGGGCGCGCAAGAGAAGCTGTTGCCGACGGCTCAGGCTCATTACCGAACCGAGCGGATACTGATGTGACGGTGTCACAAAAATCAGCTTCGGTGCGGGTTCTGTTGGGCCTGGCGGAATCATTCCTTGCTCATCAACCGGGATCGCCGAAAAGTTAACCGCGTTGATACGTAGAATGTTTTTTATCCCCCAATAGCCTGGTTCCTCAATCCAGGCATTGTCACCCGGATTACACAACGCGCGCGCTACCAGATCCAGCGCCTGGTGAATACCTTCAGTAATCAGAATTTGATCAGGCGAACAACGTACACCCCGGGCGGTGCGCAGATAGTCTGCCAGCGCTTCTTTCAATTCACTCACCCCGCCTGCGGCATCGTAAGTGAGAAACGCCGGGCGCAGTCGCCTTGCCAGCCGATCCTGGATTTTTTTGAGCACCCGATGAGGAAAATGCTGAACATCAGGCACGCCAGGAATAAAGGCTCCCCATTGCCGGGGACTGGCGCTGGCATGCCCCAGCAGTTCAAGGCAGCGGGCAGATAAGCGGGTGTGATCCTCAAGCGCAACAGCCACTGGCTCTTTGTTGGGGCGGAGGTCGAGATTGTCGAGCACGCTGTCGCTAACGAAGGTGCCGCTGCTGGTGCGCGCAGAGATATAGCCTTCGGCCTGCAACTGCTCGTAAACCCGCAAGACGGTGTTTCGCGATAACGTCAGTTCGCCCGCCAGATCCCGCGAGGGAGGCATGCGGGTAGCCGGTTTCAGGCTGCCCTCAAGGATGCAACTACAGATGGCGGCATACAGGCGACGATGCAGTTTTTCATCTGTCTGCTGGCTAAATGCTTGCTTGATCACATCTCCGGCAAGTGAACGCATTTGGATCCTTAAAATAAAACGATTTGGCTCTCGATTAAAGTACCAGATGGCGTCTAAATTTAAAGGGTAATTCAACTGAAATGTATTTATGGACAAGGTGTAGAGAATGAACAATAAAAACCTGCAACAACGTCGTCTGGATGCCACCCCGCGTGGCGTGGGTGTCATGTGTGATTTTTACGCCCAGTCGGCAGAAAACAGCACGATTACCGATATTGAGGGCAATCAGTATATTGATTTTGCCGCCGGGATTGCCGTGCTGAACACCGGGCACCGTCATCCTCGTCTGGTGCAGGCAGTCGAAGCGCAACTGCAGGCGTTTACCCACACGGCTTATCAGATTGTACCGTACGAAAGCTATGTGTCTCTGGCTGAGAAAATCAACGCCGTTGCGCCGATTGACGGTAAACGCAAAACCACATTCTTCACTACTGGCGCAGAAGCTGTGGAAAATGCGGTGAAAATCGCCCGCGCGCATACCGGTCGTCCCGGTGTTATCGCTTTTGGCGGCGGTTTTCATGGACGTACTTACATGACGATGGCGCTGACCGGCAAAGTAGCGCCCTATAAAAAAGGGTTCGGCCCGTTCCCGGGTTCCGTTTACCATGCGCCATATCCTTCTGAGTTGCAGGGTGTCTCCACGGCGGATTCGCTAAAAGCGATTGAACGCCTGTTTAAAGCCGACATCGATCCAACTCAGGTTGCGGCGATTATCTTCGAACCGGTCCAGGGCGAAGGCGGTTTCGTGGTGGCGCCGTCGGAGTTTGTTGCCGGGATCCGCCGTATCTGTGATGAGCATGGCATCGTGATGATTGCCGATGAGGTGCAAAGCGGTTTTGCGCGTACGGGGAAACTGTTTGCGATGGATCACTACGCCGACAAAGCGGACCTGATGACGATGGCAAAAAGTCTGGCGGGTGGGATGCCGCTGTCTGGCGTGGTAGGCAAGGCAGAAATTATGGATGCGCCTGCGCCGGGTGGGCTGGGTGGTACCTATGCCGGCAACCCGTTGTCGATTGCGGCGGCGCATGCGGTACTGGATATTATTCGTGATGAGCAGTTGTGCCAACGAGCAGCGGCTCTCGGCGAACAACTGCGCGCCACCCTGACTGACGCGCAAGGATGGTGCCCTGAGCTGGCCGAAGTGCGCGGCTTAGGCTCAATGGTTGCTGCTGAATTTTGCGATGCAGCGACGGGGGAGCCCAGCGCTGCCGTCGCGCAACGCGTGCAGAAGAAAGCCCTCGAGCAGGGATTGCTGTTGTTAACCTGTGGCCAGTACGGCAACGTTATTCGTTTCCTTTACCCGCTGACAATTCCGCAGGATCAGTTTGCCAAAGCGCTCGATATCATTAAAGCTGCGACGAAATAGTTTAGCCACTCAGTATCAACAAAAGCCGACGGTGGTCATTGCCGTCGGCTTTATTTTTGCCCACAAAAATTGATCTTCCTCGTGTGTAGCGCGGTAATTATCGCTAATGGGTTGCCAGTTATATCGTTATATAATTTAATATATATCGTTTTTATTCCTCATCCAGATGGTACCCCATGTTAACTCTCCGTTCTTTTGTGCTGGTTTGCGCCAGCTTCCTGGTGGCGTTCTCCGCGCAGGCCGAGCGTACGATTACCGATCAGCTTGGTCGTCAGATCACGATTCCAGACCATGTCGACAACGTGGTTGTGCTGCAACACCAGACGCTGAATATTCTGGTGCAACTCAACGCCCAGCAAGACATTGTTGGTGTAATGTCGAGCTGGAAAAAACAGCTCGGACCTGAATTCGCGCGTTTCATGCCGAAGATAACGACATTGCCGACGCCGGGCGATCTCACCAGCGTGAATATCGAGAGCCTGCTGGCGATTCACCCACAGGTCGTCTTTGTTGCCAACTATGCGCCTGCGGAGATGATTCAGCAGATTCAGAACGCCGGTATTCCGGTGGTCGCGATCTCATTGCGTCAGGATGCTGATGGTCAGCAGAATAAAATGAATCCGACTATGGCCGATGAAGAGCAGGTCTACAACGAAGGGTTAAAGCAGGGAATTCGCCTGATTGCGGATGTTGTGGGGCGCAAAGCGCAGGCAGAAACGTTGATCGATTACGTTTTTGCGGCGCGGGCAAAGTTCAACGCGCCAGTTGCCAACATTCCTGATGCGCAAAAGGTGCGTATTTATATGGCTAACCCTGATCTGATGACTTACGGCTCCGGGAAGTATACGGGACTGATGATGCAGCATGCGGGGGGATTAAACGTAGCGGCGGCCAGTGTGAAAGGCGCCCGTCAGGTCGCGCTTGAGCAGGTATTAGCGTGGAATCCGCAGGTGATTTTTGTTCAGGACCGTTACCCGCAGGTGGTGACGGAGATCCAAAACGATCCCAACTGGCAGGGGATTGATGCGGTGAAAAATCATCGCATCTGGCTGATGCCGGAATACGCCAAAGCCTGGGGGTATCCGATGCCGGAAGCGTTGGCGATAGGTGAACTGTGGATGGCCAAAAAACTGTATCCGGACGCCTATAAAGACGTGGATGTCGATGCGCAGGCGCAAGACTACTATCAGCGTTTTTATCGTGTGAACTGGCAGTCTGATGCAGCTAAGTAACCGCATTTTACCCCAGCAGCCACTGCTAATGGCGGCGGTTTTATTACTGGGCGTCAGCTCGCTGTGCCTCGGACAATATCCGCTGTCGTTAAGCGAGGTATTTTACCATCTGACGCACTATAGCGACGCCGCAGGGATTGCCAGCCAGATTGTCTGGACGGTGCGGTTACCACGAATTCTGATCGCGTTGCTGGCGGGGGGCGCGTTGGGTTTATGCGGTGCGACGCTGCAAGGGGTATTTCATAATCCACTGGTCGACCCGCATATTATCGGCGTAACGTCGGGGGCTGCTTTTGGCGGTACGCTGGCGATTCTGCTCGGTCTTTCGCCGTGGCTGATGATGGGCTCAACGTTTTTCTTCGGTCTGACGGCGCTGATTCTGGTGTATGCCATCGCTACATTGCAGGGGCTGGAGAATACGCTGGTGCTGATCCTGTCGGGTATTATTCTGAGCGGTTTCTTTGCCGCACTGGTGAGTCTGATTCAGTATCAGGCGGATACCGAAGAGACGTTACCGAACATTGTGTTCTGGCTGCTGGGGAGTTTTGCGACGGCCAACTGGCATAAAGTTCTGCTGTTGGCGATTCCGGTGGGTATCGCCGCGACGGTTTTGTATCAGTTACGCTGGCGGATAAATCTACTATCGCTCAATGATAAAGATGCCAGAGCGCTGGGCGTGGCGGTGGTTCCTCTGCGACGCAGCGTGCTGGTGTGCTGCGCTTTTTTAGTCGCCGCTCAGGTGGCGGTAAGCGGCAGTATTGCCTGGGTCGGTCTGGTTATTCCGCATCTGGCACGTTTGCTGGTGGGTGTCGATCATCGTCGGTTGCTCCCTTGTGCCTTCTGGCTGGGGGGCGGTTTTATGATTGTGGTGGATGATATTGCGCGTACCCTGCTGCCTGCGGAGATCCCGCTGGGGATCATCACTGCATTATTTGGCGCGCCGCTGTTTGCTTTTTTACTCATCCGCAACAGCCGTCGGAGGAAACAATGAAATCTGTCGCACTGCGCGTGAATCGGCTGACTTACGGGTATCGCGCACCGCTATTTGAGCCGCTTACGTTCAGTTGCCGGAAAGGTGAGGTCTGGGCGGTGCTGGGACGTAACGGTCTGGGTAAAAGTACGCTGCTCGATACGCTAACCGGCACGCTGCCTGCTTTGGGCGGCAGTATTGAGAATGCCGGTGGAATTGGGATTGTGGCGCAACATTGTCATCTGCCGTTTCCCTATACGGTCAGCGATGTGGTACTGATGGGGCGGGCACAGCACGTGAAGTTATTTGCGCAGCCCAGCCAGCAGGATCAAAAAAGGGCAGCGCAGGCGCTGGAGCAACTTAATATCGCACATCTTGGCGCCTGCTCGTTTGGTTCACTCTCTGGCGGGCAACAACAGTTAGTGATGATAGCCAGGGCATTGGTCACGGAATGCCAGACGTTATTGCTTGATGAACCATGTTCCGCGCTGGATCTCGCTAATCAGCAGGTGGTGCTGCAGCTCATCAGCGATCTGGCTCGCCAACAAGGCTGCAGCGTGCTGTTTTCAACCCACGATCCGCTGCATGCGCTACAGATAGCCACGCATACGCTGCTGCTGCTTCCTGAAGGAAAATGGCGGGCAGGGGCGACGGACAGTATCGTGACGGAAGATAATCTGTCCCAGGCCTATGGATTACCGCTGCGAAAAGTGAACGTTGACCATTACCAGACGCCGTTTATTGCGCCGCTGTTTTCTATTCGTCGGTAAGTGGTATAAAACCGGCGGCGATCATAAACTCCTGACCGCCGTTGCCGAGCATAAACTCAACCAGCGCCAGCGCATCTTTGGATGCCTCCAGCAGCGCCAGTTGGTATTCACACTGAATGTTATATTCAGCCGGAATCGCTATATAACGAACGTCGGGGAGTGCGCGGAGCGTTTTTGCATAATGCGCGTAGCCGATAAACAGATCGGCCAGTCCCTGACGCAGGACCCAGGCGCTGGCCAGTTCTCCCTGCGGGATCCTCACGGTGTCTCGACCGCCAACCAGGGGAATGGCCCTTTCGCGAAGCTGCTGCCCAAGGCCCGTCTCCAGCGCATCCATCTTGTCAAAAAATGCCCAGGTATAATCCCCGGAAGGGTCACAGCCGGGCGTAGAGGTACCAATTCGCAGGGCAGGGTTTCGCAGCAAATCCAGCCATTCACCGGTCCGGTTGGTAACCAGACCCAGTTGGTTCCAGCAAAAGGTGTGCGTTGAGAGAGCTTTATGCTGAGCCAGAAGGCGCTGCGGATGCTCCCGACTGGCCGAAGCAAACAGCGTACAGGGTTCGCCTGCCTCAATCCGCTCACGCAGTAAACCGGCTGGACCATATTCCACTTTCACATCTATTCCACTTATGTGCGTGAAATGGGTTATCAGCGGAGTCAGTGCCGGACGTAAACTGCCGGCTGCAAGCAGAGTGATGGAAGAAGACATCGTGTCACGCCTCGTAACAGGGTAAGCGTCGACGAAGACGCGTGGCTGGCCGGGAAATGGCATGCGCGACGCACTGGCCAATTTCTGCGCAGGCAGTAAGCCCTTGCACAAACGGTTGATCGTGCATCAGCCATGGAAGTGCGGCGAGCGCAATGCGGCCCCGGACAATATCAGGCGCCTGTAACGTATAGTCATCGCCGACATCCGGTATTTCCTCACTCGTGGATTGCAGTTGATCCCGCAGCGATGGAAATGGCAGATCTTTAATTTTTAACGCTTTCTGGCCTCTGGCATCGATAAAAACGTCAAACTTATAGGTTTCGCCCTGAGCGCGTATCACCGTCATTTTCTCTTTTTGCTCTAACTGATAATCCTGACCGAGCGCGCGAATATTCAGGATCCCGGCCTCACGCAGCGCCAGTAATCTACGGATCGACTGTGAAGGAATGGCTGCATAGTTATCGATAAAGACGCGAGCAAGTCCATTGTTAAACCGCTCTCTGTCTTTCTCATCCAGCCACGGGACAATTTCCTGTACGGCCTCATGCAGTCGCAGAATAGCGTAACGCCAGGCAACCGTGTGTTTTTCACGTTTATTGCGTTCGACTTCTTCAAGATTGGCTGCGGCCCAGCGAAACGGATCGTGCTTTTTACGGGCAGCGAACCAGACATCTGTAAAGCTGTCGGCGTTCAGGGAAGAGAGGGCGACTTCTTTGCTCCAGACAGGGTCTGCCAGCTCAATTTCTTTGGCTATGAGCATAAAGATCCTGTCCAGCAGCCCAGCAGAACCATCTGCAATACACTGTTCCAGCGCCTCAGCAGTCACAATGGAGAGTGGTTCATAGGGGAGAGGACAGTAAAAATCGGCTTCTGGTAGAATGCCAGAACGGGACATGAGGAGAATGTTGAGATCCTGACTGCCTTCATTTCTTTCGAAATGAACACCCTGCGCATCATCTAATACAAACCTGCCGTGTTGTGCGACGACGGCCATAGCCGCATCAATAGCGCTCAGCGACGTACCCAAAATTCCTACATTACACGCCGGGATTTTTGCCTCCATAAGCCCGGTCCACGGACTCGGGAAGAAGGTGCGTGATGCGCTTTGTGCGTCAGGCCAGACGTGACCCGTGGCGATGACAGCAAGATCAAAGTGCTCCGGGTCGTTATGATCGCTGCAAATAACAACGCCATCCGTTGTGGCTTTGACATCCTTGACCTGACAGGATTCGTGTACGGTGATGTTAAACCCCTGTTTGTCCGCAAGGTCTACAAGGCGTAAAAACTGGTCACGAAAATATTCACCGAGCAGAATTCGCGGCAGA
Organism: Citrobacter sp. C5_2; assembly: GCF_014596845.2. Lineage (NCBI taxonomy): Bacteria > Pseudomonadati > Pseudomonadota > Gammaproteobacteria > Enterobacterales > Enterobacteriaceae > Citrobacter > Citrobacter sp. C5_2. The sequence goes on along the minus strand of NZ_CP115032.1, from coordinate 2,788,727 downwards.
AATTGTCGGTCATGCAGCGAGGCGTGTTTCACGCCATAACGGGCTAAATGTTCAACGCTCTGTTGGCGTAACCAGTCGAGATAAGAAGAGGTAATGGGGGGTATTTCAATACTGGCGATATTTGCCAGCATCAATCGCGAGTTTTCCTCATCGCTATAGGGCATGCCTACCCCAGCTTCATTCGATTGTTCGTAGAGGCTAATTGAAAGCGGGGTTTGATGCTTGAGAAGCGCGAGTAACGTATAGATTCCTGTCGGTCCCGTACCGACGATAGCGATCTTGTTCATCTTATCCACCTGATATTATTTTTATGCCCTGTGATCGATGTTCTGTGTCGGCATTGTGCCGAAAACAAGCGAAGCAGGATAAGTGTGGTCGATAACGGCGCAGGAGACAAACGGGATAGACAGCAAGAATAGCGAAATCGCTCAGGACGGCAACAACAATTAGGGGGATTTTATCGAGAATAATGTAAGGGGAAAGGCACCACATCAAAAGTGATATGGTGCGTCCGAGTGGACTCGAACCACCGACCCCCACCATGTCAAGGTGGTGCTCTAACCAACTGAGCTACGGACGCAATATGGTGCGTTCAATTGGACTCGAACCAACGACCCCCACCATGTCAAGGTGGTGCTCTAACCAACTGAGCTATGAACGCAACGTTGTAGGTGACAACGGGGACGAATATTAGCGGCACAGACCGAATGAGGCAAGAGGGAAATCGCATTTTTCTTCCGGATCTCACGCGTTTGCAGAGTAATTAAGCAAGTTGATTATATTTTGTTGATTTTGCAGCGTGTTTTTTATTCAGGGGGGCGATGGGCTGGACATTAGTGGTTAACTGATATCCGAAAAGTTGTTAGTGAAAAAAAAGCCTGCATGGGCACGGACCCTGGCAGGCGTAAAGAAGAGAATTCGAACTTTTTATAATGAGGCGTAATAATAAGATAGTTAAATCTCACTCTCTTAGTAGCGGTTATGCTATTGAAAAACTTAAGCGTAACCACATTTTTTAAGTTTAGCGGGAGTTATCAGTCATCCTGTATTTTTCTATTCGTGTTCAGAACACCGGTAAACCGAGCCCTTGTTTCACTTCTCTTAATGTTTGCTGTGTGACTTCGTGCGCCTGTTCACTGCCTTTTTTCAGCATCGCCATCAGCATGCCTTTATCCTGAATGTAAGTTGCCCGACGCTCACGCATCGGCGCGATGAGTTCTTGCAAGCACATCTCCAGCTCATTTTTGCATGCCCTGTCACCTAATCCGCCGCGCTGATAACGCGCTTTCATCTCCGCCACTTTGATTTTATCTGGGTGAAACGCGTCGAGGTAGGTGAATACGATATTGCCGTCAATCTGCCCCGGATCGGACACTTTCAGATGATTAGGGTCGGTGTACATTGCGCTGACGGCGCGATGAATGGTTTCCTCGCTGGCGGACAACAGAATTGTATTACCTAGTGATTTCGACATCTTGGCGTTACCGTCGATACCGGGCAGACGACTGGTTTCACTCAGCAACGCTTTACAATGCGACAAGACTGGGGCAGGTAATAAGCTGTTCATTTTATGCACGATTTCATTGGTCTGTTCAATCATCGGCAGTTGATCGTCGCCGACCGGAACCACTTCAGCTTTGAAGGCTGAAATATCTGCCGCCTGACTGATGGGATAAACCAGAAAGCCAACCGGTAACGAGCGGGCGAACCCTTTCTGCGCAATTTCGTTTTTGACCGTAGGATTTCGCTCAACGCGCGCCACGGTAACAATGTTCATATAAAGCGCGGTCAGTTCGGTAAGGGCGGGCAAGGCCGATTGCAAACAAATGGTGGTGAGTGAGGGGTCTATGCCCGCGGCGAGATAGTCAGCCAGCACTTCGGGAATGTTGTTTTGGATCTTTTGTGGCGTACTGCCGTTATCGGTCAGTCCTTGCAGGTCCGCGACCAATATAAACTGCTGATAATCGTGCTGCAGGGTGGCGCGTTGGCGCAACGAGCCAACATAGTGGCCGAGATGCAGCGGGCCAGTAGGACGATCGCCAGTGAGGATGATGGTTTTGTTGTTCATATAAGACTCCTTAAGCGTAAAACCGAAAGGGGTCTTCAAATGCAAATAACCGCCTTTCGGCGGTTATGTAAAATGGGGAAACACATTCTGACCGCCTTTAAGAAGGCAGCCACCACAGATTATGAGTAAAAGCGTTGATATCGTGTCTGGTGTTCATCCTGTCAACTTACCACTACCTGACGTAGAGGTAAAGCAATGCGCCAACAACTGACATAGTTCAGCTCGCTTCCAGCATGCCAAAGCTCACAATGCGCGAGCGCCCCAGTTCTTTTGCGCGATACAGCGCGACGTCTGCGGCACGCAGCAGATTATCGCTTTGGGCATGCTGCGGGTAGCTGGCAACACCGATAGAGACATCCACGTGACCGATATCGGATACGCCAAAGCGCAGTGACAATTCGCGTACGCCGTTGTAAATATCCGTTGCAAAGCTATTGGCCGCCTGTTCATCCGCACCTGCCAGCAGGACCAGAAACTCTTCGCCACCGTAACGGAAAGCCATGCCGCTGTCGTGGACAACGCGTTGAATAATGGCGGCGATACTTTTTATCACACTATCGCCGGCCTCATGACCAAAGCGGTCATTGATGTTTTTGAAATGGTCGATATCGATCATCAGGCAACTGATCGGTTCTTGGGTACGAACCGCCTGGCTCATCTGGGTACGGAGAGTATCTTCAAGATGATGACGATTGCGCAGGCCGGTTAGGGGGTCGTACAGCGCTTTCTCCAGCAGTGCATCGCGCAGGCGTTGGTTGGCTAATGCCAGGCCGAGTGCTTCTGCCATCAGTTCCAGGTAGGCGCGAGATGAGGTGGAATCCTCGCTGAGATTCTGGAATGAGAGCAGGCCGATGGCTTCACCCTGGGCAATCAGCGGCACGCATAAGGTCTGCCGCTGACACGACTCAGGCAGATGGTAACAGGCGATATCCGGTTCGTCTTGTACCGGTGGATGGCTCTGGCCACGGCGTACCGCCCAGCATTCGTCCGGGTGAAACGCATCGGCTTTACCCTCTGGTGAGAGCCACTGCGCAACGCAGCGCATCTGCCAGGGCTCCCGATCCAGTATGTACAGTCGGCCGGCGATACCTGGAGCAATATTCGGCGCGAACAGTTCCGCCACATTAATAACATCGGCAAAACTTTCGCACCCCTGCAGACGCTGCGTCATGCGCGCCAGCAGTTCGCGGATCCCCCAGTCGGCGTCTCTCTCTTTCTCCAGCCGCTGACGGGCCAGCCCGTTCTCGCGAAAAATCCGGATCGCCTGGGCCATATCGCCAATTTCATCGATCTGGTTAAAGCTGGGTGTCTCGACAGCATAATCTTGCGATGCCAGACGGTTAACTACATCGCTCAAACGCACCACCGGGCGCAGCACGCGGCGCTTCAATATAAATCCAAGAACGAACAAAAAGAGCAGCGCCGTAAGACCGACCATCACTTCAGAGGCTGTGCGCAGTGTACGTGACGCCTGAGTGGCATCTTCAATGGCATAGAGTACACGGTTGTCGAGCAACTGGCGGAAATGGTCGATCCGGTCCTGTGCCCGCTCCAGTTCCTGTTCATAGGTTTTGCTAAAGAGCAGGGCAATCGCTTGTGTGTGTTCTCCCCGCGCGACGCTGGCCAGCGCTGCAGTTTGTTCGTCCTGCAGCGCATCAACAATCTGCAATCCTTCATGCAATAGCGCCAGTTCTTCACCTGTCGCTCCGGCATCTTTCAACGCTGCCAGGCGATGCTCAACGGCTTTCAGTGACGCCTCTTTCTGACGATAGTTGTTCAAAGCATCAGGGTCTTTACTGACCACGTAGAGACGCGCCATATCAGACAGCGACCAGGCGTCGAGTTCCACTTCTTCGGTCAGTTGGTCAAATTTATAACGTTGTTCCACCACCTGGCGTTCGGTGTTATCGGCGTTGGACGCCATCAGCATGACAACGCCGGAGGCGATGGTCAGGCATACCGTCGCGCTGTAGGCCCAGTTGGTGATTGTGGCTATTCGCACTGATTAGTTCCTTCTGCGACGATTAATCAATTAGCATGATTGAAATTATAGGAAACGTATGATTTTGCGTGAAAATAAAAAAGGCGGCTCTGGGCCGCCTTCTGTTATCGTCCTGACATCATAAATCTGGAGGATTTTTTCCTTCTTCGATAAAGGCTTCGTCGATACCTTCCACGTTACCGGCATGATCGCGCCCGGAAAACAGGTTCCAGCAGGTAATGAACAGCGCGGCGATCAGGGGGCCAATCACAAACCCGTTAATGCCATAAATCTCCATCCCGCCGAGGGTGGTTATCAGAATCAGGTAGTCCGGCATTTTGGTGTCTTTTCCTACCAAAAGCGGGCGCAGGATGTTGTCCACCAGACCGACGATAATCACGAAGAACCCGACGATAAACAGCCCTTGCCACAGTTGGTGCGTAGCGAAGAGGAATATTGCTGCGGGTACCCAGACGATTGCCGAGCCGACGGCAGGCACCAGAGAGAGAAATGCCATTAATGCGCCCCACAGAACGCTGCCGTCGATATCCACAATCGCAAACGCGATGCCGCCAAGAATCCCCTGAACTAAAGCCACAACCGCTGTGCCCTTGACGGTTGCGCGCGTTACACCGACAAATTTGGCGAACAAATGCTGTTTGGCAAAATCAGAAAGTGGTAATGAGTCCAGAATCTGGCGTACCAGATAAGGTCCATCTTTTAACAAGAAAAACAGCAGATACAGCATGATGCCAAAGCTGATGGCAAAGCCGAATGTCCCTTTACCGATCAGAAACGCGCTGCCCGCAAGGTACTGGCCGCCTTGCAACACAATGTCGGACAGCTTTTTCTGGATTTCTGCAACATTATCCAGATTGTGTTCTGCGAGGAATCCTCGCGCCCAGCCAGGAAGATACGAAAGAATAGAGGTGACGACTTCGGGAAACTGCGTGTCGTTTTGTTGCAGTTTGTTGTACACCACATTGAGTTCAATGGCCAGCGATGACAGGATCACCATGAGTGGGATAAAGACAATTAAACAGATAATGGCGATGGTTATTAACGATGCCAGCCCGTTGCGTTCGCCAAGTGCGCTGCGCAACCTGTTTTTTACCGGGTTAAAAATAGTCGTTAAGATCGCGGCCCACAAAATGGCGGAAAAGTAGGGGGACAGCACGTCGAAGAACGCCCAGGTAACGAGGGCAAGTATGAAAATGAAGAAACCTTTGGTCAGTCCGTTAAATCGCATCGGTGAATCCTGTAATGAGAAGCAGTCCCGACTATAGAACCGTTCTGAGGATTTACCAACTTTTGCTGAAGATCTCTGCTCAATACTTGCGGATACCGACTCACGTAAGCTCAGAGAGGATATCGTCCCATCATTTTTTTTAAACAGGTAATGAAACTGGTCATTTCCGTAAAACCTACATAGTGGGGCAACAGTGTTGTTGCCCCAATTTAGCGGCCAGGGATATCCGTTCTGATTTAGCCGTGTCTGATTTTCCCATCAATTCCCGGTTGAGGTTTACCAAACAGATATCCTTGTGCGAAATCACAGCCCAGTGCCTGAAGTTTTTCCAGTTGTTCTTGCGTTTCAACGCCTTCTGCAACAGCCTTCATATTAAGGGATTTCGCCATGCCTGTAATGAGTTTGATAATATTAAGGGCATCGTCCTGGGTAGATAGTGAATGTACAAAGGACTTATCTATTTTTATTTTATCGAAGGCCAGCCGGCTCAACCGGGAAAGAGAAGAATACCCGGTACCAAAATCATCGATGGAGATTTTCACGCCCAGCGCCCTGAGTTTATTCAGCGTATTCATCGGCGTATTACTCTCAGTAAAGATAGAGGATTCAGTGACCTCCAGTTCAAGGCGTTGAGCGGGGAGTCCTGTTTCTTTCAGAATAGTCAGCACTATTCCGGCAAAGGCTTTGCTGCTTAGCTGTACCGGCGAGACATTGACTGAAATTTTGGCCGGAATCGTCCAGGAAGCCGCTTCCGTACAGGCCATTTCCAGCACAAATTTTCCCATCTCGTTAATCATGCCTGTTTTTTCAGCAACAGGAATAAAGCTATCCGGCGACAGGAGGCCCTTTAGAGGGTGAACCCAACGAATAAGGGCTTCATAGCTGTAAATTTCCCGGCTGAAAGAATCCACAATAGGCTGATAATAAACCACGAATTCTTTATTCACTATGGCCATCGCCATATCATGCTCAAGCGTTCTGCTTTCTTGCAGCTTTTCTAACATCCATTGCCGGAAGACTTTTATCTTACCTGAACCTTCATTTTTGGCTTCATACAGGGCCAGATCTGCAAATTTATAAAGATAATCGGAGCGGCGTTCTGTTTCTGATATAACAATCCCAACACAGGTAGTTATGTTTATAATAGTGTTATAAATCGTGTAGGGTTGGCTGATAAAATCGCATATCTTTTGGGCGCGCGAAACGGCCTGGCTCTCTGTCAGGCCACTTGAGAGAAACGCAAACTCATCTCCACCTAAGCGATACAGCGTATCTGAAGTGTGGCTCATTGAAATCAGACGGTCCGATATCTGGCGTAATAAAATATCACCGGCATCATGACCATAGGTATCATTTACCTCTTTGAATCGGTCTAAATCAAACAGCATCACAGTCACGGAATCGTTGTTTTTTTCTGCCATCTCGATTGTTTGATTTAAATTCCCCCAGAAGAATTGGCGGTTATTCATATCAGTAAGCGAGTCATGGTAGACGTCATATTCCAGTTTTGCATTCTGGATTTGCAACTTTTCTTTAGAACTCTGAAGTTCTTCAGCGAGACTCTTTACCTGAAGATGCGCGCGCAGAATATTTCTGTTCTGAAAGAATATCAGTACACCCAGTATCGCACTCAGTATGATCAGCAGAACAGAGGTTGCCGAGTAAATATAGTACAGCGTTTGAATTTTAAGGTTGGCGTTATTGATCGAGTTAACATCCTTATTTAACGCGCCGGATGAAAGGCGGCCAAGTTGCGAATCCAGCGCATGCATTTTTTTCAGGTATGCCTGGAGTTCTGAACGGTTCATCTTCTCGAGGTTAAGGTCCAGATAGTTAAGCGTATTTTCAAGTTTTAACGCCAGTTCACTGTGCGCCTGATTGCTCGCTATATAGTGCCCTAAATCACCTTCTTTTATCAAATCACTCTGGCTAAGCATAATGTCGAGGCGCAAGCGCACCTCATCGAGGTTCATCGCTTCATCGATAGTGTAGAGACCAAGCAATGATTCGAATCGGTAATATTGCGATACCATTTGCGCAGCGGACCATGAATCGGTGTAATGCGTTAATTTCTGTAACTCTTGCTGCCTTTCATGCACCAGGAAGGAAATATACCCAGTAGATATAAAAAGAAAAAATATGATGCCAGCCAGTATTCTGTTCATGATGTTCCTCTGAACGCTTACTCAATATCCATTCTACTGACCTGCCATGCTGACCTTGAGTAATAAATCTGATTATTCAGTTCAGATATGCTGTCATAGGGATACACAATGAATAACGGCCCTTTATCACGGATTTGCATATATTTTCCGTTGATTTTTAAAGCAAGAATGACATTGTACTTCTTGAAATCATTGAGAGGGATAACGGTGGTGTAGTCATTGAGCGCAGTAACTTTTACAACCGTGCCTTTCGCCCCAACAAAATCCATGAGCTTTTGTAGTGGAATACCCGTAAAAGTCGTGCGTCCATTATACCAAGGAGAAGTGGTCTGAAAACTTACCATGCCCAGTTTCTCGAGGCTGGCGGTATCAAAAGTGGCTTTCCCGTCTTCATTTGTATTTTCTATATTACCGGACACGGTTAAAAGGACTTTGCCCGTAGGTTTGGAAAGTTCACCCGCCCAGAGCTGTGTGGAGACGACCAGGCTTAACAACATGACAAATAACCGCATTCTGACCTCACCTGACTTCCGGATGTAAAAAGATTATAATTTAGATATTATGCTATTTATATATACTGTATGGACATTATTTTACAGTACGTCTGTTTCTGTTTTAACTTAATGAAATCAGTAGGTTAGTGTGGGGCCATTTTATGCATTGATTAAGTAAGGCCGATGCTGTCATTTAAAATACCGCTAAAATTTACCCCGTCTGTATAAAAATAATCTATCAATTCAGTCAGCGCAAATAAATACCTACGAATGCCAAGGTTTATTTTTTGCAGTCATAAGGTGTCGTTTTTTCGTTGGATGATAATTTCTGGCTGTAAAGCAGCCCCGTAAGTGGGCTTGCTGCGTACCAGCAATGATTGACAGGCAAGTTGAGGCAGTTATGCCTGTCTGATCAGCTTAATCGCGCATGTGTGCCGACTGGCGCGCATACAGGTAAGCGGTGGCTCGCGACACGCCTAAATGCTGCGCGACGGTATCCATTGATTTTCGTACATTCAGCAAACCTTCTTTACGGAGTTTTTGAATCAATAACTTACGGTCTTCAGGTTTGAGTGCGCGCGCCGTGGTCGCGCGTTTAGCGGCAAAGTCATCAATACGCTGGCGAATAACTTCATTACTACCGGGATCGATATGTTCTTTTATGGGGGAGTCTTCGGTTTCAGTAAATTGTGCAAGCGCGCTCTGCATACCCCGAAACAACGTCATATCAACATTAAGGCACAGCGCCGCGACGTATTTACCGTCCTCATCCTTGATACCAATGGAAGTGCTTTTTACCGGACGACCATCAGCAAACTGATTGCTGTAGTTGGCGATGATGCTGGGAAAGTCTGGTGATGCTATGCGCGCCAGACCCAGTTCTGTTGCTGGTTGGCCTGGTTTACGTCCGGAAAGATTATTATGGATGGATAAAATGGCATGTTCAGGTTTTTTGAGGTCGTGAACAACCACTTCACAAAAGGGAGAAAAGGTCTCGCTTAACCCTCTGGCGATAGTATCAAGTTGGCTGAGAAGCGAGTTATTGTCGGTTTTTGGCATGCCAGTCTCCTGCAGTGGTGCCTTTTGCCACGATGACGAGCAGTTTACAGTGAGCAGGGCTCGCTTTTCCAGACGGGAATGTACAGACAGGAATAAGGTATCTGCATGGCAGATACCTTGCTTATCATCCAGCCAGCAATTCACCATAGCGGCTGATGTCCACGTTTCCACCGCTGATAATAATGCCGATTTTCTTACCTTGAAGTTCAGATTTCCGTGCTCTGGCGGCGGCAAAACCCAGACAGCCAGTTGGCTCTACGACGATTTTCATTCGTTCTGCGATAAATTTCATCGCGGTGACTAATTCAGTATCTGAGACAGTCAGAATATCGTTCACGTTTTGCTGAATAATCGCAAACGTATATTGCCCAAGGTGTTGAGTCTGAGCGCCATCGGCTATGGTTTTCGGTGTATCAATATGAACAATGTTGCCGCTGCGAAACGACTGCTGACCGTCATTGCCTGCCTCAGGTTCTACGCCATAGACCACACAGTCAGGGGAAAGATGCCTCGCTGCCAGTGCGGAACCGGATAGCAGGCCGCCACCACCCAGACATACGAAAAGGACGTCTAACGGTCCCACTTCCTCAATCAACTCTTTCGTTGCGGTGCCCTGGCCCGCAATAACGTGCGGATGATCGTAAGGAGGGATCAGCGTCAGCCCTTGTTTCTCAGCCAGGTCCTGACCAATTTTCTCTCTGTCTTCAGTATAGCGATCGTAAATCACTACATTTCCGCCATACCCTTTGGTCGCGGCAACTTTGGCAGCCGGGGCATCATGCGGCATGATAATTGTCGCCGGAATCCCCAATAATTTTGCCGACAAGGCTATGGCTTGCGCATGATTCCCCGAAGAAAAGGTCACGACGCCCGCAGCCCGTTGTTGTGGCGTGAACTGGCGTAGCGCATTCATAGCGCCGCGAAATTTGAACGCGCCCATTCTCTGGAAGTTTTCGCATTTAAAGAAGACTTCAGCGCCAAATTCTTCATTAACCGTGCGGGACGTCATTACCGGCGTTTTGTTGGCATAATTTGCGATGCGCTCTGCCGCAGCGACAATATCGTTATAATCAGGCAGTGTCATATCAGTCATTTTTATTCACCTGTATGCAGTTAAAAATCAGGCCTGCGCGGCCAAAGCCATCGCTTCGATTTCTACGGCAAAACCGTAATGAAGTTCGGCAACGCCAGCGACAGCACGGGCAGGGCGAAAATCACCGATCCACTCACCATAGATCCTGTTAAATGTCGGCCACTGGTTGATATCCGTCACATAGACACGCACTGAAACCAGATGTTGCCGCGAGATTCCAGCACCAGCCAGACAGGCATCGACATTTTGTAAGGCCAGTCTGGTTTGTTCTTCAAAAGACGCATCGGCTTTTTTTTCGCCATCCAGGGTGACTGGCAGTTGCCCGGAAATGAACACAAAACCGCCTGCCGTTGTACTGTGCGAGTAATGACCCGCCGGGGGGAAACTTCCTGGTGAAGCATTGAGCGTAATGTCTGGGGACATAAGCGATCTCCTGTGTTTTTGGTAATTCAATTTGTATAAAATAATACTATTTGTATTATTTATACGCCTTCATGCTCCGATCGGCTAGTGATAGTTTTCATGGGTGCTGATTTTGTGAACTAAAGCAAACGTGACACACGCTATATAGCGGATGTTGGGATATGAGTGAGGGGAAAACTGGGGGAGGAGGTATCGCCCCAGAACGGGGCGTTTAAGCCAATAACGTTAGCCAATATGACCGTGGTTAATCTTACTCAATGGCTCATTGATATCGAAGATTTTGAAAAACACTTCTTCCACACCCAGATGCTTCAGGCGGGCAGTATGTTTTTTGATATAAGCCTGTGCGGAGTCTTGATCCTGAAACAGATAGATGCCACCAGCTTCATGATTGGCTTCGTTCTCGGTCCAGATTTTCCAGATAAAGCCCGGCTCCTGATTGATGGATTCGGCCAGTTCGACAAGTTGCTGCGACATCTCGGCGCCAAACGGACCATGAAAATTAAAGTGAATCTGCACCAGTTTGTTCGACATATATCCTCCCTGGATTGGGTTGTGTAACGGATAAGAGGGTTAGCGTAGCAGCACTTTACCCGTCAGGTAAGTGGTTGCCTGCCCGCCAATATAAACGCGAGAGTCCGCCAATTGACAGCGTAAATCTCCCCCGCGTTCAGATACCTGACGCGCCAACATTTCTGTTTTATTCAGTTTTGCGGCCCAGTAAGGAATGAGCATGCTATGCGCCGAACCCGTTACGGGATCTTCTGCGACGGCCTCGCCCGGGCAGAAGAAACGGCTGACAAAATCATATTCCCCGTCGCCAGGCGCGGTAATACAAACCATTTTGCCTAGTGGAACCATGGCGTGGATATTCGGACGTACAGCCTCGACCTGGTGCTGATCCTCCAACACCACCATGTAATCGCGCCCCACGCGAACTTCTTTATATTCTGTGATGCCCAACGCTTCCAGCAGTAAGGCGGGCGGTACGACAGGCTCGCTTTGCCAGGCAGGAAAATCAAGCGTCAGCCATTCACCGCTGCGTGTGACCATCAGCGGACCTACAAATCGGGTGGCAAAATGGATCGTCGTGTCCGGGTAATCCAGATGTTCGAAAATCACATGCGCCGCGGCAAGCGTGGCATGCCCACAGAGATTAATTTCTCCCTGCGTGGTAAACCAACGTAGCTCAAAGCCATTATCATTGGCGACAAAGAAAGCGGTTTCCGACTGGTTATGCTGCTGCGCCATTTTTAATAATGTTTCATCGGGCAGCCAGTCCGTGAGGGGACATACAGCGGCGGCATTACCAGCAAACGTCGTGGTGCTAAAGGCGTCTACCATATAAAAATCGATTTGTTGCACTGTGTAACCCTCTCTTTGCACTCGGGATAACCTCCACTCTACCATGTAATGATTGCCATTAGTTACGCGGGTCGATTCGCCAGTGCAGTGAAAATTCGTTATCATCCATGCCCACATTCCATCCTGGCCGTCTGATGTCTACAATCCTTGATACCTTTATTGCCCCGCCTTGTCATGACCAGATAGAGATTCTCTATCAGGACGAACATCTGGTGCTTATCAATAAACCCACAGGGCTGCTTAGCTTGTCGGGGAAAAATCCGCAGAATCTCGATTCGGTACATCACCGGCTGGTACAGATTTATCCCGGTTGCACGTTGGTCCATCGGCTTGATTTCGGCACCTCCGGGCTGATGGTGGTGGCACGTAACAAGGGTATTAACGCCGCGCTGTGCCAGCAGTTTAGTCAGCGCATGGTGACGAAGGTATACAGCGCGCTGTTATGCGGGCATTTGGAAAACAATGCAGGGATTATCGACGCAGCGATTAGCAAAGATCCGGCGCGGTTTCCGCTGATGACGATTTGCGCCGTTAACGGCAAGCCCGCGCGTTCGCGTTATCAGGTTGTTGAGCGTTTTCTCCATCGCCAGAAGGACGGGGGATTACTCCCCTTAACGCGGGTACAACTGACGCCTGAAACCGGGCGTACCCATCAACTCCGGATCCACTGTCAGCAGTTGGGACATCCTATTTTGGGGTGCGATTTGTATGGTGGGCGTTTGCTGCCAGGTACAGAACTCACCCCGCGACTGATGCTGCATGCCAGCGCATTGCGTTTCAGGCATCCTGTCAGCGAACAGTGGGTGAATGCCGAAAACGCCAGTCCCTTCTGAAGGCGTAAAAAAGCCGCCTGACGGCGGCTATTGTGAGCTTATCGTGCAGCGCGTTGCAAAATGACGGCAGACGGCTGGCGTTGCAGATAACGCATCCGCAGCATCATTAATACGGCCGCAGAGGTCAGACCGATAATAAAGCCCATCCAAAAACCTGCAGGTCCCATCCTGTCGACCACCAGATCGGTAAGCGCCAGAATATAGCCGCTTGGCAGACCCAGCACCCAGTAGGCTGTAAAGGTGATAAAGAAGATAGAGCGCGTGTCTTTATAACCGCGCAGGACACCGCTGCCAATAACCTGGATAGAGTCCGATATTTGATACACCGCGGCCAGCAACATGAGTTGAGCCGCCAGAGCGACAACTTCCGGATTATCGTTGTAGAGCAGGGCAATGTGCTCACGGAAGGTCACGGTGAAAATCGCCGTTATTACCGCCATGCAGACACCAACGCCCAAACCCGTTCTGGCCGCCGTTTGCGCCTCAAGCGTGGAACCTTGACCCAAACGATAACCGACACGAATAGTGACGGCGGCAGCCAGCGACATCGGCAAAACGAACATTAACGAACTAAAGTTCAGCGCGATTTGGTGCCCGGCCACATCGACGATCCCCAGCGGGGAAACCAGTAGCGCAACCACAGCAAACAACGTCACTTCAAAAAATAACGCCAGCGCGATGGGTAAACCCAGCTGTACCAGACGCTTCATCACTGCAGTGTCTGGCTTCTGGAATCCTCGCTCATTACGGATGTCACGCATTGAACGCGCGTGTTTGACGTAAGACAGCATGGCGGCAAACATCACCCAGTAAACCGCCGCCGTGGCCACGCCACAGCCTACGCCGCCAAGTTCCGGCATCCCTAAATGACCATAGATGAAAACATAGTTAACCGGGATGTTCACCAGCAGGCCGATAAACCCCATCACCATCGCCGGTTTAGTCTTGGCCAGGCCTTCGCATTGGTTACGGGCTACCTGGAAAAACAAATATCCCGGCGCGCCCCACAGCAATGCGCGCAGATAACCGACGGCTTTATCAGCCAGCGCCGGGTCGATGTTATGCATGGAGCGGATGATATAACCCGCATTCCACAGCACGACCATAATCAAAACGGAGACGCTACCAGCCAGCCAGAACCCCTGGCGTATCTGATGGGCGATACGATCGCGGCGGCCGGAGCCATTGAGTTGGGCGATTACCGGCGTCAACGCCAGCAGGAGTCCGTGGCCAAACAGAATAGCCGGCAGCCAGATCGACGTACCAATGGCGACGGCCGCCATATCCGTCGCGCTGTATCCGCCCGCCATGACGGTATCGACGAACCCCATTGCGGTTTGAGCGATTTGCGCAAGAATCACCGGTATTGCCAGAGCTAATAACTGACGCGCTTCACTTACATACTTTTGCACGTGTACACCACTATATTGTTGTTATTTGAGAGACTAAAAAAGCCGCCTTATATGGCAGCAAAGAGAAAAAGCTGGGGAAATTTCAGTCTATTGTAGCGAGGAATACGTAATTCTCCAGTGAAAAAACAGGCAGCGGTGGCGCACTGCTGGCAACCTGAATTTCCACCTGCTATTGTGCTGGGCAGAGATGTCTTAATTGAGTTCAGGAGTAAGAAGTATGTTTACGGGTATTGTGCAGGGCACCGCAAAATTGGTGTCCATTGATGAAAAACCAAATTTTCGTACGCATGTCGTGGAGTTGCCTGAATATATGCTTGATGCGCTGGAGACCGGCGCATCGGTTGCCCACAATGGCTGTTGCCTGACGGTAACCGAAATCAACGGTAATCACATAAGCTTCGATCTGATGAAAGAGACGCTGCGTATCACCAACCTGGGCGACCTGAAGGTCGGGGATATGGTTAACGTTGAGCGTGCGGCAAAATTCAGCGATGAGATTGGCGGGCATTTAATGTCGGGCCATATTATGACCACCGCCGAGGTGTCGAAAATTCTGACTTCGGAAAATAACCGGCAGGTATGGTTTAAAGTTCAGGACCCATCGCTGATGAAATATATCCTGTATAAGGGGTTTATCGGCATTGACGGCATCAGCCTGACGGTCGGCGAAGTCACGCCAACGCGCTTTTGCGTGCATTTGATCCCGGAAACGCTGGAGCGTACGACGCTGGGTAAGAAAAAGCTGGGCGCGCGGGTTAATATCGAAATCGATCCGCAAACGCAGGCGGTTGTTGATACCGTTGAACGTGTGCTGGCTGCGCGTGAAAGCGCCATCAGTAACATAGCGGGCGAGGCCTGAGTCCGGCCTGAAACAAAATGCCCCCGTGAGTACGGGGGCGGCAGCCATTAGCGGGGGACGCGCAGACCGTGTTCGACACCGCGGGAGAAAACCACCTGCCAAAGCTGGATATCGCGAGCACGAAACGCACCGGCGCAGGCGTTCAGGTAATAGCTGAACATCCGTTTAAAACGCTCGGTATAGTTATCGGCGATTTCAGGCCAGGAACGCATGAAGCGCTCGTGCCATGCCATCAGCGTGGTATCGTAATCCGCGCCAAAATTATGCCAGTCTTCCATCACAAAATGCGGCTCGCTGGCGTTGGCAATCTGGCGAACTGACGGTAAACAGCCGTTCGGGAAGATGTATTTATTGATCCACGGATCAACATTATTGTCGGTTTTATTCGAACCGATGCTGTGCAGTAAAAACAGACCGTCCGGCTTTAAATTGCGATCGACAACGTTGAAATAGGTGTTGTAGTTTTTCGGGCCGACATGCTCAAACATGCCGACGGAGACAATGCGATCAAATTTGTCGTTCAGGTCGCGGTAATCTTGCAGCAAAATGGTGACGTCCAGTCCCGCGCAACGCGCTTGCGCCATTTTCTGCTGCTCTGCCGAGATGGTCACACCTACCACGCTCACACCGTATTGTGATGCCATAAAATGGGACAAGCCACCCCAGCCGCAACCAATATCGAGCACCCGCATTCCCGGCTTTAACTGCAATTTTTCGGCAATCATTTTTAACTTCGCCTGTTGGGCAGATTCCAGGGTATCGGCATCTTTCCAGTAGGCGCAGGAATACTGCATGTAAGGATCAAGCATGCGGCTAAAGAGGTCGTTGCCCAGATCGTAATGTTCTTTGCCGACAACCCAGGCGCGCTTTTTGGTCTGTAAATTAAACAGTCGTGCCGTGGCGATACGTAAGGTATCTTTAAAGTGGCGGGGGAGTTGATTTTCAAGCCCGGCGCGCAATACCTTGGTGAAAAATATGTCCAGCCGATCGCACTCCCACCAGCCGTCCATATAGCTCTCACCCAAACCTAACGATCCTTCCTGCAGTACGCGTTTGAAAAAATCGGGGTTCTTGACACGAATATCCGCCGCAGCCGAACCATTAATGGTAATGCCTGCACGGCTCAATAATTCATTGGTGATGCGGTACCAGTTATCATCCGGTACGCTGACGTCTTCTATACACGATGAACTCATAGCTTCTCCATCACTGGTCGGTGATCAGAACCTTAAAACAGCGTAGACGCTTTTTTTGGCTTTGTGAGAAATCTCACGGAATTAATCCGCGAATCTTTAATCCGACGTAGAACAGAGGAAGGGAGGAACCCTTACCGAAAAGGCCATCCGTGGAAAAACAGGAACGTTCTTGTCCCCGTTAATACCTAAAAATTATCGTTTTTGTAACAACTGGAAATCAGTATAAGCCTGATTTTTTGACGATTCAATAGAAAACTGTTAGCGGGCTAACTATGTGCCCGCGACAATTATTAGTGAGACTCACCGTGGGCAATTTGCGCCCGGTCATCTGTTTGACGGGTGTTATCGGTCTGCGATTGCATTTTGTAACCGAAGGCTGCCAGCAGCACTGTTGTCAGCATCACGCTGGTGGTGGTGAGCAGCGGGGTGGCGATCAGCCACGACACCACCAGACTTGCCAGGAAGCATAAACCCAGTTGCAGCGTATTTTGCAATGCGGCTGCGCGTCCTGTGGCCTGTGGGAAAGGACGTAACGCCTGAGCGACAACGATAGGATAGATTGCGCCGTTGGCAATCGCCATTACGCAGAATGGGATCAGAATTTCAGCCAGCGCAACATGATGAATAAAGCCGGTAGCCCAGGTGGCAACAACGCTGATGGCATAAAGAATCAGTAACCATGGCAGCATCTGACGACCTTGCCATTTTTGCAGCGCCGCACGACAGCCGTAACCACCAATTAAGAAGGCGATAGTTTGCGGAACATAGCTCAGGCCAATCACTGCCGGGCTGTAGCCCATTTCGCTAAGGATAAACGGTGAACCCGTCAGCCATGCGAAAAAGCTTGCGGAGCAGGCGGCATAAATCAGTACGTTTCCACGATAAGCTTCCGAGCGCAACAGTGTGGCGAAAGTCAGTTTATCCTGGCTGTCGTCGCGTGCTTTAACCGTCGGTTTTAAACGCAGGGCCGGAAGCATCAGAATCAAGGTAATAGCAAACAGGGTGGCGAAAATGGCCTGCCAGGAGAAATGGACCAGAATCCAGCTGCCCAATAACGGCGCGAGAGCCGGTGATAACCCGACCAGCGGCATAATGGTGGCAAAGATGCGGTTTACTTTTTGTGAAGGGTAATAGTCTGTAACCAGCGCTTGCCAGATAACCGACGCGGCACAGACGCCAACGGCCTGAATAAAGCGTAGCGCCAGCAAGCCAGTGGCGTTTTCAACCCACAGCATACCCAGACTACCCAGCGCAAAAATAGATAAACCCAACAGTAAAATCGGTTTACGGCCATAGCGGTCCGAGAGCGGTCCCCACAGTAGTTGTGCGACGGCGAAACCCGCTAAAAATAAACTTAGGCTGGCGCTGACGGCAGATGCAGGTGTTTGCAGATCGGACTGAATCGCGGCAAAGGCGGGCAGATACATATCCGTCGCCAGAAAGCCGAGCACGCTAAGGCCCGCCAACCAGACTAAAAAACCTTTCCCAGGTTGCATCATCATTTCTCTTTTTTTAGCAATAGAACAATGCCGCTGAGTGTAGTGAGTGTAATTCACGCTGTGAAACGCTAATATTTGCTTACTGATTTCAAATTTTTTGTAGGCAGAATATGTGGTCGGAATATTCACTTGAAGTGGTTGATGCGGTCGCGCGCAACGGCAGTTTCAGTTCAGCCGCGCAGGAGTTACACCGCGTACCTTCGGCGGTAAGCTACACCGTGCGCCAACTGGAGGAGTGGCTGGCTGTACCGCTTTTTGAGCGACGCCATCGCGATGTGGAATTAACGCCTGCCGGCGCGTGGTTTTTAAAAGAAGGGCGCTCTGTTATCAAAAAAATGCAGATCACACGCCAGCAATGTCAACAAATCGCCAACGGCTGGCGAGGACAACTGGCAATCGCGGTAGATAACATTGTCCGTCCCGAACGTACCCGACAGATGATTGTGGATTTCTATCGCCACTTTGATGATGTGGAACTGCTGGTTTTTCAGGAAGTCTTTAATGGTGTCTGGGATGCGCTTTCCGATGGGCGTGTGGAGCTGGCTATTGGCGCCACACAGGCCATTCCGGTAGGGGGGCGCTATACCTTCCGCGACATGGGCATGCTGAGCTGGAGCTGCGTGGTGGCCAGCCATCATCCGCTGGCGTCAATGTCGGGGCCGCTAAGCGATGATACGTTGCGCAACTGGCCGTCACTGGTGCGCGAAGATACCTCGCGTACATTGCCGAAGCGTATAACCTGGTTACTGGACAACCAAAAGCGCGTTGTGGTGCCTGACTGGGAATCTTCCGCAACCTGTTTATCTGCGGGATTGTGTGTAGGCATGGTACCAACACATTTTGCCAAGCCGTGGATTGATAGCGGTAAATGGGTGTCGCTGCAGTTGGAGAATCCCTTTCCTGATGCCGCGTGTTGTCTGACATGGCAACAGAACGATACCTCGCCAGCACTGAGCTGGTTGCTGGACTATTTAGGCGATAGCGAAACGCTGAATAAAGAATGGTTGCGGGAGCCAGATGAGGCCCCCGCACAACAGGCTTAACGACGATAATCGCGGAATGGACCGTCAGCAACGGAGCGGCGTTCTACCAGGCGCGGATGAACCTCGATAGACTGCGACTCTTCGCGTTTATTCACGATGCGGTCTAACAGCATATTAAAGGCCGTTTCACCCAGTGAATCCTTAGGCTGGTGAATGGTGGTCAGCGCTGGCGTGAAGAAGCGGGCGTTGCGCACGTTATCATAACCGATGAGCGAGACATCCTGCGGTACGCGCAGTCCCATCTCATCAGCGGCGCACAGCGCGCCCATCGCCATGATATCGCCACCGCAGAAGACGGCGGTCGGACGATGCGACTGTGAAAGAATTTGCTGCATGGCGCGATAACCGGATTCAGGTTCAAAATCGCCCTGTACAATCCAGTTTTCGGGAACCTTAATCAGCGCTTCTTCCATCGCTTTCATAAAGCCAGCCAGACGACCGGCCCCGGTATTCCGCTCCATCGGGCCCGGGATCGCGCCAATCTCGCGATGGCCGCGTTCTATCAGATACCGACCCGCCATGTAACCGCCCTCGAAAGCGTTATCAATGACCGTATCGGTAAAATCAGCCTTAGCTTCTCCCCAGTCCATGACAACCATCGGAATATGGCGATACTCTTCGAGCATCGAAAGCAGCGATTCCGGATACTCAGAACACATCACTAACAGACCATCAACGCGCTTTTGCGCCATCATCGACAGATAGGCCTGCTGCTTTTCAAGACTGTTCCATGCGTTGCCCAGAATCAGGGTATAGCCTTTCTGGAAACAGTTTTTCTCAACGGCTTCGATAATTTCGGCGAAATAGGCCGCTTCGCTGCTGGTCGCCAGCAAGCCGATAGACTTGGTGTGATTCACCTTCAGGCTGCGCGCAACTGCGCTTGGAGAATAGTGCAGCTCTTTAATCGCAGCCCAAACCGCATTACGCGTTTCTTCCGCGACAAAGCGCGTCTTGTTAATTACGTGTGATACGGTTGTAGTGGAAACGTTTGCTCGCTTCGCTACATCTTTAATTGTTGCCATTACATCTCACTCCAGACCATATCCTAAGCTCCTGAGAATACTCCAGGTAAACGTTTGCCTTCACACACCCTTAACGCAACGTAGGGGTTGCGGCACGCCGGGAAAACGACACGGAACGTCAGGAAGGGGTCAATGGCCGGTACGCTAATCAAGTAAGCGTGGAATTTTGTCTGATCTTAACGAAAAGGGGAAGAGTTAAAAGCAGTTATCAATATAAATCGTGAGAGATTTTTGCTTTCAAGTGTGTAAAAATGCGCAATATCACTTTTTGTGTGGGAATAAAAAGGAGAAAACTTGATGAGCACCGATCTGAAATTTTCGTTAGTGACTACCATTATTGTTCTGGGTTTGATCGTCGCGGGTGGCCTGACCGCAGCACTGCATTGATTTCCCCGAGGGAGTTAGCTCTCCCTCATCCTTTCCGCATCTATTCCCCCTCTATTGTTTGCGAATAAGCAAAAGTCTTTTGCAATTTTGTTAACTTTATTAATTTTGCGATCAATGTCATGCTTTTGACTCTTATTTTATGTCGCGCCACGGCTCGACGTTACGGAGTCGATATATGAAAATCAATTATCCCTTACTGGCGCTGGCGATTGGCGCGTTTGGCATTGGCACCACCGAATTTTCGCCAATGGGATTATTGCCCGTGATTGCCAAAGGGGTGGATGTCTCGATTCCCGCGGCCGGGATGCTGATTAGCGCGTATGCGGTTGGCGTGATGGTGGGAGCTCCGCTGATGACACTGCTGCTGTCCCATCGCGCGCGACGTAATGCGCTGATATTCCTGATGGCTATTTTCACGCTGGGCAACGTGCTTTCCGCTATCTCGCCGGATTACACCACGCTGATGCTGTCACGTATTTTGACCAGTCTTAATCACGGAGCCTTTTTTGGTCTCGGCTCTGTTGTCGCCGCAAGCGTGGTACCTAAACATAAGCAAGCCAGCGCCGTGGCAACCATGTTTATGGGGTTAACGATTGCCAATATTGGCGGTGTTCCCGCGGCGACGTGGCTTGGTGAGACAATCGGCTGGCGGATGTCGTTTATGGCGACGGCGGGTCTGGGCGTCATCGCTATGGTCAGCCTGTTCTTCTCATTACCGAAAGGTGGGTCAGGAGCGCGCCCCGATGTCCGCAGCGAACTGGCGGTACTTATGCGCCCACAGGTGCTGTCGGCTCTGCTGACCACTGTGCTGGGCGCAGGCGCGATGTTCACGCTTTATACTTACATTTCGCCGGTGCTGCACAGCATTACCCATGCCACACCGGCATTTGTGACCGGAATGCTGGTATTAATTGGCGTCGGATTCTCGATCGGAAACTATCTTGGCGGCAAACTGGCGGATCGTTCTGTCAACGGTA
Organism: Citrobacter sp. C5_2; assembly: GCF_014596845.2. Classification (NCBI taxonomy): domain Bacteria; kingdom Pseudomonadati; phylum Pseudomonadota; class Gammaproteobacteria; order Enterobacterales; family Enterobacteriaceae; genus Citrobacter; species Citrobacter sp. C5_2. The sequence goes on along the minus strand of NZ_CP115032.1, from coordinate 2,767,602 downwards.
CGCTTAAAGGCTTTTTGCTGTTGTTGATGGTTATTATGCTGGCCATTCCCTTCCTCGCGCGTAATGAGCTGGGGGCGGCGGTCAGTATGGTCGTCTGGGGCGCGGCGACGTTTGCGGTGGTTCCGCCGTTGCAGATGCGGGTGATGCGCGTTGCCAGCGAAGCGCCAGGGTTATCATCGTCAGTCAACATTGGCGCGTTTAACCTGGGAAATGCGTTAGGTGCGGCAGCCGGTGGGGCGGTGATTTCCGGTGGTCTGGGCTACAGTTTTGTACCCGTGATGGGAGCGATTGTGGCAGGGCTTGCGTTACTGCTGGTCTTTATCTCGGCAAGAAGGCAATCTGAAGAAGTCTGCACTGCCTCCAGCTAAGGCTAAAACGCAGAAGGGAGTCCCTTCTGCGTTATCATTTTATGCTGCGAAGTTCTTCGCAACAAATTCCCAGTTCACCAGCGCCCAGAAGTGCTCCAGGTAGCCAGGACGGGCATTGCGATAATCGATGTAGTAGGCGTGTTCCCATACGTCAACGGTCATCAGCGGCGTCGCGTCGGTCGTCAGCGGAGTACCTGCGTTGGAAGTAGAAACGATAGCCAGTTTGCCATCCGTTCCTTTAACCAGCCAGGTCCAGCCAGAACCGAAGTTTTTGATAGCGGCATCGGTGAATTGCGCTTTGAAATCCGCAAAGCTGCCAAAGGAGGCGGCAATTGCATCGGCCAGTTTACCGGTCGGCTCGCCACCTGCGTTCGGCGCCAGGCAGTTCCAGTAGAACGTGTGGTTCCATACCTGTGCAGCATTATTGAATACACCGCCTTCAGAGCTACGAACGATCTCTTCCAGTGATTTACCTTCAAACGCCGTGCCTTTGATCAGGTTGTTCAGGTTGGTCACGTAGGTTTGATGGTGTTTGCCATAGTGGTATTCCAGCGTTTCGGCAGAAATGTGCGGTGCCAGAGCATCTTTGGCATACGGTAATGCAGGTAATTCAAACGACATTGCTTCTCTCCTTATTATTTATATTGAGTACACACAATAGCCTCATTGTGAGTAAGGATAGGGTAGCAAATTGAAAGGTTATGCAAAAGAAGAACTTACCCTACAGCATGTTCTGTAGGGTAAGTTTTTAGCGAATTGTTTTCGGTGTCATTACCCGACGCGCGCCGACATAGTGGCGCTGCCAGTAATCTTCGCTCAGAGAAGTGATTTGAATTTCCTGACCGCTGCGCGGTGACTGAATAAATTTACCGTTACCCACGTAAACACCGACGTGATCGGCTGTGCCGCGACCTTGCGTGCGGAAAAAGACCAGGTCACCGTTTTTCAGCTCGCCACGTTCAATCGGTGCGGCGTCACGCAGGTGGTACATTTCATTCGCCGTACGCGGAATGCGGAATTTAACCAGATCTTTATAGGCGTAATAGACCAGACCGCTGCAATCAAAGCCGGTTCTTGGCGAAGAGCCGCCCCAACGGTAAGGTTTGCCGATTTGGTTCATCAGGGTGGACATAGCGGTTTTCGTCGCTTTCTGCACTTTAACTTTATGCGCCTCAGCAAGCGTTGTCGGTGCGGCGGTTTTCACTTTCACACAGCGCGGTTTATGACCTTTGCGCGGCGTACATTTTTCAGTCCAGGTAACGGCAGCGGTTTGTGCTGCGGCATTTTTGCTGCGACGGTTTACCGTTTTAGTCGATTTTGCCGGAGTGGCTGTGCGTTTTTTAGAAGAGGAGGCTGTTTTGCTACTGGTTTTGCTGGTGGTTTTTGTCGCCGATTTCTTGTTGGTCCTGGCTGTTTTTTGGCTGGTTGTTGCGCTTTTCTTTTTATCTACCGTTTTGACGGTGTGGGAACTGGTAGGTGTCGTCCTGGCCTGCTTGGAAGCATGCGCCATAGGCGTAAAAGGCAGTGTAGTAAAAAGTAAAGCACAGAGCGTGATCGAGATTCGGTTTATCCGCGCCACTGAGCAGTCCTCTGTTAAGGCAGGTCTATCATACCTGCGTGTGATTTTCAAAACTTGAAGATTCTAATCTATCGAAACGGGGAAAGTTAATAGCTTTTTTTGTTTAACGCGGCGTTTCGTTACCGACCGCAAAAAAAAACAGCAAATCAAAGTGTGGCCGGTGAATAAATAATCAAAACCATACACTTCGAGCGGGTAAGTAAGATTAAGAATGCAACTTTTAACGGCAGGCGATAAAATAATAACGCGTAATGAAAATGTTATTTTCCGTTGCCTGCCTGACCCGCTACAATGTCAGACTACTGCCGTAAAAGAAGTTTAAGGAAGCAAGATAATGAGCACCACTATCGAAAAAATCCAGCGCCAGATCGCTGAAAACCCAATTCTCCTGTACATGAAGGGTTCCCCTAAACTGCCAAGCTGCGGTTTCTCCGCTCAGGCCGTACAGGCGCTGTCCGCCTGTGGTGAACGCTTTGCTTATGTTGATATTCTGCAGAACCCGGATATTCGCGCCGAGCTGCCGAAATACGCAAACTGGCCGACCTTCCCACAGCTGTGGGTTGATGGCGAGCTGGTTGGCGGTTGTGACATTCTCATTGAAATGTACCAGCGCGGTGAGTTGCAGCAGCTGATTAAAGAAACAGCGGCGAAATACAAAACCGAAGAGCCGGACGCTGAGTAATATCAGCTGAAATAAAAAAGCGACCTGTGAGGGTCGCTTTTTTTATCGGTCCGTTATGCGTCTTCCGGTACGGGGAGAGGCCAGCCGCCGAGGCGTTTCCAGCGGTTAACGATTTCACAAAACAGCACGGCCGTACGTTCGGTATCATACAGCGCCGAGTGCGCCTGAGTGCCATCAAATTCCATTCCTGCCGCCAGGCATGCTTTTGATAACACAGTTTGCCCCAGCGACAGACCGCTTAATGCCGCAGTATCAAAGGTAACGAACGGGTGAAACGGGTTACGTTTCAGTGAGGCGCGTTCTGCAGCGGCCATCATAAAACTGTGGTCGAATGTGGCGTTATGCGCCACCATAATTGCCCGATTGCAGCCGCTGTCTTTAATGCCTTTACGTACCATTTTAAAGATGGCATGTAGAGCGTCGTATTCGCTGACCGCGCCACGTAAAGGATTGTTAGGGTCAATACCGTTAAAGGCGAGCGCTTCAGGCTGCAAATTTGCCCCTTCAAACGGCTCTACGTGGAAATGTAACGTCGTGTCCGGCATCAGCCAGCCTTGTTCATCCATTTTCAATGTGATGGCTGCGATCTCAAGCAGCGCATCGGTTTTGGCATTAAACCCTGCGGTTTCGACATCAATGACGACAGGGTAAAAACCACGAAAACGGTCACACAGACCGGAAAGTTGAGCGTTATCGGACATCTGGGTCTCTTAATACGGGAAAATTGCAGCGCGTATTATGGCAAAATGATGATGATAAAACTACGGGCACAGACGATCTGCGCCCGAGGGGGAGGTTAGTCGCCCAGGCCGCGCCCGGCGTCTTTCTCTTCAATTAATTCAATTTTGTAGCCGTCCGGATCTTCAACAAACGCGATCACGGTTGTGCCGCCTTTTACCGGGCCAGCTTCACGCGTCACGTTACCACCGTTCTGACGAATACGTTCGCAGGCTTCAGCCGCGTTGTCTACGCTCAGGGCGATATGACCGTAGGCTGTGCCCAGCTCATAGTTGTCAACGCCCCAGTTATAGGTCAGTTCGATCACGGCTTCACTGGTTTCAGGACCGTAGCCAACAAAGGCCAGAGAGTACTTGTATTCAGGGTTTTCGCTGGTACGCAGCAGCTTCATGCCCAGCACGTTGGTATAAAACTCGATGGAACGCTGCAGGTCACCCACGCGCAGCATGGTATGAAGTAAACGCATCTTTTTCCCCTTCGAAAATGGCTAATACATTCAAAATGTTGTTTTAGTATAGCGGCGTTGTTACGCCGCTATCAATGGCAGAACGGAGATTGTGACGTTAGAGGGTCGGGTAATCGGTGTAACCTTCCGCGCCGCCGCCGTAGAAGCTTTCGGCACGCTGTGGGTTCAGTTCCGCTTTATGTTGCAGACGCGCCACCAGATCCGGGTTAGCGATATAAGCGCGACCAAAAGCAACGGCGTCGATCAGACCTTTCTCGATCAGCGTTTCGGCTTTTTCAGGCGTGTAAGCGCCTGCGCCAATGATCGGACCGTGGAAACGGGCACGCACTTTCTCGCGGAACGCGTCGGAATACGGCTCACCACCAGCCCAGTCCGGTTCAGACATATGCAGATAAGCGATACCGCGCTTGCCCAGTTGTTCAATCAGATACAGCGCGTCGGCTTCTTCATTCGGACCGTTGTCGACGTTCTGGAAAGAGCCAATCGGAGAGACGCGAATGCCAATGCGATCGGCACCCCATTCTTTAATACCGGCATCGACAACTTCCAGCACCAGACGCGCACGATTCTCGACGCTACCGCCGTATTGATCGGTACGCTGGTTAGAGGTTGGCGACAGGAACTGGTGCAGCAGGTAGCCGTGGGCGGAGTGCAGTTCTACCATGTCGAAACCCGCTTCACGCGCGTTAGCAATTGCCTGACGGAAATCATTAACGATACCCGGAATTTCTTCCGTTTCGAGTGCGCGCGGCATAGTCGTATCGGCACGCGTCGCCAGACCGTTTTCATCGCGCAGTGAGGTGCGGGTACCGGCGCTAATCGCGGAAGGTGCTACCGGTGGCTGGCCGTTTGGCTGCAGACTGGCGTGGGAGATGCGCCCGGTGTGCCACAACTGGACAGCAATATGACCTTGCTCAGCATGTACGGCTGCAGTGATTTTCTTCCATGCGGCAATCTGCGCTTCGCTGTGTAGTCCCGGCGCACCGGCATAGCCTTTCGCCTGGGCGGAAATCTGCGTCGCTTCACTGATGATGAGTCCCGCGCTGGCGCGTTGACGGTAATACTCGGCCATCAGCGGAGTAGGGATGTCGCCAGGCTCAATGCTGCGCAGACGCGTCAATGGCGCCATAAAAACGCGGTTTGCTGCCGTAATGGCACCCACTTTCAGTGGGGAAAACAATTTTTCAGATGACATGTGGTACTCCTGAATAGACCGGTCGTCTAGTAATAAAAGAAATAAAAACGCCTGTTAAACGGCAGGCGTTGTAATGATGGTTTTAACGTGCGCCAGCGCATTTTCCAGCGGCGTGGCGCTACGAGAAATCTTGGCCTGAAGATTGGCGCCCAGCCACAGCGCATACAAAACCTGCGCCTGCTGTAATGGCTCGCCAACAAAAGACAGACAATGATTGGCCTGACCTTTCTCCAGCGCCTGCGCCAGCAACGCAATAATGTGTCGCGCGCCTTTATCCATCGCGGTACGCATATCTTCTGACAGATCGCACACTTCGGCAGACAGTTTAACGGTTAAACAACCGCTAATAATGCCGTGCTGGCTAAACTGATTCAGGGTTTCCTGATAGTAAGCCAGAATCCTGTCGCGGTAATTTCCCGCCCCCGTATCAAAATGCGTAGCCAATCGCTGATGATAAGCTGCATAGTGGCGTTCCAGCATCGCGACGCCGAACGCTTCTTTTGAGCGAAAATAGTGATAAAACGAACCCTTAGGCACTTCAGCGGTTTTCAGTAGCTCACTCAGACCCATGCCGGTGAAGCCACGCTGCATGCACAGCAGCTCGCCAGTCGCCAGAAGATGTTCGCGTGTATCGTGTTCAGTGACTTTGTTCATGAAAGAAGCATAATAGACCAGTCGGTCTAATGCAATAGCGCTTGCGAGAAATTCAGTTAACGTCTTCAATAGATATATCAATCTTACTACAGGAGGGGATGTGGCCGAACAGCTGGAATTTTTCCCCGTCCAGAGCCCATGCCGTGGTATATGTCAGTCTGACGAGCGCGGCTTTTGCCGTGGCTGTTTTCGTAGCCGGGATGAGCGTTTTAACTGGCAAAAAATGAGCGATGCCGAAAAGCAGGACGTGCTGCGTCTTTGTCGTCAGCGCCTGATGCGTAAATTACGTGCAAACAAACCCAACCCGCCGGAAGAACCGCAACAACCTTCACTCTTTTAAAAGCGTAATTGCGTATACTCGATGCACATTCATTTATAAGGAAGCTGCTATGGTTCAGCGTATTACTATTGCGCCGCAAGGCCCGGAATTTTCTCGCTTTGTGATGGGTTACTGGCGCCTGATGGACTGGAATATGTCCACGCGTCAGTTAGTCAGCTTTATTGAAGAGCATCTTGACCTGGGCGTTACCACCGTCGATCACGCCGATATCTACGGCGGATACCAGTGTGAAGCAGCGTTTGGCGAGGCGATGAAGCTGGCTCCGCATTTACGTGAGAAAATGCAGATTGTCACCAAATGCGGGATCGCCACGACGGCGCGCACGGAAAATGCGCTCGGGCACTACATTACCGACAGCGCCCATATTATTGCCAGCGCGGAACAATCGTTAAAGCTGTTGGCGACCGATCATATTGATTTGCTGCTGATTCATCGTCCCGATCCACTGATGGATGCAGACGATGTGGCCGACGCATTTAAAAAATTGCACCATAGCGGCAAAGTGCGTCACTTTGGCGTCTCTAACTTCACCCCTGCGCAGTTCTCGCTGCTGCAATCGCGTCTGCCGTTTACTCTGGCGACCAACCAGGTTGAAATTTCACCGGTGCATCAGCCACTCCTGCTGGATGGCACATTAGATCAATTGCAACAGCTGCGTATCCGCCCGATGGCCTGGTCCTGCCTCGGAGGCGGTCGTCTGTTTAATGACGATGCCTTCCAGCCGCTGCGCAATGAACTGGCCGCGATCGCAGAAGAGTTGAACGCACAGTCTATTGAGCAGGTGGTGTACGCCTGGATCTTGCGTCTGCCTTCGCAACCGCTGCCGATTATTGGTTCGGGTAAAATCGAGCGTGTTCGTGCCGCCATTGAGTCCGAAGCGCTGAACATGTCTCGCCAACAATGGTTCCGTATCCGTAAAGCCGCGCTCGGTTATGACGTGCCTTAATCGCGTTTTTGGCGCTTCACCGTTCAAATTTGTGTCACTGGTTTACACTTATCAATCAGACACCTTTTAGACGGAGGTCTTATGAAGCGTTTGAGTTTAGCCATTATTACCTTACTGGCCTGTGCAGGTGCGCAGGCTGCCAGTGAAGAAAAAGTGACGATGAATCTGGTGACGTCGCAAGGCGTCGGCCAGGCGATTGGTACTGTCTCAATTACTGAAACCGGAAAGGGGCTGGAATTTACCCCCGATTTGAAAGCGTTGCCGCCGGGTGAACATGGTTTCCATGTGCATGCCAACGGCAGCTGCCAACCGGCGATTAAAGACGGGAAGGCGTCAGCGGCGGAATCAGCGGGAGGGCATTACGACCCTCACCAAACGGGTAAACACGAAGGCCCGGAAGGTGCAGGCCACATGGGTGACCTGCCGCTGCTGGTGGTGAATAACGATGGTAACGCCACAACACCGGTCGTTGCGCCCCGGCTTAAATCCCTGGATGAGGTAAAAGGTAAGGCGCTGATGATTCATGTGGGCGGCGATAATATGTCCGATCAACCGAAACCGCTTGGCGGTGGCGGAGCGCGCTACGCCTGTGGCGTTATCAAATAATCAACTGCTTAGCGTACCCGGTGGTGGTGCTTGTTCAAGCTGTGACAGCGAGCAATGCAGCCGCCAGACGAGGGCCGACAACTCCTGCGCAGCAGGTTGGTGATGGTGGGCGAGCGTATCGCAGATACGCTGTAGCTCGCTTAGCGTGGCATTCAACGGTCGTTGTTGGACGCCGCGCTCACTCATCACGTCGCGAAGCAACGCGATACATACGTCCCTGACGCGAGCCAGCGGATCAGAGCGCGCCTCCCAGGTACGCAGTTGCCACACCACATGCGAGCAGTTCAGCAAGACAACCCCCCAACGTAATAACCAACGCCTCGCCAGCGCATCCTGACTGTTACTCAACTGGCTGACGTGATGATAGGTCAACGACTCAAATTCATTCTCACTGAGTGCAGGATGTCGGCTGAGCTGATCGACAAAATCCCGACGCAGGGCGCGAATATGACGGCGGCTTTTCCGCGCATCCGATCCGGGGCGTAGAATGGCGAATGCCAGCCATGACAGCGCCACGCCGGTGATTTTCGCCAAATTGTCATTCAGAAAATCAGCAAAATCGTATACCGGGGGATTCGTTACCGCGATGAACGATCCCATAAACACGATAAGCTGCCCCCAAAGCCCCGCCAGCGCAGGCATTTGTAGCTTTAACAACTGCATGGTGGCGAGGAGCGGGAAGAGAAACAGGATGAACTGCCAGAGGTCGGTAATTTGTACCATCAAACCAAACTTGACCACAAAGCTAAACAGCGACAACAAAACCAACGTGCGCATTAACAAGGAAAGTGATTTGAAGGGTGTGGCAACGGCGGAATACAACACGCTGCTGATGGCCGCGAGCGTGAGTGCGCCAGATCCTGATTCCCATTGTGCGCCAATGCTCCATGCGCCGATAAGCATCAAAGTGCAGAACGTGCGCAACCCGCTCCAGATAGCTTCCGCATTATCGGTATGGCGGGCAAGCCCTGGCGTACGAGCAACATTGATACGTTCGGCGGTAACGCCATTTTCCAGCAAATGCAGGTAATGGCTGCTACGTAAGTAGAGGCGGCAAAAATAGCGCAGCCGTTGCCAGAAGGCGACGTGTCGATAATCGCGGGCATCGACGGGCCGCAGTGGGGCGATGATACGCGCGACGGTATAGCTGTCGGTATTGGATTTGACCAGCGCGCCAAGTAATTGCTCAATGATATCGCGGGTATTAGCGGGAGGATTAGGCCAGTTCAGCAGCATTCTGCGCAGGCTGGAAATCACGCTTGTCATACGTAGCTGCTGATGCAACAGCGAATTGAGTAAGGCATTTTGGCGGCGAAAGCGGTAGTGACTCCAGAACGCCTGTATACGCAACAGGTTCATGGTCAGAATCTGACCGATAACACCTTCATGTGCCGTGCGGATGGCATCCGTTGTCTCCGGTTGCCAGAGCAAACTGGCATGTTCCAGCAAACGCGTATGCATGTTTTTCAGTGCTGTAAGCAACGTGGTGCCATCGGAGGTGCTGGGTAGGATCATCATCATCATCCCCCCGCACAAGATACCGACAATGACCTCGCATACGCGGGCCTGCGCGATATCCCATAACTGCGTGATCTCGACGGTATTGACCATGGGAAACGCGATGATCGCCGCCGTGTAACCCGCCAGTTGAAAGGCGTAGGCGACGTTATTAGTAAAATGCGCGCAGGCCCAGGTACAAAAGCCGATCCAGACTGACATGCTCAGCAGAAAAAGCCACGGTTCATTGAGGGTATGGCCGGCAATAATCAGTGCGGCTGTCGCGCCAAGTAAACTACCAGCTACACGGCCCAGGCTTTTGCTGATCACCCCGCCGACGGTAGGGAAACTCACCACCGCCGCCGAAGTCATCGCCCAATAGGGCTCGTCCAGATTGAGATAATCGGCGAAGGTTAACGCCAGACACATTGCAATGGTGTTACGCAGCGCATAACGCCACTGTGCCGGCGTGGCTTTAAACCACGGCCAATTGCCTGGCGTCAGGGGGGGCATTTTCATTTACGCTGGCCGATGGAGACGCTACAGGTGGTGCCTGAGACCAGTGTGACATCCTGCGGCAAAGCGTCAAATTCAATGCGTACAGGGACACGCTGCGCCAGACGTACCCACGGCACGTTAGGTTTGATGTCGGGAATCAGACCGGAATCGCTTTCAACACTTTGGTCATAAATTGCGCGACCGATGCTGGAAACGTGACCCTGTAACTTAACGTTGCCGCTGTAGAGCGTAATTAACGCCGGTGCGCCTTCGCGTATGTGACGCAACTTCGTTTCTTCAAAATACCCCATTACATAAAAAGAGTGGCTGTCGACAAGAGCAAACAGCGGCTTACCGGTTGAGGCGTAGTCGCCGGTGCGGGTTGAAAGGTTGGTGACCCAGCCCGCTACGGGCGCTTTGACGACCGTTTGCGACAGTTGCCATTGCGCCTGGCGCAAACTGGCCTCGGCTGCTTCAACGCTTGCCTGCATCGCTTTTACGTTGAGGTTGGCGGTATCCAGATCTTCGGCTGAGATATAATTTTGCGATAAGTGACGACGGCGATTGGCTTCGTTATTCGCTTTTGCCAGATCGGATTGTGCTTTCGCCAGCTGTGCTTGCGCATTCAGTTCAGCAATGTGAAACGGCGTCTTGTCGATAGTAAACAGGACATCACCTTTATTCACGAACTGGTTATCTTTTATATTGAGTTCATTAATGCTGCCCGAAACCTGCGGTGTGATGCTGACCTGTTCTGCGCGCACTTTGCCATCACGTGTCCAGGGCGATTGCATATAGTAATTCCACATCCACCATCCGGCAAAAACTGCGATTGCAGCGACTATAATGGTTGAGAAGTATTTAATGGTTTTGAGCGACATAATCACCACACAATCAGCATAACAAAGGCCAGACCTACGCTAAGCGTAAAGAGAGACAGATCCATCAACAGGGGATGCCAGATCTCACCGGAATAAATCCAGTCGCGCAGCAGGCGATGAACAACCAACCAAAGAATAAACCCTGCGACAAACGCCTTGAAAATGGGAGGGAAGTAGACAGATGCACCGATCATTAAATCTTGTAGGGGCAATCCTGTTGCATTAAACATAAACTTCACGGGCAAAATCCTTGACGGAAGAGAGCATTGCTATAGGTTTAGCAAAAAAGAGACGATGAGTCTCTGTAACACATAATGTCTGAAAAAATGTCAACCGGTAAGCAAATTTGGCAATACATTTGTTTTGAGAATACAAATGCTGCACACTATTCTAAAATCAGTACAATAACTTAGCAAGCTAATTATAAGGAGATGAAATTGGAATCGCCATTAGGTTCTGATCTGGCACGGTTGGTGCGCATTTGGCGTGCTCTGATTGACCATCGCCTGAAACCTCTGGAGTTGACGCAGACGCATTGGGTTACGCTGCACAACATTCATCAGTTGCCACCGGATCAATCGCAGATCCAGTTGGCTAAAGCGATTGGCATCGAACAGCCTTCGCTGGTACGTACGCTTGACCAGTTGGAAGAAAAGGGACTCATTTCACGACAGACTTGCGCCAGCGATCGTCGGGCAAAGAGAATTAAACTGACTGAGAAAGCCGAACCACTGATCGCAGATATGGAAGCGGTTATCAACAAGACACGTGGAGAGATTCTGGAAGGGATTTCAGCTGAGGAAATTGATCTGCTGATAAAACTGGTCGCCAGACTGGAACACAATATTATTGAACTGCAGTCTCAGGGCTGAGACGAGAGATGACGTGTGGCCAGAGCCTGACCACACGTAAATTCGATTAACGTGGAGACACGGTAACCTGGCTGCCGTTGTTCGCCATAACAACACGCTGACCCGCAGAGAATTTGGTCGCGCCCTGTTTCTGAACCACCATGATGGTATTACCATCATCCTTACGGATTTCCAGTTCGACACCCTGAGTTTTATTCATCGCGCCTTGCACGCCCTGGCCCGCAACGCCACCGGCAACTGCGCCTGCAGCCGTCGCTAATGAACGACCCGTACCGCCGCCGACGGTGTTACCCAGGAACCCGCCGAGCACCGCACCACCGATAGCGCCAATTACGTTTGCGTCATCGCCACCCTGGATTTGCACCGGACGAACATGAACAATCGTACCGTAGGTAACGTTCTGAACTTGTTTCGCTTCGGATGCGGTATATACGTCGCCTGAAAGGCTATCATTGTTCACGCAGCCCGCTAAAGATACGCCCATTAATGAAACAATCAGCACACGTTTAATCATTTACAAATCTCCTTTGTCACCACGAAACGCTAATAAAGCCCCATCATGGTTAAATTATATGGCATTTGTGAGCCTGAGGTCACATGTTCCACTGGCACAATGTGAAAATCTTAACCGAAATCGGATCAACCGAGTATAAACGAATCATTCATATAATTGATGTAATTAAGCGACCGTTGGCATGATTTCCTCTCAAAAATCATTCAGGAAGCATGGCATTAGTCTGCACTTTATGGTTGAGTGTCAAGGCTAATTTGCTTAAAAGGATGACGTATGAAATCGGGCCGTTTTATCGGTGTTATGTCTGGAACCAGCCTTGATGGCGTCGATGTTGTGCTGGCGACAATAGATGAAACGATGGTTGCACAGCAGGCGAGTCTGACCTGGCCTATCCCTGGTCATGTAAAACAGGCGATTCTGGATATCTGCCAGGGGCAGCAGCTTACGCTTTCTCAGTTTGGTCAACTGGATGCGCAACTGGGTTATCTTTTTGCTGAGGCGGTAAATGCGCTACTGGCGAAGGAAAAATTGAAACCGCAGGATATCGTGGCGATTGGCTGCCACGGACAAACCGTGTGGCATGAACCGAACGGCGCCGCGCCGCACACGCTGCAAATTGGTGATAACAACCAGATTGTCGCGCGTACCGGGATAACCGTCGTCGGCGATTTTCGTCGGCGTGACATCGCGCTCGGTGGGCAGGGCGCGCCACTTGTTCCTGCGTTTCATCAGGCACTGTTGGCTCATCCTACGGAACGGCGGATGGTGCTGAACATCGGCGGAATTGCCAATTTGTCTCTGCTTATTCCGCAACAACCCGTTCGTGGATACGACACCGGGCCGGGCAATATGCTGATGGATGCCTGGATCTGGCGGCAATGCGGTCAACCTTACGACAAAGATGCGCAGTGGGCCATTTCAGGAACGGTAGTCCTGCCGTTGCTGCAAAATATGCTTAACGACCCTTATTTTTCCACGCCTGCGCCCAAAAGCACTGGTCGTGAGTATTTCAATTACGGCTGGATAGAGCGTCATCTGGCGCAGTTCCCGGGAATCAGCCCACGCGATGTACAGGCGACGCTTGCCGAACTGACGGCCGTCACCATTTCAGAGCAGGTCTTGTTAAGCGGCGGCTGTGATCGCCTCATGGTATGTGGCGGTGGAAGCCGTAATCCGCTGCTGATGATGCGTCTGGCGGCATTATTGTCAGGTACCGAAGTCACCTCTACCGATGAAGCCGGGATCAGCGGCGACGATATGGAAGCGTTAGCCTTTGCCTGGCTGGCGTGGCGAACGCTGGCTGGATTACCGGGAAATTTACCTTCTGTGACCGGGGCGTCAGAGCCGAGCGTGTTAGGGGCGATTTATCCTGCCAATCCGCGAACTCAGAGTTAACTGAAATTATTCAGCGCGGCATACCGGTAAACTAGGGATATTAGGGAGGGTGCCATTACCCTCCGGGACCAGGAAAGTCTTCAGGATAGGGCTATGAAAAAACTGTTGTTAGTATGTCTGCCGGTACTGCTTAGCGGGTGCAGCGTGTACAACCAATTTGTTGAGCGTATGCAAACCGACACGCTTGAATACCGCTGTGATGAAAAACCGCTTACCGTGAAGCTGAACAATACGCGCCAGGAAGTGAACTTTGTTTATGATAATCAGCTATTGAACCTCAAACAGGGCATGTCGGCATCGGGGGCGCGCTATACGGATGGTATCTACGTCTTCTGGTCTAAAGGCGACGAGGCAACGGTCTATAAACGAGACAGAATTGTGCTAAATAACTGTCAGTTACAGAACCCGAAGCGTTGAGATTTTCACCTGGGCGGCGCACAATAGCGTCACCCACTGACAATCCGTAGCCCAACATCATGTCTGATAACGACGAATTGCAGCAAATCGCGCATCTGCGCCGTGAATACACGAAAGGCGGTCTTCGCCGCCACGATCTTCCCGCCGAGCCCCTTGCGCTGTTTGAGCGTTGGCTGGGGCAAGCCTGCGATGCCAAACTGGCAGACCCTACTGCTATGGTTGTTGCGACCGTTGATGAAAACGGTCAGCCGTATCAGCGCATCGTGTTGCTCAAACATTATGATGACAAAGGGCTGGTTTTCTATACCAACCTCGGTAGCCGCAAGGCGCATCAAATCGAGAAGAACCCCCGTATCAGTCTGTTGTTCCCATGGCATACCCTGGAACGGCAGGTGATGGTGATTGGCAAGGCTGAGCGCCTTTCCACGCTTGAGGTGGTGAAGTATTTCCACAGTCGCCCACGCGACAGCCAGATTGGCGCCTGGGTATCTAAACAGTCCAGTCGAATCTCCGCTCGCGGCATTCTTGAAAGCAAATTCCTTGAGCTGAAGCAGAAGTTTCAGCAAGGGGAAGTTCCGTTGCCCAGTTTCTGGGGCGGCTTTCGCGTAAGTATTGAACAAATGGAGTTTTGGCAGGGCGGCGAAAATCGTCTGCACGATCGTTTTTTATACCAACGTGAAGATAACGCGTGGAAAATTGATCGTCTGGCCCCCTAAAGATGCAAAATTCTTGTTTTAAGCGCTGGTGCTGATCAATCCGGCGCTTTATTCTATGTTTCTTTCGCATCAGGCGAAAAGTCGTGTACCGGCAAAGGTGCAGTCGTTTTATACATGGAGATTTTGATGGCAAGCAGTAACTTGATTAAACAATTGCAAGAGCGGGGGCTGGTGGCCCAGGTGACGGACGAGGAAGCGTTAGCAGAGCGACTGGCGCAAGGCCCGATCGCGCTCTATTGCGGCTTCGATCCTACCGCTGACAGCTTGCATTTGGGGCATCTGGTTCCATTGTTATGCCTGAAACGCTTCCAGCAGGCAGGCCATAAGCCTGTTGCACTGGTAGGTGGCGCGACCGGTCTGATTGGTGACCCGAGCTTTAAAGCCGCCGAGCGTAAACTGAATACCGAAGACACCGTGCAGGAGTGGGTGGATAAAATCCGTAAGCAGGTTGCACCGTTCCTCGATTTCGACTGTGGCGACAACTCGGCGATTGCTGCGAACAACTACGACTGGTTTGGCGGTATGAATGTACTGACTTTCCTGCGTGATATCGGCAAACACTTCTCTGTTAACCAGATGATCAACAAAGAAGCGGTTAAGCAACGTCTGAACCGTGACGATCAGGGGATCTCCTTTACCGAGTTTTCTTACAATCTGCTGCAGGGCTATGACTTTGCTTGCCTGAATAAACTGCACGGCGTGACGCTGCAGATTGGTGGTTCTGACCAGTGGGGTAACATTACCTCAGGTATCGACCTGACCCGCCGTCTGCACCAGAATCAGGTATTTGGTTTGACCGTTCCGCTGATCACCAAAGCGGACGGCACCAAATTCGGTAAGACCGAAGGCGGCGCAGTGTGGCTGGATCCGAAGAAAACCAGTCCGTACAAATTCTACCAGTTCTGGATCAACACCGCCGATGCGGACGTTTATCGCTTCCTGAAATTCTTCACGTTCATGGACATTGAAGAGATCAATGCGCTGGAAGAAGAAGATAAGAACAGTGGTAAAGCACCGCGTGCCCAGTATGTTCTGGCTGAGCAGGTCACACGTCTGGTTCACGGTGAAGAAGGTCTGGTTGCGGCAAAACGCATTACCGAAAGCTTGTTCAACGGCAACCTGAGCGATTTGAGCGAAGCGGATTTCGAACAGCTGGCGCAGGATGGCGTGCCGATGATTGAGATGGAGAAAGGTGCGGATCTGATGCAGGCGCTGGTCGATTCCGAACTGCAACCGTCTCGCGGCCAGGCGCGTAAGACCATTGCGTCTAACGCGGTGACCATCAACGGTGAGAAGCAATCCGATCCGGAATATTTCTTCCAGGAGAGTGATATCCTCTTCGGGCGCTACACCTTATTACGCCGTGGCAAGAAGAACTATTGTCTGATTTGCTGGAAGTAAGATTTAGTTAGCAGGGGCGTGGGAAACTACGCCCCTTTATTTTTTCAGGGTTGTGATAAGTAAAATGAAAAATATCCTCGCCATCCAGTCCCACGTTGTTTTTGGTCATGCGGGCAACAGCGCGGCTGAATTTCCGATGCGTCGTCTTGGCGCAAATGTCTGGCCGTTAAATACCGTGCAGTTCTCTAACCACACGCAGTACGGCAAATGGACCGGTTGCGTTATGCCGCCGACTCATCTGACTGAAATCGTGCAGGGTATTGCCGATATCGATAAACTCCAGACCTGTGACGCAGTACTAAGCGGCTATCTTGGCTCGGCAGAGCAGGGTGAGCATATTCTGGGTATTGTGCGCCAGGTTAAAGCGGCCAATCCGCGGGCAAAATACTTTTGTGACCCCGTGATGGGGCATCCGGAGAAAGGGTGTATCGTCGCGCCGGGCGTGGCGGAATTTCATGTGCGTCATGCGCTTCCCGCCAGCGACATTATTGCCCCGAACCTGGTTGAACTAGAAATTCTGTGCGAACATGCGGTTCACAATGTGACTGAAGCGGTGATGGCTGCCCGTGAGCTGATCGCCCAGGGGCCAGAAATTGTGCTGGTGAAACATCTGGCTCGCGCAGGTATTAGCACCGATCGTTTCGAGATGCTGCTGGTCACTGCGCAACAGGCGTGGCATATCAGCCGCCCATTAGTCGATTTTGGCGCGCGTCAGCCGGTTGGCGTGGGTGACGTTACCAGCGGCTTGCTGCTGGTGAAACTGCTCCAGGGCGCGTCTTTACAGCAGGCGCTTGAGCATGTGACGGCGGCAGTGTACGAAGTGATGATCGCCACCAAAGAAATGCATGAGTATGAACTGCAGGTGGTAGCCGCTCAGGATCGTATCGCGATGCCTGAACACTACTTTAGCGCGACGCAGTTGTAATCAATGCCCGATGGCGCTCACGCTTATCGGGCGTACGTTTGGCCGTCGGCCAGCCAAGTAAGTAGGCCGGATAAAGCGCCTGGCGCCGCCATCCGGCACATTAGTGATTAGCTCAACCCTTCTGCTTTAAGCGCTGCGGCAACCGCCGGGCGTTCAGCCATACGCGCCATATACGCCTCGATATGGCTTAATCCTGCCATATTCAGCTTAACCGCATAAGCCCAACGCAGCACGGTGAACAGATAAGCGTCTGCAATGCTAAAGCGTGGGCCGCAGATCCATTGCCCATCTTTCAGCGATTCATTCACGTACTGCATTTTTTTCTCCAACTGCGCGCGAACGGTTGGCTTGTACTCTTCCGGCGTATCGGGACGGAACAGCGGGGTAAAACCTTTATGCAGTTCTGTCGCAATGTAGTTAAGCCATTCGATGGTTTTGTAACGGGAGAGGCTGCTGGTAGGGGCGAGGAGGTGGCGGTCTGGCACTGTGTCCGCCAGGTACTGCATGATGGCGACGCCTTCGGTTAGTAATGTACCGTCGTCCAGCAGCAGCGCGGGAACTTGTCCTTTGGGGTTTACCGCGAAAAAATCATCGCCGTTTTCCAGACGTTTCTTCATCAAATCGACACCATCCAGCGTGAAATCTTTACCGCTCTCACGCAGCGTGATGTGGGAAGCGAGAGAACAAGCGCCCGGTTTGTAGAATAGTTTCATCGGTAACTCCTTTTGGCTGAGGTTTATCGTATGGTAGTGCTACCTCAGGTAAAAAAAAAGCCGCTAACAACAGTTAGCGGCCTGAAAATGAGTTTCCCTGAGAATTACGCTGTCGCGGCCTTAGAGGCTTTCTCATTAACGTCATCGTCCTGAGTCATACGATTCAGTTTCGGCGCCGTCAGCAGCATCAGAACAGCGATAACCGCCGTTGCAACACCAATCTGCAGGAACACACGACCGTAGACTTCCAGAGACATCAGCGGGTCAGTCACGTTTTCTGGAACTGCCATCATGTTGGCGACGTAACCGCCGATGATGTTTGCACCGGCAGTGGTCAGGAACCAGCTCCCCATGATGAAGCCCATCAGACGTTGCGGAACCAGCTGCGCCACCATGGCCAGACCCAGACCGGAAATCATCAGTTCACCGATGCTTTGCAGGCCGTAGCAGATGATCAGCCAGTTAACAGAAACGATGCCCGCATCGGTGGCGAATTTCGCACCCAGCGGCAGGATCAGGAACGCACCGGAACACAGCACCATACCAATCGCGAACTTGGTCGGCATCGGCAGCGTATCACCCATCTTGTTATAGATAGCGGCGAGGATTGGGCTACCAATGATGATCCAGAACGGGTTCAGCGCCTGGTACTGCTCAGGTTCAAAAGCAATACCCAGAATAGAGTGTTCAACGTTACGAATCGCGAAGAAGTTCAGTGAAGTCGGCATCTGGCTGTACAGCACGAAGAAGATAATCGCTTCCAGCATCAGAATGAAGGCGACGATCATTTTACGACGCGCAGCACCGTGCATGGTGAAGGCTTCTTTACCGAAGATAAATACGATACCAATGGCAATCACACCCAGAACCATACGGGCGATTTCCTGGTTGTGCAGCAGCCAGGTCGCAATCGCAATCAGAACCACAACCCCAGCGATGGTCAGCAGCAGGTTACGGAAGTTGATCGGCTCAAAGTCAGGTTTAGAACCGTACTGTTTAACCCAGCGCTGACAAAATGCGAAGTTAACCACGGTGATCAGCATACCTACGACGCTCAGCGCGAACGCGGTGCTCCAGCCGTAACGCGCAGCTAACCATGGCGTTGCCAGCATAGAGAAGAATGAACCGATGTTGACGGACATGTAGTACATGGTAAATGCACCATCAAGACGCGGGTCATCTTTTGCATAGCAGGTAGAGAGCAGGGAGGATGGGTTGGCTTTAAACAGGCCGTTACCGACCGCGATGGCCGCCATGCCCATATAAACAATACCGGCATCGTGACCGGACCATGCAACCAGCGCATAACCGATGGCCAGAACAATGGCGCCCAGCATAATGACACGTTTTGTTCCCAGAACTTTATCACCTAACCAGCCGCCGATGGCAACCAGACCATACACCAGGGCGCTAAAGGACGAGAAAAGGGTGATGGAATCCGCTTCTGACATACCCAGTTGCTTAACCAGGTAGACGGCCATAATCCCTTGCAGGCCGTAATAACCAAAACGTTCCCACAGCTCTATCGAGAAAATGAGATAGAACGCTTTCGGTTGTTTGAAGGCGTTTAAACTAACGCTTTCTGTTGGTTTATTGTTTGCAGTAGACACTTTTACCTCTTTTTTTACATCCCATATCAACGGGGGTGTTCAGGTACGTGATGAATCAAGTTCATCCGTCCGATTGTTATAGTGGGAGGGGAAACGGCAAGTAATGTTCACTATCTTGACCATTCAGACAAGTGGTTTGTAATAATCTGTTACATATATCCTGGGTGGTGAAATCATCGGTACAGAGAAATGTTATCTAGCGTTAAATTTCTTCATTTGAAAAATCGCAGATTTTTACACTGTTTAAGTCACCCAAAAACCGCAATGCGGCGATATGTTCTGCTATTTGCAGTTGAATCCAGTGATATAGGCCATTATCTGAAAAATAGCCAGTGTAATGTTTTGTTTAGAAACTGTTCAGTAAGGTTATCTGATTGTCGCTTTAACTAAAAAATAAAAATTATTTAACATTGTGTTGTCTGAGTGATCTGCATCACGTATAGATAGAAATTTCTATTACTAAAAAAACGATTAACCTGCTCAGGTGTTTATACGCAAGAATAATGCGTTAGATATGCGCAGTTGAGTGGCATCATCGACGGGAAAAGATTGTTTAGGGAGTGCATAACTAATCGTTATGTGTCAAAGGGGCAAAGGGAACGCCCCATCAGTATCATATATCAACTTTCTCTTTGAATTCGCAGAGATCTTCGATGATGCAAGAACCGCAGCGCGGTTTTCTGGCAATACAGGTGTAGCGGCCATGAAGGATTAACCAGTGATGGCAATCGACTTTAAATTCACTCGGTACGACTTTCAGTAATTTTTCCTCTACCTGCTCGACGTTTTTGCCTGGCGCAAATTGCGTGCGATTACAGACGCGAAAAATATGGGTATCTACCGCAATGGTAGGCCAACCGAAGGCGGTATTTAACACCACATTGGCTGTTTTTCGCCCAACTCCGGGCAGGGCCTCTAATGCGGCCCGGTCTTCTGGCACTTCGCCATTATGTTTTTCCAGCAGAATGCGGCAGGTCTTAATCACGTTCTCCGCTTTGCTGTTGAACAACCCGATTGTCTTGATGTAGGACTTAACCCCGTCTACGCCGAGCTCCAGCATAGCGGCAGGGGTATTGGCGACAGGGTACAGCTTAGCCGTGGCTTTATTGACGCTGACATCGGTGGCCTGCGCGGAGAGCAAGACCGAAATCAGCAGTTCGAACGGCGATGTAAAATTCAGCTCAGTGGTTGGATGCGGATTGTTATCACGCAGGCGTGTCAGTATTTCCAGCCGTTTTGCTTTGTTCATTACACATTCCCTGTTTCACCAACCGGACTGTCTGCAACAGCCGCTTCGGCACGACGTTTCTTCATTTTCTCATCGATCAGATATTTCACCGCCAGCATCAGACCCAGACCAATGAAAGCGCCCGGTGGCAGCATGGCCAGCAGAAACGGCGTATCGGTATGGAAGATCTCTACGCGTAGTACTTTAGCCCAACTGCCTAACAGACCGTCTGCGCCATCAAATAGCGTGCCGTTACCAATTATTTCACGCAGCGAGCCCAGAACAAACATGGCCCCAGTTGCGCCCATACCGATGGAGAACCCATCAAGGGCGGATAATGCCGGGCCTTTTTTAGCTGCGAAGGCTTCAGCACGACCAACAACAATACAGTTGGTCACAATCAGCGGAATAAAGATCCCCAGAGACTGATACAGGCCAAAAGCGTAAGCATTAATCAACATCTGTACCGCACTCACGACGGAAGCGATGATCATGACATAAATCGGAATACGAATTTCAGACGGTGTCCAGCGACGCAGGGCTGAAATGGTCAGGTTCGTCAACGTCAGGACGAGCGTAGTCGCCAGTCCCAGACCTAACGCATTGGTGGCGGTAGACGTTACCGCCAACAGCGGGCACATACCAAGTAACTGCACAAGCGCGGAGTTATTTTTCCATAACCCCTGGACAATGACATCTTTAATTTCGCTCATGGTTTATTCTCCACAGGCGCTAAGTTGAGGGAGTTGCGCTGGCAACGTCTGCGCATACAAACCGGCGCGTTTCACCGCATTAACTACCGCACGCGGCGTAATGGTTGCGCCAGTAAACTGGTCGAAGTCGCCGCCATCTTTCTTCACCGCCCAATGGGCATCGTTACCCGCGCCGATCGTTTTGCCGCTAAAGTGGGTGATCCAGTCGGACAGACGCAGCTCAATTTTATCGCCCAGCCCCGGCGTTTCATGGTGTTCAGTCACGCGTGTGCCCAATACGGTACCTGTGAAATCCACACCAACCAACAGCTGAATAGCGCCGGAATAACCATCTGGGGCAGTGGCTTCGAGAATTGCCGCAACAGGTCGATCGTCCTGGCGCGCGATATACACACGGTGAGTCCCTTTACCTAACGCCTGCGCATTCACCAGATAGCAACTCTCAGACAACGCGTTATTGTAGCGATCGCCAGGCAGAACCTGATCAAACAATACTTTTTGCTGCAACGCCGCTTGTTCATCGATAGTGGATTTGGTTAATTGATTGATTGCCGCGGTTAACCCCGTAGATCCAGCGGCAAATAGCGCCAGAGTAATACCGTGTTTACGAATCGTTTTCAGCATATGTTGTCCTTAGCGATGTCCGTACACGCGAGGGCGGGTGTAATAATCAATCAGGGGAACCGTAATATTTGCCAGCAACACGGCAAAGGCCACGCCATCAGGATAGCCACCAAAACTGCGGATTAACCACACTAATAAACCCGCAAGCGCGCCAAAAATCAGGCGACCACGGTTGGTGGTCGATGCCGTAACGGGATCGGTAAGAATAAAGAAAGCGCCGAGCATCGTCGCGCCAGAAAGTAGATGTAACTGAGGCGATGCCAGCGACTCTGGCGAGAAAATCCAGCCTAAAGTAGCGCAAACAGCGAGCGACAGCAGGAAACTAACCGGGATATGCCAGCGAATCGCTTTTTGCCATAACAGCACAATGCCGCCAGCCAACCAGGCAAGGTTAACCCACTGCCATCCGGCGCCCGCGAGCATGCCGCTGTAAATCGGGTACTGCATTACCTGTTCAACCGTTCGTCCCGCATGCAGAGAGGTCTTGAAGGTATCAAGGGGCGTAGCCTGGCTGATGCCGTCGATTCCCATACGGAGCGCGTTCATATCGCTGCCGCCCGCGGTATGTCCGGTAAAGATTACGTTCAGAGCGTCAAAGAATCCGGGGACCGTGGCTGCAATTTCCTGCGGCGGCAGCCAGCTTGTCATCTGCACCGGGAATGAGATAAGCAGTACGACGTAGCCAATCATGGCGGGATTGAACGGGTTTTGTCCGAGGCCGCCATACAGCTGTTTTGCAATGATAACGGCAAATACCGTGCCTAATACCACCATCCACCAGGGGGCCAGCGGAGGAATACTCACGGCCAGCAGCAACCCCGTAAGGAGCGCGGAGTTATCTTTTAAAATCGGCGCAATGGGTTGTTTCCGCAGTTTAAGTACGACCGCTTCGGCGCCGATAGCGCTAATGGCGGCCAGAACGATCTGCAACAACGTCCCCCAGCCAAAGAACCATAGCTGCGCGACGATTCCCGGCAATGCAGCAAGTAACACCAACATCATGATGCGTGATGTCTGACGTTGGTTATGGGTATAAGGGGAGCTTGCTATTCTGAATACCATTTATTCCTCGTTTACAACCTGCTGCTGTGCGGCTTTTTTAGCCTGGGCGCGTGCGATAGCGGCCGCGACGGCGGCTTTACGCGGATCCACCGGTTCAGCGCTTTCAGTCACCGGCTGCTGCTCAAGCTTACGGGCTTTGGCGCGGGCGATTGCCGCTTCGACGGCGGCTTTGCGCGGATCCACCGGTTCAGCGGTTTCAGTCACCGGCTGCTGCTCAAGCTTACGGGCTTTGGCGCGGGCGATTGCCGCTTCGACGGCGGCTTTACGCGGATCCACCGGTTCAGCGGTTTCAGTCACCGGCTGCTGCTCAAGCTTACGGGCCTTGGCGCGGGCGATAGCCGCTTCAACTGCCGCTTTACGTGGGTCGGTACCCGCGCTGCTGTCTTCAATTTTGTTTGAATTTTCCGTCCGGGCCGCACGAGCCTGTGCTTTACGCGCCTCGCGAGCGGCAATCACTGCGCTATTGTCAGGTTTTTCGCCAGCCTGAATAACAACCGGTTGCATTGCCTGAGCCTGTTTCTCTTTTACGCGAGCCAATGCGGCGGCGATGGCATCATGATCTTTAGCCGCAGGCTGTACGGCAGCGCTTTTGTGGCGTTCAAGACGTGCGGCTTTTTCACGCTCAAGTCGCGCCTGTCGAGCTTCAAAACGTGCTTTGGCTTCCGCGGCGCGTTTTTCTTCCTGGCTAATAGCATAAATCTCGGCCTTTTCCTGGCGGAAATACTGTACCAGCGGAATGTTGCTCGGGCATACCCATGCGCAAGCGCCGCATTCGATACAGTCTGCAATATTGTGAGTTGTGGCTTTATCGTGCTGCTGCCCTTTACTGAACCAGTAGAGTTGCTGCGGCAGAAGATCGGCCGGGCAGGCATCGGCGCAGGCGCTACAGCGAATGCAGCCTTTCTCCTCCGGCGTTTCACCCATTTCACTGGCAGAGGGGGCCAGAAGGCAGTTGGTGATCTTCACCACCGGTACATCCAGCCATGGCAGCGTAAACCCCATCAGCGGCCCGCCCATAATCACCATCTGGTCGGCGGAAGGGCAGAAACCCGCGTCGCTGAGCAAATGACGAACCGGCGTACCTAAACGCGCCCAGACGTTTCCCGGACGGCTGACGGCTTCGCCTGTAAGCGTCACAACACGCTCGGTAATAGGTTCTCCGTCAATGACCGCACGTTTAATCGCGTAGGCGGTCCCGACGTTTTGCATCAGCACGCCAATATCTGAGGAGCGTCCGCCATGAGGTACCTGCTTACCGGTCAGAATTTGCGTTAACTGCTTGGCGCCGCCGGACGGGTACTTGGTTGGGATCACGCGTAAGCTGATATCGTGGGAATCGGCCAGCACCGCACGCAGCATGGAAATTGCCTGCGGTTTGTTATCTTCTATTCCCAGCAGGATCTCACGCGGCTGAAGAATGTGCGCGAGGATGCGGATACCTTCGACGACCTGAGCCGCGCAGTCCTGCATCAGACGGTCATCCGCCGTAATGTACGGCTCGCATTCTGCGGCGTTGATGATCAGCGTTTCAATTTTATCGCCGCCGCCCTGTAGCTTAACCCCGGTTGGGAAACCTGCGCCGCCCAGACCGGCGACGCCGTACTGATGAATACGTGCAATAAGCTCTTCCCGACTACGGGAACGGTAATCGGCCCAGCCATCACGCTCAATCCAGCGGTCTTCGCCATCGGCATCAATGATGACGCTTAGCTCGGCTAATGCCGAAGGGTGTGCGGTGGAATGCGGCGCAATAGCAACAATAGTGCCTGACGTTGGCGCATGTACCGGCAGCATTTTGCCACGCCCGATGGTTAACGCCTGGCCACGCAGGACGGTGTCGCCCACGTTGACACACAGTTCACCTTCCGCGCCAATATGTTGTTTCAGGGGAATAACGAAGCGCGGCGCCAGCGGAACCTGCCGCAGCGGCGTACCGTTTGACTGGGTCTTCATTTCTGGTGGATGAATGCCGCCATCAAAGTCCCAGATTTTGTTTTTTCTGAATGCAGAGAATAACTTAAACATGTTGTTCCACAGGAATGATGCGCACAGGGATAGTGTTTAAATCCCATTTCCAGCTATCGGGCGTCTCAGCCACCGGGCGTAATTCGATACATTGCGTTGGACATGGGTCAACGCACAGGTTGCAGCCGGTGCAGAGATCGCTCATCACTGTGTGCATGGCGCGGGTCGCACCCACAATGGCATCGACCGGACAGGCCTGAATGCACTTTGTGCAACCAATACAATTATTTTCATCAATGACCGCCAGCATTCGCACGGGCGTAACATCTTGTTCATCACCATCAATCGGCTGCGGGTCGACGTTCAACAGGGCAGCGATTTTTAACATCACGGCTTCACCACCGGGCGCGCAACGATTGATTTTTTCACCCTGCGAGCCGATCGCTTCAGCATAGGGATGACAGCCCGGATAGCCGCACTGTCCACACTGGCTTTGCGGGAGAATTTCATCAATTTTCTCCACGACCGGGTCATCCTCAACGGCAAAGCGTCGCGAGGCGTAACCCAAAATAGCGCCGAACGCCAGACCCAGCAGACTCACTGCGGCAACGGCAATCCAGATAGCATTCATTACAACTTCACCAAACCACTAAAGCCCATAAAGGCCAATGACATTAAACCGGCGGTAATCAGCGCAATCGCATTACCGCGAAACGGAGCAGGGACGTCTGCCACAGCGAGGCGTTCGCGAATGGCGGCAAACAGTACCATTACCAGTGAGAAGCCGACGGCGGCAGAAAAACCGTATAGCGCCGACTGTAAGAAGTTATGGCCGAGGTTAATATTCAGCAACGCCACCCCCAACACCGCACAGTTTGTGGTGATCAGCGGTAAGAAGATCCCCAGCAGGCGGTAAAGCGCAGGGCTGGTTTTACGGACCACCATCTCGGTAAATTGCACGACGACGGCGATGACCAGAATAAAAGCCAGCGTGCGCAGATAGATGAGATTGAGCGGAATGAGGATCCAGGTATCAATCAACCATGCGCAAATAGAGGCCAGCGTCATGACAAACGTCGTGGCCAGGCCCATACCCATTGCGGTTTCCAGTTTTTTGGAAACGCCCATAAACGGACAGAGGCCCAGAAACTTAACCAGTACAAAGTTGTTGACCAGCACAGTTCCGACAAACAGCAGCAGGTAATCAGTCATTTTTCGGCCTGAAATAAAAAAGCCGCCTATTATCTGACAATCTACAACAGGCGACAACAGGTTAACTGTAGGGTTATTACGGGTTCACAAACGTCGACTTAACGCGCTGTGAGCGCTTGAAGTAGGGCACCAGCAGTGCTGCTGCTAACAAAGGGAACAGCAGTTGGCGCACGGCAAAGGCGTCCGGGACGGGTGAAAACGCAAACGCTTTAATCGCCAGTAACACGGAGATCAACAGCCATAAAATATAGTGCTTCGGCACGCAGGTTCTGCGTTTGAAAAACGCAATCGTCAGCCATAACGTGTAATACCACATGGCGATAGCCGTAATAAAAGAGACGCCCCATAACAACAAATTGGTCGTACTTTGCTCACCAAGCGTTTGGAAGGTTTGCGGTGTGGCCAGCGCAGTGACGTAAAGTAACAACGCCAGCGAAGCACTCAACAACGCAACTAACAGCCAGGCCAATGGCCCAAGTAGCCAGCCTCCGATACGTTGTGCCGGTGTGGTAGTCATCTCTTCTCCAGGTTTACGCGCGCGATCAAACATGCCATTCATTTTGGGGCAATTATTATAAAGCTTTTAACGTTGAGCGCTACTTTCTTCTTTATTGCACGTAATGCCAGACTGATTTAGGCACCTGACCGACGTCAAACAGACGACCTCCGGAGATGAGCTCCGCACGACGGTGGTCTGCTGCACGGTACATATTGATAATGTCGTTATCGTCGGTGAGCGTGTAGTTAAGATGATCGAACAGTTTTTCCAGACTTTCGAGTGAACTAATTTTACGGAATTTTAATAAGTAATCCTGAACAGTCATAAAGAGCAATCCATATATAAAATAATACCAACGGAGTAGAAAATATTAAGAAATAAACAACGTGCACAGGTAAAAGCGGATTTGCGCGCAAATGTAAGAAAGAGTATGCATACCTGTAAAAAGCAGGCGCTATGTACGCCTGCGGCAAGGTTAGCGCGCTTCGCGATCCCAGGCAATACGCGCGGGAGCGGGATGCGGCATAATTCGCTTTTTTTGACAGAATTGGATCTTTTACAGCCGGACCCAGCAATGCGTGAAGGTGAATTGCGGGGCAAAAAAGGCTGATGACGCTTATTTTTTCTGCACTGCTGCAATTGGCTCCGGTGGCTGGTAATTGTCAATATGATTGGCAATACCCAGCAGGATCACGGAGACCGCAAGAACAATCCAACCTGCTAACTCAATAAGACGATTCATTACTGATGACATTTGCTTTGATTTATCCATAAACACAGGCTGCAAATGTTACTAATCTCTCCATAATACAGCAAGAAGATTGGGAACGATTTCAGCCACTTTTTCGCGGCAAATTCAGCTTAAGAAGCATATGTTTGACTTAAGTTAATAAACAACCTTTGTAGCGCAAAGGTTATTAAACTATTGAGACGTTGCAATGTATGGTGTGAAATAGGTCAGTCTGAATTGAGAGGCAATAACATGAGTGACAACATCCGCGTTGGGCTAATCGGCTATGGTTACGCCAGTAAAACCTTCCATGCCCCCCTGATTGTGGGCACACCAGGTCTGGAACTGGCCGCGGTGTCCAGTAGCGATGAAGCAAAAGTGAAGGCCGACTGGCCTACAGTGACGGTTGTTGCTGAGCCTAAGCACCTTTTTAACGATCCTAATATTGACCTGATTGTGATCCCTACGCCAAATGACACGCACTTCCCGTTAGCGAAGGCCGCACTGGAAGCGGGTAAACATGTGGTTGTTGATAAACCGTTTACCGTGACACTGTCACAAGCTCGTGAGCTGGATGCTCTCGCGCGTAGTCTGGGGCGCGTACTATCCGTTTTCCATAACCGGCGCTGGGACAGTGATTTTCTGACGTTGAAAGCGCTATTGGCGGATGGCGTTTTGGGCGAAGTTGCCTATTTTGAGTCCCACTTCGATCGTTTCCGCCCGCAGGTTCGGGACCGTTGGCGTGAACAGGGCGGTCCGGGCAGCGGTATTTGGTATGATTTAGCGCCACATCTTTTGGATCAAGCGATTAATCTGTTTGGTTTGCCGGTCAGTATGACGGTGGATCTGGCGCAACTGCGTCCGGGCGCACAATCGACAGATTACTTCCATGCCATTCTGACGTATCCACAGCGTCGTGTGATTCTGCATGGAACCATGCTGGCGGCCGCAGAATCGGCCCGCTATATCGTGCACGGCTCACGCGGGAGCTACGTCAAGTATGGTCTTGACCCACAGGAAGAACGTCTGAAAAATGGCGAGCGCCTGCCTCAGGAAGACTGGGGTTACGACATGCGCGATGGCGTATTGACGCGAGTTGAAGGCGATGAGCGGGTTGAAGAGACCTGGC
Source organism: Citrobacter sp. C5_2 (assembly GCF_014596845.2). NCBI lineage: Bacteria > Pseudomonadati > Pseudomonadota > Gammaproteobacteria > Enterobacterales > Enterobacteriaceae > Citrobacter > Citrobacter sp. C5_2. The sequence continues at coordinate 2,739,427 of NZ_CP115032.1, read as the reverse complement.
TGACCGTGCCAGGTAATTACCCGGCGTACTATGCAGGCATCCGTGATGCGCTGAACGGTAATGGTGAAAACCCGGTCCCGGCGAGACAAGCTATCCAGATTATGGAGCTGATTGAGCTTGGCCTTGAGTCCGCAAAACACCGCTCCACACTTTGCCTTGCCTGATAAGGCACATGCCGGATGGCGGATGCCCCGGTATTTGATCCGGCCTACAATGCAACGCCACGTAGGCCGGACAAGCGTCACGCTGCGGCGACTTTCTCGCGCAGCGTACGTTTCTCTTCGTTACTCAGGAATGCCATTTCCAGACCATTGATTTGCGCCTGGCGGATCTGTTCGCGAGTTAAACCTGCGGCAGGAGCGGCAATGGTGTACTCGTGAATAATATCGACACCCTGAACAGCCGGATCGTCCGTATTCAGACTGGCCACAACGCCATGTTCAAGAAATGTTTTCAGCGGATGGGTCGCCAGCGTAGCGACGGTGCTGGTCTGGATGTTCGATGTCAGGCAGGATTCAATGCCGATACGGTGTTCGGCGAGATAATCCATCAATGCGCGATCTTCGACCGCTTTAACACCATGACCAATGCGTTCAGCGCCCAATTCTTTAATGGCCTGCCAGATACTTTCTGGTCCCGCGGCTTCGCCGGCATGGACAGTGATATGCCAGCCTGCATCGCGTGCCTGGTTGAAATGTGACAGGAACAAACTGCCCGGGAAGCCCAGTTCGTCACCGGCCAGATCCAGCGCAGTAATATGGTCACGGTGTGCTAACAGCGCATCAAGTTCCTGCAGGCAGGCGGCTTCGCCGAAGGTACGACTCATAATGCCAATTAAACGCGCTTCAACGCCAAAGGCCTTGCAGCCTTCGCGCACGCCTGCAATAACGGCTTCAACCACGCCTGCTACAGGGAGTTGATGGGTCATTGCCATGTAGCCAGGGGAAAAACGTAGTTCAACATAGTGCAGGCCGTTACGTGCGGCATCCTCAATATTTTCAAACGCGACGCGGCGGCAGGCGTCCAGCGAGGCCAGAACCTTTACGCCCCAGTCCAGTTTGGATAAAAAGCTGACCAAATCAGGCTCGGTTGACGTCACTTGCACATGAGGGATCAACGTTTCCAGCGTCTGTGCCGGGAGGGTTAAATTGAACTGGCGACCCAGATCGAGGATCGTTTGGGCACGGATGTTACCATCAAGGTGGCGATGGACGTCGGTTAAGGGGAGAGAAGTATCAATCATGGTCGCACTCGTATTTTTAGGTAAAGTGCAGGGCATTATACAACAGAATCATAATTCTCTAATAACTTTGAATAAAGCGCGCCAACACTTTGTAAAAGAGTCACATTGTGGACATTTATTTCAGATTTTCAATGAGTCAGGCGATCGGCGCGCTATTCTGGTCAATGGTAGCCTTCTCCGTCAGATACTTTGCCGCGAAAGACATAGTAGCTCCATGCCGTATACATCAGAATGACCGGAATAATAATAAGCGTACCAACCAGCATAAACATCTGACTTGCAGGAGGAGCCGCCGCATCCCATAAGGTAATATGCGGCGGAATAATATAGGGCCACAGGCTGATGCCTAAGCCGCTAAAACCCAGAAAGATTAATCCCAGCGTCAGGATAAAAGGTTGTGCATGGCTGGTGTTGTCGCTGCTCAGACGCCAAATCCACAGGCTGAGTATCGTCACCAGAATGGGGACCGGCACAAACCAGTAGAAATTAGGTAGTATGAACCAGCGCTCTGCGATGTATTGCCAGCTAAGGGGGGTCCAGATGCTGACCACGGCAATCACCGCCAGCAGAGCGAGCAGAACATGGCGCGTTAATTTACGCATCCGTTCCTGAAGCGCGCCATCGCTTTTCATTATCAGCCAGGTGGTGCCGAGTAACAGATAGGCGGCAACCAGTCCGAGTCCGCAAAACACATTAAATGGGGTCAACCAATCCAAGGCCGACCCGGCAAAGCGTCGTTCTGCTATATCGAAGCCGTTAATCACGGCGCCAACAACGATCCCCTGACTCACGGTCGCCAGCAACGAGCCGCCGGCAAATGCGTAATCCCAAAATAGCCGATGCGAAGGCGTGGCTTTAAAGCGAAACTCAAATGCCACGCCGCGAAAAATCAACCCAATTAGCATCATCGTGAGTGGAATTGCCAGTGCGTCAGCAATCACAGCATAAGCCAGAGGGAATGCGCCAAAGAGACCGGCACCACCGAGCACCAGCCAGGTTTCGTTCCCGTCCCAGACGGGGGCCACGCTGTTCACCATCACATCTCGCTCGCTGGGGGCATGTACAATGCTAAACAGCATACCAATGCCCAAATCGAAACCGTCCATTACGATGTACATCAGCGTGGCAAAGACAATGATAATAAACCAGATTACGGTGATATCGATGTCCATCAGATTTTCTCCTCTTCATCCGTTACCGGTTCTGCGGCGGAAAGCGGACGCGCAGGGGTGCCATCGGTTTGTGAGGTCAGTTCACTGACCGGCTGAGGTCCTTTTTTAATCAGCCTGAATATGTAGTGATAACCCACGCCAAAGACTGTGCTATAAACGACGATAAATACCAGCAAACTGATGACCATTTGCGTTGTGCTGTGCAATGAAACGGCATCTCTCGTGCGCAAAAAGCCGTATACGACCCAGGGCTGGCGGCCAACTTCCGTGGTCACCCAGCCGGCCAGTAAGGCCAATAGTCCGGCAGGCCCCATCAAAAGCGCAAACCACTGGAATGGGCGGGAATGGTACAGGCGTTTGCGCCAACGTAACCAGACACTGCAGATACCCAGGGCGATCATCAACACGCCCATGCCAACCATGATGCGAAACGACCAAAATACAATTGCGGAGTTGGGGCGATCTTCCTTGGGAAAATCCTTCAGCGCTGGAACCTGCTTGTCCAGGCTATGGGTCAGAATCAGACTGCCCAGCGCAGGGATCGCCAGAGCGTATTTGGTGCGCTCTTCCTCCATGTCAGGCATGCCAAACAGCGTCAACGGCGTCGCCTCTCCGGGGGGATTCTCCCAGTGTCCCTCAATGGCCGCTATTTTCGCAGGCTGATGCTCAAGGGTATTGAGGCCATGCATATCTCCAATAACCGCCTGAATAGGGGCGACAATCAGAGCCATCCACAACGCCATCGAAAACATTTTACGAATGGCAGGGGTATCGTTACCGCGGAGTAAATGCCAGGCGGCAGATGCGCCAACGAACATCGCGCTACTCAGAAAAGCAGCAATCGACATATGCAATAAGCGATACGGAAATGAAGGGTTAAATATGATAGCCAGCCAATCCTGGGGAATGACATGCCCATTTTCGAGGCTAAAACCTTGAGGTGTTTGCATCCAACTGTTAGAAGCCAGGATCCAGAAGGTAGATAGCAACGTGCCCAGCGCCACCATACAGGTGGTGAAGAAATGCAGCGCTGGAGATACTTTGTTCCAGCCGAATAGCATTACGCCAAGGAAGCCCGCTTCGAGGAAAAAGGCGGTCAGGACTTCATAAAGCAGCAGTGGTCCGGTAATACTACCGGCAAATTGCGAAAAGCCGCTCCAGTTGGTACCGAACTGATAAGCCATCACCAGGCCGGATACGACGCCCATCCCAAAATTGACGGCGAAGATTTGCAGCCAGAAATTATAGAGCGAGCGCCAGAGATTGTTTCGCGTGCGCAGCCACATCCCCTCCAGCACCACCAGATAGCTGGCCAGCCCAATCGTAATCGCGGGAAAAAGAATATGGAAAGAGACAGTGAAGGCGAACTGAAAACGGGCTAAATAAAAAGCGTCAAGTTCAGGCACGGTACAGACCCCATCCGAGGAAGCTCTGCCTGAAGCAGAGCGTAGTGAGATTATTTTTTGGCTACAACGCCGTCAGCGTCAGACCGTAAGAGAAATTGTTCTGTCGTTTGCGGAATATGTTTAATCAGCCAGTCGGCCATCTCACGTTCCTCTGCCAGAATCGTTTCGATAGCGGGGATAGAGGCGGTATCACCGACCTTTTTAGCGGCGGCCAAAAGCGATGTGTAGCAGGCTATTTCAAATTGCTCGAATACATAGCCGCTAATTGCGCCTTTTACAATTTCGTCAGAAGGAAACATGCCGCCAATCGACTGGCCAAAAGCCGCCATTTTACTCATTGAGTCTTTTAATACAGAGCGCGAGATATCGTTTCGATCGAGGATCTCTTCCAACAGAGTAATTTGCCGTTTTGTTTCATTAATATGTTGCTCAATTCTGGCACGCAAATCAGGATAATTATCGATACGACTCGCCATCGATTCCAGCATTGACTCCGCTTGCTTTTCCATCGCGTGCGCATCGCGTAGCCAGTCATGGTAATGTTCTAAGTGATTCATCGTAATTTCCTCGTGTCAGTATGGTTATCGTTTTTCAGCGTCTTTATTAATGTTACCAACCGCAAGATCGGTTAATTTCAGATCGGTTTGTTTCTCTTCTTCAAGCGTTTCTGCGAGGAGTTTTACGGCTTTTTTATATCCAAGTTGTTCTGCCAGCGTTGCCAGTGTGCCGTAGCTGGCAATTTCATAATGTTCCACTTTCTGTGCGGCTGCGATTAATGCCGCATCGCGTACTTCATTTTTCTCGGTGCTTTCAATAACCTCATTAGCCTCTTCAATTAAGCCTTCCATCGCCACACATTTCATGCGTTTAATCTTAATTCCCGGCTCTTGCTCAACGATTTGGTCAATTCGTTCAATTTGCCCCTGGGTTTCTTCCAGGTGGGCATTAAAGGCTTTGCTGAGTTTTTCACTTGATGCGGCTCTGGCGAGTTTGGCCAGTCCGCGCGTTAATTGTTTTTCAGCGCTATAGGTATCTGAAAGTAGGTGAATAAATACGTCTTCAATGCTTTTCATATGCATATTAATATCCTGTAGAGGTTAAAAATAACTGCGAGCCTCATACAGACCCGCAGGACACTCTTTTCATTAAAAGATGAAAATAACGCTAACTATCAGGAGTTGTCAGACTTACGGCCACCACCGTGGCTGCTTTGTCCACCTTTTTTGCCTGCTTCAGATGCGCGTTGCGGATCGTTTTTGAAGTTACCACCGCTATGTTGACCGCCTTTACGGCCCGCTTCTGATGCTTTTTCTCGGTCTTCTGCGAAGTTACCGGAACCACCACGATGCTCTGCCATATATCACCTCATATATCGGTTATGTCAGTCAGATACAAAAAATAATTTCGTATCCGTCGTTGTTCAAGGATTAAAGTTAGCGGCTATTTGTATTAAGTCAAATTTAATGTTGATAGGCGGATTAGTCCGTATTGATAATTTTCAATGGATTGCGGGAAATACCGCTTCGTTTATTATGGTTGACGTTTAATTAATAAATCGCTGTAACCGTCTGAGATTTAGAAGGAATAAAGGCATGATTGCCTGAACAGGATTATTCTTGTAAATTTTCTTAAATTATAAATAGATCGCAATAAAATCGAAGCGTTCCGCTCAGTCTTAAAATGACATTATTAAATGTCATGGTATTCATTTTGTTCTACGCTTACTACTCTTTTGGGCAAAAACAATACGGAGCGAAAACATGGTTAACCTAAATAATGAAGGAACCAGCCAAATACGATAATTTTTAACTTTTAAGATGATGACTTAAAGGAGAAAAATGATGAAAGCACTGACTTATCATGGCCCTCATCATGTTAGCGTTGATAATATGCCAGATCCCGGCATAGAAGAGCCGGATGATATCATTCTGCGTGTTACTGCGACTGCTATATGCGGTTCGGACCTGCATCTTTATCGCGGTAAGATCCCTGGAATTCATCATGGCGATATATTTGGTCATGAGTTTATGGGCGAAGTGGTTGAAACGGGATCGCAAGTGACGGCTGTAAGTAAAGGTGATCGCGTGGTGGTACCCTTCGTTATTGCCTGTGGCGAATGTTTTTTCTGTCAACTTCATCAGTATGCCGCGTGTGAAAGCACTAACAGTGGCAACGGCGCAGCGCTGAACCGCAAGAATATCACGCCACCGGCGGCACTGTTTGGCTACAGCGATCTGTACGGCGGTATTCCTGGCGGTCAGGCCGAATATGTTCGGGTACCAAAAGCGAACACAGGTCCATTCAAAGTGCCGGATACGTTGGCAGATGAAAAGGTTCTTTTTCTGTCTGATATTTTACCGACGGCATGGCAGGCTGTGAAGAATGCCGACATTAAGCCAGGCTCCAGCGTTGCTATCTTTGGCGCTGGACCGGTAGGGTTATTAACAACTGCCTGTGCTCGTCTCAACGGTGCCGAACAGATATTTATCATTGATCATAACGATTACCGCCTTGAATTTGCACGACAACGTTATGGTGCGATTCCCATTAACTTTGATAAAAACGACGATCCCGCAAAATGGATTATTGATAACACGGCAGGTCATCGTGGCGTGGATGCGGTGATTGATGCCGTCGGTTTTGAGGCAAAAGGGAGCCTCACTGAAACTGTACTCAGCACATTAAAAATTGAAGGCAGTAGTGGAAAAGCGCTCAGGCAATGCATTGCGGCAGTGCGCCGGGGAGGAATTGTCAGCGTCCCTGGCGTTTACGCCGGTTTTATCCATGGATTCATGTTTGGTGATGCTTTTGATAAGGGACTGACGTTCAAAATGGGGCAGACACATGTGCATGCTTACTTACCTGATCTGCTTAATTTGATCGAGAAGGGATTGCTTACCCCTGAAGAGATTGTGACGCACCATATGCCGTTGGAAGATGCCGCAAGAGGATATGAAATTTTTGAGAAACGGGAAGATGGGTGTCGAAAAGTTATTCTGGTACCGGGAATGAAAGCGGGATTATCCACGGTGAATGATTGAGGCTGGCTTAATGGAGGAGGCGTCAGGCTGATAAGGCGCGCAATGAGGTTTTCATTGCGCAAACCTGCTTAACGAATTGTACGGATGGCGTTAATCAATCCCTGAACGCCTTTTTCAAGTTTTGAGCGCGGGCATCCGGCATTCAGGCGCACAAAACCGCATCCTTCTTCGCCGTAGGTGTATCCTGGCATGATGGCGACTTTCTGCTGGTGGATAAGCGCTTCCTGCAATTCGCGATCATCAATGTTGAGCGGACGCAGGTCAATCCACGCCAGATAGGTAGATTGCGGAACCTGCCAGCTCAGTTCGGGGAATGCGGCATTAAGCTCGCGTGAGACGTAATGCAGGTTGCTGGCAAGGTAATCCCGCAGCGCATCAAGCCAGCTTGCGCCCTGTTGATAGGCGGCAATATGAGCGGTCAGCGCCAGTACCGCCGGCGAGGAAAGACCATCGCGACCTTTTAATGCGCTGAGATAATCGTTACGACTTTGAGCGTCTTCAATCATCCCGTAAGCCCCGGTCAGTGCCGGAATATTAAAACTTTTTGAACCGGAAGTGAGCAGCGCCCAGCTGTCACGTGCGACGTTACTCCAGGGAATATGTGGGTGATCTCCCCATACCATATCCATATGGATCTCATCGGAAATAACTTTTACACCATGGCGCTGACACAGTTCCGCCATGGTTTCCAGCTCATCACGCGTCCACACTTTACCCGTCGGATTTTGTGGGCTACAGAGCAGAAGAATTTTGCTCTCTGGACGAGACAGGGCATTCTCCAGCGCGGTCATGTCGCAGTACCAACCGTCAGTGCGTTTTTCCAGTTCGACAGCGCGCACCACGCGCTGATTACCCTCGATAGCTTTGTAAAACGCGTCGTAAGCCGGAGTGTGGATAACCACCGCATCACCCGCGGAAGACCACTGGCGAATCAGCTCTGACACCATATAGATGACCGAGGGACCATATACCAGCGACTGAGGATCGATTTTTGTATTGTGACGCGTAAGAAACCAGTGCTGAATGGCCGCCAAAAATTCATCATTTTTCCAACGGCTATAACCCAATACGCCATGGGACAGGCGCTGGGTAAGCGCCTCAAGAATGCAGGGGGCAGTGGCAAAATCCATGTCAGAGATGGTGAACGGTAGCAGATCGGCTGAGCCAAAACGGTCGGCGACGTAATCCCATTGGGTACACCAGGTGCCGTGTCTGTCCACAACCTTTGAAAAATCAAACATACTGTTGTCCTTAAGCCTGTACGGTATTCATCAGAACCGCGATTTCGTCTTTCACTGACTGGACCTGCGGACCAATAACAACCTGGAGGTTATGCTGATTGAGTTGTACTACGCCAATGGCACGATTGTCCTTCAGAGCTTGTACGTTAACAAGCGACATATCTTTTACTGACAAGCGCAGACGAGTAATGCAGTTATCCAGGCTAACAATGTTTTCCGCGCCGCCCAACGCCGCCAGAATAGCTGGCACGTTGTATCCCGATTTACCTGGCGCTCCAGCCATCACTTTTTCGATAGTGCTGGCCATTTCGACTTCGCGACCCGGTGTCTTCAGATTGAAGCGCGTGATGGCGAAGCGGAAGATAACGTAATACACCGCGAACCAGATAGCTGCGACGACAGGGACCAGATACCACTTGGTAGACAATCCATGCAGGATGCCGAACACCACGAAGTCGATCAGGTTACCGTCAGTGTTACCGATGGTAACGCCAAGCACCGCCATCACGGTGAAGCCGAGGCCGGTAAGCAAAGCATGGATCACATACAGAACCGGGGCCACGAACAGGAACAAGAACTCAAGAGGTTCGGTCGTACCACCAATTACACAGGCAATCAGACCGGAAATTAATAACCCTTTAATTTTATGACGATTCTCTGGACGTGCGCAGTGATACATCGCTAACGCTGCACCCGGTAACCCGCCGAGGAACGCTGGCATTTTACCCTGGGACAGGAAGCGGGTTGCGCTTTCAGAGAAGCCTTGGGTTGTCGGGCAACTCAATTGAGCCTGGAAAATAGTCAGTGCGCCGCTCACGCTATGACCACAGACTTCCTGCGTGCCACCGGCTTCGGTAAAGCGAATCAATGCCACCAGAATATGATGCAGGCCAAAAGGCAGCAACAGACGTTCGCCGGTGCCAAACAGCATAGGACCAAATTCACCTGCACTGTTGATGATGTGACCGAGTCCGGTAATGCCCATGGCGAAAACCGGCCAAATCAGGGGAATGACCAGACCGACCAGGCCCATCACTACCGAGGAGATGATGGGAACGAAGCGAGTGCCGCCGAAGAAGGCGAGAGCATCCGGCAGACGAATGTTATGGAAGCGTTCATGCAGCATCCAGACGATGATCCCGGCGATGACGGCGCCGAGGATCCCGGTGTCGATCGACTGGATCCCTAGAATATTTTGCACGTTGTTGGCTTTCAGGATCGCCGCATCAGTGGTGGGTAAGATACCTTTTGCGGTTAACCAGAAGTTGACGGCAAGGTTCATTACCGCGTAACCGACAAAACCAGCAAACGCCGCCACACCTTTGTTCTCGCGCGCCAGGCCAAGAGGAATGGCAATACAGAACATCACCGGTAGGAAGCTAAACGCAAATGAGCCAACCTTGCTCATCCAGGTAAAGATGGCCTGTAGCACCGGATTTCCTAACGCCGGGATTAACGTTAAGACGTCGTGGCTGCTTAACGAACTGCCGATCCCTAACATGATCCCGCAAAATGAGAGCAGAGCCACGGGCAACATAAAAGTTTTGCCCAACTGCTGGAAAAATTCCCATAACGTTATTTTTGGTGTGGTTCTCGTCGTCATTAAACGACTCCTTGTTAAATCAGGCTGGCTAATGATGGCGAGAAGATAAAACGTTTTACCTAATTTTAGTGCGGTATAAATCACATTATCGAACGATAATAGGGGGTATAAATATAAGTGATTGATAAAACGTTTTATCCGTCACGTTATCAGGGAGTTTTCTGTTTTTATGGCTATAGCCAAAAAAATAACGATCCATGATGTTGCGCTGGCTGCGGGTGTTTCGGTCAGTACCGTCTCATTGGTACTCAGTGGCAAAGGACGTATTTCATCAGCAACCGGTGAACGGGTAAATGCTGCCATTGAGCAACTGGGGTTTGTGCGTAATCGACAAGCATCAGCCCTGCGCGGTGGGCAGAGCGGGGTAGTGGGGTTGATCGTGCGCGATCTTTCTACGCCGTTTTACGCCGAGCTAACGGCGGGGCTGACGGAAGCATTAGAAGCTCAGGGGCGCATGGTCTTCTTACTGCATGGCGGTAAAGACGGCGAACAGCTGACACAGCGCTTCACCCTGTTACTTAATCAAGGGGTTGATGGCGTGGTGATCGCCGGGGCCGCAGGCAGCAGTGACGCGCTACAGCAACTGGCCGCTGAGAAAGGGATCCCGGTGGTGTTTGCGTCACGCGCCAGCTATATGGATGACGTTGACACCGTCAGACCTGATAACATGCAGGCCGCGCAACTTCTGGTTGAACAACTGATACGTCATGGGCATCAGCGCATTGCCTGGCTGGGCGGGCAAAGCTCTTCATTAACCCGGGCAGAGCGCGTCGGCGGCTATTGCGCGACATTGTTAAAGTATGGTTTGCCGTTTCATAGCGACTGGGTGCTGGAGTGTTCATCCAGCCAAAAGCAGGCCGCGGAAGAGGTGACGGCGCTGTTACGCCGGAATCCCACAATCAGTGCGGTGGTGTGCTACAACGAAACCATTGCCGTAGGCGCCTGGTTTGGCCTGATGAGAGCAGGGCGACAGAGTGGTGAAACAGGCGTGGATCGCTACTTTGAACAGCAAATATCCTTGGCCGGATTTGCCGATGTGGCGGAAAGCGCGCTGGATGACATTCCCATCATTTGGGCCTGCACGCCTGCCCGTGAAATGGGATACACCCTTGCGGAACGCATGCTACAACGCATTGGCCACGATGAAAGCCATTCGCGCAATCTGACGCTTGCCGCCCGACTGGTCGTCGCGAAATAAAAAAAGCCCGATAAGCAATGTTATCGGGCCTGTCGTAAGGGATATTTACTGTTGCGGGGCAGCAGGCGCGTCCGGCTCAGCAAAGGCAGGCATACCGAACATGCCAACAAACTCATCCAGCGACATTTTCTGTCCGTTAAGTGTTACCTGACCGTTCGCATATTGCAGGCTGGAACCGATAACGTTGTCCTGCAGCGTCGTAATACGGAACATCTGACCCATCGCCGCGAGACCATTAACCTGCTGTTTCGCCAGACCCGCCGCTTCTTCCTGCTGATATCCTTCCAGTTTGGCAATCTGCGTCATGAATTCAGTCGCCATGTCGACAGGGATCGTCAGCTTAGCGTCCAGTGATTTGACGGAGCGATCCACTTCCTGGGCCAGCGTTTGCGGCTCCACGGTGTTTGCGGTCGGATCTTTCAGCAGTAGAGACAGATTAAAGGCGGTTTCACCTTTCGCATTTTTCCAGCTCAGTGGCGCAATGGTGATAACCGGTTCGCCTTTCATCAGAATCGGCAGGGCATTAAAGAAGGCTTCGGTGACTTTCTGCTGATATAGCTCCGGGTTTTGCACCACATCCACCTGTGACATCAACGCCTTGGTCTGGGCGCTATACTGCTGACTGAACTGGTGCAGGGCTTCACCATCAATCTGACCCACTTTCAGCGTCAGTTTGCCGCTACCCATATCCTGGCCCTGCAGTTTAAGGCTGTTCAGAGTGTAATCCAGCTGGCTGTTGACGGTTTTACCCTCGTTGATCAGATCGGATTTACCATCGATACCCATGCCTTCCAGAACCGCCAGCTCTTTACCCTCGACTGAAATTGACAGTTTTTCGAGTGACAACTTCTGGTCGCCAATACGCTCACCAAAGCTGGCGATACTGCTGGAACCTTCAGTTTTCAGGTTATTGAAGGTAATTTGTACCTTCTGGTTGTACTCATTGACCGCATTAACCAGACCACTTTGCGCATCGCCAGTCAGCGAAACCGCATTACCGTCTTTGTCAGCCGTAAACTGGAATTCCCCGCCGCTGAAGGCCACTTTTTCATCGCCATTCTCGTAGTTCAGCGGTTTGAGGGAGAGATCGGAGCGGGTATCGCCGCTGTAACCGATACGGGAGTTAATGATGAATGGCGTTTCACCTTTGGCAATGTCGAACAGTGGTTTGGTGACGTCGTTATTCACCAACGTTGTTTTCACCGAGGCCATGGCGGGGACCAGATTCAGCGACTTCAGCTGTGCCAGCGGGAAAGGACCGTGATCAACCGTTTCATTAAGGACGATGCTTTGCCCCGGCTTCAGCCAGGAATCTTGCTGCCCGGTGATGGGTTTAACCACCAGTTGCAGTTGGCTATTGAACACGCCGCGCTGATAGTTTTGATAACTCAGTTCAATTCCCGCCTCAGGGGAGTAGCGTTTCAACTGATTGTTTGCCTGTGTCACCATCTCGGCGAGATGCGTTTCGAGTTTTTTACCTGTGTACCAGGCGCCGCCCGTCCAGACGATACCCAGTGCAACCACTACACCCGCAGCTACCAGCGATTTTTTCATTTTGATATCCATAAAATAAAACCAGGCGTTTGAAGACGCCTGGAGGAGTGACTTGTCTTTAACTCACTACAGCTTAGCAAGAGTTGTTAAAAATATCAGTATCTTGCTACAGCTTGTTATAAACCCGAGCTAAACGGCCCTTGCCGCTGACGTTTACCGGCGATTCATTCGCACTAATAAAGGCCGACTCACCCGGCTGCAGTACCAGACGTTGCTCACCTTTGCTCAACACGGCTTCACCCTCAATGCAGAACAGAATTGCGGCGCTTTGCTGGCCGATCTCTGCACCAGTGGCCGTTAACTCATGTAGTGAGAAGGCGAAATCGTCGACCGGAATGGGGAAGTCCAGTTCGCCATCTGTTTTAACTGGTGTGGTCAGCAACCGGTTTGCAGGTTTAGCGACAAATTTAACGTTGGCGACCAGTTCCGGGATATCAATATATTTTGGCGTCAGTCCGGCGCGCAGCACGTTATCTGAGTTCGCCATCACCTCCAGCGCCACACCCTGCAGGTAGGCGTGCGGGGTTTCAGCAAACAAGAACATGGCCTCGCCGGGATTGAGTTTAACCACGTTGAGCAGCAGTGGGGAAAAGAGTCCGCTGTCGTTAGGGTAGAAGTCGGCGATCAGGCGGATGGTTTGCCAGGGTTCACCCTGCTGGCTGTTCAGCGCCGATTTCAGGATCGCCAGCGCATGGGATTTCTCCTCATCCTGCATATTGAGCAAACTGGCGAATAGATAGCTCAGACGCTCTGCGCTCGGCTCCTGCAGGAAATGCGCAATAGCCGGATGCGCGGCCGAAACGGGTTGTAATAACGCAACAATTTCGGAGAACTCACGAAATGCGTTCATTGCCAGGAAAGGCGTCAAAGCAAAAACCAGTTCTGGTTTGTGGTTAGGATCTTTGTAGTTGCGCTCGGCGGCATCCATTGGGATCCCGGCGGCGTTTTCTTTGGCATACCCGATTTCAGAATTGTGCTTGTTAGGATGAACCTGAATCGAAAGGGGTTGCGCGGCGCAGAGCACTTTAAACAGGAAGGGCAGTTCACCGAAGCGTTTGGCAACGGCATCACCTAATAGCGCGGATTTATCGCGTTCAATAACGTCGCGCAAAGCAACCGTCTGACCATCAGCGCTCTGAACCTGCGAACTGCTTTTTGGGTGCGCCCCCATCCAAAGTTCAGCCATCGGTTGCTGAGTTGGGTTGGCAATCCCATAAAGTTCCGTTAACGCAGTTTTACTTCCCCAGGCGTAGTTCTGCACTGAGTTGATGAGTTTTTGCATTCTCAAGCCCTGTTTGAATGTGGAATTTTCTCTGGCTATTAAACCAAGAAACCCTGAGGGAAGTAACCTGCGCATGTAAAAAGTCGTACTTGTCTCAGTTTTTGTTAAAAAATTGTGTAGGATATGGTGACTCGCTTTTAATACCCTGAGTATTTCCGGTTGCAGAAAGCCTTGCTTTCTCCAACCCGACTTACGGCAGGGAAGCAGGGCAATGGAACATCTGCCCAGAGAATAACCAGACCTAGCAGTAAGTGAGAGCACAATGTCAAACAAACCCTTTCATTATCAGCATCCTTTCCCGCTTAAAAAGGATGATACCGAATACTATCTGCTGACCAGCGACTATGTCTCCGTTGCCGAATTCGAAGGGCAGGAGGTTATTAAAGTCGCGCCGCAAGCGCTAACTCTGCTGGCTCGTCAGGCTTTTCATGATGCGTCGTTTATGCTGCGTCCTGCGCATCAGCAGCAGGTTGCTGATATCCTGCGTGACCCTGAGGCCAGCGAAAACGACAAATATGTGGCCCTGCAATTCCTGCGTAACTCCGACATCGCGGCGAAAGGTATTTTGCCGACCTGTCAGGATACCGGCACAGCGATAATCGTGGGTAAAAAAGGTCAGCGTGTCTGGACCGGCGGCGGAGATGAAGCGGCACTGGCACGAGGGGTCTATAACACCTACATCGAAGACAACCTGCGCTATTCGCAAAACGCCGCGCTGGATATGTATAAAGAAGTGAACACTGGCACTAACCTGCCGGCGCAGATCGATCTGTATACCGTTGACGGCGATGAATACAAATTCTTGTGTATTGCTAAAGGCGGTGGTTCGGCAAACAAAACCTATCTGTACCAGGAAACCAAAGCGCTGCTCACGCCGGGCAAATTAAAAAATTACCTGGTCGAGAAGATGCGTACGCTGGGAACAGCGGCTTGTCCGCCGTATCATATCGCGTTTGTGATTGGTGGAACGTCGGCGGAAGCGACGCTGAAAACCGTCAAGTTGGCTTCGGCGAAATACTACGACGAACTGCCGACCGAAGGTAACGAGCATGGTCAGGCATTCCGCGATGTGGAGCTGGAAAAAGAGCTGTTGGTAGAAGCGCAGAATTTGGGGCTGGGCGCGCAGTTTGGCGGGAAGTACTTCGCTCATGATATCCGCGTGATCCGTCTGCCGCGTCACGGCGCGTCGTGTCCGGTTGGTATGGGCGTTTCTTGCTCAGCCGATCGAAATATCAAAGCTAAGATCAACCGTGAAGGCATTTGGATCGAAAAACTGGAGCATAATCCGGGTAAATATATCCCAGAAGAGCTGCGCCAGGCGGGCGAAGGCGAAGCGGTGCGCGTTGACCTCAATCGGCCGATGAAAGAGATCCTGGCCCAGTTGTCGCAGTACCCGGTGTCCACGCGTCTGTCACTTAACGGAACCATTATTGTTGGTCGTGATATTGCGCATGCGAAACTGAAAGAACGTCTGGATAACGGTGAAAGTTTGCCGCAATATGTTAAAGATCACCCGATCTATTACGCCGGTCCGGCAAAAACGCCGGAAGGCTATGCCTCTGGTTCACTTGGCCCAACTACAGCCGGACGTATGGATTCATATGTCGACCAGCTTCAGGCCGCGGGCGGCAGTATGATCATGCTGGCGAAAGGCAACCGCAGCCAGCAGGTGACCGATGCCTGCCATAAGCACGGCGGCTTCTACTTAGGTAGCATTGGCGGCCCCGCAGCGGTGCTTGCCCAGGGCAGTATCAAGAGTCTGGAATGCGTGGAATATCCTGAACTGGGGATGGAAGCCATCTGGAAAATTGAAGTGGAAGATTTCCCAGCGTTTATCCTGGTGGATGACAAAGGTAATGATTTCTTCAAGCAAATTCAGACGTCGCAGTGCGCACGCTGCGTTAAGTAACGTCAGCCGCCCTTAGGGGCGGTTTTTTTTCCGCACGAACCACCAAACGACAGTTTAATCCTCGTTAATACTGATAAGACCAATGCAAGTGGGCAATGTCGAAACATAACCTAATCAATTCTTAATGTAAGGAGCAGGTAATGGTAACGGTACGCCGCGAGAATGATTCAATGGGCGCAATTGATGTTCCTGCCGATAAGCTTTGGGGGGCGCAAACCCAACGTTCGCTGGAGCATTTTCGTATCTCTACGGAGAAAATGCCGGTCTTGCTGATCCATGCGCTGGCGCTGACGAAACGGGCGGCTGCCAAGGTTAATTTAGATCTCGGGCTGCTGGCGGAAGATAAAGCCACCGCGATTATGCAGGCCGCAGATGAGGTATTGGCGGACAAACATCGGGATGAGTTTCCGTTGGCCATTTGGCAGACGGGGTCCGGCACGCAAAGCAATATGAATATGAATGAGGTGCTGGCAAACCGTGCCAGCGAATTGCTGGGCGGCGTGCGGGGAATGGAGCGAAAAGTTCACCCCAACGACGATGTTAATAAAAGCCAAAGCTCGAATGATGTCTTTCCGACAGCGATGCATGTTGCCGCGCTGCTGGCGCTGCGCAAGTCACTGATCCCGCAATTAACGGTGTTGACCAAAACGCTCAGTGATAAATCCCACGCGTTTGCCGATATCGTCAAAATTGGCCGGACGCATCTGCAAGATGCGACCCCGCTTACGCTTGGGCAGGAAATTTCCGGCTGGGTGGCAATGCTCGAACATAACCTCAGACACATTGAAAACAGTTTACCCCATGTGGCGGAACTGGCGTTGGGGGGAACGGCGGTGGGAACCGGACTGAACACCCATCCTGAATATGCGCGTCGGGTCGCGGATGAGTTGAAGGTCATTACCTGCGCGCCGTTTGTTACTGCACCGAATAAATTTGAAGCACTGGCGACCTGCGATGCGTTGGTTCACGCCCACGGAGCGCTCAAGGGGCTGGCGGCGTCACTGATGAAAATCGCCAACGATGTGCGTTGGCTGGCATCCGGTCCGCGTTGTGGTATTGGTGAAATTTCAATTCCTGAAAACGAACCGGGTAGCTCCATTATGCCGGGTAAAGTCAATCCGACTCAGTGTGAGGCGCTGACCATGCTTTGTTGCCAGGTGATGGGCAATGATGTTGCCATTAATATGGGCGGGGCGTCAGGTAACTTTGAACTTAACGTTTATCGACCGATGGTTATTCACAACTTCCTGCAATCAGTGCGTTTGCTGGCGGACGGGATGGAAAGCTTTAACGAGCATTGCGCGACGGGTATTGAACCCAATCGTGAGCGAATCGACCAGTTACTCAACGAGTCGCTGATGCTGGTTACCGCACTCAATACCCATATCGGTTACGACAAAGCCGCTGAGATAGCCAAAAAGGCGCACAAGGAAGGGCTGACGTTAAAAGCATCAGCCCTGGCGCTGGGATATTTAACCGAAGCGGAGTTCGACAGTTGGGTACGACCGGAACTGATGGTTGGCAGCATGCGACCGGGCAGTTAATCAGCAACGTACAGGTGCAGTCGGGGAATAATCAATCTCAACGGCTGCGCCTGAGGTTTAAAACGATGCTGAACGTTGTCGGCATCGTAATTCAGTAACTCGCCGATATCGGGTACGGTCATACCGTTGTTGTTGTTGATTAGCGCAATCAGCGGCGTCGGGCAGGCGTATTGCACCTGTTTTTGCTCTCCTTTGTACCAGACGCGGGCGATGGGCTGCACTTTCACCGGTCTTTTAATCTTCAGTTTTGCCTGCTGTGGCAGGGCTGCGATGTCCTGATATTCCCGCTCCAGCTTCGCCTGCCACTCTTCACGCGTCCATGGGTGTACGCTGCGCGGCGACGTCAGACTCTTTTCCAGTTGCTGCAGGACTTCATCGCGCTTCAGGTTTTTAATGATGTGTTTGTTAGCCCAGCCAAAGCGCAGGGTGGCGGGTTCTTTCACCAGCGTGAGAGTACGATAGGCATTCAACGTAATCAGTCCCGGCAAGTGGCGATGCACCCATTCGAAACGTGCCGCCGGCGCCAGTCCCGATTCCACAGTGACAATGCGTTCAAACGTCGTTTTCAACTGGTTAATACGCTGAATTTGTTCTTCCAGAGCGCGCTGCGCCGCGTTATCCACCTGATAGCACAACACGCCAGGAAGACGGACGGCCGCTTTGCTGCTGCGGTTCTCAGATTGCTGCTGAATAAACAGATGGCGATAGTGACGCAGTGCCAGCGATTCAGCCTCTTTGCCTAAATGTTGTTTTACATCGATGCTCTGCAAAGGGGCATGTTCTGCCTCCTTGACGACTTCTGGTAGCGAGAACACGCGCGCAATCAGCAGCGTCTGCTGCAACAAATTTTCGCTCAGAAGCGCCAGTTCCTGTTCCATCTGGCGGAAGGTGCTGTTCAGACGGTCAACGAGATCGTAACGGGCCATGTGTTTTACCATTTTAGTTACAACATACTTTTTTATAGCACAACATTTGCCGCCTGACCACCGAGCGGCATGGGTCAGGCAGAGGGAAATTCAGGAATGTTATGCCAGACGGGCCAACTGAAAGAAAAACGAGCCCCGCCCAGTTCACTTTCATCGCAAACGACCGTACCGCCCATAGCCAATGCGATCGAGTGGACGATGGCTAACCCAAGTCCGCAACCACCGGTCGCCCGGTCACGACTGGGATCGAGGCGTACAAATGGCTCAAAAACTTGTTCACGCGCCGCAGGTGCGATACCCGGACCGTCGTCTTCCACGATCAGTGTCGCCTGGTTGCCGTCCAGCTGCAGACTGGCTTGTACCGTCGACTGGCAATAGCGCAGGGCGTTATTCAGCAGATTATCCAGCACACGCTCCATCAGGCGCATATCCAGCGCGCCGTAGTCGCCACTCTGAAGATGGCGTAGCCGCACCTCATGGTCAGGATTGACGCTTTGCACATCCTCAAGATGGGTTGTCAGCCAAAGGGGCAGGTCGGGTACGCTAAGCTTCAATTCATTTTGTGGGCGATCCAACCGGGCGTAGGTCAGTAACTCTTCGATCAACGCTTCCAACTGGCCGATATCACGATTCAGTGCCTGAGATTCTTGCTCGGTGAGGTTCTCACTCATCTCCAGTCGGTAACGTAAGCGTACCAGTGGAGTCCGAAGCTCATGGGCAATACCATCAATAAGCTGTTTTTTACTGGCGATCAGCGCATTGATATTGTCCGCCATCTGGTTAAACGCCACACCAAGACGCTCAAAACTGGAACCGTTATCAAAATGGAGGCGTTCGCCCAGATGTCCCTCACCAAAACGTTGTGCTGCGGCTTCCAGTCGGAGCATTTCCTGCCAGTGGGGGCGCATCCAGATAAAGACCGGGAAGGCCAGCGAAATGGCAATGAACGCCATCAGCGCGATGTCCAGCAAGCGCATTTGATGCAGAAAATAGAGATAGGGTACCGGGCCGACGGCCAGCACGTAATGGCTGCGCGGGATTCGTTGAATAAAAGTGTACTGATCGTCAAGCGCGACAATATCGCCTTCGCGCAGGCGCTGCATGGTTGGGGCATCCAGCGTGTATTTATTCAGCGGTTCAACGCGCAGATCAAAAGAGAGGTTCAAATCCATCTCCTTTAGCGTCTTACCCCAGTCACGTGGTGGGATCTCGCGCAGTTCACTGCGCATCAGGTACAACGAGCTTTTCATTAAATCGTCGAGCGACTGTCTGCCCGCGCGTTCTGCGGTGAATTTGTATACAAGGCCGACCAGCAAGGTCATCACCAGAAAGCAGACAAATAGCAGGAGATAAAACTGTACAAACAGCTTCTTCATATAAAATCACCGAATACGCAATATAATGCGTACTGATACTCTCAAAATTGTTGTGATATAAAAATATGAATTTCAATCGTTGTTGTTATTTGCTACTCATTTTCGCAGCAATAGGCTGTATTTTCACCGCACAACCTGTGGTTATGTGGCTAATAGTTGCCAATATACTGACGATGGCGCTATATGGCCTCGACAAAATGGCCGCTCGTAAGGCCTGGCGCAGGGTGCCTGAGTCTACTTTGCTGATGTTTGGTGTTGTTGGCGGGTGGGGGGGCGCGATAGCGGGTCAACAAATTTTCCGCCATAAAACACAAAAGCAGCCATTCAAAACCTATTTTATTATTAGCGTGATAGTCAGTCTCTCGTTGATGGGGGCGGTTTATCAGTTCTATCCATTTTCATCTTCCTGAGTGAGGGAGAGAGTGAACGGCCCGATTATCTAAGGCAGGAGATATACTTTTTGCCTGAACGGCGTACGATTTCATCGGCATTGTCCTTAATATCTTTTCCCTCAAATGCGCCGTAGAGTTGTTTAAATTTTACCGTACTCAGGCGGTGAGTGATGTCGCTGACCGTTGCGGCTGGCAGCGGCAGCATATTGGGGTAACTCCACATAAAGGAGACGGCATGCGTCCCTGGTGTGACCTGAACGATGTCGCCGGAAAGCACCAGGCCTTCATTTCGTGCCCAGTGCAAAACACAGCCACTGGAAAAGTGTCCCCCCAGTCGTATCACACTGACGTCCTGGGCGAGTTCAAGGGTGTCGCCTTGCCAAAATCTAATCCACGGGCTGTCGCGCATCACCCACTCGCTATCACTGGCATGGAGGTAAATCGGAGCATTAAATTCTGCAGCCCAGTCCTGCATCGTTGTGTAGTAGTGAGGGTGTGATATCGCAATAGCCTTAAGCCCGCCCAGAGACGCTATTAGCATTTTCGTGGCATCATCGAGCGTAGCAATACAGTCCCACAGAATATTGCCCCCGGGAGTACGTAGAATAAATGCCCGCTGGTTAATCGCAAAATCCGGAACGGTGCGGATGCTGAGAAGATCGCCGTTGTGTTGTTGCCACTTATTTGTATGTGAAGCACAAAGGGCGGAAAAATCGATCCATTTCTGCCCTGTCGCGGGGACATACTGGCGTTCATCATTACAGATAGCGCAATGTTGTGGATGAGAATCCGTTTTCTCATAGGATGTCCCGCAGGCTTTGCATAAAACAATCATCGCGTTTCCTCATTTAACAACCACAATCAGCATGGCACACGGAGACATAAGAATGTGCCCATTAGTGCTCTGGCCCCTAATCTTCTGCGGAATGCTTCAATGCCTGATTCTTGATTTCGGAGTTAAAGCCGGTTTTTGTAAGAGGGGGACAACGCGACTATATACCCCTGTGCGTAGCGGAGTGAGCGATGGCGGAACTCGCATCAGTGGTAATCAACTTTGATCTATGACACTGGGTTGGTAATTCTTAAGAGTTATCATTAGCCTGGTAAACGTTTTATTAATCAATCAGTGAACGGCGGTGTAGTGTGTTGTTTAGCGCAAATTTGACAGGCTGGAAACAATGAACGCATTGTTTTCAATATTAAAAAAACGCCCAAACATTATTTCGTTGATGGTTTTACTCATCGGGGCAAACATTGTGGCGTGGCTGTGGGCTTTTACCGCGTTTAGCAACAACACGTCGTTACTGGCGCTGTGTCTAATCGCGTGGTGCTATGGTTTGCGCCATGCCGTGGATGCCGACCATATTGCTGCTATAGATAGCGCGACGCGCAAACTGATGCAGCAGAAAAAACGCGCCCTGACGACGGGAGCCTGGTTTTCCCTTGGTCACTCCACCATTGTGGTGCTGGCAAGCATTGGCATTGCGCTGACCACCAGCGTTTTTAAGCAGCATATGACCTGGTTTCAGAATGTCGGCGGTCTTATCGGTACCACGGTCTCTGCCGCATTTCTGCTGATTCTGGCCACTATCAATCTCATTATCTTCTGCCATGTCTGGAAGGCTTTTCGCCATCTTAAACGCACCGGTACTTACGCTGGTAACACGGAAAATATTACGGTTTCAGGTCCTTTGAACTGGATTTTTCGCTCAGCTTTCCGCCTGGTAGGTAAAGACTGGCATATGTATTTTGTCGGTTTTCTGTTTGGTCTGGGTTTTGATACCGCCACTGAAATTTCTCTGCTGGGTATTTCCGCTTCAAGCGCGTCCAGTGGCATGTCGGTCTGGTCAATATTAGTTTTCCCGGCGCTGTTTACCTGCGGGATGGCGCTGATTGATTGCCTTGACAGCATCCTGATGGTTGAGGCCTATGGATGGGCGTTTAATAAGCCGCAGCGCAAGCTTTATTACAATATGACCATCACCGGAACCTCGGTGATTGTTGCGCTATTTATCGGTGGACTGGAGGCGTTGGGACTTCTCTCTGACGCATTTTCACTCCAGGGAGGATTATGGGATACCGTCAGCAATTTGAGTGACCATATGGGCAATGTCGGCTTTGTGATTATTGGCGTTTTTATCTGTTGCTGGATTATTTCTGCCGTGAATTACCGTTGGAAAAAATACGACGGACTGACATTCAGTTGACACAAAAGAAAGCCTTCCGTTTACAGGAAGGCTTAGTTCTTACTGGAAGGCTGGTTAATTCGCGTTCACGCGTTGCGGTTCTTCTGCTCTTTTTTTCAGGAGTCTGTTAGCCAGTACGCCTGACATCATCGAACCATTCACGTTGAGTGCCGTTCTGGCCATATCAACGACAGGCTCGATAGCAATGAAAATCCCCACCAGCGCGACAGGGAAGTTCAGCGTTGAAAGGACGATCAGCGCAGCAAATGTTCCGCCGCCACCAACGCCCGCCACTCCGATGGAACCCAGCGCAATCGCAGGTAGCATGGCGAGCAAAAAATGCACCGATAGCGGGTCAATGCCAATTGTTGGCGCAATCATCGCCACCATAATAGCCGGATAGATCCCGGCGCAGCCGTTTTGACCCATGCTGGAGCCGAATGAGGCCGCAATATTGGCAATGGTGTTTTGCACGCCAAACTTTTCCTGCGCGGTAATAGCCAGTGGAATAGATGCCGCACTGCTGCGTGACACAAAGGCAAAGGTTAATACTGGCCAGACGGTTTTAAAATAGTGAACCGGATTATTGCCACTCAGCACCAGTATTAGCGCGTGGACGATAAACATCATCAGAATGGCAAGGTAACAGGCTGCAATAAAGCCTAACAGACTGGCAAATTGTTCAAGTCGATACGCGGAAAATACGCCTGCCATTAATGCCATCACGCCATAAGGGGTGAGGGCAATAACGATACGTACCATCTTCATCACCCAAATCTGGATGGCGTTAATGCCGGCACTTAATTTTTCACCTTCTTGCGGGGCGTCTTGTTTGACCTTTAATAATGCCACGCCGGCAAGTAGCGTGAAGATAACAATGCCTATGACGGAAACACTTCTGGCCCCGGTTAGATCGAGGAAAATGTTCGTGGGGATCAGGGAGGTCATCAGTTTTGGTAGTGAAATGGCGGCAGTTTTACTCACATCATCCGCCGTCAGCGTGGACTGCATATGAACAAATGCGCTGGCGTCCAGACCTAATACATGCGCAGTCAGTAGCCCAATAAACCCGGCAATCATTACCAGGCAGAGCATGCATCCGACGATGGTTAACGACATTTTCCCAATGCCTGCACTATTTTCGAGCTTATTAATGGCTGAGAGAATAGAGATGAAAATCAGCGGAACCGCAACCAGCTTTAGTAAATTCACATAGCCATTGCCGATAACGTTATACCAACCGATCACTGTTTTACTGTCGTCGGCAGCAATGAAATGCAGGGATAAGCCGATAACGGCACCAAGAAAAATAGCGATGAAGACACTTTTTGAAAGAGAGTGACTTTTTTGGTTGATTCTGAAAATTGCCCATGAACAAACCAAAAAGAACGCGATATACGCGAGCGTAACGAACATATTGTAGCCTCTTGCCTCATTCAGCACCTGAAATGCCGGAAAGAGTTTTGTTATTGCGAAATAAACCTGAACCATAAGGTTCAGGACCGCAACGGATTATAGGGAGGGAGGACGTCAGCAGCCACACAAAAAATGTGGAAACTAACCGGATAGCGGTTGTATGCCTGTTCTGTAAACAATTTTTCGTGACAGTGTAACGTATTGTGGTAAATCCAGCCGATCCGCGAGACCGGCCTGATGGCATTATTTCTGTGGCTCGTCGTCCCAGGCGTGCGGTGCAAACAGGTAACCTTTGTTGCGTACCGTTTTGATTCGATAGGGCTCAGTGGCGTTATCAAGCAGTTTTTTACGTAATCGGGAAATCGCCACATCAACGCTGCGATCCATACCGTCATAGCTTACACCGCGCAGGTTCTTCAGCAGCGCATCGCGGTCCATAATCTGCCCGGCATGAGTCGCAAGCTCCCACAATAATTCAAAATCGGCGGTGGAAAGAGAGACTTGCTCGCCGCCGAGTAGCACGGAGCGGTTGGTTGGGTCGATAGCGAGTGTACCAAAGCGTAGCGTTGTGTGCGGTGTGATGGTCGCTGCCTGAATACCTTTAGACTGGGCTGATTGTTCGCTCTGACGCAAATGCAGGCGTAGCCGCGCAAGCAGTACGGCCGGAGGGGTTGTTTTAAGGATGTAGTCGCAGGCCCCCATTTCCAGCGCCAGGATATGGTTCATGTCGCTGTCCAGAGAGGTCAGCAGAACAATCGGACCCTGCCAGCGTCCACGTAAATCGCGGCAGATTGTCATCCCGTCTTTGCCCGGCAGCATGATATCTAATAACACCAGATCGGGTTGAACTTGCAGGATTCTCTCCTCGGCCAAATCACCACGAGGTTCAAGAATAACCTCAATGTCATGCCGGGCCAGATAGGCGGCAATCAGCGAGCCAACTTCAGGATCATCTTCAACAAATACAATGGTGTTCATATCGTTCATTTTGAATATAAAACGCCAACATACACCGCCCTCGTTTTTCCTTCCATTAATCTTTTCTAAACAAGATTGCTTCCGTTATGCTAGGGACTGATGTTATTGATGTGTTAAGGCAGGGTAATGGGACTCGTTATCAAAGCGGCGCTGGGTGCGCTGGTGGTGGTGTTGATTGGTTTGCTCGCTAAAACAAAGAATTACTATATTGCTGGATTAATCCCGCTGTTCCCGACATTCGCGTTGATTGCCCATTATATCGTGGCCAGTGAGCGTGGAATCGAGGCGTTGCGTACCACCATTGTATTCAGCATGTGGTCGATTATTCCCTATTTTGTCTACCTCGTTTCGCTGTGGTATTTCACCGGCTTTATGCGCTTACCCGTCGCGCTCGGCGGGTCAGTGGTGTGCTGGAGCCTGAGCGCGTGGTTGCTGATTTTTTGTTGGATTAAACTGCATTAACGCAGATGACGCCCGCCATCAAGGGCAAAACTACGTCCTGTGACAAAGCAACTGGTCAATAGATAGTCAATTAAATCAATGACTTCTTTTTCACCGGGCGCCGTTTTCATCAGTGATTTATTCAGAGCCTGCTGGCGATATTCAGCATTGTCACTCTCGTTGAACAGGATCAGCGAGGGGGCAATCGCATTCACTTTGACTTCCGGCGCCAGTTTGCGGGCGAACGAGCGAGTCATATTGTCCAGCGCCGCTTTACTGGCAGCATAAGCGATGTGCTTGTCGCTGCCACGCTCCACAACATAATCCGTAAAATGGATAATATCGCTGGCTGCATGTCCATGACCGCGTAACAACTCTTCCAGGGCGTGGTTGAGTAAGTAGGGCGTATTGACATGAATCTGCATCATGGCCGACAGCACTTCGGTTAGCGGCGTGCCCGGCTTTTCTGCAACCCAGGCACTGGCATTATGCACAATGGCGCGCAAACCGTTCGTCTGCCTTTTAACCTCATCGGCAAAGGCTAACACGCCTTTATCGGTAGAAAAGTCAGCCTGGATACACAATGCGCCAGCTTCGCATAAGCCATCAATGGCCGGGTAATGTGTCCGATAGCTGACAATAACTGGCTGTCTTTGATTGAGAAAATGCCATGCGACGGCGAGGCCGATGCGACGACCTCCTCCAGTGATAAGTATCGGCAAAGGGGGCTTTTTACCCATCGTAATCTCCAGGTTTCGCGAACGATGGGGATAGCGTTACCCCACCAACATCCAGGTCGCCGGAACTGCTGCAATAAGCAGCAGGCCGATCAGCGCCATCTCCTGACGTTTTAATACATTTTCATGCGCGTGTGTTTTACGGGCATAAAGGAAAACCAGTAGTCCCGGCGCATATAGCACCACAGACAGCAGCAGGTGCATCGGACCTGACGCATACAATAACCATATGCCATAAATGCTCGCACCGACACCGACGGCTTTATGCAACGGACGGGTAGCGATTTTCAGCAAAAATGCGCCGACCAGCAAATAGGGCACCAGAATCATCTCTGAGGCAATAGTCAGTAGCGTATTGTAGTCGGAACCTGTGAGCCAGATCAGCACCAGACAGATTTGGACGCAGATGTTGGTCAGCCACAGCGACGCGGATGGCGCACCCTGCGCATTCTGACGCGCGAAAATCCGTGGAAACGCTTTGTGGGTAGCGGCGAGGAATGGCACTTCCGCCGCCATAATCGTCCAGCTTAAATAGGCACCGCAAACGGAGACAATCAGACCCGCGGCAATAATAATTTCGCCCCATGGCCCCATCATTTTTACCATCAGACCGGCCATTGATGGGTTGCGGATTTCTGCCAGTTCTGGACGCGCGACAACACCCAGCGACAGCAGGGTAACCAACAGATAAACGCCCAGCGCGGCAAGCACCGCCAGCAGCGTGGCGCGTCCGACATCGCGTTTATTTCGTGCGCGGGCGGAAACCACCACTGCGCCTTCCACACCGATGAATACCCAAAGGGTAATGAGCATAGTGTTTTTGACCTGCTCCCAGACGGGGACGCCCAACGCGACACCGGTAAAATCCAGACTGAAGGTATCGAGCTTAAACAGCATGAACGCCAACACGATAAACAGGCCAAGCGGCAGCAATTTGGCCAGGGTCGCGACCAGGTTTATGCTGGCTGCGGTTTGCACCCCACGCAGCACCAGAAAGTGGACGATCCACAGCAGCATTGATGCGCCAACAATAGCCTGCCAGGTATTACCATCGCCAAAAAGGCGTAATTCCGGCGTATCGGTAAAGAAGCTGAGCGCAGAGAAGACGATAACCAGATACGAAACGTTAGCGATAACGGCGCATAGCCAGTATCCCCATGCCGAGCAGAAGCCAATCAGTTCCCCGAAACCTTCGCGCGCGTAGGTAAAAATGCCACCGTCCAGTTCAGGTCGGATACGCGTCAGGATCAGCATGGCAAAGGCGAGTAGCAAAATACCCGCACCGGTAATCGCCCAACCAATCAGTAATGCAGCCGGGCTGGCAACCGCCGCCATATTTTGTGGCAGGCTGAAAACACCAGCGCCGAGCATTGAGCTTAGAACCAGCGCGGTCAGTGCGCTCAGACCCAATTTCTTTTCCATTTGTATCCAGTTACTAAAACGAGAGTGAGAGAATAATTATTTTGGCAAACCGCATAAAAATGGTGAAAGCCACTAAGGCGCGGGATTTTACGGAGAGAAGAGAACGCATGCAATGGGGATAGAGAGATTTGTGACTAATAGTGTGAAAAGTTGTCTTAATATTCGTGTTTTTTGTTCGGGCTGAGGGCTTAACAAGGGAAAATTATCAGGCCTACAACCGCTGCAGACCTGATAAAGCATAGGATATTACTTGTACAAGTCAGCGCTGATGGTCATGTTGTTACCACGTTCTGACCACTGGCGAGTAATGTGATAATACTTCGCGCCTTTCTTCGCTGCGCGCTTGGCAACCTGATAAGAGACTTCGGTCATATTGCCGTAGTTACCGGTGAACTTGATGCTGTCGAACGGAACCATCATGGCAGCAGTCGCTTTGTTCAGCTCTTCAACTTTCGTGCCATCCGGCAGCGTGACGGTGTAACGTCCACCTTTGGTGGATTGCGTTTCGAAGAAGCGGCCAACTTCAGCACTCGGAGATGCGGTAGTCGCAACGCCCGGGATCTCAACTTTCTTCGCGGCTTCACCACCTTCAGCTAATGCGGCGCGACCGGCATCAGAATCAGCCGGGATTGCATCAGGGCTTTGTACTACGCGTTTTTTCGCATCCGCTTTATAGATGAATGCGGTAATACGCTGGTTACCACCCTGGTTGGCATCGACCTGGCGAACGATATAGAAAGAGTAAGCCCCTTTCTCTTTCGCCGCTTTGGTGATGGCGTCATTCACTTCAGGCTGGCTGCGGTAGAAGCCCTGTACCGTAACGGTATCGTAAGGTTCTATCAGAACGGCCTGATCTTTAGGTAACTCCATCACACCGTTAATAATACGGTTTTTGGATGCTTCCGCTTTTTCAGCGTCGGCTTTATAGATGTCGGCTACAACGCGCCAGTTACCGCCACTGCCAAAATCTGAGGTATCAACAACATAAAAAGAGGCTGCACCGTCTTTATCTGCACGACGTGATACGGCATCCACCGCGTCACCGATCGCATTAAAACGACCGGTAACCACAATGCGGTCATAGGGTTTCAGGGCAGCAGCTTGCTCCGGCGTCAATTCTGTCGCTGCATTTACAGAAAAAGCAGTCGCAGAAATAAGTGCGGACGCCAGGAGAGTGTTCTTAAGCTTCATAAAAATAATCCTTCGCCTTGCGCAAACCAGGTACTGGTATTGTTATTGACTAGAAACGTCGCTGATTATTGCATTTAAATTGTGTCAGTGTCTGCGTCATTTTTCACTCATCGTGCCACAGGGTGTAACAGTGTCGATAACATTTTGTGATATGTCCAAAAATTCGGCGTTTGGAGGCTAAAACTGATAAAACAGTTGAATTTCATAAGTTAATTTAATGTTAATCAATTGTTCTCTGGTGGCGCTTAATCATGTTTTGCCGCTTCGCTTGAGCGAATTATCAGCCATTGCGGGCTATTTAAAGGGCATTATCCCTGTCTGCGGGCGAATTCATCCCTGTTTTGCGAATTTCATAATAAATACTGTTTTTTGGCGCTAGATCACAGGCTCCATTTTCAGTAGGTTATACAGAGTTTGTTACTGTTTTATTTTATTGAGGTAACACTGACCTCTTTCGAGAGTGCGCGCATGCCTCTTGTAAACATTGATAAACCATCATCAAAAATACAGATGGAAGGGAACATTATGCGAATTGGCATACCAAAAGAACGGTTAACCAATGAAACCCGTGTCGCAGCTACGCCGAAAACGGTTGAGCAGCTGCTAAAGCTGGGTTTTAGCGTCGCGGTTGAAAGCGGCGCAGGTCAACTGGCGAGTTTTGACGATAAGGCGTTTGTGCAGGCAGGCGCAGAAATTGTTGACGGCAATGCTGTCTGGCAGTCAGAGATTATTCTGAAGGTCAATGCACCGGAAGAGGCGGAACTTCCCTTGCTTAATCCGGGCACGACGCTGGTGAGTTTTCTTTGGCCTGCGCAAAACCCGGAGCTGCTGCAAAAGCTTGCACAGCGCAATGTGACTGTGATGGCAATGGACTCCGTCCCGCGTATTTCGCGTGCGCAGTCGCTTGATGCCTTAAGCTCGATGGCGAATATCGCCGGCTATCGCGCCATTGTTGAAGCCGCCCATGAATTTGGCCGCTTCTTTACCGGACAGATCACCGCCGCGGGTAAGGTTCCGCCTGCCAAGGTCATGGTGATTGGTGCGGGTGTGGCAGGGCTTGCGGCGATCGGGGCGGCAAACAGCCTGGGTGCTATCGTCCGTGCTTTTGACACCCGTCCGGAAGTGAAAGAACAAGTTCAGAGTATGGGTGCTGAATTCCTCGAACTGGACTTTAAAGAAGAGGCGGGCAGCGGCGACGGTTACGCTAAGGTGATGTCCGAAGCCTTCATCAAAGCCGAGATGGCGCTTTTCGCCGCTCAGGCAAAAGATGTCGACATTATCGTTACAACGGCATTGATCCCGGGTAAGCCTGCGCCGAAACTGATCACCCGTGAAATGGTTGATTCGATGAAAGCGGGGAGTGTAATTGTCGATCTCGCCGCGCAAAACGGCGGTAACTGTGAATATACCGTGCCTAACCAGGTGACCACCACCGAGAACGGTGTGAAGGTTATCGGTTATACCGATTTGCCTGGTCGTCTGCCGACACAGTCTTCCCAACTGTACGGTACCAACCTCGTCAACCTGCTCAAACTGTTGTGCAAAGAGAAAGACGGCAACATTACCGTTGATTTTGACGACGTGGTGGTGCGTGGCGTGACGGTGGTTCGCGAGGGTGAAATCACCTGGCCTGCGCCGCCGATCCAGGTTTCAGCTCAGCCGCAGGCTGCGCCAAAAGCGGCTCCCGCGCCGAAAGAAGAGAAAAAACCGGTTTCACCATGGCGTAAATATGCGCTGATGGCGCTGGTAGTCATTTTGTTTGGCTGGCTTGCCGACGTCGCCCCGAAAGAGTTCCTCGGTCACTTTACGGTGTTCGCGCTTTCCTGCGTGGTGGGTTACTACGTGGTCTGGAATGTGTCGCACGCGTTGCATACTCCGCTGATGTCTGTGACCAACGCCATCTCCGGGATTATCGTTGTCGGCGCGTTGTTACAAATTGGCCAGGGTGGCTGGGTGAGTTTCCTGAGCTTTATCGCGGTGCTTATTGCCAGCATTAATATTTTCGGTGGCTTCACCGTGACTCAGCGCATGCTGAAAATGTTCCGGAAAAACTAAGGGGTAACATATGTCTGGAGGATTAGTTACAGCTGCATACATTGTTGCCGCGATCCTGTTTATTTTCAGCCTGGCGGGACTTTCGAAACACGAAACCTCCCAGCAGGGTAACAACTACGGTATCGCCGGGATGGCGATTGCGCTGATTGCGACGATTTTTGGCCCGGATACCGGCAATGTTGCCTGGATCCTGGTGGCGATGATCATCGGCGGCGCGATTGGTATCCGCCTGGCGAAAAAAGTCGAGATGACCGAGATGCCGGAGCTGGTGGCGATTCTGCACAGCTTCGTTGGTCTGGCGGCGGTACTGGTGGGCTTTAACAGCTACCTGTATCACGACACGGGCCTGGAACCGATTCTGGTGAACATTCACCTGACAGAAGTGTTCCTCGGTATCTTTATCGGTGCGGTGACCTTTACCGGTTCCGTGGTGGCCTTTGGCAAACTGCGCGGCAAGATCTCCTCTAAACCGCTGATGCTGCCAAACCGTCACAAAATGAACCTCGCGGCGCTGGTCGTTTCCTTCCTGCTGTTGGTGGTGTTTGTTCGTACTGAAAGCGTTGGCCTGCAGGTTCTGGCGCTGCTGGTGATGACCATTATTGCGCTGGCTTTTGGCTGGCATCTGGTGGCGTCCATCGGTGGTGCAGACATGCCGGTAGTCGTTTCAATGCTCAACTCCTACTCCGGATGGGCGGCGGCGGCGGCGGGCTTTATGCTGAGCAACGATCTGCTGATCGTTACCGGTGCGCTGGTAGGTTCGAGCGGTGCGATCCTGTCTTACATTATGTGTAAAGCAATGAACCGTTCGTTCATTAGCGTAATTGCGGGCGGCTTCGGTTCTGATGGCTCATCTACGGGTTCTGATGAAGAGGTGGGTGAACACCGGGAGATTAATGCAGAAGACACAGCAGAAATGCTGAAGAACTCGCATTCCGTGATCATCACTCCGGGCTACGGTATGGCTGTGGCTCAGGCGCAATATCCGGTGGCGGAAATCACTGAGAAGTTGCGTGCCCGCGGCATCAAAGTGCGTTTCGGGATCCACCCGGTAGCAGGGCGTTTGCCGGGTCATATGAACGTGCTGCTGGCGGAAGCCAAAGTGCCATATGACATTGTGCTGGAAATGGATGAAATCAATGATGATTTCGCCGACACCGATACCGTACTGGTTATAGGTGCCAACGATACGGTAAACCCGGCGGCGCAGGATGACCCACGCAGCCCGATCGCCGGTATGCCAGTGCTGGAAGTGTGGAAAGCGCAGAACGTTATCGTGTTTAAACGTTCAATGAACACCGGCTATGCTGGCGTACAAAACCCGCTGTTCTTTAAAGAAAACACCCATATGCTGTTTGGCGATGCCAAGGCCAGCGTGGATGCGATTCTGAAAGCGCTGTAATCGTTAGCTAAAAGTAAGACGGCCTCTGCGGAGGCCGTTATTGTTTATAAAACCTAATCCTTACGCTTTGTTGAGATCGCTAAGCAGAACGGCAATGCTTTGCCCGCCATTGGTTTGCTCAAGCGCGATTTTGACGATGATGGTCAGCGGGACAGAAAGCAGCATCCCCACAGGTCCCAGCAACCAGCCCCAGAAGATCAACGACAGAAAAACCACCAGCGTGGACAGCCCAAGACCACGTCCCATAATCCGCGGTTCGAGGATATTCCCGAACACCAGGTTAATGACCAGATAACCCGCCAGCACCACCAGGGCGTCGTAAAGACCGCTAAATGCCAGCACCTGAGCAATAGGGGGGATGGCTGCCAGCACGGAACCGATATTAGGAATATAGTTGAGGGCGAAGGCCAGCAATCCCCAGACAAAGGCAAAGCGCACGTCGAGGGTGGCGAGCATGCCCCAGGCGACCAGTCCGGTCACAATGCTGATTGCCGTTTTTAGTACCAGATAGTGCGATACGCTGTCGATGGCGCGTTGAATCGCTGCCATTCCCTCAATAGGCCGGCTCATCATTTGTTTCAGTTTGTTGGGCAGTTGCGGGACTTCCAGCAGCATAAAAACCACCGTCAGCAGCAGTAAAAATATCGATGACATGGCATTAGACAGCTGCGCCAGTAAATTAGTGACCAGCGTCATTGCCGCGTTCGGATCGATATATTTGACGAGCTCATCCACCGAAACGCCTATCCCTGCGCGCTGTAGCCAAGGCTCGAGATTTTTCAGCGGGATAACCAGTGAAGAACGGTATTGCGGTAGCGTCCGCGCAAGCTCATTTAAGGATGTACCTAAGTAGGCTAATAACAGCACCATTAGCATTACAATAATTACGATCAGCAATGACACTGCGAATACGCGCGGTATGCGAAGTTTCACCATGCGTTGCACCACAGGGTTCAGCACAACGGCAATAAATAATGCCAGAATAAAGGGCACGATGATATCTGCGGCAAAGCGGATGCCGCTCAGTATGATAACCAGCATGCCCAGCATAATGACTATTTTTAGCCCGTTAAGCGTGATGATCGGTTTCGCCATGTGTATTCCTGCGTTTTTACTTTTTGAATCTGAATAATAATGTGATTTGCGTCGAGCCGTTATAACAAAAATCAAACGGGGCTGGTAAAGAAGTGAAAAGGCTTTGAGTTCGTAATGAACCTATGATACAAATCATCTGTGTTTAACTACCGAGGACAATTATCATCCGCGATGATGAGAAGCAACACTGCGGATAATTGTAATATTATGGACAATATGTTCAGGATGTTTTTGCTTTTGCCTACACTTCTTCGTACCTCTTCCACTTTCCTGCTTGCGGGTGAGCAACACTGGCGCAACGCGCTTTAGTCCCTTCTTCTGCCTGAGCTGGCGCTGTGCGCTGAGCTAACTGATTTTATTTTTTGGTTTACTGCATGCAGTAGGCCCAAAGGACTATATTCTCAAGCAGGAGAAGCATCATGTTTTACTGGATATTATTAGGTCTGGCCATCGCGGCTGAAATTACCGGTACGCTGTCAATGAAATGGGCAAGCGTGGGCCATGGTAATTCAGGCTTTATTTTAATGCTGGTAATGATCGCCTTATCGTATATTTTTCTCAGTTTTGCCGTTAAAAAAATTGCCCTCGGCGTAGCTTATGCCTTATGGGAAGGTATCGGTATTTTATTTATTACGCTGTTCAGCGTGCTGTTATTTGACGAAACCTTGTCCACGATGAAAGTGGCTGGTCTGGTCTCGCTGGTGGTAGGTATTGTGCTGATTAAATCCGGTACACGAAAGCCTGCCAAAGCGGGCAGAGAGGTGACCCATGCAGCAGTTTGAATGGGTTCATGGCGCCTGGCTTGGCATGGCTATCGTTCTGGAAATCGTGGCTAACGTCTTTTTGAAGTTTTCTGATGGTTTTCGCCGCAAGGCTTATGGCGTGCTGTCGCTGGCTGCAGTTTTAGCGGCTTTTAGTGCGCTGTCGCAGGCGGTAAAAGGTATCGATCTCTCCGTCGCCTATGCCTTATGGGGTGGATTCGGGATTGCCGCGACGTTAGCTGCAGGCTGGGTGCTGTTTGGTCAGCGTCTGAACAATAAAGGCTGGATCGGCGTGGCATTGCTGTTGGCCGGAATGATCATGATAAAACTGGCCTGATAAAAGTGCTGCCCGTTAATACGGGCAGTATGCGTTATCCCTTGGCCAGCGCTTCCAGTTTGTCGCGAAATCCGGTCACGGAAATCGCGCGGTTATCTGCTCGCCAGCGATCTTTCGCCGCCGGAGCGGAGCTTTGTACGCCAATCAATTGCCAGCCGGAATCCGTCTTCAGCATCAATGGCGACCCACTGTCGCCCGGGAGCGTATCGCACTGATGTGACAAAACGGTATTTTGCGCCCAGCCGGTTACTACGCAATCCTGATGCGTGTACAAATCGTCAAGATGATCTTCCGGATAGCCTGACTGCGTGACTTTACGATCCGCGGTTTTCAGCGCCGCGGTTAACGCCGCTTTATCACCTTCAAATAATGGCAGCGGTGTGATACCGGAAGGTGGATAACGCAACACCACCAGACCAAAATCCCATGGGGCGGCGGAGGGGGGCACAATCCAGCCATCACCATCGGCTTTTAAACGTTTGCCGAGCGAAGGATCAACCCGGCCTTCAATTCCGTGGATCTCATAACGCCAGATACCCTTTTTCGACACGAAGCGTAACGCCACGGCTTTATCAGGTTTACCTTTTGGCGGCGTAAGTAAGCAGTGTCCGGCAGTCAGAGCCAGATGGGGTGAAATGAGCGTAGCGGTACACAGATTACCGCTGGCGGTTTCCAGTTGTCCGATAGCGTCCCATGGTGATTGCGTTGGGTCAGTCACCTTAATGCGATCGTCATGTCCAAAAAACAGCGTTTTTATATTTTCTGCTTCAGCGCTGGACGTTGCTGGCTGTTCCGCATGCGCAACGACAGGAGTTAAACAAATTGAACCCAGTAACACAGCAATGGTTTTATGCATATCACACTCTGGTGGGGAATTATGATTTTTAACAGCAAACCCTCAGTTAATACTATAGACGGGACGGCGGGAAAGTGGGAGTAAAATCAGATAACTACACTCAGGAAAGATAAAAATGCATGGCGATGAGGGCACAAATAATCAGGGCCGTAAGAATGAACTCAAAGCGGTAATGTGACACCATTTTACCCTCCGAAAGGCGGCGCCAAATCTGAATGATTTAGCGCCGTATGCTACGGCGTGGGGGACGCCATAGTGACTACAGGTGTGTTATGCGGCTGGCTGAGCAGCTGGTTTAGCGGAGTCGTGTTTCATAGGTTTTTTGGTGTGTTTTTTAGCGGCCTGAGCTTTTTGCTCTGGCGCTTTCTGTTCTGCGGCAGGCTTGGTGGCTGCTTTTTTGGTGTGTTTTTTAGCGGCCTGAGCTTTCTGTTCTGGCGCTTTCTGTTCTACCGCCGGTTTAGTGGTGGTTTTTTTGGCGTGTTTTTTGGCAGCCTGTGCTTTCTGCGGCGCAGCTTTGTGCTGTTTTTTATGATGGGTGGTTTTCGCCGGGGCCGCTTTTGTCGTTGCAGCAGTTGGCGCGGTGGTAGCAGTTGTTTCAGCAGCAAATGCAGCAGAAGACAGACCCATAGCAGCGGCAACAACCAGAGCTAATACTTTTTTCATTCTCATACCCTCGATTTGGTTTTTCATTCAACCCCACTGCGGGGCCGTTGAAATAACTATATCGCTGTAATCACTGGGCTTCCGTGAGTCATTGGTATCGGCGTGTAACGATATGTACAATGACTCACGGCATGAGATTACAAATAACGGGCTTCCAGGTGAGCGCGGAAATAGCGGCTGCTGAGCGGCTCTCCGGTGGCCTGGGTAATGAGTTGTTCAGTGGTAAAACGACTGCCATGCTGCCAGATATTTTGGCGTAGCCAGTCAAAGAGGGCGCTAAACTCTCCCTGCGCAATGGACTGGTTCAGATCGGGCCATGCGCGGTGAGCTGCGCTGAACAATTGCGCCGCATACATAGCGCCTAAAGTGTAAGACGGGAAGTAGCCAAAGCCGCCGTCGGTCCAGTGAATATCCTGCATACAGCCATTGCGATAATCCCCCACCGTTGACAGTCCAAGCCAGGCCTGCATCTTCTCATTCCACAAGGCCGGAATGTCATCCACTTCAATGTCACCGTTAATTAACGCTCGCTCGATTTCATAACGCAGGATCACGTGAGCAGGGTAGCTCACCTCGTCGGCGTCAACGCGGATAAAACCGGGTTTTACCTGCTGGTTCCAGGCAATGAAATTGCTCTCTTCAAACGCAGCCTGGTTGCCAAAATGACGCGTCACAGCCGGAATGAGTCTCGTCAGGAATGCTTTGCTGCGTCCCAATTGCATCTCAAAGAACAGACTTTGCGACTCATGAATGGCTGTTGAGCGTGCCAGAGCGATAGGTTGACCTGACCAGTTACGCGGCAGATTTTGCTCATAGCGGGCGTGACCCGTTTCATGAATCACGCCAAACAGCGCGCTGAGGAGTTCATTTTCGTCATAGCGGGTCGTAATGCGAACATCTTCCGGCACGCCGCCACAGAAGGGATGCGCGCTGATATCCAGTCGTCCAGCGGTAAAGTCGAATCCTAACTGCGCCATCGTTTCCAGACCCAGCTCTCGCTGTACAGCAGTCGGGAAGGGGCCAATTGGGGCGATAAGCGTTTGTTGAGACTGTTTTGCCACCGCCTTGCTAAGGAGATCGGGCAGCCAGCTTTTCACATCTGCAAACAGGACATCCAGTTGGGCGCTGGTCATCTCTGGTTCAAAGATGTCCAGTAGCGCGTCATAAGGTGAGCAACCTTTAGCGTCTGCGCGCAGTCGGGCTTCTTCGCGGCTGTATTTCACGACCTCTTTCAGGTTCTCGGAAAAACCCTCCCAGTCATTCGCGGGTCGCTGGCTGCGCCAGGCATGCTCACAGCGGCTGCCTGCCAGCGACTTTGCTTCTACCAGTGATTCAGGCAGCAGGGATGCCTGGTGATGCAGTCGCGACATTTCGCGCAAATTCGCTTGCTCAACATCGTTAAGGTCTTCCTGTTTTGCGGCGGCGATCCACTTGGCTACTTTCGCGTCGGTTAACAACTGATGCTCAAGCACGCTCAGTTCTGCCAACGCTTCGCCGCGGGCTTTGCTGCCGCCCGGCGGCATCATGGTAAACATGTCCCAACTGGCGATGGCCGAGAGGTGAGAGAAGCGAGAGAGCCGCTGGAACGTGCGGGTGAGTTGATGGTAATTATCATTGTTACTCATTTTTTGTTCTCGTTCTGTTTAGGTGTGGTTAAGAAGTTTACCGTGAATCATTCACTTTTCATAAACACACCTTTGTATCCGCTTTTGCGTAACCACTTTTTATAGCGAAATACCAGCAGCACAATAAAACAGGAGGCGTAGATAATAGGGGACGGTGACAACACTTTGACCGACCATAGGTAATGAACCGGGAGTAAAATGGCAGTCAGGTAGACGTAGTTGTGCAACGTTTGCCAGCG
This sequence comes from Citrobacter sp. C5_2, assembly GCF_014596845.2. NCBI lineage: Bacteria > Pseudomonadati > Pseudomonadota > Gammaproteobacteria > Enterobacterales > Enterobacteriaceae > Citrobacter > Citrobacter sp. C5_2. The sequence continues at coordinate 2,702,139 of NZ_CP115032.1, read as the reverse complement.
TTTGCCCATTTTACGCTGTGCGGCCTGCGTGGAGGTCAGCGTCAGCAGGAGTAAGATAACCCAACCCGTCATGCCCAGCGTGAGCCATGGCCGTGAAACCAGCTCTCGCCCCAACAATCCCAAATTTTGTATACCCAGCTCCAATAGCGCATAGCTGGTCAGATGCAGTGTGGCCCAGGCAAAACACCATAATCCTAACAAGCGTCGGGTACGAAACAGCAAAGGCTGCTTTGTATAGCGTGCGAGCGGCGATACCAGCAGGGTGGCAAGCAAGAATTTTAGCGCCGTAATGCCGGTAAAATGCTGAATGTCTTTCCCGGGATCGGCGCCCAGTGCACCCTGTTGCACTGCCCAGAAAAGCCATAGCAGGGGTAAAAAACCGGCGAGATGCAGTAGCACTTTCAGGCCGGTTATCTGCTTTGCCGTTAATCTCACTTAAAAGTTCTCCCGTAGATCCATACCCCGATATAAAGAAGCCACCTCATTGGCGTAACCGTTAAAAAGCAACGTCGGCTGGCGTTGTACATCGAGAATCCCACCGGAACCGATAAAACGTTCCGTCGCCTGAGACCAACGGGGATGATCGACATGTGGATTAACATTGGCATAAAAACCGTATTCGTTTGGCGCTGACATATTCCAGGTCGTCGGCGGGCGCTCACGTGTCAGCTTGATACTGACGATCGATTTAATACCCTTGAAGCCATATTTCCAGGGGACCGTCAGGCGTATCGGCGCCCCGTTTTGCGGCGGCAATGCTTTGCCATACACGCCCACGGTCAGAAGGGTAAGAGGGTGCATGGCCTCATCCAAACGCAAACCTTCAACATAGGGGTATTTCAACCCACCACCAATGAAGCGATCTTTCTGACCGGGCATTTCATCGGGGGCGTAGCGTGTTTCAAAGGCAACGTATTTGGCGTCGCTGGTGGGTTCAACCTGCGCCAATAATTTATGTAAGGGAAAGCCAATCCACGGCACAACCATCGACCACGCTTCAACGCAACGCATCCGGTAAATACGTTCTTCTAACGGAAAACGTGTGGTCAACGCATCATGATCCAACGTTAAGGGTTTGTTCACCTCACCGCTGATGGTTAATGTCCAGGGATCGGTTTTCAGGCTACCGGCATTGGCGGCAGGATCGGCCTTATCCAGACCAAATTCATAGAAATTGTTATAGCCCGTCACCTTGTCTTCCGGCGTCAGGGGGAGTGTGCTTTGCCAGGCATCCGGTTTTATGAACTCGAGCGGTTTCCCCGCCGGTGCAGGCGCGCGATCGTTGCCCTTAAACCAATTCAGTAGATTCGCCTGCGTCGGAGAGGAGAGAGAAGCGGCTGCAGCACCTATCCCAAGCGCTTTGAGGACCTGTCGTCTTTGCATAAAAAAAACTGATTCGGCGGTAACATCAGCTTCCCGAAGTGGATGTTTTTTCTGCATAACTGTTCCTTTTTATTTTCATGTTAAGGAAAACAAAGCGACGTTTCCCTGTTGATGCGTGACTTTCTGTAACGACATCCTTGATCCAGGCGTATCCCAGGATCCTCACGAAAAGTTAAAAATTTTGTGATAACTTCCGCCCCTTGCCTGAGGTAAGCTTTCAGTTCAACGAGAGGGGATGACACTGATGGCCGGCGCAAAAAAGATATTTTTGGTGGAAGATGACTGCGATATTGCCTCACTTTTGCAGCTTAGCCTGAAAGATGAGGGATATGAAATTATCCATGAGGCAGATGGAACGCGCGCGCTTGAACAACTGGAAAAACATGTCTGGGATGCGGTTATCCTCGATTTAATGCTGCCGGGTGTCGATGGTCTGGAAATATGTCGTCGCATTCGTCAAATGAGTTTCTATTTACCCGTCATCATTATTAGCGCCCGCACCAGTGAAACTCACCGCGTTCTGGGGCTGGAGATGGGAGCCGATGATTATTTAGCCAAACCTTTCTCCGTACTGGAACTGATGGCCCGCGTGAAGGCGCTGTTTCGCCGTCAGGAGGCGATGAGTCAGAATCTACGTTTGGAAGCGGGGATCATTAGCGTCCATGGCGTGGAGATTGATCCCTTAGCCCGAGAAGTCCGCCAGCATGGCAAATCAATCGATTTGACGCCCCGTGAGTTCGATCTGCTCTATTTTTTCGCTCGTCATCCCGGCGAGGTTTTTTCGCGTCAGGCGCTGTTAGATCATGTGTGGGGCTACCAGCACGAAGGGTATGAGCATACGGTGAACAGTCATATTAATCGTCTGCGGACCAAGATTGAAAAAGATGCTGCTGAGCCGGAAATTATTCTCACCGTTTGGGGACGAGGTTATAAGCTTGCGGCGAATAACGCGGAGCATCAGTCATGATTTATCGACTGTCTTTAAGCCAGCGGCTGACCCTGGTATTTACCGCGATTATGTTGATCTGCGCGGTAGCCGTCAGCGTTGTCCAGCTACGTAATAGTCAAAAATATGGCGATGCCATGGTGCAAAGGCTGTCGTTGGAACTGGCGAGCAAGATTGTCAAAAGTGAGTCACTGATTGATACCCGCGGGCAGATCAATCGACAGACGTTAAAAGGACTGTTTAATCACCTGATGACGCTCAATCCAAGCGTCGAACTGTATCTGGTTTCACCAGCAGGTGACATACTCGCCGATGCCGCACCGCCCGGGCATATTCAGCGCCAGAAAATTACCGTGCAGCCGATTCAGGATTTTCTAAATTCGGATGCTTTGCCAGTGTATGGCGATGATCCGCGCAGCAATCAGCAGAAGGTCTTTAGTGCGGCACCAGTGATGCTTAACGGCCAACTGCATGGTTATCTGTACATTATTCTCCAGGGCGAAAATCTGCATATGCTGGCAAATACTGCCTGGCAGAAAACGCTCTGGAACACGGTGGCAGGAACGTTAATTCTGGTTTTATTAGCCGGCGGAATTGCGGGCTTGCTGGTGTGGCGATGGGTGACGCATCCGGTAAAAAGGTTGACCGCGCAGGTGGTCAAAATGGAGCAGGACAGTATTAGCGTCATTAAGCAGTTGGCGCAGAAAAAGCCCGATCCGTCACCGGGGAATGAAATTGCGTTGTTGAACAATGCGTTTATAGAGCTGGCACAGCAAATTGCGCAGCAGTGGGATCTGTTAGCTGACAGCGATCGCCAGCGCAGAGAGTTTATTGCCAATATATCTCACGATTTACGCACGCCGCTCACCTCGCTGCTGGGCTATCTGGAAATGTTGTCGCTGAAAGCCGACACGATAACGCCAGAGGAAAACAGGCATTATCTTAGTATCGCGTTGCGCCAGGGGCATAAGGTTCGCCATCTGTCACAACAACTGTTTGAGCTGGCGAGGCTGGAGCACGGCGGCATAAAACCTCAGCGCGAACGTTTTGCTTTTGGCGAGTTGATCCAGGATGTGGCGCAGAAGTTTGATCTCCCTGTTGCCACACGCCATTTACAGTTACACCTTGACGTGATGGGGCCGTTACCGCTGGTAAATGCCGATTTATTGATGATGGAAAGGGTGGTGACGAATTTACTGGATAATGCTATCCGCCATACACCTGACGGGGGAGATGTATGGCTAAAAATCTGGCGTGATGAAGACCGACTGGTAGCAGAGGTGCAGGACAGCGGCCCAGGCGTGGAAATGGGGGTACGCGAAGTGTTATTTCAGCGCCCAACCGCGTTAACTCCCCGTGAGCAGCGCGGCGGTCTGGGATTGCTGATTGTGCGAAGAATGCTTGAACTGCATGGCGGCGATATCAATCTGGTTAATTCAACGGCAGGCGCGTGCTTCCGCTTTTGGCTGCCGCTGACGGATTCTCCATACATAGGGTAAATGTTGGTAGGTTGTCAGTGATAATGAGAATTTTTATCATATATCGATAATTCATCATCTTATACTCGACAAGTGCAAGGAGATTGTATGTCACAGGATGTCGACAACCAGTATATCGCCCGGACCAAAGCCGTTGCTGGCTGTTTTTCTATGTTTATGCTGATGTTTGGCCTCACGTTTACCCCGTTGTTTTTTCCCGCGAGCCAGGAGCTGCTCGCCAAAGGATTACTCTTCCCGCTGTTGTTTATGCTGGAATTTATCGTACTGGTTCCGCTGTATTATTTCTTCTTCAGGAAAAGAGAAGGGCTGGGCAAAGGGATCTTCAATGCCCGGTGGTTTGGCATTTTATTTGCGGCCCTGCTTTTTATTCAGCTTATCTTGCCGTGGTTGATAGGTCTCAGACAAACCGAAGCGTGGGTAACCAGCCAGATATCCTTAAACAACTACGCGCTGTGGTTATCCACTCTGACCCTGATATTTTTTGCGCCAGTTTATGAAGAAATTGTTTTCAGGGGCTGTTTATTCAACGCATTCCAGTATTGGTTCAATAATAAAACCTGGCTGTCGTCAGTCGTGGTATCGATCATTTTTGCCGTGATGCATACCCAGTATGTGGATCTGCGCACGCTGCTGATGCTGTTTCTTGTGTCGCAGGTTTTAATCCTTGCCAGACTGAAAAGCAATGGACTGCTGATGCCGATGACGCTGCATATCGTGATGAACGGGACGGTTATTGTCCTGCAAATGGCAGCGTCTTCATAAGTGATGATGCCCGAAGCCGGGCATCCTTGATTAAACGTGCAGACGATGGTGCAAACGCGCACCTACCAGCAACGCCAGCACCAGCATCAGGGCGATAAATCCGCCCACGCCGTTCCAGCCGTAGCTATGCCAGAACACACCGCCCAGCGTACCGGCAATACTGGAGCCCAGGTAATAGCTGAACAGATACAGGGAAGAGGCCTGGCCTTTAGCGCGTTTCGCCCGTGGCCCAATCCAACTGCTTGCCACAGAGTGCGCGGCAAAGAACCCGGCAGAAAAGAGCAGCATCCCGGCGAAGATCAGCCATAGTGAGGTAAACAGGGTCATCAATAGCCCAAAAAGCATCACGCCGGTTGAAACGATCATCACCGGGCCGCGACCATAGCGGGTGGTCATGGAACCTGCTTTCGGCGAACTCCAGGTCCCGGTCAGATATGCCACGGATAACAGGCCGACAACAGCCTGACTGAGTTCCCACGGAGAGAGCATCAGGCGATAGCCGATGTAATTAAACAGTGTGACAAACGACCCCATCAGCAAAAAACCTTCCGCAAACAGTAGCGGTAACCCTCTGTCGCGCCAGTGTAAACGGAAATTGATGAACAATGATTTAGGTCGTAGCGACGTGGGCCTGAAATGACGGGACTCTGGCAAAATTTTCCAGAACATCAGCGCGGAGGCGAGGGCAAAACAGCCGATCGCCGCCAGCGCGATACGCCAGTTGAAAAAGTCGGTGAATACGCCGCTGATCAAGCGACCACTCATACCGCCAATTGAGTTCCCACTGATATACAAGCCCATTGAGAAAGCCACAAAGCTGGGATGAATTTCCTCACTCAGATAGGTCATCCCCACCGCCGCCACGCCGCTCAGCGACAGACCGATCAGCGCGCGCATGATTAAAATCCCGTGCCAGCTGGTCATCATTGTTGAAAGCAGTGTACAGCAGGAGGCGAGTAGCAGTGCCGTAACCATTACCGGCTTACGACCTATCGCATCGGAAAGTGGGCCAGTAAACAGTAAACCGATGGCCAGCATTGCCGTAGAGATGGAAAGCGAAATACTGCTGCTGGCAGGGGAAACCCCAAACTCGTGCGAGAGCACCGGCAGTATGGGCTGCACGCAATAGAGCAGGGCAAATGTCGCCAGCCCGGCAGAAAACAGCGCCAGCGTAACGCGCATAAAAGGGGATGTACCGCGTTTGATAAAACCATCCGGCAGGGTAACGCTCTCGTCAATATCGCTTGCCGGCGCGGTATCGACCGTTGTTGTACGACTCACCTGGAATCCTTGCTTAATATTTTGCTACTACAGGACCAGCCTTAAGAGTATGAAAATCCCAATATTCTGTCTAATATATTAATAATCTCAAATAATATTTTAAAAATATGAATATCGAACTTCGTCATTTACGCTACTTCGTGGCGGTTGCGGAAGAGTTGCATTTTGGTCGGGCGGCAGCGCGGCTGAATATTTCGCAACCACCGTTAAGCCAGCAGATCCAAATCCTGGAACAACAGATTGGCGCCCGGTTATTGGCGCGAACTAACCGTAGCGTGGCCCTCACTGCCGCCGGAAAACAGTTTCTGGCGGACAGCCGACAGATCCTTAGCCTGGTTAATGAAGCCGCCGCCCGGGCAGAGCGTTTGCATCTCGGAGAAGCAGGGGAATTGCGTATCGGCTTTACGTCATCAGCGCCGTTTATCAAAGCGGTGTCAGATACGCTCTCCCTGTTTCGCCAGCGCTATCCGGTGGTGCATATGCAAACCCGCGAAATGAATACGCGCGAGCAAATTGCCCCACTTAACGAAGGCACTCTGGATCTGGGGCTTATGCGCAACACGCAACTCCCGGAAACGCTGGCGCGAGAGGTTATTCTGCATGAACCGCTGATGGCGATGATCCCACGAGCGCATCCGTTGGCGCAAAAGCCCGTAGTGACGCTGACTGAGCTGGCTAATGAGCCATTTGTCTTTTTTGACCCGCATGTGGGAACGGGGTTGTATGACGACATTTTGGGCCTGATGCGTCGCTATGATCTCAAACCGACGATTACTCAGGAGGTAGGCGAGGCGATGACCATCATTGGGTTAGTGGCCGCGGGGTTGGGCGTTTCGATCCTGCCCGCTTCCTTTAAACGGGTGCAACTGTATGAAATGTGTTGGATCCCGATAGCAGAGGAAGATGCCGTCTCCGAAATGTGGTTAGTCTGGCCTAAGCATCATGAGCAAAGTCATGCCGCGCAACGTTTTCGTGAACAACTGCTGGCGGCGGTCCAGGCAATTAATTTAGTTTAAATATGGGTGAAAATGTGCAGTAAATCACAAGGCTAAGTAAAAAGTTGACGGAAGCCATTGAAGTGCTTCACCATAGCCCGCAGATTATTTCGGAGCGCGAAAATAAAGGGAGTAAGTGGTGGTTGCTGATAGTCAGCCTGGGCATATCGATCAAATTAAGCAGACCAATGCGGGCGCGGTCTATCGCCTGATTGATCAGCTGGGACCGGTATCGCGTATTGATCTCTCTCGCCTGGCACAATTGGCGCCTGCCAGTATTACCAAAATTGTCCGCGAAATGCTTGAAGCCCACCTGGTACAAGAGCTGGAAATCAAAGAAGCAGGGAGTCGTGGGCGTCCGGCCGTGGGGCTGGTTGTCGAAACCGAAGCCTGGCATTATTTATCCATTCGCATCAGTCGCGGTGAGATTTTTCTGGCGCTGCGCGATCTAAGCAGCAAGCTGGTGGTTGAGGATTGCCTGGAAATGGCGCTGGTCAGTGAAACACCTCTGCTGGAGCGTATCATTACCCAGGTCGATCAGTTTTTCATCCGCCACCAGCAAAAGCTGGAACGCTTGACCTCCATCGCCATCACGCTACCTGGCATAATCAATACCGAAAACGGCATCGTACATCGCATGCCGTTTTACGATGATGTCAAAGAGATGCCGTTGGGCGAAGCGCTCGAAAACCATACCGGCGTGCCGGTCTATATTCAGCATGATATCAGCGCCTGGACCATGGCGGAGGCGCTTTTTGGCGCATCACGTGGCGCACGCGATGTCATCCAGGTCGTTATTGACCATAACGTTGGCGCAGGGGTGATAACCGACGGTCATTTACTGCATGCCGGGAGCAGTAGCCTGGTGGAAATTGGTCATACGCAGGTGGATCCTTACGGTAAACGCTGCTATTGCGGTAATCATGGTTGTCTGGAAACCATCGCCAGCGTCGACAGCGTGCTGGAACTGGCGCAGGTGCGGCTGAAGCAGTCAATGAGCTCTTCACTGCATGGACAACCGTTAACGGTAGACGCACTGTGCCTGGCGGCGATGCAGGGTGATTTATTGGCAAAAGATATCATTAGCGGCGTCGGGACCCACGTCGGACGCATCCTTGCCATCATGGTGAATTTGTTCAACCCGCAAAAGATATTGATTGGTTCTCCGCTCAGCAAAGCGGCGGATATACTGTTTCCCACCATTGCTGACAGCATTCGTCAGCAGGCGCTCCCGGCGTATAGTCAGCATATTGTGGTCGAAAGTACGCAGTTTACCAACCAGGGAACCATGGCGGGGGCCGCGCTCGTTAAGGACGCGATGTATAACGGTTCTTTGTTGATACGTCTATTACAGGGTTAACATTTTTTAACTGTTGTACGAAAAATTGCGCTATCTCAAGCTGATTCCGGTCGTCATACCTTAGACTTTCTCCACTGTTTTATTTTCCTGACTTATATTTTCAAAGCATAACGGTGGAGTTAGTGATGCTGAAGCGTTTCTTTATTACAGGTACAGACACTTCTGTTGGGAAGACCGTGGTTTCCCGCGCATTACTACAAGCGTTGGCGTCAGGGGGTAAAAGTGTCGCGGGCTACAAACCGGTAGCCAAAGGAAGTAAGGAGACACCTGAAGGTTTGCGTAACAAAGATGCGCTGGTGCTGCAAAGTGTTTCATCTATCGAACTGCCGTATGAGGCGGTCAACCCGATTGCGCTGAGCGAGGACGAAAGCAGCGTAGCGCATAGTGGTCCCGTCAATTACACCTTGCTATCCAACGGTCTCGCAAGCCTGAGCGATAAAGTCGATCACGTTGTCGTGGAAGGTACCGGCGGCTGGCGGAGTCTGATGAACGATCTGCGCCCGCTATCTGAATGGGTGGTACAGGAACAAATGCCGGTGCTGATGGTGGTGGGTATCCAGGAAGGTTGTATTAATCATGCCATTCTTACCGCACAGGCGATCGCCAGCGACGGATTGCCGCTGCTTGGCTGGGTCGCAAACCGAATCAACCCTGGGCTGGCGCATTATGCGGAAATCATTGACGTGCTGAGCAAAAAATTACCTGCGCCGCTAATCGGCGAACTGCCGTATCTGCCTCGCGCAGAGCAGCGAGAGCTGTCACAGTATATCCGTCTGTCAATGCTTGGCAGCGTGCTGTCGGTAGATAGAGTCCTGGCGTAACGTTCTCGACAGCACTGACGCCACCACGCAAGCGATCAGTAATCCGGGGAGCAAGCGATACTCCCCGGTCATTTCACAAACCATCAATGTAGACATAATTGGCGCATGCGTGGTTGCTGCCAGTAGCGTGGCCATCCCCGTTAATCCCAGCAGAATGGCAATTTCATCCGGACCCGGAAGCCATAATCCCCACGTCCGTCCCAGCAGCATGCCAACAGACAGACCGACAAACAGCGTTGGCGTAAACACCCCGCCCGGCGCACCGGAGCCACTGCTGGCAAGCACCGCCAGTAATTTGCAGATAAAGATCCCGCTAACCACGGTCAATAGCGGTGGCGAGAGCAGATATGACTGCACCACGCTGTAGCCATTTCCCCAAACGGCAGGAGTGAGCAGCGACAACAGGCCAACGATCAGCCCGCCAAGCGCCAGTTGCCACGGTGGCGAGAGTTTTAAGCGCAAAAAACCGTTATGGCTGGCGGTCATCAACCACATAAACAACGGACCGCAGACGCCGGCAACCAGACCTGTGCTGACAATCATAGCGTATTCCATCACATGCAGTTCCCGTGTGAAGTGCACGGCATAGAGCAACGCATTGCTGTCGCTCAGTACATTGGTGGTCAGCAAGGCGACGACGGCGGATACCACCACCGGTCCCAGCGAGGCGAGGATCATCGTGCCAAACAGGACTTCAGCAATAAATAAACTGCCCGCCAGCGGGGCATGATACGCGCCGGCCATACCTGCTGCCGCTCCACAGGCGATCCATAATTTCCATTCGGCGCGCGGTGTGAAACGTTGAGCAAAGCTGGACGCGGCCAGCGCCGCCAGCAAAATCATGGCACCTTCACGCCCGATAGCACTGCCGCTGGCGACAACCAGTAACGATGCCAGTGACTTTACCAGGCTGGCGCTGACGTCGAATTGACCGTCCGTTTGCAGGGCTTCCATGTAATCTGTGGGAGCCTGTGGTCGTAAACGGTTGAATTTTTGCCAACCCCAGAGCAGTAAGCCAGCTGCCAGGCCGCCCAGCGCGGGCGTCAGCATGCGTCTTAACGGAGAAAGATTTGTCGCCGCATTGACCAGACTCCCGGTGTCGTTGCTCAGGAACAACCATTCAAGAAGGAACATGGCATGGCGAAAGCCTGCGACGGCCAACGCGGCAAGGATACCAATCAGCGCGGCGATCAGCAGGCGGCGAAACATAGCGCGCAGGTCAGGATAAGCATGTAAATGGTGCATGAGTGGCCAGACAGGGAAATTCAGAGGCTTTATTTTGCGGCTATTTGGCAACAGAAGCAAAAGCTCAGCGTGCGCAACGGTATTATGCAGGCAGGATACATCCTGCCTGTGGCGACATTAACGAAACAAAGGCTTATCGGCTACTGGAATTAATAATTGCGATCGCCACTTTGCCAGCGTCAGGCGCGCCAGTTCTGCCAGAGCCTGGTAGAACGGGTGGTTCGCATGTTCGATAAACACGTCAAGGAAACGCGTTGACCACGGTAGCAGATGCCAGGCTAACAACTGTTCGCACTCGGTGTGGCGTCCGTTTTCAGCAAGCCAGGCCGTCAGTAACAGCAGCGCGCCAAAGTGATCTTCCGGTTCATTTTGCTGCACGGCAAACTGGATCCCGTTGTCCCGCATCCACTCACGTAATGCCAGCGTGGAATCGCCAAACAAGACATTTTCACGATCCAGCCAGACGGAACCCCAGGGCGGAGAAGGTAGCGCGTAAGGGCCGACAAACAGTCGCTGCCAGGCTTGCGGGAGCGGCTCATCAGCCTCGCTCTGCAGTAGTTCAGCCAGCGCAGAAAGGGCCGTGGGTTCAAGCGGCCACTGCGCCTGCCAGCCATCGGTTTTTAGCGCACTGACCAGCGCAGAAGCTTCTGTACTGTCTGGCGCATAGTAGAACAGCGCACCCAATACGCGCGCCGCGGTAGAGAAGTTGTCACGTTGTGAAAAATGCGTCATGCAAACAATCCTGAAAAGTGCGGGTTGCCCCGCACCCGAGTATTAACCTGCAACAGCCATTCCGACTGTCATATGTAAGCCATAAAACAAACCGCGGCCAATAATTTCACCGGCAAGCACGAAAACTAAACCCAGCGCCAGTCCGCCGACAGCCGGTTCTTTGCGACGAATTAGCGGGCATATCCAGCAACCCAGCCCCGCAGCCAGCATCACGATGCGCCAGACCTGTAAGCTTGCGTAGTCGGGAACCAGAGCGCTGGCGTGTTGTACCGAACTGTGAATTTCGCTGAGCGATACGCCCTGCAAAACGATAACGGCCACACTCACCAGCAGGGCAAGTATGCTGATTCCGGCGAATCTGGCGGCGTTAAACGACACGCTTGCAGCGCGTAGCAGCAGGGCGGCAAACAGCGGGCCACTCAGCAACATCGTCATGAAAAACGCCAGCGTAGTATAGCCATTATACCAGGTCGGAACGGTGTCTATCTGGTAGACGTTAGTCATCGCCAGAACAAAAACCAGACCAAGCAACATGCTGAGCAGCAGCCAGATTTTACCTGACGTCGCCGGCATTTTACCGAGAAACGCCACCAGCCACCACAGGCCACCAACAGCGAAAAACAGCGAACCGCTGGCGATTTCGTTACTGAGCGCCGATGCGCCGATTCTGTTCAGCGAGTTAAACGCGCGTAGCGGTGAACCTAAATGCATTATTGAGGCGAGAAAGGCGATGCCCATTACCAGCCACAGAAAAAACATACTGCGCACGATACGTTGTTTTGCCACATCGTCTTTGGTGGTTAACCAGCCATACCCACTCACGATCAGCGCCCCGGCCACACATTGACCCAGCACCGTAAACAGGACCAGCGGCCATTCATGCCATCCATTTCCCATTTTACACCTCCTTCGGATTAGCCAGAAAACCCGTGGTATCCCCGGTCGGGCGGCTATTGGCATTCGGTTTAATCACAATACTCGGCCTGGTAAAATGCGCGCCCGGTAACGGGGCAACCGCCGCCAGCTCACCATGTTTTTTGCGCAGCTCATCAAGCGGACCAAAGTCCAGCGCGCGTAGCGGACAGGACTCGACGCAGACAGGCTTTTTGCCGTCGGCGACGCGATCATGACAGCCATCGCACTTGGTCATATGACCTTTAGCTGCATTGTACTGCGGCGCGCCGTATGGGCAGGCCATGTGGCAGTAGCGGCAGCCGATGCATACGTCTTCATCCACCACGACAAAACCATCTTCGCGCTTATGCATAGCCCCACTAGGACAAACCTTGGTGCAGGCTGGATCCTCGCAGTGGTTACAGGAGATGGAGAGATAGTAGGCAAAAACGTTCTGATGCCAGACGCCGTTATCCTCCTGCCAGTCACCGCCCGCGTATTCATATATCCGTCGAAAGCTCACCTCAGGCGTGAGATCTTTGTAGTCTTTGCAGGCCAGTTCGCAGGTTTTGCACCCGGTGCAACGACTGGAATCAATAAAAAATCCATACTGAGTTGTCATGGGCTAGTCCTTAAACCTTCTCGATCTCGACCAGGTTAGTGTGCTGTGGGTTGCCTTTTGCCAGCGGTGAAGGGCGCTGGGTTGTCAGCGTATTGACGCAGGCGCCATGGTCAATTTTATCGCCAGCCATATCGGCATCGTGCCATGCGCCCTGACCCATTGCGCTTACGCCGGGCAGGATCCGCGGCGTCACTTTGGCCGGGATACGCACTTCACCACGATCGTTAAAGACCCGCACCATATCGCCGTTTCTGATTCCCCGCTTTTGGGCATCGACGGGGTTGATCCATATTTCCTGGCGACAGGATGCCTGGAGAACATCAATATTCCCGTAGCTGGAGTGGGTGCGGGATTTGTAGTGGAAACCAAACAACTGCAGCGGGAATGAACTGCGTTTTGGATCGTCCCATCCTTCAAACGTTGAGGCGTAAATGGGAAGTGGGCTTATCACCTCATCCTTTTGCAACTCCCAGGAGTTGGCAATTTTCGCCAGTCGGCTGGAGTAGATTTCAATCTTGCCAGAGGGGGTTTTGAGCGGGTTGGACTGCGGATCGTCGCGGAATTTTTTGTAGGCGACAAAGTGTCCGTTGGGATCTTTGCGTTTATAGATCCCCATTTTCTTCAGCTCGTCATAAGAAGGGAGCGCGGGGTCTTTAGCCAGCATTTTTGCATACAGATACTGGAGCCACTGTTCCTGGGTACGGCCTTCAGTAAAACGTTGGTAGATATCGTCGCCAAGACGTTTCGCTACTTCGCTCATTATCCAGTAGATCGGTTTACGTTCGAACTTAGGCGACGTCGCGGGTTGAATAAAAATGAGGTACCCCATGTTGCCCGCGTAGTCGTTGGGAATAATATCCTCCTGTTCGACGGTCATTAAATCAGGCAGCAGAATATCGGCATATTTGGCCGAAGATGTCATGAAGTTTTCGATGACCACTATCATTTCGCATTTCGTCTCGTCCTGAAGGATCTCATGCGTTTTATTGATATCTGAGTGCTGGTTGGTGATGGTGTTGCCCGCATAGTTCCAGATAAATTTAATTGGCACGTCGAGCTTATCTTTCCCACGAACGCCATCGCGGGTAGCGGTCATTTCAGGGCCCCGGACGATGGCGTCGGTCCAGCTAAAGCAGGATATCTGAGTCTTGATGGGATTTTCGGGCAGTGGCATGCGCTCAATCGTGATGGTGTAGGTTGATTCTCGTGCGCCGCTATTGCCGCCGTTGATGCCGACGTTGCCGGTCAGAATAGGCAACATCGCGATCGCGCGTGAGGTTAGTTCACCGTTAGCCTGACGTTGAGGACCCCAACCCTGGCAAATATACGCCGGTTTAGTGCTGCCGATTTCCCTTGCCAGTTTGATTATGCGCTCGGCTGGGATCCCGGTGATGTGTGAGGCCCATTGTGGCGTTTTGGCGATACCGTCATCACCGTTGCCAAGAATATAAGCTTTGTAATGCCCGTTAACGGGAGCATCGGCGGGCAGGGTTTTCTCGTCATAACCGACGCAATATTTGTCGAGAAACGCCTGATCGACAAGATCTTCGTTAATCATGACCCAGGCGATTCCCGCTACGAGTGCAGCGTCGGTGCCCGGACGAATAGGGATCCACTCATCCTCTCGACCCGCTGCAGTATCGGTATAGCGGGGGTCAATGACGATCATCCGGGCGTTTGAGCGCTCCCGGGCTTGCTCCAGAAAGTAAGTTATGCCGCCGCCGCTCATGCGCGTTTCGGCAGGGTTATTGCCGAACATCACCACCAGTTTCGTGTTTTCGATGTCTGAGGTACTGTTGCCTTCGTTTGAGCCATAGGTATAAGGCATTGCCGCCGCGATTTGCGCGGTGCTATAGGTACCGTAATGGCTCAGGAATCCGCCATAGCAGTTCCTCAGGCGAGCGACCAGTGAGGCATAAGGGGAGGAGCGTGTAATATTGCCGCCGACAATGCCAGAGGTGTAGTTGATATACACGGCTTCATTACCGTATTTCTGTACGGTATTTTTCAAACTGGCGCTGATAGTATCCAGGGCTTCCTGCCAGGTTATGCGCTCGAATTTACCTTCACCGCGCTTACCCACGCGTTTCATTGGATAGTTGAGGCGATCCGGATGATTAATTCGGCGACGGATAGAACGACCACGCAAACAGGCGCGAACCTGGTGCTGACCATAAATATCATCCCCGGTCGTATCGGATTCTACCCATACGACCTCATCATCTTTGACATGAAGTTGCAGGGCGCAACGGCTTCCGCAGTTCACGGAACAAGCCCCCCAAACGACTTTTTCTTCTGCTGGTTGTAACGCTTGTTGTACCGCAGCCGCTGCGGAGCGCATTCCGAAAGGTAATGAGAGTCCGCCTGCGGCAAGCGCCAGCGAACCAATAGCCGAGGATTTCACTAACGTCCTGCGGCTGATGCCTCCATATTGCTCAGTTTCAGACATAACTCCCTCCTTTATAGTTATCGCTATATATTAATTTCTATAACGAAATTAATAGCATGCTAATAATGGAGTGAGTTTACCCACTTATAGGCATGTCGCCTTAATGCATATCAAAAGGGAGCGACCCTCCGCGAGCGGAGGGCACTATTTATTTTATTGCGGCTCGGCAGCATGCCCGTCCTGGGCAGGGGTGCTATTGGCGGGGGCATTGCCACTGTTGGTCCGGGTATAGAGAATCTTATGCGTATCGTTTGCACAATGCCCCACTACCAGTGAATCAGGTTGATCGGCCTGATCGTTGGGGACGATACTCAGCGTAAAGCTGGATTCCACTACGCCATTATTTATGATGCGCTGCTCAATATCGCTCTTAACGCGTTCGCAGGACGCTGGCGCCGCCAGAACTTGCGGGGAGGCAGCTACCAGTAAGATTGCGGCAATTCCTGTTATGTATTTCATCATCAGCTCCTTTTATGATCGACATGAACTAAGAGTAGCATTTCTGGTGTAAATAACTGTATTTGCTAATATGATTGAGAATTATCTTCTTATCTAGGTGAAAAATGTGAAGAAACAGACCCTGTTAGTTTTCCTGTGCGCCGTACTGGTCGGGTGTGATAACGCCAAAGGGCTGGTTTCTTTTACGCCGGAAATGGCGAGTTTTTCCAATGAATTTGATTTCGATCCGCTGCGTGGACCAGTGAAAGATTTCAGTCAGACGCTTCTTAATGATAAAGGTGAAGTTTCCAAGCGCGTTGTCGGTACGCTCTCGCAGGAAGGGTGTTTCGATACGCTTGAACTGCACGATATCGAAAACAATACCGGCATGGCGCTGGTTCTGGATGCCAACTACTATCGCGATGCCGAAACGCTGGAAAAAAAGATCCGCTTGCAGGGTAAATGCCAGCTAGCGGAACTGCCTGCTGCCGGTGTGGTGTGGGATACCGACGA
Organism: Citrobacter sp. C5_2; assembly: GCF_014596845.2. NCBI lineage: Bacteria > Pseudomonadati > Pseudomonadota > Gammaproteobacteria > Enterobacterales > Enterobacteriaceae > Citrobacter > Citrobacter sp. C5_2. The sequence goes on along the minus strand of NZ_CP115032.1, from coordinate 2,686,199 downwards.
TAACGGCTTTGTCGTTTCCGCCACAGGAAAAGAGATGAAAGTCCAGTACCGCTATGACGCGGAAGGCTACCCGCTGGGTAAAACTACTGTCAGTAAAGACAATACCTTACAGGTTGATGCCAAACCGTCGGTTGATCCGCTGAAGAAGCTGGATTACACGGCGGTGAGTATGCTGAACAATCATCCATTGGGTAATGTCAGGCAAACGTGTAAGTACGATAACTACGCCAACCCGGTCAACTGCCAGCTGGTTATCGTCGACGAAAGCGTGAAGCCAGCAGTTGAACATCATTACTCGATTGAAAACACCATCGATTACTACTAGTCGCCTTTACTGAGCGGTAGGTTGTAGCAGGTTAGGACCTGACGTTTTGTGTTCCGCCAAATACTGCTGCTGGAAAATACACATACGGATGGTGTTGCGGTACTGGCCGTTGATAAAGAATTCATGAATCAGTTCACCTTCCACCATAAAGCCGAGTTTACGGTAGATGTGGATGGCTTTTTCGTTCTCTTTATCGACGATCAGATACAGCTTATATAAGTTGAGGACGGTAAAACCATAATCCATCGCCAGCTTTGCCGCCCGCGAAGCCAGACCTTTACCCTGATATTCAGGCGAAATAATAATCTGGAATTCAGCCCGGCGGTGGACGTGGTTAATCTCTACCAGCTCCACCAGCCCGGCTTTTTCACCTTCGCATTCCACCACGAAGCGACGTTCGCTTTGGTCGTGAATATGCTTGTCGTACAGGTCTGACAGCTCAACAAACGCTTCGTAAGGCTCTTCGAACCAGTAACGCATAACGCTGGCGTTGTTATCAAGCTGGTGGACAAAACGTAAATCTTCACGCTCCAGCGGGCGCAGCTTAACACTGAGGGCGCTAGTCATATTGTATCCTTGCAATATCCTTTAAGGTGCATAGTCATTATGGTGCAACGGTACGGCCAGTACGACGGTCGAGGCAGCGCAGGGTGTTAGGTTCCCAGTAGGCGTTAATATTGGCGCTCTGTTCGCACTTATCACGGCTATCAAAGGCCGCATCGGCTTTGTCCCACTCTTTCTCAGTACGCTTGTTCACTTTCTGACGTAACTGGCGCGTATCGTTCCATTGTTCCTTTTCCATGGCGGCCTGTTGACGGCTTTGCGCACTGTCCCCGGATTCAATGACCAGTTTACTGGTTTCAGCAAATGCTGAAGAGGTGTACACAGCCGCCGCAAGCGTCAGCATAGCCGTCAGACACAGACGTTTGGTCAGTGTAATATTCATGGCGAATTCCTTTTATGAGAAAGGGAAAAACGATAAAACAGGGTTAAATTCTACACTATTCCTGCTTCAGGGCATACCCACTGAGCGGATATGGATACGTTGGCGATATTCTGTCGTATCATGGTTAAACCGAAGATAACTGAATAACGTCAATGCTGAAGACTACCTTTCTTTTTTTCGTCACTGCTTTATGCGAAATCATCGGCTGTTTTTTACCTTGGCTGTGGCTTAAACGAGGCGCGACGGCGTGGTTGTTGGTACCCGCCGGAGTGTCTCTGGCCTTATTCGTCTGGCTGTTGACGCTGCATCCGGCCGCGAGTGGGCGAGTTTACGCGGCCTATGGCGGCGTTTATGTTGTCACTGCGCTGCTATGGCTGCGCTTTGTCGATGGCGTAAAACTCAGCCTGTATGACTGGTCTGGTGCGCTGGTGGCTTTGTGCGGGATGCTGATTATTGTGGCTGGATGGGGGCGCGCATAGCGCCTTTTTTGTGATCAACGAGGGCTTTTTCGATCTTTATACTTGTATGGTAGTAGCTCAGTTGAGTAAATTTCCTGCATCACAAGAACAGATGTAAGGAATAAAAAATGAAGATTGTCGGGGCTGAAGTTTTTGTCACCTGCCCGGGGCGTAATTTTGTTACGTTAAAAATAACGACAGAAGACGGGATCACCGGGCTGGGAGATGCCACCTTAAATGGCCGCGAGTTATCCGTGGCGTCCTATCTGAAAGATCATGTCTGTCCGCAACTTATCGGACGCGACGCGCATCGAATCGAAGACATCTGGCAGTTTTTCTATAAAGGCGCGTACTGGCGTCGGGGGCCGGTCACCATGTCGGCGATTTCCGCAGTGGATATGGCATTGTGGGATATCAAAGCGAAAGCGGCGAACATGCCGTTGTATCAGTTGCTCGGCGGCGCGTCGCGTGAAGGGGTCATGGTTTACTGCCACACCACAGGGCATACCGTAGATGATGTGCTGGAGGATTACGCGCGACATAAAGAGATGGGCTTTAAAGCGATTCGCGTACAGTGCGGCGTACCGGGCATGAAAACTACTTACGGTATGTCTAAAGGCAAAGGTTTGGCCTACGAACCCGCGACTAAAGGGCAGTGGCCGGAAGAGCAGCTGTGGTCTACAGAGAAATACCTCGATTTCACGCCGAAACTGTTTGCCGCCGTTCGCGATAAATTTGGTTTTAACGAACATTTGCTACATGACATGCACCATCGCCTGACGCCGATTGAAGCTGCCCGGTTTGGCAAAAGCATTGAACAATATCGTCTGTTCTGGATGGAAGATCCCACACCAGCCGAAAACCAGGAGTGTTTCCGCCTGATCCGCCAGCATACGGTCACGCCGATTGCAGTAGGGGAAGTCTTCAATAGCATCTGGGATTGCAAACAACTGATCGAAGAACAGTTGATCGACTATATCCGCACCACCATTACCCATGCGGGCGGTATTACCGGTATGCGCCGTATTGCCGATTTTGCCTCGTTGTATCAGGTACGCACGGGGTCACATGGACCTTCCGATCTGTCACCCGTATGCATGGCCGCAGCACTGCATTTTGATCTGTGGGTGCCGAACTTCGGCGTTCAGGAATATATGGGGTATTCCGAGCAAATGCTGGAAGTGTTCCCGCATAACTGGACTTTTGATAACGGCTACATGCACCCGGGCGATAAGCCAGGCCTTGGTATCGAGTTTGACGAAAAACTGGCCGCGAAATATCCGTATGACCCGGCATATCTGCCTGTCGCTCGCCTGGAAGATGGTACGTTGTGGAACTGGTAAGGAGTGATTTGCTATGAAAAGTGTTGTGATTGAAAAACCAAATACGCTGGTCATTGCCGAACGGCCCGTTCCAGAGCCAGCAGCGGGAGAGGTCAGGGTGAAGGTAAAACTGGCGGGAATTTGTGGTTCCGATAGCCATATTTACCGCGGGCATAATCCATTTGCGCAATATCCTCGCGTTATCGGCCACGAATTTTTTGGCGTGATCGATACGGTAGGTGAAGGTGTCGATCGTTCGCGAATAGGTGAGCGAGTGTCCGTTGATCCCGTTATCAGTTGCGGGCATTGCTATCCCTGTTCGATAGGTAAACCCAACGTTTGCACATCGCTGGTGGTGCTGGGCGTTCATCGCGATGGTGGTTTTAGCGAGTACGCCGTAGTGCCGGCAAAAAATGCCTGGCCGATCCCCGATGCCGTACCAGATGAACATGCCGTCATGATCGAGCCTTTTACCATCGCCGCGAACGTAACCGGGCAAATTAAACCCACAGAAAATGATATTGCGCTGATTTATGGCGCAGGGCCTATGGGGCTGACCACCGTACAGGCGCTTAAACGTGTCTATAAGGTAAAAACGGTGGTGATTACCGACAGAATAGAAGAACGCCTGAGCATGGCGAAACGGTGCGGTGCTGACTGGGTAATAAATAACGGTCAGCAATCTTTGCACGATTTCCTGGCGGAAAAAGAGCTTAAGCCGACGATCATCGTAGATGCGGCCTGTCATCCATCCATTTTACAGGAGGCTATTACGCTGGCATCGCCAGCCGCGCGAATTGTTCTGATGGGCTTCTCCAGCGAACCTTGTCAGATTGTTCAGCAGGGTATTACCGGGAAAGAACTTTCAATTTATTCCTCAAGATTAAATGCCAATAAATTCCCGGTTGTTATTGATTGGTTGGTTAACGGACTTATTAACCCTAATCAACTTATTACCCATACTTTTGACTATCACCACGTTACAGACGCAATTGAATTGTTTGAGAAAGATCAGCAGCACTGCTGCAAAGTTTTACTCACATTCACTGAATAATATAAATAACTGCGAGTAAGTGGTACGCATCTTACCTCTAAGAGATAGCCAATATGAATCAAGAAAAACACGAAAGATCCACCACAGATCTGGTCAGAGCCGCCGTATCCGGATGGTTAGGTACTGCGCTCGAATTTATGGATTTTCAGTTATATTCTTTGGGTGCCGCACTGGTATTCCATGAGATATTTTTCCCGGAACAATCTGCGGCGATGGCCCTCATTTTAGCGATGGGAACCTACGGCGCAGGATATATTGCTCGTATCGTCGGGGCATTTATATTTGGCAAGATGGGGGACCGCATCGGGCGTAAAAAGGTGTTGTTTATCACGATTACAATGATGGGGATTTGTACAACATTAATCGGCGTGCTGCCAACGTATGCGCAAATTGGTATCTTTGCGCCCATACTGCTGGTGACGCTGCGTATTGTGCAAGGACTTGGCGCGGGGGCTGAGATCTCCGGGGCGGGTACTATGCTTGCCGAGTATGCGCCGAAAGGAAAACGTGGGATTATTTCCTCACTTGTCGCCATGGGTACCAACTGTGGGACCCTTAGCGCAACGGCCATCTGGGCGGTGATGTTCTTTGCTCTTGACCGTGAAGAATTATTAGCCTGGGGATGGCGCATTCCGTTCCTGGCCAGTGTTGTGGTGATGATCTTTGCCATCTGGTTACGTATGAATCTCAAAGAAAGTCCGGTATTTGAGAAAGTGAATAATGAGGAAAATGCGCCTGCATTAAACAATTCGTCGGAAAATACGCTGGGCGCGATGTTTACCAGTAAATCCTTCTGGCTGGCCACCGGTTTACGTTTTGGACAGGCGGGAAACTCAGGATTAATCCAGACATTCCTCGCCGGTTATTTAGTGCAGACTTTGTTGTTTGATAAATCAATTCCCACTGATGCATTAATGATTAGCTCGGTACTGGGATTTATTACCATACCGCTGCTCGGTTGGTTGTCTGATAAATTTGGCCGTCGATTGCCATATATTATCCTCAATATCTCAGCCATTATTTTGGCTTACCCGATGTTGTCTATTGTAGTGGATAAAACGTATAGCCCTGGCGTTATCATGTCAGCATTGATTGTTATTCATAACTTTGCTGTGTTGGGATTATTTGCTCTCGAAAATATCACCATGGCTGAAATATTTGGTGCCCGCAATCGGTTTACGCGAATGGCGATCTCAAAAGAGGCGGGCGGATTGGTAGCCGTTGGTTTTGGGCCGGTTCTGGCCGGTATTTTCTGCAACATGACCAATTCCTGGTGGCCAATTCTGGCGATGGTTATTGCCTACTCACTGATCGGTCTGGTATCCGCGTTGTTGATGCCGGAGGTCAAAGACCGCGATCTGAGCGTGCTTGAGGATGCCGCTGAAGTGAGTCAGACGGATAAAGTTCGTTGCTCGGCGACCCAGGCAAGCTAAGACCTGGCTGTAGCATGGGCGGGGCGGTCATGCTCCGTTCATGCTATTACACAGCTTTAAATGATGTCATACCAATCATAAAAAGCTTAATGCAAATCAAAACATACAACCCTGCAGGCGTTACTCTGAGACAATCCTGATTTCATTGATAAGTAGGTCATACCATGCAAAACAAGCTGTTAGCGGCAAAGGCTGCGCTTCCTGACTACGATCGTACTATTCTGATCCCGCGTATTGTTCATCTGGGATTTGGCGCGTTTCATCGCGCACATCAGGGTGTTTATGCTGACATCCTGGCTGCAGAACACGGCAGTGACTGGGGCTATTGCGAAGTGAATCTGATTGGCGGTGAGCAGCAGATTGCCGATCTGAAACAGCAAGATAATTTGTATACCGTTGCGGAGATGTCTGCGGATGCGTGGACTGCCAGAGTCGTTGGTGTGGTGAAAAACGCGCTGCATGCGCAGGTAGATGGTCTGGAAAGCGTACTGGCTGCGATGTGTGAACCGCAGGTGGCGATCGTTTCTCTCACCATCACCGAGAAAGGATATTGCCACTCTCCGGCGACGGGTCAACTGATGTTAGACAACCCCATGATTGCCGCCGATCTGCAAAATCCAAAACAACCAAAAACTGCGCCAGGCGTGGTGGTTGAAGCCCTGGCGCGTCGCAAAGCTGCGGGATTAGCCGCATTTACCGTGATGTCCTGCGACAACATGCCTGAAAACGGCCACGTTATGCGCAATGTCGTCACCGCGTATGCCCGGGCGGTAGATGCTGAACTGGCTACGTGGATCGAACAGCATGTGACGTTCCCCTCTACAATGGTTGACCGCATTGTTCCTGCGGTTACTCCGGATACGCTGGACAAAATTGAACACATCACCGGGGTACGCGACCCGGCAGGCGTAGCCTGTGAACCGTTCCGTCAGTGGGTAATTGAAGATAACTTTGTCGCTGGTCGTCCGGCATGGGAAAAGGCCGGGGCGGAGCTGGTATCGGATGTGATTCCGTTTGAAGAGATGAAACTGCGTATGCTCAACGGCAGTCACTCTTTCCTTGCCTATCTTGGTTATCTGGCGGGTTATCAGCATATCAACGACTGCATGGAGGATGAGAATTATCGTCTTGCCGCGCGAGCGTTGATGTTGCAGGAACAGGCACCGACGCTGAAAGTGAAAGGGGTGGATCTGCAACACTATGCCGATCTGCTCATTGAGCGCTACAGCAACCCGGCACTGCGTCACCGTACCTGGCAGATTGCGATGGACGGCAGCCAAAAACTGCCGCAGCGTATGCTCGATTCAATTCGTTGGCACATTGCGCATGGCAGCCATTTTGCGCTGCTGGCACTGGGCGTAGCCGCCTGGATGCGCTATGTCGGCGGTGTGGATGAACACGGTCAGGCGATTGAAATCAGCGATCCGCTGTTGCCAGTGATCCAGACTGCGGTCCGCAGTAGTCATGAGGGGGAAGCGCGCGTTCAGGCGTTACTGGCGATTGATGCCATTTTTGGTCGCGAATTACCGCAGGTAGAACTGTTCAAAAACCAGGTCACAGAAGCCTATCTTGCTTTACTGGCTGAAGGGGCAAAGGCAACGGTTGCGAAGTATGCAGCAAAACTGAAGTAACGAAGGGCATCATTTATGTCGCCATCTGGCTTTAAACGGGCCAGATGGCGCAGTGTTTTCTGGCATTCACACCAATTAGTTCATGCCCAAACGAATCAACTCGAGTGGGGCATATTTGCCTTCACACCCTTCGATTGCCACTGTTTTGCCACGGCGAATTTGCTCAGCGGTCAGGCCATCGGTATCTATCGCTGTAATGCGGCCTGTGAGTCCGGTGTTGCTAATCATGACGCGACTGCCAGTGGTGATTGCGTTACGGTTACGATCGTATGTTTTCATGGTGTTTTCTCCTTTCCAACTCACCGTCAAAGCCCGTGGGCTTTTAGTCCCACGTAACGGGCGCAATATAAATACGCTTCTCGTTAATGATTTTTTTTGTTTTCGATCAAAGTCACAGCTTTTTTTAGGCAGATGTGCAGGAGAGGGGGAAACGTTGAAAAACTCACCCCGCAGAGAGGTGAGCGTAGTATTAATCTTCGCTGAACCAGTCGCTATTTTCCTGGCGAATAAGCTGAACAGACTCACCGATTTCCTGAAGGTGCAACATCATTGCACGCTCGACGCCGTCACCATCATGTTTTTCAAGTGCGGCAAAGATATCGTGATGCTGGCGCAGCAGCATTTCAGGAGGGGAAATGTGATCCAGGCTCATATAGCGAACGCGGTCAATGGTGGCCTTTATATTCTCGACGGTGTCCCAGGCGAGCTGGCACTCGGCGATTAAAGCCAGTTTCTGATGAAACTCATCGTCAAGCTGGAAGAAATCATTAATTTGTTTTCGGTCAATCGCGATACGCTGCTGATGCAGATTCTGTTCGAGCTGATAGCACTGTTTATCGGTGATCAGGCTGGCGGCGCGGCGGACCACGGCACATTCAATCGCCTGGCGAACAAAACAGCCGTTTTGCACCTGCGACAGCGAAATTTTGTTCACGTAGCTGCCACGCTGCGGACGGATCTGAATCAGACCGTTCTCTGCCAGTTTGATGAATGCCTCTCGTACCGGCTGGCGTGACACATTAAAGCGTACAGAAACTTCTTTCTCCGACAGCGGCGTACCAGGCGCAATCAGACAGTGCACGATATCACGACGAAGAATACGGTAAATCTGCTGATTTACAGGCTGTGTAGGGTTGAGCTGCGTTTCTACGGTCATTCATTCTTACTTTTTAGAGAGTTAACCCAGATATTTTATCACTTATTTCAGGCTATCTATACCCGGCGCAAGGCCGGGCAGAGAAATTAGCTCCGATGGATACTCAGCCCGGCAAAAGACTGTGTGACAGGCATCATTTCAAGGGTGTTAATGTTGACATGTGCGGGTAACGAAGCCACCCACCATACCGCTTCTGTAACATCTTGTGGGGTCAGCGCGGTGGTATTTTCGTAAGTTTTTTCCGCCTTGGCATCATCGCCTTTGAAACGCACGTTAGAGAATTCCGTGCCGCCAACAAGACCCGGCTCAATGTCGGTAACACGAATCGCTGTCCCGTGTAAGTCAGTACGTAAGTTGAGGCTAAACTGACGGACAAACGCTTTGGTCGCGCCATAAACGTTACCGCCGGCGTATGGCCAGCTACCCGCAGTAGAGCCGATATTGATAATATGTCCGCGATTGCGCTCAACCATACCAGGCAGCACGGCACGGGTCATATAAACCAGGCCTTTGTTGTTGGTATCGATCATGTTTTCCCAGTCTTCAATGCTGGCCTTGTGGGCAGGTTCGAGGCCCAGCGCCAGACCTGCGTTGTTGACCAGAACATCAATATCGCGCCATTCAGCAGGTAAGGACGCCAGCATCTCTTCAATCGATGCGCGATTACGTACGTCCAGTTGCGCGGTATAGAGGCGGTCACCCAGCTCATCTTTGAGTTCCTGCAGGCGCTCCTGGCGGCGTCCGGTGGCAATAACTTTATGCCCATTCTCAATAAAACGACGCGTAATGCACTCACCAAAACCTGCGGTTGCTCCGGTTACTAAAACGATCATCTCACTGTTCCTCAACGCTTTTTATGTAGTACTACCATAGCACGTCATTTCCGCTCAGAGCTATTCCTGGTTAACAGGATTGCGGTCGATTCCCGGGAAGTCTACTCTGGTAAACAAATCGTTTTCAGGAGTGAAAGATGTCGTTAACGAATCCTTTTTTACACCACAGTACATTGCCGTATCAGGCACCGAAGTTTGATCAGATTGACGTGCAGCATTATCGTCCGGCGTTTGATGAGGGCGTGCGGCAAAAACGCGAGGAGATCGCGGCAATTGTACAAAACCCACAGGACCCGGATTTTGCTAACACGTTGCTGGCGCTTGAACAAAGCGGCGCGCTGCTCACGCGCGTAACCAGCGTTTTCTTTGCGATGACGGCGGCGCACACTAACGATGAACTACAACGCCTTGACGAAGCGTTCTCAGCAGAGCTGGCGGGACTTGCCAATGATATCTATCTTGATGGCGCGCTTTTCGCCCGCGTCGATGCAGTCTGGCAACGACGTCATACCTTAGGTTTGGATAGCGAATCAGTGCGTCTGGTGGAGGTCGTCCACCAGCGTTTTGTCTTGGCTGGCGCTCGCCTCAATGAGGCCGACAAAGCACGCCTCAAAGCGCTCAACACCGAGTCAGCCACGCTGACCAGTCAGTTTAATCAGCGTCTGCTGGCGGCGAACAAGTCCGGTGCTTTGGTGGTGGATGATGTCCGGCGGCTTGACGGACTTAGCGCCGAAGAAATTGCCGTTGCCGCTGAGGCTGCAAAAGAAAAGGGGCTTGAATCACGTTGGGTTATTCCGTTATTGAATACCACTCAACAACCGGCGCTTGCCGTGTTACGCGATCGCCAAATCCGTGAAGACCTGTTTACCCAGGCGTGGACGCGGGCCGAACACGATGACGATAACGATACCCGGGCTATTATTCAGCGTCTGGTCGACATCCGCATGCAACAGGCAAAATTACTCGGTTTTGCCAATTATGCGGCCTGGAAAATCGCCGACCAGATGGCTAAAACGCCTGAGGCGGCACTTTCGTTTATGCGGGCGATCGTTCCGGCCGCGCGCCAGCGTGCGTTGGATGAACAGGCTGAAATCCAGAAAGTCATCGATCAAGAGCAGGGGCAGTTTAGCGTCAGGGCCTGGGACTGGGCATTTTATGCTGAGCAGGTCCGCCGCGAGAAATATGCCCTTGATGAGTCACAGCTTAAACCTTACTTTGCTCTGGATACGGTGTTGAACGAAGGCGTTTTCTGGACGGCCAATCAGCTCTTTGGTATCAAATTCGTTGAGCGATTCGACATTCCGGTTTATCACCCGGATGTTCGGGTATGGGAAATTTTCGACCATGATGGCGTAGGACTGGCGTTGTTTTATGGTGATTTCTTCGCCCGTGAATCAAAAAGCGGCGGGGCATGGATGGGCAATTTTGTTGAGCAATCGGCGCTTAACGAAACCCGACCCGTTATTTACAATGTCTGTAATTATCAAAAACCCGTAACGGGTAAGCCGGCGTTACTGCTGTGGGATGATGTCATTACGTTATTTCATGAGTTTGGCCACACCTTACACGGTCTGTTTGCCACACAGCGTTATGCCACGCTTTCAGGCACTAACACTCCGCGTGATTTTGTCGAGTTTCCTTCGCAGATTAACGAACACTGGGCGAGCCATCCGCAGGTTTTTGCCCGATTTGCCCGTCATGTCGAAACCGGGGAGCCAATGCCGCAGGCGTTGCGGGATAAAATGCAGCGGGCCAGCTTGTTTAATAAAGGCTACGATATGACCGAACTGCTCAGTGCCGCATTGTTGGACATGCGTTGGCACAGTCTGGAGACGAAGGCGTCATCTTATTCAGTTGATCAATTCGAGCAGCAGGCGCTGGCGGCAGAAGATCTGGATCTTCAGGCCGTGCCGCCACGTTATCGCAGCAGTTATTTTGCCCATATCTTCGGCGGCGGCTATGCCGCGGGTTATTACGCCTATTTGTGGACGCAAATGCTGGCTGATGACGGCTATCAGTGGTTTGTAGAGCAGGGTGGATTAACCCGCGAAAACGGGCAGAAATTCCGCGAAGCGATTTTGTCCCGCGGGAACAGTACTGATTTAGCTGAACTTTATCGCCAGTGGAGCGGGCGCGATCCCCGTATGGAGCCGATGCTGGAACATCGTGGTTTGAGCGCGTAAGGCACTGTCAGAAAAAAATTGAGCCGGGCGTGATGCCCGGTCTTATCTTACTGTTCATTATTGCACCTGATAAGATTTATTCTCAAATAAAAAATTACATAAATTTTCTTTTTTATCGTTAAGATGATTGCATCAGAAACGTTCGAACAGGGAGGAAGATCGTGATGATGAGAAATACGATGGAAATAGATGCAATTTTGATCGAGTTGAACAAGTCAATTGATGCCCACTATAAATGGCTGGTGAATATGTTCCGTTGCGCAGTATCCTCGAATGCTACGAAACCAGATATCATGGGTGACAACGCGCATTTTGTTTGCCAATTTGGACAGTGGCTTAATAATCAATCGCTGCGCAATGAAGATGATTGTAGCTATGTGAATAAGATAAATACTGTTCATGAAAAAATGCATTTATCAGGCAAGGATTTGCTATCGGCAATACTGGAGGAACGGAGTTATCCATGGCATTTCACCAAATTCGAGGACGCGTTACTGGCATTTACGTCTGCTGTAATGGACTATAAAATATATTTGCTGAGTATCGGGAGCAATATCGACATATTAACAGGCTTACCGGGCAGAAGAATGCTCGATGAGTCTTTTGACCAACAGTTAATCGATGCCGAACCGCTTAACCTTTATATATTGCTGCTGGATATCGACCGTTTTAAACACGTTAATGATACGTATGGTCATCTTGTGGGGGATGTAGTATTACGCGCTCTGGCAGCAAATTTTCTGGCATGGACGCGATATGATGAACAGGCTTACCGCTACGGTGGCGAAGAGTTCATTATCATCATCCGAACGAAAACTGATGAGCAGGCCTGCCAGGCTGGGTTGCGATTGTGTCAGCTTGTTGGCCAGCAAAAAATCCCTTACGCAGATGGAGAGATCGCTATCACCGTAACGGCCGGTATCACCAGAGCTCAGCGGGATGAAAAATTAGATACCGCTCTTGGACGGGCTGACAGAGCGATGTACCAGGGAAAACAGAGCGGCAGAAATCGCTGTATGTTTATGGATGAACGCGAGCAGATCACCCTGGTTAACGCCAGTGATGGGCTTTCGTTCCACCTCAGCGCGTGAGATTCACCTAAGCTGTTTTGCGTTAGTTACGTTTCGTTTAGCTTTCATTGGGGTTGCCGATGATAGGTTAGCCAGATATCCGTTATCTTCGCAGGGAATTGCCAGATAGCGTATAAAGCAAAACACAAATCTATCCATGCAAGCATTTACCGCTGGTTTATCCGGCGGTTTTTTTTATTGATGGCCAGGGAAAAGGTGCAGGAAAGGCGATTCAGGTAAAAAAATGGCCCCTTGTGCAGTGACGCTACAAGGGGCCGGTTCGGTGCAGGACTATCGTCGTTCATCAATCATCCCATCTGTGGCTAAAATACGCGGCCAGAAAACCGGAAAATAAAATAATTCCCAGAACAGCCATAAAAATATTCATATTACCCAGCATAGTAAATGCTCCTTTATCTGTGAGTTTCCTCTCTTACCTTAAGTTCACCTCGCTTATGACTATAGTAGCAATTGCAACTTAAACAAAGGCTGAACTGTATGATTATTTCGTCTGAAATGTAAAAAATTGACGCGATTTTGTCGGGAAAAATAAATAATAGTGACAAGGCGCGCTTATCCTGGGGGAATTAATCACGATTTTATGCTGAGTGCCAAAGTCATTGTTATACGACCCCCATGCAAATTTTTGCACGGTTATAATGCAACGCTGTCTCATGGTGGTTCAATTTTCCTGACGATCCGCCTTATTGGCGAAATATTTTCATCCAGTCACTGAACTGTACTACTCTAATGCTTTGATTTTATATGGTATTTTAATATCTGGCATCGTTTTTGCCTTATCACTTCTGAATCCCCTTAATTTGCACCGTTTTGTCTGCCCGGCTGCACCGGAGCTTTCAGCGAATCTAATTTCAGGAGTGAAACTATGCAGCGTCGTACAATTTTAAAAGCTTTTGCGTTATCGGCCTCCGTTATGGCAATGGGCATGAGTTTTAGCGTCCAGGCGGCTGACACTATTAAAGTGGGCATCATGCATTCGTTATCCGGAACGATGGCGATTTCCGAAACGCCGTTGAAAGATGTGGCGTTGATGACTATTGACGAAATCAATGCGCAGGGCGGCGTGTTGGGCAAAAAGCTGGAGCCGGTGGTGGTTGATCCAGCCTCGAACTGGCCTTTATTTGCTGAAAAAGCTCGACAGTTGCTGAGTCAGGACAAAGTAGCGGCGGTGTTCGGGTGCTGGACATCGGTTTCGCGTAAATCGGTGTTACCGGTATTCGAGGAATTAAATGGTTTGCTGTTTTATCCGGTGCAGTATGAAGGCGAGGAAATGTCGCCTAACGTCTTTTATACCGGCGCGGCGCCTAATCAGCAGGCGATCCCGGCTGTTGAGTATCTGATGAGTGAGGACGGCGGCAGTGCGAAACGCTTCTTCCTGCTGGGGACTGATTATGTTTATCCGCGCACGACTAATAAAATTCTCCGTGCCTTTTTGCATTCGAAAGGCGTTGCCGATAAAGACATCGAAGAGGTGTATACCCCGTTTGGACACAGTGATTATCAGACCATTGTCGCCAGCATTAAAAAATTCGCCGCAGGGGGAAAAACGGCGGTGGTCTCAACCATCAACGGTGATTCTAATGTTCCATTCTATAAAGAGTTAGCGAACCAGGGGCTGAAAGCCACCGATGTTCCGGTGGTGGCCTTCTCCGTAGGTGAGGAAGAATTGCGCGGTATTGATACGAAACCGTTGGTAGGTAACCTTGCCGCCTGGAACTACTTTGAGTCCGTGGATAATGCGGCTAACAAGAAGTTTGTCGCGGATTACCGGGCGTATGCCAAAGCGCACAAATTACCGAATGCGGATTCGGTTGTGACAAACGACCCAATGGAAGCCACCTGGGTTGGTCTGCATATGTGGGCACAGGCAGTAGAAAAAGCCGGAACTACCGATGTGGATAAAGTCCGTGCTGCAATGGCAGGGCAATCATTCGCCGCACCATCTGGCTTTACCCTCACGATGGATGCCACCAACCATCATCTGCACAAACCCGTCATGATTGGCGAGATTGAAAGCAATGGTCAGTTTAACGTGGTGTGGCAAACCGATGAGCCGGTCCGCGCCCAGCCGTGGAGCCCGTATATCGCCGGCAATGATAAAAAATCTGAACAACCCGTAAAAACCGCCAGCAACTGATCTTATGCCCTCCTGCGGGAGGGCAACGCTTAGGAGAATGCTCATGAAAGTCATGCGCTTTATTCGTGGTGTGATGTTGCTGACGTGGTTTTTGCCGTGGATAGCGCAGGCATCAGATGCCGATACTTTTACCGCTGCCAACCGTGCGCAGCAAGCCACCTTGCTTGAACAATGGGCGATGAATCCCGACCTTCAGCGTTTACCCGTGCTTAAGGCGCTGCGAGATGAAAACCTGCTGACCGATAATGCGAAACATGCGTTTGTCATGGATGGTTCGCGAGTACAAGCGCTGGGGACGGCGGCAGCGCCAGACGGCGAGCTAAAAAAAGTCCGTCTGACTAACCGACTGCGCAATCTGGTCGCCGGAACGTTGGCTGCGCATCAACTTTTAAGTGACAGTGTCACAGTTAGGGCTGATGCCGCACGCATATTACAGCGTGAGGCAATGCCTGGCATGCTGCCATTTTTACAGCAACGACTGGCGCAGGAAGCGGATGCTGACGTGAAATCTGCACTGGTTATTGCGCTGGCTAACCTGCAACTGACCAGTGCATCACCAGAGGTCAGGCGGCAGGCAATTGAACTGTTGGGGGCGTCAAACGACCCTGAAACCCAGGCGAAATTACAACCTTTCACCCGTGCAGAGCATGAACCTGATGCCCGCGTTCGCGCTGCCGCCGACGAAAGTCTGAATTCCATCGCACACCGCATGAAGGTTGGCGATCTTCTTGGGCAAGCCTTTATGGGATTGTCTCTGGGCTCGATTTTGCTACTGGCGGCATTGGGTCTGGCGATTACTTACGGGTTACTCGGCGTCATCAATATGGCGCATGGCGAGATGTTAATGCTCGGCGCTTACTGTACCTGGATGGTGCAACAGTTGATGGGGCAGTTTCTCCCGCAATGGTTAGCCTGGTATCCGGTCATTGCGCTTCCGGTCGCCTTTTTACTTACCGCGGCAGTAGGAATGTTGCTGGAGCGCGGCGTGATCCGCCATTTATATGGCCGTCCGCTTGAAACACTGCTGGCGACATGGGGGAGCAGTCTGATGCTGATCCAGTTGGTACGAATGACCTTTGGCGCGCAGAACCTCGAAGTTGCCAATCCGACATGGCTTTCCGGGGGAATTCAGGTCTATGCCAATCTGATTTTGCCGTGGAACCGAATTGTGGTGCTTGGCTTTGTCATGCTGGTGCTGTTCTTCACCTGGCTATTGTTGAATAAAACCCGTCTGGGGCTGCGCGTGCGCGCGGTGACGCAAAACCGCAATATGGCGGCCTGCTGCGGCGTGCCTACCGGGCGAGTCGATATGCTGGCCTTTGGACTGGGTTCAGGGATTGCCGGGCTGGGTGGCGTGGCGCTGTCGCAGCTGGGTAACGTGGGGCCGGAGCTGGGGCAAAGTTACATTATTGATTCGTTTCTGGTGGTGGTGCTTGGCGGCGTTGGACAACTCGCCGGAAGTGTGGCAGCGGCGTTTGGTCTCGGGATCTTCAATAAAATTCTTGAGCCTCAGGTGGGGGCTGTTCTCGGCAAAATTATGATCCTCGTGCTGATCATTCTGTTTATCCAGAAACGACCTCAGGGACTTTTCGCATTGAAAGGGAGGGTTATTGACTAATGACTATGCCAATGACATTAACGCTGGCACGAAAAGCGCCGCGCGTGACGCGCATCCTGGGGCTGTTTTTGCTGCTGGCGCTCATTATTCTGCCATTTCTGACGCTACTCCCCGCGGATCATCCGCTGGCAATCTCCGTCTGGACGCTGACGCTGGCCGGGAAAATCCTGTGTTATGCCATTGTGGCGGTGGCACTGGATCTGGTGTGGGGCTATGCCGGAATGCTCTCACTGGGCCATGGCATTTTCTTTGCGCTGGGGGGATATGCGATGGGGATGTACCTGATGCGTCAGGCCTCCGGCGAAGGACTACCGGCTTTTATGTCGTTTCTGTCGTGGACCGAACTGCCCTGGTTTTGGTGGGGAACGCAACATTTTATCTGGGCTATGCTGCTGGTTGTGCTGGTGCCCGGCCTGCTGGCGCTGGTGTTTGGCTGGTTTGCTTTTCGCTCAAAAATCAAGGGCGTCTATTTCTCCATCATGACTCAGGCCCTGACTTTCGCTGGCATGTTGCTGTTTTTCCGTAACGAAACCGGGTTTGGTGGAAATAACGGTTTTACCGGATTTACCACTATTCTGGGATTCCCTGTGACCGCGACCTCAACCCGTATCGCGCTGTTTCTGGCAACGGTGATGCTACTGGTGCTGGCGTTGTGGCTGGGACTGGCGCTGGCGCGCAGTAAGTTTGGTCGTATCCTGACCGCCGTGCGCGATGCCGAGAATCGGCTGATGTTCTGTGGCTATGATCCGAAAGGTTTCAAGCTGCTGGTGTGGACGCTTTCTGCTGTGTTGTGCGGGTTGGCTGGTGCGCTGTATGTTCCGCAGGTGGGCATCATTAACCCCAGCGAAATGTCACCGACCAACTCGATTGAAGCGGCGATTTGGGTCGCCCTCGGCGGTCGCGGAACCCTGATTGGCCCGGTTTTTGGCGCTGTGTTGGTGAACGGCGCTAAAAGTCTGTTTACGGTGATCATGCCCGAATACTGGCAACTGTTTCTTGGTCTGATTTTTATTGGCGTTACGCTGTTTTTACCCCGTGGCGTGATTGGTCTGTTTCGCAAAGGAGATAAATAATGCAGCCAGATGAAGGTCTTTTTACCCGCCAGTTGCCAGGGGACAGATTTCGCAATCAAACCGACCCGGTGTTACAGCTGGAAAAAATCAACGTGAACTTTGATGGGTTTCAGGCGCTAACGGATCTCACGCTCAATATTGGCGTAGGGGAACTGCGCTGCATTATTGGTCCTAATGGCGCCGGAAAAACGACGTTGATGGATGTCATTACCGGCAAAACCAGACCGCAAAGCGGTCGTGCGATTTACGATCAGTCTATTGATTTAATGACGTTTGATTCTATTGCCATTGCGCGCCAGGGGATTGGACGAAAATTTCAGAAGCCCACGGTATTTGAAGCGCTAACGGTGGCGGAGAATCTGGAACTGGCACTGAAAAATGATAAATCAGTTTGGGGTTCTTTACGGGCTCGCCTTTCGGGTGAACAACGGGATCGCATTGATGAAATGCTGGCGCTGTTACGTCTGGGCAACGAGCGCGAACGCCGTGCCGGGCTGCTTTCGCATGGACAAAAACAGTTTCTTGAGATCGGCATGCTGCTGGTCCAGGAGCCGCATTTACTACTACTGGATGAGCCGGCGGCAGGGATGACCGATGCGGAGACGGAATACACCGCGGAGCTGTTTCGCCAGCTTGCCGGAAAGCACTCGCTGATGGTTGTTGAGCATGACATGGGATTTGTCGAGACGATTGCTGACCATGTCACGGTGCTGCATCAGGGGAGAGTACTGGCCGAAGGAAGCCTGCGCGATGTGCAGGCTAATGAGCAGGTTATTGAAGTTTATCTTGGACGGTAAGGAGGGCTGATGCTACAGGTAAATGCACTGAATCAATATTATGGCGGCAGCCATATTCTGCGTGGCGTGAGCTTTGAAGCGCGTATCGGCGAAGTGACGTGTCTGCTGGGGCGTAACGGCGTGGGAAAAACAACGCTACTAAAATGCCTGATGGGACTTATTCCTGCCCGCAGTGGAAGCGTGCTCTGGCAGGAAAAAAATGTCACGCACTGGAAGCCACATCAACGGGTCAGAGCAGGTGTGGCGTACGTGCCGCAGGGCCGCGATATTTTTCCGCGTCTGACAGTGGAAGAGAACCTGTTGCTGGGCCTTTCCCGCTTTTCAGCACAGGACGCCCGGCGCGTGCCGGATGATATTTACGCGCTATTTCCAGTGCTACAGGAGATGAAGTATCGACGGGGCGGAGATTTGTCCGGCGGACAGCAGCAGCAACTGGCTATTGGACGGGCGCTGGCCAGTCGCCCGCAGTTGTTGATCCTTGATGAGCCGACCGAGGGGATCCAGCCGTCAGTAATTAAAGAGATTGGTCAGGTTATTTCTCAACTGGCGCACCGGGGCGATATGGCCATTTTGCTGGTGGAACAGTTCTATGATTTTGCGCAGCAGTTGGCTGACAAATACCTGCTTATGTCGCGCGGAAGTATTATTCAAAGCGGTTTCGGCGAGAATATGGAATCTGAGGGAGTACGAGGGCTGGTGGCCATTTGAGGTACGCGACAGAACCACTCTGGCTCTGTCGCGATGACAATCAGCAGACTACCGTCTGATCCCAGGGTTTGGCGCGCATACCCTTTATCATTAACGCCCAGGCAAGGACAATCGCCACGATCAGCGCCACAAACAGCGACCACGGCGGTAATGTGGTCAAAATAACGCCACTGACCAATGGATTTACCGCGGCGCCAAGCCAGCCCAGCGACTGGGCGGAAAAATAGCTGGCTTTCATACCAGCCGGGGCGATGTTATCGATCAGCATGTATTCGCCTGGGGCGTAAATGACCTCGCCGATCGTGAAAAGGGCAGCAGAAATACCCCAGAACCACAGGCTGTTGCCGGAAAACATGAAGCCAACCAGACCGAGCACAAAGAAGATTGTGCCTACTGTCATCAGCGGTCGAATGTTAGCGACAGTGATCCTGCGTCCGAGGGCATATTGCAGCGATACCACAATGGCGGCATTGACGGGCAGAACGACCGCTACCACTTTTTCGGCAAAATCACCGTTGGCGACCACCATCACGTATTGCGAAATACAGGAAGCAAACGCGCCGCCAACAAATGACGCCAGAAATGCCGACAACGTGAACCAACACAATGCTCTGTCGCGCAGGAGCACCGAGGGTGACCAAACCGCGGCGTTTGAACTTTCTGATGCTGCATTGGAACGTTTTACCCACGTCTGGATAAACACCAGTGGTAAAGCCGAGCAGGCGGCCGCCAGCCAGAACGGTAAGTTAATACTTTGCATCACCAGTAGCGTGCCCAGCGGGGGGCCAACGGTCCAGCCGATGTTCAGCACGGTATAGTTAAGCGAGAAAATTTTCGTTTTGTTGGTGGCAGAGAGATTATCGGCAAACCAGGCTTTCAGCACCGTTGCGAAGACGGAGTAGGCGCAGTTGATCAGGGCGAAGAGCAGTACCACCACCACCACGTTATGCATCAGTGGGATCGCAATAAAACCAGAGGCAAAACCGCAGATAGCCAGCAGCATGTAGCGTTTTTTATCGAACTTGTCGGCCAGAATACCAAAGCCAAGGCTGAAAACGACGCCAATAGTCAGGGCGACCGTCATTGCATATCCGATCAGATCGACGCTCAGGTTATACTGCCGACTGAGGTAAATCGTCATAAATGGCAGCGTAGCGCCACGCCCAATGGTTAATAACAAAGATGATGCAAGTAACGCGAGAGTGGACCGTCTCAGAGAGATATTCATTTTCCTGCCCGACAATGCATGTTGTTATGTTTTTTTTAGATATCAAAAACAAATAGCATGGTAAAAGTGTGATGTACACTCAATAAGTTGTCGGAAAATGCCCTCAACAGCCTACCTGAATTAATGATCTGTTCCGGTACAATGATTTCCGTTACCTTAACTTGTTTACAAAAATTTAATATTTACAAGGGCGGTGGTATGTCACGTAAAGACGGGTTGTTAGCGTTGCTGGTCGTCGTCGTTTGGGGCCTGAACTTTGTCGTCATTAAAGTGGGTCTGCACAATATGCCGCCATTGATGCTGGCAGGATTGCGTTTTTTACTGGTGGCGTTTCCGGCGATATTCTTTATTGCCCGCCCGAAAATCCCGCTTTCGCTGTTACTTGGTTATGGCCTGACTATCAGTTTTGGGCAGTTCGCGTTTCTCTTTAGCGCCATCAAATTCGGTATGCCTGCCGGATTAGCTTCTCTGGTATTACAGGCTCAGGCATTTTTCACCATCATCCTGGGGGCATTCGCTTTTGGCGAGCGTTTGCACGGGAAACAGTTGGTAGGGATTGCGCTGGCCGTGTTTGGCGTATTGGTACTGATTGAAGCCAGTCTGAACGGACAGCATGTCGGCATGCTCGGTTTTATGCTGACGCTGGCGGCAGCGCTAAGCTGGGCCTGCGGCAATATCTTTAACAAAAAAATAATGCAGCATACGGCGCGTCCGGCGGTGATGTCCCTGGTCGTGTGGAGCGCCTTAATTCCCATTATTCCGTTCTTTTTGGCATCCTCACTGCTTGATGGTCCGACACAAATTGTGCAGAGTCTGGTGGCGATAGATATGACCACCATTTTGTCACTGGTTTATCTGGCGTTTGTGGCGACCATTGTGGGTTACGGCATCTGGGGGTCTTTGCTCGGACGTTATGAAACCTGGCGGGTAGCGCCGCTGTCGCTGTTAGTGCCCGTTGTCGGTCTGGCAAGTGCGGTCGTGCTGCTGGATGAAACGCTCACGGGTTTGCAACTGCTGGGTGCGCTGCTGATTATGGCTGGGCTGTATATTAATGTGTTTGGCTTTCGTTTGCGCAAGATAGCGCAGGTGAGAGGGTAATAAAAAGCCCCGCCGTGGCGGGGCAAAAACGAATTACAGGTTGCGCGTATTGTAATAAGGCACACCCAATTCGTCGGACTTATCGCTGCCGGCACCCATATGATTAAAATCGAACGGGGACTGATCGTGCGCAGGGGGCATAATCATCGCGTCACGGCTGTTCTGGGTGGCTGGTTGCGCGGTCTTTTCCGCCATGCTCTGGCCCGAAACAATCAACAGCAGGGCCAGCATCGCATAAGACAGAATTTTCATCATTTCCTCGGTTACGTCGTTTGGCGATTAGCAATTACACTGATTGAGCGGAAGCAAATAGCGTGACTCGCCGTGCATATTGGTCATACGGTATTTATGCGGCGGAACATCAAAATAGTTTTTGAACGTTCTGGTCAGGGTTTGCTGAGACTCAAAGCCGTAACGTTCCGCCAGGTAAAGAATCGGCTCGTTACTTTCTTTTAATTTTTGCGCTATTTCAGTCATTTTACGGCTGCGGATGTATTGACCCAGTGAATGACCGGTTTCTTTTTTAAACATCCGTTGCAGGTGCCATTTGGAGTAACCTGAACGCTCAGACACTTTTTCCAGCGAGAGCGGCGATTCAAGGTTATTTTCGATCCAGTCCAAAATGCTATGAATAGTGATTGTGTCAGTATTGCGTCTGGACATCGTCATACCTCTTTTCTGTTTACGGCAGAATTCTCTTAAGCAAATGCTCAAGCGTGGCTACTTCATCCGCCGTTAAGTTTTTTGTTAGTTCCTGGTGCAGGTCTTGCCCGACTAATTGGTGACACTGCTCGCAAATTGTTGCGCCATGCTCGGTGAGTTTCACCAACACGCCACGCTTATCGTGTGGATTCGGAAGCCTTTCTATCCAGCCTTTACAGGCCAGTCTGTCCAGCATCCGCGTCAGGGCGCCAAGATCGACAGACAGCACTTTTTTCAATTCGACAGGGGTGATGCACACCGCGCAACGGATGGAGCAGAGCACTTTGAACTGTGATGCCGTGATATCCAGCGGTGACAGATAGTCGTTTAGCAAACGATCTTTTTTCTGATTAACCATGTAGATCAAACGCCCCAGTGGGATGATTTCGTTAAACAGATCACTGGTGCTTTTCACAATGGTTGCCCTGGCAAGTAGTTAGTCACGGCTGATATTATTGCTTAGGCAAATATAAGTCAAATAAATGGGGCGGAAAATGCCACGTTTTGCTAAATCCGCAGGCTCATCAACAGATGTATATAATTTTAACAGTTTGATAATTATGGCTTATAGGTTCAGGTGAAAAATGAATCCTTACACCGTGAAAATGGCTTATCTCTCGGGTTTCACCTTATACTTGCCGTTGACGATTAACGCACAGGAAAGATGACATTATGATGGACTTGTTTAAAGCAATAGGACTGGGGCTGGTAGTCCTGTTACCGTTGGCAAACCCGTTAACCACCGTGGCGTTGTTCCTTGGCCTTGCCGGTAACATGAATAGCGCGGAGCGTAACCGTCAGTCCCTGATGGCGTCTGTGTATGTGTTTGCCATCATGATGGTGGCGTACTATGCCGGACAACTGGTGATGAATACCTTCGGGATTTCAATCCCCGGATTACGAATTGCGGGTGGGTTAATCGTTGCGTTTATCGGTTTTCGGATGTTGTTTCCACAACAAAAGGCGCATGAGTCTCCTGAGGCGAAAAGCAAGTCAGAGGAGCTGGAAGATGAACCGACTGCCAATATTGCATTTGTACCGCTGGCAATGCCAAGCACCGCCGGTCCGGGTACGATAGCAATGATCATCAGCTCGGCGTCAACCGTCCGTCATGGCTCCGAATTTCCTGATTGGGTAATTATGGTTGCGCCGCCGATAATTTTTGCGGTTGTCGGCGTTATCCTGTGGGGGTGTTTACGCAGTTCTGGTGGGATTATGCGCCTGGTAGGCAAAGGCGGCATAGAAGCTATTTCGCGTCTGATGGGCTTCCTGCTGGTGTGTATGGGCGTGCAGTTTATTATTAACGGCGTGGTGGAAATTATTAAAACTTACGCTTAAAAAAACGGGCCCGGTATTGTTTTACCAGGCCCGTTTTTTATGAATGTTGAGGCCGCTCTTCGAGCGATACTGGCCATTTACGAAAGATAATCACCGACCATACCAACGCGACAACGGCAGGCACTGCGCCTGTATAACCAATCGTTGACATCGACCAGTGCAAACTCACCTGATTTCCCACCAGCGCGCCAGCGCCAATGCCGATATTAAAGATACCGGAGAACAGTGCCATTGCGACATCGGTGGCATCCGGGGCCAGCGCCAGCACTTTTACCTGCATGCCAAGGCCGATCAACATAATCGCAATGCCCCAGAAAATACTCAGGATGGCGAGGTGCATTTCGCTGTCAGCGGCTGGTAGCAGCAGCACCAGACACACCGTCAGCAGGGCAATGGCGCTACTGATAAGCATGGACGCATGAAGGTTACCCAGTTTGCCAAATATCACACTACCAATAATACCCGCGCCGCCCAGAATCAGTAGCAGCACGGTAGCAAAGTTGGCACTCAGTCCGGCGACGGTCTGTACAAACGGTTCAATGTAGCTATAAGCCGTGTAGTGGGCGGTGACCACAATCACCGTCAGCACATACAGACTCATCAATGCCGGACGGTGGAATAACACCGGCAAACTTTTAAGTGAACCGGAGTGTTCGCTGGGCAATTCAGGCAGTAACTTAATCAGGCAGAGCAGGGTGACTAACGCCCCCATGCCGATGGCAAAGAACGTGGTGCGCCAGCCAAAATACTGACCGACGATACGCCCGATAGGCAGACCCAGCACCATTGCCAGCGCGGTGCCGGTAGCAATCAGACTAAGCGCCTGCGCGCGTTTTCCTGCCGGGGCCAGACGAATCGCCAGCGATGCGGTAATGGACCAGAAAATAGCGTGCGCAAAAGCGATACCAATGCGGCTAATCACCAGCACGGTGAAATTCCATGCCAGGAAAGAGAGGACATGGCTGGCGATGAACACGACAAACAGACAGATCAGGAGCTTGCGTCGTTCCACCTGGCTGGTGAGCAGCATGAAGGGAAGCGACATTAAGGCAACAACCCAGGCGTAGATCGTCAGCATGATCCCGACCTGAGCGGTCTGCATATTAAAACTTTGTGCAATGTCGGACAGCAAACCGACAGGGACAAACTCTGTGGTATTGAAAATAAAACCGGCAATGGCGAGCGTAACTACACGTAGCCACGCCACTTTGCGGGAAACAGTGTCTGTTGTCATAGTGAATCAGTGGATTAGCTGCGAAAAGGTAAGATCGCGATCTTAAAACGTTTGCTGGTGAAAATACAATCATTTCGTGATGCGGATCTCATTTTTACAGCTGCGGGTTCAATACCTCAATAAAGGCTTCCAGTTGCCTCGTCATCGCCCCCCTTCGCCAGACCAGCCACGTATTCAGCCAGCGCCAGTTTTCGCTCAATGGCCAGGCGTTGACCTGATGGTGTCCGGGCATACTCTCCAGCATCGAACGTGGAATCAGCGCGATACCCGCACCGGCAATAACGCAGGCCAGCATCCCATGGTATGACTCCATTTCATGAATGGTACCCGGCATAGCGCGATCGGCATGAAACCAGCTTTCAAAATGTCGGCGGTAGGAACAGTTGGCGCGAAACGCATAAATACTGCAGCCGTTGACGTCGCTGGCCCGCTGGATGGGAGGGTGACCGTGCGGGGTGACAATCATCATCTCTTCACGATAGACCGGAATACCCTCAAGTCCGGGGTGGGTAATAGGGCCATCGGCAAAGGCAGCGTTCAGCGTGCCGTCGAGCACGCCGTCCAGCATGGTGCCAGAGGGACCTGTCGCCAGTGCAAACTGAATTTTCGGGTACCGTTGGTTATATTCAGCCAGCGTTGCAGGAATACGCACCGCGGCGGTGCTTTCCAGCGATCCGAGCGAAAACAAGCCCTGCGGTTCATCCCCGGCGACCACCATTCTCGCTTCCTCAACCAGCGCCAGGATCCGCTGACTGTAGCGTAAAAAGTTGTGCCCGGAGGGGGAAAGCCGCAGGCGCTGGTTTTCACGAATAAACAGATCGACGCCAAGATCGGCCTCAAGTTGGCGTATACGGGTAGTGAGATTGGACGGCACGCGGTGCACCTTCGCTGCGGCCTGCGTAATGCTACCGGTCTCCGCGACGGCATTGAACATTTCCAGTTGCGTCAGATCCATAATATTCTCTAATCGTGAATGGTGTGGTTAATATTATTCATTTTTCAGAAAGAGTAAATGTGCTCATGATATAACCATACCCTGCGATAAAGAGAGGCATCTATGACTATCACAGCAGCAACACATGCTATTTCGGTTGATCCTACCAGCGGTGAAAGACTGACGGCGATGCCGTGGGCCAGCACCGAAGAGATTGCGCAGGCACTGAGTCTTGCCGCGAGTGCCTACAGCGAATGGAAACAGACTACCGTCGCGCACCGTGCGCATACGCTGCGTCAAATCGGCCTGGCCCTGCGTAATCGCGCGGAAGAGATGGCGCAGTGTATTTCACGTGAAATGGGTAAACCCATCAAACAGGCTCGGGGTGAAGTCGCCAAGTCAGCCGCGTTGTGCGACTGGTACGCTGAACATGGACCCGCGATGCTGAACCCGGAACCCACGCTGGTGGAAAATAACCAGGCGGTGATTGAGTATCGTCCGCTTGGAACTATTCTGGCGATCATGCCGTGGAATTTCCCGCTGTGGCAGGTACTGCGTGGCGCCATTCCGATTCTGCTGGCCGGAAATGGTTATTTGTTAAAGCATGCGCCTAACGTAACCGGCTGTGCTGCGATTATTGCACAGGTTTTTGCTGATGCAGGCGTACCAGCCGGTGTTTACGGTTGGGTCAATGCCGATAACGCCGGCGTCAGTCAGATGATTAACGACCCGCGCATCGCGGCAGTCACGGTAACGGGGAGCGTACGCGCCGGTGCGGCGATTGGTGCTCAGGCGGGGGCGGCGCTGAAAAAATGCGTACTTGAACTGGGTGGTTCCGATCCGTTTATTGTCCTGAATGATGCCGATCTCGATCTGGCCGTTAAAGCGGCAGTCGCCGGACGTTATCAGAATACCGGGCAGGTTTGTGCGGCAGCAAAACGCTTTATTATCGAAGAAGGGATTGCAGAAGAATTTACTGCGCGTTTTGTGGCGGCCGCGAGCGCGCTCAAAATGGGCGATCCGTTAAACGAAGAAAATGACCTTGGACCGATGGCGCGATTTGATCTGCGTGATGAGTTGCATCAGCAGGTTGAAGCATCCCTGGCCGAAGGGGCTAAGTTACTTCTTGGCGGTGAAAAAATAGCAGGTCAGGGCAATTACTATGCCGTGACGGTACTGGGCGGCGTAACGCCAGAAATGACGGCTTTCCGGCAGGAGCTGTTTGGTCCGGTTGCGGCGATCACCGTTGCCAGGAATGCGGAACATGCTCTGGCGCTGGCGAATGACAGTGATTTTGGATTATCCTCCACGGTGTTCACTGCGGATGACGCGCTGGCCCAGAATATGGCCTCTCGTCTGGAGTGTGGAGGCGTATTCATCAATGGTTACAGCGCCAGCGATGCCCGTGTAGCGTTTGGCGGCGTGAAGAAAAGTGGTTTTGGTCGCGAGCTTTCACATTTTGGCCTGCATGAGTTTTGTAATGTGCAGACCGTCTGGAAAAACCGACTCTGAAGGTGAGGGTGCCTCCGTCGGGGGCACCTGTCTGATCTCGGCATATTTTTGTCATTGACTCTTCGTCCGCTGACACCTAATGGTCTGACGCAGCGTATTCAGCTCTGTTATACTCGCAGGCCTTTCATACCTGCGAGCAAGGAGCATGTTGTGGCCAGGGCCATGGACAATTCAATTTTAGAGACCATTGTACAGCAGGTTCGTCCGCTGATTGGTCAGGGTAAGGTCGCTGATTATATTCCTGCGTTAGCTTCTGTCGACGGTTCAAAACTGGGCATCGCCATCTGTACCGTCGATGGGCAGCACTATCAGGCAGGGGATGCACAAGAACGCTTTTCTATTCAGTCGATTTCGAAGGTATTAAGCCTGGTCGTGGCGATGCGTCACTATCAGGAAGAGGAGATCTGGCAACGCGTTGGCAAAGATCCGTCCGGTCATCCTTTTAATTCCCTGGTGCAGTTGGAACTGGAGCAGGGTATCCCGCGTAATCCCTTTATTAACGCCGGGGCGCTGGTAGTTTGCGACATGCTGCAAGGGCGTCTGAGCGCACCACGTCAACGGATGCTGGAAGTGGTCCGGGCATTAAGCGGCGTCCCGGATATCGCCTACGATGCGACGGTGGCGCGATCAGAGTTTGAGCATTCCGCACGTAACGCGGCTATTGCCTGGTTGATGAAATCGTTCGGCAATTTTAACCATGACGTGACCACTGTTTTGCAAAACTATTTTCACTACTGTGCATTGAAAATGAGCTGTGTGGAACTGGCGCGAACTTTCGTATTTCTGGCGAATCAGGGCCATGCCTTCCATCTTGAGGAGCCCGTAGTGACGCCGATGCAGGCCCGACAAATCAACGCGCTGATGGCGACCAGTGGGATGTATCAGAATGCAGGGGAGTTTGCCTGGCGGGTTGGGTTGCCGGCAAAATCTGGTGTGGGTGGCGGTATCGTGGCCATCGTTCCACACGAGATGGCGATTGCTGTCTGGAGTCCGGAACTGGACCCAGCGGGAAATTCACTGGCGGGTATCGCCGCGCTGGAGCAACTAACGCAACAAATGGGGCGTTCGGTTTACTGATGAATACGCTCGATCCTCTTTTTGCCCGGCTGGCGAAATCGACGTTTCGCTCGCGGTTTCGCCTCGGCCAGAAAGAAAGGCAGTATTGTCTGGATAAAGGCGCGCCGGTTATTGAACAACATGCAGCCGATTTTATTGCCAAACGGCTGGCTCCCGCTTTTCCCGCTAATGATGGGAAGCAGACGCCAATGCGTGGTCACCCGGTTTTTATCGCGCAGCACGCGACGGCGACCTGCTGTCGGGGGTGTCTGGCAAAATGGCATGACATTCCTCAGGGTGTGGCGCTTAACGAACAACAGCAACGTTACGTTGTCACGGTTATTTATCACTGGTTAGTGATTCAAATGAACAAGCCATAGATAACATTATCCTATGATACAATCCCTTGTGTTATGTAATTGTTAAAAGCAAGCTTAGGGGGTCAATCTAAGGAGAAAAAATGGCTTCCTGCAAACCCTGCTTCGTGCTGAATGCGGCCCAGATTCTGTCGAGAATCGACGAGCTCAGCGATGTCCTTGAACAGTGCGTCAATGATGGCGCCTCCGTCAGCTTTATGCTGCCTTTTAATCGTGAGAAATCACGGCCTTTCTGGATGAACGTCGCGCAAAGCGTTGCCCGTGGGGAAAGACTCGTTCTTGGCGCCCAGAATGCCCGGGGAACGCTTGTCGGTACCGTCCAGCTCATTATCGATCAACCTGAAAACCAACCTCATCGCGCCGATGTCGCTAAGCTGCTGGTTCATACTTCTGCGCGGCGGAGCGGGATTGCCCGGGAACTGATGAACGAGCTGGAACGTTGTGCGCGTCAAAGGGGCAAAACGTTGCTGGTGCTCGATACGGCGACGGGCTGTGGCGCGGAGTTGTTCTACCACAAGTGTGGGTGGCAAAAAGCAGGAGTGATACCTGGCTATGCCAAAATGCCTGACGGGACGCTGACCGGGACCACACTTTTTTATAAAACTCTCTAATTTGTCGCTGGGGATTGATCAAAACAGGGTTTCAATGTATTAAAGTTTGCTAACCTATTGGACCAATTCAATCAGGTTGTATGACTAATTAAAAAGGGAACCCATTGTGCAAACTTTAAATCGTCGCGATTTCCCCGGTGCTCAGTATCCTGAACGCATTATTCAGTTTGGTGAAGGAAACTTCCTGCGCGCCTTCGTTGACTGGCAAGTCGATCTGCTGAATGAGCATACCGATCTTAACTCTGGTGTGGTCATTGTCCGACCTATCGAAAGTACTTTCCCTCCATCACTGAGTACACAGGACGGCCTTTATACCACCATCATTCGTGGTTTGAATGAGAAGGGCGAGGCCGTAAGCGACGCCCGTTTGATTCGTTCGGTTAACCGCGAGATCAGCGTCTATAGTGAATACGATGAGTTCCTGAAGCTGGCGCATAACCCTGATATGCGTTTTGTTTTCTCCAATACCACCGAAGCCGGCATCAGCTATCATGCTGGTGATAAGTTTGAGGATGCGCCAGCGGTGAGTTATCCGGCCAAACTGACCCGACTGCTGTTCGAGCGCTTCAGCCATTTTAATGGCGCGTCGGATAAAGGCTGGATAATCATTCCTTGTGAACTGATTGATTACAATGGTGATGCGCTGCGTGAACTGGTTCTGCGCTATGCCCAGGAGTGGGCATTGCCGGAAGCATTTATCCAATGGCTGGATCAGGCCAACGCCTTTTGCTCCACGCTGGTGGACCGTATTGTCACCGGCTATCCACGTGATGAAGTCGCGAAGCTTGAAGCGGAACTGGGTTATCACGATGCGTTTCTGGACACCGCAGAACACTTCTATCTGTTTGTTATCCAGGGGCCGAAGTCATTAGCCGCTGAGTTGCGTCTGGATAACTATCCGCTGAATGTCCTGATAGTTGATGACATCAAACCGTATAAAGAACGGAAAGTGGCGATTCTCAACGGCGCACATACCGCATTGGTTCCCGTTGCCTGGCAGGCTGGGTTGGATACCGTGGGGGAGGCCATGAATGACGCGGAGATTCGCGCCTTCGTGGAAAAAGCGATCTATGAAGAAATTATTCCAGTGCTGGATTTACCACGCGATGAGCTGGCGTCTTTTGCCAGCGCGGTGACAGGTCGATTCTGCAACCCGTATATCAAACATCAGTTGTTGTCGATTGCCCTGAACGGCATGACTAAATTCCGCACTCGCATCTTGCCGCAACTGTTGGCGGGGCAACAGGCCAGCGGTAAACTGCCTGCGCGTCTGACATTTGCGCTTGCCGCGTTGATTGCGTTCTACCGTGGTGAGCGTAACGGTGAGTCTTACCCGGTTCAGGATGATGCGCACTGGATGACGCGTTTTCAACAGCTATGGTCCCAGCATCATGACCGCCAGATAAGCACCGAAGAGCTGGTTAAAGCTGTGCTGGCCGTTACAGAACACTGGGAACAGGATCTGACGGAAGTTTCCGGACTGGTAGAACAGGTTACTGCCGATCTGGATAGCATTCTGCTAAAAGGCATGCGCGAAGCCGTTAAACCACTGTGCTAATACGCAGACCCGGCTCAGGCCGGGTTTTTTACAGATCTTACTTAGTTACAACATACTATAGTTTTCTACTTTTATGGTGACGGTCTGCCACTTCAGCGCATTGTCCGTTCAGCAGGAGGAAAGATGTTTAGATAGTGTTGCGATTAGCTTGCAACATTGATCATGTTCGCGTCTAATGTGACGGATTTCACATTTTCCTGAAGATAACCATGATCGTTCGCCCCCAACAACACTGGCTACGCCTGATATTCGTCTGGCATGGGTCGGTATTATCTAAAATTTTTTCACGTCTGCTGCTGAACTTCCTGCTCTCCATCGCCGTTATTATCATGCTGCCGTGGTATACGATGCTGGGCATCAAATTTACCCTGGCGCCGTTCAGCATTCTCGGCGTGGCGATTGCTATCTTTTTAGGTTTTCGTAATAACGCCTGTTATTCACGTTATGTTGAGGCTCGACACCTGTGGGGGCAGTTGATGATTGCTTCCCGGTCGCTGCTACGTGAAGTAAAAACTACCTTGCCGGACGACAGCGAACTGGGACAGTTTGTTCGTCTGCAAATCGCCTTTGCCCACTGTTTACGCATGACTTTACGCCGTCAGCCACAGGCTGAACCATTGGCGAAATACCTTAGTGAGGAGGATCTGCGAATAGTATTTGCCTCACAATCACCGGCAAATCGCATTCTGTTGCTGATGGGGGAATGGTTAGCTGTACGTCGGCGCAATGGTCAACTGTCAGACATATTATTCCATAGTTTAAACAATAGGTTAAATGATATGTCTACGGTGCTGGCAGGATGTGAACGGATCGCGAATACCCCCGTCCCGTTTGCTTATACCTTGATCCTTCATCGCACGGTCTATCTGTTTTGCATCATGTTGCCATTCGCGTTGGTGGTAGATTTACATTACATGACGCCGTTTATCTCAGTGCTGATTTCCTATACTTTTATTTCGCTCGATACGCTTGCAGAAGAGCTGGAAGATCCGTTTGGTACAGAGAACAACGACCTCCCGCTGGATGCGATTTGCAATGCGATTGAAATCGATTTGTTACAGATGAATGATGAAACAAACGTGCCAGCAAAACACATTCCGGATAAGCATTACCAACTCACTTAGTTACATTCTTTTGCCACCATGTAGGCTGCATATCTGAAAAAGAATGAAATTCCGGCGCCAGGTCTTTATCGTCAGGATCGTCAAAAGCGCCAGCTAACAGCGCAATAACCGGGGCGTCATCAATGGCGCCTACGGAACTGCCACACTGAGGGCAAAATGCCCGACTTGACGTCTCAGAAGAGCGCCAGGTTGTCGGTTTTCCGGCTTTACCCGTCCACGTTACATTTTCTGCATTAAACTCAATCCAGACGACGGTTGGTGCGCCCGTATGTTTCCGACATATATCGCAGGAGCAGGTATGGGAATTATTAGGACTGCTGGCCGCGAAGCGAATCGAACCACACAGACAGCCACCAATGTAGACTTTAGACATGACAACTCCTGTCAGAAACACGTTGCCAGACACTAGCAGATGACAGGCTTTGCCACTAGATCCTCATGATAAAAAGGCGAGGGCGCGCATGGCAGATAGTCAGCTCCTGTGATGCACTTATAATAAACGCTTAATCAGTACGTCTGGCTACGATAAATAACCGCGGAAAGGCCAGCAAAATTTTACCGTTTTCCTGCAGAGGATATTGTTCCTGAAGTAGCTCATGATAACGCGCGAGGTAAAGATGTTGCTCATTTTCGCTCAAATCACGCAACCAGGGCCGCAGGCCCGTTGAGCTTACCCAGTCGATAATCGATTGATGTGAATCCATAACGTGATAATACGTTGTGCGCCAGATATCCACCTCACAGCCCGCTTCAGTCAAAATATCATAGTAGGCGTGAACGCCAGGAAGCGGCGAGCGGCCCCGGTCAGGGTAACCTTGTTCATAAGCCACTTCACGCATCAAAACATGTGTTCGCTCTAGCCAGTTATCCGGCATTTGTACAGCCAGCACGCCATTGCGAGCCAGTAGCGATACCAGATGCGGGAACAATTCATAGTGATTGGGAACCCACTGCAATGAGGCATTGGCATACAGCAGGTCCAGAAGCTGCTCTGTCTGGAATGAACGAATGTCCGCTTCAATAAAACGGCATGTCGGTAATGCATTGCGCGCCTCATTAAGCATGGCGGGTGAGGTATCAACCCCGGTTATTACAGCCGAGGGCCAGCGCTGATGCAGTAATGCCGTACTGTTTCCCGGACCACAGCCAAGATCGACCACTGAATGGACATTCTCTAACGCCACTCTGCTGAGTAATTCCGCAGCGGGTCTTGATCGTTCAGTTTCATATTGCAGATAAAGCGCAGGATTCCAGTCGGCCATGAATGAATCTCCAGTATGAGAGAAGAAGGCGGAAAGGGGCACATAAGTCCTTGCCGATGAGCCATTTCTTTTAGAAGATTATATGAAAATACAGGAGAAGGGCAGAAATATGCTGGAAACATCAAGACTGATTTTACGCCCGTGGGAAGACAAAGACAAAGCCCCGTTTGCCGCATTAAATGCCGATCCGGACGTGATGCGTTTTTTTCCGGCTCCGCTGCAACGAACGGAAAGCGACAACTTGGCTACCAGATTTCAGGAAGGCATTACAGAGCGCGGCTGGGGATTCTGGGCCGTTGAACTTAAAGAAACACACCAGTTTGTGGGGTGTGTAGGTTTACATCCACAACCTGATAAATTTCACTTTTCACCCTGTACCGAAATAGGCTGGCGTCTTGCTAAATCCTTCTGGCACCAAGGGCTGGCATTGGAGGCCGCCGAGGCGTGTCTGACGTTTGCTTTCAAGGAACTGGCGTTAAGTGAGGTGGTTTCATTTACGTCGGTGCTGAATAAACCGTCAGAGCGTCTGATGATACGGTTGGGCATGAATAAAACTGAAGAGTTCGTGCATCCCGCGTTGCCCTCTGATCACCGGTTAGCACAACACATCCGGTATCGGAGGGGGGCAGTTTGATTACCATTTTTCGGAAAGTAAGCGATGTCTCATGGAGCAGTGTATAACGATTACCTACTTGTCAAAGCTCACCAGAATTGTCTAATCACTGGCTCGTTAGAAATGTCCAAATGTTGAAAAGTCTGCTTAGTGCTGTGAGTTCAATGGGTCGATGCAACGCTATCCTTAATCAAGGGGGACGTTGTCATGAAACGAAGAACTCGGATCAACTACACGCCAGAGCAGAAGGCAATTATCTGGGACAGATATAAGCAAGGTGATTCTCTACATGATATCGCCAGAATGTTCGATAGATATCATTCTTCCATTATGCCCACTATCCACCAGACAGGCGGCTACCGTCCTCCCGTGCGAAAACGGCACCGATTAGCGCTTTCGCTTGATGAAAGAGAGGAGATAACCAGAGGGCTGGTAGCAAAAATCAGCATCAGGGACATCGCCGCCAAATTATCAAGAGCGCCCTCAACGATTAGCCGCGAGGTCAGGAGGCACGGTGGTGCAAAACAATACCGAGCAGCAAAAGCCGATGCTACTGCGTGGGAAAATGCGCTGAGACCAAAACCTTGCAAGCTAATTGGAAGCCCCGCATTGTGTAAAATCATTGCAGAGAAGATGCATCAGGACTGGTCGCCGGAACAGATCGCCGGTTGGCTGAAACGCTGTTATCCGGATAATCAGGAAATGCATGTGTCACACGAAACGATTTATAAAACGCTTTTTATACAAACCCGGGGAGCATTAAAAAAAGAGCTGCAGCAATGCCTCAGAAGCGGAAGAGCAGTGCGTAGATCCAGAACGTCATCGCTTAAAGGGAAAGGATTAGGGTCAATCCCGAACACGATACCTATCAGCGAAAGGCCACCAGAGGCGGCTGACAGAGCCATTCCAGGTCACTGGGAAGGTGACTTGATTCAGGGCTCGAAAAACTCCTATATCATCACCCTCGTAGAACGTCATTCCCGTTTTGTTATGCTGGCGAAGATCAGAGATAACAAGACAATAACGGTTATATCTGCACTCATCAGACAAGCCCGGGAATTACCTGCTGAGCTTTATAAAACATTAACTTGGGATCGTGGCGCTGAAATGACCAGCCACACACGATTTACTATAGCGACAGACATTCAGATTTATTTTTGTGATCCTCAATCTCCCTGGCAACGTGGCTCAAATGAAAATACGAACAGATTGCTCAGACAATATCTTCCAAAAGGAACTGACTTATCGGTTCACAGCCAGCAAAGACTTAACAGTGTTGCCAGACAGCTCAACGAAAGGCCGAGAAAAACGCTAGACTATGAATCACCCGCAGAACGGTTCAATAAGTGTGTTGCGTCCATCAGTTGAACTCACAGCCAGAAGTGGACGTTGCTACTTCGTAAATGTCTTGAACCATATGGCTTTATTGGTAAACACAAATAGGGATTGTCATAGCTGCCCTTGAATGGCTCAGGCGACTGAACGCGTGACGACTGCATATGCAGGTAGGATACCGCAGCAGTTAATTAGTATCATTCGTTCTTTTGATTCTTTATGGGGTAAATATACCCGTGAAAAGCAGGACATAAAAATGCTTAACGAGATGAATGATACCCCCTGGGACTGGCCGGAAGATATCAACTGGTGAGACGGACGTTCTCCAGCCCGAGAGTAATGCTTTCAGTTAGCTCTTTTATCAACATTTCTGGTGGCCACCGCCAGCGGGAACGGATGTTAACCTGGTTGCTTTGCATCAGGTGATTGCAGTAATAAAATTTGCATAAATTTTACTCCCCTTCGTCTTAACTCCCTGCGATGATTATGGTTTTGGAGATTTAACTTAAGGAATGAGGATGAACATACGTTATCCGGTACGGAAAGCCGACGGACGGGACTATAAGAACTATGACGAGCTGCTGACCGACATCCGCAAAAACGCCCACGGTTGGTGGTTACTTGGCGTAAATCGTTACTGGCACGGGGGGATCCATGTCGGGATGTCATCATCTCCGGCCTCGGTGCTGGATCAGGAAACGCCGGAAAAATCGGTGCCGCTCCAGTTCATGATGGACGGCGAGGTGGTGGCATGGCGGGTTAACCGGGATTACGCGGCTATCGAGTGTTGCCAGAAACGCCCCCTGCGCCAGTCCGGCACCTTTGTGCTGGTCAAATCAGTGTATAAGTCCGACGAACAGGATGAATCGTCCTGGCTGACGCTGTACCAGCTTTACATGCACATCGCGCCATTGTCAGAATTTCCGAAACGCCCGCTTTATCGGGTCACGCAGAAAGGCCACGGAGTGCGAATGCGTAAGCACTCCCGCCACGATGACAGCCGCGAAATCGCGCCGGACGTGCTGGTAAACAAACACGGCCACGCCAGAACGCTCGTTCAGGGCGACACGCTTGCCTTACTACAACAGAAATCGTTTCTGCTGGAGCAACGACCGGAGCCGTTTGCTCTGGTGCAGCGTCTTCAGGACGGTAAGCCCGCAGGCAATCTGTTCTGGGTCTCGATGCGCCCGGAATATCTGCAGTCTGATGGCGAATGTTACGTGTGTCTGCCTGACTGGATGCACAGCGCACTGAATCACGGCGTGTTTGATGATGTTGTGGTGCCATCTGTGCCGCTGAAAGTGACGGTGAAAGCAGGGGATGCAGTCGGGTTCCTTGGCGCTCAGGATCTGGCCGACGAAGATAACTATCCGCAGATTATCACCACGGATTATAAAGCCCATATCGAGCTGATGAGCCTCGATGAGCATGTGCCGGATGTGGTGGCAAACGTGAAGGGCATCAAAACGGGCAAACAGTTTATTAAGCTGAAGCTGAAACGCCCGATGTACCTGCGAAACGGGGAGGGCGAGGAAAGTAGCTTTGAGCAGATGAGCGCCATTACCCGTGCTGATGCCGGAAAAATTATTCCGCGTGATGCCACGTACCCGTTTACGGATAAAACCGGGGTCACCTGGTTTCAGAGCCGTCCGCATACGTGGATGCACCAGGACGATGTGGAGCAACTCTGCCAGCACGATTTAGCAGAGCTAAACTTCCACTGTATTGAGGCTGAACACACAACCGATTTTACCCGCACGCTGGATGAACGCTGGCTGATTGACGCCCTGAAAAGCATCCGTTCACACTTTGACGGAGAAAAGGGACCGGACAGCTCACAGGCCGGAATGTTATATGACAGTGTGATCCGTAATGCTGAAAACAGAAGACCGCCCAGCCCATATCCCGATAAATCTCAGGATGCGCAGCTGTTTGGCGCACTGCATACCAACCAGATGAACATCCCGGAATATGCGCGGCGGCTGATAGTGAAACACGACAGCGACTGGCACAGTACCCAGGATGATACACGCTGGTCGTCGGTATTTAAGGTCAGAGATGAAAGTCCTGTTGTGAAGAGGGCCAACGGGGGATTTCTGGATGCGACGCGCTGGATGGATAAGGTGCCGCCGTTCGCCAGTCAGCGGTCTGTATGGCATTTTCATCCGCTTGAGTTTATGGAAATATTACGGAGTACAGAGTTTCCCAAGACTCCTGTTAATGGGGAATTAACTCCTATAGAATTTATTAATTTCTATAATGGAGACAAAATTGATGATACTGATTATGAAGAGGTTGCAAAAGAATTGGGATGCGAAATTGCAGCAATTAAGGCTGTAGCAAAAACAGAAACTGGTTCTTATGGTTCCTATTTTAAATTTGAAGATAACGATGATTATGTTCCTGCGATATTATTTGAAAGGCATCACTTTCATAAATATACAAATGGAAAATATGATCAGTTCGAAGATATATCAAACTCTGTTGCGGGTGGATATGATGCAACATCAGTACAGTATACAAAACTAGTCAAAGCGTATGCCTTAGACAAGAAAGCTGCTTTGAAATCGGCATCTTGGGGTAAGTTTCAGATTTTGGCATCGAACTTCGCCACAGCAGGCTACGCCAGCCCTGAGGATTTCGTTTTTGCATTAAGCAAGTCTGAAAAAAATCAGTTAAAAGCATTCGTTAGCTTCATTAAGGCTGATAGGGTTTTATTGCATTCCATTCGGACTAAAGATTGGCTTTCATTTGCAAAAAGATATAACGGACCAAGACAGAATGGATATGATTTGAAAATGGAGAGGAATTACAATGCGTCATTATAAATTACTTGCGTTAGCGGCAATGTTTCTGTGTGGTTCATCGTTTGCGAGTGATGTATATTTTGTGTGCGACACTGCAAAAGGAATAATCAAACTAGATGAAAACAACGGTGTAATTCGGTACACCTTATCTAAAGACCGCAAAACTGAATTTAACTATGAGTCGAAAGGTAATGATTATTCAGGATTTAAATACAATCATTACTCACGATTTCAAACTGATTACTTCAACGTGTCGTTTGTAAATACAGGGTATAAATACACAATATTTAGTAATTATGAGGATGAGATTGAAAGCCGTGGGGTTAGTGTTACGAACCTAAATAGCAAGAAGGAATCTGTTTACGATTGTAAGTCCGTTGGCATTGATCGCCTTAGTGATTTGTCGGCAAAACTGGCCTGTGATAAGGACAATGCTCTTGGTTGTGAGTAGCATCAGGTAAAATTCAGATAATGGTTTGCCATGTTGTTCAAGATACTCGCGGGTAGCCATCATGTAATCAAAGGCTGATTCAGTCTCGCCGAAGCGGAGGTGCATCAGGCGGCCAGTCGCATCATCAATGAAGACGAGCAGGCAGCATTTGGGTGCGCGACCTTCAAACCAGTCATGCGGAGAACCATCAATTTGAACAAGTTCTCCGAGGCAGTCACGCCGGTATCTGGGTTGATGAACACGGGGCCTGCGACGTGAGTATGGAACCCAGAGTCCATCTGCCGTCATCCATTTTCTGAGCGTTTCAACAGACACCGTGATGTTATGGCGTTCGCGCAGTTTTTCTGCGGCAAGCGTTGGTCCAAAGTCGCTGTAGTGATCGTGAAGTAAAAAAAGTACACGCAGCTTCAGTGACTCAGGGAGTCTGTGATTACCAGGGCGTCCACGTCGAAGGTTTGAAAGGCCAGCGGCACCTGATTCACGAAAGCGGTAAATCAGACGCTGCGTCTGACGTTCGGTCAGAGCAAGTTGGTGCGCAGCATCACGACGGTGCATACGCTTTTCGACAACTGACTGAATGACGTTGATCCGTCTGAGTTCTTTATCTGACATGGTCACAAGCATCCTGATGTCTCCATGGCCTGAGGATTGGATCCTTTATGCCAGAAAAAGTGACATCACTAAATGGGTTAAAAGTGACATCAGAATATTGCAGTTACATCACTGGTGCGCATAATGTATATTATGTTAAATGACGTAATGCGCACAAAGTCATAGAGTTAAATCCCCATCAATCTTTCGTTTGCTGGCATTTGGACATTGGTTGACACTACTACTAACTTATCGTTTTATTGCGATGTCACCACATCAGCTTATGCTGTCGGTTATGAAAGCCTGCCCCATTTCAGCCGGGAAAATTCGAGACTGTTTGGGGAGTTAAATTTTGTAGAACAACGTATTTGCTGCTATCGGAGACTGAACGAAGCCGAAATACTCATAGAATGCCCGAGCTTGGCCATCAATAGCATGTACCATGATGGCTTTGATGCCCACTTGATCGGCTAAGTTGGAAATTCGCAGTACCGCATCATTAAGCAGCCATTTTCCGAAACTATGCCCCTGAGTACAGACATCAACAGCAAGACGTCCCAGCAGAACGACCGGAACCGGGTCGGGCATATTCTGACGTAAACTACGGCCTAAATCAGCATGGCTCACGGACCCGGTTGCAATGGAATAGTAACCCACAACACGCTGAGTAGATTCAAGACAAATGACGAATGTGCGCGATGCGTTGAGGTACTGATTTTTAATCGCCCGTCGACGTAGCCAATCATTTAATACGTCATTACCGCAATCAAATGGCTGGAGATCATGCCCTTCGGTCAGCAACACCGGTGTCGTGACGTTTATTTCCATTCGGGCTTCACATTCATCAGGCGTTGACGCCCTTCAACGTTCTGAACCGGCGCTTCAAGCTGTTCAATGAAAGACTGATAACGGGCATCGTCAAGGACGAATACTCGTTGATCTAAAATGATATTCTGGGCCTCGTGCACGGCCTTCTCAATGATGAAGTCAGTACGGTTTTTATTGACCAAACTTGCAGCGTAGTCAATTACCGCACGTTCCTCATCAGTAGCCCGGATATTAATTTGCTTATCACGAGTCGGCTTACGGGCGCTGCTTTGCATGGTTATCTCCTGTTGGTAACAAATTGCTATACACTACTTTAGCTAAATTGGTAACGGATTGCTATACGAGAAAGAGTTCTTCTATCGTGATTAGCCTGAAGTGTCAGCCTTGTCCGCCCTCTTCTTTTTACAGTTTCAGCGAATGTTCCTTGGAAGATCAGTGTCGATTTGGGCCATTGCTGGTCGTTCCGCTTTCTTGTAATCTGTCTCGTTGCACGACTGACAAAATCTGGAAATACCGAACTGGACTTCATATGAATGCTCATACTTCAAAAGACCCTTTACATGGCGTAACGCTAGAAATGCAGGTCAATGTGCTGGTCGATCGTTTTGGTTGGGCCGAGCTTGCTCAACGCATTAATATCAACTGCTTTAAAAATGAACCGAGCGTTAAATCCAGTTTAAAATTTCTGCGCCGTACGCCGTGGGCGCGTGCTGAAGTTGAAGCGCTCTATCTTGATTCGCTGCATGACGTGACCCCGTTCAACAACACTGCACCTGCTATTGATCCCTGGGCTAACAGCCGCAACAAGAAAAAATAAGAGCAAAGTCTGATGCCAGCATCCGGTTTCTTTTCAGGAAAATATCAGAAAAAACTGGCGAATATCTTCGTCCGTTGCCATGCCAGATTACCGCGAACTAACCTGAAATGGTTCGCGGTACTTGTGGGTAGTATGTTGTTACTTGGCAGTTGCTCTTCACAGCCGCCCGGTCCCAAAGTCACCCCACTACCTCCGGTGAGCAAACCGCAACAGAGTAAGGAGCCGGTGCGTGGAATCTGGCTGGCGACGGTTTCCCGTCTGGACTGGCCGCCGATCTCATCAGTGAATGTCAGTTCCCCTGCCATCCGTATCAGCCTGCAGCAGAAAGCGTTGACGGATAAGCTGGATAACCTGAAACGTCTTGGCATCAACACCGTTTTTTTCCAGGTCAAACCCGATGGTACCGCATTGTGGCAATCTAAAATCTTGCCGTGGTCAGATACGCTAACCGGCACGATTGGTCAGGATCCGGGTTACGATCCGCTACAGTTTATGCTCGATGAAGCGCATAAACGCGGCATGAAAGTTCATGCCTGGTTTAACCCTTACCGCGTTTCCGTTAATCTCAAACCATCAACGATCACCGAATTAAACAGCACGCTGTCGCAGATGCCCTCCAGCGTTTATGTCCTGCACCGGGACTGGATCCGCACCTCGGGTGAGCGTTTTGTGTTAGATCCCGGTATTCCCGAAGTGCGCGACTGGATCACCAGCATCGTGGCGGAAGTGGTGGAAAATTATCCGGTCGACGGCGTGCAGTTTGATGACTACTTCTATACCGAGTCTCCCGGTTCAGCGCTTAACGACAGCCAGACCTTCAGAAAATATGGTCAGGGATTTGATTCCAAAGCTGACTGGCGGCGCGATAACACGCAACGATTGATCGCCCAGGTTTCGCGGACCATTAAGAAACTTAAGCCTGAGGTGGAATTTGGCGTCAGCCCCGCCGGTGTATGGCGCAATCGTTCTCACGATCCTGCGGGTTCCGACACCCGTGGCGCAGCAGCGTATGATGAATCTTATGCCGATACTCGTCGCTGGGTACAATTAGGCTTGCTGGACTACATCGCCCCACAGTTGTACTGGCCTTTTGCCCGTGATGCGGCGCGATACGATGTGCTGGCGAAGTGGTGGGCAGATGTTGTGAAATCAACCAATACCCGCCTTTATATTGGAGTGGCGCTGTATAAAGTCGGCGAACCTTCACGAAAAGAGCCGGACTGGACAGTCAAAGGCGGCGTGCCAGAGCTGAAAAAGCAGCTCGATCTGAACGAGTCCGAACCACACATCAACGGCACCATCCTGTTTCGCGAAGATTATCTCAATCAGCCGCAAACGCAGGAGGCCGTAACCTATATTCGCAGCCGTTGGGGGCGTTAATGGTTATCTTCAGGTCAGTGTAGCGACTGAACCTGCATCACCGGGACAGTAACCGGCGGACATTATCATTAATTTGTTTCTGGATCGTATCCAGCGTGGTTTGCGTTATCTGATCGGGGTATTTGTCACTGGCGATAGCGCTCAGCCCTATCGCAGAGTGGCAGATCTTTTCGATTATGGCGTTCACCTGGTCAGCAGAGAGCTCAGCTTCCTGAACGCCAAGCAACTGAAGGTGCTTTCTTTCGATATCCAGCGCCTCCCCCAGCACGTCCATTTGGTGGTACCCGCCGGGTCCTTCACACCAGGTAACGTCGTAAGCCGGAGCCAGAGTCCAGTTTCCATCGGCTGACATTAAATAAGCAAAGTTCTTCGGATGATCGTCACGATTGTTGAATGCCACGTTGAAAACCACGCGTTCGAACGCTTTCGCCTTTTCTCTGACATCATTGGTACAGATCTGCGTGGCGCGCAGAAAATCCCGGTAATCTAAAGCGCCGGGTAACTGGTAATTTGCGCCGGTAAGTGCCGCCAGACTCTGCATTGGAATACGTATTGACTGGTCACGGTCGAAACGGCGGGTGGCAAAGGCCGCCTGCCCACCAGGCAGATCAAAATATGCCGTATCGGGCGTGCTAATCCCACATTGACGCAAGCATTCAGCATAAACCGCTTCGATGGCGCATACTTCAGCATGCTCATGCCTGGCGGGAAATTTAATCAACCAGCTTTCGCTCCCGGGTAGCGGCGCAGTGGTAAATTTCGACGTGACACTGTCACGATAAAGTAGCGCTTTTGGCCTTGCCCCTTGTGGCGAACCGCCCATCTGAAGCAATTTTTGCAAGAATTCCCCGCCGTCTCCACTCAGGACTTCCTGCACCTCAGCTGCCAGTTGTTCGAGAGGCACATCCTCTTTTGAAATCTTCTCGACATCTGACTGAACGGGCTGGAATGTCATGGCGCCCATCGCGTTGTTGCCGACCCAGGTTAAGCGCTCCAAAGGACCTATGCGCGCTGCGTTTAGTCCGCGGCGTTTAAATAATCGGTCCATCAACAGCATACCCCAGCCATCAGGTAACGAATCATAGACTGGTCCAGGTAATCCCAATTGATGAGCCGGGAAATCCCTGCGTAAACGGGGACCGTTCAGCGGTAACATCAACCGGGACAGTTCCAGTCCCTTACGTATAGCGTCTTCACTGTATTCAAAGGCGATCAACGGGCGTCCGGTCAGGGCTGTGGAAGACACCAGTTTCCCCCACAGCCATTTTTCACCCCAACCTTCATAAAAGACATCAACTTGTTCAGGCATCAGAATTTTT
Organism: Citrobacter sp. C5_2; assembly: GCF_014596845.2. Lineage (NCBI taxonomy): Bacteria > Pseudomonadati > Pseudomonadota > Gammaproteobacteria > Enterobacterales > Enterobacteriaceae > Citrobacter > Citrobacter sp. C5_2. The sequence goes on along the minus strand of NZ_CP115032.1, from coordinate 2,643,259 downwards.
CCTTTTCACCCGCTGGCGTGCCGCGCTCCTCTCATAACGCAAAATATCATCCAGACTGTCAATCCTGGGTTTGAATAAACCCTCCAGGGCATCGCCATAACCTAACACCATTGCGACTTTGACCAGATTCTCAAATCCTACGTTCTTACCTGTTTCCAGATTCGAAACGGTATTCACACCGACACCTGAACGCGCGGCAACCTCAGCCTGCGTCATTTGCCGCGCGAGTCGTTCTTTACGCAATCTGTCGCAGAGTAGTTTGACGATATCAGCAGCCGTATTGAGTGTTAAATCCATAATATTGGCCCTTATTTGGATAAATGCCAGTTTACACACAATATTATAGAGTTAAAGTGAGATTGATACAAAACAGATAACATATGTTTTGATGGATTTAACGTCATAAATCGGTCATAAGACCCATCATACTATATTTACATCATGGACGGATGCGGTGGTTAATCTGCCGAAATGCAGATTAAATGCCCGCGATGCAACTGGATCGCCCCCTGTCGTTTTAACCTGGCAAGCGTATCCATAATGGTGCTGCGAGAAAGCCCGGTTCGCTCCCTGATATACTGTACCGCCGGGATTCTTTTTCTGACGTCATCCGGCTCTTGCTGTAAAAGTTCAAGATGCCCCCAAACCATATCAGTTGCGGTTCGACTGGTGAGCAGGCGATCGCGCTGGCTCATTACCTGAATAATATACGCTTCAACGATTGCCACAGATTCCCAGAGTCGATCGCGATTAACGATAGTCATGAAATCCGTTTTCTTCACTACGTGAGTAGTGCATGGGCTGACTGCTTCGATATCATAAAAGTTATGCCCAGTGGGAAGAAAGAACTCGGCCATTCCCAGCATCATTGGCGCCTGCTGACTGGCCAGGATGAGCCCATCAGTGCGCCGGCGAATGACTATTCTACCTTCGGTCAACAACCAGATCCCATTTTCACCCTGAGAGTCCATAATAAAAGAACCGCTACGATATAGCGATTGGGCTTCAGAAAGTGGCAGTAATGCATTGAAAAAGTTGATAATAATCAGGCTGAACAGCAGCTCCCAGACGGTGTTGCCGCTCAGGTTGCGGTCTATTCAGCTCAGCATTTTGAAGCATTATCATTGCTACGGAAAATACTCCTGCGCATGACCAGTTGGATGCACTACCTGTACCTTGATCATTAATCGACTGTCCGGGTGCAATGGTTGCGCCCGGACCTCACTCGACGCTCAGGCGGTAGCAGGTTCTGGTAATCTAAATGAAGAGACCAGCAACGCCAGTTGTTCCGCCTCTTCTTTCAGGGCCTGGGTACGTGCTGTGGCATCATCAATTAACGAGGCATTCTGCTGAACGGTGCTGTCCATTTCGGTAACGGCCAGCGTGACTTCGGAAACGCCTTTACGCTGTTCTTCGCCTGCAACGCGTATTTCCCCCATCAACTGACGCACCTGCCGCACGTTATTGACCAGTTCTCCCAGCCGTTCGCCTGCATTGTGAATTTGCTGACTTCCGCTACCAACATGAGATACGGATTCATCAATTAATGCTTTAATTTCCTGCGCGGCGGTGGCGCTACGCTGGGCCAGCGTACGTACTTCAGAGGCGACAACGGCGAATCCTCTACCCGCATCGCCCGCTCTGGCGGCTTCAACGGCGGCGTTCAGGGCCAGAATATTGGTCTGGAACGCAATGCTGTCAATCACCGCGACAATTTCCACCATTCTGCCGGATGACGCGCTGACGTTATCCATTGTTGAGATCACGCCCTGCATAACATCGCCACAGCGGTTAGCCGTTTGCGCGGTGCTATCGGATAGCTCATCCGCCAGTTGCGTATTACTGGCATTTTGATGAACGGTCGCATTTAACTGTTCCATCGCCGCCGAACTCTCTTCCAGCGCAGCGGCCTGCTGCGTGACGCGAGATGAAAGTTCCATATTGCTGTCTGCCAGGCTGACGGCATTATTCGCCACCACCACGCTACTGCTTCTGACGGTGATCAGAATGGCTGAGATTTTATCGACGAACAGATTAAACGCCTCGGCGATAGCCGAAATCTCATCTTTGCCGCGCACATCCAGACGACGGGTAAGATCGCCTTCGCCCTGCGCGATATCATCGAGCGCCTGGCGGGTATCATCGAGACGCGAAATCAGTCGGCGAACCACCAGCCAGGATCCCACCAGCAATAGCGTCATAATTGGGATCAACACTTCCAGCACGTCCTGCATCATCACTTTGGCGAGACCGACGATGCGTGATTCAGGCGTCACCAGCCCCACGACCCAGCCGGTATCCGCCATCGGGAATAGCATTACCCGGGTCGGCGTATTCAACACATTGTCGTTAGCAAGCGTAATCGTCTTCACCCCATCTGCCGGACGTAAAGATTTAAGACCGTTTTCCACCGGGATAAGCCATTGCGCGCTTTGCGCCAGTTCGTTAATGGTTTTGTGTTTTGTCAGGTCTGCCTGCGGGAAGTAGAGAATTTGTCCCTGTTTATCCACCACGAACGCGTAACCACCGGTGCTGTTTCCCTGCTGTTGCATAAAGGTGGCAACGTTATCGAGACGAATATCGGTAGTGGCGACGCCGGCAAACTTACCGGCCAGTTGATAAGGAACGCTGCAGGTTACCATGTTGACCCCGGAACTGGCATCCTGGTAAACATCAGACCATAAGCAGCTGTTTTGTGAATGTCCCTTGGCATGCTGATACCAGCTTTCATTGTGGTATCCGCTTGATCCTTCGACGTTATAGTCGTTGGAGTACATCAGCTTTCCTTCAGCGTTACGCGCCCAGAAAAAGCTGCGTTTTTCTACGCCTGCGGTGAAGGCGTCTGGTTCTGGCCAAATGCCGCCGCCGGTAATGATCGACTCTTTATCTTCACCTATCAAATGTGGAACAACGCTTTGATATAGCGATTCATCGTTGGGCAGCACTTCGGCCAGTCGCGACAAACCGACGGTCTCACCTTCAATTCGCGACAACACGGTACTTAACTGACGGGTTAAACCTTGCCCCGTTTCTTCGATCAGGGCGGTATTGATTTCAACGACGCGCGGCTGCCCTCGCCAGAGCATAATTGCAACAATGACAAGTGTAGTGACTGCAAGCAGCAGAATGCCACCAATGGTTAAACGCGTTGAAATACGAGTAGGATACCAGGCCATACAAACTCCTTCTGCAAAAGGCTAACTTTTACCCAGTATCGGCACCGGCGTTTTTATCTTTATAAAGTTTCCTTAAGTATTGCAAAATAAATAAGTGACAGCGTCACAAATAGCAAAACCCAGCACTTTGGCCGGGTTTTAATAACGATTTAATTTTATTTCGATAATTCTTTTTTGATTTCTTCTTTTATTTTACTTAATTCGCTCTGCGGATGTTTTTTACAAAGTTCTACGGTCAGAGGTACTGCGGTCGTGACGGTTTCGTTATAGTCGACGTAATCACCACCTTTGAAATCTTCGTCTTCATTAAGCACCCAGAAAGCCACCGGAGCCATGGTCTGCGGGTTCAGATCAATGAATTCCTGGCAGCTCATGCCTTTCGGCGTCACTTCAGTTTTCGCGCTATCAGTGGCTGCATTGACGCTAACACTGGTTAACAGCGCTGCGACCAGAATACCTGCTGTAGAAAGGGAGAATTTATTCATTGTAGTACTCCATTTATAATATAGATAATATCTACACTCGCGCTTCAAACCGTTAATGTAGTTCGCAAAAAATAATACCCCTACCGTTATAAGAATAAAGGTTGCCATTATTGATTTGGCTGAAATTGATATTTCCTATTACCGATTCTGATGTTTGAGGGGAAATGTTGCCGACAATGTGATCGTTCCGACGAAATCAGCAGATTCATACCCCGCTCTCCTGTCGCTGCACCAAAACTGAACTACGCTGCACAAATGTTGATCATTAGTTAATGAATGTGGTTTGGATTTTAACAAAAGCAGCCAGCATGTCGCTGTTAGCGACCTGGCACGCGTCCTGCATTGTTAATTCACTAACAGTGAGCCGTCATCTGACAGACAACTAACAGCGAGAAGGTAATGACAGCGAAACCTGAATTATTTACCCGCATAGAACAGACCTTCAGCCAGCTTACGCCGAGCGAAAAGCGCGTAGCCGGGTGGCTGTTAGCCCACGGTGTACAGATCCCTTTTGAAACCGCGGATGGCATCGCTAAAGCGGCAGGAACCAGCGGCATTACCGTAGGACGCTATCTGCGTAAGCTGGGCTTTCGTAATCTGGAGGATGCAAAAGCCAGCCTGCGTGAGCTGCCGGTTGTCCCCTATCAACCCTGGGGAATGAACGAGCGGCTGGATTCCTGGCACCAGCAGCAAAGCCTGCCGGATCGCGCGCAGCAGTCGCTGTTACTGGAAATCGACGCCATTACCCATGTCTATCAACTCGCGCAAAGCGAAACATTTTTACGCATTGCGCAGCAGCTGGCGCATGCGGAAGCGGTTTACATCCTTGGGATCCAGTCTACACGTGGGATTGCCAACGCCTTTTTTAGTCATCTTGAATACCTGCGGCCTAAAGTCAGCTACTCCGAAGGGCTTTCCGGCAGTTGGGTAGAGTCGCTGAATTCGGGATTTAACCAGCCATACGTGGTGATCACCGACATGCGTGCCTACTCCGCTATCTCCCGACAATATTGCCGTGTCGCGACAGAACGCCATATTCCACTGGCGCTGATCACCGATGTGTGGTGTCCGTGGGCCAGAGATTATGCCCTTGATTTACTCCAGGTAAAAACTGACACCGGACATTTCTGGGATTCTCTGGCTCCCGTGAGCTGTCTGTTCAACTTATTACTCTCTGCGGTGGTGGAGCAACTTGGTGATTCCCTCGCAGGACGCCTGCAAACCAATCGCCAGTTACAACAACAGTTTGGTCAATTCGAACAATAAACAGGAAATGTGCTATGTCAGAAACCCCAGAACTGGTCGATCTGTCGGTGATATTCCCGTCACTGCATATCGATCTCAAATACGCCACGGCCGACAACATTACCGGCGCGCCTATCTACCGGGAAGCGCGCTGCCTGTTACACCGCGAGGCGGTAACCGCGCTGGCTAAAAGCATCAGTATCGCGCAACTGGCGGGCCTGAAGCTTGTAGTGTATGACGCGTATCGCCCCCAGCAGGCGCAGGCGGTGCTGTGGAATGCGTGCCCGGATCCCCAGTACGTCGTCGATGTGGCGATTGGATCCAATCACAGCCGCGGAACGGCCATCGACGTTACGCTGATGGACGATCGTGGCAATGTTCTCGATATGGGCGCTGATTTTGATGAGATGCACGACCGTTCTCATGCCTGGCACCCTTCTGTTCCACCAGCCGCGCAGCGTAACCGGTTGTTACTCAACGCCATTATGTTCGGTGGCGGTTTTGTCGGCATTAACAGCGAGTGGTGGCATTTTGAATTACCTGATGCCGCGCGTTATCCGCTGCTTGACGACCAGATAGCCTGTTTCCCTGTTCCCCCCATAACAACACAACATCCCTTTTAATTCTGGAGCCTGGTTATGAAGACTACACCTGCGTTAAATGCGTTTTTTCGCCCCGCTCTGATCGCCATTACGCTGGCATTTGCCCTCCCTGCCGCGCAGGCCGCCGTGCCTAAAGATATGTTGGTCATCGGTAAAGCCGCCGACCCGCAGACGCTCGACCCCGCCGTGACCATCGATAACAACGACTGGACGGTCACCTATCCCTCTTATCAGCGTCTGGTTCAGTACAAAACCGAAGGCGGTAAAGGCTCAACGGAAGTTGAAGGTGATTTAGCCAGCGGCTGGAAAGCCTCTGACGATCAGAAAGAGTGGACGTTCACCCTGAAAAACGATGCCAAATTCGCCGACGGTACGCCGGTGACGGTAGATGCAGTAAAACAATCCTTTGAGCGCCTGCTCAAAATTGGCCAGGGACCCGCTGAAGCATTCCCGAAAGATCTGAAGGTTGAGGCCATTGATGACAACACGGTGAAATTTACCCTCAGCCAGCCGTTCGCACCCTTCCTGTATACGCTGGCAAATGACGGGGCCTCAATTATCAACCCGGCAATCTTAAAAGAACATGCCGCAGACGATGCCCGCGGATTCCTGGCGCAGAACACGGCAGGCTCCGGTCCTTTCATGCTGAAAAGCTGGCAAAAAGGACAACAACTGGTGCTGGTGCCAAACCCGCATTATTCCGGGGCCAAACCAACGTTTAAGCGGGTTTCGGTAAAAATCATTGGTGAAAGCGCCTCCCGTCGCCTGCAGTTGTCGCGGGGCGATATCGACATTGCCGATGCGCTTCCAGTCGACCAGTTGGCCGCTTTAAAACAGGAAGGCAAAGTTAACGTAGTGGATTATCCCTCGCTGCGCGTGACCTATCTGTATCTGAACAACAGTAAAGCGCCGCTCAATCAGGTGGATTTACGCCGCGCCATCTCATGGGCCACCGATTATAAAGGCATGGTGAATGGGATCCTCAGTGGCAATGGTAAACAGATGCGCGGTCCGATCCCTGAAGGTATGTGGGGTTTTGATGACAAGGCTATGCAGTACAGTTTTGATGAAGCCAAAGCGAAAGCCGCATGGGACAAGGTCGCGAACAAACCCGAGAGCCTGAGTTTCTTGTATTCAGATAATGACCCTAACTGGGAGCCGATTGCCCTCTCTACCCAGGCCAGTCTCAACAAACTGGGTATTAAGGTGAAGCTGGAAAAACTGGCGAATGCCACCATGCGTGACCGTGTGGGTAAAGGGGATTACGACATTGCTATCGGTAACTGGAGTCCGGATTTCGCCGACCCGTACATGTTCATGAACTACTGGTTTGAGTCAGATAAAAAAGGTCTGCCGGGTAACCGTTCATTCTATGAAAACAGTGAGGTCGATAAGCTGCTGCGTAGCGCATTAGCCACCACCGATCCGGTCGCCAGAACCAATGATTACCAGCAGGCGCAAACCATCGTGATTGATGAAGCGGCCTACGTCTATTTATTCCAGAAAAACTATCAACTGGCGATGAACAAAGACGTCAAAGGATTTGTATTTAACCCCATGCTGGAACAGGTCTTCAATATCTCCACCATGAGTAAATAAGCCACGTTGATGCGGAGCCACTCAGGCTCCGCAAGGGGAAGCTAATGACGTTCTGGAGCATTTTACGCCAGCGATGCTGGGGACTTATTCTGGTGGTTATCGGTGTTTGCGTGATCACCTTTATTATTTCGCACCTGATCCCAGGCGACCCCGCGCGGTTGCTGGCGGGCGATCGCGCCAGCGATGAAATTGTTGAAAATATTCGCCAACAGCTGGGGCTGAACCAACCGCTGTATGTGCAGTTCTTTCGCTATGTGAGCGATATCTTTCAGGGCGACTTAGGCACCTCTATTCGCACCGGACGCCCGGTACTGGATGAACTACGTATCTTCTTTCCCGCCACCCTGGAGCTGGCTTTCTGCTCTTTGTTGCTGGCGCTGGTGATCGGTATTCCGTTAGGTATTTTATCTGCAGTCTGGCGCAACCGTTGGCTTGATCACCTCGTTCGCCTGATGGCGATTACCGGCATCTCCACGCCTGCATTCTGGCTGGGGCTGGGGGTTATCGTGCTGTTTTACGGTCATCTGCAAATTTTGCCCGGCGGTGGACGGTTAGACGACTGGCTGGATCCACCGGCTCATGTCACCGGCTTCTACCTGATTGATGCCCTGCTGGAGGGCAATGGCGAAGTCTTTTTCAATGCGCTCCAGCACCTGATCCTGCCGTCACTGACGCTGGCTTTTGTGCACTTAGGGATCGTTGCCCGCCAGATTCGCTCCGCCATGCTGGAGCAACTGAGTGAAGATTACATTCGTACCGCGCGCGCCAGCGGGCTACCGGGCTGGTACATCGTGCTGTGTTACGCGTTGCCGAATGCGCTTATTCCATCAATAACCGTGCTCGGCCTGGCATTGGGCGATCTGCTCTACGGTGCGGTACTGACCGAAACGGTCTTCGCCTGGCCGGGAATGGGCGCCTGGGTGGTAACGTCGATTCAGGCGCTCGACTTCCCGGCGGTAATGGGATTTGCCGTAGTGGTCTCTTTCGCTTATGTGCTGGTCAACCTGGCGGTTGATTTACTCTACCTGTGGATTGACCCACGTATTGGACGCGGAGGTGCTGAATGATGCTCACTCAAGAAACGCCGACCGCCCCACAGACTGCTCGTCGTCGTACGGACTGGGCGAAATTGTTGTGGATGATGAAAAGCAGCCCGCTGACGCTGATAGGCGGGGTCATCATTGTACTGATACTGTTGCTGATGGTGCTGTCACCGTGGATTACGCCTTACGATCCTAATGCCATCAATTTAAGTGCGCGCCTGCTGCCACCGTCTGCGTCCCATTGGTTTGGTACCGATGAAGTGGGCCGCGATCTGTTCAGCCGTGTTCTGGTCGGAAGCCAGCAGTCGGTCGTCGCTGGTCTGGTGGTGGTGGGAATTGCTGGCGGATTGGGTTCGCTGCTGGGGTGTCTGTCTGGCGTCATGGGGGGACGCGCCGATGCAATTATCATGCGAATAATGGACATCATGCTGTCCATCCCTTCGCTGGTACTGACAATGGCGCTGGCCGCTGCGCTGGGACCCAGCCTGTTTAACGCCATGCTGGCGATTGCCATCGTACGTATTCCTTTTTATGTGCGCCTCGCCCGCGGTCAAACGTTAGTGGTGCGTCAGTTTACCTATGTCCAGGCTGCGCGGACCTACGGCGCTTCTCGCTGGCACCTGATTAGCTGGCACATTTTACGTAACTCTCTACCGCCGCTGATTGTGCAGGCGTCGCTGGATATCGGCAGCGCGATCCTGATGGCCGCCACGCTCGGGTTTATTGGTCTGGGCGCACAGCAGCCCAGCGCGGAATGGGGAGCGATGGTGGCGATAGGCCGCAACTACGTGCTCGATCAGTGGTGGTATTGCGCTTTTCCCGGCGCCGCAATTCTGATTACCGCCGTGGGCTTTAATCTTTTTGGCGATGGTATTCGCGACCTGCTGGATCCGAAAGCCGGAGGAAAACAGTCATGACACAACCCGTACTGGAAATCGAGGATTTGCATCTGAGTTTCCCCGGCTATAAAGCTGACGTGCATGCGCTGAACCATGTTTCGCTGCATATCAACCGTGGAGAAATTGTCGGCGTGGTCGGTGAATCCGGTTCCGGCAAGTCCGTGACGGCGATGCTTACCATGCGGCTGCTGCCGGAGGGCAGCTATCATATTCACCAGGGACGCGTTTCGCTACTGGGTGAAGATGTGCTCAATGCCAGCGAAAAGCAAATGCGCCAATGGCGCGGCGCACGCGTTGCGATGATCTTTCAGGAGCCCATGACCGCGCTTAATCCCACGCGACGTATCGGCCAGCAGATGGTGGAAGTTATCCGCCATCACCAGGCGCTAAGCCGCACGGATGCTCGCCAGAAAGCCATCGCTTTACTGGAAGAGATGCAAATTCCGGACGCGGCGGAAGTGATGAAACGTTTCCCGTTTGAGCTTTCCGGCGGTATGCGCCAGCGGGTGATGATTGCGCTGGCCTTTTCCTGCGAGCCGGAACTGATCATTGCCGATGAACCGACCACCGCGCTCGACGTCACGGTACAGCTGCAGGTGCTGCGTTTATTGAAGCTAAAAGCGCGCGCCAGCGGGACAGCCGTACTATTTATCAGCCATGATATGGCGGTGGTTTCACAATTGTGCGACCGGTTATACGTCATGTATGCCGGAAGCGTGATTGAGAGCGGTCCAACGCCAACCGTTATTCAGCATCCCACGCATCCCTATTCCATCGGCTTGCTGAAATGTGCGCCGGAACACGGTGAACCGCGCGCATTGCTGCCTGCCATTCCCGGCACCGTACCGAATTTAACCCGCTTACCGAGCGGATGCGCATTTCGCGAACGCTGTTTTGCCGCCGGTCCTCGCTGTGACGAGACGCCTGCATTAAGCAGTCAGGGAGGCGCGGATCAACAATCGGCCTGCTGGTATCCGCAACTGGAGACAACACATGTCTGAATTTTTACTGGCCTTGCAGGATGTTCATGTCAGCTTTCCCGCGCGTAAAAACTGGCTCGGCAAGGTTACCGAACGGGTGCATGCGCTCAACGGTCTGGATTTACAGATTCGTCAGGGAGAAACGCTGGGGATTGTCGGTGAATCCGGCTGCGGAAAAAGTACGCTGGCGCAACTGCTGATGGGGATGCTGCAACCCAGTCAGGGAAACTACTCTCGCCGCGATGGCAAGCAGCACAATGGTATGCAGATGGTCTTTCAGGACCCGCTTTCATCGCTTGATCCGCGCTTACCAGTGTGGCGAATTATCACCGAACCGGTGTGGATCCAGAAGCGAAGCTCCGAGCGTGAACGCCGCATTCTTGCCGAAGATTTGGCGCAACAGGTAGGGATCCGCCCTGAATATCTCGACCGTCTGCCGCATGCGTTCTCCGGCGGGCAGCGTCAGCGTATTGCCATTGCCCGGGCGTTGTCGTCAGAGCCGGACGTGATTGTACTGGATGAACCCACTTCGGCGCTGGATATCTCCGTGCAGGCGCAAATTCTTAACCTGCTGGTGTCATTGCAGGCACGCAGAAATCTGACCTATGTGCTGATATCGCATAACGTGTCGGTGGTTCGCCATATGAGCGATCGCGTGGCGGTGATGTACCTTGGGCAAATTGTTGAACTGGGAGAAACGCAGCAGGTTCTTACTCATCCTGCCCATCCCTACACGCGATTATTACTCGACTCCGTCCCTAAAACGGGAGCACCGCTGGCGGAGGATTTAGTATTACGGAAAACCGAACTACCGGGGAACCGAACGCTGCCTGAGGGCTGTTTTTTTCGTGACAGATGTCCGTTGGCGATCCGTGGCTGTGAGAATAAACAGATCTTGCTGTCCAGCGAATCAGGATGTGAGGTTCGCTGCTGGCGGGCGGTTAACGTGAGCTGAACGCGGCGGAAAATCAGGCGCAATACGCCTTTTTCAGGGTATCCACCAGCACTTCTGAGGCGGTAGATAACTTATGATGTGCCGAACGCAGAACGCCGATCCGACGCTGGATCACCGGCGTGTCCAGATCGATACAGGTTGCGCCTAATTCAGTCATTTGCGTACGGCACAGCGCAGGTACCGCGCTGCCGCCCAGGCCCTTAGCCACCAGCCGGCCAATGGTCACCAGTTGATGACTCTCCAGCGCCACCTCCAGCGAATGCCCGCTTTGCACCAACTGTTCTTCCAGCATCAGACGCACAGCGGAAGGTCGTTGCAGAGTGATGAAATCCAGCGTCAGCAGTTCACGCCACGCAATACGATCCCGCCCTGCCAGTCGGCATGTTGGCGGGACAATCGCGATAAAACGATCCACACCAAGCGGGGTGAAATGCAGATGCCCGGAATAGTCCGGTTCGAAGGCAATGCCCATCTCCACCCGCCCTTCACTCACCATCTCAATGACTTGTTCGTTGATCACATCGTGAACCGTTACGTTGATACCGGAATAGGAATCACGAAACGTCTTCAGTACTGACGGCAGGACGTTAGCAGCAAATGAAGGCATGGCGGCAATAGAGATTTTACCGCGTTGCAGCGTGAATCGCTGGCGCATTGCCTCTTCCGTGTTCTCCCAGTCCGCGAGCAACTGTCGCCCCATGTTCAGCAACGTTTCCCCTTCCTGTGTCAGGGTCACCTTGCGGGTGGTTCTCAACAGTAAAGCCCCACCCAACGAATCCTCCAGTCCTTTAATCGCCAGACTTAATGCGGGTTGCGACATATTCAGTCTTTCACTGGCATGAGCAAAATTCAGAGTGTGAGCTACCGCTAAAAACGCGCGTAACTGTTTGATGCTCATTCCCATTTCGCATTCCTTTAACCTGTTGAATACCTTTAATTAACATTAAATTGATAAAAAAACCCAATGAGTGAGTCACAAATTTAAAATTAACAAATCATTTTTCTCCCCCAATGATGTCGGCAAGGACAACAGGAGGGGCAAGTATATGGCTGGACTGGATAAACGGGTCGCCACGTATCAAGAGGCGCTGGAAGGACTGACCGACAACATGACGCTGCTGGCGGGCGGTTTTGGCTTATGTGGCATCCCTGAAAATCTGATTGCCGAAGTACGTCGTCGGGAGGTTCAGGGACTTACCGTGGTGTCAAACAACTGCGGCGTGGACGGTTTTGGCCTCGGCGTACTGCTGGAAACGCGTCAGGTGCGCAAAGTGGTTGCATCCTATGTGGGTGAAAACGCGCTGTTTGAAAAGCAGGTGCTTAGCGGCGAACTGGAAGCCATCCTGACGCCGCAAGGCACGCTGGCGGAGCAGTTGCGCGCTGGCGGCGCGGGGATCCCCGCTTTCTTCACCGCGACCGGATACGGGACCCCCGTGGCCGAAGGAAAAGAGGTGCGCGAGTTTGCCGGACGTCCGTACATTTTAGAACAGGCCATAACCGGGGACTTTGCGCTGGTCAAAGGCTGGAAAGCCGACTGGTACGGCAATGTCATCTATCGCCATACCGCACAGAATTTTAATCCGCTGATGGCCGCTGCCGGGCGCGTTACCGTGGTGGAGGTTGAAGAGATCGTCCCCCCTGGCGAGTTGGATCCCGCTGCGATTCATACTCCCGGAATTTTTGTTAACCGCATTATTCAGGGGCAATTTGAAAAACGTATTGAACAACGCACCCTGCGCCAGAAAGGAGCCTGACCATGTTAACGCGTGAACAAATGGCAATGCGTGTCGCCCGTGAGCTGCGCGACGGTTATTACGTCAACCTTGGGATTGGTATTCCCACTCTGGTAGCGAACTACATCCCCGATGGTATGGACGTGATGCTGCAATCGGAAAACGGTTTGCTGGGTATGGGGCCGTTTCCCACAGAAGACGAAATTGATGCGGACATGATCAACGCCGGAAAACAGACCGTGACGGCGCGCAAAGGCGCAGCGATTTTCGACTCGGCGCAATCCTTCGCGATGATCCGCGGCGGCCACGTTGACCTGACGGTGCTCGGCGCGTTTGAAGTCGATGTTAACGGCAATATCGCCTCGTGGATGATCCCCGGAAAAATGGTGAAAGGCATGGGCGGCGCAATGGACCTGGTGGCCGGAGCCGACAACATCATCGTGGTGATGACCCATGCCTCCAAAAACGGTGAGTCAAAATTGCTTCCCGCCTGCACCCTGCCGCTGACCGGCGTGGCCTGCATCAAACGCGTACTTACCGATCTGGCGCTGCTGGAGATTGCCGACGGGGCGTTCATTCTGCGTGAACGCGCCCCGGGTATCAGCGTGGATGACATCGTCGCCAGAACCGCCGGCAAGCTGATCGTTCCTGAAAATGTCCCCGAGATGCAATTTAACTGAGGAGCTGACCATGCAGGATGTTGTTATTGTCGCGGCAACGCGCACCCCGATTGGCAGTTTTCATGGCGCGCTGGCGCCGCTTTCGGCGGTTGAACTCGGTTCGGTGGTTATCCGTTCCCTGCTGGAAAAAACGGCCGTGGCGCCTGAGCAAATTGATGAAGTGATTTTGGGTCAGGTGCTCACGACGGGCAGTGGTCAAAATCCGGCCAGACAGACGGCGTTACGCGCGGGCTTACCGGTCACTACGCCAGCGCTAACCATTAATCTGGTGTGCGGCTCGGGCCTGAAGGCGGTGCATCAGGCGGTACAGGCGATTCGCTGCGGTGATGCGCAAATTGTGATTGCCGGTGGGCAGGAGAGCATGAGCAATGCGCCCTATTTCCTCGATGGCGCGCGGGCCGGTCTGCGCCTGGGTCATGCCAGCCTGAAAGACAGCGTAGTGCATGACGGTTTATGGGACGCCTTCAACGACTATCACATGGGCATTACCGCGGAGAATCTGGCGGATAAGTTCGCTATCAGTCGTGAGCAACAGGATGCATTTGCTCTGCACTCCCAGCAAAAAGCAGCTGCCGCGATTGAAGCCGGTCGTTTTAGTGCGGAGATTACCCCGGTCAGCGTTCCGCAGGGGAAAAAACCGCCGCGTGTAGTGGACCGTGACGAACAGCCGCGCCCGGATACTCAGGCTGATAAGCTGGCGCAGCTGAAGCCAGCGTTTCGGCCTGGAAACGGCACGGTGACCGCCGGGAATGCTTCTTCAATCAATGATGGCGCCGCGGCGGTGATGCTAATGAGCGCCGCCAAAGCCGCAGAACTCAATTTGCCGGTTCTGGGACGGGTTGCGGGCTACGCGGTCTCCGGCGTCGATCCGGCCATTATGGGTATTGGGCCGGTAGATGCGTCACTTCAGTGTCTGCAACGGGCTGGCTGGGCGCTGAACGATGTTGATCTCATTGAAGCCAACGAAGCGTTTGCCGCACAAGCGCTGGCGGTTGGCGAATCACTGAACTGGGACAGCAGCAAAGTTAACGTCAATGGCGGCGCGATCGCGCTGGGTCATCCGATTGGCGCCTCCGGGTGCCGGATTCTGGTGACCCTGCTGCATGAAATGGCCCGCAGCAACGCCGCTAAAGGGTTGGCCACGCTGTGCGTAGGCGGCGGTCAGGGTGTCGCGCTGGCAGTAGAGCGTCCGGGGGGAACTCATGAAAAATAAGCAAATTTGCGTACTGGGCGCGGGTTTAATGGGCGTCGGCATCGCCACCCACTTTGCCCGCTTTGGTCACGATATCTGGTTGTACGACACCGATAGCAGCCGAATTGCGGAAATTAGCCCTATTGCCAGCGGTATTGTGGATGAGCTTATTGCTACTGAACAATTTGCGCTAAGCGAAAAAGCATCGGTTATGAACCGTCTACACGGTACGACGTCGCTACAGGATATTGCCGCGTGCGGATTGCTGATTGAAGCTATCCCGGAACGCCTCGAACTTAAACATGCGCTGTATGCGCAACTGGAAGAGCTGATCGCACCGGAGGCGGTGATCGCCAGTAATACCAGCGGACTGCCACCCGATGCCCTGGCAGAAAAGCTTGCCCATCCTGAGCGGTTGCTGATTGCCCATTTCTGGAACCCGCCGCACTTTATTCCGCTGGTTGAAATTGTGCCGGGGACGGCAACGAAGGCGGAATATCTCCATGAATTACAACAACTATTGCTGTCGATGCAGCTGGAAGCGGTCGTACTCGATCGCGCTGCGCCAGGGTTTGTCGGCAACCGTCTGCAATTCGCCCTGCTGCGTGAAGCGTTGCATATCGTTAAAAGCGGTATCGCCAGCGCGGAGGTGGTGGATCAGGTAATGCGTGCCTCGCTCGGACGACGCTATGCCATGGTTGGCCCGCTGGAGGCGGCTGATATGACGGGTCTTTCTACGGTACAGGATATTTGTCAGCATCTGTTACCCACGCTCGCCACCGGTAGCGACATGATGTCGCTGGTCGCTGACAAGGTCGCCAGTGGTGAAACCGGTTTGCGCAGCGGCCAGGGATTTTATCGCTGGGATGATTCGCGCAAGGAGTACATCCAGCAACGCAGAGAGCACCAGCTGCGCTTTGCCCTGAAACCGTAACTTCTCTTTCTGTACCCCACTATAACAATGATATTGAGGAGTCATGATGAGTGTATTAATCGCCCTGGCAGCGCTGGGCCTGCTGATGCTTGCAGCCTATCGCGGATACAGCGTCATCCTGTTTGCCCCCATCGCGGCATTAGGTGCTGTATTGCTTACCGAACCCAGCGCCGTCGGCCCTGCCTTCACCGGCCTGTTTATGGAAAAAATGGTCGGTTTTGTGAAGCTTTACTTCCCGGTATTTTTGCTGGGTGCGGTGTTTGGCAAGTTAATCGAGTTGTCTGGTTTTTCCCGCTCTATTGTTGCCGCCGCCATCAATATTCTCGGGCGGCGTCACGCCATCCCGGTGATCGTGCTGGTGTGCGCGCTGTTAACCTACGGCGGGGTATCGCTGTTCGTCGTGGCGTTTGCGGTGTATCCCTTTGCGGCGGAGCTGTTCCGCCAGAGTAATATTCCTAAGCGCCTGATCCCGGCCACCGTTGCGCTGGGCGCGTTTTCCTTCACGATGGACGCCTTGCCGGGCACGCCGCAGATCCAGAATATTATTCCGACCAGCTTCTTTGGGACTAACGCCTGGGCCGCACCTTGGCTGGGGCTGATAGGCTCGCTGTTTATTATTTTCGTCGGTCTGGTTTATCTCGAACGTCAGCGTCGTAAAGCGCAGGCAAAGAATGAAGGCTATGGCACTGAACTGTTAAACGAGCCGGAAACGCCGGATAACATTAACCTGCCGAACCCGATAATCGCTATCTCTCCGCTGATTCTGGTTGGGGTATTTAACCTGCTGTTTACCCGCTGGATCCCACAGTGGTACGGCGCAACACATCAACTGGAACTGCCAGGCCTTGCCAAACCGATTACCACCGAAGTCGGTAAAATCACCGCTATCTGGGCGGTGGAAGCGGCGCTGATTTCAGGGATCCTGCTGGTGGTGCTGTTCGGCTATCGCAACATTAAAGGTCGCCTGGCGGAAGGCAGCAGAACGGCGGTTGGCGGCGCGATCCTCGCGGCCATGAACACCGCGTCGGAGTATGGTTTTGGTGCGGTGATCGCTGCCCTGCCGGGTTTCCTTGTGTTGTCAAAAGCGCTGGCGGCGATCCCCGACCCGCTTCTTAACGAAGCCATCAGCATCACCACGCTGGCCGGGATCACCGGCTCGGCGTCTGGCGGGATGAGTATTGCCCTCGCCGCCATGTCTGACACTTTTATTGCCGCAGCCCATGCCGCCAATATTCCACTCGAAGTCTTCCACCGCGTGGCGTCAATGGCCAGTGGCGGCATGGATACCCTGCCGCACAACGGCGCGGTCATTACCCTGCTGGCTATTACCGGCCTCAGCCATCGTCAGGCATATGGCGGGATTTTCGCCATCACCGTGATCAAAAGCCTGGCCGTGCTGTTTGTTATCGGCGTCTTCTACACCACCGGAATTGTTTAAGGAGAATCATCATGAACTTAACGGGAAAAACCGCCCTGGTTACCGGCTCGACCAGCGGTATTGGATTAGGCATCGCTCAGGTGCTGGCACAAGCGGGCGCTACGTTGATCCTCAACGGGTTTGGTGATGTCGAAGCCGCCAAAGACGCCGTGGCGCAGTATGGCAAAACGCCAGGCTACCACGGCGCGGACCTGAGCGATGAAGCGCAAATTGCTGACATGATGCGCTATGCTGCAAGCGAATTTGGCGGTGTGGATATCCTGGTCAACAACGCCGGGATCCAGCATGTGTCTCCGGTAGAAACCTTCCCGGTTGAAAAATGGAACGCGATTATTGCTATTAACCTCTCATCCGTTTTTCACACTACGCGACTGGCGCTGCCAGGCATGCGCGCACGGAACTGGGGACGCATCATTAATATCGCCTCGGTTCACGGCCTGGTGGCTTCTAAAGAGAAATCCGCGTACGTGGCAGCCAAGCACGGCGTGGTGGGATTAACCAAGACCATTGCGCTGGAAACCGCGCATACCGGCATCACCTGCAATGCGCTATGCCCCGGTTGGGTGCTCACACCGTTGGTCCAGCAGCAGATTGATAAACGTATTGCCGAAGGCGCTGCGCCTGACGTCGCACGTGACGCCCTGCTGGCGGAAAAGCAACCGTCGCGCGAATTCGTCACGCCGGAGCAGTTAGGGGAACTCGCGTTGTTTTTATGTTCAGACGGTGCGGCGCAGGTACGAGGCGTTGCGTGGAATATGGATGGCGGCTGGGTGGCGCAATAACATCATCGGGTGCCGGATAAGACGCTGTCGCATCCGGCACGCCACGATTAAGACTTCAGCTGATAATCCAGTGTAATTTCCGCGTTCAGTACCTGCGAAACTGGGCAGCCGGCCTTCGCTTTCTGGATGATGCCGTCAAACGTGGCGGCGTCTATCCCCGGAACACTTACCTCACTGTGCAGCGCTACTTTGGTTATCGCAAACCCCGCATCCACCTTATCCAGAGAAACATCGGCAGTGGTATCAATGGCGTTTGGCGTAAAGCCCGCATCGCCCAGCATTAACGAAAGCGCCATTGAGAAGCAGGCGGCATGGGCCGCGCCAATCAACTCTTCAGGGTTGGTGCCTTTTCCCCCTTCGAACCGGGTATTAAACCCATACGGTTGCTGATTCAGCACGCCACTTTCGGTCGATACGGTACCTTTACCGCGCTTAATGTCGCCTTCCCAGTGTGCCTGACCTTTCTTATGGATAGTCATTACCGTTCTCCTGTGTTGTCGTTGAAGTTACAAGTATAGGACGCCTGAGAAAATGCATGATCCATCCGGGATAGTTCTGCATTTACCGCTTAAGCATTGACCTTTCAGACAAAATGACCGACCATCCTGAAAGCCGTTATTTTAAACATCGGCTTTCTATCAGGTTGTATTTCGTCCGTTGTTATACGGGCTCGCCCTTGAAACCAGAAACAGGATTAAGGAGTTAGAATGAAATCGAACCGTCAGGCCCGTCATATTCTTGGACTGGACCACAAAATCTCAAACCAACGTAAAGTCGTGACCGAAGGTGACAAAACCAGTGTGGTCAACAATCCTACCGGAAGAAAACGCCGCGCTGACGGCAAATAGTCTTTCGCAGGTCTGACTGAATAACGAGATAAACACCATTGCAACCGCAGTGGTGTTTTTGCTTATAAAACCCCATACCCCATTCACAATGCTTTATACTTCGCCCGTTTCCCTGGCGGACAGGCCACATACGATCATAAAGAACGCCAGGGACGGTTATTCAAAAAAGAGTGAGTGACATGGAAAACGAAACTAAAAAACTGCGTTCCCTTTACATCCCCTACGCTGGCCCGGTACTGCTGGAATTCCCTTTACTGAATAAAGGGAGCGCTTTCAGTGTGGAAGAACGCCGTAACTTCAACCTGCTGGGGTTACTGCCGGAAGTGGTCGAGACGATTGAAGAACAGGCTGAACGCGCCTGGATCCAATATCAGGGATTCAAAACCGAAATCGACAAGCATATTTACCTGCGTAACATTCAGGACACCAACGAAACCCTGTTTTACCGACTGGTGCATAATCACCTTGATGAGATGATGCCGGTTATCTATACCCCAACGGTAGGTGCTGCCTGTGAGCGTTTCTCTGAGATCTACCGTCGCGCGCGCGGTGTGTTTATTTCTTATCAGAACCGCCACAATATGGACGATATCCTGCAGAACGTACCTAACCACAATATCAAAGTCATCGTCGTCACCGACGGTGAACGTATTCTGGGCCTTGGCGACCAGGGGATCGGCGGGATGGGTATTCCGATCGGTAAGCTGTCGCTGTATACCGCGTGTGGCGGAATTAGTCCGGCCTACACCCTGCCGGTCGTCCTGGACGTCGGTACCAACAATCAGCAACTGCTGAACGATCCGCTGTATATGGGCTGGCGTAATCCGCGTATCACTGATGATGAATACTACGAATTTGTCGATGAATTCATCCAGGCTGTGAAGCATCGTTGGCCGGACGTGCTGCTGCAATTCGAAGACTTCGCGCAGAAAAATGCGATGCCGTTGCTGAACCGCTATCGCGATGAAATTTGCTCGTTTAACGACGATATTCAGGGCACCGCAGCCGTTACCGTTGGTACGCTCATTGCCGCCAGCCGCGCGGCGGGTAGCCAGTTAAGTGAACAGAATATCGTGTTCCTGGGAGCGGGCTCAGCCGGTTGCGGGATTGCCGAGCAGATCATCGCGCAAATCCAGCGTGAAGGTTTAAGCGAGGAAGCGGCGCGTCAGCGCGTGTTTATGGTCGATCGCTTCGGCCTGTTAACCGACAAAATGCCGAACCTGCTCTCCTTCCAGACCAAACTGGTGCAAAAACGCGAAAATCTGCAGCACTGGGATACGCAAGAGGATGTGCTGTCGTTACTCGACGTGGTGCGTAACGTTAAGCCGGATATCCTGATTGGTGTTTCCGGACAGACCGGCCTGTTTACCGAAGAGATCATCCGCGAAATGCACAAGCATTGTTCGCGTCCCATCGTCATGCCGCTGTCTAACCCAACTTCACGCGTGGAAGCTACGCCACAGGATATTATCGCCTGGACCGAAGGTAACGCGCTGGTTGCGACCGGTAGTCCGTTCGCGCCGGTAGTGTGGAAGGAAAAAGTTTTCCCGATTGCTCAGTGTAATAACGCCTATATTTTCCCGGGTATCGGGCTGGGTGTTATTGCTTCCGGCGCATCGCGCATTACCGATGAAATGCTGATGTCGGCCAGTGAAACACTGGCGCAGTATTCACCGCTGGTGCTGAACGGCGAAGGACTGGTGTTACCGGAACTGAAAGACATTCAGACTGTTTCCCGTGCGATTGCTTTTGCCGTGGGTAAAATGGCCCAGCAGCAAGGCGTGGCTGTGAAAACGTCCGCCGAAGCGCTGCAACAGGCGATTGACGATAATTTCTGGCAGGCGGAATATCGCGACTACCGTCGAACTTCTATTTGACGGTTTGCCCGGCAGCAGAGTCTGCCGGGCAATTTTAAGCGTTCGATGAACGAAATACAGTATGTAGATTACTGTTCTGAAAGTTCCAGCTCAGCGATAACCGGCAAGTGATCGCTCGCCGTAGACCACGTAAATTCGGGTGAGTTATGTGGAATTTCCAGATTTTTGACGTTCCACTTCTGCCCTTTAAACGTGAAAATATGGTCTATATCGATCGCAGGGTTAACGGCTGGCCAACTGCGGGTATCAACCCCGTCTTTCGTCACTTCGTTGAAAAAGTAACGTATTTCTTTCAGCGGCTGCTCGTCCCGGGTCGAATTAAAGTCCCCTGCAAGGATTTTAATTGAGGAGGCGATATCCGGGAAATCTGATGTCGCGTCGCCAATGCTGATATCTAAAAGATAGCGGGCTTGTTCCGTACGCATGGTAGGATCTTTTTGCCAGTCGAGATGGGTCACCATAATGATGGGGGCGGAATCAAACCCAGGCACGTCAACCTGCGCCAGTAACGCCACGCGTTGTTCAGCATTACCCGACGGTAATTTTACCACCTGCGTGTGCAATATTTTATATTTGGAAAGCAGTCCTAACCCGTACTCACCGCCATCAAAATCGAGTACTTTACCAAAGGCGTAATACAGTTTATTGGCATCAGCGATTTTTTTGAGTTGATCGATCTTTTGACTGCGCCCTGTTTTATTGTCAACCTCTGGCACTGCTATAATATCTGCATCTATTCTTTTAATAGCTGAATTAAGTGCCGTAAAATCCGCCACATCAGCAGATGCTTCATTTTTACCAATGTTATAGGTGGCAATCTTTAAATGCGGGTTATTCTGCGTGTAAATTTTGTCAGGAACACCACCCTTTTGCACTTTAAGTATCTCATTACCAGCGAGTTTTTCACTTGCTTGTGCATTTGCAAATAAACATCCCAGCGCAATCATCGTCAATGTCATTGTTTTTTTCATGTCATCTATTCTCCAAATAATAAAATAGTGAGCGACAGCGTACCGGAGAACATCGATCGTTATTGTGATCCTTAACTCAAGGTTTCGACGCGACGAAAATTAACTTTTGCCTGATTTATTTGTCTTGTCATCTGCTGGGCGTTCAAAGCTTGCGCTACTGCGTATGTTGCGATTACACTTTCATCACCGATTAACATTCTGAAAAACAAAAGGAGGATACTTATGCTGTACTGTGAACGTTTTATCGTTTCACATGCTTTTGGCGATCGCCAGTGCTCAAGCGTTATCGGTATCGTGCTGCGATAACTTCTGCTTGAGCGAAGCTAACTTCTCAATCCCCTTCTCTCGGGCTTACCGGGTTATCGTCAGCGATGTTTGACGAGGCGCTTTTACGCCTGTAACTCTTGAGTAAGCAACAATGAGCACATTACTAACCGCACAATCCTTACACGTTGATACGGCATTTGGCACGCTATTCGACGATCTTTCCTTCACCCTGAAAAAAGGTGACCGCATCGGGCTTATCGGTTACAACGGCTGCGGCAAAAGTACGCTGTTAAAACTGCTTGATGGCACGATTTCACCCACCAGCGGGTCCATCGCGCAGGCGAATCACTGTCATCTCGCACGTGTGGAGCAACATTTACCTGACGATATACTACCGCTTACGTTGCAAGAGGCGGTGCTTGCTCAACTTCCCGAGCATGAACGCGCGAGCCAGCAATGGCGAGTGGAAGCGTTGCTGGCCGAAATGGGTTTCACGCCGGAGAATTTATTTCTGACAGCACAAACGCTGAGCGGCGGACAACACACGCGTCTGTTATTAGCGCGGGCGCTGATGCGAAATCCTGACCTGCTACTGCTGGATGAACCGGGTAACCACCTGGATTTGCCCACATTACTGTGGCTGGAACAGTTCTTACAGAACTGGTCTGGTAGTTTTGTGGTGGTGTCCCACGACCCGCAGTTGCTGGATGCCGTAACTCACGGGACCTGGATCCTGCGCGATCGCACCCTGCACGCCTTCGATCTGCCCTGTAGCGCGGCGCGTCAGGCTCTGGTAGACAGAGACGCCAGCGATGCTTTGCGCCATAAGGCTGAACAAAAGGAGATCGACCGCGTCACCGCCAGCGCCAAACGGCTGGCGACCTGGGGGCGGGTCTACGACAACGAAGACCTTTCCCGTAAAGCCAAGCAGATGGAAAAACAGGTGCTGCGCCTGAAAGAGGTACAGACCGAAGTAACCTCGGGAAGTCAGTGGACACTAACATTGCAGGGTGATGCCCTGCGTGCGGATCGTTTGCTGGAGATGACTCATCTGTCCGTAGCCCCTGCTCCTGGCGCAGATTCGCTGTTTTCGATAGCCGGTATCCGCGTAAAAAGCGGCGATCGCGTGGCGATTGTCGGGCGCAATGGGTGTGGGAAATCATCGCTGTTAAGGCTTATCTGGCAACAGTTTCACTCACAGCTGGCATCGCCTTCATTGGTGTTACACCCGCGCGTTACGCTGGGGTATTACGATCAAACGCTGCACCAACTCGCTGATGACGACTCGCTGTTTGACGCGCTGGAAGCGTTTGCTCCTCAGCCTGATATTCGCAAAATGGCCTTGATTAGCGCGGGCTTTCCATGGGTTCGTCACGCACAGCGGGTCAGTACATTAAGTGGTGGCGAGCGTTCCCGGTTATTGTTTGTGGGACTGACGCTTGCGCGTTATAGCCTGCTGATGCTTGATGAACCGACCAACCATCTGGATATGGAAGGCAAAGAGGCGCTGGCAGAAACGCTGCAAAGCTATCACGGCGGCGTGCTGCTGGTCAGTCACGATCGCCAGCTTATCAGCAAAAGCTGTAACCGGTTCTGGTTTATTGAGAACGGCGAACTCAGCGAATGGCACGATCTCGACGCGATAAACGCGCGAATTCGGGAAACATCTGCTGAGATACCTGTCCCGAAAACGGTGGTTGAAGCGAGAAATGAAATAAGCCGCGACAGTGATTCGTTACTGGAACAACTTCTCGAACTGGAGCAGCGGCTGGCCGAGGATCTCGCTCGTAAGCCGAAACATCAAAAACCGCTGTTACAAGCGCAATGGCGTCAGGAGATTGCGCGTCTGAACTCAATACTGGAGTAAACCCTGAAGCCGGATGGCGGGCCTACATCAGCAAAATGCGCCTGTAGGCCCGTCATCCGGCATGCCATGTATTACTGCGTTTTTTTCTCTTTCCAGGCATCCCAGGCCTGTTTGATCTCTTGCTTTGCCGTAGCGGCGTCGTTGAAACCGTTTAATTCTACCTTTTTGCGCCCTTCCGGCAGATCTTTGTACACGCGGAAGAAAGATTCCAGGCGTTGCACTTCAATCTTGGGCAGATCGCTCAACTCTTTGATGTCATCATAAGTCGGGTCAATTTTACTGGCCGGAACGGCGACAATTTTGTCGTCCTTTTCTCCGCCGTCGATCATCTTCAGCACGCCAATCGCGCGCAGCTTAATCAATGTTCCTGGGGCCAGTGGCGCACGGGTATAAAAAATGACGTCCAGCGGGTCGCCGTCACCGGCTAAAGATTGAGTCAACGAGCCGTAGTTGGCGGGATAGGCAACCGGCATTGACTGGAAGCGATCGGCAACGATAAAACCGGTTTTGGCGTCGGTTTCATATTTAATCATTCCACCTGCCGGGATTTCAGTTACGGCATAAAACTCTTCCGGGTTATTTTCCGGCTGAGGAAATTCGAGGATGTTCTGCGCCTGAGCGGACGCACAAAAAAACACGCTGACTGCGAGTAATTTTTTTACCAGATGCATTGTCTTTTAACTCTTCTATTATTAAAGACAACACCTTACGTTAAGCAGATGACAGAAACATGACGTTTTTTTGGCAAAAAAATGGCGCTACCGATGTAGCGCCATTACGTGGAGGTAACGTCAGGGATTAGTTTACCCCTTCCTCGCTCTCTTTTTTCGCTTCTTGTCTTTCGACTTCGCGATACCAGCGCGGGTGATGTTTCTTCGCCCAGCGACGGCTCACTTTCCCTTCGATCATGCCTTTAATAGAGCCTTTCACCCAGAATGCCATATACATATGGATGAGGATGGCGTGCATCAGAATAATGCCTGCCGCCGCATGGATCAGCAGGCTATAACGCACGACCTGCATCGGGAAGAACTGCGCAAAGTACGGACGCCAGATAATAATGCCGGTAATCAGCAGCACGAAAATCATGCTCATGATCGACCAGAACATCATTTTCTGTCCGGCGTTGTACTTGCCCACATCCGCCACTTTATGTTCATTGCCTTTCAGCACTTCCACAATGTTTTTCAGCCACGGAATATCTTTTTTATCCGGGATGTTGTGGTGAACAAAGCGTACAAACATGAACATTAACGCCACGAAGATCAGCAGCCCGAAGAACGGGTGCAAAATACGCCCCATCTGCGGCGTACCGAAAGTCTGCGTCAGCCATTGCAGAGTCGGGAAGAAAAATGAAATCCCCGACAGCGCCACCAGGAAGAAGCAGATCACCACCGTCCAGTGACAGGCGCGGTCGATAAACTTCGTGCGCACAATCATTTTCGACTTACTCATGATGATCCTCCTCGTCGTCGTCCACTTCCTTATTCGGACCAATACCAACGTAGTGGTAAATAAGTCCGGCGAAGGTGGCGATAAATCCGGCTGCGGCCAGCGGTTTCAGCGCCCCTTTCCACAGATTGATAGAGGTATCAATTTGCGGATCTTTCGGCAGGCCGTGGTACAGCTCCGGCTGGTTGGCATGATGCAGAACGTACATCACATGCGTCCCCCCCACACCTTCCGGGTTGTAGAGTCCGGCGTGTTCGAAACCGCGAGCTTTCAGTTTGGCCACCCGCTGTTCGCCCATTTCCAGCATTTCCTGCTTGGTGCCGAAATGTATTGCCCCTGTTGGACAGGTCTTGACGCAGGCAGGCTCCTGCCCGACGCTGACGCGGTCCACACACAGCGTACATTTATACACGCGGTTATCCTCTTTATTGAGGCGCGGAATATTAAATGGACATCCGGCAATACAGTAGCCGCAGCCAATGCAGTGCTCTGACTGGAAATCGACAATCCCGTTGGCGTACTGAATAATCGCCCCGGCAGACGGGCACGCCTTCAGGCAGCCCGGATCTTCACAGTGCATACAGCCGTCTTTACGAATTAGCCACTCAAGCTTGCCGTTCTGTTCGGTTTCGCTAAATCGCATCACCGTCCAGGATTTGGCGCTGAGATCGGCGGGGTTGTCATATACCCCGACGCAATGACCGACTTCATCGCGGATATCGTTCCACTCTGAACATGCCACCTGGCAGGCCTTACAGCCTATACAGGTGGACACATCGATCAGTTTCGCGACCTCTGCTTTGTAATCACGAGCCTGAGGCGGCGGCGTGATGGAGTTTGTTGCGGACCGTTTGATGATGTCCTGCGTTTCCATAGACATATATTCGCCCCCTTACGCCTTCTCGATGTTTACTAAAAACGCTTTGTATTCCGGCGTTTGCGAGTTTGCATCACCGACATTCGGCGTCAGGGTGTTGGCGATATAGCCTTTACGCGCGACTCCTTCAAAGCCCCAGTGGATCGGGATCCCAACCGTTTCGACCTGCTGACCGTTGACGTTCAGGGTACGCAGACGACGCGTAACCACCGCAACTGCGCGAATAAATCCACGCTTGCTGCTGACTTTCACGCGATCGCCGTTATTGATACCTTTCGCTGCCGCCAGCGTTTCGCTGATTTCCACAAACTGTTCTGGTTGAGCAATCGCATTCAGCAATGCGTGCTTGGTCCAGGTATGGAAGTGTTCGGTCAGACGATAAGTCGTCCCAACGTACGGGAAGTCCTGTTTGGTTCCCATGCGTAGCTTATCCGCCTCGTACAGACGGGCTGCCGGGTTGGAGATTACGTTCGGGTGCAGCGGGTTGGTACCCAGCGGCGTTTCCATTGGCTCGTAGTGTTCCGGGAACGGCCCTTCCGCCATCTTATCAATGGCGAACAGACGACCCAGACCTTCCGGCTGCATGATAAACGGATTGGTGCCGCTGCCAGGCGCCGCGGTGTTGAAGTCCGGGATGTCGTTCCCCGTCCACTTTGTACCGTTCCACTGGATCAGCATGCGTTTTGGATCCCACGGTTTACCCTGCGGATCCGCCGACGCGCGGTTATACAGAACGCGACGGTTCAGTGGCCATGCCCATGCCCAACCCAGCGTATTACCCAGCCCTGACGGGTCGGCGTTATCGCGGTTGGCCATCTGGTTGCCCTGCTCGGTCCAGCTACCGGTATAAATCCAGCAGGAAGATGAGGTTGTGCCATCATCACGCAGCAGCGCAAAGCTATTGAGCAACTGGCCTTTCTTCGCAATCAGCACACCGTTGGCATCATAGAGATCTTCCAGCGCATAGCCGTTGTTCTCTTTCGCCACTTCCTCTGAATGCGGTTCGTCCGGCTGCTTATAGTTCCAGCTCATTTTCAGCACGGGTTCAACTGCTTTACCGCCTTCAGTGCGGTACATGTCGCGCAGACGGTGGTAAATGCCGGCCAGAATTTCGCCATCGTTACGGGCTTCGCCCGGCGCGTCCTGACCTTTCCAGTGCCACTGCAGCCAGCGACCGGAGTTGGAGATTGAGCCATCCTCTTCCGCAAAGCAAGTTGACGGCAAACGGAAGACTTCGGTCTGGATAGATGCCGGATCAACGTCGTTCGATTCGCCGTGGTTTTGCCAGAACGTTGAGGTTTCTGTCACCAGCGGATCGATAACGACCAGATACTTCAGTTTGCTCAGGGACTGCACCACTTTGTTTTTGTCCGGGAAGGACGCAACCGGGTTAAAGCCCTGACAGATGTAGCCGGTGACTTTTCCGCTATCCATCATATTGAAGTATTTGATGACGTCGTAGGACTGATCCCACTTCGGCAGCCACTCAAAGCCCCAGTCATTCTCTTTCTGCGCCGCATTGCCGTAGAAAGATTTCATCAGGCTAACGAAAAACTTCGGATAGTTGCCCCAGTAGTTAACCTGATCGGCCAACGTCGCTTTTGGCGTGTTCGCGGCCAGATAGGTTTGCAGATCTGTCTGTTTTTCTGACGGTAGCGTCAGGTAGCCCGGCAAACTGGTAGAGAGCAGTCCTAAGTCTGTTAACCCCTGAATGTTGGAGTGACCGCGCAAGGCGTTGACACCGCCGCCGGCCATCCCCATGTTGCCGAGCAGCAACTGGATCATCGCCATGGTGCGGATGTTTTGCGCCCCGACGGTATGCTGCGTCCAGCCCAGCGCATACAGGAAGGTGGTTGTGCGATCGACCGCGCTGGTGGAAGCCAGCACTTCGCAGACTTTCAGGAAGTCTTCTTTTGGCGTACCGCAGATATTTTCCACCACATCTGGCGTGTAACGGGATACATGCTGTTTCAGCAGGTTCCACACGCAGCGCGGATGGCTTAATGTTTCATCGCGTTTGGCGTAGCCGTTTTCATCGAACTGATAGTTCCAGGACGATTTATCGTACTGACGTTTATTCGCGTCATACCCGCTGAACAGACCCTCTTCGAAAGCAAAATCATCCCGCACCAGCAGGCTGGCGTTGGTGTAATGCTTAACGTATTCAGCGTTGATTTTGTTGTTTTCAATCAGGTACAGCAAAACGCCGGACAGGAACGTAATGTCCGTGCCGGAACGAATCGGTGCGTAAATATCCGCCACCGAGGCTGTACGTGTAAAACGTGGGTCAACAACAATCAGCGTAGCGTCATTGTTGTTTTTAGCTTCCATCGCCCAGCGGAACCCCACCGGATGTGCTTCAGCGGCGTTACCGCCCATCACCATCACGACGTTAGCATTTTTAATGTCAACCCAGTGGTTGGTCATCGCACCGCGACCAAATGTTGGAGCAAGACTTGCTACCGTTGGTCCGTGTCAGACGCGCGCCTGGTTGTCTACTGCCAGCATGCCGAGTGAGCGCACAAATTTTTGCGTCAGCATGCCGGTTTCATTACTTGCTGCAGATGCGCACAGCATCCCGGTGGAAAGCCAGCGGTTAACCGTTACGCCCTGCTCATTTTTCTCAATAAAGTTGGCGTCACGGTCAGTTTTCATCAGCTTCGCGATGCGGGAGAAAGCTTCATCCCAGCTGATACGCTGCCATTTGTCGGAACCAGGAGCGCGATATTCCGGGTAACGCAGACGGTTTTCACTGTGTACGTAATCCAGTAATCCTGCGCCCTTAGGACATAATGCCCCCCGGCTCACCGGATGATCCGGATCCCCTTCAATATGGTAAATCGACTCTTTGGCGTTTTTTGCTCCATCACCCAGGCTATACATTAATAGCCCGCAACCTACGGAACAGTATGTGCAGGTGTTTCGGATCTCTTTGGCGCGTAATAACTTATAGTTTCGCGCCTGAGCCAGTGCCATTTTGGGTGCAAAACCCAGAGCGGCTACTGTTGTTCCCGCCATACCGCCCGCGCAGATTTTAAAAAATTGTCTGCGGCTGACGTCCATTGCTTTCCTCTTTTTTGCAGGGATTCGTACAAGAAATCTCTCAAAGTGCGTAATCGAGGCAGCCTGAAAGATGACATGTACAACTTCGCGACGAAACTATCAGCTATATCCATATTTTTTTTGCGTCAAATCAAAAACGAAACGGTTCCGCTACTAAATAGTGCACTTTGTTTAACCCTTGTACCCATAAGGAGGTATGCAAAAGGTAATTAATTAGCGTGCTACGGTGTAAAAGTGCTATAAATTTCAGCTTATTTTTTGCCAGTGGTATGGACAGAGAAACAGAATGACAAAACAAAAAGCAACGTTAATTGGTCTGATTGCCATCGTACTCTGGAGCACGATGGTTGGACTTATTCGGGGAGTGAGTGAGGGACTGGGGCCTGCTGGCGGCGCAGCGATGATTTTTTCATTAAGCGGTCTGTTGCTCATATTTACTGTCGGATTTCCAAATATCAGAAAAATTCCTGTTCGCTATTTAATCGCCGGTAGCGTGCTTTTTGTTAGCTATGAAATTTGTTTAGCACTGGCCCTGGGTTATGCCGCTACCCGTCATCAGGCTATTGAAGTAGGGATGGTAAATTATCTCTGGCCAAGCCTGACGATATTGTTCGCCATATTATTTAATGGTCAAAAATCAACCCGGCTGGTCATTCCTGGATTAATTATCGCATTGACCGGTGTTTGTTGGGTATTAGGTGGTGAAAACGGCCTCAATCCTGGCGAAATTATCAGCAATGTTGCCAGTAGTCCACTCAGCTATTTTCTCGCCTTTCTGGGCGCTTTTATCTGGGCCACATATTGCACAGTGACCAATAAATATGCAAAAGGCTTTAACGGCATCACGGTGTTCGTCTTACTGACAGCCGCTAGTCTGTGGGTTTACTATTTTGTCACCCCTCAGCCGGAAATGGTTTTCAGCACTCCGGTGACGATTAAAATGTTCACTGCAGCATTAACGTTAGGATTTGCCTATGCTGCGTGGAATATTGGTATTTTGCACGGTAATGTCACCATTATGGCGGTGGGTTCTTATTTTACTCCCGTACTGTCCTCCGCGCTTGCCGCCGTGCTACTCAGCGCCCCGCTATCACTTTCTTTCTGGCAAGGCGCGCTGATGGTTTGCGCTGGCTCGCTACTTTGCTGGTTGGCAACGCGCCGCGCCTGAAAAAAAACCGGGTTTTATCACAAATAAATAAAATCCGGCTATACTTTAGCCAGGCTGATGGATAATTATTGCGCATTGCACTTGTGTTTTTTGTTTATATTTGTTTAATTAAATGTTAAATATATGATTATTAGTTAACGCGCGAAAGTATTTCATGTTTATCTATAACCCTCCGCATGTATATATTATACAAGCGAAACTAACGCCATTTAAACCATAGCTGCCATAATAGTCCCCTGCGTAAATATATCTCATCAGATTTGTCACATATTAATATTAATACAATCAGCTGTATTATGTAGATCTGGATCACACAACTTCAAATATTTCGCAATATTATGAAACTTATTATTGAACTTATACCACTGCGTCATTTAAAAATGGTTTGCCATTGACGAACCCCTTCGTTTAGCAATGGTTTAGGAAACACACCAAGAAAAAATTATAAG
Source organism: Citrobacter sp. C5_2 (assembly GCF_014596845.2). Classification (NCBI taxonomy): domain Bacteria; kingdom Pseudomonadati; phylum Pseudomonadota; class Gammaproteobacteria; order Enterobacterales; family Enterobacteriaceae; genus Citrobacter; species Citrobacter sp. C5_2. The sequence goes on along the minus strand of NZ_CP115032.1, from coordinate 2,612,677 downwards.
GATTATTTAGAATGAAACTTAAATTAGTTGCAGTGGCAGTGACTAGCCTGTTGGCGGCAGGTGCAGTAAACGCGGCTGAGGTATATAACAAAGACGCAAACAAACTGGATATCTACGGTAAAGTTCACGCTCAGCATTATTTCTCTGATGACACCAGCAGCGATGGCGACAAAACCTACGCACGTCTGGGCTTCAAAGGCGAAACTCAGATCAATGACCAACTGGTTGGTTTTGGTCAGTGGGAATATGAATTCAAAGGCAACCGTTCTGAAGATCAGGGTTCCGAAGCAGACAAAACCCGTCTGGCATTCGCTGGCCTGAAATTCGCTGAATACGGTTCTTTCGACTACGGTCGTAACTACGGCGTAGCTTACGACATCGGCGCATGGACCGACGTTCTGCCAGAGTTCGGTGGCGATACCTGGACTCAGACTGACGTATTCATGACCCAGCGTGCTACCGGCGTTGCAACCTACCGTAACACCGATTTCTTCGGTCTGGTTGAAGGTCTGAACTTCGCTGCTCAGTATCAGGGCAAAAACGATCGTAACAATGAAGTAGAAGCAAACGGCGACGGTTTCGGTCTGTCTACTACTTATGAGTACGAAGGTTTTGGCGTTGGTGCGACCTACGCGAAATCTGACCGTACCGACCGTCAGGTTCGTAACGGTAACAACGGTCTGTACGCATCCGGTCAGAATGCGGAAGTATGGGCTGCTGGTCTGAAATATGATGCGAATAACATCTACCTGGCGACCACCTACTCCGAAACCCGCAACATGACTACGTTCGGTAAAATCGACGGTATTGCTAACAAAGCTCAGAACTTTGAAGCTGTTGCTCAGTACCAGTTCGACTTCGGCCTGCGTCCGTCCGTTGCTTACCTGAAATCCAAAGGTAAAGATCTGGGTTATTTCGGCGACCAGGATCTGGTTGAATACGTAGATCTGGGTGCTACCTACTACTTCAACAAAAACATGTCTACCTTCGTTGATTACAAAATCAACCTGCTGGATGACAACAACTTCACCCGCTATGCAGGTGTAAGCACTGACAACATCGTGGCTGTTGGTCTGAACTACCAGTTCTAATTTTGTTGTAGTCTGAATACAAAGCCAGTCCTTTCAGGGCTGGCTTTTTCTCTTGATGTAGTCTCGGTCATAAGGAGTATGCCGTGCAGACGTTCACTGGTCGTTGTCTTTGCGGACAGAGTCATTTTACCGTTGACGTCGAAATGCTGGATGTCTATGCCTGCCACTGTACGTTGTGTCAGAAATGGTCGGGTGGCATCGCTATGTATCTGGAGGCCAGCGCTCATCCGCAGATGTCGCCGGATTCAGCCCAACCCTCACACTTTCCTTCTTCAAATCGTGGTGAACGTTTCTTCTGTTCCGGCTGTGGGTGCCCGCTGTGGTTTACCCTGACGGGTAGTGAACGCTATTTTGTGCCGTGGACGCTACTGGAACTTAACGAGGTAGATCGCCGCCGCCTGGTGTTAGCGGCAGAGATCTATACGGAAACTCAACCTGCCTTCTGGAGACTTACGGGGCAATACGCTCGCTTGAGTGGAAAAGAAGTCGAAGAGATGGATTACCCCTGTCATTTAGCCCACTAGTTATTGACGCTGTAGCTTTGCCAGACTGAACCACATCCCTATCGCTAATACGATAAGCATACTGCCAGCGCTGCTTAAGGCCACGCTATGTGACCAGGTAAAGGCTTCTCTGGCAGCCGCCAGCAATGCCTCACTCAGCGACGACGGGAGCGAATGCGCAAGTTGCACCGCTTCGCCCATTGATGATGAGGCGCGCTCTATCTCCTGCGGATTAAGTCCGGCAGGCGGCAGAATCGAGGCAGAAAAGCTCCGGCTCAACAGCAAGCCAAAGATAGCGATGCCAAGCCCGGCGCCAAGTTCATAAGCCATTGTCTCAATGGCGCCAGCAGCGGCCGCTTTTTCTGCCGGGGCTGCGGCCATGATCGCCGCCGTTGAGGCCAAAAGCGCACTCGCCGCGCTGAATCCGAGCAAGGCCATTAATACCCAGGCCTGTATCTGCTGCGTACTGAAATCCGTCATCGCCAGACCGTAAAAACTGACGGCGCTGAGCGCCATGCCCGCCGTTGCCACACAACGTAATCCCAGACGTGACACCAACATGCCGGCAATGGGGCCGCTGAAACCACTTGCCAGCATCACCGGTAGCATAAACAGACCGGCCTGATACGGCGTCAAACCGTGCACAAACTGGAGCTCCTGAGCCATCAGCAGTTCGAACCCAACCAGCGTAATCATCGCGGTCATTGCCATCACTACGCCGCTTAAGATAATGCGATGCGTAAACAGCCGCATATCAATCATTGGCCGCGAAGCGGCAAGCTGGATACGGACAAACTGCCCCAACAGCAATGCTCCGGTTAACAATGTCAGCACGATGGCAGTGGTCGCGATATGACCTTTCAGGGCGGTTTTGGCGCTATAGACCAGCAGCAGAATAGCGACAATCAGCATTATCGCATGACCAAAATTTAACGATTGATCGCGACGTCCAGCCTGGCGCGGCACGAAACGAGCCGTCAATGCCATTACCACCACAACAATAGGCACATTGATTAAGAACACGGATCCCCAATAGAAGTGCTCCAGCAGTATGCCGCCCACTAATGGCCCAAACGCCGCGCCGCCGGAACCGACAGCGGCCCAGACGCCGAGCGCCATATTGCGATGACGCTGTTCGGCAAAGGTGGCGCGAATACCCGCGAGCGTAGCCGGAACAATCATCGCCGCCCCGATCGCTAATACCGCCCGCGTGGCAATCAGCCAGCTGGCGCTGTGGGCAAACGCAGCGGCCAGCGATGCCAGGCCAAATAAGCCCCCACCCAACAGCAGCAGACGTTTAAAACCGATGCGATCGCCCAATGCCCCCATTGGCAACACCATGCCAGCCATGACCAGCGAATAAATATCAATAATCCACAGCAGCTCGTTACCACTGGCACCCAGCGTCATACTCAGCGTGGGCGCGGCAACGTGCAGCACCGTTGCATCAATCGCAACAGGGATGTAGACCAGTACAATAATGACTAACGTTAACCACTGACGAAACATAAAACTCCCTAACAAAACCGAAACTGGACACATGTCCAGCTTTAGCGATCCTACGGAAAATTGAACGTATGTCCAACTTTTTGTTAGACTGCGTGCTATAGAGATACAGGAGGAATGATGAGCTATCTGAACCGGGATGAACGTCGGGAAGTGATTCTGCAAGCGGCGATGCGCGTTGCACTGGAAGAAGGGTTTACTGCCATGACCGTACGACGTATAGCGGCGGAAGCCCATGTGGCGACGGGTCAGGTGCATCATCACTTTTCCTCTGCCGGAGAACTCAAGTCTCAGGCTTTTGTGCGCCTGATCCGTACCCTGCTTGATGCTGAACTGGTCAGCGAAAACGCCAGTTTTCGGGAACGGCTGCATGCCATGCTGGGCAGCGAAGATGGCGGGTTCGAACCCCATATCAGGCTGTGGCGTGAAGCACAGGTGCTGGCAGATAAAGATCCTGAGATCAAAAGCGCCTATCTGCTGACCATGCGGATGTGGCATGAGGAAACGGCTAACATCATCACTCAGGGACAGAAAGCCGGTGAGTTTTTATCCACCCCAGATGCCGCCGATGTCGCATGGCGTTTAATCGCACTGGTCTGTGGCCTGGATGGTATGTATGTGTTGGGCATAGAGGAAATGGCCGATCCCGCTTTCGAGCACCACCTGGATCGTATGATTACGCTTGAGTTATTTAGTTGATGTTATAGATGAACAAACAATACATCATTTAAGTTTACAATTAGTAACACTTAACCAACCTGTAATTCTCCCCTTATCCCGCGTTATTGCGCTTTTTTATCTATTCTTTCAGTCAATATTCCCAAAACCTTTCAATAGTTTCTAAAAAGAAGCCGCGCGGCCTGTATGCGTTTATTTCTTTTTCATGAACGGCATGTGCATGGAGAATAATATGTCATCATCAAATGAGAAAAATAATCGTTATCTTTTGACTGACTGGAAACCAGAAAACCCCGCCTTTTGGGAAAACAAAGGCAAGCACATTGCCCGTAGAAATCTTTGGATATCAGTAAGTTGCCTTTTGCTTGCCTTCTGCGTCTGGATGCTGTTTAGCGCCGTAGCCGTCAATCTGAATAAAATTGGTTTTAATTTCACCACCGATCAACTGTTTTTATTAACGGCATTACCCTCCCTTTCTGGTGCAATATTGCGCGTTCCCTACTCCTTTATGGTACCTATATTTGGCGGTCGCCGTTGGACCATTTTTAGCACGATTATTCTGGTTATTCCCTGCGTCTGGCTGGGATTTGCCGTGCAAAATACCGCTACTCCGTTTGGAGTATTTATTATTATTGCGCTGATGTGCGGTTTTGCTGGCGCTAACTTTGCCTCCAGCATGGGCAATATTAGTTTTTTCTTCCCCAAAGCAAAGCAAGGCAGCGCGCTGGGCGTTAACGGCGGTCTTGGCAACCTCGGCGTCAGCGTGATGCAGTTGATCGCGCCGCTGGTGATTTTTCTGCCCATATTTACCTTTTTGGGCGTCCAGGGCGTACCGCAAGCTGATGGCTCGTTATTGTCGCTGGCCAATGCCGCATGGATTTGGGTTCCACTTCTGCTAATAGCCACCCTGGCGGCAGGTATGGGAATGAATGATATTGCCAGTTCGAAGGCTTCTATTGCTTCCCAGTTACCGGTCCTCAAGCGTTTTCACTTGTGGCTGTTAAGCCTGCTGTATCTTGCGACCTTTGGGTCATTTATCGGCTTTTCGGCGGGCTTTGCCATGCTGGCGAAAACGCAATTTCCTGACGTGAATATTCTGCAACTGGCGTTCTTCGGCCCCTTCATCGGCGCGCTTGCGCGATCGGCGGGCGGCGTTATCTCTGACAAGTTTGGCGGTGTACGCGTCACGTTAATTAACTTCATCTTTATGGCACTGTTCAGCGCCCTGCTGTTTCTTACTCTGCCGGGGTCCGGTGAAGGAAACTTTGTCGCCTTCTATCTGGTGTTTATGGGGCTGTTCCTGACCGCGGGTCTGGGAAGCGGGTCGACCTTCCAGATGATTGCGGTGATCTTTCGCAAAATCACGATTTACCGGGTGAAACTGCGCGGTGGTACAGAGGAACAGGCCCAGCGTGAAGCGGTAACCGACACCGCCGCCGCGCTTGGATTCATCTCAGCCATTGGCGCTGTGGGCGGCTTCTTCATCCCCAAAGCGTTTGGTTCATCCCTGGCGCTAACCGGCTCTCCGGTGGGGGCTATGAAAATATTTTTGGTGTTTTACATCGTCTGTGTGCTGGTGACCTGGCTGGTCTATGGCCGTAAATCACAAAAAAAATAACGAAATGGATACCGCTGGATCGGACATTCAGGCAGGCCTGGTGTGCGATTCATCGTCGGCAATATTATCGAAGCAGGAGTTATGTCATGAGTAAACTGTTAGATCGCTTTCGCTACTTTAAACAAAAGGGCGATACGTTTGCCGAGGGGCATGGGCAAGTGATGCACACCAATCGGGACTGGGAAGACAGTTATCGTCAACGCTGGCAGTTCGATAAAATTGTGCGCTCTACCCACGGCGTGAACTGTACCGGCTCATGTAGCTGGAAAATCTACGTCAAAAACGGACTGGTGACCTGGGAGACGCAGCAAACTGACTACCCGCGCACCCGCCCTGACCTTCCAAATCATGAACCCCGCGGCTGTCCGCGCGGCGCCAGCTACTCCTGGTATCTTTACAGCGCCAACCGCCTGAAATATCCGTTAGTGCGTAAACGTTTGATTGAACTGTGGCGCGACGCCCTGACCCGCCAGTCCGACCCGGTGCTGGCCTGGGAATCGATTATGAACGACCCGCAAAAATGCCAGAGCTACAAGCAGGTACGCGGTCGCGGTGGTTTTATCCGTTCTAGCTGGAAAGAACTTAATCAGTTGATTGCCGCCGCCAACGTCTGGACGGTAAAGACCTACGGCCCGGATCGCGTGGCCGGATTTTCACCTATTCCGGCAATGTCGATGGTCTCCTATGCCGCAGGCACGCGTTATCTTTCCCTTCTTGGCGGCACCTGCCTGAGCTTTTATGACTGGTATTGCGACTTACCGCCTGCGTCGCCAATGACCTGGGGCGAACAGACCGACGTTCCTGAATCCGCCGACTGGTATAACTCCAGTTATATTATTGCCTGGGGTTCTAACGTCCCACAGACCCGTACGCCTGACGCGCACTTTTTTACCGAAGTGCGCTACAAAGGCACTAAAACCATTGCCATTACGCCAGACTACTCGGAAGTCGCCAAACTGTGTGACCAGTGGCTGGCACCAAAACAAGGCACCGACAGCGCGCTGGCGATGGCCATGGGCCACGTCATCCTGAAAGAGTTCCACCTCGACAGGCCCAGCGACTACTTCCTCAATTACTGCCGCCGCTATACCGATATGCCAATGCTGGTTCTGCTGGATGCGCGTGAAGACGGCAGCTACGTTCCTGGCAGAATGATGCGCGCTTCAGACCTTGTTGACGGTCTGGGCGAAAGCAACAATCCGGAGTGGAAAACCGTGGCCTTTAACAGCGACGGTGAGCTGGTCGTGCCGAACGGCTCCATCGGCTTTCGCTGGGGTGAGACGGGAAAATGGAACCTCGAGTCGTTGGCCGCAGGGGCAGAAACAGAACTTTCCCTCTCGTTGCTGGGTCAGCATGATGACGTGGCTGGGGTAGCATTCCCCTACTTTGGCGGCAACGAAAACCCCCATTTTCGCAGCGTCAAACAAGAACCTGTGCTGGTGCGGCAACTTCCGGTAAAACGTCTCACCCTCGCCGATGGCAGCAGTTGTCCGGTAGTGAGCGTTTATGATCTGGTACTGGCGAATTACGGTCTCGATCGTGGTCTGGATGACGTTCATAGCGCGCAAGATTACAGCGAAGTGAAAGCCTACACCCCGGCCTGGGGGGAACAAATCACCGGCGTGCCACGCCGTCATATCGAACAAATCGCCAGAGAGTTTGCCGATACGGCACACAAAACTCACGGCCGGTCGATGATCATCCTCGGGGCTGGCGTTAACCACTGGTATCACATGGATATGAACTACCGTGGCATGATTAACATGCTGGTGTTCTGTGGCTGCGTGGGGCAAAGCGGCGGTGGCTGGGCGCACTATGTGGGTCAGGAGAAACTGCGTCCGCAAACCGGTTGGTTACCGCTGGCGTTTGCGCTGGACTGGAACCGCCCGCCGCGTCAGATGAACAGCACTTCGTTTTTCTATAACCACTCCAGCCAGTGGCGTTATGAAAAACTCACCGCGCAGGAGCTCCTCTCTCCGCTGGCCGACGCGTCGAAATTTAGCGGACATTTAATCGACTTTAACGTACGCGCCGAAAGAATGGGCTGGCTGCCGTCCGCCCCGCAGCTTAACCTCAACCCATTGACCGTGAAAGCGAAGGCTGAACAGGCTGGCTTGTCCCCTGTGGAATACACCGCACAGGCGCTGAAATCGGGTGATATCCGTTTTGCCTGCGAGCAGCCGGACAGCGGCCACAACCATCCGCGCAACCTCTTTGTCTGGCGCTCTAACCTGCTCGGCTCCTCCGGTAAAGGGCATGAATACATGCTCAAATATTTGCTGGGTACCGAAAGCGGGATCCAGGGAGAAGCGCTCGGTTCAAGCGAGGGCATTAAACCTGAAGAGGTGGAATGGCAGGCTGCGGCGATTGAAGGCAAGCTTGATCTGCTGGTCACGCTCGATTTCCGTATGTCCAGTACCTGTCTGTTCTCCGATATCGTTCTGCCGACCGCCACCTGGTACGAAAAAGATGATATGAACACCTCGGATATGCATCCGTTTATTCACCCGCTGTCGGCGGCGGTCGATCCGGCGTGGGAATCGAAGAGCGACTGGGAAATCTATAAAGGCATCGCCAAAGTGTTCTCGGAGGTCTGTGTCGGGCACCTTGGGCAAGAAACCGATGTCGTCCTGCAACCACTGCAACACGACTCACCAGCAGAACTGGCGCAGCCGTTTGACATCCTCGACTGGCGTAAAGGCGAATGCGATCTTGTTCCAGGAAAAACTGCGCCTAATATCGCCGTCGTGGAGCGTGACTACCCTGCCACCTACGAACGTTTTACCTCGCTCGGCCCGCTAATGGACAAACTCGGAAATGGTGGCAAAGGTATCTCCTGGAATACCCAGACCGAGGTCGATTTCCTCGGCAAGCTGAACTACACCAAACGCGAAGGTCCGGCGAAAGGTCGACCGCTGATCGACACCGCACTGGATGCGTCGGAGGTGATCCTCGCCCTGGCGCCGGAAACCAACGGTCAGGTGGCAGTCAAAGCCTGGGAAGCGCTGGGCGCCATGACCGGACGCGACCATACGCATCTGGCGTTGAACAAAGAAGATGAGAAGATCCGTTTTCGCGATATTCAGGCGCAGCCGCGCAAAATTATCTCCAGCCCTACCTGGTCCGGTCTTGAAAGCGAACATGTCTCCTATAACGCAGGCTATACCAACGTCCACGAGCTGATCCCATGGCGCACCCTGTCCGGTCGCCAGCAGTTGTATCAGGATCACGCGTGGATGCGTGCATTTGGTGAAAGCTTGGTGGCCTACCGTCCGCCTATCGACACCCGCAGCGTTAGCGAAATGCGCGACGTTCCGCCTAACGGTTTCCCGGAAAAAGCGCTCAACTTCCTGACGCCGCATCAGAAATGGGGGATCCACTCCACCTACAGCGAAAACCTGCTGATGCTGACGCTGTCGCGCGGCGGCCCCATCGTCTGGATCAGCGAGACCGATGCCAAAGAGTTGGGTATTGAAGATAACGACTGGATCGAAGCCTTTAACGCCAATGGCGCGCTTACCGCCCGTGCGGTAGTGAGTCAGCGCGTGCCACCGGGAATGACCATGATGTATCACGCTCAGGAACGAATCATGAACATTCCCGGCTCAGAAGTCACCGGGATGCGTGGCGGGATCCATAACTCGGTCACCCGCGTTTGCCCGAAACCGACGCATATGATCGGTGGCTATGCGCAGTTGGCGTACAGCTTTAACTATTACGGTACGGTCGGCTCTAACCGCGATGAGTTCATCATGATTAGAAAAATGAAAAATATTAACTGGCTGGATGATGAAGGTCGCGATCAGGTACAGGAGGCGAAAAAATGAAAATACGCTCACAGGTAGGCATGGTTCTTAATCTGGACAAGTGTATCGGCTGCCACACCTGCTCCGTCACCTGTAAAAACGTCTGGACCGGGCGCGAAGGGATGGAATATGCATGGTTTAACAACGTTGAGACCAAACCAGGCATTGGTTATCCGAAAAACTGGGAAGATCAGGAAGAGTGGCAAGGCGGCTGGGTTCGTGATGTCAACGGCAAGATAAGACCGCGTCTGGGCGGCAAGATGGGGGTGATTACCAAAATATTCGCCAACCCGGTGATCCCGCAAATCGATGATTACTATGAACCGTTTACCTACGATTATCAGCATCTGCATAGCGCACCGGAAGGCAAAAACCAGCCCACTGCGCGTCCACGTTCGTTGATCGACGGTAAACGGATGGACAAGATTATCTGGGGCCCCAACTGGGAAGAGCTGCTCGGCGGCGAGTTCTCAAAACGCGCCCGTGACCGAAACTTCGAGAAAATGCAGAAGGAGATGTACGGTCAGTTCGAAAACACCTTCATGATGTATTTACCGCGACTCTGTGAACACTGTCTGAACCCAAGCTGTGTCGCCACCTGCCCGAGTGGTGCCATCTATAAGCGTGAGGAAGACGGCATTGTGCTGATCGACCAGGACAAATGCCGCGGTTGGCGTTTGTGTATCAGCGGTTGTCCATACAAGAAAATCTATTTTAACTGGAAGAGCGGTAAGTCAGAGAAGTGCATTTTCTGTTACCCGCGGATTGAATCCGGCCAGCCGACGGTATGTTCGGAAACCTGCGTTGGGCGTATCCGTTATCTCGGTGTATTGCTGTACGACGCCGACCGCATAGAGGAAGCGGCCAGTACCGAGCATGAGACCGACCTGTATGAGCGTCAGTGCGATGTGTTCCTCAATCCGCACGATCCGGCGGTCATCGAAGAGGCGTTAAAACAAGGCATTCCACAGAATGTTATCGACGCCGCCCAACGTTCGCCGGTCTACAAAATGGCAATGGACTGGAAGTTGGCGCTGCCATTACATCCTGAGTATCGCACCCTGCCGATGGTCTGGTATGTGCCGCCGTTGTCACCGATTCAGTCGGTCGCTGATGCCGGTGGCCTGCCGCACAATGGCAATATTTTACCGGCGGTGGAATCACTGCGTATCCCGGTACAGTACCTCGCCAATATGCTAAGCGCTGGCGATACCGCCCCGGTACTACGCGCGCTCAAACGCATGATGGCGATGCGCCACTATATGCGCTCACAAACCGTCGAAGGCGTGACGGATACCCGCGCCATTGAGGAAGTCGGTCTGACCGTTGAGCAGGTGGAGGAGATGTATCGCTATCTGGCTATCGCCAACTATGAAGACCGCTTCGTGATTCCGACCAGCCACCGTGAAATGGCGCGCGACGCTTTCCCGGAGAAAAACGGTTGTGGTTTCACCTTTGGCGACGGCTGTCACGGTTCGGATACCAAGTTCAACCTGTTTAACAGCAGCCGTATTGATGCCATCGACATTACCGAAGTGCGCGATAAAGCGGAGGGTGAATAATGCAAATCCTCAAGGTTATCGGACTGCTGATGGAATATCCGGACGAACTGCTGTGGGAGTGTAAAGACGACGCGCTGGCGCTGGTGTCCAGCGATGCCCCAATGCTTATCGAATTTAGCCAGGCACTGCTCAATGCGCCATTACTGGATAAGCAAGCCGAATGGTGCGAGGTGTTTGATCGGGGGCGCGCCACCTCTCTGCTGTTGTTCGAACATGTCCATGCCGAGTCGCGTGATCGCGGCCAGGCGATGGTTGATCTGCTGGCGCAGTACGAAAAGGTCGGGCTCCAGCTAAACTGCCGCGAGCTGCCGGATCATCTACCGTTGTATCTGGAGTATTTAAGCGTGCTGCCGGAGGCCCAGGCCAAAGAAGGTTTACAGAATGTCGCCCCCATTCTGGCACTGCTTGGCGGTCGCTTAAAACAGCGCGATACGCCGTGGTATCAGTTGTTTGACGCCTTGCTGCTACTTGCCGGTAGCCCCCTTTCAAGTGACAGTGTCACCAGACAGGTTGGCGCAGAAACACGTGACGATACCCGTCAGGCCCTGGATGCGGTCTGGGAAGAGGAACAGGTGAAGTTTATCGAAGATAACGCCACCGCTTGTGACAGCTCACCGTTACAAAACTATCAACGACGCTTTAGCCAGGACGTGGCGCCGCAGTATGTCGACGTCAGCGCGGGAGGTCCGAAATGATACAGTATCTGAACGTCTTCTTTTACGATATCTACCCGTATTTGTGCGGCACGGTGTTTATCCTCGGCAGTTGGTTGCGTTACGACTACGGGCAATACACCTGGCGCGCCTCTTCCAGTCAAATGCTGGACAAACGCGGTATGGTGTTATGGTCAAACTTGTTCCATATCGGCATTCTGGGGATTTTTTTCGGTCACCTGTTTGGCATGCTGACCCCGCACTGGATGTATGCCTGGTTCCTGCCGATTGCGGTGAAACAGCAAATGGCAATGATTCTCGGCGGTGTCTGCGGCGTGTTAACGCTGGTTGGGGGCGCGGGTTTGCTGGTGCGCCGTCTGACGAATCCACGCATTCGCGCAACATCATCCACCGCTGATATTCTGATCCTGTGCATTCTGCTGGTTCAATGCATTCTCGGCTTAACCACTATTCCGTTCTCCGCACAGCACCCTGACGGTAGTGAAATGCTGAAACTGGTCGGTTGGGCGCAGTCGGTGGTGACTTTCCAGGGGGGCGCATCTGCGCATCTGGATGGCGTGGCGCCGATATTCCGTGCTCATCTGGTGTTAGGCATGACGATATTCCTACTGTTTCCGTTCACTCGTCTGGTACACGTGTGGAGTGCGCCGTTTGAGTACTTCACCCGCCGCTATCAAATTGTACGCTCGCGCCGCTAATTGCCTCTGATGCCTGGTGGCCTAAACGCCACCGATGGACGCATGTTTTCACCCGCAATTGGTATTGTGGAAGATCCAGTCACCGGCAATGCCAACGGGCCGATGGGCGCGTGGCTGGTTCATCACCGACTGATGGCGCATGATGGCAAAACGTTACGTGTTCAGGGGCATCAGGGCCGCGCGCTGGGTCGTGACGGTATAGTTGATGTGACGGTCGTTATTCGTGATAACCAGCCGGAAAAAGTCACCATTACCGGTTCGGCGGTGATCCTGTTTCATGCTGAGTGGGCAATAGATTTTTAATCTATTTCTGTGGGCCGGATATGGCGATTACGCCGCATCCGGCACTATTCCCGATGGTGTTATTTCCCCGCTTCCGGGTGCGTATCAAACGCCGCCATTACCGTCGCCAATTCTTCTTCAGTAAATCCATGCTTCACATCATCCACGCCCAATCCAAACCGCGCCTGCAATAAGGCGTACAGGCTGGCGACGTCAGGCAGATTAATCTGCTCTACCGCATGGCCATCCTGATAATGGGTAAAATGAAAATTGGTTAACGTAAATTTACCGCCGTCTGGCAGATGACGGCACATCAGCAGATGGTGACGAAAATGCGACTGCGGCCAATGCGCCGACCAGAAGTTGCCCATCAGATAATCGCTCTGATGCTGCATAACCAGGTCAAAACGGTACATTGATTGCCAGTGTTCGTGATGAAGGAACTGCAAAATCCAGTCTTCACCTTCCTGAATCAGACGATACTCTCCGTGTGGTGTGTGCTGTGCAACATCTGCCTGCAGACGAATCGGCGCTGTCAGCGTTTGCCCACCGAATCCGACGTCAGCGATCCACTGCTCTCCCTGTAGCTCAACCAGCAGCAGACGATGCGTGCGTGGCGGTAGGCTTGACGGATTCGCCAGTACCACACGTCCAAGTAAACTGCGAACGGTAAAACCGATTTCGCGGAGCGCCCGCTCAAATAACCCATTTTGCTCAAAACAATAACCGCCGCGACGCGCCGTTACCAGTTTCTCTTCCAGCGATGCGTCGTCGAGTTGCATTTCGCGTGGCAGCAGCACATCGAGATTTTCAAAAGGAATGGCGCTGTTGTGCAGTAAATGTAGCGCTCGCAGGGTTTCAATGTTGACGTTGGCCGAACCTGACCAGCCAATACGGGCAAAATAAGCGTTTAAAAAAGGCGTCATACCAGCTTCCTGTTTGTGTAATGTTGTACTTATAACGCATTTTTAATTTTACGCTGTCGATTTTGTGCGTTGTTCTTCCTCACGAGGCGACAAAATCGCTAATACCGTTAATATCTAAGTTAATTGTGGTGTGTTATCTCTCAGCCAAGGAGCATCCATGAGCCATTTTCGTCCTCTCGAACTAAAACATGCCAGTCGACTGCTAAATCACGGCCCTACCATTTTAATTACCAGTCGGGACGATCATACAGAGCGGCGGAATGTGATGGCTGCTGCGTGGTCAATGCCCGTTGAGTTTGAACCACCACGTATCGCAATTGTGGTTGATAAAACCGCCTGGTCGCGGGAACTGATTGAACGCAGCGGCATGTTTGGCATCGTTATTCCGGGGGTTGCCGCCGCCAACTGGACCTGGGCCGTTGGCAGCGTTTCCGGTCGCGTGGAAGATAAATTCAACTGCTACGGCATTCCTGTGGTGCAAGGACCGGTGTTGGGTTTACCGCTGATAGAAGCAAAATGCCTGGCCTGGATGGAATGCCGTCTACTGCCTGCAACGGCGGCACAGGAAAAGTATGACACCCTGTTTGGGGAAGTGGTCTCGGCGGCCGCTGATGAGAGAGCCTTCGTGGAAGGACGATGGCAGTTTGATGATGACAAGCTCACTACCCTGCATCACCTTGGGGCCGGAACGTTTGTCTCCAGCGGGAGACGCATTACCGCAGGTGAATAATTGTCTGCTAACGAATGGCGGCTCATGCTTTTCATCCCTCATCGTCTTCTTAAAACTTCTGAAAAACCAGTCGGATGAATCGCTGTCCTTCCTTGCTGAATCATTTGCGTGAATTATAGTTAAACTTGCTCTAACTCAAATATCTATTCCAAACCCAATCAGTCAAAGCAGCATCCCCCAACTGTACTTATAAAGTGTCAGAGAGGTTTTACGATGCAACTGAATAGAATCGCACAAAGTTTTATCCTTGCCGGGTTACTCACCTCTGCCTCTGCTCCCCTGATTGCCGCTGAAGCGCCAAAGGACGCAACCGCTTCCACGCAACAAGCGAACAATGCGCTTTTCAATCAACTGCCCTTCTCCGATAACACCGACTTTACCGATGCTCATAAAGGCTTCATCGCCCCTATTCCTCAGGATGTGATCAAAGGTGAGCAAGGAAATGTCATCTGGAATCCGCAACAATATGCGTTCATTAAAGAAGGCGATAAAGCCCCGGATACGGTAAATCCGAGCCTGTGGCGTCAGTCCCAGTTGATCAACATCAGCGGACTGTTTGAAGTGACGGAAGGCGTTTACCAGATCCGCAACCTCGATCTGTCCAACATGACGATCATTGAAGGTAAAGAAGGCGTCACCGTTGTTGACCCGCTGGTATCAGCAGAAACGGCCAAAGTCGGGATGGATCTTTACTTTAAAAACCGCGGTCAAAAACCCGTTGTCGCGGTGATTTATACGCACAGCCACGTTGACCATTACGGCGGCGTGCGCGGCGTTGTTGATGAACCAGACGTTAAAGCGGGCAAAGTGAAGATTTATGCACCTGCCGGCTTTATGGAAGCGGCGGTGGCTGAGAATATCATGGCCGGCAACGTTATGAGCCGTCGCGCGAGCTATATGTACGGCAATCTACTAAAACCTGATGCCAAAGGTCAGGTTGGTGCCGGACTGGGAACCACGACCTCCGCGGGAACCGTCACCCTGATTGCGCCAACCAATATAATTGAAAAAGATGGGCAAAAAGAGGTCATTGATGGCCTGACCTATGACTTCATGTTGGCCCCAGGCTCCGAAGCGCCGTCAGAAATGTTATGGTATATCGAAGAGAAGAAACTGATTGAGTCTGCTGAAGACGTCACCCACACCCTGCACAACACCTACTCCCTGCGCGGGGCCAAAATTCGTGAGCCGTTGCCATGGTCCAAATACATCAACGAAGCGATTGTACGCTGGGGAGATAAAGCAGAAATCCTGATGGCGCAGCACCACTGGCCAACCTGGGGTAATGACAAAGTCGTGAACCTGTTGAAAAGCCAACGAGATCTGTATCGTTACATCAACGACCAGACGCTGCGTATGGCTAACGAAGGTCTGACCCGCGATGAAATCGCCGCGAACTTTAAACTGCCGGACTCACTGGCGCATACCTGGGCTAATCGCGGTTACTATGGTTCCGTCAGTCATGATGTGAAAGCGACCTATGTGCTCTATCTCGGCTGGTTTGATGGCAACCCGGCAACGCTGGATGAACTGCCGCCGGAAGAAGCGGCGAAGAAATTCGTCGACTATATGGGCGGAGCGGACGCCATTCTGCAGAAAGCGAAAGCCGACTATGACCAGGGTAACTATCGCTGGGTGGCCCAGGTGGTGAGCAAAGTGGTGTTTGCCGATCCCAATAACCAGGCCGCGCGCAACCTGGAAGCTGATGCGCTGGAACAGCTAGGATACCAGGCTGAATCCGGCCCGTGGCGCAACTTTTACCTGACCGGCGCGCAAGAGCTGCGTAATGGTGTGGTTAAAGGCCCAACCCCTAACACTGCCAGCCCGGATACCGTACGCGCTATGACGCCGGAAATGTTCTTCGACTATCTGGCGGTACATATTAACGGGCAGAAAGCGGGTGATGCCAAATCGGTGTTTAACATCGACCTTGGCAGCGACGGTGGTAAATATAAGCTTGAACTGGAAAATGGCGTGCTAAACCATACCGCCAATGCCGAAGCAAAAGAGGCTGACGCCACGATCACATTGAGTCGCGACACGCTCAATAAAATCATCCTCAAGGAAGTGACGCTGAAACAGGCGCAAGACAGCGGTGATGTGAAGATAACCGGCGACGGCGCTAAACTTGACGCTATGCTCGGCTATATGGATAAGTTCGAATTCTGGTTTAACATCGTTACACCGTAAACCTGTTGAAAACGGGCGGAAAATTCGCCCGTTTTATCTCACATGCTGTAGCCAGGTTTTTTAATCAACGTTGCCATCTGCGGCTTAATCTCCGCATCCCACACGCCCTGCCATACCTCTGGCTCAACTTGATTCAGCGCCACGCTTACCGAGCTGTCTTTGCTTTGCAAATGACGAATAATGACGTCGGTAATATCCGCCGCCAGCGCGGATTTTTGCTCGTCGCTCAGATCGCGGGGAAAACATTTAATATCAACGTGCGGCATAGCAGGTTCCTTATTGTTTTGGTCAGAAAGTGTGTTTTCTCAAATAATCTTATTGTTTTTCAGCACGGAACGTAGCCGTGGGTGCTGGCAAACCGCATCAGCGATAGCGCTAATATTCGGCGTGTTGTCCTGGAACCAGTCATGTCCCGGCCCCCAGCTACGCATCACACAAATATAGACGTCCAGCAAGGTTAGCTGCTCTCCGAACGCGTACGGCTCGGCGCTTAGCTGGTCATTCAACCACATATAGAGAGATTTTCGGTACTCAATACAATTTTTTTTCAACTGCGTCGGAGCATCCGGCACCCAGCGTTCAGGATAATCGGCATAGGTAAATGTGGGATAGACATTTGCCACCAGCCATATCAACAGACGCTGGAACTGCTGACGCTCGCTGCGCCCAACGGAGGGCGAAAGCTCGGGACAACGATCGAGGATCATCAGGGCGATCGCTGCTGTTTCCGTCATGACTTCGCCATTTTCCAGTACCAGTGTGGGCACCTGGCATAGCGGATTCATTGTCTTAAGCAACTCCCGCGAAGGACCATCGCTGTCAAAACCGTCGACATTAATAAAACTGTAAGGGATCTCCGCCAGTGTGAGCATCACTTCACTGATGGCCGATCCCCAGCCCGGCACCCCATAGACCTTAATCATGCTGTAACCCTCAACGTTAAAACACTAAGTGTAGAGCAGCATTCAACAACCTATGCAGGCATGATTATTACTCTCATAATAATAATGATCGGATATCGGGAGAAATAAGCGATGCGTTCCAGTATGTTTGAATATATGACCATTTTTATACAGGTTGTTGAGCAAGGTGGATTTGCCAGAGCTGCAGACGTATTACACCTGCATCGCCCCGCAGTGACCAAAGCCATCCAGCATCTTGAAGACGAACTGGGGGCAAAGTTGCTTAACCGCACAACCCGTAAAGTGACGCTGACCGATGAAGGTGACGCTTTTTACCAACGCACAAAAATACTGCTTGGCGACGTTGATGACATCATGGCCTCTTTCTCTCCAACCCGCCCGCCACGCGGAAAACTCAGGGTTAATGCCCCTCTGTCGCTGGCGCATTCCGTGTTAGTTCCTGCGCTGAAAGATTTCCAGTCGCGATATCCTGACATCGAGATGGTACTCACCTCCACCGACCGTAAAATCGATATGCTTGCCGAAGGTATCGACTGCATGATCCGTATCGGCGAATTACAAGACTCTTCCCTGATATCCAGGCGACTTGGTGAAGTAAAGATGGTGACCTGCGCGTCACCGGATTATTTGCAACAACATGGCGTACCGCAGACGCCAGAGGATTTATCCCGACACCAGGCGCTTAACTTTTTTAGCGAGCGTCACCGGGAAGCGCTGGAGTGGTCCTTCATTAGCGGAGGTAAAACTTTATCGTTCACGCCCACCGGGCGGATAAGCGTTGATAACTCCGATATATTGCTGACCGGCTGTTTATCTGGACTCGGCATCATACGTGGTGTTCATACCGTGCTGGCCCCCTACCTCCAGTCGGGTCAGCTCGTTGAGGTGCTGGCCGATTACGCCGGAGAATCAAAACCGGTTTCTGTGCTTTACCCCGACAGGCGTCACCTCACCCCTCGCGTACGGGTATTCATTGACTGGCTGTGCGAACTTTTTAGCCAACAAAAACCGCGGCTTCAGGGATTGTTACGAAATGAGTAATAGTGAAGTTCCGCAACTGCGGTTTTTCACTCTCATCTGAATCGTTAAATTGTGCGGACCCAATACAGAACAATTTACTGAGGTCTGCTATGTCTAAGGTCGTAGTTTTTAATCAAATTGGTGACGCTGACGTCTTGAAGATTCAGGACATGCAGGTTCCCGCGCCTGATGCAAATGAGGTTCAGATCCGCGTACGGGCAATCGGTATCAACCGTGCGGAGATTATGTACCGCACAGGCCAGTATATTTACCAACCTAATTTCCCGGCACGGTTGGGTTATGAAGCTGCCGGAGTCGTTGAATCCGTAGGAGACAACGTACGTGAGTTTGCACCAGGGGATTACGTTAGCGTCATTCCGGCTTTCAGCTTTCATCAATATGGTATGTATGGAGAAGTCGTTAATGCCCCGGCGCAAGCGGTCGTAAAACATCCGCAAAACCTCAGCTTTGCCGAAGCCGCCGCCAGTTGGATGATGTATGTGACCGCATTCGGTGCACTGGTTGAATATGCGGATATTAAACCTGGAGATAATGTGCTGATCAATGCTGCTTCCAGTAGCGTCGGACTGGCGGCAATTCAGATTGCTAATATGCTCGGCGCAAAGCCTATTGCGATGACGCGAACCAGCGAGAAGCGAAGCCAGCTTTTGCAGCTTGGGGCAGCAGATGTTATCGCCAGTCATGAGCAAGATCTTGTCACTGAGATCTCACGCATTACTGATGGCAAAGGAACCCGTGTGGTCTTCGATCCGGTCGGTGGCCCGGGAGTGGCAAAAATTGCCCAGGTGATGCCGGCCGGTGGGATCTTTTTCCAATATGGCTCGCTTGATGCACGAGACCTTTCTATACCGGTCATTGAGATCCTCGGTCGCCATTTGACTTTCCGTGGTTATGAAATTTTTGAAATCACCTCGGACGCAGAAAAACTTTCGCGAGCGAAACGGTTTATCTTTGAAGGATTGCAGTCCGGGCAGCTCAAGCCGCTGATTGATAAAACCTTCGCCTTTGATGATATCGTCGAGGCACATCAATACATGGAAGCCAACGGTCAGGTAGGCAAAATCGTCGTCACTGTATAACCCCTGTGCGGCACACCCTTGTGCCGCAATGTGTCTCAAAGCACTTTCGACAAAAACTGCTGGGTACGCGTGTGGCGTGGATGATTCAGCACCTGCTCGCTGCTGCCCTGCTCGACAATTTTGCCATCGACCATAAACACCACCTGATCCGCCACTTCCCGGGCGAAGCCAATCTCGTGCGTTACCACAACCAGCGTGGTTCCCGACTGCGCCAGCGCTTTGATAACATCCAGCACTTCGCCCACCAGTTCGGGATCAAGCGCTGACGTGGGTTCATCAAACAGCATGACGCGCGGATTTAATGCCAGTGCACGGGCAATGGCGATACGTTGTTGCTGTCCGCCGGATAAGTGACGCGACCAGGCATCGGCTTTATTACGCAGTCCTACCGCATCAAGCAGGGTTAATGCCCGCTCGGTAGCGGCTTTACGTGTTGCCAGACCGTGCGCAATGGGCGCTTCAATCAAATTCTCCAGCACCGTTAAGTGCGGGAACAGGTTAAAGTTCTGGAACACATAGCCGACGTTAACGCGCTGACGCAAAATTTCCGCCTCTTTCAGCTCATACAGCTTATCTCCCTGCCGACGATAGCCAATGTAATCGCCATCAATTTGAATAAACCCTTCATCGACGCGCTCCAGATGGTTGATAGTCCGCAACAGAGTGGATTTCCCGGAGCCGGATGGGCCAAGAATAACGGTTACCGTACCGGGCGGGATCTCCAGCGACACATTATCCAGCGCTTTGTGGCGACCGAAGTATTTGCTGACGCCGGTAATAGAAATATGGCCTTCAGGCGAGTGGGACATGGGCGGTCTCCTGCTGTGGACGTTGACGACTGCGTTTTTCTGCACGACTCACCCGGGCGGTATTGATCGCTGAACGTCGTTCGCTACGTGCCAGCGCGCGTTCGACCAGGTGCTGAATTAACGACAGGACGCTGGTGATCACCAGATACCACACCGCGCCGACCATCAGCAGCGGGATCACCTCCTGCGTGCGGTTGTAGATCATCTGGATGGTGTAGAACAACTCAGGCATGGCCAGCACGTATACCATCGCCGTCCCTTTCGCCAGACTGATGATTTCATTGAACCCGGCAGGCAAAATAGTGCGCAGCGCCTGCGGCAGGATAATTCGCAGCGTACGTCGCCATGCCGGTAAGCCCAGCGCCGCAGCAGCCTCGTACTGACCGTGATCAACCCCCAAAAATCCACCACGAATAATTTCAGCGGTATAGGCGCTTTGCACCAGCGTCAGGCCGACTACCGCAGTGGAAAACTGGCCGAGTACATTGATGGTCTCAAAACTGCCCCACTGAATGGGAGTAAACGGAATACCAATCGTCAACGTGTCGTACAGATAGGAGAAGTTGTACAGAACGATTAGCACGACAATCAGCGGTAACGAGCGAAACAGCCAGATGTATCCCCATGCCAGACCGTTCAGCAGCCAGGAAGATGAAAGTCGCGCCAGCGCCAGCAGACCGCCGATGAGAATACTCAACAGCGTACCGATAAGCGTCAGCAACAATGTTTGCCCGAGACCGGACAAGATAACCGGATCGAAGAACCAGCGGGCAAACACCCCCCATTCCCAGCGCGGGTTAAACGCCACGGACTGGATAATCACCGCCAGAACAAACAAAGCAATGATCGCTCCGACGGTACGCATGGGATAGCGCGCCGGTACGACTTTAATGCTATCAGTCGTTTTCATTTTATCTCCTCAGGCTATTCTGGCCTGACCGGCGATGGTTAACAGTTTGGTAAAGCGCAGTCGGCCATCAAACGGCGGCTGGCTGTACTCTTCGGGATCGCGCGCTGTATCAAACTGCGGATCGTAGCCCTGACTTAAATACAGCCGGACGGCCTCCGGCTGGCGAAATCCGGTGGTCAGATAAATCCGGCTGTAGCCCGCGAGTAGCGCCCTACGCTCCAGCTCCTGCACTACGCGCGCCGCCAGCCCCTGCTGTCGCAGGCTGCTTTTCGTCCAGATACGCTTAATCTCGGCGGTATCTTTGTCGTAAGGTTTGTAGGCCCCGGTGGCGATGATCTCACCGTTACGTTCCAGTACTACGAATAGCCCCTGCGGCGCCAGATACCATTCGGTCAGTTCCACCTCTGCGTCGCGAGAAAAATAATCGCCATAGCGGGCGGCATATTCACCAAACAGACCGTTCAAAATGGGTTGCAGCTCGCTGGCTTCAGGTGAGACCACGCGAAATTGATCGCTCACGATAACCTCCTTAGTCGCCTAACCCGGCTGGGTTGATCTCAGATTGCGGAATGCGTTCCACCCCTTCCCCCCAACGGTTCAGTACCTTGTCGTAGTCGCCGTTGCCAATCACGCCGTTGAGGGCGGTTTGCACAGGCAGAACCAAACCGCTGTCCTTTTTCAGCGTCACGGCGATATGTGCCGCTTTTGGCCAACCGCCATCAACGCTACCCACCAATTGTGTTTTACCGTTGAGCGCGGCTTTCCACGCGCCAATAACGTTAGGACCGAAGTAGGCATCAGCGCGACCTGACTGCAGGGCCAGAGTCTGGGCGGCATCGTCTTTGGTATACACTGGCGTAAACGGCTGTAACCCTTTCTTCACGTTTTCATCGTTCCAGGCCAGCAGGATGGCTTCCTGGTTCGTCCCCGAACCGACGATAATGCGCAGACCGGCGATATCTTCCGCCTGCTCGATTTTCTTCAGCTTGCTGCCGGTTTTGACATAAAAGCCCAGGGAGTCCTTACGATAGGTCGCGAAATCGAATTTCTCTTTCCGCGCTTTCGTGACGGTAATATTGCTGATCGCGGCATCATATTTGCCGGAGGTGACGCCCAGCGGCCAGTCTTCCCATGATGTGGGCACAACGTTGAGTTCCAGCCCCAGACTGTCTGCCACCAGACGGGCAATGTCCGCCTCGCTGCCGATCAGTGTTTTATTGTCATCGGCAAACACGGTCAGCGGCGGCTGACTGAGCCCGGCAATCGCCACGGTGAATTTGCCCGGTACGGCCAGGTGTAGGTTCGCAGGTAATTGCGCAATCGCCTGCGGATTTTTTGCCGTATTAATCGGCGTTTTATTGGCTTCTAGGCTTACGCCCGTGCCGTTAATAGTCACGTCATTTGCCCAGACGGTCGCGCTGAAGGCCAGCGACAGCGCGAGGAAGACTGATTTTTTCTGCATAGCGTTTTTCTCTTATTGTGTGAATTGATTTGCAGGTGTCGCTAATCCCAGGCTTGCGCGCAGGGTCGTACCGGGATATTCATGGCGGAACAGGCCACGAGCCTGAAGCACGGGGATAACCTGTTCGACAAAACGTGGGAAGGTATCCGGCGTTCCTCCCTGAATGATAAAACCGTCAGCCGCTTTCTCGTCGAACCACTGCTGAAGGCCGTCGGCTACCTGCTGCGGCGTGCCGCTAAAACGAGGACGCGGGCTGGCGGCTTCGAGGGCAACCTGACGTAGCGTTAACCCCCGTTCGCGCGCATTACGCTTGATCTCATCGGTCGTGCTGCGAAAGCTATTTTGTCCGAGGGAACCCAGATCCGGGAACGGTGCGTCCAGCGGATATTGGGCAAAATCATGATGTTCGAAGTAGCGGCCAAGATAGTTCAGTGCGTCAGTAATGGAAACCAGCGCAGCGGTAGTCTGATACTGCTGCTCTACGTCCTCTGCACTGTCGCCAACAATTACACTGACGCCCTGGAATATATGCAGTTGTTCGGAACCGCGCCCGGCGGTTGCTAATTGGCTTTTTACATCCTGATAGAACGCTTTAGCCTCCGCCAGCGACGCCTGATGAGTAAAAATGGCATCAGCATGCTGCGCCGCTAATTTCTTGCCATCGGATGAAGCCCCAGCCTGAAATATAATTGGACGGCCTTGTGGTGTTCGCCCGATATTTAACGGCCCGGCAACCTGAAAATAATCCCCATGATGGTTAAGCGTATGCAATTTTTGCGGATTAAAAAATTCTCCGCTTGCCTTATTACGGGTAAAAGCATCATCTTCCCAGGAATCCCACAGTCCTTTCACTACCTGTAAATATTCATCGGCAATACGATAACGCTGGGCATGCTCTGGATGCTGGGCGCGGGAATAGTTTTTTGCCGACCCTTCCAGAGGCGACGTCACCACGTTCCATCCGGCACGGCCCTGGCTGAGATGGTCGAGGCTGGCAAACTGCCGGGCGGTGGTAAAGGGCTCGCTGTATGACGTGGAGACGGTGCCAACCAGCCCCAGATTGCGGGTGATGCTGGCCAGCGCAGATAATACCGTCAGCGGCTCAAAGCGATTTAAAAAATGTGGAATTGATTTTTCATTAATATACAGACCATCGGCGACAAAAATAAAATCCAACTTCCCTTTTTCCGCAATAAGCGCTGTTTCTTTAACAAAGTCAAAATTAATACTGGCATCGGCCTGCGCCGCCGGATGACGCCATGCAGACATATTTCCCGATGCGCCATGCAGAATAGTGCCGAGCCGTAGTTGCCGATTTTCAGCCATAATAACCCCTACCCAACAGGTAAAATTAAATGTGTGCGAATGCCGTTTTTGCTAAATGAGCAAAGTAGTGCGCGGCGGGTTCTATTAAACGTTCATCCGGATTAAATCCCGGATGATGTAATCCGTATTCGCTGGCGCTACCAATACTGACGAACGCTCCAGGCGTATTTTGCAGGTAGACGGCAAAATCCTCCCCGCCCATATGCAGGTCGGCATAGTGGGTGGCGTAGCCTGATTGTTTCGCTACGGCGGTGGCGATATCCGCCCAACGATCATCGTTCACCAGCGCGGTCGGTCCCGCATGCCAGATAACATCAATTTGTGCGCCAAAAGCGTGGGCAAATCCGGCGGCGATGTCATTTACCCGGGCTTTGACCTGCTGCTGCACCTCAATGCGATGCGTTCTGAGCGTCCCTTCCAGCTCTACGGACTCTGGCAGCACGTTCCATGTGTTTCCTCCCTGAATACGGGTCACGCTGAGCACCACTGAATCCAGGGTGTTAACATCGCGACTGGCAACGCTTTGCAAAACTGTTACCAGTTGGCTAGCGAGCAGGATGGCGTCTTTGCCTTCATGCGGACGCGCCGCATGTGCGCCTTTGCCATTGATACGTAACACAAAGCGATCAACATTGGCATAGAATGCACCGCCGCGCGTGGCGAACTCCCCTACCGGTAAACCCGGTTCATTGTGCATGCCAAAAATAGCCGCGACGTTTTGCAGTGCACCGGCGCGAATCAGTGTTTTGGCGCCGCCAAAACTCTCTTCCGCGGGCTGAAACAAAATACGTACTCGCCCCGGTAAGTCTGCTTCCTGCTGCTTAAGCAGCAGCGCGGCGCCAAGCATGACGCTGGTGTGAATATCGTGCCCGCAGGCATGCATCACCCCCGGCGTGAGTGAGCGAAACGGAACATCGGCGCTTTCTTCTATCGGCAGGGCATCAATGTCCGCCCGCAAGGCGATGATCTCTTCTCCCTGACCAATTTCCGCGACCAGACCGGTTTTCAGGTTGAATGGCAAAATCTGGACATCAGCACTGCGCAACCAGTCGCGAATACGCGCCGTCGTCGCCACTTCCTGCAGGGAAAGTTCCGGGTGTTGATGCAATTCACGACGCCAGTTGATAAGCGTTGTCGCCAGTGTCATCAGACCACCTCCACTGCGTTATGGGCTTGTGCCAACAACCGTAGCGACGTCAGACGCGCGTGCCCTTCTGCCACTGGCGTGTCGATAATGAACTCATTAATGCCAAATTGCGTATGCAGGGCATTCAGTTTTGCCAACACGTCGTGGGCAGTACCGTGTAACAAGGCCTGTTCACGACGCGCGATTTTGCGGGGTGGACTGCCAGCCTGCGCAGCGAATGCCAGCGCTTGCTCTTCACTGGCAACCGTGACGCGTTGCCCATTTTCGAGTTCCACGCCCCAGATCTGCACGTTTTCCGCAAGCTGCGCGGCGGTGTCGTTACTGTCAGCCACAATCACCTGGACGGCGACTATCGTCGGGCGTGTGCTGTGGGTCTGCCAGAAGGACAAAACGTCACGCAATAACGCTCTGTCACCGTTGAGGTGTGCCGCGAAGATGAAATTCCAGTCGGATTGCGCTGCCAGCTGAGCGCTTTGTACACTGGCTCCCAGCACAAACCCTTCTGGCGGTCGCGGTGGGATTGGCGTCGGGAAAACCGTTTCCCCGCTTTCCGTGCCGTTCAGCGCCAGCCAACCGTTAAGCTGAGAAAGCTGGTCAGCAAAACTGCCTTTTTCATCCTGATGAAGTCCCAGCTGTAACGCCTGAGTCGCCAGGGGTAAGCCGCCAGGCGCTTTTCCGACGCCAAGATCGACACGTCCGGGGGCCAACGATGCCAGAAGATTAAAGTTTTCCGCCACTTTGTACGGGCTGTAATGCTGCAGCATCACGCCGCCGGAACCGACGCGGATACGCTGGGTTTGCCCAAGGATCCAGGCGATCACCAGCTCCGGCGACGGGCTGGCCAGCTGTGGTGTATTATGGTGTTCCGCGATCCAGAAACGATGGTATCCCCACTCTTCTGCCAGTTGCGCCAGACGCAAGGTCCGGGCAAGCGCCATCACGGCAGTTTCTCCTTCCCCAACGGGGCTTTTATCCAGAATACTCAGGCGATATGACATGTTACAGGCCCATATTTGTTAACATGTCTTTATTATTAAATTATCAAATAACCATAATGAAACACTTAATTCACATTTGCTCAGCAAAAAAGTAGATAACCAGCCCTGTTGCTGTCAGGGATAAGATTCGGCTTATCTCTCACGGGCGAAACACGCCGCAAAAACAGCCTGCACGTATTACCTACAAAATATAATAGGGTTGTTGTTACTACAGTAATACCCTCTTTATCCTTTCTGCCAGTGTGCTTTTTATGGTGATTTTTTTAGCGTGATTTACATTAAGTCAGATTAAATAGCTTGCCACGTTATATATTTGTATTAGATGTTTCACTTTCATGACAATTAACAACTTTTATACGTCGGGATTTTTATTATAACTACTTCCACCGAAATCATGATTAGTAGAGAATACAGCGTTTCTTATTAAAATGGTTTAAACAGTTTTTAATATCCCCTGGCTTTATTGCGGGGATTTTTTTATGGCTTATACATACCACCTGGGGCCTCTATGAAAAGTAACATGCCTGTTACACAAATTGAGTACGCACTTAACGATAAAGCGACGCTGCTTTCGACAACAGATAAAGAAAGTCATATTACCTACGCCAACTCTGCTTTTATTGACGCCAGCGGATTCAGCGAACACCAGTTAATGGGCGAGCCGCATAATATTATTCGCCACCCTGATATGCCCTCTGCCGCTTTCGCCGATATGTGGTACACGCTACAGCAGGGGGACAGTTGGACGGGAATGGTGAAAAACCGGCGGCAGAATGGCGATCATTACTGGGTGCGGGCCAACGTGACGCCGGTCTGGCACAATGAAAAACTCACTGGTTACATCTCGGTACGCACTGTTCCTTCGCGCGATGAAATAACCCAAAGTGAAAACTTATATCAAAAAATAAATAGTCAGCAGCTTAAAGGCTTTCGTTTGTTTAAAGGTATTATCATTCGTCGCGGCATAATGGCATGGGTTTCAATGTTTAAATGGCTGAGTATTAGCCAACGCATTAATTATAGTTTAGGGGTAACTGCCCTGCTGGCGTTGTTATTTATCTTATCCCCTGTGAATTCTATTATTCAGGCGGGTGGGCTGTTGATGCTGTTTCTGGCACTGGCTATTTACCTTAAGTATCAAATTTGTCAGCCAGTTAATACGCTACTGACGCAAATGAAGAAAGTGGTGTCTGGTCGTAAAGCCGATAACTGTCATTTAAACAGGGTCGATGAGATAGGAATGTTGATGCGTCTGGTTAATCAATCCGGGCTTAATCTGAATTCGCTGGTCGATGACGTCAGTACGCAAATATCCGGTATTCGCGCCATCAGTCGGCGGGTATCAAAAGAAGGTACTGCGTTGCACAAGCGTTCAGAAGAAACCTCCGCTGACCTGCAACAAACGGCTGCCGCCATCGAAGAAATTGGCAGTGCGGTACAGCAAACCGCTGAAACGGCGGCGCAGACCATGACCATGGCAGATAAAACCAGCGCCAACGCGGCAGCAGGCGGCGATATCATGAAACAAACCATTGCCATGATGCAGGCAATCTCGCGTGATAACGGACAGATAGTCGACATCATTGGCGTTATCGATAGTATTGCCTTTCAGACCAATATCCTGGCGCTCAATGCCGCGGTTGAGGCCGCGCGAGCCGGAGAATCCGGGCGCGGCTTCGCCGTTGTCGCAGCAGAAGTTCGTAATCTGGCGCAGCACTCAGCGTCGGCGGCAAAAGAGATCAAACAGTTGATCGAGAAGAACGTCGCCAACGTTAACCGCGGCGTCAAAATGGTGGAGCGAACGGAAACGCATCTCACCGGGATGATTGGTGATGTCCTGCAGATGTCGATGATGATCAAAGAGATTAGTCTGGCCACGCGAGAGCAAACCCAGGCGCTGGATCTGATTAACGATTCAATTTCACGCGTGGGCGCCATGACACACAATAACGCCGAAATGGTGGAACGTGTTACTGATGCTACCGCCGATCTGACCCAGCGATCATCACGCTTACAGCAGGCCGTGCAGGTCTTTGGCGTATCAGCATAACGTTACGGCGCTTATCGGACGAATGTCTTAATAAGCGCACTCCTCTCCCTGGTTAAAACGCCCCTTTATTTTATTGGCTGAATCGAGGCCACACCGCGCCAGTTCCGGCTGCACAAAAATGCTGAATTCTTGTTATCGGGGCTTTGCGCAAGTGAACAATTGAATGTAGGATGCTCGGCCGGCAGTTTTCCCCCGTAACACAATGAAGGGTAACGCTGTTTTCGCCGCAGCAGGTGCGGCAAAAAGGATTTTGTAAATCAGTCAGGTCAACAGGAAACGTAATGAACACACACAACACGCAAGCCGCGGAACAACATGCGGCGAAACGACGCTGGTTGAATGCTCACGAAGAGGGGTATCACAAGGCGATGGGCAATCGACAGGTACAAATGATCGCCATTGGCGGCGCGATTGGTACCGGATTGTTTTTAGGGGCAGGCGCACGGTTGCAGATGGCTGGCCCCGCTTTGGCGTTGGTCTATCTGGTGTGCGGTATTTTTTCGTTCTTTATTCTTCGCGCGCTTGGCGAACTGGTTTTGCACCGCCCTTCCAGCGGTAGCTTTGTCTCCTACGCCCGCGAATTTTTAGGTGAGAAAGCCGCCTATGTGGCGGGCTGGATGTATTTCATCAACTGGGCGATGACCGGTATTGTCGATATCACCGCAGTTGCGCTGTATATGCATTACTGGGGCGCATTTGGCGACGTGCCGCAGTGGGTGTTCGCCCTCGGGGCGCTGGCCATTGTCGGCACCATGAACATGATCGGCGTGAAGTGGTTCGCAGAGATGGAGTTTTGGTTTGCGCTGGTCAAAGTGCTGGCGATTGTGATTTTCCTGGTTGTGGGTACCGTTTTCTTAGGTAGCGGAAAACCGCTGGATGGCAACGCCACGGGTTTTCACCTGATAACCGACAACGGCGGATTTTTCCCGCATGGCCTGCTGCCAGCGCTGGTACTGGTTCAGGGGGTCGTCTTCGCGTTTGCCTCCATCGAACTGGTCGGTACTGCCGCGGGTGAGTGCAAAGATCCGCAAACGATGGTGCCGAAAGCGATCAATAGCGTTATCTGGCGTATCGGTCTGTTTTACGTGGGTTCGGTGGTCCTGCTGGTTCTGCTTCTGCCCTGGAATGCCTACCAGGCGGGGCAAAGCCCGTTTGTCACCTTCTTCTCCAAACTTGGCGTGCCGTATATCGGCAGCATCATGAATATTGTGGTGCTCACCGCGGCGCTTTCCAGTCTGAACTCCGGCCTGTACTGCACCGGGCGTATTTTACGTTCCATGTCGATGGGCGGTTCCGCGCCAAAATTTATGGCTAAAATGAGCCGCCAACAGGTGCCATGGGCCGGGATCCTCGCCACACTGGTCGTGTATGTTGTAGGGGTATTCCTGAACTATCTGGTGCCGTCGCAGGTGTTTGAGATCGTGCTTAATTTCGCCTCGCTGGGCATCATTGCGTCGTGGGGATTTATCATGGTTTGTCAGATGCGTCTGCGCCGGGCGATTAAAGAAGGTAAAACCGCAGACGTCAGTTTTAAACTGCCGGGTGCGCCGTTTACCTCCTGGCTCACGTTGCTGTTCCTGCTGAGCGTGCTGGTGCTGATGGCGTTTGATTATCCAAACGGCACTTATACCATCGCATCATTACCGTTAATCGCCATCCTGCTGGTTGCGGGCTGGTTCGGCGTGCGTAAACGCGTAGCGGAAATCCACCGCACCGCGCCGTAAGGATAAAAGGCCTGACAGGTTACCCCTTCAGGCCTTCTTTTTTAGTCTGCTTCAATGAGCTGCGCAACATCGTTGCTATTAATTTCCCGCGCATTCCCATCCTGATCGGTATAGCTGGTCATTCCCGTGTCTTTATCCAGCTTTGGCTTGCCCTGGGTGGTAATCGTTTGTCCGCTTTTGGTCGTCATAACGTAATTGGTTGTGCAACCTGCCAGCGTAAACAGCATGACGCCTGCACAAAGACACATAAATGGCTTTTTCATGGTATTCCCGTGTTATTCAGTTAGCCGTTGAGGGCGTAGTGTAAGTCCCTGAAGTTAGTCAGGCTACTGGCGGGGTGTAACGAGGCGTATCGTGAGGTTTAGAGAAATGACAGGAGGGGTTTCCCCCTCCGGTTAATTACAGCGCAATACGAATCACATCGTCCGGCTGAGTAGCTTCCTGCTCGCGGGTAGATTTCTGTTTCACGCTAACGTACAGCGTTTTACCGTCGGCGGAGAGCGCCAGGCTGTTCGGGAATGTTGGAGTCTCGAACGTTTTGACAACTTTGTAGCTTTTCGCGTCGATCACGCTTACTTTACCGGCCTGACGATGGGTCACATAGGCCTCGTTGCGCGCCGGGTTGAACAGCACGGCCAGGGATTCCGGCGCGGCGACTTTCGCCAGTACATTGCCGTTGCGGGTGTCAATAACCAGCACTTCCGCAGCCTTAGAGTCGGTAACAAATGCGCGGTTACCCGCCGTGTCAAGACTCAGGTTGATAAAGAAGTGCTCTTTTCCATCATCCAACAGCTTTTTACGGCTGAGAATTTTGTTATTGGTGGTATCGATAGTGATAAATTCGCCGTCCGCATTGGCGGTGTACAGGCGTTTAGCCTTGCTGTCGACAGCCAGAGCGGTGCTCATTTTGCCAGTATTTTGGATTGTGTCCTGAAGTTTGATCGTCTCACCGTCCACGACCCAAATTACGCTCTCTTTACCAATACCGCTAATGTAGACCGTGTTGGTCGCATCATCGGCGACCAGCTCACGCGGCTGCAGCGGGCGCACATCTTCAGAACGCTTACGCGCATCCAGCACCAGGCGCCCTTTCACCGCGCCTGTTTTGGCATCCATCGCCGTCACCGCGCTGTTTACCGTATTACCAAACCACAGCGTTTGCGTGGTGTTATTGATGGTGGCGCCAAACGGTTTGAGATCGTTATGGATAACCTGAGTCACTTCGAGCGTCACCGGGTCAAGACGGTAAACCACGCCCCCGGTATCCAGTTTGCGGCTCTGTGAGGTCGCCAGCCACAGCGCGTTCTCTTGCTGGCTGTATGCCATTTCATAGGCACCTTTGCCCACGGCTTTGCGCAGCAATTCTTCCGCAGCCTGTGTCGTAAAAGATGATGCCACGAGCAGTGAACCTAACAGTAAAGAACCACGCAGGCGCGGCGAAAACAGATGACGTAAAGACATGACGACTCCCTTTGATAAATTCGTTTGTTACTGCTTCACATAGCTTCAATGAGCAAAATCATGGTTTTGCCTTTTTAAGAATGAGAATAGTAATCATTATTCATCGCAAAGTGGAGCACTTCTTCACATATTGACTACACTCGTTTTCATTGCCCGAAAAATTACCGCAATTCAGTAGAGTTAAAATTCATCTTTTTTATAAAAAAATTCACATGCTTACCGTCCGTTTTCCGGCGTCAGCATCATAAACTGGCCTTATTCATGACGATTTTTTCAGCCCGCTATACTGTCTTTCCTGTTTCATTACTGCCTGTCTTTCTCTCGACTTTTGCCGCGGCAGACAGTGAGATAAACGAGCAAACGCTGATCGTTAGCGCGACGCCACAATCCGTTTCAGAACTGGATACCCCTGCCGCCGTCAGCGTTGTTGCCGGTGAGGATATGCGTCTGGCAACACCGCGCATTAACCTGTCCGAATCGCTGACCAGCGTCCCTGGGCTACAGGTGCAAAATCGGCAGAACTACGCGCAGGACCTCCAGTTGTCGATTCGTGGTTTTGGTTCACGCACCACGTATGGCATCCGCGGCATTCGTATGTACGTAGACGGAATCCCAGCCACCATGCCGGATGGGCAAGGCCAAACATCCAATATCGATATCAGCAGCGTACAAAATATTGAAGTCCTGCGGGGTCCCTTCTCTGCGCTGTATGGCAATGCTTCCGGCGGTGTGATTAATGTCAGTACTGAAACAGGGCGTGAGCCGCCCACCATTGAAGCCAGCAGCTATTACGGTAGTTTTGGCACCTGGCGATACGGTTTAAAGGCCACCGGAGCGCTGGGCGATGGTACTCAGCCAGGCGATGTGGATTACACCGTTTCAACGACCCGATTTACTACCCATGGGTATCGCGATCACAGCAGCGCGCAAAAAAATCTGGCTAATGCCAAACTGGGCGTACGTATTGATGACGCGAGTAAACTGACGCTGATTTTCAACAGCGTGGATATTAAGGCCGACGATCCCGGTGGCCTGACGAAGTCAGAGTGGAATGCCAATCCGCAGCAATCGCCCCGCGCCGAGCAATTCAATACGCGAAAAACCATCAAACAGACCCAGGCGGGATTGCGCTATGAACGCCAGCTCAGCGCGCAGGATGATCTCAGCATCATGACCTATGCGGGGGAGCGTGAAACCACCCAGTATCAGTCGATCCCAATGGCCCCACAGTTAAGACCCTCCCATGCCGGAGGCGTTATCACTCTACAACGTCATTATCAGGGGATAGATAACCGTTGGACTCACCGTGGCGAATTGGGGATCCCGGTGACCTTCACCACCGGCATAAACTATGAAAACATGAGTGAAAACCGTAAAGGCTATAACAACTATCGGCTTGATAATGGTGTGCCTGAGTATGGTCAGAAAGGCGACATGCGACGCAATGAACGTAACCTGATGTGGAACGTCGATCCCTATCTGCAAACCCAGTGGCAATTGACGGAGAAGCTTTCGCTGGATGCCGGCGTTCGTTACAGTTCCGTGTGGTTTGATTCCAACGATCGCTACATTACGCCGGGTAACGGCGATGACAGCGGGGACGCCAGCTATCACCAATGGCTCCCTGCCGGATCGTTGAAATATGCGATGACGGACGCCTGGAACGTCTATCTGGCTGCGGGGAGAGGATTTGAAACGCCGACAATTAACGAACTCTCCTACCGTTCCGATGGCCAAAGCGGGATGAATTTTGGTTTACAGCCGTCCACAAATGACACCATTGAAATCGGCAGCAAAACGCGCATCGGCGATGGGCTGTTTACCGCGGCCCTGTTCCAGACCAACACGGATGACGAAATCGTCGTTGATAGTAACAATGGCGGTCGTACGACCTATAAAAATGCCGGGAAAACCCGCCGTCAGGGAGGCGAGCTATCCTGGGATCAACGCTTTGCCACAAACTGGCGCGTAAAAGCGGCATGGACATGGCTGGATGCAACCTATCGCAGCAATGTCTGCGGCGATCAAAACTGCAACGGCAACCGACTGCCCGGCATAGCGCAAAACATGGGATTTGCTTCACTGGGCTACGTGCCTGATGAAGGCTGGTATGCGGGAGCAGATGTGCGTTATATGGGTGACATTATGGCTAATGATGAAAATACGGCGAAAGCCCCGTCATATAGCGTAGTCGGCCTGAATACCGGCTATAAATTTTATTACAGCAACCTTATGATCGACCTGTTTGGCCGGGTGGATAACCTGTTTGATAAGACCTACGTCGGTTCGGTGATTGTGAATGAATCAAATGGCCGATACTACGAACCGGCGCCAGGACGAAACTATGGCGTGGGTATTAATCTGGCCTGGCGTTTTGAATGATACTGGCGGGAATCGCTCCCGCCAGCACTCTTTATGCATCGTCTGCTACGCGAATAACCACCTTGCCGAAGTTTTTACCGGTCAGCAAACCGATAAAGGTCTGCGGCGCATTCTCCAGACCGTCAGTGACCTGCTCACGGTAGTGGATTTTACCCTCTTTAATCCAGCGCCCCATCTCCCGCTGAAACTCATGAATGCGGTGACCATAATCCTGACCAATGATAAAACCCTGCATCCGGATACGCTTTTTCAGTAAGGTTGCCATCAGCAACGGTAATCGGTCAGGGCCGGTCGGAAGCGATGTCGCATTATAACCGCTGACCAGTCCGCAAAGCGGAATGCGCGCCGAGGTATTGAGTAACGGCAGCACAGCGTCAAATACCTTACCGCCAACGTTCTCGTAGTAAATATCAATCCCCTGCGGACACGCTTTTGCCAGTTGTTGCGCAAAATCGTGCGCATGGTGATCGAGACAAACATCAAAGCCCAGCACTTCGGTAGCATGCCGGCATTTCTCTGCCCCGCCCGCTACACCGATCACCCGACACCCTTTGAGCTTACCAATCTGTCCAACCGTTGCGCCCACCGGGCCAGTTGCAGCAGCAACAACCAGCGTTTCCCCTGATTTCGGCTGGCCAATGTCCAGCAAGCCCATATAGGCGGTAAATCCCGGCATCCCCAAAACACCCAGCGCCCAGGAGGGATGTTCAGGATTATCGCCCAGCTTCACCAGCCCGTTGCCGTCCGAAATGTCATAGTCCTGCCAGCCACTGTAGCTCAGCACCCATTCGCCAGGCTGGTAATCAGGATGGTTGGAGGACACGGCGCGGCTCACAGTGCCGCCGACCATCACACCGCCAATCTCAACGGGAGGCGAGTAAGACGGTTCATCGCTCATGCGCCCACGCATGTAAGGATCGAGAGAAAGGAAAACGGTGCGCAGCAAAACCTGACCTTCTCCCGGCGTTGCGACTTCATCTTCTTCAAGACGGAAGTTATCCGGGATTGGCGCGCCATGTGGGCGGGAAGCCAGTACCCAACGGCGGTTACGATTAGTCTGTTGACCCATGATGTGCTCCTCTGCTTTTGGCATGAATCCATCAATAGTAGCAGCCTGCGCCAGCATTTAGCTCACGACATGGTTTAATCGCACAACCAGATAAACGCAGGTTTGCGTGGTTTCATTGATAAACCGACAGTCATTCGGCGGCCCCAGTTCCAGACAATCGCCCGCTTTCATTTCATGACGCACATCGCCTTCCACAAAGACTAACTCCCCCTGCTGTAGCCAGATAAGCTGTCTGGCCTGCACGTAGGAGGATGCTGGCATTGGGATATCGCTTCCGGCGGGCAATTCGATTTGTACCAGGTCGATGGGGAGATCGCTGCGCGGTGAGACATGGCGTCGCAGATAGTGGCTCTGCGGATCGTGCCAGACGGGCTGGTCAGCGAGGCGCAGCAGCTTGCCCTCCTGCATTTCGGCTCGCGCAATCAGCATCGACATGCTGATGCCAAACGCCCCGGAGAGCCTGCCCAGCAGCGTGGCCGTGGGGCTACTCTCACCACGCTCTATTTTATGGATCATTGCCCGCGACACGCCTGCACGCTCGGCGAGTTCCGTCAGAGACCAGCCGCGAGATTCTCGTTCAAGGCGAATTCTTGCACCGATCCGTTGATTTATGCTGTCTTCAATAGTATTCATATTGTAATACTATAGTGAACAACCCCTGAGGTTCAACATGTCAATTCGATTTGCCAGCAAAGCAGACTGCGCCGCTATTGCTGAAATTTATAACCACGCGGTACTGCATACGGCGGCTATCTGGAACGATCAAACGGTCGATGCCGAAAACCGTATCGCCTGGTTCGAAGCCCGCCAGTTGATGGGCTATCCCGTGCTGGTAAGTGAAGAAAACGGCGTAGTCACTGGATATGCTTCGTTCGGCGACTGGCGTAACTTTGACGGATTTCGTCATACCGTTGAGCATTCGGTGTATGTCCATCCTGAGCATCAGGGCAAGGGCCTGGGACGAGCGCTGCTCAGCCGACTGATAGAAGAAGCGCGCACGTGCGGAAAACATGTAATGGTGGCGGGGATTGAGTCTCAGAATCAGGCGTCGCTGCATCTGCACAGTACGCTGGGATTTAACATCACGGCACAAATGCCGCAGGTTGGCACCAAATTTGGTCGCTGGTTGGATCTGACCTTTATGCAACTGCAGTTAGACGATCGTCGCGATCCGGATGCCGGCAGATGAACCAGACGCTGACCCTCTCCTTTCTGATTGCCGCAGGTATTGGTCTGGTGGTGCAAAACACCTTAATGGTGCGTATCACGCAGACCTCTTCGACGATCCTGATTGCCATGCTGTTGAACTCACTGGTTGGGATTGTGCTGTTTGTCAGCATTCTGTGGTTTAAGCAAGGCGCCGCGGGGTTTGGCGAACTGGTCTCCAGCGTGCGCTGGTGGACGCTGATCCCCGGTTTGCTGGGGTCTTTTTTTGTTTTTGCCAGTATCAGCGGCTATCAAAATGTGGGGGCTGCCACCACGATTGCGGTACTGGTCGCCAGCCAGTTAATTGGCGGACTGGTGCTGGATATTGTGCGCAGTCATGGTGTATCGCTCCGTGCGCTGGTGGGGCCTGTTTGCGGCGCGGTGCTGCTGGTCGTCGGGGCCTGGTTGGTCGCGAGGCGCTCATTTTAACTGCCGGATGGCGCTTCGCTTATCAGACCTACGGAATTTATCCAGCCTGAACATACAGGCCGGATAACAGTAATAACGAATTAAAGGATTGTGCCGCCTTTGGTCAACTGTTCGCGACGGGCTTCCATATCCTCTTTATGCTGACGACCATGATGTGCGATAGCCGTACGCAAACGCTGTTGCTGGGTGTAGCGATCTTCCCGGCTCAGCGCGGCATCATCGCTGAGTTCAATCAGCAATTCATTCATATGCGTAATGACGCTCTCTTCAATGGCGGCATCAACTCGTGCGCTGACCTCATCCAGATGCGACATAACCTCTCCTTAACTCATTAATTTAATTTTGCTTTTGAAAAATCACTGCCCATCAGGCTGACGCTGTATCCGCTGACGTTGCTACGCGTGGCATAGAACGTTTTGCCATTTGCCAGGGCTATCCACGGAGCCTGCTGGTAGAAAATCTCTTGCGATTGCTGGTACAGCGCGGCGCGTTCTTCAGGTTTGCTCACCAGTTTCGCCTTTTGAACCAGAGAATTATACTCTTTATCGCACCAACGCGCGGCGTTAGATCCGGTTTTAATGCTGTCGCAGCCCAACAGTACATCCGCGAAATTATCCGGATCGCCGTTGTCTGACATCCAGCCGAACAGCGCGGTGTCATGCTCGCCTTTGCGCATTCCGGAGAGATATTCGCCCCACTCGTATGACACTATTTTTGCCTTTACGCCGACTTTTGCCCAATCGCTCTGGATCATCTCGGCAATACGTCGGGAGTTCGGGTTGTATGGACGCTGAACCGGCATTGACCACAGCGTCGCTTCAAATCCGTTTTCCAGCCCAGCCTGTTTCAGCAGATCTTTCGCTTTTTGCGGATCGTAAGCGTAATCTTTTAGATCGTTATTGAACCCCATCATATTCGGTGGAATCGGCGATTTTGCCACCGTACCGGAACCTAAAAAGACGGCGTTAATAATGGCTTTTTTATCGGTCGCGTAGTTCAACGCCTGACGCACCAACACGTTATCAAACGGTTTTTTCTCGGTATTAAACGCCAGATACCCGACGTTCAGCGCTTCAACCGAATGCAGCGTCAAATCTTTATTCTTGTTGATCTCGTCAAACTGGATTGGCGCAGGCGCCGGGATAATCTGGCATTCGTTAGTTTGCAGTTTTGCCAGTCTGGTCTGTACATTTGGAGTGATCGAGAATATCAGGTGCTTCGTCGGGACGGCGCCATCCCAGTAGTTCGGGTTGGCCAGATAACGGATTTGGGAATCCTGTTTGTACTGCTGCAACACATATGGCCCGGTGCCAATCGGCCAGTTATCAACGTTTTCCGGGGTGCCTTTTTTCAGCATTGCGTCAGCATATTCCGCAGAAAGAATGGAAGCGAAATCCATCCCCCAGTCGGCAAGAAACGCGGCGTTAGGTTCATTCAGCACAAACTGAACGTGATAATCATCCACCTTCTTCACTTCTTTGATCAGTTTATCCAGACCGACATCGTTAAAGTATTCGTAGCTGCCCTGAGAAACCTTGTGGTAGGGATGATCGGCATCTTTCTGGCGTAATACCGAGAAAACTACGTCATCGGCGTTGAAGTCGCGGGTGGGTTTAAAGAATTTATTACTGTTGAATTTCACCCCCTGACGCAGGGTAAACGTGTAAGTCTTCCCATCGGGAGAAATTGTCCAGTCCGTTGCCAAAGACGGTATTGGGGTATTCTTTACCGGATCAAAGTTAATGAGTCGGTTGTAGAGCACCTGTGAACTTGCCACAAACGACGGACCGGAACTGGCGATTTGC
Organism: Citrobacter sp. C5_2; assembly: GCF_014596845.2. Lineage (NCBI taxonomy): Bacteria > Pseudomonadati > Pseudomonadota > Gammaproteobacteria > Enterobacterales > Enterobacteriaceae > Citrobacter > Citrobacter sp. C5_2. The sequence goes on along the minus strand of NZ_CP115032.1, from coordinate 2,574,592 downwards.
GGGTTAAATGACTCCGGCGACGCTTCTGAGCAGTAGATGATGGTGTCAGTGCTGGCCGCGAACGCAGCGCCTGAGGGTAAGGCGGCGCTGAGCGCCAGCGCGAGTAACGTTTTCCTTGCAATCATGGTTATAAGCCTTCTTATTTTATTATTAACCGGAATATCAGAGCATAGCTGACAAAAACTGACCAATAACAAATCACTATCAGGTTATTCTAATCCGGTGGTTTTCGCTGAATTATTCATCACCACAAGCGAATTAATTTCCCTTAAGTCTTTTTCAAAACGTCAAGATTTTTCCCGGCACTCTATGCCATGAAAATTCGCCCCTTTTTGCCTCTCTTCCGTCGTTTGCTCGTTCTTATAAACCGTAAAGTAGATGTGTGAAGAAGTCTAAGGGGTAACAACGTGGCAAAAACTCTCTTGCGCAGCGGCAATTTGGATGACTATCAGGCCGTAGGTGGCGGTGGTCAGGCCGTGTTTGATTCAGCACTGCAAATTCGTGAAACGCTTCGCTTGCGTAAACAGCAGGCGATGGTGGATTGTCTGGCGATCCCACAAATTAACGACAACGGCGATCGGGTTGACTGGTATTCTCCGGTTGAAGGAAAAGTCGTTGCGTGGAAAGCCGCTGATGAAGAGGCACGTTTTCGTGCGCTGCGCTATCTGGAGAGCACGCTGGAAAATGCGGCGGCCCTGAGCCGTAAAAGCCTGCAATCGGGGAAAACCGCCCTCCAACTGTTTGGTTCATTGCTCGAAAAAGCCATCCAGTTTCCTGGCGAGAATCACGTGTTTCTGGTTGATGGTAAACCCGTTCTTACGTTCTGGGGCTTCGTCAATCTGAATGAAAATCCCCGCGACGATGTGCTCGATTGCCTGCGCCTTGCCGATATACCACCGGTTGTCACTGTGACAGAGCCTGACCCGGAAGAAGAGACTTCACCTGAAATCACCTTCACTGAGGCCGATGCCCCTTTACTGACGCCGGTCATTGAACCGCCAAAACCGGTTGAACCTGAACCACAACCGCTGGCCATGATCAACGAACCGGAAGTCACACCGCCACCGGTACAGGTGAAGCCCGCACGTCGCCTGCCGCTGTGGAGTCTACCCGTTGCCGCCGTAATTATCGCTGCCATTGTCGGACCGTTGCTGTGGAAACAACAAGCCGTTATCCCTACCCCCTCAGTTGCCCCCATTGCAGTGGCTAAAGCAGACATGACGCCGTTGCCCGAACTGACCTCCGCACTACCTTTGCATCGGGCTGAAGTCATTCCGGTAGCGAAAAAAGAGAAACCTGACGCAGGACCGGTAGTGATTGCCGCTATTCCCAAAGATGCGCTGGTCATGGATGCCAGCCAGATGAAGGCAGGAACGACGCGTTTCCTCAACGGTAACTGGCGCGTCATGGTCGACGTGAAAGATCCGGTCAGCGGCAAAGCGCCGTCGCTGCGTTATCAGATCCAGACGAATAAAGGCACTGCACGCGTTGTTCATGGCGACAATATTGTTTGTCGTGCCGAGATTTTCTCTGGTTTGCATCAGACTGGCGAATTAATGATTAAGAGTCGCGGCAATGCCCGTTGCACGGACGGATCACGTTATCCGATGCCTGAAATTACCTGCAAAGCGGGAACCAATGACGTCGCCACCTGCACCGCACGATATGACGATCACGCGGAAATCCCTCTGACGATCAAAAAGATAGGTGCCTGATTTTATGTTGGTGAATCTGTGTGACTACAAACAAAGCGTGACGCTCATCGCCAATAGCGGTGTGCAATTTCTGGATTTTGGCCTGACGCCGCAGGAATCTGCGCATCATGGCCGCTTTGTGCGCAAAACGGCCAACGGTCCCCTGCTACGGCTGGACTTCGATCTGACAACGGGACGCTATACCTTGCCGGGCAGCACCGGCGGTCAGCCCGAAGTGGTGAAGCCGGAAAGCACCCAGACGCTGCATTATTCTCTGGATGTGCTCGACGGCATCTGGCTACCGCTGCCGTTCCTGCGCTTTAATCCGCCGCGTACGTTTGTTGAAGGCCCGGATAACTGGGCGCGTGTACAGGTGCGAAAACTGGCGCAACCAGACAGCGCGGGCAACACTCACCGCGTTACCCTGGCGCTGGACAGCCAGCTCACTGAAAATGCCCCGGCAGCGTTAACCCCCAACGAAAATGACCTACTTAACGGTACGCGATTTGCACTGGCCTGGCATGATAACGAAATTGCCGATTTCCTCGACCAGACCTGGATTGACGGCTGGCTGCGCGAATCCTTTATGCATCATGTCACGCAGCATGAGAATCGCTCAGAACATGAGATCCAGCAGGCGCTGCGTAATTTTGAATATCAGGCGCACTGGTTAAATTTGTTAACCCTGTTAGGCGAACAGCTTTCTATTCCGGAAGTCAAGCTGGTCACACATACGCTCAGCACACCGGCGATTCCCGTCGATCTGATCCTGGACATTGGTAATACCCATACCTGCGGCGTCCTGATTGAGGATCACGGCGATGCCAATGATGGACTGCGCCAGACCGCTGAATTACAGGTGCGGTCATTAAGCGAGCCGCAGTTTCTTAACGATCCGCTATTCACCAGCCGACTGGAGTTTTCCGAAGCGCGGTTCGGTAAACAGCACTTTTCCGTTGAGAGCGGTCGTGATGACGCCTTTATCTGGCCGTCGATTGTTCGCGTGGGCGATGAAGCCCGAAAGCTGGCGATGCAACGTATGGGTACGGAAGGCAGCAGCGGGATCTCCAGCCCGCGCCGTTATCTGTGGGATGAAACGCCGGTGCTCCATGACTGGCGCTTTAGCCAGATGAATGGCAAAACCCAGCGCGAACCGCTGGCTACCGCCTTCCCGCTGATGAATCTCATGAATGATGACGGACAACCGCTGTTCAGCCTGCCGCAGGATGACCGTCTGCCGGTGTTCTCACCGCAATACAGCCGCAGCACGTTGATGACGCATATGCTGTGTGAGATCCTGGCTCAGGCGCTGGGTCAAATTAACAGCGTGGCGACGCGTTTGCGCCTTGGTTTCCCGGCCTCTCCTCGACAGTTGCGCACATTGATCCTGACCCTACCCTCAGCGATGCCAAAACAGGAGCGCGAGATTTTCCGCCTGCGTATGTTTGAAGCCATTGCACTGGTCTGGAAAGCGATGGGCTGGCACCCGCAGGATGAAGACTTCACCACCCGTAAGCAGCAGGAAAAGAGCGTGGTTCCCGTCCCTGAGATCCAGATGGAGTGGGATGAGGCCAGCTGCGGTCAGTTGGTGTGGCTGTATAACGAGGCGATTTCCCACTACGATGGTCACACGGAATCGTTTTTTAATGCCCTTGCCCGTCCGGACCGTCTGCCGGAACCTGGTGAGATAAAAGGCCGTGCGCTGCGCGTGGCATCCATCGATATTGGCGGTGGGACCACGGATATGGCCGTCGTCCATTACCAGCTTGATGACGGCGTTGGCGCGAACGTCAAGATCACCCCGCATTTGCTGTTTCGCGAAGGCTTTAAGGTTGCGGGCGATGACATGCTGCTGGACGTGATTCAGCGTTGCGTACTACCTGCCCTGCAAACCCGCTTGCAGCAGGCTGGCGTGACCGACGCCGCCGCATTACTGGCTACGCTGTTTGGCGATTCCGGGCGCATCGATACTCAGGCGATCCTGCGTCAGCAAACGGCATTACAACTCTTTATGCCGCTCGGTCATGCGGTGCTCTCCGCCTGGGAACAAAGCGATATTAACGATCCGGTAGCCGGACTGCATGCCACCTTTGGCGAGCTGCTCAGCCAGCAACCCACGCGTAACGTGATGAACTATATCCAACAGGCTATCGATCATGCGTTGCCGTCTGGTTCACCAGCGTTTGATGTTTTGAGCGTGCCGTTACAGGTGCAGTTCAGGCAGTTACAAGAAGCGTTACTGGCGGGGCAATTTACCCTGACCTCGCCGCTGCACGCGGTTTGTGAGGCTATTTCACATTATCGTTGCGATATTTTATTAGTGACCGGCAGACCCGCTTGTTTACCGGGCGTACAGGCGTTGATCCGCCATCTTCAACCCGTTCCGGTTAATCGTATGATCTGGATGGATAACTATCGGGTGCACGAGTGGTATCCGTTCAGTCAGCAAGGGCGGATTGGCAACCCCAAATCCACCGCAGCAGTCGGTGCAATGCTATGCAGCCTGGCGCTGGATCTGCGTTTACCGCGCTTCAATTTTAAAGCTGCCGATATCGGCGCTTACTCGACCGTACGTTATCTTGGCGTGCTGGATAATACAGTCAACACGCTACGCGATGAGAACATCTGGTATCACGATATCGATCTGGATAAACCCGGCGCGAAGCTGGATACCCGTTTGCACTTCCCGCTGCGCGGCAATGTAACGTTAGGCTTCCGCCAATTGGCAAACAGCCGCTGGCCTGCCACGCCGCTGTATACGCTGAGCATAAATTCTGCCGAACTGGCAAAAAGTATCGCCGGAGATGGCGTGTTAAATGTACGGCTGCAGTTACGCGGCGGCAGCAAAGAGAGCGGCCCGGAATGCTTCGTACTCAGCGATGCCTGGTTACAGGATGGCACCCCCGTTGCCGCCAATGCCTTAACGTTAAAATTGAATACGCTGGCGGATCGTCGCCATAGCGGTAGCCATTACTGGATTGATAGCGGGAGCGTGTACCTGAAATGAGTAAGATGTTAAACACCGCGCAGGCCGTCATCGAGTGGGTAACAGAGACCCGCCAGCGTTCCGTACGTCTTGATGATGAGGCGGATGCCCTGCTGACACAACTTACGTTAGCCGCGGTTAATGAATCTGCGCTGACGGCGACCTTTTCAGCACGAGGCTGTGTTGGGTTATATGGGCACTCACAATCAGCGAAAGCGCATCTGCTCACGGCATTGTGCAGCAATGCCAATGGCAAAGTGAACATCGTGACCCCGGATCGCAGTTTTGATTATTTTTCGCATATTAATCCGGGGCATGCACCGACCAATATGGCGATTCGCTTTACACGTGAAGATAATCCGCTCAATAGCGAATGGCCGCTGCGCTTACGCTTACTCAGTGAAGCCGAACTGGTACAGCTGTTTATCACACAGTTCTGTGCGCTTCCGGACAACCGCCAGGTTGAGAAATCGATTATTGAGGCGCGCCTGGAAAAATGGCAAACCCTGCGTCAGCGTCATCCGGTGCAAGGCATCACGGCTCAGGATGTCGCGGCAATCGGTCGTTTCTGGCGCTCCTGCGTACCGACTAATCAGCAGCAAATTGACGATGCGCTATGGCATCAATTTGCTACGCTTCTCCCCGCTCTGGATCTGACGACCCGGGCAAACGCCTGGGCATTATTGTGGGGAGAACAACCAGAGCTAACGCAGCAGTGGCTGGCGCTGGCGCATACGCTGCAACAAACCGGGAACGCGCAAGAACTGGCGGCTCCGCTGAGCCTGTTGGTTGACCATTTTGGTTTACCTGCTGAGAGTTTTCTCACTCAGGTGGCATTGCACGGGAGTGAGGCGCAAAGTGATGTGGTTGTTCATCCAATTGAAAACCATCAGTTGCTCAATGCGGTCAGTCTCTCACAGGCATCACTAGCGCTGTTGACGCGCGAGCTGATCCTGACGGTGGAAGATGCTGTGCTGGAGAATGTCGATCTGCTCGATATCCCTCTCGCCCCGGATGCCCATCCCCATCCGCTGTGGCAGGCAAAATTAGGCTGGATGCTGGAGCATTATCGCCAGCAACTGCAACCGGATGTGCTCTTAATCTGCAATGCGGTATCTACCCGCGCCCAGACGCCAGCCATTACCCGCAAGCTGCTGGGCTGGGTCAACGATACGCAACCCGTACATGACGCCGCATTACCGGGCGTAGTCTGGGCCATCACCCCACAGGATGCGCGTTTTAGCACCCAGCAAAACCTGGATGAGTCCGTGCAGCAATTAATGGGCAAACCGGGACTGCACTGGGGTACGCTGCAGGCGCTGGATAACCACAGCTTACAACGCCTTGTCGAATGGCTGACTCAGGCGACTTCACCACAACAGCGTCAGGCCAGGCTGACCTCTCTGCGCGAACAGCACCAACAGCGCATCCGCGAAACGCTGATGAGTTGGATTAATACCCGCGATGATGAGTCAGGTAGCAGCGAGTCGGTGATCCGCCAGTTACAATCCCAGGCGGCAAAACATGGCGAGCTACTGGAGGGGTTACTGCCGCCAATGCGCCTCTTTGAATCGCTGCTGCGTGTTCATCAGCCGCGCGAGGAACAGGTGAACGGGCTATTTAATGAAGAGATCGACCTGTTTGCTGAAGTGCGTGACATACCGCACTCGCCGGAGAGCAAAGAAACTGGTTATCTGGCACACAAAATGTGGGTTAATCACGTACGTCAGTGGTGTCGCGATGAAAATAATGCGCGCCGTTTAGGCCTCGATCCTCGTACGCTAAGGCAGGTGGCTGACATTCTTGTGACCACCAGTTATCGCCTGGAGATGCCGCAACGCTTACAGCGCATGATGCAGCGCGAAAACGTCTGTGCGGCGCAGCTACATGCCGATATTGGGGATTTTATTACCTGGCTTGGATTTACCAACGTTGCTGAGGAACAGCGCCCTGCCAGCAGGATCCAAAAAGGCGCGGCTATTTTTAGCGCGCCGAAGCAACAACCGATGTCGCGCCTGGCCAAACTGGAAGAACAGCCCTCGCACGGCGCAAGCCGCTATGTTTACGACTGGCTGGTTGCTTTGTACACCCGCGCGAATGAGAACGTGGGATATCAGCACCCACAGGATGTTACTGAAGCCGACAAAAAACGTTTAGATGCCCTGCTTTCCGTCTGAAACGGCCTCATCAGAAAAGTGAAAACATCAGCGCGACGGGAAAGCTCATTGGCCAGGTCGCCCCGACTAATACCGCGCTGAGAAAACGAATCCGCTTTTTCTCGCGTGACAGAAACCAGGTGATGATTGCCGTGATAGCGGCCATCACCGCATAAAAGACCAACATTTTTTGGTACAGAGACATGTAAGGCATCCTGGCCGGAAGGTAAAATCGCGCGCAATATGCTCTTTTTCATGACTCACATCAAGTTTTATTAATTATTTTAAGAGAAACGGCGGTAAAACAACCCGTTTTCATTATGTTCAGAATTCGTACTATTGCGGATAGTTATAACCCGTACTATACCCATAGGGGTTAAAACGAAAGGTGGCACAAATGAATGTTTCCAGTAAAACTGTGGTGCTGATAAATATATTTGCTGCTGTAGGACTTTTCAGTCTGATTTCCGCAAGGTTCGGCTGGTTTGCTTGATGTGACTCTTCTGAATTAATTGCAGCGTCCACTGGCAGAGAGGGTTTTCTCTCTGCCATTAGCCAACGATCTTCCCACTCTGCCTTCATCCGGTAAATCATCCTTAGGATGTAATATCCCTAATCCTTCTGCGGCATTATTTGCCTGTAAAGCGGGCTGGCGTGGTGCCGGTATGCTGACGGAAAAATGCAATAAAAGCACTGTCACTGACAAATTCCAGATATTGTGCCACCTGACTACCAGGACTCCCGTCAGCCAGCATTTCCATGGCTTTTAACAGTCTAAATTGCTGCCGCCAGTGCTGATAATTCATCCCGGTATCTCTGATGAAGATCCGGCTGATGGTCTTCTCACACGCCCCAACCCGTTGGGACAACTGATTCAGTCGCGGTGGCAACGCGCCCATGCGTAATTGCTCAAGCCATACGTCCAGCCGTGGATCTGAGGGAAATTGTAATGTCCAGTTTTCACTACGCGCGGCCCGCAATTCCTCACAAAAAACGGTGATGAGGCTGGCCTGTTGCACCGCAGGCATATCCCATGACCAAAAGGCCATGCGTTCTATGACTTCGAAAAAAAGTGGATTAACCTCGACGATATGCATGGGCAGATCGGATAACGGCAGCGAGGTTGAAAAGTACAAAGAACGATAAGCCATTACGCCACGCATGATGGCGCGATGAACCGTACCGGCCGGGATCCAGACCGCACGCCGTGGCGGCAGCAGGCACAGGGCCTGCTCCAGTTCAATCGTGATGCTCCCCGCCGCCGAAAAAAGGAGTTGATGACGAAGGTGGCTATGGCGTCCGGAATCGTGTACGCCCATATCGGCGGCAATCCCAATTACCGGGTTATCAAAGCTATCCGCATCGAAAATTTCATCGGGGGCAATTTTCATTATCTGTCCGATATTTGATATATAAAGTCCTGATAATAGTAATAAGACAATCCCCTTTCAGCAATAATTCCCGCCTGTTTTCGGTCTCTTCGGATATTGCTATGAATATTCTTCGTCGTCCGCCGCTTTGGCTGCTCACTCTGCTGATAATGTTTCCGCAACTGGTGGAAACCATTTACAGCCCGGCATTGCCAGGTATCGCTACCGCTTTTCACATAAGCAGTGAACGTGCAGCTCAAACACTCTCCGTTTACTTTGTAGCCTTCGCCGTCGGTGTGGCGATGTGGGGCTGGCTGAGCGACAGTATCGGACGACGGCGGGCGATGCTGGCAGGACTAATCTGCTACGGCACAGGTTGTGCATTGGCCATTGTTGCCACCAATTTCAACGTGTTGCTGCTGGCGCGGATGGTGTCAGCCATCGGAGCGGCTGCCGGGTCAGTCGTGGTACAAACCATATTGAGGGACTGTTATGAATCAACCACGCTATCCCGCGTCTTTTCTTTGATGGGCGCCGCGCTGGCCCTGAGTCCGGTTTTCGGCCTGCTAAGCGGAGGTTGGCTGGTAAGCCTGTATGGTCATATCGGTGTATTCGTTGCTCTTGTTTTGCTGGCGATATTACTGCTCATACTGACAGCAACCCGTTTGCCGGAAACAAGGCCGGAAAATACGATCCGCCCGCGGATGGCTGTGCTCCTGCCCCGCATGGCTCGGGACGATGAGCTGTGGAAAAATGCTATGCTGGTCGCCCTGTTAAATACCATGCTGTTTAGCTATTACAGTCTGGCGCCATTTCTTTTCAGGCAGTTGGGATGGAGTTCCAGAGCCTTTGGCTGGACGGGGGTGTTACTTGCGCTTGCTTCGCTGTCGGGAAGCCTGTTGAATCGGCGTCTGTTAACGACAGGTCTGACGCCGCAACAGCTGGTACGTCATGCCTGTGTGCTGGCCATGTTCTCAGGCCTGGCGGCGTGGTGGCTACAGCATACTGCATGGATCCTGATACCGGTGTTTGGGGTGGTACTGGCCTATGGTATCGCCATTCCCAATGTATTGAGCCAGGCACTGCGCCGCTATCATGAACAAGCCGGGGCCGCTGGTGCTTTGTTCGGGTTAAGCTATTACCTGTTGCTGGGAATGATGCTGGGATTGGCTGGCATGGTGCAACAACTGGGGCTGGTGCTGAGCGTCTGTGCGCTACTTGCCTGGCTTTGCAGCTACCGCCGCAGATAACTGGACGGTATACCTGAAAGCACAAAGCCCCGGCGTTAAGCTGGGGCTTTGTCGTATCAATTAGCCTGACCTCGCGGATATTTCCAACTTACCGCCGTCCGATGGCGACGAGGCCAGTGGCGCGAATAGTATAGAGACCCGTTTGCTAATTTTTAGCTATCCGTGCCTCATTAGGTGTTCACGCCTAAATTGTTACTCATGCTTGATCATGACATGGCGAACAATCGTGTAATCCTCAAGCCCGTACACCGACATATCTTTGCCATAACCAGACTGTTTTTGCCCACCGTGCGGCATCTCGCTGACCAGCGTGAAGTGGGTATTGACCCAGGTGCAACCATATTGCAGACGAGCACTGAACCGATGCGCGCGGCCGACGTCCCGGGTCCAGACAGAAGATGCCAGTCCGTATTTCGAATCATTCGCCCACGCCAGCACCTGGTCTTCATCATCAAATACGGTCACGCTGACCACCGGACCAAAAACTTCCCGCTGCACGATGGCATCTTCTTGCTTCGCCCCGGCCAGCAGCGTTGGGGCAAAGTAGTAGCCTGCGCCGTCCACTTTTTTACCACCGGTGATAACCTTGATATGCCCCAGGGCTTTGGCCTCATCGACCGCTTTGGCCACGCGATCAAGATGTGCCTGCGAGCTTACCGGTCCCAGTTCCGTCGATTCGTCGTTCGGCGCGCCAATTTTCAGGCTGGCAACCGCGGCGCCAAGTTTCTCAACCAACGCGTCATAAATGCCTTTCTGGGCATAGATTCGACAAGCGGCGGTACAGTCTTGTCCGGCGTTGTAATAACCAAAGGTTCGCACGCCGCTCACTACCGCATCCAGATCCGCATCATCAAAAATGATGACCGGGGCTTTGCCGCCCAGTTCCATATGTGTGCGCTTAATTGAAGACGCGGTATGCTGGATAATGTGTTCGCCAGTGGCAATAGAGCCGGTCAATGAAACCATGCGGACCTTTTCATGTCCGGTCAGCGGATCGCCCACGGTTTTTCCACGGCCAAACAGCACGTTGACAACGCCTGCCGGATAAATATCTTTGGCAAACTCGGCCAGTTTAAGCGCCGTCAATGGGGTAATTTCCGACGGTTTAATCACCACGCAGTTCCCCGCCGCCAGCGCCGGAGCCAGTTTCCACGCCGCCATCATCAGCGGGTAGTTCCACGGCGCAATGGAGGCGACCACGCCCAGCGGATCCCGGCGAATCATTGACGTATGCCCTTCCAGATACTCTCCGGCGGCCTGTCCTTGCAGGGTGCGGGCCGCCCCGGCGAAGAAGCGGAAAACATCGACGATGGCCGGAATTTCATCGTTGAGCACACAGTGCAGCGGCTTACCGCAGTTGAGCGATTCCAGCTCAGCGAAGGTTTGCGCGTTATCCGCGATAGCATCCGCCAGTTTCAGCAGTAACTCGGAACGTACTTTCGGTGTGGTTTGTCCCCAACTGGCAAAGGCACTGTCGGCCGCACGGACCGCGGCATCAACCTGCGTGGCTGAGGCCTCGGCAATCTCCAGAATGCATTCACCAGTTGCAGGGTTATAGACTGGCTGCTTTTCACCTTCACCGTTGACCAGCTCGCCATTAATCAGTAATTGATGTTGCATAGCAATTTCCCATATCGTCGTTTATTTACCGTTTCCGGCGAGAGTGTCGCCTTCACGCGTTAGCCACCAGGCCCCTAAAATTGGCAGTGTAGTCACCAGCATTACCAGCAATGCCACAACGTTGGTGACAGGCACATCCCGTGGACGACCCAGTTGATTGAGCAGCCACAAAGGAAGTGTTCTTTCATGTCCGGCGGTGAACGTTGTCACGATGATTTCATCAAATGACAAGGCAAACGCCAGCATTCCGCCCGCCAGCAGTGCTGATGCCAGGTTCGGCAGCACCACGTAACGAAAGGTTTGCCAGCCGTTGGCGCCAAGATCCATAGACGCTTCAACCAGACTCCATGAGGTACGGCGAAAACGCGCCACAACGTTGTTAAATACCACCACCACGCAAAACGTCGCATGCCCCACCACGATCGTGAGAAAACCCGGTTCCAGGTTGATGGTTTTAAACGCCGTCAACAGCGCCAGACCGGTGATGATCCCCGGTAACGCGATTGGCAACAGCAGCAACAGCGATATTGCACTCTTGCCAAAAAAGTCCCTGCGCCACAGCGCGGCAGCGGCCAGCGTCCCCAGAACGAGAGCAATAGCCGTCGACAACGCAGCGATTTTAAGTGACAACGTCACAGACTCCAGAATATCGCTACGCTGCGCCGCAACGCTAAACCACTTCAGCGTCAACCCCTGCGGTGGAAAACTAAAAGCAGCCTCCTCAGTATTAAAAGCATAGGTGGCGATGATGAGGATGGGAAAGTGCAGGAAAATAACCCCGCCCCATGCCGCCAGTTTGAGTAACCAGGGTGCGCGTTCAGAGTGCATCGAAAGCTCCCAGACGCTTCACGAACGCCAGATACAGTGCGATTAACACAATCGGCACCAGAGTAAATGCCGCCGCCATCGGCATATTGCCGATCGCCCCTTGTTGCGAATACACCATGTTGCCGATGAAATACCCCAGCGGTCCCACCAGTTGCGGCACGATAAAATCGCCCAACGTCAGAGAGAAAGTAAAGATAGATCCCGCCGCGATACCGGGTATTGCCAGCGGAAGAACCACATAGCGGAAGGTTTGACGCGGGCGCGCGCCCAAATCAGCGGAAGCCTGTAACAGTGACGGCGGAAGCCTCTCCAATGCGGCCTGTACCGGGAGGATCATAAACGGCAACCAGATGTAAACGAACACCAGAAAGCGCCCTAACCCTGAGGTCGACAACGTATTGCCGCCGACAGCAGGTAGCGTCAGGAACGAAAGCAGCAGCGGCTCCAGCCCAAGATGGGTTAAAAACCACTGCGCCACACCGTCTTTCGCCAACAGTAACGTCCACGCGTAGGCTTTAACAATGTAACTGGCCCACATCGGCAGCATCACCGCAATGTAAAAAAAGGCTTTCATTTTGCCGCTGGTATAGCGCGCCATATACCACGCCATCGGAAACGCCAGAATCGCGCTGGCAATGGTGACCGCTATCGCCATCGTCAGAGTACGTAAAATGATGTCGTAGTTGGCGGGATTAAACAGCGCCTGCAGATTCGCCAGCGTCAGGTCCGGCGTGACCGACATGGTGAAATCGTCGAAGGTATAAAAACCTTGCCACAACAGCGTCAGCAGTGAGCCAAAGTAGACGATGCCAAACCACATCAGCGGCCCGAGAAGCAGTAAAAACAGCCCCAGCCCCGGGTTACGCCAGAAGAAACCGGAAATCTTGTTCAGATTTGTCGGTTGCGATGGCGAATGTAAGACGTTCATAGCCATTCACCTCTCCTCAACCAACGGCACCATCACGTCGCGTGACCACGATGCCATCACCTGCTGACCCGGCGACAGCGTTGACGGCAGCATTTCTCCCGTCAGGTTCGCCTGGCTCACCAGTAATTTTTCACCGCCAGCCAGTTTCAGTTCAAACCGTGTCGCCGCGCCCTGGTACTGCACCGCCTGGATAACGCCCGGAGCCTGGACTTCTCCCCCGACATCATTCAACCGAATGTGTTCCGGACGCAGGGAAAACATTCCCTGTAGCCCGCAAACGTTCGCTGACATCGCGGCATCAAAGACATTGGACGTCCCGACGAAGCTCGCCACAAACGGTGTCCGTGGACGCATGTACAGTTCACGCGGAGAATCCACCTGTTCGATACGACCGTTATTAAACACCGCCACACGGTCAGACATCGACAGCGCTTCGCCCTGATCGTGAGTGACAAAAATGAAGGTGATACCGAGAGATTGCTGTAACTTCTTCAGCTCTAATTGCATCTGTTCGCGCAACTTAAGATCCAACGCCCCGAGCGGCTCATCCAACAGCAGAACGCGCGGTTCATTGACCAGCGCCCTGGCAATCGCCACGCGCTGACGTTGTCCGCCGGAAAGCTGTGACGGTTTGCGCTCATGAACAAAACCGAGTGCGACTTTATCAAGCGCCTCACGGGCTTTGGCGTGACGCTGTTTTTTATCAATCCCTTTGACCATCAGCCCGTAAGCGACGTTGTCGAGGATCGACATATGTGGGAATAGCGCGTAATCCTGAAATACCGTATTGACGTCCCGCTCCCAGGGGGGCAATTCGCTGGCCTGTTTTCCAAAAATGGTGATTGCGCCGCCTGAAAGCTGCTCGAACCCGGCAATCAGACGCAGGCAGGTGGTCTTGCCGGAGCCGGATGGCCCCAGCATTGAGAAAAACTCCCCGTCGTTAATCGCAATACTCACTCCATCAACTGCACGAACATCCCCGTACAGACGCGAGACGTTATGAAACTCTACTGCGTACGTCATAAAACCCCCAGCGGAATTAACGACCGCCCATAATGGCGATGTAATCCTGCGTCCAGCGACTGTAAGGAACGAATTTTCCGCCTTCCGCAATTGGCGTTTTCCAGAAAGCGATTTTGTCAAAGTAGCTATAACCGTTGGTTTCACAGCCCTTTTCACCCAGCAGTGGGCTGGCTTTACATCCTTCAGGCACCACTGGCAGAGAACCAAACCAGGCCGCTACGTCGCCCTGTACTTTCGGGGTTAATGACCAGTTCATCCATTTGTAAGCGCACACCGGGTGTTTCGCTGCACTGTGCAGCATGGTGGTGTCAGCCCAGCCGGTAACCCCTTCTTTTGGGAATACCGTGGCAACAGGCTGCCCTTCGGCTTTCAGGGCGTTAGCCTGATAAGGCCAGGCGCTGGATGCCACCACGCCTTCGTTTTTGAAGTCACTCATTTGCACAGTGGTATCGTGCCAATAGCGATGGATTAGCGCATGTTGATCGCTCAGGACTTTGATAACCGCCTGGTACTGTTGTTCGGTGAGTTGGTAGGGATCGGTGATGCCTAATTGCGGCTGGGTGGCTTTAACGAATAACGCGGCATCGGCAATATAGATCGGACCATCATAGGCCTGCACACGTCCTTTATTGCTTTTTCCATCCTCGAGTTTTTGCTCAACAAACACCACGTTCCAGCTATCCGGCGGCGTTGGGAAGGTTTTGGTGTTATACATCAGCAAGTTTGGTCCCCACTGATACGGGGTGCCGTACACTTTTCCGCCAACGTTAAACCACTCGCCTTTCACCACGCGTGGATCGATAGTTTTCCAGTTTGGGATCAGCGCGGTGTTAATCGGCTGCACGCGTTTACCCATAATCAGACGCAGTGAAGCGTCACCGGACGCGGTCACCAGGTCGTAGCCGCCTTTTGCCATCAGGCTGACCATCTCATCCGATGTGGCCGCCGTTTTCACATTGACCGCGCAGCCGGTATCTTTCTCAAACTGCGAGACCCAGTCATATTGTTTATCGGTTTGTCCGCGTTCGATATAACCCGGCCAGGCAATAATATCCAGGCGGCCTTCTGGTTTATCTAATAATGTCGGGGGTTCGGCTGCCTGTGCAGTCATCAGCGTCATACTGAGCGCACACAGGCTACTGAGGGCAAATTGCTTGCTCATAACATCTTGCTCCTGTCTAAAAAATATTGAGCGGCAGCCTTGCCGTAAATATATGTCCTTTCCTAAAAATAGTCGGGGTGTGCTAAGCGTTCCTGCTGGCGCAAGGAAATTTAATCAGGTTGTGAGCTAACGCTCATTACGCTACTGATGCAGACTGGGTGTTTTAATCTTCTGGAGTATAGACAAGGAGTTAGGTGCAGAGGTGGCAATAGTTAGAACTATTGATTTTTTGTATGGTAGCACCCGATATAAATAACATCAGGGTTCGGTATTCTCTATTTCGAAAATAAGAACGCACTATTCTTTTATATTGAATAGCGCGTTACATTTTATTTCATCATGTCGCGAATTAATTTTCCAAGCTGTTTCACCGCCAGTTCCTCGCGTTCTCCCCAATGCCATGCGGTATTAAAGCGAAAGAAACGTGTCCAGCTCCCCGAGGTTGAGAACATTTTTCCCGGTGCAATGCTGATGTGGTGCGCCAGCGCTTGCGTACTGAGCTCTCCCGCATCCAGCGGTTCCGGCAGTTCGAGCCACAGAAAATAGCCGCTGTCGTTGTGGTGAATTTTGACCTCCGCCGGAAGATGGCGCAGTAGCGTTTGCCAGGCCTGCTGTTTGCGTTCCGCAAGCTGACGGCGTAAACGACGCAAATGCGCGTCATAGCGTCGTGTTGACAGATAGTCGACGAGTGCAAGCTGCATGGGAGAACTGGTAGATAAGGTGCTCATTAGCTGGAGTCGTTGAATGCGCCGGGCATGTTTCCCTGCCGACACCCAGCCAATGCGAAATCCGGGCACCAGGCATTTTGAAAATGATGAACAATGCAGAACGCTATCGCTGCGATCCCAGGCTTTAGCGGGGAGCGGTTTTTCCCGGCCAAAGTAAAGTTCGCTATAAACATCATCTTCAATCAGCATCACATGATATTTTTCCAGTAATGCAACCAGATGCGCTTTTTTCTCTGCGCTGAGCGTAAACCCCAGCGGATTTTGGCTATTGGTCATCAACCAGCACGCTTTTACCGGGTACTCCTGCAACGCCTGCTCCAGCGCGGCCAGATCGATCCCCTCTTTGACATCAGTGGCAACAGACAGCGCCTTCAGACGTAATCGCTCCAGTGCCTGCAATGCGCCATAGAAACAGGGGTTTTCGACAATCACCCAGTCCCCCGGTTCAGTGACCGCCTGCAGACTCAGGTTGAGAGCTTCAAGCGCACCGGTGGTGATCACAATTTCGTCAGGTGAAATGGTCATTCCCTGTTGGGCATAGCGACGGGCAATGGCATGGCGCAATTCATGATTCCCCGGCGGCAGGTTTTCAATCACGCTCATAGCCGTGGCCGTTTTACTCACCTGCGCCAGCGAGCGGTTTAACTGCTGAAGGGGAAACAGACGCGGGTCAGGGAATGCAGAGGCAAATGGCATTACTGACGCATCCCGGCTGGCCTGCAGCATATCAAAAATGTAGGTGTTGATATCCACCGCTTCGTCGCGCATCACCTGCACCTGAGGTGCTGCAGAATGACGTTCAGGGCGCGCGGCAACATAATAACCCGACTGGGGGCGGGCAATAATCCGCCCCTGGCTTTCCAACAACTGATATGCGTGGCCAACGGTCATAAAACTCATCCCGCTACTGACCACCTGCTCACGCAATGAAGGCAGACGATCGCCGGGTTGCCATACGCCAGACGCGATTTGATCGCGAATTTGCTCTGCCAGTCGCTGGTACTTTTTCATCTTTCGTCCTGATTACCGGTGTTGGTGACAACCACTATATATATCAGTTTACATAATCAAGACATTTTTTATAACTGTTATAGTTAACAGTTTTACAACATCGTTACCGACAGTTCTTTTCCTAAAGCGCGGGCAGCTATCTGCACAGCATCAATTTTTGTCGCGTGCTTTAAATCGAATAAACGGGTGATTTCCTGCTTAGGCCTGCCGATCCTGTTTGCCAACTCCTGCTGGGTAATATTCGATTCAAGGAAGGCATTTAACAACAGAACCTTAGACGCAACGCTCAGTGGTATTTCCACATAGTCAGCGCCAGCGACAACCGCTGAAGGCAAAGGAATCGGTTCGTTATCGTCGAAATAGAATTCAAAAGCGGTGACCAATGCGGCCTGCGCAGCCTGCAAAGCATCATGGCGAGTTTCTCCCTGAGTCAATGCTTCAGGAATATCCGGAAAAGACACCATGAACCCACCTTCCACGGCGGGTATTAGATTAACGGGATAACGCATAATTTTCTCAAAATTTCTCATATAGTCAGCCTTATAGAGATGATGATTACTGTAAGCCAGGCTGCTTTTGGATCGCTTTTCGCAGGGCCTCTTTTATCTCATCAACAGGATGCCTGGGCATAACGCTACGCCTTCCCTGATACCTCAACTTCAGATGATTTGAGCCGTTTGTAACTTTAACTCCCTGAGATTCAAGCCAGCGTCTGAACTCACTTTGCTTCACTGCGCCTCCCTGTCGTCTATTATATACACAAAGTAAGCATTTATGATTACTTTTTTGATTGTGTTGCTATTAATAACGCAAAATCACTAGCGTGGGGAGGACGCTATTTAATAACAGGAATCCAGCTTCCAGATTTCATATCAGCCAGGACAACCTATAACAGAGCGACAACTGTTATGGTTAAAAAGAACTGTTCTGTTTCTGCCCTCCATTGCTTCCCAGGCTTAGAATTGCGCCAAATCAATTTTGCCTGCGGAGTTAAGCATGTTCGGTCTTGACGCGTTTCACCTGGCGAGGATCCAGTTCGCGTTTACGGTATCCTTCCACATTATCTTTCCGGCCATTACCATCGGCCTCGCCAGTTATCTGGCAGTGCTCGAAGGGCTGTGGCTAAAAACGAAAAATCCCACCTGGCGCTCGCTATATCATTTCTGGTCGAAAATATTCGCCGTCAACTTTGGTATGGGTGTGGTTTCCGGGCTGGTGATGGCCTATCAATTCGGCACCAACTGGAGTGGTTTTTCCGAGTTCGCCGGGAGCATCACCGGACCGCTGCTGACCTATGAAGTATTAACCGCCTTTTTCCTCGAAGCGGGTTTCTTGGGCGTAATGCTGTTCGGCTGGAATCGCGTGGGGCCAGGCCTGCACTTCTTCGCGACCTGTATGGTTGCGTTGGGTACCATTATTTCTACCTTCTGGATCCTCGCCTCCAACAGCTGGATGCAGACGCCGCAAGGCTACGAAATCGTTAATGGTCAGGTTGTTCCCGTCGACTGGTTCGCTGTTATTTTCAATCCTTCATTCCCTTATCGTTTGCTGCATATGTCCGTTGCCGCCTTCCTCAGCAGCGCGTTATTTGTCGCCGCTTCTGCGGCGTGGCATTTGCTGCGCGGAAACAATACGCCGGCTATTCGCGCTATGTTTTCGATGGCGCTGTGGATGACATTAATCGTCGCCCCGCTCCAGGCATTGATTGGTGATATGCACGGTTTGAATACGCTGAAACACCAGCCGGCAAAAATTGCGGCGATTGAAGGACACTGGGAAAATCCGCCCGGTGAACCCACTCCGCTATTACTGTTCGGCTGGCCGGATATGGAACAGGAGCGTACCCGCTATGGACTGGAAATCCCGGCGCTGGGCAGTCTGATCCTGACCCACAGTCTGGATAAACAAGTCCCGGCCCTGAAAGAGTTTCCTAAAGAAGACCGGCCCAATTCAACCATGGTGTTCTGGTCGTTTCGTATTATGGCAGGGCTAGGCATGCTGATGATCCTGCTGGGCGCGATCGCCCTGCGGCTACGTTACAAGCAGCGGCTATACACCTCACGTCCTTTCCTGCGTTTTGCATTATGGATGGGTCCCTCCGGTCTGATTGCCATTCTGGCTGGCTGGGTAACCACTGAAGTTGGCCGTCAACCGTGGGTGGTCTACGGTCTGCAACGTACCGCGGATGCCGTTTCCGCGCATGGCGATTTACATATGAGCATCAGCTTGCTGTCATTTTTTGTGGTGTACAGCTCCGTATTTGGCGTCGGTTACAGCTACATGATCCGCCTGATCCGTAAAGGGCCACAGGAACATGATCCGTCAACGCCGCCATCCGGTACGCCTGCACGACCGCTTTCTGCTGCAGTTCTCGATTCTCAACCGGAGGCTCACCGCTAATGGGTATCGATTTATCAGTTATCTGGTTTGTCATTATCGTGTTCGCCACGTTGATGTATATCGTGATGGACGGTTTCGATCTCGGTATCGGCATTTTGTTTCCTGCAATTCAGGATGCGGATGACCGTGATGTGATGGTGAATAGCGTCGCCCCCGTGTGGGACGGCAATGAAACGTGGCTGGTACTGGGCGGAGCCGGACTATTCGGCGCTTTCCCCCTGGCCTATGCGGTGATTGTCGATGCGCTGACGATCCCACTCACCCTGATGCTGCTCGGCCTGATTTTTCGCGGCGTCGCTTTTGAGTTTCGCTTCAATGCCACGCCGGCACATCGACCATTCTGGGATAAAGCTTTTCTCGGCGGTTCAATTCTGGCGACATTCACTCAGGGCATCGTAGTAGGTGCAGTGCTTAACGGATTTTCTGTCACCGGACGCAGCTACAGCGGCGGCCCTTTCGACTGGCTGACCCCATTCACGCTGTTCTGCGGTGTTGGCCTGGTCGTGGCTTACGCCCTGCTGGGGGCAACATGGCTGGTGATGAAAAGCGAAAATCCGTTGCAGGATAAAATGCGCCGCGTGGCCAAAAAACTGCTGCTGGCGATGCTGGTTGTTATCGCCATTATCAGCCTATGGACGCCGCTGGCGCACAGTGCGATTGCCGAGCGCTGGTTTAGCCTGCCTAACCTGTGGTACCTGATGCCGGTTCCGCTGCTGGTGGTGTTGATCAGCATGTGGTTGTGGCGCTCGCTGGACCAACAGCACAGCCATGCACTGCCCTTTGTTTTGACGCTGGGATTGATCTTCCTTGGGTTCAGCGGTCTGGGGATCAGCATATGGCCGCATATCATTCCGCCGTCCATTACGCTCTGGCAGGCGGCAGCGCCTGCGCAAAGTCAGGGCTTTATGTTGGTTGGCGCCCTACTGATTATCCCGATAATCCTGGTGTATACCTTCTGGAGCTACTACGTTTTCCGCGGCAAAGTTCAACATGGTGAGGGGTATCATTGATGCAACAATCAATCTGGAAACGCCTGATGTGGCTGGTGATCCTCTGGGGCGGCAGCGTGCTGGCCCTGGCCGCCGTCGGTATGTTCTTTCGTTTACTGATGACGGCTGCTGGCTTTAAGTCCTGATACCCTCCCTGAAAACAACCGGGCAGCGCGATGCTACCCGGTTGTAACAAATCCCAACGTTGGCCAAACAAAAATGCAAAAAACATCTCATTGGCAAAACAGAGATTGCCATTTCCCCGATTAAAATATTGAATAGTCACCTGGCGAAATTATCGCCACTTCCGCTGCTAACGTACCAGAGGGTTCATGATGTTTAAGAAAGGGTTAACGGTGTTATTGCTGGCCAGCGCGCTTTTTTCGGGTCAACTTCTCGCAACCAATCAGGGACATGAGTATCTTCAGGTGCAGGATGCCGATCACGTATTACGGCACACCGCCGACAGCGATGAACTGCGCGTGACGGCGGAAGAATCCGCCGCCGATCTTCGCGAACATCATTACTGGCAAAAATCACGCAAACCCGATACTCACCAGGGTTAAGGTTTACGCTTTGGCAATGTTTTCATCAGTTCTTCGGGACTGACGGAAGCGACGATGCTGCCCGGCAACGGCATTTTCAGAATATGATGTTTCATCTTGCCGATTACATGCATTTCGCACGGTCGGCAATCAAATTTCAGCGTCAGAACTTCATCGCCGTTTACCAACTGCATCGGTGTCGCTTTCCAGCTCTTGATGTTTCCTTTCGCCTGTTTTGGACACAGGTTAAACGCAAAACGCAGACAATGTTTGGTGATCATCACCGGCACATCGCCCTTTTCTTCATGCGCTTCATAGGCCGCATCAATCAACTGAACGCCATAGCGGTGATAAAACTCACGCGCTTTATGGTTGTAGACGTTTGCCAGGAAGCTCAGATGCGTTTGTGGATACACCGGCGCCGGCTGTGACACCGGTTTGCGACTGCCGCGCTGATAGTTTTGCAAACGCGCCGCATCCAGCATGTCGACAGCTTCACGTCGCAGTTGATTGAGTTGACCGTTTGGCACAAACAGCGCCCCCGGGAGATTAACCTGAATATCGCGGGCGTAATAAAGCGTTTGTCCAAGTTTGGCCAGACCATCCTGCAGGTTGCTCAACGCTTTTTCCGCATTGTTCGCTTCGTCAAAGTGGCCGTCCAGCGTATGCGTGATGCTCACCCCCTCTTCACTGGTGAGCGTTAGGATCAACTGCTCCTGCCAGCCGCCCAGTTCAATATCAACCGCGATACGACGTTCGCTGGAGGTTTTGGTTAACGCCTGCTGCCAGTTATGATCGAGATTACGGTTCAGCGGATGATGCGCACGCACTTTGTGCAAATCGGCTGGCATTTCATTCGGCCACACCCGATATCGATTGTGCCCCGTTTTTTCAACGGTATTGGCACGGAAACCAACCACCTCACGCTTGATTAACACGTTCAGACCATCGCCGTTCGCCAGCGGCTCGGTGACCTCAACATCCAGATGATCTTTCGCGACCTTCAGGACTTCACCAATCGGCAGACCAATGAATTTTGGCGAGTCAAACGCGCCGATATCGCCCTTACGCGCATTGACAAAATAATCGGTGCTACCGCGATGGAAGGTTTTTTCCGTGGAGGGGGTAAAGAAATGTTCGGTGCGTCCGGCTGATGAACGGGCAAGGTCGCCGCGCTCTTCAATGATGGCGTCGAGCATCTGACGATAATGCGCGGTAATATTCTTCACATAGCTCATGTCTTTGTAGCGCCCTTCGATTTTGAAAGAGCGCACGCCTGCATCAATCAACGCGCCCAGGTTGGCGGTCTGATCGTTATCTTTCATCGACAGCAGGTGTTTTTCATAGGACACCACGCGCCCCTGATCGTCTTTCAGGGTATACGGCAGACGGCAGGCCTGGGAACAGTCGCCGCGGTTAGCGCTACGTCCGGTTTGCGCATGTGAAATATAACATTGACCTGAATAGGCAACGCACAACGCACCGTGAATGAAAAATTCAATGGTCGCGTCCGTGGCCTGGTGGATGGCGTTAATTTGCTCAAGACTCAGTTCCCGCGCCAGGACAATCTGGGTAAATCCGACATCAGACAGAAACTTCGCCTTCTCGACGCTGCGAATATCACACTGCGTGCTGGCATGCAGCTCAATGGGGGGAATATCCAGCTCCAGAATCCCCATATCCTGCACAATCAGAGCATCAACACCGGTCTGGTACAGATCGGTAATTAATCGCTGTGCGGGCTCCAGTTCATCATCGTGCAAAATCGTATTCAGCGTCACAAAGATTTTCGCCCCGAAGCGATGAGCGAATGGCACCAGTTCGGCGATATCTTTCAGGCTGTTGCTGGCGTTATGACGCGCGCCAAATCCCGGTCCGCCAATGTAAACGGCGTCTGCGCCGTGCAGAATGGCTTCGCGCGCAATGGCGGTATCCCGAGCCGGGCTTAACAATTCAAGGTGATGAGGTTGCTGGCGCATACAGTTGTTACCATCCACAAGCGGTAAAAATGGCGGCTATTGTAGTCACAAGCGCGGCATTTCGGAATAGTTTTCCCGATCAACTGCGCGGGTAATGGATCAGCGAATGAAAGTGAACCGTTTGTTCACCGCTGTTACGGTAACTATGGGCCGTATCGCCGGCAAAACGGACACCTTCACCGGCTTTAATGGTACGCCATAGACCATCAATGCACATATCCAGCAGTCCACTAATCACCACTACGTGCTCTATAACACCGCTTTCGTGTGGCGTGGATTCACTAAGCGCGCCGGGCGCCAGCAGTATCGAAAAGTGATCGAAACGCAACTGAGGATCCCATGGGAACAGCGGCGTGACGACCATCGCCTGGTGTTGGGGATCGAAAGACGGCGTGCCGTCTGACTCAGGAGGCGAAATAAACGTTGAAAATGGGACATTCAGCCCGGTGGCGATTTTCCACAATGTCGCCACTGTAGGGCTGGATTCATTGCGCTCAATCTGCCCCAGCATCGCTTTTGACACGCCGGTTTCCTCCGCCAGACGCGAGAGACTCCATTCCCGCTGGTGGCGCAGCGTTCTGAGCGTCGTCGCCAGATAGTGAGTTAAGTTATCCATATTTCTCCTCCTTCGCCCTTCCTTCTCAAGGCTACAGCTTAGCACTTGTACGTTATAACGCACAGTGCTACAGTGACTGACCGTTATAACGCACACGGAGTTGCTATGCGCACATTTTCAATCCCTCTGCCTACCGTGCTATCAGGTTTTGTCGCGGTGCTGGTCGGTTATGCCAGTTCGGCAGCCATTATCTGGCAAGCGGCGCTGGCCGCAGGTGCGACGACAGGGCAAATTGCGGGTTGGATGACCGCGCTGGGAATAGCGATGGGCGTTAGTACGCTGGCGCTGACATTATGGTATCGCGCCCCTGTTCTCACTGCATGGTCAACGCCCGGCGCCGCACTGCTGGTTACGGGCCTGCAAGGGGTAACGATTCAGAACGCGATCGGCATTTTCATCGTGGCTAACGCCTTAATTGTGCTGTGCGGCGTAACCGGACTCTTTGCCCGACTGATGAAAATAATCCCCCACTCGCTGGCGTCAGCCATGCTGGCCGGGATCCTGCTACGCTTTGGCCTGCAGGCGTTCAGTAGCCTTAATAGTGAGCTTATCTTATGCGGTAGCATGCTGGTGGCATGGTTAGCGTTTAAAGTGATTGCCCCTCGGTATGCGACAATCGCCGCGATGCTGATAGGTATAATCATCGCGCTGATAAAAGGTGACATTGTCACTAATGAGGTAAGTTTATCTCCAGTGTTACCTGAGTTTATCGCCCCGCATTTCTCATTTGCCCACAGCATTAGCATCGCCCTCCCGCTGTTTCTGGTCACCATGGCCTCGCAAAATGCTCCCGGTATCGCCACCATGAAGGCGTCAGGCTATGCGTTACCCGTTTCACCGTTGATTGTCTTTACCGGTCTGCTGGCGCTGCTGTTTTCCCCTTTTGGCGTCTATTCCATTTGCATTGCCGCCATAACCGCGGCAATTTGCCAAAGTCCCGAAGCGCATCCTGATGCAAAGCGACGTTGGCTTGCCGCGGCGGCGGCGGGTGTCTTCTATCTTTTGGCAGGGGTTTTTGGCGGTTCGGTCACCGGACTGATGGCGGCCTTGCCCGTAAGCTGGATCCAAATGCTGGCGGGCCTGGCGCTGCTTGGCACGATTAGCGGCAGCTTATACCAGGCATTACATCATGAATCCGAGCGTGATGCGGCTATCATTACTTTTCTGGTCACTGCCAGTGGCCTGACGCTATGGGGGGTTGGGTCGGCATTTTGGGGGCTGATCGCCGGAGGTATGTGCTACGCGGTGTTTGCTTTATTTCGCCGTACGTAACTGCGTTGGCGTTTTACCCGTCACCTGCTTAAACCGGTTGCTGAAATGGCTCGCTGAACTGAACCCGCAAGCCATCGCAATATCCGACAAACTGCGGGAAGAATGACAGACCAGATGCCGGGCTAATACCATGCGTCGTTGCATAACGTACTGATGCGGCGCCATATTCATTGACTGGCGAAACATTCTGGCAAAATGGAACTCACTCAGCGCCGCCTCACTTGCCAAATCGCTCAGGGTAATGGGGTACGCCAGATGCGCTTCTATGTAGGCCAGTACGTTGCGCAATGTGGCAGGCGCAAGTCCCCCGGTGACAACGGGCAACTGCCATTGGACGTTGCTGTAATGCTGGATCAGATGCGTGAGCAGTAGCGAAGACGCGGCGCTGAGCGTGAGATGGTTGGCCGGTTGTTGCCAGTCATTCCCGAGTAAAAACTGACGATAAACCGCTGTTATCCCCGGATCGCTGCCAAACGTATGCTCATCCAGCGTGAAGCTATAAGGGCTTTTGTCCCAGACTTTTTCACCCACTTCGCGCAAATGGCCGTCCGTACAATAGAGATGCACAAAGGAAAGATCGTCGCGGATATCCCAACTGGATTCGCTATCTTTCGGCATCAGGCAAAAACGGTCCGGCCCACCGCCATTCTTCCAGCCGCCGGCCGTCTTGTGGTAACTCTCGTAACCATCGGCGATGTATAAGCTGAGGGTATGGTGATCGCAATACTGGGTAATGGTATCACGCTTATTTGACCAGGCCGCCAGTTGGATCCCTGAATGTAACGCAACCGACTCGTGCAGCACGGCATTGTGTTTGCGTAAGTTTTCAAAGGCACCGTAGGGCTGAGACATACCATCACATTCAAAATAAGTTAGCAGGCTTTCAGTCTATATCAGCTACATATTGTTAACAGCTCCTTTTCACATTTGCGCGAAAAAAAGCGCAAGATTTTGCAAGTCCACCGCAATCTGATGAAAGCCCCCTGCTACCCAACGTGACACAGTGTGCGCCTGAAGACCAAAAGAGAGAGTTGTATGAACGCACTATTGTACTGCCTGGTGGTGGTGATTTGGGGGACGACATGGATTGCCATTTATCTGCAACAAGGACCGGTTTCAGCGCCGGTTTCTATCTTTTGGCGCTTTGCCGTTGCCAGCTCGGTAATGATAATAATCCTGTTGGTTAGTGGTAAATTACGCAAACTATCTGGTCGTGACCATCTGTTTTGTCTGTTACAAGGCGGATGCGTTTTTTGCTTTAACTTTTGGTGTTTTTATACGGCTGCGGCGTGGATTAACACGGGCCTTGAATCGGTGATTTTCTCGATGGCCGTCCTGTTCAATGCGGTCAATAGTTTTCTGTTTTTCGGCCAAAAACCGCCGGTACGCTTTTATATTGCCGCCGGTCTCGGTCTGACCGGCATTGTCACCCTGTTCTGGCAGGACTTGCTCACCAGTGGGTTCAACCATTCACTGCTGCTGGGCATCGGCTTAAGCGCTCTGGGAACCTTTGGTTTTTCATTGGGCAACATGATAAGTCTGCGCCATCAGAAAAAAGGGCTGGAAGTATTGACCACCAATAGCTGGGCCATGTTGTACGGTACATTGCTGATCGCCGCTATTGCGCTGGTGCGTGGCGATGACTTCACTCCGCAGTGGACTTTCAGCTATCTTAGCGCACTGCTGTACCTGGCTATTTTTGGTTCGGTGATTGCCTTTGGCGCCTATTTCACACTGGTCGGTCGCATTGGTCCCAGTAAGGCCGCATACAGTACGCTGCTTTTTCCTCTGGTCGCACTGACGCTGTCAACATTGTATGAAGGGTATATCTGGCAGGTAAATGCGATTGTGGGATTAGTATTGATTTTGCTGGGGAACCTGGTGATGTTTGCCCGACCAGAAGCGCTGATGGGTAAGCTCGTATATCGTCGCCGGACGGCATAAAAAAACGCACCATCTAAGGATGGTGCGTTCATCATTATTATTGTGTTTTTTTGTTCACGTCAAACATGGAAGCATCCGTCGCCATGTCATCAACAACTTTCTTCAACGTTTCGAACGCCATCGGCGTGCTTTCGTTGTTCAGATCTTTACCTTCACCCTTACGTACAACCTTAACAACCGGTTTATTGGTCGCCGCATCAATCAACTCACCCTCAAAATAGAGGTTGGTATCCATGGTACGGTGGCCCGTTGCCATTTGCGTTCCCGCAACCAGCAGCGCAACCGGGATCACTTCGTAGAACTGCAGCCCTTCTTTACTGGTCGCTACACCGGTAATTGCCCCGCGGAAAATCAGGCTACGTGGCCCAGGGGTAGTCACCAGGGGTTTACGTTTACTGATTGCGGATTTCAACTGTGTATTGGTGTAGGTCAGTAGTTGATCAAGCACCTTCTGCCCTACCTGCGTAGTAGGTTTAGGAACCGGATAATACGTTACCGGGTTATATACAATGTTGTCATATTTGGATTCGTTGTAGTTCGGGTCAACCCAACGGAGTACCGTTTGTCCGGTTGCCGATTTCGTTTCCTTCAGATCAGAGTAATTTTTTAAAAACCCAGAATATTTATCCGGTTCGGTCACTTTTGACGCACAGCCGGATAATGCCAACAAGCCAGTAAGCACTGCAACTTTAAATAAAGTATGAGTACGCATGAAACGATCCCTTTAGTTTTCGCAATGATGCGTAAAAAGAATAGCAAAACAGATTCATTTTGGATGCACTAAAAATGGTAAGGACCGCACAATTTTATCTTTGCGCTCAACATAAAAAATGCTGAACGCAGAGAGAGTTAACCCACACAGGAGCTTCAGGCAGTTTTGCGTGCCAGCATAGTGGCAAAGCGCAGTTTAATGCGATTACCATTTTCATC
The DNA here is from genome assembly GCF_014596845.2 of Citrobacter sp. C5_2. Classification (NCBI taxonomy): domain Bacteria; kingdom Pseudomonadati; phylum Pseudomonadota; class Gammaproteobacteria; order Enterobacterales; family Enterobacteriaceae; genus Citrobacter; species Citrobacter sp. C5_2. Next base: position 2,547,161 of record NZ_CP115032.1, on the reverse strand, counting down.
CGTACGATGAAGTTCACCCACGTCTTCGTTGTATTTCAGCAGATCCCACCCGCTGTAATAGTTGCGTAATTCACCCGTTTTAAACGCAAACGGAAAACCAACAGTGCACGGGAAATCATCAGTGTCCATTGCCGCAACGATTAAATTATATCCGCCTGGCTTCGTGCAGCGCTGCATATTATCTATCAGTCCCGGGATAGTTTTAGCCTCAAGGAACATCAGCACAACGGTAGAAAGAATAAAATCATATTCGCCATCAAAGCGTAAGGCGTTAAGATCCGCGACTTGCGCATGCAGGTTGGTCAGTCCTTCCGCCGCTTTAATACGTTCAAGGTTCGCTATGCTCATGGGGTTTTTATCCCATGCGGTAACGTCATAGCCGTTTGCCGCAAGGTACAGGCTGTTACGACCATTACCGCAGCCCAGATCTAATGTTTTACCTGGCGCGACCACTTTTGCCGCTTCAACAACATCGGAATGCGTACGGGTTAAATCGTATTTCTCAGTAAAGTAGTTTTCGTCGCAATGAGTCATCATTTATCCTCAGATTTCAGTAGTGCAGCACGTTCTGTGCGGATAAGCAGCTTTCCCTGCATCAGAAAAGCAAGCGTACGTATCAGTAATAATGCAATGATAAAATTGGTAAAAATAAACAGTGGGATAGACAGCGTATGAAAAAATCCTGATTCGCTGCCGTGTCCGAGATGCAGGCCCGTCGTCGCCAGGGCCGACACGCCAAACGAGAAGCTCCAGAACGAGGCATTAAATGGTTGCGACAGGTACCATGGCATGAGACGTAGCATAAACAGAAGTTGCAGCAGACCATAGCCGAACAGCATTTTGGCTAACGTATCCCCCTCACCGCCGTTGACGCTAAGCCAGGCGCTGCAAGCGACCAGCGCGGGCGCCAGTTGAATGCCAAGCGAAGTCCGTAAGACCGCTGGCAGTTCCCCGCAGCTACGTAAACGTTGCAGGATCACCGGTTCCAGGCTGAGCCAGGAAAATACGCCTGCCCCCAAAAACACCATTCCGGCATCATTGAAACCAAGCGCACCACAAGCCATTGCGCTGATAAAGTTATTGGCGACGGTCGGCAGATACAGACCCGGCGTGGTGGCTTCCTCCGGATGCGCTCCACGCCATAACCCTGCCGTTTGCCAGGCCGCGTACGCCAGCTGTATCACCACGCCAATGCTGAATAACCCGATCGCCAGCGGTCGATACCAGGGAACAAAACCAATTGCTACCAGCATGGTTGTGGCCGGAAACAGACTGACAAAGCTACTCATCACCGGGTGACGAATTTCAGCCAGTACGCTGTGCGGGAAGTGCAGCAAGCGATACATAAAAGCCAGCGTCAGCAGCCCCCAAATGGCCATGGCGAGAATCACTAAACCGTCGCCAATCCAGTGGCTCACCGGCCAAATCTGGCTGGCATAGCGCCAGGCGAATCCCATCCCGATTGTCCCCAGTACCATGCCAAAATAACCGGCGGGAAGATTGAGGACCCGTTCATTCTGTTTGCTCTTACTCATTTTGTTTATTTTTTAAAGTATATTTGAAATGCATTTTATGGAATTTCAGCCGGTTTAGCCAGTGCGGAAAACTTTGCTACGTTTAACTAAGGTGCGCAACATGGAAATAAGCAATGACCAAATATCGACTCAGCGATGAGCTTCGCTCCTTTAGTTACCAGGATAATGGCAATAAAAAAAGCGTATTACTACGCCAAATCATTGCGCTCATTGATTTTAATGATGTTACCGCCGGTACGCCTGGCGGCTGGATTGATGACGAAAGCGTCTTGTCGCAAAGCGGTGATTGCTGGATTTACGATGAAAATGCGCTCGCATTTTCCGGCGCATCGATAACCGGAAACGCCCGGGTTACTCAGGCAAGCGTAGTCAGAGATGGCGCGCAAATAGGCGATGCCGTGTGGATTGACCGGGCAGAAATCAGCCATTACGCACAAATACGTGACAACGTCACGATACAGGATTCGGTTATTCGCGGCGAGTGCCTTCTCTGGGGTAATGCACGCGTTGTATGTGGATCCGAAATCATTGCCGCCAGGGGACTCACTGTTGAAAACGACCAGTTGCTGCAGATTTACGATCGGGCGACCATCAGCAACTCACGCGTAGTGCATCAGGCGCAGATCTATGGCGATGCGAAAATCAACTACGCCTTTATTGAACATCGGGCGGAAGTTTTTGATTTTGCCCAGGTGGAAGGTAATGAAGAGAATAATGTCTGGATTTGCGATTGCGCCAAAGTCTACGGGCATGCGCGCGTTATCGCCGGAACCGATGAAGATGCTATTCCTACCCTGCGCTACAGCTCACAGGTGGCAGAACACGCGGTAGTCGAGGGTAATTGCGTGCTGAAGCACCATGTGTTGGTCGGAGGACATGCTACATTACGCGGCGGACCAATCCAGCTTGACGATCACATCCTGGTTGAAGGTGACGCTTGCGTTCTTGGAGAAGTGTTGGTCGAGAATCACATTGAGATAACCGGCCAGGCGCACATTGAAGCATTTGATGGCGATGCTATTCATCTGCGCGGGCCGAAGGTGATCAATGGTGAGCAGCGCATTACGCGCACACCTATCGCAGGCTTATTCTGAGGGACCATCAATGATGCGGGCATAGAGATTCACATCATAGTAATCGCCATTGAGGAACTCTGCTTGTCGTAAACATCCTTCCAGTTGGAAGCCATTGCGCAATGCCACCCGGTTGCTCTCAACGTTTTCTACGCGGCATTTAATCACAAAGCGGCGAATTTCCTGGCGCTGCGCATAATGATGAATCAATGCCTGTAGCGCCAGGGACATAATGCCCTTACCCTGATGAGCTTCATCCAGCCAGTAACCAATATAGGCCGCTTTGTTCAGCGGCTCTATCTGGTTAAACGCGATGACGCCCACCACATTCTGTTGTGCAAAAATCAGGAACATTTTGGCGTAGCCGCGCTGGTGCAACATCATATTTCCCTGCACGTTTTTGCGCGTGTCGTCCTCGGATTCGACAAACTGCGGCCAGTTCAGCGACTGCTGGAGCCAGGTTTTATTTTTCAGCACCAACTGATGCAGAGGGGTGACGTGTTGTTCTTCGACGGCACGCAGTTCCAGCGAATCATTAATGGTTATCACTTCTGGCATTTTCTTTCCGTTACGATCGTTAAGCAGCTAATTCTGCTCATCATAAAACAGGAAGGGCTTCCCTGTTGGAAGCCCTTTTACACAGCAAGCGCTGTTTTACTTAGCTCTCACCGACACTCTCTTTTTGCAAAATTTTGAGCAGATCTTCCTTCAGGTGGAGTTTCTGTTTCTTAAGGCGAACAATGTCCAAACTATACCCCCGACCATCCGCACCTTCCAGTCTGGAGATCTCATGATCAAGGCTGTTGTGTTTTTCGAATAAGGACAGAAAGCGAGGGTTCTCGGTTTTCAGTCGGGAAATAAGGTCTCTGTATTCTGGAAACATACTTTCTCCCTGTTAGTGGACAAGAACGTGTATAAGAAATACACAGCTCCAGAGTACCCATTTCCCATACAGAAAAATGCGAACAGGATCGAGTAAATAGCGTACAGACTATTTTCAGAAAGATTGCAGATACGGCTCCCCCTCAGGAGAGCCGTAAAAGGAGTGATTAACGCATCTCACGGTCGTCAACGTACTGACGTTTATCCGGCGCTGGCGGGAAGTACTGATACAGCCAGGTTTCGCTGATGGCGTCGCCCTGGCAACGCAGGAACATACGCATATCTACCGGGTCGGTTGAGTCAGACGTCGGATACCAGTCAAACTGGATACGGTAGCCGTCGATAGGCTCCACGTAGAGGATCTCAATCTGTTTTGCTTCACCGCTGGAGAGCGTTATCACCGGCTCAATGCCTTTCGGCGCAGCGGCTTTCAGATCGCCACCGACGAAGTCAACGGCAAAACGACGCGCCCATTTCTCCGGGTAGTGCTCGCCCGGCGCCCATCCTTCCGGGAAGCCGCCCATGCCTGTACGGGTCGCCATCACGCGAGCCAACGGCGAACGTACCGGCGGCTGAGCGCTCCAGTACAGACGATATTTAAATTCCAGCTCATCGCCAGCTTTAATCGACTTTTCCGGCTGCCAGAAGCAGACGACGTTATCCAGCGTTTCGCCAGTCGTCGGGATCTCCATCAGGCCGATGGTCCCCTTGCCCCACTGGTTACGCGGTTCGACCCACAGGCTCGGACGCTTGTTATACCAGCCCATGATGTCCTGGTAATGAGAGAAGTCGCGATCGAGCTGCAGTAAACCAAACCCTTTCGGGTTGTTATCGGTATAGGCATTGAACTGCAGTTTTTGCGGGTTATTCAGCGGACGGCAGATCCACTCGCCGTTGCCCCGCCACATCGCCAGACGATCGGAGTCATGAATCTGCGGGTGAATGGTGTCGCACATCCGGCGTTCATTGTTGCCACAGCTGAACATGCTGGTCATCGGCGCAATGCCGAGTTGCTTGATGTCTTTACGCGCGTAGATATGGTTTTGTACATCCATGATCACCTGCGTTTTCTCGCAGTGGATCACGAACTTAAAGGCACCTGTTACGCTTGGGCTATCGAGTAGCGCATACACGGTAAAGGAGGTCGCGCCCGGTTTAACCGTTTCGAACCAGAAAGCGGTGAAATCAGGAAACTCTTCTTTGCTGTCGGTATAGGTATCTACCGCCAGACCACGCGCCGATAAACCGTACTGGTAGGTGTCATCCACTGCGCGGAAGTAGCTGGCGCCGAGGAAAGAAACCACATCACGACGAGCCAGTTCTGGCGCTTTAAATACGCGGAAACCCGCGAACCCGAGGTCGGTTTGCCCTTCCAGTTGTTTGGTATCCACACCCGCGTCGTTGTATTTAAACAACTCCGGACGGAAGTGGATTTCACGCGCCATATGCGTACTGTCATCGACCGAGAACATGCGAACCCGGCGGCGGAATCCCATTCCCACATGGAAGAACTGCGCATCAAGCTGACGATTTTCAACATTGTTCCACAGAGACTGCTCTGCGTCATATTGAATGCTGTTGTAGGCCTGCGGCGTCAATTTCGCCAGCGTGTCGGGTAACGCACGCGGCTCGCCGCCCCAGGGTTTCTGTGCTAAGTCGTGGGCCATCGATTGCAGAACGGAAAAATCAAAACGTACGGTTTTTCCGTCTGCAATGTCAGACTCTGCCGCAAAGGCGGCGCGGGAAAAGAGTGATGCAATACCACTGGTTCCGCACACGGCGGCCATTGCCATTGAACCTTTAATAAATCGTCTGCGATTCATGCCTGAAAGTGAGTCCTTCTGGTCGTGTAAATGGTCCCGCGCCGGTCAAAATCTGCGGCAAGAGAGTGCACATTTCTGACCGCTCACTCTAGACAAAATTCATTAATAATCCAATTGTTGGTCGCCGATTATCTGTACAAAATCGAAAATATTTTATGTCGATGGGAACAGACTGAATCCCGTGTAAATTCTGTTAAAGTAAACCACACCGCCGTTTACTTCGCTCTTCAGCCTCCTGATACAGCATAAATTCGTCATATACCTTGCAACCCAGTGCCTCTTCAAACGCGTCGCGACTGGAATTCCCATGGCTGCGAGCCTGAGTTTCATTACCCAGATTTGACTGGAAAATCCCCGCAGCGCTAACCGGTAAGAAATCTTCGTAGGTGATAGGTTGCGCAACCAGCCAGCCGCGCTCAATGAGCGGTTGCGGATCGTCATCCGGGCGAATGGCCTGGCGATGCGCTTCACCTGACGGCGTCAGTCGATAACGAAACCAGGCAAGTCCCTGTTGGCGCAGCAGAAACTCGCTATCCGGGAATGTCTTGAATACCTCCTGAAGATGCAGCTGGTGCGTCAGATTGTCTTTTCCCGTTCCCGCTTTATTCAACAGTTCGTCATACAAGGCTCTGCCTTTCGGCGTGAGCGCTACGCCGCGCTGTTCAATCTCACCAAAACGCGCCGTGTGAGTGCCGCGCATTTCACCGGCAAACAGCACCGGTTCTTCCAGCGCTTTGAAACTGGTCTGGCGTAATAAAATCGGCACCTCGCGGCGCGGCGGCCCTTCAATCAATATTTTCGGCTCTATGCCGCATTCCGGCATCATGGACTGTACCCGGTCAATATCCAGCGTGCGCGGCGTCAGATGGTTGATGTGACAACCTGGGAAACACACCACATCGGCAATCAGCCGGTGTTCGTTGTGTAATGCGTGATAGGTCGCTTCATCTACCGTGGCGTGCTGATGCCAGCGAAAGGTTTCCAGTGCTTCATGGACAAACTCCTGCGCCTGCTCAGGCGTAAAACTGCCCTGCGCATCAAACTCATCCAGCAGTTCATGACAACGACGAGTGAAAATGTCGCGTTTTGCAAGGATCTCCGCAGCCTTTTGCCGCAGCGCTACGTTCTCGATTAATTCGAGCCGTAATAACGAGGTGAATACCCGAAACGGGTTGCGCGAAAGCGATGCATCGTCGATGGGCCGAAAAGCCGTGGAATGTACAGGGACGCCGGCCTGAGAGAGGTCGTAGTAACTCACCGGATACATGCCCATAATGGCAAACATCCGGCGCAGCGTAGCAAGCTCCTGCGCAGTGCCCACCCGGATGGCGCCGTGGCGCTCAACGTTTAGCCGGGCCAGTTCATCCGCATTAGCCAGTTTTTCATGCAGCGTCGGATTATTTTCCAGTACCGCCAGATTCACATCAGCGACAAGTTCCAGCAACGTGCCATACTGCGGGACTTCCTGCTGGTACATTGCTGACATTGCCTGCGAAAATTGTTCCCGAATCTCATCTGCCGTGATGGTGTTCGCCATAATGTCATGCCTCCAGTGAATATTACCTGGAGTGTAGAGAACGCTGCAAAGTCCGGTGGGAAGAATTTACAAAGTGTGACCCCGCGTAAGTTTCCCACCCCATACAGACGGCGAACCGAACCTACTGGCGTGGTTTTAAATGACTTTCCAGCCAGGGGAGCATCTGTTTTTTACGGCTGAGCATACCTTCCACCTTGCAGGGCTGCGGGATGTCAGAAAGCTCAGAACCGGCAAACCACAGACTGGTGTCGCCCAGATTAATATCGGTGAGCATGAGCACAACCAGTGCGGCATTCTTTTCCTGCGCATAGCGCGTCATTTCCTGGCGTAATTCATCCAGCACTGTATCAACCTGTTGCAGCGCGTACAGTTCAAGCTGCGCCACAAAGACCTGATGCCCCTGGATAGTGAAGGTTTTAATGTCTTTCTGCAGGAGTTCGCGGGCGCTCATCCCTTCCACGCTCGTTTTGGCAGACAGCAGGTCGCGACTGAAGGCGTCCAGGTCTACACCGGCCTTTTGAACCAGCGCATCGACCGCCAAACGATCATCAACGGTGGTCGTGGGTGAACGAAGCGTGACAGTGTCACTCAGCACGGCGCCCAGCAACAAAACGGCCTCCGCGGGAGATAACTGGCTACGCTCATCTTCCGACATCAGTTGCCATAACAGCGTCGCGCTACTGCCGACAGGCTTCACCCACACTTCTGGCGGCAGACGGGTGACTAATCCACCGAGTCGGTGGTGATCGATAATCCCCACGACGTTACTGTCTGCCAGCGATTGCGGTCCTTGGGCAGGTTCGGTGAAATCAACCAACCAGACGTCACGATCGGTCAACTCAAACGTCAGCCGTTCAGGAAGTGCCAGCCCCGCTTGCGCAAAGATAAACTGCGTTTCGCGGTTAGGTTCACCCAGACGCCATGCCGTGGCCTGCTGACCGCGTAAGGTAAGCCAACGCGCCGTCATTGCGGCAGAGCAAATGGCATCGCTATCGGGATTAAGGTGTCCTACTACATGTATCATTAATCAGTGCCTTGTGAGAGAAAGGGTGCAAAAGCAAACAATATTCAAAGTATAACGACAGGGTGCATTCCCTTCCATGATCCCACCACCCTGCCTGGCTGTACAAAACACGAGCAAAATAAATAAGTTGTAAGTAAAACATGATAAATGTTAATAATATTTTGCTATCAAGTTATCAAAAACGAACAACTTCACTTGTCACCGACACGGCTCTGTTTTTAACATCGCTTATGGAAAAAAATGTTCTGTTCAATCAGCGCATTCGCTTGCGCCACCTGCATACTTTTGTCGCCGTTGCACAACAGGGAACGTTGGGGCGCGCGGCTGAAACCCTTAATCTGAGCCAGCCGGCCCTCTCCAAAACACTGAATGAACTGGAGCAACTGACCGGTACCCGGCTCTTTGAACGCGGTCGCCTTGGCGCGCAGTTAACATTGCCCGGCGAGCAGTTTCTTACCCACGCGGTGAGAGTACTGGACGCACTCAATACTGCCGGACAGGCGTTAAACCAGCGCGAGGAGTCGCAGACTGACGTCGTACGGATTGGGGCCTTACCCACCGCTGCGCTGGGTATTCTTCCGGCGGTAATCGGTCCGTTCCATAAGCAGCAAATGGAGACGACGCTGCAAGTTGCCACCATGAGTAATCCCATGATTCTGGCCGGTTTAAAATCGGGAGAAATCGATCTCGGTATCGGTCGGATGGCCGATCCGGAATTAATGGTCGGTCTGAATTACGAGCTGTTGTTTCTTGAGTCGCTCAAACTGGTAGTGCGGCCTAACCACCCGTTGTTGCAGGAAACCATCACGCTGAGTCGGGTGATGGAATGGCCCGTTGTGGTGTCACCAAAAGGAACCGCTCCTCGTCAGCACGCGGAGACACTGCTGCAAAGCCAGGGTTGCAAAATGCCGCCGGGCTGCATCGAAACGCTGTCAGCATCGCTTTCCCGCCAGCTGACGGTTGACTACGACTATGTATGGTTTGTGCCGTCAGGCGCGGTCCGGGAAGATTTACGTCAGGCGACGTTGGTATCATTGCCGATTCCCACCCACGGGGCGGGTGAACCTATTGGCATTCTTACCCGTGTAGACGTGCAGCTTTCCTCTGCCGCGCAAATCCTCATTGGCGCGATACGCAAAACCATACCGTTTTGATACCAAAAATTAAGGGACCATCTGGTCCCTTATAACGTGTTAAAACGTTTCCCAGTTATCATCACTGACCGTTGCTGCCTGCAGACTTGAATGGCCCGATATTTTGGTACCAGCAGCGCGCTTTATTGCGCTTCCCCCATTTAAGCGAAATGTACCGACGGCTTCAGTTAAACGTGCCGCCTGTTCTTCCAGCGATGCCGCTGCGGCCGACGCCTCTTCAACCAGAGAGGCGTTTTGCTGCGTCACCTTATCCATCTCCGAAATCGCCTGGCTCACCTGCACAATGCCCCGGCTCTGCTCATCAGAGGCCGCCGCAATTTCCAGCATGATATCGGTCACGCGTTTTACCGCATCGACAATATCCGTCATGGTATTACCCGCCGCGACCACTTCATCGGAGCCCTGGTCAATGAGTCGTACCGATTCGCTAATCAAACCCTCAATCTCTTTTGCCGCCTGCGCGCTTCGGCTCGCCAGCGTGCGTACCTCACTGGCGACCACGGCAAACCCGCGTCCCTGCTCTCCCGCCCGCGCCGCTTCTACCGCCGCGTTCAACGCCAGGATATTCGTCTGGAAAGCAATGCTGTTTATAACGGCTGTGATTTCAGAGATTTTCTTCGAACTACCTGAGATATTGCCCATGGTTTTCACCACGCCAGAAACCATCTGACCGCCACGACTCGCCTTGCCGGAAGCGTCTTCCGCCAGCTTGCTCGCATGGTGCGCGTTGTCAGCGTTTTGCTTCACCGTAGCCGTTAGCTCTTCCATACTGGCCGCCGTTTCTTCAATCGCCGCGGCCTGTTGCTCTGTACGTGAGGACAAATCGGTATTCCCTGCAGAAATCTCACTGGTACCGCGATAAATTTCCTCTGCCCCCTGGCGCACCGTGCCCACGGTTTTCACCAGCGAATGCTGCATAGTTTGCAGATGACGACTCAGGCGACCAATTTCACTGCGCCCGGTCGGTTCCTCCGGCATGGTCAGGTCGCCTGCCGAAATTTGCTCGATGCGCAGGGCTGCACGTAACAGAGGATGGATAACGGTGCGGCGCAGAACGATAAACGTCATCACGGTGAGCACCAACGCGAGGGCAAATGCGCCGAGCATAAACGCCATACCAAGTTGTGTACGTTGGTGCGCCTGCTCACTAAGGTAATTCGCCCTGGCAGTACGAATCTCAATGGCTTTCAGCAGCACCTTGTTGTAAGCGGAATCCAGCGGTCTGGCCTGTTCATTTTCATGGTTGATAATCGCTTCAAACATGCCGTTTTTAGCGTATTTCAGCATCGGCTGTAAACCGTCGGTATAGGCTTTGAAACTGGCGCTTAATTCGGCGTCTAACGCTTCATCAGCAGACGTTTTCACCGTACGCGCCATATAAGCATTGAAGCCGTCCTGCGATTGCTTAATCCGTTTTTCTGCCTCGGCGATATTGGCCTTCATGTCATCCATTTCGGCAATACGGCTCGCCGCGCCGGCATGGATCATGTTGATACGTGCGGTGCGTAAGTGGTTAGAGCTGTTAGATAACCCCATCCTGACCTGAATCTCATCGGTCACGTCGCGCTGATCGCGATCGGCCTGCATAAGAAAATAGCTTGCCAGCCCTGAACTTAAGGCGAACAACAGAAGGATGCCACCGAGAATGGAGGAAAACAGCGGAACCAGTCGGATTTGATGCAGAAATCCCAGTTTATGCTGGGCCTGCATCGATGTTGTGTTGTCCATGACCGTCGACTCTCTTGTAGGGTTTATGCGTGAAAACACGCCCGTTAGATAGTCATCGGCAATCCGTGAGGTTTACTTACCGTAAAAAGCGACGGATTCGTCACACTTTCACAACATAATTCTAAAAAATTCAGGAAAGTGCCAGCGGATAAATCCGCTGGCCAATGAATCAGTTATCGCCAAAGTGGATAACGGTACGGATGGACTTACCCTGATGCATTAAATCGAATGCTTCGTTAATCTGCTCCAGCGGTAAGCGATGGGTGATAAATGGATCCAACTGGATTTTTCCGCTCATCGCTTCTTCGACCATTCCCGGGAGTTGAGTGCGCCCTTTCACGCCGCCAAACGCCGAACCGCGCCAGACTCGCCCGGTAACCAGTTGGAACGGACGCGTTTTGATTTCTTGTCCGGCGCCTGCCACGCCGATGATGATGCTCTCGCCCCACCCTTTATGGCAGCATTCCAGCGCCGCACGCATTACGTTAACGTTGCCGATACATTCAAAGCTGAAGTCCACACCGCCATCGGTAAGCTCAACAATCACATCCTGAATCGGTTTATCGTAATCATTCGGGTTGATGAAATCCGTTGCCCCCATTTCACCCGCCAGTTTGAATTTCTCCGGGTTGGTATCAACGGCCAGAATACGTCCGGCTTTCGCCTGCACCGCGCCCTGAATCACCGCCAGGCCGATGCCGCCAAGACCAAATACGGCCACGGTATCGCCTTCTTTCACTTTCGCGGTGTTATGTACTGCCCCGATCCCGGTAGTGACGCCACAGCCCAGCAGGCACACTTTGTCCAGCGGAGCCTGCGGGTTAACCTTCGCCAGTGAAATCTCCGCGCAAACGGTATATTCACTGAAGGTACTGGTGCCCATATAGTGATAAATCGGCTCGCCGTTATAGGAGAAGCGAGTCGTGCCATCCGGCATCAACCCCTTGCCCTGGGTGGCGCGTACAGCCTGACACAGGTTGGTTTTCCCTGATTTACAGAACTTACACTCACCGCATTCTGCCGTGTACAGGGGGATGACATGGTCGCCCGCTTTCAGGCTGGTGACGCCTTCACCCACTTCAACCACAATACCGCCGCCTTCATGGCCAAGCACCGCCGGGAACACCCCTTCCGGATCGTCGCCTGAGAGCGTAAAAGCGTCAGTATGACACACGCCAGTGTGGGTAATTTTAACCAGAACTTCACCTTTCTTAGGCGGTGCGACGTCGATTTCGACAATTTTTAGCGGTTGGCCGGGGCCAAATGCAACTGCTGCACGTGATTTCATTGGTCTCTTCCCATTATTGCGAGGTGATGGTGTTATTTTAGATAAGCGCGAAGAAGATGGCCGATTTCAGCCATACGCACGGCTCGCTGGTCTGGCGTTGTCTCGCCGCTGACCAGTTCGTCTTTCAGGTGGATCTCAACCATTTCGCCCATCAGGCCATTGGATGCGCCGCGTACAGCGGCAATTTGTTGCAGGATCGCAAGGCACGGTTCGCCGGACTCCAGCGCCCGCTCAAGCGCGTCAACCTGACCGCGAATACGGCGAACACGGGTGAGGATACGTTTTTTATCTTCAGGTGAATGTGGCATACGCCCTCCAGATACTATAGGGGGGTATACTATCAGAATTTTTATGTGATTGTAAAATATAAGAATTATTAAATATCAGTGAGTTAGTAAGAATAGATAGTGGGCATATGGGGACATATGAGGTCTTTTCGATGCTCCCATTCATGCCCCCAAGTGCGTTTTCGCTCCCAAATCTGCCCCCCAAAAACCGATGATTATGATGAGACTTTTTGAGCGAAAAACGCCCACTGATCCCAGGGGGCGGTTATGTAAGATTGGACCATCCATTTACTCGTCTTCACTGCTCCAGAACCCGTAAACGGGGTATCATCCATCCTGAGCGTTAGCCAACACCGCTGCATTCAGTGCAACGTCAGCCAGTAACGAGCCGTCTGCTGAGTTGGTTGAACACAGGTACCGCCAGCAGAATTAATACAGTCGCCGTCTTTCGCGGTTACGCTGGTACCGGGAGCAATAGCAACATGTTTTACGGTGGTGCCGTTGGCGGTGGTTGCCTCGGAATAATGAGAACAGGCAGACAGCGCGCACAGCGCCATGCCCGCAGATAACTGCGAGTAGAGTTTTTTTCATGGGGATTACCTCATTCAGAGTTTTATGCTACGTAGAAAACTATTTATCCCGAAAAACGGCCCATTACTCAGATGCAAAATCAGCACTCACCGGGAGGATTTAACGACGCAGCGACAGTGAGAAGTTACCGATTGAGTTTGTGGAAAATATATGCAGATGACCAGAGAATTACCAGACTGTTAAATTCAATAATTTAGACTAAATGAACTTGTTACATCTAATTATTTACTCATCAGTTTCGATTAAGTACACTGCCAAACGAAAATGTAGGCAACCAATAAGGTATCAGTAAATGAAAAAAACATTCTCTTTCTTAATCTGGTTTGGAATCGCTTTATCGGCGCTCCTAGCCATAACATCAGCATTATCAAATATAATACTAATGTTTAGTGCTTTTCCTGATTCTATCGGGGACAAGTATGCTTATATGTTTATATTAGGGCGCTGGACATTTACGGCAGCAATGATTCTTATTTGCTGGCTACTGTATCGCCTGACAAAAAAATGATGAACTACAATCCTTTGAAAAAATACTCTACCGCCTGATTGAACAAATCAGGATTTTCTTTTGATAGTTTGGTTGCTTTCTCGAATGGCTCAACCCGCTCCTGAACAGCAAAATAGAGAAGATCTAAATCTCCAAGGTCCTTTAGCTTTCGGCAAACTTCATAGTTTGATATTTTTAGAAATCTCGAAGCATGAACTGCCCTCGATACTCCCCCACCAATCATTAGCAATGTGCTGACCGACATACTAAAAGCAATAGACACGGTGATCCGAGAAGAGATTAAGGCGCCAATTTTTAAACCAGTAAGCTCGCCGAAAGTATAACTACCCAATGTAGAAGCTACTGTGTCTTTTGCTACCTTTGTTACGATATCTGGCAAATTAACGTGTTGCATGAAATCATCAATGAATACATTAACCGCTTTTGCTACAAAATAAATATCTCTCGTTGATGTTGCCCGCTTCACTAGTCCGGCAAGCCGAATATTATCATCCATATTCTCCCGTCTTTCATCGGTATGGATAAAATCAGATGCGAGATAATACAAGTCTACAGGAAAGTGAATCAGGCCTTTAATGTATGCAACCAGCATCCCTTCATTTTCTAAATCCAAAGCTGAGAGCATTTCTTTTGCCAAATCCTTTGCGTTTTCCATACCTTAAGATCCATGTGGTATTATTTTAATACACAATCATAACGGCCAACTTATGAATATTCCATAATTATAATGTTCCAGACTGTCCATTTTAAGAATAACGCTCACCAAAAATAAAATGCCAGGCAGGTACCGAGCAGTTCCGCTGTTGGTCGCGGATCACCATCTTCATTTTCAGGCTGATTTACGCGCTAACCGGATGCCTCCTGGAACTCAGTGATGCCTTACGCCCCCTTTCCCTCACTACGTCGCCGTGGGAACCCGACCGTATGAATGCCGTCGTCGCTATGCCATCGTTGCTACTTCATTTCCCCACCTCGGGCATAAAAAAGCCCAACACGGCATGAGAAGTGTTGGGCAAAGTCTGTATGAGGCGCTGATGTTTTTCAGTCGCTTATTCTCCCATCTATCCAGAGGGATTGAATGCGGGTTAAATAATAACCACAGTAATCACGGTAGACTACAAAATAAGCAGTCCATTATAGGAGGATTAAAAGCAAAAAGACGCGTCACACTTTCGCATGCTGGGCATTATCTGCTGGTGCCAACCCGTCATGGTTACGTTTTCCGGGAACACATTTTATCCTGGTCTGCTGCATCGCATCTAAGGCTTTCGACCCAATGTCACAGTAGAGAGCGCTTAGACAAAAGTGATTACTAGTATGTCTTACTATTTTGCCTCGACGTGAGAAACGTTATCGTCAACGCACTAAGAAGTAATATAGCGCTGAGTCCAAAAGAACTTTGCCATCCCAGACGGTCGAACATTAGCCCCCCAGCCGTTGAACCAAGCGCAATCGAAAGCTGGATAACGGCGACCATCAGACCACCGCCCGCCTCAGCATCCTCGGGCAGTGTCCGCGCCAGCCATGTCCACCACCCCGTTGGCGCAGCAGTAGCGAGCATTCCCCACAGGCTTAATAGCACAGTAACAGCCCAGGCACAGTGCCCGACCAGGAGTAACATTCCGGCAATGATAGCCATCAGTAATGGTATAACCATGAGTGTTTGATAAAATCTGGCGTTCAGGAATGTCGTCACTATAAGCGTACCAGCCAACCCCGCGATGCCAATTGCGAGCAAAATCAAAGATAGACCAGAAGCATTCACCCTGGTCACCGTCTCCAGAAACGGACGGACGTAGGTAAATAATGCAAACTGCCCCATAAAGAAGAGTCCGCAGGCCAGCAGACCGGTTGAGACGATGGAGGCACGAAACAGATGAAGTACCGACCCACGCGGCTTGTGCACCGTATCCTTTTTCATTTCGGGCAAACTGATGCTTTGCCAGATGAACGCGATTATCGCAAGAGGCACAAGGCATAAAAAAGCCCCACGCCAGCCGACGGTTGCCCCCAGGTAACTGCCCAGCGGGGCTGCCACGACGGTTGCCAGCGCATTCCCGCCATTAAAAATAGCCAGCGCCCGGGGAACCTGGTGCTGCGGTACCAACCGTATTGCCGTTGCTGCCGACAATGACCAAAAGCCGCCAATGACAATACCAATTGTGGCTCTTCCCAACATATAAAGCGGATAACTGGGAGCTAATCCGATCATTATCGCCGACACAGCCATTAAAATGGTCAACCCCAGCAGAAGATATTTACGATTCAGATCCCCGGCAACATGTGAAATGGTCAGGCTGGTTAGTACTGCCAGCACGCCGGAAATCGCTATTCCCTGACCAGCCAGTCCCTCTGAAACGTGCAAATCTCTGGCAATCGGCGTCAATAAACTGACCGGCATAAATTCTGAGGCAATAAGAATAAAGACGCAGAGCGTCATGGCAAATACGCCGCCCCAGTGTGCGTGCGTTTTATTACACAAGGTATTATGGCTCAGTGTGGACATTATTATTTTCTCTGTATATTGCCGAGGCAAAACAAGGGCAAAGCCACCTGCCAAACAGGTAGCTTTGTTAAGTTTTCCGGCCAGGAATTTATCTTAAGGAGGTTTTGAAAAACTGCTCAAATTTGCTGAATGGTATTTTACCGGCCACATTGTCATATAAATCAACATGGTTAGCCCCCGGAACAACCACCAGCTCTTTATCTTTACTGCCAACGGCCTTAAAAGCGTCTTCGGCAAAATAACGTGAGTGCGCTTTTTCACCCGTTACGATCAGCACAGGAACAGTAATTTCATTGGCGTAGCTTAGCAGCGGCATATTCATAAACGACAGGGGCATTGTTGCGTTCCATGCGCCTGTTGAATTGACAGAACGCACATGGAAACCACGTGGCATCCGGTAATAATCGTAAAACTCTTTCAGTACCGGATGCGGATTCGCAGGTAAGGTTTCCGGCAGAATACGATCCCCTGCACTGACATTACCTTTTTCGTCAACATTAATGTCATGTCCACCCGGGGCAAATGTGCCCTTTTCCGCATCTTTCCAGCGCTGCGCATTCAGATACTGCAATACCGCGTGGCGGTCTGCGGAGGTATACCGGTCTTTGCCATCACCGACGCCATGGCCCATTGCGCGACTCATGTCATACATTACGCTGGTCGCAACGGCCTTAACACGTGTATCCATTGCTGCGTCATTTAACGCCATCCCGCCCCAACCGCAGATACCAAGTAAGCCGATGCGATTGCGATCCACTTCTTTTTGTAGGCCAAGGAAATCAACCGCCGCGCTGAAATCCTCGGTGTTGATATCAGGAGAGGCAACATTACGTGGAATACCGCCGCTTTCGCCGGTATATGAAGGATCGAAGGCCAGCGTCACAAAACCCTGTTCAGCCAGCGTCTGCGCGTACAGTCCACTGGACTGCTCTTTTACAGCGCCAAAAGGACCGCTAACCGCAATTGCCGCCAGTTTGCGTTCGCCTCGATCTTTTGGAATATAGAGATCTCCAACTAACGTGATCCCATAGCGGTTCTGAAAAGTTACCTTGCGATGATTGACTTTCGTACTCTCGGCGAAGGTTTTATCCCATTTTTCGACCATCGAAACGGGCGCGTTTGGGTTGGTTGTATCAGCATAACTCATCGTTGTGACTCCATTTAATGATGCGCATAGCAGCATGGCAGGTAGGGTGGTCGACAGTTTTCTGGTGAAAGCTTTCATCACTTGTTCCCCTAAAAATAGGTTGTGGGTACAGGTCTTATACGGACAACATTGCTGTGCCTGGTTGCAATGCGCTCATTATAGGTAGCAGTATTCGTTCTGATTAGAGGGTGTAAAATGCTAGAATTAATATCATATTGTTATAAATGGCGGCATGTCAGGCGAGGACTGAAGAATGGCAAAACGGGAAAACTATAACGATCTCTACCTGTTTATGCAGGTAGTGCGGGAAGGCAGTTTTACCGCGGCCGCACAACGACTTGGGTTGGCGCAATCAGGCATCAGCCGTTCAGTGCGTGAGCTGGAGCAGCGTCTGGGGGTTCAGTTGCTGGCCCGTACTACGCGTAAATTGTCGTTGACGCATGCCGGCGAACAGCTCTACCGAACTGTAGAATCGGGGTTCGATGCTTTGAATTCAGGGCTTTCCACTCTGGCGTACTATCGTAATACTCCCTCAGGTACGGTACGTATCAATGCCAGCCAGCACGCCATTGATAAAGTACTCCTGCCGAAGCTGGCGGTATTTAAACAACGCTACCCCGATATCCGACTTGAACTTATTAGCGAAAGTCGGTTCGTCGATATTATTGCTGAACGATTTGATGCGGGCGTCCGCCTGGGTTCAGAAGTAGGTAGTGGCATGGTCGCGGTGCGCATTTCACCCGATATGGAGATGGCGGTAGTTGGCACGCCGGAGCATTTTCGTCGCTACGGCTTTCCCCAAACACCAGCGGATTTAGTGATCCACCCCTGCATCGCATATCAGTTTGGTGATGGAAGCCTGTATGCCTGGGAGCTCAACGATGGTGGTAAAAAAATCACCCACCGGCCGCAGGGACAGTGGGCCTTTGCTGACAGTTACATGGAAGCAAAAGCAGCCAGACTGGGCCTGGGCCTGGGTTATGTCCCCGAAGAGTTGATTGCCGATGATTTAGAACGAGGCACGCTTATCCGGGTTCTGCAACGTTACAGTCAGCGTCTGGATGGTTCATTTCTGTATTACCCGCACCGTAACGTATCACCTGCCCTGCGAGCCGTCATCGATACATTAAAAATTTGAATCAGCAGATATTAAGACTCACCTGACGCGCAGTAAATCAGTAAAACGCGTTGTATAGCGAGGTGAGAGCATCTCTCGTTTCATTTGCCACGGCTGTTCAATCCCCTGTCCGGCAAACCAGATTGTCCCACGTCCCTTTTTATTCAACCGATCAATCACCATCATTAATTCCGCGCTGTGGCTCCGGGGGGCGTTGCCATCAAAAAGATTCAGTTGCGCCACGCCAGAACTGAAAAAATCGCCCAACATCACACCCGCTTTTTGATAATGTTGCCCCTCTCGCCAGATAGCGTCCAGGCTGCGCGTTGCCGCACTCATGATTTCCCGGGTGTCCTGGGTCGGGATCAGCAGTTTTACCGACGCGCTGTTAGCGTAATAAGGTTCCTTCAGGGCAAATGGACTGGTTTTGATAAACACAGAGATAAACCGACAGAACTGATGCTCACCGCGCAGCTTTTCCGCCGCACGTGAGGCATAGGTGCAAATCGCTTCACGCATCGCGTTGTAATCAGTGAGTTTTTCACCAAACGAGCGTGAACAGACGATTTCCTGTTTAACCGGCGAAAACTCTTCCAGCGCCAGGCACGACTCACCGCGCAATTCCCGTACGGTTCGTTCAAGAACAACGTTGAAGTGTTTGCGAATAAAGCGAATGTCGGTATCAGCCAGGTCACGGACGGTTTTAATCCCCATCGCGTCCAGTTTTTTACTGATACGGCGGCCCACGCCCCACACTTCACCGACAGGGAGTGCGGCCATCAGCTTACGTTGGTGGTCAATATTTGATAAATCCACCACTCCGCGAGTCTGTTGCGGCCATCTTTTGGCGGCGTAATTCGCGAGCTTTGCCAGCGTTTTGGTCTGGGCGATGCCAACGCCAACCTGAAGGCGTGTTTTCTGTAGAATTGTGGCCCTGATTTCGAGACCAAAATCCGTCAGATCCCTACAGTTTCTTACTCCCGTCAAATCGCAGAAGGCCTCATCAATACTGTACCTTTCCACATGTGGAGAGAGGTCTTCCAGGATAGACATGACCCGACTGCTCATATCCGCATACAGTTCATAGTTGGAACTAAAACACACCACGCCGTAGCGCCGAAACAGCTCTTTCTGTTTGAAGTACGGAGCGCCCATTGTGACGCCAAGCGCCCGAGCCTTCGCGCTACAGGCGATAACACAACCGTCGTTATTGGAAAGAACGACAACCGGTTTGTCTTTCAGATCGGGACGGAATGCCATCTCACAACTGGCGTAAAACGAATTAACATCCACCAGGGCAAACATAATTAGCCAGCCGCCTTAACGATAAACGTCACCACGCCAAAGATATCCAGCGAGTCCTCGCTGCTGATTATGATGGGCGCGTAGGCTCTGTTCTCTGGCCTGAGCATCACAATTGGATGCAATTGCAGACGTTTAACGGTGAATTCACCCTCAATGGCGGCAATCACGATGTCTCCATGAGCCGGGTTTCTGGCGCTGTCGACAATCAGCAAATCCCCCTCACCGATCCCCGCCCCGACCATAGAATCACCCGATGATTTAACAAAATAGGTTGCGCTGGGATGCTGTACCAGCAGGTCATTGAGATCGATACCTTTCTCAACGTAATCCTGCGCCGGAGAAGGAAAACCACAGGGCACAAGGTCGCTGAACAGGGGAAAATTTTTCGTTTGTCGACGTTTTGCAGGCTGGAAAAACAACATAATAATCTGCCTCTCACTTAACTGTATTTATATACAGTAGTTTTAATGAGGACGGCGATCAAGTGACGAGAGTAGCGAACTGGGTATTGTTTAATCATCTCGTCGGTAAGCTTTTATCGTGTCTGGAAAAATAATTTTTTGTTTTATTCCGCAGAGGAAGATGTTCATTTAACCGGAACGATAAGGACATCTGCAAGCGGTAAAAAAGCCCCGCGCTTGCGGGGCTTTACGTCAGGAACGCTTACGCGGCATCATGCGCAGCAGCGTATTATCCTTCCAGAAGTAGTGATGCATCAGGGCAGCCGCGGCATGCAAAGCAATAACAAAATAGCCCAGGTTTGCCAGCGTCACGTGCCAGGACTTCAGCATCTCCACGAGATCAACGTTGGCTTTTGCCGCATATGGCATGACGATGCCAAATGCAATCCACGGATTCCCCCGGTTGTACATCATCACCAGACCAATAATCGGCAACGCAATAAACAACAGATAGATAACCAGATGCCCCAGATGCGCCATTCCGGTCATCATCGGTTTCGGTTTTGGCACAATCGGCGGCGCCGGATATTTCAGCCTGACCAGCAGACGCGCCACCATCAGCGTTAAAATCGTGATGCCACAGGATACGTGCACCATGTTGAACAAGGGACGATAGCTACGCGGGAAAAACCCGCGAAACTCCATGGCGCTGTAGGCCACAATGACCAACAAAAAAACCAGCCAGTGAATACCAATTTGCAGGCCAGAATACTTATTCCCCATAACACTTCCTGAATAAAAACAATAATGCGTCAACATAACGGGCTTTTGTTAAAAATTCATTAATTTTTGTTCATCCATTATCAGTCAGTTACGTTTAAGCGCAAAAACAGCTATTGCCCCGGATGCCTGACTGGACTATGCCTGGTAGGGAAAATATGTCGTACCGCCTCATCCTGACAGGAGAAAACCATGAGAAAAATTGGCATTAACGGTTTTGGTCGTATCGGTCGTCTGGTATTGCGTCGACTACTGGAGGTCAAAAGCAGCGTGGAGGTCGTCGCCATTAATGACCTGACCTCGCCCAAAATTCTCGCCTATCTGTTAAAACACGACTCAAATTACGGTCCATTTCCCTGGAGTATCGACTTTACCGAAGACGCGCTGATTGTCGACGGTAAAAAAATCGCTGTTTATGCAGAAAAAGAGGCCAAAAATATCCCGTGGAAAACCACTGGCGCAGAGATCATCATCGAATGCACCGGTTTTTACACCTCAACAGAAAAAGCCAACGCGCACCTGGACGCAGGCGCCAAAAAAGTCCTGATATCCGCCCCAGCCGGGGATATGAAAACCATTGTTTTTAACGTGAACGACGACACGATGGATGCGAACGATCGAATTATCTCTGTCGCATCGTGCACCACTAACTGCCTGGCGCCGATGGCGAAAGCCCTGCATGACAACTTCGGTATTCAACTGGGCACCATGACAACCATCCATGCCTACACGGGGACACAATCGCTGGTAGATGGCCCTCGCGGAAAAAATCTGCGCGCCTCGCGGGCGGCGGCGGAGAACATCATTCCCCATACCACCGGTGCGGCAAAAGCGATTGGCCTGGTGATTCCGGCATTGAGCGGAAAATTAAAAGGCCACGCCCAGCGTGTACCGGTGAAAACCGGATCCGTCACGGAACTGGTGTCGGTATTAAGTAAAAAGGTCACCGCTGAAGAGGTTAATAACGCGCTGAAAAAAGCCACGCTGAATAATGAGTCATTTGGCTATACCGACGAGGAGATTGTCTCGTCAGATGTGATTGGCTCACACTTCGGTTCAGTATTTGATGCGACACAAACTGAGATTACCGAAGTGGGCGATCTGCAACTGGTAAAAACCGTCGCCTGGTACGATAACGAGTACGGTTTTGTGACCCAACTTATTCGCACGCTGGATAAATTTATCAAGCTCTGACGTTGTGGCGGAGGTCGAATGAACGGGATAGCCGCCAAAGTGTAAAACTTACGCCGGGTGACGTACAAACTCACCCGGCTAAAAGCTTAGGACTGCAGATAAACCACCTGCGTTTGCAGATATTCATTCAGGCCGTGTTTACCGTCTGCCCCACCAATCCCGGACTTGCGCCACCCCGCGTGGAAACCCTGCATTGCCTCGAAGTTTTCACGATTAATATAGGTTTCACCAAACTTCAGCCCCTTAATCGCCTTCATCGCGGTGTTCAGATTTTGCGTGTAAATTGATGAAGTCAGCCCGTAGTCGCTGTCGTTGGCCATCGTCAACGCCTCTTCCAGCGTATTAAACGCCACCACAGGCAGCACCGGACCAAAGGTCTCCTCGTGCATAATCGCCATCTCCTGACGCACATCCAACAGTAATGTCGGCGGATAGTAATAGCCTTTGCCTTCTACCGCCTTACCGCCCAGCACTACTCTGGCCCCCTCCTGCACCGCTCGCGCAACTTTCTGCTCCACTCGTTCCAGCGCAGCGGCGTTAATCAACGGTCCCATCGCAATGTCATTGCGCTCAGCCGGATTGCCGAACTGTACGGCTTTCATCGCTTCACCCAGACGATTAACGAACTGGTCATAAATACCTTTCTGGACGTACACGCGTTCGGCGCAGTTGCATACCTGCCCGGTATTGATCACCCGTGAGTCAACAATTGCCTTTACGGCCAGCTCAAGGTCAGCATCATCCATCACGATAGCTGGGGCTTTGCCCCCCAGTTCCAGGCAGACTTTAGTGATGTTTTTGGCCGCTGCAGCCATAATTTTTTCGCCCGCTCCGACGCTACCGGTCATGCTGACCATTGCGACTTTCGGGTTTCCGGCCAGTTCCTGGCCGACCGTTTCACCGCGTCCCAGGACCAGATTAAATACTCCGCGAGGCAAGCCAATATCATCAACAATTTTGGCAAAAGCGATGGCGTTGTTGGGCGTAAACTCACTCGGTTTAATGACAATGGTATTGCCCGTCAGCAGCGCGGGGGCCAGTTTGCGAGCAATCAGAAAGAACGGAAAATTCCACGGCAGAATGCCCGTTGTCACGCCCAGAGCGCGCTTAAACAGCAGGATATTCTCGCCCGGGCGATCGCTTTGCAGGATCTCGCCTTCATAACGGCGTGCCCACTCGGCCATGTAATCGATATAATCGGCGGTAAATGCGACTTCAACGTCGGCCAGTTGCTGTATTTTCCCGCCTTCAGCCACTATCAATGCGCTGATTTCGCTGGCGCGTTGACGGATACCCGCAGATATTTTGCGTAGCCAGTTCGCCCGTTCAATGGCAGGCAGCCCTTCCCATTCAGGCTGAGCACGCTCGGCGGCGTCTATCGCTTTACGCGCATCTTCGGCACGTCCATCCGGAATACGTGAGATAACCTCTTCCGTGGCCGGATTGACGACATCAATCCAGGCGTCATCGTGCCAGGTCACAAACTGCCCATCGATATACATAGGATGTTGTACGGGTACTGACATGCGCTTCTCCTGTGATTGATTTGTTTTTAACAAGTAAAACTATTGTTAATTAATATCAATCATGCCTGACGAATTATCACTACAGTGACTGTTCTGTGAGCGGCTTCATAAAAGCGTCTGGCAAAGCGATGATAAAAGGAAAAAACGGGCGGGATTTATGCCCGTTTGCAACAAAACGCTTACAAACGGGCAGCGGGGATCACAGAGAGCGGCTCTCCAGTAAGTCTGACAGCGCGGTATCGCTTTTCAATTGCTGCCAGGCGGCCTCAACGTTACCGGGAATATCCACGTGCACGATAAAATCGCGGCCACAGGGACCATAGCCACTAACATCGTCCCGCAGACGCGGCAACTCTCCGGTAATGAGCGAAAGATAGCGATCCACTGACCATAGCCCTTCGGCCGTCGGCGCAAAGTCCACGCCGTCGCCCTGTTGGACCAACTCCGGGACGAATCCCGGGAAACCCAACCAGCGCGGCGCATGCGGCTCATCGCGGGTTACGCGCTGAAAGGTGGCCATCGTGCGGCGTTGCATGGTCGGATCCTGTACCACAATGACGGTATGCATGCCTTCTGTCGCCTGGTTCAGTAACGCACAGCTAAATCGGGCATTCTCACCGCAGTTTGTTGACTGGTCTTCCACCCAAATCTTCTCCCCCGGAATGTGCCAGAACTGGTGAGCGATATCGGCAAGGATCGCCGCTTCCGCACGTCCGGTGGTTCGAATGATATTGTAGCGAGGATGTCGGGCAATCGCGTCATACAGAAAGCGCGTAGAATGGCCGATGCCCCCACTAATCAATAAGGGAACCTGTTGGTCTTTCGCGATCCGACAGGCGGCATCGATGGTCGGGATCACCGCGTTCCCCGCCAGAATTACGCAATCTGACTGAACCGTGATGCCCCCCGTAAAATCGCTCTGCGCCAGCCATTGCCCTACAGTATTGATCGCCGCCAGCGTGGTCGCGGAAAGCGTCGGAAACTGACTCATATTCATGACTCCTGGTGTTTATTCTTTACCGGGTACAGAGGCCGGATGGCGGTTACGCCTTGTCCGGCCGGTGGTTCAGCGCGGCGTTATCCCGTGATCTGATCCATCGCCTGCAGAATACGTTTATCTGAAATAGGGTACGGCGTACCAAGCTGCTGGGCAAAGTAGCTGACGCGCAGCTCTTCTATCATCCAGCGGATCTCTTTGACGTCGTCATCTTCACGGCGCGCAGGCGGTAGTTTATTGAACCATTGCTGCCAGGCCTGCTGCACACTATCCACTTTCAGCATCTGTGCACGGTCACGGTGCGGATCGATGGCCAGTTTTTCCAGACGCTTTTCAATAGCCTGCAAATAACGCAACGTATCGCCCAGGCGTTTGAAACCATTACCAGTGACAAATCCGCGGTACACCAGCCCGCTCATTTGCGCTTTGATATCTGAAAGCCCTAACGCCATGGTCATATCCACACGCCCTTTCAGACGCTTATTGATATTAAACACCGCGGTCAGGATCTGTTCGACCTGCTTCGCGATATCCACCACCGTATCGTTCAGTTCAGCCCGCACCTTCTCATGCAACGCCGCAAAGCCCTCTTCCGTCCACACGGGACCACCATGGGCGTCGATCAACCGATCCACACCGCAGGAGATACAGTCGTCAATCAACTCCAACACTTTGCCATACGGGTTAAAATACAGCCCCAGCTTGGCTTTGTTAGGCAACTTCTCGTGTAAGTATTTGATCGGTGAAGGAATGTTCAACAGCAACAGGCGGCGTAAGCCGCACCACATAGCCTGTTGCTGCTCCAGCGGATTATCAAACAATTTGATGGCGACGCTGTCACGCTCATCGACCAGCGCTGGCCACGCTTTTACCTTATAGTTACCGCGTTTTTGCTCGTAACTTTCCGGAAGCTGTCCGAAGCTCCAGATATGCAATCCGCTCTGTTCGATACCGTCATCCGCCACCGCGGACAGCGTTTCCTGAACCTTACCCTTCAAGGCATCTTTCAGATCCTGTAGCGAGCGTCCTTCCTGTAGCTTCTTGTTCTTGTCATCCACCACCCGGAAGGTGATTTTTAGGTGATCGGGTACCTGATCCCAATGCCAGTCATCGCGGTCAACGGTGACGCCGGTCATCCGGCGCAGTTCACGTTCCAGCGCGTCCAGCAGCGGCAGTTCCAGCGGCGTCACGCGGCCTAAAAATGCCTCAGCATAGTTCGGAGCAGGAACAAAGTTACGTCGTACCGGTTTCGGCAACGACTTAATCAGGGCGATCACCAGCTCGCGGCGCAGGCCAGGAATCTGCCATTCAAAACCGCTCTCTTCGATCTGATTAAGCAGAGGGAGCGGAATATGCACGGTCACACCGTCCGCATCAGCTCCCGGTTCGAACTGGTAGCTCAAACGCAGTTTGAGATTGCCCTGATGCCAGAAGTTCGGATAATCCAGCTTACTGATTTTTTCCGCGCCCTCTTTGATAAGCATGCTCTTTTCAAAGTTGAGCAGGTCCGGGGTCTCGCGGGAAACTTTCTTCCACCAGCTATCAAAGTGGCGAGCAGAAATCACATCATGGCTAATACGCTGGTCGTAAAACTCAAACAGCGTTTCATCATCAACCAGGATGTCGCGACGGCGCGATTTATGTTCTAACTCTTCCACCTCCGCCCGCAGCTTCAGGTTGTCACGGAAGAAAGCATGGCGCGTTTGCCAGTCGCCCTCCACCAGCGCATGACGAATGAACAGTTCACGTGACAGCGCCGGATCGATCTGGCTGTAGTTCACCTTACGGGCAGCAACAATCGGTAAGCCGTAGACGGTGACCTTTTCTGTCGCCATGACCGCGCCCTGCGCGCGTTCCCAGTGCGGTTCGCTGTATGAACGTTTGATCAGATGCTGCGCAACTGGTTCCACCCATTCGGGATCGATACGCGCGGCAATACGCCCCCACAGGCGGCTGGTTTCCACCAGCTCCGCCACCATCGTCCACTTCGGCGGTTTTTTGAACAAACCGGAACCCGGGAAGATCGAGAAATGGGCGTTACGCGCACCGGTAAATTCCTGCTTATCGGCATCTTTCATCCCAATATGGGACAGTAAACCGGTCAACAATGCGACGTGGATCTCCCGATATTCAGCGGGTTCGCTGTTGACCGGAATGCCCAACTCTTTTACCACCTGGCGCAGTTGCGTGTAGATATCCTGCCATTCACGTACGCGCAGATAATTAAGAAAGTCGACTTTACACTGACGGCGGAACTGGTTTGACGACAACGCTTTTTGCTGCTCGCCGAGGTAATTCCATAAGTTCACAAACGCCAGGAAATCAGACTCTTTGTCATGGAAGCGACGATGTTTCTCGTCGGAAGCTTGCTGCTTGTCCATTGGACGCTCGCGCGGATCCTGAATGGACAGCGCCGAGGTGATGATCATCGCCTCACGCACACAGCCATGTTTTTGCGCTTCCAGCACCATACGCGCCAGACGCGGATCCACCGGCAGTTGCGACAGCTGGCGGCCCAACGGCGTTAATTTGTAAGCGGTTGCCTGCTCATCGGTGGTTATCGCACCCAGCTCTTCGAGCAGGCGCACCCCGTCCTGAATATTGCGTTTATCCGGCGCTTCAACAAACGGGAACGCCGCGATATCCCCCAGCCCCAGCGCGGTCATCTGCAAAATAACGGACGCCAGGTTGGTACGCAGGATCTCCGGATCGGTAAACTCCGGGCGCGACAGGAAGTCGTCCTCAGAATACAGACGAATACAGATCCCTTCCGAAACGCGACCGCAGCGGCCTTTACGCTGGTTGGCAGAGGCCTGCGACACCGGTTCAATCGGCAAACGCTGGACTTTCGTGCGATAGCTGTAGCGGCTGATACGCGCGGTGCCAGGATCAATGACATACTTGATGCCCGGTACGGTCAGTGAGGTTTCCGCCACGTTGGTGGCCAGCACAATACGACGACCGCTGTGCGACTGGAACACACGGTTCTGCTCGCTATTGGAGAGACGCGCATACAGTGGCAGCACTTCGGTGTGACGCAAATCCAGCTTATTCAGGGCATCAGCGGTATCGCGGATTTCGCGCTCGCCGCTCATGAAGATCAGTATGTCACCCTGACTTTCACGGCCTAACTCATCTACGGCATCAAAAATTGCCTGCAACTGGTCACGCTCGGTGTCATCTGCGTCTTCAACAATCGGGCGATAGCGAACTTCCACCGGATAGGTTCGACCAGAGACTTCGATAATCGGCGCATTGTTGAAATGCTTAGAAAAGCGTTCCGGGTCAATGGTCGCCGAAGTGATGATAATTTTTAGATCCGGACGACGCGGCAGGAGTTCTTTCAGGTAGCCAAGCAGAAAATCAATATTCAGGCTGCGTTCATGCGCTTCATCGATGATGATGGTGTCGTACTGCATTAGCAGCCGATCCTGCTGGATTTCCGCCAGCAGGATACCGTCCGTCATCAGCTTAACCATGGTGTTGTCACTAACATGATCGCTAAAACGGACCTTATAGCCGATACAGCCGCCCGGCTCGGTTTGCAGCTCTTCCGCAATACGATTCGCCACGGTACGCGCCGCCAGACGACGCGGCTGAGTATGGCCGATCAGCCCTTTCACCCCGCGCCCCAGCTCCATACAGATTTTCGGCAACTGGGTGGTTTTACCTGAACCGGTCTCACCAGCCACAATCACCACCTGATGGTCGCGAATGGCTTCCAGAATATCCTGTTTTTTCTGGCTGACAGGCAGGTTTTCCGGGTAGCTGATGACCGGACGCGCCGCTTCACGCAGCACAACTTTACCGGCTGCCTGCTCGATCTCTTTTGCCATCTCCTGGTAAATGGCCTGTTGTGCATCAGGATTTTTAACCTTCTTCACGCCGTGCAGCCGGCGGGCAAAACGCTGTCTGTCACGCAGCATCAGCGAATCCAGCTGTTGCTGCAACATGGTGAAGGTTAATTTTGGTTGTTCTGTCATAGCGTTAAAAGGCAGCGATCTGCCGGGTTAAATCTCTTTTAGATGATAGATATAGAGTACCACATCGGGGCTTTTCATGTGTTGTTCAATAATTTCGAACATAGGATTCGATATATTGCGCTATCACTGCGACAGGATTGTGAATAAAGTGTCAACAAGCAACGGGGCACTACCCCTTCAAACACATAAAAGGAAACACCCATGAGCAAGGTATTAGTTCTTAAATCCAGTATTCTGGCAGGGTACTCTCAGTCTGGTCAGTTGTCTGATTATTTTGTTGAACAGTGGCGTGAAAAGCACTCTGCTGATGAAATCACCGTCCGCGACCTGGCTGCAAACCCTGTTCCGGTACTGGATGGCGAACTGGTGGGTGCGCTGCGCCCAAGCGATGCGCCGCTGACGCCGCGTCAGCAAGAAGCGCTGGCGCTGTCTGACGAGTTGATCGCTGAGCTGAAAGCGCATGATGTAATTGTTATCGCCGCGCCGATGTATAACTTCAACATTCCGACGCAGTTGAAAAACTACTTTGACCTGATTGCCCGTGCCGGCGTAACCTTCCGCTACACCGAGAAAGGTCCGGAAGGTCTGGTGACCGGTAAACGCGCAGTGGTGCTGACCAGCCGCGGTGGTATTCATAAAGATACGCCGACTGACCTGATCACACCGTATCTGAACGTGTTCCTGGGCTTTATCGGTATCACCGACGTGAACGTGGTCTTTGCTGAAGGTATCGCTTACGGCCCGGAAGTGGCATCTAAAGCCCAGTCCGATGCGAAAGCCGCTATCGACAGCGTGGTTGCTGCCTGATAATTCACCCTCTCACCATCCGGTGGGAGGGATTCTCGGTACTTACTTCTTTACCCGCACATGTACCTGCTTGCCGTGAATGCGATTAATATCACGCCAGATGGTGGCATACTCCCTGCACTTCGCCAGATTTTCTTCCCAGCAATGAAGTAAAAATTGTTCCGGCTCCGCGACATCCCGGCTTAACAGCTTGAATACCCAACGATTCCAGACATACCATTTGAGAAGCCACATGATTTCACTCCACGACGCGACCGGTGTTGAACTATATCAACATCCGTTTGATGCCGTGTGGCAACTATTGCGATGTCGATGAATCATCCGGAAGGATCCTCCACTTGTAATACCATTCCTCCAGTGGCGTTCAGAAATGATTATTCTTTCCTCAACCACTTACCATTAATACCTTGCACGTACTCCCCCGGTTTAGCGCGAGCGACTAACTTTTGTCCGGCCATTTTTGCCACTTCCTCTGGCGGAATATTATTGCTCTCAGCCAGTTGCTGATAACTGGCGCTTCGCGCCTTATTAATCTCACTCACCAGCGCCTGCGTTTCAGCATCGGTTTGTAATGCCACCAGATAACCATTGAGTGTTTCCCCCACTCGCCCCTGAGTTCTGGCTTCATTCAGGGTCAACGCCCATGCATTGCTGGTGATAAAACTCAGCGCCACCAGGATCGCTGCAAGCTGTTTTTTCATCATTACCTCAGAACAGATCGCTGCGCGATTTCAATAAGCTCTCGACGTCTTTATCAACTTTGATATGAATCTCATGTTCGATTTTGACGTTCATATTAATCGTGATCGGCTCTTTTGGCGCAGCCACTTCGATTCTCGGGGTACAACCTACCACCAGAGATGAAGCCAGCAACCCCAGCATGGCGGCTATCGTTTTCATTGTTGTTCCTCACATTCCTTGCCTTCCAGGCAATGGGTTTCCGGCAGCGTTGCATTTTGCTCAAGCCATGCCTGTAAATTGTCGCCAAAACGCAAACTGCGCCATAGCGTAAAGACGTTTTCCTCGTGGGTGTAATTCAAATTAACCGTCCCCACTTTGCCATCTACCCGGCTATTGCCAGTAACGGTTGCCTGCATCGTTAAGACACCCAGGTTATCCAGGTTTATTTTCGTCCAGGAATGGGTTATTTCCATATAGCGCAGCCAGTTAATTGCCGCGCCAGCCGCCATATTATCTTTAACGACGGCATCCGCCGTGTCTTTATCAATACGCAGCGTCATCGGACCTGGGTTGGTTAACCAGCCGTCTTTGATGATCCACTTTTCGTTATCCAACCATAATGGCAACGCGCCGCTGACCGGACCCGACATAGCGAACTGCTTGGGGTTAACCGCGCTAATAAGCTCGCTGGAGGAGATATTCTGCACCCGTAATAAGGCCGGGTCGTGCTGTGGCATCCGCAGTTGCCGCATGATGACTTTGCCTCCCAGCAGTTCGGCGCTGACATCGCTCAGCAATAACGGATTGCCTTCACTCCAGGGGTACGCTCCCTGTAGATCGGCAGTAATATTTTTCGCCGTCACCTGATTCACGACTTCCGCAATACGCAATGAAACAGGCCCACGCGTACCCAACTGCCATGCGCCTTCGCTAAACCGAAACGGCAAGATAAAATCGACGCCATTAATTTGGTTATCAGGCATCCAGGCGCTACCGCCTTTTAATACCCCATGACCGCCCGCTTCAAAGCCCTGTTCCGGTGCGGCCGAGAATGCGACCTGCGCATAGAGATCACCTTCACGCAGTTTCATTTTCCAGTCAGGCGGGAGCAGCGGCTGGAACACGGTGAGTGATTGTTTTGGCCACCAGGCCTGTCCGCGCAGACGGATCCCGTCCCAACGGCCATTTAGCTGTACGGGGCCAATCGCCCCTGCGTGAAGCTGGCCCTTGAACTGGAAAATCGTCGGGTCGCTGCCTTCCACGCTGAACTTTAGCGTTGAGGGAGGTAAGACGCTTCCGCCGGTGAAGACGGTTTTTCCTGCGTCCAGTGACAGTGCGCCGCTAAACGTCGGTTTGGTCGCGTCCCGTACCCATACGATCGGTTCGTCCATTACCATGCGTGGGTTTTCCACCGTCATGGTGCCGTATTGCAAGTGGTCAAATCCGGTGGAGAGATCAAAGAGCTTCAGCGTGTTGTCATGCCACTCTCCCTTACCCGCCACGTCCCAGCGGGCATGCATCGGCGTAAAGCTGCCTTCGCCCCAGTAGCGCCATTGCCAACGACCAGCATCAGGAAGAAAATCATTTGCCAGACCATCCAGGTGCAGTTCAAAGCCACCCATCTGGTTTTCATGCGCACGCAAAATAGCCTGTAGACGACCATCCACACCGCGTTGTGTTACCTTTACGCCCGCCAGCGGCCAACGAATCTCGTCAATATCCAGCGAATCAATTACCCGCCCCCGCGAACGCAACAGCGCCCCTGGCTCAAACGCCAGTTGCGGATCGTTCAGGCTACCGGTGAGTTTGGCGGGTAATTTCGCGTAGAAGATCAGATCGCCCTGTTTCGCTTCGCCGATCAGCTGTAACGGCATCTCGTTGTTATCAATACCCAGCTTACCCGGCCCCAGCGTTAAAACAGCGTTTCCTTTACCGGCATCGCCTTGCGTCAAAACGTTCAGCCGCCCACTCACCACCGCGTTTTCCAGCCCGGCCTGCCAGTTTTCAACTTTCATGCCCAGCCGTCCGCTTAACGGGAATCCCTGATAAGGCCAGTTCCAGCGACCGTCGCTGATGGTCAACTGCTGGCGGGTTATTTCCCACGGAAGATCGAGCAGCGGATCGGCACTATCGCGCGCCATGACGATCAGTTGTCCGCTGTTTTTTTGCCACTCCAGTTCGGCGTCCACAAGCGTAGGCTCCTGCGGCAAGTTCAGCGTCGCAACGGCATGACCGCTCACCGGTAACCCATCAGGAACCAGCGGCATGGTAAATTCACCGACAAGTTTTACCGGCGGTTGCCCTTCAAATGCAGCGACATCCAGCTCATTTACCGTGAGATTTTGCCCGTGCAGCCGCCCCTGGAATTTAACCTTTTCCCCCTGGTAGCGCAGTTGCTGAGTAGAGGGCGTTAGCGAAAGCGACAGTTTCCCCTGCCATTCCTGCCAGGGAGAGAGAATAAGTTTGTCGATGTTAATCCAGGTATTGGGCAGCATCGATTGCCATTCAGCCAGCGTTTTGGGTGCTACCGGAGACGCTTGTGTCTGCGGTAATTTGGCCAGGCAAGCGGAATCCAGCTCAATTGTCCCGACATTGAGCAACCAGCGGCTGGGATGGGACAGGTCCGCCTGAGTAATGCGCGCCAGCGGGCAATCATCGACCAGATAGCGGAGTTCCGGGATATGCAGCCCATGCCGTGTCAGCCGTGGACTCTCATCCAGCGCGATACGTGTCCCCACAGGTAACCAGACGCCCACCAGGGTCGGGACCCACAGGCCAAGCGTCATCACCAGCGTCAGCGGCACGAGAATCAATAATAAGAGGAGTGCCAGAACGGCTTTATATTTACCCTTCATGGGTAGTTAATATCCTGAATTAGCAAAATTTAAGCCGGTTTAGGCCTGTATTGTGGCATGTTTAACTGCATATGCCCACATTAAGGACAGATAACAGCGCTATGTGGCACGCTGTTACACATGCCGTCAGGAATGATTCCAACACAGTAGCGCGTGGATTCGGACTCAATGATGGTTCAGTTGTCCATCGCTATGTTTAGGTCCTATCCGACCAGCCTCTATCAGTATTTCTTCTATAAGTTCTTCAAGATACTCCTTGCCATGATGATCACAGACAAGATGCACCTGGCGGGAAATTTCTTCTGGTTTCATTCCATCGCATAAAGCCGCCTTAAGCATTAAGGTGGCCCATCGTTTTGCTTCAGAGTGAGTTAGCATAACTCCTCCCGATATCTGCTACCTGTATAAGCGTAGCTATCTGAATGTGAATCACCTGGCTTTTTACCCACACTACCTGCTCAGCGAATGGAAAATATCCAGTTGTTGAAATCGCGTAACCTGCCCACACTAACAAAAGATACGCTTTAAACATTCATTACTTCTATGACTATCAATAACTTTTTAAATTTTGTAAAATAATTTTAATTGGATTAATGTGACGTCAAAATCACTGGAGAAAGTCTTATGAAACTCGCCATCTATAGTACAAAACAGTACGACAAAAAGTATCTGCAGCAGGTTAACGAGGCTTTTGGTTTTGAACTTGAATTTTTTGACTTTCTGCTGACGGAGAAAACAGCTAAAACAGCCCATGGTTGCGAAGCTGTATGCATCTTCGTCAACGACGATGGCAGCCGACCGGTTCTGGAAGAACTCAAAAAGCTGGGTGTGAAATATATCGCCCTGCGCTGCGCCGGATTCAATAACGTCGATCTCGACGCGGCAAAAGAGCTGGGTCTGCAGGTGGTACGCGTCCCGGCCTATTCGCCTGAAGCCGTCGCTGAGCATGCGATTGGCATGATGATGACCCTGAACCGCCGTATTCATCGCGCGTATCAACGTACCCGTGATGCCAACTTCTCTCTTGAAGGGCTGACCGGCTTTACCATGTATGGCAAAACGGCCGGGGTGATTGGTACCGGTAAAATCGGTATTGCTGCGCTACGGATCCTGAAAGGTTTTGGTATGCGCCTGCTGGCGTTCGATCCCTACCCAAGCGCCGCTGCTCTGGAATTAGGCGTGGAATATGTCGATCTTAAAACGCTGTTTGCTGAGTCCGACGTTATCTCCCTGCACTGTCCGTTAACGCCGGAAAATTATCATCTGCTCAATCAGGAAGCCTTTGAGCAAATGAAAAACGGTGTGATGATTATTAACACCAGTCGCGGAGCACTGATCGATTCACAGGCGGCTATCGATGCCCTGAAAAACCAGAAAATTGGTTCTCTGGGTATGGATGTGTATGAAAACGAACGCGATCTGTTCTTTGAAGATAAATCCAATGATGTGATTCAGGATGATGTGTTCCGTCGCCTGTCAGCCTGCCATAACGTGCTATTTACCGGGCATCAGGCGTTTCTGACCGCCGAAGCGTTGACCAGCATTTCTGAAACGACACTGCAAAATTTGGAACAAATCTCCAAAGGCGAAACCTGTCCAAACGCCCTCTTTTAATCCCTGTGCTCCCCTGATTTAAGGGGGGCATTTTCAGACAATTGCCGATGATAAAACAGTCAGTATCATTATCATATTGAATGTATTCCGGTCACGAAATTAGAGAATGTTAATGAAGAAAGTTGTCACGTTGATTGCCCTCAGCACGCTGATGGCTGGCTGTGTGAGTAATGGAAACGTTTCCGTCAATCGCGACCAGTTACAGCATCACCGTTTCGTTTTGCAGAGCGTGAATGGTAAAGCCGTTACCGTCGCCAATAACCCACCCGAATTGAGTTTTGGCGAAAACATGACGGTATCGGGAAAGATGTGTAATCAATTCCACGGTCAGGGCAAGTTGTCCGACGGCGAGTTGAAGGTGAAAGATATGGCGATGACCCGCATGATGTGCGCCGATCCGCAGCTTAACGCGCTCGACGGTATCGTCAGCGAAATGTTTAAGCAAGGCGCACAGGTAGATTTGACTGCTGACCAGTTGACACTGGCGACAGCAGAACAAACGCTGACGTATAAACTTGCGGATTTAATGTAATGAACGCGCAGGCTCAATAGCTCCCACAGCTTCCGGCGGCAAGCGACTGCTCACTACAGCGTTTGCCGTTGGGTAGCGCGCACATCCCGATGGCTGAGCCATCCAGTTGACGGGCAACGGAGAGCGAACCACCAATCATGGCGCAATTTGCTTCTCCAGAACTGGACATTGCTGCCTTCATGCCCGGTGCGACATGTGCTGCCGTTGCCTGCTGAACAGGTTCACTGCTACACGCCGATAATAATAACGCGGCACACCCTACCCAAAACGCTGCGCGCATCTTACTCCCCTCTGAAGATTAACCAAACGACACAGCCATAAATAATAGGCAGCAGAGACACCGCCGTCGAGAGGCAAACCACGCATTTATGCGCGCTGTTTACATTTTTTGGCAATTTTTTGGCTGCTCCTTTGATCAAACCATACATTCTCATAATTCCAGGGACACAAAAGCGAAAATGCGCCTGAATGGCTTTTGCTAAAATAGAAGGATAATTACAGGACTCGCAACGCTTACGCGTGTCCCTCTTTTTGCGCAATGTAAGGGTGTCAGTATGCAAACAATTGACGGTAATGGTGCGGTTGCTTCGGTCGCATTTCGTACCAGCGAGGTTATCGCCATCTACCCGATTACGCCCAGTTCGACGATGGCGGAACAGGCCGATGCCTGGGCCGGAAACGGGCTTAAAAACGTGTGGGGAGATATCCCTCGCGTCGTAGAAATGCAGTCGGAAGGCGGTGCGATTGCGACCGTTCACGGCGCGTTGCAGACCGGTGCGCTTTCTACGTCGTTTACCTCATCACAGGGTTTGCTGTTGATGATCCCAACGCTGTACAAACTGGCCGGTCAGTTGACCCCGTTTGTACTGCACGTTGCGGCGCGAACTATTGCCACGCACGCGTTATCGATTTTTGGCGATCATTCCGACGTGATGGCTGTACGCCAAACAGGGTGCGCGATGCTGTGCGCCAGTAGCGTGCAGGAAGCGCAGGATTTTGCGCTGATTTCACAAATGGCGACCCTGAAAAGCCGGGTTCCGTTTATTCATTTCTTTGATGGATTCCGTACATCACATGAAATCAATAAAATTGTGCCGCTGGCTGATAACACCATCCTCGGGCTGATGCCTCAGGCGGAGATCGATGCTCACCGCGCTCGGGCACTAAATCCAGAGCATCCGGTTATCCGCGGTACATCAGCGAATCCGGACACCTACTTCCAGTCACGCGAAGCGACAAACCCATGGTACAACGCGGTTTACGATCACGTAGAACAGGCGATGAACGACTTCGCCGCAGCCACGGGCCGCCAGTACCAGCCATTTGAATATTACGGTCATCCGCAGGCAGAACGCGTCATTATTTTAATGGGCTCGGCGATTGGCACCAGTGAAGAAGTTGTCGAAGAGCTGATGGCGCACGGCGAGAAAGTGGGTGTGCTGAAAGTCCGTCTGTTCCGCCCCTTCTCCGCCAAACATTTACTGCGCGCGCTGCCGGAAAGCGCGCGCAGCATCGCCGTTCTGGATCGCACCAAAGAACCCGGCGCGCAGGCAGAACCATTATATCTGGATGTCATGACCGCGCTGGCGGAAGCGTTTAACTGTGGCGAACGAGAAACCTTACCGCGTGTGATTGGCGGACGCTATGGTCTTTCGTCCAAAGAGTTTGGCCCCGACTGCGTCATGGCGATCTTTAATGAGTTGAATAGCACGAAACCTAAACCACGCTTCACGGTCGGTATCTATGATGATGTCACCAATCTGTCATTGCCGTTGCCGGAAAACACCCTGCCCGGCACCGCTAAGCTCGAAGCGCTGTTTTACGGCCTGGGTAGCGATGGCAGCGTGTCGGCCACCAAAAACAATATCAAGATTATCGGTAACTCTACGCCATGGTATGCGCAGGGTTATTTCGTGTATGACTCGAAAAAAGCAGGCGGCCTGACCGTCTCCCACCTGCGCGTCAGTGAGCACCCCATTCGTTCAGCGTATCTGGTTTCACAAGCCGATTTTGTCGGCTGTCACCAGTTGCAATTTATCGATAAGTACCAGATGGCCGAACGCCTGAAACCTGGCGGTATATTCCTGCTTAATACCCCATACAGTGTGGATGAAGTCTGGGCGCGTCTGCCGCAGGAAGTTCAGGCGGTGCTGAATCAGAAGAAAGCCCGTTTCTACGTGATTAATGCGGCTAAAATCGCCCGTGAGTGTGGTTTGGCGGCGCGTATAAACACCGTGATGCAAATGGCGTTCTTCCACCTGACGCAAATTTTACCAGGCGACAGCGCGCTGGCAGAGTTGCAGGGGGCGATTGCGAAAAGCTACAGCAGTAAAGGCCAGGATCTGGTCGAACGTAACTGGCAGGCGCTGGCTCTGGCGCGTGAATCCGTAGCCGAAGTGGCCCTGCAGCCTGTTGATCCGCATAGCGGCAACCGCCCACCGGTGGTTTCTGATGCCGCACCAGATTTCGTGAAAACCGTCACCGCAGCAATGCTCGCCGGTCTGGGCGATGCACTACCCGTTTCCGCGCTGCCGCCGGACGGTACCTGGCCAATGGGGACTACGCGTTGGGAAAAACGCAATATCGCCGAAGAGATCCCAATCTGGAAAGAAGAGCTGTGTACGCAATGTAACCACTGCGTTGCCGCCTGCCCGCACTCGGCTATCCGCGCCAAGGTGGTTTCCCCAGAAGCGATGGAAAACGCCCCTGCCAGCCTGCATTCTCTGGATGTGAAATCACGCGATATGCGCGGCCAGAAATATGTCCTGCAGGTTGCGCCTGAAGATTGCACCGGTTGTAATCTGTGCGTCGAAGTGTGCCCGGCGAAAGATCGCCAAAATCCTGAGATCAAAGCCATCAATATGATGTCGCGCCTTGAGCATGTCGAAGAAGAAAAAGTTAACTATGACTTCTTCCTCGATCTGCCGGAGATTGATCGCACCAAACTGGAACGTATTGATATTCGCACCTCGCAATTGATTACACCGCTATTTGAATATTCCGGCGCCTGCTCAGGCTGTGGTGAAACGCCGTATATCAAACTGCTTACGCAGTTGTACGGTGACCGCATGTTGATTGCGAATGCCACCGGGTGTTCATCAATTTATGGCGGTAACCTGCCCTCAACGCCATACACCACCGATGCCAATGGGCGTGGGCCAGCATGGGCAAACTCGCTGTTTGAAGATAACGCCGAGTTTGGTCTGGGCTTCCGTCTGACGGTGGATCAACACCGGGCGCGCGTTATGCGTCTGCTGGAGCAGTTTGCCGATAACATCCCGGCTGAACTCAATGACGCTTTGCACGCAGAAGCCACGCCGGAGGTCCGTCGTGAGCAAGTCGCGGCCCTGCGCGAGCATCTGAAAGATGTCGAAGGCGCACAGCAGTTGTTAACCGATGCCGACGCGCTGGTTGAGAAATCCATCTGGCTGATTGGCGGCGATGGCTGGGCCTACGATATTGGCTTCGGCGGGTTGGATCACGTTCTTAGCCTGACCGAGAACGTCAATATTCTGGTGCTGGATACCCAGTGTTACTCCAACACGGGTGGGCAAGCGTCAAAAGCCACGCCTCTTGGGGCTGTCACTAAATTTGGGGAGCACGGCAAACGTAAGGCTCGTAAAGATCTTGGCGTCAGTATGATGATGTACGGGCATGTTTATGTCGCGCAGATTTCCCTGGGCGCCCAGTTGAACCAGACGGTGAAAGCTATCCAGGAAGCGGAATCCTATCCGGGGCCGTCGCTGATTATCGCGTATAGCCCTTGTGAGGAACATGGTTATGACCTCGCGTTGAGCCACGATCAGATGCGTCAGCTCACGGCAACCGGGTTCTGGCCGCTGTATCGCTTTGATCCGCGTCGTGCTGACGAAGGTAAACTGCCGCTGGCGCTGGATTCTCGCCCGCCGTCAGATGCTTTGGCTGAAACTTTACTTAACGAGCAACGCTTCCGCCGCTTAAATGCCCAACAGCCTGAAGTCGCTGAACAGCTGTGGAAAGACGCAACAGCCGATCTGCAAAAACGCTACGATTTCCTGGCGCAACTGGCAGGTAAAGCGGAAAAGAGCGGAACCGAGTAATACGTTTAGATCACTATTAAAGTGGAACGAAAAAAAAGCCCGAACAGTTGTTCGGGCTTGTCAATTTATTCGCTGGCTAATTAATATTGGCTATCAATACGACAACGAAAAAATAAAACGTGACAATAAAGGCATATAACACGCGCAGAATAGCTCAACAAAATTCACTTGTATAATTTTTATTTTATATATATTAAATCCATACATTCATAATAATTATCACTGTTTCTGTAGAATTATTTATTTAAGGTTTTACTTAAGACGTAACAATTCATATTTATCTGTTTACGGAACTTCTCCTTTAGCATGCTTTTACTCCCTACATGGGTAGTCACAGGTTAATAAAAAAACTAAAGGATTATTTCAATGAACAGAAAAGTACTGGCTCTCGTAATTCCTGCCCTGCTGGCTGCAGGCGCGGCTCACGCTGCTGAAGTTTATAATAAAGACGGCAACAAATTAGATCTCTATGGCAAAGTAGACGGCCTGCATTACTTCTCTGACGACGCGAACAGCGATGGCGATCAGACTTATATGCGTATGGGCTTCAAAGGCGAAACCCAGGTTAACGATATGATCACCGGCTATGGCCAGTGGGAATATCAGGTTCAGGCTAACACTACCGAAAACGATAAAGGTAACTCCTGGACTCGTCTGGCGTTCGCGGGTATTAAAGTTGGTGACTACGGCTCATTCGACTACGGTCGTAACTACGGCGTACTGTATGATGTAGAAGCCTGGACCGATATGCTGCCAGAATTCGGTGGTGACTCCTACACCAAAGCGGATAACTTCATGACCGGTCGTGCTAACGGCGTAGCGACCTACCGTAACACCGACTTCTTTGGTCTGGTTGACGGTCTGAACGTTGCACTGCAGTATCAGGGCGCGAACGAACAGACAAGTGATGAGCAGGAAGGCACCAACAATGGTGGCGACCGTAATGTGAAGAATTCCAACGGTGACGGTTTCGGTATCTCCTCTACCTACGATCTGGGTATGGGCGTAACCTTCGGTGCTGCCTATACCTCTTCTGACCGTACCAACGAGCAGGTGAACCATTCTACCGCTGGTGGCGATAAAGCTGACGCGTGGACTGCTGGCCTGAAATACGATGCGAATAACATCTACCTGGCAACCATGTACTCCGAAACCCGTAATATGACCCCGTACGGCGGCTCTGACGGTAGTGATTACACTATTGCCAACAAAACTCAGAACTTTGAAGTTACTGCGCAATACCAGTTCGATTTCGGTCTGCGTCCGGAAGTGTCTTTCCTGATGTCTAAAGGTAGCGATCTGGCTACTGTAAATGGTAACGATGATAAAGATCTGGTTAAATATGCTTCTGTAGGTGCGACTTACTTCTTCAACAAAAACTTCTCCACCTACGTTGATTACAAAATCAACCTGCTGGACGAAGACGACAGCTTCTACACTCGCAATGACATCTCTACCGATGACACTGTAGCTCTGGGTATGGTTTACCAGTTCTAATTTTGTCAGCCCGCCGGCAACGGCGGGTTTTCTTTCTGTTATCGCAATTCTGTTTTATCCAGATCAAAACATTATATCTGTTGCTTCAAAACACATCCCTGATAGATGATATATTGCATAAAGACCTGTAGTAGAGGATACCTGCAATGAATCATCACCCTGTAAAATCATCCCGTATTGCATCCGTCGGTTATGACGAATCCTCCTGCACGCTTGAAATTCGCTTTCATCAATTGTCTACGCTGCAATACCAGCATGTGCCTGCCCGTATTTTTCGTGATTTCCTGAGCGTAGTCTCTAAAGGTCGATTTTATGATGGGGTAATAAAAGGAAAATTCCCTGAAATCAAAATAAAGTGATGCCAAAATGTGATCTTTGTCATTGTACATAAAGTGCCATTACGCGGTAAGCTTTAGATGGATACTTAAACAGGAGGTTTTATGAACAGAACGATTCTTGTACCCATCGATATTTCAGACTCAGAATTAACTCAACGCGTTATTGCCCATGTTGAAGCAGAAGCAAAAATTGACGATGCGCAGGTCCATTTTTTGACCGTTATTCCGTCACTGCCCTATTACGCTTCCCTGGGACTGGCCTACTCGGCAGAGTTGCCGGCCATGGACGATCTGAAAGCCGAAGCGAAATCTCAACTGGAAGAGATTATCAAGAAGTTCAATATCCCAACGGACAGAGTGCACGTTCATGTCGCGGAAGGTGCGCCGAAAGATAAAATTCTGGAGATGGCTAAAAAATTACCGGCTGATATGGTCATTATCGCTTCTCACCGACCTGACATCACCACTTACCTGCTGGGCTCTAACGCCGCGGCCGTGGTGCGTCATGCTGAGTGTTCAGTTCTGGTTGTCCGCTAAGCTGTCTGGCCCGCACATCGTGGCGGGCTTTTTGTTTTCCCCTTCATACCCCTCGATTCCTGTCCTAAATGTGCTGACATTTTTCCCGCTTATCCGTACCATACACGCCACGGTTTTTATATCAGACTTCTTTTGCCGGACTATCCGGCGTGATGCATACTCTTCTGATGCCACACTATGAATTGAGCCTCTATTAAATGTCGCAAAATCAAGATATTAGCAAGAAAGAACAATACAACCTGAACAAATTGCAAAAACGTCTGCGTCGCAACGTGGGCGAAGCGATTGCCGACTTCAATATGATCGAAGACGGCGATCGCATTATGGTGTGCCTTTCCGGAGGGAAAGACAGCTATACCATGCTGGAGATCCTGCGTAATTTGCAGC
The DNA here is from genome assembly GCF_014596845.2 of Citrobacter sp. C5_2. NCBI lineage: Bacteria > Pseudomonadati > Pseudomonadota > Gammaproteobacteria > Enterobacterales > Enterobacteriaceae > Citrobacter > Citrobacter sp. C5_2. The sequence continues at coordinate 2,505,448 of NZ_CP115032.1, read as the reverse complement.
AAAGCGCCCCGATCAGTTTTTCCTTAGTTGCGGTTAACCTCGATCAGAAACAACCCGGCTTCCCCGAGCATATTCTGCCGGAGTATCTGCAACAGTTGGGTGTTGAGTATAAAATCGTCGAAGAAAACACCTACGGGATCGTCAAAGATAAAATTCCTGAAGGCAAAACGACCTGCTCGCTATGCTCTCGCCTGCGTCGCGGCATTCTGTACCGCACGGCAACCGAGTTAGGCGCCACCAAGATTGCGCTCGGCCACCATCGTGATGACATCCTGCAAACGCTGTTTTTAAACATGTTCTACGGCGGGAAAATGAAAGGTATGCCGCCGAAGCTGATGAGCGATGACGGTAAGCACATCGTGATCCGTCCACTGGCCTACTGCCGTGAGAAAGATATTGAACGTTTCTCCGAAGCGAAAGGTTTCCCGATTATTCCGTGTAACCTGTGCGGCTCCCAGCCTAATCTGCAACGTCAGGTCATCGCTGATATGCTGCGCGACTGGGACAAACGCTATCCAGGCCGCATTGAAACCATGTTCAGCGCAATGCAGAACGTTGTGCCTTCTCATTTGAGTGATATCAATCTGTTCGATTTTAAAGGCATCAAACACGGTTCAGAGGTGGTGGACGGTGGTGATTTAGCGTTTGACCGCGAAGAGATCCCGCTGCAACCCGCGGGCTGGCAGCCAGAAGAGGATGATACCCAACTGGATGCGCTGCGCCTGAACGTGGTGGAAGTGAAGTAACTTATCATGCCGGATAAACGGAGCGCCATCAGGCGCTCCGACGCGCATTTATTTCAATAAACGAACGCGGCAGGTCTTGCCTTTAATCTTACCGTTTTGCAATTGTTTCCATGCCTTATGCGCCACAGTCTGGCGAACAGCGACGTAAACATGCGCCGGATGGACGGCGATTTTGCCGATATCAGCGCCAGCCAGACCAATATCACCGGTCAGAGCGCCCAGAACATCGCCGGGACGCATTTTAGCCTTTTTACCGCCATCAATGCATAACGTGGCCATCTCAGCGTTCAGCGGCAGAATTGAACCATTGCCCGGCGCAGGCAACCAGTTCAGTTTTAGCTGCAGCATTTCAGCCAGGATATTGGCACGTTGCGCTTCTTCCGGCGCGCAGAAGCTAATCGCCAGACCGCTGTTGCCAGCGCGAGCGGTACGGCCAATACGATGGACATGAACTTCCGGATCCCACGCCAGTTCGAAGTTAACCACCAGTTCCAGCGACTTGATATCCAGACCACGCGCGGCCACATCGGTAGCAACCAGTACACGTGCGCTGCCGTTGGCAAAACGTACCAGCGTCTGATCGCGATCGCGCTGTTCAAGATCGCCATGCAATGAGAGTGCGCTTTGCCCCGCCGCATTCAGTGCATCGCATACGGCCTGACAATCTTTTTTGGTATTACAAAAAACTACACAGGATGCAGGCTGGTGCTGGCTGAGCAATTTTTGCAGCAACGGAATTTTGCCATGGCTGGACGTTTCAAAAAACTGCTGTTCAATGGCTGGCAGCGCATCAACCGTATCAATTTCGATCGTTAGCGGATCTTTCTGTACCCGGCCGCTGATGGCGGCAATCGCCTCCGGCCAGGTCGCAGAAAAAAGCAAGGTCTGACGTGATGCAGGCGCAAAGCGGATCACCTCATCAATCGCGTCGCTAAAACCCATATCCAGCATACGGTCGGCTTCATCCATCACCAGCGTATTCAGCGCATCCAGAGAAACGGTGCCTTTTTGCAGGTGGTCAAGTAAACGCCCCGGCGTGGCGACAATAATATGTGGCGCATGTTGCAGGGAGTCACGCTGTGCGCCAAAGGGCTGGCCGCCGCACAGGGTTAAGATCTTGGTATTGGGCAGAAAGCGCGCTAAACGACGCAGTTCCCCTGCCACCTGGTCGGCAAGCTCACGCGTTGGGCACAGCACCAGAGACTGCGTTTGAAACAGCGCGGCATCAATATGCTGCAACAACCCCAGACCAAAAGCAGCCGTTTTGCCACTGCCGGTTTTAGCCTGCACGCGAACATCCCTCCCCGCCAGGATTGCCGGTAACGCAGCAGCCTGAACAGGCGTCATTTCAAGGTAGCCCAGCTCGTTGAGGTTCTCGAGTTGGGCGGCAGGTAAAACATTCAGGGTTGAAAAAACGGTCACAATTTAATCTCGCGGTAAAAACTCACATTCAGCAGGCGCGTATCCTCGCAGATCTGCGCCCGCGATGCGACAATTTAATCGGCTCCTCATCCGGTGGCGGATCCGGCATCGGCTGCGGACGAGGTAGCGGATCGGGAACAGGAACCGGGTCGGTGGGTAGCGAATCAGCGTTTGGTACTTGCCACTGTAGCATTGCAATCAGACAGGTCATATAGCCCTCCAGTCATCAGGTTGACTCTTTTAGGGTAGACGCTGATTTTCTGCAGGCAAAAAAAAGCCGACTAATCTAAGTCGGCGTCGTACGAATCAATTGTGCTATGCAGTAATTCAAAAAAGGAAGTAAGACAATATGGAGCGCAACGCCCATCGCTTGACGTTGCATTCACCTGCGAGTGAGATATTGCCCCGAATAGGTAGATGGTTTATTGACTTCGCTCAAAAACCTGGCCGTTTTCATGCGTAAAAGCCACTAAAAAATGTTGTTGTTACAACCATTTACTACGATGCAACCATAAAGTAACACCACCAATCAGGACCACTAACAGAATACAGAAAAATGAGAAACCAAACTGCCAGCCGCCGCCGGGGATACCACCGAGGTTAACGCCAAACAGTCCGGTTAAAAATGTACTGGGTAGGAAAACCATCGCCATCAAGGACATTGTATAGGTTCGGCGCGCCAGAGACTCCTGCATAACCTGCGCAATTTCGTCCGCCATGATACCGGTCCGGGCGATACAGGCGTCTATCTCATCCAGCCCTCTTCCCAACCTGTCGGCGATATCCTGCATCCGTCGCCGATGATCGTCGGTCATCCAGGCTAAACGCTCACTCGCCAGGCGCGCATAGACATCGCGCTGAGGCGCCATATAGCGGCGCATCACAATCAGTTGCTTGCGCAGTAATGCCAGGAATCCGCGCGGGGGGATTTGCTGATCGAGCAGGTTATCTTCCAGGTCTATAATCTTGTCGTGCAGTTGCTCGATAAACTCGCTGGCATGATCGGTTAACGCATCGCAGACATCCACCAGCCAGCTACCGCAGTCAGCCGGCCCTGTACCTTCCTGGAGATCGCTGACCACATCATCCAGTGCCAGTACTTTGCGCTGGCGCGTTGAGACAATCAGACGTTCATCCATATACAAGCGCATAGCGACCAGTTGGTCAGGTCGCTCGTCGGTGCTGCCATTAATACAACGCAGCGTGATCAACGTACCTTCCCCGACTCTGCTTACACGTGGGCGCGTACTTTCACCCGCCAGCGCATCACGCACATTATTAGGAAGCAGAGGCGTGGTCGCCAGCCATTGCGCACTTTCAGAATGGGTATAATTAAGATGTAGCCAGCAGGGATGCTGAGCGTCGATAACATCGTTATTTTCCAGCGTTTTCACCCCACCACGGCCATCCAGCAGCCAGGCAAACACGGCATCCGGCACATTAACATCCGTTCCCTTAATGGCTTCCACAGCGCCTCCACAAACATTAAGCTTTTTTCGATAGTCTAGCCGTCAGAATGGGTTAAGCAATATCTCATTGTCCCATTGCGCTGAAATGATTCATAAAAGTCTCTGATAACAGAAAAAGCGCCGACGAATGCGACGCTTGTGGTGAGAGATCCTGTTATGCTCGCTGGCGTATTGCAGGCTCAAGAGTTTTACTTAAGCGAAATTGATGGGTTCGGGACTGGAGATCAATCACCTGGTTTTTCAGGATGCCCGAGGAATCAGAAAGCTCATCCACCATGGCGGCATTACTTTGGGTTACGTTCTCCAGCTCGGCCAGAGCATGAGTGATCCTGATAATCCCTTTCTCCTGCTCCTGGGTAGTCGTTAATATCTCGCCCATCAACTGGCTTAATTGTCCGGCGCCCCCGACGATATCCTGCATATTTTTTTCTGCTTCGCGTACGATAGCCGCGCCTTGCTGAACATTTTGATGAGTCTGGGCAATCAGCTGTTTAATATTTTTAGCTGCATCTGCGCTGCGGTGCGCCAGCTTCCTTACTTCACCAGCCACAACGGAAAACCCTTTTCCATGCTCCCCGGCCCTCGCCGCTTCCACCGCTGCATTCAATGCCAGAATATTTGTCTGGAATGCGATACCATCTATCAGCGTAATAATTTCGGTCATCTGCTCCGCGCATTCGGTAATTGAACGCATATTTGCCGCTACCTGCACCATTAGTTCTCCTCCCTGTCGGGCGCACTGCGTAGCAATTGTCGCCTGGGCGCTGGCTATTTGCGTGTTATCAGCATTATTTCGCGTATTCACCGCGATCTCATCCATGTTGGCAGCCGTCTGCATTAATGCTCCGGATTGCTGTTCTGTTTTCACTGAAAGCTCAGCACTGCGTTCTGCAAGCTGTTCTGAGAGCGCCATTGCCGTTTGTGAGGATATCCTGATCTCATTCACAAGTGTTGAAATATTACTTGATAAGCTATTGATGCCTGGTATAAGTCTACCCGCGCAGTTATTACCAAATTCTGGAATGCTGATCGCCAGATTTCCGGACGTAACCTCTTCAATACTTCTTTTAACCGTATTAATCGGCATCACCAGATATTTGGTCATATACCACCACAGACATAATAGAGAAATGAAGCTTACCAAATTGCTGCCAATAATAACATCAATACCGGCTGCAAGTATTATCTCCACCACATTAAGAGCCACTGCTGTTATTACCAGAAATAAAACAATAAAAGTCCTGACGCTAATATTATTTAACATTTTAGCCCTGTTTACCAAGAAAATGAGGTGAATATTATTTTTTATAGCACCTGCCATGCAAATTGCCATTACCCTGATACGAAAGGCGAATATTCAATAAGAGTCAGCAGCCCTTTCACTTAAATCACAGAATGATGCTGATTATTTGTCTTAATCTGGTGGTTTGTTCTACCAAAAATGATTGCCAGGCTTGTTATCAGATTATTGTGATGGTGAGCACGCAGAGAATACAAAATGTACAGAATTATAATTAACATGAATGCTTATATAAGCATTACCGCATTAATATCAATATTTTTCTGTTCTAACTAATACACATTGTAAAAGCATGAGTACAGCAAGGTGGCGATCTCTGGCCGACGTTGATCTACCTTCTGGCGGGTATCTGGTGGCGCGACAGTGTGTATGGGGATCACCATTTTTGTTGATGATTCCAGCGCCATTCATTCAAATATATTGATGATTAAATCACGTCCAGCACTGACATTAAAAATTGAAAGTCTATTTGCCAAAGATTTTAGCGATTACAGTAAAAATACCAAAATAGTGTCTACTATTATTGGCATAGTCTGTAGCATTAACTGATAACAACATCAGACTAAAGCCAGTTGTACCCCCTTGTCTCACCGACAATCAATAACATTATGAGACGGTAATATAAAAACATTCGCCATTAAATGGGCAACACAGCAGATAAGATAACGGGATTATCGATGAGTATAACCGCGCTGCACTCACTGGACTTATTAACTCTTCCGGTGTGGATTGTTTCACCACATACCGAAGAACTTGTGTTCGCTAATACCGTTGCACGGGAGCTAATGCAGGATTCCTGTTTTGCTACACTGCGAAAAGGCATATTCTCAACATATGCCCAAAATGATTTAACCATGTATCTCAGTGACTTGAAAAATCATCACCCTATTGTGGAAATTCTCACGGTTTATCGCAACGGTGAGGAAATCGCGATGGCCAGTCGCCTGTCCATTAAGTCGCTCCCGGATATGGGGGACATCATTATTTTTGAAGGCATTGAAACACCGACCGCGCAGGGATTGAAAGCCAGTCGTTCTGCGAACTATCAGCGAAACAAGCAGGGATTTTACGCGCGCTTCTTCCAGACCAATGCGGCGCCGATGTTACTTATCGATCCGTCCCGCGATGGTTTGATCGTCGATGCGAATCTCAGCGCACTGAATTTTTATGGTTACAGCCATGATGTGATGTGCCAGAAACATACATGGGAAATCAACATGCTGAGCCGTCATATCCTACCGGTGATGCATGAAATCGCCCATCTGCCCGGCGGTCATAAGCCATTGCATTTTGTTCATAAGCTTGCAGATGGCTCCTTACGTCACGTACAAACTTATGCCGGACCGATCGAAATCTACGGCAATAAGCTCATGCTGTGTATCATTCATGACATTACCGAACAAAAGAGGCTGGAGCAGGAACTCGAACAAGCGGCCCTGCGTGACGCCCTGACCGGATTACTGAACCGCCGACATTTTTATCAGGTAACCGAACCACAACAGACGCACGCGATGTCATTGACGCAGGACTACAGCCTGCTGTTAATCGACACCGATCGCTTTAAAAGCATTAACGATCTCTTCGGTCATTTAAGAGGTGACGATGTGCTTTGCGCTCTGGCGCGAACGCTGGAGTCCTGCGCGAGAAAGGACGACCTGATTTTTCGCTGGGGAGGTGAAGAGTTTGTACTCCTTCTGCCGCGAACCTCACTGGAGGTTGCCCTTAATCTCGCAGAAGTAATACGCGCGGCGGTGGCCAAGGTGACGCTTCCTGGCCTTCCCCGCTTTACCGTCAGCATTGGCGTTGCGCGGCACGAAACCAATGAAAGTATCGATGAGCTATTCAAACGCGTTGACGACGCGCTGTACAAAGCCAAAAACGAAGGGCGGAACCGGGTACTGGCCGCCTGATGTTTATGTCGGTCAGCGACTGCGCTTAGCGTGACGCTCCCAGTTCTCCTGTTTTGCCTGCGCAGTTTTACGTAATGCCACATAGCATGCTCCGCTGCCGCCGTGATGCGGCAGTGCGGCGCAGTAGGCTTGTACATCTTCAAATTCCGTCAGCCAACGCGCAACATAGCTGCGAACAATGTTGGCATGAGAATTATCGTCGCGCCCCTTGCCGTGTATCACCAACACGTTACGCAATCCTTCTTGCTGCGCCTGCAGAATAAAACTGAAGAGCATCTGACGGCAGGTTTCAACGGGCTGACGGACGAGATTGAGACTCGCCTGCTGCGGATACTTACCGGTTCGTAGTTTGTCAGTCACACCGTGCTGCAAACCTTCGCGGCGAAACTCCAATGGTACGCTCAACGGGACAATATCGAGAAAACCCGTTGAGAGAAAATTATCCAATTGCAGCGTATCAATACGAGCCGGAGCGCGGAGATTGCGCGTGGGCTGCCAGTGCACTTCGGTGCGGCTTTTCAGCGGTTGAACATCCCCCATCGCGTCAAGAAACAACGATGCGTCATCAAGGTTCATGTTTCATCCTCCAGCGTATTGCGACGGGTCTTATCATAACCGTGCACTATTATACCGACAACGGTTTACGATTATTTCCAATAATTCACCAGGTTCACGCAGTGGAAGCGATCTACTTCCAACAAACGGATATCCATTTTAGAGGTATAGCTGCGACGATAACTGGCGTGATAATGTGTCATCTTGCCTGTAATGTTGCAATGAGAGAAACGGATGCTGAACTTACTGGAAGACACCATCGCCACGCCGCTGGGCCCGCTGTGGATCATTTGCGATGAGCAATTTCGTCTGCGCGCGGTCGAATGGGATCAACACAGCGATCGTATGGTGCAGTTGCTGGACATTCATTACCGCGCTGAAGGTTATCAGCGTATCGCTGCCAAAAACCCTGGCGGATTGAGTGATAAGCTGGCTGAATATTTTGCCGGAAACCTTAGCATTATTGACACACTGGAAACCGCCACCGCGGGTACCCCCTTCCAGCGTGAAGTCTGGCAAGCGTTACGTACCATTCCCTGTGGACAAGTCATGCATTATGGTCAACTGGCCGAACAACTGGGACGCCCTGGCGCTGCCAGAGCCGTCGGGGCGGCGAACGGGTCAAACCCGGTAAGTATTGTAGTGCCTTGTCATCGCGTCATTGGGCGTAACGGTACTATGACTGGATATGCCGGCGGTGTGCAGCGAAAAGAGTGGCTATTGCGTCATGAAGGCTATTTACTACTCTAGAATCCAGGCAATTAATGCCTTATTCATCACACTTCCACATAATACAGCCTTAAATAAAGTACGGTTAATCAGGTAGATACAAACATTCAACCCAGTTATGCCTGAATTATTCTCTATTGGGAGTAGCTCAGGCTTACGTGCTCACCAAAAAGATGTTAAAATTGACAAATATCAATTACGGCTTGAGCAGACCTATGATCCCGGAAAAGCGAATTATACGGCGCATTCAGTCTGGCGGTTGTGCTATCCATTGCCAGGATTGCAGCATCAGCCAGCTTTGCATCCCGTTCACACTTAACGAGCATGAGCTTGACCAGCTCGATAACATCATCGAGCGCAAAAAGCCTATCCAAAAGGGGCAGACGCTCTTTAAAGCAGGTGATGAACTTAAATCACTCTATGCTATCCGCTCCGGAACGATTAAAAGCTATACCATTACCGAGCAAGGCGATGAGCAAATCACCGGTTTCCATCTGGCAGGTGACCTGGTAGGTTTTGACGCGATTGGCAGCGGTCATCACCCGAGCTTTGCCCAGGCTCTGGAAACCTCAATGGTATGTGAGATTCCTTTCGAAACTCTGGATGACCTGTCCGGCAAAATGCCGAATCTGCGTCAACAGATGATGCGTCTGATGAGTGGCGAAATCAAAGGCGACCAGGACATGATCCTGCTGTTGTCGAAGAAAAACGCTGAAGAGCGCCTGGCGGCCTTTATTTACAATTTGTCCCGCCGCTTCGCCCAACGTGGATTCTCGCCTCGTGAATTCCGTCTGACCATGACTCGTGGCGACATCGGTAACTACCTCGGTCTGACGGTTGAAACTATTAGCCGCCTGCTGGGGCGTTTCCAGAAAAGCGGTATGCTGGCGGTAAAAGGCAAATACATCACTATTGAGAATAGCGATGCGCTGGCAGTTCTTGCTGGCCACACGCGTAACGTTGCGTAATCGTTCTGCAAGTATCTCTGTTATCCTTCTGTCAAATCACTAAATTTTCCCGATTTATTGATCTGGCAGGAGGTTCTCCCCTGTTTCAATCCACATTATTGGGTTACTCTTTTAATTACAAACTGCGATGACAGTTGTAAGGAGACCCTGTATGGCTATGTATAAAAATATGCTGGTCGTCATCGACCCGAACCAGGACGATCAACCAGCATTACGGCGAGCTGTTTATTTGCATCAACGGATTGGTGGCAAAATTAAAGCCTTTTTGCCGATCTATGACTTTTCCTATGAGATGACTACCCTGCTGTCGCCCGATGAGCGTACGGCAATGCGTCAGGGTGTCATCAGCCAGCGAACAGCGTGGATTCGTGAACAAGCGAAATACTACATTGAAGCAGGGATCCCTATTGAGATCAAAGTGGTCTGGCACAACCGCCCCTTTGAAGCCATCATCCAGGAAGTCATCAGCGCCAGGCATGACCTGGTGCTAAAAATGGCGCACCAACACGACCGTCTGGAAGCCGTAATTTTCACCCCGACCGACTGGCATTTGTTGCGTAAATGCCCAAGCCCGGTGTGGATGGTTAAAGACCAGCCGTGGCCTGAAGGCGGTAAAGCGCTGGTTGCGGTGAACCTCGCCAGTGAAGAGGCCTATCACAACGCGCTTAATGAAAAGCTGGTCAAAGAAACGCTGCAACTGGCGGAACAGGTTAACCATACCGAAGTGCATCTGGTTGGCGCCTACCCTGTTACACCTATCAACATTGCGATTGAACTCCCTGAATTTGATCCCAGCGTATATAACGATGCGATTCGTGGACAGCATCTGCTGGCAATGAAGGCATTACGCCAGAAATTCAGTATCGATGAGAAAGTAACGCACGTTGAAAAAGGATTGCCTGAAGAGGTTATTCCTGATTTAGCCGAACACTTACAGGCGGGCATCGTGGTGCTGGGCACCGTCGGACGTACTGGCATCTCTGCCGCGTTCCTCGGTAATACTGCTGAGCAGGTTATCGATCATCTACGCTGTGACCTGCTGGTTATCAAGCCGGATCAGTATCAGACGCCAGTGGAACTGGATGACGACGAAGACGACTAACCGCACCATACAATGCCGGATGGATATTCATCCGGCATGATAAACATTTAGTGTTTCTCGTCGCCACCAAGAAAATAGATGCCCAGCGGAATGGCAAGCAGAATGGTAAACACCATGCTGTAGACACAAATCATTGCAGATTGAATGGCATACATTGAGGCGGTCCAGTCGGATAGCGGAATGTCATACTGTTCAATAACGCCGCCGATCGTCGCTCGCGTGACTACCGACGCTGCGATAATAAACACTCCAAGCAGGCACAACAAAAACTTTCGTCCCTTCGCTGTCTTCAGCTTAGCCATGATCATAGTACTGTCCTTTTGCAGATGAAAATCTTGTTACTTTGCGCTAACAATACCATGACATCAGCTTACTGTCTGCTACATAACGCCCCTTCATCAGTGACGCCTGCGTGATTGCGCTGAAAATAGCGCTGATTGCATTATTTCTCTCGCCCTTTGATTAATGATCTGAGCGCCAAAACTGCGTAAAATATCCGATGAGCGGGATGTCAGATGATATTTAGCAACCACGGAGCTGCCAGGAAGGATCATGATCGCTGAACTGTTTATGAATAATGCGTTTAATTTGACGGTAATTCTCAGTTGCTTTACCGCACTGGTGCTGATGAGCGTTTGGTTTCATCGTGGTGAAAGACGTTGCAAAGGGTTCATATTTCATGCGGCACAATTTTTCGTCTATGCCATTATCATTGGAACCTTCGGCAGTATTGCCAATAACGTGATCGAGAGTTACAACCTGAAATTTATCTCTCCCAGCGTAGTCGATTTCATCTGCACCTCGTTAATTGCGCTGATTCTGACAATCAAACTTTTTCTGGTGATTAATCAGTTTGAAAAGACGCAGATTAATAAAGGCAGAGATATTACCAGCGCGAGGATCCTGTCGCGGATCATTAAGATTACCATCGTGGTCGCCATCATTTTGCTGTATGGCGAACATTTCGGCATGAGCTTATCGGGTCTGCTAACCTTTGGCGGCATCGGTGGTATCGCTGTAGGTATGGCAGGTAAAGACATTCTGAGCAATTTTTTCTCCGGCATTATGCTCTATTTCGACAGACCGTTTAGCATCGGTGACTGGATCCGTTCCCCGGACCGTAATATTGAAGGCACAGTGACAGAAATTGGCTGGCGAATGACCAAAATAAACACCTTCGATCATCGCCCATTGTACGTCCCAAACTCGATTTTCTCCTCAATCAGCGTAGAAAATCCAGGGCGTATGACCAACAGAAGAATCAAAACGGTGATCGGATTACGATATGAAGATGCCGATAAAATTGGGGCAGTTGTCGAGGCGGTCAGACAAATGCTGCAAAATCATCCGGGGATAGACCAGAAACAAACTCTACTGGTCTATTTCAATGAATTTGCTGATTCATCGTTAAATATCATGGTGTACTGCTTCACGAAAACTACCGTATGGCAGGAATGGCTTGCGGTACAACAGGACGTTTATTTGAAAATTATTTCGATAGTCCAGACAAACGGCGCCGACTTCGCCTTCCCCAGCCAGACGCTGTATATGGATAATCCTGAAGTATCGCCATCGAGACACTAACAAACGTAAAGACGCGGAAATCCGCGTCTTTTTTAGCGTTATTTCAGCGAGGCAATATCAATCACAAAGCGGTATTTCACATCGCTTTTCAACATCCGCTGCCAGGCGCTATTAATATCCTGAATATTGATCACTTCGACATCGGCTGTAATACCGTGCTGGCCGCAAAAATCTAACATTTCCTGCGTTTCTGCAATCCCGCCGATAACCGAACCCGCGACGGATTTCCGCCCGAGAATCAGTGGAACCGTATTCAGGAAAGGATCCAATGCGCCCAGATAGCCAACCAGCACCAGCGTACCGCTTAGCGCCAACGTTGGGATATAGGGATTCAGGTCGTGGACATACGGAACAGTATCAATAATCAGATCAAACTGATTACCGGCGGCCTTCATCTGCTCAGGGTCAGTGGAAAGCACAACGTGACTGGCACCCAGACGTCTGGCATCTGCTTCTTTATCTGGCGAACGCGTGAACAGCGTAACTTCAGCCCCCAATGCGTTAGCGAGTTTGATGGCCATATGCCCGAGGCCGCCCAACCCAACAACCGCGACTTTACTGCCCTCTCCAACCTGCCAGTGACGCAGCGGCGACCATGTGGTGATCCCGGCACAAAGCAGCGGCGCCGCGCCGCGTAAATCTATCCCTTCCGGAACCTTCACAACAAACTTTTCGGTAACGACAATCTTGTCGGAATAGCCCCCGAAGGTAGGCAGGCCATCATGACGATCGATATCGTTATACGTGAGCGTGTTACCCTCTTCGCAATATTGCTCTAGCCCCTGTTCGCAGGCGCTACAGTGCTGGCATGAGTCAACCATGCAGCCAACCCCGACGAGATCGCCTACGGCAAATTTGGTCACCGACTTCCCGACATGCACCACACGGCCAATGATTTCGTGTCCCGGCACCATCGGATACTTAGCCCCGCCCCAGTCATTATAGGCATTGTGGATATCTGAGTGACATACACCGCTGTATAAGATATCAATAACCACGTCATCTTCGCGCGGATCGCGACGAACAAAGCTGTGTGGAACCAGATCTTCTTTCACCGCCAGAGCGGCATAACCCTTCACGTTCATGACCATTAAGATTTCCTCAGGGATTAGGTATTACCTTAACCGCAACATTCATCAACAACCGCGCGGGCATTAGTTGCTATCTCACTACCACAATGCTGTTCGAGTATTGCAATAAATTCAATGAGTTGGTCAGTGGTAATGCCGATATTCAGACAGATAGCAAAATGGCTCTTCAGTTGACTGTCCACACCGCCTAATACCGCTAACGCAGAAATCGTCGCCAGCTCCCGCATCTTCCAGTTGAGGACATCACGCTGAAAAATATCGCCAAATAAATGTGCCTTTAGCCAGACATCAATGGCAGGCGCAAAATCGAACAGCGGCCCACTGACCGGATGTCCGACGAGCTGGGTCTGGGTGCAACTCCCCGCCTGGAAACTGTCCCAGCCCTCCGTCGGCGGCGTGGCCGGATTTCCCTCTGGGTCGGTAATTCCTCTTTCTCTACGGTTTTTAACCACGGACATTAAACAAGCAAGTCCGTTCAGGCTGCGGGGGAAACCGCAGTAAGCATAGAGCTGTTGCAGAATTTCCTTCGCTTCATTGAGGGTGAGTCCCGCATCCAGCCCGGCATTTAATGCTGCATCCAGTTTTTCACTCTGACCTGTAGCGGTGAACGCGGCAATAGGTATGATTGCCTGCTGTCTGGCATCCAGTTGATGTTGCATGTTTGATTCTCCAAAATAACGCCAGCGTACTGCTGGTGGGTACTGAAACAGTAAAATTATAGAGACCCAATGCACCGATGATTAGAGGGTTAAATAAGAACGAACCTATGAACAATATTCATCAATAATCAGCCACCGATGCCATTTATCAGCAGGGAAATTTGTACAGCTTTAGGCGACAATCTCAATGAAATTACCATCAGGATCTCGTATTACCGCTTCGTAATAGCCATCACCGGTAGTTCGTGGAGCAGAAGTTAAAATCCCCTGTTCCTGCGCGCGTTTCGCGATGGCATCAACTTTTGCCGCGCAGCCGACAGAGAGTGCAAGGTGCACCCATCCGCTGGTGTTATTGTCTGGCTGCCATCTTGTCAGGCCCGGTTTGGTCATTATTTCAATCGCAATCTCATCACCAATACGAACAAAATAAGATTCAAATCCAGGGTTGGTTTTACTGCAGTATTTTTCGTTAATCTTGCCGTCAAAGAACGTGACCCAGAAACGCGCTTGCTGCTCGAGATCCTGTGTCCATAAAGCCATATGCGCAATCTTCATCGCGAACCTCTTCTCGTTATATTCCGAACAGTATGTTCTCAAGAATGTTGACATCGTTAATCATAATGCACGATCATGCGTGATTCTGCTCGATATTTTTAGTTAACTGGAGTATTTATGCTCGATTATGCTGCTTTCCCGGAACAGCGCCAGGCGCTTATCTATCAGATCTTGCAGGAAAACGGCAGAGTCATTTGTTCCGAGCTCGCCAGTCGGTTAGGCGTTTCTGAACATACGATCCGCCGCGACCTGCATGAGCTGAGTAAAGATGGCGTGTGTAAAAAGGTTTATGGCGGCGCGGTCATTACCCTTCCTGAATCCGAAGACATCGCCGTACGCAAGAGCATTAATGTGGCGAAAAAAAACAGTATCGCGCAGAGGTGCGCCCGGTTGGTCAAATCCGGAAGCTGCATTTTTATCGACACGGGCAGCACAAATTTAGCGATGGCTGAAGCTCTGCCCGCCGAACTGGCATTAACCGTAGTGACCAACTCACCAGAGATTGCCGCCGTTTTGCTGGAAAAACCGCTGTTTGAGGTCATCATGTTGGGCGGCGCGGTGCAGAGATCCTCGGGAGGATGTGTGGGGGCCACAGCCACCGCACAAGTGCAGAACATCTTATTCGATCAGGGTTTTATTGGCGGCTGCGCGATGTCGCCAGAATCCGGCTTAACCGGATTTGATTATGCGGATTGCGAGTTCAAAAAGGCGGTAATCAAACAGTGCGATGAAACTATCGTCGCACTGACGGCGGAAAAGATCCCGGCCGTCGCCCGTTATGTCGTCACCGAAAGCAGCAATATTGATGTGATTGTCGTGGAGGAAAATATCAGCAAAGAGTATGCCACGGCTTTCCAGGCGCATGACATTCGTATTTATACCGTATAGCAGCAGCGAATTTGTTGCGTCGTTACTCAACGAAAGCTCACGACGCTAAACGTCGCCCCGGCCGTCAGCGTAGCGATCGCAGACAAACGATCCAGACGAATTTTTTGTTGGTTGTCATGGCATTCCACCAGCAGAAATTCTTCTTTATCTCTGGTAGTGCAGGTGGTCAACGCTCTGGCATCCATACACGTGCCATCGGTTAGCTCAATACGCAACCAATAATGGTACAGGCAGGCGACCTCCAGATAATCATGAAGATCGCAATCTATCGGATGGTATTTTCCCGTCGCATTCATAACGTCCCTTCCTTACAGCTCCGTATGTTCGGGAAATTGCTTATGCCACTTCCCGAACGCACCGGGTTATTTCAGCGCTTCAATGGGGGCGCCAAAATTGATATGCAGCACATTGCCGTCGATCACCAGCGCCGGAACGGACTTCACGCCAGCCAGTTCGGCTTCCGCAACCCGGCCAGGTTGTTCTCCCAGATGAATAACATCGACTTCAACATCAGAGGACAGATGCTGAAGCAGCGCTTGTTCTGCGGAAACGCAAACCGGGCAACCGGCATGATAAAAACGGGCTTTCGTCATGATGGGTCTCCTTTTAAATTATAGTATCGATTCGATACTATAATTTATGCTACGCCACTTTTATGCTTTGTCAATATAGTTTTTAATCGATACTATATGTCGAGGAGGAAGTTGTTATGCACGACATGTCACTTTTCGATGTCCTGGACAGGCTTTCCAGCCTGACACGGATGTGGTTTCGCCAACATCCATTACTGGCGGATCTGCAGCCGGTACAACTCAGCGCGTTAATGTATCTGGCCCGTTGCAACCGTTATTCCAATACGCCGCTTGGCGTAACGGACTACCTCGGTCTCACCAAAGGCACCGTATCGCAATCGCTGAAGCTCCTGGAAAGCAAAGGACTGATTGTTCGCAAGCAGGATGCCCGCGATAAACGCAGCGTACATTTACAGTTAACTGAATCAGCCGGTACGTTACTGGATGCCCTGCTCCCGCCGACGTTTTTAGTGGCGGGTGAAACGGCGATGGGTGAACGCGCGACGGTACTTAAAGAGCTACTATTTGAACTGTTACGTGGGATCCAGCGGACCAACAATGTGCCTGGCTTTGGTCTTTGCCATAGCTGTCGATTCCACCAAAAAACGGGTGGACAGGGATTTTGTAATCTGACGAAAGAGGTGTTAAGTGAAGAGGATTCGTTGCTGATTTGCCGTGAACACCAGCCCCCGGAAACCTAAAATGGCTGGCGGAAAATCACACCAGCCATTTTAACGCAGGCAAAAAAGTTGTCCGTTTTACGAGCTCGCGACGTTTTCAACACGGTCAGTCGTGGATTTTAACGCCAAGGCAGCCGCGAACGAATTCAGGATTAAAATGCTTCACCGCCTCACCCACATAGCCTAGATCCAGCGCGCTGATTTGCGCCATTTCACTATCCGTGAGTGAGAAATCCCAGATGGCAAAATTCTCTGCAATACGCTCCTGCCGGGTGGATTTAGGAATCACCGTCACGCCGCGCTGCACGTTCCAGCGCAGAACAACCTGAGCAACGGTTTTTTTGTGGGTATCCGCAATTCCCTGAAGCATTTCATCTTCATATGGTTTATGCCTCCCACCGCCTAACGGCGCCCAGGCTTCAGGCTGAACGTTGTAGCGCTTCATCGTTTCAATGGCTACAGGTTGCGCAAAGTAAGGATGCAATTCGACCTGGTTCACCATCGGCTGAATTCTGACGGTTTCACAGAAGTTAGCTAACACATGCGCATAGAAGTTGGAGACGCCAATGGCCTTCAGTTTACCGGCTTCATAAGCCTCTTCCAGAGCGCGCCAGGCGCTGAAATAATCGCCCATGGCCTGATGCAATAAATAAAGATCAAAATATTCCAGGCCCGATTTTTTCAGCGACGCCTCAATACCGGCTTTAGCCATATCGTAGTTGGCCATATCCTGGACCCACAGCTTAGAAGTGATAAATAACTCCTCGCGGGTACACAGACCTTCGGCAATGGCTGCACGAACCGCCTCACCCACGGCATCTTCATTGCTGTATACGGCTGCGGTATCGATGAGGCGGTAACCGGTGCGAATAGCGCTTAGAACTGACTGCTTACACTCTTCCTTATCGGTGACCTTAAAAACGCCAAAACCAACCATCGGCATTCTGCAGTTGTTACTTAGTACTGAGTATTCCACGGCCAAGCCCCTGTCATGTTAAAACACTATTTTAGGCCAGAAACCCCGCCGTGATTACCCAGTCATCTCTGATTTGACCTATGCATGGCATTCATTAATACAGATGAGGTTGTTCTGTTAAAGAAGAGGGTAAGAAAGGATAAAGGCTGCGATATCAGCCTTTATGAACGCATCAGGACAGTCCTGCTCTACGGAACCAACATGGCATATGAACCTAATTCATGGTTCCGGACATAGCCCCTTCTGGTCGACACTATAAACTCTGAGTAATGTTGTAGTCTGCATAACAGACTACAACATTCAGATGAGATCAAACTAATGATGCCACCTTAATGGTGGCACCTGATCTGTAATACGTAACCAACAGCCATCGTCTGTATCCGTTTAAAGGATCCAGATGATGGTTTACTGATTAAATCTTTCTTTAATGTGATTATCGCTTTTAACAAAAAAGTAGCACATCCCCATTACAACAAATATGAAACCGGAGCCGACGACCCAGTAACCGGGACCAAAGGCCTGGGGGTTCAGTATCATGTATATCAGGGATCCAATAGAGCAAAGCAAGACACCGGTGCGTAAAACCCATTGGATAAGTTTTGTCTGTTCATCCTTCAGTAGATGCTGGGCAAACAACATAACAACCATAATAGCCGGAAATAATATCAAACTGACATCAAGATGCAGCATGCGGAATGCAAAACCATACTCCCCTAGTGGCACAGGGTTAGCTGAGTTATAAAGATCGGCTCGATACTCTTCCAGGAACCCCATACCTGCTACGGTAATCACTATGCTACACCATGTAAGGAAGATCCCCATAAGAGTGTACTTGCTGGATTTGTTTAGTTTGACGCCATTTTTCCCTTTTCCGAAAAGTATTGCGCCAATCAGAAGTAAACCGCCACATAAAATAAAGGTACCGATTGTGAAATCACCTAAATCAATACCAGCCACACTATGGCCTCTGGGTTCAAAGAATCCTTTTTCTGTAAATATATGAGGGATCTGTAAATGAGAACCACCGAAACCTGATACCACTAAAATAATAACAACAGCAACCAGCCCAAAAATAACCAGCCATTCACCAGTTGCTTTTATCTTTGCAGCATATCCGGATAAATATCTCCCGTATCTCCAGGTCACTGCCGACAGTATAAGACCAATGACAGCCACTACCATCATGTCAGAGTGAGAGCGTAGTAAATTGTCCTGCCATTCCGGTAGGGTATAACCAATCTTACCAGCATACCAACCTAATATTCCCAGCCAATCGCCAAAATCAAGAATGAACCCGGCTAAATCGCCAATCAGTGCTGCAATGACAGCTGTGCAGGATGCGGCTATAACCAGATAATATGTTCGTGATGACTTTAATTCTTTATTTTTTAACAGAATAAGTCCTGATAACATTGTTATCAGTATCACATCAAGCGATAAAAAAGAAAGAATTTGGTACCACAATGCATGCTTGCTGGATTCCATAGAACGATTGATCGCACCACCACTTACACCAATTAAAATTGTGGCGATTGTGCAATAGAAAATAATTTTTTTGAATTTTCCGTCAAGACCATAAATCTGACTAACCAGTAGAGCAGTCAGACCAGCAAGACCTACAGACAAGCCATGAAAATACATTATTCTTGAGTAATCTACGGGAGTTACTCTGTCCACAAAAATAGAAAAAGGATTTGAAATAAAAACACTGCATACTGCATAAATGACCAGAATGATGAGTAGCCATTTGATTACCTGTGGCCAGCTATGTTTCCCCAGACCTGGTTCAGGTTCATAGTCCGTTGGTTTTATCATGTATGTTATCTCTGTTATGGCTTTTGCTGAGATTTTTGAACACGTGCCAGTGAGTCAAACTGACAGAGCAGTAAGACCAGTGGCCGCGTTTTCTTCTTCTTCAAATTGCCTTATTAGTCCAAATATCTTTGTATAAAGTACCTTGATCCTCGGGATCAGCCAGTGTGATCGCCAGGATCTGTCGGTCATATTATTGGTATAAAAAGGTCAGCATATTGACCAAGATCTATAAATCTTTTGAAAGGTGACCCCAAAAAACGCAGATTATGTATGTATGACTCAGCAAGTCAGAGACGCTAATGACAGAATAGGTATAACGATGAAAATATATAAAATCAGATGGTTATATTCATCATCACAGCTTTAAGGGAGGTACTGTTGTCTGGGGATAGTCAAAACAAAGCAGGTCAGTGATTGAACAGCATCGCTATGCGATGAAAATGCCCGAGAGGCTGGTATCCTTCACCAGCCTTCTGTTTCCGGAGATGACAAAGCACGGGATCTGGCAGACAGGTATATCGGGAACAAAGCCAGCCGTAGTTATCTCTGAGAAATAGATCTTGAGCGTATGTCCGGACGATTTTTATCCCTACACATCTCATTCTTACGAGTTACTCAGGATGCTTTCTCATTCACTGTCATGATAAATATCAGTGGGCTCTCGCCCCGGTTTTCATAGAAATGAGGGACATCCGTTCTGGCAGTTGCAGAACAACCGGAATTAACCAGATACAGATGCTCTTGTACGCCAAGCGTGAGCGTCCCCGTTTGTACATAAAACAATTCAAGTGTTCCCGTAGAGTGACCGGGAGAAGCAAACTTTTCTCCTGGCTGCATTTCCCACATCCAGAGCTCTGTCATATCCGGCCCTCCGGAACCAGCAAGAAGCCTTGCTCTTCCTCCTTTGTCGCCTTTCCAGAGTTCAGGGATCTCACCTTCAGCAATAAGATGGACGGTTGGTTTTGTTCCTACATCGACAAAATCAGCCACCGATACCCCCATTGCGGCTGCCAGACGGCATAACAGCGCAATACTGGGATTGGCCTTACATCCTTCAATCTCGACCAGCGCTCCCTTACTGACATTTGCCTGCCTGGACAGCTCATCAAGCGACATTTTTTTTTGTTTACGGTACTGCTTAATTCGCTGCGAAACAGCTTCATTGACGGTGCTAACATCTGCACCCGCATCGGTCATTAAGTTGACTTTTTTGGTCATTGGTCGATATCATAAAATAAATTGGTCATTACAGGATTATCCCGTGTTAACACATTCTCCGTCAATTGCCCCGGAAGTTTATCGTATTGCTCCCGGTTTTCGAGCGCTTAGTATCTACGTAAAAGCCGCGCCGGTACTGAATCCTGACGTTGGCAGCGCCGCCTTGCTGGAAGCTTGTGAGGCGGTTCTGGCAGGCAGACCGGAATGGGCGGAGTCTCATCTGGCCGCATGGGCTGGCGTTTTTCAATCATTTGGCGCCAAACCAAAGCGCACGCCTTGTTCAGCTGATGCGCTACGTAAGCGCGTGCTTCGTGATGGCATGATGCCAGCACTGGATCCTGTTGTTGATCTTTATAACGCCGTCAGCCTCCGCTATGCCGTTCCGGTTGGTGGCGAGAATATTTCCGCTTACCAAGGCGCTCCGCGTCTGACCATTGCGGAAGGTACCGAGCCCTTTGACACGATGAAAGAAGGCGCACCTGTTATCGAGTATCCCTCCCCCGGAGAGGTTATCTGGCGTGACAATGCTGGCGTCACCTGCCGTCGCTGGAACTGGAGGCAAGGGATAAGGACACGTTTAAGTGTTGAAGCGCAGCAAATGTGGTTTATTCTGGAAAGTCTGCCACAGATGCCGCTGGAAAAGCTTCATGAAGCAGGAAGAATGCTGACTGACGGTCTGGAAGAAATGATGCCAAGTCTGTGGTTTGAAATTACTCTCATCGAAGATCAGCACCAGTAATTTTATTCAGGACAAACACCTATGTTTACTGGCTTGTCTGCGTTTCCCTTAACTCCAGTCACCACCAGCGGCGTGGATGAAAAGGGCTTCAGTCATATTCTTTCTCGCCTAACAGAAGCCCAGGTTGATTCTATGGGTATCCTGGGGTCAACCGGAAGCTACGCTTATCTGACCCGGGAGCAACGCAAGCGCATCGCGATTCTGGCAACACAGCACGCCGGAGAGATCCCTGTCATGGTGTGTGTGGGAGCTGTCAGCACGGAAGCCATCCTGCATCTGTCAGACGATGCGCAAGCCGCGGGCGCAAATGCCCTGCTGCTCCCGGCTGTCTGCTACCAGCCGCTCCGTGACGAAGAAGTCTTCGCACTATTTGAGACCGTTACCCGACACGCGTCTGTGCCGGTGTGCATCTATGATAACCCGGGCACCACACATTTTACCTTTACGGATGAACTGCACGGGCGTCTATCCTCACTGGAGGGGGTTCGCTCGGTCAAGCTCCCTGGTGTCCCGGATAGCCCGACTGCAGCGAGAGAGCGGGTAGAGGCATTGCGTCAACACCTGCGCCCTGACGTAACCATCGGTATCAGTGGGGATGCTTATGCCGGGCTGGGATTAAACGCCGGCTGTGAAGTGTGGTACTCCGTTAGCGGTGGTTTGTTTCCGGTGATGGCGAAACAAATTACTGACGCAGCGGCGGCGAACGATCATGAACGCGTTACTGCCCTGACAACGCGCCTTGAGCCATTGTGGGCGCTGTTCCGTAAACATGGCGGAAGCATCCGCGTTATTGCTGCTGCCGCAGGCGTGCTTGGACTTACCGATACGGACTGCCTCCCTCGCCCCCTGCAGCCTTTGTCAGCAGGTGATATCGCGGATATTGCCCGTGTGATAACCACACTGGAGCTGAAATAACCGCCCTTGAGGACCGGCTGTCTGCCGGTCCTTCTGAAAACTGACCGGGCATTACTGCGACAGGCGGATTCTGACGATCTCGGCAAAATATTCCGCGCCGGTTAGTAAAATTTCATCGTTAAAGTCATAACAGGCATTGTGCAGCGGCGTATTGCCCTGCGGGTCTGACGCATCGCCGTTACCTAAAAAGACAAAGCAGCCTGGAATTTTCTGCAGGAAAGCGCCGAAGTCTTCCGAGATCATCATCTGCGCGACATTGCCATCGACGTTCTTCTCCCCCACAACGTTCTCTGCCGCGTTCACCGCCACGTCCACGCAATGTTGCCAATTCACCGTTGGCGCGAACTCGTGCGTATAAATAAACTCGCACTGCGCCCCATGCATCGCGCAAATTGCTTCGCTGATGGTTCGCATCCGTTCTTCCAGCAAGGTCTGCACCTCAGGGGAGTAGCTGCGGGTATCGCCCTTAATTTCAACATGGGTGGGAATGGCATTGCGGATGCCATCGGTGTGCAGTTCCGTACATGAAATAACCGCCGGCACGTTAGGATCGACGTTGCGCGAAACGATGGTTTGCAGCGCCAGAATAATCTCCGCCGCAATCACCAACGGATCTTTACTCATATGCGGACGTGCGGCATGTGCCCCCTGACCGGTAATGCGAATAATAAAGTTATCTTCACTGGCCATAATCCCCCCCACCCGTGTAGCGATGGTTCCAGCCTTCATGCCTGGCATATTGTGCAGACCATAAATCTCTTCAATGGCAAAACGCTCGATAACGCCGTCCGCCATCATCGCATTCGCACCGTAACCCGGCTCTTCAGCGGGCTGAAAAACAAAACAGACGGTGCCATTGAAGTTCCGGCGCTGCAACAGCAACTGCGCAGCACCCAGCGCAATGCAGGTATGGCCGTCATGTCCACAACCGTGCATACGTTCAGCGGCGCCCGAGCGATAAGACCGCTCGCCCTGTTCTGTCAACTGGATAGCGTCAATATCGGCGCGAATAGCGATAACGCCCTTTCCGTCACCGCATTTCAGCACACCCACCAGCCCGGTTTTACCAATGTTACGATGCACTTCGATCCCCATCGCCTCGAGTTTTTCGGCGATGAATTGCGCAGTTTTTACCTCTTCAAAGGCACTTTCCGGGTTGGCATGCAGATGACGACGCCATGCAATAAGCTGCTGCTTTAACTGTTCCTGATTCATATTATTCTCCTGTAAAACGCTATTCCGCGCGCTGGGCGCGTTGTAATACCACCTGCAGCAGCACGTTGGCACCGGCAATCAGGTCTTTGGCTTCGCTATGCTCTTTGACGTTGTGACTAATGCCATCAACGCAGGGGACGAAGATCATCCCGGCCGGGCAAACCGAGGCCATAAACTGCGCATCATGACCTGCACCGCTCGGCAGACGCCTACAACTCAGCGCCTGACGCTTTGCCTCGTCTTCTACGGCATTGACAATTTCATCGGCAAAAATAACCGGGTTAAAACGCACCAGCGAACGACTGGTTATTTCGACGCCCTCTTCTTGCGACGTTCTGGCGACAAACTCGGCAAGCCGTTGTTCCGCCAGTTTTAAGGTCTCATTATCGGTATTGCGCAAATCCACCGTCATCACGACATGGTTGGGAATCACGTTAATCAGGTTCGGTTTAAAGACCATATGTCCGGCAGTAGACACCTGATCGCCACCAAGAGTAAGCGACAGTTCGCGGGCGTATACGGCAATTTTCGCCGCCGCCAGTCCGGCATCGTGGCGCATATTCATCGGCGTGGTGCCCGCATGGTTGGAGACACCGGTCAACGTAAATTCCTGCCACGAAATCCCCTGCACGCCGGTTACCACTCCGATATCAATTCTCTCTTTGTCGAAGATCGGTCCCTGTTCAATATGCAGCTCAACGTAGCTATCCACCGACAGGTCGCCCGGTCGACAAGCGCCTTTGTAACCAATCTCGCATAACGCCTCATCAAGAGTTACCCCATCAAGATCCTTCGCTGCCAACGCTGCATCAAGAGGATATTCACCAGCAAACACCACGCTGCCCATCATATCGGGCTGAAAACGTACACCTTCTTCGTTGGTAAAGAAGGTGACCGCCAGCGGACGACGGGGACGAATGCCCGCCTCTAAAAGAGTGGCAATCACCTCCAGACCCGCCATCACGCCGTAATTGCCGTCGTACAAACCGCCAGTGCCGACGGTGTCAATATGCGAGCCCATCATGACCATCGGTAACGCCTCTTCACCGGCATAGACGCCAGTAACATTGCCAATAGCATCGATATAGATTGCCAGACCCAGCGCTTTCATTCTGGCAACGACAAAGTCCCTGCCCGCTTTATCCTCCGCGGTCGCCGCGAGGCGACAGACGCCCCCGCCCTCCAGCGCGCCACATTCGCCGAGCGCGAACAAAGAATCGATAAGCCGCTGGCCGTTAATCTGCAGATAATGACTCATAAAAACATCTCGCTATTCATCGTGGTTACTGGAACATGCCGTAAAAAATGGCAGATACGGTAATCAACCCAATCAGGGTGACAAAAATGTTGCTGGCTTTGCCGCGATACGGTGCCAGCACCGGTAATTTATGGATGGCATACATCGGTAACAGCAGTAGGATTGCCGCCCCAGTAGGGCCGCTGATGCACTCAATAATGCCGAGAATACTGGGGTTTTTATAGGCAGCGAACCAGCAGGTCAGAACCATAAAAACCAGGATAACAGCGTCAACTGCGCGAATACCTGGCTTTTTCCCCCGAGAGGCGGCAGCCTCAAGAATCAGGTCTCGCAGTGATTCATACGCGCCGATATAGTGGCCCAGAAATGATTTGGTAATGGCGACAAAAGCGATAATCGGCGACAGCCAGGCAATAATTGGCGTGTCAAACTGGTTCGCAAGATACGAAAGTATTGAGAGGTTTTGCGCCTTCGCTTCCGCCAGTTGCTGTGGCGACAGACTTAACACGCAACTGAGGACGAAAAACAGCACGACCACTATCATCAACAGGATGCCATAGCGCTGAATCTGTGCGCATTTGCGCTCGGCAAGCTCCAGGCCGTAGCGCTGTTTCTGGCGCACGACCATCGGCGAAATAATCGGATAGTGGTTAAACGACATCACCAATACCGGAAACGTCATCCACAGCGTCAAGAAAATGCTGCGCCCATCCCCCATCGCGCTAATGCTTACGGTGTGAAAAATCGCGCCGTTCCAGTGCGGAATCAGAAACAGCGACATAAATATCAGCGAGATAATAAAGGGATAAACCAGGGTGCTCATCACTCGCATGATCAGCCGCTGCCCCAGGCGGACAATAAGCATCAGCCCGAGAATCAACACGATAGCCACCAGCGCCCGTGGCGGCTCCGCCAAGCCGAGCTGGTGGCGGATAAAACTCTGCGCAGTATTGGTGATCGCCACTGCATACATAATCAAAATGGTATAGACGGCGAAAAAATAGATAACGGTAAACACCTTCCCCGCCAGCGCGCCGAAATGTTCGCCGATAACATCGGTAATGGTGCTTTCCGGCGTATTCGAAGAGTAAATAAAGCGCGCCAGTCCGCGATGCGCCAGATAGGTAATCGGAAAAGCAAGAGCGAAAACAATCAGTAGCGGCCAAAAGCCGCCGATCCCGGCATTTATTGGTAGAAACAGCACCCCGGCGCCAATCGCCGTTCCGAACAGGCCAAGCACCCAAACGGTATCTTCGCCATGCCATTTTGTGGAATTACAATATCCTCTTTCTTCTGTAACAGCAGTTTCAGTATTCATCGGTCATGTTCTCTCAGCATTACGCAAAATCGCATATGTTTTATTTATTGTCAGAACGCATGTCATACCGAGGGCATGTAGGGTAGGTAAGATGGCCCTCTTATTATTGCCGTTGGCGGTTAGCCATTGCGGCCAAACCAGACGATGTCTTCATAGACATCCGGGGAAGTGTCCCCTTCGGTACTGATTAACAGGACATGCGCATCGGCATTGAGGCGCAGCGATTCGGCGAGATGGCGAAACTCCGGCTGGGTCATCAGCGCATACAGCACCCCCGCGCCGATAGCGCCGGATTCGCCGGATATAAAGGGTTCATCAGTGCCGGGGCGCGGCGCAGCCAGCAAACGCATACCGTTGGCGGCAAGATGATCGTCAGCGGAGATAAAGCAGCGGGCATGGTCGCGCAGCATCGGCCAACTGGTGATGTTCGGCTCGCCGCAGGCAAGTCCGGCCATCAGGGTCGCCATATCGCCGCCGACGCTGTGCGGCTGACCATCATTAATGGTCGCCGAGCGGTATAGACAATTTGCTTTATGCGGTTCGACAATGACGATTGTCGGCGCTTGCTGCTGCATTTTTTCGACGAAATAGCCCATGATGCTGCCCGCGAAAGAGCCAACCCCAGCCTGCAAAAAGAGATGTGTCGGCAACGGCGCCCCACTTTGCATCAGTTGATCCCAGGCTTCAACGGCGAGCGTCATATAACCTTGCATGATCCAGGTTGGAATCTGTTCGTAACCTTGCCAGGCAGTATCCTGCAACAGTACCCACCCGCGCTCTTTAGCGGTTTTATCAGCCAGCCTCACGGTATCGTCGTAGTTAAGATCGGTAATGGTGCATTCGGCGCCATGTCGACGAATATTTTGCGCCCGCACCAGCGATGAACCTTTCGGCATGTAGACCACCGCCCGTAACCCAAGCTGCTCCGCCGCCCACGCCACGCCACGCCCGTGATTGCCGTCGGTGGCCGTCACAAACACAATATCTTTAATACAGGCTTTAATTTCCGGCGAATTAAGATCGGCGAAGCTTAAGGTATTAATGTCACGCCCAAGTCGTTCGGCGAGATATTTCCCCATAGCATAAGATCCACCCAGCCCTTTAAACGCATTAAGACCGAATCGCTGTGCCTCATCTTTAATATGCAGCGACCCCAGCCCCAGACGCTGGCTTAAATAGCCTAGCTTGCGTAGTGGCGTTACCCGGTAGTCAGGAAATTTCTGGTGAAAAGCCTGTACGTCTGCGCCGACGCGGTCATTGAGCAGGCTGAGATCGACACCCTGACCATAAACTTTTTGGCGAGAATTGAATTGGTATTTCATTATGTCCGTCATAAATACACCTTTTTTATTCATACCGTCATGCCGCGATGAATTAATTCCCCCACTAAACAACAGGCATAGAGCTCCACGCGGCCAAATTAAGCGCAGGCCGAATAACGGAATGAACGGGTTGTGAAATAATGTGGGTTGATTCGTTATCGGCTAAAAAACACGATTTATCGTCTTCCCACTGATTGAGATGGTACACTGCCCCCAACGGTAAAATGGCGCAAAATTGCCCTAAGAGGCGCAATTTTCAATCTGATTTACCTATCTGGCGCAACAAAGTTGCATTAGTGAGGCGTATCACACTTTTATAAGGCCGTTGAAACGATGAAACTGGACACCTGGGATAAAAAAATCCTCACACTGTTGCAGCGCAATAATCGCCTGTCGCAACGAGAGATCGCCGATCTCGTCAGCCTTTCCCCCTCGGCAGTCAATCGGCGGATCGCTGCACTGGAAGAAGCCGGTATTATTAGAGGCAGCGTCAGCCTGATCGACGCCACAAAAGTTGGTCGCCCTATCACTATCATGGCGCAGGTCACCATTGAAAATGAGCGTCTCGATCTGCTGGAAGAAGATAAGCAGCGATTCGTTAGTTGTCCGCAGGTGCAACAGGTTTATTACGTTACCGGCGATTTTGATTTCCTGCTGGTAATGAACGTCCGCGATATGGCGGAATACGAGGCCCTGACCCGCGATCTCTTTTTCGCCTCAGGGAATATCAAATCCTTCCGCACCCTCGTTTCGATGCAAAATGCCAAGCAGGAAATGACAGTGGTTATCGAGTAAAACGCCCGGATGATGATGGCGACAGGTCAGAAATTGGCCCATGTCTAATTTATTTCCGAAATCCGCCTTCCATATGCGAATTCTACTTGTCTGCCAGAAGATGACAGGTAACATGGCTATCCCCCCGAGTAACGGGGAAAACGATTTTTTATTGGGCTACAAACAGAGAGACTACAGAAAGAACACCGAATCCGCTGGTGTAACCAAAACATACAGGCCATCACGGTCTGCAATCTTGTAGTTTTTTTCTCTGGCTTTCAGATGCTAAGGAGAAACTGGCGCTGTAAGCCGCGCCAGCTCTGGGTTTATCCGTGGTTACCTTGCGTTAACATAAGGCCAGTACCGATTAGTGCTTCACAATATACATTGTGCGGCTGTATGCGACATCTTCAGGGTTGGTAATCGGATACCCTTTCAGCCACGGTTTAATTAACCGCCCGTTGGTATACTGATAAATTGGTGCAATAGGTGCCTGCTCCATCAGAATTTTCTCTGCCGTATTATAATCCGCATTCCGCGCCTTCTCGGTATTTTCCAACGTAGCCTGAGTTAATACTTTATCGTATGCCGGATTATTAAAGCGGGAGATATTGCCCGTATGGGTCGATGTTAATAACGACAGGAACGTAGAAGGCTCATTGTAGTCCCCCACCCAGGAAGCGCGGATCACATCAAAATTGCCGGTATTACGGCTGTCGATATAGGTTTTCCACTCCTGATTCTGCAGTTTTACGTCGACACCGAGGTTTTTCTTCCACATAGAAGCCACTGCGATAGCAATCTTTTGGTGGTTTTCAGAGGTGTTGTACAGCAGCGTCAGTTTAAGCGGTTTCTGCGGACCATAGCCTGCTGCACGCAGCAGGGTTTTCGCCTGAGCATTCAACTCTTCCTGACTCATTTGCTCAAACGGCGAAGGTTCAGGTACAAATCCTGCCGTAACATCCGGCGTGAAATGCCAGGCGGGCTTCTCGCCGGTACCTAATACTTTCTCCGCCATCAAACGACGATCGATCGTCATACTCAGCGCCAGGCGCACGCGGGAATCGGCAGTCGGTCCCTTCTGGGTATTGAAGGCATAATAGTAAGTGCCAAGCTGAGGCGGGGTATAAACCTGGCCCGGAATATCCTTCAACAGTTTCTGATACATGTTTTTCGGGAAGGATTCCGTGATGTCAATATCACCCGCAAGGTAGCGCTTGGTGGCTGCCGATTCCTGATTAATGGGCAGGAAGGTGACTTTTTGCAGAACCGTTTTGCCGTTGTCCCAGTAATGCGTATTCGGTACAACGACCAGTTTTTCATTTACGACGCGATCTTTGAGCACATAGGCGCCGTTACCAATCAGATTACCCGGTTTGGTCCACTCTTTGCCGCTCTCAACGTTGGCTTTTTGTACCGGATAAAATGCAAAACTTGCCGTCAGATTGGCAAACCAGGGGAGCGGTTTATCCAGTTGAACTTTTAATGTACGCGCATCGACCGCGCTAACGCCAAGCTTATCAGGCGCGGCTTTGCCATCGATGATCGCCTGAGCATTGCTAATACCCGCCAGCGCAGCAAACCACGCAAACGGTGATAGTGTTTTGGGATCAACCAGACGCTGCCAGCTGTAGACAAAATCCTGCGCCGTTACCGGTGTACCATCGGACCATTGCGCATTGTCGCGTAGCGTAAACGTCCAGATGCGGTTATCGTTACTTTTCCACTGGGTGGCGACGCCAGGAACAATTTCTCCCTTCTCATTCTGATTGACCAGCCCTTCAAATAAATCACGAATAACCTGAATTTCAGGAAGTCCGACGGCCTTTGCCGGATCAAGCGACGCCGGTTCATCTTTTATATGCCGCACCAGTTCTTGTTTCTCTGCCAGTACCGTTCCGCTGGGAACATCAGCAGCCCATGATAAGGAAATGCTGCTAACCAACAGCGCACAACAGGTTACTGAAACAGAATGCTGCATAAAATATCCTCAATTCCGGCTACTAAGTGAATGTGTAATTATTTGTATCGCCAGCAGGAAATGCAATTAACTTCCGACAAGAAAGTGATATTACACCTGAAAAGATAAGTGTGTGAAAACGATTTGATTATCCATACATTTTGCACAACACTGCGAGTAACTATTCGAGCATTCAGAGATGACTATGACCGCTACCCGTCCCCGTGCCGAGCGCGGCGCATTTCCGCCAGGAACCGAACATTACGGACGTTCATCGTTAGGCGCACCGCTAATCTGGTTTCCTGCGCTGGCAGCCGATCATGAAAGCGGCCTGATACTGGCAGGTACGCACGGTGACGAAAACTCATCTGTCGTCACCCTTTCCTGCGCATTGCGTACGCTTAACCCTTCCCTGCGTCGTCACCATGTGGTGCTGGCGGTGAACCCCGACGGTTGCCAGCTTGGGCTGCGCGCAAATGCGAACGGCGTAGATCTTAACCGTAACTTTCCTGCCGCAAACTGGAAAGCGGGTGAAACGGTATATCGCTGGAACAGTAGCGCAGAAGAACGCGACGTGGTTTTGCTGACCGGCGAGCATCCGGGGTCAGAACCAGAAACCCAGGCGCTGTGTCAGCTTATTCACCGGATTCATCCCGCCTGGGTGGTTTCTTTTCACGATCCGCTGGCCTGTATTGAAGATCCCAGACGCAGCGAGTTAGGCGCATGGCTGGCGCAGTCATTTGAATTGCCGCTTGTCACCAGCGTAGGTTACGAAACGCCTGGCTCTTTTGGTAGCTGGTGCGCCGACCTGAACTTGCACTGTATCACCGCCGAATTTCCGCCCATTTCATCCGATGAAGCGAGCGAGAAATACCTGCTGGCCATGTCCAATCTCCTGCGTTGGCACCCTAGAGATGAAGCTGTCCGGTCGTAAAATGCAGGGATGGCTCCGCGTCGCTGGCAAGCCAGGTAGGTCCATCGAGATCGGCAAAACTGACCTGCGGCGTGAGGGGTAACGCCGCGCTAATCGCCCGGGATGTACACAGCATGCAGCCCAGCATCAGCGCAAATCCCTGCTCGCGCGCATCGATGGCCAGCGCCAGCGCTTCGGTCAGGCCCCCTGTTTTATCCAGTTTGATATTGACCATTTCATAGCGCCCGTGCAGCGCTTTCAGGCTGCTGCGGGTGTGGCAACTTTCATCTGCGCAGATCGGTAGCGGATGCACAAAATTCTCCAGCGCGGCATCATCCTGCGCCGGGAGCGGTTGTTCCAGCATCGCAACCCCTAAATCAGCCAGAAGCTGACAGCGCGCGGCCAGGCCCTCTGCCCGCCAGGATTCGTTAGCGTCGACAATGATCGTGGCCTCAGGAACAGCCGCACGAATGGCAACCATTCGTTCGCTGATTAAACGGGCATCCAGTTTGACTTTCAGCAGTCTCGCCCCATTTTCCCACAGTGCTGCCGCGCTCGCCGCCATCTGTTCGGGCGTTCCAATCACCACCGTTTGCGCTGTCGTCACCACCTCCGCCAGTTCGCAACCCACCAGCTCAGCCAGAGACAATTGCTGTTGTCGCGCATTCAGATCCCACAACGCACAGTCCACCGCGTTACGCGCCGCTCCCGCTGGCAGCAGCTTTTGCAGTTCTTCACGCGTCAGTCCATTTTCCAGTTGTGGCGCAATACTCATAATTTGCGCCAGCACTGAGGCATCGCTTTCACCGTAGCGCGGATAAGGCGTACACTCTCCAACGCCTGTGACGCCATTTTCTTCCACTTCGACCACCACCACATGCGCTTCGGTTCTGCTCCCACGGGCAATAACAAAGGGAGTGTGCAGCGGCCAGGCTTCCTCATATACCTTTACTGTTCTCATTCGTTTTCCTTAGTGCAGTCCCTGAAGCGGATATCCGCAAATAGCGTTTGCCGTGTTAACTGCTGATGGCATAAACTAGCCTCGACGTTAACTATATGTAAACAGGAAGATAACCATGTCACAAACCGTTCATTTTCAGGGCAACCCGGTTGCAGTCGCTGGCTCCATTCCTCAGGCAGGAAGCAAAGCTCAGGCTTTTACCCTTGTGGCTAAAGATCTGTCTGACGTTACGCTGGGCCAGTTCGCCGGCAAGCGCAAAGTGCTGAATATTTTCCCAAGCATCGATACCGGCGTTTGCGCGGCATCGGTACGTAAGTTTAACCAACTGGCGACAGAAATCGACAATACCGTCGTACTGTGCGTTTCGGCCGACCTGCCCTTTGCCCATTCTCGTTTTTGCGGTGCGGAAGGTCTGAGCAACGTTATCACGCTGTCCACCCTGCGCAATGCAGAATTCCTGAAAAACTATGGTGTTGAAATCGCTGAAGGCCCATTAAAAGGGCTGGCCGCGCGCGCCGTGGTGGTTATCGACGAGAATGACAACGTTATTTTCAGCCAACTGGTCAATGAAATTACCAACGAGCCGGATTACACTGCCGCTCTGGACGTGCTGAAAGCGTAATAAGCACTTAGCCTTTTATACAACACATTCTCAACCTCGCTACGGCGGGGTTTTTTATTGTGCACAGCCCCTCCAGCCTAGCTGGGGGTTTTCCATAGACAACAAGTAAGCCGTAACATTGCTGTTACGGCTTTGAAGGTGAGGACTTTTTTAACTTACCTGGACGCTTTCAACATTTCATCCGTTAAGGTAATCGAATCGAGTACGGTAAAGATTTTTGCACTTTCACTACTGCCGTCAGCGGTAGCCGCATAAACTTTATCACCCGCTTTCAGTTTATTCACAGAGATAGTCTCAGAAGGCGACCAGTAACCCTGGTGCGGATTCATCACCGTGGAACAACCTTTGCCGAAATTCTTGATCATACCCTGGAACCAGGAGCCACAAAGAGTGGTGGTCGTTTTTCCTTTTGCATCGGTTGAATCGTAATAAAAGTTAACGTACTCATATGCAATCATCATTGATGTACTTGCATTAATCGTATAAGTCAACGAACCATTTTTAACCGACGTCTCTGACGAGGCAATTTGCGAAGGGCTGCCCGTAGTTACATCTTCGAGGGTGTACTGATAAGTTAATACAACAGTCCCATTCGCATCCTTGACCTGTACAACATGGCCTTCCGTGACTTCCCCTGTCAACATTTGTAACTTAACATTAGAATAGCCGTTTCCTAAATCAGTGACGTACACCCTGGCGACCTTATCATTACCGTATTGACCAAAATAGTACGGCTCACCAACGGCATCACGATTCCAACCATCATGTTGTAAGGTGACAGTGTATTCCCCACTTTCGATACTGGCCGTATTTTGTGTCCAGTTTAATTCCGGGTTATTTGTCGATTTGTCAACGTTGACGTCTTTTATTTCCGTCTCTGCCGGTGTCTCATCGCTATGGGTAAACGGTGCAAACACTTCACTGAAGGCGTATTGCGGAGCCTGGGATTCAGTCAACCCACTGTGTTCTGGTGATACCTGACCGGCAACACCCGGCTGGTCACGCATCATCGACCACATGCCTATCATGCCCATATCGCGATCTTTGGCATCGTCCATCACCAGGTTAGCATCCGACAGATAGAACACTTCGCCCTGCACGTCGTTGTAGCCGTTCATCGGCGTAACGCCCATCATGGCGTTGATCTCGTCATCGCTCTTATCGGTGAATATCTGTTTTAACTGGCTTGACAGGTTTTCTATAGCTGAGGTTGCACATTTGCCATGAATATTCTGCCCTTCCGTACCCTCGGACTGACAGATACTGCTGCCGTAGTCCATCGCCATCACGTTTACGCCCGCCAGATTAACCCCTTTGGCCTTCGCATCGTTCAGTACATACAGACCGTCATCGGTCAGACCTGTCGGCAGAATAGGCAACGTGTACCAGATCCCCACGCTACGACCTTCCGCTTTCCACTGATCCTGCGCGGCCTTAACAGCTTCGTTACGGCGGTTAATGGAGTCATGGTCGGCAACCCAGGTCCCTTCGATATCGAAGTCCAGCACGTTCAGGTTGAGGTTTTCAACGATGTCATAATAGTGCTGCTGCAGTTGTGATACGTCGGTACAGGCTGCCGCCAACGGTGAGTTATTGGCACCCCCTATGGAGACCATGACATCTCCGCCGGCTTCACGCAGCGCTTTAATTTTACTGTACTGCGTGTAGTCATTAATGTTGTAGGCCGTGCCCCAGGTTGGCAGACAGGTATCAGCATCTTTCGCCACCACAAAGGCCATGGTGAAGTGGGTCACATTCTGGTTTTTGGCAAGACTGGCAAGGTCTGGCAGCGAGTTCAGGGTATAGTCGACATACGGCGCGTAGACATGAGCAGGCCACGCAGATGAAGGTGTCCCGACCATTGCTTTAGTGCCGGACCAGTCAATATAAATTTTCCACGGATTGGTATCGGCTGGCGTGACTTTCTGGACTTTAGCCTGGGAAACATAGTTTTCGCCGTTATATCGAATGAGTGTCCCGCTTTCATACAGCGTTGAAGAATTAAATTCAGGCGCATTATTGAGTTGATCCGTCGTATACGTTACGACAGCACCCAGCGGTTTCCACGGGCGACCATTGGTGCCAGACGGGTTCTGGTTTGCCTCCAGGGAAGGATCATCGCCAATGGTATAAAATAGCGCCTCATATTCCTGGCCGTCTTTCTGAACTTTATCGCCTTTATTGTACGTCGTGGTTGCCGACCACTGCGCGACTTCCGCATACATTTCCCATGGATTGGCTGCCCCCGGCGTGAAACCGTATGCGCTCTGTGCGGTAGAAGTCTGCCAGGTCGCACCGTTGTAGGTAACAATATCATTGGCATTGTAGGCATTTGCGCTACTGTAATCCGGATAGGTTACCGTTCCGCCGCCAGTATCGCAGGTTGTCGGGTTACCGTATTCTGCGATTTCTGCAGCGGTTGCATCACGTTCAAAACGCCAGGGATTATTAGCTTCATCACCTGAGGCATTTCCCGGACAATCCGATGCGCCAACCCACCAGGCATTGGTATAGACGCCGCTGTCATAAATAACTTCGTAAGGGCCGGTTCCTTCTTGTCCACTCCAGGCTTCAAGAGCCAATACGGGTGCTGCGGCGCATAATGCGCCCATTCCAATTATTGTTTTGGTAAATATATTAAGTTTCATAATCATCCCTTATTAATAATCGCATTATTCAAAATGCGGTTAATTGTAAGAGGAATGCGGAATGAGTGAAATGAATAGCAACTACAGGAATAATTAATTAAGAATGAGGGATACTGGTCACATGAGTATTAATATTCAATATAAATACATTGAAATAAATTAATAATATGAACAAATAAAAAATGCCAACCCCATAATCAGGATTGGCAATAATACTTTATTCTTCACTTTTCTTTTGATTCAAACCATACTCGCGTAACTTGTTAGCGATCGCAGTATGTGAAACACCAAGCCGTTTGGCCAGTTTACGCGTGCTGGGGTAATTCATATACAGTTGCGTCAGTACAGAACGTTCAAAGCGGCTGGTAATTTCATCCAGCGAGCCTTCCATCACCTCTTCTCCGACCGCAACCGTTGCCGCATCGTAATCTGGCAATAATATATCCTGTGGCCGCAACTCATATCCCTCTAACTGGGTCAACGCCCGATAGATGGCATTTTTAAGCTGGCGCACGTTACCTGGCCAACCGTAGCGGGTTAATACCGTACTGAGATCGGCGGACAGTTTCGGACGCGGTACGCCCTGTTCGTCGGCAAAACGCGCCACAAACAGTTCGGTGAGCGGCATGATATCTTGCGGACAATCGCGCAGCGGCGGCAGGTTAAGGGTCAGCACGTTCAGACGATAATACAGATCTTCGCGGAACAAACCTTTCTGCACCAGCTCCACCAGGTTCTTTTGCGTGGCGCAAATCACACGTACATCGACATGGACTTCATGATCTTCGCCAACCCGGCGGAAGGTCCCGTCATTGAGGAAACGCAACAATTTGGTCTGCATGCTCGGCGACATTTCGCCAATCTCATCCAGCAGCACTGAACCGCCGTTAGCCTGCTCGAAGAACCCTTTTTTACCTTCCCCTGCGTGACCGAACAACTCGCTTTCGACCGCGTCTTCAGGGATC
This sequence comes from Citrobacter sp. C5_2, assembly GCF_014596845.2. Classification (NCBI taxonomy): domain Bacteria; kingdom Pseudomonadati; phylum Pseudomonadota; class Gammaproteobacteria; order Enterobacterales; family Enterobacteriaceae; genus Citrobacter; species Citrobacter sp. C5_2. The sequence goes on along the minus strand of NZ_CP115032.1, from coordinate 2,469,599 downwards.
GACGCACAGTTCAGCGCCAGATACGGCTTCGCCGCACGCGGGCTCGCCAGATGACAGGCATGGGCAAAGAGATCCTTACCCGTACCGGTATTACCGGTGATCAGCAGCGGTGCGCTCAGCGTCGCCAGCTTACGGGCCTGTTCTACGACATGCTTCATTTTGGCGCTGACGGCAATAATCTGGCTAAACGCGCTCAGATCCTGCGTGGTCATATTTTGCAACTGACGCCCCATCCGGATGGTGGAACGCAGCATGACGACGGCTCCCGTCAGCATTTGCTCCTGATTTTCACCCTGCAAGTGAACTGGCGTAATTTCCATCAGGAAATTCTGTCCGTTAATCACGACATGCTCGCTATGTGAATCCTGCGGATTGCTTTCGAGCCAGCGCTGGAAGTTAAAACCATTGATTAACTGGGCGGCAGTATGATTACGCATCCGCTCCTGAGAGTGAGCAAAAAGCTGACAGCTCGCAGGGTTCGCCATCTCAATTTTGCTTTTCATATCCAGAGAAAGAACGGGTTCAGGCAATGCCTCGAGCAGCGCACTCAGCGCCAGATGTTCCCGTTCGGAAGGCATCCAGGGGACGGTACGTACATCCGTAACTCCTGAAATACGGCGGATTTCAGCCATCAGACTACTGAAGTTGGTGAACTCCAGCTCCGCAAAATTAAGGTAAATTCGCCCGATGGGGTCAATCTCGATACCGCGTAAATCAATGCTTCTTAGCACCAGTAAATCGAGCAATTCGCGGGTCAGACCAAGTCGGTCTTCACAAAAGACTTCCAAACGCATAGGAACCTTCACCTGGACAAGGGATTATGTGTTAAATGATAAGACAGTATTTGGTTTGCAGGAAGAACTCTGTCAACAAATATTGACAGCACGCTGGAAAATTGGGCGCCGCGGCGTAAAGTTATACCATCGACACCCTGTTCCAGTTAACTTTCACGCGGAGATTTGTTCTTTTGTAAGGTCTCTTTGACCTGACCAATCAACTGGCGGCGAAAATCCCCAAGTCGTGGTTTATCGTCATCTATCCACGGGAGCGGACGGCAGAGTTCCATCGCTTTAATACCCAGACGCGCCGTTAACAGCCCGGCACCAATCCCCTGCGCAGCACGTGTGGATAAGCGCGCCGCCAGATCTTGCGACATCCAGTCCATACCAACCTCGCGGACCAATTCGCTGGCGCCGGCAAAGGCGATATTCAGCAGCACCAGCCGGAACAGACGCAGACGACTGTAATACCCGAGTTCAATGCCATACAGCGAGGCAATACGATTAATCAGCCGCAGATTGCGCCAGGCGATAAATGCCATATCCACCAGCGCCAGTGGGCTGACGGCAATCATCAGCGTGGACTCCGCCGCAGAACGACTGATCTCACGTCGCGCCTGCGCGTCCAGCACCGGTTGCACAAGATGGGCATACAGGCTGACGATTTCACGATCGTTTTGCGTTTCGTGGATAGAGGCATACCAGCGCTGTAACGCCGGATGGGACTGATCAATACCCGCCTGCTGCGCCAGCTTTTCACAAAATGCGCGACCTTTTCCTGTTCCGTGGCTATGAAGCAGGTCTCGCGCTTCATCACGTTCATGCGCTCGCTGGCGCAAACGCCACAACCTGCGCCACTCGGTCGCCACCGACCCCACGCCCGCGCCGACGATCAGCGCGCCCGCGGCGCACCCTCCCAGCGCGATCCAGTCCTGGGTCTGCCAGGCATTCATGGTCCACTGTACGCCCTGTGCGACAACGCTCACACCAAACAGCGCCAGCCCGCCCATCACCATTTTGCGCCACAAACTGCGTTTAGGACGCAAGGCAGCATCAATCACCGCTTCTGCCTGGCCTTCGTCTTCCAGAGGCTCATCCAGTGTCGCCGGAGCAAAGGTCTGCGCTTCCGTTTCATTGAACATTTGCTGCGCTTTAAACGCCGTGTTTTGTTCCACGTCCAGCGGACCTGAGAAATCGATACGCGGTTTTAACGGCTCGCTCATCGCAATTTATCTCCTATTAAAAACTCCAGCGCGGCATCAAGACGGATATGCGGTAAGGGTTTATCAACATCCATCACCTGCGGGCGAAATGCTTCAAACTGAAATCCCTGGCTGTCCCAGAATGCCTGTCCTGGCAGTCGTGCGGGCACTTCACCAGGATAGACGGTCAGCGGTTCGCCATCGCTCAGGCGATTGCCACGCAGCGCCGGGATCTTTTCGCCTTTCACATCAATCAGGCCACTGGTGGTTGCCTGTACCGATGCCAGGCCCAGACAATCCATGCTAATACCTTCGAACGCGGCGTTTTGCCAGGCATCCTGAATCAGTTGCTGGAGCAACGACACCATATTGGCGTGCTGATCGACCGTGACATGGTCAGCTTTGGTGGCGGCAAATAACAGTTTGTCGATCACCGGAGAGAACAGCCGACGAAACAGCGTACGCTGCCCGTAATGGAAGCTTTGCATCAATTGGGTCAGCGCCAGACGCATATCATTGAACGCCTGTGGCCCGCTGTTGAGCGGTTGCAGGCAATCCACCAGTACAATCTGGCGATCAAAACGCAGGAAGTGATTCTTATAAAAGCCCTTCACAACCTTTTCGCAATAGTAATTAAACCGCTCGCGCAACATGCCTGCGTTGGTGTGTTTGTCCGCCTGTGCCAGCTTAGATTCGCCGTATTCTTCCACATCCGGCCACGGGAAGAATTGCAGCGCGGGCGCACCCGCCATATCTCCCGGCAGGACAAAGCGACCTGGTTGAATAAAATGCAGTCCCTGCTGTTTGCACTGATGCAAATACTCCGTCCACGCGGCGGCAATTTCCGCCAGACGGTTTTCATCAGCAGGGGCCAGCGGATCCAGCCCCTGGCATAGCTGTCGCCATCTGACCGACCATTCGCCCCGCTGACCTTGCAATAATCCGGTCATCTGCCGCGACCAGCTCAGGTAATCCTGCGCCAGCATCGGTAGATCGAGCAGCCACTCGCCCGGATAATCGACGATTTCCAGGTATAGCGTGGAGGTGTCTTTGAAGTGGCGCAGCAAAGAGTCATTGGACTTGTAGCGCAGCGCCAGGCGAATTTCGCTCACCCCGCGCGTCGGTGTCGGCCAGGCTGGCGGAGAGCCATACAGCTGAGCCAGTCCCTCATCATAGGTAAAACGCGGAATGCCAAAATCACGTTGAGGAACCCGTTTAACGCCGAGCAGACGTTCTTCGCGCACGCAGCTGAGCAACGGCAGTCGCGCACCGGCATGAATATTGAGTAACTGGTTTACCATCGCGGTGATGAACGCCGTCTTACCGCTACGGCTAAGCCCGGTGACAGCCAGGCGCAAATGCCGATCTACGCCGCGATTAACCAGCGAATTGAGTTCATTTTTAAGTCGCTTCATCGCCATCCCGTTATGCTGAAGGAACCGAAGAAATTATAACAAACAGGAAGTAAAGATAGGGGTCAATTCTTATTTATCAACTACCTGAGCGGTGTCAGACGGCACTATTCGCGCCGCCTGTTACAGAAGATATACGGATGGTTTAGTTATTCTCTACTTTTGGCAGCGCGATCTGGTTGATTCCACCTTCATTCGTCACCTGCGTGTAGCCCATTTCAACGAGCATATCCTTCGCCTGCCCCGACTGACGCCCGGAGTTGCAATACAACTTCACGGTGTCGGTCTTATCAGGCACTTCTGTTGCGATACGCGCCTTCATCTCTTTTAACGGAATATTGACGGCCCCCTGAATATGCTGCTGTTGGTATTGCTCAGGCACACGAACATCAATCCAGTGTTCGGCAGCATAAACCGGCATGCCAATGACCAGTGCCAACGCTAATACGCCTTTTTTAAACATAATATCTTCCTGATCGAGAGTTGGATTTCACTACAACACTATACGCCAGTTCTTAAGAAAATATTGCGACTGCATTATCATCGTACACACCAGCAGATCGCATTGTTCTTCAGGTAACACATTGTGCGGTGTGTCTTTTGATTTTTCTGTCAGCATTCTGTGATTGTTGTCATTCGGCATTGAACTCCATAATATGTCCGCCATTGACTCTCGGACGGAGCTTGGGATCTATGTCTCCTACCATTTATGATATTGCACGAGCCGCTGGCGTATCAAAATCCACGGTATCGCGCGTGCTGAATAAGCAAACCAACATCTCGCCGGAAGCGCTGGAAAAAGTGCTGCGCGCTATTGATGAGTTACAGTATCAGCCCAATAAACTGGCTCGGGCGCTCACCTCTTCCGGCTTTGACGCAATAATGGTGATATCAACCCGTTCTGCCAAAACAACCGCCGGTAATCCCTTTTTCTCTGAAGTGCTGCATGCTATTACGGCCAAAGCCGAAGAAGTCGGTTTTGATGTCATATTACAGACGTCGCGAAGCACCGAAGATGATTTACAAAAATGTGAGAGCAAAATTAAGCAAAAATTGATCAAAGGCATCATTATGCTGAGTTCTCCCGCCGATGAATCTTTTTTTGCAAGACTGGATAAATATAACGTCCCGGTCGTGGTTATTGGTAAAGTGGAAGGAGAGTATGCCAATGTGTATTCTGTAGACACTGATAACTATCGTGACAGCATCACACTGACAAATGCGCTTATTGAGAGCGGCCACAGTAATATTGCCTGTTTACATGCCCCGCTTGACGTTCATGTTTCCATCGATCGCGTCAACGGGTATAAAGCCAGCCTTCAGGCACATAATATTCAAATACGCGATGAGTGGATTATTGATGGGGGTTATACTCATGAGACCGCCCTGCTCGCTTCGCGGAAATTACTGAGTCAACAACCGTTACCCGACGCAGTATTTGCCACCGACAGTTTAAAGTTAATGAGTTTATATCGCGTGGCGGCAGAGAAAAATATCGCCATTCCGCAACAGCTTGCCGTTGTAGGCTACAGTAATGAACTGCTGTCTTTTATGCTGACACCCGTGCCGGGAGGCATTGATGTCCCAACTCAGCAGCTCGGCGAACAAAGCTGTAATTTATTATTTAACCTGATTGCCGGTGAGAAAGGCTTACAAAATATTACCGTGGGCACGCAAATATCGTTGGCCGACTCACTGGTGTAAAAACAGGGGCATAACAATGCCCCTGCACATTTTAGAATGCGTAATTCACACCAATCCCCGCATAATGGAATCTGTCGCTTTCACCTTCGTCGTGATCTTCCCATTCATATGCATATTCCAGTGACATTGATAAACCATTTTGGAAATCATAAGCATACAGTAAACCAAGGCGATTGAAATCATGCCCTTCCCGTTCCGGATCATCCTGCCAGTCCCAGTTTGACCAACGATCAAGGCCAATACGGGTGTACGGCGTCAGGGTGGTATTGCCGAAAGACAACGGTAAGTAAGCACGGATTTCCTGGGTCGAGAACTCGCCATTATTACGCGAATCCGCCAGATTAAAACCGCGTTCGAGATAATAGTTGACCGTTAAGCCCACCGTTTCGTTGAAGGTATAATTCAGACCGGTTTCGCTTTCAACGCGGCTATCTGAGTAACCCGTGGTACTCAAGTCATTGACGAATTGATACATTGCCAGCCAGCCGCTAAAACGCAAATCGTCGCTAAGTTTAATATCCCAGTCCGGCTGAACTTTCCAGCGCTGCATATTGGCAGTGTCTTTTCCTGGTTCATTAACATAGTGATAGCCGTAATTACGGAAACCACCGGTCAGGCCGAAATTAACATCCTCGCTTTCGAGGAATTGATAGCGAACTTCCAGTTCCGGGCGATCAAACCAGGTACCGCGTTTCCCCTCGCTGTAATCAACCGGACCTTCCTGATAATAGGCCAGAGATATTTTCCATGGTCCATTGGACGCATTAAAATAGACTGACGGCTCAGCCAGTCCATCCATATCTTCGCCCTGACCTTCAACGTTTTCTATTTCGTACATGGCACCGATATTAAAGCGCCAGTCATTTTTTTCAGCGGCCTGCGCACAGGCCACTCCTGCGCTCATAATCAGCGCAGTAGCGGACAGTAGGGTTTTCATTATTATTCCTTGTTAAAATACTCGCAAAAATGCCCCAAGGTTTGGGGGGTTATCCCCCCGGAATTTTATTGAATAGCCACTTCAGTTTCAGCATCAAAGAAATGGCATTTCGCCATATCAAAATGAATAGTGATATTTTCTCCTGCGTGATAATCATTCACTGCCCCAGCACGGACCACTAACTCATGCCCCCCAACGATGGTATAAAGCATAAACTCAGCGCCTGTTAATTCTGCGACGCTAATTTTTGCTGATACATTATTTTCATTATTAGGCTGCGGATGTATGTCTTCAGGACGAATACCCAGCGTAACGGCCTGATGCTCATAACCCTGCGCTTTTAGCTGTGCTAATTTATTTTCGGGAATGGTTAACTTCAGCGTTTCGGTAACGAATTTATTACCATCAATCGCGCCACGAATAAAATTCATGGCCGGCGATCCAATAAATCCGGCGACGAACATATTTGCCGGGTGGTTATACACCGTTTTCGGTGCGCCAACCTGTTGAACAATGCCATCCTTCATAATCACAATACGCGTCGCCATCGTCATGGCTTCGGTTTGATCATGGGTAACATATATCATGGTGGTATTCAGTTTCTGATGCAGTTTGCTAATTTCTGCCCGCATCTGCACGCGAAGTTTGGCATCGAGATTCGATAAAGGCTCATCCATCAGGAAGACCCCCGCCTCACGAACAATCGCACGTCCCAGCGCCACGCGCTGACGCTGACCGCCGGATAACGCGCCAGGTTTACGCTGCAGATAATCGCGCAGGCCAAGGATTTGCGCCGCCCAGTTAACGCGCTCCTCGATCACCGCCGGAGCAATTTTCTGCATCTTCAGGCCAAACGCCATATTGTCATAGACGGTCATGTGCGGGTACAACGCATAGTTCTGAAAAACCATCGCAATATTGCGCGATTTCGCCGGCACATCATTCATCCGTTTACCGTCAATCAGCAGATCGCCGCCGCTGATCTCTTCCAGACCGGCGATCATGCGCAACGTCGTTGACTTCCCGCAACCGGAAGGCCCAACAAAAACAATAAACTCTTTGTCTTCGATTTCCAGATTGAAGTCTTTAACGACGTGCACCTGGTTGTCGTAAATTTTTTGAATATGTTGCAACGAAAGCTGTGCCATGTTGAATCCTTTACTTGTCGTGTTGCCAGAAAGCCGATAAGCACGGCCACGTCAGAAATTCGGTTGAAGGGAGCTGCAAGTTTGCCCCGTTCAGCCCCGTACCGATGCCAACAGAGCGCATGCCGCAGGCGTTGATCGCATCCACGCCTGCTTGAGCATCTTCTATGCCAATGCACTGCTGCGGGTCAACGCCAAGACCCGCACAGGCAGCCAGAAAAATCTCCGGATCCGGTTTCGAACGGGTAATCAGCGCCGCATCCGCACAAAAGTCAAAACAAGCGCTAAGATCAAGCGCCTGTAAAATAGTGGGCGCATTGAGCGACACGGAGGCCAGCCCCACCGGAATCCGCTCTTCCCGTAACGTCATTAACAGCTCGCGAATCCCCGGCAATACCGAGTTAACCGTTAACTGGCGCAAAGAATGGACGTACAGACGATTTTTTCTCTCAGCCAATTGTGCGCAAGTCTCGGGAGTAAACTCCCCCGCCTTTCCGCCGTGGTGCAAAATACGCTGCAGTGACTCGCCACGACTAATCCCTTTCAGGCTGTCATTAAATGCTTCGTCAATCGCAATCCCTATTTCGTCGGCTACCTGCCGCCACGCCAGGAAATGCAGATGCGCGGTATCGGTAATCACGCCATCCAAATCAAAAATGATGGCCTGTGGTTTGAGGATCATTCATCATCCCTTTTTGTGGTAGCGGTCCCATGAATAGACGTAATAATACCGTCATAGGTAATCGCTGACGCCCCCTGGACGGCGATCTTTTCGCCATTAACCCACAAGGTAATACGCTCAGTGCTGCTAATGCGGATCTCTGCTTTATTGATAGTGACCTGCATATCAACGCCCTGCCAACGCAGTGGGAAAGAGAGAGTTTGCCAATGGTCAGGCAATGCAGGGGCAAGATGTAACTCCCCGTGGCGAACATTCACGCCAGCAAATCCCTGAATTGCGCCCAGCCAGATGGCCCCCGTCGCCGCAGCGTGGATACCGTCATCACAGCTATGTGGATCGTCTCCGAGATCGATAAGCGATCCTTCACGCCAGAAGCGATACCCCTGCTCTGAATCACCACAACGCGCGGCCACAATCCCATGGATAGCCTTACTCAAAGACGAGTCATGAATGGTGCGCGGCTCGTAAAACCGCAGGTTCGCCAGACAGGTTTGCGGGTTGAATTGCTCCGGCAGCATATAGGTCAGCATCACCACATCGGCCTGTTTGAGAATTTGCATCTCATTGACCTCTGCGCGGGAGTAATCGAGCAAAATCGTCTGCTTGCCCGCTTTCGCTTTGTAACTGGACAGATCGATAACCGGTTTGCTCAGGAAGGTGTCGTCCTGAGGTAACACGCCATCAGACAACGCTTCCGGTCGCCAGAGATGGCGTAAAAAATGCTCAGCACGGTGAATAAAGGTCTCATCGCTACAGCCCAGGCGACGCGCAAAACCGAGCGCCTGCTCCACGTTGTACCAGGCCATGTAGTTGGTGAACGCATTGTTGTTCACATACTCTGTGTATTCATCCGGGCCAATTACATTGTGGATCTCTAAACGGTCATTAACCATGACGGCTCTGCTGATCCAGAACTTCGCTGTTTCCAGAAGCAGCGTTATACCTTCACGGGACATAAAGTTCATATCCCCGGTGGCATGCCAGTAATTAATCACCGCCCAGGCTATATCCGCCACGAGATGATGTTCAGCCTGTGCGGAGGCCACTTTCTGCCGCAGGCCGGTACGGATGTTGATCGCCGCGAATTCAGGCGTCTCCTCCTCACCGCTGCGCGCGCTCTCCCAGGGAAACAGCGCCCCCTGCCAACCGTTGCGGCGGGCTTTCTCACGCGCGCCCGACAAGTTATGCCAGCGGTAACGTAATAAACTTCTTGCTGTTTTCGGCTCGGTGAAGAGATGGAACGGTAACAGAAAGACCTCGGTATCCCAGAAAACGTGACCTTTATACCCTTCGCCTGTCAGACCTTTCGCCGCAATACTGCTGCGCTCATCGTGATCTGGCGTCATTACACGCAAATGATAGAGCGCATAATCCAGCGCTCGCTGATCGCTCATATCATTACTGATGACCTGAACGCGACGGCTTTGCCACCAGGCATGCCAGTTAGCGGTCGACTCCGCCAGCAGCGCATCGTATCCCTGCTGGGCGCACGCTTCCAGATTACGTAGCGACTGGCGTGCCCAGGTTTCCAGCGACAGGCTGCGCTCGCTCGCCCAGTCTATCCAGCTAATTTTCGTCAGCGTAACGCGTTGTCCGGTTTTCGCCTGCACGCTATTGTGTTGTAACAACCGACGTTCTTTGGCGGTGAAGCAGCGCTGCGCCGCACCGTCTACGTCGCAAAACGTCGCGATCGCGATATCGCTGCGATTGTCCTGGGTGGTGTAAATGCCTTGCAGCAGATGCTGACCAAATACCCGGACCTGCGTTTCATCCAGATGCTGACGTCCATGATTGGTGATCGTGGCATCAATCCCGGTTGAGATGCCAATGCTCGCATCACCATCCAGTGGGGTAACGGCAACTTCCATAGCAAACAGCGGCAGTTTTTGCGCCGAGACAAACCGCCGACTCTCAATAGCGAAACGTGCGCCGCCGGGCGCTCGCCAGACCAGGGTACGGCGTAATTCTCCGCTGGCAAAATCCAGTTCACGATGCCAGCGCTCAATCACGCCGCTGGTTAGTGAGAAAATCTCGCCATTAAGCGCGATCTCCACACCCACCACATCAGGCAGATTAACCAGTTCGTTAATTTCACCTTTCCCCGCCCGGTGATACAGTCCCGCCAGATACATGCCGCGAGTTTGTAAGGTGTAGGCTTCTTCGTGGCTGGCGCGAATCCCCATATAGCCGTTGCCAAGCGTCATCAGAGACGCATATTTGTTGAGGCTGTGTGGGCAAAAAGCCGGTTCGGTTAGCATTACTGGCTTCGTCATAAGTCTACATATGTTCCTGTTTCAGCCGATTCATACAGTGCGGCAACCAGTTGTTGAATAACGACGCCCTGCTCTGCGTCCGCAATAGCGACAGGCTCGCCCTGAACGTGATTCACGAAGGCCTCCATGCTGCGAAAATGACGATTGTCATCGGCTATTTCGCGCTGGAACAGCACATCCAGCGTCCCGTCACGATCGGTATAGACCCGCGCCGGAAATAAGGTCGCCCCGGCAAGATCGCCGCAGAAATTGACGTTCATAATCGATTGTTCAGGAATATTCAGCGCGAAAGAGGTCTCAAGACGCAGGATCCCGCCGTTATGAAATTCGATCGTGCCGAACAGAGAATCCTCAACGGTGTACGTCGCGGGATCCCATGCCCCGAACTGGCCGCTGCTCTTACGTGTGCCAATACGCTGATAGCTGTGCGCGTTAACACGCTTTACCGCCGGGAAGCCCAACACATACATCGCGGCATCAAGCATATGGATACCGATATCAATCAGCGGCCCACCGCCCTGCAGTTCCTTGTTGGTAAAAACACCCCAGCCGGGTACGCCGCAGCGACGCAAAGCGCGGACATTAGTGACATAGATTTCGCCCAGCGCGCCTGCCATCACCTGTTCGCGAAGCAACTGGGTATCCAGTGCGAAACGATGGTGAAAATCATATGCCAGTACTTTTCCCATCCGCCGCGCCGTTTTACACATCTCCAGCGCCTCGTCTGGCGTCATGGCCGGGGGCTTTTCGCACATCACATGACAGCCAGCGTTCAGCGCCAACATGGTGTGTTCATAATGAAAACGATTGGGCGAACAGATACTGACGATATCTGGCTTTGCTTCGCGTAACATCGTCTGCGGATCGTCCCAAACCTGCGGATTACCGTATTTCTCTGCCAGCACCTGCGCCTGTGACAGGCGGCTGTCACAGACAGCCACCAGTTCCAGATCGTTGCGGGTGCAGTAGTACGAAGCATGAACTTTATCCGCTACCTGCCCGGCGCCGATAATGGCGACACGTAGCGGAGCGCTTGTCAGTGCACTTTTCACGGAAATCCTCTTAGCAGGTACGCAGCCAGGCCAGCGACTGACGGTATGCTTCCGGCAGGTTCTCCGCCCGTACCCGTCCTTCATACACTACGTAACCCTGATAATTATCTTCACGCAGTTGGTCAAACAGCGCAGAGAAATCCAGCGTACCGCTCCCCGGCTGATAACGATGGTTATCCGCAATATGCACGTGACCCAGCAGATCGCGATTATCGTGCAGCGCCTGCGCCATATCGTCTTCTTCGATATTCATGTGGTAAAAATCACCAATGATTTGCACATGCTTCAGGTTGTTTTCCACGATATAGCGGCGAGCATCCGCCAGGGTGTTGATCATATGATCCTGATAGCGATTGAGCGGCTCGAGATACACCACCGTGCCCGTACGTTCAGCGACTTTATCGAGATAAATCAATGAATCACTGACGGCTTTGCGATCGCCTTCCAGGCTACGCGGAGAGGTCATCGGCGGTAGGCGGAAGGTAAACATGCCCCAGGCGGCAGGGACAATAATCCCTTGCCCGCCGACTTCGGCCAGCGCTTCAAGAATGCGGGTGATCTGCTGTAAACCATTCAAACGACGTTCTTCGATAAAATCACCGATCCAACCGTCATAGCCCCCGCAGGCGGTGGTCACGGGCAGACCTGTTTCTTTGATCGCCGCTTTCACTTCCTCAAGATTGTTGACCAGCAATTTGCCGTCAATTTCAAAACCATCAAAACCCATCTCTTTGATGTAACGGAATTTCTCGAGAATATTTTCTGGGAAAAAAGCCTGATTCTGTGTTCCAATTTTCATTTTCTGCATTCCTTAATTAAAACGTCACGCCCATTTTGATGCTTTGTTCCGGATGGCGATCGACATACTGCATATAGCTTTCCGGACTGCTGGCGAAGGTGACTACCGGATCGATAAGCTCTTCACAGTTCAGATAACCGTTCATCAACAGTTCCCAGCAGGTCTCCTCAATGCGCTTGCGATTCCAGCGCGGATAATCTGGATTTGGTTCACTGCAGGCGCGGGAGAAGACAATTTTGGCGTTGTTGAAGTGCGCTTCACGGCCCAGGTTGAACCCTTCGGCAAAAGGTTTTGCGAAGGCGACATAGGAGATGGTGCCCCCGTAGGCCAGACCGCGTAACGCTGATTGCAGCGCATCCGCATAGCCGCTGGTTTCGATGATCACATCCGCGCCCTGTTTGCCGGTCAGCTTTTTAATTTCCATGCCCACGTCGGTGCCAATCGGGTCCAGACAGAAATCAGCCCCATGGCGACGCGCGATATCACAACGATGGGCAATCGGATCCACGCCAATCACCACTGACGCTCCCGCTTTCTTAGCCAGTTGCACGGCGATCTGGCCAATTGCCCCTAACCCGACGATGACCACAAAGTCACCGACGCGCACATTGGCATCACGCACACCGCTCATAGCGAACTGTGCAGGGTCATAGCACACGGCATTTTTCCACGAACTCCCTTCTGGCATTTTGCGCAGTTTGTAGTTGTTCACGGCATTAAAGATGACCGTTTCTGCCAGTGGACCATATCCGCAGACAGAGTCGCCGACCGCGTAGTCGGTCACGTCGCTACCACACTCAATGACATCGCCCACCACCATGTTGCCAAGCTGGAACTTACCGAACTCGATTCCGCGCGGCGCCCCTTCCGTACGCGGCATAAACATTTGCCATTCGCCGTTAAAATCTTCATCAATAAACGGACTGGCAGCGCGGAAATCGACTACTTCAGTGCCATGTTTGGGTGCGCCAAAACGTACGCGGACTTTCACTTCATTGGCGGATACCGCTCTGTCTTCATATTCCACCAGCGCTGCAACACGCGGTTCGGTGGCAACTAACTTCTTCATTTACAACTCCTTAATTAAACTGGCCGCTTAGCCTTTCACGCCGCCTGCGGTCAAACCACTCTTAATAAAACGTTCGGAAAGCGCATACATAATGACCACCGGCAATGCGGTGACCAACGATGCGGCCATCATGCGTCCCCAGATATAGTCAGGCGTACTGAACAGCGCGTTCAGACCGACCGGTAAGGTAAAATTGCTGGCGCTGGAGAGGAAAATCGAGGCAAACAGATAGTCATTCCACGCGACCATAAAGCAGTACACAAAGACCGAAACCAGACCAGACATGGCCAACGGCACGGTGATGCGAAAGATAATTTGCAGACGATTTAATCCATCCATCATCGCAGCTTCTTCGATCTCATCCGGAATGGTGTCGAAATAGCTTTTCAACATGAACACGGCTGTCGGCAGCGTTTGGGTCACCATGGTGATGATCAACGCCATTTCGGTGTCATAAATGCCGAGGGCCGTAATGATTTTGAACAACGGCACCACCAGCAAAATCCCCGAGAACATGTACACCGTGTAAAAGCTGGCGTTGATGGTCATCCGTCCCTTAAAACGCAGGCGGGACAGCGCATACGCTCCGAGGACGCCGAGAAACACCGCCACCACCGATGACGAGACCGATACCACCAGGCTATTACGGAAGTAGTCAACAAACGGGAAGATCATCGGGTTGAAAATGTCGATGTAATGTTCCAGCGTCCATTGCTGAGGTAACAGCGTGGGATGCAGTGAAATCGCCTCTTTTGCGCTTTTAAATGAGGTCATCAGCATCACAAAAAACGGAAATAACGTGATACCGAGGAAGACAATTAATCCACAGTAAAAGCCGATGCGGCCAAGCGTGCGCTTATTTGTTGCCATTGAGGTTCACCCGTTTTCTGGTCAGCAGGATAACAGCGAAAATGATGACGAAGAGGACGACAGAAATAGCAGCCGCTTTACCCAGGTCATTGAATGCAAACGCCGTTTTATAGAGATAGACCCCGAGAATATCGACTTTAGTGGTCAGCAGATAAACATCGGCGAACATATAGAACATCCAGATCGTACGCAGCGTGACTACGGTCGCCAGCACCGGCATGATCGCTGGCAGCGTGACGATACGAAACCGTTGCCAGGCGTTCGCGCCATCCATTTCCGCCGCCTCATACAACGATTTATCAATAGTCTGCAAAATCGCCAGAAATGAGATAAAGGCATACGGGAAGTAGCGCCAGATGGCGAAAAGTACAACCAGTGCGAAGCTGCTGCCGGGATTGTCGAACCACAGCGGCGCCTGATCGTACAGATGCAGCAGATCCACGCCGAGGTAGTTCACAATGCCGTAGCCGTTGTTGAACATGTATTTCCAGGCAAACACCAGCGAAATTGATGGCGTTACGTAAGAGAGGATCACCAGCGAGCGCGCCGTTTTTCGCAGACGAAACTCACGGTTAAAAAACATCGCCACTCCCAGCCCCAGCACCGTGCTCCCGGCAACAACCAGCGCGGTATACCAGACCGTCATCCACAGCGAATGCCAGAATCCGGGATCGGTTAAGATACGGATATAGTTGCTCAAGCCGACAAATGTTGACTCAATTTGTGGATTAAGCGGCAGACGCATAAAGCTGATTTCGATGTTAGATATCATCGGCCATGCGACTAAACCACCCAGCAAGAGCAAGCTGGGCGCCAGCAGCAGCATGGCAAATGGCATATCCGATCGACCTGAAAAGAACTTATTCATCACGGCTTTCCATTTCCCCATTAGCGCTGTTCAACAAGGTCATCCAGTTTGGTCTGGCTTGCCTTCATCGTCGTTGAAAGATCGGCTTTTCCTACCGTGACGTTGTGCACCATGGTGCTTATGACACCGGAACCCGTAACGTCGCCCATGCGGGTAAAGTTCTTATCGCCGACTGCGCCAAACACCTGAATATTCGGCAGTTCGGCAATCAGTTGATCGGGTAATTCACCCAGTGCTTTAATAACGGGGTTATCTTTCCACGTTGCGGTATTCACCACTGCTTTATTGACCGGGAGCGCAGCGCCAGGGGACATCATCACCCAGTCAGCAATGTTGTCGGCCTGCTCCATAAAGGTGACAAATTTTTCTGCGGCTTCTGTCTCTTCGGTTTTTTGACCTGCGGTTATGGTCAGCGATGTCAACATGCCATAGACGGCAGACGTTTTTTCCGTCGGAACCATAAAACCAACATTTTTAGGATCCCCCTCCTTAATCACCGCCGGGAGGATATAGGTGGAATAAATAGCCATCGGCGCAGTGCCGTTCATGAAAGCGTCTTTGACCTCCATGATGTCGTTAGATCCCGGCATGGTATTCATCGCAAGCTGGCGGTAATACTGCAACGCCTGGGCCATCTCCGGCGTGTCGAGCGTGATCTTTCCCTGCGCATCGAAAACGTTAGCCTGGTTAGAGAGCGCGAACTGAGAGAAGGACTGTTCGGTCAATACGCTTTCCGCCGTAGGTAGCGCAATACCATATTTTTTACTGCCCGGATCGTTTAACTTCTGCGCCACTTCGAGCAGTTGCTGCCAGTCTTTCGGCTCTTCCAGCCCTGCTTTTGCCAGTGCATCTTTGCGATACCAGACCCCGCCAATCCAGGCGCTAACCGGTACCCCGGTCCATGCAGAGCCATCTTCGGTACGCACAATACGCAGTACGCCATCATAAAACGCGTCTTCACCCACACTGTTGATGACCTGCGCCACCGCTTTGCGATCGATAAGCGATTCTTTGTCCATGACTTTCGCGTAGTCATGGCTGGTTTCAATGACTTCAGGAAGTGAACCGCTACGTGCGAGGGTAATCACTTTGGTGTTGTAAGCATCCTCTTCAACAGGAACCTGTTTGACGCTGATACCGGGGTTCTCTTTTTCAAAGCGCTCAATCAGTTTGGCAATAACCGCCTGCCGCTCCTGTTCTACAGAAGAGTGCATAAATTCAATCGCGACAGAGGATTTTTTATCATCCTTACACCCGGAAACCAGGGCGCAGGACACCAGTGCTGAAATCAGCACAATTTTAGCTTTAAGCATGGAATGTTCCTTTTTATTTCTTAATCCACATAACCTGCCAGGCGTGTAACGTTAATTCCTTACCCGAAATACTTTCTTCGCTAATCAAATCAAATCCATTTTCAATATCAATATTAATGGTTTGTGTCTGAGCGCTGATATTAAATAAACCAGTAATTTCTTCGCCTGTTTCTGCCGTACGTTTAATTTGCATAACGGCCGGTGTAACACTGTTAATCTTAAAATCACTATCAGGATGAAATGCTTTGTTATTACGCCGCAGAACAATTAATCGGGATAACTCATGGTAAATGGCGTGACGCAAACAAGTTTCATCGGCCAGTTCCGTTTCTATTTGTCTTATATGATATTTTTTACGGTTGATCGCCCGGTTATAACCCAGTTTTTCCACACCTTCATAGTCATTGCGCGATCCGAGGATACTTTGAATATAAATCGCTGGCACACCAGGAAAACTCAGCAAAATGGCATGGGCAAGTATAAAGCGGGAAAATCTTTCAGCATCACTGCTATTACCCGGCGTTAACGCATCCATATAGGTTACGTTAATTTCATACGGGCTTCGGCTACCATCAGGATTATTCTTCCAGTTAACCAAGGCGCCTTCCTGTTGTAATTCCGTCACCAGTCGCATGATTTCATCTTCAGGTAACAGGCCCCGTAACGGGTTGAGGCCAATTCCGTCATGCGATGCGAGGAAATTAAACCATGTGGTCTCAGTCGATGGCAGTTCCAGTGATTGCGCCCACTGACACAATGTCGTTGTATCCTGGCGTTGCACCGCATGCAGCACCAACGGCGGCAGCGAGAACTGGTACACCATGTGCGCCTCATCGCGGCCATTACCGTAATAGGAAATGTTATCCTTATGCGGAACGTTCGTTTCAGTAATAATCGCCGTACCAGGTGCCGCGCAGTCAGCAATAGCGCGGAACAGTTTGATAAGCTGATGCGTTTTTTCCAGGTGAATACAGGTTGTCCCTGGCTCTTTCCACATAAAACCAACCGCATCCAGGCGGACATAATCAGCGCCCTGCTCCAGGTAACTCAGCAGTACATCGACCATCGCCAGTAATACCAATGGATTGGCATAGTTGAGATCGATCTGGTCGTCGCTGAATGTCGTCCAGAGATGACGCACAGTATTATCTTTCAGCGTAAACGGGGTCAGTAACGGTAATGCACGTGGGCGCGTGACGTTGCTCAGGTCCGTATCAGGATCCATCGCAATAAAGAATTCTTCATAACCGTCAAGCTGTTGCAAATAGTTATTAAACCATTCGCTTTTAGCTGACATATGGTTACAAACAAAATCAAACATCAGTCGACTGGATTCAGCTAATTGCTTAATATCATTCCAGTCACCGGTTTCTTCGGCAACCTGATAGTAATTAATTACTGAAAAACCATCATCCGATGACCACGGATAAAATGGCAACAGATGCACATGAGAAAATGTCGACTTAAGCCATTCATTATAAAACTGATTAAACGTTGGCAGCGGTTTTTTATCTTCCGCGTAAAATTGATCGGCGTAGGTGATCAGAACGACATCACCCTCATCCCAATGCGCTTTACGGTTTTTTTTAATTAATTTTTGTGATTTCTCTAAACGCGCAACCAGCGCTTCATAGTGAAGTGAAGAAAATGTGTCGCCATAGACTTCACTCAGACATTTTTGGATTTTTTGGTTCACCTTCATTTCTCGTGGTAGCGGTCCCATGACGCAAGAGACTACTCTGCCGGAAATAAGCTGTCAATCAGCTGAGGTGGCTTGGAGGGGGGGTAAAAAAGAATTTTGGCAGCCAAAAAATCGTATTTGTGAGCTGCCGCAAATTAACTGAGGGAATGTTGATTAATTGTTGCTTGCTTTTGTTGTTTCGGATATCAGGGTTGATTACCTGAATAGCGTTTCGACAATTTTGTCGCTGCCCGGCTCAACAAAGGTTCAAGTACTAACGCCAGCAACATTTTTAGCGGACGTCGGGCCACGGACTTCACGGCCCACCCTGCTACTCCAGCCGGGCCATAGCGCAGCGCAGTCAGCAGCACCAGCTTACCTGCTATTTTAAAGCCCGGCTTTACCTTTTGCCCGGCACGTTGCCAGCGATTATTCATTTTTAACCTCACAATTGGCGGAAGCGGCTGCGTAATGTGAAGGTATCAGATGTCACATAACGCTCCATCTCACGCAAACGCTTTTCACTTGCAGCCAGCTCACGATCGACAGCATCCAACAGCTCACCGCTTGATGGCTGCTGTTCTCCGGAAACCACGTTGTCCGGCATCGGATCCAACACAAACGTCAGTACGATGTAGGCGACAAAGGTGAAAAAGGCCAGACCAAAAAAGATGGACAGCACCACCAGGATCCGCACCAGTTTCACAGGAACATCGAGATAATGCGCAATACCCGCGCAAACCCCTTTCACCATGCCTTGCTGCGGTATACGCCACAGTTTTTTGTTCAGATTAACGCCCCCCATTAGCGGTCCCTCCAGTTTGGATGTTCAGCATCAAGGATGTCTTCCAGCGCTTGAATGCGCTCACGCATCCGCTGTGCGTCCTGGTTAAGTTCAGCCAGACGCTGTTGTTCACTTTGCGCCAGCTCGCCGCGACTGGAACGATTGCTGTAATGCAGCCAGAGCCAAATCGGTAAGACGAACAGCACAAAGATGGTTAACGGGATGGCCAGAAATAGCGCGCTCATGAGTACTCCTTACAGGTGATGAGCGGCGGCGCGTTCGGGCACCGCCAGATATTATTATTGCTTGTCTTGCTGCATTTTGGCTTTCAATTGCGCCAACTGCTCGCTGATTTCATCATCTGCTTTCAGGTCAGCAAATTGCTGATCCAAAGACTTCTGCTTACCGAAGTTATGGCTTTCAGCTTCAGCTTCCATTTGATCGATTCGGCGCTCAAAAGATTCAAAGCGCGCCATCGCTTCATCCAGTTTGCCGCTGTCCAGTTGACGACGAACATCACGGGAAGAGCTTGCCGCCTGATGGCGCAGCATCAACGCCTGCTGACGAGCACGGGTTTCACTAAGTTTGTTTTCCAGTTCACCAATCTCTTTTTTCATACGCGCCAGCGTATCGTCAACCAGCGTTACCTCATGCTCCAGGGAGGCAATCAGGTCAGTCAGTTTCTGTTTTTCGATTAACGCAGAACGCGCCAAATCTTCTTTCTCTTTGCGCAGCGCCAGCTCTGCTTTTTCCTGCCACTCTGCCTGTTGGGCGCTGGCCTGTTCGATACGACGCGATAACTGTTTCTTTTCTGCCAGCGCGCGTGCGGAGTTTGAGCGCACTTCAACCAGCGTGTCTTCCATTTCCTGGATCATCAACCGCACCAGCTTCTGTGGATCTTCAGCCTTTTCCAGCAACGCATTAATGTTGGCGTTCACGATGTCGGCAAAACGAGAAAAAATACCCATAATGTAATCCTCACTTACTGTTCTGATATCGGGCAATGCCCTGCTGCTGTTCTAATGCACTTCGCATGCCAACTTTTTAATTTCTTGAATTACTTGAAAATATCCAATTTTACCTGCCGGGATAAATAGGGTAAATTGGTGAATAACACTAACAAATGGTGAATTTCATCATGGCAGGATACAAAGATAATCTTCTGGGCGAAGCGAACAGCTTTATTGAAGTTCTGGAGCAGGTTTCTCATCTCGCGCCGCTGGATAAACCTGTGCTGGTCATTGGGGAACGCGGTACGGGGAAAGAGCTTATCGCCAACCGCCTGCACTATCTCTCCACCCGCTGGCAAGGCCCGTTTATTTCACTTAACTGCGCGGCGCTCAACGAAAATTTACTCGATTCCGAACTTTTTGGTCACGAAGCTGGCGCCTTTACTGGCGCGCAGAAACGTCATCCGGGTCGTTTCGAGCGCGCCGATGGCGGCACGCTATTTCTTGATGAACTGGCGACCGCCCCGATGCTGGTACAGGAAAAACTGCTGCGCGTTATTGAGTACGGAGAGCTGGAACGCGTCGGCGGTAGCCAGCCGCTGCAGGTCAACGTACGACTGGTTTGCGCAACCAATGCCGACCTGCCACGGATGGTGAGTGAAGGCACGTTCCGCGCGGACCTGCTGGATCGCCTGGCTTTTGATGTGGTGCAACTCCCACCGTTACGCGAACGTCAAAGCGACATCATGTTAATGGCTGAACATTTTGCCATTCAGATGTGCCGTGAGATCGGGTTACCGTTGTTTCCAGGGTTTACCGACGAGGCCAAAGAAACGCTCCTCCACTACCGTTGGCCGGGCAATATTCGTGAGCTGAAAAACGTCGTGGAGCGTTCAGTTTACCGACACGGGACCAGCGATTACCCGCTGAATGAGATTGTGATTGACCCGTTCAGGCGTCACACCACACCGCCGCAGGCGCAGGAAACCAGACCTGCATCCGTAACCTTACCGCTGGATCTGCGTGAATTCCAACAGCAGCAGGAGAAGGAATTTTTGCAAAGCAGCTTACAGCAGGCGAAATTTAATCAGAAAAAAGCCGCTGAATTATTAGGTCTGACCTACCATCAGCTCCGTGCGTTACTCAAGAAACACCAAATTTAGCGTACAGGGGCAGACGTTGGACGCAAGGGTTAAAACAGTTTACCATGATGCAATCACTGTATAAAAAAACAGGTTAATCATGATGACTCTGGCGTTAGTTGGCGAAAAAATTGACAGAAACAGATTCACTGGTGCGAAAGTTGAAAATAGCACATTTTTCAACTGTGATTTTTCGGGTGCCGACCTCAGCGGTACTGAGTTTATTGGCTGCCAGTTCTATGATCGAGAGAGCCAGAAAGGGTGTAATTTTAGTCGCGCTATCCTGAAAGATGCCATTTTCAAAAGTTGTGATCTCTCCATGGCGGATTTCAGGAATGTGAGCGCGCTGGGAATCGAAATTCGCCACTGCCGCGCACAAGGTTCAGATTTTCGCGGCGCAAGCTTTATGAATATGATTACCACACGCACCTGGTTTTGTAGCGCCTATATCACCAATACCAACTTAAGCTACGCCAACTTTTCAAAAGTCGTACTGGAAAAGTGCGAGCTGTGGGAAAACCGTTGGATGGGTACTCAGGTACTGGGGGCGACGTTCAGTGGTTCAGATCTTTCCGGCGGTGAGTTTTCGTCGTTCGACTGGCGGGCCGCAAACTTTACGCACTGTGATTTGACCAATTCAGAGCTGGGCGATCTCGATGTCCGGGGTGTTGATTTGCAAGGCGTCAAATTGGACAGCTACCAGGCATCGTTGATCCTGGAACGTCTTGGCATCGCTGTCATTGGTTAATATTCAGGGAGCGGTGCCTGCCGCCCCCTGCCCTTAAACAATATTGTCCGCGCTGGCTTTCCCCCGCGGACGTTTCGACTCAGCGAACATAGACGTCAGAGAGTTCCGGTCCCCCCGTCAGAACACCATACCTGACCGGATGTATAGCTGTTCTCTTCAGCCGCTAAAGTGACATACAGAGGGGCAATTTCTACCGGTTGGCCTGGCCGACCGAGCGGCGCATTTGCGCCAAATTTCTCAATTTTTTCCTGTGGTTGGCCGCCGCAACACTGCAATACCGTCCAGTACGGTCCAGGCGCGACAGCATTCACACGGATCCCTTTGGGTGCCAGTTGCTTTGCCAGCGATTTAGTAAATGCCACTATCGCCGCCTTGGTCTGAGCATAATCAAGCAGGATCTCACTTGGCTCATAAGCCTGTACCGACGAGGTGTTAATAATCACGCTGTCTCGTGAAAAATGAGGAACAGCTGCTTTGGTGATCCAAAACATGGCGTAGACATTGGTCTTGAATGTCGCATCAAACTCTTCTGTGGTGAGGTCTTCGATCGATTCGCAAAATTGCTGACGACCGGCGTTATTCACCAGAATATCCAACCCTCCCAGCGCTTCTACCGCCTGTTTTACCAGATGGTTACAGAAAGTTTCGTCACGAATATCACCGGGAATCGCCGCGACTTTTCTCCCTGCTTTTTTTATCAATTCGACAACCTCACGCGCATCGTCCTCTTCTTCAGGTAAATAATTAATCGCGACATCGGCGCCTTCGCGGGCATAAGCAATGGCAACAGCACGCCCAATACCTGAGTCACCTCCGGTAATTAATACCTTGCGACCATTTAACCTGCCGCTTCCCTGATAGCTTTCTTCGCCATGATCGGGACGCGGTTGCATTTTTCCAGCCAGACCTGGAAAAGGTTGTTTTTGATGTGGAAAAAGCGGCTGCGGAAAACGTTCTGAATTAGTTTTATTGGTGGTCTGTTTTCCTTTATTTAGGTCAGTCATTCAATCACCTCTCATGAGTCATCATTCATCGCAAAGACTAATAAGCGTAGAACAAAATGAATGACATGACCTTTATAATTTACCCACAACTTAATTTTTGCCAAATATTAACCTGGTCCTTACGATGATAACTTCACATTGCGTTGAGATATTTACTCGGATAAGTCCTGGTTTATTTATTTGTTCTTCCAGGCTGTAACTTCTTCAACCAATACCGCCAGGCTAAAACGTACCGCCTTTTCTATAACGTCCTGGCAATCCCCGGAAAAATATTCCCGTTTTGTTATTATCCGCCCGCGGAAATTCCACGCAAACCACACCGTTCCTGCGGGAGTACCATCCTCCCCACCTTCCGGCCCCGCATATCCGCTAATGGCTATGCTGATGTCGGTTTCGGCTTGCTCACGTATCCCTACAGACATCTCACTGACCGTTTGCTCACTAACGGCGCTATATTTCTCCAGCGTACTGGCCCGCACGCCGAGCATTTTCTGCTTGGCGCGATCGCTAAAGGTTATAACGCCGATATCATAAAATTCTGCGGTATCCGCCTGTGCACAAAGCGCGGCGGCCAAGTTACCTCCTGTACAAGATTCTGCGGTAGTCAACGTTAAACCGCGATCAATAAGCGTTTTTGCAACCCGTTTCGTTAGTTCATTGCGTGTTTTTGCGTCATTGTACTCCGTGTTCATTACCGCCTCGCTAATTCTCTTCAGGAATGACAGAAATATGTCCGTTACGTTCCAGAATGGCATACTTGATTTTACTGGATTCGGTAATCCCCTGATTTTGTCGCGCAGCGACTAATATATCGTCAAGAGAAACATCCACTTTCTTCATTTTATCCAACAAAGGTATCCCGTGATCAAGCAGGATAACCGGAGAGCCATCCAGTACAGATTCTGCCCCACCTACCTTTTTCTTAATGAAACCAAACAGAATATCAATAGTAACCAGTGTGACAATCGTGATCATGGCGCCGGTTAGCGAAAAATCATTACCCAATAAGGCTTGCTGAGTTGCTTCACTGATAATAAGTAATAAAATCAGATCGAAGCTGGTCATTTGTAACAATGCCCGGCGACCGGCTATTTTGAAAACCACCAGCAAAATAAGGTAAATGGCTAATGCCCGGAAGACCATCTCCATACCCACCTCCTAGGGATAAATAAATTGTTTGAAGCGGATTTCAGGTTCGCCATTTAGCTGGAGAAAACTCATTACACTTCCTGGCTTCACGGGCGTAACCTGCAGCCAGACAGTAAAATCCTGCGTTGCTTCAGAATCATTGTAGACAAGGTAAAGATCATTACCCTTGCTGTACATGCTGTCTGGCTGCGGCCAAATATTTTCCATCTCATAAAATTTGTTGAAATCGCCGCCAATGCGCAACGTCATATTCACAGAATCATGCTTCTGTCCCGAGATTTTAAATTGAAATTCCGTTTGCAAACGACCAAATTTTTCGAATTGTAACTCTGTTGTCTTTAAGGTGTTTTTTCTCGTTTCCTCACTTAAATACCCGCCGGAAAACGCTCCCGCCGTAGCAAGTAAAACAATGCAGAACAAACAGATAAAACCAATCTTGTGAAAGCCTGATTCAAAATTCAGAAAACGCTGACTCTCTTTCACTCCTTGCAAATGGGCTTTCTCTCTGTTCATTTCACCGCCTCGCTTATATCACACTAATCCTTTGTTTTATTGAAAAATTATCATTTGAGACTTATCCCACTCGCCAGATTAATAAATAGCAACCAAACTTAATAAGTCAAATCAATTTCTATGGAGGCTCTATGAAAATATCTTTCGCCCCCTTACTGTGTTGTTTTTTATTGCCATCAGCGTTTGCCGATGATAATGGTGGATTGAAAAAAGATACCGCCCCGCCACCTGCCCACGCACTGGATGAAGGATATCGCGGCACTGAAGATGCAAGAATCATGACCGTCCAACAAGCTAAAACCATGCATGACGGTGCGACCATCTCTTTACGAGGTAATCTCATTGAGGATCAAGGAGAAGATAAGTTTATCTTCCGTGACAAAACCGGCACGATCAACACCCTTATCCCGCTTGCCGTCTTTGATGGCCGAACGGTAAAACCCGATCAAATGATCAGGATTAACGGTAGCCTTGACGCTAAAATGCAACCGCCGGTGGTACGCGTTAATAAAATCCAGAAGTAATTCGACATACGGGAAGATATTCACTCTTCCCGCCTCATTCTTGTTTATTTTCCTCTGATTCTTCAGACATTCCTCCCACACAACAGACTCATTTTTCCCGTCAGACACCTCCCGCCATTGAATCCGGCGTTTAAGCGAGTCAGAGGTGCCATGAAAATGCTAAGATAGCTAATAGAGGATATGCAAAGTGGATAGCAGGTATGAATTTTGACCAACTGGCGATGTTGAATTCGCGGTTATCAACCCTGCAGCCCCCAAACACAAACGGTAATGGCAAATGTCATTAAGTATTAGTAAGATAGCTTCTTTATATATAACCCTTTAAAATTATGCGCCTGGTTTTATCATCTCTGATCGTGATGGCTGGACTTCTGAGTGGTCAGGCTGCAGCTGCGCCTGAGCAGGCCTCGTACGCTGATATTCGTGACAGTGGCTTTGTCTATTGCGTCAGCGGGCAGGTCAATACGTTCAATCCACAAAAAGCGAGCAGCGGTCTCATCGTAGACACATTAGCGGCCCAATTGTATGACCGACTGCTTGATGTCGATCCCTATACTTATCGCCTGGTGCCAGAACTGGCTGAAAGCTGGGAAGTATTGGATAACGGCGCAACCTACCGCTTCCATTTACGTCGCGATGTTCCGTTTCAAAAGACAGCCTGGTTCACGCCCACCCGCAAACTGAATGCGGACGATGTGGTATTTACCTTCGAGCGCATCTTTGATCGCCAACATCCGTGGCACAATATCAATGGCAGCAGTTTTCCCTATTTTGACAGCCTGCAGTTCGCCGATAACGTCCAAAGCGTGCGCAAGCTGGACAACAACACCGTTGAATTTCGCTTAAATCAACCCGACGCCTCCTTCTTGTGGCACCTTGCCACACATTATGCCTCGGTGATGTCGGCAGAATATGCCGCCAAATTAGCCAAACAGGATCGCCAGGAATTACTTGACCGACAGCCCGTCGGCACAGGTCCGTACCAACTTTCAGAAAATCGTGCAGGCCAATATATTCGCCTGCAACGGCATGAAAAATTCTGGCGAGGTACCCCCTTGATGCCACAAGTCGTGGTGGATCTCGGCTCTGGCGGAACCGGCCGTTTATCGAAATTACTGACCGGCGAGTGCGACGTGCTGGCCTGGCCGGCTGCCAGCCAGCTCAGCATATTGCGTGATGATCCTCGACTGCGTTTGACGTTGCGTCCTGGGATGAATATCGCCTATCTGGCGTTCAACACGGATAAACCGCCGTTGAACAACCCTGCCGTACGACATGCGCTAGCGCTGGCCATTAACAACCAACGGTTAATGCAATCTATTTACTACGGTACGGCGGAAACCGCGGCATCTATTTTGCCTCGCGCCTCGTGGGCTTATGACAACGAAGCTAAAATTACTGAGTACAACCCGGCAAAATCGCGCGAGCAATTAAAAGCGCTAGGGCTGGAAAATCTGACGTTACAACTTTGGGTCCCCACCAGTTCTCAGGCCTGGAACCCCAGTCCGTTGAAAACCGCAGAGCTGATTCAGGCAGATATGGCTCAGGTGGGTGTGAAAGTGAAGATCATCCCGGTAGAAGGTCGTTTTCAGGAGGCGCGATTAATGGATATGAACCATGATCTGACGTTGTCCGGCTGGGCAACTGACAGTAACGATCCTGACAGCTTTTTCCGACCGATGCTCAGTTGTGCCGCCATTAACTCACAGACCAACTTTGCCCACTGGTGCAATCCGGAGTTTGACAGCATTTTGCGCAAAGCCCTCTCTTCGCAACAACTCTCCTCGCGAATTGATGCCTACGACGAAGCGCAAAATATTCTTGCGCGCGAGTTGCCGATCCTGCCGCTGGCCTCTTCGCTTCGTTTGCAGGCTTATCGCTATGACATTAAAGGGTTGGTGCTCAGCCCGTTCGGCAACGCTTCTTTTGCCGGGGTTTCCAGGGAAAAGGCTGACGAGGTGAAAAAACCATGATTATCTTCACCCTGCGCCGTTTTTTATTACTGCTGGTCACCCTGTTCTTCCTGACTTTTATTGGGTTCAGCCTGAGCTACTTCACACCTCATGCGCCGTTACAGGGCGCATCGCTGTGGAACGCCTGGGTATTCTGGTTCAATGGCCTGATTCACTGGGATTTTGGTGTGTCCAGTATTAACGGCCAGTTGATCTCAGAACAACTCAAAGAGGTGTTTCCGGCGACAATGGAACTGTGCATTCTGGCCTTTGGTTTTGCACTGATGGTCGGGATCCCGATAGGCATGTTGGCGGGCATAACACGTAATAAATGGCAGGATCGTTGCATCAGCGCATTGGCTCTGATGGGCTTTTCTATTCCGGTTTTTTGGCTGGCGCTGCTGCTTACGTTGCTCTTCTCACTGACCCTCGGCTGGCTGCCCGTTTCCGGACGTTTTGATCTGCTCTACGAAGTTAAGCCCGTTACCGGATTTGCCATTATCGACGCCTGGATCGCCGACTCGCCCTGGCGCGATGAAATGCTGGTCAGTGCGATCCGCCATATGGTGCTTCCGGTGTTAACGCTCTCCGTTGCACCGACGACGGAAGTTATTCGATTGATGCGTATCAGCACCATTGAGGTCTTTGATCAAAACTATGTTAAAGCGGCGGCTACTCGTGGTTTGTCACGGTTAACGATTTTACGCCGTCACGTACTGCACAACGCTCTCCCACCGGTTATCCCGCGCCTGGGTCTACAGTTTTCCACCATGCTGACGCTGGCGATGATCACCGAGATGGTCTTTAGCTGGCCAGGTCTTGGCCGTTGGCTGATTAACGCGATTCGCCAGCAGGATTACGCGGCGATTTCGGCGGGTGTGATGGTGATAGGCTCACTGGTTATCATCGTTAACGTCATCTCTGATATTTTGGGTGCTATGGCTAACCCTCTGAAACATAAGGAATGGTATGCCTTACGATAGCGTCTACAGCGAAAAGCGCCCGCCGGGTACGCTGCGCACCGCATGGCGCAATTTTTACGGCGATGCAACCGCAATGATCGGCCTGTATGGCTGTGCGGGACTGGCGATTCTGTGTATTTTTGGTGGTTGGTTCGCGCCTTACGGCATCGACCAGCAGTTTCTCGGCTATCAGCTTTTACCGCCGTCATGGTCGCGCTATGGCGAAGTCTCTTTCTTCCTCGGGACTGATGACCTGGGGCGTGATGTTTTAAGCCGCCTGCTCAGCGGTGCGGCCCCAACCGTGGGCGGTGCGTTTGTCGTAACTCTCGCCGCCACGCTGTGTGGCTTGTTACTGGGGGTGGTTGCCGGAGCAACGCACGGTTTGCGTTCCGCGGTGCTCAATCACATTCTGGACACCCTGCTGTCGATCCCTTCACTGTTGCTGGCGATTATTGTGGTGGCTTTTGCCGGGCCGCATCTGACTCACGCGATGTTTGCCGTCTGGCTGGCGCTGCTGCCGCGGATGGTTCGCTCCGTCTACAGCATGGTGCATGACGAGCTGGAAAAAGAGTATGTTATTGCCGCTCGCCTTGATGGCGCAACCACGCTCAATATTCTGTGGTTCGCCGTTCTGCCCAATATTACCGCCGGGCTTATCACTGAAATCACCCGTGCGCTGTCGATGGCAATTCTGGATATCGCCGCGCTGGGTTTTCTTGACCTTGGCGCGCAGTTGCCATCACCGGAATGGGGAGCCATGCTCGGCGACGCGCTGGAGCTGATTTATGTCGCTCCGTGGACAGTGATGCTGCCAGGCGCGGCGATCATGATAAGCGTGCTGCTGGTTAACCTGCTGGGTGATGGCGTGCGCCGCGCAATTATTGCGGGGGTGGAATAATGCCATTACTCGATATCCGCAACCTGACCATTGAATTCAGAACCGGCGACGACTGGGTAAAAGCAGTTGACCGTGTCAGCATGACTCTCAATGAGGGTGAAATCCGCGGACTGGTCGGCGAGTCCGGCTCCGGCAAGAGCCTTATAGCCAAGGCTATTTGCGGCGTCGCCAAGGATAACTGGCGCGTAACCGCAGACCGTATGCGCTTTGATGACATCGATCTCCTGCGCCTTTCCGCGCGTGAACGACGCAAGCTGGTCGGTCATAACGTTTCCATGATCTTTCAGGAACCGCAATCGTGTCTTGACCCGTCCGAGCGTATTGGACGACAGCTGATGCAAAATATTCCAGCCTGGACCTATAAGGGGCGCTGGTGGCAGCGCATCGGCTGGCGCAAACGCCGGGCGATTGAGCTTTTGCACCGCGTCGGGATAAAAGATCATAAAGATGCCATGCGCAGCTTCCCGTATGAACTGACCGACGGCGAGTGTCAGAAGGTAATGATCGCTATTGCACTGGCGAATCAGCCGCGCTTGCTGATTGCCGATGAACCGACGAACGCGATGGAGCCAACGACCCAGGCGCAAATATTTCGCCTGCTGACCCGGCTGAACCAAAACAGTAATACTACCATTTTGTTGATCAGCCATGACCTGCAAATGCTCAGCCAGTGGGCGGACAAAATCAACGTAATGTATTGCGGACAAACGGTGGAAACGGCGCCCAGTAAAGATCTGGTGACGATTCCACATCATCCTTATACGCAAGCGTTGATCCGCGCCATTCCTGATTTTGGTAGCGCGATGCCGCATAAAAGTCGTCTGAATACCATGCCAGGAGCGATTCCATTGCTGGAACAATTACCCATCGGCTGCCGTCTGGGGCCGCGCTGCCCTTATGCTCAGCGTGAATGTATTGAAACCCCACGACTGACCGGAGCAAAGAATCATCTCTACGCCTGTCATTTCCCGCTGAACATGGAGAGAGAGTGAGATGGTAGAAACCCTGCTCGAAGTTCGCAATCTGAGCAAAACCTTTCGCTACCGGACGGGTTTATTTCGCCGCCAGACCGTTGAGGCCGTTAAGCCACTCAGCTTTACCCTGCGCGAACGCCAGACACTCGCGGTCATTGGTGAGAATGGTTCCGGTAAGTCCACGCTGGCAAAGATGTTAGCTGGCATGATTGAACCCACCAGTGGTGAACTGCTGATTGACGATCATCCGCTCCAGTATGGTGATTATTCATTCCGTAGTCAGCGTATCCGTATGATTTTTCAGGATCCGTCAACATCGCTTAACCCTCGCCAGCGTATTTCACAAATCCTTGATTTCCCGCTGCGTCTGAACACCGACCTGGAACCTGAACAGCGTCGCAAACAGATTATAGAAACGATGCGCATGGTTGGACTGTTACCTGACCATGTGAGCTATTACCCGCATATGTTGGCGCCGGGGCAAAAACAGCGTCTGGGGCTTGCCCGCGCGCTTATTTTACGACCTAAAGTGATTATCGCCGACGAGGCCCTTGCCTCTCTGGACATGTCGATGCGTTCGCAGCTCATCAATTTGATGCTGGAATTACAGGAAAAACAGGGGATTTCGTATATCTATGTGACTCAACATATCGGCATGATGAAGCACATTAGCGATCAAGTATTAGTCATGCATCAGGGTGAAGTTGTTGAGCGTGGCAGTACCGCGGATGTTCTGGCTTCCCCGCTGCATGAGCTGACTCGTCGTCTGATTGCAGGGCATTTTGGCGAGGCGCTCACCGCCGACGCCTGGCGGAAAGATCGCTAACAAAGCCGCTGCCCTCCGAAACCGGAGGGCAATTGCGCCATCAGTGACCAACACCGGGTAAGAGCAGTGTCTCGACCTCGTGAAAAACGACTGACGGAAAAACGCTCCCCTGTATCGCCCAGACACCTGCCGCGCTGACGTCATCGATAAGTCGTGATGTTTCGACCCCCTCCACCGCAACGCGATCGCAATATTCCCGGATGTTTTTGATAAGCATCGGGAACATCGGCTTTTCTACCTGTTCAAGGAAGAAACCGCGATCCAATTTAACCACGTCAAAATGACCGCAAACCAGCGGACTTGCCCCGACGTTACCGGAGCCGAGATCGCCCAGCCATAGCGCGTTTGGGCCGTCACAGAGTGAATTAATCAGCAGATTATTCAGGCAAATCGTACTCGACAGAAAACGCTCTGACAGTTCCAGTGCAATAAAGGGCATTGCGTGTAGGGCCGACTTGATGACCGGATCACCAATCGCCAGAAGCGCCATTTCATCGATGAGATGAAGGGTACAGAGCAGATTGTTGCTCTCAAACCAATCACGCTTTTCGGCAATTAACTGGATTTGCTTGAGCATGAAATTACGCTTTTGTTCGCTATTCCACGCTGAAACGACGAAATCTGCATGCAATGGGCGAACCGTATCTGCAGCAAACCGGGCGATCATCTCCACGCCCAGCAACTTATTTGTTGTGTCTCTCATCGGTTCCGCGATGAAATGATAGTGCATAAGACCACTCCAATTGATCATAACTTCCTGATAATGCACTTTTAATCACAATCAATCAATAATATCGATCAATGTATCGATATTGATCGATAAAAACAATATATCATAACAATCTGAATATATGCATGTTTTTTGTTTTAAGAAAGTTCCTACCTTGCTATGTTTATTAACATCAGCTAGCGCCTTAATAATACCATTTTAGCGCCTTTAAAGCCTTGTATTTTCTCATTGTCTTCAATGCAATACGGGTCGGGCAAAGCACAACCAGGGGAAGTAATATCCTCGCCATTTGCAATGAATGGCAAGGGTCATTTAGGGTTGATAACCATTCTAAAAGGAACAATGAGTAGGATATAATTTCAGCCCAATTTCGCGCGTTTTTGAGATGGCAATCATCACGCTTTGATTGCTACGAAGAAGCAATGACCATAAGGATTAAAGCTATGGGTTTTCTTTCCGGTAAGCGTCTTCTGGTGACGGGTCTTGCCAGTAAATTGTCCATTGCCTGGGGAATCGCTCAGGCAATGCATCGTGAAGGCGCTGAACTGGCGTTCACCTACCAGAACGACAAACTAAAAGGCCGAGTGGAGGAATTTGCCGCTCAACTGGGGTCCAGCATCGTACTACAATGTGATGTTGCCGAAGATGCCAGCATCGATGCGATGTTCGCTGAACTGAGCCACTCCTGGCCGAAATTCGACGGATTCGTGCATTCCATCGGTTTCGCGCCTGCTGACCAGTTGGATGGCGACTATGTGAATGCGGTCACCCGCGAAGGTTTTAAAATTGCTCATGACATCAGCGCTTACAGCTTTGTTGCGATGGCAAAAGCTTGCCGCTCTATGCTTAACCCTGGCTCTGCGCTACTGACGCTATCCTACCTGGGTGCAGAGCGCGCAATCCCTAACTACAACGTGATGGGTCTGGCGAAAGCGTCTCTGGAAGCCAACGTCCGTTACATGGCTAACGCAATGGGTCCTGAAGGTGTACGAGTGAACGCCATCTCCGCAGGTCCAATCCGCACTCTTGCCGCTTCCGGCATCAAAGATTTCCGTAAAATGCTGGCGCATTGTGAAGCGGTGACGCCGATTCGCCGCACCGTGACGATTGAAGATGTAGGTAATTCCGCAGCATTCCTGTGCTCCGATCTTTCTGCCGGCATCTCTGGTGAAGTCGTTCACGTAGATGGCGGCTTCAGCATTGCAGCGATGAACGAGCTGGATCTGAAATAATCGTTTAGTCCTCTGTGGGCGGCCTGCCGTCGCCCATGATTTCACCTCCTCCTCCACTGCCCTGTGCCATATATACTTTTCCGATATTTATTATCACGTAACAATCTTTCATCCCCCCTTCGGCTTACGTCAGGATATTGCAGCGCAAACGATCCGGCGTAGGTGTATGACGACGTGTCCGGGTCGCCACTTTTTAGACCAAGGAACGCCCATGGAACAACGCCGCATTGTAGGCAAAAGCCACTGGTATCATGAGACGCAATCCAGCACGTATCCGCAAGATGTTCTGCCGCTGGTGCCGGAGGCCGCTCATGTTGACGACAGCTTTTTACTGGACCTGGCGATACCTCATGACGTGCTTTTACCCTTTCAATCCTGGTTAAACCCTGCCCGTAAACTTGCCCAACTTCTTTTCCCCGCTCACGTCGCACTGGATCGGATGCATACGTTCAGCGCCTATGAACGGATGAGTACAGCCCTGACCGTCGCTCAGGTGTATGGCGTGCAGCGATTGTGCAATCACTATGCCGCGCGCTTAACGCCGCTGCCGGGTCCTGATTCGTCTCGCGAAAGTAATCATCGACTGGCGCAAATCACCCAATATGCGCGCCAGCTCGCCAGTTCACCGGCTGTGATCGGCGAGCGGGACCGTCAGCACCTGGATGCGGTCGGGCTGACCAGCTGCGATAGCATATTGATGAATCAAATCATCGGCTTCGTCGGTTTTCAGGCCCGGGTAGTCGCATTATTTCAGGCCTGCAGCGCTCACCCGGTACGTCGAATACCGGGCCTGGATATACAGCAATTCGCTCACGCTTCGCCATTTAGCGCCATCAACGCCAGCTGGCACGCTGCGCCATTAGAACCCGAGCTGCTGCATACCCGCGCGAAACCGCGCGCGGATTATCCCAACGAACTGCACGCGCTGCTCCCCCTGCTAGCACATTCACCTGCCGTTTTAGATTTACTTGGGTCACTGATTTCCAGCACGCTACGCAGCGATATGCCGACGCGGGCATTTTCTCTGACGACCCTGATGACATCACGCATCAACGGCAGCGTGTCCTGCTTTAATGAACATGCGCATACGGCATATGAATTAACTGACATCATCACTGTCCTTCGTCAGGATGAACGTGAATTGCAGCGCTGGGAACAACGACATCCGGTTGAGCGCGTCACCCTGCAGGCGGTACAATGGCTCACCCGAGCGCCCGACCGCTTTAGCGCCGCACTGTTAACACCGTTGTTCGATCAGGGTATCTCTTCAGAACAGGCGATTAACCTGCTGGCCTGGAGTGGATTATGCGGATGGTTAAATCGCTTGAAAATCGCGCTGGGCGAGACGTATTAACCGATCCACTTACTTAAAGAGCGCTTGCTGCAACTGACAGAATCGCGTAAAACTGTCAGCCGCTCTTTTAGCCACGAAAATAGACAATTATGCTTCAGGACAACCCGCTGCTAGCGCAGCTTAAACAGCAACTACATTCCCAGACGCCGCGTGCTGAAGGGGTGGTAAAAGCCACGGAAAAAGGCTTTGGCTTCCTGGAAGTCGATGCACAAAAAAGCTATTTCATTCCACCGCCGCAGATGAAAAAAGTGATGCATGGCGACCGTATTGTTGCGGTGATCCATACGGAAAAAGATCGTGAGTCTGCTGAACCGGAAGAGCTAATCGAACCCTTCCTGACGCGCTTCGTGGGTAAAGTTCAGGGCAAAAATGACCGTCTGTCTATTGTGCCGGATCATCCGTTACTGAAAGAGGCGATCCCTTGTCGCGCCGCCCGTGGCGTTGAGCATGAATTTAAAGAAGGTGACTGGGCCGTGGCAGAAATGCGCCGCCATCCGCTGAAAGGCGATCGCACCTTCTACGCTGAACTAACCCAATTTATCACCTTTGCGGACGATCACTTTGTCCCGTGGTGGGTCACGCTGGCGCGCCATAATCTCGAAAAAGAAGCACCGGACGGCGTTGCGACCGAAATGCTGGACGAAGGTCTGGTGCGTCAGGACCTGACCGCCCTCAATTTCGTCACCATCGACAGCGCCAGCACCGAAGATATGGACGATGCGCTGTATGCTGAAGAACTGGCCGATGGCAAGCTACAGTTAACTGTAGCTATAGCCGATCCTACCGCCTGGATTGCAGAAGGCAGCAAACTGGATAAAACGGCGAAGATTCGTGCGTTCACCAACTATCTGCCGGGATTCAATATCCCGATGCTGCCACGTGAACTGTCTGACGATCTCTGTTCTCTGCGCGCGAACGAAGTACGCCCGGTTCTGGCTTGCCGCATGATCATTACCACCGACGGTACGATTGAAGACAACATCACCTTCTTCGCTGCGACTATCGAGTCTAAAGCGAAGTTGGCCTATGACAACGTCTCCGACTGGCTGGAAGGCACCGGCGACTGGCAGCCTGAAAACGACGCAATTGCTGAACAAATCCGTCTGCTGCATCGTATTTGTCTGAGCCGTGGTGAATGGCGTCACAACCACGCGTTAGTATTTAAAGATCGTCCGGATTACCGTTTTGTCCTCGGTGAAAAAGGCGAAGTGCTGGATATTGTGGCGGAACCGCGTCGCATCGCTAACCGTATCGTGGAAGAGTCAATGATTGCGGCAAATATTTGTGCTGCACGCGTTCTTCGCGACACGCTGGGCTTTGGAATTTATAACGTCCATATGGGATTTGATCCGGCAAACGCTGACGCACTGGCCGCGCTACTGAAAACCCATGGTATGCATGTAGATGCCGAAGAGGTCCTGACGCTGGAAGGCTTCTGTAAACTGCGCCGCGAACTGGATGCGCAGCCTTCCGGTTTCCTCGATAGCCGTATCCGCCGGTTCCAGTCGTATGCTGAAATCAGCACCGAACCAGGTCCGCACTTTGGGCTGGGTCTGGAAGCATATGCCACCTGGACCTCTCCTATTCGTAAGTATGGCGACATGATCAACCACCGTCTGCTTAAGGCCGTCATCAAAGGCGAAACGATTGCCCGTCCACAGGATGATACGACCCTGCAAATGGCCGAACGTCGTCGTCTGAACCGCATGGCTGAACGCGATGTGGGTGACTGGTTATACGCCCGCTTCTTGAGCGACAAAGCCGGCACCGACGTCCGCTTCGCGGCCGAGATCATTGACGTCAGCCGCGGCGGTATGCGAGTGCGTTTAGTGGATAATGGCGCAGTCGCATTTATTCCGGCCCCGTTCCTGCATGCTGTTCGTGACGAACTGGTATGCAGTCAGGAAAGCGGCACCGTACAAATCAAAGGTGAAGTGGTTTACAAAGTCACGGATGTGATTGATGTAACCATTGCCGAAGTGCGGATGGAAACCCGCAGCGTTATCGCACGTCCAGCCGTGTAACATTGATAAAGCTAACGGCCTTTCTCTTTCTGTGAAAGGTCGTTTTCTTTTCCCTCCCAAATCTCCACCACGCACTACACTTCTTTCATCCGGTCTAATTTATTTTTTACTATTTTCAGTTCCGCTAGCTTTGCTTTTTTTAGATTCTGCATTACATATAAATACATAAATAAAACAATACGTTCAGCCATAGTCACCCTGTATGAATCATGGCTAACTATACTTTTGAGGCTCTATGCGCTTTAAACGGGATAGTACACATCATGAAAGACGTCCGGGAGCGGGTTACGTTGTATAGCTATGTGGGCACTCATAACCCCTACTGGCGTTTGTCAGAGGATTGCAACATCCTGCATTTCTCTATCGACGAAGCGTCAGCAGTCGATCAGACCATCGAATTGTCAGCTGAGCAAGCCGACCGCATTCGCGAAATGACGGTGATTACATCGAGCCTGTTGATGACGCTTCCCATTGAAGATGACGACATTCCCGTGCATCTGGTCGGCAGGAAAATCAATAAGCGCGAATGGGCGGGAAGCGCATCCGCCTGGGATGACACCCCTTCCGTCGCGCGCGACCTGGCTCACGGCCTCTCTTTCGCTGAGCAGGTCGTTTCTGAAGCTAACTCCGTCATTGTCATTCTTGACCGCATGGGCAACATTCAGCGCTTTAATCGCCTGTGCGAAGAGTACACCGGTCTCAAAGAGCGTGAAGTGATTGGCCAAAGCGTTTTCACGCTGTTTATGAGCCGGCGCGAGGCCGCAGCCTCACGGCGCAACATTGAGGTGTTTTTTCGCGAAGGTAACTCTTATGAGGTTGAACGTTGGGTAAAAACCTGCAAAGGCCAGCGTCTGTTTCTGTTCCGCAATAAGTTTGTGCATAACGGTAGCGGCAAGAACGAAATATTTCTGATCTGTTCCGGTACCGATATTACTGAAGAGCGCCGCGCGCAGGAACGTCTACGGGTATTGGCCAATACCGACTCCATCACTGGTTTACCGAACCGCAACGCAATTCACGAGCTGATCAGCAATGCTATTGAAAACGCGGGCGATACGCAGGTTGGGATTGTCTATCTCGATTTGGATAACTTTAAAAAGGTGAACGATGCCTACGGTCATATGTTTGGCGATCAGTTGTTACAAAGCGTGTCGCTGGCTATTCTCAGTTGCCTCGACGACAACCAGCTACTGGCCAGGTTTGGCGGTGATGAATTCATTGTCCTTGCCACCGAAACGTCCCAGGGCGCGCTGGAGGCTACGGCATCGCGTATCCTGACGCGCCTGCGCCAACCTTTTCGCATTGGACTGATAGAAGTCTATACCGGATGTTCAATCGGTATTTCTCTCGCGCCACAGCATGGACAGGACGGCGAGAGCGTTATCCGTAACGCGGATACGGCCATGTACACAGCAAAAGAAGGCGGTCGTGGTCAGTTTTGCGTCTTCTCACCGGAAATGAATCAACGGGTTTTTGAATATTTGTGGTTGGATACCAATCTGCGTAAGGCGCTGGAAAACGATCAACTGGTTATCCACTATCAGCCAAAAATAACCTGGCGCGGAGAAGTTCGTAGTCTGGAGGCTCTGGTTCGTTGGCAGTCCCCGGAACGTGGCCTCATACCGCCGTTGGAGTTTATCTCCTACGCCGAAGAATCAGGGCTCATCGTTCCGCTCGGTCGATGGGTTATTCTGGACGTCGTGCGCCAGGTGGCAAAATGGCGTGCCAAGGGGATAAATCTACGCGTGGCGGTAAATGTGTCTGCGCGCCAGCTCGCCGACCAGACGCTATTTACCGCTCTCAAGCAGGTGCTTCACGATCTCAACTTTGAATACTGCCCGATCGATGTTGAATTAACGGAAAGCAGTTTGATTGAAAATGAGCAGTTGGCGCTATCCGTCATTCAGCAATTTAGCCAGTTGGGGGCACAAATCCATTTGGATGATTTTGGCACCGGTTATTCGTCGCTATCTCAACTGGCCCGCTTCCCGCTTGATGCGATAAAACTGGATCAAACCTTTGTCAGAGATGTGCACAAGCAACCTATTTCGCAGTCGCTGGTGCGGGCCATTGTCGCGGTCGCGCAGGCGCTCAACCTGCAGGTCATCGCCGAAGGCGTTGAAAGTGCAAAAGAGGATGCGTTTTTGACCAAGAACGGCGTCAATGAGCGTCAGGGATTTTTATTCGCCAAGCCGATGCCTGCAGCTGCGTTTGAACGATGGTATCGACGACACCTGAATAAAAAAACGCGATAATGCAGAAAGATTCCTCGGAGAAAATAGCCATAAATGGACAATACGTGATGATTCTATCTGTATGTAATCACAGAATATATAATATTCTTCAATCATTCAGGGTAATACTATTTTTCCCTTCTCTTTTGCCATGAAATTCTGCATCATGAAATTCAAACTCTATTGCCCTTTGGATGATGACCATGTCTGATATCGACGCTAAGCGTCTGGCCGAACGCATTGATACCGTGCTGGATATCCTCGTTGCAGGTGATTACCACTCAGCCATCCACAATCTCGAAATTCTGAAGGCTGAACTGTTAAACACGGTCAAAGAAGATACTCAATCTTTGTCAACTAAACAGAAAGCTCCGTGGGAGATCTGATGACATCGCTCTCTTGATGTTACTGCTATCAGCAGACTTCCGTTTATTTTCCGATACGATATTGCTATAAAAATTAATACTATGAATTCCCGACAACAATCCATTTTGCAGATGGTGACCGATAAAGGTCAGATGAGCGTCGCCGATCTGGCAAAAATCACCGGCGTTTCAGAAGTGACGATTCGACAGGATCTGAATACGCTGGAAAAACAGAGTTATTTACGCCGTGCGCACGGATTTGCTGTTTCATTGAACAGCGATGATGTGGAAACACGCATGATGACCAATTTCACGCTAAAACGTGAGCTGGCCGAATTCGCTGCATCGCTGGTCAGCCCCGGCGAGTCAGTATTCATTGAGAATGGCAGTAGCAATGCGCTCCTGGCAAGAACCCTGGCGGAGCAAAAAGATGTCACTATCATTACGGTGAGCAGCTACATCGCTCACCTGCTCAAAGAAACACCCTGTGAAGTGATTCTCCTCGGCGGGATTTATCAGAAGAAAAGTGAGAGCATGGTCGGCCCCCTGACTCGCCAGTTTATCCAGCAGGTACACTTCAGTAAGGCCTTCATCGGCATTGATGGCTGGCAGGCAGACACCGGCTTCACCGGACGCGATATGATGCGTTCTGATGTGGTTAATGCGGTACTGGAAAAAGGCGCAGAGGTTATTGTGCTTACCGACAGCTCAAAATTTGACGCCATTCATCCTTATACCCTGGGGCCTTTAGAACGATTCAGTCGCGTCGTGACGGACTCTAAGCTCAGCGCCAGCGTACAAATGCAGCTTGAACATTCAGGATTAACCGTCAATATCATTGATTCCAACGCATAATGGCTGCGCAAGATGATTTGTCGGCAGGCAAATCATCTCCTCTCTGAGAGTTATCTGACAACCCAATTAAGACTTTTTACCTGTTGTTAACAGGATAAACTCGTAGAATTAATATTAGCGATATAACAGGAGCGAACATCCAACTGCAGGATATTGGTTGTCATGCCTTCGCTAAACGGTTTCA
The DNA here is from genome assembly GCF_014596845.2 of Citrobacter sp. C5_2. Lineage (NCBI taxonomy): Bacteria > Pseudomonadati > Pseudomonadota > Gammaproteobacteria > Enterobacterales > Enterobacteriaceae > Citrobacter > Citrobacter sp. C5_2. The sequence goes on along the minus strand of NZ_CP115032.1, from coordinate 2,430,409 downwards.
CGGAAATATCTTTGATAGTCGCGATTTAACGCTATCCTTAAAGAACACTGGATTCCGTGAATCAATAATTCAGGAGAAAGTATTATGTTAGTAACGAGCAAAAAAATGACCGCAGCCATTCTGGCGCTTACTCTGGCAATGTCTCTGAGCGCCTGCTCTAACTGGTCCAAACGCGATCGCAATACCGCTATCGGTGCTGGTGCGGGTGCAGTAGGTGGTGCAGTCCTGACCGATGGCAGCGCGCTGGGTACGCTGGGTGGTGCTGCTGTTGGTGGTATTATTGGCCATCAGGTAGGTAAATAATTTACGGTTGACCGGCTCGATATAATTAAACGTTTACTTTTTCAGCTCTGTATTTAAAAAGCCACGGATTATCTCCGTGGCTTTTTTATTAACCGCCAGCCAGTTTGACTTTCATGCCTTTGGCTTCCAGCAATGATTTTATCAGGTCACGTTTATCGCCCTGAATTTCAATCACGCCCTCTTTTACCGCCCCACCGCAACCACATTTTTTCTTCAGTTCAGCGGCTAATTTAGCCAGTTCCGCATCATCCTGATCAATACCGGTGATCAGGCACACGCCCTTGCCTTTACGACCGCTGGTCTGGCGTTGAATGCGGACAATACCATCACCCTTTGGACGTTCAGGGGCGACCTTCGGTTCATCAATGCGTCCGGAGTCGGTTGAATAGACCAGGCGAGAGTTTGAATCGCTCATTTACACACCTCGTTTCAGAGAGGCATTGATCATCTTCAGCGTCTGCGCCGGGTCGGCAGACTGCGTGACCGGACGACCAATCACCATGTAATCCACACCGGCTAACTGCGCCTGCTCTGGCGTCATAATACGACGCTGATCGCCCGCCTCGCTGCCTTCAGGACGAATACCCGGGGTCACTAACTTAAATGCCTGTCCAAACGCCTGTTTGAAACGTACCGCTTCCTGGGCAGAGCATACGACTCCGTCCAGCCCGCAATGTTGGGTTAAACGCGCCAGTCTTTCAGCATGCTCCGCAGGTGACAACGTCACACCGAGATCGGCCAGATCGCTGGCTTCCATGCTGGTCAGCACCGTCACAGCAATCAGCAATGGCGCATCATTACCAAAAGGCACCAGGGCCTCACGGGCTGCCGTCATCATGCGCGCCCCGCCAGAGGCGTGTACGTTAACCATCCACACGCCAAGGTCGGCAGCCGCAGCTATGGCATGTGCCGTTGTATTGGGAATATCATGAAATTTCAAATCCAGAAAGACGTCAAAACCGCGCTGTTGCAGTTCGCGAACCAACTGAGGTCCAAAAAGCGTGAACATCTCTTTGCCCACTTTCAAACGGCAATCACGAGGATCAATTCTGTCGACAAAAGCTAATGCTTTATCACGATTTGCGTAATCAAGAGCGACAACGACAGGAGAATCAGTAACAGCACGAGAAGAAGATGAAGCAGTAAACGTCATGACCAGACCTTCCTGTGGATGGGCGCCACCGGTGGCGCAAAATGGGTAAACGGCGTGCATTCTACCTGCGGCAATAGAAAATTAACAGGCGCGATTACATTTCTGCCAGGCGAACCGGCTGTGGAGGTTGATGATGGGACGATTACACCCTACAAGGATGTTGTAACTAAGTTGAAATTTTTTTAAAAAATTACAGCCCATCAAGCCCACGAATAGGTTTAATGGTTGACCATGAACGGCAGGATGGACAATGCCAGTACAGCGTATAAGCGGTAAACCCGCATTTCTGACAGCGATAGCGCGGCTTACTACGTACCTGCTCCCCGACCATATCGCGCAGCACCATCAGGCTCTCTTTGGCGCGCCCTTCTTCTGCTTCGTTAAGATGATAATCCATCAGCTTGTGGAATACACGCATCGTAGGATGGCGTTGCAGCTGACGAGTTATATAAACCTGAGCGGTATCAGTTCCCTCACGCGCCTCAAGGATATCTGCAAGCATCAGTTCAGCGGCGGCACCGGTATTTTCCTCAACCGCACGGCGTAAAAACTCTGCCCACTCATCGTTTTTGCCCAGATGCTGGTAGCAGCTTTGCAGCATTTCCAGCGTTTCACTGACCAGCTCTTTATCCTGAGAAATCACCCGTTGCAGACTTTCAACCGCCCTGGAATAATCGCCGTTCAGCATATATACGCGCCCCATCATAATGGAAACGCGGGCGCTGTTTTTGTCTGCTGCCGCCCCTTTTTTCAACAGCGTCATGGCACGATCCATATCGTCGTTGCCCATTTGCTGTAACGCCAGTTCGCAATAGAAATGCGCTATCTCAATGCGTTGTTTGTCTTTGCCAAGCTTTACCAGACGCTCTGCAACGTCAATGGCTTTTTGCCATTCGCTGGTTGCCTGATAAATTTGCAGCAACTGTTGTAATGCCCCAACGCGAAAATCTGTTTCATCAGTAAGCTGATTGAACATGTCTTCCGCACGGTCATACAGGCCTGCGGCCATGTAGTCCCGGCCCAGTTGTTGCACTGCCAGCAAGCGCTGTTCGTATGTCAGCGAGGCACTTTCCATAAGCGTTTGGTGGATGCGGATTGCACGATCGACTTCACCGCGCGAACGGAACAGGTTTCCGAGGGTGAGATGAGCCTCAACGGTGCCCGTGTCCTCTTTCAGCATATCAAGGAACAGATCCACCGCTTTATCTTGTTGGTTGCTCAGGAGGAAGTTAACCCCGGCGACATAGTCACGGGAAAGTCGGTTGGCTTCATCCTGCTTTGTTTGTTGCGCACTTCTGCGACCCATATACCACCCATAGGCAGCGGCTACAGGTAAAAGCAGAAACAACAACTCCAACATAAATAATTATTCCTTTACAACCGACGAATCGGCGGGTACCGCAACGTCGGTCGCAGGCGCAAGCTGGTTTTCCAGTCGTTTGATTTTACGTTCGGCGCGCGCAAGAGACACTCGAACCTTCAGCCAGAAAAGGCCGCAAATTAACCAACCAATCGCAAAACCTGCGGCAAACAATACAGCAAGCAGCGTAGAGATACGATACTCACCCTGAGCCAGCAGGTAATTAAACGTAACCTGTTGATCGTTTTGCGCACCTAATGTCACCGAAATAACAAAAATCGCCAACACCAGTAAGAAAATGAGTAAATATTTCACATTACTTCCCGTTATGTGGTTTAAGCGAATAAATCGTGTCCAACTTACCGCGTTGAGCCCTTTAAATTACCATTTTCACACCGAGTGCGAAATGGAAAAGCGCTTTATGCCTTCTGATTTAAGGGCAAAATTCGAAAAATCAATCATAGCTAACTTTCTTGCTCACGCTGCGCGATTTCTTTTGTCTCCTGCACTGGCGGTGTTAAGGGTCCGCATATCCGCTGCGCAAGCCAGGTTGCCAGGGTCACCAACAGCCAGGAAATCAGCGTTGCGACCACCAAATCACGGGGCCAGTGCATTCCCAGCAGCAAGCGGCTCCCCATCACCCCCGTCGCCCAGATGAGTAAGAATGCTATAGTCAGCGTACGTCTGCGCGGCCACAGCAAACCTACCGCCAGCAAAGCCCAACTGGCAGCAAACATTGTATGCCCGGAGGGAAAAGCAAATCCTGTTTCTTTTTGCCAGTGCTTACGTAGAAACGTTGGCACGTCCCGCTGTTCGGCTAATTGTTCTTTGACTAAGTTCCCGCGATCTTTACGTTTTAAAGTGTAGAACTCATCCACCGGAATATGGTGCGTTTTTTCCAGCCATACAACAAATGGCCGCGGTTCCTGCACCTTATCCTTAACCCATGACTTCACGCCCTGCCCAACTAAAATCGCCACCGCCAGGATCGCAAACAGCATTACCGCCGCTTTCAGACGAAAACGCAGACACCATAAAAACCATGCACAGAGCGCTACGTGAGTGATAATCCCCCATGGCTGTGTCACCGTTTCCGTTACCCAGAACAGGGATTTTAACCACCAGACATTATGCCCTGGTTGCCAGTTCCAGCCTGATACCCATACAGCAACCGGCATGATAAGCAGCAGTCCGGCGCCGACTGCGGTGCGCTTTGCAATTGAAAGCATTGCCTCTCCTTTCGTTGATAAGTCTCACAATCATAACTGAAAAATGCGCACGCCGGGAAAATTGACAATTTTGTGCCATTCCAAAAGCGAATCCGTTGTCGCAATTAGGTGAACATCGCTGGCTTATGGCAAAATAGTGCAATACAGAACAGAAGCCAACAGGCGACGGCACGACAGTGCCAGCATAATCTGGAGAATTACATGCAGCTTAAACGTGTGGCAGAAGCCAAACTGCCAACCCCCTGGGGTGATTTCCTGATGGTGGGATTTGAAGAACTGGCAACCGGACACGATCATGTCGCACTAATTTTTGGCGATATTACAGGCCAAACGCCTGTCCTGGCGCGTGTCCACTCTGAGTGTCTGACTGGCGATGCGCTGTTTAGCCTGCGTTGCGATTGCGGTTTCCAGCTCGAAGCAGCCCTGTCGCATATTGCCGAAGAAGGGCGTGGCATTCTGCTCTATCATCGTCAGGAAGGGCGCAACATTGGACTGTTAAATAAAATCCGCGCCTATGCGCTGCAGGACCAGGGTTATGATACCGTTGAAGCCAATCATCAGTTAGGCTTTGCAGCAGACGAGCGTGATTTCACACTGTGTGCGGACATGTTCAAGCTGCTGGGCGTTGACGAGGTACGTTTGTTGACCAATAACCCGAAGAAAGTGGAAATTCTGACCGAGGCGGGTATCAATATCGTTGAACGCGTGCCGTTGATTGTGGGTCGTAACCCGAATAATGAACATTATCTGGATACCAAAGCCGCGAAAATGGGCCATTTGTTAAATAAATAATTTCCATTTACCCGGTACAGAAAAAAGCCTGCTCACGCAGGCTTTTTACATGTCAGTTCAACATATTACGAATGACGTAGTGCAGAATGCCGTCGTTCTGGTAATACGTTAACTCCGTCGCGGTATCGATGCGGCAACGGCATAAAATCACCTCTTTATGCCCATCCGCACGGGTCAAACTTACCGGAACTGTCGCCCCCGGTTTAATGTTTTGCAGATCCGTAATATCAATCGCTTCCTCACCGGTTAATCCCAGCGTTTTACGCGTAACCCCCTGTGGGAATTCAAGTGGTAAAATCCCCATGCCGATCAGGTTAGAACGGTGAATTCGCTCAAAGGACTCAGCAATCACCACGCGCACACCCAGCAAGCGTGGGCCTTTCGCAGCCCAGTCACGACTGGAGCCAGAACCATATTCCTTACCGGCAATGACCGCCAGCGGAACATTCTCCTGTTGGTATTGCATGGCCGCATCATAGATAGCTACCACTTCCGTCCCCGGTAAATGCCGCGTCATTCCGCCTTCCACGCCAGGCACCATCTCATTGCGGATACGTATATTGGCAAAAGTACCGCGCATCATCACTTCATGGTTTCCGCGGCGGGAACCGTAGGAGTTAAAGTCTTTGCGCTCAACGCCGTGGCTTTGCAGATACCGACCGGCCGGGCTATCCGCTTTAATGCTACCGGCTGGAGAAATGTGATCGGTGGTCACCGAGTCGCCTAACATCGCCAAAATGCGTGCGCCATGAATGTCCTGTACCGGATCCGGCGTAGCCTGCATACCATCAAAGAACGGCGACAAACGGATATAGGTCGAGTCAGACTGCCAGCCATAGGTGTCAGCCCGATCAACTTGAATCGCTTTCCATTCCGGCGTGCCTTCAAATACTTCGGCATACTCTTTATGGAACATCGCGGTAGAGACCTGCTCGACGGCCCGGGCGATTTCCTGGGCAGTTGGCCAGATATCTTTCAGGTAAACGGGATCGCCTTTTCTGTCATGACCTAACGGGTCTTTCGTCAGGTTAATATTCATATTCCCCGCCAGCGCGTAAGCGACTACCAGCGGCGGTGACGCCAACCAGTTCGTCTTGACGAGCGGATGGATGCGTCCTTCAAAATTACGGTTGCCGGAAAGCACTGCGCCGACCGTGAGATCGCCTTTTTTGATAGCTGTCTCAATAGGATCGGGCAACGGTCCGGAATTACCTATACAGGTGGTACAGCCATAACCCACGAGGTTAAAGCCCAACTCGTCAAGATACGGTGTGAACCCGGCCTGCGCCAGATAGTCAGAAACGACTTTAGAGCCAGGCGCCAGCGAGGCTTTAACCCAGGGTTGACGTTTCAGACCGAGCGTAACCGCTTTCTTCGCCAGCAGCCCCGCCGCCATCAATACGCTTGGGTTAGAGGTGTTGGTACAGGAGGTGATCGCCGCAATCACCACCGCGCCATCCGGCAACAGGTATTGATGCCCGTTCATCGTATAATCCACCGGCTGACGATCTTTTAGCGAGCTATTCACCTCAAGCTCGTTACTCGCCGAGAACGCTTTCGGGACATCTGCAAGTGCCACTCGATCCTGTGGACGCTTCGGTCCGGCAAGGCTCGCTTCCACACTGCCCATATCCAGCTCCAGCGAACTGGTAAATACAGGTTCATCGCCTGGGTTACGCCACATCCCCTGCGCTTTAGCATAAGCGCCGACCAGGTCGACCTGCTCCTCACTGCGTCCGCTCAGGCGCATATATTCAAGCGTGATGTCATCAATCGGGAAGAAACCACAGGTTGCGCCATATTCCGGCGACATGTTCGCAATGGTTGCCCGATCGGCCAGCGGTAAGGTATCCAGGCCATCACCATAGAATTCAACAAATTTCCCAACCACACCATGCTTACGCAGCATTTGGGTGACGGTCAGCACCAGATCGGTCGCGGTGATACCTTCCCGCAGTTTACCTACCAGCTTGAAGCCCACCACGTCAGGGATAAGCATAGAGACCGGCTGGCCCAGCATCGCGGCTTCGGCTTCAATGCCGCCGACGCCCCAGCCCAGCACACCGAGACCATTTATCATCGTAGTATGGGAGTCGGTACCGACCAGCGTATCCGGATAAGCCACCCATTCACCGTTTTGTAATTCGCTCCAGACGGCTTTACCCAAATACTCAAGGTTAACCTGGTGGCAAATCCCCGTTCCCGGCGGCACGACGCTGAAGCGACTGAATGCTTGCTGTCCCCATTTCAGGAATACATAGCGCTCATGGTTACGTTCCATTTCCAGACGGACGTTCTCTTCGAAAGCGTCATCATCACCGAAACGATCCACCGTTACGGAGTGGTCAATGACAAGATCCACTGGCGAAAGCGGATTCACTTTTGCCGTATCCCCGCCCAAACGTTTTACCGCTTCGCGCATAGCGGCCAGATCGACCACTGCGGGTACGCCAGTAAAGTCCTGCATCAAAACGCGAGCGGGTCGATAGGCAATCTCACGGTCGGCATGCGCGGTTTTCAGCCAACGCGCCAGCGCATGAATATCGTCTTCGGTAACGGTATTTCCGTCCTGCCAGCGAAGCAGGTTCTCCAGCAAAACTTTTAGCGATTTGGGCAGGCGGGTGATATCACCCAGAGTTTGTGCGGCCAGAGGCAAACTGTAGTAACGGTAGGTTTTATCATTAACCTGCAATGTGTCCATACTGGCTTCGCGTAGGGTCGACGACATAGCTCCTCCTTAAATGACAGGGTTAGATCCCCTGATTTTCTTCAGGGTTAGTATTAAAGATAACACAAACAAAATGTAACGCTTTGATAACACCTCAAATTGATAAAAGTGTAAACATCGGAAGAGCGGAGTGCGGTGTGAAATACGCGGGGAAGATTCGAGAGCGGAAGTTGATAGCGTTAATGTGTAACAGGCATGTTGGTAGTTGATAATATGCTGATTAGAGTGGACATCGCGATTGTACGTAATAAGTCATACGAGATATCAGACAGAGGACGAATAATAATGACGATAAAATTCGTATTAATTACTGTTTCTGTTCATCATCAGTGAACAGATCAATAAACGCGCGTTGTTCAGGGGAAAGCGTCCAGGAGATGGGGATTTCCGGCCCATTCTCTGCGCCGGTATTGCTATCTGGTTCATTTTCATGGGGAGATGGCGTCACGGTGGTGTGTTGTTCCGGTGCGGACATGACCTACCCCCACACTTGCCAGGCCACGAGCGCGACGACAATCCAGAACACTGCGGAGCCGAGAAAAACAGCAAACCAGGCTTTACGTTTCATCACGGGATCCCTGCGTGCTGGCTGGTTTCCTGAAGGCATCGCTAACCTCATACTATCGAAATCACTTATCATTTAGGCACCAAACAATCGGTACAATTAATCATCAGATAGGAGGAATCCTAATAAAAAAGGCAAAAAAAAGCCAGTTAATTTTCGGACTCGTCCTGATAAATAAATCGATTGTTTGATCGGTTATCAATATTTGAAAGGAATTTTTGGCAAGCTGACTAATTTGAAACTACTTTAGAGAACCTTTTCCATAAACTATATATGGTTAATTTATTCACTGTAAATTATCGATTAATTCAGCGTCTCCCGTCGGTATCGCTTTATGCAGAAGGATACCGACGAGGTAACAGCCGGTATTATTTCTCAGGCAATTTAATATCTTTAAACATGGCTTCTATATCATCGTTAGAACGCAACGCTACCGCAGTATCCACCACATCTCGCGTCAGATGCGGCGCGAAACGTTGAATAAAATCATACATGTAACTGCGTAAAAACGTGCTGCGACGAAAACCAATTTTGGTGGTGCTATGACTGAAGATATCGTGCGCGTCAACACGTACAAGATCTGGGTCGGAGACGGGATCAACCGCCATGCTGGCAATCACCCCCACCCCAAGCCCTAGACGCACATAGGTTTTAATGACATCGGCATCGGTCGCGGTAAATACTATACGCGGTTCCAGACCCGCACGGTTAAACGCGGTATCCAGTTCCGAACGCCCGGTAAAACCGAAGGTGTAGGTGACCAGCGGATACTGCGCTAACTCTTCAATAGAAATGGACGCTTTTCCCGCCAGCGGATGATCCGGCGTCACGACGATCGAGCGGTTCCAGTGATAGCAAGGCAGCATCACCAAATCGTCATACAGATGCAGGGCTTCTGTCGCAATGGCAAAGTCTGCATTCCCTTTCGATACCGCTTCGGCGATTTGCGTCGGCGATCCCTGGTGCATGTGCAAAGAGACGCGAGGGTAACGCTCAATAAAACCTTTAATCACGTTTGGCAGTGCGTAACGTGCTTGCGTGTGGGTCGTCGCGATGTATAACGAGCCTTTGTCCGGCCAGGTATGTTCGCCGGCCACCGACTTAATGGCATCCACCTTCGACAGAACCTCACGCGCAATACGGATGACTTCCTGCCCCGCTGGCGTAACCTGCGTCAGGTGCTTGCCGCTACGGGCAAAAATCTGGATGCCAAGTTCATCTTCAAGCATACGAACTTGCTTACTGATGCCTGGCTGGGAGGTATAAAGCCCTTCCGCCGTTGAGGAGACATTAAGGTTGTGGTTCACCACCTCAACAATGTAGCGAAGCTGCTGTAATTTCATGTCAAGCCATCCCGATTTATGCCATCAGATCATCGTTTCAGAGCAGGCTCGTTAGCGCTGCTAATACGATTTAATAATAAAAAACGTGTTAACTATAACCACTATATCATTTCTATGTAAGCTGTATAGGCATGACAAAAAATAATACGCCAGAAACGAAAAGGGCCGCTTACGCGACCCTTTAAGGAAGAATTCAGGCGGAATGCCGTTATTTCTTCCCTTCTACCCATTTACCGTCAACAAAGAACGCTGACCAACCGGTCGCCTTACCGTCTTTCTCAGCGGCAACGTATTGCTGCTTGGTTTTACGGCTGAAACGAACCATGGACTTGTTGCCATCCGGGTCAGTCTGCGGCGCGTCTGCCAGATAGCGCAGTTTTTCCGGCAGACGATCGCGGAAGCGGTACAGCTCTTCCACTAACGGCGCGCGGGTCTCACGTGATTTCGGGAACGTATTTGCCGCCAGGAAGATACCTGCCGCGCCATCACGTAACACAAAATACGCGTCAGATTTTTCACACGGCAGTTCCGGCAGCGGAACCGGATCTTCTTTCGGCGGAGCGACTTCACCGTTACGCAGGATCTTACGAGTGTTTTTGCACTCGTCGTTGGTACACGCCATGTACTTACCGAAACGCCCCATTTTCAGGTGCATTTCAGAACCACATTTTTCGCACTCAACGATAGGACCGTCATACCCCTTGATGCGGAATTCACCCTCTTCGATCTCGTAGCCGTCGCAGGTCGGGTTATTACCACATACATGCAGCTTACGCTTAGGATCGATAAGGTAGCTGTCCATCGCCGTACCGCACTTCTGGCAGCGACGTTTGGCGCGCAGAGCGTTCGTTTCCGCGTCATCGCCTTCCAGCACGTTCAGCACTTCGTTTTCCGGCACCAGGTTAATGGTGGTTTTGCAACGCTCTTTCGGCGACAGCGCATAGCCGGAACAGCCGAGGAAAACGCCGGTGCTGGCGGTACGAATACCCATCTTGCGTCCGCAGGTCGGGCAATCAATACTGGTCAGCACCATCTGGTTCGGACGCATACCGCCCTCTTCAGGATCTTTTTCGGCTTTATCCAGTTGCTGAGTAAAATCGGTGAAGAAGTTGTCGAGTACGCCTTTCCATTCGGCTTCGTGATTCGCCACCTGGTCGAGGCTGTCTTCCATCTGCGCGGTAAAATCGTAGTTCATCAATTCGCGGAAGTTTTCTTCCAGACGATCGGTGACGATTTCACCCATTTTTTCAGCATAGAAGCGACGGTTCTCAACACGAACATAGCCGCGATCCTGAATCGTGGAAATAATCGACGCATACGTTGATGGACGACCAATACCCCGCTTTTCAAGCTCTTTAACCAGCGAGGCTTCACTGAAACGTGCAGGCGGTTTGGTAAAGTGTTGCGCTGGCGTCAGTTCGACAAGCGTCAACGTATCGCCTTTATCCACGGCCGGTAAGATGCGATCTTCATCGCCCTTACGCAATGCAGGCATCACTTTGGTCCAGCCATCGAAACGCAGAATACGACCACGCGCTTTCAGGCGGAAATCACCCGCGCCCACGGTTAAGGTGGTGGAGTCGTATTTCGCCGGCGTCATCTGACAGGCAACAAATTGACGCCAGATCAGTTGGTACAGTTTTTGCGCATCAGCTTCCATGTCTTTCAGCGATTCCGCCTGTACGGCGACATCGGAAGGACGGATAGCTTCGTGCGCTTCCTGAGAGTTCTCTTTGCTGGCGTACTGGTTCGCGCTCTCCGGCAGATATTTTTTGCCAAAATTATCGCTGATGTACTCGCGAACCATGTTCACCGCATCCTGGCTCAGGTTGGTTGAGTCAGTACGCATATAGGTGATGTAGCCCGCTTCATACAAGCGCTGCGCCATCATCATGGTTTTCTTCACGCCAAAACCCAGTCGCGTACTCGCAGCCTGCTGTAGCGTGGAGGTAATAAACGGCGCGCCTGGCTTGCTGCTGGTCGGTTTATCTTCACGTTCCAGAACGCTATAGCGCGCTTTTTCCAACAGGCTGACAGCGGCAAGCGTTTGTTCCCGATTGACCGGGCGGAACGGTTTATCATTCTGGTGCGTCACCTCAAGCGGCAACGCATCGCCTCCAGGCGTGGTCGTGTCAGCACCAATTTCCCAGAACTCTTCTGGAACAAATGCTTTGATTTCGCGTTCGCGCTCAACCACCAGACGCACGGCAACCGACTGTACGCGGCCTGCTGACAGACCACGCGCAATTTTTTTCCACAGCAGCGGCGACACCATATAGCCCACCACGCGGTCCATAAAGCGGCGCGCCTGTTGCGCGTTAACCCGGTCGATGTTCAGTTCGCCCGGTTTTTCAAACGCCTGACGAATAGCGTTTTTAGTAATTTCGTTAAACACCACACGGCTGTAGCGTGCGTCATCGCCGCCGATCACTTCCCGCAGGTGCCATGCAATGGCCTCCCCTTCGCGGTCAAGGTCGGTTGCGAGATAGATGTGGTCGGCTTTTTCAGCCAGTTGCTTCAGTTCAGAAACAACTTTCTCTTTACCAGGCAGCACTTCATAGCGCGCATCCCAGTTGTGCCACGGGTCAACACCCATGCGGTTGACGAGAGCGCCACGTTCATCCTTTTTGGGCTTTTTAGCCGTTTTGGTGGAGGTTGAGTCGGCGCTCTTTTTAGTTGCTGAGCCACTGGTCGGCAAATCACGGATATGACCAACGCTGGATTTCACCACGTAGTCATTACCCAGATACTTGTTGATCGTTTTGGCTTTTGCCGGGGACTCAACGATGACAAGAGCTTTACCCATATTCACCTTTACCTAATTTGATTCTTCCAGAATGCGTCGCACGTTGATTCACCTTCCACTGGCGACGAGACATTGATATGGTCTCTGCGTCGGCGGATATCAACCCCTTAAACTTTTTCGCGCTTGTAATGTAACTCTCATGTAACTGAGTTAACAGGCTTTTTTGCTCACAAACGCTATAGCACGACGAAGTATTGGTCGAATGTCAAGCAAATCTGTTGCCAGATTGACGAAAGCGTCACACTGTACCTGATAAAATGCGTTACGCAACTTTATTAGCATGCAAAAACAAATCCCGCCAGTTGCAACCCCGACGTAAGACCTTCATTTATGTCAGGGAATATTTGCCCATAAGCCGGGCTCGGCGTAGACTAATGTCCTTGTTTAAGGAGTAAATAATGCATAAAGACACGCAACCTATCGATCGCGAAACGCTGCTGATTGAAGCCAACAAAATCATTCGTGAGCATGAGGACACGCTGGCGGGAATTGTCGCCACCGGCGTTACGCAGCGAAATGGCGTGCTGGTTTTCAGCGGAGATTACTTTTTAGACGAACAAGGGCTTCCGACGCCCAAGAGTACGGCGGTGTTTAATATGTTTAAGCACCTGGCGCACGTACTTTCTGAAAAGTATCACTTGATCGATTAATACAAGAAATGATTTGCCGGATGGCGGCTCCGCCTTATCCGGCCCGGGATGTTACGATCCTCAAGGCCGGATAAGATGCTTTAGCATCACCATCCGGCAATGACAATTTTACATCAGCGGTTTCTGTCCTCGCTGCCACCAGCGCAGTAGCAAACGATCGGCGCTCTCGGCCGCACTCCCGGTAAAGCGATCCATCAGTTTTTTGCGCTGCATATAGCGAACGCTTAACACTTCGCGACCTTCCATTAGCCCGAGAATCACTTCGTCGCTGGTATTGATTTCATCCACCAGCCCGTTTGCCAGCGCCTGTTGCCCAAACCAGTGTTCGCCGGTGGCCACCTGTTCAATGTCCAGAGTCGGACGCATGCGCTGCACAAAATCTTTAAACAGGTGATGGGTTTCATTCAGATCTTCGCGGAATTTTTGCCGCCCTTCTTCCGTGTTTTCACCCAGCAGCGTCAGCGTACGCTTATACTGCCCGGCGGTGTGCAGTTCGATATCAATATCCTTCCCTTTCAGAAAGCGGTTAAAGTTCGGGATCTGCGCCACGACGCCAATAGAGCCGACAATAGCAAACGGCGCTGAGACAATTTTATCGGCTACGCAGGCCATCATATATCCACCGCTCGCGGCGACTTTATCCACCGTTACGGTCAACGGAATCTGCTTATCGCGCAAACGCTGTAACTGCGACGCAGCCAGACCATAACCATGAACCACACCGCCCGGGCTTTCCAGGCGAACCACCACTTGATCCTGCGGTTTAACGACAGCCAACACCGCCGTCACTTCCTCACGTAACGCGCTGACCTCATGGGCGTCCATGCTGCCTTTAAAATCCAGCACCCATACACGTGGTTTATCAGATGATGTACTGTCTCCCAGCTTCGCTTTTGCCCTGGCTGCCTTCGCTTCCAGTTTCTGTTTCTTTTTCTGCGCCTTATGCCAGAATTTTTGCTGATGCCCGTCCAGTAACGCCAGCGACAGATCATCCTTCATCTCTTTATATTGCTCGCTGAGGTTAATAACCCGCAGCTCCCCGCGCTGACGCTTGCGTTGTGTCGCGTTCACAATCAGCATCACAACTACCGCAATAGCCACCACGACAGTGACAATTTTTGCCAAAAACAGCCCATATTCAGACAACAATTCCACGAGACCCACCTTGGTTAAACAACGCTATTTCCGCTCAGTGTACAACAGGCTGCTTAACCCGTCTTGCTTCATCCATCCTGGCGCAGAATCAGCAAAAAGCATGACAAAGCGTTCATTTTGCGGTGTTATTGCCTTTGGCTGATTGAAAAAGAACAGGGTTTAAGGCATAAAGCCGAAACGTTATCGCGAACGAGAAGGCCAGAGCGTTGCCGAGGAGTAGCCGTGCATTATCAACCTAAACAAGACCTTTTACAGGACCGCATTATTCTGATTACCGGTGCCAGTGATGGTATCGGACGTGAAGCCGCACAGACCTATGCGCGATACGGCGCGACCGTGATTCTGCTTGGGCGTAACGAAGAAAAACTGCGCCAGGTTGCCCGCACTATTGCCGATGAAAACGGTACGCAGCCACACTGGTTCACGTTGGATCTGCTCACTTGTACGTCTGAAGAATGCCACCAGCTTGCACAGCGCATTGCCGCACATTTTCCACGTCTGGATGGTGTTCTCCATAATGCCGGATTACTGGGTGATATTTGTCCGATGAGCGAACAAAATCCGCAGGTCTGGCAAGATGTCATGCAGGTAAATGTGAATGCCACCTTTATGCTGACCCAGGCATTGCTGCCGCTATTACTGAAATCCGATGCCGGATCGCTGGTCTTTACCTCTTCCAGCGTCGGTCGCCAGGGACGCGCCAATTGGGGAGCGTATGCCACTTCCAAATTCGCTACCGAAGGCATGATGCAGGTTCTGGCAGATGAATATCAGAACCGTCACCTGCGCGTAAACTGTATCAATCCAGGCGGTACGCGTACCGGCATGCGAGCCAGCGCATTTCCAACTGAAGATCCGCAAAAATTGAAAACTCCCGCCGATATTATGCCGCTCTATCTGTGGCTGATGGGCGATGACAGCCGCCGTAAAACCGGTATGACTTTCGATGCCCAACCGGGCCGTAAACCAGGAATAGCTCAATGAGTGAAGAACGCTACCAGCAACGCCAGCAGCGCGTTAAAGAGCGGGTTGATGCCCGCGTTGCCGCTGCAAAGGATGAACGCGGAATCATTATCGTGTTCACCGGAAACGGTAAGGGTAAAACCACCGCAGCGTTCGGGACTGCCACGCGTGCGGTGGGCCATGGTAAAAAAGTCGGCGTGGTGCAATTTATTAAAGGTACCTGGCCAAACGGTGAACGAAACTTACTCGAACCCCATGGCGTAGAGTTTCAGGTTATGGCGACAGGATTTACCTGGGACACGCAAAACCGCGAGGCGGATACCGCAGCCTGTATGGCCGTATGGGAACATGGAAAGCGAATGCTGGCTGACGCTCAACTGGATATGGTTATCCTGGACGAACTGACCTATATGGTGGCGTACGACTATCTGCCGCTTGAAGAGGTTATCAATGCCTTAAATGCGCGCCCAGCCCATCAAACGGTGATTATCACCGGTCGGGGATGTCATCGCGATATTCTGGAGTTAGCAGATACGGTCAGCGAGCTGCGCCCGGTTAAGCACGCGTTTGAAGCGGGCGTGAAAGCTCAGATGGGAATTGATTACTGACAGCAGGCCGGATAAGGCGCTTGCGCCGCATCCGGCTCCACGGTAACGCCTGATGGCGCTTTGCTTATCAGGCCTGGTCATGATTAACCGTTGTTGCTGCGACCGCCCGGACGACGGCTGCTGCCGACCTGTGAGTGGCGCTTCACCGCACGACGGATCTGATTTGCTTTCATCCGACGACGATCTTTCTCGACGGCAACTTTAGAGGTCGTTTCCGGCTTCAGTTCCACCAGTTCACGCAAATAGTTGGTCTGCGCAAGATCAAGCTCCGTCCAGCCGCCACGCGGCAGCCCTTTCGGCAGCGGGATATCGCCGTAACGGACACGGATAAGACGACTTACCTGCACGCCTACAGCTTCCCACAGGCGACGTACTTCACGGTTACGTCCTTCGGTCAGCGTGACGTTGTACCACTGGTTGATCCCTTCACCACCGCTGAACTTGATTGTTTTAAACGCCGCCGGACCATCTTCCAGCTGTACGCCACGACTCAGATCGCGCAGTTTCGCGTCATCAACCTGACCAAACACACGCACCGCATATTCACGCTCAACTTCACGGCTTGGATGCATCAGACGGTTTGCCAATTCACCGTCGGTAGTGAACAACAGTAAACCGCAGGTATTCACATCCAGACGCCCAACGGCAATCCAGCGCGCATCGCGCAGTTTTGGCAGACGATCAAACACGGTCGGACGACCTTCCGGATCGTTACGGGTACACAGTTCACCTTCTGGTTTGTAATAGGCCAGAACGCGACAGATTTGTTCCGCAGACTCTTTAACCGAAATCAGATGACCGTCGATACGGATTTTCAGACCCGGCGTCACTTCAACGCGATCGCCGAGCGTGGCAATTTTACCATCAACGCTCACACGGCCCGCGGCAATAATGGTTTCAATTTCACGGCGAGAACCGTGGCCGGCGCGCGCCAGCACTTTTTGTAACTTTTCGCTCATAGAGCTTCCTTTAGATGTCGCCTTCACAGGCGTCGAACAGGAGAATCAACGGCGCCAGTCAGCGCCATTTTAAGGCCGCGTAGTATAGCGGTTCACGCCCTTATAAGAAAGGTCTAACGTCGCCGACGCCTTCACGCAAGACCACCGGAGAATCGTCAGTTAAATCGATGACCGTGGTCGGCTGCTGGCCGAGATAGCCGCCGTGGATAATCAACTCCACCTGCTTCTCCAGGCGATCCTTAATCTCTTCCGGGTCAGATTCGGTAAATTCGCTGCCCGGCAGCATCAGCGACGTAGAAAGCATCGGTTCGCCCAGCGCTTCCAGCAGCGCCAGCGCAATCGGATTCGACGGCACACGCAGGCCGATGGTTTTACGTTTTTCCTGCAACAATCGGCGTGGCACTTCTTTCGTCCCTTTCAGGATAAAGGTGTAGTTGCCCGGCGTGTTATTTTTAATCAAACGAAAAGCCACGTTATCGACAAACGAATAGGTCGACAGTTCGGACAGGTCACGGCACATCAGCGTAAAGTTGTGTCCGTCCGGCAGGTGGCGAATGCGACAAATGCGCTCCATTGCGCCTTTATCTTCAATTTTGCAGCCCAACGCATAGCCGGAATCGGTTGGATAGACAATCACCCCGCCCTTACGCACGATTTCAACGGCCTGATTGATCAGCCGCTGCTGCGGGTTTTCGGGATGAATATAAAAAAACTGGCTCATAGTTTCCTCTCTGTAATCTCAGGCTGTTCCCAAAGTTGCCAGACGCCTTCTACGCCTGCGGGCAACCAGAGTTTACGACCCAGTTCAATCCACGGGCAGGGCTGATGAAAATCAGATCCTTGCGATGCCCACAATTGATGCTGGCGCGCAAGCGTCGCCAGATGGGTGCGTTCATTGGGAGACTGTTGGCACTGCGCCACTTCCATCGCGTCACCGCGGTGTTCAGCGAAGTATGCAACCAGTCTTTTCAGCCACTTAGCGCTAAGATCGTACCGCCCCGGATGAGCCAGAACTGCCTTACCGCCAGAATGATGAATGACATCAATAGCTTGTTCTATTGTACACCACTGCGGCGGAACGTAACCGGTTTTCCCACGGGCAAGGTATTTTTTAAAAACATCTGCAATAGTCGTGGCTTTTCCGCATTCCACCAGAAAACGCGCAAAATGTCCCCGCGTGACCGCCCCGCCATCTGCCAGACGCAACGCGCCTTCCCATGCGCCGGGGATATGCGCTTTGTCGAGTCGTTCAGCAATCAAGCGCGCGCGCTGCTGACGGCGCTCCGTTTGTTGCGCCAAAAACTCGCACATCAATGGATGAGAAATATCTATATTCAGACCCACAATATGGATCTCATGATTTTCCCACACCGTTGAAATCTCGACGCCCGAGATCAGATTTAACGCTAAACCCGAACGTGAAATTTCTTCTCTTGCCGCCGCAATACCGCCCGTGGTGTCATGATCGGTGATCGCCAGTGTGCCGACTCGCATCTCTACCGCACGGTGTACTAAGGCTTCAGGGGTTAATCGCCCATCGGAGGCTGTAGTATGACTGTGCAGGTCATAAATCACTGCGTAATTCGTGTCGCTCAAGGCGGCTCCCATTTCAATAAATGTCGTAACACGCCCATCATAGCGGTTTCGACAAATTTACTGAAATCAGGTGTTGACTTTATTCCATCGAACTAGTTAACTAGTACGCAAGTTCACATGAAGAAGGTATCTGAGATGAAAGCAACATTTGTTCTGCACGGTTGGTGGCGCACTTCCTGATTTCGGGCAGTGTCTTACGTCTGCAATATGCAACCAGATACCCGGCCCGCCAACTGAGCGGGCTTTTTTTTGAACAAAATTAATGAGAACAACGATGCAAACACCAAAACCGACACTCGAACTGCTTACCTGCGATGCCGCCTACCGTGAGAATCCGACGGCGCTGTTTCATCAGGTATGTGGCGCTCGTCCAGCGACACTGCTGCTTGAATCTGCAGATATCAACAGCAAAGATGATCTGAAGAGCCTGTTGCTGGTCGACAGCGCGTTACGCATCACCGCCCTGGGTGACACTGTCACTATTAAGGCGCTCTCCGCGAACGGCGCATCGCTGCTGCCCCTGCTGGATGCAACGCTGCCTGCTGGCGTTGAAAACGAACAACAGCCGAACATACGCCATTTGAAATTTCCCAATGTAAGCCCGTTGCTGGATGAAGACGCCCGCTTATGTTCCCTTTCCGTATTTGATGCTTTCCGTTTATTGCAGGAACTGGTCAACGTCCCTGCGCAAGAACGTGAAGCGATGTTCTTCGGCGGTCTGTTTTCCTATGACCTGGTCGCCGGTTTTGAAGATTTACCTCAGCTTGAAGCAGGTAACCGTTGCCCGGACTACTGCTTCTATCTGGCTGAAACGCTGATGGTCATCGACCACCAAAAGAAAAGTACCCGCATTCAGGCCAGCGTATTTACCCCCAGCGATGGCGAAAAACAGCGTCTGAACGCTCGTCTGGCACAACTGAGCCAGCAGCTTACCGAGCCAGCTCCGCCACTGCCCGTGACAGAAATTCCGCAGATGCGCTGCGAATGTAACCAGAGCGATGAAGAATTTGGCGCTGTGGTGCGCGGGATGCAAAAAGCCATTCGCGCAGGCGAGATTTTCCAGGTGGTTCCGTCCCGCCGATTCTCATTGCCCTGCCCGTCACCGCTGGCGGCCTACTATGTGCTGAAGAAAAGTAATCCCAGCCCGTATATGTTTTTCATGCAGGACAACGATTTCACGCTGTTCGGCGCCTCCCCGGAAAGCTCGCTGAAATATGATGCCACCAGCCGGCAGATTGAGATCTACCCGATTGCCGGGACGCGTCCGCGCGGTCGCCGTGCGGATGGCTCGCTGGACCGCGATCTCGACAGCCGTATCGAGCTGGAGATGCGTACCGATCATAAAGAGCTTTCCGAGCACCTGATGCTGGTTGACCTTGCGCGTAACGACCTGGCGCGTATCTGTACGCCGGGCAGCCGCTACGTTGCAGACCTGACCAAAGTGGATCGCTACTCCTTCGTGATGCACCTGGTTTCCCGCGTGGTCGGCGAACTGCGTAGCGATCTGGATGTGCTGCATGCGTACCGCGCCTGTATGAATATGGGCACGCTAAGCGGCGCGCCGAAAGTTCGCGCCATGCAGCTTATCGCCGAGGCCGAAGGTCGTCGCCGTGGTAGCTATGGCGGCGCGGTAGGCTACTTTACCGCCCATGGCGATCTGGATACCTGTATTGTGATTCGTTCCGCACTCGTGGAAGACGGTATTGCCACCGTACAAGCCGGTGCCGGAATTGTTCTGGATTCTGTACCGCAGTCTGAAGCCGATGAAACCCGTAATAAAGCGCGTGCGGTTTTACGTGCTATCGCCACCGCGCACCACGCACAGGAGACCTTCTAATGGCTGACATTCTGCTGCTCGATAACATCGACTCATTTACCTATAACCTGGCGGATCAGCTGCGTACTAATGGTCACAACGTGGTGATTTACCGCAACCATATTCCGGCCCAGACGTTAATTGACCGCTTAGCAACCATGAAAAACCCGGTGCTGATGCTCTCTCCGGGACCCGGTGCGCCAAGCGAAGCGGGCTGCATGCCGGAGCTGTTAACCCGCCTGCGCGGTAAGCTGCCGATTATCGGTATTTGTCTGGGGCATCAGGCGATTGTTGAAGCCTACGGCGGCTATGTCGGTCAGGCCGGAGAGATCCTGCACGGTAAAGCATCCAGTATTGAACATGACGGTCAGGCAATGTTCAGCGGTCTGGCAAATCCATTGCCGGTAGCGCGTTACCACTCGCTTGTTGGCAGCAACGTTCCAGCCGGTTTGACCATCAACGCCCACTTTAACGGCATGGTGATGGCGGTCCGTCACGATACCGACCGCGTGTGTGGCTTCCAGTTCCATCCGGAATCGATCCTCACCACCCAGGGCGCGCTTCTGCTCGAGCAAACGCTGGCATGGGCGCAACAGAAACTCGAACAGACCAATACGCTGCAACCTATTCTGGAGAAACTGTATCAGGCTCAGACGCTGTCCCAACAGGAAAGCCACCAACTGTTCTCGGCCGTAGTACGCGGTGAACTGAAGCCGGAACAACTCGCTGCGGCCCTGGTGAGCATGAAAATTCGTGGCGAACACCCGCATGAAATTGCCGGCGCGGCAACCGCGCTGCTGGAAAACGCCGCCCCGTTCCCGCGTCCTGATTATCTGTTTGCCGATATTGTCGGTACCGGCGGCGACGGTAGCAACAGTATCAATATCTCCACGGCCAGCGCCTTTGTTGCGGCGGCCTGTGGACTGAAAGTGGCCAAACACGGCAACCGCAGCGTCTCCAGTAAATCGGGCTCTTCGGATCTGTTGGCGGCATTTGGCATTAATCTGGACATGAACGCCGATAAATCCCGTCAGGCGCTTGACGATCTCGGTGTGTGCTTCCTGTTTGCACCGAAATACCACACCGGTTTTCGCCACGCCATGCCGGTACGACAACAGTTAAAAACCCGCACGCTGTTTAACGTGCTCGGTCCGTTGATTAACCCGGCGCATCCCCCGCTGGCGCTGATCGGCGTATACAGCCCGGAACTGGTGCTGCCGATTGCTGAAACGCTGCGTGTATTGGGGTATCAGCGTGCCGCGGTCGTACACAGCGGCGGCATGGATGAGGTTTCGCTGCATGCGCCGACTATTGTGGCAGAGCTGCATGATGGCGAAATCAAGAGTTATCAACTGACGGCGGAAGACTTTGGCCTGACGCCGTACCATCAGGAACAGCTGGCGGGCGGTACGCCGGAAGAAAACCGTGACATTCTTAGTCGCTTGTTACAAGGTAAAGGTGAAGCCGCTCACGAAGCAGCCGTTGCCGCGAATGTCGCCATGTTAATGCGCCTGCACGGTGAAGAAGATTTAAAAACTAATGCGCAAACCGTGATAAATGTGCTGCGTAGCGGCGCGGCCTACGACCGTGTCACTGCGCTGGCAGCAAGAGGGTAAATGATGCAAACCGTTTTAGCGAAAATTGTCGCTGACAAGGCGATTTGGGTAGAAGCCCGCAAACAGCAACAACCGCTGGCCAGCTTTCAGAATGATGTACAACCCAGCGCTCGTGATTTCTACGATGCGCTGCAAGGCGCACGTACCGCCTTTATTCTGGAGTGCAAAAAAGCCTCGCCATCGAAAGGTGTGATCCGTGATGACTTCGACCCGGCACAGATTGCGGACGTGTATAAACATTATGCTTCAGCGATTTCCGTACTGACCGATGAAAAATATTTCCAGGGCAGCTTTGATTTCCTGCCCATCGTCAGCCGTATCGCGTCGCAACCCATCCTGTGTAAGGACTTTATTATCGATCCTTACCAGATATACCTGGCGCGTTTCTACCAGGCGGACGCCTGCCTGCTGATGCTGTCAGTACTGGACGATGAGCAATATCGTCAACTCGCCGCCGTGGCCCATAGCCTGAAAATGGGTGTTCTGACCGAGGTCAGCAACGAAGAAGAGCTGGAACGCGCGATTGCGCTTGGCGCGAAAGTCGTCGGTATTAACAACCGCGATTTACGTGACCTGTCGATTGATCTGAATCGCACCCGCCAACTGGCGCCACGTCTGGGCCATGGCGTAACCGTCATCAGCGAGTCCGGTATTAATACCTACGGCCAGGTACGCGAACTCAGCCACTTCGCCAACGGTTTTCTGATTGGCTCTGCGCTGATGTCGCATGATGACCTGCACGCCGCTGTGCGTCGGGTTCTGCTTGGCGAGAACAAAGTCTGCGGTTTGACCCGGGCTCAGGATGCAAACGCGGCATATGAAGCGGGCGCCATATATGGCGGGTTGATTTTTGTGCCCTCATCTCCGCGCGTAGTTAGCGTTGAGCAGGCGCGGGAAGTGATGAGCGGCGCGCCATTACAGTATGTCGGCGTGTTCCGCAACACCGAGATTACCGAAGTGCGCGATAAAGCGTTGGCCCTGGGACTGACTGCGGTGCAACTGCATGGGAGCGAAGATCAGACCTATGTTGACGCTCTGCACGATGCGCTGCCCAAACAGGTGCAAATCTGGAAAGCGCTGAGTGTTGGCGAAACGTTGCCGGCCCGGGATTATCAGCATGTCGATAAATACGTGTTCGACAACGGCCAGGGTGGTAGCGGTCAACGCTTCGACTGGTCGCTTTTAGGCGGGCAATCGCTGGAAAACGTTTTACTGGCTGGCGGACTTGGCGCTGATAATTGTGTCAACGCGGCAAAAACCGGCTGTGCCGGGCTCGATTTTAATTCTGGCGTAGAGTCACAGCCGGGCATCAAAGATGCACGACTTCTGGCTTCGGTCTTTCAGACGCTGCGCGCATATTAAGGAAAAGGACATGACAACATTACTCAATCCGTACTTTGGTGAATTTGGCGGTATGTATGTGCCACAAATTCTGATGCCTGCTCTGCGTCAACTGGAAGAAGCTTTCGTCAGCGCGCAAAAAGATCCTGAGTTTCAGGCGCAGTTTACCGATCTGCTGAAAAACTATGCTGGTCGTCCAACTGCGCTGACCAAATGCCAGAACATTACTCACGGAACCAACACCACGCTGTATCTTAAGCGTGAAGATTTACTGCACGGCGGCGCGCACAAAACTAACCAGGTGTTGGGTCAGGCGTTACTGGCGAAGCGTATGGGGAAAACGGAAATCATCGCCGAAACCGGCGCAGGTCAGCACGGCGTCGCATCGGCGCTAGCCAGTGCGCTGCTGGGTCTGAAGTGCCGTATTTATATGGGTGCGAAAGACGTTGAGCGTCAGTCGCCTAACGTTTTCCGTATGCGTCTGATGGGGGCAGAAGTCATTCCTGTTCATAGCGGTTCTGCAACGCTGAAGGATGCCTGTAACGAAGCCCTGCGCGACTGGTCTGGCAGCTACGATACCGCGCACTATATGCTCGGGACGGCGGCAGGACCGCATCCCTTCCCGACCATTGTACGTGAATTCCAGCGCATGATCGGCGAAGAAACAAAAGCGCAGATCCTGGAAAAAGAAGGTCGTTTGCCGGACGCTGTTATCGCCTGCGTGGGCGGTGGTTCTAACGCCATTGGTATGTTTGCCGATTTTATTAATGAAACCAGCGTCGGTCTGATTGGCGTAGAGCCAGGCGGTCACGGGATCGAATCCGGTGAACACGGCGCACCGTTAAAACACGGTCGTGTCGGGATTTACTTTGGCATGAAATCCCCGATGATGCAGACCGAAGAAGGACAGATTGAAGAGTCTTACTCTATTTCCGCAGGTCTGGATTTCCCGTCTGTCGGGCCGCAGCATGCATACCTGAACAGCATCGGTCGCGCCGATTATGTTTCAATCACCGACGATGAAGCGCTGGAAGCCTTCAAAACGCTGTGTTTACATGAGGGGATTATCCCGGCGCTGGAGTCCTCCCATGCCCTGGCACACGCCCTGAAAATGATGCGTGAAAATCCGGAAAAAGAGCAATTACTGGTGGTAAATCTCTCCGGTCGCGGCGACAAAGACATTTTCACCGTACACGATATTCTGAAAGCGCGAGGGGAAATCTGATGGAACGTTACGAAAATCTTTTTGCACAGCTGAAGGACCGCAAAGAAGGTGCTTTTGTCCCCTTCGTAACCCTGGGCGATCCGTCAGTTGAACAGTCACTGAAAATCATTGATACGCTGATCGAAGCCGGCGCTGATGCGCTTGAACTCGGCATTCCGTTCTCCGATCCGCTGGCGGACGGTCCGACCATACAGGAAGCCACACTGCGGGCATTTGCCGCAGGCGTGACACCGTCACAATGCTTTGAGATGCTGGCATTGATTCGCCAGAAACACCCCACCATTCCAGTTGGTCTGCTGATGTATGCCAACCTGGTGTTCAGCAAGGGGATTGACGAATTCTACGCTCAGTGCGAGAAAGTCGGAGTGGATTCCGTATTAGTGGCCGATGTGCCTGTTGAGGAGTCTGCGCCATTCAGAGCTGCGGCGCTCCGCCACAACATTGCGCCTATTTTTATCTGCCCGCCGAACGCTGATGAAGAACTGCTGCGCCAGATTGCCTCTTACGGTCGCGGCTATACCTATCTGCTTTCGCGTGCCGGCGTGACCGGCGCTGAAAATCGTGCGGCGTTACCGCTGCATCATCTGGTCGAAAAGCTGAAAGAATATGGTGCACCCCCGTCATTACAGGGATTTGGTATCTCTGCGCCAGACCAGGTCACCGGCGCGATTGAAGCCGGTGCTGCCGGGGCAATTTCCGGCTCAGCGATTGTGAAAATCATTGAGAAGAATGTTGCCGCACCTGAGCAGATGCTGGCTGAGCTGAAAGCCTTTGTCAGCGCGATGAAAGCGGCCACGCCTTACTAAGCTAAATCAACCGCCAGAGACTTCTGGCGGTTTTACCCTTTTTTGGTGTTCTTCATTTTGTACATGGCGTTATCCGCATTCTGAATTGCCACATCCAGCTCGCCGTTCACTTCCGCAATCCCCCACGACACTGACAATGGCACGGTATGCCCGTCCACCACAAACACATGGCTGGTCACCTGCCCGCTAATACGCTGAGCAATGGCGATAGCGTCACTTGCCTGCGAGCGAAACAGCAGGATCATAAACTCATCCCCGCCGGTACGAATCACAATATCGTGGCTGGTTCGGGTGTTAGACAGCATTCTGTTAGCGATAATTTGCAGCGCCCGGTCACCTGCCGCATGGCCCCAGGTATCATTGACAGCCTTGAACTTATTGCAATCCAGTAACACAACCGAGCAGTGCGATAAATCACGACGCTTGATGATGTCGAGAATTCGGCGGTTAAAACAACCGGTCAGCGTGTCGATATAAACCTTTAGGTCGCTTTCATTCAGCCAGGATTTTAGTGAGAAACTGATGATGATGAAAAAGAACGGCGCCAGCAGGATCACAATTCCGGCATGCGAATCACGCACCATAAAACGGCCTAATGACAGCGAATAGTGCAGCGCATATTTCTCCGAAAAATTGCGCACCATATAGCGGGACTGGCCTGTACATCTACCGGATAAACAAAGGCTCTCATTGTTGGTTAAATTCACCAACTCCACATTCAGCTCAGGTGGAAGGCGGTAGTCAAAGGCTTGAGCCAACGCTTCCTGCAGTTCCGGCTTTGAATGGTCATAGACCAGATAGGCCACGATTTGGTCTGATATCTCTTTACCCGACAGATCGTAGATATAGCTCACCACGCTGTAAGCTTTTTCACCGGTAATTTTATCGGTATAGAAGTTCGTTGAACTAAGGGCTTTGTTTTTGACGTTTTTTTGCAACAGTCGGGTATAGAAATCGACAGGTGGATAGAAAAAGTTGGTGATATCCCGCGCCATTTCAGAATTGGAGAAGCTGAAATGGCGCGAATCGGAAGCCATAAACCAGTAAAAATAATCTGAGTTTTTGGCGATAATGTAACGATGCGCATCGAAGCTCCCCGGGTTTAGCTCATTGACCATCCCGCGAATAAACTCCGCCGCCGTATACATACACAACGCATTATGACTGGTTCTCTGGGCAATAATTGTCCCCGTCGCCGAATGCAGCCGCTTTGGGTCGGCGTTAATGCCCCATTCATCATCATTGCGGGGAACAAATTGTGAAATATCGCCACATTGCTCGCCCGTTTTGATATGGTGATAGCGTTCGCCAATCGCGTCGGCGATCAGCTCGTTATCGTTAAAAATGTCCATCATGCGCGCCTGCAGGCGATTAACACCTTCACTGGCTGCCGCTATCCGCTGCTCATAGATAATAAACAGAAATAACGAAGTAAATATCAACGTAATGAGCCCTGATACCAGCAATGCCTGCTTGTTTCTGAGCTTATCCTGCACAATCTTCACGAGTCCACCCTGCTAGTTAACATATTGCCAAACCGGTTACCCGTTTATGTTGGTGCATAACTGCGCTGTACGTTGATTGAGAATATTTATCGCCCCTTCGCTGATGAGTAAAAGCTCGCCGTTGCGCGCGCTGAAGTTACCGATTTATACAACAAAAGCACATATTTGTTAACATAAATGCAAACTAAGCATCGCCTTCAATGGGATACCCTGCCCGACGGATAGCCTCACGGCAGTCGTTCACACCAGCGGCGTACCCCGCTTCAATCTCACAAACCGGGCTGGCGCTGCAATAAGGCAGTTTAACCGGAGTGGCCATAAGTTTCTCCAGAATCTCCATTTTATCCATGTAATTCAGCAGCTCACGAGCCACGCTTACGGCAAATTCGGCCGTATCATCGCCGGTGAACGGTTCCAGAAACGTGATTTTTTGTTGGAGTTGATGGCGGGTTAGCATCGTCAATACCCTCAAAGCCAGTTTGCTTAAAGAGTAGCATTACATCGAAGAAGAGAAATACACCACTGACGATTCAGGGGGCTAATCTTAATCACAGCCTTCACAGTTATGGCTGAAACCGGGCACGGTATCCTCGTATTTTTACAGAACATATTCATAGGTAGCGAATAGCTCTGCCCATCCCACATCCGATCTGAGATGTTGCCGTTGTTTGCAATGTTTAAGAGATGAGCAGCGAAACGCTGAACGCATCAATATCATAAAGTTTTAGTAATGATTTACGTAAATATCATATTAAATGTGAATATTGCATTGGCTCATCAAGACTAAAATCATTATAGTATCAGAGTAATAGCGTTATTTTTGCAAGGTCTTGATAATTTCACTTAGGTCATGTTATTAACGTGTAAATTAGTTGTTTATAAATGCAGGATGCACCAGGACTATTTGCACTTAACTCAAATTCACCTTTTAAAAATATTCAGAAAGCCAAAGGGATCAAACCACAGGATAACGACTAAATAGCATTGAATAAAACGACATAACGGCGATCACACCTGAGACAGGTCTGTGAGGTTGCTACATGTAACTTATTCACCCTCAATAATTGCATAAGTAAACAATAAAAGCACATAAGAAGAAAATTCTTATGTTTAAAACATATTTTGTTTGTCAGGATATCTGGGTCCATAAATTAAAAATCATGTCTATCCAATTTAACCTTCAAATGGTCAGAAGTGGTTTACGCCCACTTAAAATTATTCCGCTAATTATTTCCGTGTTAATTATTGCCAGTGTTAATATATTAACTGCAAAATATAACACTGTGATTAATCGGACACTTGTGTTTTTCATGATCATGCTTTCATTACGATGCCTACAGTATGTCTTTTTCAGAAATATTCTGGCTGCTTTAATTTTAATACCCGTCGCAGCTGATATCACTCTTCAATTGCATGCCTGGAATAATTACAACTCAGAATTCAGTTATGGATTTGCGTTAAGTGTTTTAAATACAACTCCCAGTGAAGCAATAGCGATGCTGAGATTATATTGGCGCGACTGTGTTACGTTCTTTACACTTGTAATGTTTTTTATTTACTCTATAAACACTGGCGCGAGACCTGTACCCTATCGATTTCGTCACTACCCAATAGTTATTTTGGGCTTGATAATTTTCTTTTTGTTTTCGCAAGCTTATCTCCACCAGATAAGGAAAAGTAATGTTGAAAGTCTGGTGCAACGAGTCATCCGCTCTACTCCAGTAAGTA
This sequence comes from Citrobacter sp. C5_2, assembly GCF_014596845.2. Taxonomy (NCBI): domain Bacteria; kingdom Pseudomonadati; phylum Pseudomonadota; class Gammaproteobacteria; order Enterobacterales; family Enterobacteriaceae; genus Citrobacter; species Citrobacter sp. C5_2. The sequence continues at coordinate 2,402,162 of NZ_CP115032.1, read as the reverse complement.
CCGGAAAAGAGTTCATGCAGGCTATGCAAGATAACGCCATAATTTCTGATATCGGTACAAACATTCCCAATTATAAGATAACAGTAAGTGATACAGGGATCGAAAACTATATACTGATCGTCGGGGAATCTGCGCGTGCGTTAAATATGGGAATATATGGATACACAAGGGATACCACCCCTGAACTTATCAAACAAAAGCAGCAACTTTTACTGTTTCATAACGCGATTGCGCCTGCACCGGTAACAATCATGGCCGTCCCCCTGGCACTTACTGCTGACTCAGTGCAAGCCCGTCACCCGCGTAATTACAGCGATAATATTATTAATATCACCAACCAGGCTGGCTATGATACATACTGGTACAGTCGCCAGGGAAATGGAGAGGCGCATAACAATATAATTACCGGGATTGCCATGAATGCACATCAGCATGAATGGATAGAATATGGCTATGATGAGGCGTTGTTGCCGTTATTACATAAGGCATTGCAGAAGCCAGGTAAGAAACTTATTGTCCTGCATTTATATGGCAGTCATGAACCTTCCTGTCAACGTTTTCCGGAAAGTCATACTGTCTTATTTGGCCAGAGTAAAGCTGACGATTGTTATGATAACTCAATTCGCTATACTGATGAACTGATGGGTACTATATTCAATGCGCTGGAAAACACTCGCTCATCAGTAATGTATTTTTCCGATCATGCGCTGATCCGTGATCCCGCTCGCTCGGTGGTTTATTCTCATGGTGGTGTTAGACCGCCTAAAGAGGCATTACAAATCCCGATGTATATTTGGTACAGCCATTTAGTCGATGAGAAAACAAAGTTCACTGGAGATTATAATACGCCGTGGTCTGCCGATGATCTTAACTCTCTTGCAGAATTGTGGCTTGGCATCCATCGTCAGGGCAACGCGAAAAAGTCAATGAAATCCTGGTTAATAAACTACCAAAAGGAGATTTTCATCATGGACACAACGGGTAAAAAATACCATTGGAATGATGTTCGTTAATGCTGAAGAGTTGGCAAAACTGGTCATCAAATGACCAGTTTTGCCGAAGGGCTTTGCAGAAGAGCTTAAAAACGATAACCCGCAGAGAACATAAACACCCACGGATCGAGACGTACGCTGTCTCGCTGCTGGACGCCACCCATTTTATAACTTGCGGTGGTGTCGATATCCATGTACCAGACCGACATGTTAATCAGCCAGTCGCGGTTAATCAGATAGTCCATACCGACTTGCCCTGCCGCACCCCAGGAATCTTTCAGGCTAAGGTCCGATAAGCCGGTTTTTTTGCCGTTATCGTTAAAACTTTCGTCGAAGAAGGTGGTGTAGTTCACACCAACACCAACGTAAGGACGCAGTTTGCTGCTGGAATCACCGAAGTACCACTGTGCCATTAATGTCGGCGGTAAATGGTGAACAGTGGCAATATCGCCCGTCGCAGCAGTCCCTATTTTGTGACGGAACGGCGTGGCTGCCAGTAATTCAACACCGATATTGTCGGTTGCCATGTAGGTGAATGTCAGACCCAACTGGGTGTTATTACTGACATCAAAGCCACCTAAGCTTCCCAGCGTCCCCCCCGCACCTTCCGTCGGCCTGACGGTGGCAGAACCCGCACGAATGAAGAATTCTCCAGCCTCATGCGCAAATGCGTTACCAGAGAGAAGAGTTGTTAAAGCCACTGCTGCAACTGTTAATTTTTTCATGTCCGCTCCATCGTTATGGTTATAAAAGCGGAACAAATATACCCACATTGGAGTAATAAGTGATCTTACCTGGATCACATTGACTTTGATAATTTAACATTTATTGATCCAGATTAAGTTAGAACTTGCATTCAAAATCCTGGTTAAATTAATTCAGATCAATTTTGATATATTTTCGCCATGCAAGTATCCGATACCTGCTGATGGAAAGCGTTGCTTATTTGCCCATGATGCGCAGAGAACAACCAGCGTTCTTGCATAACGCTGAAGTGATAGCCAAAAATTACCGGAGCTTTACAAAGATATGCCTTTCCATACATCGCGCGATGCTGCCACTGTAGAGTTATCCAGGGTACAATTGCCCGCAAATGAACACCTGCAAAACTCAAGGAGAGTGCATGTCTATCACGGCGAAATCCGTTTACCGTGACACGGGAAACTTTTTCCGTAATCAATTCATTACCATCTTGCTGGTATCGTTGTTGTGCGCGTTTATCACAGTGGTGTTAGGGCATGCCTTTTCTCCCAGTGACGCACAAATTGCGCAGCTCAGTGAAGGGGATCAGTTAACCAGTAGCGTAGGTCTGTTCGATCTGGTACAAAATATGACCCCGGAGCAACAGCAAATTCTGCTACGCGCTTCCGCGGCGTCGACATTTTCAGGCCTGATTGGTAATGCCATCCTCGCGGGAGGTATCATCCTGATGATTCAGCTGATTTCAGCAGGTCATCGGGTCAGCGCGTTACGCGCCATCGGCGCCAGTGCACCAGTGTTGCCCAAGCTGTTTATTCTGATTTTTCTGACTACTCTGCTGGTGCAAATCGGTATTATGCTGGTGGTCGTACCCGGTATTCTGCTGGCTATCCTGTTAGCTCTCGCACCGGTGATGTTGGTACAGGATAAAATGGGTGTCTTTGCCGCAATGCGCAACAGTATGCGTCTGGCATGGTCTAATATGCGACTGGTCGCGCCGGCAGTGATCGGTTGGCTGCTGGCTAAAACGCTGCTGTTGCTTTTTGCGCCAAGTTTTGCGGTACTTACGCCGAACGTAGGCGCGGTATTGGCGAATACGCTGAGCAATATGATCTCCGCCGTGTTGCTGATCTATTTGTTCCGCCTGTACATGCTGATTCGCCAATAAACCCTGAACGCATACCGGGCGCAGGCCTGGTGCTTTTGATGACGGAATGAAGAATGAAGCAGTTTCTTGATTTTTTACCGCTGGTTGTCTTTTTTGCCTTTTATAAGCTTTACGACATCTACGCGGCGACCTCGGCACTGATTGTCGCGACGGCTGTGGTTTTGATTTACAGCTGGGTTCGCTACCGCAAGGTCGAGAAGATGGCGTTAATCACCTTTGTTCTGGTTGCCGTGTTCGGTGGCCTGACTATCTTCTTCCACAACGATGAATTCATTAAGTGGAAAGTTACGGTGATTTACGGACTGTTTGCCAGTGCGCTGCTGGTTAGCCAGTGGGTGATGAAAAAGCCACTGATTCAGCGCATGTTAGGCAAAGAGCTGACCCTGCCGCAGCAGGTCTGGTCGAAGCTTAATTTAGCCTGGGCCGTCTTTTTCATTCTCTGTGGCCTGGCGAATATCTATATCGCTTTTTGGCTGCCGCAGAATATTTGGGTCAACTTTAAAGTATTCGGCCTGACAGCCCTGACCTTATTCTTTACGCTGCTGAGCGGTGTCTATATTTACCGCCATCTGCCGCAGGAAGATAAATCGTAATACATGTCCGCCAGATCAACCGATCTGGCGAATTTTTATCCCCTCAGGTTCCTCATTACCGCTAACCCGGCTTACTTCCACTTCACACGCCGCATCCCTCTGTTCTCAACGCGCAAATTCTAGTAGCATCGCGCCTGTAATCTTTCTCTATAGTCGGTTCAACAATGACAACAACGAATAATACTCCCCAGGGTGAACTGGTTTTACGCACTCTGGCTATGCCTGCCGATACCAATGCGAACGGTGATATTTTTGGCGGCTGGCTGATGTCACAAATGGATATAGGTGGCGCTATTCAGGCCAAAGAGATCGCACATGGTCGTGTGGTAACGGTGCGCGTTGAAGGAATGAGCTTTTTACGCCCGGTTGCCGTAGGCGATGTGGTTTGTTGCTATGCGCGCTGCGTGAAGCGCGGGACGACCTCGATCAGCATTAATATTGAAGTCTGGGTGAAGAAAGTTGCTTCAGAACCTATCGGCCAGCGCTACAAAGCCACCGAAGCCCTGTTTATCTATGTTGCCGTTGATAAAGACGGTAAGCCACGTCCGATCCCTACCCTGGGCTGATAAGTCACGATAGCATCGCCCTCCGGCAATCACTCAGTTCATTGCTTATTGCCGGATGGCGGCGAACCGCCAAATCCGGCCTGCGCCTTATTCAATCTGCGTTGCGCCGTTCAGACGGAACACGATATTCACTACCAGTCCGGAACCCGGTTTCCCGGCCTCATAGCGCCATCTGCGCATCGCATTTTTCACTTCACGCTCAAACATATTCGCCGGCTGCGCGGACAGAATTTCCACGTTTTCAACACGGCCATCCGGCGTCACATCAAATTTAACTTTAACACGACCTTCTATGCGCAGCGCTTGCGCTCGCGCAGGATACTGCGGCTGATTACGGCTTAAAGCGCGAGGACCTGCTGGCGCACTTACCGCTGCTTTACTGGTTGCCGGCGCGGTACTGGTCGTTGGACGCGCAGGCGCCGTATTTTCAAATGGGGATGCCGGGCGCGGCTCTGCGGGTTTAGCATCACGTTTGGGCTGCTCTACCACTTTTTTCACCGGTTTTGGCTTCGGTTTAGGCTTGGGCTTCGGTTTCTCAATCACTACCGGCGCCTCTTTTGGCGGCTCCGGGATTGGCTCTGGTTCCGGTTCTGGCTCGACTACGGGTTCCGGCGGCGGCTGAACGGCCTGGGGCGGTTCGAGATCGGCAGGCGCGACCATGGTAACGGAGATCGGCTGCGCTGGCGCAGGCAGTTCAATAACCTGATGTACCGAGGTATACAATAGACCCGCCACTACAGCACCATGGATGCCGACGGAAAGTAACGTTGGCCAGGGAAAGCGACGAGGTAAATCAAGGGTCATTGAAGTCATAATCGTTTCAGTTAAAAAACCAGGCCCTGATTTTAAATGCAAATAGCAATCATATTCAATAAGACCTGGGCAGTAAGCCGCATTTAAAACACGATTTTATGTAAAAAAACCTTCATCACAATGTGGTCTTAACAAATCCGTTATCTTTACGTTGCAGTTGGCATGCCTTTCCAATAACGTAATTAACGACTTTTACCGATTAAGGAGCTCTACCCGTGCTGTACGTTATTTATGCTCAAGATATCGCAGACTCTCTCGACAAACGCCTTTCCGTGCGCCCTGCTCATCTGGCCCGTCTGCAACTCCTGCATGACGAAGGACGACTGCTCACGGCAGGACCGATGCCAGCAGTTGACAGTAACGATCCGGGTGTCGCGGGTTTTACCGGCTCGACGGTGATTGCAGAATTTGAATCTTTAGAAGCAGCGCAGGCGTGGGCAGAAGCCGACCCCTATGTCGCAGCAGGCGTTTACGCGCAGGTTTCAGTAAAACCGTACAAGAAGGTTTTTTGAATTTAAATAATTAACCTTAAATTCAAATAGATAAACACAAATATTCATCCAAAATCAAATTTAAGGGCGCATTTAGGTACACATTAACCTACGCGCCCTCTCTTTTAGTTACCACCTATACTTTCAGTCTGACATATGGCTGGAGGTTTCTATGTGTAGACGCTTTTCACAGTCGATGACGCGTGAAGACTATCTCGTCCTTCTCGCTGACGAAGTCGAACGAGACATTCCATATGACCCGGAACCGATCGGGCGTTTTAACGTGGCGCCAAGCACCAGAGTTCTGCTTCTGAGCGAACGTGACGAGAAACTCCATCTTGAGCCAGTTATCTGGGGATACGCCCCCGGATGGTGGGATAAACCACCGCTAATTAACGCACGCTCTGAAACGGCGGCCACCAGCAGAATGTTTAAACCACTCTGGCAGCATGGGCGTGCCATTTGCTTTGCTGATGGCTGGTACGAATGGAAAAAGGAAGGTGACAAAAAGCAGCCCTACTTCATTCATCGAGCCGATGGTCAGCCGATATTCATGGCGGCGATCGGCAGCACACCATTTGAACGTGGAGATGAAGCAGAAGGATTTCTGATAGTGACGGCTGCTGCCGACAAAGGACTGGTAGATATTCACGACAGGCGGCCACTGGTACTGTCACCAGAAGCCGCTCGCGAATGGATGAGGCAGGACGTTGGAGGAAAAGAAGCTGCGGAAATTGCGGCCGATGGTTCCGTGCCGGCTGAGAATTTTATATGGCACGCCGTGACGCGTGCCGTAGGGAATGTGAAAATTAGGGCTCCGAACTGATACAGCCAATGTGATTACATCACCGGGCAATCATCAAATTCCGCGTTCCTGGCATCATTAATGATGTACGTGATCACCCCGAATATAGCGGGCGCAGAACTGTAACCGTCATCATCTACTGGCAGCGCCTCCCTTCTTCCGTTCTCCAGATTTATCAGGTGGGGCTGAGGGTGAGTTCGGTATCGCTTGATCCTGAATTCCCCGTCTATCGCGCATATCAGCAGCGAGCCATCACAGGGAGAAAGTGACGCATCAACAACAAGCAACGCTCCCTGGATTATCCCTTCCCTGAAATGTGAACGCGATGCCCGCATGAAATAAGTCGCTGCGGGCTGGCTGATTAACTGCTGATCGAGGGAGATTCGTGTTTCAACATAATCTGCCGCAGGTGAAGGAAAGCCCATATTTACGCCCTCTCTTGAATACCGGATAAAAACACAGTATAAATACTGTATATCCATCCAGTAAAGAGGCAATGAGCAATGTTCGTGGAACTCGTTTATGACAAAAGGAATTTTGATGGGCTGCCCGGTGCAAAAGACATCATTCTGGGCGAATTGAGTAAGAGGGTTCACCGGATCTTCCCCGATGCTGATGTTCGGGTTAAACCGATGATGACACTGCCGGCGATCAACACTGACGCCAGCAAGCATGAGAAGGAACAGATAAGCCGTACTGTTCAGGAAATGTTTGAAGAGTCTGATATGTGGCTGGTTTCAGATTAAACGCCTTGAACCGTCATATTGCTTAAGTACAATCCGCCGTGACTGGCAATCATTCAATACTCGCACTATCGAACGTTCGCCAGTCGGTCGCAGCCATGCTCTTGCATACGGCGTAGCTGCGGCACCTGTCAATTTGTCCTACTGAGCCTCCTGCTGATTTTGCTGGGGTTCAAGTTCAGCTTTTATCATAGCCTCCTGTGACTCTTTCGCCTCTCTTAGTCTCTGTTGCCAGATGCTGTCTTCCGGCATTTCCACACGTACGGAAACATAAGAATCCGCCGGGATGTCAACTGGCTCACCGTCAGCTACTGTCTCAGTAAATACACCGTTAATATCAGTACTTCCTATCCGGTTCTGAGCAAACTGTGGGGCTGAGGGATAAACCCGGTGATATGTCCTGACCAGGATTGAACCATCAGCATTGACTTTGTAATCCAGCCAGATGCGGGGCTGCTTGTTTCTGTCGACTGGGATTTCGAAACCACCATCTATTCCTCCCCATGCTGCATCAGAACTCAGACCGATACATCCGTTTATGAGATACTCGCCCTTCGCAGTCCTGATAACAGAGACCCCCTCCGACTCCTCATTGGTAGTAAATTTTCCGCTTCCAAAAATATTGACGATCGGTGATGCCTGCTTGATAAAACCGTTGCTGTCTACGCTTGTATTTGCCTCGGTTCTTAATTTATAAAATCGGGAGAAATACCATGCACCACCAGCCAGTGCTGCCCCACGGAAACCGATATTAATACCCTTACAGGCAATCTGAAAAGATGTATCAGCCCCTGACTGATCATGCCATCCCCGGTTATTAATCAGCCCGACTGCATCCGTGGCACCAAACCCAGATTGTGGGAGACTCGAACCTTTTGTCAGTCCACCTGATATCCCCTTTGGATAATTCTCCATCGAATCATATGCAGAGATTAAACGAAAATCAGTCACAGCCTGCATGGCGACTAGCTTTTCCCCTGACTGGTAATTTTTTAATGAATCATCGGCGTCTCTTGTCGCTGCCGATTTCAGTTCCAGCGCCTGCCGTCCACCAGCAGCATCTTTCGCCCCCGTCCCACCCTGGGCAATTGACAGCGGAGTAGTGAGCCCGTTTAGGCTGGTAATGTCAGAGTTAGCACCTTTCTTTGCCAGGCCTTTCAGTGTATCTGTTATACCGCTCAGTGTGGCTGCAATACCGCCCCATGCAGGCCCGGTGAATGAACTGCCATCCGGCAATTTTACCGTGACATCTCCACTGCTGCTGAATATCAGTTGCCAGTTCTGTTTGTCGTAATTCAGCCCCCGCAGCGCCTCCGTGTTCTGCACCACCATTGCGGCAGTGACCATATTCAGCGCCACACGGGAAACGGCATCCCAGGCCAGGTTATTTGCTGTCGGACCAGTAAAGGCACTGACCAGTGTCAGCGAATCATTGCTTTCGATGGATTTTACCGGAAGGGTGTAGGCTATGCCGCCCACCACAGAAACGACAAAGTCACCAGGCTGAAGCGTCGTACTAAAAGAGGCCTGATAGCCAAGAACTGTTGCCGAGTTATGAGTTAACTGAATAACACCTGCTGACATGGTGATTCCTTAATACATGTTCGGAAGAATAAGAATGGGCATGGCGATATTTCTGTTACGGGTCATATCCCATGAACCGGAATTGCGGTCCGCAAATACTTTGTTGTAGGCTGACCTGACGCTACCGCCTGACATGACCACGCCTTTGGTTCTGATATTTCCCCATCCACCTATCATTCGTACCTGAACGCCGGTATAGACTATCTGGCAGAACCCGCCGCCTATATCCTGGAATGCGTCGGTAATCTGGATTTGTCGGTCATACACAAAGGGGCGTTTCAGCGTGGAGAACGTGACCTGACCCGCGGCGTTGGTCATCGTGATACCGTCGCCGCCGACAGGTGCTGTCTGATTGAATATCACCAGGTCAATCGTCGCCGTTCCGGCCACATCGTCCCGCCCGGTGTAGGAAATATCGCGAACGATGATATTGCCGCCATCAAACCCCACCGACACATTCGGGTTATCCCATTTACCGAAAGGAATACCGCCCACAGGAAGCGGCGCGCTGCCGTTAACCGTAATGCGCCCGGAATAAGCGCAGGTCATCAGCGCGGCCTGATTGGATATGGCGGTGAAGTCAGTCGAGTTTGAAACAAACAGCCCTTCGTTATACGTCGCCGCAGGCAGCAGCTCCATGACGTAACCAGACCAGTCGGGGACAAGACTTTTTCCGCCTATGGTCTCAGCCCCGATGATGACCCCGGAATCACCGTTTCGGGTGACGCTGGTCATAATGGCCACATCAAACTCAGCAAAGGAATAGATGTAAATGGGGTTCGTTGGCACAACGATAGCCTGTGAACCAGGAACGAGTGGCGTATTGACAGGGTACTGCATTGACTGGGATGACCAGCCCGAGAAGGATGTGCAAAAACTTGGGGCACGCAGCCCCGCAGTAATTGCCATCACCGGACGGCCATCGTTGTAATTAATAAATATCCCTTCCGGCATTATTACCCCCTCCATGTTCCAATCTGAACACTCCCACCATTTGTCAGATTAACGAGAAGTCCATAACCATCGATTACGACTTTGTTATTTATCCCGTTAAAAGAGAAGTTCCCGCTGTCGGCATAGAGTTTCCCATGCAATTCAGCGTTTCCATTTTTATCAATGCGCCAGCCAGCTGAGCCTGCAACGAAGTTGTTCGACTGGATAAAATTACCAATCTTGGCATTGGTAATGCTGCCATCCTGAATAAACGCATCACTGATAAACACCTGACCATTCACCACTGCAAAGGGTGAATATTGCGTATCACCGCTGCCACTCATCAGGACGAACTGATTGGCGTTAAATCCGACACGAGTGACTACCGGCTTACCCGCTTCCGCCAGCACCGCAATCGACATCCCGGCACCGTAAAAAATATCGTTGATGCGCACTCCGACTTTCAGGGTATGAATGGCCGTAGCACTTGTAGCGTCAACGGTGGCAGTGAGCTTATCCTCAAGCGAGGCGGTTACATCTTTAATCTGCGCCTGGACCTGAGTGGACATTTCAGCCATCGCTTTATCAACATCTGCAATGGTCGTTTTAACCACCAGAATATCCGCGCGTACTTCACCATACTGCGCCCACTGGTGTTCCACGGTTGCATGGTTGGCCAGCGCGTTCTGCAATGCGGCTTCGAGGTTAGTATCAATGTCGCTTGTCAGGCGATCACCGTCGGCTGACGTCAGGAAGCCATCAGCAATATCCCCCAAGTAATCATCAGCATTCGCATTGGATTCGCCACGAACCCAGTCGGTCCAATCACTCTGATTACCAATGCGATCGACCAGACGAGCCCGGTACCAGAACTCCTGACCAGCCTTCAAACCCAGTTGGGTATATGTGTGTTGCGGATACGGAACGCCAGCAAGCAGCAGTGGGTTATCCCCATTTCCGTTTGCTGAATACTGCAGTTCGGTCTGGAGGGTATCACCTGTATCTGCCGGAAAGGACCAGTCAACCTGTATACCCCAGTTGATTGCTGTGGTGCGCAGACCAACCGGCTTGGGAACATCCCCAGTACGTCCAGTGAGATGAGTCAGCACAGAAGAGGTCCACAAACTGGACGCTCCACCAGAGTTAATGGCGCGGACTCTCACGAGGTAATCGCCTGAGAAAATCCCGGCGATCTCTATATTGCGCAGGCCTGTTTCGGGAATGTTGATCCACTCATTATCACCACGTTTCCACTGTGCCTGATACGCGACAATATCCGCCTGAGGTTTCCCATTTTTATCTACTGGCGCATCCCAACTCGCAACCATGGTCGCAATACGCTGCCCCTGCCGGACCGAGTCGTAACTGCTAATCGCGATATTCGTGGGCTGGCTAACCAGGCCTGTCGGTAACAGACTAATCGGCGACGTATCCAGCCGGGCGTTGTTATCAACGGCATCGTATTTTGCGCCGTTGTACTCTGCACCGGTGATACTGTAGGTGTTCTCTTCATCGTTAAATGTCAGATTGGTTACGCGGAAATACTGCAGGCGCAACTGACCTGCATCGATAACAAAAATGGCATTAGGTAATGGAGCGGCGGTAAACGCAGTTGCCAGTATCAGTTGCTGGCCGTTAACCGCCTGAATGGTTCTGCTCTCAACGGTACCGCCTTGGGTACGAATCATCAGCGTATCACCCGCCACCGCACTCGTGCCGCGATCGGTAGTTACTGACTTCAACCCTGCATCGTAATCAGTAATACGTCCACCATAGACACGCCCAGACAGCCGCTCATCTGCAAACGCAAATACGGTCCCCGGCACATAAGCGAAGCCATCAAGTCCCGTCTGGACAGTGATAATACGGTCCAGAGAATTGGAGTACACTGCCCAACCACCCCGGCGCTGAGCTTCGCTTTCACGTGTGCAGCCAATCGCGGTTAGCTGAGTCTGCTTAAACTTGAACTGCTTAACCAGTTCGGGGAACATCACTGCAGTAGTGCGATCCTGATAGTGGTTATCCGGATCACTAAAGTTAATCAGCGCTGAGCTATAGCGGTTCTTTTCACTGCCGCTGGAATAGGTTGGTTTCCCGACCACAGAGGCACGGGTGAGGATCTGAAGTTTTGACGTATCTGCTGGCATATCAGAGACAACATTGAACATGTTGTTGCCCCAGAACGTCATGCCGTTAAAACCTGCCGCAATATCCTTAATCACCTGCCAGGCATCAGCCTGAGCCTGGATATAAACGTCAAACATAAAGCGAGGCTCGGTACCGCTGCCCCCCTTTCCATCCGGTACCTTCTGATCGCAGCGCTGGGCAATACGATATAGCTCCCATTTATCGAGCATCGCTGGCGTAACCCTGCGACCTAGGCCAAAGCGCGACTCAGTAAGAATATCGAACCAAATCCATGCAGGATTATTCGTCCATCCCCATTTGAATGTACCGTCCCATGTACCGCCATAAGTGCGTGTAATCGGATCGTAGTTCTGCGGGATGCGGATCACCCGGCCTTTCGGCTTGCAGGATATCTTCGGGATGTTGCTGAATGCTTTGGCGTTGAATGACACATACAGCAGCGCGGTATGTGGATAACGGAGACGCGCATCAATCACCTCGGTGATCGCCTGTACCTGCGTTTTGTTCTGGAGCATTTGGCTGGTACTGTCTTCGGTATCGCGCACGACCCGAATCTGCCAGCCTGTGTTCGCTTTCGGTAGGTTAATACGGTGCGTCAACTCATAGAGAGAGCTGAGTTTCTCCGTAACAGTTTTGGTCATTACGGTGCTGTACGCGCCGCCATCAACGGCAAGGTCGATATGGTACTGAACCGTAGTACCGACAATATCCCCATCGTTTTCCTGCTGTTGAAGGCCTGGAATGCCAACGCGTACCAATACGGCATCGATCTGGATATTGCTGATAGCTCGAGTCCATGGCGTGGCCTTTGTCAGCGATACGCCAACCGTAGTTTCATTCTCGACAGCAGGAAATCCCGGTATTGGTGTCTGGGTCTGTGTGCCAGGCCGGAAATCCCATGACACATTTTCAAAGTTCATCGTTCCGTCGTGGTTTCCCAACGGCGTACCGTCCAGGAATATCCGGGTCGCATCCAGGCCACCAGCAAACTCACCCTCCCCGAGCGCCAGCAGCATGCGGCAGCGCGCCATTGACTGAGCCGAATCGGGCTGCTCTACAGGCGTGTGCTGCTTCTGGCTGCCACCCTTTGCACCAGTGATCGCTTCCATATTACATCCATAAAAAAAGCACCCAATTGGGTGCTTGATATTCAGAAAGGAGTTTTCAGATGTCTTCTGCGACTATGCCAGCACTGATGATGGCGCCGCCAATCTCGCGCTCCCCATAAAGAAGCGCGACCGGGTTACCCATCGCAAGGGTGTTCACCGAGCCACCGAAGGCATATGAGGGTTTATTGTCAGGATCGTCTCGCCCCTGTAGTCCTTTTGGTTGGGGAGACAGCATCTGGTAGATACCGCCAGCCATCATTGATGCACCGGACATTACAAGCCCGGCACCGAATGTCAGGCCAACACCTGTCCAACTAGTCATTGCGCCAATAACAACCCCAGCAACAACCATGACAGCCCCCAGAATGGTCTGAAACATACCCGCCTTTTTCGCCCCTTCCATCACTGGCGCGATGCGAATATCGCTTTCCCCGGATAGCTCCTTAAAATCATCAACTCCGATATTGCGTTTCCCGCGGAACACCGCAAACGTCATACCGTTCTTTTTGGCGTTCATCAGGTAACTTTCCAAACCGTCCAGGTTGATGCAAAGCGCCTTTACCGCCTCAGCTGATGTCTGCACCGCCAGCCTGTGAACACGGCCAAACCGGGCTCCAAGTACACCGTACAATCGAATCGTGGTTAAACGCGCCATGGCTGAATCTCCTGCAGTAGCTCTTTGTGACGGACGCAGATCATCGTTCTGTCTTTGAAATAACCTCGTGCATACGGCGTGATGCAGGATGGTTGCCCGTACAGATGGTGAAGCAGCTCGCCTTCCTCGGTAATGATCCCCGCGTGATTCCACTTACTGGATTCAACCTGCATGATGACCATACAGCCTGGCGACGGGTCGCATTCGATAAACCCCTCCCGTTCCCAGTTGTCGAAATACAGGTTGTCCGGGTACTGGCTTTCCCACCATGGGTAATCGACGCGGAAATCGTTAAGCATCACGCCTTGGGTGGCATGCCAATCCATTACCAGTCCCCAGCAGTCATTTGAGCCCAGGATAAACGGACGCCCGATAAGGGGTACCGCCTCCGGCATTATCTCAGCGTATTCGTCACTATCCGGCGCGTAAATACCCCAGACCACGCCGGAGTTATTACACTGCTGGCGATCGAGATCTGAAGCTATTGCACGCGCGCCATCACCCGGGTGCGAGTGAATGACACGGATTATGGTTCCGCTATCTTCAGCATTCGCCCAATACTCGCCGTCAATACGGAAATGCTCTGTCGGGTTTTCGTGCCTATTCGGTACCGGGATATACCGCTGGCGCCGTCCTGACTGGATGACGAAGCCGCAGCATTCGCGCGGGGATACCTCCAGTGCATGAGTCCGGATAGCGTTCATTATCGTTTTGTTCATATTGAAGTCCGGTTATCGGGAGAAGAGAACAGTTGCCGGGAATCCACCAAAATCGAGAGTGGCAGTATTAGGTTCAGCCAGGCCCGCACCAAATCGCTTGCGGCAATCGCTCAGGCAACCACCGCACACGTCCAGCGCAGGGTCAGCAACCGCATTCCCTTTCGCATCAAAATACGCTGTTCCGTTGTAGGTGCAGCCGTCACCGCTTCGGTACTGGCCGCGCAGAGCCCACTCGCACAGCGATGTAATTTGACGGGTGGGAATAACTAGGTTCTGCAAATCCGCTGGGCTACTCAACGCCCACGTCACCACTTCATCATCTTCAGAGGTTTTCGTGTCCAGCCAGAAAGTCTGGAGAGTAAACATCGACGGATCAGCTGTCGCGTTCACGCCACCAGGGAAGTTCACCGCATCGAGGTAAACAGTGTAGGTGTCGATGATACTCACCTTAGCGTTAACCATGTCCTTGAACTGCAGGCAGAGCGCAGTGATATGCCCGTCAAGGTTCGATACGCTAAGTTTCGGCTCAGCGGCCTGGTCGGTCGAGAGAGCGAGGTCAGAAATCTGGAATGGCCAGAAGTCGAAGGTTTTACCATCCCAAAATATGGGCTTTGGTCCAAGTTTAGTCTCATCGCCTTTCGCCGCTTCGATCTCGGCGGGTGTATGGGGAAATGGACTGTAGTGGAAGCGATGAATACCGCCACTGAACTCTGAAGCATCTACTTCAACCAGCCGGACTCTACCGCCCGGCGCCAGCATTGCAGCTGTATCAATCAGTGCTGTCATGCTCCACCTCAGGCATAGACGCCATAGGCGCGCTTAATCGTGAATGTAAGCTCAGCGAATTTGCTGCTAATCTGGTTTTTGCGCACGGAGTCGGCGACAACGCGGTACAGTCCTTTCTCTTCGCCCGGCGGCGTGATGATGAAAGCCTTAACGGTATGCGCCAGGAGAAAGTCCCGAACGGTATTCACTTCAGTATCAACGCCCACATGCTTCATTGGTACCTGAATAGCCGTCGAGTTAATGCCGTTCTCGGCCACCTGCTCGTAGCCATCACCGAACTGCGCAGAGCGTATTGTTTGACTGTATTCTACGGCCCCCGCGCCGAGCTGCGAGTGCCAGTTGTAGGTTTCAACTGCCATATTTGCTCCA
Organism: Citrobacter sp. C5_2; assembly: GCF_014596845.2. Lineage (NCBI taxonomy): Bacteria > Pseudomonadati > Pseudomonadota > Gammaproteobacteria > Enterobacterales > Enterobacteriaceae > Citrobacter > Citrobacter sp. C5_2. Next base: position 2,386,989 of record NZ_CP115032.1, on the reverse strand, counting down.
TAAAAAAACCCAGCCGGAGCTGGGTTAAAAGATAGGTTATTTATTTGGCTAATGAAAAATTGACCTGAAACAACGTCATTGAAAAAAGAATTAGTTACTTCACATATATAAAATGATGAAATATGCGACACTCCGTCGATATTTTTATCCATCATAGCTAACCAATTCACAGGGATAGTTTAATGAATATTGTGCATTATGCAGCCATTGGAGCTGTAGCTTTCGTAGTTGTTCTAACGATTTTGGTGATTAACATCATTAAATTGAAGTCAGCAAGGGCTGATGCAGCAGAAAAGGCAGCAAAACTTGAGCGCTACGCGACAATCACCAATGCTGAAACAGAAGCTGAACGAATCGTGAACGCAGCTAAGCAAACCGCAGAAGAGTTAATTATTGATTCGCAAAACAACCTTGACGAAGCAAAAGCTGTGGCAACCAAAACTATTGCAGCCAGTGAAAAAGATGCAAAATCCATAACTCAGCGTGCGGAGGATATTCTATCAGATGCTCGTTTAGCAGCTAAGCGAATGAACGCAGAAGCGCTAACTGCTGTAGAAACACAAAGAGTCAAGCGTACAGAAATTGAGAAGCAGATTGATGAGCTGCGCAAATCCTATCGTGAGAAAAAAATTACTTACGATGAGTTGGAAGAAGCGCTATCAATCTATAAAGATGATATGGAATTTGCCGACATGGGGTTCTATGCACCACACTTCGATTTTGAAACATCGGCCAGTTTTCAGAATGCGATCAAGGCATGTCGCGAACGACAAAAAAATCTGCTACGTGACAAAACTGAATTTGGCGCAATACATTGCCCTACTGAATGGACGGTAGGTGGCTCTAAAAGCGAAGGTCGGAAAATGACCACTCGCGGCATTCAGATGACAGCACGTGCATTCAACGGTGAATGTGATGCAGCTATTGCAAACTGTACATTTAAAAACGTTTATCAAATGGAGCAAAGAATTTATAAAGCATTTGATGCCTTGAATAAGATGAATGAGGTTAACCAGATTTACATTAATCGTGCTTTTTTAGATTTGAAGCTAGATGAACTTCGACTTACACATGAATATCGTTTAAAAAAACAAGAAGAAAGAGAAGAACAACGTGAAATCCGCGCTCAGATGGCTGAGGAGAAGCGAGCTCAAGCCGAAATTGATCGTGCACTTCGAGAGGCCGAAGATGAAGAGCGTCGCGCCCAAAAAGCGTTGGATAAAGCCCGTAAAGAAATGGAATCGAAGCTAGCCCAAATGACAGCTGAGCAAGTAGAGAAGCACCAAGCTAAGGTATCCGAACTAGAGCATGCCTTAGAAGAGGCGTTGTTGAAAGGCCAAAAAGCTCTTTCAATGGCTCAGCAAACTAAACGCGGTCATGTGTACGTTATTTCTAATATTGGTTCGTTTGGTGATGATGTTTTTAAAATAGGAATGACGCGTCGACTTGATCCTCAAGATCGAGTGGATGAACTGGGTAGTGCATCAGTTCCATTCCTGTTCGATGTTCATGCAATGATTTTCAGTGAAGATGCCCCAGCAATGGAAAGCATGCTCCATCAGCGTTTCAATGAGCAACGCACTAACCTAGTTAATAAGCGTAAAGAGTTTTTCAATGTAAAATTAAGCGATATTAAAGATGCTGTATTTGAGATTGCAGGAAATGATGTAGATTTTATCGAAACAGCAACTGCTCAGCATTATTATGAAACAAAGGCAATTCGTAAGCAGAAAGCGGATATCATTTCAGTTGTTCCTCAAGAGGAAAAACTACCTAGATTTGCGGACGCAATATAACATTTCAATGACAAATTTAAGGGCGGTTTTTAATCGCCCTTTTATGTTAAAAGTCATTAGTTACATGTTTTTGTAATAGCCGACTTTAGAATCAAAGTCCTGTTTTGCGAGAGGCGTTTGGCTTGTCACATAAGTCTCCCAAGAGCTATACGCCTCTACGAGCGCGCGCTTTTCTTCTGCATCCTTAGTGCTCGATTTCATTATTTCAAACACTCCAGAAGCATTCTCTTTGCGTTTGTTTTTTCTGTTAGCGCCGCAAGTCGCTATTGCATCGGCTACAGAATCATTCCACCCAACCAACTGCAGGATCTCCATTCTCTTTTGAATCACGAACTGATCCGCAGACGCATTCCGTGCCTGAGTCGACAGGTATTCAGCAAACTCCATTTTGTTCATTGGCACCTTTGAGACTGGCTCAATATTTACGTCACACTTCGAAAGCTCATTATACTTGGCTTGTTTTTGCGCGTTGTTGACTGGAGCATTACCCGCGCACGCAGAAAGAGCCATTGCTAACACCACTGTCGTGAAGACCTTTTTCATTATCATCCCCTGATTAGTATGGTTTTGACATAATAACCAGGGGAGGCATCGGTGTAACCAGGTACGGGTGATATTGCCATATCAGAATTTAAGACGATGCCTATTTTGACTGGAACTGCCTACCAAGGAGGCCATCACTTCGAGTTGCCCTCATAAGGATCTCCGTCACCTTAGTTTCTATTTCCTTCCCTAACGCCCGCGCTGCGGCGTCTCCGTCTCCAGATGTGTTAGATGTTGCATTGCCCTTATTATCGACATAAATATCAATGTTGACCTGCGGCTGGGCTCCACCTCCACCCTGCGCCCTGACACCAAGTCTTCCAGCAGAATCCCGTGTCAGCGGCATGATGGCCTCTTCGCCAGCCTCAGCAAATACTCCGCCTTTGGCGAATTTAGATGCCCCCTGGAAAGTGAAATACTGAGGAGAGTCGTAGACGCCATTCACGTACTTACTGAGGCCCGGAGACTCATAGACTCCGCCTTTTGCGTTCGGGGTGAATGATGGAACAGCGAATGATTGCCCGCCCCCAGCCGAAGTACCAGAGCCACCACTGATCCACCCCATTGCGGCCTGCACTGCATATGCAACCATGAGGCGGTTCGTCACATCAAGGATCATCTTGAGCATGGATTTGCCGAATTCTTTAACTGATGCTTTGCCAGTGGTCATCAGCTCAGTCAGCATGTCGCTCAAGCCGGTCAACGTGGAGCTGGCGACGTTCTTCACGGCGTCATAGGTATTCGTGGCGGCCTCAAGATATTCATTCCAGCCACTAACTGCCCCTGCTTTCCAGTCACCCCGCAGCTTATCCTCTTCGGCGTAGTAGTTACGAAGAGCTGCCAGCTCTTTCTCGTAGCCAGCATCCTCTAATTTACCACCACCATTGATCCATCCCTGACGAAGCTGCGCCTCTTCATTCATTCTCTGGGCCATGCGACTGCTTAAACCCGACCCGCTACGTAACGCCTCAGATTTTTCAGTCATCTGCGTGACATACTTATTTGCCTGTTGTGCCAGGCCGTTAATCTTCTGTTGTACCTCTACTTCTTTGTTCTTCTGATCCACAACCTTCGCGGCATTCAGAATGGCTTCCCGGCTAGACAGAAGAGATTTCTCCTGTGCGGTGAGGGCTCGGGTTTTGGCGGCCTCGTCCAGTTCCGCAAAACGTGACTGCTGCTTGCCCAGTTCGGTGTTTTTGGCGTGAATATCGCCGGTCTGACGCAGGGTTTCGAGGGTTTCCGTTAAGGTCCTTGCCTGCGCCCGGTAGTTCTCCAGAGTGCGATCGCCAGCATCCAGCGTGGCTTTGGCTTCTTTGGTCTTTTTGGCTGAGTCTTGTGCAAGCTTCGAGACTGCGTCTCTTGATTCTCGACTTGTTCCGCCATCACCTTTTACGTTAGACCCTCGCGCTTCAGCCTCATAGTTTGCCTGTGCGTTAGGCGCAGTGACGCGCTTCCAAAGCTCGTTATAGCGTTTTTTGTTCGCCTCAATCTCTTTGTCCGCTTCCGCACCAGCCTTTTTCATTGCCTCAACGTCCATGCCGAGGAAATTAGCCAGCGCACCGCCACCCGGGATTTTATCTGCCCAGCCAGCGATGGTGCTGGTGAACTTGGCGTCCAGAGAGGTGATATTGAGGAACAAGTCTTTGATCGAGGACTTAACCAGTTCGAAAATATCGATGATCTGGTTTCCCCATGCGCGCACGGTAATACCTATATCGCCGAAGGTGTCAGAAGCGCTCTTTTTAAGGTTTTCCCACGTTTTACCGATATTATCGGTCGCTTTGTTGGTCTCCTCTGCGCGCTTTGCCATGACGCCTGCAAACAGCTCAATAGCTTCGGTAACAGCCGCCTGCTCCCCCTTCTGCTTACGTAGCTGGATAATGTGCTTGATCATGGCTTCATCAACGAAACCATATTGTTCATTGAGGCTGGCAAGCCCTTTAACCGGATCGCTGACAATCTTTTCGAAGTCGCTCATTGCCGCTTTGGTATCATTTCCGGCCTTACCCATGAGGGTGATGGTCGTTGCGACCTGCTTCATCTGGCTTGCGGTATATTTGCCAGTATCGTTCAACGTAACCAGCGTATCGACAGTGGAGCTAATCGATGTATTCGTCTTGCCAGCCACTTCCTCAGCGGCCTGGTTGAGCTGCTGCATTGAGGAGAAGCCAGCCCCACCCATCATGATGACAGAGCGTGCCACCTGCTCAAATTGCTCCGAGGAGTTATACGCTGCGGCAGCCAGCAGGCCGATCGTGCCAATCAGCCCACCAAGTGCGATTGTGGTAGGGTTAATCATCCCAGCCATGCTGCGGATGTATTCGCCGACGCCGGACAACGCCCCCTGAACCGAGCCGAACTGGTCTTTAATCTGCCCGCCCTGTTGCAGCAGAATCAGGAACGGCGACTGACCGCCAGCCAGCTGCGTGGCGATATCGGTGAATTGCGCCGGAAGCGTGCGCATTGCTGCGCTGTACTGACCAACGGAGATTCCAGCGCGCCGGGCAGCAGCTTCCTGCCGGGATAGCGCCTCTGGTAGTACGTCTGCGACACCAGAGAGGCGCTCACGCGTCTGGTTAAGGATTGTGTTGAAGTGCTCGAACTGAGCGCCGTTAATGTGCCCTGCTTCGAAATGGGCCACCAGCTGTGCGTGCTGTTCATCCAACGAATTGAACGCGCGGATAGTCGGGTCGATGGATCCAAGAAGGTTCTTTAACGCTGCGGACTGCTTCTCTGCCGCCTGGGTAGCGGCTAATTCGGCCTGAGCACGCTCCGCGGCTTCTCCGGTGTCGGTCAGCTTGAGACGGGTGTCGTCCAGGATTTTGTTGTAAGCCTGAAAGGTATCGGTATCCAGGAAACCTTTGGCCTGGAATTTCCGCAGCGATTCTTGCTGCTCATCCAGGCGGTTTAAGGCCTTGGTAACCGGGTCGATATTCTCCAGCAGCCCTTTGAGCGCGTTCTGCTGCTCCTTAAGTCCTTCACTGCCTTGCTTCGCAGATTCAGCGCCAGCGCGGAACACGCTATTCAAATCATCTGCTTTATCTACGGCACCGGCCGCCGCCTGGCCGAGTTTATCCAGTTCGTTGCTGGCTGTTTTCAGGTCAGAAACATCGGCCCGCAAAGTAATCGAGGCGATCTGGTCTGTCATTATTTCGTCTCCTTATGCATTACCTTGAGAGCCTCGCTTTCCATAATTTGAAGGTCAGCCATGCAGGCCGCCGCATCCTCAACCCCGTGTAACTCGAACATCCAGGGGAGAACGTTGTAATCAAGGCCTGTCGCCCCGCTTGCGCCGACTCGCCACTGGGTCGCCAGGGAAGAGAAGATGGTGAAGGACCTCCACACCGAGGGAAGGATCCCTACCTCTTCCTCCACGTCCTCAGGCGTCAAACCAAAAGCGCTCAGCTCCGGAAGCGTCGGTCCAGGCGTATACAATGCTGCGGCGACCTGCCTCAGTTTTTTTCGCGGATACCCATCAGCTCTTTGGTGTATGCCAGACCGATGCTGTCGAATGCGCGTGGATAGTTCTTCAGGAGGACGATCACGTTATCGCGATTGAACTCATCCGGCAGCGCCCAGCCTTCGACAATTTCCATGAGGTAATCGGCCTGCGGCTCAATAGCAGCCTTTTTACCTTCAGCAGCCTTTTGCAGCTTCTCGTCCATGGAGCGCAGCTCTTCCAGCGTCTTATGGCGGAAGGTGAAGGTCAGTTTGCCGTCTTCGGTGCCAGCTCGCGGGATACTGGCTGTCACGGAAAAAGTTGGGTTCGGGATCAGGGAGAATTTGGTCATTTGTTTATCTCGGTAAGGCCCGGATTACCGGGCCAGATTAATCAAGTAATGCTGACGGTGCATCCGGCAGAAGTGAGCGTCTTGCCTGCGGCGTCGGTAACTTCGCAGGTATACACCCCAGCATCGGAAGACTGAGCGGACGGAATGTTGAGCGTGGATGCGGTTTTGCCCGGAATGGCTGTGCCGTCCTTCTTCCATACGTAGGTATACGGCGCGGAACCGCCCTGCATGACCACCGACAGATCCAGAGCTGCATTAGCAGCAACAGACTTGGTTGCTGGCAGGTCGGTCAGGAACGCCAGAGGTGTAGCAGAGGAGTCAGCAATCGGGTAAATCTGCATATCCGATTCGAAGTTCATGCGCGCTTCGTTGCTTTCCACTGCGTTGATTTCGGTACGTGGTACACGCTGGAAGGATACTTTTGCAGAGTAGTATCGATCGGCTTTGCCGCGCGGGTTGTGGAACCAGACCGCCGTGGTGTCGCTGGAGTCATCCAGGTCGATGAGACGTTTATAAATCGCCAACTGCGGGTCATGCGCGAAGGTGTAGACCTGTACCACCGCATTTTTGAAAGTCGGGATGGTACGGGCCTTATCATCCTCCAGGAACTGGACACTGATAGTCTGCTGATCGCCGCCTTCAGTGGACAGCGTCATGACCTGCGGCATGGTGATCCACGAATCGATTTTACGCAGCGTGCCTGCGCCGGTGCCCGCCGGGAATTTCTTGGTATCGGTGGTATCAAACGCTTCCAGCACGATTTTCGTACCGGTTACTGACTTGACACGCACCACCATGTTGTCAAGCTTCAGCCATCCTGAATTAACCTGAACAACATCGCCCGCGAGGATGCCAGCCGCAGAGGCAACGGTCAGTTCGCATTCCGTCGCATTGGATGCCGCAGTGAAGACAATCGGCGCAAGATACGCCTTGGCCACGTTAACACGCGACCCGTTAGGGATTGCGAATGCCATAGCACTCTCCTGAATTTAGGTAATAAAAAACCCGCCGGGCGGCGGGTCAGTAATCAGCGCGGTACTGCATGCTGACAGGGGTGGTGTAGGTGATAGAGCCGGTAGTGCCGTTGGGTGATGATGTGGGGCGATCCTGTATAGGTTGGCGCACCTGCGGCGGGCCATTGATATAAACGGTCAGGTCACCATCCACCAGCGGCAGCCCTTCGGGAAAAGCATCTGCGACCGACTTTGTCAGCCCTCTGGCCAGAGTCACGCCGCTACCTGCTGGTGCAATGATATTGAGCTGGAGAATGCCCTGGTATGTACGCAACTGACCTTCCAGGTCCTGCCCCACGGTTTGCGCTGGTAAGACATAAACGCGCCCATAAGGGGCATCATCAGGCGGGGTAAAAGCGATGTTAGGCCAGGCGATCGGCAATCCGAGCGACTCAGCGATAATCGCCACCCGGCTCTCCAGCAATACAGCAATTCGCATGGACTGGTCACCGGCCATTGCGCACCTCGTTCATTGCCTCGCGGAAGTATTGGGCTGCATCCAATGCGGTCAACCCGACCATACCGCCGGGCGCCTGGTTTGAATGTCCGTTCTCCAGTGCCTGGGCATATGGCAGGTTGTTAGTGAAGTAAATCGTGCTCACCTGACCTACTCTGAACACCTCAAGCACCGCCAGACCGCGGGAGTTTGAACCCTGCCCCGAAGCGTCCGGGGTATCGTTCGTTTCTGTTGGCTGGCTATCGAACCCGACATACCAGTTGTTCTTGAACCGACCACCGACATAACCCTCAGGCTTTTTGATGTCCATCGAGTCGTTTACACGCAAACCGCGTTTTAGTCGTCCCGATTTGGTCAGGTTGGCAGGATCATCGCGAAGGGCAGCATTATGTTCACGCACTGCAGTATTATAAGCAGAGGCCGTTTGGTTCACTTGCCAGGTCTCCGGCTGCCCGACTGGTGACATCTCCACCAATCTACCTAGGATTTTGATACCCGTCCGGCGCACCGCCTCGTCAATCTCCTGCTTTGAGCCATCAACGAACAGCTGAATAGCAGCCAGGAACGGCTGATTTACGGAACTGGTCATATCAGGTCCTTAGCTGAATGTTATAGGAGATCAACACGTCTGCCGGCTTAACCGGATTCGGCTGTACCACGCGCCACTTTTGGCCGTCGATATCAATGATGTCACCGATGCGCACCTCAGTTTCAAACGTGGCCGCCAGCTTCTTATCGCCTGTAGCAATCAGAGAGCCGTCGATTTCACGAGTTGAGTATTCAGTGATAACGCCGGTAACGGTCGCGATAACAGGCTCGGTGGTAATCTCTTTCCCGTACTGATCGCGGGTGGTGGTACCGCCTCGGGTCAGTTGGTAGGATTTGCCGTTATCCTTCAGGAGCAGCGTTGCCGTAGCGCGCATGCGGCGATAGTCGATTGCCATGCTACCCCCTTTCGACCCGGACCTGGTTGCCGCCCACTACAAGCCCGCGCAGTGCGGAATAGAACCATGGGAATGACGGAGAAGCTTTATTCGTTCCCGGCTCATACTGGACTGTTACCGCACCCTCGACGCGCTCCATCGTCACCGCCCCACCGCCAGCGACCGACGGGGTGAGGTCAATCTCCTGCGATTCGATGGCCAGGCGACATTGAGCATCAATCAGGCGCTGTGGAATCGCATCATTCGACAGGTCAACACCATCGAAGCGCACGCCGGAACGCGGCCAGGATAGAGGCTGTGATGCGCTGGATCGCTGACCGCGCCAGGCCTTCCCTTCCAGAAAGTCCATTGCCTGCATCAGCATCTGACCGCACTCACCATCATCTGCAGGAATGCTATATCCGCGCCCGGCGGCAAATGCCCGCAGGTCTGACACGCTGGCGTAGCTGTTGAAGCCTGGAGAGTTGGGATCGGCAACCAGCATGGTTATTCCTCCAGACGCCAGTCCAGCGCCAGCCAGTTATCCACTTCATCAGGATGAACATCTGCGCGCAGCGGGCCGCCAGGGAATTCTGGGGTGTCACGTACCATGACCACCAGCTCAATACCCTGCTGTTCCTGCTGCTGTTCCTGCTGCTGTTCCTGCTGCTGTTCCTGCTGCTGTTCCTGCTGCTGTTCCTGCTGCTGTTCCTGCTGCTGTTCCTGCTGCTGTTCCTGCTGCTGTTCCTGCTGCTGTTCCTGCTGCTGTTCCTGCTGCTGTTCCTGCTGCTGTTCCTGCTGCTGTTCCTGCTGCTGTTCCTGCTGCTGTTCCTGCTGCTGTTCCTGCTGCTGTTCCTGCTGCTGTTCCTGCTGCTGTTCCTGCTGGGCAGGATTTTTATCAGCGGCCTGCTGAGCTGCAAGCTTTTCCGCTTCACGCTGAGCGCGCTGCTCTTTGGTTAATCCGGCCATTGGGCCTCCTGAAAAACAAAGGGGCCGAAGCCCCCTGGGTTAACCCATGATGATGGCGGAATGACGTGGCGCCACAGCAGCCACACCCCACGCCAGACCCACTTCATAACGCACCTGACGGTACTGGCGGTACAGCGCCACCTGGAAGGTGATGCCAGATACCGGGTCGGTCACATTCATGACGTCATCAGCAGTATCGCCACCTTCAGGCATCGCCGGGGTACGGCTGGCCAGCAGGAATGCCCCGCGGTCAAACGCCATGTTCGGTACGAATTCGCTCAACACGGTGACATCAGCCTGATCTGCAAGATCCTGACGGAGGCCCGGCGCGCTAATAGTGATAGTGGAAGACGTAGCCGCAACGACCAGATACTGATTGTCATCACCGGCGAACTTCACCGCAGTACCTGCAGAAATACCGCCGGTGCCAGCAGAGATAGCGATGATGATATCGCCCTCTTTCTTCGCGCCATTGACCTTATAGCCAGCAGCAGCGCTTTTCGCGGTACGCTTGATGCTGAAGGATTCGTGGAGGTTGAAGCCCATGATGCGACCGATAACACCTTCACGCAGCAGCTGGTCGGTTCCCGCTTCGTTCGCTTTGAAGAGTACAGCCTGTTTACCACGGATGGATGCCATCGCTTCGCCACCCAGCACCATACGCAAATCAGTAGTCGGCGCACCGTTATCGGTCAGGATTTGACGCGCCAACGCAGCATCAGTCAGATCGTCTTTGATGCTGAACGGGGTATTCTTCGGCGCGCCAACAGCGCGGGAGGAGTTGAGGTACAGCGCAGCGAGGTCTGCATCCACTTCGTTCGCCAGCGCACGGAAAGCCTGCTTGAACTGGTCAGCCAGGATAGTGTTGTAGGTACCAGCCGGGCCCAGAGCCAATTGCTCTTCACCATTCCATTTCACCGGGGCCATTTTGGATTTGGTGATTTTGACATCCACACCACCGATGGTCTGGTCGCCAGAATTAGGCGCTGAAGGACCAGGGACAATATCTTCAGTGGTGGCTGCAGGTGCGACTGGCGCACGTACGGTCTGGTCTTTTGCAGCAGCATCCGCTTTCGCGTCACGCGCCACCGCAGGAATAAAACCAGTTTGCTCGCGGGACACTACGTCCAGCGCGGTATAGATGGTCGGGATCAGACCAGTAAGGGTATTGCCTGCCATTTATGGCTCCTTTCGATTTAATCGACGATGCTGACGCCGTCTTTCAGCGCTGCTTGCTTGCCAGCGTTATCCAGGGAATCAAACGCATCGCGTTTCATGGTTTTTTGTCCGGCCTGGTGCTGCGACTGGTGAGAGCCGCCGCCGCTGTTACCGGACGCTTTGAGGATGTAATCTTTCTGCGGATGCGACTCGACCAGAGACTCCAGGGCCTCATCAAAGCTGGCTAACTCGCCGGGCCTGGTGCGTGAGAACACCTTATTGCCCTGGCCGTCGTAGGCCACAACCTTCCCTTCTTCGATTTTGAAGTTCTGACCGAAGTAGGAACGCACGAACTCAGTCGGGATCGCCATCTTCTCAGAAATGAACTTAGAGCCACCGAAGCGGCCGCCGATCATCTCGTCGTAGAGTTGAGTTTCCAGCTGCTGGGTCTTGCTGTTCGCTTCGTCCAGCTGCTGTTGGAAAACTTTGGTGATCTCCGCCTTTACCTGGTCAACGGCACCAGCATCGATCAGTTTTTTCTGGTCGATTTTGGTCATCATCTCCAGGGCTTCGAGCGCCTTGGCCGGGTCGGTGATGCCCGAGAATTTCGCGAGATTGGCTTCCGCCGCTTCCTTCGCTTCGCGGTGAGTTTTCGCCTCGCCATTCAGGGAGGTGATTTTGGTCATCGCTGCGACCGCATCGAACGGGATCTCTTTGCCATCATCATGGATGTACACAGGCATACCGTTTTCAACGACCACATTTCCGTTAGCATCAAGTTTCAGTTTCATTGTTTTTTGCTCCAGCCTTCCGGCCAAACATAATGGGTCATCCGACCCGGGCACCGCGTCGCATCCGCTCAGCGGCAGGCATAAAAAAAGCTGCCCGGAGGCAGCCTGTTAGATAAATTCGATTGTAATTTCGCCGCGTAGCTTGCGGGAGTAAACCTCACTCCGCTTTCGTTTATGGATCCGCAGCGGGTGTGGATGAATGCATGCGACACCTCGCTTAACGTCCGCCCAAACGCAGCTCTTTACCTCATTGCCATTTACAAACACCCTTCGTCTGCCACGGCCATCGCCCACGCAGTGAAAATCATCATTACGCATACCCTATCCCTCAAATGCCGACGCATCCACGCGGCGCAGTTCGTCCAGGGTAAGGAACTCCCCGGCATCGTTGAACATCTCCGGCACGGTGATTTTGCCGTCACGCAGCATCTGCGCGCGAGTAACGCCCAGCACCTGCTCCTGCCGCGCGTAAGGCTGCCTCGCAAGCCATTCGGCATAGCTGGTATGCGCTGGTACCTGTCCGTCCATTGAGGCGCGCGTGGCGTTGCTCAGCTCGCCTGAGGCTATTTGCATTTCCTCCCACGATTTAGTGATCAGGATTTCGCAGGAGCGGCAGCAAAAATGGATTTTGCCGGGTCCGCGCAGATACGGAATTGCATGGCCCAGCGGCTTGCCATCGAGCGAGTAGAGTTTGCGGTCGCGTATGATGCACCACTGGCTGGTGTGGGTGTCCAAAGTCGAAGACCACTGTTTGGCCTTCACGATATCGCTATTTGCCTGTGCGAATTCCTGGCGCGCTGTAACGGCCACATGGTTCACCGCCGTGCGAGTTACTACCGCAAGGTCACGACGTGAAACATTGATAACCCCGTCCTGGCGGTTGAGTTTCGGCGTGCCGGCAACTCGTTTCACTATCTGCTCGACCGTCTCGCCCTGGAGGAAACCGGAGCGCACAGCACTGGTAATTTTTTCCAACCGATCCGATTCGAGTTTCTGCCCCCACTCCTTGAGCAATCGTCCTTGGAATGGCTGCGCCACAGCTGAGGCGTAAACCTGCTCGGGCGAAATGCTCTGGAGCGGGACGTGCTTGAGGATTTGCTTCGGAATAATGCTGCTGAAAAGGTCCAGCTGGTACCCGGCCTCATACTCGACGTAGCGCGTCAGTTCGCGTGCCAGCGCAGTATTAACTGGCTCATAGGCCTGCTGGTTGAGGTCCCGCACACCCGCCAGCAACGAAGCCAGGCGGCGGGCGCTGTATGTATCAGCGCGCTTACCGTCCAGCAGCACCAGCAGTTTGACAGCTAGGTCAGTATCCATTCTGTTCAGCAACGCGACCATTCGCCGGGCAACGCCAGTACCGTAGCGCGTCACATAAAGGCCATGCGCTATTGTCTCGTCCTGCAGGCGGTCATTAACGGAGCGCACCATGTCACACCTCGTCTGGTGGCGTTTCGGTCAACGACGCCGATTCGCTCAGTAACTCGCTCAGCACTTTTTCTGGATCTGCATCAGCATCGATGATGTTGAGCTTCTGGAGCGACTTAATCGCATCAACTCGGCGGATATCACCTCCCTGACGCAGCGACTGAATGGCCAGCGCCGCCGGAGGGTTGAACTCTTTCGACTCTACATCCAGTTCAGTGCGGACATCTACGTTACCGCCTTCGGATTCACCGACATACTCAGCCATTATTTGCAGGATGTTGTCGATCGCATCTTCCAGGCTGGTTGCCATGGTGTAGAGCGGTGACTGCTCCTGCATCTTCTCTTCTGAGGTCTGGTCAACAGACTTGGTTGAGGTGTTGTCAGTGCGCAGCAGTTTCGCGCCTGCCTGGCGCATCTGCTCCACCAGGTCGGTTAGCGACTCTTTACCGGCACTAATTGAAGTTCCAGTATGCTCGACATATTCCAATCCCTGTTTCTGTCGATCGGAGAACTGAGTTGCAGACGAAGAGCCAATTACCAGTTCCTGCCCATCCTCCAGCCCGAATACCGTGAGCAGAGGGACGCGCGCGACGTGCAGAATGTTGTCCTGCTCGCTCTGGCTCTGCCAGTGCTTCACATTCAGCAGCGCCATGTTAAGCAGCGGCGGCGAGCCACACATAAAACCGGTGCGCTTGGTGTAGAGCGTGACCAGCGTGATGTCCTTGCGGGATGTTTGCCACTCCTCGTGTAGCGACCATTTCGCCTGGCCGTCGGCACCAGTGGCCTTACGGTAAATCTGCACCGTGCCCGGCGTCAGGAGGCGGATCTGTTCGACTTTCGTCTGCCCGAAGTCATCGCCATCCTCGATAATCACCTCTTTGATGCGCAGCTCGGTCAATACGACCTTGCCGCCGGTCATCTTCGATTTCCAGCCGATCAGCTGTCGGGGATTCAGCATCGTTACGTACGGTCGTGCGCCAGTGGCTTTCTCATCCGCCTTGGTCTTCACTTGCTCGGCGTCCACCCGGGGGTAGTCCACCAGCGCATGGGAAAGCCCGTACTGCATCGCCAGGCTGAAGAACGACTGCGCCCATACATCCAGGCGGGTGCCTTCAAGGTCCACGTCTTTTGCGAACTCGCGCAGCTGATCTGGGACGTTCTCGCCCAATTGGATGGGTTCAGCAAATACGCGCCCAACATTCTGGTTGATCGTCTCTTCGTAGGCAGGGAGAAGCGTGGCCACAGCCAGGCGCTTTTTGTAATCCTCTTTGTCCTCTTTCGGCCAGCGCGGCAGATAAGTTTCGCCCAGTTGGCGCATATACAGTGTGCCGCCCATCAGGGCGTCATTGATGTCCCACGCCTGTACCATGTTCCCATAGTCCAGATTGGGTGTAGAAATGTCAGGCATGGTTTTACATCCGTAGTTTGGTGACTTTGCCGGTTGGCTTGATGATCGGGAATTGCTTCACGATGTAATACCCACCAGCGTCATTGGGGTGATCGTTATCAGCGGACTTATCCGGCTCGCCGTTCGCCGCCCACACCTGCTGCTCTAGGCTGTCGGTATAGACCGGGCAGCGGGTCACGTTCACTTTGTAGCGTCGCTCGCCGTTACCGTTGCAGAACATGGCATTCACGGAGTTGATGCGGTCTTTCACAGGCGGGTTCGCAGCATTCACCACAACGCTGAATCCTGCCTGTTTAAGCTGCGCGATATCCGTGGAGCTGGCGTTGTTCGACTTGCGGGAATCACCGGAAGCATCCGGATAGATGTAAATCTGCCTGGAGGCAACATAGCGCCCGCCCTCGTAGCGCCAGAACTCTTCCTGGATACGCTTTATCATGGCTGGCGTGTCATAAACTTTTATCAATTCACGCACCGCGCGCGGCTCGCCATTGCGAAGGACGTGGACGATGGCCGCCATTTTGCCAACGTTAAAGTCCATGCCAATATAGAGCGGTTCGCCTGCCCGTTCTTCATCAGTACAGTTATTCAGTCGTCGATCGAACTGGTGATAGATGGTGCCGCTGGTCAGGTTGGTGAAGCGCCCCCTCAGATACGCCTTAATCAACTCCGGCGGGTAGGAATTCATCAGCGAAGGGATGTAATCCGCGGGCAGGTTCTTCGCGTTGTCGAACGTGCTGGCCTGTATCAGACCGTACAGGGCTGAGAGCTCTGGCTTTTCACGTACTGCCTTCACGAATTGCTGGTAAACGAATTTGAACCCCTCCGGCGTTGTCGTGACGTCAATACCGTTACGCAGTCCATCTACCTTGTAACGCATACGAGCGATGATTTTTCTCCAGGCCTGTTGCGCTTTGGCAGCCGCCATGACATCCAGCTCATCCACCATCGCGTTACCGATTTTGAAACCAACTATCGAGCCGGGCTTCTCCATCGAGCGGCAGATTGTGGTCCCGCGGAACCTTCGCCCCTCGTAGAAGTGAACCTCTTTGTTACCCTCGTTGATTTTGACACTCAACCCCCAGTCAAATGCCACCTCTTCAATCGTTGGATAGAAGATGTCACGAATCTGCGGGTAAGTTGGCGCGAAGTAGCCCTGGTTGATTTTTGGGTGTTCCCACATCCCTTTGCAGATGCCGCCACAACCCACCCACGTTTTACCGGAACCGAACCCGGCAACGTAGGCTTTAAACTTGTGCTCCATCGCGAGGAAGCGAGCCTGTGGGATGTTAAGTGTCGGGCTGATCCCCATCGTCTTCCCTCGCATCCACTACGTTGATATTGATCTGCACTGGTGTTGGTTCGTCATCATCACCATCACCGGCCATCTCTTTGCGGAGTTTCTCAATCTCCAGCTGCCGGCGCTCGATTTCAATCTGTTGAAGTCGCTGCGCAAACTCACTATCAGCCAGGCCAAGCCGCTTCATGACGGCTTCATACATCCGTTCACGGCTTATCGCGGTAATTTCCACACCATGTTTGCCGAGCTTCACGCCGGAATAAGCCAAGGCAGCATCAGGGGGAAGTTTTCGGGTATCAGCAAAGTATGGCTGTCCGATCCCGTCACCATTGCAGCGCGGACAGGCAGGGTTTGGCTCCCGGTTGTGGTCGTAGCCATAACCTCCGACGTCTACCGGCTCTTTGCCCTTTCGCTCAAGGGCTTTAAGCCGTTGCTCCTCGAACTCCACCATGTCACGCCACTGATAGTGATGACCGAAGCCCCAGCAGTAACGGCATGCGCCACGACGATACTGTGAAAGCTGGTTTGCATCGAAGGTGGCGAGCTGCCACATCTGCTCCAGGACCTCATCGGCACTGCCAAGCGTGCGCGCAATGGAGGCTTTCTGCTGCTGCGCAATGGCCTGTGCAACTGAAGTTTTCTTAAGGAGTTGATAGCCGATTTGTTCAGCTGATTTTTTACTGTAGCCAGCCCGGATAGCTGCCTGTGTGGCATTACCATCCTTCAGGTACTCCGCGACAAATAAGCGCTGCTGAGCGGTAAGTCCATCATCGTCCACCAGCTCTTCTGCGCTTTTATCTTTCTGCGCAGTGCGCATTTTTTTATGCGCAGGTTTTTGCGCAGTTTGCGCAGAGGGTTTCTTGATGTATCGACGGGCGGTGGCGTAATTCAGTCCCTGCGCTTCACACCATTCCTTTGGTGATACGCCGGTTGCGGCATGTTCGGACAGGAACCGTTGCTGAAGCTCGCCCCAGTCCGGTTTTGCCATAGTTCTGTTCCTAAGGTTATAGCCATTAAAAAAGCCACCCGTAGGTGGCCTTTGTGATGGTCATATAACAACTTCCCCTCAGAACGGGGAGTTATTCACTTTCCAAGTCTAATGCATCCTGAATTGCATCTGCCAGCTCAGACAGTTTGCTAGCCGCAAAATCTAAATCTTGATACATCGTCCCACCAGATGAGTCGCCGGACGCCGAAGAAGCTGATGCCTTAGCAATCTCCAGTGCCGCTTTAACCGCAAGTAAGCGTTGATGCTCTTCTTTCGAAACCCCAGGATCAGTCAGACCAAAATACCCTTCAAGCATTTCATGCTCCTTTTACCACAGCCTATCTGTGTCTATTAGAAGATTGGGGCCAAGAATAAAATATCAACTGTGGCAATACATTATCCAAGCCCCTCAGTGAAGAGCTTCTGTAATGCGGTCAGGCCTGCGCCTTACTGGCAAGCTCAACCAAATCTTTGAAGTCCTGGCACATATCCAGTCGATGACCATGATCGTCGACAAAGTTATACCCTTTGAATAGCTCTACGATTTCCTCGGGACTTTTCCCATTCAAACGAGGAAACTGCTTTGATTCGTCAACCTGTTTCATCTTCAAATCTCCAATCAGTAGGTTATGACCAGGCCACTTCAACGCTGGAAATTGCATTCCATAGCAGTGGCATTTATCAATACTCTCGGGTTCCTTCTGCCGTGCACACAGCGCTAATGAATGCACCGTCAAAAGGTCAGTATTTTGATGCCCACATCAAAAAAGCTGGCTACCCTTATCGCAAAGTTGGCTAACAGCTAGCGGGGATTCGTCCCCGCTTTTTGCCACTTCCCGTTATTCGACTGTCTCACCGAGTCGTAAATCCGCTCACACGTCATCCCGGCGCGGTAGCGTTCGTCAGCGATTCCAGCATATCGCTGAGCTTCTGCTGCAATATCTCCGAGCATGTTGGCGAGCATTCTGGCGTCGGCTCCGGCTGTTTTGCTTCTGACGGCAGTGGCAAGATCTGCGGTGTGCTTTGCGGCGTCCAGGCGGGTGGCAAGCTTTGTTGCTTCGGTACGCAGCTGGTTAACAGTGGCAGACAGGCCAGCAGCAGTGGCAGCAGATTTAGCGGCTTGTGCTTGTGCATCTTTTACAGCCTCATCACGGGCAATTATGCGCCCTTGCTCAATCATGCGGGCGGCGGTCTGCGCGTTCGCTGTTCGCGATGATTCCGCGCTGTCACGTTCCGCCCACTTTTTTTCCCAGCCGCGGCTGCTCCATACACTACCCGCGATGAATGCGACAGCCACCAGCAGAGAAATGGCAATAAACTGATAGCGCAGGCTCACTGGTCTATCCCCCAGCACGTCAGCGCGCTTTCCTGGTCTCGTCGTTCTACCTGGCCATAGCAGCCATTTTTCTGGCCTTTGGTCAGACGACAGTCGCGGCCACCGTCTTTAATCCACCAGCGAATAGCTTCACAGGCTCCTTTACGGTCACCAGCATTGATGCGCTTATAGAACGTGGACGGGAAGCATTTACCCGGCCCGATGTTATATGGGCAGAAAGAAGCGATACCCGCTTTCTGTGGTTCGGTCAGTGGTACTTTGATATTTCGGTCAACCCACGCCAGCGCCTTGTCGCGTTCAATGGCGTTTACCTGGGCGCATTTCTCAGCTGACAGCTTCATGCCCTGTACTACTGGCTTGCCATCAACCATCGTGGCACCACGACAAATCGTCCAGAGTCCGCCGCCGTCGCGATACGCCTGCTCGCTATTACCCTCTTTCTCATCCAGAAACTGATCGAGAATCACGGGCGCGGAAGCCCCGGCAAGAATCAAACCAACGACCGCTGCGCTCAGTTTATTCTTCAGCTTTGGTGACATTGCCATTAAGCCGGTCCTCCCTTTCCTTTTGCCTGTAGTACCAGTTCACTGCACAGGTGATAACGGTGCATGCGATACCGACAATAATTGCCCAGTCGCTCAGGCTTAACCCTGCAATTCTGTCGGCCAACATCCAGGACACCTCTTTTGCTGTTTTAGCTGTTTCGGCGTATGCCTTCGCTGATACACCGCAGCCGGTCAGCGTGGTTCCTGTTCCATATGAAAGTCTGCTGTAAATGGTGCTCATTCTGGTCATAGCCTCACCTCCGATTCTTCGGATGGCGCTGTGTGTGTATGAAAAGGGTCAGGCTTCACGGGCTGGATTTATCAACAAAGCACGTAGCGGATGATTCCCGTGAGGCCTGAAATTAAAAAGGCCGCCAATGGGCAGCCCTGTTTTAATGAAAAAAAACCGCTGACATCACGGGAAGCAGCGGCTAATAGGCACGGTCAAAGTTTTACTTATAGCTATTCGTCAAATATTGCATGAATGAAAAAACACATCAAACGCAAAAATTGAACACTTTTGGACAATGAGCTGAACACTCACGCTCCAGAAACGCAAAAACCCAAGGCGTTAACCTCGGGCTTGAAACTCATTTACTGCCAGTGCATACAACAATGGCACAATATCAGATTTACACGGAATATATCCATTTCAGTTCGGTTTTGCAAGACTTACATCAAAATTTGTCGCCTTTTGTTGTGAACGTGATCGCGTTACTGATATCAGAGCGCCGCTATCGAGCCGCGTAAAGATGCTACGCATTGCCAGCCAGTGTGGGAGATAGTTTTCTGTCCAGGTCGACTTAGCCACACCAACCAGCTCCGCCAGTTGCTGATATTCGTATGTTTCACGCCCGGCCAGTTCCGCTTTCACATCCTGCGCCGCCAGCCATATCAACTGCCGTAAACGGTCGATGGTCTTCTTAGCAACTCTCTTCCCGGCCAGTTGCTGGCTGAAGTGTTTCCAACCCCACTGAGTGATTTCCACCTGATTATCCCAGCGCACATACTCGCTGTAGTTCCATAACAGCCAGGCCTTCTGGTGTTCTTCGAGCGTCATCAGCGCGCGGCGCCACGATGCAGTGGAGTATTCAACCGGCTGCACCAGCGGAATATGTGAGCCCTTGGCATACGACTGTTTACCGGGGATTGGGGGGTTATCCAGAGTTATCATCTCGCCAGTAACCTCATCCTTCACCTTCATCTTCTTCCGCTTAAAGGTACCTGTATCGAACTGCGCGTTCTCCAGCCAGGCCATTAACTGCCCTTTCGTCGCACCACTTAAATCGGCGGTAGCCACCATCAGCTGCTGGCGCACGTATTCGAGAAATTGAGTATTCATACTGCACCGCCTATGGTTTTGATGTAGTTCTTCAGTATTCGGTAATCCGTCAGCACAGAGCCCGGAAAGTGGTATAAGCGCAATCGTTGCCAACGAACGCGGAGGTGATCGGCAAAGTAGGATTCGAATGTCATGCGGCCTCCCTTGCTTTGACGAGTTGTCGCCTCAGCGCGCTGTAATGCTTTCTGATGGCTTCGAGTTCTTCGATGGTGTATCGGTGCGGGGTGTTATTGTTTTCGAGCGCCTCAACGCGTTCAGCCCCAATTTTCTCTATAAGGCCAAGGCGGTACTGCTGCTGATTGCCCGACAGCTGAACGTTACAGTGGTGGCACTGTTTACGGATATTGTCTTCGTGATAGCGGAGATGTGACGCTTTCCCACGTGAGCGGTAATGCCCGGCTTCCCACTGGACGGTGTCGAACGTCCCACAACTGATGCATGGCAAATCATGGTCACGCTCGCGAATATAGTCATTGACGACACGCTGCGTTAAATCTTCCCAGTGCTTCAGCGGCTTAACTGCAGCTTTACGCTGGCGCCAGGCGGCTCGCTCTTTCTTCTCAGTAGCGCGCTGTTTGGCGGACTCTTTGCGCTTAGCGTCTTCACGGGCTTTTCTGGTCTGCTCTTTCCCGACTGCGCTGGCGCATTCGTAACCGCAGACGGTCTGCGTATCGCGTACAGGGTGGAACCACTGGCGGCATTCTTTGTTGGCGCACTTGCGGCGAGGTAACTTTTTCAGAATGGCAGGCATTGTTGTCCACCTCCCTGAATGGCGTTTAACTCTCTGCGATGCGCGTTTAGATAGCTATTCCAGTGAGCTTGCCGGATGATGGCGGCCTGCTCTTTCTGAAGGGCCGGCTCGCGAATGGCTTTGCCTTTTCGGTTGTGATCCTCCCGGATAACATCACCTTTAACATGCAGCGCCTGACACAGCGGACAATAATCACGGGTCTCCATGCCCCCCGTTCTACCTGAGAAAAAGATATTGCCGTGCCATGTTCCGCACTCAGCACACATCGGTGCGTCGCACGTGAAAATTCCCCGCGCATTGCTGAGATGGTGGTTTTCGTCCTCATCAGCATCCCAGCCAACAATCCCGTCGCATAGCAAGGTTGCAGGTTTACCGCAGAACAGGCATTTCGCTGATTTATCCATGCTCACCCCCAGACCTTTTGTCGAAAGGTTCTTGGTGTACGCGCCGGATGCTCGCATTCAGGTAATTTGGCACTGACGGTCCAGGTGATGTTGTCGCGATTCAGGCTACGTTCTACCGTGGCGCCACGACGGCGGTAACAGGCCACCAGCTCGTCGGCCTGTTCGGTTGTGCATTCATGATGGTGAAACCAGGAATATTTCATCGCCATCACCCCGCAAAGCTCATGAGCTGCGATGCGGCGTTTTCCGCTTCATGCTGGTTCTTGAATGAACGGGACAATACCCATCGCCACAGAACATCGAGCGCGGCTTTGTAGAGCTGCTGGAACTCAGTTTCGTCCATGTTGGCGAAGGCAATGCTGCGAGGGTGTTTGCGAAGGGTACCGTCGGGCAGTTGGATAGCGTCGTAGTGACCAGACTCGACGATCACCCATGCACGGTATGCGTCATAGGATTTGCAGATGCTGATACTACCGGCACGCTTGTCGGCGATGCGGTCCAGATATTGCTCGGCGGCGTCCAGGAGTGCGGCTTCGCTTCCCGCGAATGAGGCAAGGAATTTGGCGTAGCCGGTTACCAGTTTGCGCTCGTTGGAGGAGATCGCCCCGCCAGTAGGCTCCCAGTATTCGAAACCGAGATTGAGTAATGCGAAGAAGCGACGGTGAAAGGCCGGGTTGCGTACCTGCCGGAACTCAGCCACCAGCACGGCGCCGAGTTTGATTTTTGATTGCAGAATATCGCTGGTCTCCGGCGTCGCGGGGATCAGAATTCCTGAGGACTGCTTGATGAGCTGTAGTTCGTGCGCCATGGTTTCTCTCCGTGGCGCATCAAGTTGTCAGTTGTTCAGGCTGACACTGACATTATGTACAGTTGATAATGGAAAATCAATCAACTGGTTCGATGTTTAACTGAATGATTGCGTCATCTACAGCGGATCTGTTTTCCTCTGTAACATCGTGCTGATGCGCAATTAAATACTGGCTGTCATTTAACTCGTAAAGGGATAGCTTGAAAGCTTCGCCATCAAGTTTTATAGATGTTTTTCTGGGTGGAATTTCACCGATGTACTTCTGAATATCAACAAAAGTACCAAATTCACCTTTAAGAATAATAATATTGAACATAAACCCTCACTTTTTCTCGTTCTGAGATGACATCTCGATGTAACGTGGGTCTGACGCTCTTGGCAGTGTCAGGCTTTGCTCGCGGTAGTAGCGAATTCGCTCCATGAAGTATTCACGCAGATGCTCTGGTTGCTCACGGGCTACCTGCTCAGCGATAACCGGCATATTCATGCGTTCTTTGTAAGCTACGCCACTGGCAGCAAGTTCAACGTTAACCTTGTCCTGCTCTTCTTTCGATTTTGCTGCAATGTTGTGGTTTGACATTAGTCTGCGGTTCTCCCTCTTTTTATCCTTATCTCGTAAGGAGACCTGAGGCCATTTACAGAGGCCACTTCCCCAGCTTCAAATCTCTTGGCATTTGCAATTTCGGATTGAAGCACATGTTTTTTATGTCGCTTCCTCAGTGCTATGTACTTTTCAGCTGGAGTCATTTCTTCGTGTGACATAAAAATCCCCTCGAGTTATGGAGGGGATTATAGGTCAGGCTGCAATTTGTTTCGACTGGCATAGCTCCGGCAGATTAGCCCTCACCAGCGCCTCAGCGAACGGCGGCGGCACCGCATTGCCACATCGCGCAACCTGCTTGTCCTTAGCATACTTCTTACCCCGATAGTCCTGGTCGATGATGTACCACTCAGGGAATCCCTGAGCGCGGTATAGCTCGTGCGGTTGCAGCATACGCATGCCAATATCAACTATGCGGTAAGTTATGCCGTCAACTGTCACCAGCCCGTCGCAATCCTCGCCGCAGTATTTCCGCAGAAACTCAAGCGTCTGCTGCGCGCGATGTTCGTCGTATTCATCGACAGCAAGAGTGGTTTTTACCTCCCCTACGTGCAGCCCGCCCGCCGTCACCGTTGGCATTGGCTCGCTGGTTGGCTGCCCATCGCGGCATGTTCCACGCAGTTTCACCAGATGAGAGGCAACTACTGCATGATGGTCGACGGTGGTCACTGAGTGCGCGGGTTCATCCATACTGACACCCGGCCCCGTATAGTTACCGCCGTAGTGTTTAGCCAGGAACGCGCTCACCGTCGCGAATTTATTACCACCTGCAGTAACAGTCCCCAGAGGGTTATCCAGTCGCAGCACACGCGGTTCTTGTCCAGGGCGTTCGCCATAACCCATCTGAATCAGCGTAGGCGTCACCAGTTGAGATTTACCGCCACCACCAGCTGTGATGGTTGCGCTCGGTTCGTCTGCCCGGTGTCCGACACTGGCCCCAAACTGGCGGGCTATCACTGGCGCAACCAGACAGGCGCGGGATTGCTTCAGAATGGTGTGAGCAGGTTTATCCAGCGGGCGCGGTTTAGCCTGGTATTCACTGCCACCATTACCGGCCAGGAACGGTGTCAGTGCAGCCTCAACAATCCCGAGTGCATGCCCATTCCCGCCCGGGCGTTTTGATGTACCAGCAGTTACCGTCGGTACCGGTTCGGTAACGGGCTGCCCGGTTGCGCCGGTACGGAACTTTGTCAGGTGTGGAACGGCTAACGCGTAGCCATGGGTTTTGGTAATGGTCTGCAATGGCTCACTCAGTGCCTGCCCACGGAAACAGTCGTATTTCCCTTTGGTCGTAGTGTGATTGCATTTCACGATGAACGGCGACGCACTGTCGATAACAAAGCGCTGTATACCGCGCGCGATGCGCTTCAGGGTATTTTCTGCCAGCGGTTTTTTGCGGTCGAATATCGATGGGGCCGGAATTGACCAGTCGATACACTCCGCAGCTGTACGCCATGGCGCCAGCCTGCCAGCCTGAACCGCAGGTGATCTCGGATCCCCATGCGTTGGTTCCGGCCACACAATCGGCTTCCCATCACGGCGCATGACCATGAAGAAACGTTTTCTGATTGTCGGTGCGCCATAGTCGCAGGCGCGCAGTTCGCGATACTCCACGACATAGCCCAGACCTTTAACCAGCCGTGCGGCATCCTCGCTATCAAGCGAAATATTCAGAAACTCACAACATTCAGCCAGCGCCGGATGTGATGCAGAAATACCTGTCGTCAGCATTGCGACAAAGGCGTTAAAGGTCTCACCGATACGCGCCGGGTCAGGACGCTGTTCGACTGGTTCAGGTGGTCCGATAAATTCATCAAGGAAGCGATCCGCGTGACTGATGAATGGCATTTCGCGTAATAATGGCCCCCACGTTTTAAACTCTTCGACGTTCTCCAGTTTCATTACCCGCGGCTCAACATCCAGCCCCCAGCGTAATACTACCCAGGCCAGTCCGCGGATCGCTTTCTCAACAGGTTTAGCGCCTTTTGCTTTAGAAAAGTGGCGGCAATCAGGAGAAAACCACGCCAGCGCCACCGGACGACCCGCGGTAGCTACCTTTGGGCGAACCTCATACACAGACTCGCAGTAGTGCAATGTATCAGGGTGGTTCGTTGTGTGCATCGCCACGGCGTTCTCGTCGTGGTTGATAGCAATATCAACGCTGCGACCGATTGCCAGCTCAATTCCCGTACTCGCCCCGCCGCCGCCGGCAAAGTTATCAACGATGATTTCTCTCACGCGTATTTCTCCATAGCGATGGCCAGTGACCGGGCCGCAGCGATTATTGACGGTACCGGCATTTGTTCCAGCCACATGCGGTTGATGTGATGCTTCAGGCGGCGCTGGTGATGTGCCGGAAGATCCCCGGCACTTTCAATCTGGCTATATACCATTCCTACTTCGGCAGGCCAGACAGTTTCCTCAACATTCACCAGCAGCAGGTTTTCCAGCTCAATTATCCGGTTCGTGGCATATTGCAGTAGCTGATCCATCACTTCGTCTCCCGCCATGCCCGCTTATTACATCTCGGGAAGCGTTCTAGCCTCCATATCCAAATCATCCACAACATCTTATTAAATTCAGGTAGTGCCCGATAATCATCAGCACTCATTTCGAGGGCCTTGAATCGCCACTTTGCCACCTTGACCACCCGCCACAGCATCACCATACAAAACAGAGTGCAAACAACAAGGAAACCGAAAAAAAGATAAGTACTCACCTCACTCCTCCTGCTGCGGTGCTGCTGGCAGTGGCATCCAATGGGTTACCAATATGTGCTCTATACAGCATGCGGCGGCCACATCTACTCTGTCGAAAAACAGCCCTGAATGCTCATCAAAGAACGATACAAAGCAATGCCCCATCCTGTTCCTGGTTAGAACCTCCTGCTCGTCTTCCGGCATCCGCTCGCTGCACTTAATCCAGCCATCCTGAATCACCGGAGAGTTGCCATCGGATAATGGCATATCCGGCCCCTTGCGTATCGCCTTTGACAATTCGATAGGGTCATCGTAAAGCCAGTCGCCAGTTTCCGGATGATTTGCTTTTGCCAGTTGTGCTGCCCATTCCAGCCCGTCTTTGTGCCCTTGCAGGTAGTCCAGCGGTAATTCATCGCAATTACTTGCAGGTTCGGCACCCTGAAGCATGGCGGCGCGGCAAGCGTTCCAGCCCTCCCACATCCTAACGAAATCATGGGCTAACCATGCGGAATATGCCGTTACTGCATATCCGGTACCGCAGCGGGTGACATGCTTCGGCATTTTGAATGTTCGCTCGAATGCATCTCGCGGATCTTCATCCGGCACTACCGGCGCTCTCGGCTTGCCCTGGCTATCTGACGGCGCTAACGGAGCGTTTCTCAGTACAGTGGCCAGCATTTCAATATCTACTGGTGCAGGCTCAGCACCAAATGCCGCAATAGCCCCATCAATAACCTTCACAGCATCAGCCATTGCGTAGCCGAGATTACCGCCGTCGCTTTGTTTTGCTGCTTTGCTGAGTATTTCGCTTATCTGGTGCAGGCGATCGAGTGATACAGGACCGTTCGCTGGGTGGTTGTTAGTGGTCATACTGATGTTCTCCCGTAAAATGCCAGAATCCGCTTCATCGCTGGACTTGTACGGCATACTGAAGTAACCATGTTTTTTCGCACGCTCGATTTGATCTGCTTGATGTTCAGCTCCCCGCTAGGCTGAAGTGAATAGACCGGGCGATGCGGTTCGCCAGTACGGATAACTACCGTTTTGCGTGTCAGGTGAAGCAGCAGGTTGTGTGCTTTCTTGCAGTCGCATCCCAGCAGGTTCTGAACCTGACGAGGCGTTATGGTCTGGTTAACCCGAAGGAAATCGACGATTGCCCACAGTGATTTGCTTGCCATAGTGATTTTCCCTCGCGGTTATTTAACGATCCGGAGATGGCTAACGTTCTTGCGATAGCTGCCCCAGTCAAAGTTCACCCACATCCCGCCATCCATTTGGAGGCGATCGATAACCCGCGCACCCAACGCGCCGAGAAGTTCGTCGTGGTTCAGATTCGTCAGAACGCCAACCGGGCGCATTGATGACAGCCGACGGTCAATAACCTGATTCAGAATGACTTTCTCCCCGTTGCTACCGCGCTGAATACCGACCTCATCCAGCACCAGCAGATCGACTTTGCAGAGGTCATCCAGAAGCGAAGCCTCTGACTGGCCACCGTCGTAACACTCGCGAACGCGCAGCATCAGGTCAGGGATAGTCACTACCAGTACGCTATGCCCGCCAGAAAGCAGATGATTTCCGATTGCCGCAGCGAGATGGTTTTTCCCGGTACCCGGACCACCGCTAAACACGAAACTTGCGAACCCAGCGCCGAAATTTTGTGCGTAGCTCTTTGCCATCGTGAAGGCTTTGCGCTGACCTTCCCCGGAAACCTGATAATTCGCGAACGTGCAGCTGCGGTGCAGGCTTTGAATTCCTGATCGACCGAAAATTTTCTCTGTCCGGGCTTTCTGGTTCAGCCTGTCCAGTTCTTCACACCGCTTCAGGCCTTCTTCCCTCTGCCATGCCAGCAGTTCTGCCGCGCTGGTGAACTTCGGCTGAACGCCTGGCGGAATGAGTTTTTTCAGGCGCTCAAGCGCGCTGCCGGTACTAATCATATTTTTCATCGCTACCCCCTGAACCCTGGTGGGATGGAGTTATCTGGACGGGAAATGGCATTCGGATCCCGCATACCTAACAGAGCTGTCACTTCCCAGGCTTCTTCGTAGTGTTTCGAGGGACCAAAGAACGTTGCCGCCTGCTTCACGTACTCGGTATTCAGCTTCCCCGTTGCCCTCACGAAATCGGCATAACGCCGGGTGCCATCAAGCAACTCCTGAACTGTGGCACCTGTTTTAACCCTGGCTTTCCAGGCTTTGCAGGCGTCAGCCTTGCTGTTGCCTCCTGAACGCTTTGGATAAATCGCCCATGCTTGTTCGAAGCCGTCCGGGTAGGAATTTTTTTTCGGAGATGTACCACCTTCGGAAGAATCATCACTCTCTGGGGGGATGGCGGAGCCATGCCCCGAAGTGTTTTCTTCCTGTTCCTGTTCCTGTTCCTGTTCCTGTTCCTGGTTAAGGAACGGTTCAAGAACCCTTTCGGAACCCTTTAGCTTTGCGCCCCCGATATGAGCTATCGCATCAGCCATAACCCGTGCCAGCTCTGGCTTAACGGTGGACTTATCCGGCACCTGGGAGAATAGGCGCATAGCTGCTATACCCTGATTTGGATTCTCGACAGGATTCCAGCTCATGAAGTTACGAATAAGAACCCATTTCGAGACAGGGTCACGAGTTGCGAAACCGTTTTTAGATAGTTCATCAAACCCTTTCGAAACCCTTTCAAAAGTCCAGGCAAGGTCTTCAGAAACGTATCCATCTGGTAGCCGGAAACACCCAATCATGTTCGTGTGTTGCCCCGTGAGCAGGTACAGCGCAAGCAGGCGGGCATCATCAGAAACCCGACGCATTCCATCGCTAATCCAAAAAGATGTATGCACTTTGCCGTAATCACGCATAAAAACCTCTGAATGCTTAAAGTGCTGTCGGTTCGTCAGTTTTGGCGGAGTGCTTAAAGACCATCTCGACGCACAAAAAAACGCAGTCCTGACAGATTGAGACGCCTGGCCCGGCGACAAGAACGCCAGCAACTTCAACATTCGTTTTTCCACAAAAAGAGCATTTGTGGGTTGGTTGGATGTTTACCTCGGTACTGGTTACTGACATACTGACCTCGCAATAACTGCCCGTTTTTGCACCCGAAGGCCGTCTGTGTTCGAGCACAGCGGCTTTCCCTATTTTTGAACCGGTCATATAGCCCCCAGCATCATCTGCACCATTTCCATCAGCGGACCGGTTAACCCAGGGTCAACGCGATACATCTCAACGATCCCCTCACTCAACTCTTTCAGCTTCTGATGACGTGGCGCATTCATCGCGACGGCAATCTTCGCTTCGCTGGTTTCTTTCTCCAACTTTGCCAGGCGGGCCATGATGTTGTCCTCTGGCAGCAGGCGATTGCGAAACTCAATCGGTAGAACCGCGAGGATTGCCGGCGTCAGCTGGCGGACGTTCTCGCGGTACCGTTCGCTGTTGAAATGGTTATCCAGGAAGCGGAACAGCTTTTGGCGCTTTCGGCAGAGATCGTCAGGGAAAGTGATGTCATCACCACCCTGCGCCTGGTACTCTTCGATGATCAGAGCCGTAACTACGTCCTGACCATCTGCGCCCGCCCAGGAGCGGACCGCGTCACGAATGGCATCATGTTTATCGCCATGCTCTTGTTGAGCACGATTTATCATCGCGGACGAATGGAATCCGGTATTTTGTTGGTACGTAAGTGATTGCATAGTGCTTTCCCTTTCGTGGTTAGAATTAGCTGTTATTTGAACCAAGCAACAAGGCGAGATCTGGACGAATATCAGCGGGTTTAACCCCCCCGTTTGTTGCTGACACGATTTTCATAACGTATCGCGCATCAATGCCGCCCCCATGCAGCCACCGCCAAACTGTTGGCTGAGCTACGCCGCAGAGATCTGCGAGTTTCTTTTGACTGCCAGCAATATCGATGGCGCGCTGGATGATTTCATTGGTCATTTTTCAATTCCTAAAAGTATTGAGCCAAACAATAATAGCAATGCGTATTACCCATAGCAATAGCAAAACGTGTTTTGACCCTCAATACGCAAGCGTATAAATTAAAAATTATGAAAAAAGAAACTCTTGCTGAACGCCTGAATCAGGCAATGGAACAGTCCGGGATGTCTCAGGGCGCTCTTGCGAAGGCGTCAGGAGTTGCTCAGCCAACCATCTGGAGACTAACGAGCGGCAATGCTCGCGGTTCGACAAAGATTGTAGAAATTGCGAATGCACTCGGGGTTAGAACTGAGTGGTTGTCTACAGGCATAGGTCCAATGAGGGCTGACGGCCAGCAACCAACTTCCATTACTCCTGTAAAAGTTGATCCAAGTATCTTCAGGGTTGACGTGCTCGACCTAACGGTCAGCGCTGGACCGGGCGTGATCAATAGTGAGTTCGTGGAGGTGCTTCGCTCCGTGGAGTACTCAGTAGAAGATGCGCGTCAGATGTTTAATGGTCGTAAACAGGAACAGATCCGCATCATCAACGTCCGCGGAGACAGCATGTCTGGCACGATAGAGCCGGGTGATCTGCTTTTTGTCGATATCAGCATCCAACACTTTGATGGTGATGGAATTTACGCTTTCCTGTACGACGAAACAGCTCATGTTAAGCGACTTCAGAAGATGAAAGACAAACTACTGGTAATCTCAGACAACCAGACCTATCGCCCGTGGGAGCCAATTGAGAAGGAAGAGATGAACAAAATCTTCGTGTTCGGAAAGGTAATCGGCAGCATGCCGCAGACGTATAGAAAACATGGATAGACAGGTGTCTTTATGAGAATTGGAATCGCCTTTCCAGTGATAGTGTTCATCGTTGCAGTAGTGTTTCTTACGTGGTTCATCGTAGGTGGGTATGTCACGCCGGGTGCATAGTGGCAATCGAGTAACGTCCCAGACGTACAGGAAGCATGGGTAAGAAGTTGCCTGAATCACCGCAGGAAATGGTTTTTTCTCCATCCGCCTGAAAGAGCTGGATGCTATGTACGAGAAGTACATGAAGAGAAGGATTCGTTTGCAGGGGGATTGAGGGATTATGCATCACGCTGAATTAGTTATTTTTTCGTCTAGCGCGGTAGGATCTGTCTCGAATATTCACAAAAAGTAAATTTTGTGACTTGCCAGAAGTTACCTTTTGGGTAAACTTCAAGTGACTCCGGCAAAAGTTACTTTTGCCATTCTTGTTCTTTAAGGATGCGAGGAGGATCTATGAGGTCATTTATGGATAACAAAAATTCGTTCCGACGTACTTTAGAGCCAACAATCGAACGCTTTGTATCAGCGGAACATGTCGCTTCATTAAGCCGTTCGCAGTACGAAAACATTGATCGTATAGAGTTTTCCCCTCCCAAAATGGGTGACTCTACATTTGGTAAGTTCAAAGTGACTTACAAAACCCCTGTATTATGCGAACTTAATAGATGACAGACACAAGTACGGAAGTTGTTCCTCAACAGGAAGTTCAAGCGCAAAAAGAGCGCAAACCAAATCCAATCGCCGCAATCGAAAAATTTGTCGAAGTTCAAACTAAAGAAATTGAACTTAAAGAGAAAGAATTGGATTTCAAGACTCATGAGCTTGAGATTAGACGACAAGAGATTGAAAGCAATAAAGAAATAGCTTTAAAGTCAATTGACGCCCAGAAAGAAGACAGAGCAACTCAAGCTACGATTTTCAGCGGAGTAGAGACGAAAAAAGTTTATTTCAAATATATTGTGACGATTGCAGTTGCAGTTGTGGTCATCGTTTCCATGTATACAGGAAATGCTCAATACGCTATAGAGCTGGCCAAGATTGGCGGCGGTGTGCTAGCGGGGTGGTTGGCAGGTGTATACAAAGGCAAATCCGATCAGTTGGAACGTAGCTCGACACAAAAAAGCGAAGATTAACCCGGCCACCGCGCCGGGTTTTTATTGCCCCTTCCTCACGAACTCCGCAGCATCCCTCAGTAATCCCTTGTGGATCACATTCCCTACAGCCTTACGCTTAGCTTCCAGCTGGTCGACAATAGCGTCACGGTCAATCACCACACCATCGATTATTAACTCAACCACCGCCCCGCCAATCTCGCCAGCTATGAAAGCCGCCCGATCTTCCAGTAGTTCATCACGTGACATATCCATACCTAAGCCCATAACAATACCCTGTTTGGTGTTTTTTTGAGCATAACATACACCTTTCGAAAAAATAAATTCCTTTCGCTATCAATATTTTAATACTTATTTTAGCCGATAAATAGCAATGCGTATTGATATGTTTAATACGTATTGCTATTATCACCTCATCGCGAAACACTAAGCGCATCAAGTTCAAACGTTCCGCCAGCCTGGCGACAAGGGCAAAAAAGAGAAGTGAGCTTCGCGGTGGTGAATTGCAGAGTTAAAACGCTCAACCGTGAAGATCAGCGTCACGGCACCACCAGCGAAGTTCACTCAGAAAAACTGGAGAACATCATGGTTCATCAGCACTACGGTACACAGACAGTAAACCGCGGCGCAGTTCAGCCGGGGATGCTCGTCAAACACAAAGACTCAACCTGGACGGCATCAGCTAACGCTCGCGGACGTTTGTATCTGCATCGCGGCGTAGAAATGACTTACACCAAGGATTTGCTGGTTGAAGTTTATCTGAACGGTCTGGGGCATGGACTCAGCCACTAGCGGAGGATGTCATGTTAGACAAGAAATGCGGATATTGCGGCAAGCCGGTTAAAACGGAGGAAGTAATCAAAAGCACCCTTCTCTATCGCAACGGCTCACAGCTGGCGCGCAAAGAGAAAGAGTATTGTTCCAGACGTTGCGCTTCGCACGACCAGATGGCTCACGAAGGCTAACGTAAAACCCGCGCAAGGCGGGATCTACGTCCGGTGCCACCGACCAAAGTTACACCGGAAACAACATCAAAACCAAAGTTAACCCAATGGGCGCTATCAATGGTCCGGGGATTCTAACACCCAAAAAAGAGGATCTCACATGGAATTCTTTAATGTGGTTAAAGCCACTCAGAAATCCGGAAAGCAAGATGCAGTGGTCTGGTTCACTGCAAAAACTGAGGCTCGAGCCAACCTGCAGCTGGACGTTGCGCTGGAAGATGCTGGCATCGAAACCGGCCGCGGCAAGGATTACGCCAAGCCAATTCGCACTGACTTCCCGGTTGTTGATGACCTGCCAGAAGAAGGTGAAGTTGATTTCACCTGGTGTGATCGTTACGAACTGGCCGAAGACCAGCGCACCTGGAATGTTAAACAACAGGCCGAAGATGAGTCTGTCGACGACGCTGATACTGAAGTCGGCACCGAAGAACAATCTCAGCCGTCAGAGCAGCCGAACCTGATCGTCATAGCCACCCTGCCATTCCGTCAGCGCGTACTGGCTCAGTTCATCGGTGATGGTGAATATCTCTATCACATCGACGCTGGGCAGAAAAACGAGATTGTCCGCCTTGAGATGGACACCGATGACGCGTACGTCCAGAACCTGCTGCTGGCTGCTGAGAATGTGGAAGCATTCAAAAAAGCCATTGAACACGATATTCATAAAGTCGTGAATGCCGTTAAGAAAGTCTTCCCTGTCGACGGTAAAAAACCGGAGTTGGCAACAGTTATCCAGTTCCTGACGGTGTGGTTCAAAACTGAATATATCGATCGCGGCCTGCTGGTCAAGGAATGGCAGAAAGGCAATCGCGTTGCGCAGATTCAACGCACTGACGTCAAAACCAATGCTGGCGGTGGCAATAAGACCGATCGCAACCCGGAACTTGTCCACACGCTGGACACTCTGGACATTGATATTGCGCTTGCCACACTTCCAATGGATTTCAACATCTACGATATCCCAGGTGGCGTTTTCCGTCGTGCAAAAGAGATCGTTGCTAAAAACGAAAGCCCGTTCAAAGAGTGGTCCGTCGCCCTGCGCAAACGCGCTGGCATCCTGGATTATTCCCGTGCCGCTATTTTCGCACTTATTCGCAGTGCAGAAGAAAACACTCACCATTTCCCGGAACTGTTGAGCCGTTACATCAATAAGAACCTGACTGAAACCGACCACCAGCACCCAACTGAAGAAACCCTGGCGGCAGCCGGTCACGTGCCAGAAAAAAGCTGGGAAAACGAGATTAACGAGAAGGTCGCAGCAGAACAGAAGGCAGTAGCCGAACAACCCAAAATCGCCAGCATGGGCAACGGCGTATTCTCCATTGATGGCCTGATGGGTGATCAACAAACACAAACACATACAGATGACCGTTCACCAGTTAATGAGGACACCACCAGTCATGTGCAGATGGAAGAAACTGTCAGTGATGAAGAACAGACTGGTGATGAAGTGCAGTCAGGCGAAAGCAGTCTGGAAACTGGTGAAGAGTCATATACCGGCCAGCAAGCCGATGTGAGCCAGAATACGGATTCTGTCGCCCAAAATAGCGATTCTGTAAACCAAACCGATCCACTTGCGACACAAACCGAGCCAGAAACGCAATCAGACGAACCGGCTGTTGTTTACCCTGCTTACTTCGAGCCAGGCCGCTATGAAGGATTGCCGAACGAGGTTTATCACGCAGCGAACGGTATCAGCTCAACCCAGGTGAAAGATGCGCGTGTGTCGCTGATGTACTTCAATGCACGTCACGTAGAGAAAACCATTATCAAAGAACGCTCTCCTGTTCTGGACATGGGAAACCTGGTACATACGCTGGCGCTGCAACCCGAGTTGCTCGATGCAGAATTCAGCGTTGAACCCTTAATTCCGGAAGGCGCATTTACCACGACGGCAACTATCCGCGCATTTATTGATGAGTACAACGCCAGCCTGCCAGCGATACTGAGCGCTGACGACATCAAAACATTGCTCGAAGAATACAACGCCACTCTGCCTGCTCAGGTGCCGCTGGGTGGTTCAGCCGAGGAAACTGGCCAGAGCTATATGTCGCTGCCAGAAGATTACCAGCGTATCGAAGCGGACCAGAAGCAGACAGCAGCGGCGATGAAAGCCTGCATCAAGGAATACAACGCCACTCTGCCTGCACAGGTGAAAACCAGCGGTAGTCGTGATGCGTTACTCGAGCAGCTGGCAATCATCAATCCTGACCTGGTGGCCCAGGAAGCGCAGAAGCCGCAACCGCTTAAAGTGTCCGGTACCAAAGCGGATCTGATCCAGACCGTGAAGTCTGTTAATCCGGACGCCGTCTTTGCCGACGAACTGCTGGATGCCTGGCGTGAGAATCCGCAAGGGAAAGTATTGGTCACCCGCCAGCAACTGAGCACCGCACTGGCCATTCAGAAAGCCCTGCTACAGCACCCAACCGCCGGGATGCTGCTTCAGCATCCGAGCCGCGCTGTTGAGGTGAGCTACTTTGGCTTTGACGACGAAACCGGTCTGGAAGTCCGCGTTCGTCCGGATCTGGAGATCGACCTGGACGGCGTTCGCATCGGTGCCGACCTGAAAACCATCAGCATGTGGAACATTAAACAGGAAGGTTTGCGCGCCAAACTGCACCGGGAAATCATCGACCGTGACTATCACCTGAGCGCCGCCATGTATTGCGAGACCGCGGCACTGGACCAGTTCTTCTGGATTTTCGTCAACAAAGACGAGAACTACCACTGGATCGCGATCATCGAGGCATCCGCCGAACTGCTGGAACTGGGCATGCTCGAGTACCGCAAGGCGATGCGCGCTATCGCTACCGGTTTTGACACTGGCGAGTGGCCAGCACCGATCACCGCTGATTACACCGACGAACTGAACGACTTCGACCTGCGCCGCCTTGAAGCGCTGCGTCTGGCTTAATGGAGGATTTGACCATGCAAAATACCAACATCATTACGACCGAGCAGGCACCAAACACCATTTCCGCCAGCAACGCTGTGTTCAACGTGCAGGCACTCGGCCAGCTTACCTCTTTCGCTGAATTGATGGCGCAGTCTGCCGTCACCGTCCCCAAACACCTGGCGGGGAAACCCGCCGACTGTATGGCTATCGTCATGCAGGCTATGCAGTGGGGAATGAACCCATATGCGGTTGCCCAGAAAACGCACCTGGTCAACGGTGTACTGGGTTACGAAGCGCAGTTGGTTAACGCAGTAATCTCCAGTTCAAGCGCCATTGTTGGTCGCTTCCATTACGAATACGGCGGTGACTGGGAGAAGATCGCCGGGAAAAAAGACGGTCGTGATGAATTAGGTCTGTTTATCCGGGTTGGCGCCGTACTGCGCGGAGAAGAAGAAATCACCTGGGGCGAGCCAATCTACCTGGCAGATATCACCACACGTAACTCGCCACTGTGGAAAACAGCGCCGAAGCAGCAGATTGCTTATCTGGCAGTGAAGTACTGGGCTCGCCTGTACTGCCCAGAAGTCATCCTCGGCGTCTACAGTCCAGATGAAGTTGAGCCACGCACTGAGAAAGAGATTAACCCAGCACCGAAACACGTTAATTTGGCTGATATCTCAGGTGACACCGTCACAACCACGCAAAACGCACAGGAATCGTCGGTAAATATCGACTCACTGGCTGATGATTTCCGCGAACGCATCGATGCCGCTCAGGATGTTGATAGCGCCAAAGCACTGCGCGCTGATATCGAAAGCGCGAAGGCCACGCTCGGATCTGCCCTGTTCACCGAGCTGAAGAATAAGGCAGTGAAACGCTATTACCTGGTTGATTCACGTAACAAGGTCGAAGCCGCGATCAACTCACTGCCGTCTCCGGACGAACCGGATGCATTTGAACGGTTTGGGGAAGTTGAACGAGTTCTTGCAACGGCAAAACGTCATCTGGGCGACGAGCTGCACGATCAGTTCACCATCACCCTGGCGGATATGAAACCGGAATACGTTGGCTAAGGGTTGGGAGGGTTCGCCCTCCCACTGAGGAGATGTAATGCGACTGATTAACCGAGGCAATCAGCAATCCCCGTTAGCGCGTCAGGCATGCGACATCGCGCTGGCCACTCATCACGAACGCTACGGCGACTACGGGCGCAGCAAGATGAAGGAGACATACACGGTGAGAGTTGAAGGTGTGAAAGTCTGGGTGGAGGTAGTGAACCGTAAGGCTAGCTACGTGGCCACGGCAATGACAGGTATGCGCCGGCTGCGCGCACTTCCTGGTCAGGTTTCTTGATATTACTTTTAGAAATGGCCCAGTTCGGGACATTGGAGAAAAACGATGGATGATATTTTGCTGACGTCAGACCTGACCAGTCGATACAAAATCTCACGTAAAACCCTTTGGTCATGGCAAAGCACAGACACGATGCCGCGGGGTTTTGCTAAGCCGTTCCCCGCCCCGGACTTTCCCGGTAACCCTAACCGCTGGAAGTCGGAGTCAGTCAAAGAGTGGGAAGGTGTGAAACAGCCAATTAACTGAACGGCTCACCGATGATGCTTTCAAGATGGCTCTGCCAAACGTGGAGCCAGTGTTTTTGATCATCGATGTAGTCATGCAGATTATAGTGCGCCATCACGCCAACCATTTGGTGACCAAGTAGCTTTTCAATCACATGTGGCGGACAGCCAAGTTCTGAAAGATTTGTTGCGATTGTTCTTCTCATATCATGGAGAGACCAGGGCTCCATGCCGGATTCTGACCAAATATACCTGGCATAGTTCGAAGCAACTGGCGGATGAACCGGGACGTCTTTAATCTCCCCATCCAGTAAGCGCTGTGAAGTGACTAAATGCTTTGTGTTGATCTTCTCAAGATGGTTTTTTACCAGTCCCACCGCAGCATCAGAAAGAGCCCTTCTCATGTACACTCGCGTTTTGTAACTTCCAGCAGGAACTATCCACTCATTTTCATCCAGCTTGAACCATGACCTTTCGCTCAACCGAATCTCTGCCGTCCTACAGCCGGTCAACATAATAAATTTCACAAGAAACACGGACTCTATCGACATGCGGTTTTGCAGCCACCGATAAATAGCCACCAGCTCACTGTCATCCAGACGCCGTGTTCTCTTTTTCGGCTTTTGCCCGACATCAGTGGGTAGCAACCCCTCGAGCGGGTTAGTCGATATAACGCCCCTGTTGATACAGAACCTGAATGAGCGCTTGCACAGTGAAAGCATATAGTGGGCCATTACCCTGCTTTCAATCTGATCAAATACATCTATCCAGTGCATTTTTGTCGAGTTATCGACTTTGACGTTCCGCATCGGTTCGGCGATATGTTTGGCGAATACCAGCTGATAATAATCCGTCTTTGTGAGTTGATTCGCGATGCAGTGTTTCTCGATCCAATAATTGAAGGCTTCAGCCACTGTCAGAGAACCTTCGCGAGATAATTTTTCCAGCTTCACTTGTTCGCGAGGATCTAAACCTTCCGTTAGCCACGTCCTGAACTGCTGACGCCTTTCCCTTGCCTGAGCAATGCTCATTGCCGGATAATCACCGACATTGAGTTTTACAGCTTTACCAGCCCATCTGTATCGGTAGAAGAAAGTAACTTTTCCTGCCTGGCTGATCCTTGCGTTGAGTCCGTGAGAATCTGAAATGGTTTCGATGTCATCGCGCTTCTTGCCAAGAGCCTTCCTGAGCTTTGTGTCAGTGATCATTGAATAAGTACACATTTGGCTTTTGAGTACGCAAAAGTGTACACAAAACTCGTTGCTCTAAGCTACCCGCAATGTAACACTTGTACTCAAAGTGTGATGATTGGAAGGCCGAAAGGCAGGTAATAGAAGGCCTTAGCGTAACAGAACGTTTTTACGCGGAATTCTTCGAAATAGGCCGAATGACAATACAAGAAAGTATTTTAAAAACAGTACGAAAGCAGACATTGGGCACCACCAGCGGTGCCCTTTTGAGATCAGATACTGTGGATTGCAAACAGCAACGAGTTACGTTGATGATTCAGAATACACTTTCTGATGCTATGGATACGCATGTTACGACGCGATTGTCCTTCAAGCCAACGTGCTTTACGGCGGCTAGCCTGACGCTGCATCCGCCAGCGTCCCACTTCCGTTCTACTACGCTTCATGTTAACTACTCTTCCAGTCACTGAGCGGCCATTATAACGCCACACCGAATGCAGGCCAGTGGTTTTCCCGTGTTTTTATTTGCCAGATTTATCCTGATGCGTAAACTCTTAACAATACGCTTTCAAAAGGATTTTTAAATTTATGACAACCTTCTACACCGTGGTGAGTTGGCTGGTCATTCTGGGTTACTGGGTACTCATTGCTGGCGTCACATTACGCATTCTAATGAAGCGACGCGCAGTGCCCTCCGCAATGGCATGGCTGTTGATCATCTATATACTGCCATTGGTAGGAATCATAGCTTATCTGTCCTTCGGTGAACTCCACCTGGGTAAACGCCGCGCCGAACGCGCCCGGGCAATGTGGCCTTCCACGGCCAAATGGCTGAACGACCTCAAAGCCTGTGAACATATTTTCGCACAGGAAAACAGCAGCGTTGCTTCTTCATTATTTAAGCTGTGCGAGCGTCGTCAGGGAATCGCCGGCGTTAAGGGGAATCAACTGCAGCTGCTCACCAGTTCCGATGACGTGATGCAGGCGCTGATCCGTGATATTCAATTGGCGCGTCATAATATCGAGATGGTGTTCTACATCTGGCAACCGGGAGGTATGGCCGATCAGGTTGCCGAGTCGTTAATGGCGGCCGCCAGAAGAGGCGTTCACTGCCGCCTGATGCTGGACTCTGCGGGCAGCGTGGCATTCTTCCGCAGCCCGTGGGCGGCGATGATGCGTAACGCGGGTATTGAAGTCGTCGAAGCCCTCAAGGTTAACCTGATGCGTGTGTTTTTGCGCCGGATGGACCTGCGCCAACACCGTAAGATGGTGATGATCGACAACTATATTGCTTATACCGGCAGCATGAACATGGTCGACCCGCGCTTCTTTAAGCAGGATGCGGGCGTGGGTCAATGGGTCGATTTAATGGCGAGAATGGAAGGACCTGTTGCCACCGCGATGGGCATCGTCTATTCCTGCGACTGGGAAATTGAAACCGGGAAACGCATTTTACCCCCGCCGCCGGACGTCAATATCATGCCGTTTGAGCAGGCCAGCGGTCACACCATTCACACTATCGCCTCGGGACCAGGTTTCCCTGAAGATTTGATCCATCAGGCGCTATTAACTGCTGCTTATTCGGCGCGTGAATATTTAATTATGACCACGCCCTATTTCGTCCCCAGCGATGATTTACTGCATGCGATCTGTACGGCCGCACAGCGTGGGGTCGACGTCAGTATCATTCTTCCGCGTAAGAATGATTCTCTGCTGGTTGGCTGGGCAAGCCGGGCATTTTTCACCGAACTGCTGGCTGCGGGTGTCAAAATATATCAGTTCGAAGGCGGCTTGCTGCACACCAAGAGCGTACTGGTTGATGGCGAACTGAGCCTGGTCGGTACCGTTAACCTGGATATGCGCAGTTTGTGGCTGAATTTTGAAATCACGCTGGTTATTGATGACGCAGGATTCGGGGGCGACCTCGCCGCAGTGCAGGATGATTATATTTCTCGTTCACGCCTTCTTGACGCTCGTTTGTGGGTAAAACGACCACTCTGGCAGCGGATTGCCGAGCGACTGTTTTACTTCTTTAGCCCGTTGCTGTAAAACGTGCCAATCAGACAGTAAACAGGTAGTCATTATGGATATGGATTTGAACAACCGCCTGACCGAAGACGAAACGCTTGAGCAGGCTTACGATATTTTTCTCGAACTGGCTGCGGACAACCTCGATCCGGCAGATATCATTCTGTTCAATTTGCAGTTTGAAGAGCGCGGCGGTGCAGAATTATTTGACCCGGCAGAGGACTGGCAGGAACACGTCGATTTTGACCTGAATCCTGACTTCTTTGCCGAAGTGGTGATTGGTCTGGCAGATACAGAAGACGGCGAGATTAACGATATTTTTGCCCGCGTTCTGTTGTGTCGCGAAAAAGATCACAAGCTCTGCCACATTCTCTGGCGCGAATAATTAAAAAAAGCTGCTCTCGCAGCTTTTTTACTTTTAGCCCGGTAATTTGCTTCCGCACCGGTTACAAAACTGCGCGCTGTGCTCATGCTGACTTTGCTGACACTGCGGACATTTACGCTGATTCTGCCGATGCTGGAACGCACTGCTCATATGCGTCGTTATCAAACCTGTCGGGATCGCAATCACGGAATAACCGATCAAAATCAGCACTGACGCTACCATGCGCCCGAGCGGCGTGTGGGGCGTGATATCGCCATAGCCGACGGTGGTTACCGTGACGATGGCCCAATACACTGATGCATTCAGCGTACTAAACCCATATTTGGGTCCTTCAATCAGATACATTAGCGCGCCGAATACAATCATCAGAATGGCAATAAATGAATAGAACAAGATTAGCTGATGACGAGCGCTTTTTATTGCGCTCCAGAATATACGCAGAGAAGGCATAAAGCGCAGCAGTTTGAGAATTCGCAGTACACGCAGGACACGCATCGCCCGCCAGGCGAAAACATAACTCAGACTGATTTCCGGCCATAACCACATCACATACAGTGGCAGAATGGTGGCAAGATCAATAATCCCCCAGAAGCTAAATACATATTTAGCGGGATTAGCCCAGCAGCATAATCGCAACAGATATTCGAGAGTAAAGACCAGAGTGATAAAGACTTCCAGCCAGACAAATACGCGCCACTCCTCAAAGGTCAAATGGTATTGCGTCCCGACCCCAGACTCAACGAAGATAACAATCACGCTGAGCAGCGCGAACAGTGCGCACATACCTTCAAAACGGCGCCCCGAGCGTGTGTCTAAATCAAATAATGTACGATAAAGCGTACGGCGAACAGAAGAAACTAAGCCAGACACAAATACCTCACCAAAAAGAAGGGCTGACCTTTGTCAGCCCTCACGATTATAGCGGGTCTACTTTCAGGCAGGAAACGGCGTGTCGAAAACTGCCTTCGAGTACCGGGCGTGTTTTTGCACACTCTGGTCCGGCAATCGGGCAGCGCGTACGGAACACACAGCCCGAAGGAGGATTAATCGGCGACGGCAACTCGCCTTCCAGCAACTGGATAACTTTGTTCCTTTCCATATCCGGATCGGGGATTGGCACAGCAGACATGAGCGCTTTGGTATAAGGGTGCAGCGGATTATGGTACACCTCGTCATAGGTGCCTAATTCCACTGCGTGTCCGAGATACATCACCAGTACGCGATCGGAGATATGCTTAACCACCGCCAGGTCGTGGGCAATGAAAATTAATGACAGCCCCATTTCACGCTGTAGCTGCTGCAGGAGGTTGACGACCTGGGCCTGAATGGATACGTCCAGCGCAGAAACCGGTTCATCACAGATAATCAGTTTCGGTTCGAGAATCAGCGCGCGGGCAATACCGATACGCTGACATTGGCCGCCGGAAAACTCATGCGGGTAACGGTTAATCAGGTTTGGCAGCAACCCAACCTTCATCATCATTGCCTTCACGCGGTCACGGACTTCCTGCCCCGGCAGTTTCGGATGATAAGTCCGCAGCGGCTCGGCAATAATTTCACCAATGGTCATACGCGGGTTTAATGACGCCAGCGGATCCTGGAAAATCATCTGGATATCACTGCGCACCTCCCGCCATTCATCAGGTTTCATACCCAACAAATCTTTCCCCAGCCAGGCGACCTTTCCATCAGTGGCTTTCACCAGACCGATAATCGCCCGAGCAAAGGTCGATTTTCCGCAGCCGGATTCCCCCACCACGCCAAGGGTTTCACCTTCATACAATCGCAGGGTGACGCCATCAACCGCTTTCAGGGATTTCGACGGTTGCCAGAACCACTGCTTACCATCCTTAATGTCGAAATGGACTTTGAGATCGGCAATTTCAAGGAGTACTTTTCGTTGTTCGGTGACCGTATTCATACCAGTTCCTCCACCGGTTTAAAGCAGGCGCGCAGACGGCCCGGACTAAATTCCTCCAGTGGTGGGGCACTGCTACAGATTTCCATCGCATGCGGGCAGCGCGGCTGGAACGGACAGCCTTTTGGCAGACGCAGCAGGTTCGGCGGGTTGCCCGGGATAGTCAACATCTCTTCCCCTTCGGCGTCCAGACGCGGTACGGCATTCAGCAAACCAATTGAATACGGATGAACGGGCTTATAAAAGACATCCCGTGCACTGCCATATTCCATGGTTCGTCCGGCGTACATCACCAGCACTTTGTCACAAATACCGGCGACAACCCCCAGATCGTGGGTGATCATGATAATTGCGGTGTTAAATTCACTTTTCAGTTCATTCAGCAGCGTCATAATTTGCGCCTGTACCGTAACATCGAGCGCGGTAGTCGGCTCATCGGCGATCAATAATTTTGGTCTGCACAGCAGCGCCATGGCGATCATTACGCGCTGACGCATTCCGCCAGAGAATTCATGCGGATACATTTTCATGCGCTTGCGCGCTTCCGGCATTTTCACCGCATCCAGCATTTTTACTGACTCTTCAAACGCTTCTGCTTTACTCATGCCTTTGTGCAGCATGAGAACTTCCATCAGTTGCTCTCCGACCCGCATGTACGGATTCAGAGAGGTCATCGGATCCTGAAAAATCATTGAGATTTGCTCGGCGCGCAGTTTGTTCAGCTCGTGCTCCGGTAAATTCAATATTTCACGCCCGTTAAACGTAGCGGAACCTCCGATACGGCCATTCGCCGCCAGCAGCCCCATCAGGGCAAACGCGGTTTGCGATTTGCCCGAACCGGACTCACCCACAATACCCAACGTTTCTCCGGCTCGCAGGGAAAAGTTTAAATCGTTTACTGCAGTAACATCGCCATCGGGGGTGGCAAACGTCACGCGCAAATCCTTAACGTTCAGCAGTGCGTTAGCCTGTTGTTGCGCGAGCGGCGCGGTTGCGGTCTCAATTACGCTCATGGCGGCGCTCCTTAACGGTCTTTCGGGTCGAGGGCATCACGCAGGCCATCGCCAATAAAGTTAAAACAGAACAAAGTAACCACCAGGAAACCGGCCGGGAACAGCAACAGCCATGGCGATACTTCCATTGAGTTGGCACCATCACTCAGCAATGCGCCCCAGCTACTTAACGGCTCCTGCGTCCCTAATCCCAGAAAACTCAGGAAAGACTCAAACAGGATCATGCTGGGCACCAGCAACGAGGCGTAGACCACCACAACCCCCAATACGTTTGGCACAATATGACGGATAACGATGCGCACGGTAGACACCCCGCCGACTTGCGCCGCTTCAATAAACTCTTTGCGCTTCAGACTCAGCGTTTGTCCACGCACGATACGCGCCATATCCAGCCAGGAAACCATTCCGATAGCGACAAAAATCAGCAGGATGTTTTGTCCAAAGAAGGTCACCAGCAGGATCACGAAGAACATGAACGGGAAGGAGTTGAGGATTTCCAGCAGGCGCATCATTACCGAGTCGATTTTACCGCCGAGATAACCCGACAAAGAACCATACAGCGTGCCAACCACGACCGCCACCAACGCGGCGGCAATGCCAACCATCAGCGAGATGCGCCCGCCAATCGCCACACGCACCAGCAGATCGCGACCCGATGAGTCGGTGCCAAAGTAGTGCCCGGACTCCATATCCGGCGCGCTGGACATCATTCCCCAGTCGGTATCAAAGTAGGTAAACTGCGACAGCATTGGCGCCAGCGTCACAAACAGCGCAATAATCACCAGCACCACCAGGCTTGCCACCGCCGCGCGGTTATGCATAAATCGGCGACGCGCGTCCTGCCACAGGCTGCGACCTTCGACCTCCAGCTTTTCACTGAAATTCTCCAGCGCCTCGCTGTTTTTCTTACTTAACATCATAGCGAGCTCCAGTATCAGTAACGAATCTTCGGATCGATAACGGCATACAGCACATCGACAATCGCGTTAAACACGATAGTCAGCGTACCGACCAGAATGGTCAGACTCAGGACCAGCGAATAATCGCGATTTAAGGCGCCATTGACGAACAGTTGCCCAATGCCCGGCAAACCATAGATGGTTTCAATGACCATTGAACCAGTGATTATGCCGACAAATGCCGGTCCCATATAAGACAGCACGGGTAGCAGCGCAGGTTTTAACGCATGGCGGAAAATAATCCGCCGCATCGGCAGCCCTTTGGCGCGCGCGGTACGAATAAAGTTTGAGTGCAGCACTTCAATCATTGAGCCGCGGGTAATACGGGCAATACTGGCGATATAGGCGAGCGATAACGCCACCATCGGCAGGATCATAAATTTCAACGCCCCGCCGTTCCAGCCACCGCCGGGCAGCCATTTCAACGTTATGGCGAATATCATGACCAATAAGGGAGCAACGACGAAACTGGGGATAACCACCCCGGTCATCGCGACCCCCATTACCGTGTAGTCCCAGCGCGTATTTTGCTTCAGCGCGGCGATCACCCCAGCACTAACGCCGACGAGCACCGCCAGAATAAAGGCCGCTGCGCCAAGCTTCGCTGACACCGGAAAACTTGAAGCGACAAGGTCGTTAACCGTGTAATCTTTATATTTAAAGGATGGCCCAAAATCGCCATGCGCCAGTTGTTTCAGGTAGCTGAAATACTGTGTGGAGATGGGATCGTTGAGATGATATTTCGCTTCTATATTAGCCAGCACTTCTGGCGGCAATGCGCGTTCCCCGGTGAATGGGCTTCCCGGCGCAAGGCGCATCATAAAGAATGAAATCGTAATAAGAATAAACAGCGTCGGAATCGCTTCCAGACAGCGACGTAATATAAATTTCAACATAACCCGTACCTTCCGGCGTGTGCCTTTATACCCGTCATACTTCCAGTCGCAGGTGCGTTGGCTTTCTCACTCACCCCGGTCACTTACTACTCGTAAGCTTCCGGGGATTCGTTGCGTCGCCGCCTTCCTGCAACTCGAATTATTTAGGGTATCCCCCTTTTCATTCGAAGAGGTGTGAATAGTGCGATGAAAAAAGACACTGTGGGGCAAAATTGATTGCCCCA
The DNA here is from genome assembly GCF_014596845.2 of Citrobacter sp. C5_2. Lineage (NCBI taxonomy): Bacteria > Pseudomonadati > Pseudomonadota > Gammaproteobacteria > Enterobacterales > Enterobacteriaceae > Citrobacter > Citrobacter sp. C5_2. The sequence goes on along the minus strand of NZ_CP115032.1, from coordinate 2,342,028 downwards.
CGTCTTGCCATTAATGCTTGATAATATACAAGTCTTTTACATGGATATTATCCATCGGGTCTTTACCGGAGTATCCGCCAACCCATGGTTTCACCAGGCGGGCGTTAACATAGTAATAAACCGGTACAATCGCAGAATCTTTATCCAGTTGCTGCTCCGCTTTCGAATACAACTCACTGCGCTGCGCTTCATCTGTTACTTTCAGTGTATCTGCAATCAGCTTGTCAAATACAGGGCTCTTATAGTGAACCGTGTTGTTGGAGCTGTCGGACAGCACCATATTCAGGAAGGAAGTCGGCTCGTTATAATCCGCACACCAACCCGCGCGTGAAACATCATAGTTACCCTGATGGCGCGTATCGAGGAATGTTTTCCACTCCTGGTTTTCCAGCTTGACGTTAGCGCCCAGATTTTTCTTCCAGATAGAAGCTGCGGCGATAGCCAGCTTCTTGTGCAGGTCTGAGGTGTTATACAGCAGGTCAAAGGTCAACGGTTTTTCAGCGGTATAACCGGCTTCAGCCAGCAGTTTCTTCGCTTCTTCATTACGTTTTTCCTGTGACCATTTGAACCACTCTGGCTCAACCAGTTTCGCGCCATCGGTGTAAGGAGGCGTAAAGCTATAGGCTGGCAGGTCGCCCTGGTTTTTCACTTTGTTGACGATGATGTCACGATCCATCGCCAGCTTCAGAGCGGTACGAACACGAACATCGTTGAACGGTGCTTTCTGGTTGTTGATTTCGTAGTAATAGGTGCACAGATACGGGTCAACGTGAACTTCGTTCGGGATCTCTTTTTTCAGTTTCTGGAATAACTCGATCGGCATATTGTTATAGGTCATGTCGATTTCACCGCTGCGATAGCGGTTAACGTCAGTCACTTCAGAAGAAATTGGCAGGTAGGTCACCTGGTTAATAACGGTTTTGGCGTTGTCCCAGTAGTTGGTATTACGCTCAAGCACAATGCGCTCGTTAACCACCCAGTCCTTCAGTTTATACGCGCCGTTAGTGACAATGTTGGCGGGCTGAGTCCACTTATCGCCGTATTTTTCAACGGCGGCTTTAGGAACCGGTGAAACGGAAGAGTGCACGAGCAGTTTGTAGAAATAAGGAACAGGTTCGCTCAGGGTTACTTCAAAAGTATGATCATCAATCGCTTTCACACCGAGATCGGTGACCGGCTTTTTACCGGCGATGATGTCATCAATATTGACGATATGACCGTACTGCAAATAACTGGCGTACGGTGAGGCAGTATTTGGGTTAGCCAAACGTTGCCAGCTGTACACAAAATCTTGCGCGGTAACAGGTGTACCGTCAGACCATTTAGCATCTTTACGCAGATGGAACGTCCAGACTTTAAAATCTTTATTGTCCCATTTCTCAGCCACGCCCGGCGATGGTTTGCCATCGACATCGCTGATTAATAAACCTTCAAACAGGTCCCGGTTAATGTTGGATTCCGGCACCCCTTCGATTTTATGTGGATCGAGAGACTGAACTTCCGAACCGTTATTACGCACCAGAGTCTGCTTTTCAGCAAGCTGCACTCCCGCTGGCACAACTGCCGCCGTGGCCACATTTCCAGCGATTAGCGCAGTGAGGATCCCCGCAGCTACTAAACTTTTTTTAGTGATGTTCGTCATTGTGTTTGTACTCCCTCATTATTATGGCTGGTTTTTTAACCAGACTGTTAATCCTGTCAGGATCCCTGTACGGCACCGGAGATTTTCTGCCGTCAGGTGGTTTATTGTTTTACTGCTTGCTATCACCGACTTTATTTATTCTGGCGATTCGTACGACCGCCTTGCGTCGATTATCTACGTGTCTCCCCTGCCGGAAACACGCTATTACCCTGTTGAGAGAAACCAAGTGAAAATCATTCTCATCAACGTCAATTCTTCTGCAAAATACCTGGCCGGAAAGTACCAAATGCGTTTCTTCACCGCCAATACATTTTACAAATTTGTTAACCAATTCTCTTTTATTAGAAATAAATCTCACTGGCAAAGGCTTGCGAATGAAAATTCATGGCAATAAAACATTAATAATCAATGAATTGCCTGATGGGCATAGTTGACACCCCTGTCCGGTATCAACACCATGCCAAAATGCACATAAATTTAACAATTGATTATTAATTAGCACATTCATCTAAAAAAAACGCTGAAATAACTAATAACATTTCGATAATCCCACAGCAAGCCCCAGAGTATGATGTTAATAAAATAACAGCAATATCGTGCTTCCTCTGACGCAGCGCTGAGGGTTATATCCATAAAATCAATGAATAACCGAATCGTTAACCATCAGCATTTTTCATTATTGTTATGCTGATTATCAACTTTAGTGAGAAGTTTTACTGATAATGAAAGGAAACGGAACCAACAGCGGCTCCGTTTATACTGAAGAAGGAATATCAGGCAAGCAAACCGGGGAAAATGGATTTGATACCAGTAACAATGAATTCAATCCCTAAGGCCATGAGTAACAGCCCCATAATACGCGTAATGACGTTGATCCCCGTTTGCCCCAGCAAGCGCACTAACCACGGCGCCATGCGAAACAGCCCCCAACAACACAAGGCAAACAACGCAATCGCGATAAAAAAGCCAAACAGATTAATCGCACTGTGGTAACGCGTCCCCCAAACGATGGTCGAGCTAATTGCCCCCGGTCCCGCCATCAGGGGCAATGCCAACGGCACCACGCCAATGCTTTCACGAATGGCGGTTTCTGATTTTTCCTGTTTGTTCTGCTTATCTTCGCCAAGTTTGCCACTAATCATCGACATCGCGATAGTCACAACCAGAATACCGCCGGCAATCCTGAACGAATCTATAGAGATACCGAAAAGTTGCAGGATACCGTCGCCCAGGAACAGCGAAGTCCACAGGATGATAGCGACCGACAGGTTTGCCGTGAGATTGGTTTTGTTTCGCGCAGCCGCAGTTTGGTAGCTGGTCATACTGATAAAGACCGGGATGATCCCTACCGGGTTAACCAGGGCAAATAACCCAATAAAAAATTTAAAATAAACAGGAAAATCAAATAGCGTTTGGATCACGGTTAGCTCCGAAGCGTTAGCCGGATAAAATGAGTCATAAAAATTGGAAAAACCCGCGCTGAAGATACGCCTTTTGTCAGCATACTTCACCTTCTATCTGCGTATATCTACGTAAATACGCTACTAATACTTAGTGTTATTAATATGTATTAAATATGCTAATGTGATTAGCATTCATCACCTCAATTTTTTAACACTTACCGAGAAACGCTAAAAGGGCCTGCTGAAAGGTGTCAGCTTTGCGAAATCTTGATCCAGATCACGCAATTACTACTCAGAAGTGAGTAACCTTGCTTACGTCCCCTGGAGGTAAAGCGTAAAAGTTATCTGGCGCTTGCGTATAAGCTCTTTTAGTAAATCAAGGTAAAGTGGACGTTAATTAACCGTTTGATTTTCAAACCGTTACACAAATTTTCGTCGGTCTGTCTATACTCTCGTATCGAGCAGATGATTTACTAAAAAAGTTTAACATTATCAGGAGAGCATTATGGCTGTTACTAATGTCGCTGAACTTAACGCACTTGTAGAGCGCGTAAAAAAAGCCCAGCGTGAATATGCCAGTTTCACTCAAGAACAGGTTGACAAAATCTTCCGCGCCGCCGCTCTGGCTGCCGCAGACGCTCGAATCCCTCTCGCGAAAATGGCCGTTGCCGAATCTGGCATGGGCATTGTCGAAGATAAAGTGATTAAAAACCACTTTGCTTCTGAATACATTTACAACGCTTACAAAGATGAAAAAACCTGTGGAGTGCTGTCTGAAGACGACACTTTCGGTACCATTACTATTGCTGAACCGATTGGTATCATCTGCGGTATCGTTCCAACCACTAACCCGACTTCTACTGCTATCTTCAAATCTCTGATCAGCCTGAAGACCCGTAACGCCATCATCTTCTCTCCGCATCCGCGTGCTAAAGATGCCACTAACAAAGCTGCTGACATCGTTCTGCAGGCGGCAATCGCTGCTGGCGCGCCGAAAGACTTGATCGGCTGGATCGATCAACCTTCCGTAGAACTGTCTAACGCGCTGATGCACCACCCGGACATCAACCTGATCCTTGCGACCGGTGGTCCAGGCATGGTTAAAGCGGCATACAGCTCCGGTAAACCGGCAATCGGCGTAGGCGCAGGTAACACCCCTGTTGTTATCGACGAAACCGCTGATATCAAACGTGCTGTTGCATCTGTTCTGATGTCTAAAACCTTCGATAACGGCGTAATCTGTGCTTCTGAACAGTCTGTTGTCGTGGTTGACTCTGTATACGACGCAGTACGTGAGCGTTTCGCCACTCACGGCGGCTACCTGCTGCAGGGCAAAGAGCTGAAAGCTGTTCAGGACGTTATCCTGAAAAATGGCGCGCTGAACGCCGCTATCGTTGGTCAGCCAGCCTACAAAATTGCTGAACTGGCAGGCTTCTCCGTACCAGAAACCACTAAGATTCTGATTGGTGAAGTTAAGGTTGTTGACGAAAGCGAACCGTTTGCTCACGAAAAACTGTCTCCAACGCTGGCTATGTATCGTGCGAAAGACTTCGAAGACGCAGTGGACAAAGCTGAAAAACTGGTTGCGATGGGCGGTATCGGTCATACCTCTTGCCTGTACACCGACCAGGATAACCAGCCAGAACGCGTTGCTTACTTCGGTCAGATGATGAAAACCGCGCGTATCCTGATCAACACCCCTGCTTCTCAGGGTGGTATCGGTGACCTGTACAACTTCAAACTCGCACCTTCCCTGACTCTGGGTTGTGGTTCCTGGGGTGGTAACTCCATCTCTGAAAACGTTGGTCCTAAGCACCTGATCAACAAGAAAACCGTTGCTAAGCGAGCTGAAAACATGTTGTGGCACAAACTTCCGAAATCTATCTACTTCCGTCGTGGCTCTCTGCCAATCGCGCTGGATGAAGTGATTACTGATGGTCACAAACGTGCGCTGATCGTGACCGACCGCTTCTTGTTTAACAATGGCTATGCTGACCAGATCACCTCTGTTCTGAAAGCGGCTGGCGTTGAAACCGAAGTGTTCTTTGAAGTTGAAGCTGACCCGACTCTGACCGTTGTTCGTAAAGGCGCTGAGCTGGCTAACTCCTTCAAACCAGACGTGATTATCGCGCTGGGTGGTGGTTCCCCGATGGACGCCGCGAAAATTATGTGGGTTATGTACGAACACCCGGAAACCCACTTTGAAGAACTGGCGCTGCGCTTTATGGATATCCGTAAACGTATCTACAAGTTCCCGAAAATGGGCGTGAAAGCGAAAATGATCGCCGTCACCACCACTTCCGGTACCGGTTCTGAAGTAACACCGTTTGCGGTTGTGACCGACGATGCAACCGGTCAGAAATATCCGCTGGCTGACTACGCCCTGACCCCGGATATGGCGATTGTCGATGCCAACCTGGTGATGGATATGCCGAAGTCCCTGTGTGCGTTCGGTGGTCTGGATGCCGTTACTCACGCTCTGGAAGCTTACGTTTCCGTACTGGCTTCTGAGTTCTCTGACGGTCAGGCTCTGCAGGCGCTGAAACTGCTGAAAGAAAACCTGCCAGCGTCCTACCACGAAGGTTCCAAGAACCCGGTAGCCCGTGAGCGTGTACACAGTGCAGCGACCATCGCCGGTATCGCATTTGCGAACGCCTTCCTGGGTGTATGTCACTCCATGGCGCACAAGCTGGGTTCTCAGTTCCACATTCCTCACGGTTTGGCGAACGCCCTGCTGATCAGCAACGTTATTCGTTACAACGCGAACGACAACCCGACCAAACAGACAGCATTCAGCCAGTACGACCGTCCGCAGGCGCGTCGTCGCTATGCTGAAATCGCCGACCACCTGGGTCTGAGCGCACCGGGCGACCGTACTGCCGCGAAAATTCAGAAACTGCTGGGCTGGCTGGACGAAATCAAAGCTGAACTGGGTATTCCTAAGTCTATCCGTGAAGCTGGCGTGCAGGAAGCTGACTTCCTGGCACACGTTGACAAACTGTCTGAAGATGCGTTTGACGACCAGTGTACTGGTGCTAACCCGCGTTATCCGCTGATTGCTGAGCTGAAGCAGATTCTGCTGGATACCTACTACGGCCGTGAGTACAGCGAAGGTGAAACCACCGCTAAGGCTGAAGCAGTAGCTGCACCGAAAGCTGAGAAAAAAGCGAAGAAATCCGCTTAATTCCTTCAGTAAAGTTTTAGTCTGACTATAAACGGTCCCTTTTCGGGACCGTTTTTTTTGTACCTTACACGACCAAAATCAGGTAATACCTGACTCCACCACTTGCGAGATATGGCCTGGTGAAGATTACTTGCAGGGAGGAAGCCAGGATGGCGTCAGAAGAGCGTGTGACAGGGTAGAGACACGCATGAATGGTTGTGGCCTACCCTGTGTTTATAAGCGCCCAGAAGCGCATAGGGTTAATCGTGGCTGTGTCGTTCTTGTATTGCCGTCAGAGAGCCTTCAGACTGCGCTTGCTTATAATGCTTACGGCATACCGACACATAGCGCTCGTTTCCGCCTATAACCACCTGCTCGCCTTCGTTAAAAGGTCTTCCGGCCTGATCAAGACGTAGCACCATGCTGGCCTTACGGCCACAGAAGCAAATAGTTTTTAATTCAACCAGCTTATCTGACCACGCAAGCAGGTATTCACTGCCGCAGAATAGCTCACCACGAAAATCGGTGCGTAAACCGTAACACAACACGGGAATATCCAGCCGATCGACAACTTCAGATAATTCATAAACCTGTTGTCGCGTCAGAAACTGAGACTCATCAACCAGTACACAGTGAATTCTTTGCTGCGCATTGTCGGCGCGAATCTCTTCGAACAATGATGAATTTTGGTTAAACAATTTTGCAGGTGACGACAGACCTATACGTGAACTTACTTTTCCAGTGCCAAAACGGTCATCAATTTCCGCTGTATATACTACAGCGCGCATTCCACGTTCCTGATAATTGTACGAAGATTGCAGCAATGCAGTCGACTTACCGGCATTCATTGCAGAATAGTAAAAATATAGCTGTGCCATTGACCGTAGGCCCTCATCTGGGGAAATAAATATGGGCGGGATTGTAGCATATTTCACGAACATGTCGGTGCAGCGTTGCCCCGAAAGACGTATAAAGAAGCGTACCGATTCGCTCAGTGCCGCCTTAATAACCAGAGAATGCAGGTGCTCTTTATGGCTGGGAGTATGATAGCGCGACGTCTTAACCCAAACAGGCTGGGGCTGAACCGTATATACACATTCTTTCACAAATAGTGCTCATGAAATTGATCGGCCTCGCTTATCAAGGGTCGACAATTAAGAAACCGTTCCCTTATTGTTATTGAATCGCCCCACCGCCGCCATGTAATAGCGAATTCACGTAAGCAAAACTAATACAAAAGGTTGAAATCACTGCAAAGTGATACTATTTGAACACGATAAAATGTGACCTGAATCTTGAATTTTTACTCTCAACCGTTGAGAAGCCCCCCCGCCAATAAGCCTTTTTTATGCCCAACATCACGGAGAATTTAAGACAGAGGAATTAATTCTGATACTAAATAAAGCGCAATTTTGAATTCCTTACATTCCTGGCTATTGCACAACTGAAATTATCGCTCTATTATTAGCTCAACAAACCACCCCCAATATAAGTTTGAGATTACTACAATGAGCGAAGCACTTAAAATTCTGAACAACATCCGTACTCTTCGTGCGCAGGCAAGAGAATGTACTCTGGAAACGCTTGAAGAAATGCTGGAAAAATTAGAAGTTGTAGTTAGCGAGCGTCGTGAAGAAGAAAGCGCTGCCGCTGCTGAAGTTGAAGAACGTACTCGTAAACTGCAACAATATCGTGAAATGCTGATTGCTGACGGTATTGATCCGAACGAGCTGCTGAATAGCATGGCTGCTGTTAAATCTGGCACCAAAGCTAAACGCGCTGCGCGTCCGGCTAAATATAGCTATGTTGACGAAAACGGTGAAACTAAAACCTGGACTGGCCAGGGTCGTACACCGGCTGTGATCAAAAAAGCGATGGAAGAACAAGGTAAACAACTGGACGATTTCCTGATCAAGGAATAATTCAGAAATGGTTTGCTTAAAATCCCGCCACTGGCGGGATTTTTTTTACCTGTACTTCGCATGGCCCCTACCCGGATTAGGTATAAAAAAAACGGCGCTGGATTAACAGCGCCGATCTGACCTGATAATTACTGGTGGTTACTTCTTAATACCCATCTCTTCTTCCAGCCAGGCTTTAAATTCAGCGCCGAGGGTATTATGGCGAATACCATATTCAACGAACGCCTGCATATAGCCCAGCTTATTACCACAGTCATGGCTTTTGCCCTTCATGTGATAGGCTTCAACCGTTTCTTTTTCAATCAACATATCGATAGCGTCTGTGAGCTGAATTTCGTCGCCCGCTCCCGGAGGCGTTTTTGCCAGCAGAGGCCAGATATCCGCACTGAGAACATAACGGCCCACGACCGCCAAATTAGATGGCGCAACATTCGCTTTCGGCTTTTCAACAACGCCAACCATCGGCACGCTTTCGCCCGGCGCTAATTCAACGCCTTTACAATCCACTACGCCATAAGCGGTAACATCTTCTACGGGCTCGACCATAATCTGGCTGCTGCCGGTTTCATCAAAACGATGAATCATTTCGGCGAGGTTTTCGCGGGATAAATCTGATTCGTATTCATCCAGAATTACGTCTGGCAGAATAACCGCAACCGGTTCATCGCCAACAACCGGGTGCGCGCACAATACTGCGTGACCCAAACCTTTAGCCAGCCCCTGACGTACCTGCATAATAGTGACATGCGGCGGACAAATAGATTGCACTTCTTCCAGCAATTGACGTTTTACACGTTTTTCCAGCATAGCTTCTAACTCAAAGCTGGTATCGAAGTGGTTTTCAATGGAATTTTTAGACGAGTGAGTTACAAGTACAATTTCAGTGATACCCGCAGCAATACATTCGTTTACCACGTACTGAATTAATGGCTTATCAACCAACGGTAGCATCTCTTTCGGGATTGCCTTCGTAGCCGGTAACATCCTGGTTCCTAATCCCGCAACCGGGATAACGGCCTTTTTGACTTTTGAATTAATAGCAGCCATTTAAAACTCTCCTGGACTGTTCATGTATTGAACGTGTTCATCAATCTGTATCGCATCCAAGTATATCAGTACAGCGGTAAGCCTCTGGTCTGAAAAGGACGCACGTCGGTATAATTAAGACAAATACGAATAAATCTGGCGCTGATAGTAGCACTCGCAGCATGAGGGAGGTGAAGCAATTTCATTCCTCCCTCGCTCAATTGTTCATTCCGCAGACAACATCAGGCGCAGGCGACCACCCGCCCCCCAAATTTGGCACTGCCATGACTCACAACGCTGGCTCAACTGATTAAGATAGGTATTGCCAAGCGTTCCCAGCGGTACGCCATTGCTGATTTGTACCTGATGGGAACCGGTATTTAATGTCGCATTCAGTCCTGCTGATACCAGAATCAGGTTTTTTAACCCGCTGTGGTAATACCCTACCAGCAAGGGAAACTGGCCGGGTAAATTAGCCTGACGCAGCAAATGGTTCACCTGTTTCAATAACGCCCCTAACTCTGGCAACCGCTGATTTTGTTGCGTCAGCTGCTCCTGCAGCAAACCGTTAAATAGGGCTCGCAGTAATAATGCGGCCAGCACGCCATTATCCCCTGCCCGCGTGACATCCAGACAATAAAAAGCAAGGTCATGATCCGACAGCGGCGCAATATCCAGCACCAGTCCCGGTTGATCGGCGGCAACCAATTGCCGATAGTTTATGCGACATTGTGAAATCACTTGCGATACAGGAGGCTGTAGCTCCTGCAACAGCTTTGCTGCAGCAGCAGGATCGTCCACCATGGCATCCCAGTCGCGAAACAGCCGCTCTTCTTCTTCAACCCGCGAATTGAACATATTGGGATACAGGCACGCAAAAACCGTTTCTCGCAGACGATTAAGATCCTTCACCGGTTTCAGAAGAACGTCGTCCACACCGAGTCGCAGCGCTTTGGCTATATCAGACATGTTTTCCGTCGCTGAAATCACCAGTATTGGCGTTTGATCGCCCCGATTGCGTAAATACTCAACCAGTTTAAGACCGTTCATTCGTGGCATTGCCAGGTCGCAGATCATCAAGTCAGGCGTAAAATGGCCAAGTAAATCCAGTGCTTCAAGCCCATCGCCGGCCACCGCCGTTGTCGCTCCCAAAGAGGAAAACCATGAGTCCATGAGTGAGCGGAATACCGGCTCATCCTCAACGATAAGAATCTGTTTTCCGACCAATGGCTGCGTCATATTCTCCCCCCTGACTGGCTTTAATAAATAGTGGCATGCTATTGCTACTCACGCCTGTCAGATTTAACTTAAGTATTGATAAAAAATGCCTAGACGTTGGTCTTCACCAGAGGTAGAAGCTCATCCATTTTCTTCTCAACCGCCAACTGCCCGGCAGCAATTGCTGCACTGGCGCGGTGGAAATCCAGCGTGGATATTTGCGGACAAAACGGCTGAATCAGGATATCAGGCGGGTCGCCAGCCATACGGTTACGTTTCAGACGATTTTCCAGAACCTGAATAGAGGTTGTCATGATCTCCATCGCCGTCGGCGCGGTCACTGTCCGCCTCGCCGTAATGTTGCTCAGACGCTCTTTCAGACGGCCATGCCATGAGAGTTCGTCAGCGCCATCGCCTGATTCAGCATCGCTACTGACGTTGAAGGAGAGTAAATCTTGCTGCATAAGGTGCGCATCGTGTTGCAGGTCGACCGCAATAACGATATCGGCGCCCAGCGCACGCGTCAGGGAAACGGGGACGGGATTCACCACCGCGCCATCGACCAACCAGTAGCCATTATGCGCTACAGGAGACATCAGACCAGGAATACTGCAGGATGCCCGGACAGCCAGGTGCAAATCACCTTCGGTGAACCAGAGTTCCCGACCCGTACTTAAATTGGTTGCAACAGTTGCGAAACGGCGTGTGCATTGTTCAATCGCTTCTACCGGCATGACATTACGGTACTGGTTGAACACACGTTCTCCGCGCAGTAGTCCCCCCCTGCGCCAGGAGAGATCCATCAGGCGTAAGACGTCCCAATAACTGAATGAACAAACCCACTGTTCGAGTGCAGACAACTTATTGCAGGCGTAGGCAGCGCCAACCAGCGAACCAATGGAGCACCCTGCCACAATATCAACATCAATCCCCATATGCTTAAGGGCTTTAATCACGCCGATATGCGACCAGCCGCGCGCCGCGCCGGAACCTAGCGCCAGCCCAATTTTAATTTTTCTCATTGTACGTACAAACTTCCCCTGGCTTGCAGACGTAGCAACATCGCTACCGCTCAGTTAACATAGTGCCACCCTGGCGTTTTTACGCCGTTTTTTTATTCCAGGGAGTACTTTGTGTCTCAGCTTTGTCCCTGTGGTAGCGCTGTCGAGTATAGCCTATGTTGCTACCGTTATGTGTCCGGCGCGCAAGTAGCACCTACGCCGTCACACCTCATGCGTTCTCGTTACTGCGCTTTTGTGATGAAAGACGCAGATTACCTTATCAAGACCTGGCATCCGGACTGCCATGCCGCTGCGTTTCGTGACGACATTATCGCAGGATTTACGCATACCGAATGGCTGGGACTGACCGTTTTTGAGCAACACACGGCAGATTCAGAAAATATTGGCTACGTCAGTTTTGTCGCGCGGTTTTCTGAACAGGGAAAAACTGGCGCAATTATCGAACGCTCTCGTTTTTTAAAAGAAAACGGTCAGTGGTACTATATAGACGGTACACGCCCTCAAATTGGACGAAACGACACCTGCCCTTGTGGCTCGGGTAAAAAATTTAAGAAGTGCTGCGGCTAATCAACGCCCGACAGTATCAATTTTGCAAACATTCTCAATAGGATCACCGCTGCAAATGCATTCATTACAACGAAAAGTGCTGCGTACTATTTGCCCGGACCAAAAAGGTCTGATCGCGCGCATTACAAATATCTGTTACAAGCATGAACTGAATATCGTGCAGAATAATGAGTTCGTGGACCACCGTACCGGGCGCTTTTTTATGCGTACCGAACTGGAGGGCATTTTTAATGATGTCACGCTGCTTGCCGATCTTGATAGCGCCTTACCAGATGGTTCCATCCGTGAATTAACGCCGGCAGGACGCCGCCGTATCGTTATTTTGGTCACCAAGGAAGCGCATTGTCTGGGCGATCTGTTAATGAAGGCCAATTATGGCGGGCTGGATGTTGAAATCGCTGCGGTGATCGGCAACCACGAGACGCTGCGTCCTTTGGTTGAGCGCTTTGATATTCCGTTTGAACTGGTCAGTCACGAAGGTTTAACCCGTGACGAACACGACCAGAAAATGGCCGATGCTATCGACGCGCACCAACCTGATTATGTCGTGCTGGCAAAATACATGCGCGTACTGACGCCGACCTTTGTTTCACGCTTCCCGAATAAGATTATCAATATTCACCATTCATTCCTGCCGGCATTTATTGGCGCTCGCCCATACCACCAGGCTTACGAGCGCGGGGTGAAGATCATTGGCGCAACGGCCCACTATGTGAATGATAACCTGGATGAAGGCCCTATCATTATGCAGGACGTAATTCATGTTGATCACACCTACACCGCAGAAGACATGATGCGTGCCGGCCGTGACGTTGAAAAAAATGTATTAAGTCGCGCGCTGTATCAGGTTCTGGCTCAACGCGTATTTGTTTACGGTAACCGAACGATCATTCTGTAATCGATTGATAATTTAATTGGTTACCTTTACATCTTTACGCGTAAAAATCAGGCAACCAGTTCTTTTTTATCAACGGAATACTTTACAGGGGCGCATCATCTGTTATGATGCGCCCCGCTTCCAACAGAAGCAGGCCAGTAATAAGTATTACCCCGTGGTGGGGTTCCCGAGCGATCATAAGGGAGCTGACTGCAAATCTGCCGTCATCGACTTCAAGGTTCGACTCGAGCGATAGTGAGAGGACGTTGCCGCAGGCAACGGCCCGAAGGGTGAGGAGCTTTAGCTCCGAATAATCCTTCCCGCTATAGAATGCAAGCAGCATAATGAATTTACCCTGTGGTGGGGTTCCCGAGCGGCCAAAGGGAGCAGACTGTAAATCTGCCGTCATCGACTTCGAAGGTTCGAATCCTTCCCCCACCACCATTCATTCTTGTAAGTTCTCAAAAATAAGTATACCCCTGGTGGGGTTCCCGAGCGGCCAAAGGGAGCAGACTGTAAATCTGCCGTCATCGACTTCGAAGGTTCGAATCCTTCCCCCACCACCATCATTTCCCTGTCGCACTTCAGCAAAATCAAACCTTATTGCACTATATTCTGCCCATGCGGGAAGGATGAGAAGCTTCGATTAAGGTTCGATTCGAGCGTCAGCGAGAAAGCGTTGCCGCAGGCAACGACCCGAAGGGCGAAGCGCGCAGCGCGGAGTCATCCTTCCCCCACCACCATCATTTCATAAAGCATCGACACCCAATCCAACTGCAGTTTGTCATATTCTGCCCATGCGGGAAGGATGAGAAGCTTCAACTAAGGTTCGATTCGAGCGTCAGCGAGAAAGCGTTGCCGCAGGCAACGACCCGAAGGGCGAAGCGCGCAGCGCGGAGTCATCCTTCCCCCACCACCATCACTTCATAAAGCATCAACACCCAATCCAACTGCAATGCCCTATCGTGCCCGCAATAGGCCTGATGCGCTGCGCTTATCAGGCCTACAGAGAGTTGACGTCTACGTAGGCCGGATAAGGCGGTTACGCCGCCATCCGGCACACAGGCATAAAAAAACCCCGCCGGAGCAGGGTTTTATCTTACACAGATAACCGATTAGTGACGCGCGCGTACAATCTGGTATTTGCGGGTCAGATACTCGACCGGAACGCTCCAGATGTGCACCAGACGCGAGAACGGGAACAGCAGGAACAGCGTCATACCCAACACCAAGTGCATGCGGAAGATAAACGCCACGCCATCCAGATATTCAGACGCGCCGCCGTGGAAGGTCACCACCGTTTGCGCCCAGTTCACCAGTTTCATCATCTCGCTACCGTCCATATGCTGAGCGGAGAACGGAATGGTCAGCAGGCCAAGGGCACACTGGATAACCAGGATGGACAGCACCAGAATATCCGCACCAGTGGTGGTGGCCCGCACGCGTGGGCTGAACAGACGACGTTTCAGCAGCAACACGCCGCCGACCAGACACATCACGCCTGAGGCGCCGCCCGCAAACATAGCCATCTTTTGTTTCACTTCCAGCGGTAGCCACGCTTCGTACATCCAGTGCGGCGTCAACATGCCCAGAAAGTGCCCGGCAAAAATGCCCAGGATCCCGATATGAAACAGGTTTGACGCCAGGTTCATCCCTTTGCGATCCAGCATCTGACTGGACGCCGCGCGCCAGGTATATTGCCCGTAGTCATAACGCAGCCAGCTGCCGATCAGAAAGACAGAACCCGCGATGTACGGATAGATGTCAAAGAAGAACGTATTCAGGAAGTGCATTATTGCTGTCCTCCGGTGGTGATATTCAGATACTGCGGCGCAACGGCCCCGGCAAAACGACGCTGGTGAGCGGAGATTTCCGACTCGCCACACCCCTGATCGGCGAAGAATTTCACCTGCTCTTCTTCCCAGACCGCATCAAGCGCTTGTGGTGTATCATCACGCGCTTCATCCGCAATTTTTTCAGCCACTTTGTCGCTGTCGATAACGGTATTCGCCAGTTTTAGCAGCAGATCAAACAGCACCGCATAACGGCTTTCACGCTGTTGCAAGCGAGCGCTGAGCAAAGCCAGAATCGGTGCGATATCCTGTAAACCACCTAACGCTTCGCTTTTCGGCAACTGCGCAAGGTATTCCAGATACAGCGGCAGATGATCGGGAAGTTCACGGCTGTCGAGCTGTAAACCGTGCTGCTCATACTGTGCCATCAGGTCAACCATCGCCTGACCGCGATCGCGGGACTCCCCGTGAACATGTTCAAACAGCAGCAGCGATGTGGCGCGGCCCCGGTCAAACAGTTCGCTGTAGGCGGCCTGAACATCCAGCATGTCCTGCGCGGTTAAATCGCGCAGGAAAACGCCCAGGGTCTGGGCATCCTCTTTATCCAGGTTCTCAGATGACGCGAGTGCATCGAAAAGCTCCTGCTGATGCTGCCATAAGGCAGCATCCGGGTACTCGAGCAGACGCGAAACAATGACGAGTTCAATCATTGGTGCGGCTCCGTTTTGCTGGTCACATCAACAGCGTCGATGCGGCGGCTGTTGAACAGATTGAATTTGGTATCAGAACCGTGGCAACCATCGCCGAAGGTAAAGCCACAACCGCTTTTCTCCGGAAATGCCTCACGGGCCAATTCACGATGGCTGCTTGGCACCACGAAACGATCTTCGTAATTAGCAATCGCCAGGTAACGATACATTTCCTGTGCCTGCGCTTCGCTTAATCCCACCTCTTCCAGCGCACGGGTATCAACTTTTCCGTCAACAGTTTCCGCACGTTTGTAGTGACGCATTGCCAGCATACGTTTCAGCGCCAACAGTACCGGCTGAGTGTCGCCAGCGGTCAACAGGTTCGCCAGGTACTGAACCGGGATACGCAGACTGTCTACATCCGGCAGAATGCCGTTGCTGCCAAGCTCGCCCGCATCGGCGGCAGATTGAATCGGTGACAAAGGCGGCACGTACCAGACCATCGGCAGCGTGCGGTATTCCGGATGCAGCGGCAGCGCCAGCTTCCAGTCCATCGCCATTTTGTAAACCGGAGACTGTTGTGCAGCATCGATGACGCTCAGTGGAATACCATCTTTTAGCGCCTGTTCAATGACAGCCGGATCGTTCGGATCGAGGAACACGTCCAGTTGACGCTGGTACAGATCTTTTTCGTGCTCAGTGCTGGCCGCGCTTTCGATCGCATCTGCGTCATACAGCAGTACGCCGAGATAACGGATACGGCCAACACAGGTTTCGGAGCAAACGGTCGGTTGACCCGCTTCGATACGCGGGTAGCAGAAAATGCACTTCTCGGACTTCCCGCTCTTCCAGTTGAAGTAAATCTTCTTGTACGGGCAGCCGGTGATGCACATACGCCAGCCGCGGCACTTGTCCTGGTCGATCAGCACGATGCCATCTTCTTCACGCTTGTAGATAGCACCACTCGGGCAGGTCGCCACACACGCCGGGTTAAGGCAGTGCTCGCACAGGCGTGGCAGGTACATCATGAAGGTGTTTTCGAACTGGCCGTACATCGCCTTCTGCATGTTTTCGAAGTTCTGGTCCTTGGCGCGTTTTTCGAATTCGCCGCCCAGAATTTCTTCCCAGTTCGGACCGCTGGTGATTTTGTCCATCCGCTGACCGGTAATCAACGAGCGCGGACGGGCAATCGGCTGCGCTTTGCTGCCTTCCGGCGCGGTGTGCAGATTCTGATAGTCGAAATCAAACGGCTCGTAGTAGTCATCCATACCCGGTAGATGCGGGTTAGCAAAGATTTTACCCAGCAGCAGCGCACGGTTACCCATGCGCGGTTGCAGTTTACCGTTGATTTTACGGATCCAGCCGCCCTTCCATTTTTCCTGATTTTCCCAGTCATTGGGGAAACCGACGCCAGGCTTACTTTCCACGTTATTGAACCAGGCGTACTCCATACCTTCACGGCTGGTCCAGACGTTTTTACAGGTCACTGAACAGGTGTGGCAGCCGATGCACTTATCAAGATTCAGCACCATGCCGACTTGTGAACGAATTTTCATTTTACGCTCTCCTGTACCTGGTCATTGCCTTCGCCATCCAACCAGTTAATGTTCTTCATCTTACGTACAACGACGAACTCATCGCGGTTTGAACCGACGGTGCCGTAGTAGTTAAAGCCGTAGGCTAACTGTGCATAGCCGCCGATCATGTGGGTCGGTTTCGGCGTAATACGGGTCACCGAGTTGTGGATCCCGCCGCGCTGCTGGGTGATTTCTGAACCCGGCAGGTTAACGATACGTTCCTGCGCGTGGTACATCATGGTCATCCCGGCTGGCACACGCTGGCTGACAACAGCGCGGGCAGTTAATGCACCGTTGCTGTTGAAGACCTCGATCCAGTCGTTATCTTCGATACACAGGTCTTTCGCATCCGTTTCACTCATCCAGACGATCGGACCACCGCGTGACAACGTCAGCATCAGCAGGTTGTCGCTGTAGGTGGAGTGGATACCCCATTTCTGGTGCGGTGTCAGGAAGTTGAGCGCTTTTTCCGGGTTACCGTTAGACTTCTCGCCGATCACCGCTTTCACTGAACGGGTATCGATTGGCGGACGGTAAACCAGCAGGCTTTCACCGAAATCACGCATCCACTGGTGATCCTGATACAACTGCTGGCGACCAGACAGCGTACGCCATGGGATCAGCTCATGAACGTTGGTATAACCGGCGTTATAAGACACATGTTCATCTTCCAGGCCTGACCATGTCGGGCTGGAGATAATTTTGCGCGGCTGCGCCTGTATATCGCGGAAACGAATTTTTTCGTCTTCTTTATTTAGCGCCAGATGCGTATGGTCACGACCGGTAAATTCACTCAGCGCAGCCCAGGCTTTAACGGCTACCTGACCGTTAGTTTCCGGCGCCAGGGTGAGGATCATCTCGGCGGCATCAATGGCGGTATTAAGCCAGGGCTGGCCTTTCGCCGGGCCTTCAGCCTTGGTGTAGTTGAGCTTACGCAGCAGATCCATTTCGCTCTGGGTATTCCAGGCAATCCCTTTCCCGCCGTTACCGATTTTTTCCATCAGCGGGCCGATGGAGGTAAAGCGTTCATAGGTTGCCGGATAATCACGCTCTACGGTCATGATGTGCGGCGCGGTAACGCCAGGAATCAGGTCGCACTCACCTTTTTTCCAGTCCTTCACGTCCAGCGGCTGCGCCAGCTCAGCGGCGGAGTCGTGCTGAATCGGCAGCGTAACAACGTCGGTTTCTTTACCGAGGTGGCCCACGCACACTTCAGAGAATTTCTTCGCGATGGCTTTATAGATCTCCCAGTCGCTCTTCGATTCCCAGGCCGGGTCAACGGCGGCAGACAACGGATGAATAAACGGATGCATATCCGAGGTATTCATGTCGTCTTTTTCATACCAGGTTGCGGTCGGCAGCACGATATCGGAATACAGACAGGTACTCGACAGACGGAAGTCCAGCGTCACCACCAGATCCAGCTTGCCGTCCAGTCCGTTGTCCTGCCATTCCACTTCTTCTGGCTTCACGCCGCTCTGCTGGCCGAGATCTTTCCCCTGAATACCGTGTTCAGTGCCCAGCAGGTACTTCAGCATGTACTCGTGGCCCTTACCGGAAGATCCGAGCAGGTTGGAACGCCAGATAAACAGGTTACGCGGATGATTTTTGCCGTTTTCCGGCTGTTCCGCCGCAAAGCGAAGAGAACCGTCTTTCAGGGCGTTAACGGTGTAATCCACCGGCGTCATGCCGGCTTTCTTCGCCTCTTCAGCGATACGCAGCGGGTTAGTCCCTAACTGCGGTGCAGACGGTAACCACCCCATTCGTTCAGCGCGAACGTTGAAGTCAATCAAATGACCGCTATAACGGGATTTGTCTGCCATCGGGGACAGCAATTCCTGTGCGGTAACCGTCTCATAGCGCCATTGGCTGGAGTGGTTATAGAAGTAAGAGGTGCTGTTCATATGACGAGGCGGACGCTGCCAGTCCAGTGCAAACGCCAGCGGCTGCCAGCCGGTTTGCGGGCGCAGTTTTTCCTGCCCGACATAGTGGGCCCAACCACCGCCGCTCTGGCCGATACAGCCGCAGAACACCAGCATATTGATCAGGCCGCGATAGTTCATATCGAGGTGGTACCAGTGGTTCAGACCTGCACCGACGATAATCATCGAACGACCGTGCGTTTTATCGGCGTTATCCGCAAATTCGCGGGCGATGCGCACGATTTGAGCGCGCGATACACCGGTAATTTTCTCTGCCCATGCCGGCGTATACGCTTTCAGGTCATCGTAGCTGGTTGCACAGTTTTCATCGTTCAGACCGCGTTCCAAACCGTAGTTGGCCATGGTCAGATCGTAAACGGTCGTCACCAGCGCGGTAGAACCGTCGGCCAGTTGCAGACGTTTAACCGGCAATTTGTGCAGCAGAATGTTTTCCAGTTCAACTTTATTGAAGTGTTCGGTACCTTCGCCGCCAAAATAGGGGAAGCCGACTTCAGCGATGTCATCCTGGCTACCGAGCAGACTGAGTTGCAGTTCGGTTTCATCGCCCGATGTACCGTCGCGCTGCTCGAGGTTCCATTTACCCTTTTCGCCCCAACGGAAACCAATTGAACCGTTTGGCGCAACCATTTCACCGTTGCTGTTGATAGCGACGGTTTTCCATTCAGGGTTGTTTTCCTGGCCCAGAGAGTCAACCAGATCCGCTGCACGCAGCATACGACCAGCAGCATAATAGCCGTCGCGCTCTTCGAGCATCACCAGCATTGGCATGTCAGTATAACGACGAACGTAGTCGGTGAAGTACTGGCTCGGGTTATCGAGGTGGAACTCGCGCAACATGATATGGCCCATCGCCATTGCCATCGCCGCATCGGTCCCCTGCTTCGGCGCCAGCCACAGGTCGCACAGTTTGGCGATTTCTGCGTAGTCCGGCGTAATCGCTACCGTTTTGGTGCCTTTATAGCGAACTTCAGTAAAGAAGTGCGCATCCGGAGTACGGGTCTGCGGGACGTTAGAACCCCATGCAAGAATGTAGCTGGAGTTGTACCAGTCAGCGGATTCAGGGACGTCGGTCTGTTCGCCCCAGGTTTGCGGAGAAGCCGGCGGCAGGTCGCAGTACCAGTCATAGAAGCTCAGGCAGGTACCGCCAATCAGCGACATATAGCGTGCGCCGGATGCGTAAGAAACCATCGACATCGCCGGGATCGGCGAGAAGCCTGCGACGCGGTCAGGACCATAGGTTTTGATGGTGTACACGTTAGAAGCGGCAATCAGTTCATTGACTTCCTGCCAGGAGGAGCGAACGAAGCCGCCACGACCACGCGCTTGTTTGAAGCTTTTTGCTTTTTCGGCGTCTTCGATAATGGATGCCCAGGCATCTACCGGATCGCTGTGCAGTTTTTTGGCTTCACGCCACATCTTCATCAGACGTTTGCGCATCAGCGGGTATTTCAGACGGTTAGCGCTGTAGAGATACCAGGAATAGCTCGCACCACGCGGGCAGCCGCGAGGCTCGTGGTTTGGCATATCTGGACGGGTGCGTGGGTAGTCAGTTTGCTGGGTTTCCCAGGTCACCAGACCATTTTTCACATAGATTTTCCAGCTGCATGAACCGGTGCAGTTTACGCCGTGGGTTGAACGCACGACTTTGTCATGCTGCCAACGCTGGCGATATCCGTCCTCCCAGTCCCTGTTGGTATTGAGAAGCTGGCCGTGCCCATCGGCAAAGGTTTCGCCCTTCTGCTTGAAGTAGCGAAACCGGTCCAGGAATTTACTCATCGGTTTTCTCCTGTAGGAGCCTGACGGCTCTCTGATAAATCGACATTGCTTATTTGCCAGCGAAGGTAACGCTCTGAAAGGGCGTGAGAATTGATAACGATCAAGGCAGACAGGGATGAAAAATGAGGGGCGTTTTTCACATACCCCCTAAGTGGGATATCAGTGAATTAATTAACACATTGAATTTAAATAACTTTTTCAAATCCACTTATCATGCAAATGTTAAATTCTTTATAAGTGGGTATTAAGGGGTATCCCCCTGCCAGGCATATTGCGAGCACCGTTCTCACAGAATGTTGTCATGTCACAGCACAAGAGTATGTTGTAACTAATAGCAGGCAAAAAAAAGCGCGGTCTAACGCCGCGCAATGGATAATCAACCTACACTTCATCCTTCAAACTGCCTCTGGGTTGGCTGCGCTCGTTCTCCCCAGTCACTTACTACAGTAAGCTCCTGGGGATTTCTCACTTGCCGCCTTGACGCAATTCAAATGATTTTGTGTATACCACTTTTTTACTTTTTAGAATGACGTCCGTACACCGCCCAGGTGATAACCACGCAGGCGACATAGAAGATCACAAAGACTTTCATCGCATCAACAGGTGAGCCCGTTAACGCCAGGGAAGTACCAAATGCTTTGGGGATAAAGAAGCCGCCAATCGCGCCAATGGCAGAGATAAAACCGAGCGCAGCCGCAGTGTCGGTTGCCGCTTCACGCATCGCCTTCTCTTCTGACCCGCCTTCCGCTTTCACTCTGTCCATCGTCAGCTTGCGGAAGATAACGGAGATCATCTGGAAGGTTGAACCACTGCCCAGACCGGCCGTCAGGAACAGCGCCAGGAACACCGCGAAGAAAGCGGTAAAGTTGCCCCCTACGCCATTGGTTGGCAGCGTCAGGAACAGCAAGGCACTGAAGAGAGCCATCAACACGAAGTTCACCAGCGTCACGCGAGTTCCGCCCAGGCGGTCAGAAATTGCACCGCCAGCTGAGCGCGCCAGCGCGCCAATCAGCGGGCCAAAGAAGGCGTAATGCAGGATCTGTACCTCAGGAAACTGCGTTTTTGACAGCATCGCGAAACCGGCTGAGAAGCCGATAAATGAACCGAAGGTTGCCAGATACAACAGGCTCATGATCCACAGGTGTCCGCGCTTTAACACCGGCAATTGCGCTTTCAGTGACGCTTTTGAGGTTGCCAGTTCGTTCATACCAAACCATGCAGCCAGCGTCAGCACAGCGAGGAACGGAACCCAAATCCATGCGGCGTTTGCCAGATACAATTGCGTGCCATCCGGTTGCTCAACGCCCTGGCTACCAAATGCAGCGAAGATTGACAGTGAGACCACCAGCGGAGCAACCAACTGCATTACGCTGACCCCCATGTTGCCCAGACCACCGTTCAGACCCAGCGCACCGCCCTGCTTTTGTTTTGGAAAGAAGAAGCTGATATTCGCCATGCTTGATGCAAAGTTCGCACCGGCAAAACCGCACAGTAAGGAGATAATAATAAAGGTACTAAATGGCGTGGTGGTATCCTGCACCGCAAAACCTAACCATACGCATGGGACGATCAGGATACCGGTGCTGAATGCCGTCCAGCGACGTCCACCAAACAGGGGAACCATAAAGGAGTACGGCACACGCAGCAGCGCGCCGGAAACCGACGGCAACGCCGTCAACATGAACAATTGCTCCGTGGTGAAATTAAAGCCGACTTTCGGTAAGTTCACCGCCACGGCGCTAAATAACATCCACACGCAAAACGCCAGCAGTAAGCAAGGGACGGAAATCCACAGGTTACGGCTGGCGATTCGTTGACCACGCTGTTGCCAGAAGACAGGATCTTCCGGCCGCCATTCTGTAATTACAGCTCCAGATGCCCTTTCCGGGGCAGATGAGTGACTCATAGACACCTCTGATACTTGTTTCGATGCCTGCAACCTTAGGGTTTACAGCTGGAGGTAAGTTGATATAAATCAAAGGAAAAGGTGTCATTATTCATGCCTAAAATTTATCATCACCCTAAATGAGTACATTACTTCGGTAAAAAAGATGTGGTTTTTCACGCTTCTGTCGTCTTCTACTCCCCCCGACCCATGACCTCCCCCTTGGCTGGCAATTAAGAGGTAGCCCGTTTGAGGTATGGGTATACTCCAGTGTATCGTCGAGAATAACGCCACTGCCTGCAGCAGAACCGTTATTCAAAAGGGTTTCTGTTCTACGAAGACCCGAAGGAACAAGTCACCATGTTTAAACGTTGTCTCTCCCCGCTTACGCTGGTCAACCAGGTGGCGCTGATTGTTTTATTGTCTACTGCCATCGGCGTGGCAGGTATGGCTGTCTCCGGTTGGCTGGTTCAGGGCGTTCAGGGTAGCGCCCATGCAATTAACAAAGCCGGCTCGCTGCGTATGCAGAGTTATCGTCTGCTGGCGGCGGTACCCCTGGAAGCCGACGATCAACCGCTACTGGATGAAATGGAGAAAACGGCGTTTAGTCCAGAGTTAACGCGAGCCGCACAGCGCGATGGACAACAGGCGCAGTTAAAAGCATTACAGGATTACTGGCACACTGAGCTGGCGCCAGGGCTTGCCCACGCGCAAACGCCTGATGCGGTGGCGCAAGATGTAACGCGCTTTGTCGTTGGGCTGGATAAGCTGGTTACCGCCTTCGACCATACCACCGAATTACGCATTGAACGCGTCGTCCTGCTACATCGCCTGATGGCGGCATTTATGGCCTTACTGCTGGTCTTCACCATTATCTGGCTACGCGTACGTCTGCTGGAGCCGTGGAAACAGCTATTGGCGATGGCGCGAGCCGTCAGCCAACGTGATTTTACCCAACGTGCGCATATCAGCGGGCGTAATGAGATGGCGGCTCTGGGCTCGGCGCTGAATAATATGTCGGAAGAGCTGGCTGAAAGTTATGCGGTACTGGAACAGCGGGTGCAGGAGAAAACGGCCGGGCTGGAGCATAAAAATCAGATCCTCTCTTTTCTGTGGCAAGCCAACCGACGCCTGCATTCTCAGGTGCCGTTGTGTGAACGCCTCTCTCCGGTGCTGAACGGCCTGCAGAATTTGACCCTGCTACATGATATTGAGCTGCGGGTTTATGATCTGGAGGATGAAGATAATCATCAGGAATTTACCTGTCAGTCCAATGTCAGTTGCGATGAGAAAGGATGTCATCTGTGCCCACGCGGTACGTTGCCCGCGATAGACGGTGGTATCACGCTGAAATGGCGGCTGGCCGACGCGCATACCCAGTATGGTATCCTGCTCGCTACGTTGCCGAACGGACGCCATCTCAGCCACGATCAGCAACAACTGGTCGATACCCTGGTTGAGCAACTGACCGCGACGCTGGCGCTGGACAGACATCAGGAGCGCCAGCAGCAGTTGATCGTGATGGAAGAGCGTGCCACCATTGC
Organism: Citrobacter sp. C5_2; assembly: GCF_014596845.2. Taxonomy (NCBI): domain Bacteria; kingdom Pseudomonadati; phylum Pseudomonadota; class Gammaproteobacteria; order Enterobacterales; family Enterobacteriaceae; genus Citrobacter; species Citrobacter sp. C5_2. The sequence continues at coordinate 2,317,981 of NZ_CP115032.1, read as the reverse complement.
GCGCGAACTCCATGATTCTATTGCACAATCGCTTTCATGTATGAAGATGCAGGTTAGCTGTTTGCAGATGCAGGGCGATGCGCTGCCCGAGAATAGCAGCGAACTGCTTAGCCAGATTCGTAATGAACTGAACGCCTCGTGGGCGCAACTGCGTGAGCTGTTAACGACCTTCCGTTTACAGCTCACCGAACCCGGATTGCGACCCGCGCTGGAAGCCAGCTGTCAGGAATACAGCGCCCGCTTTGGTTTTGCGGTTAAGCTGGACTATCAGTTGCCGCCGCGCCTGGTCCCTTCGCATCAGGCGATTCACTTATTACAAATTGCTCGTGAAGCCCTGAGCAACGCCCTGAAGCATTCCCATGCCGATGAAGTCGTCGTGACGGTGGTGCAAAATGGCAAACAGATCAAACTCACAGTACAAGATAACGGCTGCGGCGTACCGGAAAACGCCGAACGCAGTAACCACTACGGCATGATAATAATGCGCGACCGTGCGCAGAGCTTGCGCGGCGATTGCCGAGTACGCCGTCGTGAGACAGGCGGTACTGAAGTTACTGTCACTTTTATTCCCGAAACAAACTTCACAGAAGTCCAAGGAGATACCCATGAGTAATCTGGAACCGGCAACCATCCTGTTGATCGACGATCATCCGATGCTGCGAACCGGTGTAAAACAGCTTGTCAGCATGGCGCAGGATATCACCGTTGTCGGTGAAGCCAGCAATGGCGAACAGGGTATCGAGCTGGCTGAATCTCTTGATCCCGATCTGATCCTGCTTGATCTCAACATGCCCGGCATGAACGGTCTGGAAACCCTCGACAAGCTGCGTGAAAAGTCCCTGTCTGGCCGCATCGTGGTGTTTAGCGTATCCAATCATGAAGAAGATGTCGTTACCGCACTGAAACGCGGCGCGGATGGTTACCTGCTGAAAGATATGGAGCCGGAAGATTTACTGAAAGCATTACAGCAGGCCGCCGCCGGTGAAATGGTACTGAGCGAAGCCTTAACGCCGGTTCTGGCCGCCAGCCTGCGCGCCAACCGCGCGACGTCTGACCGTGATGTCACCCAGTTGACGCCGCGTGAGCGCGATATTCTCAAACTTATTGCCCAGGGCCTGCCTAACAAGATGATTGCCCGCCGTCTGGACATCACCGAAAGCACGGTTAAAGTTCATGTGAAGCATATGCTGAAGAAAATGAAGCTCAAATCACGCGTAGAAGCGGCGGTTTGGGTGCATCAGGAACGCATTTTCTGATAACGAAGTCGTGCATCATGGTTAACGAGGATCATTTGCCGAAACGCTGATAAACGGTTCGGTCAGTGATAGCGTGATCTCATTGGAAGAGACACGCTGGCCCAGTTCATCTTCTACCACTACCGACAGCCGCCAGCGGTTTGTCGCCCCTTCTCTACTGTCCCACTTCGGCATAATAATCGTCCAGCCCTGTGCGCTTCGGGTACTGCTGCCAGCGGTTAAGCTCAGCGCCTGAGTATCGCCCTGCCATGCAAGATGGCGAATCCCATGCAGGCTGCGCACTTGTACCTTCAGCGCCACCGTTTCTCCCGGCTTGAGATCCCAGGGCGGCGTGGCCAGAAATACCGACAGGGTTTTACGCTGGCGATACTCCAGCGTCGGCAAACTATTCCGCTGCGGATCGTCATAACGACTGCCGCGCAGCGAGCGGCTGTTCGCCACTTCGCTAACCATCAGCTGTTTTTTTAACGGAACGCCGAAACGATAATTCAGCGTTAATCCGAGGTTATTCTGACTGACGCCATTTTCACCCTGCTTATGCTGCGCAGTCATCGTAATCAGCGGCACCGGCGTATAGCTCAACCCGAGGTTCACCGCCACCGGATTGTGATACCCGGTTCCTGAATGAAACAGATCCACCCGGTCGCCAAAATACTGTTCAACGCTGACGCTGGTATTGAGATGTTGATAGAACGGCATCCGCATTTGCGCGGTCAGGTCGTAGCCGCGGGCCATCCGTTGTTCCTGTGTGGTGGAACGATTCTGCCAGGAGGAAAACGGCTGGTAGTAGTTAGCGGATAAACGTAAATACTCGCCCCACGCTTCTGCACCTAAGCCGCCCCGGGGCAGATTTTCATCCAACAGATTGTCATAAAACGTGTTGTAACCCAGTAGCCAACCGTCATGTACCCAGCGCTGCCCAATTCCCGCATTACTGACTAAGCCCTCATCCTGTTGCGTTAAGCCTAACTGGCTCCAGGTAAGATAGCGCTGATTGTCCTGCCACGGAATAAACCAACTTCCCCGGCTGCCGGTAAAGCTGCCCTCTTTATCAACCTGCAACCCGACGCTGGCGTTTCCCCAGGGAGAGAGCCAGGATTCCAGTTGTTGATTCACCTGTTCGCTGACCGTGTCACGTACCTGACCAAACGCGAACTGCTTCGCCTGCTCGCCGGTATCAAGGCCGTTATCGGTCATACTGGCTTCACCGAATGCTTTCACCATTTCGGCAAAATGCTTTTCGCCTGCCCGCGATTCCGGCGCCATACCGAGATCGGGCAAGCCATCGCTATTGTTATCGAATGGGTTTTCAGCCTGGTGAATAAAAGAGGATTGTGCGCTGGCAGTACCCCCTGCCAGTGGCAAGAGTGCAAATACGGCGAGAGGGAAATAAATAATACGGCTCAAATCGTTAGTTATTTCTTAAATCAATTAATCAGGCACACTTAACCTAAACCATAACGTCTTCAGCAATTAATTGCAGCCTTTATCCCCGTTTTCGGGATTTTCTGACCCGAATAATCAGGGGTAGCCACATGCTTTCTTTTCGATATCTGGTACAGGGAGTACCATACACGCCAGGAATTATCCCTCCCATCCGACAACAGGAGTCAAAATGCAAAAGATAGTGATCGTCGCGAACGGTGCGGCCTATGGAAGCGAATCGTTATTTAACAGCCTGCGTCTGGCCATCGCCTTGCGTGAACAAGAAGCCTGTCTCGATCTGCGTCTGTTTTTAATGTCGGATGCGGTTACGGCGGGATTACGCGGTCAGAAACCGGCGGAAGGATACAATATTCAGCAAATGCTGGAGATCCTGACAGCGCAAAACGTTCCGGTAAAACTGTGCAAAACCTGCACTGATGGCCGTGGGATCACCGACCTGCCTTTAATTGATGGCGTCGCCGTGGGCACGCTGCCAGAACTGGCGCAATGGACGCTGGATGCAGATAAAGTATTGACCTTCTGACAGCACCTTACAGGCATGCGCACTGAAAGTGCCGGAAATTTCCGGATTTTATCTTAGATGGGCGCGGTTTCGTTGAACGTTAGCACGCCCTTTCAACCGTCTTGAGGAATTTTGTCACTTTTGTTTAATCGTTATGCCATTTTTTGATCAAAATCAGCATCCTGTTGCTCCCCCTTTGGTGTTATGCAATGAGTGAAATGTGAACAACATCACGCAGCACTTTCGACAGAAAGTACGTTGTTTTCAAGAACGGGGTGAAAAATGGCATTAGTGAAGGCGAGTTTAAAGTTATTTGGTGGCGATACGGTGGTTGTGCGCTGTTCCGAGCGCTGTCACATCCATCTGATGAGCGAGAAAAATCACGTCAAAGACACGCAGTCCGACATCTTAAGCGTGCAGGACCGTGATAACGCATGGTTGACCGTACCTTATACCGGCGTCTGGAACGTGCTGATCGACAGCCACAGTCAGTCGCTTGAGCATTCGATAAGTTTTATTGCAGCGTAATCGTGAAATGCCCGATAAGCACCAGCTGTCGGGCACACAACACTCCGCCGACGCTATGCAAAACCTGGTCGTATAATCCCTTCCGGCAGGTTCTCTCCCAACAATCGTTTGACCGTAATCACCAGATCGTTAAGACAATCATCCTGCATTCCCAGCTTCACCAGTTCTTGTTCCAGCGAGAACAGATACTGGGCATTAGTGCCTAAAGGTCCGCTGGCCGCAGCGATAAGCGGCGCTATCACCTGCGCGCGTGTATCCGACTCAAACAGCGGATGGCGCGGATCCATAATAAAGACCAGCGCGTTTACCGTCCGTCCGTCATCCAGCGCCAACTGACACCAGGTCGGCAGGTAGCAACCGGTGATCATTTCACGCTTCCACAGCAGAGAAAGCTCTTGCTCCAGCGATGCGTCTGGTAAGCGATAAGCCACACCGGTAGTGCGTCCACCCTCTTTCAGGGCCAGCATCCGTCCCGGCTGACAGGCCGTTCCTCGCCCCGCCGTCAGACGCAGGCAAAATGCACGGTGCCAACCGACTAATGTCCCGGTACAGGACTCTTCAAATTCTAAGGCCGGGTTCCACATCAACGATCCATAACCGAAGATCCACACCGGTCCATCATCTGGTCGGCAAGCAAGCGTGGCGGCCAGTGAGGCTGCCCGTTGTTCCGCTGACCAGAGTAGTGATTCTTCAATAGCGCCAAACGCCGTCTTACAGTCGGCATTCAATAAAAAATCACGCGTTAACACCTTACACCTCCGCCACTGCAGCTTCCCTGCGACAACTTTTTTGACGCCTTCCGGGCATTTTTACTGCTCATTTTGAAACCAATAGCTGGACAATAGGCAATTCACCGCTCGCTTGCAAGCCAGTAACGGCGCGGCGTAGCACGATTCGCTAACGGATGACTCAGGCTAGTTTATAAAGGCATTATAATTGATACCGTTACGTCTTTTTATGCCATTTATCATCATCACCTTTTTGATAATCATTTTTCACCGCCGCCCACGCCACCTTGTGCGCTGTCTCTTCGCGAGTGGCATCATCGCGACGGTCAGATTTATCTTTATACTGTTCCCAGGCGCTGTTAAAGGCTTCTTTATAGATGTCCTGAGCATGGGATGGCAGAACATGCTGTACGCTGTCAGGCAGATCGCTTTTCGATTTATAGGGCATTGTGAACTCCTCTTTTTGGACTAAACCTTAAGTGTGGTTAACAATGCTGCGATGCGCCAATAATGAACATTTTTAAATTACTACCTCATCTAACCTTCTGTTAATTAAATACTCTATAAACAAGACATTTGTTTTTGGCCACTTAGAGATGGAAAATAAGCGATGCGGTAAAATTTCGTAAAATGTCACCTGCAAAACCGCTTTTTCTGTTATTTTTTACATTCTTTAATACTTTTATAATTATAAATACCTGCAGAGATGGAGAATTAACTTAATGACACAACTACATGAGGCGGTAAAAACCCGCCACAAGGAGACCTCTCTCGTCTTCCCGATTTTGGCGCTGGTAGTACTGTTCTTATGGGGGAGCAGTCAGTCACTACCAGTGGTCATCGGTATTAATGCGCTGGCCCTTGTTGGTATATTAAGCAGCGCATTCAGCGTTGTCCGTCATGCGGACGTATTAGCACATCGACTTGGCGAACCCTACGGCTCGCTGATTCTCAGTCTGTCAGTTGTTATTCTTGAAGTCAGTTTAATTTCCGCATTAATGGCGACCGGCGATGCCGCGCCTACGCTAATGCGCGACACGCTGTACTCGATCATTATGATCGTCACCGGCGGTTTAGTCGGTTTTTCATTACTGCTGGGCGGCCGCAAATTTGCCACTCAGTATATGAACCTGTTTGGTATTAAGCAGTATTTAATCGCCCTGTTTCCACTGGCCATTATTGTGCTGGTGTTTCCAATGGCGTTACCGGGAGCCAATTTTACTACTGCGCAGGCGCTACTGGTGGCGCTCATTTCTGCGGCAATGTACGGCGTCTTCTTGTTGATTCAAACAAAAACGCACCAGAGCCTGTTCATTTACGAGCATGAAGATGAGGGTGACGACGACGATCCGCATCACGGTAAGCCGTCAGCGCACAGTAATATATGGCACGCAGCCTGGCTCATCATTCACCTGATCGCCGTTATCGCCGTCACCAAGATGAACGCCAGTCCACTGGAAACCTTGCTGACTGAACTCAATGCGCCCGTGGCATTTACCGGTTTCCTGGTGGCGCTGTTGATCCTCTCGCCTGAAGGGCTGGGGGCGCTGAAAGCGGTGCTGAACAATCAGGTACAGCGGGCGATGAATTTGTTCTTCGGTTCAGTATTAGCCACTATTTCACTCACCGTACCGGTAGTGACGCTGATAGCGTGGGCAACAGGGAATGACTTGGTGTTTGCTTTGGGCGCGCCAGAGATGATTGTCATGGTCTCGTCGCTGGTACTGTGCCACATCTCTTTCTCCACCGGACGAACCAATGTGCTTAACGGCGCCGCGCATCTGGCGCTATTTGTCGCCTATCTGATGACGATATTTGCCTGATAACTAGTTTGGCGGGATCCACGGCCCTTTGCAGGGCCGTTTTCTTTTAGCGCGTTTATTGCTCCGGATAAACCTGTTGGCCATCGACAAACGTTAATAACGATTCCGTTTGATGCAGCTTGTCTGGCGCAATAGCCATAATATCTTGATTCAGCACCGCAAAATCGGCGAGCTTACCTGCTTGCAAACTTCCTCTTTGCTGTTCAGCAAAAGCCAGCCAGGCGGCATTTCGGGTATACATTTTTAACGCATCTTCCCGACTTAACTGGCGGGTGTCATGGCGTACTGAGCCGTCGAGCGCTTTACCTGTGACATGATATTCAATGGCATGCCACACTCCCGCAACGCCAATCCGCGTCGCATCTGTACCGCCGGCAACGATTACCCCCTGCTCTAACGCGGGTTGCACTGGCGATGATAGCGCCGCCACCGTTTTACCATTTGCGCGTTCAATGGCGGGAGATTCAAAATATGGCCCCATCTGAACAGAGTAGGCTAAACCGAGTTTCTTCATCCGGGCAATCGTTTCGGGCGTACCGGTATTAAGATGCGCAATCGACCAGCGCAACGGTGCAATATCATGCGATTTAGCCACCTCGCTAATGACATCTAAAATCGCATCCGCACTGTCATCGGTATAAGCATGTATTTCAACGGCAACACCTTCTTTGGCGGCAAGCTGAAGCACCTTTAATTGTTCTTGTTGGGACTCTGCTGGGGACGTGAACCCAGATGACATCCGCACGCCATCATTCATTGCCATCACCAGGCTTTCACCGAAGCCCAGAAAGGCTATTCTGCCGTCATCATGCATTGCCGGGCGAAACGCCAGGCGTTGTTTAAACCATTCCGTTTCATTACCAGGCGGTGCGGATAAACGATATCCAACGCGTATCCTGAGAGGTTGCTGCTGCTGAAGTTTAAAGAAATCACGATAAGCTTGCTCATGCCCGGCAGAAGGATCGATAAACCCGACCACGCCGCGTTTATTTAAATAACGTACAAAGGCGTTAAGGTTCTTTTCCACATCGCCAGTCTGGCTAATCTGGGCGAAAAGCTGGTTAAAACTGCCAATGGTCCCGCGCAATTTCCCCGTTGCCAGCCCTTTATCATCGCGTTCTATCACGATCCCTGCCGGAACATCCGGCTGTGGACTATTAAGTTTTAGAGTCTCGATAGCCTTTTGATTTAACAGCGCATAGTCATAAAGGCTTTGTATATATGCAGGATGATGAGGCAGCGCCTGATTCAGTTCCTGAACCGTCGGATCCCGCTTTTCAGCAAATTGTTCAGGTATCCATGAACCCGCCACCGCCACCCATTGCGCAGGGTCTTTCTTTGCCGCAGATTGCGACAGTTTATTTAACGCATCGGGTAAATTTTTAGTATCAAACCAGTAGGTTTCAAATAAAAATGTCCTTCCCCCCCGAATACCATGCAGATGCGCATCAATTAACCCCGGAATAACGGTTTGCTCCGTAAGGTTAATTTCCTTCGTGTTCGGTCCGGACCATTTTTTCACCGTTTCATTATTACCCACCGCAATAATATGCCGCCCTTTTACCGCCAGCGCCTGCGCGTTGGGTTGTTGTTCATCCATGGTAATCAACTTGCCGTTATACAAAATAACGTCGGCCTTGTCCTGAGAATGCGCCAGAAATGAAATTCCTATCAGAATTGCGGCCAACGCTACGTTGCGCATAGCCGGAGGGGGAGTATTAAAGCAAAGTCCCAGTTTACCCATCATATTTATCTACCTTTTCATGTGATGAAAATCAGGAAAGCTGATGCAGCACCGCCTGGCTGGCGATGTGTGCGCTGGATAGCAAACGTTCGAGCGTATGCCCACAACGGGCTTTTCCCGACAGACCAAGCATCGTGGTACTGATGTAATCGGTCAGGCTATCAGCCACTTCGGGATGGCGCTGTGCAATAAAGTCATGAATTTTATGTTCTGCAACCGAGTAGAAAGCCCGGGCCACCTGCCGCGCCTGCGGATCGTTGCTATGCGTGCCCTCCAGAACCAAACAACCAGGCGCATGCGGATCCGCGGCATAGCGTCGCGCCGCCTCTTCAAGCAACGCAGCAAGGCTTTCGGCAACCGGTCTGTCAGAACGCAAAATGTCATCAAACGGGATCGCATCGGTTTGTACATAGCGACCAAGCACGCGTTCATAAAGACCGATTTTGTTCCCAAAAGCGGCATAAAAACTGGGGGGCTTGATGTTCAGGGCCTGCGTAACATCCGCTACGCTCACAGCGTCGTATCCATGCGCGTGAAATAAGGGCTGTACTTTGGCAACAGCCAGTTCCGGATCAAAATTACGTGGTCGGCCTGGGGCGCGCGAACATTTTGTAGTACTCATTACAAATCCATTGACAGAAAACCATGCACCCATTATATATCGATCACTACATAATTGTTCAAGGAGTATCTCATGTCCCCATTTAACGGCAAATCAGTTCTGGTTCTTGGCGGCAGTCGGGGGATTGGCGCGGCTATTGTGCGCCGTTTCGCCGCAGATGGCGCAGCGGTTACCTTTACCTATTCAGGCTCCGCAGACGCTGCAAAAGCGCTTGCGGATGAAACAGGTTCCCACACGACGCAAACCGATAGCGCCGATCGCGATGCCGTTATTAACCGGGTACGGGAAAGCGGCCCGCTGGATGTGCTAGTGGTGAATGCAGAAATTGTGCTGTTCGGCGACGCGCTGGAGCAGGATCCCGATGACGTTGAGCGCCTGTTCCGCATTAATATCCACGCCCCCTGGTACGCGGCAGTAGAAGCGGCACGACAAATGCCTGACGGCGGGCGGATTATCATTATTGGTTCAGTGAACGGCGATCGTATGCCAATTGCCGGTATGGCTTCCTACGCGTTAAGCAAGTCTGCTCTGCAAGGCCTGGCAAGAGGGCTGGCCCGTGATTTCGGCGCGCGTGGCATTACGGTCAACGTAGTGCAACCGGGTCCCATTGATACTGACGCTAATCCAGCAGAAGGTCCATTGAAAGAGCTGATGCACAGCTTTATGGCGCTAAAACGCCACGGTCGACCAGAAGAAGTGGCCGGAATGGTTGCCTGGCTGGCTGGTCCGGAGGCCGGGTTTGTGACGGGAGCTATGCATACAATTGATGGGGCGTTTGGCGCCTGACAGTAATAACAGGCCGGAGACAAGTGCCCCGGCCTGTTCAGCTGTCTTAGTTCTCAGTATCGAGCTCGTCGAAGCTTTTCACCAGGTCATCAATCGCTTTGATCTGCGTGAGGAACTGTTCCAGTTTCGCCAGCGGCAGTGCGGATGGACCATCGCATTTCGCATTGGCTGGATCCGGATGCGCTTCAATAAACAGACCTGCCAGACCTACCGCCATGCCCGCGCGCGCCAGTTCAGTCACCTGACCACGACGGCCGCCGCTTGCGGCGCCAAACGGGTCGCGGCACTGCAGCGCATGGGTGACGTCGAAAATCACCGGCGAATTGCCAGAGACCTTTTTCATCACGCTAAAGCCCAGCATATCCACAACCAGGTTGTCATAACCGAAGTTCGCGCCACGGTCACACAGGATAACCTTATCGTTACCGCCTTCATGGAATTTATCCACGATATTACCCATCTGACCCGGGCTTACGAACTGCGGTTTTTTCACGTTGATAACGGCACCGGTTTTCGCCATCGCTTCCACCAGGTCGGTCTGGCGAGCGAGGAATGCCGGCAGCTGAATCACATCCACCACGTCAGCAACAGGCTGTGCCTGGCTGGCTTCGTGAACGTCGGTGATCACTTTTACGCCAAAAGTTTGCTTCAGTTCCTGGAAGATTTTCATCCCTTCTTCAAGGCCCGGTCCACGGTAAGAGTGGATGGAAGAACGGTTGGCTTTATCAAAGGAGGCTTTGAACACGTAAGGGATACCCAGTTTTTGAGTAACGGTTACGTAGTGCTCACAAATGCGCATCGCCAGATCGCGGGATTCCAGCACGTTCATTCCGCCAAACAGCACGAACGGCAGGTCATTTGCCACGTTGATGTCGCCAATGCTAACCACTTTTTGTTTCATAGGATCGCCTTAAACGGTAGGTAAAGTGTCATTAATCAATGCAATACAATTTGTTTGTGCGAAATGGTATTAATCTGCGCACGAATCATTTCGCTGATCGGGTCTTCCGGACACTGCTCAACGAAATAACTTAAATCTGTCAGCGCAACATGTTCACACTCCAGTTGCGCATATATCAATCCCCGATCGCGTATTTCATACGGGTCTTCAGGATTAAACTGTAATAATGCTTCACTGGCTCGCAGCGCCAGTTCCATTTGCCGCTCTTCCATCAGCGATGATTTCAGCGTGTCGAGCAGTTTGCGGATCACTTCTGCGTTATCCGCTTCATCCAGATCTTCATTAAACAGTTCCGCGACCGGGCTGATGTTCCCCTTCAGCCACACTTCCAGCGTGTGTTCATTTAACGTTTCGCCATTGAACGGATTGATTAGCCACATTTCGCCATCAAGCGATTCAATGCGCAGGATGAGTTGTGTCGGGAAAATCACCGGTACCAGCGGCAGATCCAGTCGGTTGGCAATCCATAATAAGATCGCGCCCAACGACACCGCACTGCCCTGACGATTTTTCAGAACCTGGTCGAGCCATAGTGCATCAGAAAGACGATAGACGCCGTGGGTATCCGTAAACCCCCATTCGCCGTAAAAAAGTGCCAGCAGTTTTTCCAGTTGCTCATCCTGAGACAGGAGCTGGCTAATTTCTTCTTGCGCCAGACTGACCAGACGTTCCAGTTCGTCATAGACAGTTTGTGTTGGAAAATCCAGACGGATAGACTCCGACGCCAGGATCATCCCATCACACAATGGCGCTTTATTAAATTCGAAATCAGCTAACGACCTCATGACTTACCCCAGTAACGGTATTTTTGTGGTGGCGAGTTTAATGATGATGTACAGCACCACCAACGCCAGCGGAAATGCGACTAATCGCGCCTGCTGGCTGCGCGCCCGACGGTAATCGAGCGCAATAAAACCCAAAACGATGTAAATGATAACCCCAAACAGCTTTTCAGTCAGCCATGTCCCTTGTTCGGTGAATGGCAGGATGTGCGTTTTAACCATTAACGCCACGCCGCTGAGTAATAAAACGGTATCCACCACCGGCGGCACAATGCGCGTCCAGCGGGCACGGGCTAGACGCGCGTCGGTGTAACGCCACCAAAAACGCAGCATCAGCAGACTAACGGAAAGCGCAATGCTGATGAGATGAACGTTGAGTAACACACTGATGGTACTCATGATGGGATGCGTCCAAGCGTAATTCGCTCGTTGCCGCCATAATCACGGCAGGTTTCAACCGCCAGATAACCCGCGCGCGTAAAGGCATCGCGCACGGCCTCACCCTGCTGCCAGCCATGTTCCAGCAACAGATAGCCGCCTGGCGTTAACACGAGCTGAGACTGGTCAATAATATGTACGATATCCGCCAGCCCCTGATCGCCCGCCACCAACGCCGACAGCGGCTCAAAGCGCACATCGCCCTGCGCCAGATGCGGATCCTGTTCGTCGATGTACGGCGGATTGCTGACAATCATGTCAAACTGCTGCCCCTGCAAAGCGCTAAACCAGTCGCTTTGCAGCACGCGAACATTGTCGATAGCCAGGTGCTGCGTATTGCGCATAGCCAGCGCCACGGCATCTGGCATCCGATCAACCGCCGTCACCGCGCAATCCGGACGCTCGGTTGCCAGCGCCAGGGCAATCGCGCCCGTACCGGTCCCCAGATCGAGAATGCGACATGCACAGGCTGGCAAGCGAGCCAGCGCCTGCTCCACCAGACACTCGGTATCCGGACGCGGAATCAGCGTGGCTGGCGATACAAACAGCGGCAGCGACCAAAACTCGCGAACGCCGGTTAAGTGCGCCACGGGTTCGCCCCGCTGACGCCGCTCCAGTAACGTGTCGAGCTGCTGACGCTGCGCCTCGGTTAACAGCGTTTCGCCAAAAGCCAGAATAAAGGTGCGCCCCTTACCGGTAACGAACTCAAGTAAAATCTCGGCGTCACGGCGCGGGCTTTCGCTTGCCGGTAATTGGCTTATCGCTTCACGCAGCCAGTGCTGATAGTCCATTAATCCTGCTCGGACAATGCCGCCAGTTGGTCGGCCTGGTATTCCTGGACAATTGGCTCAATGAGCATATCCAGTTTGCCTTCCATCGCTTCATCCAGACGGTAGAGCGTCAGGTTAATGCGGTGATCGGTCACGCGCCCCTGCGGGAAGTTATAGGTGCGGTTACGATCGCTGCGATCGCCGCTGCCCAGCAGGTTGCGACGTTCAGAGGCTTCCGCCTGTTGACGCCTTGCCACTTCGGCCGCACGAATGCGCGCCCCCAGCACCGACATCGCTTTCGCTTTGTTTTTATGCTGTGAACGTTCGTCCTGACATTCCACCACGATGCCGGTTGGCAAGTGGGTAATACGGATTGCGGAGTCGGTGGTGTTAACGTGCTGGCCCCCTGCGCCTGATGAGCGGAAGGTATCAATACGCAGATCGGCCGGGTTGATGTCCGGCAGTTCAGCATCCGGCAGTTCCGGCATGACCGCGACCGTACAGGCAGAGGTGTGAATTCGCCCCTGTGATTCCGTCGCCGGGACGCGCTGCACGCGATGACCGCCGGACTCAAATTTCAGTCGGCCATAAACGCCTTCGCCGCTAATCTTGGCAATGACTTCTTTAAATCCGCCATGCTCGCCTTCGCTGGCGCTCATGATCTCAACCCGCCAGCGACGCGCTTCAGCGTAACGGCTGTACATACGGAACAGATCGCCGGCAAACAGCGCCGCTTCATCACCACCGGTTCCCGCACGCACTTCAAGGAAGGCGTTACGTTCGTCATCAGGATCTTTCGGTAACAGCAGAACCTGCAGGTGTTGTTCCAGCTGTTCACATTTCTCTTTTGCTTCGCGCAGTTCATCCTGCGCCATTTCACGCATTTCAGGATCGTCGAGCATCATCTGAGCCGTCTCGATATCTTCCTGAACCTGTTGCCAGTCCGTAAAACAGCGCGATACATCGCTTAATTGGGCATATTCGCGCGACAGTGCACGAAAACGTTCCTGGTCTGCGATAGTACCCGCATCGCCGAGCAGCGCCTGAACTTCTTCATGGCGTTCATGCAGGGCTTCCAGTTTGGCAACGATAGAAGGCTTCATAGGCGTAAATGCACCCTGTAAAAATAAGATTGGTGTGCTGCTACTCCAGCCCGAGGCTGTCGCGCAGAATATTCAGGCGTTCACTATCCCCGTCACGGGCGGCCTGTTGAAGTGATTTGGTTGGTGCATGGATCAGGCGGTTAGTCAGTTTCCAGGCCAGATCCTGCATAATGGCTTGCGCATCACCGCCCTGTTGAAGAGCGGCCAACGCTTTGGCGGTCAGTTCATCACGGATCTGTTCTGACTGACTGCGATACTCGCGGATAGTGTCGCTTGCGCCCTGGGCACGCAGCCAGGCCATAAACTCACTGGTTTCCTGCGCTACAATCGTTTCGGCTTCCACAGCAGCCGCTTTGCGCTGCGCCAGGTTATGCGAAATGATGCTTTGCAGATCGTCAACGCTGTACAAGTAGGCGTTGGACAATTTGCCCACTTCCGGCTCGACATCGCGCGGTACGGCGATATCCACCAGCAACATAGGCTGGTTGCGACGGTTTTTAAGCGCACGCTCTACCATTCCTTTACCGATAATCGGCAGCGGACTGGCGGTTGAACTGATAATAATATCGGCATCCTGCAAGCGGGCGTCGATATCGCTCAATGAAATCACTTCGGCGCCGACTTCATCCGCCAGCACCTGCGCGCGTTCACGCGTACGGTTGGCGATGATCATATTCTTCACTTTGTGTTCGCGCAAATGACGCGCGACCAGCTCGATGGTCTCGCCTGCGCCGACTAACAGCACGGTTACCGTGGAGAGCGATTCAAAGATCTGCCGCGCCAGCGTACAGGCGGCAAAAGCCACGGAAACAGCGCTGGCGCCGATATCGGTTTCGGTACGGACACGTTTAGCGACAGAGAACGATTTCTGGAACATGCGTTCCAGCGCACTGGCGTTCTGGTGGCCTTTCTGCGAATCCGCAAAGGCTTTTTTCACCTGTCCCAAAATCTGCGGCTCGCCAAGCACCAGCGAATCCAGACCACTGGCAACCCGCATCAGATGGCTGACGGCGTCATTGTCCTGGTGCCAGTACAGGCTATTGCGCAGATCTTCTTCATTAAGGTTATGGTATTCGCACAACCAGCGAATCAGCGCTTCTTGCAGGTTATCCTGCTCTTCCACGCTGAGGTAAATCTCTGTGCGGTTACATGTCGACAGCACTACCCCGCCCTGCACCATTGGCAGCGCTTGCAGGCTGTCCAGCGCCTGATCGAGCGTATCCGGCGAAAACGTTACGCGTTCTCGCAGCGATACAGGTGCCGTTTTATGGTTAATACCAAGCGCTAAAAGGGTCATGTGAGCGGGAATAGTACCAGCGTTGATAAGGTTAGACTGGGTGCATCATACAGGATGCGTGCGGTCAATAAAAGAGACAGCCCCCTTTTGGAGTAATAGCTTAGTGCACAAATTTAAGTGATTTAAGATAACTTGAACGTAGACGATGTCAGATGGTGGCGCTAGCATTGAGAGTTATAACTGCAACGTATCTCAAGGATTTGTCATCATTATGACCCTGCCTGATTTTCGCCTGATTCGCCTGCTGCCCCTTGCAGCCCTGGTTCTTAGTGCCTGTACCCTCAACGCGCCGAAAGGTCCCGGCAAAAGCCCCGATTCCCCACAGTGGCGCCAGCACCAGCAGGAAGTACGCGCCCTGAACCAATATCAGACGCGCGGTGCGTTCGCTTATATCTCCGATCAACAGAAAGTGTATGCCCGCTTTTTCTGGCAGCAAACCGGACAGGATCGCTATCGTCTGCTGCTGACCAACCCGCTGGGAAGCACGGAACTGGAACTCAATGCGCAGCCGGGCAACGTTGAACTTGTCGATAACAAAGGTAAGCACTACACCGCCGACGACGCCGAAGAGATGATTGGTAAACTGACCGGCATGCCTATTCCGTTGAATAGCCTGCGCCAGTGGATCCTTGGCCTGCCGGGTGACGCTACCGATTACAAGCTCGACGACCAATATCGTCTGAGTGAAGTGAACTACAGCAAAGACGGTAAAAGCTGGAAAGTGGTCTATAGCGCCTACGACAGCAAAACGCAGCCTGCGATGCCGGCCAACATGGAGCTGTCCGACGGCTCCCAGCGTATTAAGCTGAAAATGGATAACTGGATTGTGAAATGATGAGCCATTGGCCCTCTCCGGCAAAACTGAATCTTTTTTTATACATTACCGGGCAGCGTGCGGACGGTTACCACACGCTGCAGACGTTATTCCAGTTTCTCGACTATGGCGACGAGATTGGCATCAATCTGCGCCACGACGGTGAAATTCATCTCTTAACACCGGTGGAAGGCGTTGCGCATGAAGATAACCTGATCGTGCGCGCGGCACGTTTGCTGATGAAGACGGCGTCTGCGACCGCTCGCCTGCCCGCAGGAAGCGGCGCGGACATCAGTATCGAAAAACGCCTGCCGATGGGTGGCGGCCTGGGCGGTGGTTCGTCAAATGCGGCCACCGTTCTGGTGGCGCTGAATCATCTCTGGCAGTGCGGGCTTTCGGTTGATGAACTGGCGGCAATCGGCTTGACGCTGGGGGCGGATGTTCCCGTGTTCGTGCGCGGCCACGCGGCTTTTGCCGAAGGCGTGGGAGAAATTCTGACGCCGGTCAATCCCCAGGAAAAATGGTATCTGGTCGCTCATCCAGGAGTCAGTATTCCAACGCCGCTCATTTTTAACGATCCTGACCTCCCGCGTAACACGCCAAAAAGGTCAATAAAAACGTTACTAAAATGTGAATTCGGCAATGATTGCGAGGTTATCGCAAGAAAACGTTTTCGCGAGGTTGATGCGGCGCTTTCCTGGCTGTTAGAATACGCGCCGTCGCGCCTGACTGGTACAGGGGCCTGTGTCTTTGCTGAATTTGATACAGAGTCTCGTGCTCGCCAGGTGCTTGAGCAAGCCCCGGAATGGCTCAAAGGCTTTGTGGCGAAAGGCGTCAACCTCTCCCCTTTGCATAGAGCGTTACTCTAAATCATTCGGGTTTCAGGAAGATGGCGAGATGACGGAGCGCCTGGCGCATACAACAGTATGTGCTGGTGTGAGGAATTAACGCCAACGCACATGAAACGCGAAGGATGAAGGGTAAACCGGGCAAGCTGAGTTGCGGTGACAACGTCACCCTGTTCCAGACGTTGCATCGCGCTCTTTAATACACCGCATGGAGAGGATACTGCCTGGCCCGCACAGTTTTCGGCAGATTCTTTCCACCAATGGACGCATGCCTGAGGTTCTTCTCGTGCCTGATATGAAGCTTTTTGCTGGTAACGCCACCCCGGAACTAGCACAACGTATTGCCAACCGCCTGTACACTTCACTCGGCGACGCCGCTGTAGGTCGCTTTAGCGACGGCGAAGTCAGCGTACAAATTAATGAAAATGTACGCGGTGGTGATATTTTCATCATCCAGTCCACTTGTGCCCCTACTAACGACAACCTGATGGAATTGGTCGTTATGGTTGATGCGCTGCGCCGTGCTTCCGCAGGCCGTATCACCGCCGTTATTCCTTACTTCGGCTATGCACGTCAGGATCGTCGCGTACGTTCCGCTCGTGTACCGATTACCGCTAAAGTCGTCGCTGATTTCCTGTCCAGCGTTGGCGTTGACCGCGTCCTCACCGTTGACCTGCATGCTGAACAGATCCAGGGCTTCTTTGACGTACCGGTTGATAACGTATTCGGTAGCCCGATCCTGTTAGAAGACATGCTGCAACTGAACCTGGACAACCCGATCGTGGTTTCTCCGGACATCGGTGGCGTCGTGCGTGCCCGTGCTATTGCTAAACTGCTGAACGATACCGATATGGCTATCATCGACAAACGTCGTCCGCGTGCGAACGTTTCTCAGGTGATGCACATCATTGGTGACGTTGCAGGTCGTGACTGCGTACTGGTTGATGACATGATCGATACCGGCGGTACGCTGTGTAAAGCAGCAGAAGCACTGAAAGAACGTGGTGCAAAACGCGTATTTGCTTACGCAACCCACCCGATCTTCTCAGGTAATGCGGCAAACAACCTGCGCAACTCAGTGATTGATGAAGTCGTTGTCTGTGACACTATTCCACTGACTGACGAAATCAAAGCACTGCCAAACGTGCGTACATTGACCCTGTCGGGTATGCTGGCCGAAGCGATTCGTCGTATCAGCAACGAAGAATCCATCTCTGCCATGTTCGAGCATTAATCGAGCCCGGCTCAAAAACCCGCTGCGGCGGGTTTTTTTATCTGTAATACTTATTTGTATGACTTTTGCCTCCTTCACCTGCCATTTAGTTGACAGATGATGCGCTCATGGATGAAACATTATTGTGAACAGATTATTTTCCTCACATGTGATGCCTTTCCGCGCCCTCATCGACGCTTGTTGGAAAGAAAAATATACCGCTTCTCGCTTTACCCGTGACCTGATCGCCGGGATAACCGTGGGGATCATTGCCATTCCTCTGGCAATGGCCCTGGCAATAGGCAGTGGCGTTGCGCCGCAGTACGGTCTGTATACCTCCGCCGTCGCTGGGATTGTTATCGCTCTCACCGGGGGGTCGCGTTTTAGCGTCTCTGGCCCAACCGCCGCCTTCGTGGTGATCCTGTATCCGGTGTCGCAACAGTTTGGGCTGGCAGGCCTGCTGGTTGCCACGCTCATGTCCGGGATATTTCTGATCCTTTTCGGCCTCGCCCGCTTTGGTCGCCTGATCGAATATATTCCCGTGTCGGTTACGTTAGGCTTTACGTCGGGTATTGGTATCACCATCGGTACCATGCAGATTAAAGATTTTCTTGGCCTGCAAATGGCCCATGTACCGGAGCACTACCTGCAAAAAGTTGGTGCGCTGTTTATGGCCTTGCCGACCATCAACTTCGGCGATGCCGCCATTGGCGTTGTAACGCTGGGGATCCTGATTTTCTGGCCTCGTTTGGGGATCCGACTACCGGGCCACCTTCCTGCACTGCTGGCAGGCTGTGCGGTAATGGGAATTGTGAACCTGACCGGTGGTCACGTTGCGACCATCGGTTCCCAGTTCCACTACATTCTGGCTGACGGCTCACAGGGTAACGGTATCCCGCAGTTGCTGCCGCAACTGGTATTACCGTGGAATATGCCGGAGTCAAACTTTACCCTGAGCTGGAGTTCGTTACAGGCGCTGTTACCGGCAGCCTTCTCGATGGCGATGCTGGGGGCGATTGAATCTCTGCTGTGCGCCGTCGTCCTCGACGGGATGACCGGCACCAAGCATAAAGCCAACAGCGAGCTGATTGGTCAGGGGCTGGGTAACATCGTCGCGCCGTTCTTTGGCGGTATCACCGCCACGGCGGCAATTGCCCGTTCTGCGGCCAACGTCCGCGCCGGGGCAACCTCACCCATTTCTGCGGTCATCCACGCGATTCTGGTGATCCTAGCGCTATTGGTTTTAGCGCCGCTGCTTTCCTGGCTACCGCTTTCCGCCATGGCCGCACTGCTGCTGATGGTGGCATGGAACATGAGTGAAGCCCACAAAGTGGTGGATCTGCTGCGCCATGCGCCAAAAGACGACATCATCGTCATGCTGATGTGTATGTCGCTGACGGTGCTGTTCGACATGGTTATCGCCATCAGCGTCGGGATCGTTCTCGCCTCTCTGCTGTTTATGCGCCGTATTGCGCGTATGACGCGTCTGGCGCCGGTCAACGTTGATGTACCAGGCGATGTTCTGGTGCTACGCGTCATCGGCCCGCTGTTCTTTGCCGCAGCGGAGGGATTATTTACCGATCTCGAGTCGCGTATTGCGGGTAAACGCATTGTGGTATTGAAGTGGGACGCAGTCCCGGTGCTGGATGCCGGTGGTCTGGACGCCTTCCAGCGCTTTGTGAAAAAACTGCCTGACGGCTGCGAACTGCGCGTCTCAAACCTCGAGTTCCAGCCGCTGCGTACGATGGCGCGTGCCGGGATCCAGCCGATTCCAGGACGTCTGGCCTTCTTCCCAAATAAAGATGCTGCACTCGCAGACATCATCTAACCCGTCGCGGGTTGTTCCTGCACTACAGGTAAAAAAAATGGCTCCCGCGGGAGCCATTTTTATTGCAACGTAATGACTTAGGCTTTCAGCAGTTGCTCAGCCGTTGCCTTCACGCTCGCCAGCAGGACTTTCACATCCTCCAGGCACACGGTCGGGTTCAGCAGCGTCAGCTTCAGGCAGGTGATGCCATCGGCTTCGGTGACGCCGACGTTGGCGCTACCGGAAGCCAGCAGCACGTCGCCGATGCGCTGGTTGAGCAGCGCAACAAACGCCATATCGTCGCTTGCCGGACGGAAGCGGAACAGCACGCTTGCCAGCTGCGGCTCCATCACCAGCTCCAGATGCGGCTGGGTTTTCACAAACTCAGCAACATCACGGGCCAGCGTGACGCCGTTATCGATAATTTCGGCATACTGCTTTTTACCCAGCGCTTCGAGGCCCATCCACAGCTTCAGCGCGTCAAAACGGCGCGTGGTCTGCAGCGACTTCGACACCAGGTTCGGTACGCCGTGCTCTTCATCGAAATCAGAGTTCAGGTATGCGGCCTGGTAACGCATCAGCTCATAGTGACGCGCGTCTTTTAACAGGAACGCGCCGCAGCTGATGGTCTGGAAGAACTGCTTGTGGAAGTCCAGCGTCACGGAGTCTGCCAGCTCAAGGCCGTTCAGGAAGTGACGATACTGCTCAGACAGCAGTAACGCCCCGCCCCATGCCGCATCGACGTGCATCCAGATCTGGTGCTCTGCCGCCAGCGCCGCGATATCCACCAGCGGGTCGATAGCGCCCGCATCGGTCGTCCCGGCCGTGGCCACAATCGCCATCACCTGTTCGCCGTTGGCTTTTGCCTGGGCCAGCTTGTTTTTCAGGTCAGCCAGGTCCATGCGTGAGAACGCATCGGTCTTCACCTGAGTAACGGAACGGTAGCCCAGCCCCATCAGCGCCATGTTTTTCTGCACGGAGAAGTGCGCGCTTTCAGAGCAAAACACTTTGATTTTGCTCAGGTCGCCGGTCAGGCCATTCTGCTGAATGGAGTGCCCCTGGCGAGCAAAGAACGCGTCGCGCGCCAGCATCAGGCCCATCAGATTGCTCTGGGTACCGCCGCTGGTGAACACGCCCGCATCACCTGCCGCATAGCCTACCTGCTCGCGCAGCCATTCGATCAGTTTGATCTCAATGATCGTGGCCGACGGGCTTTGGTCCCAGGAGTCCATGCTCTGGTTAGTGGCGTTGATCAGCACTTCCGCCGCCTGGCTAATCACCAGGCTTGGGCAGTGCAGGTGCGCCACGCACTGCGCATGGTGCACCAACAGGCTGTCTTTGAGAAAGTATTCAACCGCACGCTCAATAGCGGCCTGGTTGCCCAGGCCCTGAGACGTAAAATTCAGGTTGATACGTTCGCGCAGCTGTTCAACGGTTTTGCCCTGATACATCTCAGGCTGCTTCAACCATTCAACGACCGCTTGCGTACTCTGCTCGATAGCGTCCTGGTAGGCAGCAATGCTCTGCGCCGAGCCGGACAGAATCGGGTTTACGTCTGACATTCGATCCAACTCCGTTTAAACCGGCTTTACGCCAGCGCCCAGCAGGGCGTTTTCGAATTTATCGAGGAACACTTCCAGCTCAGCGTTAGTGATCAGCAGAGATGGCAGCAGGCGCAGTACGCAACCGTTACGGCCGCCACGCTCCAGAATCAGCCCGTTTTCGAAGCATTTTTTCTGCAGCAGCGCAGACAGCTCGCCATCGGCCGGGTAGCAGCCCATGTGATCCTGCGCTTCGTTCGGCTTAACGATTTCCAGACCGATCATCAGACCCAGACCGCGCACCTGGCCAATCACCGGGTAGCGTTTCTGCAGGTCAGCCAGTTTGCCTTTCAGCCACTCGCCCTGGGCGGCAACTTTGTCGGCAATCTTGTCGTCTTTAAGGATCTTCAGCGTTGTCAGGCCAGTCGCCATCGCAAGCTGGTTGCCACGGAAGGTACCGGTATGGTGGCCCGGAGCCCACGCATCGAACTGCTTCTTAATCCCCAGAACCGCCAGTGGCAGACCGCCGCCCACCGCTTTGGACATGACGATGATGTCTGGCTCGATACCCGCATGTTCGAAGGCGAACAGCTTACCGGTACGCGCGAAGCCTGCCTGGACTTCATCGATGATCAGCAGAATGCCGTGTTCCTGAGTGACTTTACGGATGCGCTGTAACCACTCGACCGGCGCCGGGTTCACGCCGCCTTCGCCCTGCACGGCTTCAAGGATCACCGCAGCCGGTTTACGCACGCCGCTTTCAACGTCGTTGATCAGGTTTTCGAAGTAGTAAGTTAATGCTTTCACGCCAGCCTCACCGCCGATACCCAGCGGGCAGCGGTACTGATGTGGATACGGCATAAACTGCACTTCCGCCATCATGTTGCTGACGGCTTCTTTCGGCGACAGGTTGCCGGTTACGGACAGCGCGCCGTGGGTCATCCCGTGGTAGCCGCCGGAGAAGCTGATAATGCTGGAACGGCCGGTTACTTTCTTCGCCAGCTTCAGCGCCGCTTCAACGGCATCGGCGCCGGACGGCCCGGTGAACTGCAGGCAATACTCTTTGCCCTGGCCCGGTAATAAAGACAGTAAATAAGATGAAAATTCATCTTTTAACGGCGTGGTAAGATCAAGCGTATGTAACGGTAAGCCGCTTGTGATGACACTTTGAATGCTCTGCAGCACTTCAGGATGATTGTGACCGAGCGCCAGGGTACCGGCACCTGCAAGACAATCAAGATATTGATTATTTTCTACGTCAGTAATCCAGACGCCCTGCGCTTTCGCAATCGCTAATGGCAGTTTACGTGGATAGCTGCGGACATTAGATTCAAACTCAGCCTGTCTTGCTAAAAAGGTATCATTGCTCTGCGGTAATGAATTAGCACTTAAAGTATCAATACGGACTTTATCCGTCATCATATCACTCCTACAACCAGGTGTAGATTAACGCCTGATTGAATAAATGGTTATAAGGATTACCTGTAAAAAAGCGCGGCTAATATATGTTGTTTTAGCACAGGACTCAATCATTTATTTTCCAACGTCTTAAATGAGCATTTTTACCTTAAAATTCAAAGAATAAAGCACATCCGACATTAGGAAATCATAAACAAATATAGCTATTTATTTTACAAAATTGTTGCCAGTCGCATCGTATACGATGTTATAAAAACCATGATGTTTTCATGTTTTTATTATTTTTTTACATGTTTTTACCATTAATAATGTACGCGTTTATTCACTACGACATGATTTTTCACTTATTTTTCGATAAATCGAATAAAAAAGTCGATCCCTAAATATAAATCACTTAGTATGGCGCGCTTATTTACAGGCTCTGTAAATAAAGAACTAATGCGCAGCACCCGGTAATGCGTACAGGCGACACGCGTTATCGACAACAGGTATTCCCTGGGTTGTCAGCAGAAATGTTCGCGGGCGGACATTTCGTAAGGAGAACGTACGTTCCCTTATGCCGAGAATGAAAATTTTCTAGCCATACTTTTATGGCGCCCTGATATGAGATTGTTATGACTCGCATTTATCCACCATCCGTCGTTGCCAAATTTGGCGGCACCAGCGTCGCTGATTTTGATGCGATGAACCGCAGCGCCAGCATTGTTCTTGCTGATCAAGATGTCCGTTTAGTCGTTTTGTCTGCTTCCGCAGGCGTAACAAACTTACTGGTCGAGCTTTCTGAAGGTCTGGAAACACATCAACAATTAGATAAGCTTGAGACGTTACGCGCCATCCAATACAACATTATTTCCCGCCTGAAGCAGCCGTCCGTTATCAGCACGGAAATCGATAATCTTCTCAACAACATACGCCGCCTTGCAGAAGCGGCGACGGTTTCACCGTCCGATGCGCTAAGCGATGAGTTAGTCAGCCACGGCGAACTGATGTCCTCTTTGCTGTTTACTGAAGTATTACGTGAACGGCACGCCGAAGCCGGGTGGTTTGACGCCCGCAGCGTAATGCGTACCAACTCGAACTACGGCTGCGCTGAACCGGATCTCAGCACCCTGCACTACCAGGTGGAGACTCATCTGCGCCCGCGTCTTGAACAGGCTATTATGGTTACCCAGGGATTTATTGGTCGCGACGCAGGCGGGCATACCACAACGTTGGGACGCGGCGGGAGTGATTACACCGCCACGCTACTTGGTGAGGCGCTGCACGCCGCACGCGTGGACATCTGGACCGACGTTGCCGGGATCTACACCACCGATCCGCGCATTGCACCACGGGCCAAACGGATCGACCATATCTCATTTTCCGAGGCCAGCGATATGGCCGCCTACGGTGCGAAGGTTCTTCACCCGGCGACGCTGCTGCCTGCCATGCGGAAAAACATTCCGGTCTTTGTTGGCTCAAGTAAAGATACTTCTGCCGGTGGTACGCTGGTGCACAACACCACCGATAATCCACCGCGTTATCGGGCACTCGCCGTGCGCCGTAAACAGACGCTATTACGATTACACAGTCTGCAGACACAACCGCCCTGTGCTTTTCTGGCGCAGGTATTTGCCATTTTATCCCACCACGCGGTGGCAGTGGATTTGGTCACAACATCAGAAAATTGTATTGCGCTGGCGCTGGACGCCACTCATGCGACATCGGGTGAGGACCATATACTGAGCACGGCATTGTTTACCGCATTGTCCTCCCACTGTCGGGTGGAAGTGGAAACCGGACTGGCATTAGTCACTTTGGTGGGCAATAAACTGACCCAGGCTGCGGGGGTTTGCAAAGACGTTTTTGCCTGGCTCGAAGAGCATACGGTACGCATGATTTGCCACGGCGCATCAAACGATAACCTGTGCATTTTGTTACCGGCCGACGCGGCGGATAGCGCGGTTAAGACGTTACATTATCGATTATTCGAATAACATCTCTGCAAATGCGCAGCGAAGATAAGCGCATTTATCCAGGACAACATGAACAAGCAGAGGACTGGTTTTCAACCAGGACTCTGCCCGCAAACAGTGGCTCTCGCAGCGGAGAGGCTATTTAGTTGTGACGATGATTGGTATCACCGCGACGGCAGCGTTTGTCATAATGACGTACCCACCAGTAACGGTCACTGATTTGTTCGTGCCCGCCTACTCTGGCCCCCGCTAACCAGAGAACTCCGCCGACAAAAATACTGAGCACGGCACCATGTGCGAAAAACTGTGGCAGATTAAATTGCGGCAGTTGGTTTAAAATAGAATAACCAACGCCACCCACCATCACCACCAACCCTAAAGCCATGAGCACGTTACCGAGTAACGAAGCGTTTTTGCGTTTCATGTGTCACCTCCGGAACTTTGGGTTGTTACAGGGAATACCCCTAATCCTTATGTGTAAAGTATAGACAACACTGCCGTTCGCAAGTGCGGGAGCGATCACAATTACAAACACCCGCGCAACAAAACTTTACAAATAAGCTACTGAACACACTCAATTTCTAATAGTCCAGTTTCGCAATTATTCAGTTTTCGAGGATAAGCACGCAGTTTTTTGTCAAGCGCAGCGTCAGACAGTAAACTACACGTCGTTTATAGATACATTCAGGACAAAACACGTGACGATTAAATTGATTGTCGGTCTGGCAAACCCCGGCGCAGAGTATGCGGCAACGCGGCATAACGCCGGTGCTTGGTATGTTGATCTACTGGCAGAGAGACTACGCGCTCCCCTGCGCGATGAGCCGAAATTCTTCGGCTACACCTCCAGGGTTACGCTCGAAGGCGAAGATGTCCGCCTGCTGGTGCCGACCACATTTATGAATCTGAGCGGCAAGGCGGTCGGCGCGATGGCCAGTTTTTATCGCATTAACCCTGATGAAATTTTGGTTGCGCATGACGAACTAGACCTGCCGCCAGGGGTGGCGAAATTTAAGCTTGGCGGTGGTCATGGCGGACATAATGGCCTGAAGGACATCATCAGCAAGTTAGGCAATAACCCTAACTTTCATCGTTTACGCGTTGGAATTGGCCATCCGGGCGATAAAAACAAAGTTGTCGGGTTTGTTTTAGGCAAACCACCTGTTTCTGAACAGAAGTTAATTGATGAAGCGATTGACGAAGCGGTCCGTTGTACCGAGATTTTGTTCAAAGATGGCCTGACTAAAGCAACGAGCCGGTTACATACCTTTAAAGCGCAATAAGCAGCGATGTGCGGCATTTTGCTCGCGTGCTGTGTATAATAGGCGAAGTTATTTACTTTTCTACAATCTGTTTTCCATAACAGATTGAATATCAAAAGATTAAGGTGATTTAAACATGGGATTCAAATGCGGTATCGTCGGTTTGCCAAACGTAGGCAAATCCACCCTGTTCAACGCGCTCACAAAAGCGGGTATTGAAGCGGCAAACTTCCCGTTCTGTACTATCGAGCCGAACACGGGTGTTGTCCCGATGCCCGATCCGCGTCTGGATCAGCTGGCCGAAATCGTCAAACCGCAGCGCATCCTGCCAACCACGATGGAATTCGTTGATATCGCGGGCCTTGTAAAAGGCGCCTCTAAAGGTGAAGGTCTGGGTAACCAGTTCCTGACTAACATCCGCGAAACCGAAGCTATCGGCCACGTGGTGCGCTGCTTTGAGAACGACAACATCATCCACGTTAATAACAAAGTGGATCCGGCTGACGATATTGATGTTATCAATACCGAACTGGCGCTGTCCGATCTGGATACCTGTGAACGCGCTATTCATCGCGTACAGAAAAAAGCCAAAGGCGGCGACAAAGACGCCAAAGCTGAACTGGCTGCCCTGGAAAAATGCCTGCCGCAGTTGGAAAACGCCGGAATGCTGCGCGCGCTGAAAAATCTGACTGACGAAGATAAAGCGGCCATCAAATACCTGAGCTTCCTGACGCTGAAGCCGACCATGTATATCGCCAACGTCAACGAAGACGGTTTTGAAAACAACCCGTACCTCGACAAGGTGCGCGAAATCGCCGCTGCCGAAGGTTCCGTAGTGGTAGCTGTTTGCGCCGCCGTTGAAGCCGACATCGCAGAGCTGGACGACGCCGACCGTGAAGAGTTTATGGCCGAGATGGGCCTGGAAGAACCGGGACTGAACCGCGTGATCCGCGCAGGCTATGAGCTGCTGAATCTGCAGACCTATTTCACCGCGGGGGTGAAAGAAGTACGTGCATGGACCATCCCTGTCGGCGCTACCGCTCCGCAGGCGGCCGGTAAAATCCACACCGACTTCGAGAAAGGATTCATCCGTGCACAGACTATCGCGTTTGAAGACTTCATCACCTACAAAGGTGAGCAAGGCGCGAAAGAAGCCGGTAAGATGCGTGCGGAAGGGAAAGATTACATCGTGAAAGATGGCGATGTGATGAACTTCCTGTTCAACGTCTAGACGCGTTTAACAATGAGATTTCAAAATCCACGCCGCGGCGTGGATTTTTCATTTTAGCCTTTTTTAAATCCACACCTGTAATTTACTCAGGCATGTTCCAGCCAGTGCCTGAATATTGGAGTTTGCAGTATTCCTTGAAAATCAATCAACCCCGAACAACCAAGTTTCTTGATCAGATTCTGCCTGCTCAGGTAAATCGTTTTTAAGTGCAGGTTCAGCAAGCCAGAAATTTCAGAAATTGTCCGCCCTTCCCCTAATTGCGTTAAGATGTATTTATCCCGTTCAGTCAGGACGATATTTATTTCAGCTTGCTGGTCGTG
The DNA here is from genome assembly GCF_014596845.2 of Citrobacter sp. C5_2. Classification (NCBI taxonomy): domain Bacteria; kingdom Pseudomonadati; phylum Pseudomonadota; class Gammaproteobacteria; order Enterobacterales; family Enterobacteriaceae; genus Citrobacter; species Citrobacter sp. C5_2. Next base: position 2,290,785 of record NZ_CP115032.1, on the reverse strand, counting down.
TTCAGTATCAATGCTGATAATTTCAGCGATAAATTTTTTGATTGAGGCTACGCCACTGTCTACAGGAAGCCTGTAGAATGAAAGTTCATTGAGGTACTGATACAGATGACCATCAATCAGAAGCACCAGCCGATGCGTCCTGAGATCATACTTTTGTTTTTTTACAGTGTTGAAGTAGTTGATCGTAAAGAAAACTAGACGCACATTCTTATCTTTATACTCTATATCAGCGAGAATATTCTCCAGACCTTGCCTGATAAAAACATCATCAATCCACAAGTGTGCTTGTCTGGCGTGTTCCTGAACTGTATTCATCATTTATGACCTCTAAAAAATCACAATTAACCTGACGGGGTTCAGAACGAATAGCTGGTTGAAAGTGACTCATAATCTGCATATAAAGATCGGTTAATATAGCATTCTTCTCATTCTTCAACTGTGCACTGAGCGCCTGAACAAGAACATCATCACTGACATAACCCATTTTTAACATCACATTGCGCTCTAAATTCTTGTATAAAGCGCACTGGAAAATATAATTTTCCGGAATTGAATTAATCATATCAAGCCCATAATAATGTGGTCTAAGAATGTGAAGATGCTATGTGTAGTCTTAATTCAAAGTATACAAATACTCAGCACATACTATGGATGCTGGAGCTTCATGATTATATAATAATTTTATTAGACGTCGTCAGCTGTATAGCGCAACACTATTTCCAGTGTTTTTCTGATGATATCAGCCTGAACAACATCTGTTGTCGATTCCAGGGAAGCGATTAGGCTTAAAATGATGTTTTTATTATTAACATTATCGCCAGCTAAAATCACATTTGTTACTGCCTGCCCCAATACAACGGATTCATCTGCTAATAGCTCACCGGCATTACGGAAGTAACTCGACAAAGCCTTATCTGCAATTGCTCTGTGAACATTCATTTCCTGAAGCATAGTCACCTCGCTTGTATAGTATGGAAAATGGTCTCTAATGTAATTTAGGCTTTTTACTGCCACTGAATACACTCTCATCAACAGTTCTTTCCGGTTTGGGGTTCATCCTTGCCGGATTAGAATCTGTGAAATCATGAATTATGCTGTCAATAAGATGTCTACGCCCGGCATCCACTTCACTTGCCTTCATAAGACGTAATTGCTTAATCAATGCGGGTAATGATATTACCGTGTTCATGCGCAAAATCTGTATAACAGCTAAACCTGTAATTTCGTGTTTCAAGCGTTCATGGTCAGTTTTCTTCATAACTACTTCACTACTTTCCCCATTTATATGTTTTAGGGTGTCCCTTTATTCGAAGAGCAGGCCGATTAGGGCATTGTAATGCTTCTGTTCGTCCTCACCAGATGCTTTTTCAAGACGGTTCAAAAGCTTGGCACAGAGTGACTTTCGGCTCAGGTTGCGTCCATCTTTTAGTATCTCAGTGACGATTTCTCCCAATGTTTCCTGCTGTGTAGGAAGATGCGCTTTTGCAAAGTAACGAGAAATTGCGTTTGCGGAATCAGTGAGAACTCTGTGCTGCTGCATATGTTGCTCCTGTAACAAAATGCTGATGAGTATTAAGTTTTATAACAGTAGCAAAGTTGTACCAAAAATGTGTACACGAAGATAAAGCAAATTTTAACATAAAGTGCTATATGATATTTTTCAATGAATTAGAGTGAAAATAAAAAGTTCAACCCCTCCTGGCACTGTACAGCCTTTGTTTCCCGGGAGCGGCTACGACGTCTGTATAGCCTTACACGTGTAAATTTATGGTTAAAATAATGTATTGAAAATCAGGACATAACCGCGTTTGTCTGATACTGTCCTTACCTCACCTCATCCCTTAATCCCGGACTGTCCATGCTCACGACCATTATTTACCGTAGCCATCTACGTGATGACGCCCCCCTCTGTGCGATTGAGGATATGGTGATGGCCGCAAATCTGAAAAACAGGCGCTCTGATGTTACAGGGATCTTGCTCTTTAACGGCCAGCATTTTTTCCAGCTGCTCGAAGGCCCAGAGGAGCAAGTGAAGGAGATTTATCGTTGTATCTGTAACGACTCACGGCACTACAATATTGTCGAGCTGATGTGCGATTATGCTCCTGCTCGCCGGTTTGGGAAGGTCGGGATGGAGTTATTTGATTTACAAAAACATGAACGAGCTGAGGTCTTACAAGCTGTACTGAATCAGGGGACGTCAAAATTCCAGCTCACCTATGATGACCGGGCATTGCAGTTTTTCCGGACATTCGTACTGGCAACGGAAAAATCGACTTATTTTGAAATCCCTGCTGCCGATTTCTGGGATTTTATTACCGATAAAAGTTATACAACCCTTAATGAAGCAGAGCTCGCGTCAAATACCGACTACACCTTTGCCTTTCAACCAATTATCGACCCTATGTCACAACGCGTTATCGCTCTGGAAGCGCTTATTCGTGGTAAAGATGGGGAAACTCCGGCAGCGTACTTTGACAAATTAAGCACGGAAGAGATGTACACAGCGGATCTGGAAAGTAAAAAGACGGCATTTGCCATGGCCAGCGCTCTGAATCTTGGTGAAAAAATGTTGTCAGTCAATCTGTTACCCATGACGCTGGTGAACAGACCCGACGCTGTTAACTTTCTGATTCATGAAATAGCCGCAAATGGACTGGTCCCTGAACAAATCATCGTGGAATTTACCGAGAGCGAAGTCATCTCCCGCTTTGATGCTTTTGCACAGGCGGTAAAATCACTTAAAGCGGCAGGGATTTGTGTGGCAGTTGATCATTTTGGCGCGGGTTATGCCGGGCTTTTACTTCTGTCTCGTTTCCAGCCGGACAGAATAAAGATCAGTCGAGAACTCATTGCTGATGTCCATAAAAGTGGCCCAAGACAGGCCATCATTCAGGCGATCATTAAATGCTGTACTTCACTTGAGATTCAGCTTTCAGCCGTTGGCATTGAAAAACCCGAAGAATGGATGTGGCTTGAATCCGCTGGGATCGAGCTTTTCCAGGGTAACTTATTTGCAGCAGCCTTGCTGAACGGTACCCCTTCTGTGGCATGGCCTGAGAGAAAATAAATCGCCACACAATAAATCATTAATATTCAATGGATTATGAAAGTCATTTGTTACCTCCCCCCTTTTCTGAGGTTAAAGCCAGCAATATTCTCACGCGTGATAGTAAAGTAAATCTTAATTTTGCTAGAATGCTCTGTATGTTTTGTACAATTTGATGCATGTTGTACAAAGTGACAGGAACCGCATATCGGTGACGGAGAATCAGGAGTGTTTGGGGGAACTATGGCTTATTACAGCATCGGCGACGTCGCAGAACGTTGCGGGATAAATCCTGTAACCCTTCGGGCATGGCAACGACGCTACGGTTTACTCAAACCTCAACGAAGCGAAGGCGGACACCGACTCTTTGATGAAGAGGATATTCAACGTATTGAAGAAATCAAACGTTGGATTAGCAATGGTACACCTGTCGGGAAAGTGAAAGCCTTACTGGAAACCAGTACCCGCGAAACTGATGATGACTGGAATCAATTGCAGGAAGAGATGATGAGCATTCTGCGGATGGCCAATCCGCCGAAGCTGCGGGCCAAAATGCTCTCTCTTGGCCGCGCGTATCCGGTCGATGCGTTGATTGACCGAGTCTACCTTCCTGTACGCCAGCGACTCATACTTGATCATAATACCTCTCGCATAATGAACAGCATGCTTGACGGTGCGCTGATCGAATATGTTGCGGTACTCCTGTCAGAAACGCGTCGCAAGTCAGGGAAAGATGCCATTCTGATGGCCTGGGATGTTGAAGACAGAACCCGTTTATGGCTTGAGGCCTGGCGCTTATCGCAATCCGGGTGGCATATCGCCATTCTTGCAGAGCCTATTGAAACACCACGTCCTGAGTTATTCCCCGGGCAAACGCTTTTCGTCTGGACCGGTACGGCGCCAACCAGACGACAAAATGAACTGCTGCAACACTGGAATGAGCAGGGATACAAAGTTATTTTCCACGGGCCTTAAGCCGACGGACGCCGTAAAGACAGAATGCGTTAATACGACCATTCAAAGCTTTCTTCCCCCCCCCTTCTGACCGCTGTACGCATGATGATCTTATCTGCCAGGAGCCTGCGGCATGGGTAGCAGAAAAAAAAACATACTCACTCATTGGTATTATTTTTTTGTAGGTGGCATCACCTTTTTCCTAAGTAAAATTTATTAGATCAACTGGCGGACGACTAATACTTATCCTAGGGTTAAATCATGTCTTCTTGTGCCACATTATTGTTTTTCTACAGTAATAAATGTGGTTATTTGAAAAAGGTTAAAGATATGGCTCTGGTCCTGGACAAACGCTTGATTCTTTTATGCTGCACCTTTTCCATTATTTCAGTGGCAAATGCAGCGACGACCAGTGGTACGTTTCAGGTATTGATGACGATTCAGAAGGCATGCACCGTTACCGCCGGTTCAGCTTCAAACATCACTCTTTTGCCTGTCAATTCTACAGCAACAAATACCAGTGCAAGTAATACCATTTCCATTAATTGTTCAAAGACTACCCCCTATTTTATTGGTCTGGCACCTTCAGCCGCCAATGGCGGAACGACGACAGGTTCTGGGGCAATGTCCTCCGTGGCTAACGCCGCCACCAATACGGATAAAGTGCCCTATCAACTGAACCGAACATCAGCAACAGGTCCTGTGTGGGGAAATACCGCCACTGACACCACGCAAGGAAACGGCGTGGCGGCGACGGGCACCGGCCAGGCGCAGACGTTTACTGTTTATGCCACCGCTCCGAGCGCCAACTTCACTCCTGACGACTATGCCGATACGGTAACAGTTAACGTTAATTACTAGCCTCAGGTAACCACATGAGAATAAAACTGCCTGTTCAGCAGTGTGCCTGCGCATGCCTGCTAGGGATGGTTGTGAGCGTAAAATTTGCTGCCGCCAGCGGGCTGCAAATAGCCCCCGTTACGTTAACCTTGCAAGCGACGCAAAACGCCGATGGTATCTGGCTTAGCAACGCAGGGGAAAATATGCTTAATGCCCAGGTTCGGGTTTTTCACTGGACTCAGAACGCGTATAGCGACAGACTCTCACCCTCTCAAGGACTGGTCATTAGCCCACCGATGTTGGCATTAGCCCCCGGAGAACGCCAGTTGATTCGCGTTATTCGCACAGGTCCGCCATCGACACATACTGAAGATGCCTATCGGTTATCAATTGATGAGTTGCCGCCAGCAAAAGTACAAAAAAATAAACTTCAGTTTGTATTGCATTATTCCGTGCCCGTTTTCATCCAACCGGTCTCAACAGCACCAGCAGAAGCAAAACTACAATGGAAATTGCAACAACTCAATGGCAAAAAATTTATTGAAGTCAGTAATCAGGGAAATGGGCATGCGCAATTATCTGCTGCAACCTATATAACCCCTAACGGCACTAAGAAAGTTATTACGCCGGGACTGTTAGGTTATGTTCTTCCAGGTTCCACAATGCGCTGGGTAGTCTCTCCGTCGGCCCGTGATACACATTACGGCGGGAAAGTTGAAGTAACAATCAATGGCCAAAAAACAGTACAAGATCTGTAAGAGATCCTGGTTTCTGGTGAGGTTTTGCTTTCTCAATGGAGTATTAATATCGGGAATGGTTTGTGCACAAACGCTGAATAATAATCTGAATGAAAAGAATGTTATTAATGACGCACGCCGACTCGCGGGTATCGATCTCTATCTCGATGTCACCCTGAACGGAAATCCCGTCGGGCTGGTACATTTTGGCTATGACAATGGAAAGCTCTATGCAGGCACAGACACTCTGCGACAAATGGGTTTCCGCTTTGCGCCAGATGCCATTGCCCCTGTCTGCCTGAACGATATCCCCCAACTAACCGTTGACTACAACGTTCAGTTGCAAACGCTCTCGCTCACCGCGCCATTAAGTTCACTCGACCTTGCTATCACTCAGCTTAACTCGCCTGTAACGCCTGCGCCGTCGGTGACAACATCACGCGGAGCGCTGCTTAATTACGATATATACGCCCAGCAGGGAGATGAAAGCGCAGTGAATACCTTTAGCGAACTACGCGCGTTTAATGCTTCAGGTGTGCTAAGTACAACCCAGTTGACGCAATACGCCAACGAGGAATATGCAGATAACAGCTTTGCGCGTCTTGATACCAGTTGGCGATCGTCATTTCCCGAAACCATGTTGGCAGTGACCATTGGCGATACCCTGACAAGTTCACTCATCTGGTCACGACCAACCCGCATCGGTGGTATTCAGATAGGAAGCGATTTTGGATTGCAGCCTTATATGCCAACTACCCCGCTCCCCGCATACCTTGGCTCAGCGACGCTACCCTCAAGCGTGGAACTGTATGTCGACGGCGTCAGGTACTACAACGGAGAAGTCCCTGCAGGGAGTTTCCAGATCAACACCATGCCCAATATCAGCGGCGCGGGGACGGGCCAGGTGATGATGACGGATGCGCTGGGCAGAACGAGTGTGCAAAACTTTTCGTTCTACAATGACCAACAGCTTTTACGGGAAGGATTAACAGCCTGGTCAGCAGAGTTGGGCATGGTACGCAAAAATTATGGTTACTCCTCATTTGAGTATGCCAGCGCGCCAGTGTTAAGTGGGACATGGCGTCGCGGATTCAGCAACACGTTCACGGCAGGTACTCATGCTGAAGCCAGCGATGGACTTATCAATACGGGATTCGGTAACGACTGGATCCCAGGGACCCGTAGCGGGACATTTTCTACCGCCCTGGCCGCAAGTACCGACTCAGGAACAAGCGGATTTCTGTACAGTTTTGGTTATCGTTGGTCCGGCGAACGCTTTAATTTCAGTACCAGTACCACCGCAACATCGGGCGATTATCGTGACGTTGCCACTCATTATGGCGAGCCGCCGCCCACGCTCAGCAGCAACACGGTAATTGGCTATTCGCTGGAAACTGCCGGTAACGTTAGCCTGAGCTATCTGCAGTTTCGTTATCCGCACGAAAACGCGGTGCGTTATGTCAACGCCAGTTGGTTTAAAACCATCACGGATAACATTTCACTCAATGCTGGGTTCAACCAGAATATTGATGATAACCGCGATCGCAGCCTCTATCTGATGGTGACGATAACGACTGAAAATAACCTGAGCGCCAGCAGCACCATACAACGCACCAACGATGAAACCGGCTACCAGTTCAATGCCAGCCGGACGCCACCTGCTGACGGCGGCTGGGGGTGGAATCTGGCAGCCAGTCAGCAGAGTTCCCGGCAAAGTGGTCAGGGTGAAGTAGGATTCCTGGGGCGTTACGGCAAAGCCTATGCGGGACTCAGCCGTTTACCGGATAACCATTACGGCTATGTGGGTGCCACCGGATCGCTGGTGTCCATGGGAGGCGGCGTGTTTGCAGCGCGAGAAATCAATAATGGTTTTGCCGTGGTTTCAACTGACGGTGTCCCCGATGTGCCGATCAAATTGCAAAATAACCTGATCGGTCGTAGCGACGACCAGGGTCTGCTGCTGGTCACCCCACTGAACAGTTATCAAAATAATTTGATCAGTATTGACCCGATGGATCTCCCCGCCAATATGCGGATCGCCCGCGTTGAAACAAATGCAACGCCTGCGGACCGTTCCGGTACGCTGGTTAGCTTCGGCATCACTCCCGTACGCGCCGCGCAGGTTATCCTCGTTGACGACCAGGGGAAACCAATTCCGGAGGGGAGTATGGCGTACGCCACCAGCGGAGCAGGACAATCGTCAGTCGTTGGCTTTGACGGCATGACCTGGTTCGACACTCTGGAGCACCACAATACGCTCCGCGTCGATACGGAGACGGGGAGATGTCGCGTGCAATTTGACTATCCCGCCTCAGCGAAAGGGATTGTACAAATAGGCCCGTTGGTTTGCCGGCCACAATAACAGGAGTACGCTCATGAGGTTAAGACAGCTATTACTCATCGCTGCCGTGCTCTTTTATCCGGCGATTAGCCCTGCGGTGACCTGTTCGGTGAGCAATGTCCAACCCATCAATTTTGGCCCGGTAAATCCGCTGTCAACCACCGGGACTACGTCAACAATGACGTTCAGCTACACCTGTACCAAAGAGCTTGGTGACACGCTGGCGGGGATCAATCTGTGTTTTAATATTGGCGCCTCGGCCGTCAGTGGTCAGGTGACACCCCGAAATATGTCGTTAAGCGGCAACCCGAGCAGAACGTTGACCTATCAGCTGTATCAGGGTGCCAATGGCACGAATGTCTGGGGTAGCCAATACCAGACGGGGACCACGTTTCCGATGGTGCAACTTAACTTGCTCAATCTCACGCCAGTCACTGGTTCACTAACGGTCTCTGCCCAGATAGTCACCCCGCAAACCGCAGCTGTACCAGGAAACTATCAGGATAGCTATACGACGGCGACAGCATTTGTCACGCTCAATCCCGGCCTGGTTTTGCCGCCCACCACCTGTGGCGATACCGTTGCCGCCAGGTTTCCTTTCACCGTATCAGCGGCTGTCAGCAAGCAATGCAACATCACCTCGGCAACTAATATCAGCTTTACGCCAACAAAGGCCACCGGACGTAATCTGACGGCTTCAAATACCGTAGGCGTCGCATGCTCTAATAACACCCCTTACACCATCGGTCTGCAACCCTCCAACGGGAATACGGCGGGTAGCGGTCAAATGACCGGGACGGGGACGAATGCCGATAAAGTCCCCTACCAGCTTAGCTCAACGCCAGGACCTTCCGGTACGGTCTGGGGCAATACAGCGCTCAATACCGTCGCGGGTAACGGCACGGGTACAACCACGGCGTACCCGGTTTACGCCACCGTTCCCAGCGCGAACTACACACCCGACAACTATGCCGATACCGTTACCGTTGTCGTTACCTATTGACGCCCCGCTAAAAAGCAATAAGGAAAATACATTTTATTATCATATTGTTTACTTTTAGAGGTGCGTCATAAATCTGACAAATTATGAATTTCACAACAAATGCATATTAACCCATTTTAAAAGCAAATATTTTCAATAAACACCACATTGAAAGTATAACTATTCAACAAACATCTAAAGCCCACACTAATAATACAGATAAACTGAGCTGGGCAAGCAGGCCGTCCTTTGAAAAAAATGTTAAATTTAGGTGTATATGGTGAGATTCACTGTATACCACGGCCAAATTAAGAACATATTACTTTTATAACTAAGGTTTATCATGGATAAGTTATCTTACGCTTCAGATAGCAGCACATCTGCCTGGAATACCTACCTGCAACAAATCGAGCGTGTGGCCCCTTACCTGGGCGAACTTTCCCATTGGGTGGATACCCTGCGTCACCCAAAACGCGCGTTGATTGTCGATATCCCGGTACAAATGGATGACGGGACTATCCGTCATTTTGAAGGGTATCGCGTGCAACATAACCTTTCCCGCGGTCCGGGCAAAGGCGGTGTGCGTTTTCATCCTGATGTTGATCTTAATGAAGTGATGGCCCTGTCCGCATGGATGACCATCAAATGCGCAGCATTGAATCTGCCGTACGGCGGTGCCAAAGGTGGTGTGCGCGTCGATCCGTTCTCACTGTCTGAAGGCGAACTGGAGCGTTTGACCCGTCGCTATACCAGCGAAATCGGCATTATTATTGGACCACAGAAAGACATCCCTGCGCCGGATGTGGGTACAAACGGTAAAGTGATGGCCTGGATGATGGATACCTATTCCATGAACCACGGCACCACCGTGACCAGCGTGGTCACCGGTAAACCTATTCACCTCGGCGGCTCGTTAGGCCGTGATAAAGCCACCGGTCGCGGCGTTTTTGTCAGCGGTCTGGAAGTGGCTCGTCGTGCCAATATCGACGTTGAAGGCGCTCGCGTCGCGGTGCAAGGTTTTGGTAACGTCGGCAGTGAAGCCGCCCGTCTTTTCGCGGCAGCTGGTGCACGCGTAGTCGCTATTCAGGATCACACCGCGACGCTGTTTAACGCTACCGGCATCGACATGTCCGCGCTGTCAGCCTGGCAACTGGAGCACAAACAGATTGCTGGTTTCCCGGGTGCTGAAACCATCGCCAGCGAGGCTTTCTGGAGCCTGGAGATGGACATTCTGATCCCTGCCGCGCTCGAAGGTCAGATCACCCGTCACCGCGCTGAAACGCTGACCTGTAAACTGATACTCGAAGGCGCCAACGGTCCAACCTATCCGGATGCCGACGACGTTCTGGCAAGCCGCGGTATTGTGGTTGTTCCTGACGTAGTTTGTAACGCCGGCGGCGTTACCGTCAGCTACTTCGAATGGGTTCAGGACATGGCAAGCTTCTTCTGGAGCGAAGAAGAGATCAACCAACGCATGGATAAAATCATGACCGATGCGATGGTGCACGTGTGGGAAAAAGCCGCCGAGAAATCCTGCTCTCTGCGTACCGCCGCCTATATTGTCGCCTGTGAGCGTATTTTGCTGGCACGTAAAGATCGCGGAATTTATCCAGGCTAAGCCCCCTAAGTAACCTTGAGCATAAGCCACTTGCGAAGCAGGTGGCTTTCTATCTGCAGCTCACCGGGATCATGTACAATTCTGCATCAGGTGCAACTGGCCGAGCTATTGTTTCTTCACTCGCTGCGGGTTTCTCTGCGCTGAAAACCCTCTTTTCCTGTGCAGCGATGAGGAATTGTAATAATTCGCAATCCGACCTCAACCTAAATTTGTTCATTAAGGCTCGACGGTGTGCCAGCACCGTTTTCTGACAAATATGCATATGCAAACCAATTTGCTTTGACGTGAGCCCTGACAATAATAAACGAATTAACTGATGCTGCTGCGCCGTGAATGTTTTATGTGGGCAACCTAAGCAAGAGCGCCCCTTATTGGTTAAATTTGCATTTTTCGCTAAGGACCAGTGATGTTTAATCACCGTCCCCATTTGACTGGCCGGAGTATCGTGAGGAATAAAAACAATATGGTTGATACATGAAGGCACTTCGCCACGCGCAGGAATATGCGCCCTGTCAATTAAACCCACAATAAGCCCTGGAGATCGGGTAAAGAATTCTGAATGGCAAAGATAATGTTCACCGGGGCTGAGCATTAAAATCATCACATCATCAGTTGCCCTATTTTTAGAGTCAAAATTCTGAATACTCAGCGTTTGCTGGGCCATTTCCAGTGAAAACATTTCTCTTAGTAATGCGATCAATCCCAATTTATACATATTGTCATCACAGCGGATGCTGATGTTCATTAAGGCGCCTGCTTTAGTTTATTGGTAGGTCATAGAAATAGTAATCGCAGAGTTGATGGTTCCAGGCGTTACCAGCCCTTGCTCACTATAGATTCTGGCGCGCAAACGCCATGTATAGCGCTGATTGGAAATATTTGCGGTTAATGATTTTCCGTCGCCAAGGGGCGCACCATCGCTCGCCTGTACCTGGATTGCTACGGGTGAGGCGGTACCGATATTCCGGTACATATCATTGGGATGGTCGCTATCGGCATTGCCGTTAAATAATACTGTTACACGGCTTGTCCCAGTTGGACACTGTTCAACACTTAATTCAAAAGCGACCCACGGCGTGGTCGACCCCGCGGTGTATAACGATGAAGCGGTGACAGATTGCCCGGGCGTTAAATCAACAGTTTTGGTCACACTGTCGCTGCTCACCTGACAGGGCGCGGTTTTGACATTGCCGTTGATGTTGAGCGTCACAGGATCACCCATCCCCCATGCAGGTGATGCGAGCATCATCACTATGGCCGTCCTTTTTCCAGGTAACATTATTTATTCCCTGTTATTGGTAAGTAATATTCAACGTCGCGGTTGCATTGGCGCTTCCCGGTCTGACGACCGGCTTAGTCTGGTAGTAACGCGCTATCAGCGGCAACGTTTCCTGCCCGCCAGTTGAACGCTTCAATACAATGCGATTATTCAGTTGCAACGGAACGTTGTTATAAAGTATTTGTATTCCTACCCCGTCTGCAGTTCCCTGCGTTCCCTGACCGTTCAGCGCCAACACGCTCGTATCGCTTGCCACATCGGGGTTCTGCGTACCCATGAGTTCCACGTTAATGTTGGCGGACGCATCGCAGTTAAGTCCAAGGTTCTGGCTATCGCTACGCGGCGGGTTAAACCCCGATTGGTTAGAGAATTCACTGGCATTAATGTCGCCAAGGTTAAAATTCAGCGTCTGGCTGGAAACAGAGCATGCTAATACCGTTACCTGAGTATTTGCATCCAGGGAAATTTGCGTAAAATAATTATCTGGTGTGATGAACCATCCCTGCATTATTACTCCCGGCGTTAAATACCCAGGGGTTATTTTCCCGGTTTTAATTAACATTACATCGTAAAAACCGAGATTATAAATGTAAGCCGTACCGTTGGATGGCAGCACAAAACTACCAGGTAAAACTGATACACGAATTCCCACACCATCGAGGTTAGTGTTAAATACATTATTTATTGGCGAGTTCGTTGCCGATAAATAATTAAACGTATAACCGCCACTGCATGACGTTGGCCTGTCGGGAGCATCCACTTCAAGCTTTGCATACCCGGAAAGTCTGGCTCGCGCAATTTCGCTACCTACCGGCGCATCGCGTTGCACAATAATATTCCCCATGGTAACTGTGCCAAATAGCGTCGCATTGACGGAACAATTATCGGCATAGCTCAAACCGGGGAGTAATAATAAAATACAGAGAACGTAAATTCGGTTCATCTTAATAGACTCAATAAATAAAGTGAGTTACCGACACAGACTGTCAGTCACGGTAATACCACGATAATTTTCTTCGCTGTTCAGAGTATATTTAGCCGTACAGTGTTGTTGGTTGTCATTGCCCCAGACAACGTCCAGTACGCTTTGTGGCTGCATGCCGCTTAAATAAACCTGGCCATCATCCCCAACAATGAAGCTTTGCCCCTGAACACCTCTGACCGTCACCATCGCACCAAATGGCACAGGCTTTCCGTTATCACGGCGTAACGTGAGCAATGCGCGCAATCCTACGTTGGCCACAAAATCTGTGCGAACCACCGCGCCACGGGTCGGCACCACGATTTTATTGGTCAGTTCCAGCTCAACGTCATCCGCTATAGTTGCCGTCTCCAGTCCGATATCATTTTTGCGATAGGGAGAGACGTTACTGACAACGGTGTATCCACGAAAATCAGTGCGTGCGCCACTTTGGTTTTTTATACCGACATTCGCAGCGCCCGGCGCTTTAATCAAGACGTTGGTTTCACCCAATGGCTGTGAAAATGTGACACCATCGGCGTGGGCGAGCACGCCCCCCGCTAGCGAATAATTCACCCGTTGCAGGTTGCGATCATAACTGTAACCCCCACTGACTTCCGCGTACCCGCCTTTATAATCAGCGTTCAGGCTGCCGGTATAACCCGCATCCTCGGAACCATAACCCTGCCGAATACTCCAGTTCAGAGCATTTCCCTCCAGCGCCATCCCGCTCAAGCCGACGCTGTGCGTTGTCCCACTGTTACGGCTGGTATTCATGCTATAGCTGGCCCAGGAGTTGGTCGAAAAGCGTTCCAGTGGAAGGCTAATGTTCAGTGCCACCAAACTCTCACTGTCGTAGCGAGCATTACTGCCCGAATAACCATTTTTACTCTGCATCCAGCTAATCCCATAGCTTATTCCGTGCCAGGTGTTGTTATAACTCAGGCTCCATGACTGCAATGGTTTTGCGTAATGCCAGTAATCTTCCCGCACCGCGCTGAGCGAAAGGGACCCACCTGACGCCCCCAGAGACTGGTTGATGGTCGCCTCCATGCGATTACGGCGTTTCTCTATCGATGAACTGCCGGCCCCATAAGAATCAAAAGTGTCTTGCATCCCGGAATAGCCAGCCGTTGAATAACGATATCCGGCAATCGAAAAGTTTGTCCCGGTTACCACGCTGTTTTTGCTGTAACGAATGCGCCAGGATTGTCCCTGCTGTTGCCCCGTATTCTGTGGCTGGGACCAGGACTGGCTAACATCAGCCGAAACCGCCCCCACCACGCCAAGATTTTTCCCGATACCTGTTGCAACAGAACGATAATTATCTGCCCCCTGGACACCGCCATAAGCCGTGAATCCTGCCGGCAAACCATAAATCAGCGTTCCCTGAACAAAGGATGTCTGCTCAACCCGACTGTCATATGAGCGATAACGTCCGGCGGTCAAGGCATATTTGAGACGCCCTTCTCGTTGCAGCACGGGTAATGAAGCAAACGGAACGGTAAAATGTTGTTCACTACCGTCGGCTTCTTTGATACTCACGTCAAGATCGCCCGCGCCTCCGGTCGGGTACATGTCGGTTATTTCAAACGCCCCTGGAGAGACGTAGTTTTGGTAAATTTGATAACCATTTTGTCGAATGATCACCTGCGCGTTTGTTCGGGCGATTCCTCGCACCACCGGCGCATAGCCTTTCAGCGAATCCGGGATCATCTCATCATCAGAGGCAAGCTGGCCGCCGCGAAAAGGAATGCTGTCAAAAACGTCGGCTGGCGAAGAACTGTCGCCCAGTACCAGTTGCGCTTTCAGCGGAATAATATTGCGCTGCACGTAGCTATAGACGGTGTCCCAGTGCGCATTTCCCTGGCTGTCTTTATTCCAGGTGCTGTAGTTACGTAACCGCCATGGGCCAATGTTAATTCCCGGACGCAGGTTAACGTACTGACTGTTGCTGTTGTTTCCTGTGTCCTTTGTCCGGCTGTTATCCCCACTGAGACTGTAATTGAGCATCATGGCTGTAATACCTTCATCCCACTGTTCTGGTGCAACATAACCGCGCGCCGGTGAAGAAAGCGCGGCCTGCGGAATACTCAATAACAACTTCTGGGAAGAAAATAACAGTTCGCTGGAAGCCTGAGGAATAGCGGACAGATCAGCGCAATTCTCGTTCCCGACAAGCCCTGGATATAGTGCTGTCTTCACACCGTAGCCCTCCAACAACTCTGTTGAAAGGCACGGTTCCAGCATTCCCCCTTCCCGTCTGGTAAACACTACATCGCGGGTATCAACATTCTCTCCATTGAGAAGAATATCAACATGATATGTTCCTTCCGCCTGTTGTCCTGTCTCAAAGCCGGAAAGATCAACATCGCCATTTGTGGATCCTGTACGCTCCAGTAACGCAGGGTTAAAGTAATCACGACCTTTTACTTCATTCAGTACATTGGCGACGGTTAATAAAATACACAGCAATAATCGGACCGGAAGTGGATTAGATATCATCTTGGCTATCATCATTGACATAATCTTCCCGTCCGGACTGCGTTTTAGAGTGAGGCGTGATACGCCTCACTTATCCCGCCGTAATCATTAATAATTCTGTAGGTTATTGCTCCACCGGTAATACCTGTCGGTAGTGCGAAACTCGCGCTGCATCCGGGCGCGACAAACGTGACGTCTTCGATTCTTTTACCTGCCACGGTAATTTCATTAAAATTAATAAAGTATGAGGATGAGTTCGTCACCTTAATAAATTTACCGTCCGATTTCCAGCGTAGTTTTTCTACCTGCGCATCTGGTGTTGACTGGCTTAATCTGACCGGCCTGTAGATCAGTTTTATTCGCGTTTTGATAGCTATTTGTAATGTATTATCTTTACGCTCTGCCGACGGTATCGATTTAATATTGAGCCAGAACAGAGATTCTTTATCTTCTGGCAAATTACCTGCGCGAATAATGCGCATTACGTTTCGCTGCCCTTTATCCAAACGATAAAGCGGTGGAGTAATGATAAACGGTGCTTTCGCCCCGTCGTTGCTTTGCGTTTCAATCCACGATTGAATTAAGTAAGGAACCGCATCAGGATTATTAACGCTCAGCGAAGCCTCTTTCTTTCCACCATCGTAAATAACTCGGGTACCACCAATTGAGACACCCGCATGCGCAGTAGTAATACCGATCGCCACAGCAACCAGGGGCAACATGCAAAAACGTAATACTCTCATCATAAACCTCTGAAAGGGCCGTTTGCCGGCCCTTAAAACTGCACAGGTAAATCAGTTGTAGTTAACAGTGAAATTAGCCACCGCGTTAGCCGCGCCAGGAAGAACAGGCACAGCAGTTGCCACATAGGCGGCATAGAAATCCAGATTATTATCCGCGGTACTGGATAACATGTAGGTATAACCGTTGTCCTGATTAAGTCCTAAGTTCACACTGTCTGCCGTCTTAAGACGTATTGCCACACCGCTTGCCGACCCGGAACCTTGTGTGATGGCCAACAAGCTACTGTCATTACCGTCATGCGCACCGTCAAATTTCACCTTTGCTGCGGCCACGCTGGCCGGGCAATCTTTCAGCCGTAGCGTAAATTTTGTGGTGGATGCTTCATCGCCAGTACTGACGAATGCTGTTTTAGCGACACGTCCCAGATCGACCATCAACGTATTACTACCACCAATATCAACGGTACAGGCCGAATCGAGGATTTCACCATTAAAAATAACCGTACCATCATAGGCCATTGCGTTTGAGGCCATGAGAATGGCCGCAGCAGACAACGTCTTCGCTATCACATTCTTTTTCATAATTGCTTTCCTTAACTTTTATTTATAGTGCTGCATCGTTATTTACCCTGATGCAAATAACGCCCCATAACTTTATTATTACCATCACTTTGAAAGTACTGCGAGAAATAACAATCAGCGCAAATTAGCAAGGATGGAATTAGGCTCCATGTAAGTAAAACCGATCCTTATTAGATGCTATTGCTCTTCTGCTTATGGGCAATTTTGATATAGATGCACATATTTGCTCAAGTTATTTTTCGGTGTAATTTTACACCGTGCGATGGATTCCATTATCTTCCTCTCATTACCATAATTATTAAAACCAACAACATCTTATGTTGTTTTTAGCAGCATATTTATTGAGGAGGGCGACTCATGCCTGAAACAAAAATAATCATTGAATCAAGTATGTATCAAGCCTTACCGATAAAGCCGGTGGAACACATAATAAATATTATTGAAAAGCTAAAGCCAAGCGCCAACATTTATGAAACAAAATACAGACAAATAATTAACTACAAGAGCAATAATTCTCATCAATGTTATTTGTTATTGAATGGCACGATTGCCATCTTCAGGCAACGCGACGGCTTTATGCTCAATTCTGAAGTCGCGCCATTTATCTTCGGACTAAGCAATCAGCTTGCAGAATCGGAATATCTCTTTATGCGGTGTGAAGAGTGCTCAACCGTTGCAGCCATTCCTCTGGAAACAGCTAATGAGATTATTGCCGATGAGGATCTGTGGGAGAGCCTGTCAATGTTACTCATTTATACGGCCGGGCGTGTTTATGACCATTGCACTCGCATTT
Source organism: Citrobacter sp. C5_2 (assembly GCF_014596845.2). Lineage (NCBI taxonomy): Bacteria > Pseudomonadati > Pseudomonadota > Gammaproteobacteria > Enterobacterales > Enterobacteriaceae > Citrobacter > Citrobacter sp. C5_2. Next base: position 2,273,422 of record NZ_CP115032.1, on the reverse strand, counting down.
CCGCCCCAACATCTTACGATGTTATTCGCTCACAACTTTATGAGTTGATGCGCGAATCTGACGAGTTTCGGCAGCACATTACCGCCGCAAACTATATTCAGAGCCGCACGTTTCTGTCACGGAGCAGTATCATGAAAATTCTGGCCGAATTAAAAAAAGGCGGCTATATCGTTACCGAACGCGGCGTATTGAAACAAATACAGCAAAATATTCCCCTGAAGTATTAACCGTACGCTATGCTGCACAACGTAAACGAATGAAAATCTATGCGGGATAACCCCATTATGCCTCATGAATCGCCGATAAACCTGCTCAAACAACCCTCGCCTTATGCTCCGGAGTTGCTGCGACAATTGGCAGAAGAATGCGAGTTCAGGCGCTACCCCAAAGGTAGCCGCTTCGTATTTATCCATTCTGGAGAACATCTGTGTCAGTTTATCCGCCAGGGTACGGTAAGTATTGAAAACCTGGAGAATAATCTGGCTTTAGGCATCGCCTCTGCGCCGGTGTCTCTCGGCTTCACCAGTGCATTATCAGAGAAACTATTGCTCCGGGCCCTTGAGGAATGCGAAGTTGCGACTGTCCCACTGGAAACCGTTATGGCACGCATTGAAGCAAAACAGCTTTGGGAGATCATGGCCCGGCATATGATCATCGTGACAAATAAATTGTTTATTCAAAATGAGATGGTAGCGGCCCCCACCGCTTATGATGTGCTGTGCTATCAACTACAGGCTCTGGCCAAAGAATCAGACAACATTCGCCAGCAGATTGCCGCCTACCAGTACATTCTGGACAGGACGCACCTTTCACGCAGTAGCGTGATGAAAATGCTCGCGGCCTTAAAAAAAGGGGGATATATCGAACTTGAGCAAGGAAAACTGGTGGCGATCAACCACCTGCCTGCACGATTTTAGCCTTCTTAATCTGCCTCCTGTTCGTTCACGCCCTTCACCTTGATGAAACTGCCTGCCCCCCTTGCCAACCGTAAAACAAAAGGATGCCCAACGTCGCAGTTTAGGCGAATTTGACGTCATCTTGTTTCAATATGGAACATATTGAGATAGCAATGTTCCTTATTGAAACACCACCAACAGCAATTTTCTTTTGCATACCCGTGTGCAAAATTACTTTATCGGCAGCGAGCGGTCGCCGTAGCGTTGTACAAACCGATACCCTACATCAGATGGCTGCAGAATTTTGGCAGCATCCAGGACTGTCTGCGGAGCATAAATAATGAAAAAATTGATCAACCGTGTTGAAGACGTACTGAATGAACAACTCGCCGGACTGGCGAAGGCTTACCCCTCCCTGGCGCTGCATCAGGACCCGGTGTACGTCACTCGCGCAGATGCGCCGGTGATGGGCAAAGTGGCGCTCCTCTCCGGCGGCGGCAGCGGACATGAGCCAATGCACTGCGGTTATATTGGGCAGGGCATGCTCGCCGGGGCCTGCCCGGGTGAGATTTTTACCTCACCTACGCCGGATAAAATGTTCGAATGCGCCATGCAAATTGACGGCGGTGAAGGCGTCCTGCTGATCATCAAGAATTACACCGGCGACATTCTTAACTTCGAAACCGCCGCCGAGTTGCTGCACGAAAGCGGTATTAAAGTCACGACCATGGTGGTGGATGACGACGTCGCGGTGAAAGATAGTCTGTATACCGCCGGTCGTCGTGGCGTGGCGAATACCGTATTGATAGAAAAACTGGTCGGCGCGGCCGCCGAACGCGGTGACTCGCTGGAAGCCTGCGCGGCACTCGGGCGTCAACTGAATAACCAGGGGCACTCGATTGGGATCGCCATTGGCGCCTGTACCGTTCCGGCCGCCGGGCAACCGTCGTTCACGCTGCAGGATAACGAAATGGAGTTTGGCGTGGGTATCCACGGGGAGCCGGGCATTGACCGCAGAGCCTTCACGTCTCTCGACCAAACCGTAGATGAAATGTTCGACACGCTGCTGGAAAACGGCAACTACAGCCGCACGCTGCGTCATTGGGACAACGTCCAGGGCGCGTGGCAGGAAGGCAAAGAAAGCAAGCGGGCGTTGCAAAGCGGCGATCGCGTCATTGCGCTGGTCAATAATCTCGGTGCGACGCCGTTGTCAGAACTCTTCGGCGTGTATAACCGCCTCGAAAGCCGTTGCCAGGATGCGGGGATCGTCATTGAGCGCAACCTGATCGGCTCTTACTGTACCTCTCTGGATATGACCGGTTTCTCAATCACCCTGTTACAGGTGGATGACGAAACGCTGAATTTATGGGATGCACCGGTTCACACCCCTGCTCTCAACTGGGGTAAATAAGGAGATTCATGATGTCCCTCACCAGAACGCAAATTGTTAACTGGCTCTATCGCTGCGGCGAAATATTCACTACCGAAAGTGATTTTCTCACCGGGCTGGACCGGGAAATCGGCGATGCCGACCACGGTCTGAACATGCATCGTGGCTTTAGTAAAGTGGTCGAAAAACTGCCGTCTATCGCCGATAAAGACATCGGTTTTATTTTAAAAAATACCGGCATGGTATTGCTCTCCAGCGTTGGCGGAGCCAGCGGCCCGCTGTTCGGTACCTTTTTCATCCGCGCCGCCCAGGTCACGCAAGCCCACCAGAGCCTGACGCTGGACGAGTTGTATCAAATGATTCGCGATGGCGCAGAAGGCGTCATTAGCCGTGGTAAAGCTGAGCCTGGCGACAAAACCATGTGCGACGTTTGGTTGCCGGTGGTGGAATCTTTACGTCAGTCCTGCGAGCAAAAGCTAAGCGTACAGGCGGCGCTGGAAGCCGCAAGCCAACAAGCGGAAGCCGCGGCACAAAGCACCATCACCATGCAGGCACGCAAAGGCCGCGCCAGCTACCTTGGTGAACGCAGCATTGGCCATCAGGATCCTGGCGCAACGTCCGTCATGTTTATGATGCAAATGCTGGCTCAGGCGTCCAGAGAGTAAGGATAAAGCGATGGTAAACCTGGTTATTGTGTCTCACAGCGCCCAACTGGGCGAAGGCGTCGGCGCGTTAGCCCGACAAATGTTAATGGGCGATGGCTGTAAACTCGCTATTGCCGCAGGCATTGACGATCCTGAGAATCCCATTGGCACCGATCCGATTAAGGTGATGGAAGCCATCGAGTCCGTGGCCGATACGGATCACGTGTTAGTGATGATGGATATCGGCAGTGCGTTGCTGAGTGCGGAAACTGCCCTTGAACTGCTCGCCCCTGACATCGCCGCGAAAGTCCGTCTGTGCGCCGCCCCGCTGGTTGAAGGCACGCTGGCCGCGACGGTTAGCGCTGCTGCGGGTGCTGATATCGATCAGGTCATCCGTGATGCCATGCACGCCCTCGACGCCAAATGTGAGCAACTGGGTTTACCTTCGCCCTCGGCAGCAAAGTCCGCTTCTGCCGAACTATCCCCCGACACAGATGCCCGTTCGATTGCCATTGTGGTGAAAAACCCCAACGGTATCCACGTTCGCCCGGCCTCACGGCTGGTATCTACGCTGTCTGGCTTTAACGCCGACATGTGGCTGGAAAAAAACGGCAAGTGCGTCGTTCCTGATAGTCTCAATCAGATAGCCTTGCTGCAGGTGCGTTGTAACGACACGCTGCGCCTGATTGCCAAAGGCGAACAGGCAGAAGATGCCCTGGCCGCGTTCAAACAGTTGGCGGCAGAGAATTTTGGCGAATCGCTCGCACCAACGCAGGCGAAAAACGTGGCGACTCAGGTCCCGTCACGGGTAACGGGGACGGTATTTTTTTACACGCCATTCTCACCCGAGATAAGCCCGCAGCCTGCAGCATCATTGCAGGCTGAGCAGCAGCGATTACAGGCCGCCATCCAGAGCACGCTGAACGATTTAAGCGAGCTAACCGCGCTCGCTGAAGAGAAGTATTCCGCCGATATCGCCGCGATCTTCTCCGGTCACCACACGCTGTTGGACGATCCCGAACTGTTCGATATGGCGTGCGACGTAATGCGTGAAAAGCAGTGTAGCGCCGCCTGCGCCTGGCAGCAGGTGTTGAGCGAACTCAGCCAGCAGTATTTACAGCTCGACGATCCCTACTTACAGGCGCGATATATCGACATTGAAGATTTACTGTCTCGTTCGCTGCAGCATTTGACAGGAGCGACGGCGCAAATCCCGACGTTCAGCCGCCCGACAATCCTGGTCGCGGACGTCATTTACCCGTCTACGGTGTTGCAACTCGATCCGCTGCCCATCAAAGGGATCTGTCTGCGTGCCGGGAGCGAGGCTTCTCACCCCGCGATTATCGCCCGTGAAATGGGACTTTGTTGGATGTGTCAGCTTGGGGAGACCCTCGATAGTATAAAGACGGGAGATACCGTCACTCTTGACTGCGTGGCGCATCGGATAACCCATACAGGTTAATGGCATCAGCACACCCTTTCTCAACAGGGTGTGCATCTTCCTGGCGCGTCGGGAAATGTCTGTTTATTCGCAAAATGGGGAGTCGATCACGCGCAACGGTCGATCCTGAACTAAGGTTTTCTCATGGTAAATGCCGCTGCTTCGGCACACCGCTAAGGAGATTAACCGATGATAACACCAGCAATCCGCCCTTCCGGGCTGCTTTCTGTTGCGATAAAACTGACGTTTGCCAGTACCCTTTTTGCCTGTACCTCTTTTACCGTCAATGCGGAGGACGCGCCAGCAGCGACACCGCAACCACCTGATATTCTGCTCGGCCCTCTGTTTAACGATGTACAAACGGCCAAATTGTTCCCTGACCAGAAAACCTTTGCTGATGCGGTTCCCAATAGCGATCCGTTAATGATCCTCGCCGATTACCGAATGCAAAAGAATCAATCTGGATTCGATTTACGTCATTTTGTCGGAGTGAACTTTACCTTACCAAAAGAGGGTGAGAAATACGTCCCCCCTGCCGGGCAATCGCTGCGCGAACATATTGATGGTCTGTGGCCGGTGCTAACCCGCTCAACGACCGACGCTGAAAAATGGGATTCGCTGCTGCCGCTCCCGGAGCCATATGTGGTGCCAGGCGGGCGTTTTCGCGAAATATATTATTGGGACAGCTATTTCACCATGCTGGGGCTTGCCGAAAGTAATCACTGGGACAAGGTCTCCGACATGGTGGCAAATTTCGCTTACGAGATTGATGCCTGGGGACACATTCCTAACGGCAACCGCACCTATTATCTGAGCCGTTCTCAACCGCCGTTCTTTGCCTTTATGGTTGAACTGCTGGCGCAGCACGAAGGGGATGATGCGCTGAAAAAATACCTCCCGCAGATGCTCAAAGAGTACACCTACTGGATGGAGGGCGTCGAAACGCTCCAGCCCGGTCAGCAAAATAAGCGCGTGGTTAAGCTGGATGACGGCACCATTTTGAACCGCTACTGGGATGACCGCGATACGCCGCGGCCAGAGTCATGGGTGGAGGATATCGCCACCGCTAAAAGTAACCCGAACCGCCCGGCCACCGAAATCTACCGCGACCTGCGCTCCGCCGCAGCGTCCGGCTGGGACTTTAGTTCCCGCTGGATGGATAACCCCAACCAGCTAGGTACCCTGCGTACCACCAGCATTGTGCCGGTCGATCTCAATGCGCTGATGTACAAAATGGAAAAAATGATCGCCCTCGCCAGTAAAGCCGCTGGTGATGATGCCAAAGCTGCTCAATATGACGGTTTTGCCAATGCCCGACAAAAAGGGATCGAAAAGCACCTGTGGAACGACAAAGAAGGCTGGTATGCCGACTACGATCTAAAGAGCCACAAAGTACGTAACCAACTCACTGCCGCCGCCCTGTTCCCGCTGTATGTTAATGCAGCGGCAAAAGATCGCGCCAGTAAGGTCGCCGCGGCAACCCAGGCACATTTGCTGCAGCCCGGCGGTCTAGCTACCACCTCGGTGAAAAGCGGCCAGCAATGGGATGCGCCAAACGGCTGGGCCCCGCTCCAGTGGGTCGCGGCAACCGGGTTACAAAATTACGGTCAGGATAACGTCGCCATGGACGTAACCTGGCGATTCCTCACCAACGTGCAGCACACTTACGATCGCGAGAAAAAGCTGGTGGAAAAGTATGACGTGAGTACCACTGGCACCGGCGGCGGTGGCGGTGAATATCCGTTGCAGGATGGGTTCGGCTGGACTAACGGCGTAACGCTAAAAATGCTCGACCTGATTTGCGCCAAAGAAAAACCGTGTGACAGCGTCCCCGCATCGCGTCCAGCCCCGGCTGGGACGGCATCAACTGAGCCTCAAAAGCAGACGCAACCGACGCCATAACGAACTTTCTATTCCAAAGAAACGGCCCCCAGAGGGGGCCGCTCACTCAATCTCGTCGCACAAGCCGGAAAACACCCAGCACAACAATCGCGCCGACTACGGCCACCAGGAAGCTGTGGAGATTAAATCCGCTGACATCACCGCCGATACCAAACATTGTTGCCAGCCATCCGCCGACCACAGCGCCGACAATACCGAGAATACAGGTCAGGATAAATCCACCGCCATCGCGCCCCGGCATAATCAGTTTGGCGATAACACCTGCAATCAGACCAAAAACAATCCAGGCAATAATTCCCATTTTCAGGCCCTCTTTCCAGTGAATGTGCGCTCGTTATTCCCGCGCCAGTGCATTAAGTATAGGCAAGCTGTTGGATGACGTTTTTCCACACAGACTTAATTCATTGGCTTTGGCAAAAAATTTCATTCATTTGTCTTAAGTTCCGTCGTTTGATGCCGATAATCCAACGATAAACCAGGCATCCAGGAGTCATTAGGTGTGAGCAACTACAATGAGCAGTTCCTGAAGCAAAATCCGTTAGCGGTGTTAGGCGTTCTCAGGGACTTAAATTCGCAGCAGGTTCCACTGCGTATCTCCTGGTCAGGTGGCCAGTTCATTAGCAAAATACTGGCGGTCACCCCGGACGAACTGATCATGGACTTTGGCAGTCAGGAATATGAAAACCAGGCCGTGCAGCGGGCCAGCCAGATCTCAATTATCGCCGAAACGCAGGGCGCCAAAGTGGAATTCACGCTGCCGCAGCTTAAAAAAGGCGAGTATCAGCGACTACCGGCATTTATCTCAACGCTGCCGCCTTCCCTGTGGTTCATTCAGCGTCGGGAGTATTTCCGTATCGGCGCGCCGCTGCATCCCCCCTATCGCTGCGCGGCAAAGATGCCGGACAACAGCATTCTGCATTTTCGCCTGTTCGATTTGTCTCTCGGCGGCATGGGTGGACTGTTAGAAACGGCAAAGCCAGAGGGACTGGTAGAAGGCATGCGCTTCTCACAAGTTGAACTGAACATGGCGCAATGGGGTGTGTATCACGTTGACGCCCAGCTGATTTCCATCAGCGAGCGCGTGGTTATCGACAGCAAAAACGAAACCATTACCACTCCCCGCCTGAGCTTTCGTTTTCTCAACGTCGGCCCGGCGGTGGAGCGGAACTTACAGCGGATTATTTTTTCCCTTGAGCGCGAAGCCCGGGAAAAAGCCAATAAAGTGCGCGGGTAGCATTACATGAACTACATGACATCCAGCGCTTGCTGGAGCTTCCAGATATAGCGCGGAGCCTGCGGCGCCGGATGATTATCAGCCACATGTTCAATAAATTCATCCGGGCTGAGATCGTTGATCTTATTAATGGCTTTTTTTCTGTCGGAGGAGAATGTTCGCAGCAGTGCGCCCGCCCCGTTAGCGTACGACACCACCAGCGCATATTGCATCACCTGAGGATCTTCAATTCCGGCCAGAGGCCCGGTCTCAAGAATACTCAGGTAGGCGGCTCCCATCGAAATATTACGCTCAGGATTTTTCAGCTCGCTGGTCGACGGCTCTCCGCTCCATCCCATACGACGGTAAACATCGCGTCCTGACGTGGACGCTTTTAACTGCATCAGACCAATCGCATTCGATTTACTGACCGCATTCGGGTTTCCGCCAGATTCAATGGCGATGATAGCGGTAATCAATTGTGGGCTGACACCCCAGGCCGCACCGGCTTTTTCACTGATCGGCATCCATTGCATTGCGCGTTTGACCGGAACTTCAGCATTCCATGGCGGATTTTTGTAATCCTGTTTTGAACTACAGCCCGCAAGTAATACAACCAAAAAAGCAAACCATCTCAATTTCACGTCATCTATCCTTATAGCCGGAACCTGTCGCTGAGGTGACAACGACATACCTACGCGGCATGATATACATTTGGTTTTAGTTGTAGCAAGGAAATGCCATGTCCCGGTTTCACTTAATTGCCCCTTCGGGCTACTGTATCAACCAGCAGGCTGCATTACGTGGGCTTGCGCGGCTTACTGAGGCCGGTCACCAGGTCGATAATTCAGCGGTGATTGCGCGCCGATGCCAGCGTTTTGCGGGCACAGAAGCAGAACGTCTGGCAGATGTGAACTCGCTCGTTAATCTGCACACGCCTGATACTATTGTGATGGCGGTACGCGGCGGCTATGGCGCGAGCCGTTTACTGGAAGGGATCGACTGGCAGGGACTGATTGCTCGTCAGCAACAAAACCCGCTACTGCTGTGCGGGCACAGCGATTTTACGGCGATTCAGTGCGGTTTGCTGGCGCAGGGCAATGTGATTACCTTCAGCGGCCCAATGCTGGCGGCTAACTTCGGGGCCGAGGAGATGAACGCGTTTACCGAGCACCATTTCTGGCAGGCTTTGCGTCATCCCCAATTTACCCTCGAATGGCAGAGTAACGGCCCGGCGTGTGCGACCGAAGGTACGCTATGGGGCGGAAATCTGGCGATGATCATTTCGCTGATGGGCACGCCGTGGATGCCCGCTATCGAAAACGGTGTGTTGGTGCTGGAAGACATTAATGAGCACCCATTCCGTATTGAACGCATGCTGCTGCAGCTATACCATGCGGGAATACTGGCCCGGCAGAACGCCATTATTCTTGGCAGTTTTAGCGGCAGTGCGCCCAATGACTATGACGCCGGATACAGCCTTGATTCGGTTTGCGCTTTTCTACGCGACAGATTGTCAGTTCCGTTAATCAGCGGTCTTGATTTTGGTCATGAACAACGTACCGTCACCCTGCCTTTGGGTGCCAATGCGGTGCTGAAAAACGATAAAAATGGCGCTCAGCTCACCATAAATGGTCATCCGGTACTTAAATCGTAAAAAAAGCTGCCAACAGGGCTAAGTAAAACGCTGTTTCTGTCGTTATTATGTTAGGGTTTGTTAATACGAAACAGCGTAATTCAGGAGTAAACGAACGTTGGATGCCGCAGCAGTTATTAGCCTTTTTATTTTGGGTTCCGTTCTCGTCACCTGCAGTATCTTACTCAGTTCATTCTCATCACGTCTTGGCATCCCTATTCTGGTGATATTTCTCGCTATCGGGATGTTAGCGGGGGTGGATGGTGTAGGCGGTATTCCTTTTGACAACTACCCATTTGCCTACATGGTGAGCAACCTGGCGCTGGCGGTTATCCTGCTCGACGGCGGCATGCGCACCCAGGCCAGCTCTTTTCGCGTCGCGCTGGGTCCGGCGCTATCGCTGGCGACCGTCGGGGTACTGATTACCTCCGGACTTACCGGCATGATGGCCGCATGGTTGTTTAATCTGGATCTCATTGAGGGACTATTGATTGGCGCGATAGTCGGTTCCACCGATGCGGCGGCGGTCTTTTCCTTGCTTGGTGGTAAGGGGCTTAACGAACGTGTCGGCTCCACGCTGGAAATTGAATCCGGGAGTAATGACCCGATGGCGGTATTTTTGACTATCACGCTTATCGCCATGATCCAAAACCACGAGACCGGTTTAAGCTGGATGTTCGCGGTGCATATACTCCAGCAGTTTGGTTTAGGGATTGTGCTGGGTCTGGGCGGCGGCTATCTGCTGCAGCAAATGATTAACCGCATTTCGTTGCCTGCCGGGCTGTATCCGTTACTGGCTTTAAGCGGCGGGATCCTCATTTTTGCCCTGACTACCGCACTGGAAGGCAGCGGTATTCTGGCGGTTTATCTGTGCGGTTTCCTGCTGGGTAATCGCCCGATTCGCAACCGATTTGGTATTCTGCAAAACTTCGATGGTCTGGCCTGGCTGGCGCAAATCGCCATGTTCCTGGTGCTGGGGCTACTGGTCACGCCTTCCGACCTGCTGCCTATCGCGATTCCAGCGCTGATTTTGTCCGCATGGATGATTTTCGTGGCTCGTCCGCTGTCGGTCTTCGCCGGACTGCTGCCGTTCCGTGGCTTCAATCTGCGCGAGCGTATTTTTATCAGTTGGGTGGGCTTGCGCGGCGCGGTGCCGATCATCCTTGCCGTCTTCCCGATGATGGCGGGCCTGGAGAATGCGCGTCTGTTCTTTAATGTGGCGTTCTTCGTGGTTCTGATCTCCCTGCTGTTTCAGGGAACGTCGCTTTCCTGGGCGGCTAAAAAGGCCAAAGTGGTGGTTCCCCCGGTCGGCTGGCCCGTTTCGCGTATTGGTCTGGATATTCACCCGGATAACCCCTGGGAGCAGTTTGTTTATCAGCTCAGCGCGGATAAGTGGTGTGTGGGAGCCGCATTGCGCGACCTGCATATGCCGGAAGAAACGCGAATTGCCGCCCTGTTTCGTGACAATGTCTTGTTTCATCCGTCGGGCAGCACGCGCCTGCGTGAAGGTGACGTGTTGTGCGTCATTGGTCGCGAGCGCGATCTCCCCGCTCTCGGCAAGCTATTCAGCCAGTCGCCGCCGGTATCGTTAGACCAGCGCTTCTTTGGGGATTTTATTCTCGAAGCCAGCGCAAAATATGCTGACGTGGCGCTGATCTATGGCCTCGACGATGGCACAGAGTATCGCGATAAACAGCAAACGCTGGGTGAAATCGTTCAGCACCTGTTAGGCGCCGCGCCGGTCGTTGGTGACCAGGTTGAATTTGCTGGCATGATCTGGACGGTGGCCGAGAAAGAAGATAATGCGGTGCTGAAGGTTGGTGTTCGCGTTGCTGAAGATGAGGATGAGTAGCGGATGTTTTTGCCGGGTGGGTGCTGCGCCTACCCGGCATACAAAAGTTACACCGTCACAACCGGTACGCGCAGCGCCAGCGAACACATCAGTTCGTAGCCCACCGTACCCGCAGCAGCGGCCACATCGTCAATTTTAATCTCTTTGCCCCACAGCTCTACCGGCGTGCCGATCCCCGCCTGAGGACATGGCGTCAGGTCAACCGCCAGCATATCCATTGAGACCGTTCCGACCGTTTTGGTGCGCACACCGTCCACCAGTACTGGCGTGCCGCTCGGCGCATGGCGCGGATAACCATCTGCATACCCGGTCGCCACAATGCCGATGCGTTGCTCCCCGCTGGCGGTGTAACGCCCGCCGTAACCGACCCGATCGCCGGCTTTCAGCGTTTGTATGCCGATAATTTCGCTGCTTAACGTCATCACAGGTTTCAGGCCCGTATTGGCGATGTCTCGCCACTGTCCAGACGGCGATGCTCCGTACAAAATGATGCCCGGACGAACCCAGTCATAATGCGCTTCAGGATGCCACAGCGTCGCAGCCGAATTGGACAGTGACCGTCTGCACTCCAGCCCTTCTGTCGCCTGCGCAATACGTGTCATCGCTTCCTGAATGCCATCCGGATGTTCTGCATCAGCGAAGTGCGACATCAGCGTCATTTCACCGACATTGGGCATGGCCCGCAGCTGTTGCCAGACCGTGGAAACTCTGTCTGGTAAGAAACCCAGCCGGTTCATGCCGCTGTTCACCTTCAGATAAACATCGAGCGGTGCGTTCAGGCGCGCATTCTGCAATGCTTTTAGCTGCCAGTTACTGTGCACACACGTTGTCAGACGATATTTGTCATATATCGTCAGGTCGTCGGCGTGGAAAAAACCCTCCAGCATTAATATCGGGCCTTTCCATCCCCGCTCGCGCAGGGTTATCGCCTCTTCAAGATTGAGCATGGCAAAACCGTCGGTTGTGCCCAGCGCATTCCATACTCGTTCAATGCCATGTCCGTAAGCATTGGCTTTCACTACCGACCAGACGCGGGCGTCCGGTGCGGCCTGGCGAGTAATGGCCAGATTTTGTTTCAACGCCTGCAGGTCAATGCTGGCCAGTATCGGGCGGGTCATCTCTCATCCTTATCAGTTATGGGCGCCGTGTAAATGCCGTGGCCGAGAGGGGGTAACCCCCGGGCTGTAACGCGCCACGCTCAAATCGTCGTAAGGAATGGCTGGGGTACGACCAGATAAAATATCGCTCAGCAGCTGGCCGGATCCACAGGCCATGGTCCAGCCCAGTGTGCCATGACCCGTATTAAGCAGCAGATTTTTAAAGCGGGTTCGTCCCACGACCGGCGTACCGTCCGGGGTCATCGGACGCAGTCCGGTCCAGAATGTAGCCTGCTCCACATGACCGCCGCGCGGGAAAAGATCGCGTACAACCATCTCCAGCGTTTCGCGGCGAGGCTGCAGCAATTCGGTATTGAAGCCAACAATCTCCGCCATGCCGCCAACGCGAATACGGTTATCAAAGCGGGTTATGGCGATCTTGTAGGTTTCATCAAGGATAGTAGAAACCGGGGCCCCATCATCCTGCGCCACCGGAATGGTCAAGGAATAACCTTTAAGCGGATAGACCGGAATATCAACAATACCTTTGAGCATCGCCGTGGAGTAAGAGCCAAACGCCATCACATAAGCATCGGCTTTAATGATTTCATCCCCACACTGAACGCCATATATTTGCTCCCCCTCGCTGAGTAGCTTATCGACCGGGGTGTTAAAGCGGAACGTGACGCCCGCTTGCTCGGCCATCTGCGCCAGGCGCTGGGTAAACAGCTGGCAATCACCGGTTTCGTCATTTGGTAAACGCAAGCCGCCGGTCAGCTTATGCGCCACTTCCGCCAGCGCGGGTTCGACTTCCGCCAGGCGGTTTGCTTCAAGCAACTGATATGGCACGCCCGCATCTTCGAGCACGGCGATATCGCGGGTGGCGTTCTCATACTGTTGAGCAGTACGGAACAGCTGTAACGTTCCGCCCTGACGTCCTTCATACTCAATGCCGGTAGAGGCGCGCAGCGCTTTCAGGCAATCACGGCTGTATTCCGCCAGCCGTACCATGCGTCCTTTGTTTTCCATGTAGTGACTGGTGTCGCAGTTACGCAGCATTTGCCACATCCATTTTAACTGGAACTGAGTCCCGTCGAGACGGACGGCCAGCGGGGCATGGCGCTGAAACATCCATTTAATTGCTTTAAGCGGTACGCCGGGCGCCGCCCATGGTGCTGCATACCCTGGAGAGATTTGTCCGGCGTTTGCCGCACTGGTTTCCAGTGCCGGACCGGGCTCACGATCAATGACGGTGACATCATGTCCAGCCTGACTTAAGTACCAGGCGCTGGTCACGCCAACGACACCACTTCCCAGTATGACAACTCGCATAGCCACTCCGTTAACAGTAAAAGAACAATCATCTAATTACATCTTGATAACTCAGTTGAAAATATTATTCAACATATGGCTTTTTTATGGTGACTTATCTCACATATAGCGGTGATTGCTGGGAACTCCCGGCTTTGGAATCTCATGCTGTGCGTTATTTTTATCCAGCATAAAATTTTGCGGACATGCCTTTTTTCTGCGCTTCGCTAACGTGAAATCGCAAAGAAAAAATTTCTGCCGCAGCACGTTTTTTAACACCATGATCTATGCTTGAAATGAGGTACTCCACACAGAGAGTGCCGCCAACAATGAGGGTGCGCGAATGGCTACGATTGATTCCATGAACAAGGACAGCACACGGTTAAGCGATGGACCCGACTGGACGTTTGATCTGCTGGATGTCTATCTGGCGGAAATAGACCGCGTGGCGAAACTCTACAGACTGGATACCTACCCGCACCAAATCGAGGTGATCACCTCCGAACAGATGATGGATGCCTACTCCAGCGTCGGGATGCCAATCAACTATCCGCACTGGTCGTTTGGTAAGAAGTTTATTGAAACCGAGCGCTTGTATAAGCATGGTCAGCAGGGGCTGGCCTATGAAATCGTCATTAACTCCAATCCGTGTATCGCGTATCTGATGGAAGAGAACACCATCACCATGCAGGCGCTGGTGATGGCGCATGCCTGCTACGGACATAACTCTTTCTTCAAAAATAACTACCTGTTCCGTAGCTGGACGGATGCCAGCTCCATTGTCGACTATCTGATCTTCGCGCGAAACTACATTACCCAGTGTGAAGAGCGTTACGGTGTGGATGAAGTCGAAAAGCTCCTCGACTCCTGCCATGCGCTGATGAACTACGGCGTGGACCGTTACAAACGACCGCAAAAAATCTCGCTACAGGAAGAGAAAGCCCGGCAGAAAAGCCGTGAAGAGTATCTACAAAGCCAGGTGAATATGCTGTGGCGCACGCTGCCGAAGAAAGAGGAAGAGAAAACCATTTCCGAAGCGCGGCGATATCCTTCCGAGCCGCAAGAAAACCTGCTCTATTTTATGGAAAAAAACGCGCCGCTACTGGAGTCCTGGCAGCGTGAGGTCTTACGCATCGTGCGCAAGGTCAGCCAGTATTTTTATCCGCAGAAACAGACGCAGGTGATGAATGAAGGCTGGGCCACCTTCTGGCATTACACCATCCTTAACCACCTTTATGATGAAGGTAAAGTTACCGAGCGTTTTATGCTGGAGTTTCTGCATAGCCATACCAACGTGGTTTTCCAGCCGCCGTACAATAGTCCGTGGTATAGCGGGATAAACCCTTACGCGCTGGGCTTTGCGATGTTCCAGGATATCAAGCGTATCTGTCAGTCCCCCACCGAGGAAGACAGGTACTGGTTCCCGGATATTGCCGGTTCCGACTGGTTGGAAACGCTGCATTTTGCGATGCGCGATTTTAAAGATGAGAGTTTTATCAGTCAGTTCCTGTCACCAAAAGTGATGCGCGATTTCCGCCTGTTCACCGTGCTGGATGACGATCGCCACAATTACCTGGAGATTTCCGCTATCCATAATGAGGAAGGATATCGTGAAATTCGTAACCGACTGTCGTCGCAATATAACCTCAGCAACCTGGAGCCGAATATTCAAGTCTGGAATGTCGATCTGCGCGGCGACCGTTCGCTCACCTTGCGTTATATTCCGCATAACCGTGCCCCGCTGGATAAGGGACGCAAAGAGGTACTGAAACATGTGCACCGGTTATGGGGTTTTGACGTGATGCTGGAGCAGCAGAATGAAGATGGCAGCGTGGAGCTGCTGGAGCGTTGCCCGCCGAGGATGAACGGTCTGTAAATCTTATTGCCGGAGGCGGTGTAAACACCTTATCCGGCCTGCGCATTCGAGGCCGGATAACACGCTTTAGCGTCGCCATCCGGCATTGCGTAATTAGCGTCCCTGAATAGCTAAATCGCCCGGCAGGTTTTTCTGCATACGATGCCAAATCTCGCCGCTGTCGTGACCATAGCGGCGCACCGTTTCATAAACCTGCTCATGAGCGCCCTGCTCACACAGTTCTGACAGCTTACGATAGAAGCTCAGCGCCAGACCACGCGCTTCTGGATTAGCAAAATAATGACGACCAATACGGGTATATAACCCTTTCATTCCGTTGAGGATCAGACCGTATATGGGGTTACCGGACGCAAATGCCAGACCGCGAAAAATGTTGTAGTCCAGATCGGCGAACGCATCAGCGTGGTCAGCTACCTGATTTGCTGTCGCCAACACCTCCTGCGCTTTGTCAGGATGCTGGCGAAACGCGGTACGGATAAAGATGGTTGAAATGTTGGTGCGCACAGACAGCAGATTATCGATCAACTGCGGTACGCTCTCGTGATCGAGGCGCGCCAGCGTTTCAAGAATATTCAACCCGGAGGTTTCCCAGAAGTTATTCACCTTCGTCGGTTTGCCGTGTTGAATGGTCAACCAGCCGTCCCGCGCCAGACGCTGTAATACTTCGCGCAACGTAGTACGTGTCACTCCGATCAGTTCAGAGAGTTCACGTTCAGCGGGCAAAATAGTGCCAGGTGGGAAGCGGTTATTCCAGATACTCTCAATGATGTACTCTTCCGCGAACCCCGCCGGGCTTTGCGCCTTAATGACCATAGTAATAATTCCATTACACAGCAAAACATAGTTACAGTTATCATACCAGACGGGTTTCATAGCTGATAGCTGACGAAATGAAGAAAAAGTGGATCAAGGCTTCATTTTCCAGATAACGCTGATACTCACTCCCCCCTTGCCATTCACGTGAAGAGCTTGCCTGCGCCCCCTCCTCCCGCTAAGCTTTGCGGTCAAACATAAAAACATCATTTCATTTTTAAAGGTAGGGAAATCACCATGGAGCTATCATGGAGCCGCGCGATGTGGCGCAATTTTTTAGGTCAGTCGCCAGACTGGTATAAACTTGCACTGCTCATCTTCTTAGTCGCTAACCCGATTATTTTTTTCATCAATCCCTTTATTGCAGGCTGGTTGTTGGTGGCCGAGTTCATTTTTACGCTGGCAATGGCGCTAAAATGTTATCCGCTGCTGCCGGGCGGGCTGTTGGCAATTGAAGCTGTCATCATAGGCATGACCAGCGCCGCGCATGTGCGTGAAGAAGTTGCCGCCAACCTTGAGGTGTTACTGCTGCTGATGTTTATGGTGGCAGGCATCTACTTTATGAAGCAACTGCTGTTGTTTATTTTCACCCGTCTTCTGCTCAGTATTCGTTCCAAGTCACTGCTGTCGCTCTCCTTTTGCATTGCTGCCGCCTTCCTGTCCGCGTTTCTTGACGCGTTGACCGTCGTTGCCGTGGTAATAAGCGTAGCGGTCGGTTTTTATGGCATTTACCATCGCGTGGCCTCTTCCCGTGGGGAAGATAACAATATGCTCGATGACAGCCATATTGATCAGCACAACAAGGTCGTTCTGGAGCAGTTCCGTGGTTTTCTGCGTAGCCTGATGATGCACGCAGGCGTCGGTACGGCGTTAGGCGGCGTAATGACCATGGTTGGTGAACCGCAAAACCTGATTATCGCCAAAGCAGCTGGCTGGCACTTTGGCGACTTCTTCCTGCGCATGTCACCGGTCACCGTTCCGGTGCTGATTTGCGGTCTGCTAACCTGCGTGCTGGTCGAGAAATTACGTTGGTTCGGCTATGGCGAAACGCTGCCGGAGACCGTCCGCGATGTCCTGCAAAAATTTGACGATCAGAGCCGTCAGCAGCGAACCCGCCAGGACAAGATCAAACTGATTATCCAAGCGATTATCGGCGTCTGGCTGGTGGTCGCCCTGGCACTGCATCTGGCGGAAGTGGGATTAATTGGTCTGTCAGTGATTATTCTGGCAACGTCGTTAACCGGCGTTACCGACGAACATGCTATAGGCAAAGCCTTTACCGAGTCGCTGCCCTTCACCGCCCTGCTGACCGTGTTCTTCTCTGTTGTTGCGGTGATCATCGATCAGCAGCTCTTTTCGCCGATTATTCAGTTCGTTTTACAAGCCTCTGAACACGCGCAATTAACGCTGTTCTATCTGTTTAATGGTCTGCTGTCGTCTATCTCTGATAACGTCTTTGTCGGCACTATCTACATCAACGAAGCCAAAGCGGCCCTGGAACAGGGGACTATCAGCCTTAATCAGTATGAACTGTTAGCGGTGGCGATTAACACCGGGACCAACTTGCCTTCCGTGGCCACACCAAACGGGCAGGCGGCATTCCTGTTTCTGCTGACTTCCGCCCTGGCACCATTGATTCGCCTCTCTTATGGTCGCATGGTATGGATGGCTCTGCCTTATACCCTTGTCCTGACGCTCGTCGGGTTGCTTTGCGTGGAGTTCACACTTGTTCCAATGACCGAATGGATGACCCAGTCGGGCTGGTTAGCTACACTTTCATAACAATTAGCCGGGCAAATCACTGCCCGGTTTGACTTTTTGCATGATAATTATCCGATTACGCAAATTTTCAATTCCCGCTAGTGGCGCATAAAGTGAATTGGTTTAAACTGCGGTCTCTACGCATGTTGCAGGGAAATTATTATGTTGCGATTTTTAAACCAGTGTTCCCGTGGTCGTGGAGCGTGGTTATTGTTGGCGTTTACCGCCTTTGCGCTGGAACTCGTTGCGTTGTGGTTCCAGCACGTCATGCTGCTAAAACCTTGCGTGTTGTGTATTTATGAACGTAGCGCATTATTTGGCGTGATGGGTGCGGGACTGGTGGGGGCTATCGCGCCAAAAACACCGCTGCGCTATGTGGCAATGGTTATCTGGATTTACAGTGCCTGGCGCGGTCTTCAGTTAGCGTATGAACACACCATGATTCAGCTTCACCCGTCACCATTTATGACCTGTGATTTTGCCGCGCGCTTTCCGAGCTGGTTACCGCTGGATAAATGGCTGCCGCAGGTGTTTGTGGCATCAGGCGACTGCGCTGAGCGTCAGTGGTCGTTTTTAACCCTCGAAATGCCGCAGTGGCTGCTCGGGATCTTCGCCGCATATCTTGTTGTAGCGATACTGGTCGTCATAGCACAACCGTTAAAACCGAAAAAACGTGACCTTTTCGGTCGCTAACAGAGACGCTCCTTCGGGAGCGTTTTTTTTGGCTTAAATTCATTGCCTGCTGGCATCTATAAGATGTATATTAAATACATCTTATAGATGCCACACGGAGGAGATGTCTTATGTCCCATTTACGCATCCCGGCAAACTGGAAAGTTAAACGCTCTACTCCCTTCTTTACGAAAGACAATGTTCCTGCGGCACTGCTCTCCCACCACAACACCGCTGCGGGGGTGTTTGGACAGCTCTGCGTGATGGAAGGCACAGTAACGTATTATGGCTTTGCCAATGAAGACGCAAAAGAACCCGAAGTGAAAGTAGTGATTAATGCCGGCCAGTTCGCGACCAGCCCACCACAATACTGGCATCGCGTTGAATTAAGTGACGATGCACAATTCAACATCAATTTCTGGGTTGAAGACGACAACCATGGAGATGAGATGTATCAGGCGAAAAAATCTTAACCCTTAACGCCTGCTAATCGATGGGCGGCTCAGTCCGCCCATGAAGGTTTGTTCAGGATAGGCGACATTATTAATTTATAGCGCGTCGAAGTGAGCAGAAAGCAGTCATAAAGCAGAGTGTTAGCGCAAGATGAATCACCATCTCACGAGGTTTTGAGTTGTTTTGCGCTAATTGTTTGCCCCCACTCATGCCCCATCATAAGTCACATCTTCGAAAAACATGTCAAGCCTTGCAAACCGCTAAAGCTTTATGTGTACCGATTTTGTTTCACCCACCAATATCTTAGGTCGATCGATCCATTTTCAAATGCTAAACTTCAGGCCTTTCAGAATTCACTGATTTATATAATGTTAAAGCTATTTAGTCGTTATGTTTCCGTTGGCTTGCTGAATACCGCCATTCACTGGTTATGCTTCGGGGCAATGTTCAGCTTGATGGGTTTAAGTCAGGCGATATCCAATCTTGTCGCGTTCTGCGTTGCAGTGACGTTCAGCTTTTTCGTCAATGCCAAATGGACATTTAAGTCAAAAGCAACAACGGGCCGGTATGTGGCCTTTGTCGTCTTTATGGGTGTTATGGCGGCGTTGACTGGCTACATTGCAGATTATCTTCACGCGCCAGCACTAATCACCTTGGTTGCATTCTCGGCATTCAGCCTGGTGGCAGGGTTCATCTATTCAAAATTCATTGTCTTTAGGGATACGAAATGAAAATTTCTTTAGTCGTTCCGGTCTTTAACGAAGAGGCTACGATACCTATATTTTATAAAACGGTTCGCGAGTTTGATGGCCTAAAGGAGCACGACGTTGAGATTGTATTTATCAACGACGGGAGTAGTGATTCAACCGAGTCCATCATCAATGCACTTGCTGTGTCTGATAAATTGGTGATACCGCTATCATTCACCAGAAATTTTGGTAAAGAGCCGGCCCTATTTGCAGGTCTCGACAACGCTACCGGCGAAGCGGTCATTCCAATCGATGTTGATCTGCAAGACCCTATCGATGTCATCCCCCATCTTATTGCTAAGTGGCAGGCTGGCGCTGATATGGTTCTGGCAAAAAGAACGGATCGCTCTACCGATGGAAGACTCAAGCGCAAGTCAGCGGAGTGGTTCTACAAGTTGCACAATAAAATTAGCAACCCCAAAATTGAAGAGAACGTCGGTGATTTTCGCCTGATGTCGCGTGAAGTTGTTGAAAACATCAAGCTGCTTCCTGAGCGAAATCTTTTCATGAAAGGTGTTTTGTCATGGGTTGGTGGGAAAATTGACGTTGTTGAGTACGCAAGAGCAGAACGTGTTGCCGGTGACTCTAAATTCAATGGCTGGAAACTATGGAATCTTGCACTTGAAGGTATCACCAGTTTCTCAACATTCCCGCTGCGTATGTGGACATACATTGGTCTTGTTGTTGCCAGCCTGGCATTTATTTATGGCGCCTGGATGATTGTGGACACATTAGCTTTTGGTAATCCAGTAAGGGGATATCCTTCTTTATTAGTATCAGTACTTTTCCTTGGAGGAGTTCAATTAATTGGAATTGGTGTTCTTGGTGAATACATAGGGCGAATTTACGTTGAGTCAAAATCAAGGCCTAGGTATATCTTAAAAAAGATGGTGACTAAAAAATGATTAAAAACTGGCATGGTTTAATTTTATGTAGCGTAATAGCTTACATATTGCAATTTGTAATTACAGACATTTATTATGGGGATGATTTATTCAGAGTAGTGGATGGCTATTTTTTATGGGGTGACGATGGGAGACCATTGGCAGATATTTTTTACAGATTATTTTTACCGGTAAACTCTTTATATCTTCCAGATATTTTCCCGGTACCATTACTGACATCAGCTCTTTTATTTTCTTTTGTTTTTTACAAAATAGTAGAAAGCTTCTGCGATGAAGGATGTAGCTTCAAATATATTATACCAATTATATTTTTATCTAATACCTTCTTTATTTCAAACCTATTATTTAGGTTTGACGGCGCATTTATGCTTCTAGCCATGGTTTTATCGGCACTTCCATTTGCATTAAACAGGGATAACAAATGGATTTGGTCTATAGTAACTATAATAGCACTAGTTTCATCTTTTTGTTTGTACCAGTCATCAGTAAATGTTTTTATTGGATTCACTTCCATATATGCATATATTATTTACTGTAAAACCAAAAATTTAAAAACCTCAACTCTTTCTATTTTGCTGAGTGCTATCGTTTTTGTTTTATCTTATGCAATATATGCTTTAATATTGAAGCTAACCCCATTAAATGCGCATTTTACTGAGTTTAACAAGGCTATCGATCCTTCTATTGAAGGATTGAATACTTTATTTAATAACATAAGCACATCGTTCATATACGTAAACAAGGTTCTTAGAAGCGGTTTATTGTATCCGATTATTTTTGCTTACATCATATCATCAGCATATGTTATTCATAACTCACTGAAGAAAAGAGATATTTACATACTGATATTTTATTTTACATCAGTGATTACATGCGCATTCTCAATAGGTGGGATAGTTTATTTTGGGAAGTTCGCATCCTTCTTTCCAAGGGTCTTTTGTGGATTTTCTGTTTTCTTAGTGCTTCCTATCATCGTATTACATAATGTAAGGGCCAGTAATATAATTGCCATACCAGTTTGTTTATTTTTACTTATGTCTCAATTAGTTTTGTGTGCTGCCACTATAAATGCATCAAAATTTGAGATTAATCAAGCCGATACCATATCAAAATCAATCATATTTGATATGCAAGAGTATGGATCAGGTGAAAAATTAGCCATCATAGGTAAGCCAAGTTACGCGGCGAGGACAATACCAGTGCTAAGATCATTTCCAATCATAGAAGACTTGTTACCTGTGGTATTTAGAGGTGGATATGATGGTGGAAGATATACATTGTTAGCAAATGGAATGCCCAGGAAACAATTTGCTTCTGATAAGGAAGTTGATTTTATACGTGAGAATATATCGTCCTTGACTACAGCAACATCAAATGATGTATATAACTATTACGTATACAATAACATATCTATTATTTATTTTAAGTAGAATGAAAGCATGCCAAGAAAATTGGCATGCTTCATAAATGCCCTTATGGAGGATTCGATGTCGGATTTGAAAAGCAAGCCGCCAAAACAAGTCGCTGTAAGCAGGCGAATTATCAAATGATTGACTCGCTGCGAAAGATGCAACAAGACAAGGCTAGAATGCAGACACATTAGCATGTCGGATGGTTCAGAAATCGTTACGTGCACAGACTGTATGGGTGCTAAAGCCATTACAGGTAAAAAAACAGAAGGAACTAAAGACTCTCGAAATACCTACTGCTTTCGAATCTTCGCGAAGAAAGCATTAACAAGTTAATAAAAAATCTCGCATTTTGGGGTTTCCTTTTGCTTGGAGAAAGCCATGAGCGACATTATCCAACTGACGCCAAACTAAATGGCTGGCGCTTAAGAGGATGGACTTAACACTTAACGCCCATCTTCGATATGTATCGTATATCACGATCGGAACGGATATCCTCGGTGGCAACCGAATGGTTGATTCAATAACTCATGAGGATGTGCTTAACGTAAGAAAGGAATTGCTGACTGGCTACCAGATATGCGGAGCTCATCAGAAAAACAGGTCAGTGAAGAAAGGAAGGGCTGTCAGGACAGTTAACGTCTACGTTACCTGCATGAAGGGAATGTTTGATTTTGCGGTACTGAATGGGTACATAAGCAAATCTCCATTTGCTGCAGTTACTCCACTTAAAAAATCGAAATCAGATCCATCGCCGTTTACCCGTGATGAGTATCATCGTTTTCTTGAAAAGTGCCCATGCGAACAGATACGTAACCTGTGGAAGCTTGCGTTTAATACAGGCATGCGACACGGTGAGATATGCGCTCTTGCATGGGAGGACATCGACACCAAGAACTGGACGATTCGCATCAGCAGAAACCTTGCCATATCCAATCACTTCACGCTGCCAAAAACAGAAAGCGGGAACCGGATAATCAACCTTACCACTCCAGCTATCGAGGCACTGAAAAGCCAGATGGCTTATACCAGGATGGGGAAACAACATCAGATAGACGTTAACCTCAGAGAGTTTGGCAGAACTCGCCGGGATGAATGTACATTTGTTTTTGTTCCAAGGCTAACAGCAAGGAATGGCAAAGGAGGTGAATGGTACTCACCAGGGTCATTCTCAGGAACGTGGAACAACATATTTAGAAGGAGCGGCATTCCGCACCGCAAGTCATATGAGTCTCGACACACATGCTTGCTGGGCATTAAGCGCCGGAGCAAACCCCAACTTCATTGCAGCTCAAATGGGGCATACGTCCGCACAGATGGTTTACAGTGTTTACGGGAAATGGATGTCCGACAACAATGACAACCAACTGGCAATATTGAACGCTAATTTTGGAGGTAATGCCCCACAGATGCCCCATGTTCAAAACGAGTAGAAACAAAACCCTTTAACCTCATGGAGTTAGTCCGCCCATGAAGGTTTGTTCAGGATATGATCCTGCCAGTCGCGCACTTCTGATTCTTTTACCGCAATATGACGTACCGAAATACGTTCGCCATGCATTGCCGCTTTCGACCCGGTCAGCAACGGATGCCATTCTGGCAACCCTTTTCCTTCCGCCAGCAGACGATAGGCGCAGGTCATCGGCAACCATTCAAAGGTAGGCAGATTATCACGCGTGAGTTTGATGCAGTCCGGCTCGTATTCGAATCGACGTTCGTAGTTACGGCACTGGCAGGTTTTAATATTGAGCTGCTTACAGGCGACGTTGGTAAAATAGATTTCGTCAGTGTCTTCATCCATCAGCTTATGCAGGCAGCATTGACCACACCCATCACATAATGACTCCCACTCGGCATCGGTCATTTCATCAAGGGTTTTACTTTGCCAGAAAGGTATGTCGCTCATCAGGGTATCCGCTATCGTAATAAAGCTGCACCTTATAACCAGTCTGGCACGCTGATGCAAGTTTTGCCGCCCGAAAAGGCGGCAAGCAGAGATTACAGCACGCGGGTGGTCAGAGTTTGTCCGTGGAAACTGATAGCCAGTTCATCACCACTACTTAACGGTCCAACCCCTGCTGGCGTACCCGTCAGCACCACATCGCCCGCTTTGAGCGTAAAGAAACGGCTCATGTAGGCAATCAAAGGAACAATGGGATGGATCATATCTGCCGTCGAGCCGTGCTGACGCGTTTCGCCGTTTACCGTCAAGCCGAGCATTGTATCCTGCGGATCACCATCAAATTCCGCCACCGGGATAAATCCTGACAGCGGGCATGAGTTATCAAAGCCCTTGGCTTTTTCCCACGGCTGACCGGCTTTCTTCATTTTGCCCTGAATATCGCGCAGGGTTAGATCCAGCGCTACGCCATAGCCAGCGATGGCTTTACGCACATGTTCTTCTGTCGCCTGGCGTAAGGTTGCGCCAATCAGTACCGCCAGCTCAACCTCATGGTGAACCGACCCCATATCGGATGGGATCGCCAGCGGCTGGCGCAAATCACACAGCGCAGTTTCCGGTTTGATAAACAGTACCGGCTCTTCCGGGGTGGTTCCCCCCATCTCTTTTATATGGTTGGCATAGTTACTGCCTACGCAAACCACCTTACTCACCGGATAATCCAGCAGAGCACCATGCCAGTTGTGATGTTGATACATTACTTTCCCCTAACGTAGTCATAGTTTTCAGGTACTGCATCGATGGAACGTGCTGCTGCCGGATGCAGTTTAACGTTTAGCGTCTGATGTATTTTGTTTGGCCGCTGCCAGATGCTGTTTGAGCAAATCTTCTGGCGGTGGCGGTATTTGTAAATAATAGCCCTGCTCGATTAGCGCCTGTTTTACTTTTTCAAGATCGGCATTAACCAGTTTTTTTCGACCATCAAGCGGCAACATCATTGCCAGCGTTGGCTGACCAAATCCTTTCATCAGTTCTTCAGGAACTCGCGAGAAATCGTCTTTTTTTTCGACATATAAATAAGTCTGGTCACGTTTGCTGCTTCGGTAGATCACACAAAACATATCTTTTACTCTGAATTCACGGAATGGTGGCTTGCCTCAATATAATACTGACTATAACATGCCTTATAGTCTTCGGAATATCACCCCGCGCTGGGGATGATAAATAGCAAATTGAGTAAGGCCAGGATGTCAAACACGCCAATCGAGCTTAAAGGCAGTAGCTTCACCTTATCAGTGGTTCATTTACATGAAGCAGAACCCGAGGTTATTCGTCAGGCGTTGGAAGACAAAATCGCGCAGGCCCCTGCATTTTTAAAACATGCGCCCGTGGTGGTTAACGTGAGTGGTCTTGAAAGCCCGGTAAACTGGTCGGCGCTGCAGGAAGTTGTCGCGTCTACCGGCTTGCGCATTATCGGCGTTAGCGGATGCAAAGACGCCCGATTAAAGGCTGAAATTGACGAAATGGGACTTCCTTTACTGACTGAAGGTAAAGAAAAAGCGCTTCGTCCCGCGCCTGTTGAGGCTCCAGTTCCCGTCCCGCCGCCGCAAAACGTTACTCCCATCACAAAAACACGATTAATAAATGTACCGGTTCGTTCCGGTCAGCGCATTTATGCTCCACAATGTGATCTGATTGTTACAAGCCACGTCAGTGCGGGCGCAGAGCTTATCGCTGATGGCAATATTCATGTTTATGGGATGATGAGAGGTCGAGCGCTGGCAGGCGCAAGCGGGGACCGGGAAGCGCAAATTTTTTGTACCCACCTGACGGCAGAACTGGTGTCTATCGCAGGTGTTTATTGGCTGAGTGATAAAATCCCAGCAGAATTTTATGGCAAAGCGGCACGCCTGCAATTAGCAGAGAACGCTTTGACAGTTCAACCGTTGAATTGATCCCTTTTTAACAAGGAATTTCTATGGCACGCATTATTGTTGTTACTTCGGGTAAAGGGGGCGTTGGCAAAACCACCTCCAGCGCGGCCATCGCTACAGGTTTGGCCCAGAAGGGAAAGAAAACTGTCGTTATTGATTTTGATATCGGCCTGCGTAATCTTGATCTGATTATGGGTTGTGAACGCCGCGTCGTTTACGACTTCGTCAACGTTATTCAGGGCGATGCGTCGTTAAATCAGGCGTTAATCAAAGATAAGCGTACCGAGAATCTCTTTATTCTTCCGGCTTCACAGACCCGCGATAAAGACGCGCTGACGCGTGAAGGCGTCGCAAAAGTTCTGGACGATCTGAAAGCGATGGACTTTGACTTCATCGTCTGCGATTCCCCGGCGGGTATCGAAACCGGCGCGCTGATGGCCCTGTATTTTGCTGATGAAGCCATTATCACCACAAACCCGGAAGTCTCTTCTGTACGCGACTCAGACCGTATTCTGGGTATTCTGGCGTCGAAATCCCGCCGCGCAGAAAACGGTGAAGAGCCGATTAAAGAGCATCTGTTGCTTACGCGCTACAACCCTGGCCGCGTAAATAAAGGTGACATGCTGAGCATGGAAGACGTACTGGAAATTCTGCGAATCAAGCTGGTTGGCGTGATTCCTGAAGATCAGTCAGTCCTGCGCGCGTCTAACCAGGGTGAGCCGGTTATTCTCGACATCAATGCTGATGCCGGTAAAGCCTATGCTGATACCGTAGACCGTCTGTTGGGAGAAGAACGTCCTTTCCGCTTCATTGAAGAAGAGAAGAAAGGTTTCCTCAAACGCCTGTTCGGAGGATAAGTTATGGCATTACTGGATTTTTTTCTCTCGCGGAAAAAGAGCACAGCGAACATCGCTAAAGAGCGACTGCAGATTATTGTTGCGGAACGTCGTCGTAGTGACGCCGAGCCACATTATTTACCGCAGTTAAGGAAGGATATTCTCGACGTTATCTGCAAGTATGTACAAATTGATCCAGAAATGGTCACCGTACAGCTTGAACAAAAAGACGGCGATATTTCGATCCTCGAGCTGAACGTAACATTACCTGAAGCAGAAGAGTCTAAATAACCTTTTGTGTAAATGCGTCATGGTTGCAAAAAAGGCAGATTATTCTGCCTTTTTTAATTTTCGTCCTTTGCCAATCTGCAACACATTTATTCCAACGTAAACTTCGGGTAGTTTTCGGCAAAATAGCGGCGCAAATACTCAACGGTAATACGGATTTTTGCCGACGTCGCCAGGCGCGAAACATAAACCGCCCAAATATTTGCTGGTTGATAATACTCAGGCAATATGTGTATCAGATGTCCGCTGGCAATGTTGCCACAGACATCCCACCACGAACGCAGAGCAATTCCCTGGCCGTCAAGACACCATTGATGCACCACTTCGCCATGATTAGATGACAGAGGTCCGGTCACTTTAATTGAGTGAGTCCCCTCTTTATTGCGCATTTGCCAGATACCAAACGGATGGTCACGCTCTTTAATGACCAGGCAGGGAAAAGTAGAGAGATCGTTCAGTTGCTTCGGCATTCCATGCTGCGCCACAAACTCCGGCGAGGCGCAAAGAATGCGATAGTTAGTTGCCAGTTTACGGGCAATCAGATTAGGTGCGATATCATCCCCGATACGAATATCGAGATCGACGCCCTCATTCACCAGATCCACCAGACGGTCTTCAACATCGAACCTCAGCTCGAGCTGCGGGTACTCTTTCGCCAGCGCAGACAACGCAGGAGCCACCACCCGGCGGCCAAAACCAAAACTGCTGATAATACGTAACATCCCTTGCGGGATCTGCCTGACATCGGACAGCTCGTCCATCATCTGATCGACATCATGCAGGATCCGCTGCGCCCATTCGTATATCCGCTCCCCCTCTTCCGTGATGGTCACCCGCCGTGTTGTCCGGTGTAATAGCACCACGTTCAGCGTCTGCTCCAGGAGGGCTACACGCTTACTGATATAAGCCGGTGATACACCCAACTCTTCGGCGACGGCGGCAAAACCCGCGCGGCGCGCAACCAGCATAAAGACGCGCAAATCATTTAACAGCGGCAGATTATTCATGATCTGTGTTTTATGTTTCACCAGTTAGGGGGATTATCTATCGTTCAGTCAATTATAGGATGAGGGGAAAGTCAATTTTGATGGCGTACAAGTGAGAGCTGCTATGAAGAAAACCTATCGTATTGCCGCTATCCCCGGAGATGGCATTGGTAAAGAAGTCCTGCCTGAAGGCATTCATGTGTTACAGGCAGCCGCCGAACGCTGGGGCCTGTCGCTTAGCTTTGAACAAATAGAGTGGGCCAGTTGCGAATACTACGCCCATCACGGCAAGATGATGCCGGATGACTGGCGTGAACAGCTGCAATCCTTCGATGCTATCTATTTTGGCGCCGTGGGCTGGCCGGACACCGTCCCGGACCACATCTCACTCTGGGGTTCACTGCTTAAGTTTCGCCGCGAATTCGATCAGTACGTTAACCTGCGCCCGGTGCGGCTGTTTCCCGGTGTCCCTTGTCCGCTGGCGGGCAAACAGCCGGGTGACATTGATTTCTACGTCGTGCGTGAGAACACCGAGGGGGAGTACTCTTCCCTCGGCGGACGTGTGAGCGAAGGTAGCGAACACGAGATGGTGATCCAGGAGTCGGTTTTCACCCGTCGTGGTGTCGACCGTATATTGCGTTACGCCTTTGAACTGGCGCAAAGCCGCCCGCGCAAAACGCTAACTTCAGCGACTAAATCAAACGGTCTTGCCATCAGCATGCCTTACTGGG
Organism: Citrobacter sp. C5_2; assembly: GCF_014596845.2. Lineage (NCBI taxonomy): Bacteria > Pseudomonadati > Pseudomonadota > Gammaproteobacteria > Enterobacterales > Enterobacteriaceae > Citrobacter > Citrobacter sp. C5_2. The sequence goes on along the minus strand of NZ_CP115032.1, from coordinate 2,244,727 downwards.
ATGAGCGCGTCGAAGCGATGGCGGCCAACTATCCCGGGATCCGCTGGGATAAACAGCATATTGATATTCTCTGCGCCCGCTTTGTGATGCAGCCGGAACGTTTTGACGTCGTGGTCGCTTCCAATCTGTTTGGCGATATTCTCTCCGATCTCGGTCCGGCCTGTACCGGTACAATTGGCATTGCGCCATCTGCCAACTTAAACCCGGAACGCACCTTCCCGTCCCTGTTCGAGCCGGTACACGGTTCAGCCCCTGATATCTACGGTAAAAATATCGCCAACCCAATCGCGACAATCTGGGCTGGCGCGATGATGCTCGACTTCCTTGGTCACGGTGATGCCAACTATAAGGCCGCCCACGACGGCATTCTGGCGGCAATTGAGCAAGTTATTGCCAGCGGCCCGAAAACACCAGATATGAAAGGTAACGCCACCACACAGCAGGTTGGTGAGGCCATTAGTCGGGCACTGCGCAGTTAACCTTCATGTCATTAAAAACGGGAGCACCCGGCTCTAATACCGATCAGTTAAGCATGTATGGAGAATATGTGATTCTTACTCAGGATTCCGTTCACCTCAGCACTGTCATTTCTTGAAACGCAGTTACCCGTGAACGGGCAAGGGAGGTTCACCGTCTCCTCCCTTGCAACCCAGGCTCCCGGCGGGAAAATCGTCGCTGTGCGATTATTCGCCCCATCCCTGGGGCTCACCCCTTCGGGGCCAGCGCAAGCGCTGTTCAAAATTGCTCCCGGCAATTTTGTCATTCGTCTTATGCCATCTGCCTGTCGGGTCGGGGTCGAGCCTGCCTCCATGCAGGCCGTCCCCTCTGTCCGCATCCCTGCGGACAGCCCCGGTCAGCTGTCAACGCCTCATCGATTTTAAGCCGGACATGGGTCATCGCTTCGACGCTCTGACTTCCAGTTAAATCTGTTTTGCTGTTCAGATACATTCAAATAAAAATACAGGTGATCAGGTGTGGCTGGTCCGGCTGAAAATTGCCGACGTGTTTCCGTAAGGCCGGGAGAGCCAGCATGGATGCTGGCTCAGGGCGCGCTTTGCAGGGACGCTACCTCGCGCCCGGCCCGGTAGCCTGAAGGAATAAGCAGAGGGAACCGCGGAGCGGCAATTTTCCCGCCGGGAGTCGGGATTGTAAAGGGCGTGGCGGAGAACGCCCTTTACACGCTCACAGGAATCAGTGTCTCAGAGAAACGATGAACATGAGGTGAACGGAACCCTTTCTCTGATATTGCATGTTCATTACTTCCGCTAATACTGGTTGATGCTTTCTGATACTGAGACGCTAACTGACTAGCATTAAAGCACTCGGCTCCCGTTTTAGCTTGCTTACTGCGGATACTCCAACAGCAGCGCGTTAAGACGCTCAGCCATCAGTTCGCCACGCCAGCCGGAAATCAGCTCAGGCAGGGATTGCTGCGGCTTTAATTTCCAGTGCCAGTTGAGCAACTGGTTGATCTGGCGACGTGAAGCCAGCAGCTCGACGCTGAGATTTTGCTCCGCACTGACTTCGGCAACCAGCGCCTTAATGGCTTTGAACGCCTTGCGGTAGCCTGGCATATCCATCAAATTCAGTAGCGGTTGCGGCAGCGACGCCTCCGGTAAAGCCTGCGCTTTCTCGACAAGGGAAATCAGCGTCTTGCCGTGGAAGCGAATTTCGCTGCCGGAAAGACCCAGGCTGTCCAGTTCGCCCAGACTACCCGGCATATAACGCGCCACCGCCCATAAGTGTTCTTCACGCACCACGAAGTTTACCGCCAGATCGCGCTCGCGCGCTTTACGCAGTCGCCAGTCGGCAAGCAGTTGCAGACAGGCCAACTGACGGGTGCGCAGTTGCCAGGCGTTGGTGATCTCACGCCAGGCATCCTCGGGTGCCAGAATCTCCTGGCGACGCTGCTGCATTAAGCGACATTCGTCCAGCGCGGCGGGCAGCCAGCCGCTGGCTTCGGTTTCAGCCATCAGCGTTGTGGTGATCGGTAACAAATACCAGACGTCAGCCGCCGCGTATTCACACTGACGCTCGGTCAGCGGCCTGGCCAGCCAGTCGGTACGGGATTCGCTTTTGTCCAGGGCTATGCCGGTAAACTCTTCCACCATCGCGGCAAACCCCCACGACAGCGGACGACCGCAAAAAGCGGCGAGGATTTGCGTGTCAATCAACGGCTGAGGGAGTTCACCAAAGGCATTGAGAAACACCTCCAGATCTTCACTACCGGCATGCAGAAACTTGGTTATCGCCGTATCACGTAAAATATCGCGTAGTGGTGACCAGTCAGTGATCCCCTGTGGGTCAATCAGAGCAACGTGTTTGCCATCAAACAGCTGGATCAACCCCAACTGCGGATAATAGGTACGCGTGCGAACAAATTCGGTATCCAGGGCTATCGCCGGAAATTCACGGACGGCTTCGCACAGCGTGGCCAACGCGTCGTCCGTAGTGATCATTTGATAATTCAAATCGTGCTCTCTTAGGTTTACGCCAAAAAAAACGCCGGATTACCCGGCGTTTTCTGCTGGCTGACTTAACGCTCAGCCTTTATTGTCCACTTTGGCACGTGCTTCGTCACGTAATTCTCGTCGCAAAATCTTTCCAACGTTAGATTTTGGCAACTCATCACGAAACTCCACCAGCTTCGGTACTTTATAGCCCGTCAGATGGCGACGACAAAAAGTGACCAGCGCCTCTTCGGTTAACGAGGCATCTTTCTTCACCACGAAGATTTTCACCGCCTCACCGCTGCTGCCCGATGGAACGCCAACCGCAGCGACTTCCTGTACGCCAGAATGTTGCATCACCACGTCTTCAATTTCATTCGGATAAACGTTAAAGCCGGACACCAGGATCATATCTTTCTTACGATCGACAATCCGCAGGAAGCCTTCATCATCCATCACCGCAATATCGCCAGTGTGCAACCAGCCGTCTTTGACGATTTCATCAGTCGCATCCGGTCGCTGCCAGTAACCCAGCATCACCTGCGGACCTTTCACGCACAGTTCGCCCGGCTCTCCCGGCGGCACTTCGTTATCGTCGTCATCCACCAGCTTGACCTCGGTGGAAGGAACCGGTAAACCGATACTGCCGCTGTGGTAGTCGATATCGTGAGGGTTGACGCTTACCAGCGGAGCGCACTCCGTCAGGCCATAGCCTTCCAGCAGATACTGACCCGTCAGCTTCACCCAACGCTCAGCCACCGCCTGTTGAACCGGCATGCCGCCGCCTGCAGAAAGATGCAGTGAGGAGAAATCCAGTTGCTGGAACTCTTTGTTATTCAGCAGCGCGTTAAACAGCGTGTTAACGCCAGTCATCGCGGTGAAGGGGTATTTCGCCAGCTCTTTGACCAGTCCCGGAATATCGCGCGGATTCGTAATCAGCAGGTTTTGACCGCCCAGCTCAATAAACAGCAGGCAGTTCATTGTCAGCGCGAAAATGTGATACAGCGGTAAGGCCGTTACCACCAGCTCTTTACCCGGATGCAGCAACGGTCCGTAGGTGGCGTTAACCTGCTCAAGGTTAGCCAGCATGTTGCGGTGCGTGAGCATCGCGCCTTTCGCCACACCGGTTGTCCCACCGGTATATTGCAGAAACGCCAAATCTTCCGACACCACTTCAGGCTTCACATACTGCATGCGATAACCGTTTTGCAGCGCACTGCGAAACGAGATGGCATCCGGCAGGTGATATTTTGGCACCAGGCGCTTAATGTACTTCACGACAAAGTTAACCAGCGTCCCTTTGGCGGTAGAAAGTTGATCGCCCATACGCGTCAGGATCACGTGTTGCACCGACGTTTTATCGACCACCTTTTCCAGCGTGTGAGCAAAGTTAGACACGATGACAATCGCCGACGCGCCGCTGTCATTGAGCTGGTGTTCCAGCTCGCGAGGCGTGTACAGGGGGTTCACGTTCACGACGATCATGCCAGCACGTAAAATCCCAAACAGGGCGACCGGATATTGCAGCAGGTTCGGCATCATCAGCGCGACGCGATCGCCCTTTTTCAGCCCGAGCCCTTGTTGCAAATAGGCCGCAAACGCCCGGCTGCGCTCTTCAAGCTTGCGGAAGGTCATCACCTCCCCCATGTTTACAAACGCGGGCTGATCGGCATAGCGCCTTACTGAGTGTTCAAAGAGTTCCACCAGGGATTGATAACGGTCAGGATTGATCTCCGCAGGAACACCAGCGGGATAACGGTTAAGCCAAACCTTTTTCAATACATCACCTCTAAAATGCATATTTGTCGTCATCACAACCCCAGGCAATAAACAAACTGTTAACATAATATTAACTCAGCGTACCAGTTTGTTTATTACACAACGACAAGGTTGCGAAGCACGTCACTATTTATTTTTCTTATATCCACATTAATGCAGAAACAGCGGACGAGCCGCTGTTTCTTTCACTAATAAAACAAAGAGTTACTCAGTTACTATGGTCTGAACCTGTGCCGGACCGGGATTGTACCATCCCCATCCGCCGTAGCCACCGTAAGGCCAGCCACGCGCGCCGTAGAACCAGGGGTCGATCGGCTGAGGCGGCATAACAATCTGCTGAGTAATATGCCAGCGTTTATAACCGGTTACCTGCATCAGCATGAATTTATACGGCGTACTGCCAATTTTTCCGTCCACTGTTCCGCTAATCGGACCGACGACGGTAACCAGTTGACCACGAAAATCCACCGGGTCGAGAAAGCCGTTTACATCGGCAAAAATTCGTCCGCGAGAGGCTTCGCCCAGCACGGGGCGCGCCCCGCTATCGAGAGGAACCGTGGCAATTTCCAGACGGGATTTCCCCTGCTGGTTCTGAATATCCACCACTTTGCCGCCGAAACGCGCTTCCTGTCCGACATAAAGCTGCGGCGCATTCATCACCCGCACCAGATCCTGCTGTGGCGTAGGGCTTGAGCCTTTAATCGCATCCGGGATGGTAACGCAGCCGCTTAGCATTAACGCCAATACGCCTGCCAACACACCTTTCACTACCTGCTTTTGCACCGCCATATTGCGACTCCCTCTTCTTAGCGCCTGCCCCGAAAAATTCACCGATGCGGGTCACTGACGACTGCGCGAATTAACCGGGGATGTACTACTAAGATTCATTCTTTACCGGGAAGTTTCTTCCACGCCACGGTGTTACGTAAATAAACCGGTTCAGCATGTTCAACGGCCACGGTCTTACCTGCAGCCAGCAATTGCGTGGCGACAGGCAGCATGTCTTCAGCCGCCGGCAGCAGAACAGCGCCATCGCTCAGCGTCAGGCCGCTGTCTTTACCCAGTTCAGGCCAGGCAGGCCAGCCCGTTCCGACAGTGACCCATTCGCCAGACAGTTGCAGCAAGCGTTCATGTACTTGTTCAGGCGTTAACACGGCTTCGGTTTCTTCACCGCGCCAGATGCCATTTTCATCACGCTGGTATTCGGCCCAGTAAACCTCGCCCATTCGCGCATCAATCGCCGCCAGCACGCGGGTGGCGCCAGACTTACGCCAGGCCCCCTGCGCCATGGTCGCCAGGGTAGAGACGCCGATCATCGGTAAATTCGCGCCTAACGCCAACCCCTGAGCAATGCCAATCCCGATACGTACGCCGGTGAAACTGCCTGGGCCGCGACCAAACGCCAGGGCGTCGATATCGGATAAGGCTAATTCGCCAGCGGCCAGGATCTCCTGGACCATCGGTAAAATTCGTTGGGTATGTTCTCGTGGGCAAAGCTCGAAATGAGCTTTGATAGTACCGTCATTCCACAGGGCAACAGAGCACGCCTCTGTGGCGGTATCGATAGCCAGAATTCGCATGGGTGTTTGTGATCAGATCAATAAATTTGGCGCGCATCTTACCACACTCCGTAACAAATTACTCAGTCGATGGTATGGCAAGAAAACGGACAGCACGCGCAATGTCACGCGTGCGCGGCGCAGGCGGAAGACTCGCCAGGAAGGTAGCGCCGTAGGGTCGCATCACCAGGCGGTTGTCGCAAATGACCAGCACGCCGCGATCGTCTGCGTCACGAATCAGTCGTCCTACCCCCTGTTTCAGGGTGATTACCGCATCCGGGAGTTGAACCTCGTCGAAGGGATCGCCGCCGCGCAGGCGACAGTCTTCCATCCGGGCTTTTAACAGCGGGTCATCCGGCGAAGTGAACGGCAATTTATCGATAATGACCAGCGACAGTGTATCGCCACGCACGTCTACCCCTTCCCAGAAGCTGCTGGTAGCAACCAGTAACGCATTACCTGCGCTGACAAACTGCTGTAACAGTTGCCCTTTACTGGTTTCGCCCTGCAACAGGACCGGCAGCGTCATGGTGGCGCGGAATTGTTCTGCCAGATCGCGCATCATCGCGTGTGAGGTACACAGCATAAAGCAGCGACCGTTGTTTGCTTCAATAATGGGACGCAGCATTGACGCTAACTGGCGCGCGGCTCCCGGCTGGTTGGTTTGCGGGAGATTACGCGGCACGCAGAGCAGCGCCTGACGCGTGTAATCAAAAGGGCTCGGCAATAGCATCGACTCGGCGTCATCTATGCCCAGCCGCGCGGTGAAATGATGAAGGTCATCATTTACCGACAGCGTCGCGGAGGTAAAAATCCAACAGCCCGGCTTTTGTTCCATCACTTCTTTGAATTTATCCGCCACGGTGAGCGGCGTCAGCGCAAGAGTGAAATGGCGGGAGGTGCATTCATACCAATAGCTGAAGCCTGGCTGGTTAATCTCTTTCAGGCGCTTCAAACGGGCGCGATAAAGCGTGGCACGCTCAAACGCAGCATCCAACAACGCCGAACGTCCAAGAGACAGTTTCGCCACGTCGTAACACAGCTCCAGCGTGTCATCGAGCAACAAAAACGCGCGCTGTACACGCTGGTCAGCCAGCAGTTCGCGCAGATTGCCGCGATAGCCCGGCTCGCCAAGTTGCAGGCGGAAGTCCTGCGCGCTTTGCGCCAGGCGATCGGCGCACTTCTGCAACTGCTGAGTGTCTTTCAGCTCGGTGCGATAGGCAATGGTGATGTCTTTCGCCAGGTCTAACAACTGACGACTGGAGAGCGATTGACCAAAGTACTGGCTGGCGATATCCGGTAACTGATGCGCTTCATCGAAGATCATCACTTCAGCTTCGGGGATCAGTTCGCCAAACCCGCTCTCTTTCACCACCATATCAGCGAGAAACAGATGGTGGTTGACCACAACCACATCTGCCTCCATCGCTTTTTTACGCGCTTTAACGACAAAACACTCTTTGTACAGCGGGCAGTCGCTGCCCAGACAATTGTCGTTGGTGCTGGTGACCAGCGGCCAGGCCTGAGAATCTTCCGCCACGCTGACGCAGGTACTGATGTCGCCATCAAGGGTTTGATTTGACCAGGAGCGCAGCAGAATGACGTCGCTTAAGGTTTGTACCGGCAGGTCGCCGCCCGCCAGCGCCTGCTGTTCAAGGCGTTCCAGACACAGATAGTTGGAGCGCCCTTTCAGCAGCGCCAGTTTGCCGGTGAATTCCAGCGCCTTTGCGACGGTCGGGAGATCGCGGCTATAAAGCTGATCCTGCAATGCTTTCGAACCGGTAGAGACGATGACCTTTTTACCCGCACGCAACGCAGGTGCCAGATAAGCGTAGGTTTTACCCGTTCCGGTTCCGGCTTCTACAACAAGCGGCTGTGATTTTTCAATGGCATGGCTAACGGCGAAGGCCATCTGCCGCTGTGGTTCACGCGGTTTAAAACCCGGTATCGCTTTAGCCAATTGACCGTCTGCTGCAAAATCGTCCGTCACACTGCCCCCTGTTCATTTGAACAGGGATTATGTCAGGCCAGCGGGTCTTTCGCCAGTTGAAGAGGTGACGTAGGCACAACATTATGGCAGTCTTGGCGCAACCTGAAGCCATTATGAAAAACGTAAATGAGGAATGATTTATGACAATTGTGCGCATTGATGCCGAAGCGCGTTGGTCCGACGTGGTTATCCATAACAACACGTTGTATTACACCGGTGTACCGGAAAACCTGGATGCAGACGCCTTTGAACAAACGGTGAATACGCTGGCGCAAATTGACGCAGTTCTGGAAAAACAGGGCAGCAACAAGTCACGTATTCTTGATGCCACCCTTTTTCTGGCAGATAAAAGTGACTTTGCCGCGATGAACAAAGCCTGGGACGCGTGGGTCGTTGCCGGTCACGCGCCGGTACGTTGTACGGTCCAGGCCGGGTTGATGAACCCGAAATACAAAGTAGAGATCAAGATTATCGCTGCGGTGTAAGAGACGTTACTCGTCTTCATCTTCGAAACGCGCCACGATCCGCTCGCCGGTATGGCTGGCGCGTAACTCTTCAGCAACCAGAGCAATCGCTTGTCCGCTGCTCATCCCTTGCGACATCAGTTCCTGAATACGCTCGACTGCTTTTTGCTGCTGCTCATGACTGAGTGAAGGTAAACCTGCAAACATTGTTAACTCCTGCTAAATTGTCTGCGCTAATTATTTCATGCTACCGGGCGGTTAGCCAGTAGAGTAGCAACGAGTCAGGACAGATGAAGACGTTATCTCCCGCAGTAATCACATTACCCTGGCGTCAGGACGCCGCTGAACGCTATTTTTCGACCTTAAGCCATCTCCCCTGGGCGATGCTGTTGCATTCGGGTCATGCTGACCATCCACATAACCGTTTTGATATTCTGGTGGCGGATCCCGTCGCCACGCTGGTTACGCGCGCAGAAGAAACCGTTGTCTATGACGGACACGCAACTGTACGCACGCTTGATGACCCAATGACGGTATTACATTCAGCGCTCAGCGCACGGGGGATTCACCCGAGCTATCACCCCAATCTGCCGTTTCAGGGCGGCGCGTTAGGTCTGTTTGGCTACGATCTTGGCAGAAGATTTGAATTGCTGCCCACGATTGCCACTCGCGATATTGCTCTGCCGGATATGGCCGTCGGCATTTACGACTGGGCGCTGATTGTCGATCATCAGCTGCAGACCGTATCCCTGCTCAGCCATACCGATGTCGAAGCGCGGCTGCAATGGCTCAACGCGCAACAATCATCAAAACGTGAGCCATTTACATTAACCTCGGCGTGGCAGTCCAATATGAGCCGTGCCCAGTACGGCGAAAAATTCCGCCAGGTCCAGAGTTATCTGCACAGCGGCGACTGTTATCAGGTCAACCTTGCTCAACGTTTTCAGGCGCATTATCAGGGCGATGAGTGGCAGGCATTTGTACGACTCAATCACGCTAATCGTGCGCCGTTTAGCGCGTTCATTCGTCTTGAGGAAGGCGCAATCCTCAGCCTTTCACCCGAACGGTTTATTCTGTTGGAAAACCAGCACATCCAGACGCGTCCTATTAAAGGGACGCTGCCAAGACGTGAAGAGGCTGATGCCGATCGTGAGCAGGCCCAACTGCTGGCGAACTCACCGAAGGATCGTGCGGAAAACCTGATGATCGTCGATTTAATGCGCAATGACATCGGTCGCGTTGCCGTGCCGGGTTCGGTACAGGTTCCGGAGCTGTTTGTAGTCGAGCCGTTCCCTGCCGTTCATCATTTAGTCAGCACCATTACCGCACGTTTGCCGGAATCTTTGCACGCTACCGACCTGCTGCGCGCCGCCTTCCCCGGCGGCTCCATTACCGGCGCGCCGAAAGTGCGGGCGATGGAAATTATAGATGAGCTGGAGCCGCACCGACGTAATGCCTGGTGTGGCAGCATTGGTTACCTGAGCTTTTGCGGCAATATGGACACCAGCATCACCATTCGCACACTGACGACGACGGGCGGACAGATTTACTGTTCAGCCGGTGGTGGCATTGTGGCGGACAGTCAGGAAGACGCGGAGTATCAGGAAACATTTGATAAAGTGAATCGTATTTTGCACCAACTGGAGAACTGACACGTGGAATACAGCAGCCTGACGCTTGATGATTTTTTATCGCGCTTCCAACTCCTGCGCCCGCAGGTCAACCATGCCGCGTTAAACCAGCGCCAGGCAGCCGTGCTGATCCCCGTCGTCCGCCGACCACAGCCGGGGCTGCTGCTAACCCAGCGATCCGTTCATCTACGCAAACATGCCGGCCAGGTCGCCTTTCCCGGCGGCGCGGTGGACAGCACCGATGCCTCGTTGATCGCCGCAGCCCTTCGCGAGGCGCATGAAGAAGTCGCCATTCCGCCGTCATGCGTTGAGGTGATCGGCGTCCTGCCGCCGGTCGACAGCGTCACCGGTTTTCAGGTTACCCCGGTCGTCGGCATTATCCCGCCTAATCTGCCGTATCGCGCCAGTGAAGATGAGGTTTCCGCGGTGTTTGAAATGCCGCTGGCGCAGGCGTTACATTTGGGGCGTTACCATCCGCTCGATATTTATCGTCGCGGTGATTCTCATCGCGTGTGGCTTTCGTGGTATGAGCAATATTTCGTCTGGGGAATGACCGCCGGGATAATTCGTGAGCTGGCTCTGCAAATTGGCGTCAAGCCCTGACTATACTTATCTTTACGCACGCCATAGACAACTTGAAACTCAGGTCGCAACATTAGTAAAACCGCGGTTATCTATTAGTTTAATTCATGTGAATAGTTAAGCCGATCGCCGCGTTCCCTCTTACACTATGCGCAGTTATAACATCGTTACTGGAAAGCCCAGTCGCCCTGTAGGAGTATTATCGTGATTAGTCTATTCGACATGTTTAAGGTGGGGATTGGTCCCTCATCTTCCCATACCGTAGGGCCTATGAAGGCGGGTAAACAGTTCGTCGATGACCTGGTCGAAAAAGGATTACTGGACAGCGTTACTCGTGTTGCCGTCGACGTATATGGTTCACTGTCGCTCACGGGTAAAGGTCACCACACCGATATCGCCATTATTATGGGTCTGGCGGGCAACGAGCCTGCTACCGTAAACATTGACAGCATTCCCGGATTTATCCGCGATGTAGAAGCGCGTGGACGCCTGTTGCTTGCACAGGGTCAGCACGAAGTGGATTTCCCGCAGAATGATGGAATGCGTTTTCATAACGGCAACCTGCCGCTGCATGAAAACGGCATGCAGATCCATGCGTATAATGGCGAAACCGTCATTTACAGCAAAACGTACTACTCAATCGGCGGTGGGTTCATCGTTGATGAAGAACATTTTGGTCAGGATACCGCCAATGAGGTCAGCGTACCTTATCCGTTCAAATCCGCCACTGAAATGCTGGAATACTGCAACAGCACCGGCCTGTCCCTCTCTGGCATGGTGATGCAGAACGAACTTGCTCTGCACAGCAAAAAAGAGATTGAAGAGTACTTTGGCAACGTCTGGCAAACCATGCAGGCCTGTATCGATCGTGGGATGAACACCGAAGGCGTCCTGCCTGGGCCGCTGCGCGTTCCGCGTCGCGCCTCTGCCCTGCGTCGTATGTTGGTCTCCAGCGACAAGCTCTCCAACGATCCGATGAACGTGATCGACTGGGTGAACATGTTTGCGCTGGCCGTTAACGAAGAAAACGCCGCGGGTGGTCGCGTTGTCACAGCGCCAACTAACGGTGCCTGCGGTATCGTGCCTGCGGTCCTGGCCTATTACGATCATTTCATTGAGTCCGTCAGCCCGGATATCTACACCCGCTATTTCCTGGCGGCCGGTGCAATTGGCGCACTGTACAAAATGAATGCATCTATCTCCGGTGCTGAAGTCGGCTGTCAGGGTGAAGTTGGCGTGGCTTGTTCTATGGCGGCTGCCGGTCTGGCTGAGCTACTGGGTGCAAGTCCTGAACAGGTGTGTGTTGCGGCAGAAATCGGTATGGAGCATAACCTCGGTTTAACCTGTGACCCGGTTGCCGGTCAGGTTCAGGTTCCGTGCATCGAACGTAACGCCATTGCTTCCGTAAAAGCTATTAATGCCGCACGCATGGCAATGCGCCGAACCAGTGCGCCACGCGTTTCGCTGGATAAAGTCATTGAGACCATGTACGAAACGGGTAAAGACATGAACGCCAAATACCGCGAAACGTCACGTGGTGGTCTGGCAATCAAAGTTCAGTGTGACTAATACTTAATTTTCGCCCATCTGCGACGGATGGGCGAATTTATCTCCCCTTCCTCGTCTACTGTAATTTTCCCCACTACACTTGCTCTGTTGCTTTTGGCTTTTGTGACCAACGGCTTATCGGGCGGCCCGCATGCATACAGCACAACGGATCATTAAAAACTATCGCCGGAATCGCTTATTTGTTTGCACCCTATGTGCCCTGGTAACGCTTATCCTCACGTTAACGGTCCGATTTATTTCGGAGCGTAATTTAAATCATCGAAATACCGTAACCTTTGCCAACCACGCGGTTGAAGAGTTGGATCACGTGCTTTTGCCCCTTCAGGCCGGACGAGATGTGCTGTTGCCGTTGATTGGTCTCCCCTGTTCAGTCGCGCGTTTATCGTTGAGCAAGCATGCTGCCAGGCTGCAAACGGTACGCTCTGTCAACCTGGTTAAAGATGGGATTCTGTATTGCTCCAGCATTTTTGGTTATCGCAATGAGCCTGTTCGTCAACTGGAGCCTGAATTACCAAGCCAGGAGTCGCTACTGCTGTTATCAACCGACCATTCGATAATTAAAGGCAGTCCGATTCTGACACAATGGTATCCATCCTCTGCCGATGGTGAAGATGGCGTGCTGGAAATCGTCAACATTGAGTTATTATCATCCATGTTGCTTGAGCCACAACTGCCGCAGATCACCCATGCCAGCTTAAGTGTCGGCAATCGCCATCTGCTCTACGGACAAGGTGTTGTCGATACGCTACCTGAACTAAAGAATGAAAAACGCTACCAGCTCTCATCACAGCATTTCCCGTTTACTATCAGCGTTACCGGTCCGGGCGCCAGTGAACTGGCGATTAAACATCTGCCAACACAACTGCCGCTGGCGGTGATCCTCAGTCTGTTAGTGGGGTACCTGGCGTGGCTGGCAACCGCCAACAGAATGAGTTTCTCCTGGGAGATAAATCTGGCCCTTGCCGCCCGGGAATTCGAGCTGTTCTGCCAGCCACTGCTCAATGCGCAAACGCAGCAATGCATGGGGGTGGAAATCCTGTTACGCTGGAATAATCCGCGTCAGGGTTGGATCTCTCCCGAAGTGTTTATTCCCATCGCCGAGGAGCACAACCTGATCGTGCCCCTGACGCGTCACGTCATCGCAGAAACCATTCAGCAACGACACGTCTTCCCCATGAGCAGTCAGTTTCATATCGGGATCAATGTCGCCGCCAGCCATTTTCGCCACGGCACGCTGTTAAAAGATCTCAACCAGTATTGGTTTAGCCAGCATCCCATTCAGCAGTTAGTCATCGAACTTACCGAACGTGATGCGTTACTGGATGTGGATTATCGGGTTGTACGCGAGCTAAATCGCCTTGGCGTAAAACTGGCGATTGACGATTTTGGCACTGGCAACAGCTCGCTCTCCTGGCTGGAAAAAATCCGCCCGGATGTACTGAAAATTGATAAATCATTTACTTCTGCGATCGGTACCGATGCCGTGAACTCAACCGTTACAGACATCATCATCGCGCTGGGAAAAAGACTGAATATAGAACTGGTGGCGGAAGGGGTTGAAACGCAGGCGCAGGCACAGCATTTGCGCCGGCACGGTGTACATTTATTGCAAGGTTTTCTGTATGCGAAGCCAATGCCGCTACGCGATTTTCCAAAATGGCTGGCGGGCAGCACGCCGCCGCCCACCCGGCATAACGGGCGACATAGTATGCCCGTTATGCCGTTTCGCTAAACCCGATTACTCGTCTTCGTCGTGAGCAGGTTGTTCTTTAACAATGCGAACTAAATCCACACGATAGTCATTCGCTTCGACAATCGTAATACTCAGCGGCGCAACCTCGATAACATCGCCGACGCGTGGAATATGACCGTTAGCCGCGATGACTAAACCTGCCACCGTCGCGATATCTTCGTCTTCATCCACCAGCGTATCCACGTCCAGCGCCTGCTGCAATGCATGCAGGTCGGTTCCGCCTTTCACCAACCAGCCGCCTGCATCAGCAATAATTTCAGGCGTTTCATCGGCATCGGGGAACTCACCGGCGATAGCTTCTAATACGTCCAGCGGTGTAACCAGCCCCTGCACGACACCAAATTCGTTAGTGACGATCACGAAACTGCCGCGGGCACGACGCAGAACGCCCAACAGATTGATCGGGTCCAGCGTTTCCGGGACCACGATAGCCGGAGAGGCTGAGGCAATCGCCGCCACATCCACCCCCTCTTCCAGCGCCACCAGCAGTTCTTTGGCACGGACGATACCGATAATTTCGTCCAGTTCACCGCGACATACCGGGAACAGGCTGTGCGGTGACGAAAGCAATTGCTCGCGAATTTCCGCTACGCTCAGGTCCGCATCAACCCAGCTAATCTCGCCACGAGGCGTCATAATGCCACGTAATGAACGCGAGGCCAGGGAGAGCACGCCGTTGATCATATAGCGTTCTTCTTCCACAAATGCGCCTTCCGGAACGGGCACAGGTACCGGATTGTCGGATTCCATCTGCGCGCTGGCCTGACGTTTACCGCCCATCAGACGCAGGATTGCATCCGCAGTCCGCGCACGCAGCGGCAGGGTCGACTGGTGGCGAATAAAGTTACGACGGGCAATCTGGTTAAACAACTCGATAATGATCGAGAAGCCAATCGCCGCATACAGATAACCTTTCGGAATGTGGAAGCCAAACCCTTCGGCAACCAGACTCAGACCAATCATCAACAGGAAGCTCAGACACAGCACCACCACCGTCGGATGCTGGTTCACAAATCGCGTCAACGGCTTGGAAGCCAGCAGCATCACGGCCATAGCTATCACGACCGCCGCCATCATGACCGGCAGATGGTTGACCATACCGACCGCAGTAATCACCGCATCCAGCGAGAACACCGCATCAAGGATGACAATCTGCGTCACCACAACCCAAAAGCTCGCATAGCCTTTCGTCTGCCCGGTATCATGTTCACGGTTTTCCAGCCGCTCATGCAGCTCTGTCGTAGCCTTGAACAAGAGGAAGATACCGCCCAGCAGCATAATCAGATCGCGCCCCGAGAACGCATAGTCCATTACCGTAAACAGCGGCTTTGTCAGCGTTACCATCCACGAAATCACGGACAACAAGCCCAGACGCATAATCAGTGCCAGTGATAAACCGATTAAACGCGCTTTATCTCGCTGTTTCGGCGGCAGCTTATCAGCCAGGATCGCAATGAAGACCAGGTTATCAATACCCAGAACAATTTCGAGAACGACAAGCGTGAGCAAACCCACCCAAATCTGCGGGTCCATTAATAATTCCATGACAAGCTCCTGCTTAAGGAATGACCAAACTGCGCGCTGAGGATCTCAGGCGTTAAAGCATCATGCAGAGAAAATTTGTGGCAAAAAGTGCCAATCTGACAGGCGCAAAGCGGCCTGAGGGTGAAATGACGTCGGTGACGATCCATATGGTGGGCTACTGCCCTATACTCCTGAGTAATTAAACAGATGCTAAACATAACAGAGACAACCGGTTTTTAGCAAAGATTTACCTTCCTTTGCAATAAGTTGTTTCGGAGATATTTTACCCTTCGAAATTTCTTTTCATCGGAAGTTAAATTACGGATCTTCATCACATAAAATATTTTTTTCGATATCTAAAATAATTCACGAAAATCATAGGTTTTTCTTTGTAACCCTTATCTGAATCGATTCGATTGCGGACGACGATTCAAATACATCTTTACGTTGATGTGTTAACGATAATAAAGGAGGTAGCAAGTGACCATTGCTATTGTAATAGGCACACATGGTTGGGCTGCAGAGCAGTTACTTAAGACAGCAGAGATGCTGTTAGGCGAGCAGGAAAACGTCGGCTGGATCGATTTCGTTCCAGGCGAAAATGCCGAAACGCTGATCGAAAAGTACAACGCTCAGTTGGCAAAACTCGATACCAGTAAAGGCGTGCTGTTTCTCGTTGACACATGGGGAGGCAGCCCGTTTAACGCTGCGAGCCGCATTGTCGTCGATAAAGAGCATTACGAAGTTATCGCCGGTGTGAACATTCCCATGCTGGTTGAAACCTTCATGGCGCGTGATGACAACCCGAGCTTTGATGAATTAGTGGCACTGGCCGTTGAAACCGGTAGCGAAGGCGTGAAAGCGTTGAAAGCGAAACCGGTGGAAAAAGCCGCTCCAGCCCCCGTTGCGGCACCAAAAGCAGCAGCACCGGCGAAACCGATGGGCCCGAACGATTATATGCAGATCGGTCTGGCGCGTATCGATGACCGTTTAATTCATGGTCAGGTAGCCACTCGCTGGACCAAAGAAACCAACGTAACGCGCATTATCGTCGTCAGCGATGAAGTTGCCGCCGATACCGTGCGTAAAACGCTGCTGACTCAGGTAGCACCTCCGGGTGTGACGGCGCATGTGGTTGATGTCGCGAAAATGATCCGCGTCTACAACAACCCGAAATATGCAGGCGAGCGTGTGATGCTGTTGTTCACCAACCCGACCGATGTGGAACGTATCGTTGAAGGTGGTGTGAAAATTACCTCTGTAAACATTGGCGGTATGGCTTTCCGTCAGGGTAAAACACAGGTAAACAACGCAATTTCTGTTGATGAAAAAGACATCGAAGCCTTCAAAAAACTCAACGAACGCGGTATTGAGCTCGAAGCGCGTAAAGTTTCGACCGATCAGAAACTGAAAATGATGGATTTGATTGCCAAGGCGAAATAATTCCCTGGCATTTACTTAGTTTTCACACTTAAGTCTGTATAGCAATAGGAGAAGTACAATGGAGATTACCACTCTTCAGATTGTGCTGGTGTTCATCGTCGCATGTATCGCGGGTATGGAGTCGGTACTCGATGAATTTCAGTTCCACCGTCCGTTGGTGGCCTGTACGCTTATTGGCGCCGTTCTCGGGGATATGAAAACCGGTATTATCATCGGTGGTACCCTGGAAATGATCGCCCTGGGCTGGATGAACATCGGTGCTGCGGTTGCACCAGATGCCGCACTGGCGTCAATTATCTCTACCGTTCTGGTTATCGCGGGTCACCAAAGCATTGGTGCCGGTATCGCGCTGGCTATCCCGCTGGCAGCAGCAGGCCAGGTTCTGACCATCATCGTTCGTACTATCACCGTAGCATTCCAGCACGCAGCGGATAAGGCGGCCGAAAACGGCAACCTGACGGCGCTCTCCTGGCTGCACGTGTCCTCACTGTTCCTGCAGGCTATGCGTATCGCTATCCCGGCGGTAATCGTGGCGATTTCTGTAGGTACCAGTGAAGTTCAGAGCATGCTCAACGCCATTCCGGAAGTCGTCACCGGCGGCCTGAATATCGCAGGCGGTATGATCGTGGTGGTTGGTTATGCGATGGTCATCAATATGATGCGCGCGGGCTACCTGATGCCGTTCTTCTACCTCGGCTTCGTCACCGCGGCATTTACTAACTTCAACCTGGTTGCTCTGGGTGTGATTGGCGCAGTGATGGCAATCCTCTACATTCAGCTGAGCCCGAAATATAACCGCGTCGCCGGTGCGCCAGTTCAGGCAGCTGGTAACAACGATCTTGATAACGAACTGGACTAGCAGGTGAGCGAAATGGTTGATATGACTAAAACTACCACCGAGAAAAAACTCACTCCGAGTGACATTCGTGGCGTGTTCATTCGTTCTAACCTGTTTCAGGGTTCATGGAACTTCGAACGTATGCAGGCGCTGGGTTTTTGTTTCTCCATGGTACCGGCTATCCGCCGTTTGTACCCGGAAAACAACGACGCACGTAAGCAGGCTATTAAGCGTCACCTGGAATTCTTTAACACCCATCCGTACGTAGCCGCACCTGTGCTGGGCGTTACGCTGGCGATGGAAGAGCAGCGTGCCAACGGCGCAGAGATTGACGATGGTGCTATCAACGGTATCAAAGTTGGTCTGATGGGACCGCTGGCAGGCGTCGGCGACCCAATCTTCTGGGGTACCGTACGTCCGGTATTTGCTGCGCTTGGCGCTGGTATCGCGATGAGCGGCAGCCTGCTTGGACCACTGTTGTTCTTCATCCTGTTTAACCTGGTGCGTCTGGCAACCCGTTACTACGGTGTGGCATACGGCTACCGTAAAGGGGTCGATATCGTTAAGGATATGGGCGGTGGCTTCCTGCAGAAACTGACTGAGGGGGCGTCAATCCTCGGCCTGTTTGTCATGGGGGCATTGGTTAACAAGTGGACGCACGTGAATATCCCGTTGGTGGTCTCCACTATCACCGGTCAGGATGGTCAGACTCGCGTCACCACCGTGCAGACTATCCTTGACCAGCTGATGCCGGGCCTGGTTCCTCTGCTGCTGACTTTCGCTTGTATGTGGCTGCTGCGTAAGAAAGTGAACCCGCTGTGGATTATCGTTGGCTTCTTCATCATCGGTATCGCGGGCTACGCTGTCGGCCTGCTTGGCCTGTAAGACTGTTGTACACCACCGGGGGCTTGCCCCCGGTTTTTCTATTTAGAGGATTGAGGATTCATGACTATCACGGACCTGGTGCTGGTTCTTTTTATCTTTTCGCTGCTGGCGTATGCCATTTACGATCAGTTCATCATGCCCCGCCGTAATGGCCTTACTCTGCTGACGGTCGCCCTGCTTCCTCGCAGCCGTGTTGACAGTGTTATCTTCATTGGCCTGGTAGCTATTCTTATTTACAACAACGTCACCAGCCACGGGGCGCAATTCACCACGTGGTTATTATGCGCACTGATATTGATGGGGTTGTATCTGTTCTGGATCCGTACGCCGAAAATCATCTTCAAGCAAAAAGGGTTTTTCTTTGCCAACGTCTGGATTGAATATAACCGCATTAAAGAGATGAATTTATCAGAGGACGGCGTGCTGGTGATGCAATTAGAACAGCGGAGATTGCTGGTTCGCGTACGAAATATAGACGATCTTGAAAAAATATATAAACTTCTCATTTCAAATCAGTAAATTAGAAAGATAGCCTGAACTATGTTTTTTATATATTTTTGAAAACAAAACATAGCTAAGGCTATATTACAACGTCCGTAATGTTATTTATTTTAACGTTCTGTTTATAAATAAATCTAAATGAAAATCGTTTTCAATTAGAAGTCAAATATTATTTCCCTGTTTCTTGTTTTATATTCTCAATATATGTTAAGGTTGCGCCCGTCGTTGGGGAGTAGCCGATTTCCAGACTCCGGAAATGTACGTGTCAACATACTCGTTGAAAAACGTGGCGCGTACGGACTGAACATACAGCTTCAGTCAGGCGAGACCATAGGCACATCAACTGCAATGCATACCTGAATGGCACGATATATTTCGTGATTTTAATCTGTGTGCATGGTTACTGGGGGCAGTGATGTGTTTTATGGATACCCCGGTCAGGACGCTGTTATGAATCTCACCGCTACTGTACTTCTCGCTTTCGGCATGTCGATGGATGCTTTCGCTGCATCAATTGGCAAAGGCGCCACCCTGCATAAACCCAAATTTTCTGAAGCTCTGCGCACCGGTCTCATTTTCGGCGCAGTTGAAACCCTGACGCCGCTGATTGGCTGGGGAATGGGCATGCTGGCAAGCAAATTCGTGCTGGAGTGGAACCACTGGATCGCTTTCATTCTGCTGATTTTCTTAGGTGGGCGAATGATAATCGAAGGTTTTCGCGACAACGGTGATGAAGATGAAGAACCGCCGCGCCGCCACGGATTCTGGCTGCTGGTCACCACCGCTATAGCCACCAGTCTCGACGCGATGGCCGTCGGGGTGGGTCTGGCGTTCCTGCAGGTTAACATCATTGCGACTGCGCTGGCCATCGGCTGCGCCACGTTGATGATGTCCACGCTCGGCATGATGATCGGTCGTTTTATTGGTCCGATGCTGGGCAAACGAGCTGAAATCCTGGGCGGGGTGGTACTGATTGGTATCGGCGCCCAGATCCTCTGGGCACACTTCCACGGTTAATTCTGGCGCTGCCAGATGTGAATACTAAAATCTGTCTGGCAGTCAAACGTCGTTTTTCCTGCCAGCGTTTCCCACACTTCCGGTTTTGCCCGCCAGGCGTACGGCGTCATTTGCAGTAATGCAACGGCTTCGCTGCCCTGGAGCTGCATCTGATAGCCCAGCGCAATACTTTGCTGCAGAATAAAACCGTCCAGTTGTTCGGTATGTGGCGCATGCAAACGCACCTCATCATAAATCAGCCCTTTCAGCTCCATTAAATGACGCGGCCCGGGCGTGGCGGTGATTACCCATCCTCCCGGTTTCACCACGCGAGCCAGCTCTTGCGCTTTACAAGGCGCGTAGATCCTGATGATGGCATCCATGGACGCATCGGCAAACGGCAGACGATGGCTGGAAGCCACGCAAAAGGTGACCTGCGGATAACGGCGGGCTGCGGCCTTAATCGCCACTTTAGAAACGTCGAGGCCAACGGTCTTGCCGCCAGTCAGCGTATCGGCAAAGGCATGGGTGTAATACCCTTCTCCACAGCCGATATCCAGAATCGCCGCGTTTTCTGAACTCAGCGTCTGCGCAAGCACATTCACAATCGCGTCACGCAGCGGTTGATAGTGTCCGGCATCAAGAAACGCCCGGCGCGCCTGCATCATCTCAGCGCTGTCACCCGGATCGCGCGACCGCTTATGCTGAACCGGCAGTAAGTTGACATACCCTTCCTTCGCCACGTCAAACTGGTGCCGCTCAGGGCAAATAAAACTGTTTTTCGTTTGAGTAAGAGGCTGGTGGCAAAGAGGACAGGAAAACGACATGACAACTCCGGCAGGTGATTTGAGGGCGCAAGTGTAACGCGAATTGCGCCCCGGGAAAATAACTTACAGCGTCGGCGAGGATACGCTGTCGCCATGCATCACCAGCAGGTGATCGGAGTCGGCAGGCATGCCGTCTGGTTTAACATTTTCCAGGCGTAAGACATCACCCATTATCTGGCTGAATACCGGCGCGGAGACGGCGCCCCCATAGTAAGCACCGTTTTGTGGATTATTAATAACCACGACTAGGGCGAATTTCGGGTCGCTCGCTGGCGCAACGCCTGCCGTATAGGCCACATATTTATCAACATATTTACCATCATCGCCAATTTTTTTCGCCGTCCCGGTCTTCACCGCAACCCGATAATCCCTGACCGCAGCCTTGGTTCCCCCACCACCGGGTAACGCGACGCTTTCCATCATATGTTCAACCTGATGAACCAGCGCCTCCGGCATCACCCGCGTCCCTATTACCGGCGGATCAATACGCGTGATAGAAAGGGGGCGATAGATGCCAAAACTACCGATGGTGGCATAGACATGCGCCAACTGGAGCGGCGTCACCATGAGCCCATAACCGAATGCAAAGGTGGCGCGATCCAAATCGCTCCAGTAGCGGCGTTGAGGCATTAAACCACTGCTTTCGCCGGTTAATCCCAACCCGGTTGGGTCGCCAAAGCCAAAACGTTTATAGGTATCCAGCAATTTCTGCACCGGCATAGCTAACGACAAGTGCGAAACGCCCGTGTCGCTCGATTTCTGCAAAATGCCGGTCAGCGACAGCTCCGGGTAAAATCCGACATCGCGAATACGATGCCCGTCGACATTAAAAGGATGGGTATCAATTACGCTGTCCGGTTGCACAATCCCCTGCTGGAGCGCGGTCATGATCACCAGCGGCTTAACGGTTGAACCGGGTTCAAAGGTGTCGCTAATGGCACGGTTACGAAAATCATCCAGTACCGCGCCGTCTCGATTGTTGGGGTTAAAGTCGGGGAAGCTTGCCATGGAGAGAATTTCGCCGGTGTCAATATTAACCAGTACCGCGGCCCCGGATTCCGCTTTATTCCATGTAACGGCATTGTCCAGCGCGTCTTCGGTAACCGTCTGCAAACGCTCATCAATACTGAGTTGTAACTCATGTGCAGGCACCGGCATCACTTCGGTGATATTTTCGATGACATGGCCAAATTTGTCTTTACGGACCAGGCGGGAGCCGGGTTTGCCCATCAACTGGCTATTGAAGCTTTTCTCCAGGCCTTCAATACCCTGGCCATCAATATTGGTGAAACCAATGAGATTAGCCGCAACATGTCCGGCGGGATAAAAGCGGCGTGATTCTTCACGCAGATTGATCCCCGGAAGATTAAGGTTATCGATCCATTCAGCCTGCTGAGGAGAGATCTGGCGCGCCAGATAAATAAAGCGTCCCGCAGGATTACTGTTAACACGCTCAGCCAGAGAACTGAGCGAAATGTTCAGCGTCTTTGCTAACGCCTGCCAACGTTCGTTGTAGCCCACGCCTCCCTTGCTGATAATGGTTTTAGGGTCTGCCCAGACGGCATTCACCGGGACACTTACCGCCAGCGGTCGCCCTTCTCTGTCGGTAATCATTCCGCGTGGCGAGGCAATGGTAACCTCGCGTAACGAACGCATATCTTCCTGTTTTACCAAAGTTGTCGGCGTGACAATTTGTAGCCACGCCACACGCCCCAGCAGCAATCCCAGGCTTAATAATATCGCCACACAAAGCAGGGCAAAACGTACGGGAGTAAAATTGCGCGCATCTATGTCGTTTTTCTTTTTCACCTGGACTCCCGCATGATAGTTTTTCAGGTGTCTGATTTAACGAGAAATGCCGCGAGAATGCGGGGAAAACTATGCTACGAACATCACGCCTTTGCAACAAAGCGCTAATGGATGGGCTTTCAGAAATATTTTGACGTAATTTGAATTAAAAAGCCCCGCATAAGCGAGGCTTTATATCTGAGATGGTTGCGCATGAGCGCATCAAATCAGTGGTGTCGATCAGATAGCTGTTACGTTTACAGCAGCCGGACCTTTCTGGCCGTCCTGAATTTCGAACTCAACGTTCTGGCCTTCAGCCAGAGTTTTGAAGCCGTTACCCTGGATAGCGGAGAAGTGCACGAACACGTCTTTGCTGCCATCAGCCGGAGTAATGAAGCCAAAACCTTTAGACTCGTTGAACCACTTAACTTGACCTTTAATCTTTGCCATTTGCAAAATTCCTTAGAGTATTTTCTTCGCCCGCGGGCATAACATAGATAAAACTGAGACATTACTGCTTGAGGCACTAATATAAGGTTCGGCAGAGAAGCGGTATTCAACGTCAACGTGTTTACTCAGGACTTCTTTACTGAAAATGCCACACATAAACAGAACTGTACCTCGTTTAACCCAAAACGTGTTATCACATACAACGTAAATAATGGCAAGCCATTTTTAAACGTGTCTCGATCGGTCGCACAAATCCTGTCGTTCATCAAACAACCACTGCACAGTTATGCGCCAGACCGAGCAGAGTTATATTCTCACCTCTCTCCCCTTGCCCCGTCAGGCTTGCACCGTCACAGGGACATTTCTACCATAGCTCAATAGCTTCGGTTGTTCCAGGTTATCTGTCACAGGGTCTGGTGGATATCATTTTTTATGCTTAGTAATGCATAAAATGTCACAAGCGTAAAAATGAGATCCGTCTTCTGGTTTTGCACTAAAATAATGAAAGAATGATGACAATGCACAAAAAAGTAAGAGAAACGTTTCGCTGTGAATAAGACGATCGCTATCACAAAAATGACATAATCATATTTTTAACGTATGGGAAAATATATTTAGATCAGACCGCACATAAGATATTAATTGGATAGAGTATCTGAAAATACTCAGGTGACAGGCGACGCCGAACGCTAATTACGCGGCGAGAGCAGAAGAAAATGATCTGACATGTTGACGACAGGATGAGGTATCTGCGAACCGCATCAGCAGACCTTCACCCTGCCATACTGTTTTTAGCGCTCGGCTACCAGGCGGATGATGTCGTCATCTTCATCCTTCGCAGCAACCGCTGCAGGTTCTGCCGCTTTTTCTGGTTCGTTAGCTTCACAAAGGCGACGGAGCAATGCGTTCTGTCTTTTTTGCTGGTCTAACAATGCTTCAAGCAGTTCTATCTGCTCGTTAGTACGCGAACTTGCCCGATTGACGAAAAACCACAACACAAGCCCAACAACCAAAACCACCACCGATACCGCTAAAGACGCAAAACTTAACGCGCCAGAATTCAAAACTTCGTTCATTTCACCACCTCAATGTAGACAGCGTAGTTTACCACTGCCGCACAAGAAGGTAATCAACTGTTGTAAAAATGCGCTTACCAGGGAATAAATTTATTGATGGCACAAATACCGCTGAAAAATTGTACGTCCTGATCGCACATGATGTTAAACACCTGCGCCCACATCAATATGCATACCAGCACGATAACAATCAGTACCACCCAGCGTATTTTTTTCACTCCAGCTCCACTCTTCAACTCTACATCTTATGACTATAAATTATCATGCGTTACCTAAACCCAGCGTTAACTGTAACGGCATTCCATCTTTTTAGGAATGATTGACTTGTTTCATCCCGTGTACAGGCTAATCTACTAATAACGAGAAAAGATAAGAGGTTGTAATGCGTCTGATTATCCGCGCTATTGTGTTGTTAGCTCTGGTTTGGATCGGTTTATTACTCAGCGGCTATGGCATTTTGATTGGGAGTAAAGAGAATGCGGCCGGTCTGGGTCTGCAATGCCAATATCTGACCGCTCGCGGGACCAGCACCGCACAATATGTCCACTCAAACAGCGGCCTTATTGGCCTTTCAGATTGCCCTGTATTGCGGAAAAGTACTGTCGTTATCGATAACGGTTAAGATAGAAGCAATACATTCTCAATGCTATTTGCGCAAAACAGCGTTAATTTTATTCATTAAAAAACCCCAGGTACGCAATACCTGGGGTTTTACACTTAGCGCTATTGCTGCGGATTAGAGCGGGTAGTCGTTATAGCCCATTTGTTCAGAAATCTTACGCGCTGCCGTATGCAGCATCGCCACATATTCGTGTAAACGCTCTTCGGAAAAGCGCAGCGTCGGGAATGAGATACTCAAGCCCGCAATCACCACGCCAAAACGGTCAAACACTGGAACACCGATGCAGCGCAGGCCTTCTTCCTGCTCTTCGTTATCTTCGCCGTATCCCTGTTCACGTACTTTATCTAACAATACCAGCAATTCATCAGTATTTGTGATAGTACGGTCGGTGCTGCGTTTATACTCGATGCCGTCAAGAATTTCCTTCACTTCATCGCGGTCACGCCATGCCAGAAGAACTTTACCGATAGCCGTGCTGTACAATGGGTTACGACGACCGACGCGGGAATACATACGCAGATTGTACATGGAGTCGATTTTATGAATGTAGACGATGCTGTCTTCATCCAGCGCACCAAGGTGTACGGTCTCTTTGGTCAAACGTGAAAGTTCACGCATCTGGATATCAGCACTACGGATCAGATCAACGTTTTGTAACGCGCGCGCACCCAGTTCGAATAATTTCAGGGTCAGGGAGTATTTCTCTGACTCCCCTTCTTGTGCCACATAACCCAGCGTTTTCATGGTCTGCAAAAAGCGATAAACGGTGCTTTTCGACATCATGACGCGTTGCGACAGCTCGGTAATACCAATTTCGCGCTCTTCACCCAGCGCCTGCAGGATGCCAAAAACTTTCAGCACGGAAGATACAGAATCAGGTTGTTTATCCAGATCTGCGATTGCCATTTATCACCTCATTACGAGTGTTTTATAAAAATCAGAACCGGTTTTTATTATAATTTCACGGACCTGCCCTCGCAATCGCTCTTTGCTTACTTAGTTACAAATCTGCGACCTAACGCCTGTATATCAATGCTAAGATTATTATTCTCATCATAATTCCCGATAAAATGACCCCTTATGGAAAAAATTCAGGCTGATGGCCTGCCATTGCCCCAGCGATATGGTGCAATTTTAACCATTGTTATTGGCATCTCTATGGCAGTACTCGACGGAGCAATAGCTAACGTGGCACTTCCGACGATTGCTACCGACCTTCAGGCGTCACCCGCCAGTTCAATCTGGATCGTTAACGCCTATCAAATCGCCATTGTCGTTTCACTGCTGTCACTCTCATTTTTGGGTGATATGTTTGGTTATCGACGCATTTATAAATGTGGTCTCGTCGTATTCCTGCTTGCCTCGCTGTTCTGTGCTTTATCAGACTCGCTACAAATGTTAACTCTGGCCCGCGTGGCTCAGGGGTTTGGCGGCGCGGCGCTGATGAGTGTAAATACAGCATTAATTAGACTTATTTATCCCCAGCGTCAGCTTGGTCGGGGGATGGGAATTAACTCCTTCATCGTGGCGGTATCCTCAGCGGCAGGCCCCACCATTGCCGCGGCGATCCTCTCTATCTCATCATGGAAATGGCTGTTTCTGATTAACGTCCCGCTGGGAATAATTGCCCTGCTGCTGGCTATGCGCTTTTTGCCACCTAATTCGTCCCGCAGCAATAAACCACGCTTTGATCTGCCAAGTGCGGTAATGAATGCCTTAACGTTTGGCTTGTTAATTACCGCGCTCAGTGGATTTGCGCAAGGGCAGTCGCTAAAATTGATTGGCACCGAGCTTGTGGCGCTTATCGTGGTCGGTTTTTTCTTTATCCGCCGCCAGTTGGCGTTGCCGGTACCGTTATTACCGGTTGACCTGCTGCGCATTCCGCTGTTTTCACTCTCGATTTGCACGTCAATCTGTTCATTTAGCGCGCAAATGCTGGCGATGGTTTCTCTGCCCTTCTTTCTTCAAACCGTGCTCGGTCGTAGCGAAGTCGAAACGGGCCTGCTATTGACCCCATGGCCGCTGGCAACCATGGTGATGGCGCCGCTGGCCGGATATCTTATCGAACGCGTCCACGCGGGGCTATTGGGTGCACTGGGTATGGCCGTGATGGCAAGCGGATTATTTGCCCTGGTGTTACTTCCTTCTGCGCCCTCCGATATTAATATCATCTGGCCGATGATATTGTGCGGCGCGGGTTTTGGTCTATTTCAGTCACCGAATAACCACACCATCATCACCTCCGCACCGCGTGAACGCAGCGGCGGGGCGAGCGGGATGCTGGGGACTGCGCGCTTGTTAGGGCAAAGTACCGGCGCGGCACTGGTGGCGTTAATGCTCAATCAGTTTGGTGACAGCGGAACACATATGTCGCTGATAACTGCGGGTGTACTGGCAACGGCTGCCGCCATAGTGAGCGGCTTACGTATCACGCAGCCGCGCGTTCAGGCATAAAAAAAGCGCGTCTGACGACGCGCTTTTTCTTCCAGACTTCTTCGGGTTACTTCAGGTATTCCCCACTACGCAGCGCTTCAATACGCTTATCCAACGGCGGGTGAGTCATAAACAGCTCACTCAACGATTTAGATTTACCGTTGATGCAGAACGCCATCATGCTGGTTGCTTCCTGCGGTTCATAGCTGGTTTTCAGACGCTGCAACGCGGCGATCATCTTCTCACGGCCGACCAGTTTGGCAGAACCGGCATCCGCATGGAATTCACGGTGGCGTGAGAACCACATGGTAATAATGCTGGCCAGAATACCAAACACCAGTTCCAGCACCGTCGCCACCGCAAAGTAGATTAATGGGTTACCGTTGCTGCCCTCGCCCTCATCGCGGTTACCGCCCATAAATCCGGCGGCAATTTGCGCCAGAATACGGGAGATAAAGATAACGAAGGTGTTGACCACCCCCTGAATGAGGGTCATGGTCACCATATCGCCATTGGCAATGTGGCTGATCTCGTGCGCGATAACTGCTTCGGCTTCGTCCGGGCTCATGTTTTGCAATAGGCCAGTACTCACAGCAACCAGCGAAGCATCCCGGCGCGCACCGGTAGCAAACGCGTTAATATCTGGCGCATGGTAGATTGCAACCTGCGGCATAGCGATACCAGCCTGACGGGCCTGATTCGCTACCGTATTCATCAGCCAGCGTTCTCTTTCATTACGGGGCTGTTCGATCACTTCCCCGCCAACGGACTTTAACGCCATCCATTTGGACATCAGCAGCGAAATGAAGGAACCACCAAAACCAAACAGCAGTGCCATGATCAACAAGCCTTGAACGCTGCTTGACTGAATCCCTGTCAGGCTCAATACCAGCCCGAAAACGACCATCACAGCCAGGTTCGTCAGCAGGAAGAGCGCGATTCGCATCATAATTTTCTTTTAACCTCAATTTAACAAAACGCACTATGCGATTACCCATATCGTATGGGTCTTATGGCTATTTTCAAGCATCCATAGGTGCTAAGTCACCAGAAAGACACAACTTTACATTTTATCGTATCAGACTGACGTCTTCATGCGGTTGTTAAAAAAACAGGCACAATTTCTTGTGCCTGTTGGAGGTTATTGACTGGTTGCGGGCTGTTCCGCTGGCTTCTCTTTTTCAAGATGCGCCAGGTCGAGCGCGATTTTTACCGTTTCATCCAGATACGGATCCGGCTCTTGGTAATCTTTCGGCAGATCGTCCAGTTTCTTCAACAACGGTTTGCCTTCACGCTTGAACCGGTCGTTGATGCGCGCCAGACGCAGTGCATCATCTTCGTTATTCTCTTTCTCACGCTGAGCGTAATTCAGAGAAGCAATGCTGCGCTTATCCTTCATCGCATTAAATCGCGCAATGTCCTTCATGATGTACTGGAACTCAGGATCGTTCGCGATACGTGCATTGTGCTCTTTTAGCAATTCAGGTCCAAATGGCGTCAGGTTATCAGACTTTGTATAGGTTGCCGCATCAATGCTATCCCACGGCAGCGCGTTATCTTCAAACTTTTCACCGGTTTCAGTTTCTTCATTACCTGTCGGCATGATGATATCCGGCGTAACGCCCTTACGCTGTGTACTGCCACCATTTACACGGTAGAATTTCTGGATCGTGTACTGAACGGAACCCAGTGCTGGCCATTCCGGACGCAGCATCTGATCGTAAATACGGTTCAGAGAACGATACTGCTGTACGGTACCCTTCCCAAAGGTCGGTTCACCGACGATCAGCGCACGGCCATAATCCTGCATTGCCGCGGCAAAAATTTCCGATGCCGAGGCACTGAAGCGATCGACTAACACCACCAGCGGACCTTTGTAATACACAACACCGTCGGTATCGCTGTCTTCACGCACTTTGCCGTTATTGTCACGAACCTGAACCACCGGGCCGGAAGGAATGAACAGACCAGAAAGCGAGACCGCTTCGGTCAGTGCGCCACCACCGTTAGTACGCAGATCGATAATCACGCTGCTGACATTCTGTTTTTCCAGTTTCTGCAGTTGAACTTTTACGTCATCCGTCAGGCCAACATAGAAACCAGGAATATCCAGTACGCCGACCTTTTCTTTGCCAACGGTTTTCACAGACATTTTAACAGCGCGGTCTTCGAGACGAATGCGTTCACGCGTTAGCGTGACAATGCGCGTCTTGGTGCCTTTACCAGCAGGCAGGATTTCGAGGCGAACTTTGCTGCCTTTAGGTCCTTTGATCAGCGCCACAACATCATCCAGACGCCAGCCAATCACATCGACCATGCCTTTTCCGGCCTGGCCCACGCCGACAATACGGTCGCCAACGCTTATCGCTTTGCTCTTGGCTGCCGGGCCGCCTGCCACCATGGAGTTAATGACGGTGTAGTCATCATCCATTTGCAGAACTGCGCCAATACCTTCCAGAGACAAGCTCATTTCAGTATTAAACTGTTCTGTGTTGCGCGGAGAAAGATAGTTAGTATGCGGGTCTATTTCACGAGCAAAAGCCGTCATCGCCAGTGAGAACACATCTTCACTGTTCGTCTGCGCCAGGCGGCGAATGGCAAATTTATAGCGACGTGTCAGCGTTTCGCGAATTTCCGCATCGGTTTTACCGGTCAGCTTCAGGCTGAGTTCGTCAAATTTTACTTTGCCGTCCCACAGCGCATTGAGCTCTGCTTCGCTCTTCGGCCAGGGAGCTTTGCTCCGGTCGAGGTTAAAGGTGTCAGTCCCGGTAAAATCCATTGGACGCGCCAGCACGCTTAGCGCGTACTGATATCGTTCAAATCGGCGTTTTTGCGCCAGATTATAAAGATCGTAAAAGACATCCAGCTTGCCCGTGCGCAGTTCATCGCCGAGGACAGTTTTCTTTTTTGCATACTGTTCGATATCGCTCGCCAACAGCACGTTATGGCTGTAGTCGAGCAGATTCAGATAGCGGTCAAAAATTTTTGCCGAAAACGCCTGATCCAGATCGAACTGGCGATAGTGTGAACGTGTAAAACGTGAAGTTACACGTTCACTCACCGTCGCATGCTGGGTTTCTTCCTTTAAAACGGGGATTTGATCGGCACGCGTGATGTCTTCTACAGCAAGTGCCTGGCCTGCTAATGCAAGCAGACCAGCTAACGCAGTAAGCCTAAAAAAAGTGTTCATGCCAGGCCTGGCCTCCGTTTCAGAACACCAGGTGTTCTGCGCGTACAATCAAAGACATACCCGAATTCAGCTGTACACGGACGCCATCTTTGGTGATTTCTAATACGGTGGCATCCATCGCATTATTACCTGCTTTCACCTTCAAGGACTGCCCTACCGTCAGCACTGAAATATCAGATACCGGGGTATGCTGTTCTTCACGAGGAGCACGCGGTGCTTTTGCTGCTGGTTTTTCAGCGCGAGGTTTACGTTCAGCCCCTTCTTTACGACGCGGAGCAGGACGCGGCTTACGCTCGCGACGCGGTGCGTCTTCTTTTTCGCCGGCAGCAGCGGCCGCTTCGCGTTTTTTCGCCTGTTGCTCTGCACGTTGCGCCTGAACGCGAGCTTTAGCTTCTTCCAGCTGTTTGCGAGCATGTTCAACATGTTGCTCATCCAACTCACCACATGGGTTGCCGTCGAGATCAACACGCGTTGCGCCCAATTTAACGCCATACAGATAGCGCCAGCTTGAAGTATAGAGACGTAAGGCAGAACGGAGCTGTGTCTTGCTGAGGTTCATTTCGCCCTCAACACGCTCTACCAAATCCTGAAAAATGCCAATTTTCAGTGGGCGCGCTTCGCCTTCAGCACTAAAACACTGCGGGAAGCGTTCGGCCAGAAACGCGATGACTTCTTTACTGCTATTCAACTTAGGTTGATTTTCCATGAAATTTCCTGATTACAACGGACGTAGCCAACAAGCGCAGGCATGAACAGGCGACATTATAATGACGTCATCAGTAATTGCTACGTTATCCGTTGATTATCCTGCGACGCTCGCAAAGAATTTTTTGTAATCCGTCGTTGCAAGCACGGTTTCAAGCTGTGCCACAAGCGTACGCAGCCCCTGTTCGTCTTCTTCAGTGAAGCGACCAAACGCAGTGCTATCAATATCCAGCACGCCGATTATCTGATTTTCAACGGTAACAGGCAGAACGATTTCCGCGTTGCTGGCGGCATCGCATGCGATGTGCCCGTCAAACGCGTGCACGTCTTCGATACGCTGCACCTGATTGCGCGCCACCGCGGTACCGCATACACCACGCCCTACCGGGATCCGCACACAGGCAATTTTGCCCTGGAAAGGGCCAAGTACCAGAGTCTCGCCCTCAAGCAGGTAAAAACCGGCCCAGTTTACTTGTGCAAGACGCTCGTACAACAATGCGCTGGTATTTGCCAGCGTTGCCAGAAAACTGGTTTCACCTGCCATTAATGCCTGAAAATCACGGTTCAGATCCGTGTATAGCTCTGATTTGTTCATTATGTAATCACTTAGTTGTCTTACTTAAAACTGCAGCCTACTAAAATAAACATTAAATGCGTTAATGCTCAAGATCATTCCCGTCATGAGTTAAGATAACATTACTTCAACATTTTGATACGCGATACATGGCCCTTACGACATCACGCATCACGCCAACTAAAAAAATAGCCATCAGGTCTATCGGCGAGGCACTACCGCGTGCACATTATCATCGTTGTCCTGAATGCGACCTGATATTCAGCTTGCCTAAAATGCGCTCGCACCAAAGCGCATTCTGCCCACGCTGTCAGGCAAAAATCCGTGACGGACGCGACTGGTCCTTAACGCGGCTGGCAGCAATGGCTGTCACCATGTTGCTGCTGATGCCCTTCGCCTGGGGAGAGCCGCTGTTACATATTTTTTTGCTCGGTGTACGCATTGACGCCAATGTGATGCAGGGTATCTGGCAAATGACCCGCCAGGGCGACCCACTCACCGCATCTTTCGTGCTATTTTGCGTTGCGGGCGCGCCGATTATTCTCGTTACCTCAATCGCTTATCTGTGGTTTGGTAATATTCTCGGGATGAACCTGCGTCCGGTGCTACTGATGCTGGAAAGGCTCAAAGAGTGGGTGATGCTCGATATCTATCTTGTGGGTATCGGCGTCGCGTCAATTAAAGTTCAGGACTATGCTTATTTGCAACCTGGGGTGGGACTGTTTGCTTTTATTGCGCTGGTGATCCTCAGTATCTTGACGTTATCGCACCTCAACGTAGAACAGCTTTGGGACCGTTTTTACCCACAAAGGCCTGCTCGTCGGCCCGATGAAAAGCTTCGCGTTTGCCTTGGTTGCCACTTTACAGGGTATCCGGACGCCCGCGGTCGCTGCCCTCGTTGCCACATACCGTTGCGCTGGCGCAGAAATCAAAGTATTCAAAAATGTTGGGCTGCTCTGCTGGCCTCAATTGTCCTGCTGCTGCCTGCGAACCTCCTGCCTATCTCGATTATTTATGTCAATGGCTCCCGGCAGGAAGACACGATCATGTCAGGCATACTGTCTCTGGCGAACAGTAATATCGGCGTGGCGGCGATCGTGTTTATTGCCAGTATTCTGGTGCCATTCACCAAAGTGATTGTGATGTTTACGTTGCTCATCAGCATTCATTTTAAATGTGAGCAAGGATTGCGTACCCGCATCAAACTACTGCGCATAGTGACCTGGATTGGTCGCTGGTCAATGCTGGATCTTTTTGTTATCGCTTTAACCATGTCGCTGATTAATCGCGATCAGATACTTGCTTTTACTATGGGACCGGCTGCGTTTTATTTCGGCGCAGCGGTAATATTGACTATTCTTGCAGTGGAATGGCTGGACAGCCGCTTACTTTGGGATGCACATGAGTCAGGAAACGCCCGCTTCGCAGACTGAAGCGCAGATTAAAACAAAACGTCGTATCTCCCCGTTCTGGCTGCTGCCGTTCATCGCATTGATGATTGCAGGATGGCTTATCTGGGGAAGCTATGAAGATCGCGGTAATACCGTAACCATTGACTTTATGTCGGCGGACGGCATTGTGCCTGGCCGTACCCCTGTTCGCTATCAGGGCGTCGAAGTGGGCACGGTGCAGGACATCAACCTCAGCAAAGACCTGCGTAAAATTGAAGTCCGCGTCAGCATCAAATCAAATATGAAAGATGCACTGCGCAAAGATACCCAGTTCTGGCTGGTCACACCGAAAGCGTCACTGGCGGGGGTTTCCGGCCTGGATGCGTTAGTTGGCGGCA
Organism: Citrobacter sp. C5_2; assembly: GCF_014596845.2. NCBI lineage: Bacteria > Pseudomonadati > Pseudomonadota > Gammaproteobacteria > Enterobacterales > Enterobacteriaceae > Citrobacter > Citrobacter sp. C5_2. The sequence continues at coordinate 2,211,309 of NZ_CP115032.1, read as the reverse complement.
ACTATATCGGCATGATGCCCGGAACCGGCGAGCCAGAGGATCATTTCGTCGCGCTCGATACGCAGCCGAAATACCGTCTGAACAATGGCGATTTGATGCTGCACCTGCGGGCCCCCGACCTCGGTTCGCTTAATAGCGGCTCGCTGGTTTATTTCCGCAAAATCCCGGTAGGTAGGGTCTATGACTACACCATTAATCCAAATAATCAGGGCGTAACCATCGACGTGCTGATTGAACGTCGCTTTACCAATCTGGTGAAAAAAGGCAGCCGTTTCTGGAACGTATCAGGGGTAGACGCGGATGTCAGCCTCAGCGGCGCCAAAGTGAAACTGGAGAGTCTGGCTGCGCTGGTAAATGGCGCCATTGCCTTTGACTCACCGGAAGATTCGCAACCCGCCGTTGCCGACGACACGTTTGGTTTGTATCAGGATCTCGCACACAGCCAGCGCGGCGTGATCGTTAAGCTCGACTTACCCAGCGGCGACGGACTGAAAGCAGGCTCAACTTCGCTGATGTATCAAGGATTAGAAGTCGGTCAACTGACCAAACTGGATTTAAATCCGGGCGGGAAAGTCACCGGTGAGATGACGGTCGATCCCAGCGTCGTCACGCTATTGCGCGACAACACGCGTATTGAATTACACAGCCCTAAATTATCATTAAGCGATGCGAATCTCAGTTCGCTGCTGACGGGCAAAACATTCGAACTGATACCTGGCGAGGGCGAGCCGCGTAACCAGTTTGCGGTGATTCCTGCAGAGCAATCATTGCTACACGATCCGGGCGTCATGACGCTGACGCTGACCGCGCCGGAAAGTTACGGTATTGATGCCGGCCAACCGCTTATTCTTCACGGCGTACAGGTCGGTCAGGTGATTGAGCGCACGCTCTCCAGCAAAGGCGTTTCGTTTACCGTCGCCATCGAACCGCAGCATCGCGCGCTGGTGCAAGGCGACAGTAAGTTTGTGGTCAACAGTCGGGTCGATGTCAAAGTTGGGCTTGATGGCGTGGAGTTTCTTGGCGCCAGCGCCAGTGAGTGGATCAGCGGCGGCATTCGTATTTTGCCTGGTACAAAAGGTGAAATGAAAAAAAGCTACCCGCTGTATGCCAACCTGGAAAAAGCGATTGAGAACAGCCTGAGCGATCTGCCAACCACCACGGTCAGCCTGAGTGCCGAGACGCTGCCCGATGTGCAGGCCGGTTCGGTGGTGTTGTATCGTAAATTCGAAGTCGGTGAAGTGATTAGCGTTCGTCCACGCGCCGATGCGTTTGATATCGATCTGCATATCAAACCGGAATATCGCAACCTGCTGACCAGCAACAGCGTATTCTGGGCCGAGGGCGGCGCCAAGGTTCAGCTTAACGGCAGCGGTTTAACCGTTCAGGCTTCTCCCCTGTCGCGAGCGATTAAAGGCGCAATAAGCTTCGATAACCTGAGCGGCGCCAGCGCCAGCCAACGCAAAGGCGACAAGCGGATTCTGTATGCGTCAGAAACCGCTGCCCGTGCGGTGGGCGGCCAGATAACCCTGCACGCTTTCGATGCCGGTAAACTGGCGGCCGGGATGCCGATTCGCTATCTGGGAATCGATATTGGCCAGATCCAGACGCTTGAGCTGATCACTGCCCGTAACGAAGTTCAGGCCAAAGCGGTACTGTATCCGGAGTACGTACAGACCTTTGCGCGTAGCGGCACACGCTTCTCCGTGATTACCCCGCAAATATCAGCAGCCGGCGTGGAGCATTTAGATACCATCTTACAGCCGTATATCAACGTTGAACCTGGCCGCGGTAACCCGCGCCGTGATTTTGAGCTGCAGGAAGCTACTATCACCGACTCTCGTTACCTCGATGGTCTGAGTATTGTGGTGGAAGCACCGGAAGCGGGTTCATTAAACATCGGTACGCCAGTTCTGTTCAGAGGTATTGAGGTGGGGACCGTCACCGGGTTGACGCTCGGCTCCCTTTCCGATCGCGTGATGATCGCTATGCGCATCAGCCAGCGCTATCAGCATCTGGTGCGTAACAACTCTGTATTCTGGCTGGCATCCGGCTACAGTCTCGACTTCGGCCTGACCGGCGGCGTCGTGAAGACCGGTACCTTTAATCAGTTCATTCGCGGTGGGATCGCCTTTGCAACCCCGCCGGGTACGCCACTGGCCCCGAAAGCACAGGCTGGTAAGCACTTCCTGTTGCAGGAAAGCGAACCGAAAGAGTGGCGTGAATGGGGAACCGCCCTGCCACGATAACCTCTCCCTTTGCTCCGGCGTGCTCGCGCCGGAGCACTTATGCTACACTGCGCACCTGTTTTTTTGCCGGTGGTACCAAGTGGCTTATTTTCCCGACGCCTTTCTGACACAAATGCGTGAAGCAATGCCTTCCACGCTCTCATTCGATGATTTTCTCGCTGCCTGCCAGCGTCCGCTGCGCCGTAGCATCCGCGTCAATACGCTGAAAATCTCTGTTGCCGATTTCCTCACTCTGACAGCGCCATATAACTGGTCGCTCACCCCTGTTCCATGGTGTGCTGAAGGCTTCTGGATTGAACGCGATGATGAAACGTCACTGCCGCTCGGCAGCACCGCAGAACATTTAAGCGGCCTGTTTTATATTCAGGAAGCCAGCTCAATGTTGCCAGTCGCCGCGCTGTTTGCCGATGGCAATACCCCGGAACGCGTAATGGATGTCGCGGCAGCTCCCGGCTCCAAAACCACGCAAATTGCCGCCAAAATGAATAATCAGGGCGTGATTCTGGCGAATGAGTTTTCCGCCAGTCGCGTCAAAGTCCTGCATGCTAATATCAGCCGTTGCGGTATCAACAATGTCGCCCTGACCCATTTTGACGGGCGGGTATTCGGCGCGGCATTACCAGAAACATTCGATGCCATATTGCTGGATGCTCCATGTTCCGGCGAAGGCGTGGTACGTAAAGATCCCGATGCGCTGAAAAACTGGTCCATAGAAAGTAATCTGGAAATTGCCGCAACCCAGCGTGAGCTCCTCGACAGCGCATTTCACGCTCTGCGTCCCGGCGGCACATTGGTTTATTCAACCTGTACGCTGAACCGTGACGAAAACGAAGCCATTATGCAGTGGTTGATTGAAACCTACCCGGATGCCGTTGAATTTTTACCGTTGGGCGATTTATTCCCGGAGGCTGAACGCGCCCTGACGCCGGAAGGATTCCTGCATGTGTTCCCGCAGATCTACGATTGTGAAGGATTCTTCGTCGCGCGTTTGCGCAAAACGGCCGCCATTCCTGCGCTACCCTCACCGAAATATAAAGTGGGTAACTTCCCGTTCAGCCCGCTGAAAGGACGTGAATCCGCGCTTGTTGCCCAGGCCGCTAACGCCTGCGGATTACAATGGGCAGACAATTTACGCCTGTGGCAGCGCGATAAAGAGATCTGGTTATTTCCGACAGAGATTGAACCCCTGATTGGCAAAGTTCGTTTTTCCCGGCTCGGGGTTAAACTGGCTGAGACCCACAACAAAGGGTATCGTTGGCAGCATGAAGCCGTCATCGCCCTCGCCGATCCAGGCCATAGCCATGCGTTCGAACTGAGCCTTGCCGAAGCGGAAGAGTGGTATCGCGGTAGAGATGTTTATCCGCAAACTTCACCCACAACTGACGACGTGTTGGTTACCTTCCAGCATCAGCCGATCGGCCTGGCAAAGCGTATTGGATCGCGATTGAAAAATAGCTATCCACGCGATCTTGTCCGAGATGGCAAACTCTTTACAGGATAACGCACGTTTTGACTGGCGCTTTTGCTAACGTTGACTACGCTGAAAAATGGACGGCCTAACTGGTCTTACCACAATCAGCAGATAAACGGAGAGCACGATGATGAAAACCAGTGTGCGCATTGGCGCTTTTGAAATCGACGACGCCGAGTTGCATGGCGAATCGCCGGGGGACCGAACGTTAACCATTCCATGTAAATCCGATCCGGATTTATGTATGCAACTGGACGCCTGGGATGCCGACACCAGCGTCCCGGCCCTTCTGAATGGAGAACATTCTGTTCTGTTTCGCGAGCACTACGATCGTAAGTCAGATGCCTGGATCATGCGCCTTGCCTGATTCAAAAAGAACCCGTCGCCAGACGGGTTATTTCCTGGCTAATTTCCCTCATCTATCAACATCTTCTACACTAGAGGTATGGCTTTACCATTAGAGGATGGAATGTTCACGCTGGTTCTTTTTGTGTGCTACCTTGACGGCGGTTGTGAAGATATCGTGGTTGATGTCTACAAAACTGAGCAGCAATGCCTTGTATCGATGGACGATCAGCGCATTCGTAACGGCGGATGTTTACCTGCGGACGATTATATCGACAGCTTCTGGCGTCCGGCCCAGGAATACAGTGATTTCTGATTATTGCAGTTGCACCAGCGTTAATTCGCCGCCAAATACCGCACCGGTATCAATATAGTGCAGATTGTCGCGATCCAACCGATGCCGCAGCGGCGTATGGCCAAACCAAAAGTGATCCGCGCCGCGTATGCCGTTACCATTGTTCATCAACCGCGCACGATCCCACAGCACCCGCTGTAAATCGACCTCTTTTTGCCACTGGTAATCATCATCCGGGTAATCAGCATGAGCAACAACGTGTATACCACTCCGGCAGCGTAGTTCCAGAATCCAGGGTAACTTTCGGCACGCTTCCAGTGCTAACCTCGCCGCGGGCTGATCCGCGTGAGCAAACCACGCGCCGCCGTTCATAAACCACGACAGTTGCTCCCCCGTCGCCAGTGCATCCAACGCCATCTGCTCATGATTGCCCCTGACTGCCACAATCCAGCGTTTACGCATCAGGCGCAGGCAACGGAGACTGTCAGGGCCACGGTCGATAACATCGCCCACTGAAACCAACAGATCCTGCCAGGGATCAAAATGGCACTGGCGCAGTTTTGCCATCAATAAAGAGAAGCAACCGTGGAGATCCCCAACGACCCAGACGTGTCGCCAGTTTGTTGCTACGATCCGCTGGTAGATTTTGTCAGGCTGTCCCATTTGACCTCCTGCATACAAATATTACCCTTCACTTAATTAAACCATAGCAGCAAAATTCCGAACGATGCTGGTGTCACGACCCTATGTGAGCAGCCCGCCTAACAGGCACCTGGGCAACAGCTTCCAGCTCTTCTTCCAGTTCTGTAACAATAGATTGCAGGTCATAAGTGGGTGCATTTCGCGTGCTGGCTCTTTCTTCTCTTTTATGTTTGCTAGTTATTTTTTTATAAAAATCAATAACCTCAGGTATGTCTGCTGTGATTTTTTTCACGTCATTATCATGGTAAAAGAGCAGTGGCGGCCCCCCCTGGGTATTAAATGCAACGGCCTTTAATGGTGTCAGCTCCATAGCTTCAATAAATCCTTTATCACAGCTTAAAATTCCAGGGAAAAAATACCGTTGATCATTTCCGGTATTGAAGGTAATAGCTTGTTCTAAATATCTGCAATGAGTAAGGTCCCATGCCATCCCATGTAAAGCTGGCCACATATTTTTTGATTTTTTATGTATCTTGTTAAAAAATCTAAATCGAGTTCCTCTTTTAAAGAACTCACTTGCAAGAATCAGCTCTCTTGTGGCCAGAAAACCGACTTTGTTGTGTGCAAAAATTAACAGATCGATAAGTTTATTCTTGAGCGATCTGGCGGGTGATTTGATTTGGATGATACTCATCATAAGAAGGTAAGCGTATATACTATCATGTCGATTTCGTAGCGCACGCCTGAACTCAGAATCCTTGTGTTTAGCAAGCATAGAATTAAAATGCCTGTCAGTTTTAAGAAAAAGCTCACTTTGTGATATTTTTGATGTCAATTTCCCGGTATTTCCCGTTTTGATGAAATCTACATCCTTTATAAACTCGTAACCTAACAATTTATCAAATATTTTATGATGGTTTTCTTTTACATCTAAATTTTTAAGATTCTCCAGTTCATACAATACAGAATCTACCTGAGTATTTTTATGGGAAATAAAATTGAATATTTCTTCAATGTCATCATCTAAACCTGAGACCTTTCCGTTAATATAAGGCCGCAAATAGCTTAATGCCTGGCTATCAAGGGATATTGAGTAGTCTATTTTAAAAGTAGAGCAGCGTTTATCACTAAACATTTCTTCTATCGTTTGAGGATCCATGACGAACACGTTTTCATCATTGAATAAAGAACGAATAGATGCTCCGTTTTCGAACTTTTTGTTAGTTTGAAAGCCCGGATATGGACCTTTAGGAGACGAAAATACAAATTTATATTCAGGTATTAACTGATAGACATTAGTGTAGAGATTCAATGAGGAAGAGAGATCGTCTGCATTACCAATTTCCATCACCAGCCATTCTTTAAACTTATCCATTTCTTCTGTCTCTTTACTGTGAGTCTAAGTCCCGAGTCAGTGGTGAGAACTTCACCTATTGATGAAGAAGTATACCGCTATCGGTACAAGCGAGTCCAAACGTCTGAGGGAACAAGAACCCACTGAAAACACTGACACATACGTCATGCACACTCCTGGATACGAGGAAAAACAGCACCCAGCCCTGTTCTTTTTCTCTGCAAATACACTGTGAATGTTAAAAACTGTGTGGTATAACGAAGCAATCCCAAATACGGATATGTGGACAAATTTCGGAAATTTTTGGACATGACGTTCTAACTTATTGAAATGAAATCCGCATAAAAAGAGACCGAATACGATTCCTGTTTACAAATCAAAACGTAATAACCTATAAACTTCAATATGTTAACACCAAAAAACCACTAAAAAACACCTCCTGATACTTACTAATGCACCCATTCAAGATCAATCAGTTGCTATTGGTTTCGTGGCGTCGTCGGGAAAAATTCGGGATCGCATTGTTCCAGCATCTACATATTTTTAAGAATTCATCAATTCACAAAACCATCATTCCAATTTACCTTACAAGCTCCTTTTTAAATCATTACCGGTGCGCACCACTTTTTCTTCCTGCCCTATACTTTCAGTCTGACATATGGCTGGAGGTTTCTATGTGTGGACGTTTTTTACAGTCAATGACGCGTGAAGATTATCTTGCCCTGCTCGCTGATGAATCAGAACGCGACATTTCACTCAATCTCGAACCAACTAGTCAACTATATTCGGCACGAGATATTAAAGTTCAGCTGTTAAATTTATATGGTACACGGTTACACGTATCTTATATAAAATTAAACAATAAAAACAATGAAATACATATTAAACCCCATTAATATCATTTACTAACTTTGTCAATTTATCTATAGATAGTGGCTGTGAGTAATACCATCCTTGGACACCGCACTCAGGGAACATTTCAGTTAAATATTTCACCTGAGTTGATGTCTCGACACCTTCGAAAACGACTTTGTTAGTTATATCTTTAAAAATCTCCACCAATCCTGATACGATATTATTATTTACAGAGGGTTCACCAATAGAATCTGTAATTGACTTATCAATTTTAATTTCATCTATTTGTAAATTTGATAGCCAGTTTAAATTTGAATGACCAGTCCCGAAATCATCAATAGCTATTGATATACCTTTATTATTAAATAAAGAAATAACCTTTTGGAGGGAATTTATTTCCGCGCTCTGCCTTTCTGTTAACTCCATCATTATCATACCAGGTTTTATATTTGATTCATCAATCATCTGAAACACTTTTTCTTGAAATGATTCCGACAGAAGGTCTTGAGAACTAACATTAATGCTTATAAAAATATCAAATTCCTCAGAAAGAGACATGGTTTGCTTTACTACCATTCGAAATACAAAATCACTTATTCCCTGGATTAAACCATGCTTCTCTGCAATAGGGATAAAAATATCAGGAGGAATGCTACCAATATCATGATCATCCCATCTAATTAGTGCTTCCACACCAATAATTTTTCCGGTTTTTATTTTATAAATAGGTTGATACACAAGATATAATGATTCGCTTCTTATCGCATTTTTTAATCTTGAAACTAATGATTGCTTACGTGCAACTCTTTGATTATAAAAACCACCCAGAAGAACACCGGTCGCAATAGATGTAAAGGAAATCAACAACATCGTTAACCAACTATCGAAACTCATCCACGGAAATTTAACTCCCCCCATGACACAGATATTATTATTTTTATTACAGCTTTGCGTGGTAATAAGTCCTAGTTGGTAGGATTTATCATGCTGAGCCTCTTCAAGAAGATCGACCTGCTCACCAAGTTTGAACAAATGAAGCGAATGATCTCTGTCACCTACAATTGCAGAAAACCCCTTCTCTTCATGGTCTGTAACAAATCTATTAAATGCAAATGGTGAAATCGTTATGGCTAATTTTTGATTGCTTAGCAAATCAGCTTTTACATTATTTTCCAGTAACACACCAAAAAACCAAGTTACATTGTCCTTTTCAACTTTTCTATCATAGATATTGAGAAGCAATGGTGCTGGCAACACTCCCCATAAAGCACTACATATGACTGCACCATTTGAAATAAATGATATATCTTTTATAAGAGCATAGGGCCATAAGGCCACTCTTAGAGCATGAAGTTGTAGTTCACTACAAGGACTATAAGCATTAAATATTTCATAACTATCATTTATTTTATCAATCTGTTGAATGAGACTAACGCTTCTATTCAAAACTCGTTCTGTATATGATGCAATCCTCTCCTTGTATATATAATACATTGAAATCTCAGATAATGAGAAAAAAATAAAAAATGAAAACATGATTGATATCACATAAGGCTTAATTCGTTTTAAATTGTGGTTATTCTTCACGCCGACCTCTTTATATGCCTGACCCTATGTAACAACATACATTCTACTATCTTTCGTGAATCAAATACATACAGTTAAAACAGATTATCGGCTAAAACAAATATTTCTTTATGTTTTTTATTAGAAAAGAACGTTATAAAATAACGCAAAACCACATCCAAGTTAGATTTGTGTTTGCATTTTAGCCAAATAAGTGGCACTTCATCTTGTATTCATAGGTCTAATGTAAAGGATGTAATTCTAAGGGAAATAAGTGTGAAACCGCGCCTTTTCCCGATACTGGTACTTGGGTAAAACCGATGATGACGCTGCCGGCGATCAACACTGACGCCAGCAAGCATGAGAAAGAACAGCTAAGCCGTACTGTTCAGGAAATGTTTGAAGAGGCTGATATGTGGCTGGTTCAGGACTGAAGCACTATTGCCCACGTACGTGGGCTTTGAGGAAAATCAGTAACTCCGCGACCAAGTCTTCAAATCAGGTTGGATACTCCATAGATAGTTGTATTAAGTGATTAGCGGTTACACGCATTTTGATGTATTAACTCAGACTTGATCTGACGGTTTTCACTGGCAGCACACAATCAAATCTGACAGGCTGCTTTGAGCGAGCAGCGGACATTCTGTTTGAAATAGCCCTTCAGGCTGGCATTATCCATCAAAAGCCCTGGACATTTTTAATGAAGGAGTTCGCATGCTAAAGGTCATTGCCGAAGATTTTATCAAACCCGAGTGCGTCGACACCGTTCTCCCTTTATACCGCGAGCTCATCGCAGCAACGAAACGAGAGCCTCTGTGTATTGCTTATGATTTGTATCGAGATGAAAAGAATCCGGGGCATTTTATTTTTATTGAAGAATGGCCTTACCGGGCGGCACTCGATGCACATTGCGCCAGCGAGCATTTCACTCGGCTTGTGCCTTTGATTGATCAATACGCGCGTAAAGCGGCGCAGTATATACTTATGGATGGTCTGGTGGACCCTGAGAGATAAGGTCCGCTTCTGGCACATAGCAACCGGTCCAGCCAAGCACTTAGAGTTATTGCTACCCTCCCTTTACCCGGAGTGTGGTTTGCCGGGTATTATTGGATCCCTGTGCGATGGCCCTAATACTAACTCCAGTGTGATTCCATATAGTAACCATAACTGACTGCTCTTCATTTAGTGCAGAAGGACGTCCAAACTGTTTACCGGCTGTTTTTACTCGCACACGTTCATGCCGCAATTAACTTTCAAATTCAGCAACAGCCGAGATAACTTGCATAGTCATTCTTCCGGCAGCGTTTGCCAGACCAATACCTTAGGGGGCCGGGCAATGAACTCGAATGTCTGACGCAGGCAGTAGTCCATTAGTTCTCCTTGGCTGTCTGTACAAAATAACTTTTATCGTATGATATTTTATGTTTCCTAAGCCATCAGATCGCAAGCAAAACCGGAGTAAGTGTAATCCGTGCTGAAGTGCTGGATAAAAACCCTACCATCTCTATCCCGGATGCAGTCAAGATGGAAGCTATTTCCAATGCTCGCTCGGTGTGCCATACGCAGCGGGTTTATTTTGACTTAACACTTAACTTTCTGATTTGTTGTAGTTACGCTATGATGATTATATTACATATATGAATACCAAAATTTCAGTTAAGTACAACAACAAGCATAATACCAATTAAAATTCGAGGGTTAACAATGAGCGTCAGAAGAGATAGCGACGGTAAATATGTGACAAGTGAACAGCCTTTTAAGCAGTATGATGAAAAGTGGCGCGCTGATAATGCTGCTACCTGGGAAGCTCCAAGCCAACCAAACCAGCCTGTTAACAACTCATGGGGTAGTATCCAGCAACCCACATCAACATCTACGTCAATGTCTTATGAAGACCAACTGGCTTTCGCCAGCGGCGCGCGAAAAGTTCTTGCCTTAATTATTATCTGGTTTACGCTATGGGGCGTTATCTTAATACCAGGACTACAGGCTTCGCAAATGCTCATATATGCGGGTGGGCTTACCTCAATCCTGGGAAGAATAATTTTCTCGATCCTTTTCAGTGTTTATTCCATCCTGTTTGCCCCTCTTCAGTTTGCTTACCTCTTTGATGTAGACCTGGGAATGCGATTGCTCATTCAACTTGGGATGATAGTTGTACTGTCATTTCTGGTATTTAAATTCTGGCAGAAGTTAAAGAAAAAAATATTGTATAGTGTCGCTATTATTGCAGTACTGGCATATATAGCCGTTGGGCTAGTGTCACTTAATAGTGGACTTTGGGAATCATTTAAGTTTTTCCCGTATCTGAGTTAGTAGTTCCGTCTTTACCTTATTGTGGCACGTAGCATAATGAAGAAGAGAAACTGATGAAAAAATCGTTGCTGGTAATAGTTCTGCTTGGGTTAAGTGCATCGGCAGCAGCCGGGGAAGCACACTTTTGTGGCTCCCCTGAAGTTAGCGCGATCGAAACAGGGCGTCATGATGTTAATGACAGTACCGTTTTTACTTGCGGTGGAGGGATCAAAGGCACCCTGCCCGAACTAGCAAAACAGGGTTGGAAAGTTGTGCAAGTGAGCGATCAGATGGCATCATCATCTTCGTCTGATCCGAGTAAATCCACTGTCTATTCACGGTTGATAATACAGAAAGACTGACAACGCATGTTTTCTTAAGGACCAACCAAACTCCGTCAACTGGCAGAGTTTGGTTGTAACTCTGAGTTTCTAACTTGTGGTTTTCACCAGCATCGGAACCTGTTTTGCCACCTTGCTCGAAGCCACCTTCTAGTTCAGTCAAAAAACACTCTGTCTGTTTGTCTTATCTTAAATATATCTGAAATGCAGCCCAACCAATAACCCGTTTTAGTGATGTTAAGTTTCCGATTTTCTGAGAAATAAAAATTGTCGGAGTAATCTATTAACCAACTAAAGAAATTGAATCAATGATGAGTTTACCTGTTCCGAAAAGAAACTTACGGATTTATGACCTGTTGATAATGGCTGGCATGTCATTAGATGACTGGCCACATGCTAATTCGCCCAACCACAACCAACGCTGGGCTTGGCTTGAAGGTGATATCGCAGTGGTTAATGTATGGACCGATAATATCCGGATATCGACCGGTCCGGAAGAGACATACATGACCAGCTACCGGGCTCGGGGCCGAGACAGGAAGGGGAAGGGAACCGATGACATTTATAAGGAGATTATTCGTCGGAGATTGCCGGTACACGTGCTGTTGAAGGTACGCAATACGAACAAGCGCATTCTTGATACAGAGCGGTGGTCTGCGGCCTACGACGATCTGACCGGCACATTAATCCTGACCCGGGGTAATGTCACTCACTACGAAGACCAGCATGGTGATTTTCGTGATGACAGCAGTGTAGAAGATTCAGAAGAAGTCCGCAGGAGCAGTGGGTTGCGACTGAAGGCGTTAAAAAGAAGCCGTGGGATTTGTGAGTATTGCGGCCAACCGGGATTTCTGACGCTCAAAGGTACACTCTTTGCTGAAGTGCATCATATTCAGCCTTTGAGCGAAGATGGTCCCGATACACTGGCTAATCTTGTTGTACTTTGTCCCAATGATCACAGGCGAGCACACCATTCAACCGAGAGCGAAAAAATGAGGATGTTTTTCAACGAGCTCCGTAATGCCTTGCCAGAAGTGTAATCAATCGGCAAGGATGCCACTCACAAAGGATTTTCTGCTCAATCGCGTGTTACTTGACTACACATTTGCATTTTACTTGGTGACAGTGTGTGATTTACAGCGGAGCAAAAAGCGGTTTCCAACCTTGTTGCATCCGCTCCTGATGAAGCGAACGAGCTGAAGGTCTGCTTTGAGCGAGAAACGGACGTTCATCTGATTATTTACATTGTGAATTTTCGAGTCGATTTCATTTCTTTCGCAGTAGAGTGTGGTTTGCACTTACCATAAATGATTGAGGAGTAACTGCGGCCAGTGTCATCAATTATCCGACAACAGCACTGGAAAGGCTCACCTGAGGCTGAGCGTTCATGCAACTGAGAGCGTTTAGGATTTACGTTAAAGTCGATCCTAATGCTAGCCCCGCTCACCCAAATGTCAGGAATTTGTTGCTTTCTTAACAAGTGACTGAGTATGTCGGCGTAGTGACGTACAATATAATGTCGCAGGCCAAAGTAGGAGTCGGCCTCTGGTGGGGTAAGAAAAAACTGCATTGTGGTTAGATTGTTATAGATAGCGAATAACTTTAACTGGCCAATAGCCCAGTATCCCCTAAAGTCGTTGTTACGACTAACAAAGCTCTTATTAAGAGCATTAGCTATTCCCTGTAGCTCAATTCGGCGTGCCACTGTTATTCTCCGATTGCTTGCCAATAACCATAATTAGCAACTGTAAACTTTACTGATACCCCAAGCCAAACTTAAGTATGTTTTTCGTGGCTATGAACCACCTTCAAGTATTAACATGCTGAGCAGTTTGCTATGTTCGCTACTGGCACAGACCTGCCTGTCACATTAGGTTCAGGTCTGTGCCATAGCTGTGTCAGGTCAAATCTGAGCTAATACAATTTAGACATTTAGAAAGGTGAACCAGCACATTACTTCCTCTCACTCCAGCCAACTGGATATCCAGCAATGGTATTAACATCTGTAAGTAACGCTACCTCCGATTTCATCTGCCTCTGCCGCTCGTGAACTCTGAAGCCATGCATTACCATTGCCTGCAGCATCGCTGCCTCCAGCTGTTGCAGGAACTCAAAATTCACCGGAACATCGTGGTTATCCGCATCCGTCCAGAAGAATCCTTCCGGTAACTGACCTGCACTGCCAGCCATAACCACGGGCGCAAGACGCTCCTGCGATGCTTTGCCTCCATCCCATCGCTGACCATCAAATTCAAAAATAATGTTGGCGTTTTCCTGAACGTCCCGCCAGTTGCTGATTTCAGTCAGTTTCTGATTTCGTAAATCCTCCACCATCTTGTCAGTCATAATAAAAGGGGCTACAGGTCCATACTTTCCTGATTCAAGCTCGCTGTAGATACGGCGTCCATGCTCCTCAAAATCATTCTGACATGCTGTGAAAGGCAGAAACTCATCAAACTCTGCAAATTTAACCCTGCAGTTAATCGCTGTATGTTCTTTATTCGCCCACTCAGGAGCCTGAATGTCCTCAATATTCATACAATCTCCTGCTATGAAATTCGCTGAAAAAGACCGGCATAATATTGAAAATTATACCCAGATATACCATCCGATGAAGTGGTTATAACCCCACACGAACGCCATGTACCCGGCAAAGTGTATGTCTGGTTAGGACCCCAGATACAAAATGATGCTTCACGATTGCTGTTAGCTAGAATTCCACACGCCCGTAAGCTACTCCCTGCAAAATTTACACCGGGATTCAAAGGACTTCTGGATGGTTCCATCAATGCCAGCGCAAACGTACCTACAGCATGAAGAGCACCCGCTGGTGCACCTGCTGGTCCCTGCGGCCCTTGCGGCCCTTGCGGTCCAGTTAACCCGGTATCCCCTTTGTCTCCCTTATCCCCTTTTGCGCCTGCCGGTCCCTGCGGACCTGCAGGGCCAGTTGCTCCAGTAGCCCCTCTGGCACCAGTTAACCCGGTATCTCCTTTGTCACCCTTTTCACCTTTTGCACCTGCCGGTCCCTGCGGACCTGCAGGGCCTGTTGGTCCTGTAGCCCCCGTTAGCCCGGTATCTCCTTTGTCACCCTTTTCACCTTTTGCACCTGCCGGTCCCTGCGGACCTGCAGGGCCTGTTGGTCCTGTAGCCCCCGTTAGCCCGGTGTCTCCCTTGTCACCCTTTTCGCCTTTTGCACCGGCAGGTCCCTGCGGACCAGCTGGACCAATTGGTCCTGTTGCCCCCGTTAACCCGGTGTCTCCCTTGTCACCCTTTTCACCTTTTGCACCTGCAGGCCCCTGCGGACCTGGCGGACCACTGAGGTCTTCACTTTCCTGTATCTCTTTAATGGTATCAGCGGCGGCTTTTGACGCTGCACTTCTGGCCTGTTCAGCAAGAAGCTGTGCTTCATCCCTTGCCTGTCCACTTTCTTTCTCACTGGCAGCAGCAGCCTGTGCGCTGTTCCGGGCATTCAGGGCATTTTCCTGAGCTTCATCGCGCAGCGTCAGGGCATCATCTCTGGCCTGTTCGGCTCTGGTGGCGCTCTCAGCGGCTTCATTTTTATGGTTCTCAGCCGTTTTGGCTGACTGCAGGGCTGACGCTCCACTTGAAGATGCCGATTCTGCACTGGCTGATGCCGCAGTCTCTGATTTAGCGGCCTTGTCGCTGGATTCCCTGGCATGCTGTTCACTTAGTGCTGCAGCTGCTGCGCTGTTATTACCCTGTTCTGCAGCCTGTGTAGCCGTGAGGGCGCTTTCACGCGCTGAGGTTTCAGATGCAGCTGCATTGCCCGCGTGCTCACCCGCTGTTTGTGCTGACGAGGCGGCACTTTTGGCACTTCCAGCTGCAGACTGTGCCGAAGTACCTGCCTCCTGCTGCGCTTTCTGTGCGGTATCAGCGGAAGTTTTTGCCACTCCGGCCTGTTCCGTCGCTGTCTGTGCAGACTTTGCCGCACTGTCCGCATCTGCACCGCTGGCCAGAACGTCCTGTGCTGTCTGCCGGGCAGAGTCTGTGGCAGATAGGGCAGACTCATCAGCAGCATCGGCAGAGAGCGCCGCCAGGCGCTGTGACTCTGCCGCAGCCGTTGCAGACAACGCTGTCGCGTCTTTACTCTGCTCTGCTGACTGTGCGGCCTGTTCGGCGCGTTCCCGATCCTTCTCTACCTCCTGGTACAGCGCTGCTGTGCGGTTTACCATTTCCTCAAAACGTTTCATCACCTCCGGACGAAGGTCCGCATCCTTTGGCGCATCGAGAAACGCATTCAGGGTATCCGGCGTATCGGTCGGGGCCACGTAAATGTCACCGGCCACTGAGGGAGGAAAACCTTCCCGCAACAGTGACACACTGTAATAACCCGGCTCAGCCTCAATGCTGTAGTGACCGTCCGCTCCTGTAAGAGTGGATGAAGTTACCTCCACAACAACGGTCGCGCTGGTTTTCTTCGCATTCAGCTGGATGATGCAGTCCTGTACCGGTTTCCCCGCTCCGTCTTTTAATATGCCAGAGATAAGTACTGCCATAATTCCTCCATAAAAAAACCGCCCGAAGGCGGTTTCTGTCATTAACTTATTGTTATCCCGGCTGATGACTTTTTCGTCACAATAACCAGCAGGTCACTGATTCGGGAAAATGGATAGCCGCTGCTGTTACCGTGTGTACTGACGCTGAAACTCAGCGTCATCCGTCCGCTCCCGGCAGGCATATCCAGTGTTCGCGTAAAAACGGCCGGTACACCTCTGCTTGTCTGCTTGTATATCTCCACCCCGTTTTTCCTGACAGTCAGCGTACAGTCATCCCATACGTCATTACTGGTCTGGCTGTCATACGCTGCACCCTGAAAGGTAATCCCAGGAATGGAAACCTGTCGGTCAAAAGACTGGTCATCTTCAATCACGACTGTCAGTGTCCCGTTGGCGTACCGTTTTTCACCGTTACTGGTTATGAAGTAAGGAAACTCCCTGCCCGCTGCCTTAACAATATCCCCAAGAATACGCTCGGCCCGGAGCGTCCCCTTTATGGTGCAGTTTTCCTCAATCGTCACATTGTTGAGAGCACCAGAATTCGCACTAATATGGCCGCTGATATCCGCATTACGGGCAGTCAGTTTTCCGTCAGGTGTCAGCATAAAGGTCGGCGGGTTCCCGCCGCTGGTGATAGTGGGAGCCGTCAGATACTTGAGGAACACCTCGTTCATAAATATCTGGTCACCCTGCATCACGAAGGCGGGAGTTTCATTGCCATTCGCCGGATTGATAAACGCGATACGGTCAGCGGCCACCAGGAACTGGCTTACCTTCCCTTCTTCCGTGTCTTCCATGCTCAGGCCCAGACCAGCCACATAGTGCTTCCCGTCTTTGGTCTGCTCTATCTTCACACCCCACATGGCATTCCATTTGCCGTTCGCGTCCTGCCATTCTTCCGAAAACTGATCCAGCCGGCTGGCGTTGTCTTCCGTCAGCTCCACCTTCTCCAGCAGCTCTTTACCCAGGTGGCTTTCGGTGATTTTCCCTTTGAAGAAATCCAGATAACCCGCCGCATCGTTGCTGGCCTGCCCTTTAGCCTCCACGAACGCCGATTTTCCGACCTGGTTCACGGCCCGGATATAGAAGTAATAATCCTTGCCGGGTTTAATATTCGCGTTTGCTGCAATCCAGTACAGCGCGGTGCCGAGATAACGCGCATCGGTTTCCACCTGGCGGATATCGGCAATCTGCGTATCTGTAAACCAGAATTCATACTGCACCGTGGGGTCATATACTGCCTGGCACGGGGTGGCGGTTATCTGGAAATAGCCGGGGGTCAGCTCAACATAAGACGGTACTGCGGGCGCGGCGATGCTGAAATCCGTGCTGGCAGGGTCACCCTGCTGGCCCTGGCTGTTCACCGCCCGTACCGTCAGGGTGTAACGTCCCGGCGTCAGGTTACGGAAAGTATGCTCCGTTTCGGTCAGGGTCAGGCTGCTGGCCAGACGGTCGCTGTTATCTTCCGCTTTCACCGTCAGGCGCAGGGAAAAGTTCACCCCCTTCACCACACGCGGGGTATCCCATCGCGCCCGCGCCTGATACTGCCCCTCCTCTGCCAGAATCTCTGTGGTCAGGTGCTGCACGGCAGGCGGCGTATTCGTGATACCGGTGTCCGGTAACGGATCAAACGTCGCCCCGTTATCCACGATGGCTTCTTTCTCCGGAACATGCTGTACGGCAGTAATAGCATACGTGCCGTCATCGTTTTCCCGTATGGCCACACAGCGAAACAGCCGCTGGCGCAGGTCCGGCAGTTTCAGCCCCCACACGCTGTACTCCGCCACGCCATCGGGTAACTGGCTGACGCTCACGCGGTCCGGAGCCGGATGTGCGGTAACTGCGACGGTAACAGGCTGGCCATTGCTGCCCACCAGGTTCAGCACCACATTGCCGCCTGCCGGTATCTCCACCTCACGGTCCAGCGTGAGCGTGCGCGTCAGGCTGTCGACCGACAGAATGCGTCCGCCCACGGTCACGCCAGCATAATCACTGTCGCAGACCTCAATGATATCGCCAGGAACATGTCGCAGCCCCTCAGCCCCTACGGAAAAATCCACCGTCTGCGTTTCCAGCAATTCGCTGGTGATGGCCCACAGTCCTGCGCGGTGCGCCTGCCCACGGCTGGTACAGGCGAACGCATCCATCTTCAGAACGTTGCGACCGTAGCGACGGATGGCAGCGTCGTTTTCCACCAGTTCGGTGGATGTTTCCCAGCCGTTGTTCGGGTCGGTGTAACGGACCTCGGCGGCATTGTGGCGCTCTTTCAGTGCGCTGAAGCTGTAGATGAACGGCGCACCATCAGCGGGCATCACCACATTACTCTGCGTATAGGTCCAGACTTTATCGGCGGGCCGGTCCTGCACAAACGTCAGGGTGCTGCCGTTCCAGACCGGCATACAGCGCATCAGGGAACAGAAGTCCCCCAGCACGTCCCACGCTTTGCGCTGGTCCGTCAGATACGCATTGCAGGTGATACGCGGCTCCGTCCCGCCGAAACCGTCAGGAACAGGCTGATCGCAGTACTGTGCAATGGCATACAGCGCCCACTTGTCCACATCGGCAACACCAATGCGGCTTCCCATGCCATAGCGCGGGTGAGTCAGCATATCCAGCACACACCAGGCCGGATTGTTCGTATATGCCGGTTTGAAAGTACCGTCCCATATCCCGGTATATGTACGTTTTAACGGATCGTAATTCGACGGCACCGGCACAATACGCCCGCGCAGGTGATAGTTTCGCGTGACCTGCTGGCTGCCAAACTGCTCCGCATCCACTTTTACCCCGATAACGGCGGTGTTCGGGTAGCACTGTTTCACATCGATGATTTCGGTATAGCCCGACCACACCGTTTTGTTCTGCAGCAGGTCTGTCGTGCTGTCATCAGTGAGGCGAAGCATGCGGACTTCAAACGGCCGGGGCGGTAAATCATCAATCACCACAGATGCCAGAAACTGCGTGGTCGTTTTCCCCGTAATGGTGATATCCCGCTCCACCTGCCACTGGCCATCCCGGCGAAACTGGATCAGCATCTGTACGCTGGTCGGGTTGCGGTCACCTTTGGTACTGGTGCTGACCAGCGACTGCACACCAAAGGTAAAGCGCAGACGGTCCAGCGTTTTGGTGGTAATGGTGCGGGTCACTGGCTCTGACTTCTTCACCTCCACACTCAGCAGGGTTTCCGCACCGGAGTCTTCGAACCCCTCCATCGCGGTCTGCTCATCCTCCCCCACGCGGTAAACCACGGTGACACCGTGAACCATCGCGTTACCTTCGCTGTCGAGGACCGGCGTTTTGTTAATTCTGACACTCTTTAGCCCGTCCACAGGACCTTCAATCGGTCCCTCGCAGATGGCATCAACTACCGTCAGCATCTGACTGGATTTCAGGTCGTCAGGAGCCTCATGCGGCGTTTTACTGCTGCCACCACCCTTACCCATAATCTGTTCCCTCTGAAACGACAAAACCGCCCGGAGGCGGTTCTGTGTAAATACAAATATGCTGCAGTAAGTCAGCGACCGATGATCACCACCTGTCCCCCGCCACCTTCATCCCGTGTGCTGATTTCCTAGGAGATCGTGCGGGAACCGACCAGCATTTCACCGTATAACACCGGCAGGGCATTACCCTGCGCCACCATGTTGTCCAGTGACGAAAAATAGGTGTTCTGTCTGCCGTTGTCGGTCTGCCGGGAGGAGGGTATTTTTGCCTGGGGTGTCAGCATCTGCGCCACACCGCCCAGCATCATGGCTACCCCCATAGAAAAAAGGACCGAGGATGCCGAAATAGCACCGGCAGATAATGCGCTACCCCAAAGAGCAAGAGTTGCCCCGCCAGTTAAAAAGGATGCGCCGATTGCCACGGCACCCAGCACAACCTGGAACAGACCACCTTTTCCAGCCCCTGCCATACGCGGTACAATATGAATAATGGCCCCGTCCGGCAGTGACTCATGCAGACGGGCTGACACGCTGGTTTCATCCACATCCTGACCGGCGATGCGTATCTGATACCAGCCATCATTCATTTTCTGCCGGAAGCCCGGTATCTGCATGGCCAGCGCGTAAATGGCCTCGGCCCCCGTTTTTATACTGAGGCTGAAGCGGCGGCCAAATCGTTGTAAATCCCCGTGAAGGCAGATTCGTGCCATGCCCGGTGTCGCCATATCGAGTGTGTGCGGCGTTGCCATTTGTCGGTATACCTCTCGCGTTTACTGAGCTGTTCAGGAATATGGTGCAACAGTTCGCCGTCGCCACAATAAATTGCGGCATGGTTGGCAACCGATGAACCAAAACAGCAAATCAGGATGTCTCCGGGCTGTACCTCTGCGGCATTCACGCGGTAAAAACCGGTCGCCTCCAGATTATCCAGATAGAGATTATCTCCCTGCTTCCACCAGTCCTCCCCCCGCGCAAAATCCGGCATCTCAATACCGGCCAGATGGTACGCATCACGGAACAGGGTGTAACAGTCAGCCACGCCATGCTCAAAAGCCCGCCCTGTGAGGAACGGCACGCAGCGAAATTTGTATATCCGGTCATCGCAGACCAGCCACCACGGCAGGCCACTCTGCACCTGCAGGCGGCGATCAACATCGCTGAGAAACGGCAGGCCATCGGGATGGCTGTGGACCAGGGCCACCACATCGCCCGCCGCCTGCGCCTGAAGGTAATCTGCCGGATCCATGCGGAAATACAGGGTCGATTCAGCGGAAAAATTCTGGCAGGGAAAATACCGCTCCCCGGCAGACGTGTTCACCACCCAGCCGCACGATTCAGCGGGCGCACACGCAGCAGCATGCGCCAGGAGTGTTTTTTTCATGGGTATATCCATCAGGAAAGACGGTTAATGGAGAGGAAACAGCCGATGCGCGGCAGGTTATTACGCAGCTCGCAGCCAGTACGGCATTTGCTGCAGGCATCTTTTTCCGGGTCTGTCGTGGGCTTGTCAAACTCGTCCGCCACAGGCGGACCGGCATAGCCACACTCATCAGAACGGTAGGTCCAGCTGCAGACATCAGCCAGCATGATCCGCGCCGGAAACACGCTACCGTCCGTTTCGGTCGGTGTGGCCAGCACAAACGTCGCCGTGGTGGCTTTCAGTTCGGATAACTGTTCTACCTTCCAGCGACTGACTACTTCCTGTTCCGGATCGGCCTCCGGGTTGCCGCCTGTAAAGTTCACCGCATCGAGAAAACGGGCGTATACAACATGCCTTACCACCGTGGCCCCGACGAGGCTCTGCATATCTGCCGCAAGTCCCGTAACCATGCCAAACAGGTTCGACACTGCCAGCGTCGGGCGGGCGGAAGTTCCTTTCCCCACCAGGTCGAATCCGGTTCCCTGTATCGGGTAAACGTCATACTTCCGGCCCTGCCAGGTGACCGGCTCGCCCTTCTCGTTCGCTTCATTTGAAAAATAGTAACGCTGGCCACCAAAGGCCGTCAGGTCGATTTCCCACAAATCAATGCGGGCCGACTGCTCGGTTTTCGTGGTTTCGTTGAGGGTGTTCAGAGGTATATCCTGCATAAGGATCCTTAAGCAATGACCTGCTCAAATTTACAGCTGAAATCAGAATACGTGACGTTGTCCGTAACAGACCATTCCCGGCAGACAACTTTAATCGTGCGGTTGTATTTTGGCGGTCGCCACAAAAAGGCTTTATATCCTCCGTGCTCGGTCAGAAACGCTTCAAGTGCGGTGCGGGAATTGACCGACGTGATACGGAAAACAGGCTGGAAATTAATTAACTGATGGTTAAGTCCGGTCGGGCGACGTTGCTCATAGCCATCCCCAAATTTAATGGTTGTCACCGAAGGGGAAACAGAAGACTGCATCCCCTCCCTGGGTGCCCAATGAAAGGTTTTCACTTATCCTCCCGCCAGCATGCCGCCATCGCGGCCCTGAGTTCTCAGGATACTCATGACACGCGTGTCGACCATTTTGACCAGCATCTGCGATGCCTGCGGCCCTATCTGCCCGTTTTGCCCGTCATTCTGAATGGTAATGTGATACTCAGGTGAATAAACAATCCCACCATTCATACCACCACCAGAGGAACCCGGGTCACCCAGCGCCCTGACACCCAGTGTACCGTCAGTCGTTTTTGCCAGAGGCATAATGGCTTCCGGACCTGCTTCACCAAACACGCCTGCCCCCTTTGCAAAAGCAAACAGGGTCGGGCTGTCATAGATGCCGTTACTGTAGGCACTTAATGAAGGTGAATCATAAACACCGCCTTTCTCGTTAAAACTAAAACTGCTGCCAAAACTGCTGATGGCCGTGCCGGTACTCGCGCTGGCTGCGCCGCCAAAAAGACTGCCGCCGATGCCCATAATGGATTTCAGGATGGTGTTGGTAATCAGCGCCTGCGTTGCCATATCGACAAGGTTTTTAATCACCGACTGAGTCAGGGAGGAAAATAACCCACTCATCCCGTCCCGGAGTGATTGGGTGTTTACCAGCATGCCGGTCAGCATGTTGGTGGAACGCTCCTGGGTGGTCTCTAACATGCCAATAGCGAGGCTGTTCAGGTTTCCCTGCGACTTATACAGCTCCACCGCCGTCTGGTACTGCGCATCAGCGGAATCTTTATCCGCCTTTTGCTTCAGCAGTTCGTACTGCTCTTTGTTGATTGCATCATTCTGGTAAAACGCCTGCAGCAGTGACTGACGCTCGGCCAGTTGATTGCGCAGTTCTGCCAGCGGATCAACCGTCCCGGCGATATCAATCAGAGGGGCAGACATTGCCGCTGCCTGTGCCTGTAACAGTTCGCGGGCCGTACTTTGTGCCAGCGTGATTCTGGCCGTCTGGTATTCCTTTTCATCCAGAAGACGGGCATCCAGGAGCGACTTCAGCTCCTGGCTCGCTTCGCGCTCTTTCGTAAGAGTTGCTCTGGCTGGCGCATACTGTTCTGCCAGTTCGAGGCGCTGTTTCTGATAGTTTTCAGCATTCAGCAGCAGCGTCTTCTGAATATCAGCCTCGCTGGCTCCGTCAGCGCGGGCGGCTTCAAGAAGTTTTCTGGCGCTTTCCTGCTCCTGCAGGTTGATACGTCCGAGACTGGAGGCATGCGCCGCTTCGATTTCACGCCGCAGTTGCTCATACTGGTTAACCTTCGACTTTTGCCCCTTACCAGTATCCCCGCCTTCCCCGGTCCAGGGGGTATCAGGTTTATCACTCCCTGTTTCATTCCCTGGTTTATCCGGCTTCGGTGTGGGATCGGTTTTCCCTGATTTAGCGTATTCTATGGCCTCTTTGACAATTTTTTGCCGTTCTTTGAGGAGTTTTAACCCCTGCTCAACGGCATCCAGATCCCCTTTGTAGCGGGTTTTATCGTTCTGTACGCCTTTAAGTTGTCCGAACGGATCGAAGCCACTCAATCCATCAATACGGCTTTCCGCATCCTGAATTTCTTTAATCAGTTTATTTCGCTGAATAACCTGATTCTCAAACTGTTCATCAATGTCCAACTGCTTCACGTTGAGCTGGTTAAGCGACAGTTTTTTTAGCTCTTCATTCGTTTCAACAACAGCATTTTTCAGGTCAATCGCTGACTGACGGGCATTTTTCGCCTGATTATGGAAATAGAGCAACGCCGAACCGGCCAGCATCGCTGCGCCCACTGGACCGCCCACCAGTGCCAGCGCCCCTCTGGCCATACCTACTGCTGCAGAGGCCGCGCGGGCTGAAACGGAAAGCTGTTTATTGGCAGCATTCAGCTGGCTCTATGCCTGGGTGGAAAGCAGTGTCTGCTCGGTTTCCTGGCGGATTAAGCGGTTAAACTCGCTCTGGTAACTCACGTTAAGGCCAAATTGTCTGGCGCTTTTCTCCATTTCCCGATAACGCCCGAATTCTGCGTTATTCTGTGCCAGCGTAGCGGCGGTACTTTCCAGCGTTTTTCGCGCCATATCGGCCTGCGCCATCGCGCTGGCCCTGACTGCCTGCTGCTGCTCAACCCAGGCACCGATGTTCCCCCTGATACCTGCCGTCAGTTTTGTCGCCAGAACAGGAATCAGTGTATACAGCGCAACGTTGGCGACCGTATTAAAATTATCCGTCAGGCCATTAATGGCATCGGTAACGGTCTGAACACCACTGCGCAGCGGGCCGTTTCCGCTCTGTCCTACCTTAATAATCAGACCTTCAAAAGCAGAAGTCAGGCTGAGAAGATCGCCGTTCAGGTTATTTACCCTGATTTCGGCCTGCTCATGCGCGGTCTGCGTACCGGTCAGGGCGGCAGTCAGCGACTCCACCTTCTCGCGGTTCTGAACCAGGATAGATGCCGCGCTGAGGTTTTCCACCCCGAACAGCTTCACGGCCTGCCTGGTTGACAGGTTTTTTCCCGCCAGGTTCTCCAGCGCCTGGCTCAGCCCGACAACAGAAGGCTTCAGGGTCTTATCGGTTCCCTTCTCCAGATTCAGGATCACGTTACGCAGCGCGGTCCCGGCTTCGCCACCTTTCACTTCGCGCTCTGCCAGTACCTGTATGGCGGCATTGAGGGTTTCAAAACCCACGCCAGCCTGTGCCGCTGCTACCCCGCCATTTTTAATCGCGGCAGCAGTATCGGCTATCTCCGATGAGCCAAATTTCGCGCCAGCAGCCAGCACGTTGATATACAGGTTCGCTTCACTGGCTCCCGCCCCAAACTGGTTTAATGACAGGGCCAGCGTTCGGGTGGCATCCGGAAGCGTCGTCCCTGCCGCCTGGGCCAGCGTTAACGCGCTTTTGGTCGCCGCTGTCAGCCCCGCAGAGGTACTCAGCAGTTCAGGCTTTGCCGAAGCCATCAGTTTAATGGCCTCGGCGGCCTGTGATGCGCTGTATTCCGTTGAGCGGCCCATTTCCTGCGCCGCCTGATCGTACAGTTTCATCTGCGCACTGGTGGCACCGGTGATAGCCTGCAAATCCGACAACGACTGGCTGTACTGCCGCGTGGTGCTGATAATGGTGCCCAGCGATAACCCCGCCCCGGCAAAACCTGCCAGCCTGCCAGCCAGCCCTGATACCGAAGCAGAAACACGCTTATAGGCATCCTCCGTCTTTTTCGCATCAGCCCGGGCATTGCGGTTAAACTGGCGTGACTGACTCTCAGCGCTGCCGTAGGCGCTCATCAGCTGCGATTTAAAGTTCGCTGCATTCAGATGCAGCCCAACGGCAAGAGAGGCAACGTCACCCATTACATTAATACCTTCATGACTGCCGCACACTGCGCATCCAGACTCGGATTCACAGCGGCGGTGGTGGATTTAACAGGGGGCGGGTTATTGTCAGAACCTTCTGGCGAAGGCTTTTTGAAAATGCCCTGTTTGAGGAAGAAAGCACGCCAGTGGAAAAGCGTGTCAGCCGGAAGCGCCGCAATTTTTGACGGGTCAGGCTCGCCCCAGCGGTCGGCCAGCCAGAAAATCAGCTCCAACCAGGGCGAGTCACTCAGTTTTTTTCGGCGGTTTCCAGCTTACCGATGGCGTGCTTTTTCACTTTGTCGATGGCATCCAGAAGCACAACGTTATCGTGTGCCGCCAGCAGCTCCTTCGCCGTGGGTTTGTCTTTGGCTTTAATCGGCGAGCCGTCAGGTTGAACCAGACTGTCGATAACAATCTGTACGCTCAGCTCAGACGCCATGCGGGCATTGCCAGAGGCCTGCGCCTCGATGAGTGCATCTTCATGATCAATAAGCTCAGCCGCCGTCAGCCGACGCAGGTAAACCTTTGTGCCTAAAATTTCAGTTTCAGTAGGCGTGGATTTCGTTTTGAGCAGTGCATTTTTCAGTGCGGAGAGGCTAAATTCAGACATGGTGTATCCTGTTTTTCAGACGAAAAAAAACGCCCGGAGGCGGTGTGTTACGGGAAACGGATTACGCTCCGGCATCTGGCGCCGGGGCGGCGATCCCCCATTTAATGTTGTTTTGCTTACCCTGCACTGTAATCTGGATAACTTCACTGGCAGGCGCTGTGATTTCGTTCATCTGCCAGCCTGAAAGCGCGAGGATCATTGAGGCCGTTCGTTTGTTCGGCAGCTCAATATAAAACTGAACGGTCTTACGCTGCTCTGCAGCATTGAGGAACGCGGTGAAATCCTCGTTTCCCGGGTCGTCAATGAATCCCAGCGATTTCTCCGGCCCTTCCGGAAGGTCGGATATTGACTGCTTACTCTTGTCCAGCAGGGTGGTACAGTCGACAAATCCTCCCGTCTGACCTGTCGCGCCCAGCGCCTTACAGTTAATCAGGGGTTTGAGTGCCGCCACGGCGGCGTTTACTTCGCCAAACTTCACCACCGTCCCGGCAGGAAGCATTGCGTACTCAGGGGATGATTTTGGCGTGTTATTTTCATCAGCCATAATGATTCTCTCTTAAATAGTGGGCAGCGGTTGCTACCTGTTCTGAATGCCATTGCGGATTTCTACGGTCAGAATGCGCAGAACCTTCTGGACGTTGTAATCCAGTGCCGGACGGATGAACGGATCGGCAACCTGTTTAACCGTCCCGAACTCCTGGGCCAGCGCTTTCATGTAATGCTTTTTGCTGGGGCCAACCCGAAGGATTACCACCGTATTTCCGCGACCTTTCCGGGTGGAAGAGCGAATTTTGATGGAATCACGCATATGCTCTGCAGAGGACGCCTCGTCGAAGCCGGCATGTTGCTTCATGTCTTCTTCCACCACTTTCAGCGCCTCACGCCCTGCATCACGTAACACCTTCGTGCCGACCTTTTCACCGAGCGCAGTAAGCTGCCGCTCCAGCTCGTCCAGCCCTTTTACGTCCATAGTGATCATGGTGAGGCGTCCCGGTAGTGAAAGGTAAAATCCCGCACGAGCCGGTACTGAATATTGCCGCTGGTCAGCACCGTTTTACTCTGCTGTATTCCACCACGGACCACATTCTGCACGGGAAAACCCTCCAGCTGGCCATGCACGATAGCGGTCCATTCCGCGCTAATTTTCTTATCCAGCTGTAACAGGCGGGTGTAGTCATTAAGCAGATGAATCGCTATCTGGAAGCGGCCCGCAATCAGACCTGTGCGCAACAGTCCGGCGTACAGCTCCGGATCGGAAATACACTGGTAAGTAATCCCCTCCTGCAGCTCATCAGGCAGGAGCAGAGGATAAACATCCAGCCCGCTCAGGCGTTCAAGTGCTGTCTTTAATGCCAGCTCGATCATGACGTGCGTCTGCCTCCCCTGTGATGATGATGCGGTCCGCAAGACGTTCGACGTTACGAACGGTATAAACCCGGTCAGACGTCGTTATTTTCCAGTCGAT
This sequence comes from Citrobacter sp. C5_2, assembly GCF_014596845.2. Lineage (NCBI taxonomy): Bacteria > Pseudomonadati > Pseudomonadota > Gammaproteobacteria > Enterobacterales > Enterobacteriaceae > Citrobacter > Citrobacter sp. C5_2. The sequence goes on along the minus strand of NZ_CP115032.1, from coordinate 2,184,129 downwards.
ATCAATATTCAGGTTCGGATGAGTGGTAAAAAGACACGTTTCAACAACCTGCTGTTGATCCAGTGTGCGGACCTTTCTGCCCGATACCAGCTCGCGCTTCGCCCAGGCTTTCCCGGTCGCGACCAGTTGTTCCGGCAGATGTTCACCCAGCGGCCCCCGGCCGGATTGCATATACCCAATCGAAAGACGGCAGGTCATTTCTTCCGGCTTCAGGCTCATACCGTGTTCTCCTGCAACGGGAAAAGAAGGTGCCGGACCGCAGCCGTCTCCAGCCACTGACCAGTGAAACCATTCAGATACGCATCCCCGACCAGATACTGCATGGCCAGCTGGATATCTTCATCCGCCACAAAACCGCGTACCCCTTCCGGCAGCGCCTGCAGTTCGTCATCGCTTCCCACCAGTTTGCAGTAGTAGTCACGCTCAATACTCTTCTGCGCTGCCGCCACCATTTTAGTGAGCATGTCGTCATGCTCCGTGAAATCCGGCTCCAGACGGAGCTGGGTTTTCACATCATCCAATGTCAGTATCATGGTCATCGGCTCCCTTGCGGGGACTCAGCGCCTTTTCCGCATCTTCTGGCCATACCGCAATATGGCGTTCAACCAGTTTCTCTGCGTACTCAGCATCAAAACAGGCCGTATCACCGCGTGAATAACGATGATAGGGTCCCAGGAAAAAAACCGCTTTCCGCGCCACTTCTGCTCCCGTCAGGCCCGTGGCCCCGTTTGTTTCACTTCCGGTCAGATCAACACCTGTATCACCTGAACCCGCTGCAGTATTCTGACCACCATCCCCGTCCACTGTATTTTCCGGCGTCAGTTCATCCGGCTTTTTCACATCACCGGATGCAGCCGCCGCTGCCGCTGCTTTTGCCGCTTTCGTCGTCATCGTTTTGCTCCTGAAAAGAAAAACCCCGCTGCTGCGGGCCTGGGGAATTACGTGCTTTTACGCTGTGCGACCGTGGTCGCACAGCGTGCAGGACCGCACTTTTGTCCCGAGAACAAGACCTTCCGGATGACGGAAGCCGATATCGTGCTCCGCCACCACGCGGATCAACGACTGGTTACGGGAGAACGCGGAAACCAGATTGCCATCCCCGTCCTGGTAGGAGGCTTCCTGCGAGAACGACACCTTCATGTTGCCGTCTTCACCGATAACCACATCATTAAAGTCAGCGAAGTAAATTTCCGACTCTTTGCCTGCGTCACCGAGGTTTGCCGGGATAGCGCTGGTACGCTGAATCTGAAATCCCTTCAGGATTCCCTGCGCCATTTCCGGGTAGACCTTGTTACCATTACCGTCGCGCAGACCGAATAGTTTCATGTAGGTACGGTTCGACATACCCCAGCCGCAGCTGATCATGTTGCTGTTACCGTCCATAGCCATCAGGATGATGCTGTCGAGATAGGTATCAATCGTCTGCAGATTAACCTCTGCAGCAGCTTCCCACGGCAGCAGGCGGTTCCACTCAGTTGCCCGCGCTTTCATACCGACAGGCGTATCACCAGTACCGTCATCGCGCATAAAGGCTTTATCTTCACGAACAGAAATCGCGGTCAGAATATCCTGCAGGACCAGCTGCTCTACGTTGTAGCCAGCACGACCAATCAGCTGGTTGGAGATTGGCACCATCGCAATCATGGTTTTCGCAGTGAGTTTCACATCATCAAAGCGGGCTTCTGATACTTTCGCATCCTTGCCTTCCCCGGTGTAGCTCGCCGTCGCACCACCGGCCAGACGCGGCAGCGCCATATTGCCGTTCGGCAGCGGAATGGAGCGCGCGCCCAGCTTACGAACGATAGTGCGATCGCGCAGCAGTTCGATCACCTCGCTGTGCAGGTTTTGCGGAATAAGAACGCCACCTGACGCGGCGGCAGTGTTGATGGCCATCGAGACAGACTGGTCATTCAGTTCTTCAGCTGCAAATTTTGCAGCGTCCTGAACGTTACCCTGTGCTGCCGCAATCGACATCACCAGACGGGTCATGCCTGCGCCGGTATATTGCTTTGGCTCTGCCTTAATGCTGATACCAGGAGCCTGCTGTGTGGCTTTAACCGGTTTGGCGACAAGCGCTGCAGCACGTTCAGCCGCTTCCAGACGCTCAATCTTGGCGCTGATATCCGTGAACTGCTGCTGCAGGCTGGCAAATTCGGTTAACTGCTCCGCTGTCAGCGTACCGCCACCAGTTTCTACTGCCGCCAGTACCTGAACCTTCTGATTAATACCCGCACGTTCACGACGCAATTCTTCAATATGATCCATGTTTTTTCTCTCTTTTTGGCATAAAAAAAGCAGCCTGTTGGCTGCTTTCTGGTAATGACGCGTTAGCGCCGGGTTACATTCTGGTTTGCAGGTCCATCGCGGCTGCCTGCAACTTTATGGAAGTGGTTTGTTGAGGTTGTTTGTACTTTGCCGCAATGGCATTAATCGCGGACTGAGGATCCGAAACTTCATCAGCAAGACCAGCAGAAATGGCATCAGCGCCGAAGTAAAGTCCCGCCTGGGTATCGATTACGGACTGCTGTTTAAGGCCACGGTACTCAGCAACAGAGGAGATAAATGTCTCGTACATATCGTCGAGCATTTTGTTGAACATCGTCAGAGCCGATTCACTCAACGCGGCATGTGACGTGCCATTATTCTTGTTATCTCCCCGGTAGAGTGCAGTAAATTTTACGCCCATGATCTCTTCCAGCTTTGACGTATCAAGGTGCTCCATGATCACCCCGATAGAGCCAACGCCACTGGTCTGACTGGCGACAATCTTGCTGCAGGCCGACGCGATAAAATACGCGGCAGAGAAGGCATTAAAGTTCACAATAGCGGTGATCGGTTTCGTTTCTCGCGACTGATAAATATAATCAGCCAGCTCTTTGCACCCAGATGCTAAACCGCCGCCGGAATTAATATCCAAAACGATTTCACTGATGGATGGGTCATTTAATGCCGAATGCAGCTGGCTGCGGATTCGCTCATAGCTTGTCAGTTCGGTACACATCGCTGTAATTTGCCCTCGCCGGGGGACCAGTATCCCGTGAACAGGTATCACAGCAATACCACTGGCTGGCTGAAGCTCTTCCGGGGATGGCGAATCATCCGGATTTAGCGCCATCGTAATGACCGGATCCGTCACAGTTCCCTGAATACGGGGAAGCAATACCGCCTTCACGGCGTCCATCGTCTGTTGTGTAGCGTAATGAGGAACGCCAAAGACCATCTCTGCCAGATGCGGCAGATTAATTAATTTTGTTGTCATGAGAATATACCAGGTCAGCCCGCAGCGCGGGGGATAATCAGGCTCTGGCCAGAATAGTTTCGATTTCTGCCAGTTGTTTAGCTGTTGGCTCGTTATTGCCAGGTAAGATTTGTTTACTGTCGACCATATTCAGAGGCGTCAGGTATTTATCCCCTCCGGCGATAGGTGGAAGGTTCTCCATGCGGCGAATGTCGTTAACCGATAACCAGCCCCACTGGCGGGCTAAGGCATAAGATTCATAGCGTGACTTCTGATCCCCGCGCAGCAGGCCAGAAACATTGAATTCAATGTACAGATCACCGCGCTCGCTGGGTAAAAGCAGATCGCGCATTAATGCGCCTTCATGACGCTTCAGCCAGGCCAACAGCGTGTACATCACAAACTGCAGCCCCTGGTGCTCAATGTTGTTATTTGTGGCTTTCGCCAGCATCTGCACCATATGAGGCGGGATTTTATAGAGCCGGCACACTTCCTCCACGCCCCATTGACGGGACTGTAACAGCTGCGCTTTCTCATTATCCTGAGATAGCTGTTTGTAGCTCATCCCTTCCTGAAGCAATGCAACAGAGAATGCGTTCCTGACGCCGGAATACCTGTCCGTCCACTTTGCCAGCAGTCTGTCTATTGCATCCTGGTTTTTGATTGTCGCAGCTTCTTTTGGACGCTCAATAACACCGCTCATCGTCGTACCTCGACGAAAAACCTGAGCAGCATGTTCCTCCACAGCCAGGTTTAACCCAAGTACATCCGCATTTGTCTGGATTGGAGAACTGCCGATATAACCGTCGAGCGAAAATACTTTCACATGATGAATCATGCGCATTGGCAACGTTTCGCCAATTTCGGGGAGTTCATAATAGGGCATCCCGTCTGGCCCTTTCAGGACGATGACTTTTTTGGGATTAACCGGGATTAATTCCCTCGGGAAACCTTTCCCGTCCCTGTCGATAATCGAGTAACAATTGCCCTCCAGCCCTAACAAGCCCTGTTGTTGCTCAAAATACTCGAAAGAGGTGTCCTTTTTATTAGGCTGGGAATGTACAAGATCATAAACGGGGTGGTCAGTAGCTCGCTTACGGGCTCCGTTAGCACCTCGTCTGTAAAGCTCACACGGCAGTTGCGCTACAGATTCAGCCAGAAGAGTTACACATGCCCGAACAGCTGATAATGCCATCGCAGTTTCAGGAGTTATGATTATCCCAGCCTTACTCTGACTCGAACTCACTCCTCCCAGCATGGTTTCCCAGAATCCACTTCCTGATCGCGATTTACCCCGAAACATCTGGGGGATAAACATTACTCACCCCCTGGTTTGTGAAATCCTGTAGATAAGGATCTCGCAATTAAAAACGACCACAGCAGACAAATCAAACCGCCAGTAATAAAGCCGACGGAGGGTGAAATAAGCCAGGCACCGGTCGACAATAAGCCGACTCCAACGAGGCCGAGAATAAAACTCAGGACTGTGATTAACATGTAATATCTTCCTCATCATAAGCCGATTTACTTACTGTACTGTTCAGCATGGCCCGTCCGATCCCCATAAGTAATCCTACAGCACCATCAATTTTATTTTGCTTCCCCTCCTTGCCGGGGCGGACAATATCATCGCTTCCAGGCAAATAACGCCCAATAACATTCTGGATGCACCAGTTCATGATAGGGTTGCCGTCATGATGAAAACGTCCTGATGCCAGCGCGGCCTCAATTTCACGCATAGGGTCACTCATGTTGGTGAAGTTTTGCCTGATCTCAACTGGCTCCAGCCCCTCCTCTTCAAGCATGTGTCGTAATGATGTTGCACCGTAAGGATCAATAGGACACTGAACGATTTTTACACGCTGACGTAATTGAAGGATTGACTCAAAAATAAGCCGATAGTCCACTTCCGCACCTTCTGTCGGTATCAGAACCTCTTGTTTAACAAATGACTGATAGCGGTCAGAAGTGGTTTTCAATGTGGGATCTGGTGAGTAAACCGTATCTTCAGGCACCCAGAACATCGGACTTACACAGTAGAAATGCGTAATACCATCCACTTCCCGTCTGAATACTGGTACGACCGCATTCAGGTCAACCTTGGACGCAAGATCTATCCCCAACCAGCAATCTTCATCGGCGAAATCAGACAACTTGAGACTATTGTCCGCTGCAGCCATCCATTTTTGCAGATCATAGAAAACCGTCTTGGCACTTACCCACCGGTTAAAATGCTTGGTAAGAATTTTGTTCGTCTGGCTGGGGTTAGATATTCCAAGCAATTGCTTTGCGCGCAGGAAGTGTTCTTTTACGGAAATGCCAAAGTTTGGATTTGCTTTGATTAATGCTTCAGGTTTTGTCCAGTCGTCATCATCATCAAGACCGTAAATAATACCGAAAATCGTTTCGTTTTCTTCTCCCACCCGATTCCGGCGTAGAATTTCCACCACCTGAGCACGTTTCTCATAACACGGAGAAGTAATGTCATAACCCGCAGTTGTAATGATCAGAGTGATAGGTTGTTCCCTTGCCCCCATTCCTGTTGTCATAGTCGTATAAAGAGTATCTGTTTGGTGCTCGTGATATTCATCAATAATTGCACATGAAGGGGAATCGCCGTCACCAGGATCGCCGATGACTGGCGCAAAAACAGAGCCATCCGGACGGGTCATTTTCTTTGCCCAGGGTTTGACTGAGTATTTTTGTCGCAATGCAGGGAGTTTTTTTACCATTTGTAAAGCGGGAGAGAAGACTTTCCAGGCCTGTTTTTCTGTAGTGGCGCCACAGTACACTTCTGCACCATGTTCTCCATCAGCGCAAAACATATAATTACCAACGGCAGCTGCAATTGCAGACTTCCCATTTTTCCTGGGAACCTCAATATATATTTCAGAAAAACGGCGGAATCCGGACTTCTTATTAACCCAACCAAATGGCACACCAAGAGCAAACTTTTGCCAGGGCTCAAATTCTATGCGTAGTTTCTTCCTGGCCCATTCACCAGCCGTATGAGGCATCTTCTGAGCAAAGCGCAAAAATCGCTCGGCCTTGTTTTTATCAAACCGGTAAGGCCAGGCAGGATCCTTCGCACGTTCCAAATCATCAAGGTGCCGTTGACAGGCAAGCACAGTTAACTGACAAGCAAGGATCTTCCCGCCAACAACATCTCTTGCATACTGGTTCGCTGCATTGACGTTCGGATATGTAGCCATCAGTCAAACTCATCAAATTCATTCCCGTCATCGTCAGGAGCATTTCTGCCACTGGTCATTCTGATACGGCTGAGCGGATCTAACCCCAGAAGTGAGCCCAGACGGGCAATCTGGGAAACTGAATCATTTCGGACGTTAACTGCAGGATGTTTTTTTAATCCTCCCATTTCACTTTCAGTTGTCAGCCCTGAAGCCAGTAATTTTTCAGCTTCAAGCATGAGATGGAAGGCATTGCAGTAGGCTAAAAGTAAGGGGGCATCTTCAAGTTCAAATACGCCTCTTTCGATCAGGATTTTGCTCTGGGTCTTCCACATTCTTATAGCAGCCTCCCCCATTAACTCTGCAGGAGGTGCAATTCGGGTTAATTTACTTTTTTGCCCGGTGGGTAAGATGGGTTTTCTCCCCCCTCCAGACGATCGAATTCCACCAGCCATAACTCCTCTTTTAATAGGTGAAACCTACCGGAAAAAAGATCCTTATTTATGACGTGCAAAAATGGCCTTCAGGCGGCAGTCCTGAAGCGCGAAAGGGGGCAGGGATTTGATCCCCCCTCCCCCTTGAAGATGACAGCAAGAAAGCATGCAAAAGCAGATACTGGTCATCCATCAGGATGTTCAGCATAGTGTCTTCAGTTAATCTCAATAAATAAACGATGGAGTCTAAGAAATGGATAAAACTAGAAAATATGATAGAGCCTTACAACTTGAGATCCTCAACGCTCTTATAGATTGTGCTCCCAACTCTTTAAACAAGGCACAGGAGCGAGACCTCATTGAGAAGTTTGATAACTATGATCACTTTGTGGCGTGCATGCTATATCTTGAAATGCATAGTCTTGTTTCTACACCCTTCGTACGCAGCGAAACCATGGCTGGCGTTGATTTTATTTTCAACGCCCCATACTGCAACATTACAGAGAAAGGAATTGATTTTCTTCTTGATGATGGCGGCTTAAGTGCGATCCTTAAGGTTCAAACCGTTCGGTTACACAATGACACGATTGTTGCCCTTGAGGATATAATCCGTGTCGCAAATATATCTGAAGATCAGAAGAAGGGATTGATTTCAAAACTCCGAGAGCTTCCGGGAGACGCCATAAAACATTTGACCCTACAGTTACTGACTCAGGGGGTTCTGAATCTGCCGAACGCACTTCGACTAATTCAAACAACCCTCCAGTAGGGCTAAACTCGTCAGAGGGGCGAATTAACTCAAATTTGCCCCATCCCAGTGTTTTACTTAAAAACACCCAAAATTCCTTCCGGGTATCTGCATGAATGTAGAAACTGTTCTTATGCATTACAGCAGTGAATATTATCATCGAATACGTTCTCTTGCTGTCTTTGCTCTGTGGCATTCCCAGCACAACGACTCAAGGTTGGAATCGTCATCAGTACCGCCATGAGCTTTTGGGATTATGTGGTCAACGCTGGTCGCTTTCTTCGCTATCTTCTGCCGGCGATGGTTCTGACACAGGAATTGATCACGCTGTAGGATACGCTCCCGTATGATTTCCCAGGACCGCCCATAACCACGTTCTTGTCTGCTCTTTCCTGCCTGATAACTCCGCCAGCCGTCACCAGCATGCTGCTGTCGGTGTTGGTCACAATATCCGCTGACATCATTGGTGATTGCCGCACACCCTTTGTGTCGGCATGGGCGTTTAGCGCGTGCTGGCATCGGTATAATCCTGTTTATTAGATACAAATTTTTTAGTATGAGGAAAGAAAACGGAAACGGTCGTTAGCTGAATTTTTTCATAAATAGAAAGAGCCTCTGCGATTGTCGCCCGTTACAGCCGAGCTCGCCAGAAGGCCCCGTTAAAAGGAAGGCAGAAAATCTATGCATAGAAGCGAAGGCTTTGACAACGTTCTTAATTTTATGACAGAAATAAAAAAGCATTACCTTGAAAGGTAATGCTTTTTCACTCGAATTGAGTCTTATAACTATTAAATTAATGTAATTTTAATATCATAGCTTTCAAGCCCAGTCATTTTTTCACGGGCAGTAAACTGGATGTCGGAAACTTCTTTTCCTGTCTTTTTTTTGAGTTCAATAATTTTTTTCGTAATGAATTCAGAAATATCCGCTTCAGTTTTTCTTTTTAAATCTTCAACGTTCATTGTTTACCTCTCTTGATCTCTAACATATCCACGCCAGGCATGTTACATTCCCCATGGAGCACTTTTAAAAGCGCTGACATGCTTAAAAGATAGAATGGAAAGACCCAATAATCAAGAGGTTGCAGTACAATCCTCATACAATAATAGCTCACAAACCACACAAACCGCTGAGCTGAAATCTGGGTCGATAACGAAACCATCAGATATCATTTCAAAAGCTTCGATGCTGCTTCGAGAATCTCTTCGGAACTGACATCACGATCGGAGGCTACATAAACTATTTTATGGTCTCCTGTCAGAGATGGAAATCCCGCAGACATCACGGGTAGATGAGCTTTTTCCCCATTAGGAAACTCACGCATTATCGTTGTAATACCCTTCATTACGGATACAACTACTGCTGGTTCGGAGTTAAAAAAAACAATTACTTTTTTCATAATTATACCGTGATGGTTCTTACATAAATGAACGGTTAAGCATACAAAAAAGGCTCCATAAGGAGCCTGAAATTTATTTTCTAAAATCTAACGAAGTCTGACTAGAACGAATGTATAGTGCAACATTATCAAATGTTATCATTGTTGATTTGCAAAAAATACATTTTGCTCCGAAAGGATTTTTTTCAGTAACATCAAAGCTTGACGTTCTGTACTGAGAACCGTGACAACACGGGCATCTGAAGTGAATATTGTTAGTAATAACAGTACCCTTATACAGCCACGACATTAACTGCTGAGGGGCCTTTAGGTCCCTGTTCAACACTAAATTCTACTTCCTGATTCTCATTCAGTGTCTTGAAATCATTGCTCTGGATAGCAGAGAAGTGTACAAACACATCTTTACTGCCATCTTTAGGGGTGATAAACCCAAAACCTTTTTCAGGATTGAACCATTTAACTAAACCAGTCATTTTATTAGACATAATAATTACCTTAATTGAGTGAGCCCTTGGGCAGAATGGTCCGAAAAAAAATTATCAGAGAGAAAAGCTAACAAGGAAATCTCAACAGGAACAAGAAATAAAATTATTACAGTGACTGCTTCAGATAAATTCGTAACAAACCAGAGATTCATTAACGCATGATTAACCAAACATAGCAAGGTTTAGTTTTGTAAGTAAATCACCCATGATTTTGAACATAAAAATTATTTTAAATGGCTAAAATTGAAAATTATGCCATGCTGCTTAAGACCTTTATCTATCACCCTAAGTTGTCAGGGATTTTTGACTCACGGATGAGTCGTATTTCATTCATTGGACAATTCAAATGTAGTACCTATAAAAAGTACTAACCTCTTAATTTTTCGCTTTATTCAGCATATTTCTATGCGGTCCACTATTAGTATTCCTTATGGCCCCATAAATGCTTTCACAAGTCAATCCGGCATTGAAGCGGTCGTCAGCAATCTCAGCATAATATTTAGCTTCTGCTGCAATACTTCCGAGCATGTCGGCAAGCATTGTGGCGTCGGCTCCGGCTGTTTTGCTTCTGGCGGAAGCGGCAATATTTGCGGTGTGCTTTGCGGCGTCCAGGTGGATGGCAAGTTTGGTTGCTTCGTTGCGCAACTGGCTAACAGTAACAGACAGACTAGCAGCAGTAGCAGCTGCTTTAGCGGCTTGTGCTTGTGCATCTTTAACGGCCTCATCACGGGCAATAATTCGCCCCTGTTCAATAATGCGGGCGACAATTTGGACATTAGCTTCCTGAGAGGATTCAGCGCTGTCGCGTTCCGCCCATTTCTTCTGCCAGCCACGGTCGCTCCAGACGCTTCCGGCAAGAAACGCACCGGCCACCAGCAGCAACACAGCAAATATTTTATTCACTGGTCTATCCCCCAGCACGTCAGCGCACTTTCTTGATCCCGTCGCTCTACCTGACCGTAACAGCCATTTTTCTGACCTTTTGTCAGGCGACAATCGCGTCCGCCGTCTTTAATCCACCAGCGGATCGCTTCACAGGCTCCTTTTCGGTCGCCAGCATTGATCCGTTTGTAGAAAGTGGAAGGGAAGCATTTTCCGGGACCGATGTTATAAGGGCAGAAAGAAGCGATACCCGCTTTCTGAGGTTCACTCAGCGGGACTTGGATATTTTTCTCTACCCACGCCAGCGCCTTGTCGCGTTCTATGGCGTTCACCTGGGCGCATTTCTCAGCAGACAGCTTCATGCCCTGAACTACCGGCTTACCATCAACCATCGTGGCGCCACGGCAAATGGTCCAGAGTCCGCCACCGTCGCGATATGCCGTAAGGCTATTACCCTCTTTCTCATTAAGAAACTGATCGAGAATCACAGGAGCGGAAGCCCCGGCGAGAATCAAACCAACGACCGCTGCACTCAGTTTATTCTTCAGCTTTTGTGACATTGCCATTAAGCCGGTCCTCCCTTTCCTTTTTCCTGTAATACCAGTTCACAGCACAGGTGATAACAGTGCATGCGATCCCGACAATAATTGCCCAGTCGCTCAGGCTTAACCCTGCAATTCTGTCGGCCAACATCCAGGACACCTCTTTTGCTGTTTTTGCAGTTTCGGCATATGCCTTCGCTGATACACCGCAGCCGGTCAGCGTGGTGCCTGTTCCATATGAAAGTCTGCTGTAAATGGTGCTCATTCTGGTCATAGCCTCACCTCCGATTTTTCGGATGGCGCTTTGTGTGATTAAAGGGTCAGGCTACACGGGCTGGATTTATTAACAAAGCACGTAGCGGATGATTCCCGTGAGCCTGAAATGAAAAAGGCCGCCATGTGGCAGCCCCTAAGTAAAATAGATTGTTTACATTGGTGGAGTAAGAGGACCTACTAACACCTCTGCTTCACCATTATGGCAAATGTCATCGCCTCTGGTCAGATGCCAGACACCTGTGATTGTTTTACCCGATTCCAGATCATCAACAGTGTCATTCGTGTAGTACGCTACCTGTACAACTCCGACATGCTGAATCCAGTAATACCCTTCTTTCATAAACTCCTCCGCGATACTCAGCAGATAGTATAGAGCAGCACAAATAATGCTGTGGTGCAGGAAGCCACAACTTAACCTTTGCTAATAAAGTAATTTCGAAAGATGACGATAATGGGTAATAAATGTAAGGCCGGAGGAACCACCATGAGCATGACAGTTAGCACTTTGGGTCAGGACATACTGCAAAGCACAGTAAAACAAGCACCTTCAAGTACTGGCAACTCTGTTTCACAACAAATTCAAAACCTGAAAAAACAAATTGGTGAGTTGACAAAAGAACTCAGCGCCATGGGTTCAAAAATAAATGAAGTAACCTCCGAAGATGAGGCAAAACTGCTTAAACAGCAGATGGAGATGATTCAAAGGCAAATCGAGTCTATATATGCAAAAATTGCTCAATTACAAAAACAAGAAGCAGAAAAAAACCAAATGGCATCGGGAGCATTACCTACGGTAAGTGACAAATCAAGTTCGAACGTTGCAGGGAATAATACTAAAAATATTGATGTCTACGTTTAGCAGTTGCCCCCCTCTCATTTTTCCTCTGAGCTAGAAACGAAAAAGCATTGGAGCATTGTGAGAACTTGTTTTCAAGTTAACGATTTCAGCTCGGCGATATGACAGGGGTACTGGTGCAATGCACCTCGCGAATACCCCTGTCGTATCGCCGGAAAGCAAAAACCCCGCGCTGGCGGGGTTCTCGTTATATTCAAATTGTTCGCTTTTCGTCGCTGCCATCGTGGCGCAGCTCTGCCAAGCATGAATTAATTATTCACTTTGTTGGCCCGTTTTCAAACGTTTTTACATCACAAAGCACTTATAGCTAATTTCCATCAACGTTTTGTACAAATATCACTCAACAAATGAGATATTCGTTACAAAACGATCGTTTTGGACGATCGATAAATGAAAATCGATCTGTAATACCAATTTTAATTGTGTGGTTATCGCACGTAGACTCAGGGCCAAACCTAATAAATGGAATTATCATAAGCCTTTATCACTACTTGGCCATATATATCGCGGGCTTCATCGCAATGTTTGCTTTGTTAGTTCGTGGGGATCGAGTACACGGCCTCGAGTTTGACCTGGCTGATACGTTGATAACCTCCTTTCTATGGCCCTTCTATTCTGTGGCTATTATCTGTATTGAGATTTATGAGCGGTTTTAACAGAATCGTTGCTAATAACCAGCTACCCCGGCTACTAACCGGGTTTTTTGTTTCGGATTACTGACTCATCAGTCTCCCGCTCAGTTGCTCTTTTAGTATGATCAACCATCCTCTAACCCAGCTCTCATCTGGTTACGAACCGCAAGGAATGTTTTTGCTCTGAATATTTCCAGGCACCATCGCACGCGTTTTCTCGCCTCCCCGTCGGTTAACCATGGCGCAATCGCCTGCAGTTCGCGGGTTATGTCTGAGATTTTTTTTCGGGTGGTGTAATACTGAAGACCAACGACATAAACCGGATCGTTTATATCCAGTGCCTGCAGTACGCATTGTTCAACAAAATCGACATCATCATTATGCAAAGCTTCATCAATCACACTGGCAGTTGACTGTGGCCAGAGAATGCTATGTGCCCTGTTCATCGCCTGCTGTCCACGGAATCCCTCTTCACGAGCCTGATTCAACGCTGCGGTGAAGCGTTCTAACGCCTTATCTGACCAGTTCCGTCCCTTAAGCACATTCCAGCACGCGTGTCCTCGCGGCATACGTGGTGCTGTTTTTCCTCCCACACCTTCCCCCCAGGTAGTGAGCAAGGATTTAATCCATCCGGACTGGATCCCCGTAAGAAGGATACATTTACCCAGCCAGCTTTTACGCGGCGCAGCAGCTGCTTTACCAAGTGCTTCAAAATGATTGCGGCGTTGACGTGGTGTCATCCTGTTCTTCTCCTTACGCCAGAACGCCAAGCCCATAAGCCCGGTCCAGCACTCTGATTATCATTACCGGCTGAGGAACAAATTTTTGCTCAAACTTCACCGGGTCGTTATGTAGTTCTGTATGGCACTGACGACATAAAGGGATCGCGAAAATATCATGCGCCTTCGTTGCCATCCCTCCCTGCCCCCAGCCAATTAAATGGTGTGGGTCGTCGGATGGTTTGCCGCAGCATTCGCAGGGCTGTGTTTTAATCCATGCAAGATATCTGGGGTTCGCCCAACGGATCCTCTTCGGACGTTTCATATAGGTTTGCGGGGACTCGGGATCTACCAGGACACCGACTACGGGTTTAATCGCTGGAACTTGCGCTGGTGGCATGTTCACGGTTACTGCGTTGGCTCTGGCTGTAATGATGCTGGTGGCGGTTACACCCGGTTCGATATCGCATTCACGCATGACTGACTGATGTTCTTCCGAAGGAATACGAAGCGCCCGGCTGGCTGCTGATTCGGGAATTGCGTCGGTAGCACCCATACGAACAGCCCACCAGCAAAGCTCCGCCAGCGACAGTTCTCTGGAAGGGTCCAGATTCAGCGCCACCATTATGCTGTTAATAATCCAGTTAATAACATTACGTCTCGCCAGCTCTGAAAGTTGTTCGCTGTAGTGGTCACGCAAATGGTTATCACAATGTCCACACAGGAGAACCGATCCAGGTTCATGACGCAGAGTGGTTAGCTCGTGATAATGGTAATCGCTGTGTGGCCACTGGCAGCAGCTACCGCCATAACGCAGAAGCCAGTAATCAAGACCACTAAAACCACCAGCAGCCTTTATAACTTTTTCATCCAGGAAGAACGGCCACAGGGACTCGTCACTGGCCAGCGGCTGGCGAACGTCAGGAACACGGCCAGCAGGCAACCTTTCCATGCTTGCCGGCTGGCTTTCCACCAGCACACGTTCACAACTGAATAATGACATCAGCTCACTGCCCGGTTTGAGCAGTACAATTCCAAGCTCACGCGCAACCACCGGCTTCAGCAGCGCCCTCATTCTGCAATCTCCCCGATAATTATTTGTCCCTTCTCTCCCCATAATTTAGTGACGCGTGAATCCCAGATGTGAGCATCATCTTCGTAAATGGCATCCATCAGGGCTTTCACCATATTGTCGAAATCAGGTTTAGCCTGATGTGGTTTACCGTTTAACTCAGCTCGTTTCTTTTTGCTCCAGCTCGCTGGCATCGGAAGCATAAAGGTGACATGCGAACCGCTTTCCGGCAGCTCAACACCCTGCAGACGAACTTCATCACAGAAAGCCCGGTAACGCAGAACCTCAGGACGCTTTTTCCATTTGTCAGCGCGCGTCATTCGGGGCTTGCCCATTGGGGTGATATCGTAGACTTTCACATTCACCTCCAGATCCGCTGTTGCCAGGTTCTGTCCTGGCGAGGAGGCTTAGATGCTTCCGGCAAGAACGCGCTGATCGTCCAGTGAATAAAGTCATTATCCAGACTACGCTCGGTCTTAATCTGCTTTGCTTTATAGCTGGCTTCCAGTTCGTCAGCCTGCTCAGTGGTGAGATGTGTATGTTGAAACCAGCTTTTCTTCATAACGCACCTCTGGATGCGGCAAAAAGAAAATCGCTGGCGTTGGTTAACGTCAGTATGAGGGATTGCTTGAATTGATCTTGCGCCATGGGGCTTTTCTCCTGTGGCGCAGCAGGTATAGGTTGTTCAGGCCTATGACGGGAGTGTAACAGATTTTTGGGTAACGCGATAACCAGCCCTTTCCAGCATCTGGGTAAACAACGTAGGTGTACCAATAATTTCATTATCCTGAAGAGGCATGAAAGACACCATGCTACCGCGACGGTACATCAGGGCGCGCTCACACTCAGGAAATGATTGCAGCCTGGCAACGATGACTCCATCGTGACATCTGATGACTGCGTAGCCTTTTTTGGGCAATCCTAATTTTTCTTTCACTTAAACTCCCCCATGCAAACGGGATAAAAGTAACACCCAAAATAATTAATAAAACCAGTCGTCAGCACTTTCCCAGGTTTCCTGGAGGATAGTCTCAATTTTCTTTTTATCTTCCTTGTCACCACCAAACACACTTAAACCATCGGAGCCTGCACGTCGTATGCTCAAGCTGCAATTCTCATAGTGGTTTCCCAACCTTTTAAGCAATTCTTTCTCCAGCGCCGGAACTGCTCCCTTTGGAAGTTCTTTAGTACGATCAATGGTTAGTTCAACTTTCATATTAGCCTCCACTGCATATACTGTATATTTGTACAGTACACCGATACATTGAAATGATCAATGACTTAAGAGCACAAATTGTTAACCTTAGCCTATAAATGAGATGCAAAAAAAAACCGCCGAAGCGGGTTCAATCCAATGAGGACTTGTTGTTTTGACACCATTGTAAGTATTGAGATATCAACGTCCTTAAATTTGGATAACTGCTTTGATTGGGATTGATTGCGCAACTTTCATATGCTCGTCTCCCCCTGCAACTTTTTCAGGTTCTGTCTAACATACCCAATCAAAATAACAACTGTGTCAGGTATCCCATAATAATCGCCATGCCCAAAATAACGGTCAGAAATGCAGCAATCAAGGGTGTTTTGAACATTGATTTAAGCAGTATTACTTCCGTCAGACTAGCTCCTGCGCTACCAATAATCAGAGCCATTACTGCTCCCGTTCCCATGCCTTTATCCATCAAGACTGATGCCAACGGAATTACTGCCTCAGCACGTATATACAACGGTATTCCAATAATTGCACTTAGTGGAATCGCAAACGGATTATCATTCCCAGCATGAGCAGCAATCCACTCTGCAGGTATAAAACCGTAGATAAACGACCCTATAACAATACCTAACATCATATAAGGTAATACATCTTTAAATTGAGTCCAGGCATCCTGAAATGCCAGTCGTATCGCACCAGGCTCTCTTACTACACTTTTCGGGAAGAATTGTTTATTTGTTTGGCCCGTCTCGCAGCTCAATTCACAATTTGTGCCCCGAAATGCTGAGAAACTCTTAAACGTTTCTTGTGGTTTAGAACAACTATTAGCCCCTATGTCCTGTTGATTTGATACAGAGCAGCAAGCTGAAACACTCTGTAGTTTAGTTTCAGGAGTTTTTCCACTGCTAACACCACAACAGCTAGCCAGCGGTTTTGATGTTTCGACAATATGTCGGTCAAAACCAAGCACATCTAACAAAATACTTGCCAGTACGGAAACTGTTGCAGCTATAACAGCGTATAGCAGGGTAACTTTCCAACCAAAAGTAACCCACATCAGACCAATGATTATCGGGTTAAGCAGAGGTGAAACAAACAAGAATGTAAGTGTTGGACCGAAGCCTGCTTTTGCTGATAACAGTCCGCGTAACATGGGAATTGTAGAGCAGCTGCAAAACGGTGTTACAGCTCCTAACAGCGATGCAAGTATGTAACCTCTCCCCTTTCTCGCCCCTAACATTCTTTGAATCTTTTGGTCCGGAATTTTTTGCCTGATAAGGCTAACACCCGCACTAATCAGAAAAAAAAGCGCAGACAACTCGACAGCAAGAAACAAGAACATCTCTGCCGCGTTAGTAAACATAGAAATCCAGCTATTCATGAACCCCCCTATAAACCATATTTCTAGAATAATCGAATTATTGAGGTTAGATCAACATATTTCTGGTATTATCGAAATATCAATAGATGAGGAAGGTACCATGCAACTAGAAGAAGTAGCTAAAGCTATGAAAGAATTAGGACATCCAACACGTTTGTTTATTTTCAAACACCTTGTTAAAGCCGGTGAACAAGGTTTACCTGTAGGTGATCTACAAAAACAACTTGCGATTCCATCTTCAACACTGAGTCATCATATATCCGCTCTTGTTTCCGTAGGTCTGGTCAAACAAAATCGCGAAAGCCGCTCCTTAATCTGCGTTTCTCAATATGACAAGTTAGAGTCGATTATTGATTTTCTACGCGAAGAATGTTGCATCAACAGTCCAAAGATTTAAATCGAGGCAATCCATTGTTTTTATTTGATAAAGGAGCCGCCTAAATAACAGGCGGCTCTCCTGTCGCTTATTTCAATTTTTTGCCTGCATCATCAACGACTTTCTCGCCATCTTCCTTGGCGAAAGCCCCTTTCTGAGCATCAGGAAGGATATCCAGAACAACTTCAGAAGGACGGCACAGTTTGGTTCCCAGCGGTGTTACCACGATGGGGCGATTAATCAGGATCGGATGCTGCAACATAAAGTTAATTAACTGGTCGTCAGTAAATTTATCTTCGGCAAGACCCAGTTCCTCATATGGCTCGACGTTCTTACGTAGTAACGCCCGGACGGAAATGCCCATATCAGCAATGAGTTTGACCAGCTCATCGCGTGAAGGTGGAGTCTCAAGGTAAAGAATAACGGTCGGCTCATTACCGCTGTTGCGGATCATCTCAAGCGTGTTACGCGACGTGCCGCAGGCAGGATTGTGATAAATGGTGATGTTGCTCATATCAGTATCTCATTACAAAGTGAAAGAGAGACGTAGCGCCAGCGCTGCCAGCGTTACAAACAGCACAGGCAGAGTCATGATAATCCCGGTGCGGAAATAGTATCCCCACGTGATGGTCATATTCTTCTGTGAAAGTACATGTAGCCAGAGCAGCGTTGCCAGGCTACCAATAGGTGTGATTTTCGGCCCCAGATCGCAGCCAATCACGTTGGCATAAATCATCGCCTCTTTGATGACGCCGGTTGCGGTACTGCCATCAATAGAAAGAGCGCCAACCAGCACGGTAGGCATGTTGTTCATGATGGAAGACAGGAAAGCCGTCAGGAAGCCAGTACCCAGCGTCGCGGCCCAGAGTCCTTTATCAGCCAGCACGTTCAGAACACCTGAAAGATATTCGGTTAGCCCTGCGTTGCGCAGACCGTAAACTACCAGGTACATCCCCAATGAGAAGATGACGATCTGCCAGGGTGCACCATGTAGCACTTTACCAGTGTTAATGGCATGGCCTCGTTTCGCCACTGCAAACAGAATTATCGCCCCAACCGCTGCAATCGCACTAACGGGAATACCGAGCGGCTCGAGGACGAAGAAACCAACAAGCAGGAGAATCAGAACTATCCAGCCAGTGCGGAATGTAGCCGTATCTTTTATTGCCTCTGTTGGTTTCTTTAGGAGGGCCAGATCGTAAGTTGGCGGGATGTCCTTGCGGAAAAACAGATGCAGCATAATTAGTGTGGCAATAATGGCGGCGATATCGACCGGTACCATCACCGATGCATATTCGGTGAATCCCAGACCAAAGAAGTCCGCCGAAACAATATTCACCAGGTTCGACACGATAAGCGGCAGGCTGGCAGTATCGGCAATAAACCCGGCTGCCATGACGAATGCCAGCGTGGTACCTTTGCTGAATCCTAATGCCAGCAGCATAGCAATAACGATTGGTGTCAAAATAAGTGCCGCACCATCGTTGGCAAACAGTGCCGCCACCGCTGCGCCGAGCAGGACGATATAGGTAAAGAGCAAACGGCCACGACCGTTACCCCAGCGTGAAACATGCAATGCCGCCCATTCGAAAAAGCCTGATTCATCGAGCAGCAGGCTGATGATAATCACCGCAATAAAGGTCGCTGTCGCGTTCCAGACGATATTCCACACCACCGGAATATCGCCTATATGCACAACGCCAGAAATCAAAGCCAGGCCCGCGCCCAGCGTTGCACTCCAGCCGATCCCTAATCCTTTCGGTTGACAGATAACCAAGACAATGGTCAGGACAAAAATAGCGCCTGCCAGTAACATACACCCTCCTGACAGGGCGGATCCGCCGCCCTGTATAAACAAAAAATTAACTCGCCAACTCTCTGAGTTTTTCAATACCTGTTGGCTCAGAAGCCAGTACCGGAACGAGCGCTATATGGTCAGCGTGCTGATTCTTAACAGCCTCAATCTGAGGCTGTTCCTGCTGAGCGCGCTGGCAAAGCAACGGAGAACGCGTATCCGCGATGGAAAGGCTGTTATTGATAATCCAGCCCCATGGATGAATCCCCGCTCTTTCAAGGTCAGCCTGTAGGCTTGCCGCTTCCAGTACCGGTGTGGTTTCAGGCAGAGTGACCAGCAGAACTTTGGTTCGTTCCGGGTCCTGAAGCTGCATCATTGGGGTAGTAAAATGACCTTTCTCCCCCATTTTTTTGGCAATCTCTCGGTGGTAAGCCCCGGTAGCATCCAGCAACAACAGCGTGTGCCCAGTGGGAGCTGTATCCATGACAACAAACCGCTTACCTGCTTCACGAATCACTCGGGAAAAAGCCTGGAACACGGCAATTTCTTCAGTACAGGGAGAACGTAAATCTTCTTCCAATAGCCGTTTCCCTGCTTCGTCCAGATCTTTTCCCTTCGTCTCAAGAACATGCTGGCGATAGCGTTCGGTTTCATCGTGAGGGTTGATGCGGCTGACCTGCAGGTTTTTGAGGCTGCCGTTCAGCGTTGTACTCAGGTGCGCAGCGGGATCAGAGGTGGTGAGATGCACGTCATATCCCATGTCTGCCAGCCTTACGGCGATGGCAGCAGCCATCGTGGTTTTCCCTACACCACCTTTGCCCATCAACATAATCAGGCCATGTTCACTGCGGGCGATATCATCGACCAGGTCAGAGAGCGATAAGTTTTCAGGCGTGTACAGGACGTTCGGTACCGGGAGCGGTAATGCATCAAAACGGGTATCCAGCAACCCCTTCAACGCAGACACACCAACCATATTTACTGGCTGGAGTAATAAGGTATCTCTCGGTAGCTCAGATAAACCAGCAGGAAGATTTGCCAGTGCTTCCTGCTCCCGTTGCCATATCGCAGCAGCCAGCGCGTCATGTTCAGCTTCGGCTTTAGGCAGCACACCATTAATAACCAGGTATTGGTTTTTCAGGCCAATTGCGGCCAGTTCTTCATGGGTGCGGGCTACTTCCTGCAGCGTAGATTTTTGCAGTCGTGCAACCAGAACCAGGCGGGTACGTTCAGGATCGGACAACGCCTCTACCGCATGAGCATACTGCTCACGCTGCTTTTCCAGCCCGGCCATTGGGCCAAGACAGGAAGCACCATCCGGATTACTTTCAATGAAACTACTCCAGGCACCGGGAAGCTGGAGAAGGCGAATCGTGTGGCCCGTCGGCGCTGTATCAAAAATGATGTGATCGAAGCGGGTCAGCAGGGAAGCGTCTGTCAATAAGCCGGTGAACTCATCAAACGCCGCAATCTCAGTCGTACAGGCTCCTGAAAGCTGCTCGCTGATACTGTTAACAACGTCTTCAGGCAGAAGACCTTTGATAGGATCAACGATTCTGGAGCGGTATTGTTGGGCAGCTTCCTGAGGGTCAATCTCCAGAGCGGAAAGTCCAGTAACTGCTGTCACAGAGCGAATGGTGTTACCGATAGCCTGGTCGAATACCTGACCGACATTGGAGGCTGGATCTGTACTGACCAGCAAAACCCGCTTACCTTGTTCGGCAAGGCGGATAGCCGTCGCGCAGGAAATGGACGTTTTTCCTACGCCACCCTTGCCAGTAAAAAACAGGTAAGGCGGGATATTCTCTAAGAATTTCATATGTCCTCCTGACATATTCAGCAACAGGAAGTATTACCACCACAGCAGCTGGTGGGAGCTAACCCTACCTTCTCCAGCGGAATACCGAACCAGCGAGCCAGCTCAGCGCGTTTTGGGTATCGCCCAGCCATCACCGTTTCACCGTCCAACAGCAGTAGCGGAAGCCCTTCTGCTCCAGATGCTTCGAGGAATACTTTCGCTTTCTCATTATGAACAAAGCTCATGGGCTGCTGCGCCAGGTTATAACGTTCAACCTGTACGCCACGTCCTTTCAGCCACTGCACATCAGCAGAGAAATCAACCAGAACCTGATCGACATCTGAGCCACATACGCCGGTACTGCAGCACATTGCCGGGTCAAACACCGTTAACGTCTTCATTCTGAATACCTCACATTCGAAAAATCATATATGTTCAGGCAAATTTTTTAGATGCAAACAGCCTTACCGCTACCAAAGCAGTTTGCCGATGCCAGCTTACGGGCGATGGCCTGTACGTCGTCCTGTTGGCTTAACCAAGCCTGCTCAATTACCTGAGCAGCCCATGACGGAATATGCGGAGATAAGCGGTAGTGAACCCACTTGCCCTGCTTGCGATCCAGTAATAATCCACTTTCCCGGAGCATTGCCAGATGACGGGAGATCTTGGGCTGCGACTGATCCAGCGCCGTACAGAGATCGCACACGCATAGCTCTCCCATTTCTCTAAGCAGCAACACGATGCCCAGCCGAGTTTCATCGGAAAGGTTTTTGAAGAGTTGTAGAGAAGTTAGTTCAGCCATTTTAGTCTCCTGAATTCTCTCCGTAGTTTCCTGCAATAGTTGAGTGTCGTCAACCATCACATTCGAAAATTCGAATACGATGGCTATGTGGTTTTAATATCAGATTTACTGATTGTTCATTATTCAATTTGTTAATCCTGCCGCTTTTCGACGCCTGTATTCATCTATCAGTAATTGTGCTGGCGTTGGTCCTGCCGGATGGCGCGGCGCTTCCAGTTGACGTCGAATTGGTGGGACACTTAGTCCATTACCAACATGCTTCGACCACTTCGTGAGTAACTTTTCTGCCAGTCGTTTCAGCTCCCCCTCTGTCATTTGTCGTTCTACGCCCGTTCTGCGCATTTCAATGCAGATGTGATACAGCACGGGCTGAGGCCATGGATATTTATCGCTTCCTGAATACCGATATGACTCATTGCGCCAGCGCCGGTATTCCGTCATAACCTGCTCCGATTTCAGTCCGAATGGATTCGCCCCACTCTCTGAAACCAGAGAAACAAACTCAGCCAGGTCAGGCGGCCATGTATTTCCCATCGCGCAGCGCTCCATGCATTGCTGACAGACCAGCCGAATTTGAGGTTCAGTCATCGAACCTATCTGGGCTATCCAGATAGGCGAAGGCTCCGCCCCGTTCTTCTGGGTCCATCGGTTCGAATACACCTCCCCCATGACCTGCCACAGTCGCCAGGCTGTTTCCGTCGCCATCAAGTCCATTCCTGCGGCGCCACTCTGCGTGTGCTGACTGAATTTGCTGAACTGCCCGGGATGCTGTTGGTTCTGATCCTGCTCCCACATGACTGTTACCTCCGGTTTCTGGTTTTACCTGCGTTCTCACCCGGGCTACATGTCGGGCAAATTTTTGTTCCCACTGGATTTGAGTAAAAACTTTCCCTTCCGACTCCCAATACGCGGTGAATTCTGCGAGTTCAGTCAGAAGGTAATCTGGTTCAGGCAGGGGGATACCCCACGATGCAGCGCGCTGTCGGAAGTCTCTGGAGGGAAGCCAGCTATCTGTCATGCTGAATTTCCCGATCGGTTCATCAACACCGTCCAGGTATCGGGGCATGACCGGGGATGGCGGTTCATCCCCATTCGGATTTTTCATCGCGCCCGCGTTAAGAGAGGGGTTTAAGATCTGTTTACTGCTAACTGCTTTCTGGATACCTGATGGCAAAGGTTTAGCCAAAGACTTAGCCTTATCCTTAGGCAAAGCGAAAGCCTTATCAAAAGCCGTCCCCATAGCGTCAGAAACCCCGTAGCAGGCGGCTTTGAGAGCTTCATATGCTTTATCTTTCAGTGAACATTCAGGCAGTAATTCAAACGATCTTGCCCATGATTTGATCACGTTCACTGATGCTGGAGGGTTATGTTTCACCGCGTTAGGCAACCAAAAAACTCTGGCTTTAAGGTCGGCTTCCACCATACCTAACGCTATGGCTTCGCCTAAGGCTAAGTCGAAGGCTTCGACATCCCAGTTTAATTCTTCGGCCATAGCCGCCCTTCCCGCCTTATACAGCCCGGGTATAATCCCCGTGAATGGGCCTGTAAGCAGGTAAATAAACAGACTCTGCCCACTTGGCGGGAGTGGTGATAAGGCTCGAAATTTAGGATCATCCCACATGGTGATCTTCACCTTACGGTAAGGCTCGTTACTAGCCTTACTCTTAGGCATGGCCTTAGCCAAAGGATTAGGCATACTTCACCCCGCGAGTTGCAGTAATAATGGTCATTGGTCAAAACTCGATTAAAACAATTGCGGCGCTACGGCGCTTATACTCGCCAGTAGTGGTCCCGCCGCGTCAGCAGGTAACATGTTGAACAATGCGATTGCCGCCTCACGAATTTCCTTCTCGAGCTTTTGTAATGGCGCGCCGATTAATTTCGCATGGTGTGCCTCACTGCACTCTTTGATTGCGTTCGCCACCAGCTCTGCTTCTGTGCTCGCATTACTTAACCCGTGCTTTCTGGCGATCTGAACTGGCATAGCAGCAATAATTGAACCTGACAGCTGCATAACGTAAGCCGTGTACTTTTCCGAACCGCCCTCGTTTTTCAGGTATCGGAATAAATTCTGTTTATTAACAGCAATTCCCCGTCCATCTGCTTTGGCCCACTCTTCAGCCACCAGCTGAGTGATCCGTTCCTGTGCCTGTCCTGGTAATGTCGATTCCCATTCACGAACGGCGGCCAATATGGCACGGTGCTGAATGCCGTCACGGCGCTGGGGTTTAAATTGATTTTGCGATTTCACCGGAGCGGCTACTCGTGGTTTATTATGGGTATAAGCTACTGATTGCATCATTCAGACCTCGCTTTGTGGCGGAAATACACTATCAAGAGAGCAGGTGCGCCCTAACTCGTTAAGCTTCTCCACAATCAATCTGCATTCCGGTAGGCCTGGTTGGCGTGTTCCGTTCTCATAATTTGAGAGCCTTGACTGACGCCACCCGAATAATTTGGCTAATTGCTCTTGAGTTAAACCGAGCGCTTGCCGTTCTTTGGCGATGTTGTTCATCTTGTCCTCACATATAGTGTTTAGCTGAATTAAACACACAATGTGTTAGGCAGTCAAGACGAAACGTTCTTTGAGCGTTAACACGTAACGTGGTAAAAATCAGTAATGAATATAAACACTGCAATTGCCGCCAGACTGAAGCAACTACGCGAACAGAAAAATATGTCGCAATCTAAACTCGCAGAGTTATGTGGGTGGGCTCAGTCACGCATCGGGAACTATGAAGCAGGTCGCCGCAATGTTGGCGTTGACGACGCTATAACGATATCTAAAGCTCTCGGCATTAGCCCGGCTGAGCTAATGTTTGGTGATGATCACGCCGAATCATGGTTAACGCCAAAACATCGTAAGTTGATTACTCTTTTTGACCAGTTGCCGGAGTCTGAACAAGACAGAATGATCGATACCTTTCAATTACGGCTGAAAGAAATTGATGAGTATGTTGAGAAATACCTTCGGGGACGATTAAAGCCAACTGACGACTAAGCTACAATTTTCAGCACTCTAACCAGCCTCCTTGGCTGGTTTTTTTATGCCTTTCCCACTCCCTTTTCCCATATCGTTATCATCAACACCACCTTAAACACATGCTGTGTTGACTTTTAAACACATTTAGAGTTTAAATATAAACACATTTTGAAAAACGTCATCGAGGCAGGACGCCCACGAAGTAGTTGCCGGCGGCATACGAATCACCGGATGAGATGGCGAACATTAATGCGCAGCAGTCAGTACCGTTCCGCTTGCCAGCGATAAGGCTAAATGAAGAACCCCCTGTATCACTGTTACTGGACACAGGGACAGAATGTTGAGGGAAACATTATGAGGATCGAAATAACTAAAGTTGGAGGCAAGGTTTGCTTAGTCATATCCCCTATCAAGTTCTCTGTCGCGGATCGCATAGCTACTGCCATGGAAAACAGCGAAATCGTTGCAGCTCTTGGTGCTTATTTCACAGCCATTGGAGAGGCACCAAACGGAGAACTCGTTGGGCTCTATCTCTATTTTAATAACTTGGATACCGCTACGTTCGTAACGCTCAATCATTTGATTGAAACGGATGAGCCAGTCCCGATAGTCATCAGGTAATACCCACGAATCGGTCAGAACTTCTTTACAGGAATCATACTGTGCGCGGTTCTTGAACCAAAAAACACTTATTGGTCGAGCGGCCATTTTTATGTCCTTGCTGGCTAGATGGGAAATACCAGCTTACCACCGAGCCTGAAATGGAGAAATGACCGGTAAAACAAGGAAACCAAAATGATTGATTTTGCGCGTAAACCAGTGCGGTGTCTGAATCGCCACGGATAATCTAGACACTTCCGAGCCGTTGATAATACTGGTTTTCATATTCTGTCGGTGACATCTGTTCGCTAGAACCATGCCAACGCTTACTGTTATAAAACATTTCGATGTAATCAAAAATATCGCTGCGGGCTTCTTCCCGCGTTCCGTAGATTTTTTTCTTTATCCGTTCACGTTTCAACAACTGGAAAAAGCTTTCTGCAACCGCA
This sequence comes from Citrobacter sp. C5_2, assembly GCF_014596845.2. Lineage (NCBI taxonomy): Bacteria > Pseudomonadati > Pseudomonadota > Gammaproteobacteria > Enterobacterales > Enterobacteriaceae > Citrobacter > Citrobacter sp. C5_2. Next base: position 2,158,258 of record NZ_CP115032.1, on the reverse strand, counting down.
TTATCATGGCAGTTACCGCGACGGCTCATGCTGCCCTCCAGGCCGTGTGATTTCAGGAACGACTGCCACTCATGGCTTGTGTACTGACTGCCCTGATCCGAATGAACCAGCACCTGTTTTTGGGGATTACGCCGCCATACAGCCATCAGCAGTGCGTTCAGGACAATGTCCTTTGTCATCCGGGATTGTATGGACCAGCCGATAATTTTGCGTGAGAACAGATCAACAACCACGGCAAGATACAGCCAGCCTTCGTGGGTCCTGATGTAGGTTATGTCCGTTACCCAACTCTCATCCGGAGCATCCGGATTGAACTGTCGCTGGAGCCTGTTGGGCGACACGATACTGGCCTCGCCTTTACGTGCCCGCGGGCTCCGGTATCCGACCTGAGCCTTTATCCCGACACGTTTCATCAGTCGCCAGACTCTGTTCACTCCGCACTGTTGCCCGCTGTCCCGCAGATCCAAATGGATTTTGCGATAACCATAGACGCATCCCGATTCCAGCCAGAACTGTTTAATCTGCCCTGTCAGCCTCAGGTCTGCCTGATGGCGTTGTGAATGCGGCTGCTGAAGCCAGGCGTAAAAACCACTGGGATGAACATCCAGCACCCGACAGAGCAGGCGAACAGGCCAGCAACAGGTGTTGTCACGGATAAAGGCGTACCTCAGTCGGACAGCTTTGCGAAGTACGCCGCGGCTTTTTTTAATATGTCCCGTTCGTCGGTAACCCGCTTCAGCTCTTTCTGGAGACGGCGGATCTCGGCCTGAGCATCTGACTCTTCTTTATTAGTGGAAGAATCTGGACCGTACTTCTTTATCCAGGCGTAAAGGCTGTGGGTGGTGATATCGAGACGTGTTGCAACGCTGGCAACAGAATAACCGCGATCAACAACCTGTTTGACTGCTTCAATTTTAAACTCTTCGGGATAACGCTTACCGCTCATGGGCACCTCTCTTTAAGCCATCTTAAATGACTCTGAGGTGTCTGTTAAACCCGTGGCGATTCAGTCAGGCCGTACATCTAAATCGCATTGAAGTAATCATTCGACTGATTTGCTACATGCTCGCCCAGAAGGGCGACCCGTCTGCCGACCAACAGACTGCAGTTCGTTCATAACGAGTTTGACCAATGGCTGTTGCCAGCATCAGTAAGGAAGTGACTATGGAATTTGGAATGAAACGTGTGGTGGCATCTGTTCAGGTGGTTGCCATCCTCAACAGGATTTACAACGGCAGCCCTGTTTCCGTCGCATCTATCAGTAAAGAATCAAAGCTGTCTGTGTCTTACCTCGAGCAGATTTTCTCGAAGCTGCGCAGAAGTGAAATCGTCACCAGCCAGCGTGGCGCTGGTGGCGGGTACCACCTTAGCAAAGCAAACCCCAGCGTGGCTGACGTCGTTCGCGCCGTTACTCACACGCCTGATTCATTTGAGCCCGTGCTGAATGCTCTGGAGTGGGTCCCCGTCGCACAGCTGGCGCAGGGAAAATCCCCTACCCCATAAAGCACAAAACCCGCGCAAGGCGGGTTAAGTACCCGGTCAGCCGACCAAAGCTTTCCGGAACGAGTTTTGACCAATAACCACTACCTTAGGCGGCGATCATCAGCTGCCGGGTATCTTACAATCCTATGGAGCCCGAACGCAATGTTAACGTATGCGTATCTTATTAAAGCCAAAGCGAAAGCAACTGAGGCAAAAAACCTGTTTTGCTGGTTCTCTGCGAAATCAGATTCCCGTGCAGAACGCGAAATACTCAATATTCTCGAAGACAACGATATTGCCGTCGGTCGTGGCGCCGACTATCAATTACCTGTCCGCACCAACTGGTTTGTTGTTGACGATCTTCCTGAGGAAAGCACACTTGATGACACATGGTGCGATCGTTACGAACTGGCAGAAGACCAGCAAACGTGGCAACTGAAACAGAAGCCGGATAATGAAAATCTGGAGGCTTCCAGCCAGCAAAAACCTGAAACCTCCAGTGCCAATGTACCCACCAGCGATGCGCCAGCATTGCTCCGCCCCATATCTCGCCTGCGCCTGTCTCAGCGGCTGATTGCGCACCTGTTAAATGACGGTGAAGAGAAGGAAATCAGTGAAGCACGGCACGTCCAGATCGGGCAAATGGTACTGGACGAAAATGATCTCTATGTACAAAACCTGTTACTGGCCATTGCGAATGTGCGGTCGGTGAAAGAACTTTCTGCTCATGTTGAGTGGAAGCTGGCAAATGCAATAAAAGAAGTCTTTGACCGTGAGCAGGTCTATACCGTTGCTTCATTTGAGCAATTTATTTCCGAATGGATTGAAGAACCAGAAAAGCGGGCTCTTACCGTTCAGGAGTGGGTTAATGATAAGAAAGCACGAGTTGCGGGTGATGAACATGCCACTCCACCTGTAACGCCAGAGCTTATTACCGTTGCGACTCTGCCGCTACGCCAGCGCCTCTTAGCTCAGTTTATTTCTGAAGAATATGCTTACCATATTGATACTGAGCAGAAGAAAACCATTCAGGAACTCGAGCTGGATGTAGATAACAGCTATGTGCAGAACCTGCTGCTTGCCGCCGAGAATGTAGAACCATTCAGGAAAGCGCCAGAGATCGATATCTGGAAGATCGTCAGCGCGCTGAAAACCGTTTTTCCGGTTGATGGAAAACGAGTTGATCTGGTCACCGTTATTCAGTTCTTTAAGGCCTGGTTCAACACTGAACACATTGACCGTGGGCTGCTGGTTAAAGAGTGGTGTAAAGGCAATCGCGTGTCGCAGATTCAGCGCACTGACTCCGGAACCAACGCTGGCGGCAGCAATGGGACCGATCGCAACCCGGAACTTGTCCACACGCTGGACACTCTGGACATTGATATTGCGCTGGCCACACTTCCAATGGATTTCAACATCTACGATATTCCTGGTGGCGTTTTCCGTCGTGCAAAAGAGATCATTTCTAAAAACGAAAGCCCGTTCAAAGAGTGGTCCGCCGCCCTGCGCAAACGCGCTGGCATTCTGGATTATTCCCGCGCCGCTATTTTCGCGCTTATTCGTAGTGCAGAAGAAAACACTCACCATTTCCCGGAACTGCTGAGCCGTTACATCAACAAAAACCTGACTGAAACCGACCACCAGCACCCAACTGAAGAAACCCTGGCGGCAGCCGGTCACGTACCAGAAAAAAGCTGGGAAAACGAGATTAAAGAGAAGTCCACAGCTGAACAGAAGGCAATAACCGAGCAACCAGAAATCGCCAACATGGGCAACGGTGTTTTCTCCATTGATGGCCTGATGGGTAACCAGCCGGCGCCAGCGCTTTCTGTCGTAGACCAAGTACGCCAGCGCGCCGTCGAAGAAAAATTACATCAAGCCAATACCGAGGAAAACACCAGTCATGTGCAGATGGAAGCAACTGTCAGTGATGAAAAACAAGCTGGTACTGAAGTGCTGTCAGGCGAAAGCAGTCTGGAAACTGGTGAAAAGTCAGATACCAGCCAGCAAGCCGATGTAAACCAGAATACGGATTCTGTCACCCAAAATAGCGATTCTGTAAACCAAACTGAACCAGTTTTGGCACAAACCGAGCCAGAAGCACAATCTGACGAACCAGCTGTTGCTTACCCCGCCTACTTCGAGCCAGGCCGCTATGAAAGTCTGCCGAATGAGGTTTATCACGCTGCCAACGGCATCAGCTCAACACAGGTTAAAGACGCTCGTGTTTCGCTGATGTACTTCAATGCGCGCCACGTAGAGAAAACCATTATCAAAGAACGTTCTCCTGTTCTGGATATGGGCAATCTGGTGCATGCACTGGCTTTGCAGTCCGAGCAGCTCGACGAAGAATTCAGCGTTGAACCGGTGATTCCGGAAGGCGCATTTACCACCACGGCAACTATTCGCGCGTTTATTGATGAGTACAACGCTAGCCTGCCAGCGATGCTGTCAGCCGACGACATAAAAGCACTGTTAGAAAAGTACAACGCCACCCTTCCTGCCCAGGTTCCGCTGGGTGGTTCCCTGGAGGAAACTGGCCAGAGCTATATGTCGCTGCCAGAAGAGCACCAGCGTATTGAAAACGGCCAGAAACAAACCGCAGCGGCGATGAAAGCCTGCATCAAGGAATACAACGCCACTCTGCCTGCACAGGTGAAAACCAGCGGTAGTCGTGATGCGCTACTCGAGCAGTTAGCAATCATCAATCCTGACCTCGTGGCACAGGAAGCACAGAAACCGACTCCACTGAAAGTTTCCGGTACCAAAGCGGATCTGATACAGGCCGTGAAGTCTGTTAATCCGAACGCCGTCTTCGCCGACGAACTGCTGGAGGCGTGGCGCGGGAATCCGCAAGGGAAGGTGCTTGTCACCCGCCAGCAACTGAGCACCGCGCTGAACATTCAGAAAGCTCTTCTTCAGCACCCGACCGCGGGCAAGCTACTGACACACCCGAGCCGCGCCGTTGAAGTGAGCTACTTTGGCTTTGACGACGAAACCGGACTCGAAGTCCGTGTACGCCCGGATCTGGAAATCGATCTGGACGGGGTGCGCATCGGCGCTGACCTGAAAACCATCAGCATGTGGAACATTAAGCAGGAAGGCCTGCGCGCCAAACTGCACCGAGAAATCATCGACCGTGACTACCACCTGAGCGCGGCTATGTATTGCGAGACCGCAGCACTGGATCAGTTCTTCTGGATTTTCGTCAACAAAGACGAGAACTACCACTGGATCGCCATCATCGAGGCATCAGCCGAACTGCTGGAACTGGGTATGCTCGAGTACCGCAAGACGATGCGTGCTATCGCTACCGGTTTTGACACTGGCGAGTGGCCAGCGCCGATCACCGCCGACTATACCGACGAACTGAACGACTTCGACCTGCGCCGCCTTGAAGCGCTGCGAACTCAGGCATAAGGGGAATGAAGATGCAAAACACAAACGTAACTGTAGCTGACCAGAACGCCGTAATTAACTCCAACGTGGCCCTGTTTGATTCCCAGTATCTGAACGCCATCAGCGCGTTTGCTCAAATTATGGCTCAGGGTGCGGCGACAGTCCCCAGACACCTGCAGGGAAATCAGGCTGACTGCATGGCAGTAGCGATGCAGGCGGCACAATGGCAGATGAATCCCTTTGCAGTAGCGCAGAAAACGCACCTGATTAACGGCGTTCTCGGATACGAAGCGCAACTGGTAAATGCCGTGATTTCACGCAGCGGCGTGCTGGCAAACCGCTTTGAATACGAGTGGTACGGACCATGGGAAAAAGTAGTCGGGAAATTCCAGATTCGTAAAGGCGACAAAGGAGAATACCGTGTTCCTGGCTGGACTCTTGCGGACGAAACAGGCATTGGCATCATCATCCGCGCAACGTTGAAAGGTGAAGACCAACCGAGGGAACTTGACCTGTTACTGGCACAGGCCAGGACTCGTAATTCAACGCTTTGGGCTGACGACCCTCGCCAGCAGCTCGCTTATCTCGCCGTGAAACGTTGGGCAAGACTGTTCTGCCCGGATGTAATTCTCGGCGTGTATACCCCTGATGAATTGGATGATCGCCGTGAAGAGCGAGAAGTTAACCCTGCTCCGGTGCAACACGTTAGCCTGTCTGAAATTTCAGGTGACACCGTCACAACCACGCAAAGCGCACATGAATCGTCTGTAAATATCGACTCTCTTGCCGATGATTTCCGCGAACGCATCGATGCTGCTCAGGATGTTGATAGCGCCAAAGCACTGCGTGCTGATATCGAAAGCGCGAAGGCTACGCTCGGTTCCGCCCTGTTCACTGAACTGAAGAACAAGGCAGTGAAGCGCTATTACCTGGTTGATTCACGTAACAAGGTTGAAGCCGCAATCAACTCCCTACCGTCTCCGGACGAACCGGATGCAGCTGAACGGTTTAGGGAAGTTGAACGAGTTCTGGCAGCGGCGAAACGTCACCTGGGCGATGAGCTGCACGATAAGTTCAGCATCACCCTGGCCGATATGAAACCGGAATACGTGGGCTAGCAGATTTGGGAGGGTTCGCCCTCCCATTGAGGAGATGTAATGCGACTGATTAACCGAGGCAATCAACAATCCCCGTTAGCGCGTCAGGCATGCGACATCGCACTAGCTACTCATCAAGAACGTTACGGCGACTACGGGTGCAGCAAGATGAAGGAGACATACACTGTGAGAGTTGAAGGCGTGAAGGTCTGGGTTGAGGTGGTTAACCGTAAAGCGAGCTACGTGGCCACGGCTATGACAGGCATGCGCCGCTTACGCGCACTGCCGGGCCAGGTAAGTTGATAACGATATTTCATTAACAGTTTTCCGGCAGCTCTATAATAAGTTGCCGGAAGCCGGAGGTAGTATGGCCAAGCTTCTTAATCTGATGGAATGGGCGAATTCAACTTATTCAACCCCGCCGTCTCTTTCAACACTTCGCCGATGGGCTCGGGAGGGACGTATATACCCTGCCCCGGAACTTCACGGCAAAGAATATAAGGTTAAGCCAGATGCTATCTATGTAGATCCGAGCAAAAAGAACCTTCGTCCCAAAGCAAAACACTTAGCGCTGCCAACTGGCGGCACTCTACTGGAGAGACTGACTCATGGCGAAAAGGCCAGTTCGTTACGACGCTAACCTGCCCCGTAACCTGACCTATCGTAAAAGAGACAGGCTTTATAGCTGGCGAAACCCGATTACCGGTCAAGAATTATCCCTTGGCCGGATCGACAGAAAGGACGCCATTTCTCAGGCCATTGAGGCTAATAACTACATCGAACAGAATTACCTTCCATCAGCGCTGCTGGACCGCATAAAGGAAACACCAACCTTTACGGTGAAAGCGTGGCTCGAGCGCTACGAAGTAATTCTTGCGCGAAGAGAATTGAAGCCCAACACGATGAAGGTCAGGCGTAATCAGATCGCCACTATCTGTGATGAATTCGGACGTATGCCGCTATCGGCGGTCAGCACGAAGGACATATCTACTTTCCTTGAGAGTTACATAATCTGTGATAAGAAGAGCATGGCCTCCGGACTACGTTCGGTATTATTGGATATTTTCAGGGAAGCGATTGTCGAGGGACATATTGAAAGGAACCCGGCAGAGCCGACAAGAACGCCGACGCCCAAAGTGAAGCGTGAACGTTTACTGCTCGAGCATTTTATTGTTATCCGCGCGGCAGCTGCTTCACACTCTGAATGGTTGCCTAACGCTTGCGATCTTGCTTTGGTTACAGGACAGCGCCGCGAGGACATTTCTATGTTTCGGTTTAGCGATATAAAAGATGGCAGACTATTTGTTACGCAGGAGAAGACGGGCCACAAGCTGTCGATTCCACTCGATTTAAGATTGGAAGTTGCTGGCCTGGAATTGGGAGAGGTGATTGAGCGATGCCGAATCAATAATCCATCAGATTTTATGCTTTTCTCGCCAGTCAGACGCGGTGGCAGAAAGCCGGGGCCACTGACCCCTGATGGATTGACCCAGGCATTTTCGAATGTAAGGGATGCGACGACAATAAAATTTGGACCGAACACTCCTACTTACCATGAGATCAGAAGCCTGGCCGGCAGACTGTATGAAAAAGAACGCGGGGAGGAATTCTCGCAACGTTTACTCGGGCATAAAAATTTGACAATGACCAAAAAATACCTGGACGCACGTGGTGCAGAATATGTTATGGTTTAGACAGGATATGGAAATTTCGAGTAATTTTCGTGGGATTTCGTGAGGACGCCGAAAAAACACAATGAAAACAAAAACATAAAAAGAGACCGAATACGATTCCTGTATTCGGTCCAGGGAAATGGCTCTTGGGAGAGAGCCGTGCGCTAAAAGTTGGCATAAATGCAGGCTAAGTTACCCTGCCATTTAAGAATAGATGACAGCGCCAGGTTTTCCAGTCCGCGACTAAAGTGGCCGGAAAAAAAGGCAGTCTGTTACACGACCAAATGTAAAAACCGCAAGTTCTCCTGTGAGACCCTGCGGTTTTTTTATTGGAAATCAGAACGCTACATCTGACAATTAACAGAGTTTTTCTGCACGCTCAACAAACGGCGCCAGGCTCATTTTTTCACCCGGTTTCGTCGGGTCATCAATCTGGATAATCTCAATCGGCTTCGCCGTGGTTTTACCGCTCGCAACCTGTTCTCTGGCAACATCATTCAATGGATATTGCACCAGCGTGCTGGGATTGATGACATACAGCGCGTGACCTGCACGGCAGGTCAGCATCACCTCTTCCCGATTAAACGCCCATTTATCTTTGCCAACCTCAAAACGGCTGACGGTGATGACCTGTGGCGCTGCCAGCGCGGCCCCTGAACTTGCCAGTAGTAGTAAAGAGAGAATGATTTTTTTCATGCGTTTTGCCAGTCCATCAATCAAAAAGGTTCGAGGGTTGCAAACAGGCTGACAATCGCCAGCACAACGGCCCCTATTCCCCATTCCAGTTTTGTCATCCAAATGAAATAGAGCGTCACACAGCCATTATCCTGCTGCATGCGTGGTACCAGAACATACCGATTCGCCAGGGCAATCGCTACCATTAGCATGACAAGGGCACCTTTTAACAAAAGCAGTTGCCCATAAGCCATGTGCCAGGAGCCGGAAACACCGACAATAAACAGGGCATTCATAATCCCGGTAAGTAAAACCCCGGCAACGAAGAGATGCCCATAGCGGGAGAAACGCATCATGGTTCCGATCGCTTGTTCCCGCCAGCGGCCCTGCGCCATTCTCATACAGTAAAGTACGGGCAGCAAGCCGCCAAACCAGGCGGCGGCACATATCAGATGTAAGGCATGGTTAACCTGTTGGATAGCCCCAGCGACGCCAGTATGCAGCGTTGCATGTCCAACGCCTGCCAGCAAAATAAACTGAGCAATCGTCAGCATTAACAGCAGTCGCGACATGCTGCGCGGCACAACGATGGTCACCACCAGCGTGACCATCGCGAGGATAATCTGCCATAGCCAGACGCCGCCAAATTGCGTCTGCAGAACGGCGCCCCAAACGGCTGTAGAGACGACATCCCGCCATCCTGAGCCCATTAAGCCCCCCTGGATCGCCAGCATTAGCGTCGCGCTGATAAAACTCCACGTCGCGGCATGGCGTTGCAGACGTAAAAAACGACGCATCATTAAACGGCGAACCGAAACGGGAGCCAACCATGCGCCGTAAAGCGCACAACCAAACACCAGCATCAACGCGGTAAAATGAATAAATCGCAGGGCAACCCAGGTAAATGCCAGCATCGGTTATTTCACGCTAAAGGTATATTGTCCCTTTGTCTTATGACCATCCACGGATACAACGTGCCAGTCCACCGTATATTTTCCGGCCTCCAGCGTTTGAGCGAGCGGAATAATCAGTTGCGTTTTGTCCTGATCGCTGCGGGTCGCTTTGCCCGTCTTGATTGATTCCTTTTGTGGACCTGTCAGCGTTGCGCCACTGAAAGCGGGTTCGACGCCCTCAGAAAAATTCAGCGTCAGCGCCTGGGGAGAAGCGGTGACTTCCGCATTCGCCGCCGGACTTTGTTTTGTCAGGTGAGCATGCGCCAATGCAGCGGGTGTTGCGAGGAGGCTGGCGAGTACGATGAGAGTATTACGTAGCGAAGATGCAGATGAAGCCATATCAACTATTCCTTTTTGTTATGTCTAATCTATAGAGAATAACCTTCTACAATGATCGAGTCGAGAATCATCAATTCTGTCTTGCCATTAATGCGCACTCTTAGTAACTTTGCGCGCCGGAAGACAGAGAAAAGGAGCAGCCTATGAACATCAATCTGGCCAAACTTGAGCAAGCCGAAATGGATAAGGTCAATGTTGACCTGGCCGCGGCGGGTGTCGCATTTAAAGAACGCTACAATATGCCGATCGTTGCCGAAGTGGTTGAACGTGAACAGCCCGAACATTTACGCGACTGGTTTCGTGAAAGACTCATCGCGCATCGCCTGGCATCCGTCTCTCTTTCACGTTTACCGTACGAGCCGAAAGTTAAATAAAACTTATATTACGTTACGATTCCTTACATGATGCCTGCTACAGTATAAGTATATTCTTAATCTATACTTTAAAGATGGTTGTAGACACTATGAAAAGGAAATCATTATGTCACACTGGAAAATCGCAGCAGCACAATACGAACCCCTTCACGCGTCAGTGACCGAAAACGTTGCCCATCACCTGCAATTCATTCAGGCAGCCGCACAATGCCAATGTGAATTGCTGGTCTTCCCCGCCCTCTCCTTGTTGGGCTGCGTTGATGAGAATGAATCCCTCCCAGCGCCACCTGATGAAGCGTTGCTGGAACCGCTGGCGCATGCCGCAGCGACTTACCGCATGACAATTATCGCGGGATTGCCGGTAGAGCATAACAATCGTTTTGTGAAAGGCATTGCGCTTTTCTCTCCCTGGATGACATCACCATTAACGTTTCATCAGAGCCACGGGGCCTGTATTGCCAGACAGCGCAATGTCATCAGCGTTGTGGATAGTCAGCCAGAAGGTATTGATATCGATCCTGCTTTTTCGTTATTCACCAGTAGCCAGTCCGTCAGCGAGCCAGAACTCCTCTCCTCCACATCTCAGCTACAAAGTTTCTCGCATAAATTTGCCATCGCGGTATTAATGGCCAATGCACGCGGGAGTAGTGCGTTATGGGACGAGCGAGGTCGATTGATTGTTCGCGCCGACAGCGGTGCTTTGCTCTTAACCGGTCAACGCACGCCACGGGGTTGGCAAGGTGATATCATTCCATTACGCTAGTCGTTTTGGTCGGGAGCATGGCATGTTGCGCATAATAGATACAGAAACCTGTGGTCTGCAGGGAGGCATTGTTGAGATTGCTTCTGTCGATGTGGTTGATGGAAAGATAGTTAACCCAATGAGTCACCTGGTGCGCCCTGACCGCCCCATTAGCCCCCAGGCGATGGCTATTCATCGCATTACTGAAGCGATGGTAGCCGATAAGCCATGGATTGAAGATATCATTCCGCACTATTACGGTAGCGAGTGGTATGTGGCGCACAACGCAAGTTTCGACCGCCGCGTATTGCCAGAGATGCCCGGAGAGTGGATCTGCACCATGAAGCTCTCCCGTCGATTGTGGCCAGGAATCAAATACAGCAATATGGCGCTGTACAAATCACGTAAGCTGAACGTTCAGACGCCTGCAGGCCTGCATCACCACCGCGCTCTGTACGATTGCTACATCACTGCGGCTTTGCTGATCGACATCATGCAGACTTCAGGCTGGACCGCAGAGCAGATGGTCGACATTACCGGCCGCCCCGCATTACTCACTACTTTCACATTTGGTAAGTACCGTGGAAAACCGGTATCAGAGGTGGCAGAACGCGATCCGGGCTATCTGCGTTGGTTATTTAATAACCTCGACAGTATGAGCCCGGAGCTGCGATTAACGCTGAAGCACTATCTGGATAACATCTGATCTGAAGCTTGCCCAGACAGCGTTCCCTGTGCCAGCCCAATCAAAAACGCGTACTCCAGGGCCACGCCTTCGTAAGATTTAAAACGCCCGGACTTACCGCCGTGCCCGGAATCCATATCCGTGCACAGTAACAGCAAGCGATCGTCCGTTTTCAGCTCACGCAATTTTGCCACCCACTTTGCCGGTTCCCAGTATTGCACTTGGGAGTCGTGTAATCCCGTCGTGACCAGTAAATGCGGATAATCCTGCGCGGTGACGTTGTCATAGGGGCTGTAGCTTTTCATATACGCATAGTATTGCGGATCCTGAGGATTACCCCATTCCTCAAATTCACCGGTGGTGAGTGGAATTGACTCATCCAGCATCGTGGTTACCACATCAACAAACGGCACCTGGGCAATCACGCCATGGAACAAGTCCGGGCGCTCGTTGATGGCGACACCCATTAACATTCCGCCGGCGCTTCCCCCCATGCCGTAACATAACGATGGGGCGCCATAGCCCATTTTTAGCAGCGCATCGCAGACGTCGAGGTAATCATTAAAGGTATTTTTCTTGTGCAGAAACTTACCGTCTTCGTACCATTGCTGACCCAACTCACCGCCGCCACGCACATGGGCAATGGCATAAACAAAGCCGCGATCCAATAAGCTTAAACGGCTGCTACTGAAATCAGCATCCATACTGGCGCCATACGAACCATAGCCGTAAACCAGTAATGGGTTTTTCCCTTTCAGGAAATACTTTTGATGATAAACCAGTGAGACCGGAACCTCGGTACCATCGCGCGCGGTGATCCAGACATGTTCGCTGCGGTAATTCGCCGCATCAAATCCGGGGACCTCCGTCTGCTTAAGCACGCGACGCTCCCCGGTGTCCATATCCAGTTCAAACAACGTGTCCGGCGTGGTCATGGAGGAGTAGCCATAGCGCAGGCGCGATGTCTCCGGTTCCGGGTTATAGGCAAGCCAGGTCACATACGCCGGATCGTCAAAGGCGATACCGATCACTTCGCGCGTTTTGCGATTGATCTGACGCAGGCTGGTTAAACCCTGCTGGCGTTCTTCCACCACCAGCCAGTCGGTAAACAGGGTAAACCCCTCCAGCATGACGTTTTCGCGCGGCGGGATCAGCGCCTCCCACGCTTGTTCATTGCGTACGCGCGTGCGGTACAGACCAAAGTTTTTACCTTCACGATTAGAGCGCAGATAAAACTTGTGCTGATAGTGATCGAGGCTGTACTCGTGGTCTTTACGCCGCGCTAAAAAAAGCAACGGTTCGGCGTCGGCCAGTTCTGCATCCAACAGCAGAACCTCACTGGTCGTCGCGCTGGCGATATGGATCACCACATAATGCAACGAGGTGGTTTTATGCAGACTGACATAAAACATGTCATCGGCTTCTTCATACACCAATTCGTCCAGTGACGAGGGAGATCCGACGGTATGCCGCCAGACCTGGTACGGCAGTAACGTCGTGGCGTGTTTGCGAACGTAATAGAAGGTCTGGGAATCATTCGCCCAGACCAGATCCGCTTCAACGTTATCCAGTACTTCCGGATACCAGTTGCCGCTTTCCAGGTTGCGAAAGCGAACGCCATATTGCCGCCGGGAGAGGTAATCTTCGGCCAGCGCCATAATGCTGTTATCGGGTGATATCGCCAGCCCTCCCAGCGTATAAAATTCACTGTGGGCTGCGCGCTGGTTGCCGTCCAGCAGAGTATTCCATTCATCCCACTCTTCGCTGAGAACCGACTGGCGCTGATAAATGGCATATTCACATCCCGGTTCATAAATATGCCGGTAACGATAACCATTTTTCACATAGGGAGCGGACGCATCCTGTGGGGGAATACGGTCGATAATTTCTTTCAGAACGCGGTCCTGCAAAGCCTGCTGCGAAGCCATAACCTGATGGCCGTATGCATTTTCCTGTTGCAGGTATTCGAGCACGTCCGGCTGCGAGCGGGTGTCGTCTCGCAACCAGTAATAATTATCAACACGTGTATCGCCATGCTGCGTCATGGCGTGAGGAATACGAGAAGCTTTTGGTAGCATGTCATTGTTCTTTTGCTTAAACATCCTATAAGGGTGGCAAAAGACAGCGATGATGCAAGCGAAACATGCGCCTTAGCGATAAGTAATTAACCCGGTAAAGCCTGTTTTTGCGCCTTGAGATCCTGTTCAATGCCGTCACGAACATCCTGTGGGATCTTCAACGCATCACCCAGAGCATTCAGATAGCTGCGCTCCATAAAGTGGTCGATATCAATCGCCGCACAGCTCAGGAAGTATATTTCCAGCGCCTCTTCTTCGTTGCGGATCCCTTGCGCCAGGCGCTGAGGATCCAGCGGTTGTTCGATAGCCCGCTCAATCAGAACGCGGCCTTGCTCCTCAACACCCGCGTCACGAAGCTGCTGTTCAATGGCGGTACGCTCTTTGGCATCGATATGACCATCGCTTTTCGCCGCAAAAACCAGCGCCAGGATCAGGCGTTCAGTTCGCTCATCCAGCGGCGAGCTTTGTACGCCGAACTGCGGCTCATCCTGATGCGCGGCGCGAACTTTATCTTTGTATTTGTTCCACAGCACGGTTCCGGCAACCGCACCACCACCCACCAGAAGCGCGCTGGTGCCGTATTTGCTCAGTAACTTACGTGAGGATTTGTTGGCAACCAGTAATCCCGCCAGACCGCCTAACGCGCCAGGGACCAGAAGTTTACTCAGCCCTTGCTCGCCGGAAGATGATGCGGAGGATCCTTTTTGCCCAAGAAGAGATTGTAGTTGGTTCAGCCAGTTAGCCATTTTGCCCCTCAAGTACAGACGAATAATCGTCAAAGCGTACCCGAGGGGATGTCAGGAAGTGTTCAGCTCATCAAAAGATGTGCAAATACGCTCATTACTGCGGTTGATACTCCGCCGTTCCGGCCTGGCAGTCGACTTTTACCTGATAGTGAATATCCGCGCTTTTTCCGCGAACCGTCAGCGGGACCGACCATTTGCCATCTTTGCCCGTAATATCGGGGGTATTAACCCAGGCGACAGGATCGGCTTGCCCAACACGCTTTTGATCGTCAGCCCAGCGCGCGATGCGATTTTGCTGATAATCACGTTTCACGCTCGCCGCAATACCATCAGCATTCAGCCCTTCGCATTTTGGAAACTGAACATTTTTGCTTTCCATGTTTGCCGCAAAAACAGATACGCTGGCAGATAACAACAGCAGGCTTAACAACGCTCTTTTTTTATACATTTTTTTCTCCTTTATCTCCCCTTCTTCTTTCCGGTTGCATGTAGCAACGCGAAAGGACGTCAGGGATTGCACAATGATTCAGGGAAAAGCATGGTACAAAACGTCAGGAGCGCAAGTCGTTTCAGGCAGCCTGGGTATCATCCTCAGCGTGCGCGTCATCTTTAACGGCCTGCGGAGACGGCAGCTTGCCGTTTTTCAGGATGGCGCTCAGCACATCTTTTTGCTCAGCCAGCCACAGGGAAAGCGCTTCACGCTGCTCGTCTTCAAGCGCTACCGGTGACTGCTCCAGCCATGTGTCGAGCAAATCCGCTGTATCAAGCATTTTGTCATACGCATCGGCTTCCTTTTTGCTGGTAAACGACATTTTTTCCTCACCTTCCCGAATGACTACGTATTTAACTTCAACCGCCATTTTTGCAGCCTCTTAAATTACCTGTATTTATGTACAGTATATTCTTTTTGCGCCCTGAAATCAACCTGGTAATAAAGACAGACGCAAACGTTTTCGTATATACTGCGCCCAGATAAAACAGGGGATTAATTTATGACGTTATTAGGCACAGCGCTGCGTCCCGCAGCAACGCGAGTGATGTTATTAGGTTCAGGTGAACTGGGTAAAGAAGTGGCGATCGAATGCCAACGACTGGGTGTGGAAGTCATTGCCGTGGATCGTTACCCCGACGCGCCAGCCATGCACGTTGCCCATCGCTCATACGTTATCAACATGCTGGATGGCGAAGCATTGCGCGAGGTTGTCGAGCGTGAAAAACCACATTATATCGTGCCGGAAATAGAAGCGATTGCCACGGATATTCTGGTAAAGCTGGAACAGGAAGGGCAACACGTTGTGCCGTGCGCACGAGCGACCCAACTGACCATGAACCGCGAAGGGATCCGTCGCCTCGCCGCAGAGGAGCTGTCTTTACCAACCTCTTCTTTTCGCTTTGCAGACAGCGAAACTCGCTTTCGCGAGGCCGTCGCCGAAATTGGCTTTCCTTGCATCGTGAAGCCAGTAATGAGTTCCTCAGGTAAGGGGCAAAGCTTTATTCGTTCAGCCGATCGGCTCACCGAAGCCTGGAACTATGCTCAACAGGGAGGCCGGGCAGGCGCCGGGCGCGTTATCGTCGAAGGCGTGGTAGATTTTGATTTTGAAATTACCCTGCTTACCGTTAGCGCCGTTGATGGCGTGCACTTTTGCGCGCCGGTAGGGCATCGTCAGGAAGATGGCGATTATCGTGAATCCTGGCAGCCTCAGCAGATGAGCGACCTGGCGCTGGCGCGCGCGCAGGAGATTGCCCGTAAAGTCGTGCTGGCGTTAGGCGGCTACGGTCTGTTTGGCGTGGAGCTGTTTGTCTGCGGTGATGAGGTCATTTTTAGCGAAGTCTCCCCTCGCCCGCACGACACCGGGATGGTGACCTTAATTTCGCAGGACCTGTCTGAATTTGCCCTGCACGTCCGCGCATTTCTCGGTCTGCCCGTTGGCGCAATCCGTCAGTACGGGCCTTCCGCTTCCGCCGTTATTCTGCCGCAACTTAGCAGCCAGAATGTGACGTTTGATAACGTACAGGCCGCCGTGGGCGCTGGCCTGCAAGTACGATTCTTTGGTAAGCCGGAGATCGACGGGAGCCGTCGTTTAGGCGTGGTACTGGCTACAGCGCAAACCATTGAAGACGCGGTTGAACGCGCGAAACACGCCGCCGCACAGGTGAAAGTTACAGGATAAAAAACCAGACCCGTAGGCCGGATAAGGCGTTGATGCCGCATCCGGCCTACGGTTTACACATTAACGGCTTACTGCTTCGCGCCTTCTACTGCTTCACGAGCCAGTTTGGTAATGCGTTCGTAATCGCCAGCTTCCAGCGCATCTGCCGGAACCAGCCAGGAACCACCGATGCACAGCACGCTTTTCAGCGCGAGGTAGTCACGGTAATTCGCCGGAGAGATACCACCGGTTGGGCAGAAACGTACCTGAGAGAACGGGCCCGCAATCGCCTGCAGCGCTTTAGTACCGCCGTTCGCTTCCGCCGGGAAGAATTTGAACTCTTTCAATCCGTAGTCCATACCCAGCATCAGTTCAGAAACCGTGCTGATGCCAGGGATCAGCGGAATAGTCCCTTCCGTTGCGGCTTTTAACAGCGGCTCGGTCAGACCCGGGCTGATAGCAAACTGCGCACCGGCTTCGGTGACTTCAGCCAGTTGTTGCGGATTCAGTACAGTACCTGCGCCGACGATGGCGTCCGGAACTTCTTTCGCGATCGCGCGAATGGCATCCATCGCACATGCGGTACGTAAGGTCACTTCCAGAACGCGCACGCCACCTGCAACCAGCGCTTTTGCCATCGGCACCGCATGTTCCAGTTTATTAACCACAATAACCGGTACAACCGGGCCAGTGGTCAGGATTGCTTCTGCACTTGTCTTCCAGTTTTTCATCAGAGTTTTCTCTCGCCTGATTACAAAATAAGTCTTAAAAAGTGATACAGGTTGCGCCCTGCTCCGCTCCGGACAGCTTCTCACGCAACGCGCTGAACATTTCACGTCCGGTCCCCACGCGCGATGCGCTGAGGTCTGGAATGTGAGGCTGACGTGAAGCAAGTTCTTCTTCGTCAACCAGCAGCGTCAATTCACCTGTCTGTCCATTCACACGAATGATGTCGCCATCACGTACTTTCGCCAGCAGACCGCCATCATAGGCTTCTGGGGTTACATGGATTGCTGAAGGCACTTTACCTGAAGCACCTGAAAGTCGTCCATCGGTAACTAACGCAATTTTGAAACAACGGTCCAATAATACACCAAGTGGCGGCATGAGTTTATGTAATTCTGGCATTCCGTTCGCTTTTGGTCCCTGATGACGCACAACAACTACACAATCGCGGTCAAGCAGACCGGCATCGAACGCCGGTAACACATCGTGCTGACTTTCAAAAACGACTGCCGGCGCTTCAATAACCTGATTTTCAACCGGTACCGCCGACGTTTTCATCACTGCGCGCCCGAGGTTACCGCTCAGCACTTTAGTGCCGCCGTGGTGAGAGAAAGGTTGGTCAAAGGTGGCAATCACGCTGCTGTCCAGTGATTTCGCCGCCCCTTCGCGCCAGTCCAGTTCACCGTTGTTAAGCCACGGCTCCATGGTGTAACGCGATAAACCGAATCCGGCAACGGTATTCACATCTTCATGCAGCAGACCCGCATTCAGCAGCTCACGCATTAGCACCGGTACGCCGCCCGCCGCCTGGAAATGGTTAATATCCGCCGGACCGTTCGGGTACAAACGCGCCATCAGCGGCACGATATCGGACAGATCGGAGAAGTCATCCCAGTTAATCAGAATCCCGGCCGCGCGCGCCATGGCCACCAGATGCATCGTGTGGTTAGTTGAGCCCCCGGTCGCCAGCAGCGCCACAATTCCGTTCACCACCACTTTTTCATCGATCATTTTACCGATCGGCATCCATTCATTGCCGTTCCCGGTAAGACGCGTAACCTGACGGGCGGCAGCAGCGGTCAACGCTTCACGCAGCGGCGCATCCGGATGGACGAATGAGGAGCCTGGCAGTTGCATCCCCATGAACTCAACGACCATCTGGTTGGTATTCGCCGTACCGTAGAACGTACAGGTACCCGGTGCGTGATAAGACGCCGCCTCGGACTCGAGCAGCGCCATGCGATCAACTTTGCCTTCCGCATAGAGTTGACGAATACGCACTTTTTCTTTGTTCGCCAGGCCGCTCGCCATCGGCCCGGAAGGAATGAAGATTGACGGCAGATGACCGAATGACAGCGCCGCCATCACCAGGCCAGGGACAATTTTATCGCACACGCCGAGGAACAACGCGCCATCGAACATATTGTGAGAGAGACCTACAGCCGCTGACATCGCAATCACTTCACGACTGAGCAGCGAAAGCTCCATCCCATCCTGTCCCTGGGTAACACCGTCACACATGGCCGGCACACCACCGGCAACCTGACCTACCGCATTGGCTTCATGCAGCGCCTGGCGAATGATAGCCGGATAATGTTCATATGGCTGATGCGCAGAAAGCATGTCGTTGTAGGAGGTAATGATCGCGATATTGTTACGCAGCATGCTTTTCAGCGATGCTTTGTCGTCCGGTTGACACGCGGCAAAGCCATGCGCCAGGTTACCGCATGCCAGTTGCGAACGATGAACGGTGGTCGATTTAGCTTGTTCAATACGGGCGAGGTAGGCGGAACGTGTATGGCGAGAACGTTCGACGATACGTTGTGTTACGCGTAACAAATTCGGATTCATAGAGGCTCCTAAAATTTATCTGTCAGAGCGGTAGGGTTAACAATGCTTATCAGTCGTGTTAAAAAGTGCTGAATCGCTTGTTTGCCGTAGCTCAGGGGCAAAATCGTTTCAGGCAGTGTAATAAAAAAAGCCCCGCGGGTGAATCCACGCGAGGCTTAAAAGTGCAAAAATTATTCTGCAATCTGTGTTAGATCATGTTACCGGTAAAATAACCCCTATGGGTAAGGCGATCTTTTACTCGAATTCGTTCCAGGAACGACCATCTCGGGTGATCATTGCCACAGAGGCAACCGGTCCCCAGGTCCCTGCCTGATACGGTTTCGGCGCATCGTTGTCCATCGCCCATGCTTCAGTAATTGAGTCGACCCACTTCCAGGCTTCTTCAACTTCATCACGACGCACAAACAGCGCCTGAATACCGCGCATTGTTTCAAGCAGCAGTCGCTCATAGGCGTCGGCCAGATGCGTCTGGTTAAAGGTTTCGGAATAGCTCAGATCAAGCTTGGTGATTTGCAGGTTATGCTTGTGATCCAGACCCGGCACTTTGTTCAGCACCTGGATATCAACACCTTCATCAGGCTGCAAACGAATAGTCAGCTTGTTCTGCGGCAGATCCTGCCAGGATTCCCGGAACAGATTCAGCTCAGGCGTTTTGAAATAGACGACGACTTCAGAGCACTTCGTCGGTAAACGCTTGCCGGTACGCAGATAGAACGGAACGCCCGCCCAACGCCAGTTATCAATATCCACACGGATCGCCACAAACGTTTCCGTATTGCTGCTTTTGTTCGCGCCCTCTTCTTCCAGATATCCCGGAACTTTTTTGCCCTGGGCAAAACCCGCGGTGTACTGACCGCGAACCGTCTTTTCACGCACGTTTGAGCGGTCGATACGGCGTAGTGATTTCAGTACCTTCACTTTTTCATCACGAATGCTGTCAGCGCTCAGGTCCGACGGCGGAGACATCGCGATCATGCACAAGATCTGCAGCAGGTGGTTTTGGATCATGTCGCGCATTTGACCCGCCTGGTCAAAATAACCCCAGCGACCTTCAATACCCACTTCTTCCGCGACGGTAATTTCAACGTGATCGATCGTGCGGTTATCCCAGTTGTTTACAAACAGGGAGTTGGCAAAACGCAGTGCCAGCAGGTTCAGCACCGTCTCTTTACCGAGATAGTGGTCGATACGATAAACCTGACACTCTTCGAAATATTCACCGACCTGATCATTGATCTCGCGCGATGTTGCCAATGACGTTCCCAACGGTTTTTCCATCACGACGCGGGCAGGTTTAGCATTCAGCTTTGCTTCACCCAAACCTTTGCAGATCGCGCCAAAGGTGCTTGGCGGCATCGCGAAATAGTTAATCGTGGTCCGTGATTTCTGATCCAGCATTTCACCCAGACGGCTAAATGCGGCGGTATCATTGACATCCAGATTACAAAACTCCAGACGGCCGCTGAGGGTCTCCCACAAACCTTCATCAATTTTTTCTTTCATGAAGGTTTCGAGCGCTTCGCGCACAACCTTGGTATAGGCTGCTTTGTCCCAGTCGGCACGCCCTACCCCGATGATACGGGTTTCCGGGTTAATCTGGCCGGCCTTTTCCAGTTGATACAGGGAAGGCAGCAATTTCCGCCGCGCCAGGTCGCCCTTCGCGCCGAAAATGACCAGGTCACATGCCTGGGCTGTTTGCGTTACCGCCATGTCATTCTCCTCAATTAAGTGTCTGGTGCTTTTGCCAGAAACTGGTTGTAATTTTATTACAGTGCACTGTACTGCTTTTACGTGAATCCGGAAACCGTAAACGCTTATCCAGCCGTGCTGTTACCGCAAACAGGCGTTTGATTGGCGTTTACCTCTGCAAAATGGATAAAAAAGTCGCTTTTTTTCGTAGCCATGAAGAAGTAACAAAACCAGACTTCGATCATGTAATGAAAAAAAACAACAACTATTCTGTCCATTTTGCCCCGTTCCTTCCGTGGCAGGGGTAATATCTAGCAAATGTATCCCCCGATTTCCCCGTATCGCTGAAATCGTTTTTTCCCATGAGCCATGAGTCGACCTACATCATGAATATGCTGGAAAAAATCCAGTTAAAACTGGAACAGTTGAGCAAATCAGAGCGTAAAGTCGCTGACATTATTCTTGCCTCACCCGACCGGGCAATCCATTCAAGCATCGCTGCGCTTGCGCTGGAAGCCAACGTCAGCGAGCCGACGGTGAACCGCTTCTGTCGCAGTATGGATACGCGCGGCTTTCCTGATTTTAAACTGCATCTGGCCCAAAGTCTGGCAAATGGCACCCCTTATGTTAATCGTAATGTGGATGAGGATGACAGCGTAGAATCTTACACGGGAAAAATCTTCGAGTCGGCGATGGCAAGTCTTGACCACGTTCGCCAGTCTCTGGATAACACCGCGGTAAACAGGGCGGTGGATTTGTTAACCCAGGCGAAGAAAATTGCCTTTTTTGGCCTTGGGTCTTCCGCCGCGGTAGCGCACGACGCGATGAACAAATTTTTTCGTTTTAACGTACCGGTGATCTATTCCGACGATATTGTACTGCAACGTATGAGTTGCATGAATTGTAGCGACGACGACGTTATTGTGCTGATTTCGCATACCGGAAGAACCAAAACTCTGGTTGAACTGGCGCAGTTGGCGAGGGAAAACGACGCGATGGTTATCGCCTTGACCTCTCCCGGCACGCCGCTGGCGCGCGAAGCCACGCTGGCCATTACCCTCGACGTACCGGAAGATACTGACATTTATATGCCCATGGTCTCTCGACTTGCTCAACTGACCGTGATAGATGTGCTGGCTACAGGATTTACTTTGCGCCGCGGGGCAAAATTTAGAGATAACTTGAAGCGTGTCAAGGAAGCACTCAAGGAATCGCGTTTTGATAAAGAATTACTCATCAAGAGTGATGATCGCTAAAAGCAATAACAATGTTCTACCCTTTTATCATCCGGGTCGTTCATTTACCGTCAATGTTTGAGAACGACCGGATTAATGTTCACGCAACACCTAGTTGTTTCAGTCAACGGAGTATTACATGTCCAGAAGGCTTCGCAGAACCAAAATCGTTACCACGTTAGGCCCAGCAACTGATCGCGATAACAACCTCGAAAAAATTATCGCTGCGGGTGCGAACGTCGTACGTATGAACTTTTCGCACGGCTCTCCAGAAGATCACAAAATGCGGGCGGATAAGGTCCGTGAAATTGCCGCAAAACTGGGACGCCATGTAGCTATTTTGGGTGACCTGCAGGGACCTAAAATCCGCGTATCAACCTTTAAAGAAGGTAAAGTTTTTCTTAATGTTGGCGACAAGTTCCTGTTAGACGCCAACCTTGGCAAAGGCGAAGGCGACAAAGAAAAAGTCGGGATCGATTATAAAGGTCTGCCTGCTGACGTCGTGCCAGGCGATATCCTGCTACTTGATGACGGTCGCGTACAGCTTAAGGTGCTGGAAGTCCAGGGAATGAAAGTCTTCACCGAAGTCACCGTCGGTGGCCCGCTGTCCAATAATAAGGGCATCAACAAATTGGGCGGCGGTCTTTCTGCTGAAGCCCTGACCGAAAAAGATAAAGCTGACATCGTCACTGCAGCGCAAATCAGCGTTGATTATCTCGCCGTCTCCTTCCCGCGCTGCGGCGAAGACCTGAACTATGCCCGCCGTCTGGCGCGCGACGCAGGTTGCGATGCGAAAATCGTCGCCAAGGTAGAACGTGCGGAAGCCGTCTGCGACCAGAATGCGATGGATGACATCATTCTGGCTTCCGACGTGGTGATGGTCGCGCGTGGCGACCTGGGCGTTGAAATTGGCGATCCTGAGCTGGTAGGTATTCAAAAAGCGTTGATTCGTCGCGCACGTCAGCTGAACCGTGCGGTTATTACCGCCACGCAGATGATGGAGTCGATGATTACCAACCCAATGCCGACCCGTGCGGAAGTGATGGACGTGGCTAACGCCGTACTGGACGGTACCGATGCCGTTATGCTCTCTGCAGAAACGGCAGCCGGCCAGTACCCGGCAGAAACCGTCGCGGCAATGGCTCGCGTATGCCTGGGTGCCGAGAAGATCCCGAGCATCAATGTCTCCAAACACCGTCTTGACGTGCAGTTTGACAACGTCGAAGAAGCAATTGCTATGTCAGCGATGTATGCCGCTAACCACCTGAAAGGGGTAACCGCTATCATCGCGATGACTGAGTCTGGTCGTACCGCGCTGATGACCTCTCGTATCAGTTCTGGCCTGCCGATTTTCGCGATGTCTCGTCATGAACGTACGCTGAATCTGACCTCTCTGTATCGCGGCGTCACCCCGGTTCACTTTGACAGCGAAACTGACGGCGTGGTTGCCGCCAATGAAGCGGTGAACCTCCTGCGCGATAAAGGTTATCTGGTTTCCGGCGACCTGGTGATTGTGACCCAGGGCGATGTCATGAGTACCATTGGCTCAACCAATACCACGCGTATTCTGACCGTCGAGTAACTACCGTCTGATGTAAAAAGGCCTCTCACATGAGAGGCCTTTTTTTATTTCTTCGGATAGAGATCTTTGCGTTTATAAGGCTCAATTTCACCCGGTTTACGCGTCTTAAGCAGTTTTAAAATCCAGGTGTATTGCTCAAGGTGTGGGGCAACAAAAATTTCCACCTCTTCGTTCATTCGTCTGGCAATTGTGTGATCATCCGCCGTCAGGATGTCATCCATCGGAGGACGTACCTGGATCGTCAGGCGGTGCGTTTTACCATCATATACCGGGAACAGAGGCACCACGCGAGCGTGGCATACTTTCATCAGACGACCAATCGCCGGTAACGTTGCTTTATAGGTCGCAAAAAAGTCCACAAACTCGCTGTGTTCAGGACCATGGTCCTGATCCGGCAGATAGTATCCCCAATATCCCTGACGTACAGACTGAATAAACGGTTTGATACCATCGTTACGCGCATGCAGGCGGCCACCGAAACGACGGCGCACCGTGTTCCAGACGTAATCGAATACCGGGTTTCCCTGGTTGTGGAACATCGCCGCCATTTTCTGCCCCTGGGAAGCCATCAACATCGCCGGGATGTCCACCCCCCAGCCATGAGGAACGAGAAAAATCACCTTTTCATCGTTGCGACGCATCTCTTCGATGATATCCAGGCCTTGCCAGTCAACCCGACTCTGAATTTTCTCAGGGCCGCGTATCGCCAGTTCCGCCATCATAACCATCGCCTGAGGCGCGGTCGCGAACATTTCATCGACAATGGCCTCGCGCTCAGCTTCACTACGCTCAGGAAAGCAGAGAGACAAATTGATCAATGCTCTGCGACGCGAGCTTTTTCCCAGTCTTCCGGCGAGCCGGCCGAGCTTTGCCAAAACAGGATCGCGGAATGATGCTGGCGTTAACGCAATCCCGGCTATCGCCGCCACGCCAAGCCAGGCGCCCCAGTAGCGCGGATGGCGAAATGATTTGTGAAACTCAGGGATATACTCAATATTCTTTTTTTTCGTTTCCATGCTCTTCCAGTGTCTGGTATCGCGAAAAGTAAATCTGCTGATAGTGTAGCGGCGCACCGTGTGCCGTACAAAATAAAAAAGCCGGCACGCATCGCGTACCGGCTCTGTCAGTGTGCTAATTAATCAAAACGCAGTTGAGGAACAACTTCTTTCACCTGTGCCAGGTAATCAGTGCGATCTGAACCGGTCAACCCTTCTGTACGCGGCAGTTTCGCCGTCAGTGGGTTAACAGCCTGCTGGTTGATCCAAACTTCGTAATGCAGGTGCGGGCCCGTTGAACGTCCGGTATTGCCTGACAGCGCGATACGGTCGCCACGTTTCACTTTTTGTCCTGGCTTAACCAATAGCTTACGCAGGTGCATATAACGCGTAGTGTAGGTGCGACCATGACGTACCGCAACATAGTACCCAGCGGCGCCGCTGCGCTTCGCGACAACCACTTCACCATCACCTACCGATAGCACTGGCGTCCCCTGCGGCATCGCAAAGTCGACACCTTTATGCGGCGCTACGCGTCCCGTCACCGGGTTCAGGCGACGCGGGTTAAAGTTCGATGAGATGCGGAACTGTTTCGCCGTTGGGAAACGCATAAAGCCTTTCGCCAGTCCGGTACCATTTCGGTCATAGAACTTACCGTCTTCAGCGCGGATGGCGTAATAATCTTTGCCTTCAGAACGCAAACGCACGCCCAGCAGTTGGCTTTGCTCACGTTTGCCGTCGAGCATTTCGCGAGACATCAGCACCGAGAACTCATCGCCTTTTTTCAGTTTGCGGAAATCCATCTGCCACTGCATGGCCTTGATCACCGCACTGATTTCAGAGCTGGTCAGCCCGGCATCTTTAGCACTGGCAACGAAGCTCCCGCCGACTGTGCCTTTGATACG
Organism: Citrobacter sp. C5_2; assembly: GCF_014596845.2. Classification (NCBI taxonomy): domain Bacteria; kingdom Pseudomonadati; phylum Pseudomonadota; class Gammaproteobacteria; order Enterobacterales; family Enterobacteriaceae; genus Citrobacter; species Citrobacter sp. C5_2. The sequence continues at coordinate 2,132,882 of NZ_CP115032.1, read as the reverse complement.
GCTGTTGACCCAATCGCCCTGCTGCATTTCGCTACTCATTTTGAAACCCGTCGCAGTGCGATCGTAAGTACGAGTTTCGCGACGAGAAACTTCCCAGGTCAGGCGTTGCAGATCACCTTCCGCGCTTAGCGTCCAGGAAAGTTGCTGGCCAATTTTCAGGTTACGCAACTCTTTATCGGAAGCAGCAAGCTGGCTGATGTCACCCATATCGATGCCGTACTGATTCAGAATACTGCTCAGCGTATCGCCCGTAGAGACGACATACTCATGCACACCGGCCTCACCAGACGTTTTGTCATCCAGTTCATCCTGGGGGATAGCTTCATCTTCCTGAGCGGCCTGATCGATAGGTTCGCTGGCCTCAGGCAACAGAGAACGAATCTCGCTTTTTTCCAGCTCAATAGTTTTGACGATGGGTGCAGAATCGGGGTGGTAAACATAGGGCCGCCAGACAGCGACGGCCAATGTCAGTACGGTAAGCGACCCCAGCATAACGCGATGGGGTCGCGGCAGATTATTAAATGCCAGAGCGACAGAGCGGGCTATCTGTTGCACGTATTCACTTCCTCATTAATCTCCTTTCAGGCAGCTCGCATACTGGTTGGCTAATTGGTTCAAAAACGCTGAATAGCTTGTTTTACCCAGTTTGATATTCGTTCCGAGTGGATCCAACGTTCCCATTCGAACGGTTGTCCCTCTCGCGACGGCTTCAACGACCGCTGGCCTGAACTGTGGCTCAGCAAAAACGCAGGTTGCTTTTTGCTCAACCAACTGTGTTCTTATTTCATGTAAACGCTGCGCACCAGGTTGAATCTCAGGGTTCACGGTAAAGTGACCAAGCGGTGTTAGTCCGTAGTGTTTCTCGTAGTAGCCATAGGCGTCATGAAAAACGAAATAACCTTTGCCCTTGAGCGGCGCGAGCTCGTTACCTACCTGCTTATCGGTTGCGGCTAATTGTGCCTCAAAATCCTTCAGGTTGGCGTCAAGTTTGGCTCGACTTTGCGGCATAAGTTCCACTAATTTTTCATGGATTGCAACCGCTGAGGCCCGCGCTATCTCTGGGGAGAGCCAAAGATGCATGTTGTAATCGCCGTGATGGTGATGCTCGTCACTTTTTTCACCACCCGCATCGCTGTGTCCATGATCGTCATCGTCGTCGTCAGCACCTTTCATGAGTAACGGTTTCACGTCATTAAGCTGCGCAATCGTTACCTGTTTCGCGTTAGGAATATTCTTGACTGACTTTTCCATAAACGCTTCCATCTCAGGTCCAATCCACACGACTAAGTCCGCGCCCTGTAAGCGTTTTACGTCTGAAGGACGCAGTGAGTAATCGTGTTCGGAAGCCCCGTCAGGCAGCAGAACCTGGGTATCAGTTACCCCATCAGCAATGGCTGAAGCGATAAATCCCAGCGGCTTAAGAGACGCCACAACGGCAGCATTTGCCGCCTGTGTTGCACTACCCCAAAGAGCAGCGGATAATGCTGCGAAAAGAAGCGTATTTTTATGTAACATAATGCGACCAATCATCGTAACGAATGTAAGAAATGTGATATTATAACATTCTATAACTTCTGCAAGACTAAAATTGATATGACGACTTTGGTTTCACTGGAAAATGTCTCGGTCTCTTATGGTCAACGCCGCGTCCTTTCTGACGTATCGCTTGAACTTCGACCCGGTAAAATTTTGACGCTTCTCGGCCCAAATGGTGCCGGGAAGTCAACCCTGGTGCGCGTTGTTTTAGGGCTGGTAGCGGCTGACGAGGGAGTTATCAAGCGTAATGGTCAATTGCGGATTGGCTATGTGCCGCAAAAGCTGTACCTCGATACCACGCTTCCACTGACGGTCAGTCGTTTTCTGCGCTTACGTCCCGGCACCAAAAAGGAGGATATTCTTCCGGCGCTGAAGCGCGTTCAGGCCGGGCATCTGATGAATGCGCCGATGCAAAAACTCTCTGGCGGGGAAACGCAACGCGTCCTGTTGGCCCGTGCTTTATTGAATAAGCCTCAGCTACTGGTTCTTGATGAACCGACCCAGGGTGTGGATGTCAATGGTCAGGTCGCACTGTACGATCTTATCGACCAGTTACGATGTGAACTGGATTGCGCCGTACTGATGGTTTCCCATGACCTGCATCTGGTGATGGCTAAAACCGATGAAGTGCTGTGCCTCAACCATCATATTTGCTGTTCCGGCGCGCCGGAAGTGGTTTCCATGCACCCGGAATTCATCTCAATGTTCGGGCAACGCGGCGCCGAACAACTCGGAATTTACCGTCATAATCATAATCATCGCCACGATTTACAGGGTCGTATCGTCTTACGCCGGGGAAATGGTCACTCATGATTGAATTGTTATTACCCGGTTGGTTAGCCGGGATCATGCTGGCCTGTGCCGCCGGCCCACTCGGCTCGTTCGTTGTCTGGCGTCGTATGTCTTATTTTGGTGATACGCTGGCCCACGCTTCACTGCTGGGCGTCGCTTTTGGTCTGCTGCTGAATCTAAATCCTTTCTATGCCGTCATTGCCGTGACCCTGATGCTGGCGGCCGGTCTGGTATGGCTGGAGAAGCGCCCTCACCTCGCGATCGATACCTTGCTTGGTATTATGGCGCACAGCGCGTTGTCATTGGGGCTGGTTGTCGTCAGCTTGATGTCAAACATCCGCGTGGATCTGATGGCCTACCTGTTTGGTGATTTACTCGCCGTGACGCCAGAAGATCTCATCTCCATCGCCATTGGCGTGATTATCGTTCTGGCGATTCTGTTCTGGCAGTGGCGCAACCTGCTGTCGATGACCATCAGTCCGGATCTGGCTTTTGTTGATGGCGTGAAGCTGCAACGCGTTAAGCTGTTGCTGATGCTGGTTACAGCTTTAACTATCGGTGTGGCGATGAAGTTTGTCGGGGCGCTGATTATCACCTCTCTGCTGATCATCCCTGCGGCAACCGCCCGTCGTTTCGCCCGTACACCGGAACAGATGGCAGGCGTCGCCGTTGGTGTGGGTATGATAGCGGTTACAGGGGGGCTGACCTTCTCAGCCTTTTATGATACCCCAGCAGGACCATCCGTAGTGCTGTGTGCCGCGCTGCTGTTTATCTTCAGTATGATGAAAAAGCAGGCAAGCTAAGCGAGTGTTGCCCGGTGGCGCTGCGCTTACCGGGCCTACAAAATCGCCCTGGCCTGGTGAGCGTAGCGACTTCAGCCGCTAAGGCATCTCTGGCGGCGTGATCCCGAAATGGTTCCAGGCGCGCACCGTTGCCATTCTTCCGCGCGGCGTACGCTGCAGAAAACCTTGCTGAATCAGATACGGCTCCAGCACATCCTCAATGGTTTCACGTTCTTCCCCGATCGCCGCCGCCAGGTTATCCAGGCCGACCGGTCCACCGAAGAATTTATCGATCACCGCCAGCAGCAGCTTGCGGTCCATATAATCGAAGCCTTCCGCGTCGACGTTGAGCATATCCAGCGCCTGAGCGGCGATATCCGCCGAAATGGTGCCGTCATGCTTCACCTCGGCAAAATCACGTACCCGGCGTAATAAACGGTTGGCGATACGCGGCGTACCACGGGCGCGACGCGCCACTTCCAACGCCCCTTCATCACTCATTTCCAGTCCCATGAAGCGGGCGCTACGTCCGACAATGTGCTGCAGATCGGCAACCTGATAGAACTCCAGTCGCTGCACAATACCAAAGCGGTCACGCAACGGGGACGTTAACGACCCGGCGCGCGTCGTCGCCCCAATCAGGGTAAACGGCGGCAGATCGATCTTAATTGAACGTGCAGCTGGTCCTTCGCCAATCATGATATCCAGTTGATAATCTTCCATCGCCGGATACAGCACCTCTTCCACCACCGGCGACAGGCGATGGATTTCATCGATAAAGAGAACATCGTGGGGTTCAAGGTTAGTGAGCATCGCCGCCAGATCGCCCGCTTTCTCCAGCACAGGTCCGGATGTGGTGCGCAGGTTGACGCCCATTTCATTGGCCACAATATTGGCAAGCGTGGTTTTACCGAGGCCAGGAGGACCAAAAATCAGCAGGTGATCGAGGGCATCACCACGCAGCTTTGCCGCCTGAATAAAAATCTCCATTTGCGAGCGTACCTGAGGCTGGCCAATATACTCTTCCAGCAATTTAGGGCGGATCGCACGATCCACCAGGTCTTCAGGTGTCGTGCTGACAGCCGAAATCAGGCGATCTGCTTCAATCATCCTTTACCTCACAATGCCGCGCGAAGCGCTTCACGAATCAGGGTTTCACTGCTGGCATCAGGGCGAGCAATTTTGCTCACCATGCGGCTGGCTTCCTGTGGTTTATAGCCTAACGCCACCAGCGCAGCAACCGCTTCCTGCTCGGCGTCCTCCGTTGCCGGACTTGCCGGAGAGGTCAGGACCAGATCCGCCGCCGGGGTAAAGAGATCGCCATGCAGACCTTTAAAGCGGTCCTTCATTTCTACAATCAAACGCTCGGCAGTTTTCTTTCCAATGCCGGGTAACTTCACCAGCGCGCCAAGTTCTTCACGTTCAACGGCATTCACGAACTGCTGGGCAGACATACCGGAGAGGATCGCCAGCGCCAGCTTCGGGCCTACGCCATTGGTTTTAATTAACTCTTTAAATAGCGTGCGTTCTTGCTTGTTGTTGAAGCCATACAGCAACTGCGCGTCTTCACGCACCACAAAATGGGTGAAGATAATCGCTTCCTGTCCGGCTTCCGGCAGCTCGTAAAAACAGGTCATGGGCATATGCACTTCATAGCCTACCCCACCCGTTTCCAGAAGGACCAGCGGGGGTTGTTTTTCAAGAATGATGCCTCTGAGTCTGCCTATCACATGACGCTCCTGCGTTAAGGGCTAAAAGGTAATGCGCTATCATAAAAAAAGGCTGGATAGATATCCAGCCTCATTTGTCACTAACGTAACCGACCTCGCGCCAGATTCAGCCTCGACTCGCTCATTTGCATGGCATTCTGACTGACATGGCAGTGGGTAATGGCAATCGCCAACGCATCCGCGGCGTCCGCCTGCGGGTTGGCGGGCAGCTTCAGTAGCGTACGCACCATATGCTGCACCTGGCTTTTTTCCGCACTACCGATACCAACCACGGTCTGTTTTACCTGGCGGGCCGCGTATTCAAAGACCGGAAGATCCTGATTGGTCGCCGCAACGATGGCCACGCCGCGCGCCTGCCCCAGCTTTAGCGCCGAGTCGGCGTTCTTCGCCATAAAAACCTGCTCAATGGCAAAATAGTCCGGCTGGAACTGGGTGATTATCTCCGTCACGCCCGCATAAATCAGCTTCAGACGTGATGGAAGATCGTCAACTTTGGTGCGAATACAGCCGCTGCCGAGGTAGGTCAGTTGCCTGCCGACCTGACGGATGACGCCATAACCGGTAATGCGTGACCCCGGGTCAATGCCGAGAATAATAGACATCACGCATCTCCTGTTATTGTATGGCTTAACCACATCATTCTAAGGTCGCAGCAACCTCATCGGAGATCTCGCCGTTGTGGTAAACTTCCTGCACGTCGTCGCAGTCTTCCAGCATATCGATCAGACGCATCAGTTTTGGTGCTGTTTCTGCATCCATGTCTGCTTTAGTGGACGGGATCATCGTCACTTCAGCGCTGTCTGCTTTCAGGCCAGCCGCTTCCAGCGCGTCACGCACTTTGCCCATCTCTTCCCACGCGGTGTAAACATCAATTGCGCCGTCGTCGTAGGTCACTACATCTTCTGCACCGGCTTCCAGCGCCGCTTCCATGATGGTGTCTTCGTCGCCTTTCTCAAAAGAGATCACGCCTTTTTTGCTGAACAGGTAAGCCACAGAGCCGTCGGTGCCCAGGTTACCGCCGGTTTTGCTGAACGCATGACGTACTTCAGCCACGGTACGGTTACGGTTGTCAGACAGGCATTCAATCATCACCGCGGTGCCGCCAGGGCCGTAACCTTCATAGATGATGGTCTCCATATTCGAGTCTTCATCACCGCCCACGCCACGCGCGATGGCACGGTTCAGGGTGTCACGGGTCATGTTGTTGGACAGCGCTTTATCCACCGCCGCGCGCAGACGCGGGTTAGCATCCGGATCGCCCCCGCCCAGTTTAGCCGCCGTCACCAGCTCACGAATGATTTTGGTGAAAATTTTACCGCGCTTGGCATCCTGCGCGGCTTTACGATGTCTGGTATTGGCCCATTTACTATGACCTGCCATAAATAATATCTCCAAAAAGCGCGCCTTCTCAGGCGACGTTAATCACAAATTCTTCAATCGCCTGCCGATTACTCCACGACTTGGTTAACTGGGCGGCTTCAACCGCATTAACCCAACGATAGGTCAGATGTTCGGTGAACACGATCTCTCGTTCTGAGGGAAGTGCCAGGCAAAACCAGGATTCAGTATTACGCTCAATTCCCGGCGCATAGCGATGACGTAAATGGCTAAAAATCTCAAACTCCACCGTGCGCTGACAGTCAATTAAGGTCAGTTGCTCAGTCGCAACATCAATGGCGACCTCTTCCTTTACTTCGCGCATGGCGGCCTGCGACGCGGTTTCACCCTCTTCCAGGCTGCCGGTGACCGACTGCCAGAAGTCAGGATCGTCGCGTCGCTGTAACATCAGCACTCTCCCGGTGTCCTTTGCATAAATCACGACCAACACCGAGACAGGCTGTTTGTACTTCATATCAGTTATTCTCGGCCTTCTTCATAACCTGAATGCTCAGTTCCGCCAGCGCTGCTTCGTTAGCGAAGCTTGGCGCTTCAGTCATCAGACACGCGGCTGCCGTCGTTTTCGGGAAGGCAATAACGTCGCGAATGTTATCAGTACCCGTCAGCAACATGGTCAGACGATCCAGACCAAACGCCAGGCCCGCATGCGGCGGAGTACCATATTTTAGCGCATCCAGCAGGAAGCCGAATTTCTCACGCTGCTCTTGCTCGTTAATGCCCAGAATACCGAATACGGTCTGCTGCATGTCACCGTTGTGAATACGTACGGAACCACCACCTACTTCATAGCCGTTGATAACCATATCGTAAGCGTTGGCAACCGCATCTTCCGGCGCAGCTTTCAGCTCAGCAGCGGTCATGTCTTTCGGCGAGGTGAACGGGTGGTGCATCGCGGTCAGACCGCCTTCACCATCGTCTTCAAACATCGGGAAGTCGATGACCCACAGTGGCGCCCATTTCGACTCGTCGGTAATACTCAGATCTTTACCCAGTTTCAGACGCAGCGCGCCCATCGCGTCGGCAACCACTTTCTTGTTGTCGGCACCGAAGAAAATCATGTCGCCGTCTTGCGCTCCGGTACGCGCCAGAATCGCTTCCACGATTTCTGCGTTCAGGAACTTAGCCACCGGGCTGGTGATACCTTCCAGACCTTTCGCACGCTCGGTGACTTTGATGTAAGCCAGACCTTTCGCGCCGTAGATCTTAATAAAGTTACCGTAATCATCGATCTGCTTACGGCTTAAGCTCGCACCGCCCGGTACGCGCAGAGCGGCTACACGGCCTTTCGGATCGTTCGCCGGACCAGAGAACACCGCGAACTCAACGTCTTTCACCAGATCGGCGACGTCAACCAGTTCCATTGGGTTACGCAGGTCTGGTTTATCGGAGCCGTAACGGCGCTCAGCCTCGGCAAAGGTCATGATCGGGAAATCGCCCAGATCCACACCTTTCACTTCCAGCCACAGATTCCGCACTAATGCTTCCATTACTTCACGCACCTGAGGCGCAGTCATGAAAGACGTCTCGACGTCGATCTGGGTAAATTCAGGCTGACGGTCAGCACGTAAGTCTTCATCGCGGAAGCATTTTACGATCTGATAGTAGCGGTCAAAGCCAGACATCATCAGCAGCTGTTTGAACAGCTGAGGAGACTGCGGCAGCGCGTAAAACTTGCCTTTATGAACGCGGGAAGGCACCAGATAATCGCGCGCGCCTTCCGGCGTCGCTTTGGTCAACATCGGGGTTTCGATGTCGAGGAAGCCGTGATCGTCCATAAAACGACGCACCAGGCTGGTAATTTTGGCGCGTGTTTTCAGGCGCTGCGCCATTTCAGGACGACGCAGATCCAGATAACGATACTTCAGACGCGCTTCTTCGGTATTGACGTGGTTAGAGTCCAGCGGCAGTGAGTCTGAGCGGTTGATGATGGTCAGATCGGACGCGAGTACTTCAATTTCGCCAGTCGCCATATCGGCATTGACGTTTTTCGCATCACGCGCACGCACGGTGCCCGTAACCTGGATGCAGAACTCATTACGCAGTTCGGAGGCCAGCTTTAACGCGTCCGCACGGTCCGGATCGAAAAATACCTGCACGATACCTTCGCGGTCGCGCATATCGATAAAGATCAGGCTACCAAGATCACGACGACGGTTGACCCAACCACACAGAGTCACCTGCTGCCCCTCGTGGGACAGACGTAGCTGCCCGCAATATTCTGTACGCATGAGATATCCCTTAACTTTGCCGCAGGCGGATTGTCATCTGTCTCGCAGATGACGAAGTCGCAGCTTTAGCTGAATGTCACAACTGAATGAAAAAAGGCGGCTATTATACTGGAAATTCTGCCGCACGATAAGTCCGGTACTGACTGTACGCCTGTTTCCTCGACGGGCATTGCGTAATCTCACAAAAAATAACAAAAATTGTCGCCCCTTTCACACTGATTCGCGATTAAGGTGTAACGGAATTCTTATTTTTTACTGGAGTGACCATGCTGGAACTGAACGCAACAACAACCGCCCTTGTCGTTATTGACTTACAGGAAGGGATCCTGCCTTTCGCTGGCGGACCACATACGGCACACGATGTGGTTATCCGCGCCGCACGGTTGGCGGAAAAATTTCGTGCTAAGGGTTCTCCAGTAGTGATGGTACGCGTTGGCTGGTCTGATGATTATGCTGAAGCGCTGAAACAGCCGGTTGATGCCCAGGCCCCGGCCAAAGCGTTACCCGACAACTGGTGGGATTATCCGCAAGCCCTGGGCAAATGCGCCAGCGATCTGGAAGTCACCAAACGTCAGTGGGGCGCGTTCTACGGTACCGATCTCGAGCTACAGTTGCGCCGCCGGGGTATCGATACCATCGTTCTGTGTGGCATCTCCACGAATATTGGCGTGGAATCCACCGCGCGAAACGCGTGGGAGCTAGGTTTCAATCTGATTGTTGCGGAAGATGCCTGTAGCGCCGCCAGTGCTGACCAGCATCAAGGCAGCATGACACACATTTTCCCACGCATTGCGCGCGTGCGCAGCGTGGACGAGATCCTGCACGCGTTATGATCTATATCGGCTTACCCCAGTGGTCGCACCCGAGATGGGTGCGACTTGGGATCACCAGCCTGGAAGAGTATGCCCGCCACTTTAACTGCGTGGAGGGCAACACCACGCTGTATGCGTTGCCAAAAGCCGAGATTGTCGCCCGCTGGCATGCTCAAACCACCGATGCGTTTCGATTTTGTTTTAAGTTTCCGGCCACCATTTCACATCAGGCCGCGTTGCGTAATTGTGATGATTTGGTACAGGAATTTTTCACGCGCATGTCACCACTGGAAGCGCGCATCGGGCAATACTGGTTACAATTACCCGCCACCTTTGCCCCACGCGATCTGTCCGCTCTGTGGCCGTTTCTCGACGCGCTCCCCAAATCCTTTACCTACGGTGTCGAAGTTCGCCATCCGGACTTCTTTGCCAAAGGCGAAGCCGAGCAGCAACTGAATCGCGGCCTGCATGAGCGAGGTGTAAACCGGGTGATCTTAGACAGTCGCCCGGTGCATGCCGCCATCCCGCATACTGAAGCGGTACGAGAAGCTCAGCGTAAGAAACCAAAGGTTCCGGTTCATGCAGTGGTAACAGCCAATCATCCGATGGTGCGTTTTATCGGTAGCGATGATATGGCACAAAACCGGCAGTTATTTGCAGTTTGGTTAACCAAGCTGTCGCAGTGGCAACAATCCACGACGCCGTATCTTTTTTTACATACGCCGGATATCGCGCAGGCCCCGGAGCTGGTAGACACGTTATGGGCGGATTTACGTAGCGCCCTGCCAGAGATCGGATCAGCACCGTCTATTCCACAGCAATCTTCTCTTTTCTGAAATTGCCACCTATCATAGACAATGCCATCAGCCATTTTAAAGGGAGTTTGTATGGTAAGCGCGCTTTATGCCGTATTGGGTGCGTTATTGTTAATAAAGTTCTCATTTGACGTCGTGCGCCTGCGTATGCTGTACCGCGTTGCCTATGGTGACGGTGGTTTTAGCGAATTGCAAAGCGCTATCCGTATTCATGGTAATGCGGTGGAATATATTCCTGTCGCGTTAGTGCTGCTGTTATTTATGGAAATGAACGGCGCAGAAACGTGGATGGTGCATATTTGCGGACTGATGTTGATTGCCGGACGACTGATGCATTATTACGGATTCCACCACCGGCTTTTCCGCTGGCGGCGTTCAGGCATGAGCGCGACCTGGTGTTCGCTGTTGCTAATGGTGCTGGCGAATCTTTGGTATATGCCCTGGGAGTTGGTTTTCTCCCTGCATTAGCGCACAATACGCCACTTTATTTTTCCCGGATTTTTACGTTATGTCTCACCGCGACACGCTTTTTTCTGCGCCTATCGCCAGTCTGGGTGACTGGACCTTTGATGAACGGGTAGCTGAAGTCTTCCCGGATATGATCCAGCGTTCCGTTCCCGGCTACTCCAATATCATTTCGATGATTGGCATGCTGGCCGAACGTTTCGTACAACCCAACACACAGGTCTACGATCTCGGCTGCTCTTTGGGCGCGGCGACGCTCTCGGTGCGTCGCAATATTCATCACGAGAATTGCAAAATTATTGCCATTGATAATTCCCCGGCGATGGTTGAGCGCTGCCGTCGTCATATTGACGCTTATAAGGCCCCAACCCCGGTTGACGTCATCGAAGGCGATATTCGCGACATTACTATCGAAAACGCCTCGATGGTGGTGCTGAATTTTACCCTGCAGTTCCTTGAGCCACCTGAGCGCCAGGCATTGTTGGATAAGATTTATCAGGGACTGAATCCCGGCGGTGCGCTGGTGCTGTCGGAGAAATTCAGTTTCGAAGACGCTCAAGTTGGCGAGCTGCTGTTCAACATGCACCATGACTTCAAACGCGCAAATGGCTATAGCGAACTGGAAATCAGCCAGAAGCGCAGCATGCTGGAGAACGTGATGCTGACCGACTCCGTAGAAACACACAAAGCGCGCCTGCATCAGGCTGGTTTTGAGCACAGCGAATTGTGGTTCCAGTGCTTCAACTTTGGTTCCCTGGTGGCGCTGAAAGCTGAGGTTTGCGCATGATCGATTTTGGTAACTTTTATCAGTTGATTGCCAAAAATCACCTTTCCCACTGGCTGGAAACACTCCCGGCGCAAATCGCTGCCTGGCAGCGCGATCAGCATGGCTTATTTAAGCAGTGGTCGAATGCGGTGGAGTTTTTGCCAGAGTTAACGCCGTATCGTCTGGACTTACTGCATAGCGTCACCGCAGAAAGCGAGCAACCACTTAGCGACGGTCAGCTCAAACGCATCGACACCCTGATGCGGAACCTGATGCCATGGCGTAAAGGACCATACTCGCTCTACGGCGTCAATATCGATACCGAATGGCGCTCAGACTGGAAATGGGATCGCGTCCTGCCGCATTTATCGGATCTTACTGGCCGTACCATTCTCGATGTCGGCTGCGGCAGCGGATATCATATGTGGCGTATGATTGGCGCGGGGGCGCACCTGGCGGTTGGCATCGATCCTACGCAATTGTTCCTGTGCCAGTTTGAAGCGGTGCGTAAACTGCTGGGCAACGATCAGCGCGCGCATCTGCTGCCGCTGGGTATTGAACAGCTTCCGGCGCTCAACGCCTTTGATACCGTGTTTTCCATGGGCGTGCTGTATCATCGACGTTCACCGCTGGAACACCTGTGGCAGTTGAAAGATCAGTTGGTTAAAGAGGGTGAACTGGTACTGGAAACGTTGGTTGTCGAGGGTGATGAAAATACCGTACTGGTGCCGGGTGACCGTTACGCGCAGATGCGTAACGTCTATTTTATCCCCTCTGCGTTGGCGCTAAAAAACTGGCTGGAAAAATGCGGATTTGTTGATGTACGCATCGCCGATGTCTGCGTCACCACCACCGAAGAGCAGCGCCGCACCGAGTGGATGATAACCGAATCGCTGGCCGATTTTCTCGACCCGAACGACCACAGTAAAACGGTGGAAGGCTACCCCGCCCCATTACGTGCGGTATTGATTGCGCGTAAGCCGTAATAGATTGCCGAATGACCGTTACGTATAGCACCGTTTCTCCAAAATAGTTCACGTTGCAGCAAGGCGGCAACGCAGCAAATCCCCGGGAGCGTAGATCACTACGTGACCGGGGTGCGCGAGGCGGCCAACGCTGCTGCGGCTTGAAATATGAAGGAGAAAAAAAGGCCCCTGTTGAAATTGCAGGGGCCTGGTACGAGCAAGCATCATATTGGGCGACATGATGCAACGGTAAAAATCAGCTGGCCTGATGGCGTGCCATGATTGCTTTCATTTCAGCAACCGCCGCTCCGTCTACCGCATAGCGAGAATACTCATCCGCCTGCGTATCCGAAGACATCGACAACCCCGAATGGCGATAACGCATTGGGGAAGCCAGCCATACTCCGGCAGAACTATGGACTTCCTGCACTCCAGCATCCAGGAACAGGGACAAATTCGAGGCGCGAACCCCCGCTCCGGCCATAATGATTGGAGCACCCGCCTGCGCAATAAGTTCCATTATTTTTGTTAAACCTTGCACTGCATCTGATTTTTGCCCGGAAGTCAGTACCCTGGCGATGCCCAATTGAGAGAGTTTTTGTAGCGCATTGAGTGGGTTAGCGCACATATCAAACGCCCGATGAAAAGTGACATTCAGCGGACCGGCAGCCGCCATTATTTTTTCCATGCGCGGCATATCGACATTGCCATCCACATCTAAAATACCGGTCACCAGCCCTGGAAATCCCAGTTCTCTGACCATCGCAATATCATCCAGCATTGCCGCGAATTCACCGTCGGTATAACAAAAATCCCCTCCACGCGGGCGGATAATCGGGTTGACGGGAATAGCAACATGCTGACGAACCGAACGCAATACGCCCAGTGACGGCGTTAAGCCCCCTTCTTTGGGCGCCGAGCAAAGCTCAATGCGATCCGCGCCGTTTTGCTGCGCCATAAGCGCGCATTCCATGCTGTAACAGCAAACTTCCAGTAAGGCCATGTTTACTCCTGTCGCTCACTTGCCACAATGGTTTCAATCGACCACGGGTGAAACTTTATCGTCACACTGCCATCGCTGACCGCCAGCGTAGGATTGGGTAATCGCTCACGCTCTCCTTTCGGTGAGCTGGTTTTCACGAAAATGCCCGGCTGACTCAAGCCTTGATCGGAAAGCAGCGCCAACGCTCGCGCATTCAGCGTTTGTGCATCACCCGGCAGGACAATCTCAATATGCTCCCAACCTTCATGTGGATAACGCTTTTCTCCCGGCCACGGCAGCTCTACGATGGAAAATGTCCAGTGCAGGACGCAAACCGGCTCATGAAGTTTGAACAGGCAAATGGGTCTGCCATTGATGATATTCTCTGACAATAGTTCACCGCACTGCTCAAACCCACGACGCCAGCGCTCTGCGGTAGTATTTTGATGGCAACGCAAAGAAATGTGATCGGCTTCAAGCGGTGTGACATCCAGACCAAGACGGGTGGAAAGTTCTGTTAACGCCTGCGTGAAATGCGGTAAATCTGCGGAAATATCATGCAGTTCTGCAACTGTTTGCCAGTTCGCCATAATAAAAGCTCATATCAATGATCAAAGCCGCTAATTTACTCTGTTGCGCTGCGCCATCCAACCGCTGTTTTTTTCAAACGCGATATGCATAATTATACGTAATTGCGTTGCTTTCATTTCCGACAATGCACTGTACTCGCAATGCTGACGGCAACGGGCATTTGCAGTATACTCGCGCCCTAAATTCTTAAACTGGCGCGGTGAATTTTATCCCGCTTCATAAATGTAAGGTATTCCGGTGAATATTCAGGCTCTTCTCTCAGAAAAAGTCAGTCAGGCCATGATTGCTGCAGGCGCGCCTGCAGATTGCGAACCGCAGGTTCGTCAGTCAGCAAAAATACAGTTCGGTGACTATCAGGCCAACGGCATGATGGCTGTCGCTAAAAAACTGGGTATGGCGCCGCGACAACTGGCTGAGCAGGTGCTGACTCATCTGGATCTCAACGGGATTGCCAGCAAGGTTGAAATTGCTGGCCCGGGCTTTATCAATATTTTTCTCGATCCGGCATTTCTGGCGCAGCATGTTCAGCAGGCGCTGGCCTCCGATCGTCTGGGCGTAACCCAACCGGCTAAACAAACCGTTGTTGTCGACTACTCCGCGCCTAACGTAGCGAAAGAGATGCACGTGGGTCACCTGCGTTCCACCATCATCGGTGACGCTGCGGTGCGTACGCTGGAGTTCCTCGGCCACAATGTTATTCGTGCTAACCACGTCGGCGACTGGGGTACTCAGTTCGGTATGCTGATCGCATGGCTGGAAAAACAGCAGCAGGAAAACGCCGGAGAGATGGCGCTGGCTGACCTGGAAGGTTTCTACCGTGATGCGAAAAAACATTACGACGAAGATGAAGCCTTCGCAGAACGCGCCCGTAGCTATGTTGTTAAACTGCAAGGCGGCGACGAGTACTTCCGTGAGATGTGGCGCAAACTTGTCGACATTACCATGTCGCAGAACCAGTTAACTTACGACCGCCTGAACGTCACGCTGACCCGTGACGACGTCATGGGGGAAAGCCTGTACAACCCGATGCTGCCTGGTATCGTGGCCGATCTGAAGGCGAAAGGTCTGGCCGTTGAGAGCGAAGGCGCTACCGTCGTATTCCTTGATGAGTATAAGAACAAGGAAGGCGAACCGATGGGTGTTATCATTCAGAAGAAAGATGGCGGCTATCTCTACACCACCACCGACATCGCCTGCGCCAAATATCGTTACGAAACGCTGCATGCCGACCGCGTTCTCTATTACATCGATTCCCGTCAGCATCAGCACTTGATGCAGGCCTGGACCATCGTCCGTAAAGCCGGCTATGTGCCGGATTCCGTGCCGCTGGAACACCACATGTTCGGTATGATGCTGGGCAAAGACGGTAAACCGTTCAAAACCCGTGCGGGCGGTACGGTTAAACTGGCCGATCTGCTGGATGAAGCGCTGGAACGCGCGCGTCGTCTGGTGGCTGAGAAGAACCCGGATATGCCTGCCGATGAGCTGGAAAAGCTGGCGAATGCGGTCGGTATCGGCGCAGTGAAATATGCGGATTTGTCCAAAAACCGTACCACTGACTACATCTTCGACTGGGACAATATGCTGGCGTTTGAAGGCAACACCGCGCCGTACATGCAGTATGCCTACACCCGCGTACTGTCCGTGTTCCGTAAAGCGGAAATCGACGAGAGCACGCTGGCAAATGCGCAGGTCATTATCAATGAAGATCGCGAGGCCCAGCTGGCTGCGCGTCTGCTGCAGTTTGAAGAAACGCTCACCGTCGTGGCCCGTGAAGGTACGCCGCACGTGATGTGTGCCTACCTGTACGACGTAGCGGGTCTGTTCTCCGGCTTCTACGAGCATTGCCCTATCCTCAGCGCGGAGAACGAAGAGATTCGTAACAGCCGTCTGAAACTGGCGCAACTGACGGCGAAAACCCTGAAGCTGGGTCTGGATACGCTGGGTATCGAAACCGTAGAACGTATGTAAGTACGCAATGATTGAGGCCTGAGTCAGTAACGCGGACTCAGGCCTTTTTTATTTCCGTAACAGGCTATCTGTAACAACTCACAAGGAATGACACATTTCCGTAGAGATATGGAACATTTTTTGCCTGTCATCCCGTTTGAGCCTCCGTATCATTAGGCGGCGAATTAATCGGGTACGGGTCAATGACATTCAGAGATTTTGAGGCGGAAGAAAAACTCTTCCAGCGGCGTGTGATAGTGGCCTTTGGCCTTGTGGTTATCTGTTTTGGCATCCTGATTTACAATCTCTACAATTTACAAATCTGTCAGCACCAGTATTACACCACCCGCTCGAATGCAAACGACATCAAAATGCTGCCCGTCGCCCCAACGCGAGGCATGATTTACGATCGCAACGGCATCCCGCTGGTGCGCAACGTAACCTGGTACGACATTTCCGTTACGCCTTATAAAATCAGCGATATGGATACCCTAATCAGGCAGCTAACGCCGATCGTTGACCTCACCCCGGATGACATTGACCAGTTCCGCCATGAGCTAAAATCCAGCAGCCGTTATCGCCCGGTAGTGCTAAAAAATGCGCTGACCGATGTAGAAATCGCTCGCTTCTCGGTTAACCAGTTTCGTTTCAGTGGCGTCAATATCAATAGCTATGAAGACCGCCAGTACCCCTATGGGGCCGCACTGGCGCATGTCCTTGGCTATGTTTCAAAAATCAACGACAACGATCTGAAAGCACTGGATAAAAAAGGTCTGGCAGAAAACTATGCCGCCGATCACAACATCGGCAAGCAGGGTATTGAGCACTATTACGAAAACGAACTGCATGGAAAAACCGGTTATCAGGAGGTGGAAGTCGATAACCACGGACGCATCGTCCGCTTGATCAAGGATGTGCCGCCCGTTGCCGGGAAAGATATCCATCTGACGCTGGACTTACATTTACAGCAATACATTGAGAGTCTGTTGGCGGGCCAGCGTGCGGCAGTACTGGTGGAAGATCCGCACGACGGTTCCGTGCTGGCGATGGTCTCCAATCCCAGCTATGACCCCAATCCGTTTGTCAAAGGCATCAGCTATCAGGACTATAACAAGCTGTTGCAGGATAAAGACCTGCCTTTAATCAACCGCGTCACGCAGGGGTTATATCCTCCTGCCTCCACGGTCAAACCCTACATGGCGATGTCAGCGTTACTGAACGGCGTCATCACCCCGCAGACCAGTTTCTTCGGCGCGCCCACCTGGACGCTACCCGGCACCGAGCGACATTATCGTGACTGGAAAAAAACCGGTCACGGTATGCTGGACGTCACCAAAGCGATTGAAGAATCCGCCGATACCTTCTTTTATCAGGTGGCGTATATGATGGGGATCGACCGGATTAACAGCATGCTCAGCCAGTTTGGTTACGGTAAACCGACCGGTATCGATCTTGATGAAGAGTATAACGGCCTGCTCCCGAGCCGCGAATGGAAACAGAAAGTACATAAAAAAGCATGGTATCAAGGGGATACCATTTCTGTCGGTATCGGCCAGGGCTACTGGATTGCGACGCCGATCCAGATGGTAAAGGCTATGGTAGCGCTGATTAACAACGGCAAAGTCATCGCTCCTCACCTGCTACTCGATGAAGAAAGCGGCAAAACCCTCACGCCATACCAGGCTCCTGAACCGCCGTCGCAAATCGCCTCTGCGTCGTCACCCTACTGGGGGCTGGTGCGTCAGGCGATGTTCGGCATGGCAAATGAACCAAACGGTACCGGGTATAAGTTCTTTCACACCGCACCTTACGGCATTGCGGCGAAAAGTGGCACATCGCAGGTCTTCAGCCTGAAAGAAAATCAGACCTACAATGCGAAAATGATTCCTGTCCGTTTGCGCGACCATGTGTTTTATACCGCTTTTGCGCCCTATAAGAACCCGAAAGTCGCCGTGGCGTTAATCCTCGAAAACGGCGGCAGCGACGGTGTTACCGCCGCGCCGGTCATGCGGCAAATCATGGATCATCTGTTTGCGCCGCAGGATAATGCCGCGCAAACAGAGGTGAATCAACAATCAGGTCCGTTAGCGGCAGCCCCCTCTGCCAACGAGATCAAAAATACTTACGCAAGTATTCGGTAAGGCACAGTATCGCCATGGCCTGTCCATATGGCATGGAGGTCCGCGGGATATTGCGGTAAAAATCGAGATTGTGCCCCATTCCGGTACCAAACGAGGTGTGCATCAATTCACCTTCTGGTGAGATATGTTGCACAATGCCTCTGATGGCTTTTTCGGCCACCGCAGCATAATCTTGACCGACATAGCGTTTACGTACTGCTTTGAGGATCCCATACGCAAATCCGGCGGTAGCTGACGCTTCCAGATACGACTGCGGATCGTCCAGCAGCGTGTGCCACAACCCACTGTCATCCTGACACTTTGCCAGCGCCGCGATTTGCGCGTGCAGGACCTGCACCAGATAGCGGCGAACGGCACTGTTTTCTGGTAAATCGAGCAGTTCGAGGAAGTCCGGGATCACGATAGTTAACCAGCTGTTACCACGTGCCCAGCGGGCGTTGGCAAAATTATGCCGCCCTTCATAGCTCCAGCCGTGGAACCACAGCCCCGTTTCTTTATCCATCAGGTTCTGCACATGCAGCAGGAACTGATAGGTTGCCTCTTCGATATATTCTGGACGGTTGAGCAACTTGCCGATTTTCGCCAGTGGCAAAACCGTCATCATCAACGTGTCATCCCACATTTGCTGATGATTCTCTTCCGCCAGCGTAATGTGCTGCATACCGCCGAATTCGGTACGCGGCATATCATGCATGGCCCACTCAGCCCAGCTGTCGAGCCACGGCAGATACGCGGGGTTACGCGTCTCTTCATAGCGATACGCCAGAGTTAAAAACGGCGCCATAGTGTTAACGTTTTTGGTGGTCGCACCTTCAGCAAAGCGATCGGCAAACCAGCTATCGATGATATCGCGCATCGTTTCATCGCCGGTTTGCTGATAATACTGATACATCCCGTACAGGCCGACGCCGTGCGTCCACTCCCATCCCGCCCAGCCTTTGGTATCAATAACGCGGCCGTCGTCCAGACGCAGCAGGAATTCGCCCGTCTCATCATGAATATTGACCAGGTTATGCGTCACCTTTTTAATCAACGTTTTTAATTCATCCCTGGCAATAAAATGGTCTGGTTGACGCAATAACGGGCTGTGTTTAACCGGGTAAACAATCATTTACTTCACCTCTGTCAATGTCGAATTCAATGCGGCACCCTTTTCCAGTTTCGGTGCTGCTGGCTTATTACGATTCAGGTAACCAATATTGTTGTTGCCCCAAAGTGATTCATATGGCATGCCCGACAGCATCTCTACGGTCGCGCGGCCTTTGGCGGAGAGCCCTTCCGGCACGGGGCGTCCCGATGCCCGCATTTTTGCGGTCTCTTCACGCAGGGTACTGTGGGTTTGCAGGTTCAGTTTGAAGCGCAAGGAAACCAGGAAACCCAGCGCCAGAACAATGAGCGTACCGCAGCTCAGAATTAACAAAATGGTATGGCTGACTGCCGCGGGTTGTACGCTGTGACCGGAGACAAAACCGGACATCTGCATGACAATCCCAACCAGCATCACCGCTCCCGCCTGTGACGCCTTACGCGTTAACGTCATAATGCCGGCGAAGATCCCTTCCCGGCGCTGGCCGGTAATCACTTCGTCAACGTCAGCAATATAGGTGTAGGTATTCCAGGGAACATAATTGATACCGCCGCGTCCCAGACCCGCAATGGCAGAGACCAGCAGCAACAGAGAATAAACATCGCTTAACCCGGCATAGTAAAGCAGCGCATAAGAGAGAGAGCTCGCGCCAAACAGGACAACCACCATCCGGTATGATGGCGCGGGTCCAAAGCGGATACACAATGGGATCATGGCGATAACGGCAATGAACTGGAAGATAGCCATCGTTCCCAGCAGGTTTGACGCCATCGAGGCTTCCTGCATCAGCACAAACACCACATAGTAAGTAAAGACGGCGTTAAAAACGTCCTGCGCTATATAGCCGCCGAGATACATTCCTAAATGCTGGCGGAAGATTCGGATGCGCAGTGTTGAACTCAGTTCAACAAACAGACGGGTCATGCTTTGGCTAAAGGTCAGCTTTTTCTTCTCTTCTTCGGCTCGCAGCGCGGCTTCAGTCCACTCAGCACGTGGGCGCTCCCAGGTAAAGAACCAGACGAAAATCAGCATCAGCGCGCACAGCACAGAGAACACCAGGCTGGCGTAGAAAAAAGACACCGGGTTATCTTTGCCAAACAGCGTCAGCAGAACGCCGGGTAAGAACGAGGCCAGAATAGCTGACATTTGCGCCATCGAAATACGCGCGCCGGAAAACTTGGTTTTCTGTTTGAAGTCATCGGTCATTTCGGGCACCAGCGTTTCATAAGGCACCAGAATCATGGTGTAGACCACGTCAAAAATCAGATAGGTCAGCAGGTAGTACCAGAAACCCATGTCACCCACCCACATCAGCGAGTAGCTAAAGACGCAGGGGATCCCCAGCAGAATAAAAAACTTACGTCGCCCGAAGCGTTTACCGAGCCAGGTGGAACCAAAGTTATCGGTTAAAAAACCCATTAACGGGCTAACCACGGCATCCAACACCCTGGCGGTGGCAAAAATGAAGGTCGCCTCGATAGGCGTCAGGCCACAAAACGTAGTGTAAAAATAGAGCAGCCAGGCGGCGGTTAATGCCGTGGTGCCTGCGCCCAAAAAATCCCCCGAACCGTAGGCAAAATAGTTAACCAGTCCGATTTTACGTGTCTTCATTGCCGTTACCCCTGCACATTATTGGGAGGCCCCGCAATCCTCGCGTTGATATTGGGCGTCCTTACAGGGTCACAGTAAAAGCTAACAGGAAGTGAAACCTTTCTGTTTCTGCCAGGGATGTTCGCGAAATGGCAACAGCACAAAGAGTCCGGCAACGTATGTCACCAATTTTATAAAACAGCGTTTCTTTTTAATCAAAGCGGCGGGCTAAAATTGCGAAGCAGCCAGCAGTTTCTGCTGCTGGCCTAATGAAGGAAGGCGTTAACGATAGTTTACTATTACCTGATTGCTCTGTACTTGTAAGGCGGGGATCAGACGACCGCCGCCGGGGACTTCCCAGACAAAATGCATCGGTTCGATGGCGGGAACATTATTAAACCCGTTGGTGGTGCCACTTTGTCCGTCCAGCTCGACACAGCGGGACTGAGAACATAAACGCACACGTAACCCCGCAGGAGTTGGGCCATTAAGCGCATAGCGCCACGCCACCAGGGTCATCAATCCCGAGACGGGCTGACTGGGAACCAGAGGTGCGGACGAGGCTGACTGACCACGATGGTTTAAGGTGATGCCCATTCCGCTCGCCTGCCATGCCCCTTCTCCGGCCGCCTGCGCCACCAAAGGAAAAACCAACAGCCACAGTAAGTTACGCATTATTTACCTCCAATGGTCGCCGTCATACGAATATGGCGGTTATCGGAAAGCTCCATGTTCGATAACACCACCAGTTGCGGTATGCTGCGGCGTAAAAAGCGTGCCAGTAACGGGCGCAACGCGTGATTAACCAGCAATACCGGCGGCGCACCCAACATTTCCTGGCGGGAGAGCGCTTCCTGAGTTTGGGCCAGCAGCCTGTCTGCCAGACCAGGCTCCAGACCGCCGCCGCCCTGTAATGCTTGCAGCAGCAAACGTTCAAGCGGGGTATCCAGACCAATAACCTGAACCTCTTCATTACCCGGGAACCATTGCTGGGTGATGGCGCGCCCCAGCGCAACACGGACTACCGCAGTAAGCTCATGCGGATCGTTTTGCAGCGGCGCATGTTCAGCCAGCGTTTCAAGAATGGTGCGCATATCGCGAATCGGTACTTTTTCGTCCAGTAAGTTCTGCAGCACTTTGTGCAGTGTGGTCAGCGTCACAACCCCAGGGACCAGATCTTCTGTCAGTTTTGGCATCTCCTGTGAGACGCGGTCCAGAAGCTGTTGCGCTTCCTGACGCCCGAACAGCTCAGCGGCAAACTGACCAATCAGGTGATTCAGATGCGTAGCGACAACGGTACTGGCTTCAACCACCGTAAAGCCCTGAATCTGCGCCTGTTCCTTCAATGCGCTCTCAATCCAGATAGCATCCAGACCGAAAGCCGGATCGACCGTTTTCTCTCCCGGCAACGAACCTGCCGCCGTCCCCGGGTTAATAGCCAGCCAACGTCCGGGATAGGCGTCCCCGCTGCCAATTTCCACCCCTTTCATCAGAATGCGATAGCGGGCGGGTTGCAGATCCATATTGTCGCGAATGTGGACCACCGGCGGCAGGAAGCCCATATCCTGGGCAAATTTCTTACGAATACTGCGAATTCTCCCCAGTAGCTCGCCATCCTGCTGAAAATCCACCATTGGGATCAGGCGATAACCCACCTCCATTCCCAGTGAATCCTCCAGTTGCACATCGTTCCAGGTGGCTTCCACCACAGAGTTATTTTCCGGCATTTTTACCGGCTGAGGTTCAGCAGGCGCTTTGAGTTCGCGGCCACGCATCCACCAGGCCAGGCCGAGTAATGCGGCGGTAAACATCAAAAATACCAGGTTTGGCATACCAGGTACCAGGCCCAGCAAACCCAGCACCGCTGCACTAAGCAGCATAACGCTTGGATTACTGAACAGTTGGGTCACCATCTGTTCGCCTACATCCTGGTCGGTACTCACGCGGGTCACGATAACACCCGCCGCCGTTGAGATAACCAGCGCGGGGATCTGCGCGACCAGGCCGTCACCGATAGTCAGCAGGGTATAACTTTCCGCGGCGCTGCCCATGCTCATACCATGCTGTAGCACCCCGACCAACAGGCCGCCAACCACGTTGATCACCATGATCAAAATACCGGCGATGGCATCTCCGCGTACGAATTTACTCGCACCATCCATCGAACCGTAGAAGTCCGCTTCCTGCGTCACTTCCGAACGGCGTTTTTTGGCTTCATCTTCGCCAATCAGTCCGGCATTTAAGTCGGCATCAATCGCCATCTGCTTGCCGGGCATACCATCCAGCACGAAGCGTGCGCCAACTTCAGCGATACGACCGGCGCCTTTGGTAATAACCATAAAGTTAATGATGACGAGAATAACGAAAACCACGATCCCGATGGCAAAGTTACCGCCCACCAGGAAGTGGCCAAAGGCTTCAACCACCTTCCCCGCCGCGGCCGCACCGGTATGTCCTTCCATCAAAATGATACGCGTCGACGCGACGTTCAGGGCCAGGCGCAATAATGTGGTGAACAGCAAAATCGTCGGGAATGCAGCAAACTCAAGCGTGCGCTGTGTAAACATCGCCACCAGCAGCACCATGATCGACAGCGCAATATTAAACGTAAACAGCAGATCGAGGATGAAAGCCGGCAGCGGCAGCACCATCATCGACAGGATCAGCAGAATGAGGATCGGCCCGGCAAGGATTTGCCATTGCGTGGATTTGAGGTTGCCGGGCAGGCGCAGCATCGCGACCAGATTAGCCATCAGTATTCTTCTCGTTCAGGAAATCCAGTGCGTCAGGCACCGGAAGGTTTTCAGGTTGTGGTGGCGGATTGCCGCCTGCCAGACGCCAGCGTTTTAACTGCCATACCCATGCCAGCACTTCGGCAACGGCGGCATATAATTGCCCCGGTATTTGCTGACCAATCTCTGCATGACGATATAACGCACGCGCCAGTGGTGGTGCTTCTAGCGTGGGGACACGATGCTCGGCACCAATCTCACGAATACGTAACGCCACCAGCCCCGCGCCTTTGGCAACAACTTTCGGCGCGCTCATTTTGTTCTCGTCATACTGCAACGCCACCGAGTAGTGCGTGGGGTTGGTCACAATGACGTCCGCTTTCGGTACATCCGCCATCATGCGACGCTGTGCCGCCGCGCGCTGCATTTGCCGTATTTTGCCCTTAACGTGCGGGTCACCTTCGCTTTGCTTAAATTCGTCACGGATATCCTGACGCGACATGCGCAACTTTTTCAGATGGCTATAAATCTGGAAAAAAACGTCGAACCCGACCATGGGAATGACGCCCAGCACCACCAACAGCGCGCACATACCGACTAAATCCAGGGCATTGCCCATCGCCGTAATCGGTGATTCCGCCATCAGCCGCATCATCGCTGGCCAGTTATGCCAGAGATAAAATCCGGCCACGCTTCCCACTAACGTGGACTTCAGTATCGCTTTGAGTAGTTCGGCACCGGTTTGCGCGGAAAACATGCGTTTAATGCCTGGCAGCGGATTCAACTTAGAGAACTTGGGTTGCAGAGATTTACCACTGAAGATCAAGCCACCAAGCATCACGGGTGAGATCAATGCCACCAGAACGACGCCAGTAATCAACGGCAACAGCGCAATCATCGCGTCTTTAATCAGCAGGATGATTTGGCTGAGGATCAGATTGGGGTCATTGACCATACTGTGGTCAAACCGTAGCCCAGCCGACAGCATGCCAGCCAGTCTGCGGGCCAGCGACTCCCCACCAATCCAGATAATGCACACTCCCACCAGCAAAATAAGCAGTGAAGTCAGCTCCTTGGATCGGGGGATCTGCCCTTCCTCCCGGGCTTTTTCAAGTCGGTGGGGTGTGGGGGCTTCTGTTTTGTCGTCGTCGCTTTCTTCTGCCACAGTACGTGCTCGTTACCCATTACGTCTGACTTATCATGCCAGCATGGTCCGTAAGCAATGGCGAGAAAAAACCGCGCAATCATGCTCTTTTCGGGGTTTACCCGGCGGATAGATCCTGCGCAATACCGTCTCATCGCGGCTAAAATAGCTATCACAGCATAATATTTATTAATTTCTGAATTAAGAAACATTAAAAAAAGACGAACATAACTCTGTCAACAGAACAAAATCGAATAAAAAAATAGCAATTCCGCCTAAGTTTTAGAAGAAAGCAATATAAGAATTGCTTAACATAATCACATTATATATCATTCCCTTCAGACTCAATAATAAAATAAAAAATCATAAGCTTTAATTATAACCCACTTAACCCCGCCCTACTCCACAACGATTAAACCTCATGTATACTGGCGACCGAATAATATTACCGTTGAGCTACACCCATATTTTTATGGAATAAAATATTAACACTTACAGGGATTATCAAATCATGAAGATGAAGAAAAGCGCTGTATTTTTTGCTCTGCTGTCAGCATATTCATTTAATGTATTAGCCGCAGAAATGAATGCAGGGACGATTCATTTTACCGGAGAAATCATTGAACCAAGTTGTGTCATTGATGGAGATGATGGTACGGACAGCACTATACCGCTGGGTACGTGGCCGACATCATTATTTACCACTGTAGGTACAGAAACAGATCTGGTTGATGTCGATATAAAACTGACTGACTGTCCGGTGACGACTGAAGGTCTGACTTCCGTGCAGTTAACCTTTAATGGCCCTACCGCATTAACCAAGTCCAATACGCTTCTTGACGTCAGTCAGATCACGACCGCAGGAGAGACGGCAGCTACCGGAGTGGGTATTGCACTTAGCCCGATCAACTCACCAACAACATTGTTGGCCTTCGATGGTTCAGAGGGGCAAGTTTATATTCCGCTATCAACAGAGTCCACCGATACCATTCAGGCTCACCTTCAGGCTCGCTATAAATCGTTCGCAAAAGAAGTCACCGCTGGCCCGGCTGATGCGGACATGACAATTAATATTTTATATCGCTAACACTTTCTATTTTTACGCCTGGAATATTTCCAGGCGCTTAATACCATCGATAATATTTAACCTATTACGGGTCCATTTTATGCGTATCCTTATTATGGTGGCATTATTCCCTCCTCTCTTTTACTCGTGTTTTTGTCCGGCGAGTGGAATTCAGGTTGGCCGCACACGGATTATTTTTGACGCTAACAAAAAAGAGGTCGCGCTGGCGCTGACTAATACTGACACGCAACTGCCATGGTTAATTCAGTCGTGGACCGATACGGGGGATGAGAAGACGCGCGGACCTTTTATCGTTACCCCGCCGCTTTTTCGCCTCAACGCGCAAAAAGAGCAGAGCCTGCGTATCACCTGGAACGGCACGCCACTGCCAGAGAATAAAGAATCGCTGTTTTATATGAACGTGCGCACTATTCCGGCGACCGCCAAAGAAAATGAAAGTAAAAATATTCTTCGGCTAATCTATAAAACCCGTCTCAAACTGCTCTGGCGCCCTAAAAATATTACGGGTTCACCGGCACAAAGCTGCGAGAAGTTACAGTTTGTGCGTTCAGGTAATCAATTACAGGTAACGAATAATAACGCCTTCTATACGGTTTTCGATAGCTTACACTTGGGCGCAGTTTCACTTCCGAAGGCGGATATGGTGGCACCTTTCAGCACCGCCACTTTCCCGCTGCCCGTGCAAGCTAACGGTGATCAGGTTACCTGGCACTGTATTACCGACTACGGAAATGCCTCGCAACAATACTCGGCCCCGTTGAGCAAGGGGGGTTAATGTTGCGACGTTCTACGTTTGCTCCTTCGAGGCTGTCGCTGCTAATCCGCGGTCTTCTCAGCATTGCATTTGTCGTTTCAGGCCATGCTTTCGCACGGGAATATTCCTTTTCCTCTTCATCACTGGAGGGCAACGAACTCTCGCAACAGGATATCGATTTGTCGCTTTTCTCCCGCGAAAATGCGCAACTGCCCGGTACCTGGCCTTCGCGGCTACAGCTCAATAAGACGTTGCTGGGTGAAGAACCGGTTACCTATACAAGTGCCACGGATGGTACGCTTCAGGCACAGTTGACGCCAGAAATGCTGCGCCACTGGGGCGTTAAAATTGAGAACTATCCAGCACTTGCGGATGCGCCAGCGAATGTACCTCTCCTACACCCTCTGGGGTATTACATCCCGCAAGCCTCATCATCGCTCGACTTTTCCACGATGACGCTCAATATCAGCATGCCGCAGGCCGCCATTGCGAATCCGGCCAGGGATGGTATTGACCCGTCACAGTGGGATGACGGCGTACCGGTTCTGTTTACGGATTACAGTTATTCAGGTTCACAGACCCGTGACGGTAACCATAATACCTCTGACAGCCAGTACCTCAATCTGCGTAGTGGTCTTAACCTGGGCGGGTGGCGGGTACGCAACTATTCTACCTGGAGCAAATCTGAAAGCATCAATGCCTGGGATGCCATTAATACCTATCTGCAGCATGATATTGATGTGCTACGCAGCCAGTTTATCGCGGGTGAAAACAGCACCCGTGGCGATGTCTTCGACAGTATTCAGTACACAGGTGTAAATCTGGCCTCCGATGACGAAATGTTACCGTTCAGCCAGCGCGGCTACGCGCCCGTTATACGCGGGATCGCCAGTTCAAATGCGGAAGTCTCCATCCGGCAAAATGGCTATTTGATCTACCAGCAAAACGTTGCCCCGGGGGCTTTTGAGATTTCCGATCTCTACTCGACAACCAACAGCGGCGATCTGGATATCACGGTAAAAGAAGCCGACGGCACAGAGCATCATTTTACCCAACCCTACTCCAGCACCGCCGTGATGTTACGTCCCGGCAGGATAAAATACGAAGTCACCGCGGCCCGTTACCGGGCGGCCAGCGGCAGCGACGAGAAAGAACCCGAATTCGCCCAGGCCAGTTTTATCTACGGTTTGAACAATGCCGCAACGCTGTTCGGCGGAGTCACCTCTTCTGGTGATTATCAGGCTGCGAACGCCGGGATCGGTATAGCACTGGGCGAGTTGGGCGCCCTTTCGGCTGACGTCACGGCAGCCAGAGCCACGCTGGATAATGATCAAACAAGTTCCGGTCAGTCGTATCGCCTGCTTTACTCGGGCAAGATCGAGCGTACCGCCACCAACTTCACGCTCGCCAGCTATCGCTATTCTACGCAGGGCTATTACAGCTTCAGTGATGCCAATAAGAAATACAGCGGTAATGAAGATGACCTGATGTTCAGCTATAACAAACGCAACCGAATTCAGGCCAGCATCAGCCAAACATTGCTGGGCAGCAGCATCTACCTGAACGGTTATCAGCAGGACTACTGGGGAACCTCAGAAACTGAACGCAGCCTGTCTGCCGGAGTAAATACGACAATAAATGGGATTAGCTATCATCTGACTTATACCTACAGTAAAACCAGCGATCGACAAGACGATCAGATGATCGCCTTTGGACTCAGCGTGCCTCTCAGCCGCTGGTTGCCCAACGCATGGTCGACCTATAACGTCAGCAGCAGCAAACATGGCTATACCCGCCATAATATCGGCTTGAACGGCACGCTACTTGACGATCAGCGTCTGAGCTATTCCCTGCAGCAAAGCCACAGCAATCACGACGGCGAAGATACCAGCAGTCTGTACAGCAGCTACCGCTCGCAATACGCCAGTATGAACGCCGGCTATTACACTTCATCGGACCGCTCGCAACAGTTGAATCTGGGTGCCAGCGGCGCGATTGTCGCCCATCCTCACGGCATCACCTTTTCTCAACCATTGGGCGATCAGTTTGCCATAGTCTCTGCTCAAGGGGCAAAAGGCATCCGCTTTCAGAATCAGCGCGGTGTCCGCACCGACTGGCAGGGTAATGCTGTCATCCCCTCCCTGACGCCGTATCAGAAAAACAGCATCCGAATTGATACCACCAGCCTGCCGGATGATGTTGATACCGATGCAACTGCCACCACCGTCATTCCAAGCCGTAGCGCAGCGGTGGCGGCAAACTTTGTCGCGCACATCGGTTATCGGGCGCTTCTCCATCTCACCAATGCCAGGGGACAAGTGATTCCTTTCGGTGCAATGGTCTCCGTCGATAATGCCTCAATTCTCGGCATCGTTGATGATACCGGCACCGTCTACCTCGCAGGGGTTCCGGCGACCTTTCCGATAACCATTCAATGGGGTAAGGCTCGTGAACAACAATGCCATGCCAGCGTGGTACTCCCTGAACCCGAACACGCTGCGAATCTCGCAGGGATTCTCTCTACTCAGGCCATTTGCAAACAGGAATAACCTATGCGCCACATTTTTGCGGTCGTATTGACCTCGGTTCTCTTTCTATTGCCAGCCTCAGTCCAGGCTGCGATAACGCTGTTAACAAATTGCTTTGGAGCATCTGCTGACTATTCAGTGTCATATGAGCATGAACTCAGCAGCACAGAAAACAATACAAATTATTCATACTTAACGGGGAGCTACATGCCAGGTACCGGGACTGAGATCGAAGCCAATTGCACATGTCCCGCCAATACCACATCAGCATCGATGATTTATGAATACAACTTCGCCGGTAGTCCGCTGACGGCAGGCGTCAGTGGATACGGAGTCTTAACAGAGAACCTGGATATCAAGGTTTCGGGATTTAACGACGCTATCGACAATCCCGATGGCATGGGGTTAAGTGAGATCAAAATCACCGAGTACCCGACCCCAATCGGCAATATGGGCAGTCAAAAGGCAGACCAAAAACTGTCGGAAGGGACGGCAGATGTCTGTAACAACGAAACGCGACCGACCGGTGGCGCAACGGTCAAACGAAAGTTCAAGCTCAGCGTGATTCGCTTTTATCTGTACATTAAAAAACCGATTCTGGGTGAAGAGATCATCAACCCCACGCTGGTTGTGCAAAGCTATGCCTGTCTGTATACAGGAAATGGTTCTTGCCGCAACACCGATGCTCAACTGGTGTCCAATATCTGGCTGAGCGGTAAGCTTACCGCCCCTCTCAGTTGTACGATTAATGCTGGAAGCACCATTGAGGTTGATATGGGGAGTATTATCAGCAGTCAGTTTGTTAACCAGGGGCAACCGCCAAAAGGTTATACGCTGAAAGATGTCGATATCGCCTACCATTGTGACGGCCCCGCCATCAGCAACAGCGACAAGATTAAGCTGACGTTGACCGCCGATCAGGGCGTGGTAGAGGGTAGTCAGTCCTACATCGCCAAACTGATTGGCAGAAACGATCTCGGTATCAGAATGTTTGATGCAAATAATCAGAACGTAGTACTGGATGGTTCTGTGGACTTTCCGGTTACGCTGGATGAACAGGGAAATGGCATAATTAACATGACGGCCGCGCCGGTCTCTACCACCGCCAGCCGCCCGGAACCAGGAAGCTTTGAAGGCAACATGACCGTTAAAATGGATTTACGCTGAGAACTTTCCCCTCAGACCTAATCTGCGGCCTGAGGGGACTCGCGCAACAATCAGAACCCGAGACTATCCAGCAGATCGTCAACCTGATCCTGACTTGCCACCACGCCGGCTTTTGAGGTGTCAACCTGCGGGCCGTTCAGCAAGCTTTCGTTTTCACGTTTTGGACGAGCGCCCTGCTCCGGAATGTTTTCCAGCAGAACCATCAGCAGCTGACGTTCAATTTCCTGGATAACATCCATCATACGCTTGATGACCTGACCGGTGAGGTCCTGGAAATCCTGCGCCATCATGATGTCCAGCAACTGGGCATTGGTGAAGCTGGTATGTCCGGGCACGTCACCAAGAAACTGACGGGTGTCGGTGACCAGCTCCCGGGCGTCAGACAGCTCGATCGGATTTTCGAACCATTCATCCCAGCGTTTTGTCAGCTCTTTGGCCCCTTTTTCCATCGCGTCCTGGTGCGGTTGCGAAGCTTCCACGCTGTTCAGCGCGCGCTCTGCCGCCTGTGCAGTCATTTGCACAACGTAATCGAGACGATCGCGGGCATCGGGAATCGCTTCCGCCGCTTCGGCAATAGCCTGATCCAGCCCCAGTTCGCGCAGGCTGTCGCGCAGCATTCGGGTCAAACTGCCGATGCGCGCGATGATGTCCCCTGCAGAGTGTTCGTCAGCAGGTTTAATTTGTGGTTGCATCATCATTATCACACCCTCACATGCCCAGTTTCTCAAAGATCTTATTGAGTTTTTCTTCCAGCGTCGCCGCCGTAAACGGTTTAACGACATAACCACTGGCGCCTGCCTGTGCTGCCGCAATAATGTTTTCTTTCTTCGCTTCTGCCGTGACCATCAGCACTGGCAGGGAAGACATTCCGCCATCTGCACGAATGGTTTTCAGCAGTTCCAGGCCGTCCATATTCGGCATGTTCCAGTCGGAAATGACAAAACCGAATCCCCCAGTCTGCAGCTTATTCAGCGCATCCACGCCGTCTTCCGCCTCTTCAACATTGTTGAACCCCAGCTCTTTGAGCAGGTTACGCACGATGCGACGCATGGTGGAAAAGTCATCCACAACCAAAAACTTAAGCTCTTTATCCGCCATAAAAAATAGACTCCTGATTCAAATACGTATTGCCTGTCCGGCACTGATTTTCGCCAGCATTTGCTGGCTTACCTGGCTAAGATCGACCACTTCGCTTACGCCACCCATATTGATGGCCTCGCGCGGCATGCCGAACACCACACAACTTGCTTCATTTTGCGCAATGGTCCAGGCGCCAGCCTGGTTCATCGCTAACATCCCGGCGGCGCCGTCGTTGCCCATGCCGGTCAGGATCACTCCCACCGCATTACGCCCCGCATGTTTCGCCACCGAATGGAACAGCACATCCACTGAAGGCCGGTGCCGGTTAACCGGCGGGCCGTCATGAATTTTGATTTGGTAGTTCGCGCCGCTACGCGCCAGCTCCATATGTTTGTCACCGGGCGCAATATACGCATGCCCCGGGAGAACGCGTTCCCCGTCTTCGGCTTCTTTCACCGTGATCTGACACAGTTTGTTCAGACGTTCGGCGAACGAGCGGGTAAATCCTGGCGGCATATGCTGGGTGATAAGAATACCTGGACTTGAAAGCGGCAATGGCTGGAGTACATGGCGAATTGCCTCTGTTCCTCCGGTTGAGGCGCCAATCACCAGCAATTTTTCCGAACTGAGTAATGGCCCTGCTTTCAAGGTCGTTGGTGCCGCCATGGGTTTATGAGCCGCCAGTTTTGCCCGCGACGCAGTGCGGATCTTCTCTGCGATCATTTCGCTGTAGGCCAGCATCCCTTCACGGATCCCCAACTGCGGTTTAGTGACAAAATCAATCGCCCCCAACTCCAGCGCCCGCAACGTGACCTCTGAACCTTTACCGGTCAGAGAAGAGACCATGACGACCGGCATCGGACGCAGACGCATC
Source organism: Citrobacter sp. C5_2 (assembly GCF_014596845.2). Taxonomy (NCBI): domain Bacteria; kingdom Pseudomonadati; phylum Pseudomonadota; class Gammaproteobacteria; order Enterobacterales; family Enterobacteriaceae; genus Citrobacter; species Citrobacter sp. C5_2. The sequence goes on along the minus strand of NZ_CP115032.1, from coordinate 2,100,886 downwards.
AACTTCTCAAGAAAGTCGAGACCGTCCATGCGCGGCATCTCCACATCCAGCGTCAGTACGTCGGGATTGTATTTTTTGATTAAATCCCGGGCGACCAACGGATCTGGCGCCGTCGCCACCATTTCCATATCACTGTGGCTGTTAATAATTTCGGTCATGATTTGACGCATCAATGCAGAATCATCAACCGACAACACCCTGATTTTACTCATGCTTTATCCTTACCTGGCGCATGCGCATATACGGTCTGTCCACGCAGGCTAAACTCGCGCACGAGGTTGCTAAAGTTTTCTGAATGACCTGCAAACAGCAGCCCATCTGGTTTAAGAAGTGGAACAAAACGGTGCAATATGTCCTGTTGCGTCGTTTTATCGAAGTAGATCATTACGTTACGGCAAAATATGGCATCGAAGGGCCCAGGCACGTTGTACTGCTTATCCAGTAAATTCACGCTGGAAAATTCAACATGCCCCGCCAGTTCCTGCCGGACGCGTACCAGCCCTTCATGCGGTCCGGTGCCGCGCATGAAATAACGCTGCAACTGCTGGGGTGACAGCGTCTTAAGCTCATCAAGGCGGTAAATACCGCTTCTCGCCTTTTCCAGAACTTCGGTATCAATGTCGCTGGCAAAAACACGCCAGCGGCCCGGCGCCATACCTAAGGTATCGGCGAGCGTAATGGCGATGCTGTACGGCTCTTCTCCGGTTGACGCCGCCGCGCTCCAGACGCGGTATTCACCGCTACGCCGACGAGCATGATCCGACAGCACCGGAAAATGATGCCCTTCGCGAAAAAACGCGGTCAGGTTGGTGGTCAGAGAATTAATAAAAGCCTGCCACTCAGCACTGTTCTGGTTAGCTTCCAGCATGCTGAGATAGCGACCAAAGTCATCCAGACCCAGGGTTCGCAGGCGGCGGACCAGGCGGTTATAAACCATGTCCCGCTTATGGTCGGCCAGTACGATCCCCGCACGCTGGTAGATTAATTGACATATCCGACGAAAATGCGCGTCAGACAGCGCGAGGCGCTGTGTCATCTGTAACAATAATGACGTTTGCCCGGAGGGCAGAGATGATGTCATAGCGCCTTCTCAATCACATTCAGGATACAACGGGCACAACCTGCGGTTGCGCCAACTCTTGTTTTGCTACGTTTTGCTCTTCAAGCTTAAAAAATGCGACACAGGCAGAAAGATGATCGGCCTGCGTGGCGAGTTGTCCGGTGGCGGATGCGGCTTCTTCCACCAGCCCGGCGTTTTGCTGCGTCACGGAGTCCATCTGGCTGACGGCCTGCGCCACCTGTTCAATACCTCTGCGCTGTTCATCAGACGCCGAGGCAATCTCCCCCATGATGTCGTTCACCCGGGTCACAGAGCTGACAATTTCTGTCATCGTGCGCGCCGCCATATCGACCAACTGCGATCCCTGATGAACCCGGGTGACAGATTCCTCAATCAGTCCCTTAATTTCCTTTGCTGCCTGTGCGCTCCGGCTGGCCAGATTGCGCACTTCTCCAGCAACAACGGCAAAACCGCGCCCCTGTTCCCCCGCTCGGGCAGCCTCTACAGCGGCATTCAGCGCCAGGATATTGGTCTGAAAGGCAATGCTGTCAATCACCCCGATAATGTCGCCAATTTTCTGCGAGCTGGCGGAAATCTCATGCATAGTACTGGCGACCCGCGACGTCTGTTCGCCACCTTTATGGGCTATGTCTGCCGCACTTTTAGCAATTCCTGAAGCCTGGCGCGCGTTATCCGCATTCTGCCCAACGGTGGCAGTGAGTTGTTCCATACTGGCGGCCGTTTGCGCCAGTGCAGCCGCCTGCTGTTCAGTTCGTGAAGACAAATCGTTATTGCCCATCGCGATCTCTGAAATGCCGCTGTGCATGGCTGAGCTACCCTGGCGAACTTCACTCACCGTTTCACGCAGCGCCTGCTGCATCTTCTTCAGGCTGGCAAAAATGGCCGAGATCTCATTGCGACCATAAACTGCTACCGGCCGTGCCAGGTTACCCGCGGCAATGCTGTCGAAATGGCTACCGATAATCGCCAGCGGCTGGACAATCATCTTGCGCGACCAGTACAACGCCGCACTGGTTAACAGCACCGCCAGTACCACCATGACGGCAAAAATCACCCCCGACATATGATAATTTCGCTGGCTGAGATCCCCTGCTGTTTGCAACACGCGGTCGATGTTGCTCTGCCACGCGTTAACATTCGCATCAAAAGCAGCCTGCGAAGCCTGCACCGGCGCGGTCAGAAAATCTGACAATTGGTTGTTCTCAAGCCAGGTTGCCTGATGAACAAGATCGCTGTGCCATTGGCTAAAGCTTTTCTCCGTCGCGACAATCAGCGCCTTCTCTTCTTCTGTGGTATCCGACGTCGCCATAAAGCGTTTAAACATTGACTCGGACTGCGCCAGGCTATCGCGCGCAAGCGTCATCAAGGCTTTGATATCCTCTGGCGGATAGCTCAGTGCAGTCAGCGTTCCTGCCTTATTAAGGGCCGTACTGGCCTGTAATAACACAGCGCGGGTTTGGGCCAGCGCAGCGCGTTGTTGGTTACTCCGTTCGACCTGATTCAGGTTTTGAAAACCGTCCCGAAATGCCCAGAAGGACAAGCCATTACTGCCAATCTGCAAAACACCGCAGAGGATTAAAATCAAAAACAGCGTGGTCGAAATTCGAATACGATTAAACATCAACGCTCCCATCGGGCGGCGCAGGCCGCGGTTTAACTACCAGTCAAAATGTTTCCCAATTCGTATCTTGTTCACTATTCTGGCGCGGAGATGATGCAGTCGCAGTCGCCGACGCAGGTAACCGCGTATCACGGGGTTTAGCCGACGTCGGGCGTGACGCGAGACGGAAAATCGACACCGACTGGGTTAAGCGACTGGCCTGTTCTTCGAGCGCTGCCGCTGCGGCGGCCGATTCCTGAACCAGCGAGGCGTTCTGTTGCGTCACACGATCCATTTCAGATACTGCGAGCGCAACCTGATCTATCCCGCGGCTCTGTTCGTCTGAAGCGGAGGCGATTTCCCCCATAATGTCGGTCACCCGCGTCACCGCATTGACGATGTCATTCATGGTTTCCCCGGCGCTCTCTACCAGGACAGAACCGGTATCCACTCGGGAAACAGAGTCTTCAATCAATGCTTTGATCTCTTTCGCCGCCTGCGCACTACGGCTCGCCAGATTACGCACTTCGCCTGCGACCACGGCAAAACCACGCCCTTGCTCACCGGCACGCGCCGCTTCAACCGCCGCATTCAGTGCGAGAATATTGGTCTGGAAAGCAATGCCATCAATGACGCTGATGATGTCGGCAATTTTCTTCGAGCTATCGGCAATTTCATGCATGGTGTTCACCACGCGATCAACCACTTTGCCGCCATGTTGTGCGGTATCAGAGGCGCTTTTCGCCAATTGAGAAGCCTGACGCGCGTTATCCGCGTTTTGCTTCACGGTTGCGGTCAGTTGTTCCATGCTGGCGGCGGTCTCTTCCAGCGCAGATGCCTGTTGTTCAGTACGGGATGAAAGATCGGTGTTACCACTGGCAATTTCGCTGGTACCGGAATAAATCGCATCAGAACCTTCACGTACCAGGGTGACGGTTTCCGTCAGCGAACGCTGCATATGGTCAACCGTACTGGCCAGCTCACCAATTTCGTTACGTCCGTGGACCGTCAGCGTCGCGGTTAAATTACCGCTGGCGATCTCACGGATATGAGCAATAACGCGCGCCAGAGGGTTGAGCAAGGTATGACGGATGCCGTACCACACCACCACCAGAATCAGCACCAGCACCACGGCCAGAATGCCGAGCTGCCATTGGGCAAAGTGGTAATCACGCGCGCTTTGATCGAATGCCTGAACGTAAAGCTTCTCGCTCACGCTGGCATACTTGCCCAACGCCTCGCCGAGCGCGTTTTGCATTCCCTGAGTAGGTTGCGCGAAATAGGCGTCCATATTGCCGTTTTCCAGAAACTGGACCAGTTCTGCTAAGGCCGCATGGTACTGCTGATACTTCTCATCAACGTTGCCGCTGGCTTCTGCCATCTCCGGCAACGGCGTGATGTTTTTAAATTTTGCGTAATGCGTTTCTGCCTGCGCCAGCGATGCTTTCGCATTCTTTAGCAGATCGTTTTTCGCGCTGCTTTGCTGATTGGACGCATCCATCATCATACGCGCGGAAGAACGGCTTAAATTAATTCGTGTTTGCAGCATCAGATCCCATGTCGAGGTGAGTTCGCTTTGCTGCTGTCGAAGATCGTTAGAAATAACAAAACTTTGCTGATTCTGCTGCAATGAAGAAAACAACAGACCACCGGAAACAAGCTGTAGCAGTGCGAAAACCCCCAGCACCATCATCAGCATTGTGACAACGCGGATACGGTTAAACATAAGGCACCTTCCTGAAAACGAGTTATCAACGTTATCGGCACTCGCTGAGATAACTTTACGTTTGCGAAAGGGAAATACGGGAGGGAAATACAGTCAGGCAGAACCACTGAGCAGCAGTTGAACAGCCACCACAAGTCATTCACATAAAAACATCATAATTATCATGTAAATAACATTCATATCTGCCTGTTTTTAAGGTCAGATGAGAACAATTATGCACTTTTTCGTGACTCAGATCACATATTCACTTCGTAAATACCACAACAAAATGAATAAAAAATTAAAAAAAGTTGTATCCAATTACGCTTTAATCCAATTTATATGATGAATATTTCGTTACCACTTAATAAGTATAAAAAATGAGTAACCGAACAATAAATGTTAAATCCTTACTGAGGGCTTTTTAGTGGCAAATGCAAACAAACTCACGTTGTTTATTGTGATCTTCATGCTGGCGGGGATCCTGTCGGGTGCAGGGATCCACTCTTATGCCTCGCCCGGCGTTGTTACCGCCTGGGCCGATAATATTACGCTTCTCACCGACATCTTTTTGCGCCTGATTAAGATGGTGATTGCGCCTTTAGTCTTCAGCACCCTGACCGTGGGTATTATGCGCCTGGGCGAAACCTCAACCATCGGGCGCGTGGGTGGCAAAGCGATGATCTGGTTTATCAGCTCTTCTATTCTGTCTATTCTGGTCGGTCTGTTTGTGGTCTCCCTCGAACAACCCGGCAGCGGCCTGAACCTGGCGATCCCGCTGGAAGCCACCGATACCGGCCTGGCCGTAGGCGGTATGAGCCTGAAAGGTTTTCTGACGCATACCATTCCCACCAGCATCGCTGAGGCGATGGCCAACAATGAGATTCTGCAAATCGTCGTGTTCTCGATGTTCTTCGGCATCGGTGGTGCTTCGCTCGGCGAAAAATTTAACGCCCCGCTGGTTGCCGCGCTGGATGTCGTCTCCCACATTATGCTGAAGGTGACCGGTTACGTGATGTATGTTGCGCCGCTGGCTATTTTTGCCGCAATATCTTCCGTTATCGCCACCCAGGGCCTGGGGATCCTGCTCAACTACGCGTCGTTCATTGGCGGTTATTATGTGGCCATTTTGCTGACCTGTCTGGTCCTGCTGACCGTAGGTTATGTGATGCTGAAAAAAGAGGTGTTCCGCCTGGTCAGCATGCTGCAAGACCCGGTGCTGGTCGCCTTCACCACCAGCAGTTCCGAAGCCGCTTATCCGAAAACGCTGGAGCAATTAACCAAATTTGGCTGCTCGCCTAATATCGTGTCATTTGTACTGCCTATCGGTTATTCGTTTAACCTGGTGGGTTCTATGGTCTACTGCTCATTTGCTTCTATGTTTATCGCACAGGCCTACAATATCCATCTCTCCTTTGCAGAAATCACCGTCCTGATGTTGACCCTGATGCTGGCGTCCAAAGGGATTGCCGGTGTGCCGCGTTCTGCGCTGGTGGTGCTGGCGGCAACCGTCCCAAGCTTTAATATTCCGGTTGCAGGAATTTTGTTACTGATGGGTATCGACCATTTCCTCGATATGGGGCGCTCAGCGATCAACGTATTGGGTAACGGGATTGCAACGGCGATGCTGGCACAGGATGAAGGTTTACTGGAAGAAGAACCGGAACTGGTTGAACGGGAAGCGTAAGAAGGAAAGGTGTCGGATGCGCTACGCTTATCCGGCCTACAACAGCAATTATTGTAGGCCGGATAATATGTTTACTTATTTACGCCATATGAGCGGCGGCAATATCTAACAATGCCATCTCTTCGCTGTTCAGCAGTTTCTCAATGTTGACCAGAATCAGCATCCTCTCTCCCAGCGCGCCCAGTCCCGTCAGATATTCCGTTGACAGCGTAACCGCGAATTCCGGTGCTGGTCGAATTTGATCGGTTGTCAGCGACAGCACGTCAGATACGCCGTCAACCACAATCCCAACCACCCGTTGCCCCAGATTCAGTACAATCACCACAGTGTTTTCGTTGTAATCCACATCGCTCTGGCTAAACTTCACGCGTAGATCAACAATCGGCACAATCACACCGCGCAGGTTTGTAACGCCTTTGATAAACGCTGGCGTGTTAGCAATGCGGGTTACCTGATCGTAACCACGAATTTCCTGCACTTTCAGGATATCGATACCGTACTCTTCATCCCCCAGCGTAAACACGAGGAATTCCTGACCTGACGGTTCGCCGGCCAGTTTAGTTACATTACTCATACCGGTCATATTATTCCCTTTCTTACTCAATCAGGCGGCTGTGATCGCCACACGTTGTTCGCGGTTTAACCCCTGCAATGCAGACACATCAACAATCAACGCGACGCTACCGTCGCCGAGAATCGTTGCAGCAGAAATACCTGGCACTTTGCGGTAGTTGCTTTCCAGGTTTTTGACCACCACCTGGTGTTGGCCAATTAACTGATCGACAAGCAGCGCATAGCGACGACCTGCGCTTTGTAAAATCACCACGATGCCCTGCGTTGCTTCGGTTTTTGCGCCTTCAACTTCGAAGACTTTCCACAATTCAACCAGCGGCAAATATTCGCCACGCACTTCCAGAACGCGCTCTCCTCCGGCCAGCGGATGGAGATCTTCTTCGCGCGGTTGCAGTGACTCCATCACGGCATTCAGCGGCAGAATAAAGACTTCGTCCGCCACGCGTACGGACATCCCGTCAAGGATCGCCAAGGTCAGCGGCAGCAAAATTCGGATGGTCGTCCCCTGTCCTTGCTTCGATTGGATCTCAACATGACCGCCCATCTCCTGGATATTTCGCTTCACCACGTCCATTCCCACACCGCGACCAGAGACATCCGTCACCTGTTCAGCCGTCGAGAAGCCCGGGGCGAAAATCAGCATACCGACTTCGTCATCGCTCATGTTTTCATGGATCGGCATCCCCTGGGAGATGGCTTTGGCGAGGATTCGTTCGCGGTTCAGACCAGCGCCATCATCGGTCACTTCAATACAAATATTCCCGCCCTGGTGTTCGGCGGAAAGCGTCAGATTGCCGATGGGGCTTTTCCTGGCTTCGAGACGTTTTTCCGGCAGTTCAATACCGTGATCCAGACTGTTACGCACCAGGTGCGTCAATGGATCGATGATGCGTTCAATCAGGCTTTTATCGAGTTCTGTTGAACTCCCGACCTGCGTCAGCTCAACCTGTTTACCCAATTTACCCGCCAGGTCGCGGACCAGGCGTGGGAAGCGGCTGAACACGTACTCCATCGGCATCATACGAATCGACATCACCGACTCTTGCAAATCACGGGCGTTACGTTGTAACTGCCCCATGCTGGTGATGAGATCGCCGTGATTGACCGGATCCAGTTCATTAGAACGCTGGGCCAGCATTGACTGGGTGATAACCAGTTCACCGACCAGGTTAATGAGCTGATCAACCTTCTCAACCGCTACGCGGATGCTGGTTGATTCACTGGCGCGGGCAGGCTTATCACGTTCCGCGCGGGCGTGTGGCGCTTCACTGGCGGCGGTTTTAACCGCAGGCGCGACGGCAACCGGCTGCGGCGTCGCGACTACGGCTACCGCTTCAGTTTCCGCTTTCGCATCAACCGCCACGGGCGCTGCGCTGACGGTTTCGAATTCAATCTGATCCGCTTCAATTACGAAGCAAAGCACCGCAATAATGTCATCTTCCGCAAGGTTGCCATCCAGCGTTGCAGACAGCGTATCGCTTCCTTTCACCACGTCGGTTAAGGTCGCCAGATTTCCCAGCTCCTCTTCCAGCAGATCGACTTCACTGGATTTAAGGCGCGAGAGAATAATCCGTTTCTTGACCTCTTTACTGGCCGGAGCGGGATTGGCAACGGTTTCTTCCTGTATCGCCGCCCCGTCAACAACGCTCAGCTTTGCGGTATTGACGAGCGCGGCTGAGGTTTCACCTTTTGCTTCAAGCGCTAACTGTCGTAACGCATTACAAATGTACTCAAAGCTGGCGGCATCCGGCTCTTCTGAGTTTTTATAGGCGTCGAGCTGTTCCTGCATAATATCTTTCGTTTCCAAAAACAGGTTGATAATGTCGGCATTAAGCTGCATCTCGCCACGCCGTGCTTCATCCAGCAGGTTTTCCATCAGATGGGTCGTTTCCTGCAAAATGGTAAAGCCGAAGGTGCCCGCCCCGCCTTTTATCGAGTGCGCGGCACGAAAAATGGCATTCAGCTGTTCGGAATCCGGGGCTTCAGGAACCAAATCGAGCAGGTGTTGCTCCATGTCGGCCAACAGTTCGTCGGCTTCATCAAAAAAAGTCTGATAAAAATCGCTAATATCCATGCTCACGCTATCACCTCGGATTGGCTGGTGGCGATGTGGGAACGCTTGCCGGCGGAAGTTCCGCTGGCTGTTGTAAGACACTTACCGGCTCATTCTGGCTTTCAGCGTTTTCATGCAAAATGGCCTCTTCTGCCTGCTTATTGAGAACCAGCAGGCTAATACGGCGGTTGATGGCGTCCTCAGGACCGCGATCGCTCAGACGCATCGTGGCGGCCATGCCTACCACCCGTAATACTTTTCCATCATCCAGACCGCCGCTAACCAGCTCGCGGCGCGACGCATTAGCGCGATCGGCAGACAGTTCCCAGTTGCTGTACCCTTTCTCACCGTTGGCGTAAGGGTAATCATCTGTATGTCCGGAAAGACTGATTCGGTTAGGGATGCCGTTGAGCACTGGCGCAATGGCCCGCAGGATATCGCGCATATACGGCTCAACTTCAGCACTGCCGGTCTTAAACATTGGTCGGTTCTGACTGTCGATAATCTGAATACGCAGCCCTTCCTGAACTAAATCAATTTTCAAATGCGGGCGCAGCGCACGCAGTTTAGGGTCCGATTCAATCAATTGATCGAGATCGCCGCGAAGTTTGCTTAAACGGCTTTGCTCCATGCGTTTTCTCAAATCATCAATATTCGGCTGCTTGTGCACTTCTCCCTGCTGCTGGGTGTAATCATCCCCTCCACCAGGGATGGGGCTTTGGCTATTCGAAATACGATTGCCGCCTGTCACCGCGGTAGCCAGTGGAGTACGGAAATATTCGGCAATCTGGATCAATTCTTTAGGGCTGGAGATGGAAATGAGCCACATCACCAGAAAGAAGGCCATCATCGCGGTCATAAAATCGGCGTAGGCGATTTTCCACGAACCATGCGCCCCACCACCGTGACCTTTATGTTTGCGTCGCTTTACGACGATAATGGGATGGGCCTGATTTTTCATGCGTCCTCGGTCGTCTGCTGCGCAGCTGGATTTCTCACCGCACGAACATGCTCTTCCAGTTCGATAAACGAAGGACGTTCGCTGGAATACAATGTCTTACGACCAAATTCGACGGCAATCGGCGGGGCGTAACCATTCAGGTTGGAGAGCAGCGTTATCTTCACGCACTGCATCATCTTAGTGGTTTCAGCGCTTTTCTGACGCAGGACGCTGGCAAGTGGAGAAATAAAGCCATAGGCCAGTAAAATACCGAGGAATGTCCCCACCATCGCATGCGCAATCAGCGAACCCAGTTCAGCCGCCGGACGATCGGCGGAAGCCAGCGCATGGACAACGCCCATGACCGCCGCCACAATCCCGAATGCCGGTAGCGAGTCGCCAACCATCGCCAGGCTATTAGCCGGAACTTCGGCTTCGCTCTCATGAGTCTCAATTTCTTCGTCCATCAGCGCTTCAATCTCAAACGTATTCATGTTGCCGCTGATGATCAGTCGCAGATAATCGACAATAAAATCAAGCATCACGGCATCTGCAAGAATGCGTGGATAGCTGGCGAAGATTTCACTCTCTTTAGGGTTTTCGATGTCACGTTCGAGCGAGAACATGCCCTGCTGACGTGACTTGGCCATCAGGCGATATAGCAGCGCCAGCAGATCCATATACATCGCTTTGGTGTATTTCGAACGACGGAAAAGCATCGGGATCGCTTTCATTGTTCCCTTAATGGCTTTTCCGTTATTGCCGACGATGAATGCCCCAATACCTGCGCCACCGATAATCACCAGCTCAGCCGGTTGATAGAGTGCCCCAAGGTGTCCGCCGGTCATCATGTAACCGCCGAAAACTGTACCAATAACAACCAGGTAACCTAATAAGATAAGCACGACATCATCCTTTCGCAATTGACTATGACAGGATGCGCAGTCGGGAAGTTAACTTGAGGTCAGGACAAAAAAAAGCAGCGGTAATCGCTTACCGCTGCTGGAGTGTTTATCCACACCGTATCAGTTAAACAGCCTGTTCGATCTGTTCATCCAGCAGTTGTGGAATAATATCGGCAGCATTCTGGGAAAGTTTACGTCTTTTTACGGCCCGTGATGGCGGCTGGCATAAACTGCAGGCAAAGCTGCCTGCGGGTTGGTGTGCGTGGGTGATAAAGTTCCCGCCGCAGCAGTTGCATGTGGACAATTCCAGCAATCCGCTGTCGACAAAACGTACCAGCGTCCATGCGCGAGTTAACGCCAGCAGTGGACCATCTTCCTGCTGCGGACACTGCTCAAGATATAAACGATACGCTTTAATTACGGCATCCACACCGCTACACAACCCTGTTTTGAGCAGGAATTGCCATGCATTGCAAAACATCGAGGCATGGATATTTTGTTCCCACGTCATAAACCAATCGGTGGAGAAAGGAAGCATCCCTTTTGGCGGAGGACTGCCGCGTAATTCTTTGTACAGCTTGATAAGACGACCACGACTTAATTGCGTTTCGCTTTCCAGCATTTGCAAACGCGCGCCCAATGTGATTAATTCCATTGCCAACTGGATATCACGCGCTTCCTGAACAATGCTTTTTTCGCTCATCATCAAGCCCTTTTCTTGCGCGCGGCATCATCGATGTCGCTTAACAGTCGCGTAGAAAGCATGATGCCGGTATGAATTTGCTGGAGATCGTCAACGCGGGAGTCTTGCGTCAGGCGAGTAACAGTCTGGTGATCGTCGAAACGGAAGTGACACACCAGTTGGTTTGTTTCAGCCAGTTTGACCATTTGAGGAAGAGTTAATGTTGCCAACGTGTCCGCCATCTCTTCGCTGATACCAAGGCGAAACATCGCAGATGCTTTGTCCTGAACGATCAAACGTTGTGCAAGCAATAAATATGACAAATTGATGTCATAAATGTGTTTCAGCAACTCGGATGTATGCATTATTTGCATCCATAATAACCAACATTATTTTCATGCGGTAAAACCGCACCCCGTGATGTCGCCGGGAAGTCCCGGTAAAAAAAAGCAAAAGGTCAAATACATAGCAGCGTGACGACACATACACGTTGTGTAAATCAGCCCTTTTGAAGAATGCGCACTTCTTACAAGCCCACATCAATTCTTACAATTGTCTAAGATTTTTCCTAATTCGACGCAACTCTACCCGCCGCCAGTTACACATACAACGGAACCGTGCTGCGAATTTAAAGAATATGTGACGCAGATCACATAAATCAGCTAAACACTTAACATAAATCCATCAGCGTAGCTTTTACTTTGCTTATTTTTTAAACCAGCATTCATCTTTTCGATTCCTGGCGTACGAATATTCTTGCAATAAAAGCGAATAGTATTTTGTTCACAAACGTTAATATCACTCTGTGAAATAGCGAGCTGGATCACATATTTTATATAAAACAGCTTTTCAATTAAATTGTTTATAAACAATAACTTAAATATTAAGGGTGATTAATTAATACCGCGCAGTGAAAACCCGCCAAATGTTAATATTTGTTTATTTTTATTAACACATTGTTTTCATTGGCGGTGAGTTTTACTTAAGTGACCAGAACCTATTTGCAATTTATATGAAGCGATTATTCTATTTATAAGAATAATTAATGAATAATAATGATGGGATTCACACTATCCTGGGGAGAAACGTTGCAGTATGGAGTAAGCTGAGTAAAGCAGAAAAGTTCTCTCATAATTCTTGAAAAAAAGGAGCGAGTTATGAGCTATGCGCACATTCTGGTGGCGGTTGCCGCCACCCCTGAAAGCCAGCAATTGTTAGCCAAGGCAGTTTCTATCGCTCGCCCTGTCAACGCCCGTATTAGCCTGATCACATTGGTCTCAGACCCAGAAATGTATAACCAGTTTGCCGCCCCCATGCTGGAAGATCTGCGTGAACTCATGCAAGAGGAGACCCAGGATTTTATCGATAAACTCAGCAAAGAAGCGCAGTACCCCATCGAGCATACTTTTATTACCTATGGGGCACTGAATGAACATATTCTCGACGTTTGCCGTAAACACGCAGTCGATCTGGTCATTTACGGCAACCATAACCAGAGCTTCTTTTCGCGCGCTTCGTGCTCAGCAAAAAGCGTGGTCGGCGCCAGCCAGGTGGATGTTCTGCTGGTTCCTCTGGCTGGAGATTAATACCGTCTTCAGGTCGTTACGCCAGTTTCGAACAGGAAGGCACACTGTCTGACAACTGGCGCTTACTCTGACGCGACGTAACTTTTCTTAGATCGCATATAAATCTCGCCTGCCAGTTGTCGATATCGTTTTTAATGATAGTCTCAAGCATTTCAGCATGACGAGAGATACGTTCAGCAAGCGACATTGTCAGCGCCTGGTTAAGTGCGCCAGCCACTTCATCCCGGTCATAAGGATTCACAATAAGCGCAGAAGTTAACTCATTCGCCGCCCCGGCAAATTGCGATAACACCAGAACGCCGGGGTTGGCAGGATCCTGTGCAGCCACATACTCTTTCGCCACCAGGTTCATACCATCGCGCAACGGCGTCACTAATCCTACGTCAGAATAGCGGAATATTTTCATCAGCAATTTGCGGTCAAAATACTGGTTCAGATAGTAAAGCGGCGTCCAGCCCAACTGCCCATATTTACCGTTAATCCGCCCGGCCTCTGTCTCCAGTTGATGGCGAATATCCTGGTAGGCCTGCACCTCTCCGCGCGAAGTTGGCGCTATCTGCGTATAGCGAATTTTGCCATGGTGCTGCGGGTAATGCTCCAGCAGCGCCTCATAGGCCTGGAAGCGCTCTGGCAAGCCTTTGGAGTAATCCAGACGCTCAACGGAGAATATATTCTTCACATTCTTAAGCTCTGCCTTTAACTGCGCCATTTTTGGCGGCAGAGGACCTGAAGCCTGGCGTGCGATTTCCTCCGGCTCGATGCCGATTGGATACACTTCTGTACAAAACGCTTTATCCCATGCTTTGTGGCGCTTATCGCTGTGGGTAGTTACCTGAGTCTGGACAGCCAGACAGTCCAGAAAAGCCTGGCGATCGTTTTCGGTCTGGAAACCCAGTAAATCAAAATCACACATCTGCTCAAGCAGAGCCTGGTGTGGAGGGAGCGCGTTAAAAATTTCCGGCGTCGGAAAAGGGATATGCAGGAAAAAACCGATGCGATTATTCACGCCGCGTTTACGCAACTCGTAGGCAAACGGTAACAGGTGGTAATCATGAACCCAAATAATGTCATCTTCGCTCAGCAGCGGCAGCAGTTTATCTACCAGCAAGGCATTAACCCGCTGATACCCCTCCCAGGCCGGGCGCTGAAACTGAACTAAATCCAACCGGTAGTGGAATGCAGGCCATAAAACGGCATTCGAAAACTGACAGTAATACTCTTCATAATCCTGCTCGCTCAAATTAAACGAGGCCCAGGTAATATTGCCACGAGTGACCTTTTTTAACGGTTTATCCTCATTACCGATATCGCCACTCCAGCCAAACCACAATCCACCAGCAGTTTTTAACGCGCCCAACACACCGACCGCGAGCCCACCTGCGCTCCCTTTGTCATCTGGCGAGGCGATACGATTAGATACTACGACTAAACGACCCATAGTCACCTCTTCTGTTGTTTGTTGTATTCGATTGTTGCTGCGAAGAGTTAATTTGCTCCAGCCAACGCCAGACATCGCTGACGCCATCCAGACGCCATGTCGCCAGCGTCGCCCCGCTCCCCACCTTCACTGAAATACCGCCTGCGCGGTTAACTACCTCAAAGCCAGTTTCATCCGTTAGATCATCACCGAAAAATACGGGGATCCGTCCGGCAAAAGGCGCTTCCTGCATAAATGCAGCAATCGCATCGCCTTTATTCATACCTTTCGGTTTTATTTCAACGACACATTTTCCATGCTGCAATGCAAGCTGCGGCCATGTATGCGTGATGCATTCCGCCAGCGTTACCAGCGCTGCTTCATGCTCTGGCGCCTGACGATAGTGCAGCGCGAAAGCCATACCTTTTGCTTCCAGCGTCGTGCCAGGCAGTTTCGACAACGCCGTCTGTAACAGCGCGCCGGCTTCACGTTCAATACCCGCGGGCAGGCGCACTATATGGGTTTGACCATTGATGTCACGGCGTTCTGCCCCATGCACTCCGGCGAGCGGAAAACGAAAGGGAGTGGTGAGGCCGTCAAGCTCAGCCATCGAGCGCCCTGAAATCAATGCCAGCGCACCCGCGTTATGCGTCGCCAACTGATGTAATAATTGCAGGATTGTCTTAGGGACAACGACCTGGTCAGGATAGGGCTTGATCTCAGCCAGTGTCCCATCGAGATCAAAAAAATAAGCACAGTTTGCAGATTGTTCAGGGGGTAATGTCAGTGATGCTGTCACCCGGTTATCCTCCTCATCATGGTTTGTACGCCGCGCGGATCGCGCCATATAGATGATGTATGACGGATATAAGTATAGACAGTGTGACCATGCTCGCCATTTGGAAAAACAATCGCCAGCCGGGTAGCGGCTGGCGATTAGCTGAGGCTAGACTAAAATGTTAGGGCTTAAATCATTAAATGGTACGCTTCGCTTTTTGCTTGTAACGGTCGAAGATTACCGCCGCCAGCAGGATGAGACCACGTACGACGTACTGTGCAAAAGGAGAGATATTCAGTAGGTTCATCGCGTTCTCAACCGTCCCCAGAATCAATACCCCGGCGACCACATATGAGATTTTTCCGATGCCGCCTTTCAGCGAAACGCCCCCTAATACACATGCAGAAATCACGATCAGCTCATAACCGATTGAGGTCATTGGCTGACCGCTGGTCATGCGCGATGCGAGGATAATGCCGGCAATTGCGGATACCAGACCGGAAAGAATAAAGATAATAATCTTGGTGCGAACAACCGGAACCCCGGCCAGGCGCGCAGCCTCTTCATTCCCCCCAATAGCCAGCGTGTTACGACCAAACGTGGTTTTATTCAACAGTAAGCCAAATACGATGAAACAAACGATCGTTATCCAGATAGGTGCCGGCAGCCCGAACCAGTTAGCATAGCCAAGGGTGAAGAAACGCTCGTCTTCAATCCCGACCGCCTTACCGTCAGAGATAATGTAGGCCAGACCGCGGACAATCTGCATCGTCGCCAGTGTGGTGATCAGGGCATTGATTTTTAACCGTGCAATCACAAACCCATTCACCAGACCGCATAAAATCCCCAGAAACAGCCCGGCAGCGACGCCAATCCACAGGCTCTCGGTCATGTTGATGACCACGGCAGTTGTGACCCCCGCACAGGCAATGACGGATGCAACGGACAGGTCGAAGTCACCGGATGCCAGGCAAAATAGCATCCCACATGCGACCATACCCGACATCGATACCGCCAGTCCCAGCCCCTTCATGTTGATGAAGGTGGCAAAGTTTGGCACGAAGATGGCACAAACCAGGAACAATGCCGCGAACACCACCAGCATCCCGTATTGATCCCAAATGCGGCCAAGGTTTAGCGCTGATTTCGCAGCACCTGAACCCGATGTAGAAACGGAAGACATCATACTCTCCTTATTCAGGCCACAGCCTGGCTGACTTTAGGCATTGCAAGGCTCAACGCCTGGCGTTCATCCGCCTGTTCATGAAGTAACTCCCCGGCAATCTCGCCTTCTCTCATCACCACGATACGATCGGCGACACCGAGAACTTCTGGCAGGTCACTGGATGCAAACAGCACGGCCACGCCGCGCGCCGCAAGGGCATAAATCACGTTATAAATTTCATGCTTGGCGCCCACATCAATGCCGCGGGTAGGTTCATCCAGCAAAATCACTTTCATCTCTTCCGATAACCACCTGCCAAGAATAGCCTTCTGTTGATTACCGCCAGAGAGGTTCATGATCAGTTGCTCCGCACCTGGTGTTTTGATGTTGAGCGAACGAATATGGTGATCGGCGTTAGTTTCTTCCCAGCCGTTATTGATCACGCATCCTCCCAATACATGTTTACGACGCGCGCTAATGTTGATGTTGTTACGCACCGAATGAACCGGAATAATCCCTTCAGCTTTGCGATCCTCCGGGCACAGCATCATTCCCGCTTCAATGGCGTGGCTCGGTTTGCGGATATCAATTGGCTGTTCATCAATAAACACCTGGCCTGCGGTGATACGCGTACCGCCAAACAATCCTTTCATTAATTCGCTACGTCCAGCGCCCACCAGCCCAAACAGTCCGACGATTTCACCGCTACGCACCGATAAACTGATCGGCGTGCGCACGCCTGGGGCTTTGACCTCATGCAAACGCAGGCGCTCTGCGCCATAAGGCCTGGATTTCCAGCCATAAATATCACCCAGGTCACGCCCTACCATCGCCTGCACCAGCGCGTCGTGATCGACCTGCTGCATGTCCGTAAACGTTTTAACGTAGTGCCCATCTTTAAATACGGTAATGGCATCGCTAAGGGCAAAAATCTCCTCCATACGGTGCGAGACATACAGAATGATGCGCCCTTCGTTGCGCAGCTCACGGATAACGCGAAACAAATTCTCAATCTCGCGTGCCGACAGGGAACTGGTCGGTTCATCAAAGGCGATAATTTTGGCGTTACGCGCCAACGCTTTTGCAATCTCTACCATCTGCCATTGACCAATGGAGAGGTATTTCAGTGGCGTGTCGGGATCGATATCCATGCCCAGATGCTTAAGCTGTAGCCCCGCTTCATAGTTCAGCAGCGACCGATTCACAATGCCGCCTTTATGCGGCAGTTGCCCTAAATAGATATTTTCGGCAACGGTCATTTCCGGGACGAGATGCAGTTCCTGGTAAATAATGGCGACACCAGCGTTCAACGCGGCTGTGGTATCCGCAAACGAAACTTCTTGTCCGCGAATCGCCAGGGAGCCCGTCGTTGGCGCATAGTTACCACTGAGAATTTTTAAGAGTGTTGATTTTCCGGCGCCATTTTCGCCCATCAGCGCATGCACCTGACCGGCATAGCAATCGAAACTGATATCCGTAAGCGCTTTAACGCCGGGGAACGTTTTGCCAATGCCGCGAAATGAGAGATACGGGGTAGACTGTTGCATAACGTCTCCGTGATTCAGATCTTTATACCGGATGGCGGCTTTGCCTTATCCGGCCTACTGAGTACGTAATTCGTAGGCCGGGTCAGACGCTTTGGCGACGCATCCGGCATTTATGTTACTTACCGCCTAAACCTTTCTTCGCCAGTTCTTCTTTGAAGTTATCGCGGGTAATCAGCACCACATCCGTCACTTCAGTAAACATCGGTGGCTCTGCACCTTTCGTTACCCAGTTGTAGAGCATTTGGCTTGATTTATAGCCGTGAACGTCCGGGCTTGGCAGTAATGAACCGTAGAACCCGGTCGCTTCGCCTTTAGAGAGTTCACTCACCGCGTCAACGCCGTTAATACCGATACCGATCACGTTCGGCGCTTTAAAGCCTTGCCCTTCGGTCGCACGTACGCCGCCCAGCACGGTGTTGTCGTTCATACCCACGATCAGCCAATGTTTGACTTCAGGATGCTGAACAAGCATGGAGTTGGCGGCGTCGAATGCGCCAGGGATATCATTCGATTTGGTTGGAACCTGGTATATCTGTTTTTCCGGGAAGCCCGCAGCTTTCAGCGCTTCCATTGAGCCTGAAGTGCGGCGGCGCGCGGTATCCAGTTCGTTCGCGGTAATGGCCATTACCGCGGTGGATTTCACATCCCACCCGCGCTTTTGCATCTCCTTGTACAGCTCCTGACCCTGGCGTTCACCAATTTTTGTTGCCGCCATCATGACCAGCGGCACGGTGTCCATCGGTTTCCCTTTCGCGTTGGCAAACTGGTCATCGACAGCAATGACTTTCATATCGTAACCGCGCGCCTTCGCCATAATGGCAGGCCCGAGTTTGGGATCCGGCGTACAAATCACAAACCCTTTCGCACCGCTTGCAGCCAGGCTGTCAATCGCGTTAAGGGTTTTCTCACCATCCGGGACGGCGATTTTTATCACCTCAAAACCAAGGTCTTTACCGGCTTTATCGGCAAATTTCCATTCAGTCTGGAACCACGGTTCTTCCGGTTGTTTGACCAGGAAACCGAGCTTCATGGACTCAGCGATAGCGGATTGTGACATAATGGCAGCCAGGCCGATGGCCGCCAGCGCTTTAGTGAATTTGTGCATGGTCAACTCCAGCTTTAACGTTCTTTTATGTAGGGTAAAATCAGACGATTTTTTGTAATTCGGACGTAAAACAAGGCATTACCTTTTATTGATAAGATCAATGCCAGTGCTGAGAGTATTTTTAGCGGGAAATTGATTCTCCATAAGAGAGCGGCATCACACCACAGAATTACAGTAATTGCGTACATAAATTCAGCGAGAAATGACATAAAAAAACGCGATTTTGACGACGAAGAAAAAGAGGAATAGCAGATTAGTCCATAACATCAGTCAGCAAATCCTTGTCCCCGAATGCTGAAGCATTCGGGAAAACAATGTTTACCATGGGTAGTAAATGTGGTCGGCGTGATCGCGAACCGGAATATCATCTCCCAACAGACGCGCCGAAAGCGTAAACGCAAAATCAAAAATATGCCCTAATCCTTTGCCGCTAATAAGATTGCCATCCTCAACAACGGGCGCATCGATATATTCGCCATCCGTGACGTTTTGCCATAAATCTCCCGAGCACACGTAGCGACGCCCCTTTAGCAGACCGTTGCCACCCAGTACGCGCGCGGCCGCAGAGCACACAGGACAAATAAGTTTTCCCGCCTCATCATGGCGGGTGACAAACTGGATGACTGCCTCGCTGGCGGCAAGATTAACGCTACCTTGCGGCCCCCCAGGCAACACGACGGCATCGTAGAGATGGGCCTGACGCGCGGCCAACGTACTGTCGGTCACCATCGGTACGTCATGATAGCTCACCACCGCACGCGACTCCGCGCAGGCCAGCGTTTCGACTTCGATATTCAGGCGACGCAGAATATCAATGGTAACAATCGCTTCCGCCTCTTCAAAACCAGGCGCCAGCAGCACCGCAACCTTTTTCATAGGTAACTCCTCGATTTCCCCACATTCACCAAACAATAAATGCCGAATCGTACAGGTCGTTAAATTTATTAATTTCAGCAAAAATGATCTGGCGCAAAATATTAACTACCAGATAGTTTTCATTTACCTTACCCAATCGTGAAATCGCCACCAGCCGGGACTTCATAATCAGCGAGGTCAAGACAATAACGTATTGTTAAATTTAATTTTGTGATATGAAACAACATTTCATTATCATAATATTACCATAAACACTTAAATATCAATAAATTACATTCACGCATCTTATATGACGAAATGCAGGTATTAAGAATATTGCTATGACAATATGTAAAAAAACATAAATATGCAGATTTAAGGATTTTCTTATGTCAGATCACGCGCTATGCTGAATCTCGATCGGAAGCGGATATAATCCGTGATCACTAAAGGACCGGCGGAACGGATTTATTCTGCTAACAGTTTTAATTGTACGTAGATGTGAAGTGCGGCGACAGCCCGTTGCACTGACGTTAGTAACGTACATTCTCCTTTCTGGAAATAAGGATATTGATATGGCTGCAGTTGGAATTGTTCATAAACTCAACACGCAAATGAATCTTGAGTTCTACGCATCGAATCTTTACCTGCACCTTAGCGAATGGTGCTACGAACATAGCCTGACAGGTACCGCAACGTTTCTACGCACGCAGGCGCAGGGTAACGTAACTCAAATGATGCGTATGTTTAATTTTATGAAAAGCGCCGGGGCTAACCCCATCGTCAAAGCCATCGATGTTCCGGGTGATGAACTGACTTCCCTTGAAGAACTGTTTCAGAAAACACTGGATGAGTACCAACAGCGTTCGAGTAAGCTTTCACGCTTAACCAATGAAGCTGAAGCATTGAACGATGAGCCAACCGTTGATTTTCTCCACGATCTGGAAAAAGAGCAGCAGCAGGATGGCGTACTGTTACAAACCATTCTTGATGAAGTCCGTAGCGCGAAACGCGCGGGACTGTGCATGGCGCAAACCGATAAACATCTGCTGAACGTCGTAAACTACCAACATCACTAATCTTCAATTTTCATAACGCTAGCCGGATAGTCATGCCACGCATCTTATCCGGCTAGCGCTCAATGATCTCTACGCTCGCGCCTCTCATTCTCAAAGGCGCAAAAAACCTTTCTAAAACCTGAAACAACGGTTTATTTTAGTGAGACTCATTCTGCGGCGTGAATTTCAACTCGATCAAGGCAACTGCTTTTTGTATTGCGCGCATAGTAACCGGATCGGCACCTGCAGGGTGACTTGAAAAGTCGATGCTTTTCAGTTGGCTGGACATTTTCTCCCGGACTTCTACCGGGGCGATAACATCAATGACATCCAGAATTTGTTTGATAACCAGCTGACAGGCAACAACGTCCGAGAGCAGTTCCTGATCGGCATTCAGTGTTTGGGACATAATGAGCTCCTTATAGAAAGGTCTTCATAGTACCCATTCAGCGATCGAAACGGTAGCGGCGTACGCATAACGGATACGCTGAAAATAAAAAACAGACCCGGTCAGTTTCTTTTGAGATGGCAAGCACAACATGAGTGAACATTTAGCGGTTGAGAATAAACGCGGTCTCTCCCCGGCGGCATTACTTGTAGCCGGCGCTTTCTTTATGGAGTTTATTGACGGTACGGTGATCGCTACCGCCCTGCCCGACATGGCCAAAAGCTTTGGCGTACAGGCGGTTGACCTGAATATTGGTATTAGCGCCTACCTGATCACCCTCGCCGTACTTATCCCCGCCAGCGGCTGGATTGCGGACCGCTTTGGCGCCAGAAAAGTGTTTACCCTCGCACTGGCGATATTTACCCTCGCCTCGGTCTTATGCGGCTTGTCCACCCGTCTTGAAAGCTTTGTCGCCATGCGAATCTTACAGGGCGTGGGCGGCGCATTAATGGTTCCTGTTGGCCGCCTTGCGGTACTACGCACCACGCCTAAACATCAGTTAATCACCGCCATTGCGACTCTGACCTGGCCCGCGTTAGTCGCGCCCATCATCGGTCCTCCGCTAGGCGGATTCATCACCAGCTATGCCAACTGGCGCTGGATCTTCTTCATTAACGTCCCATTGGGAATACTGGCGATAGCGCTGGCGCTACGTTTTATTCCGGATATTCATGACGACGAGCGCCGTCCGTTTGATATAGCGGGTTTTGTCGCAACCTCTGTTGCCATGGTAAGTCTGGTGTATGCCATGGAGTTGCTGGGAACCCAGCAGCCGCAGGGTTGGCTAACTGCCGGACTTCTCACGCTGGGAATAGCGACTTTCCTGTTTGCCCTACGCCATTTTCGCCGCGCCGCCTGGCCGATGATTCGTCTTGATGCCATGAGCGTCCCGACTTTTCGCGTCACGATGTATGGCGGATCGCTGTTTCGCACCTCTATCAGCGCCGTACCATTTCTGCTGCCGTTAATGTTCCAGGTAGGTTTTGGCATGAACGCTTTTCACGCAGGTTCGCTGGTGCTGGCGGTGTTTGTAGGCAATCTGACGATAAAACCTGCCACCACGCCGTTGATACGCTGGCTGGGCTTTAAGAAATTGCTGTTGATCAACGGGGCCCTTAACGTCCTGGCGCTGCTGGCCTGTGCATTGATAACGCCGCAAACGCCCGTATGGGTTATTTTGCTGGTGCTGTATCTGGGCGGTGTGTTCCGTTCAATCCAGTTTACCGGCGTCAGTACGCTTGCATTTGCGGACGTCCCCGCGTCGCAAATGAGCTACGCCAATACGCTGTTCAGTACGGCAACACAGTTAGCAGTGGGACTGGGAATTTCATTAGCCGCTATTGGGATCCGCATCGGCGCTGAAGTCAGTGAATGGCTGGCGCTGGGCAATATTCCGGGGATCAGCTTCCGCCTGGCCTTTGTGGCTATCGCCATAATTTGTCTGGTCGGTATGGTGGATACGCTGCGGCTTACCCGTGATGCCGGAAGTGCGGTGTCAGATAAGAACAGATAGCCCGGCGGGAGAACACCGCCGGGCCAGCAGGATTTAGCCAATAATCTCGCGCACAAACGCTTCGATCGACTTGTCCTGGCAGTTTTCAAAGAAGCACTGCTGGAAGCGTGGACCCGAGACGGCGGTTTTCACCAGCTCAGGATCGATAGCGCGCAGCGTATCCAGATAATTCTCTTTTACCACTGCCGCTTTCACCTGATTCAGAATACCGGCGTTACGCACCTGCGGCTCTTTACGTTCCGGTGGATAACCTTCCCCGGTACGTCCAGTAAACGCTTTTTCAAACATATAGCGCACATTGAGCTCGGCACCCCAGCCAAAGCCTTTGGCGAAGGCCAGAGAAAGCGCATTCCCATTGTTGATCTGAGAAAACAAGAATGCGTCCGCCGGATCGAGGCAGTAGCCGCATACGACTCCCGGATGGATATTCAGTGACATCATTGCGCCCTGACCCGTACCACAGCCGGTGACCACAAAATCCACGGCTCTGGAATTCAGCAGGATGCTGGCCATAATCCCTAAATGAATGTAGGTCAGATGATGGTCATTTTCATCGCTCATGCCGACGTTATAAACGGGAAAACCTTTCTCATCCGCAACGGCTTTAAGCTCGTTATGAATGATGGCGTTTTTGCTTGCCTGGCTGTTTTCCATCATCAATGCAATTTTCATTCTGTCATCTCCTGAATGCGTAGCGTGGACTGCTGAAAGTCATAACATTCAGGCCACATTACTATTTTGCAAACCCACTTTCAAATTTAATGAAATTTTGTTTTATAAAGTAATGAAGGGCTCACATTTTTCCCTCAGCAGCTCAGAATGGCCTCAAGAAAGTGACGTCGTTGCGATTAATCGCAGGTGATCTTCAGGCTATTCAAGCCATTGATACGTCGAAAGGCATGCCATGATAGCCTATCTCCGAACTTTCAGAGCGATCTCATGAAGACCTTTATCATTGCCCTTTTGCCGCTCGTGCTGACAGGATGCACTATTACTAAACAGGCGCAGGTGAGCGAAGCCAGCGCCATCACCGGCGTGGTTCGCCTGACTTACAACCAGGCCATGTTGCAAACGGCACGAACCGATGACTACGTAACCCAGGGAACCGCCACCAAAGAGTGCCAGCGTATGGGTTATGCCAGCGCCGTTGCGTTTGGGCAGCCAGTGTCAACCTGTAGCGTATATGCCGGTTCTTTGTGTTTGAACACCAAAATTACGCTCGCCTGGCAGTGTCACGGCGTCGCGGTATCTCCAGCGTCCTCATTCAATTACTAATATTTTCGACCAGCATTTTTTTGCTGGTCATTTGTTACTTCGGTATTTATATCCTCCGCTCAATAGCGTTAATGCGTTTTATTCCCATTCGTATTTTTAATAAATAAATTTATTATTTTACCTTTTGCAAATAATTAAATAACAAATTATAGTGGCGCCACGTAATATATAATAACGTTTGTGGAGCAGAACCATGCTGAAAACAGAAATGATCGACCAACTGAATGAGCAAATGAATCTTGAATTATATTCATCTCTGCTCTACCAACAGATGAGCGCGTGGTGCAGCTATCACAGCTTCGAAGGTGCTGCCGCGTTTCTGCGCCGTCACGCCCAGGAAGAGATGACGCATATGCAGCGTCTGTTCGACTACCTGACTGACACCGGTAGCTTACCGCGTATTAATACCGTCTCTTCCCCCTTCGCTGAATATGCTTCTCTGGACGAACTGTTCCGTGTCACTTACGAACACGAACAGCTGATCACCCGGAAAATTAATGAACTGGCTCACGCGGCAATGACCCACCAGGATTATCCGACGTTTAATTTCCTGCAGTGGTATGTTGCCGAGCAGCATGAAGAAGAGAAATTATTTAAATCTGTTATTGATAAGCTATCGCTGGCAGGAAAAAGCGGTGAAGGTCTTTATTTCATCGACAAAGAGCTGGCTACGCTCGATACGCAGAATTAATTCTGTTGGATAACGGTGGTGAGATGCCACCGTTATTCGATAATCTTAATGGCGGCAGATCTTGCTTTCGTGCGTAGAGAAGCCGTCTTCTTTTGCAATAAACTTCCCCTTC
Source organism: Citrobacter sp. C5_2 (assembly GCF_014596845.2). NCBI lineage: Bacteria > Pseudomonadati > Pseudomonadota > Gammaproteobacteria > Enterobacterales > Enterobacteriaceae > Citrobacter > Citrobacter sp. C5_2. Next base: position 2,076,110 of record NZ_CP115032.1, on the reverse strand, counting down.
GCCGCTAAAAATGCCACCAGCTCAGCCGCCGTCATTCCTTGCGCAGAACAGGTGTGAAAACGTGCCCGCTCGCCAAAACGAGCCGTAATCGCCGCCTCAAGACTGGCATTTGAATACTGCTCGCCAGATTCAATCATCATGTTGAGCACTTCATGCCCGTGAATAGATTCCATACTACCTCCTCAATAAAGGGCATAGCCTAATGTGAACCGCAGGGCGCTGCTTTGCGCTAACACAGGTTTACCAGCAGATAAATGTCATTTCCCATACATCTTAAAATCACCCAACAGTCGTAAAGATTTATGTACATGCATTGTAACGGTGATTTGACGAAAATAATGTTTTGCCTTAACCTGCGCCGCAGATATAACCGTTGATTATCTCTGGGACAGAGGAAAGCGTGAAAAACAGAACCCTGGGTAGTATTTTTATCGTGGCGGGAACCACGATTGGTGCCGGTATGTTGGCAATGCCGCTGGCTGCGGCAGGCGTGGGGTTTAGCGTCACGCTGGTATTGTTAGTCAGTCTTTGGGCGTTGATGTGCTACACCGCGCTGTTGCTGCTTGAAGTGTATCAACACGTACCGGCTGACACCGGGCTGGGTACCCTGGCGAAACGTTATCTTGGCCGTTACGGACAATGGGTAACGGGTTTTAGCATGATGTTTTTAATGTACGCGCTGACGGCGGCGTATATCAGTGGCGCAGGTGAACTGCTGGCCTCCAGCATCAGCGACTGGACCGGGACAGCAATCTCGCCATCAACAGGTGTACTGCTGTTCACCTTTGTTGCCGGTGGTGTGGTTTGCGTTGGGACGTCGCTGGTCGATCTGTTCAACCGTCTGTTGTTCAGTGCCAAGATAATTTTCCTGGTAGCGATGCTGGCCCTGTTAATGCCGCATATCCATAAAGTGAATCTGCTTACGCTGCCGCTTCAGCAAGGGCTGGCATTGTCCGCAATCCCGGTTATCTTCACGTCGTTCGGTTTTCACGGCAGCGTTCCGAGTATCGTCAGCTATATGAACGGTAACATCCGTAAACTGCGCTGGGTATTTATTACCGGTAGCGCCATTCCTCTGATCGCCTATATTTTCTGGCAACTGGCAACGCTGGGCAGCATTAACTCGTCCACGTTCATGGGGCTGTTAGCCAACCACGCTGGCTTAAACGGATTGCTACAGGCATTACGTGAAGTCGTGGCATCGCCGCACGTTGAACTGGCGGTACATTTGTTTGCCGATCTCGCACTGGCGACCTCTTTCCTCGGTGTCGCGCTGGGGCTGTTTGACTATCTGGCAGACCTTTTCCAGCGCCGAAATACCGTAGCAGGAAGGATGCAAACCGGCGTGGTGACGTTCCTGCCGCCGCTGGCATTCGCGCTGTTCTATCCACGTGGTTTCGTGATGGTGCTGGGATATGCGGGTGTTGCCCTCGCGGTACTGGCGCTACTGATCCCCGCCATGCTGGCATGGCAAAGCAGAAAACATAACCCGCAGGCTAACTACCGCGTGGCGGGTGGCGCACCGGCGCTGGCGTTGGTGTTTATGTGCGGCATTGTGGTGATCGCGGTACAGTTTTCCATTGCAGCAGGGTTACTGCCTGAAGTGGGTTAAACAAAAGGGGCTTTACGCCCCTTTCTGTTAATGCAGACAGCACTGCTTGTATTTTTTCCCACTGCCGCACGGGCACGGGTCGTTACGTCCTACCTTGGCATCCACTTTTACCGGCACCTTCACCGGCGTTTCCTGCGGATGCGCCATCCACCAGGCATGCAGATCCAACGCCGCCAGACGGATAGCGTCCACGCTTTCTTCAAACTCTTCTGGCGTCAGTTTCTCAACCACCGCGAAGTTTTCTTCTGTACCATGCAGCGCAATAGCCTCGAGCGCCGGTTTCAACGTATCCGGTAATGTGGACCAGTCCGACAACGCGACGCCGCGCATATAACCAAAGCACCACTCTTCTACGATGGTCAGTTCATGCTCGTCAATTTCACGCAGACCAAACAGCGGCTCAAACTGCTCAGGGTATTCATCCAGACGATCGGCCGTATCCGCCATGTGCTGAAACGCCAGGTTCATGAAGCGCGTCATTTCTTTTTCGGAGGACCAGCGAGGGACATACTGCGCACCACCCCAAATTGCGACCAGCCACTGCTCCGGTTCAATTTCATACGGTGAACTCAGCACCGCCGTCAGCAAACCATCCAGTTCTGACACATCCAGAATAGCCTTGTCCGTATTGTACTTAGTCAGTACATCATCCAGCCATTCCAGTTCGCTCTCGTTTAATGGTCCCGTTTTCATAACGCTTTTCCTTAGTCAAAAATTCTCGCCTGTAATCATCCTACATGGCTGGAGGGATAACAGATACAAATGGGCGTGGGCGGCTTACAACTGCCGCCAGTTCAGGTTAACAGGAAACGAGGGGAATTCCGGTAGTTAACGCACAAAAGAGAACACCAGGCCGCCGGGCATCATACCGGGAAAACAGAACAAAACCACCCGTAGGTGGTTATTGTTGCTCAATACGGTTAAGCGTCGCGCTATACCCGGTTTTTGCTACCGCTTTAAGCAAAGTCTCGGTAGGAAAACCTTCAGGCACGATCGCTTCTGCCTGCCTTGTCTTGAGTGAGGATTTGGCCTTAATGACGCCATCGGTTTCGCGTAATGCCTGATTGACCGAAATTACGCATAACGAGCAGGTCATATTTTGTATATCCAGCACCACTTTTTGATTGGCCGCCTGAACCCACAACGGCAATAATAAGCCTGCAACTAACGTGAAAATCTTCATTCAAACACCTCATAAAACCAAGCAACCAGCGTTGGGTAAAATAACACCGGCAAAATCAACGCCAGCGCACACCAGTAGAGAACGCGCGCTTGTTTCAGGGTTAGCCAGCCAGAACACCACAACCGTTTGGAAAAATAGAGTCGCCAGAAAACACGCAGTAATAATCCCAATGACAGCAGCATCAAAGGAATTCGTAAAAACTCAAACCGGGTTAAAACAGCAAAGCTCGCCGCTGAAATACCAAATAACAGATATAACAGCGGCCCAACGCAGCATAAGCCGGCAGTGACGGCAGCCGCCGCGGCCGTCAGCAGGGTCAGTCCCGCGCCTTTAGCGTTGTTCTGTCGCGACATAGCGGTAGGAGAACACTTTAGGATCGTAGAAATTGATCGGGTCGCCATCGACTTCTGCGTAAGGATAACCAAAGTTGTTCATGGCGCCCTGCTCTGTCGCCGGATACAACTCGAAATCACGTCCGTAGTTGAATCCTACCCAGTTCATTTCCCAGTTACCAAACAGGTAAGCGTTGACGGCCTGGACATCGGCGTCCTGATGCGATTTTTTCTCAGTCAGACGCATTTTGGTCACGTCAGCGGGATCGCACGGTAACCAACCGTAACCTGCCAGATAGAATTCGGCGCGACAGTGCTGTCCACCGCTGACATCGGCAACGCCTGTGCTATCGGCCTTGCCAAAGGCGCTTTTCGAGTAGCGCTCGAGCTTATTGGCTTTGCCCAGACGGATGCCAAACAGTTCACGCGCCGGAATACCGCTGGCCCGTGCCAAAGCAACAAAAACGGAGCTCATATCGGTACATTTTCCCTTGAGCTTACCGCTTTTTAAGATCTCCGCCACATCACCGGTACCGCAGCCAATAACGTCATTATCTCGTTCCATATGGCTACTCACCCAGTCGTAAATGAGACGCGCTTTTTTCAGCGGATCTTGCTCATTACCGGTAATTTTGCGCGCGGTTTCCAGAACCAGCCCATCAACAGGCGTATGTGCCGTCGGTAACAAGTAGGGTTTTACATCCAGCGGATAAATAATCTGCTCCGGTACTTGCCAGGTTTTTAACGCATCCTGCTTCAACGGCTCCCAGTCGGCGGTTTCAATGTCGATATCAACGTTAATCAACAATTCGCTCTGGGAGTCTGGCCAGGTGGCGAACAGCGTCTTCGCGCCATAGGCATTGTTGGTGGTGACATATGCCTGATGATAGTTCCCGCTAAAGGCAAGGGCTGTCATTTGTTGAAACGCAGTGTCTACAGGTAGCGGGATCCAGAGTTTCACCACACCGCGCGATCCCTCAGCAGGGTTGAGTTTATACGTTTGTGATAAGACAAAGCGTCGACGCGCGACAGGCGCGACTGTTGGCTCCGCGGCATGTACCGTCTGGCTAAGAACCGTAGGCCCGACTAAACCGGCGGCGGAAAGGAGAACACTATTTTTGAGAAATTGTCGACGTTGCATTGCTGTCTGTCCATGTTGTAAGAGTTGAGCTACGGCCCGTTGGGAAACCGGCGATCATCACAGCAGACAGACGCTGACTTAAAAAGGCGAGTCGATGGAGATTATTCATCAATAACAGACCTGTTAACTGTGAATGAAATGAGAGACTACAAGGTCGCTATTAAGCCATTTACAGGCAAAAAAGTACAGTAGCAAGCGGATATCAATCTGCCAGATCAGCCTGTCGCATGAAGCAAACGCAGCAGAAACCCGGCCTATATTTAAAAGCATGCAATAGTAGAAATAACCCAATCCATAATCCCGTTTCATATTCTGGGAGGAAGTAAAAATGGCAATGAGAATACTGTCTATTGATGGCGGCGGGATCAGAGGCATCCTGCCGGGTATGCTACTTGTGGCACTGGAGAAGAAATTGCAGGATATATCAGAAAATCCTGCCGCCAGAATTGCGGATTACTTCGATCTGGTTGCCGGTACCAGTACCGGGGCCATTCTGTGTTCTGCTTATGTTTGCCCTGACACAAAAGGAAAACCAAAGTTCTCCGCTCAGGAAGCCGTCAATTTCTACCTTCAGGATGGGGATGAAATTTTTGATGTCGGTGTCTGGAAAACAATCAGTTCACTGGGTGGTGCTACCGATGAGAAATATTCTGCAAAGGAGCTGGAGCGAGTATTAAAAATGGCATTCGGTGAAACAAAACTCAGTGAATTATTAAGACCAACCTGCTTTGTTTCTTATGACGTGAGCAGTCGCCTTCCTGTCATTTTCAAACAACATTCAGCCCTCGCCAAAAATCGGGACTTCCTGGTCAGGGACGCTTTACGGGGTACCTCTGCGGCTCCCACCTATTTCGAAGCAGCGCGTATTTATTCATTGCCCCCTGTTCCCGAAAAATTTGTCCTGGTTGATGGCGGTGTGGTAGCAAACGACCCCGCGCTCTGTGCCTATTCCGAAGCGATTAAATTCAGTAATGTCGCTGGCATTAAGGATATGATTATTGTCTCACTGGGAACCGGCAAGAAATTGCAGGGGTATTCTTATTCCGAAGTTAAGGACTGGGGTCCCTTTGGCTGGGCAAAACCGGCTATTGATATCGCGCTTGAGGGGGGGCCGCAGATGACCGCGTATTATCTGCAACAAATTGCCTCAACGGTAAAAAATTCTAAATACTACAGAATACAGCCTGAACTATACGGCGCCGATCCAACGCTGGATAACGCATCGCGTGAAAACTTAGAACTTCTGCGCCAGGCAGGTCTACAAAATGCCTCCGTGTATGATAAGACATTGACTGAGATCGCTAAGTTATTAATCAATAGTGGAGGCAATTTTAAATATCAGGACGCTCATTAATCCCCAACGCTGACTGAACTCAAAATATATGCACCTTCGTTGCCAGTTTACGGGCTAACCCTCTTGCCCCCTCACGCATGACCGTATTGTGATTCCAGCGAAATACGGGTGCCGCCAGCGGGGCAAGATAATTCATCCAACAGATAGTGGTTCGGACATTCCAGTCATATTTGACAATAGTCTCTTTGCCACTCGCAGTAAAAGACCACACACCTCGCCCTTCTACCGCCCCGCTGGCTTGTCCTTCAAGCAGAGAGCAAGGGAGAATATTCAATACGTTGATATCAAAGGTTAAACGATAAGGAAGCGCCCCTTTCCAGGTATAACGATGTAGCGCGCCAATGCCCTGTAAATCCCCCTTCTTGATCTCCACAATTCTTTCCAGACTTCCCCACCATTCCGGCCACTGGTCCGGATGGGAAAAAATATCCCATACCTCCTAGATTGAAGCCTCAACCCGCCAGACCGTGGAAAACTGATACTCAGCCATAGTACGGGCTCCCTCAAGGCGTGAAGAAATTAGCGGGAAAACGGATGTTGATAACCATAGCTTCCAGAAGAACGGTTTCTAATCGCCGCCCATTTGGGGCATAGCCGATCACTTTGGCAGGGAATCCGTGATAATTATCCAGCCAGACGTCGTAGCGGTGAACGCCATCCACTGTCATTATTCCTGGCCTAACCACAGACACATGCGTCGTCTCCCGCCCCGCTAGACGCTCCTGAGCAACAACCGTCGTTGTTCCCTCGCGCTGCAGATGGCGAATATTGCCTAACAACACGCCGATATCAGAACGCTCCACCCGATGACCGCGCTCATCCTGGATCAATGAATTGGTCGGCGACAGGTGCAAAATGGGCAACGACCCCACACCAAATGGCCATAATGTCACTTTACCGGTGACGGGATTAAAGATGAGCACCGCGCCTGAATGCGGCAGGGTAAAATCCATTCGTACATAGCCGGGTTTCTGATAGCTGTAGCGAATGATTTTATTCTCATCCTGCGCAGATGAAGATCGCAGCATGACCTGATAAGAGGTCATGTTGTTAAATGACTGCAGCGAAAATGCAACAGGATCCGTGGTTCTGGCTCGCGGTGATAATCCCCCTCTTTCTTCCACCGACCATACTGAGCAACTAAAGACAAGCAATGCGGTGAACGCAACTAGCGGAAAAAATGAGACGCTCATGGCCGCCCCCTGTATCTGTACTATCTGCCAACAGGAGTCATCGCCTGTCGACTGTTATTATAGTTCTTAACCGCGCGGCGCTACTCTCCCTGCTTCTCAGACTCAGTAGGAACAGTTGGTTAAATTGTTGGTTTTCTTTTCAGTTGAGATGACAACATCAAGCTATACTTTAATAGCCACACTCTTAACAGGTATTAATCATGAAACTGCCATCGGTATTTTCATGCGCCGTTCTCATCTTACTGCTGCTGGCGTCATCATCTGCCTCAGCCAGCGCGTTACAAAACCAGGCCGCGAGTGAGCAAGCGTTAAGCGCGGCACTCCGTGCCGGTAATGGCATCATCATCATTGGCGGGACAAATGATTTCCCTTTCACGTTCAGGGCACCAAACCGAATCCACGGACATTTAGCGATTCAGGATAGCTTTGGCGATCCCACCATGATAAATGGTTTCCAGGACCTCAACGATAATCCTGCCCGAAATGGGTTTATCAACAACCCTGCCCGAGGACGATTTATGCTTAACGCACCGATTCGTCGATAGAGTGATTATCTATTGCAAATGTTTGAAGGGCATTTTACGTATCAGGCAGGATAAAACGACGGATTACAGGCACAAAAAAACCACCCGTAGGTGGTTTCACGACACTGCTTATTGCTTTGATTATTCTATTCTTTCCCATGGTACCCGGAGTGGGACTTGAACCCACACAGCGCGAACGCCGAGGGATTTTAAATCCCTTGTGTCTACCGATTCCACCATCCGGGCTCGGGAAGAAATTGGAGGCGCGTTCCGGAGTCGAACCGGACTAGACGGATTTGCAATCCGCTACATAACCGCTTTGCTAACGCGCCGAAATCTTCTGGCTTTTCAGCCGACATCCGCGATTGCCGATGCCTTTAATTTGGAGCGGGAAACGAGACTCGAACTCGCGACCCCGACCTTGGCAAGGTCGTGCTCTACCAACTGAGCTATTCCCGCATCACCAAGTAACTTTGTTAATCACTTGATTTTGTTATCGTCTGGCAATCAGTGCTGCCGTTCGATGCGTTGCATTCTACTTACCTGACGCAATGAGTCAACGATATTTTTCACCACTGACGATCGTTTGCTGAAATTTGCGCCGAAACGATCACTGTTCAAGCAAATCTCCCCATGCAGCGCTCAAATACTGGAACATTGACCACAAAGTCAGTACCGCAGCGACGAAGAAAAGTGCGATCCCGGCATACTCTACCCAAATATTTGGACGCCACAGCAGCCACGCCAATGCGGCCATCTGCGAAGTGGTTTTCACTTTACCGATCCAGGACACTGCCACACTGCTGCGTTTACCCAGTTCTGCCATCCATTCACGTAGCGCAGAGATGATAATTTCACGCGCGATCATCGTGGCGGCAGGAAGCGTCACCCACCAGCTGTGATAGTGCTCCGTCACCAGCACCATCGCGATAGCAACCAGCACTTTATCGGCAACGGGGTCGAGGAAGGCGCCAAAACGCGTGCTTTGGTTCCAGCGACGCGCCAGATAGCCATCAAACCAGTCGGTGACCGCCGCAATACAGAAGATCAGCGCACAAACAAAGGGAGCCCAGGTGAATGGCAGATAAAACGCCAATACAAAGAATGGGATCAGGATGACGCGAAACAGCGTGAGCAACGTAGGGATATTAAATTGCATATGACGGATAACTATCTGTTGTCAGTGAAATTACCCCTATGTTGCTACAGAGGGCCTAATGTTTCAACGAGTAGAAGATCTTTTCTGCCAGAGCTTGCGAAATACCCGGCACTTTTGCAATTTCTTCAATACTTGCGTTACGAAGACCTTGCAAACCGCCCATATATTTCAACAACATCTGCCGACGCTTAGGCCCAACGCCTTCAATGGTCTCAAGCGTGCTGGTACTTTTCACCTTCGCACGTTTTTTCCTGTGTCCGCTGATCGCATGATCGTGAGATTCATCGCGGATATGCTGTATCACATGCAACGCGGGCGAATCCGGCGGCAGGCTAAAGCCCTCGCCTTCCGGCTCAAAGAATAGCGTTTCCAGACCCGCTTTACGATCGGCCCCTTTCGCCACCCCCAGCAAAAGTGGGTGCTGTTTATCCCAGGGAACATCCAGCTCAGCAAAAACGGCTTTCGCCTGTCCCAACTGACCTTTACCGCCATCGATCAATATGACGTCCGGAACCTTACTTTCTTCTATCGCCTTACCGTAACGCCGACGCAGAACCTGATTCATCGCCGCATAATCGTCGCCCGGCGTAATGCCGGTGATGTTGTAACGACGATACTCTGCGCGCAGTGGGCCATTGGCATCAAAAACCACGCAGGAGGCGACCGTCTGCTCGCCCATCGTATGGCTGATGTCAAAACATTCCATGCGTTTTACAGCGGGTAACTTCAATACCGATGCCAGCGCCGTCAGTCGCTGAGTAATGGTCGACTGCTGAGAAAGCCTGGTGGTTAACGCTACTGCCGCGTTGGTACGCGCCAGCTTCAGATAACGCGCACGATCTCCGCGCGGTTTCGTCTGAACATTAATCTTCCGCCCGGCCAGTTCAGACAATGAATCCGCCAGCAGAGTTTTATCGCTAAGATTAAAATCGAGCAGGATCTCGCCGGGTAAGGTACGCATCTGACTTCCCTGCAAATAAAACTGCCCGACAAAGGTTTCCACCACCTCGCCGAGTTCTGTTCCATTCGGTACTTTCGGGAAATAGCTGCGACTGCCCAACACTTTACCCTGACGAATGAACAGTACGTGCACACAAGCCATGCCAGCGTCAAACGCCACCCCGATAACGTCCAGATCATCCCCGGAATTCGAGACAAACTGTTTTTCGGTGACGCGACGTACAGCCTGAATTTGGTCACGAATACGCGCGGCCTCTTCAAATTCGAGATTTTGGCTGGCCTTTTCCATCCGGGCGATCAGTTGGGTTAATACCTGATCGTCTTTCCCGGACAGGAATAAACGGACGTACTCGACCTGCTGTGCATACTCTTCCTCACTCACCAGGCCCGCCACACAGGGACCGAGGCAACGGCCAATCTGATATTGCAGGCAAGGTCGCGAGCGATTGCGATACACGCTGTTTTCGCACTGGCGGATGGGAAAAATTTTCTGCAGCAGCGCCAGCGTTTCTCGTACGGCATAGCCGTTGGGGAACGGTCCAAAGTACTCGCCTTTGGCATGCTTGGCCCCGCGATGCATCGCCAGGCGTGGATGAGTATCGCCGCTGAGGAAAATAAAAGGATACGATTTATCATCGCGCAGCAATACGTTATAGCGCGGCTGATACAGCTTGATGTAGTTGTGTTCAAGCAATAACGCTTCGGTTTCGGTGTGTGTCACCGTGACATCAATCTGCTGGATTTGCGCGACCAACGCTTCGGTCTTACGCGACGCGAGATTACTACGGAAGTAACTGGAAAGCCTTTTTTTCAGGTCTTTCGCTTTCCCGACATAGATAACCGTCCCGGCGGTATCATACATACGATAAACGCCGGGCTGACTGGTTACGCTCTTCAGGAACGCTTTGGCATCAAACTGATCGGTCACTGGCTTGTTAATGTCTCCGCATTACACAGGCCATGGCGAATTGCCAGGTGAGTCAACTCGACATCGCCGTGAATGTTTAATTTACTGAACATTCGATAGCGATAGCTGTTCACCGTTTTAGGACTAAGATTCAGTTGTTCTGAAATCTCATTGACCTTCTGACCTTTGGTGATCATCAGCATAATCTGCAACTCGCGTTCAGACAAACTGGCAAACGGGGTTTCCGTTTTCTCAGGTTCAATCTGGCTGAGCGCCATCTGCTGAGCGATATCGGAGGCAATATAACGTTGCCCGGAATAAACCGAACGAATGGCACTCACAACTTCCTGGGGGGCGGCTCCTTTGCTGAGATACCCCGCGGCACCTGCCTGCATGACCTTTGCAGGTAACGGGTTCTCGGTATGTACCGTCAGCATAATCACTTTAATGTCTGCCGTTGAACGCGCAATTTTGCGGGTTGCTTCGAGACCGCCAATACCGGGCATATTCATATCCATCAGCACAACGTCCACGGTATTTGAGCGGCACCATTTCACCGCATCTTCACCGCAGCACGCTTCGCCGACAACTTTTATGCCTTTTATATCTTCCAGAATGCGTCGTATCCCTGCGCGCACCAGTTCGTGGTCATCAACAAGAAAAACGTTGATCAAAGGAATATCTCCAGAATAGGGATAACGCTACCGATAGTTAATCGGTCCTATGTTAACGGGTTTTATCTCAACTTTGAAATGTAAAAAACGTCCGACTTTCGATTTTGCTCTCGTTTTTGGAAATTAGATTGTACGGCGGGTGGAAAATTTCAGGCCTCATAGCCTGCTGCCACGGTTATATCTGCATAGCTGTTTCAGAATAGTGACAAAAAATTCATATTCCTGCGCTGAATGCAAAACAGGCAGCCAAAGTTGTAACAATAATTAACGAGTAAAATACTCGAAATAAACAACAAGTGGAGAAAATATATGCACTGCAACATGTTGTTTATTTTAATGTCCATCCCTTTAGCTTGCACAAAAAACAACCACTGATATTTTTAGCCTCGCTTATGGTATACTCCGCCGCCTTAAGATCTGACATCGCACTTTTTCATTGAAACATAACGAGGAAAATAAATGAGTACGCCTGACTTTTCCACTGCTGAGAATAACCAGGAACTGGCCAATGAAGTCACCTGTCTGAAAGCCCTGTTAACACTGATGCTGCAGGCAATGGGTCAAGCCGATGCTGGACGCGTGATTCTTAAAATGGAAAAACAGATCGCGCTGATTGAAGATCAATCACAGGCTGCGGTATTTTCCAGCACTGTTAAGCAAATTAAACAGGCCTACCGCCAGTAACAAGAAACCGGCTGACAGCATTGCTATCAGCCGGTTTTGCGTCTGACACTCAGAACGATAATTTATTCAGATAAGCCCGGTCGCAGCGGCGTAACACGCTATCTGCGTTTTGTTTGGCGCATTGAATTTCTTTTGCATATTCTTCTGGTGAAAGTTAACGGTATTTTCAGAAATCGACAGTATTATCGCTATCTCCGAAGACGTTTTCCCCTCTGCGGTCCACTTCAATATTTCTTTTTCCCGCTTGCTAAAACGCATCTCTGGCACCATGACCATGTCATCTTCCAGTCGCGTCAGCACCGACAGGCTTTCCCGCACCAGAAGCTGCATTCTGAGCTCCACTTCATCATTCGCAAAACGACTATTTTGGACACTCGCTCGCGATACCGATAAAAATCCCAACGCCCGATTCGGCAACATTAAACATTGCGTCATCCCTTTGCGTAAACCGTGATTGCGTGCGGCGTCCCACAGGGGTTGCGCATCACGAAACAAGCTATCGTCCCAGGGTAAATGCCCCTGGCTGAAGTTTTCAGGCTTCAGCACCGGATCAATGGCGAAATAATTCTCGGACTGATAATGCGCCACCCATGCTTTGGGATAGGTCGTATGAAGTGACGTTTTAGGACGGGTAAAGGGTACGGGATGACGAACACAGAGTGCGTAGAAATCGAACTCTAAATGCTGCGTCTGTTGTTGTAACTCATTATAGACATCCTCTGCCGTCGCCATTTCCTGAAAGCGTAACAGCATGCTCCGTCGCCAGGTAAAGAAATCATGATCCTGCATACTAAGTGGTAATGCCCCTGCGATTGATAATCATCCAAACATATGAAACAAGCTAACACATAAATGTATTTTATATATGCAAATTATCGGACAAATGAAAAATTACTTGAGCGTGACTCAATCGCCAGAGTAAGCAACAGAATCAAGCATTAATAATAAAGCAATATTTATAAATAGTTATGCGCACAGCACTCACCATAAAACAATGCCGGTGAGTGCTGCTTGTACTATTTATTGCATGAGGAATTTTTCGAGAAACTGACGGGTTCGCGGCTGTTGCGGATGCGTAAATAAAGATTTAGCGGGTCCCTGCTCCACTATCCGTCCTTGATCCATAAATATCGCCCGGTCAGCCACATCACGCGCAAAGCTCATTTCATGCGTCACAATCACCATGGTGCGTTTTTCCTGCGCCAACTGGCGAATGGTATTAAGCACCTCGCCAACCAGTTCAGGGTCAAGCGCTGAGGTGGGTTCATCGAATAAAATAACCTCTGGTCGCATCGCCAGCGCCCGGGCAATCGCCACGCGCTGCTGCTGCCCACCGGACAGGCGGCGCGGATAGCTAGTTTCTTTTCCCGCCAGCCCGACTTTTGCCAGCAGTTCGCGCGCACGGGCTGTCGCTTCGGCTTTAGGTTCGCCTTTGACAATCACCGGACCTTCAATAATGTTTTCCAGCACCGTACGATGGGGAAACAAATTAAAGTTCTGGAACACAAAGCCTACGTGCTGGCGCAACTGGCGAATCAGTCCTTTCTGCTGAGTTAACGACCGCGCGGTATCAATGGTTATCTCACCCACTTTAATGGTGCCCGCCTCCGGTTGCTCCAGCAAATTAATGCTCCTCAGCAGCGTGGTTTTGCCCGAACCGCTCGGTCCGATAATTGCCACAACTTCACCGGGTTTGACGTCGAGATCGATCCCATGCAGCACCGTTTGCCCATGGAATTTTTTGACCAGGTTTCTGACTTCAATAGCACTCATTTCGGCTCTTTCTCCTGGCGGTTCAGTTGTTCTTCAAAATAGTTCTGCAGCGCAGAAAGCACTGTCGCCATTACCCAATAAATCAAGGAGGCCGCCAGATACATAGTGAATACTTCCAGCGTACGCGAGGTAATCAGCTGCGCCTGACGGAACAGTTCAGGAACCTGAATAGTCGCGGCCAGCGAAGTGTCCTTCACCAGGCTGATAAAGCTGTTGCTCAGCGGCGGCAGCGCAACGCGTGCCGCCTGCGGCAGGATCGCCCGGCGCATGGTCTGCCAGCGCGTCATGCCAATACTGGCCCCCGCTTCCCACTGACCTTTGTCGATGGAGGAGATCGCCGCCCGCAGCGTTTCCGCCGCGTAGGCCGCCGTATTCAGCGACAAACCAATCATCGCCGCCGGGATGGGATCCAGCTCAATACCAAACTGCGGCAGACCGTAATAGATCATAAAAAGTTGGGCGATCAACGGCGTTCCGCGAAAGACAGAGATATAAAAGCGCGCCAGCCAACGTACAGGTAATAGCGGCGACAGGCGCATTAGCGCCAGGATAAACCCCAGCACGAGGCCAAAGAACATCCCGCCGATACTCAGTTGCAGCGTAAAAACCGCGCCTTTAAGCAGATACGGTAGGGAATCGATCACCAGTTGGATACTTTCTTGCATTACGTTTTTCTACCTGATTGTTACACGTGAGGATGGTAGGCAAACAATGCAGGCGCCCCACCGGTATGGATAAAGAGAATTGGCCCTTCATCTTTAAAGCGCTTCTGGCTGATGCCGTCAATCAGACCCGCCATCGCCTTGCCGGTATAGACCGGATCCAACAAGATGCCTTCCAGCCGCGCCAGCAGTTTTACCGCTTCCATGCCCTCTTCGTTTGGCGTACCGTAGCCTGGCGCATAATAATCATCCCATAACAGGATATCCGCTGAGGCCGTCAGTTCCAGTTCACGGGCAATGTCCTGTTGTAGCGTAACAACTTTGGGCTTTTGATCGGCCACGCTGCGCGAGACGGTCACGCCAATCAGCTCGACGTGCGGCATCAGCTGTTCAAGACCAACAGCCAGTCCGGCATGCGTTCCCGCGCTGCCCGACGCCACGACTACGGAAGACAGCTCTACGGCCCCTTCACACTGTTGCGCAATTTCCAGCGCGCTTTCCACATAGCCCAGCGCGCCCAGAGCATTGGAACCCCCAACCGGGATCACATACGGACGGAATCCCTGCGCTTCAATCCGCGTCGCCAGTTCCTGAAGTTGCGCATTCGGATCGGTCAGCGCATCGCACATTTCAATCTGGGTATTAAACAGATCAAGCAGCAGACGGTTGCCGTTGCTGAGATAGTTTTCCGCCGTGGTGGCAATCGGGTTTTCCAGCAGCGCCACGCAGTGCAGGCCAAGTTTAGCCGCTACCGCCGCCGTCTGGCGCACATGGTTAGACTGGATAGCGCCCGCGGTTATCAACGTATCGGCCCCTTCACGCAGCGCATCCGCCGCCAGAAACTCCAGCTTACGCAGTTTATTGCCGCCCATGGCCATCGGCGTAACGTCATCGCGTTTGATGAAAATATCGCGCCCAAGATAGTCGGAGAAGCGTGGAAGATATTCGAGCGGTGTTGGCGCGCCAATAAATTCCAGACGTGGAAAGCGCGTTAAGTTATGCAGCGGCATACAGCCTCCGGTATTTGTTGTTGTGATGTTCTTTTTATTATGCACGTTCAGGCGCAATGAAATAAAAAAAGGCGCTGTTAAAGGCGCCTTTTTTCATCGGATGACGATTATTTCGTCACATCCGCTCCAAACCATTTTTCAGACAGCGCTTTCAGCGTACCGTCTTTTTGCATTTCAGCAATGGCGGCATCAACCGCTTTCAGCAGATCTTCATTGCCCTTGCGCAGCGCCACACCAGATTCCTGGCGGGAGAAAGCCTCACCGGTGACCGCCAGCGTATCTTTGGTTTTCTTCACTAGATCCAGCGCTGCCAGACGGTCAACCAGAATCGCGTCGATACGGCCTACACGCAGATCCTGATATTTGGTCGGGTCATCATCATAGGTACGAATATCCACGCCCTGCACGTTCTGGCGCAGCCACTCTTCATAGTTGGTGCCCAGACCCACGCCGACTTTTTTACCTTTCAGATCGGCGGCGGTCTTGATAACGCCTTCATTGCCTTTCTTCACCAGCGCCTGGATACCAGAGACCGTATACGGGGTAGAGAAATCGTATTTTTTCTTCCGTTCGTCAGAGATGGTCACCTGGTTGATAACCACGTCAATGCGTTTGGAATCAAGCGAGGCCAGCATGCCGTCCCACTTGGTCGGCTTCAACGTGGCTTTCACCCCAAGGTGCTTTGCCAGTGCTTCGGCGAACTCCACTTCGAAACCCGTCAGCTTGCCGTCATCACCCTGAAAACTAAACGGGGGATAGGTCCCTTCCAGGCCCACCAGCAGCGTACCGCGCTCTTTAACTTTATTTAACAGACCTTCATCTGCATAAGTCTTTACGCTCATTCCGGCGACAAGTGCAACAGCCATTACACCCATCAGAGCCTGACGTCCCAGAAGTGCTAATTTCATAGTTACCCCGAATATTGTCATTAGTGACTGCTATTTATACACAAAATCATTCGAGTTGCATCAAGGCGGCAAGCGAGTAAGTCCCCAGGAGCTTACTAAAGTAAGTGACTGGGGCGAGGGAGTGCAGCCAACGCAGAGACAGCTTGAAGGATGACGTGTATATGAGCGTAGTGTAGAGCGTTTGTCGTGATTCACAAACACCACTCCGTTACACCTTATTCGTTTTTAATATATATCAGAACTGGCTGTCTAGGAGGATTTCTGCATATGTCCCATATGCGTATGGGCTTTAAACTGCTCATACTTACGCAATGCGATGCGATAATTGTTGGTACTGGTTTCCGGCAGCCACGGGGCAAGGTTTTCGTCGAGGAACCCTTCCTGCAGCAATTCGTGAGAGATATTTTGTTCGGTCAGATGATTGCCAAGGCGGCGCAGGCGGACAACGTATTCACGTACCGTGCCGTGGCTCATTTCGGTCTGCTCAAATAAAAATTGTTTAAATCCGATGATGTCAAAAAAGTCGCTCTGCTCTTTGCAATGCAAATCACCGCAAAAACGACACAGCGCCACCCACTCTTTTTTCTCCTGTTCCCACTCAGCTTCATCCAGCAACGTGTCCAGGCGGGCGATGGCGATTTTATTAACAATTTGTCCACGGCGAACCAGCGTGATCCTGTCGAGCAACTTCAGGCAATGGGCGCAATGCGTCTGGCTGTGTTTGAAATCTTTGAGGTAGCGGCTTAGAGGCCGTCTTTTTGATTGCTGCACCGTCATGAGAACTCCTGGTAGTCAATTCGTAATGCGGCATTGTTCAGGGGTAATGATTACCCCTATAGCTTACCCAGCTTGGTGCGTAGACGTTTGATGGCCTGGCTGTGCAACTGGCTGACCCGCGACTCCCCGACTTCCAGTACCGCGCCGATCTCTTTCAGATTCAGCTCTTCCTGGTAGTACAGCGTTAACACCAGCTTTTCGCGCTCCGGCAACGCCTCGATCGCCTCCATCACGCGCTGGCGGAGGTTACCCTCAAGTAGCTGTTGTAACGGGTTTTCCTGCTGATGTTCTTCCGTCACCAGCTCAATACTATCGCCATGCTCTTCCCGCCACTCGTCGTAGGAGAAGAGTTGGCTGTTATTGGTATCAAGCAACATCTGACGATACTCTTGCACAGGAATAGCCAGACGCTCCGCCACTTCGGTTTCCGTCGCGTTACGCCCTAACTCCTGCTCCAGTTGTCCCATCGCCTGTGCCACTTCGCGAGCATTGCGCCGAACGCTACGCGGCACCCAATCCCGGCTACGTAGTTCGTCCAGCATCGCTCCACGAATACGCTGCACTGCGTAAGTGGTAAATGCCGTTCCTTGCAAAGCGTCATATCGGTCAACTGCATTCAATAACCCGATGCCGCCCGCTTGTAGCAGGTCATCCAGTTCTACGCTCGCCGGCAAACGCACCTGAAGGCGCAATGCTTCGTGACGCACCAACGGTACATAACGCTGCCACAGCGAGTGTTTATCCATTACACCTTCAGCGGTATACAGTGAATTCACGATAAACAGCCCTGCGTTAAATGAGTTATCGGCATGATTATCCGTTTCTGCAGGGGTTT
Source organism: Citrobacter sp. C5_2 (assembly GCF_014596845.2). NCBI lineage: Bacteria > Pseudomonadati > Pseudomonadota > Gammaproteobacteria > Enterobacterales > Enterobacteriaceae > Citrobacter > Citrobacter sp. C5_2. Next base: position 2,058,422 of record NZ_CP115032.1, on the reverse strand, counting down.
TAATCGGGTGAATAGTGGGTGAAATGGGGGGTTATTTGGGGGTTACGGGTAAAGCTAAATGTAAAAAACCCCGCCGGAGCGGGGTTTGCGCGATAAGCGTTAATTAACGCAGCAGAGACAGAACGTTCTGCGTGGTCTGGTTAGCCTGTGCCAGAACAGAAGTACCCGCCTGTTGCAGAATGTTTGCACGAGACATGTTGGATACTTCGGTCGCGTAGTCAGCATCTTCGATACGGCTACGGGCTTCAGACAGGTTGTTTACGGTGTTACCCAGGTTAGTGATGGTAGAGTTGAAACGGTTCTGTACCGCACCCAGGTCGGAGCGCAGATCAGCAACTTTCGCCAGCGCCGCGTCGATTTTAGCCAGCGGGCTATCGGTAGTAGCAGTGGCCGCTTCAGACAGCTTAGGTTCAGCCTGGAAGTTGTGACCTTTTGCTTTAGCAGCCGTATAGGATTTACCTGCAATTTCTACCAGCTCAGTTTTACCGTCAACGCCACCCAGTTCGTTGACTGCTGTTGCAGTTTTACCAGAAGCATCAGTATAAGAAGTTGTCTTAAGTTCTACTTTATTATCGGTGTAATTTGCTGCGTATCTTTTTCCACCGACTTCTACAGCATAACCGCCATCAATAGTCTTATTGTTAGAATCGGTATAAGACATTTTTACTAATTTAGCGCCAGTGGTATCAACGCCAGCATCGGTCAGAGGTTTAAGTTCAGCAGCAGATACAGTTACTGGTGTACCAATTTGCTCCTGTTTAACTTTTGTCGCGGTGGTATCACCGGTAACACCTGTAACAGCAGTAGCACCAGTAGCTAATGTCACATTACCGCTGTCATCAACAGTAACTGCATATTTCCCGTTTTTAGTGGTAGCGCCAGTATCTGTGTCACCCGAAACAGTAGCGTAGTATTGACCATCTTTGAATGTGATAGCAGCAGCAAGTGTGTCAGAAGCCGTCGTCGGATTACCCAGCGCAGCTTTAATCGCAGTATCATCAAGCGTTTTGATATTCGTTGCAGTATCAACATAGCTTTTCGTTGTACCAGTGGTCACAGCGGTAGCTTTTACATCGTAGCCTTTCTGTACGTTCAGAGAATCCAAGCCTAAAGTTTTAGCGTTAATTTCTTTCAGGTTGATATCGATGGTTTCGCCATCGTTGGCACCGACCTGGATAGTCAGGGTGTTGTCTTTCGCCAGCACTTTCACGCCGTTGAACTGGGTCTGACCGGATACGCGGTCGATTTCGTTCAGACGCTGAGTGATTTCAGCCTGGATGGAGTCGAGGTCAGACTGGGAGTTGGTACCAGTAGAAGACTGAACCGCCAGTTCACGAACACGTTGCAGGTTGTTGTTGATTTCAGACAGAGAACCTTCAGTGGTCTGCGCGATGGAGATACCATCGTTGGCGTTACGGGACGCCTGAGTCAGACCTTTGATGTTAGAGGTGAAGCGGTTAGCAATCGCCTGACCAGCAGCATCGTCTTTCGCGCTGTTGATACGCAGACCAGAGGACAGACGCTCGATAGCGGAGCTCAGAGAAGACTGAGATTTGTTCAGGTTATTCTGGGTCAACAGCGACAGGCTGTTTGTATTGATGACTTGTGCCATGATCTTTTCCTTATCAATTACAACTTGATGTTATTGGGCTGTTGCCCACGGTTTCTCACCGTAACCCTTGTATCGGCACCTTAATTTCGAACTTTAGAAAATTTTTACTTTCCGTCGTTTTTTTTCTTAGCCGCTGAAATACCCTCTATATGCATCACTATTCCGCGCATTATTTTTGCAAAACTATTATTAAACTTTGCGCGCAGATTGCCGATAAAGCGGTTAACTACTGTTTGCAATCACAAGGAATTAGGCATGCCTTCATTTACATCACTGGGCGTTGGTTCGAACTTACCACTGGATACGTTGCTGACAAACTTAACCACTGCTGAGAAAAAGCGTTTAACGCCGATTACCCAGCAGCAGAGCGCTAACACCTCGCGTCTGACTGCGTATGGCACGCTGAAAAGTGCATTAGAAAAATTTCAGACGGCGAATACCGCACTGAACAATGCCGATCTGTTTAAAAGCACCACTGCTACCAGCAGCACAGAAGATTTAAAAGTCAGCACCACCGCGGGCGCTGCTCCAGGGAAATACACCGTCAGCGTCACTCAACTGGCGCAGGCACAGTCATTATCGACTACGGCGAAAATTACCTCGACTAAAGAACAGTTGGGTGATACCAGCATTGATGAACGCACTATTACGATTTCGCAGCCGGGCCGCAAAGAACCGCTGGAAATTAAATTAGGCAAAGGCGAAACCTCACTGGAAGATATTCGCGATGCCATAAATGATGCGGACAGCGGTATTTCCGCCAGCCTGGTGAAGGTTAAAGAAGACGACTACCAATTGGTGTTAACCGCAGAAAGCGGTACTGAAAGTGAAATGACCATCTCGGTGTCCAACGACGCAAAACTGAGCGATTTACTGTCCTATGACAGCAAAGCTGGCAGCGGGAAAATGAAACAGTTGGTCGGTGCACAAAATGCGCAGTTGACCGTTAATGGTATCGATATTGAACGCCAAAGCAATACGGTAACCGATGCACCACAAGGCATTACGCTTGAACTGACTAAAGAAATAAAAGACGCCTCCATTACAGTCAAGAAAAGTGATGAAAAGGCCACTACGGCGATTAAGGCTTGGGTAGAAGCCTATAACTCACTGGTTGATACCTTTGGAACACTGACTAAATATAAAGAAGTTGAGCCGGGTGAAGCAGCTAGCGCAGATAACGGCGCGTTACTGGGTGATAGTGTTCTCCGTACCATTCAAAACGGCATTCGTGCGCCATTTGCTAACAGCGGCAGCGAATCCCCGTTTAAAACAATGACTGAGATCGGCATTACACAGGATGGTGGTACCGGTAAGCTAAAACTTGATGAAGAAAAACTGGCTAAGGCACTGAAAGATAATACCGCTGCCACCCGCGAACTGCTGGTTGGCGACGGAAAAGAAACCGGTATTACCACTAAGATTGCCACCGAAGTAAAAAGCTACCTGGCCGATGACGGCATTATCGATAATGCACAAGACAATATTAATGCCAACCTGAAACTGCTGACTAAGCAGTACCTGACCGTTAGCAACAGTATTGATGAAGTCGTGGCACGATATAAAGCGCAGTTTACCCAGTTGGATTCCATGATGAGTAAGCTGAGCAGTACCAGTACGTATTTGGGCCAACAATTTGCAGCGATGAGTAATTCCTGATAACACGAGGTAAGCATGTATACCGCGAGCGGTACCAAAGCCTATGCACAGATCAGTGTGGAAAGCGCCGTCATGAGCGCCAGCCCGCATCAGCTGATTGAAATGTTGTTTGATGGCGCGAACAGCGCCCTGGTGCGCGCTCGCCTGTTTATGCAACAGGGTGATATCGTCGCCAAAGGCGAGGCGTTAAGTAAAGCCATTAATATTATCGATAATGGTTTGAAGGCTGGCCTGGACCACGAAAAAGGTGGGGAACTCGCTACCCATCTATCTTCATTGTATGACTATATGGTTCGTCGTTTACTGCACGCTAATCTGAATAATGATTGTCAAGCCATTGAAGAAGTCGAAGGGTTGCTCGGCAACATTGCGGAAGCCTGGAAACAGATCTCACCGAACGCGTCGTCCCAGGAGTCTCGTTAATGACCTCAGCCGTGGAGTTTATCAACCGTTGGCAGCGCATCGCGCTACTCAGTCACTCGCTGCTGGAACTGGCGCAGCGGGGTGAATGGGACCTTTTACTGGAACAGGAAGTTACCTATCTGCAAAGTATTGAAGTGGTCATGGAAGAGCAAACTCCACCTGGCATTACACGAAGTATTCAGGACTTAGTGGCCGGGTATATTAAACAGACGCTGGATAACGAACAGTTACTGAAAACACTGTTACAACAGCGGCTGGATGAACTCAGCAATCTTATCGGCCAGTCGACGCGCCAGAAGACGCTCAATAACGCCTATGGCCGTCTTTCCGGTATGCTGTTAGTACCCGACGCCCCCACCGCCCCGCAATAATTTTCTGTTAAATCTGAATAATCTTCCATACTCCAGAGGTCGGCCAAACGACTTCTGGAGCACGGAAGATGAAAAATCCCACGTTATTGCAGTATTTTCACTGGTATTACCCCGATGGGGGTCAACTCTGGCCCGAGCTTGCCGAACGCGCAGGCGGACTCAATGATATCGGCATCAATATGGTATGGCTGCCCCCCGCCTATAAAGGCGCATCAGGCGGTTATTCCGTTGGCTACGACTCGTACGATCTGTTTGACCTGGGCGAGTTTGACCAGAGGGGAACCATCCCCACCAAATATGGCGATAAAAACCAGCTGCTGGCGGCAATTGACGCGCTGAAACACAACGACATCGCCGTACTGCTCGACGTGGTTGTTAACCACAAAATGGGCGCGGATGAAAAAGAGAGTATTCGTGTCCAGCGGGTTAACGCCGACGATCGCACGCAAATAGACGATGAAATCATCGAATGTGAGGCCTGGACGCGCTATACCTTCCCCGCCCGCGCAGGCCAGTATTCACAATTCATTTGGGACTATAAATGCTTCAGCGGCATTGACCATATCGAGAACCCCACCGAAGACGGCATTTTCAAAATCGTTAACGATTATACCGGTGAAGGCTGGAACGATCAGGTGGACGATGAAATGGGTAATTTTGATTATCTGATGGGCGAGAACATCGATTTTCGAAATCACGCCGTGACCGAGGAGATCAAATACTGGGCGCGCTGGGTGATGGAGCAAACCCAGTGTGACGGTTTTCGTTTAGATGCGGTGAAACATATCCCGGCATGGTTTTATAAAGAGTGGATTGAACACGTACAGGAGGTCGCGCCCAAGCCATTGTTTATTGTCGCGGAATACTGGTCCCACGAAGTCGACAAACTGCAAACCTACATTAACCAGGTGGAGGGGAAAACCATGCTGTTCGACGCCCCTTTGCAGATGAAATTCCACGAAGCCTCCCGTCAGGGCCGCGATTACGACATGAGCCAAATCTTCACGGACACGTTAGTCGAGGCCGATCCGTTTCATGCCGTCACGCTGGTTGCCAATCACGATACCCAGCCGTTGCAGGCGCTGGAAGCCCCTGTCGAGTCATGGTTTAAGCCGCTGGCCTATGCGTTGATCCTGCTACGGGAAAACGGCGTACCGTCGGTGTTTTATCCTGACCTCTACGGGGCGCATTACGAAGACACCGGCGGCGATGGCGAAACCTATTCTATCGACATGCCGATCATTGAACAGCTTGCCGAACTGATCCTCGCGCGCCAGCGCTTCGCCCACGGCGTACAGACGCTCTTTTTCGATCACCCTAACTGTATCGCCTTTAGCCGCAGCGGAACGGACGAAGATCCCGGCTGTGTGGTGGTGTTGTCTAATGGTGATGATGGGGAAAAGACCATCAATCTCGGCGCGAATTACGGTAATAAAACCTGGCGTGATTATCTGGGAAATCGCGAAGAAAGCGTGGTCACCGATGAAAACGGCGAAGCGACATTTTTCTGTAACGGCGGTAGCGTCAGCGTGTGGGTGATTGAAGACGTGTTGTAATACTCAACCCCGGTGGCCGGTGGCTACCGGGGCGTGCTGCTTATGGCAGCGGCGTGGCCAGCGGTGTTTTCTTTAACGCGTCAGCACATTCCGGCGTCGGGCGATCCACCCGTTGCAGCGTCATGCCATCATACTCCAGCGTATTGCCTTCACGCTCAATCTCATACAGCTCACGTTTCACGGTCACGTTGGTGAGATCGCCGGAAATCATCGTCAGTTTCCCCGGTAGAGCAATGACCCGCTGCCACTGGCGACAATCCAGCGTATCGCCCTCTTTCGTCACCACCAGGCTGGCAATGGCTTCCGGGCTGACCAGGCTGCGTTGCGGACCTTTTGACTGCCAGTAGCCTTCCAGACCTGCTGGCGCTGGCGTTTTCACCACGTCGTTATAATTCTCTACTTCGGCGCATCCGCTCAGCGCCAGAAATACCCCAACGATTGCTAATTTTTTCATCATTCATCCTGCATGCGAAGAAAATGGGATTGTGGCATTAAAGGTCTGATGCCGCCAGCCTTTCGGTAGCATTGAGAAATATTGATCCAGACAGTGTTACCTCTTATTACTCATAGTCAAAAATTCTGATCGGTGTAGTATCCACACTTCTTGTTACATACCTTCTGAGTTCAGAGGCAAAACGCATGTCATGGCAACACTTCAAACAGGCCTGGTTAATTAAATTTTGGGCCCCTGCCCCTGCGGTCATCGCAGCGGGTATTCTCTCTACTTACTACTTCGGCATCACCGGAACCTTCTGGGCCGTTACCGGCGAATTCACCCGTTGGGGTGGTCAAATCCTGCAATTATTCGGCGTTCACGCCGAAGAGTGGGGATACTACAAGCTGATCCATCTTGAAGGCTCTCCCCTGACCCGCATCGACGGTATGATGATCCTCGGTATGTTCGGCGGCTGTTTTGCTGCCGCACTCTGGGCCAACAACGTCAAACTCCGCATGCCGCGCAGTCGGATACGCATTATGCAGGCGATAGTCGGCGGGATGATTGCCGGATTCGGCGCCCGTCTGGCAATGGGGTGTAACCTGGCCGCGTTCTTCACCGGTATTCCGCAGTTCTCGCTACACGCCTGGTTTTTTGCGCTGGCAACAGCCATTGGCTCGTGGTTTGGCGCACGCTTTACCCTGCTGCCGATGTTCCGTATTCCGGTCAAAATGCAGAAAGTCTCCGCCGCTTCCCCGCTGACGCAAAAACCGGATCAGGCGCGTCGTCGTTTTCGCCTCGGGATGCTGGTGTTTATCGGCATGATCGGCTGGGCGTTACTCACTGCGATGGATAAACCTAAGCTCGGCCTGGCGATGCTGTTCGGCGTCGGGTTCGGTCTGCTGATTGAACGGGCGCAGATCTGCTTCACTTCAGCCTTCCGCGACCTGTGGATTTCTGGTCGCACCCATATGGCAAAAGCGATCATCTTCGGGATGGCGGTCAGCGCCATCGGTATCTTTAGCTACGTGCAACTGGGCGTCGAGCCGAAGATTATGTGGGCGGGTCCGAATGCAGTGCTTGGCGGCTTGCTGTTCGGCTTCGGTATTGTTTTAGCGGGCGGGTGTGAAACCGGCTGGATGTACCGCGCGGTTGAAGGCCAGGTGCATTACTGGTGGGTTGGTCTGGGCAACGTTATTGGCTCAACCATTCTGGCTTACTACTGGGATGATTTTGCGCCTGCTCTGGCCACCAACTGGGATAAGGTGAATCTGCTGAACACCTTTGGTCCGCTGGGTGGCCTGCTGGTGACCTATCTGCTGTTATTTACCGCGCTGATGCTCATCATCGGCTGGGAAAAGCGTTTCTTCCGCCGTGCCGGGCTGACGCCAGCCAAGGAGTCTGTATGAAAAATATCGTGCCTGATTATCGCCTCGATATGGTCGGCGAGCCGTGTCCGTATCCGGCAGTTGCCACGCTGGAGGCGATGCCGCAATTGAAGAAAGGTGAAATTCTGGAAGTGGTGAGCGACTGCCCGCAGTCAATCAATAATATTCCACTGGATGCGCGCAATCACGGCTATACGGTGCTGGATATTCAGCAGGATGGCCCAACGATTCGCTATTTGATTCAAAAGTAAGTGTTTGCCGGATGGCGCTGCGCTCATCCGGCCTACATTATCTGCACGTTGTCCCTACACCTGCATCGACATCATATGACCATGTATTTTTCATGAACGACAAAGATCGTCCATGAGCGCATCAGATAACAGATGGTTAGAGTCGTCGAAAACATCAATCGTCTAAGTTCACCTTAGAGTGAGCGCTTCGTTGTGCCCCATCCATGCCCCATCACACGTCCCATCTTAGAAAAAGATAGAAATTGGTCGAAAGGCATATAAAAGCCTTTACGTCCCATTTTTGTCTCATATCACCTGGCTATCATCGAACTCAGCATGACCTGATCAGTGTACAACCACGCAGCTTACCTTGATACGCGCATGGAGATGATGCAGTGGTGGGCTGACTGGCTTGATGAGAAGGTGAATTGACCACCTAATGGATAGTTTACTTATCGCTGTAAATTATTAATTAATAGACACATAATTACAATCCATGATAAATTATAAAGGTTTATCTTAACTCATTAAGAGTATGCTCATGCTATTATCATTGCAGTATTTGAGAGGTATTGCCTCGCTTTTGGTGGTGCTTTACCATGCAAGAGGCGAAATTAGTAATGTATATGCTCAAAGCAATCTAGGTGAATTGCTTTTTGGAAATGGTTATATTGGTGTTGACTTATTTTTCATGATAAGCGGATTTGTTATTATGCTATCAACTGAAAAGGATAAGTCGTCTTTCTCATTCATAATTAAAAGATTGTTTAGAATTTACCCTGTTTATTTGGTCTGCTTATTTTCCTTGGTATTCCTTCAGGGAAGACCGTTTGATGTCAACTTACTAAAATCTTTATTATTCATAAATCTTGATTTGTTCTCAGAGGCTCCTTGGTTTGGGTATACAATTATATTCACAGCATGGACATTGATGTTTGAGATCATCTTCTATATGCTTTTCTACATCTCCTTGGCTTTATCATGGAAATATAGAGGGTATATTTGCATGTTATTAATTGCATCTATCGTATTAGGTACAAACCTTTATTTTAACGGAAGTGTTAACTTTAGTGGCTATTCAAGCATAACTATTGTACCAAATCAAGAACATAGCATTTGGTTAGGCATGGCCAGAGTTTTATCATCTCCCATGTTCTTTGAATTTATTATTGGGATGGTTATTTATAAAATTTACGCTTCAACTAAAATAAATATAAGCAATAACTACACACGAATTGCTGCGATTATAGCCATAGCTTTATTTTCATATTTCTATGTTACTGGATACAATGGTGGTCACGGTCCTTTGAGTTGTGGTGTATATGCGGCAATTCTGTTATTGGCATTAGTTCTTTTTGAGAAGACGTGCAAGGTTAAAAATTCAGCGACACTAAGTTATTTTGGTAATATTTCTTATTCGCTATATCTTACACATGCTCTTGTCATGAACATATTACCAACCGGTATAATTCCTGGCTCTCTGTACTCTCAGGCTCACGGTTTTTCTAATTTATATCTTATATTGCTGGCTTCAATTTTTATTTCAACCATTCTCTACTATACAGTAGAAGTGTTTTTCGTGAGATTTGCCAGGGTGATGCTTAAAACCATCATGATAAAAAACATAAGTGTAATTTAGTTTGTGAGATTATATATGAGTAGGCCCATGGAAGGGATTTTATCAAGATATTAGAAAGGAATAGGTTTTCTGGCTTTATGAGTATGTTGTTAAACAACCGCCTCATAAAGCCATTTAATGTAAGGGAGGTTTAACCGGCTATCACGTATTGAAGACAGGACAGAAGACACCAGTAGAAGGAAGATCCGTCAGAACCGTCAACAACTACATGAGAACAATGTCAGGCATGTTTAACTTCGCTGCGGAAAGTGGTTATGTTAAGGCGAATCCGTTTAACGGCATTTCCATGCTCAAGCGGTCTCGTACTGAACCAGATCCACTTACGCGTGAAGAGTTCGTCAGAATGATTAATGCATGCACTCATCAGCAACTGAAAAACATGTGGTCTCTGGCCGTGTACACAGGGATCAGGCATGGAGTGTTGGTATTCCTGGCATGAGAAGATATCGACCTGAAAGCGGGAACAATGATTATCCGTCGCAACCACACGAGTTCACTCTTCCTAAAACAGAGGCCGGAACGGATCGAATCATAAACCTTATTCAGCCAGCCATCGATGTGTTGAAGAACCAGGCTGAAATGACCAGGCTGGGCAAGCAGTATCAGGTTGAGGTTAAGTTTCGTGAATATGATCGTACCGATGTGCATCCATGCACATTCGTGTTCAACCCGCAAATCGTATCGCGTAATGGCCGTGCTACGCTGTGGGGTCGATCAACCAAGCGTGGGAGGCAGCAATGCGACGTGCAGGTATTCGCTATCGCAGAGCATACCAGTCAAGACACACTTACGCATGTTGGTCGTTAGCTGTCGGTGCCAACCCTAACTTCATCGCGAAGCAAATGAGCTACACCGACGCGCAAATGGTTTACCGGGTGTACGGATCCTGGATGGCAGAAAACAACCATGACCAGGTACTCATACTCAACCAGAAATTGAGTGAGTTTGCCCCATCCATGCCCCACGCAGTAGGATCGGACGGGCATTAGCATTAAATATAATTAGGTTATGCTACCTACACCTGCATCGACATCACTTCCTGATACGCCGATACCAGTTTATTACGTACCTGAATCCCCATCTGCATCGACACCGACGCTTTTTGCATATCGGTCATCACATCATTCAGCGCAATACCCGGTTCACCGAGGGTAAATTTCTCAGCCTGAACACGGGACGCGGTCTGTACATCGCTGATTCTGTCTAACGCCGCATGCAGCTGACCGGCAAAACTCACGGTCGGTTGTGGCTGCATATCCTGCATTTTTGCTGACATCGCCGTGGTTTGTAACTGGCTGATGACCCCTTCAATCCCCTGTATTGCCGACATGCTGATCCCCTGGATGAATTTTCACATAGCTGAGATTACCAGTTAGTCAATAAGATAAAGGCGTTAAATAACGATAAAAAACCACGGTTTTTAACCCATAGAAAAATTCGAAACCGCAAATAATGAGACCGTCAATTTTTCGAGTTTGCTGACCCGGGAGTGAGTCTTGTTCCACTTTGCAAAAAACGCCGTCCACGATAAGCCACGAGGTGCGAGATGAGTGCGACAGCATCGACTGCAACCCAGCTTAAACCTCTCGAGTGGTTAAACCGCCTGCGCGCGAATCCCAGAATTCCTCTGATTGTGGCAGGAGCCGCTGCCGTCGCTATCGTTGTGGCGATGGTTCTGTGGGCCAAAGCGCCCGACTACCGCACCTTGTTCAGCAATCTTTCCGATCAGGATGGCGGCGCGATTGTCACCCAACTGACGCAGATGAACGTTCCCTATCGTTTTACTGAGGGAAGCGGCGCGATTGAAGTTCCTGCCGATAAAGTCCACGAGCTGCGCTTGCGTCTGGCGCAGCAAGGCCTGCCAAAAGGTGGTGCCGTTGGCTTTGAGCTGCTGGATCAGGAAAAGTTTGGTATCAGCCAGTTTAGCGAGCAGGTCAACTACCAGCGCGCGCTGGAAGGTGAGTTAGCCCGTACCATTGAAACCCTGGGCCCGGTAAAACGCGCCCGCGTGCATCTGGCGATGCCTAAACCATCGCTGTTTGTACGTGAGCAAAAAGCGCCTTCGGCCTCCGTCACCGTTAATCTGGAACCGGGTCGTGCGCTGGATGAAGGTCAGATCAGCGCGGTCACGCATTTGGTCTCCAGCGCTGTTGCAGGCTTACCGCCGGGCAACGTAACGCTGGTCGACCAGGCGGGTCATCTGTTAACCCAGTCGAACACCAGCAGCCGCGATCTCAACGATGCGCAACTGAAATACGCCAGCGATGTCGAGGCTCGCGTGCAACGCCGGATCGAATCGATCCTGTCGCCGATTGTCGGCAACGGTAACGTACACGCACAGGTCACCGCACAGCTGGATTTTGCCAACAAAGAGCAAACCGAAGAACAATACCGTCCAAACGGCGATGAGTCCCAGGCCGTGCTGCGCTCACGCCAGTTAAACGTCAGTGAGCAAATTGGTAGCGGAGCGCCTGGCGGCGTCCCGGGCGCATTGTCTAATCAGCCAGCCCCGGCTAATACCGCGCCAATCGCCAACCCACCGGCTAATCAGCAAAATGCGCAAACCACGCAGACAACGAATAACAGTAACAATGCCGGTCCGCGCAGTACGCAGCGCAATGAAACCAGTAACTATGAAGTCGACCGTACCATTCGCCATACCAAAATGAACGTTGGCGATGTGCAGCGTCTCTCGGTGGCCGTCGTGGTCAACTATAAAACGTTACCGGATGGCAAACCGCTGCCGTTAACTGCCGAACAGATGAAACAGATTGAGGATCTGACCCGCGAGGCGATGGGGTTCTCCGACAAACGTGGCGACACCCTGAACGTGGTGAACTCTCCGTTCACAGCGACCGACGATTCCATGGGTGAGCTTCCGTTCTGGAAACAGCCGTTCTTTATTGATCAGCTAATGTCCGCAGGTCGTTGGTTGTTGGTTCTGCTGGTCGCCTGGCTCCTGTGGCGGAAAGCCGTTCGCCCGCAGTTGCTCCGTCGCAGCGAAGAAGCGAAAGCCGCGCAAGAACAAACACGTATCCGTCAGGAAACCGAAGAAGCGGTAGAAGTTCGCCTCAGCAAAGACGAACAGACCCAGCAACGTCGCACGAATCAGCGTCTGGGCGCAGAAGTCATGAGCCAGCGTATTCGTGAAATGTCAGATAACGATCCGCGCGTCGTGGCGCTGGTCATTCGTCAGTGGATGAGTAACGATCATGAGTAATGCCCTTACCGGTACCGATAAAAGCGTCATCCTGCTGATGACCATTGGCGAAGATCGCGCGGCGGAGGTGTTTAAGCACCTTTCCACGCGCGAAGTTCAGGCGCTCAGTACGGCGATGGCCAACGTACGCCAGATCTCCAATAAACAGTTGACGGAAGTGCTGGCGGAGTTTGAACAAGAAGCCGAACAATTTGCCGCGCTCAACATTAACGCCAACGAATATCTGCGCTCCGTGCTGGTGAAAGCGCTGGGTGAAGAACGCGCGTCCAGCCTGCTGGAAGATATTCTGGAAACCCGCGATACCACCAGCGGCATTGAAACGCTCAACTTTATGGAGCCGCAAAGCGCCGCCGACCTTATCCGCGACGAGCATCCGCAGATTATCGCCACCATTCTGGTGCACCTCAAACGGGGCCAGGCGGCCGATATTCTGGCGCTGTTCGACGAACGTTTACGTCACGACGTCATGCTGCGTATCGCCACTTTCGGCGGCGTACAGCCTGCCGCGCTGGCGGAATTGACCGAAGTATTGAATGGCCTGCTCGACGGCCAGAACCTCAAACGCAGCAAAATGGGCGGCGTGAGAACGGCAGCGGAAATCATCAACCTGATGAAAACCCAGCAGGAAGAAGCCGTTATTACCGCCGTGCGCGAATTCGACGGCGAACTGGCGCAGAAAATTATCGACGAGATGTTCCTGTTCGAAAACCTGGTGGACGTCGACGATCGCAGTATCCAGCGCCTGCTGCAGGAAGTGGATTCCGAATCGCTGCTGATTGCCCTGAAAGGCGCCGAACAGCCGCTACGCGAGAAGTTCCTGCGCAATATGTCGCAACGTGCAGCCGATATTCTGCGCGACGACCTTGCCAACCGCGGTCCGGTACGTTTGTCGCAAGTGGAAAACGAACAGAAAGCGATTCTGCTTATTGTGCGTCGTCTGGCGGAAACCGGCGAGATGGTGATCGGCAGCGGCGAGGATACTTATGTCTAACGAACTGCCGTGGAAAGTCTGGACCCCGGACGATCTCGCCCCACCGGTGGCGGAGTTCGTCCTGGCCGACCACAGTGAAACACCGTTGTCAGAAGAGACCGACGAGCCGGAACTCTCAGCAGAGCAACAGCTTGAGCAGCAGCTCGTGCAGTTGCAAATGCAGGCCCACGAGCAAGGTTATAACGCTGGTCTGGCGGAAGGTCGACAAAAGGGCCACGAACAAGGCTATCAGGAAGGGCTGAATCAGGGCCTGGAGCAAGGCCAAAACCAGGCGCGCGCGCAGCATGCGCCAATCACTGCCCGTATGCAGCAATTGGTGAGCGAATTTCAGAATACGCTGGACGCTCTGGACAGCGTGATTGCCTCGCGCTTGATGCAAATGGCGCTGGAGGCGGCGCGTCAGGTGATAGGTCAAACGCCTGTCGTAGATAACGCCGCGCTGATTAAACAAATCCAACAGCTGTTGCAGCAGGAACCGCTATTTAGCGGTAAACCGCAGTTGCGCGTACATCCGGACGATCTCCAGCGGGTGGAAGAGATGCTCGGCGCCACCCTCAGTCTGCACGGCTGGCGGCTGCGCGGCGATCCCACGTTGCATCACGGCGGCTGTAAAGTCTCTGCCGACGAAGGCGATCTGGATGCCAGCGTCGCCACGCGCTGGCAAGAGCTCTGCCGTCTGGCCGCGCCAGGAGTCGTGTAATGACCACTCGTCTGACTCGCTGGCTCAATACGCTGGACAACTTCGAAGAGAAAATGTCGCTGCTGCCTGCGGTGCGTCGTTACGGGCGTCTGACCCGCGCCACCGGGCTGGTGCTGGAAGCCACCGGATTACAGCTGCCGCTGGGCGCCACCTGCGTCATTGAACGCCAGGATGGCAACGAAACCCAGGAAGTTGAAAGTGAAGTCGTGGGCTTTAACGGTCAGCGACTGTTTCTGATGCCGCTCGAAGAGGTCGAGGGCGTTCTGCCTGGCGCGCGCGTGTACGCGAAGAATATTGCCGGAGAAGGTCTGCAAAGCGGGAAACAATTACCGCTGGGTCCTGCTCTGCTGGGCCGGGTGCTCGACGGCAGCGGCAAACCGCTCGACGGTCTGCCCGCGCCGGATACCACCGAAACCGGGGCGCTGATGACGCCGCCGTTTAACCCGCTGCAGCGCACACCTATTGAACATGTGCTGGATACCGGCGTGCGCCCCATTAACGCGTTATTAACCGTCGGGCGCGGTCAGCGTATGGGACTTTTCGCAGGTTCGGGCGTCGGTAAAAGCGTCCTGCTTGGCATGATGGCGCGTTATACCCAGGCCGATGTCATCGTCGTCGGACTGATTGGCGAACGTGGCCGCGAAGTTAAAGATTTTATTGAAAATATTCTCGGCGCTGACGGTCGCGCACGCTCGGTGGTGATTGCCGCTCCGGCGGACGTTTCGCCGCTGTTGCGTATGCAGGGCGCGGCCTACGCCACGCGCATCGCCGAAGATTTCCGCGATCGTGGACAACACGTATTACTGATTATGGATTCCCTCACCCGCTATGCGATGGCGCAACGTGAGATCGCGCTGGCGATCGGCGAGCCGCCAGCAACCAAAGGTTATCCGCCGTCAGTATTCGCCAAATTACCGGCGCTGGTGGAACGTGCCGGGAACGGTATTCACGGCGGCGGGTCAGTTACCGCGTTTTACACCGTCCTGACCGAGGGTGACGATCAGCAGGACCCGATTGCCGATTCAGCACGCGCGATTCTGGACGGTCACATTGTGCTGTCCCGCCATCTGGCCGAGGCAGGTCATTACCCGGCCATCGATATAGAAGCCTCGATCAGCCGCGCCATGACCGCGCTCATTAGTGAGCAACACTATGCGCGGGTGCGTAACTTTAAACAGTTGCTATCCAGCTTCCAGCGTAACCGCGATCTGGTCAGCGTCGGGGCGTATGCCAAAGGCAGCGATCCGATGTTGGATAAAGCCATCGCCTTATGGCCACAACTGGAAGCATTTTTACAGCAAGGCATCTATGAACGGGCTGACTGGGAAGATTCCCTGCACGCTTTAGAACTGATTTTCCCTGGTGTGTGATTGAGCAGGAGAGCATAGGTCATGGCACAACATGGTGCATTAGCAACGCTGAAAGACCTGGCTGAGAAAGAGGTAGAAGACGCCGCTGTCTTATTGGGAGAGATGCGTCGTGGCTGTCAGCAGGCGGAAGAACAGTTGAAAATGCTGATCGATTATCAGCATGAGTACCGTAACAATCTGAATAACGATATGGGTCAGGGTATTACCAGTAATCGCTGGATTAACTATCAGCAGTTTATTCAGACCCTGGAAAAAGCAATTGAGCAACATCGCCAGCAGCTCAATCAATGGACGCAGAAAGTGGACCAGGCGCTGAACAGTTGGCGCGATAAAAAACAACGGTTGCAGGCGTGGCAGACTCTGCAGGACAGACAAACCTCGGCGGCGTTACTGGCCGAAAACCGTCTGGATCAGAAAAAAATGGATGAATTTGCTCAGCGTGCAGCTATGAGGAAACCCGAATGATTACTTTACCCCAACTGATTACCACCGACACCGACGTAGCCGCAGGTCTTCAGTCAGGCAAAGCGGTAGATTCACCCGAGGATTTTTTAGCGCTGCTGGCTGGCGCATTAGGTGCGGACGACGCGCAGGGTAAAGGCGCGCCATTGACGCTTGCCGACTTGCAGGCGGCGGGCAGTAAACTGCAAAAAGGGTTGCTGCAAAAAAATGGTGATGTCACCCAGGCGGTCAAGTTAACCGATCTGCTGGCGCAAAAAGAGATGCAAACCGATGCTTCTCTTGCCGACATGACTGATGCTCAGCAACTGTTGTCAGCGCTGACGCCGTCGCTGAAAGTGAATGCCCTGACGACACAGGGCAAAGTTGCTCAGCAGGATGAAAAAAACACCACGCTCAGCGATGACGATCTCGCCAACCTGAGCGCGCTGTTCGCCATGCTACCGGGACAACCGTTGGCGACACCTGCCGTCGACAACACCCCTGCCCCCGTTGATGCCACGCTTTCGGCGTTGTCACGAGGCACGGCACATGGCGCTATCACCGATAACGCAGGCGAACTGCTGCCCGGTGACGCCAAAAAAAGCAAAGCGGATATTGCCTCACCTGGCGGCAGCCTGGATCAGACAAACAATCCGACGCTAACCCCACTGACGGTAGCGGCGGCGACCAGAGCGGAAATTGACAGCGCCCCTTCGCCGACCAGCATTGGCGTGACGGCGGCTCCGTTAAGTGGCCCACAGACACATGCTCAGCCGTTACCTACCGCCGCGCCGGTGCTAAGCGCTCCGTTGGGTAGTCAGGAATGGCAGCAATCACTGAGTCAGCACGTCACACTATTCACGCGTCAGGGCCAGCAGAGCGCAGAGCTGCGCCTGCATCCGCAGGATCTGGGCCAGGTGCACATTTCCATTAAGCTGGATGACAACCTCGCACAGTTGCAAATGGTGTCACCACACAGTCACGTGCGCGCCGCGCTGGAAGCCGCGTTACCGATGCTGCGTACGCAGTTGGCTGACAGTGGGATCCAGTTGGGACAAAGCAACATTAGCAGTGAGAGCTTTGCCGGACAGCAGCAGTCTTCCGGGCAGCAACAGCAGGCGGGTCGCGCTCAGGGACAAGATATTTTTGCCGCTGAAGATGACGCCATCCTGACAACGCCAGCCTCGCTGCAAGCCGCTGCCCGCGGTGATGGAGCAGTAGACATCTTCGCCTAACGCCAGAGGTAGCATGATTATCCGCGTCTTTTCCACGCTTTGTCGTGGACAGGACACGGGATAATCAGCCCATAAGCTGTACCGAAACAGGAAGCCCGTATCTGATGACTGACTCCGCGATTAACAAAAAAAGTAAACGCGCTATTTGGATCCCTCTGCTGGTATTAATTACCCTCGCCGCCTGCGCAACTGCGGGGTATAGCTACTGGCGCATGCAGCAGCAGCCGTCCGCCAGCGTCAAAGCGGAACCGGCTCCACCGCCTGCGCCGGTGTTCTTTGCGCTGGATACCTTTACCGTCAATCTGGGTGATGCGGACCGTGTGCTGTATATCGGTATCACGTTGCGCATGAAAGACGAAGCGACACGTGCGCGTCTGAATGAATATTTGCCGGAAGTACGCAGCCGCTTGCTGCTGCTGTTTTCTCGTCAAAATGCGGCTACGCTCGCCACCGAGGAAGGTAAACAACAGCTGATTACCGCCATCAAAGAGACGCTCGCGACTCCGCTCGTTGTCGGGCAGCCAAAACAGGTTGTCACCGACGTTCTTTATACAGCTTTTATTCTGCGGTAAAGACATGGGCGACAGTATTCTTTCTCAGGCTGAAATCGACGCATTGCTGAATGGCGATAGCGAAACCAAAGACGAACCCATTACCGGTATCGCAAAAGAGAGCGATATTCGACCTTATGATCCCAACACCCAACGCCGCGTGGTGCGTGAGCGTTTACAGGCGCTGGAGATCATTAACGAACGCTTCGCGCGCCAGTTCCGTATGGGATTATTTAACCTGTTGCGCCGTAGCCCGGATATTACCGTGGGGGCGATTCGTATCCAGCCGTATCACGAATTTGCGCGTAACTTACCGGTGCCGACCAACCTGAACTTAATCCACCTCAAGCCGCTGCGCGGTACGGGTCTGGTGGTGTTCTCACCAAGTCTGGTATTTATCGCCGTTGATAACCTGTTCGGCGGCGATGGACGCTTTCCGACGAAAGTGGAAGGTCGCGAATTTACGCATACTGAACAGCGCGTTATCAACCGCATGCTGAAGCTGGCGCTGGAAAGCTACAGCGACGCGTGGAAGGCCATCAATCCGCTGGAAGTGGAATACGTTCGCTCCGAAATGCAGGTGAAATTTACCAATATCACCACCTCGCCTAACGACATCGTAGTGAACACCCCGTTCCACGTTGAAATTGGCAATCTGACCGGTGAATTTAACATCTGTCTGCCATTCAGCATGATTGAACCATTGCGCGAGCTGCTGGTGAATCCACCGCTGGAAAACTCACGTAATGAAGATCAGAACTGGCGCAATAATCTGGTGCGTCAGGTTCAGCATTCTGAGCTGGAGCTGGTGGCAAACTTTGCCGACATTCCGCTGCGGCTGTCCCAGATTTTAAAGCTGAAACCCGGCGATGTACTGCCGATTGAAAAACCCGACCGCATTATTGCTCATGTGGACGGCGTGCCTGTACTGACCAGCCAGTATGGCACCGTGAACGGTCAGTATGCGTTACGCGTAGAACATCTGATAAACCCGATTTTGAATTCGCTGAATGAGGAACAGCCCAAATGAGTGATATGAATAATCCGTCCGATGAGAACACTGGCGCATTGGACGATCTGTGGGCTGACGCGTTAAACGAGCAAAAAACCACGACCACCAAAAGCGCGGCCGATGCGGTATTCCAGCAGTTAGGCGGCGGCGACGTTAGCGGCGCTTTGCAGGACATCGACCTGATCATGGACATTCCGGTCAAACTGACCGTTGAACTGGGCCGTACGCGCATGACCATCAAAGAGCTGCTGCGTCTGACGCAAGGTTCCGTTGTCGCGCTGGATGGTCTGGCGGGCGAACCGCTGGATATCCTGATCAACGGTTATCTGATCGCCCAGGGTGAAGTGGTGGTGGTCGCGGATAAATACGGCGTGCGTATCACCGACATTATCACCCCATCAGAACGCATGCGCCGTCTGAGCCGTTGATCATGAACACCCAGGCGACAGTTTCTCAGCCAGCCGCCGTCCCCGGCTCACCGCTGGTGCAGGTAAGCGGCGCGCTGCTGGGGATCATTGTGTTGATCCTGGCGGCAGCCTGGGTCATTAAACGCCTGGGCTTTGCCCCCAAAAGCACCGGTACGCGAGGGCTGAAGGTTGCGGCAAGTACCTCACTGGGCCCACGTGAGCGCGTGGTGATTGTTGAGGTTGAAGATGCGCGCCTGGTGCTGGGCGTCACGGCCTCGCAAATTAACCTATTGCACACCCTGCCCCCGGCACCTGCCGATACAGAAGAAAAACCGGCCTCCCCTGCGGATTTCCAGGCCATGATGAAGAGTTTGCTCAAGCGTCCCGGGAGATCCTGATGCGCCGTTTGTTTTCCATCACGCTGGCAGGCTTATGGCTTTTCAGTCCAGTCGCCCTCGCCCAGCTCCCGGGCCTGGTGAGTCAACCGCTGCCAGGCGGCGGACAAAGCTGGTCATTGCCTGTACAGACGCTGGTGTTTATCACCTCGCTGACCTTCCTGCCTGCCATTTTATTGATGATGACCAGCTTCACCCGCATCATCATCGTTTTCGGTTTGTTGCGAAATGCATTGGGAACGCCGTCTGCGCCCCCTAATCAGGTACTGCTGGGGCTGGCGCTATTTTTAACCTTTTTCATCATGTCGCCAGTGATCGATAAAATCTACGTTGACGCCTATCAGCCGTTCAGCGAAGAGAAGATCTCCATGCAGGAAGCCATGGAGAAAGGCGCCCAACCGTTACGCGAGTTTATGCTGCGCCAAACCCGTGAAGCCGATCTGGCGCTGTTCGCCCGTCTGGCAAACAGCGGTCCCTTACAGGGACCAGAAGCCGTACCGATGCGAATTTTGCTTCCGGCTTATGTCACCAGTGAGCTGAAAACCGCATTCCAGATAGGGTTTACCATTTTTATCCCCTTTCTGATTATCGATCTGGTCATCGCCAGCGTACTGATGGCGCTCGGGATGATGATGGTGCCGCCCGCCACGATCGCGTTACCGTTTAAGCTGATGCTGTTCGTGTTGGTGGACGGTTGGCAGTTGCTTGTCGGCTCGCTGGCACAAAGCTTTTACAGTTAGAGGCGCGAAATGACACCTGAATCGGTCATGATGATGGGGACAGAAGCGATGAAAGTCGCTCTGGCCCTTGCCGCGCCTTTGCTGTTGGTGGCCCTCGTCACAGGTCTTATCATCAGCATTTTGCAGGCGGCGACCCAGATTAACGAAATGACGCTGTCCTTCATTCCCAAAATTGTTGCGGTTTTTATTGCCATCATTGTTGCCGGCCCGTGGATGCTTAACCTGCTGCTCGACTACGTGCGTACGCTGTTCAGCAATTTACCGTATATCATCGGGTAGACAACGTTATGTTGCAGGTGAGCAGCGTTGAGTGGATGCAGTGGCTGAATCTTTACTTCTGGCCGTTGCTGCGCATTCTGGCGCTCATCTCCACAGCGCCCATTCTCAGCGAACGCGCTATCCCCAAACGGGTAAAGCTGGGGCTGGGATTGATGATAACCATTGTTATCGCCCCATCTATTCCCCCAGCAGACGTCCCCATCTTTTCCATCGGCGCGTTGTGGCAGGCCATGCAACAAATTCTGATCGGTATCGCCTTAGGCTTCACCATGCAGTTTGCGTTTGCCGCCGTTCGTACCGCCGGGGAACTGATTGGCCTGCAAATGGGGCTTTCCTTTGCGACATTCTTTGACCCCGGTAGCCGCCTGAATATGCCAGTCCTGGCACGACTGATCGACATGCTCGCCATGCTGTTATTCCTCACCTTTAATGGCCATCTGTGGCTGATTTCGCTGTTGGTGGATACGTTTCATACCTTGCCCATTGGCGGCAATCCGGTTAACAGCAATGCATTTCTCGCGCTGGCGCGGGCGGGAAGCCTGATTTTCCTCAACGGGCTGATGCTGGCCCTACCGGTTATGACGCTGCTGCTGACGCTGAACCTTGCGCTTGGCTTGTTAAATCGCATGGCGCCACAGCTGTCGATTTTTGTCATTGGTTTTCCTCTCACCCTGACCGTGGGTATTTCATTAATGGCGGCGCTGATGCCATTAATTGCGCCATTCTGCGAGCGCTTGTTCAGCGAAATTTTTAATTTGTTGGCCGATATCGTCAGCGAAATGCCCGGAAAATAATAATCCTTAATTTTTATCCTGTTTTACTAAGGATTGTCCTAAATTTAAAAACCGACAACATCCACCAGGATATCGCTGTCGCGGTTTATTTGTTTTTGCCTCACTCACATAACGCAACATTTACTTTACTTTAAGATGTTTCCTGGCAAATTATACGCAACTTTACGGGATAGTAAATTCGCCTGAAAACAGCGAAAGCGTCATCTTGGGTCGTTATTATTCCGTTTAGTTGTGATGCAATAATCAGGTAAGGGGAATTATCGTTACGCATTGAGTGAGGGTATGCCATGTCAACGATTATTATGGATTTATGCAGTTACACCCGGCTAGGGTTGACCGGATATCTGGTCAGTCGGGGGGTGAAAAAAAGGGAAATCAACAATATTTCCAGCGTTGGTGAACTCAGTCTCGCCTGTGTTTCTCTGCAACCCGCTGTGGTGTTTATTAATGAGGACTGTTTTATCCACGATCCTGCTGACAGTCAGCAAATCAAGCAAATCATTAATCAGCATCCCAGTACATTATTTATTGTATTTATGGCAATTGCCAATGTGCATTTTGATGAGTATCTTTTAGTCAGAAAAAATTTATTGATCAGTTCTAAATCAATTAAGCCTGATTCACTGGATGAACTTCTTGGCGATATTCTGAAAAAGGAAGTCAATATTGCTATCGATGTTAATCTGCCTACATTGTCATTAAGCCGTACCGAATCCAGCATGCTACGCATGTGGATGGAGGGACAGGGAACAATACAGATATCAGATCAAATGAATATCAAGGCCAAGACCGTCTCATCTCATAAGGGAAATATAAAACGAAAGATTAAGACGCATAATAAGCAAGTTATCTATCACGTGGTTCGACTCACGGATAACGTCACCAATGGTATCTTTGTGAATATGCGCTAAGACGTTCTGACTGGTGGCGGAACCACCAGTCAGAATCATGCAGAAGAGCTCACCTCACTCTATTTTTTCCACAAAGATACCGTCCTGATGACCTGATTCATTAAAGAACCAGATACCGAGCGGGTAGTCTTCCAGCGAAACCAGGTACATGGTGCCTTCACTAAACTCTTCGATTGCCAGTACCACGCCCGGCCGACGTGGACCGCCGTCCGTTTTGACTGTGACCCGATCATTCACCTTCATCATTTTCCTCCTGTGGCTTTGTGCCAGTGTAGAACAAATTCCTTTTTGTGGCAGCGTCCGGCGCATGCGATTGCGGGTTTTCTCGACGGTCTATACTTAAGTGGTGCGCATCTGAGGTTTTGATGCGCTCCCCCGGTATCCTTAACGGTTGAGAGGTATGAGGATGAAAACCGCGAAAGAGTACAGCGATACGGCCAAACGCGAAGTCAGCGTCGATGTAGACGCGCTGCTGAAGGCAATCAACGAAATCTGCGAGAGTGAAATTCATCGCAGTCAGGACGATCCTGAACGCGTCAGCATCGACGGGCGTGATTACCATACATGGCATGAACTGGCCGATGCGTTCGAGCTTGATATCCATGATTTTAGCGTGTCGGAAATCAATCGCTGACTGAGGGTGAAAAAAATCCCGGCCCTCATCGGGCCGGGATCAAGCTTGCTTATGCAAGAAGCACTTGAAAATTCGTTACACCAGGA
This sequence comes from Citrobacter sp. C5_2, assembly GCF_014596845.2. Classification (NCBI taxonomy): domain Bacteria; kingdom Pseudomonadati; phylum Pseudomonadota; class Gammaproteobacteria; order Enterobacterales; family Enterobacteriaceae; genus Citrobacter; species Citrobacter sp. C5_2. The sequence goes on along the minus strand of NZ_CP115032.1, from coordinate 2,035,342 downwards.
AATCTGATGTAAAACAAACCTTATCTGCAATTTTTTTGCCTGACAAGAAAATAATTCTCACCAAAATGATAAATATAACTAATGGTTGAGAGTTCGCCGGGTTACGGCCTGGCCCAATGTCAGGTGTCCTGGCAGAGCGATCTTTGCTCGCCGGGCACCAGTTCATCTTCACGGAATGCTTCCCGTTTAACGCCAAAGCCGTCGTACCAGCGACACTCCACCATTCCGCTGGCATACCCGGTAACGATCATGCGTGGGCCACCCTCTTTCGAAGTGACTTCCTCACTGACAGAAAAGACCATACCTGCCTCCTGTATCAAGAGAAACCTTTACACCTTAGACGACAAAAAGGCTTTTTGCGTAATTAATCCGGCGACAATTAGTGCGAAACTCCGCGCAGTCTGGCAACGGTTTTCACCAACAGAACGACTATTCCACCAATGATAAAGCCGAGCACCAGATTAAGCAGGGTCGGAAGCATAAGCGCCATCAATGCGCTTTGCTGCTGGACAAAATGTTCTATCGCATGATGCAGCGGTGATATGCCATGTACAACAATCCCGCCCCCTACTAAAAACATCGCCAGCGTGCCCACCACTGAAAGTGTTTTCATCAGCCAGGGAGCAACAACCAGTAGTCCTTTCCCCAGCGATTGCGCAAGCAGGCTGCGCTTTTCTGCCAGCCAGTAGCCGATATCATCCAGCTTAACGATAACCCCTACCAGGCCATACACGCCCACGGTCACCACTAAGGCGATACCTGATAACACCAGCACCTGATTCAACAACGGCGCATCCGCCACAATACCGAGGGTGATGGCGACAATCTCAGCGGATAAAATGAAATCGGTACGTATCGCACCTTTGATTTTATCTTTCTCGAAGGTCAGTGGGTCCTGCGCCGCCAGAGATGCCAGACGCTGCTGGCGCTCTTCCGGGGTCTCTTTGTGTTTACGAGCTTCCAGGGTGTGAAGCACTTTTTCCACCCCTTCAAAACAGAGAAACGCCCCGCCTACCATTAATAAGGGGGTGATCGCCCAGGGTATAAAGGCGCTAATCAATAGCGCCAGCGGTACAAGAATAACTTTGTTAACAAACGACCCTTGAGCCACGCTCCAGACCACCGGGAGTTCGCGGTTCGCCCGCACGCCCGACACCTGTTGCGCATTGAGCGATAAGTCATCTCCCAAGACACCCGCGGTTTTTTTCGCGGCCAGTTTTCCCATGACCGAGATATCGTCGAGTAAGGTAGCGATATCATCGAGTAAGGTCAGTAAGCTACTTCCTGCCAAAATGTTAACCCTCAATATTATTTTTTTGCCGTAGTAAGTATGAAGTAAAACACGCCATGCGGAAACTGGCCTTTCTGGTCAACAAATATTTAACAATGGCATGCAATTATAAATCTCGCCAGCACGATAGTTTTGACGTTTACTATGTTGCACCTTTTTATTTCCACCGTGAGGGATTATGCGTTTCAGGCAATTGTTACCACTTTTCAGTGCGCTCTTCGCGCTGTATATCATTTGGGGTTCCACCTATTTCGTTATTCGCATTGGCGTGGAAAGCTGGCCGCCGTTGATGATGGCTGGCGTGCGTTTTCTCTCAGCGGGCATTTTGTTAACCGCATTCTTACTGATTCGCGGGCATAAGCTGCCGCCTCTGCGCCAGCTCCTGAACGCCGCGTTAATTGGCGTCCTGCTGCTGGCTGTGGGTAATGGGCTGGTCACCGTCGCAGAACATCAAAATGTGCCTTCCGGTATCGCCGCGGTGGTGGTTGCTACCGTTCCGCTGTTTACGCTGTGCTTTAGCCACTTTTTTGGTATCAAAACGCGCAAACTGGAATGGGTGGGAATCGCCATTGGGTTGGCAGGAATCATCATGCTGAACAGCGGCGGTAATTTAAGTGGTAATCCTTGGGGCGCTGTATTAATCCTGATCGGTTCGATAAGTTGGGCGTTTGGCTCGGTGTACGGCTCACGCATAACGTTACCCGTTGGCATGATGGCTGGGGCCATTGAAATGTTAGCCGCCGGGGTTGTGCTGATGTGCGCCTCGTTGCTCTCCGGGGAAAAACTGACCACTATGCCGACATTTTCAGGCTTTCTGGCGGTGGCGTACCTGGCCCTGTTTGGCTCTATTATTGCCATTAACGCGTATATGTATCTGATTCGCAACGTCAGTCCGGCGTTAGCCACCAGCTATGCCTACGTTAATCCGGTTGTCGCCGTACTGCTAGGTACCGGTCTGGGAGGAGAAAGTCTGGCGCTCATCGAATGGCTGGCGCTCGGCGTGATCGTATTTGCGGTGGTATTGGTTACCCTCGGTAAATACTTATTCCCTATGAAAGCGAATGCCGTTGCTACCCCGTCGGAAAAGACACTACAGTAAGTGAATACCCTGAGTGTCGATCTGCGCGGTGGCACCGCCGCCGCAGATCCACTCGATGACACGTTCAGATAACGCCTCATCGCCGAGTTTTTCGCGCCCGCGCAGGGCGCACTCCCAGACAATCAGTACACGCCAGCCCAGAGTCTGCAATTTTTCACAATCCCGCGCGTCACGCTGGACATTTTTACCTATTTTTTCCAGCCAGAATTCCGTTCGCGTGGCAGGGACTTTAAACAAGTAGCAGTTGTGATGATGCCAGAAACAGCCATGGGTAAAGATCACACAACGGTAATCATCCACTACAAAATCGGGGCGACCAGGTAACGTCGCATCCTGCACGCGAAACGTTACGCCCTGCTCTGTCAGTACGCTGGCAAGGCGTTTTTCAATGGCGGTATCACGGGTGGCGATCGCCCGCATATTTTTACTGCGCGTTGCTTTATCGTGAACGTCTGCCATGCAGGTTCTCTTTTTCGCGAATAGCAACCGCCTGTTTGATTTTCGGCTCCAGCAGTCTGGCAACCGCCGCGAATGCCGGAACGACCACCGAATTACCAAACTGGCGATAAGCCTGAGTATCCGACACCGGGATCCTGAACTGATAGCCCTGCGGTGATTCAAACCCCATCAGGCGCGCGCACTCCCGTGGTGTAAGCCGGCGCGGACGGTGCTGCTGGTTCAATGGATCGTCAAAATCCTTTTCCCCCAGCGCCATATCCCAGCCGCGATCGACAAGGATCTCGGCGCCGTCTTTATAATAGCGTGCGGATAATGTGCGCGTTACGCTATCGGGATTACCAGGATACACCATGCCATAACCAAACCCATTCCCCCGCGCCTGGTGCTTTTTCGCATACCGGTATAAATATTTCCACAACACCGGCGTCAGCACATATTTCGCATCGACGGTCGGCTCAAGCAGCTCCGCCAGCGTAGTACGTCGCGGCGGATAGCGAGTGACTATATTGCGCAGCGTGAAGTCTGATTTCAGATTCAGATCGCGTCGAAATCCGACGAGCACAATACGTTCGCGATGCTGAGGTAAAAAATGTTGTCCATCGATTATTTTCGGATCGTCGGGCCCATTATCCGCCGCATCCGCGACGTCATAACCCAGCTCATCCAGCGTCTGCATAATGATGCGAAACGTTTTACCCTGGTCGTGACTTTTCAGGTTTTTAACGTTTTCGAGCACAAATATTGCTGGTCGACGCGCATCGATAATGCGCACCACATCAAAAAAGAGTGTGCCTTGTGTATCACAGGCAAAGCCGTGGGCCCGCCCTAACGCATTTTTCTTTGATACCCCAGCCAGGGAGAAAGGCTGACAAGGAAATCCTGCCAGCAGTACGTCATGTTCAGGAATATGTTGGCGAATATGTTCCGCCGCCTGCTGGTCGCTTACTCCATCATGATGACTCAGCGTGACATCGCGAATATCTTCATTAAAGTGATGCTGGAGCGGATCGCAATAATTATTCGCTTTGTAGGTGCGCACCGCATGCTTGTTCCATTCGCTGGTAAACACGCACTGCCCGCCAATCGCCTCAAAGCCGCGACGAATTCCGCCGATGCCGGCAAACAGATCGATAAATCGAAAGGCATAATGCGGATGATGCGCAGGTGGCGTCGGCAGCAAGGAATTCAGATGAGCAAGCTCATTGTCGCTGAGGCGATGCCATGTTTCGTTCGCCACTACTCGCTTAAAGATGGCCGGACTCCAGCGGTTCTCACCAACACCATTCAGATGAGCAACCAGGGTTTTCACGTCATAAATTTCAAGCAACTTAGCCAAAATTACCTGTGCGGCGGCCTTGTTATCATCTGTCATTGGGTTCATGGAGCCTGCTACTGAAAAATTATCCTGCATACATTTAACCGGCCGAAATGGATAACCGACAGATTAACATAAAATAGCGCGGTTGACGTTGCGGCTGTACTGGCGACTAACGTGCTTTAAAGGGTTGAATCGCGTCGAGATCCAGCATTGCATACTCTCCTTTTAACTCCGCACTCAGCTTCGCCATATACGTCAGTAAAAAGTCAGCATTATGCTGCGCTAAATGTCGGCCTTGTTCAGTTTGCATTGTCAGCGGCAGCGTCAATAATTTGGTCTGAAAGTGATCGAGCGCGTACTGTTTATCGTCAAGGCTACGCTTCCGCGCGAATGGATCTTCCGCGTCAAACAGCGCCACGCCTAACGCACCAGACACGGCAAATACGCGCGCTAAACCGATAGCCCCCAGCGCCTCAAGCCTGTCGGCATCCTGCACAATTTTAGCTTCAATAGTTTCCGGTGCGATCTTCGCGCTGAAACTGTGCGCCTCAATGGCATGACATACGGCAGGTATACAGTGTTGCGGAAAATCAGGGAAATCGCGCCTCAGAATGCGGCGTGTTTCCTGCGCCGCCAATACCGATGAGCGATGACGATCCGGATGATTCTTCGGCAAGCTGACAAGATCATGGAAGTAGCACGCTGTAAGAACCACCAGCCAATTTACGGTCGCATCCGTACTTAGCTTTTGCGAAGTCTTCCACACGCGACGAAAATGAGAGATATCATGGGCAGCATCCTGCCCGGAATGGTTATCCTGTAGCCAGGCTTCAAATTTTGACTGCCAATCTTGTCGTTCCATGTGGTCTCTCTTTGCAGAAAGAAAACCACCTTAACAACAATTTTCATTGCAGACCACTGCCAGCGCTTTAATTTATATAAATATATTATCATTCTCAACTTTATATAATCACAGAAATTTATTGTTTCTTGATCACCATAGCAATAGATAATCATATGTAATCAAACAACAAATAACCCCCAAAAATAAAATACACGAAAACAATGAACACAAGAAATACATAACCCACTGATAAAAATAAATTTACCATGTAAATAACATTATTAAACACATATACATTAATTTATAAAAAGACACTATAGAAACATTTTGAAATATCTTAAATACATTTGTTACATGTTATATTTTAAATTAAATGAACTTCATAGATAGTATCCAAATGTAGTCTTTCGGATAGTACTACATATTCATATTAATTATTATCATAAGGGAATACATAATGAAAAGAAAAGTACTGGCACTTCTCCTCCCTGCTTTATTAGCTGCAGGCGCAGCGAATGCCGCTGAAATTTATAATAAGAACGGCAATAAACTGGATCTGTACGGCAAAGTCGATGGTCTGCATTATTTCTCTGACGATGCGGGTAGCGACGGCGATCAGACCTATGTACGTGTGGGCTTTAAAGGCGAAACCCAGATCAACGACACGCTAACTGGTTATGGTCAGTGGGAATATAACGTCCAGGCCAACAGCACAGAAGGTGAAGGTGCAGATTCATGGACCCGCCTGGCTTTCGCTGGCTTAGGTTTTGGTCAGAACGGTACCTTTGACTACGGTCGTAACTATGGCGTTGTCTACGACGTAGAAGCCTGGACCGATATGCTGCCGGAATTCGGCGGCGATACCTACACCCAGACCGACGTGTATATGACCGGTCGTACCAACGGCGTTGCCACCTACCGTAATAAAGGTTTCTTCGGTGAGGTTGATGGTCTGAACTTCGCTCTGCAGTACCAGGGCAATAATGAAGATGGTGGTTCAGGCGAAGGTACTGGTAATGGTGATGGACGTAGCCTGTCTCGTGAAAATGGCGACGGTTTCGGTATGTCTACCTCCTATGACTTCGACTTCGGTTTAAGCCTCGGTGCGGCATACTCCAGCTCTGACCGTACTAATAATCAGGTTGCTGCTGGACGTGGCGACAGTAGCCATGCCAACCGCTATGCTGGTGGTGACACAGCTGATGCCTGGACCGTGGGTGCCAAATATGATGCGAATAACGTGTACCTGGCTGCTATGTATGCTGAAACACGCAATATGACTGCATATGGTAAAGGGGATGGAGTTGAAGGCGGTATTGCTAACAAAACGCAAAACTTCGAAGTTGTTGCACAATACCAGTTTGACTTTGGTTTGCGCCCGTCCGTTGCATTCCTGCAGTCTAAAGGCGTTGATTTAGGCGGCTGGGATCACCATAGCAATGGCACCCCACGCTACACCGACAAAGATCTGGTCAAATATGTTGATGTAGGTATGACTTACTACTTCAACAAAAACATGTCCACCTACGTTGATTACAAAATCAACCTGCTGGATGAAGACGATAGCTTCTATGAAAGCAATGGTATCGCGACTGACGACATCGTTGCCGTTGGTTTAGTCTACCAGTTCTGATTGAGATACAAACAGCAAGCCCGCTTCATATGAAGCGGGCTTTTTTCACCGCACGGGGATAAGCTCTGCTAAGAGCGCCAGATATGCGACACGCTTTCAATAGAATTAATGCGGGGAAGATTTAGAAAAAATATTAATAACCAGAACCCCTGCACAAATAAGGAACATGCCTGCGATCGCCGGAAAATCAAGCTTTTGCCCACTTACCAACCAGCCCAAAAGGCTGATTAATACGATTCCAGCACCTGACCAAATTGCGTACGCAATACCCGTTGGAATGGTCGACAGCGTCTGAGCGAGAAGATAAAAAGCAGTGCAGTAGCATACAATGGTTGCTACAGATGGCCATAGACGTGTAAATCCGTCAGAGAACTTCATCAGGGTTGTACCTATTACTTCAGCTACAATGGCCCCGGCAAGGAAAATGTATGAATTCAAAATCTGGCCCCATGTGACAATCTAAAACAATTATCGTATCACAAAGGGTCAGGTGAGTTTGAACACAGCCAAAACTCCTTCAACTTAGTACAAAAAGACCGTCTGAAGCGCCGCGAGGTCTGCTGTGCGCGGACGTTGGGGTTGATGTTAAAGTCACCACAGAGCTGATATCGGTCTGTGGACTGCCAGATTCGAATACCCAGTTTTCCATTTCCCGGGTAAGTTTTTGCTTAGTATCAGCATCAACGACGCCATCAGGAAATCTGATATTTATAACTTTTCCTTTATCATCAATATCATATACTACTTTGAATTTGTTATTTTCATCCACCAACGTCCTTACCCCAGTTTTGCTTATTGTTTCACTTGCATGAGAACTAAAAGCTAAACCTGCCGACAAAACAGCAATAATGGCCACACCCAACAGCTTGTTATTCATAGCGTTATCCACTCGCAAATAAATAATGTTAAATAGAAATAATTATCATTTCCACTGTTTGTTTTTACAGCTACGCAGGGTGTGGCAATATTGAGGGACCTGAACTGTCGCTCTCACGGCGCAGAACCAAACCTAATCTGACGGTCCACTCTGTGTTGGCAGCAGACCGTTAGCAAAGTGAAGCATGATATTTCGGAGGCTCTTATGGATAAATGAAAAGATAATCACATGTAAACTCAGCGCGATTTCAATGTTAAACGGTATTTCCCCTGGAGACCCCGGATGTTTACTCATATGCGTATTGCCAAACCCGTCAACAATCTCGAAAGCTCTTTTCTGATGTACAGCCAGGGATTGGGGCTACATAAAATTGCTGAATTCAACGATCATGAGGGGTTCAATGGAATAATGTTAGGGCGGGAAGACTTAGACTGGCACATAGAATTCACCTTTTGCCAAAACTATCCCGTTCAACCTTTGCACACTGAAGAAGATTTACTCGCTCTTTATTACCCTGATGAAAATGAAGGGTTGCATGCCTGCGAAAGAATGAACGATGCTGGTTTCAGAATGACAGCGTCATTCAATCCCTACTGGGATGTGAACGGAAGGACATTTGTTGACGTCGACGGATATAGGATGGTTATCCAAAACAAGTCGTGGGCATAACCTCAATAAATATTGCAATGTATCTTTCATGAAATCAAAGCCAAGGGGATATCAGATTACCATGACTCGAGAAAGGACAAACAACTATTCTCAGGTCACAAAACTGAAAGCCAAGTTTTGGTTTATGATAGAAAAATCAAAAGATCGCCGACATTAGATCGAACCCTAGTTGATAAAACTGCCCGCTAGAGCAGTTTTAAAACACAGTGAATACATCGCGTAAGTCAGTTAGTACCTCTCGGCAAATATGTCGATCGTCACTAATCACAGAGTTTATGTGTTGAAGTGTTATATACTCTTCATACCATTCTTGAGTTACAACATTTCTCAAATTATAAAACCTATGAAACGAATCTTTTGCATCCTGTGAATTGATGAATTGTTGATTATGGCCCATTAATCTCATTAAAAACCCTTCCAAGCATAATGGTGAGGATTGAATGATTTTTATGTCCCTATTCCTAGCCGCAGCTACTGCGTCAGCGGGTATTGCAAGATCTGAATCTATGAAGACAACCCTTTTATCAAAACCACCAGCATGATTTATAGCTGCCATTATCGCGGATTTCGGCCCCCCTCCACCAGCATCATCTAGTCTAACACTAAAACCTGCTGCCCTGGTTGTTAAAAGGCGCTTTAAACAATCAGCAAATCTTTTGTCAGTTATTCCTTCACACATCAACAGCTTAGTTCGTTCAACACCGCGTTTTGCACGTTTGGGCTTGGTCATAAATCTGGTACTCCACCAAATGCACCCGCCAAATATTTAGCTGCAATGTTATCATCTACCCGAGCTTCACTGGATGGAAAATCATCAAGCCTGTAGCACTCACTTTTGTTGTACTTTTTCTCAGTAATAAGCACCCGATATTTACCCAAGTAGTTTATTAGCTCTGGTTTATGACAAGTAAATATTAATTGTGCATGCATCGGGTTTGTTTCTTTGCTTATGAATAACTCTAAAATTGGCTTAACCATATGTGGATGCAAGTCATCACCAAGTTCATCAATGAAGCATGCGGTCCCTTTCTTTAAGCACTTCATAATATTATTCAATCTAACAAAGGCACTTTGAGTACCTGCGGATTCAAATGCAAATGGCAGTTCAAATTTTGTACCATCTTCCTTTGCATGAACACCTTTTAGAAGATAATAAGTTTCTTTTTCACCATTTACATCAATTTTCTCCTCTTTCTCAATAATAATATCATCCAATCCAAGATCCCATTTTCGTAAAATTCTTTTTACACTATTAAATGTAACAGTATCTTCATATAAATCTTCGGCAGTAGCTCCTAAATCCTCATAATCATAGCTATATCTACCCATAGCATTTACGTTTGTAGTATTGCTCATTTGCTCAGCAATATTCATAGCTAACGGAACACCCACACGCCTTGCAGCAGAAATGATACTGGTGTTAGATGGTGTTCTTTTACCTTCAAGCCCACCCAATGGGAACAACTCAGATTTTTCTACATAATCGTATTTTATTGTCTTTAAAAAATCCTCTATTTCTTTAGGGCTAAGCTCATCACCTTTCTTATTTAAATTATTTTTATAATTCTCTTTGTTTAAACCTCTTTTAAAAATATATATGTTTTTATTATTATCATTTTTTACATATAATTCTTCTTTAATAATAAAATGATCACATGCTATAACAACATAAGTATATACTTTCCCTTCTAACACAAAGCAAACTTTAATCATTCCCGGATTCACAAATGGCCGGTTTATGTTCAAATAAAGATATTCTGTAACTTTTGCAGGTATAGACCAGAAAAACCAGCTCAAAAAAGACATAGGTTTAATGAGAGTCGTTTTACCAGAGGCATTCGCTCCCATGATAGCAGTGATCAAATTGACCTTGTGGCCATCAACATCGACCCACAGTTCTTTCTTCTTATCCTTAGCTGTAGTAGTAAGGTCAACGAACCCTCCTTCATCTTCAAAGCTACCGATATTCTTAATCTCATACCAAAGTATCGCGTTAGCCATAACCCCTCTTTTCATACAAAAAAATGTTCAAAAGCACCACATACTGAGTTTATAGTAGGAGTTGTATATGGCAAGAAAAAAAAAGCTGACAGCATTTTATGACAAAATGCTAACTCTTGATTTGTAGTAATGGGGTAATGTATGTGAAGGAATAAACCTAGAAAGTATACCGACACTATACCAAGTGTGACATGAGTCGTTGAAAGGAATTGAGCTAAGTGTTTGAATAGTGGCGGAGAGAGGGGGATTTGAACCCCCGGTAGAGTTGCCCCTACTCCGGTTTTCGAGACCGGTCCATTCAGCCGCTCTGGCATCTCTCCGTTTTGGTGGTTGCCATGATGCCAGGTAATTTGGCATTTTAACAGACCCAGTTCCGTCAATTTCGTTCAAGTGACGAGTTTGCGAGCAAAACGATGATTAAGTGGCCCTGGAAAGAGCAAGAAACAGCCCGAAATGACGACTGGCCCTGGGATAACGCCCTGGCTATTCCGCTTCTGGTGAATCTCACCGAGCAAGAACAAGCCAGACTTATCGCCCTGGCCGAGCGTTTTTTACAGCAAAAAAGATTGGTAGCACTTCAGGGGTTTGAGCTGGACCCGCTAAAAAGTGCGCGCATTGCTCTGCTCTTCTGTTTACCTGTTCTGGAATTGGGGATCGAGTGGCTCGATGGGTTTCATGAAGTTCTCATCTACCCTGCCCCATTTGTTGTGGACGACGAATGGGAAGACGAAATTGGTCTGGTACACAATCAACGTGTCGTTCAGTCCGGGCAGAGCTGGCAGCAAGGTCCGATAATTCTCAACTGGCTTGATATTCAGGATTCCTTTGATGCCTCAGGCTTTAATCTGATCATTCATGAAGTCGCGCATAAGCTGGATATGCGTAATGGCGATCGCGCCAGCGGAATTCCGGCGATTCCTCTGCGAGACATTGCCGGCTGGGAGCACGACCTGCATGCCGCAATGAACAATATTCAGGATGAAATCGATCTGGTAGGGGAAACCGCATGCAGTATAGATGCCTACGCTGCAACCGATCCGGCCGAATGCTTTGCCGTATTATCCGAGTATTTTTTCAGCGCACCTGAATTATTTGCTCCACGATTCCCGGCTTTATGGCAGCGTTTCATCCTGTTTTACCGCCAAAACCCAATGCAACGGTTACGTGATAACCCCGAAGATGACCATTATCGCTCATCAAATGTGCATTAACACTGAATTTGAAGATTAATTAACCAATTGAAATGACGCGCTAATTTTACTGTTGACACCTCAGGGTGAGGTCAGTAATATGCGCCTCGTTCACACGATTCCTCTGTAGTTCAGTCGGTAGAACGGCGGACTGTTAATCCGTATGTCACTGGTTCGAGTCCAGTCAGAGGAGCCAAATTTAAGAAGCCTGCTTAAGGAAACTTGAGCGGGCTTTTTGCTTTTCAGGCTTACATAAAAGCATCCTGCATAAGCGTTCTGCCTGTTGTACCGCCCCTATTTCATGTCGCATCACACCATTGATTAAAGTTATGTAAATGTAAATCGTTTAAACTTTGCAATTATTGTAACTGCTAGTGATTATCATTTATTGTACGCGAGCCAAAAGAACGAGCCCTGCTCGGTTCACTGTACGTTCCAATTACTCTGGGATATAAACGATGAATGCTCTGCCTCGCACCGGACTGCGCCGTATCACGCTTGCCTCTGCCCTGGTCTTCGCTGTTAGCCTGCCGGCTTTCGCCCAGGAAACATTAACGCTTTACACCACCCGTGAACCAGGTCTGATTCAGCCGTTACTTGATAGCTGGACAAAAACCAGCGGCATCAAAGTCAGTACGGTTTATATCAAGGATGGCATGCTTGAGCGCGTTAAAGCGGAAGGCAAAAACTCCCCTGCCGACCTGCTGATGACCGTTGATGCAGGCAATCTCCTCGATCTCGTGGAAGCCGGAGTGACCCAACCGGTAGAGTCAGAAGCGTTGAAAACCGCGATTCCAGCCAACCTGCGCGGTGCGGATAATCAGTGGTTTGCACTTTCTATGCGCGCTCGTGTGCTGTATGCCGAAAAATCAATGCCCATTGATAACTGGCATTACGAACAACTCGCCAGCCCGGAGTATAAAGGTAAAGTCTGTATCCGCTCCGGGCAGCATCCGTATAACACGGCGCTGATCGCTGCGATGATTGCCCATCACGGTGAAGCTAAAACCGAAGACTGGCTGCGCGGCGTGAAGGCTAACCTGGCCCGTAAAGCCACCGGCGGCGACCGCGACGTTGCCCGCGATATCCTCGGTGGAATTTGTGATATCGGTCTGGCTAACTCCTATTACGTCGGCCATATGAAAAATGCCAAAGAAGGCAGCGATGCTCGCCAATGGGGCGATGCCATCAAAGTCGTAAAACCAACCTTTGAGAATGGCGGCACGCACGTCAATATCAGCGGCGCTGCCGTTGCCCGCTATGCGCCAAATAAAGCCGATGCCGTTAAGCTGATGGAGTATCTGGTTTCCGCGCCTGCCCAGCAGCAGTATGCGAAAGCGAACTTTGAATATCCGGTACTGAAAGGCGTAACGCTTGATCCGGTTATCAGCGCCACCATCGGTGAAATTGATGTCGATAAGACACCGTTAACTGAAATCGTGAAGTATCGTAAACAAGCTAGCCTGCTGGTAGATAAAGTTGGATTCGATCAATAAACCTTTGCAGTTTCCAGCGTTACGCGGCCTGGTTTCCGGGCCGCAGTCATTATTAACGCCGTTGCATCTTGGCGCGCTGTGCGTGGCGCTTGGCGTCCTGACCCCCGTCATTGCGCTGATCTGGCAGGCTACCCAGGCCGATTTATCTCACTGGGATAATCTCCTGACGTGGGTGTTGCCTGCCGCGTTAAAAAATACCGTACTGTTGTTAGCGGGTGTCGCCGTGATGGTCGGCGTCATTGGCGTAGGTAGCGCATGGGCGGTGACGGCATGGGATTTTCCTGGACGCAAAATTCTCGGTTGGGCGCTACTGTTGCCGCTGGCGATGCCGACCTACATCGTCGCCTTTGCCTGGCTCGATCTGCTGCATCCGATTGGTCCCCTGCAAACCTTTATTCGTTTCTTACTGGGCTTTGACAGCCCACGACAGTTCCGCCTGCCAGATTTACGCTCTCTTTCCGGTGCAATAATTCTGCTCGGCTTAGTACTTTATCCTTACGTGTACCTGACCACCCGCGCCATGTTTATCAGCCAGCCGGCTCATTTACTGGAAGCCGCACGTACGCTGGGATGCAGCGCGACCGGAACTTTTTTTCGCGTTGCCCTCCCCATGGCACGTCCGGCCCTGGCCGTTGGCATCAGTCTGGCATTGCTGGAAACGCTTAACGACATCGGCGCGTCGGAATTCCTTGGGGTACAGACGTTAACTGTTACCGTGTACACCACGTGGATCTCGCGCTCCGATTTATCTTCAGCGGCGCAAATCGCCTGCATGATGCTGATGTTTATCTTCTTTATTCTGACGCTGGAATTTTATGGCCGCAGAAAACAGGGGTTCAGCAGCCGCAGTCTGCGGGAAATTCAACCCACGCGCGTGCAGGGTTGGCGCGGCTGGCTGCTTGGTGCCGTTATTTCGCTGCCGGTTGTGCTGGGTTTTCTGGCCCCGGTGCTGTTTTTAATGTGGGAAAGCGCCAAACGTATCGGCGATGACAATCTTCTCTCCCCCTCGTTACTGTCAGCATTACAAAATACGCTCTTGCTCGCGGCGGGAACCACGCTGGTGGTGGTTTGCGTCAGTATGTTGGTAGCCTGGAGCGCACGCCATAGCGCTGCAGACAACGCGATGCCGGGGTTTCGCCGTGGCGTGATGCGTCTGGCCTCTTTAGGCTACGCGGTTCCCGGCACAATCCTGGCGATTGGTTTTTTAACGCCGGCCATGGCGGTTGACCGTTGGCTGGCTGACTTGCTGGATGTGCGTGGCCTGCCGCTGATGTCAGCCGGGATCCTGCTGGTCATTTGTTGCGCCATGCGTTTCCAGGCGATTGCCATCGGCGCGCTGGATTCCGGTCTGGGACGCATTCCACCTTCGCTGGAGCAGGCTTCCCGGCTGTTGGGCGAGAATGGCGCGGGCACGTTTGCACGGGTTCATTTCCCTCTACTGCGCCCGGCGCTGATAAGCAGCGCCCTGCTGGTTTTTGCCGACGCGATGAAAGAGCTACCCACAACATTGCTTTTGCGTCCGGTTAACTTCGAAACGCTGGCAACATTGCTGTATGCGGAAGCCGCTCGTGGAACTTATGAAGAAGGTGCTATCGCCGCGCTAATGATTGTTTTAGCTGGCACGCTACCGGTTATTTTATTGGTGCGTCACCAAATGACTCGCCGGGGTTAAGAGAGTAACAATGTCAGAAATTGCATTACGCCTCCAGGATGTGCACGTTGCCTATGGCAACAGCCAGCAATCGGTACTGAATGGATTTTCAATGTCGGTACGCAAAGGGGAAATCGCCTGTCTGTTAGGGGCTTCAGGCTGCGGAAAAACCACGGTTCTACGCGCCGTTGCGGGGTTTGAACGACTGCGAAGCGGAGAGATCTATGTGTCTCAGCATCGTGTTGCCGCTCCCGGTGTTCATCTCCCGCCTGAAAAGCGTCATGTCGGCATGGTTTTTCAGGAATATGCGTTATTTCCGCATCTGACCGCGCACCAAAATGTCGCCTTTGGATTACGCCGTATGCCGCGTGAAGAACAGCAGGCCCGGGTGGCGGAGCTGTTAAAAATGGTGGAATTACATAGCCATGCCAACCGCTATCCCCATGAACTTTCCGGCGGTCAGCAGCAGCGCATCGCGCTCGCGCGTGCGCTGGCACCGCATCCGGAAATCCTGTTGCTGGATGAGCCCTTTTCCAGCCTTGATAAGCGCACGCGCGAGCGTCTTGGCAACGAGGTACGGGATATTTTGCGCGCTGCCGGGCAAACGGCACTGCTGGTTACCCACAGCGAACACGAAGCGCAGCTAATGGCAGACCATATCGGCGTGGTAAAAATGGGGCAGTATCAAATTAAAAAAGCGCCCCACCTTATCTGACGATAAACCTGGGCCGCTTTAATATTAAAAATGCTGCTGAACCTGGCTGATGTTCACCGGCATACCGGAACGTCTTTCCAGGGCCTGATTCCCGCGGTTCACATCCACGCCACTCCCGCTGATAAATGTGCGCAAAGCGGGAGTGATCGGCAAGGGAACCTTTCTGTCAGACTCGTACTCAGAACGATTTCGTGACAGCGGCTCATGCACTTCTACCCAGCGACTGCCGTCTGGTTCCTCGCTGTATTTCACCGGGCGGTCAATCAGTTGCACACGCGTCCCAACCGGCACCGTGTCAAATAAGTACTTAATATCGTCATTACGCAAACGGATGCAGCCCTGGCTCACCCGCAGACCAATACCGAAGTTAGCATTAGTGCCGTGAATGGCATAAAGCCTGCCGATATAAATCGCATACAGGCCCATCGGGTTATCTGGTCCGGCAGGCACAAACGCGGGCAAGGTTTCCCCACGTGCGGCATATTCCCGTCGGGTATTCGGCGTCGGCGTCCAGCTCGGCGCTTCCTGCTTACGCTCGACCGCCGTCACCCAGTTACGCGGCGTTTCTCTCCCCGCCTGTCCAATGCCAATCGGCAAAACTTCAACCGTGTTTGTACCCGTAGGATAGTAATAAAGACGCATTTCGGCGACGTTGATAACAATGCCTTCACGCACGGTATCCGGCAAGATCAGTTGCTGCGGCACCACCAGCGTTGAGCCAGACTTAGGCAGAAAAACGTCTACGCCGGGATTGGCCTCGAGCATATTGCTCAACCCCTGCCCGTACTGCGCGGCAAATGCCTCCAGCGGCTGGGTGTTTCCGGGCGGGACCGTAATCGTCAGCGGGCTACCTACCAGACGACTACCTTCTGGCGGCAGCGGATAGCTCACCGCGTGTGCTACCTGACTCGCAAGCAGCATGATGAGTGAACAAAGCAGTTTTACACGACGCATCTTTTTCCTTTCCGTTGCCGCAGCAGATATCCGGTAATTATAGCTTTTATTATCTGTTTTAGTGGGTTACGAATTCAATGCGCAAAAATAAACCTCGCCATACGGCGAGGTTCAGGGGGCACGTAACTATGCTTCTTTACCATCCGGTAGCACAATGTTGCTGGCGGCTAACTGCCCCATGTTGTGGTACATCGCGCAGGCTGCCTCAATAATCGGCATCGCCAGCGCGGCCCCGCTGCCTTCACCTAAACGCATCCCCATATTCAGATACGGATCCAGCTCCAGATGCGCCAACGCAGTGCGGGCCCCCTTCTCAGCAGAGAAATGTGACGGGATCAGATAGGGTTTAATCTGCGGTGCTAGCTGGCAGGCCGCCAGCGCAGCAGAGTATGAAAGAAAACCATCCAGCACGACCGGCAGCCCACAGGAGGCCGCGCCCAGCATCACACCCGCCATGCCAACCAGATCAAATCCACCCACTTTTGCCAGTACATCGATACCGTCATTGCGATCCGGTTGATTGACGGCAATGGCTCGCCGCACAACCTCTACTTTATTACCTACTCTGGAAAGCGGCAGGTTAGCGCCGATGCCCACCACATCTTCGGCATCGCTGCCGGTCAGCACGCTGACGATAGCCGCCGCGGGCGTGGTATTTGCCATACCGAGTTCACCCACGCCAAACAGCGTTACGCCCTCTTTCGCCAGTTCATGGGTATAGCGAATAACTTCCAGCAGCAGTTCCTCTGTCTGCGAACGGCTCATTGCCGGGCCCTGGGCAATATTGCCGCAGCCGCGCGCGACGCGCATATTCACCACGCCGGGGATAAGCTCCGCGTCAATTCCCACGTCAATGACATGCACCTTTGCCCCAGCCTGAGCGGCCAGAACGCAAACGCCGGTCGTCCCGCGCGTCATATTGGCGGCCTGAATAGCCGTGACCACTTTAGGCGAAACGGCAACCCCTTCATCCCAGACGCCATGATCGGCGCACATCACCAGCATCGCTTTGTCCTTCACATGCGGCACACCTTTCAGGCCAGGCATACCAGCCAGTTGCACGGCAAGAGATTCGAGCCGACCCAGACTTCCCGGCGGCTTTAGTAAGCCATCAATATGCTGCTGAGCACGCAGCATCGCGGCACTGTCAGGTGAAGGGATCGCGTGGAGTAAAGAGGTTAAAGTCTGCATAAGGGTTCCAGTATGTTGGCTGACTCAAAGCAGAGCCAGCAAGAATATCAACTCGCCAAGTTCAATGGCTGCGCCCAACGTATCGCCGGTTTGCCCACCCAACGTACGTTTTAATAACTGCCCAAGAATGAAAATCGCCACCATCGTGACAGCCATCGCTGCTACGCCGCGCATGCCTGGAAGCAGCACAGCGGCCAGGATTGCCGCCAACCCCAGTGTGACGCAGGTTTGACGCCCGGTAACTTTGCCGATAAAGACATTGCCCAGCCCTTCTTCGCGGGCGTAGCGATGTCGATACATCAGCAAAACAGCGCTACCCCGCCCGGCGACACATGCCGCAGCCAGCGCCGCCAGCATTGGCGTGCCACGTAAAGCCAGTTCGCTCACCACCAGCACTTTGGCCAGCAAAACGAAAATTAACGCCAGCCCGCCATGGGTTCCCAGGCGACTGTCGCGCATGATTTCCAGCATCCGTTCGCGTCGACGGGCAGAAAAAATACCGTCACAGGTATCCGCCAGACCGTCCAGATGAAAACCGCCGGTCAACAACGCCAGCGTCAATACGGCAAATAAGGCTGCCAGTGGAGTACCACACCAGGGCTGCAGCGCCATAAAGACCAGCCCCGTCAGCCCGCCCAGCACCACGCCTATCAGGGGAAACATCACGATACCGCGCGAATAGTGCTCGAAATCCAGTCCTTGCGACCAGCGAGCAGGAACGGGCAAGCGGCTGATAAAAGAAAGCATTGCCCAGAACAACTTACTCATTTAATTTTGACTCCAATTCCTGATACCACCAGCCACACCTCATCAGCTGCCGTCGCCAGTCTCTGGTTCACGCGTCCGGCAATATCGCGAAAATGCCGGGCCAGACGGTTCTCCGGAACGATCCCCATTCCGACTTCGTTAGTCACCAGGATCACCGTTGCCGGGCAACGGTGACAGGCAGCAATCAGCAAACGGATCTCATCCTCGATGGACTGCTCCATCGCCGCGTAATCCCAGCTATCCGGGTCGCTGTCACCGCCCAGAGCGAACAGCAGATTGGTCACCATGGTGGTGATGCACTCCAGCAAAATGGCTTCCTGAGGATCGTTTGTTGCCGTAATCAGTTCATCGAGATGTTGCCAGCGCTCGGCAGTACGCCAGTGCGCAGGGCGTCCATCGCGATGATGCTGAATGCGCGCCGCCATCTCCTCATCAAAAATTTGCGAAGTCGCGATATACAGAACGTTTGGGGAATCAGCGATTAGCGCTTCCGCATGTCGACTCTTGCCGCTTCGTGCGCCGCCCGTAACCAGAATCATCATACGGGCTCCCGGTGTTGCTTCATGATGGTATAAATTTTCTCAATATCGATGTGTTGCCGCATCGCATCCGCCAGCAGATCAAACTGCTGCGATTTATATTGCGCGTAATGGAAGGTGGAATCCAGCGGTGCTAATCCTTTGCGTACGCGCAGGCCATTCACCAATGCACGGGTAAATTCATCGCTGTCGAACAGACCGTGAAGATAGGTGCCGAACGCCAGGCCATCCGGTGTTATCGCGCCGTCAGCCACATGTCTGCCTTCTTTGCGCAGCGTCATCACCGACTGGCATGCTTCGGATAATGCCGTTTCGCCCATATGGATTTCATAACCGCGAATGGATAAGTCTGCCGCGCCCGCCAGCCAGTCGGGCAGCGAAGAAGACATTTTCCCCTCAACCAGGGTCGTGGTTTTATGCTGGGCAAAATGGGTCACCGTATTAAGCAAGCCCAGACCCGGCAGCGTACCGAGCCCTGATTCCACCTCATCAATGATGGTGTCGCCGAGCATTTGGTAGCCACCGCAAATCCCCACCACCGGAACGTTATTACGATGCAATTGCACGACGCCATGCGCCATTCCGCTTTCACGCAGCCACACCAGATCGCCCAGCGTGTTTTTGCTGCCTGGCAGAATCACCAGATCGGCCCCTGCCAGTTCTTCAGGCTGGCGAACATAGCGCACGCGCACATCCGGTTGTGCCGCAAGCGCATTGAAATCAGTAAAATTAGAAATGTGCGGGAGTTGAACAACGGCAATGTCGATGTCGCGTTTGTCAGTACGCAAATACTTGCCCTTTTGCAGCGCCACGCCATCTTCATCTTCCAGATCAACATCCAGCCATGGCATGACGCCCAGCACCGGAACGCCGGTCAGCGCTTCAATTTGCTCGATACCGGAATACAGCAGCGCCACATCACCGCGAAACTTATTAATTATCACCCCTTTTACCCTGGCGCGTTCATGGTCATGCAGTAGCGCCAGCGTGCCGTAAATAGAGGCAAACACGCCGCCGCGATCGATATCGGCCACCAGAACGACCGGGCATTGCGCCATCTCAGCCATACCCATATTGACGATATCGCGATCGCGCAGGTTAATCTCAGCGGGGCTTCCCGCGCCTTCCAGCACCAGCACATCGAACTCCTGCGCCAGGCTGTTATATACTGACAGGATCTGCTCACGCAGGCGCGGCTTATACTCGTGGTAACTCACCGCATCCATATCGGTCGCCAATTTGCCCATCAGCACAACCTGCGCTTTACGATCGCTGGTCGGCTTAAGCAGCACCGGATTCATACGCACATCCGGCGTAATGCCGGCCGCCTCAGCCTGAAAAATTTGCGCGCGGCCCATCTCTTTACCCTCTGGCGTAATGCCCGAGTTCAGCGCCATATTCTGTGATTTGAACGGCGCGGTACGCAGTCCGTCCTGGTAAAAAATTCGACACAGCCCGGCGACCAACACGCTTTTACCCACATCAGATGCCGTTCCCTGCAACATTATTGCCTGCGTCATGACGCCTCCTTCAGTGCGTTCTCTCGCATACGACTAAAAAATTCAGCCTCTGTTTTACACAGCGGGAAACCCAGCTCAGTATGCAGCTTTACCAGCCAGGGCTGAGTCAATCCAGCTTGTTCAATAAGATCCGTCCGGGCGAAAACCTCACCCGGCGTGCCGTGCGTCAGCACTTCGCCCCGGCGTAAAACGTAAACTGCATCGCTGACCTCATAGATAAGATCGATATCATGGCTGGAGATAACCACGTGGTTTCCTTGCGCTACGATGCGTTTGATTATCTCAATCATCTGCGTGCGGCCTGATGGGTCAAGGCCTGCAGTAGGTTCATCCAGTAGCAGATATTGCGCCTGCAACACCAGCGCACCGGCAATCGCCACGCGTTTTTTTTGCCCGTGGCTTAAACACTGAATAGGCTGATGGCGAAAATGCTGGGCATCAACCAGCGTGAGCGCATCTTCCACCCGACGTGAGATTTCAGCTTCATCCACCCCAAGGTTGCGCAGACTGAACGCAATATCGCTGTCGATATCGGTATAAAAGATTTGCTGATCGGGATCCTGAAATACGGTTGCCACCTGCTGGCGCAGCGCCAGCAGGCCGCGCTTGCTGTAATCCAGCGGTTTGCCCTGCCACATCACCGCGCCTTGCTGTGGTCGCAATAACCCGCTCAGATTCATAAACAGCGTGGATTTCCCGCAGCCATTGGCCCCTACCAGCCCGGTGACGGCATGCGTAGAAAAGTCCAGCGTTAGCCCTTTGAGGATCGGGTCATCCTGATAGCGAAACCAAAGCGCTGAAGTGGCAAGCATACTTTTCCTTACAGGTGAAAATCACCTTGATACAGTTTGATATCCAGTGTGGTGGTCATTTGCTGGTAGCGGATCAACACACGGGTAAATAACAATCCCACCAGCATCGCCAGCGAGCGGTAGCCCAACGGCAAGCTACGATAACCAAAACGCAGCGTTTGCGCGCGATGAATAGCCAGCGCCTCGTCTAACAGGATAAAAATAAACCGCCAGGTCAGCAGGATCTGTTCAGTCAGCAGGCGAGGAACGTGTGCGCGTTTGAGTAAAATAATCAACTGCGGAAACGGCAGATTCAGCACTAACCAGAAGGTTGCCGCCAGCGCCGCAAGGCTGCGCCAGAAGGTTTCATTGGCAGTGACCAGGCCTGGCGCGCTCACGCCTAACCAATAGCTTCCTACGGGGATACTGGCCAGCAGGGTTTGCGGATCGCGGCTAAAACTAAACAGGATGGTCACAACACCAACCGTCAGAAAACCAAACGGCAATGCCATCCAGCGGCACCAGCGCCAGAAGGAAATGCGCAGCAGCCAGCAGCTCAGCGCGGCAATCAGTAACAGCTCGATACCCTGCCCCAACGGGGGCAGGGTAAACGCCAGAATCATCATCATCAGCCAAAGCAGAAATTTCCGCACCGGCGAGACATGAAACCAGCGGCTTTGATAGCTAAGCCTGTCAAGCCCGGTCATCACGGCGTTGTCTGCCCTTGGTGTAACCCAGAATGTAGAAAATTACGGCTGCGCCCAGCGACCCCTGGAGCGTAAACAGCAGGCTTTCAATTTCGCCACTTGCCGGTTCGTACAACGGCTGGAACCACGGCTCATAATGCGGGGCGATAGCCTGAATCTGGCTTTCCGCCTCACCGTCTGAACCACCGTACTCTCCACCGTGGTTGATAAAGAACGGCAGGATCACCAGCGCCACCACCATGCATAACAAAATCAGCGTCTTTTTCATCGTTAATGTCCTTGTGCGGTTATCAACTGGCGTTTGGTTAGCTGGTCATAAATCATTACGGTGAGCAGACCTTCCGCAATCGCGATGGGGATCTGCGTCAGGCAGAAAATGCCCATGAATTTCACAATCGACCCCATTGCGCCTGCGGACGGATCCGGGAACGCAACGCCCAGTTGCACCGAGGTAACAAAATAGGTGACGAGATCCGCCAGCATGGCGCACAGGAAGACGCAGACATCCCGGCGTAGCCCCGCGCGGCAGGCCATTTTCCACACCATGTAACCTACTACCGGGCCAATCACCGCCATCGACATACCGTTGGCGCCGAGCGTCGTTAAACCACCGTGCGCCAGCAGCAAGGCCTGGAACAGCAGGACGATTGCACCGAGAATAGCGACCACACCCGGTCCGAACAGGATAACCGCCAGGCCGACACCAGTCGGATGCGAGCAGCTTCCGGTAACGGAAGGAATTTTCAGCGCCGACAGCACAAAAATAAACGCGCCGCAGAGGGCCAGTAACACTTTTTGGTGGCTGTCTTCCTGGACGATTTGACGCAAGCGCACTAATCCGTACCACAGGCAAGGTAAAAACAGCAGCCACCAGGCCAGCGCCCACATTGGCGGCAAGAAGCCTTCCATAATGTGCATGGCGAACGCTTGCTCAGGGACAATCATCAGTAATAGCGCCGCAGCCAACCCGCTGAAAGACAGCTGTTTTAGCTGTTGTTCAAGCTTCATTGTGCATACTCCCACTGTTTATTAACCAGAATGGTCGAGAAATAAGGCAGCGGCTGGTCGTCGCTGACTTCGTTGAGATGACGCCAGCACTGCTCACCCGGCAGCGTGGCTTCAGACATCATCAATGCGCAATTCAACAAGCCCTCTTGTTGCAGCAACGCTTTGATGCGCGCAAAACGACCGTATACTTTCATCAGCACCAGGCTGTCATGCTGCTTTAACGCCTGCTGGATTTCCGCTTCCGGCGCGGTACAGGAGACCACCGCCAGCGACTGTTGCTCCATGGCGAGCGGCGTTTTCGAACGCGCGGCAATCGCGGCAAAAGAAGTCACACCCGGAACGATTTCCAACCAGTCAGGACAGCCAATACGCTGGAGTAAAAAGACCCAGGTACTAAACAGCATGGCATCACCAAGGGTAATAAAACCAACCTGTTTACCGGCCTCCACTTCCTGAACCAGCGCGGCGGCAACCTCATCCCAGACAGCCTCTTTTTCAGCGCTGTCGGCACTCATCGGAAAATGGCAGCAGCGGACTTCGGTCTGCTCGCCGATATACTCCCGCACGATCGACAGCGCCAGGCTATCGCCGCCTTTACGCCCGGCAGGCGCATAGAGAATATCGAGCTGACCCAGCGTGCGGGCGGCGCGCACGGTGATGAGATCGGAAGCGCCTGGCCCGGTGCTTAACGCGTACAGTTTTCCGCTCATGCCGCTTCCTCCAGCGCCACATTCAGCGCCTGCTGTAAATGCGCCACAAACATGGCGCGCACCGCCGGATTCTCACCCAACCCACTGAGCCACGGCGTAGCCCGTATCCCGGCCGCATTAAACAATGTCTTCCACGAATCGTCTTCGTCGGAGGCCATATCATTGATGGCATGGTCGCCAGCAACTAACATCAGCGGCATCAGATGCACCGCCGTCACCCCTTCCTGAGACAAACTATCAATTAACACATCCACTTCCGGGTAGCTTTCCACCGCCCCGACCCGCGCCGGGTAGCGCTGCGCTGTCATCATATGGTCAAGACAGGCATAAGCGGCAAAGGCATGATGGCTGGCGCCGTGCCCCATAAACACCACTTTTTCTTTTTCGCCAAGCGGCGGCATCTGCTGTTGTAGCGCCAGCATCAGCTGCGCGTAATCTTCATGGCTGCTCAGCAGCGGTACGCCGAGCGTCAGGCGAGAAAACAGCGGACGCATACTTTGTACTTCGCGGACAATTTTTTCGTATTCGTCGCCGTTGATGATGTGCAGCGATTGAATAGCCACATCCTGATACCCCTGCTCTGCCAGCTTTTGCAGCGCCTGCAACGGCGTGTCGATATCAATGCCGTCACGCTGCTTGAGCTTGCGGATAATCATCCCGGAGGTAAACGCACGGAACAGGTCACGATCCGGGCAACTGGCCGCGAGATCGCGCTCGCAGGCCACAATATTTTTCTCACAGGTGTCGTGATAGCTGGTGCCAAAGCTGACCACCAGAAGCGCCTTTTTCATCTCTAACTCCTTAAGCAGCGGCCAGCCAGCGCGTTAAACGCGCCCCAAATGCGGCCTGACTTTCCAGTAACTCTTCTCCCGTCACCAACGGTGCCGGACGTGTAATTACGATGCAGGGGATACCGGCATCCAGACAGGGTTGAACTTTTTCCTGATAACCACCTTCCGCACCAGATGCTTTGGTGATCACCACATCAGCCTGACACTGACGGTAAAACGCGGCGTTGAACTCGGCGCTAAACGGCCCGCACAACGCAAAAATTTCACCGACGCCAAAGCCCAGATCCGCGCATTGCTGAATGACCTCAGGTACAGGCAGAACGCGCGCCAGCAGCGTTTTTTCCGCTAATCTTTCACGCCAGATGGCTAAATCTTTACTGCCGGTGGTGAGCAACACGCGTTTACCGAAGCGTCGCGCAACCTCGCAGGCTTGCTGAATACTCTGTACGGTAAACAGATGCGGGTGAGTTAAACCACTCAACTGCTCAGGACGCTGGTAGCGGCTAAGCAGCACGCCCGCCGCTTCGCAAGCGCTCACGATATTGCGGCTCACCACCTCGGCATACGGATGCGAGGCGTCAATCACCCAGCGCGTCCGATTTTCCTGCAGCCAGGCAATCATTTGCTCACGCTCCAGACGTCCGCAACGCACCTGGCCTTTGATGTCTCCCGCCAGTTGCTTCCCCGTTGGGGTCGCCACTGACAGGGTGTAGGCCACGTTTGCCGCATCCAGTTGCTGACACAGCATGCGCGCATCGCTGGTACCGCCCATGACCAACACGTCACCGTAATTCACAGCACATAACCTCGTGGCGTGATCATCAGGCCGTCCTGCACGTAGGTTGTTTTGTTGCCAACGATCACCAGACTGGTCATATCAACCGGTTCAAAGTCCATTTCACCGAGAGTGGTCAGCCATTTTTCCTGCTTTTTACGTCCGGCTGACTTCACGATACCGACCGGCGTTTGTGCGCTCTTGCTGGCTGAAAGCAGCTCAAATGCGCGCGCCAGATGTCCTTCACGACCCCGACTGCGCGGGTTGTAGAAACAGATGACAAAGTCGGCTTCGCCAGCGGCAACGATGCGTTTTTCGATAACCGGCCATGGCGTCAGCAGATCGCTTAAGCTGATGTGGCAGAAGTCGTGCATCAACGGCGCGCCCAGTAAGGAGGCGGCGGCGATGCTGGCAGTCATGCCTGGGATCAGTCTGACCTCAACATCCAGCTTTTGCTTACTGACCAGCTCCAGCACCAGCCCGGCCATCCCGTAAATCCCCGCATCACCGCTGCTGATGAGTGCCACATTGTGACCCGCCTGCGCCAGTTCGATCGCCGCCTGACAGCGTTCAATCTCCTTGCACATCCCGGTTTTGATCACCTGTTTGTCGCCAGTAAAGGCCTTAACCAGATGGGTGTAGGTTTTATAGCCAACGATGATTTCCGCTGCCTGCAGTGCTTCAACGGCTTCCATGGTCATCATTGCCTGCGAGCCAGGGCCAATTCCAATTACGCTTAACATCAGTGTGAAACTCCCAAAGTGATAGTGACGCCCTGTTCGCGCAGGGTCTCGCCTAACAGTTGTCCGTGGCTCAGCAGCCAGGCTGCAGGACCAGAAACGCTTCCTGTACCCACCGTTTTACGAACAAACGATGAGGCCGGAAAACGGTGTTCATGCTCACGCAGCGCGTCAGCGGAAAAGGTTTCGAAAGGCACGCGGCAGCACGAAGCCAACTGGATGAGCCCCTGTTCATCTTTTTTCAGCGTGATACTGCCAATGGCTTTGAGCGCCAGCGGGTCGAGTTGCTGGGCTTCAAGTTGACGGGCAAGCAGCGCAGCCAGCAGTGGAAACGGTGTGTCGCGGCGACAACCAATTCCGGCCACGACCCGCTGCGGCACCAGCTTCCAGTGCGGAACAGGCAGTTCGGGTAAGTTGGTGCGTAATGTGATACATACCAGCGCATCCAGTTCGGGAAGCTGATTGAGATCGGTTACCGTAATAAAACCACGGCGATCGCAATGGCTGATATCCTGGGTCAGTTCGTCATCCCACCACAGGCCAACCCGTTTGTTGCTGACCAGCATCTGATTCACGATCTTCACCGCCGAACGGAAATCGCTCATCCGGGCATTCAACTGGAATGCCAGCGTATCCAGGGCCGCCATATCGTTGACATCCGTCGCCGTGGTGATTACCGGGTCGGCGCCCAACATGCCTGCCAGATAACGCGCCAGCGCATTCGCGCCCCCTGCGTGGCCGGAGAGCAGGCTGATGACATGCTGGGCACGTTCATCAATGACCACCACCGCCGGATCGCAAAATTTATCGTTGACCAGCGGGGCCAGTACGCGCACCGCAATGCCGGTCGCCCCGATAAAAATCAGCGCCGAATAATTCATAAACGCTTCGCGGGCGGTATTGGCAAAGCCGTTTTCAAAGGGAATAAACCCCTCCTCCAGCAGCTTTTCACTGGTAAAACAGGTGACCGGCAGCATAGCCGCCAGACGTTTCGCCAGCACAACGCCGCCTGGCGTCAGGCAAAAAAGCGCAATTGACTCAGGCTTTACGGTATTCATGGCTAAAGTCCGCCGCATAGAGTTTGGAGTAGTGATACTCCGAGCCCAGGAAATCACCGACCAGAATCAGGGCCGTTTTGCGGATGCCCGCATCGCGAACCTTGTCGCCAATATCCGCCAGAGTACCGCGCACGGTCTGGCTTTCTGGCCAGGTCGCCTTGTAGATCACCGCCACTGGCGTGGTCGCCGGATAACCGCCTTCAATCAAACGCTCGGCCACCCGATGAATACGCTGGACGGAAAGATAAATCGCCATTGAGGTTCGGTGGCTGGCAAACGACTCCAGTTGTTCGCGCTCGGGGACCGGCGTGCGTCCTTCCAGACGAGTAATGATCAGGCTTTGGGAGACTTCAGGCACGGTATACTCCACGCCGAGTTCCGCCGCCGCACCGAGGAATGCGCTGACGCCGGGCACCACCTGCCAGTCGATCCCGCGTTTGGTCAGTTCCTCGCCCTGCTCGCGGACGGAACCGTACAGTGAGACATCGCCAGTTTGCAGACGCACCACGGTCTTGCCAGCCTTCACGCCAGCTTCCATCAGATCGAGGATCTGCTCCAGATGCAGTTCAGCGCTGTCGTGGCATTCAGCACCGGCGGGGCAATATTCCAGCAGTTCGGTGTTAATCAGCGATCCAGCGTAGATAACCACCTGCGCCTGCTGTAGCAAACGGTAACCTTTGAGGGTAATCAGCTCGCGATCGCCAGGACCTGCGCCAACGAACCACACGCTACGGGGATCAAAAATCTCAGACATGGTTTCCTTCCTTCTGACAGGCGATAACAAATACGGGGTTATTCGGTTTGAAATAATGACCACTGCCAAGCGTGGTAAGCGAGGAAACCTGTAGCTGCAGGCAATCCACTCCCTGTACGCCAAGATGGTCCAGATGAGCCAGCGCGGTATTGAGGTTTTCCTGGAGGATAAACGTCATTACCAGCCGCCCGGCGGGATGCAGTTGACGCATCGACCAGTCAATGAGATCGGTCAGATGCCCACCGCTGCCGCCCATAAAAATGGCATCGGCTTTTTCGGCGATGGTCATTGGCGCAACGCCGGGAAAAATGTCGATATTTGCGCAGGCAAAATGCTGGCGATTTTCATCCAGCAACCTGAGCGCCGCCGGGTTACGTTCGATTGCCGTCACGCGCAATCCAGGATATTGCAGCGCCGCTTCTATCGACACGCTGCCTGTTCCCGCACCAATATCAATCAGGTGACTGGCGCGGTGTAATTCAAGTTTTGAGAGGGCAAGTGCGCGTACCGCTTCTTTGGTCATCGGCACCTTCTCTCCACGCAGAAACAGCTCATCTTTCATCAAGGATCACCACTGCATTCATGTCATAGTCGGCATTAATTTCACTCACAGGCAGGACATGGATCCGCTCGTTTTCCATCGCCAGGTTTTCGCCAATAACCATCCAGCGATGTCCCTTGCCTCGAGTGATTAGCTGCTGCGCGATTTCACGTGGGCCGCACAACGCATCTGTTACCATCCCCACCTTGTTATGTCGGGCCAGTTCATCGAAACAGACGCTGCGCCCGTGGCTACTGGTCAGCCACATATCGTTCATATCGATACCGGACTGCGCGCACAGATACTGCACCGCGCTAATACCGGGAATAATGCGTACCTGCCCGATGCCAAAATGCGCCACCATGCGCGTCCCAATGCCGTAGAACAACGGATCGCCAGACGCCAGCACGACGACATGCTTATCCTTGTGCGCAGTTATCCAGTTCAGGAGCTCCGCGATATTGGCGCCAAGAGCAAACCGTTCACCGGTGAAATCCGGGAATTGCTGCAAATGCCGCTTTCCGCCGACCAGCACGTCAGCCGTTGCGACCGCTTCACGCGCCGCAGGCGTCATCAAATGCAAACCTGCGGGTCCCATTCCCACAACGATTAACATTGCATCTCCTCAGCAATTTCTGCGATCGGGCGATTACTGCCAAGCACCTGATTGTCAAACGAGAACATGATAGCGTCGCAGGTCGGGGGATTTTTGGTAAAGCGCAACGTTTGCAGAACGCGCATACAGATACGCTCCGCCAGATGGTTATAAATATGCTGAAAGCCGTACGCGTCGATGTGTTCCATCGCCGCTTCGGTAGTATCGCAGTCGCTGACCAGCCTCAGCAGTTCCAGAGGCGCGCCAAGCAACGCGAGATGGGCCACCAGCGTTTCCATACGCGCATCGGCAATATGGCTGTGGGTATGGAAGATCCCCGCCGCGATTTTGATAAGTTTCCCGGGATGTCCCACCAGCACGATTTGCCGAAATCCCAGACGGACGGCTTCTTCAATCATGTAGCCGACAAAGTTGCTCATGGTGACCACAACCTGGGTGTCGATGCCCATCTGTTCACGCACAAAACGTTCACCGTGGTTTCCCGGCACCAGAACCACGCGATCCAGACCCGCCGCGCGTTTAATTTCCAGCTCCAGCGACAGCGAACGCTTCCAGCTCTCTTCCGACATTGGCGTGACGATACCCGTGGTGCCAATAATCGAAATGCCGCCCAGAATGCCAAGCCGCGAGTTGTAAGTTTTTTGCGCCCGCTCTTCGCCTTCCGGCGCGAAGATTTCAATCTGCGCCCCACGATTTGGACCAATCGCTTCACGTACCGCCGACTCAATGGTCTGGCGAGGTGTGCGGTTAATCGCCGAACTCCCCACCGGTAGACCGATCCCTTTGCGGGTAACCGTACCGACCCCTTCACCGCCCTGTAAGGCGATCACGCCACTATCATCTAACGTCACGCGGGCAAAAATCAGCATGCCATGCGTGGCATCGACATCATCGCCACCGTCTTTACGGATCGCGGCTATCGCCTGCTGCCCTTCGATATGCGGCGATTCGACGTTCAGGCACAGCGTCACCCCGGAAGGCGTCACGATGGAAACCTGATGGATCAGGTGCTGGCGCAATACCATCAGCGCCGCCACTTTTGCAGCCGCCGTCGCGCACGATCCCGTGGTATATCCTTTACGCAGCGCTTTGCCGTTGTGCCACACCGGCGTATCGAAGGCCTCGCTCATCGCGCCCCCTGCATGTGATAAAGCATGGCATTGACGATAGCAGCGGCGACGTTACTCCCCCCTTTACGTCCTAACGCAGCAATGGCCGGCAGGTTGCTTTGGGTCAGGGCATCTTTCGACTCTTCAGCACCAACGAACCCAACCGGTACACCAACCACACCGCTAACCGCAACATCATGCTCAAGCAGGCGGAACAGCGCTGTCGGCGCGTTGCCAAAAACAAACAGCTTTTCCCCCTCTTCTTTCACCGCAATATCGACAGCCGCCATTGAGCGGGTGATCCCCTGCTCTTTTGCCGTACGTACGACTCGTGGATCGCTGATATAGCAGCGGCACTCGCCGCCAAATTTTGCCAGCAGCGTTTTATTGATCCCGGAAAGGGCCATGGTGGTATCGGTATAAATCACGCTCGAACGGCTAAGCGCCGAGCAGAACTGCTCCAGCACATCACTGGAAAACCACAGAATGTCCAGCCAGTCGAAATCCGCCGTGGTGTGAATGACCCGCTTGATAATGGCTTCATGCAACGGACTGGCAAACTGATAGTCCGGACGGGTTTCACGGATAATCTCGCCAATAATGTCGAAACTTTTGGCCTCAATAGCCTGGGGTTGCTGGATATATTGCATAGTGTTGTCCTCAGGCTACACCGACCAGCAGCCACCGCAGCGCGATAAACAGCGCCAGTGCCAGCGTCGATGCCACCCACATCAATCGAATCGTATGGGAAATGTCGTCTACCGAAATGTCGCGTTGTGCATCACCAATCCACGGTTTCTCAACGCGCTCGCCAAAGTAGTCATTAGGGCCACCCAGACGAATACCTAATGCCCCGGCAACGGAGGCCTCCGACCACGCGCAGTTTGGGCTACTGTGGTTGTAGCGATCGCGCCAGCCGATCTGCAAAGCACGCGAGCCGTCCTGACGGCATAAAAATGCAGCCGCGCCCAGCAACAGCCAGCTCAGTCTCGCAGGAATATAATTTGCGACATCATCCAGACGCGCGCTGACCATACCGATAGCGCGGTATTTTTCATGTTTGTAACCCACCATGGAGTCAAGGGTATTTACCGCTTTGTAGGCCATCGCCAAAGGCGCGCCGCCGAGAAGAAGGAAAAACAGCGGCGCGATGATGCCATCAACGGTGTTTTCGGCCACGGTTTCCACCACGGCACGATTGATCTGCTGAGGTTGTAATTGCGAGGTATCGCGACCTACGATCCAAGATAACTTTTCCCGACTTGCGGCAAGGTTACCGGCACGCAACGGACGTTCGACATCCTGCGCGGCGTTCGCCAGACAGCGCCCCGCCAGCACGGTAAAGATCATCCAAACCTCTACCACCCAACCAAGCCAGGGATGAATAGAGTGCGCCAGCGCCAGTACGCCCCAGGACACAGCCCAGGTCAGGCCAACCACCACTACCCACATCGCCGCGCCACCAATGCGCAACGCACGATCGCTATGGCAGTAGCGCCGCACGACTCGCTGCATGGCAGAAATCAGATTGCCAATCCAGCGCACCGGATGCGGCCAGTTCTGCGGATCGCCGATAATAAAATCAAGCAGCCAGGCAACACACCACGCAAGGATCGTCATAGCGCGCTCCTCGCGGCTGCCAACCAATGGTTAAGCATCTGCGGACGTTGAGCAAAATGAACGTGTAGATAGCTGGCGAAAGTGTTACCCACCTGCCAGCCGCCGGACCAGGTCTGCAACGTTTTGCCATCGCGCACTTTGCGACAGTGCATCACCGCGGGAGTTTCAGGAATAAAATCTGAGTAGTGAAATTCATGCCCACGCAGTACTTCGCCTTCTGCAGCTAACAAGGTTTGCTGCGCGGCCTGCGCCTCGCAGTAGCCAAATCGGGTCAGTCGTTTCCCCATTTTGCTGTGACCGGGAATGATATCCGCCATCAACCAGCTATCACCGTGGCTGTCCTCCAGCGAGCTGCCGAGATACATCAGCCCACCGCACTCGGCGTAAATCGCCACGCCGCGGTGATGTGCGGCTCGCAATTGCTTAAGCATCGGGACATTGCGGGCCAGACCCGCAGCATGTAACTCAGGGTATCCGCCACCCAGCCAGATCATCTGACAATCAGGTAAACAGGTGTCGTGCAACGGGCTAAAACGAACAATCTTCAACCCCGTGCGTTCAAGCAAAGTAATATTGTCCGGGTAATAAAAGTTGAACGCTTCGTCATCAGCGATAGCAAGCGTTAGCCCTTCTCCGGCATCAGTATCGGGAAGCGTAGGCCATTCACCCGCAGGGAGGGTGTTTAGCTGGCTTAATTTCAGTAGAGCATCGATATCCAGCGTCTGCTCCAGCGTCGCGGCAAAGTCCTGCCACGGCTGCTGATTGATAACAGACTCACGCGCAGTAACCAGCCCCAGATGACGCTCCGGAAGCGCAACGCCTTCCATACGGGGAACGTAGCCTAATACAGGAACGGAACAGTAACGCTCAATCGCCACCTTCAGCAGCTGATAATGCGTTTCGCTGTTGACCCGATTAACGATCACCCCGGCGATGTTCAGCGTGGGATCAAAATGCTGAAAACCCATTACCGTTGCGGCTATCGAGGTGGAAACAGCTTTACCATCAACCAGTAAGATGACCGGGCAACCTAACTGTTTGGCCATCGCGGCGGTACTGCAGTAGTTCGGATCGGTACCATAACCGTCATACAACCCCATCACGCCTTCAATCACGGCGATATCGGCATGTTGCATCTGCTCGCGGAATAAAGCATTCAGAGTGGAAGCGGGAAGCATGAAGCTATCAAGATTGCGGGAAGCGGTACCGCATACCGCTGTATGCCAGCCGGTATCTAGGTAATCAGGCCCCACTTTGCAAGGCTGGACGCGTAAACCGCGTTTTTTCAACAAGCTCAACAAGCCCAGCGTCACCGTGGTTTTACCACAGCCGCTTCCGGTACCTGCAAGAACAAATGCGTGAAAATTGGCCGCCATACCCTGATCCTGTTCAGGGTGGTAGGGGTGTAGAGATACCCAGTCTCTCGACTGTATGCATCTGAACCACCCACTTCCCACCGAAGTTGTTGGTAGTCACTGACAGGCAGGTCTTCTGGCTTAGCGTCATCCTCACCCGTCCTTCCCAATCTTGCGATCAGTGGTCCATACGGGGTCGTCAGCATCACAGCAGCGGGGGCTGCGGGGGATTCTCACCCCCTTCCCTACCACAAATGTGGCAAACCTGTCAGTTCAAGAGCCGTAATTAAGCTCCCTGTTATGAGGTAAATTCACGACCTCATGACAATAATTCAATTTAATATCTTTCCGGGTTCATTCAGCCAATTATCTGGCATAAACCCACTTATTCACATGTTCACATTTTGAATGAAAGTGTCTGCAAAGAATAAAGAAAGTCAGGCATACAGACACTGTATCTCATCACAAAAATAAAAACTGGTGCAGTTTATCCCTCTAATACTATTATTTTGTTGCGCTATGACAATTTATTGACTGCTGTTGTTACTTTTCATTTTATAATTACTGACATAGCGCCCGATATCAAAAATCGGCAATAGCAAAATATTGCTATTTAAGCGGACTCACCGCGTGAAATGACATTTATTTGCTGGCGAAATGCCTGCGGCGTAACCTGATACGTCTGGCGGAATACTTTGCAGAAATAACTGGTTTGTGAAAAGCCTAAATTACGCGCAATGCTGGCTATGCTCCAGTCACTATGACAGAGCAACTCTTTGGCACTCGCCATTCGCTGTTGATTTACCCAAGCGTTAAACCCGATACCCTGATATTTTTTGAACAATTTACTGAAATAGTAAGGGCTAAGGTAAACATGAGACGCAACATCTTCCAGGCGTAACTCATCTGACAAATGCGCATCAATATAGCGCAGCGCTTTTTTCATTTTGCTGTCGTGAGGATTCGGCGTTCGGTTGGCGCGTACTGGCTCTGCCTGCTGCGGGTTGTCTTTGATAACCACAAAATTTAGTTGTTTTTTAAGGCAATTTTCCACGATGAGCTTTAGCAGATCCGCCGAGGCGATAACGCGCGAATAGTCCATCTCCGGCACATTACGAAATTCACTGAGCAGTTCGGGATCGGCTTGCCAACGGTCATCGACGTTCAGGATATCCACCAGGCCGACATCGTTACTTAAACGCACCTGACCGCACAATACGAACCCAACCAGGTGACCCGCAATTACCAGCGGAATTGAAAAGTCGGTAAGCCCCGCGTGGCAGCGATAGATGCAGGGTTGATCAGATTTTGAAGCTTCCAGCCCGCCACAGCGATCGCTCATACGACAACGGGTACTGTGCTGAGGATGCTGGCGCATCAACTGACAAAAAGGGGTGAAATTAAAAAGCTCAGAAATTTCATCACCGTGAATATTGACAACCACAACAGCCAGACTGGTGGCCTGCGCAAAATCCTGTGCGATTTTATTAATGAGTTCTGAGTTCAGGGCACTCGCAGAAATCATGATAAAACCTCTCAGTTAATTTATTGTTATAAATAAAACATACTATTTACACATCCAGTTTCATCTCGCTTTCCTAGGCGCTGATGAAAGTCATCATCGAACATAACAAAAGTCTCCCATTGTGGGGAGACTTTTTCAGCGGTTCAGGAAACCGGATCACGAAAACAGTTTTTACGCTTCAAAAATAAACATCTTCCGTGAAGCTAGCTCTCATTTTCCTCCAGTTTACACGTATTACACGGTAAATTTTTGCCAATAAAATAACGATAAATTGCTGCGCCCGCGCACGCACCGATGATGGGGGCCACAATCGGTACGATGAAATAAGGGATATCACGCCCGCCAGTCATCGCCACATCTCCCCACCCGGCCATCCATGCAAATATTTTTGGACCGAAATCACGTGCCGGGTTCATCGCAAATCCGGTGAGCGGCCCGGTAGATGCACCGAGAACAGCCACCAGAATGCCAATCAATAAAGGCGCCAATGGCCCTCGGGGGACGCCATTACCGTCATCGGTAAGTGCCATGATCATGCCCATCAGAATGGAAGTGATCACTACTTCAACCAGCGCAGCCTGCCAGACGCTGAGCGCCGCCGCTGGATAAGTACTAAAAATACTGGCCAGTTGCAGGCTTTCAAGGCTGCCGCGCACCATTTGATGGGCAGACTCATACTCGGTAAATAGACTTCCGTACAGCAGATAGGCTAGCAACGCGCCGCCAAAGGCACCCGCAACCTGCGCTACGGTGTATGGCACAACTTTGCGCCCCGGAAAACAGGCAAATAACCACAGGGCGATGGTGATTGCAGGATTGAGATGCGCGCCAGAAATTCCCGCTGTCAGGTAAACGGCAAGCGAGATCCCCAACCCCCATATGATGCAGATCTCCCATAATCCCAAACTGGCGCCCGCGACTTTAAGTGCGCTCAGGCATCCGATGCCAAAAAACAAAAACAGCCCGGTACCCAAAAACTCAGCAATGCATTGCGCTTTTAGTGAATCGTTCATTGTGACACCTTCTAAGCAGAGTTCGTGTCTTTACCAGCGGACTCCTTGCTGGTACGTAGAATACTTCAAGGCTTACTATAAAAAGCCGTATCGGCAAAATGTTGGCAATCTGAAGGCGGCATGCCCCTCAA
Organism: Citrobacter sp. C5_2; assembly: GCF_014596845.2. Taxonomy (NCBI): domain Bacteria; kingdom Pseudomonadati; phylum Pseudomonadota; class Gammaproteobacteria; order Enterobacterales; family Enterobacteriaceae; genus Citrobacter; species Citrobacter sp. C5_2. The sequence continues at coordinate 1,999,883 of NZ_CP115032.1, read as the reverse complement.
AATCGTGCTGAGATAGCAAATTCTTGCTATCACTTTTATTAAAACAGGCGAGAACACAGGGAAATCCACTATTAGTGGTACATTTGTGAAACGATAAAATATTGCTATTGGCAGAATTATGTTTTCAGACAATCATCACATTTTCATTTTTCCGCATAGCAAATGCCATTTTTAATGTCACTAACAAAAGTGTAAATATGGAATTAACATAACTAAATATTCATATTATGAAAATAAAAAATAACCATTAAAAACAAAAAGATAAAATAAAACGCAGCAATTTTATATCACCATAACCTCACTATTTTTTCATTCATACTTTCAACTCAGCCATTCTTTTTCCTCGCTTCTTTTTATAGTCATGAATATCGGGACAACCCAGGCGAGGTCTTTATGCAACAAGAAGCGTTAGGAATGGTAGAAACCAAAGGCTTAACTGCAGCCATAGAGGCCGCAGATGCAATGGTGAAATCAGCCAATGTAATGCTGGTCGGCTACGAAAAAATTGGTTCGGGGCTGGTAACCGTTATTGTCCGCGGCGATGTCGGCGCAGTCAAAGCAGCAACAGATGCCGGCGCCGCCGCAGCCCGTAATGTGGGAGAAGTGAAAGCCGTACACGTTATCCCGCGCCCTCATACCGATGTAGAAAAAATCTTACCGAAGGGAATTAGCTAATGAGCAGCAATGAGCTGGTTGAACAGATCATGGCGCAGGTGATTGCTCGCGTGGCAACCCCAGAACAGCAGGCTATCCCTGAAAATAATCACCCAACACGAGAAACGGCTATGGCAGAGAAAAGCTGCAGTTTAACGGAGTTTGTCGGTACCGCGATTGGCGACACCGTCGGTCTGGTAATCGCCAACGTAGACAGCGCCTTACTGGACGCGATGAAACTTGAAAAACGTTATCGCTCCATTGGCATCCTTGGCGCCCGTACTGGCGCGGGTCCGCACATTATGGCCGCCGATGAAGCGGTAAAAGCAACAAATACGGAAGTCGTCAGTATTGAATTACCACGAGATACCAAAGGCGGCGCGGGCCACGGCTCGCTGATTATCCTCGGCGGCAACGATGTTTCCGACGTGAAACGCGGAATTGAGGTTGCGCTGAAAGAGCTGGATCGCACCTTTGGCGATGTTTATGCCAACGAAGCCGGTCACATCGAGATGCAATACACCGCCCGCGCCAGCTACGCGCTGGAAAAAGCCTTTGGCGCGCCGATTGGCCGAGCCTGTGGCGTGATTGTCGGCGCACCAGCCTCCGTGGGTGTCCTGATGGCTGATACTGCGCTGAAATCCGCCAATGTAGAAGTTGTAGCCTACAGCTCCCCGGCCCATGGCACCAGCTTCAGCAACGAAGCCATTCTGGTCATCTCTGGTGATTCCGGCGCAGTTCGTCAGGCTGTTATCTCCGCCCGTGAAATCGGTAAAACCGTACTCGGGACCCTCGGCTCAGAGCCGAAAAACGATCGTCCGTCCTACATCTGATATCAGTGAGGCTGATTCATGAGATCGAAAAGATTTGAAGCACTGGCGAAACGCCCTGTGAATCAGGATGGTTTCGTTAAGGAGTGGATCGAAGAAGGCTTCATTGCGATGGAAAGCCCGAACGACCCTAAACCATCAATTAAAATCGTCAACGGTACTGTGACTGAACTGGACGGCAAATCCGCCAGTGAATTTGACTTAATTGACCATTTCATTGCCCGCTACGGCATTAACCTGGCGCGCGCTGAAGAAGTCATGGCAATGGACTCGGTCAAACTGGCCAATATGCTTTGCGACCCTAACGTGAAGCGCAAAGATATCGTGCCGCTGACCACCGCCATGACACCAGCAAAAATTGTCGAAGTGGTGTCCCATATGAACGTCGTCGAGATGATGATGGCCATGCAGAAAATGCGTGCTCGTCGAACTCCGTCTCAACAGGCGCACGTCACTAACGTCAAGGATAACCCGGTACAGATTGCCGCTGACGCTGCAGAAGGCGCATGGCGCGGATTTGACGAACAGGAAACGACCGTTGCCGTCGCACGCTACGCGCCATTTAACGCCATTGCCTTGTTAGTCGGTTCACAGGTTGGACGCCCTGGCGTGTTAACTCAGTGCTCTCTGGAAGAAGCAACCGAACTTAAGCTCGGCATGCTGGGCCACACATGCTACGCGGAAACTATCTCCGTCTATGGTACAGAACCCGTCTTTACCGACGGCGACGACACACCATGGTCGAAAGGCTTCCTCGCCTCTTCCTACGCCTCTCGCGGCCTGAAAATGCGCTTTACTTCCGGCTCTGGCTCTGAAGTTCAGATGGGTTATGCCGAAGGTAAATCGATGCTTTATCTGGAAGCCCGCTGCATTTACATCACCAAAGCCGCTGGCGTGCAGGGTTTGCAAAACGGCTCAGTAAGCTGCATCGGCGTACCTTCTGCCGTCCCGTCCGGTATTCGTGCGGTTCTGGCCGAAAACCTGATCTGTTCTTCTCTGGATCTGGAATGCGCCTCCAGCAACGATCAGACCTTTACCCACTCGGATATGCGTCGTACCGCGCGTCTGCTGATGCAGTTCCTGCCAGGTACTGACTTCATCTCTTCCGGTTATTCCGCGGTACCGAACTACGACAACATGTTCGCCGGTTCCAACGAAGATGCTGAAGACTTTGACGACTACAACGTTATCCAGCGCGACCTGAAAGTGGACGGAGGCCTGCGTCCGGTTCGAGAAGAAGATGTTATCGCCATTCGTAACAAAGCGGCCCGCGCGCTGCAGGCTGTGTTTGCCGGGATGGGATTACCGCCAATCACTGATGAAGAAGTGGAAGCTGCGACTTACGCTCACGGATCGAAAGATATGCCAGAGCGCAACATCGTTGAAGACATCAAATTTGCACAAGAGATCATCAGTAAAAATCGCAACGGTCTTGAAGTGGTAAAAGCGCTTGCTCAGGGCGGGTTTACCGATGTTGCGCAGGACATGCTCAACATCCAGAAAGCCAAGTTAACCGGGGATTATCTGCATACCTCCGCCATTATCGTTGGCGACGGACAGGTGCTATCCGCAGTAAATGACGTCAATGACTATGCCGGTCCGGCAACAGGTTATCGCCTGCAAGGCGAACGCTGGGAAGAGATCAAAAACATCCCTGGCGCACTTGATCCCAACGAGCTTGGCTAAGGGGTGAAAAATGGAAATTAATGAAAAGTTGCTGCGCCAGATAATTGAAGACGTGCTGTCTGAAATGCAGACCAGCGACAAACCCGTCTCATTCCACGCATCGACAGCGGCAAGCGCGCCGCAGGCCGCAGCGGTACAGAGCGACAGTTTTCTGACCGAGATTGGCGAAGCTAAACAAGGTCAGCAGCAAGACGAAGTGATTATTGCCGTAGGTCCAGCGTTCGGGCTCTCACAAACCGTCAATATCGTCGGGATCCCGCATAAGAATATCTTGCGCGAAGTGATTGCCGGGATTGAAGAGGAAGGCATTAAAGCACGCGTTATCCGCTGCTTTAAATCCTCTGATGTCGCGTTTGTCGCCGTGGAAGGCAACCGTCTGAGCGGTTCCGGGATCTCTATCGGCATCCAGTCAAAAGGCACCACGGTTATCCACCAGCAGGGGTTACCGCCGCTTTCTAATCTGGAACTGTTCCCTCAGGCGCCGCTTCTGACGCTGGAAACCTATCGTCAGATCGGTAAAAACGCCGCGCGTTATGCCAAGCGTGAATCTCCGCAACCGGTCCCTACTCTGAATGACCAGATGGCTCGACCTAAGTACCAGGCGAAATCGGCCATTCTGCACATTAAAGAGACCAAATATGTCGTGACGGGCAAAAACCCGCAGGAACTGCGCGTGGCGCTTTGATAAAGGATAACTCCATGAATACCGACGCAATTGAATCGATGGTTCGGGATGTGCTGAGCCGGATGAACAGCCTGCAAGGCGAGTCCGCAACTCCGGTTGCGGCAAGTTCATCAGCACATACCGCGAAAGTCACGGATTACCCTCTTGCGAATAAACATCCTGAGTGGGTAAAAACCGCGACCAACAAAACCTTGGATGACTTCACGCTCGAAAATGTTCTGAGCAACAAGGTGACGGCACAGGACATGCGCATCACGCCTGAAACGCTGCGCCTGCAGGCGGAAATCGCCAAAGATGCCGGGCGTGACAGGCTGGCGATGAACTTTGAGCGCGCCGCAGAGCTAACCGCTGTACCTGACGATCGCATCCTGGAGATCTACAACGCGCTACGCCCGTATCGCTCGACTAAAGATGAGCTGATGGCTATCGCTGACGATCTCGAAAATCGTTATCAGGCAAAGATCTGTGCGGCTTTCGTTCGTGAAGCGGCAGCGCTGTATGTTGAGCGTAAAAAACTCAAAGGCGACGACTAACTCAGGGACAGGATCATGCGATATATAGCTGGCATTGATATAGGTAACTCATCAACGGAAGTCGCTCTGGCTACCCTGGATGAGTCTGGCGCGCTGTGTATTACCAACAGCGCCCTGGCAGAAACTACCGGGATAAAAGGCACATTGCGTAATGTGTTTGGCATTCAGGAGGCACTTACGCTGGCAGCAAAAAACGCCGGCATCAATGTCAGCGATATTTCGCTCATCCGTATTAACGAAGCCACTCCGGTCATTGGCGACGTGGCGATGGAAACAATCACCGAAACCATCATCACTGAATCCACCATGATCGGCCATAACCCTAAAACGCCGGGCGGTGTCGGGCTGGGTGTTGGCATTACTATTACGCCGGAAGAGCTGCTCAGCCGTCCGGCGGATACACCTTATATTCTGGTGGTGTCATCGGCATTTGATTTCGCCGATGTCGCCACGATGATTAATGCCTCGGTACGCGCCGGATACCAGTTAACTGGCGTAATTTTGCAGCAAGACGATGGCGTGTTGGTCAGCAATCGTCTGACTCACCCCCTGCCCATCGTGGATGAAGTGCTTCATATCGACCGTATCCCATTGGGTATGTTAGCTGCTATTGAGGTCGCGGTTCCCGGAAAGGTCATTGAAACGCTTTCTAACCCCTACGGGATTGCAACTGTCTTTGGTCTCAATGCCGACGAGACTAAAAACATTGTCCCGATGGCGCGCGCGCTGATCGGCAACCGCTCTGCCGTGGTGGTGAAAACGCCGTCAGGCGATGTGAAAGCACGAGCCATTCCCGCCGGGAATCTGGAGCTACAGTCACAAGGGCGTACCGTACGCGTCGACGTTGCAGCAGGCGCTGACGCGATTATGAAAGCCGTTGGCGAGTGCCCGAAACTGGATAACGTTACCGGCGAAGCGGGGACCAATATTGGCGGCATGCTGGAACATGTACGCCAGACAATGGCTGAATTAACCAACAAACCCAGTCAGGAAATCTTTATTCAGGATCTACTGGCGGTTGATACCTCGGTTCCCGTCAGCGTGACCGGTGGACTTGCCGGTGAGTTTTCGCTGGAACAGGCTGTCGGTATTGCCTCAATGGTGAAATCAGATCGCCTGCAAATGGCAATGATTGCCCAGGAGATCACGCAAAAGCTCAACATTGATGTCCAGGTTGGCGGGGCTGAAGCCGAAGCGGCCATTCTCGGGGCCTTAACCACTCCGGGTACGACGCGACCACTGGCTATTCTGGATCTCGGTGCGGGATCGACCGACGCCTCCATCATCAACCCGAAAGGCGAAATTATTGCCACACACCTGGCGGGCGCGGGCGATATGGTCACGATGATTATTGCCCGTGAACTGGGGCTGGATGACCGTTATCTGGCCGAAGAGATCAAAAAGTACCCGCTGGCGAAAGTTGAGAGCTTGTTCCATCTTCGCCACGAAGATGGCAGCGTTCAGTTCTTCCCTGAACCTCTTCCGCCAACGGTTTTTGCCCGCGTGTGCGTAGTAAAACCTGATGAGCTGGTGCCCCTGCCAGGCGAACTGGCGCTGGAGAAAGTACGGGCCATTCGCCGCAGCGCCAAGGAGCGCGTTTTTGTCACCAACGCGCTCAGAGCATTACGTCAGGTGAGTCCGACCGGGAACATTCGGGATATTCCCTTCGTGGTGCTGGTTGGCGGCTCGTCCCTGGACTTCGAAGTACCGCAACTGGTCACCGATGCGCTGGCGCATTATCGCCTGGTTGCCGGGCGCGGCAACATTCGTGGCACCGAGGGTCCGCGCAATGCGGTCGCGACCGGGCTGATTCTCTCCTGGCACAAGGCGTTCGCTCATGGAAAGTAATCTCAACACGCCCGCTATCGTTATCTTCACCACCGGTGACTGTGCTGACACCTGGAACGACGTGCTGCTGGGTATTGAAGAAGAAGGGATCCCGTTTGTGATTCAGGAGAACCATTCAGCCGACGTTATCCACAACGCATGGCTCGCCGCATGCCAGTCGCCGCTGCTGGTTGGCATTGGCTGCAGTCGCGAAAAACTGGTCGTGCACTACAAAAATCTACCCGCGTCAGCGCCGCTTTTTACGCTGATGTATCAACAAGATAACCACGCTCGTCGCAGCATCGGTAATAACGCTGCGCGGCTGGTTAAAGGCATTCCATTCCGAGAATGCCACTCATAACCCACAGGAGACAAGCAGTATGAATAACGCACTGGGACTGGTTGAAACAAAAGGGCTTGTCGGCGCTATTGAAGCCGCTGATGCCATGGTGAAATCCGCAAACGTGCAGTTGGTCGGTTACGAAAAAATCGGCTCAGGTCTGATCACCGTTATGGTTCGCGGCGATGTCGGCGCGGTGAAAGCCGCAGTAGATGCAGGAAGCGCAGCTGCAAGCGCCGTTGGCGAGGTGAAATCCTGCCACGTTATCCCGCGTCCGCACAGCGACGTTGAAGCCATTTTACCTAAATCCGCATAAGTCGTTGCAACCAAGGAGCACAGCGTGAAGCAATCACTGGGATTACTCGAAGTTAGTGGTCTGGCATTAGCCATCAGTTGCGCGGACGTCATGGCGAAAGCCGCCTCCATCACGCTGGTGGGCCTCGAAAAAACCAACGGTTCAGGCTGGACGGTGATCAAGATAATCGGGGATGTGGCCTCCGTGCAGGCGGCCATTTCTACCGGTGTCAGTTTCGCGGACCAACGCGATGGGCTGGTGGCTCACAAAGTCATTTCCAGACCAGGGGACGGAATCCTGTCACATAGCGTTACACCGGAACCCGAGCCAACACCCGCCCCCATCCAGGTCGAGCCGCAAGAAGAGATGTTGGTGGACAGCACAGCGTCCGAAGCGCCGCAAAATGCGGAGTTGATTAGCTGCAATCTGTGCCTTGACCCAGCCTGTACCCGCCAGAAAGGTGAGCCCCGCTCTCTTTGTCTGCACTCTGGCAAACGAGGTAAAGCGTGATGGATAAACAGCAACTCAAGTCAACGGTCGCCAAAGTTCTGGATGAAATGCGCGAGCGCCCTATTCCGCTGGGGATCTCTAATCGTCATATTCATCTTTGCACTGAAGATTACGTCCGTTTGTTTCCCAATCAGCCTATCAGCAAGAAAAAAGGGCTATTGCAGCCCGGACAATACGCTGCAGAGCAGACCGTCACGCTGGTTGGACCTAAAGGACAGTTAAAAAATGTGCGTTTACTCGGCCCGCTACGTAGCGCCAGTCAGGTTGAAATTTCACGCACCGATGCCCGTACGCTAGGTATTGCTGCCCCGCTGCGTATGTCGGGCAATATTCAGGGCACGCCGGGTATTCGCCTTGTCAGTCCATTTGCTGAACTGGACTTAACATCCGGCGTCATCGTTGCTCAACGGCATATCCATATGTCGCCGCTCGATGCCCTGATTCTGCGGGTTTCCCATGGTGATAAAGTCTCGGTCGCCATTAATGGCGATGAACGCCGGCTGATTTTCGATAACGTCGCCGTACGCGTTTCGCCGGATATGCGCCTTGAGATGCATATTGATACCGACGAAGCCAATGCCGCAGGGGCGGATAATCCGCAGGCATTCGCCACACTGGTGACTTCACAATGAACAACGAACTGCTGCAACGCATTATCGAGGAGGTTGTTTCCCGATTAAAAAAACGCGCGGCAAGCACGATCTCCCTCAGCGTCGCGCAGTTACGGGAAGTAGACCCACGGATATTATGCTGCCAATACTCGTCACTGCACATTTTGCAGGCTGACCTGCTCCTGCTGGAGCAAATTGTCGAAAGCAGCCCTGCCAATATGTCGGTAGTCACGATCCACGAAGCGCTGGCATGCGGAGTCCGCGTGAAAATTTCTCTACATCACCAATTGTTACCCGCAGTACCCGTGAAAAAACTCGCGCGTCTGCCGCTGGAGTTTGGTGACGAACTGGGGCGAGCGATCGTTCTGCATCCTGAAAAACTTCTCAGTTACGCCGACGTCGCCCAATTGCACGATGCGGTTTTAGTGCTACGCCGTCGATGCGTCGTCACTGCGCTGGCTCAGGAAACTGTCAGTACGCGAAATGTCCAATTAATTAAGCAGGAGTGAGCTATGCATCTGGCACGGGTTACAGGCGTTGTTGTCTCCACGCAAAAGTCCCCTTCACTGGTGGGGAAAAAGCTGTTGCTGGTACGTCGGGTGAGTGTTGACGGAGAGCTGCCAGCCTCCCCGACGACCGGGGACGAAGTCGCCGTTGATTCTGTCGGCGCAGGAACCGGAGAACTGGTTTTACTCAGCAGCGGCTCCAGTGCCCGGCACGTTTTCTCCGGCCCAAATGAGGCCATCGATCTGGCTATTGTCGGCATTGTCGACACGCTTTCTCGTTAGGAGGAACTATGGCGATTTATACCCGCACTGGCGATGCCGGCACAACGGCCCTCTTTACCGGGCAACGCGTAAGCAAAACGCATCCGCGCGTCGAGGCTTACGGGACGCTGGACGAACTCAATGCGGCGCTTAGCCTGTGCGTTTGCGCGGCGAAAAGCCCACAGCACCGCCAGTTACTTGAAAACATTCAACTGCAGCTTTTTTGGTTCAGCGCCGAACTCGCCAGCGAGAGCCAACAACCAAACCCAGAGCAGCGCTACATCAGTTCAGAAGAAATTGCAGCGCTGGAAACCGCCATCGATACCGCGATGGGGAGAGTACCGCCGCTGCGCAGCTTTATTTTACCGGGCCGCAGCGAAGCGGCCAGCCGTCTGCATTTTGCCCGTACGCTGGCTCGCCGCGCAGAGAGGCGACTGGTCGAGCTTTCTGCCGATATCGCCGTCAGACATGTGCTGATGCGTTACATCAATCGTCTGTCCGACTGCTTATATGCGCTCGCACGGGCAGAAGATCATGACGCACATCAAAACGACATTATTCAGAAAGTGGCTGAGCGTTATCTCGCCGCCATCCGTACATCAGCCATAAAGGAGCCGGCGATGTCTCTGTCTTTTCAGGAGCTCCATCAACTGACTCGCGCTGCGGTGACGAGAGCAGAAGAACTTCAGGTTCCGGTCGTCATCAGCATTGTTGATGCGAACGGGACCCAAACGGTGACCTGGCGTATGCCTGACGCATTGCTCGTCAGTAGCGAACTGGCACCCAAAAAAGCCTGGACCGCCGTGGCGATGAAAACCGCCACGCATGAATTAACGTCAGCGGTGCAACCAGGCGCGGCGCTTTACGGTCTGGAAAGCCATATGCAGGGAAAAGTCGTCACTTTTGGTGGCGGATACGCATTATGGCGAGAGGGTCTACTCCTTGGGGGTCTTGGCATCAGCGGGGGAAGCGTTGAACAGGATATGGACATTGCAGAAACGGCCATTGCGGCGATTAACGTGAGAACACATCAATGAATACTTCAGAACTTGAAACCCTCATCCGTAACATTTTGAGTGAACAACTCGCCCCGGCAAAAACAGAAACCAAAGGAAACGGAATTTTTCCGTCCGTGGGTGAAGCTATCGAAGCCGCGCATCAGGCTTTTTTACGTTACCAGCAATCGCCATTAAAAACCCGCAGCGCCATCATTCACGCCCTGCGAGAAGAACTGACCCCTCATCTTGCTTCCCTGGCCGCTGAGAGCGCAGCCGAAACAGGAATGGGCAACAAAGAGGATAAATTCCTCAAGAATAAAGCTGCGCTGGACAATACTCCAGGGATCGAAGATCTCACCACCACGGCACTGACCGGCGATGGCGGCATGGTGTTATTCGAGTATTCACCGTTTGGCGTGATTGGCTCCGTCGCCCCCAGTACCAACCCGACGGAAACCATTATTAACAACAGCATCAGTATGCTGGCTGCGGGGAACAGCGTTTATTTTAGCCCGCATCCGGGCGCGAAAGCGGTCTCACTGAAACTGATTGCCATGATTGAGGATATTGTTTTCCGCTGCTGCGGGATCCGGAATCTTGTCGTCACGGTCACAGAACCCACCTTTGAGGCTACCCAGCAGATGATGGCACACCCTAAAATCGCAGTTCTGGCGATTACCGGTGGCCCAGGCATTGTAGCTATGGGTATGAAAAGCGGGAAAAAAGTCATTGGCGCAGGCGCAGGCAACCCTCCCTGTATTGTCGATGAAACAGCCGACCTGGTTAAGGCGGCGGAAGATATCATCAACGGCGCATCTTTTGATTACAACCTCCCCTGCATTGCTGAGAAGAGCCTGATTGTTGTTAGTGCCGTTGCCGAACGCCTGGTTCAACAAATGCAGTCTTTTGGCGCACTGCTTCTCACGAGCGAAGAGGTAGACAAACTGCGGGCAGTCTGTTTGCCCGAAGGCATGGCCAATAAAAAGCTGGTAGGAAAAAGCCCGGCCACCTTACTGGAAGCCGCAGGAATACCTGTTCCGGCAAAAGCGCCTCGATTACTGATAGGTATCGTCAAGGCTGACGACCCGTGGGTTACCAGCGAGCAGCTAATGCCAATGCTCCCCATCGTCACGGTGAGCGATTTTGACAGTGCGTTAACGTTGGCTCTGAAAGTTGAAGAGGGATTGCATCACACCGCCATTATGCATTCACAGAATGTGTCGCGTTTGAATCTTGCCGCACGCACGCTTCAGACCTCCATTTTTGTGAAAAATGGCCCCTCTTACGCCGGGATTGGCGTGGGTGGTGAAGGCTTTACCACTTTCACAATTGCGACGCCGACCGGTGAAGGAACAACATCGGCACGTACTTTCGCACGTTCTCGTCGTTGCGTGCTGACAAACGGTTTTTCTATTCGCTAATGGGGCCGTTATGAAAAGCTTTTCACTGCAAACTCGATTATTCAGCGGCCAGGGAAGCCTGGATGTGCTCAAGCGTTTCACGAATAAGCATATCTGGATTATCTGCGATGGTTTTCTGGCGCGTTCTCCTGTGATTGAAAAGCTGCGCAACACGCTTCCTGCGGATAATCGCATCAGCATTTTCAGCGATATTACCCCCGACCCAACCATTAGCACGGTGGTGCAAGGGATTGCGCAAATGCAGTCCCTGCGACCGGATGTTGTCATTGGTTTTGGCGGAGGCTCAGCGCTGGATGCCGCGAAAGCCATCGTTTGGTTCAGCCGACAGTTTGGTATTGAAATCGAAACCTGTGTTGCTATTCCCACCACCAGCGGCACAGGCTCGGAAGTGACCAGCGCCTGCGTGATTAGCGATCCGGATAAAGGCATTAAATATCCCTTGTTTGACAATGCGCTTTACCCGGATATGGCCATCCTCGATCCAACGCTGGTTGTCAGCGTACCTCCTGCCATCACCGCGAATACCGGCATGGACGTCCTGACGCATGCGCTGGAGGCTTACGTGTCCACGAAGGCCAGCGATTTCACCGACGCGCTGGCGGAAAAAGCGGCACAAATCGTCTTCCAGTACCTTCCCGTCGCCGTCAGCAAAGGCGAGTGTCTGGCAACCAGGGGGAAAATGCACAACGCGTCAACGCTCGCAGGAATGGCATTTAGTCAGGCGGGGTTGGGTATAAACCATGCGATTGCCCATCAGTTGGGCGGCCAGTTTCATCTGCCCCACGGACTTGCCAATGCACTGCTGCTGACCCCTGTCATTCATTTTAATGCCCGCGACCCCAGGGCCGCGAAGCGCTATGCCCGTTTCGCTAAAGCCTGCCATTTATGCCCGAATAACGCGAACGATACGGCTGCGCTGAATGCGCTCATTCATCACATTGAGCTTCTCAAAAAACAGTGTGCGTTACCTTCTTTCGTTGACGCACTCAAAGACGGAAAGCAAAACTGGTCACAGCGTATACCGTCGATGGTTCAGGCCGCGCTGGCTGATGTCACGCTGCAAACCAATCCTCGTGTTGCCGACGCCAGTGCCATGCAGGAACTGCTTGAGGAATTATTATGAATACAGCCATGACGGCAGAGTCCACGCTTTATGATGCGCAGACGATACGCGAACGCGTTCGGGCTGCTGGCGTTGTTGGAGCCGGCGGTGCAGGCTTTCCTGCGCACGTAAAATTACAGGCGCAGGTCGATACATTTCTGGTGAATGCCGCCGAATGTGAACCGATGTTAAAAGTTGACCAGCAATTGATGAGCGTCCAGGCAGGCCGACTTATTCGCGGCGTTAAATATGCCATGACGGCTACCGGAGCCAGTGCCGGTATTATTGCGCTCAAAGAGAAATACCAGAAGGCTATCAATGCGTTAGCTCCTCTGCTACCTGCCGATATCCGGTTACACATTTTACCTGATGTCTACCCGGCCGGTGACGAGGTGCTGACCATCTGGATGGCAACAGGCCGGAGGGTCCCACCTGCCGCACTGCCGGTCAGCGTCGGCGTGGTGGTTAATAACGTCCAGACCGTGCTCAACATCGCCAGAGCGGTTGAACAGCAATATCCCGTTACCCGTCGTACGTTGACCGTCAACGGCGCAGTCGCCAAACCAATCACACTCACTGTCCCTATCGGGATGTCACTTCGCGAGGTGCTGGCGCTGGCGGGAGGCGCAACCGTTGACGATCCAGGATTTATTAATGGCGGCCCGATGATGGGCGGTCTTATTACCTCCCTGGATACCCCCGTCAGCAAGACCACCGGTGGGTTGCTGGTTTTACCAAAATCTCATGCGCTGATTCAGCGGCGAATGCAGGATGAACGCACCGTGCTTTCCGTCGCAAAAACCGTATGCGAACAGTGCCGTTTGTGTACGGATTTGTGCCCAAGGCACTTAATCGGCCATGAATTATCACCACATCTGCTGGTTCGCGCGGTTAATTATCAGCAGGCGGCCACACCACAACTGCTGCTCACAGCCCTGACCTGCTCAGAATGCAATGTCTGTGAAAGCGTTGCCTGTCCGGTTGGAATATCGCCGATGCGAATCAACCGCATGCTTAAACGCGAACTACGGGCGCTCAACCATCGTTATGAAGGGCCGCTAAATCCTGAGGATGAAATGGCGAAGTACCGGTTGATCCCGGTTAAGCGCCTTATTACCAAACTGGGTCTTAGCGACTGGTATCACGATGCGCCATTGGCTGAGACTGATTATTCCACCGATGAAACGACGCTGTTGCTACGCCAGCATATTGGCGCCAGCGCCATCCCATGTGTGCAGCAAGGCGATCGCGTTGTTCGCGGTCAATGCGTTGCCGATGTGCCAGCAGGCGCATTAGGTGCGCCAGTCCACGCCAGTATTGACGGTATTGTCAGCGATATCACTGAGCAATCCATCACGGTAATAAGAGGTTAATCATGTCTCAGGCTATAGGGATCTTAGAACTCACCAGCATTGCCAAAGGAATGGAAGCTGGCGATGCCATGTTAAAAAGCGCGAATGTGAATTTACTGGTCAGCAAGACCATCTGCCCGGGAAAATTCCTGCTTATGCTTGGTGGTGACGTAGGCGCAGTACAGCAGGCGATAGCCACTGGTACATCTCTTGCTGGAGATATGCTCGTTGACAGTCTGGTACTGCCTAATATCCATGCCAGCGTACTCCCGGCGATCAGCGGGTTAAATAGCGTGGATAAGCGTCAGGCTGTCGGGATTGTTGAAACATGGAGCGTGGCGGCCTGTATCTGTGCCGCGGATCGCGCAGTTAAAGCTTCCAATGTCACATTGGTTCGCGTGCACATGGCATTTGGTATTGGCGGCAAGTGCTACATGGTTGTCGCTGGCGATGTATCCGATGTGAATAACGCAGTAACGGTTGCCAGTGAAAGCGCGGGTGAAAAAGGCCTGTTGGTTTATCGCTCCGTTATACCTCGCCCGCATGAAAGCATGTGGCGGCAGATGGTGGAGGGATAATGGAAAGACAGCCCACCACGGATCGTATGATCCAGGAATATGTTCCTGGCAAGCAGGTCACGCTGGCGCATCTTATCGCCAATCCCGGAAAAGATTTGTTCAAGAAACTGGGATTACAGGATTCAGTATCCGCAATCGGGATTTTGACGATTACCCCCAGCGAAGCCTCAATTATCGCCTGCGATATCGCCACGAAATCCGGAGCGGTAGAGATTGGTTTTCTCGACCGATTTACCGGCGCGGTGGTACTAACGGGCGACGTCTCCGCCGTTGAGTACGCGCTAAAACAGGTAACCCGAACGCTGGGCGAAATGATGCGTTTTACCGCTTGCCCCATCACCCGGACGTAATCTCATGAAACGCATCATGCTAATCGGACCCAGCCAGTGCGGAAAAACGTCGCTCACACAATGCATGCGGGGAGAAGCGCTTCACTATCAGAAGACCCAGGCCATAGTCTGGTCGCCCACAGCGATAGATACACCGGGCGAATATCTTGAAAACCGCTGTCTGTATAGTGCGCTGCTGGCCAGCGCCTGTGAAGCAGACATCATCGCGCTGGTCCTCAATGCTGACGCGCCGTGGTCGCCATTTTCTCCCGGTTTCACCGGCCCAATGAACCGACCCGTTATTGGCCTCGTCACTAAAGCCGATTTAGCCAATCCGCAGCGCATTTCCCTCGTTGAGAGCTGGTTAGTCGAGGCTGGCGCGCAAAAAGTGTTTGTCACCAGTGCGCTGGAGAATACAGGTGTCGATGAGATGTTCATTTTTCTGAATGCAAAGGAACTTTCATGTCTCACAAAATAATGGCCATTAATGCGGGGAGTTCCTCGCTCAAGTTTCAGCTTCTGGCGATGCCGCAAGGTGAAATGATTTGTCAGGGGTTGATCGAGCGTATTGGTATGTCTGATGCGCAGGTCACCCTTAAAACGCCTGCGCAAAAATGGCAGGAAACATTGCCCGTAGCCGATCACCGTGAAGCAGTGACGCTGCTCCTGGAAAAACTGCTCAACCACAATATTATCAGCAGTCTGCAGGAGATCGACGGCGTGGGGCATCGCGTCGCACACGGCGGGGAATCTTTTAAAGATTCCGCACTGGTAACCGATGAAACGCTGGCGGAAATTGATCGTCTTGCGGAACTGGCCCCGCTACATAACCCGGTAAATGCGTTGGGAATTGCAGTATTTCGCCAGCTATTACCCGAAACGCCAGCCGTGGCGGTTTTTGACACCGCTTTTCATCAGACGCTTGACGAGCCTTCTTTCATTTATCCCCTGCCCTGGCGTTACTATTCAGAGCTGGGTATTCGTCGTTACGGTTTTCATGGCTCCAGCCACAAATACGTCAGTGCCCAGCTTGCTGAAAAGCTGGGAGTGCCCCTCAGCGCCCTGCGCGTCGTTTGTTGCCATCTCGGCAACGGCAGCAGCATCTGCGCCATTAAGGGTGGGCAATCGGTTAATACCTCAATGGGATTTACGCCGCAGTCTGGCGTGATGATGGGCACGCGAAGTGGCGATATTGATCCGTCTATTTTGCCGTGGATTGCCCTGCGCGAAGGCAAAACACCGCAGCAGCTCAACCAATTGCTCAACAATGAATCCGGCTTACTCGGTGTCTCTGGCATCTCACCTGACTATCGCGACGTTGAACATGCCGCAGATGCAGGTAATCATCAGGCGGCGCTGGCGTTGACGCTTTTTGCCGAGCGAATTCGCGCCACCATTGGTAGCTATATTATGCAGATGGGCGGTCTGGATGCGCTGGTGTTTACCGGAGGCATAGGCGAGAACTCAGCGCGGGCGCGAGCGGCGATTTGTCGCAATCTGAATTTCCTGGGACTGGCCGTCGATGAAGAAAAAAATCAGCGAAACGCCACCTTTATTCAGACAGAAAATTCGCTGGTCAAAGTGGCGGTGATCAATACCAACGAAGAGCTGATGATAGCGCAGGACGTTATGCGTTTAGCGATAGCGGAAACTGTGACGTTGGGCATTCCAGCTTAATCCTGCCACACTGCAAATTGCGGCAAATCATGGTAATAGCGCGATCGCCATGACACTATGCGCCGAGGATTGCTGATCACAAAGGTGAATACGTGGCTATTGCGCAATGTCCCGCATCATGCGGAGAACTTATCCAGGGCTGGATTCTGGGCAGTGAGAAATTAGTCTCCTGCCCGGTCGAATGGTATAGCACCGTTGAAATCACTTCAGGCTCGCCGCTGGCAGAGGAACGTCCACTTTCACGGGCGATGGTTAATCGGCTATTGCAGCACTGGCAATACCCGGCGCAGATGAGTCAGGATATCCGAATTGATGTCCAGTCAACTATTCCCATCGCTAAAGGAATGGCCAGCAGCACTGCAGATATTGCCGCCACCGCTGTCGCCACAGCACATCATCTGGGCCATCACCTGGATGAGCCTACGCTGGCGCAACTTTGCGTTTCGCTGGAGCCTACCGACAGCACCGTTTTTCGTAAGCTTACCCTTTTCGATCATAACGACGCCTCCACGCAAATTGCCTGCGAAGCCCAGCCTCAACTCGATCTGCTGGTTCTCGAAAGCCCGGAAACATTGCGCACTGCTGATTATCACCGTATTCCGCGTCATTCCGGGTTACAGGCAGGTGCTCCGGCCCTCAAACGAGCATGGGAAAAGGTACAGGAAGCTTGTATCAGCCAAAATCCTTACCGGATGGGCGAAGCCGCCACGCTAAGCGCAACCGCCAGCCAGTTGCTGTTACCGAAACCAGATTTTGATTCACTATTAGCGCTGGTAGAGGAATGTGATTTATACGGCGTTAACGTTGCGCACAGTGGCAGCGTTGTCGGCCTGATGCTGGACAGAACGCGTCATGATGTGGATTACATAAAATGGATGCTGACACAGAAAAAACTGACGGTTCACTGGCCGGAACAGCATTTATTGCGAATGGTCACAGGCGGAGTTGAGCTGCAATAAGGGTCGCCGCACAGCAGCGACCCGGACAAGCATAAATCGTTACTCAGCTTTCGCTTCGCCGTTTTTCAGTTCACCCATGGCTTTCAGCTTCTTAGAAATATCGCGGCGCTCTTTTGAGATCTCAGCATTTTTGATGATGTAATCATCAACGCGATCTTCGTAATCGCTTTTCATGCTAGCGATAATGCCCTGAATCGCTTCCACGCTCATGCCAGGCTTAATGTAGTCGCTCAGGTTGTCCAACAGCAGGACACGTTTCTGGTTGTCACGGATCTTTTTCTCAACGTCCTGGATTTCACGTTGCAGTTTGTTTTTACGACGGAACAGACGAACAAATTCCAGCACGTCCTGGAAAGAAGGCTTGGTAGTTTCCATTTTTACACCCCTGATAATGTGAGATTCGGATTCGTTTAAACAACGGCTAAAGTGGGTCAACATTACTTTCATGCCCGCCATACTTCAAGTTGCATCTGCATCGACAATGCATGGTTGAAACCTGAATTATCGAGGGTAAAGCCATTGCAGTTACCAATGGTTTTAGCCTTTTTCAGTATCATACCTCTAATCGTTGCTGAATCGAAGCAGCAGTAGAACCAATCCCCTCATCTGCTCTTTATTTGCGCAGCGCGCGACAGATTAAATGAGAAAGTAACTCCAGCTGTCGCGCCATCTCCATATTCAACCAAACGTAGCCGTGAATAGGCGTTTCCGCGACATTATCGCCCTTATGCTCAGCGATAAGCTGACGCAGCTCCACCACGGTATCATTGAGCTTCTCCGTATTGGCAAGTACTGGCTGCGGATTACCTTCATACAATGCATGCGTTATTGTCAGTAGCGCTTGCTGCGTCCTGAGCTGGGTTTCACGCAAAGTATGCGCATTCAACATAACAAAGTGACTGGTACGGCTGGCCCAGAGCGCATTGATTTGCAACTCGAGCATGCAGACGAGGTTACGATTAACCGTCTGAATAGCTTCAAAAATGGATTTTTGAATGTGGGTTTCTTTACTGGCAGGGACGATGAGCCCGCGCATTTTGACAACCTCGCTCAACAGCTGTTGTAAATGCTTCTCCAGTCGCGGTTGTTCAAGCAGATTGGGGGAGAGCGCCGCCTGGTACACCCGATTGTACCCCGTGACGCAATGCGCCAGTTGAATACGCCAGTGTATAAATGCCCGTTGTGGCCACACGCCGGTAAACAGCATCGCCAGTAACGATCCAAGAATAACGTCGCCGCCACGCCATAACGCCGTATTCATATCCCCAGCGGGAGCACCCACTACAACGGCAAGCGTAATACCAATCAACAGCGCCTGATACGGTTTTTTGCCCAATGCCAGCCAACCGCAGAGAAACATCGCCACCGCGCACCATATCAGCATCAGCGGAAGCGAAAAAAGCTCCAGACGCAGGGCCACCAGCCCAAGCACCGATCCCAGGATCGTGCCGCCAATACGTTCAAAAGCTCTGGGAACAACGTTCCCCCAAAAAGAAATAGGCCCCATGATCACCACCAGCGTGATCAGAGGCCATGTACCTTCAGGAATGTTTAACAGGCGTACCAACAGAAAAGTGAGAATAAACGCAAGCGCAATGCGAATACCGTGCACTACACGATAATGACGATACAAACGAATTTCAAAAGGGCTCAGTGACTTATTGGCACGCACTCATGCACTCCGTCAGCGAATAGCAAATAACAGAATTGTACTCGTTTTTTGCCTGAAAATATCATCCTGATTTGCATCAAAAACAGTTACTTCGACTGCACCGGTATGTACATTTCAATGTCCCAGTAGCCATCCTCGATGCCATTGTTCATGTACACTTCAAAGCAGGGTTTAGCAGCTATTTCGAAAGTCGTATCCTGCAACAGGCGGTCATAGAACTGATACCAGGGAGTGGCAAAATCATGATTTTCTACACGCGCAACGGCAACAGCATAGTCGCCACCCGCCACTTCGGTCAGGATCACCCCTTCGCTGTTTTCCGGGATCGCAAAATCTTCAGACACAGATACCACGGTGTCGCAACGCAGTTTCTCCGCCGGGACAACGTCAGGATTGTCGTAATAAACGGCTATCCATTCCAGCGGAACAATTTGCTTCCCGTCGACCCACTTCATTAACTGCTCAAAACCTTGCTTTACCGTTTGTTCCCACGGACCAACCATGTGAAAACCGGCAATCCTGCGTTTATCGACCTGTTTAATCTCGTACTCCATATAACCTCCGTGATTATACTGTATGTATATACAGTGTAATTTTTAGGTATTACGGCCACAAGTAAATAGTGATTATTATGTGAGCAGATTCGCACTCTTGCCAGTCAGGTATTCCAGGAAATAACTACGCCTTGTGGTGGAAATAATCGCTCAGACGCGAGAAAACGCCACCTTCACTGACGGACTCCAGCGTAACCAGAGGCCAGTGCGCCACCAGCTTATCCCGATCGTAGAGTTCAATTTCACCCACACGCTGATGTGCCGCGATTGGTGCAACCAGTTCTTTCTTATCAAGGACATATTTTGCTTTAATGTTAGCCACTTCCGCTTTAGGCAGGGCCATCCAGAAATCCTGCTCGGTGCCCAGGCTGATTTTTTCTTTGTCGCCATACCAGATCCGTTCAGTACCGACCTGCTTACCGCTACGCAAAACCTGCACCGTATCGAAGTTTTGTTGTCCCCATTGCAGCAGCTTACGCGCCTGGTCTTCACGGCCTTTCGCACTCTCCGCCCCCATCACAACCGCAATCAGTCGACGTTGTCCATCAACGGCGGAAGCGATCAGATTGAACCCGGCACCGGACGTATGCCCTGTCTTCAGACCATCCACGTTCATGGTTTTATCCCACAACAGGCCATTACGGTTTTGCTGCGTGATTCCGTTCCAGGTAAGGCTTTTCTCACTGTACATATGGTAGAAATCCGGTTCACCATGGATGATAGCTCGCGACAATACGGCCAGATCGTAAGCAGAGCTATGCTGACCTGGCGCATCCAGACCATGAACCGTTTCAAAATGGGTATCCTGCAGGTTCAGCTTTTGCGCATAGTTGTTCATCATCGCCACAAACTGCGGTTGTCCCCCGGCGATGTAATCAGCCAGCGCCACGCAGGCATCATTCCCGGAATCAACAATTAGCCCGCGGCTGAGGTCGCGCACCGAAACGCGATCGCCTTGTTTCAGGAACATCAAGGATGAACCGACGAATACCGGATTGTCTTTCGCCCAGGCATCGCGCCCAACGGTGACAATATCGGTTGGACTAATGCGCTTACTGTCGATTGCGCGGTCAACAACATAGCCGGTCATCAGCTTGGTCAGACTGGCGGGGTTACGTTGCTGATGTTCATTACCGGCTGTCAGAATTTGGCCCGTGGTGTAATCCATTAATACCCACGCCCCGGCATTTATCGCAGGCGGCTGTGGGGCGAAGCTGGCGGCATCGGTCGCCCAGGCGGACGTAAAACTCATCGTGAATAGTGAAGCGGCAATAAACAAACAGCGTTTCAACAGCATGTCCTCAGAAAAGGGAGAAATAGCCGTTCTTTTTACGGAAGTTCTGTCGAACAAACTTGAATAAATTGCAAGAAAATGTGACATAAGGCACATTTTCTTGCTGTTATATAAGGATGTCAGCGACAAACCGCGCGCGAAATTATCCTTTGCGTGGCGCAGTCTCTGCGTGATGGCTGCGATGGCGATGGTAGCCGTCGATCATACTGCGGAAAATTTGCCCTGGCGTGTCGCCCAGCGTGCACAGGTAAATATGTGCGCAGATGAACAGTAAGCCCACAATCGCTAACGCCATGTGCAGCACCAGCATTACCGGCCCCGCCCCCATCACCTGCGGGTAGAGACATAACAAGCCGGTAATGATCAACAGCGGAACCAGCGCGTACATAATGGCCAGGTAGGCCAGTTGTTGCAGTGGGTTAAATTTGTCCTTTGCCGTTGCGGCAAAGGGGTGCGGCTCGCCCTTCATGATGCCATACAGATAAAAACGCGTTTGCAGCAGGCAGCGTGATATTAACCCGTTTAACTTCACGCGATAATGGCAGCCGTTGCCGCTGGTTGCGTTTATTAACACAAAGCCAATCCAGAAGGCCAGCAATGCGAAGCCGCACCAGGTATGTACCTGCACCATCAACGCTACCGGCCCGACAGAGAAGTGGCCAAACAGGCCGCTCAGCAAAAGCAGAATAAAGAGCAGCGCATTTCCCCAGTGCCAACGGCGAACAGCCAGCGAATAGAGGTACTCCCGGTGCTCCTCTCCGGTTACCGTTTTTGGCGCCAGCATCCGACGTAACAGCGCGTGCGTGATCAGCCCTGCAATCATCAGCACAACAATAACACCCGCATAAATGAGCCACAGCGGCCAGTAGTCCGGCGCATAGTTCAGTTCCGCTCCCCAGATAGAATTCATACTTTACCCTCCTGATGGATCTCTTTACGCCGATAAACACTCACCGGGCCACTACGCGTATCCTGCTGGCGATAAACCTCTTTTTGATTGATCCAGTGCTGGATTTCCGGGTCATCGCGACGACCAAACTTCAACGCATCCGTCGGACAAACGGAAACGCAGGCGGGCGACTGTTCAATATCCTGACGGGTATCCGCGCAGAAATTACATTTGTCTGCGATTCCCGTTTGTGGATTGAGGTAGCGCACATGGAACGGACAAGCAGCGACGCAGTAGTCACAGCCAATACAGCGGGACTTATCCACCTGCACAATGCCGTTTTCATCGCGGAATGATGCACCGGTTGGACAAACGCTGACGCATGGCGCATCTTCACAATGCTGGCAAGAAACACGAACAAACTGGAAATGGGAAAGCGCCTCGGGTTCATGTTCCGGTGAACGGATCTGCACCTGTAAGCGGCTAAAACCTTCAGGCACGTCATTCAGTACCTTGCAGGCAACCGTACACGCCTGACAACCAATACAGCGTTTTTCGTCATGCAGCATGACATAAGGGTTTGTTGATTGATTCATGATGTACTCCTTTCTCATGCCCGACGAAGCGTAACGCCAGCGGTGTGGACCACCGTACCTGACACCGGACTGGTGACATGCGGAAGCAAATTACCGCAATGAATACCGTGCGTCGTCGCGGCTGTTTTGGCTCCTGCCTTGGCGCCAAATCCCATATAGACGAATAGCGTATCGGGTCGAATACCAGCGGTGACCAGCGCTTTGCCTTTTTCCTTACCGGTTGCATTTTCCAGCCAGATGTCATCGCCGCTTTTGATGCCTTTTTCACGGGCCGTTTGCGGGTGGATCCACACCGCGTTGTCCCACATCAGCTCACTCAGCAGTGGCACATATTGCGTTGCGCCATTGGTATGAACCGCCACTTTCCCCTGAATAAAATAGAGTTCATTGTCGCCTTTGAGCGCAAAATTGCGGGCGCGAGGAACACCGTAGCCTGGCAGGAGTGTTTCCAGCTCGGCAGAGTAGAGTTCGATTTTTCCTGACGGGGATTTAAAACGCAGCTGCTCGCCATAGGTGCCGTCGCTATCAACCGCTACCGCGCCCGGATAGCGCGCCACAAACTGACGCACCGCTTCGGGTTCGCGCAGCAATAGCGGAACACCCCACTCGCGATACCCTTTCTGACGTAACTCAGCAGATAACGCATGATCGCCATTAAGCTGGTACAGCTGGCGCGTTTGCATATCCTGCCATGGGTAGAATTGCCCAAGGCCTAACTGAACAGCCAGTTCTTTCCAGATTTGCCAGCTCGGACGCGCTTCACCAATAGGCTCAACCACCTGCTGACGCAGGGCATAGGCTGGATTCAGGCCCGACATATCAGAAACTTCTTCATCGCGCTCAAGGTAAGTACATTCAGGCAAAAGATAATCGGCATACGCCGCGCTTTCGCTTAAATAGACATCGCAACTGACCACCAGGTCGAGCTGTTCAACGGTCTTGACCAGGTCTGGTCGACAGGTCACGGTCTGGAAAGGGTTGTGTCGGGACATGATCCATCCCTTCACCGGATACGGCGTTTGCTTTAAGACGGCATCAATAATGCTTTGCACTACGCCGCCGCCGGCCGCGATGTACTTGAACTGCGGGGCCACCAGATCGATACGCTGCGCCGTTGGATTGGGTAATTTGGCATCGGGTTTTGCCAGCACGGGAGCAACTTTCTCTCCGGCCAGCTTATTGTACGTTGCCGCCGCTTTTTTCTGATACAACCCACCCTCACGCTCAATATTTCCAAGTAACACATTGAGGGTGAAAATCATGCGCCGCATATCAATTTCTTCTTGCGAAAACGTCGCACGATGACCCGGACTGACAATGGCGTGAGGGGCGCAGGCGGCCATTTCGCGGGTGACCCGGATAATCACATCGGCAGGCACATCAGCGAGCTTTTGCGCCCATTCCGGCGTGGTCTCCTGGACCGCCTCAGCCAGTTGGTCAAACCCAGTGGTGTAGCGTGCCACAAAGTCTGCGTCATACAGATTTTCTTTGATCATGACGTGACACATGGCCATCAGCACCGGTAAGTCGCCGCCAGGCTTAAGCGCATGCCATTCATCCGCTTTGCTGGAGAAGACGGATAAACGGGGATCAAAGCTGACCATTTTCGCGCCCTTTTCCTGCGCGGTCATCAGTTCATGGGTGTCGGCAACCTCAATGCCTTCATAGAGGTTATGGCCAAAAGAGACCATATAACGGGTATTGACGATATCCATAGCTAAATCGCCACCCATCATAACTTTAGCGGCAATCGCTTTTCCGGCGGGGCATGTCGAGGCGTGAGTAAACGTGTTCGGCGATCCAAAAGCCGTCGCGAGGTGAAATAAATGGCCGGAAAGCGAACCGGACTTGGAAGAGAATACGACCCCCTCAGGACCATGCTGCGCTTTTATTGTTGTCATTTTTTCGGCAATTTCTTTATATGCCTGCTGCCAGCTAATTACCTGCCACTCACCGCTCCCGCGAGGTCCTGTGCGTTTCATCGGTTTAACAATACGATGCGGGTCGTTGACCAGGCTAACACCGCTGCCTCCGCGCGCGCAGACACGCGTCCCCTGCTGAGGCGCATTAGGGTTTCCTTGAATAAAAACCGTCTTATTATTAATTACCTGAGCCTGAATTGGGCAGCGAAAAGAACACATTTCGCACAAACTTGGCGTCAGGGATGTTTTCCCTTTTATGTGCTCGGGAGAATTCCGCGCCAGTGCGCCTGGTGGAAAACTGCCTATTGCACAGGCTGAGCAACCTATACCCACCCCTCGTAAAAAATTACGCCGACTTATGCTCATATAACCTCCTGTTATTAGATATATCCAATTATTATATGGAGTTTATATTATTAATTTTTAACCTCACTCACATTTTATTACAATGCATACAAGCGCATTAATAGAAATATAAGGCCGTTGTTTTTAAAAGACTTTTAAAACATCCAGAAAACAGAAAATGAAATAACAATAATGGTTATCAATTAACTTATTTCCCAGAGTGTGATTTTAAGAAAGTTTATTCCAGTAATTTCCTTTAATGGTACGAAAATAATTAATCATTCGTTCAAAGCCGTGTTTAGCGCAATTTTCTTGCGTAGGCCATTCCGCATCGATAATCCTCTTGCTGATTACCTCGCTATTTTTTGGTATTCTTGGATAAGCGCTAAATTGATCCCGGACATAACTGAACAATGAATGACGGCAAGCAGCAACCTGGTTTTCTCTTCCACGATTACGAGACTTTTGGTACCCATCCGGCGCTGGACAGACCCGCGCAATTTGCGGCTATCCGCACAGATAATGATTTCAACATTATCGGTGAACCTGAAGTCTTTTATTGCAAACCCGCAGATGATTATCTACCACAGCCCGAGGCGGTACTGATTACCGGCATCACCCCGCAAGAAGCACGTGAAAAGGGAGAAAATGAAGCTGCTTTTGCTGCGCGTATTCACGCCCTGTTTACCGTACCGAAAACCTGTATTCTGGGCTATAACAACGTGCGCTTCGATGATGAAGTGACGCGAAATATTCTGTATCGCAATTTCTATGATCCCTATGCCTGGAGCTGGCAGAACGATAATTCGCGCTGGGATCTGCTGGATGTAATGCGTGCCTGCTATGCCCTGCGTCCTGAAGGGATTAACTGGCCGGAAAACGACGATGGCTTGCCCAGCTTCCGCCTGGAACATTTGACCAAAGCGAATGGGATTGAGCATGCCAACGCCCACGATGCAATGGCCGATGTGTATGCCACGATTGCGATGGCGCAATTAGTCAAGTCACGCCAGCCACGTCTGTTTGAGTATCTCTATAGCCATCGTAATAAGCACAAACTGGCGGCGCTAATTGATGTGCCGCAGATGAAGCCGCTGGTCCATGTCTCGGGCATGTTCGGCGCATGGCGCGGTAACACCAGTTGGGTGGCGCCACTGGCCTGGCATCCGGAAAATCGCAACGCGGTTATCATGGTCGATCTGGCCGGTGATATTTCACCGCTGCTCGAACTGGACAGCGACGCGCTGCGTGAGCGGCTCTATACCGCTAAGGCTGATCTGGGAGATAACCCCGCAGTGCCGGTTAAACTGGTGCACATCAACAAATGTCCGGTACTGGCACAGGCGAACACCCTGCGCCCGGAAGATGCCGATCGTCTCGGTATTAACCGCCAGCATTGTCTGGATAATCTCAAAATTCTGCGCGAAAACCCACAGGTACGCGACAAGGTCGTGGCTATCTTTGCCGAGGCGGAACCCTTTGCGCCATCGGATAACGTAGATGCCCAGCTGTACAACGGCTTTTTCAGCGATGCCGACCGCGCTGCGATGAAAATCGTTCTGGAAACCGAACCGCGAAATTTACCGGCGCTGGATATCACCTTTGTCGATAAACGCATTGAAAAGCTGCTGTTTAACTACCGCGCGCGTAACTTCCCTGGAACGCTGGATGAAGCCGAACAACAGCGCTGGCTGGACCATCGTCGTCAGGTATTCACGCCGGAGTTTTTGCAAAATTACGCCAATGAATTACAGATGCTGAGTCAGCATTATGCGGATAACAAAGAGAAGCTGACGCTGCTGAAAGCACTCTGGCAATATGCGCAAGAGATTGTCTAAATCCCACGTATAAAAAAACGGAGAACATGTCTCCGTTTTTTTTTCAGCTAAATGCAGTTATTACGCGATATCTTCGTCGTACTGCGGTACCGGGTTGCGGAAGCTTTTGGTCACGCACGCCAGGTAGATCAGACCGATACCCGCCCAGATCAGGCCCAGAACCATTGAGCTTTCTTCCAGGTTCACCCACAGCGCGCCAACGGTCAGCGCACCGCACATTGGCAGGAACAGGTACTGGAAGTGATCTTTCAGCGTCTTGTTACGCTTCTCACGGATCCAGAACTGGGAGATTACCGACAGGTTAACGAAGGTAAACGCCACCAGCGCACCAAAGTTAATCAGCGCCGTCGCCATCACCAGGTCGAAGTTGATTGCCAGCAAAGCAATCGCACCAACCAGAATGATGTTCATGGACGGAGTACGCCATTTCGGGTGTACATAACCGAAGAAACTTTTCGGGAATACGCCGTCACGACCCATCACGTACATCAGACGCGCAACGCCTGCATGCGCCGCCATACCGGATGCCAGTACGGTAATGGTAGAGAAAATCAGCGCGCCGACCTGGAAGAACTTACCAGCAACATACAGCATGATTTCCGGCTGCGAAGCATCCGGATCCTTAAAGCGCGAGATATCCGGGAAGTACAACTGCAACAGATAGGTGGAGACGATAAAGATCAGGCCACCAATCAGCGCGGTCAGGAAAATCGCACGCGGGATCACGCGCTCAGCATCTTTGGTTTCTTCTGACAGGTTGCTGATACCGTCAAAACCGGTGAACGAGAAGCACAGGATGGTAGCCCCGGTGATCATCGGGATCACGTGCGCATCACCCGACCAGAACGGACGGCTGCTCGCCAGCGTACCGGCGCCTTCCCCTTCGAACACGCCATAAACGACCATGCCGAGGATCACTGCAATCAGCACCACCTGCAACAACACGATCACGGTGTTGAAATTAGCGACGGACTTGAGGCTACGCAGGTTGAAGGCGGTCATAAAGGCCACCAGCGCCACCACGAACATCCACGATGGAATCGAAGGCACCAGCGCTTCAAAATAAATTTTCGCCAACAGAATGTTGATCATCGGCGCGAACAGGTAGTCCAGCAGCGATGACCAGCCAACCATAAAACCAACGGTCGGGCTAATGGATTTCTGAGCGTAAGTGTAGGCAGAGCCTGCGGACGGATAGCGGCGTACCAGTTTACCGTAGCTTAGTGCGGTAAAGAGGATGGCGATCAGTGCGAAGGCGTAAGCTGTCGGGACGTGACCATCGGTCATTCCTGAGACGATACCGAATGTATCGAACAGCGTCATCGGCTGCATATAGGCAAGGCCCATCATGACAACCGGAACCAGCGTAAGCGTTTTACGTAATTCCACGCGAGAGGTGTTTGGAGTAGCGTTATGCGACATGGTTATCCTCCATTACGGCGAAAACCGTCGCGTAAGCAAAAAATTGCCCCATTTTTTGTTAATCCTCAGCGACAACAACTGTCGATTTTTAAGTAAGTATCTATCCGGTACGAAGCCCGGCCTCTTTTATGAATGATTGGTTTGATGCAAAAAAATAACCGACGCGTATTAAAACGTCGGTTAATGTCATTTTTTGCAAGCGGCGTATTTTGCACTAATTTGGGGAGAAATAACAAGAGATTGAAGCAACTGTAAAAAAATATTTTTTCTCAACTGATTGATTTATCAGCATCCGTTTTAACGTACACCCCGGCAATAGCACTATTTGCTAAAATCTCGTCCCGCCACCAGGCGCTGGCAAGCCCGGCGGTCTGTTCATTCCACCCTATCCACACGGGTTCAAACAGAATTTGTCCGACCACTTTCTTCTCAATCAGCGCGCCGCTGTCCAAAAATCGCTGCGCCAGATAACGGGGAATATATCCGCATCCCAGACCACTGATTTGCAGCTCCAGCTTGGTTTTGAAGTCAAAAACGGTAATCGCTTCCTGATCGTCCAACACCTGAACGCCGGAGATGTTCGCTTGATGCGCATTCTCTCCCACCGCGATGGCGCGAAATCGTCGAATAGTACGCCGATGTAACGGTTCCTGTTCCTGCGCCAGCGGATGATGCGGCGCAACCACAAACACCTGTTCCAGCGCGCCAAGCCGCGCAAAACCAAATTCGCTCCCCGCCGGCGGTTCGTGCATAGCGCCGACAATAATATCCGCCCGCCCCTGAGTAAGTGCATCCCAGGAACCACCCAGCACGCCGTTAATAAACTTCAGGCGCGTCACACTGTGATGTTGATAGAAGGATTCGATAAGGGGGGCCAGCAGTGAAAAGGGAAACGTATCATCGACGCCGATGACCAGTTCATTCTCCCAGCCTTCATGAAGTTTAATAGCTTGCTTTTCGAGTTCGCGGACGGAGTGCAATACCTCTCGCCCCTTTTCCAGTAGCATTTGACCGGTGCGGGTAAACTTAGCCCGGTGCCCACTGCGATCTAATAACTGAATATTAAGATCGCTTTCCAGTTTATGGACGGTGTAGCTAAGCGCAGACGGCGTCTTATACAATTTTGCCGACGCCGCCGCGAAACTGCCCTCTTTTTCTAACGCATCGAGGATGATAAGAACGTCCAGCAGTGGTTTCATACTCGCCCCCTGGCGGTATACAGCGACACTCTGCTGGCCTGTCACTCCATCGGCATCACCAGCGGATCGGGATACTGGTACTCAAATCCAAGCTCATTACAAATACGGCTGCCATCAATGACTTTACCTTTACCGTTATCCGCACCGCCGCGAAATTCCGGCGGTTCCATCCCCAACTGGCGGGCCATCTGCGGATAGAACACGTTACGCGCCGGATGCATAGGCGCACATATATTATAGATGTGTCCCCCTTTGGGCGCTTGCAGCAGCAACGTGATGGCAGAAACGACATCATCCAGGTGCACCAGATTGACGCCATGGTTTCCATCTGGCGCCGTCTTGCCAGCGAAAAAGCGGCCGGGATGTCTTCCCGGGCCAACCAGTCCGGCCAGACGCAGAATATCTACCGAGGTGCCAGGCAGGTTATGCAACCAGTCTTCAAGATCTTTCAGAACACGCCCGCTGGCGGTGACCGGGTTACGCGGCGTCCCCTCTTTCACGATGCCCTGGACATCGCCATAGACCGACGTCGAGCTGGTAAAAATAATCCGCGGGATCCGGTACGCCAGCGCACTGTCAACCAGTTCCTGCATGGCCTGCAGGTAAAATGTCTCCCCTGGCCCGCTACGGCGCGCAGGTAGCGTTATAACCAGTGCATCAGCGTCCATGAGCGCGTCGAGATCGTCAGCCTCACAGACCAGTTCAGGCTCCAGGCGCAGCGAGTAACTCTCGATACCGCTCATACGGGCCGCTTCTACCCCATCCAGTGTGGTTTTGCTGCCGGTAACCTGCCAGCCTCTCGCCGCCAGCGACATGGCTAACGGCATGCCTAACCAACCTAACCCGACAATTGCGACCTTTTTCATGCCTTCTCTCCTGACTTTTGGCCTATAACGCAAGGCTACGCCAGCCCACGGTGGCTGACAATTCATAGTATCAATATGAAATGAATTAATGATCAAAAAAAGCCCTTGCTTTCCGTAGCTAAAGTGGTTTAGGTTAAAAGACATCAAATGAATAAACATTCATCGAGAAAATTTATGACACGCGCTCAATTTAAACACCATCATCACCATCATCCTGACTAGTCTTTCAGGCGATGTGTGCTGGGAGACATTTAAATCTTCCAGCGGTGCATGAGCGTATGAGAAAGCCCCCGGAAGATTTCTTCCGGGGGCTTTTTTTGTGCGTGACCCAAACTGATTCAGACAGGATAACGAGGAACAAACAATGTTAGACAACACCCGTTTACGCATAGCTATGCAGAAATCAGGCCGTTTAAGCGACGATTCACGCGAATTACTGGCCCGTTGCGGCATTAAAATTAATCTTCACACCCAGCGCTTAATTGCGATGGCAGAAAATATGCCGATTGATATCCTGCGCGTACGTGATGACGATATCCCGGGTCTGGTGATGGACGGCGTCGTTGATCTGGGCATTATTGGGGAAAACGTTCTGGAAGAAGAGCTGCTCAACCGTCGGGCACAGGGTGAAGATCCTCGCTATTTTACCCTGCGTCGTCTGGACTTCGGCGGCTGCCGTCTTTCGCTGGCGACGCCGGTTGATGAAGCCTGGGATGGCCCGGCAGAACTGAACGGGAAGCGTATCGCCACCTCTTACCCGCACCTGCTCAAGCGTTACCTCGATCAAAAAGGGGTGTCATTTAAATCCTGTCTGTTAAACGGTTCTGTCGAAGTCGCGCCCCGCGCGGGCCTGGCCGATGCAATCTGCGATCTGGTGTCAACCGGCGCGACGCTTGAAGCTAATGGTCTGCGTGAAGTGGAAGTGATTTACCGCTCTAAAGCGTGTCTGATTCAGCGCGATGGCGAAATGGCCGCAGCCAAACAGCAACTGATCGACAAACTACTGACCCGCATCCAGGGGGTTATCCAGGCTCGTGAATCCAAATACATCATGATGCACGCACCGAGCGAGCGTCTGGACGAAGTTATCGCCCTGCTGCCTGGCGCTGAGCGCCCAACCATTCTGCCACTGGCGGGCGATCAGCAGCGCGTGGCCATGCACATGGTCAGCAGCGAAACCCTGTTCTGGGAAACAATGGAAAAACTGAAAGCGCTCGGCGCCAGCTCTATTCTGGTGCTGCCGATTGAGAAGATGATGGAGTAACGACCATGAGCTTCAATACCCTGATTGACTGGAATAGCTGTAGCCCTGAGCAGCAGCGCGAATTACTGATGCGCCCGGCGATTTCCGCCTCTGAAAGCATTAGCCGCACGGTGGCCGAGATCCTTGAAAATGTCAAAAACAACGGCGACCAGGCATTGCGCGAATACAGCGCGAAGTTTGATAAAACCGAGGTCGGCGCGCTGCGCGTCACTGAGGAAGAAATTCAGCAGGCCGGGAATCGTCTGAGCGACGAGCTGAAACAAGCCATGCAGGCGGCAGTACGTAATATTGATACTTTCCACAGCGCGCAGATCCTGCCGCCGGTGGATATCGAAACCCAGCCGGGCGTGCGCTGCCAGCAGGTTATCCGCCCCATCGCTTCCGTGGGCCTGTATATCCCAGGGGGATCGGCACCGCTGTTCTCTACTGTATTAATGCTGGCGACCCCGGCGCGTATCGCGGGCTGTAAAAAAGTGGTGCTGTGCTCGCCGCCGCCGATTGCCGATGAAATCCTCTACGCCGCGCAACTCTGTGGCGTGAAAGAAGTGTTTAACGTGGGCGGCGCACAGGCCATTGCCGCGCTGGCACTGGGCACGGAGTCTATTCCAAAAGTCGATAAAATCTTTGGGCCGGGCAACGCCTATGTGACCGAAGCCAAGCGTCAGGTCAGCCAGCGTCTTGACGGCGCGGCAATCGATATGCCTGCCGGACCGTCCGAAGTATTGGTTATCGCCGACAGCGGCGCAACGCCGGATTTCGTCGCCTCCGACCTGCTCTCTCAGGCCGAGCACGGTCCGGACTCGCAGGTGATCCTGCTGACGCCGGACGCTAAGCTTGCCGAAGGCGTGGCCGAAGCCGTTGAACGCCAGCTCGCCGAGCTGTCCCGCGCCGACACCGCGCGTCAGGCGCTCTCCGCCAGCCGTTTAATCGTGGCGAAAGATCTGGCACAGTGCGTTGAAATCTCCAACGCCTACGGCCCGGAGCACCTGATCATTCAGACCCGCAATGCACGTGAGCTGGTGGACGACATTATCAGCGCCGGTTCGGTGTTCCTTGGCGACTGGTCGCCGGAATCCGCAGGCGACTATGCTTCCGGCACTAACCACGTGCTGCCAACTTACGGCTATACCACAACCTGTTCCAGTCTGGGGCTGGCTGATTTCCAGAAACGGATGACCGTACAGGAATTAACACCACAAGGTTTCTCTGCGCTGGCCGCCACCATTGAAACCCTGGCCGCGGCTGAGCTGCTGACCGCCCACAAAAATGCCGTCACCCTGCGCGTTAACGCCCTGAAGGAGCAAGCATGAGCACTGACAACTTTCTCAGCGTCACTGATTTAGCCCGTAAGAATGTCCGCGAGTTAACGCCTTATCAGTCTGCCCGCCGTCTTGGCGGTAACGGCGACGTCTGGCTCAATGCGAATGAATATCCCACCGCCGTTGAGTTTCAGCTAAGTCAGCAAACGCTGAACCGCTATCCGGAGTGCCAGCCGAAAGCCGTGATTGAGAATTACGCGCAGTATACAGGCGTCAAGCCGGAGCAGGTGCTGGTCAGTCGCGGCGCAGATGAAGGGATCGAGCTGCTGGTGCGCGCTTTTTGCGAGCCGGGTAAAGATGCGATTCTGTACTGTCCGCCGACTTACGGCATGTACAGCGTCAGCGCTGAAACGATTGGCGTTGAATGCCGTACCGTCCCGACACTTGACGACTGGCAACTGGATTTACAAGGTATCGCGGACAAGCTTGATGGTGTGAAGGTGGTCTACGTATGCAGCCCTAATAACCCAACGGGCCAGTTGATTAAGCCACAGGATCTGCGTTCGCTGCTCGATATGACGCAGGGTAAAGCTATCGTGGTTGCCGATGAAGCGTATATCGAGTTTTGCCCGCAGGCCACGCTGGCGGGCTGGCTGTCTGAATATCCGCACCTGGTAATTTTACGCACACTATCCAAAGCGTTTGCTCTCGCCGGTTTACGCTGCGGGTTTACGCTGGCAAATGAAGAAATTATCAATCTGCTGTTAAAGGTGATCGCCCCTTACCCGCTCTCTACACCGGTGGCGGATATCGCCGCCCAGGCGCTGACGCCGCAAGGGGTTGCCGCCATGCGCCAACGCGTCCAGCAGATCCTGCAAGAGCGTCAGTTCCTGGTGGAGAACCTGAAAACAATTCGCTGTGTAGAACAGGTCTTCGCTTCTGAAACCAACTATGTTCTGGCGCGCTTCACCGCCTCCAGCAGCGTATTTAAATCTTTGTGGGATCAGGGCATTATCTTACGAGACCAGAACAAACAACCTTCGTTAAGCGGCTGCCTGCGTATTACTGTCGGAACCCGTGAAGAGAGCCAGCGCGTCATTGACGCCTTACGTGCGGAGCAAGTATGAGCCAGAAGTATCTTTTTATTGACCGTGATGGAACCCTGATTTCCGAACCGCCAAGTGACTTTCAGGTCGATCGCTTTGACAAACTGGCTTTTGAGCCGGAAGTCGTTCCCGTTTTACTGAAGCTGCAAAAAGCGGGTTTTAAGCTGGTGATGATCACCAACCAGGATGGACTGGGAACCCAGAGCTTTCCACAGGCTGATTTTGACGGCCCGCATAATCTGATGATGCAAATATTCACCTCTCAGGGTGTGAGGTTTGATGACGTGCTGATTTGCCCGCACTTGCCAGCCGATGAGTGTGCTTGCCGTAAGCCAAAAGTGAAGCTGGTTGAGCAATATCTGGTTGAACAGGCTATGGACACCGAGAACAGCTACGTCATTGGCGATCGTGCCACAGATATTCAACTGGCTGAAAACATGGGGATTAGCGGATTACGCTATCACCGGGACACCCTGAACTGGGCGATGATCGGCGAGCAGTTGACCAAACGTGACCGCTACGCGCACGTTGAGCGCAATACCAAAGAAACGCAGATTGACGTCAAAATCTGGCTGGACCGCGAAGGCCAAAGCAAAATCAATACTGGCGTTGGCTTCTTTGACCACATGTTGGATCAAATCGCCACCCACGGCGGTTTCCGTATGGAGATAGCCGTAAAAGGCGATCTGTATATTGACGATCACCACACCGTAGAAGATACCGGTCTGGCGCTGGGTGAGGCCTTAAAGCTGGCATTAGGTGATAAACGTGGTATCAACCGTTTTGGTTTTGTCCTGCCGATGGACGAATGTCTGGCACGTTGCGCGCTGGATATCTCCGGACGTCCTCACCTGGAATACCGCGCTGAGTTTACCTACCAGCGCGTTGGCGATCTGAGCACGGAGATGATTGAACACTTCTTCCGCTCACTCTCCTACACCATGGGCGTTACCCTGCACCTGAAAACCAAAGGAAAAAATGACCACCACCGTGTGGAAAGCCTGTTTAAAGCCTTTGGCCGCACGCTGCGTCAGGCGATTCGCGTAGAAGGCGATACGCTACCCTCCTCAAAAGGAGTGCTGTAATGAACGTGGTGATCCTGGATACCGGCTGCGCCAACCTGAATTCGGTGAAATCCGCCGTTGCGCGCCATGGATACGACCCGGTTGTCAGCCGCGATGCGGATGTGGTGCTCCGGGCCGATAAGCTATTTCTACCCGGCGTTGGCACTGCGCAGGCGGCTATGGACCAGTTGCACGAGCGTGAACTTATTGAGCTGATTAAGGCCTGTACACAACCGGTGCTGGGGATCTGCTTAGGTATGCAACTGCTTGGTCGCCGCAGCGAAGAGAGTAATGGTGTCTCCCTGCTGGGCATTATTGAACAGGACGTCCCCAAAATGACCGATTTTGGCCTGCCGCTGCCGCATATGGGCTGGAACCGTGTGTATCCACAAGCAGGCAATCGTCTGTTCCAGGGTATTGACGATGGGGCGTATTTCTACTTTGTCCACAGCTACGCGATGCCAGTGAACCCATGGACCATCGCCCAGTGTCATTACGGTGAACCGTTTACCGCGGCAGTCCAAAAGGACAATTTCTTTGGCGTGCAGTTCCACCCGGAACGTTCGGGTGCGGCTGGGGCGCAGTTGCTGAAAAACTTTCTGGAGATGTAATGATTATTCCGGCATTAGATTTAATCGACGGCACGGTGGTGCGTCTTCATCAGGGTGATTACGCACAGCAACGTGATTACGGCAACGATCCACTGCCCCGCCTGCAGGATTACGCGGCACAAGGCGCACAGGTACTGCACCTGGTCGATCTGACCGGGGCAAAAGATCCGCAGAAACGACAAATACCGCTGATTAAAATGCTGGTCGCGGGCGTCAATGTTCCGGTGCAGGTTGGCGGCGGTGTGCGTACTGAAGCGGACGTTGCGGCACTGCTTGACGCCGGCGTGGCGCGCGTAGTGGTCGGTTCGACGGCGGTAAAATCCCCTGAGGAAGTGAAGAGCTGGTTTACCCGTTTTGGCGCCGACGCGCTGGTGCTGGCGCTGGACGTACGCATTGACGAACACGGTAATAAACAGGTTGCGGTCAGCGGCTGGCAGGAAGATTCCGGGGTTTCGCTGGAAGAGCTGGTGGAAACCTATTTACCCGTTGGTCTGAAGCATGTGCTGTGCACTGATATCTCCCGCGACGGTACGCTGGCGGGTTCAAACGTCGCGCTTTATGAAGAAGTGTGCGCTAAATATCCGCAGGTGGCGTTTCAGTCATCTGGCGGTATAGGTGGAATTGAGGACGTAGCCGCCCTGCGCGGGACTGGGGTTGGCGGCGTGATCGTCGGACGAGCCCTGCTGGAAGGTAAGTTCACCGTTGAGGAGGCCATCCAATGCTGGCAAAACGCATAATTCCTTGTCTGGACGTTCGCGATGGACAGGTGGTAAAAGGCGTCCAGTTTCGCAATCACGAGATTATTGGCGACATCGTTCCGCTGGCAAAACGCTATGCCGATGAAGGCGCAGATGAACTGGTCTTCTACGATATCACCGCCTCCAGCGATGGCCGTGTAGTCGATAAAAGCTGGGTATCGCGCGTGGCGGAAGTGATCGACATTCCGTTCTGCGTTGCCGGTGGGATTAAGTCCATCGATGATGCGGCGCGTATTCTCTCCTTCGGGGCAGATAAAATCTCCATCAACTCCCCGGCGCTGGCTGACCCGGAGCTTATCACGCGTCTGGCGGACCGCTTTGGCGTACAGTGCATCGTAGTGGGTATCGATACCTGGTATGACGCCGCAACCGGTAAATATCACGTTAACCAGTATACCGGTGATGAGAGTCGTACCCGCATCACGCAGTGGGAAACGCTGGATTGGGTGCAGGAAGTGCAGAAACGTGGCGCAGGCGAAATCGTGCTGAACATGATGAATCAGGACGGTGTGCGTAACGGCTATGACCTGGAGCAGCTGAGAAAAGTGCGCGACGTTTGCCACGTACCGCTGATTGCCTCCGGTGGCGCAGGCACCATGGAACACTTCCTCGAAGCCTTCCGTGATGCTGACGTTGACGGCGCGCTTGCCGCTTCCGTTTTCCACAAACAAATTATCAATATTGGCGAGTTAAAAACGTACCTGGCAACACAGGGCGTGGAGATCAGGATATGTTAACGAAGCAACAATGTCGCGAGCTGGACTGGGAAAAAACCGACGGATTGATGCCGGTCGTGGTGCAGCATGCGGTATCCGGCGAAGTATTGATGCTGGGTTATATGAACCCTGAGGCGCTGGATAAAACGCTTGAAAGCGGTAAGGTAACCTTTTTCTCGCGGACCAAACAACGCCTGTGGACCAAAGGTGAAACCTCTGGCAACTTTCTTAATGTGGTTAACATCGCGCCTGACTGCGACAACGACACCCTGCTGGTGCTGGTTAACCCGATTGGGCCAACTTGCCACAAAGGCACCTCAAGCTGCTTTGCTGACACCAGTCATCAGTGGCTGTTCCTGTATCAACTAGAACAACTTCTGGCTGAGCGTAAAACCGCCGATCCGGCAAGCTCTTACACGGCCAAGCTGTATGCCAGTGGCACCAAACGCATTGCACAGAAAGTGGGGGAAGAAGGCGTGGAAACCGCACTGGCCGCCACCGTGCACGATCGTTTTGAACTGACGAATGAAGCCTCTGACCTGATGTACCAC
The DNA here is from genome assembly GCF_014596845.2 of Citrobacter sp. C5_2. Lineage (NCBI taxonomy): Bacteria > Pseudomonadati > Pseudomonadota > Gammaproteobacteria > Enterobacterales > Enterobacteriaceae > Citrobacter > Citrobacter sp. C5_2. The sequence continues at coordinate 1,962,803 of NZ_CP115032.1, read as the reverse complement.
CTGCTGGTTCTGCTACAAGATCAGGAGCTTGATCTGACCACCGTGATTGAGAACTTACGTAAGCGTCATCAGTAATCGGCAGACGTAAAAAAAACCGGGCGCTGTGAACTGCCCGGTTTTTTTGTGCTCAGAATAAAACTGCCTTCGACCTGCTACGCTCTGGCTTTGTAACCACGCAGCGCATTTCGCCCCAGCACGATACCGGCACCAATCATTCCCCCCAGCAGAACGGCTAGTACCAGGGTAATGGCTTTTTTCGGACTGTCACGACGAATCGGTAACGTTGGTTTCATCACGTAGCGATAGGAGTGCAACTCTGCCCCTTCAAGCTTAAGATTTCTGATATCAAGCAGTTTTTGTTTTGTCTGGAAGTAGTTATCAGACAATATCAAAGGACGCGTAGCCTCGTGCTCAACCATAGATTTCAGAGCATCGCTACCCAGCAACAGCATGCTGTCCTGCGTAACATCCTGGGTTTGTTGAATTTGCGGCTTAATCACACCAGCCTGTTCAGCATAACGCAGCGCTTCCTGGATTTGCTTAATTCGCAGATCTTTTTGTTCCTGAGCGACCACTTCCTGAGTCTTCAGAGAATCTTCAAGAGTACTGGTTTGCAGCTTGATGTTATCAGCCAGGTCAAGCGCCAGCTCTTTAGCAACATTTTCATCTGTTTGTTGAATGTATTCAGCCAGCTGACGCTGAGCATCTTCTGGAGAACTCGCCACATAGGAGAGCTCTAACGGCAGCTGTTGGCCTTTAACAGACTGCTCAATCGACAGTTTCTGTGGTTTTTCCTGATTAGCAAGCGTTTCTGCCAGGGCAGAAAAAGAGGTACTGAAACGACCAACCACATTTGTCTGAAGTTCAGTCGCCTTAGGTGCGTTGGTGCCATACAACACGTTGAGGGCATTGTTATAGGTAGCAATTTGTCCAACATCCGGCTGAGTAATAATTGCGGTAGAGGTCCATTTCTCTTTAGCAACCGCCAGATAGCCCACCGCCAGAACAATGGCAACGACAATCGCGACAATGATAGTGACTTTCCCACGCCATAATTGCATCAGCAAATCAATCAGATCAATCTGTTCCGGATCGTTACCGCGCCCGGACATGTTGTTATCACTTACAGACATAGATACCCTAATTAAGGAAGGAAGGACTTAAACTTGAATTAGTTTAGCTAAAAATTGAAGCAATTCCATAGGATTAATGATAAAAAATCAAATTGATTGAGAGATTTTGATTGGTATTTTAGTCTCTTGAGAAAAAAGGAAGGAATTAAAAAAAGTGTCAATACTGAAAGGCCACTCTTTGCAGGAAAAGCGTCAAACAGCGGGTTAAATGTCATCAAGCGTAAATGCCCAACACTCTTGTTAATTAAATTCACAGCATGAATATTTATTAACTTACCACTAAAAATGGCATGCGTAAAAAGGATAACCATTAGCTTTTTTGCCATCTGACGGTATTATTTCACTTTTCGTCGCACCAGATAGTGCCTGGCTGATTTTTAGCCGAAAAGAGGAACGAACATGAAATACCTGGTTACGGGGGCTGCTGGTTTCATCGGCTTCCATGTTAGCAAACGCCTCCTTGAGGCTGGCCATCAAGTTGTCGGTATCGATAATCTGAACGATTACTACGACGTGAGTCTTAAGCAGGCCCGTCTGGATCTGCTGGTACACCCCGGCTTCCAGTTTCATAAGAGTGATTTAGCCGACCGGGAAAGCATGTCAGCACTCTTCGCATCCGGGCATTTTGATCGTGTGATCCATCTCGCTGCACAGGCTGGCGTACGCTATTCACTCGAAAATCCTCATGCTTACGCAGACTCCAATCTCACAGGTTTTCTGAACATACTGGAAGGTTGTCGGCATAATAAAATTCAGCATTTACTTTATGCCTCTTCCAGCTCGGTATACGGCATGAATCGCAAAATGCCTTTCTCAACGGATGATTCCGTCGATCACCCCGTATCCCTGTATGCTGCAACCAAAAAAGCCAACGAACTGATGGCCCATACGTATTCTCATCTGTACGGATTGCCCACAACCGGCCTGCGTTTCTTTACCGTATACGGTCCGTGGGGTCGCCCGGATATGGCGCTGTTCAAATTCACCAAAGCGATGCTGGAAGGGAAAAGTATTGACGTCTATAACTACGGCAAAATGAAGCGTGACTTTACCTATATTGGTGATATCGCAGAAGCAATTATTCGCTTGCAGGATGTCATTCCTGCGCCCAACGGGGAGTGGACTGTTGAAAGCGGTTCTCCGGCAACCAGCTCCGCGCCGTATTGCATCTACAATATCGGCAATAGTTCACCGGTTGAACTGATGGATTATATCAAGGCTCTGGAAGAAGCTCTTGGCATCGACGCGACAAAAAATATGCTCCCGCTACAACCCGGTGATGTGCTGGAAACCAGCGCGGACACCAAAGCACTGTATGACGTTATTGGTTATAAACCTACAACAACGGTTAAAGATGGGGTTAAGAACTTTGTTGACTGGTACCGTGATTTCTACAAAGTTTAATGAGTAATCTGCTTAAAATAAAAAGGCCTTTAATAAGGCCTTTTTTGTCGAGATGATGATTAATCACTACCGAACAAATCGCGGGTATATACTTTTTCTGCAACATCTGCCAATTCAGACGTCATTCGATTAGAAATAATAACATCCGCTTCATTTTTAAACGCGTTTAGATCGCGAACTACCCGAGAGTGGAAAAATTCATCCTCTTCCATGACCGGTTCATAAATAATAACGGGTATGCCCTTGGCTTTAATACGCTTCATGATCCCCTGAATAGAAGATGCACGGAAGTTATCAGAACCACTTTTCATGATTAATCTGTACACGCCAACCACTTTAGGCTTACGCGCCAGAATGGAATCTGCAATAAAGTCTTTGCGCGTACGGTTAGCATCGACGATCGCGCCGATAATGTTATTCGGCACAGATGCGTAGTTCGCCAACAGTTGCTTAGTGTCTTTCGGTAAGCAGTAGCCACCGTAGCCAAAGGACGGATTGTTGTAATGATTACCAATACGCGGATCCAGACATACGCCTTCAATAATTTGCCGGGTGTTCAGACCAAGGCTTTCGGCATAGCTATCAAGCTCGTTAAAATAGGCCACGCGTAACGCCAGATAGGTATTAGCGAACAGCTTGATGGCTTCGGCTTCAGTAGAATCAGTAAACAGCGTCGGAATATCTTTCTTCACCGCACCTTCCTGCAACAGCGCGGCAAACCGTTCTGCACGTTCGGAGCGTTCACCTATAACGATACGCGACGGATGCAAATTGTCGTATAGCGCACGACCTTCACGCAGGAACTCAGGCGAGAAGAAAATATTATCAATGCCAAACTGTTCTTTAATTGAATTGGTAAAACCAACCGGAATGGTGGATTTGATGACCATCACCGCATTTGGGTTAATTGCAACCACATCGCGGATAACGGACTCGACGCTGGAGGTGTTGAAGTAGTTGGTCTTCGGATCGTAATCAGTCGGTGTCGCGATGATCACGTAATCCGCATCACGATAGGCATCATACTTATCAGTCGTTGCACGAAAATTCAGCTGCTTTGTCGCCAGGTACTCTTCGATCTCTTTGTCAACAATCGGCGATTTTTTCTGATTCAGCATCTCGACCTTCGCCGGGACGATATCCAGAGCAACCACTTCATGGTGCTGGGCGATCAGAATACCGTTGGATAAGCCGACATAACCTGTTCCTGAGATAGTTATCTTCATTCGCTCTGTAACTTCTTCCAGTTAAACATTGAGGTTGAGCACACCACCAGCATTGTGGCGGATCGGCTCAGCATTGAATGAGTATATCGTTATTTGCTATAGCACCGCCTATCAGACCTGACCGAATCCCATTTTTTGACAATAAAAAAGCCCGGAGGAGCGCTCCGGGCCTGGCTTTAGCAGTTGGCTATTTCAGATTAATCCAGCCATTCGGTGTGGAACACGCCTTCTTTATCGATGCGTTTATAAGTGTGCGCACCGAAGTAATCACGCTGGGCCTGGATCAGGTTTGCCGGCAGTACCGCAGAACGGTAGCTGTCGTAGTAGGCTACAGCAGCGGAGAAAGTCGGTACCGGAATACCGTTCTGCACAGCGTAGGCCACGACGTCACGCAGCGCCTGCTGGTATTCGTCGGCAATATTTTTGAAATACGGTGCCAGCAGCAGGTTGGCGATGCCTTTGTTTTCAGCATACGCGTCCGTGATTTTCTGCAGGAACTGCGCACGAATAATGCAGCCCGCGCGGAAAATCTTCGCGATCTCGCCGTAGTTCAGATCCCAGTTGTACTCGTCAGACGCAGCACGCAACTGAGAGAAGCCCTGCGCGTAGGAGACGATTTTGCCCAGATACAGCGCGCGACGCACTTTCTCAACGAACTCGGCTTTATCGCCAGCCAGTTTAGCCTGCGGGCCGGACAGCACCTTAGATGCCGCCACGCGCTGATCTTTCAGAGAAGAGATGTAACGCGCGAATACGGACTCGGTGATCAGCGACAGGGGTTCGCCCAGATCCAGAGAGCTCTGGCTGGTCCATTTACCGGTGCCTTTGTTCGCTGCTTCGTCCAGGATCACGTCAACCAGGTATTTACCCTCTTCATCTTTTTTGGTGAAGATGTCTTTGGTAATGTCGATCAGGTAGCTGCTCAGCTCACCTTCATTCCACTCGGTGAAGGTGGTTGCCAGTTCTTCATTAGACAGGTTCAGGCCACCTTTCAGCAGAGAATAGGCTTCAGCAATCAGCTGCATGTCGCCGTATTCGATACCGTTGTGAACCATCTTCACGTAATGACCCGCGCCGTCAGCGCCGATGTAGGTCACGCACGGCTCACCATCTTCCGCCACAGCAGCAATTTTGGTCAGGATCGGCGCAACCAGTTCGTAGGCTTCTTTCTGTCCACCAGGCATGATGGACGGGCCTTTCAGTGCGCCCTCTTCACCGCCGGATACGCCGGTACCGATGAAGTTAAAGCCTTCTGCGGACAGTTCACGGTTACGACGAATAGTGTCCTGGAAGAAGGTGTTACCACCATCAATGATGATGTCGCCTTTATCCAGATACGGCTTCAGGGAGTCGATGGCAGCATCTGTGCCTGCGCCCGCTTTCACCATTAACAGGATACGACGTGGGGTTTCAAGAGACTCGACGAACTCTTTCACCGTGTAATAAGGAACCAGTTTCTTACCCGGGTTCTCGGCAACAACTTCTTCAGTTTTTTCGCGGGAGCGGTTGAAGATGGAGACGGTATAACCGCGGCTTTCGATGTTGAGCGCCAGGTTGCGCCCCATCACTGCCATACCGACAACGCCGATCTGTTGCTTAGACATTACATACTCCTGTCAGGTGTGGTCACCGCGCAAGGTATGCGCGGCTTGAATGTGGGGTAGATGTTAACTCAGGTTAATGTCTCTGAATAGAGATAGGTTCACTTAAGGTTCTATTTAACGTAACGTACCATCGTTAGGATGGTTGATTATTATACAGCCCTTATCACTGAGATTTAATTTCTACATGGTAATCTAGTTTTGAGCTTGTACGCTAATTTTCTAAATATGTTACTAACTTTATATTTAACTTTTTTTCCATCAAAAACAATATGTTTATCTTTTACCGATAACGTATGAATTCCATTAATATAAGGAGATAGCGGAAGGATTTCCATATACTCATTTTCTTTATATTCGTTTGGGCTGAGTTGCGATACAGCACTTACCACCAGACTCCCTCCATAAGTATCGGTACAGTTTTGGGATATTCTGTACAACTTCCCATCAAAGCAAATCATACCTCCACCATTTCGTCCAACTCTGCTGTTTTTTGCGACAGGCGACATTCGATGTTCGATAAAGTCACCATGAAGAGAATCAGAGAAGAATAGCCGCTGCTTAAAAGGGTCATTTATAGTTGAGGTAAATAAATAATAAACACCATCTACATAATGAATAAAAGAGTCAACATACATATCATCACGTAAGATATCTCTAACGTACTCAAAGCGATTTAACGCATTGTTAAGCTTGTACAAATAGATACCATTGCGATCGCCTTCTTCAGGAAGACAATATAATGCCCCCTCGACTTCAAACACATATGGAAATGATTTATGCCCGATATTGTTATTTATTTCATCAAAAAAAGGAAACTCACTTCCATTTAGATCTATACATTTTAGTTTCGCATTACCTGATAAATAGTTAAATTCTTCATACGCAATATAATATGTATTGCAAAGTTTAAATATAAATGGATCGGCCTCATAGTCACTTTTACTATTGATATCAAACCATCTTATCTTCTGATTTGGCAATTGCCCATTCAAAACGAGAGTAAAGTCGCCCGATATGATGCCAATCCGCCAGATATCTTGTCCAAATAATTTATAAATAATTTTTTTAAAAAAGCGCATAATCAGTTATCACAAGCAGCAAATGAAATATAACGGCCATCGGCACAAGATGAATCTGAACTATAATCGGTCATAAAGTAATTTATTTCAGAGCCTATCCGCCTGCCATAGAAATATTTCTTATAAATATCATCATCCTTAATACCACTGAAAGAGAATATTCTTGGAACAGGTTTAGAGTTAAAAACCTTACCCTCAGCCCCAGAAGCTGCAATGTAATGAATAACTCTATCTATAATGCCTTTAAACTTCACAGAAACGATTACACCAACTAGTGTATGCTTATCATAAATAAATTCAACGTTATACTTCCTTACAGGATGATTGATATAACGCCAAGTTAAAAAATCCATGTTACTATCAACAATCAGATTACTACTGCAAGAAAGAATATCGTTTATATCTTTTCTATCTGATGCAGATACTTGTGATATATCTGTGACAATCTTTCGTTTATTGCATAATGATGGTTTAGATAGGAAAGACTTTATAATCGGTTGGAAATTCATCTTTGTTCTTTTCCATCCAGGTAAAGCATTGCTGTTTGGATGTCCGATAAGACAAGAGTTTTGTTCTTTCAAAAAATCTATACTACAACGAATTAGTTTTACAAAAAGATTTTTATCACGGTGATTTGGATGAGTTAAAACATCAGTTGCATAGTAGGCGTATTTTTCTCTACCATTTTTAATTAACTTAATAGGCACCAGGAACATATTTGCTACAAGTTCATTTTCAATTCTGATGTTAACACTAATACCATCGCCATGCGGGTTTTTATGCAAGAGCCATGGCAAATACATCTCATTAAAAAGTTTGTTATCTTCAGAATAATAACATTTGTAAAAAATTTTAAGTTCAGAGATTAATTTTAAATCAACTTTATCCAAAGAAGTTATCATATCCCCCCCAAAAAAAATCAAGATTTATGAATCATAAATAATAGCATTACTAAATTGGCGTTTAGGCTAGTGACGTGAATATAGTTTAAGAGAGTTCTAGTTAATCACGCTTGTTTCAAAGTAGATAGACTCCCACAGCATCACTATATTATCAATTGAAAACTCTCGCTCAATTCTTTCTCTGTTCATCATACCAATTTGCACACGATCTTCAGTGTCTAAACTCAACACTGTTGATATTTTATGCATTAGCAAATCCGGTCTTGATGGAGGAACTAAATAATTTATATTACCAATTACCTCTTCAACCCCACCAACATTTGTAGCAATAACAACCCTGGAGCACGCCATAGCTTCAGCAAGGACAATGCCAAAACCTTCCCAAACAGAACTCAAAACAAACAAATCACATGCTGATAACCACTCCTCAATGTTATTCTGTTTACCTAACCAAATAATATTTTTATCAATTTTTAGTGATACAGCCAATTCCTTCAAACTAGCATTAAGCTCACCATCACCTATTATTGCAAGATAAGTAGAATGTTTGCACTCAAGCGCAGCAAAGGCAGTAAGTAGATTAGGATAGTCTTTTGCCTGAGTAAGTCTTCCAACAGTCATGATTAAGCGTGCATCATCAGCTATATTTAGAGATTTCCTTTTCACATTGCGATTTTCATTACAATATGAAAATTTTTGAATATCAACACCATTATAAATAGATATCATTCGTCCAGGCTTCGATGCTTTTTTAGCCAGAAATTCGGTAACTGCTTTTTGACTTACATTAGTAGATAACTCAGCCAGCGAATCAGTAATTCGGTATGCAAACATCCTCAAAGCGCCGCCTTCATTATTACTATGCGCTGTAGATATTAATCTTTTAAAAGGTAAAGTAAGACGAATTAAGCGTGCAAAGATATTAGCATGAAACATATGACTATGCACAACATCGGGGCTAAACCTTTTTATAATTTGACGAACACTCCAATATGTTTTGATTATTGAAAGTATGTTCTTAGACATGTTCATTTCTATAACCTTAACTCCCGAGGGCATTTTCATTAATGTCTCTCCAGTCAAGGAAATAATTATAACTTCATGCTTATTTTTTGCTAATTTATCTGAAAGATCACTGACTATTTTTTCGGCTCCACCGATTCCCAGGCCAGTGATCATCTGAATGATTTTCATTTTAAGATTCCATAATACTTACATTGAATAAATCTGATTAGCATCTTCACTCTCTTAATAAACTCCCTTTCACGGAAAAATTGATTCTTGTAATAATCGGAAAACCCCTGATGATTATTTTTGAGTTGTTTTTTAAAATTCATAGTAAGACCATCTTCGAGATAGTCATAAAGATAAACAACTTTATTGATATAGAATCGTACACAGGCAAAATCCGTAATCTGTGTCCAAATCAAACCTTCAGGTACAAATTTTTCACCGGCATGCAATGGAAATGGGATCTTCAGCATTAAATCCCTTTTGAAACAAAATGCCATTTCCCCCTTAAGCAAATTAGAAGCATCAGTCGCATTCAGATATAATGCATAATCAAGTGGATTATCATCGAATGATATTCCCGATAGAGTGCCATCAAATTCACTTTTTCTGAAACCAACGCCTGAGTATTCAATACCTTTTATCTCAGCTTCAGAAATACCTTTCAGTAACCATTCAATCGCATCATAAGTTAAACAATCATCACTATCTACAATGAAAATAAACTCACGTCGTGAAAGTTTACACCCATGATTTATAGCACTTGGTTTTCCCTGATTAACTTGTGAAGCAGATATTATTTCAAAATCCGCTTTTTTCTTGTAATTTTCAATTTTATCTAAAGTATTGTCAGTACTCCCATCATCAATAATAACCCACTCAAAATTTTTACTGGTTTGATGTTGTAGTGACTCATACAAATTATCAAGTGTGCTGGCTCTATTATATGCTGGTGTTAATACCGTAATCATCAATGACACCTCTAAAAGCGCAAAATTATTATTTATCTAGGCAATATAAGATCTATAGATAAATCCGCCATCAAACTGTGTTAAGAAAAGATTCAATCTAACAACACAGTAGATAAATAAAATTATAAATATAAGCATTTTATTTACAGCCCTGTCTTGCCTTGATATATAGCTCACAGTCATTAATATATAGAAAAATTTAATATATTCACTTAACCTAGCCATGACAGGTAACAAATATGAAATAATTAATATACCTATACCAAGGAAAATTATAATCTGATATATTTTATATTCCTTGGCATGTATAAGGCCTTTCTGACTTCTTGATAGAAAATATATAAAACAGGTAAAAATAAAATCAATCAATAAAGAACCACTAATAAAAGATGGTTCATTCAAGTATGCCTCAATATTCCCATTATGAAGGATGCTCTGATTGAGATAGACGACAACCATCTTCAGCCACCATAATGAAAAAATACTTACAAGAAGAATCTTAACATAATGTTTTGAGTCTATTTTATATAATACAACACCTGCCAACGCAATTATAATTGCAACCTCATGGAACATAGTTGCAACTATAATAGATATAATAGCCAAAATGACTTTTCTTTTAAAGAAACAGTCTGCAGCAATCAACAATAAACCTGCAGCTATTGACTGTCTAATCAAAACCATATCAAGCCAGATAAAACCCACTGCATAAAACATCATCAAACATAAAGTTGGTTTATCTGAATTTCTATAGAAATACCACCCCTGCATGAGAACAGCACTCATGCCAGAAATAGCGATTAGCATATTAAAATCATTAAAGAGATATTTTGTAATATAGTTTAAACTATAATAACCAATACCATATGAATAAATGGCATCAGGTATTGATTCAAAATATAATTTATATACATCATAATCAGTACCACCGATACTTCTAACACTGACCAATGTGGCCATGGCGATTAAAGGAATTAGAAATAATGTGAGACTTTTTTTATTACAGAATAGTTCGAGTAGAGAAAAGAAAGCAACCATGATAAATATAGAATTAATAATCATGTAATCGACCATTGTTCCTTAAAATCATCTTTGATTTTAGCATTTTTTTCTTCTCATTAGAATCGTATAATAAACAGAGGTCAAAATCACCATAATTAAATAGTTCAAATTATAAACAACATAGATGCTTTTTTGCCCCATGAGACCAAGCCAAATATAATAAGATGTACATGACAAAACCATCATAAAAGTCCATTTGAAGAGTATAAATCCATTCTCCCTTAGCCTATACATAATTTGCATCAAAACAAGGTCTATGCCATAGCATGTAATTGCTGGCAGCAACATCAATGCCATTTGCGCTGACATTTGAAATTTAACACCAAATATCAGTAATATTAATTTATCCAAAACTAACAAGCAACCAAGTTGAATTGCAGCTGAAACTGCAACTACAACCCATATGCACTTTTTAACATTGATTTTTAATGTTATACGATCAACTGTTGCAAATAAATATCTCGGGGCTACAGACTGGACAATAATACTTAAAAGTAAAAAGGCCTGCTCCAAAAACTGTACAGATACACCATAAATTGCAAGATAATCATACGATAAATAATGCTCGATAAAAAATCGGTCAACCCGAAGATAAATCATCATGGTTACGAGAGGTAGCCATAGTTTAATACCCCTAAAAAATACTATTTTCAAAATCTTTGGATTGAACGATATTTTAAGTTTAGAAAACCAAAAAATCCCTCCCAAAAATAATGCCAGGGACAACGTTTCTGCGCTTCGCGATATATATATATAATAGTTATTTGCCGTATGAACAGCAATTACAACAAAAAAAACACGAACAGCCAAAGCTATACAACGACTTAGTACCGCCCTTTTTATCTTTATTAGAGATTGATAATAATTCGTAACAACACCAAAAGGTTCATTTAATAGCAAAACAAATGATAAACAATATAGTATCCGTTTTATTTCCTCATCAAGAATGAAAAATGAAGCATATGACCATATAAATATGAAAGCCAATATAGCTCCCATCATCCTTATGAGAAAAGCTGCGCTTACAAGTTCACTTACTACTTTTTTATGGCGACTTAATGCAGGAATCAGAACTTCACTACCCGCGACAAGTGCTACGGATGATACAACCACCACCCAGTTTACTGAGTAAACCCATTTACCGTAATCCGTTACACCAAGGCTTCTACTTATCATTGCTTCGCTAAGAAAAACAAGAATAACGAAGTACATTTTTTCAGCAATAAGCCATATGATATTTTTAAAAATATCTGAAGAAAAGAAAGCACGCTTAAACATATACTACCAGCCTATCATTTTGTTGTAATAATCATTCTAATAATGGTCCTACATAAAAACACCCATGAACTCTAAGCCCATAATAAAATGGCAACAGATAAAACCCTCAGAAAAAATTAATATTGCGCGGCAAAAAGAGACCATTAGTATAGCTGGAGGGTTACATTAAATAGTTATAAACTCAGGAATTTCACCAAATAGAATGACTATTCTAAATATCACTGTATAAAAATATGAAAATCATTCAAGAATCAATTTTTTGTATTTTTCTGCATACGAATCGAATACAAACTTACCTTTGACTTCTCGTGACTTATGTAAGAAATCTTCATATTTATCAAATATGCTTATGATGCTACGTTCAATATCCTCTTCATTATTGGCTACAAGCAAACCATTCCCTTCGATTAACTCACCACATCCACCAACATTACTTAAGACAAGTGGGATCCCCGCTGTATGAGCTTCTAAACCAGACATTGGCAATCCTTCGCTATCAGAAATTAACACAAAAAGATCATAATCCGAATAGTTACTAAAACCTTTTACCTCCCCCAGAAAATTGATATTAGAGAAATTTTGGCTACTTTCTTTTAAAGAATTTAGGTATTCACCTCCACCAATTATGTCCAATTTAATATCCGGATGTTTTGCTACAACATTAATAAGTAAATCAGGTCTTTTGGGATATGTAAGCCTACCCACAAAGATAATTTTCTTATGACAGACATCATATTCCTTCGCATTCACTTGCATTACTGAATTTGTCAATGTCGTAATTTTACAGCGATTAATCCCAATTATCTTTTTGGCTTTATCTTCATCACTCTGGGATACACACCAAATAACATCCGTTATATATGACAGATATTTTTCTATTTTTATAAATACAGATTTAAGAGCTCCTCCATTATATATACATGACCAGCCATGTGAAACATATATACATTTAAACCTGGAAACAAATCTTGCCATTCTGGAGTAAATACCAGCATTCGCTGAACTTGCTACCATGACTGTAATATGTTCCTTTCTTATATATTTAAGTAAAGCAATGTACCCCATTAAACTGAAGTGTTTTTTCAGTTGAGGTAAAATGAAGAGCTTATCGAAGTTACCCTGTTCCGTTAACCACCCGTCCTCTGAGGTTATTAAATAAACAGAAGCTTCATTTTTAACTAATTTCATCATCTCATTTGTCCAAGTCTGCGCTCCGCCAATTTCAGACTTAGTTACTATAAAAGCTATTTTTTTCATGTATTCTTTTAATATTAAGGTTAGTTGATTATATAATTCCGATATGTTGCTAATATCTATTGTAGTTTTTGGTCATCATCTTAAAGCACGCTACCGCCCCTGGCTCAAAAGCTACCAGCATACTTACACATATCTCGTCAATGTTTGGCTCATGTATAGAGCATTGTAAAGCCAAGCTTTAATTTTCTTATCGAATACTTTACTAAACAAGAAGAATACTACATTCTTACTGTTTTTTCCTAAATCAACTTTGTTTAGGAAATTGTACAAAAAAAACGGTAGTGCTCTCCCCTTCGCAGCCAGGCTACGGTTCGGAGTGTTCACTACCGCTTTGTTTATTCAAGGTTATTCGCAAGGACCTCTTTGAGATCTATTCGCCTAATAGTTTCTCAATACTCTTACGAAACGTCGCCCCTTCCTTCAGATTACGCAAACCATACTTAACGAACGCCTGCATATAGCCCATTTTTTTACCGCAGTCGTAACTGTCGCCCGTCATTAACATGGCATCGACAGACTGTTTTTTCGCCAGTTCTGCAATCGCATCTGTTAACTGAATACGTCCCCACGCGCCAGGTTGTGTATGCTCTAATTCAGACCAAATATCAGCCGAAAGCACATAGCGCCCTACCGCCATCAGATCGGAATCCAGCGTTTGCGGCTGATCTGGTTTCTCAATGAATTCAATGATACGGCTGACTTTACCTTCGTTGTCCAAAGTCTCTTTGGTCTGAATAACCGAGTACTCGGACAGATCGCCATCCATACGCTTAGCCAGCACCTGACTGCGCCCGGTTTCATTAAAACGAGCAACCATGGCTGCCAGATTGTAGCGCAGAGGGTCCGCACTTGCGGTATCGAGAACGACGTCCGGTAATACGACGACGAACGGGTTGTCCCCGATAATTGGGCGAGCACAAAGAATTGAATGACCAAGACCGAGTAATTGCGCCTGGCGAACGTTCATGATAGTCACGCCTGGAGGACAGATGGACTGCACTTCAGCCAGCAACTGGCGCTTGACGCGCTGCTCAAGCAACGATTCGAGTTCATAAGATGTATCGAAGTGGTTTTCTACTGCATTCTTTGACGCATGCGTTACCAGAACGATTTCTTTAATGCCAGCAGCTACAATCTCGTCGACAATGTATTGAATCATCGGCTTGTCTACGATCGGCAGCATCTCTTTAGGGATTGCCTTCGTGGCAGGCAACATGTGCATCCCCAGGCCCGCTACCGGGATAACTGCTTTCAAGTTAGTCATTCTATCTCCTACCTCTTAACGGCTGATAAAGTATAGACTTTAGCCGTATGTTAGCCAGTATTGCTGGCTCCATCCTTAACGCCAAACTGACTGGTTAAGGTAAACCGAATGCAAACACTACACTTCACCAGCACAGAGGTGAACTCGGATTCTTCGGAAACGTGCTGAAATCACCATTTATTATACCGTTTCCGAAAAATCATTGCTAACTACGTCCCGGATGTTAACCGCAAAAATAATCACTCAGAGACGAACGTAATGTCATCTTTCTTATCATGCAAAAATTCGTATTTTAAGGTGCGGTCCAACCCCTGAGATAGCGTGTACGGCGCCACAAAACCTGATGAGTGGACTTTCGTTGCATCAAATTGCGTTGTGGCACAGAATTTCTTCACGCGCACAGAGCTGACTGCATATTTTTTACCGGTCACTTTGCCCAAAATATCAAAGCAATAACCGCCTAACATGCCTAAGGCGTAAGGTAAGTGTGCTGAGGGGATTTTTTTACTTAAGCTCTGTTCGACTTCCGTAACCAATTGATTCATATTGAGATCGGGCTTATCAACATAATTATAAACCTCGTAACCAGCTGCAACATTCTTCAGTTTATATTTGATAAACTCAACAATATTACCCACATAAGCCATTGATTTATAATTCGTACCAGCCCCAACCATCATAAACTTACCGCCTGCAATCTGCTTGAGCAGGTTATAAACGTTGCCGCGGTTGCGCTCACCAAAGATAACGGTTGGACGAATAATAGTCAGCGAACGCTCGTCAGGCGCTTTAGCATGCCATTCACGGAGGACCTCTTCCGCTTGCCACTTACTTTTACCGTAATGGTTGAAAGGGTCGTGCGGATGATTTTCATCAGGATTAGTTTTATTCAGGCCATAGACCGCGACAGAACTGGTGAAAATGATATTCTTTACATCATTTTTCTCCATAGCAGCCAATACATTGCGCGTCCCCTGAACATTCACGTCATAGTAGAGTGAAGTTGGACTGACATCATCACGGTGTTCAGCCGCTAACAAAACGACTGTGTCATAGCCAGAAAGCGCCTGATCCAGTATTTGTTGATCGCGAACATCGCCAATTTGGGTGATCTGCGGATAGAAATGACTCTGCTGTTTATCCAGATTCTTGATATCAAAATCAGCAACAGTCGTTTCAAGGAGTCTGGTCCCCACGAATCCGGAGGCACCAATGAGCAAAACTTTATCGTTCATAAATCACTTTGTCTGTTCAAAATACAAGAATCATATGATAAAGATGAGCATCTTCCCTGAGTAGTCAACGCCGCCCAGCCCCAGCTTTAACAGTAATCGAGAGATTATAATCTTTTAGCCAATGATATCCAGTAAGATTATGGTGGGGTTACCTCCCCTGTCCCGGTAGTCGGAAATTCACCGCTTCAACATTAACCACCTGATGGTTTATACGGTCAATGTCAACTGAACTTTGCCCGGTTTCGTTTACTGCATGGATATTCGCCAGCGATAGCAAGGTATCCTGTTTAGCCATAAATTTACCGCGTACATCCTGGCGCAGATCAAAATGCATCTTTAGCGCAGGTCCCGTCGTGGATTGCTGCATGACCTTGATGTTACGTAAGAAAAGGTGTTGCGGTTGGTTGTGCAACTCCAGCGTGGCCCGCTTCATCGCCACATTAGTGATGGCCACAAATGACGTGGCATTGCCCGAGGATATCTGCATGCCGCGTAATTTGTATTCCAGTTTTGAGTTATCCAGATGAATATTATTTAATTTAAAGTTTTGCGGAATGGATAAATATCGTCCTTTGATGACGCCATAGCCGATGAGCATACCGGCGCTATTCTCCATATTGATATTATCAATAACGAAATTATCACACCCATAAATCGCGACCGTTGCATTATCAATGCCCGCTTTCTTACTGAAATCCGGAGTGATATTTCGCGCGGTAATATTACGAATGACAAAATGTTTGCCGTTCTCCACATGGACTAACTGTCGGCAGTCGGAACCGGTGATGTTCGCCACCACAAAGTTTTTTACCGCCAGTTCCTCGGGATAGCTATTGTCATAAGTACTCCCCGCCAGCCCGATACCGATACCCCAGTTCACATTGCCGTTAGTACAGTTGATACGTTCGATAACATGATCAGAAATGAGGATATTGCTGTCATTTATCGCCACATTCCACTCGATAGCGTCACCCTGCAAATCGCTAAAACGACTGTTCGTGATCTTTACGCCGTCCATGCGGTTATGAAAGCCCTGACGCAGGATCCCATAGTTAGCGCGCGTAACGGTAATATCATCGATCGTCAGATTGCGCATCAGCCTTGAGGTTTTGCCGCCAATGTAGATTTGCGTCACCGGAGCAAAACCACTCATGGCAATCCCTTTTATCACGCAGTCCGAACCCCGCACATCGAGAGTAACGTTTCTCAGGCTACCGCCCTGCTCGCCCATGACCTTGCATCCATCCTGCAGAACAAAGCGCCCACGCCCATTGCCGCTGATGCGGCCTTGAACGGATAGCGTTTTGCCTGGCGGAATAACAATCGCGGTATTGATATTCTTACATTCCAGCCCTTCGGGTACGACTACCGTTTGCCCTTCCGTGAATGCCTGCCTGAAAGATGCGACCCAATCCTTCGGGTTGTAATCCTGAATATTGACGCTGCCAGATGATTCAAGCGCCCGGCTAATGGGAGAGTGCAGCATGACAAGCGCAGAGCCTGCCGCCAGAAAACTACGACGTGAGAGTTTTTTCTCTGACATACAACCTCGATTTACATCGTTTGCAGCAGGCTGGCTAACTGTTTATTGATCGCTAACTGATTAAATTCAGCTTCAATTTTTTCTCGCGCGCATTGCACAATCGGCTGCACCTGTTCACTGTCGAGCAGGCTGAATGCCGCTAACCGTTCAGCCAACGCCTGGGCATCGTTTTCCGGTGCCAGCCAGCCAGATTTACCCGACTCCACCAGCTCAGGGATCCCGCTATGAACCGTCGAAATGACCGGGATCCCCACCGCCATCGCCTCCATCAGCGCTACCGGGATCCCCTCCATATCGCCATCCCTGCCGGTAATCGAAGGCAGCAGAAATACATCTGCTTGCTCAAGCATCTCCTTCACCTGATGACTGGGTTTAAAGCCGGGCATCTCAATCACATCATCGAGTTGGTATTGTTCGATCAGCGTCCGCAGACGACGTTCCCAGGGACCAATGCCAAGAATGCGATAGCGAAATAAGACGCCCTGCTCTTTCAACTGCCGACAGGCTTCGATGGCGACGTGCAGCCCTTTTTTCTCGGTTAAGCGCGCGACAGAAATAATCTCCAACGGCGCGGCTGGCAATTTCAGTTGCCGCGGGGTAAAGCGCGTCATATCGATTCCCATACGCGAGACGGCAATTTTCTGCGGCGGACATCCCATGTTTTTTAAACGTCCGGCCCAGAGATTGCTGATGGGCAGCATCAAGTCACCGCGCTGAAACAGTTGCTGATATTCGGAGGTATAGCGGGCCAATACATCCCGGTGCGAAACATCAACACCATGAAATACCGTGGCTATTTTCCCGCGGATCATTCCCAGCTCACGCAGTTTGGCAGCCGTCACGCCTGCCGGGCCAAAGTGCGCAATAAAGACATCCGCCTGAAATGCCAGTGGATTCCCACCGCAAATAGCCGCCAAAATCAAATTGCGCGCCTCGTCGCCATAGCGAGAGATATTCAGCGCTTTCCAGGTGGCTGCGCGGGTGATGCCCTGCAATGCAGCCGCCGCCCTGAATTTCAGCTTTGCCAGTTTGCCGTCCGGTTCATTCAGCAGCCAGCGCGTTTTGTCGCCCAATTGGTAGGTATTAAATGAGGCATGCGTATTTTCAAGATCGCCCTTATGCATCGCGACAATCTCCACCTCATAGCCCATATCGATGAACGCAGTGATCTGATTTAATACGAAGGTCTCTGAGGAGAGTGGAAATTTAAGCAGGAAAAAACCAATCTTCATTTTTCCCCCTCAATGCGCGTTAATACCGACTGCACCATACGCACCCCACGTTCGCGTTCAAGCATAACCGCGTCCCCTACCCGTATGTTCAGGTCAGGAAGCTGTCCGAGAATATCGGCGACTTTGCCCTCGAGGCTGCCATCCAGCAAATGGCGTATATCGACGGCCATCTCCGGTAGCCCCAGTTGCTGCATGATCCCTGCCGATTTATGCTCATAGTTAATGGCGATGGCGGGCGTCATAAAATTCATCGAAATGATAGCTGAGTGCAGGCGAGTGCCCACCGTCAGGTCGCATGCCCCGAGAATTTTTCCCATCTCAAGGTCGTTGAGTTCATCCATTACCACATGATAACGGGCTGGGTCGTTAACATGCTGACGCAGGTTCAACGCCACCATACGATCATCTTTGTTGTAACTATCGATACCGGTACAGGTTGACAACGCTATTACCTGGTACCCTTCATCGAGAATGCGGTTCACTACCCCGGCAAAGGCTTGTTCATAAGCCTGTTGCGTCGTCCCCAGACGCTTATCAAAGGGCGCCAGCTCACGCAAAGTAATGGCCACAGTCTTCTGCTTTGCCACCATTTGCAACCAGTGCTGTACGGCATAGCCTGGCTCAAAATCCTCATGATGATTGTCGACCAGCCAGGCGGTATCCACGCCTGCCTCTACCTTTTCCGTGGTTATTGCGCTGCGTTTCATCAGTTCCAGACTAACTGATTCGCGCAAAATCAGCGCGTTACAGTGGCCAAAAACGTAGTTTGCCAGTTGATTAAACTGCTCATCCTGGAATGGCCCCACGCTGTGCCCAATCATGTACAGCGGTTTTTTCGCCATAAATGAACACAGGGCATGTTCGAACTGCGGCACGCCATACAAATCAACAAAAAACGATCCGCCGACCTGGATGATGGCGTCATAGCGCGACAGTAAACGGGCAAAATCGGTAAATCCCTGGGCGATAGCGATGTTGCGCAGATTACCGGAGTCGGTGACGCGCGAGAGCAGCACCTGGTGCTGATAGCGACGGCGCAAGACTTTCTTCACCCGACCCATCACGCCCGCGGCGTTGTTGTGTTGCTTCATCTGCGAATATAACGGATCGCCCATCACCGGACGATTGAGTAACCATGAGGAGCTTACCGGGTAGCGGCTCATAACATCGACTTCAGTCTCGGGACGCTGCGCGTTAATGGCATCCAGCAAACCGCGCAGAATAGCGCTATCCCCTCGGTTCCCGCAGGTATGGTTGCCCAAAATTAATAGTTTCATTATGACCTCTTAAAGCGTTGTTCTTATCCTGCACGGAGCAAGGTTTTCATTTTTTCACTGCGACAGAGCTGGCGTTTTATTTCCACCACCAGCGGGTGGCGCGACAGCACAATCATCACCGCAAACGCCAGCGTTCCCGCCGCGATTTGCAACCCCAGCACCGCGCTTAACGGCAGTTGGTTGCGCAGGGTAAAACCCAGCGCATAGCTCACAACAACGGTTGGCAAGGAGAGATACAACGGTAGCCACAGACTGAGCATGTACTGACGGTAGCTGGAACCCAGAACAGGTTTGATCATCACGAAATAACTGAGGATGGTGTTAATCACCTGAACCAGCAAAAAGCCCAGCGTCACGCCTGTCGCCCCCGCCAGATGTCCACCGATGAAAATGGCCGGAATAAACAGAAAGGTTTTGAACACATTGAATTTGAAGCTGATATCAACCCGCGCCTTCGCCATCAGCAGTGAACCGATCGGATTCCCGACAGAGCGCAGTAGCCCGACAATGCACAACAATTGCAGGACGGGGACAATACCGTTCCACTTCTCGCCAAATACCAGCGGCACCAGATTGTTCGATACCACCATTAATCCCAGCAGCGCCGGAAAATTGATGATCCCGACAACCGACAGTAGTTTGTAAAAATTCACCCGCAATTTTTCGCTGTCGTCCTGAATTTTGGCAAACGCCGGAAACAGAACGCGGGTAATGATCGGGTTCAGTTTGATTGGCGGTACAACCGCCACGTTCCAGGCAAGATTGAATCCCCCCGCGACGCTTGCCCCCAACGTTCTGGCCAGCACCAGCGTAGAAAGATTGGTATTGATATAATTAATAATGCTATCCGCCGTCAGCCATGCGCCGAAACGTAGGTTTGACGAAACGGAAGCCAGCGAGAAATGCAGCCCCGGACGGTAAATCTGGCGACCAAAATAGCCGAACAGCAGCGTACGTAGCGTACTGTTCACCAGATACCCAAGAATAGCCGTCAGCGCGAGCGGCCAGAAATGGGCGCTCACCACGGTAAAGGTAAAGCCGGCCAGCACCGAACTGGTCTCAATCATGCCGATTTTGTTAAAGGCCAGTTCTTTTTGCATCAGCGCGCGAAACTGCTGGCCGTGCGGTATCACCACAAACGCCAGTGATAACGTTTTGATGAGCGGAGCCAGTTCGGGGTTATTGAGTACGTTGGCAATTGTCTCGCTAAGCAGAAACATCGTCACGCATACCACAATACCGAGTCCGACATTGAGCCAGTACAAGGTGGTCAGTTCAAGGTAGCCAATCTCTTTGCGCTGAATAATGGAGTTGGCAATGCCAAAGTCAGACAACGTGTCGGCCAGCGCAATGATCACCAGCGCCACAGTCAACAACCCGAACTGGTGATTATCAATAATCCGCGCCAGGACGGTCATCTGGATAAGTCCGAGGCCAATAATGATCACCGTGGCAATTGCCGACCACTTCGCGCCATTCAGCGTTTTTTCTCGTAAGCTCATGTTAATACGCCGCTTTGTTCACAAAGCCTTTAAATATCGTCAGAAAAACAATTTTGATATCGAACCATAAGCTCCACTCGCGAATATATTCGAGGTCAAATTCCACACGTTTTTCCATTTTTTCCAGCGTATCGGTTTCCCCCCGCCAGCCGTTGATTTGTGCCCAACCGGTAATGCCCGGCTTCACCTTATGACGTAACATGTAACCCTCAATCAGTTGGCGGTACTGTTCGTTATGCGCCACCGCGTGCGGACGTGGCCCGACGATAGACATCCCTCCCGTCAGCACGTTAATAAACTGCGGTAACTCATCCAGCGACGTCCGGCGCAGAAAATTCCCCACCGGCGTCACGCGTGGGTCGTTTTGCGTCGCCTGCGTCACCACCGCGTCGTTTTCCATCACTTTCATTGAACGAAACTTCCAGACTTTGATCGGCTTCCCATCCATGCCGTAACGGGTCTGGCGGAAAATTACCGGTCCTTTTGAGGTCAGTTTCACCAGTAACGCAATGCCACACAGCACCGGGGAAATCAGCAGCAGGATCAGCGAGGCCAGCACGATATCTTCCGCACGCTTCAACAGACGGTTAATGCCCGAGAGCGGCGTGTCATACAGCGGCACCACCGGAACACCGTTCATCTCTTCAATCCGTGAATGCAGGATGTTGAAGGTAAAGACATCGGGGATGAGGATCACTGAGCAGGTCGTGTCGGCCAGATCGCGCACCAGTTTTTTCACACTGGCGCCATCGTTCATCGACATAGCGATATAGACGTTATGAATGCGTGAAGCTTTAGCGTCATCCACCAGTTGTTGCAGATTCCCGGCCCAGTCGCGGGAGTTTTTCCCTGGAACAGGATCGTGATAGACACCGGCTACTTCAAACCCCAGCCACGGTTCATGGCGAAAGCTGTCCAGTAGCATTTGCCCGGCGGGCAGGTTGCCTGCCACCGCTACCCGGCGGGTGTTGTAACCGCGATTACGCAGCCATCCCGCACCGTAGCGAATAAACGAACGGCTCAACACCAGACCCACGCTTGACAGCAGATACCACGCCAGCCAGACCGCAAGACGGTTATCGAAATCGTTATTAAAGGCAATTAAACCTGCGCTAAAAATCAGGCTCAGCGTCCAGTTTTGCAGCAACAGCACCAGCTCAGTGGATATTTTGACGCCGCGCCATGAGCGATAAAAATCCGTTATCCCGCCGAGCATCTGAAAAACCACCAGCGTGATCAACGCCACCAGCAAGTGCATGTACAGGAAAGGCAAACCGCTTAATTCGCAGATTACCCATAGCCCGCCAAACATGATGGTGATATCCGAAAAACGTTGCACCATCGAAATTAACGACGCATTGGTTTTGGCGCGTTCGCGCTTCTTTAGATGTGTCATCGTGGTTCCTGTTAGTCGCCTTTGGCCCATAACCGGGCAAAGGAAGCACCGGCATTACTGATTCAGCAACGCCAGAAGAGTGCGCGTTCGCGCTTCCATCAACGGAATATCTCCGCGCGATTCCACGTTCAGGCGCACCACCGGTTCGGTATTGGAAGAGCGTAAATTGAAGCGCCAGTCGACAAACGACATGCTGATGCCATCCGTTCTGTCCACCGTCAGCGCTTCCCGGGAAAAGTGCTGCTCCACCCGCGCTATCGCTGCCGTCGGATCCGCCAGCGTGCTGTTTATTTCGCCACTCGCCGGATATGCCGCCATCCGGTCACGGACCAGTTCGCCCAGCGACTGTCCTTTCAGACACAGCAGCTCCGCCACCAGCAGCCACGGGATCATCCCACTGTCGCAGTACGCAAAGTCGCGGAAATAGTGATGCGCGCTCATCTCGCCGCCGTAAATGGCATCTTCATGGCGCATCCGCTCTTTAATAAACGCGTGTCCGGTTTTTGACATCACCGGTTTACCGCCTGCCGCCGTCACCACATCCACGGTGTTCCAGGACAGGCGCGGGTCGTGGATAATTTTCGCCCCCGGATTCTTCTCCAGAAACGCTTCCGCCAGCAGACCGACAATGTAGTACCCTTCTATAAACTGGCCTTTTTCATCAAACAGGAAGCAGCGGTCAAAATCCCCGTCAAAGGCAATCCCCATATCCGCACCGTGTGCAATCACCGCGTTACGCGTGTCTGCCCGGCACTCCGGCAGCAGAGGATTGGGAATACCGTTGGGGAAATTGCCATCCGGCGTGTTGTGAATTTTGATGAACTCGACCGGCACGCCCAGCGCCTTAAAACGGGCTTCAATGGCGTCCACCACCGGGCCTGCCGCGCCGTTACCGGCATTGAGCACCAGCTTCATCGGTTTCAGGTTGCCGGGATTGATGTAACCCAGCAGGTGGTCGATGTAGGCATCGCGAGGATTGATCCGCTGGTAGCGGCCACGTTTGCTCTCATCAACCGCCGGGAAGTCATTCGCTTCCGCCAGACGCTGCACGTCGCGCAGACCGGTATCACCGCTGATGGGCCGTGCCCCTTCCCGCACCAGCTTCATGCCGTTGTAATCCAGCGGATTATGGCTGGCGGTCACTTCAATGCCGCCATCAACGCCAAGATGGAAAGTGGCGAAATAAATCTCTTCGGTGCCCGACATGCCAATATCCAGCACATCCACCCCTGCATCCTGCAGGCCTTTCGCCAGTGCCAGCTTCAGCGCCTCGCTGGTCAGGCGGACATCGCCGCCGAGGACGATGGTTTTCGGCTGCAGAAACTCGCCGTAAGCGCGGCCAATACGCCACGCAATCTCTTCATTTAACTCTTCGCCCAGTCGGCCGCGGATGTCATACGCTTTAAAACAGGTCAGTTTTGTCATGATTTACCCTTTTTCAGGCAACAGGAGGCCCTGACTCTTAGTGAGCCTTTTTAATAAGTGTTAATGCATTGCCCGGTGCGCTTCCCTTACCGAGCCTACGCTGTTGCAGGCCGGATAAGCACATCCGGCATCAGGCGCGCCCGTATCTGTCCGCAAACCGCACCACATCATCCTCATCGAGGTAAGATCCGGAGCGTACTTCAATCAGATCGAGCGGGATTTTTCCGGGGTTCTCCAGACAGTGGGTCGCTCCCAGCGGAATATAGACAGACTCGTTTTCAGCGAGCAGTTTGATATCATCATTAATTGTCACTTTCGCGGTACCTGCAACCACAACCCAGTGCTCAGCCCGATGATGATGCATCTGCACGGACAATCCCTCGCCAGGCTTGACGGTAATTCGCTTGACCTGGTAACGGTCTCCGGCATCAATGGAGTCATATTTGCCCCACGGACGATAAACTTCGCGGTGAATGTGGTGCTCATGGCGCCCGTCAGCTTTAATTTTCTCCACCACTTTTTTGACATCCTGTACCGCGTTGCGATCGGCAATCAGTACCGCGTCTTTGGTCTGCACCACCACCAGATCTTTCACCCCAACGGTCGTCACCAACCCGGATTCGGCATAGACGTAGCTGTTTTCCGTTTTGTGGCTAATGACATCGCCGTGATGCACATTACCTTCAGCAGTATGGGCGCTGATTTCCCACAATGATGACCAGGAGCCGACATCGCTCCAGCCTGCATTCATAGGCATCACCACCGCATCGGCCGTACGTTCCATTACCGCATAGTCCACAGACTCTTCCGGGCAGGCGAGAAACGCCTGTTCATCAACGCGAATAAAATCGAGATCGGGGTCGACGGTGCTCATGGCGTTTTCGCAGGCCTCAAGAATATCGGGACGATACTTTTTCAATTCTTCCAGGTAACGGCCTGCCCGGAACAGGAACATCCCGCTGTTCCAGTAGTAGTCGCCGCTTGCCACATACGCCTGTGCGGTTTCCAGATTAGGTTTTTCAACAAACTGCGCGACCTCAAAAGCCACCGCGTCAGTATTCGACGGTGAAACCTCGCCTCGACGGATATAGCCGTAGCCAGTCTCCGGTTGGTCCGGGACGATACCAAACGTCACCAGCTTACCCGCACTGGCATACGGCATCGCATTGCGAACCGCTTCGCGAAATGCCTCTTCGTCGGCAATCATATGATCGGCCGCCAGCACAAGTAGCAACGGATCGTCACCCGGACACTGACGTTTTGCCGCCAGCGCAGCCAGCGCTATGGCTGGTGCAGTGTTGCGTCCGGCTGGTTCGAGAATAATGTTCTCGGTCAGTTTGTGCAGTTGCCGTAACTGTTCCGCAACGATAAAACGGTGTTGTTCATTACAGATAACAACCGGGCTTTCGCACTCCACACCGTTCAGACGGCAAATCGTCGTCTGCAACATGGTGAGATCGCCTTTCAGACACAGGAACTGCTTTGGATACAGTACGCGGGACAGCGGCCATAAACGACTACCCGAGCCACCGGCCATGACTACCGGAAAGAGTTTGTTTTGACTCATCATGTACCCCGAATATCAGCAATAAATTGATTCAGCACGTTTTCTTTATCCAACGTGCGTTCGGCATACTCACGTGCCACCGTGTTAACTTTTGGCATGGTTAGCGCCTGTTGAATCCCGCCAACCAGCGCATTGACTGATTCCGGCTCGACACACACCGCGATGCCAGGATGAGCGTCACACAACTGACCCAATTCGGTCTCAGGCTCAGCGGTAATCACCGCGTTACCGCCAACGGCGAGGATATTAGTCAGTTTGGACGGCAGTACTGCATCCGCCGCGCCACGCTTTTGTACGACCAGATGACAGTCCGCGAGCTTGAGCAGCGCAGGCAGCGCTTCATAAGATTGCAGCGGAAAGAACATTACGTTGCGCAGGTCGCGTTCGCTGACCATAGTCTCCAGTCGCGCTTTGCCCCCGCCCTGTCCGACGATCGCAAACAGCCAGGGTTGCTCACTCAACTGGGCCGCCGCGTCGATGACGCTCTCAAGCCCCTGCTTTTCACCGATATTGCCCGAGTAGAGAATGATTTTTTGATCCGCGGGCAATCCCAGTTTCTGGCGCAACGCCAAAGCATCGGCGTCGGTCACGTCACGAAAGCGCGCCACTTCCGACCAGTTAGGAAAGAAAATAACCTTGCGTGGCGCAACGCCTTTTTCCATGGCTTTGCGCATCATGGAACGGGAAATCGTCGAAATATTGTCCACGTTGTGCAAACCACTGCGTTCAAACACGCTGGCCAATTTCGCCACCATACCGCGCTTACCTTTGCCTGCCATGCCAAGTCCCAACATGGCATCGACTTCATAATCCTGAATGTGCAGCAGCGTGCGCGCGCCGCTGAGTTTTGCCAGCAAGCGCATCCCCGGCGTACAAAACAGCGTCGGCACCACGCCGATGATGCGATCCGGCTTCCAGCGACGTTGCGCCAGCAGCGGGAAGAAACTGCTCAGGGCGAAACTGCCCAAATGCAGCAGACGCTTGAGCGTTGAGGGTTGCTCAGGCACATACAGCGGACAACGCCAGACGGTGGCATCCCCCTCCTCGCGACGATAGCGCCAGGATGAATAGCGACCATTAACTTTCCATTGCGGATAATAAGGCGGTGCGGTGATCACCCGCACGTCATGACCTTGTTGCGCCATCCACTCCACCATTTCACCGGTGTACTTGCCGATACCGGTCAGCTCCGGCGAGTAGTTAATGCCATACACCAGGATCTTCATAGCCCTGGTACTCCGCTCTGACTTGCCTGGCAGAAGTAAGCCCGGCTGTTGGCGTGTACGCTGTCACTGGCCTGAATCTCTGTCGCCGCCAGCCAGCGGTAGGCATCATGTTGTGCATCAGGCAGTTGCAGGTCGTTTTCTGATACGCGCAGACGAAATCCCAGCACGATGTAATGCGTTGAGAAATCATCCCCGGAAAAGTTGTCGTCATAGAAGTGCTGCCAGACACCATAAAACTCAGCGGCGGACAGCGGTAGACGCAACCCCAACTCAGCTTCAGTCAGCCGTTCAAAAGCCGCATGTAGCGATTCATCTTTTTGCACACGACCGCCGGGAACGAACCAGTAGCCCTGCGCCGGACGATTGAGACGCTTACCGAGCAGAAACTCCCCCTCGGCGTTTTCCACGATCAAGTCGATAGAAATCAGCGGGGTTGAACGTACGACGGTGGCAAAATCCTCATGACGTAAAAACATGCTTACCCCCGATAACGCTGCTGGTTTTCAAGGAACCACTGCCAGGTGCTGGCAAGCCCTGCCTCAAGTGATATCTCGTGATACCAGCCCAACTGATGCAAACGCGTAACGTCGAGCAATTTGCGCGGCGTCCCGTCCGGTTTGCTGGCGTCAAACACCACGCGCCCCTTGTAACCCACTACCTTGGCAATGGTCTGGGCCAGTTCACGGATGGTGCAGTCCACGCCGGTACCCACATTGATATGCGACAGCATCGGCTGGGTATATTCCTGCCAGACTTCATGAGCCAGCTCCATTACGTGGATGCTGGCCGCCGCCATATCATCCACATGCAGAAACTCGCGCATCGGCGTGCCGCTTCCCCACACCACCACATCCGGCGCATTTTGCTCGCAGGCTTCGTGAAAGCGGCGCAGCAGCGCCGGGATCACATGCGAATTGCTTGGATGAAAGTTGTCATGCGGCCCGTACAAATTCGTCGGCATCACCGAGCGATAATCACGGCCATACTGACGGTTATACGATTCACACAGCTTGATGCCGGCTATTTTGGCAATCGCATACGGCTCGTTGGTCGGCTCCAGTTGCCCCTGCAAGAGTTCGCTTTCTGCTATTGGCTGGCTAGCATGTTTGGGATAAATACAGGATGATCCGAGAAACAGCAGTTTATTCACGTTATGCAGATGCGCCGCATGAATAATGTTGCTCTCAATCATCATATTTTCGTAAATAAAATCAGCGGGATAAGTGTTATTGGCCACGATCCCACCCACTTTTGCCGCCGCCAGGTACACCTGGTCAATACGTTCAGCGGCGAAGAAGTGACGCACCGCGTCTCCATCCAGCAGGTTAAGCTCATCTCGGGTACGCAGCACCAGTTCGACATTATCTCGTTGGGCCAGCTGTCTTACGATGGCGGCCCCCACCATCCCGCGATGGCCCGCCACAAAAATACGTTGTTTCTTCATCCTCAGTACTCCAGCGCGATGGCAACCTCGTAACCGTGCGACTTCAGCAGGGAATGTTTCTTCGCTGCTTCAAGGTCGTTAGCGACCATTTCAGAGATCATCTGGCGCAGCGTAATTTCCGGTTTCCAGCCGAGTTTTTCATGTGCTCTGGCCGGGTCGCCCAATAGCGTTTCTACTTCTGCCGGACGGAAATAGCGCGGATCGACGGCGATTATCACGTCCCCAGGTTTCACGCCTGGCGCATCGTGTCCGGTCACGGAAACCACAATGCCTTTTTCATTCACGCCTTCACCTTCAAAACGCAGTTTGATACCCAGTTGCGCCGCCGCCATTTCTACAAACTGACGCACGGAATATTGCACGCCGGTGGCAATGACGAAATCTTCCGGCTGATCCTGCTGCAGCATCATCCACTGCATCCTGACGTAATCTTTGGCATGCCCCCAGTCACGCAGCGAATCCATGTTGCCCAGGTACAGGCACGACTCCAGGCCCTGAGCGATGTTGGCAATGGCGCGGGTGATTTTACGGGTGACGAAAGTTTCACCACGGCGTGGAGATTCGTGGTTAAACAGGATGCCGTTACAGGCATACATACCGTAAGATTCGCGGTAGTTAACGGTAATCCAGTAGGCGTAGAGCTTAGCCACCGCATAGGGCGAACGCGGGTAAAACGGCGTGGTCTCTTTCTGCGGAATTTCCTGTACCAGGCCGTAGAGTTCTGAGGTGGAGGCCTGATAGAAACGGGTCTTCTTTTCCAGACCAAGGAAGCGGATAGCCTCCAGCAAACGCAACGTACCTATTGCATCGACGTCCGCGGTGTATTCCGGTGAGTCAAACGACACCGCGACATGACTCATGGCGCCCAGGTTATAGACCTCATCCGGTTGGACCTCTTTTAAAATACGGGTCAGGTTGGATGAATCCGTCAAATCGCCATAGTGCAGATGGAATTTGGGGTTGCTTGAATGTGGATCCTGGTAGATATGGTCCACACGTTCGGTGTTGAATGATGAAGCGCGACGCTTAATGCCGTGCACTTCATACCCTTTTTCCAGCAGGAATTCTGCCAGGTAAGAACCATCCTGCCCGGTTACGCCAGTGATGAGAGCGACTTTTGACATGTTATTACCTCTTAAATGATCCCCTCAGGGAGTAACTTTCTCGACGCGTTCGCGCGTGACTACTGCGGGGTTTCCCCGACAAACGACATTTGCTGGCAGCGATTTAAATACGCTGCTGCGTGCTCCAACGACGGTGCCATCGCCAATCGTCACGCCAGGCGCGACAAAGACATCTGTCGCCAGCCAGCATTTATCGCCAACCACAATCGGTGTGGCGTTAATATCAAAATGTTGGCTGGCGTAATCATGACTTCCGGTACATAAATAACTTTTTTGCGAAATAACCGCGTGTGCGCCAATCGTAATATTACCCAACGTATATAAAACCGCGTCATCACCCACCCAGGCATAATCTCCCAGGGTTAATTTCCACGGATAAGTAATTTTTACTGAAGGTCGAATAACTACGTTTTTTCCTATTTTTGCACCGAACATGCGTAATAAAAACGCACGCCAGCGATACATTACCTGGGGTGACCAGCGAAACAGTGTTGCCTGTACCGCCCACCATAATTGCACTTTAATGACACCGCTACCGCGAAAACCTTTCGGCACGCTGAAGTCGCTTAAATCCTGCATAATGTGCCCTTACGTTTTGCCATATAAAGTTTTTGTTTTACCGGTTGTACGCAGCCGTAAATATTCAGAAACCCCAGTCAAAAAACCTGGCATATGTAATATCTGCCGCTGAACTTTTTTTGCATCGCGGCATAATTCCAGATTATTCGTCGTTGACACTCCGCCCATTGAAAACTCCGACACCAGCCCGTCCAGTTTTTTGAAAGCGTAACCAGATTTATATAGTCTGGCAGCCAGCGCGTAATCGGACGATATTTTATATTGCAAATCATAGCGCCAGACATTCAGTCCTGAGAGCGGAAAAAAGATGGCCTGATGGCTGGCAGGCAGGCTGTGATAAATATACCAACCCGGCTTTGCCCGGCGCTTAATTTTGTTGCCATTGCCAAAATTCAGCAACGCGTCGCCGATAACCATGGCTTTATCACTCTGTGTTTTTAACTGGCGGATGAACTGAGCCGCATCGGCATGCAGAATATCCCCGGAATTGAGGAACAGCGCAAAGCGCCCGCGCGCCATCGCAATGCCTTTGTTCATCGCATCATAAATGCCGTTGTCCGGTTCGCTGACAAACCGTAACCGGTGCTCTCCACCGAGACCTTCAAGAAACGCCGACGTACCGTCAGAGGAGCCGCCATCAACAACAATCCACTCAAAACTGATATCGCCTGCCTGCGTCAGGTGTGCCAGCGAGGCGTGAGTTTTGACGATCCCTTCCAGATTGCGAAAGGCGACGGTAATAATACTAAGCAGCATGTGATTTACCTCGCGATATTCAGCGCCTTGCGCAAAATAAACGGACACACAATTAAAAAAGCGTATTCCGGACTAAATACTGACCCTGTAAAAAACAGCGACAGCGGCGTAAAAAGATATAGCTGCACCCGATAATTCTGATTATCACCAAAAGCAGTGATCATCATCTTCATAACTTTCCCCATGTACCACAGGGTTAATATCACGGCGAACCACGAAAAATAAATAATCAGCAGATACAAACCATTGTCTATCGTTTTACCCACATCCGCACCGTTAAAAATTCCGAATGACGCGACATATTCATAAAGCGAACCGAATCTTACGACGCCATCAACATGCATTAACGAATAACCGACCATCACTAGCGGTCCCACGATTCGATAATACGATGATGACCCCTCGGTGCCTAAATCCCCAAGGCGCGTTGCGATGTACGGAAACGCAAATATCACACCGACTAAAAACACGCTTAATGAGATTATCGCCAGCGGCAACTTCTTTTTTATCGCATCCTTATTCAGGTACTGAAACGCCCACTCCAGGAGATAAAACAAAATAAACGTCATCACCCCGGAAAACGACCCTGATAATATTATCCCTGCCAGAATCATAGCATCGGACTTAGGCGTTTTGATACCAAACTGTTTGATACTGAGCCAAATTGAGATTAACGCCAGAGCGAAGAATGCCGGTTCGAAATAAAGCGCAGTGGTGCGTTTTCCGCCAAACTTAATAAAGTTCAGAACATAGCTGTTACTGTAAATAAGATATTTCGAAATAACTTCCATTAAACTACTGCCGCCGCTGAGAATGATCTGCGCCATTTCAACTGCCGCTAACCCTACCACCAGCCCGACAACCAGCCAGAAAAAGCGCAGGATCTTAATATAGTTATGCGGCGAAATGGTTTTGAAGCGAATACTCCACACCATGCCAATAATCACCACGGTATAGACAAACAGCATCGCGGACGTGACGTACTTACTGGCATTCAGCGATTGACCGAACAGGTAGTTAAACGCCGTCAACCCTCCCCCCACGCCCAGCGCAATCATTAATTTTTTAATATTGATGCGCTCGACAAACAGCAACAGCAGAACGGGCAAGAATGTGACAATCGTTATCGGGAAGCTCTCGCCAAGCTGGGCAAGTTTGACGTTAACCAGCAGATAAAGCAGCGGTAGCAGCAGATAGCTACAGATTCTGATAGAACGAGACATATTCCTCCAGCATCTGTTGTCCACTGTATGCCACCCGGCTGCGCTGGCTGAACGCGGCAAGCGACGTGTCGAATACCGCCTGCGCAATGTCTGATTTTTTCAGTTGTACCAGCCGCAATACATCCGCTTCACTGAACGTTTTACCGCCCGCTTTCGCCAGTACCTCTTGTGCCGCCTCGCTGTGCGTAGCAATCACCGGTACCCCGATGGAAAGCGCTTCGCACAGAATCAGCGGGTAATTATCAACGCGGGAGCTGAACACCAGTCCATCCATCTCGTTAAGCGCGCTCATCAACGTTCGCTTATCGCTTTCGAAGCCATGATTGATGACATTATCGCCAGCAAAGGGAGAAAATTTGCCGAAGGTATGCAGCTCAATTTTTTCCCCGAGCGCCATCATCTCCTGCACCAGGCGCTGATTGGTTTTACCGTCATAGCGCAGGTCATGAGCCACCACCGCGATTTTCGGTCTGCCGTGTGGTTCATGTCTGGCGGGCAGTTCGGCAAGAATGGCTTCGGTTGCCACATCAATACCGTTGTTAATAATGCGGCAGCGCCCCATGCCATACAGACTGTTGAACGCGTCGGCCACATGCTGGCTGGGAGAGATAAACTGGCAGCCAAGCGCTAACATGTCGCGAAACCTCTGCCGTTTAGCGGGCACCTGCTGATGGGCTTTGTCGATTTTTACCGGCGGATAATTGCTTAACGTCGGGCATTTCTGGCAGCCGGTTTTCCAGCTTTCACACCCGTCTGTGAAAGCGCAACGCCCGGTCACGCTCCAGTGATCGTGCAGCGTCCAGACAAAGGTGATGTCCGGTTTATGCGCCTTCACCTTTTCGCAAAAGGTCACGACCTCTTCCAGGTTCAACCAGTAACTGTGCAGCACATGAAAATGCAGTACCAGCGGGCCGGATGTGCGGGTCACCGTACGATATAAACTGTTAAGATTGCCAAACAGGTCGCGGTTAGCGAAACGAAATAGCGCAATATTCGCCGCCGACGTCAGGCGCGGCGTATGTTTGATAACATGCGGATAATTACCGTGGCTGGCGCTTTTCTTGCCGCCTTTGCCATAGCCGTACACAAAGCGTGACGTCAACCCTTTCGACAGCGCGCGCAGATGCAGATCTAACGCCACACCTGCCGCTCCACCTTCTGCGAGTCGCACATTAAATTGTAAGATATTCATTTTGTTACCTTCACTCGTGCTTTCTCGCCCACCACCAGCGTGTTGTCAGGGATGCTATCCACTACCACGCTCCCGGCGCCAATGGTCACGTTATCGCCAATAGCGACATCGCCGAGCACAGTGACGTTGGCCCCCAGTTCGACACCGTTACCGATGACCGGACAGGACAAATCTTTGCCGCCAGGATTGCCAATGGTGACACCGTGGCGCAGGGTTAAATCGTCCCCTGCCACCACGTGTTTATTGATCACTACGCCATAACCATGATGGATAGTGAAACGACGACCGATAGATGCAGCGGCCTGAATTTCATAACCAAACAGGCATTCAGTGATCAGGCGATACAACACCAGCACCGGCGCAGCCCACAGGTTGTTCAAGATATTTTTTTTACGCCAGACGGAGCAAAAATGGGCAATCCGATAGGCCACTACCATACAGCAGGGGCGCAGACTCCAGCCGTTCGCACGTAAATCTTCCAGCATACTTAGCGTCCTCGCAGTCCGTCGGCCAGACGCTTACTGTTGCGAATGGAAAGCAACGTCAGCAGCGTGCGCCAGTTCATTCGTTTATTGCGGATCTGATAGAGCGTGAACAGCTGATATTTCTTACTCGCCCGGTCAAATTTACCTTTGTGCTTACGATAGAACTGAAAGTAGCCGGAGAATTTATGCGGTGACGAGGTAATGCGCATCTCACCGTGGTTCACATGCAGGATCTGCGTCGCCTCTTTGACCTTCCACGGTTTGCCGTACGCCACCACCATCCTGAGAAAAATGTCGTAATCCTGCGCGGCTTTCAGTGTGGTATCGAACAGGCATGCTTTAAAACGCCATGCCCACGTAAAGACCTGATTACCAATAATATTGCGCTTGTAAAACTTGCGTCGGGAGTAAACTGACTTCGGATAGAGCGGCAGACTGGACGGTTGCGAATACACTTCGCCTTCACAAACATAATCATTGGCATACAGAAACGCGTGCGTAACCAGTTGATGACGATGCTGCAGAAACACGCTCAGGCGATTCGGCGTCCATTCATCATCATCATCAATACCCGTAATATATTGCCCATTAGCCTGCATGATTGCCTGATTGCGTACCGCGCAGGCCCCGGAGTTCGTCGCGTTATGCGTATAGCACACGCGTGGGTCGTTCAGTTCCTCAACGAACTGCTGTAGTTGCTCATACGAAGAAGAACAGTCATCCACGATGATCATCTCCCAGTGAGGATAGTCCTGGCGCAACACCGATTTGATCGCCCGAATGGCCAGCTGTTGGCGATTCCAGGTTGGCATGTAAATTGAAATGAGTGGGTTTTCTGTCGTCATTTTCGTTTCCCAAATAAAGTTGCCTGATGGCGCTACGCTTATCAGGCCTACATTCGATATGCGTTGCTGTTCGTTATCTATTTCGAATCCGACGTGTACTCGTATTCGTAGTAACCGTAATCCTGATAGCCACTGGCACGGCGGAAGATCGAGTTCAGGATCACCCCTTTAACCTG
Organism: Citrobacter sp. C5_2; assembly: GCF_014596845.2. Classification (NCBI taxonomy): domain Bacteria; kingdom Pseudomonadati; phylum Pseudomonadota; class Gammaproteobacteria; order Enterobacterales; family Enterobacteriaceae; genus Citrobacter; species Citrobacter sp. C5_2. The sequence goes on along the minus strand of NZ_CP115032.1, from coordinate 1,928,385 downwards.
AATGCCGTTTTGCTCAAACCGACTCAGGCTGGTTTCCACCTCTTTCAGCGTATTGACCGCATAACGCGCCACCATCAGCGTGGTGCCGACATGGCGGCCAACAATTGCCGCATCGGTCACCGCCAGTATTGGCGGGGTATCTATCAGGACCAGGTCATAGTGCTCGCTGGCCCACGTAATCAGTTCGCCAAAGCGTTCACTCATCAGAAGCTCAGATGGATTAGGGGGTATTTGTCCGCGAGGGATCAGATCAAAATTCGCAATGGAGGTCGGTTTCGCGCTGGAGGAGATATCCCCCTTACCGACGAGGATCTCGGACAGACCGTTGACGTTACTGGTCCCCAGCAGTTCGTGGGTATAGCCTTTGCGCATGTCACAGTCGATCAACAGCACGCGCTTGTGGGTCTGGCTAATGACCGCCGCCAGGTTAGCGCAGACAAATGTTTTACCTATCGACGGGCTGACGCCGGTCAGCATCAACACGTTGTTGCGCGCCTGCATCATGGCGAAGTGCAGACTGGTACGCAGGCTACGGACCGCTTCTATGGCGAGATCCGTTGGATTCCCCACCGCCAGTAACTGGGTTTGTTTGTAACGCTTCACACCTTTAATGGTCTGAACGTTATCGCGCGCTTTTTGCCATTCTGAAAGCGGGATGCTGGCATAGACGCTGATGCCATGCTCTTCCAGCGCCTGCGGGCTTTCAATGCCGCGATTAAACAGGGAACGCAGCAATACGCCCACCACCGAAAGCATCAAACCAAGAATAATGCTACCGAGAATAATCAACGCCTTTTTCGGCTTCAGCACGCCTGGCTGGGCAATCGCGGGATCGACGATGCGTACATCTCCGACCGTACTCGCCTCGGTGATCTTCAGTTCCTGTTGCTTATTTAACAGCTGCATATAGACCTGCTGACCGGACTCCACATCGCGGGTCAGCCGGACAATTTCCTGCTGCGTTTTCGGCATTGCCGTAACACGCCCGTTCAGCTTGCTTTTCTCATCTTCCAGCGCCTGGCGTTTTTCCAGCAATGTGCGATACGCCGGGTGCGCTTTGGTGAATAACTTGGAGATTTCCGCTTCTTTAAAGGTCAGTTCGTTGAGCTGCGCATCGATATTTACCATGGAGTCCAGCACCGCTTTAGCTTCCAGCGGTAAATCTACGGAGTCTTTATCCTGACGGAAGGCATTCAGCTTGTTTTCGGCAACGTCCAGCCGGTTACGCACCTCAGGCAACTGTTTTGCCAGAAACGCCAGACTTTTAGCGGCCTCTTCTGACTTACGTTCTACGTTTTGTTGCAGATAGTTGCGGGTAATACTGTCGAGGATCTGGCGGATTTGTTCGCGGTCTTCGCCGGTAAAAGTCAGACTCAATACGCCAGTATCTTTGCCGGTTTCTGTCACCATCAGGTTATTTTGCAGGGTGTTAATCATGCCCAATGTGGAAAATTTGCTGACGGTAAATTGACTCTCAGGGCTGGCATGAATCGCCTCAACCAGCATCGTCACGCCATCGTGATTCAACAATTGCCCAACCTGACCGCGGGCGCTAAATCCCCCATCACTGACTAATTGATAACTTTTATCGTTCAACACGCTTAGCGTAAAAGTCTGTTCCTTCATCGCCTTTGGCAGCGTAAAGGTGGTGACATTAACGGTTTCATTCTGGCGCCCCATCAACCGATCCCAGCCTGCGCCAAAAATCGGAAATGTATCTTTCGTCACCGCGATATCCAGATTGAGATCGTCTACCGTTTTTCCCAGTACCAGCCGTGACTGAATGAGCTGAATTTCCGCTTCCGAAGCCGGCGGTTTATTCGACAACGCCGAGCCAATATCTTGCACCAGGGAATTCCCTGTATTTTGCTCAATTTGCACCAGCGCATCCGCACTGTAGATCGGCGTGGCAAACAGCGTGTAGACCGCCGCACATAACGCAAACGTCGTCGTAATACCAAGCACCCACCAGCGAGCTTCCACCACCGTTCCTACCAGACGGCCAATATCGATTTCATCATTGCCCGTAACCGGCGCGGCAGACTGTTTTACTTTTTCTGTCATTGTTTTCCCTGCTCCGCGTTCAATGCCTGAGCCCACTGGCGGGCAGACCGTTCAAGTAATGCGTACACCGCGTCAAACGCATCCCGACTTTTACGGTATGGGTCGGGAATTTCACGTTCGCTGTCCCAGTGACCAAAAAGCATCACTTTGCCGCGCATCTCCGGCACCATTTCGCACAGGGCTGAAATATGGCGTTTTTCCATGGTCAGGATCAGGTCGTATTCCCGGCACATGCGTCCTGAGATCTGGCGGGCACAATGATTTTCCAGTGACAGGTTGTGCGCCTGCGCGACGCTGATAGCACAGGGATCCGCACCTTTACCCACCAGCGCCCCGAGACCTGCAGAAGAGACCGTCAACGCCGGATGAAACTTCCTTAACAAGCGTTCTGCCGTCGGGGAACGGCAAATGTTCCCCACACAGACAACCAATATTTTGTTAAACATGACGATTACCAGTTGTGAAGGTCGCTGGCCGTGTCCGTCATATAGCGAACACCGCTAATGGTCGGCAGCAACTGATTGATCAAACGGTTCCAGCGGGCAACCGGCGCGGTCGTGACATACACCACATCGTAAGGCTGGAGTCGGAATGACGTCGCCATCACCAGCGAAGTCGCATCGGACATATCAAGCTGATAGATATTGGCGATCTTGCCGTTGTGCCCGCTTTCGCCTTTCAACGGACGAATAACGAAAATGCCGCTGGCGTTGGAGGTGGTCAGATCGATACCTTCCGCATTGCCAAGCGCTTCAGTGAGCGTCATACCGCTGAAGTCCATTTTGAGGGTGCTCTGCTTCTTCACTTCCCCCATCACGAAGACTTTCAGATCGTCATTACGCGGAACAAACAGAATGTCGCCAGGATAGAGCAGACGGTTCTGGCTCAGGTCGCCATTTTGCATCAGCGCTTGCAGTGAAATTCGTTGCTCCTGACCTTTGTGAGTCAGTACAACATTGCGCCAGTCAGCCGCCTCGGTGAGACCGCCTGCGGCGTTAATGGCATCAAGAATGGTAAGCGGTACGTTGGTGATGGCCTGCTGGCCAGATTTATTCACCTGCCCGGAGACATAAGCCTTCTGCGAGCGGAAAGCGGCGATATTAACGTCCACCTGCGGGTCAGCAATGTATTTCGCTAAGCGCCCGGTAATATCACTACGAATTTCTGCCAACGTTTTTCCCACCACGCTGACTTTGCCAATGTAGGGGTAAAACATGGTGCCATCAGGCTGCACCCAGTTGCCGGTATCGCTTGAGCTACGATACTGCCCGGCCGGGGTCGTGAGTTCAGGATGATCCCAGACGGTCACATTCAGGACATCGCCTGGACCGACCCGATACTGATATCCTGCAATCTCCTGCTCCAGCGACATGTTAGGCTGCGCAACATTCGGACGAGGACGTAATTGCTCGACCAGTCGCGGGGTCAGTGGATAAACATTCACCATCCGGTTGATATCAAAATCAGCGTCCTGCTGTTTAATCACATCTTTGCCCATCGTAGACATATTGCTGCCCGGAAGCACGGTACAACCGTTTATCAAGATTACCGATACCAGGACTGGTATCAATTTAAGTTTGGAGTTCATCATTGATTATTTATCACTTTGGCAGAGTAATTATCACGTGCGTTCTAAATAGCGGCTTCGCCTGTACACATTTACCTTGCCGTTAATTGAAAAGGAATTTAACTGGCATCAGTCCTAAAAATAATGGATTCATCTGCGGTCTCTTGACAGAATAATTTAGGCTTGTTTTCAGGTGACCAGACACGCTACCGCCCCTGGCTTCATTAGCTACCAATGCACTGATTAATTTAAATTTTTATCTTCTCCTTTATTTTCATCATATTCAGAACAGCAACGCATCGGGAATAACGCCACCGGTTAATGAGGAAATATTATCTTTTGATTATTACCGCAAGAATTGTTGCAGCTAAGTGAATAGCAGGCAAGATAACAAGCCTCCGTTCACTTGCTTTTAAGATTAATATTAAGCGTGGAATTTATATGTTTTTAGGATTTTATCGATATTGACAGCATGACTAAATAAATACGCCACCTGCGATATTTCCTAAATATAATTGGCTAAAGAAGTTTATTTCCTGTAGTTACATTACGGCTATTATCCCGCTGGCATCCTGAAATAACCGCCAGAGAAATCCCTTTCCGGCATTGCATTTTCCGCCAGTTTTACCCATGATCGAATTGTGACAATTGTCATACAACTATGGGTATAGCATTTACTATGGAATGGATTGCCGATCCGTCAATCTGGGCCGGACTCGTCACGCTAATCGTGATCGAACTTGTTCTTGGCATTGATAATCTTGTTTTTATTGCCATCCTCGCGGAGAAACTCCCTCCTGCCCAGCGGGATAAGGCGCGTATTACCGGGCTCCTGCTGGCGATGGTCATGCGACTGCTGCTACTGGCATCAATATCCTGGCTGGTGACGCTGACTACGCCACTGTTCAGCATTCGTGGCCTCAGTTTCAGTGCACGCGATCTGATTATGCTGTTTGGCGGTTTCTTCCTGTTGTTTAAAGCCACAATGGAGCTAAACGAACGGCTGGAAGGCAAAGACAGCGACAATCCCACCCAGCGTAAAGGCGCTAAGTTCTGGGGAGTGGTCGCGCAAATTGTGGTGCTTGACGCCATCTTCTCTCTGGATTCCGTCATTACCGCCGTCGGGATGGTCGATCACCTGGCGGTGATGATGGCGGCGGTGATTATCGCCATCAGCCTGATGATGCTCGCCAGTAAGTCGTTGACGCGCTTTGTCAACAGCCACCCAACCATCGTTATTCTGTGCCTGAGCTTCCTGCTGATGATTGGTTTCAGCCTGGTCGCCGAAGGGTTCGGTTTCCATATCCCGAAAGGTTACCTGTACGCCGCTATCGGCTTCTCGGTTATGATCGAAGCCTTGAACCAGCTGGCAATCTTTAACCGTCGTCGCTTCCTGTCAGCCAACCATACCTTGCGCCAGCGCACTGCCGAGGCGGTGATGAGGCTGCTGAGCGGTCAAAAAGAAGATGCCGAACTGGATGCCGAAACCGCTGCTATGCTGGCGGATCACCAGGAGGGTCAGATTTTTGCGCCCCAGGAACGGCGGATGATTGAGCGCGTACTGAATCTTAATCAGCGTACCGTTAGCAGCATCATGACCTCACGCCACGATATTGAACACGTCGATCTCAACGCACCCGAAGCAGAAATTCGCGCTTTACTGGAAAAAAATCAGCATACGCGCCTGGTTGTTACCGGGGAAGACGAGGAGGAAGAGCTGCTGGGCGTAGTGCATGTCATCGATCTGCTGCAGCAGTCCCTGCGTGGCGAGGCGCTCGACTTACGCGTCCTGATTCGTCAGCCGCTGGTGTTCCCGGAAACCCTGCCGCTGCTTCCGGCGCTGGAGCAGTTCCGTAATGCCCGCACGCACTTCGCTTTTATTGCAGATGAATTTGGTTCTGTCGAAGGGATCGTAACGCTCAGTGACGTAATGGAAACCATCGCCGGTAATCTGCCAAATGAGGTAGAGGAGATTGATGCCCGCCATGATATCCAGAAAAATGCCGATGGTTCGTGGACAGCTAACGGTCACATGCCGCTGGAAGATCTGGTGCAGTACGTCCCTATTCCGTTAGATGAAAAACGTGAATATCACACCATTGCCGGGCTTTTGATGGAATATTTACAGCGTATTCCAAAAACCGGAGAGGAGGTTCAGGTTGGCGACTACCGACTAAAAACTCTGCAGGTGGAAAACCATCGCGTGCAAAAAGTCCAGTTGATACCGCTACACGGTGAAGAAGATATGGATTACGAGGTGTAAATCACCCGCCGGATGGCGCATTAGCTGCCATCCGGCAATGTGAATCAGAGTTTATCCAGCAACTTTTTAACATCTTTACCGTTGCGGGAGTCTTTATTGCGATCGGCCCAATCGTTCAGACGACGTTTCGCTTCATCCTGCAGATGCTTGCGCAGCAACTGATCGACCTGCAAGTTATAGTTCAGCGCCTGCCACTGGCCATAGACCCTGAGAGGAACCGGCGTGGCTTTCAGGAACTTAATCAGCTTGCTTTCGCCATCCCAACCGCCCAGCACGCGAATGTTAAACAGCGTGTCGCAATTCTGCTTCACCAGGTCTAACGTCCCCTTGCCAGTCAGCGCAAGCATCGCCGACTCACCGGCCATGTTATCCAGCGTAACCTCGCCGTTATCCAGCGTCATATCGGTGACAAAGCGATCCAGACGGGTGACGTTATCCAGATTTTGCTGTGATTTCACATCACCGCCGCTGCGTTCTACGGCTTGTTGTATCATCTGCTGGAAGTTCATTCCTTCCATTCGCGTATCGCTCATTTCGACATGAGCCTGGCCTTGCCAACTATGGCGAAACGCCTGGGCGTCAATATCTGAGCCGGAAAAATCTCCCGCCAGTGACAGCTTGCCGGTCAGCGCGATGGGGTAATTGAAGGCTTTGAGGATAGCGCCAATTTCTACGCCTTCCAGCCGCGGATGAAAGACTGCGCGCGGCGCATCTTTTCTGGCGTCCAACGTACCGGGAAGCGAAACACGTCCACCGTTACTTTTGCCTTCCATCTGTGCGATATTCATTAAGCCGAACTGGTTATTTATTTTCGCCGAGACATTCTCAAACGCCATTTTACGCCACAATACTTTGTCAGCCTGTAACGTGATGTCTGCCGAAAATCCCTTGAGTCCCTGGTAAGAGACGGCATCAACCTGCGAAGCAATGACGGGGCGCGCCAGCGTCGACTGACTCTGCCCTTGCTGAACCTCACCGTTTGTCGCCGCCACGGCATCGCGTTGCACAATCAGATTGTCCAGATTGAGCTGACCAAATTTCAGGTCGACGAGCCATTCTGGTTTATCTAGCAGCGACACCTGGGCTTGCCCGGCGAGAGAGCTGTCGTTAGCGGTTAAATGAATCTGGCTAAACGCGAGCTGTTTTTTCTCTTCCAGCCACTGCGCCTGAAGCTGTCCCTCACCTTTAATGCCCTGCGACGGAAGATCGGCCCCCTGTAGCTGCCAGCTTAACTGCTCAATATTAGCGGACAAATTATGCGGGTAGTCGGAGGCATCGACGGTGCCGTTAAACGATAGCGCAAGGTCACGCTGATCGCGGTTCACACGCCCGGAGAAATCAAACGTACCGCGGTGCTGGCTATCCTGTTCCATCTCCAGACGAATATCGCGAACCGTTACCTGCTCGTCGTCTTCATGCTGGAATACCAGAACGCTGTCGGCGACGCGCAGACGGGCGATATCAAACGACCATCCTTTGTCTTCCGCCAGATCGGGCAACGTATTGTCTTTGGGGGCAACGGGCGCATCTTGTCCACGCACCGCCTCAGTTTGCGGGGTCAGTTGAATCACAGCCCCCTTGAGCATCACCTGCTTCACACTGAGCTGATGACTCAACAACGGCCACAACGCGACGTCGAGGCGCATATTGTCGGCACGAATCAGGGGTTCGCTGGCACCTTCAGCCGTCAACGCCATGCGCCCCGAAAGGATGCTCAACTGAGGCCATACGTGCCAACGCAGAGGACCATCCAACTGCAGCTGATATCCGCTACGCACAGCAACCTGCTTGACCATATACGCGCGGAAATCATTCGGATTCACCAACAGTACTAACGCAGAAAAACCGGCCACCAGCACGACCAGAAGGATCATCAGCGTTGTCAGAAATCGTCTCATGCTATCCCCAATGGACTGAAAACATTCAGTCTTTATCGATCCGGCTGGCAACGGCGCCCTGCTGATCGCGATACTTTGCATCCTGACGACGATTGTAAGGTCGCGCAGCCGGACCGGAAAGCGGTTCGAAACTCAACGCGCCAATTGGCATGCCAGGGCGCAGGGCCAGCGGTAATTTTCCGGAGTTGTAAAATTCCAGTACGATGCACCCTGACCAGCCCGGATCGATACGGTGTGCGGTAACGTGTACCATCAGTCCCAGACGCGCTAATGAAGAACGTCCATCTAACCAACCGACGAGATCGGAAGGCAACGTCACGGATTCGAACGTCACCGCCAGCGCAAGCTCCCCCGGATGCAGGAAAAATGCCTCGCCGTCCTTAAGGACGATTTCATCGCTCATCACGCGATCCAGCGCAGCGCTGACTTCATCTTTCGGTCCACTCAAATCGATATACGCCGCCGTATGACCGCGGAACGTACGGAATTTGTTACCAAGACGCACATCTACCGTGGCGCCATTGATTCGCTCGACAGGAGGGCGTGGAGTGATCGACAGGCGACCTTCATCCAACCAGGCTTCAATATCTCGGTCACATAAACGCATGGCACTTTCTCCTTTCGTGCTTCAACCCCTTAATGCCAGGCGCGTTAAGGGTGAGCCAGGTTATCACTGAACGGTACACAATTCGCTGAACTTATTCAAAGAACTGACTGATTTTAGCCTTCAGAATATCGATGGCGATGCGGTTTTTACCCCCGCGCGGCACGATGATGTCGGCGTATTGTTTTGAAGGCTCAATAAATTGCAGGAACATTGGACGTACGGTTTTTTGGTATTGCGCCATCACCGAATCCATGGAACGGCCACGCTCGTTCACGTCCCGTTTAATACGGCGCATCAGGCATATATCCAGCGGCGTATCAACAAAAATAGAGAAGTTCATCTCGTCACGCAAACGCGCGTCTGTCAGCAGCAGAATGCCTTCCAGGATGATCACTTTCTTGGGTTCGATATGAATAGTGTCTTGCGTGCGTGTATGCTCAACATAACTGTAAACGGGTAGTTCAATGGCACTTCCGCGTTTAAGCGTCTGCAGATGTTGAAACAGCAGGCTGTGATCCATCGCGTTCGGATGGTCGTAGTTGGTTTTTACACGTTCTTCCATCGACAGATGGCTTTGATCTTTGTAATAGCTGTCTTCGGGAATAACGCCAATATGTTCGTCACCGACTTGTTCACGTAATTCGCGGTAAAGCGTGCTGGCAATAAGACTCTTGCCGGAAGCCGATGCGCCGGCGATGCCGATAATGACGCACTGATGGGACTGATCAGTCATAAATTTAGCGACCTGATTAACCTGGATGTTAAGGAAGGGCGGCGTCGAAACGCCAAACGCGGCAATTATAGGGATTTCAGCGGCGCGATGCCAGTCCAGCCTGCGCCAATGCTTTCCTTGTCGCAAATTAAAATGATCAGTTTTAAAGCAGGTGCTAAATTTATCTATCAGCCTTAGGAATTAATAGCTTGAGAGTGTTAATTTATGCGCAGCTGGCGTATAAATTGTAAATTATTTGTACTAGCATAATCGCAGATTAAACAAGATGTATTCGGCATATCTCCCGGACAACATCGGCTATTTGGGTAGAGTGGTAATGAGTAAACAATCCCAACATGTTTTAGTTACCTTACCTCATCCTCTACTGCGCATGGCCAGTTTAGGTCTGGTGGCTTTTATTTTTACGCTATTCTCGCTGGAACTGTCACGTTTCGGCGCGCAGCTGGCGCCGCTTTGGTTCCCAACGTCAATCATGATGGTGGCTTTTTACCGTCATGCGGGAAAGATGTGGCCGGGAATTGCGCTGGCTTGTTCATTTGGTAATATCGGCGCGTCCTTACTCTTCTTCCCCGGTGAATCGCTTAGCTTCACCTATACGGCTATCAACATTATTGAGGCTGTCGTTGGCGCAATGCTATTGCGTAAACTGCTGCCCTGGTACAACCCCTTACAAAATCTCAACGACTGGGCGCGCCTGGCTTTTGGCAGCGCCGTGGTTCCTCCCGTGTTGGGCGGCTTGCTACTGTGGTTATTGCTGCCAAAGGAAACCTCGTTAAATACCTTTCTTATTTGGGTGCTGTCAGAGTCCATAGGCGCGCTGGCGCTGGTGCCGTTAGGTTTGCTGTTTAAGCCCCATTATCTGCTCCGCCACCGCGACCCACGGTTACTGCTTGAAACCGTCATCACACTTCTGGTGACCTTGACGCTCAGTTGGCTGTCCATGATGTATCTTCCATGGCCTTTTACCTGCGTTATCGTCCTGTTGATGTGGAGCGCTGTTCGTCTGCCGCGAATGGAGGCATTTTTAATTTTCCTCAGCACCGTAATGATGGTCTCGATGATGTTGGCCGCCGACCCTTCGCTGCTCTACATCCCAAAACCCAACTTGACGACCAGCCTGCCTTGGCTGCCGTTTTTGATGATCCTGCTGCCGGCCAATATGATGACGATGGTGATGTACGCGTTTCGGGCCGAACGCAAACATATCTCTGAAAGCGAATCGCGCTTTCGCAATGCCATGGAATATTCCGCGATTGGTATGGCGCTGGTGGGGACCGAGGGGCAATGGCTCCAGGCGAATAAAGCGTTGTGCCAGTTTCTGGGCTACAGCCAGGATGAGCTACGTTCGCTAACCTTCCAGCAATTAACCTGGCCGGAAGATCTGAACAATGATCTCGAACAGTTGGATATGCTGGCGCGCGGGGAAATCAACAGCTACTCCATGGAAAAACGCTATTACACGCGCTCCGGTGATGTCGTCTGGGCCTTGCTGGCCGTTTCATTGGTGCGTAATAGCGACAATACCCCACTCTACTTTATTGCGCAGGTTGAGGATATTAACGATCTGAAGCATACCGAGTGGATTAATAAACGGTTGATGGAGCGCATTACCCTCGCCAATGAAGCCGGGGGAATTGGCATCTGGGAATGGGAGCTGCAGCCTGACGTCATCAGTTGGGATAAGCGCATGTTTGATCTCTATGAAGTCCCTGCGCATATCAAACCCAGTTGGCAAGTCTGGTATGACTGCGTTGTGCCCGAAGATCGTGAACATGCTAAAAATGTCATTCGTGATTCGCTGGCCGCACGGGCCCCCTTTAAGCTCGAGTTTCGTATTGCGGTCAAAGATGGCGTGCGGCACATCCGCTCACTGGCAAACCGGGTACTGAATAAAGATGGCGAAGTTGAACGCTTCCTTGGCATCAATATGGATATGACCGAGGTGAAGCAGCTTAACGAAGCGTTGTATCAGGAAAAAGAACGTCTGCACATTACGCTGGATTCGATTGGCGAAGCAGTGATTTGTATTGATGTCGATATGAACGTGACCTTTATGAATCCGGTCGCAGAGAAGATGAGCGGCTGGCAGCAGGAAAGCGCCATCGGCATTCCGCTGCTGACGGTACTCCGTATTACTTTCGGCGACAACGGACCGCTGATGGAGAATATCTACAGCGCTGACATGTCGCGTACGGCCATCGAGCAGGAAGTCGTCCTGCATTGTCGCAACGGCAACAGTTATGACATTCAGTACAGCATCACCCCCCTCAGCACACTCGATGGCGGCAGCATTGGCTCGGTGCTGGTGATTCAGGATGTCACCGAGTCACGTAAAATGCTGCGCCAGCTTAGCTACAGCGCCTCTCATGACGATCTGACGCAGTTGGCAAACCGGGTCAGCTTCGAAAATCATCTAAAACAGTTACTGCATACGGTTCACGACACGCACCAACGTCATGCATTGGTTTTTATCGATCTCGATCGTTTTAAAGCCGTAAACGATAGCGCTGGTCACGCCGCAGGCGATGCCCTGCTACGCGAACTCTCTTCACTGATGCTCAGCATGCTGCGTTCCAGCGATATGCTGGCGCGCCTTGGCGGTGACGAGTTTGGTCTGTTGCTGCCAGATTGTAATATCGAAAGCGCCCGCTTTATCTCAGGTCGCATCATCAGCGCCATCAACGATTACCACTTTATGTGGGATGGACGCTTGCACCGTATTGGCGCCAGTGCGGGAATTACGCTAATTGATGAAAAAAACCATGTCGCGAGTGACGTCATGTCCCAGGCGGATATAGCCTGTTATGCGGCGAAGAACAGTGGACGTGGGCGAGTCTGCGTTTATGAACCCCAGCAAAGCGAGGCCCATGCGGCGCGAAGCCAACTGTCATTGGATGAACAAAGACACACCATTACGCACAATCCAATGTTAATCATCGCCCGGGGCGTGGCCTCCCCGCGTATACCAGAGACGTTTAGCTTCTGGCTGCTCTCACTACGCTTAGGGACAGCTGAGGGAGAAATTATTGAAGAGCACGCTTTCCGTGCCGGGCTGGTCGATTCTACATTGAATCAGGCGCTTGACCGCCGGGTATTTACCGAGTTCTTCCAGAGTGCAGCCCCGGCCGTCGCCAGTAAGGGACTCAGCATTGCCCTGCCCCTTTCCGCCGCCGGATTGCTGAATACAGAACTTGTTGACGAACTGCTGGGGCAACTGCAAAGAAGTCCGTTACCACCACGACTGCTGCACCTGACCGTTCCGTCTAACGTGATAAAAACAAACCCAACGCAGGCTATATCCACACTACATCGACTGCGACAGTGCGGATGTCGAATTATTTTAAGTCATGTCGGTCGCGATTTAGATCTTTTTGACAACCTGAAGTATCACATGGTTGATTACCTTCTACTCGACAGCGAGCTAAGCGCCAGTGTCCACGGTAACTTGATCGACGAAATGTGGGTGTCCATTATCCAGGGCCATGCTCAGCGTCTGGACATTAAAACCATCGCTGGTCCGGTGCAGTTGCCGCTAATCATGGATGCGCTTTCTGGCATCGGGATTGATATGATTTATGGCGATATCATTGCCGACGCCCAACCGCTGGATCTGCTACTGAATACCAGTAATTTCGCCATCAACTGACGGCTGCCAGCCATCCGTATACCAGATATGTAATAACGCATAGGAGCGCCAGGGCTTCCAGCGCTCTGCATACCGCCGAATCTGGGCGGGCGTCATGCCGGCAAAACGTTGTTTAATGAGATAGTCATCCGGCAGAAAAACATCTTTCGCCTGCCAGCCGCGCAGCGCAAAGTAGTTGGCAGTCCAGCGCCCTATGCCGGGGAAAGTTTGCAGATGTTTGACGCCTTGCTCGATATCGGCAGGCGCTTGTGTCGCAAGCGTTCCATCCAGCGTCGCGCGAGCCAGATAAATTAACGCTTCAGCGCGTTTGAGCGGCATCCCTAACGCTTTCAGGTGTAATGGATCGGCATCAGCGAGCGCTTCAGGGGTGGGAAAACACACATACTCTGGCGCATCCTCCAGCGTGTCCCCATAAGTATGCGCCACTTTCGCCGTCAGTTTCGCCGCCATAGCTACGCTGACTAACTGCCCTAAAATCGCCCGTACTCCTTGTTCAAACGCATCAACACTGCCCGGCAAACGCAGTCCCGGACGCGCTGCCCCAAGGCTTCCCAGCGCGCTGACGATTTGCTGCGGGCAACAGGTAAGATCGAATAAGCGCGTCATTTTAGCCAGACACTCTGCGGCAACCGGCTGTAGCCCCGGACTCAACGTCACGTATAGTTGATGGGTGTGTAGATCCGGTATCACGCGCACCAGACCACGATGATTCCCGACAGTCAGGCTTCTGGCATAACGCAGATCCCCCACGGTTTCTACCCCTTCCACCGCACGGGCGGCCAGGAACCCCAGCATCCAGGGCCAGTCATAAGGCGGTTGCCAACTCAGCGTGAACATTGCGTTTTCCTTTTCAAGCAAACCTACAGCATAAACGGTATTCAAACGATACGCCTTGCTTTCATATTCCAGTTGTCGGGACGTCGACATTTCGTTAAAGTCACGCCCCTTCTTCACTGGCATGGGGATTTTTACGGTGTTTATTGGTTTTGACTACGGTACGGCAAACTGTTCAGTGGCCGTTATGCAAGACGGGCAGCCACACTTGCTCAAAATGGAAAACAACAGCACGCTTCTGCCCTCAATGCTGTGTGCGCCAACGCGCGAAGCGGTCAGCGAATGGCTGTATCGCCATCACGACGTGCCAACCACGGATGACGAAACGCAGGCGCTGCTGCGTCGTGCGATGCGCTATAACCGCGAAGAAGATATTGAGGTGAATGCCAACAGCGTGCAGTTCGGTCTGGCTTCACTGGGTCACTATATTGACGATCCGGAAGAGGTGTACTTCGTTAAATCACCAAAATCCTTTCTCGGTGCCAGCGGTCTGAAACCGCAGCAGGTTGCGCTGTTTGAGGATCTGGTCTGCGCCATGATGCTGCATATTCGTAATCAGGCACAAAGCCAGTTGCCGGAAGCCATCACCCAGGCCGTTATTGGTCGCCCAATCAACTTCCAGGGTTTAGGCGGCGATGACGCCAATGCTCAAGCGCAGGGGATTCTTGAACGTGCGGCAAAACGCGCTGGTTTTCAGGATGTCGTTTTTCAATACGAACCGGTAGCGGCTGGCCTGGATTACGAAGCCACGCTGCAGGAAGAAAAACGCGTATTGGTCGTGGACATTGGCGGGGGTACGACCGACTGTTCATTGTTGCTGATGGGGCCGCAATGGCATCAACGCGCCGATCGCGAAAATAGCCTGCTGGGGCACAGCGGCTGCCGCGTAGGCGGGAACGATCTGGACATTGCGCTGGCATTTAAACACTTGATGCCGCTCCTCGGCATGGGTGGAGAAACGGAAAAAGGCATCGCCTTACCTATTCTGCCCTGGTGGAACGCGGTCGCGATTAACGATGTCCCCGCGCAAAGTGAGTTCTACAGTAGCGCCAACGGACGCTTACTGAACGATCTTGTGCGCGACGCCCGGGAAGCCGATAAAGTCGCCCTGTTGCTCAAAGTCTGGCGCGAGCGTCTGAGCTACCGCCTGGTACGCAGCGCAGAAGAGAGCAAAATCGCACTGTCCGACCAGAACATCGTTACGGCGGCGATACCGTTTATCAGTGAAACGCTGGCCACCGATATCAGCCAACACGGACTGGAAGCCGCGCTCAATCAGCCCCTGGTGCGCATTCTCGAGCAGGTTCAACTGGCGCTGGAAAACGCGCAGGAAAAACCGGACGTGATTTACCTGACCGGCGGCAGCGCGCGTTCGCCGTTGATCAAAAAAGCTCTCGCAGAGCAGCTTCCGGGGATCCCAATTGCCGGTGGCGATGATTTCGGTTCCGTCACCGCCGGACTGGCCCGCTGGGCTGAGGTTGTTTTCCGCTAAGCCGCTCGCATGCTGAAAAGGACGTGTATTGACATCACCTTAGCTGTAGCTTATTTTCAGGAGTGAGGGTTAGGGAAGGTTTCCCCTCCCCCTGGTGTCTTAGTAAGCCGGTAAGCTAATCACTAAGAGTATCACCAGTATGATGACGTACTTCATCATAACCCTTTCCTTATTTTGGCCCCTTCCTCGTGAGGGGCTTTCCCGTTCCAGCGTCCCGCTGAAATCTCTGGCTTACCTCCTTTTTGCCTTGAACGCACTCTAACGCACTATTTCTTGTTCGCCGTTTTCACCGCTTAATGTTGCGTAATACCTCGCAAAGCCGCGTCAGCATTCAGACGAATCCCGACAGTGTTTCATAATTCCTCCATTTTTCTCCCTTGTTCGCTGGCTAAACTAGTATCATTCCGCGAATCGTTTCAGGATGAGAAACTCATAACAATGAAAGGCAGTAACAAATCCCGCTGGGTGATAGCAATTGTGATCGTCGTGGCCGCCATCGCCGCATTCTGGTTCTGGCAAAGCCGCAGTGAACCCCAGGGAACCGCACCAGGCGCGACCAAACCAGCACAGCACTCGCCAGGGGCTGGGCGTCGTGGTATGCGTTCCGGGCCGTTGGCTCCCGTTCAGGCTGCCACCGCCACCGAGGAAGCCGTTCCACGTTATCTGACGGGGCTAGGCACCATTACTGCCGCCAATACCGCTACGGTGCGAAGCCGGGTAGATGGCCAGCTCATCGCGTTACACTTCGAGGAAGGGCAACAGGTAAAAGCTGGCGACCTGCTGGCAGAGATAGACCCCAGCCAGTTTAAAGTTGCTCTGGCTCAGGCGCAGGGGCAACTGGCAAAAGATAAAGCCACGCTGGCGAATGCCCGTCGCGACCTTGCGCGTTATCAGCAGTTGGTAAAAACCAATCTGGTCTCCCGCCAGGAGCTGGATGCCCAACAGGCGCTGGTAAATGAGACGTTAGGGACAATCAAAGCGGATGAAGCCAGCGTCGCCAGCGCCCAATTGCAGCTCGACTGGAGCCGTATAACTGCCCCTGTCGATGGTCGGGTCGGTTTGAAGCAGGTGGATGTTGGCAACCAGATTTCCAGCGGCGATACCACCGGTATCGTCGTCATTACACAAACCCATCCTATCGACCTGATATTTACCTTACCTGAAAACGACATCGCCACCGTGTTACGGGCGCAAAAATCGGGAAACCCGCTGAAAGTCGAAGCCTGGGACCGTACTAATTCGCAAAAACTGAGCGAAGGCGTCCTGCTGAGTCTCGACAATCAGATCGACACGAGCACCGGAACCATCAAAGTTAAGGCCCGGTTTAACAATCAGGATGATGCCTTATTCCCGAACCAGTTCGTTAACGCCCGCATGCTGGTCGATACGGAACAAAATGCCGTAGTCATCCCCACGGCCGCCCTGCAAATGGGTAATGAAGGTCACTTTGTCTGGGTGCTGAACAGCGACAATAAGGTGAGTAAACACCTGGTGAAACCGGGTATCCAGGATAGCCAGAAAGTGGTGATTACCGCCGGGCTGTCCGCAGGAGATCGCGTGGTGACCGACGGTATTGACCGCCTGACGGAAGGGGCAAAAGTTGAAGTCGTGGAGGGGCAAGACGCCTCAGTGACAGACGAGAAAACTGCGCCGCGCGGCTACGGCAAAAAAGGAGCTAACTCCTGATGCAGGTGTTACCACCCGGCAACTCAGGCGGCCCATCGCGCCTGTTTATTCTGCGCCCCGTCGCCACCACGCTGCTGATGGTCGCCATTTTGTTAGCCGGTATTATCGGTTATCGTTTCTTGCCGATTGCCGCCTTACCGGAAGTGGATTACCCCACTATTCAGGTCGTAACGCTCTACCCCGGCGCCAGCCCGGACGTCATGACCTCGGCAGTGACCGCGCCGCTTGAACGTCAGTTTGGACAGATGTCCGGCTTAAAACAGATGTCATCGCAAAGTTCCGGCGGCGCCTCGGTCGTGACATTGCAGTTTCAACTGACGCTCCCGCTGGATGTCGCCGAGCAGGAAGTACAGGCCGCAATTAACGCCGCGACCAATTTATTACCGGACGATCTGCCCAACCCGCCGGTTTACAGCAAGGTAAACCCGGCGGATCCACCAATCATGACGCTGGCTGTCACCTCCAGCGCCATGCCGATGACGCAGGTGGAAGATATGGTCGAAACCCGCGTCGCACAGAAAATCTCTCAGGTTTCCGGCGTGGGTCTGGTAACGCTTTCCGGTGGGCAACGTCCGGCCGTCCGCGTCAAGCTTAATGCGCAGGCCATTGCCGCGCTCGGTCTGACCAGCGAAACCATCCGTACGGCAATTACCGGCGCCAACGTCAACTCGGCCAAAGGCAGTCTTGATGGCCCAACGCGCGCCGTCACCCTCTCAGCTAACGACCAGATGCAGTCTGCAGATGAATATCGTCAGCTGATTATTGCCTATAAAAACGGTGCGCCGGTACGTCTGGGCGATGTCGCGACCGTGGAGCAAGGGGCAGAAAATAGCTGGCTGGGCGCATGGGCCAATAAGCAACAAGCCATTGTGATGAATGTTCAGCGCCAGCCTGGGGCAAACATCATTTCCACTGCTGACAGCATCCGCCAAATGCTGCCGCAACTCACTGAAAGCCTGCCTAAATCAGTAAAAGTCAGCGTGCTTTCGGATCGTACAACCAATATTCGTGCATCCGTAGCTGATACCCAGTTTGAGCTGATGCTGGCGATTGCGCTGGTTGTTATGATTATCTACCTGTTTCTGCGCAATATCCCGGCGACGATTATACCCGCGGTCGCCGTTCCGCTGTCGCTAATCGGCACCTTTGCGGTCATGGTATTTCTTGATTTCTCTATCAATAACCTGACCTTAATGGCGCTAACCATCGCCACCGGTTTTGTGGTGGATGACGCCATCGTGGTGATTGAGAACATTTCACGTTATATCGAAAAAGGCGAAAAACCGCTGACCGCCGCCCTGAAAGGTGCGGGCGAGATTGGTTTTACCATCATCTCTCTGACATTTTCGCTGATCGCCGTGCTGATCCCACTGTTGTTTATGGGCGATATTGTCGGGCGATTGTTCCGCGAGTTTGCCGTAACGCTGGCCGTGGCGATCCTGATTTCTGCGGTGGTGTCGCTCACCCTTACGCCGATGATGTGCGCCCGCATGCTCAGCCAGGCATCGTTACGTAAACAGAACCGCTTCTCTCGCGCTTCGGAACGGATGTTTGATCGCGTCATCGCCGGGTACGGCCACTGGCTGGCAAAGGTGCTCAACCATCCGTGGCTGACGCTCAGCGTGGCACTTGGCACGCTGGCGCTGAGCGTCATGCTGTGGATCTTTATTCCAAAAGGATTCTTCCCGGTACAGGATAACGGCATCATTCAGGGCACGCTGCAGGCACCGCAGTCCAGTTCGTTTGCCAGCATGGCCCAGCGTCAGCGTCAGGTTTCAGATGTCATCCTGCAAGATCCGGCGGTTGAGAGCCTGACCGCTTTTGTTGGCGTGGACGGCACCAATCCGGCATTAAACAGCGCACGTATGCAAATCAACCTTAAGCCACTGGATGAACGTGACGATCGCGTGCAGAAAGTGATCGCGCGGTTACAAGAGGCAGTAAACAACGTTCCCGGCGTCGACCTCTATCTTCAGCCTACGCAGGACCTGACGATTGACACTCAGGTCAGCCGGACGCAATATCAATTCACGCTGCAAGCAACCTCCCTGGATGCGCTCAGCACCTGGGTTCCCCAACTGTTGGAAAAGCTACAACAGCTTCCGCAGGTGTCTGATGTCAGCAGTGACTGGCAGGACAAAGGGCTGGTAGCCTATGTGAACGTCAATCGCGACAGCGCCAGCCGTTTAGGCATCAGCATGGCGGATGTCGATAACGCCCTGTACAACGCCTTCGGCCAGCGCCTGATTTCAACCATCTATACGCAGGCAAACCAGTATCGCGTCGTGTTAGAACATGACACCAACACGACGCCAGGGCTTGCGGCCATGGACACTGTTCGTCTGACCAGTAGCGACGGCGGCGTGGTGCCGCTCAGCGCTATCGCCAGCATTGAACAGCGTTTTGCCCCACTGTCGATTAACCATCTCGATCAGTTCCCGGTGACAACCATCTCGTTCAATGTGCCAGACGACTATTCATTGGGCGATGCGGTACAGGCGATTCTGGATGCCGAAAAAACGCTTAACCTGCCAGCGAACATTACCACCCAGTTCCAGGGCAGTACGTTGGCCTTCCAGGCCGCGTTGGGCAACACTATCTGGCTAATTGTGGCAGCGGTTGTCGCGATGTATATCGTACTCGGCGTGCTGTATGAAAGCTTTATTCACCCGATTACCATTCTCTCCACGCTGCCCACGGCAGGCGTTGGCGCACTGCTGGCGTTAATGATTGCCGGCAGCGAACTGGACGTCATTGCGATTATCGGCATTATTTTGCTCATCGGTATCGTCAAGAAAAACGCCATCATGATGATCGACTTTGCCCTGGCCGCAGAGCGCGAACAGGGTATGGCGCCGCGTGAAGCTATTTTCCAG
Source organism: Citrobacter sp. C5_2 (assembly GCF_014596845.2). Taxonomy (NCBI): domain Bacteria; kingdom Pseudomonadati; phylum Pseudomonadota; class Gammaproteobacteria; order Enterobacterales; family Enterobacteriaceae; genus Citrobacter; species Citrobacter sp. C5_2. The sequence goes on along the minus strand of NZ_CP115032.1, from coordinate 1,908,719 downwards.
GCCTGTCTACTGCGTTTTCGCCCGATCCTGATGACCACGCTGGCGGCGCTGCTGGGCGCGTTGCCCCTGATGTTAAGTACCGGCGTGGGTGCTGAATTACGCCGTCCATTAGGGATTGGTATGGTCGGTGGTCTGCTGTTAAGCCAGGTATTAACGCTGTTCACCACCCCGGTGATTTATCTGCTGTTTGATCGTTTGTCGCTGTATGTGAAAAGCCGTTTCCCACGTCAGGAAGAGGAAGCGTAAATGAAATTTTTCGCGCTTTTCATTCATCGTCCGGTGGCGACTATTCTCATTTCTGTGGCCATCACTCTGTGCGGCATACTGGGCTTTCGTCTGCTGCCGGTGGCCCCGCTGCCGCAGGTGGATTTCCCGGTGATTATGGTTAGCGCCTCATTACCCGGCGCATCTCCTGAAACGATGGCCTCCTCCGTCGCCACCCCGCTGGAGCGCTCTCTGGGCCGCATCGCGGGCGTGAATGAAATGACCTCAAGCAGTTCGCTTGGCAGCACACGCATTATTCTCGAATTTAATTTCGACCGTGACATCAACGGCGCTGCGCGAGACGTTCAGGCCGCGATTAACGCCGCACAAAGCCTGCTACCAAGCGGAATGCCCAGTCGCCCAACGTACCGCAAAGCCAACCCTTCCGACGCGCCGATTATGATCCTGACGCTCACTTCTGATACGTATTCTCAGGGTGAGTTGTACGATTTCGCCTCGACCCAACTGGCGCAAACCATCGCGCAAATCGACGGCGTCGGTGACGTGGATGTGGGAGGCAGTTCTCTGCCCGCCGTGCGTGTAGGACTCAACCCGCAAGCGTTGTTTAACCAGGGAGTCTCACTCGACGACGTGCGTAGCGCAATTGATAACGCCAACGTGCGTAAGCCGCAGGGAGCTATCGAGAGTGAAACACATCGTTGGCAGGTACAAACCAACGATGAGCTAAAAACGGCAGCCGAATACCAACCCATTATCATCCACTACAATAACGGCGCTGCGGTGAGGTTAGGTGACGTTGCGTCGGTGAGCGACTCGGTGCAGGACGTGCGCAATGCGGGGATGACCAATGCCAAACCGGCCATCCTGCTGATGATCCGCAAACTACCGGAAGCCAATATCATTCAGACGGTAGACAGCATCCGGGCCAAACTACCGGAGTTACAAGCCCTGGTCCCGGCCGCCATCGACCTGCAAATTGCCCAGGACCGCTCTCCGACCATTCGCGCCTCGCTGGAGGAAGTTGAACAGACGCTGATTATCTCTGTGGCGCTGGTCATCCTGGTGGTCTTTGTCTTTCTGCGTTCCGGACGCGCAACACTTATCCCCGCCGTCGCGGTTCCGGTCTCGCTAATCGGCACATTTGCCGCCATGTATTTGTGCGGATTCAGCCTGAACAACCTGTCGTTAATGGCGCTAACCATTGCCACGGGTTTTGTCGTCGATGACGCCATCGTGGTACTGGAAAATATTGCCCGCCATCTGGAAGCCGGAATGAAACCACTTCAGGCAGCGTTACAAGGCACGCGCGAAGTCGGTTTTACGGTGCTCTCCATGAGCCTGTCACTGGTAGCAGTGTTTCTGCCGCTGCTGCTGATGGGCGGCCTGCCGGGGCGGCTGTTACGCGAATTTGCCGTCACGCTGTCGGTTGCCATCGGCATTTCCCTGCTGGTGTCGCTGACATTAACGCCAATGATGTGCGGCTGGATGCTTAAATCCAGCGCCCCGCGCGCCCAGACGCGTAAGCGGGGATTTGGTCGCGTGTTGGTAGCGCTGCAACAGAGTTACGGCACATCGCTTAAATGGGTACTGCGCCATACGCGCCTGGTGGGCGTGGTATTACTCGGTACCATTGCGCTGAACATTTGGCTCTACATTTCCATCCCGAAAACCTTCTTCCCTGAGCAGGATACAGGCGTATTGATGGGTGGGATCCAGGCTGACCAAAGCATCTCTTTCCAGGCGATGCGCGGCAAACTGCAGGACTTTATGCAGATCATCCGCGACGATCCGGCGGTGAATAATGTCACTGGCTTCACCGGCGGTTCCCGGGTCAATAGCGGGATGATGTTTATTACCCTCAAGCCACGCGATGAACGCCGTGAAAGCGCGCAACAGGTGATCGACCGCCTGCGCGTCGCGCTGGCAAAAGAGCCGGGCGCGAATCTGTTTCTGATGGCAGTGCAGGATATTCGCGTCGGTGGACGCCAGGCCAACGCCAGCTATCAGTACACACTGCTGTCCGACGATCTGGCGGCGCTGCGTGAATGGGAACCTAAAATTCGTAAGGCGTTAGCCGCCCTGCCCCAACTGGCGGACGTCAACTCCGATCAGCAGGACAATGGCGCGGAGATGAATCTGATTTACGATCGCGACACCATGTCCCGTCTGGGAATCGATGTTGCCGCCGCCAACAGCCTGTTGAATAACGCTTTCGGGCAACGGCAGATTTCGACAATTTATCAGCCTATGAACCAGTACAAAGTCGTGATGGAGGTCGATCGGCGCTATACCCAGGACATCAGCGCGCTGGACAAAATGTTCGTCATCAACAATGACGGTAAGGCGATCCCGTTATCGTACTTTGCCAAATGGCAACCGGCGAATGCTCCGCTGTCGGTGAATCATCAGGGCTTGTCCGCCGCGTCAACGGTGTCGTTTAACCTGCCGACGGGCTCTTCACTTTCTGAAGCGACAGAGGCCATCAACAGGACGATGACCCAGCTTGGCGTGCCCTCAACGGTTCGCGGTAGTTTTGCTGGTACCGCGCAGGTCTTTCAGGACACCATGAACTCGCAGGTGATCCTGATTATCGCGGCCATCGCAACGGTCTACATCGTGTTAGGTATGCTGTATGAAAGTTATGTTCACCCTCTGACTATTCTTTCCACACTGCCTTCAGCGGGCGTCGGGGCGTTACTGGCACTGGAGCTATTCAATGCCCCGTTCAGCCTAATCGCCCTGATAGGGATCATGCTATTAATTGGTATTGTGAAGAAAAACGCCATCATGATGGTCGATTTTGCGTTGGAAGCGCAGAGAAACGGTAAGTTGCAACCGGAGGAAGCCATTTTCCAGGCTTGCCTGTTACGCTTTCGCCCAATAATGATGACCACGCTGGCTGCGCTGTTTGGCGCGCTGCCGCTGGTGTTATCCGCAGGTGATGGCTCCGAACTGCGCCAGCCATTAGGGATCACCATCGTCGGCGGGCTGGTAGTGAGTCAACTCCTGACGCTGTACACCACGCCCGTGGTGTATCTCTTTTTCGACCGTCTGCGTCTGCGTTTTTCGCGTAAAAATAGCAAACCGGTAGCCGAGTTATGACAGAACTTCCCGACAGCACCCGCTGGCAACTTTGGATTGTGGCATTTGGCTTTTTTATGCAGTCGCTGGATACCACCATCGTCAATACCGCGCTTCCTTCGATGGCCGCCAGCCTCGGAGAAAGCCCGTTACATATGCATATGGTCATTGTGTCGTATGTATTAACCGTTGCCGTAATGCTGCCTGCCAGCGGATGGCTGGCCGATAAAGTTGGCGTGCGCAATATCTTCTTCACCGCCATCATCCTGTTTACGCTTGGCTCACTGTTTTGCGCGTGGTCCGGCACGCTCAACGAGCTGGTGATGGCGCGCGTCTTACAAGGCGTTGGCGGCGCGATGATGGTGCCGGTTGGCAGGCTAACGGTGATGAAAATCGTCCCGCGTGAGCAATATATGGCGGCGATGACGTTTGTCACGTTACCCGGTCAGATTGGCCCATTGTTGGGTCCGGCGTTAGGCGGCGTTCTGGTTGAGTATGCCTCCTGGCACTGGATATTTTTGCTGAACATTCCGGTTGGTATTGTTGGCGCGATAGCAACGTTAATGCTGATGCCCAACTACACGATGCAAACGCGACGCTTTGATCTTTCGGGATTCGCGATGCTGGCGGTCGGCATGGCGGTGCTAACGGTGGCGCTCGATGGCAGTAAAGGAACCGGCATCTCCGGTATTACGCTGGCAGCGCTGGTTATCTGCGGGGTGTTGGCTATTGCGCTGTATCTGAAACACGCCCATCGTAATCCACGCGCGCTGTTTAGTTTGAATCTGTTTCACACACCAACCTTCTCGTTAGGTCTGCTCGGCAGTTTTGCCGGACGCATCGGCAGCGGTATGCTGCCGTTTATGACGCCGGTGTTTTTACAGATTGGCCTCGGTTTTTCACCTTTTCATGCCGGGCTGATGATGGTCCCGATGGTGCTCGGCAGTATGAGCATGAAGCGCATTGTGGTACAGGTCGTTAACCGCTTTGGCTACCGTCGCGTACTGATCGCCACAACGCTTGGCCTGTCGCTGGTCAGCCTGTTGCTGATGACCACCGCGCTGCTCGGCTGGTATTACGCCCTGCCCTTGGTGCTGTTCTTACAGGGAATGGTCAACTCAACGCGTTTTTCGTCCATGAATACCCTTACGCTTAAAGACCTGCCAGACGATCTCGCCAGCAGCGGCAACAGCCTGCTGTCGATGATCATGCAATTGTCGATGAGTATCGGGGTGACTATCGCTGGCCTGTTGCTAGGTATGTTTGGCCAGCAGCATATCGACAGCGGCAGTACGCATACCGTCTTTATGTATACCTGGCTGTGCATTGCATTCATTATTGCGCTGCCCGCCATTATTTTTGCCCGCGTGCCGAACGACACGCAAACTAACGCGGTGATTTCACGGCGCAGAAGGAGCACCTGATGAAGTTCTGGCGGCCCGGTATTACCGGCAAACTGTTTCTGGCGATTTTCGCCACCTGCATCGTGTTGCTGATCAGTATGCACTGGGCCGTACGCATTAGCTTCGAACGGGGTTTTATTGACTATATCAAACACGGTAACGAGCAGCGTCTGCAAATGCTCAGCGACGCGTTGAGCGAGCAGTATGAGCAGCATGGCAACTGGCGGTTCTTACGCAATAACGATCGTTTTGTTTTTCAGATCCTGCGCTCATTTGAACACGACAACGACGATGATAAACCCGGTCCCGGCATGCCGCCGCACGGCTGGCGTACCCAATTTTGGGTTGTTGATCAAAACGCTCGCGTGTTGGTCGGCCCGCGCGCTCCGGTCCCTCACGACGGTATGCGCCATCCTATCCGCGTCAACGGTAGCGAAGTGGGTGCCGTGATTGCCTCTCCCGTAGAGCGCTTAACGCGAAATACGGATATCAATTTCGACATGCAGCAAAGACGCTCCAGTTGGCTTATCGTCGCGCTCTCCACAATTCTGGCGGCGCTGGCAACGTTTACGCTGGCGCGCAGCCTGTTGGCCCCGGTCAAGCGACTGGTGGAAGGCACGCATAAACTGGCGGCAGGCGATTTCACTACCCGCGTTGCGCCGACCAGTACCGATGAGCTGGGCAAACTGGCGCAAGACTTCAACCAGCTTGCCAGTACACTGGAAAAAAACCAGCAGATGCGGCGTGACTTTATGGCCGATATTTCTCACGAACTGCGTACGCCGTTGGCGGTGCTACGCGGCGAGCTGGAAGCCATTCAGGATGGCGTACGCCAGTTTACCCCTGACTCCATTACCTCTTTACAGGCAGAAGTCGCAACGCTCACCAAACTGGTGGACGATCTTCATCAGCTCTCCATGTCCGATGAAGGCGCGCTGGCCTATCAGAAAACATCGCTGGATCTTATTCCCCTGCTGGAAGTGGCAAGCGGTGCATTTCGTGAACGCTTTGCCAGTCGTGGATTGACGATACAACTTTCTCTCCCGGACAGCATGACGGTATTTGGCGACAGAGATCGTCTGATGCAATTATTCAACAATCTGCTGGAAAACAGCCTGCGCTATACCGACAGCGGCGGTGGGCTGCATATCAGCGCCGAACAACGTGAACGCATGGTGTTATTAACCTTCGCGGATTCCGCTCCCGGCGTGAGTGAAGAACAATTGCATAAGCTGTTTGAACGGTTTTATCGCACCGAAGGCTCGCGTAACCGCGCCAGCGGAGGTTCCGGCTTGGGGCTGGCGATTTGCGTCAATATCGTCCAGGCGCATAATGGTCTGATCCACGCCGCCCATTCGCCTTTTGGCGGGGTTAGCATTACAGTAGAGCTACCGCTCGAACGCGATTTACAGAGAGATGTATGACAGAGTTACCCATTGATGAAAACACGCCGCGTATTCTGATCGTGGAAGACGAACCCAAGCTGGGACAACTGCTTATCGACTATCTGCGGGCGGCAAGCTACGCGCCTACGCTCATCAGCCATGGCGATCTGGTTCTGCCTTACGTACGTCAAACGCCGCCCGATCTGATCTTATTGGATCTGATGCTGCCCGGCACCGATGGCCTGACCCTGTGTCGTGAAATTCGCCGTTTCTCTGAAGTTCCCATCATGATGGTAACCGCAAAAATCGAAGAGATTGATCGCCTGCTGGGACTGGAGATTGGTGCGGATGATTATATTTGTAAACCCTACAGCCCGCGCGAAGTCGTCGCTCGCGTGAAGACGATCCTGCGTCGTTGTAAACCTCAGCGCGAACTGCAACAAATGGATGCAGACAGCCCGCTGATTGTCGACGAAAGTCGTTTTCAGGCGTCGTGGCGGGGGAAAATGCTCGACTTAACGCCCGCGGAATTCCGCTTACTCAAAACGCTGTCACATGAGCCGGGAAAAGTGTTCTCCCGCGAGCAGTTGCTCAACCATCTGTATGACGATTACCGCGTCGTTACCGATCGAACCATCGACAGCCATATTAAGAACCTGCGACGCAAGCTGGAATCGCTGGATGCGGAGCAGTCATTTATCCGCGCGGTGTATGGCGTAGGGTATCGCTGGGAAGCCGATGCGTGCCGAATTGCGTAATCAGCGATAGTCCAAATGATATCGGGTAAGGCGAAGCGACCACCAGCACAATGACTTTACCTGCCCGCCCCTCAGCGCTACAATGCCCGCCCTTAATATGGGGGCACTCCCCTAACCGCCTCATTAAGTGAGGCGAGTCTGACCTGTCATCAGAACGAGATAATTATGTTTAAACCGGAACTCCTTTCCCCGGCGGGAACGCTGAAAAATATGCGTTACGCTTTCGCCTATGGCGCAGATGCTGTCTATGCGGGCCAACCGCGTTATTCACTGCGCGTACGCAACAACGAATTCAACCACGAAAACCTGCAGCTCGGCATTAATGAAGCCCATGAACTGGGTAAAAAATTCTATGTGGTGGTTAACATCGCGCCGCACAATGCCAAGCTGAAAACCTTCATTCGTGATCTGAAACCGGTGGTGGAAATGGGGCCGGATGCGCTGATCATGTCGGACCCGGGTCTGATTATGCTGGTGCGCGAGAACTTCCCTGACATGGATATTCACCTGTCGGTGCAGGCTAACGCCGTTAACTGGGCGACGGTCAAATTCTGGAAGCAGATGGGGCTGACCCGCGTGATCCTGTCTCGCGAACTGTCGCTGGAAGAAATTGAAGAGATCCGTACTCAGGTGCCCGATATGGAGATTGAGATCTTCGTTCACGGCGCATTGTGCATGGCCTATTCCGGGCGCTGCCTGCTCTCTGGTTACATCAACAAGCGCGACCCGAACCAGGGCACCTGTACCAATGCCTGCCGCTGGGAATACAACGTGCAGGAAGGGAAAGAAGACGTGGTGGGCAATATCGTTCACAAGTATGAGCCGATCCCGGTACAAAACGTCGAACCCACGCTGGGTATTGGCGCGCCGACAGATAAAGTTTTTATGATTGAAGAAGCCCAGCGACCGGGTGAGTACATGACCGCGTTCGAAGACGAACACGGCACTTACATCATGAACTCGAAGGATTTGCGTGCCATTGCCCACGTTGAACGTCTGACGCAGATGGGCGTGCATTCGCTGAAGATCGAAGGCCGTACCAAGTCATACTATTATTGTGCACGTACCGCGCAGGTTTATCGCAAAGCGATTGATGATGCCGCTGCCGGCAAACCGTTCGACCCGCAACTGCTGGAGACGCTGGAAGGTCTGGCACATCGCGGTTACACCGAAGGATTCCTGCGCCGCCATACGCATGACGACTATCAGAACTACGAATACGGTTTCTCTGTGTCGGAGCGTCAGCAGTTTGTTGGCGAATTTACCGGCGAACGTAAAGGCGAACTTGCAGCCGTACTGGTGAAAAACAAATTCACCGTCGGCGACAGCCTGGAGTTGATGACCCCACAGGGCAATATCAACTTTACCCTTGAGCAGATGGAAAACGCGAAAGGCGAAGCCATGCCGGTTGCTCCGGGCGATGGTTACACCGTGTGGATGCCGGTACCTGAGGATATCGATCTGAATTATGCCTTGTTAATGCGTAATTTTGCCGGTGAGTCCACGCGCAACCCGCATGCTAAGTAGTTAATTACGGTTATTTTTCAGCGATCGGAAGATTCTTAGAAATCGATCACATACCGTTTCGTTCATTAAGGGTATTATCCCACCCGCTGAAAAACATAACCCATAAATGCTAGCTGTACCAGGAACCACCTCCTTAGCCTGCGTAATCTCCCTTACGCAGGCTTATTTTTTTACTTAACACCATGAAATAAAAGGATTTATTTCAATAAACGTCCACATAACGACCACATCAGTAGCTAAAATCCCGCACTAGCGGGATTTTTACGAACATAGAAGAGAGTTTCAATCATGGAAATCTCCTATCCTTCAGAACAGGAATTGAAAGATTTTTTAATCTCGCTTTATGCTCATTCACAAGCAGAACAACAACTAAAAGAGCATAATAAAAAAACAGTAACCCAGTAGACGAGTTTCAAGAACGTCTGAAAAAGGTCACACCAGAGCTTTTTGCAGAATATCTCGCATCGAAAGGAATTGAGCAAAAATGTCAGATGTGCCGCCATGAAAAGTTTGCTGTCCCAGAAAGTGGCGTTCTGATAAGAAGTGCACTCCCAGAAAACTACTGATCTTTACCAGATGATGAAAAAAGCAAATCATTCAACAAGATAGTCCGCACTTTTGTCACACTAATAACATTAGGTTCAGATAAATTCAGTGACATCCTACATAAAACTTATTTCCCCACTCATTGTATGAACTGTGGCTATCTAAATCTCTATCGTGCTCGTTCGGTACTGAACTGGATTGATAACAAAAATAAAGAGGCTCGAGAGGATGCGTGATAAACTTAAGGAAGAGACAGTGGTCAATCTTGACTCATACCGAGAAAGAGAATTGCCCAAAATCACTCCTTTTGGCGGTGGTAGTGGAGGTGGCGGAATGGCTGAAGATTTAGAGCAAAGAGTTAAAAAACTTGAAGAGGACGTTACGGAAATCCGCGTCAACATCGCAACCTTAACTACTCGTTCCGAAAATTTTGCAACTAAATCTGATATTTCAGATTTACGTACGACAATGCAGAAAGAGTTACGCAATCAGACTCTTGCATTCTGCACTCTTTTACTTGCCGCCGTAGCAGCCGTTACTGGTATAATTTCCTACCTCAAATAAACTAAGAGTAAACGCCCAGTTTACCCGGGCGCTTACCACTTACAAATATTAAAATATGCGAGTCAGGTTAGCTCTTGCGAACAGCCACGTTATAAATAGCATCTAGATTTCTGAATATATCACTATTAGTAAATTTTGGAGTGGTATTACAGTGTCCATTTTCAAGTTTAATTTGACATGGAATAGATTCTGCCCTATCTCGTATTTTTTCCAACATTTCTGATGTTACTTTATGCATATGCTCCATACCAAGCGGAAATGAAAAACGTACACTTTTTCTAACCTCAGTACCGACTATACTATCAAACACTATATCAGACGACGCTGACTCCAACATCAATTCTGGACGTCTGGCGTGAGGTTTTTTCTCCAGCATAGAACTCAGTAATATTTCAGTAAATATCCATGGCGAACTTGTTTTAAACCCATCATTAACATTATTAACCGAATTTACAGTATTAATAAAGAAAAGAGAGTCTGCAGAATCAATCATTTTTGTTAATGCAGATGATAATATCAAATTAAGGCTACCAGCCAGCTTATTACATTCCTCATATTGATAAGTGTTTTCTTTACCTTCAATAGGGTTAAACTTCTTATTCAGCTCCAACATTGCATCATCTAAATACCCCCAAACCTCTGAGTCTATGAAGGATTTTATACCAAACTTCTTATATAAGAAGTTTGCCAAAGCAACTGCTTTTTGTTTATCTTGATGACTATGTGATATAAAAATATGAGCATTAGTTTTAGGAAACCAATTTTCAATAAAATCATCATAGTCCACCTCACCAATCAATTCACTACCATTTTTTTTAGTTGTGGTATTGGTAATTTTCAATACAGGATTTTCCAATTTTAACTTAGGATCTAATTCTTGATTATACTTAGAATCTTTAATCAAAAATGAATTATCATTAATATCAAAATCGAGCGCATAAAGCATATCATAATCCTTTACTAAGACATTGCAAAAAAAGCCATAATAATCACAAATAATGGTATATGGAATGACAGAATTGTTCTGGAAAATAGTGAATCCGTATATTTCAACGTCTCAAAACTTTCTAATTCCTTGTATTGCGTCGGGTTAACCCTAAAAAAATTGACACCTTCATCATCGAATTTCTTTTCAGACAAAATATTATACACTTTTCTGAATATTCTTTCTTGCTGTAAGTAATAAGCGTCAAGAAGGAAAAAAGAAATTGAAGTTACTATCAACGCCCAAAAAATAGCGTTTCCATAATGGGTAACATCTTTCTTTAAAGCAATAACCCCTATAAATATAGTTAAATCCCAACCTTTAATATAAAAAGAATTAGATGCCATTCTAGATATAATTGACTGAAGAAAACCTAAGCCCGCGATTTTTGCATCTAAATTATTCATACAAGCCTCTATAAATCATATCAAACTGTTATTTATAGCATAAATGATACCCTGTACAACAAAGAAAACCAAATTTCCCAATCTACCTCCGAGCACATTGACATAATGAGAACATTAATTATTTTATATGCAACATTTAGAATGTTATTAATTTATAATAAATAGCACTTGCTACCTTAACATCTCCTTAGCCTTACACCAAAAATGACTAATTGCAGTCACCTCATTGCAGTAATTTGATGCGGTCATCGGAAAACTGTCACAATCATCACGCATCCTGAAATCATACATTAACCATATGATTATTATAAATAAATGTTGTGACGGTAAAACCATCACAAAACGTAACGTAAACCGTCACACCCAATAAATTCAGTAAGTTATAAAACAGAGTTGTGATGATCTAAGACCGTCACACTGTGATGCTGTTGTGATAGTTTTCAATACCACTATTTACTTATATATATCATATAAATAGATACTATTTTTAAAACTTGTAACGTTTGTGATGGTTTTCCGATGCCCCCCAAATTTTTGATAAAATCAGAATCGGTCGGAAATGATCCTGATTTGTTGGTAGTTTTGCATATCTAAGGGTTATCTGTTCCCTGATGCCTCATACCCGAAGTTCAGGCGCACAATGAAAGATGTAAAACCGGATCACTCACGCATTGCGTCACAGTTTTGCTACTCACTTTATGATTAACGGAGGGAGTATCATCACCTTGCAGAGAATACTGGGACATTCAGGGATAGAGCAGACAATGGTCTATGCGCACTTTGCCCCTGAGTATCTTCAGGATGCTGTTTCACTCAATCCGCTACGTGGTGGTGTTGACTCCCAGAGTGTCCACGCTTGAATGATTTATAGTGGCTTTCAGTGGTCTTGCGTGCCGCGCGAATGCGCATTCCACCGCTGAAAGCCCATGTTACTTCCCCCGAAAAACGCCCTTACGCAGGCTTATTTTTTGCCTGCTGGTTTACGCCATCAATCCACAATAAACAACTTTGCTCCCGTTGCGGTTGATGAGCGATGCGCTTCTGCATGATCGGCCACCTGGTAACTCATACCTGGCTTTAGATCGAACGCGCGGCCATCTTCCAGTTCCGTGCGTAACTCACCTTCCAGACAAAACAGAACGTGTCCTTTCGAACACCAATGGTCGGCCAGATATCCCGGCGAATATTCGACAATTCGCACCCGAACATCACCGGCAAAAGCCACTTTCCATGTAGCATATCCAGACTCACCAGGATGCTGCTCGGGAATAACCTGCGACCAGTCGGTCACATGGAATGGAATATTGTCCAGTTTCATCATTTAGCTCCACGGTAAGTCGTCTTCAGACGAAAAAAAACCGGGCATTACGCCCGGCTCGTTAGAGACCAGAACTTAATGTGCGGCTTCTGGCTTGTGCTTTTGCGCACTCTGGAAACCATAGGTCAGCTCATTTTTCTCTTTATCCAACTCAACGGTTACCTGACCACCATCCACCAGCGAACCGAACAGCAGTTCGTTGGCCAATGGTTTTTTCAGGTTGTCCTGAACAACACGCGTCATCGGACGTGCACCCATCGCGCGGTCATAGCCTTTCTCAGCCAGCCAGTTACGTGCTTCCTGGCTTACTTCCAGTGAGACGCCTTTCTGATCCAGCTGTACCTGCAACTCGACAATAAACTTATCAACAACCTGATGAATCACCTCGGTAGAGAGATGGTCAAACCAGATAATATTGTCGAGACGGTTACGGAACTCCGGCGTAAACACTTTTTTGATTTCGCCCATCGCATCAGTGCTGTTGTCCTGATGAATAAGCCCAATCGATTTACGCTCGGTCTCACGTACCCCGGCGTTGGTGGTCATGACCAGCACCACGTTACGGAAGTCCGCCTTACGGCCATTATTGTCGGTCAGCGTACCGTTATCCATTACCTGCAGCAGCAGGTTAAAGACATCCGGGTGCGCTTTTTCGATTTCATCCAACAGCAGGACCGCATGCGGGTGCTTAATGACCGCGTCGGTCAGCAAACCGCCCTGGTCATAACCGACATATCCCGGGGGCGCACCAATCAGACGACTGACGGTGTGACGTTCCATATACTCGGACATATCAAAACGCAGCAGCTCAATGCCGAGCGCTTTGGACAGCTGCACCGTGACTTCGGTCTTACCAACGCCAGTCGGTCCGGCAAACAGGAATGAACCGACAGGTTTATGCTCATGGCCGAGACCGGCACGGCTCATTTTGATCGCTTCAGTCAGCGCCTCAATGGCTTTATCTTGTCCGAATACCAGCATTTTCAGACGGTTACCCAGATTTTTCAGCGTATCACGATCGCTCTGCGAGACGCTCTTCTCCGGGATACGCGCGATGCGGGCCACCACGGACTCAATATCGGCGACGTTAACGGTTTTCTTGCGTTTGCTGACCGGTAACAGACGCGCACGCGCCCCCGCTTCATCGATCACATCAATGGCTTTATCCGGCAGATGACGATCGTTGATGTATTTCACCGCCAGTTCGACCGCGGCACGCACTGCTTTCGCGGTGTAGCGAACGTCATGGTGCGCTTCGTATTTCGGTTTCAGACCGTTGATAATCTGCACGGTCTCTTCTACCGACGGCTCAGTGATATCAATTTTCTGGAAACGGCGCGCTAACGCCCGGTCCTTCTCAAAAATATTGCTGAATTCCTGATAGGTCGTGGAGCCTATCACACGGATTTTACCGCTGGAGAGCAGAGGCTTGATTAAGTTCGCCGCATCCACCTGGCCACCCGATGCCGCACCCGCACCGATAATGGTGTGGATCTCATCAATAAACAGGATGCTGTTGGTATCCTGTTCCAGCTGTTTCAGCAGCGCCTTAAAGCGTTTTTCAAAATCGCCGCGGTATTTGGTGCCCGCCAGCAGCGACCCGATATCCAGAGAGTAAAGGGTGCAGTCCGCCATAACTTCCGGCACGTCGCCCTGGACAATACGCCAGGCAAGGCCTTCGGCAATCGCGGTTTTACCGACGCCAGATTCACCCACCAACAGCGGGTTGTTTTTTCTACGGCGGCAGAGTACCTGAATGGCGCGCTCCAGCTCTTTTTCCCGGCCAATGAGCGGATCAATTCCACCCACACGGGCAAGCTGGTTAAGGTTAGTCGTGAAGTTCTCCATACGGTCCTCCCCGCCAGCTTGCTCTTCGTTATTTGGCTGATTCCCGGAGTCAGAAGACTGACTTGGTTCGTCTTTGCGCGTGCCATGAGAAATAAAATTCACCACGTCCAGACGACTCACTTCATGCTTACGCAGCAGATAGGCCGCCTGAGATTCCTGCTCGCTAAAGATAGCTACCAGAACATTTGCGCCGGTAACTTCATTGCGCCCGGAGGACTGAACATGAAAGACCGCACGTTGCAGTACACGCTGAAAACTCAACGTTGGCTGCGTGTCGCGCTCTTCTTCACTGGCAGGCAATACGGGTGTGGTTTGTTCAATGAAGGCTTCGAGTTCCTGACGGAGCGCCACCAGATCCACAGAACACGCTTCCAGCGCTTCGCGGGCCGATGGGTTACTGAGCAACGCCAGTAACAAGTGCTCGACGGTCATAAACTCATGTCGGTGCTCGCGCGCTCTGGCGAAAGCCATGTTTAAACTGAGTTCCAGTTCTTGATTGAGCATAGGCACCTCCCCCAATATTTATGCCTGCATTCAGGCTTTTTCCAGCGTACACAGCAACGGATGCTCGTTCTCCCTTGCATATTTGTTCACCATCGCGACTTTGGTTTCAGCCACTTCGGCAGTGAATACGCCGCAGATAGCTTTACCTTGATAGTGAACTGCAAGCATCAGTTGCGTTGCACGTTCTACATCATAAGAAAAGAATTTTTGTAACACGTCAATAACAAACTCCATCGGAGTGTAATCATCATTGATTAATATCACTTTATACATAGATGGCGGTTTTAGCGCGTCGCGCAATTTGTCTTCCGCCAGCAGATCGAAATCCAGCCAGTCGTTCGTCTTACTCATTGTCAGTCGTCATCTTCAGTTACGGTTTCCGGCAGAAAATGTTGCCGCTGACAAGCAGCCTATGCACACAATCAATCTACCTCAAGTATTAGATAACTATCATCTATTAGTGCCATCCGCGACATCTGTCACAGAACCGACAATAGCGTTAACTGCTTCAAATTTTGATGCATTTTTACCCTATTCCATCCGTCTGACGCTTGACGCCCCGCCTGATTTCTCTAAATTGTAGTTTCGAGAGTTGGCGAGGTTTTGAACAGCCCCCACTCCGCAACCGGTTCATTCCATCTTACTTATATAAGATCTACGAAGGATGTCGAAGTATGGAAACGGGTACTGTTAAGTGGTTCAACAACGCCAAAGGGTTTGGTTTCATCTGCCCCGAAGGCGGCGGCGAAGACATTTTCGCCCATTACTCCACCATTCAGATGGATGGTTACAGAACGCTAAAAGCCGGACAGTCTGTCCAGTTTGATGTCCACCAGGGGCCAAAAGGCAATCATGCCAGTGTCATCGTGCCTGTCATTGAAGCAGAAGCCGTCGCTTAACCCTTCTGTTTCATTGTGTACATCCCGCAGTCAAAATGCCAGCCTTTGCGGCTGGCATTTTTATCTCTGTAACATTATTCCCGCGCCAACGCATCTACCGGATCAAGCCGCGCCGCATTACGCGCCGGTAACCAGCCAAACAAAATTCCGGTAGCGGTTGAGCACAGGAATGCCGTGAGCAGCGCAACGGGTGAGAAGCCAATTTCCCAGCCGGGCAGGAATAACTGTAGCGTAAAGGCGATCAGCATCGACAACGTGATGCCCAACGCGCCGCCAACCAGACATACCAGCACCGCTTCAATGAGGAACTGTTGCAGCACATCACTGGCGCGCGCGCCAACCGCCATACGAATGCCAATCTCGCGCGTTCGTTCGGTTACCGAAACCAGCATAATATTCATCACGCCGATTCCACCCACCACCAGCGAAATGACCGCCACCAGCGTCAGGAAGAGTTGTAATGTACGTGTGGTCTTTTCGGCGGTTTTCAAGACGCCGTCCATATTCCAGGTAAAGAAATCTTTCTTCCCATGGCGTAACGACAACAGACGGGTAAGTTGCTGCTCAGCCTGAGCGCTATCAAACCCGTCTTTCACTCGCACGGTGATTGAGTTCAGCCACGATTGCCCCATAATTCGCCCGGACATGGTGCTGTAAGGCAGCCAGACCCGCAGGATCTTACTACTGCCGAACATCGACTGTTTCTCCTCTGCAACGCCAATCACCGTAGCAGGCATATTTCCCACCAAAATGACCTCGCCCACCACCTTCGCTTTGTTGGGGAACAGCTGACGTCGGGTATTACTGTCAAGCACCACCACCTGCGCCCGGCCAGCCAGCTGCTCAGCGTTAAAGGTGGTGCCTTCGCTAAACGTCATGCCATAGACATTGAAATAGTCGCCGCTAACGCCGTTCGCACTGGCTGCCACGTCAATATTACCGTAGCGTAACCGCAGGTTCTTCGACACCGCAGGCGTCACCGAACTTACCCAGGGCTGTTTCTGCAGCGCGGTTAAATCGTCATATTTCAGCGCCTGTTGATACTGCGGATCGTCATCGCCGAAATCTTTGCCTGGATAGATATCAATGGTATTGGTACCGATAGCGCGAATGTCTGCCAGCACCAGCTGTTTTGCCGCATCCCCCACCACCACAATTGAAACCACCGAAGCAATACCGATGATAATCCCCAGCATGGTCAGCAGCGTACGCATCTTATTCGCAGCCATTGCCAGCCAGGCCATGGTGAGCGCTTCGCGAAAACCGCTGATAAACTGACTCCAGCCGGATACTGTTTTCACTGTCGACCCGGAGATTTCGCGTCCGCCAGAAGATTTGTGCGGCGGCGGATTACGTACGATCTCTCCGTCGCGAATTTCAATGACGCGCTCGGCCTGCGCGGCGACCTGGCTGTCGTGCGTAACGATAATTACCGTATGTCCGCGATCGCGAAGTTGATGCAAAATCGCCATCACCTCTTCGCCAGAATGGCTATCCAACGCGCCGGTGGGTTCGTCGGCAAGAATAACCTGCCCACCGTTCATCAACGCACGCGCAATACTGACCCGCTGCTGCTGACCACCGGAAAGCTGGGAAGGCTGATAGTCAACCCTGTCGCCCAGCCCCAGCCGCTGGAGTAATTCCTGCGCACGAGCCAGACGTTGCTTACGTTCAGTCCCGGCATAGACCGCTGGCACCTCAACGTTTTGCGCGGCGGTTAAATGCGACAGCAAATGATAACGCTGGAAGATAAAACCGAAATGCTCGCGTCGCAGTTGCGCTAGCGCATCGCTATCGAGGGTGGAGACATCGCGCCCGGCCACCTGATACGTGCCGCTGGTAGGTTTATCGAGACAGCCGAGAATGTTCATCAGCGTCGATTTACCCGAACCAGACGCGCCGACAATCGCCACCATTTCACCGGCCTGAATGCTCAAGGAAACGTCCTTTAACACCTCGACCTGCCCTTCGCCTGACGGGTAACTGCGGCGGATATTGCTCAGCTCAAGCAATGCCGTCATTTCGCCGCTCCTGGATTGCCCTCGCCGGTAATGACTTCATCTCCCTCTTCCAGCCCCTTCACAATCTCCACGTCGGTGTCATTGCGCGCGCCGATCACCACCTCACGCTCGCGGGTTTCGCCGTTACGCAGCAGCCTGACGTTATAGCGATTATTGCCAATAGGATCGCCCAGCGCCGATAGCGGGATGGTCAGGACATTTTTGACATCCGTGAGCTGGATATGGACCTGTGCAGTCATATCCAGACGCAGGATCCCTTTCGGGTTAGGCACTTCAAAGCGGGCATAGTAGAAAATCGCATCATTCACTTTTTCCGGCGTCGGCAGGACATCTTTCAGCGTACCTTCGTAGCGCGTCTGCGGATCGCCCAGGACGGTGAACCAGGCTTTTTGTCCGGGATGCAGGTGAATAACATCCGCCTCGGAAACCTGCGCTTTCACCAGCATTGTACTCATGTCTGCTAGCGTCAGAATGTTAGGCGCCTGCTGGGCGGCAATAACGGTTTGTCCTTGCAGGGTGGTTATTTGCGTAACCTCACCCGCCATCGGCGCCACAATGCGGGTGTAATCAAGGTTGGTCTTTGCTGTATCAAGAGAGGCTTGATTACGCTTAATCTGTGCATCAATGGTGCCGATTTGTGCCTGTTTGACCGCCATCTCGGTAGCCGCGGTATCGAGATCCTGTTGTGAAACCGCCTGGGTTTTCGCCAACTGTTGCTGACGGGAAAGCGTCACCCGCGCCAGCTTCCACTCGGCTTCAGCCTGTAAACGCTGGGCGCGTAATTCCATCAGCGTCGCTTCAACCTCTTTGATCTGGTTTTGCGCCTGTTCAGGATCGATAACGCCAAGCAGTTGATCTTTTTTTACTTTATCGCCAATCGCGACTGACAGCGTTTTTAACTGCCCACTGACCTGCGCCCCGACGTCAACTTTACGCAGCGCATCCAGTTTCCCGGTTGCCAGTACGCTTTGCTGGAGATCGCCTGGACGAACAATTAACGTTTGATACTGAGGTAAAGGCGCATTAAGCGTTCGCCATAGTGCAATTATCGCCACAATAAGGATGATGGCGAAGATAAAATAGCGTTTTTTGATTTTTCCCTTGAGCTTCATAAATGTCCCAATTTCCCCCAATACGTCCATCAGAGTGGAGTGTTAAACGTCAACGTTAAATAAATAGCCGTTGAAAAGCGCAAGAATAACAGAGTTATTGATGAATGGTTAAGATCCGCTGTGCTGAAATTAATGCCAGGGTATCAATCGGATTTATATTATGAGTCAACTAACTGAAAGCGCTTTTCTTTCCAGCAAACCCATCACCAGCCTGGGACTTTTTTACAGCCTGAGCCGCGGTCAATTACGGCCTGCACAGTGTTGGGATAAACGGAGCTTTCGGCGTAAGTTTATCTGGCGTTCATTGCTGATACCTCGCCTTACCCAGGAATGGATGACTGAACTGGCGCAGTGGCCGGAGCTTGAAGACCTGCTCGCCCGTCAACCCCGACTGCCCGTTCGTCTGCATCGTCCTTACCTTGCCGCCAACTTCGATCCCAGAATGCGATTAGATGCGGTGCGTTTTCATTATCATGTTATCCGCCATGCATTTTTACCTGGTGAATTTAACGCTTTATTAAGTCATGACGGCTTACAGTTGGCGCAAATTGCAGGCAAAGATAACGAGATATTTACCGTGACCATGATGATGTTTCCGGTACTGGATAAAGAGGGTGAAAGTACCATTCTGGTGCGAAATGGTGATGGTGACGAACTGACTAAAATGACATTTACGTTCTGCGAATATAATGGGAAAAGTACATTATTTATCGGCGGCATGCAGGGCAATTCACAACTTCCGCACGAAGCAACACAAAAAGCGACCAAATCCTGCCACGGAATATTCCCCAAACGCCTTGTTATGGAAGCCATTTGTCGTTTAGCGGAACAATTGAATATCGAAAAGGTAATGGCTGTCAGTAACGAGCAGCATATCTTTCGCAGTCCGCGTTACAACGATAAAAACAAAGTGATTCTTTCCGACTACAACGCATTTTGGGCGTCGCTTGGCGGCAAGTGCGACAGCCGCGGGTACTATCATATTCCGCGTGCGCTGGCACGAAAAAGCGAAGCGGAGATTGCCAGTAAAAAACGCGCAGAATACCGCCGTCGCTATCAGCTACTGGACAGCATCCACGCGCAGCTGTCGTCGATGTTTCGCCACTAATCCGCTCTGCCGCGTGCCAGCCAAAGCACGCGGGAAAACATTTTCCGCAACAAAGTGGGAACGGCGTCTACACCACGCCGCCCTGCTTCCATCGCCACCTCGATCGCCAGATCCGGTTTTGACGAACGATGAATCGCCTTGGAGATAATTTTGCGCATATTCATTGGCACGTTTTCCGGGATCTGCGCGACGCGATGAAAGACATCGGCGAACCCCTGACGATACATAAAGTGTTCCATATCCAGCGCGGGGAGCATGGTTAAATGATCGCGCTCCTCCTCTCTGTCGTTATTCAATAAACCGCGCACCGTGGCGGCATACTTTTTCCCCGCTTCATCGCCATCGACCAGCACGTGCCATTCAATTCCCATCCGGCGGGCAAACTTAACCAGTGGTTTGAGGCCTGACTGAGCGAATTCGATGACTTTAATGCCTTCCGCATCAAAGTGGTGTCCGCACTGGCGGGCCAGCTCGTTAATGACCCAGGTTTCCGTTTCGCCTTCCACCAGCAGCCAGCAGCGGGCAAACAGTGAAGATGCGCGATTGAAACGAATATGGAAAGCAATACGCCGACCGTCCTCCGCGCTGATCCCACCCGGCCCCAGTCGCCAGGCGGCGACGCGGGATGACTCACGCACCAGACGGACAACATGTTCCACCGGCGTGAGAGACAGCAACTCACCGGAGTTGGTGGTCGCCACCCGCTGGAGAGGAAGTAGATTCAGCAGGTGCCAGGCAACCGACAACATGATGGGATGTAAACGCGTTTCCGGGTCTTCTATCAGCAATAAAGGCCGGGCATCTTTATCCAGCCTTAACGTGCCTTTGGCCTGCAACAGCGTCGAGAACAGTCCCAACAGGATAACCCGATGCGTTCGTCCGCCAGGTTTATCAATCATGCGGTTAATGATATCCAGATAGCGCCAGCTACGTTGTTCGTTATTGGAGCGGCGACGCATCAGGCGATAGCGGGACTGACCAGAACCCTGCTCAGAAAAATAGTGCTCTAATAGCTGCACCATAGCCGACAGCCCCTGACGAATCTGCCCATCGGTCAGGTTTTGTGGTCGGGTAGCCAGTTCACGCGCCAGAAAATCCAGCTGGCGAGCGGTCACTTCAACATCCGCCGAATCCGGCACCGTACCGTTACGAATGCGCCGCATAAAACGCGCGTCGCGCAGACGCAACACAGGCATCAGACGCACGAGATGCCGCGCCAGATCGTTAATGTCGTCGAGATTGAGCGGATGGCCATCACTATCAAGAAAACTACGTAGCGTCAGGACGGTCCCATCATCCGCGCACTCGCCCTCCAGACGATAGAATATACGGTGATAGCTATCGTGGCACGGCGTCCAGCAGGCTTCCAGAGGCCGGTAGCGACGAACCCGATGACGACCCGGCTGAGATTCACGAAAGGTCAGGATAATGTGCAAATGATGTTCCCGGCCCTGTATATCCCCCGGCGGGAACCAAAAATCATCGCGGTCAAAGTGGTACAAATCAGATTCCGGCGACAGCAGCAAGGTTAAGGCATCCAGCAGACTGGACTTACCCCACGCGTTCTCCCCAATCAGCACGTTACTCTGCTCAAGCATCAACGACAGGCGGTTAATACCACGAAATCCAACAATCTCAACGCGTTCGAGAATCATATAGCCTCCGGAAATGCTAACTTTTTCCTTCAAGTTATCAGGAGTATAACGTTAACCGTGCGCTCAGGGCACCCGATATCATCAGGAGGTTAATCGCAGAAATCAAAAAAATTAAGAATATTCTTCTTATGTTTTCCTGTGATTATAATTTCTGAGCTCAATCATCATTTTTAGCTAATTGAACTATGCTTCATTCATCCAATATTCAAAAAGGAATCACGACATATTGCCTTAAATCAAATTTTTTCATCAATTTAACTGGCGAAGGGATGATGTTTTTTTCTAAAATACCCGCTCTTTCATCATCGTCCCTTTAAGCGATGAATTACCGGGCAAGGAATACGAACCCGGAACTTTTAATTGAGGTGGTTATGTTCAGGAAATTAGCAGCCGAATTCTTCGGTACGTTTTGGCTCGTCTTTGGTGGGTGCGGTAGCGCAGTACTGGCCGCAGCATTCCCGGAATTGGGAATTGGATTCACCGGTGTCGCATTGGCATTTGGTCTGACCGTATTAACTATGGCCTTTGCCGTGGGCCATATTTCAGGTGGACATTTTAACCCGGCAGTAACCTTCGGTTTATGGGCTGGCGGTCGCTTCCCGGCGAAAGACGTTATTGGATATGTTATTGCGCAGGTTGTGGGCGGTATTGTTGCAGCTGCGGCTCTGTATCTAATTGCCAGCGGTAAAGCAGGTTTTGATGCAACCGCCAGCGGTTTTGCTTCGAACGGCTTTGGTGATCATTCACCTGGCGGTTATTCCATGCTTTCTGCTGTTGTAATTGAAATTATTCTGACCGCTGGTTTCTTATTAGTGATCCACGGCGCGACCGACAAACATGCTCCGGCAGGTTTTGCCCCTATTGCAATCGGTCTGGCGTTAACACTGATCCACTTGATCAGCATTCCAGTCACTAATACCTCCGTAAACCCGGCACGTAGTACCGCAGTTGCCATTTTCCAGGGCGGCTGGGCATTGCAACAATTGTGGTTCTTCTGGGTTATGCCAATTATCGGTGGGGTTCTCGGCGGTCTTATTTACCGCACTCTGCTGGAAAAACGCGATTAATCATTAACAAAAAGGCCTGGCGAAAGTCAGGCCTTTTTTTCCTCGCTATATTTCCTTTTATTTGCAACTTTACTCCCCTCTTTGCATTGAGTAGTGTGTGCTTGCGCATTTCGTCTTACATCTCAGCAAGGATCGGGTTTTCATGTTTTCAGGGCTGTTAATCATTCTGGTTCCCCTTATTGTGGGCTACCTTATTCCACTTCGGCACATGGGCGCACTAAAACTCATCAATCGCCTGTTGAGCTGGATCGTCTACCTTATTCTCTTTTTTATGGGTATCAGCCTGGCGTTTCTGGATAATCTCGCCAGCAACCTGTTAGCCATACTTCATTATTCTGCTGTCAGCGTGACGGTTATTTTGCTGTGTAATATCGCCGCGTTGTTCTGGCTGGAGCGTTCACTGCCCTGGCGGCATAACCATCAGCAAGAGAAACTACCGTCGCGGATCGCGATGGCGTTTGAGTCGCTCCAGCTTTGTGGGGTTGTCGTGGTGGGCTTCCTGCTGGGTCTCACCGGTCTTTCCTTTTTGCAGCACGCCACCGAAGCCAGCGAATATACGTTAATCTTTTTACTGTTCCTGGTGGGGATTCAGCTTCGCAACAGCGGTATGACCCTCAAGCAAATCGTGCTGAATCGCCGGGGCATGATTGTTGCCGTCGTCGTCGTCGCCAGTTCGATGCTGGCGGGGGTTATTAATGCGTTTATCCTCGGCCTGCCGGTCAAAACCGCGATGGCGATGGCGTCAGGTTTTGGTTGGTATTCGCTGTCCGGTATTCTGTTAACCGAATCGTTCGGGCCGGTGATTGGCAGTGCCGCCTTCTTTAATGACCTGGCGCGCGAACTGATTGCCATTATGTTGATTCCCGGCATGGTGGGCCGCAGTCGCTCTACCGCGTTGGGGCTATGCGGGGCCACATCGATGGATTTCACCCTTCCGGTTTTACAACGCAGCGGTGGACTGGAAATGGTTCCGGCAGCCATCGTGCACGGTTTTATCCTGAGTCTGTTAGTCCCTCTGTTGATGGCGTTTTTCTCCGCCTGACCCTTAAACAAATACCTCTCTGGCGGTAGTCGGCTACCGCCAAAATTGCGCTAAATCAATCTCCTTGCAAGTTGTAGCAGAAATCCCTTTTATCCCTGCGCGCACAGGCATAATCTTAAACATGTATATTAAATATAACTTTAAAAGGTGTGACCATGTTTTGTGTGCAATGTGAACAAACCATCCGTACTCCGGCAGGGAACGGCTGCTCTTACGCGCAGGGTATGTGCGGTAAAACGGCTGAAACCTCCGATTTGCAGGATCTGCTGATTGCTTCCCTACAAGGTCTGTCTGCATGGGCTGTTAAAGCGCGTGAATACGGCATCATCGACCATGACGTTGATAACTTCGCACCGCGCGCGTTCTTCTCCACGCTGACCAACGTTAACTTCGACTCCCCGCGTATTGTTGGCTATGCCCGTGAAGCGATTGCCATGCGCGACGCGCTGAAAGCGCAATGTCTGAACATCGATGCGAACGCAGCGGTCGACAACCCGATGGCCGACCTGCAACTGGTCAGCGACGATCTGGGCGACCTGCAACGTCAGGCGGCTGAATTTACCCCGAACAAAGACAAAGCGGCCATCGGCGAGAACATTCTCGGCCTGCGCCTGCTGTGCCTGTACGGTCTGAAAGGTGCCGCGGCCTATATGGAACACGCGCACGTTCTCGGCCAGTACGACAACGACATCTACGCCCAGTACCACAAAATTATGGCGTGGCTGGGGACCTGGCCTGCCGATATGAACGCTCTGCTGGAGTGTTCTATGGAAATCGGCCAGATGAACTTCAAAGTGATGAGCATCCTGGACGCCGGTGAAACCACTAAATACGGTCACCCGACGCCGACCCAGGTCAACGTTAAAGCGACCGAAGGTAAATGCATCCTGATCTCCGGTCACGACCTGAAAGATCTCTACAACCTGCTGGAGCAGACCGAAGGTACCGGCGTTAACGTCTATACCCATGGCGAAATGCTGCCAGCACACGGCTACCCGGAACTGCGCAAGTTCAAACATCTGATTGGTAACTATGGCAGCGGCTGGCAGAACCAGCAGGTTGAGTTCGCTCGCTTCCCTGGCCCAATCGTGATGACCTCTAACTGCATCATCGACCCAACCGTGGGCGCCTACGACGACCGTATCTGGACCCGTAGCATCGTCGGCTGGCCGGGTGTGAGCCACCTCGAAGGCGACAACTTCGGTCCGGTCATCGCTCAGGCACAACAGATGGCTGGCTTCCCGTACAGCGAAATCCCGCACCTGATCACCGTAGGTTTCGGTCGTCAGACGCTGCTGGGCGCTGCTGATACGCTGATCGACCTGGTCAGCCGTGAAAAACTGCGTCATATCTTCCTGGTCGGCGGCTGCGACGGCGCGCGCGGCGAACGTAACTACTTCACCGACTTCGCCACCAGCGTCCCGGACGATTGCCTGATCCTGACCCTGGCGTGCGGTAAATACCGTTTCAACAAACTGGAGTTCGGCGATATCGAAGGCCTGCCGCGTCTGGTCGATGCCGGTCAGTGTAACGATGCTTACTCTGCCATCATCCTGGCGGTCACTCTGGCAGAGAAGCTGGGCTGCGGCGTCAACGACCTGCCGCTGTCTCTGGTGCTCTCCTGGTTCGAACAGAAAGCGATTGTGATTCTGCTGACCCTGCTGTCGCTGGGCGTGAAAAACATCGTCACTGGCCCAACAGCGCCTGGTTTCTTCACGCCGGATCTGCTGGCTGTGCTCAACGAGAAATTCGGCCTGCGTTCCGTCACCACCGTTGAAGAAGACATGAAGCAGTTGCTGAGCGCGTAAGGAGTAAAGAATGACAATGCCAACTCATCAGTGCCCATGGCGGATGCAGGTGCATCACATCCATCAGGAAACGCCGGATGTATGGACGATTTCGTTGCTGTGCCACGACTATTATCCGTACCGCGCCGGGCAGTATGCACTGGTTAGCGTACGTAACTCAGCCCAGACGCTGCGTGCTTACACCATTTCATCTACCCCGGGGGTAAGCGAGTACATTACGCTGACCGTTCGCCGGATTGACGATGGCGCAGGTTCACAGTGGCTGACCCGTGACGTGAAGCGCGGCGACTATATCTGGCTGTCCGATGCCATGGGTGAATTTACCTGTGAAGATAAGGCGGAAGATAAGTTCCTGATGCTGGCTGCCGGTTGCGGCGTGACGCCAATCATGTCAATGCGTCGCTGGTTGGCAAAGTACCGCCCACAGGCCGATGTGCAGGTGATCTTTAACGTTCGTTCACCGCAAGATGTTATTTTTGCCGACGAATGGCGTGACTATCCGGTGACGCTAGTCGCTGAAAACAATGCCACCCACGGTTTTGTTTCTGGCCGACTGACGACCGATCTGCTGAAAAGCGTGCCGGATCTGAGCTCTCGTACCGTGATGACCTGCGGCCCGGCGCCGTATATGGATCTGGTCGAGAAAGAAGTCAAAGCGCTGGGCGTGACGCGCTTTTTTAAAGAGCAGTTCTTCACGCCAGTTGCCGAGGCCGCCACCAGCGGTCTGAAGTTCACCAAGCTGCAACCGGCGAAAGAGTTTTACGCGCCGGTGGGCAGTACGCTGCTGGACGCGCTGGAAAGCAATAAAGTGCCGGTCGTTGCCGCATGTCGTGCGGGCGTTTGCGGCTGCTGCAAAACCAAAGTGGTTGACGGTAACTACACGGTCAGCAGCACCATGACGCTGACGGATGCAGAAATAGCCGAAGGCTATGTACTGGCCTGCTCCTGTCATCCGCAGAGCGATTTAGTACTCGCTTAATCTGTAAAATACTCCTTCGTAGCTGCTCCAGGCCGGATAACGCGTTTACGCCATATCCGGCCTTTTTTACCGCCAGGCCGAATTTCCTGCCACCGAGAAACGCCCCGCCCCTAAAAACGCGACAGCCAATGCCCCGATAAAGAAGTACACCAGACTCTCGATCGCCCATGCGCCGGTTTTGTCCAGTGACCAGGTTTCGCCCATCCCGACCATCAGCCACGCCACCACCATCGTAAACGCCAGCCCCAATGCCGCCGGACGGGTCAGGATCCCCAGAATAATCAGGCAAGGCGCAACGACCTCCCCCAACAAAACGCCGTAAGCAATAAAGCCCGGAAAACCTTTCGCTATCAGCATGCCACTGATGCCCTCAATACCGGAGAACAATTTATGTAAGCCATGAAACAGCATCAGCCCGCCGACAGCGATGCGTAACAGAAACTTGCCAAAGTCTTCATGAGTCAGCGTTCGGTTAACTGCATTTAATAGTTTAGTAACCATTTGAATTCATTCCTTGTTTCACCATGCCAGATATCAAACTACGCGTTATCTGCTCGAAATGTAAGCTGCCGAAAATAAGGGGGAAATGAGAAGCATAACTATCATCTTCATCTAAACTTGTAACCGGTATCACATTAAAGGAGATGGAAAACCATGAAACAAACGGTTGCCGCTTTTATTGCTAAAACCCTCGAACAAGCTGGCGTTAAACGTATTTGGGGCGTAACGGGTGATTCATTAAATGGTCTTAGTGACAGTCTTAATCGTATGGGAACGATTGACTGGATGCCGACCCGTCATGAAGAAGTTGCCGCCTTCGCCGCTGGCGCAGAGGCGCAGCTAACCGGCGAACTGGCCGTCTGTGCCGGTTCATGTGGACCAGGGAACCTGCACCTGATCAATGGGCTGTTTGATTGCCACCGCAACCATGTTCCAGTCCTGGCGATTGCCGCACATATCCCTTCCAGTGAGATCGGCAGCGGTTATTTTCAGGAGACCCACCCGCAAGAGTTGTTCCGCGAATGTAGCCACTATTGCGAGCTGGTTTCCAGCCCTGAACAGATCCCGCAGGTACTCGCCATTGCCATGCGTAAAGCCGTATTAAATCGTGGCGTCTCAGTCGTGGTATTACCCGGCGACGTCGCGCTGAAGCCCGCGCCGGAAAGCGCCAGCACGCACTGGTATCATGCGCCACTCCCGGTCGTCACCCCGGCTGAAGAAGAGATAAAAAAACTGGCGCAACTGCTGCGTTATTCCAGCAATATCGCCCTGATGTGCGGCAGCGGCTGTGCCGGTGCGCATCAAGAATTGGTTGAGTTTGCGGCAAAAATCAAAGCGCCGATTGTTCACGCCCTGCGGGGTAAAGAACACGTCGAATACGATAACCCGTATGACGTCGGTATGACCGGGCTGATTGGCTTTTCATCCGGATTCCACACCATGATGAATGCCGACACGCTGATCCTGCTCGGCACCCAGTTCCCCTATCGCCCGTTCTACCCCACCGACGCCAAAATTATTCAGATTGATATCAATCCGGCGAGCATCGGCGCGCACAGTAAAGTTGATATGGCGCTGGTGGGCGATATTAAATCCACTCTCCGCGCCCTGCTGCCGCTGGTGGAGGAAAAAACCGAGCGGAAGTTTTTGGACAAAGCGCTGGAGCACTATCGTGAGGCGCGCAAGGGTCTGGATGATTTAGCCAAACCGAGCGATAAAGCCATTCATCCGCAGTATCTGGCGCAGCAGATCAGCCATTTTGCCGCTGACGACGCGATCTTTACCTGCGATGTTGGTACCCCGACGGTTTGGGCTGCACGCTATCTGAAAATGAACGGCAAACGCCGCCTTCTCGGGTCGTTTAACCACGGGTCGATGGCTAACGCTATGCCACAGGCGCTCGGCGCCCAAGCGACCGAACCGGGACGCCAGGTCATCGCCATGTGCGGTGACGGCGGTTTTAGCATGCTGATGGGCGATTTTCTGTCGGTTGTCCAGATGAAGCTGCCGGTGAAGATTATCGTCTTCAACAACAGCGTGCTGGGATTTGTGGCGATGGAGATGAAGGCTGGCGGTTATCTGACCGACGGCACGGAGCTGCACGACACCAACTTCGCGCGGATTGCCGAAGCCTGCGGCATTACGGGCATTCGTGTGGAGAAATCCTCAGAGGTCGATGAAGCGCTGCAAAGGGCGATGTCGATTGACGGTCCGGTGCTGGTCGACGTGGTGGTGGCGAAAGAAGAGTTAGCCATCCCGCCGCAGATCAAACTCGAACAAGCAAAAGGTTTTAGCCTGTATATGTTGCGCGCAATCATCAGCGGACGCGGTGATGAAGTGATGGAACTGGCGAAAACGAACTGGCTCAGGTAAAACAGAGGGCATTACCTCACTAAAAAAGGAATGCCCGTGATTGATTTACGCAGTGATACCGTAACCCGGCCGAGTCGCGCCATGCTGGAAGAGATGATGGCCGCCCCGGTCGGGGACGACGTATACGGAGATGACCCTACCGTTAACGCTCTCCAGCAATACGCTGCAGAGCTTTCCGGCAAAGAAGCCGCTATTTTCTTACCTACCGGCACCCAGGCGAACCTGGTTGCACTGCTCAGCCACTGCCAGCGTGGTGAAGAGTATATCGCAGGCCAGGGCGCACATAACTATCTCTACGAAGCGGGAGGCGCAGCGGTGCTCGGCAGCATTCAGCCGCAGCCTATCGATGCCGCGCCGGATGGCACCTTACCGCTGGACAAAGTGGCGGCAAAAATCAAAGCGGATGATATCCATTTTGCCCGCACACGTCTGCTTAGTCTGGAAAACACTCACAACGGCAAAGTGCTGCCACGCGAGTATCTGAAAGATGCCTGGGAATTCACTCGTGAGCGCAATCTGGCCCTGCACGTTGATGGCGCGCGTATTTTTAACGCCGTCGTCGCTTACGGCTGTGAGCTGAAAGAGATCACACAATACTGCGACTCGTTCACCATTTGTCTCTCCAAAGGTCTGGGAACGCCGGTAGGCTCACTACTGGTCGGTAGTCACGACTACATTAAACGCGCCATCCGCTGGCGTAAAATGACCGGAGGCGGAATGCGTCAGGCCGGGATTCTGGCGGCGGCCGGACTGTATGCGTTGAAAAATAACGTGGCGCGTTTACAGGAAGACCATGACAACGCGGCCTGGATGGCGGAACAACTGCGCGAAGCAGGCGCAGATGTCATGCGTCACGATACCAACATGCTGTTTGTCCGCGTTGGCGAAGAACACGCTGCTGCGCTGGGCGAGTATATGAAAGCGCAAGGGGTACTGATTAACGCCTCCCCGATTGTACGCCTGGTGATGCATCTGGACGTATCGCGTGAACAACTTGCTGAAGTCGCCGCCCACTGGCGCGCTTTTTTAACTCGCTAAGGAGATAGGCGTGCCGCAACGGATTTTGGTTCTTGGCGCCAGTGGCTACATTGGTCAGCATCTGGTACAGGCGCTCAGTCAGCAAGGGCACCAGGTGCTGGCTGCGGCACGCCGGATTGAACGGCTGGAAAAACTGCAACTGGCCAACGTCAGTTGCCACAAAGTCGACTTAACCTGGCCTGATAACCTGACGCCGCTGCTGACGGATGTTGATACGGTTTATTACCTGGTCCATGGCATGGGCGAAGGCGGTGATTTTATCGCTCATGAGCGCCAGGTCGCGATGAACGTGCGTGATGCGCTACGTAGCATCCCCGTCAAACAGCTTATTTTCCTGAGCTCATTACAGGCTCCGCGACATGAACAATCCGATCATCTGCGTGCGCGGCAGATAACCGCAGACATCCTGCGCGAAGCAGGCGTGCCGATGACCGAATTACGGGCAGGCATTATCGTCGGGGCGGGTTCCGCCGCTTTTGAAGTGATGCGCGATATGGTCTACAACCTGCCGGTACTTACGCCTCCGCGCTGGGTACGTTCGCGTACCACGCCCATCGCGCTGGAAAATTTGATGTACTATCTGGTGGCGCTGTTGGACCATCCCACAAGCCATCACCGCGTACTCGAAGCCGCAGGGCCGCAGATATTAAGCTATCAGGAACAGTTCGAGCATTTCATGGCCGTCAGCGGCAAACACCGCTTGTTGATCCCTATCCCGTTTCCGACCAGTTGGATTTCGGTGTGGTTTTTGAATGTTATTACGTCGGTACCGCCCACTACGGCAAAGGCGCTGATACAAGGCTTAAAGCATGACCTGCTGGCCGATGACGCTGAGCTACGCGCGCTGATCCCACAAAAGCTGATCGCCTTTGATGACGCAGTGCGCAGCACGCTGAAAGAAGAAGAGAAGCTGGTTAACTCCAGCGACTGGGGGTATGACGCTCAGGCATTCGCCCGTTGGCGTCCCGAATATGGCTATTTTGCCAAACAGGCTGGCTTTAGCGTCGACACCTCCGCCAGTCTGAAAGCGCTGTGGCAGGTGGTGAACCGACTCGGCGGGAGAGAGGGCTATTTCTTTGGCAATTTTTTGTGGAAGACGCGCGCCGCGCTGGATCTGCTGGTCGGCCATAAGCTGGCAAAAGGGCGCCCGGAAAACCCGTTGTTGCAGGTTGGCGATGCCGTGGATAGCTGGAAAGTGATCATCGTTGAGCCAGAAAAACAGCTCACACTGCTGTTTGGCATGAAAGCGCCGGGATTAGGCCGTTTAAGCTTTACACTGGAAGATAAAGGCGATCATCGGCGCATCGATGTACGCGCCTGGTGGCATCCGCACGGCATGCCCGGTCTCTTCTACTGGTTGTTGATGATCCCGGCCCATCTGTTCATTTTCAGAGGGATGGCAAAGCGTATCGCCAAACTTGCAGAACAAATCACAGACTAATGACAAAAAGAGACTGTATTCTTTCACGTTTCCCATTGCATACAGGCGTATTTCACGGAAGAATGCGCACGATGTTTTTTAAACACAGTGGATTGATATGAAGGTACTGGTTACCGGAGCCACCAGCGGCTTGGGCCGAAATGCGGTTGAGTTTCTATGCAGCAAAGGCGTCAGCGTCAGAGCCACCGGTCGCAACGAAGCGATGGGCAAGCTGCTGGAGAAAATGGGCGCAGAATTTGTGCATGCGGATTTGACCGAACTGGTCTCTTCGCAGGCAAAGGTCATGCTCGCAGGTATCGACACGCTGTGGCACTGCTCCAGTTTTACCTCGCCGTGGGGAACGCAGGAAGCCTTCGATCTGGCCAACGTTCGTGCTACCCGCCGTCTGGGCGAATGGGCCGTTGCCTGGGGCGTACGTAACTTTATCCATATCTCCTCTCCGTCACTCTATTTTGACTATCACCATCATCGGGATATCAAAGAGGACTTCCGACCACATCGCTTCGCCAATGAATTCGCCCGCAGTAAAGCGGCTGGTGAAGATGTGATTGCGCTGCTCGCGCAGGCTAACCCGCAGACCCGCTTCACGGTATTGCGTCCACAAAGTCTGTTCGGACCTCACGATAAAGTTTTTATCCCCCGTCTGGCCCACATGATGTACCACTACGGCAGCATCCTGTTGCCGCACGGTGGAAGTGCGTTGGTGGATATGACCTATTATGAGAACGCGGTACACGCAATGTGGCTGGTAAGCCAGGAAGCTTGCGATAACCTGCCGTCAGGCCGCGCATACAACATTACTAACGGCGAGCATCGAACGCTGCGCAGTATCGTGCAGAAGCTGATCGACGAGTTGAATATTGATTGCCGAATCCGCTCGGTGCCCTACCCGATGCTGGACATGATTGCTCGCAGCATGGAGCGTCTGGGCAATAAATCGGCGAAAGAGCCAAAGCTTACGCACTACGGCGTCTCGAAGCTGAATTTTGACTTTACGCTGGATACCACCCGCGCTCAGGAAGAGTTAGGTTACCAGCCCATCGTCACGCTGGATGAAGGGATTGAGCGTACCGCGGCCTGGCTGCGCGACCACGGTAAGCTGCCGCGTTAACCCTGCCCGTATTTCTCCAGCAAGGCCTCCGCAATCGCCTGCGTTTCTGCATCCGCCACGCCGTTCCACAACGTCGGGCGGAAGTGCATCTGGAATGCCATAATCACTCGCTGCTGTTCACGCGGCGTCATTTCGGGTTTCACCTCATAACCATAGCGCGACAGCAGATCGAGTAACGATGCAGTGTCTACCGGTGTAGACGGCGCTCTCCCGTTGAGATAAAACGCCACGCGCTGAGCATCAGGCCATGCGCCGATTCCCTGTGCAGCCAGCTGTTTCCATGGAAACAATGGGCCAGGATCGTCCTTACGCTGCGGTGCGACGTCCGCATGAGCCA
The DNA here is from genome assembly GCF_014596845.2 of Citrobacter sp. C5_2. Taxonomy (NCBI): domain Bacteria; kingdom Pseudomonadati; phylum Pseudomonadota; class Gammaproteobacteria; order Enterobacterales; family Enterobacteriaceae; genus Citrobacter; species Citrobacter sp. C5_2. Next base: position 1,876,177 of record NZ_CP115032.1, on the reverse strand, counting down.
CCACGTTTTGCGGCTTGATGTCGTAGCGAGCAATAATGTCCTTCGCCAGTGGGATCAACGCCTGAATCTGCGCTGGCTCAAACGGGGCAAAATATTTCGTTCCCGCCGATTTTTGCCAGCCGCGGTTTTCCAGCTCAATGCCAATCGAGGTATCGTTAATCCGCGTCGCGCCGCGCCAGAAGCTAATCCCGGCATGCCAGGCCAGATCGTTTTCCGGCACCAGTTGCCAGATACGCGGCTTGCCGTGATAAAGCGGCGGCACAGCCGGGATCAGATAGTGCGAACTGACGTTTTTATCGGTCAGCGTAGCCAGAGAAGCGTCAAAATCATCAGCCGTGTAATGGATAACCAGCACTTTGATGCGCGGATAAGCGGCCTGCGCCTGACGGCGGGTATCTAACTGATATCCGTCTTTATCGACAATCCCTTTTTGGCCAGCGCAGCCCGCCAGCAGCAGCGTCAATGCCAGCAGCCACAACAGACGCTTCATCGGCGAGTTTTCACCGCAGTACCGCTGACGCTCACCATCAACATGCTGCCATCTTTACCCACGGTTTCGTAATCAATGTCGATACCGACGACCGCATCAGCACCCAGCGCTTTCGCCTGTTCACCCAGCTCCTGAAAAGCAATTTCGCGCGCTTTACGCAACTCTTTTTCATACGCGCCGGAGCGGCCGCCGACAATATCGCGAATGCCGGCGAAGAAATCGCGGAAGATATTCGCGCCTAAAATGGCTTCACCCGTCACCACACCGCAGTATTCCACGATGCTCTGCCCTTCAAGCGTAGGGGTAGTTGAAAACTGCATGGTTAATCTCCTTTTTGTGCTAACAACGCTGCCTTAACAACGTTTTCAAACCAATATACTATGACACTCAAAGGAGAACCCGCCAAATAAAACTGCTATCCGTGTCGATGTGTAGCGGTTTCAGGTGGCGCGTTTTATTTATTTTTATTTGACCGGCATTCCGCCAGAAATAAAAAAGGCCCCTGATACTGGGGGCCTGAAGTTATTATTTTCTGAAATCTAATGGTGTCTGACCGGACTGAATGTACATTGCGACGTTATCGAATGTAATCATTTTAGATTTACAAAAAATACATTTTGCCCCGAATGGATTTCCTTCAGTAACATCAAAGGTTGATGTTCTGTATTGGGAACCATGGCAACATGGGCAGCGAAAGTGAATATGATTAGTCATAATAGTTACCTTACAGCGCCACAACATTAACTGCGGATGGACCTTTAGGCCCCTGCTCCACACCGAATTCAACTTTCTGGTTTTCATTCAGCGTCTTGAAATCATTACCTTGAATCGCTGAAAAATGGACAAAGACATCTTTGCTGCCATCTGCAGGCGTGATGAAGCCAAAACCTTTTTCAGGATTGAACCATTTAACTAAACCAGTCATTTTAGTAGACATATATTTTATTCCTTAATTTGAGCCTTTCGGCAAGCATGGTTTTTATGACAGAAACTTCGTAGTGCTTAATGAAGAGACTCAAAGAGGGGATAAATGGATTACACCTGAAAATGAGAACTGCTTGAGTAAACTACTTTTTATATCGTCTGTTATTCAAACCGACCAGATCATTAACGCACGGGCACTGAGATTAAGCAACTCTTATTTTAGCCGTCCGGAGTCCCTTATAGCCAACAACGCGGCACGAGTTTTGTTTGCCCAGGCGCAAAGCGCGGCAAATGGAACATGCAAATGCTCAGATGGTCTATACAGTATAAGAAGCATGAATGGCCGCCAACGCCCCGTTGCAGGTTGATATACTGAAGCTGAAGCTGGCAACGAGCGCCACCAACCTGCTTCATGTGGGGTGCCCGCGAATTTGCTTTAGCAAAAACAATGTGTTAATCGATCATACAATCTTTAACGAGACAGAATTGTTCATCATAGAACACCATTAGTAGGAAGCTTATAAGGAAATCATTATGCGCTACTCGAAACTCTCTCTGCTGGTTCCATGTGCACTACTTCTCAGCGCCTGTACTACCGTGACTCCGGCCTATAAAGATAACGGCACGCGGAGCGGTGCATGCGTAGAAGGCGGGCCAGACAGCGTGGCTCAACAATTCTATGATTACCGTATTCAGCATCGAAACAATGACATTACCCCCCTTCGTCCATACCTCAGCGACAATCTGGCTAAACTGCTGACCGATGCCAGCCGTGATAACGCGCATCGCGATCTGTTTAACAGCGATCCGTTCTCCAGCCGCTCTACGTTACCGGATAGCGCCAGCGTCGCCAGCGCATCGACTATTCCGAATAGTGATGCACGCAACATTCCGCTGCGCGTAGAGCTGAAACAGGGTGACCAAAGCTGGCGTGACGAAGTGCTGATGATCCGCGAAGGCCAGTGCTGGGTAGTAGACGACGTCCGCTATCTGGGCGGCAGCGTACACGCGCCAGCCGGGACGCTGCGCCAGTCTGTGGAAAACCGCTAGTCGCCCCCATTCACCCGCCTGTTTCATAAACCCCATAAATTGTCTGGCATTCTGCATAGAATGCCGACAATTATTCTTGCCCGCTGGTGGCCCCGCTATTTTGTGCTATGTTTAGATAAGAATGCGGTTTGCATTTAACTTTTAACGCATAAATATTGCATAACTATTCTGTCAAAGGTAGTATCTGCGGCTTCAATATACACAAAATCATTCATGATGCGTCGAGGCGGCAAGTGAATGAATCTCCAGGAGCGTACGAATAGTACGTGACTGGAGTGAATGAATGCAGCCAACAAAGAGGCAGCTTGAAGGATGAAGTGTATAGCTATCAGACTGCCAGCATACGAGAATCAATGAGTATTCAATTAAACGGCATTAACTGCTTCTACGGCGCACATCAGGCGCTGTTCGATATCACGCTGGATTGCCCTCAGGGTGAAACACTGGTGTTACTTGGCCCTAGTGGAGCCGGGAAAAGCTCGCTACTGCGTGTACTCAACCTGCTTGAGATGCCGCGCTCGGGCACGCTCTCTATTGCGGGTAACCGTTTCGACTTCACGAAAACACCGTCAGATAAAGCTATTCGCGATCTGCGCCAGAACGTGGGTATGGTTTTTCAGCAATATAATCTTTGGCCGCACCTCACGGTTGTGCAGAATCTGATTGAAGCGCCCTGCCGTGTGCTCGGTCTGACAAAAGAGCAAGCAATGGCGCGCGCCGAGAAACTGCTCGAACGTCTGCGTCTGAAGCCCTACAGCGATCGTTATCCGTTGCATCTCTCCGGCGGCCAGCAGCAGCGTGTAGCCATTGCCCGCGCGTTGATGATGGAACCGCAGGTGCTGCTGTTTGATGAACCGACCGCCGCGCTTGATCCGGAAATTACCGCGCAAATCGTCAGCATCATTCGTGAGCTGGCGGAAACCAACATTACTCAGGTGATCGTCACCCACGAAGTGGAAGTTGCTCGTAAAACGGCCAGTCGTGTGGTGTATATGGAAAACGGTCATATCGTCGAGTTTGGGGATGCGAGCTGCTTTGCCAACCCGCAAACCGAAGCGTTTAAAAACTATCTTTCTCACTAAGATTCGGGACAATACAATGAAAAAAGTTCTGATTGCCGCGCTAATCGCAGGTTTTAGCCTTTCCGCTACCGCAGCCCAAACCATTCGTTTCGCCACCGAAGCGTCTTATCCTCCGTTTGAATCTATCGATGCGAATAACAAGATCGTCGGTTTTGACGTTGATCTGGCGAACGCGCTGTGTAAAGAGATCGATGCTACCTGTACGTTTACCAATCAGGCATTCGACAGCCTGATCCCGAGCCTGAAATTCCGTCGTTTTGACGCGGTGATGGCCGGTATGGACATCACGCCTGAGCGTGAAAAACAGGTCCTGTTTACCACCCCTTACTACGACAACTCTGCGCTGTTTGTTGGCCAGCAGGGTAAATACACCAGCATTGATCAGCTGAAAGGCAAAAAAGTTGGCGTACAAAACGGGACGACGCACCAGAAATTCATCATGGATAAGCATCCGGAAGTGACCACCGTACCGTATGACAGCTACCAGAATGCCAAGCTCGATCTGCAAAACGGTCGCATTGACGGCGTCTTCGGTGATACCGCAGTGGTAACCGAATGGCTGAAAGACAATCCAAAACTGGCCGCTGTTGGTGACAAAGTGACGGATAAAGATTACTTCGGTACAGGTCTGGGCATCGCGGTGCGTCAGGGCAACACTGAGCTGCAGCAGAAATTTAACACTGCGCTAGAAAAAGTGAAGAAAGATGGGACTTACGAGACCATCTACAACAAATGGTTCCAGAAGTAATATTTGATGAATGAATTTTTTCCGTTAGCAAGCGCCGCCGGGATGACCGTCGGCCTTGCGGTTTGTGCGCTGATCATCGGCCTTGCGCTCGCCATGTTTTTTGCCGTCTGGGAGTCCGTAAAATGGCGTCCAGTGGCATGGGCAGGTTCTGCGCTGGTCACCATTCTGCGCGGGTTACCAGAAATTCTGGTGGTTCTGTTTATCTATTTCGGCTCCTCGCAACTGCTGCTGACGCTGGCCGATGGTTTTACGATTAATCTCGGGTTTGTAGAAATCCCGGTACAGATGCAGATCGAAAACTTCGACGTCAGCCCGTTCCTGTGCGGTGTGATTGCGCTGTCTTTGCTGTACGCAGCCTATGCGTCGCAAACGCTGCGTGGCGCGCTGAAGGCCGTGCCGCTCGGACAATGGGAATCCGGTCAGGCGTTGGGTTTGTCTAAAGCCGCGATCTTCTTTCGTCTGGTGATGCCGCAGATGTGGCGTCACGCTCTGCCGGGGCTGGGTAACCAGTGGCTGGTATTGCTGAAAGATACCGCGCTGGTCAGCCTGATCAGCGTGAACGATCTGATGCTGCAAACCAAAAGCATTGCCACGCGTACCCAGGAGCCATTTACCTGGTACATTGTGGCGGCGGCTATTTACCTGGTGATTACGCTGGTGAGTCAGTACATTCTCAAACGCATTGACCTGCGCGCGACACGTTTTGAGCGGAGACCAGGCTGATGCTTGAGTATTTACCTGAATTGTTGAAAGGGCTGCATACCAGCCTGACGCTGACGGTCGCCTCCATCGTGGTTGCTCTGGTGCTGGCGCTGATTTTTACCGTCATCCTGACGCTAAAAACGCCGGTACTGGTCTGGTTGGTCCGCGCCTATATCACGCTGTTTACCGGTACGCCGTTGCTGGTGCAAATCTTCCTGATCTACTACGGGCCAGGACAGTTCCCGACGCTGCAGGAATATCCGGTACTGTGGCATCTGCTCTCCGAACCGTGGCTGTGCGCGTTAATTGCGCTGTCGTTAAACAGTGCAGCTTACACCACGCAGCTGTTCTACGGCGCTATCCGCGCCATCCCGGAAGGCCAGTGGCAGTCATGCGGTGCATTAGGGATGAGCAAAAAGGATACGCTGGCGATTCTGTTGCCATACGCCTTTAAACGCGCCCTCTCCTCGTATTCCAACGAAGTGGTGCTGGTGTTTAAAAGTACCTCACTGGCTTACACTATCACGCTGATGGAAGTCATGGGCTACAGCCAACTGCTGTATGGTCGCACTTATGACGTCATGGTCTTCGGCGCGGCGGGCGTGATTTACCTGATCGTCAACGGTTTGCTGACGCTGATGATGCGCTTAATCGAACGTAAAGCGCTGGCGTTTGAACACCGGAATTAAGCCGATAACTGCATAAAGCGAAAAATAAAAGACGGGCAAGTCTAATAACCGCCCGTCTTTTTTTATATCGATAAAATATTTAATCATTTTTATTGCATATAAATTCATTAAATGGCATTGTTAATTCACGCCGCAGACACGGTAAATCATCATAAGATTGACAGACGGGAGTTCCACCATGAAAAAGTTAGTACTGGCCGCATTACTGGCTACTTTCGCCGCTGGCGCCTCAGCCGCTGATAAAATTAGCTTTGGTGTATCAGCGACTTATCCGCCATTTGAATCGCTGGACGCGAGCAATAAAATTGTCGGTTTTGATATTGACCTGGCAACGGCGCTGTGCAAACAAATGCAGGCGGAATGTACTTTTACCAATCATGCTTTCGACAGCCTGATCCCCGCGCTGAAATTCAAAAAATATGATGCAGTGATTTCCGGAATGGATATCACGCCTGAGCGTAGCAAACAGGTTGCGTTCACTCAGCCTTACTATGCTAACTCCGCGCTGGTTATTGCCAAGAAAGACGTCTATAAAACCTTTGCCGATCTGAAAGGCAAACGCATCGGTATGGAAAACGGCACCACGCACCAGAAATACCTGCAGGACAAACATCCTGAAGTGAAAACCGTGGCCTATGATAGCTATCAGAATGCGATTATCGACCTGAAAAATGGCCGTATTGATGGCGTATTTGGCGATACCGCCGTCGTTAACGAGTGGCTGAAAACTAACCCACAGTTAGGCGTGGCTACCGACAAAGTGACCGACCCACAATACTTCGGTACCGGTCTTGGCATTGCGGTTCGCCCGGATAACAAAGCCCTGCTGGAAAAACTGAATAACGCACTGGCCGCCATCAAAGCGGACGGCACCTACCAAAAAATCAGCGATCAGTGGTTCCCGCAGTAATTTTCGCTCAATCTGAAAAGCCGCAACCGCGGCTTTTTTTATCTCTTCGCCTGCGCTTTCAGTCAGTTCTTACGCCAGAAATGCATTCATGGCATACACTAATTAAAACGATAAAGAATGAGGCATAAGGATGATAGCGTTTCCTGCCAGCTTGCTGATCCTCAATGGAAAAAGTGCTGATAATCTCCCTCTGCGTGAAACTATTGCGCAGCTTCGCGATGAGGGCGTGGAAATTCATGTACGCGTCACCTGGGAAAAAGGCGACGCTCAACGTTACGTTGATGAAGCGCGTCGATTAGGCGTTGCAACGGTGATTGCCGGCGGCGGCGATGGCACGATCAACGAAGTCTCGACAGCGCTAATCCAGTCGCAGGGCGGCAATGTTCCCGCCCTGGGTATTTTACCGTTGGGAACGGCGAATGACTTTGCCACCAGCGTGGGTATTCCTGAAGCATTGGATAAAGCGTTAAAGCTGGCTATCGCCGGAAATGCGACAGAGATCGATATGGTGCAGGTCAATGATAAAACCTGTTTTATCAACATGGCGACCGGCGGCTTCGGCACTCGTATCACCACCGAAACGCCAGAAAAACTCAAAGCCGCGCTGGGCGGCGTATCGTATTTTATTCACGGTTTAATGCGCATGGATACGCTCAAACCCGACGTCTGCGACATCCGTGGAGAAGACTTTCACTGGCAGGGCAAAGCGCTGGTGATTGGGATTGGTAATGGCCGCCAGGCCGGTGGTGGACAACAGCTTTGCCCGACGGCGCTGATTAACGACGGATTGCTGCAACTGCGCATTTTTACCGGCGAGGAGTTGCTGCCCGGGCTGCTTTCAGCGTTAACGCAATCCGAAGACAACCCTAATATCATTGATGGCGCTTCATCGTGGTTTGATATCCGCGCCCCACACGAAATTACCTTTAATCTTGATGGCGAACCGCTCAGCGGACAGGAGTTTCATATTGAAATCCTGCCCGCGGCGCTACGTTGCAGATTGCCGCCGGGTTGCCCGTTGTTGCGCTAACAAAACGGCACCCCGCCGCAATCAGGCAATGGTGACTTTGCTGTCCAGATAAACATCCTGCACGGCGTTAATCAGCTTAACGCCGTCGGCCATGGTTTTCTTGAATGCTTTGCGTCCAAGGATCAGCCCCATACCGCCAGCGCGTTTATTAATGACTGCCGTACGTACCGCATCGCTCAGATCGGTTTCTCCACCGGCAGCGCCGCCAGAGTTAATTAATCCGGCGCGCCCCATATAGCAGTTCGCCAACTGATAACGTACCAGGTCAATCGGGTTGTCGCTGGTCAGCTTGTTGTAGACGCGATCGTCGGTGTAGCCAAAGTTAACGGCTTTGTATCCGCCGTTATTTTCCGCCATTTTCTGCTTCACGATATCCGCCCCAATGGTGGCGGCCAGATGGTTAGCCTGACCAGTGAGATCGGCGGAGACATGATAATCCACCCCGTCTTTCTTAAACGCGGAGTTACGCAGATAAGCCCACAGTACGGTGACCATACCCAGCTCATGGGCACGCTCAAACGCGGCGGAAATCTCTTCAATCTGACGTCGAGACTCCTCAGAACCGAAATAGATAGTCGCCCCGACCGCCACCGCGCCCATATTGAACGCCTGCTCGACGCTGGCATATAACGTCTGGTCAAACGTATTGGGATAACTGAGCGTTTCGTTGTGGTTAATCTTCACAAGGAACGGAATACGGTGCGCGTAACGGCGGGAAACAGAAGCCAGCACGCCATAGGTCGATGCCACGCAGTTACACCCTGCTTCGATTGCCAGTTCCACGATATTCTTTGGATCAAAGTACAACGGGTTAGCCGCAAACGATGCCCCGGCGGAATGCTCCACGCCCTGGTCCACCGGAAGAATCGACAGGTACCCTGTTCCAGCCAGGCGCCCCGTGTTATACAGCGTCTGCATATTACGCAGTACGGCTGGGGGACGGTTGTTATCAACCATTACGCGATCAACGTAATCATGTCCTGGCAGGTAAAGTTGGTCAGAAGGAATGGTCATACAACGATGCTGTAAAAGGCTGTCGGCATCTTTGCCAAGCAACTGCGCAATATCAGTCATAGCTATGCTCCCGTAAGTTCCGATTAATAATCGGAATGTGAATTATCCTGACCCGCTTTTTTGCGGGCAGCAATAAGCCTGGTACCGACTGCGCTTTTTTTCCATCTTTAGCGCACTTTTCAGCGATTTCCGCTGGAACGATTCAGGAAGAAATAATGTTAAGGCGGTCAAATTTAGACCGCAAAGGTATTTTAAAGGTATTACCAGGTGGTACTATCAACGCGTACCTTACCTGTCATGAAGGATTTAAAGATGAAAACTACAGTTAAGCTGTCGTTCATGATGTTTGTTGAGTGGTTTATCTGGGGCGCCTGGTTTGTCCCGCTTTGGCTGTGGCTCAGCAAAAGTGGCTTTACCGCGGGTGAAATTGGTTGGTCGTACGCCTGTACCGCCATTGCTGCGATCCTGTCGCCGATTCTGGTCGGCTCCATCACTGACCGTTTCTTCTCAGCGCAAAAAGTCCTCGCCGTATTGATGTTTGTCGGCGCTATCCTGATGTACTTCGCCGCGCAGCAAACCACCTTTAGCGGATTCTTCCCGCTGTTACTGGCCTATTCACTGACCTATATGCCGACAATTGCGTTAACCAACAGTATCGCTTTTGCCAACGTACCGGACGTGGAACGTGATTTCCCACGCATTCGCGTGATGGGCACCATTGGCTGGATTGCGTCTGGTTTAGCCTGCGGCTTCTTGCCGCAAATGCTCGGCTATAGCGATATTTCCCCCACCAATATCCCCCTGCTTGTTACGGCCGGAAGTTCCGCGCTGTTAGGCGTTTTTGCGTTCTTTTTACCGGATACGCCGCCGAAAAGTACCGGCAAGATGGATTTCAAAGTCATGCTGGGGCTGGATGCGCTGATCCTGCTGCGGGATAAGAACTTTCTCGTCTTTTTCTGTTGCTCATTCCTGTTTGCCATGCCGCTGGCATTTTATTACATCTTCGCCAACGGTTATCTGACAGAAGTGGGGATGAAAAATGCGACCGGTTGGATGACGCTGGGCCAGTTCTCTGAAATCTTCTTTATGCTGGCGCTGCCGTTCTTCACCAAACGCTTTGGCATTAAAAAGGTATTACTGCTTGGTCTTATTACTGCGGCTATCCGCTACGGATTCTTCGTTTACGGCGGTGCGGAAGAATATTTCACTTATGCCCTGCTGTTTCTCGGCATTCTGCTACACGGCGTCAGTTACGACTTCTACTACGTTACGGCCTATATCTATGTCGATAAAAAAGCGCCGGTACACATGCGCACCGCAGCGCAAGGGCTTATCACGCTCTGCTGTCAGGGGTTCGGTAGCCTGCTCGGTTATCGCCTGGGCGGCGTAATGATGGAAAAAATGTTTGCCTATAAGGAACCGATTAATGGTCTCACCTTCAACTGGGCGGGCATGTGGGGATTTGGCGCGATCATGATCGCCGTCATTGCCGTGCTGTTTATGATTTTCTTTCGCGAATCAGATAAAGAAATTACCGCCATTCAGGTGGACGATCGCGATGTAGCGTTGAAACAAGGGGAAGTGAAATGAAAGCAGAACGTATTCTCGGTGCTCTTTATGGGCAGGCGTTAGGGGATGCGATGGGCATGCCGTCTGAACTGTGGCCAAGAACCCGGGTTAAAGCACACTTCGGTTGGATCGACCGTTTTTTGCCTGGACCTGCGGAGAATAATGCCGCCTGTTATTTTAACCAGGCGGAGTTTACCGATGACACATCCATGGCCCTGTGTCTGGCCGATGCCTTGCTTGAATGTGATGGAAAGATAGTTCCAGACGTTATTGGCCGCAATATTCTGGCCTGGGCCGAACGTTTCGATGCCTTTAATAAAAACGTGCTTGGTCCAACGTCAAAAATTGCGCTAAATGCCATTCGCAACGGCAAACCTGTTGCCGAACTGGAAAATAATGGCGTCACTAACGGAGCGGCAATGCGCGTTTCGCCGCTGGGATGTCTGCTGCCCGCGCGCGATCTCGATACCTTTATTGATGACGTCGCACTGGCCTCCAGCCCGACACATAAATCGGATCTGGCTATCGCCGGCGCTGTCGTCATCGCATGGGCGGTGTCGCGTGCTATCGACGGAGGAAAATGGTCGGAGATCGTCGACGCTGTGCCTGCCATTGCCCGACATGCGCAGCAAAAACGGATCACCACCTTTAGCGCCTCGCTCTCTGCCCGTCTTGAACTGGCGCTGAAAATCGTCCGTCATGCCGATGGTATAGAGTCCGCCAGCGAGCAGTTATACCAGGTCGTTGGGGCCGGAACCAGCACCATTGAGTCCGTGCCCTGCGCCATCGCGATGGTCGAACTGGCGCAGACCGATCCTAACCGCTGCGCCATTCTGTGCGCGAATCTTGGGGGCGATACCGACACCATCGGGGCAATGGCGACCGCTATTTGCGGTGCGTTACATGGCGTAAGCGCGATTGACCCGGCATTGAAACAGGAACTGGATGCGGTAAATCAGCTGGACTTTACCCGCTACGCCAATGGATTACTACGACTGCGCGGACAACGGGAGGCGCTATGAACAGCACCACGCGTCTGCAACAACTTCTCCCCCAGTTAGGTTCACACAGGCCGGTTACGGTGGTGGGGGCAGCGGTCATTGATGTCATTGCCGATGCGTATGCCCTCCCCTGGCGCGGGTGTGATATCGAGCTTAAGCAGCAAGGCGTTAATATTGGCGGCTGCGCGCTCAATATTGCCGTTGCGCTCAGGCGTTTAGGTATCAGCGCCAGCAATGCGCTACCGCTGGGTCAGGGGGTATGGGCCGATATTATCCGCAACCGGATGGCCAAAGAGGGATTGCATAGCCTGATCGACAACGCAGAAGGCGATAACGGCTGGTGTCTGGCGCTGGTGGAACCGGATGGCGAACGAACCTTTATGTCTTTTAGCGGCGTCGAAAACCAGTGGAACACCGACTGGTTGGCGCGACTGAACATCCCGCGTAACAGCCTGGTCTATCTGTCAGGCTATCAGTTAGCCTCTCCATGTGGCGAGCTGCTGGCACAGTGGCTGGAAGGTCTGGAAGACGTGACGCCGTTTATCGATTTTGGTCCGCGAATCGGCGATATTTCAGACGCCTTAATGGCGCGAATCATGGCCTGCCGACCACTGGTATCACTCAATCGACAGGAAGCCGAAATTGCCGCCGAGCGGTTTGCATTAAGCCAGGATGTAGAGGGTTTTGGCGCAGAATGGGTGCGTCGTTTCGCCGCACCGGTGGTGATACGCCACGATAAAGACGGCGCGTGGTATTTCAGCGCGCAAACATCCGGTTGCGTGCCAGCATTTAAGACGACCGTCGTGGATACCATTGGCGCGGGCGACAGCCACGCCGGCGGCATGCTGGCCGGACTGGCGTCAGGCTGGCCGCTGGCTGATGCGGTACTGCTGGGCAATGCGGTGGCTTCCTGGGTAGTCGGGCATCGCGGCGGCGATTGCGCCCCCTCGCGAGAGGCGTTACTCCTCGCACACAAAGACGTATAGATCGCTTCGGCAATAGCTGATGCTGTATTCAATGGGCCGTTGCTGCTGGTCAAGCGCTACCTGCTTGATCACCAGCACCGGCACTTTGCTGTCCATTTGAATGTGTGCCTGGAACTCTGCGTCAGGCATCCTGGCGCTGACGCGTGAGCGCGTGCGCTGCGGAAAGATATGCTGGCTGCGAAAATAGTCGTACAGCGAAACGCCGATGGCATCCACATCATGTATTAGTTGGACCGGCACCCATGACTCTTCAATAGAAACGGCGTCTTCATCGACATAGCGAATACGTTTGAGCAGAAAAACGTCACTCCCGGCGGCAACAGCCAACTGCTGCGCTACCTCTTCCGGACAAGGCACAATGCGCTTGTTGACCCACAGCGTATCTGGTTTTTTACCGCGTAAAACGACCTGCTGCGAAAAACCCCGCGCTTCTTTAAGCGAATACTCGAAGATGTTGTTGATCTGCGTCCCGTAACCGCGGGCGCGTGTCACCACACCTTCTTCCTCCAGGGCCTGCATTGCCTTGCGTACCGTAATTCGCGACACGCCGGTCAACTGACTGAGATCGCGCTCGCCGGGCAGGATATTGCCATGCTCAAGGATCCCGCAGCGCACAGCGTTCTTCACCGTTTGCGCAAATTTCATATACAGCGGCGTGTTATCTGCCGCTGCAATGCGTTCATTCAGTTGCGCGATAAGCTGGGTATGCGCTTGTTCCATTTATCTTTTTCCAGGCAGACGTTTCTGCTGCCAGTATACTCATTACCACCACGCGTGGAAATGATGTACCGGACCTATTCCCTGCCCGACTTCAAGGGTGTCGGCTTGTGCCAGCGCAGCTGAAAGCCACAGCTTGGCTTCCTGTACCGTATCAGCCCAGTTGTTATGCCGTGGACGCAGCGCCGCCAGCGCTGCGGACAGCGTACAACCGGTACCGTGGGTATTTTTAGTGATAACACGGGGCGCAGTAAAACGCTGTTCGCCGTCACGGGTAAACAGCCAGTCCGGGCTTTGCGCATCCTCCAGATGACCGCCTTTCATCAGCACCGCCTCACAGCCCAGCGCTCGCAGCGCCCTTCCCTGTTTTAACATCTCCGGTTCCGTTTGCGCATGCGATGTGCCGAGCAATGCCGCGGCCTCCGGCAAATTTGGGGTGATAATTGAAACCTGCGGCAGCAAACGGGTACGCAGCGTTTCTACCGCCGCGGACGACAGTAACGGATCGCCGCTTTTCGCCAGCATTACCGTATCCAGCACCACATTTTGCACCCGATGGCGGTGCAAACGTTCGGCGACCGCTTCAACAATATCCGCTTCCGCCAGCATGCCGATTTTGGTGGTGTCGATACGTACATCGCTGAACACCGAGTCAAGTTGCGCAGCGACAAAGTCAGGTTCAATGCGATACACCGACTGCACCCCACGCGTATTTTGCGCCACCAACGCCGTGATCACCGAACAGCCGTAAGCGCCAAGCGCGGAGAACGTTTTTAAATCTGCCTGAATACCCGCGCCACCACTGGGATCGGTTCCGGCAATCGTTAATGCGTTAATCCGTTTCATGCTTGCTCCTGCGCGTTCAGGTTATAGAGGGCGTCGAGAAATGCCGGGACAAAACTGCCCGGCCCGGTCGATTGTTGCGTGGCGATTTGTCCGGCCTGTTTCATCCAGCTACAGGCGGAGGCGACGTTATCAAGCCGGTCACCGGGCAGCGCGCAACTGGCCGCAACGACCGCAGATAGCGCACATCCGGTGCCGACCACGCGCGTCATCAACGGATCGCCGCCATTCACGCAGACAGTGCGCAGACCATCGGTAACATAGTCCACTTCGCCAGTCACCACGACGATGGTCTCTACCTGACGGGCCAGCGCCCGGGCCGCGCCAAGCGCAGCGGCTGGCGTATCGGTCGTGTCCACGCCACGCCCCCCGCCGTTCATTCCTGCCAGCGCCAGTATTTCCGAGGCATTACCGCGAATTACGGCTGGCTGTAGCGACAGTAAATCCAGACAGAAGCGGCGGCGAAACTCAAGAGCGCCCACGGCAACGGGATCGAGCGTCCAGGGGGTTTTAGCAAGAAGCGCCTGCTCAACGGCGACGCGCATCGCCGTGGCCCGCTCCAGGGTAAGCGTGCCGACGTTAACCAGCAATGCGCTGGCAATAGCCGCAAACTGGCTGGCTTCTTCAGGTTCAACCACCATCGCAGGTGATGCGCCTAACGCCAGCAGCGTATTGGCGGTAAAGTTTTGCACGACCTCATTGGTCATACAGTGCGTGAGGGGGGAAAGCGTTCTAAAGTGGTGTAAGGCATGGGCCGCGAGCGCGCGGCTGTGCAGGTCAGGCTGCATGGTTCAGCTCCTGCCCGCGCGAAGAAGGGACACGAGCAGTGTCAGACTTCCCTACGCTGGCATTATCCAGATCAGGTGGTACGGGTATTTCTCAGCCTTCACAAAGAAGGGCACCCCGAGTCGTTTTACATAAAACTCAATAATATTAAAGGATAGCGAGAGAAACTTACATACTCGAGCCCCTGCTATCCATTTACTGAATGGCGGAATGTATCCACACCACATACTTTACCAGTCAGTGAGGGAAGTGAACAGCAGGGGTTGATTCTGGAAAGGATGATCATTGGCGCAGGCGACGTCATCCACTCAGGCATTTCGTATAGCGTCTCAATGCGGGGACACAACGATCATCCCTGCTTAAATTTCCAGGCAGACAGAAACGTTGCCACTGAACATTCAGCCAGTTTCTCAAGTTTATGGGGATCAACTGCTTTTTGCGCAATTATTGCACCAGGAAGGAGATAACCCATAATGGCCCCGAGGAAAGCAGTAGCCTGTAATTCAGGATCATCTAGCGTTACTATTCCTTCATTATTTTTCTGTTCCAGAATTTCCGTCAACGCCTGCAAAACGCGTCCAGAGTTTCTTTGCTCCAGCATGACATGTAAATCGGGCTTTTGAACCAGCACTTGAATCAATAATCGCTGGAAATGGATATTCTCCGGGGTGTAGAAATGATTCTGTACAACCCGGGCAAACCCTCGCAGGAGATCGGGAAAATCCAGTTGCTCCTGGAGCAACTGGCGTAAAGGCGGCTGCATTTTGTCATTCAGAAATTCAAACGTTGCCAGCAGGAGAGCATCCTTTCCCCCTGGAAAATGGCTGTAAAGTGTCGGCCGCGTTGTCCCTGCTTCACTGGCAATAGTATCAAGAGACACGTCAATGCCATGCTTGAGAAACAGCTCACATGCCGTTTGTAAAATGCGAGGACGGGACTTCATTGGCCGCCCGCGTTGATTAACCATTATTGCATTCCTTACGTTTGCCTTTTTTCAGTCTCGAGATTCCCTGCTGAATGAGAATAAAAAATATTGGGACAAAGAGCAGCGTCAGTAACGTGCCTGTGAGCATACCGCCGATTACCGAAGTTCCAATCTCTTTTTGGCTGGAGGCCCCTGCGCCAGTAGAGAGTACCAGAGGGATAACACCAACAACAAATGCCAGAGACGTCATGATGACAGGACGTAAGCGTAATCTTGCTCCTTCAAAAGCAGCCTGAATCAAAGGTTTACCCTTGCGGATTTGCGCCAGAGCAAATTCAATAATGAGAATTGCATTTTTTGCTGAGAGCCCCATCGTTGTGAGTATACCCACCTGGAAGTAGACATCATTTTCAAATCCGGCGATCAAGGCTGCGCTCACTGCGCCGAGAACCCCAAGTGGGATAATCAGCAGCACAGCAATGGGCACAGACCAGCTTTCATATAAAGCAGCCAGACATAAAAATACGAACGCAACGGAGGCAAGATATACCCATAGTGTCTGTGCCGATGAAGCCTGTTCCTGCCATGATATCCCGCTCCACTGCAGATCAAATCCTTCGATTGGCGCTATCAGCCGGGCCATTTCAGCCATTGCTGCCCCAGAACTTATTCCCGGAGCTGCGTCTCCTTGAAATTGCACAGCAGGTAATCCATTGAATCGCTGAAGCATTTGTGGACCAGTAGTCCAGCGGAAGGAAGCAAAACTGGCGAATGAGGTCATATTATCGCTACTGTTACGTACAAACCAGGAGGATAAGTTTTCAGGTAGTGAACGCCATGGCGCATCACCTTGTATATAAACCCTTTTTACACGGCCACGGTCAATAAAGTCATTAACGTAAATCCCTCCCCATGCAGCAGAAAGCGTTTCGTTGATATCCGCCTGTTCAAGGCCGTGAGCTTGTGCTTTTTGTCTGTCAATATCTACCTGCAGCAACGCCTTCTCGGCCAGGCTGTTCATTCGCACAGCGCTCAGATTTTGGTTTTCTCTGGCAGCCGTAAGTAACATTGTTTGCGCCTGATTAAGACTGTGGTAACCGCGGTCTGAAATGTCCTGAAGCCATAATTCGAACCCGCTGGATTGTCCTAGCCCCCGAACTGTGGGTGGCGATACAATGCTGACAGAGGCGTTCTGAGACGTTTGATTAAAATATTGATTAGCTCTTGCGATAATAGCCTGAGCGCTGTTAGTTTCCCCCTGACGTTCGTCCCAGTGCTTTAACTCAGCAACGGACATTCCCACATTTTGCCCGCTACCTGCGTTATTTCGTCCAGCGACAGTAAATATAGCGTTAAGATTGGCATTCTCCCGCGTCATGAAATAGCGTGTGATTTCATCTCCAACCCTCTGAGTCATTGACATTGGCGCCCCTGGAGGAAGAGTGAACTGGATTGATATTGCCCCCTGATCCTCCTCCGGAAGAAAACTGGTCGCGAGTTTTTGATATTGCCAAACCATGAACATCGACATCAGAAAAGCGAGAATAATGATTCTCACAGGGCGTGCTGATATTTGCGCGAGCACATTAATATAACGATGCTGGCTTTTTTCGACATACCTGTTGAAATGAGTGAAGAATTTCCCTTTCTTCTCATTTCGGCTTTTAAGCAAATGAGCGCACAATGTAGGGGTTAAAGTCAGTGCAACCAGCACGGAAAGCACCATAGCAGAAACAATGGTGACCGTGAACTGGCGGTAAATAATGCCGACTGAGCCACCAAAAAACGCAACTGGAATAAAAACTGCGGATAAGACCAGCGCGATACCTATTAATGCACCGGTTATTTCCCGCATGGAGTTTAGCGTAGCCTGCAGCGGCTCGAGATGTTCTTCTTCCATTACTCGTTCGACATTCTCAACCACGACAATCGCGTCGTCGACAAGTAACCCAATGGCAAGCACCATGGCAAAAAGTGTTAAGGTATTGATGCTATACCCTAGCAGGCTGAGGATGCCGAATGTGCCCAATAATACGACAGGTACCGTCAATGAGGGAATTAATGTGGCTCTCCAGTTTTGTAAGAACAGATACATTACAACCACAACAAAAACGATCGCTTCAATCAGCGTCTGCACAACATTTGTGATGGACACCGTCACAAACGGAGTACTGTCACGAGGATAGGCAACTACAATGCCTTGCGGAAATCGCTCTTTTAATCTGTTAACTTCAGCGCGAACCTTTTCAGCAGTTTCCAGAGCATTAGCTCCGGATGCGAGTTGAATAGATATTCCAGCCGCAGGATGACCATTAAGTGTGGTCAGATTCTGATAGTTTTCAGCCCCGAGTTCGACTCGAGCAACATCTCGCAAATATACAGCTGAGCCATCATTATTTGTCCGAAGAATGATACTTTCAAATTGCGTCGATGTTTCCATGCGGGACTGGGCGGTCACCGTCGCATTCAGATACTGATCATTGAGAGAAGGAAGAGAGCCAATTTCTCCGCTGGTAACTTGCGAATTTTGTGCCTCGATAGCCGTTTGTACATCAGAGGGCATCAAACCATAATTATTGAGCTGATGTGGGTTGAGCCAAATCCGCATAGCATATTGCGCACCAAACACTGTTGTTTCTCCCACCCCCTTAACTCTACTTAAGGGCTCCTGCAACGTGTTGATAAGGAAGTCGCTGATATTGACACTGGTTAAACGGTCGTTCTGGTCATATAAGGAGATAACCATCAGGCTATCTCCCTGTGATTTAGTCACAGAAAGTCCCTGTTGTTGCACTTCCTGCGGTAGCCGTGTCATAGCCTGGTTTACAGCATTTTGTACCTGGACCTGGGCTATATCGGGATTGATACCTTGTTCAAAACTAAGGCTAATACGGGACTGGCCAGCTGAACTGCTGGTTGAAGAAAAATAAAGCAGACCATCAATTCCTTTTATTTGCTGTTCAAGTAGCTGCGTTACGCTGTCCTCAACGTTTTGCGCAGAAGCGCCTGGGTAGTTTGCCGTAACGTTCACCCCCGGTGGCGCAATATCCGGATACTGCTCAACAGGCAGTGTTAAAAGAGCCAGGATACCAGCAGAAACGATGCAAATAGCAATGACCGCGGAGAACACAGGACGGAAAATAAAGAAGTGAGCCAGCATCGTGTTTTCCTCCGTTTAGTCAATGGGGTCGCGCAGTGAAAACACGTGCGGAGGCCTGGCTCGTTGAATAAAAGCCATATGCGATGTTTGCCACAAATTAAAAACAGGTTGAGGTATGGGTAATTTGACCGTTGCTGGGCATAGCAGAATATTGATTGCTTTTGCGACAATGTATCTGCTGATTTCGAGGCAAGACATTGTTCGTTGATGTTCACGCCATAAATAGTCATAGGTTTGGATAGTGAAACTATTTTGGAGTAGTAAAAAACGTAAATAGCTGAGTCGTAACTGCATATGCTGATAATTCAAATCGGTACACTGAAAGCAAGCCTGCTCCCGGTCCCGCGTAACAAGACAGCGATCAACCGTCTTTGGCTCTACAGCCCCCCCTCCAGGCAGAGATGCCTTAAGATGACATGACAAAGGCATTAACAATATGAAAATTAATAACTTTCCCCATTTACTAAAGTTCGTCATAGTAAAGCCTCGCCAATTTATTTACTTTACAGTAAAGTAAATAAATTGATTAAACAAGCATCAACTTTTTTACTCCATTCCAGTAGTGGGTTTTCTTGAAGACAATTGTTCCGGGTCACAGAAACCGGAGCAACTCATGTATGCTGTGGAACAGCGCTACCCTGAGTTGATATGCAAAAACGTGACACCTCATCGCTAAATTGCCACTCGAAATTGTCGCAATGCTGTACATTCATTTACACTTTTTACGAAATTACTGGAGTGATAACAAAAAAGTCCTTGTCAGATGCCCTGTAAGCCAGGAATGATACATGACTGATTTTGATGACCCGAAGAGGTAGAGAAGATGGGTATGAAGAATAAAACGTTGCTGGGTGCACTCCTGCTTGCGAGCAGTGTCGTCTGGGCCGCGCCGGCTGCAACAGCTGCCCCCACCGGTATCGATAAATATGAGCTGAGCAGCTTTATTGCTGACTTCACCCATTTCAAACCCGGTGACAAAGTTCCACCACTGTATCTCACCAGCGAATACACTATTAAGCAGTGGAATCTGCGCAACCTGCCCGCACCGACAGCAGGCACCCACTGGACCTACATGGGCGGCGCGTATGTGCTGGTCAATGATGCCGATGCTAAGATCATTAAAGCCTACGACGGCGAGATTTTTTATCATCGGTGAAAAAACACGCACTCGCTCTGATGAGGGAGTGCGTAAATAGCATAAAATTAATCTATATTAATCGTAACCGATCACCACTTTAACGCGGCTTAATATGTGACCTGAGTGGTATTCCCCGTATGGAAAATATTTAAATTTTAATGGGATAGTGTAACTATTAGCTATCGCCCCTCTCCCTTGAACGATCTCATAGCGGTTGTTATCTAAGCTAACTCCGACCCCATTTAATTCCAGTTTAAAACCGATATCACCAGCGCTATCATCACCGAGATATTCATTTTTCAACACATCACCATCATGGTTTTGAGACTCAAAGCGATAATAAATCCGTCTTGACGAATATGCTAATACATCATCACACTTTATTTCAATGTTATTATTAGCACTTTCCGCCCCAGCGTTCGATATACTGCGATAATTTATAGGATTTACCTTTACAGATGTGTCAGGAAAATAACAGGTCGTGGGTGTGTAATTAAATTCAACCTGCACAATTTGCGATAAATTATGTTTATCCCTGTCTGAGCCATTTGCCTCAACAAAATACAACGGGGAGTTAAGTGAAGCAGAGTTATTAATAATTACCTCTTTATTTACCTGAGCCATAGGCACAAGCATATATTCGACACCGTACTGTAAGACATCGTTGATATCAGAACCCGTAAAATTAAAGTAATGTATTGTCCCAAATAAAGTGCTTTTCTCTTCTTTATTAAATGCACCCTCGAAATTATTTCCAATTCTTACTGCTACATATACAAAATCGTTACTCTCCCCTGATGAAACCCGAAAATAAGTAATATTGTTATTTTCAAGTGGTGTTACCTGTAGTCCACTATTCGCATATTGGCAGTGATATTTTTGCGAGCTCAGAAAATTGACATATTTTAATGTGGATGGGGTAAACTCATTAAGTTTTGCTTTATTTAGATCCACTTTAATTGCCTCTCCCGTTGCGGTGAGATTATTACTTCCAGAACTACCGATAGAAAAATCACCCGAATAACACATCGCCGAAACGTAAAACGACGTAAAAAACAAGAACAAACCAATGACAAATCGCATAATTGGCTCCACTCACCGGCAAATATAAACTTTACTTTCATCAATCGTTTTATCGAAGGTGATTGCGCATGAAAGTCCCTGTTGTTTATCAACCGCCACTTTTATCTCGGGCGGCACTTGGTTGGTACGAATAAAAAGCTGGCTTCCCTGACCTACCACACCAATATTCTGTCCATGGCTGTCTTCAACTTCATAGCCAAACGTCAGCGGTGAACCATCTGGACGTAACGCACGAATAAACCATGGTTTACGTTGATCGGTTTCAAATTTAACCAACACCACGGCACCCCGATAAGGCGCAGCACTGTGTCGATTCCCCATCAACTCGGTTTCACTGTTCGTATTTGAAATATCCAGCATCAGGTTATTTTCCCGATAAGGGGTAACAGTATCGTATAACACGACACCATTATGGTTCGTGGTACGGTATCGTTGTCCGTTAACATAGGCCCCTTCCAGTCCCGGAGCCTGAAGAATAGCAAAGGTATCTGAGAGACGATTAGCCAAATTCACTCCGCCGGACCATGCTAATACACCGCCTGAAATATTGCCGCTGGCTTGCATATATTTATTTGACTGGCTATAGCTGCCGTTTAGCGTAGCAAGCGGCGCATTCCACGTTAGATTGGCACCAGCCATTGTTTCGCTGTCCTGCCGCTGATGACTCAGGTTTACACCGTAGTTAAACTGGTCGCGATCGCCAATCGTTCCAGAAAGCCCGGTCGTATTTGAGGCAAAGCCATCATCATCAAAAGTTGTTGAATTGGATACATATAAACGCCTGCTTCTTGAAGTAAGATCATCTCCCCATTCAAATGGAATAGAGATAAAAAAGTTAAACCGCTTATCTTCGCGATGATTTTCATCATAAGCCTGACTGGCAGAAAACGTATAACTGATCCGTTGCCAGGTATTGGAATAACTCAACTGGTAATCTTTACTGCTGCCGCTACGCCCCCAATAATCGCGCCAAAGTGTACTCAGTGACACAGACCCCCAGCCGACCGGTAAAGATTGACTGATGTTTGCAGAAAAACTATTTTTACGGCCAAAATCAGTCTGGTAATAATCAGCTATGTCATAAACATCATTTTCATCACGATGATAGCTGTCTTTATTATTGGCCCAAACGTGATCGTTAAAAGTCCGATAATCCCGTGATGAGTATCGATAGGCAGCAAGGCCAAAACGCGTGGCGGTTTGTGTCAAATATTTGTTATAAGCAATTTGATAGCTTTGCCCATCAAATACATCGCCATTATCCTGTTTACTGTGTGAACGCGTCGCATCCACGGAGATGGCGCCAATTCGGGTATTCCAGCCAGTCCCTAACGTAAACGAATTGTAGTTATCAGCGAGCATCGTACCGCCGTATAACGTTAATAGATTACTCCACCCATATTGATAGCTTAGCTGAGTAAAATCGGTTTGATTACGCGCCCCCTCAATATGGCTGCGCCCAGCGACAAAATCATATTTGGATACACCGGGTTGCAACATATTCGGGACAGAAGAAAACGGTACCAGATAGGTCGTTACTGACCCATCGGCCTCTTTAATACTGACATCAAGATCAGCACCACCGCCCGCCAGTTGTAAATCAGCGATAGAAAACGGACCTGGCGGCACCTCTTTTTGGTAAACCACAAAGCCGTTCTGCTCAATAGTCACTAACGCATTACTCTGTGCAATCCCCTGAACCAATGGCGTAAAGTTTTGCCTGGAGTTCGGTAACATCTGCATATCACGATACAATCGCACTCCGCGAAAGCGTACCGAGTCAAAAATATCAGACGATGTGTACATATCCCCAACGCGGAAAGTGCCGAGAATTTGCGAGATCCCACGCTCCAGGTAAAAAGTATTACTTTTCCACTCACCGCTACTGTCTTGAGCTTTGGTGTAGCTGGCATCTGAATGTAACTGCCAGCCCAGCAGATTCAGTCCACTGTTAAAACGAGCATAGGTGCTTTTACTATTACCAGAATTTTTATAGTCGCTGTAGTACTGACTAAGGTAATAAGAAGTATAAAGGGCATTAATTCCACGGTCCCAGTTTTCTGGGGGAACATAACCATTTTCCAATTCATCTACATAAGCCTGGGGTACGCTAAGGTTTAACTGAAATTTTCCTATATTCCAACTATAGTTTCCTCCTTGAACTATTTGCTTAAGCGTCAGACATGTCCGGGTTTTATCGATCTCATCAGTATTAATCCCTAAACGCGAAATCGTATCGCGGGACAGACAAGTTTCTTCAGGAGTGTCTTTAACAGTAATATCATATTTACCGCGCCATTGAGCATTGACATAGATATCAATATCATACTGCCCTGGCAATGGATGGTTATCATCAATACGGAAATCAGAAACCTTCGCCCCCTTCATACCACCAGTCATAAAATTGGTATCGAAGGTCTCTTCAGCATAGGTAGTAATACTCCATAACGAAATTAATATCGCAGAAGCAAGCGGGGTCATCCTTAACATAATCAGCTCCTGTTATTTCAAGCTGACGCTATCACTTATAAAGCTGCCATAATCATTGATAATGGTTAATTTATATTGGTTAGCGTTACTACTTTTAACCATGACGGGTTCACTAGAGAATGGTGCGACCATCACTGATTTATCATTTATTTTCACACTGCCAACTTTTATCTCAGCTACCGTAACCCAATTAGCATTGTCATTTTTTATGATAAAACTCTTACCATTGCGTACCAAAACTATTTTTTTGAAAGTCGCACTATTAACTGGTGCAATACCTGACGGACGGTAAAATAATTTAATACGATTCTGCATCGCAAACTTTATAACATTCTTGCCAGCATTTGCTGGGTTATTAGGCGGAATATCCAGTACATTAAGATAAAACAGGCTCTCTTTATTTTTCGGCAACGTATTGGGCATTTTTTTGATTTTGAGCTGTTGACCTGAATTGCCCGGCACCCTGACCACTGGAGGCGTTAATAAAAAGGGAACCTGAATCTTCTCTGGCGGTAATGATGTATTACCGTCATCGATCCAGGCCTGAACCAGAGAGGCATTTTGTTCCTGGTTCATTAACTGCAGCGTTATTTCACTTTTTTCCGCGGGGTAAATAACTCTTGTGCCATAAATCACTATCCCTGCATGAACTGGTGTAACAACTGATAATGTGATTACCGCACATAGCATCTTCATTTTTCATTCCTTATTTTATGCCGGCAACCGAGGTTGCCGGCATAACATTATTCCTGTATCACCATCAGTTTTACAGTTCCGTTTACCTTACCCTCAGAAACGTCAGTTGCAGTTTTTGCATATCGTGCAGAAAGAAGCAGCTCATATTTATTATCGCCTAATGATTTAAGATCAGAAATAGCAAGCGTTGAGTTTCCGTCTTTTTCAATTAACTTATTTTTATGGTATAATTTAAAACCCACTCCGAGAGCGCCACCAGAATTATGGTCTAAAGTATTTTCGATAACATCATTATAATCAAAAGCAGCACCATCAACTTTAATAATTACGTCTTTGGCTGGATCGCATACCAAAACCATTGGTGTTGTCGCTTCATTTTCGCCAAATGGAACATCAACACCAACGCCGTAACCTTGAAATGCCGAGGCTGGTACATTTCCTAATTCAATTGCAGAAACATTATTCCCATTATCGAATCGACAAGCGGTACCTGTTACTTCACCAGTAATGGTCAAAGTTCCTTGTTCTTCTGCAGGAGCGGCATAAGCCCCGCCACTCAAAAATACGCCAGCCAGTACAGCAGCAATAATTGAACGTTTCATAGTATCTTCCTTAATCAACATATTTAGATTTGTTACATGGTGTTATTCCTGTAATTAGAATCTACACGCTTAAATCGTTACCGCAATGTAAACGGAATGTTTTTTTGATTTAAGACAAGTTAATCAATGCAATATAATTATAACAAATAGTCAGGAACCAATCTTATTTACACAATTAATAAGTTAACGTAATTTACCATTCATATTTATTTTCAAGATAAATAAAAAAGCCCACATCATTCATGAGAGTGATGTGGGCTATATGAAAGAGAGTATCCTAGTCGTAGCGGTTGAGGATAATTTGACGATTATCGCTGCCCGGAACAGCGACCAGTTCCGTTGTTACTCCCCTCACCACCGCTGAAACAGTTTGTTCGGTACTCGAAACGTGGGTTGAGTTGCCGCAGCGCTGTTGAAGCTGAGCATTTACCACTTCGGTACTGCAGGTCGGCGCGACAACGTTGCCGTTAATAGTTAAGGTTGCGGTATCTGTTCCCAACGCGGGAAGACTTAATCCATAAGCCAGAACTATAATTCCCAGCGACAAAGTTTTTTTCATCTAAATGTCATTCCTGTATTAAGCCCGATTTAACATGCAGGGTAGTTATTTAGCGTAATAATAGGTGCGCTACCACGCGTAAACCAATTGAAATACTAAATCAATAGGATAGGCATGATCAATTTAAATGATGAATATCGGATTTAATTCAGAAAAAAACATGTTTTATTAAGACAGGGTAAACAATACTCTATTTTTTCTTCATCCTATATATTCACCGCATCAATATATCATTGATGCGGTGAATAATATTTAACGCCAGAAATTACACCGCGCGGAAGGCAATTTCGCCCGGAATAACTTCACCCTGCCAGTACAGCTGCGCTGCCACGCGCCCTGCAAGGTCACGGTAAATGGCGGTAAATTCGCTGTCTGGACGGCTGATAACCGTCGGCGTACCGCGATCGAGGTCTTCACGCAGAGAAATATGCAGCGGCATTTGTCCCAGCAGTTGGGTGTGGTACTGCTCGGCCAGTTTCTGCGCGCCGCCGGTGCCAAAGATTGGCTCATGATGTCCGCAGTTGCTGCAAATATGCATACTCATATTCTCAACAATACCCAACACCGGCACTTCGACTTTTTCGAACATCACAATGCCTTTTTTCGCATCGATCAGCGCAATATCCTGCGGCGTGGTCACTACAACCGCCCCAGTTACCGGAATGTTCTGCGCCAGCGTCAGTTGGATGTCACCGGTGCCTGGCGGCATATCCAGTACCAGGTAATCAAGATCTGGCCATAAGGTTTCCTGCAGCATCTGCAATAGCGCTTTACTGGCCATCGGCCCGCGCCACACCATAGCGTTATCGTCGGTGACCAGATAGCCAATGGAGTTGGTCGCCAGACCGTGAGACATAATCGGCGCCATATGGGTGCCGTCCGGTGAAGTGGGACGCTGGTTTTCCGCGCCGAGCATCGTCGGGATGGACGGGCCATAAATATCGGCGTCCAGAATGCCCACCTTTGCCCCTTCCGCAGCCAGCGCCAGCGCCAGGTTCACCGCAGTGGAAGATTTACCCACCCCGCCTTTGCCGGAACTGACGGCAATGATGTTTTTCACACCATTAATACCCGGCTGATTTTTCACACGTTTCAGGGTGGCGATGTTATGTGACAACTTCCAGTCAATCGCTTTCGCGCCGGTAATACGCAACAGATCGGCACTGCATTGCTCTTTTAATGCTTCAAACGCGCTATGCCAGACGAAGGGCATGACCAGCTCGACGTGCAACGTGTCATCCATCCAGGCGACGTGGTGCAACGCTTTAAGCGTCGTCAGATTATGCTTCAGGGTTGAATGCTGAAAATTCGCCAGCGTCCCGGCGACCATCGCGCGCAGGGTTTCTGGTGATTTGGCCTGGGATTGTGCGTTCATCCCGACTCCTTTTTGTTGTTCTGAAAATACAATAGTCACCAGGTAGTTTACTCCAACCGCAACAATTATTCATTTACGGATAAATGCCCTTATCGCTTGGCGCAGTAATTACCATTTTGGTACTATCAAAGCCCTTTTCACTACAAAAGAAGTAATTGCCCACTATGACTCAAGTCGCGAAGAAAATTCTGGTAACGTGCGCGCTGCCGTACGCCAACGGCTCTATCCACCTCGGCCATATGCTGGAGCACATCCAGGCTGATGTCTGGGTCCGTTACCAGCGAATGCGCGGCCACCAGGTAAACTTCATCTGCGCGGACGACGCCCACGGTACGCCAATCATGCTGAAAGCACAGCAGCTTGGGATCACGCCAGAGCAGATGATCGGTGAAATGAGTCAGGAGCATCAGACTGATTTTGCGGGTTTTGACATCAGCTATGACAACTACCACTCTACGCATAGCGAAGAGAACCGCGAGCTGTCTGAGCTGATTTACACGCGCCTGAAGGAGAACGGTTTTATTAAAAACCGCACTATCTCCCAGCTTTACGATCCGGAAAAAGGCATGTTCCTGCCGGACCGTTTCGTTAAAGGCACCTGCCCGAAATGTAAGTCTGCGGATCAATACGGCGATAACTGTGAAGTCTGTGGCGCAACCTATAGCCCGACCGAACTTATCGAGCCAAAATCCGTCGTTTCCGGCGCAACGCCGGTGATGCGTGACTCAGAACACTTCTTCTTTGACCTGCCGTCATTCAGCGAAATGCTGCAGGCATGGACGCGCAGCGGCGCGTTGCAAGAGCAGGTCGCCAACAAAATGCAGGAATGGTTTGAAGCCGGCCTGCAGCAGTGGGATATTTCCCGCGACTCACCGTACTTCGGTTTTGAAATCCCGAATGCGCCTGGCAAGTACTTCTACGTCTGGCTGGATGCGCCGATTGGCTATATGGGATCGTTCAAAAACCTGTGCGATAAACGCGGCGACACCACTAGCTTTGACGAATACTGGAAGAAAGACTCTACCGCCGAGCTATATCACTTCATCGGTAAAGATATCGTCTACTTCCACAGCCTGTTCTGGCCTGCCATGCTGGAAGGCAGCAACTTCCGTAAGCCGACCAACCTGTTCGTACACGGTTATGTGACGGTGAACGGCGCGAAGATGTCTAAATCTCGCGGCACCTTTATTAAGGCCAGCACCTGGCTGAAGCACTTTGACGCCGACAGCCTGCGCTACTACTACACCGCGAAGCTCTCTTCACGTATTGATGACATCGACCTGAACCTGGAAGACTTTGTCCAGCGCGTTAACGCCGATATCGTCAACAAGGTGGTTAACCTGGCCTCCCGTAACGCTGGTTTTATCGCCAAGCGTTTTGACGGCGTGCTGGCGGCAGAACTGGCCGATCCGGCACTGTATAAAACCTTTACCGATGCCGCTGCGGTCATCGGCGAAGCGTGGGAAAGCCGTGAATTCGGTAAAGCTATCCGTGAAATCATGGCGCTGGCCGATGTGGCAAACCGCTACGTTGACGAACAGGCTCCGTGGGTTGTGGCTAAACAGGAAGGCCGCGACGCGGACCTGCAGGCAATTTGCTCAATGGGCATCAACCTGTTCCGCGTGCTGATGACTTACCTGAAACCGGTACTGCCGACGCTGGCTGAGCGTGTTGAAGCTTTCCTGAACAGCGAACTCAGCTGGGATGCTATCGAGCAGCCGCTGCTCGGTCACAAGGTCAACACCTTTAAAGCGCTCTACAATCGCATCGACATGAAACAAGTTGAAGCGCTGGTTGAGGCGTCTAAAGAAGAGGTGAAAGCCGCAGCCGCGCCGGTTACCGGCCCGCTGGCGGACGATCCGATTCAGGAAACCATCACCTTTGACGATTTCGCCAAAGTTGACCTGCGCGTAGCGTTGATTGAAAACGCTGAGTTTGTAGACGGTTCTGACAAGCTGCTGCGTCTGACGCTGGATCTCGGTGGCGAAAAGCGTAACGTCTTCTCCGGTATTCGTTCTGCTTATCCGGATCCGCAGGTCCTGATTGGACGTCAGACCATTATGGTAGCCAACCTGGCACCGCGTAAAATGCGCTTCGGTATTTCCGAAGGTATGGTGATGGCGGCGGGTCCTGGCGGGAAAGATATCTTCCTGTTAAGTCCGGACGAAGGCGCAAAACCAGGCCAACAGGTGAAGTAAGACCTACCAAGCGCTGCAATGGCAGCGCTTTTTTTTGCAGTAGCTATTCCCCTAATCTCAAACGCGTCACTTCACTCCATTTTCGGACTGCTCAGCTATTGCGATTAGATTTATTCTATACTGCTTTGCTATTAAGGTCGTACGGGCCCATCAAATTCATAGGCTCTATTATTTTGCATCCGATATTCATGAAATGGAGTTTTACATGACAGCGTTTCAAAAATTAGTTTCTCTTGCCGTAGCGTCGGTTGTCATTTTTTCCCTGACGGGGTGTGGTGATAAAGAAGAGACAAAAACATTTAATGCCAACCTAAACGGCTCGGATATTACCGTCTCTTACACCTATAAGGGCGATAAGGTTCTGAAACAAATCTCTGAAAGTAAAATCAGCTATGCGTCGGTCGGCGCCAGCAATAAAGAAGAAGCAGCAAAAGTATTTGACGCCTTAAGCGCTAAATATCAAAACATCCCTGGCATAGAAGAAAAGCTCACCTATTCAGACACCTATGCGCAGGAAAACGTCACTATCGATATGGAAAAAGTCGATGTAAAAGCATTGCAGGCAATTTCCGGGATGAAGCTGTCTGAGAATACCGATAAAAACATCAGCATGAAGCAAATGCAAACGGTAATGGAATCGGCGGGTTTTAAAGAAGTGAAGTAAACCGTCGGCGACCCGATTTTAATCGTGGTCGCCCGTTTTTCTCGTTATGCTTTCGTGCTATGTACGCGTGCGGTCAAACCGCGCAGGAAATAACGCAGGAACTGATCGCCGCATTCGCGATAGTTTTTATGATCCGGCGCGCGCATCATGGCGGTAATTTCCGGCATCGACACGCGAAATTTCTGCTCGGTCATAATGGCCAGAATATCATCGGTTTTCAGCGAAAAGGCGATACGCAGCTTTTTCAGCACCGTATTGTTATTAACACGACGCTCAAGCGCCAGCTCCGGCGCGGATTCATCTTTCCCACGCAGATGATAAATCAGACCGTTTAAAAAACCGGAAAGAATGATATCCGGGCAACGCACAAACCCGTCTTCATCTTCTTTTGTCATCCAGGTATCAAAACCCGCGGAGGTGGATTCCATGTCAGCAAGCGCAAGAATACGCACCATGTCGTTATTGTTCGCTTTCAGGGTGTAGCGCAGGCTACGAAGAATATCGTTACTTAGCATAGAGCCTTCAATAGTCGGTGATGCAATGGCGCGCAGTGTATCAGTTTTACAGTCCAATCGCCTCTTTTAGACTTTTAAGATAACGACGACTCACCGGAACGGTCAGCCCGTTACGCAAAATCAGCTCGGCCTGGCCGTTATCTTCCAGTCGGATTTCCTGCAATTGCGCCAGGTTCACCAGATATTGCCGGTGGCAGCGCAGGAGTGGCGTACGGCTTTCCAGCGTTCTGAGCGTTAACTCTGTGAACCCCTCTTTGCCATCGCTACTGGTGACATACACGCCGCTCATACGGCTGCTGATAAACGCCACATCATCCATTTGCAGCAAATAAATACGGCTATGACCGCTGCACGGAAT
This sequence comes from Citrobacter sp. C5_2, assembly GCF_014596845.2. Lineage (NCBI taxonomy): Bacteria > Pseudomonadati > Pseudomonadota > Gammaproteobacteria > Enterobacterales > Enterobacteriaceae > Citrobacter > Citrobacter sp. C5_2. The sequence goes on along the minus strand of NZ_CP115032.1, from coordinate 1,845,873 downwards.
AAACTTCAGCGGCTGCTGATGCTCGGGCAGTAGCGATACATCCTGCTTCGTGCGTTCCTGACGTAAACGGCTCAGCGTTTTTTCCAACCGCGCTTCTTCAATCGGCTTGAGCAGATAATCAAACGCGTGTTCTTCAAAGGCTTTGACCGCATACTCATCAAACGCGGTCAGGAAAACAATGTACGGACGATGTTCGGGATCAAGCATCCCGACCATTTCCAGGCCGCTGATACGCGGCATCTGAATATCAAGAAACAGGACATCCGGGTGCAGTTTATGTACCGCGCCGATGGCTTCCACCGCATTCGAACACTCCCCGATAATCTCGATGTCGCTTTGCTCCTGCAACAGGATCCGCAGATTCTCCCGCGCTAACGGTTCGTCATCGACAATCAGCACTTTGATCATGCCTGTTCCTCCAGAGGAAGTCGTAAAGTAATTCGGGTAAAGCGGTCAGGTTCACACGCTACGCTGATGCCAAAATCATCGCCAAACCGCTCGCGCAGTCGCTTATCGACCAGATTCATACCCAACCCGCTGGCCTCAGACGTTGGCTGATACAGCCCGGCATTATCTTCAATATCCAGCATCAGATACTGCCCTTCGCGACGGGCGGTAATCGACACCTCTCCGGTATCCAGTAGCTGAGAGGTACCGTGCTTAATGGCATTCTCCACGATGGGCTGCAGGGTAAAAGCCGGTAATTGCTGATGCGAAAGTTCATCAGGCACCGTTAAAGTCACCTGTAGCCGTGACTGGAATCGTGCCTTTTCAATTTGCAAATAGGCGTTCACGTGTTCAATTTCATCGGCCAGTGTGACAATCTCCGACGGGCGTTTTAAGTTTTTGCGAAAGAAGGTCGACAGGTACTGCACCAGTTGACTGGCCTGCTCGCTATCGCGGCGGATCACGGCTTTGATGGTATTGAGCGCATTGAACAGAAAATGAGGATTCACCTGGGCATGCAGGAGTTTTATTTCTGACTGCGTAAGCATTGCTTTTTGCCGCTCGTACTGTCCGGCCAGTATTTGCGCCGAAAGTAGCTGAGCGATCCCCTCCCCCAACGTGCGGTTGATCGAGCTAAAGAGGCGGTTTTTAGCCTCATACAGTTTGATAGTCCCCATCACCCGCTGGTTTTCACCCCGCAGCGGAATCACCAGCGTCGAGCCTAATTTGCATTGCGGATGCAAAGAACAACGGTAAGGGACTTCATTCCCGTCGGCATACACCACCTCTCCGGTTTCTATTGCCCGTAGAGTGTACGACGACGAAATCGGTTTACCAGGCAGGTGGTGATCGTCACCAATGCCGGTAAATGCCAGCAGTTTCTCACGATCGGTAATCGCCACCGCGCCGATATCCAGCTCTTCGTACAGCACCTGAGCCACCTTCATGCTGTTAACCTCGTTGAACCCCTGACGCAAAATACCTTCCGTAGAGGCGGCAACTTTGAGCGCAGTAGCGGAAAAAGCGGAGGTGTATTTTTCAAACATCGCCCGTTTATCGAGCAATATACGCATAAACAGGGCTGCGCCCACGGTATTGGTGACCATCATCGGGGCGGCAATATTGCTGACCAACCGAAACGCATCATCAAATGGACGAGCAATTAATAAGATAATCAGCATCTGCACCAGTTCGGCCACAAAGGTAATCGCGCCCGCCGTCAACGGGCTGAAGACTTTATCGGTACGGCCGCGACGAGTGAGCACGCTGTGCACCAGCCCGCCGAGTAAACCTTCCACAATGGTCGAAATCATGCAGCTTAGCGCCGTCATACCGCCCATTGAATAACGGTGTAAGCCACCGGTCAGACCGACTAAACCACCGACTACGGGACCGCCAAGCAGCCCGCCCATCACCGCGCCGATAGCACGCGTGTTAGCAATAGAGTCATCAATGTGCAGCCCGAAATAGGTACCCAAAATGCAAAAAATGGAAAAGGTGACATAGCAAAGCAGTTTGTGCGGGAGACGGATAGTGACCTGCATCAGCGGGATAAACAAACGCGTTTTACTCATTAGCCACGCGATAACGAGAAACACGCACATCTGCTGAAGCAGCAGCAACACCAGATTAAACTCGTACATACGCGCCAACCACACATCACTTAAAAGCGCGTAACATACATGGGCTACGCGTAACTTTCTTTGAAGTGTTGCAAAAAAACAGGAATTTGTGAGAACGATCACTCGAAAGCGCGAGTAGGACGACAAACCCACCCCTTGATTGATCAAAAAACAGACAAAACTACCTGGTTCGTAAAAGAGCGTCTAAAGTAAAACTGGGACCTCGCGAGCAAGAGTGAGACGACGATGGCGCTTTACACAATCGGTGAAGTGGCTTTGCTTTGTGATATCAACCCTGTCACTTTACGCGCGTGGCAGAGGCGTTACGGATTACTCAAACCGCAGAGGACAGACGGGGGTCATCGCCTGTTTAACGACGCGGATATTGACCGGATCCGAGAGATAAAACGCTGGATAAACAACGGCGTTCAGGTCAGTAAGGTGAAAATGTTGCTCAGCAATGAGAACATTGATGTGCATAACGGCTGGCGTGAACAGCAAGAGACGCTACTAAGCTATTTGCAAAACAATAATTTGCATAGTCTGAGAATGTGGATCAAAGAGCGCGGCCAGGATTATCCCGCGCAAACGCTCAATACCCATTTGTTCACACCGTTACGCCGCCGTCTGCAGTGTCAGCAGCCGATCCTCCAGGCGTTACTCGGGATCCTCGACGGCGTCCTCATCAACTATATCGCGATTTGTCTGGCCTCAGCGCGTAAGAAACAGGGTAAAGATGCGCTGGTTGTCGGCTGGAACATTCACGATACCACCCGCTTGTGGCTGGAGGGTTGGGTTGCCAGTCAGCAGGGATGGCGCGTTGACGTTCTGGCCCACTCACTGAACCAACTACGACCGGAAATGTTCGAAGGTCGAACCTTACTTGTCTGGTGCGGCGAGAACCAGACACCCGCTCAGCAACAGCAGCTGAGTGAATGGCGCGCGTTGGGTCACGATATTTATCCACTCGGTATTTAATATTCTATTAACAACCGTGTACAATCCTTAGATTCACATAAGGAGTGCACAATGAGCGCAGCTAAAATCGGTGTAATAACCCTCTTCCTGCTGATGGCTATCGGCGGTATCGGCGGCGTCATGCTGGCAGGCTACACCTTCATTTTACGTGCCGGGTAAGGTAGCTCGCTAATCGCTCAAATCCGCGATCGACAATTACTGCCGCCAACGCGACCAGCAACGCCCCCTGAATCACATAGGCGGTATTGAATCCGCTAAGTCCGATAATTATCGGCGTGCCCAGCGTATTCGCCCCGACGGTTGAGGCTATCGTTGCGGTGCCGATATTAATGATCACCGACGTGCGGATCCCCGCCAGAATAACCGGCGCCGCCAGCGGCAACTCCACTTTACGCAGACGCTGCCAGCGACTCATCCCCATCCCGCTGGCGATATCCATCACGCTGGCAGAGATGCCTCCCAGCCCCGCCAGGGTTGCCTGTAGGATCGGTAACACGCCATACAGGATCAGCGCGATAACCGCCGGCTCAAGACCAAATCCCATCACCGGCACGGCAATCGCCAGCACCGCGACCGGGGGAAAAGTCTGCCCCACGGCGGCGATAGTTTCCACCATCGGCCTGAACTCTGCCCCCCAGGGCCGGGTTACCGCAATCCCGGCGCCGGTGCCGATAAGTACGGCGATAAGACTCGATATTCCCACCAGCGCAAAATGACTCAGCGCCAGAGCCGTAAAACTTTCCTGCTGATACACGGGACGCGGCAACTCTGGAAACAACGAACTAAACAGGGTCTGACTGTGCGGCAACCCGACCAACAGGATCAGGAACAGGACAACCAGCCACAGCAATGGATCAGTAAGACGTTTCACGGGGCGGCATCTCCGAAAGCAGATCGCGAAAGTGAAGCGTACCGCAGGACACGCCCTGCGGCGTCACAACCGGCAGTACATCGCACCCCCGCGCCACAAACATCGACAGTGCATCACGCAGCGTCATTTCAGCCACCAGCGGCTCACCGGCTGAATGTTCGCCGCGACGGATAAAATCACCTACTGTACGCAGCGACAGTAACCGTACGCCCAGTTCGCTGCGGCCAAAGAACGTTTGTACGAAATCGTTCGCTGGCGCCGTCAGCATCGACAACGGCGTCCCTTGCTGCACGACCTTACCCGCGTCCATCAGGACCAGATGTTCCGCCAGCCTCAGCGCCTCGTCGATATCATGCGTCACCAATACAATGGTTCGCCCCAGCAGACGATGAATACGGGTCATCTCCTGCTGCAGCGCACCGCGGGTGACGGGATCCAGCGCGCCAAAAGGCTCATCCATCAATAGCACCTGCGGATCTGCCGCCAGCGCGCGTGCAACCCCGACCCGCTGCTGTTGCCCACCGGAAAGCTGATGCGGATAACGGTGACGCAAACTCGCCTCCAGCCCCAACAGCGCCATAAGTTCATCTGTGCGATCATCAATACGCGAGCGCGACCACTTTTGTAATTGCGGCACGGTGGCGATGTTCTGCGCGACGGTCCAGTGCGGGAACAAGCCGATAGACTGGATCGCGTACCCCATACGCCGCCTTAATTCCAGTACCGGCAGACTGCGAATCTCCTCGCCCGCAAAAAGAATCTGCCCGCTGTCATGCTCGACCAGTCGATTGATCATCTTCAGTGTGGTGGATTTCCCGGAACCCGACGTGCCAATTAGCACCGAAAAGCTCCCCTCCGCCAAATGCAGATTAAGGTCGTCGACGGCTTTTTGCTGACCGTAGGTTTTACTGACATGACTAAATTCAATCATTATTCGTTCCCTTCAGCAGCGCTAGCCCTAAATCAAACAGCGCATCAATCAGCACTGCCAGCACAACTACCGGGATCACACCCAGCAGCACTAAATCAACGGCGCTACTGAGCAATCCCTGAAAGACCAGCGCGCCAAAGCCCCCAGCACCGATCAGCGCGGCAATCACCGCCATCCCTACTGTCTGGATCATCACCACCCGCAAACTGCGCAAGAAGACCGGCAGCGCCAGCGGCAACTGCACCGAGATAAACCGTTGACGCGCGCTCATCCCCATCGCCCGGGCGCTTTCCAGTACATCCTGTGGAACCTGATTCAGTCCAGCCACCACGCCACGTACCAACGGTAAAAGCGCGTACAGTACCAACGCAATAAGCGCGGGTGTCAGGCCGGTTCCCGCAACGCCGAGTGAGCTTAACCAGGGAAAATGCTTAACCAGCCCAGCGAGCGGCGCAATCAACAGGCCAAACAAGGCCACCGAGGGAATGGTCTGGATAATGTTCAGTACGGCGAAAACGGGTCCCTGACGCGAGTCAGAAAAAGAGCACCAAACTCCCAGCGGCACGCCAAGGAATAGCGCGGGCATCACGGTGCCAAACAGAATAGTCAGATGCTGCGCCAGTGCGTCGTTAAAGACATCCTGGCGGTTGGCATACTCTTTAAGCAGGGAAAGATCGTTAAACGTACCGGACAGTAATAACACTATCGGCATAACAAAAAGTTGCGCATGCAGCACCCATCGCCACAACATCTGACAGGTGATGCGCCGAATGGCGTCACTGGCAGCCAGCAACATGAATCCGAGCCCCAGCCAGAACCCGGAGCCAAGACTGGTTCTGGCCAACGTACTGCCCGTCTGCGCCAGATACGTTGCCGTTGTACCTGCGGTTACCAGCGCCGCAATCACCAACAGCTGGCTGATAACAAGCGTCAATATATTGCCGGATTTGCCCGACACAAAGCACAGAAGAAACAGTAGCAGACAGGCCACCGCCAGTCCCCACGCCATGTCGGGCCTGATATCCCAGAGTTGACGACCTTCGCCGGAAACCAGGCGATTGGGAGCATAGCTAATGAAAGGAAGCGCAGCTGCTGCGAAGGTAAGAAGAACCAGCAGCAGCAACACCCGATTAACCGAGATATTGGACAAAACACCCACCCGCCGTAAATTCCGTTACTTAACCCATCCTTTTTGCTTCAGATAATCTGCTGCAACTTTTTTTGCATCCAGCCCCTCTACGGCAATGCTGGCGTTAAGCTGCTGGAGCGTTTTTTCATCCAGACTGGCAAAAACAGGCTGCAGCCATTCTTCCATTTGCGGATAGTCCTTGAGTACCGACTCACGTACCACTGGCGCAGGCGCATAAATCGGCTGAACGCCTTGCGGATCGCTTAACGTTTGCAGCCCCAACGCGGCGACCGGACCATCGGTACCGTAGGCCATCGCGGCATTGACGCCGGAGGTTTGCTGCGCTGCGGCTTTAATCGTCACGGCGGTATCCCCCCCGGCCAGTGATAAAAGCTGATTCTGATTCAGTTTAAAATCATAGGCTTTTTCAAACGCGGGCAGCGCGTCCGCACGTTCGATAAACTCCGCAGAGGCGGCCAGTTTGAAGGTGCCCCCCTCTTTCAGGTAGCGCCCTAAATCTGCAAGCGAAACCAGTTTATTCTTTTCGGCGACATCCTGGCGGACCGCAATGGTCCAGGTATTGTTGGCGGGCGCAGGCGTTAGCCAGACCAGTTTATTTTTCTCTGCGTCCAGCTTTTTCACTTTGTCGAAACCAGCCTGCGCATTTTTCCACGCCGGATCATTCTCATCTTTAAAGAAGAAGGCGCCATTGCCGGTATATTCCGGGTAGATATCCAGCTCGCCGGATGTAATCGCGCCACGCACCACAGGCGTAGTCCCCAGTTGCACTTTATTGACGGTTTTCACACCATGGCTTTCGAGCACTTGCAAAATAATGTTACCGAGCAGCGCCCCTTCGGTATCAATTTTTGACCCAACCGTAACGGGTGACGCGGCCTGCAAGGGCATACTTATCGCGGCTAACAATGCCAACGACCCTACCCCAAACTTTGAGATTATCATGCTGTGCTCCTCATCCTTTTGCGGCCCTTTTCAGAGACTTGAGGAAAAAGCATAGTCGAAAAATCAGGCCTTAACCTGGCAATTGGGTAGTAACACTGAGAGTAATTAGCAGTAAGGCGATAAAAAAATCCGGCAAACCCAAAGTGAATTTGCCGGATAGCGTTATTTCATAGACCAGATAAGCATTGCGCCATCAGGCATGATGCGTGGCTTTCTTCATCAACTACAGCAGTTCAAATTCACCCTGCTTCACTCTGGCGGAATCCACGCCGATAAAGACGTTAAATTTACCCGGTTCAGCATCGTATTTCATACGCTGGTTCCAGAATTTCAGCGCGTCGATATCAATCGGGAAGCTGACAGTCTGCGTTTCACCCGGTTTAAGATTCACTTTCTCAAAGCCTTTCAGCTGTTTTACCGGACGGCTCATTGAAGCGGTCACATCCTGCAAATACATCTGAATCACCGTGGCACCTTCGCGCTTACCGGTGTTGGTCACCTGGACGCTGGCCGTCACAGTCCCGTCACGTTTCATCGTCGGTGCAGAGAGTTTCACATCCGAAACGGTAAAGGTGGTGTAGCTCAGGCCATAGCCAAAGGGATACAACGGACCGTTTGCCTCGTCAAAATAACGCGAGGTGTACTTATTCGGCTTATCGGCGTTATACGGACGACCGGTATTGAGATGGCTGTAATAGACCGGAATCTGTCCGACAGAGCGTGGGAAAGACATCGGCAGCTTGCCTGATGGGTTGTAATCGCCAAACAACACATCGGCGATGGCGTTACCGCCTTCCGTCCCGGCAAACCAGGTTTCGAGGATCGCATCAGCCTGTTGATCTTCCTTGACCAGCGCCAGCGGACGTCCGTTCATCAGCACCAGCACCAGCGGTTTGCCCGTTGCTTTCAGCGCGGCAATCAGGTCACGTTGGCTCTGCGGAATAGTAATGTCCGTACGGCTGGAGGCTTCATGCGCCATTCCCTGTGCCTCACCGACCACCGCAACCACCACATCAGACTGTTTCGCCGCGTCAACGGCTTCATCAATCATCGCCTGCGGCGAACGCGGATCAACTTTCACCGCCTCTTCATACAGGTTCAGGAAGTCGACAATGCCTTTATCGTTGGTGATATTCGCCCCTTTGGCGTATACCACTTTACCCTGCTCGCCAATGGCATTTTTAATCCCCGTCAGCACCGTTACCGACTGATCGGCAACACCCGCTGCGGACCAACTGCCCATCACATCACGCTTGCTGTCGGCCAGTGGCCCGACAACCGCCACGGTGGCGGATTTTTTCAGCGGCAGCGTGTCGAGGCGGTTTTTCAGCAGCACCAGGCTTTCACGCGCCACTTCACGCGCTTCTTTACGGTGCAGGCGGCTTTCGGCGTTGGTATCCACCGGGTCAGACTCTTTGGCGCCCAGATGGCTGTACGGATCGTTAAACAGCCCCATATCATATTTCACGTTCAGCACGTGACGCGCAGCGTCGTCAAGCTCCGCCATCGTCACTTTGCCTGATTTAATCAGCCCCGGCAGGTATTTGCTGTAATACTCATCGCTCATACTCATGTTGATACCGGACTTGATAGCCACGCGTACCGCATCCTCAGGATCGGAGGCGGTGCCGTGCTTAATCAGTTCCTTAATCGCGCCGTGATCGGAAACGGTGATGCCTTTAAAGCCCCACTCATCGCGCAGCACGTCTTTCAGCAGCCATGCATCCGACGTCGCCGGCGTACCGTTGAGTGAATTAAGTCCTACCATCACCGCGCCGCTACCGGCATCCAGCCCGGCTTTGTACGGCGGCATGTAGTCGTTAAACAGACGCTGCGGGCTCATATCGACGGTGTTGTACTCTTTCCCGCCCTCTACCGCACCATAAGCGGCGAAGTGCTTGACGCTGGTCATCACCGAATAGCGATCGGCCGGGCTTTTCCCCTGCATCGCTTCCACCATGGTTTTACCCATTGTGGCGGTCAAATACGTGTCTTCGCCAAACCCTTCCGATGCCCGGCCCCAGCGCGGATCGCGGGAGACATCAACCATCGGCGCCCAAGTCATGTTCAGGCCATCGTCAGCGGCTTCATACGCTGAAACGCGACCGACGGTTCTGACCGCATCGAGATTAAAGGAGGACGCCAGACCGAGGCTTATCGGGAACACGGTACGCTGACCGTGCAATACGTCGTAGGCAAAAAAGAGAGGAATTTTCAGGCGGCTGAGTTCCATCACCTGATCCTGCATTTTGCGGATATCCTGGCGTGTGACGGTGTTAAAAATAGCCCCAACCTGCCCGTCTTTGATCATCTCGCGGATGGCTTCCTTCGGATTATCAGGCCCGACGCTGATTAAGCGTAATTGACCAATTTTCTCATCCACGGTCATCTGTTTGAGTAAATCGGTAACAAACGCATCCCGCGCTTCTGGCGTCAGCGGATGGTTACCAAACAGAGTGTCCGCCAGCGCGGGTTGCACCGCCAGACTCACCGCAACACCTACAGAACATAGCCATTTCATGTTGATTCTCTCTTTATTTTTTCCTGACGCATCAGCGAAAATATAACAAAAACCGCAATTTGCCGTAAGACTAAACGGGAGCGCTAAAGAAAGCTAAGGTTATTCTCCTAATTTTCAAAACCAGCGTGAATCAATGAAAGACAAGCCAGAGACAATATGAATGAGAAAGCGTATTGTCATACAAAGCGCTATGCTTGTTCCTGATATTGAGTCCCACCACAAGGAGTGGAGAATGTCTTCCATTACAACAGATAATAAAGCTTTCCTGAATGAACTGACCCGCCTGGTGGGTCATTCGCACCTGCTCACTGAACCCGCTAAAACCGCCCGCTATCGCAAGGGATTCCGCTCCGGCCAGGGCGATGCGCTCGCCGTCGTTTTTCCGGGCTCGCTTTTAGAACTGTGGCGCGTCCTGAACGCCTGTGTCGCCGCAGACAAAATCATTCTGATGCAGGCCGCCAATACCGGCCTGACCGAAGGCTCTACGCCAAGCGGCAATGATTATGACCGTGAGATTGTGATTATCAGCACTCTGCGTCTTGATAAGCTGCACGTCATCGGCAAAGGCGAACAGGTGCTGGCCTGGCCTGGAACAACGCTCTATTCGCTGGAAAAAGCGCTCAAACCTTTTGGTCGTGAACCGCATTCAGTGATCGGTTCTTCCTGCATCGGCGCTTCCGTGATTGGCGGCATTTGTAACAACTCCGGCGGCTCGCTGGTGCAACGAGGCCCGGCATACACGGAGATGTCGCTGTTTGCGCGTATTGATGAACAGGGCAAATTACAGCTGGTTAACCATCTGGGCATCGATCTTGGCCAAACCCCAGAGCAGATCCTCAGTAAACTCGATGACGAGCGCATCAAAGATGACGATGTTCGCCACGACGGACGTCATGCGCACGATCACGACTACGTGACCCGCGTCAGAGATATTGAGGCGGATACGCCCGCACGCTATAACGCCGACCCGGACCGCTTGTTTGAATCTTCCGGTTGTGCCGGAAAGCTCGCGGTTTTCGCCGTGCGTCTGGACACTTTCGAAGCCGAAAAAAATCAGCAGGTCTTTTATATCGGCACCAACCAGCCAGAGGTGCTGACGGAGATCCGCCGTCATATTCTGGCGAAGTTTGAACATCTGCCGGTTGCCGGTGAATATATGCATCGCGATATTTACGACATCGCTGAGCAGTACGGCAAAGATACGTTCCTGATGATTGACAAGCTCGGCACCGACAAAATGCCGTTTTTCTTCACCCTGAAAGGCCGCACCGATGCGATGCTGGAAAAAGTGAAATTTTTCCGTCCGCACTTTACCGACCGGGCGATGCAGAAGTTTGGCCATTTATTCCCCAGCCACTTACCGGCGCGTATGAAAAGCTGGCGCGACAAATACGAGCATCACCTGCTGTTAAAAATGGCCGGTGGCGGCGTGGCTGAAGCGCAAAACTGGCTAAATGAGTTTTTCAAAACGGCCGAGGGCGACTTCTTTGCCTGTACGCCGGAAGAAGGCAGCAAGGCATTCCTGCACCGCTTTGCGGCGGCTGGCGCAGCTATTCGTTATCAGGCCGTTCATGCGGATGAAGTGGAAGATATTCTGGCGCTGGATATCGCGCTGCGTCGTAACGACACCGAATGGTATGAACATCTGCCGCCAGAAATCGACAGCCAACTGGTGCACAAGCTCTATTACGGGCATTTTATGTGCTATGTATTCCATCAGGATTACATCGTCAAAAAAGGCGTGGATGCCCATGCGCTGAAAGAGCAGATGCTGGAGTTACTTCGCGAGCGTGGGGCACAGTATCCGGCGGAGCATAACGTCGGGCATTTGTACCAGGCGCCGGAAACATTAACCCGCTTTTACCGCGAGAATGACCCAACCAACAGTATGAACCCGGGTATTGGGAAAACGAGTAAGCAGAAGTTCTGGAAAGAATCATAGGCCCGATAAGCATAAGCGCCATCGGGCACGTTGCCGGGGGCGCTTCGCTTGCCCGGCCTACGGTTTAATCGTTCTGCGCGGTTTGCTCACCCGTAGCTGAACCTGCCGCCGCCATCTGCGCCGCTTTTTGTTTTTTGTAGCTCAGCGCCGCCGCCGGAACCGGCATCACCTTGCCGGTTTCAATCCAGGTGCGTAAACGGCTGGCATCGGCAAAGTGGGTATATTTCCCAAAAGCATCCATCACCACCAGCGCCACCGGTTTGTTATTAATCACCGTGCGCATCACCAGACAGTGGCCCGCCGCATTGGTAAACCCGGTTTTAGTTAACTGAATATTCCAGTTATCGCGATATACCAGATGGTTGGTATTACGGAACGGCAATGTATATGCCGGGTTGGCAAACGTCGCCATATCTTCACGCGTAGTACTTAGCTGACCAATCAGCGGATACTGTTTGCTGGCAATCAGTAACTTCGTTAAATCACGCGCGGTTGAGACGTTATGAATCGATAACCCGGTCGGCTCCACAAAACGGGTATGGGTCATGCCCAGCGCTTTCGCTTTCGCATTCATCGCCTTGATAAACGCGTTATAGCCGCCAGGGTAATGATGCGCCAGACTGGCTGCCGCGCGGTTTTCAGATGACATCAGCGCCAGTAACAGCATGTCTTTACGGCTGATTACACTGTTCAGCCGTACGCGAGAGTAAATTCCTTTCATCTCAGGCGTCTGACTGATATCAACTTTCAGCTTTTCATCCAGCGGCAGTCGCGCATCAAGCACCACCATCGCCGTCATTAATTTGGTAATCGACGCAATCGGACGCACCAGATCCGGGTGGTTCGAATAGATAACCTTGTTGGTATTCAGATCAACAATCATCGCGCTACCGGACGCTATCTCAGGTTGAGAAGCCGCTACGGTAGGTGCCGTTTTCGCCACGGCTTGGGGTGCAAAAGGAACGGCCAGCACCAGGGCAAGGCTTAATAATGAAACTCGGAATTTCAGCATGATGAGATTTCTGATAAGGGTTCACGCACGTCACAACGCACACCGCCCGAGATTAAGTATTTTCTCAGGCTAGCTCAGGCATCATAGCGATCCGGCAGGTTTGCCGCTACAGGATAATCGTCTCGAAATGCTGCGTTGCTGACTTTTACGTCAACAACGCAGCGCAGAGGCGTTTTACAGGTCAGAATAAGCGATAGCCGTAACCCCACAGGATTACCGTAATCGCCAGCAGAACCTCCAGTACCAGCACACCAATAGCCAGCGTGGAACTGGAAAAACTTAACCCTTCCTCACGAGTGATATTCAGGAACGTTGGAATACCGAGATAGAGTAAATAACCGGTGTAAAACAGCGCGATAGTTCCCACCAACGCACACAGCCAGACCAGCGGATAAAGTGCGACCAGACCGCTTAAAAACAGCGGAGTCGCGACATATCCGGCAAAGACCATACAGTGCGCCAACGATGGACGCTGCGGGTAATTACGCGCCATCCACCAGATAACCCGGCCCATGACAGCCACGCCCGCCAGCATCACGCCGTAAAACAGAATGGCCAGCGCCAGTCCGGTCAACAGGGATAACTGCAGTATGTTGCCGTCACCAAAATTCCAGCCGATTTGTGTGGTACCGATAAACGCGCAAACAACCGGGATTGCCGCCATCAGCAGTACATGATGGGTATAGTGATGCGAAACGCTTTCGTTTTCGCTGTTGATCACGTGCATTTCACGATCGGGATGGGAAAACAGCCCCCAGACATGGTTCATACCGCCCCCTTCTTGTCAGCTCCGGACCTCAACACTTCAAGTATAATTCAGCTTTTGATTATTTTATGTACACAGAGAAAATACCGGATCGCTACGGCGCGGCTTTTCCGGCATCAAGTATTCATAGGGTGTATGCTATAAGCGGTGGAGGTCATACAATCGTATGGATATAAATCATTATGTTGCGCAATACGGCTATGCCGCATTAGTGATTGGCAGTCTGGCTGAAGGGGAAACCATTACCCTGTTAGGCGGCGTCGCGGCCCATCAGGGAGTACTTAAATTTCCGCTGGTGGTGCTCTCCGTCGCGCTGGGCGGGATGATTGGCGATCAGTTGCTCTATTTACTCGGACGTCGTTTTGGCGGCAAAATTCTGCGGCGTTTTTCGCGTCATCAGGCAAAAATTGATTACGCGCAGAAGATGATCCAACGGCGTCCTTATCTGTTCGTGGTCGGCACGCGTTTTATGTACGGTTTTCGCGTTATTGGCCCTTTGCTGATTGGCGCCAGTCACCTGCCACCGAAGATCTTTTTACCGCTCAATATTCTCGGGGCGCTGGTGTGGGCGCTGATATTTACCACTCTGGGTTATGTGGGGGGAGAAGTCATCGCGCCGTGGCTGCACAATCTCGACCAGCACATTAAGCACTGGATATGGCTGGTTCTGGTGATTGTACTGGTGGTAGGCGCGCGCTGGTGGTTGAAAAAACGCAGCAGCAAGAAGACGGCCCGGTAGAGCGGCATCTACCGGGCAGGTGTGTTACGACGCGTGGTAACCGCCGCCCAGCGCGCTGGTCAACTGAATGGAAGCATCCAGCCACTGGCCTTGCAATACCAGACCGTTACACTGCTCACGTAACGCCGGGATCTTTGCTTCGCTGACCCGGGAACCCGCGATAATACCGGCGTTAAATCGCGCCTGCGCAAGTCCCACCACGCGCTGTGCATCATGTTCGATCTGCTGCTGATGCTGATTCTTCTGCGCCAGTGTTTCCACCTGCGATGCGGCACGCGCCACGTCATTTACCGCATCTACCACGGCTTTGTTGTAATTCGCCACCGTCAGGTTGCTTTGCGCTTTGGTGATATCAAGATTGGCATTCAATCTGCCGCTGTCGAAAATAGGCAGCGTGAGTCCGGCTGTGACCCCCATCTGCTGCGCGGAATGGCGGAACAGATCGCTCAGATGTAACGCATCTTGTTGTAAAAACGCCATCAAATTCACGTCCGGATAAAACGCGGCTTTGGCCGCATCAATGCTGCTCAGCGACGACTCAATGTACCAGTGAGCGGCCTGTAAATCCGGTCGACGGGCCAGCAGCGAATAGCCTAACTGAGACGGGAGCTGGCTTTCTACGGTAGGTAACTTACTGGTATGCAGTTTCAGAACGGTAGACTGTGAATTAGTCAGGGCGCTCAGCCGCGCCTCAATCACTTTCATTTTGCCGTTAACATCGTTCAGCTGCTGATCCGTTTTACTGGAATCGATATCGGTCTCAACACCTTCCACTGATGAGGTAATGCCGTTTTGATACAGCTGACGATCGACGGTTATCACGTTCTGTTGCTCATTTTTAATCTGCGTCAGCACGCTTTTCAGTGCCGCCTGCGTCTGCCATTCCCAGTACAGACGCGAAACACCGCTCGCCAGCAGCTGGCGGGTTTGTTCACGCTCAGCTTCACGCGCTTTAACGGCCCCAATACGCGCCGTCACTTCGGCCCGATTTTTCCCCCACAGATCCAGATTCCAGCCGGCGGTTAAACCAAAGGTCCCGTTGGTGTACCACGGGCCTGTCGTTCCGGCGGCAGGATCGGTAATGGCAAACGGTCCCATCAGCCCTTCAGCTGACATTCTCTGACGCTCAACGTCCGCAGAGAAATCGATCTCCGGACCATCCTGCGCCTCAACGGCCTTCGCCTGCGCCTCCGCCAGTTGAATGCGCTGTTCCGCCACCTGCATATCAGGAGAGTTTCGCAACGTGCTGTCAATCAGCGCATTAAGCTGAGGATCGTGGTATGCCTTCCACCATTGGCTGTCCGGCCAGCCATTTTTTAACGCCGCAGGTAAGGCGGAATCGACATTCGCAGCAGGGGTCTGCTGCGACAGAGACTGACGGTCATCATGCATAGGCGCACAGCCAGCCATGAGAATAAAAAGGGGCAACAATGCCGTCGCGGCAAAAACAGAATTACGATTCATGGAGATATACAGGTAAGAAAAGATGCGCAGAGAGTACGACTTGTCGCTGTTACTTTTTTAGTTACGCGTGGCAATACATCTTTGGCAATAAAAATATATAATCAGAAAAATATACACGACACAAATAATACAGATTAAATAATTTTAATAATTTATAGATGGAAACCTTATGTCACAGAATATTTATGACGACCCGGAATTCTTTGCCGGATATGCCACGCTGGATCGTTCAGTAAAAGGGCTTGATGGCGCACCGGAATGGCCAGCAATACAGGCTATGCTCCCCGCTCTGCAGGGTAAAAACATTCTCGATTTGGGCTGTGGATATGGCTGGTTTTGCCGCTACGCGCGCGATAATCATGCCGCCAGCGTCGTGGGGCTGGATATCTCACAAAAGATGTTAACCCAGGCGCATAATATGACTCACGGCAATGGCATCGTCTATCGCCGTGAAGATCTCGAAACGCTTACGCTCCAGCCGGCGTCTTTCGACCTGGCGTATAGCTCCCTTGCCCTGCACTATTTACACGATATTGAACGATTATTCGTAACGATTTACCAGGCATTAACACCGGGAGGCATGTTGGTATTCTCTGCCGAGCACCCCATTTATACCGCACCGCTTAACCAGGGCTGGATAAAAGACAAAACCGGGCAGCTGTCCTGGCCGGTTAATCATTACCAACAAGAAGGCGAGCGTATCAGTAACTGGTTTGCTGAAGGCGTTAAAAAACAGCACCGCAAGCTGGCGACCTGGATTAACGCGCTCATTGCCGCCGGATTCGACATTGTGTGTGTTGATGAATGGGGACCCTCTGCTCAGCAGATTGCTGAAAACCCGGCGCTGGATGAAGAAAAAGAGCGGCCAATGGTGTTTCTGCTAAGCGCACGTAAACCCGCATAACAGCGCCACCAGGCAGAATAGTTGATACTTTCCTATACTCAATCTGAATTTACCAAAAAAAGGAAAGTTAATGAAAATTCTGCTGTGGATTATTCTAATTATTTTTCTGATTGGACTGTTGGTGGTAACCGGCGTGTTTAAGATGATTTTTTGATGTTGTCTTTTAGCCCAGGCCTGATAGCAGAAATGTCAGGCGATTGTTCTCTCTGATGCCGGATGGCGGCGTAAACGCCTTATCCGGCCTACCAGAACTGATGTCAGGCGGTAATCTTGATGGCCTGAATTGCCCGCGCGATATCCGGTGAATTGTTTAACGCGCGAATCCCCTGAAACAACGCCGTGGCTTCTGAATATTCTTTACGCAAATACCCTAACCACTGCTTAATACGCGCCACATGATACAACCCCGTGTCACCCTGCTTTTCGAGACGGGTATATTTTTGCAGCAGCATCACGACGTCAGGCCAGGGCATACGCGGCTCGTTGTACTTCACCACACGACTCAGATTCGGGATATTTAACGCACCACGACCGATCATCACCGCATCGCATCCGCTGATGGCCATACAATCCTTGGCGCTCTGCCAGTCCCAGATTTCACCATTTGCGATAACCGGAATGGTAAGTCGCTGGCGAATTTCGCCAATCGCCTGCCAGTTAATATGCTCGGCCTTATAGCCCTGCTCTTTGGTACGGCCATGCACCACCAATTCGCTGGCGCCAGCCTGCTGGACGGCATCGGCAATTTCAAACTGTCGGTCGCTGTTGTCCCAGCCCAGACGTACTTTCACCGTCACCGGGAGATGGTCCGGCACAGCCTCGCGCATGGCTTTTGCGCCGCGGTAGATAAGCTCAGGATCTTTCAATAACGTCGCGCCACCGCCGCTGCCGTTGACCAGCTTCGACGGGCAACCGCAGTTCAGATCGACACCGTACGATCCCAGTTCGACTGCGCGCGCGGCGTTCTCCGCCAGCCACTGCGGATACTGGCCCAATAGCTGTATGCGCACCCGCGTGCCGGATGGCGTGCGGCTGTTGTTATGCAGTTCCGGGCAGAGCCGGTGAAATACTTTTGCCGGCAGGAGCTGATCCACCACGCGCACAAACTCCGTGATGCATAGATCGTAATCATTCACTTCAGTCAGCAGCTCGCGCACCAGGGAATCGAGCACACCTTCCATCGGCGCCAGTAAAACACGCATATCGTCACCCGCAAAAAAAGAGGCGCTATGGTAGCGCCTCCGTTCGGGAGATTAAAGAGGCTCAGCGCGGCAACAGACAGTTATCTTCTTTCCAGCCGTACAGCCACTCCATACCGCGATAAAACTCCGCCTGTGATTTACCTTTCCACAGCAGATTACGCACCTGGCGCTCGACGCTCGCGGCGTGATAAACGCGGCCCATTTCGCGCGTCGACCAGACAATCCGCGCCGTACGCGGAATGCGCACCGACTCATACAGGGCAAAGGCATCAGCCGCATCGCCGTCACACTGCTGTAACGCCTTACCAAGCGTGACGGCATCTTCCAACGCCATACAGGCTCCCTGCGCCATATATTGCGCCACCGGGTGCGCGGCATCACCCACCAGCGTAATGCGGTCGGTACCCCATTTCTCGACCGGCTCGCGGTCAGCGGTGGACCAGCGCCGCCATGATGTCGGTTTATCCAGCATCTGGCGCGGACGTGGATGAATACCGGCAAAATAGGAGAGCACCTCCTCTTTACTGCCATCCTTCACGCCCCACTCTTCCTGCTGACGACTATGAAAGGTCACAACCAGATTGTATTGTTTGCCGCCGCGCAGCGGATAGTGCACCAGGTGACAGTGCGGTCCGGCCCACAGCACCGGCGCGTTAATGCGCAAATCTTCCGGCATATCATCGCAATCAATCACAGCGCGGTAGACCACGTGCCCGGTCACGCGTGGCGCATCGCCAATCAGAGACTGACGGACAACCGACTTCACACCGTCACAGCCGACCAAAATATCTGCCGTCCAGCTGTTGCCATGCTCGTCAAATACCGTCACGTCATTCTCGGTCTGGCGAATATCAACCACGTTAGTTGAAGTGCGATATTCAAAGTTGGGATGAACCAGCGCCGCTTCCCACACAGAAGCATGAATATCCACCCGATGGATAACCGCATAAGGACCGCCAAAGTGATCGCGGAACGCCTGTCCGGTTTCAATACGCACGACTTCCTGCGCATTTACCGCATCCATCATGGTGATATGATCGGTAAAAACGGCGCGCTGGCGGGCAACCTCTCCCACGCCAAGGCTGTCGAGAGCAGAGAACGCGTTTGGCCCGAGCTGAATGCCCGCGCCGATTTCGCCAATCTCATGCGCTTTCTCCAGCAACATCACTTTGATTCCCTGACGGGCCAGCGATAACGCGGTCGCCGCGCCGCCAATCCCACCACCCACGATAATTGCGCGTGTCACTTTAGCCATTGTCGTTCTCCTTATCAGGCCGGAATTTTATCTTGTTGATTCTCGGGCGCGGCGGCGATAAACGCCGGAAGCTGGGTACAGGCATCATAGACCGCCTTACAGCGTGGATATGCGCTCAAATCGCAGCCCATACGTAGCGCGTTCGCCCATTGCGGGATCAGGCAGCAATCCGCCAGCGTCGGCGCATCACCCACGCAGAACGCCCCCGAATGACTCTGGCGCAGCATCTGTTCCACTGCGCTTAACCCTTGCTGGATCCAGTGCGCATACCAGCGTTTTTTATCCTCTTCACTGATCTTTAATTCGTCGCTCAGGTAGCGCAGTACCCGCAGATTATTCACGGGGTGGATATCACAAGCGATGGCATAAACAATTTCCAGCACCCGACTGCGCATCGGGAATTCAGCAGGCAGCAGCGGCGACTGCGGAAAGTGGCCATCCAGCCAGTCGATTATCGCCAGCGATTGTCCAAGCGATTCTCCGTCGTCGGTCACCAGCGTCGGCACCAGCCCCACCGGATTCATCCGCCGGTAGGCCAGCTCGTTCTGCTGACCGATACGAATGTTGACGCCCACCGTCTGGTAATCGAGCCCTTTCAGCGCCAGCGCAATACGCACGCGATATGACGCGGAGCTATTAAAGAAACTGTACAGCTTCATCATCCACCTCAGACAATCTTCACGGCGATGGGGGTTAAACCGTCTACGTTGCCGGTGATCACATCCCCTTTCACTACCGCCCCCACGCCTTCCGGCGTACCGGTGTAGATCAGATCGCCCGGCTGCAGTTCGAAAAATCCGGACAGATAGCTGATGGTTTCATTCACAGACCAGATAAGGTGACGAATATCGCTCCGCTGATGATCGTCGCCGTTAACCTGCAGCCAGATAGGCGCATTGTTAACATCAGCGATTTCACTGGCTTTATGCAGCGGCGCGATGGGCGCAGAGAGATCAAACGCTTTGCCGATTTCCCACGGACGCCCCATCTGGCGCATCTCCATCTGCCTGTCACGACGGGTCATATCCAGACCGGTGGCATAGCCCCAGATATATTCGTGCGCTTTTTCCAGCGGTATATCGCTGCCCTTTTTACCAATCGCCACCACCAGCTCTATCTCGTAGTGATAGTTATCGGTCTGCGACGGGTACGGCAGTTCAAGGGTTTGACCAGCCGCCACCGGAACCACCGCGTCGGCCGGTTTACAGAAGAAGAACGGCGGTTCGCGATCCGGGTCAAAGCCCATTTCACGCGCATGTGCAGCATAGTTGCGCCCCACACAGTAAACGCGGCGCACGGGAAATTGTTCATCACTACCAACCACCGGAACGGTAACAGGCGCTTGTGGTTCGAATACGTATTGCGTCATTTTCTCTCTCCCAAATTAATAGCGTGCTTCACGGAACAACCCCAGCGCTTCCTGAACCGGTCTGTCCGAAAAACTGAATAAGACGGCATCTTCGCTGGCCTGGAACGACACACCGTGCCAGGTCGGTACCACGAAGATATCTTTTGGCGAAAAGTTGAAGGTTTCGTTGCCGATGGTGACCCGCCCGCTTCCTTCCACCACATGGTAGATAGTGCTGTCAGTGGTACGCGCCATCCGTGAAGAAAAGCCCTTCGGCAACAATTGCAGGAAGGTCCCCATTGACGGCATGGGATAACCACCGGTTACCGGGTTCACGTAGCGCATCTTGTAACCATCCCACTCGTCGGCTTCGCCCATGCGGGTCAGGTCATGCAGTGCTTCACGGCTACGATCGTAGCGATAGTTGAAAATGGGCGATGAGTTACCCTTCTGATGACGCAGCGGCAACATGTTGGCCGCATAGCGCGGTAAATAATCCCCTTCCTTGCGCGTGACCGGCTGCTGATCTTCCGGGTAGTCTTCCGCAAAGCCGCAGCCCAGCAGATTCACCAGCGGCAGATCCAGACCGTCCAGCCACACTACCGGTTCGCTGCCTGGGTTGCCGTGATCGTGCCAGCGCCATTGCGGCGTCAGAATAAAATCGCCTTCATGCATCTGGGTGCGCTCGCCATCGACGGCGGTAAATGCCCCTTTCCCTTCGACAATAAAGCGCAGCGCAGACTGATTATGGCGGTGGCTCGGCGCAACCTCGCCCGGCATAATCAACTGTAATCCCGCGTACAGCGTCGGGGTGATTGAAGACTGTCCTCGCAGCATTGGGTTTTCCAGCACCAGCACGCGGCGAATCGCCTCTTTCGCGCCAATCAGATCGCCGCTTTCCAGCAGTAGCGGACGGATCTCCTGATAGTTCCAGTACGCAGGCGCGCAATTCGCGTTCGGCGTTGACGGCACCAGACGGTGCAACGACTCCCACAGCGGGGTCAGATTCTGCCCGGAAATATGCTGGTAAAACTGCTGACGGCTGTTCTTAACATCCTGATTCAGTTCAGACATAGGGATTCTCCTTATTCATTCACGATGCCTGCGCGTGGCAAGGCGTCAGGGACAGAGGCCGACTGGCGAACAACAACCGTCAGCAGCGTAAGCATCACCGCGCTGATGGCCGCCGGAACGGCAATAATGAAAAACAGGTTATCGAATGAGAAATTCATCGCCATCATCACACCGCCGGAAAGCGAACCGACAATCGCGCCGCAGCGGCCAATGGCATTAGACCAGCTGACGCCCGTCGCCCGGCTTTGCGTCGGATAAAGGGTGGCGGTTAACGCATTGAGACCCACCTGAGAACCGCTAATCCCGATGCCGGTGCCAAAAATCGCCAACGCCATCAGCCACAGGCCGTTTTCGCTCAGGCCAATCATGACGATACATACCGCCCCCAGCGCATAGCTCACCGCCAGCACGCGGAAAGGATTGTATTTATCCATCAGTACGCCCAGCGCCAGCGCGCCTAACGTACCGCCAATCTGGAAGGCCGCAGTCACCCAGGAGGCATGTTGCAGGTCGATTCCTCGATGGTTAAGCAACGTTGGCATCCAACTGGAGAGCAGATAAATAATCAGCAGGCTCATAAAGAACACCACCCATAACATCAGGGTAATGGGCAACTGTCGCCCGACGAACAGCTGGCGGATACTGCCTTTGGCAATCGCTGACCCTTCGTTGAGATAAAAATGGGTATCGTCATAACGTTCCCGGGTAATAGCGCTGACAGTTCTGGCAATTACGTTTTGCGGTAGCTGGCGACGAACCTGCCAGCGCGGGGATTCCGGTAGCGCAAACAGCAGGGCGACAAACAGCATGAGCGGCAAAACGCCTCCCAGCACCAGAATGCCGTGCCAACCAACAACCGGCACCAGTTGAGCGCTGACGATGCCGCCCATAGCCGATCCGAGAGTGAAGCCGCAGAACATCATGGTGACCAATGCGCCACGCCGACGGGCAGGCAGGTATTCCGACGTCATGGTGATGGTATTAGGCATCGCGCCGCCCAGACCTAACCCGGTAAGGAAACGCAAAATAACCAGCGTTTGCAGATCGGGCGAAAAAGCAGAGATCAGACTCAGCGCGCCAAACAGCGCCACGCAAAGCTCAATCACCCGTTTACGGCCAAAACGATCGGACAGCGGGCCGCAGAGCAACGCGCCAGCAGTTAGCCCCAGCAGTCCTGCGCCAAAAAGCGGCGCCAGATCCCCAGCGGTCAATTGCCAGTGAGTGCGTATATCGGGTGCGATAAAACCAATCGCCGCGGTATCAAAACCGTCGAGCATGACGACCAAAAAACAGCAAATAATCACGCGCCACTGCGTCTTACCGACGGGGGCGGAATCTATTAGTGCTTGTAGATCACGTTGTTGAGTCATAGTGAATGCCTCAGTGCAGGTAGAGTAGATGTCTGTTTTGTTTTAGGTATGTTGCGACTTTGTATGTTTGGAGATGAAATGTACAATGGCTTTTCATGCAGAGGCATAACCTGGAGGTTATAGCAAATGGCTAACTGGGCACAGAAACTGAAGTTGCACCACCTGCAAACGCTGGTCGCGCTAGGGGAACAGGGAAATTTGACTCACGTCGCCCGAATGATGAATATCACCCAGCCTGCCTTGTCCAAATGGTTATCACAGCTCGAAGATGAGATTGGCATCACGCTCTTTGAACGACATAGCAAAGGCTTACGCCCCTCTGAAGGCGGCAAGCTGTTGCTGCAACATGCTCAACGCCTGATCAATGATATGGAGCGTTCGCAGTACGAAATTGCCCGTTTCAAGCAAGGCGGTCTGGTGGGAAGTCTGAAGATTGGCTGCTCGCCGGTGGCGACCGACTGCGTTTCACAGGCAATACTGGGCTTGCTTACGGAGCTACCCACTCTGCATCTCAATATTGAAGAGAAAGTGATGACCCCGTTACTGCACGATCTGCTGGCGGGTTCAGTGGATGTCGTCGTCGGTCGCGTTGGCGGCCGGGCGCTTCAGCTGCCGCTTAATTACCAGGTGCTCTATACCGAGCCGGTCTGTTTTGTCGCCCGCCCCGATCATCCGCTGGCAAAATATCCCCTGCTCACCTGGAACGATCTTGCTAACTGGCGCTGGATTGTCTGGCCGACAGGCACCCCCATTCGGATTAGCATTGACAACGCGCTGGTCGATAATGGCGTAATGCTGCCGGAAAACACCATTGAATCAGCGTCGATAAACGTCAGCACCAACCTGCTGCAAAGTAGCGACATGGTTTCTATTCTTTCTCTGCGTCTGGCGCAGCGTTATGCCGCCCAGGGACAACTGGCTATCCTGAATCTGCCGAAGATTGAACAAAAAGGCAGCGTAGGCGTATTCTGGCGCAACAATGAAACGCCCACCACCGCCCTGAATCGTTTTTTGTATTACCTGGCACAGGTTTAGCGCGGTCATGTGCGCAATGTTCCGGATGTCTATTTCCTCTATGCTTAGAATTCATGATGTGATCGGTAGCACGTTTTGAAGTTTAATTGTATGATGAATCAGTCTCGTCAAGGGTTTTAATTATGAGCAAATCACTGAACATTATCTGGCAATATTTGCGCGCATTCGTCCTGATCTATGCCTGCCTCTATGCAGGTATTTTTATCGCTTCGCTGCTGCCGATCACGATTCCGGGCAGCATCATCGGCATGCTGATTCTGTTTGTCTTACTGGCATTGCAGGTATTACCGGCAAAATGGGTTAATCCCGGCTGTTATGTCCTGATTCGCTATATGGCCCTGTTATTTGTCCCGATTGGCGTGGGGATCATGCAGTACTTTGATTTGCTCCGCGCACAATTTGGCCCGGTGGTGGTGTCATGCACCATCAGTACGCTGGTTGTTTTCCTCGTGGTGAGCTGGAGCTCGCATCTTGTACACGGTGAACGCAAAATTGTTGGCCAAAAAGGTTCGAAAGAATGATGACATATATCTGGTGGTCGTTGCCCCTGACTCTCGCGGTGTTCTTTGGCGCACGTAAGCTGGCAGCAC
Source organism: Citrobacter sp. C5_2 (assembly GCF_014596845.2). NCBI lineage: Bacteria > Pseudomonadati > Pseudomonadota > Gammaproteobacteria > Enterobacterales > Enterobacteriaceae > Citrobacter > Citrobacter sp. C5_2. The sequence goes on along the minus strand of NZ_CP115032.1, from coordinate 1,821,710 downwards.
GCTTTAAAATGCCGCTGCTGAATCCGCTGCTGGTCGCGATGGTGGTGATTATTCCCATTCTGATGCTGACCGGAATTCCCTACGATCACTATTTCAAAGGCAGCGAGGTGCTGAACGATTTATTGCAACCTGCCGTGGTCGCGCTGGCCTATCCGTTATACGAACAGCTGCACCAAATTCGCGCGCGCTGGAAATCGATAATCGCTATCTGCTTTGCCGGGAGTGTCGTGGCGATGGTTACCGGCACAACAATCGCCCTGTTGATGGGCGCCTCACCGGAAATTGCCGCGTCAATCATGCCGAAATCGGTCACCACACCTATCGCGATGGCGGTGGGAGGAAGTATTGGTGGTATTCCGGCCATCAGCGCGGTGTGCGTCATTTTCGTCGGCATTCTCGGGGCGGTATTTGGTCATACTTTACTGAATGCTATGCGCATTCGCACGAAGGCCGCGCGAGGATTGGCAATGGGTACCGCTTCGCACGCCCTGGGAACCGCGCGTTGCGCAGAACTGGATTATCAGGAAGGCGCGTTTAGCTCTCTGGCGCTGGTCATTTGCGGCATTATCACCTCGTTGGTCGCCCCGTTTCTGTTCCCGGTTATTCTGGCAGTGGTCGGCTAACCTTCACTTTTTGGTTATTTATTTGCGATGCGTTGCACATTTTTCATTTAAGTTTCATAAGTTGCACACACAATGAGATTTGGATCACATATAAAGCCGTAACAGGCCCGTAAACTACGATTCCATTACATTGTTATGAGGCATCGCCATGCATCCACGTTTTCAAACTGCTTTTGCCCAACTCGCGGATAACTTGCAATCAGCCCTGGCCCCTGTTCTGGCGGATACGCATTTCCCCGCCATGCTGACTGCTGAGCAGGTCTCTTTGCTGAAACGCGAATCGGGACTGGACGAAGACGCGCTGGCATTCGCTCTGCTGCCGCTGGCTGCGGCCTGCGCACGTACCCCGCTTTCCAACTTCAACGTGGGCGCGATCTCTCGCGGCATTAGCGGCACCTGGTACTTCGGTGGCAACATGGAGTTCCTGGGCGCAACAATGCAGCAAACCGTTCATGCCGAGCAAAGCGCCATCAGCCACGCCTGGCTGCGCGGTGAAAAAGGCCTCGCCGCCATCACCGTTAACTACACCCCTTGCGGCCACTGCCGCCAGTTTATGAACGAACTGAACAGCGGGTTGGATTTACGCATTCATCTGCCTGGGCGCGAACCACACGCACTGCGCGACTATCTCCCGGACGCGTTCGGGCCAAAAGATCTCGACATCAAAACGCTACTGATGGACGACCAGGATCACGGCTTCGCGCTGCAGGGCGACGCCCTGACCCAGGCGGCAATTACCGCCGCCAACAGATGCCATATGCCGTACAGCAAATCGCCAAGCGGCGTGGCGCTCGAGTGTAAAGACGGGCGAATTTTCAGTGGCAGCTATGCTGAAAACGCCGCCTTTAACCCCACCCTCCCACCGCTGCAAGGCGCATTAAACCTGTTGAGTCTGAACGGTTACGACTATCCGGACATTCAACGCGCGGTGCTGGCAGAAAAAGCCGATGCGCCGTTGATCCAGTGGGATGCTACCTCCGCCACCCTGCACGCGCTGGGCTGCAACAATATTGAGCGCGTGCTGCTCAGTTAAATCATAAAGCCCGGTGGCGCTGCGCTAACCGGGTAACAGTGACTAAAATCCCCTCAATCAGACTGCTGTTTCTTGCGCTACGTCTTCCGGTACAGTAGCCTGATTGAAATTCCACCCAAATAACGAGTTTTCTGCATGTTAAAGCGCGTGTTTTACAGCCTGTTAGTCCTGTCAGGCCTGCTGCTGTTGACTGTGCTTGGACTCGACAGATGGATGAGCTGGAAGACTGCCCCCTATATCTACGACGAATTACAGGATTTACCCTACCGCCAGGTCGGTGTGGTCCTGGGTACGGCAAAATACTATCGAACCGGCGTTATCAACCAGTATTACCGCTACCGTATTCAGGGCGCCTTGAACGCCTATAACAGCGGGAAGGTAAACTATCTGTTGCTGAGTGGCGACAACGCGCAGCAAAGCTATAATGAACCCATGACGATGCGTAAGGATCTGATTGCCGCAGGGGTCGATCCGGCTGACATTGTGCTTGATTACGCTGGGTTCCGTACGCTCGACTCCATCGTGCGTACCCGTAAGGTATTCGATACCAACGATTTCATCATTATTACTCAGCGATTCCACTGTGAACGCGCCTTGTTTATTGCGCTGCATATGGGCATTCAGGCCCAGTGCTATGCGGTGCCTTCACCAAAAGATATGCTTACCGTGCGGGTACGCGAATTCGGCGCGCGTTTTGGCGCACTCGCCGATCTCTATATTTTTAAACGTGAACCCCGTTTTTTAGGCCCACTGGTGCCCATCCCTACCATGCATCAGGTACCCGACGATGCGCAGGGGTATCCGGCGGTTACGCCTGAACAATTACTCGAATTACAAAAGAAACAAGGAAAATAAGCATGGATGTACAAACCCTCTTTGTCGTGTTGGCCTTTCTGCTCATTCCTGTGTTTTGTTTCCGTGAGGCCTGGAAAGGCTGGCGCACCGGGGCCGTAGATAAAATTAAGAAGAATACGCGCGAACCGGTATACGCTTATCGCCATCAAGAGCCCCTGCAATTTTGGTCCTATGTGTTGGTTTATGCCGGATGCGGATGTTTATCCTTCGGTATGGTTATTTACTTAATTTTCTATCGATAAAGATATTATTTTTATATTAGCGTTTGAGAATAGCTAATATTATGATAACGGTTACCATTTCAAATTAAGGGATTAATGCTGCCCGCCAGCATTTCCCGCCAACACTCTTCTATTTGTGAATCCTTTCACAGAATACTCTTCCTGCAGTGCTTAGCCTTAAGAATAGCCTTTCGATTTTTATATTTTGTTATTAACGGTTTGCCTTAATTTACTCACGCATTAAGGAAGAAAATATGCCACAACAAAATTATCTGGATGAGCTCACGCCTGCTTTTACGCCATTATTAGCCATAAAAGAGGCTTCTCGCTGTTTATTATGTCACGATGCCCCCTGTAGCCAGGATTGTCCGGCGCAAACTGACCCGGGAAAATTTATTCGCTCCATTTATTTTCGTAATTTGAAGGGTGCAGCCGAAACTATTCGTGAAAATAATGCACTTGGGGCAGTATGCGCCCGGGTATGCCCAACCGAAAAGTTATGCCAACGCGGGTGTACACGCTCAGGCATTGATAAGCCGATTGATATTGCACGTCTGCAACGCTTTATTACCGACTTTGAGCAGCAGACCGCAATGAAAATTTATCAACCCGCCACAAAAACACGGGGCAAGATCGCCATCATTGGCGCAGGCCCGGCAGGATTACAAGCCAGCGTAACGCTGAGCAATCTGGGCTATGACGTCACTATCTATGAAAAGCAGGCCCAACCTGGCGGCTGGTTACGCTATGGCATTCCAGAATTTCGTCTGCCGCATGCTGTTTTAGATAACGAAATTGCTCGTATCGTTGAAATGGGCGTAACCCTCAAATGCAATTGTGAAGTCGGCACCGCCCTTTCCATTGAGCAACTCAAAACAGAATACCGCGCCGTACTGGTTACCGTAGGGATGTCTTACGGTTCAACGTTACCGCTGTTCGAGAAGGCCAATCACGTTGAAATTGCCGTCGATTTTCTGCAACGAGCCCGGCAAACCAGCGGCGATATTACCGTCGCGCAAAGCGCATTGATCATCGGCGGCGGCGATGTCGCAATGGATGTCGCCAGCACGCTGAAACTGCTGGGCTGCCCGTCAGTTACCTGTGTCGCCCGTGAAGAACTGGCCGATTTCCCAGCCAGCGATAAAGAGTTCAGCAGCACACAAGCGTTAGGGGTATCGATTATTGACGGTTTCACGCCTGTGGCGGTTAGCGGAAACCGGGTTACTTTTAAACACGTACGCCTGCCGGGAGAACTGACGCTTGAAGCTGAACATATTATTCTCGCCGTTGGTCAACATGCTCAACTTGAAAATTTCGCCGCGTTAAAGCCACAGCGCAATCTTATCGATACGGATAATTATCAAACCGCCGATCCCGCTTTGTTTGCCGCGGGCGATATTGTAAAAGGCGATAAAACGGTGGTTTACGCCGTGAAAACCGGAAAAGAAGCCGCTCAGGCCATTCATCACTACTTAGAGGGAGCTTGCTCATGTTAACGAAAGATCTTTCTATTACTTTTTGCGGCGTCAAATTCCCCAACCCGTTCTGCCTCTCTTCTTCTCCGGTGGGCAACTGCTATGACATGTGCGCCAAAGCCTATGACACCGGCTGGGGCGGTATTGTCTTTAAAACCATTGGTTTCTTTATTGCGAATGAAGTCTCTCCACGCTTTGACCATCTGACCAAAGAAGATACCGGCTTTGTTGGCTTCAAAAATATGGAGCAAATTGCCGAGCACCCGCTGGAGGAAAATCTGGCCGCTATTCGCCGGCTGAAACAGGACTACCCGGATAACGTGCTGATTGCATCGATCATGGGAGAAAATGAACAGCAGTGGCAGGAGCTGGCACGACTGGTCGAAGAGGCGGGTGCAGACATGATCGAATGCAACTTCTCTTGCCCGCAAATGACCTCACATGCCATGGGTAGCGATGTTGGGCAAAGCCCTGAGCTGGTCGAAAAATATTGTCGGGCAGTTAAACGCGGCTCTTCCCTGCCGATGCTGGCTAAAATGACACCGAATATCGGTGATATGTGTGAGGTTGCGCTGGCGGCAAAACGCGGTGGCGCCGACGGTATCGCAACCATCAATACGGTTAAATCCATTACCAATATCGATCTGAACCGGAAAATTGGGATGCCGGTTGTCAACGGTAAATCCAGTATTTCCGGCTACTCCGGCAAGGCCGTTAAACCTATCGCCCTGCGATTTATTCAGCAACTGCGCATGCACCCTGAACTGCGCGATTTCCCGATTAGCGGCATCGGGGGTATAGAAAACTGGGAAGATGCCGCCGAGTTTTTACTGTTAGGCGCGGCCACGCTGCAGGTAACCACCGGGATAATGCAGTATGGTTATCGGATTGTGGAGGACATGACCAGCGGGCTGTCACATTACCTCGCCGATCAAGGATTTGACTCACTGGAGGAGATGGTGGGCCTTGCCAATGCCAATATCATCCCAGCTGAAGATCTTGACCGTAGCTACATCGTCTACCCAAACATCCATCTCGATAAATGCGTGGGCTGTGGTCGCTGCTACATTTCCTGTTATGACGGCGGGCATCAGGCGATGGAATGGAATGAGGAAACCCGAACCCCACACTGCGACACGGAAAAATGTGTGGGATGCTTGCTGTGCGGCCACGTTTGCCCGGTCGCCTGTATCGACCTGGGTGAAGTAAAATTTAAACCCGGAGAGAAAGAGCACGCGCTAACATTATAACGCGGACAAAAAAGGCCGATGCAGATTGCGCTGCACCGGCCTTTTGGCGTTTTATCGTTACTTCTTACGCGCGTACTTCAGGGAGTCCAGCGCCACCGCGAAGATGATGATGCCGCCCTTAATAATGTACTGCCAGTATGGGTTAACGCCGATGTAAGTCAGCCCGTAGTTGATGACGGTAAAGATAATCACACCGGTCACCACGCCGAAGACGGTTCCTACCCCACCGCTAAACGAGACGCCGCCAACCACGCACGCCGCAATCGCATCCAGCTCATACATAAAACCGAGGTTGTTGGTCGCCGAGCCGATACGTCCCGCTTCCAGCAAACCACCGAAGGCATAGAACACACCAGACAACGCATAGATAATCAGCAGGTTCAGCGCGACGTTCACGCCAGACACTTTCGCCGCCTCTGGGTTACCGCCGATAGCAAAAATGTTTTTACCGAAGCGGGTCTTGTTCCACAGCACCCACACAAAGGCCACGGCAATCAGCGCATAGAAGGTGATATAAGAGAGTCGGAAACTGCCCAGCGCGATAAAGCCCTGCGCAAAGGTAGAGAATCCGCTGTCAAAGCCAGAAATTGGCGATGCGCCGACAAAATCATAGTACAGGGAGTTGATCCCGTAGACGATGATCATCGTACCCAAGGTGGTAATAAACGGCGTCACGTTCAGATACGCGATGATGATACCGTTCACCAGACCGATAATCGCGCCGATGACGCAAACAATCAGTACCACCACGATGATCGGCATCGTCGCCATTTCCGGGAATACCTTGTTGGCGTTATCCATCGATTGCAGTAAGGTTGCCGCCACCACTGCCGCCAGACCAACCTGACGCCCTGCCGACAGGTCTGTCCCTTGCGTTACAATCAGTCCGGCAACACCCAATGCGATAATAATACGCACTGAGGATTGCGTCAGAATATTACTCAGGTTGAGTAAACTTAAGAAAGTGGGATCCTGGAAAATAATAATTGCCAGCAAAACCAAAAGAACAACGTATATTCCGCCTTCTTTCAGATAAGTAAGAAAACTTTTCTTATTTAACGCACTCATGAGGAGCCCCTAATCTTAAAGGTGCAAAGACGCAAGACGGAGGATTTCGTTTTGCGTTGTCGTTTTAGTGTCAACAATTCCGGCAACGAGACCATTGCTCATCACCAGAATACGATCGGTAATACCCAGCAGCTCCGGCATTTCAGAGGAAATAATAATAATCCCCTTATCTTTTTTCGCGAGTTCGGCTATCAACTGATAAATTTCAAATTTTGCGCCGACATCGATACCACGTGTTGGTTCATCCAGCATCAGGATTTCTGGCTGCGTTAATAGCCAACGGCCAATAACCACCTTTTGCTGATTCCCTCCGGAAAGTGAACCGATTTGCGTACGATGGCCCGGCGTTTTCACCCTCATAGAGTCAATCACCCACTGGGTATCGCTCTTCATGCGGGAATTATCCAGCAGACCGACTTTATTTTTATAGTTTTGGATATTGGAGATTAACGAGTTAAAACCAATGTCCAGATACGCATAAATACCGGTTGAGCGGCGCTCTTCCGTGACCAGTGCAAAGCCATGGTTGATGGCTTCATTGGCGCTGTGGTTATTAATTTTTTTGCCGTGTAACGTAATCGTACCCGATGATTTCTCACGAATACCAAAAAGCGTTTCAACGATATCAGTGCGTTTTGCGCCTACCAGACCGGCAATCCCGAGGATTTCCCCTTTGTGCAAATCAAACGAGACATCACGAATCGACGGCTGACGCAATGAGGTCAGGTTACGCACTTGCAGTATCACTTCACCAGGCTTGTTTTCTTTATCGGGAAAACGTTGGTTCAGCGAACGTCCAACCATCATGGCGATGATCTTGTCCATATCCAGCCCTTCCAGCGGCTGGGTTGCGATCCACTGCCCGTCGCGCAGCACGGTAATTTCATCACACAGCTGGAAAATTTCTTCCATTTTGTGAGAAATATAAACGATACCGCATCCACGCTCTTTCAGCTTACGAATAATGGTGAACAGATGATTAACTTCTTTCTCGGTTAACGATGACGTCGGCTCATCCATGATGACGATTTTGGCATCGTAGGAGAAGGCTTTGGCAATTTCGATCATCTGCATTTGTGAAACGGATAATGTACCGACGCGCGCCCGCGGATCGATATCAATATCCAGCTCATCAAATATCGCTTTGGTATCACGGTACATTTTTTCCTGATCGACAAACATACCTTTGGTGGGATAGCGCCCCAACCACATGTTATCCATCACGGAACGTTGTAATACCAGGTTTAATTCCTGGTGGACCATCGAAATACCATTTTCAAGCGCTTCTTTCGCCGAATGAAAATCGATTTCTTTACCCTGAAATAAAATACTACCGGAATCTTTTTGATAGATGCCGAAAAGACATTTCAATAATGTGGATTTCCCCGCGCCGTTCTCGCCCATTAAGGCGTGAATTGAATGCGGGCGGACCTTTAAATTAACGTTATCAAGAGCCTTAACGCCGGGGAAAGACTTGTTAATGCCGGTCATTTCCAACAAGTATTCGCCTGACGACTGAGTATGTGTGCTGACCATAAATATACCTTGTTGGCCTTGCAAAGCGCGTTATTAAGGGCGCAATGACATTGCGCCCATAGACGGAGATTTATTTATTAGTGAACTCAGCCAGATTATCTTTATCGACACCAACGTACGGAACGCGAACAATTTTGTTGTCAATTTTCCAGTTAGTGCCGTCTGCTGCGCCTTTGCCATCAGCCAGGTTTTTCGCCAAATCGAAGGTCGCTTTCGCCTGGTTGTTGGCATCGTTCAGCACGGTACCGGCCATGGCGCCGGATTTCACCAGGGCCAGCGCTTCAGGCAGCGCATCCACGCCAAACACCGGTACGCTGGTTTTGTTGTGCGCTTTCAGTGCTTCAACTGCGCCCATCGCCATCGCATCGTTGTTGGCGATAACCACTTCAATTTTGTTAGCGTTCGGACCGGACATCCACGCATCCATCTTATCTTTCGCCTGAGCGGTATCCCACATCGCGGTATCTAACTGCAGTTGCTCAGTTTTAATGCCCTTGTCGTTCAGCTCTTTGATCACGTAAGTGGTACGCGCTTCAGCATCCGGGTGTCCCGGTTCGCCTTTCAGCAGAACAAACTGGATTTTACCGTCTTTATTCAGATCCCAGTTCGGGTTAGCAGCCCAGTGTTTAGCAATCAAGTCACCCTGAATAATGCCAGACTCTTTAGAGTCAGTACCGACGTAATACGCTTTGTCATAGCTGTCCAGCGCTTTACGAGAAGGTTCTTTGTTGAAGAACACGATCGGCACGTTCTGACCGCGTGCTTTTTCAATTACCGTGCCTGCAGCTGCCGGGTCAACCAGGTTAATCGCCAGTGCTTTAACGCCTTTTGCCAGCAATACGTCGATCTGGTCGTTTTGTTTGGACTGGTCGTTCTGCGAGTCATTCATCAGCAACTGTACGTCAGGCGCCGCTTTGGCATCCTTTTCAATAGCCTTACGTACCACAGACATAAAGTTATCGTCGTACTTATAAATCGTCACACCAATGCGGGTATCAGCAGCGTGCGCAGCCGCGCCGAATAACATGCTTGCCATTACAGCAGACAGGGTCAACACCTTCTTATTCATGGTATCTCCGGTTTTATTATGCAGGGTAGTACTTGAGATAAATGCTCGGCAGGCAGAACGTTACTAAAGTGTTACTGAACGCCGAAGCTCACTTTTAAAAATAATTCTTCCGTGCCTGGCAACGCTCCAAAAACTGGCTTTAATTTTTGTTTAAGGCACCAATACCTCGATGAAAGTGATTATTCACCGTTACATAGTAGTTACAGCGCAACAAACAGTGTCATCATAGCTATCGCATTGTTAATATACTGTGAATTTACTCACATATTGAAAGCGGTTACATAGTTCGACTTTATGAGTTAGTGATCGGTGCCGCATTCTGCCGCAATGCCACAGAATGACGACGCACCAGTGTCGGCATAAAGCAATGCGACGCCGCAGGATCTAACGTGCCCGCCGCGCCTTGCAGCGCAAGCTCCGTCGCCATTTTTGCCATTGAGGCGATGGGATAGCGTACGGTTGTCAGTTGCGGATCGGTGTAACGCGCAATGGGAATATCATCAAAGCCAATGATAGAAAGATGTAATGGGATGGCGATGCCGTTGTCTTTTAACGCGGTCAGTGCGCCCGCTGCCATGTTGTCGTTGTAGGCGAAGACCGCCGTCAGTTGCAAATTGCGCCCCAGCAGCTCCACCATGGCAGACTCTCCGCCCTGCATATCGGGCGAACCGGTACCGATCCAGCTTTCCGCCGCATCAATTCCTTGTTCTTTCAGGGCCGATAACCACCCTTCTTTGCGCATCGCATCATCTTCAATACGGTGGCTTGATGCCAGGTAACCAATGCGTTGATGACCATTATTCAGCAGCATGCGGGTCGCCATTTTGGCGCCGCTGATATTATCCAGGCAGACGCAACGGTGGGCGTAACCCGGAACAAGGCGATTGATCAGCACCATGCCAGGGATCTGATCCATAAACTCTGCCAGTTCCCGATCGCTGAGCGCTTTAGAGTGAACAATCAGAGCGTTACAGCGTTGGCGAATCAAAACCTCGATAGCATGGCGTTCTTTTTCAGCCTCATGATAGCTATTGCCAATCAGGACATATTTCTGATGCTGCTGGGCAACCATATCGACAGCTTTAACCAGCGCGCCAAAAAATGCATCTGACACATCCATCACCACCACACCAATGGTGTCACTTACCTGTGTCGCCAGCGCCTGCGCATTGGCGTTAGGTCGATAGCCTAACTGAGTGACTGCTTTCATCACCGCTTCACGCGTGTCGGGACTCACCAGCGCACTGTTGTTCAGTACGCGGGAAACGGTCGCTACAGATACGCCAGACTGTCGTGCCACATCACGGATGGTTACCATATTCACTGCCCTGTTTTAGATTGCGGTTAGCCACAGACACCCCAGGCTGGGTATTTTGTCAGCACAATGAAACGGACTGCGTGAGTGATGTCACAGGAATGAAAGCGCTTACATCCATTTTGTTAATGAATGTGATCCAGATCGTTATCTGGATGTACGTGGTAATGATGTCCCTGAAGCACGCAGGGTTAATTGACGCCACAGCCACTCTACCGGGCCCTGCCGGTAAAAACGCAGCCAAATGACGGAGAACAGAAGATTAACGGCCCAGACAGGAATGACGAAACAGAGCAGCTCCAGCCGATCGAATTTCATAAACAAGCCGAATTGATAAAACAGCGTGGTGCAAATTAAGGTTTGCAACAGATAGTTAGTTAACGCCATACGTCCCACGCAGGCGATGGCAATCACCCACTTTAAGCGGCTCAGCTGTGGCCAGAAGCCAAACATCAGGGCGGCGTAGCCGATAGTCTGCAACGGCGCGCCCAGCTCGCGCGGAGCTTGTAACAGGAAAGCACACCAGCGGTAGGCCCACTCCAAATGCCACTGAATGATAATAGCAGGCAGGTTAATCGCCATGCCAATAATGACCAACAGTACGCCGGTACGTCGATAATGCTGCAAACTGTACTGCCCTTTCAGCCAGCCGCTGCGCATTAATGCTGCGCCAAGCAGCATCATCCCAGCCAGTTGCCAGCCGTACTGCGCGCCCAGTGCCAGCAAGCTATTGGACATCATATCCACGCGATTGCTGACCGCTTCCAGACCGCCATTCACTTTCCAGTATTTTTCATATAGCAAAGCTGAGGCATCCGGCGTCCAGGCCCGACTGGTTTCCCCGCCGGAGATAACGCCCAGCAGCAACAGTACGCCAATCCCCACCAGATAAAGCAGGACGCCGGTGTTAAACAGGCTTTTTACCGAAGGGGCATCGCGAATCAACCGCCAGCAAATCAGACCAATTAAGCCATACGCCAACAGGATATCGCCGTCCCAGAAGAGTAAACCGTGAATAAAACCCAACAGCACCAGTAGCGTAAGCCGCGACTGGATCCAGCGTTTGCCGCGCGGGAGCAGCATTTGCAGCCCTGCCCCAAACAGCAATGCAAACAGCGTGAGAAACTTGACCTGTGCGAAGAGATCAAGCACCGCCCAGCTCCAGGCGTCGGATAAGGTGATATTGCCATACCAGGCGGGATTGAGATATGCCGCCTTTGGCAGGCCAAAGGCGTTAATATTGAGAAGCAGGATGCCAAGAATGGCGACGCCACGAATAAAATCCAGCGTGACATTACGCTCCATGGCCCCTGCCCTAATCAGTTGTGATGACGTACTGCGCGCAGGAATTCCTGACGCGTGTTCTGGCTGGACTTAAACAATCCGCCCAGAGAAGTGGTGGTGGTCGCGCTGGTCGCATCGCGAATACCGCGCGCTTTCACGCAGTAATGCACCGCATCAATCGACACCGCAACATTATTCGTCCCAAGCAGCGTTTGCAGCGCGGTGAGAATTTGCTGGGTCAGACGTTCCTGCACCTGCGGACGCTGCGCGAAGAACTGCACAATGCGGTTGATCTTCGACAGGCCAATGACTGAATCTTTCGGGATATACGCCACCGTCGCTTTACCATCGATAGTGACAAAGTGATGCTCGCAGGTGCTGGTCAGCGTGATATCGCGGACCGTAACCATCTCGTCCACCTTCATTTTGTTTTCAATGACGGTGATTTTCGGGAAGTTGGCGTAATCGAGACCGGAGAAAATCTCATCGACATACATTTTCGCAATGCGATGCGGAGTTTCCATCAAACTGTCATCGCTCAAATCGAGATTGAGCAATTGCATAATCTCGGTCATATGGCCTGAGATAAGACGTTTGCGCGTTTCGTTATCCATCTCCTGCACGGGCGGGCGTAGTGGTGTTTCGAGACCACGCGCGACCAGCGCTTCATGAACCAAAGCCGCTTCTTTACTGAGTGATGACATTTCTTTTTCTCCTGCAGGTGTGGCGCCTCTGCCCTGCATGGGGCAAAGTTTTTAGGCTGTGTCACAGCCAGAACATTGTGCGTGAGGCGGCGCACATAATCCAGTATTCACCGCGATAATTATTGAAATTGGCACAGCCTTTCAGCGTATCAAATTCACGTAGCGTTCAGCCCGGCGATGTTGAGTGTTAATGTAAAGTTATATAGATGATGAAGTATGTTTGCCCAATGCGGAAGTGAAAGTTACTCACAGTGCAATGAATAATCTGTATTATGATGAATTCGCAAACATATTCAGGTTCAACACAACAAGGAGCCACGCATGGAAATGCTTGAAGAGCACCGCTGTTTTGAAGGCTGGCAGCAACGCTGGCGTCACGACTCCGCCACGTTAAATTGCGCTATGACTTTCAGCATCTTTCTTCCCCCGCCTCGTGAGAATACCCCGCCTCCGGTGCTGTACTGGTTGTCGGGCCTGACCTGCAATGACGAAAACTTCACCACCAAAGCGGGTGCGCAACGTGTGGCGGCTGAGCTGGGTATTGTGCTGGTGATGCCGGATACCAGTCCACGCGGCGATCAAGTAGCCAACGATGATGGCTACGATTTAGGCCAGGGGGCTGGGTTTTACCTCAATGCCACCCAGCAACCGTGGGCAAGCCATTTTCGCATGTATGACTATCTGCGTGATGAGCTTCCGGCACTGATCCAGTCGCAGTTTAACGTCAGCGATCGTTGCGCCATCAGCGGACATTCCATGGGTGGTCACGGGGCGTTGATTATGGCGCTGAAAAATCCGGGGAAATACACCAGCATCTCCGCTTTTGCCCCCATCGTTAACCCTTGCCGCGTTCCGTGGGGCGAGAAGGCTTTTAGCGCTTATCTGGGTGAAGATAAATCGCTGTGGGCCGAATGGGATAGCTGCGCGTTAATGTTGACCAGCAGGCCCGAAGATGCGATTCCGACGCTTATCGATCAAGGGGACAACGATCAGTTTCTTGCCGATCAGTTGCAGCCCGCGGTACTGGCCGAAACGGCACGTCAGACCGCATGGCCGATGACGTTACGCATCCAGCCGGGTTACGATCACAGCTATTACTTTATTGCGTCGTTTATTGAGGATCACCTGCGCTTCCATGCGCAATATTTACTGAAGTAACGCCTGAGTGAGGGCGAAAGCCCTCTTCATTTCGCCATCATCCCTTCACTTTTTCTCCATTTTTCTTTTTCACTTATCTTATTGATTTAATAATAATTTCCCCTTAAACCACATCAAACACAAATGATTTCGATTATCATTTGTGTTTACAAAAATTCATACTTTTGTACAATCCATTCGCTTCTTTACTGAAAAGAGTCCTTAAAAGACAAATACATACAATTGTCATGGCCTTTCACATGACGCGCAGTTTGATTCATTTAAATGGAATGATACAAATGACTATACCTCACGTTAAGGCTGTAGCTGCCGCAGTATGCGTCGCCAGTCTCCCATCACTCGGCCATGCCGCTGAACAGGACACCGTCGTCGTCACCGCTACCGGCTTCGAGCAGAAAATTCAGGACGCCCCCGCGTCGATATCTGTTATTACCAAGCAGCAAATTGAAGACAAAGCCTATCGCGATGTCACCGATGCGCTAAAAGATGTCCCAGGCGTCGTCGTCACCGGTGGCGGCAGCAGCAGCGATATCAGTATTCGCGGTATGGCTTCGCAATACACGTTGTTCCTGGTCAACGGCAAACGCATCAGCACACGCAGCACACGACCTAACAGCGATAACTCAGGGATTGAACAAGGCTGGTTACCGCCGCTGGAATCCATCGAGCGCATCGAAGTTATCCGTGGACCAATGTCATCGCTTTACGGCTCTGATGCGATGGGTGGCGTTATCAACGTCATCACCAAAAAAGTGTCGAATACCAAAGCCTGGACCGGCTCCTTACATGGCGATGCCACTTTCCAGGAAGACAGGGATTCCGGTGATATTTACCAGACGAATGCCTATGCGTCCGGGCCGCTGATTGACGGGTTACTCGGTGCGAAGGTGACCGGATTATTCTCTCATCGTGCCGAAGATGAAATCCTCAATGGCTACAATGAACAGCGTATGCGTAACGGGGGTTTAACCCTGAACTTCACGCCGGATGATAAAAACGACATCGACTTCGATTACGCACGTGAACTGCAGGATCGTGACAGTACGCCGGGCAAATCCAGGGCTGAAGAAATCTGCCGCAACGGAAGCTGTAAGCCCAACAGTAAAAGCGAAAGCAAGTATGTGCACACCACATATTCACTCACCCATAGCGGCTATTACGACGACTTCAACTCCACCAGCTATATCCAGCAGGAAGAGACCGACAACCCTGGTCGCCAGATGAAGTCCTACAACACCATCTTTAACAATCAGAACCAGATTTTCCTCGGGGCGCACACCCTGACAGTGGGTGGACAGTACCGTTATGAGAAACTGCGCGATAACGGCAATCAGTTGCAAGCTGCCGATGGGCTGAACAAACTGACCCGCTGGAGCTGGGCGCTGTTTGCTGAAGATGAATGGGCTATTACCGATACCTTCGCGCTGACCGGCGGTCTGCGTATGGATAAAGATGAAAACTACGGCGACAACTGGACACCACGCGGTTACGGCGTCTGGCATCTGAGCGATCAATGGACCTTGAAAGGTGGCGTATCTGCGGGCTATCGCGCACCGGATCTGCGTCAGTCTTCTGCCAGTTGGGGACAGGTCACCGGCGGCGGTCGTCTGAACGGGATCATTGTCGGCAACCCGGATCTGAAGCCAGAGAAAAGCCTGAGCGAAGAGATCGGGTTACTGTGGGATAACGGCAACGACCTCAACGCGGGCGTGACGCTGTTCAATACCGACTTCAAAAACAAAATTACCGAAGTGCGTCGCTGTAACAGTAGTTCCGACCCGGCCTGCACCATCGGTGGCACCCATTATGATTTCGTCAGCGATCGTGTGAACGTCGATAAAGCCAATATGCGCGGCGTAGAATCCACCTTCGGCTGGAAAATCACCTCCGACGTCAACTGGACGGCGAACTACACCTATACGGAATCTGAGCAGAAAAGCGGTCAGTTCTCCGGTCAGCCATTAAACAAAATGCCAAAGCATATGTTTAACACCACCATGGACTGGCAGGCAACGCAGGATCTCGGTTTCTGGAGTCGTCTGAATCTGCGCGGGAAAACGTCTGAGTACCTGAGCCGTACCTCCATGGCACAGGGTACGCCATCGTATACGCAGGTCGATGTTGGTTTACGCTACTATGCTACCAAGGATCTGCTGATGACCGCCGGCGTGTATAACGTGCTGGATAAGCAAATCGATTATGACACCTACGACACCGTTCTTGATGGCCGTCGTTACACGGTTGGCCTGACTTACAGCTTCTAAGTCTGGCGCAATAAAAAAACCCCGGCAAGGTGAATGCCTAATGCCTGTTAGTTAAGCATGTATGGAGAACATTTTATTCCGCTACGGGGTTCCGTTCACCTCAGCGGTATCACTTCTCTGAATCACAGATACCCGTGAACGTGCAAGGGAGGCTCACCGCCGCCTCCCTTGCATCCCAGGCTCCCGGCGGGAAAATCGTCGCTGCGCGATTCATTCGTCTTATGCCGTCTGCCTGTCGGGTCGGGGCCGAGCCTGCGTCCCTGCAGGCCATCCCCTCTGCCCGCATCCCTGCGGGCAGACCCGGTCAGCCGTCAACGACTCATCGATTTTCAGCCGGACCGGAGTCATCGCTTCAACGCTCTGACTTCCAGTTAAATGTGTTTTGCTGTTCAGACCAAAAAACGCAGATGGTGAAGTGTGGGCTGGTCCGGCTGAAAATTGCCGACGTGTTTCCGTAAGGCCGGGAGAGCCAGCATGGATGCTGGCTCAGGGCGCGCTTTGCAAGGACGCTACCTCGCGCCCGGCCCGGTAGCCTGAAGGAATAAGCGGAGGGTATTGCGCAGCAACAATTTTCCTGCCGGGAGCCGGGATTGTTAAGGGTGCGGCGATAGCACCCTTAACACGTTCACTGGCGTTCAGTGTACAGAGAAGCGATGAACATGAGGTGAACGGAACCCTTTCTCAGAGAGAGCATGTTCATTATCCCGCCAACACATGTTGATGCTTTCTGAAACTGAGATGTTAACTGAACATGGTGAGTGGCGGGGGGGGTTTATTGTCTGCCGGATGGCAGCATGGAGGGCTTACCCGACCTACACTATCTTACGTAGGTCGGATCAGCACGGTGCCAGCAGGTACAAGATTACTTCTTCACGCGTCCAGGGAATTTCATTTCGCTGTAGCGAACGAAATGAGTGCCTTTCGTCAGCTTGTAACCAAACCAGATAATCAGGAACAGTGGAATACCGATATAGGTTGCCATCACGCCGCCCCAGTCAATACTGTCCTTCAGGAACGCTTCGTAGTTCTGACCCAGAGTGATGATCAGGCACAGCACAAAGGCAAAGATCGGCCCCAGCGGGAAGAAGCCAGAACGATACGGCAGATCCTGCACATCATGCCCCTGCAGCACATAACCACGACGGAAACGATAATGGCTGATAGCAATCCCTAACCAGGCGATAAAGCCCGTCATCCCGGAAGTATTCAGCAGCCACAGGTATACGGTCTGGTTGCCAAACATTGAGGTCAGGAAGCACAGCCCCGCCACCACCGTAGTTGCATACAGTGCGTTACGCGGCACACCACCACGAGACAGTTTGGCGAAGATACGCGGCGCTTTACCGTCGCAGGCCAGGGTGTAAAGCATACGCGTTGAGGCATACATCCCGGAGTTACCCGCAGACAGTACCGCCGTCAGGATAACCGCGTTCATTACCGCCGCCGCAGACAGCAGACCCGCGTGCTGGAATACCAGCGTGAACGGGCTAACGCTGATGTCTTTCACATCGTTACGCAGCAGGCTTGGATCGGTGTACGGAATGATCAGGCTAATAATCAAAATCGCGAACACATAGAACAGCAGGATTCGCCAGAACACCTGACGCACCGCGCGTGGAATATTCTTCTCAGGATCTTCCGATTCACCTGCCGCGATACCAATAAGCTCAGTTCCCTGGAAGGAGAAGCCGACAATCATCGCCACACCAATCATCGCGGCAAAACCACCGGCAAACGGCGCATCACCGGTCGTCCAGTTGCTCCAGCCCACCGGCTGAGCGCCTTTGAAGATACCGAAGATCATCATTACGCCAACCACGATAAAGATAATCACGGTGGTCACTTTGATCAGTGAGAACCAGTACTCCGCTTCGCCAAACCCGCGCACGGAAATGTAGTTCAGCAGGAAGATAACGCCGAGGAACAGCGCACTCCAGATCCAGCCTGGCGTGTCCGGGAACCACCAGCTCATTACCAACTGTGCGGCTACCAGGTCAACGGCAATTGTCACCGCCCAGTTGTACCAGTAGTTCCAGCCCAGCGCGAAGCCGAAGCCTTCTTCTACATAGTTCTGACCATAGGTGGAGAACGAACCGGAAACCGGCATGAAAGCTGCCAGTTCACCGAGACTGGTCATCAGGAAGTACACCATCAGACCAATCAGAATATACGAGAACAACGCGCCGCCAGGACCCGCCGCAGAAATAGTTGCACCAGATGCAACAAAAAGACCTGTACCGATGGAGCCTCCGATGGCAATCATCGTCAGGTGACGCGCCTTCAGTTCACGACGTAGCGTGGGCGCTTCTGTGGTTTTAGTTTCGGAAACCATGTGAAAATGCTATCCATCCAAAAAATGAGGCGCGATTGTAGCAGACGAAAGGGCTTTCTTCCGGCACAAATGCGCTGTTATAAGAGACCTTCATGACTGGCCGCGGATTATAAGTAAAGCAGAAAATGGGCGGAGCATGGCGGTTAAGACGAAACCGCCGTTATGCATAGAGGTGCTATTACGCCAGTGAGTGCCTTATTCGCCCTGCGCAACCTGGTCGCTGTAATGTAAAAAGCGCGTAATGGCATTAGAGAGATGCTTTTGTCGATGATGAACGCGCCAGAGCGTGCGAACTAAACGCGGCAGCGGCACGGGGACTTCACTCAGCGTACCCGCCTGTAACTGTTCTGCAATGACCCGACGCGACAAACAGCTGATACCGAGCCCATGGCGGACCGCATGCTTAATGGCCTCGGAGTTACCCAACTCCATCGCCATCTGAAATCTCGGCAGATGCGATAACAACAGATAATCTACCAGTTCACGCGTACCGGAGCCTCGCTCACGTAAAATCCACGGCGAAGCAGCCAGTTGATTCAGCGTCACGGGACCTTTTGTCAGCGGCGAAGACGGGGCGGCAAACACCACCAGTTCGTCCTCCAGCCATGGTTCAGAGATAATTTCTGTGCTGTGACATGGTCCTTCGATCAGCCCAATATCTACCCGAAAATCCAGAACAGCGTTGATCACATCCTGGCTGTTACCCACGCTTAGCTCCAGCGGTAAATCGGGAAAATCCTGGCGATAGCGGGCGATCATGGCGGGCAAAATGTAATTGCCAATGGTGCTGCTGGCATAGACGCGAATCGCGCCATTATCCTCACGAAAAAGCTGTTCGATTTCTATCGTTTGCTCAAGTAACGCCAGCGCGCGCGGGTAGAGCAAGCGCCCGTGCTCATTGACCACCAGCCGCTTGCCAACGCGGTCAAACAGCTGTACGCCAAGCTGCCCTTCCAGATCGGTAAGCGCCGCACTCACCGCCGACTGCGACAATGCCAGCATGACAGATGCCTGAGTCGTCGAGCCGCTTTTCAGTACCTCAGCAAACACTTCAAGTTGTCGCAGGGTGATATGCATAGTCGTTTTCCACCGGATATCCGTTACTTATACCCTAAATAATTCGAGTTGCAGGAAGGCGGCAAGAGAGAGCATCCCCGGGAGCGTACTTAAGTACGAGACTGGGGTGAACGAGCGCAGCCAACGCACATGCAACTTGAAGTATGACGGGTATACCACTTATATAGATTAATTATAAATATATAATCAATTTTATTTTTAAACCACATCGCCGTACTCTTTTACCCAGATAAAGGAGAAGGATATGACAGAACTCACCTTACAGACTCATCGTCGTACAGCGTGGCATTTTATTCCGGGGCTTGCCCTGAGTGCAGTTATCACTGGGGCCGCCTTGTGGGGGGGATCCATTCCCGCCGTCGCAGGTGCCGGGTTTAGCGCCCTCACCTTAGCCATCTTGTTTGGGATGGTTATCGGCAACACCGTGTATCCACAAATCTGGAAAAGCTGCGATGGCGGCGTACTGTTTGCTAAACAACATTTATTACGCCTGGGGATAATCCTCTACGGTTTCCGCCTTACCTTCGCGCAAATTGCTGACGTCGGCGTCAGCGGTATCGTAATCGACATATTAACGCTCAGCAGCACCTTCATGATTGCCTGCTTCCTTGGGCAGAAAGTGTTTGGTCTGGACCGTCACACCAGTTGGCTGATTGGCGCGGGCAGCAGCATCTGTGGCGCCGCCGCGGTACTGGCAACAGAGCCTGTCGTTAAAGCCGAAGCCAGTAAGGTGACGGTCGCCGTCGCCACGGTGGTTATCTTCGGTACTATCGCTATCTTCCTGTATCCGGCGATGTATCCGCTGTTAGCGCACTGGTTTACTCCCGAGACTTACGGGATTTACATTGGCTCCACCATGCATGAAGTTGCGCAGGTTGTTGCCGCCGGACACGCCATTAACCCGGATGCTGAAAACGCCGCGGTTATTGCCAAAATGCTGCGCGTCATGATGCTGGCTCCGTTCCTCATCCTGCTGGCCGCACGAGTAAAACAACTGTCTCCGGCAACCGGTGGGGAAAAGAGCAAAATCACCATTCCATGGTTTGCCATCATGTTCATTGTGGTGGCGATTTTTAACTCTTTCCACCTGCTGCCGCAGTCGGTAGTGAGTATGCTGGTGACGCTGGATACCGTGCTGCTGGCAATGGCGATGGCCGCACTGGGGCTAACCACTCACGTGAGCGCCCTGAAAAAAGCCGGTGCTAAACCTTTGCTGATGGCGCTACTGCTGTTTGTCTGGCTGATTGTAGGCGGTGGTGCGATTAACTTCGCCATCCACGCGCTAATGGCATAAACGATCACGACTAACGTTAGTTGACCCGCTATACTCTTCCTTTTTTGAATTTGAGTATGGCGGGTTTAATTCATGAAATACATCGGAGCGCACGTAAGCGCCGCTGGCGGTCTGGCTAACGCCGCTATTCGGGCCGCAGAAATCGAAGCTACCGCATTCGCCCTGTTCACCAAAAATCAGCGTCAGTGGCGCGCCGCGGCGTTGACCACTGAAATCATTGATGATTTCAAATCCGCTTGCGAGAAGTATCACTATACTTCCGCTCAGATCCTGCCTCACGACAGCTACCTGATTAATCTCGGCCACCCGGTCAGCGATGCGCTGGAAAAATCACGCGATGCATTTATCGATGAAATGCAGCGCTGTGAACTGCTCGGTTTATCGCTGCTCAACTTTCATCCGGGCAGCCATTTGATGCAGATCCCGGAAGATGAATGTCTGGCGCGCATTGCTGAATCTATCAACATCGCCCTCGCTCAGACCCAGGGGGTTACGGCAGTTATCGAAAATACCGCCGGACAGGGCAGCAATCTCGGATTTAAGTTTGAGCACCTTGCCGCCATTATTGATGGTGTTGAAGATAAATCCCGTGTTGGCGTCTGTATTGATACCTGCCACGCTTTCGCTGCCGGTTACGATTTGCGTTCTGTCGAGGAATGCGAAAAGACGTTTGCGGAATTTGAACGTATTGTCGGTTTCAGCTATCTACGCGGTATGCACCTGAACGACGCCAAGAGCACGTTTGGCAGTCGCGTCGACCGCCACCACAGCTTAGGTGAAGGGAATATTGGCCACGACGCTTTTCGCTGGATCATGCAGGACAGTCGTTTTGATGGCATTCCGCTGGTGCTGGAAACGATTAATCCGGATATCTGGGCAGAAGAGATTGCCTGGCTGAAAGCCCAGCAAACAGAACAAGCGGTGGCGTAATCATGAACGACAGGGAAAAGCAGATCCTTAAGATCCTGCGTCGCAATCCGTTGATTCAGCAAAATGAAATCGCCGATATTCTGCAAATCAGCCGTTCTCGCGTCGCTGCGCATATTATGGATTTGATGCGTAAAGGCATGATCAAAGGTAAAGGTTATATCCTTACCGAACAGGATTATTGTGTGGTTGTCGGAGCAATCAACATGGATATTCGTGGTGTTGCAGACATCCATTATCCTCAGGCAGCCTCTAATCCTGGCAGCATTCACTGCTCGGCAGGCGGCGTAGGACGCAACATCGCCCACAACCTGGCGCTGCTGGGCCGTGACGTTCACTTAATTTCCGCTGTTGGCAGTGATTTCTATGGGGAAACATTGCTGGAACAAACGCGTCAGGCCGGTGTTAACGTTGCAAGTTGCATACGCCTGCATGGGCATAACACCTCAACCTACCTGTCGATCGCTAATCAGCAGGAAGAAACCGTACTGGCAATTAACGATACCCATATCCTGCAGCAATTAACGCCGCAGTTGCTGAACGGATCGCGAGATTTGATCCGCCATTCCGGTGTCGTACTGGCAGATTGCAATCTGACCGCCGAAGCCATTGAGTGGGTCTTTACTATTGCTGATGATATTCCGGTATTCATTGACACCGTTTCAGAGTTCAAAGCGGCAAAAATGAAGACATGGTTTACGCGTATTCATACGCTAAAACCAACGCAGAAAGAGCTGGCGATTTTGTGGGGCCAACCTATCCATTCAGATGCCGATCGCGTACTGGCCGTCAATAGTCTGCATCAGCAAGGGGTAAAACGGATCTTTGTCTGTCTGGAAGATGAATCTGTTTTTTGCAGCGAAAAGGACGGAGAACAATTTTTACTGACGCCTCCCAATCATACGATCATAGACAGTTTTGGCGCCGATGACGCTTTTATGGCCGGATTGCTGTACAGCTTTCTGGAAGGTAGCGAGTTCCGTGAAAGCGCTCACTTTGCCATGGCCTGCGCGGCATTATCGCGAGCCAGCGTCAGCATTAACAACCCAACCCTTTCGGCAGATAACGCCTTATATTTGCTGCAAACAGCTTAAATGTAATGCCGGATAGCGCCACGCTTATCCGGCATTATTCTCACTATGCTATACCGATAAAGAAACCCGCTATGGTGGCGCTCATCAGGTTTGACAACGTTGCAGCTGCCAGCGCGCGCATTCCAAGCTGCGCGATTTCCGGGGCTCGCTGTGGCGCTATCGCCGAAAATGCGCCGACGACAACGCCAATCGAACCAAAGTTAGCGAACCCGCACAGCGCAAACGAGATAATCGCAATGGTCTTCACATCCAGTGTCCCGCCGGTTTGCAGATACGGCGAGAAGTTGAGATAGGCGACAAACTCGTTGATTGCTAGCTTCTGTCCAATCAGGCTACCTGCCAGCGTCGCATCGCTCCAGTCAACGCCCATAATCCACGCCAGCGGGGCTAACACATAGCCAAAGATCCCTTCCAGGGTGGCGTGACCAAAACCAAACCAACCACCAATTCCGCCGATAATGCCGTTAATCAGCGCAATAATGGCGACAAATGCCATTACTACCGTCGCCACGCCTGCGGCAATTTTCAGCCCGGTCATCGCCCCACTCGCCGCTGCTTCGATGATGCTTTTCGGCGGCGTTTCGGTAAATGACAGGTTCTCAAAGGTGACGCGAGATTCTTCAGTTGCCGGACTCAGCATACGCGCGAATAAAATACCACCAGGGATTGCCATCAACGATGCCGCCAGCAGATAGTCAATCGGAACGCCCATTCCAGCGTAACCAATCATCATTGAGCCAGCAATCGAGGCCATCCCGCTACAGATAGCGGTAAATAGCTCATTGCGATTCAGCCGGTCAATAAACGGTTTCACGATTGCCGGGATCTCGTTTTGCCCGAGGAAAATCGTGGTTACTGCGACAAATGACTCTATCTTACTGATGTTTAACGCTTTCTGGAAAATACCGCCAAGGATGCGGATCAACAGCCCCATCACGCCAATGTAGTAGAGTAGACTGATCAGCGCGGTCACAAAAATGATGGCCGGGAGCACCCGAAAGGCGAAGATAAACCCGGCTCCGTCGAACAGCACATCCATTTTTGGCCCGACCAGGGAGCCAAAGATAAATGCACTACCCGCGTCACTGTATGACATCACCTTGTGGACACCGAGCGCGGCCTGTTCAACCAGCCATTTCCCCGGCGGGAAATAGAGCATAATGCCGCCGATTGCAATTTGCAGCACCAGTGCTGCCCCGACCGTACGCAGACTAATACGCTTTTTATTTACTGACAGCAGAAACGCGATAGTCAGTAATACCACCATACCCACAACACTTCTCATTATATCCATAATGAAATTCCCTTCATGCCAGGAAACCCGGCGTTACCGCCAGGTTTTGGTAGGTTTGCTATCCGCGGGCGACCGCATTCTGCCCGGAAAATTTGGTCAGGCGAGGCGTTGATACTCCTTCGCAATTTCACAAGCCAGTACCGCGTTGTTGAACACCAACTGAATATTTGATTTCAGGCTGTCACCGCCGGTCAGCTCCGCAACGCGCGCCAGCAGGAACGGCGTACTCTCTTTGCCCACAACCCCCTGCTCTTCCGCTTCTTTTACCGCCCGATCGATTGCCGCATTAATTTTCTCTTCAGCCATCGCAAACTGCTCCGGGATTGGGTTTGCAACAACCAGACCGCCGTCGAGACCTGTCTGCCATTTCACCGCCATGGCACGGGCAATCTCTTTTGCGCTGTCCAGACGGATACTGACCTCAAACGGACTGGTTCGGCAGAAAAATGCCGGCAATGCGTTGGTCTGATATCCAATTAACGGCACGCCAAAGGTTTCTAAATATTCGGTCGTTAAACCGAGATCAAGAATAGATTTCGCCCCGGCACAAATTACCGTGACATTGGTATGCGCCAGTTCTTGCAGATCTGCGGAAATATCAAAGGTATGTTCAGCACCACGGTGAACACCACCAATCCCGCCCGTCGCAAATACTTTAATTCCAGCCAGGGAGGCAATAATCATGGTTGAGGCAACTGTCGTCGCACCATTTTTTCCTGCAGCAACCACAAATGGTAAATCACGACGACTGACTTTAGTAACGCTATGCCCCTCTCTTCCAAGCAATTCAATTTCATCTTTGCTTAAACCAACTTTCATTACCCCGCCAATAATGGCAATGGTCGCAGGAACTGCCCCGTGCTTACGAATAGTTTCTTCTACTTCAATAGCGGTCTGGGCATTCTGCGGAAATGGCATACCATGAGAAATAATGGTTGACTCGAGGGCAACAATCGGTTTTTTACTGTTTAATGCTTCCTGTACTTCTGGAGATATTTGTAATAATTCAGAGGAAAGAGTTAATTCAGACATTCTGTGTTCTCCACGATTGAGATAACATTCGCAACAGACAAATCAGGGTTATTGGTATATTCACAGGCTAATGCCATTGATGAACAACCCTGCGCAAATCGAACCGAATCAATAAAGGGCATGCCGTCTACCCAGCAGGAAGCCAGTCCCGCCATCATCGCATCGCCAGCCCCGGTAACATTAATGACGTGAGTTTTAATCGGCAGCGACCAACCGCAATCCCCCGCAATATCACTGTAATAAACTCCGTCACCGCCCATGCTGAGCACCAGGCGATTTAAGCCGCGATCGTGAAACCAGGCGGCCACTTTGCCAACATCATCACGCCCGGAAAGCGCAATACCGCTCAGCGTTTCGGCTTCAAGCCGGTTAGGTTTGAGGGTGTGAATTTGTCCAAGCCGCTCGCGAACTTTGACGCATTTCCATGCCGATACCGGGTCGACAAACACCGGAACATCTCCGGCATTATCCAGCACCCATGCAAGGGCGTCTTCGCTGATATTGCAATCGGCGACGATAACTTTCGCCTGCCGAATAAAATCATGCTGCTGCGATAAAAAACCCGGTGAAATATGTTCGGTAATGCTCATATCATTAATGGCAACCAGCATTTCACCGGTGTTATCAAGCAGAGATAAATAACTCGATGTATTCTCTCCCGGAACGATAAGACACTTATCAACATGTACTCCGGATAGATTAGTTTGCGCCAATAACGATTGACCATAAAAATCATTACCAACCGCAGTCAGTAACCACGAATTTTTACCCAGTAGCGCGAGATTATGTGCAATGTTGCGTCCAACTCCGCCGGGGGTGAATTTTATCTTTCCTGGATTCGAATCCGCATAATTTAGAGAAGCATGCGAATACCCAGCAACATCCATATTGGCTGAGCCAATAGTTACTATGTATTCCTTTTCACGCATAGCACGTCCCCTGGCAATTATCTTGCCACAAATGAGTTCGTTAAGAATAACCACAGCCACACACAAAACTATTAGAGCACATGTTCAGTATCGAACATGTGTTTATAGTAAGCGTGTTTTTGACAAAGTAAATCTATCTGCAAGAACCAAAGTCAATAGATATGAACAGAATCACAATTTTTTATAGATACAGTTTGTAAGGGAGAGAGAAAATGAGAGGTAGTACACAAATTAAGCAGGCTAAAAAGTATAACTCCGATATAACCGGAGATTTTTCAGATGCGCCAGGCGAGCTGGCGCGTCTCAGGTAAGCGAAACCAGGTCCTCTGGCATATGGTTGTACAAAATACGCCAGAAATGTTCAGCCGTTTTATTCAATCGGGTATCCATCCGGTAAATATAGGCCTGAATAGGTACCATCAGTTCAGGTGTCTCCAGGCGCACCAGACGCTTATCGCGCAGCTCGTTGACGATCGACCACGCTGGTAGCCAGGCGATCCCATGCCCATCCAGCGCCATGTTTTTCAACAACTCACTCATCGAAGACATAAACAACGTTCGTGCTGAAATGCCGCCAACTTCCGCTAACTGACGGTTTACCAATCTTCCCATGTAGGATGTGCTGGTATAGTTCAGAATCGGCGCCTGCGGCTGATAGATATCAAACAACGCGTACCCCTGTCCATCGGTAGCACAGACAGGATAGAGCTCTGACTCAAAAACCTTCAAGCCACAGAAAGGCGACTGCATTAAATCCTCATCACGAAACGAGATAATAAAATCACTTTTCCCCTCGCGCAGGGTATTTACCGCTTGCACCACATCAATCGCCTCGACGTGCCAGACAAATTCTTCCCCCCAGGCCGCCATGGAATGCACTAACCGGGGCAACATGGTCAGCGACAAAGAATGCGCTGCCGCGATTTTTATGTTGGGGACCCCAAGCAGATTGTGACCGCTTAGTTCGTCCAGATTACATTCCAGCTGTTGTAGCAGGCTACGCGTTTGCGAATGGAATAACTTGCCCTCCTCCGTCAATTGCAGCGGCGTCGTCGTGCGATCAAACAGCTGCACCCCCACGGCTGATTCGAGCGCTTTGATTCTCCGGCTAAATGCCGGCTGAGATATATTGCGCTCCTCCGCAGCCTGGGAAAAATGACGGCATGCCTCCAGCGTCAGGAAATCATATAACCATTTTGTCTCAATATTTTTCATGCCTGTCACGCGGATGTTTAAATATGTTGATGAGCCTAAAAACATCATGCCTGAACAATTCCAAAGATGGTATTGACGATTAGCCCATAATGATTCGTTTTTTGCATCAAGCCTTCGTTTTTGACATTAACATGTCAGCGTCACCATCCAGCCACAACCCTACTCTGCTTGCAGATCTTCAGGCTCCGCACCCTATCCTGACCTCATAGAAAGGCGAAAAAAACTACAGTCATGCGGTTTTTGCATTAAGCCAAACATTATTGCATTTCTCGTCGCGACGCTCTGCTGTTAAACATTAGGACAAGGTAAAACATAGCCTGAATATTATTTAATGGTTAAACGAGGTATATATCGTGAAAGGTTTAATTGGCGTACTTGGTGGTATGGGACCTGCTGCAACCGTCGATCTATTTAATAAATTCGTCACATTTACTGCAGCGCAACGCGATCAGGAACATATTCCATTAATTATTTCATCCATTCCTGATATACCCGACCGTACTGACGCATTAATGCGTCATGGTAATTCCCCCCTTCCGGCCATGCGCGATTATATGCATAAACTCGAAGATGCTGGCGCGGAGTGTATTGTGATCCCGTGTAATACCGCCCACTTTTGGTTTAAAGAGTTAAAAGAATCCTGTCATACGGAGTTGCTGAGTATTGTGGAGACAACCCTGAATGAGGTCAGAAGCTGCGGAAAATCGCGCATCGGACTGCTGGCTACCAATGCCACGTTGTACATGGGTCTCTACCAAAAAGGGATAGAGTCTCTTGGGTTAACCTGCGTCAGCCCTGATTCTTCCAGCCAGGAAAAAGTCATGGAAAGTATTTATTGCCTGAAAGCAGGAGATGTTAAGCAAGCACAAAAATTAATGAATGAACAGGCTGAAGCACTTTTTGCACGCGGCGCGGAAGTCATCGTTCTGGGATGTACTGAAGTCCCCGTCATCCTTGCTGAAGCCGTCAAGACATCACCAGAAAAATATATTGATTCAACCGGTTCATTGGTTCGTGCCGGAATTAAGTGGTATGAAAAACGCGTTGGAAAAAGCCACCTTCTGGCGCAATAAAAAAACCACCATTTAATCATCACATTTAATAAAAGCCATTCTTATAGCGAATTATTATCTGGCGGAGGCCATTATGCTTTGGTTGGAAATTCTCGTAGTATTAGGCGCAATATTTTTCGGCATCCGCCTCGGCGGAATTGGTATCGGTTTATGCGGTGGGCTGGGGTTGGCTATTTTAACCCTGGGATTTGGTCTGAAAATTGGCTCGCCGCCTGTGGACGTCATTCTTATTATTATGACGGTGGTTGTGGCGGCATCAGCGCTACAGGCAGCCGGAGGCATGGATTATCTGGTACGCATTGCCGGTAATTTTATGCGTCGTAATCCTAAATATATCAATGTTATTGCACCGATTATCACCTGGTCGATGACCATAATGGCGGGAACAGGTTTCATTGTCTTTTCTACCCTGCCGGTGATTGCCGAAGTTGCGAAAGAGTCAGGCATCCGCCCTTCTCGTACGCTCGCAGGCTCCGTAGTGGCATCTCAGGTTGCAATATCCGGCTCGCCGATCAGCGCCGCAATGGCCGCAATGCTGACCATCATGGAAGGCAACGGTATCAGCTTTATCCAGGTTATGGCGGTATGTCTGCCCGCCTCGTTTGTTGCCGCGATGGTTGGGGCATTCATCGCCTCGCGCCAGGGATGTGAACTCCAGGACGATGAGGTCTATCTGGAACGCCTGCAGAAAGGGCTGGTGCGCAAATACGAAGGGCAAAACAGTACCACACCGGGTGCAAAACTTTCAGTCGCCCTGTTTATGCTGGCCACGGTGCTCATCGTTATTCTTGCCGCATTCCCGCAGCTACGCCCTGGATTTGATGTTGGCAGCCCAATGAATACGCGGGATATCATTATCATCTGCATGCTGGCTGCCGCTTGCCTGATGGTGGTGCTGTGCAAAACATCTACAGATGCCATTGTCCTGACGTCAACTTTTCGCGCCGGGATGAGTTCGCTGGCAGTCATTCTCGGCATTGTTACGCTGGGAACCACATTCATTGACGCGCACCTAGCGGAGATTAAGGACATCGCGGGGAATATTCTGCAGGCCTACCCGATGCTGCTGGCTCTGGTATTGTTTGGCACCTGCGCGCTGCTCTATTCGCAGGGAGCCACCACGCCGTTGATTATCCCGCTTGCCGTCGCGCTTGGCGTTCCTACCTGGGCAATTCTGGCTTCCTATGTGGCTGTGACCGGCGTGTTTGTTCTCCCAACGTACCCGACTTCACTGGCGGCGATGGAGTTCGACACCACCGGGACAACGCGCGTAGGTAAGTATGTCTTAAACCATCCGTTTATGTTGCCGGGACTGGGTGGGATCATCGCGGGCGTTGCCTTTGGCTTTATCATCGCCCCAATGATTGCCTGAGCCGTCTTATTCAGGGGCGCGAAAAATTTCGCCCCTGAATGATTCTCTATTCACTTGACCCGGCTCACCACATCAATACCGTCTTACCTTTATCTATTTGCTTCACATCGCTGCTTTTAATCACGCGGTGATAACCATAGGCGTCAGCATATTTTGTCAGTCCTGTCCCGGGGTCTTGCTCAGGCTTGCCTTGCGTCTCTATTGTTGCACCTGACGTTGTCGTCATCACCCAAGTGGTTGAACATCCCGTCAGTAGCAACGTCGCGAGTGACAGAGCAGCAAAAATGGGCGCTTTTTTCATATTCGATTTCCGTGACCAGTTTGATTTAAAGGCACTTTATCGAATTTGCTTAAGGCAGGATGGATTATTGTGGCGATGCTGCAACGGTAAGGGCTAAGGCATAAAAAAGGGCAGAGATTTCTCTGCCCTGGATTTCAGCGCTTAATCAGGCCGCCTTTGCCACAACCTCTGCTTCCGGGCGCTTCAGCACCGCGTAGGAGAGACCGGCTACCAGCGTACCGGCAATAATGGCCAGCAGGTAGCCAACCACCGGTGTAATTGCGCCAGGGATTAACAGCACGAACAGACCGCCGTGGGGCGCCATCAGCTTAGCCCCTACCGCCATGGAGAGAGCGCCGGTAATCGCACCGCCAACGATACAGCAAGGCAGAACGCGCATCGGATCACGCGCGGCGAATGGGATAGCCCCTTCGGTGATAAAGCACAGGCCCAGCACCAGCGCAGCTTTACCGCCCTCCTGCTGGGCTTTGTCGAACTTACGACGCGCAACCAGCGTTGCCAGACCCAGCGCCAGCGGAGGTACCATCCCCGCCGCCATAATGGCAGCCATCGGCGCATAAGTTTGCGTACTCAGCAGGCCCACACCAAAAGCATACGCCGCTTTGTTAACCGGACCGCCCATGTCAGTACACATCATACCGCCAAGAATCGCACCGAGCAGCACCGCATTCGCCGTACCCATGGTTTGCAGCCAGTGGGTCAGACCTTCCAGAATGCCGGCTACCGGTTTACCGATCAGGTAGATCATGGCCAGACCCACCACCAGGCTTGAAAGCAGCGGAATGATCAGAATCGGTTTCAGCGCTTCCATACTCTGTGGGAGTTTCAGCCTGGTGCTAATGAGCTTCGCCACATAACCGGCAAGAAAACCGGCAATAATCCCGCCAATAAAGCCAGAACCAGTGCTCACTGCCAGCATACCGCCGATAAGACCTGGCGTCAGACCCGGACGGTCAGCGATGGAAAACGCGATATACCCCGCCAGAACCGGCACCATCAACGCAAAGGCTGAACCGCCGCCAATCTGCATCAGCGCCGCCGCCAGCGTGCCCTGCTCTTTAAACGCTTCAATACCAAAGGCGAATGAGAGCGCAATACACAGACCGCCAGCAACAACCATCGGCAGCATGTAGGACACGCCCGTCAGCAGGTGGCGATACGCGCCAGCGCTCTCTTTCTTCCCTTCGGTTGCCGCAGACTGCGCCTTGCCGGTTGGCTGATACGGCGTCGCTTCTTCCAGCGCTTTATCCAGCTCCTGTTTGGTTTTCTTCAGCGCCAGGCCAGTAGACGTGCGGTACATTGGTTTTCCGGCAAACTTCGCCAGATCAACTTCAATGTCAGCCGCCACAATCACCAGATCCGCCTGAGCCACCTCTTCCGGGGTAATGGCATTGCCTGCCCCGACCGAGCCACGGGTTTCAACTTTTACCCACCAGCCACGTTTTTTCGCTTCTGTTTCAATAGCTTCAGCAGCCATAAACGTATGGGCAACGCCGGTCGGACAAGCCGTCACCGCCACCACGCGTTTTGGGCCACTGCTGGCAACAGACGTTGTCGCAACCGGGGCGCTGTAAGGTTTTGCATGACCTTTCGCTTCGCTGAGGAAGAGTTCAGGATGCGCAACCGCACGACCGATATCGCCGAGCCAGACTTTTTTGCCGTTCAGCGAACTGTCAGCAGGAAGCGTGTCGCCCAGAACAATCGCCAGTTCTGCATCATTCGGATTATCAATAATTTCCAGATGCGCTTTTTGCGCCGCCGCTCCAAGCAGGGTTTTCGCCATGTAAGCGCGAGCCTGGCCGAGATTAGCGTCAATAATCAGCAGCGTTTTCATTATGCCTCTCCTGCTGTCAGTTAAACGGTTTTAAGTCGACACGCGCCATCATTGCGGCCAACTGAGGACGATCGGTAATGCCCACGTTACTTTGGCTTACCGCCAGAGCGGCAACAGCCGTCGCCAGACGCAGGGTATGTTCGCTGGACTCACGCATCAGCAGGCCATAAATCAGACCACCAACCATCGAATCACCCGCGCCAACGGTGCTGACCACCTCAACTGACGGCGGTTTTGCGATCCACTCACCCGAAGCGTTGACCCACAGCGCGCCTTCCGCACCGAGTGAAATCACCACATGAGCAATACCCTGCTCGCGCAGCGCATGCGCCGCATCAATCACATCTTTCATTTCAGGCAGTTTACGACCCGCCCAGATTTCCAGTTCACGACGGTTTGGCTTCACCAGCCACGGCGCCGCCTTCAGACCTGCCACCAACGCTTCACGACTACTATCAAAGATAATGCACGGACACTGACTGCGCAGACGCGTCATCCAGTCGGTGAAAGCTTCCGGGCTCACGCCGGTCGGCAAACTACCGCTAACGCACACCATGTCGAACTGGCCCAGCCAGCTCAGCGAATCGTTCACAAAGCGTTCCCAGTCAGCGGGGGTGACTTCAAAGCCAGAGAAATTGAAGTCGGTGACTTCACCGTCTTTTTCGGTCAGCTTGACGTTGATACGGGTACGCCCTTGTACAACCTGAAAACGGTTGGCAATGCCCAGCTCGCTGAACAACTGCTGAAAACCATCCTGGTTGTCTTTACCCAGAAAACCGCCCACCGTGACATCGATACCTAAATCTTTCAGAACCTTAGCGACGTTAATCCCTTTTCCCGCCGCATGCAGACCGGTGGTTTTCACCAGGTTCACTTCGCCACGTTCAATTTCCGGGCAGAAACCCACCAGGTCGTAGGCCGGGTTAAGGGTGATAGTAGCAACACGTCTGCTCATTACGCGCCCTCCCCAAGACCTGCAGCGATGGCTTCGCCAATCGCTTTCAGCGCCTGTTCAGCATCCTCGCCCTGGGCGGTAAAGCGCAGGTGATGTCCTTTCTTCACGCCTAATGCCACAACTTTCATCAGACTGCGTCCATTTGCCGGTTTGCCGGTTCCATCAAGATTTGTCACGGTAATTTCACTGTTAAATTGTTTAATCGTATTCACCAGCATGGTGCCCGGACGGGCGTGTAAACCATGCTCATTGCGCACAACAAATTCGGCGCTCAGTACATCATCGGTTAAGGCGTCATCGCTGGTCAGCAGCGCCAGCACCGTTGCCGCATCCGCTTTCAACAAACGGTCAGCTTTATTATTCAGCAGCAGATCGCCAAGGCGCTTCAGCACCGCAACCGGTTGATCGTCATTCATCGCGACGGTTACCAGCAGGGCTGCCGCGTCCCCCTGGACATCAAACGGCGTTGCTGCGCGGCTGACCGCAACGGCACTGCGCACGTTACCTTCAGCACAGTCATTCAGCCAGATCCCCTGACCGAGATTCATCGGCTGCTCATTGATTGCCCTGGCGACAAATGCGGCATCAACCGCACCAATTTCTTTCAGCCGCGCAGCGTTGAGCGCCTGCAGCGTCACCAGCGAGCTGGCAACGACGTCCAGCGACAGCGTTTCGTTATCAAGCTTTAATTGTTCGCTCTGCTTTTCGCCCATCAGCAACGCGCGCAGCTCTTCCGCCGTGGTCGCTGATTTCAGCTGTTCAGCAACGGAGTCATCGCTCAACACATGCGTTAGCTGACGCAGTAAACCGAGGTGCTCATCAGAGCTGGCGGCAATACCGATCGCCACATACGCGACCTGTCCTTCGCCCCAGACCACGCCCTGCGGAAACTGAAACACCTGCACACCGGTTTTCAGCACCCGATCGCGCGTGTCCGTCGTCCCGTGAGGAATAGCAATACCGTTGCCTAGAAACGTGGACGTTTGTTGTTCACGCGCCAGCATGCCATCGACGTAGCCTTCCGCAACGTTACCCGCTTGCACTAAGGCCGCGGCAACCTGGCGAATAGCCTCTTCTTTATTCCCGGCCTGTTCGCCCGGGTGAATATCCTGAACAGATAACTGGAACATGGTTCTCCTCTCCCACTGAATTGAAACGATTCAGCCAATATGAGAAAAAAGGCGTCACCTGACTCCATCAGTTATGGCAAGATGACGCTGAAACGTTTCAAGAAGTCTTGATCTTTTTTCTTCAGCACACAAGTAAAGTTGACAAATTACTTGCTGAATTTAGAGATAACGCACATTTTCTTCTGGGGAGAGATAAAATTGCTGAAGCAAAAATGACGTCAGCGTGTCAGATTCAGCAACATCAGCAAACAGCATTCTTTGACTGAAATGCTATTTTGATTTTTGATGCCGATTTTGATTTGGCTACCTGTTTATTTTCTGGCAAGCAGCGTAAACTCCGCGTCTCTTCACATCATTGATATCAAAACATGCATAACACCCCCGTAGCCGCCACACCTAAGGCGTTCGATTTAACGTCTGCGGCGTTCCTGCTTGTCGCGTTTCTGACGGGTATCGCCGGCGCTTTGCAGACACCAACGCTGAGTCTTTTTCTGACCGATGAAGTCCATGCCCGTCCCGGTATGGTCGGGTTCTTTTTTACCGGCAGCGCCGTAATCGGTATCCTGGTGAGTCAGTTTCTGGCCGGGCGCTCGGATAAAAAAGGCGATCGCAAAAACCTGATTGTCTTCTGTTGTGTCCTGGGCATGCTGGCCTGCGTGCTGTTTGCCTGGAACCGTAACTATTTTATTTTGCTGTTTGTCGGCGTCTTTCTCAGCAGCTTTGGTTCAACCGCCAACCCGCAAATGTTTGCTCTCGCTCGCGAGCATGCCGACCGTACAGGCCGGGAAGCGGTCATGTTCAGCTCAATTTTACGTGCGCAGGTATCGCTGGCCTGGGTAATTGGCCCGCCGCTGGCCTACGCACTGGCAATGGGATTTAGCTTCACGGTGATGTACCTCAGCGCGGCGGTTGCTTTTATTGTCTGCGGCGCAATGGTTTGGTTGTTCTTACCGTCAATGAGTAAAAATGTGCCTCTCGCCACTGGCGTTGTGGAGGCGCCACGGCGCAATCGTCGCGACACGCTGCTCCTTTTTGTTATCTGCACATTAATGTGGGGGACCAATAGCCTCTATATCATTAATATGCCGCTGTTTATTATCAATGAACTGCATCTGCCGGAAAAACTGGCGGGTATCATGATGGGAACCGCTGCCGGGCTGGAAATCCCGACCATGTTGATTGCCGGATACTTTGCTAAGCGTCTGGGCAAGCGTCTGTTGATGCGAATTGCCGTCGTGGCCGGCTTTTTCTTTTATGCCGGTATGCTGTTGGCCCACTCTCCGGCGGTATTGCTTGGTTTACAGCTGCTGAACGCGATTTATATCGGCATCCTTGGCGGGATTGGCATGCTCTATTTCCAGGATTTGATGCCAGGACAAGCAGGTTCAGCCACGACCCTTTATACGAATACCATTCGCGTAGGCTGGATTATTGCCGGATCGTTGGCAGGTATTGCCGCTGAAATCTGGAATTATCACGCCGTGTTCTGGTTTGCGCTGGTGATGATCGTCGCCACCATCGTGTGCCTGGCGCGCATCAAAGATGTTTAAGGCGCGGTCAGCGCTTCAAGCTCAATAAGATACAGCATGGCCTGGTGCGTCGTCTTCCCACACATTTCCGCACTGGGCTGTAAACCGGCACATACTTTTGGCCGCAGCGGAGAAGCAAAAATTTTGCAGCGCAAGGATTCATCCAACTGAACGCATGGCGTATTAGCGGGCTTGCCATCAGGCATACCTGGGATAGGGCTGGAGATTGAAGGCGCGGTGCAGCATGCACCACAATCCGGACGGCATTCCATACAGTATTCTCTTTATCGTAAACCATCGGATTGTGAGAGAAGCGCACAGTAACACCTTTTTTGCACCAGCAAAAGCATCAATTCCACTTGCCTGAATGCCCCGGCGCGAGTAGTTTTACGCGATATTTTAGACACTCCTCACTACAGGATTTTTTCGATGCCAAGAGCGAACGAAATTAAAAAAGGTATGGTACTGAATTACAACGGCAAGCTGCTGATTGTAAAAGATATTGATATTCAATCACCAACCGCACGTGGCGCCGCCACACTGTACAAAATGCGTTTTTCTGATGTCCGTACCGGCCTGAAAGTTGAAGAGCGTTTCAAGGGCGATGATATCGTTGATACTGTCACCCTGAGCCGTCGTGGCGTTGACTTTTCCTATGTCGATGGCAACGAATATGTCTTTATGGATAAAGAAGACTATACCCCGTATACCTTCACCAAAGACCAGATTGAAGAAGAACTGTTGTTCATGCCGGAAGGCGGAATGCCGGACATGCAGGTTCTGACCTGGGACGGCCAACTGCTGGCGCTGGAACTGCCGCAAACGGTAGACCTGGAAATTGTTGAAACAGCGCCGGGCATTAAAGGGGCATCAGCAAGCGCGCGTAACAAACCTGCGACCCTGACTACCGGCCTGGTGATCCTGGTTCCTGAGTATCTGAGTGCGGGCGAAAAAATCCGTATTCATATCGAAGAACGTCGCTACATGGGCCGTGCAGACTAATTTTTTGCTCCCCATTGACGACAAGGGACAGCGCAGGCTGTAAGGCTTGTTAGTTTACAAAGATGAATGATCGTAACGGTATCTGAGAGTAAAACAGCCACAGGTATTGAATCTGTTACCTCTGGTGTATTGTTACGTTCACCTTATGTATTTCATTTCTCTGAAACGATACTGCCTGTGAACGTGTTAAGGGTACTATCGCCGTACCCTTAACAATCCCGGCTCCCGGCGGGAAAATTGCCACTTCGTGGTCCCCTCCGCTTATTCCTTCAGGCTTTCGGGCCGGGCGCGAGGTAGCGTCCTTGCAAAACGCGCCCTGAGCCAGCATCCATGCTGGCTCTCCCGGCCTTACGGAAACACGTCGGCAATTTTCAGCCGGACCAGCCTACACCTGACCATTTGCGTTTTTTGTTTAAACAGCAAAACAAATTTAACTGGAAGTCAGAGCGTTGAAGCGATGACTCCGGTCCGGCTGAAAATCGATGAGGCGTTGACGGCTGACCGGGTCTGCCCGCAGGGATGCGGGCAGAGGGGACGGCCTGCATGGACGCAGGCTCGGCCCCGACCCGACAGTCAGATGGCATAAGACGAATAACTCGCGCAGCGACGATTTTCCCGCCGGGAGCCTGGGATGCAAGGGAGGCGGCGGTGAGCCTCCCTTGCACGTTCACGGGTATCTGCGCTTCAGAGAAATGACTCCGCTGAGGTGAACGGAACCCTGTGCTGCAATAAAATATTCTCCATAATGCTTAACTGACTGGCATTACAGCGCAGGCTGTCCCTTTGTTATACTCAACGCTGACTGCTGAGATAAAAATCATCCATTAACAGCGATTCCAGATACTGTTCATCCTCGCGCATAAAACTCACTATCAGATTGACCGCCTGCGGGTAAAACCCCTGTTCATCTCGCGCCAGGCAGGCATCGCGTAGCAATGGTGCCCAGCACATCATATGGTGATGCAAAAAGTAATACTGCGCAGATAACGCCTCCTCTTTAGCAACCATCTTCGCCATCAATGCCAGTTGAATGGCGATATGATCGGATGGCTCATTTTCCCGCGCGGTCAGACTGTGTTCGATCAGCAGCACATTCATTTGCTGACGTTCTGCTGACGCGGTCGTATGTGGATAGTGCCCTGCATAGGGAGAAACTCCGCCAGGCGGCGCCAGCAGAAACAGCGAGGCAAAATCCGCGGCGAGTTCCAGCTGTCGGGAATCACGGCGTAAAATCCGGGTCAGACTACGCTCAAAATGCTTAACCTTGCCAGACAATCCAGGAATCGCCGCCAGTGAGACAATCCACGCCCGATTATCGTCGTTTTCAAGGCTGGCAAGTTGCTTTTCGTCCAGCTCACGGAACAGCAATTGCGAGAACCACTGGTACATGTCCACCCGCTGCTGATGTATTTGGTTATGCTGCACTTCCCCCCTCCTCTTTTACTGTCTCCGGGCCGCCGAATGCCGTTACCGGTGGCGCTTTTTTCTGCTGATAACGTTCGACCTCCACCAGCACGGTATGCGCTGAAGGGCCTTGCGCCAACTGTGAAGTACCAATATCGGCGCTCAGGACATTCGGGTCGCCATAAGTGCATAACGTCCCGGCTTTTCCACCCTCCTGCGGGGAATACCAGGCCCCTTCATGAATGCGGATTACGCCAGGGGTAAAATCCGGGCTAATCACCACCCCAGCCAGCACCTGACCACGGTCATTGAAGACGCGAGCGATATCACCTGCTTTCAGACCACGGGCAGTGGCATCCTGCGCGCTGATATAAAGCGGTTCTCTTCCGGTAACCGCATAGGTATTGCGAAACGCCTCGCTCGAGCACAACTGTGAGTGCAGACGTTTATCCGGATGGCAGGATTGCAGATGCAGCGGATATTTATTTTTTTTAGCGGCATGATTACG
This sequence comes from Citrobacter sp. C5_2, assembly GCF_014596845.2. Classification (NCBI taxonomy): domain Bacteria; kingdom Pseudomonadati; phylum Pseudomonadota; class Gammaproteobacteria; order Enterobacterales; family Enterobacteriaceae; genus Citrobacter; species Citrobacter sp. C5_2. Next base: position 1,783,553 of record NZ_CP115032.1, on the reverse strand, counting down.
TTCAAACGGTTCCATCCATACCGGATGACCGGGACAATCCTCGTAAGCAAAGCCAGCAATGGTTTTACTGTAGATTTCAATCAGACCTGACGGCGTTCCCAGGGGATTAAGATCTGGTTGGTCGCGAAACTCACCGTGACGCACCCACGGCTGTCCGGCCGGATATTCAATGTATCCTTCGCCCTGCCAGAACGTCGTAAAGTCCGGTAAGGAGACACCGAGCGACGCGCCCATCTTCACGCCTTCGTCGTACAGCGCCTGTATCCACTGCATTTCATCACGGTTCTCGCGGTACACCGCCTCTTTGTCAAAGCGCTTACATAATCCGGCAAAAACGTCAAAATCATGCCGCGCTTCATATTGCGGTTTAACAATCTGATGCAGGGCCATCAGCCCTTTGTTCGAATGCGTACCAAACTGTTCAATATCGTTACGTTCAAAGCGGGTGGTAACAGGCAGGACGATATCGGCAAATCGACACGACGCGGTCCATTGATGATCCAATACCACCACGGTTTCCAGCTTCTTCCATGCCTTGATCATGCGATTACGATCCTGCTGCGCATGGAATGGATTCGCCGCGCTGTAGATCGCCATTTTAATATCAGGCCAGGTTAACGTTTCGCCGTTAAAGGCAACCTTTTTGCCCGGCTCCAGCAGGCAGTCAACGATGCGTGAGGTGGGGATATGCTCCGATGCGCCGCGAAAATCCGCTTTATACTTCGCCGGTGGAGGATTCGCGATCCCTCCCAGCCCGGACAGTACAGGTCCGGTGGATGTCACCGTACCTCCGCCGTTGTAATGCCAGCCAAACCCTACGCCGCCGCCCGGCAAGCCAATTTGCCCAACCATACTGGCCAGCACCACCAGCATCCAGGGATACTGTTCGCCATGATGCATGCGTTGTACGCACCAACCGCCCATAAATTGGGTCCGGCCTTTGACCAGCAGGCGGGCGAAATCACGGATCTGCTCCGCCGTCAGGCCACAGATTTGCGCTGCCCATTCGGCATTTTTCGGCTGCTTATCACTCTCCCCAAGCAGATAGGGCAAAAACTGCTCAAAACCCACGGTGTAATCGTTAATAAATGCCGTGTCATACAGTTTTTCTTCATACAGCGTATGGGCGAGTGCCAGCATTAGCGCGACATCGGTTTGTGGTCGTAGCGCCAGTTGTTCACAGCCAAGGTAGTTTTGCGATTTGCTACGCACTGGATCGACGCTGATAACGCGCATTTTTCCCTGCGCAACCGCTTCTTTAATCTGTTGCCAGTAGCCAAACGCATCGTGATCGGGAACCAGGAACTCGATCTGCAAGTTTTTGATCGGATCGCACCCCCACAGCACGATGGTATTACTGTTCTGAATAACCAGCGGCAGTGACGTTTGCTGTTCATAAACTTCCAGCGAACCAATCACATGCGGCAAGATAACCTGCGCAGCTGCTGCAGAGTAGTCGCCAACGGTCGTCACATAGCTACCATGCAGACCAAGCCCTCTGTCCATCGCCCCGCCCGCTTTATGGTATTTCCCTACCATTTGCCAGTCGGCCAGCCCGGTAAATACCCCCGATGAGCCGTAGGTTTTTTGTACCCGTTCCAGCTCTTCGTAAAACAGATCCAGCGCCTGATCCCAGCTTACCCGCACAAAACGATTATCTCCGCGCTGGCTGCGATCCGATTTCTCGCGTTTACGTAACCAGTCCAGACGAACCATTGGATAACGCACCCGCGACGGGTTATAGACCACTTCACGCACCGCGTTCAGCATATCGCAAGGGTATTTGTCATGTTTGAAAGGCCGGGTTTCTGTCCACTCGCCGTTGACAACCTTGGCTTCAAAAGCGCCAAAATGCGAACCGGATTGAATCCACTGTGCGGGGTTTTCTCCCGCTGCCCATACTTTTGATATCAGCGGATTCGGCGCCAGCGCACTGGCCGCGCCCACCGCCAACATACCGCTCAGAAAACGGCGGCGAGACGGGTTAAAGTCATGAATATCCATATATTTTCCTTAATTTTTGTTAGGTTCAGACACATCGCTGGCATGGGTCTGGAGGTATTTCAACAACGTACGTTCCTCCACCGGATTCAGTCGGTAATAGGTGGACATCGCTTTCAATCCGGCGATCCAGCCGTTGGCGGTATATCGGGTCGTAGGAGGAGTGCTATGACAGGCGCTACAGGTGGATTGCAGCATTTGATCCGAATATTCCCAGATCGGTGCAATATTGCTGATAAGCCCCTGGGCGGAGGTCCAGGCGGTCACGCTCACCTGCTGCCATTGCTGGTGTGAGTCAGGATCGACCTGGGTTTGTAGTACTTTTACGTTCGCCATCAAGGCGTCATCAAGCACGGCCGAGAATACACGCTTACCCATATACTGGGTTATCACCCGCCCGCGTCCTTTGCTTTCACGCCAGCCCGTCAGTTCAAGCTGCACGTTGCTGCCCTCTTTTTTCAGCACTTTGACCTCGGTGGCAGGAAATAACAGCGCTTTACCTGCGGGGCTTCCGGCCGTTGCCGTCAATGCTTTTTCGCTTAACGAGAACAGCGTGCTCGCATTCGATAAAGACGCTCCCTGCTGCTGCAACTGCTTATAGCGATCGCGGAAACCGCTGCTCATATCGGGTTTGTGATGGGCAATACCTTTATGGCAATCAATACAGTTGCTGTCTTTTGCCGCCGCCGCGGTCATTTGCGCCGCCGCATTCGCAGATTGTTTGCCGTGATCCATCGCCTCATAGCTGTGGCAAGATTTACATGACGCCGAATGGTTAGCGCTCATTCGCGCCCACTCTCGCTGGGCCAATTCCGCTCGTTTTGCGGCAAATTTTTCAGGGGTATCAATCGAAGGAGAGATAAAGGTGTGGTAGAGGTCGTTTAAGGCTTCCGTTTTACGAACCAACGTCGGGACGATCCCTGGCGGAATATGACAATCCTTACACTCAGCACGCACGCCAGAAGCATTTCGAAAATGCACGCTGGTTTTATATTCCTCTCCTGGTGTGCGCATCGAGTGACACGATAAACAAAATTCGGTGGTACTGGTGTAATGAACGCCTTGCCACGTCCCCCAAATTGCAAGGGCCATTGCTACTGCCCCGACGAATGCGCACCACAGTGCGTTCTTTCTTATCCACGACATGCTTGCCTCCATTTTTTTAATAGCGACACGCTAAGCGATCATAAAAATCAAAAATAGAGACAGCAAAAGCAGCTTATAGGAACAGCATCTACTCTATGAGGTGCATCAAAACGTAAAGAAGAGAAGCTCGTAATATAGTGCGTATATATACATAAGGAATTTCTCATGCTAACACTGACTCTCGATCGAGAAAGCCGTACCCCGCTGCAATTGCAGATATTTCAATTTTATTTCCAGGCCATTCAGCGCGGTGATTTGCTTTGTGGAGATAAACTTCCCTCTATTCGCGAGCAGGCGCAGGTATTAAACGTTGCCAAAATAACGGTCGTGATGGCCTATGATAAGCTCATGGCCGCGGGATTAATTAAGAGTCGACAAGGTATCGGCTACGAGGTCATCTTCACCACACCTGTACGCACAACGCCAGCAATCGTGCCCGTCGCGCAGGGTTCCCCGCCGATGAAACCTAAAGCGGCTGGGATCCCCACCGATGTTTATGCAGAGCCTGGGCGAGAGTGCTATTGCCAAATGAGCGTTCCCGATCCCAATGCTTTTCCCTGGTCAAGCTGGCGCAAATGGAATAACGCCCCCAGCGTCCTCAAGGAACAATTATTCACCCGATATCATTCACCAAATGGATTATTTTCACTGCGTGAACAATTGGTCAGATACCTTAATTTATCTCGCGGTATTAATACTCGAGCAGAGAACATCATTATTACTAACGGGATTCAGGAAGGACTGTCACTGCTCAGTCAACTCTTTATTAACCATCATACTTTCAGTCAGCAAAAAAAGTGCCATATTGTAACCGAGTCCCCTTGTTATTCGGGGGCCTGGCATCTGTTTAATTATTACGGCGCAGACATTACGCCAATTGCTGTCGATAACCACGGACTGCAAACAGATAATTTACCGGAATATGCTACCCAGCTTTGTTATGTTACTCCAGCGCATCAGTATCCGCTGGGTAGCGTCCTGTCACTGGAGCGGCGTCAGGCATTATTAACATGGGCGCAGCGCGTCGGCGCTTACATTATTGAAGACGATTACGATGCCGTTTTTACCTATGGAGAAAATCCCCTTCCCGCGCTGAAAGCCATGGATTATCACAACCGGGTTATCTATATAGGGACATTTTCCAAAACATTGGGACCAGGAGGACGTCTTGGCTATCTGATTTGCCCTGACGAACTGCTTCCGGCCGTACAGAATATGAAAGCGCTCAACAACAACGGGAGCCAGTGGTTGTTGCAGCAATTTTTGGCTGAATTAATGCAAAATCAGGTGTTTTATACGCATATCAGCAAGCTGGCCTGCAATTATGCGGCACGTCTTACGCTATTACGCGACGGCCTATCCGCACTGTTTCCCGAAGGGAAAATCGCTGGCGCAACGGCAGGTCTGCATCTCTCATTACGCATTGCCTGGTCCCCCGAAATTATCGCCAGGCTACAACAACGCTGCCTGCTGGCCGGGATTCGTTTCGATACGTTGCCAGATATAGAAAATGGCTCAGAAGCCGCATGGCGTGAAGAGAACAGCGACGCAGTTATGTTTTTTGGATTTGGTGGATTGCAGTTACAGCAGATAAAAAGAGTCCTGGCGGTACTGGAGCAGGCGCTATCGCAGCCTTAATGGATTACAGGGATCGAGCCTGCCGCTCAATCCCTGTTGTTCGCCTTACAGCAGATCGCGGAACTGTGTTTGTTTCAGCGCCAGCTCAACGCCACGGACTTCCGCCAGTCCTTTCAGACGACCAATCGCAGAGTAGCCCGGGTTGGTTTTTTTATGCAAATCATCAAGCATCTGGTGCCCGTGATCGGGGCGCATCGGGATTGGACGCAGATCGCCCGCCTTTTTACGACGCTGCTCTTCGCTCAGAATCGCCGCCACCACCGATACCATATCCACATCGCCCTGCAAATGCGCACCTTCGTGGAAGGTTTTCGGGTTATCTTCACGGCAAGTTGAACGCAGATGCGTGAAGTGAATACGATCGCCAAAGGTTTCAATCATTTTCACCAGATCGTTATCGGCGCGTACGCCGTAGGAGCCGGTGCACATGGTGAAACCGTTATTGATGCTGTCGACGGTGTCTTTCAGCCACTGCATATCTTCGATGGTCGAAACGATGCGCGGCAGGCCAAGGATCGGACGCGGCGGATCGTCCGGGTGTACGGCCAGACGCACGCCGACTTCTTCTGCCACTGGCACTATCGCCCGCAGGAATACCGCCATGTTATTGCGCAAGTCGTCTTTGCTGATGCCGTCATATTCAGCAAGGCGCGCACGGAACTGATCCAGGGTATACCCCTCTTCGGCACCGGGCAGACCTGCGATGATATTGCGCGTCAGTTTTTCAATATCGGCCTCGCTCATGGCATTGAAATAGTCCAGCGCCTGGCGTTGTTCTTCCGGGGTATAATCCGCTTCAGCCCCTGAACGTTTGAGGATATGCAACTCAAAGGCAGCAAAAGCGATCTGGTCAAAACGCAGCGCTTTGGAGCCGTCCGGCAACTGATACTCGAGATCAGTACGCGTCCAGTCGAGGATCGGCATGAAGTTATAGCACACGGTATCGATGCCGCAGGTCGCCAGATTACGGATACTCTGCTGATAGTTAGCAATCCACGTTTGATATTGACCAGAGTGCGTTTTGATATCTTCGTGGACGGGGATACTTTCCACCACTGACCAGGTCAGTCCTTTTTCAGCCAGAATAGCCTGGCGCTTTTTAATCTCTTCTACCGGCCAGACTTCACCGTTGGCAATGTGGTGCAAGGCGGTCACAACACCCGTTGCGCCAGCCTGACGCACATCATCAAGCGATACTGGATCGTTAGGTCCGTACCAACGCCAGGTTTGTTCCATTGTTTCACCTCACAAGTTGTTATACCAAATTAGACTCACTTAATGACGACTACCATACAGGCATCTGGGCGAGGATCAACGAATCCGCAATGATTGGTTGATCCAGCTCACATTACCCGGATAAATGAGGCACACCAATTCAATTTGCTGTCATATAACTTTATACTGCCATTGTTAATTAATGGTTAATCAGGTGTATTGAATGAAAACTATTGCCTCAGTGCCGCTCGCGAAAAATGTCATGATGCCGCAGTACGATCGCCAACAATTAAAAACGCGGATTGTGCATTTTGGTTTCGGTGCTTTTCACCGTGCCCATCAGGCATTACTGACCGACCGGGTACTAAATGCACAGGGTGGGGACTGGGGAATTTGTGAGATAAGTCTGTTCAGCGGCGATCGGCTAATGAGTCAGCTTCGCGAGCAGGATCATTTATTTACCGTGTTAGAAAAAGGGGCGAATGGCAACCAACCGATTGTTATCGGCTCCGTCAAAGAATGTCTGAACGCCACGCTGGATTCGCTGGCGGCCATTATCGAAAAATTCTGTGAACCTCAGGTGGCGATTGTCTCGTTAACGATTACGGAAAAAGGCTACTGCATCGATCCGGCAACAGGCTCGCTGGATCTTTCTCATCCACGCATTATTCATGATCTACAGACTCCGGCTGAGCCACATTCCGCACCCGGCATTATTGTTGAAGCGCTGCACCGCCGACGTGAACGCGGGCTGCAGCCTTTTACCGTCCTCTCCTGCGATAATATCCCAGATAATGGCCATGTGGTAAAAAACGCCGTACTGGGAATGGCGGAGAAACGCTCACCTGAGCTGGCCCACTGGATCCAGGAACATGTCAGCTTCCCGGGTACCATGGTGGACAGGATTGTTCCTGCCGCCACCGAAGAGTCACTGGCTGAAATCGCCCGCGAGTTGGGGGTGGCCGATCCCTGCGCAATCAGCTGCGAGCCCTTTATTCAGTGGGTGATTGAAGACAATTTTGTGTGTGGTCGTCCGCAGTGGGAAACCGCCAGCGTACAAATGGTTGAAAACGTTCTGCCGTGGGAACAAATGAAATTGCGGATGCTGAACGGTAGCCATTCGTTTCTCGCGTATCTCGGCTATCTGGCCGGGTTTCAGCACATCAGCGACTGCATGCAGGACAGCGCTTTTCGTGAAGCCGCCTACCGTCTGATGCTCAACGAACAGGCGCCTACCCTGCAAATCACCGATGTTGATTTAGACCAGTATGCCGCTAGCCTGCTGGAACGCTTTGCCAACCCGGCGTTGAAACATAAAACCTGGCAAATCGCGATGGATGGTAGCCAAAAATTACCCCAGCGTATGCTGGAAGGGATCCGCGTACATTTAGCACGGCGCAGCGAGTGGCCGCTGCTGGCGCTCGGCGTCGCAGGCTGGATGCGTTACGTGAGCGGAGTGGATGATTCAGGTGCGGCCATTGATATTCGTGATCCATTGAGCGAGAAAATCAGCGCGCTTGTGAAGCAGAGTACAGACTCAGAACGCGTCAGCGCCCTGCTTTCTCTGCATGAGATTTTCGCCACCGATCTGGTACAGAATCCGCAGTTTGTTGCGGCTATTCAGCTCGCCTGGCAGCGTATTGCCCAATATGGTGCGCATCAGGCTGTCATTGAAACGTTAAAAAGTTAACGATTTCTGCCATTAATCAGGACGAAGCGCGTCTTCGTCCTCTCACCCCTTCTCTTTTTCCCCGTTTTTCGCCAGGATTGTTAAATGCCATTACGGCAATTTATGATTCTGGAGTAAATGTGACTAAAACCAATCTCATCACCGGTTTTCTCGGCAGTGGCAAAACCACCTCTATTCTTCATTTATTGGCAAACAAAGATCCCGCAGAGAAGTGGGCCGTACTGGTCAATGAGTTTGGTGAAGTAGGTATTGATGGCGCCCTGTTAGCCGACAGCGGCGCATTGCTAAAAGAGATCCCCGGCGGCTGTATGTGCTGTGTTAACGGTCTGCCAATGCAGGTTGGCCTCAATACGTTGTTGCGTCAGGGAAAACCCGACCGACTGCTCATTGAACCTACCGGCCTCGGACATCCCAAACAGATTCTGGATTTACTTACCGCGCCGGTTTACGAACCGTGGATCGATTTGCGCGCGACCCTTTGTATTCTTGATCCTCGCCAGCTACTGGATGATAAAAGCGTCGCCAATGACAATTTCCGCGATCAACTGGCCGCCGCCGATATCATCGTCGCCAACAAAGCCGACCGCGCCACAACGGAAAGCGAAAACGCCCTGCAAACCTGGTGGCAGCACTATGGCGGCAATCGTCAGTTGGTTCATGCCGATCATGGAAATATTGCCGGTCAATTACTGGATTTGCCCCGACTAAACCTGGCGCAGCTTCCCGCAAGCGCAGAGCACGCCCATAGTCATGCTGACAAGAAAGGGCTGGCGGCGTTAAGTTTGCCCGCACAACAGCGTTGGCGTCGCAGCCTGAACAGCGGTCAGGGTCATCAGGCCTGCGGCTGGATCTTTGACGCCGATACGGTGTTCGATACCATCGGCCTGCTGGAATGGTCGCGCCTTGCCCCCGTAGGGCGTGTAAAAGGTGTAATGCGTATCAAAGAGGGGCTGGTGCGCATTAACCGTCAGGGAGACGACTGGCATATTGAGACGCAAAACGTCGCTCCGCCGGATAGCCGTATTGAACTCATCTCCGATACCGACACCGACTGGAATACGTTACAGAGCGCATTGTTGAGACTTCGTTTAGACGATAGCGCGTAAGGTTGCCTTCGTTTTATAGCAATGGTAAACGACGATGAAAACCCGATACCCTCTTATTCTTCTGCTCAATATTGCAGGTATAGCGCTGTTTCTGTCCTGGTATATTCCCGCCGGGCACGGGTTCTGGTCCTCACTGGATACGGGCGTCTTCCGTTTCTTCAATCAGAAGCTGGTTGAAAGCCCGCTGTTTCTGTGGATTGTTGCGATCACCAATAACCGGGCATTTGATGGCTGCTCGTTGTTGGCTATGGGCGCACTGATGCTGCACTTTTGGCTGAAGGATACGGCGGAAGGTCGCCGGCGTATTGTGGCTATTGGTCTGGTGATGCTGCTCACCGCAGTGGTATTAAATCAGTTGGGCCAGGCGCTTATTCCGGTTAAACGCGCCAGCCCTACTCTGATGCTGGATAATATTTATCGCGTCAGCGAACTGCTGCATATTCCCACCAAAGATGCCTCCAGAGACAGTTTTCCTGGCGATCACGGCATGATGCTGCTTATTTTTTCCGCATTTATGCTGCGTTATTTCGGAAAAGTTGCAGGCATAATCGGCCTTATTATCGCTGTGGTTTTTGCTTTTCCACGCGTAATGATCGGCGCTCACTGGCTCACCGATATCGTGGTCGGCTCCATGACGGTTGTGCTGATTGGCTTACCCTGGTGGCTAATGACGCCATTAAGCGATCGTCTGGTCACGCTGTTTGTGAATTATCTGCCCGGCAAAAACAAACAATTTTCAAACAAATAACGCAAAACAATTAACATCATCAGGGAAACTTCTGATTCCCTGATGATGACGAACGATATTCCATCATTCTGATTGTCATTCTCCTGTCATCTTATTCATGTTTAGAATGAATGACTTGCATATTTTTTACGCTAATTGTTCTTAATTTAGCCAATGCCGTTTATTCACTTTCTGTATCAATTTTTCTTATAAGAAATCACATAAAATCTCTCGCAATGACTGGGGCGATCGGGTAACCTCGAACTCGTTTTGCCTCGCGGGACAATTATTCCCTTTCTGAATAAATTTGTGCGTTCTGCCACAGATTTGACCTTAAGGAATTGTCTCATCGTGCGATGGTAATTAGTCTCGTCACGTTTGGCATTTTTTATAACGATATTTATCGTTAAGGACTTCAAGGGAAAACAAACAAAATGGTCAAATCTCAACCGATTTTGAGATATATCTTGCGGGGCATACCCGCGATAGCAGTTGCGGTTCTGCTTTCCGCATGTAGTACCACGAACACCGCCAGGAATATGCATTCTGAGACGCATGCTGTGGGCAATGGAGATAACTCTTCACTGCAAGCCTCTCAGGATGAATTTGAAAATATGGTCCGTAATATCGATGTTAAATCACGTATTATGGATCAGTATGCTGACTGGAAAGGCGTGCGTTACCGCCTTGGCGGCAGCACCAAAAAAGGTATTGATTGCTCCAGCTTCGTACAGCGTACGTTCCGTGAGCAGTTTGGTTTAGAGCTTCCGCGCTCAACCTACGAACAACAGGAAACGGGTAAATCCGTTTCGCGTACTAATCTGCGCACAGGCGATCTGGTTCTGTTCCGTGCTGGCTCCACAGGCCGCCACGTCGGTATCTATATCGGCAACAACCAGTTTGTTCATGCCTCGACCAGCAGTGGCGTTATCATTTCCAGCATGAACGAGCCTTACTGGAAAAAACGTTACAACGAAGCTCGCCGGGTTCTGAGCCGCAGTTAATTTCGTTTGGCAGCTATCCCTTGGCTATCCTGATGAGACATATCAAAAGCACTGCTTCGGCGGTGCTTTTTTGTTTCGCCTCTCGACTAAGAAAAATCTCACAGCATGGACCATTTCAGGTTATATTCATACAGAATAAGCGGTTACTACAGGTAAACATAAGGAACTATGTTCAGACGCAGCTCTTCATCCGGTCGGAAAATCCTGCTTTCCTGTATGTTAACGGGGCTTATCGTCGCATTGCTGGTGAGTACCCTGCAATTTTTGGTTACCTGGCATAAGCGAGAGGTTAAGTACGAAACGCTGCTTGCCGATATCCAGAATTATGTCAGTAGTTACTTTGCAGATCTCAAAACCACCACAGATGCGCTTCAACCCCTGCTGGAAAAGAACTGCCAGCAAGTCGCTGCAAAACTTACCTCCAGTGCGGCTTTTAACCTCAACGTTCGCGCTTTTTTGCTGGTAAAAGACGGTATTGCTTTTTGCTCCTCCGCAACAGGTGCAATGAACGCCCCCATTTTGTCGCTGATCCCGAAGCTGAATATCAACAAAGATGTTGATGTGGAAATACTTTCCGGGACGCCCATGATGCCGGATAAGCCAGCGATAATGATTTGGCACCGCAATCCCTCGTTCCATAACAGCGGCGTATTTTCTTCATTGAATATCAACCTGGCGCCCTATCTGCTTTATACCGCCCGCGAGGATAATTTTAATGGTATTGCCGTTATTGCTGGCGACACGGCTATTTCAACATTTTCATCCCGAATTATGGACGTCTCTGCGCTGCCTGACACGCCATGGCGCCAGGCGACGCTTAAAGAGGTACCGCTGAAGATTCGTTTGTATGCGCAAGAGTGGACGTACAACGACATCTGGTACGCGATTATGTTGGGATGTATGGCCGGGATTATCACCGGGGTTCTCCTCTGGTATTACATCTTCACTGTCCGGTTACGCCCTGGTAAAGATATCCTCCACGCCATCAAGCATAATCAATTTTATGTGGTGTACCAGCCCGTCGTAGAGATGCAAACGCTGGAGGTAAAAGGTGTTGAGGTGTTATTACGTTGGCATCATCCATCAACGGGTGAGATCCCACCGGATGCCTTCATTCATTACGCAGAATCGCAGAAAATGATTGTCCCGCTGACCCAACACCTCTTTAAGTTGATAGCGCAGGACGCCCCGACGCTGCAAAAAGTGTTTCCTGCTGGCGCCAAACTGGGGATTAACATCGCACCAACGCACCTGCACGGCGAGAGTTTTAAAGATGACATTCGACGGCTGCGCGCCTCGCTTCCCGCGAACCATTTTCAGTTAGTGCTGGAAATCACTGAACGCGATATGCTTAATCAACACGAGGCGACACAGCTATTTGAATGGCTACACTCTGTTGGCTTTGAAATTGCTATTGATGATTTCGGCACTGGTCATAGCGCGCTTATCTATCTGGAACGCTTCACCGTTGACTACCTGAAAATCGATCGTGGGTTTATTAACGCCATCGGCACAGAAACCCTGACCTCTCCGGTTCTGGACGCCGTGTTGACACTCTCTAAGCGTCTTAATATGCTGACGGTTGCTGAAGGGGTAGAAACACCTGAGCAAGCTCGTTGGCTGCGCGATCGTGGAGTACATTTTTTCCAGGGATACTGGATTAGCCGACCGTTAAAGCTTGCTGATTTCGTGCGTTGGATGGCGCAGCCCAATAAGCCAACGTGGTGATCGCAGTTTGCGATTCATATACTCTTACTCGCCGCCACACCCCTTATCTCTCAGGCATGATGCCCGTCGGGTTGTGACAGGAAAAGGAAAGCGCTTTTATATGATCCCTCGCCTACTGCTGCTGTTTATCGCCCTCATCGGGTTTAGCGTTCAGGCGCAATCCATCAAAGAAAGCTATGCGTTTGCCGTACTGGGCGAACCGAAGTACGCGTTTAACTTTAACCACTTTGATTACGTTAACCCAGCCGCGCCCAAAGGCGGGCAAATCACCCTCTCCGCGATTGGTACGTTCGATAACTTCAACCGCTATGCAATGCGTGGCAATCCCGGCGCGCGCACCGAAACGCTGTACGATACGCTTTTTACCTCCTCTGACGACGAGCCTGGCAGCTATTACCCCCTCATTGCCGACAGCGCGCGCTATGCTGACGACTATTCCTGGGTAGAAATCGCCATTAATCCACGGGCGCGTTTTCACGATGGCTCCCCCATTACCGCCAGCGATGTCGCCTTCACCTTTCACAAATTTATGACTGAAGGCGTGCCGCAGTTTCGCCTCGTCTACAAAGGCACAACGGTAAAAGCCATTGCACCGTTAACCGTGCGTATTGAATTAGCCAAACCGGGCAAAGAGGATATGCTCAGCCTGTTTTCATTACCCGTGATGCCTGAGAAATACTGGAAGGATCATAAACTCAGCGATCCCTTATCTTCCCCACCGCTTGCCAGCGGTCCGTACCGTATCACCCAGTGGAAAATGGGCCAGTATATTGTCTATTCGCGTGTCAAAGATTATTGGGCCGCGAACCTGCCCGTTAACCGCGGGCGCTGGAACTTTGATACCATCCGCTACGATTACTATCTTGATGACAACGTCGCCTTTGAAGCGTTTAAGGCCGGTGCGTTTGATCTGCGTCTGGAGAACGATGCCAAAAACTGGGCGACACGTTATACCGGCAAAAATTTCGCAAATCATTACATCATCAAAGATGAGCAGAAAAACGAATCCGCACAGGATACGCGTTGGCTGGCCTTTAATATTCAGCGTCCGGTATTCAGCGATCGACGCGTACGTGAAGCCATCACGCTGGCCTTTGATTTTGAATGGATGAATAAAGCCCTGTTCTATAACGCCTGGAGCCGGACAAACAGCTATTTTCAGAATACCGAGTATGCCGCAAAAAATTACCCCGATGCGGATGAACTGGTGATACTCGCGCCATTGAAAAAAGATCTACCCCCTGAGGTCTTCAGCCAAATTTATCAGCCGCCAAAATCAACAGGTGATGGCTACGATCGTGATAACTTATTGAAAGCCAATACAATACTGGAACAGGCTGGCTGGATACTAAAGGGACAGCAGCGCGTGAACAGCGCCAGCGGTAAACCCCTGAGCTTCGAACTGTTGCTCCCGGCGGGCAGTAACAGCCAGTGGGTACTGCCGTTCCAGCACAACCTGCAGCGCTTAGGCATCACCATGAACATCCGCCAGGTTGATAATTCGCAAATCACGAACCGCCTGCGCAGTCGCGACTATGACATGATGCCGAGGTTGTATCGCGCGATGCCGTGGCCGAGTTCGGACCTGCAAATTCTGTGGGCTTCTGAATACATTGACTCCAGCTACAATGCGCCCGGCGTGCAAAGCCCGGTGATTGATAAATTGATCAATCAAATCATCGCGGCGCAAGGTGATAAAGCCAAACTGATCCCGCTGGGACGGGCGCTGGACAGGGTATTAACCTGGAACTACTACATGTTGCCGATGTGGTACATGGCCGAGGATCGTATCGCCTGGTGGGACAAATTTTCACATCCTGCTATTCGCCCAATTTACACCATCGGCCTCGACAACTGGTGGTATGACGTCAACAAAGCGGCGAAGCTACCCGCAGCCAGACGACAGGGAGAGTAAATGGGCGCTTATCTGATTCGACGTCTGCTGCTGGTGATCCCGACGCTCTGGGCCATCATCACCATCAACTTTTTTATCGTGCAAATTGCCCCCGGCGGTCCCGTTGAGCAGGCCGTCGCCGCTATTGAGTTCGGGCAAAGTGGCGCCTTACCCGGCGCGGGCAGCGAAGGCGTTCGCGCCAGCCACGCGCAAACCGGCGTGGGTAACATCAGCGACAGCAATTATCGCGGAGGCCGCGGTCTGGATCCGGAAGTGATTGCAGAAATCACCCGCCGCTACGGGTTCGATAAACCTATTCATGAGCGTTACTTCAAAATGCTCTGGGACTACATTCGTTTCGATTTCGGCGACAGCCTGTTTCGTAGCGCTTCGGTGCTGACGCTTATCAAAGACAGCCTGCCCGTTTCCGTCACGCTGGGGCTGTGGAGTACGCTCATCATTTATCTGGTGTCGATCCCGCTAGGTATCCGTAAAGCGGTGCACAATGGCAGCCGATTTGATGTGTGGAGCAGCGCATTCATTATTATTGGCTATGCCATCCCGGCCTTTCTGTTTGCGATTTTGCTGATCGTCTTTTTTGCCGGGGGAAGCTACTACGATCTGTTCCCGCTGCGCGGGCTGGTTTCCGCCAACTTTGACTCTCTGCCCTGGTATCAAAAAATAACCGACTACCTGTGGCATATTACCCTGCCGGTGCTGGCGACGGTGGTTGGCGGGTTTGCCGCGCTGACCATGCTGACTAAAAACTCATTTCTGGATGAAGTCCGCAAACAGTATGTCGTCACCGCGCGCGCCAAAGGGGTAAGCGAGAAAAATATTCTATGGAAACATGTGTTTCGCAACGCGATGTTACTGGTGATAGCAGGTTTCCCGGCAACGTTTATCAGCATGTTTTTTACCGGCTCGCTGCTGATTGAAGTCATGTTCTCGCTTAACGGACTGGGGTTACTGGGGTATGAATCCACCGTATCACGCGACTACCCGGTGATGTTTGGCACGCTCTATATCTTCACCCTGATCGGACTGCTGCTGAATATTCTCAGTGATATCAGCTATACGCTGGTCGATCCCCGTATTGATTTTGAGGGACGCTAATGTCGCGATTAAGCCCCGTCAATCAGGCCCGCTGGACGCGTTTTCGTCATAACCGCCGCGGCTACTGGTCGCTGTGGATTTTTCTGGTGTTGTTTGGCCTTAGCCTGTGTTCCGAACTGATTGCCAACGATAAGCCGCTGCTGGTGCGCTATGACAGCAGTTGGTATTTCCCTCTGTTCAAAAACTACAGTGAAAGCGACTTTGGCGGACCGCTGGCGACCAAAGCTGATTATCAGGATCCCTGGCTACAGCAGCGCCTGGAGAAGCAGGGCTGGATCCTGTGGGCGCCGGTACGCTTTGGGGCCACCAGCATTAACTTTGCCACCGATAAGCCCTTCCCTTCCCCACCTTCTGCGCAAAACTGGCTGGGGACGGACGCCAACGGCGGCGACGTACTGGCGCGTATCCTCTACGGCACGCGTATCTCGGTCCTGTTTGGTTTAATGCTGACCCTGTGTTCCAGCGTGATGGGCATCATGGCTGGCGCTATTCAGGGCTATTATGGCGGCAAGGTGGACCTGTGGGGGCAGCGATTCATTGAGGTTTGGTCTGGTATGCCAACGCTGTTTCTGATCATTCTGTTGTCGAGCGTGGTCCAGCCCAACTTCTGGTGGCTGCTGGGCATTACCGTGCTGTTTGGCTGGATGAGTCTGGTTGGCGTGGTGCGTGCGGAATTTTTACGTACCCGGAACTTTGATTACATTCGTGCCGCGCAGGCGCTCGGCGTGAGCGATCGCAGTATTATTCTGCGTCATATGCTACCCAACGCGATGGTCGCCGCTCTGACTTTTTTACCGTTTATATTATGCGCCTCGATAACCACCCTGACCTCGCTGGATTTCCTCGGATTCGGCTTACCGCTTGGCTCGCCATCGTTGGGAGAACTCCTGTTACAAGGTAAAAATAACCTGCAGGCGCCGTGGCTTGGGATCACTGCGTTCATCTCCGTTGCCCTGCTTTTATCGCTACTGATCTTTATTGGTGAAGCGGTACGCGACGCGTTTGATCCCAATAAGGCGATTTAAAATGACACAACCTCTGTTAGCTATTGAGAATTTATCGGTAGGTTTTCGCCACCAGGAGAGCGTGCGCACCGTGGTCAACACTCTCTCATTGCGGGTTGATGCCGGGCAAACGCTGGCGCTGGTGGGCGAATCTGGCTCAGGGAAAAGTGTGACCGCGCTTTCTATTCTGCGCTTATTACCGTCCCCTCCTGCGGTCTATCTTGCCGGTGATATTCGTTTCCATGATGAATCATTGCTTCACGCCGACGAGCAGACGCTTCGCGGCGTACGAGGGAACAAAATCGCCATGATTTTCCAGGAGCCGATGGTGTCACTGAACCCGCTTCACAACCTGGAAAAACAGCTTTACGAGGTGCTGTCGCTGCATCGGGGAATGCGTCGCGAGGCCGCCCGGGCAGAGATTCTGACCTGTCTGGACCGCGTCGGGATCCGTCAGGCGGCCAAACGTCTCGCAGATTACCCGCACCAGTTGTCCGGCGGTGAGCGCCAACGTGTGATGATCGCCATGGCGCTGCTAACGCGGCCAGAACTGCTGATTGCCGATGAACCCACCACCGCGCTGGATGTCTCCGTCCAGGCGCAGATCCTGCAATTGTTACGGGAGTTACAGCGAGAGCTGAATATGGGATTACTGTTCATCACCCATAACCTCAGCATTGTGAAAAAGCTGGCCGATACCGTGGCGGTCATGCAAAACGGCCTGTGCGTTGAGCAAAATCGTGCCGCACAACTGCTCTCTGCGCCCTCGCATCCGTATACGCAGAAATTGTTAAACAGCGAACCTTCCGGTGACCCGGTCCCCTTACCTGTAGGGCAAGCTCCCTTGCTGGAAGTGGAAAAACTCCGCGTCGCCTTCCCTGTCCGCAAAGGCATTCTGAAGCGCGTAGTAGACCATAACGTTGTGGTCAACGACGTCAGTTTTTCCCTGCGGCCCGGTGAAACGCTGGGGCTGGTCGGTGAGTCAGGTTCCGGGAAAAGCACCACCGGGCTGGCGCTACTGAGGCTAATCACATCGCAGGGGAGTATTGTGTTCGATGGCCAGGCGTTGCATACCTTAAATCGTCGCCAGCTGTTACCCGTACGTCACCGCATTCAGGTGGTATTTCAGGATCCTAACTCCTCGCTAAACCCACGCTTAAGCGTGCTACAAATTATTGAGGAGGGACTACGCGTTCATCAACCGACACTTACTGCCGAACAACGTGAAGCGCAGGTGAAAGCGGTCATGACGGAAGTGGGGCTGGATAGCGAAACGCGACATCGTTATCCCGCAGAGTTTTCCGGTGGTCAACGTCAACGCATAGCCATTGCCCGGGCGTTGATTCTAAAACCTTCGCTGATCATTCTGGATGAACCGACATCCTCACTCGACAGGACCGTACAGGCGCAAATCCTGATGTTGTTAAAGTCCTTACAGGAAAAGCATCGTCTGGCCTATATTTTTATCAGCCATGATTTGCATGTCGTACGCGCGTTGTGCCATCAGGTTATTGTGCTAAGGCAGGGAGAAGTTGTGGAACAGGGGCAATGCGAGCACGTATTTAACGCGCCACAACAGGCCTATACGCGTCAGCTGCTCGCGCTAAGCTGACGCTCAAAACGGATTGTTATTTGAAAAAGGTTCTGCGATTGCCACGCCGAAATTTTTCAGTCTGCAGGTCGCAGCAAACTCATCCTGACGATTCACAAACAGGCACGGCTCCCCTTCGCATTCCAGAACGGAACAAGGAACCTCAATGTCACTGAGGGCCTGGCTGAGTTTATGCATGACTGACCACGCGCTATCACCATCCGGGCTGAGCAATTTGAGCGCCACCAGGCTGTTCTCATTGCTCTGGCCGTTTTGCGGAATCGGTTCAACTTTCGAACCTGCGAAACCCACCGACCAACGATAGCACTGCGGCAGACGATGAACGATTGAGAGTTGTAATGTCATCACTTTCTTTCCCTGGAAGCACAATCACTTCACAATTATTTTACATCAATATTAACACATCATTGACAAAACGTCTTTAAACAGTTGGTAAACGTTTACACCCATGTCCATATGCTGCTTTCCGAACCAGGTATTTAAATTTATTCAATGGTTCTGGCAAATTTCCGGGCTATATGTACTCGTTTCTGCGATCTAACTCAACCTTTTTAACTACAATGATGTGACTTTTTACATAAATTGATTTTACATAAAATAAACATAAGCAGGAGAATTGATAGATTTGCGGTTGATATACATCAACTCTGGAGGCCTTATGACCTCCAGGTTGTGTATTAGATCACCGTTTTTTAGCGCGACTGGCGTAGAGATAGAAGAGAATAGAGCTGGTGGCGCAAAACGCTATCGACCAAATCATCGGCCAGGCCGAGTTAAAGGTCGCCAGAGACAACAGTGCCCCAACAATAGCGCCAATGCCAAATCTGAACGTCCCCGCCAAAGATGATGCCGTTCCCGCCATGTGCGGGAATTCATCCAGGATGACCGCCATCGCGTTAGATGACACCATCGACACGCAGCCGACAAATGCCGCCACGCCCACCACCAGCGCCCAAAAACCTACCCCGAACAGCGCACTGAAAACCATCCAGCCCGCCATCACAAACTGGATCCACAGCCCCGCACGGAACATATTCAATGCCCCAACCCGGCGAACAAAGCGGCTGTTGATGATGGTCATCACGAACAGGAAAACAATATTCAGCGCGAAGTAGTAACCGAAATGCTGCGGTGAAACATGGTTAATCTCGATGTAGACAAAAGGCCCGGCGCTAAGGAAAGAAAACATTCCGGCAAAGCTGAACCCGCTGGCCAGCATATAGCTCAGTACGCGCTTATGACGAAACAACGAGGCAAAGTTGCCAAGAGTAGTGCGCAAGCGAAACGGCTGGCGACGCTCTACGGGCAATGTTTCTTTGATCAGCGTAAAGATCATCACTGAAGCCAGAATAGCCGCCACGGCGAGGATCCAAAAGATATAGTGCCAGCTCAGCCATACCAGCACCCAGCCGCCCACAATGGGCGCCAGCAATGGCGCTATCGTGGTGACCAACATGACGAATGACATCATGCGCGAGAACTCTTCCTTCGGATAGATATCGCGCATCAGGGCGTTGATAACCACGCTCGCCGCCGCAGCCGCCAGACCATGGAAGAAACGCATTATGATCAGTTGATCGATAGTTTGCGCCAGCGCACAGGCAACTGCCGCCGCCGCAAACACCAGCGTTCCGCCCAGTATTACCGGCTTACGCCCAATGCTGTCTGCCATTGGACCATACAGCAACTGCCCCACCGCAAAACCTAAAATATAGGTACTGAGGGTCATCTGCGCGCTACCGGCAGGCACACCAAACTGTTCAGAGATAACAGGCAGCGCCGGAAGATACATATCAATCGACAACGGCATCAGCATGGCTAACAAGCCAAGGATAAAGACAATGGCCATTGACGAGTTCTGCCGGGTGGTCACATTTAGCTCCTGAGATTAACGCGGGGTTAAGTTAACGCTGGCAATTTCTTCTTCAGTTAATGGACGGTATTCGCCAGGCTCAAGGTCATCATCAAGCTTAATGGCGCCGATCCGTTCACGGTGCAGTGCAACAACGTGGTTCCCCACGGCGGCAAACATGCGTTTCACCTGATGATAGCGCCCTTCGCTGATGGTCAATCGCACCTGAGTTGGCGTAATGACTTCCAGCACGGCCGGCTTTGTCAGGTCTTTTTCGTTATGCAGTTGTACGCCACGGGCAAACTGCTCGGCGGTATCATCCGCCACCGGCGATTCCAGCGTCACCAGATAGGTTTTCTCACAATGGTGACGTGGCGAAGTGATGCGATGCGACCACTGTCCGTCATCGGTCATCAGCACCAGTCCGGTGGTGTCGATATCCAGACGGCCTGCCGCATGTAATTTGTATGCGACGGGTTCATCGAGGAAATAAAGAACCGTCGGGTGATCCGGATCATCCGTTGAACAAACATAGCCCTGCGGCTTATTCAGCATAAAATAGCGCGGGCCATTTTGTTGAACCAGGGAATTGCCGTCATATTCGACGTCATGTTCTGGCAGCAGCTTAAAAGCGCTATTTCTGACGATTTCACCGTCGACGGTAACGCGGTTAGCACGGATCTCACGCCCGGCAATAGCGCGGCTGACGCCGAGTTGCTGAGCGATAAATTTATCAAGTCGCATGAGTGTGATTTTTGCCTGTAAAAATACGAGAATCGGGTTTGCGCCCGAAAAGTGGGACTGTTATCCGCCCAGTATAGCGGCGTTACACCATCCCTCAAGGGAAATGATTCATGGCATACTATTCATTGTTACTGTTTACCTTAGTGAGCCCATGATTTTTACTCTTCGCCCGTACCAAAAAGAAGCCGTGGACGCCACGCTCAACCATTTTCGCCACCAGCGCACGCCGGCGGTTATCGTCCTGCCAACCGGCGCGGGCAAAAGCCTGGTGATAGCGGAACTGGCCCGCGTGGCGCGTGGTCGCGTGCTGGTACTGGCGCACGTCAAAGAGCTGGTCGCGCAAAACCACGCCAAATATTGCGCGTTGGGGCTGGAGGCCGATATTTTTGCCGCCGGGCTGAAGCGTAAAGAGAGCCACGGAAAAGTGGTATTTGGCAGCGTACAGTCGGTGGCGCGTAATCTGGATGCCTTTCAGGGAGAGTTTTCCCTGCTGATCGTCGATGAATGTCACCGCATCGGTGATGATGAAGAGAGTCAGTATCAGCAAATCCTCACTCACCTGACCAACGTCAATCCCCATTTACGCCTGCTGGGGCTTACCGCCACGCCTTTTCGTCTGGGTAAAGGCTGGATTTACCACTTTCATTATCACGGAATGGTGCGCGGCGATGAAAAAGCGCTGTTTCGCGACTGCATTTATGAATTACCGCTGCGCTATATGATTAAACACGGCTACCTGACGCCGCCGGAACGCCTCGACATGCCGGTCGTGCAGTATGACTTCAGCCGCCTGCAGGCACAAAGTAACGGCCTGTTCAGCGAGGCGGACCTTAATCGGGAATTAAAAAAGCAGCAGCGAATCACGCCGCATATCATCAGCCAGATTGTTGAGTTTGCCCAGACGCGCAAAGGGGTGATGATTTTCGCCGCCACCGTTGAACACGCCAAAGAAATTCTGGGCCTGCTGCCTGCTGACGATGCCGCACTTATTACCGGAGATACGCCGGGCGCGGAGCGTGACGTACTGATTGAAGATTTCAAAGCCCAGCGCTTTCGCTTTCTGGTGAATGTGTCGGTCCTGACTACCGGCTTCGATGCCCCACACGTCGACCTTATCGCCATTCTCCGCCCGACGGAATCAGTCAGCCTGTACCAACAAATTGTTGGTCGCGGACTGCGCCTGGCCCCAGGTAAAACCGACTGTCTGATCCTCGATTACGCGGGCAATCCCCATGACCTGTACGCCCCGGAAGTGGGCGCGCCGAAGGGAAAAAGCGACAACGTGCCGGTGCAGGTGTTTTGCCCTGCCTGCGGATTTGCCAACACCTTCTGGGGCAAAACAACGGCTGACGGCACGCTGATTGAACATTTTGGTCGCCGCTGCCAGGGATGGTTTGAAGATGATGACGGTCATCGCGAACAGTGCAACTTTCGTTTCCGGTTTAAAAATTGCCCGCAGTGCAACGCGGAAAATGACATTGCCGCCCGCCGCTGCCGTGAATGCGATACGGTGCTGGTCGACCCGGATGATATGCTGAAAGCGGCGTTGAGGCTAAAAGATGCGCTGGTCCTGCGCTGTAGCGGTATGGTGTTACAAAATGGCCAGGATGAAAAAGGCGAATGGCTAAAAATCACCTATTACGATGAAGACGGAGCCGACGTCAGCGAACGCTTTCGTCTACACACTCCCGCGCAGCGTACGGCATTCGAACAACTGTTTATTCGCCCGCACACCCGTACCCCCGGTATTCCCTTACGCTGGATAACCGCCGCCGATATCCTCGCCCAGCAGGCGCTGTTACGCCATCCTGATTTCGTGGTTGCGCGCATGAAAGGTCAGTACTGGCAGGTGCGTGAAAAGGTCTTCGATTATGAAGGTCGCTTTCGCCGGGCACATGAATTACGCGGTTAATTGTACTTTTGATTGATGTACCAGCCGTTTGAGTATAGAATCTCGCCCGCTTTTGCATACGCAAAGCAGATCACTTACCTGTTGCTGGGTCGCCTGTAGCAGGAATTATTAAAGAGAGATTTAAATGTTTACTATCAACGCTGAAGTACGTAAAGAGCAGGGTAAGGGTGCGAGCCGCCGCCTGCGTGCCGCTAACAAGTTCCCGGCAATCATCTACGGTGGCGCAGAAGCCCCGATTGCTATCGAACTGGATCACGATGCAGTTATGAACATGCAAGCTAAAGCTGAATTCTACAGCGAAGTTCTGACCATCGTTGTTGACGGTAAAGAAGTTAAAGTTAAAGCTCAGGCTGTACAGCGTCACGCTTTCAAGCCGAAGCTGACTCACATCGACTTCGTTCGCGCGTAATCGCCTGGAAGTTGAAGAAAACCCCGCCTCGGCGGGGTTTTTTTATGGAATTTTGTTCGCGATAAAGATGAATCACGCAGGCCGGATAAGGCGTTTGCGACCCATCCGGCAAACGGTTTTATTTCCCGCCCGACGTGCGGCGCTGGAGCTGGTCGCGCAGGTTCGGCGGCGTACCTTTGATGGTCAGGGTATCTGTAGCCGGATCCCAGAATATACGCTCGCCCAGCAGCATGGCGTCAAAATTAATGGTTAACCCACCGCCGCTGCCGGCAAATTTGGTTAATTGGCGCAACGTACTGCGATCCGCCGGGAAGCTCTCTTCCAGCTCATACCCTTTATCAGCAGCGAATTCGCTGAAGCTGACTTCACTGACGCCGGAAAGCTCTTTAGACAGCGACTCCAGCTCAATCTCTTCACCGGCCTGTAGCTGCTCGTTGCAGTAGCTGTACACCTGCTGCCGCACGTTCTGGCGCTCGGCTTTATCCAGTTGCGCCTCATTGGTGAAGTCATCGACCGCCTGCAGCAGACCGCGGTTTTGCGCTTTGGCATTCAGACCTTCGCTGGCGCCGAGAAAGTCCATGAAGAAATCGGCGACTTTGCGCCCTACCCGCCCTTTCAGGAACGTCAGATAGCGTGTGGACTCCGGATTGGTTTCCCACTCGGTTAAATCAATACGCGCCACGATGTCCGCATGATTGATATCCAGATAGTGCGTCGGATTGATATCCAGATTTTCATTGACGCGCATGCTGCTTAAATTGTTCAGTACGGCAACCAGCAGATACTCTACCGCCAGATAGCGGTAATGGCAGAACAAGACAATACCACCATCGGCAAAAGGATATTTCGCCAGCTCGTCCCGCAAACGCCCTGTCGCGGCACGGCTAAAGGCCAGAAAATCCTCTTCACCCTGACGCTGTAAACGCAGCGTTTGCGCCAGCTCGCTCTCTTCGCTGAACAGGCCATAGGCTTTATTCTTGGCGCTATACACCCGATGCAGTTCAGCCATCATATCGACAACGGTCGCTGTCGGTTCCAGTAATGAATCGCGCAAGACCAGCTCAAGGTTTTGCTCATCACGTTTGATAAGCTGGTGCAGGGCAATCTGGTTGATATCCAGACTCATGATAAACTCTCCTTTTAGACCGGGCGGTATTCAACCACCTGCCGGGCAGTGACGCAATAGAAGATAAAAAAGCAGAAAAAAAACTGTCCGTACGGTAATATGTTGCCCTTTCATGAACAGACTGATTTCGATTTATGCCACAAATTTCCCGCTATAGTGACGAGCACGTTGAACAACTGCTGAATGAGATGCTCAACGTACTGGAAAAACATAAGGCGCCGACCGATCTTTCCCTGATGGTACTGGGAAACATGGTGACTAACCTTATCAATACAAGCATCGCACCGGCCCAGCGCCAGGCGATTGCCAACTCTTTTGCCCGCGCATTACAGTCTTCGGTAAACGACGACCAAGCGCATTAAGAGCCTGATCCGGGGAAACGAACAACAGTTTATGGTAACTCATCGTCAGCGCTACCGTGAGAAAGTCTCCCAGATGGTTAGCTGGGGGCACTGGTTTGCTTTGTTCAACATTCTGTTGGCCATGGTACTCGGTAGCCGTTACCTGTTTGTCGCCGACTGGCCGACTACGCTTGCAGGGCGCGTTTATTCCTACCTGAGCGTTGTCGGGCATTTTAGCTTCCTGGTGTTTGCCACCTATCTGCTGATCCTGTTTCCCCTGACGTTTATCGTCATGTCCCAGAGGCTGATGCGATTCTTATCAGCAATCCTGGCGACAGCTGGCATGACGTTGTTGTTAATCGACAGCGAAGTTTTTACCCGCTTCCACCTGCACCTCAACCCGATCGTCTGGGAACTGGTCATTAACCCTGACCAGAATGAAGCGGCGCGTGACTGGCAACTGATGTTTATCAGCGTGCCGGTTATTCTGTTAATCGAAATGCTGTTTGCGACCTGGAGCTGGCAAAAACTACGCAGCCTGACGCGTCGTCGCCATTTTGCTAAACCGTTAGCCGCATTCTTCTTCGTTTCCTTTATCGCCTCGCATGTGGTGTACATCTGGGCAGACGCCAATTTCTATCGCCCTATTACCATGCAACGCGCGAACCTGCCGCTCTCCTACCCGATGACGGCACGCAAGTTTCTGGAAAAACATGGTCTGTTGGATGCGCAAGAATATCAACGCCGCCTGATCGAGCAGGGAAACCCGGAAGCGGTTTCCGTGCAGTACCCGCTCAGCGAACTGCGCTACCGCGATATGGGAACCGGACAGAACGTTCTGCTGATCACCGTAGACGGCCTGAACTACTCCCGTTTTGAAAAACAGATGCCAGCGCTGGCTGAATTCGCTGAGCAGAATATCGCCTTTACGCGTCACATGAGCACAGGCAACACCACGGATAACGGGATTTTTGGTCTGTTCTATGGCGTTTCTCCAAGCTATATGGACGGCATTTTGTCGACCCGAACGCCTGCGGCGCTGATCTCTGCGCTGAACCAGCAGGGATATCAGTTGGGGCTATTCTCCTCGGATGGCTTTACCAGCCCACTTTATCGCCAGGCGCTACTGTCAGATTTCTCTATGCCGAGCGTGCAAACGCAGTCTGACGAGCAGACCGCCAGCCAGTGGATCAACTGGCTGGGCCGCTACGCGCAGGAAGATAACCGCTGGTTCTCCTGGGTCTCCTTTAACGGGACGAACCTGAACGACAGTAACCAGAAGAACTTTGCCAAACGCTACGCCAATGCCGCTCAGGATGTGGATGCCAACATTAACCGGATCCTTAGCGCCCTGCGCGACTCCGGTAAACTGAACAACACGGTGGTGATTATTACCGCGGGTCGGGGCGTACCGCTGACTCAGGAAGAGAACAATTTTGCCTGGTCGCGCGGTCATCTGCAGGTTCCTCTGATTATTCACTGGCCGGGAACACCTGCTCAGCGCATCAATAGCCTGACCGATCATACGGACCTGATGACGACGCTCATGCAACGTCTGCTCCACGTCAGCACGCCAGCTAACGAGTACTCGCAGGGCCAGGATTTGTTTAATGCAACCCGCCGCCATTACTGGGTTACCGCCGCCGACGGCAGCACGCTGGCGATTACCACGCCAGAGATGACGCTGGTGCTTAACAACAACGGTAACTATCAGACCTATGATTTACACGGTGAGAAGATAAAAGATCAGAAACCGCAACTGAGCCTGCTGCTGCAAGTTCTGACGGATGAGAAACGATTTATTGCTAACTGATTAATTATAAATCAGTTAGCAAGCCATCCTCTTGCATTCACGCTGGAAAGCAGTAGTATTGTCAGCCATAGCGTCGGCACGTAGCGCAGCCTGGTAGCGCACCGTCATGGGGTGTCGGGGGTCGGAGGTTCAAATCCTCTCGTGCCGACCAAAAATCCTCTAAGAACCAGCCTGTTACGGCTGGTTTTTTTATGCCTGTTTTCTGAACGGGGAAGCAACGGGGAATTACGGGGGAATAATCCCGTCAAATGTCCCCCCGGATCGCTACCACACAAAGATTAAGTAACCTTTTCACTTTCGGAATTCATCAATTCACAAAACCATCATTCCGATTTACCTTACAAGCTCCTTTTAAATCTTTAACGGTGCGCACCACTTTTTCTTACTGCCCTATACTTTCAGTCTGACATATGGCTGGAGGTTTCTATGTGTGGACGCTTTTCACAGTCAATGACGCGTGAAGATTATCTTGCCCTGCTCGCTGATGAATCAGTACGCGATATTCCATACGATCCAGAACCCATCGGAAGATTCAATGTAGCGCCAGGAACAAAAGTTCTGCTTCTGAGCGAACGTGATGAGCAGCTGCATCTTGATCCAGTGATCTGGGGATACGCCCCCGGTTGGTGGGATAAACCGCCGCTCATTAACGCACGGTCTGAAACTGCGGCCACCAGCAGAATGTTTAAACCACTCTGGCAGCATGGCCGCGCGATTTGCTTTGCTGATGGATGGTTTGAGTGGAAAAAGGAAGGCGACAAGAAACAACCTTACTTTATTCACCGGGCAGACGGTAAGGCGATTTTTATGGCTGCGATCGGCAGCACACCATTCGAACGTGGAGATGAAGCAGAAGGTTTCCTGATAGTGACAGCTGCAGCCGACAAAGGGCTGGTAGATATTCACGACAGGCGGCCTCTGGTACTTTCACCAGAAGCCGCTCGCGAATGGATGAGGCAGGATACTGGAGGGAAAGAAGCTGCGGAAATTGCGGCCGACGGTTCCGTGTCGGCTGATAAATTTATATGGCATGCCGTAACGCGTGCTGTCGGGAATGTGAACAATCAGGGAGCAGATTTAATTAAGCCTGTTACTTAACCTGAAGCAGGTCCTCATAGCGGGTCGTGTATCGTGGTGACAGCATCTCTCTCTTCATCGCCCATTGTTGCTGGATCCCCTGTCCGGCGAAATAAAGCGCCCCCTTTCCTTCCTTTGCATTCAGATGATCCAGAACTTCCATCAATTTCTCACTACCCCGGCGCGGCGCATTGTCATCGAACAGATTCAACTGGGCGATGCCCTGACTGAAGAAGTCCCCCAGCATTACCCCGGCTTTCTGATATCTGTGCCCGTCTTTCCATATTGCATCCAGACTCCGCGTCGCTGCTGCAATGATATCCCGGCTGTCCTGTGTCGGGGTGAGCAGCTTCACCGACGCGCTGTTACCGTAGTACGGTTCGTTCAACGCAAAGGGTGACGTTTTAACAAAAGTAGATATGAAGCGGCAATACTGATGCTCTCCACGTAACTTTTCTGCTGCGCGCGACGCATAACTGCAGATGGCCTGTCGCATAGAGTCATAATCCGTAATACGTTCCCCGAATGATCTGGAACAGACAATTTCCTGCTTTACGGGGGCAAATTCCTCCAGTTCGAGACAGGGTTCGCCGCGCAGTTCGCGCACCGTTCTCTCGAGGACAACATTAAAGTGCTTCCGGATAAAACGAATATCAGTATCAGCCAGATCCAGAACCGTTTTAATCCCCATAGCCTCCAGCTTTTTGCTGATACGGCGCCCTACTCCCCAGACCTCATCAACCGGCAGTGCAGCCATCAGTTTGCGCTGGCGATCCAGGTTAGATAAGTCCACCACCCCACCCGTTTGTCTCTGCCATTTTTTGGCGGCATGATTCGCCAGTTTCGCCAGCGTCTTTGTCTGAGCAATACCAACGCCAACCGCCAGACCCGTATTTTGATAAACAGCGTCTTTTAATTCCTGCCCAAACTCCTGCAGAACCCGGCAGTTTCTTACACCTGTCAGGTCACAGAAGGCTTCATCAATTGAATATATTTCGCAGCGGGGAGACATTGCCTCCAGCGTGGACATTACTCTGCTGGACATATCTGCATAAAGCTCGTAATTGCTGCTGAAACAAACCACACCATATCGACGGAATAAGTCCTTCTGCCTGAAATACGGATCCCCCATTTTCACACCAGCTCTTTTGGCTTCAGCGTTGCGGGCGATCACGCAGCCATCGTTATTTGACAGAACAACTACCGGCCTGCCTTTCAGATCTGGCCGGAATGCAGTCTCGCAACTCGCATAAAACGAGTTCACATCAACCAGGGCAAACATATCAGCTTGCCGCTTTCACGATAAACGTCACAACCCCAAAGATATCCAGCGTATCTTCGCTGTTTATCATAATGGGTGCATAGGAGCTGTTTTCAGGAACAAGCATAAGTATTGGGTGCAGCTGAAGACGTTTAACCGTGAACTCGCCATCAATGGCAGCGATAACAATATCTCCATGTGCAGGCTTTCTGGAACGGTCGACGACCAGCAAATCGCCATTCCCGATCCCCGCTCCAGTCATAGAATCACCGGATGACTTCACGAAATATGTTGCACATGGGTGCTGAACTAATAGTTCATTGAGATCAATGCGTTGTTCAACGTAATCATGCGCCGGGGAGGGAAAACCGCATGAAACAAGATCACTAAATAAAGGAAGCGCAACTATCTGGCGCAACTCAGCTGGTGAATAAAACTTCATAATAAACTCACTCGCATTTATACTGTTTATACATACAGTATATACTGGCATTAAACACAGTAAAGAGGAGTTAAAGCATGTTCGTGGAACTCGTTTATGACAAAAGGAATTTTGATGGGCTGCCCGGTGCAAAAGATATCATCCTAGGCGAATTGAGTAAGAGGGTTCACCGGATCTTCCCCGATGCTGATGTTCGGGTAAAACCGATGATGACACTGCCGGCGATCAACACTGACGCCAGCAAGCATGAGAAGGAACAGATAAGCCGTACTGTTCAGGAAATGTTTGAAGAGGCTGATATGTGGCTGGTTTCAGATTAAACGCCTTGAACCGTCATATTGCTTAAGTACAATCCGCCGTGACTGGCAATCATTCAATACTCGCACTATCGAATGTTCGCCAGTCGGTCGCAGCCATGCTCTTGCATACGGCGTGGCTGCGGCAACTGCCAATTTGTCCTACTGAGCCTCCTGCTGATTTTGCTGGCTTTCCAGTTCAGCTTTTACCATCGCCTCCTGAGCCTCTTTCGCCTCTCTTTGTCTCTGTTGCCAGATGCTGTCTTCCGGCATTTCCACACGTACGGAAACATAAGAATCCGCCGGGATGTCGACTGGCTCACCGTCAGCTACTGTCTCAGTAAATACACCGTTAATATCAGTACTTCCTATCCGGTTCTGAGCAAACGTTGGTGCTAGGGGATAAACCCGGTGATATGTCCTGACCAGGATTGAACCATCAGCATTGACTTTGTAATCCAGCCAGATGCGGGGCTGCTTGTTTCTGTCGACTGGGATTTCGAAACCACCATCTATTCCTCCCCATGCTGCATCAGAACTCAGACCGATACATCCGTTTATGAGATACTCGCCCTTCGCAGTCCTGATAACAGAGACCCCCTCCGACTCCTCATTGGTAGTAAATTTTCCGCTTCCAAAAATATTGACGATCGGTGATGCCTGCTTGATAAAACCGTTGCTGTCTACGCTTGTATTTGCCTCGGTTCTTAATTTATAAAATCGGGAGAAATACCATGCACCACCAGCCAGTGCTGCCCCACGGAAACCGATATTAATACCCTTACAGGCAATCTGAAAAGATGTATCAGCCCCTGACTGATCATGCCATCCCCGGTTATTAATCAGCCCGACTGCATCCGTGGCACCAAACCCAGATTGTGGGAGACTCGAACCTTTTGTCAGTCCACCTGATATCCCCTTTGGATAATTCTCCATCGAATCATATGCAGAGATTAAACGAAAATCAGTCACAGCCTGCATGGCGACTAGCTTTTCCCCTGACTGGTAATTTTTTAATGAATCATCGGCGTCTCTTGTCGCTGCCGATTTCAGTTCCAGCGCCTGCCGTCCACCAGCAGCATCTTTCGCCCCCGTCCCACCCTGGGCAATTGACAGCGGAGTAGTGAGCCCGTTTAGGCTGGTAATGTCAGAGTTAGCACCTTTCTTTGCCAGGCCTTTCAGTGTATCTGTTATACCGCTCAGTGTGGCTGCAATACCGCCCCATGCAGGCCCGGTGAATGAACTGCCATCCGGCAATTTTACCGTGACATCTCCACTGCTGCTGAATATCAGTTGCCAGTTCTGTTTGTCGTAATTCAGCCCCCGCAGCGCCTCCGTGTTCTGCACCACCATTGCGGCAGTGACCATATTCAGCGCCACACGGGAAACGGCATCCCAGGCCAGGTTATTTGCTGTCGGACCAGTAAAGGCACTGACCAGTGTCAGCGAATCATTGCTTTCGATGGATTTTACCGGAAGGGTGTAGGCTATGCCGCCCACCACAGAAACGACAAAGTCACCAGGCTGAAGCGTCGTACTAAAAGAGGCCTGATAGCCAAGAACTGTTGCCGAGTTATGAGTTAACTGAATAACACCTGCTGACATGGTGATTCCTTAATACATGTTCGGAAGAATAAGAATGGGCATGGCGATATTTCTGTTTCGGGTCATATCCCATGAACCGGAGTTACGGTCCGCAAATACTTTGTTGTAGGCTGACCTGACGCTACCGCCTGACATGACCACGCCTTTGGTTCTGATATTTCCCCATCCACCAATCATTCGTACCTGAACGCCGGTATAGACTATCTGGCAGAATCCACCGCCAATATCCTGAAAGGCGTCAGTAATCTGAATTTGGCGGTCATAGACAAACGGGCGTTTCAGCGTGGAGAACGTGACCTGGCCTGCGGCGTTGGTCATTGTGATACCGTCGCCACCGACAGGAGCCGTCTGGTTGAATATCACCAGGTCAATCGTCGCTGTGCCTTCTAAGTCATCACGCCCTGTGTAGGAAATATCGCGCACGATGATGTTGCCGCCGTCAAACCCCACCGACACATTCGGGTTATCCCATTTCCCAAAAGGAATACCGCTCACCGGAAGCGGCGCACTGCCACTAACCGTAATGCGCCCGGAAAAAGCGCAGGTCATCAGCGCGGCCTGGTTGGATATCGCAGTGAAGTCAGTCGAGTTTGAAATAAACAGCCCTTCGTTATAAGTCGTCGCGGGCAGTAGCTCCATGACGTAGCCTGACCAGTCAGGGATAAGGCTTTTTCCGCCGATTGTCTCA
This sequence comes from Citrobacter sp. C5_2, assembly GCF_014596845.2. NCBI lineage: Bacteria > Pseudomonadati > Pseudomonadota > Gammaproteobacteria > Enterobacterales > Enterobacteriaceae > Citrobacter > Citrobacter sp. C5_2. Next base: position 1,752,106 of record NZ_CP115032.1, on the reverse strand, counting down.
GCACCGATAATCACTCCTGAATCACCGTTTCGGGTGACGCTGATCATAATGGCCACATCAAATTCAGCGAAGGAATAGATGTAAATGGGATTGGTGGGTACCACGATAGCCAGTGAGCCGGGAACAAGTGGCGTATTGACCGGGTACTGCATTGACTGGGATGACCAGCCCGAGAAGGATGTGCAAAAACTTGGGGCACGCAGCCCTGCAGTAATTGCCATTGCCGGGCGTCCATCATTGTAGTCGATCAGAATTCCTTCAGGCATAGTTCACCTTATGTCCAGCGTCCAACAACAACGCGACCACCTCCCGAGAGATTTACAGTGATCCCGTTTCCGTCAATGCGAGTAACGTTATTCACTCCGTTAAATGCAAACTCACCACTGTCGGCATAGAGTTTTCCATGGAATTCTGGGCTACCAGATTTCGGTAAATTCCATCCACGCCCACTACCACCGGGGACGAAGTTCGCAGACTGAAGTGAGTCGGTAATTTTCGCAAAATCGATGGATGCTTCCTGAATTAATGCGCTGCGAATAAATACCTGCCCGTTATCGACAAAAAATGCAGCCTGCCAGTTACCTGGATTGTTACCGGAGTAAATACCGAACTGATCGGCGGCAAATACAACTGTGGATTTATAGCTGTTTCCTGATGGCTCAATAGACATGCCAAATCCGGTATTGTATTTAACACCGTCTCGCACAATGCCCATATTCAGGGTGTAAGAGGCTTTGGCTGTTCCGTCACTTTTTACTTCAGCCGTCATTTTCTGGTTGACCGCAGAAGTCAGGCTTCCTTCCGGTCCTATTTGAGCCTGTACATAGGTGGATAAATCAGCAAGCCCCTGCTCTGCGGTTGCGACTGTTGTTTTCACAATCAATATGTCCGCGCGAACCTCACCGTACTGCACCCACTGATGTTCAACGGTTCCGTGGTTTGCCAGCGCATTTTCCATAATGCCTTCCAGATTCGTATCAACACCGGACTTAATATTCTGGAACGCATCAGAGTTCTGAATCTGATCATCTATGATGTCAATCAGCCCGCCCGTGTCCATAGAGCACAACGCCGGAACTTCGATAAAACCGGATGCACCAAAGGCGTTAACCGTTCTGATGTACCAGTAATAGGTATGTCCAACCTGTAGCTGATTGCTTGTCCAGGTTGTTCCCATCCCCTCCCGGCTGGCATTCCCTTCCACGGTCGCTGTTGAGGTATCAGGTAGTTTCGTTTCACCTGACGTCCAGAAATCAAACTGCGTGGAAACATTAGTGATCGCCGCCAGACGCGGGATCAGCGTGACGGCAAAGAATCCCTGCTCAATATCAACATGGGAAGGTGCTGGCGGGGCTTCAATGCTGAATTCCAGATACCCTTCTGGCGATTCTGCCCCCATCTGGTTTACGGCAATAACGTGGGCTGTGTAGGTATTTTTCGGTAACCCGGTAAGACGCGTGAACGTCCCCGGAACCTGGACTGACATCACCATCTGACCATTGCGGCGAATGACCACTTTGTTGTAGACCACCTGACCGATGTTTTGCCAGGACAGAATGCCCTGCACGACCTGGCCAATTTCTTCCACGGTGTATTTCAGATTCTGCGGCTGCGCCACTCCGCCTGATGGCAACTGGGTGAACGGCGGCCGCTCAATCGGTTTACCAACAGCGTCGCCCCAGACATCTGCGGTTTCCTGCTTCAGCGTCAGTTGTACGCCATTCTGAACGCCGAACTTCCAGTCAGTTACCCGCATCTCAACATTCACGATACCGATAGACGGGAAATTAACCTTCACATACATTCCCGGGCGGTAACGGTACCCGCTCAGGTTTAACGTAACGTTCATGGTTCTGGCGATGCGGGTGCGTTTTAACTTCACGTCTGCCAGACGCTGGGCCTGAAATTCAGAGGTCACAAATCGCAGCTTCATATCCTGAGATATTTCCACGCCGTCTTCCGTCACCCATTCACTGACAGATACAGAAGGGAAATCCGCTTCGGTATAGCCCTGCTGCGGATCGACAAATGTCCCCTTGATAGTGTTAACACGTTCCGCCTGAGAGACTTCCGGCATGATTTCGATATCACCGGCCAGTTGGCTCTCAGTGATCACCTCTGTCGCAGGACCATAATAAGCCCCGACCAGAAGGCCATGTTTGCCCGCTGTATACGTTACATCCCCGGCGCATGCTGCCAGCATTCCTTCCAGAATACTGACCTTGTTTTCACTGAGATCGAACTCACCGTTGATGGTATAGCGCTTCTCAATGGTATTACCGCCAGTAATCACATCCTCATCACAGATATTCGCCGCGTCCTTAAACTGGTCCCAGAGAATATCGGTGTCGGGCACTTTCAGGTAATTGCGGTAATAGTCCAGGATAACCAGCGCCGCATTGTTGCTGTAACCCGTCAACCCGGTACGCGGGTCATAAACGGCACGCCCCTGTTTTTCTACCTTGATGTTAGGGATACCTGCCGGGAATTTTTCAGCGTTGAACTTCAGGGATACGCGCAGCCAGGTGATCCCTTTCCCGATCATGTCTTCTTTCCATGACGGGCAGTTTTCCAGCATGTAAGGGTCAGCCGTCTGGCGGTTGGTGTGCAGCTCGAAAAAGGCATGCTCAGGATAGCTACTGATCGGCTCATCACCCAGCCAGACAGTCTGAACGCCGGATAACGGGTGTCCCGCCAGGGCAATAGCCAGATGCAGCATTTCGCCATCATCCTGTTCGCCAGCCTGCTCTTCGGAAAAGAACAAAGTGCCCGCCGACGTTGAGCGACCATAAACAACGGTTTTGGCGCTGGCCGCTGCACGCAGAACCTGTTTGCGTTCAGACGTATCACGGTAGGAATTCAGCGACGGGGTCTTGGTCAGCGCCTGGGTGGCAATTTGAGCGGCGACGGTGATAACCATCGCAATGGCATACATTTCATTTGCCGCTGCCACACCTGCGGCAATGGTGGCAACTATAGGAACAGCAGCAGGCATTAACGTACCCTCCAGACACTCAACGGTTTAACCCGCAGACTGACAAGACCAGTTTCGCCAGGCACCCACACAACGCCGGAATACACCACCCCGGCACACCGCGCCCCGGCATTTTCAACAACGGCAATATCCCCGCGCTGCGCCAGATTCACCGGCACTTCATCGAGATACCGTGACAGCACCTTTTCAAGCGAACCGCCTCCTCGCAATATCGCCTTTTTCGCCCCATGCTCACTGTCGTAGGTTCCGCGCCAGCCTGTCGCAAAATCCTCGCCGCACATGGCCTGAGCACAGTCCGCCGCGAACAGGCAGCAGTCATGACTGCCCCATAAAAAAGGCCGCTTTTCAGCGGCCCTTATTACGGTAATTAATCTGTTATGCCAGTCCGGATGCTTCATGCTTCCTCACTTATAGGTAAATCCTGGTGCATCTTTTTTACTGCCCCAGTAAATCGAACGTTCAGACATCTGCGCCACATACCGGAATATGCGGTCGCCGGGATAAGCAGCCTGCTGCGATTCATCGGTATAGCGATCGGGGAAAGGACGCTGCCAGTCTTCAAAAATATTACTGATGGTGTACTGCAGGGCGTTCGTCCCGCCAGCGGTCGCTCCCGTACTGGATACCCGCCCTTTAAACAGGAGATCGGCAACCTGGACAACACCGTTATCATCCATGGCCACCAGATAGATTTCGGCATTTCTGCCCACGCATCGCTCATTCAGCGTAGTGGCAAAGAGGGCCATATCCAGACCTGAAAGGGTCATTTTGACCTGCGTCGGGCTGGTCGTGCTGGTCTCACTGGCATCATCAACAGACCCCATGCGCCCCATGCCGTAATAGACATGACCACCAAGAACCAGTGTTCCGGTACCGGAATGCACATAGACGGTGCCGGACTCAAACTGAATATTGGCGGCGATCGCGACCGTCACCCTGTCGCGGGATAACCAGTCCACCATCGAATCCGAAAAGGGGGAATACAGCATTAAAATGCCTCCTCAAACTCCAGGGTATAACTGGTAAAAACACCCGGCACACGGTTACCGGCGCCCTGCTGGTTATCCTTCAGTTTGAAAATGCCGTAGGGTTTCGCAACTTCAATAGCAGCATTAGCAGGTGGTGAGCTACGTAACATCGGCGCAAAGGCAATCATTGCGGTACCGTTCGCCGCGCTCGTCACGTCGGCTGTAACCATCTTCAGTTCGTCATTAACAGTAAAATAATCGCCCTGTCTGAGCACCACTGTTCCCGGCGTCCAGCCCTTACTCTGAAGCTGAGTACCTGTCTGATTAACTCCATCAACAACAGGCACGCCCGCTGGCGCTCTGCCACTTCTCCCCCAGTCGCTAACTTTTACCCTGCCATACTCACCATCAAGCGAAGCCACCAGAGCATCAATACGTCTGGATTTTTCGTCCGTCAGGTTATTGAAGGTCAGGGAACATACCCAGCGGGTACCAGGGAAGCGTGCTGTCTGCGATGCCCCATTGAATGGAGATCGAAAGGTTTTGGTATTACTTTCTGGTCGCCAGGTCAGTGACGCGGGACAGACATCTTCCGGCCATTCGAGTACAGCCATAAGTTCTCCTGCATTATTCTGCGCATGGCGGCGCTACTGATCATTTGTCAGGATGTTACTGATTTACATACCTGGTTATGGTTGTTACTCAGCCCGTCAGTGGTGGAACACTTGCGTACTCAATAATGAGGGATGGCTGATTACATCTGATAAGGAAAAGAAATGAATTACATGTTTGAAGAATCACTATCTGAAAATATGGCTACACCGGATGATACGACTTCAATTCACGTATTGAATGCCGCATACGCAGTACTTGCAAGAACATTGAATGATAAAATCCCCGGCTTTTCAGATGATCTACTTGCAAACTTAGACCGTGTTTACGCTCAAAATGAAGGTCAGCAATTTACCCAACTCGCAATAGCTCAACTTGCAATTAGAGTTAAAAAACTAACAGACGCACAAGGTTAACTCCTTCACGAGTGATGGTAATGCCGTCATCCGTGAGATGCATCTTCGCGGTCAGTTCTTTGGCCGCTTCTTTTTTAGTTTCTTTTTCCAGCGCTGCAACTCGTTGTTCTAAAGTCATACTGCCTCCCGCCTTTCGGCTTAATGAATATTAATAATGCTTACACGCCAAGCAATCGCCTTGCCTGACCTCTATTAGAGAAGTCCTGAAGCAAATCCTGACGCGCCTGCTTCGCACCGTCATTAGCACCCTGTCGCGCTGCTTCCTGCATAGCCTGCTTCAGTGCCGCATCCCCGTTACCAGATATGTTGAAGTGCTGATGAATAATCGTATCACCGCCACCTGACGTGGAACCCGGACTACCAACCATGCGAACACCCAGAGAACCATCAGCTGATCGTGTCAGTGGCATAATCGCTTCTGGCCCCGCCTCCCCCATGAGCCCTGCGCCTTTTGCAAAAGCAAAATATGTCGGAGTGCTAACAATGCTGTTGCTGTAAGCGCTCAGACTTTCAGAGGCATATGCACCACCTTTTGCATTCAGCTTTATGCCAGATGCGGCAGAGTTATAAGCGCCTGAAGGAGTGCTGCCAGATGCAGCGCCAGCACCCGCCCCAAACATGCCGCCGATTGAACTGAAAAAACCGCTGTTACTGGCGGACCGTAAAGAATCCACCAGCATCGCATTGAGGATAATTTTCTGCATAGACTGAAGCACCGAACTAGCCCAGTCTTCCCAGTCAACCTTATTACCGGCCAGTGCATCAGAAATGTTACCCACCAGCCCTGACATTGCGTTATTCACCAGGTCAGCAGACTGAGATGCGTAATCAGAAGCAGTGTCTGCCCAGTTCGCAAAACCTTCACGCATACCCGTTGTCCAGTCACTGCGCTGAGCGTCAGAAGCTGAGTAGTAAGCTTCCTGATCTCGTAACCGTTCATCGAGATAACGTTTATTCAGCGCCAGTTCCTGACGGTATAGGTCTTCCGAAATATCACCTGACTGGTACTGGCGCTGCAGATCAACGTTCTTCTGCTGAAATTCCTCCCTGATGCGTAGCATTTCCTGCATACGTTCACGCATTCGGCTTCCCTGTCCATACCCGGTAAGTTCTGCCTGGTTAGATGCTCGCGCGCTGGCGTTTGAGTCAGCGAGGTTGGCTTCATACGCCGCTAATTGTTCGCGGATTTTCTGCTGATCAATCAACGCGGCATTCTGCAACAGGGTTTGTTTTTGTGCCTCTGTGAGAGACGTAAGCTCACCCTGGCTAACCTGGTATTTCAGTTTTGCCAGTTCGGTATTCTGACCAGCCAGAGCGATTTGCTCTTTCTGCTGCTTAATGAGTTTGTCGTAAGTATCCGCCGTTTTTTCTGCATCCGACTTACCACGACTCTGCCGATTGCTATCCCGAATAGCCTGAAGCTTTCGTTCTCCTTCAACAGATAGATTTATATATTTTTCATATTGACCAGCAGGAAGATTAAGGTCAGACGCTTCAAATTCTGCCTGTCTTTTGGTTTTTTCAATCCCCTTTAAACCAGCTAATTCATTTTGCCGCTGCACTTTGTCCATAGCGGCCTGCTGTTTTTGGTCAAGGGTGGGCAAAACAGGACCTGCATAAGTAGGAGTAGGTGTTGGCATCGTCACTAGTCCAGTGACTTTGTTCAGCCGTGTATACATTTCCGTTAATGAGCCAACAGCACCAGCCATTTCAACGGTTTTATCTATTGCCTCACTCGTAATGTCGTTTATTAAGTCTTGAGTTTTATGACGCTTATTTAGCATCTGCTCAAGACGCCCCTCTTCAATTGCTAATTCTGATGCAAATGTTGCAGCTTTTTCAGTAGCATCATTATATAGCCACGTCCCCTCTGAGGCAGACTGCGCCGCTTGTTTGGCGTTATAGAGTTGGTTTGATAACTCTGCAATTTTTAGTTTTAGCTGCTCGATAGAATAATCTTGAGCATCAAGTGAAATATTAGCTTGCCCAAGGTTTGCCGATATCTGGGTTTGAGACATCGATTTTAAATTTTCTCTGACCTGTTCGATTGTGTCCGCATATTGGATAGCTGATTCACGAGCTTGTTCTTGCCGCTGGTACATTGTGTACCAGGCTCCCGCACCAAGCATCAAAATACCTGGTATTCCTCCGACTAACGAAAGCAGCCCGGATGCTCCGCTTTTAAACAGATTCATCGCTGAGGTTGCTTTATTAAGAGCATCCTGAGATGCAGAAACAGCACGGTTTGATTGAACCAACGTCGCATTAGCTGCAATCATCGCGCGACGCTTTATAATAGCGTTCTGTGTTGCCGTAGCCTCAGCGTTAGTATTTCTGGCAAGATCCAGCTCAGACTTAGCAAGCTGATAAGTACGTTCTGCGGCTATAGCATCAGCAGCGGCTTTACGCTGTGATTGAGTTGCGGACTCGGCACGAGCGGCCGCAAGGGCAATTTCATTTTTACGGGCGTCAATCAATTGCGCTGTTTGGTTCCCTATATCACCAAACATTCCACCTAGATATCTTGCACCGCCAATAGCAGCCAGTACCCCAGCAGCAGTAGCTACAGTGTCAATATTGCTTGAGACCGTATCGAGCACACTAACAAGGGCGCTAGTTGCCCCAGTGGCTTCATTCGCTCCACCAACCCATGCCATGAACGCGTTCTCAACCTTTGTAGTCGCAGCTGAAACAGTCTGAGGCATCGCTTCATACTCACCCCTGAGTGTTCCTAATTGACTTACAAGCGCAGGAACTACCTTGTCAGCGGTTAATTGTCCGGCATCAGCCATTGCTTTAAGATCTTTTCTGGCAACACCCATTCCCGCCGCCAGAGCACGGATTACGCGATCACCATTTTCATTAACAGAGTTGAATTCTTCACCGCGTAAAACTCCTTGAGCCAGCGCTTGGCTGAATTGAGTAATAACAGAACTAGCCTCAGATGTACTGGCACCTGATAACTTCAATCCAGTTGATATAGATTCTGTTATTTTTAATACTTCTTCTGAACTATATCCAAATTCACGCATTGATGCAGCGGAACGGGCAAATAAACTAGCATTATCTGAAAAAGCAGTTCCTGTACGCTGACTAATTTCCATCAGTGCTCGCTGGGATTCGCTAAAATCATCAGATGACTGTGATGCCTGTTTCAGTCGTGCATTCACTGAGTTCCACTCATCAGCAAGTGAAATTAGATGACCTGTAGCAAAAGCCCCTGCAAACGCGCCAGCCATACCCAATGCAGATGCTTTAGCGGTGTTAATCTGATTGGTTACTTCGGCAAGCGCTCTTTGTGTCTCGCGTGAATCTGCTGCAGCCTGGCGACCTCCAGTTTGCATTACGCGATAATAATCATTACCCATTCGAGAAGCGCGAGAAATTTCTGTCTGAAAGGACTGAGAATTCGCAGAAATTTTAATTATCAGTTCACGTAGAGTTGCCATAATCCACCTAATAAAAAACCCCGCCGAAGCGAGGCTCATATATAATCATTTTTCTCGGTGGGCTATCTGTATCAATAAATCAATTTGAGCATCTTGCTTTTTATTTATTTCTTTAAGGGCTTCGACCTGTTCATTTGCCCTAACGCTAACACGTAATAAATAAAAAACTATAATTAAATTGATTAGCCAACCAAAAACACCGAATACAACAAAAAGTGGCTCCATGATTCCTCCAATGATTTCCAGAGGTAATCGTATATCTGTAATTGGGCTATGTGAAGAATTATTGCGTTGCGGCAATCAATGCTTTTTCAAGCCCTGCGAATGGATCGGCCTCTTCTTCATCATGATTACGCTGCCATCGCAGCAACATATCACTCATCGTGGCCTTGCAGCCCTGTGCATTAAACACAGCGGTAGCAATTTGCGCCGCCTGAATGTCACCACGAATGTCACCTATTGGACTATGTTTATCAAACTCAGCCCACAGCCTAAGTTCACTGGCTGACATCACTCCCTGAAGCTCTGAAAGAGTGCGCCCCATACGGAGCGCTAGCGACATCAAAAACCGCATTCCGGGCTGAGCTACTTTCCCTCAGCCTCCTTTTGATCAGTAGTCAGGTTGAGGGCCTGACGAAGAAGACGTGCGTGGACTGGACCATAAACCGATTCAACCTCGGCAAAATCTTCCTTACTGAACACCGATTCTCCATGCTCATCAAACAACACATCGATAAAAAGCGTAACATCAGCGCGTAGATTACGGTGTGCCCGTTCAGAGATAGATAACTCGCCTTCCGTCTCTCTCGGCTTAATTACATCCTGCCAGTGAAGCCATGCTTCTGCTGATGGTTCACGAAGAACAACTTTCACGCCATCCCATTCCGGCACGTTTACATCAATATGACGAAATGCTGACGCCCTGGACAGCGCCAGTTCTTTAAGACTTTTAGCCATTTTTTATCCCTGATAAAAGAAGATGAATTACGCTACCGTTACGACGCAGGTTGCTGAGGTGACTTTTCCAGCAGGTGTGGAGGCATCGGTAACTTCACAAACGTAATCACCGGCATCACCTGCAGCAGCGTTTGCCTTGTTGAACGTTGCTGTCGTCTGTCCACTAACCGCGCTGCCGCCTTTCTTCCAGACGTAGGAATAAGGTGCCGTTCCCCCGGCAGCTACGACCGTCAGTGACAAAGCCGCACCAGAGGTAACAGATTTGGTGTCAGGCAGGTCGGTGGTCAGGCGCAGCGCGTTATCAATTTTCGTCGGCTTACCTTTCAGGCGTAACGAGAACGTTGCAGCCACCACGCTGTTTGTCCCTGAAGACCAGGTGTGCTGACGAACTTCAGACAGGAACTGGAAGCCAATACCAGACGGGAAGACAATCCGAAAACCATACGTGGTGTCGTTATCGTAAGCATCACGCAGCGCATCCTGTGCCGGGTTAACATAAAAGTTACCGGACATAGAGATTTCTGACTGAGCGCCAAGGCCGTTAATGTTTTCCTGCTCGGTTGAACACAGAGTGGTGACATCAATGTCCTGCTTCTGACCGCCAGTAAACTGGACCTCTTTGATAGTACAGTGCAAATCCAGCCAGGTTGCAGCGCCAATCGTATCCAGTGTCGCTGGCGCAGAGGTGATCTGAATTTTCGTACCCTGCGATTTTTCATACAGTGAGGACATATTTGTCTCCTGAAAATAGAAAACCCGCCGTAGCGGGTCTGTGAGTTAATGGATTTGTCAGACAGTGACCTGAAATTCCAGCGTCGCCCGGTAATACCGGTTCTCTGGTTCATAACCAGGGGTTTTGCTTATATTTGTGGGATTGAGTGGTTTAACTGCCTGAATCGCCATATCACGAAGATTTCTCGCCTCTTTAAGAGTCAGTGAGTAAACATCAACCTGGACTGATATCCCGGATTCAGCCTGACCGCAGAGAACGTCGGCGGTCACATCAGTAATAAGCGAAAAAATCACCCAGGGCGGCGATATCGAGGGCTGACCATCACTGCCAAGCGGGGCAACGTAGGGATAAACCTGCCCTCCGGCCAGCGGTTTCAGCAAAAGATAAAGGTCATCTTCCGTCATTTACTCAGCACCTCATCAATCGCCTGGTTCATACGTTTCATAGCGACTCGCGTTGCCAGTTCTTCACGGGTATCAAACGCAGGACGGACAAAAGGATGTGGGGGCATATTCACTGTGCCCATTTCAACAAATCGCCAGTAAAAGGCGTTACGTCGATCGGAGGCTTTCATTGAATTATCGCTGTTACCCGTTCGCATGTTTCGACCACGAATATGAACACCGGATGAAATATCACCGCGTTTACGAGATCGCTGCGTCAACACCACAACGTTTTTCTTCAGTTTGCCGGTTCGTTCAGGCGCTCTTGCTATCACCTCGTCTTTCAGAACCTCAGCACCAGCTCGAGTGGCATCACGCAGAACTTTGTTGTTTTCGGCACGGCTCAGTAATTCCAGATCGCGGGATATCTCTTCAAGGCCAGAAAAATCCAGAGTGATATCAATCATTTTTCCGCTCCATTTTTACAGAGTATTTCCAGCCTGGTGGCTTTACTGTCGGGTATTGGGGGGCTGATGATATTCAGTACCGCGCCTTTAAATGGCCCTGTGAGCACCTTTAATCTTGACGCAGCAGTCACATCACGCCGGAAACGGATCCACACCCGAATTGTTGCCTGCGCCGTTTCTGCTCCTGATTGCAACTGCTCACGACCACTGATACCAAGCACTTCAGCCCATATGGTCTTTCCCTCCTGCCACTCTTCAACCGGCTGGCCTGTCGTATCGCGAAAAGAAGTAAAGTTCAGGATAGTAACGCGATGGCGTAATCGCCCTGCCTGCATAATCCCTCCCTACAGCGGTATGTATCGGTACGGTTGAAGCAAAGACTCAAAACCAAATGGGAAGGTGGTAACAATATTTCCGACATTGACTGGTTCTCTGTTTTCAAACCAGTGCCCAACGAGAAGCATCAATGCCAGCAAAATATCGTCAGCAATACTGAGTCCATCAGGATCTGATTCAGGTACCTTGTCTTCATACAGTTTTCGATTGATGTAATTCTCTGCCATACGCCTTGCGGCGCCGTAGTAGAGCAACAACATTTCATCTTCCGTTGTATCGTCAGCATCGATCCGACACTGCGCCCTTAGCTTCTCTATCATTTCGCTCATCGTTTTTACCCGGCCCGCAGCGAACTGCGGGCATAAAAAAACCGCTTACGCGGCATCAGGAGACAGCAGAAGTGTTGATTACGGCGCCTTACCCACCAGCGCTTTGATAGCCGCCGTATCTTCCAGCACGCAGTCGAAGCGGTGGAAGGCCAGGAATGCGGTCTGATCATACTCCGCGTAACGCTCAACCAGACGCTTCAGGGTCATGTAGGAAACTCGGCGAACAATGAAGCGATTGAAATCACCCAGGTAAATAAATTTCTTATTCGCTGCCGCGGCATCAATTGCCTGATCAATTACATAGGGAATACCAAGAACAGTTGCCGGGGTACCACCAACAACATCCGGTAGCCAAAGAGGGCGCTTCTGATCATCCACCATCTCTTCGATTACCTGAAGAGTGCCGTCATTAAACGCCCAGCGGAAACGTGGACCACCGCGATATGCCGGATCAATCGCGTGTTTCAGGCTGTTCATTTCCTGCCAGGTGAATGTTGCGGCCGCCGCCGCAGAAACAGTCCCGGTTACTGAAGCCGCCAGCCCTTTAGGCTGCTGAGGTGTACCAGCGCCGGTACCCTGCACGAGATATTTAGCTTCACCGCGACCAATTCGCTGCGCAATACGTCCAGCCAGGTATGCCTCAATATCTACACCGCTGTCCTGCAGCAGTTCATTGGAGACGCGGATAATTTTGGATGACAGTTTTTTAGCCCCCAGGATTGCGGTGCCGAATGTCACATCCCCCTCCGTTGCTGCAGCGTTTTCTGCAAGCAGTTCCCCCTCCTCAGCTGTACCATCAGAAGTGGACCAGGTAATATCCTGACCGTTTGAAGTATTGAGGATTTGCGCAACGCTCACGATCCCGCCGTAAGCTTTCATTGCATCAATGATGGTATTTCGCATCTGGGTAGGGACCGTATAACCACCTTTATCATCAGGTGTCGTTCCCTGCGCACGAAGTTCTTTAACGGCCTGACGTTCTTCAGCAGTCAGCTCACCGAAGCCATGGCGCAGGAGACGATCGAATGCTGCAGCACGGCGCACTTCTGCCTGCATTTCAGGACTTTCCTGACGTTGCCGCTGTTCAGGCTCCTGTTCATCAACAAAAGACTGATCATGGCGGCGCAATTCCTCTTCACGAGCGATACGCTCATCAAGCGCATCCAGTTCGGATTTTGCAGTGTTCCACTGAGTGCGCTGCTCTTCGGTCCAGGTGGTATCACCAATTTTATCGTGCAGAGCACGCATATCAGTGGCGATGGTGTTACGTTTTTGCTTCATTTCATGCAGTTTCATGGTTTTTCCTTACGCGTTAAGAAGAGTCAGCAGGCGCTCACGCGCCATTCGTTGATTAATGGCGTTATGTAGCGCACCACTGTCGCGCGCCTCCTGCCAGGCTTTCATCGATCGGACGCCGGAATCGGCCTCCTGATATGCGGGATAGGTCACCGGACTGACATCAAACAGCCGGGAAAACTTCGATATTTCGCGAATAACTACCCCTTCGTCGTCCTCATACCAGTGCTCACCATCACGGGCGACTCGAAAGGCAAAGGACGACTGGTTAATGTCACCGCGAAGCATCGGTTCCAGCACCAGGTCGCGAATGGTTTGCGTATCCGGCGCGGTAATGTCGTAACGCAGACCGCGATCATCTACAGACAGTGACAACGTTCCGGCAGCGCTACGACCAAGGATAAAATTAGGGTCATGGTTAAACAGCCCGCGAACATCATCATTCAGCACATCGTCAAAAGCACCGGGTTTGATAATTTCACGAAAACCCCAGAGAGGTTCCGAGCGACTGTTAAACACCGATCCGTAACCCAGAATGCGGGTGGGCTCATCGGTGCGGTGTTCCGCGCGAACCTCCCCGCTATAGCAGCGTGTTTCACGGTCATTCATTGGTTTTTTCCTCGTCGGTTTTTGGTGCCTTAAAATCGTCTGCCGGGTTAGCCGCGTTCACGCTTACCAGCATTTCATCAAGGCCGTCTACCGGGTTCATATCTTCGAAGGCTCGCGCCTCGTTGCGGCTCATCCAGCCATCAGTGATCGCAAAGTGGTAGAACTGAGCACGCTCCTGCGGGGTTCCGCGTAGCAGACCTGTCAGGTTAAACCTGACGTAATACCCCGCCGCCAGCTCAGCACGGGTAAAGAGTCGTCGGTTAAGCTCCTGCTCCCAGTTCGTTACCCACGGCATGATCGTGTAGCGGACAAACTGAATAGCCTGCTGCGTAATGTTTGAGAACGTGGCTTTTTCGAGATCGTTAATCATGTGTGCCGGAACGTTGAATATCCCGGCAATCATGGAGCGGTTCAGTTTAGACATGTCGATGATCTGCGCATCAACAGGGGAAACAGTCAGCGCTTTGTAATCCAGTTCAGCCGGGAGAAGCATTGTTTTATTCTCCTGGCTACGCAGCGCAACAACTGCCTTTTGCCACATGCTTTTTAAACGCCCCCAACTTTCATCATTCAACTGGCTTTTTACAGAAATGATGCCGGCTGGTCGGGCATTGCCACTGAAGAAAGAACTGGTGTATGCCTGCCCGCTCATTCCCATACCGATCGTTTCGGCGTGCTGCATGATCGGGCTGAGTCCCATTTTCTGGTTATTTCCCAGCGCCCTGATATGCACCATATCGTCTGGGTTTATAGCAAACGCGCCTTCTTCGTTGTAAACACCATAGGTGTAACGCCCCCCGGTGTTGAGTAGCGTGGTTTCCCACGGCATACAGCATTCCAGGCCGGAAACCTCACCGCGTCTGGAACGTTTTACCCACGTATAGCCATTACCCCAGCCCAAAATATGACGTTGCTTTAACTCGCGCCATTTATAGCTGGTCTGCCACACGTTCGGCTCATCGTGCACCAGGTAGAACACAGGATGGTCGCGCGCAGCTTCAACCTTGTTATTGGTTTTACGCATCACGTGTAGCGGCATCTGCGCAATATTTGACGAAATAACATAAATACAGGCGTAAACAGCCGCCAGTTTCATCGCCGTTTCGGGGCTGACAAAAACGTCGCGGGCAAAAATATTGTCCGTTTCTGCTGATTCACCAGTAATTGGCGTAGAGGGATTCTCCAGTGGTTCATTGCGAAACAGGGCATCAAGCAGCATTTTTCCCCCTCATTGCGACCACCAGTGCATAAAGCAAAAGCAAACTACCGGACATCATCAGAGATGAAGCCAGACCGAACTGGAGATATACGCCAGCAGCGAGCGAACCGAACCCTGCCAGCCCGATAGCATCAGTCATTAATGTTTTCATAGAATTAAAAGATCTTCGTCAGGGTCGAGTGTGGACAGGAAATCAGCTTCACCACCACCGTTAACCAGCATTCTGCTCATCGCAGTAAATAGCGCAGCGGGACCGTCTATTTTTGCTTCGGGTGTGGATTTGTTCGGAAAGATATTGTCGTTTTTGTCAGGCTTGACGGTGACATTAGACATCATCCAGTTCATAACCGGATGATTACTGTGATGAAAACGCCCGCCGTAGACCAGAGACTCCACCTCTTTCATTGACTCAGAAAAGTTTCTGACCGTCTGCGGAACCTCCACCAGCGGCACACCCTCTTCTGCCAGAGCCAGGCTAAACTGCGTCGCGCTCCAAGGGTCAAATCCGGTTTCCTTCAGGTTTTCGCCACTAATCCATTCCAGAAAATCAGCTTTAATCTGCACATGATCGATAACATCACCATCGGTCAGTTCCAGCTTCCCAAGCTCAGCCCATTTGCGATACATCTGCGCCATTTGAGCGGAACATTTTTCCAGTCGTCCTTCGGGTAACCAGAATTTAAAGTCTGCGTGCGCATGACCGTTATCTGCCCGCCAGAGTTTTACTGCTGCGCAAATATCAATCTTGTGGGCCAGATCCACGCCAGCCCACATCGGGTAGGTTTTCAGTTCATGACGGGGGGCTATGAACTCACATTTTTCCCACTTAATCATGTCCATCCAGGCTGACTCAGCGGTCACCCAGATATTCATGTGTTTGGTGAAAAAGTTAACCCTAGCGGAAACCTGTTCTTTGGCCTTCTTAGCCAGACGGCGAAGGTCATCCCAGCGCTTACAGATACCGAGTCCGGGGTTAGCCTTTTGCCAGACCGTTTCATCAAACGGATCATCATCCTTATCCAGCGTGAAGATAATGGCGAAAAAGGTATCATCCTTAACCGCGCCTTCCACTTCGCTGTTATAGCCACGCAGCACCTTAATGGCATAATCGCGCAGCTCGTAACAAATCCCTTCTTTGTTAAACCCGGCAGTCGTTATGCCAAACAGGAGAGACTGCAATCGTGCGCCGGTTGCAGTTTCCAGAACGTCCCAGACATCACGGGTTTTATGCGCATGAAGTTCGTCGACGATGCCACAATGGATATTGAGACCATCCAGATTGTTGGCATCAGAAGAAAGCGGCTCAAACTTGGATGCTGTCTGCTCCTGGTAAATCGCCAGTTTATTGAACTCAAACAGTCGCCCCAGTGTGGGTTTCGCTTTTTTAACCATGTTTTTCGCATCTTCAAAAACGATGCGAGCCTGATCCCGCGTTGTCGCTGCGGAATAAACCTCTGCCCCGCCCTCACCATCGGCGCCAGCCATATAGAGACCAACGCCGGAGGATAATGTTGACTTGGCGTTTTTACGGGCTACCTCGTTATATGCCGTGCGAAACCTGCGAACCATCACAGGACGGCCACTGCCATCATTACGCAGCACAATTTCGCCTGTTTCTTCATTTACCAGGGGGATAACAAAACCGAAGATGTTGATCAGAATGAAAACATGCCAGTCCATCAGCTCAATCGGCTGGCCTGCCAGTGATCCTTTAACATGGGGCACGAATTTATAGAAATTGAGGATATGTTGTGCACGGGGCTCGCTGAAATAGATGCCACGTTCTTCACCGTGCTTCAGATCATCAAGAAATCGCTGGCACGCGAGACGGACAAATTCACAGGCGATAACTTCCCCGGCAACGACGCGTTCGGCATAACGTATGCCATCAGAAACTTTAGCCATCAGTCCCTCGAATTAAGAAATTGACTTAACAGGTCATCATCGTCTGGTTTGTCTTTACTGACCTTAGACCTGCTGGAAGGAGTCATACCAAACTCCGCTAACATCGCGCGAAGTCGCTTCCAGGCATCAGCTTTCATCATGGCTGCCGGATGCGGCTTGATCATGCGTATTTCACGCTCTTTCCCTTCATCAGCATCATCATCGCTGTATACCGCATAGGTATAACCTTCCCGATCCAGCGTTTCACAATGATGGCGGTATTCCGTATATGCCTCTACCAGCAATTCCAGAGCCCTGGCATCCAGCTGAGATATGACGCCAATGGCATCAAGTTCTTCGGCCATCCGCTTAAACCAGTACTTCCCCTGCTTGTCGAAATGCTTGGGAACTGGGGGGACCCCTTTAGGTGGCTGCGGCTCGTTTTTGTTGATTGGTCGTTTGGATGGGTTACCCCTCACCAAACGCAGATGGGTAGGGGTTTTCGGCGGTCCAGACATAATCGAAAACTCCTATTAATCATCGGCTGGGGTACCCCAAAAAAAGTTTTCTAACCTGCGGCGATGTGAAGAAAGGCTAGGCGGCGGTCCTTTGGGCTCCCGGCTACAGGGATTTGACCTCCCCCTCCCCTCTACGCCTATTGATGATAATCACTATCATTTGATGCGTTCGCGCCCTGTTTTCGAGCGGTGGCAGGGCCAGCACAGACTTTCGAGGTTCGAATCGTCATCGGTACCCCCATGTGCCTTAGCCTTGATATGGTCAACGGTTGTGGCCGCAACAGCGCGACCAGTACGCAGGCAGTTCTGACACAGATGATTGTCACGCTTCAGAATGCGAGCGCGCTTGGTGTCCCACTTGCTACCGTAACCACGTTCATGCCGACTCTTACCCTGTTGATGCTGTTGCCAGCCTTCATTGCTGTGCTGCTCACAGTAACCAGAGCGATCCGTAGTCGTGCCAGGACAACCTCTCTTGCGACAGGCGCGAGGAATTAGTGCTGGCATGGTTCACCATTACGCAAATCAATGGTGATTTGGTTTTCAGCGTGGTTTTTATCAAGATTAAATACCGCTGTTACTGTGGGGAGTTCTCTACACTGAGTATCTATAATCGTCGATACCTGGTTATCAAGAAGCTGTCCATTCACAGCAATTCCATAACCCATGAAGCGCTCTCCGCGATACAACTTAGCGATCTGAAACTTCATAACGATTTCCTTTTAGACGTGAGTCTGTAGCACGGAAAAACCGCCAAGAGTTAACGGATTACCCAGACTCACAGCTGAAACACTCTCTTTGATTACTTTTGCGATTCGAGTTAGAGTTAAGACAGAAATCAGATAATATTCATTAACCTTTATTTATCCCTATTGCGGAGCTAATCATGCAGCAACAAGGTTCTGTTGGAAGAAGATTAGATGCAGCATTTGATGCTTTTAATAAAAGAGAGTATGAAAATTGCTTAGTACAACTATTCCCGGCACTTGATAAAACAGCCAAAAAAAGAAGACCAGGAGCAAAGGTTGGTGTGCGTATTTGCAAGTTTCTTGAAGAGAATGAAGATTTACTATCATATATAGCAACCAATGGAGGTATATTAAGGGATATACATATTGGAGACATGACAGTGCCGAAAGCAATCTATCTATACGGGCGATGTCCAATAGCTCATGAAGGTGAGTTAGACCCAAGACTCCAGATAACTGAGGGAACAAAGTTAATGTTTGGTAGCAACTGGATTTTCCCAACAAGTTACATATTCGCTCTAATTATAGCTATTATGGCTGCAGAAGAAAATGCCGATGAATTTTTGTCTCAAGACCTTCATCTGAACTTCAATAACAAAGAATTTTTAGCAAATCAGATCTGGGGACAATCTAATTATGTACGTGAGGCTATTGGTTTGAATGACAGGCTACGTGTTCATTAACAATAGTTTATTAATAGTTCACCTGATAAATAATCAAACTCATCCGTTCCACCAAATAATATTTATTTTATGTTGAGGAACGGATATTAATGTTTACCGCAGTTCGTTTCCCACGCTTTGTTGTGCGACAAAATGTCCCGCTTCGTATGTTTATCCAGCACGGCAATATCGTGCTCAGTAAGGTAGATGATACTTACCCAGTCACAGGCCGTGTCCGTTACTTCAGGTTTTGCGGGTAAATTTTTCGCGCAACTCGCGGTCAACATCGTCATCAGTAAGATGATTAACAGTCTGCTGTACATCCCTGGCTCCTTTTGTTGTTTCTACCCGGCGTTCGGCTATCGCTTCAGTAGCTGCTGCACGTTCTTCAGTGCGCTGCTGGTCTGCTTTTGTTTCAGCGATACTGGTACCGCGTGATTTACCCAGACCAAAAGCACCTGCAATTGCAGCCAGTACAGCAACAGCCAGGCCGATAATCATTTCAAGTCCCATAGCGACCTCATACCAGTGCGGCTTTTGCTTTGGCGTAGCGTGCACGACGGTCGTTAACACCGTTCTGCCCACCATTGATGATCTGAGTGATGCGAACCAGATCGCCGGAATAACTCAGGCATCCGCTGGTGGCGTAGAACCATGCAGCTGACCGTGCTGCGTTCATATCCTTTTCCAGCAACTCAGGATTGCTGACTAAATCCAGTTTTAATCCCGTTCCGCAGCGGCGGTAATTATCAAGACCGGTAATCTGAATCAGGCCACGGCCACGATATTTCCACCCATCGCCTGATGCTTTGTTACCGAGGCGATTGCTGTACACCAGATTTGCAATGGCTGGCTGATTGGCTACCTGCCCTTTTTCTTTGTCACGCCCAAGCATATATGCCTGATAGTTCGTAATGCGGCGTCCAAAGATGGTCAGCAGAGCGGCTGGGGTGTAGTTGAAGTTCTCCACCAGCGCAGAGAACCCCGCTGATTCATGTCCTGACTGAGCAATAAACATTGCCTGGTCTTCAGGCTTAACAATGCCGAACTCTTTCATTGCCGCGTCAATGTGCGGAAACCAGCGCGAAGCTAACCCGGCGCTTACACCAGCCGCCTGTTGAAATTGTGATTGGTTCATTAATGCCTCAGCGTATCAACAAGACGCGCCACGTTCCCACGAGCCCATAAGACGGCAGCGCAAATAAGAAGGTTTACGATGACCACCATCCAGTGTGACTCATGGTAGAGGCCAAACAGATATCGGAATGGAACGCTGGCATAAACCAGCACAACAAAGTACGCCAGCAATGATATAGCGGGGCGATGTCTTGCCCCTTCACGCTGGTAGAACATCAGGACAAGGACGATGACAGCACAAATACCTGCATTCACCATCGCTGACGGATCACTTGTTACCATTGCTGGCCCCTCCTCCACGGAATCGCGAAAGAATACTGAACAGGCTTCCCAAATCCTGACTGTTGAAAAATGTGAGCACTTTGATTGTCATCGCCGCCACTACAACAGCACCAAGTGCGTCTAATGGCCTGTCACTATACCCGGTAGCCTGTGACAACTTTGAACCAACCAGGCCAGCAGCAAGAACGCCAACAATGAATGATGTCATGAAGTAAGCAATCAATCGTACTCGTGTGATATTTGCCGCTGTCGCTACATAAAATACTGCACCAGCGAATGCGCCAAATACCACGCCATAATCAATACCGGTTGCAAGACCAAATACGCTGGCTCCCATCAAGCCACCAGCCGCGACCGTAGTGCCAGAAACAGGATCGGACATTAAGCCCCCTCTTATTGCTGTGAGTCCTCTCAGAACGAGGGGAAACAAAAAAGGCCGCATTAAGGCGGCCTTGGAAAGGTATAGTTTTTTTAAGATAAACTTTGATTGATATACTCATGACACCCAAAAATAAAGGCGTTTTGTGCATCAATAAATGACTTTTTTTCTTCCGGAGTAAAATACCCTTTTGTAAAACATACTTTTAGCGCTTTTTGAAGATCTGCCGTCAGGGTTATCAACTTACAACCTTCCTCATCAGGCCTTATTAATAGAAGTAATTTATTTTTACTTATTTCAGCGGCCTTTATTGGAACTTGAATTTCCTCAGGAAAAACACCCTTAGCCAATATATCCATATTCTTATTTCCGATCAGATGCCATTGCTCAAATGTGCTGGCCAACATAATTACGTCTGTCACATGCTCAGCGCCAGCAAAACGTATTTGTTGCGCCAATTCTTTATTAGTATTCAAGTGAGCCTGTAATGTGGCTAAGGCAAAATTTTCTTTGATTGCCCTGTATGCAACCCAACCAGTTATTCCTGCGGCAATAACGCCTGCAAGAGCAGTAATGAGTGTTTCAAAAGGAAAGGAAGAACTGATTTCAATTGGCGGTAATTTTTCTATTACCAAGGTCAACTCGCCAGTAGTTTTTTCGAAAGCGTACGGTACGTTTTGCCAAGTCATGAAGCCTCCTGAGTTTCAGAGGAATCATAACAAAAAACCCGCTCAATGGCGGGCTCTTAATGTTGTGTTGCTCAGTTCGCTTTAACGTCCCGAGCCTACCACAATTTAAGCACTTTCTTGCTCACTCTGCAACTTAAATCTGTCGCTATTTGTGCCGAATGCGTCACAAACTGGAGCGTACAGGATCGATTCTGCAAGACTTAGCCAAGTGTCAATGCGTCGACGACAGGTGATCAGCGGCCAGTCAGGATGTTTAGCCTGCAGTTCATTGGCCATCTGCAGCTTGCTCTTGCGTAGGCGATGGCGGTCGACAATCACGCTATAGAGAGATCGGTAGTCATCATTCATCAGTACAGAAGCAATGACACCGTCCACTAACAACCCTTCTTCGTCTGAACAGAACGCCAGGCCGCTTTTATTTTTGCTGTTGAGGATTTCACGAAGGTACGCTTCAAGTTCAGGTTTGGTGATCCCTGATTTCTTCATACGGCGCAGCGCATCATTGATAGCTGTCTTGGTGATTTTTCCTGATGCCAGTAGCTGGTTAAACATATTCCCGCCACTACCACCGCCGATATAAGACCAGCGGCCCCACATGCGCAACTTACCCTGTATCCAGATGCTTTCCAGAGTACGAAGACGAACCATTTCACCAGCCTTGCCAACTTCAGAAGGATTAATCATTAAGCTTTCTCCATTTATGCCAGCACGCCAATTGCCAGCGCTCGATCTATGACCCGAAAAACCAACACTAATTGGTCATCGTATTTAGCTTCAAATGCCACGGGATCAGCATGCAACTCGTTGTGATGTGCTCTGCACAGCGGTATCACAAACAAGTCGTGTGCTTTTGTACCCATTCCACCCTGCCCGTGACCAATCAGGTGGTGGGGATCATCTGCTGGTTTATTGCAACATACGCAGGATTGTGTTTTAACCCAGCGGGTGTATGTCTCATTTATCCAGCGGCGACGTTTTGGCCTGAGCATAAAAGACTCTGGCGACTCCGGATCAACAGAGAGCGTGAGGATCTTCTTCGCCTTCTCCTGCACGAGTCTGGTTGCTGACGAGGAAGGCACTATGTCGCTTTCCCTCATGACAGAACGGATCTTCTCATCCGGAAGGCGCAGCCCTTTGTGCGCAACGCTTTCCGGAATAACATCAGCCAGGTCGTTTCTGACCATCCACCAGCACAGTTCCGGAAGCGTCAGGATATGCGACTCGGGAAAACCAGAATCACGCCGAATGACTTCCAGAATCCAGGATACCAGGTTTCCGGCCGCTATAACTGCAAGCTGTTCGGTATGCTGCCCCGACAAAGTGTGATCGCAATGCCAGCACAGGCGAATGCTTCCTGGTGGGTGCCGCATTGTTGTGAAGTTCTTGTCGTGCCACGTTGAATGTGGCCACTGGCATTCAAACCGATTACTCAACCATTGCTCAAGGGAAGGAAGCCCACCGGCACGCTGAATAACCCTCTCATTACCGAAGACCTGACGCATTACCGGATCATCAGCCAGCGGCTGAATGGCTGCCGGAACAGCCCCGGTACTTAATGACGCCATTTCTTCTGGTTCAGGCTCGAGCAGAACGCGACCACGCATGAAGAGGTGCATCAGTTCCGCACCGGGACGGAACAGCACAATCCCCATACGATGGGCGATCTCGGGGGTAAGCAGAGCTCTCACGCGACCTGCCCCCTGGCAATGTGTTCTGCCCACAGTCCACCAATCCAGCGCACACCTTTCGCCGTGAAACGTGCCTGGCTGAATGCATGATTTGAGGTTACGGATGTGCCGGTTTTCACTTCAAAACGGCCCGCATCAATATGCTGATGCCGTGGGGTCATCGTTCCGCCAAGGCGATACATGATGTCGTTCTCAAGGAGGAATAACCGCAGATCTGGCTCTTTGGCCTTAAGCAGTTTTGCCACCTGGCGGAATGACATTGACCCACTGGCTGTACAGTACCGATCAACAAACGCTACCTTCGGCGCCGCGGCAGCCAGTTCGTTAGTCAACTGCTGTTTTTGTTCTGCAAGGTCAGCTGCAAGACGTAGGGCTTCAGAGAATGATTGAGGAATCGTCTGCTGCTGTGCCTGCTCAAGCTCCTGCCAGCGATCAACCAGACGCGCGGTAAACTCCGGCGACAGCTGCGCGACAACGATATAACTGTCCCGTTTCCCTATCAGATAAACCGATACCGACTGATTGAGGTGATTTTTAACTTCCCCCATTGGGGGGAGTTCAATAACACCGCGCTCTGCCAGGCGTTCAATGGACCGTTTAACATGGTCATGTCGTGATTCCACCAGCTCAGCAATATCGCTGCTGGACATGGTTAATGCTGTTGTTGCTAATTGGCTCATACTTTTCTCCATATCAGGCGGCTGCACCCGCCGGTTCATATCTGCTGATCGTTATCTCTACCCGACCTTTCGGCACAACGGGTCCCCATTCCACCAGCATGCGCTTAATCTGGCTGTCGTCTTCCCAGACACCCGCATGTGTCAGCGCGTCAAACAGGGCTTTGTTGTAATTATCGATATCCCGGCGGCGCGCATCCGGCGGGTACAGCGTGATTTCTACCGCTGCCAGTTCAGTCGATGGCTTCGGGAGACGTCGTAATTGCTCAATGATCGCTACGCAGGCAGCGCTCTGGTATTTACGACCATCAGCGCTAATGAGGTGACGACCGGCCAGCGGCCCCTTGTTAGGGGCGCGCCAGTAAGTGTTCACGCTCGGAGGAAAAGGCAGGACTAGTTTCACGCGGCCTCTCCCCGCATATTGCGAACAAGTTCAGAAGCAGCAGTAATGATTTCGCTGGTGGCAGTCCGCTCCAGCCAGAGTTGATTGATATTGGCTTTCAGTTTGTTCTGCTGAGCCTCGCTCAATACGTCAACGCCTTCCACCTGGTTAAACACCAGGCCAACCTCGAGAGGCCAGATTCGTGACTCAGTTTCCAATGGTATTACTGGTTCCTGGGCTGTCAGCGTTGCAATTGTTTGCTCTTTACCAACAGCGAATTGAGCCAGCGCCATAAATGCCCCACCTTTTGCCTCCAGTTCTGTGCGGTTGATATAGCTGAACCGCTCACCACGCCATGACTTATCGAAGACAGCTATAGCACCGGCAAAAAACGCGCTGGTGGGTTTCTGTTTTTCGTCAGCAGGTACAAACCACACCGGCAGATCGAACCCAATGCGCCCACGGATGAATACGATGTGATCAGCATCTTCCGGCCACCACGTTTCGCTCGGCGCAGCTTTTATCAGGAATACATAACGCCCACCCTTTTCGCGCTGGGTTGCTGCGTAGTTCATGATGTGCGTCATGCCGGTGATCGCCTGTTTCTCGTGGTACTGCGAACGGCTATATGGTGGGTTGCCATAACCAGCGCCACCCAGTTCAGCAAGACGTTCAGACCAGTCCTGTGTCAGCGCATTATCTTCGGCGGTGTACCATGCCGGGCACTTCGCGTTGTCATCGTCAGCAAACAAGTCCAAAACTAATGGACCAAATAGCGCGTTGATCCCCCAAAAAAGCAGATCCGGTGTTCGCCACTGATCGCCAACTTCTTTCAATTCGTGGGCTGGTTGGCTACGTAGTGCCGCCAGCGACTGGCAATATTTATTTAACGTCATCCTCTGAACCCCGCAGGGGTCGTTGTATCAACCGGACCAAAAGCCATCACATCGCGCTTTTTCGCACCCCATTCAGCACGTTTAGGCCGTCCCTTCTGATCCCAGCGGGTAGCACTTTGCAGATAGCTCTCGAACTTTTTCGGGCCAAACAGCGTTTCCGGCCGCATGTACTGGTACTGCTCGTCGTTCTCGTGCCAGTGCTCATGCTTCAGGTCGATAACGAGTTGCAGGTCTGCAACGCTGTATCCCTCACGCAGCCGGGCGCGGATGTTCTCCAGGGATGTTTTGGATTTCTGATACCTGGATCCGCTGATCTGGTTCAAATGGGTCAGAACAAAAATTGCCTGGTCGGTAATCACAACTTCAGGGTCTGGTTGCGCCGCAACCGGACAAGAGGGTTTTGAAGTTACTTGTGGATCTTGTGTTGATTTTACTGACGGATCCCCGCCAGATTCTGACGGGTCAAAACCGCCGTTTTTGCCAGATTTCGACGGGTCAGTTTTTGAGGCGTCAAATTTTGATGCGTCAGATTTTGACGTGTCAGAATCTGACAGTTGAGAAAATGCGGCAGCCTGAAGTTTCGTCACATTCAGGCGGTACACGTTCGAAGCATTACGGTTACCATTACGGCGCTGTGTACGCGTGAGCCAGCCATCTTTTTCAAGCTTAGCGATTGCCGTTCTGATAGTGCTCGGCCCTGCGCCAAGCTGGCGAGCAATAGTTTCAATGGACGGCCAGCACACCCCCTCATCGCTGCTGAAATCAGCAAGGCGAGCCATGATCGCGACACTAGACAACTTCATGCCCGACGCCGCGCAACCATCCCATACGTAGCCGGTTAATTTAGTGCTCATGATCGTCCGTTATCTCCCTGAATTTTTGCCTGAAATGCTCAAGTGGGCTGAAGCATTCGTGCGGGTAGCCATCACGCAGATAGATAACGCGCTGTGTTTCTGGCTCCCAGCGGATAACACGGACTGGCACTCCGCGGTGGTCTTTGAACCTTCGGTTAAGTTCGCGCACAAGCGTTTTTCCCTCCGGTTGTAGACCCCCACAATTGAAACCGCCCTACTGTGGTTACACGGAACCCAGCGGTTTGATAATCTGCGTTCATACCGAAACAACGGAGTACCCGAAACCGGGATCATCCTGAGTTGCGGTAGACGGTTAAAAGCCGTTAAACTGCTCATGCGGATTATTTCTCCATACTCGAAGAGTTGTTCGCCAAGGCGCCCGGAGCTGCACACTCGCGGGCGTCACTCTTTTCAGCGACACAAAAAACTCGATAAAGAAGCGTTACGTGCTCCTGGAACTTCGCGATAACCTGATAGCTGTTTTCCTCAATCTGAGCACGCTCATCTGCGTCAATTAACCCATCAGCCGTGGCTTTACGTACAAAATTAGAATGACGGCCTATCCATTCAATGGACTCCATCAGGCGCTGATTTATGTCGGCGTTATCCAGATCATCAACATCTGCCAGTGGTACAAATACGCCCTGAGAATGGCGCGCAACGGCATCAGCGATATGAGTTGAACCACCAGCACGTTGTAAAACCATTGCCCAGCCCAGTGGGAAGATCTGGTCGCCGTCAACACGAAGGCGGTTAAACAATGCGTTCTCTGTCACGCCCAACCATTCCGCCGCCTCGGCATAACCACCAGGAAGATCGGTGATCGTTTTTTTTATCGCCGCCACCAGCCAGGCTGGCTGACGTTCGACTTTCCAAATAGGTTCGTTACCCACAGCTACCCCCTTATTCCTGTGGTTTGAGTTTTACTGAAGCATCGCTACGCTTTTCGTAAAGGTCGGGATGAAAAACCAATTTCCCCCCGGTCCGATAGGCTGCTTCAGCTGCACGCCCTTTTGGGATAAGGCGACCAGTTCTATTACGCCACTGGTAAACAGCCTCGCTTGTGATTCCAAAAAATTCGGCAACCTTCTCAGTACTGCCAAAGTAGTTTTCAATATCATCGGTTGTCATAACGCCTCCTTAGCTAAGTTTGATTAGATATTAATAACCAATCTAACTTTGGTCAATAAAAACTAAGATTGCTTAGCCTTTTAATTTATTTATGGTGTTCAAATGGAAACTGTCGGTCAGCGCATCAAAGCTCTCAGGCGCATAACCAAAACCTCGCAGAAAGAACTGGGTAAGTTCTGCGGTGTTAGTGATGTGGCGGTTGGGTATTGGGAAAAAGACGTTAATGTGCCAGGCGGCGAGTCACTTGCGAAACTTGCGAAGTATTTCAACACAT
Source organism: Citrobacter sp. C5_2 (assembly GCF_014596845.2). Lineage (NCBI taxonomy): Bacteria > Pseudomonadati > Pseudomonadota > Gammaproteobacteria > Enterobacterales > Enterobacteriaceae > Citrobacter > Citrobacter sp. C5_2. The sequence goes on along the minus strand of NZ_CP115032.1, from coordinate 1,725,135 downwards.
CAATTGATTACATACTTTATGGCACTGAATTTGAAGGCAATCTGATAACCAAGATGCGAAGGATTCCGGTGATATCCTGGGTTCAGGCTGGACAGTTTACAGAATGTAAAGCAGCAGAAGTTTTCAGCGAAGTAGATAAGTGGATAGAGACATCACTCCGGATAGGGGATAGCTCCTTTGCATTGGAGGTTAAAGGTGATTCGATGACAAACCCTAATGGCCTCCCAACAATCCCTGAAGGGGCAACAGTCATAGTAGATCCAGATGCAGAGCCAATTCATGGAAAGATAGTCGTAGCCAGGCTTGATGGGACAAACGAGGCTACTGTAAAAAAACTTGTCATCGATGGGCCTCAAAAGTTCTTAGTTCCCTTAAATCCACGCTATCCAAACATTTCGATTAACGGTAATTGCCTGATCATCGGCGTTGTCAAAGGCGTTCAGTACGAGCTTTAACCCACCTCTAACCTTCCTCTTAACATCAGACTAAGAATAGTTTGGTGTTTTTTCTTGATCTGAAAGCTAAGTTAAGTTAGATTTTGTTCATCAACAGCGAACAGGCAGAACGCCCACGAAGTAGCCGCCGGTGGCATATGAATAACCGGATGATTCGCTGACAGGTGTCTTCGGGAGGGGTAACAGAGACGCGTCTGATTAACCGCAACTCGTAGTCAAATTCCTATAGCTGGTGGCGATACCCAAGCCAGGAATACCAAAACCAGCAGGAGTGTTAAGGGCAAGGGCTAATCACCCCCTTAGCACCCCGCCCGAAGATATCTACCACCGCGCCTGATGTGGTTAAAAGCAGGCCAAAGCTATAACAAGTAACTCCCTGTTCTGGCGGCCCGGTGTTTTCCCACTTGTCCGGTAACCGCCAGCCTTTTTCAGGGCACAACAGAAAAGGGCATCACCGGGCGACGGGCTCATAACCCAATCCACCCGGGCAAAAAGAAAGCGGTCTCTGCAAGTCGCCGACCAATGCAGGTGCCCTTCTCTGTTGTGTATGGAGAAAACACGGCGGTGGCAGCCGCCTTAACGAGGGTAAAACCATGAGTAATGACCGCACGACCGTAGTACCCGACTTCCTGAGCGAACTGGATGCCGGTGTGTTCATGAACAAAATCGCAGGAGCGCTTAATACCACTGCGCTAGGCGTTCTGAATAACGGTAACAAAGGCCAAGTAGCTCTCATCTTTGATTTTGAGCGCATGGGCAACTCTGTCGAAGAGAAACGCGTCAAGATCAAACACAAGCTGAAATACAGCACCCCAACGCCACGCGGCAAAGTCTCCGAAGAAGACACCACCGAAACACCAATGTGGGTCAACAAAGGCGGGAAGCTCACCATCCTGCAGGAGGATCAGGGGCAACTATTCGGCATCACCGGCGCGGTGGATGGAAAGCTTAAAGCGGCTCAGTGATCCGCAACAACAAATTCACTGATACCACCTAGATCATCAGTTAATAAGGAATTTCTATGTCTCAGTTAGACAGCGGTACATTTAAGCAGGTAAAAGACCTGGTCCTTTCTGGCTACCACCTGAATGATATTCATGGCCTGGCTTGCCCGACCGCATTACTACCAGAGGGTACTGGCGTTGAAAGCCTCGAGCGCTTTTCTCTGGAGCGTTTCCGCTTCCGCGGTGCCATGACCACTACCAGTATTGAAGATTTTGTTCGTTATTCGAAAGGCTATGCCAGTACCACTGAAAAAGCACGCTGCTTTATCGATGCTGACCACATGACAGCTCGTTCAGTATTCAACATTGGTACTCTTGATAACCCCGGTCACGCGGACAATATTGCATCTATCACCCTAAAACAGACCGCACCATTCCGTGCTCTTCTCCAGATCAATGGTGAGCGTCTGAAACAAAAACAGATCGCCGAGTGGCTGGAAGACTGGAGCGATTACCTGCTGGCGTTTGATGCTGATGGCAATACGATGCAGATTTCCCAGGCAGCTCAGGCCGTTCGTCGTATCACTATCCAGCAGGCAACCCAGCAGGATCATGAAGACAGCGATTTCAGCGGCAAAAAATCTCTTATGCAGAGTATTGAAGCCAGCAGCAAAGACGTAATGCCTGTAGCGTTCGAGTTCAAATGTGTGCCGTATGAAGGTTTAGGCGAACGCCGCTTTAGCCTACGCAACAGTCTGCTTACAGGTGATGAACCTCGTTTTGTACTGCGCATTGTACAACTGGAAGCCCAGGAAGAAGCTATCGCCAACGAATTTCGCGATTTGCTGATCAGCAAGTTCGAAGGTGAATCAGTGGAAACTTTCATCGGTAACTTTAAAGCCTAATTGCTCTGCATTAAATCCCCGGCGCCGCGGGGATTTATTGAAGCGTAATTCCATTAATTATCGCCACACGGCGAGGGATTCGTGCAACCAAAATCTGCGCGGTGCAGCGCGCCAATATGGAGAAAACCATGAGCTACATTCAGACATTATCCGGTAAAAAATTTAACTACCTGACCGCCACAATCGACGATATCGATGTTGAGGATATCGCGACTGCTCTTTCCAACATCTGTCGATTCGCTGGGCATCTGCCAGAGTTCTACAGCGTAGCCCAGCACTCTGTGCTTGTAAGCCAGATTGTGCCGCCAGCGTTCGCCTTCGAAGCGCTGATGCACGACGCTGCTGAGGCATATTGCCAGGATATTCCGGCCCCGCTCAAAGCCTTGCTGCCTGACTACCAGCGCATGGAAACTTATATTGATGGTCTTATCCGCTTTAAATTCGGTATCCAGCTTGAGCAAGCTGCCGTCGTGAAATATGCCGATCTAACCATGTTAGCTACCGAGCGCCGTGATCTGGAAATCGATGACGGTTCGAAGTGGGAAATTCTCGAAGGTATTCCTTGCTCTGATCTCGTTCAGGTTATCCCCCTCCGTCCTGGACAAGCCTATGGCCTGTTCATGAACCGCTTTAACGAACTGGTGGAGCAGCGCCAATGCGCCGCATGAAGGTAAAAGAACTCGTTGCGGAGGCTTTTGCCTCCGTTGCTGAATTGCCACCGAAGCATGCACCGCTTATGCGCGAAGTAGCCACCAGACTGGAAGCTACGTTCGCAGCATTAAAAGAGTCTCTGGTGCAACTGGAACAGGAACGTAAAGGTAAAACGCCATGACCGTATTTGAATATCTCCAGGCTCACCCCAACGCCACCAGCGCTGAAATAGCTAAGGGTTTAAACAAAAAAACAGCTTCGATCGCTGGTTCGTTATCGCAACTCTATACCACTGGCCGGATCGTTAAATCGGGTATTCGCAATGGTATTCCTACATACCGTATTAACGATATGCCGTTTGGGTGCAGTAACAGCTTAACCATGATGTTTAACCAGCTATTAAACACAGCCAGAAAGGGAACTGCACAATGAGTAAATCTCTGAACGCACGTTGCATCCGTCGCTGGACCGTCGAATTTAAAGGCCGCTGCGACTCGAAACATAGCCCGTATTGGCGCAAGCGCGACCTGCGCGGTTACATCCGTGAAGCGGCACTAACTACAGCTTATTGCATGGTTGAGCGTATGGCTGAGAACAATGCCAGGGTTGCTTTTTTCGGGTACCTGTACGGTTGGTCGCCTGAATTCTCAGCCTGGTACGATGAACGCCGTGAGTCATATCTGAAAGAAGCCCGGCGCACACTCAATAAGAACGCCACCAATGACGAAATCGACGAAGAGATTCAGAACGAGCTGGAGGCATGGAATGACTAAAAGCACAAACCACCCGGCTCACGGTCCTGTATCAGTCGAGCGCCTGCATCAAATACGTGAACACCTGCAGCATGATACCCAGTACTCAAACGGCGGGAACAGAGCTTACATTCTCGCTGATATGTTAAATGTGATTGATGAGGTGCTGGCATCGAGGAACGCAGAGCCAGTATTTTTCATCGAGGTTGACGGAGACGACTGGATTCAGGCTGGCAGGATTCCGGGCAGTACGTTTGATTTTAATAATCTGCCGGATGGCGTCAATAAGCTCTGGGCCGCCCCGCAGCCAGCGCCAGTAGTGCCGGATGAAAAGCCGATGCCAGAAGCGTCGAAAATGCATGCGATAGACGCTGTAGCTGCAATCGCTGAAGTCAGGGGATGGAACGCCTGCCGCGCCGCAATGCTTAAAGCAGCACCAAAACAGGAGAATATTTAACGTGAACAATTTAATGATCGACCTCGAATCCATGGGCAAAAAACCGAATGCCCCTATCGTCTCAATTGGTGCCGTGTTCTTCGATCCGCAAAGTGGTGAACTGGGTCAGGAGTTTTACACCGCTGTTAATCTTGAAAGCGCTATGGAGCAGGGAGCGGTGCCGGATGGTGACACTATTCTGTGGTGGTTAAGACAAAGCTCAGAAGCACGATCAGCAATCTGTGTTGATGATGCGATGCCGATATCATCTGCCCTATCTGAACTGAGCCATTTCATTAATCGGCATTCTGATAACCCAAAATATTTAAAAGTTTGGGGCAATGGAGCTACTTTCGACAACGTTATATTGCGCGGCGCATATGAACGCGCCAGCCAGGTTTGCCCGTGGCAATTTTGGAACGATCACGACGTCAGAACCATCGTCACATTAGGCAGAGTTGTGGGTTTCGATCCAAAGCGAGATATGCCATTCGATGGGGTTGCACATAACGCACTGGCCGATGCCCGCCACCAGGCCAAATACGTTTCAGCAATTTGGCAACGTCTACTGCCCCACCAACAATAATTTATAAATATGTAAGCCCGGGTGCAGCCGGGCTGTATGGAGAATCTGTCATGGCAAAACTTATGAAGGCGAGTCAGTGGGGTAAACGCGAATTTACCAAAGACTCGATCCCGGATAATCGAACCATTAAACGTTGGGTTGAAAACGGACTTCTCACAGGCAAAATCGTAGACGGATCTGTTTGGGTCTGCGAGTCTGAAAAATGGGGGGTCGACTCAATGGTTAATCATACGGTTCGCCAGCTTATCAGTGAGGGCTAACCATGGCAGCCAGGCCAAGAAAAAGAGAATACCGCCATCTACCCGAATATCTAATATTCGATAAAGATCGCGGCGTTTATAAATTTACGCTTATAACTGGGAAAAAAAAGAATATCGGTAAAGACAGGGCTGTAGCGATAGCTATAGCCCGTGAATACAACCTCAGAATGAGGCCTGCAAATGTACCATCAGTAGAAATACTTGTCCGTGAATCTGGCGGGGTAACGGGTGAAGCAAAACCATTCGCTGAACACGTAGATCATATTATGGAGCGGGCGATTGAGAATGAGCGCCCTTCACAGAATACACTCGACGATTGGAACAACGATGCTCTGAGGGTGAAAGAATTCTTCATCAGCATGCCAGCTTGCGATATTGAACTGGAGCATGTGAACGCCTATATAAACCACTACCATGCCGAAGCATCAGCAAACGTACAAAACAGGAAAGTCAGCTTTCTTAAAAAACTATTCTCGTATGCAGTCGATGAATCGCTAATGTTCGATAACCCGGCAACCCGTAAAAAAATGCGTAGGACAGAAGAGAAGAAACGCCAGCGCCTCTCACTTGATAACTTTAAAGCTATCAGGCGCGCAGCTGAACCATGGTTACGGACCGCGATGGATTTGGCATTGCAGACAACACACGCACGATTGGAGGTTTCACGGATCCGTTACTCCATAAGAGAGCCTAAAGACGGCATCTGCGGGTGTCTATGGTTAGCACAACCAGAAAACGGTATTTATGGGACGCTATACATCCACAGGCAGAAAGTACAAAAAAAAGAGGCATCTCACGTTGCAATCCCGATTGGGGAAGAGTTGAAGCGGATAATTGACGATAGTCGAGATAATGTTGCCAGTCCGTTTGTCGTTCACAGAATCCCAGAACGGCAGGTTAAACGCAGCAAAGAGGTTTCACACCCTACTCAAGTTGCACCGGATTATTTAAGTCGGTCGTTTTCAGCTACGCGTGACATGCTAGGTTTATGCGACCATCTACCGATGGACGAAAGACCAACCTTTCACGAAATCAGAGCGCTGGCTGCGCATCTTTTCGATCAGCAGGGTATCGATCCACAAGGGCGAATGGCACATAGCGATGCGAAATCAACAAAGATCTACACGCAAAACCATATCGATTGGGTCGTCGTTCCGCATGGAGAAATTAAATCCAATTGCTGAACATAATCTCCATAATTTATTTTCGCGACTTCATAAGCTGACGTTTTTCACTAAACCAACAAGAAATGACATTTAAAAGGCCATCCGAAATGGATGGCCAAACATAGAAGCAAATAAATTAATACTTCAGTTATTTTGATTGTTAGCAGAGAAAAGACTTATTAATTTGTTTGCTTTCTCTTGAGGCATGAAGTTAGCATAAAATAATCTCATTTCTTCTGCATAATCATCACTTTCATCAGCAACTATAGCCCAATTCAAATCTGCTTTTCTACTTAACGCTTCAAAATCATGGACAATCATTATATCACGCAAAAAGCCGTAAATATTATTATCAGGGTTATGTTCCATTGATGCTTCAACATAATTAGTAGGTAGGGCATCTGCAATAGACTTAAAATCTTTCAACCCGATATATTTTAGCTCCTCAATAATTTCTTTAGTGGTTTCTCCACCCCAATCTTTTACTTCAGCCAATTCAAATCCAATTTTTTTCGTTATCTCTTGAACAAATTTATAAAGATTTATAGAGTTAATCTCTTGAGTGAATAACTGAGTTAAATCATTATTTTTGATTGAATCCTTATACTCTTCAATAGATTTTACAATATCGGAAAATCCCTCATCTGCTATCTCAAGCATGCCTGAAAAAAGATTGATTTTTCTTTGTATTTGCAGTGGTAAATTGGCACCTAGTTTATAATTTCTATCATGTGTTAATTCTGCCCAAGCATGCTGCAGCATTGTCCTAACTTGAATCTCACAGGTTAGACCTGAAATATACTCATACTCTTTTAAAAGGGTTCTGTCTTCACCTATGTCACATACATAATGTACAGACCTATATCCAATTTTATCTGATGAAAGTCTACTTTCATTGCTCATACTATTACTCTCATCGATATTGAAAGTAGATTTTATAATCTCACTCACTTTAGCTATATCTGATTCAAGATAAAGTATAACCCTCACTCCAGAAATATCAGTAAGTTCTTCAGTAGGTTTTTTATATTTTTTACGACCAACCTTTTCAAGAATCCCTTCTTTAGTCTTAGTTCTATAACCAACTGAAAGATAATCAATTTTGTTTTGCTGCAATAAATTCTCAATTATAAAAGCAATATGCTTACCTAAAAGTTTAAATTTAGGCAAGCTAGTATCAATCCATTCGTTAAAATCAATCTCTTTCATATTCGAACCTTTATTATTAATAATAAATCTTTCGCATTATAAAAACAATAATTAAACTCAATATCAAGACAACTTGATGATTTATGTAAGACAATATAACTATAAATTATTCAATTATCAATCGATGCATTGCACAGAATGAAATTTGAAATAAATTACTACATCCCTCTGATTATTTTTATCTTTATGACACGACAACGCGATCTCACTCACAAAACTGACTGGCCTACAAATATAATTCATTGCAATCATTACAAAACTAATATATTCAATTTAATCTAAAACATCTAAACAGCATGGGGAGAAACCACCACCTAACCCATTGATGTATATAGAGCAGATTTTGTCAAAAAAGCACTGTTTGTTTATACATGCGATTAGCACCTACCACCAGCAACGGTGCGGCTTCCAGCGTTTTATAGTCGGTGTCATGGGGTGTCGGGGGTCGGAGGTTCAAATCCTCTCGTGCCGACCAAAAATCCCAATAAAACCAACCCTTGTGGTTGGTTTTTTTATGCCTGTTTTCTGAACGGGGAATTACTGGGGAAGAAAGCCATTAAATGTTGTACCCGCCCCCTGGCCGCCCGCGAATAGCTGCGGATGGAGGTTCCTGGGAGAAAGGGCGAAGAAACCGCAGTTCATAGTATAGTGCCGGTTGATAGATCTTTCTGGCACGTGGTGACACGCGCCATTTTTGTTCTCATGATTAAACTATCAATCATCATCCAAACCAAAAAGCTTGCCTAATTTGGATACTTTCTGCTTCTTATGATAAGGACTCGCGTCTTTATAAGCTTGCGCCTGAGTCTCTCCAGCCCTTTCGATAGAATAGTTGGTCTGATAGTTGCGCTGATTAGCCATATACTCTTGATAGCAAACATTGCGATCTATGCCCATGGCCTGACAACGGTTAAGACGTTCTGCCTGACTAACACAACCAGAAAGCATGGAGACAGAAGAAACTTATTCAGTAAACAGATGATTTATAATAATTTAATTTTAAAGAATTCAGAATTTATCCCGGAAAGAAACATTCCCAATGCTTTAGAGTAGGAGTACGATTAGCGCATAAAACAGTACAAATAATATGGATATACTATGTCCGTAAACGGAACAATAAATCCCACGTCGGGAACTCCCATAGTCCCCGGAGGGGTCAGGCTACTTACAATAGGAGAGATTGCACTAGCCAGGACGCTGTTTGGTGAGAGTATTATCTATAGCAAGGTGTGGGTACACCGTGAAAGCTATCTCCCCTTCAACTTACAACCCGTAGATATTGCCATGACACCAAACGGTGAACTTTGGTTTAGAGAGGGTACGTATTCACCTGATTTTTCATTAGATATACTAGAGAAAAAACACAGATTCATGCATGAGATGGTTCACGCCTGGCAAGCACAGAAAGGTATGTTTGTCAGAACCAGAGGTTTATTCTCTCGTTTCGCTGATTACAGTTACAGTTTAGATAAGGCTGACTTTCTTCATTACGGATTAGAACAGCAAGCATCAATAGCCAGTGATTATTGGTTGATACAAGCATTTGGGCTTAACAGAGATACTTACGCCCTGGTTAAATACCGTAACCTCAATTCTAATGACTCTATTCATTCAATATTATCTATATATAAATCTGTTATGAAAGGATTCCCTGGATGAAAAGATTAATAATAATGCCATTGGTATTAATGCTATCTGGATGCCCCGGAGGTATGCCTGCACCACACCCAAGAGTTACTTTTATAAATGGCAATTATCTTTGTTTTAGCACTGATCAAAAAGATGTATTGAACTACTACCGAATCGAGTCGAGTCGGAGCAAGGGATATCACATTGAAAAATCCGAATATGACTTACAACTTTCATATCCGAGTGATTGCATTGATTTTAAATGGAGTTATGGTTATTCCTATACAGTGTCATATGGATTAAATGGCAAGGACTATGTACATAAATTTTTTATTGATAATAATGGACAGCTAACAAATATGGTGTATTAATTATGTCATTACCAGCTTATTTGTTTTTATATGATGAAAACGGAATGCAGATTCCGGGAGATTGTTTATCCTTAGGCCGTGAAGGTGCTATAGAAGTCATGAATAGTAGTTACGGTGTTAGACAGCCTGTTGATAGCAACACTGGCAGCATGACAGGCTGTAGGCAGCATGATCCCGTAATTGTGCATAAGCAACTTGATAAAGTCAGCCCTTACCTGGCTGTAGCTGTTTGTGAAGGGAAGAGACTGCAAAAGGCAGTCATTAAATATTATGAGACTATAGAAGCAGGGATCGAAGTAGAGATTTATAATATTACTCTGGAGGATGTCGTTATATCCTCTGTAGATTTTACACATGTCTACTATCCTGGTAGTTCATCTCCTAATATGCATGAGGTAGTAGGTCTTAGATTCCGTGACATTAAATGGAATTATGTTAGAGGGAATATTAAATACAATGATGCCTGGATGAAACCAGCAAAAAAAGAACAGCAACAATAAATAAACGGGCATCACGCGCCCTCTATTTCATCAATCAATTTTAAACTCAACAATATCAGAACGTGGGTAACGTTTTTGTACCTGGGTACCCATTCCTGATGAAGAACGACGGCTGATGCGTAAAGACGTACGGGTCGATCCTCAATGCTCCAGATTGTTACACCATAACCATTTGTGAACGTTGGTTCTCAATAAGGCGCTGTAACTATACATTACTGACAGAACCGTAACCGTATGCAGGATCGGCCCGATTACAGACACTGAAAAGTTATGCCATAGCCTGATCCCATTTTCCCCCGCCCCCCAGCACCCTCACGGCGTCTTACCGTTCTTGAACCTCACATTGTCCATGTATTCTCCCTCTCTTCAGCACAGGTTTTACTACTTACCCATGCACAAATTGGGGTAAAATTTATCCTCTCATCAGCGCGATGAATCTGGACGATTGATGCGCTGAAAACAATAATGATACTAATAAAACTCAGGAGAATAGTATGCCTGAAGCAACGCCTTTTCGGGTGCTGATTGTCGATGACCACCCACTGATGCGGCGGGGAATTAGTCAATTATTGCAACTGGATCCCGCATTTAACGTAGTAGCTGAAGCAGGTGACGGCGCAAGTGCGATCGATCTGGCAAACCGTCTGGACCTTGACGTGATCCTGTTGGATCTCAATATGAAAGGTATGAGTGGGCTGGATACCCTGAATGCGCTGCGTCGGGACGGTGTGACCGCACAAATTATCATTCTGACCGTTTCGGATGCCGCCAGCGATGTATACGCCCTAATTGACGCGGGTGTGGATGGTTATTTGCTCAAAGACAGCGATCCTGAAGTCCTGCTGGAAGCCATTCGCAGCGGAGCCAAAGGCGGTAAAGCGTTCAGTACACGCGTCAGTGAATATCTGCGCGAACGCGACCTGTTCGGCGCACAAGAAGATCCGTTCAGCATTCTCACCGAACGCGAGCTGGATGTATTACACGAACTGGCTCAGGGGCTGTCGAATAAACAGATTGCTTCAGTGCTGAATATTTCCGAACAGACGGTGAAGGTGCATATTCGCAACCTGCTGCGCAAACTCAACGTGCGCTCTCGCGTTGCTGCCACTATTCTGTTTTTGCAAACGCGCGGTATGCAATAACCAGATATTGCCCGATAGCGCTACGCTTATCGGGCCTACACGTCACGTGCATCGCCAGGCCGGATAAGACGCGTTGCGTCGCCATCCGGCATCTTCCACTCTTACTTCTCCTGCGGCGTTAGCTGCTCCATCGCCTGTTTAATACTGCGCTCGATTACCGCCCGACGGGTATCGTTGGCGGGTAATAATTTCAGCATCATCTCCCACGCCGCAACCGCTTCGCCGAAGCGCTGCTGTTCGAAAGCGTTAAACGCGTACATGCTCAATACGCGCACGTTGGCATGTTCGCCGCGTATTAGTTGACGTAACAGCTCCCCGCCCCGACGGTTATCATCAGGGTCGGATGAACGGGTCAGCGCTTCCGCATAGCCCAGCGCCGCATCGCTGTTTTTCGGATCCAGCCGATAAGCATTGGCATAGGCTTCAGTAGCCGTGCTGGCGTTGCCGAGCACCATGCCAATACGTCCAAGCATAATCCAGCCTTCAACGTTTGCGGGATCGGCCTGTAAGCGAGTGCGCAGCCCCAGCGCCAGACGCGTCATGTCTTCTTCATTCAACGGGTCGGCTTTTGGATCCAATGCCCGCTCCAGTAGCATAGGTGCCTGAGCGGTGGCCTGTTGCCAGACCTGCACCTGTTTATAGTTCCCGGTTTGGTAATAGCTCACCGCGCCGACCACCAACGCCACCACGATGCCGGGCACAAAGAGTCCGAATCCACCGCGCTTGCCATCCGGGATGATGTCATCAGGAAACTCTTCTTGTTTCACCCGCACGCGTCGGCGAGTACGGGCGAAAATAATCCAGCCCCCGAGACCAATCGCTACCACCGGCATCACCCACAGCAGCACGGTCAGCGGAGTTAACGGAGGATCGTAAGTGACGAAGTTACCGTAGCGCGCCACCATGTAGTCAACAATCTCTTTCTGACTTTTGCCTTCCTGCATCAGTTCGTACACTTTCTGCCGCAGGTCGGTGGCAATCATTGAGTTAGAGTCGGCAATGCTGTTGTTCTGACACTTAGGACAACGCAGTTGCTCGGTAAGCTGGCGGAACTGCTGCTCCTGCGCTTCATCCTTAAACTGCATTACATCGATAGTCGCCAGCGCGGATCCCGAGATAACCAACATCAGCAGGCCCAATAAAAATCTCATTGCGCAGCCTCCTTACTGTACTTGTCCCACAGCGGTTTGATCTCGCTTTCCCACACCCGGGCGTTAAGATCACCGGCATGGCGATAGCGAATAATACCTTTCCCGTCGATCAGGAATGTCTCCGGCGCGCCGTACACGCCAAGATCGAGGCCGAGCATACCGTCGCCGTCAAACAGACTTAATGAGTATGGATTGCCCAACTCTTTCAACCAGACAATGGCTTTCTGACGATCGTCTTTATAGTTCAGACCCACTACCCTTACGCCTTGCGCAGACAGCTGATTCAGATACTGATGCTCGGCGCGACAGGTCGGACACCAGGTCGCCCAGACGTTCAGCAACACCGGCTTGCCCTGCGTCAGCACATCGGCCTGATAATGCTGACCCGGGTTTTCCAGCGATTCCAGGCGGAACGTCGGAACAGGTTTGCCGATCAACGCCGACTCCAGATTAGTAGGGTCGTCTCCCTGCGCGTTACGCGCTAACTGCCACAGCAGCGCTGCCGCAATAATGAGAAAAATAATAAACGGAATTAACAGTGCGTTGCGCTTCATACAGCCTCCGACGCATTTTTTTGCACCGCGGCGCGAGGGCGCGTGCGCTGGCGATAGCGTGGATCAAACAGGCAGAACACCCCGCCCAGCGCCATCAGCAATCCTCCGGCCCAAATCCAGCGAATAAACGGTTTGTAATACAAACGTACAGCCCATGCGCCGTTATCCAGCTCTTCACCCAGCGCAGCATACAGATCGCGCGTGAACCCGCCGTCAATCGCCGCTTCAGTCATCATCGAACTGGTGCTGTTATAGAAACGTTTTTCCGCATGCAGCGTGGCTGCCGGTTTACCATCATGCGTGACGCCAATAATGGCGACCCCGCCCCGGTAGTTTGGTCCGGTAATATCTTTCACTTCACGGAAAGTAAACTGATAGTCATGGATGCTGACGCTATCACCCGCTTTCATACGGACATCGCGTTCCACGCTGTAATTCTGGCTAAAGGCAATACCAACAATGGTAATCGCCAGCCCAACGTGAGCCGATACCATCCCCCAGTAGCTGGGCGTCAGCTTCGTTCCACGAGAAATGCGCAGGTACGCTTCGGACATGGCCAGCACAAAAATCCAGCACGCCATCGCCAGCCCCACCACCGTCATGGCGGCAATACGATCCTCAAACAGCCACGGCAACAGCAGCGACAGAATTAGCGTGGTGACAAACGCGATAATCAGTAACGTTTTCAGTTTACGCGGTCGGTCACGGCCCCAGCGCACTAATGGCCCAATGCCCAGCAGCAGCGCAAACGGCGCCATCAGCCAGGTAAACATGGTATTGAAGAACGGCTCGCCAATCGAAATGCTGCCCAGCCCAAGCTGTTTGTGCACCAGCGGCAGTAGCGTGCCCAATAACACCACCAGCATAGCGGCGATCAGCAGAACGTTGTTGCCCAATAGCAGCGATTCACGCGACCACAGCGCGTTGTTTACCCGCGAGCGAACCTTATGCCCACGCACTGCAAACAGCAGCAGGGAACCGCCAATCACCAGCACCATAAAGGCCAGAATAAACATCCCTCGCGACGGGTCAGAGGCGAAAGCATGCACCGAAACCAGTACGCCGGAGCGTACCAGGAAAGTCCCCAACAGGCACAGCGAGAAGGCGCAGATTGACAGCAGCAGCGTCCAGGCTTTGAAGCTGGCGCGCTGTTCGGTTACCGACAGCGAGTGCATCAGGGCGGTGCCCACCAGCCATGGCATAAAGGAGGCGTTCTCAACCGGATCCCAGAACCACCAGCCGCCCCAGCCCAGCTCGTAATAGGCCCAGGCCGAACCGAGTACAATCCCCAGCGTCAGAAACACCCACGCCGCCAGCGTCCATGGACGCGAAAAGCGAGCGAAGGTGCTGTCCAGACGCCCGCTCATCAACGCGGCGATCGCAAACGCGAAAGCTACCGAGAAACCGACATACCCCATGTACAGCAACGGCGGATGGAAAATCAGTCCCGGATCCTGCAACAGCGGGTTCAGATCGCGCCCTTCAACAGGGAAATTGGGCAACGTGCGGGCAAACGGATTAGAGGTAAAGAGAATAAACAGCAGGAAGCCGACGCTGACCATCCCCATCACCGCCAACACGCGGGCGACAATGTCCAGCGGCATACGCTGACTGAACGCCGCGACGGCGAACGTCCAGCCGCTCATCAGCAGCACCCACAGCAGCAGCGAACCTTCATGCGCGCCCCATGTCGCTGCCACCCGGTACCAGACAGGAAGCTGGGTATTGGAGTTACTGGCGACGTAGGTCACGGTAAAGTCATTAACCACGAAGGCATTAACCAGAATCAGGAACGCTCCCATCACGCAGATAAACAAGACCCAGGCAAAGGGCCGTGCTGAGGCCATCATCCGCACGTCGCCGCGCGCCACGCCCCACAACGGATAGACCGACAGCAGTAGTGCAACGCCAAGCGCAAGGCACAACAGCGCATTGCCAATTTCCGGCATCATGACGTTTTATCCTTATAAACACTTTCCGGGCGACGGTGGTTTTCCTGCATTGCTTTTTCGACTTCCGGCGGGGTGTAATTTTCATCATGTTTGGCCAGAACCTCTTTAGCCTGCACATGATTTCCCTTGTCCAGCTCGCCCTGAACAACGACCCCCTGCCCTTCGCGGAACAGGTCCGGCAAAATGCCTTCATAGGTCACATCCACCACACCTTCGGCGTCATAGATGCTGAAAGTTACTTTTAGCGATTGCGGATCGCGCTTCACGCTGCCCGGCATCACCATCCCACCCACGCGCAGACGCTGACCGACTTCAGGCATCTGCTGTGTCTCGCGCTTACCGTAGAGTATCTCTCCCGGGGTGTAGAACAGATCGATATTGGAACGCAGCGCGTAGAGCACCAGCGAAATGGTCAACGCCAGACCTGCCAGTACCGCGCAGGCTATCCATAGCCGATTTTTACGTCGAATATTCACGCCGCCTCCCGTTGTACTTGCGCTGCGCGCATGCGCGCTTCCCTCGCCCGCTGCTGGGCCACACCGCGTAAAATTGCGCGATGCTGTAACGCAGAATGTAGCACCAGCACCAGCAGCGGAATAACGCTCATGGCGACAGCCAGCCAGACATACAAGGCGTAACCGCCCATCGCGAAAAAATCACTCCATGATGCAAATGCAGGGGTCATTGGCGGCCTCTTTTTAAGATCAGTTCGCTCACCCACGGGCGGCGTTTTTCCATTATCAAAATCAGGTTACGCATGCGCATTAGCGCCAGCGTGACAAACAGCAACAGGTAACCGACAATCGCCAGACGCAGCGGTGCGCGCATTGCCGGATCGATACTTTGCTGCATACGGGTTGACCCCTGATGCAGCGTGTTCCACCACTCGACCGAGTAGTGAATAATCGGTAAGTTGACCACACCAATTAACACCAGAATACCGGCGGCACGCCCTGCCAGGCGGCGGTCGTCAAACGCATGCCACAATGCAATGGCGCCAACGTAGAGAAACAGCAACACCAGTTCAGAGGTGAGTCGGGCATCCCAGACCCACCAGGTTCCCCACATCGGTTTGCCCCATGCGGACCCCGTCACCAGCGCGATAAAGGTAAACACAGCGCCAATGGGCGCCATCGCAGCCAGCGCCAGATTGGCCATTTTCATCTGCCAGACCAGGCCGATAAACGCCGCAACAGCCATCGAGGCATAAATTCCCATCGACCAGATTGCCGCCGGAACGTGCAGATAAATGATGCGATAGCTCTGTCCCTGCTGATAATCAGCTGGCGCGAAGCCAAAGCCCCACACCCATCCGGTTATCAATACCACCGCGCTGGCAATCGCCAGCCACGGAATAAACCAGCCGCAGATCTGATAGAGCCGAGGGGGCATCGCCAATTGATGAAGTGTTTTCCACATAGTTCAGTCACCAGACTCCATTAATTAATATCCGTTTTGCCGGAGCGCCTTGCCCGGCCTGCAAATCCTGTCGCATTACTGCACGCTGATCCGTAACGCCGCAGCCGTGGCAAACGGGCTTAACGTGGCGCTGCCTACCAACAACGCCCCCAGAATCGCCATGTATCCTTCAACAGGCAAGTGCATGGAGGCCGCATCCATCGCCGCGGTCGCAAAAATCAGTAGTGGAATAGTAAGCGGGAGAACCAGCACGCTTAACAGCACGCCGCCGCGCTTTAACCCCACCGTCAGACCTACGCCAGGCGCGCCGAGAAAACCCAACGTCGGCGTGCCGAGCAGCAAAGTCAGCGCCATAATTTTCCAGCCGTACATATCCATGCCCAGCAGTAATGCCACCAGCGGAGAGAGGATTAACAGCGGCAAACCGGTTACGACCCAGTGCGCCATCACTTTCGCCAGCACGACCGCCGGAAGCGGCAGCGACAGCAGCATCAACTGCTCAAGGCTGCCGTCCTGTAAGTCATCACGAAACAAGCGCTCCAGCGCCAGCAATGACGCCAGCAGCGCCGCAACCCAGATAATGCCTGGCGCAATACGCGCCAGCAGCTGTGGCTCCGGCCCAATGCTCAGAGGAAACAACGTGATAACAATCAGAAAGAACCATAAAGGATTGGCGATTTCCGCACTATGACGAAACGCAACTCGCAGTTCTAAACGGAAGATTCGCCACATCATTGCGTTGCCCTCTCGCTGGTCAGCGCAATACGTCGCACTTTATTGGTCTCAACATTAAGCGGCTGGTGAGTGGTGAGAATGACAATACCGCCCTGTTCCGTATGCTGTGCCATACGCTGAGTCAGTCGCTCAACGCCGTTTACATCAATGGCGGTAAAGGGTTCATCAAGGATCCACAGCCGGGCGCGGGTCAGCCACAAACGGGCCAGCGCCACGCGCCGCTGTTGTCCGGCGGAAAGTTGATTTACCGGAATATCTTCGTATCCGGCAAGTCCCGCCTGCGCCAGCGCGTCCAGACACTGTGCGATGTCGCCATCGTGATGGAAAAAACGCAGGTTCTCCAACGCCGAAAGCCGGGTTTTTATCCCCGGCTGATGTCCGATCCACAGCAATTGCTGATGGTAGCTGTCCCGCACGTGATGCAGGGGTTGCTCTTGCCAGCAAACCTCCCCTGCGTCGGGACGCGCCAGCCCGGTAAGCAACCGCAGCAAAGTGGTTTTCCCCGCGCCGTTGCTGCCGGTAATTTGTACCCATTCCCCTGCGTTGACGCGAAATGACAGATCGCTGAACAGTATTCTGTCATCCCGCTCGCAAAGTAATTCTCTGGCTTCAAGCATACCTGGTTATCTACATCCTGTTAAAAGCCCGGTTTGACTTCGCGCATATCAGGCAATTTGTGCGCTATCCCTTTATGACAGTCAATACAGGTTTGCCCGTCTTTCACGGCCTGGTCATGCATTTTGGCCGCAACGCCTTTCTGGGCGGTTAAATCCATAAACTCGAAGTTGTGACAGTTGCGACACTCTTGCGAATTATTATCTTTCATACGCCGCCACTCATTTTGCGCCATCGTCAGACGATGATCTTCAAATTTCTGCGGTGTATCTATTAACCCCAGCGCCTTCGCGTACAGCTCTTTACTGGCCTTGATCTTACGGATCATTTTCGGGCCCCACTCATGTGGGACGTGGCAATCAGGGCAAGTCGCACGCACACCGCTGCGGTTGTTGTAGTGTACGGTTTCCATATATTCCTGGTACACCGTATTGCGCATTTCGTGACAGCTAATGCAGAACTCTTCCGTATTGGCCTTTTCCATACCGGTATTAAAGCCGCCCCAGAAAATAATGCCGCCCACAAAGCCGATTAACAACAGCGTGCCGAGCGCCAGACGGCTGGGGCGACGCCACCATTGCCAGACGCGCTTAATCCAGCCTGGTTTACGGTTAGAATTTTCCATAATGACCTCTTATTTCCCGTAACCTTTCGAGGGGGTGAAGGTATTTTCAACAATCGGCGCAGCGTCAGCCTGCGGGACGTGACATTGCAGACAGAAATAACGACGCGGCGCGACTTCAGCCAATACCTTGCCGTCGCTGTCCATAAAGTGCGTCGGACTGATGCGCGGCGCGCCGGTGGTGCGATAGCTTTCCACACCGTGACACTGCAGGCAGCGGTTAGTATTGGTCGTCACCTGATACCCTTCAACGCTGTGCGGAACCATTGGCGGTTGATTCACATAGTTCAGCGGCATACGCTCCTGCTCTTTCGGCATGCGAATCGCCCCTTCCTGCGTCCCTGAGACTTCCGGTGACTGGCTTAGGTCCACTCCGTTTGCAGCCCAAACGGCCCCACTGACGACCAGGGCAAGCAGGGCCGTCCATTGACTCAGCTTTTTAATCAGGTCATGGCTTTTCATGATTTCGCTCCCGAACTCCATCGTGTTGTTATTGTAAAAACATCCTCAGAACAGACATCCACGCAGCGACCGCAGGCCATGCAATCGCGACTGGTTACCTGCACCGGGCTTTGCTCATCCAGCACCGGCGCACGTAGCACATGCGGTTCCGGGCAAACATGAAAACAATCCATACAGCGGTTACATCTGTTACGTTCTTTTGCCGAAACGGTTAATGCACCTTTACTTCCCACCACGCTATACAGTGCGCCCAGTGGGCAGAGATGCCCGCACCAGCCATGCTCAACGACCAGTAGATCAAATAAAAACAGCGCCAGAATCAGCAGCGCTCCACTGCCAAATCCCATTATCAGACTCCGTCCGAGCAGAGAGACGGGATTTATCCATTCCCACAGCAGCGTACCGGTCAAGGCGGAACCGACCAGGATAACCACCAGCAGGACATACCGTATATAGCGCGGTAGGGTCGCGGACTGATTCAGGTCAAACCTTCTGCGTAACCAACTGGCTAAATCGGTGACCGGGTTCATCGGACAAACCCAGCTGCAAAACAGACGCTTACCCGCAAGGGCATACAGCACCGTGATGACGACCGCCCCCGTTAACGCAACCGTTGCCGGCAGGTGTCCGCTGGCCAGGCTTTGCAGCGTAATTAGCGGATCGGTGAATGGGACAGTATCCAACAGCAGGCTGCCACTGTAATTGCCATGCAGGATCCATACGCCAAGCCACGGGCCGCTCAGGAACATCGCCAGTATCAGAAACTGACTCAGACGACGCAGCAGCAGCCAGCGATGACTCTTCCACCACCCTTTTTTTGCCTGCGCTTCACGCCCGGCGTCACGTTTACGATTTGCCATTGTTCCCCTCCAGCCAGCCGAAGCGGTAATGGTGTCCTAACTCCCCTTTCGCCAGCGACAGTGGCAGCACTTTTATTGCTGGCTGCTCCAGTACGCAGACTTTTTCGCATTTCCCGCAGCCGGTACAGGCATCGCTATGGACGGTTGGAATAAACCGCGCATGCTTGCCGGTACGCATATTGCGGTCCAGCTCAAGGGTGATAGCCTCATCGATTTTCGGGCACTCGCGATAGCAAACATCGCAGCGTAGCCCTTGATAGTTGAGGCAGTTTTCGTGATCCAGCAGTACCGCCAGCCCCATACGCGAATCGTCAATGGATTCAATTTCCTTGTCCAACGCGCCACTGGGGCAGACTTTGGCGCACGGAATATCCTCACACATTTCGCAAGGAATATCGCGGGCGACAAAATACGGCGTACCAGCTGCCAGCCCGGAGGCCAGCGTCGCCAGTTTCAGCGTGTCATACGGGCATGCCTGAACGCACTGACCGCAACGCACACAGGCGCTGGCGAATGCCTCCTCGCTCAGTGCGCCAGGCGGGCGTAACCGCACGCCGGTTGCACGTGCGGTTTGCTGTTGTAACCCCAGCGCCACGCCAACGACGGCCAGCCCGCCCGCCGCGCGAACCATGTCGCGCAGAAAACGGCGGCGGCCATTTTGGGGTTTTGCTGACCGGGACATAACGCGTTACACCTTCGCCAGTTTCACAGCGCACTTCTTGAAATCCGTCTCTTTGGAGAGCGGATCCGTCGCATCCAGCGTCAGATTGTTCACCAACTGTGCGGCGTCGAAGAACGGCATGTATACCAGCCCCTGCGGCGGACGGTTACGCCCGCGCGTTTCAACAATCGAGATAACTTCGCCACGGCGGGAAACCACTTTGACTTTATCGCCACGGCGCAGATCGCGCGCTTTTGCATCCAGCGGGTGGATAAACAGCACAGCTTCCGGGAAGGCGCGGTGCAGTTCAGGCACACGACGCGTCATGCTGCCGGTATGCCAGTGCTCCAGCACACGTCCAGTGGAAAGCCACAGGTCATACTCTTTATCCGGCGCTTCAGCGGCAGGTTCAAATGGCAGCGCGAAGATGACCGCTTTGCCGTCCGGCTTACCATAGAACTTGTAGCTTTCCCCCGCTTTCACGTACGGGTCGTTGCCTTCGCTGTAGCGCCACTGAGTCTCTTTGCCCTCAACGACCGGCCAGCGTAAACCGCGCGCTTTGTGGTAATCGTCGAATGGTGCGAGATCGTGCCCGTGGCCACGGCCAAACCAGGCGTACTCTTCGAACAGCCCTTTTTGCAGATAGAAGCCCAGCTCGCGGGATTCATCGTTGAGCTGATCTTCAGCCAGTTCAGCTACCGGGAATTTGGTCACGGCTGGCGTGGCGAACAGCACGTCATACAGCGTTTTGCCGCGCAGCTCCGGTTTCTGCGCCAGTAGTTCTTCCGGCCATACCTCTTCTGTTTTGAAGCGACGGGAAAACTGCACCAGTTGCCACAGATCCGATTTCGATTCACCCGGCGCTTTAATCTGCTGACGCCAGAACTGAGTACGGCGTTCCGCGTTGCCGTAAGCCCCTTCTTTCTCTACCCACATTGCGGTCGGTAGGATCAGGTCGGCTGACAGGGCGCTGACCGTCGGGTACGGATCGGAGACGATGATGAAGTTGCGCGGATCGCGCCAGCCCGGCATACGCTCTTCGTTGATGTTCGGACCGGCCTGCATGTTGTTGGTGCACATCGTCCAGTAGACATTGAGTTTGCCATCTTTCAGCGCACGGTCTTGCGCCACGGCATGCAGCCCGACTTTTGCCGGAATGGTCCCTGATGGGATATTCCAGTGCTTCTCACAGATATCGCGGTGTTTTTCGTTGGTGACCACCATGTCCGCAGGCAGACGGTGGGAGAACGTCCCAACTTCACGCGCGGTACCGCAGGCGGAAGGCTGACCGGTCAATGAGAACGGACCACAGCCTGGCTGAGAAATTTTACCGGTCAGCAGGTGCAGGTTATAGACCAGGTTGTTGGCCCACACGCCGCGGGTATGCTGGTTAAAGCCCATCGTCCAGTAGGAGATGACTTTTTTCTTCGGATCGGCATACAACTGCGCCAACTGTTCCAGTTGATCTTTCGGTACGCCGGTCATTTCGGCGGTTTTATCCAGCGTGTACTCAGCAACGAAGGCTTTGTAATCCTCAAAGCTCATCGGTTCAGAGGCATCGGAACCTGGATTCTTCGCCGCTTTTTCCAGCGGATGAGTTGGACGCAGGCCGTAGCCGATGTCCGTCACCCCTTTACGCAGGTTAACGTGCTTGCTGAAGAAATCCTGGTTGATCGCATTGTTTTGAATGATGTAGTTTGCGATGTAGTTGAGGATCACCAGATCGGTTTGCGGCGTGAAGACCATACCGTTATCCGCCAGCTCAAAACTACGATGCTGGAAGGTGGAGAGCACTGCGACGGTAACATTCGGATCGGACAGACGACGGTTGGTGATGCGCGACCACAGAATCGGGTGCATCTCCGCCATATTCGCGCCCCACAAGACGAAAGCATCGGCATGCTCAATATCGTCATAACAACCCATCGGCTCATCCATACCGAAGGTACGCATAAAGCCAACCACCGCTGACGCCATGCAGTGACGCGCGTTCGGGTCGATGTTATTAGAACGGAAGCCGGCTTTAAACAATTTGGCGGCGGCGTAACCTTCCCAAATCGTCCACTGACCCGAGCCGAACATGCCGATAGACTCTGGGCCTTTTTCTTTCATGGACGTTTTGAATTTCTCTTCCATCACGTCAAAGGCCTGCTCCCAGCTAATCGGCGTGAATTCACCCTCTTTGTGATACTTCCCGTCCTTCATGCGCAGCATCGGCTGTGTTAAACGGTCTTTTCCGTACATGATTTTTGGCAGGAAGTAACCTTTGATGCAGTTAAGCCCACGGTTAACCGGCGCATCCGGATCGCCCTGGCATGCCACTACACGCCCTTGCTGCGTCCCGACCAATACGCCACAGCCTGTCCCGCAGAAACGGCACGGGGCTTTGTCCCATTTGATGGCTTCTTGCTGACCGACTACTGCGCGGGCTACGCCCGGCACGCTTAACCCGGCAGCCGCCGCAGCGGCCGCAACGGCGTTAGCTTTCATAAAGCTACGACGACTGAGTTTCATGGTGTTTCCTCACCTTGCTCATCCTGCTGGTGATAAACCAGCGACACCGCCAGCACGCCCGCAACGTTGCGCACTGACTCAATAGTTTTCATTAGCGTTTCACTTTGCTCTGCTTCCACCACCACAATGAGCTGGCCGCTTTCCACGTCGCTAAGTGCAACTTCGCAACCCGGAAACGAACGCAACTGCGTGGCGATATCATTGATATGCTGACTTTTGGCCTGAACGACCAGGCTGCAGACCTGCCAGTTACTGTCCATGGTTGTACTCCGCATTAATGGCTGATACCGGGCAAATCGCGACACACGCGCCACATCCGTTACAGGCCTGATTGTCGAGCTGTGGCTGATAAATACCGGACAGCGTGGGGCGAAAGGTTATAGCCATAGGTTCACAGCTATCCTGACAGCGATGACATTCAACTGACTGGTGTGCGAGACAGTTTTCCCCGATCGTAAAATTCAGATCCCATGCCCTGGTGTGGCGCGGAAGAAAAAGTGATTCGGGACAGGCCTCTGCGCAGGCATAACAAAAGCTGCACTCGCCGTGTTTGAAATTTACGCTCGGATAACCACCCTGGCCTCGCTGCAGGATGTCGGTTTCACACGCCTGGATGCAGGCGTCACAACGAAGGCAATGGGCCAGAAAGTGAGAGTCTTCCTTGCTCCACGGCGGACGGATCCCTGCGTTGGCGTTACGCCAACTGCCTGTCAACATGCCTCGACGGGATAAATCAACCATGACATTGTCCTTCCATAATGACGCTCTCCCCCGGCGGGTTGAACGACATAAAAAACTGCACTATTTATGAGTAGTTATTTTTAGTCGTAAGATATTTCAGGATGTGTAAGAGGAGCATACCCCGATCGGGGTAAATGCTGTTGCCGGATCAAAAGAGTGTTGAGTTGACGGGAAAAAATGCGCTTTTGCTCACATTTCAATGGGTTATATAATAAATTACATAACGGACACGTCACAAAGAGAATAATCTTAAAATTAAGATAAATCTTAGAATATATCGCTACACACAACCGACAACACTCAAATACTCACTGAAAATATAAGTAAATCCAGATTAATAGATAATGCAAATATGTTAACCTGCCCCAGACTCGTTCATAAGACAGAAGAAAGGAAACACTGTGAACAATAAGATGAAGACAATTGTCCCTGCCGTGCTTTTCGCCGCCTTTGCCAGCACCTCTGCCTGGGCTGGCAGTAACGATACCGGTGCTCAGCCGCTGGAAAAGGTCGCCCCTTATCCTAAAGCGGAAAAGGGTATGAAGCGCCAGGTAATCCAGCTTCCCCCTGAGAAAGATGAATCTACCCTGAAAGTAGAACTATTGATCGGCCAGACGCTGGAGGTCGACTGCAACCAACATCGCCTGGGCGGAGAACTGGATAGCAAAACGCTGGAAGGTTGGGGATACGACTACTACGTTTTCGACAAAGTCACCTCTCCGGTTTCAACCATGATGGCCTGCCCGGACGGTAAAAAAGAGAAGAAATTTATTACCGCGTATCTGGGTGATGACGGTATGCTGCGCTACAACAGCAAGTTGCCGATTGTGGTCTACACCCCGGAAAACGTGGAAGTGAAATACCGTATCTGGAAAGCGGAAGAGAAGATTCAGGACGCAGTCGCGCGCTAAGTGAGAATGTGCCGGATGGCGGCGTTCCGCCTTATCCGGCCTACAGACGCGTGAACCAGGCCGGATAAGCGCTGCGCTTATCCGGCATTTTATTTACAGCGCGATATCCGCCACAGCTTTCTGCTCAGGCTGCGGTTGAGCCTGAGGTTTCAACTGCGGTTTTGGCGCTTCATCGGCAACCTGCGGCTTGTCGTATTTCAGACCCAGAACTTCGCTGGTGTATTGCAGCTCTTGTTCAGTTGCCTCAACGTTTCCGTTCAGCTTAGTACCATAAGACGGAATAATCGTTTTCAGCTTCGCCTGCCACTCGGGGCTGGCGACTTTATCTTTAAACACTTTTTCCATCAGATGCAGCATGATCGGCGCCGCGGTTGATGCACCAGGCGAAGCGCCCAGCAGTGCAGCAATCGTACCTTCTTTATCGCTGACCACTTCAGTTCCCAGACGTAGCACGCCGCCCTTTTCTGCATCACTTTTAATGATCTGCACACGCTGACCCGCCTGCCATAGACGCCAGTCCTCTTTTTTCGCCTGCGGATAGTATTCTTGCAGTGCGGCAAAACGGTCGTCATCGTTCAGCATCACCTGACTTACCAGATATTTCACCAAATCGAAGTTATCCAGACCTACGTTGACCATCGGCATAAAGTTCGACGTCGTGGTCGAGCTGAGCAGATCCCACAATGAACCGTTTTTCAGGAACTTGGTGGAGAATGTCGCGAATGGCCCAAACAGCACGACACGCTTGCCATCCAGGATACGGGTATCGATGTGCGGTACCGACATCGGCGGCGCGCCCACAGAGGCCTGACCATACACTTTCGCCAGGTGGCGATTCACTACGTCCGGGTTTTCTGCCACCAGGAACTGGCCGCCAACCGGGAATCCGGCATAGCCTTTCGCTTCTGGAATGTCGGTTTCCTGCAACAGCTTCAGCGCCGCGCCACCGGCACCGATAAAGACAAACTTCGCCTTGATATCATGTTCCGCTTCGTTGTTTTTCAGATCGGCGACCGTAACGGTCCAGCTATTGTCTGCATTACGCTTAAAGCCTCGTACTTCGGTGCTCAGTTGCAGCGCAAAGTTGGGCTTCTTCTGCAACGAGGCAATCAGTTGGCGCGTGATTTCACCATAGTTAACGTCAGTACCAATCTCGGTGCGCGTTGCCGCGACTTTCTGTTTCGGATCGCGACCTTCCATAACCAGCGGCGCCCACTCTTTAATCTGCGCGTGATCTTCGGAATAACGCATACCACGGAATAAAGTGCTCTGCTGCAGTGCGGTGTAACGGGCGCGCAGGAAATTCACGTTCTCGTCGCCCCAGACAAAACTCATATGCGGGACGGTAGTGATAAATGAGCGTGGTTCATGCATCACGCCATTATTGACCTGATAAGCCCAAAACTGACGGGAAATCTGGAAGGCTTCGTTGATTTCGACTGCCTTTTCAATGCTGATGCTACCGTCGGCCTTTTTAGGCGTGTAGTTCAGCTCCATCAGTGCGGAGTGGCCGGTTCCGGCGTTGTTCCAGCCGTTCGAACTTTCCTGAGCGACGCCATCCAGTCGCTCGACCATGGTCATTGACCATTGTGGCTCCAGCTCTTGTAAATAGGTTCCCAGCGTGGCGCTCATGATACCGCCGCCAATCAACAGTACATCCGTTTCCTGCTCTTCCGCCGCTTTCGCTTTTGCTGCCATTGAGACAACGTTCAGCCCTACAGCCATGGTGAAGAGCATGGCAGTCACTTTTTTCATAATCTTAATGCCTTACTTTTAGTATCGCTTTTTGCTTTTAATGCAGGTGAAAATCGAGCGGCACCAACGGTAACACTTAAGTAAAAATAATTAAATATTGTTTATAAATTATATTTTAATTTTAAAAATGTTATTAATACGTTGATAATTTATGCGGTTATTGACAATCACCTCTGGAAACCTGCCCGCCAGACGCGTACTATGCTGCGCTTTGCTATTCACGCACGGATGCCTGTCGGTCTGCTGTTATCAGGCCCTTTCTGACCTGAGAGTTACTATGTCTGCAACACACTCCTCCCCTGCGGTGACAGAACAGAGCACCCGCGCCGTACTGCGACAACCCCGCCTGTTGGTACGAGAAACGCTGGCGGGAGTGGTAACCGCCCTGGCGCTGATCCCGGAAGTGATCTCTTTTTCCGTTATTGCGGGCGTCGATCCTAAAGTCAGCCTGATAGCTTCCGTCGTGTTGTGCCTGGCAATGTCTTTTTTAGGCGGCCGTCCGGCAATGGTTACCGCCGCGGCAGGATCGGTTGCGCTGGTGATTGGTCCGATGGTGCATCAACATGGCGTGCAGTACATTCTGCCAGCGGTGGTGCTGGCTGGGATGATTCAGATCCTGTTTGGCGTATCAGGGATGGCGCGTCTGATGCGATTCATTCCTACAGCCGTCATGACCGGCTTTGTCAACGCCCTGGGCATTTTGATTTTCTTTGCCCAGGTCCCGCATTTCTGGGGGAAAAGCCCGCTAATCTGGGGACTGTTTATCCTGACGCTGCTGATTGTGCTGTGGGTTCCGCGATTGATTAAAACAATCCCCGCGCCGCTTATCGCCATTGTGCTGCTGACGATATTTACTGTAAGCAGTGGGCAACTGTTACCAACCGTCGGTGGTGAAGGTTCAATGAGCGGTAGCCTTCCGGGGTTAACGCAGTTGTTAGTGCCGCTCAACCAGCAAACATTGGTCATTATCTGGCCCTGTGCGCTGAGCATCGCTTTTGTCGGTTTAATGGAGTCGCTGTTAACCGCCCGTCTGGTGGATGATCTGACGGTGACACCGTCGAACAAGAATCGAGAGAGCACTGGACTGGGGATAGCCAATATTCTGGCCGGATTTTATGGCGGCATTGCCGGGTGCGCGATGATTGGTCAAACCATCGTTAACGTCGAGATGGGCAAAGGACGCAGCCGCGTTTCGACGATTGCCGCCGGGCTGGTGTTGCTGCTGCTAGTCACCGCGTTGAGCGAAGTCATGGCGAAAATACCCATGTCGGTGCTGGCGGGAATTATGGTGATTGTGGCGGTGAAAACCTTCAGCTGGCAGAGTATCCAGCCCGCGACACTGACGAAAATCCCCGTTACTGAAACGCTGGTCATGCTGATAACCGTCGGCGCAACGGTCGCTACCGGCAACCTGGCGATTGGCGTGGTTGCCGGGGTGATGACGATGCTCATCCTGCCGCGCATCGTCAGACGTAAACGCGCGGCTACATCAGAAATAGCGTTGCCAGACCGAGAAAAATAAAGAAACCGCCGGTATCGGTGATGGCCGTGATCATGACGCTTGAGCCGACCGCCGGGTCGCGCCCAAGCTTCACCATCGTCATGGGAATAATCACCCCCATCAACGCCGCCATCAGCAGATTAAGCATCATCGCCAGGGTCATCACGCCGCCGAGCGCCATATCATCGTACAGCCACCAGGTAATGCCGCCCATAATCCCACCCCAGACGAGGCCATTTACCAGCGCCACGCCCATCTCGCGCAGGATCAAAAATGTCAGGTTTCCCGGCTGAATATTTTGTAGCGCCAACGCGCGAACAATCATGGTAATAGTTTGATTTCCGGTATTGCCGCCGATCCCTGCCACAATCGGCATCAGCGAGGCCAGCGCCACCAGTTGCGAGATCGTATGTTCAAAGCCATCAATGACCCGCGAGGCGATAAAGGCGGTACAGAGATTAATGGCCAACCATGCCCAGCGGGTTTTTACCGCTTTGGTAACAGGAGCAAACACATCCTCTTCGGCGCTCAAGCCCCCCATTCGACGCAGATCGGTATCGGTCTCTTCGTATACCACATCAACGATCTCATCAATGGTCAAACGGCCCATCAACTTACCGGCAGGATCAACCACCGCGGCACTGACCAGGTTGTCACGTTCGAACGTACGCGCGGCGTTTTCGGCAATGTCTTCCGGGGAAAAGGTGAGTGGGTCATCTTCCATCACCTCGCTGACTTTACGCTGCACATCATTGAGCAGGATACAGGTTAGCGTCAGTTCGCCGACCAGCACCTTATTGCGATCGGTCACGAAAAGTTTATCGGTGTTCTCCGGCATCCTGCCCAGCCGCCGTAAATAGCGCTGCACCACTTCCAGCGTCACGTCCGGGCGCACGGTGATGACTTCGAACTCCATAATCGCACCGACGCGATTCTTCTCGTAGTGCAGTACCTGGCGCACGCGCGCCCGCTCCTCTGCGGGTAACGTTGCCAGCAGACGGCCTGTGAGATTACGCGGCAAATGCTGGACCAGATAAATCTGTTCATCGATGTCGAGATATTGCAGGGCATCCAGCAGCTCGCGGTCGCTCATCTCATCAATCAGATCGTCCCAGACGTTTTCTGACGCCTCAAGCAGGACGTTACCGCGTTTTTCATTTTCGACCAGCCGCCACAGGGCGTGGCGCTCTTCAGAAGGTAATGCTTCGAGGGTATCGGCCAGATCGGGCGGCGGCAGGTGCGCCACCAGCGCCCCTACCTCAGCAATATCGTCGGCTAAGGTACCGACGTCATATTGCTCAGCCAGGGTAAGCTTGCCCAACAGCGTGGAAATAATGGCTTTATCTGTGGTCAGCAGCCAGATGAGGCGCGCGCGCTCTTCATCACGCAGTCTGGCGCTGTTTTTGTTGAATGCGGACATTAATCATAAATCCATGATATGAAATATCATTAATCATGATGCCGATTTATGTAAATAACAATAAACGCAACCGCCGGGCGGCTAAAAAACCGGCGGTTACAGGGATTACGCAGTACGAGCGACGGCATCTCGCGAGGCGGCGTCACGCTCATCGCCCACTAATTCACTTAACTGTCCGTTACGCATCTCCAACAGACGATCGGCGTGAATAAAATAATGATCGTCATGGCTAATAGCGAAGATGGTTTTACCCATTTCCTGCATCAGCGGCAATAACACCTGATAGAACTCACGGCGGAAGTGCGGGTCCTGATCGGCAGCCCATTCATCCAGCAGAATAATGTCACGCTCCTCCGCCAACGCCAGCAGCAGCGCTACGCGTTTTTTCTGCCCTTTCGACAGCTTGAGATTAAGAATACGCCCATCGTTCAGCTCAAGCTTGTGACCCATCTTCAGATGTTCCAGCCACTTCGCCACCAGCGCCGGATCGGCCTCTTTACCTTCCGGACCGAGCAGTTTGTCGAACAACCAGACGTCGGTAAACACGGCGGAGAACAGCTGGCGATAGTCCTCTGGTTTTTCGACAGCAACCGCTTTGCCGTCGAGCAGGATCTCGCCTGACTGCGGTTGATACAACCCGGTGAGTAACATAGCCAGTGTGGATTTCCCGCTACCATTGCCGCCAATCAGGAAGATCAGTTCCCCGCGACGAATAGTCAGATTTACCGGTCCGACAGAGAACGCATTATCCTGATAGTGGAATACCACGTTACGCAGCTCCAGCGTTTGCCAGTCCGGAAACGCGGTTGGTCGCGGGAATTCGGCCTTAAAGGGCGCCAGTGAGAATTTATTCAGCTTGTTAAAAGCGACCTGTGCGGTGAGCAGCGTCGGCAGTGCGCCAACGGCGGAGAGCAGCGGCGTACGCAGGAATAACAGCGTCAGCGAATAGGTCGCCGCCACGGCGGTATCCGCCCAGCCCAGACTGTTAGCCATCCAGAACACCAGGCCAATGGCGCCCAGCATCATAATGTTCGACCAGTTCACCGCGCTGAGGTGGAAGGTATCGGCACGGATAATATGGTGACGATATTCTTTAGCGTCCGGGACGTATAATTGATTAAAGATATGCTCGGCGCGCTCGCGGTTGAGCGTCAACTCTTTGCGCCCTTCCAGCACCGTCTGGTAATCGTTGTACAATTTGTCTTCTGTTTCGCGCAGGGTCGCCATATGTTTATATACCCGCGCGACCAGCACAAACCCGCCCCAGATGGTGATTGCCATCCAGATTGCCGTCACCAGCAGCATTTTGGTTGATAGCATCGCCAGATACGCCGCCGACCCAATAGTCAGGATAATCCCCTGCACCAGCTCAGGCAGACGAACAAAAGCGATGGTGATGTTGCGGATATCGCTGGTTAAACCGGCCAGCAACGAAGCGCTGCCAAGCTGTTCGATACGCTCGACGTGGGTGTCCAGAATACGCTTGATAAATTCACTACGCAGGCGGTAAACAAAGTGGTGTCCCAGCGTGGTTAACGCCAGCTGTGAGCCGAGGGTGACAACCATCAACAGCAGCAGCAGGCCAAGAAACTCCGGCAGCACCATCAACGTGGTGTCGACCGTTTCAATCAGGCGCTGGTTAATAAACGCAATCAGCCCAATTCCCAATGCTGCGCTGGCGAGGCTGAGCGCCATGACGCTGATAAATGGCCAGCGATACTGCCGCCAGACAAGAAGTAAAAGTTCCATGCAAACAACCCGGACAAGTAATAACAGCCCGCAGTTTAAACATCTCTTTGCCGACAGCAATAATAATTCTTATTTTTATTCTTTTTTACCAGCCTGGCGAAACGTCAGATTGTAACGACAGTCACCGGTTAACGGATGATACCCTGTCTTAAGCGGCTGGATCCCATGATAAAACAACCGTGAGTTCCCACCCCATACCACGACATCGCCATGCTCCAGCAGTAAACGTTTTAAAGGGTCATTACGGCGCAAACCGCCAAACTGAAAGATGGCCGGTAACCCCAGCGAGACAGAAACGATAGGCGCCCGCAGGTCAGGTTCGTCTTTATCCTGATGTAATGACAGTTTCGCCCCTGGCGTGTAGCGGTTAATAAGGCAGGCATCGGGTTGAAAATCGGCATAGCCCGCCGCCGTAGCCGCCTGCTGGCACAGCGCAGCGAAAGCATCCGGCATCGGCGGCCATGGCGCACCGGAAAGCGGGTCAAACGGAGAATAAAGGTAGCCATGTTGATCCGTCGTCCAGCCCAAATGACCGCAGTTGGTCATCGCCACCGACATCGTGTAACCGCCGGGCGTCACCATCTGGCGAAACGGCGAGTGTCGGGCGACAGCCGCGATCGCCTGCAGCAAAGACGGTGCGGACTCAAAGGCAAAACGCCGCAAAATTACCGCGCCGGATGCCAGCGGTTCCTGCCAGGGTTTCTCATCCGCAAAGAGATCAAGCATTACGTTTCCTCCCCAGAGATTTCTCGTTGCAGTAACTGCGCCTTGCGCGCAATACCCCAGCGGTAGCCCGAAAGCGCACCATCATTACGGATCACCCGGTGACACGGGATGACAATCGCCAGTTTGTTGGCTCCGCAGGCGCTGGCCACCGCGCGCACCGCTTTCGGTTTACCGATGGCGCTGGCTAACTGCTGGTAACTAACCGTCTTACCACATGGGATTGCGCGCAGCGCCTGCCACACCTGCAGCTGGAATGCGGTCCCGCGGATATCCAGCGGCAGCGACAGTGGAGTATTGCGCGTATTAATCACGGCGATGACCTCACGCACATGCTGCTGGAAATCAGCATCGGCTGCCTCATCCTGAGCGGCGGGAAACAGCTCATGCAGTTCCGCAACCAATGTAGCATCATCATCACCCAGCAAGATCGCGCAGATACCGCGTTCGCTTTCCGCCACCAGGCAACGCCCCAGGGCGCAATCTGTCAGGGTATAGCGCACAGAAACGTTATCGCCGCCTTTGCGAAATTGCCTGGCGGTCATACCTAGCGCCTGATCCGCTTGTCGGTAATAACTGCTGCTGTCGGGGAATCCGGCGTTCAAAATCGCCTGGGTTACTGGCGCCCCTTTTGCCAGGGCATCGCGCAGACGACGAGCGCGCCAGGACTGCTGCCACGCTTTCGGGGTCATGCCCGTCGTGGCTTTAAACAGACGGTGCAAGTGATACGGGCTCATCGCCACCTGCTGCGCCAGCTCATCCAGCGTGAGGGGCGACTCCTGCTCCAGCAACTGACAGGCGTGGGCTATTTTGTCCAGCCGATGCTGCTGCGCGCTGTCTTTATCCGGCTGGCAGCGTTTACAGGGCCGAAACCCGGCGGCCTGCGCCTGCTGGGCATCAGCAAAGAAACTGACATTTTTGCGCAGCGCATGTTTCGCCCGACAGGACGGACGGCAGAAAATACCGGTGGTGTGGACGGCGAAAACAAACTGACCGTCGGCGTCAGCATCACGATCCACAACAGACTGCCAGCGGTCATCATCAGTTATGCGTAAACGACTTTTCATTATGGACTCCTTTGTTAAGCATAGCGCTTAGCCTCAGTGTGTCCTGATAGCCAGGTATAAAAACCCGCAATCTTGCTTTTTAATTTTTATCGCTGAGCAGAAAGCTTTTAAACTGCGGCGACATCCAGGTTTTAAACCCCTGCCCCTCTTTCACAATCATATACACCGCCAGCCCTTCACGACGCACCACTTCTTTGGCCTTTTCCGGGCCGAGCACCATCAAACCGGTATCCCAGCCGTCAGCCTCCAGCGCCGTAGGCGCTATCACCGTCACAGACACCAGATTATGTTCGATCGGACGACCGGTTTGCGGATCGATAACATGCGACAGGCGTTTACCGTCCAGCTCGTAATAGTTACGGTAGCTACCGGAGGTGCTGATGCCGTGCCCGTTAATGTCGACAACCGCTTGCACCGCGTTTTCTCGATCGGTGGGTTTCTGGATCGCCACCCGCCATGGATGGCCTTCCGCATTCATACCACGACTGTTTAGCGCACCGCCAACGGAAACCAGATAACGGGCGATCCCCTCTTGCTCCATCAGTCGCGCCAGATGATCGGCGGCATAACCTTCACCAACGGTAGACAGATCCACATACAGATCCGGCAAGTCTTTTTGCAGGTAATCCCGATGAGCCTCATTAATCACTTTCAAATGTGAAAGTCCGGTTTGCGCTTTTGCGGCGTCAATTTGCGCCTGAGTGGGAATGTGCACGGGTTGCTGATCCGGACCGAAACCCCACAGGTTGACCAACGGTCCCACGGTGATATCCATCGCCCCATCGGTTTTCGCGCCAATTCTCAGCGCCGACGTGACGATATCCGCCATAGCGTCATTGACCGGCCACGGCGACAAGCTTTTCGACAGATTAAAGCGCATCAGGGCAGAATCATTTTTATAGGTTGAAAGAAGCTGATCGTCAGCATCAAGCTGAGTCTGGATCTTCGCCTGCAACTCCCTGGCGCGTTTGGCATCCACGCCCACCGCGCTGACCCGCCAGAAAGTGCCCATCGTTTTACCTTCCAGAACGGTGGCGGATTGTGTGGCCTGAGCCGGTTTCGGGGCCTCATCGCACCCGACAAAAAAGATCGTCACAGCTATTAGCGCTGCGCGATAAAAATTCATTTCCATACGTAATTATCCTCATGCGAACGGGCGCAAGAGTACACCAAAAATCGTTGTTTGTACGGCGAAAAAATAGCATTAAAAAAGGCCCCGCAGGGCCTTTTAACAACATGAACGCAGATTAGAACTGGTAAACCAGGCCCAGTGCTACGATATCATCGGTAGAGATGCCAGCATCACGGGTGAACTGGTTGTCATCCAGCAGGTTGATTTTGTAATCAACATAGGTGGACATGTTTTTGTTGAAGTAGTAGGTTGCGCCAACATCAACATATTTCACGATGTCCTGGTCACCGTAACCATTGTTCAGGTCTTTACCTTTAGACTGCAGGTAAGCCACGGACGGACGCAGACCGAAGTCGAACTGGTACTGCGCAACAGCTTCGAAGTTCTGCGCTTTGTTAGCCCAGCCCAGGTTACCCGCACGCGTTGCGTTGTAGGTCTGGGTGTACTGTGCTGCCAGGTACACGTTGTTCGCGTCGTATTTCAGACCACCAGTGTAAGTTTCAGCACGATCGCCAGTACCGAAGTTCAGCTTGTTCTGCTCGTCAGTACGTTTAGAGCTGGTGACTGCAGTACCCAGGGAGAAACCTTCACCGATATCATAAGTGATAGATCCGCCAACGCCGTCGCCGTTCTGATTCAGTGCATCACGACCGTTGCCGGTCACCCCCGTCATACCTTCACCTTCCGGGCTACCGTTTTTACCCTGGTACTGAATGGCAAAGTTCAGGCCATCAACCAGACCGAAGAAGTCGGTGTTACGGTAGGTCGCGAAGCCGTTACCACGCTGCTGCATGAAGTTGTCAGAAGTGTAAGTGTCGCCGCCGAATTCCGGCAGAACGTCGGTCCAGGACGTTACGTCGTAAACCACGCCGTAGTTACGACCGTAGTCGAAAGAACCTGCATCAGCGAACTTCAGACCAGCAAACGCCACACGGGTCCAGGCGTTGTTTTCGTTTTCAGAGGAGTTACCCATGATCTGGTATTCCCACTGGCCATAACCGGTCAGTTGGTCGTTAACCTGGGTTTCGCCTTTGAAGCCGATACGCATATAGGTCTGATCGCCATCTTTAGTAGAGTCATCAGAGAAATAGTGCAGACCATCGACTTTACCGTACAGGTCTAATTTGTTGCCGTCTTTGTTGTAAATTTCAGCCGCATTTGCTGCGCCTGCTACCAGCAGAGCCGGTACCAGGAGGGACAGTACTTTAACTTTCATGTTATTAACCCTCTGTTATATGCCTTTATTGCTTTTTTATGCCACTGCTCACTGGCTAACCCTCATTAACCAGTCGGCAACTTCATTCTCCGCAAAAACACAGAATAATCCAACACGAATATGATACTAATACTTTAAAGATGTTTCATTTATCTATGTAGATGTTTCAAAATATTAACAAAAGGGAACTTTTTTTAATTAAGAAAATGGAGAGAATAAGCACAAATAGTCAAGAATCATTATAAAATATATATAAATCAATAAATTAAACAAATGGCAACCATAGCACTGAATGATAAAAAAAAATCTTCACTCGCAACTAAAATAGACTCGCTATCATCATTAACTTTATTTATTACCGTCATTCATTCATGAATGTCTGTTTACCCCTATTTCAACCGAATGCTCTGCGTTCGGTTTTTTTTTACTCTTCTTTACACAAAGCTGACTGCTCTGTGCTACCGATGAAAAACTATCACGTCTATTAATCACCCCGTCACGTCGAGATCAGAAATAAACCTTATTATTAATTTCTTGTTATTTAATGCTAAATGTATACATTCACTACAAAATATTTGTACCCGTTATTATCCGCTGTACACCTTTGCACCATCAAGGGTTGCAGCAAAATGTGACGTAGACAATGCAAACTCTGTGGCATGGTCCAGGTATGGCAATTCATACATTACCCTTTATACTGCCCCTTCAACTTTCGCGTCGTTTAACAGGTCATAAACACGAATGAGTCAGTCTGACACAACGGCTTCTACCCGATTCTCCCTACTACCGGGAAATATTACCCGTTACTTCTTATTACTGATCGTGGTGCTGTTGGTGATGATGGGCGTCATGGTCCAGAGCGCCGTCAATACCTGGCTAAAGGATAAGAGCTATCAGATTGTCGATATCACCCATGCCATTCATAAAAGGGTCGATACCTGGCGATACGTGACCTGGCAAATTTATGACAATATTGCCGCCACGCCGAGCTCGCCTGGCGCAGAAGGGCTGCAGGAAACTCGCCTGAAACAAGATGTCTACTATCTTGAAAAACCTCGCAGAAAAACCGAGGCGCTGATTTTCGGCTCGCATGACAGCTCTACGCTGGAGATGACCCAACGAATCTCAACCTATCTGGATACGCTGTGGGGCGCGGAAAATATTCCATGGTCAATGTATTACCTTAATGGTCAGGACAATAGCCTGATCCTTATCTCAACATTGCCGCTAAAAGATCTGACTTCCGGCTTTAAGGAATCGACGATCGGTAATATTGTCGACTCCCGGCGCGCTGAAATGTTGCAGCAGGCCAATGCGCTGGATGAGCGCGAAAGCTTCTCGTCGTTGCGCCGTCTGGTCTGGCAAAACGGACATTACTTCACGCTGCGCACGACCTTTAATCAGCCGGGACATCTGGCAACGGTTGTCGCCTTTGACCTGCCGATTAATGACCTGATCCCTGCCGGCATGCCGCTGGACAGTTTCCATCTGGTCCCTGATGCCAGCTCAACGACTGAACACGTCAATGAAAAAGAGTCGCCTGACAGCGTCAGTATTAGCTTCAACAACAGTAAAATTGAGATCTCATCGGCGCTGGACACGACGGATATGCGGCTGGTCTGGCAGGTTCCATTTGGCTCATTGCTACTCGATACGCTGCAAAACATTCTGCTGCCGCTGTTACTGAACATCGCGTTGCTGGCCCTGGCGCTGTTTGGTTATACCACCTTTCGTCACCTCCCTGCCCGTTCAACCGAAGTGGCGCCAAATCATGCGGCAAATAATGAACTGCGGATCCTGCGTGCGATCAATGAAGAGATTGTTTCCCTGCTGCCGCTGGGATTGCTGGTGCACGATCAAGAAGCCAACCGCACGGTAATTAGCAATAAAATTGCCGACCACCTGCTGCCGCATTTAAATCTGCAAAATATTACCAGTATGGCGGAACAACATCAGGGCGTCATTCAGGCCACTATCAATAATGAACTGTATGAAATCAGGCTGTTTCGCAGCCAGATCTCATCGCGAACGCAGATCTTTATCATTCGTGACCAGGACCGTGAAGTACTGGTTAATAAGAAGTTGAAGCAAGCGCAGCGGCTGTATGAGAAAAACCAGCAGGCCCGCGCGGCCTTTATGCAGAATATTGGTAATGCGCTGAAGGACCCGGCTAAAACACTGGCTGCTAATGCCGCCGCGCTCAATACCCCCGACAGCCAAAAACTGGCCAATCAGGCCGACGTTCTGGTTCGCATGGTGGATGAAATCCAGTTGGCTAACTTGCTGGAAAGCGACGCCTGGAAAGGTGAATCGACGCTGTTTTCCGTGCAGGCGTTGATTGACGACGTGGTCCCGGAGGTGTTGCCGGCCATTAAGCGTAAAGGGCTGCAGCTACTTATTAAAAATCACCTTAGCGCTCATGACGAACGCCGTGGCGACCGCGATGCCCTGCGTCGTATTTTGCTGCTGCTGATTCAATATGCGGTAACCACCACGCAGATTGGTAAAATCACACTGGAGGTCGATCAGGATGAATCGGAAGCTGAACGTCTGACCTTCCGCATTCTGGATACCGGGGAAGGCGTCACGTTACAGGAAGTTGATAACCTGCATTTCCCGTTCATTAATGACACACAAGGCGATCGTTATGGCAAAGCCAACCCATTAACGTTTTGGCTGTGCGATCAGTTAGCCCGTAAGCTGGGCGGACACCTGAACATTAAAGCGCGGGAAGAGCTTGGAACACGTTATATAGTCCATGTTAAAATGCCACTGCACGATCAACATGCTGATAGTGAAGAGCGCCTGTTAGATGACGTCTGCGTGATGGTTGATGTGACGTCTAATGACGTACGGAGCATTGTATTACGTCAACTGGAAAACTGGGGGGCAACCTGCATCACGCCCGACGAACGGTTGAATAGTCAAGAATATGATCTCTTTTTAACAGATAATCCGTCTAATCTTACTGCCTCGGGCTTGCTTTTAAGCGATGATGAGTCTGGCGTACGGAAAATTGGCCCCGGTCAGCTGCGCGTCAACTTTAATATGAGCAATGCTATGCAGGAAGCTGTCCTCGAGCTGATAGAAGAGCAGTTGGCACAAGAAGAGCTCCAGGAGCTCCCCCTCGGCGGAGATGCAAACGCCGAACTTCATGCCAGCGGTTACTATGCACTCTTTGTAGACACAGTACCGGATGATGTTAAGAGGTTGTATACTGAGGCAGCAATCAGTGATTTCGCTGCGTTAGCCCAAACGGCTCATCGCCTGAAAGGCGTGTTTGCCATGCTTAATCTGGTACCCGGCAAGCAGTTATGTGAAGCGCTGGAACATCTTATTCAAGAGAAAGATGCTCCAGGTATAGAAAAATACATCAGCGACATTGACGCATACGTCAAGAGCTTGCTGTAGCAAGGTAGCCCAATACATGAACACTATGAACGTAATTATTGCCGATGACCACCCGATTGTACTGTTCGGTATTCGTAAATCACTTGAACAGATCGAGTGGGTTAATGTTGTCGGCGAATTTGAAGACTCCACAGCACTGATCAACAATTTGCCTAAGTTAGATGCTCATGTGTTGATTACCGACCTCTCCATGCCAGGAGATAAATACGGTGATGGGATCACGTTAATAAAATACATCAAGCGCCATTTCCCGAGCCTGTCGATTATTGTACTGACCATGAACAATAACCCGGCTATCCTGAGCGCGGTGCTGGATCTCGATATTGAAGGGATTGTCCTGAAGCAAGGCGCGCCAACAGACCTGCCGAAAGCGCTGGCCGCGCTGCAAAAGGGGAAGAAATTTACTCCGGAAAGCGTTTCTCGGCTGCTGGAAAAAATCAGCGCCAGTGGCTATGGCGACAAACGCCTGTCACCGAAAGAGAGCGAAGTTCTGCGCCTGTTTGCCGAAGGTTTCCTGGTGACTGAAATTGCCAAAAAGCTCAACCGCAGTATTAAAACCATCAGCAGCCAGAAAAAATCGGCGATGATGAAACTCGGTGTGGAAAACGATATCGCGCTGTTGAATTACCTCTCTTCCGTGACGCTGAGTCCTTCAGATAAAGAGTAATTAACTGCCTGATGGCACTGCGTTTATCAGGCCTACGAACAGTTTGTTCCGTAGGCCTGGTAAGGCAAACCCCGCTATCCGGCATCTTTATACCCGCGCCTTCCTCACTCTTTCCGCATAGACCGTCAGCGTTTGCTTCAATACATCTAATGTCACTGGCTTGGAAAGACAGCTATCCATACCGGATTCCAGACACCGCTGCTTCTCTTCAGCCAGCGCGTTTGCCGTCACGCCCACAACCGGCAACGTTAAACCTAACTGGCGGATGCGCTGAGTCAGGCGATAACCATCCATGTTTGGCATGTTGACGTCGCTCAGCACGATGTCGATATGGTTTTTACTCAGTACATTGAGGGCATCGACACCGTCATTCGCCGTTTTACACTGATATCCCAACGATCCCAGTTGATCGGCCAGTAAACGCCGGTTGATAGGATGATCGTCGACCACCAGTATCATCATGTCATCGTTGGTAGCGCCGACTTTATCCGGAGCGGGTAGCGCCGTCGAGAGTTCTTCACTCCCCAGATCAACGCTGTAAATATGCGCCAGCAGCGCGGGCAGTTCGTGCGGTGACGCCACGCTGTGCACCCACTCCCCTGGCCCCCTTTCCAACGGAATCCCAATATGGCGACGGCAGAAAATCACCGCGGCACGTCCTTGCCACGCCTGTTCCAGCACATCGTCGGCAACCAACAAGTCATCAGCATCCGGGCGCTGCCCCTCATAACGCAGCACGGTCACCCCGCTACGCATCAGACTGGATTCGACAAAGCGATACAGCGATGCGTTACGCACCGCCAGCCAGCAACGGGTGCCAGCCAGTCCTTCTACGCCTTTTTTCTGCGGATACTGGGCGCCATAAAGAGGAATACGGAGCGTAAACTGGCTGCCCATTCCCGGTTCTGAATCAACGGAAATGTCGCCATCCATCATGCTGATCAGTTTTTCACAGATAGCCAAACCGAGCCCGGTTCCCTGGAAATTACGCTGTACGCCAGTGCCCACCTGGAAGAAAGGATCGAACAAACGGACCACTTCTTTGGCGGGGATACCCACCCCGGTATCACGCACACGGATACTGAGGTAGTCACCGTCACACTGCACATGCAGCACAATGCAGCCGGTATCGGTAAACTTGATCGCGTTACTCAGCAGATTGGAGATCACCTGCTGTAAACGCATAGGATCGCCATTCAACGCGACGGGCACATCCGGGTCGATAAAACAGTACAATCCCAACTGCTTACGCACCACCAGCGGCAGATAGTTTGCCGTAATATGGCTCATCACTTCACGCGGTGAGAACTCGCGCGGTTCAATCTTCAACTGTTCAGATTCAATTTTCGAGAAATCGAGAATATCGCTGATAATTTTCAACAGCAGGCTGGAAGAGTTATTCATCGCCGTCACCAGGCGATCCACCCCGTTGGGTAACTCTTTGGTTTGCAACAAATCGAGGTTACCGATAATGCCATACAGCGGCGTACGCAGCTCATGGCTCACTGTCGCAAGGAACATCGATTTGGACTGACTCGCCTGTTCCGCCGCCTGGGCCATCTCCTGCAACGACTCTTCCATTTTAACGCGCGCGCTGACGTCAACCAGGACGCAAATTGCCACGTTTTCATTGCGATAGCGCGAATGCACAAAGCTGATTTGCAGATTGGTATTGTTACTGGTCAGCACATCGACAAAATTAACCTGCTGGCCGCAGATGATTTGCGTTAACCGTTGCCGGTCTTCGTGCGTCAGCATGTTCAGATAGGTATGCGCCAGTTCATTACTCAGGATGTTAATGCCATCCAGCGTGCGCAAAATACAAATTCCCACCGGCGCGGAAGCCACGATTTTACGGTTAAATTGCTCGTGTTCCTCCAGGCGCTGAGCATCGCTTTCCGCAGGAATAAAAATACGCCGCTCATACATACGCGTAAGCATAAACAATGCCGCGCCGACCAGCACATTCAGCAGAATAGCGTTCAGGATCATCATGCGGATCCGCTCCAGCACCAGATCAACCGGAACAGAGTACACAATGCTCAGCGATGACGGCGGGAGATTTTTCTTCAGCACCAGATCGCGAAAACCCGGCGTATAGCCAAACCAGGAACGCTCCTGCATCCAGCGTGGTTCAGCCTTAATATTCCCCTCAGGGCCGGTGAGCGAAATCAGCGCATGACCATTTTCATCGAGAATGGTCACCCCCATCGGCAAACTGCCCGGCGTGAAGAAGTTCTCCATGCGAATAGGTTGTTCCACGCCCAGCAGCGCCTGCAGACGGTTGGCAAGATAAACCGGCGTCAGCGCATAGAAATAGCCCACTCCAGGACGCGGCCCCTGGCTAATCCAGAACAGGTTATTACCGTTTTCATCCTGCGGCGCATTGCGATACTTAATAATGCGCTCATGCAGCGCTTTCAGGGCCTGGTCACGTTCGACGGGCATCTCACGCAGACCAAAGTTCGCCATACAGAGATTATCGCTGCCGATCAGGAATACGCGATTCAAATCATAGGCAGCAGAAAAATTGTCGCGCCAGTAGCGCATAAACCACGCCAGCGACTCCAGAGAACCTCGCCAGGCGTTGCCCATCACCGAACAGTCGGAGTCGGCAAACAGCGGCTCAAAATTAGGTACGACGGTTTTGTCATCCCGCGCCCGCAGCGACATCACGCCGTTTTCCGCCGTTAAGCGATTCTCGGCAATATATTTCAGCTCTTTAATAACATCCGATGTGCGCTGGATATAACGCTGGGCCTGATCGGAGCTGAGGTTAAGTTCCTGATGGATCTCAGACTCTCTCTGGTGCAGCGCGTTCACAATGTAGAACACAGAAGCAAAAGCGATCAGACACCAGATCAGGAGCGCCAACGCTCTGAACAGGTAGCGTGAGACTTTTAGGGTTGAATGAACGGAAGCAAGGTATTTCAAAGGGGCGAAGCTCCGCCTCAGGGCATTAATAGAGTGTGGTTAAGGTAGCGGTAAATGTCCGGCGTCGCAATGCCCTCTCTTTACGGGAATATGATACACCGCTCTGAAACCGTTGTCTTAACCCGTGATAATCGTCGTTTGCCTGAAACACACTGCACGGATGTCAGAATGCGCGACCTGAGATGGCTGGCTCGTCGGTTATATCCACGACGATTACGCAACCAAATGATCATGATGGCCATTCTGATGGTCATCATTCCGACGATATCCATAGGTTATATCGTAGAAACTGAAGGCCGTTCAGCAGTCTTATCTGAAAAAGAGAAAAAACTGTCATCAGTCATAGCGCTGCTAAACGATGCGCTGGGCGACAGCTTTAACGACTACGATAACCTGCCGCGCGAAGAGCGCATTCGGGCGCTTAATCATGAGTTAGCTCCTGTTACCGAGCGAATTACCCGGGCGTTTCCCGGCGTTGGCGCAGGGTATTACCACAAAGCGCTGGATGCCATTATCACCTACGCGCCCTCTGCGCTGTATCAGAGCAATGTAGGTATCACTATCACCGACGATCATCCGGGACGCGAAGTGATGAGTAGCAATGCGCCAGTGGTCTATTCAGGGCGACAGGTTCGTGGCGACATACTCAACTCCATGATCCCAATAGAGCGCCAGGGAGAGGTTATTGGGTATATCTGGGCCAATGAACTAACCCAAGATATTCGCCAGCAGGCCTGGAGAATGGACGTCAGGATAATTGCCGTACTGGTTACTGGGCTCATCTTTAGCCTGCTGCTGATCGTGCATTTTTCACGCCGACTCAGCGCGAATATCGACATTATTACTGATGGACTCTCAACGCTGGCACAAAAAACGCCCGCCCGACTGCCTGAACTCCCCGGCGAGTTGGGACAAATCAGCCGTAGCGTTAATGCGCTGGCGCAAACGCTACGGGACACCAAAACCCTCAACGATCTGATTATTGAAAATGCCGCAGATGGTGTGATCGCCATCGACAGACAAGGCGACGTCACCACCATGAACCCGGCGGCAGAGCAGATAACGGGCTACTCGCTGCATGAGCTGGTGGGTCAATCTTATGCGACGCTGTTTGCCAATACGCAGTTTCATAGCCCGGTACTGGATACCCTCGAGCACGGTACTGAGCACGTGGCTCAGGAGATTAGCTTTCCGGGACGTGAACGCACCATTGAGATAAGTGTTACCACCAGCCGGATCCATAACGCACACGGCGAACTGATTGGCGCGCTGGTTATTTTCTCCGATTTAACCGCCCGGAAAGAGACCCAGCGTCGGTTGGCGCAAACCGAAAGGCTCGCCACTCTGGGTGAACTGATGGCCGGGGTCGCGCATGAAGTGAGAAACCCGCTGACCGCAATCCGTGGCTACGTCCAGATCATCCGCCAGCAAACCTCCCTGCCGGAACATCAGGAGTATTTATCTGTTGTGCTTAACGAAATTGATTCCATCAATAAAGTTATTCAACAGCTGTTAGATTTTTCACGTCCGCGACAAAGCCAGTGGCAGCAGATTCAGCTCAATGCGTTGATTGAAGAGACGCTAATCCTGGTGCAAACCGCCGGCCTTCAGGCACGGATTGGTTTTACCACGGAATTAGATCCCAGCCTGCCGCCGATCGTCGCCGATCGCGAACTCCTCAAGCAGGTGATCCTCAACATTTTAATCAATGCAGTACAGGCGATCGCTGCGCGAGGCGAAATTCGCATTCGCACCTGGCAATACTCGGCCTCACAACAGGCCGTGATGATTGAAGATAATGGCAATGGTATCGATCTCGCCATTCAGAAGAAAATATTCGATCCCTTTTTTACGACGAAAGCATCAGGCACTGGTCTTGGACTGGCGCTGAGCCAGCGCATCATCAATGCGCATCAGGGGGATATCCACGTAACCAGCCAGCCTGGCTGTGGGGCGATATTTACCCTGATTTTACCTCTTAACCCGCTGGGAAATCCGTCAGAATGAAAACGACATACCGTATTCTCATCGTTGATGATGAAGAAAATGTTCGCCGTATGCTTGCCACCGCATTTTCCCTGCAAGGGCATGAAACGCATTGCGCCAGCGACGGGAAAGCCGCGCTGAGCCTGTTTAGCGAAACGCAGCCTGACGTCGTGCTGATGGATATTCGTATGCCGGAGATGGACGGCATCGACGCGCTGAAAGTGATGCGCGCCCAGCAACCACGCATCCCCGTCATTCTGATGACCGCGTATGCCGAAGTCGAAACCGCCGTAGAAGCGCTACGTAGCGGCGCATTTGATTACGTGATTAAGCCCTTTGATCTCGACGAGCTTAGCATGGTGATTCAACGCGCATTGCAACTGCAGGAGATGAAACAGGAAATCCGCAATCTACACAAAGCGTTGAGCACCAGCTGGCAGTGGGGGCATATTCTGACCAACAGTCCGCGTATGATGGATATCTGTAAAGACACAGCGAAAATCGCCCTGTCACAGGCCAATGTTCTGATAAGCGGTGAAAGCGGCACAGGAAAAGAGCTGATCGCCCGCGCCATTCACTACAACAGCAAACGCGCCAATGGCCCATTTATCAAAGTTAACTGCGCGGCTCTGCCGG
Source organism: Citrobacter sp. C5_2 (assembly GCF_014596845.2). Classification (NCBI taxonomy): domain Bacteria; kingdom Pseudomonadati; phylum Pseudomonadota; class Gammaproteobacteria; order Enterobacterales; family Enterobacteriaceae; genus Citrobacter; species Citrobacter sp. C5_2. Next base: position 1,680,735 of record NZ_CP115032.1, on the reverse strand, counting down.
AGTCGCTGCTGGAAAGCGAGCTATTTGGTCACGAAAAAGGCGCTTTTACCGGGGCACAGACGTTGCGTCAGGGATTGTTCGAGCGCGCTCATCAGGGAACGCTGTTGCTTGATGAAATTGGTGAGATGCCGCTGGTGTTACAAGCCAAACTGCTGCGTATTTTGCAGGAGAGAGAGTTTGAACGCATCGGCGGGCACCAGACCATTCGCGTTGATATTCGTATCGTCGCCGCTACCAACCGCTGCCTGCAAACCATGGTGAAGGAAGGAACGTTTCGCGAAGACCTGTTTTACCGGCTCAACGTTATCCATTTAACTTTGCCTCCCTTACGCGAGCGTCGTGAAGACATTGCCTTACTCGCCAACCACTTTTTACAAAAATTCAGCGCTGAAAATCAGCGCGATATTATCGAGATCGACCCGACGGCAATGTCGATGCTCACCGCCTGGCCCTGGCCGGGTAACATTCGTGAACTGTCAAACGTCATCGAACGTGCCGTCATTATGAATACTGGCGCGATAATTTTTGCCGACGATCTCCCCGACGCTTTCCGCAACCCGGTGAGCGCCACGACAGAGACAAAACCGACTCACTCCGGGGAGCGCAATCTGAAAGAAGAGATTAAGCGTGAGGAAAAACGCATTATCCTCGAAGTCCTCGACAGTCAGGACGGCAACCGCACCCGCACGGCGTTGATGCTGGGGATTAGCCGACGCGCCCTGATGTATAAATTACAAGAGTACGGCATCGACCCTTCGGGTTCCTGATACGCAAATTTGCTATGCAGAATTTTGCACACTGCGCAAAATTCTGCATAGCCCCTCGCTTTACCTCCCCGTTAGAAATATAAAAATACATTAATAAATTCAAACGACTAAAGATTAATACGTCTTTTAAAGCATCCTGGCATTCTGCTTGCACTTCCCTGAGCGTACCCAAAATGGAGTATGCAAAAGGGAAACATAATGAAAACAAAACTGATTACCTTACAAGACGCTGCAGGCTTCTTTCGTGACGGCATGACCATCATGGTCGGTGGTTTTATGGGGGTTGGCACACCGCCTCGCCTGGTTGAAGCCCTGCTGGAATCCGGCGTCAGAGATCTGACGCTGATTGCTAACGATACTGCATTTGTCGATACCGGTATCGGGCCACTGATCGTCAATGGGCGGGTGAGCAAAGTCATTGCCTCGCACATTGGCACCAACCCGGAAACTGGTCGTCGCATGATTGCCGGCGAGATGGACGTACAGTTGGTTCCGCAAGGTACCCTGATCGAGCAAATTCGCTGCGGCGGCGCGGGTCTTGGTGGTTTTCTGACGCCTACCGGCGTTGGCACCATCGTGGAAGATGGTAAGCAGACCATCACGCTCGAGGGCAAAACCTGGCTGCTTGAACGCCCATTGCGCGCCGATTTAGCGCTTATTCGCGCCCATCGCTCTGACATGCTTGGCAACCTCACCTACCAGCTCAGCGCCCGAAACTTTAACCCTCTGATTGCTCTCGCCGCTGACATCACGCTGGTTGAACCGGATGAAATGGTTGAAACAGGCGAGCTGCAGCCTGACCAGATTGTTACCCCCGGCGCCGTTATCGACCATATCGTCATTCCACAGGAGAGCTAATCATGGATGCTAAACAACGTATTGCGCGCCGGGTGGCGCAAGAGCTTCGCGATGGCGATATCGTCAACTTAGGTATTGGCCTGCCAACCATGGTAGCCAACTACTTGCCTGCAGATATTCACATTACGCTGCAATCTGAGAATGGTTTTCTGGGACTGGGCCCGGTGACCACCGCGCATCCTGATCTGGTAAACGCGGGCGGCCAACCGTGCGGTATTTTGCCAGGCGCGGCGATGTTTGATAGCGCCATGTCATTCGCGTTGATTCGCGGCGGTCACGTTGATGCCTGTGTATTGGGTGGGTTACAGGTCGATGAGCAGGCAAACCTTGCCAACTGGGTGGTTCCCGGCAAGATGGTGCCCGGCATGGGGGGCGCTATGGATCTGGTAACCGGTGCACGGAAAGTCATTATTGCCATGGAGCATTGCGCGAAAGACGGCTCAGCGAAAATCCTGCGGCAATGCACCATGCCGCTCACCGCGCAGCATGCTGTGCACATGCTGGTCACTGAACTTGCCGTATTCCGCTTTATTGACGGCAAAATGTGGCTAACTGAAATTGTCGAAGGATGTGATATCGCCACGCTGCGTGAAAAAACCGAAGCGCAGTTTGCTATTGCCGACGATCTGCTCATCCTGCGAGGTGACGCATGATTGGCCGCATCGCTCGCTTTATGACACGGGTGGTCAGCCGCTGGCTGCCCGACCCGCTGATTTTCGCCATGTTGTTAACATTGCTGACCTTCGGCATCGCGCTATGGTTAACGCCACAGACGCCCATCAGCATGGTGAAATTCTGGGGTGATGGTTTCTGGAACCTGCTGGCGTTTGGTATGCAGATGGCGCTAATCATCGTGACCGGCCATGCGTTAGCCAGTTCCGGGCCGGTGAAAAGCCTGCTGCGTACGGCGGCATCCGCTGCCAAAACCCCCGCCCAGGGCGTAATGCTGGTCACTTTTTTTGGTTCGGTTGCCTGCGTTATCAACTGGGGATTCGGTCTGGTGGTCGGGGCGATGTTCGCCCGCGAAGTCGCTCGTCGGGTACCGGGTTCCGATTATCCGTTACTGATTGCCTGCGCCTACATCGGCTTCCTGACCTGGGGCGGTGGTTTTTCCGGCTCAATGCCTTTGTTGGCGGCAACGCCTGGCAACCCGGTCGAGCACATAGCGGGATTAATTCCCGTCGCGGATACCCTGTTCACCGGCTTCAATATCTTCATCACCGTGGCGCTGATTGTGGTAATGCCGTTCATCACGCGCATGATGACGCCAAAACCTACAGATGTGGTGAGCATCGATCCGAAACTATTACTGGAAGAAGCTGATTTTCAGAAGAAGCTGCCACCAGACGCGCCGCCGTCGGAAAAACTGGAAGAAAGCCGCATTCTGGCACTGATCATCGGTGCATTAGGTATTGCCTATCTGGGCATCTACTTTGCCGAGAAAGGTTTCAACATCACCATCAATACCGTCAACCTGATGTTTATGATTGCCGGTCTGCTGCTGCATAAAACACCGATGGCCTATATGCGCGCCGTCAGCGCTGCCGCACGTAGCACCGCCGGAATTCTGGTGCAATTCCCCTTCTACGCCGGTATTCAGTTGATGATGGAGCACTCCGGTCTCGGTGGGCTTATTACCGAATTTTTCATTAACGTCGCCAACAAAGATACCTTCCCGCTGATGACCTTCTTCAGTTCAGCGCTGATTAACTTTGCCGTGCCGTCCGGCGGCGGCCATTGGGTTATTCAGGGACCGTTCGTCATGCCTGCGGCGCAGGCGCTGGGTGCCGATCTTGGCAAATCAGTGATGGCCATCGCCTACGGAGAGCAGTGGATGAACATGGCACAACCATTCTGGGCGCTACCGGCTCTGGCCATCGCCGGGCTGGGCGTGCGCGACATTATGGGGTACTGCATCACCGCCCTGCTCTTCTCCGGCGTCATTTTTGTTATTGGATTGACCCTGTTCTGACGGCAACAACTTATTAAAAGGAACTGAAAAATGAAAAACTGTGTCATCGTCAGCGCGGCACGTACCGCAATCGGCAGTTTTAACGGCGCACTGGCAACAACGGGTGCCGTCGAGCTTGGAGCCACCGTCATTAGAGCCGCCCTTGAGCGTGCTCACCTTGACCCCCAACGCGTGGACGAGGTGATTATGGGCAACGTGTTGCAGTCAGGACTCGGACAAAATCCGGCGCGTCAGGCATTGTTAAAAAGCGGCCTGTCCGACACCGTTTGCGGCTTTACCGTCAACAAAGTGTGCGGCTCGGGCCTGAAAAGCGTAGCGCTTGCCGCCCTCGCAATTAAGGCAGGACAAGCTCAGGCGATCGTGGCGGGAGGGATGGAAAACATGAGCCAGGCCCCCTACCTGTTAGACGCAAAGGCCCGCTGGGGATATCGTCTTGGTGATGGGCAATTGTCAGACGTTATTCTGCGCGACGGCCTAATCTGCGCCGAGCATGGGTACCACATGGGGATCACCGCAGAAAATGTCGCCAAAGAGTACGGCATCAGCCGCGAAATGCAGGATGAACTGGCACTGCAGTCGCAACGTAAAGCCGTGGCTGCCATCGCGTCCGGCGCATTCGAGGCTGAAATCGTGCCCGTCAGCGTGTCGTCCCGTAAAAAAACCATCATCTTTGAGCGCGACGAGTTTCCCAAAGCTGACTCAACGGCGGAAGGGCTCGCCGCCTTACGCCCGGCCTTTGATAAAACAGGAACCGTCACCGCAGGCAACGCTTCGGGGATCAACGACGGTGCTGCGGCATTAGTGGTAATGGAAGAGTCTGCGGCACTGGCGGCAGGGCTGAAACCGCTGGCGCGGATCAAAGCCTGGGCCAGCGGCGGCGTGGCACCGGCGATGATGGGGATGGGGCCGGTTCCGGCCACGCAAAAAGCGCTACAGCTGAGCGGGTTGCGGCTGTCCGATATCGATCTTATCGAAGCCAACGAGGCATTTGCCGCGCAGTTTCTTGCCGTCGGCAAAATGCTGGGGTTCGATCCGCAAAAGGTGAACGTCAACGGCGGGGCCATTGCGCTGGGACATCCTATTGGCGCCAGCGGCGCACGAATTCTGGTTACGCTGCTGCATGCGCTACAGGCACGCGATCAAACGCTTGGGCTTGCCACGCTGTGCATCGGCGGCGGTCAGGGAATCGCAATGATTGTGGAACGCATGAATTAAAAAAAGGGCCGGATTTCTCCGGCCCTTTTCATAACATCTCAATTACTCGTCAGCGTCATCCGCTGCATCATCATCGGTTTCTGCTTCAGGCGCGATATCCTCGTCGCCCTCAGCGGCACTTCCGTCGATGGAGTCGAGTTCTTCATCATCAACCGGCTCAGCAACGCGTTGCAGACCCACAACGTTTTCATCTTCCGCAGTACGGATGAGGATCACGCCCTGGGTGTTACGCCCTACTACGCTGATTTCCGACACGCGAGTACGTACCAGCGTACCTGCATCGGTGATCATCATGATCTGGTCGGTATCTTCAACCTGCACCGCGCCAACAACAGAGCCGTTGCGCTCGGTCACTTTGATGGAGATAACGCCCTGAGTCGCACGAGACTTGGTCGGATACTCTTCTGCCGCGGTACGCTTACCGTAGCCGTTTTGCGTCACGGTCAGGATAGCGCCTTCGCCGCGCGGAATAATCAGAGAAACGACTTTGTCTTCGCCTGCCAGCTTGATACCGCGTACGCCGGTCGCGGTACGACCCATCGCACGAACGGCATCTTCTTTAAAGCGCACTACTTTACCCGCGGCAGAGAACAGCATGACTTCGTCACTACCGGACGTCAGGTCAACGCCAATCAGCTCGTCGCCTTCGTTCAGGTTAACCGCAATGATACCGGCGGAACGCGGACGGCTGAACTCGGTCAGCGCGGTTTTCTTCACGGTACCGCTGGTGGTCGCCATAAAGACGTTCACACCTTCTTCATACTCGCGTACCGGCAGAATAGCGGTGATACGTTCGTTCGCTTCCAATGGCAGCAGGTTGACGATTGGACGTCCACGCGCGCCACGGCTGGCTTCCGGCAACTGATAAACCTTCATCCAGTACAAACGACCACGGCTGGAGAAGCAAAGGATCGTGTCATGGGTGTTGGCCACCAGCAGGCGGTCAATAAAGTCTTCTTCTTTAATACGTGCTGCTGATTTGCCTTTACCGCCACGACGCTGTGCTTCGTAATCGGTTAACGGCTGATATTTCACGTAGCCCTGATGAGACAAGGTCACGACAACATCTTCCTGGCTAATCAGATCTTCGATATTGATGTCAGCGCTGTTGGCGGTGATTTCGGTACGACGTTCGTCGCCGAACTGCTCGCGAATCAGCTCCATCTCTTCACGGATAACTTCCATCAGACGATCTGCGCTACCCAGAATATGCAGCAGTTCAGCGATCTGCTCCAGCAGCTCTTTGTATTCGTCGAGCAGTTTTTCATGCTCAAGGCCGGTCAGCTTCTGCAAACGCAGATCCAGGATCGCCTGAGCCTGCTGTTCAGTCAGGTAGTACTGACCGTCACGCACGCCAAATTCCGGCTCCAGCCATTCAGGACGCGCGGCGTCATCACCGGCACGTTCCAGCATGGCGGACACGTTACCCAGCTCCCACGAACGCGCAACCAACGCAGCTTTCGCTTCTGCCGGGGTCGGCGCGCGGCGGATCAGTTCAATGATTGGGTCAATGTTCGCCAACGCAATCGCCAACGCTTCAAGGATATGCGCACGGTCGCGGGCTTTACGCAGTTCAAAGATAGTACGGCGCGTTACGACTTCACGACGGTGGCGTACAAACGCGGCAATAATATCTTTCAGGTTCATGATCTTCGGCTGACCATGGTGCAGCGCAACCATGTTGATACCGAAAGAAACCTGCAGTTGGGTCTGGGAATAAAGGTTGTTCAGAACCACTTCCCCGACCGCATCGCGTTTCACTTCAATCACGATGCGCATACCGTCTTTATCAGACTCGTCACGCAGCGCGCTGATGCCTTCAACGCGTTTGTCTTTTACCAGCTCGGCGATTTTCTCGATCAGGCGCGCTTTGTTCACCTGATACGGAATTTCATGGACGATGATGGTTTCACGGCCGGTTTTGGCGTCAGCTTCGACTTCCGCGCGGGCGCGAATGTACACTTTGCCGCGACCGGTACGGTAGGCTTCTTCGATACCACGACGACCGTTGATGATCGCGGCGGTCGGGAAGTCCGGACCCGGAATATGCTCCATCAGCCCTTCAATGCTGATGTCTTCATCGTCAATGTATGCCAGACAGCCGTTGATCACTTCCGTCAGGTTGTGCGGCGGAATGTTGGTTGCCATACCTACCGCGATACCGGACGAACCGTTCACCAGCAGGTTAGGAATTTTGGTCGGCATGACGTCAGGAATTTGTTCGGTGCCGTCGTAGTTATCGACGAAATCAACCGTTTCTTTTTCCAGGTCAGCCATCAGCTCATGGGCGATTTTCGACATACGGATTTCCGTATAACGCATCGCCGCTGCGGAGTCGCCATCGACAGAACCAAAGTTACCCTGACCATCTACCAGCATGTAACGCAAGGAGAATGGCTGCGCCATACGAACAATGGTGTCGTAAACGGCGATATCACCATGAGGGTGGTATTTACCGATTACGTCACCAACGACACGGGCAGATTTTTTATAGGCTTTATTCCAGTCGTTGCCCAATACGTTCATGGCGTAAAGTACGCGACGGTGAACCGGTTTCAGGCCATCTCGGACGTCTGGCAGCGCACGGCCAACAATGACCGACATCGCATAATCCAGATATGAGCTCTTCAGCTCTTCCTCAATGTTGACCGGTGTAATTTCTCTCGCAAGGTCGCTCATCTAACCGCTATCCCTCTACTGTATCCCGGATTCAAAGGTCGCAAATTATAACACATTCGCACAGATTCAGGTAAATGGATTCCCCCTGACAGAGGCTTTATTCATCCCGTCAGGCTGATATACTCATTTGCATCGCAAATTTAGGAGTAGAAGCCCCAATGAATGCCGAAAAACCCCCGGTAAGCCACAACGTTGACCATGAAGAAATTGCCAAGTTTGAAGCAGTCGCGTCACGCTGGTGGGACCTTGAGGGGGAATTTAAGCCACTGCACCGCATTAACCCGCTCCGTCTGGGCTACATCACGGAGCGCTCAGGCGGCCTGTTTGGTAAAAAGGTACTCGACGTCGGCTGCGGCGGCGGCATTCTGGCGGAAAGTATGGCGCGCGAAGGCGCAACCGTCACGGGCCTGGATATGGGCTTTGAACCGTTACAGGTAGCAAAACTGCATGCGCTGGAGAGCGGTATCCAGGTCGAGTACGTCCAGGAAACCGTCGAAGAGCATGCGGAAAAACATGCGCACCAGTATGACGTGGTGACCTGCATGGAAATGCTGGAGCACGTGCCGGACCCGCAGTCGGTGGTCAGCGCCTGCGCCAGGCTGGTTAAACCGGGCGGCGAAGTGTTTTTCTCCACGCTTAACCGCAACGGCAAATCCTGGCTGATGGCCGTGGTCGGAGCGGAATATATTTTGCGCATGGTGCCGAAAGGCACGCACGATGTGAAAAAATTTATTAAGCCTGCAGAGTTATTACAGTGGGTAGATCAGACCGTGCTGAAAGAGCGTCATATGACCGGCCTGCACTACAACCCGATCACCAACAGCTTTAAACTCGGTCCGGGCGTAGATGTGAACTATATGGTCCATACCACTGCCAGCGTTGATTAACCGCTTCCTGTAGGCCGGATAAGGCGTCCAACGCTGCTATTCGGCATGCTGACAGGAACAGGGCCTGATGGCGCTTCGCTTATCGGGCCTACAAATCCTGTGCCAGATCATAAGAACTTTCTTCGCCTTAGATGAAGAAATCAGCACTCGATCAAATTTTCTATTTTTTTTCTCAATTATTGACATCCCCGCCAGGCCTTATAAGACGCGCACTTAGCGATTCTTACCCTTTTGCAACCTCAATTTAACGTCAAAATCAACTCTTGTGCTGAAAAGAATCCCTACTAGAATACTCACCATATAGCGTCTATTTTATCAAACAACCCCTACATATAGTATTTATCCACAGACTTAGTCACAACATGACTCTGTGGATAATATGGGGGATATTTTTTCTTTCACGGACAGGTAAAAAACCACATGAATCAGAGTCTGCTGGTGACAAAGCGTGATGGTAGTACAGAGCGCATCAATCTCGACAAAATCCACCGAGTTCTGGATTGGGCGGCAGAAGGACTGAATAACGTATCGATTTCTCAGGTCGAGCTGCGCTCTCATATTCAGTTTTATGACGGTATCAAAACGTCCGATATCCATGAGACGATCATCAAAGCAGCCGCCGACCTGATCTCCCGCGAGGCACCGGATTATCAGTACCTGGCTGCCCGCCTGGCCATTTTCCACCTGCGTAAAAAAGCCTACGGCGAGTTTGAACCGCCTGCACTTTACGACCATGTCGTGAAAATGGTTGAAATGGGCAAATACGACAATCATCTGCTGGAAGACTACACGGAAGAAGAGTTCAAGCAGATGGACTCGTTCATCGTACACGACCGTGATATGACCTTCTCCTATGCTGCTGTGAAGCAGTTAGAAGGTAAATATCTGGTGCAAAACCGTGTCACCGGTGAGATTTATGAAAGCGCGCAGTTCCTCTACATTCTGGTAGCGGCCTGCCTGTTCTCTAACTATCCACGTGAAACGCGTCTGCAATATGTAAAACGTTTCTACGATGCCGTTTCAACGTTCAAAATTTCTCTGCCGACGCCAATTATGTCCGGCGTGCGTACCCCAACCCGCCAGTTCAGCTCCTGCGTACTGATCGAGTGCGGCGACAGCCTGGATTCCATCAACGCCACCTCCAGCGCTATCGTGAAATATGTTTCTCAGCGCGCCGGTATCGGTATCAACGCCGGCCGCATCCGTGCGCTGGGCAGCCCGATTCGCGGCGGTGAAGCGTTCCACACTGGCTGTATTCCGTTCTATAAGCACTTCCAGACCGCGGTGAAATCCTGCTCGCAAGGCGGCGTGCGCGGCGGTGCGGCCACCCTGTTCTACCCGATGTGGCATCTGGAAGTCGAAAGCCTGCTGGTGCTGAAAAACAACCGCGGCGTTGAAGGCAACCGCGTGCGTCATATGGACTACGGCGTGCAGATCAACAAGCTGATGTATACCCGTCTGCTGAAAGGCGGCGACATCACCCTGTTCAGCCCGTCCGACGTCCCGGGCCTGTATGATGCGTTCTTCGCCGACCAGGACGAGTTCGAACGTCTGTACACCCAATATGAAAACGACGACAGCATCCGTAAACAGCGCGTGAAAGCGGTTGAACTGTTCTCCCTGATGATGCAGGAACGTGCCTCTACCGGCCGTATCTACATTCAGAACGTTGACCACTGCAACACCCACAGCCCGTTTGATCCGGTTGTTGCGCCGGTGCGCCAGTCCAACCTGTGTCTGGAAATCGCCCTGCCGACCAAACCACTGACCGACGTGAACGACGAAAACGGCGAAATTGCGCTGTGTACGCTATCCGCATTTAACCTGGGTGCTATCAACAGCCTGGACGAGCTGGAAGAGCTGGCCGTACTGGCGGTACGCGCGCTGGATGCACTGCTGGATTATCAGGATTACCCAATCCCGGCCGCCAAACGCGGCGCAATGGGCCGTCGTACGCTGGGTATTGGCGTCATCAACTACGCCTACTGGCTGGCGAAAAACGGTAAGCGTTATTCTGACGGTAGCGCCAATAACCTGACCCACAAAACCTTTGAAGCCATTCAGTATTACCTGCTGAAAGCTTCTAACGAGCTGGCAAAAGAGCAAGGTGCGTGCCCGTGGTTTAACGAAACAACTTACTCCCAGGGTATTTTGCCGATCGATACCTATAAGAAAGACCTTGATGCTATCTCTGACGAGCCGCTGCACCTGGACTGGGAAGCGTTGCGTGAGTCCATCAAGACTCACGGCCTGCGTAACTCCACGCTCTCTGCGCTGATGCCGTCGGAAACCTCTTCGCAGATCTCTAATGCGACCAACGGTATTGAACCACCGCGCGGCTACGTGAGCATCAAAGCGTCTAAAGATGGGATTCTGCGTCAGGTCGTGCCGGACTACGAACACTTGCACGACGCCTACGAACTGCTGTGGGAAATGCCGAGCAACGACGGTTATCTGCAACTGGTAGGTATCATGCAGAAGTTTATCGATCAGTCGATTTCCGCCAACACCAACTATGATCCGACGCGTTTCCCATCAGGAAAAGTGCCGATGCAGCAGTTGCTGAAAGACCTGCTCACCGCCTACAAATTTGGCGTCAAAACGCTGTATTATCAGAACACCCGCGATGGCGCGGAAGATACTCAGGACGATCTGGTGCCGTCTATTCAGGACGATGGCTGCGAAAGCGGCGCATGTAAGATCTGATGAATATTGCCGGGTGGCGCTACGCTTACCCGGCCTACGATTGCACGGTTTGTAGGCCGGATAAGGTGTTTGTACCGCATCCGGCGCTCATCCCACAAAGGATTCACATTAATGGCATACACCACTTTTTCACAGACGAAAAATGATCAGCTTCTGGAACCGATGTTCTTCGGCCAGCCGGTGAACGTCGCCCGCTACGATCAGCAAAAATATGACATCTTCGAAAAACTGATCGAAAAGCAGCTCTCTTTCTTCTGGCGTCCGGAAGAGGTCGATGTTTCCCGCGATCGCATCGACTTCCAGGCGCTGCCGGAGCATGAAAAGCATATCTTCATCAGCAACCTGAAGTATCAGACGCTGCTGGACTCCATTCAGGGACGTAGCCCGAACGTCGCGCTGCTGCCGTTAATCTCGATTCCTGAACTGGAAACCTGGGTCGAAACGTGGGCGTTTTCTGAAACGATCCACTCGCGTTCTTATACCCATATCATCCGTAACATCGTCAACGATCCGGCGGTGGTGTTTGACGATATCGTCACCAACGAGCAGATCCAGAAGCGCGCGGAAGGCATTTCCAGCTACTATGACGAATTGATCGAGATGACCAGCTATTGGCATCTTCTCGGTGAAGGCACCCATAGCGTTAATGGCAAAACGGTTGTCGTGAACCTGCGTGAGCTGAAGAAAAAGCTGTACCTGTGCCTGATGAGCGTGAACGCGCTGGAAGCCATTCGCTTCTACGTCAGCTTCGCCTGCTCCTTCGCCTTCGCCGAACGTGAACTGATGGAAGGCAACGCGAAAATTATTCGTCTGATCGCCCGCGACGAAGCCCTGCATCTGACCGGTACACAGCACATGCTGAACCTGCTGCGCAGCGGTGTAGACGACCCAGAGATGGCGGAAATCGCAGAAGAGTGTAAGCAAGAGTGCTACGACCTGTTCGTGCAGGCCGCGCTGCAAGAGAAAGAGTGGGCGGACTATCTGTTCCGTGACGGTTCGATGATCGGTCTGAACAAAGATATTCTGTGCCAGTACGTTGAGTACATCACCAACATTCGTATGCAGGCTGTTGGGCTGGATCTGCCGTTCCAGACGCGTTCTAACCCGATCCCATGGATCAACACCTGGCTGGTGTCCGATAACGTACAGGTTGCGCCGCAGGAAGTGGAAGTCAGCTCTTATCTGGTCGGCCAGATCGACTCCGAGGTTGATACCGACGATCTGAGTAACTTCCAGCTCTGATGGGCCGCGTTACTCTGCGCATCTCTGGCACACAGCTGCTGTGCCAGGATGAACACCCCTCCCTGCTTGCCGCACTCGAATCGCACAATGTTGAAGTCGAATACCAGTGTCGTGAGGGTTACTGTGGTTCCTGCCGTACCCGCCTGGTGGCGGGACAGGTGGACTGGATCGCCGAGCCTCTGGCCTTTATTCAGCCGGGCGAAATATTGCCCTGCTGTTGCCGGGCAAAAGGCGATATTGAAATCGAGCTGTAACGGTTAGTGCACTTCGTGTGCGCTAACTAACGGCATCGCCCCGCGACGCTTCATCTGTGCAATGTACAGCGCCCCGGCTAAAACCACCAGCAGCGCCCCTACCAGATAAATCGCCCGATAGCCCACACCCTCGACCATCATCCCCATAATGAACGCGCCGATCGCCATTCCCGCATCCATCGCATTGAAGAAAAGCGAATTGGCGATGCCAATTTTATGCGGCTCCACCGAGCTAATAATTTGTGTCTGGAATACCGGCGTGACTGAACCATAACCAATGCCGATTAATCCCCCGGCAATAATCATCATGATACTGCCGTTGGTGTAGCCAAGCGCCACCAGTCCGATGGTAAAGGCCAGCAAACACGGATATACCACGTATTTCGGCCCCTTTTTATCACAAATGTTGCCGGTAAAGGTTCGACAGATCATCAGACAAATGGCGTAGCACAACAGGAAATTACTGGCGGCGGCCATCAGATCCAACTCGCGCGCATACAGCGCGAGAAAAGCAGAAACACCCGCATAGGAGAAAGTCATGAAAAACGTCACCATCGCGAAAGGCAGCGCGGCGCGATCAAACATTGCCGCAAATCCCAGCTTCGGTTTTGAGCCGTCGGCATGACGGATGACCGGCGGTACGGCGACGATCAATGACAGGATAATACCCAGTACGGCAACCGCGCTACACAGCCAGAATGCGGTGGTAAAAGCTTCCCAGCGTGCCATATTCAGCCCTACCCACGGCCCCACAACCATTGCCAGCCCCATGGCCAACGAGAAAAAACTGATGCCCTCCCCACGTCGGGAGGCCGGTATCAGCCGCGCGGAAATCGTTCCTTTTACCGTGGTAATGACGCCAAACGTCACCCCATGAAGCACCCGAATAAACAGCAGCGATTCAATTGAGTGGCAAACAGGATACAGCGCAGTGACAACCAAAAAGGCCAGAGAAGAGAGCACCAGAATCGTTTTATTCGAATATTTCCCCACCCATTGCCCGGCGAACGGACGCACAACAATTGCGGCACCTAAAAAGAAGGTGACCAATAAGCCGGCTTTATCTGGCGTGGCGTGCAGGCGATCCGAAATATAGATCGGTAATAACGTGAGCAGGACATAAAACACAAAGAATATAATGAAGCTAATTATCGTGATTGCCCAAAAATCTTTCGTCCACAGTTTTTCTTTCATATTCGACAGCCTGTCCAGACGGCGCACGCAGGCAACGCTCAGCTCAACTGAGCAACGGAGAGGTGCGTCAAAATGTGATTTATACGGTAGACCGCAAGTGTAAACAGATTCATCATATTAGAGAAATTAATCGTTTTAATATTGTTAATTAGAGGGAACTAATGACATTAACCCAGATCCACGCCCTGCTTACCGTGCTTGAATGCGGCGGTTTTACCGAAGCCAGTAAGCGGTTGTATATGACCCAATCCGCTGTGAGCCAGGCCATTTCGGTGCTTGAAGAAGAGTTGGGAGTCGAATGTCTTATCCGCGAGCGCCGTAAAGACATTCAGCTCACCCCGGTTGGAAGGCGGATCGTTCCGCACCTGCGCATGATCGTTGCAGAAACCAACGCGGTGAAAGAAATTGCCGAGCAGGAGCGAAAAAACCCAGCCCGAACCCTGCGCATCGGCTGCTTTCCCAGCGCCTGCGCCTGCATTTTACCGGGCATTATCCACCACTTCGAGCAGCATCATCCGCACATCAAAATCATTCCCTTCGAAGAGAACAGCACGGCGATCGTTGATTCCCTGCGCAGTGGGGATATCGATGCCGGATTTGTGCATTTTCCGGTGAGCGGCATGTACTGCGTACCGGTCTATCGCGACAAATTTACCGTCGTGGTTCCCGAAAGCCATCCTCTGGCAGCCCATACCGCGGTTACGGTTGAACAACTGGTGGGAGAACCGCTGATTATCAGTAAAGGTCGCTATGAATTAAGCATCATGACGCTATTTAAAGAGAAAGGTATCGAGCCGGTTATTAAATACGAATTTAACCATCCGGATACCGCGATGAGTTTTATTCGTCAGGGGCTGGGTATTGCGTTATTACCGGAGTTAACGCTGAAAGCCGTTGGCGGGGAGATACGCTCGGTGGCGCTGGAGCCGACGTTCTATCGACAGATATCGTTACTGGCAAAAGAGCCGCCGGTGGACGGCAGCCCTTTATTTCTCCTGCAGGCTTGTATGGAAACGTTGACAGCAGACGGCCTTATCTAACAGTTTATAACGTTATCCAATAAGGCCTGTGACCGGAGGTGCATCACAGGCCTTGTGCCATTACTCTTTATTCAGGAATTTGACTGCTTTGTCGGGGAAGTCGGTGAACAACCCGTCAACGCCCGCCTTGTTATACAGAATGTCATACAGCTGGTTTACGTCAGTGGTGTAATCCGGTAGCTGATCGGCACGAACAGTATAAGGATGCACCACCATCTTGTTCTGATGCGCGTCCTGAACCATGCCAGTTAACGAGATATTGCCTTTTTTCGACTTCTCATCAACCAGCATGTGGTAGTCCGGCCCAATGCCGTCCGCATACTGCGCCACCTGCTTCATGGCACCCGGTTTAAACATCCAGTCGTAGTTGTAATTAACCCAACTACCGTCCGGCTTTTTCTCCTGGGTTTCATTCCAGTCAGTGTACGCAATCAACTGCACCAGATTGAGATCCATCCCCATCTTTGGTTCCAGTTCGTTTTTAATGCGCTTTAACTCCGCGACATCAAAACACTGTAGGTAAACCTTGTCGTTTTTGCTGGTATACCCGTACTTTTTCAGCACTTCCAGCGTTTTCGCTGCGATGTCCTTCCCTTCCTGGTGATGGAACCACGGCGCCTTCATTTCCGGGTAAATGCCGATGTTTTTACCGGTTGAATGATTCAGTCCCTGAACGAACTCTATCTCTTCTTCGAAGGTGTGCACGCGGAAATCAGATTTACCCATCGGGAAGCGCCCAGGGTAAGTCTGTACCTTTTTGCCATTCTCGATATCAAAGCCTTCGGTAAATTTCAGCGATTTGATCTCGTCCAGCGTAAAGTCGATGGCGTAATAACGTCCATCTTTACGCGCACGATTCGGAAAACGCTCAGCGACATCGGTGACGCGGTCCAGGTAGTGGTCATGCAGGACGACCAGATGGTCATCCTTGGTCATTACCAAATCCTGCTCCAGATAATCCGCGCCCTGAGCATAGGCCATCGCTTTCGCGGGCAGCGTATGCTCCGGTAAATAACCGCTTGCCCCACGATGCGCAATCACGATTTTATCGGCGGCGACCGCCGCGCTGCTAACAACCATACCAGCCAGCATCAGCGCCACGCTGAGACTTTTCAATGTGGTTTTCATTAATTAGCCCCCGTTACGTTTCAGCTGTACTTCTTCGTGGTGACGTTTTTCACCAATCATGACGACCACCAGCAGAATGACCGCCAGCACGCTACCGCCAATCATCACCATAAAGCCGCCGTCCCAGCCGAAGAAGTCAACGGTGTAGCCGACAATGGCGCTCGCCGCCACAGAACCGCCGAGATAACCGAACAGTCCGGTAAAGCCTGCTGCCGTGCCCGCCGCTTTTTTCGGCGCCAGTTCCAGCGCGTGCAGACCGATCAACATGACCGGGCCGTAGATCAGGAAGCCGATGATAATCATACAAGCCATATCAACGTTCGGGTTACCTGCCGGGTTCATCCAGTAAACAATGGTCGCGATAGTCACCAGCGTCATAAAGAACACGCCGGTCGCGCCACGGTTGCCACGGAAGACTTTATCCGACATCCAACCACACAGCAGCGTGCCCGGAATACCCGCGTATTCATACAGGAAGTAGGCCCAGGATGATTTATCGAGTGCGAAATGCTTCACTTCTTTCAGGTAGGTTGGTGACCAGTCCAGGATGCCGTAGCGCAGCAGATAAACGAACACGTTGGCGATAGCGATGTACCACAACAGTTTGTTTGGCAGTACATACTGCATGAAGATCTGCTTGGCGGTCAGCTCTTCTTCGGCTTTCTCGTTGTAGTCGTCCGGGTAGTCGTTCTTATACTCTTCGATAGGCGGCAGACCGCAAGACTGCGGCGTATCTCGCATCATCGCAAAGGCGAACAGCGCAACCACAATCGCACCGAAAGCAGGCATATACAGCGCCGCTTTCCAGTCATTGAACCAGGCCATACCGAGCAGGAACAGCAGAGGAGGCAGACCGCCGCCCACGTTGTGCGCACAGTTCCAGACGGAAACAATGCCGCCACGTTCTTTCTGCGACCACCAGTGCACCATGGTACGGCCACACGGCGGCCACCCCATCCCCTGGAACCATCCGCAGAGGAACAGCAGCACAAACATAATCGCAATGCTCGATGTCGCCCACGGCACAAAGCCCATAAACAACATCACTGCGGCAGCCAGAATCAAACCTGCTGGCAGGAAAACGCGCGGATTCGAGCGATCCGAAACGGACCCCATGATGAATTTCGAAAATCCGTAAGCGATGGAGATACCGGACAAGGCAAAACCCAGATCGCCGCGAGAGAAACCCTGCTCAACCAGATATGGCATCGCCAGGGCAAAGTTCTTACGTACCAGATAGTACGCGGCATAACCAAAGAAAATCCCCAGGAAAATCTGCCAACGCAATCGACGATATGTCGGATCGATCTCCGTAGCAGGCAAACGCGCCTTATGTGGCGCTGGTTTAAAAATACTCAACATAGCGTAGCCTCCGTGGCCGTCTTTCATTCGAAGTAAACACTGCAGTTCGTCATTACTACCCTACCGCTTCCAGTGTGGCCGCGATGTTAAGGAAAGATACCTAACAAAAATGTGAAACGCAGCACAAATTGTTACAGATTTATGACAAATGTTCATAAAGGCGCACGAAATCACGTTTCATTTTCGAATAATGAGCGATTATGCGCGAAATCAAACAATCCATGTTTTTTATGTGGCTAAATGATAAAAAACGAACTGTGAGGAAAAACAATGAAAACTCGCGACTCGCAAACAAGTGACGTGATTATCATTGGTGGAGGAGCAACAGGTGCAGGGATCGCACGCGACTGTGCGCTGCGCGGGTTGCGCGTCATCTTAGTGGAACGCCACGATATCGCCACGGGCGCGACCGGACGTAACCATGGCCTGCTGCACAGCGGTGCGCGCTACGCCGTCACCGACGCTGAATCTGCCCGTGAGTGCATCAGCGAAAACCAGATTCTGAAACGTATCGCCCGTCATTGCGTTGAGCCGACGGACGGTCTGTTTATTACCCTGCCGGAGGATGAGCTCTCCTTCCAGGCTACCTTCATTCGCGCCTGTGAAGAGGCCGGTATTCGCGCAGAAGCGATTGACCCTCAGCAGGCGCGCATTATCGAACCCTCCGTCAACCCACAGCTGATTGGCGCGGTCAAAGTGCCCGACGGTACGGTCGATCCCTTCCGCTTAACCGCCGCCAACATGCTGGATGCGCGTGAGCATGGCGCGGTTATCTTAACGGCCCATGAAGTGACGGGGCTGATTCGCGAAGGGACAACGGTTTGCGGCGTTAACGTGCGCAATCATCTGACGGGTGAGATGCAGTCCCTGCATGCGCCGGTGGTGGTGAATGCCGCCGGGATCTGGGGCCAGCGCATTGCCGAATATGCCGATCTGAGTATCCGGATGTTCCCGGCCAAAGGATCGCTGCTGATTATGGATCATCGCATAAACCAGCATGTCATTAATCGCTGCCGTAAACCTTCTGACGCCGATATTCTGGTGCCTGGCGATACCATTTCGCTCATTGGTACCACCTCGCAGCACATTGATTACGACGATATCGACAGCAACCGCGTCACCGCAGAAGAGGTCGATATTCTGCTGCGCGAAGGTGAGAAACTGGCGCCGATTATGGCGAAAACGCGCATTTTACGCGCCTACTCCGGTGTGCGACCGCTGGTCGCCAGCGACGACGATCCAAGCGGTCGTAACGTCAGCCGCGGTATTGTGCTGTTCGATCACGCTGAACGTGACGGACTGGATGGGTTTATCACCATTACCGGCGGCAAACTGATGACCTACCGTCTGATGGCGGAATGGGCCACCGATGCCGTTTGCCGTAAGCTGGGCAATTCTCAACCTTGCACCACCGCAGACACCGCGCTGCCCGGCTCGCAGGAATCCACCGAGCACACGCTGAAACGCGTAATTTCGTTGCCCGCGCCGTTGCGCGGTTCGGCGGTCTACCGTCACGGCGATCGCACCCCGGCGTGGCTTAGCGAAGGTCGTCAGCACCGTAGCCTGGTCTGTGAATGTGAAGCGGTCACTGCGGGCGAAGTGCAATACGCCGTCGAGAATTTAACCGTCAACAGCCTGCTGGATTTGCGTCGCCGTACCCGCGTTGGTATGGGGACCTGCCAGGGCGAATTGTGCGCCTGCCGCGCCGCAGGTTTGCTGCAACGTTTTAATGTCACCACCGCTGCGCAATCTATTACCCAGCTTTCCGATTTCCTCAACGAGCGCTGGAAAGGCGTGCAGCCTATCGCCTGGGGCGACGCGCTGCGCGAAAGCGAATTCACGCGCTGGGTCTATCAGGGATTGTGCGGTCTGGAAAAGGAGCACCAGGATGAAATTTGATACCGTCATTATCGGCGGCGGCCTGGCAGGACTGCTGTGCGGCCTGCAACTGCAAAAAAGCGGGTTGCGCTGTACGATTGTCACGCGCGGCCAAAGCGCCTTGCATTTTTCCTCCGGCTCACTGGATTTGCTCAGCAACTTGCCCGATGGTCAACCGGTGATGGAGATAGAAGCCGGTCTGAATGCGCTGCGTACTCAGGCGCCCACGCATCCGTATAGCATCATCGGAACACAGAACGTCCTGGAACTGGCCCAGCAGGCGCAGGATCTGCTGGAAGAATGCGGAACGCATTTGCAGGGCAAAGTACGCCAGTCACATCAACGCGTAACCCCGTTGGGAACCCTGCGCTCAACCTGGTTAAGTTCCCCAGAAGTTCCAGTGTGGCCACTGTCCGCACAGCGTATCTGCGTTGTCGGTATCAGCGGTTTACTGGATTTTCAGGCGCATCTCGCCGCGGCCTCGCTGCGCCAGCGCAATCTCAGCGTCGAGACGGCGGAAATCGATCTGCCTGAACTGGATGTCCTGCGTGATAATCCAACCGAGTTTCGCGCTGTCAATATTGCGCGCCTGCTGGACAACGAAGATAAATGGTCGCTGCTCTATGATGCTTTACTGCCACTGGCAAAAACCTGCGACATGATTATTATGCCAGCCTGTTTCGGCCTGGCGGATGAGCGCCTTTGGCACTGGCTTAACGAGCGCCTGCCCTGCTCGTTGACGCTGTTACCGACTCTACCGCCTTCGGTACTGGGTATGCGTCTGCACAACAAATTACAGCGCCAGTTTGTACGCCAGGGCGGTGTCTGGATGCCGGGTGATGAAGTGAAGAAAATCACCTGTCAGGATGGCGTCGTCAGTGAAGTCTGGACCCGTAACCATGCCGATATCCCGTTGCGTCCACGCTTCGCCGTGCTCGCCAGCGGCAGCTTTTTCAGCAGCGGTCTGGTCGCCACGCGCGAGGCCATTCACGAACCGATCCTCGGACTGGATGTACAGCAAACCGCCACCCGCGCCGAGTGGTATCAGCGTGATGTCTTCGATCCGCAACCGTGGCAACAGTTTGGCGTCACAACCGATGCCACTTTGCGCCCGTCGCTGGCGGGGAAAACGGTAGAGAACATGTATGCCATCGGTTCTGTTCTCGGTGGTTTTGACCCTATTGCCGAGGGTTGCGGAGGCGGCGTATGTGCAGTCAGCGCCTTACACGCCGCACATGACATTGCGAAACGTGCAGGAGGACAGCAATGAGCGACACACGTTTTGAAAGTTGTATCAAGTGTACGGTGTGCACCACCGCCTGCCCAGTAAGCCGCGTCAATCCGGGCTACCCTGGCCCAAAACAGGCCGGACCGGACGGCGAGCGTCTGCGTCTGAAAGATGGCGCGTTATACGACGATGCGCTGAAATACTGCATCAACTGTAAGCGCTGCGAAGTGGCATGCCCGTCAGATGTGAAAATTGGCGATATCATCCAGCGTGCGCGCGCCAAATATGACACTACGCGTCCATCGCTGCGTAATTTTGTTTTAAGCCATACGGATTTAATGGGAAGTGTATCCACCCCGTTCGCGCCGATAGTGAATACCGCCACCTCGCTGAAACCGGTACGCCAGTTGCTGGACTACGCGCTGAAAATCGACCATCGCCGTACGCTGCCGAAATACTCCTTTGGTACGTTCCGCCGCTGGTATCGCAGCGTTGCTGCACAGCAGGCGCAGTATCCGGAGCAGGTCGCCTTTTTCCACGGCTGTTTTGTTAATTACAACCATCCGCAACTCGGTAAAGACCTGATCAAGGTCCTGAACGCCATGGGAACCGGCGTACAGCTGCTGAGCAAAGAGAAATGCTGCGGCGTACCGCTGATCGCCAACGGCTTTACCGATAAAGCGCGCAAGCAGGCGGTCAGCAACGTGGCCTCGCTCAGGGAAGCAATTGACGGGAAAGGTATTCCGGTGATCGCCACCTCATCAACCTGTACCTTTGCACTCCGCGATGAGTACCCGGAAGTGCTGGACGTCGACAACACCGGCCTGCGCGAACATATTGAGCTGGCGACCCGCTGGCTGTGGCGCAAGCTGGATGAAGGCAAAACGTTGCCGCTGAAGACGCTACCGCTGAAAGTGGTCTATCACACGCCTTGCCATATGGAGAAAATGGGCTGGACGCTCTACACGCTGGAGCTGCTGCGCCAAATTCCGGGACTGGAGCTGACGGTGTTAGATTCTCAGTGTTGCGGAATCGCCGGAACATACGGCTTTAAAAAGGAAAACTACCCGACGTCACAATCGATTGGCGCACCGTTATTCCGCCAGATTGAAGAAAGCGGTGCCGATATCGTTGTCACCGACTGTGAAACCTGTAAATGGCAGATAGAGATGTCTACAAGCCTTCGCTGTGAACATCCGATCACCCTGCTTGCCAAAGCATTAGGTTAACTCTGTTGCCCGGTGGCGTTTGTTACCGGGCATTTTTGCGTACTCTGTTCCGCCTATCTGAATACGTTGCAATCGGGCGTATTTATCTCTGATTCACTCACGCAAATAGCCAAATCCCCCAATGCAGCTCTGATTAAAAGTGAGTACCGTCATGCCATCTTCTCCTTCAGGTGACGGACTACCATGGATGAATCAACCACCGCTACACCGCATGATGCCGTTTTTAAGAAGATAATGTCTTACCCTGAGATGGCTCGGGATTTTCTGGATATTCACCTTCCTCCAGCATTACGTGAAATGTGCGATTTGCAAACGCTGAAGCTGGAGCCCGGCAGTTTTATCGAACAGGATCTCCGCGCGTTCTATTCCGACGTATTGTGGTCGTTAAAAACCCGCGAAGGCCAGGGTTATATTTATTGTGTTATTGAACATCAGAGTACAGCGGTACAGCAATGGCATTTCGCCTGATGCGTTATGCCATTGCGGCGATGCAGCATCATCTTGATGCTGGAAATAAAACGCTGCCACTGGTCGTTCCCATGTTGTTTTATCACGGCCAGCAAAGTCCCTACCCCTGGTCACTCAACTGGCTGGATGAATTTGACTGTCCGCAGCTGGCACGGCAACTGTATTCAGAGGCTTTCCCGCTGGTGGACATCACCGTAATACCGGACGATGAGATTGCGCAGCATCGGCGCGTCGCGTTGCTTGAATTAATGCAAAAACATATTCGCGATCGTGATTTGATGGGGCTGGTGGACCGTCTGGTCTCGCTTTTAGTTACAAGCACCGCTAATGACAGCCAGCTGCAAACGCTATTAAATTACCTGCTACGATACGGCAATGTTTCTCACGTCAGCGCATTTATCCATGAGGTTGCCGAACGTTCCCCCCATCACAAGGAGAGGTTGATGACGATCGCAGAGAGGCTAAGACAAGAAGGCCACCACCATGGCCTACAAGAAGGGATACAGCAAGGATTAGAACAGGGAGTGCAAAAAGGTACGCAAGAAGAAGCCTTACGTATCGCTCGCATGATGCTGGAAAATGGAATTGATCATAATTTGGTTCAGTTAATTACCGGGCTATTGCCTGGCGATGTTACAGAGTGAGTCAGGTTGGGAAGATTTGTAGCCTTCCCAATCAATGTTTAAATCGTCAGCGATTCAACCACTTCTATCCAGCCGTGTTCGCTGGCGATATCCTGGCCGTTTAGCCAACGACGCAGCATATTCAGCGCCATCATCGCGCAAACTTCCTGACGAATCGGCAAACTGTAGCGATTAGCGCTAAGCCTTACGCGCAAGGCATGTGTCCCATCCGGGGTTGCCAGCGCAAAGTTAATATGTTCGCTTTCGAATGCCGATACTGCCAGCGCCAGCCCGGCATAGTGTTTGCCGCGTCGCTCGGTAATCCAGTGCGCCGTTTGCGCCAGCGTTTCTTCCTGAGGTGGAACCACTTCACTCGCTAGCAGAGGAGCATTAGCGCGAGAGAGCTGGAGTGCAACTAAGCCACCGGTGAACTGTTCGCTCAGCGTCAGACTGTATTGTCGCTCCTGCAATGTGCGGGCGATTTGCGCCGGCAAACCTTCCGTACCTTCGAATATCATATTCTGCCCGGCAACCCGCTTCACTTCAGGCCACAGCGCCAGCATGGCGTCTCGTTGGGAATCAGGCCCGGTCAGCTTCAGCTCAATAATCGGCATCGACGAGCGGTAACCCATTGTCACTCCCGGCGGCAAAGGCAGCGGATCCAGACTCTGCGCCAGATCGCTTTCGGAACGGCCAAAGGTGGTTAATCGCAGGCAGAGAGGTGGTTGAGGCAGAGAAAAACGCTCACGCAAACGCGGCAGAATCTCATGCTCAACCATGACTTTAAATTCCGATGGCACGCCAGGCGTAAAGAACATCAGGCAGCGGTTTAGCTTCACGGCGAACCCGCACGCGGTGCCGACCGGATTATTGATAAATTCAGCGCTGGCAGGAAGCTCAGCCTGTTTGCGGTTGCTCGACGCCATCACGCGGCCACGGTCGCGGAAATAACGCTCCATCTCGGCCAGCCAGGCTTCATGCAATACCAGCCCCTCGCCTTTTGCCGTTGCCGCCGCCTGCGCGCTTAAATCATCGCTGGTCGGCCCCAGACCGCCATTAACGATCAACACATCGGCGTGTTCGCTACGCTCACGTAGAATAGCGACCAAATCGTCAAGATTGTCCCCTACCGTATTACGGCGGGTTAACGGTAATCCCTGATTAAAGAAAAAATCAGCCAGCCAGGCGGCATTGGTGTCGACGATTTGTCCGTGCAACACTTCATCCCCGGTGGATAGCATCTCCACGTTTAACATCGTGTTCTCCTGCTTTTATGATGAAAACACTATAGCGCATGGAGGGGGGAAGGCGCGACTGAACGCCGCGCCAGAAATGTCAGAAGCTGGCGTTAACCCCAACGTACGGACCATCAGCAATCGCGTTATCGCGGTTGCCATCTTTACCCGCCAGGTTCAGGTAGCGATAACCGGCTTCAATGCTCAGCGGGCGCATAATTGTCAGACGCGCACCGGCATTGGCTTCTTCATAGCTGTCGATACCGCTGGAAAGCGAATCAGGAGAGTAATAGTACTCGCCAAACAGGCGGAAACTATCGCCAATCGGCCACTGCAAACCGCCACCAACTGCCGCCGCGTAGCCTTCATCACCATCATTAGGGTTAGTATAAATACCTTTCCCTCCGACGGTTGCCAGCAACGGACCAAGTGGAATATTCAGACCCAGTCCCAGACCGGCTGCATCGCCGTCGTCATCGTTATGCATCCAGTTACCGCTGACCGCCAGTCCGGTAGATTCAGTCCCCATACCAAACCCAAGGTTGGTGTAATCTTCGCCCGCCTGGCCACTAATGCTAATTGCGCTCGCCGATGCGGAAACAAACAGCATTCCGGCAAAACCCAACATTAAACTTTTTTTCATTTTCTATCCTTTCCAGCAAGAATCAAAACATAGCCCCAAAACCGAGGAATTGTACTGCCAGATGACAAGGAATCAATGAGCTAAAAAAGCGATGCAATGGCATATTGTAACCAAATACTACTTACAAGTTTGAGTTAAGGTTAAATTCCAGGGCTATTTGCAGAATCGACATAGCAGGCCCCCGTTTTCAACAAACATCCCCTTCTCCCCTGATAAAGCAGGGTTAAACGTCACGGAAGCGTTTTTTCTGCCGCCAGCAAAAGGTAAGATGGGTACACAATGGAATTCTCAGCATCCCCTACAAGGACCCAACCTATGCGCCAAAGAACGATTGTTTGTCCATTAATTCAAAATAATGGCTGTTATTTACTGTGCAAAATGGCTGATGACCGTGGCGTTTTCCCCGGCCAGTGGGCGCTTTCTGGCGGCGGTGTTGAAGCGGGCGAACGCATTGAAGAGGCTTTGCGTCGGGAAGTAAGGGAAGAACTGGGCGAACAGCTCGTGTTGTCAGAAATTACCCCCTGGACCTTCAGTGATGATATTCGCACCAAAACCTATGCCGATGGCAGCCAGGAAGAGATTTACATGATTTACCTCATCTTTGATTGTGTCGCGGCGAATCGTGAAGTGAACATTAACGAAGAGTTTCAGGCATTCGCCTGGGTTAAACCGGAAGATCTCGGCACGTACGACTTAAATGTCGCCACGCGTAAAACGTTAACCCTGAAAGGATTACTGTAAATTATCATTCTAATAGCGACATAAAATACCTTCCTGAATTGCGGCATTGCATTGACCTGGCTACAGCAACCAGCAATGCCGTTTACGCCACGCCATTTCTGTAAAATTCATTTAATTTCAAAACAATAAATTAAAAACACCGTTATTTTTCTTTATATCTCGAACCTTAAACTCTTAAGGATAAATTAACCTTCAGTCATTAACCTTTGAAGCCTGATAAATAATTAACGACGCCCCTGTTTATCGCGAAAAATAAAACGTCGGTGGCGTTAAATGGCTTGAAGGAATAATGATGTCTGACTTTTTGCCTTTCTCTCGCCCGGCGATGGGAGCTGAAGAACTTGCCGCAGTGAAGGCGGTTCTGGACTCGGGATGGATAACCACCGGCCCGCAAAATCAGCAGTTGGAACAAGCCTTCTGCCAGCTCACGGGAAATCAGCATGCCGTCGCCGTCTGCTCCGCCACCGCTGGAATGCACATCACGCTAATGGCGCTGGGCATTGGTGCGGGCGATGAGGTCATCACGCCATCAATGACGTGGGTTTCTACCCTCAATATGATTGTCCTGCTGGGTGCGACGCCGGTCATGGTCGACGTTGATCGTGATACGCTCATGGTCACGCCAGAGCAGATTGAAGCGGCCATCACGCCGAGAACCAAAGCGATTGTTCCGGTACATTACGCAGGCGCCCCGGCCGATCTTGACGCGATTTATGCCATTGGCGAGCGCTATGGCATTCCGATCATCGAAGATGCGGCGCACGCCGTAGGGACGTTATATAAGAATCGTCATGTCGGCGCGCACGGCACCGCTATTTTCTCGTTTCACGCCATCAAAAATATTACCTGTGCGGAAGGTGGGCTGATTGTTACCGACGACGGCCAGCTTGCCCAGCGGCTTCGCAGTCTGAAGTTTCACGGCCTGGGCGTTGATGCTTTTGATCGACAAACCTACGGCCGCGCGCCGCAGGCTGAAGTGTTGGCGCCAGGATACAAATACAACCTCACGGATATCAATGCCGCCATCGCGCTGATCCAGCTGAAGAAACTGGAGCAACTGAACTCACGCCGCGCACAAATTGCCCGGGAGTATCAACAGGCGCTGGCCGATACGCCATTTCAACCGTTGAGCCTGCCCCAGTGGTCTCACGTTCACGCCTGGCATCTGTTTATCATTCGTGTTGACGAAGCGCGCTGTGGCCTGAACAGAGATGCCTTAATGGAAGCGCTGAAGGCCAGAAATATCGGCACCGGTCTGCATTTTCGTGCGGCCCATACGCAAAAATATTATCGCGAACGCTTCACCACGCTTTCGCTGCCCAATACAGAGTGGAATAGCGCACGCATCTGCTCGCTGCCGTTGTTCCCCGATATGACCGCCACTGACACCCAGCGAGTTATTACGGCACTTCGCGAGATTGCAGGACAATAACCATGTTTGAAGCAACACCGATCAAAAAAGTCTCGGTGGTCATTCCCGTTTTTAATGAACAGGAAAGCCTGCCAGAGCTAATCAGACGTACCAGCGCCGCCTGCGAAAAATTGGGCAAAGAGTATGAAATCTTGCTGATCGATGACGGCAGCAGCGACCATTCCGCGCAACTGATGATGGACGCGTCTCAGGCGCCGAACAGCCATATTGTTTCTATTCTGCTGAACCGCAATTACGGCCAGCACTCGGCGATTATGGCCGGTTTCAGCCATGTCACCGGTGACTTGATCATCACGCTGGATGCCGATTTA
This sequence comes from Citrobacter sp. C5_2, assembly GCF_014596845.2. Lineage (NCBI taxonomy): Bacteria > Pseudomonadati > Pseudomonadota > Gammaproteobacteria > Enterobacterales > Enterobacteriaceae > Citrobacter > Citrobacter sp. C5_2. Next base: position 1,653,643 of record NZ_CP115032.1, on the reverse strand, counting down.
CAAAACCCGCCGGAGGAGATCCCCCGGCTGGTCGCCACCGCAGATGAAGGCTTCGATGTGGTCGGAACGGTACGCCAGAACCGACAGGACAGCGTATTTCGTAAAACCGCCTCGCGCATGATCAACCACCTGATTCAGCGTACTACCGGTAAAGCAATGGGCGACTACGGCTGCATGCTACGCGCCTACCGTCGCCATATTGTCGATGCCATGCTGCATTGTCAGGAGCGCAGCACCTTTATTCCGATTCTGGCCAACATTTTTGCCCGTCGCGCCACGGAGATCCCGGTACACCATGCAGAGCGTGAATTTGGTGATTCTAAATACAGCTTCATGCGTCTGATCAACCTGATGTATGACCTGGTGACCTGTCTGACCACCACGCCGTTACGTATGTTGAGCCTGCTCGGCAGCGTGATTGCCGCCACGGGCTTTACGTTGTCCGTTCTGCTTGTTGTGTTGCGCCTGACGCTCGGCCCGCAGTGGGCCGCGGAAGGGGTATTCATGCTGTTTGCCGTCCTGTTTACCTTTATCGGCGCACAGTTCATTGGCATGGGTTTACTCGGCGAATATATCGGTCGCATCTATAACGATGTCCGCGCCCGCCCCCGCTATTTTGTTCAACACGTTATTCGCCCACAAACCACGCAGTCAACCGAGGAAAACCGCGCATGAAAGCCGTCGTATTTGCCTATCACGATATGGGATGTCAGGGTGTCCAGGCCTTGTTGGATGCAGGTTATGAAATCGCCGCAATTTTTACCCACACCGACAACCCGGGTGAGAAAGCGTTTTTTGGCTCTGTTTCCCGCCTCGCCGCCAGCGCCGGTATTCCGGTTTACGCCCCGGACGAGGTTAATCATCCTTTGTGGATCGAGCGCATTAGCCAACTGGCACCCGATGTTATCTTCTCGTTCTACTATCGCCATTTACTGAGTGAGGAGATCCTCAGTCTTGCGCCTAAGGGAGCATTTAATCTGCACGGTTCGCTGCTGCCGAAATATCGCGGCCGCGCGCCGCTGAACTGGGTATTGGTCAATGGCGAAACCGAAACCGGCGTCACGCTTCATCGCATGGTCAAACGCGCGGATGCCGGCGCTATTATCGCCCAGCAGTCTGTCGCTATCTCTCCGGATGATGTGGCGTTAACGCTGCACCATAAATTGTGCCAGGCTGCGCGTCACCTGCTGGAACAGGCGCTGCCCGCGATTAAAACGGGGGATTACGCAGAGCGCCCTCAACAGGAAGCAGAGGCTACCTGTTTTGGCCGCCGCACGCCGGAAGATAGCTTCCTTGACTGGAACAAACCCGCCGCGGAGCTGCATAACCAGGTCCGCGCCGTCAGCGATCCGTGGCCGGGCGCATTTAGCTATGTCGGCACGCAAAAGTTCACCGTCTGGTCGTCGCGTGTTTGCACAAATAGCCTTGCAGCCCAACCGGGCACCGTCATCTCCGTGTCGCCTTTGCTGATCGCCTGTGTCGATGGCGCACTGGAGATTATTACCGGGCAAGCTGGCGATGGTATTGCAATGCAGGGCTCACAGCTGGCGCAGGTTCTGGGCCTCGTACCCGGTTCTCGTCTGAACAGCCAGTCAGTTACCAGCAGCAAACGTCGTACTCGCGTGCTGATCCTCGGCGTTAACGGCTTCATTGGTAACCATCTGACCGAGCGCCTGCTGCAAGAAGACAATTACGAAGTATATGGACTCGATATTGGCAGCGACGCCATTGGGCGTTTCCTGCAACATCCGCGTTTCCATTTCGTTGAAGGCGACATCAGTATTCACTCCGAATGGATTGAATATCATGTGAAAAAATGCGACGTCGTATTGCCGCTGGTCGCGATCGCCACGCCAATCGAATATACCCGTAACCCACTGCGCGTGTTTGAGCTTGATTTTGAAGAGAACCTGAAAATCATTCGCTACTGCGTGAAGTACCGTAAGCGCATCATTTTCCCGTCAACGTCCGAAGTCTACGGCATGTGTACTGATAAAGTCTTCGATGAGGACAGCTCGAATCTGATCGTCGGTCCGGTGAATAAACCGCGTTGGATCTACTCCGTTTCCAAACAGTTGCTGGACCGTGTGATCTGGGCATACGGCGAAAAAGAGGGATTGCGCTTCACCCTGTTCCGTCCGTTTAACTGGATGGGACCGCGTCTGGACAGTCTGAATGCCGCGCGAATCGGCAGCTCACGCGCCATTACCCAATTGATTCTCAATCTGGTGGAAGGCTCACCGATTAAGCTGATTGAAGGCGGCAAGCAAAAACGCTGCTTTACCGACATTCGCGATGGTATCGAAGCCCTGTACCGCATTATTGAAAATGAAGGCGGACGTTGTGACGGCGAGATTATCAACATTGGTAACCCGGAGAACGAAGCGAGTATTCAGGAACTGGCAGAAATGCTGCTTTCCTGCTTTGAAAAACATCCATTACGTCAGCATTTTCCGCCGTTTGCCGGTTTCCGCGACGTCGAAAGCAGCACCTACTATGGTAAAGGTTATCAGGACGTTGAGCATCGTAAGCCCAATATTCGCAACGCAAAACGTTGCCTGAACTGGGAACCCACCATTGAGATGCAGGAAACGGTAGAAGAGACGCTGGACTTCTTCTTACGCAGTGTGGATATCACGGAACACATATCATGACCAAAGTTGGCTTGCGCATTGATGTCGACACGTTCAGGGGGACGCGCGAAGGCGTGCCCCGCCTGCTGGAGACATTGAACCGACATAACGTTCGGGCAAGTTTTTTCTTTAGCGTGGGACCTGACAACATGGGACGCCATCTCTGGCGTCTTGTGAAGCCACAATTTCTGTGGAAGATGCTGCGCTCAAACGCAGCATCGCTCTACGGGTGGGATATTTTGCTGGCGGGTACAGCATGGCCGGGAAAAGAGATCGGCAAGGCCAATGCGGCAATGATTGCGCAAACCGCCCTGCTTCATGAAACCGGTTTGCATGCTTGGGATCACCATGCCTGGCAGGCGCGAAGCGGAAACTGGAATGACAAAGAGCTGATTGACGATATTTCACGTGGCATTACCGCCCTTGAAGCTATCATCAATCAGCCCGTTACCTGCTCCGCCGTTGCCGGATGGCGTGCCGACGACCGCGTCGTCCATGCCAAAGAAACATTCCATCTGCGTTATAACAGCGACTGTCGGGGAACGTCGTTATTCCGTCCTGTGCTGGCGTCCGGGAAAGCAGGTACGCCGCAAATTCCTGTCACATTACCCACATGGGATGAAGTGGTGGGTCAGGAGGTTCAGGCGGTGAACTTTAACGCTTATATTCTCTCCCACATCCGGATGAGCAGAGAGACGCCGGTATACACCATTCATGCAGAAGTGGAAGGTATTGCCTTTCAGCAGAATTTTGACGAGCTGCTCACTCGCGCTGCCGACATGGGAATTACGTTTTGCCCGCTCGGGGATCTGCTACCGGACGATATCAGTACGCTGCCAACAGGGCGGATCGTGCGTGGGAAAATTCCCGGCAGAGAGGGATGGATCGGCTGTCAGCAACCCGTGGATATGACACAATGAAATCGGTACGTAACGCCCTGGCATTTGTCGCTTTTATTGCGCTGTATTTTATTCTCCCCATTAATAGTCGTCTGCTGTGGCAGCCTGATGAAACGCGCTATGCCGAAATCAGTCGGGAGATGCTGACCTCTGGCGACTGGATCGTTCCGCACTTTTTAGGACTGCGTTATTTTGAAAAACCGATTGCCGGATACTGGTTGAACAGCATCGGGCAATGGCTGTTTGGCGCCAATAATTTTGGCGTCAGAGCGGGGGCGATTTTTGCCACCTTGCTGACTGCGCTACTGGTAGCCTGGCTTGCTATGCGAATATGGCAGGATAAGCGTACCGCAGTACTCTCTTCAGTCATCTTTTTAACCTTTTTTTCGGTCTATGGCATCGGCACCTACGCGGTACTCGATCCTATGATCGCACTCTGGCTGATGGCGGGCATGTGCTGCTTTTGGGTGGGGATGCAGGCCACGACCAGAACACGCAAAATCATCGCCTTTCTGCTGTTAGGGCTAACCTGCGGCATGGGCGTGATGACCAAGGGTTTCCTGGCGCTTGCCGTTCCTGTGCTCAGCGTACTGCCGTGGGTTTTCGTGCAAAAACGCTGGAAAGACCTGATCATCTACGGCCTGTTGGCAGTCGTCGGCTGCGTCGTGATTGTGCTGCCGTGGGGAGTTGCGATTGCTCAGCGTGAGCCGGACTTCTGGCATTATTTCTTTTGGGTCGAACACATTCAACGCTTCGCCCAGGATGATGCCCAACATAAAGCCCCTGTCTGGTACTACATTCCCGTGCTTTTGGCTGGCGCGTTACCGTGGCTCGGGCTGCTTCCCGGCGCGCTGCGCACGGGCTGGCGGGAACGCGATGTTTCGTGCAGCGCGCTATACCTGCTAAGCTGGATTATCATGCCGATCCTGTTTTTCAGCATCGCAAAAGGAAAACTGCCGACCTATATTCTTTCCTGCTTCGCGCCGTTGGCGATATTAACGGCGCGGTTCGGCCTGCAGGCCGCGCAAAAAGGTTCAGCCGCGCTGCGTGTGAATGGCTGGATCAACGTTCTGTTTGGTGTGGCGGGCATTATCGCCACGTTTATTGTTTCCACGCTGGGACCGTTGAAAACGCCTGTCTGGTCGCATATCGAAACCTATAAGGTTTTTTGTGCATGGGGTATTTTTCTCACCTGGACGCTCTTTGGCTGGTATACGTTAAATAACCGCGAGAAGAACTGGCAATTTGCCGCGTTTTGCCCATTAGGACTGGCACTGTTGTTTGGCTTCTCCATTCCCGATCGGGTCATGGAATCTAAACAACCGCAGTTTTTTGTCGAGATGACCAAAGAGTCGCTGGAATCCAGCCGCTATATTCTCACCGACAGCGTTGGCGTCGCCGCGGGGCTGGCCTGGAGCCTGAAGCGTGACGACATCATGCTATACGGACAAACAGGCGAGTTGAAATACGGCCTCAACTATCCGGATGCCCAGGGGCGCTTTGTCAGTCGGACGGACTTTGTCGACTGGTTAGCCCAACACCGTCAGCAAGGAAATATTACCCTCGTGCTCTCGATTGATAAGAATGAAGATATTAATCAACTAGCCATTCCTCCCGCTGATTATATCGATAATCAGGGGCGCCTGGTCCTGATTCAGTATCGACCGAAATGATCTGGATAGTCTTAGTTTTCGCCAGCCTGCTCAGCGTATGCGGACAGTTATGCCAGAAGCAGGCAACCCGTCCGGTACCATCAGGCAGGCGAAAACGCCATATTACGCAATGGATTGGGCTGGCCCTGGCAAGCCTCGGCCTGGCTATGCTGCTGTGGCTGGCGGTGTTGCAGAATATCCCTGTTGGCATCGCCTATCCCATGCTGAGCCTGAATTTTGTCTGGGTGACGCTGGCCGCCTGGAAAATCTGGCGCGAACCGGTCGCAACGCGCCACTGGCTGGGTGTGGGGCTGATAATCACCGGCATATTCATTCTTGGGAGCGCGGTGTAATGGGCATTTTTTGGGGATTATGTAGCGTTATTATCACCTCGGCCGCCCAACTGAGTCTCGGCTTTGCGATGGATAACCTGCCGCCGATGCTGCAACCGTTGAAATTTCTATCCGCCGTATTCGCCCTCAACGCTGGCGCATTTGCTCTTTTTAGTGGGCTGGCGGGATATTTACTGTCGGTAATTTGCTGGCATAAGGCCCTGCATCAGCTCGCCCTGAGCAAGGCTTATGCCCTGCTCAGCCTGAGCTATGTTCTGGTTTGGATCGCATCCATGATTCTGCCCGGCTGGCAGGGCACATTTTCAGTGAAGGCGCTGGTTGGGGTACTGTGCATCATGGCGGGTTTAATGGCGATTTTTCTGCCTGCTGACCAGCATCGGCGCTGAGCTCATTTATCTGCCGACAGTCGTACCAGGCGCTCCCATTCGTCACATATGTACTGTCTGGCATCGATTATTTTAATCACGCGAGATGCATCACGATTAACACAATACTGGGCGTCTTTCAGCGGTGAAAGGAGATCGCCGGGCTTAACCCGTTCGGAAGATTGCGCCTCAGCAAGCATCTTAAGTGATCCACCGCTATCGCAAAGTACGATATAGAGCCTCCCTGTTTTCTTATGGCAGCAAGACTTCTTCACATGCCATTCCATAGCGCACCTTTTGTTAATGAATTTCACATCAGGTTACACTTTAGCTGATAAACAAAACGACAATAGCGACGGAATGGCAAAAATGAGAAATGTAATTAATGTTTTCTTAATGTTAATGATGAAGCACTTACCCAATCCGCCAACGCGCGACGAGAGATTTTAATCCCTCCGGCTTTGAGCTCGGGCGGCAACGTCAGCCAACAAACCGGTTGCTGAAAACGGGCCAGCTTATCCTGAACCCACTCTGCAAGATTGGCATCGCCAGCATCGGTGTCATACTCGACGACCGCCACCGGACGATGACCAAACTCTTTATCTTCTAACGGGACAATAAAGGCCTGCAGAACCTGCGGATGCGCTGCAATCACGCGTTCCACTTCTTCTGGCTGTATGCCTTCCCCGCCGCTAAAAAACAGATTGTCCATGCGGCCGATAATGGTTAATTTGCCGTCCTTTAACACCCCACGATCGCGGGTGGCAAACCAGCCTTCCGCGTTAACCAGAGGGGTAAGCTGCCCGTTGCGCCAGTAGCCTTGCGCCATGCTGGCCGCACGCAACCAGACTTCGTCATCCACGATTCTGACTTCTCTGCCCGCTAAGGCTGAACCGACATCTGCCAGACCATCCGCCTCTTTCGCACAGACGGTGGAAGCGAATTCCGTCAGTCCATAACCGCACCAGCAGCGAATCCCCTGATCGCGCGCCTGCTCCGTCAACTCAACAGGAATAGCCGCGCCGCCCAGCAGCACCGCTTTGAGCGTAACCGGCGTTTTATTGACCAACAAGCGCCACAACTGAGTAGGGACCAGCGAGGCATGGGTGCAGCCGATCAGCATTTGTTCCAGCGGCTGCTTGTCGCGCACGGTCATTCGCGCTCCGGCAAACAACCAGCGCCATAAAATACCCTGGCCGGAGACATGAAACAGCGGCAGTGAAAGCAGCCAGTCATCTTCAGCGCCAAACGGCATTAATGACAGCACCCCCTGCGCGCTTGCCAGATGCGCCTGACAGGTGTGAACCGCCGCTTTTGGCAATCCGGTGGAACCTGAGGTTAACGTCATTGTGCTCAAGCGCTGAGGCAACCACGCGGCGGCATGTGCGCCAGGTAGCGCCTGCATCTGCAACGGATTCAGCCCCGGGAACGCGGTAGCCGCCTCCAGATCCAACGCAAAACGTAGCGTTAAGTCCGGAACCAGCGCGTCAAGCAACGACTGTGGCAACTGCGGGTTCACAGGTAAAACCCGCGCCCCACATTGCAGCAGCGCGAGCCAGGCCAGTAAGGCTCGCGGATGATTCCATGCGCGGAGCAGGACGCCATCGCCCTCTTCCACGCCCTGAGCGGCAAACCCGCAGGCCAGATGATCGACGCGCGTGCAAAGCTCACTCCAGCTTAATACTTCATCGTTGAGGCGCAGGGCTGGCGCCTGCGCACGAACCTGTCGCCAGTCGCGCCAGGGCCAGTCAGTGCCCGCTAAGCTCGCGCTAGCAGGCGTTTCCCATGAGGTCATAGCAGGCGTTCCAGCGCATCAACGGCAATACACGGCAACGCGCTACCCGGCCAGGCGCGTACCTGCTGGCACTGCATCAGACTCAGCGTGTCCAGACCCGGAATGGTCTGCGGCGTCAGCCAGGCGGCAATTCTCGCCAGTTGGGTTAAGCCAAGACTCGACTCAATAGACGAACTAATAACGGCGGTGAGACCAAGCGCATGCGCCGCCGCAACCTGTTCACGCACTTTGTCGAGACTACCGGTCAGCGTCGGTTTGATAACCACAGCCTTGACGCCCTCTTCGGCTTCAAAGGTGAAATCCGCTTCGCGCAGACTTTCGTCCCAGGCGATAGCGATGCCGGTTTCACGTGCGAATGCGCGTGAGTCATCGCGCGTTTTACATGGTTCTTCAAGGAAGGCGATGCGCCCACGATACTCAGGATTGACGTATTTCGCGAACTGTTGGGCTTTCAACGGCGTCCAGGCACGGTTGGCGTCAAGTCGCAGATGCAGCTCCGGAATCGCCTCCAGCAGCAGATTGGCTACCATCCCGTCGCGAACCGCTTCATACAGCCCAACCTTGATCTTGGCGACTTTTTCGCCCGGCATATCCGCCAGTTGCAGCACCAGATCGTCAGGATCGCCCGTACACAGAGGCGCAGCACGATAGTCTGCAGCCTCCGGCAGAGCGTCTGCCAGTTCGGCCAGCGCACAGCTTGCGCCAAAAGCGACAGAAGGCAGTTGTGGTAAAGAAGCATCCCCTTGCAGCCAGCCTTTCACCCAGGCCAGCAGCTCGGTTTGCGCCTCTTCCCAGCTTTCCTGACTAAAGCCTGGCAGCGGGGAGATCTCTCCCCACCCTTCACGCTCGCCGTCACGCAGACAAACATACAACCCATCACGCGTTTTTAACCGCCTGTCGCGCAGAATCACCCCCGCGTCCATGGGGATCTGCCAGCGGTATACCTGCGCGCTACGCATTACGGATTCCGTTTGAATTTGCTGAAGTCAGGCTGACGTTTCTGGTTAAAGGCGTTACGGCCTTCCTGACCTTCTTCCGTCATGTAGAACAGCATGGTGGCGTTACCGGCCAGCTCTTGCAGGCCTGCCTGCCCATCGCAGTCGGCGTTCAGCGCCGCTTTCAGGCAACGCAGCGCCATCGGGCTGTTTTGCAGCATCTCACGGCACCAGCGTACGGTCTCTTTCTCCAGATCTGCCAGCGGAACCACGGTGTTGACCAGGCCCATATCCAGCGCCTGTTGCGCATCGTACTGACGGCACAGGAACCAGATCTCACGCGCTTTTTTCTGACCAACGATACGGGCCATATAAGAGGCACCCCAACCGCCGTCGAAGGAACCCACTTTCGGGCCGGTCTGACCAAAGATGGCGTTTTCTGCCGCAATGGTCAGGTCACACATCATATGCAGCACATGGCCGCCGCCAATGGAGTACCCTGCTACCATCGCCACGACCGGTTTCGGGCAGGTACGAATCTGACGCTGGAAGTCCAGCACGTTCAGGTGATGCACACCGGAATCATCCTGATATCCGCCGTAGTCGCCACGCACTTTCTGATCGCCACCTGAGCAGAACGCTTTGTCACCCGCACCGGTCAAAATGATCACGCCGATGTTATCGTCATAGCGGGCATCCGCCAGCGCCTGGATCATCTCTTTTACGGTAACAGGACGGAAAGCATTGCGTACCTGCGGACGATTAATGGTGATTTTGGCGATACCGTCGGTGGATTTCTCGTAGAGAATGTCGGTATAGCCTGCAGAGCAATCGTGCCATTCTACCGGTGCGTAAAGCATTGTTTCATCAGGATAGATCATAAAATGTCCTATAGTCAGCGACGCAGAATCTGAGCCAGACAGTCCACCACGCCAGCGGGGTTGTCCCGATGCGCGTTGTGTCCGGCATTACGAATCACATGGTTTGGTACTGACATTTCCGTCGCCAGCGCGCGGAATTTATCGTCACGTTCACCACATAAATAATAAAACGGAAATGTGCGCGCAGTGAGTCGCGCACGTAAATCAGGTTGTACGGCAAGCGAGGTGGCCTCCAGCATCGCCGCCAGCGTATGCCCGTTATTCTGGCTACGCAGATCGACCAGCGCCTCTCTTTGCGCCGCATTCAGCGAGGAAAATACCGGCTGTTGATACCAGTCATTAAATACCTCACGCAGCGGTTCAGCGCGAAAACGCGCGGCCCAGCGGCCATCTGAAAGGCGACGTTGAACGCGCGCCTCCTCGCTTTGCAAACCAGGATGTCCACCCTCAACGACCAGACCGCAAAGCCCGGGCATCTCCTGACAGGCCGCCATCATCGCGACTCTGCCGCCAAGAGAGTATCCCACCAGCCAGTAGCTAAGTATGTTGTAACTAAGCAAGGTGCTACGCAATAGCATACAAACATCATTGAACCCGCTCACCTTGATGTCGGCGGAACCGCCGTGTCCCGGCAGGTCGATATACAGCCGCGAATAATCCTGAAACGCTTCGCCGACCGTCTGCCATTCCCGACAGTCGCCGGAGAACCCGTGCAGGAAAACCAGCCAGGGTGATCCACTCTGGCTAACGCTCGCCTGGGCGTGCAGGATCATAGATGGCTTACCTGCGCCAGCAGTTGCTGCAGGGTTTGCGCCCCGTCAGTTTCGTTCACCACCAGCTCAATAACCGTTGCCGCAGGAGTACGCCAGGCATTTGTCAACGCGCTCTCCAGTTGCTCCCAGTTTTCTGGGCGCTGATATTTGAGGTTAAACATGGCCGCGGCATGCTCAAAGTGCACGTTCTGCGGCATCAGATAGAACCGTTCACGTTCACTTGCCGGCGTCGGCAGCAGGGAAAATATCTGCCCACCGTTATTATTGACCACTATCAGGACAAACGGCGCGGAAACTTGACGCAATAACGCCAGCGCATTAAGGTCATACAGTGCAGATAAATCACCGACGATAGCCAACGTAGATTTTGCGCTAGCGCGCTGTACGCCCGCCGCCGTTGACAGCAGACCGTCAATGCCGCTCGCGCCGCGGTTGCTATAAACTGGAAAACCAGCCGGAAGCTGCGACAGCGCATCAATCAGGCGCACGACCAGACTGTTACCCACGAACAGTTGCCCTTGTTCGGGCAGATACTCGTGAATACGATGGGCTAATTGCGCTTCACCAAACACGTCGCGACGGGCTTCCACCGCCTGCCATGCCAGTTGCGCCAGGCGCGGGATTTCCACGCACCAGGGTTGGCGTTTTTCCGCCGGGTGTAGATCCAGCCAGTCACCCACCTTCGCCACCAGCCTGCGCCCACGATGATGCGCCGGATCAAGGCGACCTTCGATATTATCGACAATCCAGTATTCCTGCGGATCGCAGCTGGCCTGCCATTGCAGGAGTCGTTTTCCGGTCAGGCTACTGCCAAGCTGCACCACTATCTGCGCCTGCTGTAACTCAGTCACCGCCTTCGCATTCCCCAACCACAGGTCAGCACACGGCAGGGGTTGTCCGGTTTGCGACAAGACATCGCCAATCAGCGGCCAACCGAGCATCTGCGCCCATTGCGCAACTTTCTTGCCCTCTTCCGCGCTCATACGACCCGCGATGACGACGCCGCGCTTTTGTCGCCAGAAAAACCAGTCACGTTGTTTGTCGCTTTCCAGCCGACGCGCTTCACGTAGCCAGGGCTTGTCGTCCTGCCACCAGTCGCCGAGGCGTTGCTGCCAGGCAATACCCGTTTCGTCCATGTCGCCATACAGCGGTTCCGCAAAGGGGCAATTAATATGAACCGCCCCGCTATGCAGCGCGGCCAGGGCATTATCAATGGTGGACACCAGCCAGCTCGCCGGAATATCCTGCGTCGGGCGCGGTAAAGAGAGCGTTTGCGACGGATGAGAAGCAAACATGCCGGCCTGACGAATCGCCTGATTAGCGCCACAGTCGATAAGTTCCGGCGGTCGGTCAGCCGTGAGTAAAATCAGTTTTTCACCGGTCAGGCCCGCTTCAATCAATGCGGGATACAGGTTCGCCACTGCCGTACCGGACGTGACAATCACGGCGACTGGCTGGCGACTCACTTTTGCCAGACCTAAAGCCAGATGCCCAAGACCACGCTCATCAAAATGGGTATGGTGGATAAAAGCAGGATTTTCCGCTGCTGCCAGCGTCAACGGTGTAGAACGAGAGCCAGGGGCAATGCAGATATGCCTGACGCCGTGGCGAGTGAGTGCTTCCAGTATGACCGCCGCCCAGCGTCGGTTAAATGCGCTTACTGACATGAGATTGTCCGGTATCAATATTGCGACACAGTATAGAGAATCGAATAAATGGATTTTTGATATGAATCGGAAATATACACGAAATCACTATCCTTCCATCTGTAATAAGGTGCGTAACCCTGCCGCTTTATTGTCTATTTCTTGCCATTCTTGCTCAGGATCTGAACCACGCACGATCCCCGCGCCGGCATACAGGCGGACCACGTTGGCGTTAATTTTTGCCGAACGTAATGACACGCAGAATTCACTTTGGCGCAGAGAAAGATAACCTGCAGAACCGGCATACCACTCGCGCTCAAAGGGTTCATTTTGCCGGATGAATTCGCGCGCCAGCTCACGCGGAATGCCTGCAACTGCCGCCGTAGGCTGGAGTTGCATCAGGCAGAGCGTATCGTCGGCCTGATTCAGTTCCGTCCAGATACAACGGCGTAGATGCTGCACCTTACGCAGTCTGAGCACCTGCGGGGGGAGCACATCAAGGGTTTGCGTACAGCCTTGCAGCCGCTGGCAAATATCCTCGACCACCAGCATATTCTCGCGCTGGTTTTTATCATCTTTCATCAACCACTCGCCTAACTGCCAGGCGCGATGATCCTCGGCGTGATTGGCAACGGTTCCGGCCAGCGCTTCGGTGCGCAGCGCCGTGTCGCGCCGCCGATACAAACGTTCAGGGGAAGAGCCAAGAAAAGCGGAGTCGGCAGAGAATGCCATAAAGAAATGGTAGCAGTTAAGGTTCAGGCGACGGCTGGAAGCCATCACCGCAGCGGCATTCACCGACTGTGAAAACTGTAAATCTGTTGCTCGCGCCAGCACAACTTTGTCGAGTTCTTCGCCATTGATGGTGTGCGTGGCAAGCTTTATCAGATCTATCCAACCGGCTTTATCAGGCCAGTGCTGTTCTCCCGTCAAACTCAAACGCAGCGCGGGCAATGGTTTAACATTGGCCAGCGTGGAAATAAATTCAACCGCGCGTGCGGCGTCTTCACGCAGCGAAACATCACTGTAAAGGTGTAACCGTAAGCTCGCCACTCCGGCGCAGCGTCGCCATTCCAGTCGCGGTAACAACAAATTGCCGTGCCGAGGCTCGAACGCATTGAGGCCCCAGATACGCAGGTCAGGTTGATTGTCGTGCTGACGTAAAAACTGCTGAGCAGATGCCAGCGAGGAAAACGTGGCGACAGCCCCCAGCACAGCGGCTTCTTCGTCGCCGTTACGCTGCTGCCAGTAAAACTGGGGCCAGACGGGTTGACTGGCCAGCCATCCTAAAGCGTCAAACGCATCGTTCAGAGGGAAAGGTATGTCGTAAATACGAATTCCAGGTGCTGCCGGTATCTCTTGCGACAAATGACGCATCAGACCTTCCAGCGCAGTAGTGATTGATTGCACGCGGACCTCTCCCTGTTAAAAACCTCTCATTATACGGGGTACTGAACAGAAAAAGCAGTACCCCGAGTTAGGGAGTACGAACAAATGCGATGACGGAGCGGAATTTATCGCCGCGCTAACAATAATCCCATCACTAAACCGACCGTGGCGCCAACGCCAATTCCGCGCCAGGGTTTTTCATGCACATAGTCATCCGCCCGGCAAACGGCCTTTTTCGCGCGGAAATAATAATTGTCAGAAGCATGGCTGACGCGATTTCTCACCTCTTCTAACGCCCGCTCCGCCCGCGCTTTTAACTCAAGATATTTTTGATCGGCCGGATCGCCGGAAGAACGCAACACCTCTTCCAGCGTTTCGCTCAAGAGTTCCAGATCATCATCGATACGTGATTCATAAGATTGAAAAGACATTGTATTCTCCCTTTCTATTGACGTATCCGCTAACTATAGACAACCTGGACCGTTTGCGCCTGTTTAAGCCTGATGTGCTTCTCGCGCCATTCCGATGTGTGGAATCCCGTCTTCGTCATAAATATCCGTCACCGGCATAAAACCAAAGCGCGCATAAAACGGTTGCAGATGCGCCTGCGCGCCCAGATACAGCGCCTTGTGCGGCCAGTGTTGCGCACAGGATGCCAGCGTCTGGGTCATCAATTGTTGCCCCAGTTTTGCGCCGCGTAGCGCTTCGCTGACTATCACCCGGCCAATGACCACCGGCTCCAGATCGTCATCGCTTTTCAGAATCCTCGCATACGCCACCAGCTCATCATTGTGCCAGCCCAGAATGTGCCGATTTTCGCCAACCAGATCGTCGCCATCTACATCCTGATATGGACACTGTTGTTCAACAACAAATACCGCGCAGCGAAGCTGAAGAATGGCATACAGTTCTTGTGTACTCAGCTTTGCATGGTGGAGATCTTGCCAGTGAATCATTGTCTGCCCCTTTGTTGTGATAACCTGAACACCCTGCCTTAGCGATGGCGAAAAGTGTAACGCAAAGATGGAATTACTATTTTTAGGCACGTCAGCGGGAGTTCCTACCCGCTCACGCAATGTAACGGCAATTTTACTGAATCTGCAACACCCGACTCAGCCGGGGCTGTGGCTTTTCGATTGTGGCGAAGGAACACAGCATCAAATGCTCGCCACACCGTTCAATCCGGGAAAACTCGACCGTATCTTTATCAGCCACCTGCATGGCGACCACCTGTTTGGTTTACCTGGATTGCTGTGTAGTCGTTCGATGGCCGGGAACGTCAAGCCACTGACGCTTTACGGCCCAAAAGGATTACGGGAATTTACCGAAACCGCTTTGCGTCTGAGCGGTTCATGGACTGACTATCCTCTGGATATTGTGGAAATCACCGCGGGTGAAATCGTCGATGACGGCCTGCGTAAGGTAACGGCATATCCACTGGAACATCCGCTGGAATGCTATGGTTTTCGCATTGAAGAACACGACAAACCAGGTGCGCTAAACGCCAGTGCGCTGAAGGCGGGTGGTGTTAAATCCGGTCCGTGGTTCCAGGAGCTGAAAGCCGGGAAAACCATCGTCCTGGAAGATGGTCGCGTAATTAACGGTGCCGACTTTCTTGCCCCGGCCACCAGGGGAAAATCCGTGGCGATTTTCGGCGACACAGGCCCTTGCGCAAGTGCCTTCGAACTGGCAAATGGCGTGGATGTGATGGTGCATGAAACTACACTGGACGCGTCAATGGAGGAGAAGGCCAATAGCCGTGGACACAGTTCAACCCGACAAGCCGCGCAACTGGCGCTTAAAGCGGGTGTCGGACGCTTGATCATGACCCACGTTAGCTCACGCTACGATGAAAAAGGCTGTCAGCGATTACTCGAAGAGTGCAGAGCGCTATTCCCGGCAACAGAACTGGCTCACGATTTCGCCATTTTCACCGTTTAACGCTCTATTTTTTCGCTTCAGTGCCGATAACAGAGAAAAGGCTGGCTTTCACACTGAGGACAGGATGAACAATTTCCAGAAAGATATTGATGACAGGACCAATCTAACCCTGTCTAACCGTTTTGAACTGCTGCTGTTTCGCCTCGGCAAATCCATCGAGGAGCAGAAATCAGAGCTGTTTGGCATCAACGTATTCAAACTGCGTGAAATCGTGCCGATGCCGACGTTTACGCGTCCGGCGGGAATGAAAGCTCCGCTGTTAGGTATGGTGAATATTCGCGATCAAGTGATCCCGGTGATTGACCTGCCGGCGGTGGCGGGCTGTAAACCAGAGACCGGGCTCAACATCCTGCTCATTACGGAATACGCCCGCAGCGTACAGGCGTTTGCGGTGGAGTCAGTGGAAAACATTATGCGTCTGGACTGGCAACAGGTACATACCGCCGAGAAAGCCGTCAACGGTCGCTACATCACCAGTATCGCCTGCCTGGATGACGACAAAGAGACCAACAACCTGGCGCTGGTACTTGATGTTGAACAAATTCTTTACGACATCGTACCGTCCAATCACGATTTACGCGCGACAGACCTGAAAACCAGTAAATTCAACATCACGCCGGGTGCGGTGGCGATTGTGGCAGAAGATTCGAAAGTCGCGCGCGCGATGCTGGAGAAAGGGCTTAACGCCATGGAAATCCCGCATCAGATGCATGTGACAGGTAAGGATGCGTGGGAAAAAATCCAGCAGCTTTCCGCAGAAGCGCAGGCGGAAGGCAAGCCAATCACTGAGAAGATAGCCCTGGTGCTCACCGACCTGGAAATGCCGGAGATGGACGGTTTTACGCTTACCCGTAAAATCAAGACCGATGAACGCCTGAAGAAAATCCCGGTCGTTATCCACTCCTCGCTTTCCGGTAGCGCCAATGAAGATCACGTTCGCCGGGTTAAAGCTGATGGTTATGTGGCAAAATTTGAGGTCAATGAGCTCTCTTCTGTGATTCAGGAAGTCATGGAGCGCGCAGCGAAAGACATTAGCGGTCCACTGGTGAGCCGTCAGCTTTCGGCCTGACGCCCAACCAGCCCCCTTACTCTGCGGTTCTCCAACGAGTAAGGGAGTCGTTCCCCCACAAAAATAATCTCCTTACCATACCCTCCCTTTAATTATCATTAAAAATTGCCGCTTTTAGATATCAGCCGTTGAGTCAAAAAAATAGCCTCAACAATTATCCTACATGATTTTCACATTTCTAAGCAGGCAGTGACGTGGATAAACACCGTTTCATAAAAGATCTCCAAAAACATGCAAAATCCCTGGCCAAATACAAACTTAATTTAGACATCGACAATATCAAGAATACCTTAATCGCAGGCCAGCAACATATAGAGGAGAATGAACAATCTGTCACCTTAATCAATAACCTCATACCACTCACGACAAGAGATATCACTGAAAAAGACGTAGACATTATTCTTCCTATAATTTCAGGATACTGGATGACGCTCCTGCGCTCCGCGCAATATAAGATTTTCTTTTATGGCACCGATAGTCATTATCTCAGTTTTAGTACTATTATCGCGGATTGTTTTCAGTCACAACTTGTACATCTGGACATCACCGCAGACGTTGAACACTGTATCCAGACCATCAATCATCCGTCACCCGATAATGCAACTAAAATTCTCATCTATGATGATGAAGGGAGCCATATTTTAAGAAGAAAATTCGACTGCGCGAATGTCTTCTCTTACATCTACTATAGTCCTCTACGTGTGACCTGTGGGACTAACAAAAAATATGCCATGTATCTGGAACATGAATACAAAAAATACAATACACAGATTATTGATAATGTCGTTACCGGGTCGTCATATGCCTGGTGGGGTGTACCAACACAATTGACTACCTGTACAGCCAATATGTCCGTTAAAAGTGGTGATACTGCCTTTGCCCTGGCTATCACTGAACATCTGTCTCAGAGTGGCAAGTTAAAAAACCATATTCATATCACGAGTTTTTTTGATTTACACCATGAATTGGCCAGAAGTAAAGGCACCTTTAACAGTGGTGTATTTAAGGAGCTTAAATTTTTCGCCAAAAAAAATAATATCCCATACATTCAATATGATGAAGAAATTTTCACCAGCAATCATGATGAGATATACCAACCGGCGTCAATTAGCAGTAGCATTGAAAAAAACCTGTTAAGTTTATTTATATCTGAAGCAAAGTTGATAGCCGCAATAACAGACATTGTTAACCATAAATATCTCAACTTTGACTTTCATATGTTAATTGATGAGCAAAGAAATGAAAGTTCAATGTGCGAAGAAGAAATGGATAAACTCAGCATACAGCGCGGCAGCAATCATTCCAAACTTTTTCGTCATAAGGAATCATTGAGTTCGAATTCTCGTAATATTGAGAAAATGGTCCACAATGCTGAGAAGAATAAATACGCTATGTATATAGTATTTCCCCCTCAGCCACAGAAATATATAGAAAACATTAATAAAGAAATGGTCAATGAGGCTTTTTCATTTTACCAACAAATCACATTAAATAAGGAAAACATTGTACTTATCGATATGAGTGGTGACCCGGACTTTACTCGTCACGACTTTCAGGATGGCGACCACTTAAACTTTAATGGTGCGATTAAATTTATACAGAAACTTCAGGCCTATGGCATCACAATATAGATAAAAAAAAAGAGTCTGGACATTGCCCAGACTCTTTTTTGTTTACAGCATGATGTATTACATCAGCGGTGCCGCTAACTGCACAATGCTGATCAGCGGTTGCGGCCAGATACCCAGCACCAGCACCAACAGAGCAGAAATCAGCACCACGATCCCACCCGCGCTGTACTGCCAGTTAGACGGCGCATCGCGGTTCAGTTGTTGCGGCGCGCTCAGGTACAAGCTCACGGCAACACGCAGGTAGTAGTACAAACCAATCGCGGAACCGACCACCACGGCAGCAACCAGCCACCACAGGTTAGCCTGCACACCGACCGCCAACACGTAGAACTTACCGATAAAGCCCAGCGTCATCGGGATACCCGCCAGAGACAGCATCATTACCGTCATCACTGCCGCGAGGATCGGGCGATGCCAGAACAGACCACGGTAGGAGAACAGAGAATCTGCATCCGGGCCACGGTACGGGCTGGACATCAGGCTGACCACACCGAACGCGCCGAGGCTGCTGAACAGGTAACCGGCCAGGTAAACGCCAACCGCTTCCATCGACATCTCGCCGCTCTGCAGGGCAATCAACGCCACCAGCAGATAGCCGAGGTGAGAGATGGAGGAGTAACCGAGCAGACGCTTGATGTTGGTCTGGCTCAGCGCCATCAGGTTACCGAAGATGATGGAAGCAAAGGCGATCACGCCCAGCACGGTACGTACCGCTTCGCTGTCGCCAACCGGCGCATACAGGAACAGACGCATCACTACGCCGAAGATAGCGATTTTGCTCGCCGTCGCCAGGAAGGTGGAAACCGGAGCCGGAGCGCCCTGGTATACGTCTGGCGTCCACAGGTGGAACGGAACCAGCGAGAGTTTAAAGCCGAGGCCAACAATCATCAGACCGAAGCCCGCCAGCAGCAGCGGTTCGTGCAGCATGCCGTCGCCAAGGCTCTTACCGAGCGCAACAAACGACAGGTTGCCAGACTGCGCGTACACCAGCGCCATACCGAACAGCAGGAAGGAAGACGCTGCGGCAGACAGAATGGTGTATTTGATACTGGCTTCCAGAGAACGTTTCTGACGGAACGCGTAGCCAACCAGACCAAACAGCGGCAGAGAAATCAGTTCGATACCGAGGAACAGCGCCGCCAGATGGTTAGCATTTGCCAGCAGAATACCGCCGAGTGCAGCAATCAACACCAGCAGGTAGAACTCTTCCCGGTTGTCGTCGTAACCTTCCAGCCACGGGTAAGCAAAGGTACAGGTGGCAAGACTCGCCAGCAGCACCAGCCCGGTATAGAGCATGGCGAAACCGTCAACCCGCATCAGCGGGGTGACGTCCATGGCGCCCGCCTGGCCAACAAACCAGAGCGAAACCAACGCGGCGTTAAGCCCAATGACCGACAGCGTGGCATTGAGGAAGTGATTGCGTCGCCACGCAATGGAGAGCATCACAACCACCACCGTCAAGCCGACGATCAGCAGCGGTAGCAGCGCAATCAGGTGTTGTGGAGTTATTGTCATGGCGATTTACGGCCTTGTAGTAGTAACGGAATTAACAAACCACTGCTGGATGTTGCTCATCGCAGAATGCGAGGTATCCAGAATCGGCTGCGGATAGAAGCCAAGCAGTACCAGAAGCACGACCAGCAACAGGATGATAAACAGCTCACGCAGCGACATCCCTGGCAGTTCTACACTGGCAATCTGGCTCTTCGCCTTACCAAAGTAAGCGCGATGCAGCATCGCCAGCGAGTATACAGAGGCAAACACCAGACCAAAGGTCGAGATCACGGTAATAACCGGAACCACCTGGTAGCTGCCGAACAGAATCATAAATTCGCCAACGAAGTTACCTGTACCCGGCATACCCAGCGTACAGACTGCGAAGAACATGGACAGCGCAGGCAACCATTTCATTTTGCCCCACAGACCACCCATCATGCGCATGTCACGCGTGTGCAAACGTTCGTACAGCTGACCACACAGGATGAACAGACCGGCTGCTGACAGACCGTGCGCAATCATCTGAATTACCGCGCCCTGGTAAGCCAGTTGGCTGCCGGTGTAGATAGCAATCAGCACGAAGCCCATGTGGGATACGGAGGTATAGGCAATCAGACGTTTGATGTCGTACTGATTAAAGGCCATCCACGCGCCGTAGAAGATACCAATTACGCCAAGCCACATGGCGATAGGCGCAAACTCCGCCGACGCGTTCGGGAACAGCGGCAGAGAGAAACGCAGCAGACCGTAGGCTGCGGTTTTCAGCAAGATCCCCGCCAGGTCAACGGAACCTGCGGTCGGAGCCTGGGAGTGCGCGTCCGGCAACCAGCCATGCAGCGGAACCACTGGCATTTTCACCGCAAAGGCGATGAAGAAGCCCAGCATCAGCAGGTATTCCACGCCATGGGACATCGGGGTATTCAGCAGCTCTTCATAGTTGAAGGTCCACACGCCGGTCGCTTTGTAGTGCACAAACACCAGCGCCAGGATGGCAATCAACATCACCAGACCACTCGCCTGGGTATAAATGAAGAACTTGGTCGCCGCCGTGATACGCGTTTTCCCGTCAGAGGCTTTATGCCCCCACAGCGCGATCAGGAAGTACATCGGCACCAGCATCATTTCCCAGAAGAAGAAGAACAGGAACATGTCGATGGCCAGGAACACGCCGATCACGCCGCCTAAGATCCACATCAGGTTCAGGTGGAAGAAGCCCTGGTATTTTTCGATTTCATTCCAGGAGCAAAGGACCGCCAGAACGCCGAGCAGGCCGGTCAGCACTACCATCAGCAGCGACAAGCCGTCGATTGCTAAATGGATAGAGATGCCAAAACGTGGGATCCACGGCAGGACAAACTCAGACTGCCACTGCGGAATACCCGCAGATTGCGTCAGTGAATAGCCGCCCTGCAACCACAGTTGCAGGCCAAGCGCCAGCGTCAGTCCCATGGTAATCAGCGCGATCCAGCGCGGCACCTTCACGCCAAAGCGTTCGGTCTGCCAGCACAGGAAGCCACCGATGAAAGGGATTAATATCAACCAAGGTAATAACATGGTGATCTTTGTTCCTTGTTTAAGTCCCGTTCAGGCTATCTCACTCGTCATAGTGAACCCCGGCTGTGCTCGCAACCCTCACGTACTTCAGTACGCTCCGGTTGCTGTGCGCGGGCGGTGTCCACTCTGACTTTGCCGATAACGCCTGTCCTTTTGGACCTGATTTTCAACGAATTTTAAAAATTCTCTTTGGGTTTGTTGTGTCGGGCACAATACCAACCCTCAAACTCAACGCAGTACCATCAACAGTGCCAGCACAACGACGGCGCCAATGCTCATCGATGCCACATACCAGCGCAGATAACCGTTCTCGCTTAACAGCAGGCCTTTACCTGCAAAGCGGGAAAGGACAGCCGGAATGTTCATCATTGAGTTCAGCGGGTCGCGTTTCAGCAGCCAGGCAATGCCCAGGAACGGCTTAACGAATACTTTGTCGTACAACCAGTCAAAGCCCCAGGCGTTATACCACCAGGTACCCAGCAGACGGCCCGGCGCACTGTTGGCAATCGACGTCACAAGCGTACGTTTACCCAGCCACAGCCATGCTGCGATCAGGATGCCCGCAATCGCGACGATACCAGAGGTAATTTCCAGCGTCATGACGCGACCATGCTCAAGTTCGGTCGTTGCAGGCAGCACTCCCTGCAGCGGCGGTACGATCAGCGCGCCAACAAAGGTGGACAGGATCATCAGCACAATCAGCGGCAGATGATGGGTAATCCCCTTCCCGGCGTGAGCGTGAATTTGTTCTTTACCGTGGAATACGATGAAAATCATTCGGAAGGTGTACAGCGAGGTCATAAACGCACCGACCAGTCCTGCAACCATCAGATTGATATGACCGTTCGCCATCGCACCGACCAGAATCTCATCCTTACTGAAGAAGCCTGCGGTAATCAGCGGCAGAGCCGACAGCGCCGCGCCGCCCACCAGGAAGCAGAGATACACCAGCGGAATAGATTTACGCAGGCCGCCCATCTTGAAGATGTTCTGTTCGTGATGACAGGCCAGGATAACCGAGCCGGACGCCAGGAACAGCAGCGCTTTAAAGAAGGCGTGCGTCATCAAGTGGAAAATCGCCGCATCCCATGCCTGAACGCCGAGCGCCAGGAACATGTAGCCAATCTGGCTCATGGTGGAGTAAGCGAGAACGCGTTTGATGTCGGTCTGTACCAGCGCGGCAAAACCTGCCAGCACCAGCGTGATCGCACCGATAATCCCCACCAGATGCAGGATTTCCGGGGTCATCAGGAACAGACCATGGGTACGTGCAATCAGGTAGACACCAGCGGTAACCATCGTCGCGGCGTGGATCAGCGCGGAGACAGGCGTCGGGCCGGCCATCGCGTCAGCAAGCCAGGTCTGCAACGGCAGCTGTGCGGATTTACCTACCGCACCACCCAGCAGCATCAGGGTCGCCCACATCAGCATGTTGTTGCCGTCGGCAAAGTGCGCAGGCGCCAGTTCAACCATTTCGCGGAAGTTCAGCGTGCCCAGCTCGTTGTAGAGGATGAACAGCGCGAAGGCGAGGAACACGTCACCGACACGGGTCACCACGAAGGCTTTCATTGCCGCAGCGCCATTCTTCGGATCGCTGTAGTAGAAGCCGATCAGCAGATAAGAGCACAGACCCACGCCTTCCCAACCGAGATACATCAGCAGCAGGTTATCCGCCAGTACCAGAACCACCATGCTGGCGATAAACAGGTTGGTGTAAGCGAAGAAACGAGAGTAGCCCTCTTCTCCACGCATATACCAGGAGGCGAACATGTGGATCAGGAAACCGACGCCGGTCACCACGCTGAGCATAGTCAGCGACAGACCATCCAGCACCAGGTTAAAGCCGATGTTGAAGTCACCGACAGACATCCACGTCCACAGCGGCTGACTGTAGGCTTGTTGACCATTAGCAAAGAAGTCAACGCCAACAAACGCCGTCACCAGCGCAGCCAGGCCGATAGAGCCAACGCCCACGGTAGCGGACAGATTTTCTGACCAACGACCGCGAGAGAACGCCAGTAATACAAAGCCAATAAATGGCAGAATAATGGTTAAGGCAAGCATGTTCATCCACGCATCTCACTTACTGAATCGATGTTCAGGTTCTGGCGACGGCGATGAAGTTGCAGCAACAGCGCAAGTCCAATGCTCGCTTCCGCAGCCGCGAGGCTGATGGCGAGAATGTACATCACCTGACCATCGGTCTGGCCCCAGTAGCTTCCGGCGACCACAAAGGCCAGCGCGGAGGCGTTAATCATGATTTCCAACCCAATCAGCATAAACAGCAGATTGCGGCGGATAACCAGACCGGTTAAGCCCAGCACGAATAAGACAGCCGCGAGGATCAGTCCATGTTGTAAGGGGATCATGCGTGCTCCTCCGTTCTTCTTTTCGCACGGTCATCGGTGCGATTGCTCAGTACTTCACCTGAACGCTCTTCGCGACCCACGTGGAAGGCCACAACCAGGCCCGCCAGCAGCAGCATCGAAGCCAGTTCGACCGCCAGTACATACGGTCCGAACAGGGAAATACCGACCGCTTTCGCGCTAATTGGCGTACCGTCGATGCCCTGATCGTTAACGCCAAGAATGGCGTACACAATCACCACCAGCATGATGGCCGACAGAATCGCCGGACCAATCCACACCTGCGGTTTCAGCCATTGGCGTTCCTGTTCAATTTCAGAACCACCGAGGTTGAGCATCATTACCACGAACACGAACAGCACCATGATGGCGCCCGCGTAGACGATAATTTCCAGCGCACCGGCGAAGTAAGCGCCTAACGAGAAGAACACCCCGGAAATCGCCAGCAGCGAAATAATCAGATACAGCAGTGCGTGTACCGGATTGGTGTGGGTGATCACCCGCAAGGTTGCGAGAATGGCTATCAGGCCACAGATATAAAAAGCGAACTCCATTGCCCCTCTCCTTACGGTAACAGGCTCTTGACGTCGATAGGCTTGGCTTCGTTCTCTGCTTCGCCCTTATCTTTGCCGTCGATTGCCATACCTGCCATCCGGTAGAAGTTATATTCCGGGTATTTGCCCGGACCGGAGATCAGCAGATCCTCTTTCTCGTAAACCAGGTCCTGGCGCTTGTACTCACCCAGCTCGAAATCTGGAGTCAGCTGAATAGCCGTTGTCGGACAGGCTTCTTCGCACAGGCCGCAGAAAATGCAGCGTGAGAAGTTAATGCGGAAAAACTCCGGATACCAGCGGCCGTCTTTGGTCTCTGCTTTTTGCAGAGAGATACAGCCTACCGGACATGCTACCGCGCACAGGTTACAGGCAACGCAGCGCTCTTCACCGTCCGGGTCGCGGGTCAAAACGATACGACCACGAAAACGGGGCGGGAGATAGACCGGCTCTTCCGGGTACATCTGCGTTTCGCGTTTCGCGAACGCATGCAGGCCGATCATCCAGATACTGCGTACCTGGGTGCCGAAACCTACGAACAATTCTTTTAAGGTCATGGTCTTTGTGTCCCTTATTGCGCCTGCCACAGAATGACAGCCGCCGTTACCAACAAGTTGACGAGCGTCAGCGGCAGACAGACTTTCCAGCCGAAGGACATTACCTGGTCATAACGAGGACGCGGTAACGACGCACGAATCAAAATGAACATCATCATGAAGAACGCGGTTTTCAGCGCGAACCAGACGAATGGCGGTAAGAACGGGCCATGCCAGCCACCGAAGAACAGGGTAACCATCAGTGCAGAAATGGTGACGATACCGATGTACTCGCCCACGAAGAACAGACCGAATTTCATACCGGAATATTCAATGTGGTAACCGTCGGCCAGTTCCTGTTCGGCTTCTGGCTGGTCAAACGGGTGACGGTGACATACCGCCACGCCCGCGATGGCAAAGGTGACAAAACCAAAGAACTGCGGAATAACGTTCCAGATATCAGCCTGGTTATTGACGATGTCGGTCATGTTGAATGAACCGGCTTGCGCCACCACGCCCATCAGGGACAGTCCGAGGAACACTTCGTAGCTCAGCGTCTGCGCAGAAGCACGCATCGCCCCCAGCAGCGAGTATTTGTTGTTGCTCGACCAACCAGCGAACAGTACCGCGTATACCGCGAGACCTGCCATCATCAGGAAGAACAGGATGCCGATGTTCAGGTCAGCAACAACCCAGTTTGGGCTCACCGGCACGATGGCGAAAGCCAGCAGCAGCGAGGTAAAGGCGATCATCGGCGCCAGGGTAAAGATGACGCGATCCGAGAATTTCGGGATCCAGTCTTCTTTAAAGAACATCTTGATCATGTCCGCAACCAGCTGGAGCGAACCGCCCCAGCCAACACGGTTCGGCCCGTAACGGTTCTGGAACAGACCCAGCAGACGACGTTCGCCAAAGCTCATGAATGCCCCGCAGGTGACCACCACCAGCAGAATCACCACCGCTTTGAGAATGCTCAGCAGGATCTCAATCAGATCGGGTGTAATCCAACTCATTGTTGTGCCTCCTGCAGATCCTCAAGACGCGCACCTGCCAGAACCGGCGCGATGCCAGGCATACCCATCGGTAAACCAACCTGCCCTGCCGTTAATCCTTCAGCGATTTCAACCGGCAGCGTGATCGTATTGCCATCGTAGCTGAAAGAAACACGGGTACCGGCATTAACACCCAACTTCGCGGCGTCTGCCGGGTTAAGTTTGATGTACGGCTGCGGCATACGGGTCTGGAAGACCGGCGCACGCTGGGACAATTCGTCGCTACCAAACAGATGGTAGTACGGCGCGATACGCCACTGACCATCCTGAGCTTCGAAGCTCGCCGGAACGGTAGTGAAGTAATCCATACCGCCCGCAGAGGCTTCAATCAGACGCACGCCCGGATCGCCATGACGCAGTTTACCGCCCACTTCATCCTGGAACTTGTTCCACGCCTGTGGGGAGTTCCAGCCCGGAGCCCAGGCAAACGGAATTTGTGAACGCGGCGCAGACGGCTGGTTGTTCCCTTCCATCGAGAAGGCGAACATGGTGTCTTTATCCTGCGGCTGACGAGGTTCATGGACGCTGATGTTAGCCCGCATCGCGGTACGACCGCTGTAGCGGTGCGGCTCACGCGCCAGTTTCTGTCCACGGATACGGAAGCTTGCATCCGGCGCGGCATCTTTGATCCCAGCCAATTGCGGCAGCTTCTCAACAACCGCGTCGATAACATGGTCGAGCTGCGTCCAGTCCACTTCACGGCTCTGCACGGTGCTGTGCAGCGAGTGCAGCCAGCGCCAGCTTTCCAGCATCACGGTGTTGCTGTCGTAGTAGGAAGGGTCATAGACCTGGAAGAAGCGCTGCGCGCGGCCTTCGTTGTTAATCACCGTCCCATCGCTTTCGGCAAAGCTCGCGGCGGAAAGCACCAGGTGGGCGTTTTCCATAATTGCTGTACGCTGATGGTCAACAACCAGTACCAGCGGCGCTTTCGCCAGCGCGGCATTAACACGCGTTGCTGAAGCATGGCGATGCAGGTCATTTTCCAGCACCACAACGGCGTCAGCACGACCTGTTTCCAGCTCGGTCAGCGCATCGTCAAGAGAACCACCGCCAATCATACCCAGACCCATGCTGTTAACAGAGCGCGCAATCATGGTAATGCCGACGTCAGCGCCACGACCTTTCAGCGCCTTCGCCACGTTGGCAGCAGCCTGAATTACTTCGGCGCTACCGGCGTTGGTGCCGGAAATAATCAGTGGTTTCTTCGCTCCGGCTAATGCCTGAACGATCACGTCAATTTTGTTCTGCAGGTCACGATCGATACCGTCAACCGCCGGGGCGTTGTTATCCAGCGCGTGGGCGATAGCGAAACCTAAACGCGCCTGATCTTCAACCGGCGCACGGTAGGTCCATGCAGCGATATCATCCAGACGAGTATTATCGACGTTAGTCACAAACAGCGGGTGCTTAGCGCGCTGTCCGATGTTAAGGATTGCCGCAATCTGCCAGTCGGCCACTTTCTGCGCCGCCGCCATTTCACGTGCTTTACCTTTCACCGCCTGACGCACCGCCAGCGCAACGCGCGCGCCGGTCTGGGTGACGTCTTCGCCCAGCACCAGCACCGCATCGTAGGATTCGATTTCGCGCAGCGCCGGGGTATGAATACCGCCGTCACGCAGCACGCTCAGCGCCAGTTGCAGACGTTCCTGCTCACCCTGGGCGATACCGGTATAGAAGTTATCCGCGCCGACCAGTTCACGCAGCGCGAAGTTGCTTTCAACGCTGGCACGCGGGGAGCCGATACCAATCACTTTCTTCGACTGGCGCAGAATATCTGCCGCGCCCTGCATCGCCTGTTCGGCGTTGAGCGTGATCAGATCATCGCCACGACGCTGTACCGGCTGACGCGGACGGTCTTTCAGGTTCACGTAACCATAGCCAAAACGACCACGGTCGCAGAGGAAGTAGTGGTTAACGGTACCGTTGTAGCGGTTTTCGATACGACGCAATTCACCGTAGCGCTCGCCCGGGCTGGTGTTACAGCCAATAGAACACTGCTGGCAGATGCTCGGCGCAAACTGCATGTCCCACTTACGGTTGTAGCGCTCGGAGTGCGTTTTATCGGTGAACACGCCGGTCGGGCAAATCTCGACCAGGTTACCGGAGAATTCGCTTTCCAGCGTACCGTCTTCCGGGCGACCGAAGTAGACGTTGTCATGCGCGCCATACACGCCCAGATCCGCGCCATCGGCGTAATCTTTGTAGTAACGTACGCAGCGATAGCAGGCGATACAGCGGTTCATTTCGTGAGAGATGAACGGCCCCAGGTCCTGGTTGCGGTGCGTACGCTTCGTGAAGCGATAGCGACGGAAGCTATGACCGGTCATGACGGTCATATCCTGCAGGTGGCAGTTACCGCCCTCTTCGCAGACCGGACAGTCGTGCGGGTGGTTGGTCATCAACCACTCCACAACGCTTTCGCGGAACTGTTTCGCTTCTTCGTCATCAATAGAAATAAAGGTGCCTTCGGTGGCTGGTGTCATACAAGACATCACCAGGCGACCACGCGTATCTTCCGCGTTTTGATATTGCTTCACCGCACACTGGCGGCAAGCACCGACGCTGCCCAGCGCCGGGTGCCAGCAAAAGTACGGAATATCAAGGCCGAGAGACAGACAAGCTTCCAGCAGGTTGTCCGCTCCGTTGACCTCATATTCTTTGCCGTCTACATGAATCGTAGCCATAGTCAGCATGCTTCCAGTTGGCTTAGTCAGGGACTAAGCGTTAATCGAATTACTTATCGCGATGCAGGGGGTAACCTGCAATTACCAGCGCTCTTTCAGCAGGTTCGGCTGAATACCACCAATAGCGTGGGTATTGCTGAAGGTCTGCTTGATGCCAGCTTCGAATTCTTCGCGGAAATATTTAATGGCGCTCTGCAGCGGCTCCACCGCACCCGGTGCGTGTGCACAGAAGGTTTTACCCGGGCCGAGGAAACGACACAGTTGCTCAAGTGTCTCGATATCCCCAGGCTGGCCTTCGCCACGCTCCAGCGCACGCAGAATTTTCACGCTCCACGGCAGACCGTCACGGCACGGCGTACACCAGCCGCAGGACTCGCGGGCGAAGAACTCTTCGAGGTTACGCACCAGCGGTACCATGCCAATCTCGTGGTCAACGGCCATTGCCAGCGCAGTACCCAGACGGCTGCCTGCTTTACCGATGCTTTCGAACTCCATCGGCAGGTCAAGATGCGCCTCGGTCAGGAAGTCGGTTCCCGCGCCGCCCGGCTGCCAGGCCTTGAATTTCAGGCCATCACGCATACCGCCCGCGTAGTCTTCGAGGATCTCACGCGCAGTGGTGCCAAACGGCAGTTCCCACAGGCCAGGGTTCTTCACACGACCGGAGAAGCCCATCAGCTTGGTGCCCGCATCTTTGCTCTTCGAGATGTTCTGATACCACTCCACGCCGTTGGCGAGGATGGCCGGTACGTTACACAGGGTTTCGACGTTGTTAACGCAGGTCGGCTTACCCCATGCGCCAGAGCTTGCCGGGAACGGCGGCTTGGAACGCGGGTTAGCGCGACGACCTTCGAGGGAGTTGATCAGCGCGGTTTCTTCACCGCAGATGTAACGCCCTGCCCCGGTATGGACAAACAGTTCGAAGTCGAAACCGGTGCCCATGATGTTTTTGCCAAGCAGACCGGCTTCGGTTGCTTCGGCAATCGCGCGGCGCAGATGCACAGCCGCCTCGATATATTCACCGCGCAGGAAGATGTAACCACGGTACGCTTTCAGCGCAAACGCGGAAATCAGCATGCCTTCCACCAGCAGGTGCGGCAGTTGTTCCATCAGCAGGCGGTCTTTATAGGTGCCCGGTTCCATTTCATCGGCGTTACACAGCAGGTAACGGATGTTCATGGATTCGTCTTTCGGCATCAGGCTCCACTTCAGACCGGTGGAAAAGCCCGCGCCGCCGCGCCCTTTCAGGCCAGCGTCTTTTACCTGATTGACGATTTCGTCCGGTGACAGGCCGGTCAGGGCCTTACGCGCACCTTCGTAACCGTTTTTGCTACGGTATTCGTCCAGCCAGACTGGCTGTTTGTCATCACGCAGACGCCAGGTCAGCGGATGTGTTTCGGGAGTACGGATAATATCTTTCATTTATACCGCTCCAGCAGTTCAGGAATGCCTTCCGGGGTCAGGTGAGCATGAGTGTCGTCATCGATCATCATGTTCGGCCCTTTATCACAGTTCCCCAGGCAGCAGGTCGGCAGCAGCGTAAAGCGACCATCAAAGGTCGTCTGCCCCGGCTTGATGTTGAGTTTTTTCTCAAGCGCAGCCTGGATCCCCTGATAACCATTGATATGGCACACCACGCTATCGCAATAGCGGATCACGTGGCGACCTACCGGCTGGCGGAAGATCTGGCTATAGAACGTGGCAACACCTTCTACGTCGCTTGCCGGGATACCCAGCACATCCGCGATCGCATAGATCGCCCCGTCCGGCACCCAGCCACGCTGCTTCTGAACGATTTTCAGCGCTTCAATGGACGCCGCACGCGGGTCTTCGTAGTGGTGCTTCTCGTGCTCAATCGCTTCACGCTCAGCCGCACTCAGCTCAAAAGCCTCGGTTTGTGGTTGTTGATTCTCGTGCATAATTAGCGGTCCACATCTGACATAACAAAATCAATACTACCCAGATGGACGATAAGGTCGGACACCAGGCTGCCGCGTACCGCTACCGGGATCTGCTGCAGGTGCGCATAGCTCGGGGTACGGATACGAGTACGGTAACTCATGGTGCTGCCATCGCTGGTCAGGTAGTAACTGTTGATACCCTTGGTCGCTTCCACCATCTGGAAGGACTCGTTTGCCGGCATAACCGGTCCCCACGAAACCTGCAGGAAGTGGGTGATCAGGGTTTCGATATGTTGCAGCGTGCGCTCTTTCGGCGGCGGCGTAGTCAGCGGGTGATCCGCTTTGAACGGGCCTTCCGGCATGTTGTTGAGGCACTGCTCAAGGATGCGCAGACTCTGGCGCAGCTCTTCAACTTTCAGCATTACGCGGGTATAGCAGTCAGACACGCCGCCGCCAACCGGAACTTCAAAGTCAAAGTTTTCGTAGCCAGAGTATGGACGGGCTTTACGCACGTCGAAATCAATACCGGTCGCACGCAGCGCAGCACCGGTACAACCCCAGTCCAGCGCTTCTTTCTTGCCATAGGCGGCAACGCCCTGGGAACGACCTTTCAGGATGGTGTTACGCAGTGCAGCTTTCTCGTAGGAATCCAGACGTTTTGGCATCCAGTCGAGGAAGTCACGCAGCAGCTTGTCCCAACCGCGCGGCAGATCGTGTGCGACACCGCCGATACGGAACCAGGCCGGGTGCATACGGTAACCGGTGATCGCTTCCACCACGTCATAAATTTTCTGACGATCGGTAAAGGCGAAGAAAACCGGCGTCATCGCGCCGACGTCCTGAATGAACGTGGAGATGTACAGCAGGTGGCTGTTGATACGGAACAATTCAGACAACATAACGCGAATCACGTTGACGCGATCCGGCGTGGTGATGCCCGCCAGTTTTTCAACCGCCAGTACGTAAGGCATTTCGTTGACGCAGCCGCCGAGATATTCGATACGGTCAGTGTACGGAATGTAGCTGTGCCAGGACTGACGTTCACCCATCTTTTCAGCGCCACGGTGGTGGTAGCCGATGTCAGGCACGCAGTCGACGATTTCTTCGCCATCAAGCTGCAGCACAATACGGAACGCGCCGTGAGAAGATGGGTGGTTAGGGCCGAGGTTGAGGAACATGAAGTCCTCGTTTTCGGTACCACGCTTCATGCCCCAGTCTTCGGGTTTAAAGGTCAGCGCTTCCATTTCCAGATCCTGTTTGGCTTTGGTCAGCTCAAACGGATCGAATTCGGTCGCACGCGCCGGGTAATCTTTACGCAGCGGGTGGCCTTGCCAGGTATGCGGCATCAGCAGACGCGTCAGATGCGGGTGGCCTTCGATATCGATACCAAACATTTCCCAGGTTTCACGCTCATACCAGTTGGCGTTGGGGAACAGTTTGGTAAACGTCGGTACACGCAGATCGTTTTCAGACAACGCCACCTTGAGCATGATATCGCGATTGCGTTCAATAGAAATCAGGTGATAGAAAACGGAAAAATCCGCGGCAGGTAACCCTTCGCGGTGCGTACGCAGACGTTCGTCCATGCCATGTAAGTCAAACAGCATGACGTAAGGTTTCGGCAGTCTCTTTAAGAAATCGCCAACTTCCAGTAATTGTTCACGCTTGACCCAAACAACGGGTACCCCGGTGCGAGTCGCCTGAACGGTAAAGGCATCCGGCCCAAAACGGTTGCGCAGTTCGCCAATGACCGGGTCATCAAGGTGATCCCGTGTTTGCCATACAGCATCTTGCGCGGTTAAGTCGGTCATATTGTTCACCATTGTAAATGGTCCGTGGTAGTCGGCAGTGCTTCGCGCTATTTATGTAGTGATAAGCGAAGGAAGTGCGGCTGCCGACAGGCGCAAATTAAATCTCGTCTGGTGTACGAAGATTCGTTACAGCAATACGTTCACCGCGTTTACGCTCGCGTTCTGACTGCATATTGGCGCGATAAACACCCTGATCCCCAACCACCCAGGAGAGCGGACGGCGTTCTTTGCCAATGGAATCCTGCAGCAGCATCAGAGCCTGCATATACGCTTCTGGACGCGGCGGGCATCCCGGGATGTACACATCGACCGGAATAAATTTATCAACGCCCTGCACCACAGAATAGATGTCGTACATACCGCCGGAGTTGGCGCATGCGCCCATGGAAATAACCCATTTTGGTTCCAGCATCTGATCGTAGAGGCGCTGAATAACCGGTGCCATTTTG
Source organism: Citrobacter sp. C5_2 (assembly GCF_014596845.2). Taxonomy (NCBI): domain Bacteria; kingdom Pseudomonadati; phylum Pseudomonadota; class Gammaproteobacteria; order Enterobacterales; family Enterobacteriaceae; genus Citrobacter; species Citrobacter sp. C5_2. Next base: position 1,621,286 of record NZ_CP115032.1, on the reverse strand, counting down.
GTAAAGCAGGTTCCAGCCACGACCATCAGGTCAGCCTGACGCGGCGATGCACGCAGTACTTCCGCACCAAAACGGGCCACATCGTGCACAGCGGTAAACGAGGTCACCATCTCAACGTAGCAGCAGGAAAGGCCAAAGTTATATGGCCAAATTGAGTTTTTACGGCCCCAGTTAACCATGTCATGGAGCTTGCCCATGAACACGTTTTTATTAACTTCTTGCTCCAGGGGGTCGGTTACGATCTCCTGTTTTTGCAGGGGGTAACGGTCGTTCTCACCGTTAGGATCTATGCGGGTGAGCGTATAATCCATCTTAATGCCTCGCGGTTAGCGTTGACGATTAGCGATACTGTTCGTTTCCGGGTTCATACGCTCGCGGCGTGAACGCGCGGGCGTCCAGTCCAGCGCGCCAATACGCACCAGATAAACCAGACCAGCCAGTAACACAAAAATAAAAATTGCAGCTTCCACAAAGCCAATCCAACCGCTTTCACGGATAGATGTTGACCATGCGAACAGATACAGCGCTTCAACGTCGAAGATAACGAAGAACATGGCTACCAGATAAAACTTGGCAGACAGGCGCAAGCGGGCGGTGCCGACCGAGTCGATACCTGATTCAAACGGCACGTTTTTAGATCTCGCGCGCGCGCGACCACCTAAAAACCAGCCGCCGACGAGCATCAGGCAGCACAGGCCAATGGCGACAATAAGAAAGATAGCGAATGCCCAGTGATGAGCGATGATTTCAGTGGATGTTGACATACTCATTGCTTACTCATCAAAAGTAGCGCCAAATTCTCTGCTCTTTTCGGCAGATGAACGCCACATCGATTCATGGGGAGGAATAAAAAAAACCTTACAATCACTGTAGAAAACCATTTTATACAGCCAATTGATGGGGTTTTTTACTCCTTTCTATAACCTTTTGTCAACTTTAACAAAAGTTTCCTCACATTATTTTACACTACTCCAACCTCATTAACATAAAGTGCTGTTTACAGCCATTTCGGTTGCATCATCGGTCTTTTTTAATGTTGTTGAATCGTGTCCGTAGTGAAGTAAAAAAGATAATACTCGTCTATTTTGACAGGAATTCACACTAATGCCTCCCCCTAAATGGGAGTATTTTCTTGATCTGTGACACGCTTTTGTTAATTCACCATAAAAAACAGCAACAATTTCTCTAGTTTTTTAACATGGAAACAATTAACACTTCTGCTGATTATTTTTCACCCTATTTGCTGGCTGTTTTTTTACCCGCTGATTTTGTTAAGTTTTAGTATAGCAAATGACATAAACCAATGTTATTTGCATAAAAAAAGAGCCGCTGGATGTTTTTTCATCATTAGCGGCTCTTTTTTTACACTTACATTTTAAAACGTTTTTTGTGACGCGTTACTCGAAGTCGCCTTCAATAAGGAGCGAATCATCTCCCCCTTCGGGGGTAAACTGATTGTATTGCCAAGGATTTTGATATGTCTGCATCGAGTTAAAGATCACCTGAGCTAAATCATTTTGCGTAGCCGGATCGCAGCACAACAGATACTCGGTATCAGGCAATGGCGGTAATCCGTCCGCCGCGCCCAGTACGCGTAAATCAGGGCTCATCATTTCAACGGGACGCGCAGTAACGCCCAGACCGGCTTTGACCGCAGCACGAACCGCAGGCAATGTTGAAGCAACATACGCTAAGCGCCACGGGATCTGCGCAGCATTCAGCGTTGCCAACACCATATCGCGGAACGGGCTCGGATCGTCCAACAGCACCAACGGGACCGGCTCACCTTTTTGCAGGATATATTCGGCCGCACAATACCAGTGCGTCGGCGAAGTGCGCAGATTCAGGCATTCAAAATCGCCCGGACGGTTAGTCGTTACCACCAAATCCACTTCTTGCGACTTCAGCATATCCACCATATAGGCGTTGCGCTTGACCCTTACATCCAATGCAAGCTTCGGATAAACCGAGCTTATACGGTTGAGCAGGAAAGGCAGTATCGTATCGGCGGATTCATCAGAAGCGCCAATAGTTAACACTCCCTGAAGATTGTTAAACATTAATGATGAGCATGCCTCATCATTAAAACGCAATATTTTTCTGGCGTAACCCAACAGCTGTATACCATGTTCGGTCAGCAGTTTGTTGCGTCCATGACGCGCGAACAACTCTTTCCCCACGAGTTGCTCAAGACGCTGCATTTGCTGACTCACCGCAGACTGAGTGCGACATACCGCAGCTGCCGCAGCCGCGAAGGTATTCAGGTCGGCAACAGCAACGAAGGTTCTCAGCAGATCGAGGTCGAGGTTAATTATCGGACGATTTGCATTTATCATAGTTTTTCACTTACTCGCGGGTCATACCGGGTTAATGCTGTGCATTCAGAATCAAACCACTCCATTTGTTATCTGCCTTCCTTGCAGTTTCGCTTAGTGTAACCAAGTGAAAATAAGGATGTATTTGGTTTAACAAACGAAACAATTCTCTTTCTACGCTATATAATAACCGTGACACTCATCGGAATATAGCAACGAGAAAGGGCCATATTTTTAGCTGCTGGATGATTCTGACTAATGGAAAACATGTAAATTTTGTAAATTTAAAAAAAACTTAACGAACAATAATTTACACATTAAAAACTAACTTTTCAGTACGTTAGGAACAACCAACAAACATTTGAATTATCGTAAAATTCGTACTACGCACCATTTCATGAGACTTATCTTAACCTAAAACCACTATATTTATAAGTGTTATCGCGAATAATTCGAGTCTACCTGAGGTTATGTCTGACCTGCGGTTTTCGTATTATTAGGCCATTCAATTTAATGCGATTTAAATATTAAATAATAATTAATTAAGAATCCTTCAATTCATTAATTATACTTAACAATGAATTCACACCGTACCACGCACGGATCAGGCCGATAACAGCCCTCGCAGATAAAACCTCAGTATTTTCGAATGACGTCATACCGCTTATGTGTCGGCGATCTTTTGCTTTACAGAGTTAAGTTTTTTTGACCAGACAAACCACCACACTCAAACCAACACTACAAAACATATCACCAATATAATACAATTCCCCAGATTATTATTTCATGATAATTGCGTTATTTAGTTATTAACAGTTAATTATAACTTCATGGATTTTCAAAATCTTCTACTAAAGACCCTTCAAAACTTACCGTCGTGGGAGTACATTGTGCTGGGCTGACTTCCACGGCAGGGAGTGGCATTCACAGCTAAAAAGGTCAACGTTCATGTCCCCCATTGAAAAATCCAGCAAATTAGAAAACGTCTGTTATGACATTCGCGGCCCGGTTCTGAAGGAAGCAAAGCGCCTGGAAGAAGAAGGCAATAAAGTTCTGAAACTTAACATCGGCAACCCGGCGCCATTCGGGTTTGAAGCGCCAGACGAAATTCTGGTTGATGTGATCCGCAATTTGCCAACAGCGCAAGGATATTGCGACTCCAAAGGTCTTTATTCAGCCCGTAAAGCGATCATGCAGCATTACCAGGCCCGCGGGATGCGCGATGTGACCGTGGAAGATATCTATATCGGTAACGGCGTTTCCGAATTGATTGTGCAGGCCATGCAGGCATTGCTGAACAGTGGGGACGAAATGCTCGTTCCGGCGCCTGATTATCCACTGTGGACGGCAGCGGTATCGCTCTCCGGCGGTAACGCCGTGCATTACCTGTGTGACGAATCATCTGACTGGTTCCCGGACCTTGACGACATTCGCGCCAAAATTACCCCGCGTACGCGTGGGATCGTCATCATTAACCCCAACAACCCAACCGGCGCTGTGTATTCCAAAGAGTTGCTGATGGAGATTGTTGAAATTGCTCGCCAGAACAACCTCATCATTTTTGCGGATGAGATTTACGACAAAATTCTCTACGATGATGCTGAACACCACTCGATCGCCGCGATGGCGCCGGACCTGCTGACTATTACCTTCAACGGCCTGTCAAAAACCTATCGCGTTGCCGGTTTCCGTCAGGGCTGGATGGTGCTGAACGGGCCGAAGAAACATGCCAAGGGGTACATCGAAGGTCTTGAGATGCTGGCCTCTATGCGCTTATGTGCTAACGTTCCGGCGCAACATGCGATTCAGACCGCGCTGGGCGGATACCAGAGCATCAGTGAATTTATCATGCCTGGCGGGCGCCTGTATGAACAACGCAACCGCGCCTGGGAGTTACTCAATGATATTCCCGGCGTCTCTTGCGTGAAACCGCGCGGCGCGCTGTATATGTTCCCAAAAATCGACGCTAAACGCTTCAACATTCATGACGACCAGAAAATGGTGCTCGACTTCCTGTTGCAGGAAAAAGTGCTGCTGGTTCAGGGGACCGCGTTCAACTGGCCGTGGCCGGATCATTTCCGCATCGTCACGCTCCCGCGCATTGACGATATCGAAATGTCGCTGAGTAAATTTGAGCGCTTCCTGTCAGGGTATCACCAGCTGTAATAAAACACGGGCTGTTGGATCAGTATGACGAGTATTTGCATCTGACAGCCTTCTCTGCGCACAATGACTCTTAGGTTGCCATCATATAAGGGTCGTTATGAAGCAGAGCCATTTTTTTGCCCACCTCTCCCGCCTGAAGCTCATTAACCGCTGGCCGCTGATGCGCAACGTGCGCACCGAAAATGTGTCCGAGCATAGTTTGCAAGTCGCCATGGTCGCTCATGCGCTGGCCGCGATCAAAAACCGTAAATTTGGTGGTCAGCTTAATGCAGAGCGCATTGCCCTGTTGGCAATGTACCATGACGCTTCAGAGGTGCTGACCGGTGACCTCCCTACCCCGGTAAAATACTTCAACTCACAAATCGCCCAGGAATATAAAGCGATAGAGAAAATTGCCCAGCAAAAGCTGGTCGATATGGTTCCCGATGAGCTGCGCGATATTTTTGCTCCGCTGATTGATGAACATGCTTACAGCGAAGAAGAGAAATCTACCGTCAAACAGGCCGATGCGCTGTGCGCTTATCTGAAGTGTCTGGAAGAACTTTCGGCGGGCAATAATGAGTTCTTGTTGGCGAAAACGCGACTGGAAAAAACGCTGGAGTCGCGGCGCAGCGAAGAGATGGATTATTTTATGGAGGTGTTTGTCCCGAGCTTTCACCTCTCATTAGATGAGATCAGCCAGGATTCACCGCTTTAAACGATGTTGCCGGATGGCGACGTCAACGTCTTATCCGGCACATAAAAATCAAAACGGGAACAGCATCGGGATCATCACCACGCACACCGCCATCACGATCACCGTAAACGGCACGCCAATTTTCACGAAATCGCTAAAGCTGTAGTTACCCGGCCCCAGCACCAGCGTGTTCACCGGCGAAGAGACTGGTGTCATAAAGGCTGCGGATGCCGCCATTGCAATCACCATTGCAAAAGGATACGGCGAAACCCCCATCGACTTTGCCGCCGCCAGGGCAATTGGCGCCATGAGTACCGCCGTCGCAGTATTTGAGATAAATAACCCGATGCTCGCGCACAGGACGAACAGGCAACCCAACATCATGTACGGGCCATACCCGCCGCCGACGTCCATCAGTCCTTTTACTACCAGATCGACACCGCCGGTTTTTTGTAGCGCCAGTGCAAAGGGCATCATCCCGACGATCAAAATAATGCTCGGCCAGTGAATCGCTTTATAGGCGCTTTCGGCATCGATACAGCGGAATTTCCCCATCAGCAGGCAGGCGATAATTGCGGCAACCGTATTAGGAATTTCATCGGTAAGCATCAGGGCCACCATCAGCACCAGGCAGAAAATGGCATGCGGCGCCTGACTGTGCGCCGGGGAGGCTTCACTGACCTCAGCCGGCATGTTCAACACCACGAAGTCGCGCCCTTTTTGTCCCAGCAGTGTAATGAGCTTCCAGTTACCCACCACCAGAATGATATCCCCCATCAGCAACGGTTCATCCACCACCGCGCCTGCCAGCGCCGTACCATCGCGTTTCAGGCCGACCACATTCAGACCGTAACGCGTACGAAAGGCTATCTCCCGTACCGTTTTGCCAATCAGTTCCGATTCAGGGATCAGTGAGATCTCGGCCATGCCCACATCAAGCGCCTGCTCGGAGAAGTATTCCCCGCGCAGCACCATCGGCTCCAGCAGTTGCTCACTGCAAAATTCTCGCAGATCGACATCCGCTGCAGACATATCAATCAGCAGCACGTCACGGGCGCGAAATTCAGAGACCCCGTTAACATCAACAATCACGCGACGAAAGCGCCGCCAGCGCTCCACGCCAATCACGTTTGCTCCGTAACGCTCACGCAGCTTCAGGTCGTCCAGACGCTGGCCAATCATCGGTGAACCAGGGCGAATCGCCAGACGGCGGGCACGCCCCGTGAGGCGATACTCTTTGATTAAATCGCGAAAAGTCCGGCGTTTCCAACCGTCTCCCGGCTGCCCGGAGTCTTCGCCCTTCAGCATAAAGCGCATCAGCAGCATATAAATTATGCCAAGCACCAGAACCACCAGCCCCAGCGGAGTGACGCTAAAAAAGCTGAAGCCGTTAAGTCCTTCGCGTAACAACTCACTGTTGACGACCAGGTTTGGCGGTGTCGCCACCAGCGTCATCATACCGCTTATCAATCCGGCAAAGCTCAGCGGCATCATCAGGCGCGAGGGAGAAATTTGCATGCGCATGGAAACGCTTAAGACAACCGGTATAAAGATAGCAACCACGCCGGTCGAACTCATAAACGCACCGAGCCCGGCCACGGTTATCATCAGCAACACCAGCATTTTGACTTCACTGCTGCCGGCGACCTTCACCAGCCAGGCCCCCATCACCGTCGCCACTCCGGTACGCACCAGACCGTCGCCGATAATAAATAATGCCGCGATCAAAATAACGTTAGGATCGCTGAACCCGGAAAAAGCTTCTGTGATGCTCAATGTTCCACTCAGAACAAAGGCAATAATGACCAGCAAAGCGATCGCATCCATACGCACTCTGCCAGTTGCAAACAAGACGACGGCAATCGCCAACAATGAGAGAACCCATATCAATTCACCGTTCACAACATATCCTTGTTAAATGAGAGGGATGGAGCGATTCTGCCATAAAAAAGCCCCAACAATCTGGGGCTAAATCATGATCAGGTATTTCTTACAACGACCACATTTCCGTTGGGCTGCTTGGTCACAGAAATATGTTCCAGACTGGTCAGCGAAAAATCGACCTCATCCAGACGCGGCGTGTCCGCTGGCGCATTTACCGCTATTACATGGCACCCTGCCGCTAGTCCCGAGAGCACCCCTGCGGGCGCATCCTCGACTACCGCGCATTCCTGTGGCGCCAGGCCCAGTAGCTGAGCGCCTAACAGATAGGCGTCTGGCTCTGGCTTACCTCTTTTTACCCGTTCGGCAGTGACAAACACTTCAGGAGCAGGAAGTCCTGCGACACGATGACGCGCCCGTGCGACCGGCATTGAACCGGAAGTCACAATCGCCCATGGAATGCCCGCGTTGTTGAGATGGTTGAGCAAGTCAACCGCCCCTGGCAGCGCGGTGATCCCCGCGGTTTCCGTCGCTTCGATCTGCTCCAGGCGGGTGAACTCCGCAGCGATCTCCGCCTCGGACTTGCCCACCATAAAGTGTCGCAGGGAGGTAATGGCCTGCTTACCATGAATAAAGCCGAGCACCTCGGCGTGATCGAGGCCAAAACGATCGGCCCAGTTGCACCACGCGCGCTCTACTGCGGGTAAGGAATCGACCAGCGTTCCATCCAGATCAAACAGAAAACCTTTGCACTGCACGCTCGCCCCCTCAGGCATTAATGATTTGGTTAATTTCATTCGCGCTCAGGTGATACTGGCGCGGGCAAGAGTGCCAGACATTCAGCATACGTTGATATTTTTCCCACATCGGGGTCTGGGCGTTGAAGCCATGCGTACCCGCATCAAAGTGGGTATAACGCCCTTCCACATTGACCATAAACCGTACATACCCGAGGAAACGGGCTTCCGTTGCAGCGTCAAAGCCGAGGAAGGTCACGCGGCGCTCATCAATAGACTGCGCGTCTTTTAGATTAGTCCAGGACACATGTAATGCGTGATACATCTCCATAATATCGATAACCGTACGACAGGTTTCTTCCGTCAGCTCACCAAACTCACGATCCAGCTCGCGCATCTGCAAGCCGTAACCGCGTTCAATAATCGTCTGCAAACGACGATAACGCTCGGCGTTAGTGGGATCGAGCATAGTCATCATTTTGTACTGGTTAGACAAAATCAGACGTTGAGCGTTGGTCATTTCCATTTGGGACTCCTGTATCACTACTACTACGATGAAAAAAAAGAAGGCATCTTGATGCCTTCTTTTATATGCGTAATCAGGGGTCAATTACAAATCATCAAGGAAAGTTTTATCCAGTTGTTTGAAGGCGCGCTTAAGCGTGTCAGCCAGCGCCTGATAATCAGGCTTTCCTTCTACCGGAGCGAGCGCCTGTCCGGCCTCTTGCAATTTACCCCGAACTTCGTAGAACCAGTTGAGTATTGAAGGCGGCAGCGGCGTGACAGAACGCTTACCCAGCCACCACATGCCCTGCATCGGCAGACTGAGCGCAAACAGCGCCGTCGCCACGGCGGGTCCCAACTGCCCGCCTAAAGCAATTTGCCAGCATAAGGTGAAAACAGCGATGGGCGGCATAAAACGGATTGCGTAACGCGTCATACGGATGACGCGGTTCTCAACAAATACGGGCGCGAGGCGCTTTTCCATTGGCCACGTCTTCGCATAGTGCTGCCCCCGGCGAAACAAACTAAAAAAATTGACGGAACGATTATCCGGTGTCGACATGGCGGTTACCTCAACTTCACATATAAAAATTAAAAAATTTGTGCAAAACAACAACTATAAAGGACATCGTTCAAAACATTTTGTCTTTGATACCCACATTCAGGTATCCTGTGCCGGCCTGTAAGGCCTTTAGTCCAAAATCATTGAGTCGTCAAATTGGCATACAGTATGCCACTGGCTGAAAAATACGCAAAATGACATAGACTCAAAGGTATTTATTCCATCGTGCCCAAAAAGACTCTGGCGCATGATGTTAATCATAAACGTCGGTGTCATCATGCGCTACGCTCTATGACTCCCTGACGTTTTTTTAGCCACGTATCATAAATAGGTACTTCCATGTCGAGTAAGTTAGTACTGGTTCTGAACTGCGGTAGCTCCTCACTGAAATTTGCCATCATCGATGCAGTAAACGGTGAAGAATACCTCTCTGGTTTAGCCGAATGTTTCCATCTCCCAGAAGCACGCATCAAGTGGAAAATGGACGGCGGTAAACAAGAAGCGGCTTTAGGTGCAGGCGCCGCTCACAGTGAAGCGCTGAACTTTATCGTTAACACTATTCTGGCACAAAAACCAGAATTGTCTGCGCAATTGACCGCTATCGGTCACCGTATCGTACACGGCGGCGAGAAGTATACCAGCTCTGTGGTTATCGATGATTCCGTTATCCAGGGCATCAAAGATTCTGCCTCTTTCGCACCGCTGCATAACCCGGCTCACCTGATCGGTATCGCAGAAGCGCTGAAATCCTTCCCAAGCCTGAAAGACAAAAACGTCGCTGTGTTCGACACCGCGTTCCATCAGACTATGCCGGAAGAGTCTTACCTCTATGCTCTGCCGTACAGCCTGTACAAAGAACACGGCGTTCGTCGTTACGGCGCGCACGGCACCAGCCACTTCTTTGTTACTCAGGAAGCGGCAAAAATGCTGAACAAACCGGTTGATGAACTGAACATCATCACTTGCCACCTGGGCAACGGCGGTTCTGTATCTGCTATCCGTAACGGTAAATGTGTTGATACCTCCATGGGCCTGACCCCGCTGGAAGGTCTGGTGATGGGTACACGTTCCGGTGACATCGACCCGGCGATCATCTTCCACCTGCACGACACCCTGGGCATGAGCGTTGACCAGATCAACAAAATGCTGACCAAAGAATCCGGCCTGCTGGGTCTGACCGAAGTCACCAGCGACTGCCGTTATGTTGAAGATAACTACACAACCAAAGAAGACGCTAAACGTGCAATGGACGTTTACTGCCACCGTCTGGCGAAGTACATCGGTTCTTACACTGCGCTGATGGATGGTCGTCTGGATGCGGTTGTCTTCACCGGTGGTATTGGTGAGAACGCAGCGATGGTTCGTGAACTGTCTCTGGGCAAACTGGGCGTTCTGGGCTTTGAAGTTGACCACGAGCGTAACCTGGCCGCACGTTTCGGCAAATCTGGTTTCATCAACAAAGAAGGTACCCGTCCTGCGGTGGTTATCCCAACCAACGAAGAACTGGTTATCGCGCAAGACGCGAGCCGTCTGACTGCCTGATTTCACACCGCCAGCCTAGCTGGCGGTGCTGTTTTGTAACCCGCCTGAAATGGGCGGTAACGAAAGAGGATAAACCGTGTCCCGTATTATTATGCTGATCCCTACCGGAACCAGCGTCGGCCTGACCAGCGTCAGCCTCGGCGTGATCCGTGCTATGGAACGCAAAGGCGTTCGTCTGAGCGTCTTTAAGCCCATCGCTCAGCCTCGTGCCGGTGGCGATGCGCCAGACCAGACTACCACTATCGTTCGTGCGAACTCTAACCTGCCAGCTGCTGAGCCGCTGAAGATGAGCCACGTTGAATCTCTGCTGTCCAGCAATCAGAAAGATGTGCTGATGGAAGAGATCATCGCGAATTACCACGCGAACACCAAAGATGCTGAAGTTGTACTGGTTGAAGGCCTGGTCCCAACACGTAAGCATCAGTTCGCGCAGTCTCTGAACTACGAAATCGCGAAAACGCTGAATGCGGAAATCGTCTTCGTGATGTCTCAGGGTACCGATACCCCGGAACAGCTGAACGAGCGTATTGAACTGACTCGCAGCAGCTTCGGCGGCGCGAAAAACACCAACATCACTGGCGTTATCGTTAACAAACTGAACGCGCCGGTTGATGACCAGGGCCGTACTCGCCCGGATCTGTCCGAGATTTTCGACGACTCTTCCAAAGCGCAGGTGATCAAAGTGGATCCGGCTAAACTGCAAGAATCCAGCCCGCTGCCGGTTCTGGGCGCGGTGCCATGGAGCTTCGATCTGATCGCTACCCGTGCAATCGATATGGCGCGTCACCTGAACGCTACCATCGTTAACGAAGGCGATATCAACACCCGTCGCGTGAAGTCTGTGACTTTCTGCGCACGCAGCATTCCGCACATGCTGGAGCACTTCCGCGCAGGTTCTCTGCTGGTGACTTCTGCCGACCGTCCTGACGTGCTGGTTGCAGCATGTCTGGCTGCTATGAACGGCGTAGAAATCGGTGCTCTGCTGCTGACCGGCGGCTACGAAATGGACGCGCGCATCAACAAACTGTGCGAACGTGCATTCGCTACCGGCCTGCCGGTATTCATGGTGAACACCAATACCTGGCAGACCTCTCTGAGCCTGCAGAGCTTCAACCTGGAAGTTCCGGTTGACGATCACGAGCGCATCGAAAAAGTTCAGGAATACGTTGCTAACTACATCAACGCTGACTGGATTGAATCTCTGACCGCGACTTCTGAACGCAGCCGTCGTCTGTCTCCACCGGCGTTCCGTTATCAGCTGACCGAGCTGGCGCGTAAAGCGGGCAAACGTGTTGTTCTGCCGGAAGGCGACGAACCGCGTACCGTTAAAGCGGCTGCTATCTGTGCTGAACGCGGTATTGCTACCTGCGTTCTGTTGGGTAACCCGGATGAGATCACCCGCGTTGCGGCCTCTCAGGGCGTTGAGCTGGGCGCTGGCGTAGAAATCGTTGATCCCGATGTGGTTCGCGAAAGCTACGTTGCTCGCCTGGTTGAGCTGCGTAAGAACAAGGGCATGACCGAAACCGTTGCCCGCGAACAACTGGAAGACAACGTGGTTCTCGGTACCCTGATGCTGGAGCAGGACGACGTTGACGGTCTGGTTTCTGGTGCCGTTCACACTACCGCAAACACCATTCGTCCACCGCTGCAGTTGATCAAAACTGCGCCGGGTAGCTCGCTGGTGTCTTCCGTGTTCTTCATGCTGCTGCCGGAACAGGTTTACGTTTACGGTGACTGCGCGATCAACCCGGATCCGACTGCTGAACAACTGGCAGAAATCGCCATTCAGTCCGCTGAATCCGCCATCGCCTTCGGTATCGAACCGCGCGTTGCGATGCTTTCCTACTCCACCGGTACCTCTGGTGCAGGTAGCGATGTAGAGAAAGTTCGCGAAGCGACTCGTCTGGCGCAGGAAAAACGTCCTGACCTGATGATCGACGGTCCGCTGCAGTACGACGCTGCGGTTATGGCTGACGTAGCGAAATCCAAAGCGCCGAACTCGCCGGTTGCAGGTCGCGCTACCGTGTTCATCTTCCCGGATCTGAACACCGGTAACACCACCTACAAAGCGGTACAGCGTTCTGCCGACCTGATCTCCATCGGGCCAATGCTGCAGGGTATGCGCAAGCCGGTGAACGACCTGTCCCGTGGCGCGCTGGTAGACGATATCGTCTATACCATCGCCCTGACCGCGATCCAGTCTTCCCAGCAGCAGAAGTAATTTGCTGCGGTGTGCCGGATCTCTTATCCGGCAACACCTCTGCTTATCAAACCGGAAATAGCTGATATTTCCGGTTTTTTTATATCTGTTTTTTCTTTGGTACATTCTGAAATATTTGCCAGGATGCGCTGCATCAATGAATAACTATTCTTCTGTTTGCATACTTACTCTCTTTTGCATTGCAACAGGGACAGTCTTTCATGTCAGCAGTCACAGAATCACAGCCAGCCAAAAAATGGGCGATGCCCGATACGCTGGTGATTATTTTTTTCGTCGCCATTTTAACCAGCCTGGCGACATGGGTTGTTCCGGTCGGGATGTTCGACAGCCAGGAAGTGCAGTATCAGGTTGATGGGCAAACCAAAACCCGTAACGTTGTCGACCCCCACTCTTTTCGTATTCTGACCAACGATGCGGGTGAAGAGCAGTATCACCGGGTGCAGTTTTTCACCACCGGAGATGAACGCCCTGGCCTGATGAATTTTCCGTTTGAAGGATTAACCTCCGGCTCTAAATTCGGCACCGCCGTCGGCATTATTATGTTTATGCTGGTGATTGGCGGCGCATTCGGCATCGTTATGCGTACCGGAACCATTGATAACGGTATCCTGGCGCTCATTCGCCATACGCGAGGTAACGAGGTCCTGTTTATCCCGGTGCTGTTTGTTCTCTTCTCATTAGGCGGCGCGGTGTTTGGCATGGGCGAAGAGGCGGTCGCCTTTGCCATTATTATCGCGCCTTTGATGGTACGCTTAGGTTACGACAGTATCACCACCGTTCTGGTCACTTATATCGCCACCCAGATTGGTTTTGCCAGTTCATGGATGAACCCGTTCTGCGTGGTGGTCGCACAGGGTATTGCAGGCGTCCCGGTGCTCTCTGGTTCTGGTCTGCGTATCGTCGTGTGGGTCGTTGCGACCCTGATAGGGCTGACCTTCACCCTGGCCTACGCAGCACGCATCAAAAGAAATCCGCTTCTCTCCCGGGTACATGAGTCAGACCGTTTTTTTCGCGAGCAGCAGGACGAGGTTGTAGAACGCCGCTTCACGCTGGGCGACTGGTTGGTGCTGCTGGTACTGACGGCGGTGATGATTTGGGTCGTCTGGGGCGTTATCGTCAACGCGTGGTTTATTCCTGAGATCGCCAGCCAGTTCTTCACGATGGGACTGGTGATTGGCATTATCGGCGTCGTGTTCCGTCTCAACGGTATGACGGTCAACGTTATGGCATCTTCATTCACTGAAGGCGCGCGAATGATGATTGCTCCCGCTCTGCTGGTCGGTTTCGCCAAGGGCATATTATTGCTGGTCGGTAACGGAGAGGCGGGCGAAGCCAGCGTATTAAATACCCTGCTGCACAGCATCGCCAACGGTATCAGCGGGCTGGATAACGCTATCGCTGCATGGTTTATGCTGCTGTTCCAGGCGGTATTTAATTTCTTCGTCACGTCCGGTTCTGGCCAGGCTGCATTGACCATGCCGCTATTAGCGCCGCTGGGCGATCTGGTTGGCGTAAACCGTCAGGTCACCGTACTGGCCTTCCAGTTTGGCGACGGATTCAGTCACATTATCTATCCGACGTCGGCATCATTGATGGCAACGTTAGGCGTTTGTCGGGTGGATTTTCGTAACTGGCTGAAAGTAGGCGCCACGCTGTTGGGCCTGCTGTTTATTATGTCCAGCGTGGTGGTGATTGGGGCGCAGATAATGGGTTACCATTAAAAAATGATTGCCCGGCCTACGTGATTTCTCGACGCTGTAGGCCGGATGAGCAGACGTTACTCGGCTTCTTCCTGCTTTTCGGCTTTCGCCCCTTCATTCTTGGCGTTGCGGGTCATCCACAGCGCCAGCGCTTTCAGTGAGTCCGGCGTAAATTCGTCGCAGCGTGCGGTGATTTCTTCCGGCGTCAGCCAGCAAACTTCACTGACCTCTTCTTCCTGAAGCGCAAACGGCCCGTGGGAAACGCAGCTAAACAGCCCGCCCCAGACGCGACAGTTCTGGTCTTCAAAATAAAACTGACCGTGCTCGGCAAACGGCACGCCCGCAATCCCCAACTCCTCTTCCGCTTCACGGCGCGCTGAGTCCAGTAGCTGCTCGTCAGCCTGAACAACACCGCCAGCGGTGGCATCCAGCATGCCGGGCAAAAAATCTTTTGTCTCAGTCCTACGCTGAACCAGAATTTTACCCATACCATCGTGCACCACGATATACGTCGCACGATGGCGTAAGCGCTGCGCCCGCATTTGTTCCCGGCTGGACTGTGCGATGACTTCGTTGTCTTCATTCACAATATCCACCCATTCCGTACTTACCAAACGACGCTGTTCCACCATCAGGAAACCTTCTTTTTTCTGGCGCTCTTACGGCGCGTTTATGTTTGTGGGGTAAATTACGGATTAATCTCGATCTGCGCAATAACACTTTGATCATTGAGTGCCATTACGCTGAGAACATTATCATCCAGAATCCCGTAGCTTGCCGCAAAGCCTCCTTTCGGGATGCTTACCGAGCCAGGGTTAAAGTGATAGACATCCCCTTGCAACTCGGCAACCGGCAGATGAGTATGGCCATAAACCAGTACATCTCCCGCGCTGAGCACTGGCATATTTTGCGGGCCAAAAAGATGCCCGTGCGTCAAAAAGAGTCGCTGGTTTTCTGTCAGAATTTGCTGCCACGGCGCGGTTATCGGAAAATGCAGGAGCATCTGATCCACTTCGCTGTCGCAATTGCCACGCACCGCAATAATCCGCGCTGCCAGTTCATTCAACCGCTCTGCAACCTGCGCGGGCGCATAGCCTTCCGGCAACGCATTACGCGGTCCGTGATTTAAAACATCACCCAATATCACCAGCCATTGCGCACCGCTTGCGCTAAACAGTTCGAGTACGCGTTCCGTGGCTGGCAACGAACCATGAATGTCCGATGCGAACATCAGTTTCATCACTCACTCCTCGTTGAAAATTACCTTGTAATGATACTGGATTACGCTCCGATGGTCAGCAGGAACGCTTCGCTGAAAGCGCGATAAAACGCTGAACTGAAGCGCGCTGCCACTGGAAGGTGGCGTATTCCGCAAGCGCTTCTGGCACCTCATCGCCGTTAAGGACCAGACGATTAAGCATTAGCGCTAAATCGCAATCAGCGATACACCATTCGCCAAATAAATTCTGTTTACCATGCCTCAGTAAACTGCTCGCAGTGGCGAACAGTTTTTCCGCACTGGCTTTTCCGGCGTCGCTCAGCGGCGCTTTTTTCACGCCAGCAAAAACCACATCCGTTGAGCGCTCTTCACGAATAGGCATCAGATCGCTGCGGATCCACGCCTGCAGCTGGCGAGCCCGCGCGCGCTTTTGCACATCGTGTGGGTAGATGCGCTCCCACTGCGGCGGGGCAAAGCTCTCTTCCAGAAACTCAGTAATTGCTGATGATTCGCTCAGCTCGAAATCGTCAATCTCCAGGACCGGCACGCGGCGCGTCAACGCATAACCTTGCCATGAAGGTTGCAAGTGTTCACCGCTGCTGAGATCAACAGTTTTCAGCGTAAAAGGTAGCCCTTTCTCTTGCAGAGCGACATAAACAGACAGCACGTAAGGGGAGAAAAAATTGGCATCTGACCACAGCGTAATTGCAGGTTTACTCATAACGTCCTCTGAAGTGTATTGGCTTGCCTTCAAAATATAGAGTCTTTCTCTCGCTGTCACTTGATGAAAACTCACGCACGCCAACAGGCTCTATACTTGTAATGACCCGGTTCATGACAAAACGGACGCTGAAAATGATCGATCTCTATTACACGCCATCGCCAAACGGTCACAAAATCACGCTGTTTCTTGAAGAAGCGCAGCTGCAATATCGTCTGATTCATGTCGATATCAGCAAAGGTAGCCAGTTTCGTCCTGATTTTCTGCAGATCTCGCCGAACAATAAAATCCCGGCCATTATCGACAATGCGCCGCAGGATGGTGGAAGCCCGATCAGTCTGTTTGAGTCCGGAGAAATTTTACTCTATCTGGCGGAAAAGAGCGGCAAGCTGCTGAGCGGTGAGTTGCGTGAGCGCCACACCACGCTGCAATGGCTGTTCTGGCAGGTCAGCGGCCTGGGGCCCATGCTCGGTCAGAATCATCATTTCAGTCATTACGCCCCGCAGACTATTCCCTACGCCATTGAAAGATACCAGGTTGAAACCCAGCGCCTGTACAACGTGATGAATAAACGTCTGGAAACCTCCCCCTGGCTGGGGGGCGATCACTACAGCATTGCGGACATAGCCTGCTGGCCATGGATTCATGCCCACCAGCGTCAGCGTATCGACCTCGACAATTACCCGGCGGTTAATAACTGGCATGAGCGCATCCGTACGCGGCCCGCCACAGAACGCGCCATGCTGCAAGCGCAGAGTGAGAAGCGGTAACACGGTTCGATTCTCGTGTATCATGAATAGGTTCATACATGGAGGAAACCTGCAATGTCACAACCTGACGCGATTATTCGTATAAAAAACCTTCGTCTGCGCACCTTTATCGGCATCAAAGAAGAGGAGATCCTTAACCGCCAGGATATCGTCATCAACATTGCCATTCATTATCCGGCAGACAAAGCCCGTATCAGCGAAGATATCAACGACGCGCTGAATTATCGCACTATCACCAAAAGCATCATTGCGCACGTGGAGAGTAACCGCTTCTCACTATTAGAAAAATTAACTCAAGATGTGCTCGATATCGCACGCGAACATCACTGGGTCACTTATGCTGAAGTGGAGATCGATAAACTTCACGCATTGCGTTACGCCGACTCAGTATCCATGACGCTGAGCTGGCAGCGTTAAACGTAACCCGGGAGGCGACATGCAGATTCTGATTACCGGCGGTACTGGCCTGATTGGACGTCATCTGATCCCCCGCCTGCTCGAACTGGGGCATCAGATAACCGTAGTGACACGTACCCCTGATAAGGCGCGTCAGATTCTCGACTCTCGGGTCACGTTATGGAAGGGGCTGGCAGAGCAGCAAAATCTCGACGACATTGATGCCGTGATTAACCTTGCCGGAGAGCCTATTGCAGATAAGCGCTGGAGCGCTGAGCAAAAGGAGCGCCTGTGCCAGAGTCGTTGGGGCATCACGCAGAAACTGGTCGATTTAATCAACGCCAGCGAGACGCCGCCCGCGGTGTTAATATCCGGTTCCGCTACCGGTTACTACGGCGATCTGGGCGAAGTTGTCGTCACGGAAGAAGAGCCGCCGCATAACGAATTTACTCATAAGCTGTGCGCCCGCTGGGAGCAAATTGCCAGCACCGCGCAAAGTGACAAAACCCGCGTGTGTATGTTGCGTACCGGCGTGGTATTGGCCTCTGCTGGCGGGATTCTGGGGAAAATGGTCCCGCCATTCCGTCTTGGTTTAGGCGGCCCGATTGGTAACGGACGCCAATATCTGGCCTGGATCCATATTGATGATATGGTCAACGGCATTATCTGGCTGCTGGATAACGATCTGCGTGGCCCCTTCAATATGGTTTCACCGTACCCGGTACACAATGAGCAGTTTGCCCACGCACTGGGTCATGCATTAAACCGCCCAGCCATTCTGCGCGTTCCCGCTGGCGTAATACGTCTACTGATGGGCGAGTCTTCCGTGCTGGTTCTCGGCGGACAGCGGGCGTTACCCAAACGCCTGGAAGCGTCCGGTTTTGCGTTTCGTTGGTACGATTTAGAAGAGGCGCTAGCGGATGTTATCCGATAGTTGCTAAGCGCTATTCACATTCGCCGTTGCGATGGTAAGGTTATAGATCTGACTTCCGCAATGGCGACGTTATGGCAAAAATATCGACTCCCCGTCTTACCCTCTCTTTGTTTCAATTTTCTGACTGGTCATTTTTCCAGAGACTGCGTGAAAGCCCTGAAGTCATGCGCTATATGGGCGACATCGCCCCAGCAAAGGATACGCGTCTGTTATTCGCCAGACGCCTTGCCGCACAGCACACATTTGTTATTCGCGAGCATAACAACCCGACGCCGCTCGGCGATATTGGTCTGCAAATCAGTCATCTTTATCCGCATGAGGCCGACCTCGGTTACGCCCTCATGCCGCATGCGCAGGGGAAAGGTATTGCCAGCGAAGCCGTGCGCGCGGTGTGTCAGTATGCCCTGGAGCAGGCTGGCGTCACGGCGATAAATGCTTACGTGCTGGCAGAGAATAAGGGGTCGATACGTGTTCTGGAAAAGACGGGCTTTGTACGAACGCAGGTGCTGGAAAAAGCGTATGAAATTAATGGGATCGCGCACGACGACTGGGTTTATCGCCTGGAGTGCGATGCGTTAAAGCGGTAGGCCCGGAAAGCATAGCGCCTCCGGGCAACTGAATTACTTCAGCGATCCTTTGAGGAACTGCTGCAAGCGTGGGCTTTGCGGGTTGCCGAATACCTGCTCCGGGTCGCCCTCTTCTTCAATTTTCCCCTGATGCAGAAAGATTACGTGCGTGGAGACATTTCGGGCAAACCCCATTTCATGGGTCACGACCACCATGGTTTTCCCCTCTTCGGCCAGTTGCTGCATAATGCGCAGCACTTCGCCGACCAGCTCTGGGTCAAGCGCCGAGGTGGGTTCATCAAACAGCAACACCTCCGGTTCCATCGCCAGCGCTCGCGCAATAGAAACGCGCTGCTGCTGACCACCAGACAAATGCACCGGATATTTACCCTGCGCTCGCTCATCAATGCCCACTTTAGCCAGATACTTCACCGCGCGTGCGCGGGCTTCCTGCTTGCTCAATCCCAATACCTGAATCGGCGCTTCCATGACGTTTTCCAGCACCGTCATGTGGCTCCACAGATTAAAGTGCTGAAAGACCATGGTTAGTCTTGTGCGCAGCAAACGCAGTTGATTTTTGTCCGCAACCTTGAGCTGGCCGTCTTTGTCACGCACCAGTCCAATGTTCTGCCCACTGACGACAATAGAACCAGCGCTCGGTTTTTCAAGAAAGTTAATGCAGCGCAGAAAGGTACTTTTACCGGAACCTGACGAACCGATAATACTGATAACATCACCCGCATTAGCTTGCAGCGATACCCCTTTCAGCACTTCATGTTCGCCGTAGTGCTTATGTAAATCGATAACGTTTAATTTATTCTCAGACATCGTGTTACTCGAATTATTTAGAGGATACATGCTGCAACCAGCGTTTTTCCGCTTTACGGAACAGACTGATCAGGACATACGAAATAATCAAATACAGCACCGCGGCAATACCAAAAGCGGTAAACGGTTGATACGTTGCCGAGTTGATATCGCGGGCGATTTTCAACAAATCAGGCACCGTGGCGGTAAACGCCAGCGCCGTGGAGTGCAGCATTAAAATCACTTCATTGCTGTATGCCGGCAGCGCAATACGCAGCGCGGAAGGCAAAATTATGCAGCGATACAGTTTGAATGACGAGAAACCGTAAGCGCGCGCGGCTTCAATCTCACCGTGTGGCACAGAACGAATCGCCCCGGCGAAAATCTCCGTCGTATAGGCGCAGGTATTCAGCGTCAACGCCAGTACGGTACAATTCAATCCGCTGCGGAAAAACGCGTTGAGGAAGTCCGTTCCTTTGACTATCTCCAGCGTATACATCCCGGAATAAAACACCAGCAGCTGTACATACAGCGGCGTGCCACGAAAAACATAGGTAAATAACCAGATCGGGAACTGGATAAATTTATTGCTGGAAACGCGACCAATCGCCAAAAACAGCGCCAGTATGCCGCCCATCACCACCGACGAGATCAACAACCACAAAGTAATTGCCACACCGGTAAAGCGGTAACCGTCCGTCCACAGCAGGGATTTCCAGTACTCCTGAATTATCTCAATCACAGGTCAGCCCTCTTCACACCCACGGAGTAACGGCGCTCAAGGTACAGCAGCACACCATTAGAAACTGTGGTAAACACCAGATAGATGACCCCGCACACCACGGCAAAATAGAACGGCTCCCAGGTGCTCTTCCCGGCAAGCTGAGTGGCTTTCACCACATCTTCCAGACCGAGCAGCGATACCAACGCCGTGGCTTTGAGAATAACCTGCCAGTTATTACCAATTCCCGGTAAGGCATAGCGCATCATCGCCGGGAACATAATGCGGCGAAATATTTGTGAACTGGTAAAGCCGAATGCCGTCGCGGCTTCAATATGGCCTTTGGGCACAGCCATAAACGCGCCGCGGAACGTTTCGGTAAAGTAAGCCCCGTAGATAAATCCGAGCGTGATTATCCCTGCTACCATCGGATCGATATCAATCTGGCTGACCCCCATTGCATCGGTAATGGTATTCAGCGCGATTTGTAATCCATAGAAGATGAGCAACATTAAGACCAGATCGGGCACGCCGCGGATAAGCGTGGTGTACGCTTCGAAAATAAGCCCCAACGCCCGGCTTTGCGACAGTTTTGCTGCCGCGCCGACAAGGCCTATCAGAACCGCCAGCACCACTGAGCTGAGAGCCAGCTCAAGCGTAACAATTGCGCCCTGTAAAATAACACCTGAAAAGCCATACAACATGCTGCCTGTCCTGTCGTGTGTGGTGGAGTAATAAGCCTCTTTTGATTTCAGACTCACCGTTAAATGCCGGATGGCGGCGTTGCCTTATCCGGCCTACAAAATCAATGTAGGCCGGATGAGCGCAGCGCCATCAGGCATAAATTCAACGCGTCAAAAATCTACGGGCTTTATCAGCACCTGCGGTGATTAACCGCCATAAACATCAAAATCGAAGTACTTTTTAGCCAGCTTCTCGTAAGTGCCGTCAGCGCGCATCTCCGCAAAGGCTTTATTCAGTGCTTCGCGCAGCTCGTTATCATCTTTACGCAGCCCCATACCGGTACCCACGCCAAACAATTTCTCGTCTTTCACAGACGGGCCGCCGAATTTGTAATCCTTACCAACTGGCTGTTTCAGGAAGCCTTCGCTGGCAGCGACTTCGTCCTGGAATGCGGCGTCAATACGCCCGGCAGTCAGGTCAGAATAGATGTTGTCTTGTCCCTGATAGGAGACAATTTCAATACCTTTTGGCGCCCAGTGTTCGTTGCCGAACGTTTCCTGAGTGGTGCCCTGCAGCACGCCGACACGTTTGCCTTTCAGCGACTCAATGGTCGGCTGAATAGCAGAATCCTTAGCGACAACCAGACGCGAGTCGGCTGCATAAAGTTTGTCGGTAAACGCGATTTCCTGCTGACGTTTTTCAGTAATGGAAAGCGAAGACATAATCGCATCGATTTTCTTCGCTTTTAGCGAAGGGATCAGCGCGTCCAGCGGGTTTTCCACGAAGGTACATTGTGTATTAATACGTTTGCATAGCTCTTTAGCCAGATCGATATCAAAACCGACTAATTCACCCTGCGCATTTTTCGATTCGAACGGCGCATAAGTAGGATCGGTGCCGATACGAATTTTTTGCGGAATGGCTGCAAATGCTGCGGTAGCACTGGAGAAAGCCAGGACCAGAGAAAGAGACAACACCAGTTTTTTCATAACTATCCTCAACAGACTGTCTTTTATAGGGGATCTTTACAGGACCAGGTGCAGTTATCGTGCCATTAATCAGGCCGACAAGGCAAAGCATTCTACCTTGTCGGCGGTATTTATTTGCATGAAAAGCGCTTAAGTATGCACTCATGCTTATTAAGTCAGCGATAAAGGCACCAAAACAGTGCACTGAATTTATGATGCACCATAATGGTTACCCGCCATGGTGCAGCCAACTCCCCACGTCGATGAATTAATCGCCGTAGACATTAAAGTTAAAATACTTACTCGCCATCTTGTCGTAGGTGCCGTCTTTGCGCAGTTCGCCCAGCGCTTTATCGAAAGCCGCTTTCAGCTCCGCATCATCTTTGCGCAAGCCAATCCCGGTTCCGTCGCCAAAGTATTTTTTATCTTTAACTGAAGGACCGGCAAAAGCGTAGTCTTTGCCTGCAGGCTGTTTAAGGAAACCTTCACTGGCCGCGACTTCATCCTGCAATGCCGCATCCAGACGGCCCGCCGTCAGGTCAGAATAGATCAGGTCCTGGTTCGCATAGGCCACCACATCCACGCCTTTGCTGCGCCAGTTATCATTGGCATAGGCTTCCTGAGTTGAGCCTTGTAGTACGCCTACGTGTTTACCTTTGAGGGAGTCCAGAGTCGGTTGAATCGGGGAACCTTTCGCGGCGATCAAACGAGAATCTGCGGCGTAAAGTTTGTCTGAGAAGGCAATCTCTTGCTGGCGCTTCTCGGTGATAGAAAGCGAGGAGATAATGGCATCAATTTTTTTCGCTTTCAGCGACGGGATCAGCGCATCAAAGTCGCTGGCAACCCAGGTACATTTGATCTGCATGCGTTTACACATCTCATTTCCTAAATCGATATCAAAGCCGACAAAGTCGCCCTTGGCATCTTTAGAGGAAAAAGGCGCGTAGGTGGTATCTGTACCAATACGAACTGTCTGCGGAAGTGCTGCGTAACTGGCCGCGGTTGCGGAAAGTCCTACCAGCAAAGACAAAGCAAGAACCGTCTTCTTCATACATAACCCTCAAGTGGCGTAATTTTATTATGTTTTACGTTGTGTTGTGTTTGCAGACTTTTTCATGCAGGTCTTATGCCATTTTCGCGTCGTTGAGGATAATCGACGTTAAATATGTTAATAAAACGTTGCAATATTGTCCTGATTTTGAAGATAGCAGGTCTGACGGTTGAAACGCAGCGTTTCGTTGAGTTTTGACGAATTAAATGTTGAGGATATGATCGCGGTTACAAAATTGCCCTGAAACAGGGCAACGGATGTTTCTTTGCACGCTGATGGAACGGCTTACGCCCCTTGCCAGCGGGTGAAGAGGTCCTGAGGAAGGGAAATATCAAACTGGTCAAGGACACGATTAACCGTTTGATTAATCACATCATCTAACGTTTGCGGGCGATGATAAAACGCCGGGACAGGCGGCATAATCACCGCTCCAATTTCTGCCGCCTGCGTCATCAGCCGCAAATGCCCCAGATGCAATGGCGTTTCACGCACGCACAGCACCAGCGGTCGACGTTCTTTCAATACCACGTCAGCCGCACGGGTGAGCAGCCCATCGGTATAGCTATGAACGATGCCAGAAAGGGTTTTAATTGAACAGGGCAGGATAACCATCCCGGCGGTCTGAAAAGAGCCAGACGATATACTGGCGGCGATATCGCGCGTATCGTGAGTCACATTCGCCAGAGCCTGCACGTCGCGTACAGAGAGATCCGTTTCCAGCGCCAGCGTCTGCCGGGCAGCGGCGCTCATCACCAGATGGGTTTCCACATCAGTAACGTCACGCAAAAC
Source organism: Citrobacter sp. C5_2 (assembly GCF_014596845.2). NCBI lineage: Bacteria > Pseudomonadati > Pseudomonadota > Gammaproteobacteria > Enterobacterales > Enterobacteriaceae > Citrobacter > Citrobacter sp. C5_2. The sequence continues at coordinate 1,597,356 of NZ_CP115032.1, read as the reverse complement.
CTGCAGCAGGCGCACGCCGTAAATCGCTCCACTTGCGCCAGAAATACCAATGATGAGTCGTTTCATGTTTAATCGCCCTTGCTTGCTTCAGGTCCGACTTTGCAGGAATTTACGGGGAGTTGCAAGCAAGGGTGCGGGTTGCGCCCTTGCTTGCGAGCAAACATTAACCTTCGTTGTGCATCTCAAGGTTTTCCGCTTCATTCTGACGCAATATCGCTTTGGCATCGTCATTACGCAGGGAGTCAAGGAAATCGAGATACTGCTGGTCAACGTCTTTGGTGACATAGACGCCGTTAAACACTGAACATTCAAACTGCTGAATATCCGGGTTCTCAGCGCGGACCGCTTCAATCAGATCGTTGAGATCCTGGAAGATAAGCCCGTCTGCGCCGATTATCTGGCGGATCTCGTCCACTTCGCGACCATGAGCAATCAGCTCCGTCGCCGTCGGCATATCGATACCATAAACGTTCGGGAAGCGGATTTCCGGTGCGGCAGAGGCCAGATACACTTTCTTCGCTCCGGCTTCACGCGCCATCTCGATAATCTGTTCTGAGGTGGTGCCACGTACGATAGAGTCATCCACCAGCAGCACGTTCTTATCACGGAACTCCGCACGGTTGGCGTTCAGTTTACGGCGCACGGATTTACGACGCAGCTGCTGGCCCGGCATGATAAAGGTACGCCCTACGTAGCGGTTTTTCACAAACCCCTGACGATACGGCTTGCCGAGAATACGGGCGATTTCCAGCGCGATATCGCATGAGGTTTCCGGAATCGGGATCACCACGTCGATGTCCAGATCTTCCCACTCGCGGGCAATTTTTTCGCCGAGCTTAGTTCCCATATTCACACGCGCGCTGTAGACGGAAATCTTGTCGATAAAGGAGTCAGGACGCGCAAAGTAAACGTATTCGAACAGGCACGGATTGCTGACCGGGTTATCGGCGCACTGGCGGGTAAACAGCTGACCTTTTTCGGTGATGTACACCGCTTCGCCAGGTGCTACGTCGCGCAGGAATTCAAAGCCCAGCGTATCCAGCGCCACGCTCTCGGAAGCCACCATATACTCGGTGCGACCATCGCCGATATCACGTTTCCCCAGCACCAGCGGGCGAATACCGTTAGGATCGCGGAAGGCGACCATACCGTGGCCGATAATCATCGCCACGCAGGCATAGGCGCCACGGATCTGGCGGTTGGTTGCCGCAATAGCAGCAAAAATATTGTCTGCTTCCAGCGGGTAATGGCGGAAGTTATCCAGCTCGCTGGCGAAAATATTCAGCAGGATTTCAGAATCTGAAGTGGTATTGATGTGGCGGCGCTTTTCTTCAAATAGCTTTTTCCGCAGCTCATGCGCATTGGTCAGGTTGCCATTGTGGGCAAGCGTGATGCCATACGGTGAGTTGACGTAAAAAGGTTGAGCTTCGGAGGCGCTGGAGCTGCCAGCCGTTGGGTAACGCACATGACCGATGCCCATATTGCCCTGCAAACGCTGCATATGGCGCGCTTCAAAAATATCGCTCACCATTCCGTTTGCTTTACGCAAGCGGAAGCAGTTGTTGGCATCAATAGTGATGATGCCCGCAGCATCCTGACCACGATGCTGGAGCACCGTTAACGCGTCATAAATCGACTGGTTTACCGGCATAACACCGGCGATACCGACAATACCGCACATACGTCTTTTCCTCGTTCAGCAACGACCCAAAGTTTATACTTTGGGCAAGAAACTTGACGAGCTTTGCAGATAGTCAAAGAACCATCTGATGATGAAACTGAACTGCGGGATCAGCTGCGACTTATTCCAGTCTTCACTTTTTGACAGACCGGTAAACGTATCGAGAAAGAACAGTATGGCGGCGACGATCAGCGCTCCTCGCAGAGCACCGAAGCAAATCCCCAACACCCTGTCGGTACCCGACAGACCTGTTTTCTCTACCAGTTGGCCTATCACAAAGTTAACGATAGCGCCGACGATAAGTGTCGCGATAAACAGTATCGCGATAGCAATCCCATTTCGAACCAGTTCGTCTTCAAAGCCCGTAAACCAGACAGACAGGTAAGTGTAGTAATGGCTGGCGACAAAGAAAGCACAACCCCAAGTCACCAACGATAATGCTTCACGAACAAAGCCACGGATCAGGCTAACCAGACAGGAAAAACCAATCACCGCGATAATGGCGTAATCAATCCAGACCATAAGTGTCCCACGATTTTACGCCCTGTCGTCCTGTTCGGGGCGCATTCTAACAGAAAAAGAAAACGTTTGCGTAGGGATTTCCTTTCCACGCGTAAATAAAAATGGCGCTGAAAAAATCTTCAACGCCATACGGTTTTATGCCTCTTCGGGCACTGGCCGGAGACGGTGAAAACACCGTATCCGGCCTGCATGTAACAGCCCCTTAATTAGGGGTATATCCCATCACAACCCCACTCAGACCGGAGATCTTCTGTAGCTCGCCCAGCGAATTCTTCAGCTTATCTCTGGAGGCGTCAGGGCCGACGAGAATGCGGGTTATTTTACCCTGTACCGGCGTTGACGGGGAAGTATATACCCGGAAGCCCGCGCCACGAAGTTTACCCACGATCTCATTGACCTTATCCGCATTTTTCAGCGCGCCGAGCTGCACAACATACGCTTTGCCGGTCGGGGCTGGCGCTTCTTCAGCGACCGGTTTCGGCGCTGGAGCTGGCGCAGGCGTTGGCGCCGGTGTGGCGACAACGGGTTGCGGCTTCGGTTTAGGTTTCGGCGGTTCAACAGGTACGGGGACAGGATCTAACTCCGCGCTACTTGCCGTTGTCATACGCGACGGATCCAACGATGGCGCGGCGGCATCGCCCGCGCGCACCTCTTCTGCCGCCCCTTCAGGCGGTTGCGTTGGCAGCGCCTGCGTTGCCGCAGGCATCATGTCCGGCTCATCGCGATCGCCCGGTTTGGGCACCAGAGGGATCGCAGCAAACTCATCCTGATAATGTTTTTTTTGCCCGTCAAGCAGCCCGGGGAGCACAATCACCCCAAGCGCGACCAGCACAATTGTGCCAACTAATCGATTCTGAAACTTACTCGCCACCGCTTCTCCCCACGTCTATCACTTCCATGACATGTGCGACAGTGTGAAACGATCCACACACCAACACGGTATCTTCTGGCTTCGCCTCGGCCAGTGCCGCAGACCATGCCTGCGCCACGCTGTCATAGGCTTCACCTTTGCCCAGATGTTCTAACAGCTGTTCTGCCGTTGCGCCACGCGGCCCTTCCAGTGGCGCGCAGTACCAGGCATCAACCACGCTTTTTAACCAGGCCAACGTACCGGCAATATCTTTATCATGTAGCATACCGATAACTGCAAGTACACGCCCGCTTTTCACTAACTTTTTCAGACGTCCGGTCAGATATTCCGCCGCGTGCGGGTTATGGGCAACATCAAAAATCACCCGCGGCGACTCGCTCACAATCTGGAAGCGCCCCGGTAAAATCGCCTGTTTGATTCCGTCACGAATTGCCTGCTCGCTGACGTCAAGACCACAGGCACGCAGCGCAGCCAGTGCGGTCGCGGCGTTCGGTTGTGGAACCTGTGGCAATGGCAGATGCGCCAACGTGCCGTGAGTGTCCGTAAAGGACCAGTCGTTATCCGTTACCGTATAGCGCCAGTCCACACCACAGCGTTGCAAAATCGCCCCGCACTCTTGCGCCACATCCGCAATAGTGTATGGCATTTCAGGTTCACCAACGATGGCCGGTTTCTCTGCGCGGAAAATCCCCGCTTTCTCACGACCAATGCTCTCGCGATCAGGGCCCAGCCAGTCGGTATGATCAAGCGCAATACTGGTGACGACCGCAACATCGGCATCGACGATATTCGTCGCGTCAAGGCGACCGCCTAACCCCACTTCCAGAATGACTACGTCCAACTGAGCCTGTTTAAACAACCAGAGCGCCGATAGCGTACCGTATTCAAAATAGGTCAATGAAATATCGCCACGTGCGTCTTCAATCTCAGCAAACGAGGCAGTATGCGCGGATTCCGGCAGTTCCCCCCCCTGCACGCGCACGCGTTCCGTGTAACGCACCAGATGCGGCGAACTGTATACTCCGACTTTATAACCTGCTGCGGTCAGCACCGATTCCAGCGTACGGCAGGTCGTGCCTTTTCCGTTGGTGCCCGCCACCGTAAAGACAAATGGTGCGGGTTTTAACACGCCCAGTTTGCGCGCCACCAGGCTTACGCGTTCGAGGCCCAGATCGATGGTTTTACTGTGCAGGTTTTCCAGATAAGAAAGCCACGACGCCAGAGGCGACGCGGCTTGAGGAATACGTTTATTGTCCATGATGCCTGTAGATTCTTTACGTTGAGAAAAGCAAAAGGCAGCGCCAACTGGCCCTGCCCTTTTGTACTCGTCGTCTTTCAAGCTGCAGGCTTGTTGGCTGCGGATTACTCGGCCCATCCCTGGGCCTCCCCCTTCGGGGCCGCCGCATGCGGCGTTCAAATCTGCTCCCGGCAGATTTGTCGTTCACCCGAATCACTTACCTGTGCAAGCTCATCGGGATGAACTCTCTTGCCGCCTACCTGCAACTCGAAATCCATAGAGTATATTATCAGGACTCTGATTCCTGATCGGGTACCGGAGGTACCACTTCGCCTTCACGTGGCTCATCCGGATTCGGCGCCGGAAGATTCATCAGCTTCGCCAGAATGCTTGCCAGTTTCAGGCGCATTTCCGGACGGCGGACGATCATATCGATAGCGCCTTTTTCAATCAGGAACTCGCTGCGCTGGAATCCCGGCGGCAGTTTCTCACGTACGGTTTGCTCAATAACACGCGGACCCGCAAAGCCAATCAGCGCTTTCGGTTCGGCAATGTTGAGATCGCCCAGCATCGCGAAGCTTGCGGAAACACCGCCCATCGTTGGGTCGGTCAGTACAGAAATGTACGGTAAACCGCGTTCCTGCATTTTCGCCAGCGCAGCAGACGTTTTCGCCATTTGCATCAGAGACATCAGCGCTTCCTGCATACGCGCCCCGCCAGAAGCGGAGAAGCAGATCAGCGGACAGTTGTCTTCCAGCGCCTGCTCAACGGCACGGACAAAACGCGCACCGACGACAGACCCCATGGAGCCGCCCATAAACGCGAACTCGAATGCAGCCGCAACGACCGGCATGCCGTGAAGCGTGCCTTTCATCACCACCAGCGCATCTTTCTCGCCGGTTTCTTTCTGTGCTGAGGCCAGTCTGTCTTTGTACTTTTTGGAGTCACGAAACTTCAGCACGTCTTTCGGCTCAAGTTCGCTACCCAGTTCCACAAGAGTACCTTCATCTAACAGGCTATGCAGGCGATTGCGCGCCGACATGCGCATATGATGGTCACACTTCGGACAGACCTCAAGATTACGTTCCAGCTCAGCACGGTATAAAACCTGACCGCAGCTATCACACTTGGTCCACACCCCTTCAGGAATGCTTGCCTTGCGGGTGGGAGTAATGTTGCTTTTAATTCGTTCAATCCAGCTCATTGGTGACCTTTCTGCCTGAACCCTAGTCAGCTTTGTTATAAGGGGCGCATAATGCCATTTTTGCCCCTAACAGACCATGAATGTTGCACATTAAAACATAACAGCCCGAAACTTTGGATAAAAAAGTGGTCGAACCGCTGAGTTACTTTCTATTTTGCAGCCCGTGACGCAGCCCGTTTATGACGAATCACTTCTATCACGCCCGGCAATACGGAAAGGACGATAATCGCCACAATCAATAATTTCAGGTTTTCCTGAACTATTGGCAGATCGCCAAACAGATAGCCTGCATAGGTGAACAGCAATACCCACAGCAGCGCGCCTACAACGTTATACATCGCAAAGTGGCGGTAGGACATGTGTCCCATACCGGCAACAAATGGCGCAAATGTACGCACGATAGGCACGAAACGCGCCAGGATAATCGTTTTCCCGCCATGACGCTCGTAGAACGCATGGGTTTTATCCAGGTAGCTGCGACGAAAAATTTTGGAGTTCGGGTTACTAAAGAGTTTCTCACCGAACAACCGGCCAATCGTGTAGTTCACCGCATCGCCGACAATCGCAGCCACAATCATCAACGCCACCATCAGATGAACATTGAGATCGTTAGTTGGCAGCGCAGAAAGCGCGCCGGCAACAAACAGCAGCGAGTCCCCCGGCAGGAACGGCGTCACTACCAGCCCGGTTTCACAGAACAGGATCAGAAACAGAATCGCGTATACCCAGATACCGTATTCCGCGACCAGCTCCGCCAGGTGCACATCAATGTGCAGAATAAAATCGATAAGAAAGTAAATCAGATCCATAGTTTTGCCTTTATACGACTCAAATTAGTCCGCCAGAAATAGCGGGCCCATTGGCGGTTTTGGCAGGTCGAACCGGTCAGGGTAATCTACCGCGACCAAATACAGTCCTTCCGCTTTCGCCGTTGCCGCTGCCAGCGTTCTGTCCTTCGCCGCTAACAGTTCTGCTATCCAGCTCTCCGGCTGGTTGTTGGCGCCTACTTCCATCAGGCTGCCGACAATATTCCTGACCATATGATGTACAAAGGCATTCGCTTTAATATCCACCACCACATATGCGCCAAAACGTTCAACGTTTATGTGCATCACGTTACGCCACGGCGTGCGCGACTGGCACTGCACCGCACGAAACGAGGTAAAATCATTTTCGCCGATCAGACACTGGGCTGCACGATGCATACGTTCAGCATCCAGCGGCTCATAGTAATGGGTTACCCCTTTGCCCAAAACCGCAGGGCGCAACCGATGATTGTAGATGATGTAGCGATAACGGCGAGCCGTGGCGCTGAATCGGGCATGAAAATCATCAGGTACAGCTTTCACCCAGCGCACGGCGATGTCACCAGGTAGATTCGCATTTACGCCCAACGTCCAGGCGGCATCTTTACGCACAGCGTGCGTTTCAAAATGTACGACCTGGCCTGTGCCATGAACGCCTGCATCCGTGCGCCCCGCACAAAAGACATTGATACGCTCATTCGCGACCTGAGAAAGCGCTTTTTCCAGCTTTTCCTGAACGCTACGCACTTCGTTCTGGCGCTGCCAGCCATAATATTTGCTGCCGTCATACTCAATGCCCAGCGCAATTTTATGGGGTAGCGGCTGTTGCAGGTCCGACATTAGTACAGATACTCCTGCACCAGTTTTTCCGCAATTTTCACCGCCATCAACGCGCCGCCAAAGCGTACGTTGTCTGCCACGGACCAGAACTGAACCTGCTCCGGCATACCGTAATCGTTATGTACACAGCCGATGGAAAGATGTGGGGTACCAGACGCATCGCCAACCTGAGTCGGGAAATCGGTCTCTTCCGACAACACCACGTCTTCAGCGCGAGAAAACGCATCGCGCGCTTCTTCCGCCGCCAACGGACGCAGGGCTTCAAAATTCACCATCTGCGCGTGACCGTAGAATACCGGTGACTGTACGATGCTAGCGGAGATAAGCAGACCGTCATCCTGCATAATTTTGCGCACTTCATCGACGATACGACGCTCTTCGCGCACGCTACCTTCGCGATCTGGCAGCAGCGGCAGCATATTGAATGCCAACTGGCGACCAAAGAAATCGTCTTCGTCAATCGGGATACCATTGAGCAGTTTCGCACTTTGCCCTGCCAACGCATCCACCGCTTTTTTACCGTGCGCGGAGGCCGACAGAATATTGGTCACCGTAATACGTGAAAGACCACCGTCATCAATCAGCGGTTTCAACGCAGACAGCAGTTGACTGGTCAGGCTATTAGGGACTGCAATCACATTGCGGTTGCGGTAATCTGCCAGCACGAACGGGTTAACGTCCGGAACCACCAGCGGAACGTCAGGCTCAAGTGCGAACAGACCGCTGCTGTCGATAACCAGGCAACCGGCATTGGTTGCTTCTTCCACCCATGCAGCGGTGGCCTCAGCGCCCGCAACAAAAAATGCCAGTTGTGCCTGCGTCCAGTCAAAGTCTGCAACATCCTGAACAATGACCGATTTACCGTTAAAACGCAGGTGCTCACCAGCGCTTTCGTTACGCGCCAGCGCAAAAATTTCACCGACCGGGAACTGGCGTTCAGCCAGCGTATCGAGCAGGGCTTCGCCTACGGCGCCCGTTGCGCCCAGAATGGCAATGTTCCAGCCTTCAGACATGGTGATTTACTCCAGAAATACATAAGCGTCCCTGTCGCATTATTCGACAGGGAGCATTAAGAAGACATTAATGTGCCGGGTGATGAACCGCGTTAAAACCCAGCTTACACAGCAAGGCGGCAGCCGTTGCGTCGTCACACATCACGTATAAAGACGACCATTCACGGCGCTCAAGATAATTTTTACGCAGTTTATCAAACTCACCCGGAATTCCAGCGACTTTACGCAGCGGCGCATCATCGCGGCGCACATCATACACTAAATGCGCCAGCCTTTTCAGCGTTGGCTGATCTAACGGGCCATGCAACGTGATACGCCCAAATTCCGGCGCAGGTAACAGAGTGTTCAGCGCAACGTGCTGTTCGCGGCCAATAAACTTACTATAGGCCTCAAAGACCTGCGTGGTCCCACGCGCTTTTCCTTCCAGGGTATACCCGGCAATGTGCGCCGTGCCGATATCGGCTTTCTCCAGCAACGCCACATTGAGATCCGGCTCGCCTTCCCAGACATCCAACACCACGCTCAGCGTCTGCCCGGCGTTAAGCCGATTCAGTAATGCCGTATTGTCGATAACCGGCCCCCGGCAGGCGTTGATCAGAATGGTGCCCGGCTTCAGCCGACTAATCAGCGCGTCATCCGCAAGGTGCAGCGTTTTGTACGGACCGTCTTTAAATAACGGCGTATGGAAAGTCAGTACATCGGCCTGCTGTACCAGTTCGTCCAGCGAGCGGAAATCGCCCTCATCACCGCGATCGGCCCGCGGAGGATCGCACAGCAAGGTACGGATCCCCAGCGCTTCCAGTCGCGCCTGCAAACGTCCGCCCACGTTACCAACACCGACGATGCCCACGGTACGATCGCGTAACGCAAAACCGTCGCGCTCCGCCAGCATCAGCAACGCTGAAAAAACATATTCTACGACCGCAATCGCATTACATCCGGGCGCTGCGGAAAAACCGATTCCCGACTGCGCAAGCCAGGCTTCATCCACATGGTCCGTGCCTGCGGTTGCCGTACCGACAAATTTAACCGGTTTTCCGCTGAGCAGTGATTCATTGACTTTCGTCACCGAGCGCACCATTAAGGCATCCGCATCATCCAGTTCGGCAACGGGAATCGGACGACCAGGAACCGCTTTGACCTCCCCCAAACGACTGAACAGTTCGCGGGCATAGGGCATATTTTCATCAACGAGGATTTTCACGTCTTTCGCACCTGTTTGAGAACGAGAGTTAACCGGGCAAGTGTGCCATAATCTCGCCGCCAGGCATACTGCGAGACCTGGTCAGCACAGATTTAAGGAACAGAGACGATGCAGCCCATTTCAGGTACGCCCGCTCGCCCTCCCGGCGAAGGCCAAAATGCCCCCTCCGTTGCAGGTGAGCAACCGTTATCCACGATACAACGTACCGTGCTGGAACGACTGATTACCCGTTTGATTTCGCTCACTCAGCAGCAAAGCGCTGAGGTATGGGCCGGAATGAAACACGATCTGGGCGTCAAAAGTGATACACCGTTGCAGTCACGTCACTTTCCCGCCGCCGAACAAAATTTGAACCAGCGGCTGGAAGTCGCACAACAGAACCATGCTAATCGTCAGGTGCTGTCGCAGCTCACGGAGCTATTGAGTCAGGGAAATAACCGTCAGGCGGTGAGTGATTTTATCCGCCAGCAGTACGGGCAGACGGCGCTTAGCCAACTCACGCCTGAGCAATTGAAGAACGTGCTGACCCTGTTACAACAAGGTCAGCTTTCGATACCGCAGCCGCAGCAGCGTCCGGCTACCGATCGTCCGTTACTCCCCGCAGAGCACAATACGCTGAACCAGTTGGTTACCAAACTGGCGGCGGCCACGGGCGAATCCGGTAAGATGATCTGGCAGTCTATGCTGGAGCTGTCTGGGGTAAAAAGCGGAGAGTTAATCCCCGCCAAACAATTTTCGCATCTGGTCACCTGGCTGCAGGCGCGCCAGACGCTCAGTCTGCAAACTGCCCCGACCTTACAAACGCTGCAGGCGGCGCTGAAGCTGCCGTTAGAGCCGAATGAGCTGACGGCAATCAAAGAGTACGCGCAGCAGACGTATCAGATCCAACCACAATCGATTCTGACCACGGTTCAGGTGCTGGACTTGCTGAATCAAATCTTCCTGCGCCGCGTGGAACGTGACCGGGAGCAGGAATTAAACGATCCGCGCCATCCTCAGCCCATTTTCAGCCCGTTCGCGCCGATGATTGAAACGGTTAAATCACTGTCGACACGACCGGGAATGATATTTATTGCCTTGATGATTGCGTTAGCCATTTTCTGGCTGGTCGCTTAGCCTTTTCGCAAAGTCAGCAACGTCACAACAATTCCCACCACGGCGGATATCGCCCCGGCAAGGAATACCGAGGGATAGCCGTACGCGGTGGCCAGCACCCCGGCGACAGGGCCGCTTACGCCGTAGGAGATATCCTGAAATGCGGCGTAACCGCCCAGCGCCGTACCGCGAACCTGCGCGGGCACTCGCTTCACAACCTCAACGCCCAATGCCGGGAAGATAAGCGAACATCCGGCCCCGGTTAATGCCGCCCCGAGCAGAGCAACCCAGGCAGAGGGAGCCTGCCACAGCAGGATCAGACCCGCAGTTTCAACCAGCAATGAAACAACGGCGACCTGCACGCCGCCGAACCGGTCCGGCATCCAGCCAAACAGAATGCGCATCAGCACAAATGCCCCGCCAAACGCGGTCAGGGTGAATCCCGCCATCGTCCAGCCATTGCTGACAAAATAAAGCGAAATAAACGTACCGATGACGGCAAACCCCACGCCCTGCAATGCCAGACCCAGGCCCGGTTTCCAGATAAGCCCGACCACGCTCCACAGTGAAGGTCGCTCCCCGGCATGCGCAGGCACTTTACGAACGGTGCCGTTGAATGCCCAGGCCAGCAGCGGTAATACCATTGTGGTTCCCGCCAGCGCCGCGAAGCCGAAGTGGCTATGGATCAGCAAGCCCAACGGCGCACCGGCAGCCAGCGCACCGTAAATCGCCATCCCGTTCCACGACATCACCTTACCGGAACGCGTTGGGCCAACCAGCCCTAGTCCCCAGGTCAGCGTTCCGGTGAGCAGTTGGCTTTCGCCAAAGCCGAGGATCAGACGTCCGACAATCAACAACGCAAATTTCACCGGGACAGAGACAGGTAATAGCGCGGCTAAAAGCCACGCCGCGCCCGCCAGCGCACAGGCAAACATCCCCTGTAGCGCCGAACGTTTAGCGCCATATTGATCGGCTAAGCGCCCGGCATAACCACGCGTTAAGACCGTTGCCAGAAACTGTACGCCTACGGCGATACCGACCATGGTATTGCCATAGCCCAGCTCGTGGTGCACAAACAGTGGAATGACGGGTAAAGGCAGACCGACCGTCATGTAGGTCAGGAAAACCGCAAAAGCGATACGAAACAGCGAAAAGTTCGCCGACGGTGTTTTTTCTTGTTGGGTTACTGCTGTCATGCGTTACTCCAAAATGCAGAGTAAGGCGAGGAATGCCCACGCCCCCTCTACCTGACTTTCAGGATTAAGGTGCGTTGGATAACGTTAAACGCTTACGCATTATCAAGAGGATAATGTTGAAGCTGGAGTCTGCCTGTGAGGGGCTAAACTTGTCAACCTCGAAATCACCGAAGGCATCCACAAAACAGAGGGTTATATTATCGAAGAAAAGCACTAACAATGAGGAAATAGTTTTCAATCAGGGGGACACTCAACGATCTTTTTTGCCGGAATATATTTTTAGGGACACGGTAATGAAAGCATTTTCGTTTATTGCTCTCATCCTGATGCTTTGCGGCTGCTATGCGCCTCATCAAGACAGCACACAGGCTGTTAAACAATTCTATCTCGCGTGGATGTCCGCCTACACACAAGATCGAGATACGTCCGCGCTCATGCAACATTATGTGGCGAAAGACGTTATCGACCGTTTGGCGCTGATTGACAGCCTTTACGAGCAGGAAATAATAAATTCTGACTATTTTATGTACGTGCAGGATTACGACCCCAAATGGATCCCGCTGTTACAGATTGGAGCGGCTGAGCCCTTTCTCGGTGGTGAAAAGGTGGGAGTACAATTAGGTGGGCCGGCAGGCGAAACGCCCATGCAACTGGAAGTGTATACCCGTTGGGAAGAAGGTCGCTGGAAAATTTATCGCGTGCGGGATCTGGGCAATCAATTTGAACAACCAATCTACAGTACCGGTGATATTACACAAGCCAAAGCGTGGTCGGCGAAAATCGCATCGGAGTACGAAAAGATGAATAAATAAAAAAGGGAGCCATCAGACTCCCCTTTGCATTTTATTTTACAGACTTACGCTTTCAGCTTACGCATGACCAGCGTCGCGTTAGTGCCGCCAAAGCCGAAGCTGTTGGACATCACGGTGGTCAGCGCCTGCTCGGTCGGTTTGGTCACGATGTTCAGACCTGCCGCCTGCTCGTCCAGCTCTTCAATGTTGATGCTCGGCGCGATAAAGCCGTGTTCCAGCATCAGCAGAGAGTAGATAGCTTCCTGCACGCCAGCCGCGCCCAGTGAGTGACCAGTCATCGCTTTGGTTGCAGAAATTGCCGGGCTGTTGTCGCCAAACACTTCACGGATTGCGCCCAGCTCTTTCACGTCGCCTACCGGAGTAGAAGTACCGTGAGAGTTCAGGTAGTCGATCGGGGTGTCTACACCGTGCATCGCCATCTGCATGCAACGTACTGCGCCTTCGCCTGACGGTGCAACCATGTCTGCGCCATCAGAGGTCGCGCCGTAACCGACGATTTCCGCGTAGATGTGCGCGCCACGGGCCAGAGCGTGTTCCAGCTCTTCAACCACAACCATACCGCCGCCGCCCGCGATAACAAAACCGTCACGGTTTGCGTCATAGGTACGGGAAGCTTTCGACGGGTCGTCGTTATATTTGGTAGACAGCGCGCCCATGGCGTCGAATTCACACGCCATTTCCCAGCACAGCTCTTCGCCGCCGCCAGCAAACACGATGTCTTGTTTGCCCAGTTGAATTTGTTCTACTGCGTTGCCGATGCAGTGCGCAGAAGTCGCACAGGCAGAACTGATGGAGTAGTTTACGCCGTGAATTTTAAACGGCGTTGCGAGGCAGGCAGAAACGCCGGACGCCATCGCTTTGGTGACCACATACGGGCCAACCGCTTTCAGGCCACGCGGGCTACGCATTGCGTCAGCGCCGAACACCTGAAAACGCGGGGAACCGCCGCCGGAACCTGCAATCAGGCCAACGCGCGGGTTATTCTGGTAATCTTCTGCAGCAAGACCGGCATCCGCCACAGCCTGCTCCATGGAAAGGAATGCATAGATGGATGCGTCGCTCATGAAGCGCACTACTTTGCGGTCAATGAGGCCAGTGGTATCCAGTTTTACGTTGCCCCATACGTGGCTACGCATGCCGGAGTCCTTCAGCTCCTGAGAGAAAGTGATCCCTGAACGTCCTTCACGCAGAGATGCCAGGACTTCCTGCTGGTTATTACCGATGCTGGAAACGATGCCCAAGCCAGTAATCACTGCACGTTTCATTCAATACCTCTGTAAGTCGCACTATTTTAAAGTTTCGAGTGGCACAATAGCGTACACTTGTACGCCGAACAAGTCCGATCAGCCATTTAATGTGGAAATTTGCGCAGCCAGGCACTCATCGCTAAGATCGGGGCACAGCCTGCCAGACGAGTAACTTACGTGAAACAATACGCTATACAACCTGCCAACCTTGAATTCAACGCTGAGGGTACACCTGTTTCCCGAGATTTTGATGATGTCTATTTTTCCAATGATAACGGGCTGGAAGAGACACGTTACGTCTTCCTCGGCGGGAATCATCTCGCACAGAGATTTCCTGCGCATTCACGTCCCCTTTTCGTGGTGGCTGAAAGCGGGTTTGGCACCGGGCTTAACTTCCTGACGCTCTGGCAGGCATTTGCCGATTTTCGCGATACCCACCCTGACGCTACCCTGGAAAGATTACATTTCATCAGTTTCGAAAAATATCCGCTGACGCGTGAAGATCTGACCCTGGCCCATCAGCACTGGCCGGAGCTTGCTCCGTGGGCCACGGCACTGCAAGAGCAGTGGCCGCTGCCGCTGGCGGGATGCCATCGTCTGCTTCTTGATGATGGGCGCGTCACGCTGGATCTGTGGTTTGGCGATATTAATGAACTGACCAGTAAACTGGATGACTCTTTGAATCAAAAAGTGGACGCCTGGTTCCTGGACGGTTTCGCACCGGCGAAAAATCCGGACATGTGGACGCCAACGCTGTTTAACGCGATGGCCCGACTGGCTCGCCCCGGCGGCACGCTGGCCACCTTCACATCGGCAGGCTTTGTGCGACGGGGGTTGCAGGAAGCCGGGTTTACAATGCAAAAACGCAAAGGCTTTGGCCGCAAACGCGAAATGCTTTGTGGCATCATGGAACAGACTCTGGCGCTCTCTTCATCGGCTCCGTGGTTCACGCGCACGGGCACAGATAAGCGCGAAGCCGCTATTATTGGCGGTGGCATCGCCAGCGCATTGCTGTCGCTGGCGCTACTACGCCGCGGCTGGCAGGTCACGCTCTATTGCGCAGACGCGAAACCTGCTGAAGGCGCATCAGGTAACCGTCAGGGCGCGCTCTATCCGTTACTCAGCAAGCATGATGCGGCCATTAATCTCTTTTTCCCCACTGCGTTTACCTTCGCCCGCCGACTGTATGACGCCCTTCCGGTTGAGTTCGCACATGACTGGTGCGGCGTGACGCAGCTCGCCTGGGATGAAAAAAGCCAGCAGAAAATCACTCAAATGCTGTCTCTTGAACTGCCCGATGCGCTCGCCGTCGGCGTAGACGCACAGCAGGTGTTGCAAACGACAGGCGTGGAAACCGGATGCGGCGGGATTCAGTATCCGGCAGGTGGATGGCTGTGCCCGGCGCAGTTAACCGCCGCCGTACTGGACTATGCCACAACGCTGGGATTACGTACCCGCTACCAACACACGTTGGTCTCACTGACGCGCCAGACAGCAAGCTGGCAATTACAGTTTGCCTGTGGAGAAACCGCCACTCACGAAGCGGTGGTTCTGGCTAACGGCTATCGCATTAACCGCTTTGAGCAGACGCAGTCGTTACCGGTCTATTCCGTTGGCGGTCAGGTGAGTCATATCCCCACCACGCCTACGCTGTCAGCGCTGCGCCAGGTGTTGTGCTACGACGGTTACCTCACGCCGCATAACCCGCAAAACCAGCAACACTGCATTGGCGCCAGCTATCATCGTGGGTGTGAGGAGACTGAGTATCGCGAGGACGACCAGCAGCAAAATCGTCAGCGTTTAATCGACTGCTTCCCGCACGCCGCATGGGCAAAAGAGGTGGATGTCAGTGCGCATGCCGCCCGCTGCGGGGTCCGCTGCGCTACGCGCGATCACATCCCGATGGTGGGCAATGTCGCGGACTATAACGCCACGCTCAGCCAGTACGCCACGCTTGCCGAAGACAAAGCGCACGCGGTAAGCGCCCCGGTGTATGCCGATCTATTTATGCTGGGCGCGCTGGGGTCACGCGGGTTGTGCTCAGCCCCACTGTGTGCAGAAATTCTGGCAGCGCAAATGAGCGATGAACCCATTCCTATGGATGCCAGTACGCTGGCGGCACTGAACCCGAATCGGTTGTGGGTCAGGAAGCTATTGAAGGGTAAAGCGGTGAAATAAAATACTTTCTCATCATTGCCTGATGCGCTGCGCTTGTCAGGCCTACAAACTGAACCCGAATCGTCAGTCCACGTAGGCCGGATAAGACGCCTTAGCGTCGCCATCCGGCACAATCCACTGCAATTATTATTGCGTTGCCTTTTGAAATAAAGCGTCCCACATCTCTTTCACTAACGCCTGGTCACGCGGCGAAAGTTCGCCTGCGCTAATCGCTTTTTCCAGGCTGCTGGTCACATTGGTGTACAATGCCTCAGCGGAATGGTCCTCGCCAGCGTCCAGCTCTGCTACGGCCAGCGTCAGGTGCCCACGCAAATAGCCACTGGCAAACAACTCATCATCGCTGGCGTGCTCTACCATATCGTCGATTAATGCCAGAATGCGTGATTCAAACTCCGCGATCATCTTCTTTCCTCATTGTAAACGTGGCGGCGGCTTCAGTTGAGCGCTTCGGGCCACGGGAATTGTTCCGCCTTAAGTTCAGGCGTGTGATAATAATTCTGTAACGCGTTAATAAAGCGCGCTGGACGCTCCGGGATCCCCTTTTCCAGATATTCCATCACCTGGGCATGAACACGACGCTGGAATACCACGCGATCCGGTTCAAAGTCGCCGTTCAGATTGTCGCAACTGACGTTAAACGGATAGCCCGCCGCCATGCAAAACAGCCAGTCAAACGCCTGCGGCTTCACTTCCACATCTTCAAACTGGCATTGCGTGTTCGCGTCGCGTCCGTCCGGGCAGTACCAGTAACCAAAGTCAACCAGTTCACGACGCGCTTTACCCGCAATACACCAGTGCGAAATTTCATGTAACGCGCTGGCGTAATAACCATGCGCAAAAACGATACGGTGATACGGTACTTCCGCATCAGCAGGAAGATAGATCGGTTCGTCATCACCTTTAATCAGACGGGTATTAAATTCATCGGCAAAGCAGCCGTTAAAAATCTCAATTAACTGTTCGTAGTGATGGGTGTTATTCATTAGTTCATCCCCAGCCAGTGGAGAATCTCCTGTCCATGATTATCGTAAAGTAGCTTGGCGCTCATCACGGCGGAGACAATGACGATCATTGGCCGAATGAGTTTTTGTCCTTTGCTGAGCACCAGTCGCGATCCCATCCGTGCGCCAATGAACTGGCCAATGAGCATCACAAACCCGGTCGCCCAAATCACTTTGCCGCCGAGGGCAAACAGCAACAGTCCACCGATATTCGAGGTGGCATTTAATACTTTGGCGTGGGCCGTCGATTTTGCCAGGTTATAGCCGCACAGCATGACAAAAGCCAGCGCGTAGAACGATCCCGCCGCCGGGCCAAAAAAACCATCGTAAAACCCAACGCAGCCCCCGGCCACCAGCGCGAAAGGCAAACCGTGCAGCCGACGCTGCCGGTCTTCTTCGCCCACTCTGGGCATCAACAGAAAGTAGAGGCCAATACAGATAACCAGCACCGGCAGGATCTGGCGTAATATGTCGGACTGCACATGCTGGACCAACAACGCGCCGCTCATGGAACCGACAAAAGTCATGAAGATGTTGAGCTTCTGATCCGCCAGATTAACCACGCCCCGGCGAATAAAATAGATCGAGGAAGAGATCGATCCCCCGCAGGCCTGTAGCTTATTGGTGGCCAACGCTTGCGCGGGCGGCATTCCGGCCGCCATCAATGCCGGGATGGTGAGTAAACCGCCGCCTCCGGCCAGAGAGTCAATAAAACCTGCCAGCATTGCCACAAAAAAAAGCACACCTAACAGCAGTGGCGACACCATAAACAGAGAGACAAAATGATCCATTAGAGTACATGCTCATCCAGTAGCGCCTGGCAGGAAGGCGGCAACGGCGGCGGTGTCTTCTTCTCAGGCTTGGTGGTTCCAGGTTTAGGAGGTTCGAACCAGCTTTGCAGCTCCGCGCCACAGCCATCGCCTGGAGGAGGCAACGGTTGATCTTCGCATTCAAGGCTGTCAGCAGGACAACGTAATCGTACGTGCATATGCGCACGATGCTGGAACCACGGTCGAACTTTACGCAACCAGTCCCTGTCGGTCCCTGCATCCAGACACAGTTGCTGCTTAATCGCCGGATTCACAAAAATGCGCGTGACTTCATTATCTTTTGCCGCCAGCCTAATCAGGCTGAAAATCTCCGGCTTCCACAGCGACGGCACGACATGTTTGCCATCCCGTGAGACCAGATCTAACGCCTGAGGACGCAGCAGTTGTGACTGGGTCCAGCGCGTTTTCGGCAACTGCAGGAAAATATCGACATCCAGTCCCGTCTGGTGGCTGGCGTGACCGCCATTGAACCGCCCACCGGCCGGCATACCCATATCGCCGATTAACACCGTGCCCAGCCCCAGATTATTCGCCTGATTACTCAGACGCTGGATAAACATCACCAGATCCGGATGACCAAAATAACGTCGCTGATCGGTGCGCATCACCTGATAGTGTTCAGACTGTACAGGCAGCGTCTCGGCGCCAACAATACAGCCATTGGCGAATGCGCCGATAGACTGCGGGCTGCCCGCCACCGGATGGGTAATTTTCTGCCAGGGCGTCGCCGCCAGGCAGGCAGTGCTGGCAAAGAGAGCCAGCGCCGCAAGTGCCGTTTTTTTCATGTCTTACCAGCGTGGAATGTCAGTCTTCACGTCCGCGTTTTGCGCCCGCTGACGCAGCAGGTGATCCATTAATACGATCGCCAGCATTGCTTCTGCGATCGGCACGGCGCGGATCCCAACGCACGGATCGTGGCGTCCTTTGGTGATCATGTCGACTTCTTCGCCAAAGCGGTTAATCGTGCGTCCAGGAACGGTAATACTGGACGTCGGTTTCAGCGCCATATGTGCAACAATTTGCTGCCCGCTGCTGATCCCGCCCAGAATGCCGCCCGCATGGTTACTCTGGAAACCGTCTTTGGTGATTTCATCACGGTTTTGGCTGCCGCGCAGCGCGACAACGTCAAACCCGTCGCCAATCTCTACGCCCTTAACGGCGTTAATGCTCATCAGCGCATGGGCAATGTCGGCATCCAGGCGGTCAAATACAGGTTCACCGAGACCCGCAGGTACGCCGCTTGCCACCACGCTGACCTTTGCTCCGATGGAGTCGCCCTCTTTTTTCAGGCCGCGCATCAGTTCATCGAGCGCCTCAATTTTATCCGGGTCCGGGCAAAAGAACGGGTTAAGCTCTACCTGAGACCAGTCTTTAATCTCCAGCGGGATATCGCCCATCTGCGTCAGACAGCCGCGAATTTCAACGCCGAATTTTTCCGCCAGATATTTTTTGGCAATCGCCCCGGCCGCCACGCGCATTGCTGTTTCACGTGCGGATGAGCGTCCACCGCCACGATAGTCGCGCAGACCGTATTTTTGCTCATAGGTATAGTCGGCGTGACCAGGACGAAAAACATCCTTAATCGCGCTGTAATCCTGTGAACGCTGATCGGTATTTTCGATCAGCAGACCAATGCTGGTACCGGTGGTCACGCCTTCGAACACACCAGAGAGGATTTTCACCTGATCCGGTTCACGGCGCTGCGTAGTGTAACGCGACGTACCTGGGCGACGTCTGTCGAGATCGTGCTGCAGGTCAGCTTCTGTCAGAGAAATGCCCGGCGGAACACCATCGACAATACAACCGAGCGCCAGCCCGTGTGATTCGCCGAATGTGGTTACGCGAAAGAGTTGCCCAATTGTGTTTCCTGCCATCACGGCTCCGTTATGAGTGTTGTGTTTGTGCGCGTGTATTTAGTCTTTATAAATGCTGAAGTGCTCGCGAGCAGCAACTAACTGTTCTTTGGTCAGCATGAATACACCGTCACCGCCGTTGTCAAACTCCAGCCAGGTAAACGGTACATCCGGGTATTGCTCTATCAGATGTACCATGCTGTTTCCGACTTCACAAATCAGAATACCGTTATCTGCCAGGTAATCTGGAGCGTTCCCCAGAATGCGGCGAGTCAGTTTCAGCCCATCGCTACCGGACGCCAGACCCAGCTCAGGTTCATGACGATATTCGTTTGGCAGATCGGACATATCTTCCGCATCGACATACGGCGGGTTGGTCACAATCAGGTCATACTGCACTTTCAGCAGATCGCGGAACAGATCGGAACGGATCGGCGTCACGTGATGGATCAGACCATGTTCTTCAATATTGTGCTCAGTCACCGCCAGCGCGTCAGTGGAAATATCCACCGCATCCACTTCGGCTTCCGGGAAAGCATACGCGCAGGCAATAGCGATGCAGCCGCTGCCGGTACACATATCGAGGATATGCTGCGGCTGCTCATTGATGAGGCCCGCAAAACGATTATTGATCAGTTCGCCAATCGGTGAGCGTGGAACCAGCACGCGTTCGTCAACATAAAACTCATGCCCGCAGAACCAGGCTTTATTGGTCAGATAAGCAACCGGGATACGCTCGTTGACGCGGCGAATCACGCGTTCAACAATACGATGGCGCTCGCTGGAGGTCAGACGCGCGGTGCGCATATCTTCAGGTATATCCAGCGGCAAATAGAGCGACGGCAGCACCAGTTGTACGGCCTCGTCCCATGGGTTATCCGTGCCATGGCCATACCAGATATTCGCCGCGCTAAAACGGCTGACCGCCCAACGCAACATGTCCTGAATGGTATGCAGTTCACTCACTGCTTCATCGACGAAAATTTTATCCACGTATTCCTCCAGGGCATGCTCGTATTAATTTCGGCGGCTAGTTTGCCACGAAGACGGCGATAAATCAGCATCCACACCGGGCCTGAACGCGAAAATTGCGTTTTAAGCGATCGGATGCCCGTCGAGTCGGGTTAAACTAACGGAAAATAAAAGATGAGACTCTCGAATGAAAAAGAAAACATCGCTCAGCGAGGAGGATCAGACGCTGTTTCGCCAGCTGATGACCGGCACGCGTAAAATTAAGCAAGACACTATTGTTCACCGACCGCTACGTAAAAAAATCACCGAGGTTCCGGTTAAAAGGCTGTTGCAGGAACAGGCTGATGCCAGCCACTATTTTTCTGACGAATTTCAGCCGTTGCTGAACACAGACGGCCCGGTAAGATATCTACGTGCCGACGTCAGCCATTTCGAACTCAAGAAAATGCGCCGTGGCGACTACTCCCCGGAGCTGTTTCTTGATTTGCATGGACTGACCCAGCAACAGGCCAAACAGGAATTAGGCGCGCTGATCGCCGCCTGTCGTCGTGAGCATGTGTTTTGCGCCTGCGTTATGCATGGCCACGGAAAGCATATTCTTAAACAGCAAACGCCTCTCTGGCTGGCACAGCATCCGCACGTGATGGCCTTTCATCAGGCACCGAAAGAGTATGGTGGCGACGCCGCACTGCTGGTGCTGATTGAAGTGGAAGAGTGGCTGCCGCCAGAACTTCCCTGATGCAGAAAAACAGAAAGAGCCGCGTTTGCGGCTCTTTTATTTTCCGGATGGCGGTTGTGCCTTATCCGGCCTACTTATATCGCTTTCGCCATTTTGAGATTACACGGGCTCATCTGCCAGTTGAAAACCCCTTTTCCGCTTTCATCAAGCGTAACGCTGGCAATCGCTGACGTGGTAAACATCGGCGGAGTTTCTCCTGGGCAAAGCTCAGACACCAGATACCCCACTAAAGGTAAGTGAGAAATCACCAGCGCCGTGGTGATACCTTCATTGGCCAGAGCCTGTAAATAGGCGCTGACCAGACCAACATCGCCGCAGGGAGTCAGCTCCGGCAAAACATCCACGCCGCTTGGCAGGTTCATGCATTCCCCCACCACATCCAGCGTTTGTTCGGCTCGCAGGAACGGGCTCACCAGAACACGTTCGATATCCACTTTTTGACCTTTCAGCCAGTTCGCCATCAGGCGAGATTCGTCACAACCACAAGAGGTTAAAGGACGAACCGAATCACTGGCGGCATCGAGGGCCGCGTCGCCGTGACGCATGATAAAAACTTGCATATTGCACCGCTTTTGTTAACCAGAATCACCAACACCAGTTAATCACGGCCCCTATTGACCGTGGTAACGATATGGTGGCCGGCATTGTGCCTTATCCATTCACCGAATGAAACGCTGTTTTTTACCTCAACGGCGTAAGTATAGTCAATCTCTGTTTACATTTTGAGCATGAGCCATACATTCAGTGCGGATTCATCCTACCTTTGACCTCATGAATTCAGGTCAGTT
Organism: Citrobacter sp. C5_2; assembly: GCF_014596845.2. Lineage (NCBI taxonomy): Bacteria > Pseudomonadati > Pseudomonadota > Gammaproteobacteria > Enterobacterales > Enterobacteriaceae > Citrobacter > Citrobacter sp. C5_2. Next base: position 1,575,267 of record NZ_CP115032.1, on the reverse strand, counting down.
TCCCTACTATTCCAGAATCTTTCACCGCGTTCCGCCATCAGCAATAACTGCTCACACGGCGTAAACCGCGAGCCATATTGTGTTGATAGCCGTTGCAGAACCGCAACTACTTCACCCGCGCCGAGGGAATCCATATACCGGAACGGGCCGCCGAGGAATGGCGGAAAACCAATACCAAATACAGCGCCGATATCGCCATCACGGGCGCTGCGGACGACCTTCTCGTCGAAACAGCGAGCTGCTTCATTGAGCATTAACATGACACACCGCTCAGCAATTTGCGTGGCGGTGAGTCGAGCCTGGCCCTGAGCGCCAATAAGCGTATAAATTGCAGGGTCGACCTGTTTTTTGCTTTTACGCCCTTTCGCCCCATAAAGATAGAAACCACGACCATTTTTTCTACCTTTGCGATCGTCATTCAAAATTGAAGCAACAACATTTGCAGGCGCGCTAAAACGTTCTCCATACGCCGCTTCAAGCACAGGTATAATTTTAGTGCCCGTATCAATTCCGACCTCATCCAAAAGTTGGATTGGCCCAACCGGAAAACCAAACTTAACCAGCGCGGCGTCAATGGCTTCAACCCGCTCGCCTTCGGTTAACAGGCGTATAGCTTCATTGATGTAAGGCGCTAAAATGCGGTTAACGTAAAATCCGGCCTTATCTCTGACGACTATCGGTGTTTTACCCTGTTTTTTCGCCAACTTGACGGTTGTGGCAATAGTTTGCTCAGAGGTCGTTGCATGCGGAATGACCTCAACCAGCGGCATTTTTTCCACCGGGCTAAAAAAGTGCAAACCAATCACTTGTTCAGGTCTGGCAGCCTTAGCCGCAATATCACTAATTGGTAAAGATGAGGTGTTGGAAGCAAAAATAGTGTGAGGTGCGCAATTTTGTTCAATTTCTGCCACCATCTTTTGTTTTAACGCCAGATCTTCGAACACGGCTTCAATAACCAGATCGCGATGCGCAAAACCGCGATAATCGGTAGATCCAGAAATCAACGCCAACTGTTTATCGCGCTCGCTGGCTTTGATATGACGGCGACGAACTTTCGTTTCAAGCTGATCCCAACTGTACTTCAGCGCGTGGTTGATTCCCTTAGCAGTAATATCCTTGATACGTACTGGCAAGCCACCTTTACAGGCCGTCACATAGGCGATACCTCCGCCCATCAGACCGCCACCCAGAATGCCGACACTGTTTAGCGGACCGGACTTTGCATCACTACCTGGATCCTTTTTCACGTCGGTATTGGCAAAAAAGATGTGCCGCAGCGCCTGAGACTGGGGTGTCATCGCCAATTCCCCAAATGCGCGGGCTTCTGCGTCATAACCGCTACTGCTTCCCTGGGCAAGGCCGGTTTCAATGACCTCAAGGATACGTTCCGTCGCGGGATAATTTCCCTGCGTTTTTTGCGCCGTCTTTTTACTGGCCATACGGAATAGCAGCGCTCGCCCCAGCGGCCCCGCTAATACCCGCTCACGTACGGGCAGACTCCGATGTGAGGAACTCTCTTTTTTAGCCAGTTCAACGGCAGCTTCCAGCAAAATGGACAGCGGCACGACTTCATCCACCAGCCCCACTTTAAGCGCCTGTTTTGCGCGCAATTGTTTCCCTGTGAGGATCATATCCAGCGCAGTACTGACGCCAATAAGGCGTGGCAAGCGTTGCGTGCCGCCGGAGCCGGGCAACAGACCAAGCTGGACTTCCGGCAAACCCAGTACGGTTTTAGCATCATCGGTACAAATACGATTATGGCAGGCCAGCGCCATCTCCAGGCCACCGCCCAGACATGCGCCATGAATCGCGGCGATAACCGGGATCGGCAACGCATGGATTTCCGCCATAATCTGCTGCCCCTGGCGGGCCAGCGTTTCGGCTTCCTGCGCGCTGCGGCAGCTACCAATCATGTTGATATCTGCTCCGGCGATGAAGTTATCGGGTTTCGCTGAAATGAACACCACACCGCGCAGCGCTTTGCTGCCGCGAATTTGTTTCAGGATGGCCCGAACCTGAGAAGCAAACTCCGCTTTCAGGGTATTCATTTTCTCTCCGGGCACATCAATAGTGACAACAGCAATGTTATCCAGACGCACGTTTAGCGTAAAAGCCGATGTCATTTCCATTATTCCGCCTCCAGAACCATTGCCGCACCCAAACCACCTGCCGCACAGGCGGTGACTAAACCAAAGCCGCCGCCGCGCCGGCGTAATTCATTGAGGGTTTGCGTGATCATTCGCGCACCGGTAGCAGCGAAAGGATGTCCATAGGCAATAGACCCACCCAGCACGTTAAATTTACTGTCATCAACCTCGCCAGTGGCATGTGCCCTACCCAACACTTCGCGGGCAAAACGTTCGCTGCCCAGCAACTGAAGATTCGCCAGCGTTTGTGCGGCAAAGGCTTCATGCATATCGATCAAGGTTAAATCCGCCATCGTCAGTCCAGCTCGCTCCAGCGCAAGCGGTGTTGACCACGCCGGTCCCAGCAGCATGTCCTGCCAGACATCAATTGCGGTGAAAGCATAGCTGCGTAAATACCCCAGCGGCACCAGTCCCAGCTCTTTCGCACGCGACTCCGTCATCAATATCACGGCGGCTGCGCCGTCCGTCAGCGGGGTACTGTTCGCCGCAGTGACGGTGCCGTGCTTTCGGTCAAACGCCGGACGCAGTTTGGCGTAATCGGCCAGCGTAGAGTTGCCGCGAATATTGTTATCTTCGGAAAGAGGATCTTTAAACGGTGGCGCGTAGGTGGTCATCACCTCATCGGCGAGCTTTCCTTCAGCCCATGCCTGAGCGGCACGTTGGTGAGAACGATGCGCCAGGGCGTCCTGCTGCTCGCGCGTAATGCCATAGGTTTTCGCCATTTGCTCGGCCGTATCCCCCATGCGCAAGCCGGTGGAATATTCAGCGACGGCGGGGGGGACAGGCATCAGGTCACGTAAACGCAGCCGGGAAAACAGTTTCAGGCGTTGCCCTGTTGTGCGGGCTTTATTGACATCCACCAGCACGCGCGCCAGCTTTTTGCTGACGCCAATCGGCAGGACAGACGACGAGTCCGCCCCGCCGGCAATTCCGGCGCGAATTGTCCCCGCCATCAGGCTTTCCGCGACATTCGCTACTGCCTGGAAGCTGGTAGCGCAGGCTCGGCTTACGCTGTAGGCATCCGTGTGCACATTCATACCGGTTCCCAGTACGATTTCACGAGCAATATTGGGGGCTTCAGGCATTTGTACCACCTGGCCAAAGACCAGTTGCTCGATCACATCAGCGGGTATTTCGCTACGCGCCAGCAGTTCACCAACAACCATTTTCCCCAAATCTACGGCGGGAATGCCATGAAATGCGGTTGCCTGACGGGCAAATGGCGTACGCAATCCGCTTACAATGGCGATGCGATCGCCCTGGCGGGTAACCAGCGGTAAAGCCTGACTCATAACACTCCCCTGTAAAAAATAAAAATAAGTGGTCTGACCTGATCACAGTCTTAACCAATTTTTTACATTTAGCCAAGCGGAGAGAAAAGAAAGTGGGAGCTAAGACACAGTGAATAATCACTGACTGTTACGAAAATACCCTTGCTACCAGGCAGCAAGGGTATAAAGAGAAGGGATTAACGCAGGCCCAACTGGAAAATCAGCGTTTCAGCTTCACAAGCAAAAACAAAGTCAATATCCAGACGCACACCATCTGATTCTTCGGTAAAGGTAGAGGTGATTTGGCAAGGCTCAGATTCCACGCCACGCGCCTTTTCAGTCAGAGCGGCCAGCGTTTCTTCTGCCTCTGCGCGATTCGCGAACACACGGCTGTATGACGCGGTGCAATCGGAGTTGTCCATGATGGTGCCAACATCCATACAGCAGCAAACCGGGGTTTCATCAGCACTGCATTTGCTCATTGTAGATTTCCTCTGTATTCGCACCTGAGGTGCCAGATAAACGATAGGGATATTTTACGCTCCCCTCTTTCGCCTCTCCAGTCGTTAATTGTATGAAATGCGATAAGTGACCGAAATCACACTTAAAAATGATCTAAAACAAAAATCACCCAAACAGGTGAGTGCGCATACCCGCAATTTTGCCAGCTGGATCGCGTTTCCGAGATCAGAATTGAAAATATTTATAAACATACTTGCAACATTTCAGCTGGTCAGACCTATACTCTCGGCACTGGTCTGATTTCTATGTCGTACCTCAGACCCTACACTTCGCGCTCCTGTTACGGTATGTAACATTGTTTGTATAAAAATAAATCTATGAGGTTATGGTCATGAGCCAGAAAACCCTGTTTACAAAGTCTGCTCTCGCAGTCGCAGTGGCAATTATCTCCACACAGGCCTGGTCTGCAGGCTTTCAGTTAAACGAATTTTCTTCCTCTGGCCTTGGCCGGGCATATTCGGGTGAAGGCGCTATTGCAGATGATGCAGGTAACGCCAGTCGTAACCCGGCACTGATTATGATGTTCGATCGCCCCACTTTTTCTGCGGGCGCGGTGTATATCGATCCAGACGTTAATATTTCCGGTAAATCGCCATTCACCGGACGTAGCACCGACGCAGATAACATCGCCCCTACAGCGTGGGTTCCCAACGCTCACTTCGTGATGCCTATCAACGAGCAGTTTGGTTGGGGGGCTTCTGTCACCTCAAACTATGGTCTGGCAACCGAGTTTAATGACAGCTATATCGTCGGTGAGTACGGTGGGAAGACTGATCTTAAAACGGTCAACCTTAACCTGAGCGGTGCCTACCGTCTGAATGACAGCTGGAGCTTTGGTGTTGGTTTTAATGCCGTTTACGCCGATGCAAAAATTGAGCGTTATTCCGGTGAGCAGACCGCCGCACTGCCGAAAGTAAGCCAGAAGATCGCCAGCCTGAAGGGTGACGAATGGGGCTACGGCTGGAACGCCGGTATTTTGTACGAGCTGGATAAAAATAACCGTTACGGCTTGACCTACCGCTCTGAAGTTAAAATCGACTTCGATGGTGATTACAAAAGCGGTATTCGTTCCCAGGCCAATGCGTTACCTGGCGCAGGCACCGCGTTCCCATGGGGAACAACCAATGCCACCGTCCCGGGTTCTTTGACGCTGAACCTGCCGGAAATGTGGGAACTGTCGGGCTATAACCGTATCGCTCCGCAATGGGCTATTCACTACAGCATGGCTTATACCAGTTGGAGCCAGTTCCAGGAGCTGAAAGCAACCGGCACCAACGGCCAGACACTGTTCTATAAAGAAGAAGGCTTTAAGGATTCTTACCGCATCGCGCTGGGCACGACCTACTATATGGATAAAAGCTGGACCTTCCGTACCGGTATCGCCTATGACGACAGCCCGGTTCCTGCAAGCAAGCGTTCCATCTCCATTCCAGACCAGGACCGCCTGTGGCTGAGCGCGGGTACGACTTACGCATTCAATGATGACGCATCTATTGATGTTGGTGTTTCTTATATGCACGGACAGAAAGTGACCGTCAAAGAAGGCCCGTATACTTTCGACTCTGAAGGTAAAGCCTGGCTGTTCGGTACCAACTTCAACTACGCATTCTGATTTTCTGCAGACATTAAAAAAGGTGAGCTTTTTTAGCTCACCTTTTTATTTGCCTCAATTCCTTACTCGGAATCAATATCTTTTAAATCATCCTGAATGGCTTTCGCGTTCGGGTTTTCTTCTGGTTTAAGTTTCCCGCCGTTCGCGATGAAGTCATGACGCTGGAAGTAGGCTTCACGTACCATGATGTAAGGATCGGAAGACTGACGCAGCAGACCGTCGGAATCAAGCAGCTGTGCGCGGGTTTCAATCCCTTCGACTGTCCATTTACCTATCGACAACGGCCAGGTCAGCCAGGACAGTACCGGATACAGCGTATCCACCATATCGCCACCATCATCGCGCAGCGTGAAGCTACCGTAGAACGGAAGCTGCATATACGGTCCGTAACCCACGTCATAGTGGCCTAACGTACTGCCAAAGCGGTGTGGTTCAACGCGCTGTAGCTTCGGATTCGCCATACCCGCCACATCGATAAAGCCGCCCATACCCAACAAGGTGTTCAGGAAGAAACGGGTAAAATGCACCATCCCCTGATAAGGATCGCCTTGCAGGAAATAGTTGACCATGACGGCCGGCTCTTCAAGGTTGCCCGTAAAGTTGCTCAAACCATTACGCGCCGGCTGCGGGACATAATCACGCCAGGCTACTGCTACCGGTCGAACAACATAGGGATCTAACACATTAAAGTTAAAGTTGTACATTGTGCGGTTGAACCCTTCAAATGGATCCGAACGCCCCTGCTGTTCAGTACCGGAGCTCGCACACCCCACCAAAAGTGTGGTTCCCAGCGCAAGCGCCGACAGGCGAAGCTTCATAAGTGTCTCCCTGTGTAATATGGCTATCGCTGATTGCCATCCATGACGGAACGATGACGTATCCGCCTGTTAAGATGTGAGCGATTGTAACAGCACGTCAAACGATGTCTATATACCCGGTCTTACTGATTTGATCATAGCCTGGTTATGCACACTACGCGGCGGTTCTATTTTAGCTAACCCGATAAAAACAAACGTTACCATTTTTGCTATCTCAGACTTTCTCCCGCTGATTTTCGGATAAAAACCGCTACGCTTTAGCAATACGTGCTTATGCAGGATTCGGCTATGAATGATATTGAGAAAGAAAAAATTGATCGGCACAGCGACGAAATCCAGGTCGAAAGTGATGAAAAGTTAGAAGGTAAAAAGATAGAGGTCGATGAGGACAGACTCCCCTCGCGCGCCATGGCGATTCATGAACATATCCGCCAGGATGGGGAGAAAGAGATGGAACGCGATGCGATGGCGCTGCTGTGGTCGGCCATCGCTGCCGGGCTGTCGATGGGCGCTTCGTTACTGGCAAAAGGGATTTTTCACGTGCAATTAGAAAGCGTGCCAGGTGGATTTCTACTCGAGAACCTTGGTTATACCTTCGGGTTTATCATCGTCATCATGGCCCGCCAACAGCTTTTTACCGAAAATACCGTCACTGCCGTACTACCGGTTATGCAAAACCCTACCCTCGGCAATTTTGGTCTGCTAATGCGCCTGTGGGGTGTGGTTTTACTGGGTAATATTATCGGTACCGGCATTGCGGCGTGGGCCTTTGAATATATGCCGATTTTTGATGAAGAGACCCGCGACGCCTTTGTCAAAATCGGTATGGACGTGATGAAAAACAGCCCAACAGAAATGTTTTCTAACGCGATTATTTCTGGCTGGCTGATTGCTACAATGGTCTGGATGTTCCCTGCGGCCGGTGCGGCGAAGATTGTGGTCATTATTCTGATGACCTGGTTGATTGCGCTGGGCGATACCACGCATATCGTCGTCGGCTCGGTGGAAATTCTCTATCTGGTCTTTAATGGTACGCTGCACTGGAGTGATTTCTTCTGGCCCTTTGCGTTACCGACACTCGCCGGAAATATCTGCGGCGGTACGTTTATCTTTGCGCTGATGAGCCACGCGCAGATCCGCAATGATATGAGCAACAAACGCAAGGAAGAAGCCAGGCAGCAAGCAAAACGCGAAGAATCGAAACAGAAAAACCAGAAAAAACAGGCTTGAATGGTGACTGTTTGAGCAGTCAGGCGGCTTGAGACTTACCGTTGAGGGTAAAAAACGCTATACTCGTGCCGCTTCGTCCCCTTAGTTAAATGGATATAACGAGCCCCTCCTAAGGGCTAGTTGCAGGTTCGATTCCTGCAGGGGACATTCCGAACGCTTACATCCCCTGCTAAATAATCCTACGAAACCCGTACCACGCAAGGCTTAGAGCCGAAATCAGTATCCCACCATTTCCAGCCAATAGCTTTCGCAGCCACGAACAAAAGCATCTCTTTTCGTTACTCTCACACGGTCAGAACGTCGGGAGAGATATCTATGGCCTTAACTAATATTCAGATTAAAAATGCAGATCCCGACGAGACCGACTACCCCCTTTCAGATGGGTCAGGATTATTCATTATCATAAAACCTCAAGGTTCCAGGCTCTGACGCTTCCGTTACCGACACGATCAACTGTTCTTTTTTGCTGACGATATAGCTCGGTAACTCCCCACGAAAACTGCTGGTAAGCCGTTCATAAAGAGAAGGTGAATTTCTGCGCGTGCAGACTTCGTCTTTCTGTTATGGATATTATAAATTCATTTCATCCCATCAGCCGCAGAAGTAATGTGCGCCTCCTGTTCAAGACTTGCGATTAAAGAGGCCCATATTGCTGTAATATATTCATTTAGCATCGCATCACTTAATGGCTCTTCCGCACACTGGTTCTGAGCACAGAGATTTTCAATATAAAAGTCCAGTGAACGATAAAAATCTCCGACATTATATTCCAACGCAAATGCCAGCAGGTAACAGGCGCTAATCATTGCATATTGAGCAAATGTTCCTTCTTTAGCAGGGAAAGTGTCCGTATCAGGAACTCTCCTTATACAGGCATCCCGTAAATGGCATAAGGATGAAGCAGGCAATCCAGAAGCCGAAGCTAATTTCAACGCATTAATCATATTTTCATAAAACGGGAGAAGCTTCTCATCATAAATACCATCAAAGTGCGCGACACAATTACTTAGATCACGCAAAACTAAAACACCCAGCATTAACTTTCGGTGAAAATCGAGTTTCTCGATATCTTCAGCATACTTACCAAAATAGTGATTGCTATACATTTCAACTTCCTGACTATGTGATGATTCGTTAAGAGTAAGTTATCGTGTCGGCTTACAATAATAGCACTGAGAGACATTGCCTCTTTCTATTCTGGTAACGGGCGCCCTGTCGCGTTCCATGCACTGATAAAATCGTTAATATTAAAATCGATTTCTTCCTCTTCCAGCACATCCAGTATGTCATGGTAAGAATGTTGACTCATACCGGGTTCCTGAAGCCAGCGAAGTAATCCTTGCTGATTAAGGCCCTCCGATGCTACGCGAATTTCACTTCGCAATGAAGACTGCATGTGCGCACGCGTGGTGTGACTGAGCCCCTGCCGCAAAGCTGCTCGTTTACCTGAGGTCGTAGGCATGGCGTAGTCAGTATTCTTTTGTTTAGACTCTTTTATCCACTGACTTATCTTGGTTTTTGAAGTTTTGAGTTTTTTTGCAATTTCATTCTGGCTAATCCCCTCCAGGGACATTGCTAATGCCTTAGCTTTCCTTGGATCACCTGCTTTACGTTTTTTCTGTTTCTCCACCCAGATTTTATGTTCTGGCCATGAAACCATAGTACTTTTATTAACTCCGGTCTGCCTCCCAATATCGGTGAGAGATAAATCACCTTCGACTAAAAGGCGTCTTGCTTTGGCTACATTATTTGCTTTTATCGAAGATTCTGCCTTCATGGTTTTAGCGAACTGGCATTCTTCCTCGGTATAAGACTTTCCGGTGCGTTGGCCTTTGCTGAGTTTATGTGAAAAAGGTCGACTGGTGGTGACATGATGCTTCAGCATCTTATGCTCGCATTCAAGACAAACATCCCGGGAGGGTTCAATGTGTTTTATTCTGCTGACCTTATTAACCAAAACGGCCTCGGCATGCCCGGCATCTTCCACAACAGTGATACGATGACTACGTGCCCAGATTTTTAATTTCTGACAAACAGGATAGCTACTTGATGAAAGGTAATATTGATTGTTGTTATCCACCCCAATTGCTGTTGTTGTGCAGTCCCGAACAAAGGGATCCAATTCGTCAATAGCTGAACTCAATAAGGCTTTCATTTTTATCTGAACAGATTGAACAGCATTACACTCCTTGCCGACCACCTGTTTTATTGTCGCAATTTGCTTCATCAGTACATTTTCTCTTTCAGAGACTGAGGCAGCAACATCATTTGTTTTTAAATTCTTAAGATCATGCTTCCAGTTATGCAATGTTCTTTCGGCAACCTGAGTCTCTTTTGCAATGGCTCTCACTGACCGCTTTTCAAGCAAGAGTTTCTTCGCTTTTTCTTTATCCTGTATCCTGGTTTCTTTTTGTTTCTCAGGCCTCCGGGCGCGATATTCGTCCATACGCCGCAAAGTGCCCGTTGGAATACCGGTTTTCCTTGATATCACGACAAGATCTTTATGGGTAACGATATCTTTATTACACATAAGTTGAGCGGCTTGTTGTCTCCCCTGGGTTTTCTCTGCTTTGGCCTGATTTTGTTCTTCTATAATTTTTCGGTAGATGGGCCATTTAGCGATACGGGAGCGAGGAATCCCGGTTTTCTGCTCAATAAGTCGGGCAGCTACGTTTAGTTTCACCAGACGTTCAGCCCACTGAGTATCGGTTTCTCCTGGTTTGCGTAATAACATGTCGCTGCTGATTTTTTCGTCCGATACTACTGCTGGCAACGCTATTGGATGTTGCTCCAGAGTCGCGCTGCCAGCCGCCATCGTTTTTTTTACCTTACGCTGATAGGTTGCAGTCGTACCGTATTCAACCTTTCCAGCATCAAGCCGCAGGTAGCTGCCGCCGCCAATTAATGTAATTCGCTTCTTCCCGGTAATGGAAATATAACTTGCCGAACCCAGAGTCAGCTTCTTCTCTGCAAACAAGCTCATGCTGGCGTTTTGCGCCTGTACTTCTACTGGCCCCTCGCCGGTTTTCAGGCTCAGTTGTCCGCTCCGGGTAAACACCCCCAGCTTATCCCCGGCAAGCGCTGTCATATTGCCCATCGCTCCGACACTGATATCACCTCCTGCGTTGACAGCAGCATTCTTCGCGGCTGTCATTTGCAGATGCTCCCCGCTGGTCAGAGCCACTCCTTCAGGCGCCGAGAAAAGCACGGCTTCATTGAGCGGTTTCAGTCGTTGTTCAAACATCTGTATCTGGTTGTCGATATCCGCCTTCAGGGACTGTGCCTGCTCTGCCGCCATTCCCAGCTGTTGCAGATGCTGATTAAGCAGACCGATTTCCTTCAGCGCGGCGTCCCTGTCCAGCGCGTCACCCTGCGCCTTTGCCTGTGCATCCGCACTGACAAACAGCCCCTTCCCGGCGCGTATGGTTCCCCACTCATCGGTACGCAGCTCAGCTCCTTTGCCGCGAAGTTGTCGCTGGCTGTCCACCAGGTGCCCGCTGTTGAGCTGCGTCCTGCCATACTCCGTGGCGAGCTTGATGTGCTCCTCACCGCGCTTGTCTTCCATGCGTAATTTTGAGTTGGCCGGTGTCCGGAGGATGTTCCGGGTGTGATTGTCCCGGTTCACGAGGTCGGGATGTTCGGAGTCGTGCAGCGCATATGCTATGTACGGCAGGTCAATATCACCGTTGCTGTACGCTATCGCCACTTCTGTCCCGTCAGTGAGCGGCGTATGCCAGCCCAGCATTTTACCGGCAGTCGGCTTCGCCATTCGCAGCCACAAATAGCCGTAACCTGGCTCCGTATTTTCACGGTCGAAGTCCAGCTTCACCCGATAGCGCCCCTGATCATCCATATGGGCGTAAATGTCATTTTTTTCCCGGCTTTCAATCCGGGCCGGAAGCGTGCCGTGAATTTCCGGACGCGGGATTTCCGCCGGGCGGAAACAGTAACGCTCAGTGTAAGGCATTCCCCAGACAGACACGTGCAGACGGGAATCACGAGCCCCCTCGAAGGTCACCAGGGTGAGGATCATGCCTTCTTTCAGGTCGGCTATCACATTCCCCTGCGGCTCGAGTACCTGCCCGGGGGTGAGTTGGGCAGCGTTGCTGTACAGGTGTCGAAATTGCTCTTCGAAATGTTTACCTTTTCGCGTTCAGACAACGGACGATTTTCCCGGCCATGACAGAAGTCCCTAACTGTCAGCAGTTTCAGCGGCAGCCCGGTTTTTTTCTCGGCCTCACCGGTGTGCAGGGCTAAATATAAGTTAATACGAGCTTTGGGTATTTCTTCCTGGTACGAACCGGACATGCAATGTTCCTTCATTTGACGTGTCTACGACAGCAGAAGAAGTGAAAGCCACAGGGGCTTTCCACAGAACGACTCCACCGCCCTGACAGCGATAAATAATGATGAATAAAACAGAGGGTTACGATGAAAATCGTACGCCGGTTGATGGCGTTAACAAGTCTGCACGCCCGATGCAAATGTAAATAATAATTTCACTTAAAGCCCGTCACTGCTATTTTCCATTTCAGAAAATGAAAAAATATTTCTTTCCGAATCCATTGCCCATAAAGGATTTAAGCGTATACAACCCGCCATCGCGCCACTTAATTCCCGTTATTAATTATTTCGGTAAAGTAACAATTTAGCGCCCAACTCCGATTAAGCTTTGCCAATCTGATGATTATTCAATCCGCAAACTTCACCCCATAAATACAAACAACATAAACAATATCTTTTGACAATTATTAATTACCATCATGTACATCAAGCAGAGAATTCAGAGTGGGTTTTATGTTTATTTTAAATGTTAAACCATTTTCCAGAAAATAAAATTATTTATTCCAGGAACTTATTCTCCATTGAAAAATAATTCTTCACAACAATAATCATGAATGCGTCAAAGTATTTATAAAATAGATATATATTCCAGCAATCATTGATTAATCGCCGAAAAAGATCGAATTTTAAAAATTGAAGTGTGAAAATGGTCTGGCTTTTCAAAATACCTCTGCCAGCATATGCCATAAATTCCCATTAAGCCGAGAACGGTTATTAATGAATCCCACTTGTACGCTGCCGGCCAAACTGTCGCCCCTGGCCTATCGTCAGGTTGCCAATCAGGCCTGGTGCCCTGCCACAACCGGCGAGCCATTGCTGAATTCTGCCCGTGATATTGCCGAAAGCTGGCTGAATGCTGTCATATCTGCTGCAACGATGCCATGATTCAGTCCCACATCGTCCGGGCGCTGTCTCCCCAGGATGCGATTAACTATCTCATTGAACGTTGCAGGAAAATATCTTTTTAGCTCAGCCCTGAGCCAGGCGATAAAACGGTACAGGCCTCATTGTTGCAGTGAGATTATCAGACACCAATATCTGGCCCGTCGCTACCCGCATCCCTGATTTTCTCAACCTCAGTACGTCAGCTGCTATACGCTGGCTACCAAACCAGAAAAGCCCGTCCAACGCCGTGACATCAAGTCCTGATTCGAGCGCTATCTTCAGGCGTTCCCGTGGAGATTTCACCGCTTTTGCGATCTGCTGGTAAGGGGCTTCGGTCAACCCTTCTGGATCTATGCGCCGGATACGATGCGACAGGCGATACTGAAATTCATCCGGTATACCGTCAAGGCTCGCTTTCAGGGTATACACACACCCAAAGCGTTTACCATTAAAGATGACGTTTTTCTGGCTAAGCTGTAGCACGTCACGCACGCTGGCAATCAATTGCGGGGTGCGAAGTAATAACAACCGAAAAGGCAGTTCAAAGCTGGTCACATAGTCCACGTTCAGTAAGGCAATACGCAGACGCTCTTCCGGGCCGGCCTTCATTTCCCGACATTCAGCAATGACGTCAGCCCATTGGCCGGTAAGACGAGAACTTTCAGCAGCCTCTGTAAAGCTGTACTTTTCAGTCTGATAATCAATACGTCCGCTCACACGGCATTCCCTTCTGGCCACATTTCGTGTATTTGCTGCTCACTTTACCAGCGACAGACGACTACCGAAAGCCCGGCAACCTAACAAATATTGATTCAACTCATATACTTAATTGTTATCACACTGATAATCTCATGGAATTCATTGGCTGGCGGACAGGGTCACCGTGTTAGAAATCTTTTCTTAACCCACTGAAAAATATCTAACAAATATTTTTCTCATATAAAAACGATGGTTCGTTCAATACGGATCCGAATTTATTTGGGTTAAAAAAGGTACGGTATGAAAGTCACATGGACTGTCACTCCTGCCGGGTACCAGCGTATTACCAAACGCTGTCCCGCATGTAATGTAAAACGCGAGTTTGCACCTTCCGGGTCCTTCAGGGTCAATTCACAAAAAAAAGTGCTCGATATCTGGAGCATTTATAAATGTACGCATTGTGAATATACGTGGAATATCTCGCTGTTCTCACGGCTTCACATCAGCAAAATTAACCGAGAGCTGTACCAGCGGTTTATCACTAATGATGCCAGTACGGTTCACTATTATTCTCATGATAAAGCCACTCTGAGCCGAAACAACGCTGAGCTTGCGGGTAAGCCTGATTTTCGTGTTCATGAACAATGGCAGGCCAGCATCAACATTGACCAGCACTTCGCCGTCAGCATCAGGCTTACCTGTGCTTTTCAGATCAGTGTGCTATCGATATTGAAGCGCCAGCTTTTACTCAGCACGGCGGAGATTAAGAGCCTGATAGATGAAGGTCATATTCGCGGTATCACCATGAAAGAACTCAAATCCCGAAAGTTACGGACAGCAAATGTCGATTTTCACTTGTCTGCGGTAACGTTGTATGCCCGGCGAAGGGTGGTTCTGGCGCCACGTTAATAGAATAAGGCTCATCCTGAGGTAATGAGCCCTCCCGATCCGACACCTTTGCCGGATCGGGATAGCGGTGTCATGTCAGACAACAAAACGATTAACCAGATCCCTCATGGTTACTGAGAGATTATCCAGCCGCTGGCTGTCATTCGCGGCCTGAGAAACCAATGCCGCGTTTTGCTGTGTAACCTGCTCCATGGGTCTCAGCGCCAGGTTTATCTGGGAAACACCCTGCGATTGTTCCGTCGCTACCCGGGCGATATCGCCGATATATTGCTTCATACTGGTGGTATTATCCGCCGCCGCTTTTAGCGCGGTAGCTGATGCGGTAACCCGCTCAACGCCCTCGCTGATTTTTACCATATTCTGCGCCACCAGCTCCCGGATCTGATTCGCTTCTTTAGCACAGCGCTGTGAAAGGTTACGCACTTCACTGGCTACTACCGCAAACCCCCTTCCCATCTCTCCGGCGCGAGCCGCTTCAACAGCCGCATTCAGCGCCAGCAAATTCGTCTGAAAGGAAATATCATCAATTGAGGTAACGATATTTGAGATTTTCTCACTGGAGGAGCGAATATCCCCCATGCTCTGATTTGCCGCGCTGGCGACGTTACTGGCCTGGCGAACCTCTTTTTCCAATCTTATTGTCAGGAGCTCCGCTTCGCGGGCATTGTCCGCCGTTTGCGTAATCGTCGTTGAGAGCTGTTCCATACTGGCCACGGCTTCTACAATCGATGCGGCCTGTTCATCGGTGCGCTGGGCCAGATCCTGATTTCCCGCCGTAATACTACTGCTGGCATCGTACAGCACCAGAGAGCCTTGTTTAATCTCCTGTACGATGTGCTGAATATTTTCCAGCATCGTGTTATAGGCGCGATTGAGCGAAGAAAGCTCGTCTTTCCCTGGTGTCGCCAGACGTTGAGTCAGATCGCCGTTCATACCCGCAATCTTGTTTAGCGTGTCGCTGAACTGACGGTGCATATTGAGTGCGATGGCCCCGGCGAACGCCAATGATGCCAGTAGCGCCAGCAGGCTCACGGCCATATATATCTGCCAGTTCTTACGCGCATCCTGCGCGAGTTTTATCGCACTTTCCCACAGAAGATTCGCTGCCACATTTTCAATCTGTCGCATCACTTCAATACGCTGGGTTTGTACTTTAAACCAGACGGTAGGATCGACGTCAAATCCACCATTCGCCGCATGACTAAACGCAGCTTCGCGTAATGAAAGCGCTTGGGTAGCGTCGGTGGATTGTAAGCGACTTTTGAGCATGGCGGCCTGTTCAGGTGGACTCAGGCGCAAAGATTGCGCCAGCCAGACATTCTGTTTACTGACCACATCGCTAAGCTGATGTAATTGTCCGTCGGCGAAATGACCAGAGGAAAAGATATTTGCCAGCAGCGCCCGCTCAATACCCGCTTGCTCCTTCAAATTCAGCAGGTTGTAGTAGGCTGCGAATGAATTCGCCATCTCGCCGGAATCCGTCAACGTCCCTAACCGGCCCACAAAATTCAGTACATCAGCAATAACGTTGGTATAAAACTTAACCACCTCAGAGGCTGGCAGACCCAATTGCGTCACCTTATCCCGGAGTGTCGCCAGTGACAGAATATTTTTCTTAAACGCGGCGACAGAGGTGGTGACATCCCCTGCCTGTAAGGCGGTATCGGACAGCGAATCCACAAATACCTCGATCTCGCGATCGGTTAAGGCCCGTTGTGCGTTTAGTTCATCTTTGAACGTCTTCCCTTCGGCCCCAAGAAACCCGACACTCATTCCACGCTCTTTTTGCAGTTCATGCACCACATTTCCGGCACTGCGCGCGAGGGCTGTCAGTTGGGCAATATTCTCCATCTGTCGTTCTGTTTCGATGCGCGTCCATATTCCTGAACCAGCAAACCAACATAACGCCAATAATAGTGGTTGCAGCGCGATTATTAACTTCATTTTCATCGGCATTCGATAAACCCACCACATGCCACTTACCTCCCTTATCCATATTTTCGTCATGGTTATCGGCGTGGTGTCGCTGCACTTTACATCTTTTCAAGAGATACATGGCTATTTATTTGGTTTAATATTGTTCAATATACCTCTATATAATTAGAACAAACAGGATAAACATCCATTTATATTATATTCCCAAATCTATATTTTATTATTTGAGAATATATAGCATGTTATATCTTATTCTAAGGAGGTTAATGATTAACTTGATGCTCAACGGCAGAAAGACACAAGATCGCTCCCACCGCGAGTGGCGCCCAAAGAGCTACCTGCAGAGCGCGCCTCATCTGGCTTCCCACCGAACGTTAAGGTTATAATCCTTACAACGATTTTATTGGTTTAGAAGCGACGATGACAAAACTTACCCTACAGGAACAGATGCTTAAGGCCGGTCTGGTCAGCAGCAAAAAAATGGCAAAAGTGCAGAGAACGGCGAAAAAATCGCGCGTTCAGGCTCGTGAAGCCAGAGAGGCGGTGGAAGAGAATAAAAAAGCACAGGCCGAGCGTGATAAACAGCTCAGCGAGCAGCAAAAGCAGGCTGCGCTGTCTAAAGAGTATAAAGCGCAGATCAAACAACTTATTGAAATGAATAAAATCACCATTTCTCGTGGCGATATTGGTTACAACTTCACTGATAATAACCTAATCAAAAAAGTCTATGTTGATAAAGTGACCCAGTCGCAGTTAATCAAGGGCCGTCTGGCCATTGCGCGTCTGACGGCTGAAAGCAGCAGCGATAGCGAATATGCCATCATTCCGGCTGTCGTCGCAGATAAAATTGCCCAGCGCGATGCAAGCTATATTGTATTAAATTGCGAGCTTAGCCAGGAAGCGAAGGACGAAGACGATCCGTATGCTGATTTTGTCGTCCCTGATGATTTGATGTGGTAAGAAAAACAAACAGATAATTCAGACTTCCGTCGCGTATTTCGGTGAGCGCTCGCGCCGCCACCGAAATACTGTCAACGTCTCTTCTTCTGGAACCTCGCCACTAAAACTTATAGTGTTCTTTGCTCAGCCCGTATTTTCTCATGCGTAAATACAGTTTTTTACGCGGAATTTGTAAATACTCCGCCACTTCATTAATGCGTCCCTGATGAATATTTAACGCCTCGGTAATAATCTGCCGCTCGTACTCCTCCACCCGGCGATCGAGCGGCGTCGGTTCAGGCATATGCAGCTGCGGATTTGCGGTTTCAGCCAGCGGAAGTAGCCCAACGGCAAAAAGCTCAGCGGCGTTCGCCAGCTCCCGAACATTACTTAACCACACGCGGCGCCGCATGCCTTTCAGGAGTTCCCCGTCAACGTCAGGTACCGGATGATTCAGGCGCAGACAGGCTTTCTGCAGATAATGACGAAACAGGGGCTCAATATCATCGGGACGCTGTGATAACGGCTGACAAGCGATTTGCGTCATCGCGAAACAGTAATAGAGTTCTGCCACAATCTGGTTAGTTGCCGCCAGTTCCACCAGCGATGTGGCGCCAATGCCGATTAAGCGAAAAGGACGCCGCTCCTGGCTTTGCAGGTGCACCAGTTGGTGCTGCTGTTCGCGCGTCAGGCATTCAATATGGCTCAGGACCAGCGTACCGCCTTGCGCCTGGGCAATAAGGTCATTGAGTTGTCCCGCATTGCCTGGCGTCAATTCACCGCGGATAAACGGTTCCTCGGTGCTGCGCCCAAGCTGATGCAAATAACGGGCTCCCGTCATACGCCCCGTTCCCGCCTCGCCATAAAACCAGACGGCAATATCCGTTTCCGCCAGCTGCTGCAGACGCTGGCGGTACTGATTGACCCATTCGCTGTAACCGATCAGCTCAACCTGCAGCTTTTGCTGACAATAGTGGCGACGCGCAATCACCGATTTTCGCTGACGCAGCGCATCTTCTACCAACAACAGCAGTTTGCCGGGGTCGACCGGTTTTTGCAGAAAATCCCAGGCCCCTTTTTTCACCGCTTCCACGGCCATCGGGACGTCGCCATGGCCGGTGATCAACAGGATCGGCAGCTGATTATCATCCTGATGAAACAACGTCATGAGATCGATTCCATTGCAGCCAGGCATACACACGTCGCTCAGGACAATCCCCGGCCAGTCGGCCTGTAGCCAATTTCTGGCGTCAAAAGGGTTACTGCATGCGTATACACGATAACCCTCCTGTTCAAGCAACAGCGTGTAAGCGTCGAGAACATCGGCATCGTCATCAATCAGCAAAACAGCATATTCATCACACAACATCGTTTACATCCGTCAGATTAAATTGCAGCACGACGCAGGCATTGCGCCCCGGCGTCGAGGCCAGGCGCAGCTCGCCGTTCATTTGCGTCATTAACGATACACAAATTGATAAACCAATACCGAGACCCACATCCTTACTGGTGGTAAACGGCTTTAATAGTGATGGCAACAACGCGCCTGGCCAGCCGGGGCCGTTATCACAGACTAAGACACACAATCGGTGGCCTTCAGCCTGCCAGTGAACCTCTATTTCCGCGGCAGCCGGACAGGCATCCAGCGCATTTGCCAGTATGTTTACCAGTACCTGCTGAATACGCACTTCATCACCTGCCACCCACACACTGTGAGCAGGAAGCGTCAGCGTACCCTGCTGCTTATGGCGCATAGCCAGCAGTTCCCAGGCAGCAGTAAACGTTTGTCGTAGATCGACCGGATGTAAAGGCGCGCCCGGCTCAGCCCGACGCGCAAACTGACGCAGCGAACGGATAATGGCATCGATGCGGGTAATCAGCCCCTCCGCTTTGGTTAACGTGCTTCTGGCCTGAGCGGATTGCCCCTGCTCAATTGCCCTTCCCGCCGTAAACAGGTACATCGACAGCGCATTCAGCGGTTGATTAATTTCGTGCGCCAGAGTGGTCATGGTCTGGCCGACCACCGCCAGTTTAGCCGTCTGGATCAGCTCATCCTGCGTTGCCCGGAGATCGGACTCAATCTCCTTACGCTCCGCCACTTCCTGCTCAAGCTGATTTTTTTGCGCATTCAACTGGCCCAGAGTATGGCGCAGCAGGCCCGCGATACGCCCCAATTCATCGCGCCCGTAAACCGGGATAGTGGCGTCCGTTCGCCCCAGACCGATTTGCACCACAGCCTGGTTGAGCGCGGTAAAACGCTTCACCAGCCGGGAACGAATGAAGTAGTGGTTAAGTCCCCAGGCGAGAAGGAGCGCCAGCAGCGTCGCCAACAGAATAAGTCCGCCGCTGACGCGAACAATTTGTTCCAGCCGCTGGTTAAACATCTGCATTTGCTGATGGCTATTTCCCAATTGCGCTTCAAGCAGTGTTCGAAAGCGCCCGAGTGTTGCCTCTCTGGCGTGGTTGGCATCAATGAGCGCTTTTTGCGCAGCGACATAATCGCGCATCGTATCGGGCATTTTATTTTTCATCATCCCGATTTCCAGCAGTTCATCAATGGTTTGCCGCAGGGTGATGGTACTGGGCCAGTCATCGAGGGTACGGATGTTTTCATCGGCGGTTTTCTTCAGATTCTCCAGGTAGCGGATATGGTTCTCCACCAGCATCCCGTCGTCGCTGCCCGATTTCAGTTCATTAAGCCTGTCGCGTAAATCATCGACGATCTGATTTTCAATTCTTGCCAGGGTGTAAACCTGCTGCTGCTCGTTTTGCACCTCTCTGGCACGTTTGAGATACAGTGCCGCATCGCCACTTTTTGCCTCGATTTGATCCAATAACGTCCCCTGTTGCCAGGTAAAATCCTGCACCAGTGAATTCAGCTCGGTGTTAAAATCATCGTGTAGCCAGTCGATACGTGCGGAGAGTTCACTCACTTTTTCACGCACGAGGAACATGTTGTAGAGCACCCGGTCCAGTTCCGCCATCAGCGCCCGGCTGTCCTGCAAAATCACCACCAGCTGCTGTTGCTCTGCGGGTTGTAGCCCCCGGCTCAGAGTCTCGATTTTATCCAGATGTGAGATTATCTGATTGCGCAGTTGCAGCCTCACCGTCGTGTTGGGGGCCAGCAGGAATTCATTAAGTTGATCCACAACCAGGTTAAGATTCCCTTCAATCAAAAAAGCGGAATGCACGCGCGGGAAGTAATCATCAAGCGAATAGCGTATCTGCGAGCTCTGCTCATGCCATGAGTACAAACTGACGCAGCTTACGCTCAACGTCAGTAGTGCGCCCGTCAGAAAGGCTCCCCGCAGGCTGCTGCTGATGTTGAGCTGCCGCAGGCGTTGCAGTATCGATCCACCTTTCATTTTAATTCTTCCAGTTTTGCTATCGCCTGACGTTGATTTTTAAGAAACCACAGCTGCCATTCCATCATCTGCTGTTCGGCAAAGCTTTTGTTATCGAACTGAGCAAGCCAGGCCTCATCTTCACTACGCCTGGCATCTATCGGGACGCTGGTCAGTAAGGCTCTGATTTCGGGTAACGGGCGTTTCAGGCGCGCTTCCGCACTGTATAGCGCTCGCCAGGCATCTTTCAGTTGTGCGAGACGAAAACTGATGGCGGTATCAAACATCCGTTGCACCAGCCGCTGCCGCTTAAGGATCAGCCGATAATTAAGCGCAGGCTGATTCATCAACATAGCCTGTTGAGCGGCCCGTGGGTTATCTGGCGCGAGCTGGGTAACCGGATATTTTCCCGTATTCGCATCCGCAAGGATCCGCTGTCCTTCCGGACTTAATAAGTAGCGGATAAAACGACGCGCTTCACTGGCGTGCTGGCTGTTCTTGAGAACGGCGACATAGGTTGGCGACACTGCGGAGCGAGGAAAATAGGTAAAGGCCAGATGCGGATCGTTGAGCAACAGGTTGGCATAGTTATCAATGACCGGTCCGGCAACGCCAAGACCGCTCTTAATTTTGTCGGCTACGCCAAAACTGCGTGATGAAATCGTCACCAGATTACCCGCGCTCGCTAACAGCGTCGCCCAGCCCTCTTCCCACCCTTTTTGCTGCAACAGCGACTCAACCATCAGATGATTGGTATCGGAACGTGACGGACTACTCATCAACAACGCATTCTGATATTTAGGCTGCGTTAAATCCGTCCAGTCAGCAGGAGGAGAAAGGTGTCGCGCCGCCAGCGCGGAACGGTTAATTAGCAGGCCAAAACCGGATATCGCCACCGCCACAGAGGTAGAACGAATAGACTCAGGCACCAACCTCTGGCTTTCCGGCAACGCATTATCAAAGGGCGCCAGCTTCTGATGCTCCTGAAGATGCTGTAACAGCATGGGCGATGAGGTCAAAATGAGATCAACGTTTTCCGCATTCGCGGTATCAAGCAGTTGTTCCAGCGAGCTGCTGGTCCGGTTTAACGTGCGAATCATCACCGATCCCGGCTGCGTCTGCCAGCGCTGGATAATCCAGGCCGTGGCGCCGGGGGAAAAGGTTGTGGCCATCACCAGCTCTTTACTCAACGCCTGGCGACCCGCCAACAGCGACATGAAACAGAGCGAGATTGCCCAAAAACGCCGCCAACAGAAAAGTCTGTTTGTGATCCCGTTCATAAATACCAACATGTGCAAAAAATAATATTGAGACAAAACTTACCCGTTTATCACTACAGTTGAGAGGAATAAGGTTATTCGCAAGTTTACCAAACGGAAAGTGACTACATCAGCAAAGAATACCCGAAAATACAGTATGAATTTGTTAATATCCGCACATGACAGCAATAAAAGTCCGCGTAAAAGAACAGAAATAAAATATCATTATTTAAAAAGAGTCAAAATCCGCCGCGCCACCCACAAAATGGGTCAATAATGACACATTTCATCGACTTGAGTTTCTCTCCTGCCTATTTCACTCTTCACCACGAAAACTCCTGATATTCACATCAATATAAATTTAGGTGATGATATGTTATCAATATTTAAGGCAGGGCCTGCGGCAAATAAAGTCCCGGCGGAGAAAGTCCAGGAAACTTATGGTCGCTATCGCATTCAGGCATTACTCAGCGTATTCCTGGGCTATCTTGCGTACTATATTGTGCGTAATAACTTCACGCTCTCAACGCCTTATCTGAAGGAGCATTTGGATCTCAGCGCCACGCAGATCGGTTTACTCAGCAGTTGTATGCTTATCGCCTATGGGATCAGTAAAGGCATTATGAGCAGCCTGGCAGACAAAGCCAGCCCCAAAGTCTTTATGGCATGCGGTTTGATTCTGTGCGCCATCGTCAACGTAGGTTTAGGATTCAGTACCGGATTCTGGATTTTTGCCGCGCTGGTTGTCTTCAACGGCTTGTTCCAGGGGATGGGCGTCGGCCCTTCATTTATTACTATCGCCAACTGGTTTCCGCGTAAAGAACGTGGACGCGTTGGCGCATTCTGGAATATCTCACACAATGTCGGTGGTGGTATTGTTGCCCCGATCGTTGGTGCCGCCTTTGCCATTTTGGGAAGTGAACACTGGCAAAGCGCCAGCTATATTGTTCCGGCCGGCGTTGCCGTCCTGTTTGCATTTATCGTGCTGATGCTGGGGAAAGGTTCACCACGCCAGGAAGGTTTACCGGCTCTGGAACAAATGATGCCGGAAGAAAAAGTTGTATTAAATGCCCGACACGCTGTCCAGGCGCCAGAAAATATGAGCGCCTTCCAGATCTTCTGCACTTATGTCCTGCGTAATAAAAATGCCTGGTATGTTTCACTGGTAGATGTTTTTGTCTATATGGTACGTTTTGGCATGATTAGCTGGTTGCCAATTTATCTGTTAACCGAAAAACATTTCTCGAAAGAGGAAATGAGCGTCGCTTTTTTATTTTTCGAATGGGCGGCAATCCCTTCCACATTACTGGCGGGTTGGCTTACCGATAAACTGTTTAAAGGCCGTCGCATGCCATTGGCCATGATTTGTATGGCACTCATTTTCGTCTGTCTGATCGGCTACTGGAAAAGCGAATCGCTGTTGATGGTGACTATTTTTGCCGCCATCGTTGGCTGCCTGATTTATGTTCCTCAGTTCCTGGCCTCCGTTCAGACCATGGAAATCGTACCCAGCTTCGCAGTGGGTTCCGCAGTAGGATTGCGCGGATTTATGAGCTACATTTTTGGCGCGTCATTGGGCACCAGCCTGTTTGGCGTAATGGTCGACAAAATGGGATGGCATGGCGGTTTCTATCTGCTGATGGGGGGAATTGTCTGCTGCATCCTGTTCTGCTACCTCTCTCATCGCGGGGCGCTGGAACTTGAGCAACAGCGGAAAAATGCTCAACAAGAAGAAGCATCACTCCAGTTGGCTGACGCCCGTTAATCGATTTCAGTCTCGCAAAAAGTGCCAGCGCAGCTGGCACTTCCCTACTCTCAGCTAAATAAAAAACAGCTAAACGTGAAAATTCATTTCCAATCGTAACACGCCGGATTATTGCCTACCGTCCCCCACCATAAAGCGAATGATCAAACCGCATGTTGGGGCAAGAAAAAGGAATAATCCGGTTACCATTTCGTTACCATTAGTCAACCGCATAGTAAAAACGTAAATTAAGGCGGTGAGTATGACCATGCCGATAAAAGCGCTTATTGACGCCGCAGCGCCCATTACCTGCCAGATGTAGCAACTGACGCTCAGAATACTCAATGCGAGAAAGGTCCAAAAATAGAGCATAGCGATACCTCCTGTTTGCCATAAAACTTTACGTAAGTCCTTACACTCCCTTGTTTTTATATTCTAAGATAATTTCCATCAGTTCGCAATTTAAGCAACATTTACGTTACAAAAATCACTCATCTGCTTACAATTTAGATATACACCTGGAGTTTATTTATTCATCATAAAAACAATGAATTATAAATAGTCTTTTTTTTGTTCTTAATCGCCCCCAAAATATTTACGAAACTTGAGTAATTATTTCTGGCTGACATTAATCTTCGGGTGTACATTGTGCGTCCGATCATTCATGCCCCTCGTGGTTTTGTCCTGACTCAGTTTTACACTCTTTGCAGGAACCAATGTCGTTTATGGCGGCCTAACGATCTGTGCAGAGTGTAACGCGCCAGACCCAGCGTCTTCGCGATACATCTATTTCGTACCAACAACAGGTGCTTATGTTTCCCCAATGTAAATTTTCACGCGCGTTTTTGCATCCGCGCTATTGGCTCACGTGGTTTGGCGTCGGTGTGCTCTGGTTACTGGTACAACTTCCCTATCCCGTATTATGTTTTCTTGGTACCCGTACAGGAACACTGGCTCGCCCATTTTTAAAGCGCCGTGAATCTATTGCACGTAAAAACCTCGAACTCTGTTTCCCCAATCTGTCGCAGGAAGAAAGAGACAAACTGGTCGATGAGAACTTCCGTTCACTCGGCATGGGACTGCTTGAAACAGGTATGGCCTGGTTCTGGCCGGATCACCGCGTTCGCAAATGGTTTGATGTAGAAGGGTTGGACAACCTGAAACGCGCCCAGATGGAAGACCGTGGCGTGATGGTCGTAGGCGTACACTTTATGTCGCTCGAATTAGGTGGCCGCGTAATGGGGCTGTGCCAGCCGATGATGGCAACCTATCGCCCGCACAACAATAAGTTGATGGAGTGGATCCAAACCCGCGGTCGTATGCGTTCCAACAAAGCCATGATCGGCAGAAATAATCTGCGTGGCATTGTCGGCGCCCTGAAAAAAGGGGAAGCGGTATGGTTTGCTCCCGATCAGGACTACGGCCGTAAAGGAAGCTCATTCGCGCCTTTCTTCGCCGTTAAAAACGTGGCAACCACCAATGGTACTTACGTGCTGTCGCGCCTGTCAGGCGCAGCGATGCTGACCGTAACCATGGTGAGAAAAGCAGATAACTCAGGTTACCGCCTGTTTATCACACCACAAATGGAAGGTTACCCGGCAGATGAAAGCCAGGCTGCGGCTTATATGAATAAAATTATCGAAAAAGAGATCATGCGCGCGCCCGAGCAGTATCTCTGGATCCACCGTCGCTTCAAAACCCGCCCCATGGGTGAAGCCTCGTTATATATCTAAAAAGAAAGGCCTTACGGCCTTTCTTTTTGTCTGTGGCTGAATTACTTAACGCCCCACTCGTTCTGTAGTTCAGCCATGCGCTCATTGTAGTTACGAGCAATACAGGCTGGTTTATCCTGCTCTTTCCAGCACTCGTTTCGTCCTTTAACCCAGCCGCGCTGCTCCGCTTTCAGCGTTGGGTTATTTTTCGATTTAACCAACGCCTGTTTGTAGACCCCGTTCAACTTAACATCCAGCTCGGAGAGTGATGGACTCTGGCAAATAACTTCTTCAATACTTCCCTTTGCCACCGCTGAGCAGGAGAAAGAAGGACCGCTGTGGGGCGATTTTTCCCCCGGGGCGTAGTCAATATTGTCTTCAGGCTGACAAATTCCGTGCTTACGATTTGGCCCTGACCATGAAACTTCCGGGTTGCCGTCATCTTTACGGGAGATGGAAAGCGTATTTTTGCCGCTTTTGGCTTCCCAGTAGTTTTCATTGAAGCTCTTTACGGTCGCCTTGGCACCGTCAATCCAAACGTTACCTTTACCATCACTATTCACACCACCAATACTTACGCAGCTGAAATTAAACGCCAACGGTGAGGCCGCCATTGACGTCACTGGCGTAAGAACGAGTGCTAACATCATTAATCTGGTCATTTTTAACCTTTTCATTATTGAATTCCGCGAAAAATTAACCACATTCATACTATGGTGATATGAGAATTCTCCGACTAATCATTACGTCGCTCAATAGCAATTTATTACCGGCAGAAATTAAACTGTCGCCGAATCACGACACTTGTAAGTTATTAAAATTAAATAGAAAAATGCCTCTTGTCTCACCTCATTTTTAGGCGTACATTAGCGCCGTCTGGAGCACTAAAGCTCAGAATTCTGAGGTGATGCAGCCAGGCAAACGAGGTATATTCTCCATTTCGTTTGCGCGTGCATCAGCTCTCTGTCAGGTAAGCATATGTTCATTCAGACGTACCCAGGTACGCGGAGAGATGAAAAGTGAAATATTTCTTTATGGGCATTTCTTTTATGGTCATCGTTTGGGCCGGTACGTTCGCCCTGATGATCTAAATAAAAGACGCAGCAAAAAAACAGGAGCCATCAGGCTCCTGTTTGCTTTTGGAGATCTCACGATCGGTTAGTCGGTACTTTCAATAGCCGATTTCGCACTGGCAGGCAGTAAGCCATCTGCGCGGAACATCGCTTTGATGCCGCGGATCGCCTGGCGGGTACGGTCACGGTTTTCAATTAAGGCAAAACGCACGTGCGTATCGCCATAATCACCAAAGCCAATCCCCGGCGAAACGCATACTTTCGCTTCGTTCAGCAGTTTCTTGGCAAACTCAAGTGACCCCATCGCGGCATATTGCTCAGGAATTTTCGCCCAAACGTACATTGAGGCCTTTGGCATCTCAACCATCCAACCGGCCTCATGCAGTCCTTTAACCAGCACATCACGACGGCGTTTATACTGCTCGGCAATATCCCGTACGCATTGCTGATCGCCTTCCAGCGCCGCGATTGCCGCAACCTGCAACGGTGTAAACGTCCCGTAATCGTGATAACTCTTGATGCGCGCCAGCGCGTTGACCAGCGTTTTATTGCCAACCATAAAACCGATACGCCAGCCCGCCATGTTGTAGCTTTTCGACAGGGTGAAAAATTCAACCGCGACATCACGAGCGCCAGGTACTTGCATAATCGATGGCGCTTTCCAGCCATCGTAAACGATATCGGCATAGGCGAGATCGTGAACCACCAGCACGTCATAGCGTTTAGCCAGCGCGACGACTTTTTCGAAAAATTCCAGCTCGACGCACTGTGCTGTCGGGTTGGACGGGAAACCTAAGATCATCATCTTCGGTTTCGGGTAGCTTTCACGGATCGCGCGCTCCAGCTCATTAAAGAAATCGACACCTTCAACCAGCGGCACTGACCGTACCTGCGCCCCGGCAATCACCGCGCCATAAATATGAATGGGATAGCTCGGGTTGGGTACGAGAACCGTATCACCATGATCGAGCGTTGCCAGCATCAGGTGCGCCAGTCCCTCTTTGGAACCAATAGTCACAATCGCTTCGGATTCGGGATCAATTTCAACGTCATAGCGTTCCTGATACCAGCGGGAAATCGCCCGACGCAGACGCGGAATGCCGCGAGACGTGGAATAGCCATGCGTGTCCGGGCGCTGCGCCACGGTACACAGTTTTTCAACAATGTGAGGAGGCGTGGCCCCATCTGGGTTCCCCATACTGAAATCGATAATATCTTCGCCGCGCCGACGCGCAGCCATCTTCAGTTCAGCGGTAATGTTAAAAACGTAAGGGGGAAGGCGATCAATACGCGTAAAGCGACGTTCAGGGCGGGTGTCAGCCATAATATCCTCAGATTAACGTTAGCGCCCGGACCGTCCGAGCGACGCTGCCACGATGGTGGCACGTTTAGAAAATAGCCTGAATAATTTCCTTCTGTCGAGAGGCAAAACAAAATATTTTTTTCGACACAAATGAGGAACAGGCAAACAAAATGAGGAAATATTCATTTTCACACACAGCTAAAAATTACCATCATTTAACATTTTATTGTTGAAAACATTACCTTGATCTTTGCGCTTAGAAGACAGGTATTGTAAATACAACAACAATGCAACAATCCCCTTTTAATATTAAGGTTTTTCCTCATTAGCCGCAGGCTGCGCGGGCGCTGGTCATCCAGACTCAGGTTGCCTATCATAGAGGTTTAACCCCTGCGCAAGAGTCACCCGTGCACGAAATATTTAATATGCTGCTGGCGGTATTTGACCGGGCAGCGCTAATGCTGTTTTGTCTGTTTTTCCTGATTCGTATCCGCCTGTTTCGCGAACTGTTGCACAAGTCAGCTCACTCCCCGAAAGAGTTGCTCGCCGTCACCGCGATTTTCTCGATGTTTGCCCTGTTCAGTACCTGGTCCGGCGTACCGGTTGAAGGCTCACTGGTAAACGTACGTATTATCGCGGTCATGTCAGGGGGAATTTTGTTCGGTCCGTGGGTCGGCATCATTACGGGACTCATCGCCGGCACCCACCGCTACCTGATTGATATTGGCGGCGTAACCGCCCTACCCTGCTTTATTACCAGTATTCTGGCAGGCTGCATTGCCGGGTGGATCAACCGTAAGATCCCCAAAGCGCAACACTGGCGCGCAGGTATTTTAGGCGGAATGCTGTGCGAATCCCTGACCATGATCCTCGTCGTTGCCTGGGCGCCTACGACCGCGCTGGGGCTGGATATCGTCTCGAAAATCGGTATCCCGATGATCCTGGGCAGCGTCTGTATTGGTTTTATCGTCATGCTGGTTCAAAGCGTGGAGGGCGAGAAAGAAGCCAGCGCCGCGAAACAGGCCAAGCTGGCACTGGATATCGCCAACAAAACCCTGCCGCTTTTCCGTCACGTCAACAGCGAGTCGCTCCGCCAGGTGTGTGAAATTATTCGCCATGACATCCATGCAGACGCCGTCGCGATTACCAATACCCAGCACGTTCTGGCCTACGTTGGCGTGGGTGAACTGAATTACCGCGATAACGATGACTTCGTCAGCCCGACCACGCGACAGGCGATCAATTACGGAAAAATAATTATAAAAAACAATGATGAAGCACATCGGACACCGGAAATACACTCCATGCTGGTGATCCCACTTTGGGAGAAAGGCGTTGTCACCGGCACGCTGAAGATCTACTACTGTCACGCTCACCAGATCACCTCCTCGCTACAGGAAATGGCCATCGGCCTGTCGCAAATTATCTCGACT
Organism: Citrobacter sp. C5_2; assembly: GCF_014596845.2. Lineage (NCBI taxonomy): Bacteria > Pseudomonadati > Pseudomonadota > Gammaproteobacteria > Enterobacterales > Enterobacteriaceae > Citrobacter > Citrobacter sp. C5_2. The sequence continues at coordinate 1,546,088 of NZ_CP115032.1, read as the reverse complement.
CAGCTTGAGGTTTCTCGGGCGGAACAGCTACGCGAAATGGCAAATAAGGCAGAACTGCGGGCACTGCAGAGTAAAATAAATCCCCATTTCCTGTTTAACGCCCTGAACGCTATTTCGTCGTCGGTGCGACTTAACCCGGACACCGCGCGCCAGCTCATTTTTAATTTGTCGCGTTATCTTCGCTATAATATTGAATTAAAAGATGATGAGCAGATCGACATCAAGAAAGAGCTGTACCAAATCAAGGATTACATCGCCATCGAACAGGCCCGTTTTGGCGACAAGCTAACGGTTATTTATGATATTGATGAAGAGGTAAGCTGTTATATTCCCAGCCTGCTGATTCAGCCGCTTGTCGAGAACGCCATTGTTCATGGTATTCAACCCTGCAAAGGGAAAGGCGTGGTGACCATCAGCGTTGCAGAGTGCGGAAATCGGGTACGAATTGCCGTGCGGGACACCGGTCATGGGATCGATCCGAAAGTGATTGAGCGGGTCGAATCCAATGAAATGCCGGGTAATAAAATTGGCCTGTTGAATGTCCATCATCGCGTTAAGCTGCTCTATGGCGAAGGATTACTGATCCGCCGTCTGGAGCCGGGCACAGAGATTGCCTTTTATGTGCCTAATCAGCACTCGCCCGCAGCCGCACCGGCCACATTATTGCTTTAACCAGGAGTGAAGTCGTGAAAGTCATCATTGTCGAAGATGAATTCCTGGCCCAACAGGAACTAAGCTGGCTGATAAAAGAGCACAGCCAGATGGAGATTGTCGGCACATTTGACGACGGTCTTGACGTGCTGAAATATCTCCAGCACAACCGCGTTGACGCTATTTTTCTGGATATCAATATTCCCTCGCTGGATGGTGTACTGTTGGCGCAAAACATCAGCCAGTTCGCGCATAAGCCCTTTATTGTGTTTATTACCGCGTGGAAAGAGCACGCTGTTGAAGCTTTCGAACTGGAAGCTTTTGACTATATTCTGAAACCGTATCAAGAATCGCGCATTGTTGGCATGCTACAAAAGCTGGAGACCGCCTGGCAACAGCAGCAAGCGGGAACCTCGCCAGCCAGCCCGGTGATCCGTGAAAACGATACGATCAACCTGATCAAAGATGAGCGGATCATCGTAACCCCGATCAACGACATCTACTACGCTGAAGCCCATGAAAAGATGACCTTCGTCTATACCCGGCGCGAGTCGTATGTGATGCCAATGAACATCACCGAATTTTGCAGCAAACTGCCTGCTTCGCATTTCTTCCGCTGCCACCGCTCATTCTGTGTGAATTTGAATAAAATTCGCGAGATCGAACCCTGGTTTAACAACACCTACATTCTGCGCTTAAAAGACCTGGAATTTGAAATCCCGGTGAGTCGGAGTAAAGTGAAAGAGTTCAGACAGTTAATGCACTTATAGCGCAGAGAAAGAGCAATGAAAGAGCCAGGCCTGCCCGCCGACCAACAGTTTTTTGCCGATCTGTTCAGCGGCCTGGTGTTAAATCCGCAGCGTCTGGGGCGCGTATGGTTCGCTACCCCGCGAACCACATTACCGACCGGCAGTTTATGTATTGACCTGCCCCGCCTGGATATCGTGCTGCGCGGAGAGTACAGCAACCAGCTGGAAAAACAGCAGCACAGCCTGGCGGAAGGCGACATGTTGTTCATCCCGGCGAAAGCGGCGAATTTACCAGGCAACGATAAACCGGTGATGCTCTTGAGCCTGGTATTTTCTCCAGCCTGGCTGGGCCTCTCTTTTTACGACAACCGAACCGCATCGCTGTTGCGTCCCGTACGTCGCATTGAGTTACCACATCCGCAGCGCGGTGAAGGCGAGGCGATGCTTACCGCATTGACCCATTTAAGCCGCTCACCTCAGGCCCAGGATATTATTCAACCGCTGGTGCTGAGTCTGCTGCACCTGTGCCGCAGCGTGGTAAACACCCGGCCTGATATAGCGCGCCCGCGCTCTGAATTTCTCTATCACAGCATATGTAATTGGGTCCAGGACAACTATGCCCAATCGCTGAGCCGGGAAAACGTAGCGCAGTTTTTTAATATCACGCCGAATCACTTATCAAAAATATTTACCCAGCATGGCACCATGGGATTTGTCGAGTACGTGCGGTGGGTGAGAATGGCGAAGGCGCGCATCATCTTACAGAAATATCATCTGTCGATTAGCGAAGTCGCACAGCGTTGCGGGTATCAGGACAGTGATTATTTTTGCCGCCTGTTCCGCCGTCAGTTTGGCCTGACGCCGGGCGAGTACGGCGCGCGTTTCCAGTCAGCACGTTGATTGAAACAACACCAACGCGTTAGTCATATCCACTTGTATCGTTGTAGAATAATGCCCCTTCGCACATAACGTGCAGGCTGACTCAACAAAGTGAATATTCGATGAAAAACAGACGTGCACTTTCCCTGATGTGTCTTCAGATGCTGGAATCAGGTGCGGATCGTCGGACCGTGAAAAGAGCGCTCACCGCCCGACGCGTAAAAGGTCGCCAGGCGGTAGTACTGCTCTGCAAACAAGAGATGACGTTATTAAGGGCCGGGAAACTGCCGATTCAACACACCATAAATTAATAATTTCTCTATCAGAAGCCTTTACGCAGCCTGCAAGCGCCTCGCCGCAGGCTGGAAAGCGTTCCTCTCTGTAGAATTTAAAACGTCAGTTCCGCCTCCAGCAGCGCCAGAATGCTTTCGGCATCGGTAGCGGCAAACAACGACTGGCGGAACTGCTTGTTCACCAGCTTACGCGCAAGCTGCGAGAAGACCTTCACGTGGTTAATGCCTTCATCGGCGCCCAGCGTCAGCATGATCACCAGTTCAACGTCGCCCATCTCGGACTGCCAGTCTATCGGCTGAGCAAGCCGGGCAATACTGATACTGGAATGGTTGATCCACTGGGATTTAGTATGTGGGATAGCAACCCCGAAACCTACGGCGGTATTGACTATCTCTTCACGCTGCCAGACATCTTCCTCCAGCTCAAACGGGTGATCGGTGCGTCCATTTACCCCAAGATTGCCACATAAGAACTGGATCGCCTGCTCTTTGTTGGTAAGGGGCTCACCAACAAAAATATTCTCCAGCGCCAGTAGCGGCCGCACCTCTTTCTGTGGCGCAAATTGGTTCAGCAGATCTTCAATCTCCTGAGCGCTGCGACACTCGCAGGCCTGCATAGCGAGTTCGCGACACGCCTGGCAGTCCAGTTGACGAAGCTGGCTTTTTACTGCCGGAATCCGTGGGCTGCTCATACTTAGTTCGTCAAGCCCTAAGCCCAACAGCAGCGGCAAGTAACGTCCTTCGCCGCCCAGTTCTCCGCAAATGCCCACCCATTTACCACGTTCGTGCGCCACGCGAACAATCTGCTGCAACATCCGCAAGAACGAGGGCGTAATCGGGTTATACAGTGGCGACACGCGAGGATTATTGCGATCGACAGCGTACAGATACTGGGTCATGTCATTGGAACCAATGCTGAAGAAATCCACCTCGTCGCAGAAGTGGTCGATGATGTAACACACCGAAGGTACTTCAACCATAATGCCCAATGAAATTGTCGGAGCATGACGTAAACCCTCCGCTTTCAGCTCCACCAGCGCTTTTTGCAATTCGCTTTTTACCCATAAAATCTGGTCGAGGCTATGCACCATCGGGATCATCAATTGCGCATTACCGAAGGTTGCAGCGCGTAAAATGGCGCGCAACTGCGTGCGAAACAGCCCGGCAAACTCGGGATAAATCCGCACCGCGCGATAGCCCAGGAATGGGTTCTCTTCTTGCGGAATATTGAGATAGCGGATGTTCTTATCGCCACCAATATCCATCGTGCGAAAGATAACCGGCTTGTCGCCCGCAGCCAACAACACCTGCTGGTAGGCCTCAAACTGTTCCTGCTCGTCAGGAGCGTTGTCGCGATCCATAAACAGCATTTCTGTGCGAAACAACCCAATCCCTTCCGCGCCATTGGCAAACGCCCCCGGCGCTTCCAGCGCGGTGCCAATATTCGCTACGACGTCAATTCGTTGATTATCTTTGGTTAACGCGGGCTGGGCGGCGTCAAGCGCTTGCCGACGCTGGCATTCGTCGGCCAGCTTCTGCGCAATCGCGTAGTAGCCGCGAACCGCCTCGTCTGGATTAATGGCCAGGACTCCACATCGGGCATCCAGGACTGCGGGTTGCCCGGCATAGCGGCTAATCGCTGCCAGCGGCAAGCCGCTAAGCACCGGAATCGCCGACGCCCGAGCGAGGATCAGCGTATGCGAGGTGCGCCCTGTTTTCTCAAGGATCATGCCTGACAGATGCTGCAAATCGAGACTCAAAAACTGACTGGGCGTCAGATCTTCAGCCACCAGAATCGTTGGCTTTTCCAGCACCAGCGCATGGCGCGGCCGCTTTTCAGGCCACGTAATATGTAGCAATTGTTCGCTGATATCACGGATGTCGCTGACGCGTTCACGCAGGTAATCGCTGCCGGAAGCCGACAGCTTGTCGCATACTTGCTCCATATTGGTAATAATCGCCGCCCCCAGCCCCAGATGCTGCTCCAGCATTAAGCGGCGAATATTCCCGGCAAACTCGTCGTCCTGAATCAGAGACAGATGCGCGCTGAGAATGGTTTTACTCTCACCATCGCGCTCACGCAGTTGCTGATTGAGCAGTTCCGCCAGCGTTGCCAGACTGTGCTCCAGCCTGGCGTTGTCTTCCGCACTCGCCGCAATCGCGCGATAGCTCTCCAGATTATCACTCTGCCACAGCGTGAGCTGACCTGCCCCCACGCCGCCTGCCAGCACAGTGCCATACAGCAAATCCGGGTTGAGCCGAATCAGCGAACGCGGCAACGGATGCGCCGCCAGTTCCGCCGCCCCTGGCTGAACGCTGTCGCTGTCGATAAACCGCTGCTGAATGTACTCCTCCAGCACCCGCCTGGCCTGCTCTTCATCCTGACCGGTGATGGTTAAGCTACAGCTGTCATTAAACAGCGTCCCGGTGCCAATCAGCGCCAGCGAGCTTTTCGCATCCGCTTTGGCGTTTTGACGATGGTTGAAAAACATCACCTCACTTTGCCACTGGCTGCACTGCTCTTTCAGCTCCCATGCTGGACGCGCATGCAGTCCATTGGGTAACGGGCAAAGAAATTGAATCGTTAGCATAACAACTCCTGATTAGCGCGAAATCAGCACCTGAAGTCCGTCAGATGAGCCACGGTTTCGCACGTAAGATGTGAAATAAGCGCCGACAACAACTGCTGCGTCTGGATGATGTCACGACAGTCGGCAATTGATGCCGCACAGTGCCCATACCGCGTGGCTGGCCCCATAACAACCGTCGGGATCCCCGTTCCGCTGACGTGTACGGCCCCGCCGTCTGTGCCGCCATTACTGAACATATCGAGCTGTAACGGGATGCCCGCATCAGTGGCTACACTTTCAATCCATGCCGTCAGCTTTGGCGACGCAATCAGCGATTTATCGCTCAGCACCAGCATCGGGCCTTTGCCGAGCTGTCGGTGGTTGGCCGCGCCATAATCAAAATTTTTCGCCCAGCAGGCTGTATCCAGCACGATCGCCACATCGGGCGCAACCGCACGCGCTGCCGTTTGCCCTCCGCGCAGTCCCACTTCTTCACTGGAACTGGCCACCAGCCACACCTCACAAGGAAGGATGGCGTTATGCCATTCGCGCAGCAGCGCTACCAGCAAATAACATCCAAGTCGGTCATCAAAGGCTTTGCCCATGACGCGTTGGTGCGGCAAAACCTGAAAAGTCGTGTCAAAGGTAACGCGATCGCCTGGACACACGCCGGCCTGAAGTACTTCGTCATAAGACCGCGCGCCAATATCCACCCGCAGCGCATTCACTTCATTGCCACTGCGATCTCCGTCGAGCAGCCCCGGGATTTTGCTCTCTTCGCGGGTGGTAATCCGCACTGGCTGCAACTGTCTGGCCGCCATACGCACATTTCCCACCGGCAAGACATCGATCGCCCCTTCCTTGGAAATACTGCGCACAATAAATCCCACTTCATCCATATGCGCGCAGATCATTACCTTCGGACCGGTTGATTCATTCAGGCGGATCAACACCGATCCCAACCCATCGAAGCGCACTTCTTTGTGCAGACGATCTGCTTCTTCGAGCAAGATCTGTCGCACCTCCTGTTCTGAGGAGGCGATCGCATCAGCCTCGCTCAGCGCCTTCAGTAGCGATAAGTCCATCACGCCTCTCCCGTGTGTAACAATGTTTTCGCCATGGTGTAGAGCACCTCGCCGCCGTCTGGCGTAACCAGCACCACGTCCTCGATACGCACTCCGCCCTGCCCCAGCAGATAAATACCTGGTTCAACGGTGAGCAGCATTCCCGCCGCCAGAGGCGTCTCATCGGTAGGGGAAAAACGTGGGTTCTCATGGACTTCAATGCCGATAGCGTGTCCGGTATTGTGACCAAACGCATTACCATAGCCCGCCTGTGTAATAACTTGCCTGGCTGCGGCGTCCACCTCATTGCAACGCGCGCCAGGTCGAATTGCCGCTACCGCCGCCAGTTGCGCTTCCAGGACAACCTGATAAATCGAAAATAGCGCACTGTCTTCTGCTGGTTGCTTGGCGTCAGGTATGCGAAACGTTCGCGTCATATCCGAACAATACCCCTGATACTGTGCGCCAAAATCCAGCGTAATGAATTCACCTGCTGCAACCCGTTTATCGCTGGCTTTACCATGCGGCAGCGCGCCGCGCCAGCCGCTGGCGACAATGGTGTCAAAAGAAGCTTTGTCTGCGCCAAGCGTGCGCATAAACCACTCCAGTTCGGCGGCAATCTCGCGCTCACTCAGACCGGGTTGAATAAACCGCCGTATATGTTCAGCGCTGAGGTCGGCAATCCGACAGGCTTCACGGATACAGGCTATTTCCTGGGCCGTTTTCACCTGCCGAAGCACGTCCGGCACGGCGCTGACCAGCCGTCCATGCAGTTTGCCTGCCCAGGCCTGTGCCGTTTCCCAGCTTACCTGCTCGCCTTCGAACCCCACCGTCTGCAGCTTCTCGTCAGCAATGATGTGATTCACCCGCGAATACAACGTCTGTGTGCCATCGAGGAGATGGATCTGGTAGCCCTGGGTACGCATAGCGACATCAGTGTAATAACGGGCATCGACCAGGATATGCGCGCTGTTATGGCTGATAAACACATACCCTGAACTGCTGGAGATCCCCATATGCGGCTGTTTATTCTGCCGCGATGACAGCAGCATCGCATCGAGATGTTGCGCCGTTAACCAGTCACGCAGCGAGGCAAGTAAGCTCATGGTTACAATCCTTTTGCTCAGAGGCTTTCAATCAGCAATTTGCCTTTGCGGTACATCAGATGGCGCAGGAACACCACCATCAGCGCCGTAATCACCGCACCTAACAGGATCCCTGCCATATAGACACCGAGATTGGTCACCAGCGGCCATGCCCAGATAGCCGACTCAGGGAACCATTGCACCGCACCCAGCCAGACGGCAGCCGTCGATCCGACAATGGCGCCAACCATGTAAGAGGGAATTGCCGTGATGGGGCTTTCCAGCGCAAACGGGATAGCCCCTTCGCTGATGCCCATAAATGCGAGGAACATTGCCGTTTTTCCCTGCGGGTAGAGCTGGGCGCTGAACAGACGTTTCCCCGTTAAGCGACGGTCAAGCAGTGTTGCCAGCCCGAGGCCAATCGGCGGAATCACAATCGCAATAGAGCGCGCGGTGACCGGCAGAACGTGATCGGTGGTAAAGCTGAAGGCGACAAATCCAGCGGCTTTATTAATCGGCCCGCCGAGGTCAATCGCTGTGGCCGCGGAAATCCCCATCGCATACATCAGCGTCCCTTTCTCTCCTGCTGCGGTCAGCAGAGTACGAATTCCACCGTTGATCCAGCCGCCAAACGGCGTGATTACGTAATACATCGCCAGCATGACGAAAATGGCGGAGAGAATGGGTAGCAAAAAGGTGGTTTTGAACGCCAGCAGGAAATCAGGGAGCTGGATTTTTTGGTTCATCCACTTCACCAGATACCCGGCAACGATCGAGATAATGAGCGCGCCAATAAAGGTGGAAGGCACGGGAGCACTGGTTACCCATTGCAGCGTCGATGGGTCAAAATTCAGCATCTGGGTAGGCTGAGTAGACATCAGCCCACCGATGAACCCCGCCGGAAACGCCAGTTTGCCGCCAATCGAATTGGCAACGAACGCGGCAAACATCGGAATAGCAAAACCAAACAGCACGCCGCCAAAAGATTGCGACAACCAGGCAAACTTCAGTAATGAGAGATTAAAACCGGTAAATTTTCCGCTGTTCAACGCATCCATGATGCCCGTGTCAGCAGGAATATCGAGCCAGCTATAAGCGATCAGTTGCGAGAAGGCGAGAATTACCCCGCCCATAATCAATGTCGGCACCATGCGTGAAATACCCGACATCACATGTTGCGGAAGTTCGCCCCAGAAGCTGTTGCGGGAGGCCGGTGGATTTTTTATTGCCGCTGTCGCACCAGATGCGCCTGGCACAACGGTTGCACTGCGTTTTTTAATGGCCATACGTAGTTCCCTGTCGATGATTATTGTTGTTCAGCGGCAACCATCTCTTCGATCTCTTTAATGATGCCGGCCGCATTTTTTATCGCGTCCTGTAGCGTAATTTCGTAGACGTCACGCGACTCGAAACGCTCGTTATCTTCCGGGGTAACGGCAACTGAATGGATGATTAACGTCGCCTCAGCGATATCCTGCGCCGTCAGTCGATTTTGAATTCCGTCAGCGCCCTGAGTTTCGATTTTCACTTCATAACCGGCTTCAACCGCCGCTTCTTCCAGCGCCTGCGCCGCCATAAAGGTGTGAGCCAGCCCCATTGGGCACGCACAAACAGCAATCAATTTTTTGCTCATATTCATTTCCTCGTAATAGTTAACGAGAGAAATTATGGTCCGAGGCAAGTAGCGACCGTTATCAGACAAATAATGCTTTTACTGGACATATAATCCAGCAATCAGGAAGTGTGACGAAGGTCGGAAAGCTGGGCGGCAGGCATAAAAAAACCGCGTCAGAAGCGTAATGCTTGTCAGTTAATCATTATGGAGAACATGTGATTGCGACTCAGGGTTCCGTTCACTTCAGCTTTTCACTTTTCTGAAGCACAGGTACCCGTGAACGTGCAAGGGAGGCTCACCGCCGCCTCCCTTGCAACCCAGGCTCCCGGCGGGAAAATCGTCGCTGCGCGAGTTATTCGTCTTATGCCGTCTGCCTGTCGGGTCGGGGCCGAGCCTGCGTCCCTGCAGGCCATCCCCTCTGCCCGCATCCCTGCGGGCAGACCCGATCAGCCGCCAACGACTCATCGATTTTCAGCCGGACCGGAGTCATCGCTTCAACGCTCTGACTTCCAGTTAAATCTGTTTTGCTGTTTAAACAAAAAACGCAAATGGTCAGGTGTGGGCTGGTCCGGCTGAAAATTGCCGACGTGTTTCCGTAAGGCTGGGAGAGCCAGCATGGATGCTGGCTCAGGGCGCGCTTTGCAAGGACGCTACCTCGCGCCCGGCCCGGTAGCCTGGAGGAATAAGCGGAGGGAACCACGAAGTGGCAATTTTCCCGCCGGGAGCCGGGATTGTTAAGGGTACGGCGATAGTACCCTTAACACGTTCACTGGGAGTAATCGTTTCAGAGAAGTGAAAAACATAAGGTGAACGTAACAAATACCGGGGGCAACAAATTCATTACCTCCGGATATGCCGCTCTTAGCTATAGTTACGACGATTGCTCGTCGTTAACTGATCGTCATTACGTCAGAAGCGCGGTTTAGTGGGAATACAGGCCGGATGATTGCTAAATACCATCCGACATTGGCCTTACAAAATATGCCCCAGCGTCTGGCGCAGATGTGCGCCAGAACCAAGCAGGCCCGGATTATCATGCACAATCAGATACACCGGAATATCCTGAACGTAGGCTTTAAAACGTCCTTTATCTTCAAACCCACCGCGGAAACCGGAAGCTTTAAAGAATTCAAGGAAGCGCGGCACGATCCCGCCAGCGATGTACACGCCGCCAAACGTGCCCAGCGTTAACGCCAGATCGCCGCCAAAGCGGCCCATGATCACACAGAACAGCGACAGCGCGCGGCGGCAGTCGATACAGGAATCTTCCAGCGCACGGGCGGTGATATCCTTCGGCTGCAGATTTTCCGGCAGGCGGCCGTCTGATTTGACGATGGCGCGATACAGGTTCACCAGTCCGGGTCCTGAGAGCACACGCTCAGCAGAAACATGACCGATTTCCGCCCGCAGAACCTCAAGGATAATCCCCTCTTCTTCGCTGTTAGGCGCAAAATCCACGTGCCCGCCTTCACCCGGCAGACTTACCCAGCGTTTATCAACATGCACCAGATGCGCCACGCCGAGGCCAGTTCCCGCGCCATACACCGCAATCGGTTTGCCTTCGACAGGTTCCGCGCCGCCAAACTGGATCAAATGCTCTTTTTTCAGCATGGGGATTGCCATCGACACGGCGGTGAAATCATTGATGATTTCCAGATGGCTAAAGCCCAGATTTTTTTTCATCTCAGCAATAGAGAATGCCCAGGTATGGTTGGTCATTGCCACCCAGTCGCCGGTGATCGGACAGGCAATGGCAATGCAACCATCTTCGACGCTGACGCTATGCTCATCCAGGTACACGCGCACCACAGCCTCCAGACTGGGGTAATCCAGCCCGGAATAGGTTTTTGCCTGCGAAATCTCGCCACTGGCAATGTCGCACAGAGCAAGACGTGCGTTGGTGCCGCCAACATCACCTACTAAAGCATATTTTGTCATTCTTCCACTGCTCCGCTAAAGTCAGAATAAATCTTTGCCACACTGTAAATTCATGGGGGCATAACAACAACGGCCTGAAGGCTGATGCCCGTAGAAAATCGATCCAGATCACACAATTACTTTATCGTTTCAGCACCATTTGCAGCGATGCGGTCGCGCAGGCTGTGCAAACTATATCTATGACTCTGTTTAAAGGAATTGAAAATGCTCCATCCGCGAGCCAGAACGATGCTCTTGCTATCAACTCCCGCGATAATCATTGGCATAGCGTCCAGCCTGGTGTTGATCGTTGTGATGAAAGTCGCTTCCGTTTTACAGCAATTTTTATGGGAGCGTCTGCCGATTAGCATCGGAATTGCCCAGGACTCTCCGCTGTGGATCATCGGTATGCTCACGTTAACCGGGCTGATGGTCGGGCTTGTCATCCGCTACAGCCGGGGCCACGCTGGCCCGGATCCGGCTTGTGAACCGTTAATCGGAATGCCGGTGGCCGTTTCGGCGCTGCCAGGCCTGCTGGCGGCGCTAATCCTCGGTCTGGCGGGCGGCGTCAGTTTAGGGCCGGAACATCCCATCATGACCGTGAATATCGCCCTCGCAGTGGCGCTTGGCAGCCGCCTCTTTCCGCGCATTGCTAAGCTGGACTGGACCATTCTCGCCTCTGCCGGCACCATCGGGGCGTTATTTGGTACTCCCGTGGCCGCCGCGTTGGTGTTTTCGCAAACGCTGAATAGCTCGAACGATGTTCCTTTATGGGATCGCCTGTTTGCGCCGTTAATGGCCGCCGCCGCAGGTTCACTGACCACCAGCCTGTTCTTTCATCCCCATTTTTCACTGCCCATCGCGCACTATACGCAAATGCATCTGATCGATATCCTCAGCGGTGCGGTCGTTGCTGCTATCGCCATTGCCGCGGGCATGGTGGCCGTCTGGTGTCTACCGCGCTTGCATCATTTAATACATCGGCTTAAACACCCGGTACTGATCCTTGGGGTTGGCGGATTTATTCTCGGTATTTTGGGTGTAATTGGCGGACCGCTTACCTTATTTAAGGGACTGGATGAAATGCAGCAAATGGCGTTTAGCCAGACGCAGGGGACAACGGATTATTTGCTGCTTGCCGTGATCAAACTGGCGGCATTGGTGGTCGCAGCAGCGAGCGGTTTTCGCGGCGGGCGAATTTTTCCGGCGGTCTTCGTGGGCGTCGCGCTGGGTCTGATGCTGCACGCCCATGTTGAAGCCGTTCCGGCAGCCATCACGGTCTCCTGCGCGATTCTCGGGCTGGTGCTGGTCGTTACCCGCGACGCGTGGTTGAGCCTGTTTATGGCGGCAGTCGTGGTGCCAGACACCACTCTGCTGCCGCTGCTTTGCGTCGTTATGCTCCCCGCCTGGCTTTTATTGGCCGGAAAACCAATGATGATCGCCAGCCGTCCCGAGGAGTAGCTATCCTCCGTTGCGAGATTCCAGCGCACGGGTCACCGTGCGCAATAACTCAGGAAGATCGGCTTTCGGTAGCACCACTTCAATTAATGACAATCGTTGCGGACGGGACAGCCGGGCCAGCACTTCCTCCAGTTGGACCGCCTGCTTCACTCGCCAGCATTCCGCCTGACATTCATGACTTAACGCCTGCGGCACCTGGGTCCAGTTCCATCCGGCGATGTCGTTATAACGCTGATTTGCCCCGTGAATAGCCCTCTCCACGGTATAGCCGTCATTGTTAAGCAGTAAAATCACCGGTGATTGCCCGTCCCTGAGCATAGAGCCCAGTTCCTGGATAGTGAGTTGCGCTGCACCATCGCCAATAATCAGGATCACCCGGCGGTCCGGGCAGGCCGTTTGCGCGCCAAATGCCGCCGGGAGCGCGTAGCCGATGGAACCCCACAGCGGTTGGACCAGGACTTCCGCACCGCTGGGTAGCGAGAGCGCTGCCGCACCAAATGCCGCCGTTCCCTGGTCGACGAGGATGATGTCATCCGGCGCCAGATAGTGTTGCACCGTTTGCCAGAAATTTTCCTGGGTCAGCAGCCCCTTCTCAACCTGGATACGCCCAACTGGCGGGCGTTCGGGCGGCAGTGAAAACGACATCTCCAGACACAACTCGCGTAACGTAGTGACGGCCTGTTCCATCGGAACGTTAAACCATTGGGTACCAACACGTGACGCATGGGGCTGAACGTCAATCGTGCGCTCCGGTGGTAACCGTTGCGTAAACCCAGCGGTCAGGGTGTCGACAAATTGTGTACCGACGCAAATAATCGTATCGGCATCTTCAATGGCCTGGCGCACATAGTCGCTACTGGCTCCGGCGCTGTACGTACCGACAAACGCCGGGTGACGCTCATCAAATAACCCTTTCCCCATCAACAGCGTGGCGTGAGCCATCGGCGTTTCCGCCATCCAACGCTGCAATACAGGCTGTAAGCCAAAACGCTGCGCGAGAAAGTCGCCCAGCAGCGCTACGCGCGGACTGTCCAATAGCCGCTCGCGGGCATAATAGCGAAACGCTTCCGCCACGCTGCTTTCCGGTTCGCTCAGAGGAATAATCAGGGCGTCATTCGGCGGCGTGGCGGGCTGTTTTGCCACATCAGCAGGCAACATCAGATAGCCCGGCCTGCGCTCAGTTAACATCGCCCGTAGCACGCGATCAATTTCATAGCAGGCGTTTTGTTCATCCAGCACTGCGCTGGCCGTCGTTACAGCCTGCTGCATACGGTAAAAATGCTGAAAGTCACCGTCGCCAAGGGTGTGATGCATCAGTTCCCCACGACGCTGCGCACCGCGACAGGGCGCGCCGACAATATGCAGAACGGGAACATATTCCGCATAGCTTCCCGCGATACCGTTGATCGCACTTAACTCTCCCACGCCAAACGTGGTGAGCAAAGCTCCCGCCCCTGCCACCCGGGCATAGCCATCCGCAGCATAAGCCGCATTTAATTCGTTCGCACACCCGACCCAACGTACGCTGGGATGTTCAATCACGTGGTCAAGAAACTGCAAATTATAATCGCCAGGCACACCAAAGAGGTGGCCGACGCCACAGCCTGCCAGCCTGTCCAGCAGATAATCAGCAACGGAATATTGGGTTTGCATGACAGCTATCCTTCTGACGGTAACCTCAATGTTGAGTATCGAAGAACTGTGATGACTGTCCAGGAGAGTTGTTGTGGAGGGGGTGGAAAGCAAGATGTACAGTTTTGACGATTAAAAATTCATTACAGTCTGCTTTGTGTAAACGTATACACTCAATGACACACGTTATCCAACAGGAGGCTACATGGTTTATCAGGCTGATGAAAATCGCTATCAAACAATGGAGTATCGCCGCTGCGGCCAGAGCGGCCTCAGGTTGCCGATTGTCTCTTTGGGTTTGTGGCATAATTTTGGTGATGCCACGCAGGTAGAGAACAGTCGGGCGCTGTTACAGCGCGCATTCGATCTGGGAATTACTCATTTTGACCTGGCGAATAACTATGGCCCGCCGCCGGGCTCAGCGGAGCGAAATTTTGGCCGCATTCTGCAGGAAGATTTTTTACCGTGGCGGGATGAGCTGATCATCTCCACCAAAGCGGGCTACACCATGTGGGAGGGGCCCTACGGCGACTGGGGATCGCGCAAGTACCTGATTGCCAGCCTCAATCAAAGCCTCAAACGCCTGGGGCTGGAGTATGTTGATATCTTCTATCATCACCGGCCCGATCCAGAAACGCCGCTCAGAGAAACCATGCGCGCGCTGGATCATATTGTCCGTCAGGGTAAAGCGCTGTACGTCGGGCTGTCCAACTATCCGGCTGAGCTTGCCAGGCAGGCGATTGAAATACTCGACGATTTAGGCACCCCCTGCCTTATCCACCAGCCTAAATATTCCCTGTTTGAACGTTGGGTCGAAAGTGGCCTGCTGTCGCTGTTACAGGAAAAGGGTGTTGGCAGTATCGCCTTCTCACCGCTTGCGGGTGGGCAATTAACCGACCGCTACCTGAACGGTATTCCTGCGGACTCGCGCGCGGCAAGCTCCAGCCGTTTTCTTAACCCGGACCAGTTAACGCCACAAAAACTGGAAAAGGTCCGTGCGCTGAACGCGCTCGCAGAACGCCGGGGACAAAAACTTTCTCAAATGGCGCTCGCGTGGGTATTACGGGAAGACAAGATCACCTCCGTGCTGATAGGCGCCAGTAAACCCGCGCAAATTGAAGACGCCGTTGTCATGCTGGCAAACCGGCATTTCTCTGCCGAAGAGTGCGCTGAGATTGATGCCATTCTGAGCTGATTGAAATAAAGACACATTTATTAACAAAAAGTGCTCTCGCTCGCGATTTAAGAGTTAAGGCGATGAAACGGGGCTTTACTGCCCCGTAATATTACGTTAACAGGCCGGCTACGGCTCGATCGTGAAGGAGAGTAAACATGTTCAGGTCACTGATTCTGGCGGCAGTCTTATTGGCTTTTACCCCGCTGGCCGCGAACGCTGGCGAAATCACCCTGCTGCCATCAATAAAATTGCAAATTGGCGATCGCGATAATTACGGTAACTACTGGGATGGCGGCCGCTGGCGCGACCGGGATTACTGGCATCATAACTATGAGTGGCGCAAAAATCGTTGGTGGCGTCATGACAACGGCTATCATCGTGGCTGGGATAAACGTAAAGCTTATGAGCGCGGCTATCGCGAAGGCTGGAATGACCGTGACGACCATCGCGGTCGCGGGCGCGGTCACAAACATCATCATTAATGTAACAAAAGAGCCTGCGGGCTCTTTTGTTTTTACAAACCCAGCGCGGTTCCCACCAGTAGCCAGATATTGAGCGCGACCACTAACACCACAATCATCCAGCCAATGTATTTGACCCAGGCGGTGTTAACCAAATCCCCCATCAATGTGCCGTTGCTGGTAAAGATCAGTAGCGGCACCAGCGCAAGGGCAATCCCGAAACTGAGCAACACCTGGCTCATCACCAGAATACGGGTCGGATCCAGCCCCATCAGAATCACAATAAATGATGGCATCATGGTGACAGTACGGCGTACCCATAATGGGATATGAAAGCGGATGAATCCCTGCATCACCACCTGCCCCGCCAGCGTGCCGACCACAGTAGAAGACAGTCCCGCAGCCACCAGGCTTAAACCAAACACCGTCGCCGCCGCATGGCTCAACAGCGGTTCAAGGGTCAGGTACGCTTGATCGAGATCGGCGATACCGGTATGCCCGCTAAAATGAAATGCGGCGGCAGCTGTCGCCATCATCGCCAGGTTCACAAATCCGGCAATCGTCATGGCGATAGCCACATCCCATTTGGTGGCCGTATAGCGCTGTTGGCGCGTTCCGCCGTGCAGATGCTGGGTTAAGGAAGAGTGCAGATAAATGACGTGCGGCATGATGGTCGCGCCAAGTACGCCTGCGGCCAGGAACACAGCCTCCGAATTGGGCAGACTGGGAATAATCATCCCCTTGCTAAGCTGCGCGAAGTTCGGTTGGGAAAAGATCAGTTCCACAATGTAAGCCGCGGCCACAAACAGCAGCAGGCCGCCAATGACTTTTTCCAGCGGCTTTTGCCCGCGGCGCTGCAGCATCAAAATTAAGAATGTCGCGATGCCGGTAAGCACGGCCCCCTGCAATAACGAAACGCCCAGGATCAGTTTGAAACCAATCGCAGCGCCAATAAACTCAGCAAGGTCGGTCGCCATGGCGATAATTTCAGCCTGCACCCAGTAAAACCACACCACCGGGCGAGGATAATGATCGCGAATTTGCTCTGCCAGGTTTTTACCGGTGGCAATACCCAGTTTTGCCGACAGCACCTGAATCAGCATCGCCATCAGGTTTGCCCAGACCACCACCCACAGCAATTTATAACCAAAGCTGGCCCCTGCCTGGATATTGGTGGCAAAGTTACCTGGATCGATATAACCGATCGCCGCGATGAACGCAGGTCCCATTAATGCGAGCTTCAACTTGCGCGCTGCCCGTCCACTGCTACTCTCAACGCGATCGTTCGTCATTTTAGTGCCCCAGAAACATAGCCTTTGCTATGTTTCAAGCTACGCCCATTGAGAATGATTATCAAATTCATTTTAATGGGTGAAGTTGATTTCTCTGATAGTGATTGTCTATGGATCGATAAAGATTCTGGAAATACCGGTGAGATGTTTAATTATTGTTATTAGATTAGCACAATGACATAACTTTTCACTTCCCTACTCAACATAACAGAAGTGTATCGCCGATCACTAATTTTGAATCTCGTCACAGGTCCTTATTATAGTGTGTGTTTGATCTCGTTTTCTTTATGGTTGTTACATAGAATGTGCACGAAAACTAAACCTGCCTCATATTTGGAGCAAATATGGACCGCGTTCTTCATTTTGTCCTGGCCCTTGCCGTGGTTGCGGTACTCGCACTGCTGGTAAGCAGTGACCGTAAAAAAATCCGCATTCGTTATGTTATTCAACTGCTTGTTATTGAAGTGTTACTGGCATGGTTCTTCCTGAACTCTGATGTCGGTCTGGGCTTCGTGAGAGGCTTCTCCGAGATGTTTGAGAAACTGCTCGGATTCGCTAATGAAGGGACAAACTTTGTCTTCGGCAGCATGAACGACAAAGGCCTGGCATTCTTCTTCCTGAAAGTGCTTTGCCCGATCGTCTTCATTTCCGCGCTGATCGGTATTTTGCAGCATATCCGCGTTCTGCCAATTGTCATCCGCGCGATTGGTTTCCTGTTATCTAAAGTCAACGGTATGGGTAAGCTGGAATCCTTTAACGCCGTCAGCTCCCTGATCCTGGGTCAGTCCGAGAACTTTATCGCCTATAAAGATATTCTCGGCAAAATGTCCCGCAACCGTATGTACACCATGGCTGCAACAGCGATGTCGACGGTTTCCATGTCTATCGTCGGCGCGTATATGACCATGCTGGAGCCGAAGTACGTGGTTGCTGCGCTGGTTCTGAACATGTTCAGCACCTTTATCGTCTTGTCGCTGATCAACCCCTACACCGTTGATGCCAGCGAAGAAAACATTCAGATGTCTAACCTGCACGAAGGCCAGAGCTTCTTCGAAATGCTGGGTGAATACATCCTGGCAGGTTTCAAAGTGGCAATTATCGTTGCAGCCATGCTGATTGGTTTCATCGCGCTGATCGCCGCCCTGAACGCCCTGTTCGCTACCGTGACCGGTTGGTTTGGCTACAGCATCTCCTTCCAGGGCATCCTGGGCTACATCTTCTACCCGGTTGCATGGGTAATGGGTGTACCGTCCAGCGAAGCGTTGCAGGTGGGCAGTATCATGGCAACCAAACTGGTTTCTAACGAATTCGTCGCGATGATGGATTTGCAGAAAATCGCCTCTACGCTCTCTCCACGCGCTGAAGGCATCATCTCTGTGTTCCTGGTCTCCTTCGCTAACTTCTCTTCCATCGGGATTATCGCCGGCGCGATTAAAGGCCTGAACGAAGAACAAGGTAACGTGGTTTCCCGCTTTGGTCTGAAGCTGGTGTACGGCTCTACGCTGGTGAGCGTACTGTCTGCATCCATCGCAGCACTGGTGCTGTAAGCCTAAGACAACATTGTCGTGTTAAGACCGGGGAGGTTTTTCTCCCCGGTTTTTTTATGCGTGTTATTCAGCAAACCAAAGAAATATAAGGTGAGAACTGGCAGGATGTAAAAACAAAAAACCCCCGCTTTTCAGCGAGGGTTTAAATTTTGGTGGAGCTAAGCGGGATCGAACCGCTGACCTCTTGCATGCCATGCAAGCGCTCTCCCAGCTGAGCTATAGCCCCACGATGCTTTTACGTACAGACCAAATTTATTGGGATTAAATTTGGTGGAGCTAAGCGGGATCGAACCGCTGACCTCTTGCATGCCATGCAAGCGCTCTCCCAGCTGAGCTATAGCCCCGTCACGTAAAGCTTGTCGAGTTGACGGGCGGCATCATATGAATTCCCTTCGCGTGTGTCAACGGCAAAATTAACTCATAGAATTCAATCGCTGAAAAAGCAGTCAAATGAAGAACATTGCGTAACAACTCGCATTCAGTAGTTAAACGCGTCACGGTTTCTACTAAAATGGTGCTATAAAATGAGCCACTAATTAACCCCACGACTACTCAGGGAATCGTTATGTTCAAGGAACGGATGACGCCAGAAGAGCTTGCTAATCTGACCGGATACAGCCGACAGACCATCAATAAATGGGTGCGCAAGGAAGGTTGGGCTACATCACCAAAACCAGGCGTTCAGGGCGGTAAAGCCCGTCTGGTTCACGTCACCGAACAAGTTCGTGAATACATTCGCAGCGCTGAACGTTCAGCCGAAGGTTTATCAGATAACTTATCGTTATCCGGTGATACTTCGATTGAGGCGCTGCTGATTAGACTCGCCAAAGAGATGACGCCGTCAGAACAGAAAATGTTTACGTCATTGATCCTGCGTGAAGGCATTACGGGTTTATTACAACGCTTAGGGATCCGCGAAAACAAATAATATGAAAAAATTACGCAGCAAAATGACGACCGAAGAGCTGGCGGAATGTCTCGGGGTAGCCAAACAAACCGTCAATCGTTGGATCAGAGAGCAAAACTGGACCACCGAAAAATTTCCCGGCGTTAAAGGTGGTCGTGCAAGACTTATTCATATTGACTCCGGTGTCCGCACGTTTCTGCTCAACGTTCCCGCTTTTCGCAAAGCTCCTGAGTTTTATCAGGCTGAAGAACCGCTGGCAGAATACACCCATGTAGTGCGCAGCCATGCCTGTCGCCAGATAATCAGCGCACTGGACAATATGTCGCCAACGGAACAAGAAAAGCTGGCGATGTATATCTCGCGCGAAGGGATTCGTAATTTCCTTATCCGTCTGGGCATTGATGAGTCTGAATAACAGGTAAAAAAACGGCAGGAGCGCATCCTGCCGTTGTGTCAACAATCAGCCAGAATTACTGCTGACTTTCACGCTCTGCAATAAATGCCAGTGCTTTGTTAATACGCTCAACGCTGCGGGATTTGCCAATCGCATGCACCGTGACGTCTAACGCCGGGGACTGACCCGCGCCGGTTACCGCGACGCGCAGCGGCATCCCAACTTTACCCATACCCACTTCCAGCTCATCAGCGGTTGCCTGAATCGCGTGGTGGACGTTTTCTGCCGTCCATTCGGTAATGGCGGCCAGTTTGTCGCGAACCACTTCCAGCGGCTGACGCGCAACCGGACGCAGGTGTTTCTTCGCCGCGTCAGCGTCGAACTCAGCAAAGTCTTCATAGAAGTAGCGGCAGCTCTGCGCCATCTCTTTCAGCGTCTTGCAACGCTCGCCCAGCAGTTTCACCAGCTCAGACAGTTGAGGCCCAACGCGAGTATCGATATTTTCCTGCTCAATGTGCCACTGCAGATGCGTTGCCACATATTCCGGTGCCAGCGCATTAATGTAGTGATGGTTCAGCCACTGCAATTTTTCAGTGTTGAACGCGCTCGCAGATTTGCTCACCGCACCGAGGGAGAACAGTTTAATCATCTCTTCACGGGTGAAGATTTCCTGATCGCCGCTGGACCAGCCCAGGCGCACCAGATAGTTCAGCAGCGCTTCCGGCAGATAGCCGTCATCGCGGTATTGCATCACGCTGACCGCACCGTGACGTTTAGAGAGTTTTTTACCGTCGTCGCCGTTGATCATCGACACGTGCGCGTAAACCGGCACCGGCGCATTCAGCGCTTTCAGGATATTGATCTGACGCGGGGTGTTGTTGATATGGTCTTCGCCACGAATAACGTGAGTGATTTCCATATCCCAGTCATCGACAACCACGCAGAAGTTGTAGGTTGGGGAGCCGTCGGTACGGCGGATGATCAGATCGTCCAGCTCCTGGTTGCTGAATTCGATCGGCCCACGGATCTGATCGTCAAAAATAACGGAACCGTCCTGCGGGTTGGCAAAACGCACCACGCACGGTTCATCGGCGGCATGGTGCTCATGACCGTGGCGGCAGCGGCCGTCGTAACGCGGCTTCTCACCGTTCGCCATCTGCTCTTCGCGCAGCGCATCCAGACGCTCTTTGGAGCAGTAGCACTTATATGCGGTGCCTGCTTCCAGCATTTCATCAATAACAGCGTTGTAGCGATCAAAACGTTTGGTCTGGAAGTACGGGCCTTCATCCCATTCCAGATTCAGCCAGTTCATACCATCCATAATGGCTTCAATAGCTTCCGGCGTGGAGCGTTCGAGATCGGTGTCTTCAATACGCAGCACAAACTCACCGCCATGGTTACGAGCAAAAAGCCAGGAATAAAGAGCAGTGCGCGCACCGCCGACGTGCAGGTAACCTGTCGGGCTTGGCGCGAAGCGAGTTTTGATTTTCATGAAATGGCCTTACGTTTATAAAGATGCCGACAACCGGCAAATCCAGGGAAGATTATCAGGCTCGTATTCTATCACTGTGGTCTGATTCCTCAATGTTGATCGGGTTGGAACATCACGCTTTGCCATTTTCGTATACAAATCATGCTGAATGGATTGTTTTGCGATCGTTTTGTTTAAATTTACGACGAACGAACAATTTCTTTTGAAAATGCGTTGACTCATTTTCAACTCTCCCTATAATGCGACTCCACACAGCGGGGGTGATTAGCTCAGCTGGGAGAGCACCTCCCTTACAAGGAGGGGGTCGGCGGTTCGAACCCGTCATCACCCACCAACTACTTTATGTAGTCTCCGCCGTGTAAAACAAGAAATTGAGAAGTGGGTGATTAGCTCAGCTGGGAGAGCACCTCCCTTACAAGGAGGGGGTCGGCGGTTCGATCCCGTCATCACCCACCACTTTCTCGCCAGCTGGATTTCTTGTTAAAATATGAAGTACCGAAGTGGGTGATTAGCTCAGCTGGGAGAGCACCTCCCTTACAAGGAGGGGGTCGGCGGTTCGATCCCGTCATCACCCACCACTTCGGGTCGTTAGCTCAGTTGGTAGAGCAGTTGACTTTTAATCAATTGGTCGCAGGTTCGAATCCTGCACGACCCACCAATGTAAAAAGGCGCCCTAAAGGCGCCTTTTTGCTATGCGCAAAATTCAACGATTCGAACCTGCAGCAGGTTCGGGTCGAACGTAGTGAGACAACGGAGCCGTTTACGGCGACGGCCCGAAGGGCGAGCGAAGCAAGTCATCCTGCACGACCCACCAATGTAAAAAGGGCGCTGGCGGCGCCTTTTTGCTATCTGCGATATGAAAGTTTCGAATCTGCTTACCTGATGCGCTGCGCTTATCAGGCCTACAGACAACACCACACGCGTAGGCCGGATAAGACGTTAGTCGCCATCCGGCGCAGACATCATACCATCAACGCCGCCACCAGTTTCTCCAGCGCGGGCGTTGCCTGCTGCTGGTCATACACAATATACAAATCCGCCGGAATACGTTCCTCTAACGGACGGAACACCACACCCGGCCAGCTCATTTGCGCATAACTGTCTGCAATCAACGTAATTCCAACTCCCATACTGATCATCGCCAACACCGTTTGCGGCTCCTTCACCTCGCGAATAATCATTGGTGAAAATCCGGCGCTTAGGCAAACGCGCTGTAAAAATGCCCAGTCGGTATGAATGGACGGCATTGTGACAAAATATTCGTTCCGCAACGCTTCCAATGGTATCGCGGCAAGTTCTGCCAGGGGATGCTCTTCTGGCATCGCCACCAGGAAAGAGGATTCATGCAAACGCAGGCTGGTAAATCCAGGCGAAGGTTCTGTCGCCATCCGCCAAATTCCCGCATCCAGCTCACGTCGCTCCAGCATCGTCATCTGCATGGCAGGCATATTCTCGCGAAACAGCACCTCAACGTTAGGGTTATCTTTTAAGAAACGCCGCATCACTGGACGCATTTTTCCCCACATCGCCGTACCGATAACACCCAGCTCAATCCGCCCTGCGTCGCCGCGACCAATTTGCTCTACCCTCGCCAGCGCCTGATTCGCACTGGATAGCAATCGGCGCGACTCTTCCATCAAAATTTTTCCGGCATGTGTTAAGGCTACACTGCGGGAATGTCGGATAAACAGCAAAGTGCCGAGTTGTTGTTCCAGCTCTTTAATATGCGTACTGAGCGGCGGTTGCGACATATTCAGGCGAGCAGCAGCGCGTCCAAAATGCAGTTCTTCTGCGACAGCAAGAAAATAACGCAGTAACTTCAGATCGATACGGTGCGTGCGTTCCATGGATAATGCGCTCCTGAGGACAAAGGATAATGCGCAAAGTTACCACATCGCAGCACAGAACATGAAACAGCGGGTAGCAGGCCCCGCCGTTAATGTGCCAGTGATTTCTGCACCCGTCGTTCAGGGTCATGTTTATATTTGAAGAACAACGCAAAGATAACCGCAAGCGCTAACGCATACGCGGCAAAGACTAACCAGATAGTCTGCCAGTCCTTAACGCCATCGACAGAGAAGTAATCTACCGCCATCCCGCTCAGGATTGAGCCAACCCAAGCGCCCACGCCATTGACCATCGTCATAAACAGCCCCTGCGCACTGGCGCGAATGTTAGAACTCACTTCCTGCTCTACAAACACCGATCCTGAAATATTGAAGAAATCAAACGCGCAACCATAGACAATCATCGACATCAGCAGCATCACAAAGCCGACCGGGGACGGATCGCCAAAGGCAAAAAAACCAAAGCGCAGCGTCCACGCCAGCATGCTCATCAGCATTACCGTTTTAATACCAAAGCGTTTGAGGAAGAACGGGATAGTCAGGATAAAGCCCACTTCCGCCATCTGTGAAACTGAAAGCAAGATAGAGGGATACTTAACCACAAAACTGTCGGCAAACTCAGGATTACGAGCAAAATCATGCAGGAACGGATTGCCAAAGACATTAGTAATTTGCAGTACCGCCCCCAACATCATCGCAAACAAAAAGAAGATTGCCATACGTGGATTTTTAAACAAGACAAAAGCATCCAGCCCAAGCTTGCTGGCAAGCGTTGTGTTCGCTTTCTTCTCGGCAACCGGAATTTTCGGCAACGTAAGCGCATACAGAGCCAGCAGCAACGATGCGCCAGAAGCGATAAACAGTTGCGCACTGCTCAGTTCCAGTCCCATCAGACTCACCGTCCACATGGCCACAATAAACCCTATAGTGCCAAACACGCGAATGGGTGGGAAAGCGGTGACCGGGTCCTGACCCGATTGCGCCAGACACGAGTAGGAAACACTGTTCGATAACGCAATCGTCGGCATATATGCCATCGCGTTAACCAACATCACCCAGAACATGGTCTGCGGATCGGTAACGGTAGTGGCATATAGCAACACACCCGCGCAGACAAGATGGCAAAGCATGTAGGCGCGTTCGGCGCGTAGCCATTTATCGGCAATGATCCCCATTATGCCCGGCATGATAATCGCTGCCAGCCCTTTCGAACTGTAGACCATACCCACATTCGCGCCGGTAAAATCCAGGGTATTAATCATGTAAGAACCCAGGGTAACCAGCCAGCTCCCCCAGATGAAATATTGCAAAAACGACATGAGCTTTAAGCGAGATGCGATACCCATTTTTCCGTTCCTTGCCAAAAAAGTAAGACCCCGCAAGCGGGGTCAATTTTTAATTATTCAGGCCAGTTTGCGCAAAAAGCCGCAGATTAGATTGATAAAGTTCTGCCGGGAGAGTTCCGCTGCCGCCAGCGTCTGCGCGTGAGATAATTTCACATCGCCCAAACCTTCCGCCAGGTTAGTGATCGCTGCGACCGCAACCACTTTCAGACCGCAATGGCGGGCAGAGATAACTTCAGGCACCACCGACATCCCCACGACATCGCCACCAATGATTTGCATCATGCGAATTTCTGCCGCGGTTTCAAAGTTTGGTCCCGGATAAGAGACAAATACGCCTTCGCTCAGCGGGAAACCTTCTTCTGCGGCAACGGTTTGCAGGATTGCACGATAGTCAGCATCATAGGCATTCGCCAGCGAAAAGAATCGCTCGCCAAAACGCTCATCGTTAAGTCCCACCATCGGTGTACCTGGCATCGTATTGATGTGATCGCTAAGCGCAACCAGACTACCCGGCCCAACTTCAGGGCGGAGGGAGCCTGCGGCGTTGGTACAAAATAACAGTTCACAGCCCAGCAGCTTCAGTGTGCGAATGGCATCGGTCATCACCGTCATACCGCGCCCTTCATAGAAATGTCCACGCCCTTTCATACAGGCCACCGGAATACCTGCCAGATTTCCCAACACCAGTTCACCGGCATGACCGTGAACGGTGCTCACCGGGAACCCGGGAAGTTTCTCGTAAGAAATGGCCACCGCATCCTCAATTTGATCCGCCAACGCGCCCAGGCCTGAGCCAAGAATAAAAGCGACGCGTGGAGTGAAATCCGGCTTATAGCCACGAATAATATCGGCGCTGTACCAGGGATTTTGCGAGAAAAGAGAGTGGCTCATGAGATATCCTTAATACTGAGTAATCGAAAATAACGTCGCGTACCACACTGTTATAGCGGGACTACGCAATCGATTACCAATACCGTTTATCCCGACAAGCGATAGTAAATCGGTATCGATGAGGTACGCTAAACTGGATTGAATTCACATTATTTTTCTGCCAGAAATGGCATGGGGCGGTTTATATCTTATACAGCGGATCGCTTGCGCGACCAGCAGTTAACTCACTGGCCTGCATCCGCACTACGTCCCACAGCGCCTGGGCTGCAGTCGATAAAGAACGATTTTTACGTCGTGCCAGCATCAATTGTCGTTCCACAACCGGCGTCAGGCGTTTTACCTGCAAATGGCTGCCCTGTGGCAGAGGAAGCGCCAGCGCGGGCAGTACGCTGATACCAATGCCTGCCTCTACCATTGGAAACAACGTGGCCGGGTGACCAATCTCCTGAACAATATTGGCATCAATCGAAAAGTGGGCCAGCGCCGCATCGATCAGCGGTCGACTGCCGGAAGCGTAATCCTGTAGCACCAGACGATCATGATAGAGATCCTGCCAGTTGACCCATTCCCGCTGGGCTAACGGATGATCCTGCCGACACAGCAACAGAAAAGGTTCGGACAGTATGGCTTCACACTGCAGATCGGTCACAGCACCAGGATCAATCACAATGCCAAAATCGACTTCTCCCTGGCGAATGCTTTCCAGCACCCACTGCTGTGGCCTGTCGTGCAGCACAAAATCGATCGCAGGATAAAGCTGATTACTCTGGGCAATACACTGTGGAATCAGGTGTGCGGAGATCGTCTGGCTGGCGGCAACGCGCACCGTTCCGGTTAACTGCGTCCCCACCTGGCCTGCTTCACGCAGGGTGCTGTGCAGTTCATCCAGAATACGTTCCAGTCGCGCCGCCAACTGATGCCCGGCTTCTGTCAGTACCACTTCTCGTGTTGTTCTATCTAATAATCGGACGCCCGTCTGCCCTTCCAGCTCTTTAACGCTATGGCTGACCGCCGACTGGCTTAAGCCAATGATATCCCCCGCCCGGCTAAAACTTTTAGCCTGAGCGACGGTAACAAAGATACGGAGCTGACGCAGAGAGTAATTCATCTATTCGATTCATATATGGATGCAATAAATCAATTTTATTTCTCAAACGGAAAAACGCAAAATGTTCCTACCGAATTTCAGGAGCTTTTATGAAACTATTTCGTATTCTTGATCCGTTCACGATAACGCTAATTACTGTCGTTTTACTGGCTTCCTTTTTCCCGGCCGAGGGCGGTTTTGTCCCTTTTTTTGAAGGCTTAACCACCGCCGCCATTGCCCTGCTGTTTTTTATGCACGGGGCAAAGCTGTCGCGTGAGGCCATTATTGCCGGCGGTAGCCATTGGCGTTTGCATCTGTGGGTCATGTGCAGCACTTTCGTCGTCTTCCCGGTATTGGGTGTTCTGTTCGCATGGTGGGCACCGGTTAATGTTGACCCGATGCTGTATACCGGTTTCCTGTATCTGTGTATTTTGCCGGCCACGGTGCAGTCGGCCATCGCCTTTACATCGCTGGCGGGAGGTAACGTCGCCGCCGCCGTGTGCTCCGCTTCGGCCTCCAGCCTGCTGGGTATTTTCCTTTCACCGCTGCTGGTAGGCCTGGTGATGAATATGCACGGCGCGGAAGGCAGCCTGGAGCAGGTGGGGAAAATTATGCTGCAACTGCTGCTGCCATTCGTGTTGGGACATCTTTCACGTCCATGGATTGGTAACTGGGTATCACGACATAAAAAGTGGATCGCCAAAACGGACCAATCCTCCATTTTACTGGTGGTGTACTCTGCCTTTAGCGAAGCCGTGGTTAACGGGATCTGGCACAAAGTGGGAATCGGCTCACTGCTGTTTATCTGCGTGGTCAGCATCGTTCTGCTGGCCATTGTGATTGGCATAAACGTTTTTGTTGCCCGGAAATGCGGCTTCAATAAAGCCGATGAAATCACCATTGTCTTCTGCGGTTCGAAAAAGAGCCTGGCGAATGGGATCCCAATGGCAAATATTCTGTTTCCGACTTCGGTGATTGGCATGATGGTGCTGCCTTTGATGATCTTCCATCAAATTCAGCTGATGGTCTGCGCCGTGATGGCCCGTCGCTACAAGCAACAGACGGACGCATTGCAGGCGCAGCAGAAAAGCCGCGCCGCAAAGGCTTAAAGCGGGCGTTTCAGGGGCTGCACCAGTTGCGTCAGCCCCTCAGTTTTAATCAGCAGCGTGATTTGCATCAGCTCGCCCAGTTTACCCGCCGGGAATTCATCCTTACGGGCAAACCACAGCAGATACTCTTCCGGGACATCAATCAGCCGACGCCCCTTATATTTGCCAAAGGGCATCACGGTGTTGGCGATTTCAACCAGCTGCTCTTTTTCCATCTCAGGCACCCAGTAAGCGGATCATTTCAGCTTCATCAATCACGGTAATACCCAGTTCCTGCGCTTTTGCCAGTTTCGAACCCGCCGCTTCGCCGGCAATCACCAGATCGGTTTTCTTCGACACGCTACCGGCCACTTTTGCGCCCAGTTCGGTTAATCGTGCTTTGGCGTCATCACGCGACATCAGGCTCAGGCTTCCGGTCAGCACCACCGTTTTGCCCGCGAACGGGCTGTCGATTTCCTCAGCGTTGATAACCACCGGGGCGGGCCAGTGAATGCCCTGCGCCAGCAACTGGCCTATCACCTCGCGGTTGCTCTCTTCGGCAAAGAAATTAAACACGTGCGTCGCGACCACAATGCCAACATCCGGCACTTTTTGCAGCTCTTCAACAGAGGCCGCTTCCAGCGCATCCAGAGTGCCGAAATACGCCGCCAGACCTGCGGCAGTGGCCTCGCCGACTTCACGAATGCCCAGCGCGTAGAGGAAACGGGCAAACGTCGTTTCTTTCGCTTTTTCCAGCGCATTCACCACGTTTTGCGCCGACTTTGGCCCCATCCGATCGAGTCCGGTGAGCTTGCCTGCCGTCAGGGTGAAGAGATCTGCTGGCGTATGGACATACTCTTTCTCCACCAGTTGATCGATAATTTTGTCGCCCATACCGTCAACATCGAGCGCGCGGCGGGAAACAAAGTGTTTCAACGATTCCTTACGCTGGGCGCCGCAAATCAGGCCGCCGGTACAGCGAGCGACCGCTTCGCCTTCCACACGTTCAACATCAGACCCACACACCGGACAGTGCTGTGGAAACACGATTTCACGCGTCTCTTCCGGGCGCTCGGAAAGCACCACGTTGACCACCTGCGGGATTACATCGCCCGCCCGGCGAATAACGACTTTATCGCCAATACGCAACCCCAGACGATCGATTTCATCGGCATTATGCAGAGTGGCGTTACTGACCAGAACCCCGGCAACCTGAACCGGCTCAAGGCGAGCAACGGGCGTAATCGCCCCGGTACGTCCGACCTGAAACTCAACATCGCGAACAAAGGTCATCTGCTCCTGCGCCGGAAACTTAAAGGCCACCGCCCAGCGCGGCGCGCGAGCGACAAAGCCCAGTTGCTCCTGCAACGCCATGGAGTTGACTTTAATCACCACGCCGTCAATATCGAAGCCCAACGTCGGTCGGTCTTCTTCAACCTTATGATAGTAAGCGAGTACTTCCTCCGGCGAGTCACACAGCGCTACCCTGTCGCTTACCGGCAGTCCCCACTCTTTAAATTGCAGCAGACGGCCGAGGTGAGTATCAGGCAGCGCGCCGCCTTCCAGCACACCAACGCCATAGCAGAAGAAAGTAAGCGGTCGCTTCGCCGTGATACGGGGATCAAGCTGGCGTAATGACCCGGCGGCGGCGTTGCGCGGATTAGCAAACACTTTATTGCCGGTGCGGCGGGCTTCTTCATTAATTTTTTCAAATCCGGCCTGTGGCAGGAACACTTCCCCGCGCACTTCCAGACGCGTGGGAATATTATCGCCACGCAGTTTTAACGGGATCGCGCGGATAGTGCGCACGTTAGAGATAATATCCTCCCCCGTGGTGCCATCACCGCGCGTTGCGGCGCTGACCAGTACGCCGTTTTCATACAGGATACTGACCGCCAGGCCGTCCAGTTTCAGTTCACAGCACCAGGTCAGCTTATCGGTGCTCTTCAGTCGGTCCTGCACGCGCTTGTTGAAGGCGAGAAAACTCTCCTCATCAAACACGTTATCCAGCGACAACATCGGCACTTCATGGCGAATCTGGCTGAACGCCGACAACGGCGCGGCGCCAACACGTTGGGTTGGCGAGTCGGGGGTAACAAGGTCCGGATGCTGCGCTTCCAGCTCGCGCAGTTCACGCATCAGGCGATCATATTCCGCATCGGGAATTTCCGGCGCGTCCATCACATGGTAGAGATACTCATGATGGCGAAGCGTGGTTCGCAGTTCTGTCAGTTGTTGTTCGATTGATTCCATATCGCACCATCAATGATAAAAAACCCCCGACAGGCGGGGGTTTAGCAAGGAAATGTCACGCCAGAAGAAAATCAGGCGTGAGATTCTTTAACTTCGCGGATGCGGTCCTGATATTCCCGCAGTTTCTGCGGCGTCATCATACGACGTTGATCGTCGAGCACCACACCGCCAACTTCATCAGCAATGTGCTGCGCGGACTGCAGCATCAGCTTAAAGTTTTGCAGCTCGTCCCCGTAGGACGGAACCTGCATAAAAATAGTCACGCCAGGCGTGCTGAAGTCGCCCGTCATCTCCGGGTCAAACGTACCAGGATTAACCATGTTGGCAAGACTGAACAGCGACGGACCGCTGCCATCCGGGCTCAGGTGACGATGGAAAATATTCATATCGCCAAATTTAAAACCGGCTTGCTGAATGCTGTTGAGCAGCACATCACCGTTGAGTTCGCTACCATGGTGAGCCGCGACGTTCATAATAATGACCGCTTCTTTACGCTGCGGTTTTTCGGCAACAGGCGCTTCTTCAACGACCGGCTCAGGCTGCGGTTGGTGTTCAACGACAGGCTCTGCTGGCTGGAAGGTCTGCGGCGCAGGTTGCGGAGCCTGCTGCACGGGCTGCTGAACCTGCGGAGCAACGGGCTGATGCTGTACCGGCTGTTGCACCGGTTGCGGCTGAACAGGCTGATGTTGCACAGGCTGCTGCGGTTGAACAGGCTGAGGCGGCTGCTGAACATGCGGCGGCTGTACCGGCGCTTGTGCAGGCTGCTGCGCGGTTTGACGCGGCTGAGCAGACGCATAAGGCGGCTGGTACTGGTGTTGCGGCGACTGAGGAGGAACACCATGTTCCTGCGCGTTACCGGGAGCATGATTCACACGATGAACGCGAACTTCGCCCACGCCTTCGTCTTCCTCGACGTTGTCGTCGAACGAATCCTCGTCTTCACGTTTAGACTTCATGCGTTTCAGTGGGCGATCGCGGAATATAGAAGACCGCTCTTTACGGCTAGTCCAAAAACCATGTACCAGTAAAGCGATTATGGCGATCGCGCCAACAATGATTAATATCAGACGCAAATCCTGCATCATTATATTCTCTGTTGTTCTAACACCTTGCCACCACGGCAAACATTTACTCACTAAGAGTATTTGTCGATTACGCCAAGTGCAAGTGCACTCTTGGCTTTCACGGCATAAAGATGAACAAAATTGTGCTTTTTGCTGTTTTTTCGAACATTTCCGAACAGCTTAACGCTCAACAACCCGGTAAGATACGCCAGGTTTACCAGAGCTTATATAACAAGGAGTATGTCCTGACCATGGTTTCATCATCTGCAGTTGTACCTCGCAGCGGCCTTTATTACTTTTCTCAGGGATGGAAGCTCATCTCCCAACCGGGCATTCGTCGTTTTGTTATTCTGCCTTTACTGGTGAATATCCTGTTGATGGGCGGCGCGTTCTGGTGGTTATTTAGCCAACTCGATAGCTGGATCCCTGCGCTGATGAGCCACGTACCTGACTGGCTTCAATGGCTCAGCTATTTGCTGTGGCCGATCGTTACCATTTCCGTACTGTTAGTGTTCGGCTACCTGTTCTCCACCGTCGCCAACTGGATTGCCGCACCGTTTAACGGTTTGTTGGCGGAGCAACTTGAAGCGCGCTTAACGGGCGCCACGCCGCCCGACACCGGCGTTCTCGGCATCATGAAAGACGTTCCTCGCATTATGAAACGTGAATGGCAAAAGCTGGCGTGGTATCTCCCGCGCGCCTTCGTGTTGCTGATCCTCTATTTTATTCCGGGCATTGGACAGACCGTCGCCCCGGTGCTGTGGTTCCTGTTCAGCGCGTGGATGTTGGCCATTCAGTACTGTGATTATCCGTTTGATAACCACAAGGTGCCTTTTAAGGAGATGCGCGTCGCGCTGCGCACGCGTAAGGTGACCAATATGCAGTTTGGCGCGTTGACCAGTCTGTTCACCATGATCCCGGTACTCAATCTGTTCATTATGCCGGTTGCGGTTTGTGGCGCCACGGCGATGTGGGTAGACTGCTATCGTGCTAAGCATGCGTTATGGAAGTAATGCAAAAATGTGTAAAAGCGGGCTGGCTTATGTCCGCTCTTATTCCATACTGCAAGGCATTATTTCCCATCAGCATATAGATATGCGATTTCCTTACTTCCCCATACTTTCTCAACAGGTATGCTGAAGCGGTATCCCAATTTCATACAGTTAAGGACAGGCCATGAGTAAGATTTTTGAAGACAACTCGCTGACTATCGGTCATACGCCGCTGGTTCGACTGAACCGTATCGGTAACGGACGCATTCTGGCGAAGGTGGAATCACGTAACCCGAGCTTTAGCGTCAAATGCCGTATCGGTGCCAATATGATTTGGGATGCCGAAAAACGTGGGGTACTGAAACCGGGCGTTGAGCTGGTAGAACCGACCAGCGGCAATACCGGCATCGCGCTGGCCTACGTTGCCGCCGCTCGTGGTTACAAATTGACGTTAACCATGCCGGAAACCATGAGCATTGAGCGCCGCAAGCTGTTAAAAGCGCTGGGCGCGAATCTGGTGCTGACCGAAGGCGCAAAAGGGATGAAAGGCGCGATCCAAAAAGCGGAAGAAATTGTGGCCAGCGATCCGGAAAAATTCCTGCTGCTGCAGCAGTTCAGCAACCCGGCCAACCCGGAAATCCACGAAAAAACCACCGGGCCGGAAATCTGGGAAGATACCGATGGCCAGGTTGATGTCTTTATTTCCGGCGTCGGCACCGGCGGTACGCTGACTGGCGTGACCCGTTACATTAAAGGCACCAAAGGTAAAACGGACCTGATCACCGTCGCGGTAGAACCGACCGACTCCCCTGTCATCACCCAGGCCCTGGCGGGTGAAGAACTCAAACCGGGTCCGCATAAAATTCAGGGTATCGGCGCAGGCTTCATTCCAGGTAACCTTGATCTGAAGCTTATCGATAAAGTCGTTACCATCACCAATGATGAAGCTATCTCTACCGCACGTCGCCTGATGGAAGAAGAAGGTATTCTGGCGGGGATCTCTTCCGGTGCTGCGGTTGCTGCCGCGCTCAAGCTCCAGGAAGATGAAACCTTTACCAATAAGAATATAGTGGTTATTCTACCGTCATCGGGTGAGCGTTATCTGAGCACTGCACTGTTTGCCGATCTCTTCACTGAGAAAGAACTGCAACAGTAATGCCAGCATGTTAAAAACGCGTAAAAAAGCACCCTTTTGGGTGCTTTTTTGTGGCCTGCTTCAAAGTTTCAACTCTCCTGGCATTGATTCAACCCGCAGGAACTGGTATTTAACCAAGCTAATTATTTTGATGCGCGAAATTAATCGTTACAGGAAAAGCGCTAGCTGAATCGATTTTATGATTTGGTTCAACTCTTCCTTTCGCTGCATAATGTTTAATGACGAACGAAACGTCAGCGGCAAGAAGTTGCCAACAACGGATTGTACCGAACTCCTTTTGTGTCGCGTCCAGTTTACGCCGATGCTAACAATACAGGCTAAAGTTGAACCGCCAGGCTAGACTTTAGTTCCACAACACTAAACCTATAAGTTGGGGAAATATAATGTTCCAGCAAGAAGTTACCATTACCGCTCCGAACGGTCTGCATACTCGCCCTGCTGCTCAGTTTGTTAAAGAAGCAAAAGGTTTTACTTCTGAAATTACTGTGACTTCCAACGGCAAAAGCGCTAGCGCCAAAAGCCTGTTTAAACTGCAGACTCTGGGCCTGACTCAGGGTACCGTTGTCACCCTGTCCGCAGAAGGTGAAGACGAGCAGAAAGCAGTTGAGCATCTGGTAAAACTGATGGCTGAACTCGAGTAAGTTCAACGAGTTCTTTTAAATATCAGTCACAAGTAAGGTAGGGTTATGATTTCAGGCATTTTAGCATCCCCGGGTATCGCTTTCGGCAAAGCATTGCTGCTGAAAGAAGACGAAATCGTCATTGACCGGAAAAAAATTTCTGCCGACAAGGTTGATCAGGAAGTTGAACGTTTTCTGAGCGGTCGTGCCAAGGCATCTGCGCAACTGGAAGCGATCAAAACCAAAGCTGGTGAAACGTTCGGTGAAGAAAAAGAAGCCATCTTTGAAGGGCATATCATGCTGCTCGAAGATGAGGAGCTGGAGCAGGAAATCATAGCCCTGATTAAAGATAAGCACATGACGGCTGATGCAGCTGCGCATGAAGTTATCGAAGGTCAGGCCACAGCCCTGGAAGAGCTGGATGATGAATACCTGAAAGAACGTGCGGCTGACGTACGTGACATCGGTAAACGCCTGCTGCGTAACATTCTGGGTCTGGCGATCATCGACCTGAGCGCGATTCAGGAAGAAGTTATCCTGGTTGCCGCAGACCTGACCCCGTCAGAAACCGCACAGCTGAACCTGAACAAGGTGCTGGGTTTCATCACTGACGCGGGGGGACGTACTTCCCACACCTCCATCATGGCGCGTTCTCTGGAACTGCCTGCCATCGTCGGTACGGGTAGCGTCACCTCTCAGGTGAAAAACGACGATTATCTGATTCTGGATGCCGTAAACAACCAGGTTTACGTCAATCCGACCAACGACGTTATCGAGCAACTGCGTGCCGTTCAGGAGCAGGTAGCGACCGAGAAAGCGGAACTCGCAAAACTGAAAGATCTGCCGGCAATCACGCTGGACGGACATCAGGTTGAAGTTTGCGCCAACATCGGTACCGTGCGTGACGTTGAAGGCGCTGAGCGTAACGGCGCTGAAGGTGTTGGTCTGTACCGCACCGAATTCCTGTTCATGGACCGTGAATCGCTGCCGACTGAAGAAGAACAGTTCGCTGCGTATAAAGCCGTGGCTGAAGCCTGTGGCTCTCAGGCGGTCATCGTCCGTACCATGGACATCGGCGGCGATAAAGAGCTGCCGTACATGAACTTCCCGAAAGAAGAGAACCCGTTCCTGGGCTGGCGCGCCGTGCGTATCGCCATGGATCGTAAAGAAATCCTGCGTGACCAGGTTCGCGCTATCCTGCGTGCCTCTGCTTTCGGTAAACTGCGCATCATGTTCCCGATGATCATCTCTGTTGAAGAAGTGCGCGCGCTGCGCAAAGAGATCGAAATCTACAAACAGGAACTGCGCGACGAAGGTAAAGCTTTTGACGAAAGCATTGAGATTGGCGTGATGGTGGAAACACCGGCTGCGGCAACAATTGCGCGTCATTTAGCCAAAGAAGTTGATTTCTTTAGTATCGGCACCAATGATTTAACGCAGTACACCCTGGCAGTTGACCGTGGTAATGATATGATTTCACACCTTTACCAACCGATGTCGCCATCTGTGCTGACGCTGATCAAGCAAGTTATTGATGCTTCTCATGCTGAAGGCAAATGGACTGGCATGTGTGGTGAGCTTGCAGGCGACGAACGTGCTACACTTCTGTTGCTGGGGATGGGTCTGGACGAATTCTCTATGAGCGCCATTTCTATCCCGCGCATTAAGAAGATTATCCGTAACACGAACTTCGAAGATGCGAAGGTGTTAGCAGAGCAGGCTCTTGCTCAACCGACAACGGACGAGTTAATGACGCTGGTTAACAAGTTCATTGAAGAAAAAACAATCTGCTAATCCACGAGATGCGGCCCAATTTACTGCTTAGGAGAAGATCATGGGTTTGTTCGATAAACTGAAATCTCTGGTTTCTGATGATAAGAAAGACACCGGAACTATTGAGATTGTTGCTCCGCTCTCTGGCGAGATCGTCAACATCGAAGACGTGCCGGATGTAGTTTTTGCTGAAAAAATCGTTGGTGATGGCATCGCTATCAAACCAACCGGTAATAAAATGGTCGCCCCTGTTGATGGCACCATCGGCAAAATCTTTGAAACCAACCACGCTTTCTCTATCGAATCCGACAGCGGCATTGAGCTGTTTGTTCACTTCGGTATTGATACCGTTGAACTGAAAGGCGAAGGCTTCAAGCGTATCGCTGAAGAAGGTCAGCGCGTTAAAGTGGGCGACCCGGTTATTGAATTCGATCTGCCGCTGCTGGAAGAAAAAGCCAAGTCGACCCTGACTCCGGTTGTTATCTCCAACATGGACGAAATCAAAGAGCTGATCAAACTGTCCGGTAGCGTGACCGTGGGTGAAACTCCGGTTATCCGCATCAAGAAGTAATTCTTGCCGCAGAGAAGAATGGCGCCAGATGGCGCCATTTTTTTATCTAACGGATGGCGGCGTTAAATTTGTGAGGTCATCGGCCGGTAACACGCCTCGCGCATCAGGATTTTCATCCCTTCCGGTCCGCTTTCCAGCATCCGCCTTTCGGAATCAGACACCAGCAGTTCACAATCATACCCACCCGCAATACCAAACATCGCCCGCGCTACACAAATGTCTTCCAGTGCCTCTGTGCCGCTGGTATCAAAATGCCCGACTAAACGTCCATGCTGACGAACCACCAGCCGATAACTTTTCATCGCGCCTCCCCTGCCGGTGGCAGAATTAATTCATCACAACCGCACTGATGCGTCCAGCTCATGACGTCCAGCACGCGCTGCGCGGCATCGTATGCTGCCGTAGTCAGCGCTTTCCCCAGCACAATGCCGCTCACCAGTTCAGCACAGAACAGATCGCCGGTGCCTTTTAAATCCGTCTTCACCCGCGGGTGAGCGAACACCTCAACCGTTTCAGCCGTCACTACCGCCACATTAATATTCTCTTCGCTATCGCCCGGCGCGCTGGTGATCACCACCCATTTCAGCGTGTCGCTAAGCAGAGATTTTGCCGCTGCGATTGCTTCATCAAGCGTACGACACGGCTTTCCGCTCAGCATTTGCAGCTCGAATACGTTCGGCGTCAGCCCCTGCGCCAGCGGCAGCAGATGCTGACGATAAGCCTCCGGGATTTCGGCTTTAACATACATACCGCTATCCGTATCGCCAATCACGGGGTCAACCAAAATGCACAGGTCCGGATGCGTGGCCCGAACGGTTTCCAGCCACTGTGCCAGCAAGGCGATTTGCTCCGCGCTGCCCATGTACCCTGTCGTCACCGCCTTTAGCTCGCGTAAGGCATCACGTTCGCTTAAGGCGCGCAGATAGCCGCTAAACCAGTCGGGCGGAATAACGCCGCCGTAAAAAGTTTCATAATGCGGGGTGTTACTGAACAGTACCGTGGGTACTGCCGTCACGCGTAATCCCTGCGCTTTAATGGCCGGCACAGCGATACTGTTGCCTACGCTGCCATATACCACCTGTGACTGGACGGCGACGATATCGGTCTGTAATGCCCGATGTTTGTCGTCGAAGAGCACTGACTGAATATCACTCTCCT
Source organism: Citrobacter sp. C5_2 (assembly GCF_014596845.2). Lineage (NCBI taxonomy): Bacteria > Pseudomonadati > Pseudomonadota > Gammaproteobacteria > Enterobacterales > Enterobacteriaceae > Citrobacter > Citrobacter sp. C5_2. The sequence continues at coordinate 1,509,056 of NZ_CP115032.1, read as the reverse complement.
GCTCCATAAATTTCTCCTCTCGCTGGACAGCGCGCTTACGCCTCATTATTATCGTCATATGCTAAAATCCATTTTGTCATAGGTCAATAATGATCGACGGAAAAACCGCTAACGAAATTTTTGACAGTATCCGTCAACATGTCGCTACAGGCACGCTGGTAGCGGGAGAAACGTTGCCGCCAGTGCGGGAACTGGCAACGGAATTAAACGTGAACCGCAATACTGTCGCGGCGGCTTACAAACGTCTGGTCACCTCCGGGTTGGCACAGAGTCTGGGACGCAACGGCACCGTGATTAAGGGGATTACTGCCCCCGTTGCGCTGGAAGGTGGGAACCCAGATACCCCACTAATCGATCTTTCCGGCGGTAACCCAGCCCCCTCACGGCTTCCTGACCTGAGTAGTTATTTCGCGAAGATAAATAAGAATCCGCGCTTGTACGGCGATGCCGCTGTATCACCTGAACTTAAGGTATGGGCATCACAATGGATGCAAAATGCCATGCCCGGCGAAGGTGAAATTGATATCACCAGCGGCGCCATTGACGCTATCGAGCGGCTGCTATGCGCCCATTTACTGCCCGGCGATAGCGTGACTGTAGAAGATCCGTGCTTTTTGAGTAGCATCAACATGCTGCGCTATGCCGGATTCTCCGCCAGTCCAGCCAACGTTGATCGCGAAGGCATGCTGCCGGACCAACTGGAACTCGCACTACAGAAAGGCGCGCGGGCGGTGATTCTGACGCCGCGCGCGCATAACCCGACAGGATGCAGTCTGAGCGCATCCCGCGCGGCGCAATTGCAGGAAATCCTGGCCCGCTATCCGCAGACGCTGGTGATTGTCGACGACCACTTTGCGCTGCTGTCCACTTGCCCCTGGTATCCGGTGATTGCGCAGGAAACCACGCACTGGGCGATAGTCCGTTCGATGTCGAAAACTTTAGGCCCGGATTTACGCCTGGCTATCGTAGCCAGCGATCCCGTCACTTCCGGGAAACTGCGTTTACGGCTCAACTCCGGCAGTCAGTGGGTCAGCCATCTGCTGCAGGATTTAGCCTGCGCCTGCCTGAGTGACGAGACATATCAACACACGCTGGCGCAAACGCAGCAGTTTTACGCCGTCCAGCAGCAAAAGCTAAATTCAGCTCTGCGCCAATATGGTATTGAACTGCCCGTCGGGGACGGTCTGAATCTGTGGTTACCGCTGGCAGATCACAGTCAGGCGATCGCTTTTGCGCTGGCAAAGTCCGGCTGGCTGGTACGCGAAGGCGAAGTGTTCGGCGTCAATACGCCTGCACATGGTTTACGCATTACGCTGTCAACATTAGAAGACAGCGACATTGATAAGCTGGCGGCTGATATTCATCAGGCGCTCAAGCGCTAACAGGAGAGAAAAAGTGCGAGTTCATTTTGTTATTCATGAGTCTTTTGAATCTGCTGGTGCGTACCTGCCATGGGCCGAATCGCGCGGCTATACCATCACCTGGTCACGCGTATACGCTGGAGAAGCGGTTCCCGCCAATGCCGATGGTTTCGATATGCTCGTCGTCTTTGGCGGCCCGCAGTCGCCCCGCACCACGCAGGCAGAGTGCCCATACTTTGACGCTCAGGCCGAACAGCATCTGATCAACCAGGCGATTACGGCACGAAAAATCGTGGTGGGGATCTGTTTGGGCTCGCAGTTAATTGGCGAAGCGCTGGGCGCGAAGGTGTGTCAAAGCCCGGAAAAAGAGATTGGCCACTATCCAATCACCCTTACCGAATCAGGCCAACAGCACCCGTTATTCAGCCATTTCGGCTCACCGCTTATCGTCGGTCACTGGCACAACGACATGCCAGGGTTAACCGACCAGGCGATAATTCTGGCCGCAAGCGAGGGCTGCCCGCGACAAATCGTGCAATACGGTAATTTCGTCTATGGTTTCCAGTGCCATATGGAGTTCACAGCTGATGCGATTGAAGGATTAATTCAGCACTCAGAGCAAGAGCTGGCCGAAGCTGAAGGGAAACGCTTCATCCGCCCGGTTGAAGAGATGCGCGCCTGGGACTACCAGCAGATGAATGAGAAGCTGTGGCAATTCCTGGATAAGCTGGTGCAAAAACGTAACGAGTAATCATCCCTGGCCGGATAAAACATTATCCGGCCATCGTGCCAGGCAGTTACCTGATGGCGCTACGCTTATCAGGCCAACAAGTTAAATTCCCAGCCCCTGATTAAAGTGCTCTTCACCAAAGACGCCGGTCGAAAGATAGCGATCGCCGCGATCGCAGATGATCGCCACAACTACCGCGCCGGGCGTGGCACGTGCGACGCGTAACGCGCCCGCCACCGCGCCGCCAGAACTGACACCACAGAAAATCCCTTCACGAACGGCCAGTTCACGCATGGTGTTTTCGGCATCATTCTGGTGAATATCCAGCACCTCATCCACCAGCGAGGCGTTAAAAATGCCCGGCATATATTCCGCAGGCCAGCGGCGAATTCCCGGAATACTGCTGCCCTCTTCCGGCTGCAGGCCAACGATAGTGACCGCTTTTTCCTGCTCCCGCAGAAAACGCGACACGCCGGTAATGGTACCGGTCGTCCCCATGCTGGAGACAAAATGGGTGATGCGACCTGACGTCTGCTGCCAGATTTCGGGTCCGGTGGTGGTGTAGTGCGCATACGGGTTATCGGGATTATTAAACTGATCGAGCAGTTTACCTTCTCCGCGCTCAGACATAGCGAGGGCTAAATCGCGCGCCCCCTCCATCCCCTGCTCTTTAGTGACCAGAATCAGCTCCGCGCCATAGGCACGCATTGCCGCCCGGCGTTCCTGGCTCATGTTGTCCGGCATCAGCAGCTTCATGCGGTAGCCCTTCAGCGCGGCGATCATCGCCAGCGCGATGCCAGTATTGCCGCTGGTGGCCTCAATCAATACGTCACCCGGCTTAATTTCCCCACGCTTTTCCGCTTCAACAATCATCGACAGCGCCGCCCGGTCTTTCACCGAACCCGCAGGATTATTCCCTTCCAGCTTGACCCAAATTTCGCTGCCGTTATCCGGCGCCAGGCGTTGTAATTTCACCAGAGGCGTATTGCCAATTGTTTGTTCTAATGTGTTCACGTTTTCAGCTCGTAAAAAAGCCCGGTAAGCGTAGCGCCACCGGGCGATAACTATGCAAATTAACCTATCAGGCTGATTGCGCCAGGGCAAGTTCCTCTTCACGCGTTTCAATACGCTGGTCGCCGTTATACAAACGTGCATTTTGCAGTCCAACAAACAGCCGTTCACCGCGGCTCGGGGAATCATCGCCCTGCATGATGACCGTCAGCGGTTCGCTGTACCACCCGAGGGGTTGTACAACTAATTGGGTGTAGTGCCCTTTCGGACTGGCTTCCAGCACCTGAACCGGCAGCGGCGAATCCAGGCTGGTACGGCGGCTCACATCCACTTCCCATGGACGCAGGAACAGATCGACCGGTCCCTGATAGCCAGGCGTATAGCCCAACGGCCAACGGTGTGCGCCCACGTGGAATTGCCCACCGCGAATCGTCCCCTGCAGGCGGTTAACCTCGCCCATAAACTCCAGCACAAAACGGGTAGCCGGTTCTCGCCAGACCTGATCCGGCGCGTCGGCCTGTTCGATATGACCCTGGCTCATCACCACCACCCGGTCTGCAACTTCCGTCGCTTCTTCCTGATCGTGGGTAACAAACACGCTGGTAAACTTCAGCTCCTCATGCAGTTGACGCAGCCAACGGCGCAGTTCTTTACGCACCTGAGCATCGAGCGCGCCAAACGGCTCGTCGAGTAGCAGGATCTGCGGTTCTACCGCCAGGGCACGCGCTAATGCCACACGCTGCTTTTGCCCACCGGAAAGCTGTGCCGGGAAACGATCCGCCAGATGAGCCAATTGCACCATCTCCAGCAGTTTGGTCACTTTGGCTTTGATCGCCGCCGCATTAGGACGCTCACGCCGTGGCAGAACTGTCAGACCAAAGGCGATATTGTCGAATACCGTCATATGACGAAATAGCGCATAGTGCTGGAACACAAACCCCACTTTGCGATCGCGCGCATGCAGACGGCTGACGTCGGTGCCGTGAAAACGAATATGCCCGCTGGACTGATGCTCCAGCCCGGCAATGATACGCAGCAGCGTAGTTTTGCCCGAACCGGATGGCCCCAGCAGAGCAACCATTTGACCTGAAGGAATATCCAGCGAGATATCGTTCAGCACCTGGGTGCGACCAAAAGACTTCTTAATATTGGCAATCTCAATGCTCATGATTTTCCTCCTGCTGCGCGCGTTTCTCCTGGTTCTCCAGACGCCATTGCAACATGCTCTTCAAAAACAGGGTAATAATCGCCATCAGCGTCAACAGCGCGGCGGCGGTAAAGGAGCCAACGGCGTTATAGTCCTGCTCCAGTAATTCAATCTGCAGTGGTAAAGATAAGGTTTCGCCGCGAATCGAGCCGGAAACCACCGACACCGCGCCGAATTCGCCTATCGCACGGGCATTAGTCAGCACCACGCCATACAGCAACGCCCAACGGATATTCGGCAGCGTGACGCGGCGGAACATCTGCCAGCCAGAGGCACCAAGCAAAATCGCCGCTTCGTCTTCATTGCTGCCCTGACTTAGCATCACCGGCACCAGTTCGCGCACCACAAACGGACAGGTCACGAACACCGTCACCAGCACCATTCCCGGCCAGGAGAACATAATTTGCAGGTTGTGCTCATCCAGCCAACCACCCAGCGGGCCGTTAGAACCGTAAAACAACAGATAGATCAGACCAGCGACCACTGGCGAGACGGCAAAGGGAATATCCAACAGCGTCAGCAACAGCTGTCGTCCAGGGAAGTTGAAGCGAGTCACCAGCCAGGCCAGCAATACGCCGAACACCAGATTCACCGGCACCGCAATCAGCGCAATTAGCACCGTCAGCCAAATGGCATGCAGCATATCCGGGTCAGCCAGGTTCTGTAGCACCGGCATTAATCCCTTGCTGAACGCCTGCACGAAGATATAAATCATCGGCACCAGCAAAATAAAGGCCGATACCAACATGCCCGTGCCGATCAGAAACCATTTACCCCAGTTAATGCGGGGTGCGTCATAGCGTTTCAATTGGGTAATGTCTGCCATTAGTGACCTACCACGCGTCGACCAAAGCGACTTTGCAGGGTGTTAATTGAAAACAGTAGCAGCAACGACGCCCCGAGGATCACAGAAGCAATCGCGCTGGCAGCCGGGTAGTCAAACTCCTGCAAGCGAACAAAAATCATTAGCGAGGTCACTTCTGTTTTCCATGCGATGTTCCCGGCGATAAAAATAACCGCGCCAAACTCACCGAGGCTTCGGGTAAACGAGAGCGCTACGCCCGCCACCAGCGCAGGAGACAGCTCTGGCAACACCACTTTACGAAAACTCTGCCAGCGCGTGGCGCCAAGCGTTTCCGCCGCTTCTTCATACTCCGGGCCTAACTCTTCCAGCACCGGCTGTACGGTGCGCACGACAAACGGAATGCTGGTAAAGGCCATCGCCACCGCGATGCCCAGCCAGGTGTAGGTCACCTTAATATCCAGCTTCGCCAGCCATTCGCCGTAGAAGCCATTGACTGAAAACAGCGATGCCAGCGTCAGGCCAGCTACCGCCGTAGGCAGCGCAAATGGCAGATCCATCAGCGCATCCAACAGCGTACGGCCCGGAAAGCGATAGCGGGTTAAGATCCACGCCATCAGCAGACCGAACACGCCGTTAAAAATCGATGCCACAAACGCCGACAGCAGCGTCACTTTATAAGCCGCTACCACCTGCGGATTGGTAATCACTTCCCAATACTGCGCCCAGCTCATTTGCGCCAGTTGCATGACCAGCGCGCTAAGCGGCAGCAGCAATATCAGGCAAACGAACAGTAAGCTGGTGCCCAGACTTAAGGTAAAGCCGGGCAGCACGCGTCGGGAGGAAACAGCAAACATTTACTTACGCCCCGCCGCCAACAGTTTGTCCAGCTCACCGCCGCTGACAAAGTGCGCTTTCATCACCTCAGGCCACGTGCCAAACTTGTCTTCCACGCGGAACAGTTCGGTTTGCGGGAATTTATCTTTCAGCTTGTCCATCACCTGCGGGTTGTTCACGCGGTAGTAGAAATCGGTAATGATGGTTTGCGCCTGTGGGCTGTACAGCCAGTTCAGGTACGCTTTCGCCGCTTTTTCAGTACCGTTGGCCTGCACATTTTTATCGACCCAGGCTACCGGGAATTCCGCCAGAATGTTGACCTTCGGCACCACGACTTCGAAGCCCTGATCTTCATACTGTTTACGGATGTTGTTCACTTCCGATTCAAATGTGATCAGCACATCACCCAGGCCGCGTTCAACAAAGGTGGTCGTTGCACCGCGACCGCCGGTATCAAACACTTCGACATTTTTCAGGAACTGGGTCATAAATTGTTCGGTTTTGGCTTTATCGCCGCCGTCAGCTTTGTCCGCCGCGCCCCATGCCGCTAAATAGGTGTAACGCGCATTTCCGGAGGTTTTCGGGTTCGGGAAAATCAGCTTCACGTCCGGGCGAACCAGATCGTTCCATTCGTGGATATTCTTCGGGTTACCCTTACGCACTAAAAACGCCATGGTGGAATAGAATGGCGAGCTGTTATTCGGCAGGCGGCTTTGCCAATCGGCGGAGATCAGTTTGCCTTTATCGTGCAGGATCTGCACATCGGTGACCTGGTTATAGGTCACAACGTCAGCTTTCAGTCCCTGCAAAATCGCCAGCGCCTGTTTTGATGACCCGGCATGAGATTGTTTAATCGTCAGTTTATCGCCACCGTTATCTTTCGCCCATTGCTGTTCAAACGACGGGTTAAGGGCGGCAAACAGCTCGCGGGAGACATCGTATGAACTGTTCAGCAGTTCCGTTGCCTGCGCCTGCCCCACCAGCAACAGCATTGCTGCCAGCGTCAGGGTTCTTTTTTTCAGTAAGTTAACGGCCATTGCGCACCCTTATAAATTTAATGACTTTCTTATGGTCATCATATTTATAACCAGTGCTAAAGGAGTAACGGTTTTATATACCGTTTGATGATTTGAAAGTTGAAAAGAGAATAAGGGGTACCTCCTCCCCATCGCGCGGGGAGGAGACCGGCATCAATCAGACGCCAACGCTTACGCTTTCAGGCAAAGTGCTGCCGCCATCAATGACGTTTTGCGTGCCAGTTAAATAACTGGACTCATCCGAGGCGAGAAACGCGGCCAGTTCGCCGACTTCAAGCGGACAGGCCAGACGACGCATTGGAATCGCTTTCGCCATTTCAGTTAATACAGATTCCGGATCGTCCGGATTGGACTGACGCGCGATATTTTCCGCCATCGGCGTACGAACATAGCCAGGGCAAATGGCGTTCACGCGAATGCCGGACTGCGCATATTCCACCGCCAGCGATTTGGTTAAGCCGATAATCGCCGCTTTTGACATTGCGTAGGCCGTTTCGCCCGGATCGGCCACCATATCGCCAGTGACTGAGGACATCATCACGATGCGCCCGTCTTTGCGATCAATCATCTCCGGCAGTACGGCTTTCGTTACGTTCCAGACGCCTTTGATATTGATATCAATATGGAAGTCGCGATCGTCATCGCTCATCTCAAGGAAGTTACCGAGGCGACATACGCCGGCGTTGTTGACCAGAATATCGATTTTGCCTTCAACCTTCTTCGCGCGTTTCACCGCTTCCGTGACTGAAGCAAAATCTCTGACATCCGCGTGAACCGCCGTGCAGCGGTGACCGCGTCCAGCCAGCTCATCCGCCAGTTTTTCAATCTCATCGGAGATATCCAGCAGGATTAAGTTCGCGCCATGGCGGGCAAACGTTCTGGCGATCCCTTCGCCAATACCCTGCGATGCGCCCGTAATCAATGCTGTTTTGCCCGTGAGTTTTCCCATTTCAATATTCTCCTTTTGAATATGAAGCCTTCGCTTCATTCACGCAGAAGATACAGCAATAACAAATCGGTGCTGCGAAACGGCTCACTAATCAGTCCGGTCAATGAAAAAATATCGTCAACGCGCTTGTTTTTCGTTCGCTGACGCAACCGTTATGCGAACAGGCGGCTTTGTCTGATCAACTTTTGCTGGCCCTAATAGTTTATCCGGCGTGCAGTCACGAATGATTTTGCCCCCTTTCATGACCAGCACACGATCGAAATACTTCAGCAAATAACGACGGTGCGTCACCATGATCAGTGTCTTACCGCTGATAAAGTGATCGAGATGATCGAAAATTCGCTGTTCGGTCATTTCATCCATATTCGAGGTTGGCTCATCCCATAAGTAAATCTGAGCATCGCTACTCAAACTACGCGCTAATAACAGCTGCTGGTTTTGCCCTGAGGATAAGTTACGCGCCATAAACATCACCGGGTAACGCAGCCCCATTGGATGCTGGAGCACAAAGGTACAGTTCGCCAGATTAAGCGCCTCGATCACCTTCTTGCGGTTGTCGCAATCTTTAAGGGCAAAGTTACTTTCAATGCTGCCGGTAAACAACGTGTCATTATTGGTCACCATACTGATAAAGCGGCTGAAAAAGTTCTGCGCCAGATGTCGGGTATTGTAGCCATCGTACATAATACTGCCCTCAGTCGGTGGACAGTAGCCAGAGAGCAGGGAAACCAGCGAGCTTTTCCCGGAACCACATTCGCCAATAATTGCCACCCGCTGCCCATGAGGAATATCCAGCGTCAGCGTATCCAGCGCTTTTGATAATTGCGGATCGTACTGATAGCTCAGGGCGCGTAGAGAGATATCACCGCGCACGTTAACAATCGATTGCAGCAATTTTTGCTCATGTTCCTGCCCTGCCGGCATAAACATTTTCATTAAATCCGTAATGGTTTTATTGGTCGTAAAAATAGTAGAGAGCGTTGATGATAACCCCGAGATGATCCCCGACATCCGCCCGGAGACAATAACGGAAGAGACAATCGCCCCCGTGGTGATTTCACCTTTGATGACCAGGAAAAAAGCGAAAACCATCAGCAGGATCTGGTTCAGGTTCGACATCGCGCTAAGCGCAGACTGATAATAGACCCCAGCCTTACGCAACTTTAAGCTAAGCCATGACTGATTGTTACTGCTATTAACCCAATCAAGCATCAGGTTTTTGTTGTTTAAGGTATGGATGGTACGTAGGGAATAGAGTAATTCAGTAATGAAAACGTTACGGTTTGACTGGCTCTCCTTCATTTTATCCATCAGCACTTCCGTATACTTGAAGTATCCCCAGGCCAACAGTAGCGACACCATCATCATCATCACGGGCACTAACACCAGGGCACCGAGATTAATGTAAATAATCACACAAAAAATAATAAATACCGGAATATCCGACACGCGCTGGAAAACGGAATTTAACAGCACGGGCTTTATTTTTTGAAATTCTGTCCACAGAACAAACACGGAGGACATAGAGCTGCTTTTGGTGGTGTTGTAGATCAATGCCTCCACAAAAGAGACATCAATATTGACATCCTCCTGGCGCGAGACAATCGACTGATAGATATCTTTCGAGGATCGCAGTAAAAATTCAAAGACGATAAATACCAGTACGATACCCACCACCCCAAACAGAGAGGCGATCGATGACCCCGGTACAAGCTTATCGTAGTAAATGTTACTGAAAACCGGGATAGTCAGGGCAAACAAGGCCATAAACAGCGAGGTAAAAAAATACTTACTGTAAAAAACTTTATTATTTTGCAGTCCGGATTTTAATATCGAGCTGATTTTTATTGATTCAGTCATCCCGCTTAAAGGCTGGATCAGAAAGACCGAAATCGTCTGGATGTTTTCTCTGGCGCACGCAACGACACCCAACTCGTTGTTACGCTTGACCAGCTGTAGCCCCCCTTCCTGGCACCCGACACACACCATCCATTGCATGTCGGAGGTTAATATAATCAGCGGCATATTTTCATTCAGCAAATCGTCGGGGCGCGAGAATTTCACCTCGTGGATCATCAGACCTAATGATAGAAAATAGTTTTTAATCTGCGCTTCATGGTTCGGATCGTTTTTATCATATTGCGACAGCGTGACCGGTATTTTTGCTTCATCTATTTCGATACGTGAGTCGTGGTTTTTGGCGATGTATTGCATAACGCCAGCCAGGCCTAAATCATATAGCGTAAAATCATTCATAGAATTTGCACTCATTCCCCCGCACGTCCTGTACGGGGGAAACGGTTATTTATTGATGGTGATGTTGCTGATCGTCCTGATTATCTTCGACGCTCTGGCTAATGCTCATCACTTGTGCCGCGAAGCTGGCTGCTTCATGCGAAGAGGATTGATCCGCTGCAGAATGCGGCGCGTCACTTTCATCGCTGCGGGCGTCGTCCATGCCTGCAACGACGCTGCGGCTACTGGTATCCACCGTAAAGGCGATATCCTGACGTTCGCTATTCCCGGCACTGTCCTGCGTGCGCAACACCAGAGAATGTGGGCCATCCTCCAGCGCCACAGGCACGTCGAACTGCGTAGAGCCAGACGGCGAAGGCACCAGCGGATGCGTGACACCGTCCAGTTCAACGCTGGCATGGGTAATACTGGCGTCCAGGTTGAACTCAAAGACCGGATGCGACGACTCCACTTCTATGGTGTCCCTGGTGTCCTGCTCGCTACTGTACAGACTGCTGCGTAGCGACACCGGGTCATCGGTTCCAACATCCACATCGTGCGTCACGGTGCTGGTGTTACCCGCCACGTCGGTAATGGTGAAGGTAAGCTGATGCTCGCCCTGCGACACATCCTCAAGCTGGAGATTCCAGTTACCGTCTTTATCCACGTTTGCCGTCAGCACATCGCCATTATCCAGTGAAACGCTAACCAGGGCTCCCGCTTCGCCATGCCCGCTAAACGATAAGGTTGACTCATCGGTCTGCCAGGTTTGTTCCTGGCTACTCGTACCATCGAAAGTCACATCAAAATTATCGACATGGGTATCGACCGTGAACTCAACCGACTGGCTGGCGGTATTACCTGCCGCATCGCTGACATTCACCACCAACGTCCAGGTGCCTTCAGCCAGCGCCTCTTCAGGTGTCCAGGTCCAGTGGCCTGATTCATCCTGCGTGGCGCTGTGGGTTTCGCCGTTTATGGTCACCGTTACGGTAGTTGCATCAGGATCGATGTTACTCAGGATAAACGTTGGGGTGTCGTCCTTAGTAATGTTGTCCCCTGAGGCACCGCTATCGCTGCCCGCATCCAGGGAAACTGTCGGCGTGCTGACCGTGGTGTCGATGGTGTAATCCAGGGACGCATCCGCGCTATTACCCGCCGCATCGGTCACGGTCACCACTAACGTTCCGCTGCCGTCCGCCAGCGGGGTGTCCGGCGTATACGTCCAGTTACCCTGCTCATCCTTGGTTGCGCTGTGCGTTTCACCGTTCAGCGTCACCATCACTGACGTGGCGTCCGGGTCGATATTACTCAGGATAAAGGTTGGCGTCGTATCCTTCGTCAGATTATCACCCACCGTACCGCTATCGCTGCCCGCATCCAGGGCGATCGTCGGCGTGCTGATAGTGGTGTCGATGGTGTAATCCAGGGACGCATCCGCGCTATTGCCCGCCGCATCGGTCACGGTCACCACCAACGTTCCGCTGCCGTCCGCCAGCGGGGTGTCCGGCGTATACGTCCAGTTACCCTGCTCATCCTTGGTTGCGCTGTGCGTTTCACCGTTCAGCGTCACCATCACTGACGTGGCGTCCGGGTCAATATTGCTCAGGATAAAGGTTGGCGTCGTATCGCTGGTGATATTATCCCCTGCCGTTGCGGTGTCACTGTCCATATCCATCATTACTGTTGGTGTGCTTAGCGTACTGTCAATGGTGAAATCCAGTGAAGATTCCGAAGTGTTACCTGCGCCATCCGTGACTTTCACCTTCAGGGTCCAACTACCGTCTGACAGCGCAGTTTCCGGCGTATACGTCCAGTTACCTTGCTCATCTTTGGTTGCGCTGTGCGTTTCGCCGTTCAGCGTCACCATCACCGACGTGACATCCGGGTCAATATTGCTCAGGATAAAGGTTGGCGTCGTCTCATTCGTCAGGTTGTCACCGACATCACCGGTATCGCTGCTGGCATCAAGAGCCACCGTCGGCGTACTGATACTAGTGTCGACGGTGAAATCCAGGCTGGACTGCTTAGTATTCCCTGCCGCATCGGTTACTTTTACCTCAACGGTCCAGTTACCGTCTGCCAGCGGGGTTTCCGGCGTATAGATCCAGTTACCCAAAGCGTCTTTGGTCAGGGTTTGCGTATTGCCGTTTAAGGTCACCTCTACCTTCGTCACATCAGCGTCAACGTTAGTCACGACAAACGTCGGTTTAACGGTTTGCGTGATGTTATCGCCCACCGTGCTAGTATCGCTTGCCGCATCCATGGCGATGACCGGCGCGCTGAGCACAGTATCAATAGTAAAGCTAAAGGATTGCGTTGCGGTATTTCCTGCCGCATCCGTTGCGCTCACCTGAACGTCACATTCGCCGTCACTTAGCGGAGTTCCCCATGTTACGGTCCAGACGCCATCGCTGATCTTCGTTGCCTGCACCGTCGTTCCATCAATCGTTACGCTCACCGCAACGACATCCTTCTCGATGTTACTCAAAACCAGCGTCGGGGTTGAGTCATTGGTCAGGTTGTCGCCCAGCGCACCACCGTCTGAGGTTACATCTAGCGCCACGGCTGGCGTCGTGAACATCACATCAAGGTCGACAGGCACGCTGATATTGGTGGCAGAATCCTCTGCCTGAATGCTGACTTTACCGCCATCAGGATAGTTAATCGCGGTACTCCAACTGCCGGAGCTGTTGACATTAACTGTGGTGATAACGTTGCCGGACTCATCCTTGATAACAATGGTCGTTCCCGCTTCCGCCTTGCCTGAGAGGATCCACAGATTCCCCTCTTCGTTCCAGGAAGAGATCTCTACCGTCGGCGTATTTGGCGCAACGCTATCGACCAGAATGTCATGGTTAATGGTTTGGGTATTGCCGGCAGTATCTTGAATGGTGAAGGTTAAATTGCTGGTCCCTTCAGGCAACGCGCTGGCCTTGATGCTCCAGGTGCCATCGGCGGCAACTGTGGTGGTAGCCACCACCATCCCTGCCACCATCAGGGTGACAGTAGCCCCCGCCTCACCGACGCCATTAAAGACAGGCGTGCGGTTGTTAACTACCCATTTATCGGCCGAACTGTCTTTGTCGTCCTGCACGTTGGCGGTGAACTGGCTGATGGAGGTATCAATCACTATCGTGAAGGTTGAGACGGTACTGTCGTTCCCCGCGCGGTCTTCTGAACTCACCTGGACGGTCCATGTCGCATCGCTAAGCAACATAGGATTAACGTTTACGCTCCATTTTCCTGTACCGTCTGCCCAGACGTTGCTAACGGTCATTCCATTAATTTTGACAGTGACATAGCTGTTAGCCTCAGCCATACCGCTCAGCTTAATACCTGCAGAAATATCATTGATGTAAATCGTACCATCAACGGTGTGGTCAGCGACGCTCTCTCCGTTAATATTGTCCAGCGTGACGGGAGTATCGTTAACCGTATCGATCGTGAACTTCTGATCGCCAGTGGAGGCCGTATTGCCGGCGGCATCGGCAATATCAAAGCGGATGGTATGGCTACCGTCGTCCAGCGCTTGCGGAACGGTATATTGATAATTTCGCCCGGAGATCGTGATGGTTTCCACATACTTACCATCAATATAAACCTTGACGGGCTGACCCGTTTCACCGTTGATCTGGAACGTTGGCGTCGTTCGGGCGGTAACATAATCGTTAGAGTAGAGGCCACCATCAGGATTCATTTTATCCAGCTCAATCCAGGTGCTGGTATCGACCGTAACCAGAATGCGTGCCGACTCTGCGGTATTGCCCGCCGTATCTTCCGCCACTACGCGGATGGAATATTCACCGTCAGCCAACGTAGTTGGGTATTGCCACGTCCAGTTGCCTTCGGCATCCGCCGTTACCGTTGCGACCGTTTTTTCATCCACCAGAATAGAAATCGTCGCCCCCGGCTCTCCCGTACCATGGAAGGCTGGCGTATTGTCGCTGGTTATGTTGTCATCCAGCGAGCCTGAGTTAGACGCGTCATCCAGGTTGATGGTCGGGTAATCGGTATGGCTATCCAGCGTGAAGACAAATGGATCGCTGGTCTGGCTGTTTCCGGCCACATCCGTGATCTGTACCGTCAGGCTGTACTCGCCATCATCATTGAGGATCAGCGGTACCGTCCAACTGCCATCAGCCGCTACGGTAACCTGGCCTGCCGCGACGCCATTCAAATAGACGGTAATCGTAGCGCCGCTTTCACCGGTACCTGTGACACTCAGCGCTTTACTATTGGTCAGGTCCGGCAGCGTATCGACGCTAAAATTGTCAACCACGGTATCAATAACAACGGTAGTCGTTGCACTGGTTGCGGTATTGCCTGCCGCATCCGTCGACACCATTTTAATATCATAAGAACCGTCGGCGCTTTCCGGCATCGTCCAGCTCACTGTCCCTGCCGCATCGGCGGTTACCGTGGCAACTTTTTCGCCATTGACATAAACATCGACCGTCGCATTAGGATTGGTGACTGCCGTCAGGGTTGGCGTAGTCACTTTGGTGATGGCGTCCAGCGTGTCCGCACTGTTGGAATCACGACTCAGGACTATGTCAGTGATGCTATTTTGCGTATCGCGGGTAATATCGATATTTTTGGAGACGGTATTGCCAGCAGCATCGGTGGAAGTCACCACAAAGGTTTGCATCCCCTCCTGCAGCGTAATTTCCGTACTCCATGCACCATCGCTCTCCACGGCAATGGTAGCCAGAATCTCGCCCTGCGTATTGGCGATCGTAACGGTTGAGCCCGCTTCTGCGGTACCGTCAAGGTGAACGCTGGTTTTTTGGGTGATGTTGTCGGTATCGCTGGTGCCGGTATCATCCGTATCGCGTAAATCAACGGTCAGTGGCGCAATATAGGTATCGAGAACAAAACTCTCCGGGCCGAAGGTTTCTGTGTTACCCGCCACATCTGTTACCGAGAAGCTAATCTCATGCTCTCCGTCAGCGCCAATGTTTGTAATCGATGCCAGCCATTTACCATCACTGGCGGCGACCGTTTCCACCACTACACGACCGTCAATCATCACCTTGATATGCGCGCCGGCTTCAGAGATTCCGCTCACTACCGGGGTATTGGTGTTCAGATACCCTTCATCATTTAATCCGTTAATATCCCAGTCAAGAGGAACCACATGCGTGTCAATGACCAGACTTGCAGGGTCAGATTTTACCTCCTCCCCGTTGTTCGGGTTAATGACGCTCACCTCTATGCTGTAGGTCCCTTCAGCCATTTCTGGCAGGTTAAAGTTGTAGCGTCCGGTTGAGTCCGTTGCCGCGGTACCAACCACCTCACCGTTAACATAAATCGTCACGGTGCTGCCCGGCAGCGATGTCCCGGTAATTGATGGCGTCGTATCATTAGTGACAAAGTCACCAATGGAGCCGCTATCCGATGCGGTTTGTAGCTGCAGTGTCGGTGGATCGACGTCGATCAGCGGAATGATAAAGGCGAAGTTAGTGGCGTCAGAGACGTTACCCGCTTTGTCGGTCGCGACGACGCTAATAATATGATCGCCAGAGTTAATGGCGCTCGGCGGCGTCCATGACCATGTTCCGTTGCTGTCCGCCACAACACTGGCGACAGTAACGCCATCAATACTTATCACCAGCGTCGATCCTGCTTCCGCAGTACCACTGAATTCTGGCGCCAGGCTTAAGGCTTCATGGTTATTCCCGGGATCGGACTCGCTCAATGCAACCCCCGGCGCGTTAACCACTGTATCGATAACAAAATCAATGTTGCTTGCCTGGGTGTTTCCGGCCTTATCGGTCGCGGTAACCGAGATGGTATAGTTGCCATCAGTCAAATCACCCAGCGTAATAGACCAGGTCCCGTCCGAGGCAGGAGAGAGCGTTTGGGTCTGAATCGCATTACCGCTCTCATCCAGCACGGTCACCACCAGCGTTGCGTCTTTGTCCGTCAGACCGCCGAACGTAGGTGACGTATCTTTGGTAATTTTATCCGTCTGCGAAGAGCCTGTATCAGAAGAGGCCAGCAGCTCCACCGACAGCGCAACGTGTGTGTCGATGGTAAAATTCATGCTGCTTTCAGCGGTATTACCGGCTTTATCCGTAACGGTCACTTCTGCGGTGTAGTTACCATCCGCCAGATTGGCTGAGGTAACCGTCCATTCCCCAGCTTCATTTTGTGTCGCCGTATATTTCGCACCGTTTATAACAACAAACACGGTATCAACATCGTCCGGCACGCCGGAAACTATGAACGTCGGCTGCGTATCATTGGTTAACGAATCACTTGAGCTATCGCCAGAATCACTGGCGCTATCCATCGAAATAGTTGGCTGCGGGATCTGAGTGTCAATCGTAAAAGTCAGGGTCTCTGTCTGGTGGTTGCCCGCGACATCGACCATCTCCACGGTGGCGGTGTAAGTACCATCCGCTAGCATGTCAGCGGTATAAATCCACTCGCCCTGGGCGTTTTTCTCCAGCGTCTGCGTGTGCCCATTGAGCGTGACGGTGACGGAGGTGAGTTCCTCCGCCGCGCTAATCTGGATACGCGGCACTGAGACGTTAGTCAGGTTATCGGTGGTATTCTGCCCGGTATCATCCAGCAGCAGCACGGCAGGAGAGTCAACCACCGTATCAACGGTAAAGTTATAGGTTGTCGATGCGCTGTTACCCGCATTATCCGTAAAGGTCACGACCACGCTATATGCGCCATCCGCCAGGCTTTGCGGTACCTGCCAGCTCGTTGTCGACGGATCCAGTGACAGCGTCGTGTCACCAAGAGTTACCGTTATACTGGCGATATCGGCAGGTACGCCGCTGATACTGATAACCGGTTTCGTCACGTTGGTGATGTTATCATCAGTGCTGCCGCTGTTGCTGCCATTATCCAGCGCCAGAATCGGTGCTGAGCAAATGGTATCAACGGTAAAGCTCATTGAGGATGATTTGGTATTGCCTGCATCATCTTCAACCTTAACAGTTGCGGTATAGGTTCCATCCGGGAGGGCATCGGCATCGGGTAACTGCAAGCCCCATATACCATTCTTTTCCGTCGCGTTATAGGTTTTATTGTTGATAGTGACAGTGACGCTATAAGCATCGCTATCGATATTATCGAGCGTGAAATATGGCGTCGTATCGTTGGTTAGGTGATCGTTTGACAAGGTCCCCGTATCACTTGCAGCCGCTAAATCGATTGTTGGCGTGCTAAGGGTGGTATCCACCACAAATTTGAGTTCAGTGCTGGCGGTGTTACCCGCTTTATCCACTACTGAAACGTCGAGAGTGTAGTTGCCATCTGCCAGTGCCGGAGCCGAGTAGATCCAGCGGCCGGACTCATCCTTCGTCAACGAAGTCACCGTGCCGTTGAGGGTAACGCTCACCGACTCCACATCCGCCGGAACGCTGATTTCAAATTCAGGGGCATTGCTCTTCGTTATGTTATCGCTGTCGGAATAGCCCGTGTCGTCACCGACGACAAAGTCCACCGATACCGACGTTTGCGTATCAATGGTGAAGGTCAGCGGAGTTTCTTTGGTATTTCCGGCGTTATCCGTCACCGTGGCAATTAAGGTGTAAGTGCCGTCTGCCAGCGCTTCATCCGGCGTAAAACTCACCGGCTGACTGGTCAAATCCACAGGAATATCTTTGCCGTTCAGGTTCACCGTCAGACTATAAACATCTTTATCCAGCGAACCAAACTCAAACGTTGGCTGGGTATTGTTAGTGTAATTATCGGCGGAGCTGCTGCCGCTGTCGTCCTCGTCTTTAAGATCCACCGTCACAGGTGTAAGCGTTGTATCGATAGTAAAGGTGAAAGTTTCCTGGGTTGTGTTGCCCGCTTTATCCATCACGTTGACGACAATCGAATGCTCACCATCGGTCAACGCCGAGCTGGCGGTGTAGGTCCACTTGCCATTGGTTTTCGTCAGCGTCTGGGCATCACCGCCGTCCAGTGCCACCGAGACATGCGTAACATCTGCGGCAACCCTAATATCAAAGCTTGGGATGGTATCGTTCGTTAAATGGTCATCCGAAGAGAAACCGGTATCATCAGACATGGTAATCTGATCGATTGCCACCGTGGTATCAATGGTAAAATCGAGATCGGACGTCCGTTCGTTCCCCGCTTTATCGGTTGCCGTGACCGTTATCGTATAGTCCCCATCGGCCAGTTTAGGAGCCTGGAATACCCACTCCCCTTCGGCGTTTTTCGTCGCGATATAGTCGTTATTATTTAGCGTGACAACCACGGAATATATATCGCTGTCGACATTGCTGATAATAAATTCAGGCTGCGTCTTCGACGTCAGATTATCTTCACTGCTGTCACCCGTATCAGATGCGCTGACAAGATCAATCGTCGGCGTGTTTAGCGAGGTATCAACGGTGAAGGAGAAGGTCTGCGTTGAAGTATTTCCCGCCCGATCCTGCACTTCCAGGATCATTTTATGATTGCCATCCGAAAGTGCCGATGGCGGCGTAAAGCTCCAGTTACCGCTGCCATCCTGCGTCAGCGTAATCGGCACCCCATCAAGCGTAATGACGGCATGCGTCACGTCGCTGTCCATGTTGCTTATCAAGAACGTGGGCTTATTGTTACTCGTCAAATGATCGGTAGCGTCATAACCCGTGTCATCACCCGCGTCGAACGCAATAGTCGGTACGGAAAGCTGGTTATCAAAGGTGATCGTTTTCGTGTCGCTGGTAGTGTTCCCTGCAGCATCTTCAACGGTAACGGTCAGCGCGTAATCTCCAGCGACAGAGAGTATCGGCGAGGTGACGGTCCAGTCACCGTTGGCATTTTTCACCACGGTACAGGCAAGACCGTTAATCGTTGCCGTCAGGCTGACAACATCATCAGAGGTGGTGACGTTAAATATCGGTTGGGCAGCATTCGTGATGCCATCGGAGGACGAATCCCCGGTATCTGTCGTCAGAGTGATGGAATTAATATCCACCGAGGTATCCACGGTGAAATCATATGTCGACGTTCTTTGGTTTCCTGCTTCATCAGTAACGCGTACATCCAGCGTATATTTCCCTTCAACAAGGGCGGTTTCTGGAGTATAGGTCCAACTGCCGTCCGCTTGTTTCTTAACGGTTGTCGTCGCGCCGTTCAACGTCACTTCGATGCTGTAAACATCTGCCGGCACATTGCCTAGTTCAAACGTAGGTTTTGTGTCGTTGGTAACATTGTCGCCTACCACACCACTGTCATCCGCCGCCATCATCTTGACGGTGAGCGGCTCCAGGGTGGTGTCAATGGTGAATGTTTGCGCGCGATTCGCCGTATTGCCTGCGTCATCCGTAACGGTCACCGTAAGCGTATATTCACCGTCCGCAAGGGCAGATGGCAGAGTCACCACCCACTTCCCTTCCTGGAAAATGGCATCCTGAGTCAGTGAGCCTATGCTGACAGTGACAGCATGCGCATCAGCAGGCGCGGTGATGGCAAACGTTGGGGTGGAATCGTTGGTCATCCAGTCGTTTTGCACGCCGGTATCACTTTGCAGAGTAATACCGTCCACGCTGGTGGAGGTGTCAATGGTCACGGAGAGTGAGGTCGTCTTTTCATTACCTGCATCATCAACAACCGTCAATTGGGCCTGCCAAATCCCATCCGGCAGATCGGCGGGAACGGTAAAGGTAGCACTGCCATTTTCAACCGTAATAGGCCATGTCTGACCGTTAATCGTCAGTGAAACGCTGACAACGTCGCTATCAATATTGCCGATCACAAACGTTGGGCGCACATCCTGAGTGACATTATCTGAATCACTGTGCCCCGTATCGCTATCGCTTGAAAGCTGCAGCGTCGGCACAGAAAGGGTCGTATCAACCGTAAAATTGAGATCTTTATTACTGGTATTACCCGCTTCATCTGTTACGGTAACCGACACAGTATGTGCTCCATCGGCGAGCACCGCGGTGGAAAAATGCCACTTTCCATCAGTCTGCTTAGAAGCTTCACCAGCCGCTTTACCATCAATCATTATGCTGACATGCGTGACATCATCCGGCACGCCGATCGCAAACTCAGGTGTATTCACATTGGTTTGGTTATCGGTGGTGCTTGAACCGGTATCATCCAGAAGCACGATAGAGTCGATGTGAGTGACAGTATCAATTTCAAACCTGGCAGCGTCAGAGGTGCTCTGATTACCCGCCATGTCTTCAACCGTGACAGTTATCGTATATTGCCCATCGTCCAGCGCAACCGGACAAGCCCATGCTCCGCTTTCGTAGGTTTCACTGTCCAGTGTCCAACTATCTTTGTAGCTGCCATCGCTACTCACAATCGCTATCGTAATCGTATTGACGTCATCAGTATCCACGCCACTAATCTGGAATTGCGGCTTCGTCTCATTAGTCAGCCCATCGGTCTGGCTGTCACCCGAATCAGATACCGTCGCGAGTTCGACTGTCGGTTTATCGACAATGGTATCGATAGTAAAGCTAATCTTACTGTCAGCACTGTTACCTGCCACGTCAGTCACCGTCACAGTTGCAGTGTAACTGCCATCTTGCAACTCATCAGGTAGGGTGAAAGAAGTACTCTTGCTCAGATCTATTGTGTAGTGCTGCCCGGTGCTCAACGTCAGGGTAATAGTGGCGACATCGTCCGGAATATTGCTGAACTTAAACGTCGGTGTTGTGTCCGCAGTATAATTATCTGTCGAGCTCTCTCCCGTGTCAGAAGTCTTATCCAGCACAATATTGACTGGCAGAACCTCTGTATCCACCGTGATAGCCAGCGCCGCCGAGGTTGCGGTGTTGCCGGCGTCATCGGTCACCTGCACCCTGATGCTGTAGTCGCCGTCCGCCAGTTCCGGGGCGGTAAAGGTCCACTTGCCCTCAGCCTTCACGGCGTCATAGGCGGTGCCGTTGATAAGAACCTGCACCTTCGTCACATCCGCATCGATATTCCCCAGCGTGAAGGCCGGCGTGGTGTCGTTCGTGATGTTGTCGCTGTTGAGGCTGCCGCTGTCTGACGCATCCGCCAGATCGATGGTCGGCACCGACAGCGTGGTGTCCACCGTAAAGGTCAGGATGGCCGAGTCCGCGGTGTTGCCGGCCAGGTCGGTGACCGTCGCCACAATGGTGTGCCCACCGTCGGTCAGCGCGCTGCTGTCAATATGCCACTGCCCGTCCGCGGCCTTCGTCGCCGCCACCGGCTTACCGCCGTCAATGCTCACCATCACGCTGACGGCGTCGTTATCCGTGGCAATGGCAAAGCCCGGCGTGGCGTCGTTAGTCTGGTTATCCCCCGCCGTGCCGGTGTCGTCGCTCAGGGCGATCACCGGCGCCGCCACGCTGGTGTCCACCGTGATGGCCAGCGCCGTGGAGGTCTGCACGTTCCCCGCGTCGTCGGTCACCTGCACGCTGATGCTGTAGTCGCCGTCCGCCAGTTCCGGGGCGGTAAAGGTCCACTTGCCCTCTGACTGCACGGCGTCATAGGCGGTATCATTGATAAGAACCTGTACCTTCGTCACGTCGGCGTCGATATTCCCCAGCGTGAACGTTGGGGTGGTGTCGCTGGTGATATTGTCGCTGTTGCTGCTGCCGCTGTCTGACGCATCCGCCAGGTCGATGGTCGGCGCCGACAGCGTGGTGTCCACCGTAAAGGCCAGTGAGGACGTCGCGGTGTTGCCGGCGAGGTCGGTGACGGTGGCCACGATGGAGTGGTCGCCGTCGGCCAGCGCGCTACTGTCAATATGCCACTGCCCGTCCGCGGCCTTCGTCGCCGCCACCGGCTTACCGCCGTCAATGCTCACCATCACGCTGACGGCGTCGTTATCCGTGGCAATGGCAAAGCCCGGCGTGGCGTCGTTAGTCTGGTTGTCGCCGGGGGTGCCGGTGTCGTCACTCAGGGCGATCACCGGCGCCGCCACGGTGGTGTCCACCGTCACAGCCAGCGCCGTGGAGGTCTGCACGTTCCCCGCGTCATCAGTCACCTGCACGCTGACGCTGTAGTCGCCGTCCGCCAGCACCGGGGCGGTAAAGGTCCACTTGCCCTCTGACTGCACGGCGTCATAGGCGGTGCCGTTGATAATGACCTGCACCTTCGTCACATCCGCATCGATACTGCCCAGCGTGAACGCCGGGGTGGTGTCGTTCGTGATGTTATCGCTGTTAAGGCTGCCGCTGTCTGACGCATCCGCCAGATCGATGGTCGGCACCGACAGCGTGGTGTCGACGGTGAAGGTCAGTGAGGACGTCGCGGTGTTGCCGGCGAGGTCAGTGACCGTCGCCACGATGGTGTGGTCGCCGTCGGTCAGCGCGCTACTGTCAATATGCCACTGCCCGTCCGCGGCCTTCGTCGCCGCCACCGGCTTACCGCCGTCAATGCTCACCATCACGCTGAACGCGTCCGGATCGGTGCTGACAGTGAAGCCCGGCGTGGTGTCGTTAGTCTGGTTATCCCCCGCCGTGCCGGTGTCGTCGCTCAGGGCGATCACCGGCGCCGCCACGCTGGTGTCCACCGTCACAGCCAGCGCCGTGGAGGTCTGCACGTTCCCCGCGTCGTCGGTCACCTGCACCGTGATGCTGTAGTCGCCGTCCGCCAGTTCCGGGGCGGTAAAGGTCCACTTGCCCTCTGACTGCACAGCGTCATAGGCGGTGCCGTTGATAATGACCTGCACCTTCGTCACATCCGCGTCGATATTCCCCAGCGTGAACGCCGGCGTGGTGTCACTGGTGATGTTGTCGCTGTTGCTGCTGCCGCTGTCTGACGCATCCGTCAGATCGATGGTCGGCACCGACAGCGTGGTGTCCACCGTAAAGACCAGTGAGGACGTCGCGGTGTTGCCCGCCAGGTCGGTGACCGTCGCCACGATGGAGTGGTCGCCGTCGGCCAGCGCGGCGCTGTCAATATGCCACTGCCCGTCCGCGTCCTTCGTCGCCGCCACCGGGGTGCCGCCGTCAATGCTCACCATCACGCTGACGGCGTCGTTATCCGTGGCAATGGCAAAGCCCGGGGTGGTGTCGTTAGTCTGGTTGTCGCCGGTAATACCGGTGTCGTCGCTCAGGGCGATCACCGGCGCCGCCACGCTGGTGTCCACCGTCACCGCCAGCGCGGTGGAGGTCTGCACGTTCCCCGCGTCGTCGGTGACCTGCACCGTGATGCTGTAGTCGCCGTCCGCCAGTTCCGGGGCGGTAAAGGTCCACTTGCCCTCAGCCTTCACGGCGTCATAGGCGGTGCCGTTGATAATGACCTGCACCTTCGTCACGTCGGCGTCGATATTCCCCAGCGTGAACGTTGGGGTGGTGTCCCGGGTGATGTTGTCGCTGTTGCTGCTGCCGCTGTCTGACGCATCCGTCAGAGCGATGGTCGGCACCGACAGCGTGGTGTCGACGGTGAAAGCCAGTGAGGACGTCGCGGTGTTGCCCGCCAGGTCGGTGACGGTGGCCACGATGGAGTGGTCGCCGTCGGCCAGCGCGGCGCTGTCAATATGCCACTGCCCGTCCGCGGCCTTTGTCGCCGCCACCGGGGTGCCGCCGTCGATGCTCACCATCACGCTGACGGCGTCGTTATCCGTGGCAATGGCAAAGCCCGGGGTGGTGTCGTTAGTCTGGTTGTCGCCGGTAATACCGGTGTCGTCGCTCAGGGCGATCACCGGCGCCGCCACGCTGGTGTCCACCGTGATGGCCAGTGTGGTCGAGTTAGCGGTATTACCCGCATTGTCGGTGACGATAACACTGATGCTATAGTCGCCATCCGCCAGTTCCGGGGCGGTAAAGGTCCACTTGCCCTCTGACTGCACGGCGTCATAGGCGGTGCCGTTGATAATGACCTGCACGCTGATCACGTCAGCATCGATATTGCCCAGCGAGAATGTTGGCGTGGTGTCGCTGGTGATGTTGTCGCTGTTGAGGTTGCCGGTGTCTGACGCATCCGCCAGATCCAGCGTAGGGATAGAAACCTGGGTATCAATGGTGACCTGAATTTTTTCTGAAGTCGCTGAGTTGCCGGCGACATCTGTTGCCGTGATATAAAAAATGTAGCTTCCATCGGTCAACGCCTGCGATCCCGTGAAGCTATAAGACCAATTTCCGTTAGCATCCGCGCTGACTTTCCCGATGGCCTTCCCGTCCTGATAAATAGTGATGCTGGAATAAGCCTCGGCTGAACCAGAGAAAATCGGGGAAGCGTTATTGGTAATGCGATCGGCATCACTTATGCCGCTATCGCTATCAAGATGGATTGTGGGTGTTTCCATCGTACTATCGACCACAATATCCAGCGTGGTCGAGTTTGCGCTGTTGCCGGCGGCATCTGTTGCACGTACAACGACGGCATGCTCGCCATCAGCTAAGCTCGCCTCTTCCGGGATACGATAGTTCCAGACGCCATTTTTATCAGAGACAACCTGACCGACTACGGTACCATCAATAAAGATCTCGATCGTCGCGTTGGCTTCAGCCGTTCCGGTTAACAACGGCTGCGTTTCCTTGGTAATACCATCATCATTCGACGATCCCGTATCTGAACCCGTGTCTAATTTAAGCGACGGCGTGACGGTAATGGTATCAATGACCAGATCGTAACTACTGCTCGATGTGTTCCCCACCTCATCCTGAGCCTGAATAGTCAGCGTATAATCGCCATCGGAAAGAGCCGGATTAGGGTCATATTCGAACTGCCAGTTGCCATTAGCATCAGCCTGGGTAGTGCCCACGGCTTTACCGTCAACCATCACTGTAATGGTGGCGTATTTTTCAGCAGTCCCGTCAATTGTTAAATTATCATTTTGCCGGGTGATCCAGTCAGTCTGGCTTATCCCCGTATCATCTTCAGCCTGCAACGTGGCAACCGGTGACGTTGTGCTGGTATCGACAGTGAAAGTACAATCGGCAGATGATGGAGAAACGTTTCCCGCAAGGTCAGTCGCATAAGCCACTGCAGTATAGCTACCATCAGCCAGATCGCTTGGCAAAGTAAACGACCAGATACCATCGTGGTTTGCCGTCACCGTGCCACAGGCCTTGCCATCAATATAAATCGTCACCGTACTGCCCGCTTCTGCTGTACCGGTAAAGACTGGCGTGGCGTCGTTTGTCAGAATATCGCCTGATTTTGAAACGGTGTATTTATCCAGTTCAATATCGGGCGATACGGGAGCAACCGTATCAATAGTATATTCGTAGCTGAAGGTTTGCTGGTTGCCCGCATAATCAGTTACGGTGATTGAGAGTTCGTTCAGCCCTTCTGCAGAGGCCTGCGCCAGGTTAAAGCTGAAATTACCACTCTGTGAAGCATCAATTTCAATTTTTTCCCCGGTCGTCAGGTTAGTGATCACAATATGACTATTTGGGTCAGTTTTACCGGTAAACGCTGGATAAATATCGTTGGTATAATTGTCCCCGGCAACTCCGCTGTCTGACTGGCTAGTCATTGCCAGTGTGAATGCATCAATATCGGTATCGACAGTCACATCTATTTGTGCGGTTGAGGTATTACCCGCACGATCGGAAGAGACCACTTCAAAAGTATAAATACCATCAGCGGTGATTTTATTTTCCGGCAGTGTATATTGCCAGTTCCCCATGGAATCCACGCTGATATCGGCCACTTTGTAGCCATTCAGATATAACTCGAGCGTTGAGTTCGGTTCAGCATTACCATGCAGAGAAGGCGTTTTATCATTAGTCAGGCTATCGATCGAGGACATCCCCGTATCACTGGATTCATCAAGAATAATAACGGGTGTTTCTGGGGGAATCGTATCCAGCGTAATAACGCCGGTTGTTGATGCCGTGTTTCCCGCTTTATCCGTCGCATCAATCTCAATATTATTAATGCCTTCATTTAATTCTGAACCACTAAACTGATACGACCAGGCGCCATCAGAATCTACGGTGACTGTGGTAAGCAGAACGCCATTGGCATAGATAGCAACCTGCGATCCTGCTTCGGCTTCACCAATTATTTTCGCATCGGTAAAACGGGTAAGATTTTCACCCTCAATGCGATCGGCTGCAGGAATAGCGTACTGATCGTCGAGTTCGAAAGTGGGAGCTGCAATGACGGTATCAATGGTTACGATAATTTTCGCGCTACCGCTTCCCCCCTGCCCGTCCGTCACATCGACCTGGACGTTGTGTTGTCCGTCAGCCAGCACCGTGCCGCTATTGAATGAAAAGTTGCCCATCGCATCGGAGGTCGTGACGGCGACAACCACACCATCAATGCGCAGTGAAACTGTCAATCCGGGATCGGTAGAACCAACAAACTGCGGTGTGGTGACGTTGGTAATATTATCGTTTTTTACCCCAGAATCACTGCCGTCATCAAGCTTAAGAGCCACATCAATAGGTTTTACGTCGATGGGCGTTTCATCAGATTCTGATGAACTTGAAGAACTGGACGAACTGGATGAGTAATCAGAGAAAACGAGTCGACTGGCCTCAGCCACAGAGTCATCGTCATATTTCTTATGGTAAAGGCTGGCATCCAGCTGCTCTTCTCCCTGGTTCTGAGAGGCTGCGCCATTTTGGCCATTGCTCTGCGCTTTATCATTTAGGAACTCCTCAAGCTGCTTTTGAACTTCTGCAGAAGCTTTTTGCGCCTCTTCAGCTTCAGCACGCATTTTTTCTGCTTCATGCTTCAGATCAGCAGCCTCTTTTTTAGCTTCCTCAAGGTCTTTCGCATTAATCTCGCTGATTTTATTAATATTATCTTTCAGCACGCGATCCTGACGCTGATCTGATAGTGCAGAGTCAAGCCGTTCAAGTTGAAGATTGCTTAAGTCGATCGTTTTCAGCAGTTGCTGGCCTGAAACATCCTGCCCCTGGAATTTGAAGTGAACGTGGTTATTTTCCAGGCTTGAATAAAGAGCGCCGTTAATAACGTTAACCACCACATTACCCGGAAAAATAAATTTAAAGTCGGTCCCACTAATGACGACTTTGGCACTATCCATAGCACCATACTGCTGTAAGTCGACAATTGAATCGTTGCTTGCGAAAATAGTATTACTCATATTATCACCCTGAATTAATGAGTTGATTTACTGTCAGTGATGACCGGCTCACTGAAAACTTGTTGAAGGCCACGCAGCAATGGCGAGGCAAGGTATTTTAATATGCTGTGGTTACCTGTAATAATGAAAGCATCTACCGTCATCCCAGGTTTGATAACATCACGTTCTTTTGTACCGATAGTGAACTCTACGATAGCTTTGTAATACCTCACCGTATTTCCATTAACCGTATCTTCGTAGGAGTCAGGACTGATTTGCTCTACTACACCGGTATAAGGTTTTGAGCCCGAGAGAATAAATGAGAGAATTTTCACGTTAACCGAACCACCAACATAAATTTGATCGCGATCTTTAGGCTGAATTTTTACTTCCGCGAGCATTTTGGTTGACATTGGTTTAATCTCAAACAGCGAGTCAGCAGCCTGTATCACACCGCCTTTGGTGAAGGCATTTTTGTTAATTTGATAAATCACGCCATCAATGGGCGATCGGACGCGAGATTCTTTCATCTGCTTTTGTAATACACTCATGGCAGAGTCATTAAGCGCAGCTTCATGTTGAGCATCGACCAGGTTTTTCGACAAAGTATTACGAAAAGTAAAGATATCATCATTAATTTCGCTATGGATCACCTTTATCTCTTCTGATTTCGCTACTACCTGGCTTTCAAGATCGATAAGCTCAGACTTGAGACGCTCTACTGCCTGTTTTTTTGCCAACAGAGTGGTATAAGAACTGATACCCTTTTTAACCAAAGGAGAAAGAAGATTAACCTCTTCCTGAACAAGCATTAGCTCGCTGTTCTTGCTGATTTTAGAAATACCTAAACGCTCAATTTCGGAATTGAGGCTGTTGATTTTATTATCCTTCGTTTTGGTCTGGCTAATTAACAATTGTATATTACCAATCAAATCCTGATTCGTGATATTGCTAATATCAAAGAGAGTATAATCTTGCCTCCAGGCCAAAATAGACATCATTTCTTTGATATATAAGGCAAGATAGCGGTGCTGAGCTTGGGTACGTTCGTTTTCTTTCTGAATATCAAAGTTTGATGTTTCGGCAAGGACCTGGCCTTTGGTAACAAAATCCCCTTCCGCGACATGAATCGCATCAATCGTTCCACCTTTAGAGAGAGAAACGACCTGAGTATTATCCTTGGTGATAATGACACCGCTGCCATGTACGACCGAATTTATCTTTATCAGGCTAAAAAGTAGGAGTATGACGAGGGTCATCACGACGATGACCATCATCAGATGGTCACACTGTTTCCTGTTCATTGCGACATAGAACCGCTTTTAGGCTGTATCTGGCCAGGTTCCAGATACAGTTCATGTAACAGATCGGCGAGTTGAGCCATCTGTTCAAGCTTCGCCTGATAGATAGAGAATTGTGACTCAATCATTGTCAGGTTAGCTTGATAATGTTCATTCCTGCTGGAAATAAAGTCGAGTAGCGATTTTTGACCTAATTTGAACTCCTCTTTATATAGTTCAATGAGTTTCCCGGCATTTTCATAGGAGCGTTTAGATATTGCTAATGAATCTTTTCCCGTCATATATTTAGAGACAGAAGCATCAACACTATTGCGAGTTTTAAAAATAAAATCATCAAGACCCAGTTTTGCCTGGGTATATTTTGCGCTAAATTTGGCAACTTCAGATTGGTTCTTAAAGCCATTAAAAATGTTAAAGCCTACTTTAACGCCAACCTGGAGTTCATCCTCATAATCATCCTGCTGCGCATCTTTGGAAGGATTATTGTCCGTGTAGTGGGCGTTGAAATCTACAACCGGATAATTAGCTGATTTTGCCGCCGAATATTCAGCATTTGCTGCAGATATCGCCTTCGTCAAAGAAAGATACGTCGGATTATCCTGCATGATTTTTTTATAAACGGCATCTTTATCAGTATTAAAAAGGTATTTATTGAAAAAATCAGGCAGCTTACCCAGGTTTTCAGCGGTGACATTGTCTCCCGTAAGATTACGCAGCATCATTAACTGCGTATCCAGTTGCGCGCGGAAATTCAACTCCTGAGTGCTTAAAGAGTCGATAGATACCTGAACTTTACGAATATCCGATTGCATTGCTGCACCTGCGGCGATGAGTTCGGAAAAATCATTCAGCATCTGCTTGTAAAAGATTTTCTCGTCATCGATCACCGCAAGTATCTGCCGGGTTTTTTCCACTGACAAATAGGCATCGGCCGTTTTTTGTGCGGTTGTAAGCAACTCTTGTTGGAAATCGTACTTACTGGCCTCTTCCTGCTGCTCAGACTTAGAAATATTGCTGCTTCTGACGCCAAAATCCGCAATACGGTAAGCGAGGGTTAATTTATTCTCTACGTTCTGCTCATTATCATGTTCGTCCGTTTTTTTATGGATGGCTTCTGACGAAACGTCCAACGTCGGATAGAGAGAAGCTTTGCTCATGTTTGTCTCCTGGTGACGCATTTCGGTCTCCCAGGAGGCAATGGCCACAGAAGGTTGCGTGTTTAACGCATCCACAATTAACGTCCGCAGCGGCAACGTATGGTCTCCCGTTTCTGCATGAGCGCAGATGGCCAACGGCAGCGAACTCCCGAGGATAAGCAAAGCGATGACGGATTTATTCATGGCTTTTTTTCTCCTTAAGGACATTAATTTCTTTTTGCAGATTGCGGTGCATTCCGGCAATTTGTCCAAGCAAGGGTTCAAACGTCTGTGACTGGCTATCCAGCGTGGCGACGGTTTCATGGTGGCGATCGAGGTTGACGCGTTCGGCGGTTTCTACAGCGTTGGAGATGCCATCCAGAAGTGAAGCCTGCTCGCTAAAGTGGCGCTCAGCAACGGTATGTAGTTCCCCCACGTTTGCATCAAGATGTCCAATACCATCATTGACCTCCAGGACGGCATGATGGGTCTGCGCTTGCGAGGCCAGTAGTTCGTCCAACGTACCGCGCTGAGATTCAACCGTAGACATCAGTTGTAACTGGCTGGTCTGCAGCAAAGATTGACTTTCGGTTAGCGCTGCAAGGTGTGTTTCCTGGTTGACCAGAGCTTGCGTAGATGCGCCGATCTCTTTCTCAATCCCGAGTAAAGCGGAATGATTCGACGTGATGCCCTGGTCTATATGCTGTAACTGTTCAACCTGTCGATGAACCGCGGCAATAAGGGCATCATTAAACATCTCCGTTTTGCTGGCCCCCTCTACAGTGAAGTTAAGAAGTGAATTCAGCATGTTGTTGCTGGTGTCAAATGCGTTAGTCAGGCGTTCCTGAAAGCCAAACATGCCCGCTTTGAACTCTTTGATCACATCGTCAAGATCGGTTATCAGACGCAGGGTTTTCGTTTTTCCGAGCGCAGAATTTTTACTGCGCTCATGACATTCTCTAACGAAATCAAGGCGCGCATTGCGTAAATCGATGGCTAAACGGGTGAACTCCCCACGCAGGAAAGAACACATCACATTAAGTAAAATAGCGCTCACTACCCCATAGATTGATGAAACGAATGCGGTATTCATTCCTTTCAGTGGTTCAGCAAGCGAGGAGACCACACTGACGATAATCCCTAAGGTATCCGCCTCGTTACCGCCGGTGATTTGCGATTTTTCCAGTAATGTGATGACCGAGGCAATCGTCATTGATAAACCCGCGAAGGTACCCAACAGGCCAATCATGGTAGACAGGTTTGCGCAGGTCATAACCCCTGCCAGACTCTGGTTCTGCTTACGATTCACGCTGTTATCCATGCTTTCGTACAGCGTGGCAACAGTATCATCATCAAGGCCATGACTTGCTGAGAAAACAATCTTGTTGGCATCACCAAGCAAATAAGAGTGTTTCTGCGCGTTCTTATTACGTAATACGCTTACACACTTACTTATTTCAATAAATGAGAAAATAACAATAAATGTACCGGTCAGATACATAATAATAATGATGGAACTGTAGAATGCCGCGACATGCCATGTTTCAAAAACATAGGCGCGTAAGCCGGGAATACACAGCAAAATAACAGGCAGAAATGCGAACACTGATGCAATAATAAATGCATGATACCGCTTTAAGTTATTCATTATTTATCATTCACTCTTGGTAATGACGGCACTATTCGTCAACGTTGTTGCATCATTAACGACTGAGATAGAAACTTCCGTGTTAGGATATTTGCTTTTGACGACCTTTAGCAGGATCACACCGCGCTCGTAGGCCAGACGCATCGCATCTGAAATAGCGATGGAGGGACTGACATAGGCATAAACCACAATGCTGACCGGTTTATCTGTGCCAAACCATTTAGCCATCTCATCAATGATTTCTTGCGGATAGCCTTGCTCCATTGATTTGAAATGAACAATGAACTGATTGCCCTGAGTCTCCCAGGATGGGTTCGCTTTCGAGGTATCGAATTGACCGGAAGTTTGCCCTTTAATCGAGGTGGCCGTTTGGTTGTCGGCCAGTCTAATCACGTCACTTTTTTTATCTTCACGGCCCGCTTGCTCTGACTCGTCTGCAGGAGATGCTGCTGAAGCGGCAGTAGAATCAGAGGCGGTGGCGAAATCTGTACCGGTAGCAGCGCCAGCATCAGTTGAAGTTGAAGTTGAAGTTGAAGTTGAAGTTGAAGTTGAAGCAGAAGAAGCGGCCAACATATCAGCCTCAGCATCCTGGCTACGATTTTTATTAGCGCCTGCCGCAGTTGCTTCAACTGGCTGTGTTTGATCGACCGTACGGGTTTGATTGGGTGTTGTGCTGACAGCACCACTGCTGGCTCCGCTACCACTTACCGAGGAGGCTACTGGCTGAACAGTTTGTTCAGCCAGTAAAGGGGCTTCATAACGTTTTTTAGAGCTTTCATACATGATTAACATACTGTTAAGTACGAAAACTAACATCAGAAATATAAAAATACATAAAACCGTTGAAAATGCATCAACGAATGTTGGCCATGGGTTACTCTCTTCCATAAAAGCACCATATAAAATAAATTAATCATTCCTCAGCGGACATTATATTCATCAAAAAAAAGAAAAAATACTCACTCATTGTGTTTTAAGAAAAAACCAATACAACAAACAATATAAATAAATTCATTTTCATTCACCAAAATAATATCAGTCACAAAAACAACACTCCCCCCTGAGCGAAGCCTTTAGTTTATCCGTTTGAATTCTAAATAATATAAAACATGCCGCACGCTTGTTTTTTAGATGAAAGAAAATTCATTCATGTAAAAGCAATTCCAAGAATCATTGATATTATTTATGTAAGAAAACGCAGTTTATGGGGTGTAAAAAAAACGGCTCCTTATTACAGAAGCCGTTGTGGTATCACCGTTTTAATCTGTTCAGCATTGCCCGCGGGCAATGCTGCTTAATAATAGTGCGACATTACAGTGCCATCAGTCGGTCCAGCGACGGAGCAAAGTAATAGCCGCCGGTTACCGGCTTGGTGAAACGCAGCATGGCGTCACGCTTACCGTCAGTGTCACCGAACATGCTTAGCAGTTGCTGCTCAATATTATGTAGACGTGCGCAGTAAGCGCAGAAATAGAGACCGTGCGTGCCGCTGGCCGTGCCGTATGGCAGACTCTGGCGCACAATTTTCAGCCCTTTACCATCTTCTTTGAGATCGACGCGGCTCAGGTGAGAGGTAACCGGACGGTCATCACCGTCGATCTCTTCGTTGGCTTCCTTGGTACGACCAATCATCATTTCCTGGTCGTGAATGCTCATGCGGTTAAGCTGCTGCAGGTTATGTTCCCAACGCTGCACAAACACATAGCTGCCGCCAGCATCCACGCCATCTTTGATCACCGCGACTTCACGGCGCGTTTCTTCACCAGCCGGATTTTCCGTACCGTCAACAAAGCCGCTGAGATCACGTTCTTCAACCCAACGGAAACCGTGGATCTCTTCTTTAACGTCAATGCAGTCACCAAATGCTTCCATTGCCGCCTGCGCGACGGAGAAATTCACGTCATGACGCAGAGAGAGTATATGGATCAGCACGTCATATTGGGTAGCCGGCGCCAGGCCTTTACCATAAGGGATAAAGTCTTTTAACTCTTCCGCCCCAACGCCGCCGCTTAATGCACGCCAGGTGTTGTTGCCGAAAGCCACAACCGCGCCCAAATGCGCATCCGGGAACTTCGCTTCAAAGGTCGCCAGTTTATCGGCAAAGATTTTGCTGGCCGCACGCAGGGCCTCAACGTCGCCTTTAACATTGGCTTCAATCCAAATCGCCGCACGGCAATGTTCTGGCAAAATGCCACTCTGAACCTGAGACATTGTTCCTCCTGAAAAAAAGATGCCACGACCTCGTGGCATTGATTGGCGCTATTCTACCTGTTTTTTTAGCAAGTCGATTTGTTCAGACGCAAATTAACGCCGCCAGATTATTTTGCTGACTTTCCACGTTTTCAGCGTATCGTCCGATGGCATTAAGCCCTCAGGCCCGCTCCATTCGCCGGAAAAAATATAGCTAATATGCTGACTTCCTTCAGCTTTACATTCAATGTTCGCGCTGTCATCGCCGGTTGCTTTCTGGCAATTACCAAAGGCTTTGGTGTAAAGGTCGCTAAACGGTGTACCGATTTCGACACCCGCGTCTGATGAAATATCGCTGTCCAGGACATCAATACGGCTGATGGTTCCCTGACTGCCATTGATGACCATTGCCAGCTTGTCATCTTTCATCGCTTCATAGAAGCGCACCACATTACCGTCATCAGTCTTCATCCCGCTGCGCAGGCGGTAATCACCGTCCAGGGCATCAGCAATAGCTTTTTCATCCAGCGGCGTAGCGCCAGTTAACGCGCCGACGCCCTGCTCAGTGACCTGCGTTGAAGAACCGAACCAGTTCCACGGATTGGCGGCAGACCAGTTCACCGACGACAGCGTGGAACACCCGGTCAATAGCAGCGGCATCGCGCATAAAGTCAAACGCAGTGATTTCATTTCACTTCCTTCCTTATTTATCAACGTTGCTTGGAGTCCGGTTTCGCCAAAAAGTGCCGTTATTCTTTCTCAAGGGAAAAACAGGCGCGCAGACGTTGATTGGTTAACAGCCAGACCAGCGCGACGATATCCGCAACCAGCAGCGCCAGTCCGATGCCGTTGACAGGATCGCCTGCCAGCCACATCGCCGGTTGCCAGCAAAGCAGCACCAGTTGCGCGAGAATCAGCAATCCGCGCAGCCAGCGCCACAAAACAGGAAACGCAAAACGCCGCCCGCTGAGTAAAAAAGCCACCACCGCGGGAACGCCGGGGAGCAACCCCAGCCAGAACGCGTTATGGTCGGGATAAAACAGATTCAGTAGCGTATTGCCCTGCTCCCGGGAAGAGCCGGCAATAACAAACAGTACCCAGGTGCGTGCCTGCAGCAGCAATACGCACCAGAACAGAAAAGGCAGGCGCAGACGCCCGTGACCGTCATAGTCGGCGGGGTGAAATTCAGTACTCTTCATCTTCGATCAAGCGCTTACCGAGATTGAGTACATCCGCATGTTCATAGCCCAGGCGTTCATACATCCCCAACACCAGATCATTATCCTCACGCACCATGATTTGAATCTTCGGACACCCGCGGGCGATGAGCTTTTTCTCCAGTCGGTTAAGCAGCGCATTGGCGATGCCGCGACCGCGAAACTCAGGATGCACGCCCAGGTAATAGGCCGAGCCGCGATGACCGTCGTATCCGCCCATCACTGTACCGACTACCTCGCCGTTCACTTCAGCGACCAGGAACAAGCTGACGTCATGATTTACTTTACGCTCAATGTCCATTTCCGGGTCATTCCATGGACGCAGTAAATCACAGCGCTCCCAGAGGGTGATCACCTCTTCGAAATCTTCCTGGCGAAAAACGCGTATTTCCATGGTATTGGTTACCTTTTCAGGACGTTAAAAAGCGATTATGGCGCGAACGGCTGATTTAGCCAATATCTGACGCGAAGCGGCGGAAAAAATGGCATAATACGGAATTGTCACGTATTGAAATGAAAAGTAAAACAATTCTTATCCCGATCCGTCGCAACGGACTACGCGATACGATATAACGTCTGGAACCTTTTTTTACAACTCAGGCCGTATGAGCACTTTTAAACCACTAAAAACACTCACATCGCGCCGCCAGGTGCTGAAAGCCGGGCTGGCCGCCCTGACGCTGTCAGGCATGTCGCAAGCCATCGCTAAAGAAGAAGCGCTAAAAACCAGTAATGGACACAGCAAACCGAAAGCGAAAAAATCAGGCGCTAAACGCGTGGTTGTCCTTGATCCGGGTCACGGAGGGATAGATACCGGCGCAATTGGACGCAACGGTTCGAAAGAAAAGCACGTGGTACTGGCGATTGCCAAAAACGTACGCTCTATTCTGCGCAATCAGGGGATTGATGCGCGCCTGACCCGCTCCGGCGATACATTTATTCCGCTTTACGATCGCGTCGAGATCGCCCACAAACATGGGGCCGATCTGTTTATGTCGATTCACGCCGACGGTTTTACCAATCCGAGCGCCGCGGGCGCATCGGTCTTCGCGCTGTCAAATCGCGGCGCCAGTAGCGCTATGGCGAAGTATCTGTCCGATCGCGAAAACCGCGCCGATGAAGTCGCCGGGAAAAAAACCACCGATAAAGATCACTTGTTGCAGCAGGTGCTGTTCGATCTGGTGCAAACCGATACCATTAAAAACAGCCTGACGTTAGGCTCGCATATTCTTAAAAAGATCAAACCAGTACACCGTCTGCACAGTCGCAGCACGGAACAGGCCGCCTTCGTGGTGCTAAAATCACCCTCAATTCCTTCGGTACTGGTCGAAACGTCGTTCATTACTAATCCGGAAGAAGAACGTCTGCTGGGTACGGCGGCATTTCGTCAAAAAATTGCTACCGCTATCGCCAATGGCATCATCAGCTATTTCCACTGGTTTGATAACCAGAAAGCACACTCGAAGAAACGTTAATCATGAAGCCCGATGCACAGCGCGTAAAACAGTTCCTGCTTAGCCTGCAGGACGATATTTGCCAGCAATTATCCGCCGTAGACGGCGCCGAGTTTGTTGAAGATAGCTGGCAGCGTGAAGCAGGCGGCGGCGGGCGCAGTCGGGTGCTGCGTAACGGCGGTATTTTCGAGCAAGCGGGCGTCAATTTCTCTCACGTCCACGGCGACGCGATGCCGGCCTCGGCCACCGCCCATCGACCTGAGCTTGCCGGACGCAGCTTTGAAGCCATGGGCGTCTCGCTGGTGGTGCATCCACTCAATCCCTACATTCCGACCAGTCATGCCAACGTGCGGTTTTTTATCGCGGAAAAACCGGGCGACGACCCAGTCTGGTGGTTTGGCGGCGGCTTTGACTTAACGCCCTACTACGGCTTTGAAGAGGATGCGGTACACTGGCACCGTACGGCGCGGGATCTGTGTCAGCCGTTCGGTGATGACGTTTATCCCCGTTACAAAAAGTGGTGCGATGACTACTTCTTCCTTAAACACCGCAACGAGCAGCGCGGCATTGGCGGGTTGTTTTTCGATGATTTGAATACGCCGGGTTTCGACCACTGCTTCGCCTTTATGCAGGCGGTGGGGCAAGGTTACACCGAGGCGTATCTGCCCATTGTTGAGCGACGTAAAGCGATGAACTGGGGCGAGCGCGAGCGTGATTTCCAGCTTTATCGTCGCGGGCGCTATGTCGAATTTAACCTGGTGTGGGATCGCGGCACGTTATTTGGTTTACAAACCGGCGGGCGCACGGAATCAATTCTGATGTCGATGCCGCCGCTGGTGCGCTGGGAGTATGACTGGCAGCCGGAAGCGAACAGCCCGGAAGCTGCCCTTAGCAAGTTTATTCAGGTCCGCGACTGGGTGTAATTGCCTGATGGCGCGACGCTTATCCGGTCTACAATCCGTAGGCCGGATAAGACGCAAAGCGTCGCATCCGGCACCATAATCTTATCACGCCCACTGCCGCATACGCTGATGCAACGTCAACGACGGTTTTTCCGCAAACAACTGCTGGTAGTCGGTAGCAAACTGCCCTAAATGCCAGAATCCCCACTGCATGGCGGCATCTTTCACCGTCGTACTCTGCGACCACGGGCTTATCAGCTCGCGACGCACGGCGTTCAGGCGAATACGTTTTAACCAGGCATTCGGACCAATACCCAGGATCGCGTGAAAGGCGTTTTGCAACGTCCGGCGACTAACGTGCAGTTGGTTACACAAATCGAGCACGGTCAGCGGCTCAGACATGTTTTCCAGCACATATTCGCGCGCACGTGACAACAGACGACGATAGCTCTGATGGCTGATGCTCTCAGCGGTTATGATCGGCTGCGCTTCTTCCAGCATAGTCCCCATCGCCAGCAACAGGTTATCGCCCAATACCTTGCGTACCGCAGGTTGACGCAGGTTTTCCGGATTCTCGCTAAACGTCGCCAGCGCCTGCTGCACAAAGCCCCATAGCGCGGCTTTGTGCTGTTCTTTGACTTCCAGCGCCGACTGGTTACGCAGCATATGCAGCACCCTTTCCGGGTTATGCAGGAAGTTGGCCTGACGGGCAATCGCCTCTTCCGAAATGACAACCCCCAGAATGGTGTAATCATCCGGCGTACTCAGTTCAAACTCCGTCCCGCCTGGACGG
Source organism: Citrobacter sp. C5_2 (assembly GCF_014596845.2). NCBI lineage: Bacteria > Pseudomonadati > Pseudomonadota > Gammaproteobacteria > Enterobacterales > Enterobacteriaceae > Citrobacter > Citrobacter sp. C5_2. The sequence continues at coordinate 1,471,304 of NZ_CP115032.1, read as the reverse complement.
GTGGCAATTTCAGCACTGCCCAGACATTGGGCGCCAATAAATCCCTGTTCGCCGCGCGTGGCCGGAATACCAAACCAGAACGAGTTCGGCCAGACAAGGCATGACTGGCGCAGCGCGAGTCCGGTGTATTCACGGAAAACCTGAATATCGTCGAGCAGGATTTCCGTGAACTCGCCATGAAATTTTCCCGGATGCAGCTGGTCGTAAATCTGCTGCCAGGCGGTAATCGTCAGCGCGTGTTCATATACATCCGTTGTTCGCCGCTGGTGAACGTTGTCCACCTCTACTTTCGGCGTAAGTTTAACGTCTTCGGGTAGTGCTTCATGATAAAGATGGTGCAAGTTTGCAGTACGGTTCTTTTTCATGATCTTTTAAGCCGGAAGCTTCAGGGAAGCCCCCGGCCCTCCGACAGGTTAATTTTTTAAGCGATAGCGACTACTACGTTTACGCAACGCTCCGTCAGAAAAGAGCTGTTCCAGCGCCTTTCTGGCTTCATCAAGTGACCAGCCAAAGTGGGCAGCCACTTCCCCTGCCGTCATTCCTTGACGGACCGATGCCAACAGCGTCAGAAGTTGTGCAGAGGATTCAGACGTCAACGGGGCGTCCTGCGTCTTCTCTGCTTTTACGTCTGTTTTTACATCTGGCTTCTGTTCTGGTTTTTTCGGCTGGCGCTTAAAACCGCCGATCAGCCACTGGGTGTCATCGTCCGGTCGGCCTATCTCTTTACGGCTGATAACACGGCCTGTACGCGCTGCGGCGGCGCTGCCGGCATCAAGCGCTGCGCGGCACGCCGCCAGATCGCCTTCCACCACCAGCGTCAACCTGCCAGGATCGAGCACTTCGTGGCTCAGCAGACGTACGTTCGCGGCTTTCAGCATGGCATCCGCCGCGTCTACGGCAGCCACCATGCCATCCACTTCCAGTAATCCCAGTGCATTGATCATCACAACCTCTCTTACGCGCGCTGGATTGGATTACGGGCAATATCCAGAACGGCATCGGCAAAGGCGTTACATGCGGCTTTACAAGCGGCCTGGCTACCGGTCAAAAACGCTGCTGAATAGTTGGTTTCTGACGGCGGTGGCACGTAGGTCACCAGTTGTACATCGGCAGATTTCAGCGCCGCATCAATACCAAATGTTGCTTCCAGCGGCGGCGCCACCAGATACGCCATCGGATCGCCAAGTCGGCATCCCGCCGTCGCGGAAAGATACGAACCGGTACGCGAAACCACGTGCGCCAGGAAAGCGGTATCTTCTGCGTCATTCGCCCACTGGAACGCTGCGCCGCTTTCAATGTTGGCCACCATCGCGTCCAGACCCGCGCGAACTTCAGCCGGGTTGGGTCCACCGAGCATAATCAGTACTTCGCCCGAGGTTGGAGAGGGACTATGCGCCGCCCCGGCATACAGCGAGCGGCCATAAACCACTTCCACCATCGCCTGTTTTGTCGCTTCGTCTGCGGCAATATACGCCACGTCATCAGAGTCTGCTGTGATGAGTCCGAGGCTACGGATATGTGGCGGTAACTTAAGCTCACGGGCAAAACCGTCATTTACCGAGGCAATCACGCGCATTGCGGTGACTGAAGGTCTAATCAAATCTAATGCTGGCATGATGCCTCCTTAACGGGTCATATTGATGCCGGAGGCTTTTTGCTCCAGCATGCGCTTGGCCAAATCCACAATTACCGCCGCTGCTTCAACCGGTGGCGTACCGCCCTGGTGAATGTTCGAGATACAGGTACGGTCAGCTTCTACGGTCGTCGCAACGCGCGGCGAATAGACGGCGTAGCAGGAGAGACTTTCCGACTGACCGAGACCCGGCCGTTCTCCCACCAGCAGGATCACCGCTTTCGCGCCCAGCAGCTCGCCAATCTGATCTTCGATTTTCACGCGACCATAGCGAACGAAGAACGGGGTCCCAACCTTCAGTCCGGCCTGTTTTAAGCCCGACAACAATGGCGGCAGAATCTCTTCGTAGTTGGCGGTGATAGCGTCGGTAGACAGGCCATCAGAGATAATCACCTGCACATCCGGGTTCATCACACACTGCGATTTCAGCGCATCAATGGCTTCCGCGCTCAGACGACGGCCAAGATCCGGGCGCGTCAGATACAGGTTTTTGTCGCTGATTTCCGAGCGTACTTCCAGCAGTCCCTGCGCTTTTACCCACTCTTCCGGCACTTCTTTTAATACCGTATCTTTTGAACGCGAGTGGTCGGCCAGGAAGCGCAGTAACGCCTGGGTGCGCGGACGAGGACCGGCGCGACCGGTACATACACGCGCCGCGGTACTGCGCCGCAGTTCAGTCAACACCTCTGCGCGGTGCGGATTCTCAACGCCTATCCACGCTTTGGCTTCGGCTGAACCTAAGTCCATCGCACAACTTTCACCAGTCGGCGCGGCGCACTGCGTGGTGCTGCATTTTGCTGGTGCTGACGGTTCTTGAGCCTGCGGTTGAGACTCACCCATTGACGCCATTACGCTGCGTACAATTTCTTCAATCTGTTTTTGATCCATCGTGTTTCATCCCCGCATCATCAAAAGAACAGTGACGGATCGCCCGCCCGTTTGGTCAGGCGACCGTTTGCCATAATGCCCATGGTTTCCAGCCAGCGTTCAAATTCCGGCGACGGGCGCAGGTTCAGCAACTGGCGGACGGTCGCGGTATCGTGGAATGCGGTGGTCTGATAGTTGAGCATGATGTCGTCGCCGAGCGGCATGCCCATGATGTAGTTGCAGCCAGCGGTGGCGAGCAGAATCATCAGGTTTTCGTTAAGGTTCTGGTCAGCATCAGCATGGTTGGTGTAGCAGCAGTCGCAGCCCATTGAGATGCCGCTCAGCTTGCCCATAAAGTGATCTTCCAGACCGGCGCGAATGATCTGACGGTCGTTGTAGAGATACTCCGGCCCGATAAAGCCCACGACGGTATTCACCAGGAACGGATCGTAGTGGCGCGCCAGCCCGTAGTTACGCGCTTCCATTGTTACCTGATCGGCGCCGAAGTTTGCGCCAGCGGAGAGCGCCGACCCTTGTCCGGTTTCGAAGTAAAGGCAGTTTTCCCCGGCGATACGGTTGAATTCAGCGCCAACTGCGCGCGCTTCATCGAGCATTGCCAGCTCAACACCGAACTCTTTTAAGCCTTTCTCGCTGCCGCAGATACTCTGGAAGATCAATCCACCCGGCGCGCCGCGACGAATCGCTTCAATCTGGGTGGTAACGTGCGCCAGTACGCAGCCCTGGGTCGGAATGTTGAATTTATCGATAACGCCGTACACGGTATCGAGCACGCGGCTTAAGTTTTCCACGTCATCCGTTACCGGGTTTACGCCGATCACCGCATCGCCCGCCCCGAAAGACAGCCCTTCATAGATTTGCGCCGCAATACTCTGCACGTCGTCACGGGTGTCGTTCGGCTGCAAACGGCAGCTAAAGGTGCCCGGCAGACCGATGGTGGTGTTAGCCTTTTTGATCACCGGCATTTTCTTGCCGCCGTAGATCAGGTCCGCGTTGGAGCAGATTTTTGCTACCGCAGCGACCACTTCCGACGTTAACCCTTTGCGCGTAAACGCGATGTCATCAACCGAGGTTTCATCGCTCAGCACGTACTCGCGCAGCTCGCTGATACTCCAGTTTTTGATGCGGTTATAGGCCGTTTCATTGACGTCATCCTGAATCAGACGCGTCACGCAGTCCTCTTCATAGGAAATCACCGGGTTATTGCGGATATCCGCTACCGTCATTTCCGACAATACCTGCTTGGCCGCCACGCGTTCCTGTGAACTGGTTGCAGCTACCCCTGCCAGCACATCCCCCGAACGCAGTTCGTTGGCTTTGGCCAGCACCTCTTTAACATCCTTAAACTGATAAACATTGCCGAACAATGTGGTCTTTAGTTTCATAAGTCGTTCCCTCAGGAAGGAAATGCGAGTGATTTCACCGTCACCGGCACAACCGATCCGCCAAAAAGAGGCGTACCAATGTCGATATAGTCCCCCGCCCGGACAACCACCTCATCGATGACCGCCAGCGGGTGTTGCTGTAACTGTGGGCGTAACAGCATGCCCAGGGCTTTACCAAAATCCTGCTCGGCTACCACCAGCAGGGGATGCGGATTTGGATAGCGCGCGACAAAAGCCAGCAGCGCATCAATTACCGTTAACAGCGCGGCGTAGCGCACCGGCAGAGAACCGGGCAACGCCAGCACGTAGGCGTCCGTTTGCGGATCCAGATCGAGCTGCATTAACGCCTGTTGCCAGGCGGCCACCAAATCAGCCTCATCAACCGGAATCGCCACCGGCAGATTGCGCAGCGGAAGTGCCACGCCTTCCAGCCAGATGGTGCTGCCCGAAAGCGACAGCGTATGCGCCCCGGCACCAATCACCGTGGCACGCACAGTTTGCGCCGGGAACTGCACGTTCATCTCACGCAGGCGCGGATGTTCATGCAGCGCCGTGGCGAGCAGCGGTCCAATGTCGGAAAAACAGAACGGATCGGCAGGTTGGTTGCGGTAGCACTCGCCTACCCCGCCGGACAACGTAATCACTTCCGGCTTCACGCCCGCAGGCAGCAGACCGGTTTGCATCAGCGCCTGCGCCAGCGGTGAAAGCGTGCCGTCAATCACCTCCACAATCAGCGCCGCCATACGTCGCGCCACCGCAACCAGTTGCGCCGCATTGAGGGTTCGGGCGTCAAAGCCTGGACCAAATACGTCATCAACAATCATCTGTCCCGGCTGATGCGCGTGCACCACGTGCCCCTGACCGTCGGTTTCCAGCAGTCGCCCGCCGACGTTCAGACAGGCCGAACCACTGACTTTTCCGGCGTCGAACAGCGCATAGTTCGACGTCCCGCCACCGATGTCGATATTCAGTACACGGCACAACTTCTGCTCAGACAGCGTTTGCGCCCCCGCGCCGTGACCGGCGATCACCGACTCCAGATGCGGACCGGCGCTGGCAACCACGAAGTCCCCCAGCGACTGGGAGAGCGTCATTACCGCCGGGCGGGCGTTACGGGTTTTGGCGCTTTCTCCGGTGATGATGATCGCGCCGGAATCAACGGTCTCAGGTGCGATGCCCGCCGCCTGATACTGGGCAAGGATCAGTGCCTTAAGTTCGGCCTCTTTCAACCCGCCCTGCTTATCAACAGGGGTAAAGAACACCGGGCTTTGCCAGCTAATTTCGCGTTTGATGAATTCATAGCGCGGCACCTGCGACACAGCCGCACGGTTAACCAGCTCAAGGCGCGAGAAGATCACCTGAGTCGTGGTGGTGCCGATATCAATACCGACGCTCAGTAGCTGGCGAGTGTTCACGATTGCGCCTCCGGGTTGGTTTCCACTTCTGCTGGCACGTTTTCATCTTTCGGTACCAACAGCATAGCCACGCCAATCGCCGTTACGCCGCCAATCAGCTTGCCGACAATCATCGGGAAGATCATGGCGTTCATGTTGGCGGCGGCGAAACCTAAGTGGTCACCCAGGGCGAAGGCCGCGGAGACCGCAAAGGCGCAGTTGATCACTTTCCCGCGGGTATCCATATTCTTCATCATGCCGAACATTGGGATGTTGTTCGCCAGTGTCGCCACCATACCCGCAGCCGCAATGTTATTGACTTTTAACAGGTTACCGACGCTCATCAGCGGCTTTTCAAACCAGCGGGTCAGCAGCAGCACCATCGGGTACGCACCCAGCAGCACGCAGGAGATAGAACCGATAACTTCGATGGCGCGCATTACTTCACCCGGCTTGTCGCCCGGCGCCATGAAGATAGGGTCCAGACCCGGGATCAGCTCCCAACCAAGCAGGAATTTGATGACTGCCGCCGCCAGACCGAGGGTGATCAGCGCCACCAGAAATTTCGCGAAGATCTGAAAACCGTTGATCATTTTTTCCGGGATAAATTTCAGCCCCAGCGCCACCAGCACAGCAACGATGATCACCGGGATCATGTTCATCAGGATCAGCGCGAAGGTAAACTCCACCGGCTGCCCGTTGATTTCGACGCCGGAGTACATCGCGACCAATCCCCCCGCGATACAGCCAATCGGAATGGTGACGATACCGGCCAGCACGCCCAGCGCCAGATAACGACGGTCGGACGGTTCAATAATCCCCAGCGCAACCGGAATAGAGAACACCAGCGTCGGCCCCATCATCGCCCCAAGGATCAGGCCAGAGTACAGCCACGCCGCAACGTCGCCGCCCGCCAGTTCTTTCGCCAGGAAGAAGCCGCCCATGTCGCACGCCAGCAGCGTTCCGGCAAACATCGACGGGTTCGCGCCCAGCATTTCGTACAGCGGAATAATCACCGGTCCGAGCAAATGCGCCAGTACCGGCGCCAGCGCGGTCATACCGACCATCGCCAGGCCCAACGCGCCCATCGCCATAAAACCTTCTTCAAACTGACCGCCCGATCCCTCAATACTCTTACCGAATTTACCGAGGAAGCGCGCTGAACCGCCGAACTGCGACAGGATCCTGTCCACGGCGGCAATCAGCATAAAGAACATCATGATGTACATGATGATTTCGTTAATTCCCATAGCCCCTACTCCCTGTCATTTGTGATTTGTAGGCCGGATAAGACGTTTCCGTCGCTTCCGGCATTAACGCCGTGTTATTGCCGGATGGCAGTGCGAGCACCTTATCCGGCCTACAGGCATTACCCGGCAACCGCGTACAGGTCGATAATCTGCGCCTGCGTGGCGGTGCGTGGGTTACTGCGAATACAAATATCCTCCAGCGCGGCGTCAGCCCATGCGCTGTAATGCTCGGGCTTTGCCCCAACGTCAGAGAGCCGTTTGGTCTGGCCCACTTCGCTAATCAGCTCGCTGACGGCATTGATGGCATCGCGATCGTCCGCCTTCTTGTTGGTTAACGCCCGCCCGATATGGCTGAAACGCTCGCGACACACCATGCGGTTGAACCCCATTACCGTGGGCAGCAACATGGCGTTAGCCTGTCCGTGCGGGATATGCAGCGTAGCGCCCGGCTGGTGCGCCATCGCATGACACAGGCCCAGCCCCGCGCTGGAAAACGCCATCCCGGCCATACAGGAGGCCAGCAACATGCTCTCCCGCGCCGCCAGATCCTGCCCATAGCCGACGGCCTTCGGCAGCGATTTACCGATCATCGCAATCGCGCCAATCGCCAGGCTGTCGGTAAACGGCGTCGCGTTCAGGGCACTGTACGCTTCAACGGCATGCGTCAGCGCATCGATCCCGGTCATCGCCGTGACGTGCGCGGGCACACCTTCCGTTAGCGCTGCATCAAGAATCGCCACGTCCGGCATCAGAGACGCATGCGCCAGCACTTTTTTAAGTCCGGTCGCGGCGTCGATAATCACCGTGACATTAGTGGTTTCTGAGCCCGTTCCGGCGGTAGTTGGTACGGCAATCAGCGGCAAACGTGGGCGTAACGCGCTGTGCTCGGTCATGTCAGCCAGGGTCTGCGTGGGATTAGTCACCAGCAACGCCACTGCCTTAGCGGCATCCAGTATGGAACCTCCGCCAAAGGCCACCACGCCGTCGCACTTCGATTCACGCAGTTGCGCGACCGCAGCGCAGACATCCGTAATGCACGGTTCGCCCACCGGGCACGGCCACAGCGTCATCGCCACACCTTTCATCGCCAGGCTGCGTTCCAGCGCGGCGGTCATTCCCGACTGATGCAGGAAGCTGTCGACCATGACAAACATGTGCGTCAGTCCGCGCGTTTGTGCTTCCTGTCCGCAGGTACTGAGCGCTCCCAGCCCACAAAGGGTGACCGGTGGAACGCTAAACGTTTTTACGCGTTGCAGATTCAGGGTATCGAATGCCTGAAAGAGCGCGGTCTGCAATTCAGCTTGCATAGATTCCTTCCGCTTTTTCTTTTCCGCTGTTGGCAATCGCCAGCGGGGTCATAAACAGGCTGTGCTGAGGTAAATGCACCTGCAGTTCCGGGAAGCGCTTACGGAACAGCTCATCCACGCCCGGCTGCATGCAGGAACCGCCGGCCAGCCATAAATCGGTGACGCCCTGTCCGGCTATATGGTGAGCCACGATTTCCGCCATTTTTTCGTAGACTGGCTTAACCACCGGCCAGATCTCCTGACCGTTGCTGCGTTTATACTGTTCGGCTTCTTCCAGTTGGATACGGCGGTTCCCGGCCAGCGTCAGAGAAATGTGGTGCCCGCCGGTCGCTTCATCGGCGGAATACGTCACTTTGCCCTGCTTAACAATGGCTATCCCTGTGGTGCCGCCACCGATATCCACCACGCCAGCATTATCGAGTTGCAACAGATCCGCCACGGCGGTCGGCTCGTCGAGCACATGACTCACTTCAAGTCCGGCTGACTCCAGCACGTTGATGGAGATACGTGGGTCCGTGCCCGGTGGAAATGAGGTTGCCGCATGGGTAAATCGACAACCCAGTTGTTGCTCAAGCGTATCGAGATGGCGACGAACAATGGTCACTGCGCCGAAGAAATCCCAGACGATGCCATCGCGCACGACATCGGCCCAGTCGAGGCAAACCGCTACCGGCTGCCCGTCACCGTCGACGACCATCGACACCACATCACACGTCCCCAAATCAACGCCCAGCCATAGCGGTGATTCGCTCTCAGCAGGCGTCTGGTTGCATAGCGTGGCCGCTTTTTGCAGCCTGGGTGTCAGCCAACGTTGTTCGTCGTGCGCCATCTCTTTTACTCCTTATACAATTCTGAAGGCGTCCACCAACACGCAGCGACGCAGACGTACAAACGTACGCGCGCTGGTCACCCCTTCCCCGGTTGGCGTGGTAATGGTCATCGTGGTCCAGCCTTCGCCGCCAAGTCCCAGACCGGCAATACACGGCCCGTTCTTGACGAAAATGCTGGTATCAATAGCGTTCGCCATGCGGTTCATGTTGTCGATGTTGCGTGAGTGCATCGCCGCCGTATGGTGACAACCGCCTTCAAGCCTGACCGCCAGTTCAATGGCGTCATCGACGTTAGCGACTCGCACGACCGGTAGAACCGGCATCATCAGTTCGGTGACGGCAAACGGATGCGTCGCGGAGGTTTCGACGAATAACAGCCGGGTTTGCTCCGGTACGTTCAGACCAATCGCCGCAGCGATTTTTCCTGCGTCGCGCCCTACCCAGTCACGACTGACCGTGCCTTTACCGCGCTCATCGATATTTTTCAGCAGCACTGGTTGCAGCTGTTCAGCCTGGGCCGCGGTCAATTTCACCGCATGCTGGCTTTCCATCAGACGCATCAGCTCATCGGCGACACTGTCGACCACAATCAGCACTTTTTCGTCGGCGCAGATAATGTTGTTGTCAAACGACGCGCCTTTGACAATCGACTGCGCCGCGCGGGCCAGGTCGGCCGTTTCATCGACCACCACCGGCGGGTTACCCGCACCGGCGGCAATCAGACGTTTGTTGGTGTGTTTACGCGCGGCATCTACTACGGCTTCTCCACCGGTAACGACCAGCAGGCCGATGCCTGGGTACTTGAACAACCGCTGGGCGGTTTCGATGTCCGGGTTAGCAACGGTCACCAGCAGGTTTGCCGGACCGCCTGCAGCGACCACCGCCTGGTTAAGCAGGGTGATGGCGCGCTGAGAAACTTTTTTGGCCGCCGGATGCGGCGCGAAGACCACGCTGTTGCCAGCGGCGATCAGGCTAATGGCGTTGTTAATAACGGTTGCGGCCGGGTTGGTGGACGGTGTCACCGAAGCCACCACGCCCCACGGTGCGTTTTCAATCAGCGTCAGGCCGTTATCGCCGGTCAGGACCTGTGGAGACAGGCATTCCACTCCCGGCGTGCCGCGCGCCTGCGCCACGTTTTTGGCAAATTTATCTTCTACGCGTCCCATGCCGGTTTCTGTAACGGCAAGCTCCGCTAATTCTCTGGCGTGCTTTTCGCCCGCCTCACGTAGCGCCGCGATAGCCAGTTGGCGCATGGCGACGCTTTTCAGCCCTTGCTGGGCCAGTTTTGCTGCCGCCACTGCGTCATCCAGGGAGGCAAAAACGCCCATTTCTTGAACGGCACTGACGGGTTGGCTGCTGTCTTTCATTTTCAGCAGTACCGCTTTCACGACCTGTTCAATATCCTGTTGATTCATGATTTTCTGCCTTATTTATGGAAGATCACCTGACCACCTGCCACCACTTCATCGACAATGCCAATCACGCACAGATCGACAGGTGATGATTCGTTACGGTGCGCCTGACGGGCTGAGCTTCCGCTGACCAGCAGCACCCACTCTCCGGTTCCCGCCCCGATGCTGTCGATAGCAACAGCACATTGCCCGTCGGGATTACCCTGGGCATCAATCATTTCCACCATCAGCAACTTGTCGTGCGCGAGCCCCTGATGGCGTACGGTACAAACAATTTGTCCTGTGACGATTGCCAGTTTCATACGCGCCTCCGTGGCATATTTCAGGTAAAACCTCCCCCTACCCTCCGCAGAAGGTAATGTGAAAAGGAGAGAGGGTGACGCCAGCAACGCAGTCTGTGGCGTCACATGGACGACTTACATGTCGTTGCTGTCGCCTTTAAAGCTGATCGGGAATACTTCTTCCAGATCGCCATGCGGACGCGGGATCACATGTACGGAAACCAGCTCGCCAATACGCTGTGCAGCCGCAGCACCTGCGTCCGTTGCGGCTTTGCATGCCGCTACGTCGCCACGGACCATGGCAGTGACCAGACCGCCACCGATCTGCTTCACGCCAACCAGTTTCACGCGTGCCGCTTTAACCATTGCGTCAGAAGCCTCAATCAGTGCAACCAGGCCCCGGGTTTCAATCATTCCTAATGCTTCCATTGTGTTTTCCTCTCATTAAGGGGTCCAGAACGGGACCTAAACAACCAGTGTGTGCGAGGCGTTTTCACGACTCACGTCAGTCTGGCGCGGCACTGCTGCCACCAACGCCAGTTCGATAATTTCCTGTACGCTACAGCCGCGAGAGAGGTCATGAAGCGGTGCGGCAAGCCCCTGGATCAGCGGCCCGACTGCACGATAACCTCCCAAACGCTGGGCGATTTTGTAACCAATATTGCCTGCTTCAAGCGACGGGAAGACCATCACATTGGCATTGCCCTTTAACGGACTTGCAGGCGCTTTTTGCGCGGCGACATCCGGAACAAAGGCGGCATCAAATTGCAGTTCGCCATCCACCATAAGCTGCGGCGCACGTTCACGAACGATCTCCGTGGCCTGCTGCACGTTAGCGACGTTGGGGTGACGGGCACTGCCATTACTTGAAAACGACAGCATGGCCACGCGCGGTTCTTCCCCCGTAATTGCCTGCCAGGTCTGCGCGCTGGCAATCGCAATATCCGCCAGCTGTGCGGCGGTGGGCTGGGGTACGACGCTGCAATCGGCAAAGCCTAATGACGGTCCGAGATACTGCGGCAGCATCAGGAAAATTGACGACAGCGTTTTACAGCCAGGCTGTAGCCCAATAATGCGTAACCCGGCGCGTAGCACGTTTGCCGTCGACGAAAGATTGCCGGCAATACAGACATCCGCTTTCCCCGCGCTAACCATTGCGGCGGCGAACATTAATGGGTCATTGAGTTTTTCCAGCGCATCGGCTGGCGTTTTATCTCCCGCGCGGGCCAGCCAGCGCAGCGCAAACTCTTCGCGCATTGCCAGATTGCTTTGCGGATCGATAACCTGGATACCATCCATCGCCACCCGATGGCTGAGAGCAAACTGGCGCAAGGCAAATGGACTGGCGACGAGAATGGGGCGCGCCAGACCGTGCTGATGCAGATAATTCGCCGCTTTCAGCACCCGGACATCCAGCGCATCCGGGAACACCACCCGGGCAGGTGAGCGTTGGGCGAGTTGACGAGCACGTTCAATGATCATGGCTTCTCCCCCAGTCGCTGTTGAATTTGGCTAACCGTCAGCGGATGCTTCGCCACGCTAAGAATCATCATCACGTAGACTGTACTGGAAAGGCGGTTGAGCGCCTGCATGATGTCCGGTCGCATAACGTCAAAACTGCGGGTGATGAAGACCTGCGCCGCCACCGTCTCCGTTTCACGGACTTTGGTACGCAGCAGATTCAGCAGCGCGCAATCACGTCCGTGGCTGGCCTCAGGTACCAGATGATCGTGATCCAGATAGCGCAGCGGATTATGTGAAAGCCGGTGTAAATCTTCGTCGCTCAAACCGACGATAGCTTGTGCGGTCAGCGACTCGTCCATAGCATCGGCGCGCATAATATTGCCCAGGCGTGAGCGAATATCCGCCAGCCACGGCTGCCACGGTTCCGCCAGCTCGATCTGCAACCACACGGTCAGGGCGATGGTGCTGTCCAGCGCGGCGCGAAATCCCAGACGCGGATCGCTTTTGGCTACCATCTTGTCTGCCGTCAGATGCGTCAGCGTGTCTGGTTTCTTCGCCACCGGTTGATGACACAGTTCGCAGTTGGCCTGGGGATGGGTAGCGCTGCTGGTTAAACCATGCACCGGCTGCGGCTGCTGTTCTTCGTCATCAATAAACAGGCTGCCCTGCTCGTCGATAAACTTAATGCGCAGATGTCGGCTTTCCAGTAATTCCCGGGCAGACGGCGTCAGGCGAGCGTCAGCGGGGAGATGAATTTCAGCCCCTTCGCTGAGCGTATGATTCGCTCTGAGCCATGCTTCGGTAATGAAATCCTTCATACATCCGCCTTAGCAGGACTGCCAGTTCGCAGGCCAGGCCACATACAGAAACTTCACCGTCGATGGCGTACCAAATTCAATGCTGGAGCCTTTCGGGATAAACATGACGTCCCCGGCTTTAGCAATCATGGTTTCGCCTTCGTGACGAACGTGCAGCTCGCCTTCCAGAATCATGTCGATTTCGTCGTAGTTCAGCGTCCATGGGAAAAAGGCGTTATCCCACTGCATGAACCCGGCGGCCATGCTGCTACCGTCCTGGTCGGTCACCAGGTCGGTTAAGCCAACGCAGTGCGGTTGCGCGCCGTCAAAACGCCCAAACTTCACGCTGCTACCGTCGATGACTTTGACGCCGCCTTTGCCGGTGACCGATTTAAAGCTCGGCTGCATTCCGCCCTGCTCCAGCGACTGTTTCTCCTTCATGACTTTGTCCATCAGCTGCGCGACCAGGCTTTCGGTAAATTGCCCTTCGGGCAATTGCGCAATGATGGTTTCACGAATGCGCTGGCTCTCCGTTTTGCCATCATCCCCCGCAGCCGGTGCTGCAGCGGCGGCAGTTGGCGCGGATTCGTCGCATTCACGGATAGTGACGCCCAGCAGCTCCGCCACTTCGCGTGCCTCTGGGGTGATGATGCTGGCGCGCAGAACAACCGACATTTCCTGTTCGCCGCGTGCGTGGGCCGCACGAATATCGTTAGCTGTGATGAGTTTTTTCACCTGCCCTTTCCTCCTTTTGGCTGAGCTCAGTCAGATAATCCACCAGGTGCTGCACGCTGCGCGGGTCATGGCTATTGAGCTCGAAAATCGGCTCCTGAAACCCCATCCCGCGAAGTAGTTGTCGCGTTGCGGCGACGTCGGCATCCGGCATGTCCGTTTTACTGATAACGGCGATTTGTCGTTTACTGGCGCCGATATCCAACAGCCCGGCAGGTAAGCGACTTTCTTTATCATTTGCCGCGTGTATATAAATCAACGTATCGACATCCTGCAGCGTGGTAATTAAGGCGTGGTACCAGCGCGGATGGCTAAAATATTCTCCCGGCGTATCGATATCGCCATTTTCATTAAACTCAACGGCCTGTGTTTTTCTGGCGAGGGAATAATTCCCCTGTAGCGCATTAAAGAGCGTTGTTTTCCCCGCGCCCACCGTACCGACAAACGCAATACGTTTCATCGCCGCCTCTGATTAACTTTTTGTCAGGTTGCACAACGTGAAATTTAATAACCGACCCAGACCGCTCACCGTCTGTAATAGCGCTTCTTCTACCGCGCCTACCGAGCCATAAATCACCAGTGCCCCGCTGAATCTATCGAGAAAGCCGATATGTACATCCGCCGCCTTCATGGCTAAGTCACCGGCAATCATCGCGGTTTCGCCTGGCGTCAGCGTCATAATGCCGATGGCGCCCGCCTCGGGAACGCCGATCTTTTTCGCCAGTTCTTCGCCAGGGTGCGCAATGAGATGCGCCAGCGTGACCTGTTTCCCCGGCACAAATTCCTGAATGATGCGTTCTTTTTCCATTGCTCACCGCCTCCGCTGAAACTGCCCTCATCGTGGCAATTTTTTGTCAGAGTAAATAACAAAATTCGGCAACCAGGTTTAAAAGGTGAAGTGGATCACTAAGAAAAGGAAAATAAAAAGGCGCGGGAGATACCCGCGCCAGAAATAATTAAAGTGAAATTACAGCGGCTGTGTTTGAGCTTCTACAACGGCCAGCGCCACCATATTAACGATACGACGAACAGAGGCGATCTGCGTTAATACGTGCACCGGTTTCGCTACCCCCATCAACACTGGGCCGACCGTTACGCCTTCGGAGCTGGAAACACGTAGTAAGTTGTAACTAATACGAGCAGCCTCCATATTCGGCATCACCAGAATATTGGCTGAGCCTTTCAGTGGGCTATCCGGCATACGGTCGTTACGGATACTTTCCACCAGCGCGGCATCACCGTGCATTTCACCGTCAATCATCAATTCTGGCGCACGCGCCTTAATCAGCGCCAGTGCTTCACGCATTTTGCTGGCAGACGGACAATTTGATGAGCCAAAGTTGGAATGTGACAGTAATGCCACCTTCGGTTCGATACCAAAGCGACGCACGGTTTCTGCCGCCATCACGGCGATTTCAGCCAGTTGCTCCGGCGTTGGGTCATCGTTGACGTAGGTGTCGGCGATAAAGGTGTTACCGCTTGGCAGCAGCAGTGCGTTCATCGCCCCGGCTGTATGCACGCCATCACGGTGACCAAACACCTCTTTCACCACGCTGAAGTGCTCATGATAGTCACCAATCGTACCGCAGATCATCGCATCGGCTTCACCGCGCTGCACCATGATCGCGCCGATAACCGTAGTGTTGGCAATCACCGCACGCTGCGCCTGCTCCTGGGTAATACCACGGCGCTTCATGATCTGGTAGTACTCGTTCCAGTACTCTTTAAAGCGCGGATCGGACTCATTGTTAACGATTTCAAAATCGACGCCGGCTTTGATCTGCAGTCCCAGTTTCTGGATACGCATTTCGATCACACTCGGACGACCAATCAGGATCGGCTTCGCCAGACCTAAGGTGATCAGCTCCTGAGTCGCATGCAGCACACGCGCCTCTTCCCCTTCCGTCAGCACCACACGCTTCGGCGCTTTACGTGCCTGGGAGAAAATCGGCTTCATGAACAGGTTGGTTTTGTAGACAAATTCGGTCAGCTTATCGATATAAGCGTCAAAGTCAGCAATCGGACGCGTTGCCACACCGGAGTCCATCGCCGCTTTTGCTACCGCCGGGGCGATTTTAACAATCAGACGCGGGTCGAACGGTTTAGGGATGATGTATTCCGGGCCAAAGCTCAGGTCCTGGTCGCCATAGGCGGAGGCCACCACTTCGCTCTGCTCGGCGTGCGCCAGCTCAGCAATGGCGTGTACCGCGGCCAGTTTCATCTCTTCGTTGATGGCGGTAGCGCCGACGTCCAGCGCGCCACGGAAGATGAACGGGAAGCAGAGAACGTTGTTAACCTGGTTCGGGTAGTCGGAACGACCGGTACAAATGATAGCGTCCGAGCGCACCTCTTTTGCCAGCGGCGGCAGGATTTCCGGTTCCGGGTTGGCAAGTGCCAGGATCATCGGCGCACGCGCCATCTTCTTGACCATTTCCTGGGTCAGCACTTTGGGACCGGAGCAGCCGAGGAAAATGTCTGCACCGTCAATCACGTCATCCAGCGTACGTTTACCGTCATCCACTACCGCGTAAGCCGCTTTGGTTTCCGCCATGTTCGGTTCGCGGTCTTTGTAAATCACGCCTTTGGAGTCGCAGACCACAATATTGTGTTTCTGCATCCCCAGCGCCACCAGCAGGTTCATACAGGCAATCGCCGCCGCACCTGCGCCAGACACCACCATGCGTACGTCAGAGATATTTTTCTCTACCACCCGCAGACCGTTAAGAATTGCGGCGGTGCTGATGATCGCCGTGCCGTGCTGATCATCATGGAATACCGGTATATTCATACGCTCGCGCAGTTTTTGCTCAATGTAGAAGCATTCCGGCGCTTTGATGTCTTCGAGGTTGATGCCGCCAAACGTTGGCTCCAGGGCCGCCACGACATTGATAAATTTATCCGGATCAAGCTCATCCACTTCGATGTCGAACACGTCAATCCCGGCGAATTTCTTAAACAGAACGCCTTTTCCTTCCATCACCGGTTTGCCAGCCAGTGCGCCGATATTGCCAAGGCCCAGCACCGCTGTACCGTTGGAGATAACCGCAACCAGGTTGCCGCGCGCGGTATATTTGTAGGCCGCCAGCGGGTCCTTTTCAATTTCCAGACACGGCGCTGCAACGCCTGGCGAGTAGGCCAGAGCAAGATCGCGCTGTGTTGCAAGAGGCTTGGTCGGAGAAACCTGAATTTTACCTGGTACTGGAAATTCGTGGAAATCGAGGGCACTTTGTTTTAACTGGTCATCCATCTTGTTGTTCCTTTCACGTGTCGATCAAAAAAGTGGCGCGGGTAACCATGCTACGAGCCGCACATTATCACCTCAGTCAGCGGCCCAAACTTTGAAGGTCCCCAAACTCTCGCCATTCAAAGAAAGAATTTGTTATCAACTTATAACAGCCATGTTACCTGCTTAATCCAGCAATGCCATGCTTGTCTGCTATGCTTTTTGCGTGTGCAGCCCGCAATTTTCCCAAAAGTGTGAATTAACACACGCATCTAACGCTTTACTTTTCAAGGAGTATTTCCTATGACCCGTAAAGAGCTTGCCAATGCCATTCGTGCGCTAAGTATGGATGCCGTACAAAAAGCTAACTCAGGCCACCCCGGCGCACCAATGGGAATGGCCGATATCGCCGAAGTACTGTGGAATGATTTCCTCCGCCATAACCCGACCGATCCCACCTGGTACGATCGTGACCGGTTTATTCTGTCCAATGGTCACGCTTCAATGCTGCTTTACAGTCTGCTGCATCTTTCCGGCTACGATTTGCCGTTAGAGGAGTTGAAGAACTTCCGCCAACTGCATTCGAAGACGCCAGGGCACCCGGAAATCGGCTACACGCCGGGCGTGGAAACCACCACCGGCCCGCTGGGTCAGGGTTTAGCCAACGCGGTTGGCCTGGCGATTGCCGAACGCACGCTGGCGGCGCAATTTAACCAGCCGAATCATGAGATTGTTAACCACTATACCTGGGTGTTTATGGGCGACGGCTGCCTGATGGAAGGGATTTCCCACGAGGTTTGTTCCCTGGCGGGAACCCTGGGATTGGGCAAACTGATCGGCTTCTACGATCACAACGGCATCTCGATCGATGGCGAAACCGACGGCTGGTTTACCGACGATACCGCGAAACGCTTTGAGGCCTATCACTGGCATGTGGTGCATGAGATTGACGGTCATGATCCTGAGGCGGTGAAAAAAGCGATTCAGGAAGCGCAGGCTGTTACCGATAAGCCATCGCTGATTATCTGCCGCACGGTGATTGGTTTTGGCTCACCGAATAAAGCCGGGAAAGAAGAAGCGCACGGCGCCGCGCTGGGTGAAGAAGAAGTGGCGCTAACCCGACAGAAGCTGGGGTGGCACCATCCTGCTTTTGAGATCCCCAAAGAGATTTACCGGGCGTGGGATGCACGGGAAAAAGGTGAGAAAGCGCAACAGGCCTGGAACGAGAAATTCGCGGCGTATCAACAAGCACACCCGCAGCTGGCGGCTGAATTTACCCGTCGAATGAGCGGCGGGCTACCGGAACAGTGGGAAGAAACGACCCAGAAGTACATTACCGACTTACAGGCTAATCCGGCCAAAATCGCCACCCGTAAGGCCTCGCAAAATACCCTGAACGCCTACGGGCCGATACTGCCTGAACTGCTTGGCGGCTCAGCGGATCTGGCGCCGAGCAACCTGACCATTTGGAAAGGATCTACGTCGCTTAAAGAGGATCCCGCCGGAAATTACATCCACTATGGCGTGCGGGAGTTTGGCATGACCGCGATTGCCAACGGTATCGCCCATCACGGTGGCTTTGTGCCGTACACCGCCACGTTCCTGATGTTTGTCGAATATGCCCGTAATGCCGCGCGCATGGCGGCGTTGATGAAGGCCAGACAAATCATGGTTTATACCCACGACTCGATTGGTCTGGGGGAGGATGGTCCTACGCACCAGGCCGTCGAACAGCTCGCCAGCCTGCGTCTGACGCCTAATTTCAGCACCTGGCGACCGTGCGATCAGGTTGAGGCGGCAGTAGGCTGGAAGCTGGCGGTCGAACGCCATGACGGGCCAACGGCGCTAATCCTCTCCAGACAAAATCTGGCGCAGGTTGAGCGTACACCTGAACAGGTGCAGCAGATTGCCCGCGGGGGATATGTGCTGAAGGACAGCGGCGGTAAACCGGATGTTATTTTGATTGCTACCGGTTCAGAAATGGAAATCACGCTGCTGGCGGCGGAAAAACTGACCGGTGAGGGTCGTAACGTGCGTGTGGTTTCTCTGCCCTCGACCGATATTTTTGACGCTCAGGATGAGGCGTACCGGGAATCTGTCTTACCAGCAAACGTCAGCGCCCGGGTGGCGGTGGAAGCAGGCATTGCCGATTACTGGTACAAATATGTCGGTCTAAAGGGGGCAATTGTCGGCATGACCGGTTATGGAGAATCGGCTCCGGCCGATAAATTGTTCCCGTTCTTCAGCTTTACGGTAGATAACATCGTCGCCAAAGCGCATAAAGTACTTAACGCGTGATCCACAATGTGGGCCAGGCATCTGGCCCATGCCAGTTATCGCAACTTGGTTCCTGGGCATAACGCGCCAGGCGAAACCGCTGTCCGTCGTAGCGCCAGCGCGTCTGGATACCGCAATCAGCCAACCCTCGTCCTTTGGCGAGGGTGACCAGTTCCCGCGACTTCTCGTCAAACGTGGCGTTGGTCAGTTCCATATCCCGACTTTCGGCATCCGTTTTAAATGGCAGACTCAAACGGACGGCACTGGAGGTTAACGGTTTTGCGCGTGAAACAATCCACGCCAGATCGATGGTGTTATACGCCCCGGCTTCACAGCCGATCATCAGTAACGCTTTGTCATCCGTCAGGGCCGTGACGCGCATCTCGCGACGCAGTGGATCGATCGAGCAGCGAATACCATTGATGCGCCAGTTACCATAATCCAGCAGCTCACTGCGCTCTTGTTGCGTTAAGGGCGTTGGCGTTGGGTTAATGACAGCCACACCTTTCAGGGCCGGGGCTGGCGGTACGCTAAGCGGCGGCTCATCACCTTTTTCGATCCAGGCGGTTTCGCTCCCCACGCGTTTTTGCTGGGCGTCGATAAACAGTAATGCGGCTTTTAATCCGATCAGTGAAAGATTTTGCGCGCCTTTTTGCAGGGTTATTGCCTTCGCGTCCTGTACGGTTTGTAAAAATGCGCTAATAGTGACCGGATCATCGGTCATCAGTTGCCAGGGGGTAATACGCCAGTGCTCACCGCTAAGCGAAAGCGGTGCGCCATCCAGCAACAGGCGCGGCGCAATTTCGCTCTCTTTAGCATGGGAAGGCTCCAGCCCTCCCAGTTCAATACGCAACACCGCATCGGTGTGCGCCCCGGCGCTGCGGCTGAGGGTCATGACCAGGCCGTGATGTTCTCCGGTATTGCGCGCCACGCAAAAATTCTGGTTATTACACGTCACCTGCCAGTCAGAAAACGCCTGCTGCGCGGGCGCGGCCCACAGCAAACGGACGGGAATCAGCCCGAGCAGAAAAATGAAAATGACGCGATAGCGCATGGACGGTACAACCCCGGAATTAAAACACACAGCCTAAGCGGTATCTTCCTTGCGCGACTGATGTGGCTCAATAAGAATCGTCGGATTGGCCGTCTATTTGTAAATAAATATTAATACTCAGGGTTAATCCATAAGGTGCGACGACTGCAGGTAGTTCAACAACAGCACCGTTTTGCCGTCACGGATCTCACCCGTTTTAATCATTTCCAGCGCCTGCGTGAACGGCAACTCCAGAACCTCAATATCTTCATCTTCAACACCGCCGCCTGCATTTGCCCGCTGACTGTCGCTGTATTGCGCGATAAAGAAATGGATCAGCTCCGTTACGCCGCCCGGCGACATGTAGAGTTCGAACAGTTTACGCACTTCCCCCACTTCATAGCCGGTCTCTTCAATCGCCTCTTTACGAATACACGCTTCTGGTTCGTCGTTATCCAGTAGTCCGGCGCAGGTTTCAATCAGTTGGCCGTCTTCGTTACCGTTGACCCAGGTCGCGACGCGGAACTGACGGATGAGAACCACGGTTTTCTTCTCCGCGTTATACAGCAGAATTGTGGCGCCGTTGCCGCGATCGTAAACCTCGCGCTTGTGACGAATCACCTCACCGTTACTTCGGGTCAGATCATAGGTAATATTGCGCAGGATGAAGTAGTTATCAGAAAGGACTTTATCTTTGATGAGGGTAATTTTTTGCGACATACCGGCTCCACGGCGAGAAGTGAGAAATAATACTACGCCGTGAAACCGGGTTTGTCTTGACCTTCGGCTAGTGAGATTTGACTGATTTTACGCCCAGCCAGTCGACGATCCCTTGGGCAGCATGCCGCCCTTCAGCCATCGCCGTGACCACCAGGTCCGCACCGCGTACCGCATCTCCGCCGGCAAAGATTTTCGGGTTACTGGTTTGATAACGGTACGCGCTCTCAACGTTGGCGGCAATGCGTCCCCAGTTATCGACCTTAACGCCATGCGCCTCCAGCCACGGCATACCGTGCGGGTGGAAACCAAACGCCATGATCACCGCGTCTGCAGGCATAACAAACTCACTCCCGGCGATCGGCACCGGACGTCGACGCCCATTCGCGTCCGGCTCGCCAAGCTGGGTACGTAAGAAACGCACGCCGCTGACTCGTCCATCGGCATTCAACACCAGCTCAACCGGCTGGACGTTAAACTCAAAGTTCGCCCCCTCTTCACGCGCGTTTTTCACCTCTTTTTTCGAACCCGGCATGTTGGCTTCATCACGACGATAGGCGCAGGTAACCTGGCTTGCCCCGTGACGCAGCGCGGTACGCACGCAGTCCATCGCCGTATCGCCTCCGCCCAGCACCACAACGTTCAGCCCGGCGGTATCGATAAACGGTTCTTCAGGCAGTTCATCCAGCCCCATCACCTGTTTGGTGTTGGCAATCAGGAACGGCAGCGCATCATAAACGCCCGGCGCATCTTCATTCGGCAGGTCCGCCTTCATGGAACGATAGGTCCCCACGCCCACAAATACGGCATCGTACTCTTCCAGCAGCGTCGCCAGCGCCACATCCCTACCCACTTCACAGTTAAGTTCGAAATGAATGCCCATGGCGCTGAAGATTTCACGGCGACGCGCCAGCAGCGTTTTGTCCAGCTTGAAGGCCGGTATGCCAAACGTCAGCAAACCGCCGATTTCAGGATGGCGATCGTATACGGTGGCGCTAACGCCGTTTCGCGCTAACACATCCGCACAGGCCAGGCCTGCCGGACCCGCGCCGATAATCGCGACGCGCCTATCCACTTTCTGTACGTGGCTTAAGTCCGGTAGCCAACCTTTGCTCAGCGCCCGGTCAGAAATATAACGCTCAATATTACCGATAGTCACCGCGCCATGCTCGTTACGCACCGTGCATGCCCCTTCGCAGAGCCGGTCCTGGGGACACACGCGCCCGGTCACTTCCGGCAGGCAGTTGGTCTGATGAGAAAGCTCAACCGCCGCGTCGATGTTCCCGGCTTTGACCAGTTCTATCCACTGCGGAATATGGTTATGCAGTGGGCAGGTCCATTCGCAAATACTGTGGTCGCCGCATTTCAGACAGCGGGATGCTTCCCGCTCCGCCTGCGCCGTGCGAAACGGCAGATAGATCTCTTCAAAGCTGGTTTTTCGGGCTTCAATCGCCAGCTTATCTGGCTCACCACGCGCAGGCGTCGCCTGCATTTGCTCACGTTTGGTGATGGCATCCTGAACAAAATCGGTAGCGCTACTGTGCCAGGGCTGACTCTCCAGGCTGGCTGTACGCAGTCTGCGCGCTTTTGACAGGCCGGTAAGCGCGTTTTCCGTCACCAGCTGTAACGCCTGTGCCGGACAGTTTTCCACGCAGGCGGGGCCTTCTTCACGCCCCTGGCACAAATCGCATTTATGCGCAGTCGCTTTCACCTTTCCTTTAGCCACGGGAGTGAGTACGATCTGCATCGTGCCAAAGGGACAGGCCACGACGCACGATTTGCAGCCAATACACTTTTGCGGGTTCACCTGCACGCTGTCGTTATCATGGCTGATTGCCCCGTTTGGGCAACTTCTGGCGCAGGGGGCATCTTCACAGTGGTGGCAGGTCACCGCACTGCGCTGTTGCTGATGCTTGATGACGGTAATTCGGGGCTGAAAATGCCGCGGGCTCAGGACATGCTGCTCGCCATTGTGGGCCATGACGCAAGCGACCTCACAGGCATGGCAACCCAGGCACTGCTGGCTATTGACCATAATAAAACGATTCATGGCTTCCTTCTTTTTTGGTTGCAAAAACCTTATTCTTTATATGATTGTTGTTATTAACCGACACGGAAGGAAGCGGCAATGTTCATTTGCCCAGGAAGCACAACTATTTATCCAGAACCTGTGGCAGATCAATTTATTTCATCGCATATGAAATTGTGTTTCAGTTACCATCCAGTTTCATGGCGTTTTATTAACATTTATCAAATACACCGTATCGTTCGGGCTGTATCAAGGCGCGACGTGTATTGTGTGAGGATGCACAAGTGACGGTAAAGCGTCCGGTCTCGGCCAGCCTGGCCAAGGCTTTTTTCTACATCGTGCTGTTGTCGATTCTCTCAACGGGTATTGCGTTGCTCACGCTGACCAGCAGCTTGCGGGATGCTGAAGCCATCAACGTTGCTGGCTCATTGCGCATGCAAAGCTACCGTCTGGGTTACGATCTGCAAAGCCAAAGCCCGCAGCTCAACGCCCACCGCCAACTTTTCCAGCAGGCGCTAAACTCGTCGGCATTACAAAATCTGAATGCGTGGTATGTACCGCAAGCGGTGAAAAGTCGCTATGGACGACTGCATGCAAACTGGCTGGAAATGAACGCCCGCCTGATCGATGGCGATTTAAAATGGTACCAGGCCAATATCAATAACTATGTCGATCAAATCGATCTCTTCGTGCTGGCGTTGCAACATTACGCCGAACGCAAAGTGATGCTGGTTTTTGGTATTTCGCTGGCAGGCGGGATTGGCATATTCACGCTCGTCTTCTTTACCCTGCGGCGCATTCGCCAGCAGGTGGTGCGACCGCTAAATAAGCTGGTAATGGCCAGCCAGCATATTGAGCACGGTCAGTTTGATATTCCACCGCTGGATACCGGTTTACCCAACGAACTGGGGCTGCTGGGCAAGACCTTTAGCCAGATGTCGAGTGAATTACACAAGCTGTACCGTTCACTGGAAGCCTCGGTCGCAGAGAAAACCCACGATCTCCACGAAGCCAATCGCCGTCTGGAGGTGCTGTATCAGTGCTCTCAGGCGCTCAATACCAGTCAGATTGATGTGTACTGCTTCCGCCATATTTTACAGATTGTTCGCGAACATGACGCCGCGTATTTCCTGGAGCTTACCGTCGGTGATAACTGGCGGATTAGTGAAGGGAGCAAAAGCCCCGAGCTGCCAATGCAAATCCTGCCGGTCACGATGCAGGAAACCGTCTACGGCGAACTGCACTGGCAAAGTCCAAACGTCAATGCCTCGACCCCGCTGCTCAACAGCGTATCTTCTATGCTGGGACGCGGGTTGTACTTCAACCAGGCGCAAAAACATTTTCAGCAGCTGTTGTTAATGGAAGAGCGCGCGACCATTGCACGCGAACTGCACGACTCGCTGGCGCAGGTGCTCTCTTATCTACGCATTCAGCTCACGCTGCTGAAGCGTTCGATTCCAGAGGATAACGCTCCGGCGCAAAGTATTATGGCGGATTTCTCTCAGGCGCTGAATGATGCCTATCGTCAACTGCGCGAGCTGCTGACCACCTTCCGTCTGACCTTACAGCAGGCCGATTTACCCTCCGCCCTACATGAAATGCTGGAAACACTGCAAAATCAGACCTCAGCTAAACTGATGCTCGATTGCCGGTTGCCTACGCTGGCGCTGGATGCGCAAATGCAGGTGCATCTGCTGCAGATTGTTCGTGAAGCGGTGCTGAACGCAATTAAGCATGCTAACGCAACCGAAATTGCCGTCAGTTGCGTCACCGCGCCGGATGGCAATCATACGGTTTATATTCGCGATAACGGCATCGGCATTGGCGAACCGCATGAGCCTACCGGGCACTATGGATTAAATATTATGCGTGAACGAGCGGAAAGACTGAGCGGCACGTTGACCTTCTCGCAGCCCTCCGGTGGGGGAACGCTGGTAAGCATCAGTTTTCGTTCAGCTGAATCCGACAGTAAGCTAACGTAAAGAACCGCAAAGCGCCGTCGGGTCTGGATCCAGGTCTGACGGCGCTGGCACAAAAGGTATGCTGTAAACGGGCATGATAATTTACATTATCTTCTTTTTTTCTCCACGTTTGCCCCGTACCTTGCCGCTAAAGTGAAGCAAGTCATACCCATAACGATACGCAGAAACACGAGGTCCCCTTTTAATGGCGAATTTTTTCATCGATCGCCCCATTTTTGCCTGGGTGTTAGCTATCCTGTTGTGTCTGACAGGAGCCCTGGCTATTTTTTCGCTACCCGTTGAGCAATATCCCGATCTGGCCCCGCCCAACGTGCGGGTAACCGCCAACTATCCTGGTGCATCTGCACAAACGCTGGAAAACACCGTGACCCAGGTCATTGAGCAGAATATGACCGGTCTCGATAATCTGATGTATATGTCATCACAGAGCAGCGGGACAGGCCAGGCGACGGTTACGCTGAGTTTTGTCGCCGGGACCGATCCTGATGAAGCCGTACAGCAGGTGCAAAACCAACTGCAATCGGCAATGCGTAAGCTGCCGCAGGCGGTACAGGATCAAGGGGTCACGGTACGCAAAACCGGGGATACCAATATTCTGACCATCGCCTTCGTCTCTACCGATGGCTCCATGGATAAGCAGGACATCGCCGATTACGTGGCGAGTAATATTCAGGACCCGCTCAGTCGTATAAACGGCGTGGGGGATATCGACGCCTACGGTTCACAATACTCCATGCGTATCTGGCTCGACCCGGCCAAACTTAACAGCTTCCAGATGACCGCCAAAGATGTGACCGACGCTATCGAGTCACAGAATGCGCAGATTGCCGTCGGGCAACTTGGCGGCACGCCTTCAGTGGACAAACAGGCGCTGAATGCGACGATTAATGCCCAGTCGCTGCTGCAGACTCCGGATCAATTCCGCGATATTACTCTGCGCGTTAACCAGGATGGTTCGGAAGTTAAACTGGGCGACGTGGCGACGGTCGAAATGGGGGCTGAAAAGTATGATTATCTCAGCCGCTTTAACGGTAATCCCGCCTCCGGTCTGGGCGTGAAGCTGGCCTCAGGCGCCAATGAAATGGCAACGGCAACGCTGGTTATTAACCGCCTGAACGAGCTGTCGCAATATTTTCCGCACGGGCTGGAATATAAGGTGGCGTATGAAACCACCTCCTTCGTAAAAGCCTCAATCATCGACGTGGTAAAAACGCTGCTGGAAGCGATCGCGCTGGTATTTTTGGTCATGTACCTGTTCCTGCAAAATTTCCGCGCCACGCTGATTCCCACTATCGCCGTTCCCGTCGTGCTGATGGGTACCTTCTCCGTGCTCTACGCCTTTGGCTATAGCGTGAACACGTTAACCATGTTTGCGATGGTGCTGGCGATCGGCCTGCTGGTGGATGACGCCATTGTGGTAGTGGAAAACGTCGAGCGTATTATGAGTGAGGAGGGCCTCTCACCGCGTGAAGCCACGCGAAAATCGATGGGACAAATCCAGGGCGCGCTGGTCGGTATCGCCATGGTACTGTCGGCGGTGTTTATCCCAATGGCCTTCTTCGGCGGCACTACCGGGGCTATTTATCGCCAGTTCTCGATTACCATTGTTTCCGCGATGGTGCTGTCCGTTCTGGTGGCGATGATCCTCACCCCTGCGCTGTGCGCCACGCTGCTTAAACCGCTGCATAAAGGCGAACAACACGGGCAGACCGGTTTCTTCGGTTGGTTTAACCGCATGTTTAACCGCAATGCCGAACGCTACGAAAAAGGCGTTGCCCGGATCCTGCATCGCAGCCTGCGCTGGATCCTGATCTACGTTCTGCTGCTCGGCGGTATGGTCTTCCTGTTCCTGCGTCTGCCGACTTCCTTCCTGCCGCTGGAAGACCGTGGAATGTTTACCACCTCGATACAGCTCCCCAGCGGCTCCACCCAACAACAAACGTTGAAAGTGGTAGAGGAAGTAGAGAAGTATTACTTCACCCACGAAAAAGACAACATCATGTCGGTCTTTTCCACGGTAGGATCCGGCCCCGGCGGGAACGGACAAAACGTGGCGCGTATGTTCGTGCGTTTAAAAGACTGGGATGAGCGTGACACCACCACTGGGACCTCCTTCGCCATCATCGAACGCGCAACCAAAGCGTTTAATAAGATTAAAGAGGCTCGCGTCTTCGCCAGCAGCCCTCCAGCCATAAGCGGCCTCGGAAGTTCGGCTGGTTTTGATATGGAACTGCAGGATCACGCCGGCGCGGGCCATGACGCGTTAATGGCCGCACGCGACAAGCTGATTGAGCTGGCCGGGAAAGACGCGTCCCTCACCCGCGTTCGTCATAACGGACTCGACGACAGTCCACAATTGCAAATTGATATCGATCAGCGCAAAGCCCAGGCGCTGGGCGTGTCCATTGACGACATCAACGACACATTGCAAACGGCCTGGGGCTCCAGCTACGTTAACGACTTTATGGACCGCGGCCGCGTGAAGAAAGTCTACGTCCAGGCGGCGGCAAAATACCGCATGCTCCCGGACGATATCAACCTGTGGTACGTTCGCAATAATAGCGGCGGCATGGTGCCTTTCTCGGCCTTTGCCACCTCGCGTTGGGAAACCGGCTCACCGCGTCTGGAGCGTTATAACGGCTATTCTGCCGTCGAGATTGTCGGTGAAGCCGCGCCCGGCGTCAGTACCGGTACGGCGATGGACGTGATGGAGTCGCTGGTCCGCCAATTGCCGACCGGATTTGGCCTGGAATGGACGGCGATGTCTTATCAGGAACGACTGTCGGGTTCTCAGGCCCCTGCCCTGTACGCCATCTCTCTGCTGGTCGTGTTCCTGTGTCTGGCGGCGCTGTACGAGAGCTGGTCGGTGCCCTTCTCCGTCATGCTGGTCGTGCCGCTGGGGGTTATTGGCGCGCTGCTGGCCACCTGGATGCGCGGTCTGGAAAACGATGTGTATTTCCAGGTCGGGTTATTAACCGTTATCGGACTCTCAGCGAAGAACGCGATATTGATTGTTGAATTCGCCAATGAGATGAACGAGAAAGGACACGATCTGCTTGATGCCACGCTGCATGCCTGTCGCCAGCGATTACGCCCGATTCTGATGACGTCGCTGGCGTTCATCTTTGGGGTGTTGCCGATGGCCATCAGCAATGGCGCAGGTTCCGGCAGTCAACATGCGGTGGGGACCGGTGTAATGGGCGGGATGATCTCAGCCACAATCCTGGCAATTTACTTCGTTCCCCTGTTCTTTGTGCTGGTCCGTCGACGCTTCCCATTGAAGCCACGCCCAGAATAATCGGACACAAAAAAGGCGACTTACGTTGAGTCGCCTTTTTTTATCCTTTGCAGGATATGAATTTCTTCCAGAAAATTATTTACGAAGCATGACTTCGATAAAGTCTTTCCAGTTCCCCAGTTCACGTTCAATCATAACAACCTCTCTTATTATTATGAGCATTCTACGAAATCATCATCATCAAAAGAAGATCATTTAACCGATGGTTGTGATTACATCCTCCCGTGTTTGGGGTATATGTGATCACTATGCGCTAAACCCATAAATTTTATGTGACTTACTGCAACATTTTGAAATGTTCATACATCATCTACTACTTTGACAATTCTGATGGAAAAACAGGCTGATGCAAACAGGCAAATTCTGATTTTCATTTATACGATAGTTTTGGAACTTTCAGGAATCATTATTCACCCTTGTTCAACAATGTTATATTTCTCTATAACGCCTGAATGACAATATGTATTATTCATGTTCACAAAACATAGGCATAAATATTCAAATTCCATCAATAAGGATTCAGATGATTACTCTCTACGGCATTAAGAATTGCGATACGATTAAAAAAGCCAGACGCTGGTTAGAAGAACGAGGGATCGACTACCGCTTCCATGATTATCGCGTCGA
Organism: Citrobacter sp. C5_2; assembly: GCF_014596845.2. Lineage (NCBI taxonomy): Bacteria > Pseudomonadati > Pseudomonadota > Gammaproteobacteria > Enterobacterales > Enterobacteriaceae > Citrobacter > Citrobacter sp. C5_2. The sequence continues at coordinate 1,442,748 of NZ_CP115032.1, read as the reverse complement.
CGGCCTGGACAACACGCTATTACAGTCCTTTATCAGCGAATTAGGTTGGGAGCCGCTGCTCAATACGCGTGGAACCACCTGGCGAAAACTGGATGAAGCCACGCGTAGCCAAATCACTACTGCGGACGCCGCCGCCGCGTTGATGATTGAAATGCCTGCAATTATCAAACGCCCATTGCTCTGCGCGCCGGGTAAGCATATGCTGCTTGGTTTCAGTGATTCCAGTTATACGCAGTTTTTTAATGAGGTGTAATCTATGTCGTGCCCGGTTATTGAGCTGACTCAGCAGCTTATTCGCCGTCCTTCTCTGAGCCCGGATGATGCCGGGTGCCAGGCGTTAATGATTGAACGCCTGCGCGCGGTAGGTTTTACCGTTGAGCGAATGGATTTTGGTGACACGCAGAATTTTTGGGCATGGCGCGGTAAAGGTGAGACCCTGGCATTTGCCGGTCACACTGACGTAGTGCCTGCCGGCGATGTCGATCGCTGGATTAATCCGCCGTTTGAACCGACCATTCGCGATGGCATGTTGTTTGGGCGTGGCGCTGCCGATATGAAAGGTTCGCTGGCGGCGATGGTCGTGGCCGCAGAACGCTTTGTCGCCCAACATCCTAATCATCAGGGCCGCCTGGCATTCCTGATAACCTCTGACGAAGAGGCCAGCGCCAAAAATGGCACCGTGAAGGTGGTTGAAGCGCTCATGGCGCGGAACGAACGCCTCGATTATTGTCTGGTTGGCGAGCCGTCCAGCACGGAAATCGTTGGCGACGTGGTGAAAAATGGTCGTCGTGGTTCACTGACCTGCAACCTGACCATTCACGGCGTGCAGGGGCACGTAGCCTACCCGCATCTGGCTGATAACCCGGTACACCGCGCAGCACCTATGCTCAATGAACTGGTGGCGATCGAGTGGGATCAGGGTAACGAGTTCTTCCCGGCGACCAGCATGCAGATTGCCAATATTCAGGCAGGAACCGGCAGCAACAATGTTATCCCGGGCGAGCTCTTTATTCAGTTCAACTTCCGTTTCAGCACCGAATTAACCGATGAAATGATTAAAGCCAGGGTGCTGGAACTGCTGGATAAACACCAACTGCGTTATACCGTCGACTGGTGGCTCTCCGGTCAGCCGTTCCTGACCGCACGCGGTAAACTGGTGGATGCAGTAGTGAACGCCATTGAGCACTATAATGAAATTAAACCGCAGTTACTGACTACAGGCGGGACATCCGACGGGCGTTTTATTGCCCGCATGGGGGCACAGGTAGTAGAGCTTGGGCCGGTCAATGCGACCATTCATAAAATTAATGAATGCGTTAATGCCGCCGACCTGCAACTGCTGGCCCGTATGTATCAACGTATCATGGAACAACTCGTCGCCTGATGAGTGTTCCTGTAAGAGGAAATGAGCATGGACTGGCTGGCAAAATACTGGTGGATTTTAGTGTTGGTGTTTCTGGTAGGCGTATTGCTGAACGTGATTAAAGATCTCAAGCGTGTCGACCCTAAGAAATATCTCGCCAATAAGCCGGAGCTTCCCCCGCATCGTGACTTTAACGATAAGTGGGACGACGACGACGATTGGCCAAACAAGGATCAACCGAAGAAATAATTTCCAGGCCGATAAATCCCGTAGGCCCGGTAAGCATTAGCGCTACCGGGTATTAAGTGCCGGATGGCAACGCTTCGCGTTTTGTCCGGCCTACTGTGATCAATCAGATCATCTCAATCACATCATCATCGTGAGGCTTACCACCGCTCAGCGCTTCATCAAAGTAGTGTTTCGGTACGGTAAAACGCAGATGATCGAGCGCAAACTGCATGCTGTGTTCATCAATGGCGTGCCCAAGATTTTCGACGATATCCAGCGTCACATCTCCACCAGCGCGAATTAACACTTCCTGCGCAGCAACGGCGTGAGATAACTCAATTACCCGGTCTTCACCGCCGTGAATCAAATGTACCGTCGTAGCCGTGGTTGCAACCTCTGGTAAGGTGGCGTAGCGACCATTGAAGGCGATGACCCGCGATGCCAGCCCCGGCTCGGCTTTAATACTCTCAAGCGACATAATCGCCCCCTGAGAAAAACCAATCAGCGCGGTAGCCTGAGGTGAAACGCCGCTGTGTTTTTGCCAGTAGCGCACGGTTTCAATAAAGACCGGCATAATGGCGTCAACACGCGCCTGCCGGTTCTCCTCCGTTACGCCCTGAACCGAAAACCACTGACGTCCGGAAGGAGAACCATAAGGCTCAGCCCCGCCAATGCTGACGATAAGCGCATCCGGAAACAGCGGTGCAAACCAGGAGCCGATTTCGCCCATGGCAACCGGGTTATCGCCGACACCATGAAACAGCAGCAGTAGCTGTTGAGCGGGTTTATCAGGACTTTGAACAACAAAATGGTCATGTTTCATGGCGATCTCCTTAACTGATGAGAATCATTCTACGCCGCTTAACCGCAATGACCATGTCAGTAAATTGAAGAAGTTAGTGAAAATTTTGCCATTGCATAATGCGATTTTGTAGCCGCTGTATACGTTCAGCATCCAACTGTTTCAGCGCCTGCGCCGCCTCGGCCCGTTGAACGACCAGCAGTGCTTTACGCCCGGGGATCTTCAACTGCTGGCACAATTCGACATCGCTGCGTTTAGCCTGTAAGCGCCCCCGCAAGGCCGGGAGAGGTAACTCGCTGTGCTGAAGCAGACGAGTCAGACAGCCAAGCGACGTCAGTAATGGCCGATGGGCGAAGGCAAATCCCGCCAGATCATTCCAGTCATCTTCATTAAGCGTAGACTCTTTCAACGGGTCCAGCGGAATGCCCTCACCGTTCCACTGCGTAAGGATCTCCGCATCGCGACGCAGACGCAGGTGTTCGCGCCCGGCGAGGCGTTTTCCCGCTTCGCTAATAGGCAGTAACGCCATGGCGGTATAGCACCCGCTGCTGGCTTCGCGGTGATTGCCCATTCGCACCAGAATAAAACCACAGCGCTGCCAGAAACGCCAGAGTTCGACCGTATACCCAAAACTGACGGACAGATAGTCACACTGCGTGGAGTAACGCCGGGCCTGCATTATCAACTGCTGCCCGATACCTTCTCGCTGGCGAGCAGGATGAACCGCAATTCGGCTTACCCGCCGTCCAATGAGCGTTGCCGCCAACGGATCACCGCCGTGCGCCGCCAGTGACTGTGCAACCAGATTTCCTCGTGGTCGGCGATATCCTGCCCAAACGGCCTGGCTTAATTCCGCAGACAGTCCCCCTTCATCCACCAACCAGACGGCGCCCGCCACCGAGTCTGCACACGATGCCTGGAGAAAATGCTGGCCAGGCGCGTCCATCATTCGCCGCAGATCCAGTGGCGAAGTGCGATAGTGCGCCCCGGAAAGCAGTTGATATACCGCTACCGGCAGCGCCGGGTTGTCATGCCAGGATTGTTGTTCAAATGCACTGAAATGGAGATCGCCCGACGGGGCATGCGTAAACGTTTCGTCGTCAAACAGCAGCGCATCGCTGACGATTTTCTCCAGCGGACATCCCAGCGCCCAACGTACGGGCTGTTGTAACTCAAAACGTCGAAGATGGGGAAAGCGGGCGCAGAATTTCAACAAGAAGCCTCTGCCGGTTCCCTCATAGCCCTGAACGGTGGTGGTTAATAGCGTGCGGGGAAAACGCGCGACTAACTGATGCAGTAGCGGCGCGGGGATTGCGGCGGCTTCATCAACGATAAGCCAGTCTGCGGTTGCAGAACTGCTTAACAACGCGTCCGGGGCCATAAAACGGTAACGTTCTGCGGCAAATTGCGCCAGCACATCGGTTGCCGCTTTGGCTGGCGCGGTAACAATAGCAGTCCCGTTGATACGTGCAATCAGTTGCCCCGCCAGCGCGGATTTTCCCCGACCACGCGCGGCCGTCACGGCAACCACGCCAGAAGGCATAGTCAGTAACTGCGATAAAATCAGCGCCTGTTCAGGCTGAGGTTCACCGGTTGCCGCGTGCCAGTCGGCGCGAGCAGCAAAGTGGGGATATGTAGCGGGCTGATGCTGCTGCCAGTGCAACGCCTGTCCATCACGGGAAATGACCCGTTTGACGTGTTCAACAAAATGCGGCGTTGGAATCGGGTCAGCACAGTCACTCCAGCGCAGTGAATCCGCGTCAGGATGCGTGTGCCAGCTATGCCAGGGGGGAGTCAGCAACACCAGCCAACTGCCGGCGATCAGCGTGCCGCTTAAGGCGGCAAACGCCGCAGCGTCAAATCCCGGCCCGGCGTCAAAAACTGCATGATGGAATTCGCGCCCTAGTAATATTTGCAGCGCCTGCGGCGTACAGTTCGGCTCAGCAGGAGCTTGCGCCCCTACCCATAGCCAGTCGCCGGGTAACGCGTTGCGTAGCGCTAACGCTTGCGCCTGACGCCAGCTATCCTCGCCGCTGATAACCAGCAGACGGCGGATGCCTTCGCGGGTCATCTGTTCAGTTAACGCCCTCAGCGCCGTGTTATCAGACATCCCTGCCTCTATATTTTAAATGCCTTTTCCAAAAGTATTGCACTGCCCCGGATCGCCGCTGTCAAAGCCGCGTTTGAACCAGGTAAAGCGCTGTTCAGAAGTTCCGTGGGTAAAGCTGTCCGGTACAACGCGGCCTTGTCCTTGCTGCTGCAGGCGATCGTCACCGATAGCTTGCGCGGCGTTCAGCGCCTCTTCCAGATCGCCGGACTCCAGCACGCCCTGCTGCTGCATACTATGGCCCCAGACGCCGGCAAAGCAATCCGCCTGCAGTTCCATACGCACGGAAAGACGGTTCACTTCAGCCTGTGAGGCATTCTGTTGCATCTGACGAACTTTCGGTTCAATACCCAGCAGTTTCTGCACGTGGTGGCCCACTTCATGGGCGATAACATAGCCCTGAGCAAAATCACCATCGGCGCCCAGCTTGTTTTTCATATCGTCGTAGAAGGAGAGGTCGATGTACACGGTGCCATCCGCCGGGCAGTAAAACGGGCCCATCACGGACTGGCCTGCGCCGCATCCGGTACGCGTAGCGCCCCGATACATCACCAGCTTCGGCTGTTGATAGGTCCGGCCCATTTTTTCAAACTGCTGTCCCCAGGTATCCTCCGTGGTGGCCAGAATCACCGAGGTAAATTTTGCCACTTCATCATCATTTGGGCTGATGGAGTGTGATGATTGCTGTTGGGAAACGGGTTGACCGGTCATTAATCCGGTGAGATCCACGCCATAATAACCTGCGACCAGCACCACTATCAGCAGGATGATGCCGCCTTTACCACTGGGCAAACGAAAACCAGGCCCGCCCATAGAAGGGCCGCCGGAGCTGTTTCGTCTGTCTTCTACATTGTCACTTTCACGACGCCCTTGCCAGCGCATAATCACCTCAACTTTTTATTCATTATGATGATGATCGTAGGCGGTTCGGAACAGGATTACCATAAGAAACAGTAATCAAAATCGGCGAGATTGATGAGCCGGTGAGCGATCGCCGGCTCAAAGGGGAATTAGTCTAAGTTGACACCCAGGCGATGCGCGACGGCTTCATAGGCTTCGATCAGACCGCCCAGGCTCTGGCGGAAGCGATCTTTGTCCATTTTATCCAGCGTTTCTTTGTCCCACAGACGGCTACCGTCCGGTGAGAATTCATCACCCAGCACCACTTCACCTTTATACAAGCCAAACTCAAGTTTGAAATCGACCAGAATCAGGCCCGCATCATCGAACATCTTTTTCAGCACGTCGTTCGCTTTGTAGGTCAGCTCTTTCATACGCGCCAGATTCTCTTTGCTCACCCAACCAAAAGTTTCGCAATAGGAATCGTTAATCATTGGATCGTGCATAGCATCGTTTTTCAGGAACAGATCAAACAGCGGCGGATTCAGTTCAATACCTTCCTCAACGCCTAAACGCTTAACCAGTGAACCCGCCGCGCGGTTACGCACCACACATTCAACCGGTACCATCTCCAGTTTTTTCACCAGACATTCGGTATCGGAAAGCAGTCGCTCCATCTGGGTAGGAATGCCCGCTTCTTGCAGTTTAGTCATAATGAAATGGTTGAACTTATTATTCACCATGCCTTTACGGTCAAACTGTTCAATGCGCGCGCCATCCCCTGCTGACGTATCATTGCGGAATTCGAGCACCAACAGGTCCGGGTTTTCCGTGCTGTATACGGTCTTCGCTTTACCACGATACAACTCAGCTTGCTTTTGCATCTTTATTACTCCTGGGTGTGAATTAACGATAAATATTGCGTTTTTCTGCCGACGCACACGTTTGCGTATCATATCAGAAAAAAAGGGCTGGAGTTATCCAGCCCTTCATTTTTACTTACTGAACGCTGCCTGGAAGACGGCGACCAGCGCGTCGTTCTGGCTTTGCGTCAGGGTATGCCCCTTCGGATCGATAAACTGCATACTACTGCGGTTATCTAAATCACCGACCTGCAGTTTATAGTCGCCGGATACCAGACCTGGATCGCTTGCGCCCAGCTCCTGCCAGCTGCTATCAGACAGCGGTTTGTAGGTCACGGCGATGCTGCCCTGAGAACGGGTGCTGTCGGTCACTTTCATGCCCACTTTCTCAAGCGCTGCCGGCAGACGCTGCCACACCACGTTGAACGGTCCACGCACCACCAGCATTGGTAAACCGGTGTCATCAGCGGCGCTCTGAACGTCCATGGTGGCTGCAGAGCGGTTCTGCGCGGCATTTGCTGCATCGGTGGCGTTCTTATCCAGACCAGCAGAGATAACGTTCATCATCTCAGCGCTGTAACGCTGCATTGATGCCGCATCGGCTACGGGTTTACCCGCCTGCTCGAGGTTAGTCAGTTTCACCGTTACCGCTTGCTGATAGCCCTGCGGTTTCACCGAGATTTGATAACGTCCACGGTACTGCTCGTCTTCATCCAGACGGTTCCAGTCAACCCAGTCGGTGGTCAACGTCTGGCTGGCATCATCACGTTTCGCGATCGTGTAGTTTTTAGACTGAATGACGCTAACGACCTGTGGCCACAGCGTGTTGCCACGACCATTTTCCACCAGTAATGTCGACGTATCACCTGCGATCTGGGTACGAGCGCCAGTGACTAACGCTAACGGCTGAGCCGGTGGGCGAATGTCCAGCGCTTTACCCACGGCACCGCTACCGTTGGTTACCGGGATATTATAGTCACCCGACATAACCGGCAGAATCATCCCAGCTGGCGCATGAAGCTCAGCAAGCGGTGCGGCCTCCAGATAGGATTCATCACCGCTCACCTGGCGCTTATAGCGCGAGTCAGAACTACAGGCCGCGAGCAACATAACAAGCGAAACACCCGCAACCTTGGCCAGGCGCGACTTTTGTACTGAGTAAGCCATCAAATCTCCCTAAACTTTACAGCAAACCGGCATGCTTAAGCGCCGCCTTGACGATTTCACGAGCATTGTCCGTGATTGGCGTCATCGGCAGACGCAGCGTATCGGTCGCCACAAGTCCCAACTCCTTACATGCCCATTTCACTGGGATAGGATTGGGTTCGACAAAAAGTTTGTTGTGTAACGGCATCAGACGCTGGTTAATTACCCGCGCCTCGGCAAAATGCCCTGCAGCCGCCAGTTTGCACATTTCAGCCATGTCACGCGCCGCAACGTTAGACGTTACGGAAATCACGCCATGACCACCGAGCTGCATAAAATCCAGTCCGGTCGCGTCATCACCGCTGAGCAGAATGAAGTCGTCTGAAACCAGCTCTTTGATCTGATGAACGCGACTTAAGTTCCCCGTGGCCTCTTTAATAGCGATAATATTTTTTACTTTCGCCAGACGGCCAACGGTTTCTGGCAGCATATCGCAGCCAGTACGGGACGGCACATTATACAGAATTTGCGGCAGGTCAGTATGTTCAGCGATGGCTTTGAAATGCTGGAACAAACCTTCCTGGGTTGGGCGGTTGTAATACGGCGTCACCGTCAGGCAGCCGACAACACCGCTATCGTTGAAACGCTGCGTCAGACTAATGGCTTCTGCGGTCGCATTGGCGCCCGTTCCGGCAATTACCGGAATACGCCCGTCGGCCAGCTCCAGCGTCATCATCACCACATCGCCATGTTCATCATGACTCAGGGTGGCAGACTCACCGGTGGTGCCAACCGAAACGATCGCCGAGGTGCCGCTGGCGACATGATAATCAATCAGTTTTTTCAGGCTCGACCGGCAGACTTTACCTTTCTCATCCATCGGCGTAACAAGCGCGACAATACTTCCCGTGAACATGGGCCATCCTCTGTGCAAACAAGTGTCTCAATGGTACGTTTGGTACGACAATAAAAGCAAGCGACCAGAGCCGTTCTGATTGTTGTATGCATGTTTTTTTTATGCTTTCCTTATGATTACCTCACCGCTCAAAGGAAGAACAGGTTTGACATCGTCATCGCAACACTATCTGGTCATTACTGCGCTGGGTGCCGACCGCCCAGGAATTGTGAACACCATCACGCGTCATGTCAGCAGTTGCGGCTGTAATATCGAAGACAGCCGACTGGCGATGCTGGGTGACGAATTCACATTTATCATGCTGCTGTCAGGCACCTGGAATGCCATCACCCTGATTGAATCAACCTTGCCGTTGAAAGGCGCTGAGCTGGATTTATTGATTGTCATGAAGCGCACGACTGCGCGTCCCCGCCCAGCAATGCCCGCCACGGTATGGGTGCAGGTCGATGTCCCCGATTCTCCACATTTGATTGAACGCTTTACCGCCCTGTTTGATAGCCACCAAATGAATATTGCGGAACTGGTTTCACGCACGCAACCGGCTGAGAATGGAAAGACGGCGCAGCTGTTTATTCAAATTACCGCACATAGTCCTGCGTCACATGACGCGGCAAATATTGAAGATGCGTTTAAAGCACTCTGTACAGAACTCAATGCGCAAGGCAGTATTAACGTCGTCAATTACTCACAGCATGATGAACAGGATGGAGTTAAGTAATGAACCCACTGAAAGCCGGTGATATCGCACCGAAATTTAGCTTGCCGGATCAAGACGGAGAACAAGTAAATTTAACCGACTTCCAGGGACAGCGTGTTCTGGTTTATTTTTACCCGAAAGCCATGACACCCGGCTGTACCGTACAGGCCTGCGGCCTGCGCGATAACATGGATGAGTTAAAAAAAGCAGGTGTTGAAGTGCTGGGAATCAGCACCGATAAACCGGAAAAACTTTCCCGATTCGCGGAGAAAGAAGTTCTTAACTTCACGCTCTTGTCCGACGAAGATCATCAGGTTTGCGAGCAGTTCGGCGTCTGGGGTGAGAAGTCGTTTATGGGCAAAACCTACGATGGCATCCACCGCATCAGCTTCCTGATTGATGCTGAAGGGAAAATTGAGCATGTGTTTGATAACTTCAAAACCAGCAATCACCACGACGTGGTAATGAACTGGCTGAAAGAGAACGCCTGATTCACGTTTTTCTGAAAAAAGCCTGATGGCGCTTCGCTTATCAGGCCTACAGTTTGCACACTTTGTAGGCCTGATAAGGCGTTTACGCCGCCATCCGGCATCAACCTCGGTTATTCAAACGTCCCTTTGACGCAGGCTTTTTTCTGTCTGACTACCACTTTTCCCTTCGCCCACAGGTGATTCACCTCCAGCGCGTCGTTCAGCACCAGAATATCCGCATCGCATCCCACAGCCAGACGCCCTTTATGCTCCAGCCCTAAAAACTCTGCCACCGTACGCGTCAGCGGACACAGCGCCTGTTCCAGCGGTATAGCATGAACCTTCACCAACTGGCGCACCGTTTCCGCCAGTGATTCAAACCCCGCGACGCCAATCCCGGTGAGATTACCTGACTCATCAAATTCCGGTTGGCTGCCGTTGCCGTCCGAGCTCAGGGTAATGCGCGACAGCGGCACATTTTGGCGCAGCGCCGTGGCAATAGCCGTGGCCGGATCAACAGGCTCATCAATGCTGCTGGTAATATCGATAAAACCGCCTTTGCGGGCATACTCCAGTGCCGCCTGGAACAAGGGTTCCGCACGGTTAACGTGAGTCGGCAACAGTTTAGTTATCGGCACGTCGCAGTTTTCAAGGATCTGATACAACGGTTCCAGCATGCGCGGGCTGTCGCCCATATGGAAAACGCTGATCCCCGGTTTGCGCCCTAACAATCCACCGACGCGCGACTGCGCCGCCATGTTCGCCAGTGCCTGGGTATCTGGAGCTGAAGAACGATGGTCCGAAATCGCACACTTCACGCCAATCACTTTATCGATCAGCGCCACGTCGCGATCGATGCTGCCGGTGATAGTCGGGGAAGGCAGAGAATACGCACCGGTCAGCATCCAGGCGCTGATACCTTCAAACTCCAGCGCGCGGGTTTTCGCCAGCAGCGACTCCGGATGACGGGTAATACCATCTGTACCCAGTAATCCCACCACCGAAGTGACGCCAGCTTCAACCAGCCGTGACAAACGCACTTCCGGCGTGCGGGTGTGCGGACCCGCTTCACCGCCACCGCCAATCAAATGGACGTGCTGATCGATAAACCCCGGGCACACAATCGCGCCGTCCAGATTGACGCACTCGCAGCCGGGAAAGTCTTCAGGAGAAATCGACGGCGCGATGGCAACAATTTTGCTGCCGGATACCAGTATATCCTGTCGCCCTAAATCTTCCGGCGCGTACACATGTCCCTGCTGGAACAATGTCAAATTAAGAATTGAACAGTTCATAACCTTCCTTGTCAGGCAATAACCTGCATGACCCAAATAGAGAGCAGTGCATTAATGACGCACACCGCAATAATAAGCGGATAGTAACGAGGATGGACCCCCGCAGTCCCCAAACAACGTCCCACATTTTGCACCGGATTACCCATCAGGTAGATAGCGGGTAATAATACCGTGGCATCATGTCCCGAAAGCGTACCGGCAACAACCAGGCTGGCGCAAACACCGACGCCGCCTCCCATACTCATGACCGCCGCCAGCAGGACGGTGGCAGATTCGCCCGGCAGCCCCCATAACGCCATCACGGGCTCACATACCCGCCCGACAATCTCGAGCAGCCCCGTTACTTTCAGCGCCTGGATAATCACAAACGCCATCACCACGTTCGGTAACAGGCTGGTTGTTGCTATGGTAAACCCGCGCCGTGCGCCATCGATAAACATATCCATGACGTTTTTACGTACCTGCGTTGTCATCTCAGTCCTCCTGCTGCGTACGGCGATTTTCCAACTGCGCAATCCATAAGCGCAGCAGGTTAGCCCCCACAAATTTGAACACAAGGATCACCGCCAGCGGCGTAATCACCGGAACGGTAACCATCGTAAACAGCGCGGCCCCTGAGGAAAAATAGTTGGTAATACAGGCGCTGCCGCTGGTTTGCCAGCAGGCAAAAACGGCACGTTCCTGTTCAGTGATAATGCGCTCTTCAGCCATTTCTTTCGTCATCCCGGCTGCGGCATCGGTATTTTGCAAATTCGCGATCAGCGCCAGCGAACAAACACCTGGAATTCCGAGCAACGGGCGCAGGACTGGCGTCATTAACTGTTGTGCGGCGCGTAATCCACCTAACCCTTCGGTGACGGAGATAATCCCCAGAGAAAGAATGACGGAAGGCGCCAGTTCCAGTGCGAATAAAAAGCCATCTTTAGCGCCCATGCCACCCGTGCCGCGAAAAGAGATCGCCGTATCGCCTGCCGCATTAACCTTCCCAAACGCACCGTTAAGGACGGTGAAGTCAAATACCCGCCACCATTCGGTACTTTTCGCAAACATGCCGGAAAAAAGAATAATTGTAATAAAAAAAGCGAGATAACCGCCCCATCCCACCTTTTGCTGCGTGTGTGTGTTGTGACCCATGTTGTTCTCCTGTTGGTCTTATTCCTTGCGTGACGAAAAGACATCACGCGGGTCAAGTTAAAGACAAACGCGGAGAAAAACGACACCAAAGGAGATTATTCAGAAAGTGTGGATAGAGGTCAGACAAGTTCAGCTCCGGCGACATTGCATCGCCGGAGTTTGCAGATTAAGGTTCGTCAACGGCCTGACCATCAGGCCAGGCATGCATGACGGCTTTGATAAGCGTCGCCAGAGGAATCGCAAAGAATACGCCCCAGAATCCCCACAGCCCGCCAAAAATAACGACCGACAGAATAATCACCAGCGGGTGCAGGTTAACGGCCTCGGAGAACAGTACCGGGACCAGCAGATTACCGTCCAGCGCCTGGATTATCAGGTACACGGCAAAGCAGCTCCAGAACTCGGTGCCAAGCCCGAACTGGAACAACGCCACTCCGACGACCGGAATCGTCACCACAAAAGCGCCGATATACGGGATCAAAACCGAGAACCCCACCAGCACCGCCAATAGCAGAGAATAGTTGAGGCCAAACAGCAGGAAGCCGAGCCAGGTCGCCACGCCGACCACCACCATTTCCAGCACCTTTCCGCGGATATAGTTGGTGATTTGCTGATTCATCTCTTTCCATACCTGTCCCGCCAGTCCGCGATTACGCGGCAGTACCCGACGCACGGCGTTCAGCATCTGACCTTTATCTTTGATCAGAAAGAACACCATCAACGGGACGAGAACCAGATAGACCGCCAGCGTCAGCAACCCGACCAGGGAAGCCAGCGAATATTTCACCACCGAATCGCCCATGGTGAGCATCCGCGAGCGCATATTCTCCGCCATCGCATCAATAATGCCCGCATCCATCAACGCCGGATAACGTCGTGGCAACGTGGCGGCAAAATCAGATAATTTATTGAGCATACCGGGCATATCGCGGATCAGGTAAATCCCCTGCTGCCACGCGACGGGCATCACCACAAACGCCATCAGCAGCAAAATACCGACAAACACAACCAGCACGATTGATGTAGCCCAGCGCCGTGAACAGCCGATATGTTCCAGCCGTACAGTCGGCCACTCAAGCAGGTACGCCAGCACAATGGCGACCAACAGCGGCGCCAAAAGACCGCTAAAGAAGAACAGGATGCCAAAACCGGCAACCAGAATAATTAGCAGGGCGATGGCCTCGGGGTCGCTAAAGCGGCGGCGATACCATTGCATCAACATTTCGAGCATAAAACCCTTCCATGAATCCATTAGCGGGATTGCGATCCCGAATTGTATCGAAATGTCACAAAAAAGACTTCGCTTTTTATGGCTGATTACGCAAAGTGAAAAGACATTTTTCCTGGGTGTTCATCGTCAGGTTTCACAGTTACACTCCCTAAGCTTGCGGAGTGTGAACGATACTTCACGGCATTGGTCAAATGGCTATCTCAAAAAAGAATACAGGACAGAGGTTATGTTCAGGCAGTTGAAAAAAAACCTGGTTGCTACCCTCATTGCCGCACTGACCATCGGTCAGGTTGCGCCCGCATTTGCTGACCCCGCGGACACCCTGCCTGATATGGGAACCTCGGCAGGGAGTACCCTTTCCATAGGACAGGAAATGCAGATGGGCGATTTTTATGTACGCCAGCTGCGGGGCAGCGCGCCGTTAATTAACGATCCGTTGCTGACCCAATATATTAATAGTCTGGGGATGCGTTTAGTTGCACACGCCGACTCGGTAAAAACGCCCTTCACCTTCTTTTTAATCAACAACGATGAAATTAACGCCTTTGCCTTCTTTGGCGGCAACGTTGTTTTGCACTCCGCACTGTTCCGCTATTCCGATAACGAAAGCCAACTGGCATCGGTTATGGCGCACGAAATTTCCCACGTCACGCAGCGTCACCTGGCGCGAGCGATGGAAGATCAGAAACGCAGCGCCCCGCTAACGTGGGTCGGTGCGTTAGGATCCATTTTATTGGCGATGGCCAGTCCCCAGGCGGGTATGGCGGCGCTGACCGGTACGCTGGCGGGTACGCGCCAGGGAATGATCAGCTTTACGCAGCAAAACGAACAGGAAGCGGACCGCATCGGTATTCAGGTACTGCAACGTTCGGGATTCGATCCCCAGGCCATGCCGACGTTCCTGGAAAAACTGCTCGATCAGGCCCGTTACTCTTCGCGTCCACCGGAAATTTTGCTGACCCACCCCCTGCCAGAAAGCCGTCTGGCAGATGCGCGTAACCGCGCCAACCAGATGCGCCCGGTCGTCGTCCAGTCTTCAGAAGATTTTTATCTGGCCAAGGCGCGAACCTTAGGCATGTATAACTCTGGTCGCAACCAGTTGACCGATGACTTGCTGAGTAGCTGGTCGAAAGGCAACGTACGCGAGCAACGTGCAGCGCAGTATGGCCGGGCGTTGCAGGCAATGGAGGCCAGTAAATACGACGAGGCGCGTAAAGCGCTGCAACCATTGCTGACGGCCGAACCAAACAATGCCTGGTATCTTGACCTGGCAACGGATATCGATCTCGGCCAGAAGAAAACCGGCGACGCGATTAATCGCCTTAAAAATGCTCGAGACCTGCGAGTCAACCCGGTACTGCAGCTCAATCTGGCAAATGCGTATTTACAGGGCGGACAAGCCAAAGAAGCAGCCAATATCCTGAATCGTTATACGTTTAACCATAAGGATGACCCTAACGGCTGGGATTTGTTAGCGCAAACGGAGGCTGCTCTCGGTAACCGCGATCAGGAACTGGCTGCGCGTGCGGAAGGGTATGCCCTTGCAGGGCGTCTTGACCAGGCGATTTCGATGCTCAGCAGCGCAAGTTCGCAGGTCAAACTGGGAAGCCAGCAGCAGGCCAGATACGATGCCCGTATCGACCAGTTGCGCCAGTTGCAAGAACGTTTTAAACCGTATACGAAGATGTAATTATCGAACTCTCACCGGATGGCGATGCTGTAGCGTCGCCATCCGGCAGTATTGTTATGCAAGGAGAAGTCATGTCAGACGCGATTAAAATCTACCATAACCCACGCTGCTCCAAGAGCCGAGAAACGCTGGAATTGCTGAAATCCAACGGCGTGGAGCCGGAAGTAGTACTGTATCTGGAAACGCCAGCAGACGCCGCAACCTTGCGTGAACTGCTGCAGATGCTGGGTATGTCCAGCGCGCGCGAACTGATGCGCCAGAAAGAAGATCTCTACAAGTCGCTTAACCTGGCGGACAAGAATTTGAGTGAAGATGCGCTGATTCAGGCGATGGTTGAAAATCCGAAGCTGATGGAGCGCCCCATTGTGGTTGCCAAAGGCCAGGCGCGGATCGGACGTCCGCCGGAGCAGGTACTGGAAATCGTCGGTTAACCTGAAATCGCCGCACTCTTTTCGGCTGCGGCGTTTACAGTTTCAAAATCTCTTTTACGAACGGAATGGTCAGCTTACGCTGGGCGGTGATCGATGCGTGATCAAGCTGATCCAACGTCATAAACAGCGTACGCATTTCCCGATCCAGACGTTTAAGCAGGAAACGTCCCACATCTTCCGGCAGTTCAAACCCACGAAGCCTGGCGCGTAATTGCAGCGCCTGCAGCTTATCTTCATCGGAAAGCGGCTGCAGCTTGTAGATCTGTCCCCAGTCCAGTCGCGAGGCGAGATCCGGTAACCCCAGATTGAGCTGCCTTGGCGGGCGATCGCCGGTGATCAGCAGACGCGTTTTCCCAGACTCCAGTATACGGTTGTAGAGATCAAAGATTGCCATTTCCCACAGCGAATCACCGGCCACACATTCGATATTATCGATGCATACCAGTGACAAATGCTCCATACCGTCGAGCACCTCGGGAACAAACCAGGTGCGCTTATCGAGCGGCACGTAGCCTACCGCATCGCCGCGCGCAGACAGTTCCGCACAGGCTGCATGCAGCAAATGACTACGGCCAGCGCCTTCACGCGACCAGAGATAAATATACCCGCTATGTTCCTGACGCAGCACGTTTTGCAGTGCAGCCAGTAAAGAGGAGTTATCCCCCGGCCAGAAACTTGCAAACGTTTCGTCGTCAGGAAGATAAAGTGGCAAAGAGAGCTGTGCCGGTGTGTTCAGAGATACCTCAACCCAGGATTTCATAAAATCGCGTTGAGTTTAACACAGAAATGCGTCGCGATAGAACCGGGCAGCGATGCCGCCCGGTCAGAGACTTACTGTTGCGGGCTGTCTGCATCTTTTGCGTCGAGCACCACTTCTTCCGGACGCAGCAGGCTGATGACTTTAAAAATCAAGCTCAGGCAGACACCGACGATGGTCGCCAGCGCCATGCCTTTCAGCTCTGCGGCGCCAATGTGAACTTTCGCGCCACTCACGCCAATGATCAAAATGACCGAGGTCAGGATCAGGTTCTGAGCTTTGTTGTAGTCAACTTTTGATTCGATCAGTACGCGAATACCGGAAGCACCAATCACGCCATACAGTAACAACGATACGCCGCCCATGACCGGCAGCGGGATGATCTGGATCGCCGCCGCCAGCTTGCCTACACAGGAGAGCAGGATGGCAAAAATCGCGGCGCCGCCAATAACCCAGGTACTGTAAACGCGGGTAATCGCCATTACGCCGATGTTTTCGCCATACGTGGTGTTCGGCGTAGAGCCGAAGAAACCGGAGATGACCGTAGACAGGCCGTTGGCGAACATAGAACGATGCAAACCAGGATCGCGAATCAAATCTTTTTTCACGATATTTGCCGTCACTACCAGGTGTCCGACGTGTTCAGCGATAACCACCAGCGCAGCAGGCAAGATGGTCAGAATAGCAACCCATTCAAAACGCGGCGTGTAGAGAGTCGGCAGCGCAAACCAGTGCGCCTGGGCAATCGGCGTAGTGTCCACAACGCCCATCACGAAAGAGAGCGCATAACCGGCCAGCACCCCAATCAGAATCGGGATAATCGCCATAAAACCGCGGAACAGTACGGAGCCAAATACCGTCACCGCCAGCGTCACCATCGAGATGATGATGGTTTTCGAATCCGGTAATTGCCCTTCAGCAGGCAGTAATCCCGCCATGCCCGCAGCAACGCCTGCCAGCTCCAGGCCGATGACGGCAACGATTGCGCCCATCGCCGCCGGAGGGAACATCACATCCAGCCAGCCGGTGCCTGCTTTCTTAACGATGAAAGAAACCAGGCAGAACAGGACGCCGCACATAATGAAACCGCCCAGCGCCACTTCATAACCTAACGGCAGCAGCAGCAGCACCGGAGAAATAAACGCAAAGCTGGAACCGAGATACGCGGGAATTTTACCCTTACAGATAAAGAGATACAGCAACGTACCAATGCCGTTAAACAGCAAAACGGTAGCCGGGTTGATGTGGAACAGAACTGGCACCAGTACCGTAGCGCCAAACATGGCGAACAGGTGCTGCAAACTAAGCGGGATTGTCTGTAAAAGCGGCGGTCTTTCACTTACCCCGATAGCACGGCGCGTCATAGTGTTTTCCTCTGAGTGTTGTTTGTTATTAGCGATTAGGTTGTTGTATTCAAAAAAAAGCCGACTCTTAAAGTCGGCTTCTTTTCACTTATTCGTTTACTTGGTACCAAAAATCTTATCGCCGGCATCGCCAAGCCCCGGAATAATGTATCCGTGCTCGTTCAGTCCCTGATCGATGGAGGCCGTGTACAGCTCAACATCCGGGTGCGCTTTTTCCAGCGCCGCGATACCTTCCGGCGCAGCAACCAGCACCAGCACTTTAATGCTGGTGCAGCCTGCATTTTTCAGCAGGTCGATGGTGGCGATAACGGAACCGCCGGTCGCCAGCATCGGGTCTACGATCAGCGCCATACGCTCATCGATGTTAGAAACCAGCTTCTGGAAATACGGAACCGGCTCCAGCGTTTCTTCGTTACGGTACATACCGACAACGCTGATACGCGCGCTCGGAACGTTTTCCAGTACGCCTTCCATCATGCCCAGACCGGCACGCAGGATTGGCACAACGGTGATTTTTTTACCTTTGATTTGGTCTACTTCAACCGGACCGTTCCAGCCCTCAATGGTCACCTTTTCGGTTTCCAGATCAGCGGTTGCTTCATAAGTCAGCAGGCTGCCAACTTCCGAGGCGAGTTCACGAAAGCGTTTAGTGCTGATATCGTTTTCACGCATCAGTCCCAGCTTGTGTTTGACGAGTGGGTGTTTGACTTCCACGATCTTCATACTCTTCTCCTTTCCTCAGACGAGTGGCAACCACAAAAAAAATCGCCGGATTATACCGCTTTTCGTCTCTGGCGCAACACTGCATCCGCTTGATATGGATCAACCAAAGTCGTTTGCGTCTGGATGATGAGTATAAAACAAGCCCCGTACTCATGGCGGAGCTTGTTATCAATGCTATGAATTTTAAAGATATTCAGCATTAGTCTGGATGACGTTTTGATACCATGAAAAAGATTTCTTAGGCGAGCGTGCTAATGTCCCACCACCGTCATTATTTTTATCGACGTAGATAAACCCGTAGCGTTTTTTCATCTCCCCCGTCCCGGCCGAGACTAAATCAATACACCCCCACGGGGTATATCCCATCAGCTCCACGCCATCTTCCACCACCGCTTTTTTCATCTCACGTATGTGGGCGGCAAGGTAGTCGATACGGTACTGGTCGTTGACTGTACCATCGCTCTCGCGCACGTCGATGGCGCCAAATCCATTTTCGACAATAAATAGCGGCAGTTGATAATGATCCCAGAACCAGTTCAGCGAATAGCGCAGACCGACCGGATCAATCTGCCAGCCCCAGTCCGATTTTTGCACATACGGGTTAGGTACCAGGCTTTTCGACTCATCGTAATCCAACTGGGGGTTATCCGCCGTAGCCTGCGTCGCGAAAGACATATAGTAGCTAAAACCGATGTAATCAACGCAGCCCAGGGCCAGCGCCTGACGGTCTTCCTTGGTGATATCGAGTTCAAAGCCACGGCGAGCAAAGTAGTTGAGAAGATGTTGCGGGTATCTACCACGCACATGTACGTCGGTAAACCAGTAACGACGGTGCATGGCGTTCATCGCCATCATCATATCGTCTGGCGCGCAGGTCAGCGGGTAGATTGGACACATGGCAATCATGCACCCTACCTGCAACGCGGGGTTAATTTCACGCGCGGTCTTCACCGCCAGCGCGCTTGCCACCAGTTCATAGTGCGCCGCCTGGTACATGACCGGCTCGCGATCTTCACCAGGCTGGTACTTCAGACCAGAATTAGTAAAAGGGGCGAAGTCTTCGTGATAATTCGCCTGGTTGTTAATCTCATTAAACGTCATCCAGTACTTCACTTTGTGCTGATAACGCGTGAAAACCACCCCGGCAAAACGGACAAAGAAATCGATAAGTTTACGATTGCGCCAGCCGCCGTATTCCGTCACCAGATGGTAAGGCATCTCAAAATGCGACAGCGTAATTACCGGCTCAATGCCATGTTTCAGACATTCGTCGAACAGATCATCATAAAACTGCAGGCCGGCTTCATTGGGTTGCGCTTCATCGCCTAATGGGAAAATACGCGTCCACGCAATGGAAGTACGAAAACATTTAAAGCCCATTTCAGCAAACAGCTTTATGTCCTCTTTATAGCGGTGATAAAAATCAATCGCCTCATGGTTAGGGTAATTTTTACCGGCGATCACACCGTCAGTAATTTCACGCGCCACACCATGCGCCCCCGCCGTCATCACATCAGCAACGCTAATTCCCTTTCCACCTTCCCGCCAGCCACCTTCCAGTTGGTGAGCGGCTACAGCGCCCCCCCACATGAAATCTGCTTTAAATCCAGACATACCTTCCCCCTATCATGATTACCCTGTTCAAAACACTCTCGGTGAGGTCCGTAACAGAAAACAGAAACCGGTTTCAGTACGATACTGCGCATTTGGCTGGCTGGTTTCAAGAACAAGAATGTACCCGGTTTCATTTTCGTGGCGCGATTCAAACAAATAGATAAATGACTGTAAAATGCTGAAAAAATCAGCAGATAAAACTTGTTGCAGAGCAGGCTCGCAAACGTTTGCTTTCCCTGTTAGAATTGCGCCGAATTTAACTTTTACTGCAAGTAAACATGTGGGGAAGCAGGCAGTGACCGATAAAACCTCTCTTAGCTACAAAGATGCCGGTGTTGATATTGATGCAGGTAATGCTCTGGTTGATCGAATCAAAGGCGTAGTAAAGAAAACGCGTCGCCCGGAAGTGATGGGTGGTCTGGGTGGCTTCGGTGCGCTGTGCGCATTGCCGCAAAAATATCATGAACCGGTACTGGTTTCCGGCACCGATGGCGTAGGCACAAAACTGCGTCTGGCGATGGACCTGAAACGCCACGACACCATTGGCATCGACCTGGTCGCGATGTGCGTCAACGACCTCGTGGTTCAGGGCGCTGAGCCGCTGTTTTTCCTCGACTACTATGCGACTGGCAAACTGGATGTGGATACCGCAGCCAGCGTCATTAATGGTATTGCCGAAGGCTGTCTGCAGTCAGGCTGTGCGCTGGTGGGCGGTGAAACGGCTGAAATGCCGGGCATGTACCACGGCGAAGATTACGACGTGGCTGGCTTCTGCGTTGGCGTCGTCGAAAAATCCGAGATTATCGACGGTTCAAAAGTGGCTGACGGCGACGTGCTGATTGCGCTCGGCTCCAGCGGCCCGCACTCCAACGGCTACTCCCTGGTACGTAAAATCGTTGAAGTCAGCGGTTGTGACCCTGAAACCACCGAGCTTGAAGGCAAGTCGCTGGCCGATCACTTACTGGCCCCGACCCGTATTTACGTAAAATCCATTCTGGAGCTGATCGAGAAGGTTGATGTGCATGCCATCGCCCACCTGACCGGCGGCGGCTTCTGGGAAAATATTCCGCGCGTCCTGCCAGACAACACGCAGGCAGTGATCGACGAATCCTCATGGCAGTGGCCAGCCGTCTTCAACTGGCTGCAAACGGCGGGTAACGTCAGCCAGCACGAGATGTACCGTACCTTCAACTGCGGCGTAGGCATGGTCATCGCCCTGCCTGCTTCGGAAGTGGACAACGCCCTCGCTTTGCTCAATGAGAAAGGTGAAAACGCATGGAAAATCGGTATCATCAAAGCCTCTGATTCCGAACAGCGTGTGGTCATTGAATGAAAAACATTGTGGTGCTCATTTCCGGTAACGGAAGCAATTTGCAGGCAATCATCGACGCCTGCGAACAGAAAAAAATCAATGGCACCATACGGGCAGTATTCAGTAACAAGGCCGATGCGTTCGGCCTTGAACGTGCACGAGAAGCGAATATTCCGGCACATTCGCTGGAGGCCGCTCAGTTTGCCAGCCGCGACGCATTTGACCGCCAACTGATACAAGAGATTGACGCCTACGGCCCCGATGTCGTGGTGCTGGCCGGTTATATGCGCATCCTCAGCCCGGCGTTTGTTGCTCACTATTCTGAACGGTTGCTGAATATCCACCCGTCTTTATTGCCGAAGTATCCCGGTTTGCACACGCACCGTCAGGTACTGGATAACGGCGATGAAGAGCATGGAACCTCCGTCCATTTTGTTACTGATGAACTGGACGGTGGACCGGTTATTCTCCAGGCCAAGGTTCCGGTATTTGAAGGCGACAGCGAAGATGAGGTCACTGCCCGGGTTCAGGCCCAGGAACATGCGATTTACCCGCTGGTGGTAAGCTGGTTTATCGATGGTCGCCTGAAGATGCGCGATAACGCAGCATGGCTGGACGGCGTTCGCCTGCCGCCGCAAGGCTACGCCGCCGACGAATAATCACATCTTCCGGTAGGCCTGATGGCGCTTCGCTTATCCGGCCTACTATTCTTCCCCCCTTTCTCTTTGCTATCAGACAGTTTATTGTCATATTTTTCTGGCACAGTTGGACATCTGAGAGCAATGCTCGCCATAATAAATCGGTAGTGTCCCGTGAATGAAACGGAGTAAAAGTGGTAATGGGTCAGGAAAAGCTATATATCGAGAAAGAACTCAGCTGGTTAGCGTTTAACGAACGTGTACTCCAGGAAGCTGCTGATAAATCAAACCCGTTGATCGAACGGATGCGTTTTTTAGGCATCTATTCCAATAACCTCGACGAGTTTTACAAGGTTCGTTTTGCCGAACTGAAGCGCCGAATCATCATTAGCGAAGAACAGGGTTCAAACTCTCACTCCCGCCATCTGCTCGGCAAAATCCAGGCCCGCGTATTAAAAGCCGATCAGGAATTTGACGGCCTGTATAACGAATTACTGCTGGAGATGGCGCGTAACCAGATTTTCTTAATCAACGAACGCCAATTGTCGGTGAATCAGCAGAGCTGGTTACGCCATTACTTCAAGCAATATCTTCGCCAGCACATTACGCCGATTCTGATTAACCGTGAGACGGATTTAGTCCAGTTTCTGAAAGATGACTATACCTATCTGGCGGTGGAGATTATCCGTGGTGATACGATCCGCTACGCGCTACTGGAAATCCCTTCTGACAAGGTTCCCCGTTTTGTGAATTTGCCGCCGGAGACCCCGCGTCGTCGTAAACCGATGATCCTGTTGGACAACATTTTACGTTATTGCCTTGACGATATTTTCAAAGGGTTCTTTGATTACGATGCGCTGAACGCCTATTCGATGAAAATGACCCGCGACGCGGAATACGATTTAGTGCACGAGATGGAATCCAGCCTGATGGAGCTGATGTCATCCAGCCTGAAACAGCGTCTGACCGCCGAGCCTGTGCGCTTTGTTTATCAGCGAGATATGCCTAATGCGCTGGTCGAGGTGCTGCGTGAAAAACTGACCATTTCTCGCTACGACTCCATCGTTCCCGGCGGGCGTTACCATAACTTCAAAGACTTTATTAACTTCCCCAATGTTGGCAAAGCTAACCTGGTGAATAAACCACTGCCCCGTCTGCGTCACATCTGGTTCGATAACGAGAAATTCCGTAACGGATTTGATGCAATCCGCGAGCGTGATGTACTGCTTTATTATCCGTATCACACCTTTGAACATGTGCTGGAACTGCTGCGTCAGGCCTCCTTCGACCCAAGCGTACTGGCGATAAAAATCAACATCTACCGTGTGGCAAAAGACTCGCGCATCATCGACGCGATGATCCATGCCGCGCATAACGGTAAGAAAGTCACTGTCGTCGTGGAACTGCAGGCACGCTTCGATGAAGAAGCCAACATTCACTGGGCCAAACGTCTTACCGAAGCGGGCGTTCACGTCATCTTCTCCGCCCCAGGCCTGAAAATTCACGCCAAGCTGTTTCTTATCTCACGTAAAGAAGGCGATGAAGTCGTGCGCTATGCGCATATCGGGACCGGTAACTTCAACGAAAAAACGGCGCGCCTCTATACCGATTACTCATTGCTTACCGCCGATTCACGCATTACTAATGAAGTTCGCCGGGTGTTCAACTTCATTGAAAACCCATATCGTCCGGTAACATTTGATTATCTGTTGGTTTCTCCGCAGAACTCACGTCGCCTGCTGTACGCCATGATCGACAAAGAGATCGCTAACGCACAGCAAGGGTTACCTTCAGGAATTACGTTAAAACTGAATAACCTGGTCGACAAAGGTCTGGTGGATCGTCTCTATGCAGCCTCAGGCTCGGGCGTGCCGGTCAATTTATTGATTCGCGGTATGTGTTCTCTGATCCCGAACCTTGAAGGCATCAGCGATAATATTCGCGTTATCAGCATTGTTGACCGCTACCTCGAACATGACCGGGTTTATATCTTTGAGAACGGCGGCGATAAGCAGGTGTATCTCTCCTCGGCTGACTGGATGACAAGAAATATCGACTATCGTATCGAAGTCGCTACCCCGCTACTTGATCCACGCCTCAAGCAACGCGTGCTGGATATCATTGATATTCTGTTTAGCGATACGGTGAAGGCCCGCTTCATCGATAAAGAACTGAGTAATCGCTACGTGCCACGTGGAAACCGCCGTAAGGTTCAGTCACAATTGGCGATTTACGACTACATCAAATCACTCGAGCAACCTGACTAACGATATGCCAATACATGACAAGTCACCACGACCGCAGGAATTTGCTGCGGTCGACCTGGGTTCAAACAGTTTTCATATGGTCATTGCCCGCGTGGTTGATGGTGCAATGCAAATCATCGGACGACTGAAACAACGCGTACATCTGGCGGATGGGCTCGGCGCAGACAACAAGCTGAGCGAAGAAGCAATGGAGCGCGGATTAAGCTGTTTGTCGCTTTTCGCCGAACGACTGCAAGGTTTTCCCCCGTCGAGCGTATGTATCGTGGGAACCCATACTCTACGTCAGGCGCTGAACGCGACCGATTTTCTCAAGCGCGCAGAAAAAGTCATCCCCTACCCGATTGAGATTATTTCTGGCAATGAAGAAGCACGTCTGATTTTTATGGGCGTTGAACACACCCAGCCGGAAAAAGGCCGCAAGCTGGTTATCGATATCGGCGGCGGCTCAACGGAACTGGTGATCGGCGAAGATTTCGAACCCAAACTGGTCGAAAGCCGCCGTATGGGCTGCGTTAGTTTTGCTCAGATGTATTTCCCGGGCGGCGCTATCAGTCGGGAAAACTTCCAGCGCGCCCGCATGGCGGCAGCGCAAAAACTTGAAACACTAACCTGGCAGTTTCGCATTCAGGGCTGGAACGTTGCGCTGGGCGCGTCGGGTACCATTAAAGCGGCACACGAAGTGCTGCTGGAGATGGGGGAGAAAGATGGTTTTATCACCCCCGAACGTCTGGAAAAACTGACCGCTGAAGTGCTGAAGCACGCGTCATTCGATGCGCTCAGTTTGCCGGGACTGTCAGAAGAACGAAAAGCGGTGTTTGTACCTGGGCTTGCTATTTTGTGCGGCGTTTTTGATGCGCTGGCGATTCGCGAGCTTCGGCTGTCCGATGGCGCGCTACGTGAAGGCGTGCTGTATGAAATGGAAGGCCGTTTTCGCCATCAGGATGTACGCAGCCGCACCGCCAGCAGCCTGGCGAATCAGTACAACATTGACAGTGAGCAAGCCCGGCGTGTGCTGGAAACCACCATGCAGATGTATGACCAGTGGCATATTCAGCAGCCAAAACTGGCCAATCCCCAGCTGGAAGCGTTACTGCGCTGGGCTGCGATGCTGCATGAGGTTGGGCTGAATATTAACCATAGCGGCCTGCATCGCCATTCTGCTTACATTCTACAAAATAGCGACTTACCGGGATTCAATCAGGAACAGCAACTGATGATGGCAACATTAGTTCGTTACCATCGTAAGGCGGTGAAACTTGATGATTTACCCCGCTTTACGCTGTTTAAGAAAAAACAGTTTCTGCCGTTAATCCAGCTATTGCGTCTGGGGGTGTTACTGAATAATCAGCGTCAGGCGACAACCACGCCGCCGACCCTGACCCTGCTAACCGAAGACAACCACTGGACCTTACGCTTCCCACATGACTGGTTCAGCCAAAATGCGCTGGTACTGCTCGATCTGGAAAAAGAGCAGCAATACTGGGAAGCGGTAACCGGCTGGCGTCTCAAAATTGAAGAAGAAAGCTCACCCGATATCGCAGCATAAGCTCTCAACAGGTGCCGGCTCGTCTGGCACCTGCTCTTCCAGCGTTTCGCGCAGCGGCAACGGTTTGCCAATCAAATACCCCTGCAGGTAATCAATTCCCAGCGAAATCACCGCGCTGCGTATTTCTTCGCTTTCGACATACTCCGCAACCACCAGCATTCTTTTCATCCGCGCCAGATGACAAATGGAGGCCACGATTTGGTAATCGAGGCTGTTCGAAACGATATTACGAATAAAACTGCCGTCAATTTTCAGGATATCGGCATTCACATTTTTCAGTCGCGCATAGCTGGCATATCCGGTGCCAAAATCATCAATCGCAATCTGACAGCCCAAAGATTGCAGCTGTAGTAACGTCGCCTGTGCCTGTTCCGCATTGGTTAAGGCATTGCTTTCCGTCACCTCAAAGATGAGTTGCCAGGCTTCAACTTTGTATTTCGTCAGTAACTGATTGATGTCATGCGGAAGCCGGGCACGGCATACCGATGTAGGTGATAAGTTAATGGCAAACCGACGGGCAGGCATTTGTTCCCGATTCCGCGCCATAAATTTCAGCGTGTTTTCAATCACCCACATGTCGATGCTGGATGACAAACCAAACTCGTGCGCTACCGGCAAGAAATTATCCGGAGCGATAGTTTCACCATCATCCCCATGAAGTCGCAGCAGAATTTCATGATAGACATCACCACGCACGCCAGCGATCGGCTGCGCCATCAGGAAAAAGCGATTGTGCTCCAGCGCCTGCTGCAGACGGTTCATCATCGCAACCTTATCTTTCAGATCACGTTGCAAGTGCATCACGCCGCGTCGCTGCATATTTTCTGGAGAATTGGTCGCCAGAGATATTTCGGCAATGGTGCTTAACTCACCGAGCAATAAATAAATGTGGTTAACCGGAGCGCGAACATAGCAAAAGCTGATGCCAACCTGCGGCTGTAAAGGCATGCCATCCCAGATAAAGCGGAATTGCTTAATATGCCTGTCCAGGGCTTCAATGCGCTCCTGATGAGCCTCTGTGTTAAAACGCAAAACGAGATCATTACCCGATAATTGATAGACATGCTCATCCGGTTCTAACAGAGGTGTTATCCACTGAGCGAGCTTTTGCTTGTACTGGATACGCAGCATAATGCCGTAATTTTTCACCAGCAGTTCCATGCCGGGCACGCGCAAAAAGCAGAGCACTGACCAGGGCGCTTTTTTCAAATCCCGATTCAACGCACGCAAGTTTGGAATATGTACCATTGGGTCGAAGAATGCCAGACGATGGTTCCGTCGGGTAACAAACCGCTGGCGCGTTGCCAGTACGGCAATGAAATTCACTATAAAGGAGAAAACCAGATAGCTCGATGAGGTAATGGCAAGCTGGGTATCATAGCCCGAATACCAGGGCATATAGCGCTGATAATAATGAATTGCAGTAATAAGTACGACTGACCATATCACCGAAATAAATCTATAACCGTAACGCATTGCGCCCCATAGCATAACGGGCAGTAACAGTGACAAGGTATAATTCGTGCTAAATATTGAGCTTTGTTCATTTAGCGGCATACACAACATTGACATAAATGCGGCCAATATAATCGACCAGACTGCAAGCTCTGTTTTGGTAACTTTGCTGTCAAACTGCTGCTTTAACTGAGAAAAATAGCCTCTCAGGTGCAATGGATTGCGAATCGTTCGAATAATAAGATAGCACAGTGGTACCCCAACCAGATTCCCCGCCAGCATAGCCTGATAATTGATTAACGTGCCGGTGTTAAAGGGCATTACGCCCACCATGCCTGATTTGCTCTCATAGACGCCCACAAAGGCGGCAAACTGGAAGAGAATCAGAAACAGCGTTGCCGGGCAGAACACCTGCCAGAACATTCGCTGAAACATCAGGTGAGAATCGCCGTGCGAAACATTGTTGCGTCGGGGAACGAATACCTTATACCCGCCCCAACTAAGCACTAGCGTAATTATAAAGTGAGAAATTATTGAGAGTGTTTCAAATAGTCCAACCTGCGGATATTTATACCAGATTATGGAAATGATAATTCCTGGCAATGCCGCCCAGCCAAAAAAGAGCATCAGACTAATCATCAGCGCCAATGGCAGATAGAAAAGTATTACGGTCCCCGTACTAATATGGGCATAGGTGTTGGCAGTGCTCAATATAGGCAACAGCAAAGAAGGCAAGATGAGAGGTAACGCCCACCATCTATCTCTAATACCAATATATTTTTTATTGAGTTTCATAGATGCTCAGTAGAATCCCACACATCCTGTAGGGGGTATTCAGACAGGCATCCCACCTGACTTTAAATCGTTAAAGTAATACATCATATTGATTCATCAATTCTAGTTGTCAGCAAAGGCCGACGTTTGATACATATCAAAAAAAATGCCCCTCATTAATCAATTATTACTCTTTTCATTATTTTTTATCGTTAATACATTATTCGCGCAAATAATCATATTAATTTCCATAACATAAGGGGATAAAACAACTGAAGCAATTTTACATAACGAAGAATTGACCATTCCCTCACAGTATGCCTTAATGTGAGTATCGCCCATGTCGGGTACACTACAAGGAACCTTTTGTGAGCCAGGTTACCAGCCTACGCAAACGACACCGATTTAACAGTCGCATGATCCGGATCGTACTGCTTATCAGCTTCCTCTTCTTCTTCGGACGCTTCGTCTACTCCGCCATTGGTGCGTGGCATCACCACCAGGACAAAAAAGAATCTCAGCAGCTAACCCTGCCGCAACAGACCTCCCCAGCACAAACAGCCCCACGTTAATCGCTCGCAGACCGCGTTGATGTCCTGACCCTCAAGATTCCTTACCGGATGGCTAATCGTCTGACAGTTAACCATCCGGTAAGGGATTTGTGTTCCCTCCCGTCACTACTTTTATAATGCCACATACTCCCCCAGCAAATCATTTTTTGATTTCCGCACAATTGCACAATATTTTCGCTCCTCGTCACCACACTATTGGCACTGAGTTACTATGTTTCTGTGTATTGGAGATAATAAACGTAAACACAGTTCAAATAGTCACTCGCCGATAGCATTAGTTAATATAAATAACGCACACATTAATATTTAAAATGTAATCACATATTTATATAAGATTTTGGTCTTTTATATTCAACAAGGTAATACGATGCAGGGCTTTACATTATTTCCGAAAATACGAAGCGGTATTGAATGACTCCCTGGGCACAGCGATGCTATCCAACATCGTCGCTGGTGTATTGTTGGTTTCCCTGCGACCTTTCCGCGCCGAAGAAATCGTGCAGATTGGCACTGTTACCGGGACAGTTGAAAAAGTGCATCTTTTCTCAACCCCCTACCCACCGCTGATAGTAAAGAGGTGGTGATCCCTAACGGCAAAATCATCTCTGACAATATTGTTAACTACTCTCGCCCCCCGTTTCGCCGCACCGACCAGGTCGATTGTCGATTAAAATACGCTGGCAGGGGGTTATTCCCTCTGCTGGACCACATTAACGTTGATTAATAGCTTAAAAACCCACTCTTAAATAAAATTTGAAAATTAAATGCTAAAAAAGAGACCGTAAATATCATCATCGTTACATGTTTCCATGTCTCACATTACAGGCGATAAAAAACAACCTCCCCCCCTCCCCAACATATCTGTACAATACTCTCTATCGTTTTCTATGCGTTATTCATGATGAAGGAATCCATAAAAATGGAACAACCGGTCAAATGTGACCCACATATCCTGTCGTTACTGAAAAAAACCTCCCTCAATCACATTGACTATCTGGTCGACGTTCTGACAGACAACGGCAAGGGCCGGGTAGCATTATCATCGTCCGTTAAGGACTTACTACTCGAAGAGAAGGCAGAACGGGACTACAGCGAGCATGGACTGCGGCATCTGCTACATGAATTGCAGGAATATGGCGGACACTCGCTCGTTAATATTTTCCGCAGTGAGCCGTTGCCTTATTCTGAGTTATTAACCGATGTTCATAAAAAGCTCAATGGCAAAGACAGCAAGAAAAAAAATAACGCCACAAAAGAGCGGGAAATCGTCCTAAGTTTGTTTGGTGATGACTGGCAGTCATTAGCCGATCATGAACGTTGGGAGCGCTGCACAGAAACGAAAGTTGTCTCCGGTTTTTTCAAGATGCAGGATAATCTGCGCATCAACGATAAAGGTGTTGTTATCGGCCTGTCAACTGCGGCAAGCGTAGCGGCATTTGCCGCACTCCGCTTACATCCCGTCACTGCTATCGTCAGTACGATTGGCCTTGCTAACCAAACGCTTGGGGAGGCATACCGGGTGACAATTCCGTTCATTGCCCATATCGCGATGCTCAACATGCTTTACTCGCCCAAAATAGCGCAGTAAAAATACCGTAACTAACCCAGCAGAATTCACCCTATGTCAACTTTAGCGAACAACAATCAGATAGCTGAGCAAGAAGCGGCCTTCGAGTTGGACATCGTCGACGCGCAAAATAATCCCCTGGTGAAATTACACAGCCAGCCTGGATACTGGCAAGATATTGCGCAACAGGACTCGCAGACGGAACTTGATCCCAGCAGCATTTCACTCTTTAACCACTGGCTCAGTAGCGTACCCACCGTCGCCACTGCCGTTGCAGGTAACGCGACACAATTAATGACCTGTTCTTTCGAATACAGCCAACTGGTACAGGCGAAAGATGGCAGCGGAGCAATCGGCGCGGTACTTAATCCAGACACCAACAAAATTGGCGCACAAGCCCGATTTCACGAAGCTGAAAATCTGAAGTCGCTGGTCAATGCCAGCCTGGTTTTTAATATCGCGTCACAACTTCTGGCCCAAAAACATCTTGCCGATATTAATGAGAGGCTGCGGATCATCGAACAAAAGATCGATTCGATTAAAAGCCATCTTGAACAATCGCGCCTCGCGAAGATCCAGGCTTTCCATGAACATCTCAATATTATCGGTTTATTACTGAGCCGTAATGACATTATCACCAAAGAGTCGCTACTCAACCTGGCCAAAAGCGCGCAGGAAGTACGCTCGCAGGTTAAGCATCTTGAAAAGGATATCACTCAGGCATATCGAGAAATTGAACAATTTGAACCAACCAGTTGGTTTGGATCTGACGATCTCCGGGAAGCGCTCAAACTGAAAATCAGTAATGTTGAACGGTTGCAGCGTGAGTATCTGACGGGTATGCAATGTTTGTTGGTGGCTAATCTCATCCTGTTCATCAAGCATGACGGCAACCAAGAATTTGTCCTGACAAGCGAGGTCTATTTAAAAGAACTGAATGCCAGCAACGGCATATTTCAGCAATGGGAAAAAATAAAACGTAAAGTCGCCCATCATCTCAGCAAGATGAAGCCGTTATTTGAACGAGCAAGCAGCACCCAGGCAAATGCCTTACAGGTAGAACGCAAGTTAAATCAAACGGATAGCCTGCTTAATACTGATAACGTTTTACTTACCCAACTCGGCGAACGCATCCAGGCAGCCCAATCACCGCAGGTATTGTTAGAGATTGTGGATAATAAGGTGCTGAGAGGTCGCTTTTTGCGTTAGCGCACCGGCGCTAACTAACCGTCCAGAATTGGCTATACAATACGAGATGTCGCGGCTGGAAGCAGCGGCATCTCGCCAACCAAGCGGGTGAAGGCGTGCTGGCTGAGATTTCCACAAATTATTGATATTTGGCAATCTCATTCTAATGGCGATCAACTTGAAATATACGCTGTAAATTCCGCAAAGAATATATCCAGTTTTAGTAATAAGCAGGACATGGAGTCCCGGAAGTAATCAATATGGATATTCATTATTATTAAATAACTTTCTTTATGACTCGACCTGGTTCGACGATTACGTCAATTTTACCGTCAGGAACTGTGCGCCGCATAGAAAATTCATGAATACACATAAATAAAAACCCCCTGTAAAAACAGAGGGTTGATTGCAGTTTTACCTGTTCATGAAAACTCAGGAAAGGTTATCGGCTTATTCCCACTCAATCGTGGCTGGCGGCTTACCGCTGATGTCATACACCACGCGAGAAATGCCGTTCACTTCGTTGATGATGCGGTTAGAGACGCGGCCTAAGAAGTCATACGGCAGGTGCGCCCAGTGTGCGGTCATAAAGTCGATAGTTTCGACCGCGCGCAGGGAGACAACCCAGTCATATTTACGGCCATCGCCCATCACGCCAACGGAACGTACCGGCAGGAACACGGTAAACGCCTGGCTGACTTTGTTGTACAGGTCAGCTTTGTGCAGCTCTTCAATGAAGATAGCGTCCGCACGACGCAGCAGGTCGCAGTACTCTTTCTTCACTTCACCCAGCACACGAACGCCGAGCCCCGGGCCCGGGAACGGGTGACGGTAGAGCATGTCGTACGGCAGGCCCAATTCCAGACCGATTTTGCGCACTTCGTCTTTGAACAGCTCACGCAGCGGCTCAACCAGCCCCATCTTCATCTCTTTCGGCAGACCGCCCACGTTGTGGTGAGATTTGATGACGTGTGCTTTACCGGTCGCGGAAGCGGCAGATTCGATTACGTCAGGATAGATAGTCCCCTGCGCCAGCCACTTTACATCTTCCAGCTTCAGCGCTTCTTCGTCGAACACTTCAACGAACACACGGCCGATGATCTTACGTTTGGCTTCCGGATCGTTCTCGCCTTTCAGCGCTTCCAGGAAGCGCGATTCGCCTTCCACGTGAACAATGTTCAGACCAAAGTGGTCGCCGAACATGTCCATTACCTGCTGGGCTTCGTTCAGACGCAGCAGACCGTTGTCCACGAACACGCAGGTCAGGTTTTTACCGATTGCGCGGTGCAGCAGCATGGCGGTTACGGAAGAATCCACGCCGCCGGAAAGGCCGAGGATCACTTTGTCGTCGCCAACCTGCTCGCGAATACGGACAACGGCATCGTCGATGATTTTCGCCGGAGTCCACAGCGCTTCACACTGGCAGATATCGCGTACGAAGCGCTCCAGCATGCGCATACCCTGACGGGTGTGGGTTACTTCCGGGTGGAACTGCACGCCGTAGAAGCGTTTTTCTTCGTGCGCCATAATGGCGAACGGGCAGGTCTCGGTGCTGGCAACGGTGACGAAACCTTCCGGGATCGCGGTTACTTTGTCGCCGTGACTCATCCATACGTCGAGCAGCGGTTTGCCGTCGGCGGTCAGAGAATCTTCGATACCGCGAATCAGCGCGCTGTCGGTCTGTACCTCAACCTGGGCGTAGCCGAATTCACGCTCGTTAGAACCTTCAACGTGGCCGCCCAGCTGCATTGCCATGGTCTGCATACCGTAGCAGACGCCGAAGACCGGCACACCGGCGTTGAAGACGTACTCAGGCGCACGCGGGCTGTTTGCTTCGGTGGTGCTTTCCGGGCCACCGGAGAGGATGATGCCGCTCGGGTTGAACTCACGGATTTGTGCTTCAGTAACATCCCATGCCCACAGTTCACAGTAGACGCCCAGTTCACGTACGCGACGTGCAACCAGTTGGGTGTACTGCGATCCGAAATCGAGGATGAGAATGCGATGCTTATGAATATTGTCTGTCATTTGACGATAATTCCGAGGCAAGTGAAACAATAACAAAACGCCCGGTTTAAAACCGGGCGCGGAAACTTATCAGGAGCCCAAGCGGTAGTTCGGGGACTCTTTGGTAATGGTCACGTCGTGAACGTGGCTTTCCTGGATACCCGCACCGCTGATACGCACGAATTCAGCCTTCGTACGCAGCAGGTCGATGGTACCACAACCGGTCAGACCCATACAGGAACGCAAGCCACCCATCTGCTGGTGAATGATCTCTTTCAGGCGGCCTTTATACGCTACACGGCCTTCGATACCTTCCGGCACCAGTTTGTCAGCGGCGTTGTCGCTCTGGAAGTAACGGTCGGAGGAACCTTTGGACATCGCGCCCAGGGAGCCCATACCACGGTAGGATTTGTAAGAACGGCCCTGATACAGTTCGATTTCGCCCGGAGACTCTTCGGTACCCGCCAGCATAGAGCCAACCATGACGGCAGCGGCGCCAGCGGCAATCGCTTTAGCGATGTCGCCGGAGAAACGGATACCGCCGTCGGCGATAACTGGAATACCGGTACCTTCCAGCGCTTCAACCGCGTCTGAAACGGCAGTGATCTGCGGAACGCCCACGCCAGTGACGATACGGGTAGTACAGATGGAGCCAGGGCCAATACCGACTTTCACCGCGCTGCAACCAGCTTCGGCGAGTGCGCGAGCGCCAGCGCCAGTGGCGACGTTACCGCCGATGATTTGCAGGTCAGGATATTTAGCACGGGTTTCACGGATACGTTGCAGCACGCCTTCAGAGTGACCGTGAGAGGAATCGATCAACAGTACGTCAACGCCGGCAGCAACCAGCGCGTCAACACGTTCTTCGTTACCTGCACCTGCGCCTACAGCCGCGCCGACACGCAGACGACCATGCTCGTCTTTACATGAGTTCGGTTTACGTTCTGCTTTCTGGAAATCTTTAACGGTGATCATGCCGAGCAGGTGGAAGCTGTCATCAACAACCAGCGCTTTCTCAACGCGCTTCTCGTGCATTTTGGCCAGCACGACATCACGCGCTTCACCTTCACGAACGGTCACCAGGCGCTCTTTCGGCGTCATGTATACGCTAACCGGCTGGTTCAGGTCAGTCACAAAGCGCACGTCACGACCGGTGATGATGCCAACCAGTTCGTTGTCTTCAGTCACTACCGGGTAACCTGCAAAACCGTTACGTTCAGTCAGTTCTTTCACTTCACGCAGGGTGGTGGTTGGCAGCACTGTCTGCGGGTCGGTTACCACGCCAGATTCGTGTTTTTTCACGCGGCGGACTTCTTCCGCCTGGCGCTCGATAGACATGTTCTTGTGGATAAAACCGATGCCGCCTTCCTGTGCCAGGGCAATCGCCAGGCGCGCTTCCGTCACGGTATCCATTGCTGCGGAGAGCATAGGAATGTTCAGGCGAATCGTTTTGGTCAGCTGAGTGCTAAGGTCAGCCGTGTTCGGCAGAACGGTAGAATGAGCGGGAACGAGGAGGACGTCGTCAAACGTCAGGGCTTCTTTTGCGATACGTAGCATGGGCAATATCTCACCTGGGAGGTTATTAAATATTGCCGCGGCATTATACAGAGCGTAACCGATTGCATCCACACTTTTTTGCAAAAAAACCTTGCGCTCCTCTGTGAGCATGTTACTTTCGACTGAATAACCTGCTGATTTAGAATTTGATCCCGCTCACATGTTATCCTCTCAGACCTCCTCAATTTTTACCGTAAGCCGCCTGAATCAGACGGTTCGTCTGCTGCTTGAGCAGAAGATGGGACAAGTGTGGATCAGCGGCGAAATATCGAATTTCACCCAGCCCTCTTCCGGCCACTGGTACTTCACCTTAAAAGACGATAACGCCCAGGTGCGCTGCGCGATGTTCCGCAACAGCAACCGCCGGGTGACGTTCCGTCCGCAGCACGGTCAGCAGGTACTGGTACGCGCCAACATCACGCTGTACGAACCGCGCGGCGATTACCAGATAATTGTTGAGAGCATGCAGCCCGCGGGCGAAGGGCTATTACAGCAGAAGTATGAACAGCTGAAAGCCAAACTGCAGGCGGAAGGGTTGTTCGATCAGCAATATAAGCAACCGCTGCCCTCCCCGGCCCACTGTGTCGGGGTGATTACCTCGAAAACCGGCGCGGCGCTGCACGATATTCTCCACGTTCTTAAACGCCGCGATCCGTCGCTGCCAGTGGTTATCTACCCTACCGCGGTACAGGGCGACGACGCGCCGGGGCAAATCGTTCGCGCCATTGAACTGGCAAACGCGCGTGGCGAGTGCGACGTGTTAATCGTCGGGCGCGGCGGCGGCTCGCTGGAAGATTTATGGAGTTTTAACGACGAACGCGTGGCGCGCGCAATATTTGCCAGCCGCATTCCGGTGGTTAGCGCCGTCGGCCACGAAACCGACGTCACTATCGCCGATTTTGTCGGCGACCTGCGGGCGCCGACGCCGTCGGCGGCGGCGGAAATCGTCAGCCGTAACCAGCAAGAGCTACTGCGTCAGGTGCAGTCTGCCCAGCAGCGTCTGGGCATGGCGATGGATTACTACCTCGCCAACCGCACCCGTCGTTTCACGCAGCTTTTCCACCGCCTCCAGCAGCAGCACCCGCAGTTGCGTCTGGCGCGCCAGCAAACTTCTCTGGAACGGCTGCGTCAGCGCATGAGCAGCGCGCTGGAAAACCAAATAAAGCAGGCGAATCAGCGCCAGCAACGTGTGCTGCAGCGACTGAATCAACAAAATCCACAGCCCCGCATTTATCGCGCGCAAGCCCGTATTCAGCAGTTGGAATATCGTCTGACGGAGAATGTACGCACACGTATAAGCGAACAGCGCGAGCGTTTCGGCAACGCGGTTACCCATCTCGAAGCGGTCAGTCCGCTGGCGACGCTGGCGCGCGGCTACAGCGTTTCTACCACCACGGGCGGCGGCGTACTGAAACAGATCAAACAGGTCAGCGCAGGCGATGTCATCACCACCCGACTAGCAGATGGCTGGGTGGAAAGCGAAGTGAGGGGCGTAACGGCGGCGAAAAAAACGCGGAAGAAAAAGCCGGTTTAAACCGGCACATACTCCACGCGTTTTTTCGAAATCAGCCCATGGCCATGCTGACAGAAATAATCCACCGCGCCACAAGCCTTGAGTACTTCGAGTGGTTGATAGCACTCCGGGCAACGTGCTTCCAGTTGAAAATCTTTTTGGCAACTCTCACAGCGCGCCGCACCGTTTTGTGGCTCCAGTTCAGCGTGGCAATCCGGACAAATGATAGACATTGCAACTCCAGTACAGGGATCGATTCTTGCGTTGAGTTTAACACGCTGCGCTGAATGTCTCCCAGGTCCAACAAAACGTCATACCTCATCAATTGAATGACCGGGGCATAGTTTCTGCCCCGGCATAATTGAGGTGTTATCAGGCGCTGGTAGCCGGTTTAGTTTGCGTATTTTCCAGCATGCGACGAATGGGAACAATAAGGACAATCAGGATCGCGGCGCAGATCAGCAGCGCAATCGAGCAGCGAGCGAAGAGATCCGGCAGCATATCCAGTTGGTCAGCCTTCACATGACCGCCAATCAGACCTGCGGCCAGGTTACCCAGCGCACTGGCACAGAACCACAGGCCCATCATTTGCCCACGCATTCTTTCCGGCGCCAGCAGCGTCATGGTCGCCAGACCGATTGGGCTCAGACACAGCTCGCCAAGCGTCAGCATCAGGATACTGCCTACCAGCCAGAATGGAGAAACGCCCGCCCCGCCGTTGCTGAGAACGTTTTGCGCCGCCAGCATCATCAGGCCAAAGCCTGCCGCCGCACACAAAATACCGATAACAAACTTAGTGATGCTGCTCGGGCGAATGTTCATACTCGCCAGCTTCGGCCACGCCCAACTAAATACCGGCGCCAGCAGGATGATAAACAGGGCGTTTATCGACTGGAACCAAACCGCCGGAATTTCAAAATCACCGATCATACGGTTAGTGTAGTCGTTGGCGAACAGGTTGAACGAGGTGGGTTTTTGCTCAAACGCCGACCAGAAGAATGCGGCGGAAACCAGCAGGATAAAGCAAACCAGCAGTCTGGCGCGCTCTTTGCGATTCAGGCCGGCAAAGATGAACAGGTAGATAAAGTAGAGCGCAACAGAGGCGGCAATCACGTACACCAGTATGCTGGCAACCGCGACCGGATTAATCACAATCACGCCCTGCGCAATCAGCGTAACGATAATCGCCACACCGACAGCCAGCGCGAGTAGCCATGCGCCCACACCGTTACGCTTCACTACCGGGCTGTTCCAGGTCGAGTCCAGTCCCACTTCGCTGTCGTAGCGTTTCATCGACGGAACGGCAAACACACGGAAGATGATTAACGCCACCAGCATCCCGATACCACCGATACCAAAGCCCCAATGCCAGCCATGGGTTTTAATCAACCAACCGGAGATCAAGGGGGCGATGAATGACCCCATATTGATGCCCATGTAAAACAGCGAGAAACCGCCATCACGACGCGCATCGCCTTTTTTATACAATGTGCCAACCATGACCGAAATACAGGTCTTAAACAGACCGGAACCGAGCACGATAAACATCAGGCCGATAAAGAACAGGTTATTACCCATAATGGCCGAAAGCGCAATCGACAGATGACCAAGCGCAATCAGGATGGAACCGTACCATACGGCTTTCTGTTGGCCGAGCCAGTTATCCGCCAGCCAACCACCAGGCAGCGCAGCGAGATACATCGTACCGGCAAAAATACCCACAATCGCCGAGGCGTTTTCACGCGCCAGCCCCATGCCGCCGTCATAGACGGTAGCCGCCATAAACAGGATCAGTAATGGGCGAATGCCATAAAACGAGAAACGCTCCCACATCTCTGTGAAGAACAGCGAGCCGAGCGGATAAGGATGACCGAAGAAAGTTCGGCTTTCTTTTTGATTAACAGAGGATTGCATAATTCTCCCGAAAGTTATGTCGTCGTGCGTGTAAACACCGCATGTACGCCAGCCAGTTACGTATCTGACCGATTTTTTACATGCGGCGAAAAGTTATTTAACCATTTGATAACCTAAGGCTAGTTTTGTCTAGTACCAACCCCCGGACTTTAAGATGAAAACTCGACAAATGTCTACTTTCTTAGATTTAAACTTGGTAAAAAACGAATAGTGATTGACATCGCGCGGGCTGAGGCTGGCGATGGAATACCGAAAAAAAACCCGCGACAAGCGCGGGTTTTTATCAACATCAGCAACGATTATTTGCTTTTTTTAATGTGCTTAATCAAACGCTTACGTTTACGCATCTGGGTCGGCGTCAGCGTATTACGTTTATTCGCAAACGGGTTTTCCCCTTCTTTGAACTGAATGCGGATCGGAGTCCCCATCACGTCCAGAGTTTTGCGGAAGTAGTTCATCAGATAGCGCTTATATGAATCCGGCAGATCTTTCACCTGATTGCCATGAATCACCACGATCGGCGGGTTATAACCACCGGCATGGGCATATTTCAGTTTCACGCGACGACCACGTACCAGCGGCGGCTGATGATCTTCTACCGCCATGGTCATGATACGCGTCAGCATCGCGGTACTAACGCGACGGGTGGAGCTGTCGTACGCTTCGCGGACCGATTCAAACAGATTACCGACACCGCTACCGTGCAGCGCAGAGATAAAGTGTACGCGCGCAAAATCAATAAAGCCCAGACGGAAGTCCAGCGTTTCCTTGACCTGCTCTTTCACTTCCTGCGTCAGGCCGTCCCATTTGTTGACGACAATAACAAGTGAGCGCCCACTATTGAGGATAAAGCCCAGCAGCGACAGGTCCTGATCGGAAATACCTTCCCGCGCATCAATCACCAGCATAACCACGTTGGCATCTTCAATCGCCTGCAGCGTTTTGATGACTGAGAATTTTTCTACCGCTTCGGTAATTTTCCCGCGCTTACGCACGCCAGCGGTGTCGATCAGCACATATTCACGTTCGTCGCGTTGCATCGGAATATAAATGCTGTCACGCGTGGTCCCTGGCATGTCGTAAACCACCACGCGGTCTTCGCCGAGAATACGGTTAGTCAGTGTGGACTTACCTACGTTCGGACGCCCGACAATCGCCAGCTTGATCGGCAGATCCTGCGGGTTGAAGTCGTCTTCAGGCTCTTCTTCACCGTTTTCTTTGGCTTCCAGTTGCGCCCAATATTCCGCATCTTCATCGACTTCTTCCTGCGGTGCAACGTCATCCATCCACGGCAGCAGAACATGCTCCAGCAGACTGAGAACGCCGCGACCATGGGAGGCAGCAATCGGATAAATTTCACCCAGACCCAGCGAGTAGAAATCAACAACCGCCTGATCGGGATCCAGTCCGTCCGTTTTGTTGGCCACCAGGAACGTCGGTTTCTGGCGTGAACGCAGATGTTTAGCAATGGCTTCATCCGCTGGCATCAGGCCAGCACGCGCATCCACCATAAACAGTACAACGTCCGCTTCTTCGATAGCCAACAGAGACTGTTCAGCCATGCGGGTTTCAACACCGTCTTCCGTACCATCAATACCGCCGGTATCAATACAGATAAACTCGCGGCCTTCAATTTCCGCACGACCGTACTTACGGTCACGAGTCAGACCCGGGAAATCCGCAACCAGCGCATCTCGGGTGCGAGTTAGACGGTTAAATAACGTGGATTTGCCAACGTTAGGGCGCCCGACAAGCGCGACCACAGGTACCATGTTTAAAGCCTCATTTAAAAAATCATCAGACAACGCGCACATTTTTGCGCCGTTGTTAAAAACAGTAAAACGGCCCCTGCACCAGGAGCCGTTTTTCAAAGCGAGCGGCCAGGACGATTAACGCGTAATGGAGTACAGCGTACCGTCTTTCGCCTGGATCATCAGTTTACCATCCGCAGAGACTGGCTCGGTCAGGAAACCGGAGCTGTCGACTTTCTGCTGGGCAACAAAGCGACCATCTTCAACGTTAATCCAGTGCAGGTAGCCTTCGCTATCGCCCACAACCAAATTGCCGTTATACAATGCCGGAGACGTCAGCAGACGGTGCAACAGATCGCTTTGCGTCCACAGCGTCACGCCGCCGTCGGTGGTCAGCGCCAGTATGCGGTCGTTCTGATCGACCAGGTAGATACGGTTTCCATCGACGATGAAATCATTCACCGAGCCCAGTTCACGTTTCCACATAATCTGGCCACTGCGCAGATCCAGCGCGGTCAGGTTACCATTATAAGCCAGCGCGTAAACAACGCCATTGACGATAACCGGCGTGGTATCAACGTCACTCAGACGATCGATTTCCGTTGGGCCTGTCGCCTGAGAAATACGTTGCTGCCAAATCATCTGGCCCTGCTGCATCAGCACGGCGCTTACGCGACCGTTATCACCACCAACAATTGCTGCGCCAAAGGCCGTCGCAGGGGCAGATTCGCCACGCAGAGACAGGGATGGCATGTCGAGGTTAACGGTCCACTTGATGGCGCCGTCAGCTTCGTTCAACGCCTGCAATTGACCGTTGCTGGTGTGGATTAATACCATGCCATCGCTCACAACCGGACGGGACAGCGCTTCACCGGCAACTTTCGTCTGCCATGCGGTGGTACCGTCGCTGGTATTCAACGCATAAACCTGCGCTTTTTCACTGCCAATGTAAACATGACCACCGGACACGGTTACGCCGCCAGAAAGCTGTGCAGATGCACGGGAGAACCAACCGTCTTTCTCACCCAGATTAACAGACCACACTTCTTTGCCGTCGTCTGCGTTCAACGCTTTCACGACACCTGCGCGATCGGCTGCATAGACAACGTTATCCGCCAGCGCAGGATGAAGATTGGAATAGAAATCACCAATACCGTTGCCCACGGAAGTGCTCCAGTCCGTAGACGGAGTAAACTGGTTTTCAACCACCGGTAATGGGGACATCTTAACGACATCTTCTTCGCCACTAAACAGTGAACAGCCGCTCAATAGGGTAACGGAAAGCAGCCCTGGCAGAAGTAATTTACGCAATTGCATCGGGTCCCTCTCAGATGGACAAATTATTGATTTTCATCTGCATCATTTCGCTCAGAGCAGGAGAGGCATCGCTTTTCACACCCGCTTCCCATGCGCTACGCGCACCTTGTTTGTCGCCCTTGCTCAGCAACGCTTCACCGCGCAGATCGGCAACAATGGCCGTCCACCCTTCACCTTTAATGGTGTCGAGTGTTTTCAGCGCGGTATCAGCCTGTTTAAGTTGAACCTGAACACGAGCCAGACGCAGGTTAATCACCGCTTTGAGATTCTCATCGCTGGTTGCAGCCAGGCCTTGTTGCAGCTGGCTTGCGGCTTTCTCAAGTTCATTTTGGTCAACAAACTGCTGCGCAAGTTCCAGTGAAGCTAACGCGCCGTAGGTATTTTTATTCTCTGCTGCAAATTTCTCTGCCGCAGGAATGCTATCCGCTTTACCCGCGCTAACTGCGGTCACCGTATTTTGGTATGCCAGAGAAGCAGAGCGTGCGGACTCCGTCTGATGGCTGGTCCAGTAACGCCAGCCAACCAGTGCGCCAACCCCTAAAATTATCCCAACCGCCAGCGCTTTGCCGTTTTCGGCAAAGAAGCGTTTTACCGCATCAACCTGGTCGTGTTCGTTCTCGTAAATTTCCACGCTGTCCTTCTCCTTAGCCCAGTAGAGTGCGCAAATGCGCGGCAACGCCATCCTGCGCTACTGCCGTTTGCTCACCAGAGCGCAAATCCTTCACTACAACAGTACCGTCAGCCACTTCGGACTCACCCAGTACCAGTGCAACGCGGGCGCCCCACTTATCGGCACGGGCAAACTGTTTCTTAAAGTTGCCGCCGCCGTGGTTGGTCATCAGTTTCACACCAGGAACTTCATCACGCAGACGTTCCGCAAGCCGCATTGCTGCCGACTGTGTGTCTGTGCCTGAAGCAACCAGGTATATATCGACAACAGGGGAGGCAATAAATTCCGGATTCACTGCCTGAACTAACAAAACAAGGCGTTCCAGGCCCATGGCGAAGCCCACAGCTGGCGTTGCGCGACCGCCCAGTTGCTCTACCAGACCGTCGTAACGACCACCGGCACACACTGTACCCTGCGAGCCCAGACTGCTGGTAACCCACTCAAATACGGTGCGGTTGTAGTAATCAAGACCACGAACCAGACGCTGATTAACGGTGTAGGCAATCCCTGCGGATTCCAGTAGTTTGCACAGACCCGCGAAATGCTCGCGAGAGTCATCATCGAGATAATCACCCAGCGCAGGTGCGTCGTTGAGCAGCGCCTGCACTTCTGGGTTTTTGGAGTCAAGCACGCGCAGCGGGTTGGTGTACATGCGACGCTTGCAGTCTTCGTCCAGTTTCTCTTTATGCTGTTCCAGATAGGCGACCAGCGCATCACGGTAGTTAGCGCGGGCTTCAAGCGAACCAATTGAGTTCACCTCCAGGCTAACATGTTGAGAAATACCCAGCGCGCGCCACCAGCGAGCGGTCAGCATAATCAGTTCAGCATCGATGTCCGGGCCCTGCAGGCCAAACACTTCGACACCCAACTGATGGAACTGACGATAGCGTCCTTTCTGCGGACGTTCGTGGCGGAACATCGGCCCGATATACCACAGACGCTGTTCCTGATTGTACAGGAGACCATGTTCAATGCCGGCGCGTACGCAGCCCGCAGTCCCTTCAGGACGCAGAGTCAGGCTGTCGCCATTTCTGTCCTCAAAGGTATACATCTCTTTTTCAACCACGTCGGTAACTTCACCGATCGCGCGTTTGAATAACGGGGTCTGCTCTACAATCGGCAAGCGGATTTCACTGTAACCGTAGCTACCGAGCACGTTTTTGAGTGTGCCTTCAATGCGCTGCCAGATGGCGGTTTCGCCAGGCAGATAATCGTTCATGCCGCGAATGGCTTGAATGTTTTTTGCCACGTTTATTCTCTTTATGAATATAAAAATGAACCCTCAGCGCTAACCCGAACAATGCGGGCGCCATGCGGGTTCAATCATACACGGGAAGCACGCCGCTTCCCATCACGTTGTTATTTTTCAAGCTGCTGCACGTCGATACGGCGCGCTTCGTCCAGGATACTCGCTTTAGCGCGAATACGGGCTTCAAGCTGCGTGATCATATCGTCGTTGTCGAGTCGGTCCTTACGCACACCGTCTTCGTACAGGCCGCTTTTCTTGTTACCGCCCGTCACGCCCAACGTAGAAACCAGCGCTTCGCCAGGACCATTTACCACACAGCCGATGATCGAAACATCCATTGGCGTAATGATGTCTTCCAGGCGTTGCTCCAACGCGTTAACCGTACCGATAACGTCGAATTCCTGACGTGAGCAGGTTGGACAAGCGATGAAATTGATCCCGCGCGCGCGAATGCGCAGCGATTTCAAAATATCGAAGCCCACTTTGATCTCTTCCACCGGATCGGCAGCCAGAGAAACACGCAGCGTATCGCCGATCCCTTCTGATAGCAGCAATCCTAAACCGATCGCGGATTTCACCGCCCCGCTACGTGCGCCACCGGCTTCGGTGATCCCCAGATGCAGCGGTTGATCGATCTGTTTCGCCAGCAGGCGATAGGATTCTACGGCGAGGAAAACGTCAGAGGCTTTAACGCTGACTTTGAATTGATCGAAGTTCAAACGATCGAGGTGATCCACATGACGCATAGCGGATTCCAGCAGCGCCTGCGGCGTCGGTTCACCGTATTTTTCCTGCAGATCTTTTTCCAGCGATCCGGCGTTTACGCCGATGCGGATAGGAATATTTTTATCACGAGCGCAGTCTACTACCATGCGGATGCGTTCTTCATTACCGATATTGCCTGGGTTGATACGCAGACAGTCAACGCCGTATTCCGCCACTTTCAGCGCGATACGGTAGTCGAAGTGAATATCGGCAACCAGCGGGACATTAACCTGCTGTTTGATAAGCTTGAACGCTTCTGCAGCATCCATTGTCGGTACAGAGACACGAACAATATCTGCGCCTACGCGTTCCAGCGCTTTGATCTGATTAACCGTCGCTTCCACGTCAGTGGTGCGCGTATTGGTCATAGACTGTACGGCGATGGGCGCGCCATCGCCGATCGGCACGTTCCCAACGTAAATGCGTGTCGATTTTCTACGTTGAATTGGAGCCTGGTTATGCATTAAAAAATCTCCCGCATTGCCGTCTGTTACTGAGCCGGTGATTGTTCGGCATTAACGGTCAGACGTGCAACCTGGTTAGTTCTGATAAAACGACTCAGATCGACAGGTTTACCCTGGAACTGAATCTGCACTGCCGCCGGAGCGCCAATTTTCAGTTTGTACGGCGCCTGACCGGTCAAATTCAGATTACCGTCTTTACGCTGCATACCGCTGAACAATTTTTTACCGGTCGCATCGGTTACTTCCAACCAGCAATCGGCGGTAAAGTTCATTACCAGTGCGTTAGGATCGGCTGCTGGGGTACTTACACCCGCCTGGTCAGTCGGCAGCGGGGCCGCATTTGTTGGCGCTGTTGGCGCTGCGGTTGCGGTATCCACATTGGCCTGAGACGGCGCTACAACAGCATTCTGTTGCGCATCCGCGGCTGGCGCCGGGGTTGACGGAGCATCCGTCGATGGCGCGGCGTCCGCCACTGCGCCATCATCTGCAGTCGGCGTCGTCTCCTGACCTGCTGCGGCGCTGGTATCTAACGGTACATTCTGCGCGCTGTCTTTACCGGCATTCAGCTCAGCAGAAGATTGATCGGCCATGGTGCTGATCTCTTCCTGCTGCGCTTTATGGTTCTGCCACCACCAGGCGCCTGTCAGTCCGACAACAACAAACAGCACCAGCCAGGTGAAGGTCATTAA
This sequence comes from Citrobacter sp. C5_2, assembly GCF_014596845.2. Classification (NCBI taxonomy): domain Bacteria; kingdom Pseudomonadati; phylum Pseudomonadota; class Gammaproteobacteria; order Enterobacterales; family Enterobacteriaceae; genus Citrobacter; species Citrobacter sp. C5_2. The sequence goes on along the minus strand of NZ_CP115032.1, from coordinate 1,397,862 downwards.
CCAGCCATCGCGCTTTTTACGACGCTTACCGAGCGAGAAGCTCTGCATCGGCGCGACTTTAGCAGGGCGAACTGGAGCCTGTTTTTCCAGCCCCGGCAACAGTTCTTCTTCAGGAATATGCACCAGACGCGCATAAGAACGGATGTACCCACGCAGGAATGTTGAAGCGAGATCGGCTGGTGCCTTATCTTCTTCAATATCGCGTACCGTGGAGACCTTCAGGCACAGTCGTTCCGCGACTGCCTGTTGGCTGAATCCGAGTTGTTCACGGGCATTGCGCAGACGAACGCCGGTGGAGAGTGCTTCATTTTTGTCGTGCGTGGCTTCAGTATTCATTCGCTACAGCTGCGTAAATTTGGGTTCTGGCGCCGGCGAGTCACAATGCTCACCCACACCGCGAAACATCTGGTCAGTTAACCTTCGTCAGACAGTATAAAACGGTCAGACTACCAATGACAAAAAAGCGTAAACCTGAGGGCTAAACTCTTGTTGCGCCGTTACATACTGCCTTAAAGTCGACAAAAACGCACCGTTATTATTGACCTGACGACAACAACCAAAGAACCTCCCCTGGCTTACATTGCACTACGGTACAAGAATTATACCGTAGTGCGCTCGGCATCAAACGGTTTTGATGTCGATAGCATCACCCTGCATACGCTTGCGCAGAGTACGCTTGGTACGGTCGATAACGTCGCCTGCCAATTGGCCGCAGGCTGCATCGATATCATCGCCACGTGTTTTACGCACGATGGTGGTGAAACCATAGCTCATCAACACTTTGGAGAAACGATCGATACGGCTGTTAGAGCTACGACCATACGGTGCGCCAGGGAACGGGTTCCATGGGATCAGGTTGATCTTACACGGCGTATCTTTCAGCAGTTCAGCCAGTTGATGCGCGTGTTCGGTACCGTCATTAATGTGATCCAACATGACATACTCAATGGTCACACGACCCTGGTTGGCGTTGGATTTCTCCAGATAACGACGCACTGCCCCGAGGAACGTTTCGATATTGTACTTTTTGTTGATAGGCACAATTTCGTCACGAATTTCATCGTTCGGCGCATGCAGAGAGATCGCCAGCGCAACGTCAATCATATCGCCCAGCTTATCCAACGCAGGTACAACCCCTGAGGTGGAAAGCGTAACGCGACGCTTGGACAGCCCGAAACCGAAGTCATCCAGCATGATTTCCATCGCCGGCACCACGTTAGTCAGGTTGAGCAACGGCTCGCCCATCCCCATCATCACCACGTTGGTGATAGGACGAACACCTGTTGCTTTTACCGCGCCGACGATTTTCGCCGCACGCCAAACCTGACCAATGATTTCCGACACTCGCAGGTTACGGTTAAATCCCTGTTGCGCCGTAGAGCAGAATTTACACTCTAATGCACAACCAACCTGTGAAGAAACACACAGGGTCGCACGATCGTCTTCCGGGATATAAACAGTTTCAACGCGCTGATCGCCAACCGCGATAGCCCATTTGATCGTGCCGTCAGAGGAACGCTGCTCTTCCACCACTTCCGGGGCGCGAATTTCAGCGACTTCTTTCAGCTTGTTACGCAGCACCTTATTGATGTCAGTCATGTCATCAAAGTTGTCGCTGCAATAGTGGTACATCCATTTCATGACCTGATCGGCACGAAACGGCTTTTCGCCCATTTCTTTGAAGAATTCGCGCATTTGCTGACGGTTCAGATCCAGCAGGTTAATTTTTCCATTTTTATTTGGAACCGCAGGAATGACGACTTCAGAAGTGTTAACTAATTCAGACATAATTTTTTCCGGCCTCGTTGTTACACGTTGTGGCCCGTGGAGGGTTAAAAAGAAACGCCCCGGCAAGCGGTCTGCTCTTCCGGGGCGTTGCATTGTACAAAGTCTGGCGCAGGGATGCCACGTTTGCACGAAGCATTAGCGAAAATAATATGTAAAGAAAGAACGTAGGCCTGATAAGACGCCTCGCGTCGCCATCAGGCAAAGCAGAGCCGGATGCGCAAACGCTTATCCGGCCTACAGAACGAGCTTATTAGCGCGTACGCGGGCAAACCTCGCCCTCACCGAAGAAATAGGCGATTTCGCGAGCGGCAGACTCAACGGAATCAGAACCGTGAGTCCCGTTTTCGGTGAAGCTGTCAGCGTAGTCGGCACGCAGGGTACCGGCCAGCGCGTTCGCCGGGTTGGTAGCGCCCAGCAGATCGCGATGGCGCTGTACGGCGTTTTCGCTTTCCAGAACGGAAACAACGATCGGACCGGAGGTCATGAATTCAACCAGACCGTCAAAGAACGGCTTGCCGTCGTGCTCAGCATAAAAGCCACGCGCCTGCTCAACGGTCAGGTGCAGCATTTTAGTCCCTACAATCTTGAACCCTGCAGCTTCAAAGCGCGCAAAGATGCTCCCAATAACGTTTTTTGCCACCGCGTTTGGTTTAATGATGGAAAAAGTACGTTCAATAGCCATTGATAACCTCTGTAATATGTTCTGTTGTTGTCTATATAGATATACGACCTGGCGCGGATTATAAAGAGCATCCCGGCAATTGACTATTGATGAAGGTAACATTTCTTTAAAATAAGATGAGTTTTAGCAACAAATACTCACCAACTGGTCTACTGCACCGAAAATCTCACCGTCGCCACCTGTCCGGCGTCATCCATCACCAGCAGTTGGTAATCCCCTTTGGCCGTCAGACGTAGCGTCAGGTGACGTCCGCGCTCGTCCAGACGTTGTCCGTTAAGAAACCACCAGCGATCACCTGTTCCACCGCTGGTTTGCACCGGCAATGAAGCCTCTGGAGAACCAGGTAAACGCTTCACAATCGCGCCATCGCGCAGACCTGTCAACTGCAACGGTAACCCGGGATCCTGCCCCAACGGCGGACATGTGGCAGAAACAGGCGGTAATCTCGCCCCACGGCGCTCTGATTCCGGCAGCCATGGTTCAAGCGGCAAGGGCCAGACGATAAGCGTCTGTTCGCGCGCCTGCGGGCAATCCGCCGCCACGCGTTTGCCCTCTCCGTCCAGCCAGACAGGGAAACGAATGCCGTTAACACCTTCCTGCTCAGGTAATAACAGTGTTGGCGGCTGACTGCCATCCAGTAGCCAGGTTGCCAGCCGGCGGCGACAGTTACTGTCTCCAGCCGCAAGAGATTGCCCGCCCGGCCAACATACCACGCCGCGGCTAACGGATTCAGGACGGGGGTCTTCCGGCTGATTCGTCCCGCGAGAGAGCAGCAGATTGTTGACCTGATTGAGCAGCGGTACGGCGCTGGCAAAGCCAAACTGCCCCACCACCGGCGTACCGTCGGGCCTGCCGGTCCAGATGCCAATCACATAACGGGCGTTAATCCCAATCGCCCACGCATCGCGATAGCCATAGCTGGTACCCGTTTTCCACGCCAGAGGAACCACTCTGCTCAGTGCGTTATCCGGTAGCGGTTGTGCTTCGTCAGCCATAATCCGGCGAATAATCCACGCCGCGCCTGCCGACATCAGCGGACGCTCCAGTAGCGGGTCTGCTGGCTGCAGACGCAATTTACCCGCCTTCCCGTGGCGGGCAAAGGCGCTATACGCCGCCACCATATCATCAAGCCTTGCCCCCGCCCCGCCCAAAATCAGCGACAGATTCGGCGCAGCCCCTGCGGGCAGATATAACGGTAAACCGACGTTACGTAACGATGCGGCAAAACGCTTCGGGCCATAGGCTTCCAGTACCTGAACCGCGGGTAAATTCAGCGAACGTACCAGCGCCTCGCTCATACTTACCGGTCCGTGAAAACCACTGTCAAAATTCCCCGGTCGATAATCACCAGTTCGCCGTGGTACATCCTGCAACAACGAAGCGGGATGAATTAATCCGTCATCCAGCGCCAGACCATAGATAAACGGCTTCAGCACCGATCCCGGCGAGCGGATCGCATTCACCATATCCACATGACCAAAGCGGGAGTCATCATTCATATCCACTGACCCCACCCAGCCACGCACGCTCATATCGGTGTGATCGACCACAATCATCGCCAGCGAACTGCGCGCCGGCAATCGCCCTTTCCAGTTTTGCGCCAGCTCTTCGAGTTGCCGCTGCAACCCGGCGTCAAGGGTAGTCACGATTTTATCGCTGCGGCTTTTTCCCAGCATCATGCGCGAAAATAACGGCGCTAACTGCGGCATCTGCCTGGGGGCCAGCCAGACCGGCTCTTCGCGTGACTCCTGCACCTGTTTTGCGGACCAAATGCCCTGAATTGCCATACGTTCGAGCACTTTATTACGCGCCGCTTCAGCGCGCTCCGGCCAACGGTCCGGACGCAGACGGCTCGGCGCCTGTGGCAGCACAGCCAGCAATGCTGCATCGGAGTAGCTCAGTTGTGCAGGCGATTTGCCAAGATAGGCCCAGCTCGCTGCGCCCACGCCTTGCAGCGTGCCGCCAAACGGCGCACGGTTAAGATACAGCGTCAGAATGTCGCGCTTGGACAGATGCCATTCCAGTTGCAACGCGCGCCAGAGCTGGCGAAACTTACCGCCAAAGGTGCGTGGGTGGGGATCGAGTAAACGCGCCACCTGCATGGTGAGCGTGCTGCCGCCTGAAACGACGCGCCCGGATGAGAGGTCCTGCCACGCCGCGCGCAGTACTGAAAACGGATTGACCCCGGGGTGTTTCCAGAACCAGCGGTCTTCGTAATTGATTAAGGCCTGAAGGTAGCGGGGGGATACCTCATCAATCGTCACCGGATAACGCCAGATACCGTCCGCGTCGGCAAAGCGCCAGAGAGGCGTACCATCGTGCGCCACCACGACACGCGCGGGATCCACCTCATGAAGCGGCAGCGGCCAGATTTTGTCTGCCGCCCAAATCGCCATCACAAACACTAGCGCAACGACTGCCAGCCAGAGCCAGCAGCCGCGTTTACCCAACCCGCGCATCATTTATGGTCTGACAATCAAAAGCCCCTCTGCCGCACTGGTTGCCCGCCACTGCGGAACATACATTGATTCCACCTGCGGGACGGGAACCTGATACGTTCCCGGTGTTACTGCTCTCGCCAGATAGACCAGCGTAACCGGCTGTCCTTCATTGACCGCCACCGCAGCGACAAAGCGATCGTCACGGAACTCAATATGCTGGATATCCGCCTGCTGCATCTGATTGAGCAGGTTCGCCACTTCGCTACCGCTATCCTGCAGACTGGCGCTGCCGTTAGCCAGATTCTGGTTTTCCAGCTCCAGTCCGGCAGGCAGTAAGTCGACGACCAGCGCATCCGGCACGTTCTGGCTGGCTTTAACGTCCAGCCAGACCAGCACCAATTCGCCGCTGCGCAGAGAATCCAGTGATTTGCTGCTCCCGTCGAGTCCCAGGATCTGACGTTCAATATGCAGGACGTTGCTGGCAGGCGTCGGTGCGGTTTGCGGATAACCACTGACATCCAGACGCAGCCACAGCGGCAGATTACCGGTATTCGTGACGCTCAGCGTGGACAGCTCGTCGGCATCCAGATTCCGGGTTTGCGATTTATCACCTGCTAACGGCTGTTCAGAGAGTGATGTTTGCGCCTGCCACGTGCCAGGTAAATCCTGTAACGTACGCGCGGCAAGGAACAACGCATTATTTTCCTGAGTAGAGAGCCAGCGCTGACCAAAGGCCTGTTCTGACAATGTGTTCAGCAACGTATTCTGCTCTTCAGGTTTGAGCTTGTTCTCTTCCAGCAATGCCAGCATCAGCGCGTTGTCGCGTAGCTGACTGCCGTAATCCGCCATCCACTGTTGTGCATCGCGACGCGGTGTATTCAGCGCCAACGTAAGCGCCTGTTCACTGCGATTAGCATCGCCCATGTTTTTCAGCGCGATCCCCAGTTGCAACAGCGGCAAACCAGAAGCCGCCTGAGCGCGGCGCTCCCAGATTTCACGCAGTGCGCCAAGCGGGGCTTTTTGCTGACGAGCCAACACCAGCGCGGCGTAGGCCTGTACAGCAAACCGGCTTGCAGACGAGTCATCGGTATAACGAATCGACATCATCCCCGGATCCTGCAAATAACGCAGCAGCCGCTCGTTCCCCCGGTTAATCACCTCAACCGGGACGCTGTAGCCTTGTTCGTTCGCGCGGACGAGGAAATCCATTACGTACGCGGTCAGCCAGTACTCTTCCGGCCCGTTCTTATCCCACAGCGCAAAACCGCCGTTATCGCGCTGCATTTGCAGTAAACGGGAAATGCCAATCTCTACTGCCGCACGGCGTTTTTCATCACTGTCGCCCGCGATACCTAATGCCTTCAGTTGCGCGGCATTAGTGTATAAAGAGGGGAACAACCCGCTCGCCGTTTGCTCAAGACAACCGTAAGGGTAAGCTTTCAGTTCACGGATGTAGCGCGCCAGATTCAGCGGCGGTTTACCGCTAAACAGCAATTGCCCCTGCATCGTCACAGGAGAGAAATTAGCCAACTCTTCGCCAGGCAGCTGCCAGGTTGCCCCCGGCTGGAGCGCAACGCCATTATTGACAGTTTGCGCGGGAAACGCCGGGCGCACGCCAATCTTCCACTGTTTGTGCTGCACAGGCAGCGTTTCCCCTGGCAGAGACAGACCGCTAATCTGCGCCTGAATTTCACCCTCGCCAAAGCCTTCCCGCGCGCGCACCGGAATAAACAGCGTAGTCCGTACGCCTGGCGCCAGATTCACAGGCGCAAGATCTTGCCCTATCAGTTCCAGTAAACCGCTGGCCGCGAGGTTAATATTCAGCGTCTGTGGTTTATCGGTCAGGTTGGTCACGTCCAGCGTCAGGCGCGAAGTATCTCCCCCCGCCAGAAAGCGCGGCATGTTCAGTTCAGCAATCACCGGCGCGGCGACAATTACTTTGCCTTCGCTGCTGCCAAAGTCATGCGCCGTCCAGGCCTGCGCCATGACCCGCAGCTCGCCGTTGAAATCACCAATCGGTAACGTCACCGTTCCTTCGCCCTGCTCGTTAAGCGTGACCGGTAACGCCTGTTGCGCCACGATATTGACGTGATTAACCGGAGGCTTACCGCCACGCTTTAACTCATCGCCATCGCCACCAAAGCGCAGCGCCGCCAGACGTCCTTGCCCTTCAATTACCTGACCGTAGATATCATAAATATCCGCACCATAGCGTTTTTGCCCGAAAAATGCCTGCCATGGGTCGGGCGTAACGTAATCAGTGATGTTCAACACCCCGCTATCAACGGCAGAGACCAGTACGTTAACCTGTTTTGGCACGTCGCCATTTTTAACGCTGGCTTTAATCTTGACGGTTAACGGCTGATTTGGGCGTATTTTCGCCGGACTTTCCAGCACCAGTCCCAGACGACGATTTTCATCGCCCAGCGGTAAATGCAGCAACCCAACCGCCCGTTTTGGCGTCGCCGAACGGGATTTGTCGCCAGGACGAACCACCAGCGCACTGAGATACAAATCGTGGCGATTCCAGGTTTTATCGACTGGAATAGTGAGGTCCAGGCCATTCGCAGGCACGTCTATTTCTTGCCACCACAACGGTCCTTCGCTGGATTCTACCATCGCATAACCTTTGCCAGCCGCGGGGGCGGCAATATGCAGCTTCATGGTATCGCCAGGACGATAGCCGGGTTTATCCAGTTTCAGGGTCACACGATCGGGGCGAACAGAGCCGCTGCCGTCGCTATTATCCTGCCAGCTATAACCCGCCCAGAAGCGCACGCTGCTCACCGCATCATTCGGCGCTTTTACTTCCAGACGATAGGCGCCCCACTCAACCGGAAAGCTCACTTTACCGGTTTCATCAGCCTTAAGATCCAGAGTCTGCTCACCTTCGATCAGATCTTTTTGATCAAACTGCGATTGCCAGCCCTCGCCTTCAGTCCAGTTCCAGTAATAATCACGACGTTCGCGGATAAAACGCACCTGCAAGCCGGACACCGCTTTTTTATCACCTTGCGCATCGGCATACACAATATCGAAAGCGGCATTGCTGTCTTCATCGACGATAGGCTGATTCACCGTGGTGTCAGTGCGATAATCATAAACAGATTTCGCCGCAAACTGCGGTCGAATCCCCGGCAGCGTATCCGCAGGCCAGATGGCTTGTTCAACCCGACGCGTCACCGGTCGGCCACCCGACTCCAGCAGGCTGGCTTGCAACACCACCTGTAACGGGGAATGCGTCTCCTGCCACTGGCTGTTGGCGGTCACTTCGCCGCGACCGTGATCGTCCAGCGTGAGCTGAACTTCATCAAGACTGCGGGAAAGGTTTTCTTCGGCAATATTACCAAACTGAAACCCCGGTAGTGTCTGCACCGCTTCGCGTAACGGGCGCAGGAAAAGCTGCCCTTGCAGAGCGTTGCCGTTGGCGGGCGCGCCGTACAGGTAGTAACCCACCACCGAGAATTTCACTTCATCAGTTGGCGCTACCGGCATTTTGCTGGCGGTGAGATTGAGCGCCATCCGCTCTGGCATAAAATCTTCAACGTGGAAATCCCACATCCGCGACGGGTTGTCGCCAGTATTGGCGCGAATATGCCACATACCGGTCGGCGCGCTGCTATCCAGCGGCCAGCTAAAGCGGTACAGACCGTTCTCCGGCTGGCTGACAACCGAGCGTAAAACCTGTCCGTCGGGCTTGACCACTTCCAGCTTCACCGGCTGGTCGGGCAACGTTTTACCGTCGCTGTCACGTAGTAATCCATTGAGGATCACCGTTTCACCGGGGCGATAGAGATCGCGCGGACCAAACATAAAGAACTGTTTGCTGTATCCCGGCGCGCCGGCAATATCAAACTCAGCCAGATCCAATGCCGGAAGTTTCAGGTCAAGCAGCGTAGTCTGCCCGTCTTTGCGGGCCAGCAATAAGGCAGCTTCTTTATCAGTCTTGAGCTGTACATGCCCCTGCGCGTCACTGGTGGCTTGCGCCAGCGTCTGCCCTTTTTCATTGAGTAATGTGACGTCAATGCCCTGCTGCGCAGCGCCGTTTTCCAGACTCTGCGTAAAGATATCCAGTTGATTATGGTAACGATGCGCTGACACACCAATATCGCTGAGCGTAAACAGCGTCGCGGCATTACTGTAGTTGTATTTTCCGGCCTGATTCATCACCGCGATGTAAACACCAGCCTGCTGCAACGGTTTGATTTCGCTCAACGGCAGCAACAGCTTTTCGCGAGTGTTGCGCGCAGGGTTGAGGTCAAAGCGTCCGGTATAGACCAGTTCCGCCATTTTCAGCAGATTATCGGATTCCCAGTTCGACAACGAATTGCGGTATTCCCACTGGCTGACAAACGCGCCGAGCGACTCTGGCTTCACGCGATAAAAATTCACATCCACACTGTTAACGTTGAGCGCCATCACCGGCAGCCCTTCAATCACTTTTCCCGGCAGTAGCGAACCGCGACTGGCGAACCCTACGCTCGGCTGGACGTCACGTGTGGTGATATTTTTTTCATAATCGATACCAAACGTCGCTTTATTCAGCGCCAGTAAATCACGCTCAATGGTAACCACAAGTTCCCGGTTAGGTTCGAGGTGCCGCAAGCGTAGCTCTTTCAGGTTTGGCGCCAGCTCCCAGGCACCATCGACTTTGCCGCTTTTTTTATCGACAACGTGCACTACGCGGGAAAAATCCTGTTCCGGATCGAGGGGAATGGAGAAGGTCAACACGAGCGTTGCCGCGCCGTCGAGCTGGACCTCTGAGGCATCTAACAGCGTCAGCGACTTGCCCTGACTTTGTTGCATCAGCTTTTCTAACTGGGCCTTGTCTTTTGCGGGCGCAGTCTGCGGAGCAGGTGCATCCGGCTTCGCAGCCGTCGTCGATTTTTCGTTATTATTATCACACCCGACAAGTGCCAGCATCAGCATGCAGGCCGCTACGCGTAAATGTTTCATTTTTCATCCCTGGCCATAGTGGCCCGTTAGCTACGTAGAACAACTATTATGCGTTAGTTTTCAGGCTGTGGAAGCCAGTAAATGAACAACGTTGTCCTAATTTTCGTGATTAATGTGGATTCACCTGACAAATCAGCCTCTTTTACTTGTCGCTTTGCACTAAACGTCCGACAATTTGCCAAAACCTGGTAAAAATGGAGATGCCTATGACCACCGCCTTCTTTGTCGCTGCCGACTGGCTTGCCGAACACATTGACGACCCGGAAATACAAATCCTTGATGCCCGGATGGCACCTCCAGGTCAGGAAGATCGCGATGTTGGCGAGGAGTATCGCGCAGGTCATATTCCTGGCGCCGTTTTTTTTGATATTGAAGCGCTTTCCGACCATACCTCGCCGTTGCCGCACATGATGCCGCGCCCGGAAGCCTTCGCTGTCGCGATGCGCGAATTGGGTATTCATCAGGATAAACATCTGGTTGTCTACGATGACGGCAATCTGTTTTCGGCGCCGCGCGCATGGTGGATGCTGCGGACTTTTGGCGTCGAGAATGTCTCCATTCTGGCGGGCGGTCTTGCTGGCTGGCAGCGCGATGAGCTCATGCTGCAGGAAGGAAACGAGGAGTTACCCGAAGGCGAATTTAACGTCGCATTTACGCCTGAAGCCGTGGTGCGCGTCACCGATGTGCTGCTGGCCAGTCATGAAAAAACGGCGCAGATCGTCGATGCCCGCCCGGCTGCGCGTTTTAATGCCGAAGTTGACGAGCCGCGTCCAGGCCTGAAGCGTGGTCATGTACCCGGTGCGCTTAACGTACCGTGGACAGAGCTGGTTCGTGACGGCGAACTCAAAACTACCGATGAGCTGGATGCTATTTTCTTCAGCCACGGCGTGAGCTTTGACCGCCCCATTATCGCCAGCTGCGGCTCCGGCGTAACGGCTGCCGTGGTGGTACTGGCGCTTGCCACGCTGGATGTTTCGAACGTCGCACTGTATGACGGGGCGTGGAGCGAATGGGGAGCGCGCAACGATTTACCGGTAGAACCATCTGAGGCTAAATAAAATCTGATTTACTCATCTTTTTCGCCCACAAAAAAACCGCCCAAATGAGCGGTTTTTTTGTGCCAGTCCGGTTCGCGGCCTTTCCAGCAGGCTATGTCACCATAGCAATGCAAGCGCGTCTCAGCAAACAAATACTCCCTTTTAAGGGAGCGAAAGTCAAGTTGATTAGCAGGGAAACTATTCAATATTTAGCGTATTATCTTCCCCGGTCCTTTCCGCCGTCTCGCAAACGGGCGCTGGCTTCAGGAAAGGATGTCCCATGGCCGTTTATGCAAGCGCGTCTCAGCGCTTGCTATCGCGGCATTATCGCCAGTGGTGCTGTCGTGATGCGGTCTTCGCATGGACCGCGCAATGAAGATACGATACTTCTGTATCGTGCTTGTTGTTTCTGGCGCGTTGTGTCTTCACGGGGATCGGGATTACCCAGGTAATTCCATACGCGTGACGCTCAGCACCCAGGGCAAGTAAGCCTGGTAGCCGCCCTTCGGGGCGGCTTTCCTTCACTCAGATAATCCGGTTTTGTTTAAAGTCGCGCAGGAAGCCGCCCCAGCGGCGTTCGTAGAACGGCGCGATATGCTCGGTAATAAAGTGGCTGACGCCCTTCTCGCCTTTCTTCACCTGGCAAATATCAATCGGTTCATCGCCCGGCAATGTATCGGTCGCGACGCTGCCTGCGGCATGAATGATCTCTTCAATATCACCTTCGGCTTCAATACCAATCAGCAGGTTCGGCTGAGCTTCCGCACTTTCTTTGATTGAGCAGAGAAACGCGCGTTTTACCGGCTTGATGGTTTTAAACAGCGTGGTCAGCGAGTCGATCATCTGCGCTGGCGGTTCAGCGACTTCAGAGAGGATCAGCGATTCGCCGCCTTCCAGTACCTCCTGGGTGCTTAGCGGACTCCCCTCATCACCGATCAGCAGACTGATTTCACGCGGCATAAACTCTTTGCCGGTCGGCAGTTTCGCGTTGAGAAACAGCGTTTCGCCGAGCGTCATTTCAAACAACGTACGCACCGGCATAACGACAAATGCTTGCTCATCTTCAACCGCCTGCTGCAGGGCCTCAAGGGAAGTAAAGAACGGGATCACGGTTGTGCCGTCTTCTTTTTCCCAGTGCTGAAGGTCGAGGGCGCTGTCTTCAACCACCGCCTCGCCTTCTGCAGCAGTACCCGGCACCCAGACGGTGGATTCAAGTAAAGTACGGAAAAATGCCGGTCGATGCGCAGGCTCTGTCGCCGCTTGTTCCAGCAACGTTTCTAATTCATTTTTTGTTTCGGACATAAGGATCACAAATTGGATGAATACATGTAGGCCGGATAAGCGTAGCGCCATCCGGCAATACAGTCATGAATTATGCGGTCAGCAGATTCGCGATGGTGCGCACACCCAGACCGGTTGCGCCCGCAGACCACTGCTCAACTGGCGCTTTGCGATAAGTTGCAGAGCAGTCAATGTGCAGCCAGCCTTGCTGGTAGTTTTCCACAAAATGAGACAGGAAGCCTGCTGCAGTGCTCGCACCCGCCGGATAGGCCGCACTGCCGGTGTTATTCAGCTCGGCAAAGTTAGACGGCAGCTGACTACGGTGGAACTCAGCCAACGGCAGACGCCAGAACGGCTCGTTTTCTTGTGCCGCGCTTGCCAGCAGACGGGCAGCCAGCTTGTCGTCAAAGCTGAACAACGCGTGATAATCGTTACCCAGGGCGGTTTTCGCGGCGCCGGTCAGCGTAGCTGCATCAATAATCAGCTCCGGTTTTTGCGCGCTGGCGTCGATCAGACCATCCGCCAGCACAAGGCGTCCTTCCGCATCGGTATTCATCACTTCCACTTTTTTGCCGTTGCGATAGTGAATAATATCGCCCAGCTTAAAGGCGTTGCCGCTGATCAGGTTATCCGCGCAGCACAGGTACAGCTTCACACGCTTGTTCAGACCACGGGTGATGGCAAACGCCAGCGCGCCGGTGACCGTTGCCGCACCACCCATATCGGACTTCATTGAGTCCATAAATGCGCTTTGCTTGATGCTGTAACCGCCGGAGTCAAAAGTAATGCCTTTGCCAACCAAACAAGCGTAAACCGGGGCTTCTTTGTCGCCAGTCGGGTTGTAGTCCAGCGCCAGCAGCACCGGAGGACGCTCGGAACCGCGCCCCACGGTATGCAGTCCCATGTAGTTCTGCTCACGCAGATCTTCACCTTTGGTGATGCGGTAAGAGACGTTATCGCAGGCAACAGAGCACAGCAGGTCGACCGCGCGCTGCGCCAATTGTTCCGGGCCCAGTTCTTCCGCCGGGGCGTTAATGGTATCGCGCACCCAGTCAATAATCTTCAGACGGTTATCCAGCTCTTTGCGCTGTGCTTCGTCCAGGGCAGCCCACTCAACTTTGCGACTGCCTTTCGGTCCTTTATAACCCTGCCAGAAAGCCCAGCTGCGTTCGGTATCCCAGCCTTCACCGTCCAGTTGCACATGTTTAATACCCAGGCCGTCGATTTTACGCGCGGCGCGCTGGATAAGGCCGAGGTCATCTTTTCCGTTCAGGTGCAGGGTAATGCCTTCATTATTAATGCTGTATGTTGCCTTTTCACCCCAGCGGGCATCGGCAGGTTGCGTGGAAAGCGTAATTTTCATGGCTTCTGTCATTTTATTTATCCTTATTTTCGCGCATACAGGAAAACGGGCCACCCGTGGGCAGCCCGTTGACTTATTCGGCTTCGTCCAGCCAGACCAGTAAAATGGCCTCAAGGATTTTTTCGTTCGATGCCTGTGGGTCATCATCGAACTCTTCCAGGTCACAGATCCATTGGTGCAGATCGGTGAAACGAACGGTCTTGGGATCACGGTCGGGGAAGGCGTCGTACAGCGCTTCACCGATTTCACGGCTATCGGTCCACTTCAGTCCCATACTACCCTCTGTTAATGCTCACGTGCATGATTGATTGTGTAACGTGGGATTTCGACCACTAAATCGTCCTCGGTTACCCGCGCCTGGCAGCTTAAACGGCTTTCCGGCTCCAGACCCCAGGCTTTATCCAGCATGTCATCTTCTTCTTCCGTGCTTTCCGGCAAAGAATCGAAACCTTCACGTACAATGCAGTGACAGGTCGTACAGGCACAGGATTTTTCACAGGCATGTTCAATCTCGATACCGTTACGCAGGGCAACGTCGAGAATGGTTTCGCCAGTCTCAGCTTCCAGAACTGCGCCATCGGGACAGAGATCCTGATGAGGCAAAATAACAATCTTTGGCATATTAAACCTCGTCCACGGAATGGCCTTTCAGCGCGCTACGGACGGATTTGTCCATGCGGCGAGCGGCGAATTCCTGGGTTTGTTTGTCTACGTTTTTAATGGCTTGTTCTATCGCGTCAACATCGTCACCCTGCGCAACCTCGCTCAATTGCGCGGCGGCGGTGTCGATAGCCTGACGTTCTGCGGCGCTTAACAGCGCGGCATCAGCGTTCAGCGCACCGGATAAACTTTCCAGTACACGTGCCGCTTCGACTTTCTGTTCTGCCAGCATACGGGCTTTGACGTCCTGCTCGGCAAAACTCATCGAATCCTGAATCATGGAGGCGATTTCACCGTCGGTCAGACCGTAGGACGGTTTGACCTGAATGGAGGACTCAACGCCGGTGGATTTCTCCATAGCGGTGACGCTCAGCAGCCCATCGGCATCCACCTGAAAGGTCACACGGATATGCGCGCCGCCTGCTGGCAGCGCAGGAATACCGCGCAGCGCAAAGCGCGCCAGTGAACGACAGTCCTGCACCAACTCACGCTCGCCTTGCATCACGTGGATGGACATCGCGGTCTGGCCGTCTTTAAAGGTGGTAAAGTCCTGCGCACGCGCCACCGGGATAGTGGTGTTACGCGGAATCACTTTCTCCACCAGGCCGCCCATGGTTTCAAGGCCCAGGGACAGCGGAATGACGTCCAGCAGCAGCATTTCGCTGTCTGGTTTATTCCCGACCAGAATATCCGCCTGGATTGCCGCGCCGATAGCGACCACTTTATCCGGGTCGATAGAGGTCAGCGGCGTACGGCCAAAAAACTCACCCACGCGTTCACGTACCAGCGGCACGCGGGTTGAACCACCGACCATCACCACTTCCAACACATCCTGCGGCTCAACGCCCGCATCTTTCAGCGCGCGACGGCAGGCCAGCAGCGTACGCTTAACCAGTGCGGAAATCAGTTCATTGAAGGTTTCACGGGTGATTTCACCCTGCCATCCCGCCACGTTAACCGTTACAGAATCGGCGTCGCTGAGCGCAATTTTCGCCGCAATGGCGGCATCCAACAGTTCACGCTGTACGCGGTTGTCGCTGCGATCGGCAACCCCCGCCTGCTCGCGAATGTAATCGGCGAGCAGATGGTCAAAATCATCGCCGCCTAGCGCGGAATCACCGCCGGTCGCCAGCACTTCGAACACGCCGCGGCTCAGGCGCAGAATAGAAATATCAAAGGTACCGCCGCCAAGATCATAGACCGCGATCACGCCTTCCTGACCGGAGTCCAGGCCATAAGCAATCGCCGCAGCGGTCGGCTCATTCAGCAGACGTAATACGTGCAGGCCAGCCAGACGCGCGGCGTCTTTGGTCCCCTGACGCTGTGCATCGTCAAAATATGCCGGAACGGTGATCACGACGCCGTCCAGTTCACCGGACAGCGATTCGGTTGCCCGCGCGGCCAGCGCTTTCAGAATGTCAGCGGATACGCGCACCGGATTAAGTAAACCAGCAGCGGTTTCAATCATCGGCAGGCCGTTTTCACTGGCCTGAAACGTATAAGGCTGATGCGGATAGCGCGCCTGGATATCCGCCAGAGAGCGGCCCATCATGCGTTTTACCGAACTAACGGTATTGGCCGGGTCAAGGGCGGCATTGGCGCGGGCATCGTAACCGACAGAGTAGCCCTGCGGCTGATAGTGAACCACTGACGGCAACAGGTGGCGACCTTCGTGGTCTGCCAGCGTTTCGGCCTGGCCGCTGCGTACGGTTGCAACCAGGGAGTTGGTAGTGCCTAAATCGATACCTACCGCCAGACGACGCTGGTGCGGCGCGGCGCTCAGACCAGGCTCACTAATTTGTAATAAGGCCATTTTCGCTTCCGGAAATTAAAAATCGAGCAGTTTTTCTTCGAGTTGTTCTGCACTGCTTCGCAGTTTATCGAGAAAACGCAGCTTACGCACGGTATCCGCCGCCGCGTCCCACATCTCGTTATCCAGCTGTTCAACCATCAGTTGATGGCGACTTTCAAACATCTTTTTCACGCGCTGGATAAAACTTTCCAGTCGCGATTCGTCTTTCGTCTGCTCGATCTCGTCAAGCTCTTCCCGCAGTTCCAGTTGCTCCATCAGGAACGCGGTATCACGCACCGTGTGCTGCTCATTGCGAATATCAAAACCGTGTAAAGACAATAAGTATTCGGCGCGCATCAAGGGATGACGCAGCGTTTGCCAGGCCTGGTTAATGGTGGCGGACTGCGAAACCGCAGCAAGTTGTTCCGCCTGAGAACCGCTGGCGAATTTATCAGGATGATACTGACGTTGTAGATCCTGAAAACGGATCGTCAGGGCCTGGAGATCAATAGGATATTGAGCGGGTAATCCGAAGAGAGTGAAGTAATCCATAACTATCTCAGGGGTAGCCTGTTAGAACAAACCCCACACGTAAAATCATGCGTGTGGGGTTATCGGTGAGCGCGTTATACTTGGAAACTTTCGCCGCATCCACATTCGTCTTTCACGTTCGGGTTAGTGAACTTAAACCCTTCGTTCAGACCTTCTTTGACGAAGTCTAACTGCGTACCGTCGAGAAATTGCAGGCTCTTACCGTCGACCACAACTTTAACGCCTTTGTCTTCAAACACGGTATCTTCAGCCGCCGGCTCGTCAACAAATTCCAGTACATAGGCCATACCTGAGCAGCCGGAGGTTCTCACGCCCAGACGCAGGCCAAACCCCTTACCGCGGTTCGCCAGGAAGGTATTTACACGCGCTGCTGCACTGTCGCTTAAGGTAATCGACATAATAAAACCTCAACTCTTAATTATTTTGCTTCACGTTTGCTTTTGTAATCCGCAATCGCGGCTTTAATCGCGTCTTCAGCCAGGATAGAGCAGTGAATTTTCACCGGTGGCAGTTCAAGCTCGTCGGCGATATCGGTGTTTTTAATCGCCTGTGCTTCGTCCAGAGATTTCCCTTTTACCCATTCGGTAACCAGAGAACTGGAGGCAATAGCGGAACCGCAGCCGTAAGTCTTGAAACGCGCGTCTTCAATGATACCCTCATTGTTGACTTTGATCTGCAACTTCATCACGTCGCCACAGGCCGGTGCGCCGACCATGCCGCTACCCACGTTCTCGTCGCTGTTGTCAAAAGAGCCCACGTTACGTGGATTCTCGTAGTGATCGATAACTTTTTCGCTGTAAGCCATGTTGAATTCTCCTTATTGGTGCCGAATTAGTGATGTGACCATTCAATACTGTTCAAATCCACGCCCTGTTTGAACATTTCCCACAGTGGAGAAAGGTCGCGCAGACGGCCAATGGAGTTGCGAACCAGATTGATGGCATAGTCAATCTCTTCTTCGGTAGTGAAACGACCTAAAGAGAAACGAATTGAGCTGTGTGCCAGCTCGTCGGTCATACCCAGCGCGCGCAGCACATAGGATGGCTCCAGGCTTGCTGAAGTACATGCAGAACCGGAGGATACCGCCAGGTCTTTCAGCGCCATAATCAGCGACTCGCCTTCAACAAAGTTGAAGCTGACGTTGAGAATGTTCGGTGCGCCCTGTTCGAGATCGCCGTTCAGGTACACTTCTTCCATGTCCTTCACGCCGTTCCACAGACGGTTACGCAGACTGCGCAGACGCGCCATCTCGGTTTCCATCTCTTCTTTCGCGATACGGTACGCTTCACCCATGCCAACGATCTGGTGGACAGGCAAAGTACCGGAACGCATGCCGCGCTCGTGACCGCCGCCGTGCATCTGCGCTTCGATACGAATACGCGGTTTACGACGCACGTACAGCGCGCCGATACCTTTCGGACCATAGATTTTGTGGCCGGAGAAGGACATCAGGTCAACTTTCAGTTGGCTCAGGTCGATAGGCAGTTTGCCCACGCTCTGAGTGGCGTCAACGTGATAGATGATGCCGCGCGCACGGCACATTTCACCGATAGTCGCGATATCCTGCACCACGCCGATTTCGTTGTTCACGTGCATGATGGACACGAGGATAGTGTCGTCACGCATTGCCGCTTCAAGTTCTTTCAGGTCGATAATACCGTTACGCTGTGGGGCGAGGTAAGTGACTTCAAACCCTTCGCGCTCCAACTGACGGCAGGTATCCAGCACGGCTTTGTGTTCGGTTTTGCTGGTGATGATGTGCTTGCCTTTTTTCTGATAAAAGTTGGCTGCACCTTTAATCGCCAGGTTATCGGATTCCGTCGCACCGGAGGTAAAGACGATTTCACGCGGATCGGCACCAACCAGATCAGCGATCTGATTACGGGCGATATCTACCGCCTCTTCAGCATGCCAGCCAAAACGGTGTGAACGGGAAGCTGGGTTACCAAAGTTTCCGTCCAGGGTCAGACACTGCATCATTTTCTCGGCAACACGCGGGTCCACCGGCGTGGTTGCGGAGTAATCGAGATAGATCGGTAATTTCATTGCTCTATAAACTCCGTACATCGCTTCAATGCAAGGAACCAGGCAACCGGCTGGATGTACGACCGAGTTAACGGGGCGTTTAACACCCCGGCCTGATTCTAAAATACTTTTATTATGCGCGTAACTTAACGTCGATCGCGTCTTGAGCACGATTAGTGCGTGGAGCGTCATGCGTGTGCTGGCGACCAGACACATCCAGGACTTCCTGATTATTCACCAGTTCGCCCAACGTAATGTTGTTGAGGAAACCGGTCAGACGATCGCTCAGATCGCGCCACAGCGCATGGGTCAGGCATTTATCGCCGCCCTGACAACCGCCTTTGCCCTGGCAACGGGTCGCATCTACAGACTCGTCGACAGCGCTAATGACTTCACCTACTGCGATGCTGCCGGCATCTTTACCCAGCAGATACCCGCCGCCTGGTCCACGTACGCTTGAAACCAGACCGTTTTTACGCAAACGGGAAAACAGCTGCTCCAGATATGACAGGGAAATTCCCTGACGTTCAGAAATATCAGCCAACGGTACCGGGCCCGTTTCTGAGTTGAGCGCAACGTCCAACATTGCGGTCACGGCATAACGCCCTTTTGATGTCAGTCTCATGTCTTACTTAGCCTCAAACTCGCCCCTGCCCGGGGTTTTTTATTGTAAAATGGGGGTATTGCATAGCAGGGGCAAGTCTGACATTCCCGACTAAATCAGTCAACTATTTACTTGACTAATTTAGTCAGGTATTTAACCTTCAGTGCCGTTTTCACTTACAGGAGGCGTTTCGCTTACTTGCCTTTATTCTGCTGTTCGATAGATGCCAGAATCCCGCGCAGGATATTCAGCTCCTGACTCTCAGGACGCGCACGCGTAAACAGACGACGCAGCTTGTTCATCACTTGTCCCGGATGGCCTTCGCGAATAAACCCGGTCGACAGCAGCGTTTGTTCCAGATGACCGTAAAAACGCTCTAAATCATCCACCAGCGGATACTCAGCTTCTTCGTATTCGACGGTCTTATTACCTTCCTGCGTCGCCAGCCAGGCCATGCGGACTTCATAAGAGATAACCTGCACCGCCATCGCCAGGTTGAGCGAACTGTATTCCGGGTTCGCGGCAATGGCGACGTGATAATGGCATTTTTGCAGTTCTTCGTTGGTCAGGCCAACGCGTTCACGACCAAATACCAGCGCCACCGGCGTATTCGCCGCTTCAGAGACGCTTTTCAAGCCGCATTCGCGCGGGTCCAGCATCGGCCACGGCAACGTACGGGAACGCGCGCTGGTGCCTACTACCAGACTACAACCCGCCAGCGCTTCATCGAGGGTATCGACGATCTGCGCGCTGCCGATCACATCGCTGGCGCCTGCCGCCAGGGCGATGGCCTGCGAGTCCGGTTTGACCAGTGGATTAACCAGCCACAGATTGGTTAAACCCATGGTTTTCATTGCACGGGCCACAGAGCCCATGTTGCCAGTGTGAGAGGTTTCCACCAGCACAATTCGAATATTTTGCAGCATTGTATTTCTTCGGCTAAAGATTATTCGGGCATATTATCATAAAACGAAGACATATTCCGAACTCGCTGCTATACTCTGCGCCGTTTTCCCGTTCTTTAACATCCAGTGAGAGAGACCGATGCATCCGATGCTGACCATCGCCGTGCGCGCAGCGCGCAAGGCGGGTAATGTAATTGCCAAACACTACGAAACTCCAGACTCTGTAGAAACCAGCCAGAAAGGCAGCAATGATTTCGTGACTAACGTCGATAAAGCCGCCGAAGCGATTATTATCGAAACGATTCGCAAATCTTACCCACAGCACACCATCATCACCGAAGAAAGCGGTGAACATGTTGGTGAAGATTTGGATGTTCAATGGGTTATCGATCCACTGGATGGCACCACCAACTTCGTAAAACGCCTGCCGCACTTCGCGGTATCTATCGCAGTACGCATTAAAGGCCGTACTGAGGTTGCCGTTGTTTACGATCCAATGCGTAATGAACTGTTCACCGCAACCCGCGGTCAGGGCGCGCAGCTTAACGGTTACCGTCTGCGTGGCAGCACGGCTCGCGATCTGGACGGCACCATCATTGCCACCGGCTTCCCGTTCAAAGCGAAACAGCACGCCGCTTCTTACATGAAAATCCTTGGCAACATGTTTACCGAATGCGCTGACTTCCGCCGTACCGGCTCTGCCGCGCTGGATCTGGCCTACGTTGCCGCAGCCCGCGTTGACGGTTATTTCGAAATTGGTCTGCGCCCGTGGGATTTCGCCGCAGGTGAGCTGATTGCGCGTGAAGCTGGCGCCCTGGTGTGCGACTTCACCGGTGGTCATAACTACATGGCGACCGGCAACATCGTTGCAGGTAACCCGCGCGTAGTGAAAGCCATGCTGGCTAACATGCGTGACGAACTGAGCGACGCGCTGAAGCGCTAATCGTTTGATGCCGGATGGCGGCTAGCGCCTGATCCGGCCTACCAGGGAAGTTCCCCGTAGGCCTGATAAGCGAAGCGCCATCAGGCATTCATCCTACAACAGTGCTAAAACGGTCTTATCCCTCGCCCCACCGGCACCGCGCTCATCCACATCACCACCGCTGCCGCAATTAATACCGTGCCCCCGGCTAACGCCAGCGTCGTCCAGCCAATCTGTCGCCACAGCACCGGCGCTTTATGCCCGCTAAGTCTCACCGCCAGCGTGCGGAAACTGTGTACCAATAAAGCCAGTGACGTAATCGTCAAAGAGGTGCCCGCCGCCATCGCCAGCGCCGACGCCATACCCCAGTAAAAGACGCCAATCACTTTGCTGAACAGCAGCACCATGATGGCCCCGGAGCATGGGCGCATCCCCATAGACAGAATAATCATCAGCCGGGCGCGCCAGTCATCACCGCTTTGCACCTGTTCAGGGTTCGGCAGGTGCTGATGCCCGCAGCCACAGCCGTCGTGATGCACATGGCGCGGCGTGAAGGCGGTAAACGTTGGCCGCGTTAGCAATAAGCGCAGTTTTTTCAGCGCCCGCCAGCACAGCAGCAGGCCTAACACGCCCACCAGCACATAGCTCCCTCTCTCCAGCCAGAAGCTGCTCATATGCAGCTGCCGCGCAGGCAACTGCAAGACGGTGAGCACGATAATCACCAGACCAATCGCGACCAGTCCTTGTAATAAAGACGACGCCAGCGTCAGGCCGATACTGGATTTGAGTTTTGACGGGTGCGTCGCAAGCCAGGTAGTAATCACCACTTTTCCATGTCCCGGCCCCAGCGCATGCAGAACGCCGTAGAGAAAACTAAACAGCAGCAGCGATCCCCCTGCCTGGGTCGGACTGGCAGCAACCGCTTTCAACAAGCCGCTCATCTGTTGGTTTACTTCGCGCTGCCAGACGATGCTTTTCATCATCACCTGCGGCCAGGCCAGCCATAGCCACAGTATGCCGCCTGCCGCCAGCAGCAAAAATAGCGCCAGCGGCCACAGCGTGAGCCAGCGACGTCCAGTGGGTCGTGGTTGATAAACTACTGACATTGCAGCGTTACCGTTTGTGCGAACTGTTTACCCAACTCCATATCCTCCGGCGGGGCGTCTTCTTTATCCAGCGACTGCGCAAAGATCAGCGTTTGTTCATTCGGCGTCGGGGTGTGTACTGAAATACGGCATTGCTGGCTGATCGCCTGCGACAGCCGGGCATCGCTATCCTGGTCATAGCTCATGTCCACGTAGTAGGTCGGATCGAAGGTTGAAATGGTATATTTTTGACCACTCAGCGGCTGTGGTTCAGCTAAGGGTAGAACGAACGTCAGCACCGCCTGATGTTCCTCACGCTCCATGCCGTATTCCGTCGGCCCGTTTTTAAACTTTACCTTTTGCCCTTCATGCCACACTTCGGTGAAATAATGCTGCCCAAGCACATTCGCCATCACTTCCGCCGCCAGTTTTTTCCAGATCTCCGAGCCAGGTTTGGCATTCCCCGCATCGTAAAGCAGATCTGCCGAGGTGATTTCATCCATCGTCCAGCGCATTTTCAGCGCCACGAACTGATTATTTTCGTTCACTATCTCGGTTTTCAAATGGATAAAGCTGTGGGGATGCGCCCCTGCGCCAAAGGACAGGACAGCAAGAAACAACGTTACAATGATGTGCTTAACACGCTGCATGACTTCTCCACGATAAAAATCCAGGCCGCCAGAAATAATGGTGTGTTTGGCGAAAGAGTGCTGAGGATAACATTGAACGAAAAAATGTTGAGCCCCCTTTTCCGGTATCGATTCAGTTCTCAATTTCGACAATTCTTTCTCCAGCAACACCCGTCGGAATCCCTTTTCGCCGCCAGAATTTACGCAAAATGATAATAGATTGTTAACTAAAAGTTTCATTTTAATTATTTATTAACAATAATTTTGCTGGTATGAATATGAAACTCCATTAATTTAACCAATATTTAACCATTAATTTTCTTTTAATTTACAATAACGGACATGGATCACATTCACGGAACTTATGATTCATTCCCTCTTCCATTCGTAGTTAACTTCACCCCGTGACATGTCCTGCCCCCTACGAAAGGTACAACTATGAAATTCAAACTCGCATTACTCAGTGCAACCCTGGTTTCTGCATGCATGTTGTCCGGCACGTCCTTTGCGGCGGAAAAATATGAAATTGCTGTGGTTGCCAAAGTCACCGGGATCCCGTGGTTTAACCGGATGGAAACCGGCGTTAATGAAGCAGCAAAAAAACTGGATGTGAATGCTTACCAGACCGGGCCTTCCACGCCGGATCCGGCTCAACAGGTGAAAGTCATTGAGGATCTGATCGCCAAAAACGTTAACGCGATCATCGTGGTGCCGAATGATGCCAAGGTCCTTGAGCCGGTGCTGAAAAAAGCGCGCGACAAAGGCATCGTGGTGCTGACGCACGAATCCCCGGACGAGCAGATTGGTCAATGGGATATTGAAACCATCGACAGTGAAAAATATGCGCAGGCTAACGTCGATGAATTAGCGAAAAGCATGGGCGGTAAAGGGGGTTATGCCATCTATGTCGGTTCGCTGACGGTACCGTTGCATAACGCGTGGGCCGATTTTGCGATTAAGTACCAAAAAGAAAAATATCCCGAAATGTTCGAGGTCACTTCACGTCTGCCGGTCGCGGAAAGCATCGATAAATCCTACGCCACCACGCTGGACCTGATGAAAACCTATCCGCAGATGAAGGGCATTATCGGCTTCGGCTCGCTGGGTCCAATCGGAGCGGGCCAGGCGGTGCAGAAAAAACGCGCCAAAGATAAAATCGCCGTCGTCGGGATCGCCATGCCAGCACAGGCTGCGCCTTACCTGATGCGCGGCGATATCAAAAAAGCGCTGCTGTGGGATCCAAAAGACGCAGGATACGCTCTGGTAACGGTGGCCGACCAGCTGTTGCAGGGTAAAGAAGTTAACGCCGATTTGAGTATCGATGGTTTAGGGAAAGCCGATATCGACACGGAGAAGAAAGTGATCCGCTTTAACAAGATCCTCGAAGTCACCAAAGACAACGCACAATCACTCGGTTTCTAAGGCTTTAGCCGACACCAGGGAACCTTAACGCCGACCGTCTGGTCGGCGCTATCAACCAAACTAACACTTAGCGTCCATGCGGACGTGCGCAGGGGTATTGTCCATGACAGACACCACCGCATTTATCACTCTTGAGAATATCAGCAAACAATTCCCGGGCGTGCTGGCGCTGGATAACGTGAATCTGACGCTGAGAAAAGGCGAAGTTCACTGTCTGGCGGGTCAAAACGGCTGTGGTAAAAGCACCATTATTAAAGTGATCTCTGGGGTGTATCATCCGGAAAAAGGCGCGCAGATTTTACTCGATGGTAAATTATTCCATCACCTGACGCCGCAGCTTTCTTCCCATTATGGTATTCAGGTTATTTATCAGGATCTGTCGTTATTCCCTAACTTTAGCGTCGCTGAAAATATCGCGGTCAACCGCTATCTGCCCGGTGGCGATATCTGGGTACGCCGTGGCGCGATGAAACAGCAGGCGCTGGCCGCCATGAAACGCATCGGCGTGAACATCGCTCCCGATAAAAAAGTCGAAAAACTGTCGATTGCCGATCGGCAACTGGTCGCCATTTGCCGCGCTATTGCCGCCGATGCGCGTCTGGTGATTATGGATGAACCCACCGCTTCGTTAACCCGCCAGGAGGTCAATGGTCTGCTGCGGGTCGTCAACGAACTGAAAGCGGCCGGGATTTGCGTGGTGTTTGTCAGCCACCGTCTGGATGAAGTGATGGAAGTGGCGGACCGTATCAGCGTGATGCGCGACGGCAAACTGGTGGGAACATACCCAGCCAGCGAACTCGACAGTCACGAACTGGCCTTCCTGATGACCGGACAACGCTTCCACTACAGCCCGCTGCCGGAAAGACCCGCTATTGAGCAAGAGCCGCTGCTCGAGCTACGCAACCTCAGCCGCCGGGGGAAATACCAGAACATCAATTTATCGCTACATAGCGGTGAGATTGTCTCCATTGTCGGTCTGCTGGGTGCCGGTCGCACCGAGCTTTGCCTCAGTTTGTTCGGCATGACCCATCCGGAAAGCGGCGAAATGCGCATTAACGGCCAGCCGGTTACTCTGCGCAATAACCATGACGCCATCAAACACGGGATCGGCTATGTCTCTGAAGATCGCCTGACGCAGGGGCTGATCATGGAGCAGTCGATCTATGACAACACCATCGTCACGGTGTTTGACCAACTGCATACCAGCAGCGGTCTGCTCGATCATCGTAAAGCGCAAAAGCTGGTCGCCGATTTGATCCGTGAGTTGAACATTAAAGTCTCCGATCCGCATCTGCCGGTCAAAACGCTCTCCGGCGGTAACGCCCAACGCATTGCCATTGCCAAATGGGTGGCAACCCATCCGCGCATCCTGATCCTCGACTCCCCTACCGTCGGCGTGGATATCGCCAACAAAGAGGGGATTTACCAGATAGCCCGCGATCTGGCGGAACAGGGAATGGCGGTGCTGATGATTTGCGATGAAATCCCGGAAGCGTATTACAACAGTCATCGTGTGCTGGTGATGCGCCGCGGCAAACTGGTGGCGGAATTTAATCCTCATCACTGCCGTGAAGAGGAGATTGCTGAAGTGGTCGAGGTAATCAATGAATAGTCTGCGTCTCTCCCGTTTAATCGGGCAACATGAATTCTGGCTGGGCCTGCTGGTCGTGGCGCTCGCCGTCGGGCTGAGCGTCAGTACCGATGAGTTCCTGTCGCTGGGCAATCTCACAGATGTCGCCACCAGTTACGCGATTCTCGGCATTCTCGCCTGCGGGCTGTTTGTGGTGCTGATTTCCGGCGGGATCGACATCTCATTTCCGGCGATGACCGCGATTGCCCAGTATGCGATGGCCAGTTGGGTGATCGCTCACGGCGGCAACTTCATACTGGCTTTAACCATCGCAATGGCGGTAGGTCTGCTGCTTGGGCTGATTAATGGCTTCCTGGTGTACTGGCTGCGCGTTCCGGCGATCATCATTACCATCGCCACGCTGAACGTCTACTACGGCCTGCTGGTTTATGCCACCAAGGGAACCTGGCTGTACGGCTTCCCGGACTGGTTTATGAACGGTATCAACTGGTTGTCGTTCACCGCGACAGACGGCTACGACTACGGTTTAACCCTGCCCCTGCTGTGCCTGGCGGCGGTGATCATCTTTACCGCCGTGCTGATGAACTATACCCGTCTTGGCCGTCAGGTTTACGCCATGGGCGGCAACCGCGACGCGGCCTCGCGCCTGGGGCTGAATTTGCTGAAGCTGCATTTCTACGTCTATGGCTATATGGGCATTCTGGCAGGCGTTGCCGCCGTGGTTCAGGCGCAAATCACCCAGTCTGTTGCCCCCAATTCCCTGCTCGGCTTTGAGTTAACGGTGCTGGCGGCGGTCGTGCTCGGCGGCACCAGCATGAGCGGCGGGCGCGGTACGTTAACCGGAACGCTACTGGGTGTTGTGCTGCTGGCGTTCTTGCAAAATGGTCTGACGCTGCTGAGCGTCTCCTCTTACTGGCACACCGTGTTCAGCGGCGCCATTATCCTGGTCAGCATTAGCGCCACGGCCTGGAACGAAAAACGTAAACTGGCAAGGGAGCTTTGAGATGAAAACAATCGCCAGATTTTTACCCGGTGATGCCATCATTCGTCTGCAATGCGTCATTATTGTGGTCGTCGCTCTGGTCTTCTCGGCCCTGCTCGGCAGCCGTTTTTTCAGCGTCGCTAACTTCCAGTCGATCGGCTCGCAGTTGCCAATCCTCGGCATGCTGGCCCTCGGGATGGGTATGACCATGCTGACCGGCGGCATTAACCTGTCGATTATTGCCGGTGCGAACGCCTGCTCGCTGGTGATGGCGGCGATTATCGTCACCCACCCGGATAACCCGCTGTTTCTGGCGCTGGCGTTGATTGCAGGCGCAGCGGTGGCGGTGGCTATCGGCACGCTCAACGGCGCTTTAATTGCCTGGGTCGGCGTCTCGCCTATTCTCGCCACCCTCGGCACGATGACGCTGATCTCGGGGCTGAATATTTTGCTCTCCAACGGGACGGTGATTTCCGGCTTCCCGACCGCCATTCAATACCTTGGTAACGCGACGATTGCCGGTATTCCGGTGGCGCTGCTGCTCTTTTTCCTCGTGGCAATCCTGCTGTGGGTGCTGCTGGAGCACACCACGCTTGGGCGCAGCCTGTATCTCGTCGGTTCCAATGAGCAGGCTACCCGCTACAGCGGTGTGAATACCGTACGGGTACAAATTTCGGTGTACGTTATTTCTGCCCTGCTCGGCTGGGTCGCCGCCATTCTGATGATGGCGAAATTCAACTCGGCCAAAGCCGGATACGGTGAATCCTACCTGCTGGTCACCATCCTTGCCTCCGTGCTCGGCGGTATCAATCCGGACGGCGGCTTCGGACGCATTATCGGCCTGGTACTGGCGCTGATTGTGCTGCAAATGCTGGAAAGCGGCCTTAACTTGCTGGGGGTCAGCAGCTATCTGACGATGGCGCTGTGGGGCGCGGTGCTGATCCTCTTTATCGCATTACAGAATCGTAAAGCCTGATTTCAGGAGAAAAAATTATGGCAAGTTACTTTATTGGTGTGGATGTCGGAACCGGAAGCGCCCGCGCTGGCGTGTTTGATCTCAATGGCAGAATGGTCGGTCAGGCCAGCCGGGCCATCGAGATTTACCGTCCGCAGGCCGATTTTGTTGAGCAGTCTTCCGATAACATCTGGCAGGCTGTGTGTAACGCGGTACGCGATGCGATTAACCAGTCGGATATCAATCCTATCCAGGTAAAAGGTCTGGGCTTCGACGCCACTTGTTCATTGGTGGTGCTGGATAAAGAAGGTAATCCACTCACCATCAGCCCTTCCGGGCGTAGTGAACAGAACATTATTGTGTGGATGGACCATCGCGCCATTACCCAGGCCGATCGCATTAACGCCCTGCATCATCGGGTGCTGGACTATGTGGGCGGTATTATCTCCCCGGAAATGCAAACGCCAAAACTGCTGTGGCTGAAGCAGCATATGCCCAATACCTGGGCTAACGCCGGTTACTACTTTGACCTGCCTGATTTCCTCACCTGGCGGGCAACGGGCGATGACACGCGCTCATTGTGCTCGACGGTGTGTAAATGGACCTATATGGGTCATGAAGATAAATGGGATGCCAGCTATTTCCGCCAGATTGGGTTGGAAGATTTGCTGGAGCACGATGCCGCCAAAATTGGCCGCTACGTGAAAACCATGGGCGAACCGCTCGGTCATGGGCTGTCAGCGCGCGCCGCCAGCGAAATGGGACTCATCCCCGGCACCGCGGTCAGCGTATCAATTATTGATGCCCACGCCGGTACGCTCGGCACGCTCGGCGCCAGCGGCGTTTCTGGCGAGGTGCCGGATTTCGACCGTCGTATCGCCCTGATTGGCGGCACCTCCACCGGACACATGGCGATTTCTAAAGAGCCGCGTTTTATCGGCGGCGTCTGGGGGCCTTACTACTCTGCCGTACTGCCGGAATACTGGCTCAACGAAGGCGGGCAGTCGGCTACGGGGGCGTTAATCGACCACGTAATTCAGTCGCATCCGTGCTACGACACCCTACTGGCGCAGGCTAAGTCCCAAGGGCAGACCATTTATGAAGTGCTGAATGCGTTGCTGCGTAAAATGGCCGGTGAGCCGGAAGATATCGCCTTCCTGACCCGCGATATGCATATCCTGCCCTATTTCCACGGCAACCGCTCGCCGCGCGCCAACCCAACGCTTACGGGTGCAATCACCGGACTTAAGCTGTCGCGCACGCCGGAAGATATGGCGCGACAGTATCTGGCGACCATCCAGGCCATTGCCCTCGGTACCCGGCATATTATTGAAACGATGAATCAAAGCGGCTACACCATCGATACGATTATGGCCAGCGGCGGCGGCACGAAAAACCCGATCTTCGTTCAGGAGCATGCCAACGCCACTGGCTGCGCGATGCTATTGCCGGAAGAGAGTGAAGCCATGCTGCTGGGCGGCGCCATGATGGGAACCATCGCCGCAGGCGTTTTTGACTCCTTCCCGGAAGCGATGTCGGCGATGAGCCGGATTGGTAAAACGGTCACCCCGCAAACCAACCGTATTAAGCAGTACTACGATCGCAAATATCGGGTATTCCACGAGATGTATCAGGATCATATGAAATATCGCCAGTTGATGCAGGAGGAGGCATGAGTAACTCATGGTCTCAAGCCACCGGCGTATTCCAGATCTACAGCGATGCCCTTGCGGGACTGGGACAGCATCTGACTGAGTCGGTCTGGCAGTCGCTGATGGCGGAACTGCGCGGATGCCAGGGGAAAATCGTCGTTACCGGCGTCGGCACCTCCGGCATTGCGGCGCGTAAAGTCGCGCATATGCTCGCCTGCGTGGAGCGCCCGGCGATTTATCTCAATGCCACCGATGCGGCGCACGGCGATCTGGGTTTTTTACGCGCCGACGACCTGGTTATTATGCTGTCGCGCGGTGGCAATTCGGATGAACTTACCCGGCTGCTGCCTGGGCTGACGGCGAGAAATGTGCCGATCCTGAGCGTGACGGAAAACGCCAATTCGGCCATCGCTAAAGCCTCGAGGCTGGTGATTTCCACCGGCGTACAGCGTGAGGCCGACCCGCTGAACATGCTGGCGACGACCTCAATTCTGCTGGTACTGGCTATCTTTGACGCCGCCTGCGCCTGTCTGATGAGTGAAAGTGGCTACTCAAAGGAGACGCTGCTGGCGGTGCATCCCGGCGGCGATGTGGGATTAACGCTGAGCCGTGGGCAGTAACGCCAGACAGCGTTCTTTAACCTGCCCCAACCATCCGCTGGTGTAATGGCAGTCAGTTAAACATGTTCAAATAAAAATACAGATGGTCAGGCGTGGCTGGTCCGGCTGAAAATTGCCGACGTGTTTCCGTAAGGCCGGGAGAGCCAGCATGGATGCTGGCTCAGGGCGCGCTTTACAGGGACGTTACATCGCGCCCGGCCCGGTAGCCTGGAGGAATAAGCGGAGGGAACCGCGGAGCGGCAATTTTCCCGCCGGGAGCCGGGATTGTTAAGGGTGCGGCGATAGCACCCTTAACACGTTCACTGGCGTTCAGTGTACAGAGAAGCGATGAACATGAGGTGAACGGAACCTTTCTCTAAAAAAGCATATTCATTATACTCCGCCAACCTATGTTGATGCTGAAGCGTTAACATAACGTCATTGCGCAAAATGCCGATTTTTTTATATCTCAACAAAAGATAAAACCGTGAAAAAGTGGATTAACGCGCTGCGTTTCACTACCGCTATCTGTTCCGCACGTTAAAAATTCTGTGACGCTCCCCAGCATTCCTGGCGTAAAGCTTTCCATTCCGCAAATCTATGCGCAAACTTTAACTATTCTTATCAAACATACTCACGGGAGATTCTACAGATGATGTCAACGCTCGCCCCGCCATCTGTACTTTCCGCTCCCCAACGCCGTTGCCAGGTACTGCTGACGCTTTTTCTGCCGGGGCAGATTGCTACCGCGCAGACCTTCAGCAGTCTCAATGGCGTCGATGATGCCACCGTTCAGGAGGATATCATTGGCGCGGGGCTCGAAATCCAGCGCTATCATCGGCTCGCCATTACTTCCGCCCAGAATGGCGGCTATACGATCGAAGGCGCCCCGCTGAACCAGCGGCTGTGCCTGTTGCATTGGCTGCGCCGTGGCCTGCGGATCTGCCCGACGTTTATCACGCAACATTTCACACCCACATTGAAAATGGCGCTTAAACAGCAGGGCATAGCGCGCACGTTGTATGATGACACCAATCTGCATGCGCTGATTAACCTCTGCTCCCGACGCTTGCAAAAACCCTTTGAGTGCCGTGATATCCAGTTCCTGCGGCTGTTTTTACAATACTGCCTGCTGCAACATCACGCGGGGATCACCCCGGAGTTTAATCCGCTCCAGCAGCGCTGGGCGCAATCCTGCGCGGAGTACGCTCTGGCTGAGGAGATTGCCCGTCACTGGCAACGTCACGTCATGCAAAGTGCGCCGCCGGGCGAATCGCTGTTTATGGCATTGCTGTTCTCAATGATTCGCATCCCCGATCCCATCCGCGATAACCACCAGCAGGATCGCCGTTTGCGTCTGGCTATCGCGCGGCTGGTGCTGCGTTTTCGCGAGTATGGCAACGTTCGCTTCAGCGATGAACAAGGGCTGAACGACCAGTTGTATATCCACCTTGCCCAGGCCCTAAACCGCAGTTTGTTTGCCATTGGTATTGATAACACGCTGCCGGAGGAGTTCAGCCGACTTTATCCCCGGCTGGTTCGCACCACCCGCGAGGCGATACACGGATTCGAAGCGGAATACGAAGTGCAATTTTCAGAAGAAGAGATCGGTCTGGTAGCGGTGATTTTCGGTGCCTGGCTGATGCAGGAGAAGGATTTGCACGAAAAGCAGATTATCCTGCTGACCGGCAGTAATGAACAACTCGAAGCGCATATTGAACAGCAGCTACGCGAACTGACGCTCCTGCCGCTCAACGTAAAACACATGCCAATGCAGGACTTTCAAAAAGAGGGCGCGCCGCGCGGCGTAACGCTGATCGTCACACCGTACACTACGCCGCTGCCGCTGTTTTCACCGCCGTTGATTCATGCGGATCTGGCGCTGACGTCTCACCAGCAGCAGCAGATCCGCAAAATCCTCGAATCATAACGTCGCAGGCTGCGCCACCACTTTCGGGCGCAGCACGATAGCCGGTAGCGCCACCAGCGCCATCACCCAGAATACGCCGCTGCCCAGGTTTTGGTACAGGTAGCCAGCGAAAACGGTCATGATGGCGATACTGCCGCCCATCGCTATCGCGGAATAGACCGCCTGTAAACGAATCACTTCGCTGCCCTGTCGCGCCGCGATATAGCGCATTGCCGCCAGGTGGCAGACGGTGAAGGTACCGCAGTGCAGGATCTGCACCACAATCAGCCACGGTAGTTCGGTGCTCCAGCCCATCAGCCCCCAACGCGCCACGCCGCAAACGGCGGAAAGCAACAGCAGATCGCGGGCGCTAAAGCGGCGGAACAGCTTGTGGCTGAGCGCGAAGATAATGACTTCCGCCACCACGCCCAATGACCATAAATAGCCCACCGCCGAAGCGGAATAACCAGCAGACTGCCAGTAAATGGCGCTAAAACCGTAATAGGCGGCATGCGCGCCCTGCAGCAGACTCACGCAGGCAAGAAAACGCCAGCTTTGCGTTATTAACGCGCGCCATGCGGGCCATCCCGCACTCTCCTGCTGACGGTTTTCACCAGCTGGCTGCACGCTCGGACGAATCATCATGCCCAGCAGCATTGAGGCGACGCCAAGCGACAGCAGAATAAGGATCACCCGATAGTCAAACAGGCTCACCAGCTTACCGGTCAGCGCAGAGCCAATCACAAAGGCCACGGATCCCCACAGTCGAACCCGCCCGTAATCCATGGTTATCTGTTTTTGCCAGGTGTTAGCCAGCGCGTCAGTCAGCGGCACCAACGGTGAGAAAAACAGGTTAAATCCGACCATCACCACCATCAGCCACGCCACGTTGGTCCCCGCCCAGAAGGCCAGCGCAAACACCAACGTCAACAGAGCCAGAATACGTAAAGCGGTAATCAGACGAGAGGGATCGCTCACGCGCGGCGCAATCAGCAAGCTACCGAGAAAACGGGCAATCAGCCCCGCGCCCAGCAGTAAACCAATGGTTTCCGGCGTCAGCCCCAACCCTTCGAGCCAGACGCTCCAGAAAGGCAGAAAAATACCGTAGCTAAAGAAATAGGTGAAATAACCGAGCGCCAGCCAGCGCGTGGAATGCAAAGCCATGAATCCCTCCCGTTTGGAGACGGTAGTCTGGCGATAAACTCTGGCTGGCGCAAGAGACCATTAACAGGCAGATAACATGATTTTCGCCCTATTCGACGCAAATTTGCATCGCAAAATGACAGCGTTCTCCCTGCGCTAAAACCTGCAATCCCGGCTGCCCCTGCATGTGGTGGGCATTCACCGGATGCGTCTGCGGCTCCAGGCACAGGAATGGTTCACCCGACATTCTGAACAGCATCAGCCACGCAGTTTGCGCTAAAATCGTGACTTTCATCACATCGCGCTGAATAACGGCCCGCCCGCTCCAGCCAGAATAACCCACATTCAACCAGGCATCTTCACCGTATTGCGCATGCATAAAATCCGCTGCGGATGGAATATTACTTTGCCAGTCCAGTGGCAGATGCTGTTCCCCCTCCGGCCAGTAGCCGCTGGCGGTGAACTGGGCCGTACTGTACGTATCAAAGGCGAAAAACGGATGGAACCCGCAGCCATAGATCATCGGTCGTTCCCCGCAATGGGTGAGTGTCAATGAAGCATGCAGGCTCGACGCTTCCAGTTGGTAGCTAATCTGCGCCGTATAGTCGTAGCCACAGGGATGCCAACTGCGCAACTGTAGCAAACAACCGCCTGGTGTCGCGGTGATAACCCGCCAGCGCTGCAGCCAGCCGTCACCGTGCAGGAAGAAGTGTTCATCCGCCTCATGGTGCGGTAGCACAACCTCTTCCCCACGTAGCATAAAACGGTTGCCCGCCACCCGGTTTGCCACCGGCAGCATCGGGAACAGGCCGCAATCACCGGGCTGCTGACCATGACCTTCACGTAATATTGCCCGTTGATGTTGTAACGAAACCAGACTCAATAGCGAACCGCCCTGCGGATCTACGCACATCCGTAGATGTGCGTTTTGAAGCATCAGCAGAGAATTCATTAGCGGGCGCTTCGTTGTTGGCTTGATGCGCCAACTTTCGTATGCTGCGCCGCCAGCTGTTCCTCCAGCGCTTCCAGCGTCACGCCTTTGGTTTCCGGCACATTACGCACAATATAGATAAAGCCCATCGCGCAAATCACACCGTAGAGCAGGAAGCTTCCCGATGCGCCCAGACTCGCATTCAGCAGTGGGAAGGTATAGGTCAGCAGGAAGCAGGCAATCCACAACGCCAGCGTGCCGAGCGACATCGCTAACCCGCGAACACGGTTGGGGAAAATTTCGGACAGCAGCACCCAGGTTACCGGGGCCAGCGTCAGGGCGTAAATGGCGATCGCCGCCAGCACCAGTACCAAAACCGGCCAGCCCAGAATGCCCAACCCGTATGCCCCGGCAATGAGTACGTAGATAACCGTCAGCCCTGATGCACCAAACAGCATCAGTTTACGACGCCCAATTTTGTCCACCAGCGGCAGAGCGGCAAGGGTAAAGACCAGATTGATGATCCCGGTCGCTACGATCGATTTTAACGTGCCGTTGATGTCGAATCCGGCAGAAGCAAATATCTCCTGCGCATAGTTGAAAATAACGTTGATCCCACACCACTGCTGGAACACTGCCAGCACCATGCCAATAATCACTATCGGTTTGATCTGCGGTTGTAACAGTGATGACCACGCGACCTTGTGGTTATCTTTTTGTAGCGTATGTTCAATCTCTTTCAGCGTTTGCCCGGCATATTCCGCCGAACCAATGCGCTGCAGCATGGTGCGCGCACGTTCGGCTTTTCCTGCCTTCACCAACCAGCGCGGCGATTCAGGGACAAAGAACATCAGCACCAGGAAAATTACCGCGGGCACTAATTCAGCGCCAAACATCCAGCGCCAGCCCGTCTGACCGTTCCAGCTTTCCACAATCGCCTGCTGCGTAGCGCCTGTAGCGACAGGTTCGGCAATCATCAGGTTGATAAGCTGCGCCGCCAGGACGCCAATGACGATGGTGAGTTGGTTAACGGCAACAAAGCGACCACGCTTTTCCGCCGGGCTGACCTCAGCGATATACAGCGGGCTTAGCGCGGATGCCAGACCAATCCCCACGCCGCCAACGATGCGATAGACAACAAACATGTCAAAATTGCTGGCAACTGCTGTTCCCCAGGCTGAAGCGCTAAAAAGGATTGCCGAGAGAATCAGCGGCATCTTTCGGCCAAACTTATCGGCGCACCAGCCGGAAATCAGCGCACCAAAGATACAACCAACCAGCGCCGAGCTCATCGCCCAGCCAGATTGCGCCGGATCGGTAATCGAAAAATAAGCTTCATAGAAGGGCTTTGCCCCGCCGATCACCACCCAGTCATAGCCAAACAGTAAACCACCGCAGGCGGCAACCAAGCAGATAGTCCAGACATAACCAATCTTTAAATGTGTCTGCGCGTTATTCATTATGATTCCTCTTTCAGGGAAACGCAGGGGACAGAAGGTTTCGGGTGAGGTTGCCCCCACCCGTTTCGGGTATTACTGGAACAGCTTTACGTTAATGGCGTGACGCAGCAGTAACGCCTTGTCATGCGCCGGATTGAGTTGCAGAAGCTCATCAAGATCGCGCTGGCAAGCAGAACTATTTCCCAGCCCCAGATGCCCAAGCGCATTGATAAACAGGCAGTGTTGCTGGTGTTTTGCTTGTGCTGAGGTATCCAGCACCACCAGATCGGGCAGCGATACGGCAAAGAAATCGACATCCGGGACGTTGTCGCGATGCGACTCAACCCATTGCAGGAAGCTGTTGAACAGAGCGTCCGCCTGTGCATCATCGCCGAGTTTTCTCTGCGCCATCCCCTGCCAGAAGAGATAGTCCACCGGCTGGTCGTTGTAGTAACGTCCGGCATCCAGTGAGCTACCGCCACGCGTGGCACGGGAGAAATAGCGCCGGGACTCCTCGAAATGCCCCTGCTGCTGGGCGCAATAACCCAGCAAATACCAGATGTCATTATCCGTTTGCCCAGGCAGGCGCCCCTCTCCAAGGTTTTGCGGGTAGTGCAGCGCCTGTTGCAGTTGCGTGATGGCGGTTTGCGGGTCGCCCGACTGAACGGCCTCCAGTGCGCGATGCATCTGATTCAGCAAATATTGCCCAGTGGCTTTGCCTTCTCCCCCCTCCCACGGATGAAATACACGCTCACGTAATATTGCCGCGGCCTCGTCGTAGCGCCCCAATCCATTCCACAGACTAAGCAGTTCCACAGTCAGATCGTCACGATGGAAGACAATATCTTTGCTGGCTTCCAGTCGTTGCAAACGCTGTTCAGCCGGTTGCGCCATCAGCTTTTTGAGATAGTCGAGTTCGAACAGGAAACGGGCATTTTGCGGCTCCAGTGCTACGGCCTGCGACAGATACTGCATCGCCTGCTGTGCATCGTGCTGTTTGTTCCAGGCATAGATACCCAATAAGCGATGCACTGGGGCAAAATCCGGCTCCTGCGCAAGGGTAAATTGCCAGCAGGAGACCGCCTCGTCATAGCAGCGTTTGCTGTACCAGAAACAGCCGAGCAAATAACGGGCAAAAGCGCTCTGCTCGAGGGTTTGCAGCATCTGTACTTCATCCAGCGTATTGGGAAAACGGACGCGATTTTGCAGACACTTACGCGCTCGTTCGATGAAAGGTTGCGGATTGTCGCTCAGCGAAGCGCGCCACAGCATCGGTAGCGTTTCCTGGCTGTCGAGCAGTTCCAGCACGCCACGGGCAGCGTCTTTTTGCCCCAATGCGATCAACCAGCCAGCCAGTTCACACGCGTTGGTACCGCGCCGCCCGGTAATCGAGATTAGCGCCTGTGCAGTGGCCTCATCCTGGCAAATGGCCCAGCGCGCATAGTGCAGGGTGTAACTCAGCGGATAATCAACCAGCTGTTGGCGAATGTATTCCAGCGCTTGCGCATTGCGATCAAGCTTTGCCAGCGCCAGCGCTTTCAGTCCCATCGCCAGGTTATTACTGCCGTTAAAACGCAGGCTCTGCTCGACTTTTTCCAACGCGCCGGCATAGTCCTGACGTTTCATCGCCAGGCGCGCTAACGACCAGAAAGCCGCGTCCCGGCAGTTGCCGCTCCAGCTCGCCTTATAATAATTATCCCAGGCGCTTTCATCGTCGCCCTGGCGTTCCTGCGCGGCGGCCAGCAGCATACTCGCCTCGCCATCACGCGGATTCTTATTGAGCTTGTGCGCCCGTTCCAGCGCCTTACCCGCGCAATGGGCTGCTAATGCCCAGTCCGCGCGGTTTAGCGCCAGCGTCCCCAAAGCCACATTATTGCGATAATCAAGCGGGTCGACCTCCAGCGCGCGGCGATAATAGTCTTCGGCATAGCGGCTGGCGTGGTTGTACTGCTCCAGATGCTGACCAATAAAATAGAGTTCATCAGTATTAGCAAGCGCTTCTGGCTGAGCTGGCGCGCTGGCCGCCGAGGGGAGTGGTAATTCTTGCGCCAGGTGCTCTTCGTACTGCAACAGCACAGAGCCATCGGCGCGAGTAACGGTCATCGTTACCCGGGCATGGCCATTGTCAGACACATCGGCTAACCAGCTCTGCCCCGGCTCAAGGGTGAGTGTATTCTCAAAGAACGGCTGCCCGTGTGCCGCAAGCGTAACCTGAACATCGCGTAGCGGCGCTATCGCATAAACGCCCACTGAAAGTTGGCTTCCCTCACGCACCAGACGAAGCGCCAGTTGCGTGCTGGCGTTTTGCACCATGCCAAGTTCGCTGTAGGGCAGGAAGTTTTGCACAAAAACTTTCTCTTCGTACGGCGCAAGCCAGGTGAAATCCGGTTGGTTATCGGTATAGACCCCGGTCATCAGTTCGATATACGGACCGTTGTCATCGGTGAGATTACGATCCCAGGCAACGCCAAAGTCGCCATATCCCCAGGTCCACTGTTTTTTCCCCGGCGAAACATGGTGGTCCGCCACGTGCAGTAATCCACCGCGTTCGCCGTGGTGCCAGGCGCCGACAAAGTCATAATCCGATTTTTCCGCCATATAAGAGGTCGGAACGGGTACGTTTTTGTAGCGAGAGATATCCACACCCGCCGAGTAATCCACTTTGTAGTAGGTGCCAGTAGCGACAGGAAACGCTGAAACATCGCGCTTGCCGTGGTCGAATACCGCGGTTACATCCGGCGGAAACACGCTCTGATGATCGTCGCCGCCTTTCACCGCCGGATTCGCCCACCACAGGAAGTGGCGCGGCGTGGCGTTACCGTTAAACACCTTCCCGGTTATTTCGATCAGCGCGCGATCTGGATACAGTGTGAATCCGGTCATCACCTGTAAACCACGCATGGGTTCAACCTCCCCCATCCACACGGTATATTCGCCCTGCTCGCCCTGCTGTTGCGTAAAATCAACCGGC
The DNA here is from genome assembly GCF_014596845.2 of Citrobacter sp. C5_2. Lineage (NCBI taxonomy): Bacteria > Pseudomonadati > Pseudomonadota > Gammaproteobacteria > Enterobacterales > Enterobacteriaceae > Citrobacter > Citrobacter sp. C5_2. Next base: position 1,359,546 of record NZ_CP115032.1, on the reverse strand, counting down.
ATAAAGGTGGTTGGACGATGATGCTGCGGCCAGTTGAACTCAATGCCGCCAGAGATCCATGGCCCAAGCAGGCCAACCAACGCTGGTTTCACCACTTCGTTGTAGTAGACGAAATCACGTTGCTGCACTTTGTCATACGCACGATGGATACGTCCGCCTAATTCCGGCAGCAGCATGATGCGAATGAAGTCATTCTCCATCCACACCGCCTGATAGTCGCGCATTTCACGCTTGCCGGTCAGGGTATCAATCACGCCGTAGGGATAAACCGCACCAGAGGATCCCTGATACACCCTTTTCTCCAGAAACATCGGGTTAGCGTCTTCTTCACCCACCGTCCACGTTGGGAGGGTGATCGTTTCCTGCCAGACTTTAACTGAACCGTACATGCCGCTCTCCACTCAATAAACAAAAGTAAAAATTTAACCTGAGGCTATTCTGCGGCAGTTAAGTGGCGTTAAAATGCGCAATGCTCACGCAATATAGTAAAGGGAGTTAAGTGTATGCAGCGTTCGGGATTCAATAACGCCAGGGTACGTCAGGCAAATAAACAGATCTTTTTGTCGCATCTATGGCGGGAAAAACAACTTAGCAAGTCGCAGTTGGCGCAGCTGACCAGTCTGTCGATCCCGGCGGTCAGCAATATTCTTGAAGAGCTGATGGATGAAGGGAGAATCGGCCATTCGCGAGAGACGTTAAGCCAGCGCGGTTTGAGTAGCGGCAGTTATCATTTGCCAGAAACAGGCGCCTGGACGCTCTGCATCAACGTCACCCCCACCAGCATCACCAGCCAACTGGCGGACGCGCGTCTGGTGGCCGTCGGCGACTGGCGCCATGAGGTCATTAATCCTGATACGCCAAAAGCGCTGCTGACAGCATTGGCGGCACACTGGCGAGAATACCGTCGGCAATTTCCAGAGGTTACGATTAATCTGGCGCTGGGCGTGCACGGCCAGGTTGATCCGATTACCGGCGCATCAAAAACCATGCCTCAGGCTCCGTGGAAAACACCGGTGGAAATAAAATACCTGCTTGAGGAGATGCTTGGTGTGCAGGTCCGGCTGGACAATGACTGCGTGATGCTGGCGCTGGCGGAAAAGTGGCAAAATCCGGCGGCTAACGGTGATTTTTGTGTGATTAACGTTGATTACGGCATTGGTTCATCGTTTGTCATTAACGATAACATCTGGCGGGGCAGTTTGTACGGCAGCGGTCAGATTGGCCATACAATAATTGATCCGGACGGGGTTGCCTGCGACTGTGGCCGTTATGGGTGTCTGGAAACGGTGGCGTCATTAAGCGCACTGAAAAAGCAGGCTCGCGTGTGGATGAAATCGCAACCGACATCCCTGTATGATCCTCAAACGCTGACGACCGACCAGCTTATTGATGCCTGGAGGCACGGAGATGTTCGCATTCAGGCGTGGGCCGAACATGCCGCCAGCGCTATTGGCCTGAGTCTGTACAATTTTCTAAATATATTAAATATTAATCAAATCTGGCTGTATGGTCGTAGCTGCGCCTTCGGCGAAAGCTGGCTCAATACGCTGGTGCAGCAAACCGGATTTAATCCGTTCGATCATGGCGATAACCCACGAGCCCGGGCAACGCAGATCGGTTTCGGTAAGCTTAATCGCGCTCAGCAACTGATGGGCATCGGCTATCTGTATGTCGAGTCGCAGCTTAGCGAGCTGTAGTCGTTAATCCACAACGCTCACGGCTAAACGTTCATGCACCGTGGCGATAAAGTCGGTCAGCGCCGGTTTCAGCGCCCCCTTTTTCCACGCCATCAGCAGCGCAATGGTCGGAACATCGCCAACAATAGGGCGAAAAACCACCTGCCCGGTATTAAAATTATTCATATAACCGGGTATCAAAGTCACCCCCAACCCCATGCTGACCAGGTTCATGGTCACCAGAATATTGGTCGCCACCTGCACGATATTGGGCTGGCTTTTTTGCTGCTGAAACCAGTTTTTGACAATCATCGCTAACGCGCCGGAATAGGCCGGATCGGTACTGACAAAATTCACTCCGTGCAGTTGCTGTGCCGATATCGCTTTCTCATTAGCGAGCGGATGATTCACCGGTAACACCACCACCAGCGGCTCATGAATCAGCTCCAGATAATCCAGCTCTGGGCTGTAAACCGGATGACGCATTAAGCCAACGTCCAGCTCTCCGCGCAGGATCTTCTCCTCCTGCTCGGTGGTGATCAAACTGACCAGTTCAATATGCGTATCCGGTTGTTTTAAACGAAACAAAGGCAGCACTTTGGGCAACAGATTTACCTCTGCGGAAGGGACAAAGCCGATGGCGAAATGGTTATCTTCCTGCACCGTTTTACGGGCGCGAACTTTGGCATTTTCCGCCTGCTCGAGGATAACCAACGCATCCTGTAAAAAACATTCACCTGCTGCCGTTAACGCAACTTTGCGCTTGTCCCGCACCAGCAAGGGAACCCCCACACAGGCCTCCAGATCGCGGATCTGACTGCTTAACGAGGGCTGAGAGGTATGCAGTTTTTCTGCCGCCCGGGTGAAATTCAGCGCCTGCGCCACCGCCACAAAATAGCGTAAGTGCCTCAGTTCCATGCCCTTCTCCTTGTTATCGAAAAAATGTCTCAACTGGTAGAAATTTACTATTTCACAGATTGATAACTAACCAGCAACATCCTTAGGGTACAAAAAAAGAAGGTCAATACATCTTAGCTTTCAGGATTAAAAAATATGACCATACCCTCAAATTTAGACATCTACCGACTGATCGACACGCAAAACGGTCGCGTAACCCCACGTATTTATACCGACCCTGAAATTTACCAACTGGAGCTGGAACGCATCTTCGGACGCTGCTGGCTGTTTCTCGCCCACGAAAGCCAAATCCCCAAACCGGGCGATTTCTTTAACACTTATATGGGCGAAGACGCCGTGGTGGTGGTGCGCCAGAAGGACGGCAGCATCAAAGCGTTTCTCAACCAGTGCCGCCACCGCGCGATGCGCGTGAGTTATGCCGACTGCGGTAACACCCGCGCCTTCACCTGTCCGTATCACGGCTGGTCGTATGGCATTAACGGCGAGCTGATCGACGTGCCGCTGGAGCCGCGCGCCTACCCACAAGGGTTGTGCAAATCCCACTGGGGGCTGAACGAAGTGCCATGCGTCGAGAGCTACAAAGGGCTGATTTTCGGTAACTGGGATACCACCGCGCCGAACCTGCGCGATTATCTTGGCGACATCGCCTGGTATCTCGACGGCGTGCTGGATCGCCGTGAAGGCGGCACTGAAATCGTCGGTGGCGTACAGAAGTGGACCATCGACTGCAACTGGAAATTCCCCGCCGAACAGTTCGCCAGCGACCAATATCACGCGTTGTTCAGCCACGCCTCCGCCGTCCAAGTACTGGGCGCGAAAGACGACGGCAGCGACAAACGCCTCGGCGATGGTCAAACCGCCCGCCCGGTGTGGGAAACCGCCAAAGACGCGCTACAGTTCGGCCAGGACGGGCACGGCAGCGGCTTCTTCTTTACCGAGAAACCGGACGCCAACGTCTGGGTCGACGGCGAAGTCTCCAGCTACTATCGCGAGACCTATGAAGAGGCCGAGCGGCGTCTGGGTAAGGTTCGTGCGCTGCGCCTCGCCGGTCACAACAATATTTTCCCCACGCTCTCCTGGCTGAACGGTACCGCCACGCTGCGCGTCTGGCATCCGCGCGGGCCGGACAAAGTCGAAGTATGGGCGTTCTGCATCGCCGATAAAGCCGCCTCTGATGACGTCAAAGCCGCTTTTGAAAACAGCGCCACCCGCGCCTTCGGCCCGGCGGGGTTCCTTGAGCAGGACGACTCGGAAAACTGGTGTGAAATTCAAAAACTGCTGAAAGGCCACCGGGCACGCAACACTAACCTGTGCCTGGAGATGGGTCTCGGCCAGGAAAAACGTCGTGAAGACGGCATTCCGGGGATCACTAACTACATTTTCTCGGAAACCGCTGCCCGCGGCATGTATCAGCGTTGGGCCGATTTATTAAGCAGCGAAAGCTGGCAGGAAGTGCAGGAAAAAACCGCCGCATACCAGCAGGAGGTGATGAAATGAGCGCGTTAGTCTCCCCTGAGCTGCATCACCGCATCAGCCAGTTTCTGTATGAAGAAGCGCGTCTGCTGGACGACTGGCTGTTTCGCGACTGGCTGGCGCAGCTGGATGACGACATTCGTTACACCATGCGCACCACGGTCAATGCTCAAACCCGTGACCGCCGCAAAGGCGTACAGCCGCCGACCACCTGGATTTTCAACGACAACAAAGACCAGCTTGAGCGCCGTATCGCGCGGCTGGAAACCGGCATGGCGTGGGCCGAAGAGCCGCCTTCCCGCACTCGCCACATGATCAGCAACCTGCAGGTTAGCGAAACCGACCAGCCGGACGTGTTCGCCGTGCGCCTGAACTATCTGCTGTACCGCGCACAAAAAGAGCGTGACGAGACGTTCTACGTCGGCACGCGCATGGATAAAGTTCATCGTCTGCCGAGCGACGAATGGCGCTTACTGGAGCGTGAGATCGTGCTCGATCAGGCGGTGATCACCTCCCACAACCTGAGTGTACTGTTCTGATGAGCCGCATATTTGCCTGCTCCGCCACGGAGCTACCGGAGGGGGAAGCCCTCCGGCTGGAAACCTCTCCCGTCATCGCGCTGTTTCACGTTGGCGGTGAGTTTTATGCCATTAACGATCGCTGTAGCCACGGTAACGCCTCGATGTCGGAGGGCTATCTGGAAGACGACGCCACGGTGGAGTGCCCGCTGCACGCCGCCAGCTTCTGCCTGAAAACCGGCAAAGCGCTGTGCCTGCCCGCCACCGATCCGCTCACCACCTATGCGGTGCATGTGGAAGGCGGCGAGGTGTTTATTGATTTACCCGAGGAGGCCAGATGAGCGATTTACGCGATAACGTTGTGTTTATTACTGGCGGCGGCTCCGGGCTGGGGCTGGCGCTGGTAGAACGCTTTATTGAAGAGGGGGCGAAGGTCGCTACGCTGGAACTTTCGCCAGCCAAAGTCGCCAGCCTGCGCCAGTGCTTTGGTGAACACGTACTGGCGGTGGAAGGCAACGTGACCTGCTATGCCGACTACCAGCGCATGGTGGATCGGATCCTCACCACCTTCGGCAAGCTGGACTGTTTTATCGGCAACGCGGGTATCTGGGATCACAACGCTTCGCTGGTCAATACGCCCGCCGAGGCGCTGGAAAGCGGCTTCCACGAGCTGTTTAACGTTAACGTGCTGGGCTATCTGCTGGGTGTCAAAGCCTGCGCCCAGGCATTAATCGCCAGCGAAGGCAGCATCATCTTTACCCTGTCTAACGCCGCGTGGTATCCCGGCGGCGGCGGGCCCCTGTATACCGCCAGCAAGCACGCGGCCACCGGGTTGATTCGCCAACTGGCCTACGAACTCGCCCCCAAAGTGCGGGTGAACGGTGTCGGCCCGTGCGGCATGGCGACCGATCTGCGCGGCCCGCAGGCGCTGGGGCAAAACGACACCTCGATTATGCAGTCGCTAACACCGGAGAAAATCGCCGCCATTCTGCCGTTGCAGTTTTTCCCCGATCCGGCAGATTTTACCGGCCCGTACGTGATGCTGGCGTCACGGCGCAACAACCGCACGCTGAGCGGCGTGATGATCAATGCCGACGCCGGTCTGGGGATCCGTGGGATCCGGCACGTCGCGGCTGGTCTGGATCTGTAAGGAGTCATCATGAGCGAACAGATTATTGCCATCATCGGCGGCGGCCAGGCGGGAGCGATGGCCGCCGCTGCGCTACGTCAGCAGGGGTTTAGCGGACCGTTACACCTCTTTTCTGACGAGGCTCACCTACCCTACGAGCGCCCGCCGCTGTCAAAAGCGATGCTGCTGGACGATAACCCGCAGCTTCAGCCGGTTCTGCCCGCCAACTGGTGGCAGGAACACAACGTGCAGTTGCATCTGGGCGTTACGCTACGCGAGATTGATCGCGCCTCGCGTACGTTAACGCTCGCCGATGGGCAAACCTACCGCTGGACTCAGCTGCTGCTGGCTACCGGGGCCGCCGCCAGACCGCTACCGCTGCTGGATGCGCTGGGCGAGCGCTGTTTTACCCTGCGCCATGCGGGAGATGCCGAGCGTCTCCGGGCTGCGCTACAGCCAGGAAAATCGATCGTGATTGTCGGCGCGGGTACCATTGGCCTGGAGCTGGCGGCCAGCGCCACCCAGCGCGGCTGCCGGGTGACGGTGGTCGAACTGGCATCAACGGTGATGGGCCGCAATGCGCCTGCGCCGGTGCGCGACTATCTGTTAGCCCGCCATCAGCAGGCCGGGGTGAGAATGCTGCTCAATAGCGCCATTGAGCACGCTGAAGCGGGAGAATTTCTCACGCTCACCCTGCAAAACGGCGAAATACTGAAGGCCGATGCGGTCGTTTACGGCATCGGCATCGTGGCCAACGATACGCTGGCCCGCGACGCGGGGCTGGAAACGGCCAATGGTATTATTGTCGATAGCGCCTGCGCCACCTCCGACCCGGTCATTTTCGCCGCCGGTGATGTGACGCTCACTCGCCAGCCGGACGGTTCGTTAAGGCGCATCGAAAGCTGGGAAAATGCCAACTGCCAGGCGCAGGTCGCCGCCGCCGCGATGCTCGGTTTACCCCTGCCGGAAGCCACGCCGGGCTGGTTCTGGACCGATCAATACAGTGATAACCTGCAATTTGTTGGTGAAATGCAGGGAGAAAGTTGGCTCGTACGTGGCGATCCTGATGCGCAGAAAGCAATATGGTTTAGTTTGCAGAATGACGTCATTGTTGGCGCAGTGACGTTGAACCAGGGCCGGGAAATGCGCTTATTGCGGAAATGGATTCAGGCTAAGAAAAAGCCGCCAGTGGCGGCTTTAGTCGATGAAACAATCTTGCTTAAGTCACTATAACTGGCGGATGTCTCTTCGTTTATCCGGCCTACAGGTGAGTTACCTGTAGGCCGGATAAGGTCCAGCAATCAATATGACTTACGCGTAAACCGGGAAGCGCGCGCAGATATCCAGCACTTTACCTTTGATGCGCTCAATTACCGCTTCATCATTGATATTGTCCAGAACATCACACATCCAGCCAGCCAGTTCTTTCACTTCCGCTTCTTTAAAGCCACGGCGAGTGACAGCCGGAGAACCGATACGGATACCGGAAGTCACAAACGGGCTCTTCGGATCGTTCGGTACGCTGTTTTTGTTGACGGTGATGTTAGCACGACCCAGTGCAGCGTCGGCTTCTTTACCGGTCAGATTTTTATCAACCAGATCCAGCAGGAACAGGTGGTTTTCAGTCCCACCGGAAACCACTTTGTAGCCGCGGTTCAGGAACACTTCCACCATCGCTTTGGCGTTTTTCGCAACCTGCTGCTGGTAAACTTTGAACTCTGGCTCCATCGCTTCTTTCAGCGCCACGGCTTTCGCCGCAATCACGTGCATCAGCGGGCCGCCCTGCGCGCTTGGGAACACGGCGGAGTTCAGTTTTTTGTACAGCTCTTCATCACCGCCTTTCGCCAGGATCAGGCCGCCGCGCGGACCCGCCAGGGTTTTGTGGGTGGTGGTGGTCACAACGTGAGCGTGCGGAACCGGGTTCGGGTAAACGCCGGCGGCAATCAGACCGGCAACGTGCGCCATGTCGACGAACAGGTATGCGCCGATGCTGTCAGCGATTTCACGCATTTTTGCCCAGTCAACCACGCCGGAGTAGGCAGAGAAGCCACCGATAATCATTTTCGGTTTGTGCTCTTTGGCCTGCTTAGCCATGTCTTCGTAGTCAATTTTACCGGACTCATCAATGCCGTAAGGAATGATGTTGTACAGTTTGCCGGAAAAGTTAACCGGGGAGCCGTGAGTCAGGTGGCCGCCCTGCGCCAGGTTCATACCCAGCACGGTATCGCCCGGCTGCAGCAGCGCGGTGTAGACAGCGAAGTTAGCCTGAGAGCCAGAGTGCGGCTGTACGTTAGCGTAGTCAGCGCCAAACAGCTCTTTAGCGCGATCGATAGCCAGTTGCTCAACGATATCAACGTACTCGCAACCGCCGTAGTAGCGCTTGCCCGGATAACCTTCAGCGTATTTGTTGGTCAGCTGAGAACCCTGCGCCTGCATTACACGCGGGCTGGTATAGTTTTCGGAGGCGATCAGTTCGATGTGCTCTTCCTGACGTACTTTTTCCTGCTCCATAGCCTGCCACAGTTCGGCATCATAATCGGCAATGTTCATTTCACGCTTTAACATCCGCATCTCCTGACTCAGCTAACAAGTAAATTTTGGCCTGAAAAGGCAGTCTTCCAGGACTTCGGCCAACAGTATAACCGAATCATTCTTCGATAACAGGTCTTGACAAAGGATTTTACGCAAACGATTACCTTCACGGCACACAAGGCTTTGGAGAACAAAGGTCTGCTGAATTTCAACGGATTTCTTTTCAGGTTTGTGATGCAGATTTTTCACGATGTAACCTTTACAACGCAAAGTTACAAAGAACCATTTACAATGCAGGGGTATTTTTTATAAGATGCATTTGACATACATCATTAAAGTTTCAGATAAAGGAAGACCGTATGCTTGACGCACAAACCATCGCTACAGTGAAAGCCACCATTCCCCTGCTGGTTGAAACAGGTCCGAAGCTGACCGCCCATTTCTACGATCGCATGTTTACGCATAACCCAGAGCTGAAAGAAATTTTCAACATGAGTAACCAGCGCAATGGCGACCAACGTGAAGCGCTGTTTAACGCCATTGCCGCGTATGCCAGCAACATCGACAACCTGCCAGCGCTGTTGCCAGCCGTTGAGAAAATCGCCCAGAAACATACCAGCTTCCAGATTAAACCAGAGCAGTACAACATCGTAGGAAGTCACCTGCTGGCCACGCTGGACGAAATGTTCAGCCCGGGCCAGGAAGTGCTGGATGCGTGGGGCAAAGCATACGGCGTGCTGGCGGGCGTGTTTATTAACCGTGAAGCGCAAATCTACAGCGAAAACGCCAGCAAAACCGGCGGTTGGGAAGGTACGCGTCCTTTCCGTATCGTGGCGAAAACGCCGCAAAGCCGCGCGATTACCAGCTTTGAGTTTGAACCCGTCGATGGCGGTGCAGTGGCGGAATACCATCCGGGTCAATACCTGGGCGTCTGGCTGAAGCCGGAAGGTTTCCCGCATCAGGAAATCCGTCAGTATTCGCTGACCCGTAAGCCAGATGGCAAAGGCTACCGTATTGCCGTGAAGCGCGAGGACGGTGGTCAGGTTTCAACCTGGCTACATAACCACGCCAATGTCGGCGATGTGGTTCACCTGGCCGCGCCAGCAGGGGATTTCTTTATGGACGTCGCGACCGATACGCCGGTGTCGCTGATTTCCGCAGGCGTGGGCCAAACGCCGATGCTGGCGATGCTGGATACGCTGGCGAAAGCTCATCATACGGCGCAGGTTAACTGGTTCCACGCGGCGGAAAATGGCGATGTACATGCTTTCGCCGATGAAGTAAAAGAACTCGGCAAAACGCTGCCACGCTTTAGCGAGCATACCTGGTATCGTGAGCCAAACGAAGCCGATCGCGCGAAAGGTGCGTTTGATAGCATTGGTCTGATGGATCTGAACAAACTGGAAGGGGCAATCAGCGATCCGGCGATGCAGTTTTATCTGTGCGGCCCGGTCGGCTTTATGCAGTTCGCCGCGAAGCAACTGGTCGGTCTGGGCGTGAAAAACGAGAACATTCATTACGAATGCTTCGGCCCGCATAAAGTATTGTAATGTATTACGCGAGTAGGCCGGATAAGGCGTTTACGCCGACATCCGGCAATCACTCTGCCTGATGCACTACGCTTATCAGGCCTACAAATTAACGGCGCGGCTTAGATTGCCGCGTCGTCTTCTTCACCGGTACGAATACGAATAACGCGTGCCACGTCGAAAACAAAAATCTTACCGTCACCGATTTTACCGGTCTGCGCGGTACGAATAATGGTGTCAACGCAGGTATCGACGATGTCGTCGGGAACCACAATTTCAATTTTTACCTTCGGCAGAAAATCCACCATGTATTCCGCACCACGGTATAACTCGGTATGGCCTTTCTGACGGCCAAATCCTTTCACTTCTGTCACAGTCATACCGGTAATGCCGACTTCAGCCAGCGCTTCACGGACGTCGTCCAGCTTGAAAGGTTTAATAATCGCATCAATCTTTTTCATGCTATTCCTTGAAAAGGTCGCCTGTCTTTTGATCGAATAAAACTAACATAATCCGCAGATTTATTCTTTGAAATCGTTTGCCTCCAGCTCATGGCGAGAAAGCAACTTGTAGAACTCGGTGCGATTGCGCCCCGCCATTCGCGCCGCATGGGTCACATTGCCTTTTGTGATTTGCAATAGTTTGCGCAGGTAGTTAAGTTCAAACTGATTGCGCGCTTCAACAAAAGTCGGCAGCGCGGTGTTCTCCCCTTCCAGGGCCTGCTCCACCAGCGCATCGCTGATAACCGGCGAAGAGGTCAAGGCCACGCACTGCTCAATCACGTTGACCAACTGACGTACGTTGCCCGGCCAACTGGCGGTCATCAAACGCTTCATGGCATCGGTCGAGAAGGCACGCACGAAGGGTTTGTGCCGTTCAGCAGACTGTCGCAGCAGGTGGTTTGCCAGCAGCGGAATATCTTCCGTACGCTCGGCAAGCGCTGGGATCTTCAGACTAACCACGTTGAGGCGATAGTACAAATCTTCACGGAACTCGCCCCGCGCCATCGCTTTAGGCAGGTCGCGGTGGGTAGCCGATATAATGCGCACATCAATGTCTATATCGCGGTTACTGCCCAGCGGCCTGACCTTGCGTTCCTGTAAAACGCGCAGCAATTTGACCTGTAACGGCGCGGGCATATCGCCAATCTCATCAAGGAACAGCGTCCCGCCTTCCGCCGCCTGAAACAGGCCCTCGCGATTGCTTACCGCACCGGTAAAGGCGCCGCGCGCATGACCAAACAGTTCGGATTCCAGCAGCTGTTCCGGTAACGCGCCGCAGTTAATAGCAATGAATGGCTTGTGGCTGCGCGGGCTGGCGTTATGAATCGCCTGGGCAAACACCTCTTTCCCGGTTCCGCTTTGACCGTTAATCAATACGCTCACATCCGATTGCGCTACCATCCGCGCCTGTTCTAACAGACGCAGCATCAGCGGGCTGCGGGTGACGATAGACTCACGCCAGCTGTCATCAGTGGCTGGCGCAGACTGTTCCAATGCGCCATCAATCGCGTGATATAACGCGTCTTTATCAACCGGCTTGGTGAGAAAACTGAATACCCCTTGCTGCGTCGCGGCAACGGCGTCAGGGATGGAACCGTGAGCAGTGAGGATGATAACCGGCATTCCAGGTTGTACTTTCTGGATTTCAGTAAACAGCTGCATGCCGTCCATTTCATCCATACGCAGATCGCTGATAACCAGATCCACTTTTTCGCGGTTCAGCACCCGTAACCCTTCCTGCCCACTTTCGGCGGTTACGACGCTGTAACCTTCGCTGGTCAGTCGCATACCGAGCAATTTCAACAGGCCCGGATCGTCATCCACCAGCAGCAGATGTGCGGGCTTACGGCTTATCATGGTGTGACCTCATCGGCAGATGGCGCAGTGCCATCCTCGTTATCAGGCGTGGTGAGTTTATCATTCCCGTGCGGCGCATCAGGATTGTAGCTGCCGGCAGGTTTGCGCGTGGAAAGCTGACGTTCTATATCGGTCAGATTCTCCAGCTTACGGGTTGTGAGATCGAGCTGGGACTGCAAATGCTGCTGCTGTTGACGCAGCGTGTCCAGATCGCTGTCCGATGTTTGCTGAAGTTTACTGTAGCGCATACGCTCTTCGGCAAGCTGCAGTTGTAGCGTTTGGCTGCTGAGCCAGACCTGATACAGCGGTCTGACTTGCGGCGGAATTTGCGGACTTAATGCCTCGAGGCGCGTAACAGCCTCCCGCCTTTCAGGTGGCGTAATGTTAGCGTTATCAAGCAGAATCCCGCGTCTGAAAGCCCCCTGCCAGGTATCTGGCATCATCATACTGGCTTCACTGCGCGCCTGTACCGGCATCAGGCGATTGGCGCAATCCATTGCCCGCAGCCAGTACAGTGGGTTTGTCTCTGTAGGCTGGCTCGTCAGGGACCAGATATCCGTACACTCGGTTGCAAGATAGTCCGCCAGTTGGTAAGGCGGAATTTTCTCCTGAGAGGGGTCGCCAGTAACATGATTCACCGCGTTCGGCACGCACCCGGCCAGCGCCAGACACGGCAGGCTCATAAGCAAGACTCGACGGAAAAAATGTCGTTTAAGCATTCGGAAAACAACGTGTGGCATACTCACCAGACTTAGGTTTATTTTAGTGATTTTTTGCAGCAGATAGGGGCAATTCTATGCGAAAACAAACGCTTTGCGCATGGTCATCAACCAGATACAGTTTGCCTCGCATACGGCGGATGCAATCTCTGGCAATGCTCAGCCCCAACCCGCTTCCTTTTACCGCCCCTTTTCGCTGATGGCTACCCTGGAAAAAAGGCTCGAAGATCATGGTCTGTTCTGCTTCTGGAATCGGTGTGCCTGTATTCGTTATATCGATGTATACCGTTGAGCCATGCAAACTGCTGCGAATCCAAATGTTACCGGATTCAGCGCCATAGTGCACCGCATTGGAATAAAGATTGTCCAGCACGCTCATCAACAGCATCGGTTCCGCCAGGCAGGTGTTCGCCTCAAGCGCTACCTCAGTATGTATCATTTTGCCGCGAGCAGGCAGGCTATGTGCAGAAACAACGCTTTCAACCAGCGGCGCGATGTCCACACTCTCAAGCTCAACCTCGTCATCCGCCAGTTTGCGGTTGTAATCAAGAAGCTGCTCAATCAGCTTTTGCAGGTTACGGCTGCTGTCATCCAGAATACCGACCACCTCTTTTTGCTCCGGCGTAAGCGGTCCAACGACCTGATCGGCCAGCAACTCCGTCCCTTCGCGCATGCTCGCCAGCGGCGTTTTCAGCTCATGGGAAAGATGACGTAAAAACTGATGCCGTTGCGACTCAAGCCAGGAAAGACGTTCGCTCAACCAGATAATGCGCTGACCGACAGACCTCAGCTCACGCGGCCCGGTAAATAATACGCTGTCGCCCAGCGAGCGCCCTTCCCCCAGCCGATTGATCATCCTTTCTATGCCCTTCACCGGGCCGATAATCATACGAGTGAACAGCAGTACCATCGCCAGGCTGACGAGAAACAGCACCAGCGCCTGCCAGCCGAAGAACTGCCCACGTTCGGCAATTTCCTGCTGTAGCTGCTGGCCACGAGAAAAGACCACGGTGCGCGTCGCCTGTACCATCTCGGTATTGGCATTCGCGAACGCTTCCAGCCGGGCTGCCGCTACGCTATCTGGACCGCTGTTATTGCACTGTAATTGCGCGAGGTCGTTGAGATCCTGACGTAACGCCTGATAAAGCTTGGTATCCGGCAACACGCCCGCATGCGCATCCAGCATGTCGCTATAGCGCTTACGCTGACTCTGGTAGACCTTTGCCAACGTTGAGTCATCAAGCACACAATACTGCCGGTAGCTACGCTCCATCTCCAGCGCGGCGTTGGTCATCGCCTCACTGCGTCTGGCGTCAATCAGCGTGGTGCGGTTGGTCAGCGCCGCCTGCGCGCTCAAGGCATTCAGGCTTTGCCACGCCTGCCAGGCCAGAACTAACAACGGCAGCAGAATCAGCAAGAATGCCAACATAACCAATTGACGTAAAGATCGGGGGAAAACTGACCAGCGCTTCAAGGCGTTACTCTCAATGGACAGGAATAGCTTGATGCTAACTGAGGGGAACGCCAGATACAACAAAGCCGGGATTAACCCGGCTTTGTTGTGGAATAAGGCGGTGCCTAACTCGACGTTTCGCCCGGAGGTTGATATGAGCCATGCTAATATCAGATGTTGGACGGCAGGCACCTTGTTGTGCGTCATTCGAAGTTTATGTAGCGCTTCCCGAAGGGGCTGACATAAGAAGGTGAATGAGCCACTGGTTAATATTATGCAGCATCTGTGCCAATATTCAAAACACTTTGTTAACACAATGATAGATATGAAGAATATCGTTGTTCATGCAAAAAATGGTTCTGCCGGTTTTTTGCACTTTCTGTCGCCAATCAGCAACAGCTGTAGCACTTAAAAACAAAACCATTATAAATCATATAATTAAATGTCTCTTTTTGACGACATCATCACCCCACCCATGTCGGGATTTCCCGACACTTTAATTTTGCGGCATAAGCACTGATTTTATTGCCGGATGGCGGCGTAAACGCCTTATCCGGCCTACAAAGAGACAGGCAAAAAAAAAGCCCCTCGCAGGAGGGGCTTAATGGCTATCGGGCTAATTAACCGAGCTGTTTGCGCGCGTTGCGGAAAATACGCATCCACGGGCTGTCTTCGCCCCAGTTTTCCGGGTGCCAGGAGTTAGCCACGGTGCGGAACACACGTTCCGGGTGCGGCATCATAATGGTGACGCGACCATTTTCAGTGGTAACGGCAGTAATACCGTTCGGCGAACCGTTCGGGTTCGCCGGGTAGGTTTCGGTCACCTTACCGAAGTTATCAACGTAGCGCAGCGCCACCAGGCCTTTGCTCTCAAGCTGAGCCAGATGCGCGTCGTCACGCACTTCCACACGGCCTTCACCGTGAGAAACGGCAATCGGCATCATCGAACCAACCATGTCGGAGAGCAGTAAAGACGGGCTTTGCGTCACTTCGACCAGGCTGAAGCGGGCTTCAAAACGATCGGAGTGGTTACGCACAAAGCGCGGCCACAGGTCGCTTCCCGGGATCAGTTCGCGCAGGTTAGACATCATCTGACAACCGTTACACACGCCCAGCGCCAGCGTTTGCGGGCGATGGAAGAAGGTTTCAAACTCATCACGGACGCGGTTGTTGAACAGAATCGACTTCGCCCAGCCCTCCCCGGCGCCGAGCACATCACCGTAAGAGAAGCCGCCACAAGCTACCAGCGCCTGGAAATTCCCCAGACCGATACGTCCGCCCAGCAGATCGCTCATGTGCACGTCGATAGCATCGAAGCCCGCACGATGGAAAGCGGCCGCCATCTCGACGTGGGAGTTAACGCCCTGCTCACGCAGTACAGCGACTTTAGGACGTGCGCCGGTGGCGATGTACGGGGCAGCAACATCTTCGTTGATATCGAACGTCAGTTTAACGTTGAGGCCAGGATCGGCGTCGTTGGTTTTAGCGTCGTGTTCCTGATCGGCGCACTCCGGGTTGTCGCGCAGACGCTGCATCTGCCAGGTGGTTTCTGCCCACCATATACGCAGGGTAGTACGGCTTTCGCTGAACACCGACTGTCCGTTAGCGGAGAGAGTGAAGCGGTCGCCTTCCACGGCTTTGCCGAGGTAGTGTACGCAGTCTGCCAGGCCGTTGGCCGCCAGAATGGCTTCCACCGCGTCACGGTCAGCGGCGCGAACCTGGATCACCGCGCCCAGTTCTTCGTTAAACAGCGCTGCCAGACGATCGTCGCCCAGCGTGCTGATATCAGCCTCAATACCACAGTGCCCGGTGAAAGCCATTTCCGCCAGCGTCACCAGCAAGCCGCCGTCGGAGCGATCGTGGTAAGCCAGCAGCTTGCGCTGTGCGACCAGCGCCTGCATGGCGTCGTAGAAGCCTTTCAACTGCGCCACGTCACGTACGTCGGCCGGTTTGTCGCCCAGTTGGCGGTAAACCTGCGCCAGCGCGGTCGCGCCGAGTGCGTTGTGGCCCAGACCAAGGTCAATTAACAGCAGGGCATTATCTTCAGTAGAGAGCTGCGGAGTAATGGTGTGGCGCACGTCTTCCACGCGGGCAAAAGCGGTGATCACCAGTGACAACGGCGAGGTCATTTCGCGCTGTTCGTTGCCTTCCTGCCAGCGGGTCTTCATCGACATGGAGTCTTTACCCACCGGAATGGTCAGGCCAAGCGCCGGACATAATTCTTCCCCGACGGCTTTTACCGCTTCGAATAACCCGGCATCTTCACCCGGGTGACCCGCAGCCGCCATCCAGTTTGCGGAGAGTTTAATGCGTTTGATGTCGCCAATCTGTGTTGCCGCAATGTTAGTAAGCGCTTCACCTACAGCCAGACGGGCAGAAGCTGCGAAGTCCAGCAGAGCGACTGGCGCACGTTCGCCGATAGACATCGCTTCGCCATAGTAGCTATCAAGACTGGCGGTGGTCACCGCACAGTTAGCCACCGGGATCTGCCACGGCCCGACCATCTGGTCACGCGCCACCATACCGGTAACGGTACGGTCGCCGATGGTTACGAGGAAGGTTTTTTCCGCGACGGTCGGCAGATGCAGTACGCGGTTCACCGCATCGGCAATCGAGATTTCGCCACGATTCAGGGCATCACCCTTAGCTTTCAGCGTCTGCACGTCGCGGGTCATCTTCGGCGTTTTGCCCAGCAACACGTCCAGCGGCATATCGATCGGCTGGTTGTCGAAGTGGCTGTCGCTCAGGGTCAGATGCTGCTCTTCGGTGGCTTCGCCAATCACCGCGTACGGCGCGCGCTCACGCTTACACAGCTCGTCAAACAACGGCAACTGGTCAGCGGCAACCGCCAGCACGTAGCGTTCCTGAGATTCGTTACACCAGATTTCCAGCGGGCTCATACCCGGCTCGTCGCTGAGGATATCGCGCAGCTGGAATTTACCGCCACGACCGCCATCGCTTACCAGCTCCGGCATGGCATTGGACAGACCGCCCGCGCCGACGTCGTGAATAAACAGAATCGGGTTGGCATCGCCCATCTGCCAGCAGCGGTCGATAACTTCCTGACAGCGGCGTTCCATTTCCGGGTTATCGCGTTGTACGGAGGCGAAGTCGAGATCGGCATCAGACTGACCGGAAGCCATAGAGGATGCAGCGCCACCGCCGAGGCCGATGTTCATCGCCGGACCGCCGAGAACGATCAGCTTTGCGCCGACGACGATCTCGCCTTTCTGCACGTGATCGGCGCGGATGTTGCCGATCCCGCCCGCCAGCATGATCGGCTTGTGGTAGCCGCGCAGCTCTTCACCATTGTGGCTGTTGACCTTCTCTTCGTAGGTACGGAAGTAGCCGGTCAGCGCCGGGCGACCAAATTCATTATTAAACGCCGCGCCGCCTAATGGCCCTTCGGTCATGATATCCAGCGCGGTAACGATACGGTCCGGCTTACCAAAGTCTTCTTCCCATGGCTGTTCAAAGCCCGGAATACGCAGGTTGGAAACGGAGAAGCCCACCAGCCCGGCTTTCGGCTTCGCGCCGCGCCCGGTTGCGCCTTCATCACGAATTTCACCGCCGGACCCGGTTGCCGCGCCCGGCCACGGAGAGATGGCGGTCGGGTGGTTGTGAGTTTCTACCTTCATCAGGATATGGGCTGGCTCCTGATGGAAATCGTAGCGACCGGTTTTGTGGTCGGCAAAGTAGCGCCCCACTTCAGAACCTTCCATCACCGCGGCGTTGTCTTTATAGGCGGACAGCACGTGGTCCGGGGTGGTTTCAAAGGTATTTTTGATCATCTTAAACAGCGACTTCGGCTGCTGTTTACCGTCGATAACCCAGTCGGCGTTAAAAATCTTGTGGCGACAGTGCTCAGAGTTAGCCTGCGCGAACATGTACAGTTCGATGTCGTTCGGGTTGCGCCCCAGTTTGCTGAACGCGTCCTGCAGATAGTCGATTTCATCCTCCGCCAATGCCAGGCCGAGACGCACGTTGGCGTCAATCAGCGCCTGACGGCCCTCACCCAGCAGATCGACGCTGGAGACCGGCGCAGGCTGGTGATGCGCAAAGAGTTTTTCGGCATCGTTTAGCGCAGAGAAAACCGTTTCCATCATGCGGTCGTGCAGTACGTCGGCAACCTCCTGCCACTGCTCCGCAGTCAGCGTAGACGCTTCTACATAGTAAGCAACGCCACGTTCCAGACGGCTAATCTGTTGTAGGCCGCAATTGTGGGCAATATCAGTCGCTTTAGAAGACCACGGGGAGATGGTGCCCGGACGAGGGGTAACCAGCAGCAATTTGCCCTCAGGAGCGTGGCTGTGAAGAGCAGGACCATATTTCAGCAGGCGTGCAAGCTGCGCGTGCTCATCTTTATTCAACGGTGCGTTCAGATCGGCAAAATGGACGTACTCGGCGTAAATATTGTGGACCTGGAGGTTGGCAGCCTGAAAACGTGCCAGCAGTTTGTTAATACGGAATGCAGACAGTGCAGGTGAACCACGCAGAATTTCCATCATAAGTCTCTCGTCTTCTAAGCTTTCGGTGTGCCCAAGTGGGGGAAACGGGCGGTATTATAAAGAATCTACCGCGTCGACGAAACCGTTTGCGTCGAAATAAAATCACGGCCTTGTCTTATCATCAAATGCGGTCTGTTTTCTGAATAAGTTGCCAACTGACGCAAGTTTAAGCAAAATGCCGCTCATTAATGACGACTTCACTTCTTAAACAACACTACAGCAGGCAGAGACAACGTACGGTTCAGAGAATTAACTAATTGAAAAAATTAAAGATTAATTATCTGTTCATCGGCATATTAACGCTGTTGTTGGCAGCGGCCCTCTGGCCATCTATTCCCTGGTTCGGTAAAGCCGAAAATCGTATCGCCGCCATTCAGTCGCGGGGAGAACTGCGCGTCAGTACCATTGACTCGCCATTAACTTATGCGACCCTCAACGGCAAAAAATTCGGTCTGGATTATGAACTGGCCCAGGCGTTCGCCAACTATTTAGGCGTGAAATTAAAAATCACCGTGCGCCAGAACATCAGCCAGCTGTTTGACGACCTGGATAACGGGGATGCCGATCTGTTAGCCGCAGGGCTGGTGTATAACAGCGAGCGGGTGAAAAATTACCAGCCCGGCCCGACCTATTACTCGGTGTCACAACAGCTGGTGTATCGGGTTGGGCAATATCGCCCCCGAACCCTGGCTAGCGTGAATGAAAATCAGTTGACTATCGCCCCGGGGCATGTGGTGGTTAACGATCTCCAGCAGCTAAAAGAGGAAAAATTTCCCGACCTGAGCTGGAAAGTGGATGACAAAAAGGGCACCACTGAACTACTTGATGATGTCATCGCCGGTAAGCTGGATTACACCATTGCCGATTCCGTCGCCATCAGCCTGTACCAACGCGTACACCCTGAGCTGGCCGTCGCGCTGGACGTCTCCGACGAACAGCCGGTGACCTGGTTTAGTCGTCTGGACGATGACAATACGCTGGCCGCTGCCCTGTTGGATTTCTTTAATTCCATGAACGAAGAGGGTTCCCTGGCAAGACTGGAAGAGAAATATCTTGGGCATGGCGATGATTTTGACTATGTCGACACCCGCACCTTTTTGCGCGCCGTAGACAGCGTGTTGCCAGACCTCAAGCCGCTGTTTGAGAAGTATGCGCAGGAAATAGACTGGCGACTGCTTGCCGCGATCTCTTATCAGGAGTCGCACTGGGACGCGCAGGCCACTTCTCCGACCGGCGTACGCGGACTGATGATGTTGACCAAAAATACCGCCCAGAGTCTCGGGCTGACTGACCGTACCGATGCCGAACAGAGCATCAGCGGTGGCGCGCGTTATTTGCAGGATATGATGAGTAAAGTGCCGGATACCGTCCCGGAAGGAGAACGGATCTGGTTTGCGCTTGCCGCCTACAATATGGGTTATGCGCATATGCTGGACGCGCGGGCGCTGACGGTCAAAACCAAAGGCAATCCGAATAGCTGGTCCGATGTAAAACAGCGGCTACCGCTGCTCAGCCAAAAGCCGTATTACAACAAGCTGACCTATGGCTATGCGCGTGGTCATGAAGCCTACGCCTATGTGGAAAATATCCGTAAATACCAGATAAGCCTGGTGGGATATCTGCAAGAAAAAGAAAAGCAGGCGCAGGAAACGCAGCAACTGGCGCAGGATTACCCGGCGGTGTCCCCCGCGGAGTTATTAGGTAAAGAGAAATTCCCGCTTTCGGCGTTTCTGTCTCAGACGTCGTCAAACTACCTGACGCACTCCCCTTCCCTGCTGTTTTCAGCGCAAAAGAAAGAGGAAAAGTAGTCTTATCGGCCTGATAAACATCAGACAATCAGACCGGCGTTTACGCATTGGCGGATTTTTTCAGGGCTTTAATTTCCTGACGACGCATACGAAAGAAATCGCTGAGCAGCGTGGCGCATTCATCCCGCAGGACTCCCTCTGTCACTTCAACCCGATGATTCATTCCAGGGTGATGTAGCACGTCAATTAATGAACCCGCCGCCCCCGTTTTCGCATCGCGCGCGCCAAAAACCACCCGGCCGATACGGCTGTGCACCATCGCGCCGGCGCACATCACGCACGGCTCCAGAGTGACGTACAACGTGGCATCCAACAGACGGTAATTTTGCAGCACCAGGCCGCCCTGACGCAGCGCCATAATTTCAGCGTGGGCCGTGGGATCATGGTGACCAATCGGCCGGTTCCAGCCTTCGCCAATGACGCGGTTATTATGCACTAATACTGCGCCCACCGGGACTTCACGCTCATCCCAGGCGCGCTTAGCCAGCGTTAAAGCATGACGCATCCAGTATTCGTGGCTAAATTCAACTTCAGACAAAGGGGGTAACTCCAGTAATCAAAGCGGGCGCATTATACACAGACGCTCTCGTTTACTCTATTCGAGTTGTTGCAGTTCCCCACGCGGCGTGACGCGCCAGCGATGCTGGCAAAAAGAGAGCAGCGGGTTGTCCTGCTTACTGTCGCTATAACCACTATAAAGTTGCAGCGGCGCGCCAATCTGACGTTCCAGCTGTGTCACTTTCTCATGCCCCAGACAACGCAGAGGCAGCACCCAGCCACCGTATCCTCGCGCCATTTTACTGGCGATCAGATTGACGCGCGGTAGCCACGGGGTATCAAAGTAAACCTGCTCCACCAGCGACTGTGGGGAGCCGGTGATAAGCCAGATATCGGCGTCAGAACTTAACAGATAAGTGGTCAGCCGCTGCTGTACGAGCGGAAACGCCGTCACGTTATCGCGAAACCAACGTACAAAATCGGCCTGGTGCGCTTTCAGACGCGCCTCGCTACGACCAAAAGTGCATCCCCATAACAGCAGGCTCATTGGCCAGCGGGCCGCGCGTCCTTTTATCAACAACGCCAGCGCAATCACCGGTAACAGAGGCAGCACAAGCAGCACGTTCAGCGGCTGACGACGCAGCAGATAACGTATAAAACTCCCGAACATATCCTGCTGATGTAACGTGCCATCCAAATCAAAAAAGACAACGCGGCGCTGGTGATTGGTCAAACTTTATTCCTCTGGATCGTTGAACCCCAATAGCCAGGTAAACAGAAACCCGGCAATAACTGCTACCAGATAGCCTAACAGATAGAACATCACTTTTCCGGCAACAATCGTTAATGCCAGCGGTAATCCTGAGATACCAAAGGTGATAACCGTCGCCACTTTCCAGTAGCTTATCAGCGCCCCGCCTACCGCTCCGCCAAGACAGGCACCGATAAACGGCTTACCCAACGGCAGCGTAACACCAAAAATCAGCGGTTCGCCAATCCCCAACAATCCAACCGGCAACGCCCCTTTGATCACCTTTTTTAGTCGTGCATTGCGGGTTTTCATCAGCACCGCAATCGCTGCACCGATTTGCCCAACACCCGCCATTGCAAGGATTGGGAAGAGCGCGTTATAACCATGCGCCTGCACCAGTTCGACGTGGATAGGCACTAACCCTTGATGAAGCCCGGTGAGCACCAGCGGCAGGAAGGTTCCCGCCAGTATAGCGCCGACCAGAAAACCGCCGCGATCGATAGCCCAGGATGCGCCGTGAGCGATAGATTCGGAAATCCAACCGCCCAACGGTTGCAGCGCCACTATCGCAATAGCCCCGGTAATAATGGTGGTCAGCAGTGGGTTAAGGATCAGTTCCAGTGATTCCGGCAGCAGTTCACGGAATTTGCGTTCGATCCAGCACATCAACGCTACCACCAACAGCACGGCGATTACCCCGCCGCGCCCCGGCTGCAGCGTTTCGCCAAACAGGGTAATTTGCGCCAATTGCGGACTGGAGAGGATCCCCGCCATCACTCCGCCCATCGCCAGAGAACCGCCAAAGACTTTAGCGGTATTCACCCCGACCAGAATATTCATAATGGCAAACACGGCGCTGCCAAATATGCCCATCAGTCCAAGTAAATTCGGATAGTGGGTCGCAAAATCCCCGACGATATCCGGTCGCTTAAGGATGTTAATAATGCCGGTAATTAAACCGGAGGCGATAAACGCCGGAATAAGAGGGATAAAGACGTTCGCCAGCTTATGCAGCGCATCGCTCATCGGCGCTTTGTATTTCGCTTTAGCCGCTGACTTCGTGCGCTCGATATCATGCGCATCGGTGCGCTCGCCGCCTTCGGCAATCAGGGCGCGCATAGCATCCACCACCCTGGCGGCTTTACCGGGACCGACGATGATCTGGTGCTGCGCACCCTGCTTCACGTAGCCGCTGACGCCGGACAGTTGCTTGAGTCGGGATACATCGAGCTGAGCCTCATCCCGGACTTCCACCCTGACACGGGTCATACAGTTTTCCAGGCGCAGAATATTTTTCTCTCCGCCAACGCCCAGCAGAATGTCGCTGGCCAGCACCGCCGTCTTATCCATATACACCTCTTAGCGTTCTAATGCCGCGCGTAAAAAACCCTGGTGAGCGGCAAGCTTTTCGCGGGCGGCAGCGGCGTCCAGGCCGGTGAGCGCCATTAAAATGGCGGGTTTAACCTCAAAGTCAGTCTGCTTTAACAAAGCTTGCGCCTGCTCACGCGCAATGCCAGTGGCCTCGACCACCATGCGACACGCCCGATCGACCAGTTTGACGTTGGTTGCCTGCATATCCACCATCAGGTTCTGATACACCTTGCCAAACTTCACCATCGCACCGGTGGAGATCATATTGAGCACCAGTTTTTGCGCGGTACCGGATTTCAGTCGTGTTGACCCCGTCAGGGCCTCCGGCCCTACCACGGGGGAGATGGCAATATCCGCTTCATGAGCAATAGGAGAATCCGGATTGCAGGAAATCGCCACCGTTGTACAGCCTACCGTCCGGGCATATTTCAGCCCACCAATCACATACGGCGTACGACCTGAAGCCGCCAGACCAACCACCAGATCCTCTGGGGTAAGGTTGAGCGTACGCAGATCGTCTTCACCTAACTGCGGGTTATCTTCCGCGCCTTCAACCGCCTTCAGCAACGCGCCCGGTCCTCCGGCTATCAGGCCAACCACCAGACCGTGCGGTACGCCGAAAGTCGGTGGGCATTCAGAGGCATCCAGCACGCCAAGACGCCCGCTGGTACCCGCGCCCATGTATATAATGCGTCCGCCCGCTTTAAGCGCATCCGCCGCCGCATCGACCGCTCGCGCAACTTCAGGAAGAGTGGCTTTTACTGCTTGTGCTACCAGCGTATCCTGTTGATTAAAACGATGAACCAACTCCAGCGTGGAGAGCGCATCAAGATCCATGGTCTGAGGGTTACGGGTTTCTGAAACTAATGCACCGAGATTCATTTTTTGGTCCTTAGGAATTTTTAATTCATAATAATCTTTCATAATGGAATATTATATTCATCCAGGCGAGGGAAATTTTGTTTTGTAATCGCCATCACGTTTTCGCCAGGAGACAGCATGAACTGTTTAATTCGCATTCGTCAGCGTTACCCGGATCTCGCGCAAAGCGATAAAAAAATTGCGGATTATCTCCTTGCTCAACCAGATACCGCGCGTCATCTCAGCTCACAGCAGTTGGCCTTCGAAGCGGGCGTCAGCCAGTCCAGCGTAGTGAAGTTCGCGCAAAAATTGGGTTTTAAAGGATTTCCGGCACTGAAACTGGCGATTAGCGAAGCGCTGGCCAGTAATCCCAACCCCCATTCTGTTCCGGTGCATAACCAGATTCGGGGTGATGACCCGATGCGTCTGGTGGGCGAAAAGCTGATTCAGGAGAACGTGGCGGCGATGCATGCGACGCTGGATATTAACAGCGAAGAAAAACTGTTGGAGAGCGTCACGATGTTGCGCTCTGCCCGACGTATTATTCTGACCGGTATTGGCGCATCGGGTCTGGTCGCGCAGAACTTTGCCTGGAAGCTGTTGAAGATTGGTTTTAACGCGGTAGTCGAACGTGATATGCACGCCCTGCTGGCGACGGTGCAGGCGCTTTCTCCAGACGATTTGTTGCTGGCTATTTCGTACACCGGTGAGCGCCGCGAACTTAATCTGGCGGCAGATGAAACGCTGCGTACCGGGGCCAAAATTCTCGCCATCACCGGATTTACGCCCAATGCCCTGCAGCAACGCGCAAGTCATTGTCTGTATACGATTGCCGAGGAACAGGCCACGCGCAGCGCCGCGATCTCCTCCACCCACGCGCAAATGATGCTCACCGATTTACTGTTTATGGCGCTGGTGCAGCAGGATCTGGAGCATGCCCCGGAACGCATTCGTCACAGCGAAGCGCTGGTAAAAAAACTGGTCTGAGCAAAGAATGCGCGTATAATGCCCGCCCGATTTGTGATGTTTTGAGAGTTTCCTGATGGCCCTGTTAATCACTAAAAAGTGTATCAATTGCGATATGTGCGAACCTGAATGCCCGAATGAGGCGATTTCGATGGGTGACAGCATTTACGAGATTAACAGCGACAAATGTACGGAATGCGTAGGCCATTACGACACGCCAACCTGCCAGAAGGTGTGCCCGATCCCCAATACTATTTTGAAAGATCCGGCACATTTAGAGAGTGAAGAGCAGTTGTGGGATAAATTCGTCCAGATGCATCACGCGGACAAAATCTAACTTTCAATAATCACCGTGGCGCAGGCGTAGTGACGCTCATCGGCCAGCGTCACATGCATATGGGCGACGCCGAGTTTTTCCGCCAGGTTTAACGCCTCTCCCCATAACCGCAGACGCGGCTTACCGAGCTCGTCGTTGAAAACCTCAAACTGGTTGAACGCCAGGCCGTTGCGAATACCCGTACCAAAGGCTTTTGCTGCCGCTTCTTTAACCGCAAAACGCTTCGCCAGAAAACGCACCGGCTGCTGATGCGTCTCCCAGATTGCCCATTCGTTGTCGCTGAGCACGCGTCTTGCCAGACGGTCACCGGAGCGGGAGATCACCGCTTCAATGCGGGCAATCTCCACGATATCCGTACCTAATCCCAAAATCGCCATTAGCCACGCGCTTCCAGCATCAGGCGTTTCATTTCTACTACCGCGTCTTTCAGACCGCTCATCACTGCGCGTCCGATAATGGCATGACCGATGTTCAGTTCGTGCATTTCCGGGATCCGCGCGATGGCTTTAACGTTGTGGTACGTCAGGCCGTGACCCGCATTCACCTTCAGGCCAAGGCTTGCGGCAAAGGTCGCCGCTTTGGCGATACGCGCCAGTTCGCTGGCCTGTTCCGCGTCAGTTTTCGCATCAGCGTAACAGCCGGTGTGAATTTCAATAAACGGCGCGCCAACTTCAGCAGCGGCTTTAATCTGTTCTTCGTCGGCATCGATGAACAGCGAAACCAGAATGCCAGCATCCGCCAGGCGTTTACAAGCGTCGCGCATTTTGTCGCGTTGACCGGCGACGTCCAGACCACCTTCGGTGGTAACTTCCTGGCGTTTTTCCGGCACCAGGCAGCAAAAATGCGGCTTCGTCTCAACGGCAATGGCCAGCATCTCTTCGGTTACCGCCATTTCCAGATTCATACGGGTATCCAGCGTCTGGCGCAGAATACGCACGTCTCTGTCGGTAATATGGCGACGGTCTTCACGCAGATGCACGGTAATGCCGTCTGCGCCCGCCTGTTCAACGATAAACGCCGCCTGAACCGGGTCCGGGTATGCGGTGCCGCGAGCATTACGTAAAGTGGCAATGTGGTCAATGTTGACGCCTAACAGTAATTCAGCCATGACAATCCTCGTTAATCATTTTTAATTTTTACTGCGCGTTTTGGCATAAATTGCCGGAACAGTTCCCGGCTTTTTAACGGCTTACCACCAAGATACGGCTTTAACGCCATGCGGGTAAAGCGTTTCGCAGCGCGAAGCGTATCAGCATCCGGAAATTCACGCGACTCAAGCGCTTTCAGATGGCGTCCGGTAAAGGTGGCATTATCAATCACGACACTTGCGATAAATCCTTTCTCTTCCCGATAGCGATAGGTCATGGTGTCATCTACCGGCTCGCCGCTACCCGCGCAGTGGGTAAAATCCACGCCATAACCCAGATGACCGAGTAAAGCCAGTTCAAAGCGACGCAAGGCAGGCTCTGGCGAACCCGTCGCGCCTGCCAGCGCCTGAATACAGTTCAGGTAGTCGAAAAAGAGTTCAGAAAAGCGGGTCTCGTATTCAAGCACGCGTGAGATAAGCTCGTTGATATACAGACCGCTGTACAACGTAATACCGCTTAGAGGGAGTGCCAGAGAGACGGCTTCGGCGCTACGCAAGGTTTTGACCTCACCACGTCCACCAAAGCGAAGCAGTAACGGCGTAAAAGGCTGGAGTGCGCCTTTAAGATTAGAACGTTTGGAACGCGCGCCTTTGGCTACAAGGCGCACGCGGCCCGATTCTTCCGTGAAGACGTCCAGCACGAGGCTGGTTTCGCTCCACGGGCGGCTATGCAGGACAAAAGCGCGTTGCCAGCCCTCCATCGGGGTTATTCTCAGAGATCGTCGCCGTAACCGAGGCTGCGCAGCGCGCGTTCGTCATCGGCCCAGCCGGATTTCACTTTCACCCACAGTTCAAGGTGAACAGGCGCTTCGAACATCTCCTGCATGTCTTTACGCGCTTCAATACCGATGGTTTTAATTTTGGCCCCTTTGTTGCCAATCACCATCTTCTTCTGCCCTTCACGTTCGACAAGGATCAGACCGTTGATATCGTAGCCGCCGCGCTCGTTAGAGATAAAACGCTCAATCTCAACGGTGACGGAATACGGCAGTTCAGCGCCCAGAAAACGCATCAGCTTTTCACGGATGATTTCAGAGGCCATAAAACGCTGAGAACGATCGGTGATGTAATCTTCCGGGAAGTGATGAATTGCTTCCGGCAGATGCTTGCGTACGATACCCGCAATGGTATCAACATTCAGACCGGTCTCGGCAGAGATCGGCACGATGTCGAGAAAGTTCATCTGGCTGGCCAGGAACTGCAGGTGCGGCAGCAGCTCGGCTTTTTCCTGAACATTGTCTACTTTGTTCACCGCCAGAATTACCGGGGCTTTACCATCACGCAGCTTGTTGAGCACCATTTCGTCGTCCGGCGTCCAGCGAGTGCCTTCCACAACGAAAATCACCAGCTCAACATCACCAATCGAGCTGCTCGCCGCCTTGTTCATCAAGCGGTTAATGGCACGTTTTTCTTCCATATGCAGGCCCGGGGTATCAACATAAATCGCCTGATACGCGCCTTCGGTATGGATGCCAACAATACGGTGACGAGTTGTCTGAGCCTTACGAGAGGTAATAGAAATCTTCTGCCCAAGCAGATTATTCAACAAGGTGGATTTGCCAACGTTCGGGCGGCCGACGATGGCAATAAATCCGCAGTAAGTTTTATCGATGCTCATTCCAGCTCCAGTTTTTTCAACGCCTGTTCGGCGGCAGCCTGCTCAGCCTTACGACGGCTCGAACCTGTGCCAACCACCGGTTCACTCAGGCCGCTGACCTGGCAGTGGATAGTAAATTCTTGATCGTGAGCTTCACCACGGACCTGCACCACCAGGTAGGACGGCAGCGGCAGGTGGCGACCCTGCAAATATTCCTGCAGGCGCGTTTTCGGATCTTTTTGTTTGTCGCCTGGGCTAATTTCATCCAGACGGGTTTGATACCAATTCAGGATCAGTTGTTCAACGGTTTGAATATCGCTGTCGAGGAAGACGCCGCCGATCAAAGCTTCAACGGTGTCCGCCAGGATCGATTCACGACGGAAACCGCCGCTTTTCAGCTCGCCTGGCCCCAAACGTAAACATTCACCGAGGTCAAACTCACGGGCTAATTCTGCCAGCGTATTACCGCGAACCAGCGTCGCGCGCATGCGGCTCATATCACCTTCATCCACACGCGGGAAACGGTGATATAACGCATTAGCGATGACAAAGCTCAAAATAGAGTCGCCTAAAAATTCTAAACGCTCGTTATGTTTGCTGCTGGCGCTACGGTGAGTTAATGCCTGCTGCAACAGCTCCTGATGATTAAAAGTGTAGCCCAGCTTCCGTTGAAGCCGATTAATTACGATGGGGTTCATGCGATACCAATAAATGAATGCGTCAACAATTCAGCACACGAAACAGACCTGATATACGCCATTCACTTAGCCATCTGGCATCGTCTGAATGCTTTTGTATACAAACCAACGCTGTTTCGTGTGCCGTGGCAACCTGTCGGTGCCAACCTAAAACTTCGGGGGAATATTCTATACACAACGACAAGGGATGTCGTTAGTCTGCGGGAATTTATCCGAGAAATAATTCACGTTGTCGCCATAATGACGACAACGTGAACGATTATTAGCAATTAATGAATACCGCCAATACGGCTTAAACGCACGCCGGTCGGCCATTCACCCTCTTGCTTGTCGAAACTCATCCAGATTGCAGTCGCTTTACCCACCAGATTCGCTTCCGGCACAAATCCCCAGTAACGGCTGTCCGCGCTATTGTCACGGTTATCACCCATCATGAAGTAGTGTCCCGGTGGGACGATCCAGGTCGCCAGCTGCTGGCCAGGCTGACGGTAGTACATCCCTACCTGATCCTGCGCGATTGGCACGGTCAGAATGCGGTGCGTTACCTCACCGAGCGTTTCTTTACGTTCGGTGAGACGAATACCGTTCTCTTTCGTTTCGTTCAACGGAACTTCAAAGAAACCGCTGGTCGCTTCCCCGCCGTTACGACGAGCAAAGGTCTGCACAAAATCACTTGGCTGAACATCGGAGTAGGTTACCGGCAGCGCATTTTCACACGCCTGACCGGAGCTGCAACCAGGCTGAATAGTCACCTCTTTCGCCACCGGATCGTACGTCACTTTGTCTCCCGGTAAACCGACAGCGCGTTTGATGTAATCCAGACGTGGATCTTCCGGGTATTTAAACACCACGATATCACCGCGTTTCGGATGGCCGGTTTCGATCAACGTTTTCTGGTAAATCGGATCTTTAATCCCGTAGGCGAATTTCTCCACCAGGATAAAGTCGCCAATCAACAGCGTCGGCATCATCGAACCTGACGGGATCTGGAACGGTTCATAAATAAACGAACGCACCACCAGCACGATAGCTAATACCGGAAAAACGGATGCGCCAGTTTCCAGCCAGCCCGGCTTAGGGGCCACTTTTTTCAGCGTTGCTTTATCCAGTGAATCACCTGCAGCAGCTTGCGCTGCTGCCTGACGCTCCCGGCGTTTTGGCGCGAAAATGAATTTATCTACGCACCATAAAATGCCCGTCACTAGTGTGGCAATCACCAGAATCAGGGCAAACATGTTCGCCATGCCAACTCCTTAAGATTATTTGCTGTCTTTACCGACATGCAGAATGGCGAGGAACGCTTCCTGCGGCAGTTCGACGTTACCGATCTGCTTCATGCGCTTTTTACCCTCTTTCTGTTTTTGCAGCAGCTTTTTCTTACGGCTGATATCGCCACCGTAGCATTTCGCCAGAACGTTTTTACGCAGTTGCTTCACCGTTGAACGCGCGATGATGTGCGTGCCGATGGCCGCCTGGATCGCGATATCAAACTGCTGGCGCGGGATCAGATCTTTCATCTTCTCGACCAGCTCACGGCCACGGCTCTGGGAGTTGTCGCGGTGAGTGATCAGCGCCAGCGCATCGACACGTTCGTTGTTGATGAGGACATCAACACGCACCATGTCAGACGCCTGGAAGCGTTTGAAGTTATAGTCCAGCGACGCATAGCCGCGGGAGGTCGACTTCAGGCGGTCGAAGAAGTCGAGTACCACTTCCGCCATCGGAATTTCATAGGTCAGCGCGACCTGGTTACCGTGATAAACCATGTTGGTCTGTACGCCACGTTTCTCGATACACAGCGTGATGACGTTACCAAGGTAAGCCTGCGGCAGCAGCATGTGACACTCGGCGATCGGCTCGCGCAGTTCGTAGATGTTGTTCAGCGGCGGCAGCTTGGACGGGCTATCGACGTAGATTGTCTCCTTCGCCGTGGTTTCCACTTCGTAAACTACGGTCGGCGCGGTAGTGATCAGATCCAGATCGTATTCACGTTCCAGACGTTCCTGAATGATCTCCATGTGCAACAGACCGAGGAAGCCACAGCGGAAGCCAAAGCCCAGCGCGGTTGAGCTTTCCGGCTCATAGAACAAGGAAGCGTCGTTCAGGCTCAGCTTGCCGAGCGCATCACGGAAGTTTTCGTAATCGTCAGAGCTGACCGGGAACAGACCGGCATAAACCTGCGGTTTCACCTTCTTGAAACCTGGCAGCGCTTTCTCTGCCGGGTTACGCGCAGACGTTAAGGTATCACCCACCGGGGCGCCAAGGATGTCTTTAATCGCACAAACCAACCAACCTACCTCGCCGCATTTCAGCTCGGTACGGTCAACCTGTTTCGGCGTGAAGATACCCAGACGGTCGGCGTTATAAACCTGACCGGTGCTCATCACTTTAATCTTGTCGCCTTTACGCATGGTGCCGTTTTTAATACGCACCAGCGAAACCACGCCCAGGTAGTTATCGAACCAGGAGTCGATGATCAGCGCCTGCAATGGGCCTTCAGGATCGCCTTCCGGCGGCGGAATGTCGCGCACCAGACGTTCCAGCACGTCGGTCACGCCCACGCCGGTTTTCGCCGAGCAGCGTACTGCGTCGGTGGCGTCGATGCCGACGATATCTTCAATTTCTTCCGCTACACGCTCAGGGTCAGCGGCTGGCAGGTCAATTTTGTTCAGTACCGGCACCACTTCCAGATCCATTTCCATGGCGGTGTAGCAGTTGGCCAGCGTTTGCGCTTCTACACCCTGCCCGGCGTCAACCACCAGCAGTGCGCCTTCACAGGCGGCAAGCGAGCGGGAAACTTCATATGAGAAGTCGACGTGGCCCGGGGTGTCGATAAAGTTAAGCTGATAGGTTTCACCATCAGATGCTTTGAAATCGAGCGTCACGCTCTGCGCTTTGATAGTAATACCGCGCTCACGCTCAAGATCCATCGAGTCGAGAACCTGCGCTTCCATTTCACGGTCAGACAGGCCACCGCAGATCTGGATAATACGGTCAGACAGCGTCGATTTACCGTGGTCGATGTGAGCTATGATTGAAAAGTTACGTATGTTCTTCATATAGAGTAATTATTGTGCCTTACGCCCGCCTGAGCAGGCTCTGAGAAGTCGCTGATCTGAGCTTAACGTCTGTTTAAGTGAAACGCCGCATTCTACACTACAACGCTGAGGCGAGGAAACGTTCATAGAGCAAGGATAGCGGGAACTGGAAACAACCTTACAAAGTCGGTGAAACTTTTGCCGGATGGCAGCATAAACGCCTTATCCGGCCTACACTTGCATCTGAAAACGCGGTAGGCCTGATAAGCGCAGCGCCATCAGGCAAAGATATCACTGCTGGGTTTCAACGCGAATAAGATCGGGCGGGAGGGCAACGTTCAGAATGACCGGCTGCCAGGCTTCACGTTCAGCAAGCTTACGGGAATATCCGCGGGCGATCAGGAATCCGCCCACGCCACCCAGTACAGCCCCGCTTAAAGCTGCCAGGTCGGAGCCAAACAGCACCTGGAACAGCGCCGCGAAAAGAAAGAGCCCCGCCAGCGGAGACATATAAACCAGCATCGCCGATCCCAACAGGCTCCTCTCGGCAATGCCCAGCTCAACTTTTTGACCAGGGGCCAATGGCTCATCGCTGGGTACCACAATAGTGTGCGTGGTCTGCGGTCCAAGTTTATTCAGCACGCGGCTCCCGCATCCGGTCCGGGAAGCACAGCTACTACATGACGCTTTCACATCACAGCTGACCGTCGCCAGACCATTTTGCCAGGAAACGACTGTCGCCCACTCTTTGATCATTGTGCGGCCCTGAACTTAATATTGTCCGCGATACGCTTCGCCGTTTGTGGCGGCAGCTCGCCCACTATCGTAATTTCCGCGTTATCACGCACGCTGGTGCTGACCGTTCTACGCCCGGTTCGCAGCAGTTGATCGGTGCTGTTTTGCGTCGCGCGGTTTACGTTCACGGAGAAACTGAACAGGCCATCCGAATAAAGGCGTGATTCAATCGGCATGTTATCCATGGTCGGCAGCGGACGTCGACTGCTGGAGACTTCACTAAAGCCTTGCGGCACCCATGATGGACTCCAGTTGAAGTTGGTTTTTTCACCCGCAGGAACCGACAGCAACGGCGGTAGATTGGCTTTCGCCAGCGTCTGCATGCTGTCGCTAACGCCGTTGTTTACGGTAAAGGCGATGACGCGGAACTGTTCCAGCGTTTCGCCATCACGATCGAGAAGATCGACACGCATCGGTAGCTTGGTTTCGGTGTCCATCCAGACGATATAGCTGTAACGGGTGCCGTCACGAGCGACAACGCGGATCACTTCACAGAGCCGATCGGCAATGCGAGTGCGGCCTACTGAAATAAAATCATAGTAGGGTGCAAGGCGTTTGAAGTCGGTATAAATCAGGGATGGCAATGAATCAACGATATAGTCGCCGTTCAGCGTGAACGGTTCGAGCCCAGGCTCGAAATAACTTATTTCATTGCCGCGTTGCACCACTTCCCGGCGCGGTCCATCCAATTGCAACAACTGTGCTAACGGACGGTTATCCTGGCGGGCATGGCGATAACGTAGGGATTCAACACCCTGTTTATTGATGCTGACAAATGACAGCTCATAGGTTAGCGACTGGCTGGCCAGATTCATCTGCTGCAACAACGCCCCGGACGCAGGATTGGCCGAGGCGTTTACAGAGAAGAACAGGCTACCAGCCACAAGTGACATGGCAAACCAAAGTTGCTTCATTACTGCGATTGCGTTCCTAAAGTTTGAATTCCTGGCACCTGCACAGCGGCTTGCTGTGTTTGCGCCTGCTCAAACTGAAGCTGTTCAGAGTGCAGTCGACGTTGCAGTTCGTAATCCTGCAACATGGCATTAATACGACGACGCTGCTCCTGTACCTGCTGTTGCTGACCGCCGCTGGCTGTCGCGTCAGAAGGTACACCCAGGCTTACCGGACTGGCTTTACCCATCATCGGTAATGTATTAAATACCGGCGTTTCGGGCTGCTGGGACGTTTCAGATTGACCGTTATAGTGCTGGACGCCAACAATAACTGCAAGTGATACACACGCGGCCACCCCCATTTGGGTAAGCTGCGCGGCCCACGGACGCATTTTCTTCCAGAATGGCATTTTCTGCCACTGGTGCGGTGCTGGCTGGGCCTCAGGAATCAATGGCGCCGTCTGACGTACTGGCTCATCCTGGATGGCAGCCATTACGCGGGCGGAAATATCGAAATGGAGAACGTCGGCGGTATCACCTCGCATGGAATCGCGAATCAGGTGATAACTCTCCCAGGTTTTTTGCATTTCCGGGTCGTGAGTCAGCTCTTTAAGCAACTCAGTATCCAGCGTTTCGCCATCCATTAAAGCGGAAAGTTTTTCTTTCTGCATGCCTAATACCTTTTCCAGTATCCCGCTATCGTCAACGCCTGATAAGCGGTTGAACTTTATTATCAATAGCTTCCCTCGCTCGGAAGATACGTGAACGCACCGTACCTACCGGACAATCCATGATAGCGGCTATCTCTTCATAGCTCAGGCCATCCAGCTCCCGCAAGGTTATTGCCATGCGTAAATCTTCCGGGAGGGACTCAATAGTTCGGAAAACTATCTGTCTCAGTTCTTCTGACAACATTAAGTTCTCAGGGTTCGAAATTTCTTTCAGTGCACCGCCACTTTCGTAGTTTTCTGCTTCAATCGCATCTATATCACTGGAAGGTGGACGACGCCCCTGAGCGACCAGGTAATTCTTCGCTGTATTGACTGCGATACGATACAGCCAGGTATAAAAAGCACTATCCCCCCGGAACGAGTCCAGCGCACGATAGGCCTTGATAAATGCTTCTTGTACTACATCGGGTACATCGCCCGACGGTACATAGCGAGAAACCAGACTCGCCACCTTATGCTGATAGCGGACTACCAGTAAGTTAAAGGCTTTCTGATCTCCCTTCTGGACCCGTTCTACCAGGACCTGGTCCGTTAACTGCTCGCTCATCCGAGGTAAAGTCTCCCCAAACCAAATTTCCACGCGCTGTCGAAACGCCACTCCATAAGCTTCACTATGAGCAAGCAAATGCTTAGAGTGCTCAAGTTTCGTAAAGTTCCGTTACGCATTTGTTTTTTGTTTGTCATGTTGTAGACAGGTCTTATCTCTCATTATAAGTCTACATAACCCGATCAACGCACTATCTGTAAGAAATGCCCATTTCACCGCTTGCAGAGTAACCCAACGGCTACTTTATTTCATCACATAATCTGATGCTAACGGCCTGCTTCACAAAATAATTTTGCTCATTTCGGCCTCGTCATACTTTTTCTTTCATGTTTAGCCATTGCAACACATTTAAAAATAAAACGTGCAGCAACGCGCGTTCTGGTGCTATTGTGAGCAAACACTGTTTAGTAAATTAAACAAATATTATGAATACAACTCCTGAATTATCCTGTGACGTGCTGATCATTGGCAGCGGAGCTGCCGGACTCTCGCTGGCGCTTCGGCTGGCTGAGAAACATCAGGTTATTGTACTGAGCAAAGGCCCTGTTAGCGAAGGCTCGACGTTTTATGCTCAGGGTGGTATTGCCGCGGTTTTCGATGAAACCGACAGTATCGACTCCCACGTTGAAGATACGCTGGTTGCCGGGGCCGGACTTTGCGATCGTCATGCGGTAGAGTTTGTCGCCAGCAATGCCCGCACCTGTGTGCAGTGGCTTATCGATCAGGGTGTGTTATTTGATACGCAGGTTCAGCCCAACGGTGAAGAGAGTTATCACCTGACCCGTGAAGGCGGTCATAGTCATCGACGCATCCTGCATGCTGCGGATGCTACCGGTAAAGAAGTCGAAACCACCCTTGTCAGCCAGGCGCAAAATCATCCTAACATACAGGTTCTGGAGCGCAGTAATGCCGTCGATCTGATTGTCTCTGATAAAATCGGCCTGCCGGGAACGCGTCGGGTTGTTGGGGCCTGGATCTGGAATCGTAATAAAGAAGCTGTCGAAACCTGCCATGCGAAGTCAGTGGTGTTAGCTACCGGCGGCGCGTCAAAAGTGTATCAGTACACTACCAATCCGGATATCTCCTCAGGGGACGGGATTGCGATGGCCTGGCGCGCGGGATGTCGTGTCGCCAATCTTGAATTTAACCAGTTTCATCCAACGGCGCTGTATCATCCGCAGGCACGCAATTTCCTGCTGACCGAGGCGCTGCGTGGCGAAGGCGCGCACCTGAAGCGCCCGGACGGCTCGCGCTTTATGCCCGATTTTGACGAGCGTGGCGAACTGGCTCCCCGCGATATCGTCGCCCGTGCCATTGACCACGAGATGAAGCGTCTGGGCGCTGACTGCATGTTCCTCGACATCAGCCATAAACCGGAAGCATTTGTTCGTCAGCATTTCCCGATGATTTATGAAAAACTGCTGGGACTGGGCATCGATTTGACCAAAGAGCCGGTCCCTATCGTCCCTGCCGCGCACTATACCTGCGGCGGCGTGATGGTTGATGACTTTGGCCGCACGGATGTCGACGGTCTGTATGCCATCGGCGAAGTGAGCTATACCGGCCTGCATGGCGCCAACCGTATGGCGTCGAACTCATTGCTTGAGTGCCTGGTTTACGGCTGGTCAGCCGCTGAAGATATCGACAGGCGAATGCCTTACGCACGCGGTGTCAACACACTTCCCGCCTGGGATGAAAGTCGTGTGGAAAATCCGGATGAGTTGGTGGTGATTCAGCATAACTGGCATGAGCTGCGCTTATTTATGTGGGACTACGTCGGGATTGTGCGTACGACTAAGCGCCTGGAGCGCGCGCTGCGCCGTATCACCATGCTGCAACAGGAAATCGACGAGTATTACGCCCATTTCCGCGTGTCGAACAATTTGCTGGAACTGCGCAACCTGGTGCAGGTTGCCGAGCTGATTGTACGCTGCGCAATGATGCGCAAAGAGAGTCGGGGCCTGCACTACACGCTGGATTATCCTGAACAACTTCCCGAGTCAGGCCCGTCCATCCTCTCGCCGCTAAGTCATCACATAAACAGATAAAACGCCTGGGTCAGCGCCGTGTAACCTTCAGAGTAACGTTGGTCTGGCCCACGGATAACCAACCTGTCGCTAAAGCACTCCCCGGCCTGCGGGGAGAATGCCAACAATACACGATGTGGTAGCCGGGCCTCAGTTTCTGCCACATCCGTACGTAAACGCAAATGCCAGCCCATACTTAATGCCTGCTGGGTAAAGGCGTTACCAATTTGTTCCGGCAGCACGACACAAAAAAAACCATCTTCTGTAATACTCCCCGCCGCCAGCGCCAGCAATGCTTCATGATCGAGCGCGGTCGTGTAACGTGCCTGCTCGCGCTGCGGCGTGGCGCATTCCACTCCCTGTTCATAATAAGGTGGATTGCTGATAATCAAATCAAAACGCACGGTCTGGCGTGGTATCCATTGCTGCGCATCTGCTGTATGAACGCTGACGCGATGCATCCACGGAGATTGCGCGATGTTCTCCTGCGCCTGCTGCGCGGCGTCAACATCAAGCTCCACGGCGTCAATGATGACATTTTCATCAGTACGCTGGGCCAGCATCAACGCCAACAAGCCGCTCCCGGTACCAATATCCAGGATCCGTTTTACGCCCGCAACGGGGGCCCAGGCCCCTAATAAAATACCGTCCGTTCCGACTTTCATCGCAGAACGATCATGCGCCACAAAAAACTGCTTAAATGTAAATCCATTACGTCTAAGTACGGATGTAGACTGGGGCATGGAGAACAACCTTCCTGGGGAAAAAAGACGATAACATAGGATAAAAACAATACCTGAGAAGCTATATCCATACAAACAGATGAAGATTGCAGCCGTAACGTCTATAATCAGCGCCCCACACAGAGGTAGAACATGACTGTAACGACTTTTTCCGAACTTGAACTCGATGAAAGCCTTCTGGATGCCCTCCAGGAAAAAGGTTTCACTCGCCCGACCGCCATTCAGGCTGCCGCCATTCCGCCTGCGCTCGATGGCCGTGATGTACTCGGTTCTGCGCCGACAGGCACCGGTAAAACGGCGGCATATTTGCTGCCAGCGTTGCAGCACCTGCTCGACTTCCCGCGCAAAAAATCTGGCCCACCGCGCATTTTAATTCTGACGCCAACGCGCGAACTGGCGATGCAGGTTGCCGACCACGCCCGTGAACTGGCGAAGAATACGCATCTGGATATCGCCACAATTACCGGCGGCGTGGCTTACATGAACCATATGGAAGTCTTTAGCGAAAACCAGGATATCGTGGTCGCCACCACCGGTCGCCTGCTGCAATACATCAAAGAAGAAAATTTCGACTGCCACGCGGTTGAAACGCTGATCCTCGATGAGGCAGACCGTATGCTGGACATGGGCTTTGCCCAGGACATCGAACATATCGCCGGTGAAACCCGCTGGCGTAAGCAGACGATGTTATTCTCTGCCACGCTGGAAGGCGACGCGATTAAAGATTTTGCCGAGCGCCTGCTGGAGGATCCGGTTGAGGTTTCGGCGGATCCATCGACCCGCGAACGCAAGAAGATCCATCAATTTTACTACCGTGCCGATGACATTGAGCACAAAACGGCTCTGCTGATCCATCTGTTAAAACAGCCGGAAGCGACCCGTTCGATTGTTTTTGTACGTAAGCGTGAGCGTGTGCACGAGCTGGCAGGCTGGCTGCGCCAGGCTGGCATTAATAACTGCTATCTCGAAGGCGAGATGGTACAGATCAAGCGTAACGAAGCGATCAAACGCCTGACCGATGGTCGTGTGAATGTACTGGTTGCGACCGATGTTGCCGCTCGCGGGATCGACATTCCTGATGTTAGCCACGTGTTTAACTACGACATGCCGCGCAGTGGTGATGCCTATCTACACCGCATTGGCCGTACCGGCCGCGCTGGCCGTAAAGGTACCGCGATTTCTCTGGTTGAAGCGCACGACCACCTGCTGCTTGGCAAAGCGAGCCGCTATATCGACGAACCGCTGAAGGCGCGCGTTATTGACGAACTGCGTCCGACAACTCGCGCGCCAAGTGAGAAATCTAACGGCAAGCCGTCCAAAAAAGTGCTGGCAAAGCGCGCCGAGCAAAAAGCCAAAGAAAAAGAGAAACCGCGCGTGAAGAAACGTCACCGCGACGCCAAAAATATCGGCAAACGTCGTAAGCCGAGCGGAACGGCTCCCCAGCAGTCCGACAAAGAGTAAAACCGTATGCCGGGCCGTTTAGCCCGGCATTTTTTCATGCGTCGCAAAGCTCTCTTCAATACACTCAATAAACACCCGCATCGCCGGGCTAACGACTTTTCCAGCATGGTAACCGCACAATGCCGTAATTAACTCCGGCTGTTCGCTGAACGGTAACTCAACCAATTCCCCTGAACGGAGCTCCTTCTCAACGGCAAAACGCGGCAAAAAACTGACGCCAAGATTTGCCGATACGCAGTGCTTGATGCTCTCAATACTCCACAACTCAATCGTATTTTCCAGCGTAATATGACGCTTACGCAGTAGCCCTTCGAAGCGTTGTCTGAAAATACATTGCGGTTCATTAATGATAAAGCTGCAGGGAATGTGCTGGTGATGCCGGGTGAAATCAACGTGCTGCAGCAGAGGCGACGCAACCAGCACCAGTGACTGATCGCCCAGCGGTATCATCTCAAGTGCATCATCATTACCAACACGATAAAACACGCCCAGATCAACCTCATCACCGAGCAACGCATCGCGAATGACATAGCAGTTGAGCGACTGTAAGGACAACCGCACATGAGGCGCGCGTTGTTTAAATCGCTGTAGAACCTGCGGCATTTTATACGCCAGCAGCGTTTCGCCGGTCGCAACGCGTAGATCGCCGCTCGGCTGCGCATCCTGCTGCGCTGACTGACGAATCGATGCCATCACGCGGGTCAGGTCGTGTATATGCGGCATCAACCGTTTGCCCTCACTGGTGAGACACATTCTGCGGCCAATTTTTTCGAACAGCTGCACCGAAAGCTCTTGCTCAAGCTGTTGAATATGAAACGTCACGGTCGATTGCGTACAACAAAGCTTTTGTGACGCCCGCAGGAACGACCCCTCTTCCACCACCGTTTTTAACGTAATAAACCGACGTAAATCCATCCGCACCAACCCATCGAAAATATCGAACTCAGAATGCGAAAACATTCATTTTTTTAAATGTTTTGACTCGAGTACTGTCTACCAAAACAGAGGAGATAACAAGTGACCCCCATACTTTTAAGTGCATTCTGGACCTATACATTGATTACCGCGCTAACCCCCGGCCCAAATAACATCCTTGCGCTCAGTGCTGCGACGTCACACGGTTTTCGCCAGAGCACGCGCGTGCTTGCCGGGATGAGTCTGGGCTTTTTAATCGTCATGCTGATATGCGCCGGGATTTCGTTTTCGCTTGCGGCGATGGATCCGGCCATCATCCACTGGCTCAGTTGGGCAGGCGCGGCATATATCTTGTGGCTGGCATTGAAAATCGCCACCAGCCCGGCGGCAAACGATAATTTGCAGTCCGAACCGATCGGCTTCTGGGCGAGTTTTGGCTTGCAGTTTGTTAACGTCAAAATCATTTTGTACGGCATTACCGCGTTATCCACGTTCGTACTGCCCTATACGCAGGATGCACACTGGCTGATTGGGGTGAGTATTCTGCTGGCGCTGATCGGCACCTTTGGTAATGCATGTTGGGCACTAGCAGGCCATCTTTTTCAGCGCCTCTTTCGCCGTTACGGCCGACAGTTGAATATCATTCTGGCGCTGCTGTTAGTGTATTGCGCAGTACGAATTTTTTACTAACGGATATAAAAAAGCGGAAGACGCGCTGGCATCTTCCGCTTTTGATTCTCTGCTAAACGGGGTTATTCCCCGCGAGCCTTACAGGCTCTCAGTAAAGGTACGAGCAATAACGTCGCGCTGCTGTTCTGGGGTCAGAGAGTTGAAACGTACCGCATAACCAGAAACACGGATGGTCAGCTGCGGATATTTTTCCGGATGCTTAACCGCATCTTCCAGCGTTTCGCGACGCAGAACGTTCACGTTCAGGTGCTGACCACCTTCCACGCGAACTTCCGGCTGTACGTCTACCGGCACTTCACGGTATTCGATTTCACCCAGTTTGCTGACGGCAACGACGTCATCCGCATTGAAACCTGCTTTCGCAACGATGCAGCGTGCTTCGCCTTTTTCGCTGTCCAGCAGCCAGAAAGAGTTCAGCAGGTCGTCGTTTGCAGCTTTAGTAATCTGGATACCTGTAATCATTTGATGCCTCCCCGGCAAAATTATTTGATCTCGGTTGGCCGTCATCCGGCCAATTGGTAAAACCATTGTTGCTTGAGTGTATATATACCCCTCACACACCCTTGAATCTTTGATTTAAATCAATAAAAACCACACATGAAAAGTGGTGATAGGTGGATTTTATTGTTTTACATCAACTTACGCCACGTACACAGCTAAACTT
This sequence comes from Citrobacter sp. C5_2, assembly GCF_014596845.2. Classification (NCBI taxonomy): domain Bacteria; kingdom Pseudomonadati; phylum Pseudomonadota; class Gammaproteobacteria; order Enterobacterales; family Enterobacteriaceae; genus Citrobacter; species Citrobacter sp. C5_2. Next base: position 1,318,694 of record NZ_CP115032.1, on the reverse strand, counting down.
TTTACATAAATTTTCAACTATCTTTAAGGCCCATGCCGTTGAGAAACGTACAGAATTTTGCGACGTGGTAAGAAGCAGTTAAGCTAGAGGGATTGAAAATTCGCAGGAGAGCGAGATGGCCACCGAATTAACCTGGCACGATGTGCTGGCAGATGAGAAACAGCAGCCTTATTTTGTTAACACGCTACATACTGTCGCTGGCGAGCGTCAGTCGGGTATGACAATTTACCCGCCGCAAAAAGATGTGTTTAACGCTTTTCGCTTTACCGAACTTGGCGACGTGAAAGTCGTCATCCTGGGGCAGGATCCTTACCACGGTCCAGGCCAGGCACACGGTCTCGCGTTCTCTGTTCGTCCGGGTATTGCCACTCCCCCCTCGCTGCTGAACATGTACAAAGAGCTGGAAGCGACGATTCCTGGCTTCACGCGCCCGACGCACGGTTATCTGGAAAGCTGGGCACGTCAGGGGGTATTGTTACTGAATACCGTACTCACCGTCCGCGCCGGTCAGGCACATTCGCACGCCAGCCTGGGGTGGGAAACCTTCACCGATAAAGTCATCAGCTTGATTAATCAGCATCGCGAAGGCGTCGTATTCCTGCTCTGGGGTTCACACGCACAAAAGAAAGGCGCGATTATTGATACCCAACGTCACCATGTGTTGAAAGCGCCGCACCCGTCACCGCTCTCCGCGCATCGTGGTTTCTTTGGCTGCAATCACTTTGTACTGGCTAATGAATGGCTGGAACAACGAGGTGAAAAACCGATTGACTGGATGCCGGTGTTACCTGCAGAAAGTGAGTAAAAAAATGCCAGCGATTCGCTGGCATTTTTATTATCAGGCTTTGTTCTGACGCCACCACTCCGCGAGCAGTACGCCGGTTGCCACAGATACGTTGAGCGTTTCAACGTTACCCGTACCGTCAATCGCCACGCACAGGTCGTCGGCTGAGCATGCCGCTTCCGGCAGCGCTTCACGCTCACGCCCTAATACCAGCACCATTTTTTCCGGCAGCGTGGTAGTAAACAACGGTTTGCCTTTCACGCTTGAGGTCATCACTACCGTGTAACCTGCCTTACGGAAGTCGTCCAGCACATCGACAATGCTGTCACCGGTGATCGGCTGAACATGCTCTGCGCCACCTTCAGCGGTACGGATTGCCGCACCTGATTCCAGCAGCGCCGCGTCCTGTACCACCACGCCTTTCACACCAAAGTGGGCGCAGCTACGCATCATTCCGCCCAGGTTGTGCGGGTTAGCGATGTCTTCCAGAGCCAGTACGCAATCCTGCGCCCCAGCCTGACCCACCCACTGCTTAACAGTGGTACCGTTACGTTTTTTGATCAGGAAACAAACACCGCCATGGTGCTCAGTACCGGAGGCTTTCGCCAGCTCAGCTTCATCAACCACATGGTAGGCTTTACGGTTTGCCGCCATCCAGCGTAATGCTTCTTTAAAGCGCGGGGTGACGCTCTGCACGAACCAGGCGCGAACAATAGCGTCCGGACGACTCTGGAACAGAGCCTGACAGGCATTTTCACCGTAAACTCGGGTTTCTTCCGCGCGCTGACGACGTAAGACTTCAGGATCGATAAAACTCTTGCCGCTAATGCCACCATGATCGGCTTTATCCTCAGCATCATCATTCGGTGCGCGGGACACGGTACGCCATGGTGAATCTTCACGTCGGCGATCGCGTTCTGCATCGCGGTCACGACCACGTTCACGGCCGCGTTCGCTGTTCGGACCCTTTCTGTCATCACGGGCAGGGCGACGACCGCCTTCGGCTCGGGAAGTACCGGGGCGTCCGCCGCCTTTACCAGTACGTGGATTTTGGGTGCGTTTATCCGAGTCATCGTCACTGCGGACGTACATCACTTTGACCTTGCCGTTTTTGTTCTTCAGTTCGTCGCTCATGTTTTTCTCCACCTGCTCTGCGCGAAGCGCGCAGATTACCCGATGTGCACGTCGTTAGCCATTATTTCATTTAAAAGCTAAGGACTATTGTACTCATTGAATAAAACGCATTGTTGTTTAGAACAGACTCCCCGATAATATGTAACATAATAGAAACATACTGGCGTCACTGCCATGAAGTCCACACTACTCATCCAGAGGTTAGTTATGAATACCGTTTGTACCAGCTGCCAGGCTATCAACCGCATTCCCGACGATCGTGTCCAGGAAGCGGCTAAATGCGGACGCTGTGGTCACGACCTGTTCGATGGGGAGGTGATCAATGCGACCGGTGAAACACTGGATAAACTGTTAAAAGACGATCTCCCGGTGGTGGTTGATTTTTGGGCCCCCTGGTGCGGACCATGCCGTAACTTTGCCCCAATTTTTGAAGATGTCGCGGAAGAGCGTAGCGGTAAAGTGCGTTTTGTTAAAGTGAATACAGAAGCCGAACGTGAGCTCAGCGCCCGCTTCGGCATCCGCAGTATTCCGACCATCATGATCTTCAGAAAAGGTGAAATCGTCGATATGCTTAATGGCGCCGTACCTAAGGCTCCGTTTGATAGCTGGCTTAACGAATCATTATAATCTCTACGGGGCGCATCTTGTGCCCCGTTTTCACCTCTGCGACAATAGCGTTTTTCAACGTGTTCCCCCATGACCGATAACGCAGTTCTTCAGTTACGCGCTGAGCGCCTCGCGCGCGCCACGCGTCCTTTCCTCGCCCGAGGTAACCGTATTCGTCGCTGCCAGCGCTGCCTGCTGCCGCTAAAGCTCTGCTTATGCGCAACATTAGTACCGTCTGAGGCCAAAAGCCGTTTTTGTCTGGTCATGTTTGATACCGAGCCGATGAAGCCCAGTAACACGGGACGTTTAATCGCCGATATTTTGCCCGATACCGCGGCTTTTCAGTGGTCACGCACCGAACCGCCGCAGGCGCTGCTTGAACTGGTGAAAAATCCTGATTACCAGCCGATGGTGGTATTCCCGGCTTCCTATGCGGGCGAAGAGCGCAAAGTGATTTTCACGCCGCCGACCGGCAAACCGCCGTTGTTTATTATGCTCGATGGCACCTGGCCGGAAGCGCGTAAAATGTTCCGCAAAAGCCCGTACCTCGACAACCTGCCGGTGATCTCCGTTGATTTATCGCGCCTTTCTGCTTATCACCTGCGTGGTATTCACGCCGAAGGGCAATACTGTACTGCCGAAGTCGCCATCGCTTTGCTGGATCTGGCTGGCGATACGCAAGCTGCGGAAGGGTTAAGCGATCACTTCACTCGCTTTAAAACCCGTTACCTGGCAGGAAAAACTCAACATCAGGGAAGCGTCACAGCAGACTCGACAGAAAGCGTTTAAAATCATTCGGTCACTGGTGTCATTAAGGAAGCCGATATGAGTCAACGTGGTCTGGAAGCACTACTGCGACCGAAATCCATTGCGGTGATTGGGGCGTCGATGAAGCCTAACCGCGCGGGTTACCTGATGATGCGTAATCTGCTTGCCGGCGGTTTCAATGGGCCAGTTCTACCGGTGACGCCCGCCTGGAAAGCGGTATTAGGCGTACTGGCCTGGCCCAATATCAGCAGCCTGCCTTTTAGCCCCGACCTCGCCGTGTTGTGCACCAATGCCAGCCGTAACCTGGCATTGCTCGAAGCGCTTGGCGAGAAAGGCTGTAAAACCTGCATTATTCTTTCGGCTCCCGCGGCCCAGCATGCAGAACTGCTGGCCTGCGCCTCACGCTATAAAATACGCCTGCTGGGTCCCAACAGTCTGGGACTTCTCGCCCCCTGGCAGGGACTTAACGCCAGCTTTTCCCCCGTCCCGATTAAGCGCGGCAAGCTGGCTTTTATCTCTCAATCCGCCGCCGTATCCAATACCATACTCGACTGGGCGCAGCAGAGAGAAATGGGCTTTTCTTACTTTATCGCGTTGGGTGATAGCCTGGATATCGACGTTGATGAGTTGCTGGATTACCTGGCGCGCGACAGTAAAACCAGCGCAATATTGCTCTATCTCGAACATTTGAGCGATGCCCGGCGCTTTGTCTCTGCCGCCCGTAGCGCCGCGCGCAATAAACCCATTCTGGTGATTAAGAGTGGCCGCAGCCCGGCAGCGCAGCGTTTACTGCATACCAGCGCCGGGATGGACCCAGCCTGGGATGCGGCTATTCAGCGCGCCGGTTTATTACGCGTGCAAGATACTCACGAGCTGTTCTCGGCGGTCGAAACCCTGAGTCACATGCGCCCGCTGCGTGGTGACAGACTAATGATCATCAGTAACGGCGCCGCGCCTGCCGCACTGGCATTGGATGAGCTATGGTCGAAGAATGGCAAACTCGCCACGCTGAGTGAAGATACCTGCCAGAAATTACGCGATGCGCTACCAGCCCATGTTGATATCGGCAACCCGCTGGATCTTCGTGACGACGCCAGTAGCGAACACTATGTAAAAACGCTGGATATTTTGCTCGCCAGCCAGGACTTCGACGCGCTGATGGTGATTCATTCGCCCAGCGCCGCCGCCCCCGGGACCGAAAGCGCACAAGCGTTGATTGAAGCAGTAAAGCAGCATCCTCGAGGGAAATTTATCTCCTTACTAACCAACTGGTGCGGGGAGTTTTCTTCCCAGGAAGCCCGTAGGCTATTTAGCGAAGCAGGGGTGCCCACCTACCGTACACCGGAAGGAACCATCACCGCATTTATGCATATGGTTGAGTATCGGCGTAACCAGAAGCAACTGCGAGAAACGCCTGCGCTACCGGACTACCTGACCACGAACACCGCCGAGGCGCATAATCTTTTACAGCAGGCGATTGCCGAAGGGGCCACATCGCTGGATACCCATGAAGTGCAGCCGATTTTACAAGCTTATGGCTTACACACGCTCCCGACCTGGATCGCCAGCGACAGCGCGGAAGCTGTGCATATCGCAGAGCAGATCGGCTATCCGGTGGCGCTCAAGCTGCGTTCCCCTGATATCCCGCATAAATCGGAAGTTCAGGGGGTAATGCTCTACCTGCGTACGGCAACAGAGGTACAGCAGGCCGCGAATGCGATTTTTGATCGGGTGAAAATGGCCTGGCCGCAGGCGCGCATCCACGGTTTATTAGTGCAAAGCATGGCGAATCGCGCTGGCGCTCAGGAGCTTCGCGTCGTCGTTGAACACGATCCGGTATTTGGCCCGCTGATTATGCTGGGTGAAGGTGGGGTTGAGTGGCGACCAGAAGAGCAAGCCGTGGTGGCATTGCCGCCATTGAACATGAATCTGGCGCGTTATCTGGTGATCCAGGGGATCAAAAATAAGAAGATCCGCGCTCGTAGCGCACTACGCCCACTGGATATCGCCGGACTAAGCCAGCTTCTGGTGCAGGTATCCAACCTGATCGTCGATTGTCCGGAAATTCAGCGTCTGGATATCCATCCGCTGCTGGCCTCCGCCGGTGAATTTACCGCGCTGGACGTCACGCTGGACATTGCCCCTTTCACGGGCGATAACGAAAGTAGATTGGCTGTACGCCCCTACCCTCATCAGCTTGAAGAGTGGGTTGAGTTGAAGAACGGCGAGCGCTGCCTGTTCCGCCCCATTTTGCCAGAGGACGAACCTCATCTGCAGCAGTTCATTTCTCAGGTAACCAAAGAAGATCTTTATTATCGCTATTTTAGTGAGATCAACGAATTTACCCATGAAGATTTAGCCAATATGACACAGATCGACTACGATCGTGAAATGGCCTTTGTCGCTGTGCGTTGTAGAGATAATCATGAAGAGATCCTCGGCGTGACGCGAGCTATCTCGGATCCTGATAACGTAGATGCCGAGTTTGCCGTCCTGGTTCGTTCTGATCTCAAAGGACTTGGACTGGGTCGCCGATTGATGGAAAAATTAATTGCCTATACCCGAGATCACGGACTTAGACGCTTGAATGGTATTACGATGCCAAACAATCGCGGTATGGTCGCCCTGGCCCGGAAACTCGGGTTCGTTGTTGACGTCCAACTCGAAGAGGGGATTGTTGGGCTAACGCTTAATCTGGCCCAATTTGAGGAATCGTGAGTAAGGTACTGGAAATGTTGACCACATTAATGGGTACTGGTGGTATCATTGCCCGCTTATGTCGTCTGCATAGCACAGAGGACCCTTCAATGAACAGAGAAGAAATGCACTGTGATGTTGTCAAAATTTAAGCGTAATAAACATCAACAACACCTTGCCCAACTACCCAAGATTTCTCAGTCAGTTGATGATGTAGATTTCTTTTATGCTCCCGCTAATTTCAGGGAGACTCTGCTGGAAAAAATCGCCAGCGCGACGCGACGGATCTGCATTATTGCGCTGTACCTGGAACAGGATGACGGTGGCAAAGGCATACTCGACGCGCTCTATGCGGCAAAACGGCAGCGTCCTGAACTGGATGTCCGGGTGCTTGTCGACTGGCACCGAGCCCAGCGCGGGCGCATTGGTGCTGCGGCATCTAATACCAATGCTGACTGGTATTGCCGCATGGCGCAAGAAAACCCCGGTATCGATATTCCTGTCTATGGCGTGCCGATTAACACGCGCGAAGCCCTTGGCGTTCTGCATTTCAAAGGCTTTATCATCGATGACAGCGTCCTGTATAGCGGCGCCAGCCTGAACGATGTTTATCTGCATCAGCATGATAAATATCGCTACGACCGTTATCAGTTGATTCGCAACGCGCAAATGGCCGATATCATGTTCAATTGGGTGGCGCAAAACCTGATGAATGGTCGCGGCGTTAATCGTCTTGATGATATCAATCGCCCTAAAAGCCCGGAAATTAAAAACGACATCCGCTTGTACCGTCAGGAACTGCGCGATGCGTCATTCCATTTTCAGGGAGATGCGGATAATGAACAGCTTTCTGTTACGCCTCTGGTTGGACTCGGAAAATCCAGTCTGTTAAATAAGACTATTTTCCACCTCATGCCCTGCGCAGAGCACAAACTCACAATTTGCACCCCTTATTTCAATCTGCCCGCCATACTGGTGCGCAATATCATTCAGCTGCTGCGTGAAGGGAAAAAGGTCGAAATCATTGTCGGTGATAAAACCGCCAACGACTTTTACATCCCGGAAGATGAGCCTTTTAAAATCATCGGCGCGCTGCCCTATCTGTATGAAATTAACCTGCGCCGTTTCCTGAGCAGACTGCAATATTATGTGAATACCGACCAGTTAGTCGTGCGCTTATGGAAAGATGATGACAACACTTATCATCTGAAAGGCATGTGGGTTGATGATAAATGGATGCTGCTCACCGGCAACAACCTTAATCCTCGAGCCTGGCGTCTGGATCTGGAAAACGCCATCCTTATCCACGATCCTAAGCAAGAGCTGGCGCCCCAGCGCGATAAAGAGCTGGAGCTTATCCGCACGCATACCACCGTGGTTAAGCACTACCGCGACCTGCAAAGCATTGCTGACTATCCAGTCAAAGTGCGTAAGCTGATCCGTCGACTACGCCGTATTCGTATCGACAGATTAATTAGCCGTATTCTGTAACCAAGACCCCGTCACTGACGGGGTTTTTCATATGGAGGCAACGGTGCGCCTGTTTATCCTTACCAGTATCCTGGCTATTTCTGGCTGCAGCCACATGGCAAACGACCGCTGGAGCGGACAAGACAAAGCTCAACATTTTATTGCCTCCGCCATGCTTGCCGCAGCCGGTAACGAATATGCCCAGCATCAGGGTAACAACCGAGATCGCAGTGCGGCTATTGGCTTGATGTTCTCAGTCAGCCTGGGCGCATCAAAAGAGCTGTGGGACAGCCGCCCCGCTGGGAGCGGCTGGAGCTGGAAGGACTTTGCCTGGGATGTTGCGGGCGCCTCAACCGGCTATGCAGTCTGGCAACTGGCGCATCATTAGAGGCGCAGCCCTTTCCCCTTACCATGCAGCATCAGCGATACTAAAAATGCGACGACTGCCAGCGCGGTAACGTACCAGAAGAATGTGGTTTCCATCCCGATGGATTTCAGGGATAAGGCAACATATTCGGCTGAACCACCAAACAGAGCATTCGCCACCGCATAAGATAACCCAACCCCCAGGGCGCGTACCTGCGCCGGAAACATCTCAGCCTTCAGAATGCCGCTGATGGACGTATAGAAACTCACGATCAACAAGGCGCACATTACCAGAGTAAACGCCATATACGGAGACGTCACGTTTTGCAATGCTGTCAAAATGGGAACGGTGAAAATCGCAGCTAATGCGCCAAAGCATAGCATGGAAGTACGTCGGCCAATTTTATCTGACAAAGCGCCAAACAATGGTTGCACCAGCATGAACACACACAGTGCCGCCGTCATAATCCCGCTGGCTACGTTGGCATGCATACCTGCGGTATTAACCAGGTACTTCTGCATATAGGTTGTGAAGGTGTAAAAACACAGCGAGCCAGTAGCAGTAAAGCCAAGCACCATGATGAAGGCTTTGCGATTACGCCACAGACCTTTCAGAGAACCCGCTTCTTTCAGCGCGCGAACATCCTGTTTCGAGGTTTCATCCAACTGGCGACGCAGCCATAGCGCGACAATAGCTAACACGGCGCCCAGCGCAAATGGAATACGCCACCCCCACTCTCTGAGCGCTGAATCTTCTAAGGTTTGCTGTAAAATGACCACAACCAGTAATGCCAATAGCTGCCCGCCAATTAACGTTACGTACTGGAATGAAGCATAAAAACCTTTCTTACCTTCAATGGCCACTTCACTCATGTAGGTAGCGCTGGTCCCGTATTCGCCCCCGACAGACAGTCCCTGAAATAGTCTGGCCAGCAGCAATAGCGCAGGAGCCCAGGTACCGATGGTTTCATACCCCGGAAGACAAGCGATCACCAGCGATCCCATACACATCATACAAACTGACAGCAGCATGGATTTTTTGCGCCCGTGCTTATCAGCGATGCGACCAAACAACCAGCCGCCAATTGGTCGCATCAGAAAGCCTGCGGCAAAAACGCCGGCAGTCTGTAAGAGTTGCGTAGTGGTGTTTCCTGATGGAAAAAAGATATGAGCAAAATAGAGAGAGCAGAAAGAATAGATATAGAAATCAAACCATTCGACCAGATTCCCTGATGATGCTCCGACAATCGCCCAAATACGACGACGGGTATCGCCGTCTGTCAGCGTCCCGTTCTCAGTTACACTGCTATCAGCCATTAGAATTATACCCCTGCCAAGGATCGCGTGAATTTATCAATGCTAGTTGTGTCTTTTTTGGTAAATTAAATGTTATATAATTGTTATAATTAATTATGCGATATAAGTCACGGTTTTAATTAGCACAGAAAGGATTCAGATATGTTCGAGGGGATAGCGTCGGAGGTCGCATAAGGCGACAGGCGGAGTTTATTTCACACAGACGCAAAAAAGCCCATCCGGCAGGATGGGCTTCTTCACTTTATTTGATGCCTGGCAGTTCCCTACTCTCGCATGGGGAGACCCCACACTACCATCGGCGCTACGGCGTTTCACTTCTGAGTTCGGCATGGGGTCAGGTGGGACCACCGCGCTACAGCCGCCAGGCAAATTCTGTTTATTAACCCGCTTTTCGCCGGTTAATGTCATCTGTATCAGGCTGAAAATCTGTCTTCTCAAATCCGCCAAAACACCTTCGGCGTTGTAAGGTTAAGCCTCACGGTTCATTAGTATCGGTTAGCTCAACGTATCGCTACGCTTACACACCCGACCTATCAACGTCGTCGTCTTCAACGTTCCTTCAGGAGACTTTAAGTCTCAGGGAGAACTCATCTCGGGGCAAGTTTCGTGCTTAGATGCTTTCAGCACTTATCTCTTCCGCATTTAGCTACCGGGCAGTGCCATTGGCATGACAACCCGAACACCAGTGATGCGTCCACTCCGGTCCTCTCGTACTAGGAGCAGCCCCCCTCAATTCTCCAGCGCCCACGGCAGATAGGGACCGAACTGTCTCACGACGTTCTAAACCCAGCTCGCGTACCACTTTAAATGGCGAACAGCCATACCCTTGGGACCTACTTCAGCCCCAGGATGTGATGAGCCGACATCGAGGTGCCAAACACCGCCGTCGATATGAACTCTTGGGCGGTATCAGCCTGTTATCCCCGGAGTACCTTTTATCCGTTGAGCGATGGCCCTTCCATTCAGAACCACCGGATCACTAAGACCTGCTTTCGCACCTGCTCGAGCCGTCACTCTCGCAGTCAAGCTAGCTTATGCCTTTGCACTAACCTCCTGATGTCCGACCAGGATTAGCTAACCTTCGTGCTCCTCCGTTACTCTTTGGGAGGAGACCGCCCCAGTCAAACTACCCACCAGACACTGTCCGCAACCCGGATTACGGGCCCACGTTAGAACACCAGCCATTAAAGGGTGGTATTTCAAGGACGGCTCCATGCAGACTGGCGTCCACACTTCAAAGCCTCCCACCTATCCTACACATCAAGGACCAGTGTTCAGTGTCAAGCTATAGTAAAGGTTCACGGGGTCTTTCCGTCTTGCCGCGGGTACACTGCATCTTCACAGCGAGTTCAATTTCACTGAGTCTCGGGTGGAGACAGCCTGGCCATCATTACGCCATTCGTGCAGGTCGGAACTTACCCGACAAGGAATTTCGCTACCTTAGGACCGTTATAGTTACGGCCGCCGTTTACCGGGGCTTCGATCAAGAGCTTCTCCTTACGGATAACCCCATCAATTAACCTTCCGGCACCGGGCAGGCGTCACACCGTATACGTCCACTTTCGTGTTTGCACAGTGCTGTGTTTTTAATAAACAGTTGCAGCCAGCTGGTATCTTCGACTGATTTCAGCTCCATGAGTAAATCACTTCACCTACCTATCAGCGTGCCTTCTCCCGAAGTTACGGCACCATTTTGCCTAGTTCCTTCACCCGAGTTCTCTCAAGCGCCTTGGTATTCTCTACCTGACCACCTGTGTCGGTTTGGGGTACGATTTGATGTTACCTGATGCTTAGAGGCTTTTCCTGGAAGCAGGGCATTTGTCACTTCAGCACCGTAGTGCCTCGTCATCACACCTCAGCGTTAAAAGGTACCGGATTTACCTGGAACCTCCGCCTACATGCTTAAACCGGGACAACCGTCGCCCGGCCGACATAGCCTTCTCCGTCCCCCCTTCGCAGTAACACCAAGTACAGGAATATTAACCTGTTTCCCATCGACTACGCCTTTCGGCCTCGCCTTAGGGGTCGACTCACCCTGCCCCGATTAACGTTGGACAGGAACCCTTGGTCTTCCGGCGTGCGGGTTTTTCACCCGCATTATCGTTACTTATGTCAGCATTCGCACTTCTGATACCTCCAGCAACCCTCACAGGCCACCTTCAACGGCTTACAGAACGCTCCCCTACCCAACAACACATAGTGTCGCTGCCGCAGCTTCGGTGCATGGTTTAGCCCCGTTACATCTTCCGCGCAGGCCGACTCGACCAGTGAGCTATTACGCTTTCTTTAAATGATGGCTGCTTCTAAGCCAACATCCTGGCTGTCTGTGCCTTCCCACATCGTTTCCCACTTAACCATGACTTTGGGACCTTAGCTGGCGGTCTGGGTTGTTTCCCTCTTCACGACGGACGTTAGCACCCGCCGTGTGTCTCCCGTGATAACATTCTTCGGTATTCGCAGTTTGCATCGGGTTGGTAAGTCGGGATGACCCCCTAGCCGAAACAGTGCTCTACCCCCGAAGATGAATTCACGAGGCGCTACCTAAATAGCTTTCGGGGAGAACCAGCTATCTCCCGGTTTGATTGGCCTTTCACCCCCAGCCACAAGTCATCCGCTAATTTTTCAACATTAGTCGGTTCGGTCCTCCAGTTAGTGTTACCCAACCTTCAACCTGCCCATGGCTAGATCACCGGGTTTCGGGTCTATACCCTGCAACTTAACGCCCAGTTAAGACTCGGTTTCCCTTCGGCTCCCCTATACGGTTAACCTTGCTACAGAATATAAGTCGCTGACCCATTATACAAAAGGTACGCAGTCACACCCGAAGGTGCTCCCACTGCTTGTACGTACACGGTTTCAGGTTCTTTTTCACTCCCCTCGCCGGGGTTCTTTTCGCCTTTCCCTCACGGTACTGGTTCACTATCGGTCAGTCAGGAGTATTTAGCCTTGGAGGATGGTCCCCCCATATTCAGACAGGATACCACGTGTCCCGCCCTACTCTTCGAGTTCACAACCTGTGCATTTTTGTGTACGGGACTATCACCCTGTACCGTCGGACTTTCCAGACCGTTCCACTAACACACATGCTGATTCAGACTCTGGGCTGCTCCCCGTTCGCTCGCCGCTACTGGGGGAATCTCGGTTGATTTCTTTTCCTCGGGGTACTTAGATGTTTCAGTTCCCCCGGTTCGCTTCGTTAACCTATGTATTCAGTTAACGATAGTGTGACGAATCACACTGGGTTTCCCCATTCGGAAATCGCCGGTTATAACGGTTCATATCACCTTACCGGCGCTTATCGCAGATTAGCACGTCCTTCATCGCCTCTGACTGCCAGGGCATCCACCGTGTACGCTTAGTCGCTTAACCTCACAACCCGAAGATGTTTCACTTCTGATTGCGAAAATTTGAGAGACTCGAACACACCGCTTTTCATTTCTTGTTTACGGAGAAATGAAACAGTGTGTCGTTTCAATTTTCAGCTTGATCCAGATTTTTAAAGAGCAAATATCTCAAACATGACTCGCAAGTCAGTTTTGAGATATCAGGGTGCGCGTCTTTCACTCACGAACCAGCAAGTGGCGTCCCCTAGGGGATTCGAACCCCTGTTACCGCCGTGAAAGGGCGGTGTCCTGGGCCTCTAGACGAAGGGGACACTGAAGTCTCAATCGCAAGACGCCTTGCTATTCACTTTTCATCAGACAATCTGTGTGAGCACTGCAAAGGTCGGTTCTTTAAGGTAAGGAGGTGATCCAACCGCAGGTTCCCCTACGGTTACCTTGTTACGACTTCACCCCAGTCATGAATCACAAAGTGGTAAGCGCCCTCCCGAAGGTTAAGCTACCTACTTCTTTTGCAACCCACTCCCATGGTGTGACGGGCGGTGTGTACAAGGCCCGGGAACGTATTCACCGTGGCATTCTGATCCACGATTACTAGCGATTCCGACTTCATGGAGTCGAGTTGCAGACTCCAATCCGGACTACGACATACTTTATGAGGTCCGCTTGCTCTCGCGAGGTCGCTTCTCTTTGTATATGCCATTGTAGCACGTGTGTAGCCCTACTCGTAAGGGCCATGATGACTTGACGTCATCCCCACCTTCCTCCAGTTTATCACTGGCAGTCTCCTTTGAGTTCCCGGCCGGACCGCTGGCAACAAAGGATAAGGGTTGCGCTCGTTGCGGGACTTAACCCAACATTTCACAACACGAGCTGACGACAGCCATGCAGCACCTGTCTCAGAGTTCCCGAAGGCACCAAAGCATCTCTGCTAAGTTCTCTGGATGTCAAGAGTAGGTAAGGTTCTTCGCGTTGCATCGAATTAAACCACATGCTCCACCGCTTGTGCGGGCCCCCGTCAATTCATTTGAGTTTTAACCTTGCGGCCGTACTCCCCAGGCGGTCGACTTAACGCGTTAGCTCCGGAAGCCACGCCTCAAGGGCACAACCTCCAAGTCGACATCGTTTACGGCGTGGACTACCAGGGTATCTAATCCTGTTTGCTCCCCACGCTTTCGCACCTGAGCGTCAGTCTTTGTCCAGGGGGCCGCCTTCGCCACCGGTATTCCTCCAGATCTCTACGCATTTCACCGCTACACCTGGAATTCTACCCCCCTCTACAAGACTCTAGCCTGCCAGTTTCGGATGCAGTTCCCAGGTTGAGCCCGGGGATTTCACATCCGACTTGACAGACCGCCTGCGTGCGCTTTACGCCCAGTAATTCCGATTAACGCTTGCACCCTCCGTATTACCGCGGCTGCTGGCACGGAGTTAGCCGGTGCTTCTTCTGCGAGTAACGTCAATCGCTGTGGTTATTAACCACAACGCCTTCCTCCTCGCTGAAAGTACTTTACAACCCGAAGGCCTTCTTCATACACGCGGCATGGCTGCATCAGGCTTGCGCCCATTGTGCAATATTCCCCACTGCTGCCTCCCGTAGGAGTCTGGACCGTGTCTCAGTTCCAGTGTGGCTGGTCATCCTCTCAGACCAGCTAGGGATCGTCGCCTAGGTGAGCCGTTACCCCACCTACTAGCTAATCCCATCTGGGCACATCCGATGGCAAGAGGCCCGAAGGTCCCCCTCTTTGGTCTTGCGACATTATGCGGTATTAGCTACCGTTTCCAGTAGTTATCCCCCTCCATCGGGCAGTTTCCCAGACATTACTCACCCGTCCGCCACTCGTCACCCGAGAGCAAGCTCTCTGTGCTACCGTTCGACTTGCATGTGTTAGGCCTGCCGCCAGCGTTCAATCTGAGCCATGATCAAACTCTTCAATTTAAGTTTGATGCTCGTGAATTAAACTTCGTAATGAATTACGTGTTCACTCAGAGACTTGGTATTCATTTTTCGTCTTGCGACGTTAAGAATCCGTATCCTCGAGTGCCCACACAGATTGTCTGATAAATTGTTAAAGAGCAGTGCCGCTTCGCTTTTTCTCAGCGACGCGGGGTGTGCATATTACGCTATCCCACTTCAGAGTCAAGCGTTTATTTACGCTTTTCTCCGCTGACCCGGCGGCGTGTAATCCGTTGTTCCGTGTCAGTGGAGGCGCATTATAGGGAGTTATTTCAGGCTGACAAGTTAAAAATACAAAAAACTTATCAAACGATTACTTTTCACTCAACCCTTCTATTTTTGCCTGGTTTTTAAACAAAAACGAGCCCCACAGGGCTCGTTTATTATCGTTTTGTGACTTACTGCACTGCCACGATACGGTCGTCGTTCACTTCCAGGCGAATGGCTTTGCCAGGAATCAGCTCCCCAGACAAAATTTGCTGCGCCAGCGGGTTTTCGATCTGTTGCTGGATAGCGCGTTTCAATGGACGCGCGCCATATACCGGATCGTAACCATTCGCGCTCAGCAGTTTGAGCGCTTCGTCTGAGATATGGATTTCATAGCCACGCTCTTCCAGACGTTTATACAGACGCTGCAGTTGGATCTGAGCAATAGAAGCAATATGCTGCTCACCCAACGGATGGAATACCACAACCTCATCTATACGGTTGATAAATTCCGGGCGGAAGTTATGGCTCACAACGCCCAGCACCATATCCTTCATGTGGCTGTAATCGAGTTCGCCAAAACGTTCCTGGATCAGATCAGAGCCCAGGTTCGAAGTCATGATGACCACCGTATTACGGAAGTCGACCGTTCTCCCCTGCCCGTCGGTCAGACGACCATCGTCAAGCACCTGCAGCAGAATGTTGAACACATCCGGATGCGCTTTCTCCACTTCATCCAGCAGGATGACGGAGTAAGGACGACGGCGCACTGCTTCAGTGAGATACCCCCCCTCTTCGTAGCCGACATATCCCGGAGGCGCACCGACCAGACGAGACACCGAGTGTTTCTCCATAAACTCGGACATATCGATACGCACCATTGCATCGTCACTGTCGAACATAAAGTTTGCCAGCGCTTTACACAGTTCGGTTTTACCGACACCGGTCGGCCCAAGGAACAGGAATGAACCAATCGGACGGTTCGGGTCAGACAGCCCAGCACGGCTACGGCGAATCGCGTTAGATACCGCTTCAACCGCTTCGTTCTGGCCAATCACACGGCTGTGCAACTCCTGCTCCATACGCAACAGTTTTTCCCGTTCGCCTTCCAACATGCGGGCAACCGGGATCCCCGTCCAACGCGCCAGCACTTCAGCAATTTCTGCATCGGTCACTTTGTTACGCAACAGACGCATAGTTTTACCTTCCGACTGGGTAGCGGCTTCCAGCTGTTTTTCCAGCTCCGGGATTTTACCGTACTGCAGCTCGGACATCCGCGCCAGGTCG
The DNA here is from genome assembly GCF_014596845.2 of Citrobacter sp. C5_2. NCBI lineage: Bacteria > Pseudomonadati > Pseudomonadota > Gammaproteobacteria > Enterobacterales > Enterobacteriaceae > Citrobacter > Citrobacter sp. C5_2. The sequence goes on along the minus strand of NZ_CP115032.1, from coordinate 1,302,760 downwards.
CCCACACGACGCGCCTGCTCGATGGCGATCTTCGCCTGCTCCAGCTCAGCCTTAATCGTCTGAGTACCGGAGAGCGAGGCTTTTTCCGCTTTCCACTCTTCTTCTAACTCAGAATACTGGCGCTCTTTGTCGTCCAGTTCTTCGTTGAGCATATCAAGACGTTTTTTACTCGCCTCATCAGACTCTTTCATTAATGCCTGCTGTTCCAGTTTGAGCTGGATAATACGGCGGTCGAGTCTGTCCAGTTCTTCCGGCTTGGAGTCAATCTGCATACGAATGCTGGATGCCGCTTCATCGATCAGGTCGATGGCTTTATCCGGCAACTGACGGTCGGCAATATAGCGGTGAGACAGCGTCGCTGCCGCAACAATCGCCGGGTCAGTGATCTGCACATGGTGGTGCAGCTCATAACGTTCTTTCAGACCACGCAAAATGGCGATGGTGTCTTCTACTGAAGGTTCGGCCACAAACACTTTCTGGAAACGGCGTTCCAGCGCCGCATCTTTTTCGATGTACTGACGATATTCATCGAGCGTGGTTGCGCCTACGCAGTGCAGTTCCCCACGCGCCAGCGCCGGTTTTAGCATGTTCCCGGCGTCCATGGCGCCATCGGCTTTACCCGCGCCAACCATGGTATGCAGCTCATCAATAAACAGAATGACGTTGCCTTCTTGTTTAGAGAGATCGTTCAGCACACCTTTTAAACGTTCTTCAAACTCGCCACGATATTTTGCCCCGGCCACCAGCGCGCCCATATCCAGCGCCAGTACGCGGCGGCCTTTTAAGCCTTCCGGCACTTCGCCGTTGATAATACGCTGCGCCAGTCCTTCAACGATGGCGGTTTTACCGACGCCAGGTTCACCAATCAATACCGGGTTATTTTTAGTACGACGTTGCAGCACCTGAATGGTGCGGCGAATTTCTTCATCACGACCGATAACCGGATCGAGCTTGCCCTGTTCGGCGCGTTCGGTCAGATCGACGGTATATTTTTTCAAGGCCTGACGTTGGTCTTCAGCTCCCTGATCATTCACGCTTTCACCTCCACGCATTTGTTCAATTGCCTGAGTGATATTGGCGGTCGTCGCCCCTGCTGATTTTAATAAATCGGTCAGCGTACCGCGTGACTCAAGCGCCGCCAGAACGAACAGCTCTGACGAAATAAAGTTGTCCCCTCGTTTTTGCGCCAGCTTGTCGCAAAGATTCAGTACACGCACCAGATCCTGAGAAGGCTGCACATCACCGCCGGTACCTTCTACCTGCGGCAAGCGGCTCAACGCCTGGTCAATGGCTGTACGTAACTGGCCGGCATTAATGCCAGCAGAGGTTAATAAAGGACGTACCGATCCCCCTTCCTGATTCAGCAAGGCGCTCATTAGATGAAGTGGTTCGATGAATTGATTGTCGTGCCCCAATGCGAGTGACTGGGCATCGGCAAGAGCAAGCTGGAATTTATTAGTAAGACGATCCAGACGCATAACTCCTCCCATAACAGGTCAAAATTGCTACTGGAGATTAAATGAGGTCATCCCTCAATTATTCAAGGTGAATGACCTGAATTATGTGAAAAGAAAATTACACGTACCGGATCGTCTTGATTCTTTAGGTTATATCAGCCAAATAAAACTTGCCATACGACCCGTGGTATTGTCGCGACGATAAGAGAAGAAAGTCTCACTTTCGCTGAAGGTGCACCGGTCACCGCCGTAGAGGTGCGTCACGCCGACATTTACCAGACGCTGGCGCGCAAGCTGGTAGATATCCGCCAGATATTTGTCTGCGCGCGGTACAAATGCGAGGTCCGCCTGCGGATCATGCGCCATGAACGCTGCGCGGACTTCTGGCCCCACTTCAAACGCGTTCGGGCCAATCGCCGGGCCTAGCCAGGCAATAATGTTTTCAGGTTTGTCGGCAAAACACGCCACCGTCTCTTCCAGCACACCGGCGCATAATCCGCGCCAACCTGCATGGGCCGCCGCGACTTCCGTACCTGCACGATTACAAAATAGTACGGGCAGACAGTCCGCCGTCATCACCGCACACACGGTACCAGGCGTATTGCTGTATGACGCATCCGCACGTTTGGAGGAGTACGGCTCGCCCGTCAGTTTCAGGACGTCCTTGCCGTGAACCTGTTCCAGCCAGACTGGCTTTGAAGGCAGATTGCCCGCAGCAAACAGTCGTTTGCGGTTCTCTTCGACATGCTCCGGGTTATCGCCGCAATGGGCGCCCAAATTCAGCGAATCATAAGGCGGCATACTGATACCGCCAATACGGGTAGAACTACATGCCGCAACACCTTGCGGTAGCGGCCACTGCGGGACAATTAGCTTACTCATAACCAGGCAATATCATCCTTATGTTCTTCGAAATCAGCGCGCATCACTTCAATCAATTCCACCATATCTTGCGGAATTGGCGCATGCCATTCCATTTCGATACCGGAAATCGGGTGATACAGACGCAGCATGGTCGCGTGCAGCGCCTGACGGTCGAACTTACGCAATACGGAAATAAATTCGTCAGAAGCGCCTTTTGGTGGACGCGGACGACCACCGTAGACCGGATCGCCCACCAGCGGATGAGTGATATGCGCCATGTGCACGCGGATCTGGTGCGTACGTCCGGTTTCCAGACGCAACCGCAGACGCGTGTGCACACGGAAGTGTTCCATAATACGATAGTGCGTCACCGCCGGTTTACCCATCGGGTGTACCGCCATGTGTGTACGCTTGGTCGGGTGACGGCTAATCGGCTCTTCAACGGTTCCGCCCGCTGTCATATGACCAATCGCCACGGCTTCGTACTCACGGGTAATTTCACGCAGCTGTAATGACTCCACCAGACGCGTTTGCGCCGGAACGGTTTTTGCCACCACCATTAATCCGGTCGTGTCTTTGTCCAGACGATGGACGATACCCGCGCGAGGAACATCCGCAATTGGCGGGTAGTAATGCAGCAACGCATTCAATACCGTGCCATCAGGATTGCCTGCGCCCGGATGCACCACGAGGTCACGCGGTTTGTTGATAACAAGAATGTCATCATCTTCATACACGATATCCAGCGGGATATCCTGAGGTTCAAAACGAACCTCTTCGTCAATTTCTGCATTGATGGAGACCTGCTCTCCACCCAACACTTTTTCTTTCGGTTTATCGCAAAGATTGCCATTTACCAGCACGCGCTGGTCGAGGATCCATTCTTTTATGCGCGATCGCGAATAATCAGGGAACAATTCGGCCAAAGCCTGATCTAAGCGTTGACCGAGCTGATTTTCGGAGACTGTTGCGGTGAGTTCTACTCGTTGTGCCATAAACTGCTTCTTTGTTTAACGTTGGGTTTTACGGCTTTGCCGTTTAATATAGTGTGCTATTGTAGCTGGTCTTAACCGGGAGCAGGAACAGAGAATCTCCCGTAAAACATTTTGAGGAAAGTCAAAACGTCATGACGCGCATGAAATATCTGGTGGCAGCAGCCACGTTGAGCCTGTTTTTGGCGGGTTGCTCTGGTTCAAAGGAAGAGGTGCCCGATAATCCGCCAAATGAAATCTACGCGACTGCTCAGCAAAAGCTGCAGGACGGTAACTGGAAACAGGCAATAACGCAATTGGAAGCGTTGGATAACCGTTATCCATTTGGACCGTATTCTCAGCAGGTGCAATTAGATCTCATCTACGCCTACTACAAAAACGCCGATCTGCCACTTGCTCAGGCTGCCATCGATCGTTTTATCCGTCTTAATCCGACACACCCTAACATTGATTATGTCATGTATATGCGTGGCCTGACCAATATGGCGTTGGATGATAGCGCACTGCAAGGATTCTTTGGGGTTGATCGCAGCGATCGCGATCCACAACATGCCCGAGCTGCGTTTAATGACTTTTCCAAACTGGTACGTGGCTATCCGAACAGCCAGTACACCACTGACGCCACTAAACGTCTGGTGTTCCTGAAAGATCGTCTGGCGAAGTATGAATACTCCGTTGCGGAATATTACACTGCCCGTGGCGCATGGGTGGCGGTGGTAAACCGTGTGGAAGGCATGCTGCGCGACTACCCGGATACCCAGGCAACGCGTGATGCTCTGCCGTTAATGGAAAACGCTTATCGCCAGATGCAAATGAATGCTCAGGCAGAAAAAGTAGCGAAAATCATTGCCGCCAACAGCAGTAACACCTGATTTACCTCAGAATGCAAAACGGCAGCCCCAAGGGCTGCCGTTTTTTTATCCGTTTACGCCATAACTGAAGCGGTTTAGCTCCAACGCATCTCATCAAATATGGCCTGCTTTCTGCTATTCCTCAAGTAAAAAATCGCTTGTTCCTGCGGTGCCTCACAAAAAGGTTTTCTTGACAAAAAGCGACAAAATAATGTGATTTAAATCACACATTTTGACATTAGGAACGGTATGCTGGAATCACCAAGACGGGAAAGACAAGAGGTAAAATTTATGACAATGAACATTACCAGTAAACAAATGGAAATTACTCCGGCAATTCGCCAGCATGTCGCAGACCGTCTCGCCAAACTTGAAAAATGGCAAACTCATCTGATTAATCCACATATCATTCTGTCTAAGGAGCCACAGGGTTTCATTGCTGATGCCACCATCAATACACCGAACGGACATCTGGTCGCCAGCGCAAAACACGAGGATATGTACACCGCAATTAACGATTTGATCAACAAGCTGGAACGGCAGCTCAATAAAGTGCAGCACAAAGGCGAAGCCCGTCGTGCAACGACTTCAGTCAAAGACGCCAACTTCGTCGAAGCAGAAGAAGAGTAGTCCCTTACATTGAGTGTATCGCCAACGCGCCTTCGGGCGCGTTTTTTGTTGACAGGGTGAAAACAGTACGGGTACTTTACTGACGTAGCCAAAGGAAAATTACATGAAACTTGTCCCGTTCTTCTTCGCATTCTTTTTTACCTTCCCCTGAATGGGAGGCGTTTCGTCGTGTGATAAAGAATGCGAAGACGAACAATAAGGCCTCCCACAACGGGGGGCCTTTTTTATTGATAACAAGAAAGGCAACACTATGACATCGGAAAACCCATTGCTGGCGCTGCGCGATAAAATCAGTTCGCTGGATGAAAAATTACTGGCCCTGCTGGCTGAACGGCGTGGGCTGGCCGTAGAAGTCGGTAAAGCTAAACTGCTTTCACATCGTCCAGTACGTGATATCGACCGCGAACGCGATCTGTTAGACCGGCTGATTCAGCTTGGCAAAGCGCATCATCTCGACGCGCACTATATCACCCGCTTGTTCCAACTGATTATCGAAGACTCCGTCCTGACGCAGCAGGCACTGCTCCAGCAACATCTGAACAAAATTAACCCGCATTCCGCGCGCGTCGCCTTCCTTGGACCAAAAGGCTCATACTCACACCTCGCCGCACGTCAGTATGCTGCCCGTCATTTTGAACAATTCATTGAAAGCGGCTGCGCGAAATTTGCCGATATCTTTAATCAGGTCGAAACCGGACAAGCTGACTATGCGGTCGTCCCGATTGAAAACACCAGCTCCGGTGGGATTAACGACGTCTACGACCTGCTGCAGCACACCAGTCTGTCTATCGTTGGCGAGATGACTATTACGATTGACCACTGCGTACTGGTATCCGGCACAACCGATCTCGAGACCATTGATACGGTATACAGCCACCCGCAGCCGTTCCAACAGTGCAGCAAGTTCCTGAGCCGTTACCCACACTGGAAGATTGAGTACACCGAAAGCACCTCAGCGGCGATGGAAAAAGTTGCACAAGCTAACTCACCGCGCGTAGCCGCATTGGGGAGCGAAGCCGGAGGCGTACTGTATGGTTTGCAGGTTCTCGAGCATATCGAAGCTAACCAGACACAAAACATCACCCGCTTTGTGGTACTGGCACGCAAGGCTATCAATGTTTCCGACCAGGTTCCGGCTAAAACCACGCTGCTGATGGCAACAGGCCAACAGGCCGGTGCGCTGGTTGAAGCGCTGCTGGTACTGCGTAACCATAATCTGATTATGACTAAACTGGAGTCACGCCCGATTCACGGCAATCCATGGGAAGAGATGTTTTATCTTGATATCCAGGCGAATCTGGAATCCCCCCAAATGCAAAAAGCGTTAAAGGAATTGGGGGAGATTACGCGTTCGATGAAGGTGCTGGGATGTTACCCGAGTGAGAACGTGGTGCCGGTCGATCCGAGTTAACGTGACAATGCCGGATGGCGCTAAGCTTATCCGGCATCTTACTTAAGGACGGCTGTCATTCGCCTGGCGCAACAAAGTACGGCTTTCGCTCTGGAAGCGTTTCGCATAATCGCCAAACCAGTGCTCCACCTTACGGAAGCTGTCGATAAACGCTTGCTTATCGCCCTGCTCCAGTAAACCAATCGCCTCACCAAAACGTTGATAGTAGCGTTTGATCAGCGCAAGGTTGCTCTCAGACGACATAATGATATCGGCATACAGCTGCGGATCCTGGGCAAACAGGCGTCCAACCATCGCCAGTTCAAGGCGATAAATCGGCGAAGAGAGCGCCAGCAATTGTTCCAGTTGCACGTTTTCTTCCGCCAGGTGCAGACCATAGGCGAAGGTCGCAAAGTGACGCAAGGCCTGAATAAACGCCATATTCTGGTCGTGTTCAACGGCGCTGATCCGATGCAGCCGCGCGCCCCAGACCTGAATCTGTTCCAGGAACCACTGATAGGCTTCCGGCTGACGTCCATCACACCAGACAACCACCTGTTTTGCCAGACTGCCGCTGTCCGGACCAAACATGGGATGTAACCCCACCACCGGACCATCGTGCGCTGCCAGCATCGCCTGTAAAGGACCATTTTTCACCGATGCCAAATCGACCAGGATACAGTCAGACGGCAGACGCGGTAATTTAGCGATCACCTGCTCGGTGACGTGGATCGGCACGCTGACGATCACCATGCCTGCATCAGAGACGATCTCCGACGCGCGATCCCAGTCCTGCTGTTCCAGGATCCGCACCTGATAACCTGACAGAGTGAGCATTTTTTCGAAAAGACGCCCCATCTGACCACCGCCGCCGACGATCACTACCGGTCGTAGGGAAGGACAAAGCGTTTTAAATCCTTTGTCATTTTCACTGGAGTAGGACTCGCGCATAACCCGGCGCAGCACATCTTCAATCAGATCCGGCGGTACGCCAAGGGCTTCCGCTTCCGCGCGGCGTGAAGCCAGCATAGAGGCCTCCCGCTCCGGCACGTAAATCGGCAGCCCAAAGCGGCTTTTTACTTCACCGACTTCAGCAACCAGCTCCAGGCGGCGTGCCAGCAAATCCAGCAGCGCCTTGTCGACTTCATCAATTTGATCGCGTAATGCGGTCAATTCAGCAACCATAACCAACCTCTTATGCTACACGCGCCGACAGCTGGCCGTTTAAATCCAGGCTAATTTCACGCAGTAGCGCATCCGTCATTTCCCAGCTAATGCAGGCATCGGTTACGGACACGCCGTATTTCATTGCGCTGCGCGGCTGTTCGGAAGACTGGTTGCCTTCATGAATATTACTTTCAATCATCAAACCAATGATCGAGCGATTGCCATCTTTGATTTGCGCAATCACGGATTCAGCCACGGCAGGCTGACGGCGGTAATCTTTATTGGAGTTACCATGACTGCAATCTACCATCAGGGAAGGTCTTAGTCCCGCCTGTTCCATCTCTTTTTCGCACTGGGCAACATCTGCCGGGCTGTAGTTCGGCGCTTTGCCGCCACGCAGGATCACATGACCGTCCGGATTGCCCTGAGTTTGCAGCAGCGCTACCTGCCCTGCCTGGTTAATACCGACAAAACGGTGTGACTGCGCCGCGGCACGCATGGCGTTGATCGCGGTGGCCAGGCTGCCGTCAGTGCCGTTCTTAAAGCCAACCGGCATCGAAAGACCAGAAGCCATTTCACGGTGAGTCTGTGATTCCGTGGTACGCGCACCGATTGCTGACCAGCTAAACAGATCGCCCAGGTATTGCGGGCTATTAGGATCCAGGGCTTCAGTTGCCAGCGGAAGTCCCATATTTACCAGTTCAAGCAGCAACTGACGCGCAATTTTCAGTCCAGCTTCAACATCAAAAGAGCCATCCATATGAGGATCGTTAATTAACCCTTTCCAACCAACGGTAGTACGGGGTTTTTCAAAATAGACGCGCATCACCAGGTAGAGGTTATCGCTGACCTCTGCGGCAAGGGCTTTAAATCGACGAGCGTACTCAATTGCCATTTCAGGATCGTGAATGGAGCACGGACCACATACCACCAGCAGGCGCGGATCGCGACCGGAGATAATATCTGAAATGGTTTTACGCGACTGGGCGATTTGCGCCTCTTGTGCCTGGCTCAGCGGAAATTCAGCTTTCAGCTGTTCCGGAGTCATCAGAACCTGTTCGTCGGTAATATGTACGTTGTTCAGCGCGTCTTTTTGCATGATGGTGATCCTGTTTAGCTCGTTTGCGATAGTTGATCCTCAGCGAGGAGGAAATAACGATATCACAACAGGTAAAGATTTCAATCCATAATCCGTAAAATTTAATTTACATCGAGCTATTAATCACTAAATAAGGCCTACATGAGTGTATAGTTAAATTTACACAATCCTGATATCAGATCCACTATGCTTAAAAAAACGCGGGAGCACAGACAATGAAGCAACTCATCAGCACCTTATTAATACTACTTCTTAGCGGATGTCAGATAGACCCCTATACTCACGCCCCTACCTGGACTGGCACCGACTGGTACGATGCCGGCATACGCGATGCCATTTCAGGCTATGCGGTTAAAGATAATGAAATTCTTGCCGACAATTACAATGATCCAGAAGTCGATCGTACGGAATATCTTAAGGGTTACGCCGAGGGACAACGTAAAACTTGCCAGCAGGATTTTGTTTACGCCAGGGGTCTGGCCGGGAAAACCTTTCCCCCAAGTTGCGATACTGTCGAAAATGTTGACCAGTTACACAACGCCTGGCAAAAAGGGGCAAACGAAGGTAATGCCGCTATAAGATTAAATTAAACAATAGCTTATATTTTATATACACATAAGATTTAACTTAAATTATCCATAGCTTTATACCCGGAATAATGACGACTTAGGAAAATAATGTTATTTTGTCTCAAACAATCTTGAGTGTATTTCGACGCTTTACGGCAACCGCTGGTAGGTAACTATTCATGAGCTATTCTTACCGACTCATACTTCTACTGGCACTGCTCCTGACCGGATTACCGCTGTACGCCCAGAGCGTTACGGAAGAAGCAAAATCTGTACGCGCGATGGTTTCCGGCATCGTCAGTTATACACACTGGCCTGCACTTTCCGGGCCACCAAAACTGTGTATTTTCTCTTCATCGCGTTTTTCCAGTGTACTGGGAGATACCAGTACTGGTGCTTTACCCTATCTTCCCGTCATCATTCGTACGGAACAAGAAATATTAGTTTCGCAGTGTGATGGTTTTTATTTTGGAAAAGAATCCCCTGGTTATCAGGTGGAATTAAAGAATAAATATCCGACAAAGGCACTGTTATTAATCGCTGAACAGAATCCCGAATGCGTTATTGGCAGTGCCTTTTGCCTCATAATTAAAGATGAAGATGTGAGATTTTCCGTAAATATGGATTCCCTTTCACGCAGTGGCGTAAGGGTCAGTCCAGACGTATTGATGCTAGCACGGAATAAAAAGCATGGATAAGGGCCATTCTCCCATAACACGCCCGACGTTTAAGCGGACATTACGGCGTATCAGCATAATCAGCGTCCTGGTCACCATGACGTTGATCTGGCTGCTGCTTAGCATTTCCTCCGTGCTGGCATTAAGACAGTATGCGCAAAAGAACCTGGACCTGACCGCAGCCACGATGACTCGTACACTTGAAGCTGCATTAGTCTTTTCTGACAGTGTTGCGGCAACAGAAACTCTGGCGGCGCTAGGGCAACAAGGGCAGTTTTCCGTAGCGGAAGTGCGTAATAAAAATCAGAACGTGATCGCCACCTGGCGCTATGACGCGCAGGACACCACGGAAAAGATCAGCGGTTTGATCAGCCACTGGTTGTTTCCGCAACCGGTCACGCAGCCCATTTTGCATAATGGCAATGTTATTGGTGAAGTGCGCCTGACTGCCCGCGATAGCGTGATCAGCCATTTCATTTATCTGTCGCTGGCCGTTCTTACCGGATGCATTCTGCTGGCATCAGGCATTGCATTAATGCTCACTCGCTATTTGCACAATGGCGTAGTAGAAGCCCTGCAAAATATCACCGAGGTGGTACATGATGTCCGTACCAACCGTAACTTTTCACGACGTGTTTCAGAAGAACGTATCGAAGAATTTCATCTTTTTGCCCAGGATTTTAATAGCCTGTTGGACGAGATGGAGGAATGGCAACTTCGGTTGCAGGCAAAGAACGCTCAGCTTTTGCGTACCGCATTACATGATCCTCTGACAGGACTGGCAAATCGCGCCGCATTTCGCAGCAGCATTAACGCCCTGATGAACGACGATGCTGCCCGCAGCAGTTCTGCATTGCTATTCCTTGATGGTGATAATTTTAAATTTATTAACGATACCTGGGGCCACGCAGCGGGCGACCGTGTCCTGATTGAAGTTGCAAAAAGGCTGTCCGAGTTTGGAGGTGATCGACATCACCCCTACAGGCTTGGCGGCGATGAGTTTGCCATGGTGCTGTATAGCGTTCACTCAGAATACGAAGTTCAGCGTATCTGTGCCGCACTGTCACAAGCGTTTAACCGACCTTTTGACCTGCACAATGGTCATCTGGCAAGCATGACACTCAGCATTGGCTTTGCGCTGACGTGGGAACATGCCTCTGCCGAGAAATTACAAGAACTTGCCGATCAAAATATGTATCAGGCCAAACATTTACGTTCTGAACGCATTATTAAATAAGGAATTACACACATGTTAAAACGCCTATTTTCACCGTTTTTTCTGCTTTTACTGATCGTGGCAGGCTGTCAGGCACCTCAGGGAAAATTTACCCCAGAGCAAATTGCAGCTATGAAATCGTACGGATTTAGCGAAGTTTCAGGAGACTGGTCTCTTGGCCTGTCTGACAATATCCTGTTTGATAAAAACGACTATAAGCTACGTCCGGAAAGTGAAAAGCAGATTCAGGAAATGGCATCCAAACTGGCTGCTACCGGGCTAAACCATGCTCGTCTGGATGGTCATACGGATAACTACGGCGAAGACAGCTACAACGAGGCTCTGTCGCTCAAACGCGCGAATGTCGTGGCCGATGCCTGGGCACAAGGCGCTAATATTCCCCGTACCAATCTGACCACCCAGGGACTCGGGAAGAAATACCCTATCGCCAGTAACCAGACCTCTAAAGGTCGTGCTGAAAACCGCCGTGTCGCGGTCGTGATCGCCACACCGTAATCATCCCCGGCTGACTGTATCCAGAGAGTATGTAAAGTTCCCCGGCAGTCAGTCTGTTCCCCATCAGTAAATATCGCGATAAAAAAAGGGCCAGCCTTTCGGCCAGCCCTTTTCTAACAGGATGTCGCTTGCGCGAATCTTAGTTAAGACGCTCTTTGATACGAGCAGACTTACCAGTGCGCTCACGCAGGTAATACAGTTTAGCTTTACGAACAGCACCACGACGTTTAACAGCAATGCTGTCAACTACCGGAGAGTGAGTCTGGAAGACACGCTCAACGCCTTCGCCGTTGGAAATTTTACGAACAGTGAATGCAGAGTGCAGACCGCGGCTACGAATAGCGATAACCACGCCCTCAAATGCCTGCAGACGTTTTTTGGAACCTTCAACAACCCATACTTTCACTTCCACGGTATCACCCGGACGGAAGGAAGGTACGTCCTGCTTCATCTGTTCTTGTTCAAGTTGCTTAATAATGTTGCTCATAATTTAATCTCTTATCCTGGGTAAACTGATATTGGGGGCTTACGCCTGCCCATCATGTTTATGTTGCTGTTGTGCGTGTTCCTTTTTGAACTCCGCCAGCAACCTTGCTTGCTCTTCAGTCAGAGCCAGGTTTTCCAGAAGTTCAGGTCTTCTAAGCCAGGTCCGGCCCAGCGACTGTTTCAAACGCCAGCGACGTATCTCAGCGTGGTTCCCCGACAGTAATACTGCCGGTACTTCCATCTGCTCTAACACTTCAGGTCGGGTATAGTGTGGACAGTCCAGCAACCCGTCAGCAAACGAATCTTCGATTGCTGATGCTTCATGACCCAGAACCCCCGGAATAAACCGGGAAACGGAATCGATCAGCGTCATTGCCGGTAACTCACCACCGCTGAGGACGTAATCGCCGATTGACCATTCTTCATCAATTTCGGTTTGAATCACGCGCTCATCGATACCTTCATAGCGACCACACACCAGAATCAGCTTTTGATTCGTGGCCAGTTCGCTGACGCCCGCTTGATCAAGCTTGCGTCCCTGAGGTGACAGATAAATCACCTTTGCGCCTTCACCAGCCGCAGCTTTTGCCGCATGAATGGCATCCCGTAAGGGTTGCACCATCATTAACATCCCCGGTCCGCCGCCGTAAGGACGATCGTCCACGGTACGGTGCCGGTCATGAGTAAAGTCTCGAGGACTCCAGCTCTGGATGTTCAGCAGGCCATTTTTTACTGCCCGGCCAGTTACCCCGTAATCGGTAATTGCGCGGAACATTTCAGGAAACAGGCTAACAATACCTATAAACACAAGCCAATCCCCATAACGCCGACTTTTACCGTTTATCCGGTGGTTTAAAAACCAGGATCCCAATCTACTTCGATAGTACGAGTAGCGAGATCGACTTTCTTGATAACCTGCCCATCGAGGAACGGTACAAGACGTTCCTTGATACCAAACGCATCTTTCAGGTTTGCCTTGATGACGATGACGTCATTCGAACCGGTTTCCATCATATCGACGACTTTACCGAGATCGTAGCCTTCAGTGGTCACTACCTGGCAGCCCATAAGGTCTTTCCAGTAGTAGGAACCATCTTCCAGCGCTGGCAACTGCGAGGAATCCACGACAATTTCACAATTGGTCAGTAGATTCGCCGAATCACGATCGTCAACGCCTTTCAGCTTGATGATCAGATCCTGATTGTGGTGCTTCCAGCTTTCCAGCTGTACTTGCTGCCACTGACCCGCCTTCTGGATAAACCAGGGCTGATAGTCAAAAATGCTTTCGGCGTCTTCAGTGGAAGAAAACACTCTGAGCCAACCACGAATACCGTAAGAAGACCCCATTTTCCCCAAAACGATGGGTTCCACAGGAGCCTGCGCGGCGAGTTGCTTGCTCATCATGACCACCGTGACAGATTAAGCTGCTTTGTTTGCTGCTTTGATCAGCGTAGCTACGCGATCAGAAATAGTCGCGCCCTGGCCAACCCAGTGAGCGATGCGATCCAGATCCAGGCGAGTGCCTTCTTCTTTTTCGCTAGCGATTGGGTTAAAGAAGCCAACGCGCTCGATGAAGCGACCGTTGCGTGCATTACGGCTGTCGGTGACAACAACCTGGTAGAACGGACGCTTTTTAGCGCCGTGACGAGCTAAACGAATAGTAACCATAACATCCTCTTGTGTGAATAAAACACCGGGCCCCATCGAGGGAAGGGACCCGGTGTCATATTAAAAGCCCGAAAATTTTACTGATTTCTGGGAAAAAAGCAATCAACAGTTAATAACTCTGCTGTAGAAGGCCGTCGGCGGCGCAGCGAGTTCGGTGCCGGCGTGCACGCAGCCACCGCAGCGTACACACAGTACGTGAGGATGGCGAGCACACCCCGGTGCCGAAGTAGCAAGTGAGCCAGGCCGGGAAATTAGCGGCCCGGGAAGCCTGGCGGCATCATCCCCTTCATACTCCGCATCATCTTCGCCATCCCGCCTTTCTTCATTTTCTTCATCATGCGCTGCATGTCGTCGAACTGTTTCAGAAGGCGGTTAACGTCCTGTACCTGCATACCGCAGCCGGTAGCAATACGGCGTTTACGGGAACCTTTGATGATTTCCGGCTTAGCGCGTTCTTTCATCGTCATCGAGTTGATGATGGCTTCCATACGCACCAGCACTTTATCGTCCATCTGCGATTTCACATTGTCAGGGATCTGACCCATACCCGGCAGTTTGCCCATCAGGCTTGCCATACCGCCCATGTTTTTCATCTGCTTGAGCTGCTCAAGGAAATCGTTGAGATCGAAGCCGTCGCCTTTTTTCAGCTTGCTGGCTAATTTCTCTGCCTGCGCGCGGTCAACTTTGCTTTCGATATCTTCGATCAGCGACAGCACGTCGCCCATGCCGAGAATACGTGAAGCAATACGATCCGGGTGGAACGGCTCCAGCGCTTCGGTTTTCTCGCCGACGCCGAGGAATTTAATCGGCTTGCCGGTGATATGACGAATAGAAAGCGCCGCACCGCCACGAGCATCACCATCAACTTTGGTCAGCACCACGCCGGTTAATGGCAGCGCTTCGTTAAAGGCTTTTGCGGTATTGGCGGCATCCTGACCGGTCATCGCATCGACGACAAACAGCGTTTCTACCGGCTTGATAGAAGCGTGGACCTGTTTGATTTCGTCCATCATCGCTTCGTCAACGTGCAGACGACCGGCGGTATCCACCAGCAGCACGTCGTAGAATTTGAGTTTGGCTTCTTTCAGCGCGGCGTTGACGATATCGACCGGTTTTTGACCGACATCCGACGGGAAGAAGTCCACACCAACCTGCTCGGCCAGCGTTTCCAGCTGTTTAATCGCCGCCGGGCGATAAACGTCCGCAGAGACCACCAGCACTTTCTTCTTGTGCTTCTCACGCAGGAATTTCCCCAGCTTACCCACGCTGGTGGTTTTACCTGCCCCCTGCAAGCCCGCCATCAGCACGACGGCAGGCGGCTGAGCAGCCAGATTCAGGGTCTGGTTTTCTTCGCCCATTGCCGCAACCAGCTCGTTACGGACAATCTTGACGAATTCCTGACCCGGCGTCAGGCTTTTGTTAACTTCATGACCAACCGCTTTCTCTTTTACGCGATTGATAAACTCACGCACTACCGGCAGCGCTACGTCAGCCTCCAGCAGCGCCATGCGCACTTCGCGCAGCGTCTCTTTAACGTTGTCTTCAGTAAGGCGTCCACGGCCACTGATATTGCGCAGCGTGCGCGACAAACGATCGGTTAAATTATCAAACATTGTCTCTCGCCTGGGGTGGAAACGGTCGGTCGCGACAGCGACACATCAACAGAAATTTGTCGCAGTATAACATGAAGCCGCCTTTGTTGTTATGCAACGGTTGGAGCAGCGGTCACGTAACGCTATACTGCTTTTCTTTATCACTGGCCAACTGTCGACACCTAATATGCCCGTTTTTGCTCTGCTCGCCCTTGTCGCCTACTCATTCAGCCTCGCGCTGATTATTCCCGCTCTGCTGCAAAAAAACAGCGGCTGGCGGCGTATGGCTATTCTTTCTGCGGTCGTCGCGCTGGTAAGCCATGCTATCGCCCTGGAAGCGCGTATCCTGCCCGGCGGTGAAAGCGGACAAAACCTGAGCCTGTTGAACGTTGGCTCGCTGGTTAGCCTGATGATCTGCACGGTAATGACTATCGTCGCTTCACGCAACCGTGGCTGGCTATTACTGCCCATTGTCTACGCCTTTGCTCTGATCAACCTCGCCTTCGCGACGTTTATGCCTAACGAGTTCATCACTCATCTCGAAGCGACACCGGGCATGATGATTCACATCGGGCTATCGCTGTTTGCTTACGCCACGCTGATTATCGCCGCGCTGTATGCACTACAGCTGGCCTGGATCGATTATCAATTGAAAAACAAAAAACTGGCGTTCAGTAATGAAATGCCGCCACTGATGAGCATTGAGCGGAAAATGTTTCATATCACCCAGATCGGCGTGGTTCTGCTGACGCTCACTCTGTGTACTGGCCTGTTTTACATGCATAACCTGTTCAGTACTGAAAATATTGATAAAGCCGTTCTTTCTATCGTGGCATGGTTTGTCTATATCGTTCTGTTGTGGGGGCATTACCATGAAGGCTGGCGCGGACGTCGCGTCGTATGGTTTAACGTCGCAGGCGCAGTCATTCTGACGCTGGCCTATTTCGGCAGCCGTATACTGCAGCAGTTCGTGAGTTAAATCTTTAAGGAACCCTACGTGGAACACATCTCCACCACCACGCTCATTGTCACGCTTCTCATCATGGTGGTCATTTCCGCCTATTTTTCCGGTTCTGAAACCGGAATGATGACTCTGAATCGCTATCGTCTGCGGCATCGGGCCAAGCAAGGTAATCGTCAGGCAAAACGCGTTGAAAAGTTACTTCGCAAGCCGGATCGCCTGATAAGCCTGGTACTGATCGGGAATAACCTGGTGAATATTCTGGCCTCTGCGCTTGGCACTATTGTCGGTATGCGCCTGTATGGCGATGCCGGCGTCGCCATCGCCACCGGGGTGCTAACGTTTGTGGTACTGGTTTTTGCCGAAGTACTGCCAAAGACCATTGCCGCGCTGTATCCAGAAAAAGTCGCCTACCCGAGCAGTTTTTTGCTGGCCCCCCTGCAAATCATCATGATGCCGCTGGTCTGGTTGCTTAATACCATCACCCGTCTGCTGATGCGCATGATGGGTATCAAAACGGATATCGTGGTGAGCGGTTCGCTGAGTAAAGATGAACTGCGAACGCTGGTGAATGAATCACGCTCCCAAATCTCACGTCGTAATCAGGATATGCTGCTGTCCGTGCTGGATCTGGAAAAAGTCAGCGTCGATGACATCATGGTGCCGCGCAGTGAAATCATCGGCATTGATATTAACGACGACTGGAAATCAATCGTGCGCCAGCTTTCGCACTCCCCTCACGGTCGTATTGTGCTGTACCGCGACTCACTCGACGATGCCATCAGTATGCTGCGCGTACGCGAAGCCTGGCGATTAATGGCGGAGAAAAAAGAGTTCACCAAAGAGACCATGTTACGCGCGGCTGACGAAATTTATTACGTCCCGGAAGGTACGCCCCTCAGCACCCAGCTCATTAAATTTCAGCGCAATAAGAAGAAAGTGGGTCTGGTGGTCAATGAATATGGCGATATTCAGGGGCTGGTCACGGTCGAAGATATTCTGGAAGAGATTGTCGGCGATTTCACCACGTCAATGTCACCGACGCTTGCCGAAGAGGTGACGCCGCAGAATGATGGCTCAGTGATCATTGACGGCAGCGCCAACGTTCGTGAAATCAATAAGGCGTTTAACTGGCACCTGCCGGAGGATGACGCACGTACCGTGAACGGTATTATTCTTGAAGCGCTGGAAGAGATCCCGGTTGCCGGCACGCGAGTGCGTATTGGGCAGTACGATATCGATATTCTCGACGTGCAGGACAATATGATTAAACAGGTACAGGTGTTGCCGGTTACACCGCTGCGCGAGAGCGTATCGGACCAGTGAGAGGAGTCCGGACCGGGTAGCGCATCAGCATTACCCGGCCCGAGGCTGATTAGCCTTTGGCTTTCGCCACGGAGACCATCGCCGCACGGATGGTACGTCCGTTCAGGGTATAGCCTTTCTGCATGACCATCAGCACATTACCGGCAGCAACGTCGTCAGACTCTACCATTGCAATGGCCTGATGCACGTTCGGGTCCATCGGCACATCGATATCCGCAACCACCTGCACACCAAACTTCGCCACCACATCCAGCATTGACTTACGCGTCAGCTCAATACCTTCAATCATCGGCGCCATCGCATCATTGTCTTTGTCCGCCACTTCCAGCGCACGATCCAGACTGTCCAGCACCGGCAGCAGCTCGTTGACGAATTTTTCCAGCGCAAATTTATGCGCTTTTTCTACGTCCAGTTCGGTACGACGACGCAGGTTTTCCATTTCCGCTTTGATACGCAACACGCTGTCGCGCTCGCGAGTTTCGGCTTCAGCAAGCTGAGCTTCCAGATTCGCAATTTTTTCATCGCGCGGATCCACCTGCTCAGCAGAAGCGTCTGGTTCAACCGCCTCAACTTCTTCGTGCTGATCCATGATAATTTCTTCCGGGGCTTGCCCCTCAGGCGTTTTCTGTTCTTTACTACTCATGAATTTCTCCGCGTTTTTTTCGCATTCATCTCGCTAACCTGGATTATTATGGGGATAAGATTCAGGGTTTCAAGGGAAGTACTCACATTGTCACTAATCTTCGTTACAAGGACCTCGAGAAAATGAACAATCATTTCAAGTGTATTGGCATTGTGGGGCATCCACGTCACCCCACTGCACTGACAACACATGAAATGCTCTACCGTTGGCTGTGCACCAAAGGTTATGAGGTTATCGTGGAGCAACAAATCGCTCACGAGCTACAGCTGAAAAATGTGAAAACCGGTACGCTCGCGGAGATTGGCCAGCAGGCAGACCTCGCCGTAGTCGTCGGTGGCGACGGCAATATGCTGGGCGCTGCGCGCACCCTGGCACGTTATGACATCAAGGTTATCGGCATTAACCGTGGTAACCTCGGTTTCCTCACCGACCTCGATCCAGACAATGCCCACCAACAATTAGCCGACGTGCTGGAAGGCCACTACATCAGCGAAAAACGCTTTTTACTCGAAGCCCAGGTATGCCAGCAGGATTGCCAGAAGCGCATCAGCACCGCAATCAACGAAGTGGTACTGCATCCAGGCAAAGTGGCGCACATGATTGAGTTCGAAGTGTATATCGATGAAATCTTTGCTTTCTCTCAGCGTTCCGACGGGCTAATTATCTCTACGCCTACCGGTTCTACCGCCTACTCCCTCTCTGCCGGAGGCCCAATTCTGACGCCATCTCTGGATGCCATTACGCTGGTGCCGATGTTCCCGCATACGCTTTCTGCGCGTCCGCTGGTGATCAACAGTAGCAGCACCATTCGCCTGCGCTTTTCTCATCGCCGTAGCGATCTGGAGATCAGCTGCGACAGCCAAATCGCCCTGCCGATACAGGAAGGGGAAGACGTATTGATCCGTCGCTGTGATTATCATCTGAACCTGATACATCCAAAAGATTACAGCTATTTCAATACATTAAGTACAAAACTGGGCTGGTCAAAAAAATTATTCTAATTTAACGCCAACCTCTTTACTGTATAAAAAACCAGTTTATACTGTATGTAATTACAGTTATGGTTTTTCATACAGGAAAACAGCTATGTTGGCACAACTGACCATCAGCAATTTTGCTATCGTTCGTGAACTTGAGATCGATTTCCAGAACGGCATGACCGTCATCACCGGTGAGACAGGTGCGGGTAAGTCCATTGCCATTGATGCTCTCGGTTTGTGCCTGGGCGGGCGCGCAGACGCTGACATGGTGCGCGCAGGCGCTGCGCGAGCCGACCTCTGCGCCCGTTTCGCCTTAAAAGACACCCCAGCAGCTTTGCGCTGGCTGGAAGAGAACCAGCTTGAAGATGGCCGTGAGTGCTTGCTGCGTCGCGTGATCAGCAGCGACGGCCGCTCCCGTGGCTTTATTAACGGTACCGCCGTTCCGCTGTCACAGCTTCGTGAGCTGGGCCAGCTGCTGATTCAAATCCACGGCCAGCACGCGCACCAGCTTCTGACGAAATCCGAACACCAAAAATTCCTGCTTGATGGTTACGCCAATGAAGCATCCCTGACCCAGGAAATGACCGCGCGCTATCAGCTATGGCACCAAAGCTGCCGCGATCTGGCGCATCATCAGCAACAAAGTCAGGAACGCGCAGCACGGGCGGAACTGTTGCAATATCAGCTAAAAGAATTGAACGAATTCAACCCGCAGCCGGGCGAGTTTGAGCAAATTGATGAAGAGTACAAGCGTCTGGCTAACAGCGGGCAATTGCTCACCACCAGCCAGCAGGCGCTGGCTATCCTCGCGGATGGCGAAGACATCAATCTGCAGAGCCAATTGTACACCGCAAAGCACCTGGTCACTGAACTCGCAGGCATGGACGGCAAACTTTCCGGTATCCTGGATATGCTGGAAGAGGCAACCATTCAGCTCAGTGAAGCCAGCGATGAACTGCGCCACTATTGCGATCGTCTGGATTTAGACCCTAACCGTTTGTTCGAACTTGAGCAGCGTATTTCAAAGCAAATCTCGTTGGCACGTAAGCATCACGTCTCCCCGGAAGCGTTACCGCAGTTCTATCAGTCTTTGTTAGATGAGCAACAGCAACTTGACGATCAGGCTGACTCGCTCGAAACCTTAACCCTGGCGGTGAACAATCACCACCAGCAGGCGCTGGAAACAGCAAAAAGGTTGCACCAACAGCGCCAGCATTATGCGCAGGAACTGGGACAATTCATTACCGAGAGTATGCATACCCTTTCGATGCCGCATGGTCTCTTTTGCATTGATGTAAAATTTGATGAGCACCATCTGAGCGCGGACGGCGCCGATCGCGTAGAGTTTAAAGTTACCACTAACCCGGGTCAGCCGTTACAGCCGATCGCGAAAGTTGCTTCTGGCGGCGAGCTGTCGCGCATCGCTCTGGCTATTCAGGTTATTACCGCACGTAAAATGGAAACTCCGGCGCTGATTTTCGATGAGGTTGATGTCGGTATCAGCGGTCCGACGGCTGCGGTCGTGGGCAAAATGCTGCGTCAGTTGGGGGAATCAACCCAGGTTATGTGCGTGACTCACCTGCCGCAGGTTGCTGGTTGTGGTCATCAACATTTCTATGTCAGCAAGGAAACTGACGGCGCAATGACGGAAACACACATGCAACCGCTTGATAAACGCGCGCGTCTGCAGGAGTTAGCCCGCTTACTTGGCGGAAGCGAAGTCACGCGCAATACCCTCGCAAACGCAAAAGAACTGCTGGCGGCATAAACTTTTTTCCCTTGTGAAGGTCTGAGTTCAACATAAAATCGCCGACCGACCCGACAGCAAAAGGTTTTAAAGTGGTGAAAGGTCTATTATCATCGGCATATTACATATGAGCCGCGTACTGCTCGGGCCCGAAAAGGAATCAAATCACTATGCGCTGTAAAACGCTGACTGCTGCTGCAGCAGTACTACTGATGTTGACTGCAGGCTGTTCCACTCTGGAGCGAGTGGTTTACCGCCCTGACATCAACCAGGGAAATTATCTGACACCAACCGATGTCGCCAAAGTGCGTACAGGCATGACGCAACAGCAGGTTGCTTATGCTCTGGGTACCCCGATGATGTCCGATCCTTTTGGCACTAACACCTGGTTCTATGTGTTCCGTCAGCAACCTGGACATGAAGGCGTAACTCAGCAAACGCTGACGCTGACCTTTAACAGCAGCGGCGTATTGACCAACATTGATAACAAACCTGCCCTGACCGACAACAAGTAGGTTTGAGAGATCAAAAAAAGGTGCTCAATGAGCACCTTTTTTATTGTCTGTTATTTTTTAGCGGATTTCTCTGCTCGCTGCCTGCGCAGCTCTTTGGGATCGGCAATCAGCGGCCGATAAATTTCCACCCGATCGCCGTCATGCAGAACATCCGCAAGCTTTACCGGACGGCTGTAGATGCCCACTTTATTTTTGCTGAGATCGATATCATTACGCAATTCCAGCAGCCCGGAAGCGCGGATAGCCTCTTCCACCGTTGCGCCCTGCTGCAGCGTTACGCGCTGTAAATACTGTTTTTCGGGCAGCGCATATGCCACTTCAACGACAATTTTAGCCGACGCTGACACTGTAAACCTCTTTCGCGCGAACCGTGAAAGCCTGCACCATATTCGAAGCCAGCTCTTTAAAGATGCGGCCAAACGCCAGCTCGATGAGTTTATTCGTGAACTCGAAATCGAGATGAAACTCAATGCGACACGCGTCCTGGCTTAACGGCGTAAACTTCCAGCCGCCAATCAGTTTCTTAAACGGTCCATCGACCAGATGCATCAGGATGCTCTGGTTACTGGTCAGTTGGTTACGCGTGGTGAACGTTTTGCTAATCCCTGCTTTGGAGACATCCACTGCGGCAGTCATTTGTCCCGGAGTCGACTCCAGTACGCGGCTACCGGTGCACCCCGGTAAAAACTGGGGATAGGATTTAACATCATTCACTAACTGATACATCTGCTCCGCACTGTAAGGTACTAAAGCGGTCCGGCTAATCTGAGGCATAACAATTTCCATCAATATCAATCACACAAATAATACCATTTATCACTCGCTAAAAAAAACGCTATAGCCCAACTCGTGCTAAGATAGCGCCTTGCGCCCCGCTGGATGAAATGGGGTGTTTTTCGATTCCAGATTACCTATACTGAGCGGCATTATGACGAAGAAAAAAGCACACAAACCTGGCTCAGCCACAATCGCGCTTAACAAACGCGCACGACACGAATACTTTATCGAAGAAGAGTTCGAAGCAGGACTCGCTCTGCAGGGCTGGGAAGTCAAATCCTTGCGCGCAGGTAAAGCTAACATCGGCGATAGCTACGTTATACTCAAAGACGGCGAAGCGTTCCTGTTTGGCGCCAACTTCACACCGATGGCCGTTGCCTCAACACACGTGGTATGCGATCCCACCCGTACCCGTAAACTACTGTTAAACCAGCGCGAACTCGACTCTTTGTATGGTCGTATGAATCGGGAGGGTTATACCGTAGTAGCACTGTCGCTGTACTGGAAGAACGCCTGGTGTAAAGTAAAAATTGGCGTCGCCAAAGGTAAGAAACAACACGACAAGCGCTCCGACGTAAAAGAACGCGAATGGCAGGTGGATAAAGCACGTATTATGAAAAATGCCGGGCGATAACCTTCTTTTCTCTGTGGCCAGTCTATCACCATGATGACTGGCCTTTATTTTTTAGTTATTGAAAGTCGTACAATACATTCATAGTAATTATAGATTCCATTGCTGAATCGTTCAGTTAAAAATACGAACCCCAGCCTGCAGGCAAGCAGTAGTCCAATAAAATAAAACTTCAAGTACTCCCACGCGCTATTTTTCATCTTTCAAAATAGCATTATTATTACTGTTGTTTATTATTAACAATAAATAACAAAAACAACAATTACAGCAACTTATAAATAAAACCTATTTATCGAAACGTTTAACTCATTTCGATGAAAAATATCACCATATGTTTTTAATATCTGGACATTGCAGAAAGTTTTCTTTCTGACTATATCATCTAATACGAAAGAACTATTTTGGTGCTCAGACTACGACTTAATTTTTTCAGAAACTGATACCAGTAAATCTTATCCATGAAATTACATGTGTAAGTTCATCATTATGATGAACGAGGCACCTGTCTGCTCATTTTCCCGGCACGCCGTTGCGGATTAATACTCCCGACCTGCCATCAGGAGTGAACATATGCGTCTACTCGCCGTTGTATCGAAGTTGACTGGTGTTTCTACCAATGTTGAAGCCTCTGAAATTACACTCAACTCACCTTCTATTGTGAAACTGTCCGTTTCACGTGAGGAGGTCAGCCAGTTGACTCGTGTTAATCAGGATCTGGTTGTCACACTCCGTTCAGGTGAAACCATCACCATTAAAAATTTTTACGTCGGAAAAGGTGATGCGCAAAACCAGCTCGTTCTGGAAGACAGCAATGGCGCGCTATGGTGGGTTCAGGATACGGATGGTGCTTTCCATTTTCAGCACCTGGACGATCTCACGCCGCTGATGACGGCCGAAGGCAGTCATGACGGAGGCGCAATCTGGCCCTGGGTCCTTGGCGGGGTTGCGGTCGCTGGCGGAATTGGCCTCGCTGCAGGAGGTGGCGGTGGTGGCGGCGGCGGGAGCGGCGGGAGCGGCGGGAGCGATAATAATGCCGGAAACGGTAATGGTAGCGGCGGCAACGGTAATGCCGGAAACGGCAATGGTAACGGCGGCAGCGGTAGTGGCGATGGCGATAACGGCGCGCCGCCAACAACAACCCCCAATATGCCAGACATGCCCGTCATCACCAGCGTAATTGACGACCAGGAGCTTATTACCGGCCTTGTCAATCAACAGGAGTCCACCAACGATAATACGCCTGAACTCCAGGGTACCGGCCCGGCAAATGCCACATTACATATTTTTGATAACGGCGTCGAAATAGGCCAGGTTACTATCGATGCCAACGGCCACTGGTCGTTTACCCCCTCATCCCCTCTTGCAGACGGCACTCACCAGTTTACCGTCAGCGCGTCAAATAATGCGGGTAGTAGTGGGATGTCAGACAGTTGGGTGATTATTGTCGATACGCTTGCCCCTGATACCCCCGTGGTTACTCAGGAAATCGACAATGTCGGTTCCATTACCGGTCTTATCGCCAATGACGGCGAAACCGACGATGCCACGCCAACTCTCACTGGTACTGGCGAAGCAGGGAGTACCATCAGCATCTATGACAATGGCATCCTGATTGGTATGGAGCCAGTAGATGACAATGGTAACTGGACCTTTACTCCTGATACGCCCCTCAGCGACGGCGTTCACAATCTGACGCTGACGCAAACTGACGCCGCAGGTAACGTGAGCGCGGAAACGAGCCTGCCGACATTTACCGTTGATACGACCGCGCCTGCAGGCGCGGTGATTTCCGCAGTAAACCTCGAAGGCACCACGGTAACGGGTAGAGCGGAAGCAGGAAGTCTGGTCACTATCATTGGTAGTAATAGCCAGGTTTTAGGGGCAATAACGGTCGATCAAACCGGCAATTTCGTCATCGCGATTTCCCCCTCACAGACGCACGGCGAAGCGTTGCTCGCGAAGATTCAGGATAAGGCGGGCAACATCGGGCCAGATACCCCATTTTATGCCACAAATTCCGGCTATCCGGGCGTACCCGTTATCGTCAGCGTTATGGATGATGCCGCACCGTCAATCGGGTTATTGAGCAACAATCAGGCCACCAACGATCAAACGCCAACGCTCTCTGGCACTGCGGACGCTAACAGCACCGTTAACATTTATAACAATGGTACGATTATCGAAAGCGTGGTTGCCGACGCCAATGGCAACTGGAGCTGGACATCCGCTACGCCGTTGCCGGAAGGGCCGCACGCTTTCAGCGCCACGGCAACAAACCAGCTAGGGACAGGCGGTATGTCGCCAACATTTAATATTAGTATCGACATACAGCCGCCGTCGCCACCAGACGATCTCAGCGTCTCCGCAGACGGCAGTGTTGTCACCGGGACGGCCGAGCCAGGCAATACTGTCGTTATCACCGACAGTAATAACACTCCGATCGGCAGCGGCGTCGCCGGAGAAGATGGAACATTTACCATCCCCATCACCCCGCCACAGACCAATGGCGAAACGATTACCGCCATCGCGACCGATCCGGCAGGCAACCCAAGCCAGCCAGAAACCACGCTCGCGCCAGATATCACGGCCCCGCAGCCGCCCGCTAACCTGATGATTAATCCTACGGGGGATCAGGTTACCGGCACCGCAGAACCCAACAGTACGGTACATATTCTGGATCCAGATGGCGCGATCATTGGAACAGCAACTGCTGGCCCGAGCGGAGATTTCACCGCCACGCTGGTTCCGCCGCAGACTAACGGTGAACGCCTTAACGCGAATGCAACGGATGCAGCAGGCAATACCAGCGGTAACACTCCGATTACCGCACCAGATACCACAGCACCTGATGCGCCAACCGGCGTCATCGTCGCCGGGGACGGCGGTTCTGTAAGCGGACATGCCGAAGCGGGAAGCACCGTCACCGTCAAAGACAGCAACGGCAATCAGATTGGTGTAGGTCAGGCTGACAGCGGTGGCAACTTCACCGTGTCGATTACACCGTCGCAAATGAACGGCGAAACGGTAAAAGTCACCGCAACTGACAGCAATAATAACGAAAGCCTGCCAACCTCGGCGCTGGCACCGGATATCACCGCACCAAACCAGCCGATTATCATTGCCGTGACGGATGATGTCGCGGATGTCATCGGTTCCATCAGTAACAACGGCTTAACTAACGACGATAAACCTAAACTCGAAGGCACTGCCGAGGCCGGAGCTCAGGTTAAAATTTACGATAACGGCGAACTGTTAACGACCGTCACCGCTGATCTCAACGGTAACTGGAACTATACGCCCACAACAGCGTTGACCCAGGGCGCGCACATATTTACGGTGACGGCAACCGATGCCGCCAGCAATACCAGTAGCGCCGCAAGCTGGAAAATAATTGTCGATAGTCTCGCTCCGACCGTCCCCGTGATTACGCTGATTAACGATGATGTCGGCAGCATCACAGGTAGCGTCGCGAACAACGGTTGGGTCACCAACGATAATACGCCAACCATATCAGGCACCGGTGAACCCGGTTCTTTGGTGAGCCTGTACGATGGCAGTTTCCTGATGACAGTCATGCTTGTCGATAGCACGGGAACCTGGAGTTATACCGTTCCGGCAAATCAGGCGCTCAGCGATCGCATCCACCAGTTTACAGTTTCTGCTACGGATGCCGCTGGTAACGTCGTCACCTCCTCCACCGTGGTCAGCGTTACCGTAGATACCCAACCGCCAGGCAATCCTGTCATTTTGACTGCCACCGACGACGTCGGGAATGCGCCGATTGATCTGTCCACCGGTAGTCGCTCAAACGATACTTTGCCGCTGCTGAAAGGGACCGGGACAGCCGGTTCTACCATCACCCTCTATGATGGCGCCACGTCGATTGGTAGCACAACGGTATTACCTGATGGCACCTGGAGTATTCAACTCAGCCAGCCGCTCAGTGAAGGTCCACATAGTTTGTCAGCAATTGCGACAGACGTTGCAGGCAACGCCAGTAACCCAGGTAATTTCACGCTGACCATTGATACCACCCCACCGCCAGCCCCGGTTATCAGCTCAGCAGAAGGTCTGATTGGCACAAGCCTTCAAACGTTGAGCAACGGTGGCAGTACCAAGAGCACGACCCCCGAACTGTCCGGAACCGGCGAGCCAGGCGCGACGATTACCCTTTACGATAACAACGTTTTTCTTGGTACCACCACCGTTCAGCCAAATGGAAGCTGGACATATACGCCGACAGGTCCACTGCCGGACGGTCCGCATAAATTTACGGCGACGGCGACCGATATGGCTGGCAACACGGGGATCCCGTCAGCAGGCTTTACGCTGACGGTAGATAACCTGCCGCCAGCAAAACCAGAGCCGCCAACCATAACGGATGACGTCAACCCGATAACCGGCATCATCACTAACGGCATCACTAACGATACCACGCCAACCTTTAGCGGCACGGGCAACCCTGGCGATCTTATTTCTATCTACCTTGATGGCAACACTTCACCGCTGGGTACTGCGACCGTTGGCGCAGATGGCTCCTGGAGCTTTACGCCCACCAGCCCCATTAATCCGGACAATTATCAGGTCACCCTCACCGCAACCGATCCTGCTGGTAACGTCAGCCTACGTTCGGATGCTGTTGCCCTGGGGATTGATACGACACCTTCAGCGCCGCCGGTGATTATCGCCGCTAACGATAATGTCGGCGACGTCCAGGGCGATGTTGCGGCTAACGGCGTGACCGATGACACCACGCCAACCATTCGAGGTACTGGCACCGACGGGGATACTATTACTCTGTATAACGGCGGTACGGTGCTCGGCACAGCAACGGTGGCAGGCGGAACCTGGAGTATTACGCCCGGGACGGCACTGACCAACGGGAGCTACACGCTGATCGCCACCGCAACCGATCCGGCCGGTAACATCAGCGACAGCTCAAACAGCATTTCGTTTACGGTTAACAACACGAAGCTGACCCTACCGCTGGTCACGGATATTCAGGATAACGTCGGCGTCTTTACTGGTTCGCTAACCAGCGGCAGCGTGACGGACGATACAATGCCAACCATTAGCGGGACCGGCACGCCAGGCAGTACGGTGTTAATTTATGACGGCAACAATCCCATCGCCATTGCGACGGCTATCGTTGCCGCGAACGGCAGTTGGAGTGTCGATGTTCCCCTTACGCCCAACGCTACTCACACATTGACGTTCGGTGCCCAGGATGGGGCCGGTAACGTACTGGCGGCAGATAATCCGCTAACGTTGATTGTCGATACGCAGCCTCCTGCCATTCCAGTTGTTACCAGCGTAGATCCTGATGGGACGAAAGTAAGCGGCACGGCAGAAATTGGCAGCACGGTAATTATCCGTAGCGGCAACACCGTTCTTGGTCAGGGAGTGGCTGACAGTTCCGGGAACTTTACTGTCACGATTTCACCGGCACAAACAACGGGTCAGGCGCTCACCGCTATTGCCCAGGATCCTGCAGGCAATCAGAGCGATCCTGCGCCGTTTAACGCCGCCATCTCCAACGTGCCACATCCCCCGACTCTTGAGATTGTCGATGACATCGCGCCCATCATGGGGGTGATTGGCAACGGTAAAACCACTAACGACACCTTACCGCTGCTGCAAGGAACAGCCACCGCTGGGGCGACTGTTAATATTTATATAGATGGTGTGTCACCTGCCATTACAGTGACCGCCGATGCAGTTTCCGGTGCCTGGAGTTATCAGTTACCCACTGCGTTGACTAACGGCACAACCTATAACTTCACCGTGTCACAAACTGTAGGCGGCACCACCAGCGGTTTATCGCCCAACTACGCCATCACCATCGACACCACCGCTCCGCAGGTGCCAACTATCACCAGCATCATTGACGATGTTGCCCCAGGCACCGGATCGTTGGATAAAGGGCAAATTACCAACGACTCACGCCCGACATTCAACGGAACCGGCGAAGCAGGCGCAACCATCACGCTTTACGATAAAGGCGTTGCTTATGCCACAACCACGGTAAACAGCAACGGTTTCTGGAGCTTTACCCCGACCGACCCTCTGGGAGAAGGCGACCATCTCTTCACCGCTCGCGCAACAGATGCCGCAGGCAACCAGGGAGATCCGTCCAGTGACTTCCGGATCATTGTCGATACTCTGGCGCCGGATGCCCCCTCCATTGTGACGGTCACAGACAACGTTGGTACAACTCAGACCCTGACCTCCGGACAGTTGACCAACGATAATACCCCAACGCTCGCGGGCACCACTGAAGCGGATTCGGTTGTGACCATCCGCGATAATGGCGTAGTGATTGGCACAACCACCAGCGATGAAAACGGCAACTGGAGCTTTACGCCTGCGCCTGCTCTCGGTGAAGGCAGCCACTCACTGACCGCCTCCGTCACGGATGGCGCGGGCAACATCAGCCCGGCCACGCCACCGTTCGTGGTCGTCGTCGACACGCTTCCCCCTGCTGCGCCAGTCATCACCTCGGTGATTGACGATCAACCCGGTAATACGGCGCTAACTAACGGACAGTTGACCAACGATGCGCTGCCAACGCTGAACGGTAAAGGTGAGATCGGCGCCATCATCACGATCCGTGATAATGGTAGCGACTTAGGGACAACTCAGGTGGATGCGTCGGGCAACTGGAGCTTTACGCCAGAAACGCCCCTGGGCCAGGGTCAGCATATTTTCACCGCCGTTGCCACCGATCGGGCCGGAAATACGGGCGGAGTATCATCATCGTTTACGATTGAACTGGACTCTATTGCCCCGTCAATACCGGTCATCAGCACGGTGCAGGACAACACCGCCCCGACAACGGGCCCAATAACCAACGGCCAGACCACGAACGAATCCCGTCCGGCCCTGAGTGGCACCGGTGAAGTTGGCGCGACGATTACTGTCCTGAGCGACGGTCAGCCCATCGGCACTACGACCGTTGGCGCGAACGGTACCTGGAGCCTAACCCCAACGGCTGCACTCAGTAACGGGCCACATACGCTGACCGTCACCGCTACAGACAGTGCGGGTAATACCAGCCCTCCATCCAATGGCTTCGCACTTATCGTCGACACGGTGTTGCCGGGGACGCCAGTCATTACTCAGGTTGCGGATGATGTCGGTCCGGCAACCGGTAATCTGAATAACGGCCAGGCCACAAACGATACACAACCCACACTCAACGGCACAGCTGAAGCCAATTCGACGGTCAAAATTTACGATAACGGAACGTTTATCGGTTCAACCACAGCGGATGGGACGGGCGCCTGGAGCTTCACGCCGCCAGCCCTGGGCAATGGCAACCACGCGCTGACAGCAACCGCGACGGACGCTGCCGGAAACGTCAGCCCAACGTCCGCTGGATTTAACATCGTTGTTGATACCGTCGCTCCCCTGGCGCCAACCATTATTCAGGCTTTTGATGACGTGCTGCCGGGTACCGGAACGCTGTCGAACGGAGCCTTTACTAACGACACCCGTCCGTTACTCAACGGCTCGGCGGAAGCGGGCGCCCGAGTGGCCATCTACGATAATGGCACGCTGCTGGCGACGGTGACTGCGGCGATAGACGGCACCTGGGAATATCTGCCCGCCACGCTGGGCAACGGTCAGCATGTGTTTACCGCCATTGCCACCGACGCCGCCGGCAACGTCAGCCCGGCGTCGAGTGGATTTATTATTAATGTCGACACGCTTGCGCCAACTACCCCGATACTGGTCTCGGTGGTCGATGACGTCGCAGGCGGCGTGTTCAATGCGGTGCTCAGCAACGGGCAACTCACTAACGATGCGCGCCCAACGTTGAACGGCACCGCTGAAGCAGGCAGCACCGTCAGTATCTATGACGGGAGCACCCTGCTGGGAACGGCACTGGTGCAGAGCAATAACAGTTGGTCGTTTACCCCAACCACGCCGTTGGCGAGTGGATCGCACACCTTCACCGTCACCGCCACCGACGCGGCGGGCAATACCAGCGGCGCGACGGCCGGTTTTAGCGTCGTGGTGGATACTACCGCCCCGACGCTGCCTGCAATCAGCAGCATTATTGATGATGTCGGACCAAACACCGGCGCGATTGGCAATAATCAGCCAACCAATGACGCACGCCCAACGTTAACCGGCACCACCGAAGCCAATGCGCGGATCGATATTTATGATAACGGCATCTTCGTCATCAGCGTGACGGCGGACGGCAGCGGCAACTGGAGTTACACCCCGCCCACCGAGCTGGCACAAGGTCCCCACTCCTTTACCATCACCGCAACGGACAGTGCAGGTAACACCAGCGGCACATCGGCGCCCGCAGCGATAGTGGTCGATACCGTCGCGCCAGGCATTCCTGGCGGACTTTCAGTAAACGCCACCGGCACGACGCTCACAGGCGTTGCCGAGCCCAACAGCACGGTCATCATTACCTCTAACGGCGGAACGGTGCTCGGTACGGCAACTGCGAACGCCTCCGGTAACTTCACCTTCACGCTGAACCCACCGCAAATCAGTGGGCAAACGCTGTTGGTTAGCGCACAGGATGCCGCGGGCAACATCGGTACAGCAGGCAACGTTCTGGCACCCTTTACCGGTGTACCGCCTGCGCCCGTTATTGCCAGCGTGTTCGATGACGTCGGCTCGGTCACTGGTCTGGTCACGGCGGGTAAAACCACCAATGACACCCTGCCAACGCTCAGCGGAACAGCGCAGGCTAGCGCCGTGGTCCGACTGTATAACAACGGGGTGTTCATGGGCGCCACGACCGCAGATGGCAATGGGCTCTGGAGCTTTACCCCAACCGGCGCGCTCAGCGAAGGTAACCACGCGTTTACCGCCACGGCAACAAATGCCAACGGCACCAGCGGATTGTCCGGTTCGTTCAGCGTGATTGTGGATACCACCCCGCCCTCCGCGCCAACAATACTGATCAGCGCCGATGGCGGAACCGTAAGCGGCGTCGCCGAAGCGGGAAGCACGGTCACTATCTCTCTACCCGGCGGCACCAGCGTGACGGCCATCGCCAACAGCAGCGGTGTCTATAGCGTCAACTTGCCGGTTCGCCAGATTGAAGGTCAATCGCTGTCCGCCACGGCGACCGATGCAGCGGGTAATACATCATCGCCTACAAGCGTTATCGCCCCGGTATTGCCGTTGCTGGCCGAAGACAACATTACCCGTCTGCCGCTACAGACCGATGTTACCGTCAGCACCGAGCATAAAAGCGATTATGGTTTCCTGTTGGTCAACGCGCTGGGTAATGTGGCGAACGTGCTGGGGGACGATACGGCAACCGTCAATTTTAATATCGCCTCTGGAGGCAGCGGATCCATTACGATCAATGCAGCCGCGACCGGCGTGGTCCTGTCACTGCTAAACACGCTGGAGATCGTGATCCAGCGCTTTGACAGCTCGCTGAATGCCTGGGTGACGGTAGTGGATACCGGCCTACCAAACTTTGCCAGCCTTCTCACCTTAGGCGCTTCTGGCGTAACGCTTAATTACAGCGGACTGACGGGGGGCGATTACCGTGTCGTAAGCTATAACACCAACCTGCTGGCAACGGGCTCTTACACCAGCCTTGATGTCGCGGTGGTGAAAAGCAGCGCCGGGACCATCATCGGCGGTACGACGGAATCTGGCAACATCATCACGGATATCGATCCCACCAACGGGCAGGATAACGCGCCGTCTGGCACGCTGGTCACCTCCGTAACCGACGGTAACGGCAACATCGTGAGCGTCCCGGCGGGCGGCATTGATGTGCAGGGGAAATACGGCATCCTGCATATTAATCAGAACGGTAGCTATACCTACACCCTGACTAATACGTCAATTTCAGTGTATGGACGCTCCGAAAGTTTCACCTATACGCTGACGCATGGCGCAGATAGCTCATCGGCAAAACTGGTGGTAACGCTGGGCCAGCCCCCAGCGACCAGTACAGTCACAGCAGCAGATGATATTGCCGCGCTGACTTACGGGACACAGGTCATTGCGATCGATAATGGAACCTCAAAACAAACTGGCTTCACGCTCGTTAACGTTGGACTGGGTAATGTGCTGGACGTCAGTCTGGTTAACGGCCTGACCAACCCTATCAAATTCAACGTGGATGATGGCGCAACCCGCACGCTGACCGTGCAGGCGAATGTTCTCGGCGTGACGGTGGGCGGTTTTGATCTCTACATTTATCGCTTCAATGAGTCTATTCAACAATATGAACAGTTCCGTGTGAAGCCCAATTGGGTCACCGCGGTGTTAGCCGGCGGCTCTACGGAATACACCATCACGCTACCTGGCGGAGACTATCTGTTCCTGCTTAACGCTTCCGGCGGTCTGGCTCTGGCAACCACTTATACGCTGGACATTAAGGCGGATCATACCTACGCCGTAGACAGCCTGAGCGCGTCGACCAACGGAAATCTGTTGGTCAATGACTCGGCTCCGGCCAATACCGTTATTACCGAGGTGAACGGCGTCGCCGTTAATGGGACGGGCATCACAACCATAAACGGGCAGTACGGCACGCTGACTATTGATGCGAAGGGGAACTACACCTACACGTTAAAAAGCGGGCTGGGCGCGGACGGCATCAACACCCCTGACAGCTTCGTGTATAAGGTCCGGGCGCCAAACGGCGACACCGGCAGCGCGTCGCTGAACATTACGGCAACCCCGCAGGCACTGGATGCCGTCAATGACATCAGCCCCCAGATGGCGGTCACCACGCAGGCGGATACATCCCGGTCGTTCACCGATAATAGCGTCGGTAACGCCAGTTGGAACGCCCAACTCTTGTCAGCAACGTCACAAAATGGCACAGGAACTATAGAGGTTGCAGCGGGAACGGCGGTGCAAAACGCCATCCTGCATTTTAACGTCGCTTCAGGTCTGACGCTGGGCGGACTAACCGTCACCTGGACACTGTACGACAGTAATAACGTCAAGGTGACTAATGGCTCGTTCAACGGCGGATTGCTGGTTGGCGGCAATATTGATATTGCCCTGAGCGGGATCGTACTGCATAGCGGTAACTACCGCCTCGACTACACCGGCAGCGTCGGGGCTCTGGGGCTGGGGAATATCACCATCACCCCAAGCGTAAAAGGCACGATAATCGATCTGCAAAACTTCGAGACCTCCGCCGCAAACAGCGTCACGGGCAATATCTATGACGGAGACCATATTGCCAGCGTGCATACCCTGCTGACGGTGAACGGCACTGGCGGTAGCACTGCCACGTTGGATCCGCTTGGCAACACGACCAGCGCCATCATTAACGGTCTGTACGGCAAACTGACCATCGGCATAGACGGCCATTACACCTATGCCCTCAACAGCGATGTATCACTGGCCTCCATCACGACCAAAGAGACGTTCAACTACACCCTCAACGACCAGCAAGGCCATACCGATACCGCCACGCTGACCATCGACATGAATCCGCAGGTCGTGAGCACCGCGGATGCCGATCGTCTGACCGGCAGCGCATACGGCGATACGCTGATTTATCACCTGCTTAATGCCAACAACGCAACCGGAGGGAACAACAGCGACAGTTGGACCAACTTCTCGATGGCCCAGGGCGACAAGATCGATATCCACGAACTGCTGAGCGGATGGAACCATCAGGCTTCTACGCTTGGGAACTACGTACAGGTCACCACCAACGGATCCAACACCGTGATTGCCATCGACCGCGACGGCACGGGGGGAACTTATCAATCCACCAACCTCATCACCCTGGAGAACGTCAACACCACACTGAATGAACTGCTACAGAACAACCATCTCATCACGGGTGGTTAATACATAAAGCTCCGGGCGCCACGACGCCCGGAGCAACTGCCGTAACGGTTGTATTTTGAAAGGGATGAGATATGGGAAAAGTCATGCCCGTGGCATTACTGCTGGCATTAGCGCTGTGTTCCATGCGGGTGAATGCCGAAGATGAACCGCAAGTTATTACGCCGGAAGGGTTGGCAAACAGCCAGATGCTTCCAAGCCTTGACGGCTCCGTCGCCGATCTGCCGCTAAGCCCTGCCGCCCCCGGAACTCTGACGCTGAACGATGCCGTGAGTCGTGCCGTGAGCTGGCACCCTTCCATTCGTGAATCTATCGGCAAACTGCTCTCACAGAATGAGCAGATAGACGTGGCGAAATCGAAATATTACCCGCAGGTAACTGCCGGAATGAACAACGGCTACAGCAATACTTACACCGACCACGGCTTTAGCCCGGCCCTGGTTATTTCGGTGTCGCAAATGCTGTATGACTTCGGCAAAGTGGCCAGCCAGGTCCGCGCTGAAACGGCAGGATCCGCGCAACAACAGGCTAATGTGTTACTCAGTATTGATACCATCGCCCACGCGACCGCCAACGCGATAGTCCAGGTGCAGACGTGGCAGCAGATGGTGGACGCCGCCGAGGAGCAACTCTCCGCTCTGAACGGCATTGGCCGATTGACCCGGCAACGCAATGATGAAGGCGCAACCTCACTATCAGACGTGGTGCAAACCGATGCGCGCATAGAGTCCGCGCGTTCGCAACTGGCGCAGTACCAGGCCAATCTCGACAGCAGCAAGGCAACGCTGATGAGTTTTCTCGGCTGGAACTCGCTCAACGGCATCAGCAATGAATTTCCCGGCAAACTGGACAGCAGTTGTGATGTCGTTAAACCCGACGATAAGCTGGTTCCTGCCGTGCTGGCGGCGTGGGCGCAGGCGAATGTGGCGCAGGCCAATCTCGACTACGCCAACGCGCAAATGACGCCGACTATCTCTCTGGAGCCGTCGGTTCAGCACTATCTCAACGACAAATATCCCAGCCATGAGGTGCTCGACAAAACCCAGTACTCCGCATGGGTAAAAGTTGAAATGCCGCTGTATCAGGGAGGCGGACTTACCGCCAGACGCAACGCCGCCAGTCATGCGGTTGAGTCAGCCCAGTATTCCATTCAACGAACCCGGCTTGAGGTACGGCAGAAATTACTGGAATCCCGCAGCCAGGCGATGAGTCTCGCCACCGCTCTGCAAATTCTGCGACGCCAGCAGCGACTGAGTGAACAAACGCGCGAGCTGTATCAACAGCAGTATCTGGATCTTGGCTCTCGCCCGTTGCTCGATGTGCTTAACGCCGAGCAGGAGGTGTATCAGGCGCGTTTTGCTGAACTCCAGACCCAAAACCAGCTACGCCAGTTACAGCTGAACTGCCTCTACAACACCGGCTCGCTACGCCAGGCATTCGCCTTAAATAACCGCAGCATTCAATCGGTGGAGATACAGCTATGAGCGACGTCGATTCACATGCGGAAGAGGCCATTGGCGAACAGGCCCTGAGCCAGTGGGCGCAGGCGATGACCTATATTGCCAGCCACTATCGCGTTGCCTGCTCCCCCGGCGCAATCCAGGCCAACGCGCCATGGTTTGCAGGAAAAAACCGCACCCTCGCGCTGACGCAACTGGCGCGCCAGGCAGGCCTGTCATTTCACGCACTGGATACCACAAAGCAGGCGTTCAGCCAGTGGCGTTTACCGGTAGTGGCTGAACTGCGCGACGGCCAAATCATGGTGCTAGAACATTTCAACGGTGACGATGCGCTGGATGTTTTTATCATCGCCGAAGAGGGGCAGCGTAACCGGCTGACGGTTGCAGAGCTTGTGCCGGAGATCGTAAGCATTACCGCGCTGCGTCCGCTTTCGGCGCTAAAAGACAGTCGGGTAGACCGCTATATTTCTCGCTTTAAGCCCGACTGGATGCGCGAACTGGTTTTACAGGATATCCGCCCTTACCTGCCGGTGATGGTTGCCGCTTTTCTGATTAACGTTCTGTCGCTCGCCGGGATTATCTTTTCGATGCAGGTCTACGATCGGGTGATTCCGGCCCAGTCGTATCCGACGCTGTATGTTCTCTCAACCGGCGTTCTGGTGGCGGTACTGTTTGGCTTTCTGCTGCGCGAAGCACGTACCCACATTATGGATCTGCTGGGTAAACGCGCCGATATGCGCATTTCCGATCGGGTGTTCAGTCATGCCCTGCGGCTGCGTAATAGAGCCGTACCTCGCTCTACGGGGAGCTTTATTTCTCAACTCCGCGAGCTGGAGCAGGTTCGCGAGATGATCACCTCCTCGACCATGTCGACTATTGTCGATCTGCCTTTTTTCTTTCTGTTTATCGTGGTATTGGCCTGCATTGCCCCGCCGCTGGCATGGATAGCGCCCGTCGCCGCCCTGCTGATGATCCTGCCTGGTTTACTGTTACAGAAGAAGCTGGCGGTGCTCGCCAACCAGGCCGCACATGAATCCACCCTGCGCAACGCGGTACTGGTTGAAAGCGTTCAGGGGCTGGAGGACATCAAGCTGATGCAGGCGGAAAACCGCTTTTTACAGCAGTGGAACAGCTACATCCGCATTACCGGAGAGTCCGGACTGCGCACGCGCAAGCTGACTCAGGGGCTGATTGGTTGGGGCATGTCGGTACAAAGCCTGGTCTACGCCGCCATTATTATGTTCGGCGCGCCGATGGTCATTGAAGGCACGATGACCACCGGGGCCGTGGTGGCCGCCTCCATGCTCGGTTCCAGAATGATTGCCCCAATGGCTAACCTGTGCGGCGTGCTGGCCCGCTGGCAGCAGGTCAAAGCAGCGAAGATGGGGTTGGACAGCATCATGCAGCTCCCCACCGAAACGCAGTACGATGAAGATCGGGTACATCAGGAAATTCTTCACGGTCATTATCTCTTTGAAAACGCGCACTTTCGCTACCACAGCGACGATCAGCGCGTGCCGCTGCGTATCTCACGTCTGGAGATCATGCCCGGGGAACGAATAGCGCTCCTCGGTCGTAACGGCGCGGGGAAATCAACGCTGCTGCAGGCCATGGCGGGCGGCGTAGAGATTATTCAGGGCGAGGTCCGACTCGATAACCTGAGCCTGGCGCAAATCGATATGGCCGATTTACGCCGTAACATCGGTTTTCTCAGCCAGAATGCGCGGCTGTTTTTCGGCACCCTGCGTGAGAACCTGACTCTTGGCGCGCCGCATGCCAGCGACGCGCAGATATTCGACGCGCTGGAGGTCAGCGGCGCAGCGGCTTTCGTTAAACAACTCGCCAAAGGGCTGGCGCATCCGATTATGGAGGGCGGCAACGGTCTGTCCGGTGGACAGCGGCAGTCGATACTGCTGGCAAGAATGCTGCTGCGCTCACCCAATATCGTGCTACTGGACGAACCCAGCGCTTCACTGGATGAACATACCGAGCGGGAGTTTATTCAGCGGCTAAACCTCTGGCTGGGCAACCGCACACTGATTGTCGCCACCCATCGCGTGCCGGTTCTGGAGCTGGTCGAGCGCGTGGTGGTATTGAAAGAAGGTCAACTGGTGATGGATGCCCCGAAAGCGCAGGCATTGAGTGCAAGTCGGGCAGCTGTACCTACTCACGGTCGGGAGTGGAAAAATGAAAACCAATCCGCATGACGCCGCCATGGACGATCTGGATATCCGCCGCAAACACCATTTTTCCGGGGCCAGCCGCATTATTCTGCTCAGCACGCTGTTATTTGCCGTGCTGGGTATCTGGGCGTATTTCGGTAAACTTGATGAAGTCTCGACCGGCAGCGGGAAAGTGATCCCCAGCTCACGTGAGCAGGTATTGCAGTCGCTGGATGGCGGGATCCTCGCCGAGCTGACGGTACGCGAGGGCGATAAGGTGCAGGCCAATCAAATCGTAGCGCGCCTCGATCCTACCCGCTCAGAGTCCAACGTTGGGGAAAGCGCCGCCCGCTATCGCGCCTCGCTGGCTTCCAGCGCGCGGCTTAATGCTGAAGTTAACGATCTGCCGCTGACCTTTCCCGATTCACTACGCGCCTGGCCGGATCTCATCGCCTCCGAAACGCGTCTGTATAAAAGCCGCCGCGCGCAGCTTGCTGATTCCATGGCGGAACTGCAGGACGCGCTGGTCTCAGTCAATAAAGAGCTGGCCATTACCCAACGTCTGGAGAAAAGCGGCGCCGCCAGCCATGTGGAAGTGCTGCGCCTGCAACGACAAAAAAGCGATCTGGGATTAAAAATCGCTGACCTGCGTTCCCAATACTTCGTGCAGGCGCGTGAAGCGCTGTCTAAAGCCAACGCCGAAGTGGATATGCTGGCGGCCATTTTGAAAGGACGTGAGGATTCCGTCACCCGGTTGACCGTGCGCGCGCCCATGCGCGGCATCGTGAAAAATATCCAGGTCACCACCATTGGCGGGGTTATCCCACCCAATGGCGAAATGATGGAAATCGTGCCAATAGACGATCATCTTCTCATTGAAACCCGTCTGTCGCCGCGTGATATTGCATTTATTCACCCTGGCCAGCGAGCGCTGGTCAAGATAACCGCTTATGACTACGCCATTTATGGCGGTCTGGAAGGCGTAGTTGAAACCATCTCTCCGGACACTATTCAGGATAAAGTGAAACCGGAAATCTTCTACTACCGCGTGTTTATCCGTACCCATCAGGACTACCTGGAGAACAAACTGGGTCGCCAGTTCTCCATCGTACCGGGCATGATTGCCACAGTGGATATAAAAACAGGTGAAAAAACCATCGCCGACTATTTAATCAAACCGTTTAATCGGGCTAAAGAAGCGCTACGCGAGCGGTAAATCCTTGAGGATTAGGGGTTGCGGGGGCTGGTCACGCGTGTCACAAGTCTGTTATACTTGCTCTAACACATTGGGGCTGATTCTGGATTCGACGGGATTCGCGAAACCCAAGGTGCATGCCGAGGGGCGGTTGGCCTCGTAAAAAGCCGCAAAAAAATAGTCGCAAACGACGAAAACTACGCTTTAGCAGCTTAATAACCTGCTCTGAGCCCTCTCTCCCTAGCTTCCGCTCTTAAGACGGGGATCAAAGAGAGGTCAAACCCAAAAGAGATCGCGTGGATGCCCTGCCTGGGGTTGAAGCGTTAAAACTAATCAGGCTAGTCTGGTAGTGGCGTGTCCGTCCGCAGGTGCCAGGCGAATGTAAAGACGAACTAAGCATGTAGTACCGAGGATGTAGGAATTTCGGACGCGGGTTCAACTCCCGCCAGCTCCACCAAATAAATCAAGGGGTTACGTAAAAGCGTAGCCCCTTTTTCTTTGGTAGTGGCGGCAAAATGGCGACAGACTTTTGCGTCCATCTTGCCTGTCGCCATCTTGAAATCATGCAAAGAGGTTTCACATGGAAGAACTTCACTTTGTTTACATCAATGCAAATGGTCGTATCGGAGTTCACTCAATACAGAGCATCAGTTATAGCGAAAATCATATACAGGGCATTTGTAAGAACACCGATCGAATAAAAACCTTCCGAAAAGACCGCATTCTTAAACAGTACGATTCACCAGAACAAGCCATTCAGGAATGCGCGTCATTCCTCCCCGAAA
The DNA here is from genome assembly GCF_014596845.2 of Citrobacter sp. C5_2. NCBI lineage: Bacteria > Pseudomonadati > Pseudomonadota > Gammaproteobacteria > Enterobacterales > Enterobacteriaceae > Citrobacter > Citrobacter sp. C5_2. The sequence continues at coordinate 1,262,593 of NZ_CP115032.1, read as the reverse complement.
ACTACTCACATCTCACTAAGCAGTCTGGTCCGAAAAAAAATACATTCGATGTGTGTTTCACCGGATTTAAGAAAGCAGATAAAGAAAGATTGGTTGATAAGGCGAATGAACAAGGATTAACGGTAAGAACCTCTGTAACCCAAAGCCTTCAGATGCTCTGTTGCGGTTACAATGCAGGCCCATCAAAAGTATCGGCAGCCAGGATGAAAGGCACAATCATCATAGATGAGCCTGGCTTTATACATTTTCTTGAAACGGGTGAGATCCCAGATGAATAAAAACCTGCCGTAGCAGGTTCTCTTTCTCAAAAATTCATATGCCCCTGACCACCTGGCAATGGATGTGGAGGAGCAGTAGCAATCAGTGCGGGTGTCACAATAAACCGGACCACTGTTTCATGGGTAACAAAAGTGCTCCCGCAGTTAATATTTTGGCACTGGCAGTAACGCTCTTTGGTGCTTTCAGTTACTTGAAAACTGCTCCTTGTGTGTGCCGCATGACCACACTTTGGACAATTCATCATATCCAGATCCCTACCTTTGCTATCAGAATCATTGTAATGATACACAAAATATCAATATTGAGGACACTTTATTCCATTTCAAGATCATCAATCTTCACTTCGAGTTCAATACTGGTCGTAAAACCATTATCCGGGCTGACGGTATGAGTCAGAGTCGTAATGGTCCATTCCGCATCATCTATCGGTTGTTTAAAGCCACTAACTTTCACTGGCATTTCCGTGTAAAGATCTGCCCGCCCTTCCGCCAGTTGTAGCGAGAATGACGCAACGCCGCGTTGCAGGCGTTCCCACTGCATTTTCGCTGCCCGTTCAGCGTTGCTCCGGTTGGCATAAGTGCGATTAAGTACCAGCACGTTTTCATCCGTACCCACCAGGTAATCGCCCTGCTTCGCTTCCGGCTCTTTCTTCTGCTTCTTAGTTCTGCGCTTACGCTTCACCGTGGTGCTTTCTTTCTTCGCAGGTTCGCGGGTATGCAACCAGCTGGCAATTACGCCCGTGTAGGCTCCGCGATCTGCCAGGGTAAATCGGTGACTGTCGCCGTCCTTGCGTGTGATAGTGATCACTGGCAGAGGTTTACCAGTGGCGCTTTTGCCCTGCCCCTGCCGGATGAATAACAGATTGCCATTTTTCACCGACGCGATGGCACCGTACTGTCGCGCCAGCCGCATCAGAAAACTGCCGTCACTCTCATTAGTCTGGTCTATATGCTCCACGGGCTTATCCGACAGGTCTTTACCCAGTGCCATCTTCAGCTTGTGCCGCGCGGCTATTTCCTTCACCACTTCCCCGACGGTGGTCTTATGCCACGATTTTTCACGGCGGGTATTCAGCGTTTCCCGAAAATCAGCACTTCGCGCCCGGATAGTCAGGCGGTCCGGTGCGCCAGTGTGTTCAATCTCGTCCACTGTGAATGCCCCTTTCGGGAAAAGCGGCTGCCCCTTCCAGCCCAGCGCCAGCGTAATAACCGCACCACGGCGCGGCAGCACGATTTTTCCGTCAGCGTCATCCAGCTCCAGATCAAGCTGGTCCGCTTCAAAGCCCCGGTTATCCGTCAGCGTCAAACTCATCAGGCGGTTATCCAGCACAGTGGTGATATCCCTGCCCTCAATACTGATGCTGAATGCGGGAGTTTTGTTGCCTTTGTTAAGCAGTTCAGAGCTGAAATTCACGATAGCAGCCCTCCCACCGTTTTACTGATATCGCTTAAGGCAGACGTTGCCGTGTCCTGCAGATTATTCAGTTGCGCACTGAGATCACCGAACATATCGGACAGGGATTCATCCACTCGTTTGAGCGACAGGGTGAACTCAATCCGGCGCGGCATACCGTCGCGGAAAAACTCCGTTTTAGTCTGATTCAGTCCCTCAATCACATACATGCCGTAAATCGTGCCGCTGCCTTCAATCAGGGGCCATGCTTTCCCCTGTTCTGCCATCTGCTCCAGTGCCAGCAACGACAGCCTGCCGCCTGTTATTTCCGGCATAAGAACACCGGAAAGCGTCAGCATGTCGTTTTCCGGTCCCAGAAACTGCGTGGACGGACGTCGGTTTACCCGACTGTTTGCCGCATGTCGCCAGCTGCGTTGATACTGCAGTTCCTGATACGGAACGGTGCGCAGCATAAACACGTACAATCCCAGCACCATCATCATGCGTCGTATCCCCCCTGATCGCTGTAGTTACTCCTGGCTTTTGCCTTCAGCCTGCGTTCACGTTCATCAAGCTGGCGTGCCACCTCCCGCGCAATATCCTGCGCACTTTGTCCTGGCTGCGTCTGAATGATGATCTGCGTCGGTGCCTCAATCCGTTGAACGAGCGGCACAGTGGCTGCGCGACTCACAATTGCTTCTCCACCTTTCGCGGGAAGTGCCAAGGGGTGCAACGGTGGAAGCTCTGCTGGCGCGGCAGCAACGCCCATCATTCCGGCAACAACGGCAGCCAGTGCAGCTGTATTTCTCCGGCTGGTCACATTTGCCGGGCCGTTAACAATTTCCGGCCCGTTTTCACCGACGATGCCAAACTGCCCGCGCGGGATATACCCGCCGCTGTCATACATCCCCGCAAAGCCATATCCCCATGATGGAAAACCACCCGATGGCATCATCACTTTACCGTCTGCATTCACCGTCGCAGGTTGCTGACGCGTCACGCTTTCCGGCAGTTTTGCCTTTGCGGCCTCTTTACTGACAATGCCGAGCTTCTCCAGCAACCAGGAAACGCCGGATTTCAGGGAGTCCAGCGGATGCATGACCATATTCAGCCCTTCCGCCAGTGCCTCCCCGAATCGCCGCCCCATTGCCGCTGCGCTCTGCAGTTCGGCAGAGGTCGACTTAACGGGCGTCAGCAGATCAGTAAACCAGCCCCACAGCGCCTGCACTTTGTCGCCAATCCACTGGAACACGGGCTTAAGCGGTTCGAACGCTGCACTGATGGGACCTGCCGCCGCTTTGAATCCTTCCACCACGCCACCGAGAAATGCGGTGATGGGTTGCCAGTATTTCCAGACAACCAGCGCCACGCCCGCCAGTGCAGTAACCACAAGACCTATCGGACTGAGCAGAGCACCTAACAGACCAGATATGACATACAGGGCAACGCGCAGCATCGCCAGTGGACCAGATGCCAGTACTCGCAGCACCGTGCCTGCGGCGGCCAGTCCACCGCGCAGTACCGCCAGAGGATTCATAAACATCACAGCAACAGCACGTAAACCGGATAATCCAGACCGCAAAAATGCAACCGGCGCACCTGCTACAGTTTTCAGGACATTTCCCGTCAGTGATGCCGTGCGGCGCAAAGACGACAACGGCGCAGTAAGTAAACCTGCGGCGTTGCCCGATGAAGCAAGCCCGCGTCGCAGCAGTGCCAGTGGTGCGCCAGCCAGCCAGGACAACGCGCTGCTGGTTCGAGTTACTGCTGCCGTAACGGAAGATAACGTTTTGATACCCAACACAGAGAATCCCAGACGGATCACTGCCAGCGGCCCCAGCACTGCAGCCAGCGCCACCGCTAAGGTGCCGAGGCCGACGGTAACCGCAGCCACAACAGCCGATGCTTTCATCAGTGTGCCTGTCAGTTCCGGGTTAGCTTCCACCCAGCGACGCAACGCCCCCGTGACGCTTTTCACCGTGTACAGAATATCCATCAGCGGCTGGCGCAGCGTTTCGCCCAGGCTGCTGAAGGTGTTCTGCGCTCCGGTTTTGACCAGCAACCACTGCGCAGAAAGTGAATCCTTGTTAATGTCGGATTCTTTCTGCATGGAGCCAAGCGCATCATTGCCCGCTGTCAGTTTTAACTGACGCTGCAGTTCCGGCAGGTTGTTTGCCAGTTTCGCCGCGTCATCGCCAAACTCTTTACCAAACAACATAGTCATGGCAGACAGGCGCTTGTCCTGCGGCAGCGCGTTTACCTTCTCCAGCACGCGCTGGATGGTTCCCATCGCATCCTTCGTCATCTGCTTTTCAATCACTTCAGGATTGAGTTTCAGCAGATTCATCCCTTCAAAGAAACTCTTGCTTTGCATGGTGGCAATGGACAATTCACGCACCATCGCGTTTGCTGCACTGGCTGCAACCTCTGGCGCAGCGCCCAGTGTCAGGAAGGTGGAACCCAGCGCCGCCGCTTTACGATAATCCAGACGGTCAGCCACACCGCCCAGACGTTGCATCACATCAATGATGTCTGCCCCTTTCGACATGGCGTTATCATCCAGATAGTTCAGCGCATCACCGAGCTGTTCAATATTGCGGGTGGGGATTTTGTAGAGCTGGGCGATTTTCCCCAGACTTTCTGACAGTTCATCCGCTGGCAGCTCAAAGGCTGTTGCCGCCTTTGCTGCCGTACTGGCGAAGGCCAGCAGGTCACGTTTCTGATCTTCCCAGCTGTCGTCAGGGTTTGCGACGTTCATGCGCGCACCACCTTCAACCAGTGCAGCGAAGTCCACCGCACCGTTTTCCATCGGCAACTGTTCGCTGGCAGCCTTGATGGCATCCTGCATTTCATAAAAACGTGCAGTGCGGTTGCCATTATCGTCACGCAGACCATTGACCTGCTTTGCCACACCTTTCATGGCATCTTCCATGCTGGTATAGCTTTTTACTGCCGCCATCACTGGCGCACCCATTGCCAGCCCTGCAGCCGTGGTGGTGGCTCCGGCACCTGCAATACGATCACGCACCTCCAGCGAACGGGCATAACTGGCACGCGCTGCATTCATCCTGCGCTGGGCTTCCCCCAGTCGCTTCAGCCGCGCCTCCTGTTTCGAAAGTTCCTGGTTATAACGTGATGTTTCACGGGCTAAACGGGCAGTTGCTCCCGCATCGTCTTTCGCAGAAATTCCCGCCCGGTACAGTTCAGCACGCACAAGCGCCGTCTGCTGCTGCAGCTTTTTCTGGCGTTCTTCCAGGCGCTGAACAGCCAGCCGTTGACGGCCCAGAGCAACAATCTGACGTTGCGAAGGCGGCCCCATCGCTCCCAGTTCCTGACTGAGCAAATTTGCACGCTGGCGGGCATAGTTCAGCCTGTCGCCTAATTTCTGATTTTCTGCCTGCAGCTTTCGGAAGCTGTCCAGACTGCTCCCGGCCTGATCAAGCTGCTTTATTGCATCGCGGGATTTTTTGACAGCAGCAGCCAGTTCTCTTGAACTGGCCTGCGCAGATCGAAATGGGCGGGTGAGCTTGTCAACCGCATTAAGAATGACCTGCAGACGCAGGTTGTTATCACTCATCGTTGGCCCCGCTTCTCTGAATCGCTTTATACCGCCATTCCAGCACTTCGGTCAGCGGCATAACGTCAGTAACGGATGGCGGCCAGTGAAAAATGGTGGCGATATCTGCCACCAGATCGTCAACCGTCAGGCTGTCGGTAAAACGGCAAGCACCGACTTCTTCAACAAAAAAGTGACAACCTCAACCGACATGGCAGTGAGATCTGCCGGGTCCATCTCTGCAATTTCCTGTGCAGTCAGTGCCGGACTGGAGATGCGGGGGATCACGGTCATCATCGCGTTTACATCCATATCCATAATGGCCTGCAGGCGTGTACCGCGCAGCGCACCGGACTGCGGTTTACGCAGCACAATTTCGGTGATTTCTGTTTTACCGCGCTTGATGGGGGTATCCAGTTGAATGGTCTTTTCAGTCTGCTTATCGCTCATTTTGCTGTCCTGTCAATTGGGTTCTGGCGCGGTATCCCGCGCCGTTCAGATATATCAGAGGCCGAGGGCGTTGCGGTGCGCTTCCATCAGGTCCACACCGTCCACAATTTCCACCATGTTGATAAGGTCCACTTCATAGAGCACCTCACCATTGATGGTCAGCTTCGCGTAGCTGTTGGTACTGGTCACTTTGGTGGTGTTGCTTTCGCCCGTCTTCCACTCGCCGGAATCCACTTCTTTGTGACGTCCACGCACGACAAGCTCCACGGCCTGCACTTCCCCGGTATCGTCACGCTGAATAGAGCCGGTAAAGCGCAGCTGGATGCCATCCACCGTGGCTTTACCCATCTGTTTAAACAGCAGCAATTCAGTACCACCAATGGAAAATTCTGTGTCCAGCGCACTGTCATCAAGCCCCAGATCCACATCCACCGCACCCGGCATTCCGCCGCCGCGATACTTCTCATATTTGCGGGTAAATTTCGGCAGCGTCAGCGACTCAACGATCCCCTGCCAGTTGTTCCCGTCGTTAAACAGGTTCAGGTGTTTTAATTTGCGTGGTAAAGCCATGTTGTCCCCTTACGCGCTGACCTGGCTGGCGAAATTCACCAGGTACTGATCGGTGATGCGCTGACGCAGCATCAGGTTTTCAAGTGGCGGCACTGGCGTGTAGTCGTAGTCGATGGTGAGTTTTCCGGCTTTCAGCGTGTCTTTGTCGTTCACCGACTCATCCAGCCAGCAATCACCACCAATGAGATAGCCCTGACTGACCAGGCTGCGCATTTTGGCGCGGATACCTTCGATAATGTCGCGGGCCAGCGACGGGTTAAGCGGTTTATCCACCGCCCACATGTGTGCTTCTGCCATCGTGTCCATCAGCACCTGCGCCGTGCGGGTGTAGTTTTCGAAGGCAAAGAGCGGGTCATCACTCAGGCAGCGGGAACCCCAGAAGCGGAAACCGTCTTTACGCACAAGCGTGGTGACGTCGTTCTGGTTCAGCAGACCTGCATCGGTTGCCGGGTCCTGCAGATCCCAGAACACATCTGCAGAAATTCCGGTGACACCGTTCACGCCCACGTTGGACAGGCTTTTGTGCCATCCGGTCTGCTCGTCAATTTTGGCGCGCAGACCAAGCGCACGGGCGGTGGCATATGCCGTTGCTTCGGCATTCAGCACCGTGTCCCAGCCAGTAAAGTCAGGCCAGATCAGCATCCCTTCGCGCTGGCTGAAGTTTTCGCGGTAAGTGATCGCCTCCTGCACTGTCTTGCAGCCATACGCTGACAGGTAAGCAAATCCACGCAGGCTTTGCGCCACGCTCAGCAACTCAGTAGCTACCGCCTTGGTGTCGTGGCCTGGCACGCCGAGAATGCGCGGTTTAACGCCGAGCTGTGACTGGGCAGATAACAGGGCTTTCATACCTGTTTTTTTACCTTCAGCAGTCACTGCGCCGATGATATTGGTCGTGGTTTCGTCTTCCGTTTCACCCTGCGGCACACGCACAACAATGGTCACGGGTTTTGCCTGATCAGCGATGGCATCCAGCGAACGGGCCAGAGTACCTGACTCACCCGCTTTACCGCTGGCAGTCAGCACATCAGTGATCAGCACGGGTTTATTAAGAGGAAACATTTTTGCATCGGCATCATCGCCCGTGCAGACCATACCCACGATGGCGGTGCTCACCGTGGTAATAGATCGGGTGCCTTCGTTGACTTCAACAACGCGCACCCCGTGGTGGTAATCCTGAGCCATAGTGGCGAACCTCCTGATTGGATTAGGCTTCGCCCTATGTTGAAGTGATTGTGCCTGACAAACAGCTAAGCGCAGTTGTGTCGTTATTCACACAAAATAACGGTATTTGTCTGCTTGCAGGGATAATCAACATAATGCTGATTCAGGGGGATTCATTGATCTTATTTGCCGGAAATTTTCTATAAATGGTAGAAACGCCTACATCAAAAATCAGTGCAATACGCTGTCTTGATTCTCCGGCCTCGAGTAAACGCCCAATCTGTGCCCACTGTTCGGTGGTCAACTTAGGACGGCGTCCACCTACTCTGCCTTTGGCACGAGCTGCAGCCAGCCCTGCCCTGGTACGTTCAACTATCAGTTCGCGTTCCATTTCAGCCAGGGCACCCATGACATGAAAAAAGAAACGGCCCATTGGGGTACTGGTATCAATACTGTCAGTCAGGCTTCTGAAATTCACACCACGCTGGCGCAACTCTTCTATCAGCGTAACAAGATGCCGCATACTGCGCCCCAACCTGTCCAGCTTCCAGACAACCAGCGTGTCTCCTGCCGATAGTGTCCTGAGTAGTTTTTTCAGCCCCGGTCTGTCGGACTTAGTGCCACTGATTTTGTCCTCAAAAATCTGCTCACATCCCGCGCAATTCAGTGCATTACGTTGCAAATCGGTGTTCTGGTCATTTGTTGACACGCGTACATAGCCAATAAGCATGATCATCCCCCTGAATAAAAACCGGAGATGATGCCAGTTAGCTGTTACCTCTGCATTTTCTTAAACGTTGGTTTGCGAACAGCTGCTAAAGCTGATGTCGTAGGAACAGTATCTCAGTCAGGGGGAGTTCCGACCGGGGCAATTATTGAGAGAGGATCTAACTCAAATGGTGAGTACACAAAATTCGCCGACGGAACACTAATCTGCTGGTTTACCAGGTCGGTCGAATCCATAACAAGTAACCCTAGTGGTGGAACGACAAACCTATATTTTTCCACTGAATCTGTGTTCACTTTTCCTGCAACTTTCGTTGGCACCAGGCCAGCCGTAGCACCTTCTGCTCCACTATCAACAGGTGGTACATCATCGTGGCCTTCCGTTCGCGGTAGTTCACTGACTGGGACGTCACTGGCGCTGATTAGCAATGTGCAAAATGCAGCGGCATATCTTGGATATACAGCAGTTGGGAGATGGTTCTAATGAAAGCAATCTTTACCCCGCAGCGTTCTGATTACGTCATGAAAGTGTCGGCAAACGGTGATGTATTAACGATTGAAGTTGATGATGTTGCCGATTCATTCGATTTTAGCATCCTGAATGATGGCGATATCGCGGTCGATTTTGTATCTGTGTTAACCCCCAATCCTGTACTGAATGCCAGAAAGGAGTCAGGAGAGATCATCGTAGAATTAATTGGCTTCTACGGTTCAGATGCAGAAGAGAGTGAAACGCAGATTTGGGAGGTGATGTTAAATGGGTAGTTTCACGGTAATAACCGCAAAAGAGTCCGCTATCAGTGCGGCAGAGAATAAAAAACGTCTCCTGATTAATGAAGCCACTGAATATGTCAACAGTAAGCAGTGGCCCGGTAAGGCGGCTATCGGCAGACTTAAAGGTGATGAACTGGCGCAGTACAATCTGTGGCTGGATTATCTCGACGCGCTGGACGCGGTAGACACCTCCAGCGCGCCGGATATCAACTGGCCTACGCCTCCGGGGGGACAGGCCAGTTAACGTGTTCCGGGGCGGTTGTGACATCGACCACTTTAACCTCATTTTTATAGGCCAGCCACGCTGACAACTTCGCTCTGTTGGCGTCGCTGATTTCACCGAGCATCAGTTCTGTTCGCCAGTCCAGCATAACAGCGTCAGCATGGGTCAGTAGTTGCTGGCGCATCTGTTCAGCGGCAGAAATCAACTCCTCCCGCGTGGGTGGCGGCATATCCACCCACGCAGGCATCCCGTCAGCCCCCACACCAATAGTTTTTCCTTCCGGTGGCTGTCCGGTAAATTCGGCTGATACTTCATCAGAAACATCGATGCCATTCTCAGGCCACATTCCTGCCGCTTCGTACTCGGTTTTAAGCACATAAGACAGCAAGAGGTTATTTTTTGCATCCCATATAAATCCAGAGGTACGCAAAGGCACTGACACATCTTCAACATTAGTGTTAGTTGTCATGATTAAGCTCCAATAACAAGAAAGACCGCAGCAGAAGCATCGGGATTTGCTGAACTTCCGTTATCTCCACTTACAAGTGCAGTGGTAGCGCTAAGTCCTGAAAGAGTAACGCTTTCACATGACGTGACAATTTGTGCAAATGTCATCTTTGTACAAAAAGCCCCCCACACAGTATTTGGGAATGGAGTTGGGTAAGTAACAGGGTTAACAGTCGCAACGCCGATATTTTTTGAGTTAGAAATATTGCGTCGAAACACCTGAATAATTAGGCCATTTGGAAGTTTGACTAAAAGATTGTCAGAGCCAATACCGGTTAGCACAAATGATGACATATCTGGTATCTGGTTCGCGCCAGTTCCCACGTTCCGTTTTGCGGCTTCTTTCAAACCAAGGTATGTGAGAAGACCAGCTACATCCTTTCCACTCAAATTGGTAAGCGTATTGTCCAGCGGTTGTTTACCTGCCAGCGCATTAAGCATTGTCGTGGCAAAGTTCGGATCATTCCCCAGTGCCGCCGCCAGTTCGTTCAGTGTATCCAGTGCAGCAGGTGCAGAACCCACCATTCCTGCAATCGCCGATTTCACAAAAGCCGTAGTGGCAATCTGTGTATTGTTGACCGACTGCGCCGCCGTGGGGGCTGTTGGCGTTCCGGTGAGTGCCGGACTCGACAACGGTGCTTTTAGTGCCAGCGCATTGTTAATGGTGGTACTGAAATTCGGATCATTGTTAATGGCTGCGGCTATTTCTTTCAGCGTGTCCAGCGTGGCTGGCGCACCATTAATAAGGGCCGTCAGTGCCGCCTGTACAAACGCAGTGGTCGCAACCTGCGTGGTATTATTCCCCGCCGCTGGCGTTGGCGCTTTGGGGGTTCCGGTAAATGTCGGGCTGGCTTTTGGCGCGTACTGTGAATGCGGGTCCGGTGCGGCAAGATGTTTTGCCATCTGATCATCCGCGTACACCTTCAGCTCCAGTGCCTTGTCATCCACATACTTGCGGGTTGCCAGCACTACAGCAGGGTCGATTTTCAGGGTGATATTGTCCGTGCTGCTGGTAATCAGCACCATGCGCACGGTCTGAGTGCGCCCGCTACCTTCAGCCAGTTGCGGCTTATAGCTTTCCGGGCAGTTGCCCACGGCAATCAATGCCCCGGACTCATCAAACAGACCCACTTCACGTATCCACCAACCGCCCTCGTTTTCAGGGATCACCTGTTCGGCAATAATCTGGCTGCTGTTCTGCGGGTCGATATAAAGCATATTCAGCGCAGCCCGGCGTTTCTCATTTACCAGTGCCGTCTGCTTTGCGTCCGGCGTTGGCAATACTCCACCGCCATCGCCCACCGCCATATGGGTAATTTTTAGCGGCACACCGAGCGCGGCGGCGCTGGCAAGTTTCGCCGCGCCAATATCCGTCAGCAGGGTATAAAATTTTGTGCTCATGGATTCACTCTCATTGTGTCAATAACATGGACCGCCCCGCCTTCATGCGCGGTGCCACCGGAAATAATCGTTTCGTTGATATACGGATAGATCGTGATTTCTTCGCCAAGATAGCTGGCGGCTCCCACCCAATGCGGGCCGCTGGTCTGCAGATTGATGGACATGCCGATCATGTGGCGGCTACATGGTTTGGCATCGCTTATCAGTCGCTCAAGTTCCAGATAGGTATCTTCAGTGATGCCCTGGTCCTGCACGCCGATATCCAGGCGAAACGTGCCCGGTGTTTCTCCGGTCTGCCACCACTCAATAATGCGGATCAGGAATCCGAACGGCTCCACCACCCGCCGCACGGCACTGGTGGTCCCTTTATGCTGATGAATATAAAAAGCATCCTTCACCACCTGGCGCTTGACGCTTTCTGTCCAGCCCTCGTCCCAGCGATCCACAGAGAACGCCCAGGCGAGATAAGGCAGGAAGCTGACCGGACAGGTAGCCGGATTCCACAAGTCACGCAGCGGCACCTGCAAATCAGAAATCCCGCTACAGGTTTGCGCCAGTCGGCGCTCCAGTGAAGTTGAACCCGGTGGCAGCAGACTATTCATCCGTTCCTCCGTTGGTTACGCTCCACTGCGTACATGATGCCGCCTGTGTTTTGTTCAGGACCACATCCGCCAGCGGAGAAGCCAGTTCCACACGTTGAACACCCTCAACATGCAGAGCAGCAAAGATGGCGCTACGGCGAATATCCCGGCCAAGCCTCGTCTGGCTGGCAATGTACTTCTGCAGACTGGCTTTTGCCGCTGCCATTACCGGCTCTGCTTCCGGTCCCGGATAGAGAAAAATGGTGGCTTCCACGCGATACGGGATGATTTCTGCGCTGCGAACCGTAAGACGGTCAGCCACCGGGCGGACGTTCTCACTGTTCAGAGCTTTTTCCACCACGTCCAGCAGGTCTTTTTCTGCAGTTCCATCGCCTTCGCGGCTAAGGACAGTCAGCACCACCTCTGCAGGTGCCGGGCTGGTTGCACTGGCATCCGCCACCCGACCGTCGGCGCTTCGGGCATGAAATTCATAAGCTGCAGTTGGCCCCGCAACAGAAAGCCCTTCAAAGGCTGCAGGCACACGCAGGCGCAACGCTTCATCGCTTTCCATCACAGCTGCAACGGGCGGCACAGCATCATTATCAGCAGGCGTCACCGTCAGGCGTGTCACGTTGTAGTTGGCAGCGAGCTGGTCAAGATCGCCGCCCATCGCGTAAGCCACCATCACCGCCTGCGCGGCTTCGTTAATGCGCTGGCGCAGAAGCAACTCACGGTAAGCGTTCTCCTGCAACAATTTAGTGGCGGGTTCAGATTCCAGTTCCAGCGTGCGGATCACTGCTTCCTGCTCATCTTTCGGATGAAGCGCCACAAATTCTGCCTTGCGTTCGGCAAGCAGCGTCTCAAAGTCCGGCACATCCACAATCTGCGGTGCAGGCAACTGCGAAAGGTCAATCACTGCCATTCTCTGCTCCTGTTGATACGGAAAGGGACACAGGCACACCGTTATTCCGCCGCCCGGTCAGCTCCACCACCATTGAACCGTCAAAATTGCTGTTGATGGTGATGGAATCCAGCGTCAACCGTGGCTCCCAGCGACTCAGCGCCACATACACTGCCGACATGACCTGCAGGCGTAATGCCGGATTTTGTGGCTGATCTATCAGTGCCGACAGCAGGGAACCATATTCCCGGCGGGCAATACGGCTACCCTGCGGTGTCAGCAGAATGTCCCGCACCGACTGGCGCAGATGATCAATATCAGTAATGACTTTGCCGCTGGTATTGTTCATCCCGCTATAAAGCGTCATACCGGGCCTCCGGTTGTATCGCCGCCTTTCAGGACGCCAGTATGCTGATGCGCATCAACCACGATCCCGTTAGAACTCATCGCTCCGCCGCCCTGGGTAACGCCACCATTGATCACCACTTCGCTGTTAATGCGCGTGCGGTCAGCCTCCAGTACAAACTCACTGGTTTTCATGGTGATGTTGTCAGCAGCCTCAATGACCATTGATTTGATGCCCCTGACATACCAGCGCCCGGTGGCGGGTTCGTATTCAAACCAGCCACCGTCAGGATGTTCTGTCACGCAGGCGTCCGCCGACGTCGACGGTGGTGCGAACTGATTCGAATAGACAGCGGGCAGCGCAAAGGCGGTTTCCAGATTGCCGCCCAGACTCAGCAGCACCACCTGCTCACCTTCCGATGGTCGCCACCATGTACGGGCATTCCCGGCACGCAGCGTCAGCCAGCTGATCCAGTTGGTTTCAAGCTCGCCCGTTTTCACCCGGCAAAGCCAGTTTTCCCTGTCCACTTCGGTGACTACCCCTGTGCGGATCAGGTTGGTGATAAGGCGCATGATTTCGGTTAATTGTGCGTTCATAGGGAAAGGTTGCCATCAGGGAAAGAAAGGCGGCAGTGCTGCAACTTGTATCAGTACTGATACAAAGATCACCCCGCCAGCCATTGCAGAATCATGTCGCGGGTCATTGCCTCAACATCATCATTTACACCCAGAAGGCGACGCTCTGCGTAACGCACCTCCGGTCCCTTACGACTGACGCGATCTCGCAGGCCGTAATGGTGAACGCGGGCAATGCGCTGCACCTTGCCTTCAAACTGCACGCTGGCAGAGTCGGTGCTGGCGGCAGTTTTCAGGTATTTTGTGGTGCGCAGCTTTGCAAACATCTGACGTTTGATACGGCCTTTTTTACTGCGTGCTGTTACCCGTCGCGGTTCATAGCTGCTGCCGTCAGGGTTGCGCTGCATCCTGATATTCTGCTGCTGTGTCCGGCGAAGTTCCTGCGCCAGCTGGCGCATCATGCGGCTTCTCGAGGCTGGTTCCAGATTCGCCAGCAAGGCACTCAGCCAGTCGTCCACCTTCTGCAGTTCAGCCACGTTTCACCGTCCACATTTCTTCAGGTGCATCAGGTTCCGCTATAGCTTCAACGCTCGACACACTGCCGTCAGTGCTGACCAGCACACGTTCCGTCAGTTGCAGGTTCAGGCTGATATCACAGACATCGTTGCGCAGAATATCCACCTCAAAGGTGAATAGCTTTTCCCGTAACGCCGGGTTATTGATGGCATCGGGCTGGTTATCCCTCAGCCACAGCAAAACCGGGGCCATCAGCAGATTCTGGTCGCCGCTGAAATCCTCAATCACCGCGTTCAGTGTGTAACGGTACTCCCACGACATGGAGCTGGCCCCCGTGGCAACCAGCGAACCGTTATCCACAAACAGATGCAGTTTGTCCGGGTTATTGCGGACATAAGGCACCGCTTTATTGAGGGCGTGGCGCAGGGATTGTGGTTTGTTCACTGTTTCGCTCCTGACACGCAATAATCATGTCCACTTTGTCTGCACAGACCGCCCAGGCGGCCTCCGTTTCATCCAGCAACGCATTCAGATCACCGTTAGTGCGCGGTGCTGCCTGCTCCAGCCGACACGGCGTCACTCGCGGACAACCACTGACGGTAAGCTGCACCTCCGGTGAGTGCCGGACGTTCCCGCAGCCGGATAATGTCAGCAGGCAAAGGAGTATCAGCCCAGTGGCGTAAATCCTCGTTCTCACGTTTCAGTTCCTCGATCCGGTGTTGTCGTTGTCTCAGCTGTGCGCTGGTCTGTTCTGCTTCGGCATAGAGCCGCGCCTGCTCCCGGTTATTGGTTTCAGTCAGAATGGACAGGCTGATAAGCTGGCTGTTGCTCTTTGCCAGTGCCTGGCTTTTGCTCTGCAGCTCGTTTGCCTGCGTGCTGATGGTCTGGCTGGCATCAGCCAGCCGCCACGTCTGCCAGCCCAGCGCCGCCAGTAATAACGCCAGCACACCCAGCAGCAACCGGTTCATGCTGCTACCTGTTGCGCCATCTGATTACGGGTGATCCAGAAGGCAATAACGGTCAGCAGATAAAAGACCAGGGTAATAGCCCACCCCGTCCATGCGAGACTTACAACAATCAGCAATCGCATCACCCAACAGATAAATACATTTTCTTTTCGGGTAATTGTCTTCAGCAAAGATGCCCTTAACTCCTGCCAGAGCGGGCCATTCTGAATTAACGCAGCCAGTGCTACCGGAATTACCGCCCATGTCAGCAAACAGGCTACCCAAACGCCGGACGCTGCCAGTACCGGAAAGATCCCCTGCGGATACACCATTGCTGCGATTAACAGCGCCATCCATAACATCAGAAACAGTCCGCTGATTAATTTCTTTTTCATTTCAGTTTGCTCCCTGTAAACACCAGGCCATCTCCCGCGCACGGCGGTTATCCAGCCCCTGATTAAACACACCTTTCACATAAACCCAGCGCGGCAACTGTCGGCACGCATCCGCCCAGCGCCGCTGATTGAGTAATTTCACCAGCGTGGAACTGCAGGCATTGCCCGTTCCCACGTTGAAGGCAAACGACACCGCAGCGTCATATACCTTCTGCGGCGGCTGTTGTTTCACACACCTTTCCAGCGCCCGCTCCACACGCAGCACGTTGGAAATCAGTCCTTCTGCTGCCTGTCGTTCCGTAATGGTTTTGCCGGGAATGACGCCTGACGTGTTACCAATGCCGTCGGTCCAGACGCCCGCGCTGCACTGATACGGCTGCAGACGACAGCCTTCGTAATCGGCAATCAGTTTCAGCCCCTCCACGGAGGTGTGAAGCTGCTGAAACCCCGGCAGCGTGGCAGCAATAGCCAGCACGGCCCCGACAAGGCAGCGTTTAACGATTGATGGATTCATAGTCCTCCCGCGAGATCTGCCCGTCGCGCAGAAGCTGGTAGGCTTTGTGTTTGTAGTACCAGTTGATAGCCAGCATCAGCACACCAATCATCAGGCCGCCCAGAGTTGAGGCATCCTTGATGGACAAATCGCCCAGCCAGGCCAGCACAACGGCGATGCAGTACGTGATAAAGGCGCTGATTCGCTCAAGCGTCATAATTCAGTCCCATAGCTGGACGGTCTGCACGGAGGTGGTGGTCGGAATGTCCGGCAGCTCCACCTGCAGCCCGTGAGGTAAAAAGGGGCCATATTCGGCAAGCCCCGGATTTGCCTTCAGTACCTGCTCCGTGACACCCTGCGTGCGCCCGTAATGACGCCAGCAAAGCGCGTCCACCGTGTCATACTGATGCGCACGCACTTTCATCAGATAAGCTCCACTGTGCAGTGCGGCGCATCCTGCACCCGACTGATGGCCCAGCGGGCGTCACGCCACAAATCACCGCTGGATTCCGCCAGTTCCTCGCCTCGCTTCACACCGGATGCCGTGGCGTCATAGTCCTGGTATCGTTCGTTGAGCATGGCGCGTGCCCAGCAGTAAACCGCGTTGAAATAGTGCTGAATGCGCTCACTTTTGCCGTCCAGCTGTTCCGCCGGAACCTCAGCCAGCGACACATACCCCAGCATCTGCTGACGTCTGCGAAACTCATACAGCTCTGCGTTGACCTCCGAAATTGCCGACAGCGCAACCTGCTTTAAACGCGGCTGCGTCACCGTGCCGTCAGTGCGCATGACACTGCGAAACTCCGACAGGTCCACATCAGGCCAGAACGGCGTATTTCTGATGATTTCCGCCTGTTCCGGTGCCTGTTCTGGCGCAACAAACTTCATGCTGCTTTCTCCTGAAATAGAGGGCGGTGGACGGGGTTTTGATGTGGCAGTGCCTTTCGCCACCCCGTGCCGCCCGTGCGCGGGGGCACGTTCTGTCAGCGGCTGTCATTGCGCAGTCTGCGCTCCAGCTGCTGTTTGTCTTTTTTCACGCCACAGCGGGGATCGAGCTGTAACGCATGGTTGAGATGATTAAGGGCGGACGCCGGATTGCTTTCACTCAGGACAGCGCCAATCGCTTTATGCAGACGCGCCCGTGACTGGTCCGGCATATCCAGACCGTCTGTCAGCTCCAGCGTCTGCAGCAACAGATCAGCATCAAAGCCGGTGGCGGCAAGCATTGCGCTCTGCGCGGCGTCTGCCATTTCCTCTGCCAGCACGGTCTGCACTTTGCGGTTACCCAGCGGCATCACCCAGCCATGACGCAGGGCATGACGCCCGATCTCCAGCGCCCCGGCATAATCTCCGGCATCAATGCGCCACAGCATCACGTACATCAGCACGTCATCCTGTTGAGCGCCTCCGGCAGCCAGGACACCCTCTGCCCAGGCGGCGTACTTCGGCAGCAGCTCCACCTTGATTTCCGCTTTTTTGACCGTGGACTGAACGCCCTTGAGACGGCGGCGGTCTTCCGCCAGTTGCAGCAGCATCAGGTCATAGCCCGATGCGTGGCGAACACTGCCGCCCTCGCGGGCGGCCTGTTCAGCCTGAACGCGCAGGCGATGCTGCCGTGCGGGACTCAGGCTCATGGATTACGCTCCGGTTTCGGCTGCGGCGGCGCTGAAATCACCAATCTGGATGTTTTCCACCAGTGCGGCGCAGCGGTAGTCCTCAACCACATAGGCTTCATTAACGGATTCAAAGTTTTCAATCCGGTCACGTTTCGGGTTGTCGATAACTGAACGGCGGCGGGTGTCTTCCTGCCAGTAGATGGACAGGTTATCCAGACGGGTGATCAGCAGTGCATTCGGCGGGAAGAACGGCGCACGCACGGCCTGCAGGCCACCCATGCGTTTCTGACTGATGATCATATCGGCAGCCAGTTTTTCACTGTTTTCCTGCTCTTTGTTGACCAGTGGGAAATACTTGTCAGACAACAGTTCACGACCGCAAATCACCACCAGATCGTCATCGTCCTGGTAGACCACGTCGATAAGCTCATTGACGGCATCCATCACCACGGCGTCCAGGTTGGCATATTCGCCACCTTTCCCGACTTTCACCGCACCCGGTGTGGTTTCACCGCCCGTGGTGGTGCTGCCCATGACGTGATCCGGTGCATCCTCACGGATTTTCTGCAGCCAGCCTTTATTCACATCCTGCAGCAGCGGGTTTTCGCTACGGTTTGAGGTTTTCGCACGCTTCACGCCGTTAAAGCCGATCATGATGCGGTCCAGTGCCTGACGTTTCACGATCGCGTCACGAATACGCACCTGGAAATCCTGAAACTTCGCCCACAGGTCCAGCTTCGCGTAGGTCAGCACCGTGTCAAAGTTGGTCTGCTCGCATTTGTATTCCACATCGATCATCAGCGTCGGATCGACAGGCTCACGCTCTTTTGCGGTGGTATCAGTGGTTCCGGCAATGGTGCTGCCAACACCCAGCCCCAGCAGCTGACCAGACTGCTCGGTCACTGGCGTGACGTTAATCAGCGTCAGGAAAGCGGCGGATTGCTGGATCTGGTCTTCCAGCGTCTGCTGCACAGACGGCTCCACGGTGAACTTGCTGGACAGTTCTTCAACTGCCACACCGTTCAGACGCGCCAGCTGCTGCAGGTAAGCGTTAAAAGCAAAGCGGGTATTCTTCTTCATCAGGTTTTGTGCTCCATCAGCAATTGGTCAGAGTGTCAGCGGGGGCGTTACCGCCTGTTGCACGCTGGCGGTAGTCCTGGCGGCTGTCTTCATGACTCAGCTTATTCACCAGTTCGTTAAAGGCGGTCTGCTGTGCCTGCAGGGCAGTCTCCAGCTCAGACAGACGTTCTTCCTGCTCAGACAGGGATTTTTCGGTGCGTGCGCTCAGGTTCTGCTGCTCAGTGGCGACCAGCTCCACGGCCTTATGCACATCAGAGAACCGGGCGTCATCGGACTGCTCTTTTTTGGTGAACAGCGCCGTGACACGGGCAAACAGGGACGGTTTGTCATCCTGGATTTCTTCCAGTTCGATCACCGTTTCCTCTGCAGCGGTAAAGAGATTGGCAGGATTCTGCTTGCGGTTTGCCAGCGGGTTATGGGCTGCACTGGCGCTGAATGTCAGCATTTCAGTGCCCAGACTGGCAGGGTCATCAGTGGCAGCCAGGCCGACCAGGTAGGCTTTGCCCGTATCAGCGAACTTCGGGCTGACTTCCATAGAGGTGAATAATTTCTGGCCTTTTTTCACCAGCTCCACCAGGGACTCCGTTGGCTCAACGTCGGCATACAGCGCCATCTTGCCTGCCAGCGGACCTTCCGTGATTTCTTCAGCAAACAGCGCCGTCACCTTGCCGTAGCGGTTAAAGGTGCTGTCCGGCAGATAAGACTTGATGTGCTCAAGGTTAATCAGCGCGGTGTACACCGTCGGGTTGTAGCTGGCTGCCATCTGTTCCAGCCATTCACGCTGGATTTCGCGTCCGTCGGTGGTGGCACCTTCCACCCCGATGCGAAAACGCTTTACTTTCACTGTCATGAGCCGTGCTCCGTTAGAAAAAACTTACTGGAGCCTTATGGTTGCGGTGATGGGGGCAGTGAAACAATGCGCGGTATTTGTACCGACAACCACACAAACCGCAGGCGGGGAAAGCCTTCATTCAAGGCTGTAGGTTTGTGCCATGAACACCACACTGACACCCGCAGATCTCGATCCCCGTCGGCAGGCCATGCTGCTGTACTTTCAGGGATACCGCGTAGCCCGCATTGCTGAAATGCTGGGCGAGAAAGTTGCAACCGTTCACAGCTGGAAAAAACGCGACAAGTGGGGTGACTATGGGCCGCTGGATCAGATGCAGCTCACCACCGCCGCACGCTACTGCCAGCTCATTATGAAGGAGCACAAAGAAGGGAAAGATTTCAAAGAAATTGACCTGCTGGCGCGCCAGTCGGAGCGCCACGCGCGGATCGGCAAGTTTAACAATGGCGGTAACGAAGCCGACTTAAACCCTAACGTCGCCAACCGCAACAAAGGCCCACGCCGTCAGCCGGAAAAGAATGTTTTCACCGATGAGCAGATTGAGAAGCTGGAAGAAATCTTCCATTCCTCCATGTTCAACTACCAGCGCCACTGGTGGGAAGCCGGAAAAACCAACCGCATCCGCAACCTGCTGAAGTCTCGCCAGATCGGCGCAACCTTCTATTTTGCCCGTGAAGCCCTGATTGACGCCCTGCTTACCGGACGTAACCAGATTTTCCTTTCTGCCAGTAAGGCTCAGGCCCACGTCTTTAAACAATACATCATCGACTTCGCCAAAGAAGTCGAGGTGGAGCTAAAAGGCGATCCGATGGTGCTTCCTAACGGAGCCACGCTTTACTTCCTCGGCACCAATGCCCGCACGGCCCAGAGTTACCACGGCAACCTGTATCTGGATGAATATTTCTGGATACCGAAATTCCAGGAGCTGCGCAAAGTGGCATCCGGTATGGCTATTCACAAAAAATGGCGACAAACCTATTTTTCCACGCCATCCAGCCTGACACACAGTGCTTATCCGTTCTGGTCCGGTGCGCTGTTCAACCGTGGGCGCAACAAAGCCGATAAGGTGGACATCGACCTGTCCCACAACAATCTGGCCCCCGGCCTGCTGTGCGCAGACGGGCAATACCGCCAGATAGTCACCGTGGAAGATGCGGTGCGCGGCGGCTGTAACCTGTTCGACCTCGACCAGTTGCGCATGGAGTACAGCCCGGACGAATACCAGAACCTGCTGATGTGTGAGTTCGTAGACGATCTCGCGTCCGTGTTCCCGCTCAGCGAGCTGCAGGCGTGCATGGTGGACAGCTGGGAAGTCTGGACCGACTTTCATGCACTGGCCCTGCGCCCGTTTGGCTGGCGCGAGGTGTGGATCGGTTATGACCCGGCAAAAGGTACGCAGAACGGCGACAGTGCCGGATGCGTTGTGGTGGCTCCGCCAGCCGTGCCGGGCGGTAAGTTCCGCATTCTTGAGCGTCACCAGTGGCGCGGGATGGACTTCCGCGCCCAGGCGGACGCCATCAAAAAACTGACCGAACAGTACAACGTGACCTATATCGGCATCGACTCGACCGGCGTCGGTCACGGGGTTTATGAGAACGTGAAAGCGTTCTTTCCTGCCGTCCGGGAGTTTGTCTACAACCCCAACGTTAAAAACGCGCTGGTACTCAAGGCCTACGACATTATCAGCCACCGCCGTCTGGAGTTTGACGCCGGGCACACCGACATTGCGCAATCATTTATGGCAATCCGTCGCGCCACCACCGCCAGCGGCAACCGCCCGACCTATGAAGCCAGCCGCAGCGAAGAAGCCAGCCACGCCGATCTGGCCTGGGCAACAATGCACGCACTGTTTAACGAACCACTGCAGGGCGAGTCCGCCAATACAAGTAATATTGTGGAGATTTTTTGATGGGAAAGAGTAAGAAGAACCGCGCTGCGTCGCAGAACCAGACCCAGCATAAAAGCCAGACTTCAGCCGAAGCATTCAGCTTCGGCGATCCCATTCCAGTACTGGACCGCCGCGAACTGCTGGACTATGTGGAATGCGTACAGACAGATCGCTGGTATGAGCCGCCAGTGAGTTTTGACGGACTGGCGCGAACCTTCCGCGCCGCCGTGCATCACAGCTCACCGATTGCAGTAAAGTGCAATATTCTGACCAGCACCTATATCCCTCACCCGTTGCTCAGCCAGCAGGCGTTTTCACGTTTTGTGCAGGACTATCTGGTATTTGGTAACGCCTACCTGGAAAAACGCACGAACCGCTTCGGTGAAGTTATCGCCCTTGAACCTGCCCTGGCAAAATACACCCGACGCGGGTTAGACCTGGATACCTACTGGTTTGTGCAATACGGCATGACCACGCAACCGTATCAGTTCACGAAAGGCAGTATTTTTCATCTGATGGAACCGGACATCAACCAGGAGATCTACGGCCTGCCCGGTTATCTTTCTGCCATTCCGTCAGCCCTGCTCAACGAATCCGCCACGCTGTTCCGCCGCAAGTATTACATTAACGGTAGTCATGCAGGCTTCATCATGTACATGACCGATGCCGCGCAGAACCAGGAGGATGTGAACAACCTCCGCAATGCGATGAAAAGCGCCAAAGGCCCTGGCAACTTCCGCAATCTGTTTATGTACTCGCCTAACGGCAAAAAGGACGGACTTCAGATTATCCCGTTGTCAGAAGTCGCAGCGAAGGATGAGTTTTTGAATATCAAAAACGTGAGCCGTGATGACATGATGGCTGCGCACCGCGTGCCGCCGCAAATGATGGGGATTATGCCTAATAATGTCGGGGGGTTTGGGGATGTGGAGAAGGCCAGCCGCGTCTTTGTGCGAAATGAGCTAACACCACTGCAAAAGCATATACAAGAAGTAAATAAATGGCTTGGTAAAGTTATTATAAAATTCGAATCATATAGCTTTCCCACACAATAAAACAAAGGCCGTTCATATATGAACGGCCTTTGTTATCTATACCAAAGTTTTTTTAATCGCTCTCAATGTTGTCATTAAATTTTCGCCATACGGTGTTAAAGTCCAATAAGTACCTTTATCTTTAACACTTCTACTCTTTTCACTTTTAATAATCAACCCAAGCGCCCTAAACTGCACTTTTATTGTTTGGAAATCAGAATTAGATACTTTTAAAGATAATAAATTCATATCTTTAAAATCCTCATAGATGATATCTTGAACTGCATTTCGCACACAGTTATTTAAAGCACTATATAGCTTATCATCCACTATCTCATCTATCATCAAAGGCGAAACATATGAAAAAATATCGTTCCAGCTTAATTTGACCTTATCGGTATATTCTTCACCATTATGTCTCCATTCTGTAGGCGACACACAGAATTCATAATCCAATTCAAAAAGCTCATCTCCTTGAGATAGTTTTTCTGCACCTGCAGGCGCTTCAGTCATACTTGATACAAGTTGACTTTCAAGCTCCTCAATTCGCCTTTTTAATTTCAATATTTCCTTTGCATCACCATCATTAGTTACTAAATTTCCTTTAACCCACCCAATTGCAGGACATTCTTTAATTAGTCTAATCAAACTTCTGCTAACCTGGCTACCTAACTCTGCAGGAGACTCCCAAAAACGACATAATTTTGTTTTAACTAGCTCTTCGAAAGCCTTTAGTTTTTCTACGCCTTCAGGGTTTGACTCACAACGTTTTGCGGGGAGGTTACTTTTATCTTTATGAATAAAACCTATAACTGGCTTACCAGTTTCCAAAGCATAACGATACTCCATTTCTGTATAGCTTATTCCATCAGGACCAATTGAACCATAACGCCCTGCCAAGATAACAATATAATAATCACTATCGTCAATTATTTTTTTTATTAAACTCCACTGATCACTATTTGTTGCTGGAAATAATTCCATTCCTGCTGGCATACAATCAAGCTCCAGCAGTGCTTGCATTACTTCCTGTCTTTCTTCTTCAAGATCAGCAAAAGTTGAACTAACAAAAACCTGATATCTTTTATCCATTTGATGATTTCCACTGCACGTATAGATCTTTCAGGCGATTATATATACTTTTCTGAAAACTGTCAGTGAGCGCGCGCTCGTATCCCCGCCACGCCTGCCCGCTTTTTGTAGCGATTTTCATGCAGGTGCATGACATAAGCAAAAGCCCACCAGAACTGGCGGGCCTCAGCAAAAACGATCCTCAAACGATCATGCATATTCATGCGGCATAGTCATGCAGTGACTTTGGTCTGGTCAGGCGTAGAAAAATCTTCGAAAGATTTATAAGTTTCAGTATCAAATATTGAAATACTCTCAACCTGATCCATTGGGATTACATGCCTAAAATGATTTAAGTTCAGTGGAGTTGAGTCTGCTGTAATATTTTTGCTAAGGTAAAGTTCATAGTAACGATGCTGCTCATGGTATCTGAGCGTATCTTTATCACGATAACCACTAATGTATGGTATGAGAGCCAGATGCTGAGTTTCCTGATGCTCCATCCGAGGAGCAGCTACGTAACCAATGTAAACTTTTCTGGATTTTAGCGTAACAAAGATGAGCTTACCTTCATCTATAGCCTGAACTAACAGTGACTCAATTCCATCTTGAGCTGCCATCTCGCGATATGCAGATTGACGAATCTCTTCGTTTTCTATTGCTCTTCGCGCATTGTTACCTTGGTCATAAGCAATAAACACCGCAAGCAGCATAGACAACACAAAGAACAATGGGTAAGACATTATCTTTACGTCTGTGAGCCATGAATAAAAGTCCACATGTAACCTAGGCCAAAAATAGCCAAAAACATTGATAACTGAGCTTATAACTAGCAAGCTAACGAATGTAACAGCCATCAGAGTAAACCCCTGAATAGCAAACTTACAACCATGCATAGCTACATAAAAATAGGAATTCCAACCATTACTTCTTGCTTGCCTGATGCGGGACTGGTAATGATTTTCGGTGTACCAGAACCCGCAAACCAGGACGACCATGATAACTAAGGGTCCCATTCCTCATCCTTGTCGTTTTGCAGCCAATTCTTCCATTCTGGCACGCATTGATTCACGTACCTGCTTATTGTTCATGTTTAAGGTCGCCGCACCATTAGCATCTGTGATAATTTTACTATTATCAGACTGTTGCACATCCTGACGGATAACATCCTGCATAATCTTACCCGGTGCAGAGAGAACTTTGCGCAGAAGTTCAGACATATTTTCCTCCTTATGCCTCAAACGCCACGGATTGTGGTGCATGGAGGCTGTCATCTTATAATTATAGGACAACAAAAATACGAAACTATTCGAAGAGTGCTACGTATTAACCTATTTACATATCACCCTGCAACCAATTTATCCATAACTAACGCCTCGCACGGCTCGTTGCTCAACCTTGCGAACGGTAAAAACCAGTTTTATCGTCCGCAACGTTCCCTAATGTAACCAGCTGTCGTCCTCCCAGACCTGCTGCATGATTTCCATCACTCGCTTTTTGTCTTCATCCAGTTTTAACCCGCTCAGTTCAACACCATTGGCGCTGCCCTTACGGATACGAATTGCTGTTTTGGGATACAGAGGGCGCAAATTACGGTAAAGCTCGGATTCAAGGGCTTCCAGTGTGACCTGGCTAATCTTCAGCTCTTTATCGATCATTATTTCAATGCGCATACAGATTCCCTTTAACTGGTAACGTCCATTGACCGGCTGTATTCATGGCTGCGAATTTTCGCCATCAACTCGTCAGTCAGTTCAGACACCCACTGGATAGCCAGCCGCTTTTCTTCATCGCTGCACTCACTAGCCGCTACAAGCTTGATAAAAAAATCAATACGCTGGAGCTTCAATGACTCCAAAAGATAGTCCTGCATCTTCCCTCCTATCATTACACGGATACACAACAACTGTATATATACCCACTGTTTATATGAACAGTATAATAGGAACAAAAAAATGTAAAACTGTTTTTTGTCAGTTAATTGGATACACTGACACCAGTCAATAAAGCACGAAATGTTAAACAGCAGTCTTAGTACCACTGACGCCATTTGTCATCTTCCTGCAGCCGCTGGTTACGGTAAAAAATACGTAAACCGGCCCCGGATGGAATGCTGCCACCACGCAGAAGCAAATCAATCTCCGATGCACTACCTTCAAACCCTCTGGCAGTCAATTCCGCTTCAAGCTGCAGACGCTGCTGCTCCGAAATACTCTGTTTGTATGCTTTTTTCCGCTTCGGTTTTACCAGTCTCAACCTGGCTGTCAGCTCCCGGCGTTCCTTCTGGCCCATATTGTATAGGTAATCCTGCAGTTCCTGCTCATTCATGGTTTTAATATCGGGCAGATCTCCCCCTGTATGGTTCAATTTTTCAACAGGGGGACAGTTATTGCCACGAGTCCAAGGGGCGCAAGCGCCCTGGTCGGCTGCCGCCTCCTGAACGTCAACGGCTTTACGAACCATTTTCCACTTCACTGCATGAGTGCAGATCTTACCCTCTGCAATGGGTGACCAGATGCCATAAATACGAATACCGTGATCGCCATAGGCGGTCGGCTCTTCATTGATTTCATAAGCGGTTCTGATCAAGTGATATTTGCGGGGAACCAGTACGCCGCCCTGCTTCATGATGTAGGTGGCAAAACAACCAGCATCAGCAGCAGCCAGGATGGCATCAAGGCGCGGGTTATCCAGTATCGGCGCACCTGCTTTTTTGTCCCCCTGTTGCCTTGCCGCCTGACCAGCCAGCAATCGCAGTTCACGGTAAGCCTGACGCCCCGGAATGCCAAAGAAGCGGAATTGCTGAACACGATGCAGAGACGCCCAGGCATTAACGTATTCAGCATTATCACGAAGGGATTTCCCCGTTTCCTTGCTGATCTCGCCAGCCAGACCACGCCCGTCAATGTTCTTACTGATGTATTTCGCGATGTAGCTTGTTGGCGTACCTTTGCGCGGGTTAATCAACTCAGACTTAAAGCGCGGCCCAGTGTTATTGCCCAGCTCCTCGCGGTCTTCACGGATGGCAAACTTACGCAGTAATGCAGTGATGGCGCGGCGGTCTTTTTTGCGCATAAAACACAACAGGTGCCAGTGAACTGTACCGTCATGATGCGGCTCAGCCACCCGCACGCCATACCACCGCAATCCGGCTTTGTGCATCGCCTTACGAAATGCAGCAAACATGCCGACCAGATAATCACTGCTTTGTCTTACCGTCGCATTTGTCCAGGTTGGGTTGGGCCTGCCGTTATTTAGCGTGGAATGGAAACGTGACGGACAGGTGATGGTGTAGAAAACGGCGCAGTCACCGCGCATTTCCGCGATAAGCTCCAGACCTTTAACACAGGCCATCATCTCATTGCGGCGATGCGCAGGGTTGCTGCTGCTGGCGTTTACCACATCCTCCATGTCCAGCGTGTCGCCGTCTTCGTTCACCAGTTCATGAGAACGGAAAAACTCCAGCGACTTACGGCGCTGCTCACGTTTATGCATCACGGCTTCATAGCTGACATAAGGAGATGCTTTTTTGCTAACCAGGCAGACAGCACGCAACTGCTCTTCCCGCCATTCGCAACGCATCTTCCATAATTTCCGATACCACCAGTCGGCGCACAACATACGCGCCAGCGAACCCGGAATGAGTTCATAGTGCACGGGTTTACGGCGGTTTCTTTTCCGGCGCAGTTGCTCAAACGCAGGAGGGATGACATCCAGACGCAGGGTTTCCGCCGCCACCCTTTCCCATGTCTTGCGGATTTCTTCTGGCTTAACGTCATCGGTGGCATACAAATCACCACAAGCTGCATCAAGACACATGCTCATATGCGCAGCAACAAGGGTGGACAGGCGTTTCACCTGATCCTGACTCATTTCAGGCAGGATCAGCAGGCCGTCCAGCCCTTCATGGCTTGCCATAAAGCGAAAAGAAGCGGATAGCTGACTGTCGCGTACATGCTCAAGCCGTTCCAGACATGGCTTAATCGTCTCACGCAAATAGCGGGAATAAGCCTTTGGCCTGCCCAGGCTGCTGAAGTATTCAATACGTTGCATCAGCGGCTTGCTGATATGGGAAGGCTGGGCATTGACGTCCGCCAGAATGACCATATCTGGATTAAAACGCTGCTGCTCATGCGCCAGCTTTGCCCGACTAATGAGCTTATCCTGCTCCATTTCGCGCTGGACAGGATCACGGGATTCATTAAAGAAATAACGCTCCCAGACCTGATCACTCAGTACCTCGCGGCGCAGGTGTTCCTGCTCGTTATCGGCAGCGTACAGAGCGATCAGGTTTGAAAGCGCAGAAACTGAAGATTGCTCTTCTGTCTCTACGTAAGGATTGATTGCTTTTTTCTCAGCATTCCAGGAATAGCTGTAGTTCATTACGCAATCTCCAGTTCGAGCTGTGAAGGCTGCAAACCATTCGACAGCCAATCAGAAACTGAAGGTGGGCGAACAGCTTCAATTGCACCTTTTAAAATTGCGCAACGGTTTTTCAGAATGACAGCTTTCAGCTCCTTTTCCGTCAGATTGCGCGAATACTCAGCCTCCTGAATAGCCCGCGTAAGCTCAGGATATTTGCTATTAAATTTGGGGACATTGCAGGCAAGATTTGTACTGTCGGCAGTCGCCAGTGGGTAATTTCCCAACACACGACCGTCAAGCATGCGCAAACCATGAACAGCTGTTTTGAAATTGTGTCGGCAATAAATTGCTTCAAAAGCGTCCTGCATACGACGATGCCAGTGCGCAGTTCTGATAGCCGCATATTCACCAGACGATCCAAAGCAGACACGAGGCCATTCACGACATAGCTCGATAAGCCGATCGATTGACTCGTGCAGATGCCAGACGGGAGTTGCCTTCCCGTAGAACATTTTCGGAACTTCGTTTATCAGGGCATCATTGTCACGTTCACCGCCGTCCACAACATCAGGAATGACAAAAAAAGCGACCTTAGGATGGTGGTAATAGTTCAGGAGCCATTTATAAAAATCACTCCAGTTAATTTTTAGCCCACGCACCCATGCAGAAAATGCGCCGTTATCAATGCCGACGACCTGAGCGTGCTGAATGGACGCCGCAATCTGATCTGGTCGTACATAGGAGACGAAAGCGCCAGCTCCGCTCACCGCAATACGATGAACGTCGCCAGCACTTCCCCAGACAGGCGTCCCATGGAAATGATGAATTCCGTGGTGCATTTCTTTCACACTTGCACCCCGAAAATAACAGTAGAGTCACGTCCCCTACTAAAATCGGCACTAAACCAATTAGCAGATTTAGTGACAATCATCTCTGTTGCAAATTTTCCCTCCCCCGCTGCAACGCCGATGCTGCGTTTCGCCCTGATGTAGTGGTGAGTGAAATTACGATAAAGAGACCGAGTCAAAGACGTGTCACTGTTAGAAACAATGACCGGATGTCCTTCAGATGCTCGATGTTCAAGAACGGATGCCAGGTGATACTGGTCATCTTCAGTGAAACCATCAGTGTGATAGCCGGAAAACGTACCGTCATACGGCGGATCGCAATACACCACATCCCCCGCCTTCAACATCGCCAGCGTTTCATCAAAGCTGGCGCAGATAAACGTTGCCCGCTGGGCTTTTTCTGCAAATGCGCGAATTTCTTTTTCAGGGAAATACGGATTTTTATAATTACCGTAGGGAATGTTGAAATGCCCGCTCTTGTTATAGCGACATAAACCACGGTAACCGTGACGATTGAGATACAGGAAATATACCGCTTTCATGAAATCAGTAATTTCAGTGGAGTAATTAAACTCCTGCCTTATGTTGTAATAAGCCACCTCCCTGTTTGCTTCCTCAAATAAAGCTCTGGCACGAGATATAAACGCCTCACAATCAGCAGCAACCTTTTTATAGAGGTTGATTAAATCAGGATTAATATCCGCAACAAGATAGCTGGGGTAATCCGTCTCCATCATCACTGCACAGGAACCCGCGAAAGGTTCAACCAGTCGCGGGCCAGCAGGAAGATGCTTTTTCAGTTCGGACATTATGGCGGTTTTATTTCCCGCCCATTTCAGGATGGTGCTCATACAGCACCTCCGTTGTAATGTTTGCCTTTCAGCTCTGCGATTTCCTGACAGGTAATGCAAAGCTGCACACCCGGAATGGCACGGCGGCGTGCTGGCGGAATTGGCGCTTCACACTCAACGCAAAGCACGCGGGACACGCCCGGCGTTTTGGCACGGGCAGCACGGATATGGCGCTGGCGTTCTTCTTCAACGCGCTGCTGTACGAGATCCATTGCATCAGCCATTAGTGGATCTCCTGCGCTTCGTTCTGGATTGCTTCAGCGGTCACACGCAGCAGTTCTGCCGCTTCGACGTGGTTTAGCTGGCGGGATGTGATATGACACGCAAGACTATCAAGGCGGGCAGCCATTGCTTCAGCCCTTGCCCGGCGTTCTTCCAGACGAGCCTCTGTCAGTAAAAGATTAAGCCCTGCATCATCCGGTCCGGTTTTAGTGGCGCGGGTTTCAATATTACGCATTGTCAATTCTCCTGAATTTAGATAAAGGGATGCCCGGCGGGTTTACGCCATGAATTTCATTAGTTGGTTAATTCGGCATGGTTAGCCGTCTGGGAAATAAGCTCACCACTGCACGAAAATGATTCATTGCTTTAATCAACTCCCGCTTTTCGTCAGTGGTCAGCTCATTAATGCTGATGCTATGACGTTCAGCTGGAATTTTTGCCATAAAGAATATGGCAGCCAGTGCCCGTTTATTTTGTTCGCTATTAATATCCCGTGGATCACGCATATCTTTAATAAACCGCTCAAGCTCTGACTCAATATTCATGCCAAAAACTTTCGCCCTTAACTCCGCAATGTGATTAAGTCCATTCAGGCGTTCACCGGGGCTTAATGGAACAGTTGCTGCAGCGCCATTAATTGCCATACTTCATATCCCCCAAACGCAGCTATCGTTCTTTGTTCTTACGGTAACGCTCAAGAGGAGATACATTTTTTCGTATCGTCTCTTTAACCTGCTCTCCCCGTAAAAACGTCCCATCCTTTAACGTGAAAAAGTAACTGCCATCGCCCGACAATGACGGATAGCAACAGAGCAAATCATCTTCAGGTACTGAATAACTCTCCCCTCTGTAACGAAACTGATAAACCACTTCACTTTCTGCCGCATACATTTGGACTTTCTCCGTTTCCTCGTGGTCAATTCAGACAGCAATTCATCTTGTGAATGACATGGATGCCAGCGTTTTCCATCCTCACCCGTGATCCAGCCGTGACCGTAGTGCATTGCCGGACTTTGTTTTACCAGCAGCGACGCAAATGATGGTTCTTTCGTCAGCATAAGCACCTCACAGCAAACCGAATGAAGCACCGAGGCCAGTCACAGTATCAACTGCACTCGCCATCGCAGGGTTAGCCTGTAAACGGGCCTGCAATGAAACAGCCGCCAGCGCCATCAGTCGTGTTACAGAATTAATGCTGCTGATGGCATCACGACGACCGGCACTGGTTTTTACATCGCCAGATACCGCACCTGCAGCAACACGCCCGATCTCTGCGGTTGCACTCATGACGTAATGCGGCAGTTTCTCTTTTGCTACCTCATTAATCGGTACACATGGCAGGCAGTGAATCTGTGCCAGAAAACCATCTATCAGCGTTGAATCTTCAGTCAGATCGGTAAGCAGCCAGATTTCTGGCGCATTGAGCTGATGCGGTTGATCTGGGTTGAGTTTGTTTCGCAGAGTCTGGACATTCATTCCTGCACGTTCTGCCAGCTTCGCCATATTGTGACGAAGTGCAAAAGCTCTACAGGCTTCATCAAAATGCGGGTGTTTGGAAATCTTATAATCAAACATGCTACCCCCTTAGAAAGTTCTCATAATTGAACTTACTTACCAACAATGACGCGGAAGTTGGAATGACCGAGGGATTCACGGACCTGATCGGTTTTGTACATTAAATAACGCAGGCTTACGCGGCCTTTGTTTTTTTCTTTCTTGACCATGTATTTAGCAAGCTGACCATGGTGAATTTTTTGATACACGGAGCCGCGGGAGATACCTTCCCATTCCGCGAACTCTGCAGGCGTAGCCATCTCTTTTGGTACACGAATTGAAATATCAGTGCTCATAGTGCAGTATCTCCCGATTAAGGTTTGGTTTACGTCGTTTTATCTCGTTTTACTTGATTCAATATTTGATACATCGAGATACTACGATCCAATATTTGATACGTCAACAGGATTAAAAAATGATACATGTAAAGGTTGGAGAGAATACAGGGGGAAGAGAGGCTATCCATAGACTAATGGCAGCCTATGATTTCAAGTCCAGACAGCAACTTTGCGATCACTTAGGCGCATCAAAAAGCACCATGGCAAACAGATACTTAAGAGATAGTTTTCCTGCAGAGTGGGTGATTCAGTGCGCCTTGGAAACAGGAGTTTCTTTACTGTGGCTAACCACCGGACAGGGGGAGCCAGGTTCAAACATTGAACCCCAAAAAAATATCAATTCCGTGAACTCCAGCAAGGTTATACCTCTTTCTGAACTAGTATCTCCTGAAATTGACAAGGCGACTCTCAACGGTGGTTTATTGATCGATGCTGGAAAAGCAATCATTGATAGCAGCATACTCCCCTCAGACTCAAGCAACCTACTGCTGGTGACTACTTCTGGTGATTCTTATTTAATAGATCGCAACCAAACACCACCAGTAAATGGTATGTGGTTAGTCGATATCGACGGGATAAAAAGCATTGTTAAATTGACTCGACTCCCGGGAAACAAATTAGTAGTACATCAGGATGATTCATCGTTTGAGTGTGGCCTAGATGACATTGAGGTAGTAGGCCGCGCACTGAAAATCATTAAGAGCCTTTGATATGACCATCAGAAAACAGCCGAACGGAAAATGGTTGTGTGAGTGCTATCCCAATGGACGCAATGGTAAGCGCGTGCGTAAGCAATTTGCTACGAAAGGCGAAGCCATTGCTTTTGAAAGCTTCACAATGGAAGAAGTGAATAAAAAACCGTGGTTGGGTGAAAAGGATGATCGGCGACGCCTATCAGAATTAATTGAGCTTTGGTATTCCCTGTATGGTCAGACACTCGCAGACCCCAAGCGCCTCATGGCGAAACTTAGAATTATCTGTAATGGTCTAGGCGACCCCATCGCCTCAGAACTGACAGCCGGTGACTTTACGAAATACCGCGAAGCACGGTTAAAAGGTGACGTTCGTAACGAAGACGGCACACTAATGTCGCCAGTAAAACCACGCACGGTGAATCTTGAGCAACGTAACCTATCATCGGTTTTCGGCACATTGAAAAAACTAGGCCACTGGTCAGCACCAAATCCTCTCGCCGGGCTGCCAACATTTAAAATCGCTGAGGGGGAACTGGCGTTCCTGACCTCGGAAGAAATTAAACGTCTGCTAGATGCCTGCGCTGATTCTCAAAACCCCAGTCTGCTTTTGATTGCAAAAATATGCCTGGCCACCGGCGCACGCTGGAGTGAAGCCGAAAACCTGCAGGGCCATCAGTTATCTAAATACCGCATCACTTATACCAAGACGAAGGGTAAGAAAAACCGCACCGTGCCGATATCTCAAGATCTGTATGACGAACTCCCCAAGAACAGAGGGAAGCTATTCACCCCGTGCAGAAAAGCCTTTGAACGAGCAGTAAAGCGAGCTGGCATCGAGCTGCCAGAGGGCCAATGCACTCACGTGCTACGTCATACATTCGCCAGCCATTTTATGATGAATGGCGGAAACATACTGGTGCTGCGCGATATTCTGGGCCATGCCGATATAAAAATGACGATGATCTATTCTCATTTTTCACCAGAACACTTAGAAGATGCAGTAACTAAGAATCCTTTAAATTATATTGAGTGAAAATCATGTTAAGTGATACTTGTTATACAGTGATTTATATTGCAGCAATCGTTTTATTAGTATTTATTACAATAGTAAAAAAATGGTACATGCTTGATAAAAGAAATTTATTTCGTCAGAAATTATTTTGGATTTCAGTTTTAACACCTTTATTTTCCTTTATCTATTTTGGTTTTTTCACATGGTGGGGAAAAGAACCAGTACTCTCCGCACATGGCTATTCAAGATTTTACGAAATAAGCAAATTCCCTCTACTATTGCTAGCTAGTGCAGTTCCTTTGGCTTCGATCGTCAACAATATACATCGCACTATACAAACCGAAGCTCAGATCAACACCGCTGAAACGAAAAATGCAGTCGATAGATATTTAGCACATGAGAAAAACTTTATTGAGAAAACAAAGGAAATATTCGCCTACAATCTTCAAAGCGCGAGAGACTCAGATGGAAACCTCATTAAATTCAATGGCGAACCAAATATCACTTTGTTTACAGCAGATGAAATTAAAATTTCCAACCCATATCTTTTATATACAAAAATATACAACAAATCAACTATAGAGACCACATCTAACTTCACCGCAAACCCTGATTTTTTAGTGCAATTAAAGGAGTACTTAAACACAATTAATAATACTCTGTCGGTTCAACACTCTATAGATGAATATAATCCATTAAGTTACATGATTCGACTTAACACTTTGTCATATAATACAGCCTCGTTATTAGACCTGATATGTACATCCCCCATATCTCATGTATACTGTTTGATAAAATATGATGGGTATCAATTAAAAACATTTACACTTGAAGAACAAGTATTCGCCGATATTTTAGAAATATCATATCTTCTATCAAGAAAACTAATTCGTTTGATATATAATGAAGATATACCACATTACGACAACATTTATAATTACTTATATGTTGGTAAGTTGAGGTTTAAATTCAGAAAACACGCCAATTCTTTACAAGCATTTTCTTCGCAGGAATGGGCTGATTACGTTTCTGAAGCACTAACTCTAGTTCCTAACGAAGTTGGCGGCACTTTGGCGGCAGCGCATTAAAAATTAGTAAAATGGACAAACACTACATAACAATAACGCACTGTTTTTAAATGCAAACTACTGTTTTTGCTATAGTAAAAATGGTATGTAGGAATTTCGGACGCGGGTTCAACTCCCGCCAGCCCAAATTTCTCCATTGGTGATTATCAGAGTTATCCGCTGAAGTCCTAAGAGCCCGCACGGCGCAAGCCCTGCGGGCTTTTTTGTGTCTGTTATTGTCCGAGGACATCCGGCTAAATCCAGAGAAAATTGGTACACGTATAAGTATACGCTATCTATACTGTGGTCCATTAAACGTGTACCAACTATGGAAAGAATCCAGACATAGCGCGTATCACACGCCCCCTCACTAACAAAGAGCTCCTTAAAGCTAAGCCCAGAGAAAAAGAAACCATGGTCAGTTTTGAACGATATACTGACCTTTACTTGCGAAAAACGTCTTAGATTACAAACTCAAGGCACTAATACAGAGCAGAAGTTTTTCGGCTGCATTGCTGGCGGCATCCCAGATGTTAGCGATAAGAAGGGACTTAGTCAGAGTACTCTTTCAGCATGGCAAGAACTGCCCAACGAGCCGCATCGTCTGCAATATTGTCAGGCAAAGCATCAGCTCGCAGATTGATATAAGCATCAGCGGCCATTTTGATGGCCATGCTGACGGAGTCACAATCGTGCGTGGACAGCGTAGAAGTCAGCAGGCCATCAGGATCAATGCTGAGGAATTCAATGCGGCGAACGCCACGTTGCGGTAAATTTGCACGACGGTACAGCATAGGTCCCAGCACCTGCTCGCGGAAGAATGCCAACATACCCATCGCTTCAAAAAGTTCGCCCCTTCCCAGTTTAACCACCGCATAATGAAGCCAGATCCAGGCGCGGGACTCAAACCACTCCGGCGTCATGTTTGGCCAGTGAGCGCTAAACTTTGCCAGTTGTCGCTCCAGAGCAGTGTTATCACGGGTAAATAACACCGCTGGCTCCTCAACACGTTGAGTGAGCATATCCAGGGTGATGAATTTCAGATCGACATGAAGGAGTTCAGGGCCATACAGGCATATAAGCAGACGAGGCTCTCCGACATGTTCCCCGGTGAAAGCATGCAGCAGATGGCCTAATGTCCCGGCAAGTTCCCTACGCTGCGCCATGATTTCGTTGTAGTAGAGGGGATCTACGACAACGACAAAATCGAGGTCGGAGTATTTATCAAACCCGCCATGAACAATCGAGCCACCAGCAAGAAGGGAATGGATTCGCAAATCCGACTGAAATTTAAGCTTGAGTTGCTCTGCAAAACTTCTGTGTAAATCGGGTAACGTACTAAGCATACTTTTTCCTGTTCACAAAAAATACAAAGCATTTCAGAATATCGAGTAGTTTATATTCAGGCCAGATATTTTTTGCAGGAACAGCCATGTCCTTTGAAGACGCTCACTTAGCCGTATGACCACTATTGGTGGAGAAGACCAGAGAGCGAAGTGCAGCGTTTAGCTGGGGGAACGTTTGATCGTCTGCATTGGCAACGTCCTCAGATTCCATCGAATGGTGAAATCCTGCCCACCTTTCAGTCGTATTGCTAGCACAGTTTTAGAACGTCCTGTCAGAACGAGTAGCGGATATGCAAGCCAGGATAAAATGTAGTTAGTCAAACCATCAACAAGTAATCTGCCGACACGGGAAAATACGCCATAAGAATTGCTACTTCATCGCGTCTATAAATGTTCAGGAGGGTTCAATGTCTTCATCTTTTCAACATCGTATCATTCTTACCGGTGGACCAGGGTCAGGCAAAAGCACGATAATTGATACCATTAAAAAAAGAGGTTTTTGGTGTTCTAAAGAAGCTGGACGAGGTGTTATACAAGACCAGGTTAACATCGGCGGTGATGCATTGCCATGGGCCAATCAAACTGCGTTCGCAGAGCTCATGCTATCCTGGGAAATGCGTTCATGGCACGAAGCAGAAGGGCAAACAAGACCCTGCTTCTTCGACCGCGGTGTTCCTGATGTTGTAGGTTATTTACGCCTTTCAGAGCTTACCATACCGAAGCATTTGGAAAACGCCATCGAGAGATTTCGCTATAACCGAACAGTATTTATAGCACCACCCTGGCGTGACATATATGTACAGGATACCGAGCGCAAGCAATCTTTCGATGTCGCCGTCGCGACCTATCACGCAATGGTGCAAACATACCGTATGTATGACTATCAGTTGATTGAATTGCCATGCGTTTCCGTTGAGGAGCGTGTGGATTTTATCCTTTCCAGGATAGTATGCTGATAAAACAGCAACTACGCGTAATGGCGAATCCCCCTGCCTGAATCGGCCATCGTGGCATGAAAATACATTCTCTATGCGCGCCCTTGCAGACTGCAATTTATGTTTGTATGAAAATCCGCAATGAGGGTTTAAATTTTATTTAAGAGGGAATAAATGCGTACTCGTCCTGAATCGCCACGGATAATCTAGACACTTCCGAGCCGTTGATAATACTGGTTTTCATATTCTGTCGGTGACATCTGTTCGCTAGAACCATGCCGACGCTTACTGTTATAAAACATTTCGATGTAATCAAAAATATCGCTGCGGGCTTCTTCCCGCGTTCCGTAGATTTTTTTCTTTATCCGTTCACGTTTCAACAACTGGAAAAAGCTTTCTGCAACCGCATTATCATGGCAGTTACCGCGACGGCTCATGCTGCCCTCCAGGCCGTGTGATTTCAGGAACGACTGCCACTCATGGCTTGTGTACTGACTGCCCTGATCCGAATGAACCAGCACCTGTTTTTGGGGATTACGCCGCCATACAGCCATCAGCAGTGCGTTCAGGACAATGTCCTTTGTCATCCGGGATTGTATGGACCAGCCGATAATTTTGCGTGAGAACAGATCAACAACCACGGCAAGATACAGCCAGCCTTCGTGGGTCCTGATGTAGGTTATGTCCGTTACCCAACTCTCATCCGGAGCATCCGGATTGAACTGTCGCTGGAGCCTGTTGGGCGACACGATACTGGCCTCGCCTTTACGTGCCCGCGGGCTCCGGTATCCGACCTGAGCCTTTATCCCGACACGTTTCATCAGTCGCCAGACTCTGTTCACTCCGCACTGTTGCCCGCTGTCCCGCAGATCCAAATGGATTTTGCGATAACCATAGACGCATCCCGATTCCAGCCAGAACTGTTTAATCTGCCCTGTCAGCCTCAGGTCTGCCTGATGGCGTTGTGAATGCGGCTGCTGAAGCCAGGCGTAAAAACCACTGGGATGAACATCCAGCACCCGACAGAGCAGGCGAACAGGCCAGCAACAGGTGTTGTCACGGATAAAGGCGTACCTCAGTCGGACAGCTTTGCGAAGTACGCCGCGGCTTTTTTTAATATGTCCCGTTCGTCGGTAACCCGCTTCAGCTCTTTCTGGAGACGGCGGATCTCGGCCTGAGCATCTGACTCTTCTTTATTAGTGGAAGAATCTGGACCGTACTTCTTTATCCAGGCGTAAAGGCTGTGGGTGGTGATATCGAGACGTGTTGCAACGCTGGCAACAGAATAACCGCGATCAACAACCTGTTTGACTGCTTCAATTTTAAACTCTTCGGGATAACGCTTACCGCTCATGGGCACCTCTCTTTAAGCCATCTTAAATGACTCTGAGGTGTCTGTTAAACCCGTGGCGATTCATCCATCCTCTCGATTGATAGTCCTTTCACCTGAAAATCTCGTTCTGCTCTTTAGGTTCTGCCATAAAGATGATGCTCTGGATGGAAAAACTTACTGGGCAACGCCAGGGGGAGGAGTTGAGCACAACGAATCTTTTGAGCAGGCGGCGTTACGTGAATTATTTGAAGAAACGGGTCTGACAAGAAAAACGGCGGGACCACAAATAGCCTCCAGAACCTTTCCTATGATGTTGCCAGGTGGTGAGAACGTTCTTGCTGAAGAACGTTTCTTTATTATTACTGCAGATAAATCAGATATTGACCGCTCAGGTTGGAGTAACAACGAAAAAGAAGTCATTCGCGAGCACTACTGGTGGAGCTTAGAAGAGCTCAGACAAACTAATGAAATCATCTTCCCACTCGATTTGATAATTAACATACTCGAAGGTTCCCCCTGCACTTAACTCTCTGAAACGGCTTAGATGTCCACTTCTGGCACGAAGTGGACAAGTTACCTGAGCTGAAGGTCCGCTGTGAGCGAGAAGCGGACATTTGCGATTCCCTGGCAAGCGCGTTAACTAACGCTGTTAGTATTATTTCAATAATTTTGCCATCAACTCAAAAAACATAGGCAGGTCGCGGCTGAAAGAGAAGGATGCGTTTATAGCCTTGCGCGCGATTAAACCGTCAATAAAGGCAAAAAGAATAATCGTGACTTCCTCAAGGCTAATGTCCCGACGAAACTCTCCCGCTGCAATTCCGTCTACGATAATTCCCGCAATACTTTGCCGCATGATGGTATCACTGGATATATACGTTTTCTGCAATTCAGGGTTCCGCGCAGACTCCGCCATGATTTCAACCCACAGCTGATGCGTAACTGGGTAACCTACATCGCTTATGCACGATGTAACCTGCGCGCAAAGGCGCTCGAAATAAGTACCGTTAGACGGAGCATTGTGAGCGGTCAACGCTGAATTCTGCTCTTCAAGAACGATTGCCTTGATGAGGTCATCCTTGCTTCTGAAATACGTGTACATCGCTCCCTGGCTGATCCCTGCCCGGTTAGAAATTTCACGCACGCTTGTCGCACTAAAGCCTTTTTCTGCAAAACAGGCAGCGGCAGCGGTAATCAGCTTATGGTAGGTTTCGGTTTTCTTTAACATGTTGACTATTATGTTTAATCCAGGGCCCAGACTTTAGCGCGCTTTTTATCCTGGAGCCAGTATTGAACTCTGACCCCAGAATCAGACATTACTTCATAAGCGGCAATGCATTGAGCATGTTCTTCAGATTCAGCATATCCCAGGGTAAATGTTCAGCAAGTGTAAGGCCGACAGGTTCCGCTTTTGAGGTTGCCTGATCTACCAGATTTAGAACATCTGCAATAGATAGTTTACCTTCGGCGACATCACCAAAGTCATGTTCTCCTCTGCCAGGCCTGGCGAAAAGAACCGAACGGAAAAGTGACGGATCGAGAACGTCCAGATCAATGTGTATTGCCAGATGTTCAATATTTTCTCTCTCTACCCATTCCGCGACATCTTTCGCGTCGTTTTTAACCTTTTCAGGACCTATTGTCTCAATGCGATGACTAGCCAGATACTCAGCTTCATAAGGCAGTGGATCGTGGATACCTGCAATCATTATTTTTGAAGGGTTGAGTCTGGTGGATACATGAGCAACTAAATCTTTATCACCTGTCCCAATTAGCGCGCCAAGAACATGGGCATGGGCGTTTGGATATTGTTTGGAAGTCTGCACATCAGGATGAGAGTCAATCCAGAGCACCCCCAGGTTATCACCGTATTTATTGAGCAGATGGGCAAAAGGAGCCAGTGACACCAGGCAATCGCCACCAAAAACGACAATTGAATCAGGATCATATTTCTTAATCAGAGCGCCTGCATCGGTAAGCTGACTGATAATTTGAGGTTTGGCTGTGATGCCGTCCACTTCGGCCTGTGGCTCCGTTGTGGGCTCATCAACCGAAACAGACTCAAAAGGGCCATCTGATTCGGGGGAAAGATACGAGAGAAGCAGCGAGCCAAGATGATAGGCTGGATTATTGCCACCTTGCCATTGAGGGAATAAAAGCCTGAGCGTTTTACTGGTCATAATTTGCCTGTGCCTATTTATAAACGAAATGATTTGCGTGAAGTAATTACCCGCAAAATGAATGAACGTTCATTCATTTTTGATCAGTCGTTGATCCTTCGCAAGCAGGGCAGCACGTTTAGTAAATTAAAAAAGGGAAAGAATCTTTGCAGTCTTATTTCAACCAAAGTCCGCTTCTGGCACTAAGCTGACGACCAACAGAATCATGGGCCGTGACAAGCAACGAGCGAACATAGTTTACATCTCTACTGTTTATAGTAACGCTGAGTGGATGCTGGGTGCCGCAGAAGGGATGCTTCGGGGCGTATTGGACGTCGCACCAGCTCCCCACCGCAGTTCGGGCACTGGCCATTAAGTCGTTGGGTCACGCAATCTACGCAAAATGTGCATTCGAATGAACAGATGTAGGCACCTTTTGAATCAGGTGGCAGATCTTTATCACAGCATTCGCAATTAGGACGGAGTTCAAGCATGGTGCTCTCTTATTGTTAAAGGCACATCATTGGACATACCAAAAGCCCTCTATCGGTATCACTTTTGCGATAAACGACGTTATTGTTTATGCCCGTATTAAATAAGCATGGTCTACAGGCCGGAAAAATCAAGAGAGTGAATTATTTGATAGAAACGCTCACCTCCGGAAACGAACGACCAGCCTATAACGCCCCATCAATCACATAAAAATCAAACAGATAACACTTTTCATATCAACATTATCACAACGCTTTTTACACCTTCCCTTTCGCGCAAAAAACAAGACCCGCCACAAAAATAACCGTATTAATTGCTCACAGCTGCACTAAATGGATAAATAACGTTATCAGCACTTACAGTTTTTTCCTAAAGTCAGCGCTTCGTTTGTATGCCATGCTTCATTACGCTAATAACTTATAACGCTAAGCGAGGATATTATGAAAAAGACAATTATCGCATTATCTGCCATTCTGCTGGCTTCTCCTGTTATTGCCGCAACAACACACGCAACCGATAATGATGTAGCCGCCGCGCACGAAAACGCGAATACTGCAAAAGAAAAACTGCATCAGGCGCAGAATCAGGGCGAAGAGCAAAAATTAAAAGCAAAACATGCTGCTGAAGGTAAGCAAGATGACCTGAGCAGCAAGGTGAGTGAAGGTTCACAAAAAGCCTGGAATGATACCAAAGAAGGTACAGAAAAAGGCTGGAATGCAACAAAAGAAGGTGCAGAGAAAGGCTGGAATAAGACCAAAGAAGGTGCAGCCTCCGTTGAGAAAAAAATCAGCGAATAATCCTCCAGCCATTCAATAGTAAAAAGCCGCGAAAGCGGCTTTTTACTATTAGCATGATCCATCCTGCACAGCGTTGACACGTTCCTGACTTAAATCCGCAGAATGTGATGATGACAGAGTTCAAACGGACCCAACATGATGCCATGATCGTCACCGGGTGATAACCTTGTGGCGCCATCACCATCACGGTTGTAGACTGTCATACACTCATCCAGCGCCCCGCTAAAATACTGTCTGTTATTACCATAAGCTACAATTATATTAATTTTAGATAATCAGCCTCGCGCCTGCTGACAATAATGAGTAAAGGTTTACTATAGACCTGTC
The DNA here is from genome assembly GCF_014596845.2 of Citrobacter sp. C5_2. Taxonomy (NCBI): domain Bacteria; kingdom Pseudomonadati; phylum Pseudomonadota; class Gammaproteobacteria; order Enterobacterales; family Enterobacteriaceae; genus Citrobacter; species Citrobacter sp. C5_2. Next base: position 1,220,920 of record NZ_CP115032.1, on the reverse strand, counting down.
TTTTTTTAGCAGGAAAGTAAAATGAAAAAAACAAAAGGGTTGCTGATTATTGCCCTTGCTTTCACTCTGGCATCATGTGCTTCAATTCCTGAAAATATCAAAGGTAATAATCAACCAGATATACAAAAAAACTTTATCTCCGTGCATAACCAACCGGGGTTATATACAGGCCAGCAGGCCCGATTTGGGGGTAAAGTCATCAATGTAATTAACAGCAAAACGGATACGTTACTGGAAATCGCCGTTCTGCCGCTGAACAACGACGCTAAACCACAAATAGACGCCAGCTATCAGGGACGTATTATTGCCCAACAGAAAGGTTTTCTCGACCCGGTAAACTACAGAAACCACTTCGTGACTATTTTAGGGACAATTCAAGGGGGTGAACAAGGATTCATCAACAAAATCCCGTACAATTTTGTTAAAGTTGATTTACAAGGTATTCAGGTTTGGCATTTAACTGAGTCCGTCAACACGACTTATAATATGTGGGATTACGGTTATGGCGCATTCTGGCCAGGACCGATGTGGGGAATGCCCTACTCCGCAAATACCGTAACCGAGGTTACTCCAGAGCTAGTGAAATAATCTCTGAAGTACGATGACGCGAATAGACTCCGGAGCCGAGTGTTTGCCAACACGCTTTCTAATCACTCCGCGGTTTGCTTATTGCGTCATCGTGCTCCATGCGATCCTTCGCTAAATATTCATTGTTTCTGTTACATATAATTTTAACCGCTAACTTTTAGCGCGAAAATGGGCGTTACTCTTCTCATGCCTGACCATCTTCTGTTATTTACCGATAACTCCCCCACCCTGCATGCCATAAAAAAACATTTGTGCTTACGAATTCTTCAGGGATTACTATGAACAGAAAATGCTTACTGTTGATACCACTATTTTTTAGCAGCGTCATTATTACCGCCTGCGATAATAAACCTGCAGTAAAAACCCCCTCCATGGAGCCCGAGGTCGGCGTTGTGACCTTAGCGCCTTCCTCCGTGAATATTAAAAGCGAACTTCCTGGCCGCGCGGTTTCATTTGAGATCGCCGAAATCCGCCCTCAGGTTGGTGGGATCATCATTAAACGTAATTTTATTGAAGGTGACAAAGTCAGCAAAGGAGAGTCACTGTATCAAATTGATCCCGCCCCGTTGCAGGCCAGGCTGGATGCAGCCAGAGGCGCACTGGCAAAGGCGCAGGCGACGGCCAATAATGTGCGACTGACATTAAATCGGCAGTCAGCATTAATAAAATCCAATTACGTCAGCCGCCAGGACTACGACACGACGCGCTCACAGCTTAATGAAGCAGAGGCCAATGTCGCCGTCGCCAAAGCGGATCTTGAGCAGGCCACCATCAACCTTCGTTACGCCAATGTCACCTCGCCGATTGAGGGTATCAGCGGTAAATCCTCCGTAACCGTGGGCGCGCTGGTCACCGCGAATCAGGGAAACGCGCTGGTTACCGTGCAAAGACTGGATCCGATTTATGTTGATTTAACGCAGTCAGTACAAGACTTCTTACGCCTGAAAGAAGAAAAAGCCAGTGGGAAGATTGCCCAGCAAAAGGGCAAAATTCCGGTTGAACTGATGCTGGAAAATGGCAAGCCCTATCGTTATACCGGCACGCTTGAGTTTTCCGATCCAGCCGTCGATGAGACTACCGGTTCCGTGACCTTACGCGCCGTATTCCCCAATCCGCAGGGTGAAATTTTACCCGGAATGTACGTCACTGCATTGCTGGATGAGGGCAACCAACACAATGTTTTAATGGTCCCACAGCAAGGGATTACGCATAACGCGCAGGGAAAGGCCACTGCGTTAATCCTCGATCAAGAAAACGTGGTGCAACTACGCGAAATAAATGCGGTGAAGGCTGTAGGCAATCAATGGTTGGTGACGACAGGATTACATCCCGGCGATCGGGTCATTGTGTCCGGATTACAAAGAATCCGTCCGGGAATCAAAGCCAGAATCCTCGCTGCAAAACCAAACACACCTGACACGGTAACTGAACAGTAATATTTCAGGTATTAAGGACACTTTCTTCATGGCTAACTTTTTTATTGAGCGCCCGGTTTTCGCCTGGGTGCTCGCTATTATCATGATGTTTACCGGCGGTATCGCGATAATGAACTTGCCCATCGCGCAATATCCGCAAATTGCTCCCCCCACCATTACCATCAGCGCAGCCTACCCCGGTGCAGACGCCAAGACCGTTGAAGACTCGGTGACTCAGGTGATTGAACAGAATATGAACGGGCTTGATGGCCTGATGTATATGTCATCCACCAGCGATGCGGCCGGTAATGCGTCGATTATCCTGACCTTTAAAACGGGGACCTCACCTGATATAGCGCAGGTTCAGGTACAGAATAAGCTACAGCTGGCGATGCCTTCCTTGCCACAGGAAGTCCAGCAGCAAGGGATCAGCGTTGATAAATCCAGCAGCAATATCTTAATGGTCGCCGGTTTTATCTCTGATAATAACAGTCTGAGCCAATATGATATTGCTGACTATGTGGCGTCGAATATTAAAGACCCACTGAGCCGCACCCCCGGGGTCGGGAGCGTACAGTTATTCGGTTCGCAATACGCCATGCGTATCTGGCTGGATCCGCAAAAGCTCGACAAATATAACCTTACGCCGCAGGACGTTATTACCCAGATCAAAGTACAGAATAACCAGATATCGGGCGGACAGTTGGGAGGAATGCCGCAATCAGCCGACCAGCAGTTAAATGCGTCGATCATTGTTCAGACACGCCTGCAAACTACCGATGAATTTGGCAAGATCTTCCTTAAGGTTCAGCAGGATGGCTCCCAGGTTCTGCTGCGGGATGTCGCTCGTATTGAGCTGGGTGCGGAAAATTATGCCACGGTGGCACGTTACAACGGAAAACCCGCCGCCGGGATTGCAATTAAACTTGCCGCTGGCGCCAATGCCCTTGAAACATCTCAGGCCGTTAAACAAGAGCTGAACAGGTTATCAGCCTGGTTTCCGGCCAGCATGAAAACCGTTTATCCCTATGACACTACCCCCTTTATCGAGATTTCAATTCAGGGTGTGTTTCATACATTGATCGAGGCAATCATCCTGGTATTCCTCGTCATGTACCTGTTTTTGCAAAGTTTCCGCGCGACGCTTATCCCCACTATCGCGGTTCCGGTTGTTATTCTCGGAACCTTTGCGATACTCGACGTCGCCGGTTTTTCGATCAATACGCTCACGATGTTTGGCATGGTGCTGGCAATAGGATTGCTAGTTGATGATGCCATCGTGGTGGTTGAGAACGTAGAACGTATTATTGCCGAAGAGCATTTGTCACCCAAAGCGGCGACGCATAAAGCGATGGGGCAGCTCCAGAGAGCGCTGGTTGGTATTGCCGTCGTTTTATCCGCCGTGTTTATGCCAATGGCGTTTATGAGCGGGGCAACGGGTGAAATTTTCCGTCAGTTTTCCATCACCTTAATTTCCTCCATGCTGCTGTCGGTATTTGTGGCGATGAGCCTGACGCCCGCACTCTGCGCTATGCTGTTGAAATCCCACGAGGGAGAAAAAGAAAACACCCATTTTCTGTTTACCCGTTTCAATCACTTCATGGAGAAATGCACCCATCACTACACTGACAGCACCCGTAGGTTATTACGTTGCACCGGACGCTATATGGTAGTCTATTTAGTGATTGGCGCTGGCATGATGGTGCTGTTTCTCCGTACTCCCACCTCCTTTTTGCCAGAAGAAGATCAGGGCGTTTTCATGACCACGGCACAATTACCTTCCGGTTCAACGATGGTAAATACCAGCAAAGTGCTTGGGGAAATAACGGATTACTATCTGACAAAAGAACAGAAAAATGTTGCGTCTGTTTTTACCGTTGGCGGATTTGGCTTCAGCGGACAGGGGCAAAATAACGGTCTGGCATTTATCAGCCTGAAACCGTGGTCAGAACGCGTTGGCGAAGAAAACTCGGTTACCGCCATCATTCGACGGGCAATGATGGCATTAAGCACCATTAATAATGCCGTCGTTTATCCGTTCAATTTACCCGCAGTCGCCGAATTGGGTACCGCTTCAGGTTTTGATATGGAGTTGCTGGATAACGGTAACCTTGGGCATGAAAAGATGATGCAGGCCCGCAACCAGCTCCTGGCTTTGGCCAGCCAGTCACCCGATGAAGTTAACGGGGTGCGCCCAAATGGGCTGGAAGATACGCCGATGTTTCGCATTCATGTCAACGCGACAAAAGCAGAGGCGATGGGTGTGGCATTGTCGGATATCAACCAGACCATCTCTACGGCGTTTGGTAGCCGCTACGTCAATGATTTCCTTAACCAGGGGCGCGTTAAAAAAGTGTATGTCCAGGCCGATACGCCGTTCCGTATGTTGCCGGACAATATCAACCACTGGTACGTACGTAACGCCTCCGGCGCGATGACGCCGCTTTCAGCCTACTCATCAACCGAATGGACCTACGGCTCTCCCCGTCTTGAACGCTACAACGGACAGCCTGCAATGGAAATTCTCGGCCAACCGGTCGCAGGGAAAAGCAGCGGCGATGCGATGAAATTTATGGCATCACTGATTAATAAACTGCCCGCGGGCGTCGGTTATGCCTGGACGGGACTGTCGTATCAGGAGGCGCTGTCCACCCATCAGGCGCCAATGCTGTACGGCATTTCTCTGATCGTCGTATTTCTGGCGCTGGCGGCACTGTATGAAAGCTGGTCAATACCATTTTCCGTAATGCTGGTTGTACCAATTGGGGTGGTCGGTGCTTTGCTGGCGACCGATCTGCGTGGCCTGAGCAATGATGTTTACTTTCAGGTTGGCCTGCTCACCACCATGGGACTTTCAGCTAAAAACGCTATTCTGATCGTCGAGTTTGCCGTCGAGATTATGCAAAAAGAAGGAAAAACGCCGCTTGAAGCCGCGGTGGAAGCTGCGCAAATGCGTTTACGTCCTATTTTGATGACGTCATTGGCCTTCATTCTGGGGGTTATCCCACTGGCAATAAGTGACGGCGCTGGCTCTGGCGCGCAAAACGCCGTCGGTACGGGCGTTATCGGTGGAATGCTGGCCGCGACCGTGCTGGCGATCTACTTTGTTCCGGTCTTCTTTGTTCTTGTCGAAAACATGCTGGCGCGATTTAAAACCCGACATTGATTCCCTGCCCTTGTAAGTGCTTATCCCTGGGATCGGGTAATAAGATCCCAGGAATGGCGCTTCGCTTATCAGATCTAGAGTAGTTAGCAGACACAGCTATCCAGCGAGTTTCCTCGTGGATAGCTGGGCGAGTTATTTTATTGTGAGGGGAAATGTGGGTGTGGGGACAGAGGTTGTCAATTCTAACTAAAGCCAGGCTATCAAAACGGTTAATCAGTAGTGCAGACCGGCCCCCTTCAGATTTACGGTCAGTTCGCCTAATTTCGTATCCGGGTGTTGATGACACATGTTAATCATTTTCGGAACAGCGACAGTTTCCACCTCATGCAGCGGAACATAATCATCGCCTTTAAAGTCAGAATTTTTATTAACGATCACAAAGGCAATTGCCGTCATGTATTGCCGACTCATATCAGCAAACTCTTTACAGGTCATATCTTGTGGCGCAGCTTCGGTTGCCTGAGTAGCAAACGCACAGCTCATCGGTGCCAAAACAGAGGTCATAATAACAACAGCTGAAACCATCATTTTAATATTCACGATACACTCCAGAGGCAATATTAATGGTTATTGGCAAGTTTGTCTGTTGCTACCAGGTTCGTATTCCTGCGCAGACTGATAAAAGCCAAAGAACTGAAGATCATCTCGACCCCAATAAAAATCGAGGTAAACACGTAAGACTTGTCGGGATCCATATTCAGCCATACGCCAGCAATAAGCAGATCTAAAATGCCGATAAAAATGTTCCAGCCATAACCCGGACTGCGGAACATTTGAACTCCGGAAGCCACACGAAAAATACCGCCAAGAATAAACAAGCAGCAAAAAACCATAGCCAACGAATTCATGCCAATCACCGGGTTAACAAGGAAACAGTACCCCAGCAGTAACCATGCGATAGCAAAAAATGCATAGGTAAATTTGGCTTTCAACTGCTTCTTCCCGGCGCTAAACAGGCTATAAATAGAATAAAAACCGCACACCAGGAACATAAAACCTGTCGCATAGCTTAAATAAACGCCAGCAGCGATAGGATAGATTAAGCAGCAAATACCACATACCAACAACAGCACCGCCATAATTGTTGCGTGTCTTTTATAATGAGAAAGTGTTTTTTCGTTAAACGTTCTCAGGGCTTGCTGATTAAAAATGAACATACATCCTCCGTTACATGTAAACGTAATGTAACCTACTAATAAAAGAGTTAATACTCACACAATACATATCACTTACAATGAAATAATAAGACTTCAGATAAGGATGCGTATATAAGAAAAAAGGAATGTCGTTATCCGTTTAATCCTACACATGTCAGACGTCTGACACCTGTAAGATTAAGCGCTCATTATTCTATCCTGGCTCTGATTCCTCTCTTTAAACTTATTTAATATGATTATTGCGTTTGGTGAACAATACCAACTTTATTCAGGAGAACGTAATGAAAAAGATTATTCTTGCAGGTCTGCTTGCAACTATGATGGGTTCAGCTCCGGTAATGGCATCTGCCACTACTCCCACTGCGGCACAAACAGCCACAGCCAATGTACAAAAAGAAGCAGCCGATATTATGCAGGTCGCCGTACAAGGCGCCAATGCGATGCGCGATATTCAACTGGCTCGTCTGGCTCTGTTTCACGGACAGCCTGACAGCGCAAAAAAATTAACCAATGACGCCGCTTCCCTGCTGGCAGGCGACAGCAGCGACTGGGCGAAATTTGTCAAAGCAGCGCCTAAGGCGAAGATGATTGACGATCAGTACGTAATTATTAACGCTACGATCGCATTATCAGAAGATTATATTACTACGCCGGAAAAAGAATCTGCTATCAAAACCGCGAACGGCAAAATGGCCAAAGGTGACTGGAAAGGTGCAGTGGATACCTTGCAACTGGCAGGGATCAGCGTGCTTCAGACCCAATACCTGATGCCTTTGAATCAGACGCGTAAAGCCGTTGCCAGCGCCCAAAAACTGCTGTCCACGGGTAAATTTTATGAGGCTAACCTTGTGCTAAAAGGTGCTGAAGAAGGTATTGTTATTGATAGCGAAATGGTGGGTGCAGGCCAGTAATACTCTGTACTAACGAGTGATGAATCAAGACATTTCTCTCCGGATCGGGCAGCTACGGCTACCCGATCCGGGGGGATTAATGGCTCATCAGACTGTCGATCTCAATTTCAATTTCTCGCATGACAGCAACAATTTTCTGTAATGCCTGCTGCCGTACAGCCAGCGGAAGATCGTCATGTCGCATAGACTCAAAAGGTTCGCACAGCGTCTGAAGCGCGGTGATACCCAGAATTTGCGCCGAACCATGCAACCGATGAAGCGCCCGTAAAAACAGCTGCGGCTCATCTTGCGCAACGGCTTTCTCAGCCGCTTGTAAATCACTCAGCGTTGCTTCGCGGAATGTTTCGAGTATCTCGTTCATTAATGCGCGATCGCCACCAGTATTTTCAGTCAGTACATTGAATTTTAAATGCCGGATTGCACAAGGTGACGCATAGCCCGTGTCGATTTTGCTCAGTTCATGCGTCAGCGTCTGGATTGACACCGGCTTAAACAGACACAAATTCATACCGTTTTGCAGACATCGATCGCGTGACTGCGGGAGCGCACTGGCTGTCAGCCCCCATATTTGCAAATGAGGTTGTTGACGACGTAGTGAAGCTGCGAGATCAAACCCGTCTTTCTTCGGCATATTCACGTCGGTTATCAACAGGTCGTATGATTTTTTGGCCATTTTGGCTTCGGCTTCCTCACCATCACAAGCCTCATCCACGCTGTAGCCAATGGTATTCAACTGGCGTTTAAGCAGCAGGCGATTAGTTGGGTTATCGTCTGCGATCAGAATCGACAGACACGGTAGCGGTAGCACAGCGCCAGGGGTATCCCCATCCGCTACTATCGACTGTCGGGCAGTTTCAACCGGCAGCGTAATCGTGAACGTGGTTCCCTGAGCCGGAATACTCCTCAGTTCCAGCGTACCGCCCATCAGCGTTACCAGTTCTTTGCAAATAAATAACCCCAGACCAGACCCCGTTTGTTGACGTCCGCAACGCCCCTGAGCATAACGATGGAACAGTCCAGCCTGCTCTTCTTCGCTAATGCCACAACCGGTATCACTGATGGCGATTGTCAGGGTGCCGTGATTATCTGTGTCCGGAGTCAGTCGGGCCGTAACATGAATACTGCCCTGCGCCGTAAACTTCAGCGCATTTCCCAGCAGATTGGTGAGAATTTGCCGCAAAGCCTGCTGATCGACAAATACCCGCTCATTTACTGGCAACTGGCTGACGCAGGCAAGCGATATACCTTTCTGCCTGGCCAGGGCATCGAAAGAGTGGCACTGCAATTCAATAAGCTGCGAGAGATCGGTCCACTGGGGAACAACCTCATATTTTCCGGATTCAATCTTATCAACGTCCAGAATCTTACCAATCAGTCCCAGCAATGATTGAGCCGTCGCCCCAGTCAATGCAATGGCCTCTTTGCGTTGTGCCGGACTGAGCTCAGAGCTTGAGAGTAATTCCACAAAACCAACAATCGAGCTTACCGGGGTACGTAACTCATGACTCATGCTCGCCAGAAAACGGCTTTTGGCTTTTGTGGCGGCAATCGCTTTATTCTTTTCGGTCTCCAGCTCTTGAGATAAAACCTCTTTCAGATGCAACTGTTCTTCCAGTAACCGCTGCGATTGCTTTCTTTTACGGACTTCACGGGAGAGTGATATCCCCCAGATCAGGCTAATAGCAATAAGTACCAGCGCAAATAACCCCAGTTGATAGAACTGTTTGCTATATCGGCTCCAGATATCAACCTGGGTATTGGAAATCTTCGACCACTTCTCCGTCATCTGTAAAATTTCACGCGGAGGTATGGCTTGCAGGGCCTTATCAATGACAGACTTCAGCATCGGCTCATGAGAAGAAATAGCAAAACTCACCGCTGCGCCTGGCATATCAGGCAGCCGGAAGAAGTGCATATTATTCTGGTAGTAATGATCGGTAATGAACTTTGCCGACAATTCGGTCGCGATTGCCGCATCAACGTCGCCCTCCTTGACCATAGCCATTGCAGCGCTACCGGTATCCGCATTCACCCAGGTCACCTGCGGATACTGTTGTTTGAGGCCACGTTCCAGAATATGTCCGGCAGGCAGAGCAATACGTATCGGTTTTCCCAGCAGCGAGTCGGCTGTTTCCTGGCGCGATGTGATAACCACGAATGCAACATTCATCAGCGGATCGCTCAATGCCGAATCATCCTGGTTTTGGTTATTCGGGGCGATCGTCGGATACATATCCCACTGCCCACCACTGATGAGTTTGGTCTGTTCACTTCTGGACGTGGCCAAAACAGGTTCAAAATTAAGACCCGTTTGCAGATGAATAATATTCAGCAAATCGCCAAGAATACCACGTAACTCGCCGCTGCTATCTACCAGCGTATAGGGTGGATAATCCGGGTTGATCAAAATGCGGATAGTATGTTTATTCTTCAGCCATTCTTTTTCCTGATGACTGAAAGGAATGGGCGCATTCAGATAAGCAAGATTACCGCGATTTAACCAGTTCTGCATCACCTGCATATGGATTTCATTACTTATTGACGTAATAAAACCATCAAGAATATTTCTTAATAGCGGTTGATTTTCATTAACCACAAAATAATTATATTGTTCTTGCTTATCAAAATAATGCGTAATAACCAGGGATTGCGAGAAATACCGCGAGATACAATGACTAGTGGTAATATTGTTACCAATATAATATTGGTTATCATCGTTCACCACCGACGCCATTGCCTGATACTCGTCGTCATAAAATGAGACTTTAGCATCAGGAAAAGCGTCCTGGATAACGTTAAGAAAAGGGCAATCCCGCACACAGGCGACGCTGACCTTATGGTTCGTCATCAGCGGTAGCATCGTGTTTTTTAATGACGTCACAAGCGTCGGCCACGTTGTGAGTAATGCCGATGTGCGCAGTAAATGCCCGCCGACATCCTGCCGCCGGGAAAGCTGGGTTATCAACGTATCAACATCATTACTGGCGAGTGCGGCAAGCGCCTGCTGCTCGTTATCATATTGCTTTATAACAATTTTTACATTGAGACTTTTTTGCATTAGCGCAAGGTAGTCCGCGTTAACGCCCCGATAATTTTCCCCGCTGTTTTGATAGACAATAGGTGAGACTTCCGGTAACCAGGTGCCAACCACTAATGTTTTTTTATGCGCCAACCAGTTTGTTTCTTCCCTGTTTAAGCTGATATTTTGCACCGCAGTATTATAGTTACTTTTTAGTTCAACCTGGCGCGCTGAACTCACATCCGTAGATAATCCGATGGTAAATATGACCATCAAAAAAATAAATAAGCGTTCCAGCATTACTCTACCCTATTTTATTTCTTTGCGCGTAATCATAAATTTCCATTAATGAAGAACAATCTAATTTTTCCATTAAACGACTTTTATAAGTACTGACCGTTTTATTACTGATATTCATTTTACTGGCAATCGTACTGTAATCCATACCATTAAGGATATAACGCAACACTCTCATTTCCTGTGTTGATAACGTATCAAGTTTATCCTGTTCGCTGGCCGATGAACCAGTAAAGTGTTCAAGGGAGAAAGGGAAATAACTATAACCATTTTTGGCGGCTTCGATGGCGGCAAGAATATTATTCATGCCTTCTTTTTTACTCACAAATCCGTTAGCACCGTATTCAGCACTACGTTTACCATAAAAATATTCATTTTTTGCTGAAATGATAATGATCACACCAGCATAGTGCCGCTTGCGTAATTGTTCCAGCACCTCGATGCCACTGATACCAGGAATATCCACATCAATAATTAGCAGTTCAGGTTTGTTTTTTTCAACGACCTGTACGACTTGCTCGCCACTGTCGAGTTCAGTGGTCACAGTGATACCATTAGTATCGAGTAAGTTGCGAATGGCAATGCGGGCCAAAGGGTGATCATCAACGATTATCGCGTTCATTGCGTATAAGAATCCCGATAAATAAAGAGAGGCGATGGCTATAGTGCAGGTGAGTCTTCAATATTACTGATTTATAAGTGCCAGACCCAGGACGCAAATTCTAACATAGTCACGTGTATATTTTATGATTTTTTCATAATCAAGATGAATAAATCATAAAAATAACATTTAGATTTACAAGAATTAAACCTTGAACCTTTCTGTAGATCAAATCATTAACACATTATAGAGGGAATATTCCTACACATGTAGGACTGGTCTTTCATTTATTATGCTTAATTCTTAATAAGGAGAGGAATAGAATTGCAGTGGTAACTATACATCTGGCGGGAAATTCAGTTATTGCGAGTGATTAAACGTTGATGCCCGTCAATCCCTGTGGCTCTGAAACAGCAGAGCCACAGGAGACAGACATTAATCAAGCCTGACTGGGTAATGCTCCAACCGCGCGCGAGTTTTTCACGGTCAGCGTAACGACGGCAGAACATAACAGTGCGGCAATCATAAAGATAAAGGCGCTGTTATAGCTTCCTGCGCTGCTTTGGATCAGCCAGCCGATGATAGGTGCAGAAACAACGCCCGCCATCTGGCCGCCAAAGTTAACGATCCCCGACGCCCGTCCCATAATGTTGCTGGGGATGGTATCCATCAAAATTCCCCAGAACGTCGCCATAGCGAAGAACATGAACAGGGCTGAAATACACTGATAAACCACCGCCATATCTGCGCTGCTTACGCTGAAGGTCAGGTACAGGAAGCCTGCGGCAATGACTGAGGTGACGACGTACAACATTTTACGCATCGGTTTGAATTTATCTGAACAGTATCCGCCTAACAATGTGCCTCCTGCGCCAAACAGGAAGGGAATTGCCGCCATTACGCCGGTCTTGGCCAGAGAAAATTCACGTACGGTGATCAGATAACTGGGCAACCAGGTTGAAAATCCCCAGAAGGTGATATCAAACAAAAACCAGATACTTGCCATTTGCCAGAGCACCGGCATTTTGAGTACGTCTTTAAACGCGATAGCGCTGGTATTTTGCAGCCCCCCCTGATCGTCAACGGCCAGTTCCGCCAGATCCTGCTGCGTAATGGCGGGGTGATCTTTCGGGTTGTCACGCGTAAATAAGTAGATCCCTGCGGCAATAAACAGTCCAGGAATACCCAGCACGATAAAAACCATATGCCAGCCAAAAGCCCCAATAATGCTGGCTGCGACCACAACCGCCAGCGCCGGGCCTAAGGTGTTCACCGTTGATTGAATCGCCGTCGCGCGCCCGCGCTCTTTCGACGGGAAATAGGTCGAAATCATCTTCCAGGAGGCCGACGGGAAGCACCCTTCGCCGATACCAAAGAAGAAGCGCACTGCCAGCATTAGCGGTAGCGTCAGCACAGCGCCGGTTAAGCTGGTGAAAACAGACCACCAGGCAATACCAATGGCCATGATTTTACGCGAGCCAAACTTATCCGCCAGTAAACCACCGGGAATTTGAAACGCGGCATAACCAATAAAAAAGGCGCTAATAATTAAACCTTGTTGGGTGGTATCCAGATTTAAATCTTTGCCGATATAAGGGAGCGAAACGCTCATGACCATTCTGTCGAGAAAAGAGAGGAGCCACGCCAGCCAGATTAATGTCAGGACGGTATATCTTGCTTTCCAGGTCTTTGGTTTACCTGAAGGTAAAGATGTTTGTAGGTTCATTGTGATGTCCTTAGGGTGTAGCGATCTACCGCGGCCATAAATAGTCGCGATAGATCAATGCGTGTTTAGCGTTATTTATTAATATTGTTTTCTTATAACCGTACCGCTACAGGCATAACTTTCCGTGCCATTAATTAAGGCAATGCGCCCATTAACCATGACAATTTCAATCCCTTGCGGATACTGATTAGGTTCAACAAACGTGCCCCTATCAGCGATAGTGTTCGGATCGAACATCACAATATCCGCCGCGTAACCCACCTTCAGCAGCCCGCGATCCTGCAGGCCCAGCACCTCAGCAGGTTTACCCGTCATTTTGCGAATTGCCGCTTCCCAGCTCAGACATCCCTCTTCACGTACGTATTTACCGAGCACACGTGGGAATGCGCCGAACACGCGAGGGTGCGGTTTTCCGGCCCCCATTAAACCGTCGGTACAAACGTTTTGCTCTGGCCGACAGAGAAACTTAATCACATGCTCTTCAGTGCCGTAGAAGTCGACCATTCCGACAGCGTTTTCTTCTTCATAAAGCAGGTCGAAGGTGGCGTTGTAGGGGTCTTTCCCGCGCAATTCACCCAACTGGACGAGGTTCAGACCAACGGCATCCTGATTTTTGGCCGTTTTCACGCTGGTAACAAAAATCTGGTCCAGACCGGCAAAATCGATAAAGTTATCCCAGCCAGGGATGCCCTGCTGAATATCCTCGATCATTTTGGCGCGCAGTTCAGTTGAGGCCAGGCGTTCCAGTAATTTGTCTGTTCCACCGGAGTGGACCCATGGCGGCAGGATCACGCCGAGCATCGTGCTGCCCGCCACATAGGGATACTGGTCGAAAGAGATGCGGATCCCCTCTTCCTGCGCCTGCTCCAGCATCCCCAGCATCTGGTCGATCAGCCCCCAGTTTTTCTTTCCGCAAACCTTCATATGTGAAATATGTAGCCAGACGCCTGTGGCTTTGGCGATATCAATCAGCTCCTGCGTTGAGTTGATAATATCGTCAGCTTCACTGCGCTGATGTACCACAAAGATCCCGTTATATTTCGCCGTGACCTTGCACAGTTCAATCATTTCGGCAGTATCGCCAAAGGCACAAGGCATATAGATAAGCCCGGTGGAAAGACCAAACGCGCCCGCTTTTAATTCCCGCTCAAGAACTTCGCACATCTTCGCCACATCTTCACGGGTCGAAGGCCGCCCATCCAGCCCCATCGCCTCCATGCGCACGTTGCCATGCGGAACTAAATAGGCAAGGTTTGTCGCCGGATGTCGTGATGCCAACAGATTGAGATAACCGTCCGTATTTTTATATTTCCAGTCTATTTTGTCGGTATCACCGTCCAGTCCGGCAATATTTTTACGCCACGCCGGAATATATTCTTCCGGCAACGGTGCTAACGCGACGCCATCCTGCCCCAGCAATTCAGTGGTAATTCCCTGGCGAATTTTTGCCGACAGCGCGGGATTAATAATCGCCGACAGGTCAGAGTGCGTATGGGTATCAATAAAGCCAGGACAAATAATTTTTCCCGTGGCATCAATAACCTGTTCATTGACGCCAGCTTCTATTTGACCGATTGCGACAATACGTCCGTCATCAACGACCACATCGGCAATTCTGCCTTCACTGCCCGTCCCATCGATCACATTTCCGTTTTTGAAAATGGTTTTCATCGTTATTCTCCATTGCGGCGGCGCTGCGCGGCACCGCCTGTAAGGTAAGAGGATTTTTATCGTTCTTTTATTGGCGATAGAGTGTCTGGATGATGCTGTAATAGCCGCTGGCCGAACCGGTTAACTGATCGATCTCGATATACTCATCAATGGTGTGCGCCAGATTTTCACGCGAAGGTCCGAAGCCGATAGTTTTAATTCCCGCTTCGCCCGCATAGTGACTACCATTGGTGCAAAATGAGTATTGCGTGATGGTCGGATTAAACCCCGCCTCGCGGACGCCAGCCAGAGCGGCTTGCACGAATTCGTCCGACTCGTCATACACCCAGCCCGGGAAGAAGCGCTCCCCCTCAATGGTGGCACCGGTATAACAAGACTCCTGGCCCACAGCGTAGGAGACACGGGCCTTAAACTGCGGATCCTGCGTGATGAATTCTGCCAGGACATTTTCCAGCGGGGCAATGACGCTTTCTTTGGTTTCGCCCACCAGCAAACGGCGATCGTAGGTTGCGCGGCAGTAATCCGGCACGACCGAGGCACCCGGGTACGGCGAAGATTTAATGTCGGTCAGTTCGAGAATGCCAGGCCCGAGTACGGGGTGCGTTGGCGGGGTAATGGTGCGAATTTTGTCGATCAATTGCGCCATTTTATACACCGCGTTAATCCCTGCCTGCGGGTTGGCGGAGTGCGCAGGTTTACCAAACGTTTCAACCACAATTTCAGCACGGCCACGCTGGCCAATTTTCAGGTTTAGCTCGGAAGCTTCACCGATGATTACGTAGTCTGGCTTATAGCGCTCGCTGACCAGACGAGCGGCAATGCCTTCAAAGCACTCTTCATGCACGATACAGGCAACGTAGATTTTCCCGGCGAAATTACGCTGGTTGTCCTGGCCGAAAAAACCCACGGCAGAGATCATTGCCGCCACGGCGCCTTTCATATCGGTCGTACCGCGACCATAAATCTTGCCATCTTCGATATCACCGCCGTACGGGTTGCGGGTCCACTTCTCTTCGTTCACCGGTACAGTATCAATATGTCCATCGAGGACCAGCGTTTTCCCTGGCTGATTACCCACGATACCGCCAACAATGTTGCCGTACTTATCAACATGGATGTCATCGAACTGGTAATGCTGCATCATTGTTTTTATGGCATTAACCACTTCCCCTTCCTGACCGGAATAACTTTTTTGTTGGATTAGCGCCTGACAGTTTTTAATCACTTCTTCAATACGGTTTGCAGATAACATGGTTTTCTCCGTTCTTATTCTCAATCAGGAAATTATTTGTTGATGCCCGGGTACTGACCGCCCCAGACAATATCCAGATACTGTTGTGGGTCAGTGTCACCCTCAGTACTTATCAACAACACGCGGGAATGCTCATCCAGTCCCAGTTGCGTACGCGTTTGCGCCAGTTCAGGCGAGGACATCAGCAGTGACAGCAGGCCGGTCGTCACCGCCCCGGACTCACCAGAAACGATCTGCGGATCGCCTGCCAGCGGATTACCCAACATGCGCATGCCAAGCGCCGCAACCTCATCCGGGCAGGAGGCAAATGCGGTGGCATAATCACGCAACAGCTTCCAGCCAATGCTATTTGCCTCACCGCAGGCGAGACCAGCCATCACGGTTTGCAAATCTCCGCCCACCGCTATGGCATCACCCTCTTTCGAGCGGGCGGAGCGGTAGAGACAATCGGCAATTAACGCCTCGGCGACGATCACTTTCGGGCGATTTTCTCCCCATGCCGCCGTCACCATTCCCTGAACCATGCCGGCAAACGAGCCAACGCCTGCCTGAACAAAAATGTGCGTCGGCGCAACCTGATGCAGCTGGTCGATCGCCTCCAGCATCAGCGTGCCGTAACCCTGCATAATCCACTGCGGGATCTTTTCATACCCTTCCCAGGCGGTATCCTGCACCACTATCCAGCCATGCTTTTCCGCCTGTTCCGCGGTCATGCGAACCGCATCGTCATAGTTCATATCGACGATTTCGGCGGTAGCGCCTTCGTTACGGATCGACGTCAGACGTTGCTGTGAAGAACCTTTTGGCATGTAAACCACGGCATTTTGCTTCAACTGTCGCGCCATCCAGGCAACGCCGCGACCGTGATTGCCATCGGTGGTGGTAACAAACGTAACGGTTTGCAGATCGCGGCGCACCTCTTCGCTGGTCATCACATCAAACGGTAATTCGCTGATATCTTTACCGACTAATTCTGCGATATGGCACGCCATCGCATAGGAACCGCCCAGCGCTTTAAAAGCTTTCAGGCCAAAACGCTGCGACTCATCTTTGAGGTAGATATTTTTTACGCCCAGTTTTTGTGAAAGTGCCGGCAGCGTATACAACGGCGTTGGGGAATATCCCGGAATAGACCGATGAAAATTCAACGCCTTGACCAACTCCTGGCGGCTAAACGGAGCCAACGGCGCGTTCGGATGTTCGGTAAACGGTGTCTGGTTGATAAAAAATGATAAGTTTTCCTGCATCATAAAACCTCATTGTGCTGGTAATCCATTCCCTGCAATTGATGTCATACAGAGATATTTCCGCTATCGGTAATGCCAATAGAGCAAAATGCTTACCAGCTTTTTATTAATTGAGTAAAATCTTATGAATAAATTAATAAACACTTAAATTTCAATTAAATAGACAGAATGCAATATTTGCAGCCAAAAATATCATCGCGTTAGTTTATCGTTTCATTTTGATAAATTCTCATAATTGATAAATAGTGTGATCGCGGAAGATAAAATAAAAAAAACATACTAAAACAGAGCGGTAGATTGATTTTTCGCAAGTCATTCTTGGATTAGTTCGCCTATTTATCATTTTCCATGAGAAATGCGACACGCGCCGGAGAAGTAGCATGATTTCAGTACTCAGAAATATTCAGGATGATATATGCAATTATGCCGATGCTATTTCTGGCATCACCGGAACGGATGTTGAGATCATTGATGAATCTTTAATGCGCATCGCTGGCACCGGTAAATACCGGCACATGCTCAATGAAAACGTGGCAAAAAACGGTTACATCTACCGCCACGTTTTGCAGGTGCGGGAAACGGTGCTGATCAAAAATCCTGGCGAACATCCACTGTGTCAGTTATGTGAAAAACACCACTATTGTTCTGAAATGCTGGATTTGAACGCACCAATTTTTCTCAACAATCGCGTCATTGGGGTGATCGGGATTATTTGCTCAACCCAGGCGCAGCGCGACACCCTCCTGAGCCAGATTGAGAAATTTGTTACTTTCATTGAGCAAATAGCCGTGATGATCTCCAGTAAGGTTTTTGAATGTCTGGAACGTTTACGCGCGCAAGAAAGGTTGGGCGCATTTCGCCGTCTGATCGATGCTATGGACCGCGGCGTCGTGGCAATCGATGGTGATGGTCTTGTCTGGCATGCCAACCATTCAGCCGATCGCATTCTCAATCGCGAGGTTCAGGGATTACCGTTGACCATTGAAACAACCGGGGACAGTTTGTATGGCGATGAGGAGGCCTGGCTGACGCTCGAAGGTCAGAAATACCACGTGCTGTGCAAGCAAATTTCGCTCTCGTCTTTGGATAACGATCGCTTAACCATGATTATCTTTCGTGACGCGCACGACTACCTGAGTACCCTTCTTCCATCGCCTTATGAGGCCGACACCCAGGTGCGGTTGATTGGTCACTCCCCCTTGATGGAACAGCTCAGAAGCACGATCGGTAAAATCGCCAACAGCTATGCCAGTGTGCTTATTACCGGCGAAAGTGGCTCAGGAAAAGAGGTCGTGGCATTTGCCATTCACCAGAGCAGCCCCCGTAAAGCCGCCCCCTTCGTAACAATCAACTGTGCTGCCATTCCCGAACAGTTGTTGGAAAGCGAACTGTTTGGTTATGTGCGCGGCGCATTCAGCGGGGCCGACCCCAAAGGCCGCGTGGGAAAATTTGAACTGGCCAACGGCGGCAGTCTGTTTCTGGATGAGATCGGCGATATGCCGCTTCATCTGCAGGCTAAGCTGCTCAGGGTTCTGCAGGAAAAAGCGATCACCCGCGTCGGGTCTAACAACACCATCAATATTGATGTACGAATTATTGCCGCGACTAACAAAAACATTAACGCGATGGTGGAGAGTAATCAGTTTCGCGAAGATCTTTTCTATCGCCTGAACGTGGTCCCTTTGGTTCTTCCCTCGTTGCGCGAACGGCGGGCAGATATTGCGGTCCTCGCACAATATTTTGCCGATGAGTTTTCGGTCAGTTATCAGCGACCATCACAACAACTTCCCGATGACGTCATCAACCGCCTCTATGCCTGGCACTGGCCTGGCAACATTCGTGAATTACGTAACGTTATCGAATATATTTTCGTGATGCGCGGGGAAGCCGCAGGGATCAACGCCAGCCATCTGCCTCCTTACCTGCTCACCGCAGCTGACAACAGAAAAACGTCGATGACAGCCCAGCCTCAGCAGCTTGCTAATAAGGGAAAACAAGCGGAAAGGGAGGCCATAGAAAATGTCATCCAGCGATTTGGCGCAAGCGTGGAGGGGAAAAAACAGGCAGCGACCGAACTGGGGATCAGCATTGCCACGCTTTATCGAAAAATAAAGCTGTACGGGTTATGAACCTGACCTTACTTAACGAAAAAGCCCGCGTAATGCGGGCGTCCAGCAGGCACAACAGAGCAAATTAATTCCGTGGCGAATCAATCAAACACGCCATTAATAACGGCAGTGACAATCGCCGTGCTCAGTGCAATCAACACCAAATTGTCGCCAACGACCTGCCATTCATAACCAGGATAATACGGCAGTTGATTCAACATAGAAGGTGGAACGCTTTTTTTAGCGATCCCCGGAGGAAGCGGTTTTCCTCGCGCCAGATTTTTGGCAATGCCTGGCGGCAGTGATTTATACCCTGTCAAACCGTATCTGACAGCATACTGCCTGGCCACGTTATAGCTGATGTCGCTATCCACGTGATCCGGCTTGCCATAATTTTTACGCTGTTCCGTATGTGCATTATTTTTTTGGCCGGCGTTTCCTTTCTGGCTGTTACCACTATTACCTTTGTTTCCGCTATTACCATGGTTGCCACTATTACCATTGCCGTTACCGTTACCGGGGTTAGCGAATACAGGGGTGGCGCACATCGTCATCGCGGCAACGGCGACTAAAGCCGTTGCTAAAGTACGGAGTCTGGACATGATGATTCCTTAAGATGTGGATACATATAAAAATGTAAGGTATTCCATGATGACTGGCTATCGCTATAACTCCGATTTATTGGCAAAAAAAGCGATGTCATTTTGCCAGGCGTAGGCTTGCGAATATCCCCATTTGCAGTTTACCCCCGCCATCTGTTAACTCAGAACGGCAGAACGCGTATCGCATTTCGCCCTCGCTACGGTGGAGAAAAATCAGTCAAAAATGTTGCAAAACTGCTATAAACTCTTTCGCTTCTGTCGGCTGGTGTTAAACTGGAAAGTGTGATCTTCATCATAACCTGCTCAAACAGAGAAAAGAGACACTGCTATGCAACATATCATTGAGGGCTTCCTCAACTTCCAAAAAGAGATTTTCCCTCAACGTAAGGAACTCTTCCGCAGCCTGGCATCCAGCCAGAATCCAAAAGCGCTTTTCATCTCCTGTTCCGATAGCCGTCTGGTGCCAGAACTGGTGACTCAGCAAGAGCCCGGGCAGTTGTTCGTTATCCGCAACGCCGGCAATATCGTCCCCTCTTTCGGACCGGAACCCGGTGGTGTCTCCGCCACCATCGAATATGCGGTAGTCGCACTCGGTGTGACGGATATTGTCATCTGTGGCCATTCCAATTGTGGCGCGATGAAAGCCATTGCTGATAGCCAGCCCCTCGATCCAATGCCCGCAGTGGCGCACTGGCTGCACTATGCCGATGCAGCTAAGGCCGTGGTCGAGAAGAAAACCTGGGATAATCCCATCGATAAAGTTAACGCCATGGTGGAAGAGAACGTTATCGCTCAGTTGAACAATATTAAAACGCACCCTTCCGTTGCTGTTGGGCTGCGAAATAATGCGCTGCGTCTGCATGGCTGGGTGTATGACATCGAAAGCGGTGAAATTCGTACCCTGGATAAAAACAGCAAAACCTACGTTTCCCTTGCTGACAATCCGCAGGTGCATTTCGAGTAAACCCTCCACTGGAGCAAGGATGCTCTGGATAATTATTTCCTACTTTTGTGCTATAGACAAAAAACACACCCGGACCTAATTTTTAAAAATAGCCTTTGATGTTTCTGCATTAGTCTTCGCGCATTCATTCAACATTACGACAGATATCATGTACGCAGCAGCAAATTAGCTGTTCGTATGAGATTTTTGTTAAGATGCAGGTAATTAAAGGAGCAGGCGCGAATGCAAACGAAAATAAAAAAAATAATTAAAACATTTTTCTATCATGAGTCGTGGGACATCATGATTCTAAAGGATCATGGCTCACACTTATTCCCCGATAACACTCTGGAAATACTGAGTAAAACTACTGCCCAGCAGTTAACAAAGAAATATACGTTTCAGGCCGACCCTTTTATTGTTGAAAAGGCCGATAAACTGTATGTTTTTTATGAAGCTTTTAGCTTTCGAAATTCGAAAGGTACGCTAAGATGCCGCGTCCTGGATCGTGAATTGACTGAAATCGATGATGTTAAACTTGAGGGCTTTGACGACTTAAAGTGTCATTTGTCATTCCCTTTCCTGATTCATATCAACGATCAGCTATTCATGATCCCTGAGTCTTCAGAAAGAAAAGAAGTCATACTGTTTCAGTCGGTAGAATTCCCGGTACGCTGGAAGAAAATCAAAGTCTTAATATCGGATACTGAAGTAACAGATAATGTGTTTCTCACAATTAATGAAACCTGCTATCTTTTATCCACCACAATGGATAATGAAATCATTATTCACTCTGCTGAGAATATCTTTGGGGAGTGGCAGCGGATTGCCCCCTCACTGAAGGTGAGCAACCACCACCACCGGGGAGCCGGCGCGCCTTACCTTGTCGATAACAAAATGTACTTCCTCACCCAGGAGTGCACACCAGAAACCTACGGAAAATCCATCTACATCAAAGAATTAGTCACATTAAATGATACTGTTTTCGATGAAAGCCTGATCGAGAAAATCAATTCCTCGATCAACCACAGTGATGGTGTCCATACACTAAACTTCTCAAATAACTATATTGTTTATGACTCAAAAATAAACAAGTTCAGTTTGTTGGCGATTTTTAAAAAATTATCATATAAATTCATGATAAAATACAGAAATGTATATCTCTCCCATCGATATAACTGATTCACTGGATTTTCGGGTGACGTTGGTAGAAAATCGTTCGGGTTTCTGGCATTCATCTGGAGTCTGTATGGCAATTCTTGTCACTGGTGGCGCAGGTTATATTGGTTCACATACTGTTTTAACACTACTGGAAAGAGGCGATGATGTCGTTGTCATTGATAATCTGTCGAACTCTTGTCAAGTCTCGCTGGACAGAGTCGCGGAACTCGCCGGAAGGAAACCGACTGTCTATATCGCCGATATTCTGGATCGGCAGGCGTTAAAGAACATTTTCACCCGCCATAACATCACTGATGTCATTCATTTTGCGGGACTCAAATCGGTTTCGGAGTCGATAAAAGAACCCCTCGCCTACTATGAAAACAACGTCACGGGTACGCTGGTATTACTTGATGAGATGCGGGCCGCAGGCGTGAATCGTTTTATTTTTAGCTCATCGGCCACGGTATACGGTAATCCGGAAAGCGTGCCGCTAAGCGAGCAGTCGCGCACAGGCGGTACGACCAATCCGTACGGCACGTCTAAATTAATGGTCGAACAGATTCTGGCCGATTTTTCACGCGCACAGCCCGATTTTCGCATCACCTGCCTGCGCTATTTTAACCCGGCCGGTGCCCATCCATCGGGTCGAATTGGCGAAGATCCTAACGGTATTCCCAATAATCTGGTCCCGTATATCTCCCAGGTCGCGATTGGTAAACTTGAGACCGTGTCGGTATACGGTAATGACTACCCAACCTCCGACGGTACTGGCGTTCGTGATTATATACACGTCATGGATCTGGCGACCGGCCACTTAGCCGCGTTGGATTCCCAGAACAAAGGCGCCGCTTACAAGGTGATTAATCTTGGTACCGGAGTCGGGTATTCCGTACTAGACCTCATTGAGGCGTTTGAAAAAGCGGCGCAGACAAAAATTAATTATCAGTTTGTCGCCAGAAGACCCGGAGACATTGCCGAGTGTTGGTCAGACCCTTCTCTGGCGCGAAAAGAGTTAGGCTGGCAGGCTATCTATAGCCTTGATGAAATGATGCGCGACACGTGGAACTGGCAAAAAAATAACCCGAATGGTTATAACCTGTGATGTTCTCAGCCACGAGCCTGGTCGCCAGGTTCGTGGCTTTACCAGGCTAGCGTGACGTTATTGTTGATACATGATACCAGCCGTTGCTCTGCTTCCCTTCATTGGCCAGGTTGATTCTCGCGGCGCCGGATTTATCCAGCATCGCAACCTCAATCGCATATTGCCCTTTCGCCAACTGCTCCGGCATAGGCAGCGCATAACTAACCTGATGAATTCCAGGGAGCCAATGTCGTATATCATCCGCCGCATTGCCCTGCGCCACCACCTTATTAGCACTGTCTACTACACGAAATGCCAGCGTATAGGACAGATAGATCGGTGCCACTCCATCGTTATACCAGGTACTGTTCAACGTCAGAGTTTGTCCACTGTTCCACACTGACTCATGGCTCAGGGACGCTAAGCGAAATCGGTAGCCCAGTTTGGTCAGCGCATCGTCGACAATCGGTCGATAATCGCTGGGTATCGCTCTCGATTTCAGGTTGATGGTACTGGCATGCTGCTTGAGCGCCCAGTCAAAAATCCCCTGCACTTCGGCGCGCGTATAATGAAAAGAATTCTTCCAGTCCTGCATATACGAACAGATTTCCAGACTCACCGGCGCGCGTTTCCAGGCATCGTTAAACCCTGCATAACTTTGCTGCGCTGCCAGTAATCGCTGAGGATAGTCATCTTGCATATGATTCCACGAGTCTGAAAACACGCGCAGGTCGCCCCAACAGTCCGCTCGCCACCCGGCCCCACGCGCCACCGCATTTGCCAGGCTTTGCCCACCGCTTATCAGCATAATTTTGGGCGTTTTGGGAAAGGCAGAAAAGTGCATCGCAACGTAGCGATCCAACTGTCCGGTGGTGTATCGCTGCATGAGTGGCTGCAGGTCGGGGAAGTTGCTGTTATGCCACTCTCCCCACGAACCCACCATGCCGATATCAACAAAAGCGAGATTCTCATTACCATCGTAGCGCTGACCCAATGCGTTGAGCAGTCGCTGGCTGTATTCGATAAACAGAGGGTCATCTAAATCCGGCACAAACGTCTTATTATCAGACGTCCAGGTCCCTTTTACGCCTTTTTTAATCAGCCAGTCGGGAATTTTAGTACCGTCCGCCGGGTCGGCAAGCGCCATAAATCGTAGCCCGACATTCATCGCAGGACGCTGCGCCGCAGCGTATTTAAAGGCATCATCCACCAGCGCAAAATTGTACTGGCCCTCAACAGGTTCCAGATCTCGCCAGTAAAATCGCTCATATTCAAACCCGGTATTGGGATAATCCGCCAGACTCAGCGTTTCACCGTATCCCTGATGAAAACTGGCAACGCCAATCCCCGGATTAGTTAACGGCCCCGTCAATGCTTTGGGAGTTACGGTCGTTAATGCGGCCATGACCGACAGCGGGAGGAACATACCCAATAGCGCAGAAACCCATTTACTCTTCATCGCAGTAACGCCCCCCACTGGTTTAATCACGCTAGTGGTTTTTCAGATTTAACCACCAGTCCCAAATACCGACGTGAAAATTTTGGAATACATCAATACCTAACGCTGATTTGATCATATACAACGTCAGCAATACGCAGCAGGTGACGAACAGCACGGCGATCAACAGCAAAAAAGTGAGCAAGATCCGCGATAAAGTCGATTCCTGGCGATGCTGGCGGCGTAAATCTCTGCCAAACAAAAAAACCAGATAAAAACGTTTACTGAAAAAAGGAAAACTCCGGCGAATATCAATTTGATGCCGTGACGCCAATGTCGAGGCCAGGATCGCGTTTTCTACCCCTGCTTTTTGTTCCGGGGTCAACCCCGCCGCTATTTGCTCATCAAGGTGAGCGTAGAATCGCTCGATGACGGGAGGACGATTTTGAGGACTGGTCAAAATTAACCTATATCTTTATCAATTGAGTGATAGACGTTGACTGTCTTTTTGGCGATTTCATACCAATTATAGTTTTGCAAATATACACGATAGTCCACGCGATTGGCTGTCACCCACTGGGTTAATTTCTCGGCCAGACTGTTCACATCCCCGACCTTAAAATAGGCTTCGGCAGGTAGCTGAACTTCCAGGTTCGCCGGAATATCACTGACCACGGCGGGAAGAGAAAAGGACATCGCTTCCAGCAACGCAATAGGCAGACCTTCGTGATATGAAGGCATCACAAACAGTTTCGCCTGTGAAAATACCGCCTGCAGCTCATCACCGCGTAAAAATCCGGTCATCACGACGCCTGGCGTGTCGGCGGCCTGCTTTTTGAGGCGAATGCTGTATTCAGTCGGATGATCCGCATCGCCAATTAACACCAGCGGCATGGTCAAACCGCTTTGTTGATAAGCGGCGATGGCGTCATGCATCCCTTTTTCTTCGACAAATCGTCCAACCACCACAAGATAATTTTTCGGCTGTAGCCTAAAGCGGGAGAGCGTATTTTCGATAGTCAGCTCAGATAATAACCGCGGATCGTTCACACCGTTGTGAATTAAATGCGCGTCATAGCGACCATGTTTTTTCTGGATCAGTTGATTAATCACCTCAGAAATCACAATCACCTCGTTGGCGTATCTCACCGCCCAGCGTTCACCCAGCAACAGTATTTTTTTGGCAATGAAACCCCATTTCTGACGATCGTAGTCAGGGCCATGGTGGGTAAAAACGACCTTTTTGCCTAAAACACGTAATAATGGGATCACAAGGCCTGGTCCGATAGCATGCACATGCACAATATCCGAATGGTCGAAAACTGTCCTCAATGCCGCTAAAACGGAATGAACAATCGCTTCCAGCGAACGTTTTTTGGGCGCCCACAGCGCATAGGTTTCGACTTTCTTATACGTTGACCGTTTGTAATTCACATACGGTGAGCGAGCGATAACACAAATATCAACATCGAGCTGCTGCTTAATAGCAGGATAAAGATTCTGGCAGTGCGTCTCCACGCCGCCCAACACATCCGGAATACCTCGTGTGCCAAAAACCGTTATTTTTTTCATACTATGGCCTGCTCAGCAGTTCTTTATACAGCGCCAGTAAGGTATCCATATGTTTACTTAGCGCATATTTTTCACTTAACCGCGCACGACCATGTAACCCCATAACCCGCGCTTTCTCTGGTGCTTCAGCCAGCGTATCCATCGCATTCGCCAACGCTTGCGCATTGCCCGGCTCGAATAAAATCCCTTCGATACCGTCACGAATTTGTTCCGGGATCCCGCCAATGCGCGATCCAATCACCGGCTTACCTAAAGCCATCGCTTCTAATATCGCCATGGAACAGTTTTCATAACATTCAGAAGGAAGGATCACCGCCCGCGCATGCTTAATAAGCTTATCGAGGGCCTCCCCTTGCTGCACATAACCTAAAAACTCGACATCCGGGTATTGGGCGACTAACTCGTCATGTAGCGGACCGTGGCCCACAATTTTTAACGGTGCTTTGTTCTGCATTTTCTTATGCGCCGCCAGCAGCGTTGCCACCCCTTTTTCACGGCTCAGGCGACCAAAGAACAACATATAGCCTTCATCGCTTGTCTCATCCAGAGGACGGCTGTCATCGACCCCATTAACGATCACATCAATGCGGGAATTCGGCAGCGTACGCAACAACACGCCGCGTAAAAAAACGCTCGGCGAAACAATCACATCCAGCGTCTGGTAATTTTGCGCAATGTATTGCCAGGTTGCCTCCAGAGAGAGCAATAAGCTTTTTGAAGCGGAACCTTCCTGACAACGATACCTGAAGGCATTAAAAACCGTGCCGGTGATACAGGCATCACACACTTTGCCGTCGCGCAGCATGGAATATGCAGGACATACAATCTTATAGTCATGCGCAGTCAGTACCGTTTTGCAGCCAAAATTGCGCGCAACTTTAATTATCGCTGGCGTTAACTGGTGGTAGATATTATGAAAATGAACGATATCCGGGCGCTCTTTTTGCAATAACGCCAGCATTTTTTTGCAGGCCTGCGAATTATGAATAAAGTTAACCGCCGTTTTGAGCCCGCCCAACAAATTACTTTCTTTGTGGTAGTCCACATTGCTGACAAAATAATCCGCATAGTCCGAGGGGAAATTTTTCTCATGCTGCATCGAGAAATCAATCACCTGTACTCCGGCCTGTTTCAGCATATCGCGCTCTTGAAAATAAACTGTTTCCGCGCCGCCTTTGATGAAAAAAAACTTATTTACTAATAAAACTTTCATGGCGTCTGCCTTAGTTATTCATGAATGATTTTACTGTCAGGCGGAGTCAACGGATCGCGTAGCGGATGTGTCAGCCCTTTAACAAGCCCCGCAGAAAGCACAGCTAAGTTCATCACGCTTTGCAGACCGTTCAATAACGACCGATTCTGCACGGTTTTCAGTATGATAAAGGCAAGCAATGGCAGAAATGCGATATCGAAAAGCTCAAGATTAAAGGTCACCGCCGCAATGAACAAAGCAACCAGGTAAACAGCAAATATCGCCTCATTTTTAACCATCTTTAAGGCGTTGATGAAATAAGGTTTTCCCCAGGCGCAGCGTAAAAATTCGCCCGGAGCCTGATAGTATCCGCTTCTCCAGCGATGCTTCAGCATCTGAAAGGTCGGCATGGTATGCGAAGTATGAATGAAATACGGAATATTCAGACGACGTAGTTTATAACCCGCGTCAAGTAAACGCAGGCCGAGTTCGGCTTCTTCATAAGCGTGCAGATTACGGTTGGTAAGATAACCAATTTTCTCAATGGCGGAGCGGCGATATAGCCCCCCGCCGCCTAAATGGTCGCTATCCCCTACGGGATAGATTTTATTAATGCGTTGCTTACGCGATTTAAATTCATAGTTAACGGCATCGTCCATTTCGACGGTTCCCGCTACGCCTGCATATTCCGGTTCAGCCTGCAAAAACGCGACAGCCTGATCCACAAACCCTTCTTCCAGTTCCATGTCGCCATCCATCAGCAACAGATATTCCCCCTCACTATAAAGGTAACCCAACTGATGTCCGACGCCACAGCAACGATCGCCAGGATCGGTTAATGACACCACAGTCACCCCTTTATCGATCGCCAACTGCTGGGTGTTATCCGTTGACAGACTATCTGCCACAATGATTTTATGTGGATAATCAACAAGCTGTTTCCGGATACTATCAATTGTTTTCTCAATACATTCAGATTCATTGAGCGTTTTAATACTCACTGAAATAAACGGTTTATTGTCCATACAATTACCCTACGCAGCGAAGGACGGTTCGACGAATCACTAAACTTGATCCTAGTGATAAATAGAACAGGAATTGTAACATCGGTATAATCATCAGTATCTGGCTGTAAGGTAAGCTAATTAAGCAAGCAATCGCAAAAGCATTAAATGCCGGAGCAAAGCTCAACAACTGAAGATCCTGCTGGTCCAGTTGTTCAAGCATCAGTAAAGGCTTGGGCTGACATATTTTCAGGATATAAATGAATAAGCTAATGAAGAGTAACGTGCCAATCACCCCCACTTCCCACAGCAGCATACTCAGAGAAGTCGAGTCGAGGATTAAGTTATAAATAATATTCAGAAAGCCTGGCGAAACCGTACTACCACTGTTAGTGGCGTTGAGTCCATAGCCAAATAACGTTCCTGAAAGCCCCCACAGATCGTTATTTTTTAGCCAGAACAGGAAGGTCGTAAAGCGCCCTAACTCCCCGGTAGACATAATGTAGTTCGGGTCAAAAATATAGCTCAAAGAGTCGATGAAAATACTCAACGAGCTTTTCGACGGATCGCCGCCAAACGCAGTAGAATAATAATACGCAAGGATCACTATCGACAGGCTAATCAGCAGCAACATCCCCGCCACAATAACCAATAACGTCTTCAGATTAACCTTGCTAACGTCTTTAACGTAGCTCGGTGAGATCCACACCCACGCCAGGAACAGCGGCGATAGCAGGATAACGAACTTTACTTCGCCAATAATACATAGCCCGATCCCGAGAACAATGTGTAACGCCATGGATTTAAACGTGGTCAGTCCGTGCTTATACTCAGAGACCTTTAACAACATAATCAGCAGGCAAAACAGGCCCATCGCAGCAGTGTTACCGCCCCCCATCGGGTCGCCGCCAAACGTGCCCACCACGGAATCCCATTTTTCATCTTCACCACGCACCGCGACACGCTGGGGAACAACCAGTAAAACCTGATAAATCATTACCGGGATCTGCGCGTAGAACACCCAGTACAAATAGCGAGTCACGCGATAAATCTGCGACTCCCGGCAAAATCCCAGCAGTAAACAGATCATCACCAGCGACAGTGCGATTTCATTTTTAAAGGCCACAATCGCGACGGTGATACCGCCCTGAATCAGAGTTGAAGCCCCGGCTAGTATCAGGAATGAGAAATACAGCGCCAGCACAATCGTCTCCTGCGCGTCGAGACGCAGCGAGCCATCCCGCGTCTGCATCACCAGTAATCCCACCATCAACAGGGTCAGAAAAAAGGGGATCCATAGCACCGACTGTATGCCGGTAAAGTATTGCACCAGGCCACACAGGATCAGGGTAACGAAGGTATAACCTTGCAAATAATATCCGGTATTCAGCGTCATAGTATCACCGGCCTGTCTTTCAGCAGATTAGCCCGCTTGTTCATTTTCAAATAAATAAAGGCGTAGCGAATAAATGTCAGTGAAGAAAACAAAATCACCGACGTTGCATAGTCTTTATAAAAATAGGGCGTCACGACAAAAGCGAATAGCACAATCGCCAGTTGCTCCAACTGGATGCGCAGAAAATAGCGATGGGAGCCAAAAATAAGCTCTATGACCGTCAGGGGGCTTATCGCCAGCGCCGGGAACAGGTAGGGTAGCATGTAGCGTGACGTTTCAATGGAGTTAATCCAGTCTTCGCTAAAACCAAGGCGCATCACAATCGGGTAGAAAATAAACACGCCAAGAGTACAGATAACCCCCAGCACCAACAGCAGCATCCGTACCCGGGTATATTCCTGATAATTAAAGGTGTTATTTCTAAAATCGATAGACCACTTGGAAAAAATAGTATTACGCACCGCGTTCCCGATGATCACCACCGGCGCCAGGCAGAAGCGGCTGACCACGGAAAAATAACCGGCTGTCAGCGCCGAAAACCAGAAGTTAATCAGCATAATCGGCAGATTGCTGCTGGCCATCGCCAACACCTCAGCGCTGCCAACTTTAGTGATGTGATGAATATTCTGTTTAAAAAAATGCCAATTGCTGGCGGGCCGCAAATGTTGGGCCGCCACCAAACGAATATCAAACGAATGCAAAATACAGCTGATGGTCAGTACCATCGTCGCGCAGGCCCATGACCAGTAGAA
The DNA here is from genome assembly GCF_014596845.2 of Citrobacter sp. C5_2. Classification (NCBI taxonomy): domain Bacteria; kingdom Pseudomonadati; phylum Pseudomonadota; class Gammaproteobacteria; order Enterobacterales; family Enterobacteriaceae; genus Citrobacter; species Citrobacter sp. C5_2. Next base: position 1,190,618 of record NZ_CP115032.1, on the reverse strand, counting down.
CAGTTGCACATGGTGCGTAACCAGTATCGAAAGTAATACCACCACAGAAACAGAAATGCGCTGGAAGATCAGAAAACGAAAGTTAGCTGTGCGCAGCGCCAGGTTTTCCGAGATCAGAACCCACGCCGTAGCAAGCGTCAGTAAATAGAGAAACAGTATGCTCTGGTGAAACAACCACGCGGTCAGTACAGCGTAGGGTAAGGCGATAATCGTGCTTTGTATCAGGCAAAACACAACATTCTGTACCAGTTCGTCGTCCTGCTGTTTAGGAATTAACAGCTGTGATGCAAAGGTACAGACCTGAGCGCCCACCACGGCAATACTGTAGTTGAGCGCATAAAGCCCCACTTCAGCCATATCGTACTTGTGTGAGATCAACCAGATAGACAGCGCACCAATCAACTGCGAGATGACTGATGAACCGGCTATCGTGGAGGCGCTCTTCAGTAGACTCATACGCGGCCTGGCGTTGTCATCAGTTGATCGGTGCTGAAGTTCAGTGAACGCAGGCCCTCTTGCGTTTCAAGGTCCTTTTCTTCAACCGCATTCAGCACAGCGCCAATCACAACGCCATCATTTTCCTCGATCTTGTCCAGCGCGTTGGCTATATGTCCCGCCGAACCCGATCCGGCTTTCACGATGAAAATAACGCCATCAACGGCGCGTTTGATCAATTGCACATCCTGACTCTGATTTACTGCAGCCACATCGATAATGATGCGTTGATAGTGGGATTTCAGTTCGTTCATTAACGGCTCAAGGTGCCCGGACGACAACATCAGCAAAGAAGAGATGGTGGTCTTCCCGTGCGGGATAAAATCGAGATTATCACTGAGCTTGATCCGCGCCTGTTCAAGCTGGGTCTCCCCACGCAGCAGTTCCGCTACGCCTGCGGACGTTGCCGATGCCAACTCGGATGAGAGTCCGTCAGTATTGAAGAAATCCGCATCGATAAGCAGCGTTTTCTGATCGAAACTAAAGGAATTTGCTAACAGACTCGCCAGCAAAGAGCGCCCTTCACGGTGCTCCGTCGACGCCACGGCGAGCGTCTGTAACGGTCGATTATCCAACATAATCCGGGTACGGATACCGTGCACAATATCGGCATTCAGCGGGTTCTTCAGGATCATGTCCCGCACCTGCGCGCGCCCTGAGGTTCCACTAAAACGACGGATTTCGCCAAGCGGAGCAACGTTCAGACGTTTTTTCATACGACTCAACGTACCGATTGAGTTGTCCATCGCCGCTTTGACAATGAAATACATGATACTGAACACCACCACCAGCAGGACTACCATCACCAATAAGAGGGATTTATTCGGCTTCGCTGGTTTTAGTGCGGGAACGGCAGGATCATATAACACCGCGTCGGCATTTACGCCGGACAGCGACAGTTCCTGAGTACGTTGATACAGCGATTTATACAGATCCTCCATTTTATCTAACGACAGCTTTTGGCTATTCCAGGCATCCCGTTTTGAGGCCATTTTCTGGAAGATCTCTTTCTGCTGCGCCACCTGCTGCTGATAGTTCTTTTCATCCGCCAGCGCCGCCAGATATTGCTGGCGTAACCCCACTTTCAGCTCACCCAGAACCCGTCCGGTTTGGCTTTGGATCGACTGGACATCCGCTTCTGCTTTTAAAATAGCGGGATTTTTCGGCCCGTATACTTTGCGCAGTTCAGACAACGTGCGCTGCGCCTGAATTAATGCGATACGTAAATCCTGAATCTGGGCGTGGTTAGAGACCGAAGGTAGTGAGATAACGCTCTCCACCGACCGCCCTCCGCTGTTCACCTCGTTATAGACAGATTCTGCGGCAACGCGACGCTGGGTCGCATCAGCCAGACGATTGGTGACGATACTTAACTGCTCGGTTTCAAAACCATCGATACCGCGAAAAGTCAGCAGCCCGGCGTTTTTCAGATAGCTGTCCATTTCCTCTTTTTGTTTCGCTATCGACTTCTGAATCTCTTCCATTTTTTCAAAATTCAGTTCGCGGGCTTTCTCTACTTTCAGGCGCTTTTGCTCAACCGTATAGTTGATGAACGCCTGCGCGACGCCGTTGGCAACGTCAGCAGCCATCAGCGGCGAGGGGGATTCATAGGTGATAGACGCCAGGTTCGTTGTACGAATACCGATGACATTCAGGTTTTTCGACAACGTTTTCAGCGCTTGCTCCATCCTCAACTGCCGGCTCTCATTGCTTTCCGCTCCCTGGGTACCGGCTTTTTCCCCGGTAAATTCCGGGTTTTCATCCAGTTTCATATCGCGGACGGCTTGCTCAAGCACAATACGCGAATGCATCAACGCATATTGCGTTTCATAGTAACCACTGCGCGTTGAATCGAAACCATCAACCTGTGGGAATGGAGAAACGTTATCGGCCTGGGCTTTAATCAGTACCGTCGCCGTTGAGACATACTTTGAGGACATCATGCTGATTAATGGGTATGCCACGACCCCGGCAACGATACCGGCCAGTGCGATTTTCCAGGCGTTCTTTTTCAGCTCTTTGGCAAAGCGGGAGAATTCAACCGTACTTTCTCGTTTTTTGCCGTTTTCCACTATAGATAGTTTCATCGTCAGAAGAACCCCATGCCAATAATCACGACATCCCCAGGATGAACAGAGTGCGTTAAATCGACATTCTCAAGCAGCTGATTGCTCCCCGACAGGCGAATGTTGATATCTTTTCGGTCAGCACGATCTGTAAATCCGCCCGCCTGCGCAATTGATTTCTCGACGGTAAGACCTGGCTCCCAGGCAAATCCGTTCGGGCTTTTCACCTCGCCCGAAACATAGTATTTACGGAACTCGGCAATACTTACCGTCACCATCGGCGTGGTAAAGTAATCTCCCGTCAGCCGTTGAGTTAATTCGTTAGTCACCTGTTCGACAGTTTTATCTTTTAATTTAAGAGCGCCCACAAACGGGAAATTAATCTCCCCGCTCTTATCCAAAATAAACCGCATCGTCATATCAGGTTGACCGTGAACAGCGATATTGACAGTATCCCCCGCCCCAAGCCGGTAATCCTGCTGAACAGTAGCAGGATCATCCATTAATCTCGGGCTGGACGTTGTGCATCCGACCACCAGGATACTGAATAGCAAAAACGCGCACAGTTCTATTATTTTCATTTTAGATCTGAACCTTAGCTTTAAGCATAATCATAGAATTATCATAACCCAACGTTCTAATAACTTCCTGGTTGTCGTTGGGACCGATATAAAACGAGTCAGTATCCTTATTCGAATTCAATGTATCTAATTGATATTTAATCTCAAAATTAACCGATGGCGTATAGTCGTAGCTCATGGTTACACTAAATACCCCATCTTTATCATGCCGATCCTTGTTCTGTTTTTTATAGTCTTCCGCAGTGTATGAATAATCCAGCAAAGTCGAAAAACGATTCCCTAACCAGAAATGCTGGTAAGAAATGCCATACTGGGTCACTAAAATGTATCCCCCAACTTCCGACGGGTCTTTAATACTTTGTGCCGAGTGGGCTGTGAAAACCGACTGTTGCAGCGGCTTCCACTCTGCTTTTATGTCCCAGTTGAGGCCATTAAAATCATGCGAATTTGTGCTGTTTTCAAATGTTTTGTACAACCATGAAATATTCATGTCGACGTTAGTTTTTCCGGTCAACTGCGACTTCATGCCGTACAGCAAATAGTACTCATTAGTATCTTTTTCTGAGTTGTTGTCATAGCGACGCTGGTTAGTAATAAAGCTATAGCGAAAACGTGTTCTGGAAGTGTATTGGTCAAAAATTTCCGCTACCAGACTATTTTCATGCCATTCCTGTTCCTGAATGTAATGGTAAAAATCCTCACTGGTATCCTGCACATCAGAAGTATTACCGAAAGTCAGTTTTTTGTATAACAACGCCAGTTCAGCTTTGCCACGCCCCTCTGGCGCGCCGTAGCTGTAGCGTAATTCACTGTTGATGAAATTTGTCGTCAACGGTGATTTAATCCCATACTGCTCGAACTGGCCCGGTAAAAAGCCCTCGGTAATGCCGCGGCCGCGGGATTCATGTCCAAGCGAATCCTCCAGATTGAGGGTTAAGCCATGCTTGAGTCCATAACGCCAGGCCCCGTTAAAACGGAAAAAATGATCGGTGTAGTTATCAGCAGAATCGCTCGAGTAGTTACGGTAATCCCCAGAGTACATCAGTAAATACTTATCCTGACCGCGCTCGCCGATCATACTCAGCACTGGCGCTGCGCTCTGAAACGAGGAACCGACAGCATCGCTGTTATGTGGCTGATAAGTCACGTTATCATTATAACCATAATCCACAGCAACCTTGCCCTGGAAGTCGATCCCCGCAAAGCCTATGTGTGATTTCGGTGTTAAATCAGCCCATGCGGACTGCGTTATCACGATTCCGGCAATAACGATTAATTTAGTATGCATTCTTACCGACAAATCCTTTGAAAATGGTTTTAATGATAATTTTTATATCCAGCCATAATGACCAGTTTTGAATGTACTCAATATCGTACTGAACCCGTTTTTCCATCTTATAAAGCGCATCGATTTCCCCACGAAAACCGTTAATCTGCGCAAGTCCGGTGATGCCAGGCTTTACCTTATGGCGGATCATGTAATTTTCGACCTGTTTACGATACTGCTCATTATGCGTAACCGCATGGGGTCTGGGACCCACAATCGACATACTTCCCTGCAATACGTTAATAAATTGCGGAAGTTCATCCAGCGATGTACGGCGTAAGAAACTACCGAATTTCGTCACCCGCGGATCATTTTTCGTAGCCTGAATTACCGTCCCGGAATTCTCCATAACGCGCATAGTGCGAAATTTCCAGACCTTAATTTTTTGCCCACTCAGGCCATACCTGTCTTGTTTGAAAAAAACCGGCCCACGAGAAGTGAGTTTGATACCAATAGCAATAACCAACATCAGCGACGAAATCATCAGCATAATGATACTGCCAAGCACCAAATCCTCCGCCCGCTTAATAAACGAACCCGCCCCTTCAAACGGTGAGCTAAAGATACCGATGGTTTGCAGGTTGTGGATAGAGCGTAGCTTGGACATATTGTTGCTGTAGGTATAAAAGTCAGGAACAATATAGGTATCTACGGTGGTGTCTGACATCATAGCCAGGAAATGGCGGATGCGGTGCAGCGCCACCATCGGTAAAGCGATATATATTTCGTCAATATTTCCCAGTCGGGCTTCCTCAACCAGATTAATCACCGGGCCACGAAAGGGGCTTTTGATCTTATCAACGATGTCGCCACAGCGCGATAACGCCCGCTCATCATAAAAAGCCAGATCCAATTTGATATTGGCGTACTCATACAGTAACGCGCTTTCCGCGGCCAGACCATTGTCGGTCAAACCAATAATCGCCACGCGCATACTCTTTTTCGTTGAATATTTAAAAATAAAAAAGCGAATGTAATAAAGAAAAGGTAATGGAATGAAGTACCAGTAAATAATGGCAGAATAAAAAGGCGAAGGTAAGCGGTCTAAGTAACCGAGGGACGCCGGTTCTGCCACTGTCATACTCACCAGCTCGTTAAAAAAAATAGCCAGCAGCGTACAAAAAAGTAACCGTTTTTGATTACGTAAACCAATCGTTTTAATTTTTTGCTGATAAATCTTGATATATTCAGCAAACAGCAAAAAAAAGACTGAAAACAGAATGCTCAGAATAGCAATGGTGTTAAATGGCATCAACCCCAGCAGATGGGCACTAAAAATTAGCGTCACATTAATAACGATAAAATCAACCAGTTTTAAAAAGACTGGATATCCTTGACTGCTAATCTTTAGCGATTTTTTTAGCATATCTCAGCCCATTATCTATTGATATTTAATTATTTTTTTCTCATTTCATGTTGCTAATTATATCACAAGTCTAAAAAACGCAATGACCCATTGTCAGTAAATGTAAAAAATAATGTTTATTAGTGTGACGCAAACCACCCATTCGCTCTCATCATTATGATTTTAAAGGAAATTAATGCAAGATAAGTTTTAACCACCAAATCAAAAAAGTTCATTTTTTACAACAAAATCATCATTGACAATTAACAAAACATAGTCTATGAAAAACGTTTTATGTATGACAAATTTCACTACAGCTTTGCTTGATTTATTCTGAACCCACCTTTCATTGTGGCTAAACGCTGTAATTAAATAACAACAAATACCTTATGGTGATATTTAAAAACGCAACAATAACAAAGTTAATTACTTTTAATTATATTTGAGCGCCGGGCGCCACAATAAAAATATATCAGGCAACAACGCTTAAAAAGCGCACCCGCACGCTTAACCCACCTAATGTTTCGCTGCGTGCCAGCTGCGGATGCGTACGGTGTAAGCGAGCAATGTCGTTAACCAGCGCCAGACCAATTCCTGCGCCAGGGACATTGCCAACGTTATCGAGTCGATGAAACGGTAGCATCGCCTGATGAACCATCTGGTCATCTATACCTGGCCCGCTATCCTCAATCATCAGCACCACGGCTTCGCCTTCACGCTGCAGTCGGGCAGTCACCACCCCATGCGCAGGGGTGTATTTCAGGGCGTTATCCAGTAGATTTCCACACAGCTCGCCGAGCAGGACTTCATCGCCCTCAATCCACACCGCGCCCTGTTCCCCCTCATAACCCAGATCGATAGCTTTACTGCGCGCCTGCGCCAGCCGGGTAAAACAGCTGCTTTGCACCACCTCATACAAATTAACCGGTGAGAAGTGCTTTTCTTCCTGCTCTTTGCGCTTCACAGCCGACAGCTGAAGCAGCCTTTCCGTCAGCTGAATAGTGTTATCCAGAGTCACGCTCATGGCCTGTAAACTCTCGAACCATTGCTGAGGCTGCGGGCTGGCGAGGGCTACCGCCGCCTGAGTTTTCAGTACCGCTAACGGCGTTTTAAGCTGATGGGATGCGTCCGCGCTGAAGCGTTCCTGACGAGAGATAAGGCCACGAAGTCGGTCCAGATAGCGGTTGAATGCCACAATCAGCAGACGGGTTTCCGACCACGGCAACAGTTCCGGCAACGGCGTCAGCAGCCCAGGCTCACGACGCACCATCAGCGATGACAACTGGCGCATCGGACGTAGCACCCGACGCAGCAGCCAGCCAACCAACACCAGCGTGAGCATTACCAGCAGTCCTTGCGAAACCCACGAGGAGAACAGCAGCTGTCGCGCCAGATAACGCCGCGATTGCAGCGTTTCAGCGACATAAATTTCCGCCATACCGGTAATGCCGCCCTCGTTGACTGGCTGAAGAAGACGTGCCACGCGGATTGCCTCGCCGCGATATTCAGTGTGATAAAACCACGCCAGCGCCGGATAAAGCCGGGTGCGCGAGGTTGCAGGCGGCATCGCAGGTAAATCGTCATAACCTGATATCACCTTCCCCGCCGGGTCGACCACTTTGTAATACAGCCTGTCATTCATATTCAGTTCAAAACTGTCCAACACCACCCACGGCACATTCACTTCCAGTCGTTTATTACGTACCACTAACCGCTCAGAGACGGTTCTGGCGGACGAGAGCAGGGTCCGATCATACGCCTGCGTCGCCGCCTGTAACGCGCTGACATAGCTGTTAAATGCCGACAGTCCCCACAGCAACAGCAGCGGTAATCCCAGAAACATCAAAAGTTGCAGATACAACGACTGGGGCTTAACCCACTTCATCGCTACGCTCCAGCACATAGCCCAGACCACGTAACGTGGCGATGCGCACATCGCTTCCCTGAAGTTTTTTACGCAGACGATGGATGTACAGTTCGATACTTTCGGGGCTGACCTCATCGCTTAGACTGAAAACCTGTTCAAACAACTGCTGACGCGAAACCGGGCGCAACCGGCGGTACATCAGCACCGTCAGCAGAGCCTGTTCACGCGGCGTAAGCGCCAACGGTTGTCCCTGTAACATAAAATAGCCTTCATCATGAAACGCCAGCTCCCCCAGTTGCTGTATGCCTTGCACCTGCCCCGCGCTGCGACGAAGCAAAGCCCGCAGCCGGGCATCAAGCTCTTCGATTTCAAACGGTTTTGCCAGATAGTCATCGGCCCCGACATTTAACCCTTTCACCCTGTCGGCCACCGCGCTGCGCGCCGTCAACAGCAGAACGGGGAGCGTCTGACCGCGCTTGCGCAGCCGCTGGACGACTTCAAGACCGTCCAGCCCCGGCATATTGATGTCCAGCACCGCCAGCGCATACGTTTCGCTATGTAAAAGATGGTCGGCCGCCAGGCCATCAAAAACGCAGTCGACGGCAAAACCGTTTTGCACCAGCGCTTTCTCCAGCCAGTGAGCTAACTCACGGTTATCTTCCGCTAATAAGAGACGCATATCACATCCTGTAAAGTTTCTGCCGCATTGAAAGGGAATTGAAAGGTTAATGTTTTAACAATCACGCAACCGAACTACTACACATCGGCTCACATAATCACAAAAATCTTCTTCCGTACCCGAAAATCCGGTTTTCCGGTGTGAGGATAAACAATGAAAAAACAATTACTTCGTACCCTTACTGCAAGCATTTTACTGATGAGTACCTCTGTTCTGGCAGAACAAGCGCCATCGCGCACCGAATGTATCGCCCCGGCGAAACCCGGCGGTGGCTTCGATCTCACCTGCAAGCTGATTCAGGTGAGCATGATGGAAACCGGCGCTATCGAAAAACCGATGCGCGTAACCTACATGCCCGGCGGCGTTGGCGCTGTGGCCTATAACGCAATCGTCGCTCAACGCCCGGCTGAAGCGGGTACCGTGGTGGCTTTCTCCGGCGGCTCCCTGTTGAACCTGTCACAAGGTAAATTTGGTCGCTATGGCGTGGATGACGTGCGCTGGTTGGCAAGCGTGGGCACGGATTACGGCATGATAGCCGTACGCCAGGACTCACCATGGAAGACGCTGAAAGATCTGCTGACGGCAATGGAAAAAGATCCTAACAGCGTAGTTATTGGCGCGGGTGCCTCAATCGGTAGTCAGGACTGGATGAAGTCGGCGCTGCTGGCGCAAAAAGCCAACGTCGATCCGCACAAGATGCGCTATGTGGCCTTTGAGGGCGGCGGTGAACCGGTTACCGCGCTGATGGGCAATCACGTGCAGGTAGTTTCCGGCGATCTCAGCGAGATGGTGCCTTATCTCAGCGGCGACAAAATCCGCGTGCTCGCGGTGTTCTCTGAAGAACGCCTGCCGGGTCAGTTAGCCAATGTGCCAACGGCCAAAGAGCAGGGTTACGACCTGGTGTGGCCGATCATTCGTGGCTTCTACGTTGGACCAAAGGTCAGCGATGCCGAATACCAGTGGTGGGTCGATGCCTTTAACAAACTCCAGCAGACTGAGGAATTTAAAAAGCAGCGCGATCTCCGCGGCCTGTTCGAGTTCAACATGAGCGGTAAGCAGCTCGACGAGTACGTGAAGAAGCAGGTCACGGATTATCGTGAGCAGGCGAAAGCCTTCGGTCTGGCGAAATAAGCGCAGAGGCAAAGATGATGAGCGATCGTATTTTTGCAGGTATCTGGCTGTTGCTCTGTATAGCCGGGCTGTTCGTGGCCTGGCAAATCACCAGCGAATACAGCTATGAGCCGGTTGGCCCGCGTCCCTTTCCGCTGGGCATTATCAGTCTGATGCTGTTATGCGCCGTGGCGCTGCTGTTGCGCCACCCGGACACCATCAGTTGGCCTCGCCGCCATGTGCTGCAAAAGCTGCTGACGATGGTGATTGTTCTGTTGATGTACGCCTGGGGTTTTGAATGGCTCGGTTTTCCCATCGCCACCGCCATTCTCACCGTGGTGATTGGCATGCTGTTCGGCGCAACCATTCCGGCTGCGGGTATTTCCGGCGCGGTGCTCGGCATTCTGTTGTGGTATGCCTTCGACCGGCTGCTTGACGTCACCTTACCACTCGGCGCCTGGCTGGGTTAACGGAGAAACGATGGATACCTGGATTTATCTTTCTCAGGGTTTCGCGGTGGCGATGACGCCGGAAAACCTGGTCATCGCCTTGATTGGCTGTTTTGTTGGCACCATCGTCGGGCTGCTGCCCGGCCTCGGGCCGATTAACGGCGTGGCGATCCTGCTGCCGCTGGCTTTCGCTTTGCACCTGCCGGCTGAATCTGCGTTGATCCTGCTGGCGACGGTCTACATTGGTTGTGAATACGGCGGGCGTATCTCCTCGATCCTGCTGAACGTGCCCGGCGATGCGGCAGCGATTATGACCGCGCTGGATGGCTACCCGATGGCGCAGCAAGGGCGTGGCGGCGTTGCGCTCTCTATCTCGGCGGTCAGCTCATTCTTTGGTTCGCTTATCGCTATCGGCGGCATCATTTTGTTTGCCCCAGCGTTAGCCCAATGGTCGCTGTCCTTCGGCCCGGCCGAATACTTCGCCTTAATGGTTTTCGCCATTGCCTGCCTCGGCAGCATGATGGCGCAAAATCCGCTGAAATCATTTCTGGCAGCGCTTATCGGTCTCGGCCTCGCGACCGTCGGCGTGGACGCCAACACCGGGGTTTATCGCTTTACCTTTGACAGCGTTCATCTCTCCGACGGTGTGCAGTTTATCGTGGTGGTGATTGGGTTGTTCTCTGTCTCAGAAATACTGTTAATGCTGGAACATACCAGCAGCGGCCAGACGCTGGTGCGTAAAACAGGCCGCATGTTGTTCAACGCCAAAGAAGGCGCACAGTGCGTAGGCGCAACCCTGCGTTCATCGGTGATTGGCTTTTTCGTCGGCGTTCTGCCTGGCGCAGGCGCCACCATTGCCAGCGCTATCACCTACATGACCGAGAAAAAGCTCAGCGGCAACAGCGACAGCTTCGGCAAGGGTGATATTCGCGGTGTGGCGGCACCTGAGGCCGCGAACAATGCCTCGGCCTGTGGCTCTTTTATTCCGATGCTGACGCTCGGCGTTCCAGGCTCCGGCACCACGGCGGTGATGATGGGTGCGCTGACCCTGTACAACATCACCCCTGGCCCGGCGATGTTCACCGAGCAGCCGGATATCGTTTGGGGACTGATTGCAGCGCTGCTGATTGCCAACGTGATGCTGCTGGTGATGAACATCCCGCTGATCGGCCTGTTTACTCGTATGCTGACTATCCCGCTGTGGTTTTTGGTACCGGCTATCGCGGCAGTCTCCGCGGTTGGCGTGTACGCCGTTCACAGCACGACCTTTGACCTGGTGTTGATGGTCGCCCTTGGCGTACTGGGCTACATTCTGCGTAAGATGCACTTCCCGATGTCGCCGCTGATTTTAGGCTTCGTTCTCGGGGAAATGCTGGAGCAGAACCTGCGCCGGGCGCTGTCTATCAGTAACGGCAGCATCGATATTCTGTGGGCCAGCGGCGTAGCGAAAGTGCTGCTGGTGATGGCGGTACTGGTTATCGTTATCCCGCCGGTGCTGCGCCTGATCCGTAAGCGCAACAGCAAACCACAGGTGGATATCGGTTAGTAATATGCCGGATGGCGCTGGCCATCCGGCATTTTCATCTTAATTCCTGAACTGCACTAAGAACGTGCTCGACAAACCGCGTCAGCTTCGGCAACGCACGCAAATCTTGCCGCCACAGCAGATGAATGGGTCGTGGCTGCGGCGTAAACGCCTCCAGCACCCGCACCAGCCTGCCAGTAGCTAACTCTTCCGCCAACAGCACCTCCGGTTGTAACAACAGCCCCGCCCCCGCCACTGCCGCCATACGCAGGCCATGACCATCGTTACAGCGCAGGATCGCATCGCGCTTCCATCTGACTTCGCCTCCCGCGCCCGGTAGCATCCATTCGTTACGGGCCGTCCACACGGTGTGGGACAGGCACAAATGATCCACCAGATCCGCGGGCGTGAAGGGGGTGCCATGACGAGCGAGATAATCCGGTGACGCGCAAATCGCCATACGGTACGGACACAGGTATTTCGCCACTACATCAGTCTGATGGATATCGCCAATGCGGATCGCCAGGTCAACTCCTTCATTCACCAGATCGACCATCCGATTGGTCAGATCCAGTTCAATGCGCACTTCCGGCCAGGCCTGTAAAAACGCGGCGGCCAACGGCGAGATAACGCAGGCGCCAAAGGAGGTCGGCGCGCTGATGCGCAGCGTCCCCGCAGGCGCCAGCCGCAGACGCTCCACTGAGCGTTCGGCTATCGACACCTGTTCCAGCACACGCCGGGCTTCTTCAAAATAGACACGACCGGCATCGGTCAGGCTCTGGCGACGTGTGTTGCGCTCCAGCAGGCGCGTACCGAGTTGCGTTTCAAGGTGGGTGATGTACTTCCCCACCATCACCGCAGACATCCCCAGTCGCGTGGCCGCGGTGGTAAAGCTCCCGCTCTCCACCACCGCGATAAACGTTTCCATGCCGCGCAGTTTATCCATATTACAAACCTCTGGTTAGTAATCATCTAACTTTTGGCCAGTTTATCCGATTTCATTTTCATTAAAGAATAGCGGCTCACACTATTGCGGAGGTGGTTATGAAAATCGTTATTGTTGGTGCCAGCGGTACGGTGGGTCGTGCAGTTACGGAAGCATTAAGCCGTAAACATGAAGTGATCCGTGTGGGCCGCACGCAGGGAGATTACCAGGTTGATATCACCTCCCAGGAGAGTGTCGAGGCATTGTTTGAAAAAGTCGGACGGGTAGATGCGATCGTTTCCGCCACCGGCAATTTGTTCTTTGGGCCGTTATCCACCATGACCGATCGGAATTTTAATCAGGGTTTACAGGATAAGCTGTTAGGCCAGATTCGTCTGACATTAACCGGGCAGCATTTTCTCAATGATGGCGGCTCAATTACGCTCATTAGCGGCATCATCGCCCATGAACCCATCGCGCAGGGGGCGAATGCGGCAACGATCAATGCCGGTCTGGAAGGATTTGTTCGCGCGGCGGCCTGTGAGCTGGGGCGTGGGCTGCGTATCAACCTGATTAGCCCAACCGTGCTCAGTGAATCCGCCGCAGCCTACGACGATTTCTTTCCGGGTTTTGAAAGCGTCCCGGCCGCTACCGTTGCCAACGCCTATCGCCGCAGCGTGGAAGGCATCCAAACCGGGCGTACTTATAAAGTAGGTTACTGATAAAAGCCTGACCTCGCCTCTTACGTCATCAGTAAGAGGCAAGCCACTGCCTATTTTCAGGCACCCGTTTCGTTTCTTATTCGCGCATTAATATATTCCACGGCCTGAGAGACATCCATAATGCCGTTAATTGCATTCGTCACACCTTGCCCGATAATAATCTCTGCCTGGCGCAGGTTGAAAGGTTCACCTTTACTTCCCTCAGACTCCCTTATTCCCGTCATGCCTTTTTCATTCAATAAATTAAACCACGGGTAGAGATTGAGAACGTTTTGATCGTGACATATTCCAGACCAGGCGCTATTTCCTCCCAGCAAAACCAGATGGCGCGCAATTTCATCGGAATAAAGCCAATGAAAGAACTGCTCAACCTGTTTTTTCTTTTTACTGTAGCGGGACATTCCAATGGAACCGCCCCCCAATTGTGGAAGTTGCCCCGGTACAGGAGCATAGCCAATAGTGGGCGCTATGGCCGTGTGCGCCACATCGTTGAACAAATTGAGATACATGATCAGCATGGCAAGATTTCCACGCTCAAACTGTTTTACCGCGTCACTCCACCACTCACCGGGCAGATTCACGGCGATAGAAAGCTGTTGTAGATATTGTTCGAGTGCAGTTGCGGCAAGTGAAGGCTCGAGTTGTACCGGCTCGCCTTCGCGCACCAAACGCCCACCGAGCGCGTAGTAACGCAGCAGATACTCGGTAGCAATAAGCCCCGAGCTTCCCAGCGTCACCGCTGTTCCCATCGGGCGCTGTCTGTTTTCTGGCTGATGTAATTGACTAAAGAAAGCCGCTATCTCATCAAATTGCGCAAAGCTCTCTGGCAGCGTTAACTCTTTTCCCGTTGCTTCATAAAACATCCGTTTAATCGTCGCGTCTTCAAACAGATCTCGTCGATAAAACAAAAGCTGCATACTGGCATCAAAGGGTATTGCCCATGCGGTCCCATTCACCATGCTGAAGTGCTGTTGAATTTGCTCAGAGAAATTTTCCAACAGCAATGGAAGCTCAGAAGAGACGGATTCCAGCGGCAAGAGTGCTTTCTCTGCAAACCACGGAAAACACGCCATATCGATTCGCAGTAAATCGTAATAAGGATGTAGATGAAGGTGGGAGAGGATTTCAAAAACTTCATCATAGGGATAAACCGCAAGATTTACCTTAATACCGGTCTGGCGATAAAAGTGGGGTAACAGTTTCTTCAACGCATCAGTCGAAGGACTCGGTAAAATTAACATATTCAGCGTCGCCTCTGTTTCAGGCGGCGGCACGTACTGTCCATTCCAGGAAAAACCGCAATTTGTCAGAATACGATGCTTTTCTTTACTTTTAGGCAGGCGAATACTGGAGGCAATAGTTGTCCCCAGGCGACCATAATCCATCTGGTAGCTGGTGATCCCGTCGAAGGATGCAGGGAGATTATCACTCAGTTGCAATATCGGCGGGCAGGACTGGGAGCTACCAAACCAGGCTGCTTGCGTCAGTGCTCGCGTTCTCTCAGAGTCCTGGACAATAAACAGATCGGGAATTGCCCCGCGAAAAAAGTCAAAAGCGACGGTGTTAGCTTCACTGGCATGTGCAGGTAAAATCGTAAGCTTCGTATGCGGACTTAATTCCCGGCAGGTTTCCTGTATCGCCTGAGTAAAGCTCGCGCTATGGGAAAACTCCAGACGTTCGCAAAAAACACCAATATGGCCCGGCTGCTGCGCCAGCGCCCTCCTCGCTATTTCTTCGCCTGCTGTCACATAGTCAAGGCTAAAATAACAAACTGCGCCGACAGGCTGGCGATATGCAAACAAAATATTTTCCGGGGAAAGCCTGAGCAAGTCGTAATAGGGCTGACTGTCATTCAGGCAACTGACCGAGACAACAGCCTGATAAGACTTTGCCGCCAGCGTTTGCAGAATCTCCAGCTCAAGATTAGGCAGATCGTTGGTCAGGTAAAGGTCAATCGGTTCGCTTAATGAAGGCTGCCAAACCTGATGCAATCCCCGATAGAGTTGAAAGTACTGTTCGGCATTGATGTCGGGCAGAATCAATGCCACTCCCTGACTTTTGCTGGCTCTCAACGATTGCGCCTGCGCATTCAACTGATAGCCAACTTCTCGGGCTGCACGTTGAACCGCTTCAATCTTCTCGACGCTTACATTCCCTCTGCCATTGAGCACATTCGAGACAGTCCCATGCGACACACCGGCAATTCTTGCTATGTCTTTGATAGTTGGCATTTTTACATCCTTCCCCTGATGCTTTGATGCTAGCACGGCGCTCATCAGGAAACTATCTTCAGCACTAAAATTTGAACGTTACAATATTAAAAAGTGCATTTTATAAGCATGTCATAATAAAAGCCTGACGCTATCGATAGACACACCTCATTCACGTAGAAACACTAATACAATGAAATTTATGTATAAATTTTATAATCTTTGAAGAGGATCACTTCTGAGGCAAAAGATCGTTGTTCATATAAAACACTGGAACCATAATTGACACGTTCCAATTACGTTTTATTACATAAACGTCTAAAAAAACAACAATCACATTTGTCATTAAGAGGGAAACATGAAGATTCATTTTCTGGGTACCGCTGCATCTGAAGGGCTCCCCAATCCTTTTTGCCGTTGTGAGCACTGCCAGCAAGCCCGCATTCGTAAAAGTAAAGACTTACGCACACACTCTTCAGCGATTATCGACGATGAACTGCTCATTGACGTGGCGCCTGAATTCAGCCAACAACTGCTGCGAGATGGCCTGGACGCAACAGAGATCAGATCGCTATTGTTCACACATACTCATCCCGATCATTTCAACGTCGGCGATCTTTTTAGCCGTATGGAAGGGTATGGATTTGAAATTACTCATCCGTTGCACATTTTTGGTAATGACCGTGCAATTAACGGTGCTGCGGAAGTGTTACCAGGCTACAGCGCTGAAAGATTTGCTTTTCATTGCCTGGTGCCCTTCGTGACCGTTGAAACTCGCGGATACCGCATCACTCCGCTGCTGGCTAACCATGCCAAGTGGGAGCTTTGTTATACCTGGTTTATTGAAAAAGAAGGCCAGTCAATTTTCTACGGACATGATTCAGGCTGGTTTCCTGAGCTCACATGGCAATGGCTGAAAGGGAAAAAAATCGATCTGGCTGTCCTGGAGTGCACCTACGGTTTTAATGGTGATAATCGTACAAATAACCACATGAGTCTGGAAACCGTCTTCGCCGCCAGAGACAGGCTTGCGGAACTCGGTTGCCTTGAGAAAAATAGCCAACTTATCGTCTCGCATATATCACACAGCGGAGGTCTGCTGCACGACGATCTCGTTGCGGCATGCGACAAAGAGAACATTCTTGTCGCCTGGGACGGGCTTAACCTGAGCATCAACCAGTAAGGATATGCAATATGGACCTTAATAAAACACCACGCCTGTTGATTATGATGTTCATACAATATTTCATGCAGGGTGCCTGGAATATGACCATGGGGCTGGTATTGAGCACCTATGGTATGGCAACAATTATTGGCTCATCCTATGCTTTGCTTGGCCTGGCGACTATTCTTTCCCCGCTATTTATTGGCATGGTCGCCGACCGCTTCTTTGCGTCACAAAAAGTCATGGCGATCCTGCATTTAATTAATGCTGGTGTACTGTTGTTTGTTCCGCAATTTATTGAGGCACAAAACACAGGTATGACGTTAACCATGATTTTCCTGGTTGGTCTGCTGTTTTATCCAACAACTGCGCTGGCGAACAGTATCAGTTTCAGCCACATTAACGGGGTAAAATACTTCCCATTTATTCGTGTATTCGGCACATTTGGCTTTATGGTCATCGGCTTTATCATTGGTGAAATGGGTTATTCTGGAAATACCATCACCTGGTATATTGCGTCGGCCTCCGGTGTTGTTCTCGGCCTGTACTGTTTTACGTTGCCAAATACCCCACCGAAAGCAAAAGGAAGCGTGTTTACGCTTCGCGATCTGTTATGTCTGGATGCTCTGGCGCTCTTCAAAGACCGCAGCTTCTCGGTTTTGATGCTCAGTATTTTTGTCCTGATGATCCCAAAAACGGCTTATTCCGCCTATATCCCGGTCTTTCTAAAAGCGCTTGGATTCGATAACGCCGCCTCAATGATGCAGGTTGGCATCGCTTGTGAAGTTATTTTCATGTTCCTGCTGTCGTTCTTCTTACTGAAAGCTGGCTTCAAAATCACGCTGATGTTAGGCGCCGTCTGCTGGATCATCCGCACACTATTATTTGCTAATGCCTCGCTGGATGCCAACATGATGTTTGTGCTGATCGGCCTGATGTTACAAGGATTCTGCTGGGACTTTTTCTTTACCGTGGGCGACATTTATGTTGACCGTAAAGCAGCGCCAGAGATTAAAGCACAAGCCCAAAGCTTGCGATTTATCGTCTCCAACGGCGTTGGTCTGCTATTTGCCTCCACCGTATGCGGGCAAATCTTTAACAACACCGTGACGGAACAAGGTCCAGAGGCGTTGCCACAATGGGAAACATTCTGGCTAGTTTCAGCAGGCGTTGCCGCAGTGGTCAGCGTATTCTTCCTGATTTTCTTCCGGGACGATATTTCGAAACGCAAAACGGACCTCACATTGAAAAAAGCAAACTCCTGATCGTTAAAGACTCTCTCATTAAGGTAATTGCATGAATAATCTGGCCGCCATCATCAATGAGCAAGGATTGTTGCCTTTAACTACGATCATCAAAATCAGTATTGCATTTATTCTGGGTGGCATTATTGGCCTGGAAAGAGAATCGAAAGGGAAACCGGTCGGCTTCAAAACCTGCGTTATTTTATCCGTAGCCAGCTGTGTATTAACTGTCGTATCAATACAATCTGCTGAATACTATGCAGAAATTTCGATGAATATCCGTAGCGATCCTATGCGCCTGGCGGCGCAGATTATCAGCGGCGTTGGTTTTCTCGGTGCGGGAGTCATTCTGCACCGACACGACGATGCTATCTCTGGTCTCACGACTGCGGCAATTGTCTGGGCATCTGCAGGGGTGGGAATCACCTGCGGAGCCGGTTTTTATTTTCATGCTGTTTTTGCCACGGCTTTATTTTTATTAGCGATCAAACTAAGCCCATTCATTATCTTCTTACAGACCAGAAATCAGTTTCCCGGAAAAGTGAAAGTGCGGGTTATTCTTGATGAACGAAACGCTGTGGAAAGTCTGATAACCCGCATTCATCAACAGAAAAACATTATCGAAAACATCACTATCAGGGATATCAAGAAGGGCAAAATTGAAGTTAATCTCAAAATCGTAATTCGTCAAAAGATGACCTTGCCCGACTTATATCACGATCTGACTCATGTGGAACACGTCTGCGCCATCGCCCTGGAACATTAATACACCTTATCTTCCTCTTTAAAATCAGGGGCTTTCGCCCCTGAAATAGCCACTCAGTATCCATCCAGCCTCTAAATCCTTACCTTTTTCAATGTTAAATAATTGTTGTTTTTGATCACAAATAAGAAACAAACAAGCTCATTGTGTGCGCGTTTTTCAAAAATGTAGATATTTTTAATTTATGGCTACGAAACGAGCTGCGCCATATCTCCCTGACAATCTACTGAGAGGATCGATTTGATGAACGCACTGACTGCCGTACAACCGAACGCTGAAGATCCAGCCCAGCACTACAGAGGTTTCACACTGAAACCATCAGTCCAGTCTCCACGTCTGCTGGAGCTGACTTTTTCTGCCGAGACCACTGAGCAATTTCTACAGGCCGTCGCGCAGTGGCCGGTGCAGGCCCTGGAATACAAATCTTTCCTGCGCTTCAAAGTGGGCAAGATCCTTGATGATTTGTGCGGCAACCAGTTGCAGCCCCTGCTGCTGAAAACGCTGCTCGATCGTGCCGAAGGCGCGCTGCTGATCAACGCCGTCGGCGTGGATGATGTAGCCCAGGCTGAAGAAATGGTCAAACTGGCGACGGCGGTCGCACATCTGATCGGACGCTCCAATTTTGATGCGATGAGCGGTCAATACTATGCCCGTTTTGTGGTGAAAAACGTCGATAACTCAGACAGCTATCTGCGCCAGCCGCACCGTGTTATGGAGCTACATAACGACGGAACCTACCTTGAAGAAATCACCGATTACGTGCTGATGATGAAGATCGACGAGCAGAACATGACCGGCGGTAACTCGCTGCTGCTGCACCTCGACGACTGGGAACATCTGGAGCAGTACTTTACCCATCCGCTGGCGCGTCGCGCGATGCGCTTTGCCGCGCCGCCAAGCAAAAACGTCAGCAAGGATGTGTTCCATCCGGTATTTGACGTTGACCAGCAGGGCCGCCCGGTAATGCGCTACATCGACCAGTTCGTCCAGCCGAAAGACTATGAAGAAGGCGTCTGGCTGAGCGACCTGTCCGATGCGCTGGAAACCAGCAAGAACATTATTTCCGTTCCGGTTCCTGTGGGTAAATTCCTGCTGATCAACAACCTGTTCTGGCTGCACGGCCGCGATCGCTTCACCTCGCATCCTGACCTGCGCCGCGAACTGATGCGCCAGCGTGGTTATTTCGCTTACGCGAGCAACCACTACCAGACCCATCAGTAAGGGCGAAGGAAAAAAGCGGATGTATGATTTTGTGATTATTGGCGGCGGCATTATCGGCATGTCGACCGCCATGCAACTGATTGATGTCTATCCGGACGCCAGAATCGCGCTGCTGGAAAAAGAGTCCGGCCCGGCCTGTCACCAGACGGGCCATAACAGCGGCGTGATTCATGCCGGGGTTTATTACACGCCCGGCAGCCTGAAGGCGCAGTTTTGCCTGGCCGGAAATCGCGCCACCAAAGCCTTTTGCGACCAAAACGGCATCCGCTACGACGTCTGCGGAAAAATGCTGGTTGCCACCTCCGCTCTGGAAATGGAGCGTATGCGCGCGCTATGGGATCGCACCGCTGCTAACGGCCTGGAACGCGAATGGCTGAATGCGCAGGAGCTACGCGAGCGTGAACCCAACATTACCGGGCTGGGCGGCATTTTCGTCCCGTCGAGCGGGATCGTCAGCTACCGCGAAGTAACCGCCGCGATGGCGAAGATTTTCCAGGCCAAAGGCGGTGAGATTATTTACAACGCCGAGGTCAGCGCGCTGAGAGAACACGCCGCGGGCGTGATCGTCCATACCCGCCAGGGGCACGAATATGAAGGCGCAACGCTGATAAGCTGTTCCGGCCTGATGGCCGATCGACTGGTGAAAATGCTCGGCGTTGAACCCGGTTTTATTATCTGTCCGTTCCGTGGCGAATACTTCCGTCTGGCGTCAGAACATAACCAGATAGTCAATCATCTGATCTACCCGATCCCCGATCCGGCGATGCCGTTTCTCGGTGTGCATCTCACCCGCATGATTGATGGCAGCGTCACGGTGGGCCCCAACGCGGTACTGGCATTTAAACGCGAAGGTTACCGTAAACGTGATTTCTCACTCAGCGATACGCTGGAGATCTTCGGCTCTTCCGGCATCCGCCGCGTGCTGCAAAACAACCTGCGCTCCGGGCTTGGCGAAATGAAGAATTCGCTGTGCAAAAGCGGCTATCTACGGCTGGTGCAAAAGTACTGTCCGAGTCTGACGCAGAAAGATCTGCAACCGTGGCCTGCGGGCGTGCGGGCGCAGGCGGTGTCGCCGGACGGCAAGCTGATCGACGATTTCTTGTTTGTCACCACGCCACGCTCCATTCATACCTGCAACGCCCCTTCTCCGGCAGCAACGTCAGCGCTCCCTATCGGCGCGCATATTGTCGGCAAAGTACATGCGCTGCTGGAGAGCCAGAGTAATCCCGGACGCACGCTGCGTGCGGCACGTAGCGTGGAGACATTACACGCCGCATTCACCCGTTAACATGATTAAGACAGGAAGTAATTATGCAACTAAACGATCCAACCTTATTTCGCCAACAGGCGTTGATTGACGGCAACTGGCGTGACGCCAACAACGGCGAGACCATCGCAGTAACGAATCCCGCCAATGGTCAGCAATTGGGTAGCGTACCGAAAATGGGGGCGGATGAAACCCGTGAAGCCATTAACGCCGCGGACCGCGCTCTACCCGCCTGGCGTGCGCTGACCGCCAAAGAACGGGCCAATATTCTGCGTCGCTGGTTCAACCTGATGATTGAACATCAGGACGATCTTGCTCGTCTGATGACCCTGGAACAGGGTAAGCCGCTGGCGGAAGCCAAAGGCGAAATCACCTATGCCGCCTCATTTATTGAGTGGTTTGCCGAAGAGGGCAAACGTATTTATGGCGACACGATCCCCGGCCATCAGGCTGATAAGCGTCTGATCGTCATCAAGCAGCCGATCGGCGTTACCGCCGCGATTACGCCGTGGAACTTCCCGGCGGCGATGATCACTCGCAAAGCCGGTCCGGCACTGGCGGCGGGTTGCACCATGGTGCTTAAACCGGCCAGCCAGACACCCTATTCCGCACTGGCGCTGGCAGAGCTGGCTAATCGCGCCGGCATCCCGGCTGGCGTATTCAGCGTGGTGACCGGTTCAGCAAGCGCGGTCGGCAACGAACTGACCGGCAACCCGCTGGTGCGCAAACTGTCATTTACCGGCTCCACCGAAATTGGCCGTCAGCTGATGGAACAGTGTGCCAAAGACATCAAGAAGGTGTCGCTGGAACTGGGCGGCAATGCGCCGTTTATCGTCTTTGACGATGCCGATCTCGACAAAGCCGTGGAAGGCGCGCTGGCGTCGAAGTTCCGTAACGCGGGGCAAACCTGCGTCTGCGCCAACCGTCTGTACGTGCAGGACGGCGTGTATGAGCAGTTTGCCGAAAAACTCGAGCAGGCGGTGAGCAAGCTGCGCCTCGGTGATGGTCTGCAACCAGATGTCACCACCGGGCCGCTGATCGACGAGAAAGCGGTTGCCAAAGTGCAGGAGCATATCGCCGATGCCCTGGATAAAGGCGCACGCATTATCGCTGGCGGTAAACCTCATGCGCTGGGTGGGAACTTCTTTCAGCCCACCATTCTGGTCGATGTACCTGACAACGCGAAGGTTGCCAAAGAAGAGACATTCGGCCCGCTGGCGCCGCTGTTTCGCTTTAAAGACGAAGCTGACGTCATCGCCCAGGCCAATGACACCGAGTTTGGCCTGGCAGCCTATTTCTACGCCCGTGATTTAAGCCGCGTCTTCCGCGTTGGCGAAGCGCTGGAGTACGGCATCGTCGGGATTAACACCGGCATCATCTCCAACGAAGTCGCCCCATTTGGTGGGATCAAAGCCTCCGGTCTTGGCCGTGAAGGATCGAAATACGGCATCGAAGACTACTTAGAAATCAAATATATGTGTATCGGCCTTTAATAAAACAAATACTGGAGAACACCTGATGAGCACCAACAAAGAACTCATGCAACGTCGCAGCAACGCCGTTCCCCGTGGCGTAGGACAGATCCACCCTATTTTTGCCGAGCGGGCAGAAAACTGCCGGGTCTGGGACGTTGAAGGCCGCGAATTCCTCGATTTTGCTGGCGGTATTGCGGTGCTGAATACCGGTCACCTGCACCCGCAGATTGTCTCTGCGGTAGAAGCGCAGTTGAAAAAACTGTCGCATACCTGCTTCCAGGTGCTGGCCTATGAGCCCTACCTGGAGCTGTGCGAAATCATGAACAAGAAAGTGCCGGGCGATTTCGCCAAGAAAACCCTGCTGGTGACCACCGGTTCTGAAGCCGTGGAAAACGCGGTGAAAATTGCCCGCGCCGCCACCAAACGTACAGGTACGATCGCCTTCAGCGGCGCTTATCATGGCCGTACCCACTACACCCTGTCGCTGACCGGGAAAGTCAACCCGTACTCCGCCGGAATGGGGCTGATGCCGGGCCATGTTTATCGCGCACTTTTTCCTTGCCCGCTGCATGGCATCAGTGAAGATGATGCTATCGCCAGTATTCACCGCATCTTCAAAAATGATGCCGCGCCGGAAGACGTTGCCGCCATCGTCATTGAACCCGTCCAGGGCGAAGGCGGTTTTTACGCGGTCACCCCGGCATTTATGCAGCGTCTGCGCGCCATTTGTGACGAACACGGGATCATGCTGATTGCCGATGAAGTGCAGAGCGGCGCGGGCCGCACCGGTACGCTGTTCGCCATGGAGCAGATGGGCGTTGCGCCCGATCTTACCACCTTCGCCAAATCTATCGCTGGCGGCTTCCCGCTGGCAGGGGTAACCGGTCGCGCCGACGTCATGGACGCTATCCCGCCGGGTGGCCTGGGCGGTACCTATGCCGGTAACCCGATTGCCTGTGCCGCCGCGCTGGCGGTGCTGAACATTTTCGAGCAGGAAAATCTGCTGCAAAAGGCCAACGAACTGGGGCAAACCCTGCGCGAAGGCCTGCTGGCTATCGCCGAAACGCATCGCGAAATTGGCGACGTGCGTGGGCTGGGGGCGATGATCGCCATCGAACTGTTCGAAGACGGCGACCATACGAAACCAGACGCCAAGCTGACCGCAGAAGTGGTGGCGCGCGCGCGTGATAAAGGGCTGATCCTGCTCTCCTGCGGGCCTTACTACAACGTGCTGCGCATCCTTGTCCCGCTGACCATTGAAGATGCGCAAATCCGCCAGGGGCTGGACATCATCGCCCAGTGTTTTGCTGAGGCGAAGCAGGGCTAACTATACAAAAAAGCAATCCGTAGGCCGGATAAGGCGGAGCCGCCATCCGGCACATAGGGTCAATAACAATAATACGCGTGCCCCGGCGCGGGAATGCCGGGGTGCTCTCCCAAGTGAAATACTTTCGAGAGGTTTACAAGATGGGGCAAGTGTCACAATCACATGATTTAGGGGGCGGGCTGAAATCACGCCACGTCACCATGCTGTCTATTGCCGGGGTTATCGGCGCGAGTTTATTCGTAGGTTCAAGCGTGGCGATTGCAGAAGCCGGTCCCGCGGTATTATTAGCTTATCTGTTTGCCGGACTGTTGGTGGTGATGATTATGCGCATGCTGGCCGAAATGGCCGTCGCCACCCCGGATACCGGCTCCTTCTCCACCTACGCCGATAAAGCCATTGGCCCATGGGCAGGTTATACCATCGGCTGGTTGTACTGGTGGTTCTGGGTGTTGGTTATCCCACTGGAGGCCAATATTGCCGCTATCATTCTGCATTCCTGGATCCCAGGCATACCTGTCTGGTTATTTTCTCTGGTTATCACGCTGGCATTAACCGGCAGTAATTTGCTGAGCGTCAAAAATTACGGTGAATTCGAATTCTGGCTGGCGCTGTGCAAAGTGATTGCCATTCTGGCGTTTATTGTCCTCGGCGCGGTGGCGATTAGCGGTTTCTATCCTTATGCTGAGGTTAGCGGCGTTTCACGCCTGTGGGATCAGGGCGGCTTTATGCCGAACGGTTTTGGCGCCGTACTCAGCGCGATGCTGATCACCATGTTCTCCTTTATGGGTGCAGAGATTGTTACCATCGCCGCCGCCGAGTCCGATACCCCGGATAAACACATCGTCCGCGCCACCAACTCGGTTATCTGGCGTATCTCCATCTTCTATCTGTGCTCCATTTTCGTGGTGGTGGCGCTGATCCCATGGAACATGCCGGGGCTAAAAGAAGTGGGTTCTTACCGCTCGGTACTGGAGTTATTGCATATCCCACACGCGAAGTTGATCATGGACTTCGTCATTTTGTTGTCGGTGACCAGTTGCCTGAACTCCGCGCTGTATACCTCATCCCGTATGCTCTATTCCCTGAGCCGTCGTGGCGATGCCCCCGCCTTTATGGGGAAAACTAACCGCAGTAAAACGCCTTACGTGGCGGTGTTGCTGTCTACGGGGGCGGCATTCCTCACCGTGGTGGTCAACTATTACGCCCCGGCCAAAGTGTTTAAATTCCTGATCGACAGCTCCGGCACCATCGCCCTGTTGGTTTATCTGGTGATCGCGATTTCCCAACTGCGGATGCGCAAAATTCTGCTGGCGCGAGGCGGTGAAATTAAACTGAAAATGTGGCTTTATCCGTGGCTGACCTGGCTGGTTATCGCCTTTATTATCTTTGTGCTGGTGGTTATGCTCTTTCGCCCGGCGCAACAGCTGGAGGTTATCTCTACCGGGTTGTTAGCCATAGGAATTATTTGCACGGTGCCCATTATGGCACGCTGGAAAAAACTGCTATCGTGGCAAAAAGCACCCTTGCAAAATACGCATTAAATCTGTTCCCGGCGCACGCCGGGACATTTATTCAGGAGTAAGACCATGACCGCCATTCCCCAACCGACGGCCATTGATGGATACCGCTGGCTCAAGAACGACATCATCCGCGGTATTTATCAGCCTGATGAGAAACTGCGTATGAGCCTGCTGACCTCGCGCTATGAGCTTGGCGTAGGACCGCTGCGCGAAGCGCTTTCACAGCTGGTGGCGGAGCGACTGGTCACGGTGGTTAATCAGAAAGGGTATCGTGTCGCCCCGATGTCCGAGCAGGAATTGCTCGATATTTTCGATGCCCGCGCCAATATGGAGGCCATGCTGGTCGCACTGGCCATCGAACGCGGCGACGACGCCTGGGAAGCGGAGATTCTGGCACGGGCGCATATGCTCAGTAAGCTTGAAGCTGTGGACGCCAGTGAACAGATGCTTGATGAATGGGATCAGCGCCATCAGGCATTTCACTCGGCGATTGTCGCCGGCTGCGGTTCCCAATATCTACTGCAAATGCGCGAACGATTGTTTGATTTAGCGGCACGTTACCGGTTTATCTGGCTACGTAAAACGGTGCTGTCAGTCGAGATGCTGGAAGATAAACACGATCAGCATCAAACGCTGACCGAAGCGATTCTGGCACGCGATGCCGTGCGCGCCAGCGAATTAATGCGCCAGCACCTGCTGACGCCGATTCCAATTATTCAACAGGCGATGTCCGGCAAGCTGCTGACGGAATAAGCCCGCACATCATTATTCTTCCGGAATACGTAATACCTGCCCGGGATAAATTTTATCCGGGCTTTTCAGCATCGGTTTATTCGCTTCGAATATTTTATTGTACAGGTTAGCGTTACCGTAAACCTGTTTGGCAATAGCGCTCAGGGTATCGCCCGCTTTCACGGTATAAAACTGGCTTTCGCTCGCGGGTGCAGAGGTTTTAACCTGATCGTCCACGCTGGCGATACCGGAAATATTACCAATCGCAATCAGGATTTTCTCTTTCGCTTCCTGGCTTAATCCATCGCCAGAAACGGTGGCCTTGCCTTCGTTAATTTGCACGTTCACCTTATCTGCATCAGGGATGCCGGTTTTATTCAGGTGTTCCTGCACCTTCTTCGCCAGATCGGCCGTGTCATGATTTCCGGTGACCGCATCCCAAAGTTTTTCACCTGCATCTTTCACAAAATTGAAGAGTCCCATATCCACCTCGGTTATTAACAAGCAACACCAGGAAGTGTAGCAGAGGAGAGAGGACGGCAAAGAAAACGGCGCAAATGCGCCGTTTATGAAAGGAAGTATTAATTACGCGTCTGTACCCAGAAGGCGTGGATCAAACCAGGAATGTAGCCCAGCAGCGTCAGAACGATATTAAGGATAAACGCCCAGCCGAATCCTTTTCCCAGCAGTACGCCAAGCGGGGGCAGAATAATAGTAAAAACGATTCTCCAGAAACCCATACACACTCCCTACAAGCAAAAAGTTAATCATTGTTTAAAAAGAGATTTTATCTCTAAGAGTAGCCATTCTACTCAAATCCGCCAGCCTTCCCCTGCTGCTTTACCCTCCTTTACGCTCTTTACGCTGGCGTACGTTGGCTTTTTATTTTAGAATTCACTTAATTTAGATTATGCTTAAATACATATGACTGAACTTGAACAACTCCAGGCCAGCGCTGAACAGGCTGCCGCTCTGCTTAAAGCGATGAGTAACCCGAAGCGGTTGCTGATTTTGTGCATGCTCTGCGGTTCGCCCGGTACCAGCGCGGGCGAGTTAGCACGCGCTACCGGACTGAGTCCTTCCGCCACGTCCCAGCATCTGGCGCGTATGCGTGAAGAAGGTCTGATAGACAGCCAGCGCGATGCCCAGCGCATCCTTTATTCCATTAAAAATGCGGCTGTGAATTCGCTGATCGCCACATTAAAAACACTGTATTGCCCATAAGGAGCCATCATGACCATTGGGAAGATTTCCCCGCGCGAGGCGCAGACGCTGGTCGCGCAAGGCGCGAAACTGATTGATATCCGCGATGCCGACGAGTACCTGCACGAGCATATTCCTGAGGCGCATCTGGCACCGTTACCCACGCTTGAGCAGGGATCGTTGCCTGCGAATTTACGCGCCGAGCAGGTGATTTTTCACTGCCAGTCAGGCAAACGCACACAAAATGCAGCGAACAAACTCAGCGCCATTGCCGCGCCTGCGCAGGTCTGGTTGCTGGAAGGTGGAATCGATGGCTGGAAAGCCGCAGGTTTACCCGTGGCAAAAGACAGTTCACAACCACTGCCGCTGATGCGTCAGGTGCAGATAGCCGCAGGTAGCCTTGCCTTACTCGGCGTCATTCTCGGATACGCCGTCAACAGCGCCTTCTTCCTGCTGAGCGGTTTTGTGGGTGCCGGGCTGATACTCGCTGGCCTAACCGGCTTTTGCGGCATGGCGCGATTGCTGGATAAAATGCCCTGGAACCGGCGTACTCATTAAGCGGTAATACCTGAAACAGCGCTGTACCCGTCGATTGACGTGATCTATGGTGAGTTGTGCGATAAATAAAGGAGCGCAATATGTTTAAACCTGGCGATCTGGTTCAACCACGCATGGGCGGACCTAAACTGAAAGTTGTCGAAGTCAACGAAGATCAAATTGTGGCGGTACAAGCCAGTAATGAAAGCGGTGAAAAATTCACACTGAAAGCAGCTGACGTGACGCGATATACCGAAGACGGTGATTTCGGCGTTTGCTGAAAACAGGCGGTGAGGTCACCCTCACCGCATTTATAATTAGATTAAAAAGTCATCAAGAGATTTACCGGCAGCCAGCGCCTGGGCAATTGGCTTTGGTGTCCGACCTTGTCCGGTCCATGTTTTTGTTTCACCGTCGAAATCGGTAAAACGATATTTCGCCGGGCGTGGTTGACGTTTTTTGACTGCCCGCGACGTCGCTGGGGTCATACTCAGCAGCTCTTCCGGATTGATCCCATCGGCCTGCATCAGAGCCAGCAAATTATTAATTTTTTCCTGCTGTTCTGCACGTTGGCGCTGTAGCTGTTCTTCTTCATCGCGGCGTTCTTTAGTCACTACTCTGAATTTTTCGAGCATATCTTCCAGCACATCAACGGAAAATTCACGTGCCATTACACGCAGCGAGCGGATATTATTTAAGTTTTTTAACATTGAACTCATATTAACAAAACCTCTTTAACGTAAAAATGGTATCACGCTAAATATTGTATGCAACTGATTATTATTTTTCCAGTCTAATTTTTTCGCAGATTATAAAACAAATAGCCAATCCCGTTATTTAAATGGCTATCCTGAAACCTGACATCAAATATTTTATATTCCCAGGATAGTCACTGTAAATATACTCGCATGACGTCTCAGCGCATCGTCTGATAAACACATCACTTTATTGCCCGGGGCCGGCACGCGCACATTCTGAACATCAGTCAACTTTCAGAAAAGGAGCGCAAAAAATTCAGAAAAACAAGTATTCATAACCTATTGATATAAAATACTTTTAATCAGCAGAACAACGAAAACACCAAAACGAACAAAAATCAAACCAATGCAGAGCATTTTATCGACAAAAAGACAATAAATAAAAATTTTAAGCTAGTTGCTAGTTATTATCCAGGCAGATATCCTATTGAAACGCGAAAGCAGCAAGACAAATCACTAGCAGTGAAGGTATTCAAAACCTTTTTTCCCCTTTTTACAAGGAGCATTAACATGTTCTCTCCGCAGTCACGCTTGCGTCATGCTGTAGCAGACACGTTCGCGATGGTTGTTTATTGTTCTGTCGTGAACATGTTGATCGAGATATTCCTTTCTGGAATGAGCTTTGAACAGTCACTGTACTCCAGACTGGTGGCCATCCCTGTCAATATTCTGATCGCCTGGCCATACGGCATGTACCGTGATTTGTTTATGCGCGCGGCGCGTAAAGCCACGCAGGCAGGATGGGCAAAAAACCTGGCGGACGTGCTGGCTTATGTCACCTTCCAGTCGCCGGTTTACGTGATTATTCTGTTGACGGTTGGCGCGGACTGGCACCAGATTACGGCTGCGGTAAGTTCGAACATCGTGGTATCGATGCTGATGGGCGCAGTATACGGCTACTTCCTTGATTATTGCCGCCGCCTGTTTAAGGTCAGCAGCTATCACCAGGCTAAAGCCTGACACGCCTCTTCGCGACTGGCCCTGCCAGTCGCGTTATTAGTTAGCGTTAACGTCGCCAAATAACCCACTCAGATAACGCTCAAGTGCAATACGCGAACTGAAGCCGTGCGGAATACCATAATGCTCATGGGTCTCTCCGGCTAAATACAACGGGAATTGCTGGTAGTGATCGCAGGTTTTAATGTCTGTCGCAGGTTCCGCCAGTGAAGAGCTGCGCTCTTTAAGCGTGGGATGGATGACTAATGCGGTACGTCCCATACGTGCTTCCCGGTTAACGTACACATAATTTTCACCACGTCGATAGCCGTACGTTTTCGGCGTCACTACATCAACGGTAAAGCCCACTTTTTCAAGTACGCGCGCCACCTCATCAGGTCGTAAATACATATTATTTTCCTCGTTATCTTTTACTGCGGGCTTACCTTACCTGATTCAGCATTAGCAACGCTTTCAGAAAAGTCCATAAACGAGTGAAGACGGTGGGACGAATATCTTAAGAACCGTGCAGATTTATGTCAGCGCCTGCCGCAATTGATAGGCCGCCTGCTGCGCCATTTCCGCTGAGCTAATATTGGTAAATGACAATAATATTCCCCCTTGTCCGTTCGGCGTTATACGCCACTGGCTCAAGGCCTGTACGGCCAGACCTGCCCGATTTGCTTTACGTACTAACGCAACATCGTCTGCGTCTACACTCATCACCAGTTGGATCCCACCCTCTTGCGGGAGCACGCTAAAACCGTGTTCGGTCAGGGCATTTACCATCCACTGACGTCGCTGGGCATAATGTTGACGCATGCGTTTTAAGTGCCGCCAGAAGTGCCCCTCGCGCATAAAATCCGCCAGCGTTTGTTGCCATAAAACCGGAACGCTACAGGCCGCCAGCGCCACCTGCTGGCGAAAATGCTCGACCTGAGTCATGGGCACCACCAGCCATGCCGTGCGTAGCGCAGGAAACATTGATTTGCTGAACGTTCCGGCATAAATCACCCGCTGCGGCGCATCCAGGCTTTTCAACGGCGGCAACGGTTTACCGTGGTAGCGAAATTCACTGTCATAGTCATCTTCAATAATCCATGCCTGGGTGCGGGCCGCCCACTCCAGCAACTGATGGCGACGCTCCAATGAAAGGGCCACACCCAGCGGGCTTTGATGCGCGGGTGTAAGCAAAACAAAGCGCGCCTGCGGGTAATCGCGGATCCCAGCGCAGACATCCAGACCATTGGCATCAACAGGAACCGGCATCAGCGCAATTCGCTCCTGAGCCACCACCGGTCGGATCAACGGAAACCCGGGATCTTCGACCCACATCCCTTCACCGGGTTGAGACAGCGCGCGCAGAATTAACGTCATCGATGCCGCATAGCCAGAGGTGATAAAAATCTGCTCCGGCTGGCACTCAATGCTGCGTGAAACGCGCAGGTAATCAACAATCGCCTGACGCAGCACCCTTTCGCCGCAAACATCTCCCACCGCCAGATCAAAACGCGTTTGGGTGCGTAAACGTCGGCCCATCACCCGCGCCCATACTTCACGCGGGAAGAGATCGAGTGCGGGTAGCCCCATCTGAAAAGGTTGGGGTCTGGGATTTTCTCCTGCGAAGATAGCGGGAGCCGCAGGCGCGGTCTCTGGTCGCAACTGCTCACTGACAAAAGTTCCCGCCTGCCCACGTCGAGCCAGCCAGCCCTGCGCCACCAGCTCGGCATAGGCATGTTCCACCGTCGAACGAGAAACGCCGAGTTCCTGGGACCACGTCCGGCTGGAGGGCAATCTTGCGCCTGGTTTGAGTTCACCTGTCTCAATGGCATTTTTTAACTGGCGGGCGATTTGTTGATAGCGCGGCATTTATGGTCTGCTTTTTTTGCAAAAATATGGCTCTCTGTAGCAGTCCATTATAGTGCTACATTGCGGGTTATCCAAACGAGGAGAAATACCATGACAATGTTACGCCAGCCCTATTATGAACTCAGTCCTGAAATCTATAACGCTCTGGTTCAGGCCAGCAAAGCGCTGGAAAATTGCGCACTGGAACCTACGCTGACGGAACTGGTTTACCTGCGGGTCTCGCAAATCAACGGCTGCGCATTTTGCCTGGAAATGCACAGTAAGGCGTTGCGCAAAGCAGGCGTTGCGCAGGCCAAACTCGACGCGCTGGCAGGTTGGCGAGTGAGCCACCACTTCAGTGAACAGGAACGTGCGGCGCTGGCATGGGCCGAATCGGTCACTCATATCGCCAGCACCCACGCGGAAGATGATGTTTATCTGCCGCTGCTCGACCATTTTAGCGCGAAAGAAATCAGCGATCTGACGTTTGCCATCAGCCTGATGAACTGCTTCAACCGCCTGGCGGTTGGGATGCGCATGTAATTCTGCCCTGCCGGATAGCGGGATAAATGCCTTCTCCGGCCTGGGATGTGTTCTCCTGTAGGCCGGATAAGACGCGTCGCCCTCAGGCAGCCCGTCATGCTACACATCCCTGCCCCCGTCACGCTCATCACCCTGCCCTTCATTAATCTAAAATTACCATATCTTGTATGGTTGAATATTTTTAAATCTACATCTAGTATCACTCCTATCAAGACACCTACAATCCGACGCTATCAATCGCGTCGATCTTTTATCTATAAATGGAAATACGAATCATGCGTATTATTATTTACACTCGTAATAACTGTGTTCAGTGCCACGCCACTAAGCGGGCAATGGAAAGCCGCGGGTTTGACTTTGAGATGGTAAATATTGATTTGCAGCCCGCTCTGGCTGACAGCCTGCGCGATCAAGGCTTTCGTCAGTTACCGGTCGTTGTCGCCGGGGAAACCAGTTGGTCCGGGTTTCGCCCGGACATGATCAACCGTCTGCGCCCACAACCCGATATGGCCAGCGCATGAGTCAGCTCGTCTACTTCTCCAGCAGCTCCGAAAATACGCACCGCTTTATCCAGCGTCTGGGGCTGCCTGCCATCCGCATTCCGCTTAATGAACGCGAGCGGATCCGGGTCGACGAACCTTACATCTTAATCGTGCCGTCCTACGGCGGCGGCGGAACGGCAGGCGCGGTTCCGAGACAGGTGATCCGCTTTTTAAACGATCCGCACAACCGGGCGTTAATCCGTGGGGTGATTGCTTCCGGCAATCGCAATTTCGGTGAAGCCTATGGCCGCGCGGGTGAAGTCATCTCACAAAAATGCGGCGTGCCGTGGCTCTGGCGCTTTGAGCTGATGGGCACCCAAAGCGATATCGACAACGTTCGACAAGGAGTGAGTGAATTTTGGCAACGACAACCGCAGAACGCATAACCCAGCCAACGCTGGATTATCACGCCCTGAACGCCATGCTGAATCTGTACGATAAAGCTGGACGCATTCAGTTCGACAAAGACCATCAGGCGGTGGAGGCTTTCTTTGCCGCCCACGTCCGCCCCAACTCGCTGACGTTTGCCAGCCAGCAGGAGCGCCTGGAAACGCTGGTTGCTGAAGGCTACTACGACGAAGGCGTATTGAGCCGTTACGATCGCGCATTTGTAATAAAGCTCTATGCCCACGCCCACGCCAGCGGATTCCGGTTCCAGACGTTCCTCGGCGCATGGAAGTTCTACACCAGCTATACGCTGAAAACGTTCGACGGTAAGCGCTATCTCGAAGATTTTGAGGATCGGGTCACGATGGTGGCACTCACGCTGGCGCAAGGCGATGAAATGCTCGCCATGCAGCTTAGCGATGAAATGCTCTCCGGGCGCTTTCAGCCCGCCACGCCAACCTTCTTAAACTGCGGCAAACAGCAGCGCGGCGAGCTGGTTTCCTGCTTCCTGTTACGCATTGAAGACAACATGGAGTCCATTGGCCGGGCGGTTAACTCTGCACTGCAACTTTCCAAGCGCGGCGGCGGCGTAGCGTTTTTGCTCTCTAACCTGCGCGAAGCAGGTGCGCCGATTAAACGCATTGAAAACCAGTCCTCCGGCGTGATCCCGGTAATGAAAATGCTGGAAGATGCGTTTTCTTATGCCAATCAACTCGGCGCGCGTCAGGGCGCAGGCGCGGTGTATTTGCACGCGCATCATCCGGACATTTTGCGTTTTCTGGATACCAAACGTGAAAATGCCGACGAAAAAATCCGTATCAAAACCCTGTCGCTTGGCGTAGTGATCCCGGACATTACCTTTAAACTGGCCAAAGAGAATGCCGACATGGCGCTGTTCTCGCCCTATGACGTGGAACGCATTTACGGCAAAGCGTTCGGCGATATCGCCGTCAGTGAACGCTATGACGAACTGCTTGCCGATGGACGCGTGCGCAAAAAATACATTAACGCCCGCGATTTCTTCCAGCGGCTGGCTGAGATCCAGTTTGAGTCCGGCTACCCTTACATCATGTTTGAAGATACGGTGAATCGCGCGAATCCGATTGCTGGCCGTATTAACATGAGCAATCTGTGCTCCGAAATTTTGCAGGTTAACAGCGCCTCCACCTACGATGAAAATCTCAACTACGCGCAGACCGGACACGATATCTCCTGCAACCTCGGCTCGCTGAATATCGCCCATACCATGGATTCCCCGGATTTTGGTCGTACCGTGGAAACGGCGGTTCGCGGCTTAACCGCCGTTTCGGACATGAGTCATATTCGCAGCGTGCCCTCAATTGCAGCCGGAAACAGCGCATCGCACGCGATTGGTCTTGGTCAGATGAACCTGCATGGCTATCTGGCGCGGGAAGGCATCGCCTACGGCTCGCCGGAAGGGCTGGATTTCACCAATTTCTACTTTTACACCATCACCTGGCATGCGCTGAATACGTCAATGAAGCTCGCCCGCGAACGGGGTAAAGCCTTTGCTGGATTCAGGCAGTCTCGCTACGCCAGCGGCGAGTATTTTAGCCAGTATCTGCAGGGTGACTGGCAGCCAAAAACCGACAAAGTTCGCGCGCTGTTTGCCGCCAGCGGCATTACGCTGCCGACGCGTGAGATGTGGGCGCAGTTGCGTGAAGATGTCATGCGCTACGGCATTTATAACCAGAATTTACAGGCAGTTCCGCCAACCGGCTCTATTTCCTACATCAACCATGCGACGTCAAGTATTCACCCGATCGTGTCAAAAGTGGAAATTCGCAAAGAGGGCAAAACCGGGCGCGTGTACTACCCTGCTCCTTTTATGACCAATGAGAATCTGGCCTTGTATCAGGATGCCTACGAGATTGGCCCACAAAAAATTATCGATACCTATGCTGAAGCGACGCGCCATGTCGATCAGGGACTGTCGCTGACGCTCTTTTTCCCCGATACCGCCACTACCCGCGATATTAACAAAGCGCAGATCTACGCCTGGCGTAAGGGCATTAAATCGCTGTACTACATCCGACTGCGTCAGCTGGCGCTGGAAGGGACCGAAATCGAAGGTTGCGTGTCATGCGCGCTGTAAGGAGGAGATCATGACATTATCCCGCGTGAGCGCCATCAACTGGAACAAGATTGAAGATGATAAAGACCTGGAGGTATGGAATCGCCTGACCAGTAACTTCTGGCTACCGGAAAAAGTCCCGCTTTCTAACGACGTCCCGTCCTGGCAAACGCTGAGCGCTGCCGAGCAGCAGTTAACTATCCGCGTTTTTACCGGGCTAACGCTACTCGACACCATTCAGAATGTTGCCGGTGCGCCAGCGCTAATGGCGGATTCATTAACCCCACACGAAGAAGCGGTGCTGTCGAATATCAGCTTTATGGAAGCCGTTCACGCCCGCTCATACAGCTCTATTTTCTCCACGCTTTGCCAGACCAAAGATGTGGATGCCGCCTACGCCTGGAGTGAGGAAAATATCCCGCTCCAACGTAAGGCGCAGATTATTCTGGCCCATTACGCCAGCGATAATCCGTATCACAAGAAGATTGCCAGCGTGTTTCTGGAATCATTCCTGTTCTATTCCGGCTTCTGGTTGCCGATGTATTTCTCCAGCCGCGGCAAACTGACTAATACCGCCGATCTCATTCGTCTGATCATTCGTGATGAAGCGGTCCATGGGTATTACATTGGTTATAAATTTCAAAAAAGCCTGGAGCATATTTCCGAATCCGCACGCGAGGAGTTAAAGAATTTTGCCCTCGACCTGCTCATGGAGTTGTATGATAACGAAGCGCGTTATACAGAAGAATTGTATGCAGAAACCGGTTGGGTGGATGACGTCAAAGCCTTCCTTTGTTACAACGCCAATAAGGCATTAATGAATTTGGGTTATGAGGCGTTATTCCCGTCAGAAATGGCGGAGGTTAACCCGGCAATCCTTGCCGCGCTGTCGCCCAACGCAGACGAAAACCACGATTTCTTCTCAGGTTCTGGCTCATCTTATGTGATGGGTAAAGCTATCGAAACCGAAGACGACGACTGGAATTTTTAACTCTCATTTTCACGGAAAATACCGTACATTTTTCGCGGTAATATTTTAACAGGATCACACTTTTATCGTGCAATTATAATTGTGTGATCTACACTCAATATCAGCCGCATTATTCGCCTGCATTACACCAATTCAGGCGCTTTTTCATTGGCGTTTACAAAAAATATCAGTTAACGCACATTCACGCTCAGCCCTTATATCACGGGAAATCCCGTCGACTGACCTTCGGCAATATTCATGCCACAACTAAATTCAGGGTTGTCTCAGATTCTCAGTATGTTAGGGTAGAAAAAGGTCACTATTTCCATCAGGTAATATATCGATATAAACAAATAACAGGAATCATTCTATTGCATGGCAATTAAATTAGAAGTGAAGAACCTCTATAAGATATTTGGCGAGCATCCTCAGAGAGCGTTCAAATATATTGAAAAGGGACTTACCAAAGAGCAAATTCTGGAGAAAACAGGGCTATCGCTTGGCGTTAAAGACGCCAGTCTGGCCATTGAAGAAGGCGAGATATTTGTCATCATGGGATTATCCGGCTCGGGTAAATCCACAATGGTACGCCTTCTCAATCGCCTGATTGAACCCACCCGCGGACAGGTACTGATCGACGGCGTAGATATCGCCCGGATCTCCGATGCCGAACTCCGCGAGGTGCGCAGAAAAAAGATTGCGATGGTCTTTCAGTCCTTTGCCCTGATGCCGCATATGACGGTGCTGGACAATACGGCATTCGGCATGGAATTAGCCGGCGTCGCCGCGGATGAACGTCGCGAAAAGGCGCTGGATGCGCTACGTCAGGTCGGTCTGGAGAATTACGCTCACAGCTACCCGGATGAACTTTCCGGGGGGATGCGCCAGCGTGTAGGCCTTGCCCGCGCATTAGCCATTAATCCTGACATCTTATTAATGGATGAGGCCTTCTCAGCCCTCGATCCATTAATTCGTACCGAGATGCAGGATGAACTGGTAAAACTCCAGGCGAAGCATCAACGCACCGTGGTCTTTATTTCCCATGATCTCGACGAAGCTATGCGTATTGGCGACAGAATTGCCATTATGCAAAACGGTGAAGTAGTACAGGTCGGTACACCGGATGAAATCCTGAATAATCCGGCTAATGATTATGTACGCACCTTCTTCCGCGGCGTTGATATTAGCCAGGTGTTCAGCGCGAAAGATATTTCCCGCCGTAGCCCCGAAGGTTTAATTCGTAAAACACCCGGTGTAGGCCCTCGTTCGGCGCTGCAATTATTGCAGGACAAAGATCGCGAATATGGTTACGTGATCGAACGTGGCAATAAATTCGTCGGCGTCGTCTCGATCGACTCACTAAAAACCGCGCTTAGTCAGGCGCAAGGTATTGAAGCGGCGTTGATCAATGAACCGCTGGCTGTCGATGCACAAACTCCTCTCAGCGAGTTGCTTTCTCATGTCGGCCAGGCACCGTGCGCGGTACCGGTAGTTGACGAGGAACAGCAGTATGTGGGCGTCATTTCAAAACGCATGCTGTTACAGGCTTTAGATCGTGAGGGGGCAAACAATGGCTGATCAAACTAATCCGTGGGATACCACACCAGCGGCCGATAGCGCCGCACAAACCGCCGATGCGTGGAGCACACCATCCTCCGCGCCTACTGACGGCGGTAGCGCAGACTGGCTGACCAGCGCGCCCGCGCCGGCACCAGAGCATTTTAATATTATGGATCCGTTCCATAAGACGCTGATCCCATTGGACAGTTGGGTCACCGAGGGGATCGACTGGGTGGTTACCCATTTTCGTCCGGTCTTCCAGGGCATCCGTGTACCGGTGGATTACATTCTCAACGGCTTCCAGCAAATGCTGTTAGGTATGCCAGCCCCCGTGGCGATTATCCTGTTCGCCCTGATCGCCTGGCAGATTTCCGGCGTTGGAATGGGTGTCGCGACGCTGATTTCGTTGATTGCTATCGGCGCCATTGGCGCGTGGTCGCAAGCGATGATCACGCTGGCGCTGGTGCTGACCGCGTTACTGTTCTGTGTGGTGATCGGTCTGCCGATGGGCATCTGGTTGGCGCGCAGCCCTCGGGCAGCAAAGATTGTTCGTCCGCTGCTGGATGCGATGCAAACCACCCCCGCCTTCGTGTATTTGGTGCCGATTGTCATGCTGTTCGGTATTGGTAACGTCCCGGGCGTAGTGGTGACGATTATCTTCGCCCTGCCGCCAATCGTCCGTCTGACCATTCTGGGGATTAACCAGGTGCCGGCCGACCTGATTGAAGCCTCGCGCTCGTTTGGCGCCAGCCCGCGTCAGATGCTGTTTAAAGTGCAGCTCCCGCTGGCGATGCCCACGATTATGGCCGGGGTTAACCAAACGCTGATGCTGGCGCTCTCGATGGTGGTCATCGCCTCGATGATTGCCGTTGGCGGATTGGGTCAGATGGTTCTGCGCGGAATTGGTCGTCTGGATATGGGATTAGCCACGGTTGGTGGCGTTGGGATTGTGATCCTCGCCATCATCCTGGATCGCCTGACGCAGGCCGTTGGTCGCGATTCGCGTAGCCGGGGTAACCGTCGCTGGTACACCACCGGTCCCGTTGGGCTTATCACTCGCCCTTTCACGAAGTAATACACCCGTTGCCCGGTGGCGCTGCGCTTACCGGGCCTACACGTCCCTCCAATAATTAAGGAACAACGATGCGACATACCGTACTTTTTGCCACAGCGTTTGCCACCCTTGTCTCCACCAGCGCTTTCGCTGCCGACCTGCCGGGCAAAGGCATTACCGTCCAGCCAATCCAGAGCACTATCTCTGAAGAATCCTTCCAGACGCAGCTGGTTGCCCGCGCGCTGGAGAAACTGGGTTACACCGTTAACAAAACCAGCGAAGTTGACTATAACGTCGGTTATACCTCCATTGCCTCTGGCGATGCAACTTTTACCGCCGTGAACTGGCAGCCGCTGCATGATGATATGTACGCCGCGGCAGGCGGAGACAAAAAGTTTTATCGCGAGGGGGTATTCGTTACGGGTGCCGCACAGGGTTATCTGATCGACAAAAAAACCGCTGAGCAGTACAAAATCACCAACATCGCCCAGTTAAAAGATCCCAAGATCGCTAAAATTTTTGACACCAACGGCGACGGCAAAGCCGATATGATGGGCTGTTCGCCAGGCTGGGGCTGTGAAGCGGTGATCAACCACCAGAACAAAGCCTTCGATCTGGAAAAAACGGTCGAGGTCAGCCACGGTAACTATGCGGCGATGATGGCAGACACCATCACCCGCTTTAAAGAAGGCAAACCCATTCTTTACTACACCTGGACGCCGTACTGGGTCAGCGACGTGATGAAGCCGGGCAAAGATGTGGTCTGGTTGCAGGTACCGTTCTCTTCCCTGCCGGGTGAGCAGAAAGATATCGATACCAAATTGCCAAACGGCGCTAACTATGGCTTCCCGGTGAACACCATGCACATCGTCGCTAACAAAGCCTGGGCAGAGAAAAACCCGGCGGCTGCGAAACTGTTCGCTATCATGAAATTACCGTTGGCGGATAT
This sequence comes from Citrobacter sp. C5_2, assembly GCF_014596845.2. Taxonomy (NCBI): domain Bacteria; kingdom Pseudomonadati; phylum Pseudomonadota; class Gammaproteobacteria; order Enterobacterales; family Enterobacteriaceae; genus Citrobacter; species Citrobacter sp. C5_2. The sequence goes on along the minus strand of NZ_CP115032.1, from coordinate 1,151,221 downwards.
CAACGCACAGAACGCGATGATGCATGACGGTAAAGCGTCTGAAGCCGATGTTCAGGGTCACGTAGACGGCTGGATCAAGGCCCACCAGCAGCAGTTTGACGGCTGGGTGAACGAAGCGCTGGCTGCGCAGAAATAACCCACTCGCAGGTCTGATAAGCATAGCGCCATCAGGCACAGTAACCGCACCATTGCCGGATACGCTAACGCTTATCCGGCCTGTTTCCCTCTATCCCACCTAAACCGCACAATCCATCACCCAACAAATCAGCAACAGTTAATCACTTCCGTTATGATTGTTTTCTGCAACCCATTATTCAGTTGAAAACCATGACGAAAACCACTCAGGGACTTAGCCCTTCGCTGATCCTGTTAATGTCTATCGCCACCGGCCTTGCCGTCGCCAGTAACTATTACGCACAACCGCTGCTCGACACCATCGCCCGCAACTTCTCACTGTCTGCCAGTACAGCAGGATTTATCGTCACCGCGGCCCAGCTCGGCTATGCCGCAGGTTTGCTATTCCTGGTACCGCTTGGCGATATGTTTGAGCGACGGATGTTGATTGTCTCCATGACGCTGCTGGCGGCTGGCGGCATGCTGATTACCGCCAGCAGCCAGTCGTTGGGCATGCTGATCCTCGGCACCGCCCTGACCGGACTGTTCTCGGTAGTGGCGCAGATCCTGGTTCCACTGGCGGCAACGCTTGCCACCCCGGACAAGCGCGGGAAAGTCGTCGGGACGATTATGAGCGGCCTGTTGCTGGGTATTCTGCTGGCGCGTACCGTAGCGGGGTTACTGGCGAACCTTGGCGGTTGGCGCACCGTATTTTGGGTGGCATCGATACTGATGGCATTGATGGCGATTGCGCTGTGGCGCGGTCTGCCGAAGATGAAATCAGATACCCATCTTAACTATCCGCAGCTGTTAGGTTCCGTATTCAGCCTGTTTACCCATGATAAATTGCTGCGTACCCGCGCAATGCTGGGTTGCCTGACTTTTGCCAACTTCAGCATTCTGTGGACCTCAATGGCATTTTTGCTCGCCGCGCCGCCGTTTAACTATTCTGAAGGGATGATCGGTCTGTTCGGTCTGGCGGGAGCCGCGGGGGCGTTAGGCGCACGCCCGGCGGGTGGTTTTGCCGATAAAGGAAAATCACATCTCACCACTACCGTTGGCCTGTTGTTACTGTTGCTCTCGTGGCTGGCTATCTGGCTCGGACATACTTCGGTGCCAATGCTGATTATCGGTATTCTGGTTCTGGATCTCACCGTTCAGGGGGTGCATATCACTAACCAGACGGTTATCTATCGCATTCATCCGGATGCACGTAACCGTCTGACCGCCGGCTACATGACCAGCTATTTTATTGGCGGGGCCGCGGGTTCGTTGATTTCGGCCTCCGCCTGGCAACATGCCGGTTGGGCGGGCGTTTGTCTGGCGGGTACGACCGTTGCCGTACTCAACCTGTTGGTATGGTGGCGAGGTTTTCACCGTCAGGAAGCCGTAAATTAAGCGTATAGCGCTTGTTTACCGCTGATTGGGCTCCACAGGGTGTTAAGGAGCCCATCAGTCTGCTAAGGTTATAACTCATTGAACCAAGTTATATTAATTTCGGTAATGAAACCTATAACCCTATGGAAAGCCCTATACCCCAGTCCGGATCTCGTTCGGCGACGTTAACGGAAGGATTCAAAGACAGTCTGCCGATAGTTATCAGCTATATTCCGGTCGCTTTTGCATTTGGTCTAAATGCTACTCGCCTTGGCTTTACGCCGGTCGAAAGCGTCTTTTTCTCCTGCATTATCTATGCGGGAGCCAGCCAGTTTGTCATTACCACCATGCTTGCCGCAGGCAGTTCTCTGTGGGTCGCCGCACTGACCGTTATGGCTATGGATATCCGCCATGTTTTATACGGTCCCTCCCTGCGCAGTCGCATCACACAGCGCCTGAACAAACCCAAAAGCGCGCTGTGGGCCTTTGGCCTCACCGATGAAGTCTTTGCCGCCGCAACGGCTAAACTGGTCCGGGATAATCGGCGCTGGAGTGAAAACTGGATGATTGGCATTGCGCTATGTTCCTGGGCTTCCTGGGTATTCGGCACAGCGATCGGCGCGTTTTCCGGTAGTGGTTTACTCAAAGATTATCCCGCGGTTGAAGCGGCACTGGGCTTCATGCTTCCGGCGCTATTTATGAGTTTCCTGCTCGCCTCTTTCCAGCGTCAACAGGCGCTCTGCGTGACTGCCGCACTGGCTGGCGCGCTGGCCGGGGTAATACTCTTTTCTATCCCTGCTGCCATCCTTTTGGGCATCATCTGTGGATGCCTGACCGCGCTGCTCCAGTCATTTTGGCAGGGAGGACCTGATGAGCTATGACGTTTTAATGCTCGGCCTGCTGGTCGGCTGCGTGAATTATTGCTTTCGCTATTTACCGCTCCGTCTTGGGGTAGGGAATGTTCGCCCGACAAGACGCGGCGCGACGGGCATATTACTTGACACCATTGGCATTGCATCAATTTGCGCCCTGTTGGTGGTGTCTACCGCGCCAGAAGTGATGCACGATGCTCGTCGGTTTGTGCCTACGCTGGTGGGGTTTGTCATACTGGGCGCAAGCTTCTATAAGACCCGCAGCATCATCATTCCGACCTTACTGAGTGCTCTGGGCTACGGATTAGCCTGGAAAATGCTGGTTGGCTTATAGACAAAAACAATCATTTTAAATAAATAATACATTTACTTTATTTGTCACTGTCGTTACTATATCGGCTGAAATTAATGAGGTTATACCCAAATGGATAGTTCGTTTACGCCCATTGAACAAATGCTAAAATTTCGCGCCAGCCGCTACGAAGAGTTCCCTTATCAGGAAGTGCTTCTGACTCGTCTTTGCATGCACATGCAGGGCAAGCTGCTGGAAAATCGCAATAAGATGCTGAAAGCTCAAGGGATTAACGAGACATTGTTTATGGCGTTGATTACGCTGGAGTCTCAGGAAAACCACAGTATTCAGCCTTCTGAACTGAGTTGCGCGCTTGGCTCGTCACGGACTAACGCTACCCGCATTGCGGATGAGTTAGAAAAACGTGGCTGGATTGAACGTCGCGAAAGCGATAACGATCGCCGCTGTCTGCATCTGCAATTGACCGAAAAAGGCCATGCTTTTTTGCAAGAGGTGTTACCACCTCAGCACAACTGCCTGCATCAACTCTGGTCATCTCTTAGCACCACCGAAAAAGATCAGCTTGAGCAGATCACCCGTAAACTTCTGACCCGTCTTGACCAGATGGAGCAGGATGGCGCGGTATTAGAAGCGCTGCGCTAACGCGTCGACTCGCTCAGAAATCCAGATTTATAAATGAAAACCGACAGGCCAGCACGCATACTGCTGGCCTTTCTGATGAACAGGTCGGCTCAGCCGATGTGAAAAAAATAAGATCGTGGAGAACAACATGAGCGCAAATGCGGAGACTCAAACCCCGCAGCAACCGGTTAAGAAGAATGGCAAACGTAAAAGTATGCTGCTCCTTCTGACCTTGCTCTTTATTATCATTGCCGTGGCATATGGGATTTATTGGTTTTTAGTACTACGTCATTACGAAGATACTGACGATGCGTACGTGGCAGGGAACCAGGTTCAGATCATGGCACAGGTATCAGGCAGCGTGACGAAAGTCTGGGCTGATAACACTGACTTTGTTAAACAAGGCGATGTGCTGGTTACTCTCGATCAGACGGATGCTAAGCAGGCATTTGAAAAAGCCAAAACTGCGTTGGCCTCCAGCGTGCGTCAAACGCACCAGTTGATGATTAACAGCAAGCAGTTACAGGCAAGCATTGAAGTGCAGAAAACTGCACTGGCGCAGGCACAAAGCGACTTTAATCGCCGCGTCCCGCTGGGCAACGCCAACCTGATTGGCCGCGAAGAGCTGCAGCATGCGCGTGATGCCGTTGCCAGCGCTCAGGCGCAGCTTGATGTCGCTATCCAGCAATATAATGCTAACCAGGCAATGATTCTCGGTAGCAAGCTGGAAGATCAACCCGCCGTACAACAGGCCGCCACCGAAGTGCGCAACGCCTGGCTGGCGCTGGAACGTACCAGAATCGTCAGTCCAATGACCGGCTATGTTTCCCGTCGTGCCGTACAGCCTGGCGCGCAAATCAGCCCAACCACGCCGCTGATGGCAGTTGTTCCGGCCACCAACCTGTGGGTCGATGCTAACTTTAAAGAAACGCAGCTTGCGCACATGCGTATCGGCCAGCCTGCGACGGTTATCAGTGATATTTACGGCGATGACGTGAAATACACCGGTAAAGTTGTCGGCCTGGATATGGGTACGGGCAGCGCCTTTTCCCTGCTGCCAGCGCAAAACGCGACCGGGAACTGGATCAAAGTCGTCCAGCGTCTGCCGGTACGTATCGAACTGGATGCGCAGCAGCTGGCGCAGCATCCGCTGCGAATCGGTTTATCTACGCTGGTTACGGTAGATACCTCCAATCGTGACGGACAAATTCTGGCAAGCCAGGTCCGCACCACGCCGGTATCAGAAAGTAATGCACGTGAAATCAACCTTGCTCCGGTCAATAAGATGATCGAAGAGATCGTGCGGGCCAACGCGGGCTAATTCAAAGGTGCGTGTGATGCAACAGCAAAAACCGCTGGAAGGCGCGCAGCTCGTCATTATGACGATCGCGCTGTCTCTGGCGACATTCATGCAGGTGCTGGACTCCACCATTGCTAACGTGGCGATCCCTACTATCGCCGGGAACCTGGGCTCTTCGCTGAGCCAGGGAACCTGGGTGATCACCTCATTCGGGGTGGCGAACGCTATCTCAATTCCAATCACCGGTTGGTTGGCAAAGCGCTTTGGCGAAGTAAGGCTATTCATGTGGTCAACGACTGCCTTCGTCATTGCGTCATGGGCATGCGGGATGTCCACCAGCCTGAACATGCTGATTTTCTTCCGCGTGGTACAAGGGATTGTCGCCGGTCCACTAATTCCGCTTTCGCAAAGCCTGCTGCTGAATAATTATCCTCCCGCCAAGCGTTCCATTGCCCTCGCGCTGTGGTCGATGACGGTGATTGTCGCCCCAATATGCGGCCCTATTCTTGGGGGCTATATCAGCGACAACTATCACTGGGGTTGGATATTCTTCATCAACGTGCCAATCGGCGCGGCGGTGGTATTGATGACTCTGCAAACTCTACGCGGGCGAGAAACCAAAACCGAGCAGCGACGCATTGACGCCATTGGTTTGGCATTGCTGGTCATTGGTATCGGTAGCTTGCAGATTATGCTCGACCGCGGCAAAGAGCTGGACTGGTTTGCCTCACATGAGATTATCATCCTGACGGTGGTCGCCGTTGTCGCTATCAGCTTCCTGATCGTCTGGGAGCTTACCGACGAGCACCCGATTGTCGATCTCTCGCTGTTTAAGTCGCGAAACTTTACCATCGGCTGCTTGTGTATCAGTCTGGCCTATATGCTCTACTTCGGCGCAATCGTCCTGCTGCCGCAGCTATTGCAGGAGGTTTACGGATATACGGCAACCTGGGCCGGTCTGGCCTCCGCCCCGGTTGGGGTGATCCCAGTGATCCTGTCGCCGATAATCGGTCGCTTCGCGCATAAGCTGGATATGCGTCGTCTGGTCACGTTCAGTTTTATTATGTACGCCGTCTGTTTCTACTGGCGCGCGTGGACGTTCGAACCGGGTATGGATTTTGGCGCATCGGCCTGGCCGCAGTTTATTCAGGGATTCGCGGTAGCCTGCTTCTTTATGCCGCTGACGACCATTACGCTGTCCGGTTTACCGCCTGAACGTCTGGCGGCGGCGTCCAGCTTGTCTAACTTTACGCGAACGCTGGCAGGTTCTATCGGAACCTCCATCACCACGACAATGTGGACTAACCGTGAGTCGCTACACCATGCGCAGTTAACGGAGTCCGTTAACCCCTACAACCCAAATGCACAGGCAATGTATAACCAACTACAGGGATTAGGGATGAGCAAGGAGCAAGCCTCTGGCTGGCTGGCCCAACAGATAACCAATCAAGGGCTGATCATTTCCGCCAACGAAATCTTCTGGATGTCCGCGGGGATCTTCCTGGTGCTGCTTGGTCTTGTCTGGTTCGCTAAACCGCCGTTTGGCGCGGGCGGCGGCGCGGGCGGCGCACATTGATCAAAAAAGCCAGTTCATCTGAACTGGCTTTTTTATACCGGCTGGCGCCTATTATTTGTCGACCAGATGAGAAGCGTGAGCTTCACCATCCAGCATGACAACTAAATATGCAGTTCCTGCAGCTTCTCTTTCGGCAGTGCCAGCTCTTCATTGCTGTTCACACGAACATCGTGCTCAAGGATATGACGGGCAATGTCCTGCGCTTCACTGAGAGAGTGCATCTGATACGTGCCGCACTGGTAAATGTTCAGTTCTGGGATCTGGTTTTGATCCTGCACTTTCAGTACGTCAGCCATCGCCGCTTTCCACGCGTCGGCAACACGCTGCTCGTCCGGCGTGCCAATCAGGCTCATGTAGAAGCCGGTGCGGCATCCCATCGGAGAGATATCGATAATCTCAACGCCGTTACCGTTGAGATGGTTACGCATAAAACCTGCAAACAGGTGTTCCAGCGTATGGATACCTTTCTCAGGCATCACTTCTTTGTTCGGAATGCAGAAACGCAGATCAAACACGGTGATTGCGTCGCCATGCGGGGTGTTCATCGTTTTTGCAACCCGGACCGCGGGAGCTTCCATCCGGGTGTGATCGACAGTAAAACTATCTAACAACGGCATTTAGCCACCTCCGATAAATTTTTTAAAAATAATCTGAACTCTTTGTTCCGGGGCGAGTCTGAGTATATGAAAGACGCGCATTTGTTATCATCATCCCTGTTTTCAGAGATGAAATTTTGGCCACTCCCGAGTGGCCTTTTTCTTTTGTATCAAGCGTGCTTTTCCAGCCACACGCTAAACGGCTCGGTATCAGCCGCTTCGATCTCCTGCTGACGACGCTTTGACGCTTCGGTTTCAGCAATAAACTCTTCTTCCTGCAATATTTCCAACGGCTCTTCGCGCAGCAGATTGCGGTAAGCCTCACCCAACGCTTTCCCCGTACCGCCAATGCCTTCATCAATCATAGACCGTAGGATCCGGGCGGAGAATGTCAGTTCAGGATTATCAAAGCAGGCGACCAACTCGTCGCATACCTTTTGATACTCCTCTCCCCCGTGGATGCTGTCCAGCGTTTGTGCTACGCGTTTCAGGTCGCGGAACAAATCTTTACCCACTTCAGGCAGTGGGAACTGCGCTGTCTCACAGCCAATGCCTAAGGTCAGGCCAGGCTTACGCCCTTCCAGAATAACGCGATTCCAGTTAGTACGCGTACATAACAGCTCATCGCTACTCATTTCCGGCGCATCGGCCAATGCGCACCAGACCATAAACAGATCGAGGAAGCGCACCTGTTGCTCGTCTACGCCGATTGGTGAGAACGGGTTAATATCCAGTGAACGTACTTCGATGTACTCAATACCGCCACGCAGAAGCGCGTCAGAAGGCGTTTCACCACGACGAGTGACGCGTTTCGGACGAATAGGCGCATACAGTTCATTTTCAATCTGCAAAACGTTGCTGTTAATTTGCAGACGCTTACCGTCCTTCTCCAGACCGATCGCCGCGTACTCCTCGGAAGGGGTTTTAATCGCGCGCTTTAATCCTGCCACATACTCATGCAAATCGTTAAACGTAATTCCGAGATTGCTTTGCGACTTATTGGTATAGCCCAAATCGCTCAAACGCAGCGACGTCGCGTACGGCAGGTAATACATCCCACAGTCGGTTTTTTCAAACGGCAGGGTGGTCGGTTTTCCTTGCAGGAAGGAGGAACAAATGGCCGGAGAAGCGCCAAACAGATACGGGATGACCCAGCCAAAACGGTAATAGTTACGGATCAGACGGAAGTAACCCGCAGAGATCTTCTCTTTAGCATCTTCACCGTCCGTTACGCCGCATTTCGCCTGCCAGAAAGCCATCGGCAGCGAGAAGTTGTAATGTACGCCGGAGATGGTCTGCATCAACGCGCCATAACGGTTTTTGAGGCCTTCGCGATAAAGCGTTTTCAAACGACCGGTATTCGACGTACCGTACTGCGCCAGCTCAATATCCTGACCGTCGGCAATATAGCAAGGCATGCTCAACGGCCACATACGCTCGTCGCCCAGGTTTCTGGCGGTATAACGATGCAGGTCGCGCATGAACGTCAGCATTTTATGAATATCGTCGCCAGGTGGAGTAATAAACTCCAGCAGCGCTTCGGCAAAGTCCGTGGTTATCCACTTATGTGTTAGCGCTGAGCCTAACACCTCAGGATGGCCTGTCGTCGCCAATGACCCATCAGCATTAACGCGCAGCGTTTCACGCTCCAGCCCACGTTGAATCCCCTTTAACGCCTGAGGATGGTTTTCCAGCCAGGCCAGCGCCTGTGATACGTTCGGGATCAAATTGACCTCCCGCCTGTCAAAATCGTTTTAATTAGCATAATGGTATTGGTTACCCTGAAGGCTATCTCACAACACAATTAGTGCCACCACATAATGCCTTGCGTCGTAACCGCTGCGACAACAACATAGCGCAACGCCTTGCCAAGGCATAAGAAAAAGAGAACTGGGCCCCACGAGATGCGCATCCATCCAGCTAACAGGCACAGTAAATCACCCACAACCGGCATCCAGCTTAATAATAGTGTGACAGCGCCATAGCGCCGCAGCCAGCCAGTGGCTTTCTCTTGCCAGCGCGATGTTTTACGCAATGGAAAGAAACGCCCAAGGATAACGTTAGTTAACCCTCCAAGGCTATTACCCATTGTTGCTGTTAAGACTAAGACCCAGGGATGACTTACCCCAGAAATCAGCAAAGCAACCAGAACAACTTCAGAATTGCCGGGTAATAGCGTGGCGCTGAGAAAACTGCTGGCAAACAGTGACAGGAGCGATAGTCCATCACTCACAATAACCGAACATCCACGGCGTCCATCCCCGCTGCGCTCGCCGCCTGCAGTCCAAAATCGGCATCTTCAAACACGATGCAGCGCGCCGGAACAACCCCCATTCGCTCAGCACAAAGCAAGAACGTATCAGGAGCAGGCTTATGGCGTTGTACGTGATCGGCGGCCACCACAGCATCAAAATAACGACGCAGACCAAGGTGAGCGAGCAGAGCCTCTGCAATTGCGCTTTCACTCCCCGTCCCTACCGACATAGGACGGCGGCCATGCCAGGCTTTCACTACTTCAACCAACGGTAAAGGCTGGACGCTATCCAGCAGCATGCTTTTTACCTTGTCCGTTTTTTCTCGTGCCAAAACATGGGGGTCAATATCGGCATGATTCAATTCAATCACCGCCTGGGCAATACGCCACGTTGGAGAGCCGTTGAGGGCAACCATGGCTTGTTCATCAAACCGTAGCCCATAATGGCCCAATACCTCACGCCACGCCTTACGGTGCGTAGGTTCGGTATCCAGGATGGTGCCATCCATATCAAAAATCAAACCCGCATAACGTTCGTACATCGTCTTCTCACAAGCCGAATGACCAGACGTTATTTTATCGTAATTGATTGATTTTGTCGCTGACAGCGAATTGAGGGATGTTCAGGGAGTATGTGGAAATGATTCAAGAGGGGGAAAATTCAGGCGATTATCTCGCAGACCATGAAGAAACAGTTTCGCTGTTATTCAGGAGAAGATGGTGCATCCGGGAGGATTCGAACCTCCGACCGCTCGGTTCGTAGCCGAGTACTCTATCCAGCTGAGCTACGGATGCATCGGGAATTGCTGATTACTACTGATACGGCAAGAAGATGGTGCATCCGGGAGGATTACTCGGCTGCGCCTCGCCCTGCGGGCCGTTGCTGAAGCAACGTTATCCTCCCTGGTGCTGGCGATCGTCTCGCAGACCATACAACAACAGTTTCGCTGTTATTCAGGATAAGATGGTGCATCCGGGAGGATTCGAACCTCCGACCGCTCGGTTCGTAGCCGAGTACTCTATCCAGCTGAGCTACGGATGCATCGGAAAACTTGCTTTACTGCCGATATTGATATCGTAATAAACGATATCAAGTAAGAGATGGTGCATCCGGGAGGATTCGAACCTCCGACCGCTCGGTTCGTAGCCGAGTACTCTATCCAGCTGAGCTACGGATGCATCGGGAAACTTACTTTACTGCAGATTTGATGTCGCTACTAAAGCGCTATCAAGTAATATGGTGCATCCGGGAGGATTACTCGGCTGCACCTCGCCCTGCGGGCCGTTGCTGAAGCAACGTTATCCTCCCTGGTGCTGGCGATTATCTCGCACACCATGAAACAACAGTTTAGCTGTTATCTCGTAGAAGATGGTGCATCCGGGAGGATTCGAACCTCCGACCGCTCGGTTCGTAGCCGAGTACTCTATCCAGCTGAGCTACGGATGCAAATGGCGGTGAGGCGGGGATTCGAACCCCGGATGCAGCTTTTGACCGCATACTCCCTTAGCAGGGGAGCGCCTTCAGCCTCTCGGCCACCTCACCAACACGCCTCTTACGAGTGCTCCGAAGAACTTGTTTCTGCTCATCGTCGCTGCGTGGCGCACATATTACTTTCTGGGACTTATAAGTCAAACAATTTTTCCAGAGCTTTTATCGTTTGCACATTTCACGCGCAATTAGTCTGCAAAAACGGCAAAAAGAGTGTTTTATCAACAGATAAATTGGCAGTTTCCGCAGACAATGAACAAACAGAAAATTCGCCGGGATCGACAATGTGCGTATAGGAAAAGAGAAAATGGGGGGAGTGAAGCAGAAAGCGAAGAAAAAGGACAACTCAATCAGGTTGCGCCTCACCAGAAAGGTGAGACGCGAAAACCTTAATAACTGGACTGCTGGGATTTTTCAGCCTGGATACGCTGGTAGATCTCTTCACGATGGACAGAAACTTCTTTCGGGGCGTTTACGCCAATGCGTACCTGGTTGCCCTTCACCCCTAAAACTGTCACGGTGACCTCATCGCCTATCATGAGGGTCTCACCAACTCGACGAGTCAGAATCAGCATTCTTTGCTCCTTGAAAGATTAAAAGAGTCGGGTCTCTCTGTATCCCGGCATTATCCATCATATAACGCCAAAAAGTAAGCGATGACAAACACCTAAGTGTAAGCAGTCACGGCATCACATTCTGTTAAACCTAAGTTTAGCCGATATACACAACTTCAACCTGACTTTATCGTTGTCGATAGCGTTGATGCAAACGCTGCGGATTGAAGCCCGCAGCGTCGACTTACGCTTATAATTATTACAGTTTTGCGCTGACCCAGCCTTTCACACTGGCTAACGCTGCAGGCAGAGCCGCTGCATCCGTACCACCGGCTTGCGCCATGTCCGGACGACCACCACCCTTACCGCCTACCTGCTGAGCGACCATACCAACCAGTTCCCCTGCTTTCACTCGGTCTGTCACATCCTTAGACACACCAGCAATCAGAGAAACCTTACCTTCAACTACCGTTGCCAGAACGATAACAGTAGACCCCAGTTGATTTTTCAGATCATCAACCATGGTACGCAACATTTTCGGCTCAACGTCCGCAAGTTCACTGACCAGCAGCTTCACGCCGTTGATATCAACCGCTTTGCTGGAGAGATTTGCACTCTCCTGCGCCGCAGCCTGTTCCTTCAATTGCTGCAATTCTTTTTCGAGTTGACGCGTACGTTCCAGTACAGAACGCACTTTATCACCGATATTCTGGCTATCGCCTTTCAGCAGCTGCGCGATATCGCTTAAGCGGTCGCTCTCAGCATGCACGGTTTGGATAGCGCCTTCACCGGTTACGGCTTCGATACGACGAACGCCCGCCGCCGTGCCTGACTCAGACACAATGCGGAACAGACCGATATCCCCCGTACGGCTGGCGTGAGTACCGCCACACAGTTCGGTGGAGAAATCGCCCATACTCAGAACGCGCACGTGGTCATCATATTTCTCGCCAAACAGCGCCATTGCGCCTTTAGCTTTCGCCGCTTCCAGATCCATGATGTTCGTTTCAATCGGCAGGTTGCGACGAATTTGCGCATTCACGAGATCTTCAACGGCACGGATTTCAGCAGGCTTCATGGCTTCGGTATGAGAGAAGTCGAAACGCAGCACTTTATCGTTAACCAGCGAGCCTTTCTGTGCCACATGCGTGCCCAATACCTGGCGCAGCGCCGCGTGCATCAGGTGCGTTGCGGAGTGATTCAAGCGGATACGCGCACGACGCGCTTCATCCACATCAGCCTGTACTGCATCGCCAATTCTCAGAGAACCCGCAGACAGTTTGCCGATATGACCAATCGCCTGACCATATTTTTGCGTGTCGCTCACGGCAAACGCAAAGCCCGCACCTTTCAGTTCGCCCTTGTCGCCAACCTGACCGCCAGATTCCGCATAGAACGGCGTCTGATCCAGTACAACAACAGCGTCCTGACCGGCGTTAATGGCGTCTACCGCTTTACCATCGACAAACAGCGCAGTCACTTTGCCGTTCAGCTCAAGATGCTCATACCCTTTAAATTCTGAAGCGCCATCAACGCGAATCATCGCATTGTAGTCTGCGCCAAAACCGCTGGCTTCACGCGCACGACGGCGCTGTTCTTCCATTGCGGCTTCAAAGCCCGCCTCGTCAACCTTGATGTTGCGCTCGCGGCAAACGTCTGCCGTCAGGTCAACCGGGAAGCCGTATGTGTCATACAGACGGAAGGCGGTTTCGCCATCCAGCGTATCACCCGTCAGTTTTGCCAGCTCTTCGTCCAGCAGTGCCAGACCACGTTCCAGCGTACGAGCGAACTGTTCTTCTTCGGTTTTCAGAACCTGTTCAACCATTGCCTGTTGACGCTTCAGCTCTTCACCTGCAGACCCCATGACTTCTACCAACGGACCAACCAGCTTGTAGAAGAAGGTATCCTTCGCGCCCAGCATGTTGCCATGACGTACCGCGCGGCGAATGATACGGCGCAGCACATAGCCACGGTTTTCATTCGACGGGACAACGCCATCGGCAATAAGGAATGCACAAGAACGGATATGGTCGGCGATAACGCGCAGCGACTTGTTGCTCAGATCGGTCGCACCAGTAACTTTCGCGACGGATTCAATCAGTGAGCGGAACAGGTCAATTTCATAGTTGGAGTTAACGTGTTGCAGCACGGCCGCAATACGCTCCAGCCCCATACCGGTATCCACGGACGGCTTCGGCAGCGGTTCCATGGTGCCGTCAGCCTGACGGTTGAACTGCATGAAGACGATGTTCCAGATCTCAATGTAGCGATCGCCATCTTCTTCTGCGCTTCCCGGAGGGCCGCCCCAAATGTGGTCGCCGTGGTCGTAGAAAATTTCGGTGCACGGACCGCAAGGACCGGTATCACCCATTTGCCAGAAGTTGTCGGAAGCATAGGCCGCGCCTTTGTTATCACCAATGCGGATGATACGCTCGCGCGGAATACCAACTTCTTTTTCCCAAATTTCATAGGCTTCATCGTCAGTTTCATAGACGGTGACCCACAGACGTTCTTTTGGCAGGGCAAACCAGTTTTCACCGGTCAGCAGTTCCCATGCGAATTGAATGGCGTCGTGTTTGAAATAATCGCCGAAGCTGAAGTTGCCCAGCATTTCGAAGAAGGTATGGTGACGTGCAGTGTAACCGACGTTTTCCAGGTCGTTGTGCTTACCGCCCGCACGTACACAACGCTGCGAGGTGGTTGCGCGGGAATAATTACGCTTGTCGAGGCCAAGGAAAACATCCTTGAACTGGTTCATCCCGGCGTTGGTAAACAACAAAGTAGGGTCATTGTTTGGTATCAGGGAGCTGCTGGCAACTACCTGATGTCCTTTACTATGGAAAAAATCGAGAAACGCCTGACGGATCTCAGCGGTGCTCTTGCTCATAATTATCCTGAAGAAATCAAGCTAACGAAATGTCATTACCAGCATCAGCAGCAAACTGCGCCTCTGGCAATCGAAAAGTGGGAATAAGATAAGTTTTCTTTACTGGGAAGTAAAATCCCGTATGCGCTCAATCGTCAAAATTTCGCCATATTGCCTGAATATCTTCCATCAGATAGCCACGATAGAGCAAAAAACGCTGGACCTTTACCTTATCTGAAAAATCGACTGGTAAAGGTTCACCGTATTTCCTGATTGCCTGCTCGCGCGCAAGTACTGCCCAGTCAATTTCACATTCGCGCATGGCGCGCTCAATAGCCTCACGCGAGATCCCTTTCTGGCTGAGTTCCTGCCGCACTCGCGCAGGCCCATAACCTTTGCGGCTACGGCTGGCAATAAACTGTTGTACGAAGCGGTCATCATCCAGATAACGGCTTTCAATGCACCAGGCAATGACCTTGTCGTAATCTTCCGGGGAAGCATCAATGTCTTCCGGCCCTTGTTTGCCCATCACCGGCGCGGCCAGCTTCCGCCGCAGTTCCTGTTCGCTGTGATCGCGCATTGCCAGAATACGCACAGCGCGATCAAGCAGTCGGGAATAAGCGGATCGGCGGGAAGTTGCATCTGTCATAGTAAACCTTCAGAAATGCAAAAGGGCTGCATGATATGCAGCCCTTTACTGTATGCGATGCAAAACAGATTATCAGAAATCTTCGTTCGTTTCTGCTACGTCTTCGCCACCGTCATCAACGGAGAAATCTGGCGTTGAATCCTGGTTATTGAGCAGTAGCTCGCGCAATTTCTTCTCAATTTCTTTTGCGGTTGCCGGGTTTTCTTTCAGCCAGTTGGTCGCATTCGCTTTACCCTGACCGATTTTCTCACCGTTATAGCTGTACCATGCACCGGCTTTTTCAATCAGCTTCTCTTTCACGCCCAGATCAACCAGTTCGCCATAGAAGTTGATACCTTCACCGTACAGAATCTGGAATTCAGCCTGTTTAAACGGCGCGGCGATTTTGTTTTTCACGACCTTAACGCGGGTTTCGCTACCGACCACGTTGTCGCCCTCTTTCACTGCGCCAATACGGCGAATGTCCAGGCGCACGGAGGCATAGAATTTCAGCGCGTTACCACCGGTAGTGGTTTCCGGGTTACCGAACATAACGCCAATTTTCATACGGATCTGGTTGATGAAAATCAGCAGCGTGTTGGACTGCTTCAGGTTACCGGCCAGCTTACGCATCGCCTGGCTCATCATACGCGCCGCAAGACCCATGTGAGAGTCGCCAATCTCGCCTTCGATTTCCGCTTTCGGCGTCAGCGCCGCCACGGAGTCGACAACGATAACGTCAACCGCACCGGAACGCGCCAGCGCATCACAGATTTCCAGCGCTTGTTCGCCGGTATCCGGCTGGGAACACAGCAGGTTGTCGATATCAACGCCAAGCTTACGGGCATAGACGGGATCCAGCGCGTGTTCCGCATCAATAAACGCACAGGTTTTACCTTCGCGCTGAGCGGCGGCAATAACCTGCAGCGTCAGCGTCGTTTTACCGGAAGATTCAGGCCCGTAGATTTCGACGATACGGCCCATTGGCAAACCGCCCGCGCCCAATGCGATGTCCAGAGAAAGCGAACCGGTGGAGATGGTTTCCACATCCATGGAACGGTCTTCACCCAGGCGCATGATGGAGCCTTTACCGAATTGCTTTTCGATCTGACCCAGCGCTGCCGCCAACGCTTTCTGTTTGTTTTCGTCGATAGCCATTAATTACTCCTGTCATGCCGCTTTCGGGGTAAACCGCGAAACGTGAAAGATAATGTTCTGTTGAGGCAATTATACTGTATGCTCATACAGTATCAAGTATTTTGTAGAAATTGTTGCCACAGGGTTTGTAACGCATAGGCAGTCGCCTGCCGACGTACCGCATCGCGGTCACCGCTGAAACATTCCCGGCGGGTAATCCCCTCGCCGCTTGCGCTGGCAAAGGCAAACCATACCGTACCCACAGGCTTTTCCTCACTGCCGCCATCCGGCCCCGCAATACCGCTGATCGAGACCGCGAAATGCGCGCGGGCCGCTTTTAGCGCGCCAATCGCCATTTCCACGACGACAGGCTCACTCACCGCGCCATGCTGGGCCAGCGTCTCTTCGCGCACGCCAATCATCTGCGCTTTGGCTTCATTGCTGTAGGTCACGAACCCGCGTTCAAACCAGGCGGAACTGCCGGCAATATCCGTAATGGCTTTGGCCACCCAACCGCCGGTGCAGGATTCCGCCGTCGTAACGGTCGCCCCGCGCGCTTTCAGCGCCAGGCCAACCTGCTCGCTTAACTGCATCAGTTCACTGTCGGTCATTTCAGCCTCTGTCAGTTAAAAAAATATGCCGCACAAGATAGCACTTTCACAACCAATGTGGGGATGGGGAGAACGTTTTACGAGGGGGATTCCAAAAATTGATCTGTTGCAAAATAAGACCCGCCGGATGGCGATGTCAGAGCATCTTATCCGGCCTACAAGCAATATCTTATCTGTAGGCCGGTTGGAGCGATTACTGTACGCGCGCCAGCGCTACCGCCTGACCCAATTGCCACACCGCCATCGCGTAGTGGGTACTGTGGTTATAGCGGGTGATAGTGTAGAAGTTTGGCAGCCCGTACCAGTACTGATAACCGGTGCCAATATCCAGGCGCAGCAGGCTGGCCTGCTGATGATTCCCCAACGACTGCTGCGGCGTCAGACCCGCGGCGGCAAGCTGTGAAATGCTGTACTGGGTTTTAAAGCCGTTCGCCAGCCCAGGCGCCTGACCATTCGCCGGCACCGCGACCGTATCGCCTTTCACCCAGCCGTGGCCTTTGAAATAGTTCGCCACGCTACCGATGGCGTCAACCGGATCCCACAGATTAATGTGCCCATCGCCATTGAAATCGACCGCATATTCTTTATAGGAAGACGGCATAAACTGGCCGTAGCCCATCGCACCGGCGAAGGAACCTTTCAAATCGAGCGGATCATCACTTTCATCTCGCGCCATCAACAGGAAAGTTTCCAGTTCGCCAGAGAAGTATTCCGCACGACGAGGATAATTAAAGGACAGCGTCGCCAGCGCATCCAGAATTCGCGTTTTGCCCATCACGCGGCCCCAGCGCGTCTCTACGCCAATAATACCGACGATGATTTCCGGTGGTA
The DNA here is from genome assembly GCF_014596845.2 of Citrobacter sp. C5_2. Classification (NCBI taxonomy): domain Bacteria; kingdom Pseudomonadati; phylum Pseudomonadota; class Gammaproteobacteria; order Enterobacterales; family Enterobacteriaceae; genus Citrobacter; species Citrobacter sp. C5_2. The sequence goes on along the minus strand of NZ_CP115032.1, from coordinate 1,134,082 downwards.
CGCCGTAGACCTGCCACGCACGGTTCAGGGCATCTTCATATTGATTCCAGAAGGCCACGCCGTTTTGCACGTTGTCCGGCGTGATGAACTGCTTGCGATAACGCAGCCACGCGCCGTTAGGTCCGGCTGGAGGTTGAGTCGTCGGCGCCTGACGGTCCATCAAACGCAATACCGAGTCCAGCCGCTTGGCCTGCGACAGGATCTCCTGCAACTGCTGGCGATCAAAGCCATGCTTGTTCACCATCTTCTCGATGAACTGTTGCGCGTTCGGGTTATTGGCAAAATCGCCGCCCGTTAGCATGACATTGTGCTGTGGCTCAAGCAGGAAACCGCCGGATGGCGTACCCGTAGTCGTTTGAGTCTCTGAAGGTTTAGGTTTGCTGCTACAGGCAGCAAGCAATACGAAAAGGGGAAGTAACGCTACATAACGACGCTTGAACATGAGACATCCATTAAACAAATTCAGCCTGGGAGAAGTATGGTAAAGCATCCTCCGCCATACAAGGAAGCAGTAGTCGCTCTGCTTCACAGAATTTCCCCCCTCTTGCACTTCCGACCGTCATATTTGCGAGCGCTTACGCAACAACTTTCAAAATAAAATATTTACCTTTCATTTTGAGATCAAAATAACACTTTTAAATCTTTCGATCTGATTAAAATTAGTTTCCGTTTGGCAAGATAACTAAAAAACCCTACAGGAGAGAATAATGATCGACACCATCACACTCGGTGCTGAGTGGTTTATCGGGCTGTTCCAGAAAGGCGGAGAGGTGTTTACCGGCATGGTGACCGGTATTCTTCCCCTGCTGATTAGCCTGCTGGTCATCATGAATGCGCTGATTAACTTTATCGGCCAGCAGCGTATTGAACGTTTTGCTCAGCGCTGCGCCGGAAACCCACTGTCCCGCTATCTGCTGCTGCCGTGCATCGGCACATTTGTGTTTTGTAATCCGATGACGCTAAGCCTGGGCCGCTTTATGCCTGAAAAGTACAAGCCCAGCTACTACGCTGCGGCCTCTTATAGCTGCCATTCCATGAATGGCTTATTCCCGCACATCAACCCCGGCGAGCTGTTTGTCTATCTCGGTATCGCCAGCGGCCTGACGACGCTGGGCCTACCGCTTGGCCCGCTGGCGGTGAGCTATTTGCTGGTCGGTCTGGTCACCAACTTCTTCCGCGGCTGGGTAACCGATTTCACCACCGCCATTTTCGAGAAAAAAATGGGCATTCAACTTGAGCAGAAAGTTCATCTGGCGGGAGCAACATCATGACGCGTATTCGTATTGAAAAAGGCACCGGCGGCTGGGGCGGCCCGCTTGAACTGGATGCCGTACCGGGCAAGAAAATTGTCTATATCACTGCCGGGACTCGCCCTGCGATTGTCGACACGCTGGCGAATCTGACTGGCTGGCAGGCCGTTGATGGTTTCAAAGAGGGCGAACCGCCGGAGAGTGAAATTGGCGTGGCGATCATCGACTGCGGTGGCACGCTGCGCTGTGGGATCTATCCTAAACGTCGTATACCCACGGTAAATATTCACGCCACGGGGAAATCCGGTCCGCTGGCCCAGTACATTGTCGAAGATATCTATGTCTCTGGCGTAAAAGAAGAAAACATTACCGTTGTCGGTGAAGCATCCATTGCGCCGCAACCTGCAAGCAGCACGATTGGTCGCGATTACAACACCAGTAAAAAGATTACTGAACAAAGCGATGGTCTGTTGGCAAAAGTCGGTATGGGCATGGGGTCAGCCGTTGCTGTCCTGTTCCAGGCCGGTCGCGACACTATTGATACCGTTCTGAAAACCATTCTGCCATTTATGGCGTTCGTCTCGGCGCTGATCGGCATCATCATGGCTTCTGGTCTGGGAGACTGGATAGCCCATGGACTCGCACCGCTCGCCAGCCACCCGCTGGGACTGGTGACGCTGGCGCTGATTTGCTCTTTCCCGCTGCTGTCGCCTTTCCTCGGCCCTGGTGCGGTCATCGCCCAGGTTATCGGGGTGCTGATCGGCGTACAGATTGGCCTTGGGAACATCCCTCCCCATCTGGCGCTACCGGCCTTGTTTGCCATTAATGCGCAAGCCGCATGCGACTTTATTCCCGTGGGGTTATCGCTGGCCGAAGCGCGTCAGGACACGGTCCGCGTCGGCGTGCCATCCGTCCTGGTAAGCCGCTTCCTGACCGGCGCGCCTACCGTTCTCATCGCCTGGTTTGTATCCGGCTTTATTTACCAATAAGAGGTACTCAAAAATGACCGTGATTTATCAAACCACCATCACCCGCATCGGCCAAAGCGCCCCGGACGCACTTTGCGACCAGATGTTAATTACCTTTCGTGAAGGCGCGCCAGCGGATATTGAAGAGTTTTGCTTCATCCATTGCCACGGCGATCTGAACGGTTCTTTGCACGCCGGGATCCAGTTTGAACTGGGCCAGCATCACTACCCGGTCACCGCCGTTGGCAGCGTGGCGGAACAAAACTTACGTGAACTGGGGCATATCACCCTACGTTTTGACGGACTCAGCGAAGCGGAATTCCCTGGCACCGTACATGTGGCGGGCCCTGTACCGGACGATATCGCGCCGGGCTGTATTTTGAAGTTTGTTGCTTAAGATTGAAGGAGAAAAAGATGAATCAGGTTGCCGTTGTCATTGGTGGAGGCCAGACCCTGGGAGCGTTCCTTTGCCGTGGGCTTGCGACAGAAGGATACCGCGTCGCGGTGGTGGATATTCAAAGCGATAAAGCCGCCAACGTCGCGCAGGAGATTAACGCCGAGTTTGGCGCAGGCACAGCGTACGGTTTTGGCGCTGATGCCACCAGCGAACAGAGCGTGCTGGCACTGTCACGCGGAGTGGATGAAATATTTGGTCGCGTCGACCTGCTGGTTTACAGCGCGGGTATCGCTAAAGCCGCGTTTATCAGCGACTTTCAGCTTGGGGATTTCGACCGCTCGCTGCAGGTGAATCTGGTCGGTTACTTCCTCTGCGCCCGTGAATTCTCGCGCCTGATGATCCGCGATGGCGTTCAGGGACGCATTATCCAGATCAACTCCAAATCAGGGAAAGTAGGCAGTAAACACAATTCGGGCTACAGCGCGGCAAAATTTGGCGGCGTGGGTTTAACCCAATCGCTGGCGCTGGATCTGGCGGAATACGGGATTACCGTCCATTCGCTGATGCTCGGCAACCTGTTGAAATCACCGATGTTCCAGTCATTATTACCGCAGTACGCTACCAAACTGGGCCTTAAGCCGGATGAAGTAGAGCAGTATTACATTGATAAGGTTCCGCTCAAACGCGGCTGCGATTATCAGGACGTGCTGAACATGCTGCTGTTTTATGCCAGTTCGAAAGCCTCTTACTGCACCGGACAATCGATTAATGTCACCGGCGGTCAGGTGATGTTCTAAGAGGTATGACTGCCCGGTGGCGCTGTGCTTACCGGGCCTACGAATATTATGTAGGCCGGATTAGGCGCAGCCGTCATCCGGCAAAATCAAAGGAGCGCATTATGGTTTCCGCACTGATTACCGTCGCCGCCATCGCCTGGTGCCTGCAACTGGCGCTTGGTGGCTGGCAAATATCCCGCTTTAACCGCGCGTTCGATAAACTTTGTCAGCGGGGTCGGGTGGGCGTGGGGCGTTCCGGCGGACGGTTTAAGCCGCGCGTGGTCGTCGCCATCGCACTTGATGAGCAACAGCGGGTTACCGATACGTTATTTATGAAAGGTCTTACCGTATTCGCCAGACCCGGCAAAATTGCCACCATAATGGGCAAACATCTTGATGATTTACAGCCTGATGTGATCTTTCCCCATGATCCGTTAGCGCAGAATGCACTATCATTGGCGCTTAAACTGAAACATGGGTAATTTCGTTGTGAATGCTAATAGCTTGCGAAATTATCATTTTGCAACCTAAATAAGTCAGGGTAATCACGCCTATGAAACCTCGTCAGCGTCAGGCTGCCATACTGGAGCACCTGCAAAAGCAGGGAAAATGCTCGGTTGAAGAACTGGCCCACTACTTTGACACGACCGGCACAACCATTCGCAAAGACCTGGTCATTCTGGAAAATGCTGGAACCGTCATTCGTACCTATGGCGGCGTAGTGTTGAACAAAGATGAATCTGACCCGCCCATCGATCACAAAACCCTAATTAACACGCATAAAAAAGAGCAGATCGCTGAAGCCGCCGTCCGTTATATCCATGATGGCGACTCCATCATTCTGGATGCGGGCAGTACCGTATTGCAGATGGTGCCGATGCTTACCCGCTTTAGCAACATCACCGTCATGACCAACAGTCTGCACATTGTTAATGCCCTTTCGGAGCTGGACAACGAGCAAACCATCCTGATGCCTGGCGGGACCTTTCGCAAAAAATCTGCGTCATTTCACGGTCAACTGGCAGAAAACGCCTTTGAGCAATTCAGCTTTGATAAACTCTTCATGGGTACCGACGGTATTGACCTCAATGCCGGCGTGACCACCTTTAATGAGGTCTTTAGCGTCAGTAAAGCGATGTGCAATGCCGCTCGCGAAGTGATTCTGATGGCTGACTCCTCAAAATTTGGGCGTAAAAGCCCTAATGTTGTGTGCAGTCTGGAAAGCGTTGACAAGCTGATTACCGATGCGGGTATTGACCCTGCATTTCGTCAGGCGCTGGAAGCAAAAGGGATTGAAGTAATCATAACCGGAGAAACCAATGAGTGATGCACTACTGAACGCGGGCCGTCAGACGTTAATGCTGGAACTGCAGGAAGCCAGTCGACTGCCGGAGCGACTGGGCGATGATTTTGTCCGCGCCGCCAATACTATCATCCACTGTGAAGGCAAAGTCATTGTCTCCGGGATTGGCAAATCAGGCCATATTGGCAAAAAAATTGCTGCGACCCTCGCCAGTACCGGCACCCCTGCCTTTTTTGTGCATCCGGCGGAAGCGCTGCATGGCGACTTAGGCATGATTGAAAGCCGCGACGTGATGCTGTTTATCTCTTACTCCGGCGGCGCGAAAGAGCTGGATCTCATCATTCCGCGCCTGGAAGACAAATCCGTCGCCCTGCTGGCCATGACCGGAAAACCAACCTCGCCGCTGGGCCTGGCGGCCAAAGCCGTGCTGGATATTTCTGTTGAACGTGAAGCCTGCCCGATGCGCCTGGCGCCGACCTCCAGTACCGTCAACACGCTGATGATGGGCGACGCGCTGGCAATCGCCGTGATGCAGGCGCGCGGCTTTAACGAAGAAGATTTTGCCCGCTCGCATCCGGCCGGCGCGCTGGGCGCTCGTCTGTTAAATAAAGTGCATCATCTGATGCGCCGTGACGATGCCATTCCGCAGGTGACGCTGACCACCAGCGTCATGGACGCGATGCTGGAACTCAGCCGCACGGGTCTTGGTCTGGTGGCTGTCTGTGATGACGCGTCACTGGTGAAAGGCGTCTTCACTGACGGCGACCTGCGCCGCTGGCTGGTTGGCGGCGGCGCGCTCACCACGCAGGTTAGCGAAGCAATGACCCATAATGGCATTACGCTGCAGGCGCAGAGCCGCGCGATTGACGCCAAAGAGATCCTGATGAAACGCAAAATCACTGCCGCACCGGTGGTAGATGAAAACGGTAAACTCACCGGCGCTATCAACCTGCAGGATTTCTATCAGGCCGGTATTATCTAATCCTTCAGCCCCAGGCGTTTCGCCAACCGGTGCAGGTTGGCGACGTCTGTTTCCAGCGCCCGCGCGCTTGCCGCCCAATTGTGATTATTTTGCGCCAAGGCCCGGCGGATCATCTCGCGCTGAAATGACTCCGTTGCCTCACGCAAATTGTGATGCTGCGGGATCTCTGCCACGACGTCCGGCTGCGGTACAGGGCTTTCATCCTGCAAGGCAAAATGCTGTGCCTCCAGCACCACCTCATCCCCTGCTCTGGTGGCCCTTGCCAGCACAACCGCCCGATGAATGGCATGTTCCAGCTCGCGCACGTTTCCGGGCCAGCCGTAATTCAGCAGATGATTACGCGCGCCGGGGCTTAACACAACGCGGGAAAGTCCCAGCCGCAGCCGACATTGCTCGCAAAAATAGCCTGCCAGCAGCACTACATCTTCGCCGCGCTCACGCAGTGGCGGCACGGAAAGGGGAAAAACGCTCAGGCGATGAAACAGATCTGCGCGAAAATTCCCCGCCAGCACCTCTTCTCGTAAATCACGATTGGTCGCCGCCAGTACGCGCACGTCAACGCGCAGGCTGCGATCGTCCCCCACGCGCTGAATATCGCCATACTGCAATACGCGCAGCAGCTTGGCCTGCAGCGCCAGCGAGAGTTCGCCAATCTCGTCGAGAAACAGCGTGCCGTTATCCGCCATTTCAAACTTACCGCTACGATTACTGATAGCCCCGGTAAAAGCCCCTTTTACGTGACCAAAAAGTTCACTTTCCGCCACGCTTTCAGGCAACGCCGCGCAGTTGAGATACACCAGCGGATTCACCGCACGCGGCGAACCTTCATGGATAGCTTTGGCTACCAACTCCTTCCCGGTCCCGGTTTCGCCGCTGATCAGTACGTTGAGATCGGACCCTGCCACAATCTCAATCTCTTTTTTCAACTGCATCATATTGGGCGACAGACCAATCATCTGGGTTTCCGTCACCTGCTCGAAAGCCGTCGACGAACCCGGCAGCATATTCTGGCTTTCCAGTTGTTCAATCAGCAACGCATTACTCAGCGCCCCCGCAGCCAGAGCGGCAATTAGCCTAAGCTCTTCATCGCTGAAGACATCGAACTGATCGGGCTCCATGCCATCCAGCGTTAACGCGCCAATCAGACTTTGTCCGGCAAACAGCGGCAACCCGATGCAGGCATGCACTTTCAGGCTCTCCTGACCCGGGATTAATCCGTCATAAGGATCGGGCAGATCGCTGTCGGCAGGAAAACGTACCACGTCCCCGGCGCGGGCAATCGCCTCCAGCCGCGGATGTCCCTCCAGCGTGAAGCGGCGGCCGAGGACATCCTGCGCCAGGCCATCGATAGCCAGCGGGATAAACTGTCGCGACTCGTAGCGCAGCAGTGCCGATGCGTCGCACTCCAGCACCTGGCGCAAGGTCGTGATCAGGCGCTGAAAACGGTCCTGATGACCGATACCGCTTTGTAATTCAATGGCGATACCCGCCAGCACATCTACTGAAAAGCTCATGGCAACCTCATTGTCATTTTGACAATTAATATTGTCATATTGACAATAAAATAAACAGTCATTTTGACTACTACTTTATAGGCAATAAATAATAAATCATTAAAAATCAAATAATTAAAAAGTTGGCACACAACCTGCAATTAACAAAATATCTTTTTAGAAAAACGCTGAATTAATTGAGGTTGCTATGTCTATTCTGGTTAAAAATAATATTCATTGGGTTGGCCAACGTGACTGGGAAGTGCGAGATTTCCACGGCACTGAATACAAAACGCTGCGCGGTAGCAGCTATAACAGCTATCTCATCCGTGAAGAAAAAAACGTGCTGATCGATACAGTAGACCATAAGTTTAGCCGTGAATTCGTGCAGAACCTGCGCAGTGAAATTGACCTCGCGGATATCGACTACATCATCATTAACCACGCGGAAGAAGACCACGCCGGAGCGCTGACCGAACTGATGTCCTGCATCCCGGACACGCCAATTTACTGCACCGCTAACGCGATTGATTCCATCACCGGCCACCACCATCATCCGGAGTGGAACTTCAACGTGGTGAAAACCGGTGATTCTCTGGACATCGGCAACGGCAAACAACTGATTTTTGTTGAAACGCCGATGCTGCACTGGCCTGACAGCATGATGACCTACATGACCGGCGATGCGGTGCTGTTCAGTAACGATGCCTTCGGCCAGCATTACTGCGACGAACGTCTGTTCAATGATGAAGTTGACCAGACCGAACTGTTCGAACAATGCCAACGCTACTACGCCAACATCCTGACCCCGTTCAGCCGTCTGGTGACGCCGAAAATCACTGAAATCCTCGGCTTCAATCTGCCGGTCGATATGATTGCCACCTCCCACGGTGTGGTATGGCGCGACAACCCAACGCAGATCGTTGAGCTGTACCTGAAATGGGCGGCCGATTATCAGGAAGACCGCATCACCATCTTCTACGACACCATGTCCAACAACACCCGCATGATGGCGGACGCCATTGCCCAGGGCATCAATGAAGTTGACCCGAACGTGGCGGTGAAAATCTTTAACGTCGCTCGTAGCGACAAAAACGACGTCCTGACCAACGTCTTCCGCTCTAAAGGCGTGCTGGTCGGTACTTCCACCATGAACAACGTGATGATGCCGAAAATCGCCGGACTGGTGGAAGAGATGACTGGCCTGCGTTTTCGTAACAAACGCGCCAGCGCCTTTGGTTCTCACGGCTGGAGCGGCGGCGCAGTTGACCGCCTGTCCACCCGTTTACAAGATGCCGGTTTTGAGATGTCGCTTAGCCTGAAGGCGAAATGGCGTCCGGATCTGGATGCGCTGGAACTGTGTCGTCAGCACGGTCGTGAAATTGCACATCAGTGGGCGCTTGCTCCGCTACCGGAAACGACCGTCAAAGCGGCAACCAAAGAAGCAGAGTGCGCTTGTGCCGCTGCGGCTGCGGCTGACCTCGGCCCAAGCATGCAGTGCAGCGTGTGCCAGTGGATTTACGATCCAGCAAAAGGCGAACCGTTGCAGGATGTCGCGCCAGGTACCCCATGGAGCGATGTGCCGGATAACTTCCTGTGCCCGGAATGTTCATTAGGTAAAGACGTCTTCGACGTACTGGCAACGGAGGCAAAATGAGCCACGGAATTGTCATCATTGGTTCGGGCTTCGCCGCCCGCCAGTTAGTCAAAAATATCCGTAAACAGGATGCAACTGTTCCGTTGACCCTGATTGCCGCTGACAGCATGGATGAGTACAACAAGCCCGATCTCAGCCACGTTATCAGTCAGGCACAGCGTGCAGATGACCTCACCCGCCAGTCGGCGGGGGAGTTTGCCGAACAGTTTAATTTGCGCCTGTTCCCCTACACCTGGGTGACCGACATCGACACCGATGCCCACATAGTGAAAAGTCAGGACCAACAGTGGCAGTACGACAAGCTGGTGCTGGCGACGGGGGCTTCAGCCTTTGTGCCTCCAGTCACCGGACGTGAGTTAATGCTCACATTGAACAGCCAGCAAGAATACCGCGCCTGTGAAACGCAACTGCGTGATGCCCAGCGGGTACTCATTGTCGGCGGCGGTTTGATTGGCAGTGAGCTGGCGATGGATTTTTGTCGTGCCGGTAAAGCGGTAACGCTTATCGACAACGCCGCCAGCATTCTGGCCTCGCTGATGCCACCGGAAGTCAGCAGTCGCTTACAGCATCGTCTGACCGATATGGGCGTGCATCTGCTGCTGAAATCACAGCTTCAGGGTCTGGAAAAAACTGAATCGGGTATTCGCGCCACGCTCGATCGTAGTCGCCGCGTAGAAGTCGATGCGGTGATCGCCGCCACCGGTCTGCGCCCGGAAACGGCGCTGGCGCGTCGTGCCGGATTGAGCATTAATCGTGGCGTCTGCGTCGACAGCTATCTGCAAACCAGCCACCCGGACATTTATGCCCTCGGCGACTGTGCGGAAATTAATGGTCAGGTCCTGCCGTTCCTGCAGCCGATTCAACTGAGCGCCATGTATCTGGCGAAAAACCTGCTCGGCGGCAATGCTCCGCTGAAGCTGCCTGCCATGCTGGTAAAAGTTAAAACGCCGGAATTGCCATTGCATCTGGCGGGGGAAACCCAGCGGCGCGATCTGAACTGGCATATTGCCGCGGAAGCGCAAGGTATGGTGGCCAGAGGAATGAACGACGAAGGCCAGCTATGTGCGTTTGTGGTCAGTGAAGACCGGATGAAAGAGGCCTTTGCGCTGCTGAAAACGTTGCCCATGTAAGTCTGTGGTGCCGGATGGCGCCGCTTCGCGCCTTATCCGGCCTACAAATAGATGCTCACTTGTAGGCCGGATAAGGCGCAGCCGCCATCCGGCACCTTACCCTTAAGCTAACGCTCGCGCCGCGGCAATAACGCCCTGCCCCAGCGATAATCCCCCATCACCCGCCGGTAAACGCTGCGGGAACAGTAAGGTGAAATCAGCCAGATAAAATGCCAGCCGCGATGACAACAAACGGTTATGCATCACGCCACCGCTGAATACTAACGTCTTAACGCCACGCACTTCAGCCTGCTCACGCATCAGCGTGGCAAACCCACACGCCAGCGCATCATGAAACGCCCACGCTCTTGCTGCAGGCGCCCCCTGCCAGTTCAGCCATTGCTGCCAAAAAACAGCCAGGTCAAGCTCATTACCTTGCAAGGGGATTGTTACCGGATGCTCAACGCCTGCACATTGCGATGCCAGTGCCTCCAGCGCGCAGGCAGCCTCGCCTTCATAGCTCAGCGAAGTCGGTGCGCACTGGAGCGCGGCGGCAACGGCATCAAACAGCCGTCCGCACGATGACGCCAGCGGCGCATTGATCCCCCGCTCAATGGCGCGTGCCAGCACGTTCCAGTTTTGCTGTTGCAGCGCCGATGTTTCCGGGAATTGCTGCCAGTCAGGGACAAAACGCAGACACTGCGCGAGCAGGTTACGCCACGGCTGCTTTGCCGCCAGATCGCCGCCCGCCAGCGCGACCGCGGGTAAGCCGCCCAGGTGTTCGCATTCACGATAGTTGACCCGCAAACACTCTCCGCCCCACAGTGCGCCGTTTGCTCCCATGCCGATACCGTCTACCGTCAGAGCGATAACGTCGCCACCGTCCAGCGGCCAACCGTGCTCAGCCATACACGCAGCAGCATGCGCATGGTGATGCAGCACCGTTTCGCTCGGCAGATTCATCTCACTGGCCCACTGGCTGGAAACATAGCCGGGGTGAGCATCATGCACGATACGCTGTGGCGTAAAGTCATAAATATTCTGGATCAGGCGCAGCGCATCACGCCACTGCTGCTGGATGCCGTCATCGCTGAGATCGCCCAAATGCTGACTAATAACCGCCTGTTCGCCACGCACCAGACAGAAGGTATTTTTTAGATCCGCGCCTAAACACAGCATCGGCGGCACGTCACGAAAACCCGGCGGCAACGCGACCGCATCCGGCACGTAACCCCGCGAGCGGCGCAGCATTTCCCCACTTTCACGCACCACGGAGTCATCCATACGCTGCACAATTTCGCGGTTATGCAGCAGGAAACCGTCGGCAATCTCGCGTAAATCTTCCAGCGCCTGCGCGTTGGTAATGGCTGGCGGCCTGCCGCTGAGGTTGCCGGAGGTCATTACCAGCGGGCACTGCATCTCTTGTAACAGGAGATGCTGCAACGGATTCGCTGGCAGCATAACGCCAACTTCCGTTAACCCTGGCGCTATTCCCTCGCTCAATGCCGCTACATAGCGTTTTTGCACCAACACGATCGGCGCGGCAGGGGTGGTTAACAGACGACGCGCAGCTTCAGGCAGTCCGTCGTCAGCAGGCAACATCACCGCCAACGGTTTAGCCGGGCGATGTTTACGCAACCGGAGCAGCGCCACAGCATTATCATTTTGCGCATCGCAGACCAGATGAAAACCGCCAATGCCTTTCACAGCGACAATGCCGCCCGCTTTTAGCAACGCTACCGCCGCCTGCAGCGCCTCTTCTTTTTCCGCTCGCTCACCCGCGCTTAGCCACTCAAGATGTGGACCGCATTGCGGGCAGGCAACGGGTTGGGCGTGAAAGCGACGGTCATAGGGATCGCGATACTCTGTATCGCATTGCGCACAGAGAGGGAAGGACGCCATCACGGTAAACGGACGGTCGTACGGCATGGCACGGATAATCGTAAAACGCGGACCACAATGGGTACAGTTGATGAAGGGGTAGCGATAGCGACGTTCGCCGGGGGTGTTCATTTCAACAAGGCATTCGGGACAGGTCGCGGCGTCCGGGACAATTTGCGTATTCATCGTACCGCCTGCACTTTGGCGAATCGAGAAATCGGCAGGCTGCTGCGTCCAGGCGAATGGCTCGCTCTCAATGCTATCAATGCGCGCCAGCGGCGGACAATGTTGATGCAATTGCGCAATAAACTCCGCCGGATCTTCCTGTAAGCGCACCACCACACCGTCACCGTCGTTGCACACGTCGCCATGCAGTTGCAGGCGCTGCGCCAGTTGCCAGACGAAGGGGCGAAACCCGACGCCCTGTACCTTGCCGCGAATACGCAGTTGTACGCCGGAGTGGTTGTTGATTGTCATTATGTCCTTCCCGCAGTCATCTATCCCGGTTTGCCGGATGGCGCTACGCTTATCAGGCCTACGTGGATGCGAAAAGTAGGCCGGATAAGGCGAAGCCGCCATCCGGCATAAGTACTACCGTATTTTACGCGGATTTTTAGCGATCAGAACAGCAAAGATGCGGTGGAGTCCAGCGCCGCGCGACGGCGTTTTTCAGCGCTCAGTTGCTCAAGCTTATTGCGATCCACATAAATCAGCGCGTGAGTCGGGCAGACTTCCATACAGGCAGGACCCGCTTCACGGTGGTGGCACAGGTCGCACTTGTTGGCTTCGGCTTTTTCTGCACGAACGTTCAGGCCCGCGCCGCTGTTACGCACAACCGGACGCACGACAACTTCCATTGCCCCATAAGGACACGCCACCACGCAGGTTTTACAGCCAATGCAGCGTTCCTGCATCACGTGGACAAAGCCTTTATCACGGCTGATTGCTCCGTTCGGACAGACGTTAGCGCACGGCGCGTCTTCACACTGGCGGCACAGCGTCGCCGTGGAGACGTTAACGCCTTTGATGACGTGAATGCGGGGTAAAAAGGTTTCAGGGGTCAGCGATGCGCAGTCCTGGTTATCCTGATGGGATACTACGCAGGCCACTTCACAGGTACGGCAACCAATGCATTTATTGGCGTCTGCAATGATGAAACGGTTCATCAATTTCTCCAGCAATGACAGATTATCTGCCGAAGCATTCACGAATCGTGCCAAATTTTAATACACTGTTATTAAAGGGTTTTTATTTTGATGGATGTGAGAATGGTGTGTCATCGTCACTAGTGACGATGACAAATGACAGCCGTCAGCGCGAAACGTATGGCGCAACAGAATCACGCTGAATGAGTTCCCCGGTAAAGATTTTTGGCGGCGTAAATGCCCCGTCACCCAGCATAAATATCAGGCGACCTATCGTTTCCTGGATCATTTCCGTCACCGGAATTTTGACGCTGGAAAGCGCCGGAATAGTGTATGGCGCGATGGCGATATCATCGAAACCAATCACCGACACCTGGGCAGGCACGCGGATACCCTGCTCATGCAGCTGCTTCATCGCGCCTATCGCCATATCATCATTGCTGGCCACCAGCGCGGTAAAATTGACCTTGCGTGAAAGCAGCGTATCAACGCCCGCGGCACCGCAGGCTGGCGTCCACTTTCCTTTGACAATCAAATCATTATTTAGCGAAATGCCATGCGCAGCCAGCGCGTCTTTATAGCCTGAGAGTCGTTCCACGCCGGTAGGCGAATCCATCGAGCCGGTAATAAAACCAATCTCCTGGTGCCCGGCGGCAATCAACTGCGCAACGGCGTTAAAGCTGGTTTGTTTTTGATCGCACCAGACGCTGTGGCTACTGTTTTTACGCAGCCGTCGATTAAGCACCATAATGGGCTGGGCGTGCGCGTCAATGATCTCGTCTATTTCATCCACGCTGAGAAAACGCGGATAGATCATAATCGCGTCACAGCGCAGGTCGAGTAAGTACTGGATCGCCTGACGCTCTTCCTCTGCGCTATGTTTACCATCAGCCAGCAACAACTGGCGCCCCTTATCCTCCGCCATCCGCGCGGTGTGAAACAGCAGTTCGCTGAAATAGACGCCGTGATAAAGGGTGTTAGTGACCACCAGCCCCAGCGTCTGCGTGGTTTTCGCCGCCAGACTGCGCGCCAGCAAGTTAGGGCGGTAACCACTCTCTTCAATGGCCTGAAACACGCGGTCTTTGGTTTCCTGGCTGACGTAACCGTTCCCGGAAAGCACCCGGGAAACCGTCGCTTTCGACACCCCGGCCCGCTTCGCCACCTCCAGCATCGTGGTCATAGTACTCATCCCTTTTCTCTTAATGTGACGCAGTGTACTGCACCGTTTCGCCGCTGTCCTCGCTGCTAAAACGCGGCGCCTGACATCTGGTGATCATCATCACAATTATAAAAACAATAAAAATTAATTCTTGTTTAAAAATTATAAATTAAACATGATTTTGTGGAACCGGTTTCCTATTTGAGTTTCATCAACTCAGAAACGTGACCTGCGCAAACGGATAAAACATAACGTACCCTACTGATAAAACAGGATTAAATCCGATGTCCAAGAATTATGCAGCGCTGGCGCGCTCCGTTGTGACGGCTCTGGGAGGCGTCGACAACATCACAGCAGTGACCCACTGTATGACCCGTTTGCGTTTCGTTATCAAAGATGATGAGCAGGTCGATAGCGCGACGCTGAAAACGCTTCCTGGCGTGCTGGGCGTAGTACGTAACGATAATCAGTGTCAGGTGATCATCGGCAACACCGTTTCGCAGGCGTATCGCGAAGTGGTTAGCCTGCTACCTGCCAACATGCAGCCTGCTGAGCCGCAAACCAAACCCCGGCTGACGCTGAAACGGATTGGCGCGGGGATCCTCGATGCGCTGATCGGCACGATGTCACCGCTGATCCCGGCAATTATCGGTGGATCAATGCTCAAACTGCTGGCAATGGTTCTGGAAATGACCGGCGTGCTGGTAAAAGGATCGTCCACCCTCACCATTCTGACCGTTATCGGCGACGGCGCATTTTTCTTCCTGCCGCTGATGGTCGCCGCTTCGGCAGCCATCAAATTCAAAACCAACATGTCGCTGGCAATTGCTATTGCGGGTGTGCTGGTCCATCCCAGCTTTATCGATCTGATGGCAAAAGCCGCGCAGGGTGAGCACGTTGAGTTCGCCCTGATCCCGGTGACGGCGGTCAAATACACCTACACCGTGATCCCGGCACTGGTCATGACCTGGTGTCTGTCATATATCGAACGTTGGGTGGATCGTATCACGCCGGCAGTGACCAAAAACTTCCTCAAACCGATGCTGATCGTGCTGATCGCCGCCCCGCTCGCGATCGTTTTAATCGGCCCGATTGGTATCTGGATCGGTAGCGCAATTTCAGCGCTGGTCTATACCATTCACGGCTATCTCGGCTGGCTGTCGGTCGCCATTATGGGCGCACTGTGGCCGCTGTTGGTGATGACGGGTATGCACCGTGTGTTTACGCCCACCATTATCCAGACCATTGCCGAAACCGGTAAAGAAGGCATGGTGATGCCGTCTGAAATCGGCGCCAATCTGTCGCTGGGCGGTTCATCGCTGGCGGTGGCATGGAAAACCAAAAACCCGGAACTGCGTCAGACAGCGTTAGCGGCCGCCGCTTCAGCCATCATGGCAGGCATTTCCGAACCCGCGCTGTACGGCGTGGCGATCCGTCTGAAACGCCCACTGATTGCGAGCCTAATCAGCGGTTTTATCTGCGGTGCCGTTGCCGGTATGGCTGGACTGGCGAGTCATTCCATGGCGGCCCCTGGCCTGTTCACCAGCGTCCAGTTTTTCGATCCGGCTAATCCGATGACCATTGTCTGGGTGTTTGGCGTGATGGCGCTGGCGGTCGTGCTTTCCTTTGTATTAACACTGATTCTCGGCTTTGAAGATATTCCTGTCGAAGATGCTGCCGCGCAGGCCAGAAAAAATCAGGCCGCACAAGCGGGCAATATCAATGGAGCCAGCATTTGACTGGCATGAACTGAGGTTAACTATGTCTGTTTTTCCGCAAGGATTTTTATGGGGCGGCGCGCTGGCCGCCAACCAGTCTGAAGGGGCATACCGGGAAGGCGGCAAAGGGCTGACCACCGTCGATATGATCCCCCATGGCGAACACCGGATGCCGGTTAAACTGGGTCAGGAGAAACGCTTTACGCTTCAGGACGACGAATTTTATCCCAGCCATCAGGCGATCGACTTTTATCATCGCTACAAGGAAGATATTGCGCTGATGGCGGAAATGGGGTTTACGGTTTTTCGCACCTCAATAGCCTGGAGTCGTCTCTACCCTAACGGCGACGAACTGGCGCCTAATGAAGAAGGTATCGCGTTTTACCGGGCCGTTTTTGCCGAGTGTAAAAAATATGGTATTGAGCCGTTAGTCACGCTATGTCACTTCGATGTGCCTATGCATCTGGTTACCGAGTACGGCTCCTGGCGGAACCGCAAAATGGTGGAGTTCTTTACCCGTTACGCCCGCACCTGCTTCGAAGCCTTTGACGGTCTGGTGAAATACTGGCTGACGTTCAACGAAATCAACATCATGCTGCACAGCCCTTTTTCAGGGGCCGGGTTGGTGTTTGAAGAGGGGGAAAATCAGGATCAGGTGAAATATCAGTCCGCCCACCACGAACTGGTTGCCAGTGCCCTGGCGACGAAAATCGCCCATGAAGTGAATCCGCAAAACCGGGTCGGTTGCATGCTGGCGGGCGGTAATTTTTATCCTTATTCCTGTAAACCAGAAGATGTGTGGACCGCGCTGGAAAAAGACCGCGAAAACCTGTTCTTTATTGATGTGCAGGCGCGCGGGGCTTATCCCGCCTACTCCGCCCGGGTGTTTCGCGAAAAGGGCGTGACGATAGAAAAAGCCGCGGAAGATGACGACATCCTGAAGAACACCGTCGATTTCGTCTCGTTTAGCTATTACGCATCACGCTGCGCCTCCGCTGACATGAATACTGGCAACACCAGCGCTGCCAACGTAGTGAAATCACTGCGTAATCCGTACATTGCCGCCAGCGAATGGGGCTGGGGTATCGATCCGCTTGGCCTGCGCATCACGATGAATATGATGTATGACCGTTATCAGAAGCCGCTGTTTCTGGTGGAAAACGGGCTGGGGGCGAAAGATGAAATGGATGCCAACGGCGAGATCAATGACGACTATCGCATTCGCTATTTACGCGAACACATCCGCGCCATGGCTGACGCCATTGAAGATGGTGTGCCGCTAATGGGTTACACCACCTGGGGCTGCATCGATCTGGTTTCCGCCTCAACCGGCGAGATGAGCAAGCGTTACGGTTTTGTGTATGTAGACCGGGACGATGCGGGCCAAGGCACGCTGGCGCGTACCCGCAAAAAATCATTCTGGTGGTACAAAAAAGTGATCGCCAGTAACGGGGCCGATCTGGCGTAATTCCTCAGCCGGAGGGTTTTGTAATCCTTCGGCAGAATCACCTATTTTCATTTCATGAATTGCATTCCAAATGTGGAATCTTCCTTCCAGTTTCCGGTTTGCCCTTGCGCATTTTTACTGGCATTTTATTCAGTAGTTTTTCTCTTATCCGTTCACCACAAGGAAGCGTTCATGTCTGATGAAAATGGCACAACAGCAGTGGTTATCACCAAACCCGTACGTCGTTTGAAAGTGGGCTATGTCAGAAAACGCCATGAAGATCGTAATACGGGTTTCACGCTCCGTATCAGTCGGCATGCCTCGCTAACGCTGAACGGCGACTGGCTGGAACAAGCGGGATTCCCTACCGGGACGGCAGTGAATGTTTCGGTGATGCAGGGGAAATTAATTATCGAGCAGGCAAGTGAAGAACAGAGTGTGTGAGGCTCAAAACAGGCCGGATGCCACTGGCATCCGGCGTTGGTAAGGTTACTCTTCTGGCGCTTCTAACCCGGAAAATCCACCGTGGCCTTCCCATCCGGCTAATCGTTGATAGACGGTCTCGACCGCATCTTTGATCGGCTGCGTCATCGGGTAATAAAAACCGACAATATCCGGCTGAATACCGAGGAAGATCACCTCGCCAACATCCTCTTTTAGCTGATCGACCAGATAGTTCAGCGGCATGTTGTGGGTGGTCATCATGAACATTTCAGCGATATCATCCGGGTCGATAATGCGGATTTCACCCGGGTTTAACCCCATGTCGGTGGCATCCACAATCAACAGACGCTGCGGGCGCAGTTCACGGATAGCGACGATATCGTTTTCCGGCGCGCTGCCGCCGTCGATGACAACCCAGTTGCCCTGAGGATTGGCAGCGCACATTTCCGCCAGTAGCGGACCCGCGCCGTCATCGCCCATCATGCTGTTGCCGACACAAAGTAAAACGTCAGTCACGGTGTCTCCTCACCATCAGATAGATGGCGCTTTCCTGGTGAATATCATGCAGCATGCTGAGCATCAGCTTGCTCCACTCCTGCTGCTGCGGAGTCTGCACGGCACGCGCATCATCAAACGCGCGCGCCAGCATTTGCACATGGTTGAAATCGATGACGATCTCGCCATACTTCGGCACGCCTTCCATTTTCCGCCGGGCTTCGCTGCCCTCGGCAAGGGTGGCTATCCAGGCCAGATATTCATCCCACGGACAGGTTAACGCCGCTTCCAGGCAATCGATGATCCCAAGGTGGTGACCAATCGCCAGGCTGTAATAGACAACCTGCTGCGCCTCTGCGGGCGTCGCATCGTTCTCATCAATAAACTTACGGCTCAGTTGACTGAACACCACCGTTTCACTCATCGGATACGCGCCTCTTCGACTACATGGTTAAGATGCGTGACGATTTCGGTCAGACGCGGATCGTTTTCCGCTTCCAGCCAGCGCGCCACCTGATGTTCACCCTGCCCTAACTGCGTCATATAGTCATCAGCAATCTGGCGACCGTAGCGGTAACCCGCCAGACGGCGAGCTTCGCGGTCCACCTTCACACGCAGCGGTTGAACCATATCCGGATGCAGAATTTCAGCGGGCTGTTCGTCCAGTTCACCTGGCGCACGCGCATGAATTTTCTGTTCCAGCAGACCCAGCGCCATCGCAAAACCGTACAGCGTTGCCGCAGGCGTCGGCGGACAGCCAGGAATATACACGTCCACCGGTACGATTTTATCCGTGCCGCCCCATACGCAGTATAAGTCGTGGAAGATACCGCCGCTGTTGCCACAGGCGCCGTAAGAGATACAAATTTTCGGATCCGGCGCAGACTGCCAGGCGCGCAGCGCCGGAGAACGCATCGCGCGGGTTACCGCGCCGGTAAACAGCAGGATATCCGCATGGCGCGGCGACGGTACCACTTTGATACCAAAGCGTTCGGCATCAAACAGCGGAGAGAGCGTGGCGAAAATTTCGATTTCGCAGCCGTTGCAGCCGCCGCAGTCCACACGATAAACATACGCTGAACGCTTGATGCTTTTCAGCAGCGATGCTTTCATGCTGGCAATGGATTCATCCACCGTCATCGGTACCGGAATACCGTTGGCGTCACGTGGGCCTAATAAATTGCTCATCAGCTGGCCTCTTTCATATGGCGAGTCAGTTCAATACGGTCAGACGGCACCAGACATTTCTGGCGCTTACAATCCGGGCAGGTCTCAAAGCTTTCACGGTGGTTTTCCGCGCGGCTGTCACCGTTGTGCTTGAGCAGCGCAATGGCGTAATCAATCTCTTTTTGTACCGCGAACGGGCGGTTACAGACGCGGCAGTTACACAGCGAAAAGCGAGACTGCTGCAGGAAATCTTCTTTCTTCCATACCGCCAGCTCATATTCCTGCGACAGCTTGATCGCCGCCGTCGGGCAAACTTCTTCGCAGCGGGCGCAGAAGATGCAGCGACCGAGGTTGAACTGCCACGCCAGCTCATTGGTAACCAGATCGGTTTCAACCGTCAGCGCATTGGATGGACACGCATTGACACAGGCCGCGCAGCCAATGCACTGCTGCGGATTGTGCTCGGGTTTACCGCGGAAATTTTTATCGACCGCAATCGGCTCCAGCGGATACGACGACGTCGGCGCCCCGGTTTTGATGACTTTTTTGATAAAGGTAAACATGGCGATTCCTTATTTCAGCGGCGAGTTTTTACGCTCGATGCTGTAGCGCTCAAGTTCTTTGTACGGTACGACTTTGCTCTTCTTCTTACGCACATCGACCACGGTCATACGGTCAGTACAGGAGTAGCAAGGATCGAGGCTACCGATAATCAGCGGGGCATCGGAAACAGTGTTGCCACGCAACATGTAACGCAGCGTTGGCCAGTTGGCGTATGTCGCCGCACGGCAGCGCCAGCGATACAGTTTCTGGTTATCGCCGGTCATGCTCCAGTGGATGTCATCGCCGCGCGGCGCTTCGGCAAAGCCCAGCGCGAAGCGGTGAGGAATATAGGTAAAGCCTTCCACCGCCAGCGGGCCGCCCGGCAGGTTGTCCAGACCAAAGTCGATCATGTTCAGTGCGGTATAGACTTCATTGATACGGACTTTAAGACGAGAAATGACGTCGCAACCCTGCTCGCTGTGCACTTCCATCGGCAGCAAACCATAACCCACAAATGGGTGATCGGCGCGGGTGTCACGCGCGTGACCGCTGGCGCGAACCATCGGACCGACGTTACTAAAGTCGCGGGCGATCTCCGGATCCAGACGACCAATACCCACGGTACGCTGTTCCATGTTCGGCGTGCTGAGCAGCATATCGACCAGTTCCTGCACCTCACGACGCATCTGCTGCGCCAGTTGACGGGTCTGGATCATATCGTCTTTCAGCAGGTCACGACGGATACCGCCGATCAGGTTCATACCGTAAGTTTTACGCGCCCCGGTGAGGATCTCCGCCATCTTCATCGACGTTTCACGCACGCGGAAGAACTGCATAAAGCCGGAATCAAAACCGGTGAAGTGACAGGCCAGGCCGAGGTTCAGCAGGTGCGAGTGCAAGCGCTCCACCTCCAGCAGAATGGCGCGGATCATCTGCGCGCGTTCCGGCACCACGATACCCATCGCATTCTCTACGGAGGTGGTATAGGCGGTGCTGTGGGCAAAACCGCAGATGCCGCACACGCGGTCCGACAGGAACGTCACTTCGTTGTAACCCATACGGGTTTCCGCCAGTTTCTCCATGCCGCGGTGGACATAGAACAGACGATAGTCGGCATCGATGATGTTCTCGCCGTCAACAAACAGACGGAAGTGACCGGGTTCATCGGAGGTCACGTGCAGCGGGCCAATCGGCACCACGTTATTTTTCTTGTCGCCCAGTTCGTTGATGAACTCGTAGGTTTCAGCATCCGTCGTCGGCGCCGGGCGTTGACGATAATCCATACTGTCTTTACGCAGCGGATACAGCTCGTCCGGCCAATCATCCGGCAGCACCAGACGACGTTCATCCGGCAAACCGACCGGGATCAAACCGTACATGTCGCGCACTTCACGCTCGCCCCAGACGGCTGCCGGAACGCGTGGCGTCACGGATGGGAATTCCAGCTTATTGGCATCCACTTCAACGCGGACGGTAATCCAGCACTTGGTGCCCTGCTCCATCGACATCACGTAATAAACGGCGTAATGGCCGCACAGCTGACGTTCGTCGTTACCAAACAGCACGGACAACCAGCCGCCCTGTTTGTAGTACAGGAACTCAACCACTTCCGGCAGGTAGTTCACCTTGACGGTGATCGTCAGCTGATCTTTGGTCTGCCAGGCTTCATCCAGCACCACGCCCGGAAAGGCCTGGTGCAGAGCGGCGAGATAGTGTTGACCTAATTTTTCTTCAGACATGCTCAAACTCTCTTAAATCACGCCACCAGCAAGGAGACGAACGCTAAAAACGCAAACCCAAAACCGGCCCAGGTCACGCGTGAAGTGGCGCAAAAACGCAGACGCGCCATGCTGTTTTCGAACAAGGCAATGACCAGCACGCCGAGGACCAGCTTGACGACGGCAATCACCAGCGCCAGCAGCAGCCCACCCGCGGTGAATGTCTCCATCTGTCCCCACGGCAGGAACACGCCGACGAACATTTGCAGTACGACCAATTGTTTGAGGCTAATGCCCCACTTCAGCACCGCAAAACCGCTGCCGCTGTATTCGGTCAATGGACCTTCCTGCAGTTCCTGCTCTGCTTCCGCCAGATCGAACGGCAGTTTGCCCATTTCGATAAAGGTGGCGAAAGCACAGGCGCACAGGGCCAGAATCAGCGGGATGCTGCGCGCAGCAGGCCAGTGGTAAACGGTATCGGCGATATTGCTGATATGGGTTGAACCCGCAACCTGCGCCGCCACCCACAGTCCCAGCAGCAGGATAGGTTCAACCAGCACGCCGAGCATCGCTTCGCGGCTGGCGCCAATCGCAGTAAACGGGCTACCGGTATCCAGGCCCGCGATAGAGAAAAAGAAACGGGCGATGGCGAACAGGTAAATTAAGGTGATCAGATCGCCCAATTGCGGCAGCGGTGAACCAACGGTCACTACCGGCAACGCGATGGCGATAGTCAGCATCACGCCCACCATCACAAACGGCGTCAGGCGGAAAACCCAGCTGGAATCCGCAGGCGCAATGCTCTGACGGCCCAGCAGTTTGATAATGTCGCGGTATTCCTGCAAAACGCCCGGACCGCGACGATTATGCAAACGCGCACGCGCCACGCGGGTCACACCGGACAGCAGCGGCGCAACGGCAAACAGCACCAGCGCCTGAATTAACGGATATAAAACACTCATTTTCAGGCTCCTCGTGAAACCACAATCACCACCAGCACCGCCAGCTCAATCAACGCCAGGCGACGAAACAGTACCGGGGCGGCCGCATTCTGCCAGCCCGGAACCAGTGATACCGGGTTCAGCCATTTACGCAGTTTGAGTACCGGGGCAAAGGCTTCTTTCACCGGCATGGCAAAACCGTGGGCGGTAATGACCATTGACTGCTCGTGATCGTAACCACACACCCATGCCGCACCGCGTGAACGCGACGGCAGACGGTTGCCTTTGAAAATTGCCATGATGATGAACGGCAGCAGCGGACACGCGATCAGCAGCAGCGTGATCATTGGCTGAGAAACGGTGGTGTTCGCGGTTTCCAGCGGCAGTGGAACGGCAGAGGAAATCATCGGCAGCAGCCATGGCGCAGCAACGCCGCCAATCACGCAGCAGATAGCCAGCGCAACCACGCTCACGCCCATCAGGATTGGCGCGCAGCAGGCATTTTCAGCTTCCTTCGTGCGCGGCGCGCCAAGGAACGTAACGCCATACACTTTCGCCATACACATCACCGCCAGCGCGCCAGTAATCGCCAGTCCTACCGCCAGCAACGGCCCTAACAGACGACCGACAAACGCACCGCTGTTGCCAAGCTTAAAGAAGGACTGATAGATGACCCACTCACCGGCAAAACCGTTCAGCGGCGGCAGTGCGGCCATCGCCATCAGGCCAACCAGCATCGCCAGAGAGATAATCGGCATACGTTTACCGATACCGCCCAACTTCTCGATATCACGATGACCGGTACGGAACCAGATGCTGCCAGCACCGAGGAACAGAACGCTTTTGAACAGGCTGTGGTTGACCAGATGATACAGACCACCGGTCAAACCCAACGCAATCAGCGCCGGTTGATTCAGTGAAATCCCGGTTACGCCAGCGCCCAGCCCCAGCAGAATAATGCCGATGTTTTCCAGCGTGTGGTACGCCAGCAAACGCTGGATGTTATGTTCCATTAGCGCATACAGACCGCCGACAAATGCGGTGATCATACCCAGCACCAACAGCGTAATGCCCCACCACAGCGGCGCGTTACCGCCCAGCAGCGACAGGGAGAGAATACCCAGCAGACCGACCTTCATGATCACGGTAGAAAACAGTGCCGCAGCCGGCGCGCTGGCGTTGGCGTGTGCCTGCGGCACCCAACCGTGCAGTGGGATAATCCCGGCCAGCAGGCCAAAACCCGCCACGCCCAGCAGCCAGATGTCAGACCCAAGCGGCAGCTCCTGGGTGCGCAGATCGAGCAGACGCAGTTCCAGCGTACCGTAGCGCTGCCACACCAGGTAGCAGGCAATCGCCAACAGCAGCGTGCCGACGCGCCCCAGCGCAAACCACAGCTTGCCTTCTTTACTGCAACCGGTCAGGAACACCGCGCACAGCGCCATGATTTCCGCCATCACCACCAGCGTACCGAGGTTGCTGGCAACCACCGCACATACCGCTGCGGCCATCAGCAGATTCACCAGCAGGCCGTTGGCTTTCACCTGTGGATGGCGATGCCAGTCAATGTTGTAAAGGCTGACAAACAGACCGCACAGGCCCAGAGTAATCAGCCAGATAGCGTTCAACGGGGTAATTTGCAGGCTGTGACCAATAAACGGCATCACACCGCTTACCGCCAGCGCGTTGGTCAGCACCATAAAACCCGCGCCAGCCGTACACAAACTGCCAACCGCACCGCCAACCCCTGCAATCCAGCCGCTCAGCGGTTTATGAAATGAAAACAGAAATGCCAGAACCGCAGCCGCTGTAAACCAGGCCACGCCGCTGTTAATCAGTGAAATTGCGTTCATTTTGCATCTCCACTTTGAGCCTGCTGAAACAAGGTGAGATCGCCGAAGTCGGTATTGAAAGTCAGCTCACGCTTACGTTTGCTGGCGCGGGCGATATCCATGTTGCTCACCAGATGCAGGGCTTTGGTCGGACACATGCGTACGCATGCCGGACCTTGCTCGTCAAAACTACACAGATCGCATTTCACCGCGATGGCACGAATGCCCGGAACCCAGTCCAGCAGCGTGCTTACGCGAGCTGGAGCTGGCGGGGCCGGCGGCGCTTTTGATGTATTGGCGTTTGCCGGGATATGCAGCGGACGGCTACCGGAAAACTCAATAGCGCCGAACGGACAGGCGATCCCGCACAGTTTGCAGCTTACGCACAGGCTTTCATTCAGCTGTACGGCGCCGTCAACGCGATTAATCGCATTAACCGGACAAACGGTAGCGCAAGGCGCATCTTCACACTGGTGGCAAAGCTGCGGCGCGGATTCTTTTTCATTTAACATCACTTTCAGGCGCGGCATTGACTGCAGGCCATGCTGGCGATGTGTCTCTGAGCAGGCGGCTTCACAGGTGTGGCAGCCAATACAAAGAGTGGAGTCAGCAATTACAAAACGATTCACCAGGCATTCCTCAGGTGATAGTCATTTTTGACGAAAACATGTCAGGCAAATGTCATTTCGACATTTTTCGACATGCCCATTCCCTAAACTGTCGTGACGCAGTATTAAAGCCGCGTCATGACAAACGTGGGCAGCACCCGAGGCTTACGCCGGGCTATGTCCCGCAACCAGCTGGCTTAAATTCACCGGCATATTGTTCTCAACCGCGGTGTACAGGCTGTCGTAGACACTGGCGATTTTTTCGAGATAGTGCTCCAGCACCTGCTCGCGATCGCGGTTGCTGATACGCTCATCAACTTTACCGTCGATGGTCAACTGTGCCTGTGCAATCAGTTGCTTATCATCACCCTCTTTCGTTTCGACGTAATACTCGATGGTGTGACTGTTGAAACCATCCGCCAGCGTGACGTAGATAACGAAGTGTTCAAAAAGGACAAAGCACAGATCTTTGTCCGGCGCGCAGCTCATCGCATGATGCAAACGCGCTTTCGACAGGGTGATCCCCTGAACCAGCGAGTTGCAGTAAATACGCCACTGGTCCTGTAGGCGACGATGCCGTTCAGCGATGTAATCGGCTTTTTCGCTTATTTCCCAAATAGTCATGTCAGGTTACCCGTTTAGCAGAGATGAACAGCCTTAAGCACATTTCATGCCAAAATTAATTTCCTTTATTTTCAATTATATAAAAAATCAAAGACGGGTGACGACGTGTCATTTCGTCATTGTCGTCATTGTCACGAATGAAAAAATTCAACCTGGCATGTTTATTGCTTTTAATACGGCAACTTCATAGGAGGCGGTATGCACGAAATAACCCTCTGCCAAAGAGCACTGGAATTGATTGAACAACAGGCCACGCAACACGGTGCCAAGCGAGTAACTGGGGTCTGGCTCAAAATTGGCGCATTTTCTTGCGTAGAAACCAGCGCTCTCGCCTTTTGTTTTGATCTGGTATGCCGTGGGACCCTTGCAGAAGGTTGTAAACTCCACCTCGAAGAACAAGAAGCAGAATGTTGGTGCGAATCTTGTCAGCAATACGTCACGTTACTGACGCAACGCGTGCGTCGGTGTCCGCAATGCAACAGCGATACGCTGAGAATTGTGGCCAATGATGGTCTACAGATTCGACGAATTGAAATAGGCGACGCCGAAGACTAATTCCGGTGGCACCTGCCAGGCCGGAGAAGACGCTTGCGTCGCCATCCGGCAAAAAGCCTGTAACAAGAAAGAGATCAGGAGTGAGCGATGTGTACGACATGTGGTTGCGCTGAAGGCAACCTTTATATAGAGGGTGATGAGCATAATCCCCACTCGGCGTTTCGCAGCGCGCCATTTGCCCCGGCGGCTCGCCCGGCGCTGAATATTACCGGTGTGAAAACCTCTAATTTCGCACCGAGCCAGACCGCAGAAGGCGACCTGCACTACGGTCATGGCGAGGCGGGTACCCATGCGCCAGGCATGAGCCAGCGCCGTATGCTGGAAGTCGAAATTGACGTGCTGGACAAAAATAACCGTCTGGCCGAACGTAACCGCGCCCGTTTTGCCGCTCGTCAGCATCTGGTATTAAACCTCGTCTCAAGCCCGGGCTCAGGTAAAACGACGCTACTGACCGAAACGCTGATCAAACTGAAAGACAGCGTTCCGTGCGCCGTGATTGAAGGCGACCAACAGACGGTCAACGATGCCGCCCGTATTCGCGCCACCGGCACCCCCGCCATCCAGGTCAACACGGGTAAAGGTTGCCACCTTGACGCGCAAATGATTGCTGACGCCGCGCCGCGTTTGCCGCTTGATGACAACGGCATTCTGTTTATTGAAAACGTCGGTAACCTGGTCTGCCCGGCCAGCTTCGACCTCGGCGAACGTCATAAAGTGGCGGTGCTGTCCGTCACCGAAGGCGAAGATAAGCCGCTGAAATATCCGCATATGTTTGCCGCCGCATCGCTGATGCTGCTCAATAAAGTGGATCTGCTGCCGTACCTCAATTTTGATGTTGAAAAATGCATCGCCAGCGCCCGGGAAGTGAACCCGGACATTGAGATCATCCTGATTTCCGCCACCAGCGGCGAAGGGATGGACCAATGGCTCTCCTGGCTGGAGACACAGCGATGTGCATAGGTGTTCCGGGTCAAATCCGTACCATTGATGGCAACCAGGCCAAAGTCGACGTTTGCGGTATTCAGCGCGACGTCGACCTGACGCTGGTCGGTAGCTGTGATGAAAATGGTCAGCCGCGTCTGGGTCAGTGGGTACTGGTCCACGTCGGCTTTGCGATGAGCATCATTAATGAAGCAGAAGCGCGCGACACGCTCGACGCGCTGCAAAATATGTTTGACGTTGAGCCGGATGTCGGCGCGTTGCTGTACGGCGAGGAAAAATAAATGCGTTTTGTTGACGAATACCGCGCACCAGAACAGGTGATGCAGTTGATAGAGCACCTGCGTGAACGTGCCGCTCTCCTCCCCTATACCGCTGAACGACCGCTACGCATCATGGAAGTTTGTGGTGGTCATACCCACGCTATTTTCAAATTCGGACTCGACCAACTGCTGCCCGAAAACGTGGAGTTCATTCACGGCCCTGGCTGCCCGGTTTGCGTTCTGCCGATGGGCAGAATCGACAGCTGTGTTGAAATCGCCAGCCATCCGGAAGTGATTTTCTGCACCTTTGGCGACGCCATGCGCGTGCCGGGAAAACAAGGCTCACTACTACAGGCCAAAGCGCGCGGCGCGGATATCCGCATCGTCTATTCGCCGATGGATGCGCTGAAGCTGGCGCAGGAAAACCCAACGCGTAAGGTTGTGTTCTTTGGTCTGGGTTTTGAAACCACCATGCCGACCACCGCCATTACCCTGCAGCAGGCCAAACAACGCGATGTGCAGAACTTTTACTTTTTCTGTCAGCACATTACGCTTATCCCCACGCTGCGCAGCCTGCTGGAACAGCCGGACAACGGCATCGATGCCTTTTTAGCACCGGGGCACGTCAGCATGGTGATTGGCACCGACGCCTATAATTTCATTGCCTCAGATTTCCATCGCCCGTTAGTGGTCGCCGGCTTTGAGCCGCTCGACCTGCTGCAAGGCGTGGTGATGCTGATTGAACAGAAAATCGCCGCCCAAAGCCAGGTCGAAAACCAGTACCGCCGCGTGGTACCGGATGCCGGTAACGCCTTAGCGCAACAGGCCATCGCTGAGGTATTTTGCGTCAACGGCGACAGTGAATGGCGCGGTCTGGGCGTGATCGAATCGTCTGGCGTTCACCTGACGCCGGACTATCAACGTTTTGATGCCGAAGCGCATTTTCAGCCAGCGCCACAGCAGGTATATGACGATCCGCGCGCGCGTTGCGGAGAGGTGTTGACCGGCAGATGTAAACCGCATCAGTGCCCGTTATTTGGTAAAACCTGTAACCCGGAGACCGCCTTTGGCGCACTGATGGTCTCCTCAGAAGGCGCATGTGCCGCCTGGTATCAGTATCGTCAGCAGGAGTGTGAAGCATGAACAGCGTACAACTCGCCCACGGTAGCGGCGGTCAGGCTATGCAGCAGTTGATCAACAGTCTGTTTATGGAGGCTTTTGCTAATCCGTGGCTGGCGGAACAGGAAGATCAGGCGCGTCTGGAACTGGCGCAGTTGGTTGCAGAGGGCGATCGTCTGGCGTTCTCTACCGACAGCTATGTTATCGATCCGTTGTTCTTCCCCGGCGGTAATATCGGCAAGCTGGCTATCTGCGGTACGGCGAACGATGTCGCCGTCAGCGGCGCGATTCCGCGTTATCTCTCCTGCGGGTTTATCCTTGAAGAAGGTCTGCCGATGGAGACGCTGAAAACCGTCGTCACCAGTATGGCGGCAACCGCACGCGAAGCGGGCATCGCCATCGTGACCGGTGATACCAAAGTCGTGCAGCGTGGCGCCGCAGATAAGTTGTTCATCAACACCGCCGGTATGGGCGCGATCCCCGCCAACATTCACTGGGGCGCGCAAACTCTCGGCCCTGGCGATGTATTGCTGGTTAGCGGTACGCTCGGCGACCATGGTGCAACCATTCTTAATCTGCGCGAGCAATTGGGTCTTGATGGCGAACTGGTTAGCGACTGTGCGGTGCTCACGCCGCTTATCCAGACGATACGTGATATACCCGGCGTGAAGGCGCTGCGTGACGCCACCCGTGGCGGCGTGAATGCGGTGACGCATGAGTTTGCCGCATCATGTGGATTTGGTATTGAGCTGTCTGAAGCGGCCCTGCCCATGAAGCCTGCGGTGCGTGGCGTTTGCGAGCTGCTGGGCCTTGATGCGCTCAACTTTGCCAACGAAGGCAAACTGGTGATTGCCGTTGAGCGTCAGGCAGTTGAAAGCGTGCTTGCCGCGCTGCGCGCGCATCCGTTAGGACGCGACGCGGCAATGATTGGCGAAGTAGTTGAACGTAAAGGGGTACGTCTTGCCGGACTGTATGGCGTGAAACGAACCCTCGATTTACCACACGCTGAACCTTTACCTCGTATATGCTAGCAGCCAGTTGGCAGCATGCTGTAAGCCGGATAAGACGCATTGGCGTCGACATCCGGCATTAACGCTGCATTATCGCCTGATGGCTTTGCTTATCAGGCCTACGGATTGCGTGACCGGTGAGTTTGCGGTCAGCCATCCGGCAATAATTTACGACTTATACCTATAATTCATTTACCGTTTTCGCACCGTTTTGCGGTGCTTTCCCTGGAAAAGCAATATGTCGTATACACCGATGAGTGACCTTGGACAGCAAGGCCTGTTCGATATTACTCGTACATTATTACAGCAGCCCGATCTTCAGTCTCTCAGCGAGGCGCTTTCACAGCTGGCCAGGCATTCCGGACTGGCCGACTGCGCGGCTATTGTCTTATGGCAGGCACAAACGCAACGTGCGCGTTATTTTGCGACGCGCGAAAATAGTAAACCTATCGATTATGAAGACGAAACGGTGCTGGCGCATGGGCCGATACGCCGTATCCTGTCGCGCCCCGACGCGCTGCACTGCAACTATCATGAGTTCACGGAAACCTGGCCGCAGCTGGCATCCGGCGGATTGTATTCTGAATTTGGTCACTACTGTCTGCTGCCGCTGGCGGCGGATGGGCGCATCTTTGGCGGTTGCGAATTCATCCGCAACGAAGACCGGCCATGGAGCGAAAAAGAGTACAATCGGCTCCAGACCTTCACCCAGATTGTCGGTGTCGTAGCTGAACAAATTCAGAGCAGAGTCAGCAATAACGTCGATTACGATCTGCTGTGCCGTGAGCGTGACAACTTTCGCATCCTGGTCGCCATCACCAATGCGGTGCTTTCCCGACTGGACATAGATGAACTGGTCAGCGAAGTCGCCAAAGAGATCCACCATTATTTCGACATCGATGCTATCAGTATCGTGTTACGCAGCAGTCGCAAAAATAAGCTGAGCATCTACTCCACCCACTATCTGGATGAGCATCATCCGGCGCACGAACAGAGCGAAGTGGACGAAGCAGGCACACTCTCTGAGCGGGTCTTCAAAAGCAAAGAGATGCTGCTGATTAACCTGAGCGAACGCGACGCCCTTGCTCCTTATGAACGGATGTTGTTCGAGACCTGGGGCAACCAATTACAGACGCTGTGCCTGCTGCCGTTGATGTCCGGCAATAACATGCTTGGCGTACTGAAGCTGGCGCAGTGCGAAGAGAAAGTCTTCACCACCGCCAATCTCAAACTGCTACGCCAGATTGCCGAGCGTGTGGCGATTGCCGTGGATAACGCCCTCGCCTACCAGGAAATTCACCGTCTGAAAGAACGTCTGGTTGATGAAAACCTGGCGCTGACCGAGCAGCTCAACAACGTTGACAGCGAGTTCGGCGAAATCATTGGCCGCAGCGAAGCGATGTACAGTGTGCTCAAACAGGTCGAGATGGTGGCG
Source organism: Citrobacter sp. C5_2 (assembly GCF_014596845.2). Classification (NCBI taxonomy): domain Bacteria; kingdom Pseudomonadati; phylum Pseudomonadota; class Gammaproteobacteria; order Enterobacterales; family Enterobacteriaceae; genus Citrobacter; species Citrobacter sp. C5_2. Next base: position 1,103,107 of record NZ_CP115032.1, on the reverse strand, counting down.
CAAAGTGACAGCACCGTATTGATTCTCGGCGAGACCGGGACAGGCAAAGAGCTGATCGCCAGAGCGATTCATAACCTGAGCGGCCGTAACGCCCGACGGATGGTAAAAATGAACTGTGCGGCAATGCCTGCCGGATTGCTGGAAAGCGATCTGTTTGGTCATGAGCGCGGTGCGTTTACCGGAGCCAGCACGCAACGTATTGGGCGTTTCGAACTGGCGGACAAAAGCTCACTGTTCCTTGATGAAGTGGGCGACATGCCGCTTGAGCTTCAGCCGAAGCTATTGCGCGTTTTGCAGGAACAGGAGTTTGAGCGTCTGGGCAGCAATAAGCTGATCCAGACCGATGTCCGTTTGATCGCCGCCACCAACCGCGATCTGAAAAAGATGGTCGCCGATCGCGAGTTTCGCAACGATCTCTACTATCGGCTGAACGTCTTCCCGATCCATCTGCCGCCGCTGCGCGAACGCCCGGAAGATATTCCGCTATTGGTAAAAGCTTTCACCTTTAAAATTGCCCGCCGAATGGGGCGCAATATCGACAGTATTCCCGCCGAAGCGCTGCGTACGCTGAGCAGTATGGAATGGCCGGGTAACGTGCGTGAACTGGAAAATGTGGTAGAACGCGCGGTGCTGCTCACAAGGGGCAATGTACTGCAACTGTCTCTGCCGGATGTTGTCGCTTTGACGCCTTCCACGCCGCCAGTGGCGACCGAAGTCGCACAAGATGGCGAAGATGAATACCAGCTGATCATGCGCGTGCTGAAAGAGACTAACGGCGTGGTTGCCGGCCCCAAAGGCGCGGCGCAACGACTGGGACTGAAGCGCACGACGTTACTGTCACGCATGAAGCGCCTGGGTATTGATAAGGATGCGCTGGTTTAACGGTTCGCCCGATGGCGCTTTGCTTATCGGGTCTACCCACTGGTGCGTTTATATTTGTAGGCCGGATAAGGCGCAACCGCCATCCGGCATAGAATTGCTACATTACTTCTTCCGCTGGTACTTCTCGGGCAATTCCGGGACGGGACGTTTGTCATCAATCAGATGACGTACGGTCAGGATCGGATGACGCCAGAGCATTCTTGGCCCAGCCCAGCGCATAATCTGCTTCATCTCTTCACGTTTGGCGGGTTGATAACAGTGTACCGGGCACTGTTTGCAGGCCGGTTTTTCCTCACCAAATACGCACTTATCCAGACGCTTTTGCGCATAGGCAAACAACGCCTCGTAATGCCCCGGCTCGTCTGAGGCCTGCGGACACTGGCTCTCGTACAGCGAGATCATTCTCTGGATCGTCATTTTTTCACGTGCAATACGTTTGCCGGACATGGTGCCTCCCAATTAAGTTGCATAAATAATACACCTTAACCATGCACAGGACTATTACCTGAAGGTGATACATCCTTAGCACCCTACGTAAATAAGAATTATTTTCATTTGTTTATGCCTTGTGCTATATAACATAGCAAAGGCTATATTCGTTGATAAATTAACCACTTTGTTGTGAGGGATACTATGCCGCAGTTGCCCCATCTGAAGTCATTTCTCCTTGCTGGCGCGTTAACGGCGCTGACGTTGTCGCCTGCCTGGGCGCAAGAAAAGTTCAAAGTGATAACCACTTTTACGGTGATTGCGGATATGGCAAGTAACGTGGCAGGTGACGCCGCGGACGTCAGTTCCATCACCAAACCTGGGGCAGAAATTCATGAATATCAACCCACGCCGGGCGATATCAAGCGGGCGCAAGGCGCACAGCTTATCCTTTCGAACGGACTCAATCTCGAGCTGTGGTTTGCCCGTTTCTACCAGCATTTATCCGGCGTGCCGGAGGTAATGGTATCCAACGGTGTGCAGCCAATGGGTATCAGCGAAGGGCCGTACAACGGCAAACCGAATCCGCACGCCTGGATGTCGGCAGAGAACGCGCTTATCTACGTGGATAATATTCGCGATGCGCTGATGAAATACGATCCGCAGAATGCCGCGATCTACCAGAAAAATGCGCAGAGCTATAAAGCCAAAATCCAGCAGACCCTGGCGCCACTACATGCAGAACTGGCGAAGCTCCCTGCCGATAAACGCTGGCTGGTCACCAGTGAAGGCGCGTTTTCTTATCTGGCACGCGATAACGGCCTGAAAGAGTTGTATCTGTGGCCGATCAACGCCGATCAGCAGGGCACCCCCAAACAGGTACGCAAAGTGATCGATGCGATCAGAGCGCATCATATCCCAACGGTATTTAGCGAAAGCACTGTCTCCGACAAGCCTGCGCGTCAGGTCGCCCGTGAATCCGGCGCGCATTACGGCGGTGTGCTGTATGTCGATTCGCTCAGCGCTGCTGATGGCCCGGTACCGACCTATCTGGATTTACTGCGCGTCACAACACAAACCATTGTTAACGGCATCAACGAAGGTCTGGAGAGCCAACCATGAGTCACTCTGCGATTACCGTAAATCAGGTTACGGTGACGTATCGCAACGGTCACACCGCATTGCGGGACGCCACTTTTCAGGTTCCGGGTGGTTCGATTGCCGCCCTGGTCGGCGTAAACGGTTCGGGAAAATCAACGCTTTTTAAAGCGCTGATGGGTTTTGTTCGCCTGGCGCAGGGGGAAATATCTATTCTGCAACAGCCGGTTAATCAGGCGCTGAAACAGAATCTGATTGCCTATGTTCCTCAGTCGGAAGAGGTGGACTGGTCGTTTCCGGTACTGGTGGAAGATGTGGTAATGATGGGTCGCTTTGGCCACATGGGCTGGCTGCGTCGGCCAAAACAGATCGACCGCGCCTGTGTTGATGCTGCGCTGGCACGAGTCGATATGCTGGACTATCGCCATCGCCAGATAGGTGAACTGTCCGGCGGGCAGAAAAAACGCGTTTTTCTGGCGAGGGCTATTGCCCAGGATGGACAGGTGATTTTGCTGGATGAACCCTTCACCGGCGTGGATGTGAAAACCGAGGCGCGCATCATCGACCTGCTACGCGAACTGCGCGATGAGGGGCGGACCGTGCTGGTCTCTACCCATAATCTGGGGTCCGTTACCGAGTTTTGTGATTACACGGTAATGATTAAAGGTACGGTGCTGGCAAGTGGCCCGACCGAAACCACCTTTACGACTGAGAATCTCGAGCAGGCATTCAGCGGCGTTCTGCGTCATGTGGCGCTGAGCGGCGGTGAGCAACATGTGATTACCGATGATGAACGCCCGTTTATTTCGCGACGTGCGGCCAACGAGGGGGAATAATCATGAACTGGCTGACAGAACCGTTTGGTTACCAGTACATGCTCAACGCGATGTGGGTCTCGGCGATGGTCGGCGGCCTGTGTGCGTTTCTCTCCTGCTATCTGATGCTCAAAGGCTGGTCGCTGATTGGCGACGCGCTGTCGCACTCTATCGTTCCGGGCGTTGCTGGCGCTTATATGTTAGGGCTTCCCTTCGCGCTTGGCGCTTTTCTTTCCGGTGGACTGGCAGCGGGCAGCATGCTGTTTCTCAATCAGCGCTCGCGCCTGAAGGAAGATGCGATTATCGGACTGATTTTTTCCTCTTTTTTCGGTATCGGGCTGTTTATGGTGTCGCTCAATCCGATGTCGGTCAACATCCAGACCATTATTCTGGGAAACGTGCTGGCGATTGCACCGGAAGATATTGTGCAACTGACCATCATCGGCGTCATCTCGCTGACTATGCTGTTGTTGAAGTGGAAAGATCTGATGGTGGTTTTTTTTGATGAAAACCACGCGCGCTCCATCGGTCTGAATCCTGGCTGGCTAAAGCTATTATTTTTTACGCTGCTCTCCGTTTCCACGGTTGCCGCTCTGCAAACCGTCGGCGCATTTCTGGTGATTTGTCTGGTGGTCACACCCGGCGCCACCGCCTGGCTGCTGACGGATCGTTTTCCACGTCTACTCACTATCGCCGTAGCTATCGGCAGCCTGACCAGCTTTTTTGGCGCCTGGCTGAGCTACTGGCTGGACGGCGCAACCGGCGGAATTATTGTGGTTCTACAAACGCTGCTGTTCCTGCTGGCGTTTGTCTTTGCGCCAAAACACGGTCTGCTGGCGAATCGCCGTCGTGCCCGTCAGGTAAACAAGGAGTCCGTATGAGCTTAACGACGCTGCTGGAACCCTTTCAGTTTAGCTTTATGGTCAATGCGCTGGTCATCTCCACCATTGTCGCCATCCCCTGTGCGCTGTTGTCGGTGTTTTTGGTGCTTAAAGGCTGGGCGCTGATGGGCGATGCCATGAGCCACGCGGTTTTCCCCGGCATTGTGCTGGCGTGGATTGCAGGTATTCCACTGGCGATTGGCGCGTTTATCGCCGGACTGTTTTGCGCGGTGGCGACGGGCTATCTCGACGACAATAGCCGAATTAAGCGTGACACCCTGATGGGGATCGTCTTTTCCGGTATGTTTGGCGCGGGCCTGGTGCTGTACGTTTCGATCCAGTCGGAGGTCCATCTCGATCATATTCTGTTTGGCGATATGCTGGGCGTATCGTTTAGCGATATTGTGCAAACCTCCGTTATCACGCTGGGGATTGCGCTTATCATCGGGCTAAAGTGGAAAGATCTGCTACTGCACGCATTCGATCCGCATCAGGCAAAGGCCAGCGGTCTTAACACGACGCTGCTGCATTATGGTCTGTTGTGTATGATTGCCCTGACGATCGTCGCCACGCTGAAATCGGTAGGCATTATTTTGTCGATTTCCTTACTAATTGCCCCGGGCGCCATCGCGATATTAATGACACGGAAATTTTTCCATGCCTTGTGGCTGGCAGTGGTTATCTCAGTCGTTACCTCGTTTATGGGCGTGTATCTGTCATTTTTCATCGACAGCGCACCAGCCCCCACCATCGTCGTACTATTTTCTCTGCTGTTTGTGATTACTTTTATTTATTCCAGTCTACGCGATCGCCGTTTCGAGAAACAGCTGCTGCGGCATGATATATAAATAATACTTAATAGTATGCCCGTTAATATTATGGCATCGACAGATACCCCAGAGATGAATATAGCCTCCCGCAGGAGGCTATATTCATAATCAACAACATAGTGATAATACGATTTAATAAACGGATCCGCGGTTCAATTGAGGCATTATCAAGCCACTCATCGGCACTGTGAAAACCTGCACCGACAGACCCCTGCCCGTTCAACCAGAGCCATCAGGCGTTATGTCTCTTACTCGCCGCCATCGCGGGTTTATGAATTACGCGGGTCAACGTGGTGGTCACACCATCAAGGAAACCTTGCTGACACAGCGACTGTAGCGACTTGTGCGCGCGGTCATACTCTTCATATTCCCCAAAACGCACATCCAGTTGCGCATGTAGCTCTGCAGCGACGACGTTCACCACGCTTCTCCCCTGCACTACACCCATATTAAGGGTGGTTCCACGGGTCATATCAGTCAATGCGTTAATTGCCTGCACACTGTTAGCAAAAGCAGTAATGGCAGAACGCTCTTTTTCAGGTTCATTCCCGTCATGCGCCGCCACGCCGTCAAAAGTCAATTGATAGCCACCGATCCCTTTTCGCGCTTTCACCAGCGAACCGTCACCCCGGGCAGAGCCCATAACCCCGGATACCGTTATAGAGGATCTGTTGCCTGGGGCACCGCGTCAATCTTTGTTCACCACCGCAGAAATAATCATGGTGACGCTGACTCTTATAATTTGTGCGCTTATATTATACCCATGGCAGGCCATGCGATGATTATTTTGCGCTAAATAGCAAGACGTATCTGATTACCAAAGAAGGGATCCCCTACCTGTACTGCCAGAATTATGCGTTGCCGCAAAATGAATAATTAGTAAGCGTTCTGGTGGCTCAACCTACGAGGGAATGCCAGAGGATGAATTTATGGTTCTCCCCTCTCCAGAATACATTGTCATCGTCTGAGTCGCCCCGGAGCGGAATCTGGATCGAGAAGTCATCCTTCCCCGCTTTCCCTGAAAAGCATATCTCCGTTATCATGTGCCTCTTATGTGATAACAACGAAAACAAGAATATCGCAATCCATTGAAAATCAGGGAACTGGACACAACTCCATGAGTACAATCGATAATCTCGACGCCCACACCCCCATGATGCAGCAGTATCTCAAGCTGAAAGCTCAGCACCCGGAAATACTGCTGTTTTACCGCATGGGCGACTTTTATGAACTGTTTTATGACGATGCGAAACGCGCGTCTCAGCTGCTTGATATCTCCCTGACTAAGCGCGGCGCATCCGCAGGCGAGCCCATCCCAATGGCGGGTATTCCCCACCATGCGGTAGAAAACTACCTTGCCAAGCTGGTCAATCAAGGGGAATCCGTCGCTATTTGCGAACAGATTGGTGATCCGGCCACCAGCAAAGGACCGGTGGAGCGTAAAGTTGTGCGCATCGTTACGCCCGGCACCATCAGTGATGAAGCGCTGTTACAGGAGCGCCAGGACAACCTGCTGGCCGCCGTCTGGCAGGACAGCAAAGGCTACGGCTATGCCACGCTGGACATCAGCTCCGGGCGTTTTCGCGTTAGCGAGCCTGCCGACCGCGAGACCATGGCCGCCGAACTGCAGCGAACTAACCCGGCTGAACTGCTGTATGCCGAAGATTTTGCAGAAACCTCACTGATTGAAGGACGTCGCGGCCTGCGCCGTCGTCCACTGTGGGAATTTGAAATTGATACTGCCCGTCAGCAGTTAAATCTGCAGTTTGGCACACGAGACCTGATTGGCTTTGGCGTTGAGAACGCCCCGCGCGGATTATGCGCTGCTGGCTGTCTGCTGCAATATGTGAAAGATACCCAGCGTACCTCACTGCCGCATATTCGTTCCATCACCATGGAGCGTCAGCAGGACAGCATCATTATGGATGCCGCCACCCGCCGCAATCTGGAGATCACCCAGAACCTGGCTGGCGGCGTTGAAAACACATTGGCTTCGGTACTCGACTGCACCGTAACACCGATGGGCAGCCGTATGCTCAAGCGCTGGCTGCATATGCCGGTCCGCGACACCAAAATCCTCACTGAACGCCAACAAACCATCGGCGCACTACAGGATATCACCAGCGAATTGCAACCCGTGCTGCGTCAGGTGGGCGATCTGGAACGCATTCTGGCGCGTCTCGCTCTGCGTACCGCGCGCCCGCGCGATCTGGCCCGCATGCGCCACGCTTTCCAGCAACTCCCAGAACTACGCGCGCAACTGGAAAACGTAGACAGCGCCCCGGTGCAGATGCTGCGTGAGAAAATGGGGGAGTTTGCGGAGCTGCGTGAACTGCTGGAACGCGCCGTCGTGGAAGCTCCGCCGGTGCTGGTACGCGACGGCGGCGTCATCGCGTCTGGCTATAACGAAGAGCTGGACGAGTGGCGAGCGCTGGCCGATGGTGCAACTGACTACCTCGACAGACTGGAGATCCGCGAGCGCGAACGCACGGGTCTTGATACGCTGAAAGTCGGATTCAACGCCGTTCACGGATACTACATTCAGATCAGTCGTGGACAGAGCCATCTGGCGCCAATTAATTACGTGCGTCGCCAGACGTTGAAAAACGCTGAACGCTACATTATTCCAGAACTGAAAGAGTATGAAGACAAAGTTCTGACGTCCAAAGGTAAGGCGCTGGCACTGGAAAAACAGCTATACGACGAGCTGTTCGATATGCTGCTGCCGCATCTGGCTGATTTACAACAGAGCGCCAGCGCGCTGGCTGAACTGGACGTCCTGGTCAACCTCGCAGAACGTGCTTATACGTTGAATTACACCTGTCCGATCTTCACCGATAAACCCGGTATTCGTATTACCGAGGGTCGTCACCCGGTGGTGGAGCAGGTACTGACAGAGCCGTTTATCGCCAACCCGCTCAACCTTTCCCCACAGCGCCGGATGCTGATCATCACCGGGCCGAACATGGGGGGGAAAAGTACCTATATGCGCCAGACCGCATTGATTGCGCTGCTGGCGTATATCGGCAGCTATGTCCCGGCACAAAAAGTCGAGATTGGGCCTATCGACCGTATATTTACCCGCGTTGGCGCGGCGGATGATCTGGCCTCAGGTCGTTCCACCTTCATGGTTGAGATGACCGAAACCGCCAACATTCTGCATAACGCTACCGAAAACAGCCTGGTGCTGATGGATGAGATTGGACGCGGCACTTCAACCTACGACGGTCTGTCGCTGGCATGGGCGTGCGCAGAAAACCTGGCGAATAAAATCAAAGCATTAACATTGTTCGCCACCCACTACTTCGAACTGACTCAGTTACCGGAGAAGATGGAAGGCGTCGCGAATGTACATCTGGACGCGTTAGAGCATGGCGATACCATCGCCTTTATGCACAGCGTACAGGATGGCGCGGCGAGCAAGAGCTATGGCCTGGCGGTAGCAGCCCTGGCAGGTGTGCCGAAAGAGGTCATAAAACGTGCGCGGCAAAAACTGCGCGAACTGGAAAGCATCGCGCCGAATGTTGCCGCAACCCAGGTCGATGGTACACAGATGTCGCTGCTTTCGGTTGCGGAAGAAACATCTCCCGCCGTTGAAGCGCTGGAAAATCTCGACCCGGATTCACTCACGCCTCGCCAGGCGCTGGAATGGATCTATCGGTTAAAAAGTCTGGTGTAACGCCGTTGTGCCGGGTATGGCTTCGCCGCACCCGGCATTTTTTGATTAACGCTTATCTTCCGCCAGCAGCGGCGGGATACTTGGCACCATTGGCGCATCGTCGATATCTTTCTGCGTCATGCGAAACGCTTGCGGATAATGCTCGCGGCTGGTACGGCGTAGCGGCTCGGTATTACGCCAGGTGTACAGACAATGCTGGCACTGATATACGGTCCAGACACCTTTTACTGGCGAGTTCGCCATCACTTCAATATGTTCATCGGCACAACGTGGACAAATCATCTGCTACTCCTTATTTACGGTTGGCCAGCATGGCGGTCAGCTTTTCAGCCCAGGCTTTTGTTTCCGGTAAATCACATACCGGCTGGCTGTAATGACCTCGGTTATCCGGTGCAACCGGTGTCGTGGCATCGATGATGAGCTTGTCGGTAATCCCCGCCGGACTGGAACCGGGATCAAGTTCCAGCACCGACATATTCGGCAGTTGCACCAGATCGCCCGCCGGATTGACCTTCGAGGAGAGCGCCCACATCACCTGCGGCAGGTTGAACGGGTCAACGTCTTCATCAACCATAATCACCATCTTCACGTAACCCAGGCCGTGCGGCGTGGTCATAGCACGCAGCCCCACCGCGCGGGCAAAGCCGCCGTAGCGTTTTTTGGTGGAAATAATCGCCAGCAGTCCGTGGGTGTACATGGCGTTCACCGCCTGCACTTCCGGGAATTCGGCTTTCAATTGTTGATAAAGCGGTACGCAGGTCGCCGGGCCCATCAGGTAGTCGATTTCGGTCCACGGCATACCGAGATAGAGTGATTCAAAAATCGGTTTGCTGCGATAAGAGACTTTATCGATACGCACCACGGTCATATTGCGTCCACCGGAATAGTGGCCAGTAAACTCGCCAAACGGACCTTCGATTTCGCGTTTACGGCTTTCAATGACCCCTTCGAGGATCACTTCAGAGCCCCACGGTACGTCAAAACCGGTGAGCGGCGCGGTAGCGATCGGGTACGGGCTTTCACGCAGCGCTCCCGCCATCTCGTATTCAGACTGATCGTATTTCAGCGGCGTGGCGCCCATCAAAGTGATGATAGGATCATTACCCAGCGTGATGGCAATCGGCAAATCTTCACCGCGCTCTTCCGCTTTATGCAGGTGCAGCGCGATATCATGCATTGGCACCGGTTGCAGACCGAGCTTACGTTTGCCCTTCACTTCCATGCGGTAGATGCCGACGTTCTGTTTGCCGAAGTTGTCCCGATCCAGCGGATCGCGCGACACCACGCAGGCTTTATCCAGGTAGAAACCGCCGTCGCCATCGTTCAGGCGAAACAGCGGCAGAATGTCGAAAAGATTAATGTCTTCGCCGTCGACGGTATTTTCAGCCCATGCCGGGTTCGCACGACGTTCCGGGGCAACCGGAAATTTATCCCAGCGACGGATAAACTCATCAATCTGTTTTTTCACCGGGGTATTTGGTGGCAGACCTAAAGAGATGGCGTGATTCTGCCATGAACCGATAGTGTTCATCGCCACGCGGGCATCGGTAAAACCGCGAATATTGTCAAACCACAGCGCAGGCGCGCCATCACCAATACGCCCGGTCGCATTGGCCGCCGCCGCCAGATCCGGCTCGGCGTTAACTTCCTCACTGATTTTCAGCAGTTGTCCCTGGTCGTCCAGCGCCTGCAAAAAGCTGCGCAAATCATCAAATGCCATTATTCGTTCTCCTGTGCAAAATTCTGCGCCTGTCGTAATCCCTGCCAACGACGGGCGTTAGGGTGTTCAAGCCCAAACTGGTCGAGCACGCGCGCGACAATGTGCTGGGTGATGTCATCGACCGTTTGCGGATGGTTGTAAAACGCGGGCATTGGCGGGACCATCGCCACGCCCATGCGGGAAAGCGCGAGCATGTTTTCCAGATGGATGGTGCTGAGCGGCATTTCACGCGGCACCAGCACCAGTTTGCGCCCTTCTTTCAGCACCACGTCTGCGGCGCGCCCCACCAGCCCTTCCGCGTAACCTGCGCGAATACCGGCCAGCGTTTTCATGCTGCAGGGGATAATGATCATGCCGTCAGTACGAAACGATCCGGAGGAGATGGTCGCGGCCTGGTCCGCGGGATTGTGGCAATAGTCTGCCAGTGCGGATACATCGCGGACGCTGTACGGCGTTTCCAGCTCAATGGTCGTTTTTGCCCATTTCGACAGCACCAGATGGGTTTCCACCCCCGGCATTTCCCGCAGCGCCTGTAGTAGCGACACGCCGAGCGGTGCGCCAGTAGCCCCCGTCATTCCTACGATCAGTCTCATTCAACCCCTCAATTTGTTCGTGTACGAACGTTTTGATTAAAATACTCCCACAATTCATTGTGGGCAAGGCCACCGCGCACGGATAGCTAAAACAGCGATGGTTAAAAAAGGAGGCGTAACCCGCTATGATAGAGACTGACCGATATCCCGGAGCTCTCATGCCGTTACGCAATAAAGCATTTCATCTTTTACGTCAGCTTTTTCAGCAGCATACGGCTCGCTGGCAACATGAGTTACCAGAGCTAACCAAACCGCAGTACGCGGTGATGCGCGCCATTGCCGAACAGCCCGGCATTGAACAGGTCGCCCTGATGGAGGCAGCGGTCTGCACCAAAGCCACACTTGCGGAAATGCTGAGCCGGATGGAAAAGCGTGGGCTGGTCAGGCGGGATCACGACCCGGCGGATAAGCGTCGGCGGTTTGTTTATTTGACTGCGCAAGGAGAAGCATTATTGGCCAGCGCAACCCCGGTAGGAGATCGCGTGGATGATGAGTTTCTGGGCAGACTGAGCGAGGAAGAGCGCAAACAGTTTACTCAACTGGTGCGTAAGATGATGGGATAATCGTTCGGATGGCGGTTTTGGGTGATGTCTTTGTAGGCCCGATAAGCAAAGCGCCATCGGACAATATGTGCCGACCAATAAGCGGTAGCGCTAAAGAAAAAGGCCAGTCTCGATGAGACTGGCCTTTCTTGATGGAACTTGTGCTTACTCGCGGAACAGCGCTTCGATATTCAGCCCCTGAGTCTGCAGAATTTCGCGCAGACGACGCAGGCCTTCAACCTGAATCTGACGAACACGTTCACGCGTAAGACCGATTTCGCGGCCCACATCTTCCAGTGTCGCAGCTTCATACCCCAGCAGACCGAAACGACGTGCCAGCACCTCACGCTGTTTGGCGTTCAGTTCGAACAGCCATTTGACGATGCTCTGTTTCATATCATCGTCTTGCGTGGTGTCTTCCGGGCCGTTTTCTTTTTCATCGGCCAGGATGTCCAGCAACGCTTTTTCGGAATCGCCACCCAGCGGGGTGTCTACCGAGGTAATGCGCTCGTTGAGTCGGAGCATACGGCTGACGTCATCAACCGGTTTATCCAGTTGTTCAGCAATCTCTTCTGCGCTCGGTTCGTGGTCCAGTTTATGCGACAACTCACGCGCGGTACGCAGATAGACGTTCAGCTCTTTTACAATGTGAATCGGCAGTCGGATCGTACGGGTTTGGTTCATAATAGCCCGTTCGATCGTCTGACGGATCCACCACGTTGCGTATGTTGAGAAGCGGAACCCGCGTTCCGGGTCAAACTTCTCGACGGCACGGATAAGCCCCAGATTGCCCTCTTCAATCAGGTCCAGCAATGCCAGACCGCGATTGCCATAACGGCGAGCAATTTTCACCACCAGACGCAGGTTACTTTCAATCATGCGGCGGCGAGAGGCGACATCTCCACGCAGTGCGCGACGCGCAAAATAAACTTCTTCTTCGGCTGTTAACAGTGGTGAATAACCAATCTCACCAAGGTAAAGCTGAGTCGCGTCCAACACACGCTGTGTGGCCCCCTGCGATAACAGCTCTTCTTCAGCCAGGTCGTTATCACTGGGTTCCTCTTCACTCAAGGCTTTCTCATCAAAAGCCTCTACTCCGTTCTCATCAAATTCCGCATCTTCATTTAAATCATGAACTTTCAGCGTATTCTGACTCATAAAGGTGGCTCCTACCCGTGATCCCTAACGGAACTAGCAAGTGAAAGCCTGGTTCCGCCGAATTATCGCTGCGGCAAGTAACGCAGCGGGTTTACGGATTTCCCCTTGTAACGAATTTCAAAATGCAAGCGTGTTGAACTGGTTCCGGTACTACCCATGGTAGCTATTTTCTGCCCCGCCTTGATTTCTTGTTGTTCCCGGACCAGCATTGTATCGTTATGGGCGTAGGCGCTCAGGTAATCATCGTTATGTTTGATGATAATAAGATTACCGTAACCACGCAGCGCGTTACCGGCATAAACGACGCGTCCATCTGCGGTCGCGACAATAGCCTGTCCTTTGCTGCCTGCAATGTCGATCCCTTTATTGCCACCTTCGGTAGCCGCAAAGTTTTCGATCACTTTGCCGTCAGTTGGCCAGCGCCAGGTAGAGATTGGCGCGCTGGTCGACGTTGAGCTTGCAGTTGTTTCGGTTGTGCTAACTGCTGGAGCCGTTACTGGCGCTGTGACAACTGTCCCAGCAGGCTTGTTGTTCGGCAACATTTTGTTAGCACTTTGTTCACCTGAATCCTCAGAATACGTAATTGTTGGTTTCGAAGCAACAGCAACGGTGGAATTTTGTGCAGGGTTGGTCACAACTCCTTGCTGTGCTGCATCCGCCTGGGTGATGGCATTCCCACCGGTAATCGGTGTACCCGAGGCGTTGCCCACTTGCAGAGTTTGGCCGACATTCAGGCTATACGGGGCCGGAACGTTATTGCGCTGTGCGAGGTCACGGAAATCGTTCCCGGTAATCCAGGCAATATAGAAAAGCGTGTCGCCTTTCTTGACAGTATAGGTGCTGCCGCCCGTGTAGCTACCTTTCGGAATATTCCCATACTTACGGTTGTACACGATACGACCGTTTTCCATCTGTACAGGCTGTTCTGCAACAGGTTGAATTTGCGCTGGTTGCGTAGTCGGAGTCTGCACCGGTTGGATCTGTGGCGTCTGTTGTACTGTCGACGTCGAGCCCATTTTTGGCGGAGGCGTAATCAGCATGCCGGAACTGGTGTTCGTGGATGCACCGCCGTCAACCGAGCTGACCGGCGCTGGTGGATTCGAGGTGTTTGAACAACCTGCCAGCCATAATGAAACCAGTGACAATGCCGCAATACGGCGAATGGTAAATTTGTGGCTTCCCGCGCTCATTTATCCCCCAGGAAAATTTGGTTAAAACCCGTAACGTAATCACCGTGCAAAAGCATCGACACGATACGCTGACTAATTCCAGAATATCCAGGAAAACTCCAGGTATTCAGAGCCAGTGTCTACGCAAGCTCCCCTTTTACTAAGGGAACAAAACGTACGGCCTCCACGGTATCAATAATAAATTCGCCTCCCCGACGACGCACCCGCTTCAGGAACTGGTGCTCATCGCCCACGGGTAAGACGAGAATACCGCCTTCATCCAGCTGCATCATCAGCGCAGTTGGGATCTCCGGCGGAGCTGCCGTTACAATGATAGCGTCAAACGGGGCTCGCGCTTGCCAGCCCTGCCATCCATCACCGTGACGGGTAGAAACATTGTGTAAATCCAGCTGTTTCAGGCGACGACGCGCCTGCCATTGCAGGCCTTTAATACGCTCAACGGAGCATACATGCTGCACCAGATGCGCCAGAATCGCCGTCTGGTAGCCGGAGCCAGTGCCAATTTCCAGCACTCGCGATTGCGGTGTTAGCTCAAGCAGCTCAGTCATGCGTGCAACCATATAAGGCTGCGAAATCGTCTGCCCCTGACCAATCGGCAAGGCAATATTGTCCCAGGCCTTATGTTCAAACGCCTCATCAATGAATTTCTCACGCGGCACGGCGGCGAGTGCATCCAGGACATGCTCATCTCGGATGCCCTGCGCACGTAATTGTTCAAGAAGAGTATGTACGCGTCTGCTTACCATTGCGTGTCGACTCCCACGCTGTCCAACCAGCTCGAAACCACCTCATGCGCGCCGTAGGCGGTTAAATCGACATGCAGCGGCGTGATGGAAACATAGCCTTCATCGACGGCGGCAAAATCGGTATCCGGCCCGGCGTCGCATTTTTCCCCCGGCGGCCCAATCCAGTACAACGTATTTCCGCGCGGATCCTGCTGTGGAATAACCTGATCCGCCGGATGGCGGCTGCCGCAGCGGGTGACGCGGATGCCTTTAATCTGATCCAGCGGTAGATCCGGAACGTTGATATTTAAAATACGCCCGGTGCGCAGCGGTTCACGACTCAGCGCCCGTAAGATACGACAGGTTACTGCCGCAGCAGTATCGTAGTGCTTATGGCCATCAAGCGAGACAGCCAGCGCAGGGAACCCAAGGTGACGACCTTCCATTGCCGCCGCAACGGTACCGGAATAGATGACATCATCCCCGAGATTAGGACCTGCGTTAATACCAGAAACGACAATGTCCGGACGCGGACGCATTAACGCGTTCACGCCCAGATAGACGCAGTCGGTGGGCGTACCCATTTGTACGGCGATATCGCCGTTATCATAGGTAAACGTGCGAAGTGAAGATTCCAGCGTCAGCGAGTTAGACGCGCCACTGCGGTTACGATCCGGGGCAACCACCTGTACGTCAGCAAACTCACGCAGCGCTTTCGCCAGCGTTTGTATACCGGGTGCATGGACCCCATCATCGTTACTCAGCAATATACGCATAATCACCCATTGTGTTAATAAGTTCCCTTACTACACTGGTGGCGAAGCTACCTGCCGGTAGCCAGAAGCGTAACTCAACGGTTACGTCATCCCACCAGTTCCAGCTTAATTGTTGTGGATACAGCAACATAGCGCGTCGCGATGCCTCGACTTTCTCGCGCAATAGCAGAGACTGCAGCACGGTTTCATCCGCAACAGCGCTTTCTTCAAACACCAGCGCGTCGCGCTGAGTTCCCCACTCACCGCTACCCGGTAATGCCGCTGTAATCATCAATTCTTTGTCATCGACGCGACGCTGTAATTCAGTCTGTTCTTCCTGCGTGGCGACAAACCAGCTTCCGCGTCCCGACAATTGTAGCGCATCGCCGTCAACAACTTGATTAAAGTCTGTTTTTTTCAAGCGTTCACTGACGATCTGATTAAACAACGCGCTACGGGCCGCCGACAACCAAAAACTGCGTTTATTGCGATCGCGCACCGGCGCATCGCTTTGCGCCCAGCGCAGCGCCCCTTGCAGGTTGCTGCCGCCGATCCCAAAACGCTGAGCGCCAAAATAGTTCGGTACGCCGCGCTCGCTAATCGCCTGTAATCGCGCTTCAACATCATTTCGCTCGCTCACTTCACGCAACACCAGTGTAAATTCGTTGCCTTTCAGCGCCCCTAAACGCAGCTTACGCTTGTGGCGCGCGTACTCCAGCACTTTACAGCCTTCGAGCTCAAATTTGCTTAAATCAGGCATTACATTACCCGGCACGCGCGCGCACAGCCACTGTTCCGTGACCGCATGCTTATCTTTTTGCCCGGCAAAGCTCACTTCACGGGCGTGAATTTTCAGGAACTTCGCCAGCGCGTCAGCGACAAAACGGGTATTGCAGCCGTTTTTCAGGATGCGCACCAAAATGTGCTCGCCTTCGCCATCCGGTTCGAAGCCTAAATCTTCGACGACGACAAAGTCTTCCGGATTGGCTTTCAGGACGCCATGGCCCAGTGGTTTACCATGAAGATATGTCAGATTCTCAAACGCAGTCATTTCGTTGCCTTAATGAGTAACGCCACCGCTTCACAGGCAATCCCTTCCCCACGCCCGGTGAAACCGAGTTTTTCCGTGGTGGTCGCTTTCACGTTAACATCATCCATATGGCAGCCAAGATCTTCGGCAATAAATACGCGCATTTGCGGAATGTGCGGCAGCATCTTCGGCGCCTGAGCAATAATCGTCACATCCACATTACCAAGCGTATAGCCTTTCGCCTGAATACGCCGCCAGGCTTCACGCAATAATTCGCGGCTATCTGCACCTTTAAAGGCCGGGTCGGTATCCGGGAAGAGTTTACCGATGTCACCCAGCGCCGCCGCGCCCAGCAAGGCATCGGTTAGCGCATGTAACGCCACATCACCATCAGAATGCGCCAGCAGTCCTTTTTCATACGGGATGCGCACGCCGCCAATGATAATTGGGCCAACGCCGCCAAAAGCGTGTACGTCAAAACCGTGTCCGATTCGCATTATGCATTCTCCAAATGGATTGTTCGGGAGAGATAAAACTCCGCCAGCGCCAGGTCTTCCGGGCGGGTGACTTTGATGTTGTCAGCGCGTCCTTCGACCAGTTGCGGATGAAAGCCGCAATATTCCAGCGCCGAAGCTTCGTCCGTAATGGTTGCGCCTTCGTTGAGCGCACGGGTCAGGCAGTCGTGCAACAGCTCGCGAGGGAAAAACTGCGGCGTTAACGCATGCCATAAATCGGTACGATCGACCGTATGGGCAATGTCTGTACGGCCCGGTTCAGCGCGTTTCATCGTATCGCGTACGGGTGCCGCCAGGATCCCGCCAGTGCGGCTGGTTTCACTGATTGCCAGCAAACGTGCTAAGTCATCCTGATGCAGACACGGACGCGCGGCGTCATGCACCAGCACCCAACGCGCATCTCCTGCGGCTTGCAAACCGGCAAGGACAGAATCGGCACGTTCGTTGCCGCCATCCACTACGGTAATTTGCGGATGCGCGGCAAGTGGAAGTTGGGCAAAGCGGCTGTCGCCTGGGCTGATAGCGATGACGACTCGCGTCACCCGGGGATGGGCCAGTAGCGCATCAACCGAGTGTTCAAGAATGGTTTTATTGCCAATTGAGAGGTACTGCTTAGGACACTCTGTTTGCATTCGGCGGCCAAATCCGGCAGCCGGCACCACGGCGCAAACGTCCAATAAAGTGGCTGCCATGTTAGATCCCTGGACGATTTATCGATTGTTTTGCCCTGCAGTCTGGGCGCGTTTAGACGCGTCAGGCACCAGACGATAAAAAGTTTCGCCCGGCTTAGTCATGCTGAGTTCGTTGCGCGCGCGCTCCTCAATAGCCTCTTGTCCGCCATTGAGATCGTCAATTTCGGCAAAGAGCTGATCGTTACGCGCTTTAAGTTTCGCGTTTGTAGCCTGCTGCGCAGCAACATCATCGTTGACGCGACTATAGTCATGTATGCCGTTCTTACCGAACCACAGCGAATACTGTAGCCAGACTAATAAAGCCAGCAACAGCAGCGTAAGTTTACCCATCCTGCCCCCTGAAAAACGGCATTAACATCCCATAACTTCCGTAGACGACTTTACATCAACGGACGGGAATGCCGCGACAACGCGGGCAAATGTACCACATTTGCCCGTTGTTACGTATACCCCGTGTAAGGAGAACATAATCTCATTGTTGGTTACGGTTTGAATTATGACCAGACAGTGAACGACATCGGCGATCGTTTAAAACGCACTTAGCCTAGCCCAAAAGCCAAAAGAATAGCGCGCTAAACATTCCACCCACCACCAGTAGGGTGCTGGTAATGCTCAGCAGCAGCTTTCCTTTTAATAGCGAGTGCAGGGCAATACCCGCCACAATCGCCACGGGCAGCAACGCGAGGAAGAAAGGCCAGGTATAAAGGAAGAAAAACAGTGTGTTAGGGCCATACATCAGACATGGGAACCCCAGCGCCAGCAGCCACGCTACAAAACCGACCACGGCCCCTGGTAGGGACCAGGTGGTTTCGTCGTCGGTAGCGAAGGTCTCTGACTCTGTAATAGTAATGTTATGGCTGTTACGCATATCTAATCCTGTGACCGTGACTGACCGGGCATGTAAGCTCGGGTGTCTCAGGATCTGATAATATCTCCCTGCCTCAGCAGGTCTAATAATTGGGGAACCAAATTTGTTACCAATTGTTCACCATCCAGATGAATCTCTGGCGATTCAGGCGCTTCGTATACCGAATCAATTCCGGTGAAATTGCGCAACTCCCCCGACCTGGCTTTTTTATACAGCCCTTTTGGGTCGCGCGCTTCGCACGTTGCTAATGGCGTATCGACAAAAACCTCAATAAAACGCCCTGCGCCAACGCGCTCGCGGACCATTCTTCGCTCAGCGCGATGCGGAGAGATAAAGGCGGTCAGAACTACCAGACCGGCATCCACCATCAGGTTAGCCACCTCGCCAACCCGACGGATATTCTCCTTACGATCGGCATCGCTAAACCCCAGATCGCTGCACAGGCCGTGACGCACGTTATCGCCATCCAGCAGATAAGTGCTGACGCCCAGCTTGTGCAACGCTTCTTCCAGCGCTCCCGCTACGGTAGATTTACCGGAGCCAGACAGTCCGGTAAACCACAGCACAACACCACGGTGACCGTGGCGTTGCTCCCGCTGTTGCGGTGTAACAGGATGGGCATGCCAGACGACGTTTTCGTCATGCAACGCCATTATTTGTCTCCCAGCAGATCGCGCGCACCCCAGTGTGGGAAGTGGCGACGCACCAGCGCATTCAGCTCCAGTTCAAACGCGCTGAACTGAGAAGCGGCGGCCTGCTCCTGGATGATAGGCTCACGCACCAGCCCCGCGCCGACGGTGACGTTAGTCAGGCGGTCAATGATAATCAACCCACCCGTAACCGGGTTCTGCTGATAGGTATCCAACACCAGCGGTTCATCAAACGTCAGATTAACCAGACCAATGCCGTTCAGCGGTAACGCGTCGACCTCACGCTGGGTCAGGTTGTTAATATCGACCTGGTACTGCACGGTGTCCACGCGCGCGCGGGTCTTCTTGCCGGCAACTTTGATGTCGTAGCTCTGCCCCGGCGACAGCGGCTGTTCCGCCATCCACACCACATCAACGGCAGCGCTTTGTACCGCTGGCAACGCTTCACCTGCATCCAGCAGCAGGTCGCCCCGGCTGATATCAATCTCATCTTTCAGCACCAGGGTGATCGCTTCACCGGCATGCGCTTGCTGTAAATCACCATCAAAGGTAACGATCCGCGCCACGCTCGACTCAACGCCGGACGGTAACACCTTGACGCGTTGCCCTACCTGCACGCTACCGGAGGCCAGCGTTCCGGCATAACCACGAAAATCCAGATTTGGTCGGTTCACATACTGCACCGGGAAACGCATCGGCTGGGTATCGACAATGCGCTGGATCTCAACGGTTTCCAGCACTTCGAGCAGCGTCGGGCCGCTGTACCATGGCATGCTGACGCTTGGCGAAGCCACGTTATCGCCTTCCAGCGCGGAGAGCGGCACAAAGCGGATATCCAGGTTGCCCGGCAGTTGTTCAGCAAACGTGAGATAGTCTTCGCGGATGCGGTTAAATGTCTCTTCGCTAAAGCTCACCAGATCCATTTTGTTGATCGCTACCACCAGGTGCTTGATCCCAAGCAGCGTGGAGATAAAGCTGTGACGACGGGTCTGATCGAGCACGCCTTTACGCGCATCGATCAACAGGATCGCCAGGTCGCAGGTCGACGCACCGGTCGCCATGTTGCGGGTGTACTGTTCGTGACCGGGGGTATCCGCAATAATAAATTTTCGCTTCTCGGTGGAGAAATAACGATAAGCCACGTCGATGGTGATGCCCTGCTCGCGCTCGGCCTGCAAGCCGTCAACCAATAGCGCCAGATCGAGTTTTTCGCCTTGGGTGCCGTGGCGTTTACTGTCGTTATGCAGCGATGAGAGCTGATCTTCATAGATCTGCCGGGTATCATGCAGCAAGCGACCAATCAGGGTACTTTTCCCGTCATCCACGCTACCGCAGGTTAAAAAACGCAGCAGGCTTTTGTGTTGCTGAGCAACCATCCAGGCTTCAACGCCGCCTTCATTAGCAATTTGTTGTGCAAGTGTCGTATTCATGGCGGCTCCTTAGAAATACCCCTGACGTTTCTTCAGCTCCATGGAGCCCGCCTGGTCGCGGTCAATCACGCGGCCCTGACGTTCACTGGTGGTTGAGACCAGCATCTCTTCAATAATTTCCGGCAGCGTCTGCGCGTTAGACTCCACCGCGCCGGTCAGCGGCCAGCAGCCAAGCGTGCGGAAACGCACCATGCGCTTTTTAATCACTTCGCCGGGTTGCAGATCGATTCTGTCGTCATCAATCATCATCAGCATACCATCACGCTCCAGCACCGGACGCTCAGCCGCCAGGTACAGCGGTACGATGTCGATATTTTCCAACCAGATGTACTGCCAGATATCCTGTTCGGTCCAGTTAGAGAGCGGGAATACGCGAATGCTTTCGCCTTTGTTAATTTGTCCGTTGTAGTTGTGCCACAGTTCCGGACGCTGATTTTTCGGGTCCCAGCGATGGAAGCGATCGCGGAAGGAGTAAATGCGCTCTTTGGCGCGCGATTTCTCCTCATCACGGCGTGCGCCGCCGAACGCGGCGTCAAAACCGTATTTGTTCAGCGCCTGCTTCAGCCCTTCGGTTTTCATAATATCGGTATGCTTGGCGCTGCCGTGGACAAAGGGGTTGATGCCCATCGCCACCCCTTCCGGGTTTTTATGCACCAGCAGTTCGCAGCCGTAGGCTTTCGCCGTACGGTCACGAAATTCATACATCTCGCTAAATTTCCAACCGGTATCAACGTGCAGCAAGGGGAACGGCAGCGTGCCAGGATAAAACGCTTTGCGCGCCAGATGCAGCATTACGCTGGAATCTTTGCCGATGGAATACATCATCACCGGATTAGAAAACTCGGCGGCCACCTCACGAATGATATGGATGCTTTCCGCTTCCAGTTGCCGCAGGTGGGTAAGTCGTTTTTGATCCATAACCGTTCCTATGTAATGCCGTTATTTTGCTAACGATGCTCAGATAACCTGACTATAGGGAGGGCAAGGAGGCGAATGAAATTACGAATTGGAATGAGTAGTTCCTCAAAGGAATAACGATCTGGAAAAGCAAATATCAAAAAGTGCTTAAGCCACCGGATTTCGGGCATTTAGGAGCAAATGAAATTGTTTTACCGCGATCACGGTTTCATACTAGCGGCTAAAAATTTCTGCTTGGTATTTAAGGACTCACTATGTTTTCCGCATTGCGCCACCTGACTACCGCCCTGGCGCTCGGCGCGTGCTTTATCCTTCCCGCACAGGCAACATCTTCGAAGCCCGGAGATATCGCAAATACCCAGGCACGCTACATCGCCACATTCTTCCCAGGCCGTGTGACGGGTTCTCCGGCAGAAATGTTATCTGCTGATTATATACGTCAGCAATTTCAGCAGATGGGCTATAGCAGTGATATTCGGACGTTTAACAGCCGCTATATTTATACTGCCAAAGATAATCGTAAAAACTGGCATAACGTAACGGGCAGTACCGTCATTGCAGCCCATGAAGGCAAAGCGCCACAGCAGATTATTATCATGGCGCACCTCGACACCTACGCTGCGCAAAGCGACGCCGATTCCGATGCCAATTTGGGTGGATTAACCCTACAGGGTATCGACGACAACGCCGCAGGGGTGGGCGTGATGCTGGAGCTGGCTGAACGACTCAAAAATGTGCCGACGCAGTACGGTATTCGCTTTATCGCCACCAGCGGTGAAGAGGAAGGCAAACTCGGCGCAGAGAACATCCTTAAGCGAATGAGCGCCGCCGAGAAGAAAAATACGCTGCTGGTTATCAACCTCGATAACCTGATCGTTGGCGATAAGCTCTATTTCAACAGCGGGAAAAGAACCCCGGAAGCCGTACGAAAACTGACGCGCGACCGGGCGCTGGTCATCGCACGCAGCCGCGGTATTGTCGCCAGCACCAACCCCGGACTGAACAAAGACTATCCGAAAGGTACCGGCTGCTGTAACGACGCAGAGGTGTTCGATAACGCGGGAATTGCCGTCCTTTCCGTTGAAGCGACCAACTGGAACCTGGGCAAGAAAGATGGCTATCAACAACGCGCCAAAAGCCCTTCATTCCCGGATGGAAACAGCTGGCACGATGTGCGTCTGGATAACCAACAGCATATCGATAAAGCGTTACCGGGCCGGATAGAGCACCGCAGCCGCGACGTGGTACGCATCATGCTGCCGCTGGTAAAAGAGCTGGCGAAGGCAGGGTAATCCTGAAAAAAAAGAGCCCCGGTAATGCATAACGCTTACCGAGGCTCATATTACCCTTCATGCAGCCCGCATTCGCGCTTCAGTCCGAAGAAGCGCGTCTCTTCTTCCGCCATGCCCGGCTCCCATTTGCGGGTAGTATGCGTATCCCCCACCGACAGATAGCCCTGGTCCCACAGCGGGTGATATTTCAGCCCGTGCTTTTGCAGATACTGGTAAACGGTACGGTTATCCCAGTCGATGATCGGCAGCACTTTAAACACGCCGCGCTGAATTGCCAGTACCGGCAAATGCGCCCGGCTGCCTGACTGCTCGCGGCGCAGGCCCGCAAACCAGGTCTGTGCTTTCAGCTCTTTTAGCGCCCGGTTCATCGGCTCGACTTTGTTGATGTCATTGTATTTCTCAATGCCCTCAACGCCCTGCTCCCACAGTTTGCCATAGCGTGCTTCCTGCCAGGCAGCACTCTCCTTCGCCCGATAGACTTGCAGATTCAGCCTGAGTTTGTCCGTTAACTCGTCAATAAACTGGTAGGTTTCCGGGAACAGATAGCCGGTATCGGTCAGAATTACCGGGATATCCGGGCGGATCTGATTCACCAGATGCAGGCTTACTGCGGCCTGAATACCAAAGCTGGAAGAGAGCACGTATTCTCCCGGCAAATTCTCCAGTGCCCACGCTACGCGGCCTTCGGCGTCCAGCTTTTCCAGTTGGCTGTTAGTTTCCGCCAGCGCCATAACGCGTTCAACTTTCGGCAGGTCGTTCAGAGCGTTTAGATCAAGTACGGACATGATTACCTCATCTTATGCCTGATAGCGCTACGCTTATCAGGCCTACAAAACCGTCGTGTCACCAGGCAAAGGGAACTTATTCCCAGAAATCACGCGCTGGATCGAGCACCGGGCGAATGATGCCCGCACGCACCGTAAAATCGCCGAAGCCTTCACCCGCTTCACGCTCTTTCGCCCAGCGCCCAACCAGTTCGTCAATGGAATCGAGAATTTCTGATTCCGTAATATTTTCGCGATACATGCGTGGAATACGTGTTCCCATGCGGTTGCCGCCCAGATGCACGTTGTAACGCCCCGGGGCTTTGCCCACCAGACCCAGCTCCGCCAGCATCGCGCGGCCGCAGCCGTTCGGGCAGCCGGTCACGCGCATCACGATATGCTCGTCCGGGATGCCGTGTTTTTCCAGAATCGCTTCCACTTTGTCCGTAAACGACGGCAGGAAACGCTCAGCTTCCGCCATCGCCAGCGGACAGGTCGGGAACGACACGCAGGCCATCGAGTTTTCACGCTGCGGTTTCACCGCATTCATCAACCCGTGGTCGCGCGCCAGTTTCTCGATCTTCGCTTTCTGGCTTTCCGGCACGCTGGCAATAATCAGGTTCTGGTTAGCGGTGATGCGGAAATCGCCTTTGTGGATCTTCGCGATCTCCAGTAAACCGGTTTTCAGCGGACGTCCAGGATAATCCAGGATACGACCGTTTTCGATAAACAGCGTCAGGTGCCAGTTGTTGTCGATCCCTTTCACCCAACCGATGCGATCGCCACGACCGGTAAATTCATACGGGCGGATCGGCTCAAACTTGATCCCCGCGCGGCGCTCAACCTCTTCCTTGAAGGTGTCGATACCGACGCGCTCCAGGGTATATTTGGTTTTCGCGTTTTTACGGTCGGTACGGTTACCCCAGTCACGCTGGGTCGTTACCACCGCTTCGGCCACGGCCAGGGTATGCTCCAGCGGCAGAAAGCCGAACTCGCTTGCCGTACGCGCGTAGGTTTTCTTATTACCGTGCTCAATAGACAGACCACCGCCGACCAACAGGTTAAAGCCCACCAGCTTGCCGTTTTCGGCAATCGCCACGAAGTTCATGTCGTTGGCGTGCAGATCGATATCGTTCTGCGGCGGGATCACCACCGTGGTTTTGAATTTACGCGGCAGATAAGTCGCGCCGAGGATCGGTTCTTCGTCGGTGGTCGCGACCTTCTCCTGATCGAGCCAGATCTCCGCATAGGCGCGGGTGCGCGGCAACAGATGTTCAGAGATCTTTTTCGCCCACTCGTAGGCCTCGGCGTGCAGCTCGGACTCATACGGGTTGGAGGTGCACAGCACGTTACGGTTCATGTCGTTGGCGGTCGCCAGCGCGTCCAGCCCGACGGAGTGCAACATCTGATGCACCGGCTTGACGTTCTTCTTCAGAATGCCGTGGAACTGGAAGGTCTGACGGTTGGTCAGACGGATGCTGCCATAAATCGTGTTGTCAGCGGCGAATTTATCGATGGCCTTCCACTGGGTAGTGGTGATCACCCCGCCCGGCAGACGACAGCGCAGCAACATCGCATGGCGCGGCTCCAGCTTCTGCTCGGCGCGCTCGGCGCGAATGTCGCGATCATCCTGCTGGTACATGCCGTGGAAACGAATCAGCAGGAAATTATCGCCGTGAAAACCGCCGGTCAGACCGTCATTCAGGTCTTCCGCGATGGTGCCGCGCAGGAAATTACTTTCACGCTTCATGCGCTCGGCGTCAGTCAGTTTGCCTTCGACCACTAAAGGCCCTGGGTATTTTTCGCTCATTAGTAGACATCTCGCTGATAACGGCGCTCAACGCGCAGCTCACTTAAAAATTCATCCGCCGCTTCGATGTCCATTGCACCGAACTCAGCAATCACTTCCAGCAACGCCTGCTCAACGTCTTTCGCCATGCGATTAGCGTCGCCGCAGACATAAATGTGGGCACCGTCATTAATCCAGCGCCACAGCTCTGCGCCCTGTTCACGCAGTTTGTCTTGTACGTAGATTTTTTCTTTTTGATCGCGTGACCAGGCCAGATCGATACGGTTCAGCACGCCTTCTTTTACGTAGCGCTGCCACTCGACCTGGTAGAGGAAGTCTTCGGTGAAATGCGGGTTACCGAAGAACAGCCAGTTCTTGCCTTCCGCACCGTCGGCGGCGCGCTGCTGCATAAAGGCGCGGAACGGCGCGATACCGGTGCCCGGACCAATCATAATCACCGGGGTCTGCGGGTTAGCCGGCAGGCGGAAGTTGTCGTTGTGCTCAATGAACACGCGCACTTCGCCCTCTTCTTCCACGCGGTCGGCGAGGAAGCTGGAAGCACCACCGGCGCGGGCACGGCCTTCGATGTCGTAGCGCACGACGCCGACGGTCACGTGCACTTCGCTTTCAACTTCCGCCTGTGAAGAGGCGATAGAGTACAGGCGCGGCGTCAGTGGACGCAGCAGGCCGATTAATGCTTCTGCATCAAGCTGTGCCGGGGAGAAACGCACCATATCGACAATTGGCGTGGTAGCCGCATACTGCTGAAGCTGGGCTTTATCGCCCACCAGCGGCAGCAGCGATTCACTGCGCGTCAGCGTGGCGTAGTTTTCCACGATATTCGCGATGTTGACCGTCAGTTCGAAGTGCCACTCCAGCGCTTCGGCCAGCGGCAGGATTTTTCCTTCCACCGTAACCGGCTCATCCCCTTTCAGCCACAGCAGTTCAACCAGCTCTTTCACCAGAGCCGGATCGTTCTGATACCACACGCCCAGTGCGTCGCCCGGCTGATAACGCAGGCCGGAATCACCGAGATCGATTTCGATATGACGGACATCTTTTTCCGAGTTACGACCGGTAATTTTCTGGTTCACCGACAAGGACGCCGTCAGCGGCGCTTCTTTGGTGTATGGGCTGGTATGTACTTCATTTACCGCACCGCTCGCTGCAACTTGTACAGACGGTACTGCAGGCGCACGCGCTTTCAGTACATCAACCAACCGGGCACGCCACTGCGCGGCAGCGGCCTGATATTCGACGTCGGCATCTACGCGATCGAGCAGACGTTCACCGCCCAGCTCAGCCAGCTTGCTGTCGAAATCTTTACCGGCCTGACAGAAAAATTCGTAAGAGGTATCGCCGAGAGCAAACACGGCGAAAGCGGTGTTATCGAGTTTCGGCGCTTTTTTCGAGAACAGGAATTTATGTAACGCCACAGCTTCTTCCGCTGGCTCTCCTTCTCCCTGAGTCGATGCCACCACAACCAGCAACTTTTCATTGGCGATTTGTTTGAATTTGTAGTCGCCGGCATTGATCAGAGTGACATTGAGCTTCGCGGCAATCAGATCATCGCGCAGGGCTTCCGCCACACGACGCGCATTGCCGGTTTGCGAGGCGGAGATAAGCGTAATCCCCGGCATTTCGGCAACAGGCGCAGGAGCCGCTGCATTCGCCCCCGGCTGCTGATTCAGCACGCCCCAAAAATAACCAGAAACCCACGCAAGCTGCGCGGGAGTGAAATCGGTCGTGGCCGCCTGAAGGCGAGCCAGTTGCTCCGGGTTTAGCGGTAGCAGAGCGGAAGGTGGGGCCTGTGTCGTCATGCGTTGTCATGTTCCAGTAAGCAAAGCTGTTTTTCGTGCCCAAATGGCACCAAAAAAAGAAATGAAAATACTCTAAATAATTCGAGTTGCATGAAGGCGGCAAGTGAACGAATCCCAGGAGCTTACTGAAGTAAGTGACTGGGATAAGAGAGTGAAGCCAACACACATGCAGCTCGAAGTATGACGAGTATTAGGTTAACGGCGGGCATAGTAACAACTAAAGAAGGGATAGAAATAACAAATAACCAAATGAACTAACCTGTTTTAGTTATAGTTATTAACAGCAAAATCGATTTAATAAACATTTGATATATAAATAGTTATTGAACATTATCTTTATGAATGGATTGTTCTGATACTCTGCGCCCTTTTAACTAATGATAAAATTTGCTCTTTACGGTACCCTACGGCGGTTTTTCGCATTCTTGAGAGTAAAAAATGTCCACCACCTTGTTTAAAGATTTCACCTTCGAAGCCGCTCACCGCCTGCCGCATGTACCGGAAGGGCATAAGTGTGGTCGCCTGCATGGTCACTCATTTATGGTGCGTCTTGAAATTACCGGTGAAGTCGATCCGCATACCGGTTGGATCATGGATTTCGCAGAGTTAAAGGCGGCGTTTAAGCCGACTTATGACAGACTTGATCACTACTATCTGAACGATATTCCAGGCTTAGAAAACCCAACCAGCGAAGTGCTGGCAAAATGGATTTGGGATCAGGTAAAACCGGTTGTCCCTCTGCTGAGCACAGTGATGGTAAAAGAGACCTGCACAGCGGGTTGCGTGTATCGCGGCGAGTGATTGTGACTTTGCCGGATGGCAATGCGAAGCCCACCCGGCAAAATTTATCAGGCAATATTCAGGTATTTATGGGTCTGCATCGACAGACGCCAGTTACGCGCGATACAGGTATCAATGCACAGACGCGTCGCGTCTTCTTTCTGGCTGATTGGCTGTAAGGCAATGATTCGCGGCTTATCATCGCTCAACGTTGCCAGCAGTTCATCCAGCGCTTCAATATCGCGAACGCGGCCGACCGGATGTTTGATTTCATTCGCGCGCTCCAGCGCCTGTGACAGCACATCATAACCACCGCGCATATTCACCTTCGGCGATACGGTCACCCAGGTATTCGGCGTACAGCGTACTTCGTGGGTACCGCTAGTTTCAATCTGGCAGCTAAAGCCGTTCTTTTCCAGCAGGTCAGTTAGCGGCATCAGGTCATGAATGCAGGGCTCACCGCCGGTGATCACCACGTGACGGGCGGTATAGCTCTGACGCTGAATAACAGCCAGCAAATCTTCGCTGCTCGCCGCGCCCCACTTATCGCTCTCTTTCGTTTTCGCCAGGATGCTGTACAGGGAGACTTCCCGATCCTCAAGCTTATCCCAGGTGTGTTTGGTATCGCACCAGGCACAGCCAACCGGGCATCCCTGTAAACGAATAAAAATGGCGGGGACGCCGGTAAAGTAACCCTCACCTTGCAGGGTCTGGAACATCTCGTTAATCGGGTACTGCATAGCGTTCTCAATATGGGGATAAACGCTAATTATCGCAGATCCCCGCCAAAGTATCATGCCCCATCGATGCTTTACGAGGCGATCGCCGCGACAAAGCGTGCCGTTATCTGCTGCGGACGCGTGATAGCGCCTCCAACCACCACGGTATGCGCGCCTAATGTCAGGCAACGTGCGGCGCGTTCCGGGGTATCGACGTTACCTTCCGCCACGACTGGTATGGTGACCGCCGCCAACACCTCACGTAAAAAACCGCAGTCGTTTTCCGCCAGCACATGCCCGGCAGTGTCGGCGGTATAGCCATAGAGCGTGGTGCCCACGCAGTCAAAACCCAGCCGCTCGGCTGTTATCGCCTCATCGACGGTAGCGATATCCGCCATTAACAGTACGGACGGGTAACGGGCGCGGATTTGCATGACCAGCTCTTCCAGCGTTTGCCCACCGGGGCGCGGTCGCGCTGTCGCATCCAGAGCAATAATTTCCGGCTCAACGGTCATCAGCTCATCCACTTCCTGCAGGGTGGCCGTGATAAATACATCGCAGCCCGGATAATCGCGCTTGATAATCCCTATTACCGGCAGGGAGACGCTCTCTTTGATCGCGCGAATATCTACCACACTGTTCGCACGGATACCTGCCGCACCGCCCTGCGCTGCCGCCAGCGCCATACGCGACATAATAAACGGGCTGTGCAGGGGTTCATTTTCCAGCGCCTGGCAGGAGACAATTAATTTACCTTTCAGGGAATCCAGTACAGTTTTCATCACGATAAGATCTCTTCGACTTCATTTTTAATGATGGTGACATGCGGGCCATAAATCACCTGAACACCGTTGCCGCGAATAATTACGCCGCGCGCTCCGGTCGCTTTCAGCGCAGCTTCATCAACCTTGCTGCTCTCTTTCACCGTCACGCGTAAGCGTGTGGCGCAACAGTCCACCTCTTCCAGATTCTCTTTGCCTCCCAGCCCGGCGATGACTGCCGCTGCGCGTTCGCTCTGAGGCAGACAGGACTCCACCAGGGCAGCGCTCTCACGCCCCGGCGTCAGCCAGTTAAAGCGGTTAATCAAATAACGGAAGGTGAAGTAGTAAAGAAAGAACCATGGAACCCCAACCAGGGGGACGAACATCCAGTTGGTTTTCGCTTCCCCCTGTAGCACGCCGAAGAGGAGGAAATCGATCAGCCCCCCCGAAAAGGTTTGCCCAATAGTGATATGTAAAATATGCGCCATCATAAACGCCAGACCATCGAAGAAGGCGTGAATGACATATAACACCGGAGCCACAAACAGGAAGGAGAACTCAATAGGCTCAGTGATGCCGGTCAGGAAAGAGGTCAGGGCCGCTGATAGCAACAGTCCGGCGACAAGCTTTCTGTTCTCCGGTTTTGCCGTGTGGTACATCGCCAGGCATGCGCCAAGCAGGCCAAACATCATGGTGATAAAGCGCCCGGACATAAAGCGCGAGGTACCGGCATAAAACTGCTGCGTATTCGGATCGGCAAGTTGGGCAAAGAAAATACGCTGGGTGCCTTCGACCAGTTGACCGTTGACGATTTCGCTCCCGCCCAGCGCCGTTGTCCAGAACGGCAAATAAAAGATATGGTGTAAACCCAGTGGGCCAAGCATACGCAGAATGAAACCGTACAGTAGCGTCCCCAGATAGCCCGTCGCATCCACCAGACCGCCCAGTCCAAAAATGAGCTTCTGGAAATGCGGCCACACCACCGTCATGATCGCCCCCACCACAATCGCGGCAAGCGAGCTGATAATCGGTACAAAACGCGAACCACTGAAAAAGCCAAGAAACTGAGGGAGTGAGACTTTATTGAAACGGCTATGCAGCGCGCAGGTGACCAGACCAATCACGACCCCACCAAAAACGCCCGTTTCCAGCGTCTGAATGCCCAGCGTCATTCCCTGGCCCACAGCACCTGGATTCTCGTGCACCAACGTTCCGTTGAGCGTTAACAAAGCATTGATGGTGGCATTCATCACCAGAAAAGCCAGCAATGCCGCAAGGCCCGCCGTGCCTTTATCCGTTTTCGCCAGTCCCACGGCAACACCAACCGCAAAAAGCACCGACAGGTTGGCAAACACGATAGAACCCGCGCTGGTCATGATCGTGAAGATTGCCTGCAGCCAGTCGACATTCAAGAATGGGTAGGCCGTCAGCGTATTGGGATTCGACAAAGCCCCACCAATCCCCAACAACAACCCCGCTGCGGGCAATACCGCAATCGGTAGCATGAACGATTTGCCGAACCGCTGCGCTTTTTCAAACCATGCGCCTGACGAAGCGCCGCTAAATATTTGCATCATTTTTTCATCTCCCCGATCATTGGTGAAAATTTTTACCATAATTAATTTTAAAAATGAAAATTACCATCAAAAACCAGGACGCCGATCATACTTTTTTAAAATGACTGGCATCTCTCCCCTGCTTTCCGCCACACTATCGGCAGAGAAACGCATTAAGGATTTTGCATGTCAGAAAATGAAAACCTGCTGCTGAGATTGCGCCAGGGCGTTGATGGATATAGTCGAACTCAACAAAAGCTGGGAGAGTTTGTGCTTAGCGATCCGGCAAGAGTGGTCTATCTGACGATTACCGAACTGGCGCGTGAAAGCGACACCAGCGAGGCGAGCGTCACGCGTCTGTGCCGTACGCTGGGGTGTAAGGGCTATAACGAATTTAAGATGGCGCTGGCACTCGATCTCCGGCAAGGAGAGCCGGTAGAGCACAGCGGTGATGAGATTGACAATGTGGTCAATGAATCCGTGCAAGCGCTGCAGGACACGGCAAAATTACTCGACAGAACATTACTGGAAGCAGCCGCTCTGGCGCTGCATCAGGCTCAGTCGGTACAAATTTATGGCGTAGCGGCCAGCGCTATTCTGGGGGAATATTTACATTACAAACTCCTGCGCCTCGGCAAACCCGCGCAATTGTTCAGCGACATGCACCGTGCTGCTATGAACGCTACAACGCTAGGCAAAGATACGCTGGTAGTGGCGATATCCAGTTCGGGATCCACGCGCGATCTGCTGCATGTCGTAAAGCTGGCGCGTAAGCAAGGCGTACGCGTACTGGCGCTGAGTAATACACCACGCAGTCCGCTGGCTTCGCTGAGTGATATTCAACTGGTCGCAGCCAAACCGGAAGGTCCATTGAGCGCCGGCGCGCTAAACGCCAAGGTGGGTGTCATGCTGTTGGTGGAACTGCTCACCACGTCGCTGATTGGACTGGATGAAAAGTACAGCGATGTGAGCCAGCAAACGGCGAGTGCGACCTTACCATTACTACTTTAAAGGCATAAAAAAACCCGCCGCAGCGGGTTTTTACGTTAAGAGTTAAAGAACAGGATTACGCCTGACCTTTGATCTCTTTACGACCGTTGTACGGAGCTTGTTCGCCCAGCGCTTCTTCGATACGAATCAGCTGGTTGTACTTAGCTACGCGGTCAGAACGGCTCATAGAACCGGTTTTGATCTGGCCTGCAGCGGTACCAACAGCCAGGTCAGCGATGGTAGCGTCTTCAGTTTCGCCAGAACGGTGAGAGATGACAGCGGTGTAGCCAGCGTCTTTCGCCATTTTGATCGCAGCCAGAGTTTCGGTCAGAGAACCGATCTGGTTGAATTTGATCAGGATGGAGTTAACGATGCCTTTTTCGATGCCTTCTTTCAGGATTTTGGTGTTGGTTACGAACAGATCGTCACCAACCAGCTGGATTTTGTCGCCCAGAACTTTAGTCTGGTATGCGAAACCGTCCCAGTCAGACTCGTCCAGACCATCTTCGATGGACACGATCGGGTACTGTTTGGTCAGTTCTTCCAGGAAGTGGGTGAATTCTTCGGAGGTGAACGCTTTGTTGCCTTCGCCAGCCAGAACGTATTTACCGTCTTTGTAGAATTCAGAAGCTGCACAGTCCATCGCCAGAGTGATGTCTTTGCCCAGCTCGTAGCCAGCTGCTTTAACCGCTTCAGCGATTACAGCCAGAGCTTCAGCGTTGGAGCCCAGGTTCGGCGCGTAGCCGCCTTCGTCACCAACTGCAGTGTTCATACCTTTAGCTTTCAGAACTTTAGCCAGGTTGTGGAACACTTCAGAACCCATACGTACGGCTTCTTTCAGAGTCTTAGCGCCAACCGGCTGAATCATGAACTCCTGGATGTCGACGTTGTTGTCAGCGTGCTCACCACCGTTGATGATGTTCATCATCGGAACCGGCATGGAGTATTTGCCCGGAGTACCGTTCAGTTCAGCGATGTGCGCATACAGCGGCAGGCCTTTAGCAGCAGCTGCTGCTTTGGCGTTCGCCAGGGACACAGCCAGGATGGCGTTTGCACCGAAGTTGGATTTGTTTTCAGTACCGTCCAGATCGATCATGATCTTGTCGATGCCAGCCTGATCTTTAGCATCTTTACCCAGCAGAGCCTGAGCAATTGGGCCGTTAACAGCTGCAACAGCTTTCAGTACGCCTTTACCCATGAAACGGGATTTGTCGCCATCGCGCAGTTCCAGTGCTTCGCGGGAACCAGTAGAAGCACCTGACGGAGCTGCTGCCATACCAACGAAACCACCTTCCAGGTGTACTTCGGCTTCAACAGTCGGGTTACCACGGGAGTCGATGATTTCACGACCGATGATTTTAACGATTTTGGACATTAGGTTTTCCTCAGTACAAGTTAAACTAAAACTCCAGACAAACAATGCACCCGAATGGGTGCATTGCCGTTCTAACTTTTTACTTCTTACTTCGCCTGACGCTTCTGATGTTCACTGGCGGCTTTCACAAAGCCGGCAAACAGCGGGTGCCCATCACGTGGCGTGGAAGTAAATTCCGGGTGGAACTGACAGGCCACGAACCACGGATGATTCGGTACCTCGATGATCTCGACCAACTGATCATCACCGGAACGGCCTGCAACACGCAGACCAGCAGCTTCAATCTGTTTCAACAGCATATTGTTGACTTCGTAGCGGTGACGGTGGCGTTCAACGATTGTCGGCGTGCCGTACAGTTGACGGACCAGGCTTTCATCGCTCAGTTGACACTGCTGCGCGCCAAGACGCATGGTGCCACCCAGATCGCTCTTCTCGGTACGGACTTCGACGTTGCCGTCTTCGTCACGCCATTCGGTAATCAGAGCCACCACCGGGTACTTACAGTCTGGCACAAATTCCGTGGAGTTGGCGTTGTCCATACCCACTACGTTACGCGCAAACTCAATCAACGCAACCTGCATACCCAGGCAAATGCCCAGATAAGGAATATTGTTCTCACGCGCAAAGCGCGCCGTCGCGATTTTACCTTCAACACCACGGTAGCCGAAGCCGCCAGGGATCAGGATAGCATCAAGACCTTTCAGGATCTCAACGCCGCGCGTTTCGACATCCTGCGAATCGATCAGCTTGATGTTGACGGTGACACGATTCTTCAGACCACCGTGTTTCAGCGCTTCAATCACTGACTTATAGGCGTCCGGCAGTTCAATGTACTTGCCGACCATACCGATAGTCACTTCACCTGCCGGATTCGCTTCTTCGTAGATAACCTGCTCCCATTCTGACAGATTAGCTTCCGGACAGTTCAAGCTGAATCGTTTACAAATATAATCGTCAAGGCCCTGGGATTTCAACAGGCCCGGAATTTTATAGATGGAATCGACATCTTTCAGAGAAATCACCGCTTTTTCCGGAACGTTACAGAACAATGCAATTTTCGCACGTTCATTCGCCGGAACTGCGCGATCGGAGCGGCAGATCAGGATATCTGGCTGAATACCGATAGAAAGCAGCTCTTTTACAGAGTGCTGAGTCGGTTTCGTTTTGACTTCACCTGCCGCCGCCATGTACGGAACCAGCGTCAGATGCATAAACAGCGTGTGCTCACGGCCAATTTCTACGGCCATCTGGCGAATCGCTTCAAGAAACGGCAGAGATTCGATATCCCCAACGGTTCCGCCGATTTCGACCAGAACAACATCATGACCTTCACCGCCTTCCAGAACGCGCTCTTTAATTGCGTTGGTGATATGCGGGATAACCTGAACAGTAGCGCCCAGATAGTCGCCACGGCGTTCTTTACGCAGAACGTCAGAGTAGATACGCCCCGTGGTGAAGTTGTTGCGGCGGCTCATTTTCGTACGGATGAAACGCTCATAGTGACCCAGGTCCAGGTCGGTTTCAGCGCCGTCTTCGGTAACGAACACTTCCCCGTGTTGGATTGGGCTCATAGTACCCGGATCGACGTTGATGTACGGATCCAGTTTCATCATGGTCACGTTGAGGCCACGGGCTTCAAGAATGGCTGCGAGGGAGGCTGCGGCAATGCCTTTTCCCAGAGAGGATACGACCCCGCCGGTCACAAAAATATAGTTCGTTGTCATGCTGGACCTGAGAAGTTAGGGTGAAACGATGGAATTACCAAGACGGGAAAGTAGTATACCCGAACATGACGAGCGCCACAAACTTTCATTATCCCTCCTCTTCACCAGGCTCACATTAACATCGGGAGTGAGAAAATAGCCCCTTTGGGGTAAATGTTTTTGACGTAAATCAAGCGCTTGTTATTTAAAAAATCACACAAAACGCC
This sequence comes from Citrobacter sp. C5_2, assembly GCF_014596845.2. NCBI lineage: Bacteria > Pseudomonadati > Pseudomonadota > Gammaproteobacteria > Enterobacterales > Enterobacteriaceae > Citrobacter > Citrobacter sp. C5_2. The sequence continues at coordinate 1,067,931 of NZ_CP115032.1, read as the reverse complement.
CTTGACCGACGAAATCCCTTAGAGATCAATTTCCTGCCGTTTTACCTGTTGCCAGACTTCTTCCATTGTTTCCAGATCAACACCCGTCATTTCCAGACCACGAGCAGCGACAATTCGCTCAACTTCACGAAAGCGTCGTTCAAATTTCTCGTTCGCTTTTTGTAACGCAGTCTCGGCTTTTGTCCCCAGATGACGAGCCATGTTGACTGTGGCAAACAGCAGATCGCCCATTTCCTCCTCCAGTTTAGCCTGGTCGACAACAGCCTGCTTTGCCTCAAACATGACTTCGTCGATCTCTTCATAAACCTTGTCGACAACCGGTCCTAATGTTTTCCAATCGAAGCCAACATTAGAGCAGCGTTTCTGGATTTTCTGGGCGCGCATTAACGCCGGTAAACTGCGGGGAATATCGTCGAGTGCGGAATGCTGTGCTTTCCCGGCGCGTTCTTCGCTTTTAATTTGCTCCCAGCGGGTTAGCACTTCAGTACTGTTGCTGGCAGAAACATCAGCGAATACATGTGGATGCCGGCGTTCAAGCTTATCGCTGATGGCGGCGCAGATATCATTGAAATCAAAACGGCCTTTTTCCTGCGCCATCTGGGCATAAAATACCACCTGGAACAGCAGGTCGCCGAGCTCTCCGCGCAGATCGTCGAAGTCTTCACGCGCAATCGCATCCAGTACTTCATAGGTTTCTTCGAGAGTGTAAGGGGCAATAGTGGCGAATGTCTGCTCTTTATCCCACGGACAGCCGTTTTCCGGGTCGCGCAAGCGCTGCATAATACCGAGCAGTCGATCGATTTGGTTCATGTGAAAATCCTGAAATTTCAATACGGTAGACCGGATAAGGCGATAGCCGACATCCGGCAACATGGCAATGCCAGATGGCAACGCTAACGCGTTTTATCAGGCCTACAAGATTATCCGGCCTACAAAATAATTAATTACCGTGCAGACGACGTGCGTCGATCACATCCGGCACCTGGTTCAGCTTGCCAAGCACGCGTCCGAGCACCTGCAGGTTATAGATTTCGATGGTCATATCGATGGTGGCCAACTGTTGCTTGGTATCGCTCCGGCTGGCAACCCCCAGCACGTTCACTTTCTCGTTGGCAAGAATGGTGGTGATATCACGCAATAAACCGCTGCGATCGTTGGCCTGTACGCGAACCACCAGCGAGTATCCCGCCGAGTAGCTTTCGCCCCAAACCGCATCAACAATCCGCTCCGGCGCGTGTGAACGCAGCTCTGCCAACTGTTCGCAATCGGCCCGGTGCACGGAAATACCGCGCCCCTGGGTGATAAACCCAACGATTTCATCGCCAGGAATCGGCTGGCAGCAGCGCGCGATGTGGTGCATCAGGTTACCGACCCCTTCCACCACGACGCGACCATCGTCTTTACGGCGACTCTGCGGCGCCTGGGTTTTCTGCTGAAGCTGTTTCAGCGCGGCTGCATCCTGCTCGGCAGCGCTGGGCTTATTAAACTGCGCCTGCAGGAAGTTCACCATCTGGTTGAGACGGATGTCTCCTCCGCCAATCGCCGCCAGCAGTTCATCCAGTTCATTGAAGCTGTAGCGCGGCAGCAGATGTTTTTCCGCCTCTTTCAGGCTAATGCCCAGGTGCGCAAGCTCATCGTCGAGGATCTGGCGGCCCGCAAGGATGTTTTTGTCACGATCCTGTTTACGGAACCAGGCGTGGATCTTCGAGCGACCACGGCTGGTGGTCACATAGCCAAGGTTAGGGTTCAACCAGTCACGGCTTGGGTTTGGCTGTTTCTGGGTGATAATTTCAATTTGATCGCCCATCTGTAACTGGTAGGTAAACGGTACGATACGCCCACCAATTTTCGCGCCAATGCAACGATGCCCTACATCACTGTGAATGTGGTAAGCAAAGTCCAGCGGCGTGGAGCCTGCAGGTAAGTCAACAACGTCACCTTTTGGCGTAAAGACGTAAACCCGGTCATCGAAGACCTGGCTGCGCACTTCATCCAGCATTTCGCCGGAATCCGCCATCTCTTCCTGCCAGGCGATCAGCTTACGCAGCCAGGCAATTCTGTCTTCGTAACCAGAACGCATGCCCGTTACGGCACCTTCTTTGTACTTCCAGTGCGCCGCCACGCCCAGTTCGGCATCTTCGTGCATCTGTTTGGTGCGGATCTGGATTTCAATGGTTTTTCCACCCGGCCCCAACACAACCGTATGGATCGACTGGTAGCCGTTGGGTTTTGGATTAGCGACGTAATCATCGAACTCATCCGGCAGATGGCGATAGTGAGTATGTACTATCCCGAGCGCGGCATAGCAGTCCTGTAGACGCTCCGCCACGATACGCACCGCGCGCACATCGAACAGCTCATCGAAGGCTAACTGCTTTTTCTGCATTTTACGCCAGATGCTGTAGATATGCTTCGGACGCCCGTACACTTCGGCTTTGACGCCTTCCGTTTTCATTTCTGAGCGCAGATGACCAACGAACTCTTCAATATAGTGTTCGCGATCGATGCGACGCTCGTGCAGCAGCTTGGCAATGCGTTTGTATTCGGCCGGGTGCAGGTAGCGGAAGCAGTAATCTTCCAGCTCCCATTTTAATTGCCCGATGCCCAAACGGTTGGCCAGCGGCGCATAGATATTGGTGCACTCTTTTGCCGCCAGAACGCGTTCATCTTCCGGTGCGTCTTTCACTTCACGCAGATGCGCGATCCTCTCCGCCAGCTTGATGACCACGCAGCGGAAATCATCCACCATTGCCAGCAGCATACGGCGGACGTTATCGACCTGCTCGGAAGAGACTGAATCGGTATGCGTGGCTTTCAGCTGGCGTATCGCCGCCATATCGCGCACGCCATGGATAAGATGCACAATGGATTTACCCACGCTTTCGCGCAGGATGTCCTCACTGACCACGTTGGCATCCGCCAGAGGAAATAGCATTGCCGCACGCAGCGTGTCGATATCCATGCTCAACATAGAGAGTATTTCTACCATCTCCACGCCACGCCATAGCAGCAAATCCGCATCAGGATGTCCCTGTGTTTGCTGCTGGCAGTACGCCCAGGTTTCGGCTAAGCGTTCACACGACTGCTGGCTGGAGATTCCCAGACTCGCGATCCATTTCTTGGGATCAAATTCACCAGCTTTATTTATATGTGCACTTCTTACCGCAACCATTGTCCTCTCCTTTAGGGGCCTGGCCTGTCGAAGTCGACAAGCCATACCCATTGTCTTTCATGCTGCATTACAACCCGAAATCCAATGGGTACAAATTTCATTACAAACGCTCAAACAGGACCATCGATTCCAGGTGTCCAGTGTGCGGGAACATATCGAGCATTGCCAGTCGCCGTATGGCATATCCCGCGTTGAGCAAAGCGTCGCTGTCACGAGCCAGCGTTGCTGGGTTACAGGATACATAAACAACGCGACCAGGGCTTAATTTTATAATATGTTGCATCACACCGGCAGCCCCCGCACGCGCAGGATCGAGCAATACTTTATCGAATCCGTTTTTCGCCCACGGCTGCTGGGTAACATCCTCCTCAAGGTTTTCATGAAAGAATGTCACGTTGTGTAATCCGTTATTCAGCGCGTTTTCCCGGGCTTTTTCGACCAGCGCCGGTACTCCTTCAACCCCCACCACGCTTGCTGCCCGCACAGCCAGCGGCAGAGTAAAATTCCCCATACCGCAGAACAGATCGAGCACGCGATCTTCAGGTCGCACATCCAGCCATTCCAGCGCACAGGCGACCATTTTTTGGTTTACCCCTGCATTGACCTGAATAAAATCACGCGGGCTGAAGCTTAACCGTAGTCCATTTGAGTCATACCAGGGCGATTCTTCTGATACTGATTCCAGTATCTCGCTTTGCGGGGCCAGAAACAAAGACAGCCCCTGAGAATGCGAAAAGCATTCCAGTTTTTCTTTATCCGCAGCACTTAATGGTGCCGTGTGGCGTAAAATCATCAACGCGCCGCTCCCTGCCTGCACCAGCTCAACATGACCGAGATGACGTAACCCTTGCAAACTCTCCAGACACGCCCTGATGTGGGGCAACAGCGCTTCAAGTTGGGGCACCAGAATAGGGCATTGTTTAACATCAATAATGTCGCTGGAACCGGATTTGCGAAAACCCATCTGCAATTTTTGTTCTTTTGACCGATAGTTCAGGCTCAAACGTGCGCGACGACGATAGCCCCACGGGGTATCAGCGATAACATCCGACACTTCACATTTCATTAAACGCGCTAACGCCGCGCTTTTGCTACGCTGCTGCAACGGGATGCTGGCGTGCTGCTGCTGGCAACCGCCACAGACGCCAAAATGCGGGCAACGTGGCACTTCACGTTGTGGACTGTCGTTTAAACGTCGTTTTACTTGCGCGCGGGCGAACTGTTTTTTATCTTCGGTAATCACCACCTCTGCGCTTTCCTGGGGTAGCAATTCTGGTATAAACAACGCCTTTCCGTTATGGCGAGCGACACCCTGACCAAAAGGATCGAGGTCATTGACGGTAACGGTTATGATCTGACGCGTCGTCACGCGTCGTTTTGCAGAGTAGAATTGCGCCATCGACGAGATATTTCTCTATTTAACAGTGTGACCCTAATTGTCCCATAACGGAACTCCATGACCAACTACAGCCTGCGCGCACGCATGATGATTCTGATCCTGGCCCCGACCGTCCTGATTGGTTTGCTGCTCAGTATCTTTTTTGTTGTGCATCGCTATAACGACTTGCAGCGTCAACTGGAAGATGCCGGCGCCAGTATCATAGAGCCACTGGCGGTCTCCAGCGAATATGGCATGAACCTGCAAAACAGGGAATCCATCGGCCAGCTCATCAGCGTACTGCATCGCCGCCATTCCGATATCGTGCGGGCAATTTCTGTCTATGACGAGAATAACCGGCTGTTTGTCACCTCCAATTTTCATCTCGATCCGTCTGAAATGCAGCTGGCGACCGGTTCACCGTTTCCCCGTAAGCTGAGCGTCACCCGGCTCGGGGATATTATGATCCTGCGAACGCCAATTATATCGGAAAGCTATTCGCCGGATGAATCTGCCATAAGCGACGCCAAAAATACGCAAAATATGCTGGGGTATGTAGCGCTTGAACTGGACCTCAAGTCGGTTCGACTGCAGCAATATAAAGAGATCTTTATCTCCAGCGTAATGATGCTGTTTTGTATTGGTATTGCGTTAATTTTCGGCTGGCGTCTGATGCGCGACGTAACCGGCCCGATTCGCAACATGGTGAATACCGTTGACCGTATACGTAGAGGGCAGCTCGACAGCCGTGTGGAAGGTTTCATGCTGGGCGAGCTGGATATGCTCAAAAACGGTATCAACTCGATGGCGATGTCTCTTGCAGCCTACCATGAAGAGATGCAGCACAATATCGATCAGGCGACTTCCGACCTGCGTGAAACCCTGGAGCAGATGGAAATTCAGAACGTCGAACTGGATCTGGCGAAAAAACGCGCACAGGAGGCGGCCCGAATTAAGTCTGAGTTCCTGGCTAACATGTCGCACGAGCTACGCACCCCGCTGAATGGCGTGATTGGCTTTACGCGCCTGACGCTGAAAACCGAGCTTAACACCACGCAACGCGATCACCTGAATACGATTGAGCGATCGGCCAACAATCTGCTGGCCATCATCAATGATGTGCTCGATTTCTCCAAACTGGAAGCGGGCAAGCTCATTCTGGAAAGCATTCCGTTCCCGCTACGCAGCACGCTGGATGACGTCGTCACGCTGTTAGCGCATTCGTCCCATGATAAAGGGCTTGAGCTGACGCTGAATATTAAGAATGATGTGCCGGACAACGTCATCGGCGACCCGCTGCGCTTACAGCAGGTCATTACCAATCTGGTCGGCAATGCCATCAAATTTACCGAAGGCGGTAATATCGACATTCTGGTCGAGAAACGCGCCCTCAGTAACACGAAAGTGCAAATTGAAGTGCAAATCCGCGATACCGGCATCGGTATCCCTGAGCGCGATCAGTCACGCCTGTTCCAGGCCTTCCGTCAGGCGGATGCCAGTATTTCCCGCCGCCACGGCGGTACCGGACTGGGCCTGGTCATTACGCAAAAACTGGTCAACGAAATGGGCGGGGATATCTCCTTCCATAGCCAGCCGAACCGCGGATCCACCTTCTGGTTCCATATTAGTCTCGATCTCAACCCTAACGTTCTCATCGATCGCTCGACAACCCGGTGCCTTGCTGGTAAACGACTGGCTTATGTCGAACCTAACGCCACTGCCGCGCAATGCACGTTAGATATATTAAGTGAAACGCCGCTGGAGGTGATTTACAGCCCTTCATTCTCCGGGCTGCCGAAGGATCACTACGATATTCTGCTGATTGGCATTCCGGTCACGTTGCGCGAACCGCTCACCATGCAACATGAGCGGCTGGCAAGCGCAGCGGCGATGACCGATTTCCTGTTATTAGCCCTGCCCTGTCACGCACAGATTAACGCCGAGAAATTGAAACAAGGCGGCGCGGCGGCGTGTCTGCTGAAGCCTCTCACCTCAACCCGACTACTGCCTGCGCTGACAGAGTATTGCCAGTTGAACTACAGCGCGGATCAGCCATTGCCAGATGAAAGCAAAATCGCCATGACCGTTATGGCGGTGGACGACAACCCGGCGAACCTCAAGCTGATCGGCGCACTGCTGGAAGATAAGGTACAGCACGTCGTACTCTGCGACAGCGGGCACCAGGCGGTGGATCGCGCCAAACAGATGCCGTTTGATCTGATCCTGATGGATATTCAGATGCCCGACATGGACGGTATTCGCGCCTGCGAACTGATCCACCAGTTGCCTCATCAACAACAGACGCCAGTTATTGCGGTCACCGCGCATGCGATGGCCGGGCAAAAAGAGAAGCTGCTCAGCGCCGGGATGAATGATTACCTGGCGAAGCCTATCGAAGAAGATAAGCTGCACAATCTCCTGTTACGCTACAAACCCGGCGCGGCCACATCGCTTAGGGCGCTCGCAGTTGAACCTCCGGAGCCGGTCGTCAATCCGAATACCACGCTCGACTGGCAACTGGCATTAAGACAAGCCGCAGGGAAAAACGATCTGGCGCGGGATATGCTGCAAATGCTGCTCGATTTTCTACCCGAGGTGCGCAACAAAATTGAAGAACAACTGGTAGGCGAAAACCCTGAAGGGCTGGTGGATATGATTCATAAGCTGCACGGTAGTTGCGGCTATAGCGGCGTCCCGCGCATGAAAAACCTGTGCCAGCTCATTGAGCAACAATTACGTAGCGGGACCAAAGAAGAAGAGCTGGAGCCTGAGTTTTTAGAGCTGCTGGATGAAATGGACAACGTTGCCCGCGAAGCGAAGAAGTTGTTGGGCTGATATTCGCCGGATGGCGGCGTGACCGCCATCCGGCCTGTAACTCAGCGTAACTGTTGCCCCGCTTTCAGCGTCGCAGCCACGTTGCGCGCGGTCATGCGTACGTTCTCACTTGCATTCTTCAGCGCCTCATCCAGCGAACAAATGGTATAGATGACGCTGAAAACCGCATCCAGCCCATGTAGGTGTACAACACCGACATCCGCCGTCAGGCTACCGGCAATGCCGATCACCGGTTTGTTGTAACGCTTTGCGATCTTCGCCACGCCAACCGGAACCTTACCGTGAATAGTCTGGCTGTCGATACGCCCTTCACCTGTCACCACTAAGTCTGCATCCGCAACGCAGGCATCCAGGCGTAACGCATCCGTCACGATCTCAATACCGCGGCGTAGCTGTGCGCCGCAAAACGCATACAGCGCCGCCCCCATACCGCCAGCAGCGCCACCGCCGGCCAGCTCCAGCACATTGACGTCCAGATCGCGCGCGATCAGTTGCGCATAGTGCGTAAGCGCCCGATCAAGACGCGGAATCATCTCCGCCGTCGCCCCCTTTTGTGGGCCAAAGACCACGGAGGCTCCTTCTTTACCGGTCAACGGGTTAGTGACGTCGCAGGCCACTTCGATACGACATCCGGCAAGACGCGGGTCTAACTGCGAGATATCAATCCGGGTGAGCGATTCCAGGCCCATCGCGCCATGGGCAATATCTTCATCTTGCGCATCCAGCAACCTTGCGCCCAGCGCCTGCACCATACCAGCACCGCCATCATTGGTGGCGCTACCGCCAATCCCGATGATGATATGCTCCACGCCCGCATCCAGCGCATGACGAATTAGCTCCCCGGTTCCCCAGGAGGTCGTTTTCAGCGGATCGCGTAAATTAGCAGGAACCTGCTCCAGCCCGCTGGCGGCTGCCATTTCAATAAACGCCGAGCGCTCATCGCCGGATAAACCATAAAAAGCCTGAATTGTATTGCCCAAAGGGCCGGTAACATCAACATGCACAAGGTGGCCTTGCGTAGCGGCAACCATCGCTTCGACCGTTCCCTCACCGCCATCTGCGACCGGGATCTTCACGTAATCCGCCTCAGGCCAGATCTCACGGAATCCCAGTTCAATCGCCGTTGCGACTTCAAGCGCACTCAAACTTTCCTTATAGGAATCCGGTGCGATCACTATTTTCATAAAGCATCCTTACGCATGTTGACTGTGTTAAGCATACACCAGGAGGAAAACCGCTCCATTCATGGGAGCGGTCCCAGTTCGCTTAGCGTACCATGCACGGGCGCTTATTATCAAATGTCCAGTTCGGGATCAGATACTGCATTCCCATCGCATCATCACGTGCACCCAGTCCATGTTGCTGATACAGCTCATGCGCTTTCATCACCTGATCCATATCCAGCTCCACGCCCAGGCCCGGTTTCGCCGGAACCTGCACCATACCGCCCTTGATTGCAAAAGGTTCTTTGGTCAGTCGCTGGTTACCTTCCTGCCAGATCCAATGGGTATCGATAGCGGTAATTTTCCCAGGCGCCGCCGCCGCGACATGAGTAAACATCGCCAGCGAAATATCAAAGTGGTTGTTAGAGTGCGAGCCCCAGGTCAGCCCGAACTCATGGCACATCTGCGCCACGCGAACAGAACCCTGCATCGTCCAGAAGTGCGGATCCGCCAGCGGGATATCCACGGACTGCAACGACAGGGTATGCCCCATCTGACGCCAGTCGGTAGCGATCATATTGGTCGCCGTCGGCAGCCCGGTAGCTCGACGGAATTCCGCCATCACTTCACGACCGGAGAAGCCCTGCTCTGCGCCGCACGGATCTTCCGCATAAGCCAGCGATCCTCTCAGGTACTTACCAATTTTAATCGCTTCATTCAGCGACCATGCGCCGTTGGGATCGAGCGTGACGCGCGCCTGTGGAAAGCGTTTCGCCAGCGCCACAATAGATTCCGCTTCTTCTTCCCCGGCCAGTACGCCGCCTTTCAGTTTGAAGTCGTTGAAACCATATTTCTCATACGCTGCTTCCGCCAGACGCACTACCGCGTCCGGGGTCATCGCCTCTTCATGACGCAGGCGATACCAGTCGCATTTTTCATCCGGTTGGCTTTGATACGGCAGCGGCGTCGCTTTACGGTTACCAACGAAGAACAGATAGCCAAGCATTTCGACTTCGCTACGCTGCTGACCATCGCCCAGCAGAGATGCGACGTTGACGCCCAGATGCTGACCTAACAGATCCAACATCGCCGCTTCGATCCCGGTAACCACATGAATAGTGGTACGTAAATCGAAAGTCTGCAAACCACGGCCACCGGCATCACGATCGGCAAACGTATTACGTACCGCGTTCAGTACGTTTTTGTACTCACCCAGCGTTTTACCCACCACCAGCGGAATGGCATCTTCCAGGGTCTGACGAATTTTTTCGCCGCCAGGAATTTCCCCTACCCCGGTATGGCCAGAGTTATCTTTAATAATCACAATATTACGTGTAAAGAACGGGGCATGAGCACCGCTCAGGTTCATCAGCATGCTGTCATGGCCCGCAACCGGGATCACCTGCATAGAGGTCACGACGGGGGTAGTAAATTGTGCGCTCATATTTAAATCCTTATTCAAAATTAGTGGCGGCCGAAAACGGGACGTTTACGGTCAAAAGTCCATCCGGGAATCAGGTACTGCATCGGGCCTGCGTCATTACGCGCGCCGCCGGGCAGCGCCTTATAGGCCTCATGGGCTTTCTGTATCTGCTCCCAGTCCAGCTCCACGCCCAGACCGGGCGCATCGGGTACCGCAATTTTTCCGTTTTTAATCTCCAGCGGATTTTTGGTCAGACGGCAATCGCCCTCCTGCCAGATCCAGTGGGTGTCGATAGCCGTCGGGTTGCCCGGTGCCGCGGCGCCAACGTGGGTAAACATCGCCAACGAAATATCAAAATGATTGTTGGAATGGCAGCCCCAGGTCAGGCCCCAGTCATCGCATAACTGTGCCACGCGCACCGCGCCGGAAAGGGTCCAGAAGTGCGGATCGGCCAGCGGAATATCTACTGAGTTCAGCATCACCGCATGCCCCATTTCACGCCAGTTGGTGGCGATCATATTGGTCGCCACCGGCAGACCGGTCGCACGGCGGAACTCGGCCATCACTTCGCGGCCTGAAAAACCCTGTTCGGCACCGCACGGATCTTCAGCATAAGTCAGAACATCGTTCAGCCCTTTACACAGGGAAATGGCTTCATCCAGCAGCCAGGCCCCGTTGGGATCAACCGTAATACGCGCCTCCGGGAAGCGTTTTTTCAGCGCACGAGCGGTGTCGATTTCTTGCTCGCCGGGCAGTACGCCCCCCTTGAGTTTGAAATCTTTAAAGCCGTAGCGATCTTGCGAAGCCTCTGCCAGGCGCACCACCGCTTCACTGTTCATCGCTTGCTGGTGACGCAGGTGATACCACTCATGGTGGCCCGGCGTGCTCTCCAGATACGGCAGATCGGTTTTGCTGCGATCGCCGACATAGAACAGATAGCCGAGCACAGTGACCGCATCGCGCTGCTTGCCTGGCCCTAACAGTTCACAAACCGGAACGTTCAGCGCCTTGCCCAGCAGATCGAGCAATGCGGCTTCAAGCGCGGCCACCGCATTAACCCGCAGTTCAAAGGTCCAGGCGCCTTTGCCGAAAGTGTCAAAGTCAGCGGCCTGGTTGCCTTTATGCACCTGCTGAACCACTTTATTCAGACGCGCGACTTCCTGTCCCAACACCTGTGGGATTGCATCCACCAGCGTCTGATAAATCACTTCACCGCCCGGCGCTTCACCAACCCCGGTATTGCCGGCGTTATCGGTGAGCACCACGATATTGCGGGTGAAATATGCGTTATGCGCACCGCCAATATTGAGCAGCATGCTGTCATGCCCGGCCACCGGGATGACCTTCATATCGGTAATAACGGGACTCGATTGTGTTGTCATCGTCATTGTCCTGTGACAGGTTTCAATTCGATACGTTTAATATCCCCCACCAGCACCAGATAACTGACGACAGCAATCAGCGCATGTACCCCTACGTAAATCAACGCGCCGTTAAACGAGCCGGTAGTGCCCACAATGTAGCCAATAGCAATTGGCGTGACGATGCCGGAAATGTTGCCAAACATATTGAACAGGCCGCCGCTCAGACCGCTGATCTCTTTTGGCGCGGTATCGGCCATCACCGCCCATCCCAACGCGCCGATGCCTTTACCGAAGAAGGCCAGCGCCATAAAGCCGATGATCATCCACTCAACGTTGACGTAGTTACAGAACACCATCACCATCGATAACAGCATCCCCATGACGATTGGCGTTTTACGCGCGATATTCAGCGAACCGGTACGGCGCATCAGCCAGTCGGAAATAATGCCGCCGAGCACGCCGCCCGCAAATCCGCAAATGGCCGGGACAGAGGCAACAAAGCCGGCTTTCAGAATGGACATACCTCGCGCCTGCACCAGATAAACCGGGAACCAGGTGATAAAGAAGTAGGTCAGCGCATTAATGCAGTATTGGCCAATATAAATACCGATCATCATTCGCGAACCCAGCAGTTGTTTGATCTGCCCCCACTTCACGCTGAACGGTACTTTAGCTTTGGCTGCCGCCTGATCCATATTGATCAGCGCCCCGCCTTCGGCAATGTATTCCAGCTCTTTTTGGTTTACGCCCGGATGCTGGTTCGGTTCATGAATCACCTTCAACCAGATAAAGCTGATAACAATTCCGAGACCGCCCATAAAGAAGAACACGTGTGACCAACCCACTTCATGGGTCAGCCAACCCATGATTGGCGCGAAGATAACGGTGGCAAAGTATTGCGCCGAGTTAAAGATAGCGACCGCCGTGCCCCTTTCCTGCGCCGGGAACCACGCCGCCACAATACGACTGTTGCCGGGGAAAGAGGGGGCTTCGGCTAACCCTACGAGGAAGCGCAGGGTAAACAGCGCGACGATAATACCGAAGCCGCTAAAGATATCGACGAAGCCCTGCAGCAGGGTAAACATGGACCAGATAAAAATGGACCAGAAATAAACACGTTTGGAGCCGAAGCGATCGAGCAGCCAGCCGCCGGGGATCTGGCCGATGACATACGCCCATGAGAAAGCGGAGAATACATACCCCATGCCTACCGCATCCAGGCCAATGTCTTTGGCCATCTCCGAACCGGCAATGGATAAGGTGGCGCGATCGCCGTAGTTGAAGGATGTGACGATAAACAGCATCACCACTATCCAGTAGCGAGCGTTAGTGCGTTTTTCCGCGCTGCTCGCCGCCTGACTTAATGAACTCATTGTTGCACTCCTGAATCCTGGCTTGCGCCAGTTCATTCTGTACAGCACCTGTAGGGTGATCAGAATGAGAGGTTAGTGTGTGGCAGTTTTGGTACAGCTCAGGGCCGTTTTATTCTGACTCGCTGCCATTCCGGAAACTGACGGGAAAAGTATATGAAGGAGTGCCACTTTCCCTCACCGTGCATGAACACAACATTAGGGAGGCAGTGAGAAGTTGTTTGGGGCATAAGCCCAAAGCAATGGAAGTTAGTTCACGTAATTGGGGTTTTATTGCCGGGTGTCGGCTTCGCCTGACCCGGCCTACGGTTTTCTAATGGGGGTTGTATGCCCGTGCGGGCGAGGGATTATTTAAGCAAGGTGCCCCAGTTTTCTACCCAGGGATTAGATTCGCTTTCCGGTTCAGGATGCTCGCTGGCATCAATCAGCAGCATTTCACCTACGCGCTGCGCGCTTTGTTCCTGTAACAGCGCATCGAACTGCTTGCCGCCATTGCAAAAATTAACGTAGCTGCTGTCGCCAAGCGCAATGACGCCATAACGCAGATTCGGCTGGAAACCAAGACTATCTTTGATTCCCTGAAACAGCGGTACGATGCTATCCGGCAGATCGCCCTGCCCGGTCGTTGAGGTTACCACCAATGCATATTTATCCTGATATGCCTGCCAGTCGGTAAGCTCCGGGTCTTCAAATACCGTGGCTTTATGGCCCTGCGCAGTTAAAATCGCCTCGGCCTCTTCGGCAACCAGCAGCGCGTTTCCATACATCGTGCCGACAAAAATTCCAATTTCCGCCATAACCTTTATCTCCAGGGACTTAAGAATCTATCTGTTCATCCTGACCTGACAGCCCGCTGAACTCAACCCTTTCATTCTCCGGGAGAAGTCCACGCCAGCCAAACTGTGACAGCGCCTGCATCCAGACCTCATCCAGCCCGGCGCGAATAACCAACGGCTCGCCAGTGAAAGGATGAGTCAGCTCAAGCTGACTGGCATGCAGCATCAAGCGCTGACAGCCGAAATGCTCTGCGGCGCTGCGGTTTTGCCGTAAATCACCATGCTTGCTGTCGCCAATAATCGGATGGCGCAAGTGAGCCAAATGGCGTCTGAGCTGGTGCTTACGACCGGTCTGAGGCTCCAGTTCCACCAGCCCGTAACGGGTAGTGGGATAGCGCCCGGTCGCCACCGGCATTTCAACCGTCGCCAGACCGCGATAATAGGTGACCGCAGGCTGCGGCTCTTTATCCTCGCGGGCAAATTTATCGGCTATCTTATCCAGCTCTTCCACCAGCGGGTAATCCAGCACGGCGTCGTCCATCAGCCAGCCACGCACAATCGCATGATAGCGTTTCTGCATTTGATGATGTTCAAACTGCTGAGACAGCAACCGCCCGGCTTCGCTGGACAACCCCATCAGCAGCACGCCGGAGGTCGGTCTGTCGAGCCGGTGGGCGGTAAACACGTGCTGACCAATCTGGTCGCGCACCGTTTGCATCACCACTACTTTCTCATCGCGGTCGAGCCAACTGCGGTGAACCAGCCAACCAGAAGGTTTATTGACCGCAACCAGCCATTCGTCCTGATAGAGGATCTCCAGCATCAGGCGTTATCACTTGTAAATAGCGCATCCAGTTCCTGCAATGCCGTCAGGAGAATGTCGCGTTGCGGGTGATCGGCCGTCAGCGCCATTTCGTAATACGGTGCGATGGCAAAAGCCTGCGGTAGCGGCTGCGCATTATCAAGCAGCGTATGCATGCGGGGAATCAACACCCACTGCAGCCATTCGACCGGCTCCATGGTATCCATACAAAAAGGCTGCGTGCTGGCAAACAGATGCTCTGCTGGCTCGTCCATCCGCCAGTGATGATGTTCACGCAGTAGCGCTTCAAGCGCGTGTAACTGCTGGCGCACACGGTCATGAGTCGTCATGAAATTAACCTCAATGATGAAAAATCTGGCGCGAAGAATAGCATTAGTGAAGAGGAAATAAAAAAAGGGAGCACTGTAAAAACAGTGCTCCCGGTTCGTTTCGCAGCATTCCAGCTACTTTTGGTGCTCCCTGCTCATCCGTGACAACTTTTCCTGTGGTCTTGCGACCTTGTTCATCCTGAACTTTTGCATCCTGCTCACACCACCCCGATGTGAAAACTTCATCCTGAAGCGTCCTGGCCATCCTGACCCGCCGAACATCCTGACCGGCTCTCATTCTCCATCCTGGAGGTGTCCTTTAACGCATCCCGCGCTTTCCTCTTTGCTTCATCCTGAAGCCTGTCCTTGCAACACCATCCTGGTGTGTCCTGCCGAAGAGCCATCATCCTGATGTTCACTTCGTTGTGCGACTCCTTGTCGACGGATATAGAATCGCCTGTTTCGCTTTGTCTTACAAGATACCTACAGACATACCCTTAAGATAATTTTCATATGAAAGTTGACAATAAAATATTAACAGATTGAATTATAAGTAATTATTAGTTTTTCAATTCATTAAGTCTTCACTTATTACCTGGCAATGTCCTACAGGGTTTGTAAGAGATATCTCACACGATTGAGGGCAAAATGGATTACAGAACTGGCTTAAGTTGAGTGAGGAATTCCGCAAGCGAAGCCGCCAGCACCGTTCGTTGACGGGTGCCCAGCGTTTCTTTGCACACTTCACCGGACAGATTGCACACCGAGATGACATCAAGTTCGTTGTCCTGCGTGGCAATAAAAAGCGTAGGCGAGAGCTTGAGTCGCTTTTGCGTAACCAGGTGACCAATCAGGTTTTCCTGGACGCGCCTGAAGTCATCCTCACTCCAGGTTTGCAGCAACGTCAGCTTTTCATTCGCAAACTGCGCGTGCATATCCCCGGCAAACTGGGTGGTGTAAAAAGCATGAACGGCAGGTTGTATCACAATGTCAAAGGCACGTTCAACCGCATTGACGTTTTTTTCACCGACAAAAGGCTGAGGTTGCCAGTAAACCGCATCGTTAGTGGAAGAAATGATGCATGGTGACGGTACGCCATACAGCTCTTCGCTGAGCGGCCAGCTGTTGTTTTTGTCATGCCACGCGTCGCAATAACGCGTCGTAAAGGCTGTCAACGCCTGCGCTGTCAATTCGTCCACTGATTTCTCTCTTCACAAAAGCCAGGATACACTTGTCGCATAGTGTATCTGGTTTATGACGGTGAAACATGTCTTCTTATGAAAATCATCGGGCGCTTGACGGCCTGACTCTCGGTAAATCAACGGATTACCGGGATAATTACGATGCCAGTTTGTTGCAGGGCGTTCCGCGCAGCCTCAACCGCGACCCGCTGGATTTAAAGGCCGATAATTTGCCTTTCCACGGTGCCGACATCTGGACGCTGTATGAACTGTCATGGCTGAATGCTAACGGCTTACCGCAGGTTGCGGTCGGTCATGTGGAGCTGGATTACACCAGCGTAAATCTGATTGAATCGAAAAGCTTTAAGCTGTACCTGAACAGTTTTAACCAGACGCGTTTTGACTCCTGGGAGGCGGTACGCCAGACGCTGGAAAACGATCTGCGCGCCTGCGCTCAGGGCGATGTCAGCGTGGCGCTATACCGCCTTGACGAACTGGAAGGACAACCGATCGCCCACTTTAACGGCACCTGTATCGATAATCAGGATATCGTCATTGATAACTACCAGTTCAGCACTGAATATCTGGAAAATGCCGTGAGCGGCGAGAAAGCGGTGGAAGAGACGCTGGTCAGTCACCTGCTGAAATCCAACTGTCTGATCACCCACCAGCCCGACTGGGGCTCCATACAAATTCAGTATCGCGGACGCAAAATCGACCGGGAGAAGCTGCTACGTTATCTGGTCTCCTTCCGCCACCATAATGAATTTCACGAGCAGTGCGTGGAGCGTATTTTCAATGACATTCTGCGCTTCTGCCAACCGGAGAAACTGAGCGTCTACGCGCGCTACACGCGGCGTGGCGGTCTGGACATTAACCCATGGCGCACCAATACCGATTTCACGCCAGCTACGGGCCGACTGGTACGTCAGTAATCTTTTTTCTCAATTTTGCGTGTCGGATTCCGCGCGCAAGGTTGTGAAAGGTCATCAGCCAGGGCTATTGTAACTACCAGGGAATGACGTTTTGCGTCCCATAAGGAGTCTACTTGATTACACATATTAGCCCACTTGGCTCAATGGACATGTTGTCGCAGTTGGAAGTCGAATTACTTAAACGCACGGCCAGCAGCGACCTGTATCAACTGTTTCGTAACTGTTCACTTGCCGTTCTGAACTCCGGTAGTCTGACCGACAACAGCAAAGAACTGCTGTCCCGCTTTGAAAATTTCGATATTAACGTGCTGCGCCGCGAACGGGGCGTGAAGCTGGAACTGATTAACCCGCCTGAAGATGCGTTTGTTGATGGGCGCATCATTCGTGCGCTGCAGGCCAACCTGTTTGCCGTGCTGCGCGACATTCTGTTCGTCAATGCTCAGATCCATAACGCGGGTCGTTTTCAGCATCTGGATCTCGAAAGTTCAGTGCATATTACCAACCTGGTGTTCTCGATCCTGCGTAACGCCCGGGCGCTACATGTCGGTGAAGCGCCGAACATGGTCGTCTGCTGGGGCGGTCACTCAATCAACGAAAATGAATACCTGTATGCGCGTCGCGTCGGCACCCAGTTGGGCCTGCGTGAGTTGAACATCTGTACCGGCTGCGGTCCGGGAGCGATGGAAGCGCCAATGAAAGGCGCAGCGGTCGGTCACGCCCAGCAGCGTTACAAAGACAGCCGCTTTATTGGTATGACTGAACCGTCAATCATCGCCGCTGAGCCGCCTAACCCGCTGGTTAACGAACTGATCATCATGCCGGACATTGAAAAACGTCTGGAAGCGTTCGTGCGCATCGCCCACGGTATTATCATCTTCCCGGGTGGCGTCGGGACTGCGGAAGAGCTGTTGTATCTGCTGGGGATCCTGATGAACCCGGCTAATAAAGATCAGGTGCTACCGCTGATTTTGACCGGACCAAAAGAGAGCGCCGATTACTTCCGCGTGCTGGACGAGTTTATCGTGCACACGCTGGGGGAAGATGCCCGCCGACACTATCGCATTATCATTGACGATGCGGCGGAAGTTGCGCGCTTGATGAAAAAAGCGATGCCGTTGGTAAAAGAGAACCGTCGCGACACCGGAGACGCCTACAGCTTTAACTGGTCGATTCGTATCGCACCTGATTTACAGATGCCGTTCGAGCCGTCCCATGAAAATATGGCTAACCTGAAACTGTATCCGGATCAACCCGTTGAAGTTCTGGCGGCCGACCTGCGTCGTGCATTCTCGGGTATTGTGGCCGGTAACGTGAAGGAAGTCGGCATTCGCGCCATCGAAGAGTTTGGCCCGTACAAAATCCACGGTGACCGCGAAATGATGCGCCGCATGGACGATCTCCTGCAGGGGTTCGTTGCGCAGCATCGTATGAAGTTGCCAGGCTCCGCGTACATCCCTTGCTACGAGATCTGCGCCTGACCTTCAACACCCGATAGCAGACGCTATCGTGGTGACAGTTTTGTCCATATCAAAGCCGGGTTTGGCGCAGTCGCCTCCCGGCTTTTTTTAGTGATACCAGTCATATAGCTCAGACGATTATATAAATACCAATGATATGTCGTTAAAAATCACGCGCCACGCAAACGATTACCTCCAAAAACCAACCGTTATTTATCTCAGGAAATTATTATTAGTCGCCAAAATCCTCTAAAAACAACAGTTTTTACAGCGCAACGCTCGTATCTTCGCGCCTTCGCTTTCATGAGATATGTCGTTAATGTTAGCCTCTGCGCCCGTAAATTCGCTTTGACTATTTTTTAACAGATTAATGGTCCAAATTTATCCACATAAAAGGTGGATTATTGCATTTGGGATCGCGATCACTGATACATTCATTACTAAAATGTATCTTTCCGCCCGCAAATTATTACGGCGAAAAATTATATAAAAAATCGCTCAACGAATTTCGATTTACAGTCGGGTTCTTTCTCATTGGATTGACCCCAAACCCGACTTTTTAAGCTTCCTCCAGGAGAAATAGATGGAAAACACTCAAACCAGCACTATCGTTACGGGCCAGACCCGCAGCGCATGGCGCAAGACGGATACCATGTGGATGCTGGGCCTTTACGGCACGGCGATTGGCGCGGGTGTATTGTTCCTGCCGATTAACGCAGGTGTAGGCGGTATGATCCCGCTGATCATCATGGCAATCCTTGCCTTCCCAATGACCTTCTTTGCACACCGTGGCCTGACCCGCTTCGTGTTGTCCGGTAAAAACCCGGGTGAAGACATTACTGAAGTTGTAGAAGAACACTTTGGCGTTGGCGCAGGTAAACTGATTACCCTGCTCTACTTCTTCGCAATCTACCCGATTCTGTTGGTTTACAGCGTAGCAATCACCAATACCGTTGAAAGCTTCCTGACCCACCAGCTGGCGATTACTCCGCCGCCGCGTGCCATCCTGTCTCTGATCCTGATTGTCGGCATGATGACCATCGTGCGCTTCGGTGAGCAGATGATCGTGAAAGCGATGAGCATCCTGGTATTCCCATTTGTTGCTGCCCTGATGCTGCTGGCTCTGTACCTGATCCCTCAGTGGAGCGGCGCGGCGCTGGAAACACTCTCTTTTGACTCTGCGGCTTCTACCGGCAACGGTCTGTGGATGACTCTGTGGCTGGCGATTCCGGTAATGGTGTTCTCCTTCAACCACTCTCCGATCATCTCCTCCTTCGCCGTGGCGAAGCGTGAAGAGTACGGTGATGACGCTGAGAAGAAATGCTCCAAAATCCTGGCATTCGCTCACATCATGATGGTACTGACCGTTATGTTCTTCGTTTTCAGCTGCGTACTGAGCCTGACCCCGGCGGATCTGGCTGCAGCGAAAGAGCAGAACATCTCTATCCTGTCTTACCTGGCGAACCACTTTAACGCGCCGATTATCGCCTGGATGGCGCCAATCATCGCGATGATCGCTATCACCAAATCCTTCCTCGGCCACTACCTGGGCGCACGTGAAGGTTTCAACGGTATGGTGATTAAGTCTCTGCGCGGCAAAGGCAAAACCATCGAAATCAACAAACTGAACAAAATCACTGCGCTGTTCATGCTGGTAACCACCTGGATTGTGGCGACGCTGAACCCAAGCATCCTCGGTATGATTGAGACCCTGGGCGGCCCAATCATCGCGATGATTCTGTTCCTGATGCCGATGTATGCCATTCAGAAAGTACCGGCAATGCGTAAATACAGCGGCCATATCAGCAACGTCTTCGTTGTAATTATGGGCCTGATCGCTATCTCCGCAATTTCCTACTCTCTGTTCAGTTAATTCCCCTGCGCCGCTCCCCGGGGCGGCGCACCTCGATACACAATGGACGCCTCATGATTAGCGTATTCGATATTTTCAAAATCGGCATTGGCCCTTCCAGCTCCCATACTGTTGGCCCGATGAAAGCAGGCAAACAATTCACGGATGACCTGATTGCACGCGGAATCCTCACTGACATAACCCGCGTAGTGGTTGATGTTTATGGTTCTTTGTCCCTGACGGGGAAAGGCCACCATACCGATATCGCAATTATTATGGGTCTGGCGGGTAATCTGCCGGATACCGTAGACATTGATGCCATCCCGGCCTTTATCCAGGATGTGAACACTCATGGGCGTTTGCTGTTGGCGGACGGTCAACATGAGGTCGAATTCCCGGTCGACAAGTGCATGAATTTCCATACGGACAATCTGTCCCTGCACGAAAACGGGATGCGTATTACTGCACTGGCGGGCGAAAAAGCCGTTTACAGCCAGACTTACTATTCCATTGGCGGTGGGTTCATCGTTGATGAAGAACACTTTGGTTTACCGAACAGCGCTCCGGTAAACGTACCGTATCCGTATAAATCTGCGGTGGATTTGCAACGTCATTGCCAGGAAACCGGCCTGTCGCTTTCCGGCCTGATGATGCAAAACGAACTGGCGCTGCACAGCAAAGAAGAGCTGGAACAGCACTTTGCCAACGTCTGGGAAGTGATGCGTAGCGGGATTGAGCGTGGTATCACCACCGAAGGCGTATTGCCGGGTAAACTGCGCGTTCCGCGTCGTGCGGCGGCGCTACGGCGTATGCTGGTAAGCCAGGACAAAACCACCACCGACCCGATGGCTGTTGTTGACTGGATCAACATGTTCGCGCTGGCCGTGAATGAAGAAAACGCTGCCGGTGGACGTGTGGTTACCGCGCCAACCAACGGCGCATGCGGGATTGTTCCTGCCGTGCTGGCTTACTACGACAAGTTTATCCGCGAAGTGAACGCTAACTCGCTGGCACGCTACATGCTGGTCGCGAGCGCCATCGGTTCACTGTACAAGATGAACGCCTCTATCTCCGGCGCCGAAGTCGGCTGTCAGGGAGAGGTTGGCGTAGCCTGCTCCATGGCAGCGGCCGGTCTGGCTGAACTGCTGGGCGGTAGTCCAACGCAGGTATGCATCGCGGCGGAAATCGGTATGGAACACAACCTGGGTCTGACCTGCGATCCGGTTGCCGGCCAGGTTCAGGTACCGTGCATTGAGCGTAATGCCATTGCTTCGGTCAAAGCGGTTAACGCCGCGCGTATGGCGCTGCGCCGTACCAGCGAACCGCGCGTGTGCCTCGATAAAGTCATCGAGACCATGTACGAAACCGGGAAAGACATGAATGCCAAATACCGCGAAACCTCTCGCGGCGGTCTGGCGATGAAGATTGTCTCCTGCGATTAAAGCTCTGCCTATTGCCGGATGGCGGCTAACGCCTCATCCGGCAAAATGTTGATTTCAGATATTCGCCTCCCCCCGCCGTGAATGTTACCCTACAGCCTGATTTGTTAGGGAGAACACCGTGGCCGTCCACTTACTTATTGTCGATGCACTGAATCTTATCCGCCGCATTCACGCCGTACAGGGATCTCCCTGCGTGGAGACGTGCCAGCACGCGCTCGATCAATTAATTGTGCACAGTCAGCCCACGCACGCCGTGGCGGTATTTGATGATGAAGCGCGCAATAGCGGCTGGCGTCACCAAAGACTGCCTGATTACAAAGCCGGTCGTCCACCGATGCCAGATGACTTGCATCAGGAAATGCCCGCCTTACGCGCCGCTTTTGAACAGCGCGGCGTCTGCTGCTGGGTCTCCAGCGGTAATGAAGCCGACGATTTAGCCGCTACGCTGGCGGTTAAAGTTTGCCAGGCGGGACACCAGGCCACCATCGTCTCCACCGATAAAGGCTACTGTCAGTTGCTCTCCCCGACGCTGCGTATTCGCGACTATTTTCAGAAGCGCTGGCTGGACGCACCGTTCATTGAGAAAGAATTTGGCGTGCTGCCGCAACAACTGCCCGATTACTGGGGGCTGGCCGGGATCGGTAGTTCAAAGGTTCCTGGCGTGGCAGGTATTGGCCCCAAAAGCGCCACACAATTGCTGACGCAGTTTCCAACGCTGGAAGGGATTTACGCGCATCTTGATGAGGTGCCGGAAAAGTGGCGCAAGAAGCTTGAGATGCATAAAGAAATGGCGTTTCTGTGTCGCGATATCGCACGACTGCAAACGGACTTACATATCGACGGGAATTTACAGCAGCTACGGCTGGCTCGGTAGTGTTATTGCCGGATGGCGGTGTAAACACCTTATCCGGCCTACTTATCGTACAACCCTGTAGGCCGGATAAACGCCGGGTGATTACCAGGCGGTATGGTACAGCTCAACGATATCGCCCAGGCTCGCTTCACGCGGATTTCCCCCGGTACAGACATCATCAAATGCAGCCTGCGCCAGCGCAGGAATATCCTCTTTGCGTACGCCAACATCGCGCAGGTGCCGCGGGATCCCAACATCGTGGTTAAGGGCAAATACCGCATCCACCGCCGCTTTCCGTGCTTCTGCCAGCGTCAGTCCTTCAACCTTCACGCCCATCACCCGGGCGATATCGCGGAATTTCTCCCCGGTGTATTCGGCGTTATAGTACATCACATGCGGCAGCAAAATGGCATTTGCAACGCCGTGCGGGGTGTTATAAAACGCGCCCAGCGGGTGCGCCATGCCATGAACTAATCCCAGACCAACGTTGGAAAAACCCATTCCCGCCACATACTGGCCCAGCGCCATCGCTTCCCCCGCCTGACTGTCGCCCGCGACCGATCCGCGTAAAGCCCCGGCAATAATTTCAATCGCTTTAAGGTGCAGCGCATCGGTAAGCGCCCACGCCGCGCGTGTGATGTATCCTTCAATGGCATGGGTCAGGGCATCCACACCCGTGGCCGCTTTTAACGCCGCAGGCATGCCGTCCATCATGTCAGCATCGATAAACGCCACCTGCGGAATATCGTGTGGATCGACACAAACAAACTTACGCCGGTTTTCTTCATCCGTGATCACGTAGTTAATGGTCACTTCCGCCGCCGTCCCTGCTGTGGTTGGGATAGCCATAACCGGCACGCTCGGGCAGCGCGTCGGGGATAACCCTTCGAGGCTGCGTACATCCGCAAACTCAGGGTTATTGTTGATAATGCCAATCGCTTTACAGGTATCCTGCGGGGAGCCTCCGCCAATGGCTATCAGATAATCTGCGCCACTTTGCTCAAAGACCGCCAATCCTTCCTGCACCACCGCAATGGTTGGGTTAGGTATAACACCTGAATAGATGTCCCACGCCAGACCCGCGTCATCCATCCGGGACGTCACCTTCTCGACAACACCGCACCGCACCAGGTTTTCGTCGGTCACAATCAGCGCCTTGCGATAACCACGACGGATGACTTCATCGGTCAATGCACCAACAGCTCCCCGGCCAAACCATGCCGTTTCGTTCAGAATCATTCTGTTCGCCATCGTATTTCTCCTTTTCGCTATGCGAAATTACTCTTCAATTCGTAATCCGTAAGATTTGAATTTCTCCAGCACAATAGCGATCTCCTCATCGTCCAACACCGGAACCGGATCAACAATGGCCAGGGTGCTCAGATAAAGGCGCGCCAGAACTTCCACTTCATGCGCCAACCACAGTGCTTTTTCCAGATTCGCTTCACAAGCAATCAGCCCATGGTGCTGTAAAAGCGTTGCCTTACGGTTTTTCAGGGCGACGCTCACATGCTCTGACAGCTCTCGTGTACCAAACGTCGCATAAGGCGCACACGGAATAGAGTTTCCCCCCGCCGCCGCAATCATGTAATGGATTGCCGGAATTGGACGGTTGAGAATCGAAACGGCCGTACAATGCACAGCATGGTTATGGACGACCGCATTGGCGTCCGGACGCGTCTGGTAAGCCGCCAGGTGAAAACGCCATTCGCTGGAGGGTAACTGACCTTTATCATATTTTCCGTCGTTATCTACATACACGATCATGTTTTCAGTAAGTCTTTCATAAGGAATACCGCTGGGCGTGATCAACATCCCATTCTCATATCGCGCACTCACATTTCCCGCCGTCCCCTGATTTAATCCAAGGCTGGTCATTTCAAGACAGGTTTCAATGATTTCTCGTGACAAACGCATTCTTTCCATAATAATTCTCCGGGTACAGTTTCTCCTCGTCTTTAATTGCGAAAAATGTAGCCGCAGAGTAAGACGGGTCAGGTTTCAGATATGGGCAGCCACTGAATGTGTTTATTCAGATCCAGTTGGCCGATTTATTTATAGCAACGTATTATTGTTGTCTTACGCGCTTAATAAGTTTCATCGGTACTTTTACAGTTTCTTTAATCGGTTGGTCGTCTATGGCACTCATCATCATATCGAATGCTTTTTCCGCCCAAACATTTTCATCCTGCTGCATTGACCAGACATTATTGGCGAGGAATCCCAGCATCGGATGTTCATCGAATGTGCCAATATTAATATCAGGTGGAATTGTGCCGAAACGATGGCGAATAGCGTTAATAGCACCCTCCAGTACGGGTAATGATGAGGCTATAAACGCCTGTGGCCGGCCCTGTTCACCAATCAATCTATCCATCAGTTGAAAGCCACCTTCAGGAGTGTTGTCAGGACCTTCTCGCACCCAATCACGGTGATGAATACCATTATTCTTCAAAGAATTAAGGTAACCTTGCAGACGATCGCCAATACTGGGTAATCCGGTATCTCCGACTAAAAACCAGATTGGAGCCTTTCCGGCATCAAACAAACTTTGCGTCAACTTTTCGCCGCCTAAAATATTATGACTTTCAACCAATGCGTTATCGGTATACTTAAAATCACGGTCCAGTAACACCATCGGTTTTCTGACCTGGCGTAAATGGTGTTGCTGATTCTCCAATGTAGAGGGAACAATAAAAAGGCCATCAACATTGCGAGCGATTAACGCTTTGGTCAATTTATTTTCGTAATCAACATCATCATAGGTACAGCTAATCATTAACTGATAACCGGAGCGACGACAGCGTTGCTCAAGTTTCTCGGCGAGAGTGGCAAAAAAAACGTTGGAAATATTGGGAACAATCAGTCCCAATGTATCCGTTTTATTCAATTTCAGGCTACGGGCTGAATGGTTTATGACGTAACCATAGCGCTCAACATATTCATTAATACGCGTTTGGGTTTTGACACTGATTCGATATTGCTCTGCTTTCCCGTTCAGCACCAGTCGTACGGTCGTAACCGATAAATTCAGATCGCTGGCTATCTGTTCTACTGTTTTAGCCATTTATATGCCCCAGTCCACATCCAAAAACGTCAATCTCCAATCATAAAAGTATTTTAAACTTTTGTCTTACTGCATAAGCTGGTTAATCGCCTGCTGCTGATCCCACATCATCAGATAAGCCTGGTATTTGCGGTCATAGAAGTCCCGCCGTGCCGGATTAGCCTTAATAATCTCGCCGGAGCGAACCATCGCCTGGCATGCAGATGGAATATTCGCCCACGCGCCGCTTGCTACCGCGCCGGTGATAGCTGCCCCTAACGTCACTGCATCTTCTTCCTGCATAAGATGAATATCGCATCCGGTAGCATCGGCATATTCCCGCATCCACAACGGGTTATGCGTTGCGCCGCCGCACAGCGCCAGTCGGGAAATGGTATGGCCGTTTTCACGCATCACTTCCATAATGTGCCGCGTGCCGCAGGCAATCGCCTGTAACGTCGCCAGGTACAGGCGAGCCACCTGCATCTCGCCTCGCTCAAGAGTCAAGCCGCAGACGCTGCCCCGTGCATCGGGTCGCGCGCGGGGGGAGCGATTGCCATGGTGATCGGCCAGCACATGCAAATAACGACCAGGTTCAAACTCCTTCCTCTCAAGTTCCGCAACCCATTCGTTGACTAAAACGATCGGATGGCAACCCCGCGCCTCGGCCTTATGAAATAGCTCGGCACTCGCGCCTGATTCCTGGAGCGTCCAGTCGACCAATGCCCCAGCAGCGCTTTGCCCTCCCTCCGTCAACCAGTAACCAGGCAGCATGGCAGACCAATACGGTCCCCATACGCCCGGCGTATAAATTTCCTGTTTGCTGCACAGCATATGGCAATTTGACGTTCCGCTAATCAACGCTAACGTTCCCGCAGGCTCAACGCCAGCAAGCGCCAAACCGCCTGCATGGGCATCAATCATCCCACTGGCGACGACAACTGCCGTCGTCAGCCCCAGCGCCTGGGCCGCATCGGCGCTAAGCGTTCCCACAGCGGCGCCTGGCGGAAGAATATGCGACGGGATTTTGCCCGTTAAATCCGTTAATTCTACGGCGTCGAGCAGAGAGTGGCTAAAGCGTTGTTCATGGGCCAGATAGTTCCATTTACAGGTCAGCGTACACAGACCGGCAACGTCACTCCCGGTGGCTTTACAGACAAGATAGTCAGCCAAATCGTAAAAACGATGCGCACTGTGCCAGGTTGCAGGAAAGTGTTTTTTTAGCCACAGCACCTTGGGAAGCTCCATTTCGACGCTGACTTCACCGCCAACGTAACGCAGAGCCGGATCCTGCGTAGCGTTAATATGCTGAGCTTCCTGCACCGCGCGATGATCCATCCACATGATGATGTTATGGTCTGATGGTTCGCCTGGTGAAACCGCCAGGCCCTGCCCCTGCTCGTCGAGAGCCACCAATGAACAAGTGGCATCGAATCCCAGTGAACGGATATCCTCAATGCAGATCCCGGATGACGATACTGCCCCCTTAACCGCATCGCAAATCTGCTGCC
The DNA here is from genome assembly GCF_014596845.2 of Citrobacter sp. C5_2. Classification (NCBI taxonomy): domain Bacteria; kingdom Pseudomonadati; phylum Pseudomonadota; class Gammaproteobacteria; order Enterobacterales; family Enterobacteriaceae; genus Citrobacter; species Citrobacter sp. C5_2. The sequence goes on along the minus strand of NZ_CP115032.1, from coordinate 1,041,042 downwards.
AGATTTCTGCAGATGACTGCTCAACCCGATCGGGGCCGGGTCGAAACTGCGAGATAGGGTGTGTCGCAAAGGCCAGACGTTTGCCGCTGGCATCGAACACACCCGCCCTGACACTGGCAGAGCCGACATCCACACCGAGGAAATATCCACTGCTCATAGTAACTCCCTGACGTTAGCTAATAGTGGGGCGAGTACCTCGCCCCAACGCTCTTATTTTTTACCGAATGGGTGTAACAGCTTGTCAATTTCTGGGGTATCAATGTTCTTCGCACTAACGAATTTCACCGGAATATCAATCTCTTTTGGTACAGACTGACCGGATACCGCCGCATTCAGCGTCTTGATACCCTGATAGCCAATCTGGTAGGCGTCCTGCACAACAAAGCCCTGAATCACCCCGGACTTCAGGAAGGCAATAATGGCCTCGGTGCTATCAAAACCAATCACCTTCACTTTGCCTTTCAGGTTTTGACTATCAATTGCGTTTGCTACGCCGAGCGTTGAGCCTTCATTCGTGCCATAAATCCCTGCAATATCCGGGTTGGCCTGAATCATATCGATGGTTTTATCCATCGCTTTTTGCGGATCACCATCGCTATACTGGACCGGTAGCACCTGGATATCCGGATATTTCTCCTTCATGCGGGCAATAAACCCTTCTGAACGCTCAATCGCTGAGGAGGTCCCTGCTACGTGCGCAATAATGCCCACTTTTCCTTTGTTGCCCACTTCTGCTGACAGCGCGTCTGCCGCTTCAGCCCCGGCTTTACGGTTATTCGTGGCGACAAAACTGACCGGAATATCAGAATTCACACCGGAGTCAAAGGTCACAACTTTAATGCCGCGTGAATTTGCGGTCTCAACTAATGGCGCCAGCGCATTGGCATCTAACGCGGCCAGTAATAGTCCATTAGGTTTTTGCGCCATCGCGTTTTCAACTAACTGAATCTGCTCGGCAATCTGAGTTTCATCCGCCGGCCCCACGTAGCTGGTTTTGTCACCCAACTCTTTTGCTGCCGCTTCCGTCCCCATTTTTACGGTTTGCCAGAATTCATGCTGGAAACCTTTACTGACCACGGGAAGATTCATATCTTTAGCCAAAACGCTGGATGTCATACAGGCCAGCAGGGATAACGCATAGACAAAATTCCTGGTTCTCATTGTTTTACTCCGTTCTGAGTGAGTCACCCTAAACGTCAGGGTTATGATGTCCCGTGACTTCCGGGAGCGTAAATCAACGAATTTTTTTGCGTAATGTGTCGAGATAAACCGCAGCAATGACCACTATCCCCATGGCCACCATTTGCCAGAACTGGGAAACACCCATCAGGTTCAGACCATTTTTCAACACGCTCATAATAAATGCGCCAATGATGGTGCCGCCGATGGTGCCAATCCCGCCCATCAGACTGGTACCGCCAATAACGACCGCCGCGATAGCTTCCAGCTCATAACCCACACCGACCGTCGGCTGCCCGGAGTTTAAACGTGAGGCCAGAATGACCCCGGCAATCCCGGTCAGCAGACCACAAAAGGCGTAGACGAAAATTTTCACGCGCTGCACTTTAATCCCGGAAAGATGTGCCGCCACCTCATTACTGCCCACCGCGTAAACATAGCGGCCTATCACCGTTTTCTTCAGGATGTACGCGGCGATGAGCGCCACCACCACCAGGTAAAAAACGGGATAGGGCAGCACATCAAACAACCGTCCCTGGGCCAGCATTTTGAAGGTGGGGTAATCAGCGAAGTAAATCGCGCGGCCATCGGTCATCACCATATTGATACCTCTGACGGACATCATCAGACCCAGCGTGGCGATAAAAGGCGGGATAGTCATTTTGGTGACCAGCAGACCATTGATATAGCCGCATAATCCTCCAGCCAGTACACCTGCAAGAATACAGACGGGCAGAGGCAATCCCAGCGTGGCGCAGATACCTACCGCGACACCAGAAAATGCCACGACTGAACCGAGAGAAAGGTCGATCCCTGAAGTGATAATGACGAAGGTAACGCCAATCGCCATAATGCCAATCACCGAGGTTTGCAGGGCAATTGTCATAATGTTTTCAGTGTTAAAGAAAAACGGCGAACCAAAACTAAAAAATATTACCAAAATAATCAGACTTAAAAGTGGCGCAAGGCGCATTAAAAGTTCTTTATTAATTTTTATTTTCTTATTATTGCTGTCTGAAGAGGTTACAGAGATAGTCATAAGTTAGTCCTCTAACGTCGCATATTGCATGATTTTTTCTTGTGTGGCGTCATCAGAAGCTAGCTCCCCGGTAATACGCCCATTACGCATCACTAAAATGCGATCGCACATACCCAGCACTTCCGGTAATTCAGAGGAGATCATGATAATTGATTTCCCTTTTGCCACCAGCCGATTCATTAATTCATAAATTTCAAGCTTGGCCCCCACATCAATCCCGCGAGTGGGTTCATCAAAGATGAGAATATCGGTGTCTTTACACACCCATCGGGCAATAATAATTTTCTGCTGATTACCACCACTTAAATTCAAGGCGGCTTGCTCTAAATGTGGTGTTTTAATACGTAGGGCTTTAACCTGTTCCTCGCTGGTTTTCTGGCAACGTTTGCTGTCCACATTGCCAAAACGATCGGAATACTCAGGGTAATTGCCCAACATAATATTGCGCTCAACGGACAGTCCTAATGCCAGTCCCTCTTTTTTCCTGTCCTCGGTTAAATAGCTGATACCCTGTTGGATAGCATCAGGAATATCTTTAATCACCGTAACTTTACCGTTCAGCTTAAGGGTTCCACCATTAATGGGATCCGCGCCAAAAATCGCCCGCGCCAGCTCAGTACGCCCTGCGCCCATCAGACCGGCGAAGCCCAGGATTTCTCCTTGGTAAAGCGTGAAATCAATATTGTTCAATACACCATTACGCGTCAGCCCACTCACTTCCAACACGGGCTTACGTTGAGCCAAAGGTTCACGGCGAGGATAAATATTACCGAGGTCACGCCCAACCATCATGGCAATCAGGTCGCTAATTTTGACCGCATCATAATCCACGGTGGCAATAAACTGCCCATCGCGCATTACCGTAGCGCGATCGGCAATCAGCGCCAGCTCCTCCAGTCGGTGCGAAATGTAAACAATGCCAGTCCCCTGTTCTTTCAATAAACGGGTTACCTGAAACAAGCTGTCGATTTCCGTTTCCGTCAGTGCCGCCGTAGGTTCATCCATAATAAGAATCTTGGCATTGACCGATATCGCTTTAGCTATCTCAACCATTTGTTGTTGAGCAACGGTCAGATCGGCAACCAGCGTGTCTGGGGCGATATTCAGGTTTAACTTTTGCAAAATATCGATCGCAGCCTGCCGCTGTTGTTTTTCGTCCAGACGCCAGCGATTATTTTTGCAAAACTCCCTGCCAATAAATATATTTTCTTCAACGGTGAGTTCAGGGAATAGGTTAAATTCCTGATGAATAATCGTGATACCTGCACTTTGCGCACTTAACGGGTTAGCGAAAGTAACCGGCTGCCCCTCAAAAATAATCTCCCCTTCGTCAGGCTGATAAACACCGGATAAGATCTTCATCAACGTAGATTTTCCTGCGCCATTCTCACCCAGCAGCGCATGAACCTCACCTTTGTGTAAAGCAAAATCCACATTACTCAACGCTAATACGCCGGGAAAACGTTTCGTAATATGACTCATCTGTAAAAATGTTTCAGACATTGCTGCTTTCCTCAATATACAGAAACTGCAGTCAGTGAATCAGGCGAAAACAAGATTCCAGAGGGCCATCGTCACCGTTAATGCGAATACTACTTACAAGTTCATATGCGTTTTATCAATCATGCTAACTCGAGTTAGCGAAGTGCCTTTTAAAGCTATTTTAGCTACTCAAATTAGCCAAATCATTTGGTTTAAAACTGTGATGCTGAACAGACAATTTATTATATTGTTATGATTTAAAAGGTTTTTATTAAAAATCTGCGTATTTGTTTATTTGACGCAGATCGAATTTTAACCACTTCTCGTGAAGCCTCTCACAGTTCCATAACAAAAAAGTTGTGTAAAAAACTCTCCAATACCTAAGCTAACTCGAGTTAGCAAAAATGGGTAATTCAGCCAACTGCGACAGTGGTGTCCAACATCCGCTTTTGCAGCACGGCACAAAGTGAGATGAGGAACCTCGAATGAGAAAAAATAGCTTACCGAAGATTGGTATCCGCCCGGTTATTGATGGTCGTCGTATGGGGGTACGTGAGTCGCTTGAAGAGCAAACCATGAATATGGCGAAAGCCACCGCCGCGCTTATTACGGAAAAACTTCGCCATGCCTGTGGCGCACAAATTGAATGTGTAATTGCCGACACCTGTATTGCCGGTCTGGCGGAATCCGCAGCCTGTGAAGAAAAGTTCAGCAGCCAAAATGTTGGCGTAACGATTACCGTTACCCCCTGCTGGTGTTACGGCAGCGAAACCATCGACATGGATCCGATGCGTCCGAAAGCTATCTGGGGCTTTAACGGCACAGAACGCCCTGGCGCCGTTTATCTTGCTGCCGCGCTGGCTGCGCATAATCAAAAAGGTCTGCCCGCGTTCTCCATTTACGGTCACGACGTACAGGATGCCGGCGACACCACCATCCCCGCCGATGTCGAAGAAAAACTGCTGCGTTTCACCCGGGCGGGCTTAGCCGTTGCCAGTATGAAAGGTAAAAGCTATTTATCCGTAGGCGGCGTTTCTATGGGCATCGCCGGTTCTATTGTCGATCATAACTTCTTTGAATCCTGGCTGGGAATGAAGGTTCAACCTGTTGATATGACTGAACTTCGCCGTCGAATTGATCAGAAAATTTATGACGAAGCTGAACTGGATATCGCACTGGCGTGGGCAGACAAGCATTTCCGCTACGGCGAAGATCAGAACGCCCAACAGTATAAGCGTAACGAAGAGCAGAGCCGCGCGGTACTGAAAGAAAGCCTGCTGATGGCGATGTGCATCCGCGACATGATGCAAGGCAATCAGAAACTGGCAGACAAAGGTCGTGTTGAAGAATCGCTGGGTTACAACGCGATTGCCGCGGGCTTCCAGGGCCAGCGTCACTGGACGGATCAATATCCAAACGGCGACACTGCCGAAGCACTGCTGAACAGCTCCTTCGACTGGAATGGTGTGCGTGAACCGTTTGTTGTCGCGACTGAAAACGACAGTCTCAACGGCGTAGCGATGCTGTTTGGTCATCAACTCACTGGTACAGCACAGGTTTTTGCTGATGTGCGCACCTACTGGTCGCCAGAGGCGGTGGAGCGTGTCACGGGTAAACCGCTGACCGGGCTGGCTGAGCACGGCATTATTCACCTGATCAACTCTGGATCGGCAGCCCTGGATGGTTCCTGCAAGCAGCGCGATGGCGAAGGGAAACCAACCATGAAGCCGCACTGGGAAATCTCGCAGAAAGAGGCTGATGATTGTCTGGCGGCGACCGAATGGTGTCCGGCTATTCACGAATACTTCCGCGGCGGCGGTTACTCCTCTCGCTTCCTGACCGAGGGCGGCGTGCCATTCACCATGACCCGCATCAATATTATCAAAGGGTTAGGGCCGGTGCTGCAAATCGCCGAAGGCTGGAGCGTGGAGTTACCAAAAGAGGTGCATGCTCAGCTTGATGCGCGTACCAACTCGACCTGGCCGACCACCTGGTTTGCCCCGCGCTTAACCGGTAAAGGTCCATTCAGCGATGTCTATTCCGTCATGGCTAACTGGGGCGCAAACCACGGTGTGCTGACGATTGGTCACGTCGGCGCGGATTTTATTACACTTGCCGCCATGCTGCGTATTCCGGTTTGCATGCACAACGTGGAAGACGAAAAAATCTATCGTCCTTCAGCCTGGGCAGCCCACGGTATGGATAGCGAAGGCCAGGATTATCGTGCCTGCCAAAACTACGGCCCGCTGTATAAACGTTAATGTGGCTTAGCCCGGTGGCGCAAGCTTACCGGGCCTACAGACGAGTGAACCTTAGGCCGGATAAGCGCAGCGCCATCCGGTAGCGTTTCAGGAGTTGTTATGAAACAAGACGTTATCCTGGTACTCGATTGTGGCGCGACCAACGTGCGGGCCATTGCCGTTGACCGACAGGGAAAAATTATCGCCCGCGCCTCAACGCCCAACGCCAGTGATATTGCCGCAGAAAACGGGGCCTGGCATCAGTGGTCGCTGGAGGCCATTTTGCAACGCTTCGCCGACTGCTGTCAGCGGCTCTCCACGCAACTGGCCAATTGTCGTATCTGTGGGATCGCCGTCACCACCTTCGGCGTAGACGGTACGCTGGTCGATCAACACGGCAAACAGTTATATCCGGTAATCAGTTGGAAATGCCCGCGCACCGCAGCAGTGATGGAAAATATCCATCGCTACATGTCGCCCCAGCAACTGCAGGAAATCTCCGGCGTCGGCGCGTTCAGCTTCAATACCCTGTATAAACTGGTGTGGCTGAAAGAAAACCACCCACAACTGCTCGAACAGGCACACGCCTGGCTGTTTATTTCATCGCTTATCAACCACCGTTTAACCGGCGAGTTCACCACAGATATCACTATGGCGGGCACCAGCCAGATGCTGAACATCCAGCAGCGCGATTTCAGTGATGACATTTTGCAGGCAACCGGCATACCGCGCCGGCTGTTTCCACGTCTGGTGGAAGCGGGCGAACAGATTGGGGCACTGCAACACGAGGCCGCCATCCTGCTCGGGCTTCCAGTGGGTATTCCGGTGATATCTGCCGGGCACGACACGCAGTTTGCGCTGTTTGGCGCGGGGGCTCAGCCAGACGAACCGGTGCTCTCTTCCGGTACATGGGAAATTCTGATGGTGCGCAGTGCGCAGGTGAACACCTCTCTGCTCAGCCGTTATGCGGGTTCCACTTGTGAATTAGACAGCCAGGCCGGACTGTACAATCCCGGCATGCAGTGGCTGGCCTCCGGCGTACTCGAATGGGTGCGTAAGCTGTTTTGGACTACCGAAACGCCCTGGCAGACGCTGATTGACGAAGCCCGGTCCATTCCTGCTGGCGCAGACGGCGTCAAGATGCACTGCAACCTGCTGGCCTCTCAGAATGCGGGCTGGCAAGGGGTTACGCTCAATACCACCCGCGGGCATTTTTATCGCGCCGCGCTGGAAGGACTGACAGAACAGTTGCAGCAGAATTTGCACACGCTGGAAAAAATCGGTCATTTCCAGGCCTCTGAATTGTTATTGGTTGGCGGGGGCAGCCGTAACGCATTGTGGAACCAGATTAAAGCTAACGTTCTCGGGATCCCTGTCAAAGTGCTGGATGACGCCGAAACCACCGTGGCAGGCGCCGCAATGTTTGCCTGGTCAGGTATGGGTGAATTTACCACCCCGGAACAGGCTCGTGCCCAGGTGAGCTACCAGTACCGTTACTTCTATCCGCAAACCGAATCTGAACTGACAGGAGTCGAGTAACATGCTCAAAACGATATCACCCTTAATTTCTCCCGATCTGCTGAAAGTGCTGGCTGAAATGGGTCACGGCGATGAGATTATCTTTTCCGATGCCCATTTTCCGGCTCACAGCATGGGACCGCAGGTGATTCGCGCCGACGGTCTGCTGGTCAGCGATCTGCTGCAGGCGATTATTCCGCTTTTTGAACTGGACAGCTACGCCCCGCCGCTGGTGATGATGGCGGCAGTAGAAGGCGACGCTCTCGATCCTGACGTCGAGGCTCGCTATCGCCAGGCGCTTTCCTTACAGACCCCCTGCCCAGACATCACGCGTATTGACCGTTATGCCTTTTACGAACGCGCGCAAAAGGCGTTTGCGATCGTTATCACAGGAGAACGGGCAAAGTACGGGAATATTCTTTTAAAAAAAGGGGTAACGCCATAATCTCTGGTCAGCATGCCCGTCTGGTACGGGCATGCTGCATAAAATGAGGATCAGAACATGAAAGCGGCGCGCCAGCAGGCCATCGTAGATCTGCTTACCCACCACAAAAGCCTGACAACCGAAGCCCTGTCATTGCAGCTTAACGTCAGCAAAGAGACCATCCGCCGCGATCTCAGTGAATTACAAACCCAGGGCAAAGTGCTACGCAATCACGGACGGGCCAAGGCCATTCACCGGAAAAATCAGGACAGTGGCGACCCGTTTCATATTCGACTCAAAAGCCACTATGCGCACAAAGCGGATATTGCGCGGGAAGCGCTGGCATGGATTGAAGAAGGAATGGTGATCGCCTTAGACGCCAGCTCAACCTGCTGGTATCTGGCGCGTCAGCTACCGGACATCGACATTCAGGTTTTTACTAACAGCCAACCCATTTGCCAGGAATTGACAAAACGCGAACACATTCAGCTCATCAGCTCTGGCGGCCGCCTTGAACGTAAATACGGCTGTTATGTTAATCCCGCGCTCATCTCGCAGCTAAAATCCCTCGATATCGATCTGTTTATTTTTTCCTGCGAAGGGATCGACAGCGACGGCACGCTCTGGGACTCCAATGCCACCAACGCAGACTTCAAATCCATTCTGCTTAAGCGCGCATCGCAATCTTTATTGCTGATCGATAAAAGTAAGTTTAATCGTTCCGGGGAGGTCCGGATTGGGTGTCTGGATGGTGTGACGCATATCGTGTCAGATACGCAGCTGATTGAAACAACATAGACCGGATAAGACGTTTACGCCGCCATCCGGTCTATGTTTAGCGTTATCGCTCGTCCCGGCGACCGCCGACGGCCGCCCACAGACGACGCACGTGTACGGTCACTTCTTCCCGATCATGATACAACTGACGCGCCTGCATCTGGGCATTGACGCCATGCTCATCAAGCTGTGCCTGGATATAAGCCAGATTCTGCGATACCTCTTCATAACGTTTTTTCATCGGCAGCTTGAGGTTGAAGATCGTCTCGCGACACCAGCCGTTGACCAGCCACTGCGCCATCAGCGCGGCAACCTTCGCCGGCTTCTCCACCATGTCGCACACCATCCATGAAATGTTGTTACGATTCGGGCGATACTTAAATCCGTCTTCGCGCAGCCAGGTGACCTGCCCTGTATCCATCAGGCTTTGCGCCATCGGACCATTATCCACGGAATAAACCCACATGTTGCGTTTAACCAGTTGATAGGTCCAACCGCCCGGACACGCGCCTAAATCCACGGCATACATGCCATTGGCCAGACGCTCGTCCCACTCATCTTCTGGAATGAACACATGCAGCGCCTCTTCCAGCTTCAGCGTTGAGCGGCTCGGCGCATCGGCCGGGAACTTCAGGCGCGGAATACCCATGTAGAACGGGGAGTTATTGTCAGGCCAGGAATAACCGGTATAACAACAGCCAGGGGCGATAAAGAAAACATGAACCACCGGACGTTTCGGCGTTTCATATTTTGCCAGTACGCCCGCTTCGCGCAGCGCCGCGCGCAGCGGTACGGTAAATTTACGGCAGAACTTAACCAGCTCTTTGCTTTCATTGGTGTCGGCGACTTCGACTCGCAGATCGCCGCCTTTTTCCACCACGCCCTGCAACATGCCGACAATTGGCGTAATACGGTCTTCCGGCGGTAAATATTGCAGCAGTTCGCCCACCACAAACATTTGACGGGCAAAAATCAACGAGCTAAACGGCAGCTCTTTCACTAACTTTTCGGCATCGTCCTGCTGATAGCATTCGAAAATCACATAGCCCGCATTGTCTTTTACACGGGCGAAACCGAAGATTTCCCGACGTCCTGCTTTATCCGTAATTTCTGCGGCGCACTCTTTTTCAAAACCCGGGCGACACAACAATACAACCTTATTCATGGCTAACGCCCTTACGTTTCAATCGAATAGCGCCCACTAACATCAGCGCCCAGCCCACAAGGAAGCTGAAACCACCGACGGGGGTAACAAACGCCCACAGGCGTAAATGGGAGAGCGCGAGGCAATACAGGCTGCCGCTAAACAGCACCGTTCCTAATGCCAGAAACACGCTACTCCAGTAAAACCAAATGCTAATGCGTCGCTGCATGGCGACGGCCAGGCCGAAGATAGCCAGCGTATGAAACGCCTGATACTCAAGGCCAGTCTGGATCCAACCCATTTCTACGACACCCAGGGTTTTACTCAGAACATGTGCCCCAAAGGCGCCCAACGCCACAAAGATAAAACCACTTACGGCGGCAAAAATCAGCATAAAACGGCTGGTCATGTTAATACCCTACGTAATTTATTGTTCATAACGAAAGCGGAATTTTTCTTGTTCCGAGGCCGCTTTCGCCAGTATCCACTGACGGAAGGCGGCTATTTTACCCAGTTCTGCCTGACTGTCATGACAAACCAGATAAAACGCGTTTTTGCTGACCAGAACATCGTTAAACGGACAGACCAGACGTCCGGCTTCAATTTCGGACTGCGCCATAACGTTATTCGCCAGCGCAATCCCCTGTCCATGGATAGCAGCCTGTAGCACCATGGCGCTATGGCTGAAGATAGGTCCCTGCTGTACGTTGATATGATTCAGGCCAAGCTGGCGCGTATAGGCTTGCCAGTCACGCCGCGACGCATCGTGCAACAATGTATGTTTTGCCAGGTCATCCGGCGTCTTCAGGGGCTTATCACCAGTAAGTAACAGCGGCGAGCAGACCGGCAATAAATATTCTGCGTACAATTTTTCAACACGCAGACCCGGCCAGTTGCCGCGTCCGTAGAAAATCGCCACATCAACATCGTCAGCCAGTTTGTCTTCCTGACGGTCCACCGCCTGGATCCTGACATCGATTCCCGGATAAGCTGAGTTAAAGCTAGAGAGTCTGGGCACCAGCCATTGGATCGCGAAACTGGGCAATAAACTAACGGTAAGCGCACCTTTTGCACTGCGTGCCTGAAGTTTACGCGTCGCGTCAGTTAATTGCGAAAAAATCTCTTTGATGTCGAGGAAATAGCTTTGACCCTCTTCTGTTAACAGCAGAGATCGATTGCGTCGACGAAACAGCTTCAGCCCCAGGAAATCCTCAAGTGACTTGATTTGATGACTTACTGCGGCCTGCGTCACAAAAAGCTCTTCCGCTGCGCGGGTAAAGCTCAAATGGCGCGCTGCGGCATCAAAAACACGCAATGCATTTAGGGGTGGTAATCGTTTTGACATGACTTTTAGGCTTTGATGTTAAATGAATTTAACAATTATCTAACAGGATGTAACCTATTAGTTTTTTTTATCTGAGCCATTATAAATTGTCCGTTGAGGTTCTACCAGCAAATACCTATAGTGGCGGCACTTCCTGAAGCCGGAACGAAAAGTTTTATCGGAATGCGTGTTCTGGTGGGCTTTTGGCTTACGGTTGTGATGTTGTGTTGTTGTGTTTGCAATTGGTCTGCGATTCAGACCATGGTAGCAAAGCTACCCTTTTTCACTTCCTGTACATTTACCCTGTCTGTCCATAGTGATTAATGTAGCACCGCCAAATTGCGGTGCTTTTTTTTGTCCGACTTTCTGTCGATGGCGACCGGTTAGTTATCCAGTTCTACCATCTCTTTCACATCGGTACGGTTGATCTGCTGTTTGTTGCCGTTAGCGTCTTTATACGAAATCATTCCCGTTTCATTGTCGGTCTGTGGCTTGCCATCAGATACGATTGATCGACCATCGTTGGTGTGCATCACGTAATTCGATCCAGAACAGGCGCTCAGGGCAAAAGTCAGCATACAGGCAGAGATAATTGCGGCAGTCTTTTTCATCTTCTTCTCCTTAAAGCGATTTATGCTATTAAAAACACACTCCGTAACAGGCAAAATTGCTCGCCTAACGCTATTTAGCATAAGACACTGTGAGGACTTTGCCAGGATATCCAGAGTATTCCGATGGTTAGCACAACCCTTGTGTCAGCGCCTGTTTTGCGCGACGATCGGTTTATTGAACTGAGGATGACCATGAACGCATTTAATCCCGCGCAGTTTCGCGCGCAATTTCCCGCACTCAACGATGCCGGCGTCTACCTCGACAGCGCTGCTACTGCACTGAAGCCGCAATCCGTGATTGAGGCGACCCAGCAATTTTATAGCCTGAGCGCCGGGAACGTGCATCGCAGCCAGTTTGCCGAAGCGCAACGCCTGACCGCGCGCTATGAGGCCGCACGGGAAAAGGCCGCGCGCCTGATCAACGCCCCGGATGACAAAACGATAGTCTGGACCCGTGGCACAACGGAAGCTGTCAACATGGTTGCCCAAAGCTATGCGCGTCCGCGCTTACGGCCGGGCGATGAGATTATCGTCAGCGTGGCGGAACATCATGCCAATCTCGTTCCGTGGCTGATGGTGGCAGAGCAAACGGGCGCTAAGGTAGTCAAACTCCCGCTCAACGCCCATTTGCTACCGGACGTCGAGCGTCTGGTTGAGCTCATCACTCCGCGCAGTCGCATTCTGGCGCTGGGGCAGATGTCGAACGTCACCGGCGGTTGCCCGGATTTAGCCCGCGCCATTACGCTCGCCCATGCGGCTGGCATGGTGGTGATGGTTGATGGCGCGCAGGGAATTGTGCATTTTCCCGCTGACGTGCAGCAGTTAGATATTGATTTCTATGCCTTCTCGGGCCACAAGTTGTATGGCCCTACCGGTATTGGCGTACTGTATGGTAAGCCAGAATTACTGGAGGCCATGTCCCCGTGGCTCGGCGGCGGCAAGATGATTAGCGAAGTCAGCTTTGACGGTTTCACCACCCAGGCAGCCCCCTGGAAGCTGGAAGCCGGTACGCCTAACGTAGCGGGCGTCATCGGGCTAAGCGCGGCGCTCGAGTGGCTGGCGGATATTGATGTTGCGCAGGCCGAAAACTGGAGCCGGGGTCTGGCGACGCTGGCAGAAGACGCCCTGGCGAAACGTCCCGGTTTTCGTTCCTTCCGTTGTCAGGACTCCAGTCTGTTAGCCTTTGATTTCGCTGGCGTTCATCACAGTGATATGGTGACGCTGCTGGCCGAATATGGCATTGCGCTGCGCGCAGGGCAACACTGCGCACAACCACTGCTGGCGGAGCTGGGCGTATCCGGGACCCTACGCGCCTCTTTTGCGCCCTATAATACGCAAAGTGATGTGGATGCGTTGGTCGCAGCCGTTGACCGCGCGCTGGAAATATTGGTGGATTAATGACAAGCCCTTTATTCGCCGGACACCCGTTTGGCACAACCGTAACGGAAGAGACATTGCGTACTACGTTTGCCCCGCTCAGCCAGTGGGAGGATAAATATCGTCAGCTAATTCTGCTGGGTAAGCAGCTTCCGGCGCTGCCGGAAGCGCTAAGGGCGCAGGCAAAAGAGATAGCGGGATGTGAAAACCGCGTCTGGCTGGGATATACCCTGCACGAGAATGGCACCCTGCATTTCTTCGGCGACAGCGAAGGCCGCATTGTGCGCGGGCTGTTGGCGGTATTGCTCACCGCCATTGAAGGTAAAACCGCAGCCGAGTTACGGGCGCATTCACCCATGGCGCTATTTGACGAGTTAGGGTTAAGCGCGCAACTCAGCGCCTCGCGAAGCCAGGGCCTGCATGCGTTGAACGAGGCGATTCTTGAGGCTGCCCGGCAAGCCGGATGACGACGGCTGATGCGTCTTATCCGGCCTATAACACCGCACGAACTGTAGGTCGGATAAGCATAACGCTATCCGACACAATCAACTCTGGCGCGCCGCTTTCGCCATCATCTTCTTCAGCGCATGGGAAACGGCTACAAAGCCAAAGGTAGCCGTCACCATGGTGGCGGCGCCAAACCCTGAGGCGCAATCCATACGTTTTGGCCCTTCTGCCGTCGCCTTCATGGCACACACCGAGCCATCTGCCTGCGGGTAAACCAGCGCCTCGGTCGAGAACACGCAGTCCACGCCCAGCTTGCCTTTACTGTTTTTCACCACGCCAAAATCACTCTTCAGCCGCTCACGCAGCTTGGCCGCCAGCGGATCCTGAATGGTTTTTGCCAGATCAACCACCTGAATCTGCGTCGGATCGATCTGGCCGCCCGCACCGCCGGTGGTTACCAGCGGAATCTTATTACGCCGACAGTACGCAATGAGCGCCGCTTTCGGGCGCACGCTGTCAATCGCATCGATGACATACGAATAACCCGCATTCATATACTCCGCAACGTTATCTGGCGTAACAAAATCATCGACCACGTTCACCCGGCACTCCGGGTTAATCTGGCGGATACGTTCCGCCATCACCTCAGCTTTTGCTAAACCAACGTTATCGCGCAGCGCATGGATCTGACGGTTAGTATTGGTGACGCAAACATCATCCATATCGATGAGCGTAATCGCGCCAATGCCGGTACGCGCCAGCGCTTCCGCCGCCCACGATCCCACACCGCCAATCCCGACCACGCAAACATGCGCGCCGGCAAATAACTGCAGCGCATTTTCGCCATACAGCCGCGCCGTGCCGCCAAAACGCTGACGCCAGGCGTCACTGATAACCACAGACATAGAACCTCAAATATAGAAAACAAAAAGAGCGGACAAATACCGCCCTTGATGACTGCATCACTGCCTGATGGCGGCTACGCCTTATCAGGCCTACTCAGTAATATAGGCCGGATAAGCGAAGCGCCATCCGGCAATTAACCGCGAAATACGTTACCCGCGTTGGCCGCTGTTTTCAGCACCCATACGCGACCGTAGTGATTATACCACCCGGCACGATGTCCAGCGTCAGCGCCAATGCCCTGATAGATATCAAAGTGCTGGCCTTTAATCGCACCGCCCACATCCAGCGCCACCATCAGGCGCAGTTCGTACTGACCGGTGAACTTACCGTTATTGTCCAGCAAGGGGACTTCCGCCAGTAACGTGGTGCCCGCAGGAATGATACTGCGGTCAGAAGCCACCGATGCGCGGCCAATCAGCGGTACCGCGCTGGCCCCTTTCACCGGCGCAAAAGATTGCGGCTTAAAGAAGACAAACGATGGATTCTGCTCCAGCAGCTCACGCACTTCGGCCTCGCTGTGCGTCTCTCCCCAGTGGCGAATGGCCTGCATCGACATATCTTCTTTTTTCACTTCGCCACGATCAATCAACACCTTACCGATACTGCGATAGGCATGGCTGTTTTTCCCGGCATAGCTAAAGAAGTTTAGCGGGCTGCCGTCGCCAAAATCGATATAGCCACTGCCCTGAACATCCATAATAAAGTTGTCCATCAGGGAGTTGCTGTACGCCAGAATATAATTATCGCTTAGCGCGCCTGCGTAGATCTCGGCACGAGAGGGTAAACGTCCGCGTTTTGGCGGCATGCGATAAATAGGATACTGGAACTCGCCCTGACGCGTGTGGCGCGCCTGAATAACCGGCGTGTAATAACCCGTAAACTGGACGTTACCGTAGTTGTCCGCCCCTTCCATTTGCCACGCGTCAATACCAAACTGACGCATGCTGCGCGTATCACCGCCCGCACGTAACCATTGCTGGATAGCGTTGTAGACGTTGCTCTGGTTACCGTACAAACGCGGCGAAGCGCTGCGAATTTGATTAACCTGCTCGGCGAAATCACCGGCATTGATTGGCGCGCCAACCGCATCAGGCTGGTTCACCAGTGAGAAAGGCTGGGTAAATTTCCCGTCTTTATACTGCTGCCCACGATCGGTGGGTTTTGAGGAACACGCGGCGAGCATCGCAACGACTGCTCCCGCCAGAAGATATTTTGCCCAACGTCCTTTCATTGTTCTCGTCTTATGTTGCCTGAATGCGAGACGAAGATAACAAACCCCCGTACCTAATGAAATGCGTATGCATACCCGAACGCAAATTTTGCGCAAAAAATAATCCAGAATACGTTGTTTTTGTTCATTTTCACCCTTAAAACGTGATCAAGGTGAAAAAAGGGTTGCATGAAAATGCGAGCAGAGTATAGTGCGCATCCACGGACGCGGGGTGGAGCAGCCTGGTAGCTCGTCGGGCTCATAACCCGAAGGTCGTCAGTTCAAATCTGGCCCCCGCAACCAATTAAAATCAGAAGCAGTAACGTTACTCGATGGAAGAGTAATGACGGACGCGGGGTGGAGCAGCCTGGTAGCTCGTCGGGCTCATAACCCGAAGGTCGTCGGTTCAAATCCGGCCCCCGCAACCAATCATATTTGCTGCAATATTTTTGCAAAGTAGTTCGAATCACAGCAAGGCGGCGACGCAGTGAATCCTTTAGAGCTTACACCAGTAAGTGACTGAGGTGAACGAGGAAAGCCAACGCAGATGTGGTTTGAAATACGAAGCAAAAAGACGGACGCGGGGTGGAGCAGCCTGGTAGCTCGTCGGGCTCATAACCCGAAGGTCGTCGGTTCAAATCCGGCCCCCGCAACCAACACATTAAGCACCTTAACGGGTGTTTTTTTGTATCTGTCGTTCGTAAAAAAAAGCGCTTTTCAGCGCTTTTTTGTTATCCCCTTCTCGCCAGCGTCGCACCATCGGCAAAGTAAGCTTTAATCCCTGCCAGAATCGACTCCGCCACTTCCTGCTGGAAGGTCGCCGTCTTCAGCTTACGCTCTTCTTCGACGTTACTGATAAATGCCGTTTCCACGAGGATGGAAGGAATATCCGGCGCTTTCAGCACCGCGAACCCAGCTTGCTCAACCTGATTCTTATGCAGGTTGTTGATTTTACCAAGCTTATTCAGCACCGCTTTACCAAACTTCAGGCTGTCGGCGATGGTCAGCGATTGCACCATATCGAACATGGTGTGGTCGACATAACGGTCACCGCTTTTGCTGACGCCACCGATGAGATCCGAAGCGTTCTGGGTTTGGGCCAGATATTTTGCCGCGGTACTGGTCGCCCCTTTCGTCGAGAGCGCAAACACCGATGAGCCGCTGGGTTGCCGGCTGGTAAAGGCATCGGCGTGAATAGAGACAAACAGGTCTGCACGCTGTTTCTGCGCTTTCGCCACACGCACTTTTAGCGGAATGAATATATCTTCATTACGCGTCATAAAGACCTTCATGTTGCCCTCTTTTTCAATAAGGGCTCGCAGGCGACGGGAAATTTGCAGTACCACATCTTTTTCACGCGTCTTGTATTTCCCCACCGCACCGGAGTCTTCTCCACCGTGCCCGGGATCCAGCATAATGACAATCGGACGATCGCGCCCCGCTTTACCCGGCTGCGGACCACTTTGCGCAGGCGGCACCTGTTTATCCAGATCGCCCTTGTTGTAATCTTCAAGCAGCGCCAGCAGCGGATCCTGAACATCCTGCGCATTGGCAGGATAAAGATCCATGACCAGACGCTCTTTAAAACCGGCGACGGGGGCCAGGGCAAAGAGTTGCGGCTTCACATTCTGTTTCAGCTCGAACACCATCCGCACGGTCTGCGGGTCAAATTGCCCGACTCTCGCCGACTTAATATAGGGATCGTCAGGACGAATCTGCGCGCCGATGCCCTTAAGCACCGAGTTCAAATTAACGCCTTCAATATCGACAACCACACGCTCAGGATTACTCAGGGCAAACTGTTTGTATTTCAGCAAACGGTTGGATTCCACCGTGACGCGGGTATAACTGGACGCAGGCCAGATACGAACGGCAACGACCTGACTCACGGCAGCCAGACCAACCTGACTGACGCTCAAAAGCCACATAGCACCCGCACCTTGCAGTAAACGACGGCGACTGATTGCTGAATTGGATCCCGACATGCTTCTCCCGAGCAAAAGAAATCTTTATTGAAGTAATACGTAAAACGTCCGAATTGACCGGAAACTTTAACGAATGACGCATAATCTGTCATCTATAAAAGGGTAAACATTCTTTTTATATTCACGGCATTACTGAAAAAAATCTTCGGCATGAGTAAAAATTACGCTTGCGCACAGCACCAAAACAGAATAAAAATACACAAATTACGAATAATCATGCAATGAGGGTGTGCCGTGGTGAAGGAGCGTAGAACCGAACTGGTACAGGGATTCCGCCATTCTGTTCCCTATATCAATACCCATCGGGGAAAAACGTTTGTCATTATGCTGGGCGGCGAAGCCATCGAGCATGAAAACTTTTCCAGTATCGTCAATGACATTGGGCTTCTTCATAGCCTCGGCATCCGCCTTGTCGTGGTCTATGGCGCACGACCGCAGATTGATGCCAATCTTGCGGCGCATCATTATGAGCCGGTGTACCACAAGAATACGCGCGTCACCGACGCTAAAACCCTGGAGCTGGTCAAACAGGCTGCTGGGTTGCTCCAGCTTGATATTACCGCCCGCCTGTCGATGAGCCTGAATAATACGCCATTGCAGGGTGCGCATATCAATGTGGTCAGCGGTAATTTTATTATCTCCCAGCCGCTGGGCGTTGATGACGGCGTGGACTACTGCCATAGCGGGCGTATTCGTCGTATTGATGAAGAGGCCATTCACCGTCAACTGGACAGTGGCGCGATAGTCCTGATGGGGCCAGTCGCCGTTTCCGTTACCGGTGAGAGCTTTAATCTGACGTCAGAAGAGGTCGCCACGCAGTTGGCTATCAAACTGAAGGCGGAGAAAATGATTGGCTTTTGCTCCTCCCAGGGGGTCACCAACGATGATGGCGATATTATTTCCGAATTGTTCCCTAACGAAGCCCAGGCGCGCGTCGAGTCACAGGAAGAGAAAGGTGACTACAGCTCAGGTACGGTGCGCTTCCTGCGTGGTGCGGTGAAAGCCTGTCGCAGTGGCGTACGCCGCTGCCACCTGATCAGCTATCAGGAAGATGGCGCGTTGCTGCAGGAACTGTTCTCCCGCGATGGCATCGGTACGCAAATCGTGATGGAAAGCGCGGAGCAAATTCGCCGCGCCACCATTAACGATATCGGCGGCATTCTGGAGCTGATCCGTCCGCTGGAACAACAAGGCATTCTGGTCCGCCGCTCCCGCGAGCAACTGGAAATGGAGATCGACAAATTCACCATTATTCAGCGCGATAACCTGACCATCGCCTGCGCCGCACTGTATCCTTTCCCGGAAGAGAGGATTGGCGAAATGGCCTGCGTGGCGGTACACCCGGATTACCGTAGTTCGTCACGTGGGGAAGTATTGCTGGAGCGGATCGCCGCGCAGGCCCGGCAAATGGGGCTGAGTAAGCTGTTCGTACTGACCACCCGCAGCATCCACTGGTTCCAGGAGCGCGGCTTCACGCCGGTGGATATCGACCTGCTGCCGGAAAGCAAGAAAGAGATGTACAACTATCAGCGGCGATCAAAAGTGCTGATGGCTGATTTGGCCTAGGCGTGGTTGCCGGATGCGGCATAACAGCCTCATCCGGCCGGCAGCTACATCATGCCGTCATTAAATAATACTGATAGCCCGCTGCGGCGTTCGGTACGCATAACAATTGCCCCGCCCAATATTCGTTCATCGGCATACAGCGAAAGGCGGCGGCGCGCGCGGGTTACGGCGGTATAGACCAGCTCGCGGGTAACCACGGGGGAATGCTGGCTGGGTAAAATCAACGCCGCATGGTCAAACTCAGAGCCCTGCGATTTGTGCACCGTCATCGCCCAGGTGGTTTCATGCTCAGGCAAGCGGCTGGGTTGCACCGACTTAATCGAACCGTCCGGCAACGCAAACCACACCCTCAGCCCTTGTCCGCGATCGAGGGCAATGCCAATATCACCGTTAAATAACCCCAGCGAACTGTCATTGCGCGAAATCATCACCGGTCTTCCCTCATACCAACGACTGTGCGTCGAACGGTGAATTTTACGTTTTTGCGCCATCACCTGCTCAATGCGCTCATTCAAACCGCCTACGCCAAACGGCCCTTCCCGCAAAGCGCACAGCAGCTGATACTCATTGAAGGCCTGAATGATGGCATCCGGCGCGGCGCCCTCATGCAGTAAATCCAGGTAGTGCCCATAACCTGCCAGCGCCTCATCCAGCATCGCGGCGTAATCTTCACTGCTGCGTAACGTGCGTTTTTCGATATCGCTGAATCCCTGCTGGAAAACCGTTTTTACCGCAGCTTTGTCACCGCGATTAATCGCAGCAGCCAATTGACCGATCCCGGAATCACTGCCGAAACGATAGCTTTTTTGCAGCAGACACAAGCTGTCACGCAACGCCGCCGCCTGAGTACCCGTTCCCGCCGGAATAGCGCTACCGGTCAGGCGACTAAGCTGCCGGGCGCGTTCCGGGGTAAATCCTTCGCTGACAAAAGCACAGATATCCCCGAGCACCGCCCCCGCCTCGACGGAGGCGAGCTGGTCACGATCGCCGAGAAAAATCACCCGCCCGTGCGGCGGCAGGGCATCGATAAGGCGCGACATCATCGGCAAATCAATCATCGAAGCTTCATCCACCACCAGTACATCCACATGCAGCGGGTT
The DNA here is from genome assembly GCF_014596845.2 of Citrobacter sp. C5_2. Lineage (NCBI taxonomy): Bacteria > Pseudomonadati > Pseudomonadota > Gammaproteobacteria > Enterobacterales > Enterobacteriaceae > Citrobacter > Citrobacter sp. C5_2. Next base: position 1,020,713 of record NZ_CP115032.1, on the reverse strand, counting down.
CCCCGCATGATGACGCAGGCGCTGGCTGCCAGGCTGAGCGCCTAATAACCGATGCAGCGTACTGGCATCATCGGGAATGCGTTTCTTTTGCTCATCGGTAAGCGGCAGTTCTCGCAACGCCGCCCCCAGCGAGGCGGTCAGACGCGCAGCCGCTTTTCCCGTTGGCGCCGCCAGACGAATACGGCAGCGTTCACCGTCCGCCATCTGGATCAACGCCGCCAGAAGTCTCGCGACCGTTGTCGTTTTTCCGGTGCCCGGCCCGCCGGAGATCACTGATATACGGCGGGTCAGCGCCACAGCAGCGGCCACCTTTTGCCAGTTAACGCCTTCCGATGATGGAAACAGCGCCTCCAGCGTGTCAGTCAGCCGTTGTTCATCCACCTCAATGGCGTGGTTAACTTCACTGAAAAAACGCGCCACCGCGCGTTCGTTATGCCACATGCGGTTCAGATACAGGCGATCGCCGTACAGCACCAGCGGGGTCGGTTGCTCGCCACGGCTTACTGCCCCGGAGGCCAGCAAACATTCCACCCAGTCTTCAGGCTCGCCCATCTCAGCAAGCCAGGCGCTTAACAAAGGATGAGCATCTTCGCGTAAGGATAATCGCGAAAGCGGTAAGCAGACGTGCCCTTCTCCCGCTTCGCGGCTGAGCAATGCCGCAGCCAGCGCAACCGCAGGATTACCATTTCCGGCCACTGCCAGCGCAAACTGGGCATCCAGAGGCCGGAGCTGTTTTTGCTCAACGGCTTCCAGTAATCGTTTCTGGATTGTCATGACATCTCCTCCAGCTCCGCACCGGCAAACATCTCATCCATCAAAGCGATCAATTCTCCGTCTGGTCGGGTGGCGTAAATTCCCTGCTGCGGATCCTCGCCATCAACGCCGCGCAGGAAAAGATAGATAACGCCGCCAAAATGGCGTTCATAGTCATAATCAGCAATGCGATGGCGTAAGTAGCGATGCAGCGCCAGGGTATAAAGTTGATATTGCAGGTCGTAGCGATGCGCCTGCATGGCTGAGGCCATCGCCTGCTGCGTGTAGGCTGCGCTGTCTTCACCCAGCCAGTTAGATTTGTAATCAAGCAGGTAATAACGCCCCTGATGACGAAACACCAGGTCAATAAACCCTTTTAGCATGCCGCGTACCTGCATAAAATCCAACGCAGAGCAGCCCGCTGAGAGCGGATCGTATTTACGGATCAACGCATCAAGTCGGCTGGCCATCAGCGGCTGCGAAATCGGCAGATAAAACTCCATCTCCACCTGTTTTTCACGGGCGGAAAGTTGGCTCAAACTGACGCCCGTCTCGTTAAGAGGCGCCTGCAAAATGGCGTCCAGCCATGCGGTCAAAACCGGCGTCCAATGCGCGTCATAACCGCCCAAGGCCAGTTTTTCCTCGACCCAACGAGGATCTACCGGTTGGGTAAAATCAAGGTCCTCAAACAGGCTATGCAAAAACGTGCCCGGCGAGGCGCCGCGCGGAAATTGATGCGGGGTGAGTCCTGACTCCGCAATGACCTCGCCAACGCCTGTGGCATCAACATCCAGGCGCGGGATCAGATCCTGCGCGATTCCATGTCCGCGCTGTTGCAGTCCGGAATAACTGGTCACGCGCCAGCCATCGCCGGGGGTGCGTTGCAGTGTTCTCGCACTCAATGTGGCGCTGACCGGCTGCGCAACCTGCCAGCGCTCACCGTCAGGTTGACCTGGCGTCAGGCAGGCAATATCGTCGCAACCCAGCGCGTCAATCGCGCCACGCAGTCCCACGGCATCCATTGGCTCACCTTTTTGCAACAGACGACCAAGGGCGCTCTGATGCACATCGGTATCCCCTTTTTTATCGCCCCGACGGCGTACCAACGGCGCAACGCCGAGGCTGCAGTGCCATACCGAACGGGTTAGCGCAACGTAGAGCAAGCGCAGGTCTTCCGCCAGGCGTTCAGCCTCTGCCAGCTCAACGCTCTCCCTGGCGTCACTGAGGTCCAGTACCGCTTCAAAGGAGCTGCGATCGTGGTAGAACGCCTGATCCTGGACGCGGAAATTCGTGATAAACGGCAGCCAGACCAGCGGGTATTCCAGCCCTTTCGATTTATGAATAGTCACGATTTGTACCAGGTGCTTGTCGCTTTCCAGTCTTAGCTGCTGGCTTGACGCATTGCTGTCCGGTTCAAGCATATGCTGGGACAACCAGCGCACCAGCGCATGCTCGCTTTCCAGTTGCGATCCCGCCTCCTGGAGCAGTTCGCTGATATGTAAAATATCGGTCAGACGGCGTTCGCCCCCTGCCGTCGCCAGCAGGTTTTCCGCAATCTGGCGGTTTGTCATCAGCGCACGCAGCATCGGCATGACGCCGCGTTTATGCCAGATTTGACGATAGCCGTCGAATTCTTCAACTACCGCATCCCAGGCATTCTCATCGTTATTTAATGCTTCAATATCCTGCGCATTCAGCCCCATCATTGAGGTCGCCAGCGCGCTACGCAGTGTGTTTTCACGTTCCGGCGTCATCACCGCTTGCAGCATCCACAGCAATTCCTGCGCTTCCAGCGTTTCAAATACGCTGTCACGGTTGGAAAGGTAGACGGAGGGAATCGCCAGTTGCGTCAGGGCATCGCGGACCAGCGCCGCCTCCTGGCGGCTACGAACCAGTACGCTGATGTCTGAGGCGCGTACCGGCCTGGATGCTTTACCGCTGACCAGTTGCGCATCACCAGAGTGTCCGGCCTTCAGCCAGTCGCGAATTTGCGTCGCGCACACCTGCGCCATGTAGTTCTGGTAGTCGCCTACGCCACAACTTTCCCCTTCCATCAGCCACATACTCATTGCGGGCTGCGTTTCACCATGTAAAACAAACCGCAGCGACTGGTTTTTCTCTGCAAATTTTACCGGGCTAAAGGGGATTTCGCGGAACATAAAGGCGTCGTCCATCTGGCTGAAAAGCGTATTCACGCTATTGACCATGCCGGGGGCAGAACGCCAGTTGGTATCGAGCGTATAGTGTGCGCTGACTTCGCTGCGCGCCTTCATATAGGTGAAAATATCCGCGCCGCGAAACGCATAAATAGCCTGTTTGGGATCGCCAATCAACAGCAGCGCGGTCTCCGGCTGATGCTGCCAGATCCGGCGGAATATGCGGTACTGCTGCGGATCGGTATCCTGAAATTCATCGATCATCGCGACCGGGAAACGGGTACGGATAGCCGCCGCCAGCGCATCGCCGCTGTCACTGCGCAACGCCGCATCCAGACGGCTGAGCATATCGTCAAAGCCAAGCTCGCCGCGTCGACGCTTCTCCTCAGCAACAGCGGTACGGATCTCCGCCAGCGCCCGGGTGATCACCAGATCGCGGAGAGTTAACGGTTCGCTAAGTAGTTCATCAATGGCGACGAAAAGCGGGTGCTGAGGCGTTACGCCCCCCGCTTTGGTGCGCTCTTGCAGAAAACGCTGTGAGAATTTCTCCAGCGCGTCAGGAAGCTGGTAACTCTGGGTTTCTTCCTGTGCCCATGCGCTGATCTTTTCGATCCACTTGCTCTGGTTACCGCGATTGAATTTACGTCGATCGATCCCGGAGGCTTCCAGCAGCCCGTCCAGCTCATCAACAGAGCCGCGCCATTGCTGCTTAATCCGGTTAATGCGGGCGAGAATTTGTTCGTGTCGGGAGGCCAGCGTTTCGTCATCGGACGGGGGAGCCTTGATCACCGGCGCTTCGCCCTGCAGATAGCGATCGATATCCCTCAATAGCGCCTGAGGACCTTTCCACGTTTCAAAAATGACCTGCGCAATGTCGCGGGACAACGGATAGCAATGCCGCCGCCAGAAGTCCGCGCACGCCTGATAACGCAGCAGTGATTCGTCTTCAATCAGTTGCTGTTCAAACAGCATGCCTGACTCAAAGGCGTTGAGGCTCAGCATGCGCTGACAAAAACCATGAATGGTAAACACCGCCGCTTCATCCATCTGTCTTTCAGCCAATAGCAGCCACTGGGCAGCCTGTTTTTTATCGGCTATTTCGTCTAACAAACGGGCATATAGCGGGTTGTCGGTGGTTTCGCGCAGGCAGGCAATGCGCAGCTCATGAATGTTGCTACGAATTCGGCCACGCAGTTCCTCTGTGGCCGCCTCGGTAAAGGTGACCACTAACAGTTCTTCAACGGTCAGAGGACGTGGAAAGGCGGCAGAGCCGCCCAGTCCAAGCAGTAAACGTAAATACAGGGCGGCGATAGTAAAAGTTTTACCGGTGCCCGCAGAGGCTTCAATCAGGCGCTCGCCCGTCAGGGGCAAGCGCAGTGGATCAAGGGACTCAGCGGCATCATTCATTCTTGTCACTCATCAGGGGTAAGGTTTGCTGCAACGCGCTGACGGTCTGCCACACTTTCCAGCCTTCCGGGCGCACGTATTCTGCTTTCCCGTTCTGACTGCCGGAAACCTGTGACAGTATCGCCATGCCTTGCGGCTCAACCACCGCCTGATGGAAGAAGTCGGCAAGTTTTTGCGGCGTCAGCAGTTTAATCTGAGCCACTATTTTATCACGTGAATCGAAGCGCATATTGCCGCGATCAAAATCTTTGCTTAACTGTGAGGCTTCTTCCCCCAGCGTTTGCGGCGCCTGTAGCATTTGCGCAATGATCGCCTGCTGAATTTGTGCAAACTCTTCAGGTTTCATTGCCCGCAGCTTCGCTTCCGCCGTCGGGAAAAATGCTTTATAACGCTCCCAGAGGTAAGACGGTTGCTTATCACTGCTTTGTAACAGGAACCCCATCCCCCACTGACGCCCAACGCTCATCGGGAAAGCAAATACGGCATAGCCTAACTGCTCTTCAGTACGCAGTTGATTGTAGAACCACGGCTGAACAATTTGCCCTAACATGGCGCTGTAGGCTGAACTGCTGTATTCGTCATAGCCAGTTGGCACAAATACCGCCGCCAGCGCAGAATCCGTGCTGCTGCCCGCTTTCTCAAAGATGACGGACTGCTTCTTGTCCACGACCACTTCTTTGTTCCGGCACCACTGCGAACCCTTCGCGCCAAGCTGTTTCTGAATATCCTGCGCCATGGTTGTAGCCTGAGCTTTGCTCATATTACCCACCACCAGGAACTCAGGCCGCGCCCCCGCTTTTAACGCATCGCGGTAGGACATCACCTCTTGCAACGTAATGGATGGCAATAGCGCGCGACGTTCATCGCGTGAGAAATAGGGCACCTGAGACAGCATTTGCACCGGCATAATCGCCTGATCGTAGGCTTTACCTTTTTCCGCAGAGTCCATCATCTGGGCGTACCAGGATTTCGCCTGTGCCAGTTGTTCATCGGTTGAGGTGTAGCTGAAATAACCGCTCAATAACGCCTGAAAAAGCTGCGGCAGACGTTGAGTGTAGCCGTTAGCGTTAAGCATCAGACCATTGTTTGCGTTGGTCGAAAAACCTATTCCCCCCACCGATGCCTGGTTGCTTAACTGATCGAGCGCGATTCCCGCCAGGTAATCGTTCAGGGCGAATAATACCTGGTTGCGCGCGCTATCCATCGCTTTCGGGTTACGCAGGATCACGCTGACATCAGCCTTCGGCTCGCTGGCAAAATACTGGCTCGGCGCATACACCACGCGCAAATCCGGCTCATCGACGATCAGTTCCGGGTGAGCGTATTTTTTATCCGCTTTGATCAGCGTGAAATCATCCGGAATGTAGGGGTTCAGCTCTGGCAAAGACAGCGCAATGCCCTGTGCTTTTTGCTGCCAGTCAGCAAAGGTTTTGTCGCTGATTTTGTCCACCTGATAAGGCGCATCGACAAAATAAGCGGTTTTATTATGCGGTTCTTTCGCGCTGATATACCAGATACGCGCATTCTGCGGCGTCATCATTGCCAGACGTTGCGCAATGGCTTGCGCATCATATTGGTCGGCAATATTCACCGCATCCAACGTATGCTCGACGGGAACGCGGATCATGGTATCAGCCAGCCATTCCACGTAGTCCATATCACGAGTGATTGAAGGATAACGGAAATCGAGATCCAGCACGTGCGCCAGTTCGTTAAAGTAGCGTTTATCGACGCCTTTCTCACGTAACAGATTGAGATAGCTAAAGATGGCCGCAACAACTTCATCGCGGTTCGCCAACCCTTTGTCGGTTAACGTCGCAGAAATGGCTAATACCCCGCTGTTGCCATTAACCACCGGATCGGAATCGGCGCGAATGCCCTCCACCAGCCCCTGTTTTTGCAGCCAGTCGGACAGCGTACCAGGACTACGATTGCCAATCAGGTAGGTTATCAGTTCATCAGTTTTACTGCGGAACTTTGCGCTGTTGTTATCGATACGAAACTCGACGCGCAGGACTTTACGCGGCATTGCCGGCACATAGTGGATGATGATGCCTTTCTGTGCGTCGGTGACAACCGGTACGGTGATTTCCGGTTTTTCGATATTTCTGTTCGGTACGCGGCCGAAAGTATCAGCGGCTATCCGCGCCAACTCTGGCAGTGGTTTATTACTATAAATCACCGCCTTCATCAGGTTCGCGGAGTAGTACTTTTCATGAAATTTTTGTAATGCCAGCACCACCGGGTTACCCGGTTTATCGCTTAATGTCTCCAGATTTCCGCCAGAGAAACGCGAGCCAGGGTGCGCCGGGTTGATCGTCTCAGCGCTGACCTGCGCCATACGCATCCCATCCCGGGTACGCGCCAGCGTCAGCTCGGAGTTCACCGCGTTACGCTCGCGATCGGCATATTTTTTATCCAGCAACGGATCGGCGATCGCGTCCGCCAGTCGATCCACTGCCCCCACCAGCGCGTCGTTTTCGACTTCAAGATAAAAAGCCGTACGGTAAGGCGCTGTGCTGGCGTTGTGGCTGCCGCCATGCATTTTCAGGAATTCAGCCAGGCTGTCGGGCTGCGGGTATTTTTTCGAGCCCATCAGACACATGTGTTCGAGATAATGCGCCAGCCCCTGATGATCGTCCGGATCTTCCAGCGAGCCAACAGGCACCACCAGTGCAGAAAGGGATTTCACGGCCTGCGGATCGGATACCAGCAACACGACCATGCCGTTATCAAGGCGCACGGCCTGATACTGGCGGGTATCTTTATCGCTTTTACGGATGGTTTCAGCTAAAGGCTGCCAACCGGTATCTGCCTGACTTACGGGAACCCAAAGGGCGACGAACAACAGTAATGCGCTGAACCAGGTGCTGCGGGGCATTCACAAACCTCATCATTAACGTATTCACCTGTTCACTGCAAACCACGTATCAATACGTGGCATGAACAGGGCAAGACTTCGTGCTGAACAAGTCAGCATCTTCTCTTTTTAAGAATCAGTCCGTGACAGAATGCGCATCATAGTGGAAGCTATCAAGTTGCGCAATTTTTATACAATCATCGGGACTGGTTAAAGCGAAAAATCGGTAACAGATAGCGCTGTGACTGTAAAATAATGCGTTCCAGCGTCTCGGCATCCAGTTGACGCCACAGGCGTTGATACCAGATATCATCGCCTTCGCCACGAACCATCATGTTGCCTTCATAAGCCTGCAAAAACTTACTGCGCGCTTTTTGCAGCGTATCGTCGTCCTCTAACATGGCATCATTTGCAGCGTCATAACAGGTTTTTATCCATGCGCCGCCGCTTTCCGGTAATACCAGCAATGGCGACGACATGCCTTCCCGATATCCCTCAATGAGCTGCGACAAATACAGCAGCGCCTGTTCTGCCGCCAGTGGCGGGAAACGCCATTCCCCGTCTTTGCGCAGGAACAACCGACTCTCTCCCGTACCGCCACTGGCACAATAGACAAGATGTTCCAGCCAAAGTTGCACCCCCTGGGCAATGCTTATCAAAGATGGGCGCCAGCGCAACAAACCGTCCTCTTGCACCTGCGGCAACCAACCGGTGATTTGCACACCGTTACAGATGAGATCAATCTCCATGCTCTGGCAAGGCTGACGACAGGCGATAATGCGTTCAGCCAGCGACTGCATCTCCTGACGCTGCGTATCCCACAGAATTTCGCCAAATGACCCATAGGGCAGCACGCCTGCCGCACGAAAACGGCGAAACAGTCGTTCAGCATCGTTCTCTTCAACCAGCGTGTTAAGCAATTGCTGATTAAGCTGATAGCGAGTTAATCCTTCCAGAACAAAAGGTTCAGTTTCCGGGATCTCACTTTCTTCAGAACGAAAGTTGACCTGCAAACGCATCTGAAAAAAGGCCCGTACCGGATGAGCCCAAAATCGCTGTAACGTTTCCAGCGTTAACGTGGCTGGCATTTCAAAGGGGAGAGGCTGCACAAAATCCGTATGCGCTTTTCCTGACATGCTCGCCGCAGGCAGCCACTCCCGGGCGTAGCTTTGCTGTTCGCCGGGCTGATAGTTTTGTGCGTCAAAAGGCATGCGGGTATGCAGACGTGTAATGTGCGCTTTTACCCGGGCCTCGCTTTGATCGCAGGTCAACGATTCGTCGCCCGGCAAATAGTGGCTTTGCCCGATGTAATCCATCAGTTCCTGCACCAATACCGACGGGAAGCGTTCGCTGTTATCCTGAATTGAGCGGCCAATGTAGCTGATGTAGAGCGTTTGCTGCGCCGAAATTAATGCTTCGAGGAACAGATAACGGTCATCATCGCGACGGCTGCGATCGCCCCGCATCGGTTTTTGACTCATCAGATCAAAGCCCAGCGGCGCAAGCTGACGCGGATAAACGCCATCGTTCATGCCCAGCAGGCATACAACCTTAAAAGGAATAGAGCGCATCGGCATCAGCGTACAAATGTTAACGGGCCCCGCCAGGAAGCGCTGGCTAATGCGTTCCTGGTCGAGACGCTGCGCCAGCTCATCACGTAGCAAGGAAAGCGGTACGGCATCGCCATACTCAGCCCCCAGTCCTTCAGTAATAATGGCCTGCCACTGCTGTTCAATCAGCGTCATCGCCGCTTCGGTATCCGCATCCGGCAGGAAGAAATCATTAAGCATGTCCCGACAAACAGGCAGCCACTCTTCCAGCGGGCGCTCCTGCGCCAGTCCTCGACGCCAGAGATTAAGCTGCATCAGTAACGAGGCCAGATGCCCTACCAGTTCGGCAATCAAACCGCTCGACTCATCGTAGGGCAATACCGATTGCCACTCGCCCTGGGCGCTTTCCATCGCATAGCCGAGCAGCATGCGCGTTAAACCAAATTGCCAGGTATGTTGACCCGTTGGCGGAAGTTCCAGTTCACGCACGTTATCGTCGTCAATTCCCCAGCGAATACCTGATTCATTAACCCACAAACGAAGATAGCGCAGACCATCTTCATCAATATTGAAACGTGCCGCCAGCACGGGGACATCCAGTAATGCCAGCACATCCTCAGAGACAAAACGGCTATCCGGCAGCGACAGAAGACTGATAAAGGCCTGCAAGACGGGATGAGACTGACGCGCCCGACGGTCGGAAATCGCATAGGGTAAGTAACGGTCGGCTGGCGCGCTGCCAAAAACCGCCTGAATGAACGGGCTATAGCTGTCGATATCCGCCACCATCACGATAATGTCGCGCGGCGTCAGCGTGGGATCTGCTTCCAGCATTGCCAGCAGTCGGTCATGAAGAATTTCCACTTCACGCTGAGGGCTATGGCAGACATGGAAAGTCACGCTGGTGTCGTTCACATCAAGCAGTCGTTTGTTGTCGCTCCGGGAATACTCGTCCAGCGTAACGCCCGCCACGGCCCGGCTTTGTAACTCGAGGATATCCGACTGAATGTTATGCAAAAGATTGTCTGGGGTTATATCGACAAACGCATCCAGCTCCTGGCTGTTTTCCAGTTCTGAAAGCAGATAAATATAATCACGTCCCAACTTACCCCACGAGGCCAGCATCGGGTTGCCTACATCCTGCTCACCATCACTGTTAAACAATCCTGCCGCATTCTGAGTATCACGAAACAGCGGCAGGTGACGTTCTTCAAAACTGTGCCGACGCTGACGCGCCAGCAACTTTGCCAGCCAGGCGGGATCTTTAATGTCGCCCCAATAGTAGCGACAAGGGTTGGTAAACAGCAGATGAATATCAATGTGCTTACCCAACGCCTGCAAGGCCTGCAGGTAAACCGGCGGTAGCGCCGAAATTCCGCAAATAAAGACGCGAGAAGGCAGCCCCTGCGGACATTCAGACGCATTTTCCAGGGTGTGAATAAATCGCTGATATAAATTGGCGCGATGCCAGCGCGGTTGACCCAGTTCTGCGGTGTATTCCACCAGCGCTTTCCACAACGGCGCCTGCCATGCCTGAGCCTCGCCGAGTCCTTCAATCTGGCGCCCCGCTTCCCACTGCGTTAACCAGTCAGGGCGATAAACTAAATACTGATCGAAAAGGTCCGCCGCGCGAGAGGAAAGCTGAAACAGCTTACGTTTATCGGTGTCGTCCGTCAGATAATTTCGCAGCAGTGCGAAGTCATCGTTATCCAGCAATTGCGGCAGCAGGGTCATTAACTTCCAGCTCATGCTCTGTTTGCTAAACGCGCTCTCTTTCGGGATATCCGGCAGCACGCGCACAAACATATCCCAGATAAAACTCGCGGGTAGCGGGAAATCGATGTTGGCGGCAATACCAAATTTCTGTGCAAGGGTCATCTGTAGCCACTGCGCCATACCGGTGCTTTGCACCAGGATCATTTCCGGCTCAAAGGGATCGTCCAACCGCTCGCGCTCAACGATAAACTCCATTAACGCTTCCAGCACATCCAGACGATTGGAGTGGTAGACCCTTAACATAGCGGCTCCTGACTACTGACGGTTCGGGCAATGCAGACGTGTCATTTGACCTTGCCTGCCCAGAGGTGAAGAAATTTTAACGCTGATGCTGACACATCCTGCTTCCGTTGTCTGCATTCGGTTAACCTGCCAGTTCACAGGTGGTGAAAACGGATACAGCTGGGTTTGCTGCCAGGCGTGACGCCAGAGTTGCTGATACTGGTTTCTGACGATAAAACTGTTCATCAACGCCCGCTGGTATCCCGATAGCGCAGTCACAACCATGATCATCAGCACCATTGCCAGCATCACTTCCGGCAGGCTAAAACCACGTTGTCTGTTCAGGGAGTCAGACATAACGCTACCGCCTTTAACGGACAAAAATCGCTCCAGCCATGCGCCGAAAATTCGATATTGCCATCGATAACCGCTCCCTGACGCCATAACGATACCCCTTCATAATGCGCAATAAGCAGCACGGAAGTCTCAGTAAGTCGTCGCAGGCAAACCGCGACATCCTGCCCGGTATAACGCCGACACTGTAAAGCCGGTTGTAAGCCCCAGGACTGCATGCGTCCCCATTCGATGGCAGATTGCACTACCGCCTGCCGTTGCAAAGACCGACTTTCTGTTGTAACACGCGATGCAAAACTCATTTCTTGTCGGCTAACACCCTGCAATAACAGGCTGCCGAGCACCAGCAGTAGCAGGACCATCGCCAGGGACGAAACACCTCGCTCACTATTCACAGGTTGAAACCTGTCACACTGTAAAAGGCTTCAATGACTTTTTGCGGTTCGACGTTGCTCACTCCACGCAAACGCAACGTAAGGAGTGGTTGAAATCCGCGAATATTCAGGCGCTCAACCTTAAACGCCTGAATCTCTATCGTGGCTGGATCGGTCATTTTCTCCCACCCTTTGCCATTACAACTCGTTGCTCCTCGCTGGGTCTCCAGGACTTTGTCCTGTAAACGAAATCCGATGGTATCGGACTCTTTCGCGGGAACGCTCTCCCAAATGCCGTTACTGTTGGCATCCCAACGGGCAATGACACAGTCACCCTTAGCCGATATCACCAGTCCCTCTCCGACACAGCTTCCCCGGCAATACCCTGCCCGCTGAAGATGTTTTGCCACGGTATAGACCCGCTGCCATATTTCATCCTCCAGCGCTAGCTGGCGCGTATTGCGCAGGATCTCTCGCTGCAGAGCGGGTAAAAATCGCGCTGCGCTAAGCAGTAAAATGCTGCTAATGACCATAGCAATGAGCACCTCCAGCAGTGAAAAACCCCGCTCGTTTACAGACATGACCTGGCCTCATCGCGCTCGCAAAGCCTGATCCGCCCCCAGCCTGACACCACCACGCGCCATTCGCCTGCCGCATTTTTCAGACGAATATGTCCAGCCCATGCCGTATTGCGCAGCCCATAAAAGGCCAGTGAAGGCGTTATCTCTGCCATTTCGACATCGTCCCAGCGCGGTGCAAACACCAGGGGTGAAGTTGGTTTACACCCGTCTTGTAAAGCCGCAGCACTGACCAGACACCACGATGGCCCATCCTCCATCACGCTTATCACGTGATCGCGGTTACGCCAGTTAGCATCTTCACGTAGTTGCAGCAGGTAGTCCCGCACCTGACAGGCGGTCTGCCACAGGCGCTGTTGCTGTTGCCAGTACTGCCAGCCATACAACCCGGACGCGCCAAGCGCCGCGACAATCAGCATCGCAATCAGGGTTTCGAGAAACGTGTAGCCTTGTTGTTTTTTCATGCCGCCAGTATGGCGTGAGGAAAATGAATAACGAGCGGGAAATTCGGTTTCTACGGCGAGCTACGGGGAATATTTGACGCGTTGCAGAGCGTTGCAATATTTCAGGAACCCGCGCCGAAGAATGAAATGACAGACAAAAAAAACCGACGCGCGAAGGCGTCGGTTGTGACAGCATCAAGCCCGGTTAAATAGCCACTGGCGCTTTAATACCGGGATGTGGATCGTAGCCTTCGATTTCGAAATCTTCGAAGCGATAATCAAAGATAGATTCAGGCTTACGTTTGATGATCAGCTTCGGCAACGCGCGCGGTTCGCGGCTAAGCTGCAGATGCGTTTGATCCATATGATTGCTGTACAGGTGCGTGTCGCCGCCGGTCCAGACAAAATCACCCACTTCAAGGTCGCACTGCTGCGCCATCATGTGTACCAGTAAGGCGTAGCTGGCAATGTTGAATGGCAGACCGAGGAACACATCGCACGAACGTTGATACAGCTGGCAGGAGAGCTTGCCATCCGCCACATAGAACTGGAAGAAAGCATGGCACGGCGCCAGCGCCATCTTATCCAGCTCACCGACGTTCCATGCGGAAACGATGATGCGTCGAGAGTCCGGGTCATTTTTCAGCTGGTTTAGCACCGTGGTGATCTGGTCAATATGGCGACCGTCCGGCGTTGGCCACGCGCGCCACTGTTTGCCATAAACCGGGCCTAAATTACCGTTTTCATCCGCCCATTCATCCCAGATTGAGACGTTGTTTTCATGCAGGTAGGCAACGTTAGTATCGCCCTGCAAAAACCACAGCAGCTCATGAATGATCGAGCGTAAATGGCAGCGTTTGGTCGTAACCAGCGGGAACCCTTCCTGCAGATTAAAACGCATCTGATGGCCAAAAATGGAAAGCGTTCCGGTTCCGGTACGGTCGTTTTTCTTTGTGCCTTCATCCAGCACTTTTTGCATCAGTTCTAAATACTGTTTCATGGTTCCTCAGGAAACGTGTTGCTGTGGGCTACGGCGGTACGCCCAAACCATCATAATAATGCCTGCGACAATCATCGGGATAGAGAGGATCTGTCCCATGCTGATGTACTGCACCCAGGTGCCGGTAAACTGTGCGTCCGGCTGGCGGAAGAATTCAACGATAATACGAAACGCGCCATAACCAATCAGGAACAGACCGGACACCGCCCCCATAGGACGCGGCTTGCGAATGTACAGGTTCAGAATGATAAACAGTACAACCCCTTCCAGCGCCATCTCATAAAGCTGCGAGGCGTGACGCGGCAGCGAGCCGTAGGTATCAAAAATGGACTGCCATTGCGGGTTGGTTTGCAGCAGTAAAATATCTTCGGTACGGGAGCCCGGGAACAGCATGGCATACTTGAAGTTCGGGTCGACGCGTCCCCACAGTTCACCGTTGATAAAATTACCCAGACGCCCTGCGCCCAGACCAAACGGGATCAGCGGAGCGATGAAATCAGAAACCTGGAAGAACGAACGCTTGGTGCGTCTGGCGAAGATAATCATCACCAGAATCACGCCGATAAGTCCGCCGTGGAAGGACATACCGCCATCCCAGACGCGGAACAGATACAGCGGATTATCGAGGAACAATGGGAAGTTATAGAACAGTACGTAACCAATACGTCCGCCGAGGAAAACCCCGAGGAAGCCTGCATACAGTAAGTTTTCTACTTCATTTTTAGTCCAGCCACTGCCCGGACGATTAGCACGGCGCGTCGCCAGCCACATGGCGAAAATAAAACCCACCAAATACATCAAGCCGTACCAGTGAAGCGCGACGGGTCCGATTGAGAAAATGACCGGATCGAAATCCGGAAAATGCAGATAGCTACTGGTCATCTGTCACCACAAGTTCTTGTTATTTCGCTGAAGTCAGACAGCAATTGATAAGCGCGCCTGCGTAAAGCAGGCGCTCCAAAGGTGCGAATGATAGCACAAGGGGATCGCAGCGGATGCCGGGAAGATGTAAAAGATCTGTATAGGTAATCTTTCCCCCGTAATGTCTGACAGCGCTACGCTTATCAGGCCTACAGTCCCCCGCGAATCAGCCCCCCCATGCCACGGCGCTCCATAAAGGCCGCCACCTGATGGCGTACTTCTGCCGCCATCTGCGCTTCCAGGCTGCGCTGGGCCAGCGTTTGCGCCTCGCCAAAATCGATATGGCGCAGCAGATATTTAACGCGAGCCACGGATCGACCGTTCATTGATAAATGACGGAAACCCAGGCCGATCAGAATGGCCACGCACATCGGATCGCCCGCCATTTCACCGCATAAGCGCAAATCGATACCGCTTCTTTCGGCTTCCTGCGCAATCATCGCCAGCGCACGTAACATCCCCGGATGCAGGCTGTCATAAATGCTGGCCACCCGCGTATTGTTACGATCAACGGCCAGAATGTATTGGGTGAGATCGTTGGTTCCGACCGAGATAAAGTCTATCCGGTTAGCCAGATGCGGCAACATAAACACCATCGACGGAACTTCCAGCATGATGCCGATGCGCGGTTTCGGGATTGCGTAACCGATCATCTCTTCCACTTCGCGTCCGGCGCGTTCAATCAGGCGTCGCGCTTCGTCCACTTCATCAATACTGGTCACCATCGGCAGTAAAATGCTCAGGTTACCGGTTGCCGCGTTTGCACGCAGCATGGCCCGGACCTGGATCAAAAAGATCTCCGGTTGATCGAGCGTAATGCGGATCCCACGCCAGCCAAGGCATGGGTTCTCTTCACTGATCGGCATGTAGGGCAGCTGTTTATCGGCCCCGACATCCAGCGTCCGCAGAGTCACCGGCTTGTCGTTAAACATTTGCAGCATCCCTTGATACTGCGCAACCTGTTCTTCTTCCGAAGGAAAGCCGCTTTGCAGCATGAAAGGAATTTCTGTGCGATACAGACCAATGCCATCGATCCGACTGCCCAGCTTCTCTTCATGTTCCGGGCTGAGACCCGCATTGAGCATCACCTTCACGCGCTCGCCGCTTTTTAACTGCGCCGGTTGGTTAACGTCATCTTCCGCCAGGCGGCTCAGCTCGATCTCTTCGCTGATAAGGCGCTGGTATTCCTGGACCAATACCGGTTCCGGATCGACCAGCACTTCACCACGATAACCATCCACCACCAACGTTCGACGGTGTAGTACTGACGGCTGGATATCAGCCCCCATGACGGTAGGAATACCCAGCGCACGCACCATAATCGCCGCATGAGAGTTGGCTGCGCCGTCCCGGACAACCACGCCGACTAACCGGTCCTGGGGAAGTTCCGCCAGCGTCGTAGCGGAAAGCTCATCCGCCACCAGCACAAAACGTTCCGGCCAGGCATTCGGTCCCTGGATCGAGTCGTCAAGATGGAACAGCAGACGCTGGCCCAGCGCGCGTAAATCTCCGGCCCGCTCTTTGAGATAGTTATCGCTCAGCGCGGCAAACTGTTCGGCAAATTTTTCGATGATCGTTTTAACGGCCCACTCAGCCACCGAGCCGTTATCCACTTCCGCAAACAGTTCGCGGCGCAGGCGGGTATCAGAAAGCAGGTGCGAGTAGAGATCAAAGATCGCCGCCGTTTCTTTCTGCGCCCCGGCGGTAAAGCGTTTGCTGTAACGGCGGAATTCGTTCGCCGCCTCTTCCAGCGCGCCGGTCAGCCGCTCGCGCTCAAGCACCGGGTCCAGCGTTGAAGCCTGATAGACCTGCTCCATCAGCGGTAGCGTTGCATCCTGCCAGCCTTCGGCAATGGCTACGCCGGGAGCGGCAGGCAATGCACGGATACGCGTTTGCCGGTATTGGCCGAACAGTGCGTTCAGTTGCGACTGGGAAAGTATGGCCGCCATTTGCGTGGCGAGCGTCACCAGGAAAGACTCTTCGCTTTCGTCGTACTGACGTAATTCACGCTGCTGCACCACCAGCACACCTAACAGCTGACGACGCTGAATAATCGGTACGCCTAAGAACGCACGAAAGCGCTCTTCTTTTACCGAAGGAATGTATTTAAAGCTGGGATGTTTTTGCGCATCGGCGAGGTTGATAGGTTCCGCCAGCCTGCCAACCAGGCCAACGATACCTTCATCAAACGCGAGTGCGACGGTGCGACCACGTGGTTTTTTCAGACCTCGTGTCGCCATGAGGTAATAACAACGTCGGTCGTGATCGGCCAGATAGACCGAGCAGACCTCTGTATCCATCGCAAGACAGATGTCGGTAACCAGTATATTGAGCGCCTCATTAAGACGCGGAGCACTGGCCACCTTTTCGACTATTTCGCGCAGGCGGGTGAGCATAATTTGCGTAGCTTAACCTCTTTTACGTCTGTACGCAGGTGCGCTTTGCGGTTTAGGAGTGCTCTCCTGAAGCGCCATGACAACACTTGCGAATTCTTTCATCACCCTGCGATAGACATCGCGTTTAAATGACACCACCTGTCGAACCGGATACCAGTAACTCACCCAGCGCCAGCCGTCGAACTCAGGTGTACTGCTGGTTTGCATATTAATTTCAGCATCGCTGCTGACCAATTGCAGAAGAAACCATTTTTGTTTCTGGCCGATACAAACCGGCTTTGTGTCCCAACGCACCAAACGTTTCGGTAACTTGTAACGCAACCAGTTACGAGTAGAAGCAAGGATCCGTACATCTTTACGGCTGAGACCCACTTCTTCAAAGAGTTCCCGGTACATCGCCTGCTCTGCCGTCTCTCCTGCGTTTATCCCACCTTGTGGGAATTGCCAGGAGTGCTGACCAAATCGCCGGGCCCACATGACCTGCCCCTGGCGGTTACAAATTACTATCCCTACATTCGGGCGGTAGCCATCGTCATCAATCACCGGACTACCTCAACATAAACCTTATATACAAACGATTGTTTCACACTCCTGAGAGGCGGTAAACCACTCTGTTAAGGGTGCGATATTCTAATAACAATTGAATAACTCACAGCGAAGCCCCGAGTTATAAACAGAAGAAGGGCATTCAGGGCGATTTTATTCACCTTTTCTGTGGATATAGTTGTGAAGAAGTACGGAATTACTATGGGAAAACCCAGAACAGTCCGAATAAGACATTCGTCACATATAAAAAATAGTCTTATTTATTCATTAAGTTAAAAACGATCGGTACCAACGAACACACATAAATGTGATGTGTGTCACGCACACGATCTTCACGCTGATGAAAGATCGACCAGCGTTGGTTTTATCCACAGATTATGCCAATAAGTTAGGCACAATTTGTGTAAAAATTCGATTTTCGTCGCACGTCAAGGCTGTAAATTGAAACAGTAGTGGGGGTTTTTCACAGTTATCCCATCTTTCTGTGGATAACATGGTGTAAGATCCTGTTCATTGTCAGTGACCAGAATTGG
Source organism: Citrobacter sp. C5_2 (assembly GCF_014596845.2). Lineage (NCBI taxonomy): Bacteria > Pseudomonadati > Pseudomonadota > Gammaproteobacteria > Enterobacterales > Enterobacteriaceae > Citrobacter > Citrobacter sp. C5_2. Next base: position 1,002,844 of record NZ_CP115032.1, on the reverse strand, counting down.
AAAACCTACATTGCTGTTGCGCAACTCCGCGCGCGTGAATATAAAAACCAATATAAATCATATAATTGAATAAAGCATGTGGAAAAAGATAAACTCTGTCCACACGGTATAAAATCATTGCTCATTTTTTCACCTAAGGGTTGACCCGATGCCAGAACTCCATCCGTTACTTTCTCCGCCTGACTCTGAAGCCCAATTGCTAACTCAGGCGCGGCAGCTTGCGGGCTACTCGTTGGGAGAATTGGCGACCATGGCGGGACTCGTCACCCCAAGGGATCTCAAGCGTGATAAAGGCTGGATTGGCGTCCTGCTGGAGATTTGGCTGGGCGCCAGCGCAGGCAGCAAGCCGGAGCAGGATTTTGCGGCGCTGGGCGTAGAGCTGAAAACGATCCCTGTGGACAGTCTTGGCAGACCGCTGGAAACCACCTTCGTATGCGTAGCGCCGTTAACTGGCAATACAGGCGTCACCTGGGAAACCAGCCATGTGCGGCACAAACTTAAACGCGTACTGTGGATCCCGGTAGAGGGTGAACGCAGCATTCCACTGGCTGAACGTCGCGTCGGCTCGCCCTTGCTCTGGAGCCCGAACGACGAAGAAGACCAGCAATTACGGTTGGACTGGGAAGAACTAATGGACATGATTGTGCTAGGCCACGTCGAACGCATCACCGCTCGCCATGGGGAAGTGTTACAACTGCGTCCCAAAGCCGCCAATGCCCGAGCGCTTACCGAAGCGATTGGCGCCCATGGCGAACCCATCCTGACCCTGCCGCGCGGGTTTTATCTGAAAAAGAACTTCACGCGCGCATTGCTTGAGCGGCATTTCTTATTCCAGCCGCAATAGGCACCGTCCGGCCTTTCACCCGCCGCGTTACGGGCCTATAATTACCGCTTCTTTTTTTTGGCAGGACTTTGCTCGATGTTATTTGCATGGATAACCGATCCTAACGCCTGGCTTGCGCTCGGTACGCTGACGCTGCTGGAGATCGTTCTTGGGATCGACAATATTATTTTCCTCTCTCTGGTTGTAGCCAAACTTCCGACAGCGCAACGCAATCATGCCCGACGTATTGGGCTGGCGGCAGCAATGATTATGCGTCTGGCGCTGCTGGCCTCTATCGCCTGGGTAACACGGCTGACAAACCCGTTGTTCGAGGTATTTGGCGAGGCGATTTCGGCGCGCGACCTGATCCTTCTGCTCGGCGGGTTGTTCCTGATCTGGAAAGCCAGTAAAGAGATCCACGAATCCATTGAAGGTGAGGAAGAGGGACTGAAAACCCGTGTCTCTTCATTCCTGGGCGCGATTGTGCAGATCATGTTGTTAGACATTATCTTCAGTCTGGATTCCGTAATTACAGCGGTAGGCTTGTCTGACCATCTGTTTATCATGATGGCGGCGGTGGTGATTGCCGTGGGCGTGATGATGTTTGCTGCTCGCCCAATTGGTGAGTTTGTCGATCGTCACCCTTCAGTGAAAATGCTGGCGCTCTCTTTCCTGATTCTGGTCGGTTTTACGCTAATTCTGGAAAGTTTCGACGTCCACGTTCCGAAAGGATACATCTATTTCGCCATGTTCTTCTCTATCGCGGTAGAGACACTGAACCTGTGGCGTAATAAAAAAAATCCGCTCTGATGAAATCTGTCGCTCCCCGCAAGGGGAGCGAATACCGCGCCGGACCTACCTCTTCTCACAGTTTAAGATTTTACTGCTTTCGTCATGCATAACTTCGCGTTATTACTAAACTATTGTCAGACGCAGGCCATGAGAGGATAAGCAGATGAAAAAATGGGCAGTTTTGATTTCCGCCGTAGGACTGGCTTTTGTAGTTTCTGGATGCAGCAGCGATTATGTAATGGCGACAAAAGATGGCCGGATGATCCTGACCGACGGAAAACCAGAGATTGACGACGATACCGGTCTGGTGAGCTACCACGATCAGCAAGGCAATGCGATGCAGATCAACCGCGACGATGTATCTCAAATCATTGAACGCTGATGGTTGAGGTCAGCAGCGCGCTGGCCTTAACAATTTTACTTCCCTTTTTCTCTTCCCTCAGCCATTTTTATAATCCTTATGTTGTGATTATAAAAAGGAAACGGCTATGCAATATCACCGTATACCCCACAGCTCGCTGGAAGTCAGTACACTGGGGCTGGGCACAATGACGTTTGGTGAACAAAACAGCGAAGCCGACGCACATGCACAGCTCGATTATGCCGTGGCACAAGGCATAAATTTGATCGACGTTGCCGAGATGTATCCGGTACCGCCGCGTCCTGAAACCCAGGGGCTCACCGAAACTTACGTGGGCAACTGGCTAGCCAAACACGGTAGCCGCGAAAAGCTAATCGTGGCGTCGAAGGTCAGTGGGCCATCACGTAACAACGACAGCGGCATTCGACCAAATCAGGCGCTGGACCGTAAAAATATCCGTGAAGCGCTGCACGACAGTCTGAAAAGACTGCAAACCGATTACCTGGATCTGTATCAGGTTCACTGGCCGCAGCGCCCCACCAACTGCTTTGGTAAGTTAGGCTACAGCTGGACGGACTCCGCGCCGGTCGTCTCCCTGCTGGATACGCTGGACGCGCTGGCTGAGTTTCAGCGCGCGGGAAAAATTCGCTACATCGGCGTTTCCAATGAAACCGCGTTTGGCGTGATGCGTTATCTGCATCTGGCGGACAAACACGATCTGCCGCGCATCGCCACTATCCAGAATCCCTACAGCCTGCTGAACCGTAGCTATGAAGTTGGACTGGCAGAAGTCAGCCAGTACGAAGGGGTTGAACTACTGGCCTATTCTTGCCTGGGCTTCGGTACGCTAACCGGTAAGTATCTGAACGGCGCGAAGCCTGCCGGCGCACGTAATACGTTGTTTAGCCGTTTCACACGCTACAGCGGTGAGCAAACGCAAAAGGCCGTTGCAGCCTATGTGGATATCGCGAAACGCCATAATCTGGATCCTGCGCAAATGGCGCTGGCATTCGTGCGTCGTCAGCCGTTTGTCGCCAGCACCCTGCTGGGAGCAACGACGATGGAGCAGTTAAAAACCAACGTTGAAAGCCTGCATCTGGCGTTGAGCGAAGAAGTTCTGGCCGAGATTGAAGCGGTGCATCAGGTGTATACCTATCCTGCACCATAACGGTTAGTGCCTGATGGCGCTACGCTTATCAGGCCTACAGAAAGCATTCCCTGTAGGCCCGATAAGGCAACTACACGTCATAGACTAATGGCGGCGCTGCCAAATCCATAGCGCCGCAATCGCCAGCGCAAACAGCGCGCCAAATCCAATACCAATCGCTACCGCCGGGATCCCCACCAGCACCGCCAGCGAGTAAATACCCAGCATCAGCAGCATCGCGCTGTTTTCACCCAGGTTTTGCACCGCAATCGCATTACCCGCACCGACGCTTTTCTTGCCCCGCTCCTGTAACAACGCATTCAGCGGCACCACAAAGAACCCGCCTGACACGCCGATAAGCATCAGCAACGCGTAGGCCGGAAGCAGCGCATGTTGCAGCGAGAAGATCAGCACCACGACGCCAATCAGGATCCCCGCAGGCATACAGCGCGACACGGTTTCCAGCGTCACCAGCTTCGCTGCCGCACCCGCGCCGACCACAATCCCAATCGCCACCATGGCATTCAGGTAAGTAGGTGTGGCGTTATCGGTGATGCCCAGCGCCACCGGCACCCACAGCACCAGCAGAAAACGCAGCGTGACGCCAGCGCCCCAAAAGAGGCTGGTTCCCACCAATGAGAAACGCGTTTCACCGTTACGCCACAGCGAAGTGGCCGCACAGAAAAAACTGCGGGTCATTTTCCCCAAATGCCAGGACTGGCCAGGGCGAGCCGCGGCCAGCTTCGGGATAAACAGGTTAGCCACCACGGCACCCGCATAGGCCAGCGCACAGGCAGAAAGCGCAGCAATCACGTGCCAGTCGGCCAGCACGCCCCCCGCCACAGAACCGAGTAAAATCGCGGCAATGGTGGAGGCTTCCATCAGGCCGTTAGCTTTCACCAGTTTGTCGCCAGTGGTCAGTTCACCGAGAATGCCATACTTGGCTGGTGAATACGCCGCCGCGCCGATCCCCACCAGCGTATAGCCGAGAAACGGATTAACGCCGAAACAAATACTCGCCGCGCCCAGCAGCTTCATGCCGTTAGCGAACATCATCACCCTGCCTTTAGCAAAGCTGTCCGCCACCTGCCCGACAAAGGGCGCAAACAGGATGTAAGCGCCCACAAACACCATTTGCAGGATCGGCTGACTCCAGTCCGGATAAAATTGTTCCTTAAGCAAAGCCAGCGTGGCGAACAGTAAGGCGTTATCGCCAAACGCCGACAGGAACTGCGCGGCGATAACGGACATCATCCCTTTGGACCAGATAGAAGTGTTAGTGTGCACTGACTCACTCATGTTGTTTTTCCGGCTCATCGACCCAGCTTTTCAGCGTGACAAAATCCGGCTTACCGCTGCCGAGTAATGGGAGTTGTTTCAGGTGGCGAATATCACGCGGCACGGCAAGTTCAGGCACGCCGTGCGCTCGCGCATACTGCTGCAGTTTTTCGCGCGTCAGTTCACTGTCGGTGGTGAACAGCACCAGCGCCTCGCCTTTGCTGGCATCGCTTTTGATCGCCGTGGCGTGCATTTTATCCGCAGATACCGCCAGCGCCAGTTGCTCAACCATTTCCAGCGAGACCATCTCTCCGGCAATTTTAGCAAAACGCTTGGCGCGTCCCTGGATCTGCACAAAGCCGTTTTCATCAAAGCGCACGATGTCTCCGGTGTCATACCAGCCGTGCTCAATCTCACCCTGCGCATTTTCTGCCGTCGGCACTTCCAGCACGCCGGGTTTTTCGACGCGCAAATAGCCGCTCATAATATTAGGGCCTTTTAGCTGTAAACGCCCTCCGTCCTCAATGCCTGGAACAGCTAACAGTCGGGCATCCATACCGGGCAAGATACGCCCTACCGTTCCTGATTTCGCCGCCATCGGCACGTTGATCGACACCACTGGCGCACATTCCGTCACGCCATAGCCTTCAAGGACGCGCAGACCAAATTTCTCCTGCCACAGCTGTTTTGTAGTGTCTTGCAGTTTTTCCGCTCCCGCCACCACATAGCGCAGACGGTGAAAATCATAGGGATGCGCGAAACGCGCGTAGTTGCCAAGGAACGTTGATGTACCAAACAGTACGGTGCAGTTCCGGTCGTAGACCAGCTCCGGCACAATGCGGTAATGCAGCGGGCTGGGATAAAGAAACACTTCTGCGCCGCTCAGCAACGGCGTGAATAATCCCACCGTCAGACCAAAGGAGTGGAATAGCGGCAACGCAGACATAAAGCGGTCGTCGGCGGTGAAATCGGCGATGGTTTTAATCTGCTCGACGTTCGCCAGAATGCTCTTGTGGCTGTGTACCACACCTTTTGGATGACCTTCCGAGCCAGAGGTAAAGAGGATTACCGCGGCCTCTTCCGGCTGCTGTTTCACCTGCGCCAGATGCGGCGCCAGCAGGTGTGAGAAAATCCACAGCTTATCGCTAAACGTCACATCGGCTTTCAGGTCTTCCAGGTAAACCCAGCGCACCTGTGTGAGCTGCTCCGGTAAATGCCAAAGTTTGCCTTTATCGAGAAACTGTCGGGAAGTGAAGATAGTTTTGATTTCTGATGCAGTAATGGCGCTGGTTAGCCCTTTTACACCTGCTGTATAGTTCATCATCGCCGGAATACGTCGACGCGCAATAGCGCCAAAAATGACCGCCGCGCTGATCCCCGCGTTTGGCAGCATCAGGCCAATTTTTTCACCCTCAGAGGTATATTTTTCCAGAATACGGGCCACAAACAGCGTCTTAGTCAACAGTTTACGGTAGCTGTCCGGCGTAAAGTTAACATCTTCAATGCAGTTTTTGCCTGCGCCAAAGCGATATTTCGCCGCCAGCAGAGACTCATAAAGCGTTTCACGCGGACGTACCGCCATGCGCGCTTCCATCATAATTTGATGCAGCATTTCACCCGCGATTTTGCGGCGATCGCGAGCACGCGTCGCTTCCGGCATCGGCATATGGGTCGGCGGCAGGATGTGCAAGCGAATACGCGGGAAGAATCGCTGTTTAACCAGACCTTTCAGGCGACTAAAGCGTGACAGCTCCGCGCCTTCGATGCGCACAGGAACCACCGTGGCCCCTGACTTTGCCGCGACAAACCCGGCGCCGTCATAGATTTTCATCAATGAACCGGTGGTCGAAATACGCCCTTCCGGGAAAATAACCACCGGACGCCCCTGCTCGACCAGGCGAACCAGATGTTTAATCGACATCGGTTTGGTCGGGTCTAACGGCACGAAATCAATCAGCGGGGTCAGCCAGCGCATATACCATTGCTGGCTTATAGAGGTGTAAACAGCAAAAACGGGGCGGATCGGTAAAAAAAGCGCCAGCAGGATGCCGTCGATAAATGAGACATGGTTGGGAGTAATTAGAACGCGTTCTCCCTGTAGCGCGCTGATATCGCCCGTGACGCGAACGCGGAAAAGCACGCGAAACAGATTACGAAAAAAGCCAAATAGCATCTCAACTCCCTGTGCCATTAATTACATAAACATTAATGATGGGAGAGTATACGAGTTGGGGAATGGGCGCGACAGGTAACTGGTGAATTCAATCCGAAAAAAAACCTGCGCATCCGCGCAGGTCGGTGCAAGAGACAGGTACGAAGTGCGTACCGAATAATCTCACCAATCAATACCTCTGGGATCTTGATTGTGGTCGTCAGCAGCCAGATACGCCAGTGCGAAAACGCAAAGGAATGAACCCAAATGCAACGAGTTGTGTAAATTATCGGTTACTGTTACAGATAGGCCGAAGACAAAAAAAAACCTGCGCATCTGCGCAGGCTGGTGTAAATCTAGTGATCAACCCGAAAGTTGATTTCACCTATCAATACCTCTGGGATCCCAACTTTAACAATCTGCTCAGTGCCCTCACCAGCAAGCAATCGCAACAGCACATCGCAAAGTGTAAGTAAAAATTAGTGTTTTCTATTTTCTGTCTTACTTCGCTCGCGCGCGCTCACATTTGCGACGTCCTGACAGGCAATCTGCTTGAACAGCCAGCCGTTTTCCGTAACACTGACACAATGTAAGCGTTTACCCACAACAGGTACTATCATGGCGACCATAAAGGATGTAGCCCGACTAGCTGGTGTATCAGTCGCCACCGTTTCTCGAGTGATTAATGATTCCCCCAAAGCCAGCGAAGCATCGCGTCTGGCCGTAACGAGTGCAATGGAATCACTCAGCTACCACCCCAACGCCAACGCGCGTGCGCTGGCGCAACAATCTACCGAAACCGTCGGACTGGTGGTTGGTGATGTGTCAGATCCATTTTTTGGGGCAATGGTTAAAGCTGTCGAGCAGGTGGCCTATAACACCGGTAATTTTTTACTGATCGGCAACGGCTACCATAATGAACAGAAGGAACGTCAGGCAATTGAACAGCTTATTCGCCACCGCTGCGCTGCGCTTGTTGTCCACGCCAAAATCATCCCGGATGCAGATCTGGCTTCATTAATGAAGCAAATCCCCGGCATGGTATTGATCAACCGAATTCTGCCAGGATTCGAACAACGCTGCGTTGCCCTCGATGACCGCTTCGGCGCGTGGTTGGCTACCCGACACCTTATTCAGCAGGGCCATACCCGTATCGGTTATCTGTGCTCCAATCACACCATTTCAGATGCGGAGGATCGCCTGCAAGGCTATTACGATGCGCTGACGGAGAGCAATATACCGATTAACGATCGGCTGGTGACCTTTGGCGAGCCGGATGAGAGCGGCGGTGAGCAGGCCATGACCGAGTTGCTTGGCCGTGGTAAAAACTTCACGGCTGTAGCCTGCTATAACGACTCAATGGCGGCTGGCGCGATGGGCGTGTTAAATGATAACGGCATTGATGTACCAGGCGAAATTTCCCTGATCGGCTTCGATGATGTGCTGGTTTCCCGCTATGTGCGTCCACGTTTGACCACGGTACGCTATCCGATAGTGACGATGGCAACCCAGGCCGCTGAACTGGCGCTTGCGCTGGCGGAGAAGCGACCCGCGCCTGAAATCACCCACGTATTTAACCCAACTCTGGTGCGCCGCCATTCCGTTTCGACGCTGACAGAGCCGGGCAATTCTTCGTCAAACGATTAACCAGGATAGCGTCATGACCACGATGTTGGACGTTTCACGACACGCTGGCGTCTCAAAAGCGACCGTTTCGCGCGTGCTGAATGGTACGGGTCAGGTAAAAGAGAGCACGCGCCAGAAAGTGTTTAAGGCCATGCAGGCACTTGATTATCGACCCAATTTTTTAGCGCGTTCTTTAGCGAACCGTACCAGCAATAGCATTGGCCTGGTGGTTTCCACGTTTGATGGATTCTACTTTGGCCGCCTGCTGCAACAGGCTTCGCGCCAGACGGAATCTCACGGTAAGCAGTTGATCGTCACCGACGGTCACGACACGCCGGAGCGTGAACAAGAAGCCGTGCAAATGCTGGCCGACAGGCAGTGTGATGCCATTATTCTCTATACCCGTTATATGAGTGAGCAGGCGATTATGTCACTGATGAACAGCATTGCTATGCCGTTGCTGGTCATTAACCGTGATGTCAGTCAGGCCCGCGATCGCGCGATTTTCTTTGAACAGGAAGAAGCCGCGTTCCAGGCGGTCAATTATCTGATCTCCCAGGGGCATAGCGATATTGCCTGCATCACCGTGCCGGGCCATACCCCTACCGGTAAATCACGTTTGATGGGATATCGTAAAGCGCTGGAAAAAAACGGTATTCCCTGGGATCCCGGCAAGGTTAAATACGGCGATTCAACGATGACGCGTGGCTATGAAGCCTGTCGTGAGCTGCTGGAGGAAGGGGTGACATTCAGCGCCCTGTTCGCCTGTAACGATGACATGGCATTAGGTGCATCAAAAGCGTTGCATCAGGCTGGCCTGAAGATCCCGACGGACGTCTCGCTGTTTGGTTTTGACGATGCGCCCAGCGCTAAATGGCTGGAGCCGGGACTCTCTACCGTCTATCTGCCGATTGACGCCATGATAACAACGGCAATTGACCAGGCTATCCGTCTGGCCAACGGTGAGAGCGTAGAGCCGATCCCACCGTTTACCGGCAAACTGGTGTTGCGGGAATCGGTGACAACGGGGCCGTACTTTAAGTAATCAGATGCCGGATGGCGCTACGCTTATCCGGCTTTTCACAACGCTGTATTCAGATTAATTCCAGCGCCAGTAGCTCATCAATAGTCTGACGACGACGAATCAGTCGCGCCACGCCGTGATCAAACAACACCTCCGGCAGCAGCGGGCGGCTATTGTAGTTTGACGACATTGACGCGCCGTACGCCCCGGTATCATGCAGCACCAGATAATCCCCCGGCACCACCGCTGGCAGCAGACGGGTTTCAACATTTCCGCCTTCCTGCTGGGTAAAGACGTCGCCGGACTCACACAGCGGCCCGGCTACTACGGTTTCTATTTGCGCGGCTTGCTCCAGAGAACGGCCATTTCCCGCCAGTGCAGAGATATGGTGATAGCTACCGTACATCGCCGGGCGCATCAAATCGTTGAAGCCTGCGTCAATCAGCACAAAGTGACGGCTGCCCATCGCTTTTACGCTGCGCACCTGCGCCACCAGCACGCCGGATTCCGCCACCAGAAAACGGCCCGGTTCGATCTCCAATTTAACAGCGTGACCCAGATGACGCGCAATTTGATCGCGCGCGGCGTTCCATAACCCAAAATAATGATCGGTGTTGATCGCCTCTTCGCCCTCACGGTATGGGATCGACAGCCCGCCGCCCGCGGAGATCGCCTCCAGATCCTGACCAAACTCGACAACCTGACGCACCATCGCGCCGCATACCTGTTCCAGATGGCCGTAGTCGACGCCGGATCCGATATGCATATGAATGCCCACCAGCTTCAACTGATAGCGCTGGATCACTTCCAGCGCCGCCGGTAGATCGCTGTACCAGATCCCGTGTTTGCTGTTCTCGCCGCCGGTGTTGGTTTTCTGACTATGTCCATGACCAAAGCCAGGGTTCACGCGTAGCCACACGCGATGGCCCGGCGAAAGCTGACCCAGTTGCTCCAGCATATCCACTGAACCGGCATTAACCGGAATGCTCAATTCATGCACCCGGGCGAGCGTCGCGCCATCGATCATATCGGCGGTAAAGACAATCTCATCTTTTCCCGGCTCAAAACCCGCCGCCAGCGCGCGTTCAATTTCGCCCAGCGAGACGGAATCGACCTTCACGCCCTGCTCGCGCATCAGGCGCAGAATATGAATATTTGAGCATGCCTTCTGGGCAAAACGCACCACGTCAAACTGGCTCAGTTTGGCAATCTGCGCGCGGATAATCTGCGCATCATACACCCACACCGGGCAGCCAAATTCAGCGGGCAGGCGTAGCAGGTTGTCGGCGGTGAGATCGGTATCAGTGCTGTTGAGTGGGCGTGGCATGGTGTGCTCCGGTATTGGCTTTTTTATGATTACGCCACAGCCCGAAAAGAATAAAAAATATCGTTTTATCGTGAGTCTATGCAAAAATGATATGGATTACATCATTCGAGGATTCGCCATGCCCGCCGTTAACCTGCGCCATATTGAAATTTTTCACGCCATCATGACCGCAGGCAATCTGACGGAAGCCGCGCGGATGCTACATACCTCGCAGCCGACCGTCAGTCGGGAACTGGCCCGATTCGAGAAAGTGCTGGGATTAACGCTGTTCGAACGTTCGCGTGGCAGGCTGCATCCGACCGTGCAAGGGTTACGTCTGTTTGAAGAGGTACAACGTTCCTGGTATGGTCTGGACAGGATTGTGAGCGCCGCCGAAAGTCTGCGCGAATTTCGTCAGGGCGAATTATCGATTGTCTGCCTGCCGGTATTCTCACAATCTTTTTTACCGCCGCTGCTGCAGCCATTCCTCACACGCTACCCGCAGGTCAATATTCAGATAGTGCCGCAGGAGTCACCATTGCTGGAAGAGTGGCTGTCGGCGCAACGCCACGATCTGGGGATCACAGAAACTCTGCATACCCCAGCAGGAACTAAACGTACAGAATTGCTGGCGCTGGATGAAGTATGCGTGCTGCCACAGGGACATCCGCTGGCCGAGAAATCCGTGCTCACACCGCAGGATTTTCAGGGCGAAAACTACATCAGCCTGTCGCGGACCGACAGCTACCGTCAGCTTCTGGATACCCTGTTTAATGAGCACCAAGTGAAACGCCGCATGGTAATAGAAACCCATAGCGCTGCTTCAATTTGTGCAATGGTGCGGGCGGGTGTGGGGATCTCGGTGGTCAATCCATTAACGGCGCTGGATTACGCCAGCAGCGGGATCGTTATCCGCCGTTTCAGTATTTCGGTACCGTTTACGGTCAGCCTGATTCACCCGCTTCATCGCCCCGCCTCGGCGCTGGTAGATGCTTTCACCGCGCATCTGCAAGCCCATCTGCCGAAGCTAATCGATCCGCTGAACGCTATTTTGCATCCACAGACGAAAGCATAAACTCCACCGCATCTTGCGCATGGATAGCCGCAGTGTCGAAAACCGGTAGTGGGCTTAGCTCGGCTGGCACCAGCAGACCAATCTCGGTACAGCCAAAAATTACCCCTTGCGCGCCCTGTTTAGCCAGTTGAGCAATCACACTGAGGTAATAATCGCGGGACGTTTCATTGAATTCGCCGAGGCACAGCTCATCGAAAATAATCTGGTTTATTTTTTGCCGGTCGTTAGCGTCAGGGATAAGCGTACTAATGCCAAATTCAGCCTGTAAGCGCCCACGGTAAAAATCCTGCTCCATGGTGTAGCGCGTACCCAGCAGCGCCACGTTGCTCATCTGCTGCTTTTGTATGGCGCGGCCAGTGGCATCAGCAATATGCAGGAACGGTACATCACAGGCGGTTGCAATCGCCTCAGCAACCTTGTGCATCGTGTTGGTACACAACAAGATGCCCTCAGCACCCGCCTCCTGTAGCCCTCTGGCGGCCTGCGCGAGGATCTGCCCGGCCCGCTGCCAGTCGCCGCTGGACTGACAGGCTTCAATCTCATGAAAATCTACGCTGTGCAACAGAATCTGTGCCGAATGCAGGCCACCCAGACGCTGTTTTACCCCTTCATTAATGAGTCGATAATAAGGAATGGTGGATTCCCAGCTCATACCGCCTAACAGACCGATCGTTTTCATCGCTTCCCCTCATTTGTTGTTATCTCTTCAGTGAACCAAAGATGTGATCAACTTTCCACATCTGTTGGTGTGCATTTCTTTTTATACTTTGCTGATATAAATTTAATGAAACACCGTTTCACTAACTTACAGGAATGTCGGATGTTTATTTTTCATAAAGAGACCACGCTTGAAGATCTGGGCAATGGCGTTACCCGTCGCATTCTTGCTCACGACGGTAAAATGATGGCGGTTGAGGTGAACTTCGAGCAGGGCGCGATTGGTCCGCTGCACAACCACCCGCATGAACAGCTGACTTACGTTTTATCCGGTGAGTTTGAATTTACTATTGGGGAAGAAAAGCATGTCGTTTCCGCAGGTGACACCCTGTATAAACAGCCCAACATTATGCATGGCTGCGTCTGCTTAAAAGCAGGAACATTACTCGATACGTTCACTCCGATGCGCGACGATTTTCTGCACGGGTAATTTCGCTGTTCTCAAACCATGCTACTGACCGGTCTGAGAACACGCTAAAATGCGTACTCAGTTCCCTAAAAATGCATACGTTACAAGGTGGGGTATTTTCCTTCGATACCAGCTCGCATAAGCGTTAATTCCGAGATGCGCCCCGCCATGTGGGCGATTACAGTCACGTTAATTTAATTAACGGTGACGGATCGCCATGACAAAAATGACAACGGCCACTCCACATGACGCGGTCTTCAAACAGTTCTTGTACCATCCCGATACCGCAAGAGATTTTCTGGATATCTATCTTCCATCAACCTTGCGGGAGCTATGTGATCTGCAAACACTAAAACTGGAATCAGGCAGTTTTATTGAGGATAGCCTGCGAGCCAGCTACTCCGACGTACTGTGGTCATTAAAAACAAACGAAGGCGTTGGATATATCTATGTTGTTATTGAGCATCAGAGTTCGCCAGACGCTCACATGGCATTTCGGCTAATGCGCTACGCCATGGCTGCAATGCAACGCCATCTGGATGCTGGCCATAAAACATTACCTTTGGTGATACCGATGCTGTTTTATCATGGCGCTCTCAGCCCCTACCCCTTTTCACTCTGCTGGCTGGATGAGTTTGACGATCCCGCATTGGCACGACAGTTATACTCAGCAACATTTCCGCTGGTAGATATCACCGTAATACCCGATGACGAAATTATGCAACATCGCCGTATAGCACTGCTGGAATTGATGCAAAAACATATCCGCAAGCGTGATTTAATGGGATTAGTGGAACAACTGGTCTCGTTGCTGGCTACGGGATACGCTAATGACAGCCAGCTCAAAACGCTATTTAATTACATGATGCAGTTTGGAAATACGCCTCACGTTGATAAATTTATCCGTGAGGTTGCCTATCGGGTACCACAGCAAAAGGAACGTCTGATGACTATCGCGGAAGTATTGCAACAGGAAGCCAAACAACAAGAGGCATTACGCATTGCCCAGATGATGTTAGCGAATGGTATTAGTCATGAAATTATACTAAAGATAACCGGGCTGTCTGCTAAGGACATCCTCGCCAGGCAGGCCTCTCCACATTGAAACAGGTAGCAATGGGAGCCCGATAATGAGTTGATCTATCGGGCTCTCTGCTCACTTACACCCCAATATTTCTTAGCTTCTCACCCGACATCAGCTTGCGCTCGATGTGTTCCAGCGTGACGTTTTTGGTTTCCGGGATAAGCCAGAATGTAATACCGATAAAAGCGACGTTCAACGCGGTATACAGCCAGAATGTACCCGCCGCGCCGATGCTGTCGAGCAGCGTCAGGAACGTGGCGCCAATGATCATGTTCGACACCCAATTGGTGGTGGTCGAGCAGGTAATACCAAAATCGCGGCATTTCAGCGGCTGAATTTCCGAACAGAGGATCCACACCACCGGCGCGGCGCTCATCGCGTAACCTGCAATGCACATCATGGTCATACCGACTGACAGCCAGGATAGACCACTGGAAGCCGTGCCGTTATCAAACTGCATCAGGCAATAGCCGAGTACCAGCGTCCCAATGGCCATCACGCTGAAACCAATTTTAAGCGCCGGTTTGCGTCCGGCTTTATCAACCGTGAAAACAGCAATAAAGGTGGCGAACATGAACGTTAAGCCGACCACCAGCGTGGCAATCATCTGCTGTTCGGTGGTGGTAAAGCCCGCCATTTTAAAAATGCGCGGCGCGTAGTACATGATGATATTCATCCCGGTGAACTGCTGCATCGCCTGCAACAACATTCCGAGGAAAACCGCGCGACGCACGTTACGGTTAATTTTAAATAGCGCCCAGCCGCCCTGCTTCAGCTTCAGGCTTTCACGGATTTCGTTCAGCTCATCGCGGGCTTTTTCTGACGTATCGCGCAGCATTCGCAATACTTCTTCGGCTTCGATGTGGCGACCTTTTTCCGCCAGCCAGCGCGGACTGTTCGGCAGGAAAACCACCAGGATAATCAGTAACACTGCCGGGAGCGCCAGCACCCCCAACATGGCGCGCCAGTTACCGCTGTAGCTAAATGCCGTATCAGATAAAAAGGCCAGCACAATACCCAGCGTAACCATCAACTGGTACATACTGATCATCTTACCGCGCACATTCTCACTGGCCATTTCGGAAAGATAGAGCGGCGCGGTGTAAGACGCGATACCCACCGCAACGCCCAGCACCACGCGGGCAAAAATAAGCATTTCAACGCTGGACGCAAACGCCGATCCCAGAGATCCGACGACAAAAAGGATTGCGCCCGCCATCAGACTGTATTTACGTCCCAGGCGGAATGACAGCCAACCATTAAATAGTGCGCCAATTGCCGCACCCAGCATCATGCTGCTCACCACCCACTCCTGCAGACGGCTGGTCAGGACAAAATGATCGGTGATGAAAGGCAACGCGCCCGCTATCACGCCAATATCCAGGCCGAATAACAATCCTGCGACAGCCGCAGAGATAGAGACAAACATATTCATACGTCGCGTATCGCGCACAGGGCGCGGCGCTAAAGCAGCATCATTATTTATTGAGACCATTTTTTCCTGCCAGATACAGAGTAAACCATGTCCCTGAAAGTAAGGGATCCCTTACATGGAGCGTCAGGCGGGAAACGGCAAAAACATGGATGAAATAGCTACACCACCTCGTTATGTGATGGATATTCCAATTTTAAAATTTATCAGCAACCACTCATTTAAATTTAATTCATTGATATTAAATAGGATTAAACATTACAAATTCATACATATATAATTATGTATGGATTAATTTATAGACAGAATATGGATTAAAATAACTTAAAACCAAAAAAAACCCTGCCAGATGACAGGGTTTGTTGTTCAGAGAATGTATTAACGTGCCAGCCAGCCGCCGTCTACCGCAACGGTATAGCCGTTAATATAGTCAGACGCGCTGGACGCCAGGAACACGACAGGCCCCATCAGGTCGCTCGGCAGTCCCCAACGTCCTGCCGGAATACGATCGAGGATTTCTGCGCTACGCTGCTCATCAGCACGCAGTTGCTGAGTGTTGTTGGTCGCCATATAACCCGGCGCAATCGCGTTGACGTTGATGTTATGTTTTGCCCACTCGTTCGCCATCAGACGGGTGACGCCCATTACGCCGCTTTTAGACGCGGTGTAAGACGGAACGCGGATACCGCCCTGGAAAGAGAGCATAGAGGCGATATTGATAATTTTGCCGCCGTTACCCTGAGCGATAAAGTGCTTCGCCGCGGCCTGAGACATAAAGAATACGCTCTTAATGTTCAGGTTCATCACGTCATCCCAGTCTTTTTCGCTGAAGTCGATCGCATCGTCACGACGGATAAGGCCCGCATTGTTGACCAGAATATCGATATGGCCGAATTCTGCCACTGCGCGCTCCAGCAGCGCTGGAATACCATCAATTTGGCGCAGGTCGGCGGTCAGACTCAAGAAACGGCGGCCCAGTGCGGTCACACGTTCGATGGTTTCCGTCGGTTCAACAATGTTGATACCGACAATATCGCAACCCGCTTCCGCCAGCCCCAGCGCCATACCCTGACCCAGGCCGGTGTCGCAACCGGTCACAACGGCGACTTTACCTTCAAGAGAGAATGCATTCAAAATCATTGTAAATCCTTAATTTTTTATAATGCCCGCCGCAGGCAGGCACGGCTGTCGCCCGCAACTAGCGCAGATCTTTGACGGCGACATGGTCCATATCATCAAAGACCTGGTTTTCACCAACCATGCCCCAAATGAACGTATAAGCTTTTGTGCCAACGCCTGAGTGAATAGACCAGCTCGGCGAAATCACCGCCTGCTCGTTGTGCATCACAATATGACGCGTTTCCTGGGGCTGTCCCATCATGTGGAAGACGCAGGTATCTTCTTCCATGTTGAAGTAGAAGTAGACTTCCATACGGCGTTCATGGGTATGGCACGGCATGGTGTTCCACAGGTTGCCCGGCGCCAGTTCAGTCAGGCCCATGCTCAACTGGCAGGTTTTCAGCACATCCGGCACAAAATATTTATTGATGGTGCGACGATTACTGGTGAGGTTGTCGCCCAGCGTCACTGGCGCAACGTCAGCAGGCGTGACTTTTTTGGTTGGATAAGTCGTGTGGGCCGGCGCGCAGTTGTAGTAAAACTTCGCCGGTTTCGCCGTATCAACGCTGGCAAACACGACTTCTTTTGCCCCTTTGCCGACGTACAGCGCATCACGATGACCAATTTCATAGCACTGACCGTCAACGGTAATCGTGCCCGGACCACCGATGTTAATCACACCCAGCTCACGGCGTTCGAGAAAATAGGTTACGCCCAGTTGTTTACCGACTTCGCCACCCACAGAGACGGTTTTGGCCACAGGCATAATACCGCCGACAATAATACGGTCGATGTGGCTGTAAACCATGGTGTATTCATCTGCGACAAATACTTCTTCGACCAAAAACTCATTACGCAGCCCCTGAGTGTCGAGGGTTTTTGCATGCGCACTATGGATGCTTTGTCTTACGTCCACATTTACCTCCAGTGATAAATTGACCGTGAATACTTTAACGAATAGCAAAACGCTGTTCCGTTTTATCTAATGCGCTCATGATAGCCCTCCCGGATAGGGTTTTCAATTGCAAATGAAACGTCGTTTCACTTTTTCCGCATCTTATTATCAAAAGTGTAATTGCGATCACGCTCGGCAAATAAATCGCGGGAGCAATTCAAATAAAATCATTTAAAACAATTAGATAGATAAAATACAAAGGAGATAATCATGAGTGGCAGGGGTAAGACATTGAAAATACAGCCGGGCACATACGATGTTCGCGCACCTTTGCTGACAAAGTGCGCAGTCAATCACATGAAATGAAACAATGTTTTGATATATTGACGGCGTTTAGAGTGTATGTTTCTGTAACTGGCCTTGCCCTCCTGTTGGAGGGCTTTTTTATGGATGCCGGGGTAACACAAAAAAGGCGTTTAAGAAGGGAAATCTAAGATCGTTAGTCTCGTTCGATAGCGAGCGCCACCCCTTGACCGCCGCCGATACACAGCGTTGCCAGCCCTTTGTGCGCCCGACGCTTCACCATTTCATGCACCAGCGAAACCAGAATACGACAACCCGATGCGCCAATCGGATGGCCAAGCGCGATAGCGCCGCCGTTCACATTTACCCGCCGCTCATCCCACTCCAGCATTTTCCCAACGGACAATGCCTGCGCGGCGAACGCTTCGTTGGCTTCGATCAGATCAACATCAGCCAGTTGCCAGCCCACACGCTCAAGGCAGCGGCGCGTAGCATACACTGGCGCAATCCCCATCAGTGCGGGATCGACCCCGACGCTGGCGAACGCGCGAATGCGGGCCAGCACCGGCAAATTCAGCTCCTGCGCCTTGGCTTCGCTCATCATCATCACCGCGGCGGCGCCATCGTTGATGGATGAGGCGTTCCCCGCGGTGACCGAACCGAGCCGGTCGAAGGTAGGATCCAGACGCGCCAACCCTTCCGCACTGGCATCGGTACGCGGTTGCTCATCGGTATCCACTACGAATGATTGACCATTACGCTGGGTCACCACCGGCACGATTTCATCTTTAAAGCGTCCGGCGTCGATGGCCATCCGAGCCTTGTGTTGCGAGTGCAGCGCGTAGGCATCCTGTAATTCACGGCTAATGCCATATTCCCGCGCCAGGTTTTCCGCAGTGACGCCCATATGATAATCGTTGAAAGCATCCCACAGACCGTCATGCACCAGGCTGTCGACCAGTTGACTGTTCCCCAGTTGTGCGCCAGTGCGGCTATCGGTAAGGACATGCGGCGCACGGCTCATATTCTCCTGCCCGCCGGCAATCACAATGTCAGCTTCACCACACTGGATAGCCTGGGTCGCCAGATGCAGCGCTTTCAGCCCCGAACCGCAAACATCGTTAATGGTGATGGCGGAAACGGTATTAGGTAGCCCACCATTGATGGCGGACTGACGGGCCGGGTTCTGCCCGGCACCTGCGGTAAGCACCTGCCCGAGGATCACTTCATCCACGGCGTGAACATCCACGCCCGTGCGTTCCAGCAACGCTCTGACCACCATGCTGCCTAACTCAACGGCAGAGTGGCGCGCCAGTGTTCCCTGGAAGCAGCCGATCGGTGTCCTTAACGCCCCGACTATCACAACCTCTTTCATCACTACCTCAGCGCAAAATAACACCGCAATAGTAGATGATTGTTAAAAGTAGTTATCAAAGTTGTTTAAAAATGGTGATTTTTATCACAAAGGAATTTCGTATCATTTATTGGTCATCTGAACGCCACTCTGCTGTAAATGGTCGCGCAGCCAACTTCCCGCCACGCCAGGCGGTGATTTCTTATTCCACAACAGATCGATAGAGATAGCCTTTGGCCAGCCGGGCACCTGTAGCTGAACCAGCGGTTTTTCCGCGGCAAACTCCTCCACCAGCGCACAAGGGAGCGCGCACCAACCGAATCCCTGAACCGCCATACTCAGCAACAACAAATAGTTAGGCGCTGACCAGACCGGTCCGCGCGCCACGTTTGTACCGCTTTCCAGGTAGGTATTCAGGCGCAGTTCGCGCCAGGTGTGGAGTTGTTCCCATTGTAGTTTTTCCTGACTCGCCAGCGGATGCGAGTCCGCAACGTACAACCCCATCCAGGATTGCATCGGCAGCCGCGTCACGCCCATGTCGGTCGGGTAATCCTCTCTTGCCTCAATCAATCCGACCTGCGCGCGCCCTTTTTGCAGCAGATCGATCACGTCTTCATCTTCACCAATCAGACATTCAAACTCGGTATGCGGAAACTTGCGGTCAAACTGCACCATCAGTTCTTCCAGCACATCCGGGTGCAGCGTGTCCGAAAGCACGAAGGTCAGGCGCGCCTCCGTCTCACCCGACAGCGAGATTGCCGCCTCATCGAGACGTTCGCTGGCCGTCAAAATTGCCTGCACATAGCCCAGCACCCGTTTACCTTCTTCGGTCAGCGTTGGCTGACGGGAGGATCGGTCAAACAACGCAAAACCGAGATCGGCTTCCAGATGCGCAATAGCCGTACTGATCGTGGACTGGCTTTTACGCAGCCGTCGGGCCGCCGCAGAAAATGAGCCGCAGTAAACGGTCTCTACAAATGCCGTTAACGCTTCAGGAGAGTAACGCATGAACTATCTACTTTATCGATGGATACTATCTTTTAGATATCACATAAAACGATAAAATTGCCACTATTCCGTTATCCGGGCATCAAAGAAGGTTTTAGGTTATGCAACACGATACAGTCCAGCGCCGCTCGTTAGTAGAGCGAATTTTTCACGCCGTTTGTTTTGAAGGTATTGCCACCGCGATCCTTGCGCCGACTACCGCGTGGCTGATGCAGCGTTCGGTGCTGGAAATGGGCGGACTGACCATTATTCTGGCTACCACGGCGATGATCTGGAATATCATTTATAACGCCCTGTTTGACCGCTTATGGCCGTCGCATCGGGTAAAACGTACGGCTAAAGTTCGCGCCTTTCACGCCTTAGGCTTCGAGAGCGGGTTTATTGTGATCGGGGTGAGCATCGTGGCGTTCGTGCTGAACGTCAGTCTGCTTCAGGCATTCACGTTGGAAATAGGTTTCTTCCTGTTCTTCCTGCCGTACACCATGTTCTATAACTGGGCGTATGACACATTACGCGAGCGCATGATGAAGCGCCGCCAGCAGCGCGTTACTGCCTGATAATTCAATAAATAGTCGGAATTATCTTGATTCCGGCTATTCATCCATTCACCAGCCCGCTTGTTCACACTTCCCCCAGCACCTCTCATTTGTGGTAAATTGCGCTTCTTTTTGTTTATTTTATAGTTGATACGTTCAAATAATGTCGAAAATTTGGTCAAAAGAAGAGACTCTCTGGAGCTTCGCACTATATGGGACTGCCGTCGGCGCAGGAACCCTCTTCCTCCCCATACAGCTGGGTTCTGCAGGCGCGGTGGTGCTGTTTATCACCGCCCTCGTGGCCTGGCCTTTAACCTACTGGCCACACAAGGCGCTGTGCCAGTTTATCCTGTCGTCAAAAACGTCAGCAGGCGAAGGCATCACCGGTGCAGTCACCCATTACTACGGCAAGAAGATCGGTAACCTGATCACCACTCTCTATTTTATTGCCTTCTTTGTCGTCGTGCTGATCTACGCCGTGGCGATAACCAATTCACTCACCGAACAACTGGCAAAACATATCGCCATCGATTTGCGTGTTCGCGTGCTGGTGAGTCTCGGCGTGGTGCTGGTACTAAACCTGATTTTTCTGATGGGCCGACAAGCCACCATTCGGGTTATGGGCTTTCTGGTATTCCCGCTCATCGCGTACTTTTTGTTCCTTTCGCTCTACCTGACCGGAAGCTGGCAGCCAACGCTACTCACCGGCCAGATGTCTTTCGATCAGCACACGCTTCATCAGGTTTGGATCTCTATTCCCGTGATGGTTTTCGCTTTTAGCCATACGCCAATTATCTCTACGTTCGCCATTGATCGACGTGAGAAATACGGCGAGCAGGCCATGGGTAAATGCAAAAAAATCATGAAGGTCGCCTACGTCATCATCTGCCTGAGCGTACTGTTTTTTGTCTTCAGCTGTTTGCTTTCGATTCCGACAAACTATATCGAAGACGCGAAAAATGAAGGCGTGACCATTCTGTCAGCGTTATCGATGATGCCAAACGCACCGGCATGGCTGTCGATTTCCGGGATTATTGTCGCCGTTGTGGCGATGTCAAAATCGTTCCTTGGCACCTACTTTGGCGTGATTGAAGGGGCAACAGAAGTGGTAAAAACGTCGCTGCATCAGGTGGGCGTGAAGAAAAGCCGGGCTTTTAACCGCGCCCTGTCCATTATGTTAGTTTCGGCCATTACGTTTATCGTCTGCTGCATTAATCCTAATGCGATTTCAATGATTTACGCCATTAGCGGGCCACTCATCGCCATGATTTTGTTTATCATGCCGACTCTCTCCACTTATCTGATACCGGCGTTAAAGCCGTACCGTTCAGTGGGTAATCTGATCACTCTGATTGTCGGGTTGCTGTGTGTATCTGTGATGTTTTTTGGCTAGAACGTATAGTTAACGGCTCATTCTCCTGAAATTGGGTGCGATGCCGCTCATTTAACGACTCAGTTTCAGAAAGTATCAACCTGTGTTAGCGGAAGTAATGAACATGCTATCTCAGAGAAAGGGTTCCGTTCACCTCATGTTCATTGTTTCTCTGAAGTACCGATTCCTGTGAACGTGCAAGGGAGGCTCACCGCCGCCTCCCTTGCAACCCAGGCTCCCGGCGGGAAAATCGTCGCTACGCGATTATTCGCCCCATCCCTGGGGCTCACCCCTTCGGGGCCAGCGCAAGCGCTGTTCAAAATTGCTCCCGGCAATTTTGTCATTCGTCTTATGCCGTCTGCCTGTCGGGTCGGGGCGGAGTCATCGCTTCAACGCTCTGACTTCCAGTTAAATCTGTTTTGCTGTTTAAACAAAAAACGCAAATGGTCAGGTGTGGGCTGGTCCGGCTGAAAATTGCCGACGTGTTTCCGTAAGGCCGGGAGAGCCAGCATGGATGCTGGCTCAGGGCGCGCTTTGCAAGGACGCTACCTCGCGCCCGGCCCGGTAGCCTGGAGGAATGAGCGGAGGGGACCGCGGAGCGGCAATTTTCCCGCCGGGAGCCGGGATTGTAAAGGGCGTGGCGAAGAACGCCCTTTACACGTTCACGGGTATCGATGCTTCAGATAAATGACACTGCTGAGGTGAACGGAACCCTGAGCAAGAATCACATATTCACCCTACATGCTTAACTTGACGGTATTGAACGTGGATGAGCCGTTCAACTGACTTATTTGATATACGAATCCAGTACTTTCAGGACCACATCCAAATCTTCTTCGCGCTTTATTTCATCGCCCTGATGCACGATGTGCTCGGTCAGATGCCCCTTAATCACCTCACGCATTAACCCGTTTACCGCACCGCGGATCGCCGCGATTTGCTGCAATACTGCCGCGCATTCATGCGGTTCATCCAGCATGGTTTTCAACGCCGCTACCTGCCCCTGAATCTTGCTGGTTCGGGCTTTCAGCTTTTGTTTGTCGCGGATCGTATGTGACATAGCTTTACCTTTTTAACGTCTTGCCGTAGCGACAATACCATCGACATTCTACTGGGGGGTAGTATTTCATACTGGGGGGGAGTAGAATCGGGCAAAATCAAACAACTAAGAATCATTCTCATGGGTGAGTTTTCTACACTTCTTCAGCAAGGCAATGCCTGGTTTTTCATTCCCAGCGCGATTTTATTGGGTGTGTTACACGGTCTGGAACCGGGACATTCGAAAACGATGATGGCGGCCTTTATTATTGCCATTAAAGGCACCATCAAACAGGCGGTGATGCTGGGGCTGGCGGCTACACTCTCGCATACCGCCGTGGTGTGGTTGATAGCACTGGGCGGGATGTATATCAGCAAAGCGTTTACCGCCCAGGCCGTTGAGCCCTGGCTGCAGTTTGTCTCGGCGATTATTATTCTCGGCACTGCATTCTGGATGTTCTGGCGCACCTGGCAGGGAGAGCAGAACTGGCTGGCCCGGACGCATCACCATCATCACCACGAACACGATCATGACCATGCCGCGCTGGCAGGGCTGAGCGAGGGTTCAAAAGAGTATCAGGATGCCCACGAACGGGCGCATGCCACTGATATTCAGCGCCGCTTTGCGGGCAAAGAGGTCACCAACGGCCAAATATTACTGTTCGGCCTGACCGGCGGGCTTATCCCGTGCCCAGCCGCCATTACGGTGCTGCTGATATGCATCCAGCTCAAAGCCTTCACGCTGGGCGCGACTATGGTGCTGTGCTTCAGCCTCGGACTGGCGTTGACGCTGGTGACGGTGGGTGTGGGCGCAGCAATCAGCGTACAGCAGGCGGCCAAACGCTGGAGTGGATTTAATACGCTGGCACGCAAAGCGCCTTATTTTTCCAGTGCGCTCATTGCGATGGTCGGCTTATATATGGGGATTCACGGCTATATGGGGATCGTCGGTTAACGAGCAGAGTGCGCAGCAGCAGTTGCCGCTGCGCGTAAATCCAGACTAGCTTGCGACATTCCCCCACACCAGTTGTCCTTTATGGAAGGTCGCGGTGCGGGGGGAGATGCGGGCAACCGCTTCTGCCGAACAGGAAGCATCCACCAGCACAAAACTGGCTTCATCCTGCGCTTTCGGCCACACGCGTTCGCCTTTATCGTTTAGCGGCAGCACATCGCCGGTGGCAAGAAACAGCGCGCGCGACAGGTTAAGCTCGTTGGGGCGAATATAGAGCTGCGCGTACAGATTCGCCTTCTCCAGCATGTCTCCCAGCCCGTACGGCGACCAGTGGTCAATCACGCTGTCGGTCCCGGTAATCACCTCCACGCCTTTGTCACGCAGTTGTTTGAGCGGCATATGCAGCGTGCCAATCGGCACCGTTGAGGCAATGGTAATCTGCTGAGCCGCCATACGAGTCGCCAGCGCGTCAACCTGCTGTTCGTTCAGCGTTGCCAGCGCGAAAGCGTGGCTGATGGTCAGTTTGCCCTTCAACTGCGCCGTTTTCTCTACCGTTTCCACCATGTAATTCACCGCCGCCACGCCCGCCGGGCTGGTTTCGTGCAGATGAATATCCACGCCTTTATCGTAATCCAGCGCAATCTGGAACATAGTGTCGAGGGATTTTTCCATCGCCCCGTCCACGCTGGTTGGGTCCAGACCACCAACGTAATGCGCCCCCGCTTGCATCGCTTCACGCATCAGCGGTTCAGATTTTGATAACAGCAGGCCATGCTGCGGAAATGCCACGATTTCACAGGCAAAACCCGGCTGACGACGCGCCAACACCGCCTGCAAGTTTTCCAGGTTTTTCAGCCCGGAAACCGGTTCGATGTTGCAATGGCTGCGAGCAATCGAGGTACCTTTGGATTGCAGCAAATCGATAAGCTTTTCCGCGCGCTCCTGGGTGTAAGGCTGGAGTTCAGGCAGCAGCTTTTGCTCCAGGCGGATCATATCCTGAATAGTGGTGCCAGCCGGACGGTTCAGTGAACGCCACGGACCGCCATAAAAGGTTTTATCCAGGTGGATGTGCATATCGCGCATAGCGGGCAGCATCAGCTTGCCGCCCGCATCGTAGTGCGGTAGCGTCGCATCCGGATGCTGCTTATTCTCGCGCAACGCAACGATTTTCCCGTCCTGGATTTCGATGGTTTGCAGCGCGGTACGGGTATGGACTGCCACCGAATTTTCGTACTCGAACCCGGCTTCCAGCAGGACGTTATCCAGGTAATAGTGTTTATCGTTAATCGTCATTGTGCTCTTCGACCCGCAGGTGTTCCCGACAGGATTAGCAGCATACGCAACCGGGGCCACCGCGCCAAACAGCGCGGCAGCGGTCACCATTTTTCCGCTCTGGCTTAAAAATTCGCGGCGGCTGTTACTTTCTTTCATTCGCATCTCCTCTCAGGAATGGACAATGTGGGTACCCGTTTCGCCGCGGAGTGCGGCGGGCAGACATTCCGGCGTGGTGATGATTACCCGCTTACCGCCGCGTGCCAGGAATGTCAGACTGGCAACGATTTTGGGTAGCATGCTGCCCGGCGGGAAATGTCCTTCCTGCATGTAGCGGGTCATCGTGGCGACATCCACCGTATCCAGCGCCTGCTGCTCAGGTTTGCCAAAGTGAATACACACTTTCTCAACACCGGTGGTGATCACCAGAATGTCGGCGTGAATCTCCTGGGCCAGCAGCGCCGTGGAGAGATCTTTGTCAATCACCGCGTCCACGCTCTGGTAATCACCTTGCTCACCACGCACCACCGGGATCCCACCGCCGCCCGCGCCAATCACCACAAAGCCTTGCCGGGTTAGCGCCTTAATCGCCTCCGCTTCGACGATGCGCTTCGGCTCTGGCGAAGCGACCACCCGACGGTAGCCGCGCCCGGAATCCTCCACAAAGCGCCAGCCGGGATTGACCCGCAGTAGTTCATCGCGCTGGGCTGCGCTAAAGAACGCACCGATAGGTTTGGTTGGATTCGCGAAGCCCGGATCGTTTTTATCGACCTCCACCTGGGTCACCACGGTGACCGCTTTCTGCTCGCCGCGCCGCGCCAGACGATTGTTCAGCGCTTGTTGGATCAGATAACCGATGCCGCCCTGGGTATCGGCGACACAGTTTGCCAACGGGGTCAACGGCAAACCTTCACGCTCATGCGCGATTTCCGCCCGTCGCAGATCCAGCCCCACCTGCGGTCCGTTACCGTGCGTCAGCACAATGTTGTAGTCCGATGCCAGCATCTCCAGCACCGTATCCGCCACCGCTTTCACCGCTTCAGCCTGGTGCGCAATCGACTGGCTGGCGTTATCTTTGATAATGCTGTTGCCGCCAATGGCAACGACCACAAGTTCTTTCATAGTGTCATCTTCCGCTTGCAGGCGATTCAGGTGGATTTTGTCGGTTGCTGCTCAGGCGCAGTCACCGCTTCACGGCTGTCGAGCACGTGCTTGAGGACAAACATGCCGCTCATCATCAGGTAGGCCAGCACAAACATCATTGAGCTGCCCTCTGCAAAGCCGACCGCCGGGGAGTGGATCACGCCAAACAGCGACAGCAGTGCGCCAAAGGCGGCGGCAATCGCCCCACGCAGCGGCTTATTCATAATGGCGAAGATGGCGACACAGCCCCACAGCATGCTGGCCAGCGGCGCGCCGCTTCCCAGATGCACCAGCCCGTCGTAATAAACGCCTTTGCTGTGCAGCAGGTCGCTACCGAGCTTACCGGCTGACGTACCGGCCGCGCCCATCACGCTATTAACGATGGTTAGCGCCCAGTTAGCGATCCACGGGAACAGACAGATGAAGATAACGGGAACCTCGACTTTGGGCGTTTCTCGCACCACCTGGTTGGCGGTCACCACGCCGATAAACACCAAAATCGGCACTATCGCGGTCATCGGAATAATGGCGAGCATAAACGCGCCCAGACCAAACAGCGGTACCAGGAACATGGTGATGCCTGAAGCGAGGGTGTAACCAATGCTGGCGCCCATCGCCTTCCAGCCTGCATGGCCGACATACACGGTCACCGGGAACGGGTTGCCCAGCATGCAACCGAGCATGGAGGCAAAACCGTTCGCCATCATGACCTTACGGGTGTTGTACTCATCGCCTGCGGCGTGCGCGCTTTCTATGTTTTCGAGGTCAAAAATGTAGTTCGCCAGACCCAGAGGCACCGCAGACGCCAGATACGGCAGCGCGTGCGGCAACCCTTGCAGGAAGCTGTCGACATGAATTTCCGGCGGGTTAAAGCCAAAAGAAGACATCGACGCTTTAATCGCTTCCGGGCTTTGCAAACCCGAGATCCACGCCAGGGCCGTCCCGGCAATCAGCAGCAGCAAACCGGTAGGAATACGGGCAAAAATCGGCTTCTTACCGAACCAGTTAATAAAGATCAGCAGCAGGACGATGAAAGAAACGGTTGGCGCTTCAAATGCCTGCAGCATTGGGTTCATCGCCAACAGCAGCAGGCCCAGGCCGGATAAACAAGAGAGCAGTACCGTTCGTGGGATCATCTTGCGGATGGTCTCGCCCAGGAAGGAGCCGCCCACCAGGATTAACGCTTCCACAAAGCACCATACCAGCGCAATCTGGATGGCGAAGTTGGCATCTTTGGTTTGCTGATAAACCGGCATCAGCACCAGGAAGGTCACGGTAAAGATCGACGGTGCGCTCGGCCCGGACGGCAGCGCCGTTACGTCATTACGTCCGGTATGTTTTGCCATTTGCAGGCCAAACCAGGCGTAGCAGACGCTGGCCACCAGCACCGCCAGGCCAAAGGCAGGCGCAATGCGGCCATAGACTATTTCGGTTGGGATCCCGACGACAAAAATGAGCAGCCCCATCATTGTCAGCAGGTTCGTCAGGTTGTTGGTCATCAGCCCAAAGTAAGCCGCCCAGTCACCACGTTTCCATTCTAGTTTTATGCTGTTCATGGAATATCCTTAACAGGTTAAGCATCGTTTGCGATCGCGGAGATCGCCCAGCCCTGCAGGTAAGCAACGTTTTGCGCTTTGCTACTGTGGGGCTAACGCCGTTAGCCCCGGTTGTTGTTATTAGCAGTAGCGGTCACGCCAGTTGAGGATCGCCTTTTCAAAACAGGCGAACGGCGGGTGAACGATTCCGGCGCCGATCATGCCGATCCCCGCATCTTTGTGCGCAATGGCGGTATTGATCACTGGCAAAATGCCGGTGCTGCCCACGCGCGTAATGTCGATAGCAGTCGGTACGCCCATAAAACCGAGCAGCGGAATGGTAACGTTGGGGTTTTCACCGAGGGTGATTTCGCGCATCTGGCGAGAGAAATCGACCGCCTCCTCGACCGTACCGCCGACCAGCGCCACAATGGCAGGCGCCGTCGCCATGGCAAAACCGCCAATGCCATAGGTTTCGGTAATCGCGCTATCGCCAATATCGCGCCCGGAATCTTCCGGCTTATAGCCCGCGAACATTGGGCCAATCACCTGCTGCGCCGGACCGGTAAACCATTGCCCCGGCAACCCGCTGACGCGCAGACCGAACTCGACGCCGTTACGCGCCATCGTCGTGACCACGGTGCTGTATTCAATGCCGTGTGCGGCGTCCATCGCGGCTTTACACATCGCCATCCAGGTCGGCCCGGAGAAGTAATCACTGCTGAGGACGAACTCGAATACCTCGCGCTGCTGCTCAACCGGATAACCGGTCTGAATGATCCACGGCGTTAGCGCCTGAATCAGTAGCGCCGTCCCGGCGTTGTTACGGTTATGGCATTCATCGCCCATGTGCAACGCCTGCGCCAGCATCAGACGCAGATCGATTTCACCCGCCAGTTTCATGGCATCACGCAGCATCGGTCCCATCACATCGCGCATCCAGTTCAGGCGATCGATAACGCTCTGATCGTTCGCCCCCATGCGCAGGATCTTCGCCATCTGCTCGCTCATATTGGTATATGCGCGGTTGCCGTAGGTTTTGTTCTCCACGATGTGCATAAACATCGACGCCGACGTCACACCCGCCATCGAGCCAACACAGTCATGCTCGTGGCACGGAGAGAAGATGATCTCCCCCGAGGCGGCCAGTTCGGCGGCTTCATCCAGATCTTTCGCCAGCCCTTCAAACACCAGCGCCCCGGTTACCGCGCCCTTCATCGCGCCGCACATTTTTTCCCAGCGGATCGGCGGGCCGGCGTGCAAAATGGTGTTGCGGGTCATGCCCGGCACCACGTTGATGGCCTGGTCATAACCAATCAGCACCGGATGTGACTGGATGATGCGCTCCAGCGCCTGCTGGTTAGCGGCCGCGATTTTGTCCGCCAGCGGCGAATCAGCAATGTCGTCCAGCGCCGCGACCACCTGCATGTTGCCCTGGCCCGGCGGCGTCCAGTCAAGCTGGGTTACCGGTACGTTCTGCTTTTTCAGGTCATCGCTGAACATCGCGATGCCGACGTTAATCACGTTCAGCGGCTGGTTAAACAGTGTCTGGCTCATCAGGCTTCCTCCCCTTTACAGATAAATTCACGCGCCAGCAATCCGGTGTTGGTACTACTGCTCGCCCAGATAACCCCGGCATCGGTCAGCATCTGGCACTGTTTTTCCAGCGACGGCGTATCGAGATCGGTTCCCAGTACATAGCCGAGGATTTCCAGAGGACGACCCTCTGCGGCGGCGATCGCTTTGGCTTCAACGATCGCGTCCAGCATCACCCCGACCGGATCTTCATGCGATCCAAATCCAAGCACGAAATCCATCACGATCACGCCCACTTCAGGATCGCGCGCCTCCTGCAGCAGACGACTGATACGGTTGGTGGGATCGATCATCGGGTGTGGTTTACCGTTGGTAAAATCGTCATCACCGAAATCGAGGAAGGTATGCGCCACGCTGCGGTTGAGATCTTTCAGGCGGAACGCCGGATCGGGGTGAATGTTGCTGTAAACCTGCGCGTGTTTTTCCATGGCGGCAAACATCGCCTCATCACACAACGTGCCGCCGCAGAATAAGCCACGGATGTACTTTTGCTGCGGGGTCAGGCGGGCGCGGACCTCTTCAATCAGCGGCCAGTTGAGCGGATGCAGGTCCAGGCTCTCTTTTTTCACGCCGGTCAGCAGCACCGCTTTCAGCGCCGCTTCTTTGGTACCGCGTGCAAACTGCAGACCTTTTTCATCCGCAGGCGCGGCTTCGCGTCCGAGGAAGCACACCACGACTGGCTTTTGGCAGGCGCGCGCACGCTCCAGCACCTTGCGCGCCACCGCTGGGGCAGGAGGTTTAGAGATAAGCGCAATGATTTCGGTTTGCGGATCGGCTTCCAGCATGCCAATCGCATCAAGCATCATCAGGCCGCCAATCTTCTCACTCAGATCGCGACCACCGGTGCCAATCAGTTGGGAAATCCCGCCGCCAAATTCATGAATGCGCACGCTCAGTTCCTGGCTGCCGGTGCCGGATGCGCCCACAATCCCAATGTTGCCGCGACGTACCGCGTTGCCAAAGCACAGCGCCGCGCCGTTAATAATGGCGGTTCCGCAGTCTGGCCCCATCATCAACAGCCCCTTTTCGTGCGCCAGCTGTTTTAGCGCCAGTTCATCCTCAAGAGAAACGTTGTCAGAAAACAGCATCACATTGAGGTTATTTTGCAGCGCCTGACGCGCTTCACGCGCCGCAAACAAACCGTTGACCGAGATCACCGCCAGATTGCTGTCAGGAACATGCTTTTTCACGCTGGCGAGCGTGGCATAGCGCGCTTCATGCTGGCCGCCCTGCTCTTTATGCGTAAACAGATCTTCAATTGCGACCAATGTCTGGTCGTTCGCCGCCTCGCTGGCGCCTTTAATGACAATCATCAGGTCGCCACTTTTCGCCTCTTCCAGTTCAGGCGTCAGCAGGCCGAGATTCTTCAGCACGCCCTTGTTCATTTCCGTAGCCATCGCCACGAATGCCTGCTCAACGCCATCGAGCTTATTGGCGCGTGTGGAGATAGACATCAGTGAAACGGAATCAAAATACGTGTTCTTTTTAACAACTATCCTGATCGACATAATTCCCTCCGGACCTGTGGCTCAGGGCGCAGGCGTCCGCCATGCCATACAGCATGTCGCAGCCAGAACTTGAGCCGATATTTTTAATGTCAGTAATATATTGCGTAGAAACGGGTTGTTGCTCAGTAATAATATGCTGCAGCAGCCGCACGACGCTTTCCCGATAACGTTGATGCAAAGCTTCTTCGAGCGTTATTTTGCTAAGTAGCGTCGTATTATTTCCGGCGCATTGTAATGCTGCTAAAAAATCTCCACGATATTTCTCCAGCGGATGTCCTGGGATTAATAAAATGGCACTTAAGCCCACTAAATAATCATCGGATGATGGCGTCAGGCCAATTCCCAGACCAATTAAATGGCTGGCCGCTGTTGAAATATTGACTCCCGTATATAGCGCCGCTATTAGTGTTTGTCGGCGGTTGAGTAATTGACGGGTGATTTCCTGATAAAACGGGTTGTCCCTCTGATACAAAAATAATGTGTCGTCGCTGCTTAACTGTTGGCGGATTACCTCTTCCCAGCGCTGCCAGCGGACTGCGGCGAGGGTGACTGTATCTGCCGTCCACTGTGGTATGCGCCACGGCAGGCAACCAGAGGTCTCTATCCATTTATCTTTGCCAACGGCTATCCCCGACTCGGTAAATCTGACCTGCTCACCGGGGAGAAACAGGTTCGCGCAATGCGTCAGCGCCAGCCGACAGCTATTAGGCGCGTTATCACAACCTTCACTCAGCAACGTCAACAGTCGCTGCTGGTCAGGTATCAACAGGTTCACCGCGCGGGAAAAAACCTGTTCAACTTGCCCCGTCCCCCGGAAAGCGAGAAACGCGCTATCTGCGGTTAGCGCCTGTACGCATCGCCGTGATGGCGTAGCGATAGCGGCGCTCCTCTGTCAGGCTCCGGCGGCAATCAGCAGCTCGGCAATTTCGTGATAACCTTTCTCCCGCGCCAGTTCCAGCGGGGTTTTACCGTATTTATCCGTCATATGTGGGTTTGCGCCATGGTCAAGTAGCAGCTTGACGATCTCCTGCTGCTTCGCGCCGCCATCATTAAGCACAATGGCTTCCAGAAGCGGCGTCCAGCCCACGAAGTTGGTATGGTTGACATTGATATCGGTACGCAGCAGCAGCTCGCGCACGATCTCCACATGACCTTTTTCACTGGCTGGCGTAATGCCTACGCCGCCAAAACGACTCAGGCAGTTAAGGTCGGGGTTAGCAGGTAATACGGTACGCAGCAGCGTTAAATCGTTAGTCAGGCAGCTAATCAGGAAAGGATTAAAACAGGTTTGGTCCTGTTTATTAATATCGGCACCGGCGGCAATCAATAAAGAAACACAGTCATAATGCTTATTCAGGCTGGCAATAATAATGGCGGTACGTCCCTGGCGATTCGTGGCATTAATATCCACATTTTTTGCCAGACAGGATTTTAATCCATCGGCATTACCTTGTTCTGCCGCCAGCAGAAATTCAGTAATGAGTTCTTTCTCTGACATAATTGCTCTCCTGCAGTTTTTTAGACTTTCTAAATATCCGATAAGCTGAGAATAGCAACAGAGTGTAGAGAATAACATCCGCTTAAATTTCATTCATCGTAAGCGCGTCAATTATTGAATAAAATTTAACGATGAGAGCAAAGCGTGCTGTAGTGCAATCTTTCCCTTATGGCTGGGCCGTTTTTTGCCACTCATGAATAGTCGGGTAAAACAAGCGGTATGCTGCGCGGATAGCGGCCTGCAATTAATATGCAGAAGTGTGATTGCCTTCAAATCAAATGTAAAACTAGTGTTAAATTCTGTTCAAAACTGATTGCTCTGTATAAGGATTACAAATACATTCAACAATCATTATGCGGCGGGGCGTGTTGGTAGCCTGAGGGGAGAAAAGATGAATTCCATTTTTACCGAGGAAAATCTGCTGGCATTTACTATGGCAGCCCGCTACAGCAGCTTCAGCAAAGCTGCGGAGGAGCTGGGCTTAACCACATCGGCTATTAGCTACACCATTAAGCGCATGGAGATGGGGCTCGACGTAGTGCTGTTTACGCGTAGCACCCGAAGCATTGAGTTGACCGAGTCTGGTCGCTATCTGTTTCGCAAGGCCTCCGACCTGCTCAACGACTTCCACGCGATTAAGCGCAGCATTGATACCATCGCTCAGGGCATTGAAGCCCGGGTGCGCATCTGTATTAACCAGTTGTTGTACACCCCACAGCATACGGCGCGGCTACTGCAGGTACTCAAGAAACAGTTCCCTACCTGCCAGATAACCGTCACCACCGAGGTCTATAACGGCGTCTGGGATTCGATCATCAACAATCTTGCCAATATCGCCATTGGCGCGCCCGATACGTTACTGGACGGCGGCGGGATTGATTATACCGAGATCGGCGCTATTCGCTGGTCGTTTGCCATTGCCCCGGATCATCCGTTGGCTTTTATGCCTGAACCGATTTCTGAGAGCCAGTTGCGTTTGTATCCGAACATTATGGTGGAAGACACCGCCCACACCATTAACAAAAAGGTCGGGTGGCTGTTACACGGTCAGGAGTCGATTCTGGTTCCAGATTTTAATACCAAATGTCAATGCCAAATTCTGGGCGAAGGCATCGGTTTTTTACCGGATTATATGGTGCGCGAAGCGATGGAAAAGTCGCTGCTGGTCACGCGACAGATCCACAATCCGCGTCAGGATTCACGGATGCTGCTGGCAACCCAGCATTCGGCAACCGGTCGAGTCACTCAGTGGATTAAAAAAGAGTTTGGCCCGCAAGGGGTACTGACGGGCATTTATCAGGATTTGTTGCATCGGGAGTGATATGCCGGATAAGGCTATCCGGCGGAAATCAGACTTCAGGCGCGAATATCGTCGTACTCGCGGGTTTTATCAAATTCATGTTTGGCAAACGGACACAGCGGAATCACTTTGCGATTTTCAGCGCGCATTTTCTCCACCACCTTCGCCACCAGCTGTTTGCCGACGCCCTGACCTTTCAGACTGGGGTCAACATCGGTATGTTCAATGATGCTCAGGTGCTCGCCCGTCGGCACAAAGACAATCTCGGCAACCTGATTGCCTTCAGCATCGTTGACATAAAATTTGTTGTGGCCTGCAAGAATTTCCATGGTTCCCTCATTTATTTCTGGCGATATTTCAGCGCACCGCTTGGACAGGTATCGATGACCTTAATAACCGTCGCGACATCCACTTCATCGGGGATTATCCAGGGTTTGCGTTTCAGATTGAAAAGCTTCGCGCTTCCCCGCACGCAGTTTCCTGAATGCTGACATATCGCCGTGTTGAAGTAGACGTCAATCTTCTCGCCGGTATAGGCCCGGTAACCTGCCTCCAGTAGTTCCTTTTCCACGACATTACCTCGCATTTTTATTGTCTGAGTCTAATCATAGACCGATGCGAGGCTGAAGGAAGTGGCGGGTAGCAGAAATATCACTCGGGCCTTTTCTGTAACAATGGCTCCCGCTCCGGCGGCAAATATTCCAGCATTGCAGGCGTCGGCGGCGGCAGGCGGTTATCGGCGATGTGCTTGTCCACATCAATATGACTGATTTCGCCATTCTCATGGTGATGGACCGTCAGCACCCTCGCTTTGTTCAACTCTGTAACCAGTTCACGGGTAATACGTAAACTTTCCGCCAGCTCATGGTCTTCCAGTCCTGGTCTGCGACTGCGACGCTCCACCCGAAAACGAAACTGGTTGTATTTCGCCCAGCCTATCAGCACCAGTCCGTTGACCAGCGCGACAAGGATGTAAAACGTGACCGTATCCAGCGTGGTGAAAAAGGGACGCACGCCCATATACGGTGAATGCGCCAGGGCCGTAATCAGCCCTTTGTAGATTAAGTATAAAAATCCAACCCAGGCAAAAATCGTTAACAGAACGTCAATGATGCGCGGCAGCAGACGCCGCTCCGTAAAGATCAGCGGCTGACTCATGATTCGATCCTCCCTATTCCACGGTCAGGACTCACCCAGCGCGCCCTGCCGCGTTTGCGTTTGAGCATCACTTTCGGGAATGACACCAACGTGGTAAACAGGCTCAACAGCCAGTACACCACCGGGAACCAGATTATCCAGAACAATGAGGCGCCAATACCTTTTTCATAGCGTCGTTCAATCATCAGGCTTATCGCAAACTGTATTAAGCAGACCACGCCGAGAATAAGTCCGGTAAAGGCTGGCGGGAACAGATGTTGAACATACAGCGAGTCCGGCATCGGGATCATCAGTCCCAGCAGGAACAGCACGATACTGAGCGCATAGGCAAATGCCCACGTGGTAGAAAAGCAGAACTCGAAAAATAACGGCCACATGCGGCGGAACTCCCACGACCACAGACGGCGCATGTTAACAATAAACACCTCCGCCCCGCCTTGCGCCCAGCGCAGGCGCTGCTTCCACAGCCCTCTTAACGTTTCAGGCATCAGGATCCAGCACAGCGCGCGCGGCTCAAAGAATATCGACCAATGGCGCAACTGCAGTTTCCAACTGATATCGATGTCTTCGGTGATCATGTCCGGGCTCCAGTACCCCACCTCGGCCAGCGCGCGACGACGAAACGCCGCAACTACGCCAGAGACGCTAAAGATCTGACCATAGACTCGTTGAGTACGCTTAATTAAGCCGATAATGGAAGAGAACTCACCGACCTGCACACGACCGATTAGCGTGGAACGGGTGCGAATACGCGGGTTGCCGGTTACCGCCCCAACGCGTGGGAACTGGATCAGCGGAGCGACCAGATACGCCACGGCATCGCGATCCAGTAACGCATCGCCATCAATACACACCAGGTAATCGCTGCGCGCAGCGGCCGCGCCCGTTTTGAGCGCCAGCGCTTTGCCCTGGTTTTCAGCCAGATGAATGACGCGCAGGCTGGGGTACTCAATCGCCAACTGTTCCAGAACATCGTGCGTATCGTCCGTTGAACCGTCGTTAATGGCAATCACTTCGATATTCTTGTAGCGCTGTGCCATCGCAGCGCCGATGGTTTCCCGCGCGTTGATCCCTTCGTTAAAGCAGGGGATCAAAATGGAAACCAGCGGATTTCCCTCCAGCGTCGGTGGCGGTGTATCGTCTCCCCATTTCCAGTGACGCTCACGATAAAACCAGAAATAGACCCCGCCGCTTATCCATAATGCAGACATGAATAAAGGCCAGAAGAAGACGAAGTTCAACATGACTTCACCTGTAAAGATGACAGCCACGCCAAACGGCAGGCTGAACATCAGGCAAAGTATCAGGAAAGCAATAATGCGATCGGTCATTTTTGCGGGTACCAGTATGAGGAGAACGTCGAGCGAATCTCTGACATCTCAGGTTTGTCGCTGATGAAATCATCCGGATAATAGCCGTAGTTACCTGCACCACTTAGTTTCAGTTGGCGCATCCATTCGGCTATTTGTTTTCCACTGATTTCTGCCTCGTCCCCGGATTTACGCCAGTCTCGTGCCTGCAGTTCAAACACGGTTTTGTCCAGCGCGCCGGGCGTTTGTGCAACGGCATTGACTAATCTGTCGAGCCAGGCATTGGCATACTTAGCCGGGATCTGCTCCATGAATGGCATCGCCATGGGTGCCGTCCAGTCATAGGTATTGAGGAAATCATTCAGGTTTTGCGCAAACCAGGCTTCGCTTTCAGGCTCCAGTACCGGCATGGCGTATATATTGCGGGCAGTTTGCACCTGCGGACCGCGAATATTGCGTACCGATTGCGTCAGTTGCTTAGTAAAGTCGATCAGCATCTTACTTTTCAGGCGCGTCCAGCGTTCGAAGGTTTGAGGGTTGCTACGGATTTGCTCAATACTTCCCGGAAGCCCTGCGGCGCGGTAGGCGGCTAACGCCTCCGGTGACGCATCTTCAAAGTCCGTCAGGAAAGCATCGTCGTGGAACAAAATCCCTTTGAAGCTGGCATGCTTCGCCAGGTCTTCATAGATTTCAGTGATACGTTTACGCGCTTCGCTGTCCCAGGGAGACAGACGCACATAGTTCTCGTGATTGATCGCAGTGCGTCCTGTTTTCGGATCCCATGCCGTCACGCGTGGAATGGAAGCATCGAGGTCGAAAGCCAGTACCGGCATCCAGGCATATACCGTCACCCCGGCCCGCGTTTGTAACTGCCAGGAGATATAGTTAAAGAGATCGGCACGCATCGGCAGCCAGCGGTTAGGGAAATAGAGTTCGCGAATATTCCCGTCGCCTTTAGGATCGGCGTACGCCTGCAGGAAGACATGAGAAATGCGCATGTCATAAACACGCTGGATCAGCTTGTCGATGTTTCGCTTCTGCTGGGCAGGATCTTTGTCATACACGTAATCCAGATCGACGTGCATCACACGCATCGTTTGTGGTTCACGTACCTGAGCAACCTGACTGGCAAAGCGCTTGAGAGACGGGTTATCAGAGATCAGTACGCGCGGGATATCATCAAGAAACGCAGCGTTCGCCAGCCCTTCATTGAGCGTAAAGGCCATCTTATAGCCATGTTCTTTGGCCAGCTTTAAGGTGGTGCCGTTAGCCGCACCATAAGGCCACACCCACGCGCGCGGCGATTTCCCGGTTACCGATTTAATCTTATTGGTGATCAGCGAGATATCAGTATTAATGCGACGATTGTACTGTTCGTCGGTTTCGTAAGTCCCTGTTTTCTTATCGAAAAGGCGATTCGCCACCGCAGGTTCTTTGCTTCCTTGCGGGTTCGCCTCAGCGCCGAAATGCGAGTTCCAGGTGTGCGCCCCCACTTCCACCAACGGCGATTTGCCCATTTCCTCGACCATCTTCCAGGTGGCAAATTTATCTCGCGCCGTCATTAAGCCGCCAAAATCGACTTTTTTATTGGCTGGAGAATCAACCCAACTGCCCACTGGAGCCCAGAGCGCAGGCCAGTTGTAGGCTTTCAGCAGCGGCCAGACGCGGGTATAAAAACTGCTGTATCCGTCGTCAAAGGTGAGTAAGACCGCTTTTTCCGGCAACACAATTTTACCGTCATGAGCGTCCAGAATTTGCTGCACGCTAATCGGGTTATAGCCATTATCACGCAGCCAGGCCATTTGGTCGCTCAACGCGCTGGTGCGCACGGAGAGGTAGCGCTGGTCGGCGGCGCCATCCTCAACATCATGATAGCCGAGCACCAGGAAGCTGTTTTTCGGCCATGGATGATCTGCCGTCAACGGTGTTCTCTCTGCGGGAGGAACATAGCGAGGCGTTGTATTGTGCGCGCTACTGCACGCGGTAATCATCAACCAGCCAGCGATTAATGCGCTAAGCCACAGGCATCTTTTCAGCATGAACAATCCTTAAAACCTGACATTTAAATCGAAAGCGAGGGAGATATTCCGCTCACGTTTACCGTCATAGGGGCGTTTATCCCAAACCAGCATCACCCCGCCATCTACGACGTTGTTCCATTTGAGCCGTTGTCCATATCCCACCTGAACGATAGCGCCAACGTCTTCACCTTGCTGCCAGTAGCCACCCACTCCGGCTATGCCTTGCTGGGTCCACACGGTGTCATAATGGCGGTAAAGAACCTGTTCCGCGCTCAGGCCTGGCACAACGGAAAAATCACTCTTAGGGTTGTAATACGGCACATTCTCTTTAGTGTTGGTGCTCCCACCGATACCCGGAGTAAAGTCCAGCGTAAAGCGCGGCGTGGTCCACATGCGCTCTTTTCCGCTCAGCCCATATTCGATGCGATCGTTACCATCCGAGAAATGTGATGCGGCAAACGACAATTGGTATTCACGTCGTTCGTTTTGATACCAGCGAACAAACAAATCGCCGCTGTTGGCATACACGCCGCTACGCAGCGCGCGCAGTGGCGTGTTGCGCGAAAGACGCTCGGCCGAACCGCCCACGCGCCAGTTATCGTTGAAATCATGCCAGGCGGAAAGACGACCGCCTATTTTCTGCCCATCGCCATAGTTTCGGCCAGACACTTCCATTTCGGCCCAGTAATCACGGGAAGTCCATTCCGCACCAGCCGCCAGATCGCGGCTAATCCCTTTCCCTTCCTCAAACTCGCCGGTCGCGAAGTTGAATCCGGTAAACAGTCGCCAGTTGTCATTAATGGGCGGGCTGTAAATGGCCGTGTTGATGTTGAAATCATTCTTACCGCTGACCGGGCTATCGGACGAGATCCCCTGCGTGCCGCTAATACGTACTTCCGACATTTTATGCACATCACGCATGCGTGCGAGGCGCAGCGTCGCTTCATCATCCGGACTGCGAGCAATAACGTCATCCGTCAGTTCATCGGCCTGCTTCCACTCCTGGAGATCCAGCGCCACATAGGCCTGCTGACGCTCCAGTTCCAGGTTACTGGGCTCAATCACTTCCGCCAGTTTAAGCTCTTTCTCCGCCGCATGCGGCAGTCCACGGGCTTCAAGAACAGAAGCATAGGATATGCGCAGCCCTTGGTTACCCGAGCCTGTTCGCGCCAGATGCTCTGCGAGTTTTTCTGCCTCCGGCAGTTCATTGGCAGCGATATGATATTGCGTCAGCAGCGACTGTCCCAGCAGCCAGTTATCGTTTGGCTGCGGCGTTGGCGAACCATAGATGCGTCGCAGATATGGGCTGTCTTTAATTAACGCATCGACCTGTTTTTTAGCTGCATCAAAGTTTTCATTATCGATGTGCGCGTAGAACAGATCCTGTTGATCCTCAGGACCGAGCGGCGTAACCGGAATCGGTCCGTTCGGATAGTAGATGCTCATCAGCATCGCTTCGGTTTTTTCCGGCTGCCGTTCGCTTAACCATGCCGATGCTACCCAGCGTTTTGCGTAGTTTGGCACCTCGCCGCTCGCAGACAGCGATTCGTATTCACTAATCACTTCAGAAGTGCGTTTACGGACCAGCAAGGCGCCCATGCGGTCAATTCTGGCCCGGCGGACATCTTTCTGCGCAGAAGGCTCATCTTTCCAGGCAGTCAGCAACTGGTCATAACGGGCCAGCGCTTTATCAGCCACGATAAAACGCTCTTCTTCATTACGCGCAGAGGTATAAGAGGAACGTACCATTTCAGCCGCCGCATCAAGCTCAAGGCGACGTTTCACCGGATCGGCAGTTGGTACCACCTCTGCCATATTTAAGGCGGGTCCGGAAACGCGGTTTGCTGACAGCGCAGACAGCAATGTGGATTTTGCATTTTTGTTGCCTGGATCGACGTCATCCGCCTGGCTGGCAACTAACAATGCATCCCAGTTTTTTCCCTGCGAATGGTAGACATAGGCAAGTAGCGCATCAGAATCAGCCCCGGGATGCGCCTGCGCCCATTTATTCGCTTCAGTAAGGGCTTGCTGATTGTAGCGAGCATCCGCCAACGTCATTATCCAGCCGGTACGTACATCTACGTTATCAGGCTCTTCCTGTAAAACGCTTTCCCAGATGGCTAAAGAATCATTCCAGTTCTTCTGGTTGCGATATGCTCGTGCAGCGGCGACTTTGCCCCGGGCAGGTACATTCATCTGTCCACGATACTGCTGCCAGATTTCAATTGTGGTTTTATCGTTGTTATCGACCCAACTGGAAACTTGCAGCCAGTCGGCAACCTGATTTGGCGTTAGCGCGCTTTTCTTTCCCTGATCCTCAAGGAAACGTAATAGCGGTGCGCTATTACCTCCCCGCGCTTCAATAACCAAAGCGTCATAATCTGATACCGCCGCAGAGATTGGCATCGGGAAAAGAATGCTTGCCGTAAATAAACAGCTTACAGACTTAAAACGTTTAATGAAGTTGGCATGTCGACGCATACTTAACATATCTGCCCTTATATCTTACATCATAGTGAAAATAAGCGTTTTCAATAAGTTACAGTCAATCCCTGACGGTTGCCGACCATGTAAGACGCACTGCCGCTTATTTCGTAATAGGGTATGAAGCAATTAATTCTTTCGTCTTATTGACTACCTGTGCCTCGTCCTCTAATCATTGGAAAGAAGGCATAAACTCGAGAATTTTATCACTCAGCGTAGTTCGTGGCTATGTAATAAGATAATGCTTAGGCAAAAAAAGGATTTTAGACTAAGTTATTCTAATACTCTTGGGATTGAATTCTGGATTTAGATTAATTTCCCGTGGAGAAGTCATGTGACGATGTTAACTATTGCCGGATGACATAACTACCCTCTGTAACTGTTTGCATGGTAACTATTTGGTATGGATAGAGAAAGTTCTGATAACAGGTACTCAGATAACAAGATAAGCACTATAACGTATTTTTAGGTTGCAGGCAGTGTTGATGAAATAAAATTAAGGGTACAGCCGCAATAATAATTAGGTACAGTGATAATATTATGATATTAAAGTACTTTATTAATTTATGATTGAACGTTAGTATTTTCCCATCCGCCAATGTCGGTGTGGGAAATTATCAGTTTTCCTATTTAATATTTTTATTTATCACCCTGACTTGCTATCGTCAGCATCAGCCATAATCAATTCATTACCCTTACAATTAACAAGCCTAATTTCATTATGAACAGCTGATTGAAGCATAACTTTTTGCGCTTACCTTCCCTTCAGACTTTCAGGTAATCTGAAAAAAGACGCCAATGGGAGCTGGTCTAATGAAAATCGTTAATGCAGAAGAAAAACACATCCCCGCCATACGCGATATCTATGCACACCACGTTATTCACGGTACTGGCAGCTTTGAAACCACCCCACCGGATACCCACGAAATGCTGGCTCGTCTGGAAAAAATTCATAGTCTGGGGCTGCCGTGGGTTGTCGCCCTGCAGGAAGACAAGGTCATCGGATATTGTTATCTCACTCGTTATCGTGAACGCTACGCTTACCGCTATACCCTCGAAGATTCGATTTACATTGACCCGGCGGCACAGCGTCAAGGGGCGGGAAGTGCGTTACTGCGCCATGTTATTGACTGGGCCGAAACGCACGGCTATCGACAATTAATTGCCATGGTCGGCGACAGCAATAATCAGGGATCGTTAAAAGTTCATCAGCAGGTCGGATTTACAGAAATAGGCACGCTGAAAAACGTTGGCTTCAAGCATGGTCGCTGGCTGGATACTGTTTTGCTGCAACGCGCTCTGGGGGAAGGGAACAGTACACTACCAGCGGATGTCGATGCTGCTATTTAACTTTTCTAAGGGATGACTTCAGGAAAAGGAAATCTGGAGCGGGCGAAGGGCTGAGAGCAAGCCACGTAATTTATTGTTTACGAATACGTCACAATAGTGATGTGGTCGGGTGGCGGCTACGCTTGACCCGACCTACAGTTTTAGCCTTTCCAGGCAAGATTAGGCGTAGCCGCCACCGGGCGATTAAGACTGCAGCATACCGTGCTGTATCAGGAACCCCCACCAGGGAATACCGACGAGCATGTGAAGCACAAACGTGCACAATGCCACGATAG
Source organism: Citrobacter sp. C5_2 (assembly GCF_014596845.2). NCBI lineage: Bacteria > Pseudomonadati > Pseudomonadota > Gammaproteobacteria > Enterobacterales > Enterobacteriaceae > Citrobacter > Citrobacter sp. C5_2. Next base: position 960,591 of record NZ_CP115032.1, on the reverse strand, counting down.
TACCGATTGTCCACCACGACTTAATGTCATTATACCCTGCGGCAAAGATAATCGGCCCCGCCGCGCCACCATAGTGAGTGATGCAACCGCCGTAGGAGTTGGAAAATAGGATGGCAAGCGCCAGCAAAACAGGTGCCGTTCCGGTGACCAGACCTACAGTGGCAAAGACCGGTACCATTGCTGCGACGTATGCCCCGCCGGAAGCAAAGAAATAGCGCACCAGCACGCTGAGAAACACAATAATCACAATAGTCATATTCCCGGCACTGAGAAAATCCAGATGTGCTGACATGAAATCGGCCAGCCAGCGAAAAAATCCCTCCTTGCTCAGGGTTGCGCTCAGACCAATGATGCCCCCGTACCACATCAGGGTATTCCAGCCACCTTTATTTTTCTGGACATCACTCCAGCCAATAATATTAAACAGCAGTGCCGCTCCCATTGCGATAATGGCGACCGCAGATTCATTGAGTCCAAGTTTACGTGAGAAGATCCAGCCCAATAATGCAGCGACAAAAATGACCACCAGCCCTTTCTCTTTGAGGCTCATTGCCCCAAGACTTTGAAGTCCGTTGGTCGCAATAGCGACATTATCAATTTTTTTAATTTCCGGGGAAGCAACCCGGTAGCAGATATAGGGAATGATACACAGCATCAATAACCCCAACGGTGCTGCCGCCAGCATCCAGCCGATCCAGCTAATATGAATATGAAAGATATCTGAAATGAGCTGTAGCGCTAACGCGTTACCGGCAAAGCCCGTTAAAAACATATAGCTGGTCGTTTTCGTGACCATATAGACGTTGACCATTAAATAACGGCCAGCTTTGCTGGGTGACTCTTTTGGCGTTGAGCCCAATACTGTCGCGATGCTGTTAATAATAGGGAAAACCACCCCACCTGCCCGCGCGGTATTTGAGGGCGTCGCAGGCGCCAACACCAAATCCAGCAAGGCGGTAACATACCCCAGTCTCAGCGTCGTACTGCCAAATTTAAGGATAAACCAGTATGCAAGCCGTTTCCCGAGGCCTGTAGTGACAAATGCCGCACTCAGCGTAAAGGCACTAAACACCAGCCAGGTGGTGCCTGACGCGTACCCGCTCAGCACATCCAGTGATTTGACGGGTGAATCCGGAAATTTTGTCACGGTAAAACAGGTTAACGCAACCGCAACCAGCATAATGACGGGTTCAGGATAGGGTTTAATAACCAGCCCAACGATAGCGGATAAATATATTCCTGCCAGTATCCACGCCTCTTTAGTTAATCCATCAGGCGGAGGAATAAATATTGATAATAATATTATCACGGCAAGCAAGATTGTTTTTAAAATATTCGATTTAAGCATATCTCACCCATGAGAAAAGGGTCCCTGAATAGCAGAGGCCGCTCCGCAGAGGAGCCTCCACACACTAAATACATTTATTAAACAAATGATAAATATTACAGATTCACAACCTTGATATTATCGCCTTCCGTGATTTGATATTCACTTAAGGTATCAAAACTGAGATAGCGATAGATATCCTCATGTGCGTCATAAAGCTTATCGGTATAGCTAAAATATTCTTCAACGGTGGGCATTTTACCCAACATGGCCGCGACGGTGCTTAATTCTGCGGAGGCAAGAAATACTTTAGCATTCGTTCCCAGACGATTCGGGAAATTTCGCGTCGAGGTCGATACCACGTTACTCCCTTCGCGAACCCTCGCCTGGTTTCCCATGCACAGGGAACAGCCCGCAGGCTCGATTCTCGCCCCTGATTTAATAAACTGACTAAAATAGCCTTCACGGGAGAGTTGTTGGGCATCCATTTTAGTCGGCGGCGCCAGCCACAAGCGCGCCTGGTTTTCGCTGCCACCGGCCATGATTTTACCCGCAGCGCGGAAATGACCAATGTTTGTCATGCAGGAACCAATGAAGACCTCTTCAATGGGCGTGCTGGCAACCTCAGTAAGTAACCGGGCATCGTCCGGATCGTTCGGGGCACAGACTACCGGTTCGGTGATTTCATTAAGATCAATATCAATGACAGCAGCATATTCCGCGTCAGGATCGGCAGACAGCAGCGACGGGCTAGCCAGCCATGCCTCCATCTCAGCAATACGGCGTTCAAGCGTAGCGGCGTTCTCATAACCCTGCTTAACCATCCAGCGCAGCAGGGCCGCATTGGAGCGCAAATATTGCGCGACATTGTCTTCCGCCAGACGCATAACGCAGGCCGCAGCGGAGCGCTCGGCAGAGGCATCAGCCAGTTCAAACGCCTGCTCTGCACTCAACATTTCCAGCCCTTCAATTTCGAGGATCCGGCCCGAGAAAATATTGCGCTTATTCTTTTTCTCGACCGTTAACAGCCCCTGCTTTTTGGCATACAGCGGAATGGCATGCACCAGATCGCGCAGGGTGATCCCTTTCTGCATCTCGCCCTTAAAGCGCACCAGTACTGATTCAGGCATATCCAGCGGCATAATGCCCGTCGCGGCAGCGAACGCCACCAGCCCGGAACCACCAGGGAAGGAGATCCCCAGCGGGAAGCGAGTATGGGAGTCAGCGCCTGTACCAACCGTGTCCGGCAGCAACATGCGGTTAAGCCATGAGTGGATAATGCCGTCGCCCGGTTTCAGCGCAACCCCGTTACGGCTGGTGATAAACTGCGGCAGGGTTTCATGGAGTTGAACATCTACTGGCTTAGGATATGCAGAGGTGTGGCAGAAAGACTGCATCACCAGATCGGCTGAAAACGTGAGACATGCGAGGTCGGTTAGCTCGTCACGCGTCATCCCGCCGGTGGTGTCCTGAGAACCCACGGTCGCTATCTTCGGCTCGCAATACTGTCCAGGTCGGATCCCCGCGACGCCGCAGGCTTTACCCACCATTTTTTGTGCAAGCGTAAAACCTTTCGCGGAAGGCGCAACTAACGCGGGCTTGCGGAATATCTCGGAAGGCGCCAGCTTCAGCGATTCACGCGCTTTCGCCGTCAGGCTGCGTCCGATAATCAGCGGGATACGCCCGCCGGCGCGCACTTCGTCCAGTAGCACCTCGGTTTTCAGGGTAAAGGTTGTCACCAGCCGCTGGCTTTCTGTTTCACGAATTTCGCCCTTGTAGGGGTAAAGATCGATCAGCATCCCGGTCGTCAGCGCAGAGACATCCATCTCTACCGGCAAGGCACCGGAATCTTCCAGGGTGTTGAAGAAAATAGGGGCAATCTTGCCGCCAAATACAACCCCGCCGTTACGTTTATTCGGCACGTACGGAATATCGTTCCCGATGTGCCACAGGATGGAGTTGGTAGCGGATTTACGTGATGATCCGGTCCCCACGACGTCCCCCACGTACACCAGCGGCCAGCCGCCCTCTTTTAGCGCTGCCAACTGACGGACAGGACCACGCACGCCGGGTTCATCAGGCACAACCCCTTCCCTGACGTTACTGAGCATGGAGAGCGCGTGCAGCGGAATATCCGGGCGTGACCACGCCTCCGGCGCAGGAGACAAATCGTCGGTATTGGTCTCACCGGGAACCTTAAACACCTTCAGGGTGATTTTTTCAGCCATGGCCGGACGGCGGGTAAACCATTCGGCATCTGCCCAGGACTGAAGCACCTCTTGTGCCTGGACGTTACCGCTCAGTGCTTTGGCCTCAACCAGGCTGAATTTTTCGAAGATCAGGATCGTAGAAGAAAGCTGCTGCGCGGCCAGCGGTGCCAGATCGGGATGCTCAAGAAGCTCGATCAATGGCTGGACGTTATAGCCGCCCTGCATGGTGCCCAGCAGCGCCGTTGCTGCTTCGGGAGTAAGCCCGTCAACACGGTATTCCTGCAACGCCACCTTAAATAAAAACTCGGCTTTTAACTTTGCCGCAGGATCGACACCCGGTGGTACGCTATGGGTCAATAAATGAATTAATTCCGGATGATGTGCGGGTGCATCATTGATTAAACGCTGAATCAGTGCATCAGTTTGTTGCGCTGTTAAGGGTTTCGCCGGAATACCCGATTCAGCACGCGCATGCTGGTGCTGATTATAATCATCTAACATAGGTTCTCCTGTTAAAGCTAAAGTTGTTCACAAAATTCTGTTAAGCGTTCGAGTCCGTACGGCCATTCGCCAAAGCCAGACTCGGCATTAATATGTCCCGCCTCCCCGATATCGATTAAATGCCCCTCCCAGCAAGCCGCCCAGAATTGCGCGCGCGAAAAAGGCATCAGGGGATCATTTCTGCTGGCAAACATCAGGCAAGGAACGGGTAAAGACGCGGGTTGAATGGCCTCTTCAAGGCCGAAAAACGCGGGTTCTGCCGGTGCGACCATAACGACCCCGGCGACGTTTACCCGGCGCGTTTGCAGTAACCTGCACGACGCCAGCGCGCCAAAACTATGGCCGACGAGAATGGCGGGCAGCGGAGAAAGCGCCAGCTCGCGAGTAATGGCGGAAACCCAGTTTTCAATATCAGGTTCTAGCCAGTTTTTTTGCTGAATCCGCCTCCAGAAAGGAAAACGTCGCCCCCAGCAGCTTTGCCAGTGATATTCATCGCTGTCTCTCAGACCCGGCACCAGAATAAGGGTATAAACGTTTCTGAGCTGCTGCAGGCGTTGTTCAATCATGACGTTTTCCTGTTACGCTATTCGCGATTATTCGGCTGGAAATTGCGACAATAACCATCCAACGGCGATAAGATCTGCGCTACCGCCAGGGCTTAAATTCCGTTTGATAAATTCCGCGTCCATTCTGAATAACGCCTTGACTAATTTATCCGCCGTGAGACGCTGTATTTTTAATAATCGTCTGGCGTAACGTCTGGCGTAATTCAGCCCTGCGGTTCCTCCCCGAGAAACCAGATTGGTATCCGGATTTGCCGCCATCAGGCCCAGCAACATCCTCAGTAACGCCACCTCTTCGGATTCTCCCTGACGTAACGCGGTTTGCAGATGCGGAAGACCTGACTGGCGTACAGTGATGAAACCACTGGCGGCTTCCCCTCTTGCCCCGGTGAACCCGTATGCCTGAAACTGCTGCTCTCCCTTCGTTTTTGCGATACCGCTATTTTTCAATTCCTGCTCGACAATGCCGGTACAGATAAGGCTGGTCTCATGGCACAGGCTGCGTTGCGTGAGCGCGTCATGCCTTTGGGTAAGACGACCCGCCGCAGCACACAGCAGCCCCAGCGAGAAGATCCCCCCTTTATGAGTGTTCACCCCGCCGGTGGTGGTAAACATCGCCTGTTCACAGGCCAGGCCAGTCGGCCTTAGCGCCCGCAGCGTTTGTGGACCAGCAAAATAAGCAGTCTCTCTGCCTGTGTTGAAAAAGAGTGACAGCCAGGGGGCAATCGCCGCGATACTGGTTATGAACAGTGCGAAATTCATATCGCTATGCGCCCCGCTGTTTACGCGATCCACCAGACCCGGTTTCGGGGTTAAATTAATTTCCCGGTACAGGGCCTCGACAGCCAGCTCAGCAAAGGAGCGCTGCACGTCTGGTTCGTTAAATCTGGCAAGCGAAGTAGTCATCGGTTAACTCCTCGATCACGCGCGTTAGCTCGGCCTGCGAATGACGTCGCGAACGGGAACAAACATGAGCAGGTTCATGACAGATAAAGCATCTACGCATCGGCTGCTGGATGGCATTTCTTTTCAGCAGCCCCTTTTTCGGACAAAACACGTCGATATCCCACAGACGTCCCAAAGGATGGTTATCTTCCAGATGCGCCGTGACGTGTTTAATCATCCACGCGGGGGCCGCGACCGACCAGAGCGCTTCCGGCCCGGTGACCGGGTGCAACGCCTGATGCCGACAGACCTTCCACTGATGCGTGTGGAACAGCTCTCCGAGAGCCTGATTCGCAACGGCCATCACGCGTCTGGCCAGCGCGGTGTCCTTCACCTCGCCCGGCCAGACCAGGGTGACGGAAACCACGGTATGATCCGACTGAAACAGCCACGCCTGTTGCCGACGGGCTCGTTGCTCCCGGGAAGCCAGAACCTGTTCCAGAGAAACATTTGCATTCGAGGCTTTATCCGTCATGGGACTTACTCCTTCACCTGGCGAACCACATCAATCACACTGCCGTCGCGGTAGCGCACCACACCGACAATGCGGTCAGTAAATTCAACCGCCTTAGGTTTGCCCGAGATCAGCAGTGCCTGTTGATACAAGGCTTCGATGTCGACGACGGGCAATCCGGCGTTGATCAGACGCTCGCGGATTTCCGGGCGCGCCGGGTTAACGGCAATACCGTGGTCGGTAACCAGAACGTCAATACTTTCACCCGGCGTTACCAGCGTAGTGACCTGCCTGACGACGGTAGGAATGCGGCTGCGGATCAGCGGGGCAACGACAATAGTGAGATTTGCCGCAGCCGCGACGTCGCAGTGTCCACCCGACGCGCCGCGCATTACGCCGTCGGAGCCGGTCAGGACATTGACGTTAAACTGGGTGTCTACTTCCAGTGCGCTGAGGATGACCACATCCACCCTGTCGCAGCAGGCGGCTTTTGCGGCCGGGTTCGCATAGACGTTAGTGGAGATTTCCACATGGTCGGGATTGACCGCCATGGAGGCTGCCGCCGCACCGTCAAAGCTTTGCGTATCGAGGATCTTTTCAATTAACCCTTTCTGATGCAGATCGACAATGCTGCCGGTGATTCCGCCCAATGCGAACCGGGCAACAATATTGTGCTTGCGCATCCGGGTTTCCATAAAACGCGTACACGCCGTTGACGCCGCACCTGAGCCGGTCTGAATGGAAAATCCGTTGCGGAAATAACCTGAGTGTTCGATCACGTCGGCGGCAGAACGGGCGATCATCAGCTCACGTGGATTACTGGTGACCCTGGCGGCGCCTACGCTGATTTTTGCCGGGTCGCCGACGCTCTCAATCTGCACAATATAGTCAACCTGATCCTGAACGATACTGGCTGGCAAGTTGGGGAAAGGCTTCAGGGTTTCGGTGAGCAACACCACTTTTTTGGCATATTTTGCATCGACCATGGCGTAACCGAGGGAGCCGCACTGCGATTTGCCGCCGTTGCCGCTGGCATTGCCATATTCATCGCAGCAGGAAACCGCCAGAAACGCGACGTCAATGGCAATTTCGCCCTTCTGAATCAAATTCACCCGCCCACCGTGGGAATGGATTTGTACCGGCTCGTCCATCAGACCGTGCGAAATTGCATCCGCCAGATCACCACGCATCCCGGAGGTATAGATTTTGCCGATCACGCCATTACGAATGTGTTCAATAAGCGGGGTATTGCATGACATTAACGAGCTGGACGCGAGCGTGATCCCTTTCAGGCCGCGCTGAGCCAGCTTATCCATCACGTAATTGATGACCTTATCCCCTTCGCGGAAGGCGTGATGAAAGGAGACGGTCATACCGTCATGCAGATCGCAGCGGGCCAGAACATCGTCCACACTGGCAAAAAGTTTGCGCTGGTACTTTTGCTGATGATCAGCAAGATAAGGCGTCGTCGCGTTCGCGCCGCTGAATGCGACGTACTCACGACGGGAGTCTGGAATGTGGTGCAGAGTTTCAGTTAGGTTTTTCATTATTCATCCTGTCGCTTGTAATGGGGGATTACTGACGAATGCCGGAAGCATTTTTGCGTTCGATAACCACGCGGGCATGGTTGATAATCGGCGCATCAATCATTTTGCCGTTCAGCGAAATCACCCCGAGTCCGTTGCGTTCCCCTTCCTCTGCAGCTGCAATCACGCGCTGTGCGTAATCCACCTCTTCCTGGGTTGGCGCGTAGGCGTTATGCAGAATTTCAATTTGTCGCGGATTAATCAGCGATTTTCCGTTGAAGCCCATCCGTCGAATCAGATCCACTTCCTTCAGGAAACCGGCTTCATCATTCACATCGGCGTACACCACATCGAAAGCGTCAATACCCGCCCCGCGCGCGGCATGTAATACGGCACAGCGGGCGTAAAACAGCTCTGTCCCGTCGCCTCGCTCAGTTTGCATATCCATCACATAGTCAAAGGCGGCCAGCGCAATCCCCATTAAACGGTCAGACGATTTCGCAATGGCGACTGCATTAATAACGCCAACGGCAGATTCGATCGCTGCCATTAATTTCGTTGAGCCGACAGGGCGCCCGCAATTTTCTTCAATGCGAACAATTTCGCGTTCAAGCTGGTGGATATCTTCCGGAGAGTCGGTTTTCGGTAAACGAATAACATCAACGCCCGCCCTGACGGCGGCTTCCAGATCTTTTAATCCAAAAGGTGTATTCAGCGGATTAATTCTGACAACGGTTTCAATATCTTTGTACATCGGGTTTTGCAGGGCATGAAATACCAGAAGGCGGGCGCTGTCTTTTTCTTTTAGCGCTACGGCATCTTCCAGATCAAACATAATGGAGTCCGGTTTATAAATATATGCCGTAGAAAGCATGGCGGCACTTGAACCCGGAATAAATAACATACTGCGACGTAACTTTTTCATTATAACTTTTCCCATGCAATATCTTCCCGAGCCGAACCTCTGAGCAGAGCAGCCTGTATACGGGCACGGATCACGCAATCCAGCGCGCCTTTATCATCAATAATGATCTGCCCTTGCTCGATGTTGAACGCAGCCAGGGTTTCATTCACAACTTCGGTAATTCGGTCGCCGAACTGCTTATACACTTCGCTGTGAATGACCACATCCAGCCCGCTCTCGACGGGACTGACCTTCACCATAAGGTCACTGGACTCCAGCGTTCCCGCCATCGCGGCTTGTACAATTTTCATATCAGTTTTCCTGTGATAATGCGGTTAAACCGCTGCCGACAACGATTCGGATAAACGAGGCTGATGCTGTCCCCCGTTATTCAGAAACGCGCGCGTGGTGGCAGGCACCATACGACTGGCGGCAGCAATTTGGTTTGCTTTTAGTAAACGACGAACGGCTGAAGCAGAGACCGGCACATCATTACCATCCGTTCTTCGTTCTATTTCGTGTACGTGAATACAGGCCGCGGTGCTCGTTGCATTTTCCAGCCAGTGATGCATCGCCCGGTTATATTCTGCGGTTAACTGACAGAATGGCTCCGTCCCCACAAAACGATGAGTGATATTCAGCGCAGGTGCGATGTAATTTCTGAACAGCATAAGATCAATTGCCGCGTAGACTTTATCTATCACCTGCTTATCTTTCAGGAAATAGCCTGGGAAGGTCCCGCGCGAAATAATATAGGCAGACCCCGGATGAACAGTGACATTTTTCAGATGCCGCGATCCGTCCCTGACCATCGCAAACCGTTCTTTAAACGAAAAAGCGGAGACATCTTCCTGAACCACGAAAACATGGAGCCAGTCGCACTGGCTTGCCGCATGCTCAATAAGATATTGATGGCCCAGCGTGAATGGATTCGCGTTCATCACGATCGCGCCAATATTTTTCCCCGGCACGAAATGGTGGCTACGCAACTGGCTGCAGTAACGATGAATACCAACCGGCGTATTCTCCATTAATGCCGCACAGTTATTGACGGTGACAAGCGGATAGAATCCGCATCCGCGAAACGACTTCACATTATCCGGACAGGTAAAAAGAAAGAGCTGATGTTCGCCGTTTTGTGCCGCCAGAAGTTCGGCCTCATGAATTAACGTCAGGATTAACGACGAGCCACGCCACCCGGAATCCACTGCGATGCATTTTAAGGTGTTACCCGCAATACCGGTGCAGGCAATAATCTGACGCTGGTAGAGTGCAACAATAAATTGCGAGATATCGTCATCAATGCCTAAACCGTTGCGTGCCAGGAAGCGGGCAACCTCCTCTCTGGCCTGAGCATTACCGGCTTTTATAACCTCAAATTCTGGCGTTCTGGCGGTGTACATCGTCTCTCTCCTGACCGTCTAAACAAGCAACGCTTCTTGCTGCGGTTGGGCTTCCACAATGGTATTAATCAGACGACCAATATTTTCGATTTCAACTTCAACCCGATCGCCATCGTGCATAAATAACGGAGGATTGCGTTTTTTACCGACGCCGCCAGGCGAACCCGTAATAATGACGTCACCGGCGCTGAGGGAGGTGAATGTGCTGATATAGGCGATAAGATCTGCCACTTTGTGGATCATGCTACCAGTGGAGTCGTTCTGAACCAGCATGCCATTCAGCCAGGTATGGATGGTCAACGCATGAGGATCGGGTATCTCATCCGCTGTAGTCATATAGGGGCCAAAAGCGCCGGTTTGCTTCCAGTTTTTACCGGCGGTAAACCACGCGTGCTGCCAGTCACGAACGGAGCCATCCATATAGCAGCTGTATCCCGCGACATGATTGAGCGCATTATTTACATCAATTCGGGTGCCCGGTTTACCAATGATGACAGCCAGCTCGCCCTCATAATCGAATTCTCTCGACAACTCAGGTTTAAGCACAGGTTGGGCATGACCGGTTTGTGAATCAGGAAAACGGATAAACAGCGTCGGGGCATTATTCGTCTCGGCAAACTCTTTTCTTTTTTCAGCGTAATTCATCCCAACGCAGAAAATCTTTCCAGGCTCTTCGATAACGGGCAAAAAGGTAATATCTTCAAGCGTAATATCCACAGGGCAATCGTTGTATTGCCTTGCGACGTCAACAGCATCCCATTGAAGAAGGTCTTTCAACGTCGCATATTGATGGCCGATTTTATTACCCAAATCGATAACGCCGAATTCTGTATAAATCCCGTAGCTTTTACGGCCCTGATGAATATAACTTGCTAATTTCATGATGACACCCGATTGATATACATACCTGTTTTTTGTTTACGCCCTGAGGCGTGAACAAATTGCCAAACTTTTTATTCTGCGGACTGGGCGGGCACCAGTACCGGTTTTGGACCGGATGCCAGATACGTTGCCACGACAACGCCAATGCCAAGCAATACCAGAATCAACCCGGTCATCCCCATCCAGCCCAGTGAATGGAAAACAAAACCGTTGATAAAACCAATCACCGAACCGCCCATGTAGTAAAAGAATAAATAGAGTGCAACGGCCTGGCCTCTTGCATGCGTTGCATTTTTACTTACCCAGCTCAAACCAATAGAGTGACAGCCGAAGAAACAGCCGGTAAAAATCACCGCGCCAACAATAAAGGTGATGACATTCGACGTCAGCGTCAGCAGCATGCCTAAGGCCATGATTAGGAAAAGCACACGCAATACTTTCATCGCGCCATATTTCGCACTTAAACGACCAGCCTGCGGAGCCGTAAAGAAACTCAGGGCGAAGCTAAAGGAGAGCAGACCTGCGTTTGCCGGTGAAATATGGAACGGCTCGCCTTTCAGGAAGAAGGCCAGATAGTTATAAAGCGAGGTAAATGCGCCGAAAATAATGAAGCTGATAACAAAAGCCAGCGCCAGATTTTTGTTTTTGAAATGCGATGCAGCCCCTTTCACCATACGCGTAATGTTAAGGTTTTGCGTTGGGGTGAAGTTTTTAGATTCAGGCAGTAAAAACTTCACCAGAATGGCAACCACAATCAAGCTGGCCGCAAAACCGTAAAATATGGCATTTATTGAAACGTGATCAATAAGTTGGCTGGCAACAATACGACCGGACATGCCGCCCATGGAGTTACCGAAGACAAAATATCCCGTTACGATACCTGCCGCCACCGGGGCGACTTCTTCACTGATGTAGGCAGTGGCCGCCGCAGCGATACCACTCAGCGCCAGACCAATTACCGCACGTAGCGCCACCAGCATCGCCCAGGATTCCATCAGCGGACAGAGCAGCGTAAGAATACCGCCTAACAGGAGGGAGAAAACAATTAACCGTTTTCTGCCATAATGATCGGATAATGTCCCGGTAAACAGCAATCCAATAGCCAGCAACGCCGTTTCAGCTGATAATATAATACTCACCTGGCTGACAGGAACATTATATTCCACAGCAAGCGTCGGAAGCAGTGGCTGAATAAAAAACAGAGAAGCAAGCTCTGCAAGCCCGGATAATGCCAGGGCCAGAATCACGCGAATATGCGCTCCGGCTTTTACAGAATCTGAAGCTTTCAGGGTATTGTTAGCATGAGTTAACGCCATAATAACCTCGGTATTATTGTTAAGGTACAGAGTGTAATTTTTTAAGGCAGATGTTTTTTATTTAAAGTTTATTTACGCAACTTCAGTGAGCATTTTTTCCGGTACACATACGGCACCCTCAAATAACTTGCGTGAAGTACGTATCACAGCGGCACGGGTTTTTTCGATATTGTTACCTTCCTTCAATAAGGACACGGATATTTTTCCACTTGGGTGTTCAATATCGATGATATTAGTGAATAGCCCCTTTGGACGATCGGCGACAATTTTTGCCGCGACGGAGCCTTCAATCAGCGTTGCGGTCGAAATACCAATCGATCCGGTAATCGCCAGTGATTTATGGCATGTGTGCGGCATGAAATACCGTACCTGAATCGTTCCGCCGTTACGCGCCGGGCTGAGAAGAACCGGTTTAGGGATCACCTTGTTTGTCACATCCCCTAAGCCCATAGCAGCGCCAGCCTGACGACGCAGACTTTCCAGCTTTTCTTTAAATGCCTTATCGCCATCTAATTCTGCAGGAGATTCCCCTCCTGTTTTCCCCAAAGCTGAAGCGTCAATCAATACCATCGGCATCGCCATATCTATACAGGTGACTTCAATACCGTCGAAGACGTTTGTCGCACTGTCCGTCGGCAACAATTTCCCCGTTTTAGAACCTGCAGAGTTCAGGAAAGTTAAGCCTATGGGCGCGGCGGTCCCCGGGACTCCATCAATCTGGGTATCGCCTTCGTACACCACCCGATAATCAGGCGTTTGCACTTCTGCATCGACCAGCGTTCCGGTATTGAGATTGCGGATCCGCACCGTCGTTACCGGGCTTTGCGCCTTCACCAGCCCCTTTTCAATAGCAAAGGGACCGACCGCACAGAGCATATTGCCGCAGTTAGGCGTGGTATCGACACGACGTTCATTCACCATCACCTGTGCAAACAGGTAATCCACATCCGCGTCAGGACTTTCTGAAGTGCTGACTATCGCTACCTTACTGGTTTGCGGACTTCCACCGCCAATACCGTCAATTTCGAGTTCATGGCCTGCCCCCATCAAACTGAGTAAAACTGCGTCACGCGCTTCTGTTTCCGCAGGCAGGTCGCTGGCCAGAATCACCGGCCCTTTTGACGTACCGCCACGCATTAATACGCAAGGGATCTTTAACATATGTTTATCTCACTTCGCTTTTGTCAGGAACGCTATAAGGTTTTCACACTCCGGTTGATAACTCTAATGCCAAAAAAAGCATGATTAATACGTTTTGCACATTAATAGCCCGTGCGTTATGGTGGTTATATAAAAGCGAGAATGGGATACAGCTATGCCGCATGAACTACAGGGGATACAAGCGTTTGTAAAAATTGCAGAAATCGGATGCTTTACGAAAGCATCCCAATTTTTTCACATTTCACAACCTGCTTTAACACGCAGAATTCAGAAACTGGAAGATAGCCTGGGAACCACGCTGTTTGAACGCTCTACGCGCAGCGTTAAGCTCACGACAGTAGGAAGAGAATTTTTACCTAAAGCTAAGAATTTAATAGATTTTTATGAAAGTTCCATCCTCAGTATTAAAGAGATGGCGACACATCAGGCAGGTGTTATTACGGTTTCCTGTATCCCTACTGCCGCGTTCTATTTTCTGCCTTCAGTGATACGAGATTACAACAATGACTACCCAAACATCCGAATCCGCATACTGGAGCACAGCGCCAGCGATTGCCTGGAAGCAGTATTAAATGGCGACGCAGATTTCGGTATAAATATGATAAACGTCACACATCCAAATATCGATTTTGCGCCGCTGGTGAACGAACCCTTCGTTCTGGCATGCCGACGCGACAATGAGCTGGCAAATAAATCGCTGGTAACATGGGACGATCTGGCCGGTATGAAGCTGATTGGGGTAAGACGCTCCAGCGGAAACCGATCGCTGATCGATCAGGCTTTCGAGAAAATGGCCTGGAAACCTAACTGGTTTTATGAAGTGCGGCATCTTTCGACGTCACTAGGGATGGTAGAAGCGGGTCTCGGTGTGTCTGTCGTTCCCAGTCTGGCGATGCCGGCCGATGAACATCACGTCCTTGTTAGTCGTCCACTGATAGAACCCGTCATACGCCGTACGCTTGGCCTTGTAAAACGCAGTGAAACAACCCTTAGTCCTGCGGCGGAAAAATTCCGCCAGCTGATATTACATCTGTGGTCAGGCGAAAATAGCAGCCCCTGGATCAACAAGTTTACTCAGCTGTAACCCACCGTTGGGCAACGAGTGTATGACCGATGAGAACTCTCCCACAGCATCTGCAGAGGAAGTCAACGCATTGATTTTCAGTAAAAAAAGAATTGTCGCAGGTGGAAATCAGGCAGAGCAGAGGGAAACATCAAGGGAAGTGACTTTGGAGTGGCGAAGGGAATCGAACAGAACCCCTTAACAGCCTTGAAAGATCTCAAAACTGGTAGTTGATGACGGAGGTTGTAGAGGAAAAATCTCATGTCTATCAAGGACCAATCTTATTTATATCCTACTGCTGACGGCGTTTGGTTGTTCCAGATCTTCATTCCGGTGTACATACGCCACATCTTCGGATGGGAAACGACTGTACCGTAAATCTACAGGCCACAGGATCTGACAGCAGCAAAACATTTCCGAAATCACATGCTGATCGAGTGAAAGCCCCTGAAAGAACAGTACTCCCCGGATACGGAGGAAAGGCGCATACAACATGCCATCGCAGGATTGCATAAGCAAGCCACATTACGCCCCCACTCCAAACATTACCGACACGAACCGCTAACCCCGTTGCATATCCGAACCATAGCGAAGGAGTTCAACGTGCCCACCAGCACTGTACAGCGTATCAAGACCGAAAAAGCCACTGCCTAACAAGCCGCAAAGGTAGCCCCCCTCATCTGTTACGGGGCCAACAGCGCCCCCGCTACTCCTCGATGCCCTACCGTACATCCTCCACCAGCCCCTTGATATTTGGGGATTGCCGGGGTAAAAATTGGGAGTGCCTTAAAATTTGCACTTAATAGCTCAAGCAATGGCGAAGAGCATCCCCCTTGCCTTGGTAAACATTCCCTTTCCCCCGCTCATCTCTTCTACGTGACCGTAATCACAGCCCGAAATAATCCTAACCAGATAAACAAGGTAGGTTTTTAACTACTCTTTTTTTGGGAAAACTTGCAGTGCATACATGACCAATTATTGGTCGGCTTAATCCCGTATCCTGGTACACCGTCATGAACGACAGAGCGCAGGTGATACTTCTTATTGTCCCCTTCGTAGCATCTCGGACAGAAAGGAGTTTCATCACCTTCTTTCCAGTACAACGGCGGCTTAAATACGAACATTGATTTATCTACCAACTGTTCTTCAAGCTGCTTGTTTTTTGTTCAGCGTCGAAAAGCAAAGTCTGGGTAGTTATCACATCGATTTTGGCATTAGCAAGTTCAACCATCAGATTAGCCAACTCAAGTTTGAGCGTTGCTTTGTCCAGTTCATAGCTGTTATTCGCCGGCATCTGAGTGATACTCACCGCTTTATCAAGAATCCCTACCGCAGCCGCCGTGCTTGCCAATACACCTGTCATAACATCCCCTGTCTGAGATTTGTTGAAGATTAACGCTCACCACTTTACCGGGTAACCTTATGTTACGAAACGTAAGTTTCGCTTAAGTCTAATACTTGTTGCGCATGTAGCCATTGCTTGTAAGATGACCATCGTGATTATTTCCATAACAAGTAGAGGGATTTATGAAACAGTACACCAACGAACTTACTCCGTCTGTGCTCACATCATTCATGAATCCATTCAGTGCAGAGCAACTGGCAAATGCAGACGACCAACAACGCCAGATTTTCAAATCTCATGTTGAAGAAATGAAAGACTGCTCTTTACTGGCGATTTGGCGTTTTGCCACTACTGGAGCACTCACCCAAAACGGTGGGAAGATTGAGAACGCCAGCGCCAACGACTCATTTACTCTTGAAGACGGGGGCGAGGTTAATCGGGCAATGGTTGGGGATTACGTTGCTTATCCTGACGGAACACGCGCAAAAATCATCAACGGGTCAGGGTCTGTCAATACAAACGGCAACGGCGTTTCTTATGCACTGGTGGGAAGTCAGCTTGATAACGGTGATATGATCATCAGTACCCCACAAGATTATGCTCTCCTGTGCCAGTTAGACAACAGCCCCGTAATGCCAGCCGATTTTTCGCTCCAGCGGCACTCTAAAAAATAAGGAGTCCAAAAATGTCTATAGGCTTTTGGGTTGTGAAAGGTGATAAAACAACATGCGGGGGCTCGGTACTGACAGGACACCCGAAAGGGAAGCAGATTGGCCCTAATCTAAACAGACAGGCAACAGTAGGTTGCCAGGTATCCTGCGGTAAACACCCTGGCATTTATAGCGTGGCAGGTGGATACCCTGGAGAGTATATTCATGGGCAGTTAGCCGCCAGTACGCTCTACAGCCGCTCTACCTGTCCGTGTAAGTCATTTTTCATCGCCACCCATACTTTTATGCGGCATGGCCCTTATCAGGTACCAGTGAAAGCAACATCTGCACCAGTGGCAACGAAAGCCGTCTCTGACCCAGTACAAGAGCCAGAACAGCACGCCCAGGTAGCGAACTTTGCTGACACCTGCAAACCCGAAGATAACCCGTTATTGAACGGCGTTTACATCTGGACTGAAACCAAAAACGCAGGTCACGCTTTCGTTTCGGTGCACGAGAATAACAATGTCTATCTCTACACGTATGGTCGCTATGGCAGAACCAATCGTGGAGGCTTTACGGGAGATGGTGTTCTTAACTTCCTACTAGATGAAGATGCAAGGGTTTACTATCGTTCTGAACTCTATGAGATGGGTGCTCGCGTTTTCCGCATAGACGATGCTGACCCGGTGAAGACAAGAGCGTTCTTCAAAGACCTATGGAACCGCAGTAAGCCAGCTATACAAACATCAAAAATGCCAGAGACAACAAGGGGGAGAGGCCATACCATTGATGAGTATGACGTTACTGGCAGCAACTGCACCACACATTCAGTTGCGGGGATTAAGTTTGCTGGCTCTACGGTATTTGAGCATGGTTACACATCTACGACGACCCAACTACCTATTGAAGCCGAGGAAGATTTCACCGTTCCGGTATCGCTGCAAAGATTTCTCATCGCGAAGGTTGGAGACATGTCCTCAATGCTTGTCGTTGAGATGACAGGAGTATTCAAAGAGCAGTACCCTAATTCAGGTAACTTACAACCATTCCAGGAAACTCCCGGCGGGGTAGTTCAGCATGTTGCTGCGGAAGGTGCGGCCACTGGTGATTCATTGTCTCCGTATTCCGGCGGCACTGTAGGTGGCGTATTAGGGGGATCTTATGGCGATGACGAATAGAACTAAAATCATTTTCCGATGGGGGGGGATTGTCATTGTATCGCTATGCTACTTTATCGCACTGGTGCTATCTACCTTCTCTTTTTCCGCATTCAGCGAGAGTGAAAGTATGCGGTTTTCTGGCCCAATCCAATTAAAAGAGTACCAAGCTTCTATAGACTCGATCATGCAAGCCACTGATGGCGTTTTTACTGTCGCCCTTTTTGGCTTTGCGATCTGCGTGCCTCTCATCTTACTGATCTTTAAAAAGGTGAGATGACCGCCAAAGGCTGGAACCCACCAGCCTTTCTCCTTCCCCCGATTTAGGCAATAGAAGCCATAAAACCCCGTTGGTGATACAGCAACAAGCGGAGCCGTTAGGCGACAACATTAGATTGTCAGAGAGATCACACCTTATCAGGATAACCGTGTACCCTTGCGGGAGCGTGGCTGAAACGCTGATAGAGCCTACATGTCGTTTGTAGGTACGTTACTCTGAGAGCCGCACATCGGGCTTGAAATGCGTATGAGCAGTCTGGTGTAAGAGACAATGCCCGGATCAGGCTTTTCCTTCACGTTGTACTATCGCGGTGTGAGGTTGAAACTGCCGCCGCCGAATAGTTATTCTCTCACTTCCATAGTAACTATCCGTGACAACTAAAAGTGTACCTTGTAGTGATAGTTTGCCGTTCAATGGTAGAACGATCACGACAACTTATGTTAAATAACTTATTGAAAGAAAAACGAATTTTATCGAAGCTTTGCCACAAAGGGAGAAATCTGGAGCGGGCGAAGGGAATCGAACCCTCGTATAGAGCTTGGGAAGCTCTCGTTCTACCACTGAACTACGCCCGCATTGAAGTGCGTAAGGGATTATAAACCTTACGCTCTTCTTGGCAAGGGACGAACCGACTGACTGGCGATTAATTCACCGTCAGCATTTTGGCTTACTGCCCTGCGGCGGTAAATAACGCAGCGGATCGATAGCCGTTGCGCGATAACGGATCTGGAAATGCAGACGCACCGTCGTCGCATCCGTGCTGCCCATCGTGGCGATCTTCTGCCCGGCTTTCACGTTTTGACCGTTGTTCACCAGCATGGTGTCATTATGCGCATAGGCAGTGATGTAATCCTCACTGTGCTTAATCATGATGAGGTTGCCATAGCCCCGCAGTTGATTGCCGACATAGACCACTTTCCCGGCTCCGGCCGCATAAATCGGCGTACCGCGCGCAGCAGAAATATCAATGCCCTTATTACCGCCGTCCGCCGTGGAATAAGGCAGGATCACCTTACCGCTGGCAGGCCACTGCCAGCAGCGTTGTCCTACCGGCGGCCAGGACGACTGAGGTACAGAAGAAGACGGTCTGACGGCAGCCGTTTTGGTAGAAGATTTGCTCGAGGATTTCGCGGTTGCTTTACGCGCTGTTGTACTGGTTTTCGCATCACCGTTAAGCTTCAGCTTTTGCCCCACCTCAATGGTATAAGGGGGGGAAATGTTGTTCAGACGGGCGAGATCCCGAACGCTGGTGCCAGTAGAGCGTGAAATGGCGTACAGCGTATCACCGCGCTTCACAGTATACGTGGAACCGGAATCAGATGAACTGGAACACCCTGCCAGGATCAGGCTGCTCACCAACATTATCGTGATATAAAAACGTTTATTCATCAGCCATTCTGCACTCAACACAACGTTTACCTCGAAATCAGAGGTCATTATCATACCAGCCAGCCGGACGATCCCCAATCGCTACGCTTCAATCGGTAGGGTTAAACGGATATCCCTGTGCGATAATATCCATTAACGCGGGTAGATAAGGCATAGAGGGTAATTTCACCAGCGCAGGATAAAATATTTGTGGCGAAGGAAAAACGTCTACCACGTAACATTGGCTAAGTTTATCAGCATCGACTTCCGAAGACGGTAATAACGTCGCAGCCTCAAGGCCGGACTCCAGCCAGTCGAGAATGACCCCCGGTTGCGTAATATGCATGATCACTTTTGCGCTTACTCCGGATTTACGAAACAAATCCATCAGCATCTCGTAAGTCCCTGAATCCTTTGCCCGATGCAACAGCACCAACGGCATCTCCGCCAGCGCAGTGTAGTTATAGGGGTTTGCAGGAGGGTCCGGCAGGCATTTTTTATTAATTACCGCCACCAGCTTAATCGGATCAAACGACACATAATCAAAGCCTTCACTGCGATAGGGACGCTGTATTAAAGCAATATCGATTCCTCCTTCCGTTAATAATGTCTCAAGATGGCTGGAGTCGGTAACAGAAATATTGATCGCCGTATCCGGATTACGTCGGTAAACTTCCATCAACAGTGCTTTAAAATAGTTCTGGTAGAGATGAGTTAAACCTATTCTTAATTCGGCTCTGTTTTTTTGTGCAATATCTGTCGTTTCCCTGGCGGTATCCTCCACCTGACGTAATATTTCACATCCTTTGCGATAGAGAAAAAAACCGGCCTCCGTGGGTTCAATACGATTTCCACGGCGAACAAAGAGCGAGACCTGAAGTTCTTCTTCCAGCTCCTGAATCCGCTTGCTGAGGGGGGGTTGCGCCATGTTCAACGATTTCGCCGCCTGGCTTACCGACCCTTGTTCCACCACCCGACAAAAATACCGTAAGCGCTTTAAATCCATCATCATCACCCGTGGTTTAACGTATCGCCAGTATCACACTTACCCAAAAAAATAAAAAGCCAGCCCGCTACATCTCATGTTAATTAATCATTATTTAACAGGTCATTAAAATAAACTTTTTTGATCTACTAACTATCCGGTAAACGGTATTTGTGTAAAAGCGCCACGGAAAATATTGTGCAGACAACGAAACATCTTTTCCGAAGGAACCATCCCATGGCAAATACTGATAACAAATCTCCCTCAACGGTGCATGATTTACGCTCTGCGCTCCAACTACTGAAAACACTTCCCGGCGAGTACGTTGAAACCGATACCGAAGTCGACCCGCACGCGGAACTCTCTGGGGTGTATCGTTATGTGGGTGCGGGCGGAACCTGCCAGCGCCCGACCCGCAAGAACGGGCCGGTGATGGTATTTAATAAAATCAAAGGATTTCACGATATCAGCGTGGCAATTGGCCTCAACGGTTCGCGCCAGCGCGTCAGCCATTTTCTGCAGTGCGAACCAGCAAAACTAGGGCATCTGCTGAAAGATTCTGTGGAAAACGCCATAGCGCCGGTCATGACTCAGGGTGCGGCGGAATGTCAGGAAGTGGTGCATCTGGCGAGCGATGCCGATTTCGATCTGCGCAAACTATTACCCGCTCCGACCAATACAGAAGAAGACGCTGGTCCCTATATTACCATGGGCCTGTGCTACGCCTCAGACCCGGAAACTCACGAATCCGATATCACCATTCACCGCTTGTGTGTACAGAGCCGCGACGAACTGTCCATGTGGCTGACCCCTGGTCGCCATATTGATGCTTTCCGCATGAAAGCAGAAGCCGCAGGTCAGCCGCTACCGATTTCAATCAGCATCGGCGTGGATCCGGCGATTGAAATTGCCGCCTGTTTTGAGCCGCCAACCACCCCACTGGGCTTCAACGAATTGAGCATTGCGGGCGCGCTGCGCGGCAAAGCCGTTGAGATGGTGCAGTGTAAAACCATTAACGAAAAAGCTATCGCTCATGCGGAGATCGTCATTGAAGGCGAACTGCTGCCAAACGCACGCGTACGCGAAGATCAGAATACCCATACCGGGCGCGCAATGCCTGAGTTTCCGGGTTATACCGGCGAAGCGAAAGAGGCTATTCCGGTGATCAAAGTGAAAGCCGTTACTCACCGCATTAACCCCATCTGGCGCACCACCGTCGGACCTGGCGAAGAACATGTCAATATGGCCGGTATTCCGACTGAAGCCAGCATTCTGGATATGGTAGAACGCGCCATGCCGGGCAAACTACTCAATGTTTTCGCCCACTCGGCGGGCGGTGGCAAACTTCTGGCGGTTCTGCAGTTTAAAAAATCTTCTCCGACAGATGAAGGTCGGCAGCGCCAGGCTGCTCTACTGGCTTTCTCTGCATTCCCGGAACTCAAGCACGTCATCCTGGTGGATGAGGATGTAGATATTTTCGATAGCGACGACGTTCTCTGGGCCATGCAAACCCGCTACCAGGGGGATGTCGACACCATTACGATCCCTGGCGTTCGTTGCCACCCGCTCGATCCGTCACAGGTGCCGGAATACAGCCCGAGCATCCTGCAACAGGGAATGTCCTGCAAAACCATTTTCGACTGTACGGTGCCATTCCACCTGAAGCACAACTTCCAGCGTTCCAAATTTAAAGATGTGGACGTGAAGCGCTTCCTGCCGGATTTCGAGTAAAGGAGACCACCATGACAGCACGCATCATCATTGGGATCAGTGGGGCCTCCGGGTTTCAGTACGGCGTTAAGGCGCTGGAGTTGCTTCGCCAACACCCCGTTGAAGTCCATCTGGTGGTCTCAAAAGGAGCAGAAAAAACCTGCGAACTGGAGACAGATTACCGCCTGGACGATGTGACAGCGATGGCTGACGTGGTACATCCCATCGCGGATCTGGGGGCGGCTATCTCCAGCGGTTCATTTAAAACACTGGGGATGCTGATCGCACCATGTTCCATGCGCTCTTTGGGCGCAATCGCCCACTGCCTGACGGACAACCTGCTGACCCGTGCGGCGGACGTGGTGCTGAAAGAGCGTCGTCGTCTGGTGCTGCTGGCCAGAGAAACGCCGCTGAACCTCGGCCATATTCGCAATATGGCCGCAGTAACTGAAATGGGCGGGATCATCTTTCCGCCGGTTCCGGCGCTGTATCAACGTCCGCAAACGGCGGACGACATCATCACCCATAGCGTTAATCGTGCGCTCGATCTGTTCGACCTTGAGGTCAACAATATCCCCCGCTGGGGTGAAGGCGAGCTAAATTTTACTTAACAGGACATTTCTCAATGTTAATCGGCCCATATGTAAATGGTTCCGCCGTCATTCTTGGCGGGCTAGTTGGCGCAATGGCGGGCGGTAAGCTCCCTGAGCGTGTGAAAACGGCGCTGCCGATGACTTTCGGGCTTTGCTCCGTTGGTCTGGGCATCACGCTGGTACTAAAAGTGAAATATATGCCAGCAGTGGTGCTGGCAATGGTGATCGGCGCCATTCTCGGTGAATTGCTGCATCTGGAAAAAGGAATTGGTAAAGCCGCTGGCTCCACGCGCGGTTTAATCAACAAAGTTCTGCCGCCAGTTAATGGCCTGGGTCACGAAGAGTTCACAGAGAAATTTGTCGCCATCCTGGTACTGTTTTGCGCCAGTGGCACCGGGATTTTCGGGGCGATGACCGAAGGGATGAGCGGCGACCCATCAATTCTGTACATCAAAACGATCCTCGATCTGTTTACCGCAGGGATTTTTGCCACACTTCTCGGCTACGCGGTTATGACCATCGCCATCCCACAAATCATTATTCAGGTAGCGCTGGCGATGCTGGCAGTGATTATCCTGCCGATGATCACTCCTGACATGATGGCGGATTTCTCTTGTGCTGGCGGACTGCTGATGGTGGCCACCGGTTTGCGTATCTGTAACATTAAACTTTTCCCGGTCGCCAACATGTTGCCAGGGCTTGTTTTGGTAATGCCTTTGTCCCATTTATGGGCTACCCTAGTGGCCTGAGTGCATGACCCGGCGGGTTTGTGTCGGGTCATTTTTTATTTTCAGGAGTTGTCATGGCCGGGGAACATGTCATTTTGCTGGACGAGCAAAATAAACCGTCAGGCATGCTGGAAAAGTATGCCGCCCATACCTTCAACACCCCTTTGCATCTCGCGTTTTCCTGCTGGATATTTAACGACCAGGGACAACTGCTGGTGACGCGCCGTTCACTGCACAAAAAAGCCTGGCCTGGCGTCTGGACAAACTCTGTCTGTGGCCATCCGCAGTCGGGGGAGACAACCGAAGATGCCGTTATCCGCCGCGCCCGTTTTGAACTGAGCGCAGACATTACCGCGCTCGCCTCTGTATATGCGGATTTCCGTTATTGCGCTACGGATCCCAATGGAATTATGGAGAACGAAGTTTGTCCGGTCTATGCCGCGCAGCTTACCAGCCAACTACAGCCAAATGCGGATGAAGTGATGGATTACCAGTGGAGCAATCTTGAGGATGTGTTAAGCGGGATTGATGCAACGCCGTGGGCGTTTAGCCCGTGGATGGTGATGCAGGCTTCAAACGATAAGGCGCGAGAATTACTGCGCAAGTTTGCCAACGGGAATTAATTGCCTGATGGCGCTATGCTTACCTGGCCTACATAGCGAATTGTAGGCCGGATAAGGCATCAGCCGCCATCCGGCATGTCACATCTTACTTAACCGGGCGCATCGCCGGGAACAGGATCACGTCGCGGATGGTATGGCTGTTGGTGAACAGCATAACCATACGGTCGATACCAATACCCAGACCCGCAGTCGGCGGCAGACCGTGTTCCAGAGCGGTAACGTAGTCTTCGTCGTAGAACATCGCCTCGTCATCACCCGCATCTTTGGCGTTAACCTGATCCTGGAAACGCTGCGCCTGATCTTCCGCATCGTTCAGCTCGCTGAAACCGTTACCGATCTCACGTCCGCCGATGAAGAATTCGAAGCGATCGGTGATTTCCGGGTTTACGTCATTACGACGCGCCAACGGAGAAACTTCGGCCGGGTACTCGGTAATGAAGGTCGGTTGAATCAGGTGCGCTTCCGCGACTTCTTCGAAGATCTCGGTCACGATACGGCCCAGACCCCAGCTCTTCTCAACTTTGATGCCGATAGATTCAGCGATCGCTTTAGCAGAGTCGAAGTTATCCAGATCGGCCATGTTGGTTTCCGGACGGTATTTCTGAATCGCTTCGCGCATGGTCAGTTTTTCGAACGGCTTACCGAAGTCGAAGACTTCTTCGCCGTAAGGCACTTCGGTGGTTCCCAGAACGTTCTGCGCCAGCGTGCGGAACAGTGATTCGGTCAGTTCGATCAGATCTTTGTAGTCCGCATACGCCATGTAGAGTTCCATCATGGTGAACTCTGGGTTATGACGAACAGAGATGCCTTCGTTACGGAAGTTACGGTTAATTTCGAATACGCGTTCGAAGCCGCCAACCACCAGACGCTTGAGGTACAGTTCGGGCGCGATACGCAGGTACATATCCAGATCCAGCGCGTTATGATGGGTGATGAACGGACGCGCCGCCGCGCCGCCAGGGATCACCTGCATCATCGGGGTTTCTACTTCCATAAAGCCGCGACCCACCATGAACTGGCGGATGCCAGCCATAATCTGTGAACGCACTTTAAAGGTATTGCGGGATTCATCGTTAGAGATGAGATCCAGATAGCGCTGACGATAACGCGCTTCCTGGTCCTGCAGACCGTGGAATTTATCCGGCAGCGGGCGCAGCGCTTTCGTCAGCAGACGCAGCTCGGTGCAATGAATGGACAGCTCACCGGTCTTGGTCTTGAACAACTTACCTTTCGCGCCGAGGATATCGCCCAGATCCCATTTTTTGAACTGCTCGTTGTAAACGCCTTCCGGCAGATCGTCACGAGCAACGTACAGCTGAATACGGCCGCCAACATCTTGCAGCGTAACGAATGAGGCTTTACCCATAATACGGCGGGTCATCATACGACCAGCAACGGATACCTCAATGTTCAGCGCTTCCAGCTCTTCGTTTTCTTTCGCGTCGAAGTCAGCATGCAGTTGGTCTGAGGTGTGATCGCGACGGAAATCGTTCGGGAACGGGATCCCCTGCTCACGCAGGCTCGCCAGCTTCTCACGGCGCGTTTTCAGTTCATTGTTAAGGTCGGCTACCGCGTCAGCGCCCTGTACGTGTTGTTCAGACATGTTGGTTCCTCATAACCCTGCTTTCAAACTTGCTTCGATAAATTGATCCAGGCTGCCATCCAGCACCGCCTGCGTGTTACGGGTTTCAACCCCGGTACGCAGATCTTTAATGCGGGAGTCATCAAGGACATAAGAACGAATCTGGCTACCCCAGCCGATATCTGACTTATTGTCTTCCATCGCCTGTTTCTCGGCATTCTTCTTCTGCATTTCCAGTTCATAAAGCTTCGCTTTCATCTGCTTCATGGCCTGGTCTTTGTTCTTGTGCTGGGAACGGTCGTTCTGACACTGCGTCACAATCCCGGTCGGGATGTGGGTGATACGCACCGCCGATTCTGTACGGTTAACGTGCTGACCGCCCGCGCCAGAGGCGCGATAAACGTCAATGCGCAGATCCGCCGGGTTGATGTCGATATCGATATCATCGTCAACTTCCGGATAGACAAACGCCGAGCTGAACGACGTATGGCGGCGACCGCCGGAGTCGAACGGGCTCTTACGTACCAGACGGTGTACGCCGGTTTCAGTCCGCAGCCAACCGTACGCATATTCGCCAGCAATTCTGATGGTCACGGATTTAATACCCGCCACTTCGCCTTCAGATTCTTCAATAATTTCAGTTTTAAAGCCGCGAGCTTCGGCCCAACGCAGATACATACGCATCAGCATGCTCGCCCAGTCCTGCGCTTCCGTACCGCCGGAGCCAGCCTGAATATCGAGATAGCAATCTGCGCTGTCATATTCGCCGGAGAACATACGACGGAATTCCAGCTGCGCCAGCTTATCTTCCAGGGTATCGAGTTCTGCTACGGCTTCGTTAAAGGTTTCTTCGTCGTCGGCTTCTACAGCCAACTCCAACAGGCCGGAGACATCTTCCAGGCCCTGGCTCATTTGGTCGAGTGTATCTACGATGGCCTCAAGGGAGGAACGCTCTTTACCCAGCGCCTGCGCGCGTTCGGGTTCGTTCCATACGTCCGGCTGTTCCAGCTCGGCGTTTACTTCTTCCAGACGCTCTTTCTTGGCATCATAGTCAAAGATACCCCCTAAGAACGTCAGAGCGCTCCGTGAGGTCCTGAATGCGGTTATTTACCGGATTAATTTCAAACATTGTCTGATTTCTTTTATTGGACTAGTCAAAATGCGGTTATAAGAGCGGGATTGTAACTAATCCACGCCCTTTTTTATAGCGATTAGTGACGCTAAAGTGGCCAGATATTATCGATTATTAGCTGCAAACTACGGTTGCCGCGAAACTCATTAATATCCAGTTTGTAGGCCAACTGAACATCGCGCACGCCGTTGTCCGGCCAGCAACTGGTATCAACGTTGAACGCAATTCCGTCCAGCAGAGGTCCGCCGCCAACCGGCTCCACCATCACCTTCAGATGACGCTCACCCACCAAACGCTGCTGAAGCAGACGGAAATGTCCATCAAACAGCGGTTCCGGGAACATTTGCCCCCACGGCCCGGCATCACGCAGCATTTGCGCGACCTCCATGGTCATCTCCGCGGCGCTTAGCGGGCCATCTGACACCACTTCGCCCTGCAGCAAGGCAGGATCCAGCCACTCGGTTACCAGTTCGCCGAAACGCTGCTGGAAACGCTCAAACTGCGCCTCTTCCAGCGACAAGCCCGCCGCCATGGCGTGACCGCCAAACTTGAGGATCATGCCAGGATGAAGGGTGTCCAGGCGCTCCAGCGCATCACGCATGTGCAGCCCCTGAATCGAACGCCCGGAGCCTTTGAGCGTACCGTCGCCGGCAGGAGCAAACGCAATCACCGGACGATGAAAACGCTCTTTAATGCGCGATGCCAGAATGCCGACTACTCCCTGATGCCACTCAGGATGGTACATCGCAAGGCCGCCCGGTAGCGTCTCGCTACTGCGCTCCAGCTTTTCACACAGGATCAGCGCTTCCGCCTGCATGCCCTGCTCAATTTCTTTGCGTGTCTGATTGAGCGCGTCCAGTTCATTGGCCAGCATGCGTGCCTCGCCAATGTTGTCGCACAGCAACAGCGCCACGCCGACGGACATATCATCCAGACGGCCAGCGGCATTCAGCCGTGGCCCCAGCGCAAAACCTAAATCGCTGGCAGCCAGCTTAAGTGGGTCGCGGTTGGAAATCTCCAGCAGCGCCTTAATGCCGGGACGGCACTTTCCGGCACGAATACGGCTTAATCCTTGCCACGTCAGAATGCGGTTATTAGCATCCAGCGGGACCACGTCGGCCACTGTGCCGAGCGCGACCAGATCGAGCAAGTCCGCCAGGTTCGGCGGCGCAATGCCTCGTTCATCAAACCAGCCTTTGTCACGCAGGAAGGTGCGCAGCGCCAGCATCAGATAGAAGGCCACGCCAACCCCTGCCAATGATTTAGACGGGAATTCACAGTCGTGCAGATTGGGGTTGATGATCGCCTCTGCATTAGGCAGCGTATCCCCTGGCAGATGGTGATCGGTCACCACCACCGGGATCCCCAGCGCTCTGGCATGTTCCACACCGGCGTGAGACGAGATGCCATTGTCTACGGTGACAATCAGTTGAGCGCCACGCGCATGCGCCTGCTCCACCACTTCCGGGCTTAAGCCATAGCCGTCTTCAAAACGATTAGGCACCAGGTAGTCAACGTTACCGCAACCCAACGCTCGCATCGCCAGAATGCTGAGCGCCGTACTGGTCGCGCCATCGGCGTCGAAATCGCCGACCACAATAATGCGGGTTCCCGCGCGAAAGGCGTTATAGAGGATCTCAACTGCTTTTTCGACGCCGTTCAAATGCTGCCACGGCAGCATTCCTTTTACGCTACGTTCAAGTTCCTGGGCGCTGCGCACGCCGCGGCTGGCGTATAAACGACGCAGCAATGGCGGCAGGTCATCAGGTAGCTCGGTTGTCTCGTCGGCTTCACGCCGACGAAGTTGTATCTTTTGTTTCACGCGAATTATTTACCGCTGGTTTGTTTTGCATGTGCGTCGAGGAATTCTTTCATCTCTTTCGGGCCCTGATAGCCAGGCACGACATAGCCGTTGCTCAGCACAATCGCCGGCGTGCCGCTAACGCCAAACTGCACGCCCAGCGCGTAGTGGTTCGCGATATCCACATCGCAGGTTGCTGGTTTCACGTCCTTGCCTGCCATCGCGTCATCAAAGGCTTTGTTTTTATCCTTCGCGCACCAGATCGACTTCATGTCCTGCTCGGCCTGGCTTTCCAGACCCTGACGCGGGAAGGCCAGATAACGAACGGTGATCCCCAACGCATTATAGTCTTTCATCTCTTCATGCAGCTTGTGGCAGTAACCACAGGTGATGTCGGTGAAAACGGTAATGACGTGTTTTTCCTGCGGCGCTTTGTAGACGATCATCTCTTTTTCCAGCGCGTTCAAATGCTTCATCAGCAACTGGTTAGTAACATTCACCGGGCTTGCGCCGCTCACGTCATACATCGGTCCCTGAATAATATGTTTACCGTCTTCAGTCACGTACAGCACGCCGCTATTGGTCAGTACAGTTTTCATGCCCGCCACCGGAGCAGACTGAATCTCGGTGCTCTGTACCCCCAGCTTTGCCAATGACTGGCGAATCGCCGCATCGTCTGCATGTACCATGCTGGAAAACGCCGTTGCCAGCAGGGTGAACATCATAAAACGTTTTTTCATAACCTATCCTTTCCTGTCAGCAATCACGCTCGCGGGTGATGCTGTTGATGTAGTTGACGCAAGCGCTCCGTTGCGACATGAGTATAAATTTGTGTTGTCGAGAGGTCGCTATGCCCCAGTAGCATCTGTACCACGCGCAGGTCAGCGCCATGATTGAGCAAATGCGTGGCAAAAGCATGCCGCAGGACGTGCGGTGACAGCTTTTCGCTGTCGATTCCCGCCAACACAGCATAGTGTTTAATACGATGCCAGAAGGTCTGACGGGTCATCTGTTGCGCCCGCTGGCTGGGAAACAGCACATCAATCGATACGCCGTTGAGCAACCATGGACGCCCATGTTCCAGATACGTTTCCAGCCAGTAAACCGCCTCTTCACCCAACGGCACCAGGCGTTCTTTGTTGCCTTTACCGATCACCCGAACCACACCCTGACGCAGGCTGACGTCACTCATCGTCAGTCCCACCAGCTCAGATACGCGCAGGCCCGTTGCATACAAGACTTCCAGCATGGCTTTGTCGCGTAGCTCCAGCGGTTGCTCAATCAGCGGCGCCTGCAACAGTCGCTCCACCTGTGCCTCACTGAGATCTTTGGGCAGGCGCTGCGGAAGCTTCGGTGATGCAAGCGAGGCGCTGGGATCGTCTTCGCGAAATTTTTCGCGGTACAGATGCTGAAAAAAGCGCCGCGTGGCACTGAGCAAGCGAGCGGAACTGGTGGCTTTATATCCCCCATCCATCCGCTCGGCCAGCAATGCCTGCAGATCATCGCTCTGCGCCGTCGCCAGCGAGACGCCACGGTGATGTAACCATTCGACAAGCATGGTCAGATCGCGACGATACGCACTTAATGTGTTTTCCGCCAGATTTCGTTCCAGCCACAGGGCATCAAGAAACTGCTCGATGCGCGCCAGATCCTGTTCCACTCGCGCCCCTTATTCCACTCTCATTTTTGATGCATTATGCCTCATTGTGCCGGGATTGCGGCGATTCTGTTACACTACCCGCAACGCTACAGCAGAATTGAGATGTTTACGTCATGAACATGGGTCTTTTTTACGGTTCCAGTACCTGCTACACCGAAATGGCAGCAGAAAAAATCCGCGATATCCTGGGTCCCGAACTGGTGACACTGCACAACCTCAAAGATGATTCCCCGACCTTAATGGAGCAGTATGATGTGCTCATTTTGGGCATCCCGACCTGGGATTTTGGTGAAATTCAGGAGGATTGGGAAGCGGTCTGGGAGCAACTGGACGACCTCAACCTGGAAGGCAAAATTGTCGCGCTTTACGGGATGGGCGATCAGCTAGGATATGGCGAATGGTTCCTGGATGCGCTGGGGATGCTGCACGATAAACTGGTCACCAAAGGCGTCAAGTTTGTCGGTTACTGGCCAACCGAAGGCTATGAATTTACCAGCGATAAACCCGTCATTGCTGATGGACAGCTGTTTGTTGGTTTGGCACTGGATGAAACGAACCAGTACGATCTCAGCGATGAACGCATCCAGAACTGGTGCGAGCAAATTCTTGGGGAAATGGCCGAACACTGGTCCTGATAAGCGTGTTGCCGGATGACGCCGTGAACGCCTTATCCGGTTTACCTCACGCATCAAACCTAAGGCCCTAAAGCGGCACGCCATCAGATATTTGTTGGCATTACCCCTGCTTGGCCTGTTGCAGCATTAACCGCCGTAAGTCTCGCCACTCAGCCTCATCCATACTGTCTGCCGCCAGCCACAAATGCTGACGTTTCCCGGTATCTGAACGCAAACGCAGCATCATGCCTGTTTTGACCATCCAGGGCGCGCTAACGATAGTCCACTCCTGCCCTTGCCAGCGCAGACGGCCGTCCATCAACAGCCTAATCTCGCCCTGACAGGCGTTAATTCTACGTTGGCTGCGTACGCTGTCGAACACCACCAGAGAGAGCAGAACCATCCATAATGGGGTGTAGCTCAAAGGCCAGGGCATCAATAAAATAAATACCGCGACCAGCCCATGAACGAGCAACGAAAGCCACTGCGCGCGCCACGAAACGCGTAAATCAGATTGCCACTGGACCACGTTCCCGATTCCGTGTCTGGATAAGTCGCACCATCTGCTCCAACTGAGCATCAGCTGGTTTCCCATGATTCATCAACCAGTTAAATAAATCTGGATCGTCACATTCTAGCAGACGGATAAAGATACGTTTTTCTTCGTCACTTAAGCTGTCATATTCATGTTCGAAAAACGGCATGATAGAGATGTCCAGCTCGCGCATACCGCGGCGGCATGCCCAATGAATACGTGCTTTATTGTTAATATCCATGTTCTTCTTCCTGTCTCGCGAAAACGAAGTATCCGGCTATTGTAACGTGTTTTTCACGCGCTTTTGCGGGATTATCAGCTAATGGAAGCACATTCGCTAAATAAAACCGCATTAAGTCAAAGGATTCATCATTTTTGGATGTCTCCTCGCAAAGCTAACTATATGGCACAAATAGCCTGTTTAAACCGCTTGCAATGGGCCATAGCTCTTTTACCATTAGTCATTATCACTGCGTTAAGCAAATCAGGACATTATTATGGCTTTTACATCTTTTCCTCCTCGCCAGCCTTTTGCGTCAACGCGTTTACCTCTGACGCTAATGACGCTCGATGACTGGGCGCTCGCCACCATAACCGGTGTCGACAGTGAGAAGTATATTCAGGGTCAGGTCACGGCTGATGTCAGCCAGATGACCGAGCATCAGCACGTGCTGGCAGCCCATTGTGATGCCAAAGGTAAAATGTGGAGCAATCTGCGCCTGTTCCGTAACAGTGACGGTTTTGCATGGCTTGAACGCCGCAGCTTGCGCGATGCGCAGCTTACAGAACTGAAAAAATATGCGGTCTTCTCGAAGGTAGTGATTGCGCCGGACGACGAGCGTGTTCTGTTGGGCGTAGCGGGATTCCAGGCACGAGCGGCGCTGGCCAATCTCTTTAGCGAATTACCGAACAGCGAAAAACAGGTTATTACCGAAGGTGCTTCCACAATACTGTGGTTCGAACACCCTGCCGAGCGTTTCCTGCTGATTGTTGATGTTGCAACGGCGGAAAGCCTGGTTGAGAAACTGCGCGGCGAAGCGGAGTTAAATAACAGTCAACAGTGGCTGGCGCTGGATATCGAAGCGGGTATTCCGGTCATTGATACTGCCAACAGCGGACAGTTTATTCCCCAGGCGACCAATATGCAGGCTCTGGGCGGGATCAGCTTCAAAAAAGGCTGCTATACCGGCCAGGAAATGGTGGCGCGCGCCAAATTCCGCGGCGCCAACAAACGCGCCATGTGGACTCTGGCAGGTACGGCCAGCCGGGTGCCGGAAGCTGGCGAAGATCTGGAACTGAAAATGGGTGAGAACTGGCGTCGTACTGGTACCGTACTCGCCGCAGTACAGCTCGCTGATGGCCAGATACTGGTGCAGGTCGTGATGAATAACGACATGGAAGCCGACAGCGTGTTCCGCGTTCGCGATGACGTAAAAACGCTGCATATTGTGCCGCTGCCGTATTCGCTGGAAGAGTAAAAGCTTAACGCCGGATGGCGGCTAACGCCTTATCCGGCCTACAGGCACATTTTGTAGGCCGGATAAGGCGTTAGCCGCCATCCGAAATCAAGGGTTACGCCTGTCCAACATACAAATAAATCGCCAGAAAGTGGCAAACGCTGCCGCCCAGTACAAAGCCGTGCCAGATCGCGTGGTTATATGGAATGCGCTTACAGACATAGAAAATAACGCCCAGCGAATACACCACACCACCAACGGCCAGCAAGGTCACGCCTCCCGCCGCCAGTTTAACCGCCAATTGATACACCACAATCAGCGATAGCCAGCCCATTGTCAGGTAAGTCACCAGCGACAGAACCTTAAAGCGGTGCGCAATGGTCAGTTTGAATAAAATACCGAGCAGCGCCAGGCTCCAGATAACAATCATCAGTCCACGTGCCAGCGGCGAATCAAGCCCCACCAGCAGAAATGGCGTATAGGTCCCGGCAATCAGCAGATAAATCGCGCAGTGGTCGAATTTTTTCAGCCAGACTTTCGCTCGCTGATGGGGGATCGCGTGATACAAAGTTGAGGCGAGAAACAGCAGGATCATGCTGCCGCCGTACAGGCTATAACTGGTAATCGCCATAGCGCTGGCGTTGGTATCCACTGCCTGAACCAGTAACAACACCAGCCCGACAATCCCAAACACCAGCCCGATACCGTGACTGATGCTGTTGGCTATTTCCTCTGCCAGCGAATATCCCTGCGCGATTAATGGTTTCTGAACCATAGCTTACTCCCGAGAAACGAACACTTTCGTTATTGCCCCTCTAGCGTAACTGAGAATGGTTCCAGTGAACACCTGTTAGCTGTAATATTTATCTTAAAATAAATAGTTCATAAAAATCATATAATTAATTTTAACCTTTCAGCTAACAAGCGTACACATTAAATCAAACACATTTAAAATCAATCACATAAAATTGCGTTTGATCCGGGTAAATTTCGGCAATCACACGTTTCAGTTCTTCAAGCGACATGTTTTCCTGCTGAGCATTTTTTTCAGTCAACGTATCCAGCGTGACGGTTGAGGTGCCAACAACTTCAATCGTGCAGAAGTATCCCTCATCTTCAAAGCGTCCAACCCGTAGAATGTCACCGGCTTTGAAGTGGGATTCGGACTCGTCACGAATGGTGATGGTTTTGCGTCCGGCCAGAATGTCATCCTGGAAACGCTGAAAAAAAGTGATGTCATTTGGCTGCATGTTATTATTCCCTGTAGATGAAGTCTGATGAGTGAGTTTTGCTATTGTGAGTATGTTCTCCCACGCTGCCATCGCCAGTCTCAACAATCTTGAGATGCTGGTCTACAACTATGTCATCAAAAATCGTGACAAAGTCATGTACATGACCATTCGCGAACTGGCCGATGCCGTGGGCGTTTCCACTACCACCGTACTGCGCTTTTGCCGCAAGCTTAAGTGTGAAGGTTACTCAGAATTTCGCGTACGCTTCAAATTATATTTAGAGCAGAATGAACCGCAACAGGCGAATTTCGGCGCCAGCGAAATTATCAGCTTTTTTAAAAGCGTCAATAACGACGAATTCGATAAACTGCTCGATCAGGCTGTTGATATTATATTATCTTCCGAACGTATTATATTTGTTGGCGCAGGAACGTCAGGAGCGCTTGCGAAATACGGCGCGCGTTTTTTCTCCAACGTCGGCAAATTCAGTAATCATATTGATGACCCTTATTTTCCGGTAACCAATGATATGGCCAGAAACGCGCTGGCAATCGTGCTTTCCGTCTCCGGCGAAACAGAAGAGATCCTGCGTTTTGCCAGCCAGTTCAACCTGCACAACTGTAAAGTGCTGTCTGTAACCAGCCATGAACACTCACGTCTGGCGAAACTCGCCGACTTTAATCTCTCCTGGCACGTTCCACAAACACGCATTGCCGGGGTATACGATATAACCACGCAAATCCCCGTTATTTATATTCTGGAATCGCTTGGCCGCAAACTGGCGAAAAGAATAGCGTAAAAAAACAATCTGTTTTTTTGAAGTAACAAATCACATTAATGCTATTTTGTTATATCGTGACATTTAGGTTTCCTTTGTTAGACTCAAAATCAGATTGTATTAATTTGAGACTGAGCGCAGATGAAAAAACTTACCTTAGCAAAAGATTTTTTATGGGGCGGCGCGGTTGCGGCGCACCAGGTCGAAGGTGGCTGGAATAAAGGTGGCAAAGGCCCCAGCATTTGCGACGTACTGACCGGTGGGGCACACGGCGTTCCACGAGAAATCACTCAGGAAGTCGTGCCCGGTAAATACTACCCCAACCACGAAGCCGTCGATTTTTACGGTCATTACAAAGAAGACATTAAGCTGTTTGCCGAAATGGGCTTCAAATGTTTCCGTACCTCCATCGCATGGACCCGTATCTTCCCCAATGGGGACGAAACCCAGCCGAACGAAGAAGGTCTGAAGTTCTATGACGACATGTTCGATGAATTACTGAAATACAACATCGAACCGGTCATCACCCTTTCCCACTTCGAAATGCCGCTACATTTGGTTCAACAGTATGGGAGTTGGACCAATCGCAAAGTTGTTGATTTCTTTGTTCGATTTGCCGAAGTCGTCTTTGAGCGTTACAAACACAAAGTCAAATACTGGATGACCTTCAACGAGATCAATAACCAACGTAACTGGCGCGCACCGTTGTTTGGCTATTGCTGCTCCGGTGTGGTGTATACCGAGCATGAAAACCCGGAAGAGACTATGTACCAGGTGCTGCATCACCAGTTCGTGGCCAGCGCGCTCGCAGTGAAAGCCGCACGCCGCATCAACCCGGAAATGAAAGTGGGCTGCATGCTGGCTATGGTGCCGCTCTATCCATTCTCCTGTAAGCCCGAAGATGTCATGTTCGCCCAGGAGTCAATGCGTGAACGCTACGTCTTTACTGACGTCCAGTTGCGCGGCTACTACCCAAGCTATGTGTTGAACGAGTGGGAACGTCGCGAATTTAACATCAGGATGGAAGACGGCGACGAGCAAATCCTGCGTGAAGGCACCTGCGACTATCTCGGATTTAGCTACTACATGACCAACGCGGTGAAAGCGGAAGGCGGTAGCGGTGATGCCATTTCCGGTTTTGAGGGTAGCGTGCCGAACCCGCACGTCAAAGCCTCCGACTGGGGCTGGCAGATTGACCCGGTTGGCCTGCGCTATGCTTTATGTGAGCTGTACGAGCGCTATCAGAAGCCGCTGTTTATCGTTGAAAACGGGTTTGGCGCCTACGATAAAGTGGAAACAGATGGCAGCATCAATGATGACTACCGCATCGATTATCTGCGCGCCCACATCGAAGAGATGATGAAGGCGGTCACCTATGATGGCGTAGATCTGATGGGCTACACGCCGTGGGGCTGCATCGACTGCGTTTCGTTCACCACCGGTCAGTACAGCAAGCGCTACGGCTTCATCTACGTGAATAAGCACGATGACGGCACTGGGGATATGTCGCGTTCACGCAAGAAGAGTTTTGAGTGGTATAAAGCGGTGATCGCCAGCAACGGCGAGAATCTGTGATTTTTCGCCGGATGGCGGCGTAAACGCCTTATCCAGCCTACAGGTCTGATCCCGTAGGCTGGATAAGCGCAGCGCTATCCGGCCATTAAATCCCTACTTCCCGCCGGCCAGCTCCAGAAAACTGCCCGTGACGTAAGATGCCTTCTCGCTCAGTAGCCAGCAAATCGCCTGCGCGACTTCTTCCGGCTGCCCACCACGCTGCATAGGCAACATGGGTTTCACGCGATCAACCCTTCCCGGCTCTCCACCCGACGCATGCATTTCAGTGTAGATCAGGCCTGGACGTACGCAGTTTACGCGGATCCCCTGCGCCGCCACCTCCAGTGCCAGGCCGGTGGTGAGCGTGTCCACCGCACCTTTTGAAGCGGCATAATCAACATATTCGAATGGCGCACCGAGCCGTGATGCCGCCGAAGAGACATTCACAATCGCCCCACCCTGACCGCCGCGCTTAAACGACATGCGCTTTACCGCTTCCCGACAGCACAGAAAATAGCCGGTAACATTGGTCGCCAGTACACGGTTAATTCGCTCTGCAGTTAAGTTTTCCACCGTGGTCTGTTCAAATAAAATCCCGGCATTATTCACCAGCGCAGTCAGCGGTTCCCCTTCACGGTCGATCGATTCAAACATCGCCAGCACCTGACTTTCATCACTGATATCCGCACGCAGCGCAAATGCCTTACCACCTGCCGCGACGATGTTGTTCACCACCTCGGTTGCCGCACGAATATTGTGATGAAAATTAACGGCGACCGTGTAACCCTCCAGTGCCAGTTGCAGCGCGGTTGCTCGCCCAATACCGCGACTGCCGCCAGTAACAAGTGCGATTCCCATAGAGACCTCCAGATATGAAAAAGCCGGGAGGCGGCTTCGCCTTACCCGGCCTGGAAATTGTTTAACTACGCGGAAAAGTTACTGATATTCGCTCATCGGCACGCAGGAGCAGAACAGGTTACGGTCGCCGTAAACGTCATCAAGACGCTTCACGGTAGGCCAGTATTTGTTCGCCACGCCTGCCGGGAAGACTGCGATTTCGCGGCTATAACCGTGGTTCCACTCGCTCACCAGCTCATTCTGGGTGTGCGGCGAGTTTACCAACGGGTTATCTTCCAGCGACCACTCACCGGCTTTCACACGCTCGATCTCAGCGCGGATTGCCAGCATCGCGTTAATAAAGCGATCCAGTTCCACTTTGCTTTCAGATTCGGTCGGTTCCACCATCAGCGTACCCGCTACCGGGAACGACATGGTTGGCGCATGGAAACCATAGTCGATCAGACGTTTGGCAATATCCAGTTCGCTGATGCCGGTCTCTTCTTTCAGTGGGCGAATGTCGAGAATACATTCATGCGCTACACGGCCATCGCGACCGGTATACAGCACCGGATAGGCATCTTTCAGACGGCTGGCAATGTAGTTAGCGTTAAGAATAGCGACCTGGCTTGCCTGCTTCAGACCTTCTGCGCCCATCATACGGATGTACATCCAGCTGATTGGCAGAATGGATGCGCTACCGAACGGTGCGGCAGACACCGCGCCCTGACGGGTCAGCATCCCTTCAATCTGTACCACGCTGTGGCCAGGCACAAACGGTGCCAGATGCGATTTAACGCCGATCGGTCCCATGCCCGGGCCGCCGCCGCCGTGCGGAATGCAGAAGGTTTTATGCAGGTTGAGGTGCGAAACGTCCGCGCCGATAAAGCCCGGCGTGGTGATTCCAACCTGGGCGTTCATGTTCGCGCCGTCGAGGTACACCTGGCCGCCGAACTGATGCACAACTTCACACACTTCGCGGATCGTTTCTTCATATACGCCGTGGGTGGACGGATAGGTCACCATGATGCAAGAAAGGTTCGCAGCATGTTGTTCTGCTTTTGCCCGCAGATCGTCAAGGTCGATGTTGCCGTTCTTATCACAGGCGACTACCACCACCTGCATCCCCGCCATTTGTGCGGAAGCCGGGTTAGTACCGTGGGCGGACGCCGGGATCAGGCAGATATCGCGATGGCCTTCGTTACGGCTTTCGTGATAATGACGAATCGCCAGCAGACCAGCGTATTCGCCTTGTGCGCCGGAGTTCGGCTGCATGCAGACTGCGTCATAGCCGGTCAGTTTTACCAGCCACTCGGAAAGCTGACCGATCATCTGGTGATACCCTTCCGCCTGCTCTGGCGGGCAGAACGGATGCAGTTCAGCGAATTCCGGCCAGGTGATAGGAATCATCTCGGCGGCGGCGTTCAGCTTCATGGTGCAGGAACCCAGCGGGATCATCGCCTGATTCAGCGCCAGATCTTTACGCTCCAGCGAGTGCATGTAGCGCATCATCTCGGTTTCGCTGTGGTAGCGGTTAAACACCGGGTGGCTGAGGATCGCGTCGTCACGCAGCATGCTGCTCTGAATGGAACGGCTGTCGAGCGCCACGTCTTTATCCAGCGTGTCGATGTTCAGGCCGTGGCTGTCGCCCAGCAGAACATTGAACAACTGCACCACGTTTTCACGGGTGGTGGTTTCGTCGAGCGTAATACCTACCGCGTTATGAATATCGCTGCGCAGGTTGATCTCCGCCGCTTCCGCACGCGCCAGTACCGCAGCTTTATCGGCCACTTCAACACACAGCGTGTCGAAGTAGTGCGCATGACGCAGCTTTAAGCCTTTCTGTTGCAGACCAGCCGCCAGAATATCGGTCAGGCGGTGGATACGATTAGCGATGCGCTTCAGACCGACCGGACCATGATAAACGGCATACAGGCTGGCGATGTTAGCCAGCAGTACCTGTGAGGTACAAATGTTGGAGTTCGCTTTCTCACGACGGATATGCTGCTCGCGAGTCTGCATCGCCATGCGCAGTGCGGTATTGCCCGCCGCATCTTTTGATACGCCGATAATACGGCCTGGCATGGAGCGTTTGAATTCGTCTTTGGCGGCAAAGAATGCCGCGTGTGGGCCACCGTAACCCATCGGTACGCCGAAGCGTTGCGCAGAGCCGAAAACGATATCCGCGCCCTGTTTGCCCGGTGCGGTCAGCAGAACCAGCGCCATAAAATCGGCAGCGACGCTGACCACAACTTTACGGGATTTCAGCTCAGCAATCAGTTTGCTGTAATCGTGCACTTCACCAGTGGTACCAACCTGCTGCAACAGCACGCCGAACACATCCTGGTGATCCAGTGCTTTCTCAGCGTCATCCACAATGACGTCAAAACCAAAGGTTTCTGCACGAGTGCGAACCACATCCAGCGTTTGCGGATGAACATCAGCCGCTACAAAGAAACGGTTGGCGTTTTTCAGTTTACTGACGCGTTTGGCCATCGCCATGGCTTCTGCCGCCGCGGTGGCTTCATCCAGCAGGGAGGCGGAGGCCATGTCCAGCCCGGTCAGGTCCAGCGTGAC
The DNA here is from genome assembly GCF_014596845.2 of Citrobacter sp. C5_2. NCBI lineage: Bacteria > Pseudomonadati > Pseudomonadota > Gammaproteobacteria > Enterobacterales > Enterobacteriaceae > Citrobacter > Citrobacter sp. C5_2. The sequence goes on along the minus strand of NZ_CP115032.1, from coordinate 921,135 downwards.
CTGTTGGAAGTTCAGCAGCGCTTCCAGGCGGCCCTGAGAGACTTCCGGCTGATACGGCGTATACGCGGTATACCAACCCGGATTTTCCAGCATGTTACGCAGGATAACCGGTGGCAACTGCACGGCGGTGTAGCCCATGCCGATGTAGGACGTGAAGCGCTTGTTACGCCCGGCGATGGCTTTTAATTCGGCCAGCGCAGCGTATTCTGTCGCCGCCTCGCCTACCTGCGGCGGGGTTGCGAGCTGAATGTCTTTCGGCACAATCTGGCCGATCAGCGCGTTTAACGACTCGGCGCCAACCGCATTCAGCATCTCTTGCTGCTGCGCGGCGTCCGGTCCGATGTGGCGTTCAATGAAAGCGCCGCTGTTTTCAAGCTGGCTTAACGTCTGTGTCATGGGCGATGGTTCCTGAAACGTGCAGTGAATCGTGATTGTCTCTAACTCAATTGCCCGGTGGCGCTGACGCTTACCGGGCCTACGCGTGCGAAAACGAATACGCAAAATAATTCGCGTTGCAGTGAGTAGGCCGGATAAGCATTAGCGCCATCCGGCACAACATTATTCGTCTTCTAACAATGCTTCGTACGCAGTGGCATCCAGCAGCGATTCGATTTCGCTTTCATCGCTGGCTTTGATTTTGAAGATCCAGCCACCGGCATACGGTTCGCTGTTAACCAGTTCCGGGGAGTCGCTGAGCGCGTCGTTAACCGCAACAATCTCACCGCTTACCGGCGCATAAATATCAGAAGCCGCTTTTACGGATTCCGCAACGGCGCAGTCATCGCCCGCGCTGACAGTCGCGCCAACTTCTGGCAGGTCTACGAAAACCATGTCACCCAACAGCTCCTGAGCATGTTCGGTGATACCAACGGTGTAAGAGCCGTCAGCTTCTTTGCGCAGCCATTCGTGTTCTTTGCTGTATTTCAGTTCTGCAGGTACGTTGCTCATCAATCAATCTCCAAAAAGGATGAATCACGCGACGGCTTTGCCGTTACGCACAAAAACAGGTTTAGTGACTTTTACAGGCATTTCGCGGTTACGGATCTGCACGATCGCTGTCTCACCGATACCCGCAGGGACACGCGCCAGCGCGATGCTGTAGCCCAGGGTTGGGGAGAATGTTCCGCTGGTGATAATGCCTTCATGTTGGTTACCGGAAGCGTCAGTGAAACGGACTGGCAGTTCATTACGCAGCACGCCCTTCTCGGTCATCACCAGTCCGACCAGCTGTTCGTGGCCTTTGTCGCGCTGCATTTCCAGTGCTTCACGACCAATAAAGTCGCGGTCGGCAGGTTCCCACGCAATGGTCCAACCCATATTGGCTTCCAGCGGAGAAATCCCTTCGTCCATCTCCTGACCATACAGGTTCATACCCGCTTCCAGACGCAGCGTGTCACGCGCGCCCAGACCGCAAGGTTTGACGCCTGCTTGTACCAGCGCACGCCAGAAATCAGCCGCTTTTTCATTCGGCATGGCGATTTCATAGCCTGCTTCGCCGGTATAGCCGGTGGTTGCGATAAACAAATCACCCGCCTGAACGCCAAAGAACGGCTTCATACCTTCTACCGCATGGCGCTGTTCGTCAGTAAACAACGTGGCTGCTTTTTCCTGCGCGTTTGGCCCCTGCACCGCAATCAGCGACAGGTCGTCACGAACGGTGATGTCGATGGCGTAGGGTTCAGCGTGTTGGGTAATCCAGGAGAGGTCTTTTTCGCGGGTGGCGGAGTTTACAACGAGGCGGAAGAAATCTTCAGTGAAGTAATAGACAATCAGGTCATCTATCACACCACCCGATGCGTTAAGCATACCGGAGTAGAGGGCTTTACCCGTCTTCGTTAGCTTCGCAACGTCGTTTGCCAGCAGATAACGCAAGAACTCCCGGGTGCGGCTGCCGCGCAGGTCGACGATGGTCATATGCGACACATCAAACATACCGGCATCGGTGCGAACAGCATGGTGTTCATCGAGCTGAGAACCGTAATGCAGTGGCATCATCCAGCCATGGAAATCTACCATGCGCGCGCCACATAGCGTGTGTTGTTCGTACAAAGGAGTCTGTTGAGCCATCTTTTCCTCGTTGAATAAGCGGGGCTACCAACTCTTTCGCGGTGAAATTTTCGCCACGAAACCCAGCACCGCAGCCGCTCCAGGGGCTACGACGCAAACGTTCTCTTTGTCCAGAACTTACCACCGAAACAGACGCTAAACCATAAGGCAAAATTAGCCATCACATTAGCTTATGGCAAAAAATGGCCAGATCGACGACAGAATATAAATCCACAAGTACGCCAAAAAATCAGAACAACAAACAGGAAATAGAAGAAAAAACCAGCATCAAGCCACATTAAATATGGAAAAAATGTTAAAAATGGCGTTATGAAAAAAACGTGATATTAAAAAAACTAATGCGAAAAAAGGTGTGGAATTAGATTATTTCAAATGAGAGAAGCATCCCGGCGCGAGGGCCGGGAGAGGAAAATGTGACGGGTCTCAAACTCTTAAGATTGTCCTTACGGACGCTAGCGTAGCCACTCGGGAAGATCGTTCAGTCCCATCGCCTGACGGATGAGCTGCGGTTTTACACCCGGAAGGGTATCGGCCAGTTTCAGACCAATATCACGCAGCAGTTTTTTCGCCGGATTCTCGCCGGCAAACAGTTCACGGAAGCCCTGCATACCGGCCAGCATCATTGCTGCGCTGTGCTTACGGCTGCGCTCATAACGACGCAAATAGAGATACTGGCCAATATCTTTGCCCTGACGTTGTAGCCGCTTAAGCTCATCGATAAGCTCTGCCGCATCCATAAAGCCGAGGTTAACCCCCTGACCCGCCAGCGGGTGGATGGTATGCGCCGCATCACCCACCAGCGCCAGACGATGGGCGGCGAACTGACGAGCATAGCGTCCCGTCAGCGGAAACGTCTGCCGTTCGCTTTCAACGCTGCACAGTCCCAGACGGTTATCAAAAGCGATATTCAGCGCCTGATTAAACTCATCAACGCTTGCCTGCTGCATGCGTTCGGCTTCCTGCGGAGAAAGTGACCAGACGATAGAGCACAGATGCGGGTCACTGAGCGGCAGGAATGCCAGGATACCCTCGCCGTGAAACGCCTGGCGCGCAACCGCGCCGTGAGCTTCCTGCGTACGGATCGTCGCCACCAGCGCATGATGACGGTAATCCCAGAAGGTGAGCGGAATGTCTGCTTTATTACGCAGCCAGGAGTTAGCGCCATCCGCGCCAATCACCAGGCGAGCCGTCAGCATTGTGCCCTCTTTCAGAGTCAGAAATGCCTCGTTCTCACCCCAGGCTACCTGCTGTATTTCAGCGGGCGCCAGCAGCGTAATATCCGGCGAACGCTGCGCCTTTTGCCATAGCGCGTAATGGATCTCTGCGTTTTCGACGATGTGGCCCAAATGGCTGTAGCCCATGCTCTGGTCGTCAAACTCAATGCGCCCGAAGCTGTCTTTGTCCCAGACTTCCATACCGTGATAGCAGCACGCGCGACGGGCAACGATATCTGACCAGACGCCCAAACGAGTAAGCAGTTTTTCACTGGCGGCATTGATTGCCGACACGCGAAGCTGAGGAGGTGCATCCACCGCCAACGACTGCGGAACATGTTGTTCTAACACCGCAACGCGTAACCCGCTGCCCTGCAAGCCGCAGGCAACCGCCAGTCCCACCATGCCGCCACCGACAATTGCTACATCAACACTTTGCACTGTTTACTCCTGGAAACCGGAACAATCAAAACCGTAGGCCGGATAAGGCGTTTACGCCGCCATCCGGCTTACAGGCCATATTTATCGCGCAACCCAACCCAGGGTCCGCTCCGCCAGCGCATCGCGCGCGGGTGTGAATAACTCCATCGCCATCAGCCCGGCATTGCGCCCAACAACCAGCGGGGCCCAGCGGTTGGCAAACAGATACACCAGATTGTTGGTTACGCCAATTGTCGTTTCGCGATCGCGCTCACGACGTTGCTGATAGCGTGCCAGCACTGCGTAATCACCAATATCTTCCGCGCAGTTTTGCGCCTGAGTTAACGTCTCAGCCAGGCTCATTACGTCGCGCAGACCAAGGTTGAAACCTTGTCCGGCAATGGGATGTAGCGTCTGAGCGGCGTTCCCCACCAGCACGGTACGATGGGTAATCGCCTTCAGCGCAGTGGTTAATGACAGCGGATAAGCGCTGCGTTTACCGGCCTGGGTAATACGTCCCAGCCGCCAGCCAAACGCGGTTTGCAATTCACGGCAAAACCGTTCGTCGGACCAGGCCATGATCTCATCGCGCTGATCCAGCGGATGGCACCACACCAGCGAGCAGCGACCATCAGACATCGGGAGCATTGCCAGCGGGCCATACTGCGTGAAACGTTCAAACGCGCGCCCATCGTGGGGAACGGAGGTCGAGACATTGGCGATTACCGCCAGTTGTTCATAAGGCTGCTGCAGCCAGTCCACACCGCAGGCGGTAGCCAGCGCGGAACGTGTACCGTCAGCGGCGACCACCACGCGACCGGTAATGGACTCGCCATTTTCCAGTGTGACCTCAACATGGCCCTGCGTACGCGACACGCTGGCTACGCGATCGGGACAATGCAGCGTGACGCCCGGCGCTTTACGCAGTAGCGCAAACAGACGCAGCCCAACATCGTGGAGTTCCACCACCTGCCCCAGCGCCGGGAGACGATATTCCTGCGCATCCAGCGTAACAAATCCGGCATGACCGCGATCGCTGACGTGGACCGTTTTGATTGCCGTTGCGCAATCGGCAATCGCCTGCCACACGCCAATTCGCGCCAGCTGCTGACAGGTTCCTGCCGCCAGCGCAATCGCCCGGGCGTCAAACCCAGGATGACGGTCAGTTTCAGGTTCGCTCGCTTCTATCAGATGAACTGGCAGCGTCCCATGACTGACCTGGGAAATGGCCAGCGCCAGCGTCGCGCCGACCATGCCACCACCAACGATAATTACGCTCATTGCAGTCGCGCCGCAGCCATTAAGGCTTCAATATCATCCGCTTTCTTCACCACGCTGGCGGTCAGATTTTCATTACCGTCTTCGGTGATAAGGATGTCATCTTCTATACGAATGCCAATGCCCCGATAAGCAGCCGGTACATCGGCATCCGGCGCGATATATAACCCTGGCTCGACGGTCAGCACCATTCCTGGCTCAAGGATACGCGAACGATCCTGACCATAAACGCCAACATCGTGCACATCCAGCCCCAGCCAGTGGCTAAGGCCATGCATAAAGTATGGCCGATGCGCATTCTCGGTAATTAACTGGTCGACGTCGCCGTGCAATATGCCAAGCTTCACCAGACCGGTAATCATGATGCGCACAACTTCACCGGTGACGTCCTGAATGGAAGTTCCGGGGCGATACAGACGTAGGCTGGTCTCTAAGGATTCCAGCACGATATCGTAGATTTCACGCTGCGCGGGGGTAAATTTGCCATTAACCGGAAAAGTACGCGTAATGTCGCCCGCATAGCCTTTGTATTCACAGCCAGCGTCAATCAGCACCAGGTCGCCATCGCGCATTTCACTTTCATTTTCGGTGTAATGCAGGATACAGCCGTTTTCACCGCTTCCGACAATGGTGTTATAGGACGGATAACGCGCGCCGTGGCGGGTAAATTCGTGGTGAATCTCCCCCTCCAGTTGGTATTCAAACATCCCCGGACGGCATTTTTCCATCGCGCGGGTATGCGCCAGGGCGGTGATCTCTCCGGCACGGCGCATGATCGCAATCTCTTCTGGTGATTTGAACAGGCGCATTTCATGCACCATCGGACGCCAGTCGATGATCGCGCCAGGCGCGTGCAGATTTTGTCTGGAACCTTTGCGTAGTTTATCCAGCGCCGTGCAGACAATTTCGTCGGCCCAAGCGTACTCGCCCTGTGCGTGATACACCGCGTCCAGGCCATTGAGCAGCAAGTGCAGCTGTTGGTTGATTTCACTGAAGGCCAGCGCCCGGTCAACGCCGAGTTTTGCCGGCGCGGCATCCTGGCCCAGACGGCGGCCAAACCAGATCTCCGCCGTCAGATCGCGAACCCGGTTGAACAAAACGCTGTGGTTATGAGTATCATCACTTTTAATCAGCACCAGCACGGCTTCAGGCTCGTTAAAGCCGGTGAAATACCAGAAATCACTGTTCTGGCGGTACGGGTATTCACTGTCCGCGCTGCGCGTCGCTTCCGGCGCGGCAAAAATCAGCGCGGCGCTGCCGGGCTGCATTTGTGCCAGCAAAGCCTGACGACGACGCTGGAATTCTTGCTGAGATATCTCACTCATAACACTCTCCTTGGCGTTGTTGTATTTAGTGCAGAGTCGGTTTACGGACTTCCGGCGCAGTCGGCTGCTGACGCGTAAACGTGTCATGGCACAGCAAGGCGGCTACACGCACGTATTCGATGATCTCTTCGAGCGACATTTCCAGCTCTTCCTGATCTTCGTCTTCGTCATAGCCCAACTGGGCGATATTGCGCAGGTCGTCAATCGCTTCACCGGTTTCGCCGGTCACTTTGTCGAGCTTAGGCTGCGTGACGCCGAGGCCCAGCAGGAAGTGGTTTACCCAGCCAGCCAGCGCATCGGCGCGATCGAATACGCTGACGTCATCACCTTCAGGCAGAAAAAGCTGAAAAAGGAAGCCGTCGTCCTCAAGGGCATCGCTGGTAGCAGAGTGCATTTTCAGCAGCGCCTGAGCCAGCTCGTGACCAAAGGCCAGACCTTCGTTCGTCAGGTCGTGCAACAGCGGCTGCCATGAGCTGTCGTTGTTACCGCCACAAATTATCCCGCTGATTAAGCCGTGCATTTCGGCCGGGGTTAATCCAGCCCCTTGTTGGTTCAAAAACTGGCTAACTTCGCTGTAGCCAGGCATTTCGTTCTGTATAGACATAAGCATTCGTCATCAAAGGGAGGAATATTCATGATATGCTACCACTTTGGACCCTGGTGGACCAGAAAAGGGCTTGTATCTTGATACCAGGGTAGCTATAGTGTCGCCCCTTCGCGGACCCAAGGTCTGGAGACGAAGGCAGCGCAGTCAATCAGCAGGAAGGTGGCATGTCTGCACAACCCGTCGATATCCAAATATTTGGCCGTTCACTGCGAGTGAATTGCCCGCCTGAACAAAGGGATGCGTTGAATCAGGCTGCGGACGATCTCAATCAGCGATTGCAAGATCTGAAAGTTCGCACTAGAGTCACAAATACTGAGCAGTTGGTTTTCATCGCCGCGTTGAACATCAGCTATGAATTAACTCAGGAAAAAGCGAAGACGCGTGAGTACGCGGCGAGCATGGAACAACGTATTCGGATGCTGCAACAGACCATCGAACAAGCGTTGCTTGATCAGGGTCGCATAACCGAAAAAACGGGCCAAAACTTTGAATAACACTTTTCGGTTTACTGTGGTAGAGTGACCGTGAAGACAAAATTTCTCTGAGATGTTTGCAAGCGGGCCAGTCCCCTGAGCCGATATTTCATACCACAAGAATGTGGCGCTCCACGGTTGGTGAGCATGCTCGGCTCGTCCGAGAAGCCTTAAAACTGTGACGACACATTCACCTTGAACCAAGGGTTCAAGGGTTACAGCCTGCGGCGGCATCTCGGAGATTCCCTTCTACCTGGCAACAGCCATGACACTACTTTCTGAACTCCCTTTATCCCGACAAGAAATACGCACACTGATTCGTCAGCGTCGCCGTGCGCTTACCAGCGATCAGCAACAACAATTTGGTCAGCAAGCCGCGACCAGAATGCTCAGTTTTCCCCCTGTTGTTCTTGCCCATACCGTAGCGGTGTTTCTCTCTTTCGATGGCGAACTCGACACCCAACCGCTGATCGAACAGCTGTGGCGAGCGGGTAAGCGCGTCTACCTTCCGGTTCTTCATCCCTTCAGCCCTGGCAACCTGCTGTTCCTGCACTATCATCCGCAGAGTGCGCTGGTGACCAACCGCTTAAAGATCCAGGAGCCGCGACTTGATGTCCGCGACGTATTGCCGCTGGCAAAGCTGGATGTACTGGTTACGCCGTTAGTCGCGTTTGATGAAGACGGGCAGCGCCTGGGCATGGGCGGCGGATTTTATGACCGTACGTTGCAAAACTGGCAGCAGCATAAGATCCAGCCCGTGGGCTACGCGCATGATTGCCAGTTAGTGGAAAAGCTGCCTGTCGAAGAGTGGGATATCCCACTGCCTGCGGTGGTAACGCCGTCCAAAATTTGGCAGTGGTAGCCGTTTTTTGCCGATTGACAGCGCCGTTTTTTTGACCTAAATTCCTCGGTGAAGGGTGAGGGAGGCGAACCTCCCTCCTGCGTACTCTCTGTTAATGTGCTGGGCAAGCGATGATTAACAGGATCAGCAGCATGATGACGTATCTCATCATCGTCCCTTTCCTTTTTAGAGCCCCTGCTTCGCCAGGGGCTTTCCCGTTTCAGCGCGATGCTGAGCCCCTATCGTAAATTTCTTTTAGTGCTGTACAACACGCAGCACTGCCTTTAGTTGCCAATTGCGGCAAGGCTCGAAAACAGAATGTATGCGTTACAGAAAGAAATTTTGAGGCAGGGAAATCAGAGGAAAGATGGGCAGGTCATCGCCTGCCCATTTAGAGGAAATTAGTACAGCAGACGGGCGCGAATGGTTCCCGGAAGGGCTTTCATCGCCAGCAGCGCTTTTTCCGCCACATCTTCATCCGCTTCAATATCGATAACCACATAACCTACCTGCGCAGAAGTCTGCAGATACTGCGCGGCAATGTTGACGCCCTGCTCGGCAAAAATCTGGTTCAGCGCGGTCAGAACGCCAGGACGGTTTTCGTGAATGTGCATCAGACGACGACCACCGTGCAGCGGCAGCGAAACTTCCGGGAAGTTAACCGCAGACAGCGTGGAGCCGTTGTCGGAATACTTGATCAGTTTCCCCGCCACTTCCAGACCGATATTTTCCTGTGCTTCCAGCGTGGAACCACCAATATGCGGCGTCAGGATCACGTTGTCGAAATCACACAGCGGCGAAGTGAACGGATCGCTGTTCGTTGCCGGTTCGGTTGGGAACACGTCAATTGCCGCCCCTGCAAGATGTTTGGTCGCTAACGCGTCGCACAACGCAGGAATATCAACCACCGTACCGCGTGCGGCGTTAATCAGCAGCGCGCCCGGTTTCATCAGCGAAATCTCACGCGCGCCCATCAGGTTTTTGGTAGAGGCATTTTCCGGCACGTGCAGGCTCACCACGTCGCTCATATTGAGCAGATCGGAAAGATGCTGAACCTGCGTGGCGTTACCCAGCGGAAGTTTATTTTCAATATCATAGAAATAGACATGCATCCCCAGCGATTCCGCCAGAATGCCTAACTGAGTACCAATGTGCCCGTAGCCGATGATCCCCAGTTTTTTGCCGCGCGCTTCAAAAGAGCCAGTAGCCAGTTTATTCCACACGCCGCGGTGCGCTTTGGCGTTCGCTTCTGGTACACCGCGTAGCAGTAGCAGCAGTTCGCCAATCACCAGTTCAGCAACGGAACGTGTGTTAGAGAATGGCGCGTTAAACACCGGGATCCCGCGCTTTGCCGCAGCGCTAAGATCAACCTGGTTGGTGCCGATGCAGAAGCAACCAATCGCGACCAGTTTTTCTGCGGCGGCAATTACATCTTCAGTCAGATGGGTACGGGATCGCAGGCCAATGAAGTGAGCATCACGGATGGACTCTTTCAGTTGTTCGGTGTCCAGAGCGCCTTTGTGAAACTCGATGTTGGTATAACCTGCTGCACGAAGGCTCTCGAGTGCTTTTTGGTGCACGCCTTCTACCAGCAGAAATTTAATCTTATCTTTCTCCAGTGATACCTTTGCCATTTCCCCGACCCTGTCTTTTTTGTCCAATCTGATGTGTTGTGTGTGGGATTTTCATCCGCCTCTTCAACATATCAAAAAATAATATTGCAGCAATATGAACGTTTGCGTCGTCATGCTGAGGAAATGTCATTCAGCGGGAAATGTCAGAGGAAAATACTGGCGATAACTTTTTCTTTGGAGAGATCGGCAGGGCAATATTGTAAACGTGACACAAGTCACCAAATTTGCCCTGCCAAAATTTTTTTAACGGGAGAAGACGCTCCCATCAGATCATTTTACGATAGTTTTCACGCCGTCTGGGGTACCGATCAGCGCGACATCCGCACCACGGTTAGCGAACAAACCTACGGTTACCACGCCCGGAATCGCATTAATGGCGTTTTCCAGTGCGATAGCGTCGAGGATTTCCAGACCATGCACGTCAAGGATCACGTTACCATTGTCAGTTACCACGCCCTGACGGTATTCAGGGCGACCGCCCAGCTTCACCAACTGGCGAGCCACTGCGCTACGCGCCATTGGGATAACTTCTACCGGCAACGGGAAGTTACCGAGAATATCGACTTCTTTGGACGCGTCAGCGATGCAGATAAATTTCTTCGCCACAGAAGCAATGATTTTTTCACGGGTCAACGCTGCGCCACCGCCTTTAATCATCTGCATATGGCCGTTGATTTCATCCGCGCCGTCAACGTAGACGCCGAGGCTGTCCACTTCGTTAAGATCGAACACGTGGATGCCAAGGCTTTTGAGTTTTTCGGTCGAGGCGTCAGAACTGGACACCGCGCCTTCAATCTGACCTTTCATTGTGCCCAGCGCATCAATAAAGTGTGCGGCTGTTGAACCTGTACCTACGCCCACAATGGTACCGGGCTGTACATACTGAAGTGCCGCCCATCCTACTGCTTTTTTCAGTTCATCCTGCGTCATGATCGTTTCGCCTGTGGTGTGAATATGGTGGGAAAATTCACGCGCATTATAGAACATTGTGCAGAAAAATGTCCCCACACCCGCTCCCGGGTGGCTGATTTCGTCTTTACCCAACCCAAATTTGTGTCATAGTGCAGAACAAGCAAAAATTTCAGGAGTGCGCCAAAGCAATGAAACGTCCGGACTACAGAACACTACAAGCACTGGATGCGGTTATTCGTGAACGAGGATTTGAGCGCGCGGCGCAAAAGCTGTGCATCACGCAATCCGCCGTTTCACAGCGCATAAAACAGCTTGAGAATATGTTCGGACAGCCGCTGCTGGTGCGTACCGTACCGCCTCGCCCTACTGAACAAGGGCAGAAACTCCTGGCGCTCTTACGCCAGGTTGAACTGCTGGAAGATGAGTGGCTGGGTGATGAGCAAACTGGCTCCACGCCGCTGCTGCTTTCGCTGGCGGTAAACGCCGACAGTCTGGCGACCTGGTTGCTTCCGGCGCTGGCCCCGGTACTGGCTAATTCGCCAATTCGCCTGAACCTGCAGGTTGAGGATGAAACGCGAACGCAGGAACGTCTGCGCCGTGGTGAAGTGGTCGGTGCGGTGAGTATTCAACATCAGGCGCTGCCAAGCTGTCTGGTGGATAAACTTGGCGCGCTGGATTACCTGTTTGTGGGTTCAAAAGCGTTCGCCGAGCGCTATTTCCCGAACGGCGTCACTCGCTCTGCCCTGCTGAAAGCCCCGGCGGTCGCGTTTGACCATCTTGATGATATGCATCAGGCGTTCCTGCAACAAAACTTCGATCTGCCGCCAGGCAGCGTGCCGTGCCATATCGTTAACTCATCAGAAGCCTTCGTCCAGTTGGCCCGTCAGGGCACGACCTGCTGCATGATCCCGCACTTACAGATAGAAAAAGAGCTGGAAAGCGGTGAGCTCATCGACTTGACGCCGGGCCTGTTCCAGCGTCGGATGTTGTACTGGCACCGTTTTGCGCCGGAAAGCCGCATGATGCGCAACGTTACCGACGCGCTGCTGGCTTACGGTCACAACGTACTGCGTCAGGATTAAACTGTTTGTAGCCTCTGAGTGCCGGATGGCGGCGTAACGCCTTATCCGGCCTACTCCCTCTTACCGCTTTTTCATGTTATTCCCGCCACGTCTTTGAAATACATCACAAAATAAAACATACCACGCGGCAAAAAACGACGCCCTGTTGGCTATTTTTTGCTGGCGACAAGCCAAATGAAAAAGCTCACCGTATCTCGTAAAGATTCAACTTATTGCGTAATACGGAGCAAAAAATGGCTAACGTGCAAGAGTGGCAAACACTTGCCAATAAAGAACTCAGTCGACGGGAAAAAAACGTTGAGTCGCTGGAAAGACAGACGGCGGAAGGGATTGTCATCAAGCCGCTGTACACCGAGGCTGACCTCGATAATCTGGAAGTCACGGGCACCCTGCCCGGCCTACCGCCTTACGTGCGCGGCCCACGCGCCACCATGTATACCGCGCAGCCGTGGACCATCCGCCAGTATGCCGGTTTCTCTACCGCCAAAGAATCCAACGCCTTTTACCGCCGCAACCTCGCCGCCGGACAAAAAGGACTTTCCGTTGCCTTTGACCTTGCCACCCACCGCGGCTATGACTCTGACAACCCGCGCGTGGCGGGCGATGTCGGCAAAGCGGGCGTGGCGATCGATACCGTCGAAGATATGAAGGTGCTGTTTGATCAGATCCCGCTGGATAAGATGTCGGTGTCGATGACGATGAACGGCGCGGTGCTGCCGGTCCTGGCGTTTTATATCGTCGCGGCTGAGGAACAAGGCGTAACGCCGGAACAGCTCACCGGGACCATTCAGAACGATATTCTGAAAGAGTATCTGTGCCGCAACACCTACATCTATCCACCAAAACCTTCAATGCGCATCATCGCCGACATCATCGCCTGGTGCTCCGCCAATATGCCGCGCTATAACACCATCAGTATCAGCGGTTATCACATGGGAGAAGCCGGAGCGAACTGCGTCCAGCAGGTGGCGTTTACGCTGGCCGACGGCATTGAGTACATCAAAGCCGCACTGTCTGCCGGGCTGAAAATTGATGACTTCGCCCCGCGTCTGTCATTCTTCTTCGGTATCGGCATGGATCTGTTTATGAACGTCGCCATGCTGCGCGCGGCTCGCTATTTGTGGAGCGAGGCGGTCAGCGGTTTTGGCGCAACCAACCCGAAATCTCTCGCTCTGCGTACCCACTGCCAGACCTCCGGCTGGAGTCTGACCGAGCAGGATCCCTACAACAACGTGATCCGCACAACCATTGAAGCGCTCGGCGCCACGCTTGGCGGCACCCAGTCGCTGCACACCAACGCCTTTGATGAAGCACTCGGTCTGCCCACCGATTTCTCCGCCCGCATCGCGCGTAATACACAGATCATTATTCAGGAAGAGTCAGAGATCTGCCGCACAGTCGATCCGCTGGCCGGATCGTACTACGTGGAGTCATTGACTGATCAAATCGTGAAGCAGGCGCGCACGATCATTAAACAAATTGATGAAGCGGGCGGCATGGCGAAGGCGATTGAAGCTGGACTCCCCAAACGAATGATCGAAGAAGCTTCGGCGCGCGAGCAGTCGCTGATCGACCAGGGCAAACGCGTCATCGTTGGCGTGAACAAGTACAAGCTGGATAAAGAAGACGAAACGTCGGTACTGGAAATCGACAACGTGAAGGTGCGCAACGAACAGATTGCTTCACTACAGCATATCCGCGCCACTCGCGACAATGATGCCGTCAACGCCGCGCTGACGGCGCTGACCCACGCCGCGCAGCATAATGAAAATCTGCTGGCCGCCGCCGTTAACGCCGCCCGCGTTCGCGCCACGCTCGGTGAGATCTCCGACGCGCTGGAAGCCGCTTTTGACCGCTATCTGGTGCCCAGCCAGTGCGTCACCGGCGTGATTGCGCAAAGCTATCACCAGTCCGACAAATCCGCCAATGAGTTCGACGCCATTGTTGCGCAAACCGAACAGTTCCTCGCGGAAAATGGTCGCCGACCTCGGATCCTGATCGCCAAGATGGGCCAGGATGGTCACGATCGCGGCGCGAAAGTGATCGCCAGCGCCTACTCCGATCTCGGCTTCGACGTCGATCTCAGTCCGATGTTCTCCACGCCAGAAGAGATCGCCCGTCTGGCGGTAGAAAACGATGTACATGTCATAGGCGCATCGTCACTGGCTGCAGGGCATAAGACGTTGATCCCTGAACTGGTCACGGCGCTCAAAGGCTGGGGACGCGCAGATATCTGCGTGGTGGCAGGCGGTGTGATACCACCACAGGACTACGCCTTCCTGTACGAGCATGGCGTGGCAGCCATTTATGGCCCCGGCACGCCAATGCTCGACAGCGTCCGCGATGTATTGACCCGGATCAGTCAGCATCATGATTAACGCCGCCACGCTTGACGATGCCGTCCGACGCTTGCGGCGCGGTGAACGGGCCACGCTTGCCCAGGCGATGACGCTGGTTGAAAGCAGCCACCCGCGCCACCAGCCACTGAGTACGCAATTGCTGGACGCGATAATGCCGTTCACCGGTAACGCGCTGCGTCTGGGCATCACGGGCACGCCGGGCGCGGGCAAAAGCACCTTTCTGGAGGCGTTCGGTATGCTGTTGATCCGTCGGGGATTACGGGTGGCTGTGATTGCGGTCGATCCCAGTAGTCCCGTTAGCGGCGGCAGCATTCTTGGCGATAAAACCCGGATGACGGAACTGTCCCGCGCAGAATCGGCATTTATCCGCCCGGTGCCTTCCAGCGGTCATTTAGGCGGCGCCAGCCAGCGCGCCCGTGAATTAATGCTGTTGTGCGAAGCGGCGGGTTTTGACGTGGTGATTGTGGAAACCGTCGGCGTCGGGCAGTCAGAAACTGAAGTCGCCGGCATGGTGGATTGCTTTATCTCACTGCAAATTGCCGGCGGTGGCGACGATTTGCAGGGCATCAAAAAGGGCCTGATGGAGATGGCGGATCTGGTCGTCATCAACAAGGACGACGGTGATAACCGTAACCAGGTTGCCATCGCCCGCCATATGTACGAATCCGCCCTGCATATTCTGCGCCGCAAGTATGACGAGTGGCAGCCGCAGGTTCTGGCCTGTAGCGCCCTGGAAAAACGTGGCATCGAGGAGATTTGGCAGGCGATAACTGACTTTAAAACGTGCCTTACCGTCAGCGGTCGACTGGAAAAAGTCCGCCAGCAGCAAGCGGTGGACTGGTTACACAAGCAGGCTGAAGAAGAAGCTTTGCATCTGCTGTTTACCCGGACTGATTTCGACCGTTATTTCCAGCAGACGCTGCAGGCCGTCAAAAATAACGACCTTTCGCCGCGTACCGGTCTGCGTCACATTAGTGAATTTATCCAGCATCATTACTTTGAATAAAGAGAACATTATGTCTTATCAATACGTCAACGTAGTCATCATCCAGAAAGTCGCGGTCATTGAGTTCAATTACGCCCGCAAGCTCAATGCGCTGAGCAAAGTGTTTATCGACGATCTGATGCAGGCGCTGAGCGATCTTAATCGTGCGGAAATTCGCTGCATCATTTTGCGCGCCCCGAGCGGGGCCAAAGTGTTCTCTGCCGGGCATGATATTCATGAACTTCCCTCAGGACGTCGCGATCCGCTCTCTTATGACGATCCGCTGCGCCAGATCACCCGCATGATCCAGAAATATCCAAAACCAGTGATCTCCATGGTTGAGGGGAGCGTCTGGGGCGGCGCGTTTGAGATGATCATGAGTTCCGATCTCATCATCGCCGCTGAAACCTCTACCTTCTCGATGACACCGGTCAACCTCGGGGTACCGTATAACCTGGTCGGCATCCACAACCTGACCCGCGATGCTGGGTTCCACATCGTGAAAGAGCTGATCTTTACCGCCTCGCCGATTACCGCTCAGCGTGCGATGGCCGTCGGGATCCTCAACCATGTGGTTCCTGTCGACGAACTGGAGGATTTCACTCTGCAAATGGCGCACCACATCTCGGAGAAAGCGCCGCTGGCCATCGCCGTCATTAAAGAAGAACTGCGCGTGCTGGGCGAAGCGCACACCATGAACTCAGACGAATTTGAGCGTATTCAGGGCATGCGCCGCGCGGTGTACGACAGCGAGGATTATCAGGAAGGGATGAACGCGTTTATGGAAAAACGTAAACCCAATTTTGTCGGCCATTAATCACGCCTGAGGAAGGAGACGGCCATGAAACGGATGAGTGCCGAAGAAGCGGCAGAAATTATCCAGCACGACGATATGGTGGCATTCAGCGGCTTTACCCCTGCGGGTTCGCCAAAAGCATTACCTAACGCAATTGCTCAACTCGCTTGCGAACGGCATCAGGTCGGGCAACCTTTTCAAATCCGCCTGCTGACAGGAGCCTCAATTGGCGCTGCCGCTGATGATGCGCTATCCGCGGCGGATGCCGTTTCCTGGCGGGCACCTTATCAAACATCATCTGGCCTGCGCGAGAAAATTAATCAGGGCCAGGTGAGGTTTGTCGATCTCCATTTGAGCGAAGTGGCGCAAATGGTTAATTATGGTTTTTTTGGCGAGATCGATGTTGCCGTCATTGAAGCCTCCGCCATTGCGCCAGATGGTCGGATTTGGCTTTCCAGCGGCATCGGTAACGCGCCGACCTGGCTGCTGCGGGCGAAAAAGGTGATTATCGAACTGAATCATTACCATAACCCGCGCGTGGCGGAGTTTGCCGACATTGTGATACCCGGCGCACCGCCGCGGCGAAACAGCGTGCCGATTTTTCACACCATGGATCGCGTGGGCAGCCAGTGTGTGCAGATAGACCCGAAAAAAATTATCGCGGTCGTGGATACCGAACTGCCCGATGCCGGAAATGCCGCGGATAAGAGTAATCCGGTCAGTCAGCAAATTGCCGATAACGTGGTGACATTTCTGCTGGCGGAAATGGCGCACAAACGCATCCCAGCGGAATTCCTGCCCTTACAAAGCGGCGTGGGCAATATCAACAACGCGGTAATGGCGCGATTGGGCGAGAACCCGGATATTCCACCCTTTATGATGTATTCCGAGGTGTTGCAAGAATCTGTGGTGCATCTGCTGGAAACGGGCAAGATAACCGGCGCCAGCGCCTCCAGTTTGACCATTTCAGCCCCGTCGTTGCAGAAGATTTACGACAACATGGACTTCTTCGCCAGCCGGATTGTGCTGCGCCCGCAGGAGATTTCCAATAACCCGGAAATCATTCGTCGGCTGGGCGTCATTGCGCTCAATGTCGGTCTGGAGTTTGACATCTACGGTCATGCCAATTCCACACACGTAGCAGGTGTAAACCTGATGAACGGCATTGGCGGCAGCGGCGATTTCGAGCGTAACGCCTACCTGTCTATTTTTATGGCGCCGTCGATTGCCAAAGGCGGGAAAATCTCCACCATCGTGCCGATGTGTAGCCATGTCGATCACAGCGAACATAGCGTCAAAGTGATCGTCACCGAACAGGGGATTGCCGATCTGCGTGGGTTATCCCCGATGCAGCGGGCGCACACGATTATCGATAACTGTGCGCATCCTCTGTATCGGGACTACCTGCACCGTTATCTGGAACGAGCGCCCGGCGGGCATATCCATCACGATCTCAGCCATGCGTTCGATCTGCATCGTAACCTGATCGAAACCGGATCGATGCTCGTTTAACTTGCCGTACCCTCACGATCTTCAGCAATATGCTGAAGCATCGTGGCGGTATAACGATGGTTTTTCAGCGAATAGAGAAACTCCTGCATATACATAGGGCTGCCGGGCGCATCGAAATATTTCAACGTCGAGGGGTTAACCAGCCGCCAGGCGAAATGGGGGATCACCGTCAAAAACTGCCCACGCTCCACCGCGCTAATCTTGGCCATAAAGCTGTACGGGCGGTAGATAATCGTCGGATGAATTCCGCAGGGCCGCATGTAAGCATCGAGCATCGCCTCAAAGTTGGCGCGATTCTGGAAGCGCATTTGCAGCCATGGCAGCTCACGTAGCAGCTCATGCGGCTGTTTTTCTTCGTAGCGCCGGGAAACGAGAAACCCCAGACGCAGCGGAGACAACTCGCTAATCGCCAGATTTTCCAGTTCCTGCACGCGAGGGGAAACGTGCTGCGGTGAGATAATAAAATCCAGTTTCCGATCGAACAGGTTATCGATCACCCCATTCTCGCTGAATTCAATGGCCTGAGCCGTCACGCCATCGTACTTGTCGCCAAGGCTAATCAACTGGTCGAAAATAATCGTTGGATAGGTATTGTCGATGCCGATGACGATTTCTCGCGAGCGGCGAGAGGCGTTATGGATTTCGTTATCAATAGCAGAGAGACGCTGATAAACAGGGAACAGTTTCTGATAGAGCTCCTGCCCGGCTTTATTCAGGCTGATGTTGTTATCTTTGCGGGTAAACAGCGTATAGCCGATTTGATCTTCCAGTGCGGCAATGCTTTTACCGAAAGGCGATGCGGTCATATGGATTTTTTCTGCCGCTCTGGCGATGTTATTGGTTTGCGCCAGCAGAATGAAATTACGCATCTTTTTCGAGATAAAAATATCCATAGCGTCCCCTTAAAAATCGCTATGGCCTATCCTCATTACGGCGAAAAAAAAGACTGGATGTGAGATCTCATTTTTACAGTTGCTCACAGAAAAAACCCGGCTGGAAGGCCGGGTTTGAAAAGATTACTGGGTTTTGGCAGGTGTGGCTGCCGGCTGCCCCGCCGTCGGTTCAATCTGGAAGACCACATCAACCTGATCGTCAAACTGAATAACCGGCTGTTCGTAGGTTTCCTGAGCGGATGCCGCAGGCGCTGCATCTGCTTTCATCATCCGTACCATCGGGCTCGGCTGATAATTGGACACGTGGTAGCGCACGCTATAAACGGGTCCCAGTTTGCTGTTAAAGCCCGCCGCCAGCTGTTCAGCCTGATGAATTGCATCATCAATTGCCGCTTTACGCGCCTTATCTTTGTAGGCATCCGGTTGGGCGACGCCAAGCGATACCGAACGGATCTCATTCAGACCAGCCTTTAGCGCGCCATCAAGCAGAGCGTTGAGTTTGTCCAGCTGACGCAGCGTCACTTCAACGGTACGCACCGCACGATAACCTTTGAGGATGCTTTTGCCGTTCTGGTAATCGTAGTCCGGCTGCGTGCGCAGGTTGGCAGCGCTAATGTCTTTCTTCGCTATCTGATTCTGCTCAAGGAAGGACAGATATTGCGCCACGCGCTCATCGGCTTGCTTCTTCGCTGAAGCCGCATCCTTCGCAGCAACATTGACTTCAATCGCCAGGGTGGCGATATCAGGCGTTGCATCCACGCTTGCCGTTCCGGAAGTCACGATGTGCGGTCCGTTTGGCAACTCATTTGCCTGTACCGATAGTGCGCTGAATCCGACTAATGCCGCTAGGGCCATTATTTTGAACTTCACGGTCGTTCCTCCATGTTTCATTAATTACCCCGAAACTCAGGGCACATGCAGGCAAGCTTAGCCGATCTCGCTGCGTTGTCCATCAGACAACACTTAGTTGAACAGCGCATGAACATGCGTAACACCTTCTTTTGCCAGCTGAAAAGCGATAAACCACATCACTAATCCTACTAAGATATTGATGATGCGCTGTGCTTTAGCAGTGCGCAGACGCGGCGCCAGCCAGGCCGCCAGCAATGCCAGACCAAAGAACCACAGAAACGAGGCGCTGACGGTACCCAACGCAAACCAGCGCTTAGGTTCAACGTCCAGTTGGCCTCCGAGACTCCCCAACACCACAAAGGTATCCAGATAAACGTGTGGGTTAAGCCAGGTCACCGCCAGCATAGTGGCGATGATTTTCCAGCGCCCCTGCTTCATTACTTCAGCGCTGGCCAGTTCCAGATTACTGCTCATCGCCGTTTTTAACGCACCGAAACCGTACCAGAGTAGAAACGCCACTCCCCCCCAGGTGACCAGTGCCATCAGCCACGGTGACTGCATCAGCAAGGCGCTACCGCCAAAAATCCCCGCGCAAATCAGCACCAGATCGCTGATGGCACAGAGTAATGCAATCATGATGTGATACTGGCGACGAATGCCCTGGTTCATTACAAAGGCGTTTTGCGGACCAAGCGGTAGTATCATGGCCGCGCCAAGCGCAAGCCCTTGAAAATAATAAGATAACACGTTACTCATCCCGAACTATTTCTCTTAGGAGCAGACTATAGCGCGGGAGAATCATTAGCGGAAATTGATAATATTAATCGTAGATTAGAGAAATTAATGATGGGATATTTTGCCGGATAGCAGCTAACGCCTTATCCGGCCTACAGTATAGAAATCTGACCAGGCCGGATAAGCGAAGCGCCATCCGGCACCGTGGTGCAGAAAAAGATTACTCTGCCGCGTTCTCTTTCACACGCTTGAAGTTCACATCCATCTGCGGATACGGGAAGCTGATGCCGTTGGCGTCAAACTCGCGCTTAATACGCTCCAGTACGTCCCAATAGACGCTTTGCAGATCGCTGCTGTTGCTCCAGACGCGTACAACGAAATTAATCGAAGAAGCGCCCAGCTCATTCAGACGCACCGTCATTTCACGATCTTTAAGGATGCGCTCGTCGGATTGGATGATATCGGTGAGGATTTTCTTCACCTGATCGATATCGGAATCGTAGGCCACGCCGATAATGAATTCGTTACGACGAACCGGTTCGCGAGAGAAGTTAATGATGTTCCCGGCAATGATTTTACCGTTCGGGATCACCACAATCTTACCGTCTACGGTACGCATGGTGGTAGAGAAAATCTGCACGTTAAGTACGGTTCCCGCTACGCCGCCGAGGTCTACATACTCACCCGCGCGGAACGGACGGAACATCACCAACAGCACGCCGGCGGCAAGGTTGGACAGCGAACCTTGCAGCGCCAGACCCACGGCTAAACCTGCGGCACCGAGAACGGCGATCACGGAGGCGGTTTGCACCCCAACGCGGCCCAGCGCGGCAATCAGCGTGAAAGCGATAATACCGTAGCGCACCAGTGCGGAGAGAAAATCGGCAACCGTTGCATCAATTTTCCGCGACACCATCAGACGGTTAACGGTGTTTGATACGATACGCGCTACAATCATACCGATGATAACAATGGCGATGGCCGCAACGATGTTGACGGCATAGCTCAACAGCAGTTCCTGATTGCGGACCAGCCAGGTGCCCGCCCCGTTTATGCTGTCGACAACATTCAAATCTTCCATTCACTATTCCTTTTTTGCTTACCCAAATGGGAAAAAATAAAGCCGCCCCGCCGGGACTGGCAATCTGACAAGAGTAAACAATAAACCTGATTTTTGCCAAACAGATCACAGAAATCTCTGCCAGCAGCCTGTTGAAATGGCAATAAAAAAGGCCCGCATTGGCGGGCCTCATGTCACGTAGAACGGCGTAAATTACAGAACGTCAACCGCGTTCAGTTCTTTGAAAGCCTGTTCCAGACGGGTGATCATGCTTGTCTGACCAGCACGCAGCCAAACGCGCGGATCGTAGTATTTCTTGTTCGGCTGATCTTCGCCTTTCGGGTTACCCAGCTGGCCCTGCAGGTAAGCTTCGTTTGCTTTGTAGTAGTTCAGAACACCTTCCCAGGTCGCCCATTGGGTATCGGTATCGATGTTCATTTTCACTACGCCGTAGCTTACGGAGTCTTTGATTTCCTGAGCAGTAGAACCGGAACCGCCGTGGAAGACGAAGTTCAGGCTGTTGTGCGGCAGGTTATGTTTCTTAGAAACATAGTCCTGAGAGTCGCGCAGGATGGTCGGGGTCAGAACCACGTTACCCGGCTTGTAAACGCCGTGTACGTTACCGAAGGAAGCGGCGATGGTGAAACGCGGGCTGATTTTGCTCAGCTCGGTGTACGCATAATCAACGTCTTCCGGCTGGGTGTACAGTGCGGAAGCGTCCATGTGGCTGTTGTCCACGCCGTCTTCTTCGCCACCGGTGCAACCCAGTTCGATTTCCAGGGTCATGCCCATTTTGGACATGCGCGCCAGGTATTTGGAGCAGATTTCGATGTTCTCTTCCAGAGACTCTTCAGACAGGTCGATCATGTGAGAAGAGAACAGCGGTTTGCCGGTTGCTGCGAAGTGTTTTTCACCCGCGTCCAGCAGACCGTCGATCCACGGCAGCAGTTTCTTCGCGCAGTGGTCAGTGTGCAGGATAACCGGAACACCGTAATGTTCAGCCATCTGGTGAACGTGATGCGCGCCAGAGATAGCACCCAGGATTGCAGCGCCCTGAGGCACGTCGGACTTCACGCCTTTACCCGCGATGAAAGAAGCACCACCGTTGGAGAACTGTACGATTACCGGCGCTTTAACTTTTGCAGCGGTTTCCAGTACGGCGTTGATGGAGTCGGTACCAACGCAGTTAACAGCTGGCAGAGCAAAGTTGTTTTCTTTAGCTACCTGGAAAACTTTCTGTACGTCATCACCAGTGATTACGCCTGGTTTTACGAAATCAAAAATTTTAGACATGTTGCGAGTCCTGTATCTTCGGCCTTGGAAAGGGCGCGCGCTCTAAAGCGCGCTAATAATTGGGCAGGTTTCCCTGCCCATTAAATGCTTACTTTTTAGCGCGCTCTTCGAGCATCGCTACTGCTGGCAATACTTTACCTTCCACGAATTCGAGGAATGCGCCGCCGCCAGTGGAGATGTAGGAGATTTTGTCAGCAATGCCGAACAGGTCGATTGCTGCCAGGGTATCGCCGCCGCCCGCGATGGAGAACGCTTCGCTGTCTGCGATAGCGTTAGCAACGATTTCAGTACCTTTACGGAAGTTCGGGAATTCGAACACGCCAACCGGGCCGTTCCACAGAATGGTTTTCGCATTCTTCAGGATTTCAGCCAGCTGCTGTGCAGAAGCGTCGCCGATATCCAGGATCTGCTCGTCTTCTTTCACGTCGCTAACGGATTTCAGCGTCGCCGGCGCAGTTTCAGAGAACTCAGTCGCTACGCGAACGTCGGTCGGAACCGGGATATCGCAAGTGGTCAGCAGACGCTTAGCTTCGTCAACCAGGTCGGCTTCGTACAGGGATTTACCGACGTTGTGGCCTTGAGCGGCAACGAAGGTGTTCGCGATACCGCCGCCAACGATCAACTGGTCAGCGATTTTAGACAGGGAGTCCAGAACGGTCAGTTTGGTAGAAACTTTAGAACCACCAACGATAGCAACCATCGGACGAGCCGGTTCTTTCAGCGCTTTGCCCAGCGCGTCCAGCTCAGCAGCCAGCAGCGGACCCGCGCAAGCTACATCAGCGAATTTGCCGATACCGTGGGTAGAAGCCTGCGCACGGTGAGCCGTACCGAAAGCATCCATGACGAATACGTCGCACAGCGCCGCATATTTTTTGGACAGAACTTCGTCGTCTTTCTTCTCGCCTTTGTTGAAGCGAACGTTTTCCAGGACCACCAGCTCACCGGCAGCGACTTCAACGCCGTCCAGATAATCTTTTACCAGGCGAACCGGAGCAGACAGTTTGTCTTTCAGGTAGTTAACAACCGGCAGCAGAGAGAATTCTTCGTTGTACTCGCCTTCGGTAGGACGACCCAGGTGGGAAGTTACCATCACTTTAGCACCCTGCTTCAGGGCCAGTTCGATGGTCGGCAGGGAAGCACGGATACGCGCGTCGCTGGTTACTTTCCCTTCTTTAACTGGTACGTTCAGGTCGGCACGGATAAAAACGCGTTTACCAGCCAGATCCAGATCGGTCATCTTAATTACAGACATGGTGAATCCTCTCGTTGATACTTAAAGTTTTGTCGACGCTCAAGCGTCGAGCCTGAAACCAATAGCAGCCATCGCTAACGTTGTGTCGAGCATACGGTTAGCAAAGCCCCATTCATTATCACACCAGACCAGAGTCTTGATCAGGTGAGCACCACTCACGCGCGTTTGCGTACCATCAACGATGGCGCTGTGCGGGTCATGGTTAAAATCTACAGAGACCAACGGTAATTCCGTATAGTCAACTATACCATGAAATGCACCTTGTGCTGCTTTTTGCAGCAACTGGTTGACTTCGCTGGCTTTTACCGGTTTTTTCACCGTCACGCTTAAGTCGATCGCCGTCACATTTATGGTCGGTACACGCACCGCGATCGCTTCAAAACGATCGTTAAATTGCGGAAAAATTCGCGTAATACCCGCCGCCAGTTTGGTATCAACCGGAATAATTGACTGGCTGGCCGCTCGCGTACGACGCAGGTCAGGATGATAGGCATCAATCACCTGCTGATCGTGCATCGCAGAGTGGATCGTTGTAACGGTACCAGACTCAATGCCGTAAGCATCATCCAGCAATTTAATGACGGGAATTATACAATTCGTGGTGCAGGAGGCGTTGGATACAATTCGGTGCTCAGCGCGCAGCTGATCCTGATTAACGCCAAATACAACCGTTGCGTCGATGTCGGGACTGCCAGGATGTGAAAAGAGCACTTTTTTTGCACCGGCGGCAATATGCGCCTCGCCGTGTTCGCGGTTACCGAAGACGCCCGTACAATCCAGCACAACGTCAACACCCAGTTCACGCCATGGCAGCGCGTCGAGCGTTCGCTCATGCAAAATGCGGATCGCGTCATCACCAACGATGAGCTGGTCACGTTCCTGACGAACATCCCAGGCAAAACGCCCATGGCTGGTGTCATATTTCAACAAATGCGCCATGCCTGCAGCATCCGCCAGTTCGTTGATTGCCACCACGGTGATTTCCGCCCGACGCCCGGATTCATACAAAGCACGAACCACGTTGCGTCCGATGCGACCGAAACCATTAATCGCTACGCGTACGGTCATAGGTCTCCTGCAAGGATTTCTCAGAAACGATGTGGCAGACAGAGTAATGCAGCAAATCGCTCAGGGAAACCTTACCTGTCGCAAACTGCGACTAATTGGTTAATTGTCGAACATTTAATCGACTGAAACGCTTCAGCTAGAATAAGCGAAACGCGGAATAAAAGGAATGATTGTCCAGCGACAGAACGCAGTTATCTGACTTGCGTCACATTTTAGCTGGAATAATAGAACGCGCCCATCACGTTTTGAGAATAGCCAAAAAGCCTGGTAAGGGTGGGCTGATACGAAAATGCCCGGGAATTCGCTTCCCGGGCAACTGAGGGATTACGTCATTAATAGTAGAAAATACCGTGGGGAACTGTCAGCGATGCCACCAGTGATTTCGCGCCGTCTACAACATGATACACTTTGATGGTGTCATCCTGCTGAACTGAAATGCTGGCATCGGTGATGTACCAAATCCGCTGTGCGCCTAAATAGCTACAGGTCATATGTTCCGCTGAACATTTACCCGTTTTTAAGGTATTTGCTCTGGCTACAAAGGTGTCGTTAAGATAAACATCATACTGTGAGTCAGCATAGCCATCCATATTTAGTTGAATAGTATAGGTAATTCCGTTAGCAGGTGCGATGTAAACAGCTCTTAACTGGGTGCTGGTATCAAGTACCGCATTGCCAAGCATCTCCTGGTTCACTGTTTTTGAGGCGTCAACATACTCCTGTTCGCCATCCTGACGAACGATGGAAACGACATCACCTTCTTTCATCGTCGCATCATTACTGATGATCTTAGCAATCTGACCATCGATTGAAAAAGCCCCGTTTTCGACGATACCCTTATTAATTTTTGCGATAGAAACATTGTTAAGACGCATATCAAAGACGCCGCTTTGGAATTCCGTCACTGGCATCTCCGCATAAATGCCAGGATACACAGTGAACATCGCCGTATCACCATCGTAAGACAATCCTTTCTTAGCGCCACGATCTAAGGAAAGATACGACACAACGTGAGTGCTATCGCTATCATCACCATCGTCATCGCTGTCATCATCACCACTATCTGAAGACTTTAATGTAGCAACGATTTTACCCAGCGTGTGATCGCTGGTATCACCGCTGATATCCCAGATGATAGCCCCGCCAATTCCTTGATCTTTAATGTAATTAACCTTATCAGTAATTGAGGCTTCATCATCATAGGTCAGGAATTCTTTGGTTTTTGCGTTATAAAGATAGGGAACGTGAGACTCCGAATCCCAGTACCGCGTGTAGTCCCCGCTGGCAATTTTCTCCTGCAGCACATAGAACGGATTCGTCCCAGTGTACTGATCTTCATCATCCCATGCGCCGTGGACGGTAGCGGTTCCTGCAGCAAAAAGTCCCGGCAAGCCCTTCACGATTTCAGTGGGTTCAACGTTACCCCAACCACGACCGTAGAAAGGAACCCCCATGGTCAGTTTATTTTTAGCCACACCCCAAGTGTTAACATATTCGTTCATTGCCGAAGAGACGTTAAGTTTCTGATCTTCATCCTGACTATTGGCATACAGCGGGGCGTTATGGCCCGTAATAGCATCAAATGCACCGTGAATGTCATACGCCATCACGTTGACAGAATCGAGTAACGGTGCCGTTACCGCCGGATTGATATAGGCCATATTATTATGGTTTACCGTCACAGCAGCGGAGAGTTGATAGTAAATATCGTTTTGCTTGCCCAGTACATCCAGTTTATTACGTAAGCTGGTAATCAAATTGGTGAACTGCGTTTTTTCAACATCGGTATCAGGATATTCCCAGTCGATATCAACCCCATCGAATTGCCATTTTACGACGTAGTCAACAATACTTTGTGCAAGTTTCTCGACACCTTCAGGCGTAGATGTTGCTGATTCAAACACGCCTTCCTCTGAGTTAGTCCATCCCCCCACAGAAAGAATATTTTTCACCCCTGCCTGTTTGCTGGCGGTGGCAATTTCTTTCATTAACGTCGGGCCTTTCTCTGTATCATGGGTAACCACAACGCCATTTTCTACCACGCCAAAAGCGTAGGTAATATGCGTTATGAGATCCTAGGCGATTTTATCCGTTGTAAAATAATTATGCGCCGCATAGACCCCCCACTCCGGATAATAACCATAAATTCGCGACTGCTTAGCGACTTTCTCTTTTTGCTGTGTCTGATACTCTTCAGCCTGCTGACCCTGCCACGGCGTAAAATTGTAAGTATCAATAATGTTGGCTTCCAGATTGGTCGCCGCCCCTTTTAACCATACCGAGTTACTGCCAGGAATTTCCCCTGGGTTCGCCCACCATTGGTTGGTCCAGTAATAGCCGTTATAACGTACTTTGGTATTCGGCGTGCCATAGCTTTGCGTTGAATCATACAGTGGCGTCGCCATAACATCGGCAAGTTTGTTGGCGACAACAACCGTTTCTGTGCCGGGAAAATCGTTATTTTTCCCCGCACTGGTTCCATCACTTGTTACAAGCTCCAGCCAGCTTTCACCATTGTCAGTGGACCGCATAAGAGAATTACTATACGTGCCTTCAATCTTATTTGTATCGTCATTCGCAGTTAACGCCGCCAGCGCATTTGTAGAGAGCAAACATGCCGACACCGCCATCGCAATTATTGATGGTGACAATTTCATACAATATCCTTATTGGTTTATTGATGATGCTAATGGAAATATATTACTAGTGAACAACTTAATTGAGAGTAACAAAACACATCATTAAAAACCAATGTAGATATTTAGTGAATTACCAAAAGGTATTCATAATATTAATAAAAACAAAAAATAAAAGATATTAATTGAGTATGAATAATATACGAACATTATATTTAAATCCTGCTGGATGAACCGAGCCGGGATTTTGATGCGCACTGGCTGAGTGTTTTTGATAACTGGCTGGCGGTGTGCCGTGCGCGTGGCGCAAGCGTTGTGGCGATCAGTCATGACGCTGCGTTTACGCAGCGTCATTTCTCACGAGTGGTAAGGTTACACAACAAAAATCTCACACAATCCGATATTCACCATCAACCGTCATCTCCAGCATAAAGTCGGCTGGTCGGCTCCCCTCCAGTACCCGACGAACATTCGGTCCGTCGGTACGCTCATAAAACGCCTCAGCGTCAGCTTGCGATAGTCCGCCAGCCAGTTTACGGCCTACCAGTCGCGAACGAAGCGCATTAGCTGGAGCGTGAATAAAAAGCGAGTAATCACAAAATTCGGCTAATGCCCGCCATCTTAGGTCATCGCGCAATAACCAGTTTCCTTCCACAATGACAATCGGCGCAGTCACTTGTATGGCTTCTTCGACCGGATCGTGCTTTTGCCGGTCATACTGCGGCCAGGAACCTTCCCCTACCCTTATCTGGCGCAGATTCTGCGCAAGCTTATCCACATCAAACGTTTCCGGCGCACCTTTGTATGCCCGCAGGTTATGGACCTCCAGCCAGGCGTTGTAGTGATGGAAGCCATCCATTGGCAGCGTCTGGATCTCCGGCAGACCCGGCTCCTGACGGGAGAGATATTCCCAGAAGGTGGTCAGCGTCGATTTACCCGTTCCCGGCGGCGCGCTAAGAAAAACAATCGTTCGTCGCTGCGGATTAGTAGCGTGTATTTTTGCCAACTGCTGTAATAACGGTTTATGAACGTTCTCTATCTCATCATCATGGTAATGTGCTTCAACCTGTAGCCCATTCACCGTTAGTTCGATTTTCACGGCGTTAATTCCTTTAAAATCGCTGTCACTGCCAGCGTCATTGCCGTCTTGACCATTGCGCTAAAGCGCACTTCAGACCACGCTGCAAAGTCGGCGAATTTCATCGACTCCAGCGCACCATAGAGTGTCGCGTTGCGAGTAATACTGTTCACGTTGCTGACAAAATCCCAGGTAATGTCATCGGCAAAACTGGGAATGTTATCCTGCTCGTTCAGGTACTGATAAAACTGAGAAAAATGAGTAATGTCGGCATAAAGCCATTTATCCATTTTTCCCAGCGCATAAATCAGACGTAACGCAACGTCGATATCGTCAAGCGGTCCACTCTGGGCAAGTAACGGCTTCACTGCATATTCCACGATCTCTTCATCGTTATTGACGAACAGCGACGGTAGAAAGCGCTTAATGCCCTGGAGCAAAATGTTATGTGCCGTCGTCATAAACGAGAGTAAATTATTTTGAGCATCCAGTTGCTCAAGCACATCGTCTTCTGTCAGCGTCGTCATTCGTTTCTCGATAAATCACCATGAATGCAGAGAGTCTATTATATTACACGTTCGATCCGCGCCACCGATCAGTAAAGTTTGCGTGCGCACACCATTCGCAACCTGTTGGATCCCTTTAACAAGATCGCCGCCCGTAACACCCGTCGCGCTGAAGAGGATCTTATTTCCCCCTACCAGTTCGTCGAGCGCATAGATACGGTTGATCTCAACGCCCATCTCCGCGCAGCGCTGACGTTCCTGTGTAGCAATCAGACGATTATCGGCGCTATCCCCTTTCGCTTCACAGAAATCGATTAGCTCAGCCTGCATATCGCCTCCCAGCGCTTTAACCGCACAGGCTGAAATAACGCCTTCAGGTGCCCCGCCAATGGTATACATCAGGTCATAGGGATTCTCTTGCATACAGGCCAGCACGCTGGCAGCCACATCACCATCGGGCAGCGCAAAGACCTTGACGCCTAGTCGTGTCGCCTCGGCAATCGTCGGTTGAAGGCGCGGTTTATCCAGCGTCACCATCCGCAGCCGCTCCAGCGGTTTACCCAACGCCACAGCCACATTACGCAGATTATCTGCCAACGGCAGCGCCAGATTAATCGCCCCTTTTGCAAAGCGATTAACAACCAGTTTTTTCATATACATATCAGGAGCGTGTAACAAACTACCGCGGGGGGCAAACGCCATGACCGCCAGCGCATTGCTTTGCCCCATCGCCACCATACGGGTTCCTTCAATGGGATCGACGGCGATATCCACCTCTGGCCCGATGCCATTTCCCACTTCCTCACCAATCCACAGCATCGGGGCGCGATCAATTTCTCCTTCGCCAATAACGATTCGCCCACGAATGGCAGCGCTGTTCAATGCTTCCCGCATTGCCGTCACGGCCAGGCCATCAATCTTGTTTTTATCACCGCACCCGGTTTGCGGCCAAGCCGCCAGCGCGGCCTGCTCAGTAATGCGAAACAGCGGCCATGCCAACGACATCATATCGCCGCCTCCCCAATATCCACGCCAAATTGCGCCAACAGGTATTTTTCCGCTTCTTCATTCCAGATACCGTGCGTTTTTTCCACCAGCCTTGCCAGTTCTTTGAAAAGCGGGTCGGTTTTCCCCTTCTCAGCAAAATCCGTTATGGCGGTAAGTGGCATCGTCACACCGTTATAAATCAGCTTTTTACCTCCAGGGATCGCAGGCAAATTCAATACCGTATCCGGTACGGCATCCAGCCCCCCAATATGCGTCACCATAAACGAGGGCTGTAGTTGACCGGTTGCGCTGAGCGCAATAGCCTCTTTCATATCATCCGTTGAACCGCCGGACGTTCCGACAACGTGAGTGCTGTTATAGTGAACGTTATAAAAATTAAACGGCACTTTGAAGTTGCTGTCAGTCGGGCCGGCAAAAAAGTTCAGACAACCATCTTCCGCGAGGAGATCATCTGCCATTTCAATCACCGCTGGCACAGCCGCATACACAAAGACATCATCAAAACCAGTGTCATTGGTTAGGGCGCGCAGCATCGCGGTTGGAGAATCCATGCCGGTAGTGTTCACATAGATAAGCTCAATCCCCTTTTCTGCCGCTAACTCAACCGGCAACAGTTTTTTAGCCTGCGTCAGTCGCGCTTCGTCGATATCCACGACCACCACGCGTGACGGCTGAATATTGCCGTTAATGGCATAATCTATAGCGCCAATCCCCATCGGCCCGGCGCAGGCCAGCAACGCAATGCTGCCTCCCGGCTTAATCCCCATACGATGCTCATACACGTAAGGCGTGGTGTGATAGTTCGCGTTATAAGCGCCAATGATGCAACACATCGGCTCCGCCAGGGACGCTGCGGCGAAATAAGAGCCGTGATACGGTAAAACACAGCCCAGATTAATCGCCACCTCAGGAATAATCATGTAGGTAGCATTGCCACCAAAATATTCGTAGCTGTATCCCGCTGAATAACCGCTTGGCAGCCCCATCGCGGGCTGTAAAACAAAACGTTGACCTTTTTTATATTTATCAGTCAGGTTTTTCCCGACCTCAATAATGATACCTGCACATTCATGGCCGGTAATAACCGGATGATTTTCGAGGTCATCCGGTACGCGTTTATGATCGCTCCCCAATGCAGCAGCTTTCCAGGTTGATAAACAAACGCTATCAGAGATTACGCTTACTAATAATTCATTATCTGTAATTTCAGGAAGTTCAAATTCACGGATACGAATATCCTGCTTGCCATATATGGCAGCAACTTTCGTTTTCATATTCACTCCAAAAATAGAAGAATGTCAGTTCGCCGTAATGCGTTTAAATAAATCGTCTAACAGCGGGTCACCAATATAGTTTTTAATCAACACTAATGGCTTTTCACTTACACGTTTAACACGGTCTTCAAGACTGGCATGGGTGACGATAATATCGGCATCTTGTGGAACGTTCTCTATGGCATAATGCGCCACATTAATATTCAATCCCGCTTTTTCCAGACGTTTACGGAAAGTAGTTGCTCCCATAGCGCTGGAGCCCATTCCAGCATCACAGACAAAAGCAACACGCTTTATATTTTTATAGGAGAATTTACCTTCCTGCTTCATTGCCTTAACAGTTCTGGCAGATTCAGCGAAGTCATCTTCACTTTCTGTTTCGACGTTCTTTTCCATTTTCAGGATTAAAGAAGTGATAACAAAGGTGACAATCGTTCCCGCTGTGACGCCTGCAATGGTCGCGAGGAATGAACCTTTTGGCGTTAATGCCAGGTAAGCGAATATTGATCCTGGACTCGGTCCTGCCACCAACCCACCGTCAAACAGATGGAATACCCACGTCCCGCTCATTCCCCCGGCGATCATGGCAATCAGAGTCAGAGGTTTCATCAGTACATATGGGAAATACAGTTCATGAATCCCTCCCAGGAAATGGATAATCATGGCCCCTGGCGCAGATTTTTTACTCATCCCTTTACCAAAGATGGCAAAGCCAAGTAGCAAACCCAATCCCGGCCCTGGGTTGGAGGCCACCATGAAAAATATCGATTTTCCCGTTTCTGAAGCTTGTTGCATTCCGAGCGGATAATACACACCCTGATCGATGGCATTATTCAGAAAGAGGATTTTCGCAGGCTCGTTAATCACGGATAACAACGGCAGATAACCCGCATGAACCAACGCTTCAATACACTCTTTCACAAAATTATTAGCCACGAGAACCGCCGGGCCAATGACTTCAAAGCCCAGCAAACATAAGAGCATTCCCGCAATGCCAAGGGAGAAGTTATTGATAACCATCTCGAAACCTGCAGGAATGCGTTTCTCCAGCAGACGATCGATATACTTAATCACCCAGCCACCAAGCGGCCCCATCACCATAGCGCCAAGGAACATCGGGATATCAGCGCCCACAATCACGCCGATAGTACCAATCCCGCCCATTACTGCGCCACGTTTCCCACCCACCAAATGTCCACCAGTGGAGCCAATCATGACAGGTAGTAAATAGGTAATCATCGGACCGACAATTTTGGCGAAATGCTCGTTCGGCATCCAACCGGTAGGAATAAACAATGCAGTTATAAAACCCCAGGCAATAAATGCGCCGATGTTGGGAATGACCATCGCAGTCAAAAACCCACCAAAAGCCTGGACTTTGGCACGAGCAGACTTGTTTTCCATAATAATGTCCTGAAAGGAGGCTGTGAATTATGCGTGGGCGATAATATCCACCAGTTGTTTTTCTGATTTAGCCGTTAACAAAGCAGTTAACGCTTCCTCTTCACATAATAATTCGCTTAAGGCCTGGATAGCGCCAATATGTGAGTCAGCATTTGCCGCCGACAATCCGATTAATAACTTTATACCTTCATCATCATCGGCAAATTTTACTTCCTGTTTAAGAAGCGTTAATGACATCCCGGTTTTTAACGCACCGCATTCTGGTCGAGCATGCGGCATCGCGACGCCAGGTGCCAAAATATAATAAGGGCCATTGCTAATTGTTGATTCCTTAATGGCCTGAACATAGTCCGAATTAACGTAATGGTTAGCCAGCAAAGATGACATAGAAAAATCTATTGCCTCCTGCCAGTTCTTTGCTGAATTTTTTATTGAGATAGATGAGTCTGGAAAGTAATCAATTAGCCGCATACATTTTCCTTATTTTATTTTTAGGGTACGAGTTAGCGTTAAAAATAAAATACTCGTGCGGCAAAGCGAAATCAATCGATAGAGAAAAGACACGTAGTGCAAACTACTTTTTTATGAACTCTTTAAAAACAAACGGTTACATCAACAAAAATAAAAAGCAACATCAATAATGTGACTTTCATTGCATATTACGAACATCACTAAATATTGTATTTGTGATAACGATCCACAATTAAGCATTGCACTGACACAAACAAACATAATCTTGCTAAAAAAACGGGCCGCCTAAGCGACCCGTTTTCATCTGTAACCGTACTTACAGCAGTTCTTTTGCTTTCGCGACAACGTTGTCTACGGTGAAACCGAACTCTTCAAACAGCAGCTCAGCCGGAGCAGACTCGCCAAAAGTGGTCATGCCGACGATAGCGCCGTTCAGGCCCACGTATTTGAACCAGTAGTCAGCAATCCCCGCTTCGATTGCCACGCGTGCAGAAACGGCTTTCGGCAGTACGGATTCACGGTAAGCGGCATCCTGTTTGTCGAACGCGTCGGTGGACGGCATGGAAACCACGCGCGCCTTCACGCCTTCAGCTGTCAGTTTGTCCCACGCAGCCACAGCCAGCTCAACTTCAGAACCGGTCGCAATGAAGATCAGTTCCGGCTGACCAGCGCAATCTTTCAGCACGTAGCCGCCGCGAGCGATGTTCGCCAGTTGCTCTTCGGTACGTTCCTGCTGTGCCAGGTTCTGACGGGAGAGGATCAGCGCGGTCGGGCCGTCCTGACGCTCAACACCGTATTTCCACGCCACGGCGGATTCAACCTGGTCACACGGACGCCATGTGCTCATGTTTGGCGTCACACGCAGAGACGCAACCTGCTCTACCGGCTGGTGAGTCGGGCCATCTTCGCCCAGACCGATGGAGTCGTGGGTGTAGACCATCACCTGACGCTGTTTCATCAGCGCAGCCATACGCACCGCGTTACGGGCATATTCTACAAACATCAGGAAGGTAGAGGTATACGGCAGGAAACCACCGTGCAGGGAGATACCGTTAGCGATAGCGGTCATACCGAATTCACGCACACCGTAATGGATGTAGTTACCGGCGGTATCTTCGTTGATCGCTTTAGAACCAGACCACAGAGTCAGGTTAGAAGGTGCCAGGTCAGCAGAGCCGCCAAGGAATTCCGGCAGCAGAGGACCGAATGCTTCAATCGCGTTCTGAGACGCTTTACGGCTGGCGATTTTCGCCGGGTTAGCCTGCAGCTTAGCAATGAACTCGTTCGCTTTCGCGTCGAAATCAGCCGGCATGTCACCTTTCATACGACGGGTGAATTCAGCCGCTTCCTGCGGGAAGGCTTTCGCATATGCAGCGAACTTCTCATTCCACGCAGCTTCTTTTGCCTGGCCTGCTTCTTTCGCATCCCACTGGGCATAAATTTCAGACGGGATTTCGAACGGCGCGTATTTCCAGCCCAGCTGTTCGCGGGTCAGTGCGATTTCAGCATCGCCCAACGGCGCACCATGAGAGTCATGGGTACCCGCTTTGTTCGGAGAACCGAAACCGATAATGGTTTTGCACATCAGCAGAGACGGTTTGTCGGTCACTGCGCGCGCTTCTTCGACTGCGCGTTTAATCGCATCAGCATCGTGACCATCAACGCCACGAACCACATGCCAGCCATAAGCTTCGAAACGCTTAGCGGTGTCATCGGTGAACCAGCCTTCAACGTGACCATCGATAGAGATGCCGTTGTCATCGTAGAACGCAACCAGTTTGCCCAGCTTCAGCGTACCAGCCAGAGAACATACCTCGTGAGAGATACCTTCCATCATGCAGCCGTCGCCCATGAAAGCGTAGGTGAAGTGATCAACGATGTCATGACCTGGGCGGTTAAACTGCGCCGCCAGCGTTTTTTCAGCGATAGCCATACCGACTGCGTTCGCAATACCCTGGCCCAGAGGACCCGTCGTGGTTTCAACACCAGCGGTGTAACCCACTTCCGGGTGACCCGGCGTTTTGGAATGCAACTGACGGAAATTCTGCAGCTCAGACATCGGCAGGTCATAACCGGTGAGGTGCAGCAGGCTATAAATCAGCATGGAGCCGTGGCCGTTAGACAGCACGAAGCGGTCACGGTCAGCCCAGGACGGGTTAGTCGGGTTGTGGTTCAGGAAATCACGCCACAGGACTTCGGCAATGTCAGCCATACCCATCGGGGCACCCGGGTGACCGGATTTGGCTTTCTGTACTGCGTCCATGCTCAGCGCACGAATAGCATTGGCAAGCTCTTTACGTGAGGACATTTTGACTCCAGATCGGATAATGAAGGCCACGCCCTAAACGACTTGACGACAGCGCGTTTTGGGCTACGCCGGAAAAAAGTGCCAACAATGTAACCCAAGCCGCGTGTCATGTACATGGAGCATCCTTTTACCGCTTCAGAAATCTCTGGATCATGCACGCATGTTGCGCAATCTTCTCGCCCGCTTATTGTTCTTTTCTTTATACTTATGCTGAGCGTCGGTTAACCTGCAAACGACGCATTTTTTAGAATAATCCTGACTTTGTGCGGAAGAGAAAAAATGAAAATTCGCGCTTTACTGCTTGCTACGAGCATGGCGGCGGCATTGACCGGCTGCCAGAACATGGACTCAAACGGACTGCTTTCCTCAGGCGCAGAGGCTTTTCAGGCCTACAGCCTGAGCGATGCTCAGGTAAAAGCGCTGAGCGATCAGGCCTGTAATGATATGGACAGCAAAGCTACCATCGCCCCGGCTGGCAGCGAGTATGCAACGCGTCTTGGCAAAATCGCCTCCGCGCTTGGCGATAACATTAATGGCCAGCCGGTGAACTACAAAGTCTATATGGCGAAAGATGTAAATGCTTTTGCCATGGCGAACGGCTGTATCCGCGTATACAGCGGCCTGATGGATATGATGACGGATAACGAAGTCGAAGCGGTGATCGGCCACGAAATGGGCCACGTCGCGTTGGGTCACGTGAAAAAAGGCATGCAGGTTGCGTTGGGCACGAACGCGGTGCGTGCAGCGGCGGCCTCCGCTGGCGGCATTGTCGGCAGCCTGTCGCAGTCGCAATTGGGCGATCTTGGCGAAAAACTGGTGAACTCACAGTTCTCCCAGCGTCAGGAATCCGAAGCGGATGATTACTCGTATGATTTGTTGCGCAAACGCGGGATCAATCCGGCAGGCTTAGCCACCAGCTTTGAGAAACTGGCAAAACTGGAAGCCGGACGTCAAAGCTCAATGTTTGACGATCACCCGGCATCCGCCGAACGTGCGCAGCATATTCGCGATCGCATGAGCGCGGACGGAATTAAGTAATCTTCAAGCAGTGCCGGATGGCGGCGTGAAGCCTTATCCGGCCTACAGATTTCATCCCATTATCGGACGTACTTGGCGAAGTCAGTTTGGGCCCGGCCAGCGCACAGCCACCGGAGCGTACACGTAGTACGTGAGGATGGCGAGCACTGCCCGGCCCCAAAATGACGAGTAAAATAGTCCGACTATTATTCGCCTTTCTTCGCCGCCTGGATATACAGCATTTCTAACGCTAACGTCGCCGCCGCCAGCGCGGTGATCTCAGACTGATCGTAAGCCGGTGCCACTTCCACCACGTCCATCCCCACGATATTCAGATCCTTCAGACCCCGTACCAGCTTGATCGCACGATCGGACGTCAGACCGCCGATTACCGGCGTACCGGTACCCGGCGCAAACGCAGGATCCAGACAGTCGATATCAAAGGTCAGATACACTGGCATATCGCCAACGATCTGTTTCACTTGGGCAATGACGTCGTCTACGCCGCGATCGTTCACCTGGCAGGCATCCAGTACGGTAAAGCCATTATCTTTGTCGAACTCAGTGCGGATACCGATCTGTACAGAGTGATTCGGATCGATCAACCCTTCATTTGGCGCAGTATAGAACATGGTGCCGTGGTCGAATTCGCAGCCGTTAGCGTAGGTGTCGGTGTGGGCATCAAAATGCACCAGCGCCATCTTACCAAAGTGCTTTGCGTGCGCGCGCAGCAGCGGCAGCGTGACGAAGTGGTCGCCACCGAAGGAAAGCATGCGCTTACCTGCAGAAAGCAGTTTCTCTGCGTGCGCCTGCAGTTTCTCACTCATTTCACGGGCATCGCCAAACGCATACACCAGATCGCCGCAGTCCACCACGTTCAGGCGCTCGCGCATATCGAAGTTCCATGGGAAGCGGTTGTGCTCCCACGCCAGGTTGGTAGAAACCTGACGGATTGCTGCCGGGCCATGGCGACCGCCCGCGCGGCCAGACGTTGCCATATCAAACGGTACGCCGGTGATCACCCAGTCGGCATCGCTATCGTAAGGCATGAAATTCATCGGCAGACGCAAAAAACCAAAGGCGTTAGAAACCAGGGAGTTGTCGTATTGATGACCTAAGGTGCTCATGTGCTGACCTCTTGTAAAATCGGTGAAAAAAAATCCCCTCCGCGTCGTTAAGCCCGACGAGGAAGGGATTGATTTACGTGACTACTTGTATAGGCGAATTATCGCCGTTAATTTGTACGGATTCAAGTGAGCGCCGCAAACGCAGCGCCACCGGGAATTTACCGTTATTCATCTTCCAGATAGGTGTATCCGTACAGTCCTGCTTCAAATTCTTCGAGGAACTGTTGTTGCAACTCGGCGTCCAGATCGGTGTTTTTCACCTGATCACGGAACTGCGTCAGCAGCGTTTTCGGGTCCAACTGCACATACTGCAGCATGTCCGCCACGGTATCGCCTTCATCAGACAGCTCAACTTCCACGCTGCCGTCAGGGAAGACAAACACGTCAACGGCTTCGGTATCGCCGAACAGGTTGTGCATGTTACCAAGGATCTCCTGATACGCGCCGACCATAAAGAAGCCCAGCATCGGCGGGTTCTCCGGGTCGTATTCCGGCATCGGCATGGTGGTGGCAATCCCATCCCCGTCAACGTAATGGTCGATAGCACCATCAGAGTCACAGGTAATATCCAGCAGCACCGCGCGGCGCTCAGGCGCCTGGTTCAGCCCTTCCAGCGGCAGCACCGGGAACAGTTGGTCGATCCCCCACGCATCCGGCATTGACTGGAACAGTGAGAAGTTGACGTAAATCTTATCCGCCATCCGCTCCTGCAGCTCATCGATAATCGGGCGGTGCGCGCGGTTGCTCGGATCGAGTTGTTTTTGCACATTATGGCACATGTTCAGATAGAGCTGCTCTGCCCACGCACGTTCCTGCAGGCTAAAGGTGCCAGAAGAGTAGCCAACGTGAATATCGTGCAGGTCCATCTGGCTGTCGTGCAGCCATTCACGCAGCGAACGACGCGTGCCCGGCTCGTGCATCTCCTGCCAGGTTTCCCACATGCTTTGCAGGGAGCGCGGCGCGTTGTCTGCCGGCGGCGTCGCTTCGGTAATTTCGCTACGCTCAACGCCAATGATGTTGGAGACCAGCACGGTATGGTGCGCGGTAACGGCACGACCCGATTCAGTGATCACTGTCGGGTGCGGTAGACCATGCTCTTCACAGGCATCGCCAATCGCCCAGATAATGTTGTTGGCGTATTCGTTCAGGCCGTAGTTTACGGAGCAGTCGGACTGCGAGCGGGTACCTTCATAGTCCACGCCCAGGCCGCCGCCCACGTCGAAGCACTGAATATTCACGCCCAGCTTGTGCAGCTCGACGTAGAAACGGGCCGACTCACGCACGCCGGTGGCGATATCGCGAATGTTCGCCATCTGCGAGCCGAGGTGGAAGTGCAGCAGTTGAATGCTGTCCAGACGGCCGCGCTCACGCAGAATTTCTACCAGTTGCAGTACCTGGTTTGCCGCCAGGCCGAATTTGGATTTTTCACCACCGGAAGACTGCCACTTGCCGGAACCCTGCGACGCCAGACGCGCACGCACGCCCAGACGCGGTACGACATTCAGGCGTTCAGCTTCATCCAGCACGATGGCGATTTCAGACATCTTCTCGATAACCAGATAGACCTTATGGCCCATCTTCTCGCCAATCAGCGCCAGACGGATGTATTCACGGTCTTTATAGCCGTTACAGACGATCACGCTACGGGTCATTCCGGCATGAGCCAGAACGGCCATCAGTTCAGCCTTGGAACCCGCTTCCAGTCCCAACGGTTCGCCAGAGTGGATCAGTGATTCAATCACGCGACGGTGTTGGTTGACCTTGATCGGATAAACGAGGAAATAGTCACCGTTGTAGCCGTAGGATTCACGGGCACGTTTGAACGCGGCGTTAATCGAACGCAGTCGGTGTTGCAGGATCTGCGGGAAGCAGAACAAAGCAGGCAGACGCTGGCCCTGCGCTTCACGGGCTTTCACCAACTCAGCAAGGTCAACACGCGCTTCTGGTACGTCCGGATCCGGGCATACGCTGATGTGACCCAGTTCATTGACGTCATAATAGTTATTACCCCACCAGGCAATATTGTAAGTACGCAGCATCTTGCTGGCTTCCTCGGAACTCATTGCAACCTCCTGCATGGAGCGTAGTACACCGTGTTCGCCTGCTGACGAAGGCGAACCCAAATAAATGTCGTCAGACATAGCGAACCTCAAATTTTATTAACAAGTGTAAAACAGTTGACTACTATCGCAATCCAAAGACGCGATAACAACCCAAATACAGGCAGAATTTCCAGCAGATAGTGCTGACGCTCCGACTGTGCGACCGGTTTCTTTTTCATATCATTGTAAACACGTAACCGAACGTACTGCTGACAGTTCGGCGAAACCACGAGAAAACTCTTGTTTACCAAGAGCGCCCTTGTTCAGTTCTTAGTGACCGTTACCGGCTCTTGAGTCCTGAGATACGCCGAGATGGGTATACACTTCATCCTTCATGCAGCCTCTTTGTTGGCTACGCGCATTCGCCCCAGTCACGTACTACTCGTACGTTCAGGGGACTCATTCATTTGCCGCCTCGACGCAGCATAAATGATTTTGTGTATATAACATCGACAGGTATGCAAAACAGAGATGCAGATTGCGGGGGACATATGTACACCAGAACGGTGCGACAGATTCAGCAGAATACAACGGTTCATTATCTCGTATCACCTCCACGGTTGCTCCTCACGGAGAACCCACAAGCCAAAGCTAAAGTTTTAACCCGGCTGGAAGTGGCAACACGATGAAAATGTCGTGTGCTTTTTGTATGAGCCGCGCGCCGCGTTTTATACCGACAACAGTACGAAAAAGCAAAAGATAAATGCACACATTGCCAGCACCGTCAGGAAAAATTTCCAGTTACATTTTCAGTACAATGCGACCTCAATCAAAAAAAGCTGGAAATCAGGCGAAGAACTGTCCTAAAATAGCCGTCCAGATGTTAATCCATCTATACCGATTAACACTCAGACTGCCAGTGTCCGTCATCTGCAGACTCATGGTAGAATCTTCTACACATGGCTATCCCACTCGACAGTTTGAGCTAACCAAATTCTCCTTAGGTGAAATTAAATATGGCAAAACACCTTTTTACGTCCGAGTCCGTATCAGAAGGGCATCCTGACAAAATCGCTGACCAAATCTCTGATGCCGTGCTGGATGCAATCCTGGAACAGGATCCGAAAGCACGCGTTGCCTGCGAAACCTACGTCAAAACCGGTATGGTTTTAGTTGGCGGTGAGATCACCACCAGCGCATGGGTCGATATCGAAGAGATCACCCGTAACACGGTGCGCGAAATTGGCTATGTGCATTCCGACATGGGTTTTGACGCCAACTCTTGTGCGGTACTGAGCGCAATTGGTAAACAGTCTCCGGACATCAACCAGGGCGTTGACCGTGCCGATCCGCTGGAACAGGGCGCGGGCGACCAGGGCCTGATGTTTGGCTACGCCACCAACGAAACCGACGTGCTGATGCCAGCCCCGATTACCTATGCTCACCGTCTGGTGCAGCGTCAGGCTGAAGTGCGTAAAAACGGCACCTTATCCTGGCTGCGCCCGGATGCAAAAAGCCAGGTTACCTTCCAGTATGACGACGGCAAAATCGTCGGTATTGATGCGGTCGTTCTGTCGACTCAGCACTCTGAAGATATCGATCAGAAATCGCTGCAAGAAGCCGTTATGGAAGAAATCATCAAGCCGGTACTGCCGACTGAATGGCTGAATGCTTCGACCAAATTCTTCATCAACCCAACCGGTCGTTTCGTTATCGGCGGCCCAATGGGCGACTGCGGTCTGACCGGTCGTAAGATTATCGTTGATACCTACGGCGGTATGGCTCGTCACGGTGGCGGCGCATTCTCTGGTAAGGATCCGTCTAAAGTTGACCGTTCCGCAGCCTATGCGGCCCGCTACGTCGCGAAAAACATCGTTGCCGCTGGCCTGGCTGACCGTTGTGAGATTCAGGTTTCCTACGCAATCGGCGTGGCTGAACCAACTTCTATCATGGTAGAAACGTTCGGTACCGAAAAAGTGCCTTCAGAACAGTTGACCCTGCTGGTGCGTGAGTTCTTCGACCTGCGCCCGTATGGTCTGATTCAGATGCTGGATCTGCTGCACCCAATCTACAAAGAAACCGCAGCCTATGGTCACTTTGGTCGTGAGCATTTCCCTTGGGAAAAAACCGACAAAGCGCAACTGCTGCGTGACGCTGCCGGACTGAAATAATTCAGTCACGACTGAACGCTTATGCTTCTTAAGACCAGCCTCGGCTGGTCTTTTTTATGCCCATCTTCTCTCTGCCTTCCCTTTCCAGAACAGCGCTATTAATCCTCTTTTTGAACGAAAATGAAAGCGATTACATTAAGCTGTGTTTCCTCCCTCTTCTAATTAACATAACCTGGCCATCTCTTGTGCATCATTGTTACATTACTTTTCAGTATTGTCTTAATTCCAGGCAAATAACTGTATCGTATTATTATAAAAACCTTATCTTTCATAGTCATAATTAATAATCGCCATGAATGCCAATGTAAGCGATTACACTAATGTGATGTGATTCGCATTTTTTTACCCCGTACTCACCTACCCTTAACATCAACAAAACTAGCTACCCAACCGGAGGGCATCATGCCTGACAATAAAAAAACGGGGCGTTCCAACAAAGCCATGACATTTTTTGTCTGCTTTCTTGCAGCCCTGGCTGGATTACTTTTTGGCCTGGATATCGGTGTTATTGCCGGTGCTTTACCGTTCATCACCGACGAGTTTCAAATTACCCCGCACACTCAGGAATGGGTGGTGAGCTCAATGATGTTTGGTGCGGCTGTAGGCGCTGTCGGCAGCGGCTGGCTCTCCTTCAAACTGGGGCGTAAAAAGAGCCTGATGATTGGCGCGATCCTGTTTGTTGCCGGTTCATTGTTCTCCGCCGCGGCACCAAACGTTGAAGTACTACTCGTTTCCCGCGTGCTGCTGGGCCTGGCCGTTGGCGTTGCGTCTTATACCGCGCCGCTGTACCTGTCCGAAATCGCACCGGAAAAAATCCGCGGCAGCATGATCTCGATGTATCAGTTGATGATCACCATCGGGATCCTCAGCGCTTACCTCTCCGATACCGCGTTCAGTTATAGCGGCGCATGGCGCTGGATGCTGGGCGTAATCATTATCCCTGCTCTGTTACTGCTGATTGGCGTTATCTTCCTGCCGGACAGCCCGCGTTGGTTTGCAGCTAAACGTCGTTTTGTCGATGCCGAGCGCGTTCTGCTGCGTCTGCGTGATACCAGCGCTGAGGCCAAACGCGAACTGGATGAAATTCGTGAGAGTCTGCAGGTTAAACAAAGCGG
This sequence comes from Citrobacter sp. C5_2, assembly GCF_014596845.2. Classification (NCBI taxonomy): domain Bacteria; kingdom Pseudomonadati; phylum Pseudomonadota; class Gammaproteobacteria; order Enterobacterales; family Enterobacteriaceae; genus Citrobacter; species Citrobacter sp. C5_2. Next base: position 878,319 of record NZ_CP115032.1, on the reverse strand, counting down.
CTGGGCGCTGTTTAAAGAAAACAGTAACTTCCGTCGTGCAGTGTTCCTTGGCGTGCTGTTACAGGTGATGCAGCAGTTCACCGGGATGAACGTCATCATGTATTACGCGCCAAAAATCTTTGAACTGGCGGGTTATACCAACACCACCGAGCAGATGTGGGGAACGGTTATCGTTGGCCTGACCAACGTGCTGGCAACCTTTATCGCCATTGGCCTGGTTGACCGCTGGGGCCGTAAACCTACGCTGATTCTTGGCTTTATCGTTATGGCGGTGGGTATGGGCGTGCTGGGCACCATGATGCATGTGGGTATCCACTCCGCTGCCGCCCAGTACTTTGCCGTGCTGATGCTGCTGATGTTTATCGTTGGCTTCGCAATGAGCGCCGGTCCGCTGATTTGGGTACTGTGTTCTGAAATTCAGCCGCTGAAAGGCCGCGATTTCGGCATCACCTGCTCTACCGCAACCAACTGGATTGCTAACATGATCGTCGGCGCAACCTTCCTGACGATGCTGAACTCGCTGGGCAGCGCTAACACCTTCTGGGTCTACGGCGGCCTGAACGTCCTGTTCATCTTCCTGACCCTGTGGCTAATCCCGGAAACGAAAAACGTCTCTCTGGAACACATTGAACGTAACCTGATGAAAGGTCGTAAACTGCGCGAAATTGGCGCACACGACTAATCACTCAAGGCTTCCTCCCCAGGCGGGAGGAAGCCTTCCTCTTGCAGTCCCTTCCCTGTCGCACTATCCTCTGGCGTTATGAAAACCTCCCGACTTCCCATCGCCATCCAGCAAGCCGTTATGCGCAGCCTGCGGGAAAAACTCGCCCAGGCCAATCTCAAGCTGGAACGTCATTACCCGGAGCCAAAGCTGGTTTACCAACAGCGCGGAACCGCCGCAGGTACGGCGTGGCTACAAACTTACGAAATCCGCCTCAACCCGGTGCTGCTGATGGAAAACGTCGATGCGTTCGTTAACGAAGTGGTCCCCCATGAACTGGCGCATTTGCTGGTGTGGAAGCACTTTGGCCGCGTCCCGCCGCACGGAAAAGAGTGGAAATGGATGATGGAGAGTGTGCTGGGCGTCCCGGCCCGACGCACGCATCAGTTTGAGCTGCAATCCGTGCAACGTAAAACCTTTGCTTACCGCTGTAAGTGCCAGGAACATCACTTGACCGTTCGCCGCCATAACCGTGTTGTTCGCGGTGAAGCTACCTACCGCTGCGTCCATTGCGGCGAACCACTGGTTGCAGAATAATATTCAGAATTATCAGGAACCTTTCTGATCTAGCTGATTGCATACAAGAACAACTTTCGCTACGTTGCGGGCTCGTTTTGACACGGAGTTCGTGATGTACCGTAATCTCTCTTTCGCCGCGGCCATGTTAGCCGCTGCGTTTTCTGGCCCGGTGTTAGCCGAAGGTATCAACAGTTTTTCTCAGGCGAAAGCAGCAGGCGTCAAAGTTAACGCCGATGCGCCGGGCGATTTCTACTGCGGTTGTAAAATTAACTGGCAAGGTAAAAAAGGGCTCGTTGACCTTGAATCCTGCGGCTATAAAGTGCGAAAAAACGAAAACCGCGCCAGTCGTATCGAATGGGAACATGTTGTCCCTGCCTGGCAGTTTGGCCATCAGCGCCAGTGCTGGCAGGACGGAGGACGTAAAAACTGCGCCAAAGATCCAGTCTATCGCCAGATGGAAAGCGATATGCATAACCTGCAGCCTGCAGTGGGTGAAGTAAATGGCGATCGCGCAAACTTTATGTACAGCCAGTGGAACGGTGGCGAAGGCCAGTATGGGCAGTGCGCCATGAAGGTTGATTTCAAAGAGAAAGTTGCCGAGCCGCCAGCCCGCGCCCGCGGCGCTATCGCACGCACCTATTTTTATATGCGCGACCAATACAACCTGACGCTCTCCCGCCAACAAACCCAGCTTTTTAATGCCTGGAACAAGCAATATCCGGTTACCGACTGGGAGTGTGAGCGCGACGAACGCATTGCGAAGGTACAGGGGAACCATAACCCCTATGTGCAACGCGCTTGCCAGGCGCAAAAGAGCTAACCTACACTAGCGGCAATATTTTTAACCATGCCCTGGCCTTTCGCAGCCCAGGGCCATGACGCGGATGTTTAACTATGCGCATTCCTCGCATTTATCACCCTGAACCACTCGCTTCCGGCAGCCAAATTTCACTGTGTGAAGATGCCGCCAACCATATCGGTCGTGTGCTGCGTATGGGACCAGGCCAGGCGTTACAGCTGTTTGACGGCAGCAATCAAATCTTTGACGCCGAAATCACTCACGCCAGCAAGAAAAGCGTTGACGTGAAGGTGCTTAACGCCGAACTCGACGATCGTGAATCGCCGTTGCACATCCATCTGGGCCAGGTGATGTCGCGCGGCGAAAAAATGGAATTTACTATCCAGAAATCGATCGAACTGGGCGTAAGCCTCATTACGCCACTTTTTTCTGAGCGCTGCGGCGTTAAACTGGACAGTGAACGCCTGAACAAAAAGCTCCAGCAGTGGCAGAAAATCGCCATTGCCGCCTGCGAACAGTGCGGTCGTAACCGGGTGCCTGAAATTCGCCCGGCAATGGATCTGGAAGCATGGTGCGCTGAGCAGGACGAAGGGTTAAAACTGAACCTGCATCCTCGCGCCAGCGCCAGCATCAATACGCTGCCGCTGCCGGTAGAGCGCATCCGCTTGCTGATTGGCCCGGAGGGTGGGCTGTCGGCAGATGAAATTGCCATGACCGCACGTTATCAGTTTACTGATATTCTGTTAGGACCTCGCGTTCTGCGTACTGAGACAACTGCGCTCACCGCCATTACCGCGCTACAGGTGCGTTTTGGCGATCTGGGCTAACGGAGAAGAACAATGATCAAGCTCGGCATCGTGATGGATCCCATCGCAAGCATCAACATCAAGAAGGATTCCAGCTTCGCTATGCTGCTGGAAGCACAACGTCGTGGTTACGAAATTCACTATATGGAGATGGCCGATCTTTATCTGATCAACGGTGAAGCCCGCGCCCGTACGCGGACCCTGAGCGTAGAGCAGAACTACGACAAATGGTATGAGTTCAAGGGCGAGCAGGATCTCCCGCTGGCCGATCTGGATGTGATTCTGATGCGTAAGGATCCGCCATTTGATACTGAGTTCATTTACGCGACCTATATTCTGGAACGTGCAGAAGAAAAAGGGACGTTAATCGTCAACAAACCGCAGAGCCTGCGCGATTGTAACGAAAAACTTTTTACCGCATGGTTTGCCGACCTGACGCCAGAAACGCTGGTCACCCGTAACAAAGCGCAGCTAAAAGCTTTCTGGCAAAAGCACAGCGACATCATTCTCAAGCCGCTGGACGGCATGGGCGGCGCATCTATTTTCCGTGTGAAGGAAGGTGACCCAAACCTCGGCGTCATTGCCGAAACGCTGACCGAACATGGTACTCGCTACTGCATGGCGCAGAACTATTTGCCAGCGATTAAAGACGGCGACAAACGCGTACTGGTTGTGGATGGCGAACCCGTTCCGTACTGCCTGGCGCGTATTCCGCAGGGTGGTGAAACCCGTGGCAACCTGGCCGCCGGTGGTCGTGGCGAGCCGCGTCCATTAACCGACAGCGACTGGGAAATTGCCCGCCGCATTGGGCCCACGCTGAAAGCGAAGGGATTAATTTTTGTCGGTCTGGATATCATTGGCGATCGCCTGACGGAAATTAACGTCACCAGCCCAACCTGTATTCGTGAGATTGAAGCAGAATTCCCGGTTTCAATTACCGGTATGCTGATGGATGCCATTGAGGCACGTTTGCAAAAATAAAAGTACTCGCCGGTAGAAGGGATCCTACCAATACTCATAGTGACAGCGCTCGTATTTGTACGCATACTGGGCGCTGTTGCTTTTTTGAACCAGGAAACAGAACCTCTGACAATGAATTTACAGCATCACTTTCTTATTGCCATGCCTGCTCTCCAGGATCCGATTTTCCGCCGTTCCGTGGTGTATATCTGTGAACACAATGAGAACGGAGCAATGGGGATTATCATCAATAAACCTCTGGAAAACTTACAAATTGAAGGGATTCTGGAAAAGCTGAAAATTACACCTGAAGCACGCGATCCGGCTATTCGTCTGGATAAACCGGTGATGCTCGGCGGACCGCTGGCGGAAGACCGTGGGTTTATTCTGCATACCCCGCCGTCACGCTTTGCATCCAGTATCCGCATTTCAGATAACACCATCATCACCACCTCCCGCGATGTATTAGAAACCTTAGGTACGCAGGAGCAACCCTCTGAGGTGCTGGTTGCGCTAGGCTATTCATCATGGGAAAAAGGCCAGCTCGAACAAGAACTACTGGATAACGCTTGGCTTACGGCCCCCGCCGATCTCAACATCTTGTTTAAAACGCCGATCGCCGACCGCTGGCGCGATGCGGCGAAACTTATCGGGATAGATATCCTTACCATGCCAGGCGTGGCGGGACATGCCTGATGAGCGGAACATTACTCTCTTTCGACTTTGGTACCAAAAGCATTGGCGTTGCGATTGGTCAGCGTATTACTGGTACCGCGAGACCCTTGCCCGCGATCAAAGCACAGGACGGTACGCCGGACTGGAATTTGATTGAACGTCTGCTGAAAGAGTGGCAGCCGGACGAAATCATTGTCGGCTTACCGCTCAATATGGATGGCACCGAACAACCCCTTACCGCACGCGCACGCAAGTTCGCTAACCGTATTCACGGTCGTTTTGGCGTTACCGTGACGTTGCATGATGAGCGTTTGAGTACCGTCGAAGCCCGCTCCGGCCTGTTTGAGCAAGGCGGATACCGGGCACTGAATAAAGGTAAAGTGGACTCCGCTTCTGCCGTTATTATTCTCGAAAGCTATTTCGAGCAGGGCTATTAAAGCCGTCCCTGCGCCTGGCGCTGCTGCAGGCTTTGCGTAAAGGTCTGCATGCCTGTCTGTTGCCCGGTTTGCATTATGCCGGGTAGCTGATGCGTTTTCCCTTCACGGATCAGGTTACCAACGGCGGGCGTGTTGATGAGCAGTTCGAATAGCGCCACGCGTCCTCCCTGCTTATCTTGTTCCAGCTTTTGCGAAAGCACTGCCCGCAGGCTGTCTGCCAGCTGATTACGCACCGGATCTTTCTCCGGTGCAGGAAAGGTATCTACCAGCCGCGCAATAGCCTGAGCCGCCCCTCGCGTGTGTAACGTTGCCAGCACCAGATGCCCGGTTTCCGCAGCCGTTAACGCCAGACGAATGGTTTCCACGTCGCGCAGCTCGCCCAGCAGAATGACATCAGGATCTTCGCGCAGCGCGCCGCGCAAACCGGCGGCGAAAGAAGCGCAGTGTACGCCTACCTCCCGTTGTTGAATGAGACAACGCTGGCTGGTGTAACGATATTCAATGGGATCTTCCAGCGTCAAAATATGTCCCGCGACGTGCTGATTAAGATATGACACCATCGCCGCCAGGGTCGTTGATTTACCGCTGCCGGTAGCGCCGGTCACCAGAATTAATCCATTTTCACTTTGCAGCAGCTCAGGTAAGGCGGCGGGAGTCTGGAGATCATCCAAACATGGGCAATCAAGCGGCAATAGCCTTAGCGCCAGAGAGATCCCCTGCTGATGCACAAATGCGCTCGCACGCAGACGCCGTGAGTTCGTCAGCGTAATGGCAAAATCTATCTGTCCCTGTTTCTGCCACTGTACCTGTTGTTGCTCGCTGAGCCAGCACATCAGCAACGTCTCTACGTCAGGCGTGGTAAACGGCGCGATTTCGACATTTCCGCGTATGCGCCAACGCGCAGGCCATGCATTGCACAGGTGTAGATCCGACACATTATGCTTTACACTAAGGGCCACTATTTCTTCCATATTCATATGAACATCCTCGGAAAATGAACGATATCGCGCATAACCTGGCACATGTCCGGGACAAAATCTCAGCCGCCGCGACGCGTTGCGGGCGGTCTTCAGAAGAAGTTACGTTGCTTGCAGTCAGTAAAACCAAACCTGCGAGCGCCATCGAAGATGCCATTGCCGCAGGTCAGCGAGCCTTCGGTGAAAATTATGTTCAGGAAGGGGTGGATAAAATTCGCTACTTCCGGGAACAAGGCGTCAACGATCTGCAGTGGCACTTTATCGGCCCACTGCAGTCCAACAAAAGCCGTCTGGTCGCTGAACATTTTGACTGGTGTCATACGATTGATCGTCTGCGCATCGCTACCCGTCTGAGCGAGCAGCGCCCGGCGGAACTACCGCCGCTGAATGTGCTGATACAGATTAATATCAGCGATGAAAACAGTAAGTCGGGTATTCCGCTGGCAGAGCTTGATGCACTGGCCGCTGAAGTCGCCGCATTGCCGCGTATTAACCTGCGTGGTCTGATGGCAATTCCGGCGCCTGAGTCAGATTATGTAAGGCAGTTTGAAGTTGCACAGCAAATGGCTGTAGCATTTACCGGGTTGAAAACACGCTACCCAGGCATCGACACCCTCTCACTGGGGATGTCTGATGATATGGATGCCGCAATTGCGGCGGGTAGCACGATGGTGCGCATTGGCACCGCCATTTTTGGTGCTCGTGATTACACTAAAAAATAAGGAAAACTAAGGAACACCATGAATACGTTGACCTTCCTGCTCTCAACGGTAATTGAGCTGTATACCATGGCGCTGCTGCTACGCGTGTGGATGCAATGGTCTCGCTGCGATTTTTACAACCCGTTCTCGCAGTTTATAGTGAAAATCACTCAGCCTGTTATTGGGCCGTTACGCCGTGTGATTCCCCCGATGGGGCCGATTGACAGCGCCTCGGCATTAGTGGCGCTCGTTCTCAGCTTTATCAAAGCCATCGTGCTGTTTAAGGTGGTCACGTTCCAGCCGATTATCTGGATCGCCGCCGTACTGATTGTCCTCAAGACCATCGGACTGCTGATTTTCTGGGTACTGCTGGTGATGGCGATTATGAGCTGGGTCAGTCAGGGCCGCAGCCCTGTTGAATATGTGTTGATCCAACTGGCGGACCCACTGCTGCGCCCTATCCGTCGTATCCTCCCGGGCATGGGCGGCATCGATTTCTCACCGATGATTCTGGTTCTGCTGCTCTATGTGATTAACATGGGTATCGCGGAAGTGTTACAGGCGACAGGTAATATGCTGCTGCCGGGGCTGTGGATGGCGCTATGAGTGCCGTTACACCCTGCGACGACGGTCTGGTTTTACGGCTCTACATTCAGCCTAAAGCCAGCCGTGACAGTATTGTGGGTTTGCATGGCGACGAAGTAAAAGTCGCCATTACCGCCCCGCCGGTGGATGGGCAAGCGAACAGCCATCTGGTGAAATTTCTCGGCAAACAGTTCCGTGTGGCAAAAAGCCAGGTCGTTATTGAGAAGGGCGAGCTTGGCCGTCACAAACAGGTTAAAATCATTCATCCGCAACAGATCCCGCCTGAAATTGCGGCGCTAACTGATTAGGTATCCCATGCAAAAAGTTGTCCTCGCGACCGGCAATGCCGGTAAAGTGCGTGAACTCGCCTCTCTTCTGAGTGATTTCGGACTTGATGTCGTTGCCCAAACGGATCTGGGTGTTGATTCTGCAGAAGAGACCGGGCTGACGTTTATTGAGAATGCCATTCTGAAGGCGCGTCATGCCGCGCAAATTACCGGACTGCCGGCCATTGCTGATGACTCTGGTCTGGCGGTGAACGCCCTTGGCGGCGCGCCGGGCATCTATTCGGCCCGTTATTCCGGCGAAGATGCGACCGACAGGCAGAACCTGGAAAAACTGCTTCACACCCTGCAGGATGTTCCTGATGACAAGCGCCAGGCACAGTTCCACTGCGTGCTGGTCTATATGCGCCACGCAGACGATCCAACGCCGGTAGTGTGCCACGGAAGCTGGCCGGGTATTATTACCCGTGAACCTGCCGGAAACGGTGGCTTTGGCTACGACCCGATCTTCTTTGTGCCGACTGAAGGGAAAACGGCGGCTGAACTGACCCGTGAAGAGAAAAGTGCAATTTCTCACCGCGGACAGGCGTTGAAGCTGCTGCTGGATGCCCTGCGTAATGGTTAAACTTCCGCCGCTAAGTCTTTATATTCACATCCCGTGGTGCGTACAGAAATGTCCGTACTGCGACTTTAACTCGCATGCGCTGAAGGGCGACGTTCCTCATGACGACTATGTGCAGCATCTGTTGAGCGATCTGGATACTGAGGTGGCTCACGCCCAGGGACGTGAAGTAAAGACAATTTTTATCGGTGGCGGTACGCCGAGCCTGCTTTCTGGCCCGGCAATGCAAACACTGCTCGACGGCGTGCGCGCACGCCTGAAGCTGGCCGCGGATGCAGAAATCACGATGGAGGCGAATCCCGGGACGGTGGAAGCCGATCGCTTTGTTGATTATCAACGCGCTGGGGTAAACCGAATCTCCATTGGCGTACAGAGCTTTAGCGTCGCCAAACTTGAGCGCCTGGGGCGTATTCACGGACCGGAAGAAGCCAAACGTGCCGCGAATCTGGCGAGCGGTCTGGGGCTACGTAGCTTTAATCTCGATCTGATGCACGGCCTGCCGGATCAGACTCTGGAAGAGGCGTTGGGCGATTTGCAACAGGCCATCGCGCTCAACCCGCCGCATCTCTCCTGGTATCAGCTGACTATCGAACCCAACACGCTATTTGGTTCACGTCCGCCGGTATTACCGGACGATGACGCGCTGTGGGATATTTTTGAGCAAGGCCACCAGTTGCTGACTGCAGCGGGGTATCAACAGTACGAAACCTCAGCCTATGCGAAACCGGGCTATCAGTGTCAGCACAATCTCAATTACTGGCGTTTTGGCGACTATCTTGGCATTGGCTGCGGCGCGCACGGCAAAATAACTTTCCCGGACGGACGCATCCTGCGCACCACCAAAACGCGGCATCCACGCGGATACATGCAAGGACGTTACCTGGAAAGCCAGCGTGATGTCGCCGAAGTCGACAAGCCGTTCGAGTTCTTTATGAACCGTTTCCGGTTACTGGAGGCCGCGCCGCGTGCAGAATTCACGCAATACACCGGGCTTGCCGAAGACGTTATTCGTCGACAGATTGATGCAGCTATCGCCCAGGGTTACCTGAGTGAATGCGATGAATACTGGCAGATTACCCAACACGGTAAGCTGTTTTTGAATTCGCTGCTGGAGCTGTTTCTGGCGGAGTAATACGGTAACGATGTAGGCCGGATAAGGCCTTGAGCCGCCATCCGGCAAATTGCCTGATGGCGCTGCGCTTATCAGGCCTACAGGGTTAGGGCGATAAGCGCAGCCACCTGCATCGATTAATACTGATTAAACATTTCCTGGATCTGCTTAGGATCCTTGGTTTGCGTCAGCGCAAGCTGCAGCAGAACACGCGCTTTTTGCGGGTTCAGAGAACCTGAAGCCACAAAGCCGTATTTCGCATCATCAACTTCAGCATCCTGCGTGGTGGAGCCGGTTGGTACACGGGAGGAACGCACCACGACGGTACCTTTATGCGCGGCAGTGGCCAGCGTATCGAATACCGTTTTATACAAGTTGCCGTTACCTACACCCGCACTGACGATACCTGCATAACCCGCGTCGACCAGCGCTTTGGCCGGCAGATCCGAGGCGTTAGCGTAGTTGTAAACAATCCCCACTTTCGGCAGTTCGGTCAGCTTAGACACATCGAACGGAGTAGACGTGGTGTGCTTACGCGCAGGCGTACGCTGGTAGTCAATCTTGCCGTTATGAATGTAGCCCAGCGGGCCATAGTTAACGGATTTGAAGGTGGCTACATCGGTAGTGTTGGTTTTGGTCACGTCGCGACCATCCATCACGGTGTCGTTCATCACCACCAGCACACCACGGTTGGCAGAGGCTTTGTCTGCAGCCGTCACCACTGCGTTATACAGGTTGAACGGACCATCGGCGCTCATCCCTGTAGACGGACGCATTGCACCCACCAGCACTACCGGCTTGTTGCACTTGACGGTCAGGTCGAGGAAATAGGCGGTTTCTTCCATGGTATCCGTACCATGTGTCACGACAAAACCGTCGGTTTTATCACACTCGGTGTTAATCTTTTTCGCCAGCGTTAACCAGACGTCGTCATTCATATCCTGAGAGCCGATGTTCACCACCTGCTCGCCTTTAACAACCGCGATGTCTTTCAACTGAGGTACGGCTTCAACCAGATTCTCTACGCCTACCTTGCCTGCCGTGTAGTTAGATTTTGTCGCGGAATCACCACCGCCGGCAATGGTCCCGCCGGTTGCTAAAATAGTGATGTTTGGCAGTGCAAGCGCCGCGCCGCTGAAACCCATAACCAGTGCGGCAAGTGCCGTTTTCTTGAAAAACTCCATGTTATTTCTCCAGTTACTTGAATTTGCAGCATTATGTCTATCTTACAGATGAATAATGTGACGGCATCCAATTAACCAGATTTATATCTCCATCAAATTGCCATTCTTAGAGATGGATATCAAAAAAACAGAAAGATACAAAATAAAACGGCACAGAATGTTTCTGTGCCGTTAAAAAGAGGTGAAAATTATTTCAACGTGCTAACCAGCGTTTTACGATCGTTTTCCAGCGTCACGACGCGGGCGCAAACATCTTTGCCAAACTGCTGGAAGTCTTGTTCCTGATTCTTCCATTCGTTCTGAATTGACGTTTGCAAACCACCGAGGCTCCCGAGCACGCCCTGCAACGGGTTACCGCCGCCTTTGAGCACAGCTTTGGCGCCCATCTCGTTGATGCTGTCCTGCAAAATGCCGCCCATCGCCTGATTCACTAATTGCTGCCCGTCGGCGCGGACCTGGTCAATCGCCTTATAGTGGAAGGTCAGCCCATCAGTACGATGTTCGATGATGCGGTTCATCTGCGCTTTCAATTGCGCATCCAGCTTGGTTAAGCGGCCACGCATGTTGCTGCTTTCACCGACCTCTTTGGCGATGATTTTGTCCAACGCCACGCGACCTTTCTCCACGCGCGCTCTGGCACCTTCGTCAATCCACGGCAGGCTGCTACGCAACGCGGCCTGATAATCTTTAGCCTGCTCACGCTGTGCGGCGTTCAGGTTGTACTGCTTACCGTTAAAGGTGACATCGCCGGCCTGGGTAATAACCAGATCGCCGTTTTCGCCTTTCACCTGCACCGTTTGTGGGTTCAAAATCACATCGTCACGTGGGGTGACGCTGCACTGATAATCGGCATGTGCGGCCATCGCCGTGAACGTTAGGACTGCCGCCAGCAGCGTTTTGCGCATCATATCTTTCCCTCAATACAAATCGGGCCGGCATTTGCCGACCCTGTGCTACTTAGTCCCACCAAATATCGAAAAGTTCGCTGGTGCGCACTTCTTCAAGTTTATGCTCTTCCAGCCACTTACGGACGATTGCCTGATGTTCTTCGGTGCATTTGCCGATTTCCTGCAGACAGATCAGACCTTCCCAGGCCAGATAGCCGCTGCCGTCAAAGGCCAGTTTGTTCGGTTCGATAACCTCATCGATAAAGTCATCAACGATTTTATCGACCTGCTCTCCAGATGTACCTTCCGGGAAACGCCATGCAACCGAAAATCCTATTTCCTGGAATTCGTCGATGTGCATTTTTTTACGCAAACGACGGCTACGGTTCTTTGCCATTATTTCACCCTCTCGAACATTAAGTCCCATACGCCGTGGCCAAGACGATGACCACGTTGTTCAAATTTGGTTACCGGGCGCGATTGTGGGCGCGGTACATAATCGTTACTCTCTGACTGGTTTTTATACCCGTCGATAGAGGACATCACTTCCAGCATGTGCTCCGCATACGCTTCCCAGTCGGTTGCCATATGGAACACGCCGCCCAGCTTCAGCTTACTTAAGATATGCTCAGCAAACGGTACCTGAACGATACGGCGTTTATTATGACGTGCTTTATGCCACGGGTCAGGGAAAAACAGCTGAACCATAGATAAAGAATTGTCAGGAATCATTTTATGCAGGACTTCAACGGCATCATGGCACATGACACGCAAGTTCTCGACGCCCTCTTCATGGGCTGAAGCCAGACACGCGCCAACGCCCGGCGAGTGAACCTCGATGCCGAGGAAATTCTGTTCCGGACGCGCTTTCGCCATCGCCACCAGCGAAGCCCCCATCCCAAAACCAATTTCAAGCGTGACTGGCGCATCGCGACCAAACAGCGCAGCGAAATCTACAGGCTCTTCGCTGAACTCAACGCCCATCACCGGCCAGTAGTTTTCCAGCGCGTGTTCCTGCCCTTTCGTCAGTCGCCCCTGGCGACGAACAAAACTACGAATCCGGCGCAGAGGGCGGCCGTTTTCATCAAATTCCGGTGAAATGACGTCGTTCTTCATAAAAGTTTAGTCTGCTGTGTTTGAGTTCTGAAAACGGGCATTATCCAAAGTTAGTTGCCGGATGCAAGTAAAGGAAGAAAGTGAGCAGCGGAAAGTTCCGGTTTACACCCCGTTGCCGCTGTGCTGCAATCTTGCCCCCGGCAATAATGAAACGGTAATCATGCAAGCCTCTCAATTTTCAGCTCAGGTTTTGAGCTGGTACGACAAATACGGGCGCAAGACGCTGCCCTGGCAAATTGACAAGACGCCTTACAAAGTATGGCTCTCTGAGGTGATGCTGCAACAAACTCAGGTTGCCACCGTTATCCCCTATTTTGAGCGCTTTATGGCGCGCTTCCCGACGGTAACGGATTTGGCCCATGCGCCGCTGGATGAAGTTCTGCATTTATGGACCGGACTGGGCTATTACGCCCGTGCGCGCAATTTACATAAAGCCGCGCAGCAGGTTGTGGCGCTGCATGGCGGTACTTTTCCGCAAACTTTTGATGAAGTCGCCGCCCTGCCAGGCGTTGGACGCTCGACCGCAGGCGCGATCCTTTCACTCTCTCTGGGTCAGCATTTTCCGATTCTTGACGGTAACGTCAAACGCGTGCTGGCTCGCTGTTATGCTGTAAGCGGCTGGCCGGGGAAAAAAGAGGTCGAAAAGAAACTGTGGGAGCTGAGCGAGCAGGTTACGCCTGCCCACGGCGTTGAGCGTTTTAACCAGGCGATGATGGATTTAGGCGCTATGGTTTGTACACGTTCAAAGCCTAAATGTTCGCTGTGTCCGTTAGAAAATGGCTGTGTAGCGGCCGCCAATGCAAGCTGGGCGCTGTATCCTGGTAAAAAACCCAAACAGACGTTACCGGAGCGTACGGGCTATTTTTTACTGCTGCAGCATGATGGCGAGGTGTTGCTATCACAGCGTCCGCCCAGCGGCTTATGGGGTGGTTTATACTGTTTTCCGCAGTTTGACGACGAAGATGGGCTGCGTAAGTGGCTGGCGCAACGGCAAATTAACACAGATAATCTGATCCAACTTAATGCGTTTCGCCATACCTTTAGCCATTTCCACTTAGATATTGTGCCTATGTGGCTTCCCGTGTCTTCATGCACCTCATGCATGGATGAAGGCAACGCGCTCTGGTATAACTTAGCGCAACCGCCATCTGTTGGGCTGGCGGCTCCCGTGGAGCGTTTGTTACAGCAATTACGTGCCGGTACACAGATTTAACGTAGCGGTCGAAAGAGAGGATTTTTTATGAGCAGAACGATTTTTTGCACTTTCCTGCAACGCGAAGCAGAAGGTCAGGATTTTCAGCTGTACCCAGGCGATCTGGGAAAACGCATTTATAACGAGATTTCTAAAGAAGCCTGGGCGCAATGGCAGCACAAGCAAACCATGCTGATTAACGAGAAGAAACTCAATATGATGAACGTCGAGCACCGTAAACTGCTGGAGCAGGAGATGATCAACTTCCTGTTTGAGGGTAAGGACGTGCATATTGAAGGCTATACACCAGAGTCATAAGAACCGTTGCCGGATGGCGCTGCGCTTATCCGGCTGACGATTTAATCTGGTCCTTGCATATAACAAACACAACACGCACTCCCGGAATGATGAAAAAATATCTCGCGCTTGCCGTTATTGCGCCGTTGCTCATCTCCTGTTCCAGTTCGACCAAAAAAGGCGATTCCTATAACGAAGCCTGGGTCAAGGATACCAACGGTTTTGATATTCTGATGGGGCAATTTGCCCATAACATTGAGAATCTGTGGGGATTTAAGGAAGTGCTGATTGCGGGTCCGAAGGACTACGTAAAGTATACCGATCAGTACCAAACCCGCAGCCACATCAACTTTGATGACGGTACGATAACCGTCGAGACCATTGCCGGAACAGATCCTGCCGGGCACCTGCGTCGGGCGATTATCAAGACGTTGCTGATGGGCGATGATCCGGGTTCTATCGATCTCTATTCCGATGTCGACGACATTAAGATTTCCAAAGAGCCGTTCCTGTACGGACAGGTGGTCGATAATACCGGCCAGCCAATTCGTTGGGAGGGACGTGCCACCAACTTTGCCAACTACCTGCTGCAAACGCGACTTAAAAGCCGCAGCAATGGCCTGCGTATCATTTATAGCGTAACGATCAATCTGGTACCAAACCACCTTGATAAGCGCGCGCATAAATACATCGGCATGGTGCGTCAGGCATCGCGTAAGTATGGCGTTGACGAATCGCTGATTCTGGCCATCATGCAAACCGAATCCTCGTTTAACCCGTATGCGGTCAGCCATGCCGATGCGCTGGGACTGATGCAGGTGGTACAACACAGCGCCGGGAAAGATGTGTTCCGCTCGCAAGGGCGCTCAGGCACACCTAGCCGCAGCTTCCTGTTTGACCCGGCCAGCAACATTGATACCGGCACGGCTTATCTGGCCATGCTCAACAATGTCTATTTGGGCGGCATTGATAATCCAACCTCGCGTCGCTATGCGGTGATCACCGCGTATAACGGCGGTGCCGGCAGCGTGCTGCGCGTGTTCTCGAATGATAAAATTCAGGCCGCGAATATCATTAACAGCATGTCCCCTGGGGACGTTTATCAAATCCTGACCACCCGACACCCATCAGCTGAATCACGCCGATACCTTTACAAGGTTAATTCCGCACAAAAATCATATCGACGCCGCTAATGTATCCCTCTTCTGTCCCCTTAAACGAGGTTCAGAAGAGGGAAAAGTGTTAACTTCATCACTCTTTTGCCTTGCAATTAGAAATTGTTTGCAAATATTTGTCACAGGTAACAAAAAAAGAGTGCTGCTCGTTGATAGAATCACATCATATAGCCACGGCAAATGTGCCTTTTAAAACATTCATCCGCATTACGGTGTGAGGAAATTAACATGAATCTTAAGCTGCAGCTGAAAGTTCTCTCGTTTCTGCAGTTCTGCTTATGGGGTAGTTGGCTGACTACTCTCGGCTCCTATATGTTTGTCACCCTTAAATTCGATGGTGCATCCATTGGCGCGGTGTATAGCTCGCTGGGGATCGCCGCCGTGTTTATGCCGACGCTGTTAGGGATTGTGGCCGACAAATGGATCAGTGCGAAATGGGTATACACCATTTGTCACCTGGTCGGTGCCGCAACGCTGTTCGCCGCAGCCGAAGTCACCACGCCAGGCGCCATGTTCTTTGTGATTTTGCTTAACTCGCTGGCCTATATGCCAACGCTGGGGCTCATCAACACCATCTCCTACTATCGTCTGCAATCAGCCGGGATGGATATCGTTACCGATTTCCCGCCAATTCGTATCTGGGGCACCATCGGTTTTATCATGGCAATGTGGGGCGTAAGCTTCTCCGGCTTTGAACTGAGCCATATGCAGCTGTATATCGGTGCGACGTTGTCTGTGGTACTGGCGCTGTTCACCCTGACGCTGCCGCATATTCCGATCGCCAATCAGCAGAAAAACCAGAGCTGGTCGTCTATGCTGGGTCTGGATGCCTTTGCGCTGTTTAAAAACAAGCGCATGGCGATTTTCTTCATCTTCTCTATGATGCTGGGCGCGGAGCTGCAGATTACCAATATGTTTGGTAATACCTTCCTGCACAGCTTCGACAACAACCCGCTGTTCTCTGGTAGCTTTATCGTTGAACACGCATCGGTGATGATGTCGATTTCACAGATTTCTGAGACCCTGTTTATCCTGACCATCCCATTCTTCTTAAGTCGTTACGGTATTAAGAACGTGATGCTGATCAGTATCGTCGCGTGGATGCTGCGCTTCGGTCTGTTTGCCTACGGCGATCCGACGCCGTTCGGTACCGTACTGCTGGTTCTGTCGATGATTGTTTACGGCTGCGCCTTCGACTTCTTCAACATCTCTGGCTCCGTGTTCGTGGAGAAAGAAGTTCGCCCTGAAATTCGTGCCAGCGCACAGGGTATGTTCCTGATGATGACCAACGGCTTCGGTTGTATTCTGGGCGGTCTGGTGAGCGGCAAAGTGGTTGAACACTACACGCTGAACGGTATTACCGACTGGCAGACCGTGTGGCTAATCTTCGCAGGTTACTCGCTGGTTCTGGCATTTGCCTTCGTTGCGCTGTTTAAATACAAACACGTGCGCGTTCCGGCAGGCACGCAGACCATCGCACACTAATCTTTATAATGAAAGAAGGTCACCATCAGGTGACCTTCTTTTTGGCCAGATGGCGCTTATTTCACAACATATCCATACAGACGCTTAATACCGTCTGCATCCGTCTCACTGTAAACGCCTTGCAGCTCCGGCGAGAAGCCAGGCAGCAGGTTTACACCCTCTTCCAGCGCCAGGAAGTATTGTTGCACCGCCCCGCCCCAGACTTCGCCAGGCACCACGCACAGCACGCCCGGAGGATAAGGCAGCGCACCTTCCGCCGCAATGCGGCCAGCAGCATCACAAATACGCACCAGTTCAACATCACCACGAATAAAAGCGCTGTTGGCATCCTGCGGATTCATCGCCACGGCAGGCAGACTCTCCTGACGGAACATCGCTTTTTGCAGATCTTTCACATCAAAGCTGACGTACAGTGAATGCATCTCCTGACACAGTTCACGCAGCGTGTAATCCCGGTAGCGCACCGGATACTTGTTGAAGATAGTGGGCAGCACTTCAGCCAGCGGCGTGTCGTTCTCAATGTGCTGTTCAAACTGCGCCAGCATCGCCACCAGTTGCGCCATTTTCTCTGCGCTTTCAGCCGGGGTCAGCAGGAACAGAATCGAGTTGAGGTCGCATTTCTCCGGCACAATGCCGTTTTCACGCAGGTAATGCGCCAGAATCGTCGCCGGAATACCAAACTCAGTATATTGCCCGGTTTGCGCATCAATGCCCGGGGTAGTTAACAACAGCTTGCAGGGATCGACAAAATACTGGTCGCGCGCGTAACCGGAAAAACCATGCCACTTCGCGCCAGGCTCAAAGCTAAAGAAGCGACGCTCGCTGGCAATCACCGCCGTCGGATAGGTTTCCCACGGTTTGCCATCAACCACCGGGGGAATAAACGGCTGAATCATCTTACAGCGAGCAATTATCGCTTTACGGGCCTCGATTCCCAGCGCCACGCACTCCGCCCATAGCCGACGACCGCTCTCGCCTTCATGAATTTTGGCGTTAACGTCCAACGCCGCAAACAGCGGGTAAAACGGACTGGTGGAAGCATGCAACATAAACGCGTTGTTCAGCCGCTTATGCGGGCAGAACCGCGCCTGGCCGCGAATGTGGTTATCCTTTTTGTGGATCTGCGAGGTTTGCGAGAACCCAGCCTGTTGTTTGTGTACTGACTGCGTCACAAAGATCCCCGGATCGTTAGCATTAAGCTCCAACAGCAACGGTGAGCTATCGGCCATCATCGGGATAAATTGCTCGTAACCGACCCATGCGGAATCAAACAGGATGTAATCACACAGGCTACCGATCTTGTCGATCACCTGCCGGGCGTTGTAGATCGTGCCGTCATAAGTGCCGAGTTGAATGATCGCCAGACGGAACGGACGCGGCTGGTCAGCCTTTTGTGGCGCAACTTCACGGATCTGCTGACGCAGGTACTGCTCATCAAAGCAGTGCTCATCAATGCCGCCGATAAAACCAAACGGATTACGCGCCGCTTCCAGATAAACCGGCGTTGCACCCGCCTGGATCAGCGCGCCGTGGTGGTTCGACTTATGGTTGTTACGGTCAAAAAGCACCAGATCCCCACGCGTCAGCAGCGCATTGGTCACCACTTTATTGGCCGCAGAGGTTCCGTTCAGCACAAAGTAGGTTTTATCCGCGTGGAAAACTTTCGCGGCAAATTTCTGCGCATGTTTCGCTGACCCTTCATGAATCAGCAGATCGCCAAGCTTAACGTCAGCGTTGCACATGTCCGCACGAAACAGATTCTCACCAAAAAATTCGTAGAAATGCCGCCCCGCAGGATGCTTCTTAAAAAACTCACCGTGTTGGTGTCCCGGGCAGGCAAACGTGCTGTTCCCCATTTCGACATACTGGGTCAGCGTGTCGTAGAACGGCGGCAGTAGATCGTCTTCATACTGACAGGCAGCAGTCTCCAGCTCCAGCCACTCCTGAGCCTGACCACGAATGACCGCATTTACTCCCGCTGGCACCTCCACATCGGATTCCGCGAACAGAAACACGGGTAAATGAAAACCTGTGCGTTTAAGCAAAGCAAGGATCCCACTGCGGCTGTCCGCAACGGTAATGACGACTGCCGCAACGTCAGTAAAATCGGTACTGTCCAGCGAGACTACCTGACGATGGCTGGACAGACGAGAGACCAGTTCACCACTGGCGGCAATTTTCATTGATTTCATAAGCGCAATAACCCGTTTCGGGAAAATCAAAAGTCCCGGCAAAGCCGCACTGCTTTGCCCACGAAATGACAGGTCAAACTGGTTACCAGCCCCGACCGCCAGACATCAGTAAAAGCAGATAGCCTCTGATCTTACTGTTATCCTGCAGTGAGCGTGCGCTTACCTCACCGCATGATGGAAGCGTGAAGATATGTTGCAGGAAGGGGCAAGCGTCGCGCAAAAAGGCGATATGGAAGGCGATGTAGGGGGAATAATTTCATCCCAGGCAGCCCCATTCAGACAGGAGAAAATTCGCGCAATCATGGCACCTTTCACTGACAGGCGCAAGATAAAATCCGGAGCTAAAACCTCACAGATAAACAAACATTTTGTCTGAAATTAGCGGCATAATAATGCAATCTGAAACATAATTTCACCCAGTCAATTGCCTTCAGGATCAAGACGATAATGGGTATGCAGGAGCAAACGTGGTAATCGGACCCTTTATTAATGGCGGCGCCATTTTATTTGGCGGCGTTTTCGGCGCACTACTTAGCCAGCATTTACCGGAGCGCATTCGGGTCTCGATGACCTCCATATTCGGCCTGTGCTCTTTGGGAATTGGTATCTTGCTGGTTATCAAATGCGCCAACCTGCCGGTAATGGTTCTGGCAACGCTGGTTGGCGCGTTAATTGGCGAATTCTGTCATCTGGAGAAAGGGATTAACGCCGCCGTAGCCAAAGCACAGCAGCTTTTCACCCGTTCGGACGCCAACGCAACGCATGAATCATTTATCCAAAGTTACGTGGCCATCATCGTGCTGTTTTGCGCCAGCGGAACCGGGATCTTCGGGGCGATACATGAAGGCATGACCGGCGATCCAAATATATTAATTGCGAAATCGTTTCTTGATTTCTTCACGGCCATCATTTTTGCCTGTTCGCTGGGGATCGCGGTCTCTGCCATTTGTGTGCCGATGCTGGCAATCCAGTTGACGCTGGCCGCCTGCGCGGCGCTGATTTTACCCCTGACCACGCCTGCGATGATGGCTGATTTCAGCGCTGTAGGCGGACTATTGCTGCTGGCAACCGGTTTACGTATTTGCGGCATCAAAATGTTTGCCGTTGTAAATATGCTTCCGGCCCTGCTGCTGGCAATGCCGCTTTCCGCCGCGTGGACGGCATTTTTTGCCTGAGAATGCGTGCAATAGCAGCAATGTGGTGATAGATTGTGCAGTCTGCATTGATTTGAAGAAATTTCGTTGACGAAGCGAAGCGAATCGGGTTTAATGCGCCTCGTTGCCCGGATAGCTCAGTCGGTAGAGCAGGGGATTGAAAATCCCCGTGTCCTTGGTTCGATTCCGAGTCCGGGCACCAAATTCATATCAACGGACCTCCACGGAGGTCCGTTTTTGCATTCTAAGCCCGCCAAAACCAACATTCCTACAATCCCTTAACTCCACCCAACTCAATCAACTTCAACCCGCATCAAGTCCCTTGCGAGGGTACAACTGAGGGTATAGTCTGATTCGATAAAATTTATACCCCTTTTTACTATCAGGAGATACCGCCAATGGCGCTCACTGACGCTAAAATCCGTGCCGCTAAACCGGATGAAAAACCTTATAAACTTGCCGACAGCGGCAACATGTTCTTGCTCGTTCACCCTAACGGCTCTCGCTACTGGCGGCTCCGCTATCGGTTTCTGGGCAAAGAGAAAACGCTCGCTCTGGGGGTCTATCCTGAAGTCTCGTTATCAGAAGCAAGGGAAAAACGCGATACGGCGAGAAAGCTGATAGCTGAGGGAACTGACCCATGCGAACAGAAAAGGATCAAAAAGTCGGTACCCGAAACAGCTCAGACATTTGAAGGCATCGCAAGACAGTGGCATAAGAGCAACAAAAAATGGTCAGCCTCACACAATGAGAGGATACTGAAAAGCCTCGAAACTCATGTTTTCCCCTTTATTGGTTCACGTGACATTACCACCCTCAGGACTCCCGATTTACTTGTTCCCGTTAAAGCAGCCGAAGCAAAGGAGATATATGAAATCGCAGCGCGCCTTCAGCAGCGTATCACTGCAATCATGCGCTATGCTGCCCAGTCAGGCATTATCACCTATAACCCTGCCTTGGATATGGCTGGCGCGTTAACCACAGTGAAACGCCAGCACCGCCCTGCCCTCGCCTTAAATCGCATTTCAGAGCTTCTTGAACGACTGGATGCCTACAGAGGACAACCTCTCACCCGGCAGGCAACTAAACTCACCCTGCTTATCTTCATCCGTTCCAGCGAACTACGCTTTGCCAGGTGGTCTGAGATCGACTTCAAGAAAGCCATGTGGACCATTCCTCCTGAGCGGAAACCTATTGAAGGGGTCAAGTATTCCCATCGTGGCTCAAAAATGCGAACAGAGCATCTTGTGCCACTATCTACTCAGGCGGTGAATATACTGAAGCAGATCCACACTATCAGCGGAGAACATGAACTGATTTTCACCGGCGATCACAATCCATGGAAACCCATGAGTGAGAACACTGTAAATAACGCACTGCGTCTGATGGGCTATGATACAAAGGTCGATGTCTGTGGTCACGGCTTCCGGGCAATGGCCTGTAGTTCGTTGATTGAGTCAGGTCTTTGGTCCAGAGATGCGGTCGAACGTCAGATGAGCCATATGGAACGTAACACAGTGCGGGCTGCGTATATCCATAAAGCGGAACATCTGGATGAGCGAAAGCTGATGTTGCAGTGGTGGGCTGATTTTCTGGATGCTAACAGGGAACAGAGTGTCAGCCCTTTTGACTATGCAAAAATTAATAATCCTTTGAGAAGGTGACAGAACTCCATACACACACATGCTCTTCCCTCACAGGGGAAGAGCACTCATTGATAAAATACTGGCGTACAACCCCGAAGATAATCAGGGAGCACGCTGATTGATAGGACCGGAATTGTTACGCTCATGGCGACCATGAGGGGCAGTCCATGTACTGATGGTGCATGTAGTTGAATTTTCACCTTACTGGTATGAACTTAGTCTTCTGTATTTTCTGAATGGAGAATACATTAAAGGTGCGATAGCTTTTCGCCACGGTTTTACCACAAAATCTTAGGAAGGTGCGAATAAGCGGGGAAATTCTTCTCGGCTGACTCAGTCATTTCATTTCTTCATGTTTGAGCCGATTTTTTCTCCCGTAAATGCCTTGAATCAGCCTATTTAGACCGTTTCTTCGCCATTTAAGGCGTTATCCCCAGTTTTTAGTGAGATCTCTCCCACTGACGTATCATTTGGTCCGCCCGAAACAGGTTGGCCAGCGTGAATAACATCGCCAGTTAATTATCGTTTTTCAGCAACCCCTTGTATCTGGCTTTCACGAAGCCGAACTGTCGCTTGATGATGCGAAATGGGTGCTCCACCTTGGCCCGGATGCTGGCTTTCATGTATTCGATGTTGATGGCCGTTTTGTTCTTGCGTGGATGCTGTTTCAAGGTTCTTACCTTGCCGGGGCGCTCGGCGATCAGCCAGTCCACATCCACCTCGGCCAGCTCCTCGCGCTGTGGCGCCCCTTGGTAGCCGGCATCGGCTGAGACAAATTGCTCCTCTCCATGCAGCAGATTACCCAGCTGATTGAGGTCATGCTCGTTGGCCGCGGTGGTGACTAGGCTGTGGGTCAGGCCACTCTTGGCATCGACACCAATGTGGGCCTTCATGCCAAAGTGCCACTGATTGCCTTTCTTGGTCTGATGCATCTCCGGATCGCGTTGCTGCTCTTTGTTCTTGGTCGAGCTGGGTGCCTCAATGATGGTGGCATCGACCAAGGTGCCTTGAGTCATCATGACGCCTGCTTCGGCCAGCCAGCGATTGATGGTCTTGAACAATTGGCGGGCCAGTTGATGCTGCTCCAGCAGGTGGCGGAAATTCATGATGGTGGTGCGGTCCGGCAAGGCGCTATCCAGGGATAACCGGGCAAACAGACGCATGGAGGCGATTTCGTACAGAGCATCTTCCATCGCGCCATCGCTCAGGTTGTACCAATGCTGCATGCAGTGAATGCGTAGCATGGTTTCCAGCGGATAAGGTCGCCGGCCATTACCAGCCTTGGGGTAAAACGGCTCGATGACTTCCACCATGTTTTGCCATGGCAGAATCTGCTCCATGCGGGACAAGAAAATCTCTTTTCTGGTCTGACGGCGCTTACTGCTGAATTCACTGTCGGCGAAGGTAAGTTGATGACTCATAATGAACCCTGTTCCATGGCTCCAGATGACAAACATGATCTCATATCAGGGACTTGTTCGCACCTTCCTTAAGGAAACAGATAAGTAAACAAATCAACATTCCCAGAACCACCCTGCAGAGTCTGTTCCGGCGCTTTGCCCGTTCAGGTCTGAACTGGCCCGTTCCCGAACATATATCACCTGAGCAACTTGAACAGCTTCTCTACCCCGGGAAAAGCCAACAATACGAACCGGTTCCCACCAGAGAAATACCCGAAAAACGCCGGCGACCTAATTTCTCCACGGAGTTCAAACTCCACCTTGTGGAGCTGTCGATGCAACCTGATACCAACGTGGCTCGTCTTGCCCGTGAACACGGTATTAATGACAACCTGCTGTTTAACTGGCGTCACCAGTATAAACAGGGAAAACTGAATCGCAGGGATAACCTGCCTGTCAAACTGCTACCGGTAAGTATCGCGCCTCCCCCAGTCGTTCCAGCCCCTCTGACGGCACCATCGCCTGCTGATGTACCCTGCTGCGAAGTAGAGCTACCAGGTGGAACGATAAAACTACACGGAACTATGACACCGGCTCTGCTGCGAGTATTACTTGGCGAGTTGAAAGGGGAGCTCCGATGATAACTCTGCCGACTGGTACCAGAATCTGGATCATCGCTGGCGTCACCGACATGCGCTGTGGCTTCAATGGCCTGGCCTCAAAGGTCCAGAACACGCTGAAAGATGATCCCTTCTCCGGGCATATCTTCGTTTTCCGTGGCCGCAGCGGCAAAATGGTAAAAATCCTGTGGGCAGACCGTGACGGGTTATGCCTGTTCGCCAAGCGTCTTGAGCGGGGACGCTTCGTCTGGCCGGTGACCCGGGAAGGGAAAGTTCATCTGACGCCTGCACAGTTGTCCATGCTGCTGGAAGGTATCGCATGGCAACATCCAAAACGGACGGAACAGCCTGGTATACGGATATAACCCGTGATAAAACAGGTGGATGAACAGTGAACTCCCGGATGACATCGAGCAACTGAAGGCCCTGCTGGTCGCGCAGCAGGCAGTTATCGTTCGTCTGTCCGGTGAAATAACCGGCTACGCCTGCGAAATCGACTCGCTCAGGGCACTGGTCGCTAAACTGCAGAGAATGCTGTTCGGCCGCAGCAGCGAGAAAAACCGGGAGAAAATAGAAAAGAAGATCGCGCAGGCTGAAAAGCGGATAACCGAGCTTCAGAACAGGCTTGGCGAAGCGCAGTCGCAACTCACCTCAATGGCCGGAGATGCAGTACCAAAAACATCAGACTCTCCCACCCGCAAAGCGCTTCCGGCAACACTCCCCCGTGACAGGCAGGTTATCGCCCCGGCAGAAACCGAATGCCCTGTCTGCAGTGGCAAACTGAAACCGCTGGGAGAGAGCATCTCTGAACAACTGGATATCATCAACACCGCCTTCAGGGTAATCGAAACGGTTCGTCCGAAGCTGGCCTGCAGCCGGTGCGACTGTATCGTGCAGGCACCGCTGCCGCCGAAACCCATCGAATGCAGCTACGCCAGCCCGGGGCTGCTGGCCCGTATCATTATGGCGAAGTTCGCTGAACACTTACCACTGTACCGCCAGGCTGAAATCTACGCGCCGGCAGGGCGTGGAGCTGAGCCGCAATACGATGGGGCGCTGGGTGGATATCATGGGAGAGCAACTTCGCCCGCTGTACGATGAAATGAACCACTATGTGCTGATGTCGGGTAAAGTGCATGCAGACGACACGCCGGTGAATGTCCTGGAGCCCGGACAGGGTAAAACCCGTACCGGGCGGTTGTGGACGTATGTTCGTGATGACTGCAACGCCGGGTCAGCGCTGGCACCGGCGGTGTGGTTCGCCTACAGCCCCGACAGAAAAGGCATCCATCCGCAGACCCATCTTGCGGGGTTCAGCGGTGTGCTACAGGCGGATGCGTACGCCGGGTTCAACGAGCTGTACCGCGATGGCCGGATAACGGAAGCCGCCTGCTGGGCTCACGCCCGCCGTAAAATCCACGATGTGCACGTTCGCACGCCGTCAGCCCTGACGGAGGAAGCCCTGAAGCGTATCGGCGAACTGTATGCCGTGGAGGCGGAAATAAGAGGAATGCTGGCGGAACAACGGCTTGCTGAACGTCAGCGGAAAACGAAACCGCTGCTTAGTACCCTGGAAAGCTGGTTGCGTGAAAAAATGAAAACGCTGTCGCGACACTCGGAGCTGGCAAAGGCGTTCACGTACACCCTGAACCAGTGGCCGGCCCTGACGTACTATGCAGAAAACGGCTGGGCCGAAGCCGATAATAACATCGCTGAAAATGCGCTGCGGATGGTCAGTCTGGGTCGTAAAAACTGGTTGTTCTTCGGCTCAGACCACGGTGGTGAGCGGGGAGCGTTGCTGTACAGTCTGATCGGGACGTGCAAACTGAACGGCGTGGATCCAGAAAGCTACCTTCGCCATGTCCTTGACGTCATAGCTGACTGGCCGGTCAACCGGGTCAGCGAGCTGCTACCCTGGCGCATCACACTGCCAACTGAATAACACATCCCCGTCAATACGGTTCTCGCTGTACGCTTACCAACGTGAAGGTTTTCAGCCGTTCTTTGCCTGCCAGACACGCGTCCGTGACCAGAGCCGCCGGGAGCACACGAAACATATGCTGCGCCTGCGCCGTGCCGGGCAAATCACTGGTCAGCAGGTTCCGGAAATTATTCAGCTCAACTCGCATGACGGCTCCAGCAGCTACCAGATGCTGCCGGGCCTGTTCCGTAGTGTCTGCTGTAATGGCCTGAGCCATGCAGTAATACCCCACCACTTACATCCCTTCAGCATTACGGAATAACCGATATGAAAACATCACCCGATTCACTATCATGGGCGGCATTGTCACATCTGTCCCCCGTCGAAATCTGGCGCCTCCTGCTGGGATATCTGCTCAGCCAGCACTACGGACTGACTCTTAACGACACGCCGTTTGGCAGCGATGGCGTGATTCAGGAGCACATTGAGGCCGGTATACCGCTGGCGGATGCCCTGAATGATGTTGTTGAAAAATATGACCTAGTACGTACAGGCCAGAGCAGCTTCCGTTTCACGGTGCGGTCTTCACTTATCACCCCCACGGATGTCCTGCGGGCACGGAAAGCCACAGGGCTTCTGAAGCGGGGCTATTACAGGCGGGTGACGGATATCACGCAAGGTCTGCCGATTGACGGGACACTTCCGGCAGGCACCTTCACCCGCAGACAGGCTGAGGCCACTGCCGCCCTGTATATCAACGTTGGCATTGAGGATGACCAGCACACCCACTTCCGGCTGGTCATTCGCGATGCGGACGGCCAGCTCATCTGGCGGGCATGGAACTTTGAGCCCGGTGCTGGTCATGACCTGAACACCCACCTGCAGCGCTACGGTGTGAAAAAACGCTGACAGCACGCCGCTGGCCCGTCTGGGGCAGGGCTGGCGGATCTCAACCTGAACAACTGACTGTCCTTTGTTGGTGGAAAGTCCGACCCATGCTTCTTTATCCAAGCGTATCCAGGCATTAAAAAATAGGTCATCGGAGTACTGTTTGTAGACAATGTTGCCGACGATATTCTGTGGGTGTCACACCTGTTTGCTTCTTAAATGCAGTATTAAATACCGATTTAGAATTAAAACCCGAAGCATACATAATATCAAGAATGGTCCGCTTATCTCCCGGCGTGGCCAGTAACTTTTTGGCATACTCTATGCGGTACTCGCTGATAAAGGTAAAAAAGTTCTGCTGAAATCCATTGTTGATAATGGCGGAGAGATCGTGCGGTGAAAGTTTTATCTGGCGCGCAAGCTGGCTTAAGGAGAGGGTGGAATCCAGAAACGGCTGATTCCGACGCATAAAATCCACCACGTTATCTACCTGTTTTGACTCCGGTAACAACAGTGTTTTAACCGGCTGAATATCCACCAGCAGGGTTTCATCTTCCTGCGTTAGCCCCATAAACGCAGCGGGCTGTCGCAGTGCGCAGATCAGCAATGTATTAATGAACGCAAACCCCGCCATACTGACAACAGGCAGTATCCAGGTGGTTTGATCGGTTAGCCTGAACAGATAGAAAAACAGGCAGCAAATGATACTGACGATCCACAGCCCCGCGTAACCCGACAGCAGGAAGCGGAGCCAGAGTATTTGCTGGCGGGCGATATCAGAATAAAGACGCTGGATATCCGAATTAAATGACTGCAAGCGGCCGAGCGAATAGCCCAACCAACCGAGAAATACCCCGTGATAGACCAACGCAAGGGGCAGAGGTTCCGGCATTCCTGGTAAATCCTGTTGTTGTAATATTGTTATTTTTTCCGACTCAGGTAGCGGAACATATAGTGTGAAAAACACAATCAGGCCAGCCGCGAACGGGATTAAGTGTACGGCATGAATGAGCCGAATTTGAAAACGGCAATACATCAGCGATCGGGTATACAGATAGATAGCTGGCGGCTGAAGCAGAGAGATGAGCGTACCGATATAAGCGTAGTTTGGGTGTGAAAAACTTACACCGCTTCCGTAAAGTAAAAGCTCGCCAAAACCGGCGGCGACGGTCAGCAGGACGACCACCAATAGCCGGTTGCTGGTTTGTACAATGTTGGACGGCAAAAGTAGAAAAACAGAAAGCAATACAGCCTGCATTATTCCTGCTGCCAGAAGAAAAACGGATAGCTCAATCAGCATGTATTACCGCCACCAATCATTCAAAACGAGACATAAAGAACGGGTTCCGCTCTGCCTCTTGTTAGCGGAACGTTCGACTTTGCGCTTTGTAGGTTCGACTTTACCAATTCGAACGACGCCCTGATTTCACGCCAGTACTCTGATGTCAAATCGGCAGAGGGTCTGAAATCCTACGTCGATTAACATCCCCAAAAAGCAGATGAACAGGTCGAAAAAGACCCGGGAGCATTATTGTGAAAAAGCAGAAAAACATCAGAACTACCCTGTGCGCGAGCATCGTGATCCTTGCGGGAATGACGATAAGCACAACGGCGTTCGCCCACTGCGACGGCATGGATGGACCGGTGATTACCGAGGCTAAAAGCGCGCTCCAGGCGCATGATGTTACCCCGTTATTAAAATGGGTGCCAGAAAACCGTGAAGATACCGTCAGGAAGGCGTTTGACGAGGCAATAAGCAAACAAGGTGGCAGTCAGGCCGCTCAGGAGAAGGCCGATCAGCAGCTCTTCACCACTCTGGTACGTGTTCACCGTGAGGCGGAAGGCGCGCCCTTTACCGGTGTAAAACCGGCAGGCCATATTCCCGTGGTTGTACAAGAGGCAGATGCCGCACTCAACGCCGGCAATGTTGATAGCCTGGTGGCGAAGGTGACTGCCAATGTTGAGCATGCTCTCCGGGAAAAATTTGCTAAAGCTGAACAAAGTAAGCAACAAGTGAATCAATCGGTTAAACAGGGACGTGGATATGTGAATGACTACGTTCACTACATACATTTTGTCGAAGAAGTGAACGGAATGGCGGCAGGAGGATCGCCTGAGATGGAACATCAGCACTAATTATCATGTCCGCCAGAGATGCCCTTGCGGCATCTCTGAATCACCACGATAACGCCCAGCGGGATTTGGAGGATTGTAATTAAAATTATGTAATTACCTGTTTTTGATATGTTCATTCCGACAACGGATGTAAGTAAATTTATGGACGAAAAAACTCAGAGCTCTGCGGTTGAACGGGCTAAAGGTCCGCAAACTTAATGAGTACATCAGAGAATTTCGACGTGCATACGCCAATGATGCTGAATCGTCACGGATAGAGGCTGCTACAGGCAAGAATACCGTGAACTAAATAGCTGCGCTTAATACCGCTACACTTTTGCCACCCCATGTTGTCCCCCCGGGAATGGGCTGACGGTTTCCATATAATGATGGACCTTTTTCAACAACTGTCACATTGAACGGCACTGATGATTGCGGGTTATCGTGTCGTGCAGCGCCTGCCACAACCGCTCTACGTGGTTCACCCACGGCGAGTAAACTGGCTGGTAAATCACCCGAACTTCGGGTTTGCTTTCAGCCAGCCCTGAGTTTTACGGCTTTTATGGATGATGTAGTTATCCACGATGAGCGTGATTGTTTTCGCTCGCCGGTATGTCGCTTTCAGATGTTTTAACAGACTGATAAATAAAGATGAACTTTTGCTGTTGCCGCCCACATAGCTGACTTTTCCTGTACCGCTGTGCAGCGCCCCGGCCAGATAATATTTCTCATTCTGCCCCAGGGTTACTATGCGTTTTTGATGCCCGCGTAGCTGCCAGTCCGCGCCGATTTTTGGATTGAGATGGATATCCACCTCATCCTCATAAAAGACCGGGTGCTCTGCGCTGCATTCGTCCAGCGCTTTATGGATTGCGGCCATTTTTTCATCTTTATGCGGGTCACGGATACACAGCGTCGGTGCCGCTCTGCGCCAGCAACAACCCAAATATAAAGTACTGATGACAATACCGGGGATTGGCCCACTTATTGCGGCAGCTTTTCTGAGTGAAGTGAATGCGGAGCAGTTTTCTAACGGGCGACAACTATCCACCTGATGTGGTCTGGTTCCCAGACAACGTAGTTCAGGTGGGAAAAGCAGCCTGTCATCCATGACCAAAAATGGGAATCGTGGCCTCAGAACCTTAATTATTCATGGTGCCCGCTCGGTTATGCACTGGGCGATGATGCATTGGGTATATGGCTGAAGCACCTCACCGATCGAAGGGGAAAAATGAAAGCCACGGTCGCGCTGGCCAATAAACTGACTCGCATCGTCTGGCGCTTACTGACCGAATCAACAAGTTTTAATATCAACAGGGCTTTCGCTATGAGCTAAGCATTGTTGTATCCGGAGAGACAATTCCTCCTGAGTTTGCAGATACTGATGAGAGAACGGTAAACCAACCCTGTAACAGCCTGAACTGTGCCGAGGTAGTAACATACCGATGTAGTGATTAGGAAACAGGGTGCGGATGACATCATGGCGCGGGTCATCAGACCCACTAACGACGCCGGATATATTGCAGCAAACCGTATCAACTCAGGGCTTGCAAAACGCGGGACGTCCATATATGGCACAGTAAATTTGTGCCACTACAGAAAGCATAAAATCCTTATCTTCGCCACATCACTATTTTCCCTGACGCCCTGCTCTTACGAGCAGGGCGTTTTCGCTTATGTCATCCATAAAGGTAAACCCCATGAAATTAGCCAGCCGTTTTGGTCGCGTTAATCTGATACGCCGCGACCGCCCCCTTACCCATGAAGAACTGATGCAGCATACCCCCAGCGTGTTCGGTGAAGAAAAGCATACCTCCCGCAGTGAACGATATGCCTATATCCCCACCATCTCCCTGCTCGACAGCCTGCAGCGGGAATGCTTCCAGCCATTTTTTGCCTGTCAGACACGGGTACGTGACCCCCGTCGTCGTGAGCATACGAAGCATATGCTGCGCCTGCGTCGGGAGGGGCAAATTACCGGTAAACAGGTGCCGGAAATTATCCTGCTTAACTCTCACGATGGCACCAGTTCGTACCAGATGCTGCCGGGCCTGTTCAGGGCGGTGTGCCAGAACGGTCTGGTCTGCGGCGAGTCGTTTGGCGAGGTGCGGGTGCCACACAAGGGGGACGTGGTGAGCCAGGTTATTGAGGGGGCCTATGAGGTGCTGGGGATTTTTGAGCGTGTGGAAGAAAAGCGGGATGTCATGCAGTCGTTGCTTTTACCGCCACCTGCGCAGCAGGCGCTGGCAAAAGCCGCGCTAACGTATCGCTTTGGTGAGGACCACCAGCCGGTTACTGAATCGCAGATACTCTCCCCGCGCCGCTGGCAGGATGAGAGCAATGACCTGTGGACTACCTATCAGCGGATTCAGGAAAACCTGATTAAGGGCGGACTCAGCGGGCGTAATGTTAAAGGCGAACGAACGCATACTCGTGCCGTGCGTGGCATTGACGGGGACGTGAAGCTTAACCGTGCGCTGTGGGTGATGGCTGAAACACTGCTCACACAACTGCAGTAGACGTTTTATGTTGCCACATTGTTATTATCGGACACCACCTGTCCGAATTGCTACGTGCTCGTGTGCCTCAATCTCCCGGTAATAGCCTGTAACCCCCGTTACATCTGGCTTTTGCAGAAATAAAAAATAGTTTCTGCGTTGTCCATACCCTGTCCGCCCCCCTGTTTAAAGTAATCACATCATTTTCAGTCAGTTAACTTTCCTGGAGAACCTCTCATGACACAGGCAGAACGCCGCCATGACCGGCTGGCTGTCAGGCTGTCACTGATAATCAGCCGTCTGGTGGCGGGTGAAACGTTGAGTGTGCGCAAACTGGCCGCTGAGTTTGGCGTGTCAGTGCGCACGCTGCGGCGTGATTTTCGTGAGCGACTGATGTATCTGGACTTGGAGTATCAGTCCGGATACTGCCGCTTACGCACTGCTGGCAGCGAGATGCAGATGGTGCCCGACGTGCTTATCTTTGCCCACCGCAGCGGGCTGGCCGGACTTTTCCCCGGCCTTGACCGCCGTCTGGTGAACGCACTGCTGATGTGCGATGAGTCTCCCTGCGTGATAGCACCAGCTAGTCCGGTTCCTTCGCCTTCAGGAGCATTGTCTTTCTGGAGACTGATTCAGGCCATTACCGGGCGCAGGCGGGTGACGCTGATTGCCGAGGGGCAGCGCTGTGAGCGGCTGGCTCCCTGCCGGTTACTCATCCACCAGCAGGCCTGGTATCTGGTGGCGGAACACGACGGACATATCGCCGTATTCACCCTGGATGAGATCCATCTGGTTCAGCTCCTGCAGGAGAGTTTCCGGCGTAACGACAGTCTGTGTCGTCTTGTTGAAGACCCGGTCTTTATTCAGACCTTACCCCATTTTCGCTTTATCCAGCAGTCACTGCTTACGTTTGTTCCGGCCGACAGTCCACCAGAATAGCGCAAGCGTTGTTATCAACCCGGCAACAGGGAGGAGCCCTATGCCCGTAATTGCCATTATCGCCATTGTTGCCATCGTCATCATTCTGAACAAAACCGGGGTGTCCGACAGCCTCACGGCCCTGACACTTGCCACCGTTGCTGCACTGTTGACGGGCGGAGGTGCAGCCGGTGCTGCCAGTGTTGCACTGACGCCGTTCGCCGGTGTGCCGGTGGGTATTTTTGTGGGGATTTATGTCTTTGCCAAAGTGGTTCGTCTGATTTCAGGAAAAAAATAATGAAACGTAAAACACTACCTCTGCTGGCACTGGTTGCCACCACTCTGTTTCTGAGCGCCTGCGATGACAGAAGTGATGAACTGAAGGCCATCAGCAAGTTCAAGGATCTCACCCCGCCGCGCTTCAGCGATGCGGTCAGTCGTCAGGATGATGTCAGCGAAGAATGGTCACAGGTTGGCTTCTCATCCGGTCTCACCCTGCAGGTCTTACGTACCCGCCAGTTGCCCGATGGCTGCGAGGGCGGTAGTTACTACTACCTCGTGGATATGCAGGAAAAAACCGTCCAGCCGCTGATGAATGCGCTTTGTATTGCCGACAATATCAAACTGGAATACCACGAGGTTACGGACCGGTATACGAAGGAAAAATACTTTGAGTACTCCCATGACGGAAAACTGATGGGTCGGCTGCTGATACCCTCAAACCCTGAGAACCACGAATAAAAAACAACGATAAAGGAGACAGAAATGACAATAGGTTCACTAAGCCGGTTTGTACTGGCATGTTCACTGTTTACCAGTTTTACAGCCTCTGCGGTTCCTGGACTCTGGCAGCAGGGCTATGGCCAGGGCAATACGGAATACAACGTGACGGATGCCAGTGGGAAAATGTTTACCATCAATTGCACGGGAAATCCGGACCAGAACGGTTTCTACCAGCATTCTGTTTTTCTGACCCAGACGGATAACAGGATGGTCAGTTCGCACGATGACGGCACCACGATCACCGTGGTAATGAATCACCAGCAGTACGTTATTCCGTCCAGACGGCACTGTTGCAAATAGTCGGTGGTGATAAACTTATCATCCCCTTTTGCTGATGGAGCTGCACATGAACCCATTCAAAGGCCGGCATTTTCAGCGTGACATCATTCTGTGGGCCGTACGCTGGTACTGCAAATACGGCATCAGTTACCGTGAGCTGCAGGAGATGCTGGCTGAACGCGGAGTGAATGTCGATCACTCCACGATTTACCGCTGGGTTCAGCGTTATGCGCCTGAAATGGAAAAACGGCTGCGCTGGTACTGGCGTAACCCTTCCGATCTTTGCCCGTGGCACATGGATGAAACCTACGTGAAGGTCAATGGCCGCTGGGCGTATCTGTACCGGGCCGTCGACAGCCGGGGCCGCACTGTCGATTTTTATCTCTCCTCCCGTCGTAACAGCAAAGCTGCATACCGGTTTCTGGGTAAAATCCTCAACAACGTGAAGAAGTGGCAGATCCCGCGATTCATCAACACGGATAAAGCGCCCGCCTATGGTCGCGCGCTTGCTCTGCTCAAACGCGAAGGCCGGTGCCCGTCTGACGTTGAACACCGACAGATTAAGTACCGGAACAACGTGATTGAATGCGATCATGGCAAACTGAAACGGATAATCGGCGCCACGCTGGGATTTAAATCCATGAAGACGGCTTACGCCACCATCAAAGGTATTGAGGTGATGCGTGCACTACGCAAAGGCCAAGCCTCAGCATTTTATTATGGTGATCCCCTGGGCGAAATGCGCCTGGTAAGCAGAGTTTTTGAAATGTAAGGCCTTTGAATAAGACAAAAGGCTGCCTCATCGCTAACTTTGCAACAGTGCCCTTTCCTGCACGTGGGCGAATGATTGGATCACCGCCTTGCCGTCGCTGCTCACAGCAGCCAGCTTCATGGCCAGCGCCGCCTCGTGAGTCTGCGCGTCAAAGTTTCTGAACTTGGTCGCATCAGCGCCGAGGTAAGCAAGGATGCGCATTTTTTCAGTAAGCGGTGGCTCGGGGTGTGCAGCAACTTTTGGGGCGAGCTGAACGACCTGAACCCATTCCTCCTGCGAAATCGCACCGGTAATAGCCTGCATGTTGCGCCCGAGTTCCTGCATGATCTTGCGTAGCGCCAGTGGCTCAACCTGGGTAGCGTCACCAGCCCAAGCTGGCAACTGAAAACCCCATAAAAGCAGGCAGGCCGTAACGGTCAGGGTGATAGTTCCAAATGCGTGGCTGTGTTTGCGGTGGGTCATGAAATTCTCCTGTAATTCAATCGTTCTCTCATTCGAACTCCCGCCCTTCGCCAGCTTCCTCATGGGTCACGCCGTCGCGGATGTGGTAGATGCGCTTGAATGTGGGGATGATCTTTTCGTCATGGGTGACGACGATGATGGCGGTCTCGAACTTCCGGGCCATGTCGTTGAGGATGCGGATTACAGCCATGGCGCGCTCGGAATCCAGCGGCGCAGTGGGTTCATCGGCCAGGATCACCGGCGGACGATTGACCAGTCCGCGCGCGATGGCGACCCGTTGCTGCTCGCCACCGGAGAGTTGCGAGGGCATTGCGCGAGCTCGGTGTTGCACATCAAGCGCTGTGAGCAATTCCAGTGCCTTCGCGCGCGACTCTCCATTCGCGACGCCTGCAAGCATCGGCAGCAGCGCCACGTTGTCGGTGACATCGAGAAACGGAATCAGGTACGGCGCCTGGAAAACGAAACCGATCTTGTCACGCCGTAAGGCGCGCAGGTCGCGGACTTTCCAGCCATCGGCGTAGATCACTTCATCGCCCAGTGTCATGCGACCGGCGGTCGGTTCGATCACCGCACCCAGACACTTGAGCAGCGTGCTCTTGCCGGACCCGGAAGGGCCGATCAGTCCCACCACTTCACCAGGCGCAACATGCATATTCACGTCTCTCAAGGCAAAGACAGCGGTGTCACCATCGCCATACCGCTTGCTTAAACTTTCGATGTGTATCCCTTTGCCACTCATCTCAACCTCCAATGGCTTCGGCCGGATCGACCTTGAGTGCTATGCGAATGGCGACGAGGCTAGCTAGAACGCAGATCACGAGCACGGCAAAAAAACCGGCGACAGAATCCATTGGCGTGAGCAGGACATATTTTGGAAAAGCCGGTGCTGAAAAGGTGGCTGTGATCTTGCCGACCACGAAGCCAATCACGCCCAGGGCGAGCGCCTGCTGCATGATCATCGCGGCGATGGTTCGGTTGCGTGTGCCGATGAGCTTCAACACCGCGATCTCACGGATTTTGTCCATCGTCAGCGAATAGATGATGAAGGCAACGATGGCCGCGCTAACGATGGCCAGAATCACAAGGAACATGCCGATCTGCTTGGCCGAGGTGGCGATCAGCTTGCCGACGAGGATGTCTTCCATCTGTGCCCGGGTGTAGACCGTCAAACGCTTCCAGCGCTGGATGGATTCGGCAACCTCGTCCGGCGCATGACCAGGTTTCAGAGTGACCAGCACGGCATTGACGAACGCGTTGCTGCTCTGTGAAGCAATCACGGCATCCAGCAAACCTGGATCACCGGGTCGATTGAAGACCGGGTTGGCTTCGGTGCGACGCCGGCTTTGCCAGATGGCATCGTTGTCCTTGAGGAACTGGGCCTCCTGGGCATCTTTGAGCGGAATGAATACCATCGGGTCGCCGCTGGACGACACCATGCGCCGTGTCAGCCCCACGACGGTGTAATGATTGCGGCGAATGGCAAGACGATCTCCCAGTTTGAAGCCGGTGGCGATGTCGGCCACAGACTCGTAGTGACCGCGCGTGATCTGGCGTCCAGCGACGAGATAAGGAGGCCATCCGGGTGTAGCCCCCAACGCACCGGGCGCGATGCCGACCACCATGGTGCGTACATCACTCTCGCCCTTGCGTACCTGCATGGTCAGGTAGGTCGCGTTCGCTGCCTGTGAGACTCCCGGCATGGCGAGAATGGCGCGATACACGTCATCGTTGAGGCTGGACGACTCCGCATAAGGACCCAGAGTATCCTTTTGCACCACCCAAAGGTCAGCGCCACTGTTGTCGAGCAACGCCTTGCCGTCGTCCACCATGCCTCGGTACACCCCAGCCATGACTAGGGTGACGCCGATCAGCAGACCCAGACCGATGCCGGTGAAGACGAATTTCCCCCAGGCATGGAGAATGTCGCGGCCGGCCAGGCTGATCATCGTGAAACTCCCGGGATATGCTCGACCACATGGATGCGGCTGCGCGCCGTCAGTGCCTTTTCGCTATAGGTCACAACCTGGTCCCCATTCTTGAGCCCTTCGCGCACCTGCACGTAACCATTGAGGTCGGAAGTGCCGAGCTTGACCGGGGAGAAATGCAGATCACCATCCACGATTTGCCAGACACCAACTTTATCGCCTTCACGCTGGACGGCAGCGTTGGGGATCAGTGGAGCGGCCGGGAGCGCCGGCAAGTCAACCGTGACTTCGGCCAGTTCACCCACTGGTGGCAAAGGTTCTGGTTTGTTATCGAATGTCACCTTGGCAAGCGTTTCCTCGGTTACCGCGTCGGCCTTGGGTTC
This sequence comes from Citrobacter sp. C5_2, assembly GCF_014596845.2. Classification (NCBI taxonomy): domain Bacteria; kingdom Pseudomonadati; phylum Pseudomonadota; class Gammaproteobacteria; order Enterobacterales; family Enterobacteriaceae; genus Citrobacter; species Citrobacter sp. C5_2. Next base: position 841,830 of record NZ_CP115032.1, on the reverse strand, counting down.
CACCCGCAGCACGCGACCTTTCAAGGTCTGGCCACCACGCGAACGCAGGACGATATGAGCCGGCAGCCCCCCAGCCAGCCCCGATGCGCTGATCTGGTCGAAGCGCACATTGATCCACAAACTCTTGGGGTCGATCACTTCCACCACGGCCTGGCCCGCGACGATGGTCGTGCCGGGATCGGCATCGCGCACGGCGACTACACCGTCGACCGGCGCGATCAGGCGCAGATTGCTCCGCTGCGCGACGAGTGCTTCGCGGTCGGAGCGTGCCCGGGCAATATCTTCCCGAGCGGCGGATAGGGCGGCATCGGCGATCTGCAGTTCCTGCCGCTTGGTGGTGACGATTTCCTCGCTGGTCGAGCGCACCGCAAACAATTGCTCATAGCGGCGCGCCTGGGTTTGCGCGTAGGCTTGCCGGGCTTCTGCCTCGCGCAAAGCCGCTTCCGCCCGCTTGAATACAGACTCCTGTGAGCGCACCCGATCATCAAGGTCGACCGGCTCCATCTCGCCGAGCACCTGTCCGGCCTTGACCTGGTCGCCTACATGCACCTCCAGGCGTTTGACGCGCCCGGCAAACGTCGGTCCGATCTTGTAGGTGTAGCGCGCCTCCACCGTGCCGATGCCGAACAGCGCCGGTGTGATAGCCTGTGATTCCACGCTTGCCACCGTCACAGCGACCGGGGCGAGCGGCCCTGATCGCAGACCGACATAAATAAAAAGCACCAGCAGAGGAATGATGACGGCAAGCAGTGCCAGGGTGCGGCCTTGCAAGGGTAACTTTTTCATTGCGCACTCCTTATGCCACGCCGATAAATTGCAAAGACGCGCGGCGCATCGCGGTGCATACGTCCCACATCACCCGCCAACAGCGATTGCATGACCAAGCCCTGGATCGTGCCAATGAACAGCGTTGCCGCCGCCTCGTTGTCAAGCGAGGGAGACAACTCGCCGCTGGCCTTGCCTTTCTCGATGAGACGATGCAAACGTTCGCCGTAGCGCTGAATCAAGGTTTGCACCATGCGCTTGGCCGGTGTCGATTCGGCACGCTGAAGCTCACCAAACATCATTCTTGGCACGCCTGGGTGCTCAGCTACGAATTCGATATGACTCATGAACATCGCCTCCATGGCTGCCAAGGGCGACTCGATTCCTTGTGCGGATCGATCGATTCTGGCTAATAGGCGCTCTGCTACCCACTCCATGACCGCCTGCCAAATGGCTTCCTTGTTCGGGAAGTGCCGAAACAGCGCACCCTGGGTCAAGTTCATGTGTTTAGCGATAGCCGCAGTGGTTATCTCGCTTGGGTTTTGTGAACCGGCAAGCGCCACGACGGACTCGACAGTTACGGCACGACGTTCATCGGCCGGCAGATGCTTTGGATGGGTGTCCACGAGCACTCCTTGTAAGATAGTAATTGATTACTATCTTACCACAAGAGGCAACTCAAACAAGAGAAAACCCGACGTACTCGTCAATATCTAGAGTCTGCAATGGGCTTAACGTGCTTTATTTTCCGTTTTCTGAGACGTCCCCAGTATGGCAACCACGATCAGTTGTGTAGAGACATTAAAGTTGTATCCTTTAACCTGAAAAAGACTTTAAAGTTGTAAACTTTTAAAAAAAACACATACAAAACATGATACTAAGTGTGTATCACACGCTGTTCCAACATTATGCCTTGATGTTCTTGCAGGAACTGCAATTTACAGGAGGAAAAAGGTGTTTTTGTAGTTATCTGGCGTTACGTGACAGTGTTGGTCAGATACTTCCACCTCTTCAGAGTTAAAGTTTGATATATGGGAAAAAAACGCTCCCGGACGGGAGCGTAAGCCAGTGACTTCGGCGTCAAATGAGGGTCTAACAAGTGGAGCTGCGGGTTAATTCTGGGTGATCTGGCTGCGATGCTTTTCAGCCTGCTGCTGATGAATAACGGAAGATTGACCATTATTCGCCTTCTCATGCATAACAGCGGCTTTCTCATGCTCGTTCATTTCGGAAAATGATTTTGCTGTTTCGTTAGAAGCTGCTGGCTTGGATTTCATCATTTTTTTATGCATTTCAGCCATGTCCTGATGGGCAGCAGAATTGCCGTTTTGCATCATTTCATGGGACATTGCGGCCTGATCGTGACCGCTCATATCCATCATTTTCATGCTCTCCCCCTGAACTGCACTTTTTTCAGCGGATGATTGCATCTGATGGGCAGGCGCCTGGGCATTATTTACCTGGTCATGCATGTTCATTGTCTCTGCAGCCCAGGCAGATGAAGCGACAGCCATCATGGCAATAAAGGATACAAGGATCTTTTTCATGGTTGGGTCTCCGGTGTTTTCATACCCGAACAATCAATGCTTATAACAGAGAAAGCATTTGATCTCAGGGCTGGTTGATCATCACGCCAGGAACCGGGCGATTGAATTATCACGCTGTCCTGATTTATGGCTGATTATAAAAAACCGCCTCTGTTTATCGCGTGACTGAACGATGACATTTTTGTCACCTTCCGGGTTTCTCCTGAATAACGGTATTAATCCATTAACAGACGCACACTGAACACAATTTCCCGCCCCTGCTGTTCTGCTGACAGCTCGCCGCCGTGAGCATGAATGATCGACCTTGTAATTGATAATCCCAGCCCCGCGCCTTCCGTGTTGTAGAACCTTGATGAGTCTGCGCGATAGAACCGGTCAAACAAACGTTCCAGATTAGCGGGAACCTGGCCGGATATCGTATTCGTAATCATCACGTTCACACAGTCACTGTCACGCTCAAGGTGTATCGCTGTACAGGTGTTATCGGGAGAATACTTGATTGCATTGGAAAGCAGGTTACTGAAAGCACGTCGGAGCATATCGCTGTCTCCGGCAACAACGCCCTCTCCTTCAACCGTGATTGTCTTTCCTGTTTCGTCTGCCAGGGGCTCGAACAACTCACGTAATTCATTCAGTTCGGCTGCCAGATCCACATCATGTTTATCCAGCCGCAGCAGACCATGCTCTGAACGTGCCAGAAAAAGCATGTCACTGGTCATTCGTGACAACCTTTTCAGTTCTTCCAGGTTAGCGAATAAAATTTCGCGGTAATGCGAAACATCCCTTTCCTTAGCCAGTGCAAACTGCGTCTGCATCATCAGATTACTGACTGGTGTGCGCAGCTCATGCGCGATGTCAGACGAGAAATCTGACAGTTTCCGGAATGCCCCCTCCAGGCGATCAAACATATTATTGAACTCCTGCATGGTCTCAGAGATTTCCGGCGGAGCCAGATCGGGATTTAGACGCTGATCCAGGCTGTGTACAGTCATGGAGGAAGCCAGACTGGTCATTTCCCGTAACGGTTTCAGACCAATACGTGTGGTCAGCCAGCCCAGAAAAACAGAAATAAAGACCAGACCGATATTGAACCAGAACAGCCAGGTACTGAGTTTGTCCATAAACAGGGTGTGATACCCAGTATCCGTGGCAACCGTAATGATGACATGTTTGCTTTTACCCTGTTCCGGCGTCACGGCAACCCGCCGCGAGATACTGCGGTACACGGTGTTATTTTCTTCCGTCTGGATCATATAGTCGAGAATATCACCCGACTTATTAAGCAGGACCGCTGGAACAACAGAATTTTTGGCATAGAGTTCAACAATTTTTTCATTTTCCATGTTTTTTATAGAAATGAATAAACCATTGTGCCCTACCATCGCATCGTTTATTTTTTCTGATAATGACTTAATATCCGTTTTGTTCCGGAACGTCTCTGTTTTAAGAAACTCTTCGGTGAGCTGAAGTTTACCTGTCAGAAAATCGCGGTCCTGATTATCGAAATAGCCATTAAGGGTGCTAATCAGGATAAAACTTGATAACCACCATACCGTAAGCATCACCGCAGAAAAAATCAGGCTCAGGCGTGTGGTCAGGGAAATTTTGAACCTCACTCTTCTCTGATCTCCAGGACATATCCGGCACCGCGAACGGTATGGATCAGTTTTGGCTCAAAGTCATCATCAATTTTACTTCTCAGACGTCTCACGGCGACATCAATCACATTCGTATCACTGTCAAAATTCATGTTCCAGACCAGGGACGAGATAAGACTCCTGGGTAACACTTCTCCGGTGCGTTGCAGCAGCAACTCAAGCAGAACGTATTCTTTACCGGTGAGATGGATCTTCTTCCCCGAACGGATCACGGTCCGGCGCACCATATCAACGGTCATATCGGCGATGGTGCAGACTGTTGCGGCCTGCGAGCGTGCCCGGCGCAGTAGGGTTCTTACACGTGCAACCAGCTCCGTAAAATCAAAGGGCTTAATCAGGTAGTCATCTGCGCCAAGCTCCAGTCCTTTCACTTTGTCCCGCACGTTGTCCTTTGCGGTTAAAAACAGGACCGGTTCTTCGTGCCCGGACTCCCTCAGTGCGCTGATGATTTGCCACCCGTCGAGGAAAGGCAGCATCACGTCCAGTATTATCAAATCATACTGTCCCTTCGACGCGGCCCCGAGACCATCGCGGCCATTATTAAAGAGATCGGCCTGATAGCCTTCCTCAACCAGTCCCTGCTGCAGGTAACGACCTGTTTTTTGTTCGTCTTCAACGATTAAAATACGCTGCATGGTCAACTCGCTGATATGAAAGTAAAAATCTCACGCATGAGCTTTGGCTGTCCCCTAGCTGACCTGAGACGGAGCAAGCATTCCGAGCCACGCTACGGCGCCCAGAATGATAATCGCAACAACGAATTCTGTCAGGATGCTGTTTCGCATCAGGGCAACGCTGCGATCATAATTCCCTTCCCTGACCATAACTTCAAGCCGTGGCCCCAGGTGAAACCGGTTTGCTGCAGCCAGAAGAAGCATCAGAACAAACAGAGCCGTCTTGGCAAGCAATATCCTCCCCCAGGAACTGTTGAATAAGGGAGTTAAGTTACCCTCAGCAATATACAGATAGTTGACCAGCGCACTCAGGATCAGGGCTACAACAATCACCGTTCCTGCCGTGGCAAATTTTGCCAGGGAGTCAGATATCACAATGACGCTCTGTGCATTATGCTCGTTTCTGCGCATCAGCAGGATAGCAAATGCAACCAGAGCACCTGTCCAGGCACCTGCAGCGCCGAGATGGGTCAGATCGCTCAGTAAATGGAGATAGTAATGCAGACCGTCATGCATAACGGCGTGTCCTCCCCAGGCAAGTGTGGCCAGCGCCACGCCCCCACTCATCGTCATCAGCAGGCAGGACAATACTCTCTTATTAGTGTAAAGGAACAAAGCACCGAGTGTGGTAAACAGGGCACAGAGCCTGACAATCCAGCTAATACCCACATCAGTTTCTTCTATCACCATCTCGATAACATGGATGGATAATTCTCTGAGGTCAGTTACTCCACTCATGGCATTAGATACCAGGAGCATATTAATGCCAGTAAGAATGATGCCTGTAACAACAGCAAAGGTTATAAACGACCTGAAATTAGTCAGGTTATAGGTTTCATGTCTGACACCACTTATTCCATATATCTGAAAAAATGGCAATCCAAATATTACCATCAAATCCAGATAAAGAAGAAAACGAATAACAATCATAATCAGGTCGTTCATAATATTACTTCACTGTAAAGGTGTAATTACCGGTAATAGGGTGCGTATCTGAAGAAACCGCGCGCCAGTCAACACGATAAGTGCCAGCGGGTAAAGGCTCTCGCGGAATAATGACCATCGATTTAGGGTCAGCGCCTGGCGCCACTTTTGCCGCGACCGGCATCGGAGAATGTGATGACATGCCTTTCATACCCGTCATTGTTAATTTTGCACCTGAGAATTTCACGGTCAGATTTTCCGAGAAATTAAGCTGAATCTTTTCCGGGGCCGCTACGGCTGAATCAGCCTGTGGCACAGAGCTTTTTAATTCCGGATGGGCCATAGCAGAGAAAGCAACGCCCATAACGAGGCCACCTGTAAGAATGGCTTTATTTAAAATCGACATTTTATTTACCTGTTTAGTTGAGTGTTTTATATCAGTGCGTTAAAACCAGATTCTGGCTCCCGCCAGGAATACTACCTGATGGTCTTTCTCACCTTCTCTTTTCGCCATATCGGATGTTTTCCCGTAAAGTTGATTCCAGGAAACGCCTATATAGGGTGCAAACTCACGGCGTATTTCATAGCGCAGCCGGAGCCCCAGCTCTGTGTCAGTCAGTCCCCTGCCGCGACCCCGCGATTCATCATCCTGACTGTAGAAATTCACCTCATAGGATGGCTGGAGTATGAGCCGGTTAGTCAGTAAAACGTCGTATTCTCCTCCCAGACGAAGGGCTGCTTTTCCGCCATTACTGACAAAACCCGTAATTTCAGACTCAAAATTATAGAGTGCCAGCCCCTGAAAACCGACAGCAGCCCAGGTCCGGGCAGAAGCAGGTCTGAAATCCTGCCTGACACCCGCAACCAAATCCCACCATGGGCCAACCGCATGTCCCCAGAGTAACTGCGCTTCAGCCGCCTCCGTTTCCCCATTGCTTCGTTCACCTTCACTCTTTAGCCAAATCCGATCTGTGTCGCCTCCAATCCAGCTGTTAACACTCCAGCTGAAATTGTTGGTGTTATCCGACCGTTGCCATTCCAGTTGATCCAGCAGAACCAGATAATTAATCGCACTGTCGTGAATCGCATGCCCCTGTAAATTGCCGAATGCAGCCTTCCGGTCGGCATCGGTAACAGGCGGAATTGGCGTTCTGCTCTCAGTTACAATGGGCTCCATTGACGTCATCTCAGTGAAATTCTCATCTGCTGGCATCTGCATGGCAGACATGTCGTGCCCGGCGTGGGGATCTGCAGAGACGGAGCCCGCCGCAATAGAAAGCTGTGAGGTAAACAAACCGGCGACCAGAACAGGTATGGCCTTCAAATTTCTCTTCATTCGCATCATTCCTCCACCCGGACTTCACGAAACATTCCCATTTCCATGTGATAGAGCAAATGGCAGTGATACGCCCAGCGGCCAAGCGCATCTGCTGTCACTCTGTAACTGCGTTTTGTACCAGGGGGAACATCTATTGTGTGTTTACGAACCATGAAATTACCGTTTTCATCTTCCAGATCGCTCCACATACCATGCAGGTGAATGGGGTGAGTCATCATGGTATCGTTGATCAGCGTGATCCTGAGCCGCTCACCGTATTTCAGCAGCACCGGTGCGGCATCTGAAAACTTGATTCCGTTAAATGACCAGGCAAACTTTTCCATGTGGCCGGTTAAATGCAGTTCTATGGTACGGCCAGGTTCACGTCCGTCAGGATCCTCAAAGCGGCTTTTCAAATCCGCGTACGTGAGAACCTTTCTTCCGTTATTTCGAAGACCAATACCCGGATCATTTAATTTCGGAGAGACGCTCATCGCCTGCATATCAACCAGTGGGTTATCCGTTTCTGACGCAGGATGACTTTGCATACCCGGCATTCCGGCCATCCGGGAATGATCCATACCGGCCATGCTGCTGTGATCCATGGGCGCGGAGGATGTCCCGCTATCCGGAAGGTCAGCACCGTCCATAGACATCATCTCTCCGCTGTTATCCATGCCTCCCATCTGGCTGTGGTCCATTCCTGCCATATCATGTCCCATTCCCCCCATACCCATATCTTCCATGGTCAACAGAGGACGGGGATCGAGGGGGGGAACGGCAGCACTTAACCCCTCTCTCGTGGCCAGTGTCCCTCGAGCGTAACCGGTCCTGTCCATGGATTGTGCGAAGATGGTATAGGCCTCACCCTGAGGCTCCACAATGACATCATAGGTTTCGGCAACGGCAATCCTGAATTCGTCAACGGTAACCGGGTTTACATACTGGCCATCTGCAGCCACGACCGTCATTTTCAGCCCGGGGATACGGATATCGAAATAGGTCATTGCCGAGCCGTTGATAAACCGTAAGCGTATCTTTTCACCGGGACGGAACAGTCCGGTCCAGTTTTTCAGCGGGGCCTGCCCGTTCATGAGATAGGTGTAGGTGTAGCCACTGACATCCGCGAGGTCAGTCGGATTCATTTTCATTTCAGCCCACATTTTCCGATCGGCAATGGTGGCTGACAGCCCCCTGGTATTCACGTCGCGGAAAAAAGAGCCAACGGTTGGTTTATTGAAATTGTAGTAATCCGACTGTTTTTTTAATTTTTTCAGCAGGCTGTGAGGATTTTCATCGGTCCAGTCAGACAACATGACCACATGCTCACGATCGTAAGCAAACGGTTCTGGCTCCCTGGCATCGATGATAATGGCACCGTATACCCCCTCCTGTTCCTGCAGACCGGAATGGCTGTGGTACCAGTAAGTCCCGTTCTGCTTAACCTTAAAGGTGTAAACGTAGGTATCATCAGGCTCTATGCCCATAAAACTCAGCCCCGGAACACCATCCATATTGGCCGGAAGAATAATGCCGTGCCAGTGAATGGACGTCTGTTCATTAAGACGGTTTTTGACCTTCAGGGTAATGGTGTCACCTTCTTTCCAGCGAAGAACGGGCCCCGGCAGGCCTCCATTGATTGTTTTGGCCTGACGCTCACTGCCCGTGATATTGACGGCCGTTTCACCAATGGTCAGGTCAAACTGAGTACCCTGCAGGGATGCGGCAACTGGCAGGCTCAGACTGGAACGCGCATTGAAACTCCATACGCCAAGACTTCCGGCTACGCCAGAGAGGGTTAACCCCTTCAGGAAAGTTCGTCGAGAAGTTTTCAACAGCATGCGCATTCCCTTATTTAAAGTATGGTTACTGACAGAATTCGAGAACCGATTTAAATTAAATTACTGGTTCATCCACTTACAATGAAATGAATCTAGCACACCTTAAGAAACAAATTCATTACAATCGTGTAATGTACATAGCTGTATTACATTTACGTCATCTTCCCCACAGGTTGATTATTTTTATATATGATCATAAGGACATCTTTTATGTACCTCAGAAGGTAATTACACATGAATATATTAATCACGACCACTGCGTTTACAGCTTTATTTTGTGGGGCAGCTTTTGCTCAGTCCAGTGATATTGCCCATGAAGCACATCGATTTGTTAATAATGCCTCAGCCGTCAGTCATGTGAATTCCTCGACGCATGAAAACTTACCGGACAGGGTTAATAAAAACAACACGCCCTCATTCTCTGAAATGAATGAACATGAAAGGGCCATTGTTGCTCATTCATTTATGAACAACAGCGCGTCCTATGCGCATCAGAAAATGATTGAGGAACATAAAAAAATGCTGTCCGGCAGTGATGCAAATTCAAAGACCTCGTCTTCTTCTTTTAACGAACTGAATGCCGGAGAAAAAGCCGCTCTCGTGCATGAGCAGGTCAATAATGCCGGTGCGGAAGCACATCAGACGCAGGCAAGAAAGCTTCGCGGGCTGTATTCGACCAGGTAACTGCAGGCGGGTTAGTGCTTAGCGTCAGGTGCGCAGCAGGGCTTTACTGACGGGTTACGTAGCAGGACATGAGCCCCATATTGCTCTGCCGTAACCTGTTTCAGTCCCGTTAATCATCACCGTCGGGCTGGTCATACAGTTCCCAGAGCTTCAGGAGCAAACGGGAAACAAGATATGTTACAAAAATGACGACCATCAACGGTGCTCCCGATTAACTGACAGATGACACGCCTCCTGAAAACCCCTAGCATACGCCGCAGTGTTCATGCTAACGGCGAATTCCAGTAAATGTATTCTACCGATGTCGTAAAAGAAAATGCCTACCTTTCAGCCACCCGCTCGGGGCTGGAATCGAACGAGATCGCTACTCTTCAGCGCTCCTTGCCTTCCCGGTTTAATCTGCGGCATTTGAAAAAAAATGAATCATTAAAACTCGTACTGCAAAAGAAAGCGGGAAAATCACGTGTCGTGGCCTATAAATTTACGTCCGGTTCATTTAATTACACGGCGTATCGTATATCAGATAAAAAGTTCTATAACCTTTCCGATACTTCCGGGAAAGGCAGTCTCGATTATCCGTTACCGGCCACAGCAAGACTCAGTTCGCCTTTCAATCCTGCAAGACTTAACCCGGTATCGGGAAAAGTGAGTCCCCATAATGGCATTGATTATTCCATGCCCATGAACACGAAAATAGTCAGCGTCATCGACGGAAAAATCACCCGGGCCGAATACAACAGTACCATGGGATATTTTGTTGAAGTAACGGGAAAAGCCGGTGTTAAAACTCGCTATCTCCACCTCAATAAAATACTCGTTACTAAAGGGGCCAGGGTTACACGGGGAGGTGCTATTGCGTTATCCGGTAACAGCGGACGTTCATCCGGTCCTCATCTGCATTACGAGCTGGTCATCAATAACAACCCTGTTAACTCTCTGGCGTTCCGGGCAGCGGCACCCGCTGATAACAAACTCGAACAGCATGCCTTTGCGCATGCCAGAGACTACGAACGATACCTGGACTGATAACGGGACCGCGACGCGGCCCCGTCTGCCGGATTAATTTTTTTTATCGTTTTCACTTCCGTGATGTTGATGATCTCCATGCCCTCCGTGGCCGTGGAAAAGATGCATTAGCGGGCAGACCAGCAATAACAGATATGGCCAGTAACCTGCCACATGTGACCAGTGTTCGCGCAGGAGGGCAAATGCCGCGATCGCGGCGACAGCAATAAGCGCATAGGTGGTACTTTTCATACTGGACTCCTTCTGTTCGTAACTGACCCTTCACTCAGTGTTATTTCCCGAGCCTGACACTTTTCAGACGCAACGCATTCACAATGACGCTGACGGAGGAAAGAGCCATGGCCGCCGCCGCAATAACTGGCGACAGCAGTATTCCATACACAGGATAAAGCAGACCTGCAGCCACAGGCACGCCAAGTGCGTTGTAGATAAATGCAAAAAACAGATTCTGACGGATATTTTTCATGGTGATCTCTGACAGATGACGGGCCCTGTTCAGTATCATCAAGTCGCCTTTGAGAAGGGTGACTCCGGCACTTTCAATTGCCACATCTGTACCCGTTCCCATGGCTATACCCACGTCAGCCGCTGCCAGCGCCGGGGCATCATTCACACCGTCTCCGGCCATCGCAACCACATGGCCAGACTCTTTCAGTCGGGTTATCACTGCTTTTTTGCCATCCGGCAGAATTCCGGCTTCAACCTCATCTATTCCCAGTTTCCGTGCGACTGCTTCAGCAGTAAGCTGGTTATCCCCGGTGAGCATAACAATGCGGATCCCCGCCTGACGCAAAGCTTTAAGCGCATCCGGCGTGGTTGTTTTCACGGGATCCGAGATAGCTATCAGGCCTGCAAGGTCCCCGTCTGTGGCCACATAGATAACGGTAGCGCCTTCCATCCGCAACGTATCCGCAACGGCCTTTTGATTATCAATAACGATACTGTTTTCCTGCATAGCCAGTTCATTACCAATAACAACCCGTTGACCTTCGACATCGCCTGAGACACCTTTACCCGACGGTGCATCGAAATGAGTGACTGCGGGTATTGCGATCCCCTTTTCCTGTGCTGCTTTAACTACTGCCATACCCAGCGGATGCTGCGAGCCTTTTTCCACTGCGGCTGTTACACGCAAAAGAGATGTTTCCCCACCCGGATTGAGACTGATAATCCCTGTCACCGTAGGCGAACCTTCCGTGAGCGTGCCTGTTTTGTCGACAACCAGCGTGTCCACTTTTTCAAGACGCTCAAGGGCTTCGGCATTCCTGATTAACACCCCGGCCTGGGCTCCTTTGCCCACCCCCACCATTATCGACATCGGCGTGGCCAGCCCCAGCGCGCAGGGACAGGCAATAATCAGGACCGACACAGCCGCAATGAGACCGTGCGCCATCCTGGGCTCGGGCCCCCAGACAGACCAGATCACGAAAGCAACAACCGCGATAAGTATCACCAGAGGAACAAACCAGCCTGAAACGCTGTCAGCCATTCTCTGGATGGGGGCACGCGAACGCTGTGCATCAGCGACCATCTGAACAATTCGTGAGAGCATTGTTTCATCACCGACTTTCTCTGCACGGATGATGAGACTCCCTGTCTGATTAATGGTCCCCCCGATGACAGGGTCACCCTCCGTTTTGGTAACCGGCATAGATTCCCCGGTCACCATCGATTCATCAACGGTTGTTTTGCCTTCGATCACAATACCGTCGACCGGAATACTCTCTCCTGGTCTGATGCGGAGCTTATCGCCAGGCAGAACATCTTCCGCATTAATATCCGTTTCATGACCGTCATGATCCAGCCGCCTGGCGGTTTTGGGGGCAAGATTCAGTAGTGCAGTAATGGCACCTGAGGTTTGTTCCCGTGCCCGCAGCTCAAGAACCTGTCCCAGCAGAACAAGCACCGTAATAACTGCTGCGGCTTCAAAATAAACGGCCACCAGGCCATCCATGTTTCTGAACGATGCAGGAAACCAGGAGGGGAAGACGGTTGCAATGACGCTGTACACCCAGGCTACGCCGGTGCCCATTGCAACAAGGGTAAACATATTCAGGGAGCGGTTACGTAACGACATTCCGGCCCGGGCGAAGAATGGCCAGCCACACCACAACACGACAGGAGAGGCCAGAAGCAGCTGCAGCCATGTGTTGTGCTGTGGCGGTACTGTATTCCTCAAGGCGGGAAACAGATGAGATCCCATTTCGAGTACCAGAACCGGAAACGCCAGCAACAACCCCAGCCAGAAGCGTCTTGTCATGTCGCGAAGTTCATCACTTGGCCCCGTGGATGCCGTAGCTACGAGCGGCTCCAGTGCCATTCCACAGACAGGACAGCTTCCGGGACCACTGCGGCGTATCTCCGGGTGCATCGGACATGTCCACACACCTTCAGAATTCTCTTTCTCCGCCTGGTGGTGAGGCTGTTTTATCTGATCAGGGCTGACTTCGTGATGATCGTGGTGATGGTGATGGTGATGGGAATGTTCACTGGCATCTTCGGTAAGATAACGATCGGGATGGGCTTTAAATTTACTCTCACAGCTGGCGGAGCAGAAATAAAGTTGATGGTCCTGGTATCGAATGCTGCTGTGCGCCCTGTCGGGCAGGATGTCCATCCCGCACACGGGATCTCTCACCTTATGCAATACGTGGCCCTCGTCCGGGGATAATGTCTGCTCAGAAGCAGTCTGGTTGTTGTGTTGCACTGCATTGTCATTTTTCACAGTAACTCTCCTTATGCATACCGAAGCATCTTCTGTCTTCAGGGTATGTCATGGATGCGATTACCACGAATGCCGCCGGCATAAGAGTGCCTGCTGCCGGCGTCCCGTTATCAGCCGTTCCGCTGACTATTCGATTCGCTGGAAGACTTTTTTACTTCCATCCGGTGAGAATGCGATAACATCGTAAGCCTCTTTTCGGGCTCCCATCTCCATTCCAGGACTTCCTGCTGGCATACCGGGGGTGGCGAGACCGTATATACCTGAACCAGACTGCATTGCCTTATGTATCGTTGTCGCAGGCACATGGCCTTCAATGATCAAATTACCGGCAACCGCGGTATGACAACTTCGCAGTCCTGCAGGAATAGCATGCTTTTCTTTCAGGGCTGACAGCGCCTGATCATTCATGACGTGAGTTCGTACTTCAAACCCGTCTTTTTCCATCGCCTTGCCCCACAGGGAACAACAGCCACAGTTTTCAGATTTGTACATATCAATCACTTTTTCACTCGCCATCGCGGGCAGTGAAAGGCCGAGAGCCAGCGCCATCAGAACCACTTTTTTCATACTCACCTCTGTATATTATCGATTTAAACCCTGACGTCAGGGTGAATCAGTAAAGAAGGACACCCACAGGGGGTGCCCTTTCAGGTTCAGGACACGCTTTTTTTATGTCTACGCAGCCAGATTAATTTGTAGGCGGCAGGAATAATGAACAGGGACAGCAGCGGAGCCGTGATCATCCCACCAATCATGGGTGCCGCGATACGGCTCATGACTTCTGAACCTGCACCGGTTCCCCAGAGTATTGGCAGCAGACCCGCAATGATCACCGCCACGGTCATGGCTTTCGGCCGGACACGCAGTACGGCACCATGATAGAGGGCTTCATCAAGGCCTTCCGGTGTGAACGTCTCTTTACGGGACAATTCCGGGTGCGCTTCAATGGCATGACGCAGATACATCAGCATGACCACGCCAAACTCTGCTGCCACCCCGGCCAGAGCGATAAACCCCGTTCCGGTTGCGACAGACATATGGAAGCCCTGCCAGTACAGGAACCATATCCCGCCAACCAGGGCGAACGGCAGGCTCATCAGGATCAGCAGGGCTTCATCAACCCGGCGGAATGCCAGATACAACAGGATGAAGATGATCATCACCGTCATCGGCACCATCAGCTTCAGTTTCTTGTTGGCATGCTCAAGCAGTTCAAACTGTCCGGAGAATGACACGCTGGTACCCGGTCTCAGTTTCACTTTCTGACTGATCGCCGTTTTAATGTCATTAACCACCGACACCATATCCCTGCCGCGCGCGTCAATGTAAATCCAGCTGGCTGGACGGGCATTTTCCGTTTTCAGCATAGTCGGCCCGGAAACGACCTTAATATCCGCAACATCGCCCAGCGTGATCTGCTGCTTCATCGGGGTCAGGATCGGCATCTGTTTCAGGGCCTGCGGGCTGTTCCGGTAATCCTGCGGATAGCGGATATTAATCGGGTACCGGGCCACGCCTTCAACCGTCTCACCCACCATAGCCCCACCGATGGCTGATGAGATGAACAGCTGCACATCGCCCACCGTCATTCCGTAGCGGGAGGCTTTTTCCCGGTTGATATCCACATCAATGTAGCGCCCGCCTTCCAGTCGCTCTGCGAGAGCAGACACTACGCCGGGTACGGTTTTGGCGACCGCTTCGATACTCTGCGCCGTTGCATCGATATCGGACAGAACCGTTCCGGACACCTTGATACCTATCGGGCTTTTGATCCCGGTTGAGAGCATATCAATACGGTTACGGATTGGCGGCACCCAGAGGTTTGCCAGCCCCGGTAAACGGACGGTCCTGTCGAGTTCTTCAATAATCTTGTCAATCGTCATGCCTGGACGCCACTGATCCTCAGGTTTGAGCTGGATCGTGGTTTCAACCATTTCGAGCGGTGCGGAATCCGTGGCGGTCTCTGCTTTACCGGTCTTGCCAAATACAGAGGCCACTTCAGGAACGCTTTTGATTAACTTGTCCGTCGTCTGCAGGAGCGCTGCAGCTTCAGCCGGAGAGACACCCGGCAGGGTCGACGGCATATACAACAGGTCGCCCTCGTTAATCTTCGGCAGAAACTCACCGCCCACCTGGCTCAGCGGCCAGATAACGGTGAAAATGGACAAGGCCGCAACCAGCAGGGTTGTTTTTGGCCAGTGGAGAACCCGCAACAGCAATGGATGATACGCTTTGATCAGTACCCGGTTCAGGGGGTTACTGGTCTCTGCAGGAATTTTCCCCCGGATCCAGAATCCCATCAGAATCGGAATGACGATGATGGCCAGCGCGGCCGCGCCCGCCATGGAGTACGTTTTCGTGAATGCCAGCGGGCCAAACAGACGTCCTTCCTGACCTTCCAGGGTAAAGATAGGAATAAAGGACAGGGTGATGATCAGCAGGCTGATAAACAGTGCGGGTCCCACTTCAACGGAGGCATCGGTAATCACCTTCCAGCGGGTGGCGTTGTCAATCTGCTCACCAGGATGCTGATGATCCCACTCCTCAAGCCGCTTATGCGCATTCTCAATCATCACAATGGCGGCATCCACCATCGCACCGACGGCAATCGCTATCCCTCCCAGCGACATGATATTGGCGTTCAGTCCCTGGAAGTGCATGACGATAAAGGCGATACACAGACCAAGCGGCAGAGAGATAATCGCCACCAGGGCAGAACGTACGTGCCACAGGAACAGGGCACAGACGATGGCCACCACGATAAACTCTTCCAGAAGTTTGGAACTGAGGTTATCAATCGCCCGGTCGATGAGCTGGCTGCGATCGTAGGTGGTCACGATTTCAACGCCTTCCGGCAGGCTGGCCTTCAGCGTCTCAAGTTTATCCCTCACTGCCGTGATAACGTCGCGTGCATTTTTACCCGACCGCAGGATCACCACGCCGCCAGCGACTTCGCCCTGGCCGTTCAGCTCGGCAATACCACGCCGCATTTCAGGCCCGGTCTGCACGCGGGCAACATCCCGCAGATAAACCGGCACGCCGTTCTCGCCTGTTTTCAGGACGATGTTATTAAAATCATCAATGCTCTGAAGATAACCGCTGGCACGGACCATATACTCAGCTTCGGCCATTTCAACGGATGAGCCACCGGCCTCCTGGTTAGACGATTCAAGGGCCTGTTTCACTTCGGGCAGGCTGATACCATACTGAGACAGTTTTACCGGATTGACCTGAATCTGGTACTGTTTCACCACGCCGCCAACCGAAGCGACCTCAGCCACGTTCGGGATGGTTTTCAGCTCAAATTTCAGGAACCAGTCCTGCAGAGAACGCAGTTCTGAAAGGTCGTGTTTTCCGCTGCGATCGACAAGGGCATATTCAAATATCCAGCCCACCCCCGTGGCGTCCGGACCGATTTCAGAACTCACACCGGCGGGCAGTTTTCCCTGTACCTGGTTCAGGTACTCCAGCACGCGGGAACGGGCCCAGTACAGATCGGTGCCGTCTTCAAAAATGACATACACATACGAATCACCGAACTGTGAAAAACCACGCACGGTTTTTGCGCCAGGCACGGACAGCATGGTGGTGGTAAGTGGATAGGTGACCTGGTTTTCTACAATCTGCGGGGCCTGGCCGGGATAGCTGGTTTTGATAATGACCTGCACATCTGACAGGTCAGGCAAGGCATCGACAGGCGTGTTAATAATCGTCCATGTGCCCCAGATGCTGAGAAACAGGGCCCCCATCATGACCAGGAAACGGTTGGCGACAGAGCGCCGGATAATCCATTCAATCATCGTCGTCTCCTCAGTGCCCTGAATGCATATTTACAGGCTGGTCAGACATTGCTGGCATACTGCTTTCTGTTTTTTCAGGGTGGCGCATACGTTCCAGTGCGCCCGTAATATTGGCTTCAGAGTCAATGAGGAACAGGCCACTGACCACCACGGTATCGCCTTCATTCAGGCCGGAGCCGATGCCGGACTGTTGCTGTGACTCATGCAGAACGTGGATCTGTTTCGGCACAAACTTGCCTTCATCATCAACAGTAATCACGCGCTGTTCTTTGCCGGTATCGATAACGGCCTGGCTTGGTATCAGCAGCATCTCCTGGCTTCTGGTATTCAGTTTCAGATAGGCATTCATGCCCGGCTTGAGAAACTCATCCTTATTAGAAACCTGGAGACGGACCTGAAGCGTACGGGTTGTCTGATCCACGCTGGGAAGAATATTCCATTTTTCGACATGGAATGTTTTATCCGGATAAGCCGGTACCGAAATTTCAAACTGCGACGTATCTTTCAGCAGATAGGCGATAGATTCTGGCACTGCAGCGCTGATCCAGACCGGGTCCATTCCCTGAATCTGAGCCACCACCTTATCTTTCGAAATATTCATGCCGGTGCGCAGGTCAAATGCAGTAATGACACCATCAATAGGTGCTTTAATGGTAAAACGGGTCTGAATGCTCCGGGTAGAACGCAGTCTCTGAATATCCTCTTCCGGCATACCTGCCAGGCGAAGCCGTTCCAGAACGCCTTTAATTTGCGTGGAAGTACCACCGGTGCTGGATAACAGAAGGAATTCACTCTGTGCTTCCACCCAGTCCGGAATGGTAATATCGATAAGTGGCGTCCCCTTCTTCACATGATCGCCAATCGTCATGGGGTAGACTTTTTCGACAAACCCGTCAGAACGCGCCTGCACAATAACAAACTGATACTCGTTATAGCTGACATTAGCCGGGATTGTCTGAGAATAATTCAGCATTCCTCGCGTGACTTTTTGCGTTTTTAATCCCAGATTCTGAACCTGGGTTGGGTCGATACGGATCCCGCCACTGCTTTTATCGCCACTGTCATCAGCATATTTTGGCACCAGGTCCATATCCATAAAGGGCGATTTTCCGGGTTTATCAAATTTGGTATCCGGTTTCATTGGGTCATACCAGAAAAGCACCTTTCGTTCCGGTGCCTTTTGTTCTGTTTTTTCTGTCTTTTGTGCTGAGTTTACATACTGCCAGGCAGTAACCGATATCAGCCCCCCTGCTATGAGGCTGCTGATAATTATTGCAGCATATTTTATCTTTAAAGAAGCCATACAATTTTCCGCTAAAAAATCAAAACACCTGGCATATGCGCCTGACGGTTAACTCACACATATACCTATGTGAATGTACAGGCGCACAGGATGTAATCGCTCCGGACAGCCAATCAGGACTGCGTCACGTTAATGCTTTTAAGTAAAGAAATATTACCCTGCTGAATAAACGAGAAATCGACATGGTTGCCGGTTTTCAGGGCATTGATAGCGTCGTCTGCATTAACAAAAGTGAAGCGCATGGTCATTGCAGGCCAGCCCACCGCAGGGATTGCTTCGTGCGAAATGGTGATCTTTTTACTATTTATATCAATTTCTTTAACGACACCGGTGCCCTTGATAACCTGCTGTACCGAAGCATCACTGGCAGTATTCATATCGCCATGCTGATGTGTTTCAGCATGAAGACCGGCAGAAAACATGACAGAGAAGGCACCAAATAAAACGGCTTTAAGTGAATTACGCATTTTAAATTTCCTGATTAATGAAATAAATTTACTCTACCCAACCGCCACCCAGTGCGGTAAACAGATTAATTTCGTTAACCTGCCGGGAATAGGTAAGATCGAGAATGGTTTGCTGCGTAGCGAAGAGAGAACGCTCTGCATCCAGCACTTCAATGTAACTGACAGCACCACTGGAATATAATCCTCTGGCACGCTGGAGAGTTATCTGAAGTGAATCAAGATAACGCTGCTGTGACTCAAGTTGCTGGCTAAGGCTGTCGCGCAGCGCAAGCGTGTCGGAAACATCCTTAAAGGCTGACTGAATTTTTTGTTCGTAATTAACCACCGACTGTTGCTGGCGAATTTCAGCCAGCTTCAGATTGGCTTTATTCCTGCCAGCATTAAATATAGGAATTTCAATTTTAGGGATAAAATTCCACATTCCACTTCCTGACGTAAACAGGCTGGACAGCTCCGTACTGCTTGCGGAAAGACCACTGGTCAGGGTAATTGAGGGGAAAAAGGCCGCTCGCGCTGCGCCAATATTGGCATCAGCCGCTTTCAGCTGATATTCCGCTTCCATAATATCCGGTCGCTGCAGCAAAATTTGTGAAGACAGATTTGGTGGCAATTTTACTGGGGCTATCTCCCCGCCTTTCATCCCTTTTTCTGACGGAAGTGCGCGGTACGTTCCCAGCACCAGTTGCAGGGCATTGTTTGCCTGAGCCAGATCGCCTTCTCGTTTGGCTATTTCGGCGCGGGTACTTTCGATTTGTCCTCGCGCCTGTTCAAGTGCCAGAACGTTCGTACTCCCGGTCACGAGCTGCTGCTCAACGAAAGCATAGGACTGTTGATAATTTTTCAGCGTTTCCCGCGCAATACGAAGTTGTTCGTACGCCAGTTGCTGGCTGAAATAGCTTTGTGAAACGTTGGATACCAGCAGGATGTGTACGGCCCGACGGGCTTCTTCGCTGGCAAAGTAGTTCTGGCGATCAGCATCACTCATGTTCTTAAGTTTGCCGAAAAAATCGAGCTCATAACTGAACTCCAGACCTGCGTCGTACTCCTGTGTGGTCGGCTTGTCACCTTTCAGACCACCGCTGTATGTGATCCCGGATGAGGCATTCAGCTGGGGATAACGATCTGCATCCGTGACGTTGAACTGGGCCCGGGCCTCTTCAACCTTCAGTGCAGCCATTCTCAAATCACGGTTATTAGTCAGGGCTTCAGTAATCAGCCGGGTGACCTGGGGATCGACAAAAAAGTTACGCCAGCCCGTATCCTGATAGCCATTCACCGCTGGCGTCAGGCTGTTACGGGACAGTGAAAACTGCTGGGGTACCGGTGCTGCCGGACGCTGATATTCAGGCGCCAGAGAGACACAACCAGCCAGAATGAAGATTGTGCTGATGCTGAGTAGTTTTAATTTGAACATATTGCTTCTCGTCCAGGCAGACCTGGTAAATGGTTCAAATGAAGTTCAGAGTATTACCAGGGTTACTTTACAGAATGCACTCTGTTTGTCGGGTGACAGAATAATGACAATGTTGTCATTTTTACGGTAATTCGTTGATTACGATCGTGTGCGCAATAGAATGACATTAGCAGCCAGACGGGGAGCAAGATGAAAATATTGATCGTCGAAGACGAAATTAAAACAGGTGAATATCTCAGCAAAGGGCTTACAGAGGCAGGGTTCGTAGTGGATCACGCTGATAATGGTCTTACCGGATATCATCTCGCCATGACAGCCGAGTATGATTTAGTCATTCTGGACATCATGCTGCCTGATGTGAACGGCTGGGATATCATCCGCATGCTGCGCACTGCCGGAAAGGGTATGCCGGTCTTACTACTGACGGCCCTCGGCACGATCGAACACAGGGTCAAAGGACTGGAACTGGGTGCGGACGATTATCTGGTTAAACCCTTTGCGTTTGCCGAACTGCTGGCCCGGGTGAGAACCCTTCTGAGGCGGGGAAACGCGATGATCACGGAAAGCCAGTTTAGGGTGGCTGATCTCTCGATGGATCTCGTATCCAGAAAAGTCAGTCGCGCCGGAAACCGCATTGTGCTCACCAGTAAAGAGTTCAGCCTGCTGGAATTTTTCATTCGCCATCAGGGCGAGGTTCTTCCCCGTTCCCTGATTGCCTCTCAGGTCTGGGACATGAATTTTGACAGCGACACTAACGCGATTGATGTCGCCGTAAAGCGACTCCGCGCTAAAATAGACAACGATTACGGGACAAAGCTGATCCAGACTGTCCGGGGCGTGGGCTATATGCTGGAGGCCCCGGATGCATAGCAAACCTTCCAGGCGCCCTTTCTCACTCGCCCTGCGGCTGACCTTTTTTATCAGCCTGTCCACGATACTGGCTTTTATCGCCTTCACCTGGTTTATGCTGCATTCTGTTGAAAATCATTTTGCCGAGCAGGATGTCAGCGATCTTCAACAAATCAGCACTACCCTGAACCGTATACTGCAGTCCCCGGTGGATCCGGATGAAAAAAAAGTAAGCAAAATAAAGGAGTCGATTGCCAGCTACCGCAACGTTGCCCTTTTGCTCCTCAATCCCAGGGGGGAAGTGCTCTTTAGTTCAGCGCAGGGGGCGGCACTACACCCGGCCGTGAATTCCGCAGATTTTAGCGAGCACAGCCGCGCACGGGATGTCTTTCTCTGGACGGTGGAGGATCCTGCGAGACCGATGGATACCGGGTCTGAAATGAAGATGGAAACATACCGGATTATCGCCTCCTCTGGCCAGGCGATATTTCAGGGCAAACAGCAGAATTATGTCATGCTGACTGGCCTCTCCATTAATTTCCATCTCCATTACCTCGATGCGCTGAAAAAAAATCTGATTGCGATCGCCGTCGTGATAAGCCTGCTGATTGTTCTGATCATTCGCATCGCTGTCCGTCAGGGGCACCTGCCCCTTCGTAATGTCAGCAATGCCATTAAAAACATCACCTCCGAGAATCTTGATGCGCGGCTGGAACCGACACGCGTTCCCATTGAGCTGGAGCAACTGGTTATCTCGTTCAATCATATGATTGGAAAGATTGAGGACGTCTTTACCCGCCAGGCCAATTTCTCTGCCGATATCGCGCATGAGATCAGAACGCCCATCACCAATCTGGTGACGCAGACTGAAATCGCACTGAGTCAGGATCGAACCCAGAAGGAACTTGAGGATGTCCTCTACTCCAGTCTTGAAGAGTATAACCGGATGACCAAAATGGTCAGCGACATGCTGTTTCTGGCACAGGCGGACAATAACCAGCTTATACCTGACAGGGTCCGTTTTGACCTCAGAGCAGAAGTCATGAAAGTCTTCGAGTTTTTCGAAGCCTGGGCCGAAGAACGCAATATCACGCTCAAATTTAACGGGATGCCCTGCCTGGTTGAGGGAGATCCACAAATGTTCAGAAGAGCGATCAATAATCTGTTATCCAATGCCCTGCGTTATACCCCGGAGGGACAGGCCATCACCGTCTCAATAAGAAAGCAGGAGAGCTTTTTTGACCTTGTGATTGAAAATCCAGGGAAACCGATCCCTGAAGAACATTTATCAAGGCTGTTTGACCGTTTTTATCGGGTGGATCCATCCAGACAACGAAAAGGAGAAGGCAGCGGCATCGGCCTTGCGATTGTGAAGTCAATCGTGGAAGCACATCACGGAAGAGTGCAGGTGGAATCAGACGTACGCTCCACGCGTTTTATCTTATCCGTGCCCAGACTGGAGAAAATGATCCCGGAAACCCAATGCTGAAAATAAAGATGTAAATGACAAAGATGTCATTAGCCTGTCATGCAGCAAACAGAAGCCATTCGATATAATTAGTGCAACTTATCAGGAAGGCTGGATTGCTTCATCAATACCCGGCGTCAGAGTACGCCAGGAAATGAATATCCAGCCCTCTTCCGGAGAAATAAACGCTGCCGAACTTGTTTCAGTTATGGAACTGAAAACACCGGTTGTACTTCCCCGGACATCACTAATTCAGAAATGGAGAGTTATCATGAAAAATATCGTATTAGCATCTTTGCTGGGCTTTGGTTTAATTTCATCGGTCTGGGCCACTGAAACCGTGAATATCCATGATCGCGTCAACAATGCACAGGCTCCTGCTCACCAGATGCAGTCTGCTGCGGCTCCTGTCGGGATCCAGGGGACTGCTCCTCGTATGACCGGTATGGACCAGCATGAACAGGCCATTATTGCTCATGAAACCATGACGAACGGCTCGGCGGATGCGCACCAGAAAATGGTGGAAAGTCATCAGAAGATGATGGGAAATAACACGGTATCCACGACCGTCCCGTCAACGTCTTACGCGGCGATGAATGAGCATGAAAGAGCAGCGGTTGCCCATGAATTCATGAATAACGGGCAATCCGGCCCACATCAGGCCATGGCCGAAGCGCACCGCCGCATGATCAATGCAGGCTGAATGCGACGGTAGTATCCGTGCTGTTACCTTTTCCCTGATAGATTTTCCTGAAACAACGTTGCTACATTTTTGCCCCCCGTCAGGGGGCTTTTTTGTCTGACTCAGCTACACTTAACCGGTACCTGTCTGAAAGGAATTATTATATGAAAATCAAAAACACCCTTTTTGTAATATTAATGTTATCCCTGCCTGAATCGCCACGGATAATCTAGACACTTCCGAGCCGTTGATAATACTGGTTTTCATATTCTGTCGGTGACATCTGTTCGCTAGAACCATGCCGACGCTTACTGTTATAAAACATTTCGATGTAATCAAAAATATCGCTGCGGGCTTCTTCCCGCGTTCCGTAGATTTTTTTCTTTATCCGTTCACGTTTCAACAACTGGAAAAAGCTTTCTGCAACCGCATTATCATGGCAGTTACCGCGACGGCTCATGCTGCCCTCCAGGCCGTGTGATTTCAGGAACGACTGCCACTCATGGCTTGTGTACTGACTGCCCTGATCCGAATGAACCAGCACCTGTTTTTGGGGATTACGCCGCCATACAGCCATCAGCAGTGCGTTCAGGACAATGTCCTTTGTCATCCGGGATTGTATGGACCAGCCGATAATTTTGCGTGAGAACAGATCAACAACCACGGCAAGATACAGCCAGCCTTCGTGGGTCCTGATGTAGGTTATGTCCGTTACCCAACTCTCATCCGGAGCATCCGGATTGAACTGTCGCTGGAGCCTGTTGGGCGACACGATACTGGCCTCGCCTTTACGTGCCCGCGGGCTCCGGTATCCGACCTGAGCCTTTATCCCGACACGTTTCATCAGTCGCCAGACTCTGTTCACTCCGCACTGTTGCCCGCTGTCCCGCAGATCCAAATGGATTTTGCGATAACCATAGACGCATCCCGATTCCAGCCAGAACTGTTTAATCTGCCCTGTCAGCCTCAGGTCTGCCTGATGGCGTTGTGAATGCGGCTGCTGAAGCCAGGCGTAAAAACCACTGGGATGAACATCCAGCACCCGACAGAGCAGGCGAACAGGCCAGCAACAGGTGTTGTCACGGATAAAGGCGTACCTCAGTCGGACAGCTTTGCGAAGTACGCCGCGGCTTTTTTTAATATGTCCCGTTCGTCGGTAACCCGCTTCAGCTCTTTCTGGAGACGGCGGATCTCGGCCTGAGCATCTGACTCTTCTTTATTAGTGGAAGAATCTGGACCGTACTTCTTTATCCAGGCGTAAAGGCTGTGGGTGGTGATATCGAGACGTGTTGCAACGCTGGCAACAGAATAACCGCGATCAACAACCTGTTTGACTGCTTCAATTTTAAACTCTTCGGGATAACGCTTACCGCTCATGGGCACCTCTCTTTAAGCCATCTTAAATGACTCTGAGGTGTCTGTTAAACCCGTGGCGATTCAACATTGTCATTTCGCAAATTTTTCAGGAACAGTGAGAATATCAAAGAGTTTCATTTCCGTACTGTAGATATGCTGCCTGCATTCCGGACAGCACCGGAGACCATAATATTCACGCTGGCAGAGCACGCGGAAATAATCCTTTTTTGAGGGACCTGTAGATGGTGTGTCATCACGTTCCATCAGTGCATTAACTGCCTGCTCAAAAGCTGATACTGGTTTCTCTTGGGGAATGGCCTGATACTCGCACTGTCTTAACTTAAGTTCTTCAGCTTCTTCCAGGTCATGTTCAAAATAACCGCCGCTGTCATGCGTCCAGCGTAGTCTCAAAGGATTGTTGCAGGAGCAGCAATACCAGCGTTCCCGTGAGCGAGGTGTTAAATCTCTGGTATGAATAACTTTGCCCATGTGGTTCAGGGCGGTACGAATGATGCGAAATTGCATATTGTGAATCGTCATAATAATGGTCCTTTGCCGGACGACGCGCAGGCGTCATTCTTCCCGTGGAGGGCAGACGTGCATGCGGTATCCGGAATTAAATGAAATGAGGTCAGGGGCATGGGAATAAGACGTGGGTTAAATCAGGCAAAAGGTTTCAGCGAAATGCCGTAGCGGTGGACAGGGCCATCCGGTAACAGAACGGACAGGGCGTCACACCGCAGAACTGGTGTCTGCATTTGTCACATATCCAGCGTGGAGGAATTGTCGTAGCGTACATGAGGTCAGCCTCTGGAGTCGGTGATACGCTGCTGTAGCCAGGCTTCCACTTCGCTTTCAAGCCAGCGGGAGCTACGCCCAAGCTTAATGGGTTTTGGGAATTCACCCAATGAAATCAATTTGTAGAACCATTTGTCGGTTAAGCCGGTGAGCTGTGTAATGAATGCCATATCGACAAACTTATCGTTAAGCAGGCTGGTTGGTGTGGTCATCGTTTTTTCTCCGTTGGTGATAAGGGAGAAGAAGCCAGGTATTCGAATGGTGCAGACTTCTTCAAACGATGACGCACTGGCGTAATTTTTTAGCCGATAACGCGACTCCGGGGTCTGCCTGTTACGGACACTACCGGGACTGCGCTGACTCTGTAAATCCGGCGCTCTGTACGCTGCGACTGTTTACCCAGATAGCTCAGGATGTACTGCATACCTTCCCTTCCTCTGCGATCTGAAAAGTTGATTACTCGTTCACCTCGCACCCGGTAATGTCCCTTAGGCTCACACCGGTGCGCGTAGCCTTCTCCGTCCGTAATGTCCTCCCACAGCAACTGGATGGATTTCCAGAAGCACCAGGCCTTCCGGTGGCTCTGACCATTGATATAAAACGCCGCATGAATGTGGTAACGGTGATCTCCCCCATATTCCATTACCCAGGCATATCCCTCCAGACCAGATATCTCTGCGCATTGCTCAGTCAGCCATGTCATCTCAGCCACCAGTTGATGAATATCACCATACGCGTATGAATCAGAGTTTTTCCTGTATGCAAAATCCACCCGAAGCAGGAGTAATTTCGAATGACAGTCAAATAACCGGTCCTGATGGTTAAATAATACTGACTGAAGAGAATAGTCTGGTTTGTGGTTTGAGTTGATTACGTATTCCATGATAAATATCCCATAACAGTTATTGGTCATGAGATTACAGGAGAGATTAATTTTTTATGCAGAATACCGATTCAGGTTGTCAGCCATGAAAGTATGTTATTGCGTATCATTTTTCACATGTACTGTAACAGTAATTTCTTATTGTAAAATGGAATGAATGTTCATCACACTGGAAAGTCTGACAATCATTATGCTTTACGGCAAAGAATAAACAATGATGTTAGTAAACATTGAACGTACCGGGATGTCTGAAAAGAAATCATCATCCGGTAGACGAAGAAATGCTGTACTTACTGAAGAGTCATTATTCCTAGATACAAAGGTGTAAGCAGTTGGACAAGTAACCCTTCTTTATAAAATAACACTAATAACCTTAATGTTTCTTTTCACACAATCAGTAACCTCCAGAGAATACGCTCACCACGCAGGTTTAAGTTATTCACGCCATGGTGTTCTAATATCATTAGAACACCATTCCTGTCTTCCCCGACTTGATACCTGTACAGCAGGCATGTGCTCATGAAAGATTTGTATACGCATACTTTTTGACTCCCGGAACGGGTCACCCTGCCACTGTAATATTTACTGCAATAGTATTTTGCCGTTATTTATGCCGGTACGGGGTTTATTTTCTGATTACTCCCCCGGTATTTTCAGGCACAAAAAACGTGGAAGTAAGAGAGTAATTATTGGTTACTCAGGAAAAACATTCCATGCGCGGCCCGGAAAACATGAAAAAAGGTAAATTCATGACGGGCTAACGTATTTATTTTCGAGGGGAAACCGCATTCTCCCCGGCGATAACAATCAGACCACAGAATGCTCTGCAACTGGATGACAGGATAAGATACTCCCTGACCAGGTAAACACAGTCGGAAAAACAGTCTCGCTGTAAGACGCTGATCGGAAGTAACGGAACACCCTCAGTCGCCTGAAAAGACAGTCAGAATCGTTTTCACCTTAAAATCATGTCATAACAATCTGAAACAACAGAAAAAAACAAACACACAAAAAATGACAAACAAATTATATATAATTCATTTAATTCAATGAATTAAGAGGCAATCATAAGCTCTGAATAATGCTTAAAAGGCTATGTTTTACCATGCCGGTTCTGTGATCTAATCACTCTTAATTCAGAGCTTTATACGATATAATTCGGAGGTATAAAAACAGAACCAGTATTCGGGAGAGCAGAATGAGAAGGGACGGACTGAATGATTTTTATGAAGTGAACTTTCTGAGGTTAAGGGAGATAGATGCCACGTATCCATCGGAACCCATACGTTACGCGGACCTGGCTGACATATACAGCTTCATCAGCTTTAAAGATGCAGAATGTGAAAAAATACCGTCTGATAAACTTTCCACTAAAAAAAGAAAAACACAGGTAACAGACGGCTACGCATGCAATCTTTTGTCGGACATTCTTAAATATGAGAATTCATTACGCCCTGGCTCATCCCGTTCTCTCGCAGGAACACATAAATATTTGAAGCTTCATTGCGAAGCAACCCCAGAATATAAAGAAGAACTGAAGAGAAATCTTATTCATAAAGAAGATGTGCTACTTAAAATTCAGACTGAATATAACAAAATAAAAAATAAAGCATCCGGAAAAATCACAATAATCCCAATCAGCTTTCACCTCAACTGCAAGACAAATGGAATACTTGAACACATCATCGATGACTTAACCATAATTAACATAGCCTTTTCCTCGATGATGAGTAAAATAAAACATCGCACAATGTACAGCCGGATAGCCGGACATGTAAGACTGGGCATGCTGGACGAGAATTTTGAGCCTTTCGCCCATGTGTTATTTTTTATTCAGGACGGGGCTGTCAGTCATGACTTTATCAGGGAAATTATTGAGGTCTGGTACTCTTTCATCCCTGAAGACATTGAATGCCTGGTGGGTGTTTCTGGTTTTGACTTTAATTTCTTACTCAACTTCCAGCGTGAAGTCATCAACAAACAAAAAAGTTCTCCCACGCCAGGAGGAATAGACTTTTTCATATCCGACATACTGAATCCGTTCCCTGATGTCACTGCACCTGGCTATCGGCGTCATGAACCCTGCACATTATTCTCCCGTCTGCTCAGAAGAACAGAAAGGGAAGATAACATCAACAGACCCCACCGACGACGTCTTGCTGACAGGGAGGCAGAAATCAGTGCGACTAAAAAAAAGAGTGGTTATGACAAACTGAAAAACACACCAGCAATTCACAGGGAATATTTTTTAAGAATTGCAAAAAAAATCAACAAAATTCCTTTTATGCGTACCATAAACTGAATCAACATATCTGTGGGGGGCGCTCGCCCCTGCTGATATCTGGATTAAATGCTATATCCGCATTTTTAAATTTTTCTCAGTTATATATCACCTCAGTGAATTCCCTCCCGTTTACGTCAGTCAGGCCATCCATCCGTGATGGCCATTTTATTATGCCGAGGCTTATATGAAACATCCTTCGGGCTATGCCCTTATCCGTCGCCATCTGCGGCGCTATCCCCGTATTCTGCGGCAGCATCTTCTCCGGGAGCTCAGCCGCCTCGTCGCGTATGAACCCGTGATTGGCATCATGGGCAAGACCGGCGTCGGCAAATCCTCGCTGTGTAATGCGTTGTTCCGGAGTGAAGTCTGTGCGGTGAATGCCGTGGAGGCCTGTACCCGTCAGCCTCAGCGTGTACGTCTGCGCTTCGGTAACCATTACCTGACGCTGGTGGATTTACCCGGTGCGGGAGAGAGCATCAGCCGTGACAACGAATACCGTGAGCTGTACCGCGAACTCATGCCACAACTCGATATGGTGCTGTGGGTGCTCAAGGCCGATGACCGCGCATTCTCGGTGGAAGAGCTTTTTTATCAGGAGGTATTCGCACAATACAGCGGACCGCTGCCACCGGTGTTATGGGTCCTCAACCAGGTGGATAAAACCGAACCTGCAGCGCACTGGAACTGGTTATCGGCGCAGCCATCAGCATTGCAGGCTGAACGTATTATACAGAAACAACAGACCGTGGCCCGTCAGATGGGAACCGCAGAGACGAATATTCTTCCGGTGTCAGTCAGGGGGCGGTACCACCTTCCCCGTCTGGTGGAGGCGATGATTACCCGTCTCCCAAAGCAGGCCCGCAGCCCGCTGGTGCCTCACCTGCAAAGCGGGTACCACACCCCCGGCATTATCACTACCGCCCGCAACAGCTTTGGCGATGCCGTGGTGGAAGTGATTGACGCGGTCATCGACCAGGCCCCGTTGCCGCAGGTTGCACGTTGCGCGCTCCGGACAGTCACACACACCGTGGCCCGTGCTGCCCGGACCGTCTGGTCCTTCTTCTTTGGCTGACTTCCGCATCGATAAGCCTGTCTTCCGTTTCGATAAATAATCTGGCTCTGTCACGATCGATTTTGTCGATCGACCCGATCGGTTTTATTCATTGTTCATGATGAATTTCCGGTTATAGAATCCCTCAGGGATACTGTATTCAGCCATTTACTGATTAAAAATCAATGCGATGAATTGCAGGAATGCCTTCATCCGGAGAAAAGTAATGAAAAGGTTTTTTATGGCGCTGACCGCCAGTCTGTTGTTCACCTCACTTCCCTCCCTGGCCGGCAGCGATATGCCCGTTAAAGTGGAGGTCAGCCATGCCGGCCATGAGTGCTATGGCTGCATCTATGTCACCGTGACAGCAAAAACCGACACCGTTCTGATAAAGAAAATCGATGTTAACCGGGGAAAATGTCCGATGCTGACACACCGAAAAATAGCCTACAGGGGCCGGAATGTGGATGGCTGGTGGCCCACAGATAAACCGTTCACACCCCGTAAAATGACCTTCGCTGAGAGTGTCTTCTGGAAATTTGGTCACACTTTGGATTTTGGTAAAGCCTGCAATTTTGTTGAGGCCCGGGTGTTCACCGATCAGGGCACATTCACCGTCAGCCAGTGATATCGCCAGTATCACTTATCAGCCCTCTTTCTTAACGCGTCTCAATGTCTTCAGGAGAGACTCGTATCGTCTTAACCATCACCCTCAGGGAATACTATGAAAAAGAAAATACTGCTTTTCACTCTTCTGATATCTGCTCTGACTCCGGCAGTGTCACAGGCCTTCGGTAACCGTGATACCTGGGCCAGCGGCTGGGGTCAGGGCGTGTCTGAGTTTGTAATTCTGGGGAAAGGACAGTCACAGCTTTACCTGACCTGCGAAGACACCGGCTCACAAGCGGCCACCCTGACCTTCACCGACGCAAACGGTCATCAGGTCAGGATGGATAACGGCCAGTCGCTGGACATGAAAATTGACGATGAGGAGCCTGTCAGCGTCAGTGACAGCGAGTCACATGTGGGCTCAGACAACGTGGCATGGGCATGGGATAAACTGCGCACCGGTAAGCGGGTCATTGTGTCCGGGGAGGGCGTAAAGGCAGCCGTGTTTACGCTTAACGGTGCGGGGAAGGTCCTTCCCGCGTTCGGGGACAGCGGCTGTCTGCCGAAATATGCCCTGCCGTAATAAAGACAGGTAACGCCTTTTTTCTGAATTCATTCACGCTCACGACAACAGGAACCTCAGTCCATGACGCATATCCCGGTTCAGGCAGCACACACCCGCCAGCCCTGACCACTGCATCAGTATTTCACACCGCCGACGCCCTGCTCATTTGAGCGGGGCGTTTTCTTTTGTTTCTCATCAGGGATCAGATATGCAGACCACTGATAATGCGTCGCTGCCACCCGGCCCCTTCACCCGCCGACAGGCGGAAGCCATGGCCGCACGCTATCTCAACGTCACCGTCGAAGACGACCAGGGCCCCATTTTCGTCTGGTCATCCGCGACTGCCGTGGCATGCTGATATGGCGGGACTGGAATTTTGCCCCGCAGGCCGGAGAGATGCTGAACCGCTATCTCATCAGCGACGGTATTCCTGTGTCACCACAGCCACTGAGCCACTGAGCGGCGAAGTCCTGCTCATTTTTCAACAGAACACAGTCCCCCACAGGCCATGCACCTTCCGGAGCATGGCCTTTCTGCTTTTATGCCCTTTAACCCGATATCAGAGGTATTAACCATGCGCTTAGCCAGCCGTTTTGGTGCGGCCAGTCTCGTACGCCGCGACCGCCCACTGACCCGTGATGAACTGGCACACTATGTGCCCAGCGTATTCAGTGAAGAAAAGCACGAATCACGCTCAGAACGTTATACGTATATCCCGACCATCACACTGCTTGATAATCTGCAGCGGGAAGGCTTCCAGCCGTTCTTTGCCTGCCAGACCCGCGTTCGCGACCTGAATAAACGCGACCACACAAAGCACATGCTGCGTCTGCGGCGTGAGGGGCAAATCACCGGCAAACAGGTCCCCGAAATCATCCTGCTTAACAGCCACGACGGCTCCAGCTCATACCAGATGCTGCCGGGCCTGTTTCGCTTTGTCTGCCAGAACGGACTTGTCTGTGGCGAAACCTTTGGTGAGGTTCGCGTACCGCACAAGGGGAATGTGGTGGATAAAGTCATTGAAGGGGCTTATGAGGTGCTGGGGATATTTGACCGGGTGGAGGAGAAGCGGGATGCCATGCAGTCACTGCTACTTCCTCCGCCGGCACAACAGGCGTTTGCCAGAGCCGCCCTGACGTACCGCTTTGGGGAAGAGCACCAGCCGGTGACGGAAGCACAGATTCTGTCTGCGCGACGCTGGCAGGATGAAAGTTCCGACCTGTGGACCACCTACCAGCGTATCCAGGAAAACCTGATTAAAGGCGGTCTGCCGGGCAGAACAACGAAAGGTAAACGGGCCCACACCCGTGCGGTTAACGGCATTGACGGCGACGTGAAGCTCAACCGCGCCCTGTGGGTAATGGCGGAAAGCCTGCTCGGGAGCCTGAAGTAATGCAGTGTATTCCTGGCGGCGTGATTCAGGTTTCGCCACATCCGTTCTCCCTGATCAGTGAGCAAAGCTGCCGCTCCATCTCTGATGACGACCTGTGCGCCTGGTGCTCTCACCTTCTTTATCGTCCCGGTGAACTCAGCCAGTGCGGCATAAGTATCCCTGAGGGGCACTGGCCTTCACGCTGTGATGATGATGGCTATGTGCAGTTCTGTCCGTCACTTTGTCACAACAACCCACATGAAAATACAAAGGAAATCAAATGAACAACATACTCACCCTGACCAGTCCGGTGACTGAATCTCTCACCTCACCACGTACTGATACAGACCGCATCGAATGCATGCCCGTACCCGATGAACAGCGTGCCGCCTTCTGGCCGCAGCAGTTTGGCAGCATACCGCAGTGGATAACCCTTGAACCCCACAT
This sequence comes from Citrobacter sp. C5_2, assembly GCF_014596845.2. Taxonomy (NCBI): domain Bacteria; kingdom Pseudomonadati; phylum Pseudomonadota; class Gammaproteobacteria; order Enterobacterales; family Enterobacteriaceae; genus Citrobacter; species Citrobacter sp. C5_2. Next base: position 809,320 of record NZ_CP115032.1, on the reverse strand, counting down.
TTTTGGCTGGATGGACCGGTTTTGCAGGGACTACAGCGGCGGGATATGGAATTTCTTTACCCTCAGCAATGGCGGTGCATTTATGGCCCCGGAGAACGAAAACGATGAGAAATGGACACTGTTTAACAGCATGAACGGTAACGGCGCAGAGATGAGCGCTGAGGCTGCCGGAATAGCCGTCTGCCTTATCGCTTACAGTCATCACGCCTGCCGCACCGAATGCAATGCCATGACGGAGCACTATTATCGCCTGCGGGACTATACCCTGCTGCACCCGGACTGCCACGCAATTATGCGTATCATTGATTAGGGGAATAACCATGACGAATCCGGCCCCCTTACCCACGTCATCGCAGCCTGATATGTTCCCGTCACTGACCTCACCACACCAGGAAGTCCCCCTGTCCCCGTATGCCCGGCGAACGTTACGGCGGGCAATGAACCTGCTGGAGCGCCAGTTGCGTGAACCCGGTGTGGCCTTCACCTCCGCCGGTGCCACCCGGGACTGGCTGCGTCTGCGCCTGGCAGGGGAAGAGCGCGAAGTGTTTATGGTGCTGTTCCTCGACAACCAGAACCGCCTCATTGCCCACGAGATACTGTTCACCGGCACTATCAGTCATACCGAAGTCCATCCCCGGGAAGTGGTGAAAGCCGCCCTGAAACATAACGCAGCCGCCGTCATCGTTGCCCATAACCATCCGTCAGGCCTGGCGGAGCCCAGCCAGGCTGACCGCCGCCTCACGGAACGTCTTAAGCAGGCACTAGACCTGGTGGATATCCGCCTGCCGGACCATCTGGTGGTTGGCGGCATGGAAGTAGTGTCATTCGCTGAACGCGGCTGGCTGTAAGGAGAGCAGCGATGAAGATTATCAGCAAACGTCAGGCGATGGCGCTATATCGCCAGCATCCTGAGTCCAGGCTGTTTCGCTTCTGTTCCGGAAAATACGCCTGGTCCGGCAGCGTCTGCCACTATGCAGGGAAGGAGGTCCAGGATATCAGCGGCGTCCTGGCCGTGTTCGCTGAACGTCGCCAGGACCGCAACGGCCCGTATGTCGTTCTGCGCAGCGTCACCCTCAGTTAACTCATATTCAAGGAGCACGACCTTGTTGAATAAAACACTGCCGGCAAATCATCATATTTCTGAACCGTGGTGGGGACTGAAACGTAATATCACCCCGTGCTTCGGTGCACGGCTGGTACAGGAAGGCAACCGGCTGCATTATCTGGCCGACCGCGCCAGCATCACCGGGACATTCACCGACGCGGATTTGCGCCATCTCGACCAAGCGTTTCCGGTACTGCTGAAGCAAATGGAACTGATGCTGGTTTCCGGCGAACTCAGTCCCCGCCATCAGCACTGCGTCACGCTGTATGCAAAGGGACTGACCTGCGAGGCTGACTCACTCGGATCGCATGGCTATATCTATATAGCGATTTATCCGACACCATCAGTAACGTCATAACCCCCGCAACACCTTTCTTTTTACCCCTTCAACAACGAGATACCCCTTATGCAAACACAACCCGTATCCCCGGCACGGGAGGCTTCTCCACGTCTGTCACCCGTGGAGATTTGGCAGCGACTTCTGAGCCACCTGCTGGATCATCACTACGGTCTGGCGCTAAACGACACGCCGTTTGGCAACGACGACGTGATTCAGGAGCACATTGACGCCGGTATTTCCCTGTGTGATGCCGTCAATTTTATCGTCGAAAAATACGATCTGGTACGCACTGACCGTTACGGATCCAGCACTACAGAGCAGTCACCGCTTATCAGCAGTATCGATATTCTCCGCGCCCGTAAGGCCTGTGGACTGATGACACGTAACGGCTACAGAACGGTGACAGATATCACTACAGGCAAATACAGCAAGATGACCCGATGAAGCTGTCTCTCAACGTGGAAGCTGATGCCATCAACGTTCTGGCCCTCAACATGGGGCGTATCGCAGTGGATGTCGATGGTATTGAATTGTCCGAACTGATCGCCGCGGTAAACCAGAACGGCTGCTCACTGCGGATCGCGGATGAACCTGGGAAGATCGCCGTTGAATTCCCACGGCCCCCTTTTACATCATTACCGGGGATGTGCTGCAGTACTGCGCACCTCACGGAGGAAGACAATTCACTGTTGTACGCCCTGTCACATCAGCGCGAAGACTTCGGCGAGTCGGAATGGATTATGTACACTGGTTCAGATTATCTGATTCGCCTGTATGCCTGGTCGTTTCCGGTATTACGGCTCAAACGCCTCGGACTGTCGAAAGCCTGCCGCCGGTTAGTGATAACGCTTATCCGTCGCTACGCCGTTGGCATTGTTCATCTGGATGCCTTTGGCGAAGTGCTGCCCGGCTTTGACGTTTTCGACTGGTAACCCCACCTCAATCACCACAAGGTTTTCACATGCCAGAATTAACCACTGAAACCGCTCTCGATATTTTGATTTGCTTGCTGCAGGACAACATCTGTTGCGACAACGGGATTATCTTCGATAACGACGAAGTAAATACCGATTCAGCCGTGCTGTTGCCATGGATTGAACAGGCACTCAGGGATGTTCGCGATCTTCAGCGTCTGCAGCAGACCAGTACAGATTAATTACCTGTCCGTACTCATCACTTACCCATAAGCGCCAGCCCTCACCGACTGGCACTTTGCTTTATATAAGGAAATAAATGATGTCAGACCTTACTCTTAACGAACCCGAAGTATTAACCGGCCACACAGACGTTATTTGCTCCACCAGCATTGAGCGCATCGTCACCGGACGTAATGCGGCGCTGGCGCAGATTGAAGTGCTCATGCAACAACTTAGCGATATTGCAACACTGACCCGCAGTATTGGCGGTAAAACCGCTCTGGACTGGGCCATGAAGCAGGAATTCCGCCGTGGTTGCTGGTTGATGGAAAAACCAGAAACAGCGATGAAAGCCATTACCCGTAATCTCGATCGTGGTATATGGCGCGATTTAATGAAAAAGTCAGGGATGCTTTCCATCATGGACGCTCAGGCTCGTGATCAGTGGTACAGAAATCTTGGGGGGGGAGAACATTCCTGCAGTCAGCGAAGCCAACATTCTGAGCACTTTTGAGCAACTGTATCTGAATAAAGGTGATGTGTTTGAGCGGGGTGTCATTAACGTCTTCAAAGGGTTGAGCTGGGATTTTAAGACGAACAGCCCCTGTAAATTTGGAGGGAAAATCATCGTCAGTGGGCTAGTCAAATGTGACCGGTGGGGATTTGGGCTTCTCTGGGGCTGGCAACGCGATCGGTTAGCTGACCTTGAGCGGATGCTGATGCTTCTGGACGGAAAACCGGTTCCCGACAACCGTGCCGACGTCACCCGTCGTCTCGCCAATCATATCCATGAAAACAGGCACAGCAATCGTTACGAGGATGAGATGTTTGCAATCAAATACTTTCAGAAGGGAACTGCTCATATCACCTTTAAGCGGCAAGAACTGGTCGATAAGCTGAATGACATCATCGCACGTCACTACCCTGGAATGCTGGCATCCGGACAGTAATCAGGGGCCTGCACATATGTGAAATGTCAGTATCAGTGCAGAGTTAAACAAACCCCTTGCCAGGTTCGCCTGCTTATGGACAATATGATACTGACGTTCCTGGTGCTTTTCTTCTGGTGGTTTGTTACTGGATTCTGTAACGCACCAGGAGCGTCACCAGACAAAGGACCATCATAAAGTATCAACACATCAGCCTGAGGCGAGTATCCCACTTATCGTCACCGATTCGGGTTTCGGATTCATACCAATCGGGAATGAGGGTACAAATGAGGGCATAAATATAATCACATCAAAAATTTTACTTATAAATCATAAAGATAAAACAAAAGATCGATTCCGAGTCCGGCACCACTATTTAAAGAACCCGCCCAAAAGGCGGGTTTTTGCTTTTTGGGGACAGAAATTCTGAACCCCATCCCTGCCCTGACTATCTATATCGCGAAGGCCAAATATGCTCTGGCGCCACACCCAATGCTTCAGCGATCAGCCTTTCCCCCTTGGGCCAGTGCTTTATCAACGCATTTGCCAGCGTGGAGGACGCCAGCCCTGATTTGCGGGAAACGGCGGACAGCGACGTCCCCTGTTTTTTCAGCGCCGCGATGATGTCAGCAGAATGCCAGTCCGGTTGCATCATGCCGCCACCCCGTCAATAAACTTCACGCTGTCGGCGGTACGCAGCCAGCGCGGGGCTTTCATTTCTGCCGCAAAATAGTTGATCAGGTCATACAGCAACCAGCTAAGGAATTTCTCCGTTTCTGAAGAAAACCCCTGCCCCGCCAGCGTTTGCGTCAGGGCGAGGCAGTAGCGACAAAGCTCTGTGCATTCGGGCCCAAACTGAGGGGAATTCGCCGGAAGAGTATCAACGGTCAGGCTTTCAACAAGATGGGGCGGGACGGGTTCTAACAGCGTGGGCTAGAGCAGCGCCAGAGCGGCGTTGAGTCTGCCACAAAGCGCCATTTTCAGCGTGGGGTCGTCGTTTTCAATCAGGGTTTCAGCGAAGTTTTCACAGTGATCGGCAAGGACGGTGAAGTCCGTGGCGGCATTGAAGGAAATAGCAAGTAACGGGTGTGTTTGAGTAGGGATCGTAGCCATAGTGGCAGCCTCCAACAAAAGTTGATAAACCACCACCTGAGAGGTCAATCTCGTGGGTGGTGGAACTGGACGGAGTTGACCTTACCGGCTTTGTTGGCAACCGGCGCACCTTGCGGTGCCCCCACCCAGCCCACCATTGAGGTATAGCCGTTCGTACGACATAAAAAAAGACGCAGGCGCGTCAATATGTCGCCAACAAAATATATTCAGGAGGTCAATCCCGGCACCTGAATTTGCAGGTGCCGGGAAAAGATACCGCTAAGAGTTGTAAACAGCAAGAAAACTCCCTTACGTTTTTCCAAAATAACCTGAGCCACTAAATATTATTTTGGTGGTAGCTTTTTTCTATTTCTGGCCAAACGAAATCCTTCAGGTAATGGCTTGAACTTATCTCCTTCTTTCGTCCACCGCGTCGCCCTGCTCTGGAAAGTTCTTAACGCATCAATATCCAACGTCGCCGCAACAACAAAATCATTGTCTCCCCCCTTTACGCGAGCAATATCACGCATAAAAGATTCTTTGGCCGGAGAACGCACGCGGCTGTCGCCGTATTTACGGTTATTCACTAAAATAGTGTATGCATGTACATCAAGTGCGGCTGATTCGATCAATGACGCAAATGTATCAAGGTCTTTATTCCAGCTTAATACCATCAGGGCATCAACGGCTCCCTGAAATCGTACTCTTGCCTTGCTATTCTGAAGTTCAGAACAAATCATAACGCCAAAATTAACGCCGTGATGAATATAGACTGGCTTACGCTGTTTAGCACTGAGCGTTGAAAATGCCCACGATTTACCATACGTTGAATGTAATTCCTCATCTTCACCGACGGCAGGTTCCAGCTTAGGTTGCCATATTTTCACTGATGCAGGATATCCCAATCGGTTATCTGACAGGACGAGCACAGCTTCACTAAGTAACTGATGGTCATTAATATGGCGATATTCCGTACCAGCAATCAGGCTGATGCCAGCCGAACTTAACCGCTCAGCAATGCTATTAACCCAGCGTAACGGCACAGAAAGTTCGGGGAATAAAATATAATCAGGTTTAGGTGATAACTTTAGCGTTGCATTAACCAACTCTGATATACGCTGATATCGACTGCGTGATAGTTCTGATTTATTACAAGCCATTCTTGCCCAATCGTCTTCATCGGTTCTGATATTGGTTAATGCCACAACAATTTTACGTTTTTTATCAGTACCAATGTGGAGAAATTTCCGGGCTCGTGACGTTGTCGTTGCATCTTCCGTATCCTGTTCTGTTGCAAGCAACGTTGGCTTTATCCACACTCCACGCAATGCTTGTGTATATTTAGCCCAGATAACGGAAGGCTTATCATCCAGCATTTTACCATCTGCGATGGGTAACCCGACACATTCAGGTGCCAATTCGGATATTTCAGCAGGCGTTAAAGGTCGCGTCGGGAAAACATACGGCAAGTAACTCTCATTCTTGCGATCCCCTTTTTCCACTTTTTCAAGACGAGTGTTTCTGGTTGACTTCAGAAACGCTTTAAGAATGTCGATATCAATCAGCGATACAGCATTTATCGATTTCAGAATTTTACTTTCCTTCTTACCATCACGCTGGCCGACGAGTTTTCCTGCTGACTGGCTTTGTAAGATTTTCTTATAAGGTTCCTTCGCCAGATCCGCCAATGCGACTGACTGCGCCTTTTTATTAAAATCAGCAAAATCAAAGCGTAAATTAATTAATTCTTTAAATTGCGTAAGGTTGTCAATCATCTGAGAAAGAAAGATATCTGATAAATGCTTTTCTTTTTTAGAGCGCTGACCAAGGAATAATTTATCAGGAGAATAAAAACGAGTTGCCGCATCAACAAATAACCAAGTCAGGGTACCTTTTACAGAATGCCAGAGATTTTTTATTGCTTTAGTTTCACAACCATTGATCGTTATTTTTTCACCTGATTTGATAACGGAAGCCAGTCTGTCTATTGAATGGTAGGCTTTGAGTACGATTTTTTCGGCATGCTGCCATTCGTTCATACTGATAGCAAATCCAAGTAATCTGGGCAAATAACTAAAATGTGCAAACAAGTTATCCGCCCGGAGAATATGGTTGTATGCAAACTGATAAAACTCTTCTCGCTGTTCTTTCCATTCACCGGAGGGCAGATCTCGCGCCAGAGTCTCAACATGACGCAATTGCAGAGACCATCCTAAGCGGCGGATAGTTAATCCATCCGCCCGGCGCAACGTGTCAGCATTTTCACCTACGCTACCGGCAGCAGAAAGAACTTTCGCGGCAGTAGAATCTTCCAGTTGATCCGGCGACGGCATCAGTCGGTGTTCACTGGAAAGTTCATAGATCTCTTTTTCGATGCTGTCCAGGAGGTCAATCCCGGCTCTTCCCTGAAGGATAAAAAGCTTTTGCTTATCGGACTGAAGTTGAATAGTTGTTTTAGCCTGAAACGTCTCACCTTGCTCTATTTGCCATACCTGTTCTTTATCTGGCACAGGTTTAATACAGTCTTTACCAAGCCGTTCCTGCAATAACGCCATAAATTCACGGTTATTAGTGATTGTTCCAGTATCTCGTATCACCAAAAACATATCATCGACATAGCGTCCGTAGTGAACCGGAGATAGCTTCTCAATTATTAATTGATCCCAGCGATGCAACAAAATATTTGAAATAATACGGCTGGCCGTTAGGCCAATCACCAGACCGCCGGTTATTGTCACTTTTTTATTTGCAATCTGTTTTCCGAATTCTGATGCACCATCAGACCAACGTTTTAAGAATTTCGCCAATTGTAGATTAAATTCTTTTTCTTCATCAGTAAGATTAACGCTCAACGCGATATGGAGATCTTCAGAAGTTATCGCCAGTGGATCAATAAAGTGATAGTAGCCCTTTAGATCTAATGAGGCTGCAATAATGTCATGATCTTTATCTAATTCGTCACGTATAGCCTTTAAACCGTCACCACGCCACTTCTGATAGGGATGAAAGTAGGGTGAGAACGAACCAATTGCACTGATATGAAAGGGTTTATCCTGCTCATCGCTCAATATTTCATCATTACGGATACGTTTTAGCCGAGCTCCATAACAACAATTTTTCAGACCAGAATCAAATTGATGCCCTACCATATTGATCCATAGTGCAGAAATAATATGTGTATTCACTGGAAAATCGCCAATGACACGAAACTCAGGCGTCAATTCGAAGTTATCAAATAAATGTTCGGCCGCTCGGGCAGGATTAGAAAAATGAACATGCCCATTTTCTTCTATATCCGTTTTTTTCTTAATCGATAATTTTTTTGGCAACAGGCGAAATTCGCCAATAAAATCATCATTAGAATAAAAACCGTCATTACTCTGCAAACTATCTAAAAGTTTATTGAGATTGCCAAGAAGATCCTGTTCATATTCAGCAAAGTTGATTGCCGTGGGAAAAGTGTTCTCAAAGAAACAGTCGGCTTTCGCTTTCCGATAGGCAACCAATAGGTCTTCAATTGTCAACGCATCCCAGCCGGTAAAAAATGCCTGATATGCCATAACTTATTGTCCTTTATCTAAAATTTAACAAAATCAGTTCACTATATCTGCACGGATAATTTTGCACCTGTGTTACACGCTCTGCTTAAACAGACCGAATACATTTGAGTTTGCTTATCGGTCACAATTACAAGTTTATTTTTTTTACTAAATGTCGATTAATAATCGACATTTAAGATAATAATCAAACTCAGTATTGTTAGGTAACATTGATGAATCTATAATGGTTTAATAATTTTAAAAATTGTCCATCAAGAGGCGACATTTGCCAAACTATATAAACTGGCTGATGCAAAACACCCTACCCGGTCAGGTGTTGCTCCAGTCATGGCTTACCCGCAGCGGCATAGATCGTAAGCTCTCTTACCTCTATGTTCAGAATGGCTGGCTAAGGCGGATTGCGCACGGCGTATACTGCCGGACAGGCCGTGAACCAGACTGGGTTGACGCGGTTTACTGCCTGCAAACGCAGTGGGAAAGACCGGTTCGCGTGGCGGGGCTGACCAGCCTTGCGTTACAGGGTCATGCTCACTATACCGAGCCGGGCAGGCAGCAAATCTGGCTCGCGCTTCCGGCTTATGTCAAGCTGCCGGGATGGTTCGCCGCCTTTGAACAATCCGCGATGTTTGTCACGCTGTATACCTCTGGCCTCACCGTTGATATACCGTCATTCACGACACAACTGAATATCGGCGACCGACAGTTAACAGGTAGTGTCCCAGAACTGGCCGCGTATGAAATAGCCTACGGTGTTCCTTCGTTTATCTCGTTCGAACATGCCGACGCTCTATTTCAGGGAATGAATCTTCTCAGCCCGCGTAAATTACAAACACTGCTCTGCGCCAGTCATTCGGTTAAAACCAACCGGGTGCTGCTTTACCTTGCCCGACGCAATGCGCATCCTTATTTTCGGCATCTCGATCAAAGCGGCATAGAAACAGGTACAGGAAAACGGCAAATCGTTCCCGGCGGCTGGCTGGAGCCGGATTATCAAATCACCGTTCCCCGCACATTTAAACCGGAAGGAGTCGAAGATGGATCTGCGTGATAGTTATGCCCGACAGGTCAGACTATTAATGACTGCCCTGCCGTATGTGGCAAAGGAGTCCTGCTTCGCGCTGAAAGGCGGCACGGCAATCAATTTGTTTGTACAGGATTTTCCTCGCCTGTCGGTGGATATCGATCTGGCGTATAAGACCTATGCGGATCGCGATTCCGATCTGGCTGCGATCAATGATGCCTTGATGCGTATTACTGAATCACTGAACGGCAGACCGGGGATCAACGCTATCCGGCAGGAGAACAAAGCGGATGAAAAGCGCATTATCGTTAACACCGCCGACGCGCAGATAAAGATTGAAGTTAGTCCAGTCTGGCGTGGGCTGCTGTTGCCAGCAACAGAAATGCCGGTATGTGAACAGGTGGAAATGGAGTATGGCTTCACCACGATGAATGTCGTCTCGCAGGCGGATCTTTACGGCGGTAAAATCTGCGCCGCGCTTGACCGCCAGCATCCGCGCGATCTGTTTGACGTGCTGAATATGCTGGAGAAACCGGGGCTGACGCGCGAGATCTTTGACGGCTTTCTTTGTTATCTGGCAGGACATCCCCGCCCCATTGCCGAGCTGCTGGCACCAAACTGGGAAACAGCGCGGATCGCTACTTTGTACGCACAGGAATTTTCAGGAATGACACAGCAGGAAACGTCGCTGGAGTCCCTTTTATCAGTAACGACATTGCTGCCACAAGCGCTGCAATCGCATCTTACGGACAGAGATCGCCAGTTCTTGCTCAGCTATAAGCAAAATACCCCTGACTGGTCGCTGTATCGCTATCCTGAAATTCAGCACCTACCGGCCATTCGCTGGAAACTGCGTAATCTGGCGGTACTGAAGGAAAAGAACCCGGCCAAGTATGCGGCGACGGTGAACAAGTTAGAAGGCGTTCTGGAGCAGTACTTTTAGCTCTGATTCTGAGAGATTAAATTGAGCCATGATGTTTGGTTATCTCAACTGCTTCATGGCCATATCTCAAAAAGTGATTAAAATATTTATGTAACTCAATAAATAATAATCAATATCGTAAAATATTAACTCAAAAGCGCCTCATTCGACATCTCAACTAAAAGCTCAATGCAGGGGTGACTGATCAACCTCCTACAAGCGAGGTGGGTATGTTTTTCACACCGTTATATGTGAACCTCAGATTTTGCCCATCTGAGCAATGCCTCTTCAACTATCCCCGCAGGCAAAAATTCCTGCTCCAGGCGACCACGCGGCGAGCGGGTCAAGTAACGATAAAAATCGGCCTCTTCATTAAGCAAGCCATCAAGCATTGCTTGCTGCGCTTTTACCGGTTCAGGAACGGCGCTATGGCTGGCATATTGCTCAAACAACTCACGGTTCATAAGCAGAACATCAAGCGTCGGGCGACAGCGCCTGGCTCTCGCCAGCATCAGTAGCCCCCAGCTATCCATGTCCCCCCAATAGGCAACGCGTTTTTCATTCAGAACAGAGCTGGATAACCATTGCACGTCAAGGCCACACCCTAAGATCGCGATAGTGTCAGATAACGCTGGAAGTTGATGCAGACACTGTTCATTTTCAATCACCAGCACACACGACGCGGGCAATGTCGTTTCCGCCAGTTCCGCTGTCGTCACCCGGCATTTTTTAAAAGGGAGCAATCCGGGCGATAATGGCACAACCAAAACCCAGTGGCTGGACTCATCAAAAGCATCAAGAAAGGTAGTTAACCCCTGCTCGCTGGCTTCGCCGGAAAAACGCACGTCCAGCAGTCGGGTTAATAATGAAATATTATTCTCGATAAATTTGGTATCCACCCCTTGCCCGGAAAGCAGCCTTAACGGCAGCCCTTTTGCGCAACCTGGCTCTAATCGGCAGGCCAGCCTGGCGGCGCTGATGATGTCCTGTGGGCTTTTGTGCCGCCAGAGTGAACGATGACTGACCAACAGCGGATGAAAAATAGGGTCAACCTGTTCAATAATTCCCTCCAGCAAGCGAAACTCCCGGCTCACCGCCTGATCCGCCGCGGCGCTGAGCCAGTCAGAAGGGCCATTCAGGATCCAGCGCAGCGGCATTGATACCGGTCCGTCGCTCGCCCGATAACTGACCTCTCCCCAGTCCACACGCCCAACCGCGACTTGCCGCCATAACTGCACGTGTTGTAAAACGCGCTGAGGCTGCTCTGCGAATATTTTCGCGGAAGGTTTGCCAATGGTCAGACAGAGCGGCCAGTTACCGGGTGGAAGTAAACGCTCGGCCCGGAGCTTTGCGTTATCCCACTGCCGGGCAAGCTTTTCACGCAGTTCATCAGGAGAATACATTCTACGCGTTCTCCCGTCGTCGGGAGTATTGTTCAAGCTCTTCCCAGCTCAGCGAAGCCATATTTGAATCCTGACCGCGCCGGTGGACGACAATCGCCGAGCGGGTATGGTCACGCAGCAGGCGCATTTCCTTATTGGGGGTGATAAATACAGCATGTAAGCCGAATTCTCTAAGCGCGGCAATAATCCTGCCCGCCACGGCATGAGAGCTGCGGGAGAAGGCTTCATCAAGGACAATGGTGCCGAAAAGCGGATAACGACTCCCTGCAGGACATAGCGCGTAGCTAAGTGATGCGGTCAACACGTACGACGCGATAATCTCTTTTTCTCCGCCGCTACCACCCTGCGAGCCGGTACGTGACTCAATCACATTTCCACTCTGACGATCCATCACCGATACGGCGAACTCCAGACGAAAGCGGGGATCCAGCAGCGCCTTCGCCCCCAAGGTACGGTTTCGTTCACAGGCATCCCGTAGTTGCGCCACCAGCACCTGCAAAGCCTTATAATGGCTCTCGCCGTTATCATCAACAAACCGGGCGGTATTTAGCTGACGCTGCGCTTTTTCAAGCGTGCGCAGGCTTTCATGGACAACTTTTTTGGTATCCAGACGCAGGTAGCGATCCGGCTGAAAATCGACCCTGAACATGGTTTTATTGAGTTCGCTGAGTCGCGCTTCAATCACTAACACCTCATGATCGATATGGCTGAGCAGTTGCGTTACCCCATCATCAGATGAACGATTCAGATAGTCAAGGAAGCGGTTAAGCTTTTCCGGCAGGGCTTCTTCGGTCAGTTCCTGCAAACGCTGTAAATAGACAGGAACATCATCCAAATCAGCCCCAGCCTCAACGAGCGCCCCAGTATCCACACGTTTGGCTTCAGACATACGTTTGGTCAACTCAATGTTCAGTCGATGCAATTCACCTTTAATACCCTCAATTTCTTGCTGAATTCCCCGCTCATGCTGACGTTCCAGATCGCGAATGTCAGGCAGTTGCTCCAGAGCCACCACTGGAAAATGTGACGCGCACAACTCTCGCTCTTCATCCTGCATACCTTGTTGCGCGGTTTGCTGGGCCTTACGTTCTGCGGCCCTGGCGGAGGTGAGTTCTGTATCCAACCCATTAGTGACTTTATTGGCGGCTCTGAGCTGCTTATCAAATTCAGACTCAACCGTTTGAGCCTCATCAAGTTTTGCTTTCGCTACGCTGGCATCGGAATCAGGATGGATCAGATTCTCCAGCCGCTCCTTGAGCGCTTCCAGTTGGTTCTTTGCGCCGGGAACATCAATGCTATCGTAATCAATCTGTTGTATTTTCTGGAATGAAATGGCCTGATTTTGCAAAAGCGCCACCTCGCCTTTCGCAACCTCAAATGCCGCGTTTGCGGTTTTAGTCTGCTCCTGAAGCGCGGCAACTTCTCTGGCAAGAAAGTTCAGGCGATCGCGGTTATCGAATCCCGTCAGCCAGTCTTCATCAAGGCGTTTCTGATCCTGTTTGTCATAAAAACGCTGTTTACCAGACATTAACCCCTGAACCGCCATGGCATGAGGTGTGTCACGCAACTGTTCAGGGCTGTCAACACAATGCCTGTCGCTTTCTGCCAGTAATACTTTGACGGCCTCTCGCCACGGATGATCTTTCCACAGCAGTTTGCGGGTAAAACCATCATCAAAGAAGCGAACGGGCGAGTGCGGTAATTTGACTTCCAGTAGCCGAACATGCAGACGATTGTTACGCTGATTTACCCAGCGCAGCGCTTCCTGTGCAGATTCAGGCGCAACAAGAATACGCAGCCTGTTACTCCCGACAGCGCGTTCAATCGCTCCGCGCCATTGCGCCTCTTCCGGTTTAACCTGTATCAGTTCAGCAACAAAAGGCAGTTCAGACTCATCAATGTTCTAACGTATGAACTGATAACGTCCAGAATAACTTTACAAGACAGGATACTGAAAGGCGTAGTGGAAAAATGCGTAAATTGTGTTAACTCCCTACGATAAAAAAATAACAACTCAGCTTCATAACAATGGTGAGTTTTATGGTATGGAACTAATCGCGTGTCGTAAGAGTGGGTAGAGAGTCAATTACACACCAATTTTTCGTGATAACCCTCAAAAAAATAAAGCGATTTTATATGGGGGCCTTCGTGGGGGCTCTGTTCGCGAGAAATACCAACAAAACCAATAACAAACAGCATGTTAATCGTGGATATGATTCCGAGTCCGGGCACCACTATTTAAAGAACCCGCCCAAAAGGCGGGTTTTTGCTTTTTGGGGAATAGAATCTAATCCCTTCCCGTAGCGCTTTCTTTCAATAGCATATAGCGATTAAGAAGCTGATTAATCCGCATATCGAGCTGCTGATACAAAGCGGGTGATACACTCCCCTGCTTTTTTAATTCGTCATCTATTTGACGCAATAACTCTTCTGTCGGCGGCGTTTGGTCAAGCTGGCGGCGGATAGTGAAAATGGCTGATTTCAGCTCCGACCCCGTCAGATATTTACCTTTGCGTTCATCAAGCATATTTAGCCGGGCGGTTAACGCGTCCAGACCCTGTTGGGCATCATGCCAGTTTTGCAGAGCGCTTTCCGGCAACGCTTCCGTGGTTAACGCTTTCTGTAACCCACTAACGAATGTCGTTGTCTGCGATTCCTCCGGCCACAGGGTGACTAACTGCTGCGCTAATGATGCGGCATATTCTCTCGACCACAAAGGTGACAGGTCATGTAAAACGTCCAATTGCCCTTGCGTTGCGGCAATTATTTCCTGCTTCTGTTCCTTCAAATCTGAAGATTGCCTCAACGTGGACAATTGCTCTGGCGTCAGCATCTGCGGCAATGGCTTCACCAGTTCATATCCGTCGGCGCGCATATGAGTGATACCAAGAAAAGCGCCTGTACTTACGACCGCAGTCACCATGACACCGATAGCAAACCCCAACCACATCCGTCGGGTCCCATGTGCGGTTTGAGTAGCAAAAACCGTTGCGCTCGATTGCTCTGATATCCTGGCTGGAAAAATGTACTACGTATCGATACAGCGAACTCATTTCCTCTGTACCATTAAAGTTAATAACATCCAGTACAGACTTGCATGAAGGGATATACAATTGATAACGATTCAGCGTATTTTCAGATATAAATGACATCCCGCCGCCAAGTGATTCATCCATTCCCATATATTTAACCCCTGTAAATTTATAAAGAGCCACTTCCAGAACAAAAACTTACCCTCAACGCATTGTTTTTATTAAACTGACCAAATCTTTTTTCTTGTTAGCGACAATAGAAAAAGTAAATCGATGATTATCATTTGATATCCAAAGTTCTTCTCTTCCATTATCACTATAATCATAAAGATGAAAGCCAAGACCTGTTAGATAATCACGAATAATTCCCACATCACCACCGTGAAAAATAACAATATTTGTTTCTCGTGTACTTCCATCAGGAGAAATATATTCAAAGCGATAATTATTTGATATCCTTGGAGCCTGCTTGATATCAACATCAGTATAGAAATAGTAGTCAAAAATATCGCTTTCCCGATATTCTAATTTATCTGGCCAGGGTATTAACAGCGGTGACAAGAAAATCAAAGCAATCGTCACCAGTATTATTTTATAGTAGCTCATTATCATTCACCTCGACAAAAATGAATAATAACCGCCATCCCCGGTGATAATTTCTACCTGACCAGAAGTGAAATCACTCCACGGTTGCACCCATGTCATAAATGAAGGCAGGCGCCCTTTATAGGGTTTATGGACAGCACAGTTATCCTGGGGGTCTGGAAACAGTAATGGTAAAAATCCTTTATTCTTATAATTGCCTATCGGCCCATAAAAATCCCATCTACTCAGTGCCCGCTCTTTACTGACTAAGCTCAGTCTTGACGGGTAGTCTGAGGGAAGGATTGCCCGGTAGAAGCCTAAAAGATCGGAGGTAAGATCCTCTCCGCTAAATCCACTGTCGGTATACCAACTAAAACACCAATTAGATTGCAAACGTTCAAACAAGCGCGCCGTCATCATCATCATGGCTAACGCAACGCTGTTTTTCTCACATGTAGATAAACCTTGTTTGATACGCCACTTAACAAACTTTCCTGTACCAAACTGGCGATGATATACAAACATCTTTTGGCTATAGGTGACGTCATAATAACCATCACGACTTGATTCACCTCGTTTTATATCTAACAGTAGGTTTTTAATATCACTTCCCTGTGCATGGCCTATATCTATCCATCCCAATATTTCGCTGTAAACAAGCCCTGTTTTACGATCCAAGGTCCACTCGGAAGGTTCAATAATATCGTCACGTTTACTCATCATTAAACTCCAGCATCATTCCCTCTTCATCATTCCAACTTAGAGTGAGTTGCTGAGGTTTTTGCTGCCGGGAAAGATACGTTAACAACTGCTGACTGAGCACAGGTAAGATTTGTTGATTCAGCAGACTATCAATATTCCTCGCTCCCGTATCCGGTAGCAGGCAAGCGGCGGTCAGGGCATCAAAAAGGTTCTCGGATATTATTGTGGTGATGCCGTAGTGACGCAGTAATCGCTGGCTAACCTGCTCCAGTTTCATCTGTACAATCGTACGTAACGCAGATTCACTGAGCGGATGGTAGATAATTGTCTGGAAGCGGGCCAGCAGCGCCGGCTGGAAATGATCGCGCAACAGTGGGCGCAGCAGTTCGTGCAACTCTGACTCTGTGGTTCCCGGTTGCTCTTCCAGCAGTTGCATCACTGCGTCGCCGCCAAGATTGGAAGTCATCAAAATAACGGTATTGCGAAAATCAATTTCACGACCTTCGCCGTCACGCATGAAACCACGGTCAAATACCTGGTAAAACAGGTTCATGACGTCGCGATGCGCTTTTTCTACTTCATCCAGTAGTACTACGCTATAGGGGCGTTTTCGCACCGCTTCGGTCAGGATCCCTCCCTGTCCATAACCCACGTATCCCGGAGGTGAGCCCTTTAGCTGGCTCACAGTATGCGGCTCCTGATACTCAGACAGATTAATCGTGATTAGCGATTTTTCACCGCCAAAGAGAATGTCAGCCAGGGCCAGCGCAGTCTCTGTTTTGCCGGTTCCGCTTGGCCCGGTAAGCAAAAACACGCCCTGTGGGCCGTTTTCCGGCGTAAGCCCTGTTTTTGATGCTCGCAACCGCTGTGCGATTGTATTCAGCGCATAATTCTGCCCGATAACGCGGTTTCCCATCTGGGTTTCAAGCGTCAGTAAATCCGCCTGGGAATCCTTCATTAATGAAGACAAAGGTACACCGGTCCAGTCGGCGATCACCGTAGCAACGGTACGTGCGTCTACATCCGGAAACAGTAACGGATGGCCCTGCTGAAGCACACTAAGCTGCTGCTGCAATTCAACCGTTTCCGCCTGACGAGAAATATCACGGCGGCTGGCCAGCAGTTGCTCAGTGAGCGTTAATTCCTGGCCGTACTGGGTTTCGCGTTCATCCAGTTCGACAAGCAGACGATTTTCCCGCTGTTCAATACTGGCCAGCCTTTCACCATGCTGGCCATTTCCTACCGCGAGGTCTGCAAGCAATGCCTGCTTTTCAATTTCAAGCGCGGTGATCTCCGACTTCAAACGCGTCAAAGGTTCAGGAACGGTATCAAGGCTCATCCGCACTCTTGCACCTGCGGTATCCAACAGGTCGACGGCTTTGTCGGGTAATTGCCGCCCGGTAAGATAGCGGCGAGAGAGCGTAACGGCGGCTTTAACCGCTTCGTCGGTGATGTGAACGCCATGATGTTCTGCATAGCGTGATTTCAGACCACGCAGCATTAAACAGGCAGTGTCATCATCCGGCTCATCAACTTTAACCATCTGAAAACGCCGCTCCAGCGCAGCATCACGCTCAAGATACTGTTTATATTCGCTCCATGTGGTCGCCGCGATGGTTCGTAGTTCACCTCTGGCCAGAGCGGGTTTTAGCAGGTTGGCTGCGTCTGCGCCCCCCGCCTGATTACCAGCCCCGATGATGGTATGGGCTTCATCGATAAAGAGCAGAACAGGCGTTGGCGATTGCTGAACGGCGTCAATGATATTTTTTAACCGCTGCTCAAACTCACCTTTCACTCCAGCACCGGCTTGTAACAGCCCAAGATCCAGCGTGCGTAGCGTTACTGATTTCAGGCTATCTGGCACGTTACCTTCAGCAATACGCAGCGCCAACCCCTCCACCAGAGCGGTCTTGCCGACGCCAGGTTCCCCGACCAGAATGGGATTATTTTTTCGCCGACGGGACAGCACATCCACCATTTGCCGGATTTCATTATCGCGACCAAATATCGGGTCGATATCGCCAGCACGCGCTTTCGCGGTCACGTCCAGCGTAAATTTCTCGAGCACGCCTTGTAATGCTGGCGACAACGTCGACTGAGCAAGGCCTGGACGCACTTCGTCATCTGGAGAAACCTGCGCCAGAGCGGCTTCTTGCTGCCTTTCCGGACGTTCATCCGACTGGACATTTAATAGCGGCAGAAGCCGTTCCAGTTGAATATGTCCGGCGCTCAAAAGAGGCCACAGGCCGTCACACTGCAATAGTGAAGGCTTTCCTACCAGCGCCATCAGCAGATGTACGCCACGTATCTGCGAATTTTCATCCGTTGCGGCACACAGCCACGCTTGTTGCATTAAAGAAAGGAGCGCATCAGACAACTGCGGGCGACTTTTCACGGAACGAGGCTGAACATCCAGATGCGCCAGCAGTGACTGCCAGAGATTGTCGATATCCCATTCATAACGACGAGCAATGACCGTAATATCGCCCTCTCCCTGCTCCAGCAGCTTTAGTAACCAGTGTTCGGGCGTGATTTCTGCATGCGCGCGCGTCTGGCATAACGATGCCGCTGCTTCAAGCGCCTGAGCACAATAGGGGTTGAGACGTCGTAATAACACTGCTGACTGGTGTTCCATTTGCTTCCTGACTCCCTGTATTCAGGCACGCTACCGCCCGTGGCCGTAATCCAATGCCCATAAGGTAATAGTGATGTTGATACTCTCTGCTGAACCCCGCCCGGGACGCTCAGCAGAGGGCATAAAAAAACGGATGAGGAAATCCTCATCCGTTAGTGCATTACGCGGTGGTACGCTCGTTCCAGGCGTCAGAATGGATGATGTTGCCATCCTTATAGGTCCAGACGATCTTCTCGTAGCGCAGTTCAATCTGTTCCAGGTGGTTATGCTTCTCTTTAGCGGGATCTTTAATGTCGTACATCACCGGGTTTACTTTCACCACTTTCACGTTGTGCAGTGTGGTGTTGAAGTATTCCACTTCCTGACCCGCATCATTGATGCGATACCATTTGAACTCTGCCTGACGCAGGGTCTGACCTGTGGTTACAGCCTTGTACAGATACGGGCTGGAGGCATCGATTTCCTTAGTGAAAAGGAACGGGGTATGGATGCGCGTCCCGGTCAACTTACCGGTGTTGTTATCCGTAGGGATGTACAGGTTATGTTCCTGGGCCACCACTTCGATACTGCCCACACGGTCTTTCACATCAACAGAGCCTTTAATATCCGCGCCGCCGTCGTCTTTCAGCCAAAGGTAGACTGGAATTGCCATAACTCTTTCTCCATTTTTACTTCGCTAATGCGTCACCGCCTTGCGGTGACGGTTCCTTCATGCCCGGCACCTGACAGGCATCAGCCTGCGGTACCAGACTGATCTCTACACGGCGGTTAGCTGCCCGTCCCTCAGGCGTATCGTTGCTTTTGTAGGGACGTAATTCGCCATAGCCCTGAACGGCAAAACAGCTCTCCGCAACATCGCCGGTATCGCGCATCCAGTCGCGAACAGATTCCGCACGTTTGAGAGAAAGCTGCTGATTAGATTTATCGTCACCCACATCATCGGTATGTCCGGCGATGACGATCAGCCAACCGGGTTTAGCTTTGATATTGACCAAAGCCCTAATGAGTACTTTTGTTGAACCGGCCTTTAACGCCCATTTGCCCGTATCAAACAGCGACATACTGTCCAGACGTACGGTTTGCGGGGAGGTCACTTTCGGTTTTTCAGGTGGTAGCCAGTCGCTGATGGCGGCCAGCAAAGGCGGGATCAATCTCATCCCCTGATACAATCCCATTGAAAGAGAAAGGGGTTCACCTTGCTGATACCAGCGATCCAGCCGCTGCGCATCCCGACGAAGTTGATCCTGAGCCTGAATCTTTGGCTCGACAGGATTACCGCTAAGATGGCGGTATACCGTCAAATGATCGTTGGTGATCCTGATGAGATGTTGGTTATTGATAAAGCTGCATGTCATTGCCAGCCCGACAAAAAGGCCGCACAGAAGACCACTTACGCCCACCGCTCGTTGAAAAGCAGTCAGCGCCCGGCGGTGGGATAAAAAAGGCAACGCTAAATCAGGAAAAGGCAACTGTACGGGCGCTGCTGACGCGGCTGGAGGAAGCGTTGTTTGAGCCGTGATATGCCGTTGCCACAGATTATTTTCGCAGACCGCCAATGAGGTGAAACACACTACCCGTAAAGCAGAGAAAAGAGGCGGAGCATGGCGCTCGGTGTCGCCTTGTACCTTCTGCAGCCATCCCAGTAAATTATCTAACCACACTGCATGTGTAAGATGAAAATGACGAGCCGGGCGCTCTTGCGAAGAGAAAGCCGCAAAGTCGTCTAATCCTGTAGCCGACTGCACTTCCGCATCCTGAGGCGTACGAATAAACCAACGTACACTCTCATTGCACTGAGGAGAATTCAACCAACAGCACAGCCAAAACGGCGGTATACCTGATAACCAACGCCGGCTTTGGGCCACTACACGCCGCCAGCTGAGCAGCATATGCTTAAGCGCGTCTTCATCATTATGCCGTTCTGGAGCCAAGGCCAGCATCACGGAAACGCGCATAAGAAGCCCCGGACGCTGCGTAGCTAACTGACGAACCAGAGCAATATAATGCTCCGGGGACTGGACAGATAAATACCAGCCCTGTGAACTCTCGCAAGAATCGCCGCGTCCAGTGAACAAGAGGTCATTATCGCCACACACCAGCACAACCGGCCCACTGAAACTCTCAGGAGGGAGCGGAACTTCATGAGCAGAATGAGCAGACTTCAACCGACCATACTGACGCCAGGCATAAACCATCCCTGGAATGAAAAGCAGTAAAATAAAGACGGTAAGCCCACTCCTTACACCCGCACTTAACGGACTAAATCCCCAGACCAGCAACAAAGCCAGCACGGCCGCCAGCACATAGTTAACGATCCCTCGCAACTGAGCCATGTCTTATCCCTGCCCAATAAGCTGAGCTACCTGCCCTTGTAAGACATGAGAAAATGTCAGCCACAGGGCACCCAACGCCAGCACACCGACAATCCATGCCAACCACCAGCGACGCTTACCGCCTGAGAATCCAGAGGCCAGCATGATAACTGGGGCATCGTGCTTTAACTTAAAAGGCATCGCCTGAGTCGCCAGCGCTTCAAGAACATCTTCACGACGCTCGTCACCTTGCTCACGATAGCGCCCAACAAAACCGAGCGTGATTGCACGATAAAAGCAGGTTAATACGGCAGTATCAGGAACGGACTCGCGCAGGACGGTACGGATGCGCTCCCAGAGCTCTTCTCCTGCATTGGTCGTGTTGAAATAGCGGGCCTGTAAGGGGGTCGCAAGCCAGGTGGTATAACCGCTATCCTGCCGATTGCGGTTCAACACGCTTTCATCCAGTAACGCACATTGCGTGTAGAGCATGTGCTCAACGCTGTGTTCGCTGTACCCCATCTCACACAATGCCTCACGCGCAGAATCAACCCATTGACAGGCCTGGCGATAGAAAGCTGCCCCATCATCGACTTCCGCCCCGCCACGTAACTGGCTGACAGCAAGCCAGGTTGGCCAAAACACCTGATCAATATCCTTATTCATTTATTTCAATCCCTTAAGACTGCGAAAAGCTCAAGTTGAATCTCTCCCAGCGTTCCCGGCACATAGAAAGCGCAATTACCAGCATCCAGCATGGCCTGGGCTGCTGGATGATTAATATCAAGAGCAAAGTATTGATTTTCCAGTCGTAACGGGATGGCTGCGGGTACATGCGTTAGCGGTTTTAAAGGAATACCGCTCAGTGCCACATTGACGACATCAGAGACATCTGCCCGGCTCCCTGCTTTACAGAGCTGTGGGAATTGCGTAAGGAGGACATGCGCAGGAAGATCCGAGCGAATGGAAAGGTAAAAATCAGCGCCTTCACGCAGTCGGGCATCCGACAAAGCGCCATACCAGAACTGTCGCTCTTGCGTCAGTTCAATAGCGACAACGCGAGATGGCAGGCTGGCTTCCAGCAGTTCTACCAAAAGTGCAAACAGCGGAGGGAATACCTGCTGCGGATTTGCGTGCTGGTATGGAGGTACAACGCTGACATCATGGTCTAATGAAAAAGTCAGCAGGCTGCCTGCTAACCGCGCCAGCTCACGCCACAAAAGTTCGGGGTGACGGCCTGGGTTTTGCAGCATTTCTTTCAGAACAGGCTCTGAGCTATTAAGCGCATTCAGCAGCCAAAACAACGAAACATCAGCTACCGCAAAATCCGCCATTCGTTCATTACTTTCTCGGCGCAAGGCCATCAGGCGGCGACAACGGGCCTGGATACGATGCACCAAATCACTAAGCGAATTGATTAATGAGGGGCTGGCTGAGAGTGAAAGCGCTGGGGGTAAAAAATCACGTCCCAGCTCCCACTGCCCCTGAGCATTACGAATAAGGCAAGCTACCGGACAAGTCAGGTAAGCGCTGTTATCGTCATGGCTATACCGGAGGGTGATAGCATGCCGCAGCACGGCCATATCAGTTCTTTCCTGACCGGAGAGATCCTGTACTGGCAGCCATTCCTGCTGCCAACGACACGGACGGCTAACGCCGTTGCCTGATGAAAGATTGCCGCCATTAGCCGAAAGCAGCGGCAACGCCAGCACGATCTCAACACTGCTGTAACCAGTAAGATGCGATAAATCACACGCCGGAGGCAGGTTATCTGAAATACCTGTATCCACTAACGTGCCGTCAGGAAAGCGCACAACCAGATTAACGGGATTCAAACGGGAAACCGTTAGCGCACTTTCATCAAACTCCGCGCTGATGACACCCCACGGTGATGAAAGTGACATGTGAGCAACAACGTCAGCGACATAGGCATCCCAACGTGTCTGTTGCTGAAACTGCTGGGGAGCCAGAAAGGCCCCCTCGCTCCATAACGGACGATAGATCTTCATCGCACCTCCTGTGCGCTGCGTCGTTAAGATTTCGACTTAGGCATTTGTGAAACTAACGACAAGCTGACGTCCATACCTTCAACCTGGAAATGCGGAATGGCATACAGGCGCACACGGAAGAAACCGGGGTTATCCTCGATATCCTCCACCACGACACGCCCATCACGCAGCGGGTGTGATGCCTGCAAATCATCGCCAGGATCGGTCATTTCGGTTACCAGACTGCGCAACCAATTATTAAGCTCAAGCTCAAGCTCAAGTAGGCGGCGATCTTTGGTCGTACCAATATTTTCTCGCTGCAGTATTTTCAGGTAATGTGCAATACGAGAAAGCAGGAAGATATACGGCAAACGAGAGTTAATCCGACTGTTAGCCGTCGCTTCCGGCGTATCATACTGCGCAGGTTTCTGAGCCGAGTTAGCGGAGAAGAAGCAGGCGTAATCACGATTCTTGTAATAAGAAAGCGGAATAAAACCAAGGTTGGCGAATTCAAACTCCCGGGTTTCCGGAATCATCACCTCAGATGGAATCTTCACCTGATTACCCGTACCCAGATCGTACAAATGGATAGGCAGGTCTTTAACTGCGCCGCCCGCTTGCGGCCCACGGATCTGGACGCACCAGCCATTCTTGATAAAACTTTTCACCATGTTCACAGCGAAAGAGAAAGATGCGCTGGTCCACAGATATTTTTCGTGATCCGGCCCCTTCACCTCTTCAACATAGTTAAAGCTACGTACCGGCACAGTATCAGGACCATACGGCAGACGACCCAATACACGCGGCATAGTCAGCCCGATGTAGCGTGAATCGTCGCTATCACGAAATGCTTTCCACTTGATGTATTCAGCACGTTCGAAATAATCATTGATGTCTTTTATGGCCGCGACTTCTTCCATATTTTCTTTCAGGAAAAATTTCGGCCCAACGGAACCGATAAACGGCATATGACAGGCTGCCGACACGCCAGAAATATTGCGCAGCAGTGCAATATCCTGCGGGCTGTTATCAAATTCGTACGCTGAAATCATTGCCGCAATGGGTTCGCCACCAGGCTGATCATATTCTTCAATATAAACATGGCGGTATAACCCGCTCTGGATAAGCTCCGGCGCATCGTCAAAATCATCACGTAACGCATCCTTGCTGATATCCATCATTTCTACCCGGACATTGCGACGAAAATCGATGCCGGTGATCATCGAATGTAAACCGCGCCAGAGCGATTCTTGCTTCTGAAACTCAGCATGATGCATAACTTCATTAACCTGATCGCTAATCTGCTTATCAAGACGAGCAATTTGTTCATCAAGCAGCGTTTTATCCAGGCGCTCTACTGGCTGTGCAGCGTCCGCCAGACATGAGACCAGAACCTGAATAGCGGCGGTCACGCGTTCAGCCGGAGCGGCATCAGAAAGCGCTTCATCGCTCTGCCACGCATCTACATTTTTTAATGCCGAAACCGGGGAAAGATTAATTTTGTCAAAGAGGGATTGATAAACGCTGCGTTCACTGGTCGTAGTGGCCGCGACTGAAGAGGTATGTTCCTGAACAGACATCAACATATTCCTTTTATGGTCCTTTACTATTCCTGCCAATTAAGCGGAGGAAACCCTGTATAGCGTTAAATCTCTTCTGGCATCATGGTTGCCAGTTCATCACGCAGTTCCTGACTCAGGGCTGGATCCTTAAGGATGGTTTCCAGCTCGCGGCGAAAAGCAGCGTTATCGAGTAAGTTAGATTTCAGGTCACGAAGTAAGTTACGCATAGCCAACAGAACGCGTAATTGTGGGATATTTCTGGCTACCTGCTCAGGCTCAAAATCGCGGATGTTTTTAAAGGTAAGATTAATATCGTCATTTCTATCATCGCCAGCTAACGTATTTTTAACACTCAGATTAACTACTGGTGAGAACTTAGCTAACACATCATTGAAATTATTTTTATTAATATCAACCTTTTCGCGTTCCGATAGTGGTCGTTGTTCTCTACCATTACTGAAATCACCCACGGTTAAAAGTTTTAACGGCAATTCAACTTTTTTCTGAACGCCTCCGGTATGTAAATCTAACTTGATATTAACGCGTGCCGTTGGCACTTCATTCTGAAAACTGTCACCCATACGTCCCTCTCAGACCGGCGATTCCTGCCGATATTTTGCGTTTCCTAACAGAGCATTTTCCAATCGCTCAACGAGTCTCATCCAACGTCATTTTTGTGGGCAGCCAACAACGACTGTTAATGACAATTAATGATTATAATTAGTATAGCGACGTAATCCGATATATTATCCAAGTGAAAACATGATCAATATCACCAATCGACCAAATAACACATTATAATTATTTATTAAAAAAAGAGATCAAGAAGCTCTTTATCTAATACAAGTCACAGGAATTAATTAATGTTAAATACATTCACTGAATAAATATATTCTTATTAAGAAACATTACCAAAATAAATAGTTACCATTATAAACATATGCCACGGTGTTTATTAAAATATAATCAGAATCAATTTAACTATAAATAAAAAAAGCCGAAGATATACTCCGGCTTTTCGCACTTATTTCTGGACATGAAGAAAGATTACGCTTCCTTCACCACAATCAGCGGCTCTATATCGCTCTCTTTTTTAATTACCAGCGACTCGTCGCCGCGCAGACAGGTTCCGCCGTAGTTACCGCCTACGGTGAAGGTACAAACCTGAATATATTTACCGGCAACCTTCGGCAGACACCAAAGCTGCTGATAAATGTTCTTCTGTTCAGCAAACTTACCGCTGGTTTTATCCAGGAGCTCTTCCTGGTGGCTCACCAGATCGATGTTGCTGCCACAACGTCCTGCAATAGGTTTCACTGCATAACCGGTTTGCGCCAGCTCTTCATTAACAGTGAAATCAGTATCAAGCAGATAACGGTGGTGCGGGAACAATTGCCACAGGATCGGCAGAATCGCTTTGTTGCCAGGGATCACCGTCCACAGAGGCTCGAAGACCAGCACTTCCGGGCGTAGTAGCACGTCTATCAAACGCACTTCCTGATTGGTATGCCCGGTACGGATGGGCACTGCGGCATACTCCGTTTCGCTGACCTCTCGCACCTGCTCTATCGCGGTTTCCCACGCCCAGGTTTTCCAGACGCAGTTCACCAGGCGACCATCACCGTCAATCAACTGACCGGCGTCATCCCAACGTAGCTCATCGAGGCCACGCAGAATTTTGCTGTCAAACCCGGCCTGACGCAGCGCCTGCTGCATAAACTGCGCGTGATAGTTTTCCTCAATATCCTTATCCTGCATGATGTGGACAAAAGGACGCGCGCGGCTGTGTTTCCAGGCGCCAGCCAGTTCGTTGATCAATCCTTCAGCCGGGTTATGTCCCTGTCCTGTGTAGCCCCGCTCGGCCCATCTTTCGAGGATCAAACCGGCTTCGGTATGACAGGATGCGGAATCGGCGTTGTATTCATACACCTTCAGTCCGCGTTCATCCATACAGAAATCCATACGCCCGGTGATCATGTGATGCCGACGACGCTGCCAGGAAAGACGCAGACGCGGCCAGAGGATTTTCGGGATGTCGAACAGCGCGAGCAGGTTGTCGTCTTTTAGCACTTTGTCGGTGGCGTGTAGATACATCAGGTGCAGTTCGTTGGTGGCTTTAATCAGCTCCTGCTCCGCACTCTCGGTAATGGTGAAGTACTGATGCGGATCCTGATTAATGACGTGGCCGTTCGCCAGCACGTAGGCTTTTTGCAGCGGATCCTGCTCATCCAGCCATTTACCGTCAAACTGGCCACTATTTTCCAGTCGCGCGCCGCTAATTTTCAGTGAGTCATTGGCGATCTCCGGCTGCGGCAGGCTGTCACGGGTATCATCGGTCTGGATCATCCAACCAAGGATGGTGGTGTCGTCAAAGGTATCACGCAGGGTGTAACAACCGTTTTCAACCACCATTTCCAGTTCGCGGGTCCACTGCTGTCCGGGAGGCAGCGGCGTGTGGAGCACGTTCTGTTCAGCAATGCGGATTTTGTTTTCCAGCAATTGGGTGACTACCGCCACATGGCCGGTGTCTTTAAATTCGCCGCCTTTCTGCCAGATAAGCAGAGCACCTGCAACTGGCGCACGGGGTGAACCATTCGGAAATGCCTGTAACGGCAGGATATTGTCATTCACCACTTCACGCAGGAAGCGTAAGGAGAAGATCTCCCATGCCATGCCCACATCGGTGAAAACCATGCCATAGTTCAGGAAGAGAAAACGGCGGGCAAACTCTACGCACTGCCATTTGTGGCCCATATATTCGTCGTCGATATAGCTGCGAAATGCCGCGTCATCGTCGTAGTCCCGTGGGTCGAGGGAGCTGTAATCTGAAGAGTAGATTGCTACGCCGCCTGGGGCGTAGCCCAATAATGTCCCGAATGGGGCATCCTGACTGGTCGTTCCTTTGCTCATGCACCTTACCTCAAAACTATACAGCCTGAGCAGGTTGGCGTGAATTTATCGCTCTGATTGCCTGCTCTGCGACACTAACCGGACAGAGGTCGACATCATCATACACCTCAACGCAGCGGCTGGCGCTCAGAGGCGAAAAATTCACAGCAGGAGCTACGCTTTTTTCAGGGTGACCGGTACGCTTTTGTACGCCGGAGTCAAACTCTGTGTGTCTACCGCATCCAGCGAAAGCAGGACATTCGCTTCAGGCAGATACGCGCCAACAGAGCCTGCCGCCATGTTGTAAATCACCACCGTTAAACCGTGCATAACACGTTCCGCACAGGGCTGGCCGTTGTCGTCCAGCGCCTGAACGTTGACCACATCGCCCTGACTCAGACCGCGAGCCGCCGCTTCTTCGGCGCTTAAAAACACCACATCACGCCGACCGGTAATGCCACGATAGCGATCGTTCATGCCATAGATAGTGGTGTTGTACTGATCGTGACTACGCAGCGTCGCCAGAACTAACGCATCGGCAGGTTGATTTTCCCGCTCCACCGCTTGCTGATGGCTGACGATAAAGTTGGCTTTGCCATTTGGCGTTCGCCATTCACGTCGCGAGGCGGGCGTATCCATGCGAAATCCGCCCGGCTCGGCAATACGTGCGTTGTAATCACGGAACGCCGGGATCACGGCGGCAATAGCGTCACGGATCAACGCATAGTCTCCGATTAACGCTTCCCAGTTGATTGGTGAAAGAGGCAGCGTGGCGCGAGCGATACCAGCGACAATAGCAGGTTCCGATTTTAGCCAGCGGGAAGCCGGTTTCAGCGCGCCGCAGGAGGCGTGAACCATCGACATCGAGTCTTCGACGGTCACCGACTGGATCCCCGTCGCCTGAATGTCACGTTCCGTTCGCCCTAGCGCGGGCAGCAGGTAGTTATGTTTTGCCAGCAGCAAATGCGATCTGTTCAGCTTGGTCGCAACATGGACCTGCAGATCCAGATTTTTCATCGCCGCAAAAGTACGCTGCGGCTGCGGCATCGCCACCGCCAGATTACCCCCCATGCAAATGAGCGCTTTTGCCTCTCCCCGTTCGATGGCCCGGATACTCTCCACGCTGGAGCGGCCATGCTTGCGCGGCACGCTGATAGCAAAATGCGCCTCAAGGCGTTGCAGGAACTCTTCGGACGCCGCTTCATTGATACCCACGGAACGATCGCCCTGCACGTTAGAATGACCGCGCAACGGGCAGATCCCCGCGCCCAGTTTCCCCATATTGCCTTTCAGCAGCAGCAGGTTTAACAGTTGCTGAACGTTCCCGGTGCCGTTTTTATGCTGGGTAATCCCCAACCCGTAACAAATAATGGTGGCGCGGGATTTGTTATAGCTGTGTGCCAGATCCTCCATCTGACTGCGCGTCAGTCCGGAGTCCTGTTCCAGTTTTGCCCAGCTACACTGGCGTAAATCGTCATACAGCGCCGAATAACCCTCGGTATGCTGATGAATAAAAGCATGATCGAGGCAGGGCTGTCGATCCAGTAAGATCCTCGCTTCATCCATTTCGATCAGCGCTTTCATTATGCCTTTGAGCAGCGAGGCGTCACCGCCTATTTTAACCTGATAGTAATCGCTGCTTAGCTCCGTGGCCTGGCCGCCAAACATCTCTCTTGGGCTTTGCGGGAAGCTAAAGCGCTCAAGCCCCCTTTCGTTCAACGGATTGATGGAGATAATTTTGGCTCCGCGTTTGGCAACCTCGCGTAAAGTGGTCAGCATGCGCGGATGGTTAGTGCCGGGGTTATGTCCGATACAAATGACCAGATCGCAGTGGTCAAAGTCGTCCAGTTCAACGGTCCCTTTCCCAAGGCCAATGGCCTGCGTTAATCCTGTGCTGGTAGGACCGTGGCACATGTTTGAGCAATCAGGGAAATTGTTACTGCCATACTCGCGGGCAAACAGCTGATACAGAAATGCCGCCTCATTTGAGGTTCTGCCGGAGGTGTAAAACTCAACCTGTTCCGCTGAGTCATAGCTGCGCAGACGCTCACCGATCTCGTGGAAGGCGATGTCCCAATCCACCGCCTGCCAGGTGTCTGACGCTGCATCGTATTTCATTGGATGCGTCAAACGACCAATGTTTTCCAGTTCATAATCGCTGTAGTGCCAGAGCGTGGAAACCGGATGACGGCTGAAAAATTCCGGAGACGCTTTCTTGCTGGTTGTCTCCCAGGAGACCGCCTTCACGCCATTTTCGCACAGCTCCATTGGCGCACGATGTCCAGGGTCTGGCCACGCACAACCCGGACAATCGAACCCTTTCACCTGGTTCATTTTGAACATTGCGATAATGTCGCGGGCGATAGCCTTTTGCGAAAATACCGAAGCAGTGACGGCTTTTACCGCGCCCCACCCACCCGCCGGGCCCTGATAATCGCTTACTCCTGGAACACCATTTTTCATTATTACTGCTTATTCACCGCCAATTTTTGATGGTGAATACGGTAGCAATTTCCGTCCAACATTGATTTCCTCTTCATGGAGTACGGCCCGGCTACAATGAACGGGTTAGATTTATCTTCCCCTTTCAGCACAAAGCGACATAAAGTCCCAATCTGTTAAATTGAGTTCTACCTAACTGCTACACTGCATCAACACAACCACTCAGAAGGCAGGTCAACATGTCAGACAATACCTATCAGCCCGCGAAAGTCTGGACGTGGGAAAAATCGAACGGCGGCGCATTCGCCAATATCAACCGCCCGGTTTCCGGCGCCACCCATGAGAAAACGCTGCCGGTCGGCAAACATCCGCTGCAGCTCTATTCGCTGGGTACGCCAAACGGGCAAAAAGTGACGATTATGCTGGAGGAACTGCTGGCGCAGGGCGTCAAGGGCGCGGAATACGATGCATGGATTATCCGTATTGGCGATGGCGATCAGTTTTCCAGCGGCTTTGTTGAGGTGAATCCGAACTCGAAGATCCCTGCGCTGCGCGACCACTCGCAAAATCCGCCGGTTCGCGTTTTCGAGTCTGGCGCAATCCTGCTCTATCTGGCGGAAAAATATGGTTACTTCCTGCCGCAGGATTTGGCTAAACGTACTGAAACGCTGAACTGGTTGTTCTGGCTACAGGGTGCGGCCCCCTTCCTCGGCGGTGGTTTTGGTCACTTCTATAACTATGCGCCGGTAAAAATTGAGTACGCTATTAATCGCTTCACAATGGAAGCCAAGCGCCTGCTCGACGTGCTGGATAAGCAATTAGCGCAGCATCAGTTTGTGGCCGGAGATGAATACACTATTGCCGATATGGCGGTCTGGCCGTGGTTTGGCAATGTGGTTCTGGGCAACGTGTACGACGCGGCAGAGTTCCTTGACGCAGGAAGCTACAAGCATGTGCAGCGCTGGGCAAAAGAGATTGCAGCGCGTCCGGCGGTTAAGCGTGGCCGTATTGTAAACCGTACCAACGGGCCGCTGAACGAACAGCTTCATGAACGCCATGACGCCAGCGACTTCGATACCAATACCGAAGATAAGCGCCAGGGTTAACGTAAGATGCCGGATGGCGGCGCTAACGCCTTATCCGGCCTACATATAAGGCGCGGGCCTGATAAGCGCTGCGCCATCCGGCATAAAATCACGCGCTGGTGACGTCGTACTCCATACGGCGAAGTGCGTCTAACGTGGCTTTAGCTTCATCTTCATCAATGATGCTCATGGCGAACCCTACGTGCACCAGCACCCATTGCCCGACCAGCTCAGCTGTATCACCTTCACAAATCAGGGCAATATTGACATCACGTTTGATGCCGCACACTTCAACCTGCGCAAGCTGGTGAATATCTTCACCAACGGCCAGAACCTGACCAGGGACTCCAATACACATATCTGACTCCGCCCCATAGCAACCTATGGGTTATTCGACTTCAATACTTTTCACTTTCAGTGAATCGCCAGCATCAACCCGCAGACGATCGCCCTGACATAGTGGACACTGCGCATCATGCTGGGTGATTTCCACAACCTGACTGCAATCCCAGCACCACGCCTGGGCTGGTTTGTAATCAATATGCAGCTCACAACCCTGCGCCAGCGTACCCTGACAGACGATGTCGAAACTGAAACGGACGGCACTCTCCTCAACGCAGGAGAGTGCGCCAATTTCCAGCCAAACGCCGGTTACGCGTTTGACACCGTGCTGCTCTGCCTGCTGTTGAACAATCTCAACCGCGCTCTGACAAAGGGACAGCTCATGCATTTTCGCAGTTCCGACGACCCAGCAGCAGCGCGCGGCGATTTAGCTGCGGCGCATTCGGATCGCTCACCGGCAGCGATAACAGCATGCGCGCGCAATCATCAGCCAGACGGACACCTTCTTGTGCCGACATGCTGTGCGAAAGCGGCGACATCAGCGAACAAGAGAGGTATTGCGATACGCCCTCCAGTTCACCCACGGTAAAGGTCATTTCGCCATACGGCAGACGCAACCCGATTTTTTCGCTGACTTTACGCACCGGCCAGATCTGGTCCGGTCCGGGGAAAATCAGTGCGCTGAGCATCCAGGGTGTGATAACACACCCCGTCCATTGACCTTCAAATAGCGTAAAATCAGAGACATACACCGGCATATTCGGATGCAGGAAGGAAAGATCGTGCATTGAACGCCGGGCAATCTCTTCAAACGCCGCCTGAATTTGCGTCTTCGGGGCCGTCTGAAAACCGACAAACTCCTCAGACATGAGCCGCCTCCCGAGGGATCGCTTCAACACCTGATTCGCGAAGCGCGGCAAGAACCTGCTCAAGCGCAGGTTCAATCATGGCTTCAACCGTCGGCGTTAGCCCGATATGCGGTTCCAGCGATTCCGGAATAACACCGACTAACGTCAGCTTTTTCGGAAACTCGCCGGTGAAACGCAGGGCCGACAATACGTCGGCCAGGCCAAGCTGGTGCGGTGAGATTTTGTTCGTAAACAGCGCCGGAATTTCTTCATCCCGCAGGACCATCATCGTTCCCGGCGTGTTTTTCTTCGACACGATGGCGTCAGCAATGATCAGATGATCCCTGTTCGCCATATCGCCGAGAAGCTCCATCCCAGCCGTACCACCGTCCAGAACATCAACAAAGTCTGGCAGGATGTATCGTTGCTCTAACGCCTCAACGATACGCACCCCGATGGCTTCGTCGGTCAGCAAAATATTGCCGACCCCTAAGACTAATATCCGCATTACAGAACCTTAACTGAGACCACTTCGTTCCCGTCAACGTCCACCACATGCACCGCACATGACATACAAGGATCGAAGGAGTGAATGGTACGAACCACTTCCAGCGGTTTGTTTGGATCGGCGATTGGCGTGCCTACCAACGAGCGCTCATACGGTCCGACTTCATCGTTGAAGTTGCGTGGACCTGAGTTCCAGGTTGACGGAACAACCGCCTGGTAGTTGCTGATAATACCGTCTTTAATCACCATCCAGTGAGACAGCATACCGCGCGGCGCTTCGAGGAAACCAACGCCTTTAAATTCGCCCGTTGCCGGAATATCCGGTTTCACGAAGGTGGTGTGGTCGCCTTTACCAATGTTCACAATCAGCGCGTTGTACTGATCCTGCAGAACGTTCTGCAGTTCACAGCAGTGAACGGTACGGCCAATGATACGGCCCAGCGTTGAGTGCAGTTGCGACACTTCGATGGTTTTACCGGTCAGCTTGGTGTAAATCGCGATGATTTCATTCAGTTTGGCATGAGTAGACTCGCGTTTGGCCGCCAGTTTACACAGCATGTTGGCCAGCGGACCCACTTCAACCGTTTTACCGTAGAAGGTCGGCGCTTTAACCCAGGAGTATTTGCCGTCATCAGACCAGCCGGTGTAATCCGGAACAGTTGTACCTTCCCACGGAGCCTGCGGCGCTTCGTCTTTGTACCACGCGTGTTTCGCACTCTCCTGAATCCCTTTGATCAGGTACTCATCGGAGTGAGAGGTGATCGGACGATAGGTCGACAGATCTTCATTGGTGATGTAACCACCCGGGAACAGGAAGCTGCCGTTTTTACCGTCAGTCGGGAATTCCGGCGCGCTCAGATAGTTAACCGCACCCTGACCACGTTCCAGCCACTCAGGGTAGAACGCAGCAATAACCGCGGTATCAACTTTGTAAACCTGCTCAACAAAGTCGCTCAGCTTATCGATGAAGGACTTGATGTACATCAGGCGCTCAAGGTTCAGCACGCCGAGGCCGTCGAGGTTAATTGGGTTGGCAACCCCGCCTACCGCCAGGTTCTGGATATGCGGCGTTTTACCGCCCAACAGCGCGACAACGCGGTTGGCATCACGCTGGCATTCCAGCGCCTGCAGATAGTGAGCAACTGCAATCAGGTTCACTTCCGGCGGCAGCTGCATTGCCGGATGACCCCAGCAACCGTTGGCAAAAATGCCTAACTGACCGCTGGCGACAAGATCTTTGATCTTATTCTGAACCTTGGTGAACTCTTCCGTACTGTTCAGGTGCCAGGAGGACACACCGTTCAGCATCGCGGACGCTTTCGCTGGATCGGCTTTCAGCGCCGAGGTGATGTCCACCCAGTCCAGCGCCGAGAGCTGATAAAAGTGAACAATGTGGTCATGCGTGGTGTGCGCGGCCAGAATGATGTTACGGATGTACTGTGCGTTCACCGGAACATCAATATTCAGCGCGCTTTCTGCTGCACGAACGGAAGAGATAGCGTGAGTGGTAGTACAAACGCCACAGATACGCTGAACAATCATCCAGGCATCGCGCGGATCGCGGTTTTTCACGATCTCTTCCATGCCGCGCCACATGGTACCGGAAGCCCATGCTTTAGATACCACGCCATTTTCAATTTCGCAGTCGATGCGTAAATGACCCTCAATACGGGTTACCGGATCAATAGTAATTCTCTGGCTCATGCTTTGCTCGCCTCATGACGATTTTGATCGTTTTGTTTTAAAGGAGGAAGTATCGGCAGTAGACGAATGAGTACGATGTATGCACAAATCTCAATAGCCACAAAACCAATAGAAATCAACAGTTCTTCCCAGGTTGGGAAGTAGTGGTAGCCACCACCAGGATTGAACGCCACCAGCGAATAGGACAGACGCCATGTTGCACAACCCAGCAATGCGCTCAGCGCGGACAGATACAGCATGCGTGAGTCATTACGCAGCTTAGTGACGCGCAGCACCACCAGCGGGAAGACCATCAGTACGACTTCAATCCAGAACATTACGGAGTAAAGATCGCCTGCAAACGCATAGGACAGTTTGTCGCGATAGATCAACTCGCCAAAGCGCAGAACCACGAAAATCGCCAGCAATATGCTGATGGTATTCGTCAGCTTGATGAACAAGCTTTTCTCGTCCGGACCGTTACCTTTCAGACCGGCTTGGACCAGTGAGCCTTCAAAGATGACGATCGAGAAACCCATAATAAAGGCGGTTAATACGGAGAAAAGCGGCAACATTTCATACGCTTGCCATAGCGGATGCACCTTATAACCCGCAGAAATCATCAATGAACCCATTGAAGACTGGTGCATGGTTGGCAGCAGCGCGCCGAGAGCGATAATAAAGAACATCACTTTATTCAAACGCTTGAGAGAGACTTTCCAACCCAGACGTTCAAACAGAGCCGGAGCAAATTCCAGCGCCATGACGCCGATATAGATGGTCATACAGACCGCCGTTTCGAACAATACCGAGTTCACGTTGAAGTGACCTGGAATGTAGAAATACGGCAGGTTCCAGTAACGACCGACGTCAATGGTGATCGACAGACCACCCAGCGAGTAGCCAAACAGGCTTGCCAGCAGCGCCGGACGCACCAACGGATGGTATTGCCCTCTGTTGAAAACATACACCGCCCACGCCAGCGCCCAACCGCCACACGCGAAGCCAGTACCAATCAACAGGTCAAACGCGATCCATACACCCCATGGGAAACCGCCGTTCAGATCGGAGACTGAACCCAATCCGAAGACCAGACGTTTCACGATCAGGAGCATACACAGGACGATTAACGGCCCAAAAATAATGACCGGTTTGCTGATTATTTTTCCGCCCAGCGGTTTAGGATCATGACTCATGATCGTCTCCTCCGTCGTGATGGTCGTTTTTCGTGTTACGACGAACCAGCACGGTTAAGCCCGCCAGCGCAGCCAGGGGTAATATCATGCCCTTATACAGGGAATGTTGAACATGTTCAGAACGCGCACCGGTTGAAAGATCATCCAGTTTTGGCAGATCCAAATCCTCGTAAGGAACACCCGTCAGCACCATCACCTGCGTACCACCACCTTCCTTCTCACCGTACAGGTGTGGGTAGTACTTCGGTACCGTATGCAGATAGGTATCGCCCGCTTTCACCGTCTGACGCGGATAGTGGTATTCGCTGCCAGGCTTCAGCGCGAGACGTTTTTTCGCCTCAGCCATCAGCTCTTCACGCGTACCAAAAATCACCGCCCCGGCAGGACACACTTCAACACAACCCGGTAAACCGCCTTTATCCAGACGCTCAACGCCTTTCTGGTTACACAGTTCACATTTGTGAAGCGCGCCAAACGGGTTGTTGTAGTCGTACTTAGGCACGTTGTACGGACAGGCGACCATGCAATAGCGGCAACCTGTGCAGACATCTTTGTCATAGTGGACGATGCCGGTTTTCGGATCTTTCTTCAGTGCGGAGACCGGGCAAACGGAGACGCAGTTCGGATCGACACAGTGCATGCACTGTTTCTTAATGTATGCGTAGCCATTTTCTTCCTGGTCTTTGTTAACGCCTGTTCCGCTACGCCACACCTGGATGATGTTATTGGTATACGGCGACAGCTTGTCGTTGTTTGACCAGGTCTGCTCGCCTTCCGGGTTACGCGCCGGAAAGTTGATGTCCTGACACTTGGTGACACAGGCCTGGCAGCCCACGCATAGCGTCGAGTCATAGAGCATCCCAAGAGAACCCGGGATCGGCGGACGGTTTTCTGCAGCCGCATGGCTGATGGACGGCGCAGCGCCCAACAGCAATGCCCCGCTGGAGGCTGCTTTAATAAAGTTACGTCTGTTCACGGTTATTCTCCCCGTGAGTCAGCGTTATCTTTCTTCTGCTGACGACCCAGTTCACGAACCGCCATCACGCTGACGCCGGCGACCAGCCCTACCACGCCACCAAGCAGCCCAATCGCGCCGGCAGAGACATTGCCACCTTCTTTCATGTTGACATCAGGTTTCTCGGAGCGCGGGGTTTGGTTTTCCACATGAGCAAGCTGGTGAATACCTTTATGGAAACCAACGCCTTCTTCGTTACAGCCGTAGCAAGGGTGA
This sequence comes from Citrobacter sp. C5_2, assembly GCF_014596845.2. Lineage (NCBI taxonomy): Bacteria > Pseudomonadati > Pseudomonadota > Gammaproteobacteria > Enterobacterales > Enterobacteriaceae > Citrobacter > Citrobacter sp. C5_2. Next base: position 772,773 of record NZ_CP115032.1, on the reverse strand, counting down.
CCGATAGCCACCGGCCACACGCCGCCAACATCGCAGAATTGCAGCGTTGAGCAGTTGCCGTAGGTTTCGGGTCCTTTACAGCCCAGATGGTAGAGACACCAGCCTTCACGGTGGCCTTCATCGCCAAACTCTTTCGCAAAGCGGCCAGCATCGAAGTGCGGGCGACGCTCGCAATGTTCGTGAATCAAACGGCCATAGGCGAATGTTGGACGGTTTTTGGTATCCAGCTTCGGCGGCTTACCGTAAGTGATGATATGCGCGACCGTTGCCAGGAAGTTATGCGGGTTCGGCGGACAGCCGGGAATGTTGATGATGGTTTTGCCTGGCAGAACTTCCTGCAAGCCGACTGCACCCGTTGGGTTAACGCCAGCGGCAGCAACACCACCCCACGCGGCGCAAGAGCCAATGGCAATGATAGCGGCTGCGCCTTCAGCGGCCCGGCGGATATGATCCACGATCGGCTCACCGGCAACCATGCAGTAAATACCATTATCTTTCAGTGGGATAGAACCATCCACAACCAAAACATATTGCCCTTTGTACTTCTCCAGAGCGTTATGTTTATTCTCTTCAACCTGATGGCCGAAGGCGGCAGAGAGTACCTCGTGGTATTCCAGAGAGATTGTCTCCAGGACGAGGTTTTCCACTGTAGGGTGTGTCGCGCGAAGCAGCGATTCAGTACAACCCGTACACTCCTGAGCACCAATCCAGATAACCGGTGGGCGCTGAGGGCGGGAAACTGATTCGGCCATTTCTGCGGCGGCTTTGCTACTGAGCCCCATGGTGGCGGCCAGTGCTGCACAAAGCTTCATGAAATCGCGGCGATTGATGCCGCTCGAATTGATGAGAGAGTTATCTCCAGTCATTTTATAGTTATTCCGTTGCGAAGACCTGGCTTTTTATTTTGCACCATTCGCATGTTGCATATTGCGATCGGCGCGCCATTTACCACACTTTTTATATGGTTATGTGCGATATAATACTTCGACGGAGCAACAAAACGAAGGCGTAGGTCAATAGTGTAATTAATTAAAGCAAGATAATACCCCTTTCGGATCAAGCTTCGAGCCGATAGCCGGCCATGAAAAAGCGAATTGTTGTACTGGACTGGTTCTCTTTAAAGAAATCCATCACCATCTCCTTATCCAGTCCATAGCGACGCGTCAGGATGCCCGCTTCCCACGCGCTGAGCTGTCGATCGCCTGTTTTTTCAAACATTCGATGTGAAAACCCCAGTACAAAACCGCGTTTATAATCCGCACAAAAATGCGCCACCGAGCGTGCGCTATCCGCATTTTCCGCGTTTAACCCGGCCATCAGGCCTTTACCAAAATGGTTGTCCATGCATAACCCTCAATCGCTATATAATAAATTATATAGCGATTTTTTAAGCAAAGACCAGAAGTATCAGGGACTTTTTTGTGCCAGCTTAAAACGACACCCAGTCATCCGTTTTAGCTGTTGCAGAGGTTTTGCGTTCTGCTGAAGGGGAAGCGGTCGCAGTGGCAGTGTATTGCACGTCGTTAGCTGATAGACGGAACTGTTGCACCGAACGTTGCAGATCTTCCGTTTGCCGTTCCAGCGCGACTGCCGCGGCGGAAACCTGTTCGACCAGCGCGGCGTTCTGTTGCGTAACGCTGTCCATCTGCGTGATCGCCACGCTTACCTGTGAGATGCCTTTGTTCTGTTCTTCCGAAGCTGAGGCGATTTGTTTCATGATGGTGGTGACTTCTGTCGCGCCGCGCAGAATCGCCTCCATCGTTAATCCGGTCTCTTTAACCAGACGAGCACCCTGATCGACACGACGCGACGATTCGCCGATCAGCGTCTCAATCTCTTTTGCCGCTCCGGCGCTACGGCTGGCAAGATTACGCACCTCACCGGCAACCACGGCAAAACCGCGCCCCTGCTCGCCCGCTCTGGCCGCTTCAACCGCCGCGTTAAGCGCCAGAATATTGGTCTGGAAAGCAATGCTGTTAATCACAGAGGTAATTTCCGCGATCTGTTTAGAACTGGCGGCAATGCCGTCCATGGTCTCAACTACTTCTGAAACCAACGAGCTGCCTTTACCTGCCGTTTCTGTCGCCGTATCGGCCAGTTGGCTGGCCTCACGCGCATTTTCGGCGTTCAGTTTTACCGTTGCGGTCAGCTGCTCCATGCTGGCTGCGGTCTCTTCCAGCGCCGCAGCCTGCTCTTCAGTACGTGAGGAGAGGTCGTTATTACCGGTGGAAATTTCCGTCGCTCCTCGCCAGATATTGTCACTACCAGAACGAATGGTACTCACGGCTTCGCGCAGGCTATCCTGCATCGCGCACAGTAACGGCACCAGTTGGCCCACGCAGTTACGACCAAAATCTTCAATAGAATGGCTGAGATCGCCCTGCGCAATTTGTTGAAATTGTTGGCGAATACGTCCCAGAGGTTTCACCATCATGGCGACGAGGTAGCGGTCGGTAAAGAACAGGAGCGCAATACCGAGGATTACGGCGGTGATAATTAGCGTCCGGATGATAGACGTTTTGCCATCGACCATAACGCGGGTGGTATCGAGCCTTTCACCCGCAGTGGTGTTAAAACGCTCAGCACTGGCGCCAAATTCACGGCTCAAGGCTGGCGTAACGGTGCTGGCATGCTCCGCAAAGGCCGTGAGCGTGCCCTGCTGAGCCAGTTGCATTTGCGGGATAACGCCGTTATCCAGCAGCGCCTGCCACTTGGTTAGCACCGCCGCGGCGACTTCCGGATCCATGGGGCCGGGAGACAATGTTTTCATCTCCTGGAGTTTTTTACTCATATTGTCCAGGGACTGTTGCGCTGGCGCAAAATCCGGCGTTCCGCCGCTCATTTTGACATCCATTGCGCGACTTAACCGCGTCACAAAACGAAAATACTGATCGTTACCCTGGCTGAGAACAGTCATCTGATGGACGAGATGACGGTCAATATCATTCCCTTCTGATATTTTTGATAAAGAATGAAGACTGAATAAACCCACGCCCGACCACAGCAGGCAAAAAAGTCCCAGTATTGCCAACATGACAATACGAATAGTGAAGTTTTTCAGCAAACCCATAATAATTTCCTTGCCGTTGATGAGGAATTCGCCATCAGGCGATACTTATCCTTGTTATCGGCAGGCGGTAGAGAAGATATAATGCGTTCTTTATTTTTTTACTTTCTTAAGTCCAGGCCATATCTCTCCAGATGATATCAACATGAATGCTAATGAAATTAGCTAGCATTATTATTCAGATAACTCACCTAAATTATTTAATAATGCTTTGTTTTTTATCGTAAATATTTATTAAACCCCGCAAGAGTGCGCTCCCAGGATAAATCAGAGTCAGTATTATCATAATGAGAGGTCGGATCATTATGAAAGCCGTGATTAACGCAGGGAGATATATAGCCTTCACACGCGGGTCTCCTTCAATAACTCGCATAACGAATTCTGCCCAGTTTTTCATCCCAGTGTGACTTGTGAACGGAATATTCACCGAGAACCCGCTAGAATAGAAACGCTGTTTCGAAATTCACCTGCACTAAGGAGATCTCATGGCCTGGTTTGCCAATCCTGAACGTTACGAGCAGATGCTCTATCGCTACTGTGGACGCAGCGGTTTACGCTTACCCGCGCTGTCGCTGGGTTTGTGGCACAGTTTTGGGCACGTTCAGGCGCTGGAGTCACAGCGCGCCCTGCTGCGTAAAGCCTTTGATTTAGGCATCACCCATTTTGATTTGGCCAATAACTATGGGCCGCCTCCAGGCAGCGCAGAAGAAAATTTTGGCCGTTTACTGCGCGAGGATTTTGCACAATACCGAGATGAGCTGATCATCTCCACCAAGGCGGGCTATGACATGTGGCCAGGGCCATACGGTTCTGGTGGTTCGCGTAAATACCTGCTTGCCAGCCTCGACCAGAGTCTGCAACGCATGGGTCTCGACTATGTCGATATCTTCTACTCGCACCGCGTGGACGAAAATACGCCAATGGAAGAGACCGCCTCAGCGCTGGCCCATGCGGTGCAAAGCGGTAAAGCACTGTATGTCGGCATTTCATCCTATTCCCCGGAACGAACGCAAAAGATGGCCGAACTGCTGCGGGAATGGAAAATTCCACTTCTTATCCACCAACCCTCTTACAACCTGCTTAATCGCTGGGTAGACAGCAGTGGCTTGCTGGATACGCTGGAAGCTAACGGCATGGGCTGCATTGCCTTTACGCCGCTGGCCCAGGGACTGCTGACAGGGAAATACCTCAACGGCATCCCGGAAGGTTCACGTATGCAGCGTGAAGGGAAAAAAGTCCGTGGGCTAACAGAAAATATGCTGACGGAAGAAAACCTTAGCAGCCTGCGTTTGCTCAATGAGATGGCGCAACAGCGCGGACAGTCGATGGCGCAAATGGCTTTAAGCTGGCTGCTAAAAGACAACCGGGTCACTTCGGTATTAATTGGCGCCAGCCGACCGGAGCAACTGGAAGAAAACGTTCAGGCATTGGCTAATCTGACGTTCAGCGCCAAAGAACTGGCGCAGATCGATAAACACGTCGCTGATGGCGAGCTGAACCTGTGGCAAGCCTCATCTGACAAATAGCCGTTCGTCACTCCGTGCCGGGTAGCCATGTAGATCTACCCGGCCATGGTAACGCGCCATGACCTTATACTTCTTCTGCTTTGAGCTGTGGACGCTGGTATTCCGGCCACACCAGCGCGACGAGCGCAGGGTAAGCCTCCAGGCTGAACTCCCTGAAGCACTGACGTAAGTTGAGCACATCCAGATCGGCATGCGGGACCTTCTCCCCGCTGAGACAGCGTTTTTTTATATTGTCGTAATATTTATACACCGCAGAGTTAAGGTCGCTACAGCGCCGCTGCGCATCAAATAAGCCAGGCGTCTCATTCAGCTCCGCCATCGTCATCCGTTTGATCGTCGAGTGGATAAAATCGATATATTCGTGATTAACCCGCCAATACCATACCGGGGTAATCGAATTCATCAATACAGAAAAATGATCTTCACCCTCTTCTTTACTCAAGATTTCCGGCTGGTGTCCAGCGTTACCATTTTCTGCATAGCGGTTTTTATTTGCGCTGCGCATCAACAAAAGCACCCCGCAGGTAAGCAATAGCAGGGTAATAACAGAATAAAATATACTGTTCATATACTGGCTCCATTTTTTTTGATTTTAAAATTACGCCATGCTATTGTCAACGCAGCCTGACATATTAAAAACAATACAGTATTGGCATCAAAGGATATTTCAACATGCTTCCCGAGCATCTTGTTCCCGCGCATTATCATTTATCTCAAACATCGACTAATACCTTCCCCACAGAAAACAGTGAAAATTTGACTCAGGGAAAGAGAACATTAAGCGATTATGAAGCAGATATTTTGATCAGCGCTACAGCGACCGGCCAGGCGCGCAATATGTTGTTTGAAGAGTGCGACCGTCATTTAAAAGAGCGTTTGTTTTGCGCGGCAAAGATTGAGTCATTCACGCGCTTGCTCAATTCATTGCAAGCAGAAGGCGACATTAATGCACAAGAATTAAGTAAAATTTTGACCGAAAAAACAGCCATCATTAATGAGCAAGGCAATAAAATTTGGCTTAATTTAATTACCCGCGAATCCAGCGATCCTATTTTTTATTCTCTGGAAGAGAAATAAAATGAAAGATGTTGAGGATAATAATGTTTATTTGGCTTTAGATGACCATAAAAGTGATGAGTTTGTCTTAAAGCAGAATTTAGCCATCCTGATTGCCAATAAAAACGCAACACTGGAAAGCGTTGCCCAGGAAATGGTTTCTATACCCGCCGCGCTGGTGCGGATGAAATGGCAAAATCGCCGTGAAATTTATGCGCTACAGGCGAAAGAAGAGATCTATGGCGCCGCGATTGAGGCCATCATAGCCCAACAACCCGAACTGCGGGATAAAATCATGGCCCGGCTAGAGAGCACCTACCAGCATATACTCGCGCGAGAAACGGCCACCTTACGCCTGACGCGCAAGCTGTCCGAAGGCAGCTACGAACCGACCAGAATAACCACGGTCGCGTTGGATGAAAACAGATAAGAACAGGTTTGTGGGGCGTGGAATCAGGATAAGCAGGCCGGGTAGGTGAAACCACTACCCGGCGAGAAAGTTACTTCGCTTTCACGGTCTCTTCACCGACCAGACCAATCTTCAGGAAACCCGCCTGATGCAGCGAGTCCATTACCTTCATCATGGTTTCATAATCGACGGTCTTATCCGCGCGGAAGAAAATTGTGGTGTCTTTCTTCCCTTCTGTCAGCGTATTGAGCTCGCTAATCATGGTTTCATCCGTCACCTGATTGTTGCCGATAAACATACTCTTATCGGCTTTGACTGACAGATAAACCGGTTTTTCGGGACGCGGCTGCGGCGTACTGGTGGAGGCAGGAAGATTCACCTTAACATCCACTGTTGCCAGCGGCGCGGCCACCATAAAGATGATCAACAAAACCAACATAACGTCGATAAACGGCGTCACGTTGATTTCATGCATTTCACCGTTATCGTCCAGGTTTTCATTAAAGCTCATTGCCATGGAACATTACCCTACACGTAATTTCTGCGCAGCACGTACCGGATGCGCGGAGGCGCTGGCGTTCAGGTCCAGATCGCGGCTTTGCAGCAACAGCACCTGCGCCGCGACATCGCCCAGCATCGCTTTATAGCTGCCAATCTGACGTGCGAAAATATTGTAGATGACGACCGCAGGAATCGCCGCAACCAGACCAATAGCGGTCGCTAACAGCGCTTCTGCAATGCCCGGCGCAACAACGGCCAGGTTGGTGGTTTGGGTTTGTGCGATCCCAATGAAGCTGTTCATGATGCCCCATACCGTACCGAACAGACCCACGAATGGCGAGATTGCCCCGATGGTGGCCAGGTATCCGTTACCGCGTCCCATATGACGACCTACCGCCGCCACACGACGCTCCAGACGGAAACCGGTGCGCTCTTTAATACCTTCGTTGTCGTCACTGCCTTGCGACAGTTCCAGCTCGTTCTGCGCTTCATAAATCAACTGTGCGCCAAGGCTTTTAGCATCGAATCCTGCGGCAATCTCGTTTGCCTGGTCTAAAGAGCGGGCATCCGCCAGCAGTTGCTGTTCACGCTTAAGACGGCGTTTCTGAGTAAAGAACTCAAGGCTCTTACTAAAGAAGATAGCCCAGGTGACCACTGACGCTAAAATCAGCCCAATCATCACGCACTTAACCACGATATCGGCGTGCTGATACATACCCCAGACGGAAAGGTCCGTCTGCATCAAATTATTACCCACTCTGTATCTCCAGGACGCAAATCACAAAATCTAAGCGTAATCATATCAAAACAACGTCGAATTGATAGTCGTTCTCATTACTATTTACATATTGCCGCACCTTTGGTTTCTTTTCCTTGCGCTTACGCAGTAAAAAAGTCACCAGAAGCATTTTGAGATTATTTTCTACTGTATGACCTTTCTGCAGGATGCGTCATCTTTGATTCATGGTAGTTTAGACATCCAGACGTATAAAAACAGGTAATACACCATGGCAGATAAACAACTTGAAACCAAACTCGTGCACGCAGGACGCAGTAAAAAGTACACGCTGGGCTCGGTAAATAGCGTGATCCAGCGCGCTTCTTCGCTGGTGTTTGACAGCGTTGAGGCCAAAAAGCAGGCCACGCGCAACCGTGCTAACGGTGCGCTTTTCTACGGACGTCGTGGAACCCTGACGCATTTTTCGCTGCAGGAAGCCATGTGCGAACTGGAAGGCGGCGCGGGCTGCGCGTTGTTCCCTTGCGGCGCGGCAGCCGTTGCCAACACCATCCTTGCCTTTGTTGAACAAGGCGATCATGTGTTGATGACCAATACCGCCTATGAGCCCAGCCAGGACTTCTGCACCAAAATTCTCGGCAAACTAGGCGTCTCAACGGGCTGGTTTGATCCGCTGGTTGGTGCCGATATTGTGAAGCACATTCAGCCGAACACCAAAGTTGTCTTTCTGGAATCACCCGGCTCCGTCACCATGGAGGTACATGATGTGCCGGCAATTGTAGCCGCCGTCAGAAGCGTTGCGCCTGATGCAGTCATCATAATTGATAACACCTGGGCTGCCGGCGTGCTGTTCAAGGCGCTGGATTTCGGTATCGATATCTCGATTCAGGCGGGTACGAAATACCTGATTGGTCATTCCGACGGCATGGTCGGCACAGCGGTATCCAATGCCCGTTGCTGGGATCAACTGCGCGAAAATGCCTATCTGATGGGACAAATGCTCGACGCCGATACCGCCTATATGACCAGCCGTGGATTACGCACGCTGAGCGTACGCTTACGCCAGCATCATGAAAGCAGCTTAAAGGTCGCCGAGTGGCTGTCCAACCACCCACAGGTCGCCCGCGTTAATCACCCGGCGCTGCCCGGCAGTAAAGGCCATGAATTCTGGAAACGTGATTTTACCGGCAGCAGCGGGCTATTCTCCTTTGTATTGAATAAGAAGCTAAATAATGAAGAGTTAGCCGCGTATCTGGATCACTTCAGCCTGTTCAGCATGGCCTACTCCTGGGGCGGTTTTGAGTCGCTGATTCTCGCCAACCAGCCGGAGCACATTGCGGCAATCCGTCCGCAAGGCGAGGTGGACTTCAGCGGAACGCTTATCCGTTTGCATATCGGTTTAGAGAATGTTGACGATCTGATTGCCGATTTAGCCGCAGGATTTGCCCGAATCGAGTAACATTGCCATAGATGGACATATATGCAGACACTTCTGGTGGAAAAGTCTGCAATTGTTGCGTCCGGGATCAAGGCATCCCGGACAATTCAGGAGTACAATCCACACATAAACGCTGTTCCACAGGAAAGTCCATGGTAGTTATTCAAGATATTGTCTCCGCGCTCTGGCAACACGACTTTGCCGCGCTGGCGGATCCACACGTTGTGAGCGTGGTGTACTTCGTCATGTTCGCCACACTGTTTTTAGAAAATGGCCTGCTGCCCGCCTCCTTTTTACCCGGAGACAGCCTGTTATTGCTGGCTGGGGCGCTGATCGCCCAGGACGTGATGAGTTTTTTACCTACCATAGCTATTCTGACCGCCGCCGCCAGCCTGGGCTGCTGGCTCAGTTACATTCAGGGACGCTGGCTGGGCAACACACGAACGGTAAAAGGCTGGCTGGCGCAATTACCTGAAAAATATCATCAGCGCGCCACCTGCATGTTTGACCAACACGGCCTGATGGCGCTGCTGGCCGGGCGCTTCCTGGCGTTCGTACGTACCTTGCTGCCGACTATGGCGGGAATTTCAGGGTTGCCTAACCGTCGATTCCAGTTTTTTAACTGGTTGAGCGGCCTGCTGTGGGTCACCGTCGTCACCAGCTTTGGCTACGCGCTGAGCATGATCCCGTTCGTTAAACGCCATGAAGATCAGGTGATGACCTTTTTAATGATCCTACCGATTGCCCTGTTAACCGCAGGTCTGTTGGGAACCCTGTTCGTGGTGATTAAAAAAAAATACTGTAGCGCCTGAGTCGCATCCGTAGGCCGGATAATCTCCGGCATTTTGCCTTATGGCGCGCAGCTTTAAGGCCTACGGTGTACCTTTCAGACGGACAAGAAATCAACTCCCCTGCATCATCCGAATTCTGGCCGCATCTTCCCCCGGCGTCACGCCAAAGAAACGTTTGAACTCCCGACTAAACTGCGATGCGCTCTCATAGCCAACGCGCATGGCTGCCGCACTGGCCTTCATCCCGTCATGAATCATCATCATCCGCGCTTTATGCAGACGATAGCTTTTAAGATATTGCAGCGGCGACGTGCTGGTCACCGCTTTAAAATTATGATGAAACGCCGACACGCTCATGTTCGCCTCTGCCGCCAGCTGCTCTACATTGAGATTTTCGGTGTATTTGGTTTCAATCCGCTTCAGCACCCGGCTTATCAAGCTGAAATGCGTCTGACGACTGACCAGCGCAAGTAACGCGCCGCCGCGCGGCCCGGTCAGCACATGGTAGAGGATCTCACGAATGATCTGTTTGCCGAGAATACGCGCATCCAGCGGGCGTTCCATCACATCCAACAGGCGCTCAGCGGCGCAGAGAATTTCGTCTGAAAGCGTCGCGGAGTTAATCCCACTGGCCGCCATAGCAGGCTGAAACAGCTCGTCTTCTCCAATGTCCATCAACAGCTCCTGCAATTGCAGGATATCGACATTCAGGTAAATTCCGGCCAACGGAACCTCCGGTGTCGCATACGTTTCACATTCAAAGGGTAAAGGTACGGTTAGCAGCAAGTATTCATTGGCGTCATAACGAAATACACGTTCATTGATATAACCAATTTTATGTCCAGAGAAGAGAAATATGATGCCTGGCTGATACATGACCGGTGTGCGCGCCGCTGGCACCGTTCCGTGCAGCAGGCGGACATCTGGCAGCAATGCACTGAGTTTATTTTCATTATTTTTCAGCTGCTTAATTTTATCTGTCAGCAGAAGGCAGATCTCTTCACGGTTCATAAAGCACCATTTCATCATCGGTTTGCGCCCCTGACATAATGCGCAGATTTATCCGTTTTCTCCAGCAGTCTGTAGAAATGGGCAAGACATCGGCAGAAATGAGCATTGAGAGCAGCGCGGCTGGCGACCACAATGTTCATCATCCGGCAGACACTCTCCTGCCCTCTTTTTTACCCACACAAGGGAACGAGCAATGAACAATTTTAATCTCCATACCCCAACCCGAATTCTGTTCGGTAAAGGCGCTATTGCAGAGCTGCGCGACCAAATCCCTCAGGATGCCCGCGTACTGATTACCTACGGCGGCGGCAGTGTGAAAAAAACCGGTGTCCTGGCACAGGTTCAGGATGCACTGAAAGGCCTGGACGTGCTGGAGTTTGGCGGTATTGAGCCAAACCCGTCTTATGAAACGCTAATGAATGCGGTAAAGCTCGTGCGTGATGAAAAAGTAACGTTCCTGCTGGCAGTGGGCGGCGGTTCGGTACTGGACGGCACCAAATTCATCGCGGCAGCAGCACAGTACGCTGACGGCATCGACCCATGGCGTATTCTGGAAACTCACGGCAACGACGTAAAAAGCGCCATCCCGATGGGCTCCGTATTAACCCTGCCCGCCACCGGTTCTGAATCTAACTCCGGCGCGGTCATCTCGCGGAAAACCACCGGCGACAAACTGGCCTTTATGACCCCGTTTGTACAACCGGTATTTGCCGTTCTGGATCCGGTTTACACCTATACCCTGCCGCCACGTCAGGTTGCGAACGGCGTTGTAGATGCCTTCGTGCATACCGTTGAGCAGTATGTAACTTATCCGGTCGACGGGAAAATTCAGGATCGCTTTGCCGAAGGCATTCTGCTTACGCTGATCGAAGAAGGTCCGAAAGCCTTGCAGGAGCCGGAAAACTACAACGTGCGTGCGAACGTGATGTGGGCGGCAACCCAGGCGCTGAACGGCCTGATTGGCGCAGGCGTACCGCAGGACTGGGCAACCCATATGCTGGGCCACGAACTGACCGCGATGCATGGTCTGGATCATGCGCAAACGCTGGCCATCGTTCTGCCTGCGCTGTGGAATGAAAAACGCGATACCAAGCGTGCCAAACTACTGCAATACGCAGAGCGTATCTGGAATATCACCGAAGGTTCCGAAGACCAGCGTATCGATGCCGCCATTGCCGCTACCCGTGCTTTCTTCGAACAAATGGGCGTACCAACTCGCTTGTCTGACTACGGTCTGGACGGTAGCTCCATCCCGGCGCTGCTGGAAAAACTGCAAGCGCACGGCGGTACGAAACTGGGTGAACATCAGGACATTACGCTCGACGTCAGCCGTCGGATTTACGAAGCTGCCCGCTAAGGTTTTTTAACCTCCGCCTTTCGTTTTTGGGTATTTATACCAGACTTAAGTCACACCTAACTCACCGGAGCTTGCTCCGGTGACTGTAATCCAGGGGGGAATTATGACCGGTCCAACCATTATCAAGCTACAGGATGGTAACGTCATGCCGCAACTGGGCCTGGGGGTCTGGAAGGCAAGCAACGAAGAAGTCATTACCGCTATCCATAAAGCACTGGAAGTGGGTTATCGTTCGATTGATACCGCCGCCGCATATAAAAACGAAGAAGGTGTCGGCAAAGCGATACGTAATGCCGGCGTGCCGCGGGAAGAGTTATTCATCACCACCAAGCTGTGGAATGATGATCAGAAACGCGCCCGGGAAGCCTTACTCGAAAGCATGGAGAAACTCCAGCTCGATTACCTCGATCTTTACCTGATGCACTGGCCTGTTCCGGCGATCGATCACTACGTTGAAGCGTGGGAAAACATGATCGATCTGCAAAAAGAAGGGCTGATTAAGAGCATCGGCGTGTGCAACTTTCAGATCAATCATCTCCAGCGCCTGATCGATGAAACTGGCGTTCATCCCGTGATCAACCAGATAGAACTGCACCCACTTATGCAGCAGCGCCAGCTTCATGCCTGGAACGCCACGCATAAGATCCAGACCGAATCCTGGAGTCCATTGGCGCAGGGCGGGAAAGACGTCTTCGACCAAAAGATCATCCGTGACCTCGCAGAGAAATATGGTAAATCACCAGCGCAGATTGTCATCCGCTGGCATCTGGATAACGGTCTGGTGGTTATTCCGAAATCGGTGACGCCTGCCCGTATCGCTGAAAACTTTAACGTCTGGGACTTCCGCCTGGATAAAGAAGAATTAGGCGAAATCGCGAAACTCGATCAGGGCAGACGGCTGGGACCAGACCCGGACCAGTTCGGCGGTTAATCTCTTCTCTCCGGCCCGACACTCCCGTCGGGCCTTGCTGGCAATGAAATATCAGGAAACAATTAACATACATATATTGATGTATTTCTTGCAGTCGCTGGAGCAGCATTACGCAACATAACCTGTTAATTATTCAATAAATATATTCATTCGATGAATATATTTACCACACCTATAGGTGCGTAATCGTGGCTGATAAAAAAAGTAATGGCGTCAAATGGCTCCCATTAATTCTTATAGTACTCATTTCTGCCGGTCTCTGGCAGCTTACTCCCCCCACTGGGTTAAGTGCGCCAGCCTGGCATTCGGCAATTATCTTCGTTGCCACCATCGCCTCTATTGTGGCGAAAGTCTTACCCATCGGCGCGGTCGGCATTATTGGTATTACGGTGTTCGCGCTCGCCTATGCTGCCGGGGATAAAACCGCCAGCGGCGCCATCACCACGGCACTCAGCGAACTGAACAGCTCACTTATCTGGCTTATCGTCGTGGCCTTTATGATTGCCCGTGGGTTTATCAAAACCGGCCTCGGACGACGCATTGCATTGCAGATGATCCGCCTGCTCGGCAAGCGCACGCTGGGACTCGCCTACGGTCTGGCTTTTGCCGATCTGATCCTCTCTCCCGCTATGCCGAGTAATACGGCGCGCTGCGGCGGCGTCATCTATCCGATTGCCGACTCTCTGGCGCGTAGTTTCCATTCGAACCCGGAAGATGAGTCCCGCAGTAAAATCGGCACCTTTCTTATCACCTGTATTGGCAACGTCAACGACGTGACGGCAGCACTGTTTATGACCGGCTATACCGGCAACCTGCTGGCAGTAAAACTGGCGGCCAACGCCGGGGTTACGCTGACCTGGGGCGGCTGGTTTATGGCGGCGCTGCTACCTTGTCTGGTCTCTTTGCTGCTCGTTCCGCTACTGGTCTACTGGCTGGTGCGCCCGGAAATCAAACACACGCCGGATGCCCCTAACCTGGCGCGCAAAGAGCTGGCGGAAATGGGCCGCATGTCACGCGGTGAATGGCTGATGCTGGCAACCGTCGGCGTACTGCTGGTGCTGTGGATTTTTGGCGATACGCTGGGCGTTGACGCCACCACCGCCTCGTTTGTAGGGCTGTCGATTTTATTGCTGAGCGGCGTACTGAGCTGGGAGGACGTCAAAAGTGAGAAAGGGGCATGGGATACGCTGATTTGGTTTGCCGCGCTACTGATGATGGCGAATCAGTTGAAAAAACTGGGCTTCACCACCTGGTTTGGCAATCTGATTGGCGATAGCCTGAGCAGTACTATGCACGGGACCAGTTGGGTGATCGTCCTGCTACTGCTGAACGCCGCCTATTTCTATACCCACTACTTTTTTGCCAGCGGAAATGCGCAGATTGCCGCGCTGTATGCCGTTTTCCTCGGCGTCGGGCTGCATCTGAATATTCCCGCGGCCCCCACGGCGCTAATGCTGGCCTTCACCAGCAGTTTGTACTGCTCGCTCACCCAGTACACTCATGCTCGCGGTCCAATTCTGTTTGGCGCAGGGTACGTTCCAACGGGCGTCTGGTGGCGCACAGGATTTATCATCAGCCTGTTTAACCAGGCGGTCTTTATTACCGTGGGTCTGATGTGGTGGAAGGTGTTGGGTCTGTACTAAACTGACTGCGTTCTGAGGAATACCTTACCTGCGGAGAAAAGGAATGACCTGTATTTTCTGTCAAATTGTTGAAGGCAAAGCGCCCTGCCATAAGGTATGGGAAGACGAGCACCACCTGGCTTTTCTGTCGATTTTCCCGAACACCGACGGTTTTACCGTGGTGATCCCGAAAAAACATTACCCGAGCTATGCCTTCGATATGCCGCCGCAGGCGTTAGCGGACCTGATGCTGGCGACCCAAAAAGTGGCTAAGAAACTGGATAAGGCTTTCCCGGATGTTAGTCGTACGGGAATGTTCTTCGAAGGTTTCGGCGTAGACCATGTGCACAGTAAATTAAGTCCTATGCACGGTACTGGCAATTTAACCCACTGGAAACCGATTGAATCGCGGCAGAACAAATTTTTCGAGCAGTATGAAGGATATCTGTCGTCACACGATCATGAACGGGCTGATGACGAAAAACTGGCCGCATTAGCGGCCAGAATTCGTGAGGCATAAATACTGATCTCTTCTGCCCGATAGCGGTGCAAGCACCTTATCCGGGCAAGAAAGATTAACGTCCCGCCACTTTCCCGCGTTTTTTGTTCGCGGCAGGCGTCTGACGCTGGTGCGCCACTGGCGTGTGTTTGGTCAGCGCCGGACGAGTATGACGGTTCTGGCGACGCGCTTCGCGCATCTCTTCCAGCGTAGGCGCCGGAACCAGACATTCGCGACGCCCGCCGATCAGATGCTTTTTACCCATATCTTCCAGCGCCTGGCGGATCAATGGCCAGTTGGCTGGATCGTGGTAGCGCAACAGGGCTTTATGCAGACGACGCTGCTTATCACCTTTCGGCACCACCACGTCTTCACTCTTATAACCAATTTTACCCAACGGGTTTTTCCCGGTGTAATACATGGTTGTGGAGTTCGCCAACGGCGATGGATAGAAGTTCTGCACCTGATCCAGACGGAAACGACGTTGTTTCAGCCACAGCGCCAGATTCACCATATCCTCATCACGCGTACCCGGGTGTGCGGAGATAAAATACGGGATCAGGTACTGCTCTTTACCGGCCTGTTTAGAGTAGGTATCGAACAATTCCTTGAAGCGATCGTAGCTGCCCATCCCCGGCTTCATCATCTTCGACAGCGGGCCTTCTTCAGTATGCTCTGGCGCAATCTTCAGATAGCCGCCCACGTGATGGGTAGCCAGTTCTTTGATGTAGCGTGGGTCTTCCACCGCAATGTCATAGCGCACACCGGATGCGATAAGGATCTTTTTAATGCCTTTGAGATCACGCGCCCGGCGATAGAGGTTAATTGTCGGCTCATGATTGGTATCCATGTGCGGACAAATATCCGGATAGACGCATGACAGACGACGGCAGGTTTGCTCCGCACGCGGTGACTTACAGCGCAGCATATACATGTTCGCCGTTGGACCGCCAAGATCGGAAATCACGCCGGTAAAGCCCGGGACGGTGTCGCGAATGGCTTCGATTTCATTGATGATCGAATCTTCAGAGCGACTCTGGATGATACGGCCTTCGTGCTCTGTTATCGAACAGAACGAGCAGCCACCAAAGCAGCCACGCATAATGTTGATCGAGAAACGGATCATCTCATAGGCCGGAATACGGCTGTCGCCATACGCCGGATGCGGTACACGTTTGTACGGTAACGCAAAGACGCTGTCCATCTCTTCGGTAGACAGCGGAATAGCTGGCGGGTTGATCCAGATGTAGCGATCGCCATGCTTTTGCATCAGCGCACGCGCGCAGCCTGGGTTAGTTTCGTGGTGCAGGATACGCGACGCATGCGCATACAGCACTTTATCGCCCTTCACTTTTTCGAAGGACGGTAGCAGCACGTAGGTTTTTTCCCACGGTTTCGGACGCGGCGGCTGCACGGTGACCGCTTTCGCTTCCTGCTTTTTCGGCGCGACAGGTTTGTTATCAGCACACGGCAGATCTTCACCGTAAGGATGCGGGATCGGGTCAATCTTGCCTGGCGTGTCGAGACGCGTAGAATCCACCCCACTCCAGCCCGGCAACGCTTCTTTAACCATAATAGCGGTGTTACGCACATCGCGGATCTGATCGATAGTTTCCCCCATCGCCAGACGATGCGCCACTTCCACCAGCGGACGTTCGCCGTTGCCGAACATCAGCATATCGGCTTTCGAATCCACCAAAACGGAGCGGCGAACGGTATCAGACCAGTAATCGTAGTGCGCGGTGCGGCGCAGGCTGGCCTCAATGCCGCCAAGAATAACCGGCACATCTTTCCATGCTTCTTTACAGCGCTGGGTATAGACCAGCGTGGCGCGGTCCGGACGTTTACCCGCCACGTTGTCCGGCGTGTAGGCATCATCATGGCGCAGTCGGCGATCGGCGGTATAACGGTTGATCATCGAGTCCATGTTGCCAGCGGTCACACCAAAGAACAGGTTCGGTTTACCCAAACGCATAAAATCGTCTTTGTTGTTCCACTCCGGCTGGGCGATAATTCCGACGCGAAAGCCCTGAGCTTCCAGCATACGGCCACAAATCGCCATACCAAAGCTTGGGTGGTCGACGTAGGCATCGCCGGTCACCAGAATGATGTCGCAGCTATCCCAGCCAAGTTGGTCCATTTCGTCACGTGACATCGGCAAAAACGGTGCCGGGCCAAAACAGGCAGCCCAGTACTGCGGCCAGGAGAAAAGGTCTCTGTCCGGTTGGATCAGGGATATTGCGCTCATAGTGCTTCCAAAAATGGTAAAAAAATAATCAAAGGCCGGGGATTATACGCTGTATGTCGGCAAGAAATGAAGTGGAGTCTGAACCAGACCAGTAGAAAGTTGTATAAATTGTTAAATTTTACGACAGCCATTTTTATCAATCATAATTAACACCATGCCGGCCAACTGAGATCACTCTTTTCGGCGGGGGATTTTTCATTGCGACTCAACGATTCACTGCATATTTCCCAGTTACGGGTTGTTGTTCACCTGTGCGGATTTCTGGTTCTTCTCTACAGCTTCTCCATGCTGCCGCCGATGACCATCGCTCTGTTAAATAAAGAGCGGAGCTTTTTCGCATTTTTCAGCACATTTATGACTTTCTTTACCCTCGGCGGCGGGGCGTGGCTGGCAACCAAACATGCGGGAATTCAACTGAGAACCCGGGATGGATTCGTCATTATCGTTTTGTTCTGGCTACTGTTTTCGTTTATTAGCGCAATGCCGATGTGGATGGACGATGGCTTAAATCTCTCCTTTGCCGATGCCCTGTTCGAAGGGGTTTCCGGGATTACCACCACTGGCGCAACGGTGATTGACGACGTCAGCGCCTTGCCGAAATCGTATCTTTACTATCGTGCTCAGCTCAATTTTATTGGCGGCCTGGGCATTATTGTCCTCGCCGTGGCGGTATTACCGCTGCTGGGTATTGGCGGCATGAAACTGTATCAGTCTGAAATGCCTGGCCCCTTCAAAGAAGAACGCCTCACGCCAAGGCTTGCCGATACCGCACGTACGCTGTGGTTGACCTACGTCATTCTGGGTCTTATTTGTACTCTGGCCTACTGGGCTGCCGGGATGTCGTTTTTCGACGCCTTATGCCACGGGCTGTCGACGGTCTCTCTCGGCGGATTTTCCACTCGCAGCGAGAGCATCGGCTTTTATAACAGCCACGCTATAGAACTTATCGCCGGACTGTTTTCACTGTTATCCGCGTTTAACTTCACCCTCTGGTACGTTGCTATTGTAAAACGTACCTTCAAGCCCTTTCGTCGTAATGCCGAGCTGCGTTTCTTTCTGCTAATTGCGCTGGTGGTCACGCTGATCGCCACCTGGCAGGTCTGGCGGGCGGGTATGTACGGGCTAACGGACAGCCTGGTGCATGCCTTTTTTCTGGCCAGCTCCATGCTGACGGATAATGGCCTGTCAACGGCGGATTACGCGCAGTGGCCCTCGCACACGATCTTCATGCTGCTTAGCGCCAGCTTCTTCGGCGGTTGTGTGGGATCGACGTGCGGAGGAATTAAAGTGCTGCGCTTTTTGATTATGTTCAAGCAGTGCCGCCAGGAATTACACCAGCTCGCGCATCCTCGCGCCCTGCTGAACATCAAAGTGGGTAACAGCGTGGTAAGCGACAGGGTGGTGCGTTCGGTATGGAGTTTTTTCTTTCTCTACGTTTTGTTCACCAGCTTTTTTATCTGGGCGCTCAATCTGATGGGCTACGATCTCTTCTCCTCTTTCGCCACCGTCGCCGCCTGCATCAACAATATGGGGCTGGGATTTGGCGTTACCGCCACGACGTTTGGCACGTTAAATGAGGAGGCAAAGCTGCTGATGTGCGCGGCCATGATCATGGGGCGTCTGGAGATTTACCCCATACTGATCCTGTTTTCGCGCATGTTCTGGCGGGCGTAACGCAAACCCCGGCGCGTTACGGCGCCGGGTTCACCAGGATCTGACCGATCGAGCCACGATCCGCCATTTCCAGCGTCTGGCTGTTAAAGTAGAACGGGAAATGCGCCCAGGAAGGCTGACCGTAATAAACCAGTAGCTCGACCTGACCATCTACCCAAACGGTATCTTTCCAGCCTCTGTCTTCCGGGAACGGCATCGCGCCGTTCACATTACGGATCAGGAACGAGACGCCCTCAATATGGAAAGACTGCGGCATATCCGCCCGCACCGTCCAGCGCTCCCAGGTACCCTGCTGCGCGGTAATATCCATGCGGTTGACGTCCCACAACTGACCGTTGATCCCCGGATCGTCATCCAGGCTGATATCACGGCTGCGAATCGGCGAACCGCTGAGGATCTCGGTTGGCAGCAGGCGCATTGGCAGGCTGTCAGTCACCAGCGGCAGAAGGCCGGTTGGTCGCAGAGTCAGCACCAGCGTGGAGATAAGAATACTCGATGGTTCAAAGAATCCCCGGATCCTGTCGACAATGCTGGCGGCCTCGCCACAGGTAATAGAGACCTCATTACCGTTAGTCATATCCACCAGGATCTCACGACGTTCGCCTGGCGCCAGCGAGAGCTGTTTCAATGAAACAGGCGCGGGTAAAAAGCCCTGATCGCTGGAAATTACATGCAGCGCACGGCCATCACTCATTTGCAGTTGGTAACGACGCGAGTTTGACGCGTTCAGCAAACGCAAGCGTACCCAGCCGCGGGAGACTTCGACATAAGGACTTTGCGCCCCATTAACCAGAAGCGTATCCCCAACAAAACCGCCGCTGCCGGGTTCGCTGTATTCCGGCGTCCCAAAGTTGTCCAGACGCTTGTCCTGGATAATGATCGGAAAATCATCCACACCGTAATGGTTGGGAATAGACAGGGATTTACTGACCTCATCTTCAACCAGCCACATCCCGGCAAGACCGTTATAGACCTGCTGGGCAGTACGATTTGGCGTATTGGCGTGATACCACAGCGTGGCGGCATTCTGGCGGATCGGCAGCACTGGCGCCCAATCCGCATTAGGGGACATCATGCGCGCCGGGCCCCCCATCAGCGGACCAGGTACCTGTAATCCGGCGACGGTCATCGAGACATTTTCTGTCAGACGATTGCTGTAAATAAGCTTGACGTCATCCCCTTTCCAGACGCGAATTGTCGGTCCCAGGTAGCGGCCGTTAATCCCCCAGACAGGCGCGCGCGTGCCTTGTGTAAAGGACCAATGCGCGCGTTGCAGCGTCATAAATAACGGCTGCCCCCGACGAGACTCCAGCAGTGGAGGCACAGGTAACGGTTGTTGCTGACCGGCAGCATTAGCCTTCAGCGGAACAGCACCTGCACACAGTGCGATCCCCGATGCCTGAATGAACTGACGCCGACTGAATGACATATAAACTCCATGAAAAACTGGCGATTAACACGCAGGAAATCTTTTCCTGTAAAAAACCCGAATTGTGCGGATTAAACCTTACCGGCGGCTTCCCGCTCAGCAACTTCTTTATCGAGTTCTGCGATTTTTTGTTCCATCAGCGAGCGGCAATGCGCTGCCAGTTCACGAACCTGATCTTTACCAAAGTGGCTAATATCCACCGGCGGCAGCATCTCTACAATCGCCAGACCATTATTGAGTCGGTTTAATTTGATCTTGTTCGAGGTTGTAGAAACGCAGACTGGAATGACCGGAACGCCTGCAGCAATCGCCGCATGAAACGCGCCGGTTTTAAACGGCAGCAGACCACGGCCGCGGCTGCGCGTCCCTTCCGGGAACATCCAGATAGAAATACGACGTTTTTTGAAATGGTTCACCACGGCTGCAATGGTGCTGTGCGCTTTAGCACGGTTGTTTCTGTCGATCAACAGGTTACCGGTTAACCAGTACAGCTGCCCGAAGAACGGGATCCACAGCAGGCTTTTTTTACCCACCGTTACCGTCGGCGGCTGAACGATATTCGAAGCGGTAACCATGTCATAGTTGTTCTGATGGTTACAAATATAGATAGCATTACCATAATTCTGCGCGTCTGCCGGCATGCGGCACTCGACCTTCAGGCCATAAAGGGGAGCCAGGCGGCCAAACATATGACCGAACGTTGCGACGTGTTTTGGATTCCGTGGGCTGAACAGACAGTATATACAACCGAAAATACAGACCAGAATGCAATAAATAACAGTAATGATTAAACGAAAAATATATAACATAACAACCTCTAAGGCCTAAGAGCCTGGCATTTTACGTCACCGGATACATAACTCTGCATCAGGTTAGGGCTTTGTTAAGGCGGCTCTCTGGAAAAGCGTATTGTTAATCGCAACGCACGAATAAACAACGGTTTTACGGGAAATTTTAACGTTGGCTCTCCCTGAGCGAAAGCAGGGAGAGCCGGGCAGTCGCGTTATTCTTCGCTGTCGCCCTGACTGGCGCGTCGAGGCGAGTCAATTTCAATGCGATCGATACGCTGTAGACCACGCATCAGCGTGCCACGACGACCACGTTCGCCGGTCACTTTCTGCAACTCTTCAGGACGCAGTTTAATTTTGCGTTTACCGACGTGAATAGTCAGCGTGCTTTGCGGCGGCAGCACATAGAGCAGCGCCAGGCCATCTTCGCCTTTCGCCGCTTCTGCTGAAGGGATATTGATAATCTTGTTCCCTTTGCCTTTCGACAGTTGCGGCAAATCGCTCACCGGGAACATCAACATCCTACCGGCCATCGTTATCGCCAGCAGCATATCGGTTTCATCTTCAATCACCACCGGCGGCATAACCCGCGCATTTTCAGGCAGCGTAATCAATGCCTTACCCGCACGGTTACGTGCTACCAGATCGTTGAAAGTACAGACAAAACCGTAGCCCGCATCGGATGCCATCAGCAGTTTCTGATCGTCGCCTTCCATCAGCATATGCTCCACCGTCGCGCCCGGCGGCAGCGTGAGCTTACCGGTCAATGGTTCGCCCTGACCACGTGCCGACGGCAGCGTAATCGGGTCGATGGCGTAGCTGCGTCCGGTCGAGTCAACGAACACCACCGGCTGGTTGCTCTTGCCCTTCACTGCCGACTTAAAGCTGTCGCCCGCTTTATAGCTTAATCCTGGCGCATCAATGTCGTGGCCTTTGGCGCTACGCACCCAACCACTCTGAGACAATACAATGGTCACTGGCTCAGACGGCAGCATGTCGTGCTCGCTCATCGCCTTCGCTTCTTCGCGTTCCTGCAGCGGGGAGCGGCGATCGTCGCCATAGGCCTCGGCATCGGCCTGCAGCTCTTTCTTCAGCAGGTTATTCATTTTACGCTCGGAAGCGAGAATGGCCTGCAGTTGATCGCGCTCTTTCGCCAGTTCATCCTGCTCACCGCGGATTTTCATCTCTTCGAGTTTGGCAAGATGGCGCAATTTCAGCTCAAGGATAGCTTCAGCCTGCGTTTCAGAAATGCCAAACCGCGACATCAGCTCAGGCTTAGGTTCATCTTCATGACGAATAATCTCGATCACTTCGTCAATGTTGAGGAACGCCACCAGCAAACCTTCAAGGATATGCAGGCGCTTAAGCACTTTTTCCAGACGATAGTTCAGGCGACGACGCACGGTATCACGGCGGAACGCCAGCCATTCGGTGAGGATCTCCAGCAGGTTTTTCACCGCCGGGCGACCGTCGAGGCCAATCATGTTCAGGTTGATACGGTAGCTTTTTTCCAGATCGGTGGTGGCAAACAGGTGGTTCATTACCTGTTCCATATCCACGCGATTGGAGCGTGGGACAATCACCAGACGGGTCGGGTTTTCGTGATCCGATTCGTCACGCAGGTCGTCAACCATCGGCAGCTTTTTGTTGCGCATTTGAGCAGCGATCTGCTCCAGCACTTTTGCCCCGGAAACCTGATGCGGCAGCGCGGAAATCACCACCGCGCCATCTTCTTTCGTCCATACCGCGCGCATACGCACGGAGCCGCGTCCGTTTTCGTAAATCTTACGAATTTCCGCACGCGAGGTAATAATCTCGGCTTCGGTCGGGTAATCCGGCCCCTGCACGATGTCCAGCAGTTGATCGAGCGTTGTTTTCGGCTGCTCAATCAGCGTAATCGCCGCTTTGGCGACTTCTCGCAGGTTATGCGGCGGAATGTCCGTCGCCATACCAACGGCAATACCGGTCGTACCGTTCAGCAGAATATTTGGCAGACGCGCAGGCAGCATCTTTGGCTCCTGCATGGTGCCGTCGAAGTTTGGCACCCAGTCCGACGTTCCCTGACCGAGTTCACCCAGCAGGACTTCCGCATATTTAGACAAGCGGGATTCGGTATAACGCATCGCCGCGAAGGACTTGGGATCGTCCGGCGCCCCCCAGTTTCCCTGACCATCAACCAGCGGATAACGGTAAGAGAACGGCTGCGCCATCAGCACCATCGCTTCATAGCAGGCGATGTCGCCGTGCGGGTGGTATTTACCCAGCACGTCACCGACGGTACGGGCGGATTTTTTAAATTTGGCGCTGGCATTCAGCCCCAGTTCGGACATTGCATACACAATGCGACGCTGAACGGGTTTCAAACCATCGCCAATAAATGGCAACGCCCTGTCCATGATGACGTACATGGAGTAGTTCAGATAGGCGTTTTCCGTGAATTCATGCAGCGCCAGGCGCTCTGCCATATCGCTCATTAATCGTGGTTCCTCAACTTTGTACCCCTCTATTGAAGGGCAATATTGCCGCAGATACTACCCTATCTGGCGTGTTGAGTCACAAAGAAAAGGGCCGCGAATGCGGCCCTGATGGGGATTATTTAGCAACTTTGCTAATCTGTTTCACGTCGATTTCAACGGAGTTCCAGTCTTTATCCACTTCGCCCTGGATCTCAACCACATCCTGCGGGGTTACGGTTACGCCGTTCCAGCGCTTATGGTCAATATCCACATTCACCGTGCCGGTCGCATCTTTAAACACATACAAATCGTCGGAAATACGCTCAACGATGTTCCCACGCAAAGTAACCCACGCGTCATCGCGCAGCGATTTAGCACTTGCTACCGTCGTGATGCTGCCGTTCGGGCCGACAAACCCGCCGCTTTGGCTTTGCGTGGTCGTCGTTGGCCCAGAGAAGCCGCCCTGCTGCGCTGCCAGAACAGGTGCGGAACACAGTGCCATTACGGCAACCATTGCAGCTAATTTTTTCATCGTCATGTCTCCCTTTCATGTTGGTTTACGACTATTAAATAAGTTAATCCTTAACAAGTTCTTAAGGAAAAAAAAGATTCTTTTTTGCTGTACAGATGTGGCGGCGACAAGGTTTACTGACGGCAAAGAGAGTTTTCGCAGGGAAGAATATATGCGCATTTTACTGGTTGAAGATGATACGTTGATTGGCGATGGCCTTAAAACCGGTCTGAGTAAAATGGGTTTTAGCATCGACTGGTTTACCGAAGGACGTCAGGGGAAAGAAGCACTCTACAGTGCCCCGTATGATGCGGTAATCCTCGACCTGACGCTGCCAGGCATAGACGGACGGGATATCCTGCGCGAGTGGCGAGCCAACGGGAAGCAGGAACCGGTGCTGATCCTGACCGCCCGCGACGCGCTGGCGGAACGCGTTGAAGGCTTACGCCTGGGCGCGGACGACTATCTGTGTAAACCCTTCGCGTTGATTGAAGTTGCCGCCAGGCTGGAGGCGCTGGTGCGTCGTGCCAGCGGCCAGGCCAGCAACACATTACGCCATGGTGAGGTGACGCTTGATCCCGGCGCGCTGGTCGCCACGGCGGCTGGCGAACCGTTGTCTCTTAAGCCCAAAGAGTTCGCGCTGCTGGAGCTGCTTATGCGTAACAAGGGCCGCGTCCTGCCCCGCAAACTGATTGAAGAAAAACTGTATACCTGGGACGAAAACGTCTCCAGCAATGCGGTTGAAGTACACGTCCATCACTTACGCCGTAAGCTCGGCAGCGACTTTATCCGTACCGTGCATGGCATTGGCTACACCCTGGGTGACGCATGAAACTCGCACAACGCCTCAGCCTGCGCATCAGGCTAACGCTTATCTTCATGATTTTGGTTTTAGTGACCTGGCTGATTTCCAGCTTTGTCGCGTGGAAGCAAACCACCGATAATGTGAATGAGATGTTCGACACGCAGCAAATGCTGTTCGCCAAGCGTCTGGTCACGCTGGATCTTGATGAACTCAAAGCCTCTGAACGCATCGCGCATACCCCGAAAAAATTCAAACATGGTCATATTGACGACGATGTACTGACCTTTGCGGCCTACACGCCAGAAGGGAAAATGGTTCTTCACGATGGCGACAATGGCCAATACATTCCCTACAGCTATCGCCGGGAAGGTTTTGACGATGGCTATCTGAATGGCGACAACGATAAATGGCGTTTTGTCTGGCTGACTTCCGCAGATAAAAAGTATCGAATCGTTGTCGGCCAGGAATGGGAGTATCGTGAAGATATGGCTTTAGCGATTGTGACAGCACAATTGGTGCCGTGGTTGGTCGCTCTGCCGCTGATGCTGTTAATCCTGATTGTGTTGTTAAGTCTTGAACTTAAGCCGCTGAAGAAACTGGCGCAGGCGCTACGTTTACGCGATCCGGAATCAGAAGAACCACTCAGTTTGAAAGGCATTCCTGGCGAGGTCCGCCCGTTGGTTGAATCACTCAACCAACTTTTCACCCGTATTCATACCACCATGGTGCGTGAACGGCGCTTTACTTCAGATGCCGCTCACGAGTTGCGTAGTCCATTGACGGCGCTGAAAGTGCAAACCGAAGTGGCGCAACTGTCTGATGATGACCCGCAGGCCAGGCGAAAAGCCTTAATGCAGATGCAGGCCGGGATCGATCGCGCCACGCGTCTGGTCGATCAGTTACTGACGCTTTCGCGCCTTGACTCCCTCGACAATCTTCAGGATGTGGCGGAAATCTCGCTGGAGGAGTTGCTGCAATCTTCGGTGATGGATATCTACCATTCGGCCCAGCAGGCGCATATTGACGTACGTTTGCAGATTAACGCGCACGGCATCACATGTACCGGGCAACCGCTGTTACTCAGCCTGATGGTACGAAATCTGCTGGATAATGCGATTCGCTATAGTCCACGGGGAAGTATTGTGGAAGTGACGCTCAACGCCCGCAATTTTAGCGTCAAAGATAATGGTCCAGGTATTGCGCCGGAAGTTCTGATGCACATTGGAGAACGCTTTTATCGCCCACCGGGGCAAAGCGTGACCGGCAGCGGTCTGGGGCTGTCAATTGTCCGTCGCATCGCGACCTTACACAGAATGTCAGCCTCGTTTGGTAATGCGCCGCAAGGCGGCTTTGAAGCTAAAATCAGTTGGTAACTGCGTTATTATTGCTCAGTCAGCAAAAGACTTTGCACATTTTGCTAATTTCACCGTACCGATCATCAGCGTAGAATCGGCCTCAAACGTTATTCTTTGAGGACACAAAATGAGCAATATCCTGATTATCAACGGTGCGAAAAAATTTGGCCATTCTAATGGGCAATTGAATGACACCCTGACCGAGGTCGCGGACGGTATCCTGCGCGACCTCGGGCATGATGTTAGGGTCGTACGCGCTGACAGCGACTATGATGTGCAAGCAGAAGTGCAGAACTTCGTCTGGGCAGACGCCGTTATCTGGCAAATGCCGGGTTGGTGGATGGGCGCGCCGTGGACGGTGAAGAAATACATTGATGACGTGTTCACTGCCGGGCACGGTACGCTGTACGCCAGCGATGGGCGCACGCGTTCAGATGCGTCAAAAAAATACGGTTCCGGCGGACTGATTCAGGGCAAAAAATACATGCTGTCTCTGACCTGGAACGCGCCGATGGAAGCCTTCACGGAAAAAGATCAGTTCTTCCATGGCGTTGGGGTTGATGGCGTTTATCTCCCATTCCATAAAGCAAACCAGTTCCTGGGAATGGAAGCGCTGCCGACCTTTATCACCAATGACGTGATTAAAATGCCGGATGTCCCGCGTTATATCGCAGAATATCGCAAGCATCTGAACGAAATTTTTGGTTAACTGGTAACCTGGAATTAGAAGGAGTTAACCATGCTTACCGTTATTGCAGAAATCCGTACACGTCCAGGTCAACATCACCGCCAGGCGGTACTGGATCAGTTCGCTAAAATCGTTCCGATCGTTTTACAGGAAGAAGGTTGCCACGGCTACGCGCCGATGGTCGATCATGCTGCTGGCGTCAGTTTTCAGACTACAGCCCCGGATTCAATCGTCATGATTGAACAGTGGGAAAGCATCGCCCACCTTGAAGCGCATTTGCAGACTCCGCATATGAAAGCCTACAGCGAAGCGGTCAAAGGCGATGTGCTGGAGATGAATATTCGTATTCTGGAGTCGGGGATTTAAATTATTGTTCTGGCCGCCGGGCCAGATAAGCGTACGCCATCGGGCATGATGACCTTGCCGGATGGCGGCACAAACCACCTTATCCGGCCTACATACCCCTTACCCTTCGAGATCCGCCAGGTCGCCTTTCTCCTGCAACCAGTTACGACGATCTTCAGAACGCTTCTTAGCCAGCAGCATATCCATTACCGCGTTGGTGCGCTGATCGTCTTCATCATCAATGATGAGTTGCACCAGGCGACGGGTGTTCGGATCCAGCGTGGTTTCGCGCAACTGCATCGGGTTCATTTCACCCAGACCTTTAAAGCGCTGCACGTTCGGCTTGCCTTTCTTGCGCTTTAACTGTTCCAGTACGCCCGCTTTTTCTTCTTCCGTCAGCGCGTAATACACCTCTTTGCCGAGGTCGATACGGTATAACGGCGGCAGCGCCACGTACACGTGACCGTGTTTCACCAGCGTGCGGAAGTGTTTCACAAACAGTGCGCACAGCAGCGTGGCGATGTGCAGACCATCGGAGTCCGCATCCGCCAGGATACAGATCTTACCGTAACGTAACTGGCTCAGGTCGTCGCTGTCCGGATCGATACCGATCGCCACCGAAATATCGTGAACTTCCTGCGAGGCCAGCACTTCATCGGAAGAGACTTCCCAGGTATTGAGGATCTTACCTTTGAGCGGCATGATCGCCTGATACTCACGATCGCGCGCCTGTTTGGCCGATCCGCCCGCGGAGTCACCTTCGACGAGGAACAGTTCGGTGCGATTGAGATCCTGTGCGGTACAGTCTGCCAGTTTCCCCGGCAGCGCCGGACCGCTGGTCAGCTTTTTACGCACCACTTTTTTCGCCGCGCGCAGACGACGCTGGGCGCTGGAAATCGCCATCTCAGCCAGCAGTTCGGCTGACTGCACGTTCTGGTTCAGCCACAAGCTGAAGGCATCTTTCACCACCCCAGAGACAAATGCCGCGCACTGGCGCGAGGAGAGGCGCTCTTTGGTTTGCCCGGCAAACTGCGGATCCTGCATTTTTACCGACAGCACATAGGCACAGCGATCCCAGATATCTTCCGCCGACAGCTTCACGCCGCGCGGCAGGATATTGCGGTATTCGCAGAACTCGCGCATCGCATCCAGCAGGCCCTGACGCAGACCGTTAACATGCGTACCGCCCTGCATGGTTGGGATCAGGTTTACATAGCTTTCGGTCAGCAGCTCGCCGCCTTCCGGCAGCCAGAGCAGCGCCCAGTCCACAGTTTCCGTCTCACCGCTAAAATTACCGATAAACGGTTTTTCCGGCAGGGTAGGCAGGCCATTCACCGCTTCGCTCAGATAATCATTCAGACCATCCTGGTAGCACCAGCGCTGTTCGCTATTGTTGACCTCATCTTTAAAGGTGATCTCGACACCCGGACACAATACCGCTTTAGCTTTCAGGACGTGCGTTAAGCGCGAAACGGAAAAACGCGGGCTGTCGAAGAAGGTTTCATCCGGCCAGAAGTGCACGCTGGTTCCGGTATTGCGTTTACCGCAGGTCCCGACAACCTGTAAATCCTGCACCTTATCGCCGTTCTCAAACGCGATGTTGTACACCTGCCCGTCGCGACGCACGTTTACTTCCACACGCTTCGACAGAGCGTTGACCACGGAGATACCCACCCCATGCAAGCCACCAGAGAACTGATAGTTTTTATTGGAGAACTTACCACCCGCATGTAAACGGCAGAGGATCAACTCAACCGCCGGAACACCTTCTTCAGGGTGAATGTCTACTGGCATGCCGCGGCCATCATCAATGACTTCCAGAGATTGGTCGGCATGTAAGATCACGTCCACACGTTTTGCGTGGCCCGCCAGTGCTTCATCCACACTGTTATCAATCACTTCCTGCCCAAGGTGGTTCGGACGGGTCGTATCGGTGTACATCCCAGGGCGACGGCGTACCGGCTCAAGCCCAGTGAGTACCTCAATGGCATCAGCGTTATAAGTTTGCGTCATGGTTTAAATAAGCAATTCGAATTGATCGTCAGAAACTGTGCAGTCCAAGGAAATCGACAATCTGGTTGAAATAATCTTCGAAGCCCGTGAATGCGTGGTTTCCGCCCTCAGTAACTGTCTGGCGGCAGGAGGCGTAATACGCCACCGCCTGGCGGTAGTCCAACACTTCATCGCCCGTTTGTTGGAGCAACCAGATTAAATCCGGCGCTTCCAGCGGGTCAATCTGCATGACTTTAAGATCGTAAATATGGCGTGACTCTAGCACATATTGCTGCCCGGTGTAGGGGTTCTCGTTTTGACCGAGATAGTCGACCAGCAGTTCATAAGGCCGGACCGCCGGGTTCACCACCACCGCTGGCAGCATAAAACATTGTGACAGCCAGGTGGCGTAATAGCCGCCCAACGAGGAACCGACAATCCCCAGCGACTCGCCGCCATGCTCAAGAACGATCGATTCCAGCATCTCTGCGGCCTGAGCAGGATACGGCGGCAACTGCGGTACAATCATCTCAACGTGCGGATGGTGCTCCGCCAGCCAGCTTTTCAGCAAACATGCCTTCGCCGAACGAGGAGAACTGTTAAATCCATGAAGATAAAGAAGCGTAGACATCAGTAACCTTCTGAAGCGGTATCAGGGTGAAACCGATTACCCTGCAGACGACACACCTGAGTCTGCAACGTACCATCAGCAAATAGCTCCAGCGTACGCCAGCCGGGGCTGATGGTATCTAACGTGAAATTAGAACAATGCGGCTTAAACTGCACGCAGGTCGATGGCGTCGCCAACAGGCGGCGACCGTTCCAGTCCAGATCCAGTTCCTGATGAATATGCCCACACAGCAGATACTTCACGCGCGGATAGTTCACCAGCACGTTGTCCAGTTCGGCGGCATTGCGCAGACTGTGCTGATCGAGCCAACTGCAGCCCGCAGGCAGAGGATGATGATGCAGAAGCAGCAAGGTATTGCGTTCAGGCGCATCGGCAAGTTTACGCTCCAGCCATTCGAGCTGAAATTCGCTTAACTCGCCGTGGGGAACGCCAAACACCTGGCTGTCCAGCAACAAGATTTGCCACTGTTCGCCAATGAAGACGCGCTTAGCCGGGGAAATGCCCGCGTCCTGCAGCGAGCTGTACATTGCAGGCTGAAAATCATGATTACCCGGGAGCCAAACGCAGGGCGCACGAAAACTTGCGATGCCCTCAGCAAAATGCTGATAAGCCGCAGCGGATTGATCCTGCGCCAAATCGCCAGTCGCGACGATCAGATCGAACTCTGGCGACTCCGCATGTATTGCATCCAGTACGGATTGATAGCTGTCCCAGGTATTCACACCCAGCAGCGTTTCATGCTTTTCGGCAAACAGGTGAGTGTCTGTAATTTGTAAGATCCTGACTCTGGCCTCACCAGCCAAAGGAAGGGTTAACAGGCTTTCCAAATGGTGTCCTTAGGTTTCACGACGCTAATAAACCGGAATCGCCATCGCTCCATGTGCTAAACAGTACCGTAACCAGTCGGCCAGAAACTGGTTAATTTGATGCTTTTCGTCGCGTTGATGCAACTTTTTATTTGGATAATCATACCGCGCTTTGAAGCGAAAGATCTGCTGACTTGAACACACTTCAGCGACCCTCGCATCATGATACAGACGCACGGTTAAGGACGGCAGGCTCCAGTAAGTCACAGCCGGTGCCGTTTGTTCGATCGCGACAAGGGTAGTGTATCGGGTCGATTCAACGATCGTTAACCGATATTGTGCGTTTGCCACCTGATAGCTCACTGTTTCGCCGGCTGCGTCATTACGTGGCAACAGGCGGCGCAATTGCGAATAATTGGTTTCGCACAGGCGCATCATTTCAGGGAAGTCAGGTGTGTAACGCTTCATTTTTTCCACTCAGTTTTTAACTCTTGATAGTGCAGCTGTAACCATTGCAAGGCGATGACAGAAGCCGCGTTGTCGATTATCCCCTCTTCTACCCATTGGTAAGCCTGTTCCCGGCTCACCACATGAACACGAATATCTTCGTTTTCATCAGCCAGACCATGAATTCCGCTCGCGGTCGTGGCGTCCACTTCACCCACCATAATCGATGAGCGTTCGCTGGTGCCTCCTGGGCTTGCCAGATAACTCAGCACCGGTTTTACGCGTTTAACGTTAAGCCCGGCTTCTTCCATCGCTTCACGGCGCGCGACATCTTCCACGCTCTCGCCTTCTTCGATCATCCCGGCCACCATTTCCAGTAGCCATGGGCTTGCGCTGGTATCAAACGCCGCGATGCGGATCTGCTCGACCAGCACAACTTCGTCCCGCTCAGGGTCAAAGGGTAGCAAGACTGCCGCGTGTCCGCGCTCAAAAATTTCGCGCTTTACCTCACCGCTCATACCGCCGTTAAACAAGCGATGGCGGAACCGATAAAGATCCAGTGAAAAAAATCCGCGGTATAGCGTTTCTCGTGCAATAATTTCTACATCATTTTTAGTGAAAGTCATTGGCAAGTTGTCTGGTTTACGCATTGTGCTGTCCTGAAACCAATAGTGTTTAAAATGTGAATTTCAAGGTCGTTTGACTGATGTTTCAACGCCCTTGTGTTAAATTGGTGCAAATTAACGCCGTATGGCACGTAACGCCAACTTTTTGCAGTGGCGGATTCTGCTAGAATCAGCAAATATTTTTACAATTTGATCAGCGCTAAATACTGCTTCACAACAAGGAATGCAAATGAAGAAATTGCTCCCCATCCTTATCGGCCTGAGCCTGTCGGGGTTCAGTACTCTGAGCCAGGCAGAGAACCTGATGCAGGTTTATCAGCAAGCACGCCTGAGCAACCCGGAATTGCGTAAATCCGCCGCCGATCGCGATGCTGCATTCGAAAAAATTAACGAAGCGCGTAGCCCATTACTGCCGCAACTGGGATTAGGTGCCGATTACACCTACAGCAATGGCTACCGTGATGCAAATGGCGTCAACTCCAACGCCACCAGCGCATCTCTGCAGTTAACTCAGTCCATTTTTGATATGTCAAAATGGCGTGCCCTGACGCTGCAAGAAAAATCAGCGGGCATCCAGGACGTGACCTATCAGACCGATCAGCAAACGCTGATCCTGAATACCGCCACCGCCTATTTTAACGTACTGAACGCAATTGACGTGCTGTCTTACACCCAGGCACAGAAAGATGCGGTTTACCGTCAGTTAGATCAGACCACTCAGCGTTTTAACGTTGGCCTGGTCGCTATCACTGACGTGCAGAACGCCCGTTCACAATACGATACCGTGCTGGCAAACGAAGTTACCGCGCGCAACAATCTGGATAACGCAGTGGAACAACTGCGCCAGGTGACCGGTAACTACTACCCGGAACTGGCTTCGCTGAACGTTGACGGCTTCAAAACCAACAAACCGCAGGCGGTGAACGCACTGCTGAAAGAAGCGGAAAACCGCAACCTGACCTTATTGCAGGCGCGTTTGAGCCAGGATCTGGCGCGTGAACAGATTCGCCTGGCACAGGACGGTCATTTACCGACTCTGGACCTGACCGCATCTACTGGCGTATCTGATACGTCATACAGCGGTTCCAAAACCAACACCTCCCAGTATGACGACAGCAACATGGGCCAGAACAAAATCGGCCTGAGCTTCTCGCTGCCTATCTACCAGGGCGGAATGGTTAACTCGCAGGTGAAACAGGCGCAGTACAACTTTGTTGGCGCAAGCGAACAACTGGAAAGCGCACACCGCAGCGTGGTGCAGACCGTTCGTTCTTCGTTTAACAACATTAATGCGTCCATCAGTAGCATCAACGCGTACAAACAAGCGGTTGTTTCTGCGCAAAGTTCTTTGGATGCGATGGAAGCCGGTTATTCCGTTGGTACACGTACCATCGTGGATGTATTGGATGCCACCACCACGCTGTACAACGCCAAGCAACAGCTGGCTAACGCGCGTTACACCTATCTAATCAATCAGTTAAACGTTAAATCCGCGCTCGGTACGCTGAACGAGCAGGATCTGGTGGCCCTGAACAATACGCTGGGTAAACCGGTATCCACTACCCCGGATACGATCGCCCCGCAAAACGCGCAGCAAGACGCCGCCGCGGATGGTTATACGTCCAACAGCACGACGCCAGCGGCGCAGCCGACAGCAGCACGTACAACCAGCAGCAACGGCACCAACCCGTTCCGTAATTAATGCTGATGACGGGGCTTCGGCCCCGTCTGAACGTAAGACAACGTAAAGATCCGCCCCTTCCTGCGCATTCTCGCCTCTTCCCGCTTCAATTTCGACCAGTCATCCTCTATTCTGAGCAGTATTTACCACTGGGTCCTGGAAGACATATATGAAACGGACAAAATCAATACATCACGCTTCGTTCCGCAAAAGCTGGAGCGCGCGCCATCTGACTCCTGTCGCCCTGGCAGTTACCGCTGTGTTTATGCTCGCGGGCTGTGAAAAGAGCGACGAAACGGTTTCGCTTTATCAAAACGCGGACGACTGCTCAGCAGCGAATCCGGGTAAAAGCGCCGAATGTACCACCGCGTTCAACAATGCGCTGAAAGAAGCGGAACGCACTGCGCCAAAATATGCCACTCGCGAAGACTGTATCGCTGAATTCGGCGAAGGCCAGTGCCAACAAGCACCTGCGCAAGCGGGTATGGCGCCGACCGGCGAAGGCCAGGCTCAGGCGCAGAATCAAAGCAGCGGCAGCTTCTGGATGCCGCTGATGGCAGGCTACATGATGGGCCGACTGATGGGCGGCGGAATGGGCGCTCAGCAGCCACTGTTCAGCTCGAAAAACCCGGCCAGTCCGGCATACGGCAAGTACACTGACGCCAGCGGTAAAAACTACGGCGCAGCGACGCCGGGCCGCACCATGACCGTGCCGAAAACCGCCATGGCGCCGAAACCGGCCACCACCACTACCGTCACCCGCGGCGGATTTGGCGAATCTGTGGCTAAACAGAGCACCATGCAACGTAGCGCCAGCGGTACCACTACACGTTCAATGGGCGGCTGATGGTCATGGAAAGAGTCAGTATTGTTGAGCGCCCGGACTGGCGCGATAAGGCCACCGAATACGGTTTCAACTTTCACACCATGTACGGCGAGCCGTACTGGTGTGAAGACGCGTACTATAAGCTCACGCTTGCCCAGGTTGAAAAGCTGGAAGAGGTCACCGCAGAGCTGCATCAAATGTGCCTCAAAGTGGTGGAAAAGGTCATCGCCAGCGATGAGCTGATGACAAAATTCCGCATTCCGAAGCATACCTGGGGCTTTGTCCGCCAGTCCTGGCAGACACAGCAACCGTCGCTTTATTCTCGTCTGGATCTGGCGTGGGACGGCACAGGTGAACCCAAGCTGCTGGAAAACAACGCTGATACGCCAACGTCATTGTACGAAGCCGCGTTTTTCCAGTGGATCTGGCTGGAAGATCAGCTCAATGCCGGCAACCTGCCGGAAGGCAGCGATCAGTTCAACAGTCTGCAGGAAAAGCTGATCGAGCGTTTCACCGAACTGCGTGAACAGTATGGTTTTCAACTGCTGCATCTGACCTGCTGTCGTGATACGGTTGAAGATCGCGGTACGATCCAGTACCTGCAGGATTGCGCTGCCGAGGCTGAGATCGCCACTGAATTCCTCTATGTCGAAGATATTGGCTTGGGTGAAAAAGGTCAGTTCACGGATATGCAGGATCAGGTTATTGCTAACCTGTTCAAGCTCTATCCGTGGGAATTCATGCTGCGTGAAATGTTCTCCACTAAGCTTGAAGACGCGGGTGTTCGCTGGCTGGAACCTGCCTGGAAGAGCATCATCTCCAACAAGGCGCTATTACCGCTGTTGTGGGAAATGTTCCCGAACCATCCGAACCTGTTGCCTGCTTATTTCGCCGAAGACGACTATCCGCAGATGGATAAATTCGTCGTTAAGCCAATCTTCTCGCGTGAAGGCGCTAACGTCTCCATCATCGAGAACGGGAAAACGATCGAAGCCGTGGAAGGGCCGTATGGCGAAGAAGGCATGATCGTCCAGCAGTTCCATCAGCTACCGAAATTTGGCGACAGCTATATGCTGATTGGCAGCTGGCTGATCAACGATCAACCCGCAGGCATCGGCATTCGTGAAGACAGAGCGTTGATCACTCAGGATCTCTCGCGCTTCTATCCGCATATTTTTGTCGAATAATCGTTGTGCCGGATGGCGACTCCGCTTTGCCCGGCCTACGGCATGAACCGTAGGCCCGATAAGCGCAGCGCCATCCGGCATTAATTACCCTACCTGCACCGACAGCATACTCAAACTGCCCATCTCAATACCGTCAACCGGGATCGTCACCGGTTCCTTACCGTCCCATGCGCCCAAAACGTACAGCAGCGGCAGATAGTGATCCGGCGTCGGGTTCGATAACGATCCACCTTCATGATCGAGGTAGTTGACCAGCGGGTGCTGTTCAACCGGTCCCTGCCATGTCAGGTTGGCCTTCACATAATCGTTGAATGAGGTCGCCCACGGGTATGGCGTGTTCTCACCGTGCCAACGCGCAGTACGCAGGTTGTGTACCACATTACCGCTGGCCACCAGCATAATGCCTTCATCACGCAACGCCGCCAGTTTGCGCCCCATCTCAAAATGCCAGGCCGCGGGTTTGGTACTGTCGACACTCAGCTGCACCATCGGAATGTCCGCATTCGGATACATCTTGATCAGCACGCCCCATGAGCCGTGGTCAAAGCCCCACGCTTCCTGGTCTAAGGTCACTGGCACCGGAGCAAGCACGTCAACCAGTTGCTGAGCCAGTTCCGGTGAACCCGGGGCCGGGTAATGCGTGTCATACAGCGCCTGTGGAAAACCGCCAAAATCGTGGATTGTTTTTGGCGCTTCCATCGCCGTCACACCTGTTCCACGAGTGAACCAATGCGCCGACACCACCACAATGGCTTTCGGACGCGGCAACGTTTCCCCCAGTTGCTGCCAGGCACGGGTATAAACGTTATCTTCCAGAACATTCATCGGGCTACCGTGGCCCAAAAACAATGCTGGCATACGAGCTGAAGACATGATGATATCCTTACTGAGGGAGTCATTTTGATACCATCACAATACGCTTTTTCGGTTGATGAAGAACTCAGATAACCATGATGAAGATCATCAGTTATTTTGACGATCTGGCCCGAACAGCAGATTGATAAGGAGTTAGATTTGTCGATGTCAGTACCTTTACTTCTGACTTTACTGGCAGGCGCCGCCACGTTTATTGGCGCATTTCTCGGCGTGCTGGGGCAAAAACCCTCTAACCGCGTTCTTGCCTTTTCTTTAGGTTTCGCTGCCGGAATTATGTTACTGATATCCCTTATGGAGATGCTGCCCGCTGCGCTGGCCGCTGACGGCATGTCGCCGGTGTTGGGCTACGGGATGTTTATTGTGGGCTTGCTGGGCTACTTTGGCCTCGATCGTATACTGCCGCATGCTCACCCCCAGGATCTGGTGCAAAAAACCACGCAGCCTTTACCCGGTTCCATCCGGCGTACCGCGATTTTATTGACACTCGGCATTAGCCTGCACAACTTCCCGGAAGGAATTGCGACATTTGTTACCGCCAGCAGCAACCTCGAACTGGGCTTTGGTATTGCCCTTGCCGTCGCATTACACAATATTCCTGAAGGATTAGCCGTGGCGGGTCCGGTTTATGCGGCTACGGGATCTAAACGCACCGCGATATTCTGGGCCGGGATTTCGGGCATGGCAGAAATATTGGGCGGCGTACTGGCGTGGTTAATTCTCGGTAGTCTGATTTCGCCGGTAGTGATGGCGGCGATAATGGCGGCCGTCGCAGGTATTATGGTCGCGCTGTCCGTCGATGAATTGATGCCATTGGCAAAAGAGATCGATCCCAATAATAATCCCAGCTATGGGGTATTGTGCGGAATGTCGGTGATGGGGTTAAGTCTCGTCATTCTCCAGTCCATGGGAATCGGATAATCCAGAGGGCGGATGCCACCCTGCAAGTTTAACAGCATCCGCTCATCCATAGCAGAACGCGAAGGACTATTCCTGTCCCTTAACCGTGCCGTTATCTTCGCCAGATCGACGAAAGAGTTTGTTACGCGCCTCAAGCAGCGCATCTCTGTCCTGGCGGAACGCACGACAATAACGCTTCATATGACAATAATAACCCACCGCAACGAGTGCAATTAATACAATCCAATACCAGGCAATAAACATTCTTTTACCCTTAATATTTAACATCATTAAACATTTAACGTTAAAAATTTACACTACCTTATTCTGACCTACCCCTATAGTGGCATAACACAGAAACAAATATATGATTTCGATCATATAACCCAACTGTGCAGAGAATGACAAAACGTGTATTAAAAATAAAACAATGTAGAAACAAGCCTGTTTCTAAATAATATTTATTATTCTATAAATATCCTCAGCTCACTTAAGACAAAGTGATAAAATCGCTAACCCCTGATAATTCATCTCTTTCCCGGCCAATAAACAGGATTATTTAAACTCCACTTTCGGCAATACCATTTAATTGCGGAACATTTTAAATATAAGCAGGCCTCGATAACAAAAAACCGAAGCCAGAAAACTGACTTCGGTTTTTTTATCCCTGGCACGACAAGCGTGGTTATGAGCAATTAGCTGGCTTTACGCTCATGCGCCTGACGGTAAGCCACCAGGTCTTCGATAGTGACCACAGCCATATTGTGCTTGCCGGCAAATTCGATGCACTCCGGCGCGCGCGCCATGGTGCCATCGTCATTGGTCAGTTCGCACAGCACACCGGCGGGTTTAAAGCCTGCCAGCGTCATCAGATCGATGGTGGCTTCAGTGTGACCGCCGCGAGTCAACACACCGCCTGCCTGAGCGCGCAGCGGGAAAACGTGTCCCGGGCGGTTCAGATCGGAAGGTTTTGCGCCATCCTTAATTGCCGCACGTACCGTAGTGACACGGTCTGCCGCGGAAACGCCGGTGGTCACGCCTTCTGCGGCTTCAATGGTCACGGTAAAACCGGTACCGTAAGCACTGGTGTTATTTTCCACCATCATTGGCAGATCGAGCTGTTTGCGTCGGTCTTCAGTGATGCACAGGCAAACAATACCGCTGCCGTGACGGATGGTCAGCGCCATCTGTTCAACGGTCATGGTCTCTGCCGGGAAAACCATATCGCCTTCGTTTTCACGATCTTCGTCGTCAAGCACCATTACACCGCGTCCTTCACGCAGCGCAGACAGCGCATGTTCAACACGTTCGAAAGGCGTACCAAAAGAGGAAAGTAGCGTCTGATTCATGGTAAAAAAACCTCACTAAAATTATGGTTACCAGAATCAGGGCAGTCTTAGGAGTACCGTCTAAGCGGCAAAAAAATAACGTGAGCGGGTCCATGCCCGACTGGATCGTTACTCTCTCCCATCCGGACTCTAACCGTCGGCCCCGGAATTACACCGGATCTGCTGACCTTTGAGTTTGCACCCAAAGCGCTCGCGGGCTTTCAGCATTAAGCTGATTTACCGCCGGTGGGGAATTTCGCCCCGCCCTGAGAATAAGCGGGTTAACTATAACGCTATTGATTACCTTCATCAACGCCTTTACTCGACTTAGCTTCACACAATTCTGGTTTATGCCTGCGCCCATTCGCACTACAATAAGCAGCAACACGTACCAGTTCAGGGAAACCACAATGATTGACCCGAAAAAAATTGAGCAGATTGCTCGTCAGGTTCACGAGTCGATGCCGAAAGGGATCCGGGAGTTTGGGGAAGACGTCGAGAAGAAAATTCGTCAAACGCTGCAGTCACAACTGACCCGTCTGGACCTGGTAAGCCGTGAAGAGTTTGATGTGCAGACTCAGGTTTTGCTGCGTACCCGTGAAAAGTTGGCGCTGCTTGAACAACGCCTGACTGAGCTGGAAGCGCGTGAAAAAACGGCAGAAGTTAAGCCTGCCCCTGCGATCCCTTCAGTCGATCCGCAAGAGTAAAAACGACAACGGGCCGCAAGGCCCGTTTTTCTGTTAGTGTTCCAGTTCGAGTTTCTTCGCCTCTGTCGCCTGCTGGCAGTACAGCGCATAACGTTTACAAAACCAGCTACGATGTTCCTCATCCATATTGCCCGTGACGGCCTGGATATCAACAGGGTGGCCCTCAGCCTGCATCCTGGCAAAACTGCGGGCCAGGAAATCGAAATTGTTCATTGAATACATGTTGCTGTGCATGAGCATACCCTCCAGTTATTGAATATCTGCTAAGGCCATATGCTTTTTCTGATTTCAGTATTTCCCTATACGCGAAATGGTTTTGTACATAATGTGCGCAAATTTATAGCCCAGGCTCACACTTTCCTATGAAACCTACGCCTCATGCTGAGAGTGAAAAGATGCTGTAGCAAAACGCGACAATCGGCGCCTTTGAGACAGAGCGTCATCGTAAAGCTGAACCGCTGAAAAACAGTCCACAGCCTGTTGAAAAAACCACTGAAGAATAAGAAACAGAAATGCCGGATGGCAACGCTCACGCGTTTTATCCGGCCCATAACCTCGTAGGTCGAATAAGATGTTTCCACCGCCATCCGGCAAACTTCCCGGCGATTATTTATCGCTGTCTTTTTGGATCTTTTTGATGATATTAGTCGTTGAGCAGCCGTCTTCGAAGTTCAGCACCAGCACTTCACCGCCGTTCGCCCACACCTCTTTACTGCCCGCAATATCTTCTGGCTTATAATCGCCGCCTTTTACCAGCAGATCCGGCAAGATGCCCGCAATCAGACGCTGCGGTGTATCTTCTTCAAAAGAGACCACCCAGTCGACGGCCTCCAGCGCGCCCAGTACGATCATCCGCTGTTCCAGCGGGTTGACCGGACGCGTTTCGCCTTTCAGACGTTTGGTCGAAGCATCGCTGTTTACCGCTACGATCAAGCGATCGCCCAGCTTGCGCGCGTTTGCCAGATAGGAGACGTGCCCCGCATGCAAAATGTCGAACACCCCGTTGGTCATTACCACTTTCTCACCGCGCTTGCGGGCGCTGGCAACGGCCTGTTTCAGCTCAGATTCGCTCATCACGCCAAAGCCAGTATCTGCCCGACCGCGCACGGCGTTTTCCAGTTCAATGGGAGAAACGGTTGAAGTCCCCAGTTTACCTACGACAACACCGGCTGCGGCGTTAGCAAAGTAGCACGCTTCTTCCAGAGAGTTACCCGCCGCCAGCGTCGCCGCCAGCACGCCAATAACCGTATCGCCCGCGCCGGTCACGTCATACACTTCCTGCGCCTGAGTCGGCATATGCAGCGGTGCTTTGCCCGGTTGCAGCAGCGTCATCCCCTGCTCGGAACGCGTGATCAGCAAAGAGGAA
The DNA here is from genome assembly GCF_014596845.2 of Citrobacter sp. C5_2. Classification (NCBI taxonomy): domain Bacteria; kingdom Pseudomonadati; phylum Pseudomonadota; class Gammaproteobacteria; order Enterobacterales; family Enterobacteriaceae; genus Citrobacter; species Citrobacter sp. C5_2. Next base: position 732,160 of record NZ_CP115032.1, on the reverse strand, counting down.
AGGTCGAAATCAGCAATCAATTTCATGCCGCGTTCCACCAGCTCATCTTCGCTTTTGCACTTACCAACAACCGCTTCAAACTCAGACAGATTCGGCGTCAGCAGCGTAGCGCCACGGTAGCGTTCAAAATCGGTTCCTTTCGGATCGATAAGCACCGGAACTCCGGCCTTACGCGCCAGCGCAATCATCTGCTGCACGCTTGCCAGCGCGCCTTTGGCGTAATCAGAGAGCACCAGCGCGCCGATAGAACCCAGCGCCTGATTAATACGCTCGTGCAACGGCTGCGGATCCACACCTTCAAAACCTTCTTCGAAATCCAGGCGAATCAGTTGCTGGTTACGGGAAAGTACGCGCAGTTTGGTAATCGTCGGATGGGTTGGTACGGAGACGAAATCACATTTTACGTTCACATCCGCCAGCGTTTTGCTCAGCGCACGCGCCGCGTCGTCAATACCAGTCAGGCCCACCAGACGCGAATTCGCTCCCAGGGAGGCAATGTTCATCGCCACGTTTGCTGCGCCACCGGGACGTTCTTCGATGGTATCCACTTTCACCACCGGAACCGGCGCTTCAGGCGAAATACGGCTGGTAGGACCGTACCAGTAGCGATCCAGCATCACATCACCGACAACCATGACTCCTGCACGTTCAAACTCTGGCAGCGTTACTTTCATTCCTGTCTCCTGAGAGATTCTCTGAGGGTCTTAAAATTTGCGCGCGATAATAGCACACTTCACTCGGCAACCAGCCACTTCTGCCAGCTGTCGCGCACCAGCGTACGTTCAGCCTCAAAGCACTCTGGCGCCACATGGCCCGGAAGCTCCTGCAAGGCAAGATGGTGAAGTTCATCACGCAGCGTCGTATAAGCATGGGTAAGCGCCAGCGCCTCCTGCTCTTCCATAATGTCATTTTGCGCCAGTAATTCCAGAATGCGCACGTTATCCGACCAACGCGTCAGCTTCGGTTTTTCATGGGCATAGCGCAGCACCAGGTATTGCGTAATGAACTCAATATCGGTAATGCCGCCTTCGTCCGCTTTGATATCAAAACGATCGCGATGCTTATTGCCCAAATGAGCACGCATTTTCTCACGCATTTCGCGCACCTCGGTTTGCAAGGTATTTCCGTCGCGGACGAGGGTCATGATATCGCGACGCACCGCGTCAAACTGAGAGGTCAACTGGGGGTCACCGTATACTACGCGCGCGCGCACCAGCGCCTGATGTTCCCATGTCCAGGCTTCGTTACGCTGGTAATCGGCGAAAGCATCCGCTGATGTTACCAGCATCCCCGCCGCACCGGACGGACGCAGCCGCGCATCCACTTCATACAAAATACCGGAGGAGGTACGGGTACTGAAAAGGTGCATAATGCGCTGCGCAAGACGCAGATAGAATTGTCGCCCGTCAATCTCACGTTCGCCATCCGTCATTACATCCATCGGACAATCGTGCAGGAAGATCAGATCGAGATCCGAGCTGTAACCCAACTCCCAGCCGCCCAGCTTGCCATAGCCGACCACGGCAAAACCGCGTCCCTCGCGATCGCCAAGATGGGTGGGTTGCCCGTAGCGAGCGACCATCTGCGTCCACGCCTGCTGGACTACCGCATCAATCATAGCTTCCGCCAGCCAGGTTAAGTGGTCGCTCACCTTCATCACCGGCAGCGTTCCGGCGATATCAGCCGCGGCAATACGCAACAGCTGCGTTTGCTTAAACTGGCGCAGCGCTTCCAGTTGTTGCTCTTCGTCATCTTCCGGCACGCGCAGTAAATACTGGCGCAGCTCATCACGGTAGGCATCTGTCGCCGTGGGTTGATACAGCGTGTTCGGATCCAGCAGCTCGTCGAGCAACAGCGGATACCGCGCCAGCTGGCTGGCGACCATCGGCGAGGCGGCACAGAGTGAAATCAGGTGTTTGAGCGCGCCGGGAAATTCGCTCAGCAGCTCCAGATAGGTTGTACGGGTGACAATGCCCACCAGTAGCGGCGTAATGCGCGATAGCGGAACTGAGGCGTCGTCATGCGAACAGACATCGCTCAGGAGATGCGGCATTAGATGATCCAGAACCTGGCGTCCGCGTGGGCCAATGGTGCGTTTATCCAGCTCTTTGCGGAAATCCGCGATCAGCGACAGGACGCGTCGCCGATCGTCATCCGCCAGATGCGTCAGCACCGGCGTGGTGTCATCTTCCTCTAAGGCGTCCTGCCACAGTTCGCGCCACTGTTCTGACAGCGACTCCTCCTGTGTTTCGGCTTCGTCATCGCCAATTAGTTCGTTAAATACCCGTCGCACACTGTGCATATGGCTCGCCAGCACATCGGTCAACTGCTGCCAGTCATCAACGTTCATTCCCCACGCCAGCCGCGCACGATTCAGTTCATCGCCCGGCAGCGTCTGGGTCTGTTCATCATTGATGCTTTGCAGCAGGTTTTCCAGACGGCGTAAATAGAGATAGGCGGCGCGCAGTTGCTCCGCATCGGTGTCTGGCAACAGGTTTAACGCATTGATGGCACTCAGCGTCGGTAACAGTGAGCGGGATTGCAGCGACGGCTCGCGTCCGCCGCGAATAAGCTGGAATACCTGCACGATAAATTCGATTTCACGAATACCGCCCGCCCCCAGCTTAATGTTGTCCTTCAGTCCGCGACGGCGCACTTCACGGGCAATCATCCCTTTCATGTTACGCAGAGACTGGATCACGCTGAAATCGATATAACGACGGAAGACAAACGGTCGCAGCATGGCGCGGAGTTCATTGACGTAAGTGCCATCGGCATCGCCCATAATGCGGGCTTTGACCATTGCATAACGTTCCCAGTCGCGGCCTTGTTCCTGGTAATAATCCTCCAGCGCGGAGAAGCTCAGCACCAGTGGACCACTGTCGCCAAATGGGCGTAGACGCATGTCCACCCGATAAACAAAGCCATCCATTGTGGGCTGATCCAGGACCTTGATGAGCCGCTGGCCCATACGGGTAAAGAACTGCGCGTTATCCAGCTCGCGTCGCCCGCCCTGCGTACTGCCGTGCTCCGGCCAGGCAAAAATCAGGTCGATATCGGAGGAAAAATTCAGCTCGCCGCCGCCCAGTTTCCCCATGCCTAAAATCAGCAGCGGTTGCGCAACACCTTCAGGATTACAAGGCGTTCCCCATTCTCGACAGCAGGCGGCGTATAACCAGTCACGCGCGGCAACGATCAGCGTTTCAGCCAGATGGCTTAGCTGCTGCAAGATACTCTCTTCCGTCACCAGCGACAGCGTCTGCGCCCACGCGATACGCACCATAATGCGACGGCGAAACAGGCGTAGCTCACGCATCAGCGTGTTTTCATCGCTGACGTCGGTCAACGCCTGCTGTAACCAGGCGGCATAGTGTCGCCATTCGTCGGCCTGAGGCGCTGCGCTTTCCAGCTCGACCAGCCATTCAGGATGGGCAATAAGGCTGTCGCGAACAAAATCACTGAATGTAAGCACTGACTTCGCCTGCACGCTAAGCGAGGACTCAGATATTGTTGTTGGCAGCCGCTCAACAACGGTCGGCCAGTACTGCTGTAACGGTGAAGAGAGCTGCTTCATTTATGAGTTATCCTTTGAATAGCGCCAGATGGCGGCCTCAGTCCTGATTATCGTTTTCCGCTGTGCAGCCAGAACGGTTCCAGCGCGATTGCCTCATTACGGAAGTGTTCGATTTCTATATATTGGTTGGCCGCAATGGCGTGTCGCAGGCCCTGCCAGTTGGCGATCCATTCCGAGGCGACATTTTCGTCATAATATCCCGCCAGCATCAGCATGCTATCAATGTTGCGCGTCAGGCGTGGAAGCTGATCGGCATAGCGATCGCCCAGCGGCTGAGCAAAAGCGGTTTTCAGTTCGGCGGCATGGCGCGAGAGATGAATATCTGAGAAGCGCTTAAAGGAGTCGGCAATTTTACCCTGCGCCTTCGCATCAAGGAACGGCTGCCATCCTTTGGTTACCAGCCATTCGGTCAGCGCCAGTTTTGCCATCGCCGTTTGTGTGCTGTAAACCGCCGAAACGGCAGAAACGTCCGACGCCATGATTGCTTCCGACTGGGTCAGCAAATCACGTAAGTGAGCGCTCGCTTTTCGTGGCACATTACCGCCAAACAGCATCAGAATGTGGCGCACCAGGTCCATTGCCGCCAGTACCTCGGATTTCGCCCCCTTGACGCCGCGTACCCACAGCTCTTCATGGTACTGCCACTGGGATAATGCCAGCTCCAGCGCCGCTTCCAGACCTTGCTCGATGCTCGCCTTCGCCGGAACCCGCAAAATGCGCGTCGGTTTGAGTTCACGCGGCGCATTCCCCTGAGCCAAATGATAGCCACGCGCCGCTTTGCTCAGGCTGCCCTGACGTAAACCGGTTTGCGAAACCAGCTGATTTGCCAGCTTCAATACCGCACGGGTATCGCCGCTTAGCAGTTCCAGTTCAAGCTCACAGATAGGCTCAGCAAACTCGCCCGCTTTCACTTCCCCAAGGTCGAGGGCTATCTCAATCCGGCTACCGTCAACATCAAGGCACCATTTTTCACGGTAAAAATCGGTGCTAAACAGCGGCTGCACCTGAGAAGCGAGTTCCGTGGGTAGCTTGCCATCAGGCCAGACTTCAGCGGGAAACAGGGCGAGATCCAGCTCAGGCGTGCTCAGCGCAACGTTATATTCTGGTCGCTGATGCAGACCGCCCGTTACCCGTCCGGCAATTTTCATGGTCATTTCATAATGACCGTTTTCCCCGCGAATACGCAGGCCCATATCGTGACCACGCAACCAGGCATCCGGCGTTTCGTAGTAGATATTCAGCAACTGGCTGGGCGCGTGATGCTCTCCTCCCAGCGTATTCAGACGCTCACGTAGCGCATCTACAGCATCACTATTGACGATAAATTTTAATTCGATTTCCTGGGCCATGGTCTTGTACTTATGGGTTATGTCACAGTTGAGAAAACTGACTGCGAACTAAGTTCGTTCTTAATGGTCAAGTAGATAGTATTTTGCGCCAAATTGCCATGCAACGAGCAATTTGACGGGCGTAAAAGTTTCGGGTGGTGGCAAAAAGGACACAGATGATTCCGATTGATGTCGAATGCTTTGCGTAGAGACACTGATGCCACTACTATCGTTCCACTTTCTATGACAATAACGACAGCCTGATGCCAAAATTACGCCTGATTGGATTAACTTTACTCGCACTTAGCGCCACTGCAGTCTCACATGCCGAAGAAAAGCGCTATGTCTCTGACGAACTGAACACCTGGGTCCGCAGCGGTCCGGGAGATAATTATCGCCTCGTGGGTACGGTTAACGCCGGCGAGGAAGTCACGCTATTACAGACCGATGCCAACACCAACTATGCCCAGGTGAAAGACAGCACCGGACGTACCGCCTGGATCCCACTGAAAGAGCTGAACAGTACGCCAAGCCTACGTACCCGCGTTCCCGATCTGGAAAACCAAGTTAAGACGCTGACAGATAAGCTCAATAATATCGATACTACGTGGAATCAGCGCACCGCCGATATGCAGCAAAAAGTGTCGCAAAGCGACAGCGTGATCGACGGGCTGAAACAAGAAAATCAGAAGCTGAAAAACGAACTTATCGTGGCGCAAAAGAAGGTGAGCGCAGCCAACCTGCAGCTTGATGACAAACAGCGCACCATCATCATGCAGTGGTTTATGTACGGCGGCGGCGTGCTGGGTCTTGGTCTGCTGCTCGGCCTGGTTCTGCCGCACATGATCCCAAGCCGTAAACGCAAAGATCGCTGGATGAACTGAATCGCCTTCTCCGCCACACTGACATATGATTAAGGGATGATTTTTTTCAAAAGGAAAGTGGCGTGAAGATTTATCTGGTCGGTGGTGCTGTTCGGGATGCGTTAATAGGGCTACCGGTTAAAGATAAAGATTGGGTCGTTGTCGGTGCCACGCCACAAGAAATGCTCGATGCGGGCTACCAGCAGGTAGGCCGCGATTTTCCCGTGTTTCTGCATCCGCAAACCCGGGAAGAGTATGCGCTGGCGCGAACCGAGCGTAAATCAGGCTCGGGGTATACCGGATTCACCTGTTACGCCGCGCCGGATGTAACGCTGGAGGACGATCTTCAACGTCGCGACCTGACCATCAACGCAATGGCCCGCGATGACGACGGGAAGATTATCGACCCGTATAACGGAGGCAGCGATCTGCAAAACCGTCTGCTGCGCCATGTTTCTCTCGCCTTTAGCGAAGATCCGCTGCGCGTACTGCGCGTGGCGCGCTTTGCTGCCCGCTATGCGCACCTCGGTTTTCGTATCGCTGACGAAACCATGACATTGATGCGCGACATGACCGCTGCCGGTGAACTGGAGCATCTGACGTCAGAGCGGGTGTGGAAAGAAACGGAAAACGCCTTAACTACCCGTAATCCCCAGGTGTTCTTTCAGGTTCTGCGCGACTGCGGTGCGCTGCGCGTTCTGTTTCCTGAAGTTGATGCCCTGTTCGGCGTTCCAGCACCCGCGAAGTGGCACCCGGAAATCGATACCGGTATTCACACCCTGATGACGCTGTCGATGGCCGCCATGTTAAGCCCCGAGGTCGACGTGCGCTTTGCCACGTTGTGCCACGATCTTGGCAAAGCATTAACGCCTAAAGCGCTGTGGCCACGCCATCACGGTCATGGTCCGGCGGGCGTCAAGTTGGTCGAGCAACTGTGTCAACGCCTGCGCGTACCAAATGACATCCGTGATTTAGCCAAACTGGTGGCAGAGTTCCACGATCTCATTCATACCTTCCCAATCCTGCAGCCAAAAACCATCGTTAAGCTGTTTGATTCCATCGATGCCTGGCGTAAACCACAGCGCGTGGAGCAAATCGCTCTGACCAGCGAGGCAGACGTGCGTGGGCGTACCGGCTTTGAAGCGGCGGATTATCCGCAAGGCAGGCTGTTGCGTGAAGCCTGGCAGGTTGCGCAGGCGGTGCCAACGAAAGACGTCGTTGAGGCAGGATTCAAAGGTCAGGCGATTCGCGAGGAATTGACCCGGCGTCGTATTGCAGCGGTGGCCACCTGGAAGCAAGAAAAGACGATCGGTTAAAAAAACTTGCCCCTGTAAAGGGGCAAGTTGAGCTCTTATCAGACGGAATTATTCTTTGATAAATTGAATAGAAGAAACTTTATCATTAAAGCCATCACGTATTGCGGCACTGCCGGCCGTGATATCGATATAATTGCCTTTATAATTCCCATTTTCATATAGCCGGGCTTTGTAACCCTGAGCGACCTGAATTGAAGATAGCGCATCATTGAGGCTGTAAGTTGACAGATCCTTAATGTCACCATCCATAACAAGAGAACGCCCTTCCAGTCCGTAGTCCTCGTAAGCAATTGCCTTGATAATTTTTACGGATGATATCGCATTATTACCACTACTCAGCGCGGAGTTACTTTCCAGAAGCGCTATTTTTGTCCCCGAATAATTACAGTTTGTAAAAGCATTCACACCCAAACTACCCTCAGCAATTTTTACTGAAGAGATAGTATCATTCATTTTTTTGCCTGTTGCGGATTTAACATCGGCTAAACATGAAATATCATCATTAGTCTGAATATCATCACCCAGATAATTTATATCAGTGTAGAGCGTTGCACCTTGCTCTTTTGCAACTGAGGTAGTCAGAATATCATCAACAATATTCCCTAACTCATAATCTGCCGTATCGCCACTGATATCCCAGATAATCGCACCACCAAATCCTTGCTGGTTGATGTAATCTACTTTTTCACGAATAGATTGCGGATCATCATAGGTTAAAAACTCCTGACTGCCTACGCTATATAAATAAGGAACATGTGACTGCGGATCCCAATACCGTTTGTATTCGCCACTGGCTAGTTTTTCTTTCAGAACATACCACGGGTTGGTGCCAGTATATTGCCCCTCATCATCCCATGCGCCTTTTACAGACGCCTCACCCGGCGCGAATAGCCCCGGCAGTCCCGCTTCAATTTGTGTAGCAGGAACAGACCCCCATCCTCTTCCGTAATATGGAACGCCCATCATTAATTTTTCTTTAGGAATCTGCCAAACATCCGCATATTCACTCATCGCAGAGGAGACATTCAACTTCTGATCGTCATCTTTTTGATTGGCGAAAAGCGGAGCATTGTGGCCCGTTTTTGCATCAAAAGCGCCGTGAATGTCGTATGCCATCACGTTGATACTGTCGAGGTAATCTGCGGTAACAGCCGGGTTAATATATGCCACATTGTTATGGTTGGTTGTGACAGCGGCAGAAAGTTGATAGTACTTATCGTCTTTGCGCCCCTGCTCATCAAGCTTGGCGCGTAATGATTTGATAAGTTTAGTAAACTGTGCTTTTTCGCTGTCGTTGTCCGGATACTCCCAGTCAATATCCAGACCATCAAAATTCCATGCATGGACATAATCGACCATGCTGTTCGCCAACTTCTCAACGCCTTCATCTGTGCGAGTTGCCGCTTCAAACACGCCTTCCTGTGAGTTATCCCAACCACCAACAGAAAGCATAAACGTGACATTATTTTTTTCTGTAAGCTTGTCAAGCTCACGCATTAAATTAGGCGCCTGCGTAGTATCATGCATCGTCACTACACCGTTTTTAACTACGGCAAAACCATAGTTAAGATGGCTCAGGCCCTTATAGTTCACCTTATCGGGGGTAAAGTAATTATGCGCCTCGTAAACTCCCCATTCAGGAAAATAGCCAATCACTTTGCGCTGTGATTTAACCCTTTTCTTCTCACTATTTTGCAGATCTTCCGCTTTCTGCCCTGTATAAGGGGTAAACTGAAATTCTGAGTAAATGTTAAAATTGACTTTATCGCCCTTTTTCCATACAGAATCCGTGGAAGGACTAACCCCCTGATCAACCCACCATTGCGCCGTCCAGTAATAGCCCAGGAAGCGAACTTTCTCTCCACCTCTATAGGTAGAGTTTGGATCATAAGGCTGGGATATAATAGCAAGCTCATCCTTGGCAGCAATAATCCCATAGGTTAAACCCGGAAAGTTATTCTGACTTTCGTCAGTATAGGCTTCCCAGGTATTTCCCAAATCTTTCGAAATCATCATCCAGGCATCAAGGCCAGAAAAACTATTGGTATCATCGTTATGCGTAACAGAAGCCGCAGATGCCAGGAAAGGAACCCCTATGGCGGCAAAAATAACTGACTGTGCAATCTTGTTTAATTTCATAACTTACTCCATTCAAACGCCATCCATTTAAGAAACAAATATATGTAAATTTAACTTTGCTGCAGTCACATTATTTAACAAAGCAAATAAAGCACACAACTTTTTATGCAGTGTTTAATTAAAAATAAGATTAAAGTGATGAATTAATTTCCCATATAAATCATCTGTACCATAGAATGCTGGCACAACAATTATATACAGTATATTAATTAAAGCGGATTATTCATTTTATAAATGAAAACATCCTGTAAACAAACAGGATGTTTTCATCAAATTATTCAGAAAAAGACCACATAGACGGCGGCCGCCACAATAAAGCGGTAAATCGCAAACGGAATAAACGAGATGCGTTTAATCAGTTGCAGGAAGGTCTTGATCGCCACCAGCGCCACGATAAACGCTGTCACGAAACCGACTGCAAACATCGGAATATCTGACGCGCTGAGGAAAGACCAGCTCTTGTAGAGATCCAGGGCGGTCGCGCCCATCATCATCGGCACCGCCAGCAGGAAAGAAAACTCAGATGCCGCGTAACGACTCACCCCCATCAGCATACCGCCAGAAATCGTCGCCCCGGAGCGGGAAAAACCCGGCCACAATGCCAGACACTGGAAACAACCGATCATAAACGCCTGGCGATAGGTCATATCATCCAGCCCCGGCGCGCGCGGCTCTTTCGGCTTCAGGCATTCTGCGGCTATCAGCAGCAGGCCCCCTACCACCAGCGCATACATCACGTTGATCGGGTTAAACAGCGATTTGATGGTATCGTGAAAAACCAGCCCCAGGACAACGGCCGGAATCATCCCGAGCAGGATATGACCCAGCGTCAACCGACCTTTGCCAGTACCTTCGTGTGGGGCTTTGCCAAAGTGAATGCCAATCAGGCCAAACAGGCGTCGCCAGAACATCACCACGACGGCCAGAATAGAGCCCAGTTGGATCACCACTTCAAATGTTTTTGCGGTATCACCCTCAAAACCCAACAGGTGGCCAACAATAATCATATGGCCGGTACTGGAAACGGGTAAAAACTCCGTCAAACCTTCGACCACACCCAAAATTGCCGCCACCAGCAGCGAGTGCATATCACTCATCAATAAACCCCTACATAAAGAAACCACGGCAAAAAAGAGCCGACGAAAGGACCCTTTTATACCTGTTTGTTTTAGAAATTATTAAATTAATTATTTTCTTTCAGATTATTGCCACGCTCAATGATAACCCCGACGTTTGCCGCACGCGCCACCGCGCCAGGCTTACTGAGTTTGATACGCACCCATGGGGAATTAAAGCGACTCAGCAGGAGGTCTGCCACCTCTTCCGCTACGCGCTCTACCAGAGCAAAACGTCCGCCTTCCACATGATTAACAACCGTTTGAGCAATATCAGCATAGCTCAGGCAATCTGCGACATCATCGCTTTTAGCCGATTTACGGTTATCCCATGCCATTTCGATATCGAACACCAATTTTTGCTCGATCGTTTGTTCCCAGTCGTAAACACCGATAGTGGTGATTACTGAAAGTTGCTCTATAAATACAATATCCATCACGACCCGCCTGCTTTTTGACTAACCCGGATACCACTTCCGGCGAAATATGCGTATTATCCATAGAAGTAGCGTTTTACACGACATTTTCAAAACGGAACAGCTTATGAGTGCAATCGCGCCTGGAATGATTATCTTCGCGTACCTCTGCGGCTCTATTTCCAGTGCCATTCTGGTATGCCGCCTCGCTGGATTGCCGGACCCGCGTGACAGCGGCTCCGGCAATCCGGGCGCGACAAACGTGCTGCGCATCGGTGGTAAGGGAGCCGCCGTCGCCGTACTGATTTTCGACGTACTGAAAGGCATGTTACCCGTCTGGGGCGCCTATGCGCTAGGCGTCAGCCCCTTCTGGCTGGGATTGATAGCGATCGCTGCCTGTCTGGGACACATCTGGCCGGTATTCTTCGGCTTTAAGGGTGGGAAAGGCGTTGCCACCGCCTTTGGCGCAATTGCGCCAATTGGTTGGGACTTAACGGGCGTAATGGCGGGAACCTGGCTGCTGACCGTCTTGCTCAGCGGCTATTCGTCGTTGGGCGCTATCGTCAGCGCGCTGATCGCTCCCTTTTATGTCTGGTGGTTTAATCCCCAGTTCACTTTCCCGGTTTCCATGTTGTCGTGCTTAATTCTGCTACGTCACCATGACAACATTCAGCGTCTGTGGCGCCGTCAGGAGCCGAAGATCTGGACTAAACTGAAGAAAAAACGCGAAAGAGATCCTGAGTGACGGTACTGCCGGATGGTGGCGCTAAAGCGTCTTATCCGGCCTGCAACCTACGGGATTTGATACCCTTCCACTGGCTTGCCTAATCTGTGCTGGCACCACGTCGCCAGAAACTCCACGCACACGCGAAGCTTCACGCTGCGATACAGCGGCTCCTGATAAACCGCCCAGATATTGGCGCTCTGTGCATAGTCCGGAAGTACACGCACCAGTTCACCGCTTGCCAGAAACGGTTGTACGTCCCATTCGGAACGCAACATGATCCCTTTTCCCTGCAGCGCCCACTGCAACACAATCTCACCGCTGTTCGATGAAAGATGCCCGGCTACCTTGACCGATTTTTTCTCCTGACCGTTATCCAGTTCCCACACTCCGTGGGTCATATCGCGTTCTTTGGTGACCAGACAATCGTGCCGACTTAATTCCTGTAGCGTCATCGGCTCGCCATATTTTTGTAAATAGGTCGGGGCCGCACACAATATTCTTTTGTTTTTCGTTAACAAATGCGCAATATAATAATCAGGGATTTCATCATTAATACGAATATCTAAATCGATATTATCCTGCGCCAAATCAATTTGCCGATCGTAAAGCTCAAAATGCACCTGTAACTCAGGATAACTATGCATCAGTTCGGTAATGGCCGGCGCAATATAGCTGCGCCCAAAGCCAAAGCTACAGCCGATACGAATCATCCCCGCCGGGCGCGTTTTGATTTGCGTGACGTCATCAACCAGATGCTGGTAGCCCGCGAGGATCGCCTGAGCATGTTCATAGCAACGCTGACCGCTCTCAGTTAACACCACGCCGCGCGCAGAGCGGTTGAGCAACGTCGTCCCCATCGTGGATTCGAGAATTTGAATACGTTTTGTCACAAACGCAGGCGTCTGCCCCAGCGTGGCGGCAGCGGCGCTAAAGCTGCCGCTATGAACAATTTCAACCAGCACCTGCAGGTCTTTCGCCAGGGGATAGGTGTTCAGCATGATCGGTATATCCGTAATGTTGTTAACCGCAGTGTAATTCCCTCACGCGTATTAAACCCTGCCTTTGCGCAATTTTTATTGCCTTACCTGGACATCATTCACGAACTGTTAATTGGATATTCACAGTGGCAAATAATATAAAACCACACTTTTAGTGATAGTTTGTGGCGGAGAATTTATTTCCAGAAAATAAAAGAACTGGAGTTTACAAGATGAGCAATCAAAATAACCAAAATGCGATAAATACGCTGACAAACATTGTCGCGAACTTTACCGCCATGATTTCTACCCGTATGCCCGACGACGTGGTGGATAAATTAAAACAGCTGCGGGAAGGCGAAGACTCGCCGATGGGTAAAATCATCTACCACACCATGTTTGACAACATGCAGAAGGCGATTGATCTGAACCGTCCGGCCTGCCAGGACACCGGCGAGATTATGTTCTTTGTAAAGGTCGGTTCCCGTTTTCCGCTGTTGGGTGAGCTGCAAAGCATCCTGAAACAAGCCGTTGAAGACGCCACGGTCAAAGCGCCGCTGCGCCATAACGCGGTAGAGATTTTTGACGAAGTGAATACCGGCAAAAATACCGGCACCGGTGTGCCGTGGGTTACCTGGGACATCATTCCTGATAATGATGACGCGGAAATCGAAGTCTACATGGCAGGCGGCGGCTGTACCCTGCCAGGACGCTCGAAAGTGTTAATGCCTTCAGAAGGCTACGAAGGCGTAGTGAAATTTGTCTTCGAAAATATCTCCACGTTGGCCGTTAACGCCTGCCCGCCGGTGCTGGTGGGCGTAGGCATTGCCACCTCAGTAGAAACTGCCGCAGTGCTCTCCCGTAAAGCGGTGCTGCGTCCTATCGGCTCACGTCATCCCAACCCAAAAGCGGCCGAACTGGAACTGCGTCTGGAAGAAGGGCTTAACCGCCTGGGCATTGGTCCGCAGGGGTTGACCGGCAATAGCTCCGTGATGGGCGTGCATATCGAATCCGCCGCGCGCCACCCGTCGACTATCGGCGTTGCTGTTTCCACCGGCTGCTGGGCGCACCGTCGCGGCACGCTGTTGGTTCATGCTGATCTCTCCTTCGAAAATCTGTCTCACACCCGGAGCGCGTTATGAAAAAGATCCTCACCACCCCGATTAAAGCCGAAGATCTGGAAGATATTCGCGTTGGCGATGTCATTTACCTGAGCGGTACGCTGGTGACCTGCCGCGACGTGTGCCACCGTCGCCTGATCGAACTGAAGCGCCCAATTCCTTATGACCTGAACGGCAAGGCTATTTTCCACGCAGGCCCAATCGTGCGTAAGAACGGTGATAAATGGGAGATGGTCTCCGTCGGTCCAACCACCAGTATGCGTATGGAAGCTTTTGAGAAACAGTTTATCGAGCAGACCGGCGTCAAGCTGGTGGTCGGTAAAGGCGGTATGGGACCGTTGACAGAAGAAGGCTGCAAGCAGTTCAAAGCGCTGCATGTGATCTTCCCGGCAGGTTGCGCCGTACTGGCGGCCACTCAGGTTGAAGAGATTGAAGAAGTGCACTGGACGGAGCTGGGCATGCCGGAATCCTTGTGGGTATGCCGGGTCAAAGAGTTCGGCCCGCTGATTGTGTCCATCGACACCCACGGCAACAACCTGATCGCCGAAAACAAAAAACTGTTCGCTGAACGCCGCGATCCCATCGTGGAAGAGATTTGCGAGCACGTGCACTACATCAAATAACCCTTCCGGAGAGGCACAGAGCCTCTCCCCTTTCGCAGGGATATCACAATGGCACCTTTAGCTGGTTGGTGGCGATACCTGGCTCCGCTGGTGGTCATCGCCATTATTGCTGTTTTACCCGTCCCCACCGGTCTTGAGAGCCACACCTGGCTCTATTTTGCCGTCTTTACCGGTGTGATTGTGGGGCTCATTCTGGAACCTGTACCCGGCGCGGTCGTAGCGATGATTGGTATTTCGATCATCGCCGTACTTTCACCGTGGATCCTGTTCAGCCCGGAGCAACTCGCGCAGGACGGTTTTAAATTTACCGCCAAATCGCTGTCGTGGGCCGTTTCTGGCTTTTCTAACTCGGTGATCTGGCTGATTTTCGCGGCCTTTATGTTTGGTACCGGCTATGAGAAAACCGGTCTCGGTCGGCGTATCGCGCTGATGTTAGTGAAAAAGATGGGGCACCGGACGTTATTCCTCGGTTACGCGGTGATGTTCTCCGAGCTTATCCTCGCCCCCGTCACGCCTTCCAACTCCGCGCGCGGGGCCGGGATAATCTACCCGATTATCCGCAACCTGCCACCGCTGTATAACTCACAGCCCAATGACGCCAGTTCACGTTCTATTGGCTCCTACATCATGTGGATGGGCATTGTCGCCGACTGCGTCACCAGCGCGATTTTCTTAACGGCGATGGCGCCGAACCTGCTGCTGATCGGCCTGATGAAAGGCGCATCTCATACGGCGCTCAGTTGGGGCGACTGGTTCTTGGGTATGCTGCCGCTGAGCATTTTACTGGTGCTGATCGTGCCCTGGCTGGCATATGTGTTATACCCGCCGGTGCTGAAATCCGGCGATCAGGTGCCGCGCTGGGCGGATACAGAATTAAAAGCGATGGGACCGCTCTGCGCACGTGAGAAAAAGATGCTCGGGCTGATGGTCGGCGCGCTGGTGTTGTGGATCTTCGGTGGCGATTATATTGACGCCGCAATGGTCGGTTACAGCGTGGTGGCATTGATGCTGGTACTGCGCATCATCAGTTGGGATGACATCGTCAGCAATAAAGCCGCATGGAACGTCTTTTTCTGGCTGGCCTCGTTAATAACCCTGGCGACCGGGCTGAATAACACCGGTTTTATTACCTGGTTCGGCAAGCTACTGGCAAACGGGCTGAGCGGCTATTCACCGGTAATGGTGATGGTGGCGCTCATCGTGGTCTTTTATTTACTGCGCTACTTCTTTGCCAGCGCCACGGCGTATACCTCCGCCCTTGCGCCGATGATGATCGCCGCCGCGCTGGCGATGCCGGAAATCCCGTTGCCAGTCTTCTGCCTGATGGTCGGCGCCGCTATTGGCCTGGGCAGTATTCTGACTCCCTACGCCACCGGCCCAAGCCCTATCTACTACGGCAGCGGCTATTTGCCAACGGTTGACTACTGGCGGCTGGGCGCTATTTTTGGCCTGATTTTCCTCGTGCTGCTGGTGATCACCGGTCTGGTCTGGATGCCTCTCGTTTTACTGTAAAATCCCATTGGGGCGACGTCTTGTCGCCCCTTTATCCATAAGCTTCTCATATGATCGATTTCCCGATGCGCTGAGGCATACTTTTTTGTACGCAAACACCCTCATGCTGATAAGGGAAACGCTCTGGACACGCTGGCGCACGAAACACTCACACGAGGCTGGCAGGCCGAACTGGATCTGCACTTTACCCGCACCGGGCACAAAACAGTGCTCGCCTCGGCGCGTCACTATGGACCTTTGACGGTTCAACGTCCGTTTTATCCCGAAGAAGAGGTATGTCACCTCTATTTGCTTCATCCACCTGGCGGGATCGTCGGCGGGGATGAGCTACATATTTCCGTATCACTCGATGAAAACAGCCATGCGTTAATCACTCAGCCCGGCGCGGGAAAATTTTATCGCAGCCGTGGGCCGCAGGCGTTGCTACGCCAGCATTTCACGCTCGCCCCGCACGCCACGCTGGAGTGGCTGCCGCAGGATACGATCTTCTTTCCCGGCGCTAATGCCACCGTCCAGTCCGTATTTCATCTGACGTCCGCAAGCCATTTGCTGGCCTGGGATCTGCTGTGTCTCGGACGCCCTGTCATGCAGGAAACGTTCAGCCACGGCACGCTACAAAACCGTCTGGAAGTGTGGCGGGATGAGCAACCGCTACTGATAGAGCGTTTGCAGGTGCAGGCAGGGAATCTGAGCGGCGTCGCACATCATCCCTGGATTGGTACGTTGCTGTGTTACCCGGCCAACGAACACATGCTGGAGGGAACGCGCGAGCGGCTTACGCCATTGGGGGATTATGCCGGGGCAACGCTTAACGACTCGCTGCTGACAATCCGCTTTCTGGCGAACGACAACCTGATTGTTCAGCGCGTTATGCGTGACATCTGGCAATTTCTGCGCCCGCTGCTGACACACAAAGCGCCCATGCTACCGCGAATCTGGCAAACCTAAGAGGCCCATTATGGAACTGACCCCCAGAGAAAAAGACAAGCTGTTGCTGTTTACCGCCGCGCTGGTGGCAGAACGTCGCCTGGCCCGCGGGCTGAAGCTGAATTATCCGGAATCAGTGGCGCTGATTAGCGCTTTCATTATGGAAGGGGCGCGCGACGGGCAAACCGTGGCCGCGCTGATGGAAGACGGGCGTCACGTGCTGCGTCGCGATCAGGTGATGGAAGGCGTACCAGAGATGATCCCGGATATTCAGGTTGAAGCCACATTCCCGGACGGTTCGAAACTGGTCACCGTCCACAACCCGATCGTCTAAGGAGCGGCAATGATCCCAGGTGAGTATCAGATCTCAGCAGGCAACATTGCGATCAATCAGGGGCGCGAAACCTGCACGATCGTAGTGGAGAATCACGGCGACAGACCCATCCAGGTGGGATCGCACTATCACTTTTACGAGGTGAACCCAGCGCTGCGCTTTGACAGGGCAGCTACGCGGGGCTTTCGTCTTAACATTGCCGCAGGTACAGCGGTACGTTTTGAACCAGGGCAAAAGCGCGAAGTCGAACTGGTGCGCGTCGCTGGCGCACAAAGGATGGTGGGTTTTCGCAGTGAAGTGATGGGCGCGCTGGAGGCAGATAATGAGTAACATTTCCCGCCAGGCATACGCCGACATGTTTGGCCCAACCACCGGCGATAAAGTACGTCTGGCGGATACTGACCTGTGGATCGAGGTAGAAAAAGACTTCACCACCTACGGCGAAGAGGTCAAATTCGGCGGCGGAAAAGTGATCCGCGACGGTATGGGTCAGGGACAAATGCGCGCCCAGGCGTGTGTGGATCTGGTGATAACCAATGCACTGATCGTTGATCACTGGGGGATCGTCAAAGCGGATATCGGCATCAAAGATGGCAGGATCTTCGCCATCGGCAAAGCGGGTAATCCCGATATTCAGCCCAATGTCACAATCCCGATAGGCGTAGGAACAGAAGTCATCGCCGGAGAAGGCAAGATCGTCACCGCGGGCGGCGTAGATACGCATATTCACTGGATCTGCCCGCAGCAGGCGCAAGAAGCGCTGGTTTCAGGCGTGACGACGATGATCGGCGGCGGTACTGGTCCGGCCGCAGGCACCAATGCCACCACCTGCACGCCGGGCCCGTGGTACATCGCCCGCATGCTGCAGGCGGCAGACACGTTGCCGGTTAACATCGGTTTGCTGGGCAAAGGCAATGGTTCAAACCCTGACGCCCTGCGCGAGCAAGTCACTGCCGGCGCCATTGGCCTGAAGATCCACGAAGACTGGGGCGCCACGCCTGCCGCTATCGACTGTGCGCTGACCGTGGCCGACGAAATGGACATCCAGGTAGCGCTGCACAGCGACACGCTCAATGAGTCCGGTTTTGTTGAGGATACGCTGGCAGCGATCGGCGATCGCACCATTCATACTTTCCATACCGAAGGCGCAGGTGGCGGCCATGCGCCGGATATCATCACCGCCTGCGCACATCCGAATATTTTGCCCTCCTCCACCAACCCGACGCTGCCTTATACCGTCAACACCATCGACGAGCATCTCGACATGCTGATGGTCTGCCACCATCTCGATCCGGATATCGCTGAAGACGTCGCCTTCGCCGAATCGCGCATTCGCCGGGAAACGATCGCTGCCGAGGATGTGCTGCATGATATTGGCGCGTTTTCCCTGACCTCGTCCGATTCACAGGCGATGGGGCGCGTGGGCGAAGTGATCCTACGTACCTGGCAGGTGGCGCACCGCATGAAGGTTCAGCGTGGTCCGCTGGCAGAAGAAATCGGCGACAACGACAATCAGCGTGTTAAACGCTACATCGCCAAGTACACCATCAATCCGGCGTTGACCCACGGTATCGCCCACGAAGTCGGCTCGGTTGAGCCCGGTAAACTGGCCGACCTGGTGCTGTGGTCGCCGGCCTTTTTTGGCGTAAAACCGGCGACCATCGTGAAGGGCGGGATGATCGCCTGCGCGCCGATGGGTGATATCAACGCCTCAATCCCTACCCCGCAGCCGGTGCATTACCGCATGATGTTCGGCGCGCTTGGCGCAGCGCGGCATCACACCCGTCTAACCTTTATTTCACAGGCTGCCGACGCGCAAAACGTCCCGCAGCAACTTAATTTGCAAAGCGCTATCGCCGTCGTCAAAGGCTGCCGGACGGTAAAAAAGGCTGACATGATCCACAACGCTCTGCAGCCTAATATCACCGTCGATGCCCAGACCTACGAGGTACGCATTGACGGTGAACTGATTACCAGCGACCCGGCAGACGTTTTGCCGATGGCGCAACGCTATTTCCTGTTTTAAGGAGTGAGGATGATCTACCTGACCCAACGCCTTGACCACGCCCACCGCGTCACCGCAAGCGTCACGCTACCCATTGATGTTCGCGTAAAAAGCCGCGCCAGAGTGGCACTGAGCGATGGCCGCGAAGCCGGATTAATGCTACCGCGCGGTTTACTGTTACGCGGCGGCGATCTGCTGACTACCGACGATGGCCGCGAGGTGATCGAAGTGATCGCCGCGCCGGAGTCGGTTTCCGTCGTGCGCTGCGCCAACCCTTTTTTGCTCGCCAAAGCCTGTTACCACCTTGGTAATCGCCACGTACCATTGCAGATCCTGCCCGATGAGCTGCGCTACCACCACGATCATGTGCTGGACGATATGCTGCGCCAGTTTAACCTCGAGGTGGCGTTTGCCCAGTTGCCGTTTGAGCCGGAAGCGGGTGCCTATGCGAGCGAGTCACACGGGCATCATCACGGCCATGCGCACTGATGCATAGCACCCAACAGCTGCGCCTGATGCAGCTCGCCAGCAGCAGTCTCCCGGTGGGATCGTTTACCTGGTCTCAGGGTCTGGAGTGGGCGGTGGAAATCGGCTGGGTGAAAAGCGTCGATGACTTCTCTGACTGGCAAATTCAGCAGATGGAGCACAACTTTTTTACCGTCGACTTACCGCTGCTGGCGAGATTGTATCGCGCCTGTGAGCAGGACGATCTCGCCGCCGCGCGCCGCTGGACAGCTTACCTGCTGGCCTGTCGGGAAACCCGCGAACTGCGGGATGAAGAACGCAGCCGGGGCATCGCCTTTACGCGGCTGGTCACCGACTGGGAACCAGACTGTTCCCGGGAATGGCGCACGCTCTTTACCGACAGCCAGCTGTGCGGCATGGCCTGGCTGGGCGTACGCTGGAAAATCCCCCTGACGAATCTGGCATTAAGCCTCGGCTACAGCTGGATTGAGAGCGCAGTGATGGCAGGCGTCAAACTGGTTCCCTTTGGCCAGCAGGCGGCGCAGCGGTTGATTATTTCGCTTGGCGATCGTTACGCGCAAGGTCTGGCACAAGCGCTGGCGTGTCCTGACGCCAGCCTCGGATCCGCAACGCCGTTAGCCGCCATCGCGTCTGCCCGGCATGAAACCCAATATTCCCGCTTATTCCGTTCCTGAGGAGAAAAAATGAGTGATTACAAGCATCCCCTGCGCGTGGGCGTTGGCGGCCCGGTTGGCTCCGGCAAAACAGCGCTGCTGGAAGCGTTATGCAAAGCCATGCGCAGCAGCTATCAACTGGCGGTCGTGACTAACGATATCTATACCAAAGAAGATCAGCGCATTCTCACCGAAGCAGGTGCCCTGGAACCGGACAGAATAGTTGGTGTGGAAACTGGCGGCTGTCCACATACCGCCATCCGCGAAGATGCGTCGATGAATCTGGCCGCGGTCGAAGCGCTGAGCGAGAAATTCGGCAACCTGGATCTGATTTTTGTGGAAAGCGGCGGCGATAACCTGAGCGCCACCTTCAGCCCGGAATTAGCGGATCTGACGATCTACGTGATCGACGTTGCCGAAGGCGAGAAGATCCCGCGTAAAGGCGGGCCGGGGATCACCAAATCCGATTTTCTGGTGATCAACAAAACCGATCTGGCCCCTTACGTAGGCGCTTCGCTGGAGGTGATGGAACGCGATACCCTGCGCATGCGCGGCGAGCGTCCGTGGACGTTTACTAACCTGAAGGCGGGCGACGGTCTGGCGACGATTATTGCGTTTCTGGAAGAGAAAGGAATGTTGCGGGTGTAGCGCGGTTTATCGCCGGGTGGCGGCTTCGCCTGACCCGGCCTACGGTTTTGTTGGCCCGGTAAGCAAAGCCACCACCGGGCAAAAAACTCACGCCGCCGGTAATTCCGCCAGCGGCCAGCGTGGACGCACGGTCACGCCAAGATCCGCCGTTGCGCCCGCTTTAAAACGCACCATCCCCGCGTAGGCGATCATCGCCCCGTTGTCGGTACAAAATTCCGGGCGCGCATAGAACACTTCGCCGCGGCGTTTTTGCATCATTTCGGCCAGTTTTGCGCGCAGCGTGCGGTTAGCGCTCACGCCCCCCGCCATCACCAGACGTTTAAAACCGGTTTGATCCAGCGCGCGTTTGCACTTGATCATCAGCGTATCAACCACCGCATCTTCAAAGGCACGGGCGATATCTGCACGCGTTTGATCGTCATTTTCGTTATTACGAATCGTATTCGCGGCGAAGGTTTTCAGGCCGGAGAAGCTGAAATCCAGCCCCGGACGGTCGGTCATCGGACGCGGGAAGACAAAGCGTTTTTCCACACCCTGTGACGCCAGCTTAGACAGCATTGGGCCGCCAGGATAATCCAGCCCCAGCAGCTTGGCGGTTTTGTCGAACGCTTCACCTGCCGCGTCATCAATCGATTCACCCAGTAATTCATACTGACCGATACCAGTGACGCTAATCAGTTGCGTGTGCCCACCGGAAACCAGCAGCGCGACGAACGGAAAAGCAGGAGGATTCTCTTCCAGCATCGGCGCCAGCAAATGCCCTTCCATGTGGTGCACAGGAATTGCCGGCACGCCCCAGGCGAACGCCAGCGAACGTCCTACGGTTGCGCCGACCAGCAGCGCGCCAACCAGACCAGGACCTGCGGTGTACGCCACCGCATCGATCTCTTTTGCCGTGAGTCCCGCTTCTTTCAGCGCGGCCTGAATCAGCGGTACGGTTTTACGTACGTGATCGCGCGAGGCCAGTTCTGGCACTACGCCGCCGTAGTCAGCGTGTAATTTCACCTGACTATACAATTGGTTGGCTAAAAGACCTTTTTCATCGTCGTAAATGGCGATGCCGGTTTCATCGCAGGATGTTTCAATACCCAGTACACGCATGACTTGTTTTACCTCGCTCTATTACCGCGCAGTGTAGGACCAATGCGGGTTGATGTAAAACTTTGTTCGCCCCAGGCGCATGCCTCGTGTATACTCCTTGTCCTTATAAAAGTCCCTTTCAAAATCGCGTGGGTGCTTTACAAAGCAGCAGCAATTGCAGTAAAATTCCGCACCATTTTGAAATAAGCTGGCGTTGATGCCAGCGGCAAACCGAATTTATTAAAGGTGAGAGTTACATGCCGGTAATTAAAGTACGTGAAAACGAGCCGTTCGACGTAGCACTGCGTCGCTTCAAGCGTTCATGCGAAAAAGCAGGTGTTCTGGCGGAAGTTCGTCGTCGTGAGTTCTATGAAAAACCGACTACCGAACGTAAGCGCGCTAAAGCTTCTGCTGTGAAACGTCACGCGAAGAAACTGGCTCGCGAAAACGCACGCCGTACTCGTCTGTACTAATCCATTGAGAGCTAAAGCTCTCAATTCAGACTGAGTTGTAGTTGTAAGGCCGTGCTTCCGGAAGGAATGCGCGGCTTGTTTTCGTTTATACATCAGCAATTACACAAAATCATTCACACTGTATCAAGGCGGCAAGTGAGTGAATCCCCGGAGCTTACTTAAGTAAGTGACAGGGGTGAGCGAGTGCAGCCAACGCAGAGACAGTTTGAAGGATGAAGTGTAATAACGGGGCATATGGCTGGACGAATCCCACGTGTATTTATTAATGACCTGCTGGCAAGAACCGACATCGTCGATCTCATCGACGCGCGGGTAAAGCTGAAAAAGCAGGGCAAAAATTATCACGCGTGCTGTCCGTTCCATAACGAAAAAACCCCCTCTTTCACCGTAAACGGTGAAAAACAGTTTTATCACTGCTTTGGGTGTGGCGCGCATGGCAACGCCGTCGACTTTCTCATGAACTACGACAAGCTCGAGTTTGTGGAAACCGTCGAAGAACTGGCCGCAATGCACAACCTTGAAGTGCCCTATGAAGCAGGCAGTGGCCCCAGTCAGATAGAGCGCCATCAACGGCAAAGCCTTTATCAATTGATGGACGGCCTGAACACTTTTTATCAACAGTCTTTGATGCAGCCCGCCGCTACCCCTGCGCGCCAGTACCTGGAAAAGCGAGGATTAAGTAGCGACGTTATCACCCGTTTTGCTATTGGTTTTGCCCCCCCCGGCTGGGATAACGTCCTGAAACGGTTTGGCGGCAATGCTGAGAATCGCAAATCGTTGGTCGATGCGGGGATGTTGGTCACCAACGATCAGGGACGCAGTTACGATCGTTTTCGCGAACGGGTGATGTTCCCCATCCGCGACAAACGTGGTCGGGTCATTGGTTTTGGTGGACGCGTGCTGGGCGATGCCCTGCCGAAGTATCTGAACTCCCCGGAAACCGATATTTTCCATAAAGGTCGCCAGCTGTATGGCCTTTATGAAGCCCAGCAGGATAACGCCGATCCGCAGCGCCTGTTAGTGGTGGAAGGTTATATGGATGTGGTGGCGCTGGCGCAATACGGCATTAACTACGCCGTGGCATCCCTTGGGACGTCAACTACCGCCGATCACATCCAACTGTTGTTTCGCGCGACGAACAACGTGATTTGCTGCTACGACGGCGACCGTGCCGGACGCGACGCAGCATGGCGCGCGCTGGAAACCGCACTGCCTTATATGACAGACGGCCGCCAGCTACGCTTTATGTTTTTACCTGATGGCGAAGATCCCGATACGTTAGTGCGTAAAGAAGGGAAAGAGGCTTTCGAAGCCCGGATGGAGCAGGCGTTGCCGCTCTCCGCGTTTTTATTTAATAGCCTGTTGCCACAGGTAGATTTAAGTACCCCGGACGGACGCGCGCAGCTCAGCACGCTGGCGCTGCCACTGATCACTCAGGTGCCGGGCGAAACGTTGCGCATTTATCTGCGACAGGAGTTGGGAAACAAGCTCGGCATTCTGGATGACAGCCAGCTTGAACGTTTAATGCCAAAACTGGCAGAAAATGGCGCTTCCCGCCCTGTTCCACAGCTAAAACGTACGACCATGCGTATACTTATAGGGTTGCTGGTACAAAACCCGGACCTTGCTCCGCTGGTTCCGCCGTTAGGCGCGCTGGACAGCAATAAGCTGCCTGGACTTGGCTTATTCAGAGAACTGGTCAACACTTGTCTGGCTCAGCCAGGCCTGACCACCGGCCAACTTTTAGAGCACTATCGTGGCACAAATGATGCTGCAACCCTTGAAAAACTGTCGATGTGGGACGATATAGCAGATAAAGATATCGCAGAAAAAACCTTCACCGACTCACTCAACCATATGTTTGATTCGATGCTTGAACTGCGCCAGGAAGAGTTGATAGCTCGTGAGCGCACACACGGTTTAAGCAGCGAAGAACGCCGGGAACTCTGGACGCTGAACCAGGAACTGGCCAAGAAATAAGAGAAAGACAAAACAAAGACAAAATCATTCGCGTTGTATCAAGGCAGCAAGTGAACGAACGCCTGGGAGTGTACATAAGTACATGACCAGGAAGAGAGAACGCAGCTAACGCAGAGACAACGTGAAAGATGAAGTATTTAACGGCTTAACTGCCGAATATCGATCGGGAAGCCCCCGACAGCCGCACGGAGAGGCAGCGGCAAAATATAAGTATGCCCTCGTTTTGCCGTTGGCGGTTTTACCGCCCAACACCAATCAAACGAATTAAGTGTGGATACCGTCTTATGGAGCAAAACCCGCAGTCACAGCTGAAGCTTCTTGTCCAACGTGGTAAGGAGCAAGGCTATCTGACCTATGCCGAGGTCAATGACCATCTGCCGGAAGATATCGTCGATTCAGATCAAATCGAAGACATCATCCAAATGATCAATGACATGGGTATTCAGGTGATGGAAGAAGCACCTGATGCCGATGATCTGCTGCTTGCTGAAACCTCCAACAGCACCGATGAAGACGCGGAAGAAGCGGCTGCCCAGGTTCTGTCCAGCGTTGAGTCCGAAATCGGCCGTACAACTGACCCGGTCCGCATGTACATGCGTGAAATGGGTACCGTTGAACTGTTAACCCGTGAAGGCGAAATCGACATCGCTAAGCGCATCGAAGACGGGATTAACCAGGTTCAATGCTCCGTTGCTGAATACCCGGAAGCCATCACCTATCTGCTTGAGCAATACGATCGCGTAGAAGCTGAAGAAGCGCGTCTGTCCGATCTCATCACCGGCTTTGTCGATCCTAACGCGGAAGAAGACATGGCGCCAACGGCGACCCACGTCGGTTCTGAACTCTCTCAAGAAGAGATGGATGAAGATGAAGACGAAGATGAAGAAGATGACGACGACAGCAGCGATGACGACAACAGCATCGACCCTGAATTAGCGCGTGAAAAATTCGCTGAGCTGCGTACCCAGTACGAAATCACCCGCGACACGATCAAGGCCAAAGGCCGCAGCCATGCTGCCGCGCAGGAAGAAATTCAGAAGCTGTCTGAAGTGTTCAAACAGTTCCGCCTGGTGCCGAAGCAGTTCGACTACCTGGTAAACAGCATGCGCGTCATGATGGACCGCGTGCGTACTCAGGAACGTCTGATCATGAAGCTCTGCGTTGAGCAGTGCAAAATGCCGAAGAAAAACTTCATCACTCTGTTCACTGGCAATGAAACCAGCGAAACCTGGTTCAACGCGGCAATCGCGATGAACAAACCGTGGTCTGAAAAACTGCACGACGTGGCAGATGACGTTCACCGCGGCCTGCAGAAACTGCAGCAGATTGAAGAAGAAACCGGCCTGACCATCGAGCAGGTCAAAGATATCAACCGTCGCATGTCCATCGGTGAGGCGAAAGCCCGTCGTGCGAAAAAAGAGATGGTTGAAGCGAACTTACGTCTGGTTATCTCTATCGCCAAGAAATACACCAACCGTGGTCTGCAGTTCCTGGATCTGATTCAGGAAGGCAACATCGGTCTGATGAAAGCGGTTGATAAGTTTGAATACCGTCGTGGTTACAAGTTCTCCACCTACGCAACCTGGTGGATCCGTCAGGCAATTACCCGCTCTATCGCGGATCAGGCGCGTACCATCCGTATTCCGGTGCATATGATTGAGACCATTAACAAGCTCAACCGTATTTCCCGTCAGATGCTGCAAGAGATGGGCCGTGAGCCGACGCCGGAAGAGCTGGCTGAACGCATGCTGATGCCGGAAGACAAGATCCGTAAAGTGCTGAAGATCGCCAAAGAGCCTATCTCCATGGAAACGCCGATCGGCGACGATGAAGATTCGCATCTGGGTGATTTCATCGAGGATACCACCCTCGAGCTGCCGCTGGACTCTGCCACTACCGAGAGCCTGCGTGCCGCAACGCACGACGTTCTGGCTGGCCTGACCGCTCGTGAAGCGAAAGTTCTGCGTATGCGTTTCGGTATCGATATGAACACCGACCACACGCTGGAAGAAGTGGGTAAACAGTTCGACGTTACCCGCGAACGTATCCGTCAGATCGAAGCGAAGGCGCTGCGTAAACTGCGCCACCCGAGCCGTTCTGAAGTGCTGCGTAGCTTCCTCGACGATTAATCTCGCCGTATAAGTTCAAACGCCACCGCAAGGTGGCGTTTTTATTTACATCCCGCGCATGACCAGGGCGTCATCCAGCTCACGATACGCCTCCACCAGCTTATCCAGTGTTATCCGGCTCAATCCGCTGGGATTTGGCAATACCCAAATCTGCGTCGCGCCAATGGTCAGCGTCTGCTTTCCCCACTGCGCTCCGCGCTGACTGAAGCCTTGCTCGAACGCCTGCTTGCCAAGAATCGCCAGCGCGGCGGGCTGATAGTCATCAATCTTTTCAATAAGCTTACGGCCACCGCTACGCATCCCCTGTAGCTTCACTTCATTAGCCTGCACCGTTGGCCTGTCGACAAATTTAGTCACGCCACAGCGGAAATCCAGCAGGTGTTGCGCCTCTTCTGGCTTCAGTTGGCGATCGGTAAATCCCGCCTGATGGATGACCTTCCAGAAGCGATTAGCGGGATGCGCAAAGGGGAACCCTGTACCTGCGGAAGATAGCCCCGGATTGATGCCGCAAAACACCACCCGCAGCCCTGGTGCCAGTATGTCCTTAACCATAATTACTCCGAACAATACATCAGAGTAACAGTATAACGGACTGATAATACATTGTTTATAAAATCAGCATCCGTACGCTTATGTCTGGATTGCGACGCGGAGTTACTTTATAATCCACCGCCACGGCCCCTTAGCTCAGTGGTTAGAGCAGGCGACTCATAATCGCTTGGTCGCTGGTTCAAGTCCAGCAGGGGCCACCAAATATCAAGGACTTGCGAGAAAGCGCAGGTCCTTTTTTATTAATCTTTCGTT
Organism: Citrobacter sp. C5_2; assembly: GCF_014596845.2. Taxonomy (NCBI): domain Bacteria; kingdom Pseudomonadati; phylum Pseudomonadota; class Gammaproteobacteria; order Enterobacterales; family Enterobacteriaceae; genus Citrobacter; species Citrobacter sp. C5_2. The sequence continues at coordinate 704,930 of NZ_CP115032.1, read as the reverse complement.
TAGATATGTCTGCCCAATAAGCAGCATGTGGCAACCCTTCTGGACGCCGCCATCCGGAGATGGAAACGTCCGTTAGCGTTTTATTCGATAGTCAGCTCACACGAGTTCTTTGAGCTGCTCCTGCATGTAGGTTGAAAAATACTCTGGGTTTTTGATAAGGATGCGGTTACCGGAGGCAACTTTTTCTGCCCATCCGGCCACTTTTTTCGTGAACTCAGGATTCCATCCCTCCTGCTCACCCCGTGCCATCACAACTTCCGGACTCGCTGGCACACCTAAGTCATGCAAATACTTTAGAATTCCCTTAGCGGTGCTTTCATCCATTGAATGGGGTACTGACGCCGAAGTGTTCATACCACCAATAAAATCCAAGGCTTTCTCAATTGCTGTTGGCATGCTCTTATCCTTAAAATTAACCACGTGAGAGACACCTTGATACTATGTACCCAACTCCGCCGGGATATCAAAGAGAACATCGCCTTTCTTTGACTTACCCCGCAGCTAAACGCTTGCGCGGCTGTTTTCTGCGCTATTTTTTTGCTTCTCCGGCTAAAACCAGCCCAGTCGCCACCGCATTGCGCGGGCCTTCAGTGCCACGGATGTTGCCCTGCCCGGCGACAACGCCGTAATGCGCCAGCGCATCGGTGATCATCTGCGGAATTTCAAAATCCAGCGATGAACCGCCTACCAGCACCACAAAAGTGATATCGCGAATGGAGCCGCCAGGTGATACCTGGCGTAACGCACGCAGACAGTTGGTGACAAAAACTTTCTCTTTGGCCTGACGACGCACCAGACGAATCTTCTCCAGCGAGGTCTGGTTATCAACCGGGATCAGCTCGCCGTCTTTCAGATACACCACTTTGGCAAATACTGACGGGCTGAGCGGTTCACGAAAAAACTCCACCGCGCCGTTCTCGTGGCGAATGCTGAACAGGCTCTCCACTTTGGCCAGCGGGTATTTTTTAATTTCCTCTGCTAAAAACGGATCGCTTAAGCCCAGTTCCGTTTGAATTAGCAGGCTGACCATATTCCCCGCCCCGGCAAGATGTACCGCCTTCACTACGCCGTCGCTATTAATAATGGCGGCATCGGTGGATCCTGCGCCTAAATCGAGGATCGCCAGCGGCGCGGCGCATCCGGGCGTCGTTAACGCGCCAGCCACGGCCATGTTGGCTTCCACCCCCCCCACCTCCACGGGCGTGTTTAACCGCGCGCTCAGTTCGCTGGCGATAGCCTGCATCTGTAAGCGGTCAGATTTCACCATCGCCGCAATGCCAACGGCGTTCTCCATTGAGCATTCACCGGCAATGCCACCCTGCACCTCGCGGGGAATAAACGTATCCACCGCCAGAAGATCCTGAATATGCACGGCGTTCATGTCATGACCGGTCAGCGAGGCCATCACCTTACGCACCCGCTCAAGCATCCCACCCGCGTGCGTACCTGCTTCACCGCGAATATCGCACACGGGCGCGCAGGCGCTCATCGCCTGCATAATGGCTTGCGCGCCTTGCGCTACGTCGGCTTCACCGCCGCGCTTTTCGCCACGAATAAAGATCTTACCCGCCGGGATCGTGCGCGACTGCACATCACCCTGCGGCGTTTTCAGCACCACAGCGGAGCGGTTGCCAATCAGCGCTCTGGCGATAGGGACGATGGTTTGCGTTTCCTCCGGCGTCAGGGCAAAAAAGGTCGCGATGCCGTAAGGATTCGACAATACCCGCACCACCTGCCCTGCAGCCGCCACTTCCACCGCCGCCAGCACACCTTCCGGAACCTTCTCCAGTAGCGTCACTTCATCGACCACCGGCATTGCCCGACGCAGGCGATTGTTCACCAGCACGCCATCATCTTTTTTCAGGATCGCCGCCACCACGTTGATCCCACGATCCAGCGCCTCATTGATGAGCCAGACCGCTTCGAGGAAATCAATCTCTTCGCCCACCAGCGGGATCCAGCCCTGCGCAAAGCGATCTTCGCTCAGTGATGCCAGCTTATCCACGCTGATGGTGGTTCCCATCCCCACGCCGACGCCCCCCGGCGTCTGCGGGTTATGGCCAATCATTGTCGATTCCGTAATGATGGTTTCAGTGATGGTTTCCATCGCCACATCGCCAATCACCGGCGCGGCCTCATTGATGCAGATTTTCGCCACGTCCTGAAGCGACCACGGCGTTTTATCCAGTGCCTGCTGCAGGGAGGTCACCACCCCGGCAATGTTGTCCCGCGTCCCTTTCATGCCCGTGGTGGCGACAATTCCGCTGGCAATAAACCGTCCATGTTGCGCCAACGCCACTTCGGTGGTGGCGTTGCCGATATCAATCCCGGCGATTAACGGCATGCGCCCTCCGTCACTGGCTGCTTTTACGCAGCTTGTTTCTCTGCTGATACACCTCTGCCGACTCGCGGACAAAAGCGGCGTTCACCGTGGCATGCCAGGTGTGCTCCAGCTCATCGGCAATCGCCTGTAGCTCCGCGAATGAAGAACGAAACGGACGTAGCGCATTATAGATCTCCAGAATACGAGCATCCGGGATGGCAATCAGCTCCGCCGCGCGACGGAAATTGCGCGCCACGGCGTGACGTTGCATCTGTTCGGCAATCTGCGCCTGGTACTCCAGCGTTTGCTGAGAAATACGCACATCCTGCGGCCCGACCTTGCCTGCCAGCACATTCTCAAGAGTAATGTCGGTTAACGGTTTCCCGCCAGGCGTCTGGATTTTCTCCGGGCAGCGGGTGGCTAATGGGTAATCCTGCGCGGTCATGATATTGTTGTTCATGGTCATTCCCTTACCAGTGCAATATGCAGCGTGACGGGTGCAGCATCCTGCACCACGTGTTTGGTTTCTTTGATGTGAAACAGCGCGGCCTTGGCCATAAATTTAGGGCGCACCATCTGGTCATTGACCACCGGCACCGGCGAAGGCGACTCTTTGCGTGCATAGCGCGCGGCGTTTTTACCGATCTGGCGATAGGTTTCCAGCGTCAGCAGCGGAGCCTGAGAGAACAGCTCCAGATTACTCAGCGGTAGCAGATCGCGCTGATGAATCACCGTGGTTCCTTTCGACTGGATACCAATCCCGATGCCGGAACCGCTGAGATTGGCCGCATCCCACGCCATAAAAGAAACGTCCGAGGTGCGCAGAATTCTCACTACCCGCGCATGCAGCCCCTCTTCTTCAATCCCTGCCACCAGCTCTTTAAGAATCGCCTTATGCGGCATATCAATCAGGGTTTTGTGCTGATACTTATCAAAGGCCGGACCGACGCCAATCACCACTTCATCTACGCGTTCGTCCGCTGTAGCCGCCTCGCCTTCGCTTACCTGCAAGGTGAAAACCGGCTTACGTTCAGTTGTGCATTCCACAGTGTACCGCCTTATTCAATTGAGCCAGGCTGAACCACGCCCGCGATATTTTTAATTTCCGCCCAGCGCTCGGCGGAGATGCGATAGCCGGTGCCTGGTCCCTGATAATCATTAATGTCGTTAACGGCGCTGACCACCTCAAACTGGCGATCCAGAATGGCCGACGTTTGCAGGTAATCACCGGTGACGCGCTGTCTCAGCATATTGAGGATGTTACTGGCGATATCTTCGAAGCCGCTACGGCTTAGCGCGCCGACGATATCCAGCCCGGTGATATTGCGCTTCATCATCTCTTCCACGGCGGCCAGATCTTCCACCACATTGCGCGCAGGCATATCCTTGCTGCCGTGAGCGTAAGTGGCGGCCTCAACTTCCTCATCGCTAATCAACGGCAGACCCAGTTCGCGGAACACCGCCTGAATGGCGCGCGCCGCCTTGTTACGGATGGCGATGGTTTCTTCTTCGGTTACAGGACGCAGACCACCGTCCACCATTAGATCGCGTTGCAGAATGTTGTAATCATCGAAGTCTTCCGCGTCGAAGTTCGACCCGGCAAACATGTTGTCGTAGTTCGGCACGGCGCTATAGCCGGAGAAGATAAAGTCGGTACCCGGCAGCATTTGCATCAGGGTACGGGCGGTACGGCGAATATCTGAGTGGGAAAAGGTCTGGTCATTGGCGGAGGCCACTTCAAGGTCGAGCATCGAGGCAATCAGGTTTTCCGCCAGCACCGCGCGGATCCCCGACGGCACTGCGCCGGTCATGCCGATACAGCTGACCGCGCCGTTTTGCAGCCCCTGTACACCCGCGCCTTTGGTGATAAAGATGCAGCGCGACTCCAGATAGAGCATCGATTTACTCTCGGAATAGCCCATCAGCGCTTCCGAACCGGTGCCGGAGGTGTAACGCATTTTCAGCCCGCGAGACGCATAGGCCGAGGCGAGAAACGCTTTGGACCACGGCGTATCATCGCCGTCGGTAAACACCGACTCTGTACCGTATACCGATACCGTTTCGGCGTAGCTGGTTAACCCGCGCATCCCCAGCTCCAGCTCCGTCGCCTCCTCAACGGAACATTGCGTGAGCACGCCAGGACGACCGCACTGGGAACCGACCAGCAGCGCCAGGGCGTTAAACGGCGCATAGCGGGCGATGCCGACCGTGGTTTCCTGTTCTGAAAAACCACGGATCCCCGCTTCAGCCGCATCGGCGGCAATCTGTACCGGGTTATCTTTCAGGTTGGTGACATGGCACTGGTTGGACGGCGTGCGTCTGGCGCGCATTTTTTGCAGCGCCATCATCATTTCCACCACGTTCATTTGCGCCATCACCTCCACCGCTTTCGCCGGCGTGATGGCGGTGGTAATAGCAACAATCTCTTCCCGGCTGACGTGGATATCCACCAGCATTCTGGCGATCTCCAGCGCGTCGAGCCGCATTGCCCGTTCAGTTTCAGCCTCGTTAATCGCGTAGTCGGCAATAAAACGGTCAATCATGTCGAACTCGGCGCGGCTCTTGCCGTCCAGCTCAACAATACGACCATTCTCTACCTTCACCGACGAAGCCGGATCGTAGGGGCTTTCCATGGCGATCAGCCCCTCTTCAGGCCATTCGCCAATCAGCCCATCCTGATTTACAGGGCGCTTCGCAAGCACTTCGAATCGTTTTGATCTTCTCATAGTTTATGGACTCAAAAGATAAAAAATAGGGACGCCGGGCCGTATTGCCGGGGACACACCACCCGGCATTCGCCTTTCATCAGCAATGGCCGAACTCTAAATGAGCACAGCAATAAAAAAATAAAATTAATTTCGTTCCAATTTGGCACGTAATAAAAATTCATCGTTCCATATTGAAACGGTTCTCAGGAATAGCCGGAGAGAATTGTGACGAAGTTAAATGATCATTATCAATAAATGCCGATACGCAAAATCAAATTAATATTTTTGAAATTCTCACCCTATTGACTTAATAACGCGTGGCGACAAAATAAAGCCAAACCCAATGATAAAAAATAGCTGTCTCGCGATATTTTCGTGACCTCAGCCCTACACTATTTTCAGGAGAAACTGTGAATAAGAGCCAACCAATCGCCACCATTACGCTGGCGGCTGCGAAAAAAATGGCGCAGGCCGTCGAGGCTAAAGCGTCTGAGATCAACGTGCCGGTGGTCTTTTCCGTGGTGGATCGCGGCGGAAACACGCTGCTGATGCAACGCATGGACGACGCGTTTGTCACCAGCTGTGATATTTCTCTTAATAAAGCGTATACCGCCTGCTGTCTGCGCCAGGGGACCCATGAAATTACCGACGCGGTACAACCGGGTGCGTCACTATATGGTTTACAGCTAACGAATCAACAGCGGATCGTTATTTTTGGCGGCGGCTTACCTGTCATGTTAAACGATAAATTAATCGGTGCTGTCGGCGTAAGTGGCGGTACTGTCGAACAAGACATGTTATTAGCGCAAACCGCACTGGATTGTTTTTCTGAATTATAATTTAAATCTAAGAAGGTAAATTATGAGCTATCGTATGTTTGATTACCTGGTGCCAAATGTGAACTTTTTTGGCCCGAATGCTATTTCCGTCGTGGGCGAACGCTGCAAACTGTTGGGCGGTAAAAAAGCGCTGCTGGTGACTGATAAAGGTCTGCGAGCCATTAAGGACGGCGCGGTTGATAAAACCCTCGAACATCTGCGTGAAGCCGGTATTGACGTGGTGGTGTTTGACGGCGTCGAGCCAAACCCCAAAGACACCAACGTGCGCGACGGTCTGGAAGTTTTTCGTAAGGAGCAATGCGATATTATCGTTACCGTCGGCGGTGGTAGTCCGCATGACTGCGGTAAAGGCATCGGTATCGCGGCGACGCACGAAGGCGATCTCTATAGCTATGCCGGGATTGAAACCCTGACCAATCCGCTGCCGCCGATCGTCGCGGTGAATACCACCGCCGGTACCGCCAGCGAAGTCACCCGCCACTGCGTGCTGACCAATACCAAAACCAAAGTGAAGTTTGTGATTGTCAGCTGGCGCAACCTGCCTTCAGTCTCTATTAATGACCCGCTGCTGATGCTCGGCAAACCTGCGCCACTGACCGCAGCGACCGGGATGGACGCCCTGACCCACGCTGTTGAGGCCTATATTTCAAAAGATGCCAACCCGGTTACCGACGCCGCCGCTATCCAGGCAATTCGTCTGATCGCCCGTAATTTGCGCCAGGCCGTAGCGCTGGGCAGCAACCTGAAAGCTCGTGAAAACATGGCCTATGCCTCTTTGCTGGCGGGTATGGCCTTCAACAACGCCAACCTTGGCTACGTTCACGCGATGGCGCATCAGCTTGGCGGTCTGTACGACATGCCGCACGGCGTAGCAAATGCCGTACTGCTGCCGCACGTGGCGCGTTATAACCTGATCGCTAATCCGGAGAAATTTGCCGACATCGCGGAGTTTATGGGTGAGAACACCGACGGTCTGTCCACCATGGATGCCGCCGAACTGGCGATTCACGCCATCGCTCGCCTCTCTGCCGATATCGGTATTCCGCAGCATCTGCGCGAACTGGGCGTCAAAGAAGCCGATTTCCCGTATATGGCGGAAATGGCGCTGAAAGACGGCAATGCCTTCTCCAACCCGCGTAAAGGGAACGAGAAAGAAATTGCCGGGATCTTCCGTCAGGCATTCTGATCAATAAGGGGGCGCAATGTCACTTTCATCACCGGGCGTACATCTGTTTTATCACTCACGCTGGCAGGATACGCGCGTGCTTGATGAACTATGCTGGGGGCTGGAAGAGCAAGGCGTCCCTTGCCGGACAATCTGTTGCGACGCACATGACTGCGCGCTGGCCCTCAGCAAGCTGGCGGCTAAAAGCTCAACGCTACGCGTGGGTCTCGGCCTCAGCGCCAGCGGTGATATTGCCCTAACCCACGCCCAGCTACCCGAGGATCGGGCGCTGGTCCGTGGGCATATCGCCGCCGGGGCAGCAATGATCCGCATGCTCGGCGCCAATGCTGGCCAACTGGTCAAAGTGCTTCCCTTTAGCGAGATAAAATAAATGTACCGCATCTATACCCGAACCGGTGATAAAGGCACGACTGCGCTGTTTGGCGGCAGCCGTATCGACAAAGACGACATCCGCGTTAACGCCTACGGTACGGTGGATGAACTGATTTCCCAGCTTGGCGTCTGCTATGCCAGCTCGCGCCAGGCAGAATTACGCGAAGATCTGCATGCCATCCAGAAGATGCTGTTTGTGCTGGGGTCGGAACTCGCCAGCGATGAGAAAGGTCTCGCCCGCTTAACGCAGACGATTAACGCCGAGGATATTCAGGCGCTGGAGCAGCTTATTGACCGCAATATGGCACAGAGCGGCCCCCTGAAAGAATTTGTCATTCCGGGGAAAAATCTGGCATCGGCACAGCTACACGTTGCGCGCACCCTGGCACGGCGGCTGGAGCGGATCCTCATCGCGATGGACAGAGCGCTGACGTTACGCGATGAACCCAAGCGTTATATCAACCGACTGTCGGATGCGCTGTTCTCCATGGCCAGAATCGAAGAAACTACTCCAGATGTTTGCGCTTAAACTGGCTGGCGTCGATGTCGTACTGCTTCATCTTACGCCACAAGGTCGTGCGACCAATATTCAGCAGTTGCGACATCTCCTGCACGCGCCCACTGGTGACGCGGGCGGCGTGGATAATCGCCTCTTTTTCGATAGCGGTAAAGGTCAGGCTGGCAGGCAGCAGGGAAGACGCGGTCTCCAGACCGGGGCGCTCGGCAAACAGATAATCCGGCAGATTGCTCAACCGGATATGGCCGTTATCGCTACTGATAGCGATGTTTTCGATAATGCTGTTCAGCTCGAAGTCATTGCCCGGCCATGAATAAGCCACCAGTTGCGCCAGCGCGTCGTCGTCGATCTTCAGGCTGGTTGAAAAGCGTTTTTTCAGGCTATTCAGTCGCGTATAAATCAGCGAGGGAATACTGTTACGCCGCGCGCGTAGCGGTGGGATAACAATCTCAAAAGAGTGCAACGCGTAATACAGCTGGCGGCTAAAGCGGTTTTGCTCCACCAGATTAGCGAGATCAACCGTGGTGGTGGCGATCACTTTTACATCCACCGGGATCAGGCGACGGGCATCCAGGCGGGTTAATACTCCCTGCTTGATCACCTGTAACAGCGCGGATTGCAGTTCCGGCGCCAGATATTCAATTTTCTCCAGAAACAGCGTGCCGCCGTTCGCCAGCTCAAGGCGACTCAACCGACCATTTTCATCATCGGTGGGCGCACTACCCATAAAATCCTGCCCCAGCACGCTGTTGGCATACAACTGACAGTTCACGGCGATATACGGCCCGCTGGCGCGTTCGCTTTCATTGTGAATGGCCTGGCTCAGCAGCTCTTTCCCGACGCCCTCTTCCCCGCACAGCAGGATCGGGAAACTCCCCCTTGCCGCCTGGCGACCAAAATGGATCAAGCGTCGGGTTTCTGGATCGTCCGTCGACATCTGCTCAAAGGTGTGGCTCACCTTACCGAGCTGGCTGGTCATCAGCTGACGCATTTGCTCCACCGGGTGCAGCAGCAGGATAAAGCTGTTGCCCTGCTCCTCAACAATCGGCTTCAGGGTGATAACAGCATCAACAAACTGGTGCTGGCTTTCAAAAGTGACTTCGACGTGATTCAAACCGCGGGCATGTTTAATTGCCCGACGCAGCAGCATGGGCAAATTGAGCAGGTCGTGAATGTTTTTGCCCTGGCTGGCCTGCGCGTCGAGATGCAAAAGCAGCGCCGCGCGCGCATTGAGGAACTGCAACACCCCCTGCTCATTCCAGGCCATCACGCCATCATCCATGCTCTCCAGCAGCCCGTACATCTGGTTCAGATGGCGGTTGGATTCTGCCAGCAGGCTGTCGGTCAGCAATGAATTGCCGACTTCTCTGGCAATCGCCAGCGTCAGGGATAAATCAGAAACGGACTCATGTTCTACCAGACAGCATAATGAGATGGAGCCAAACAGACGTCCATGGTTATCGAACACCGGCGTCGAGCAGAACGACCACGGATGCAACGCCTGTTTAAAATGCTGAGCGCCAGAGGTTTTTGTCGGCTGCCCCGGCATCGTCGCCAGCGACAGCGCACAACTGCCGATAATGCTTTCCGCGCAATAGCTGCCGTCGCGAAATCCAAGCTCCGCCAGCTGTTCTATCGTCTGCGGATCGCCGCAACGGCTGAGAATACAGGCCGATTCATCCAGAATCAGCAGCGCGCACGGACGACCGTCCATAAACTCCCAGGCATCTTCCAGCGCGGCCTGCGCAATCGTCAGCAGCGCCGTCTTGCGACGACAAATCGACTCAAAGGTCAGCCCTTGCGCCTGATGCGGCGCCTGCCAGGTTTCCCGCTGCATAAACTTGCTGCAACGATGCCAGGACTGGGCGAGAACCGAAGAGACTTCCTGCCCGATGCTATGCGTGTGCGCCGTCATATCCATTTCCGCTGTTTTGCCATAGACAACCCCTCCGGCAGAGACTGTCAGAGGGGGAGAAGATGCTGGGTAAATTTACCTATGCCCGATTAACGCGCCAGCCACTGCTGTCCCAGCAGGTCTGCCGTCAAAATAGCGGCATGTACGCTTTCAGGCGTCACCGGGAACGGCATATTGTGAATGGTTTCACCTTCTGCGCAGGTGGCTTTAGCCACGGCCATAATCTTGCCGTCAATGTCGTCTTTCACGCCCATTTCCGCTAACGTTACCGGCAGGCCCACTTTCTGACAGAAATTCAGCACGGTTTCGATCTCTTCCATCGGGCTGTTCTGCAGCACCAGCTGCGCCAGCGTACCAAAGGCGACTTTTTCACCGTGGTACAGATGGTGACACTCTTCCAGAATCGTAAAGCCGTTATGGATGGCATGTGCCCCCGCAAGGCCGCTGCTTTCAAAGCCGATACCGCTGAGGTAGGTGTTGGCTTCGACAATACGTTCCAGCGCATCGGTCACCACGCCAGCCTGGGCGGCTAAGCGTGCCTTTTCGCCTTCCGCCAGCAGGGTATCATAGCACAGGCGCGCCAGGCTCAGCGCCGCCACGGTGGACTGCCCGCCCGCCATGCTGGTCGCTCGGGCGTCATAACAGGCTTTCGCTTCAAACCAGGTAGAGAGCGCATCGCCCATCCCGGCCACCAGCAGACGTACCGGCGCTTTGGCAATAATTGCGGTATCCATCACCACCATATCCGGGTTTTTCGGGTAGATCAGATACTCTTCAAACTCACCCGCTTCGGTATAGATAACGGACAGCGCGCTGGTTGGCGCATCGGTAGATGCGATAGTTGGGATCACCACCACCGGCAGCTTCTGGTAATAACCAATCGCTTTGGCGGTATCTAACGTTTTCCCACCGCCAATCCCAACCACACCACGGCAACCGTGTTTTTTCAGAATGGCAATCAGGCGATTAATTTCAACATGGCTGCATTCACCGTTGAAGCGTTCCGCGTGGCAGCTAATGTCATGGCTATGCAGACCATTGAGTACCTTCTCTCCCGCCAGCTTCATGACGAAGTCGTCCGCAATCACGAAAAAGCTGTCCGCCAGATTTTTAGCGTATTGACCAAATAAGGTAGAAGCGTCAGGACCCTGGAGATATTTGGCTGGAGATTGAATAACTTTTAGCATTCCTTTCATCCTCAAATAAGTACATGTTTTTACATGATGAGCCCTGGCGTTAACCCGTTTAGCCTGATGTTGACGGCGAAAGCGGACGTACCGGAGCGATGTAATAACTGTATGGCGAGGCGTGCACAAAAAAATCTTTCGTCATTTTGTTCTGATATGAAACAGATAAAAAAGGAACACGTTTCATATTGGAACACTTAACCACAAAAATAATAAGGTTTGCGATCCCGATCCGTTCCTTTACCGCGAAATCACCGTCCAACACGAAGATCAATTTCCCCAATAACGCGCCATCCTGCGTAAAAACCCGCAAAAAAGGCTGACAGCGCCGTGCAGCCTGCTCTGATCGCAGAAGAAAAAAGTCGAGCGAGTTCGCATTGTGCTGATTTCTCGCCTAATTAAGTTTCATTTCGGAACAAAAAACAGCAATCACGTTTCGTAATGAAACTCATTTTCGCGTTGTTTTTTTCCATGCTGACTTCGCCAGAATCTCTCTATCGCCTCCGCACCATGAACATGCATTCGGGGGTTTGTCTTACACTCAACCTCGAGGAGCCGTTATGTCTCAATTCTTTTTTAACCAACGCACCCAGCTTGTGAGCGACGTGATCGACGGTGCAATTATCACCAGCCCGTGGAATAACCTGGCGCGTCTGGAGAGCGATCCGGCCATTCGCGTCGTGGTTCGCCGCGACCTTAACAAAAATAACGTGGCGGTGATCTCCGGCGGTGGTTCAGGGCACGAACCCGCGCACGTTGGGTTTATCGGCAAAGGTATGCTGACTGCGGCGGTCTGCGGCGACGTGTTCGCCTCCCCGAGCGTGGATGCGGTACTGACCGCTATTCAGGCAGTGACCGGTGAGGCTGGCTGTCTGTTGATCGTGAAGAACTACACCGGTGACCGTCTTAACTTCGGTCTCGCCGCCGAGAAAGCGCGACGCCTGGGCTACAACGTTGAAATGCTGATAGTCGGTGACGACATCTCCCTGCCGGATAACAAACACCCACGCGGCATTGCGGGAACCATCCTGGTGCATAAAATCGCCGGCTATTTCGCTGAACGCGGCTACAACCTCGCCACCGTCCTGCGTGAAGCGCAGTACGCAGCCAACAACACCTTCAGCCTGGGCGTCGCCCTCTCCAGCTGTCATCTGCCGCAAGAAACCGACGCCGCGCCGCGCCATCATCCGGGTCATGCTGAGCTGGGCATGGGCATTCACGGCGAGCCGGGGGCCTCGGTTATTGATACCCAAAACAGTGCGCAGGTGGTGAACCTGATGGTGGATAAACTGCTGACAGTCCTACCTGGAACCGGCAGAGTGGCGGTGATGATTAACAATCTTGGCGGCGTATCCGTTGCGGAAATGGCCATTATCACCCGCGAACTGGCCAGCAGTTCACTATCCCCACGCATCAACTGGCTGATTGGTCCGGCCTCGCTGGTCACCGCGCTGGATATGAAAGGATTCTCACTAACGGCCATCATGCTCGAAGAGAGCATCGAAAAAGCGCTGCTGACCGAAGTGGAAACCAGCAACTGGCCGACTCCCGTCCCACCGCGTGAAATCAGCTACGCGCCACCATCCCAGCGTAGCGCGCGCGTGGAATTCCAGCCCTCTGCCAACGCGCGGGTCGCCGAAATTGTGGAGCAGGTCACCGGAACGCTTTCCAATCTGGAAGCACATCTCAACGCGTTGGATGCCAAAGTCGGCGATGGCGATACGGGTTCAACCTTTGCCGCCGGCGCGCGTGAAATTGCCAGTCTGCTGCAGCGTCAGCAGCTTCCGCTGGATGACCTTGCCACGCTGTTCGCGCTGATTGGCGAACGTCTGACCGTGGTGATGGGGGGTTCCAGCGGCGTGCTGATGTCTATTTTCTTTACCGCCGCCGGGCAGAAACTGGAACAGGGAGCTAACGTTGCCGAAGCGCTGAATGCGGGTCTGGAGCAGATGAAGTTCTACGGCGGCGCAGACGAAGGCGATCGCACCATGATAGATGCACTGCAACCCGCGCTGACCTCACTGCTGGCGCAGCCGGACAACCTGCATGCTGCTTTTGACGCCGCGCAAGCCGGGGCCGAACGAACCTGTTTGTCGAGCAAAGCGAATGCGGGTCGCGCATCGTATCTGAGCAGCGAAAGTTTGCTGGGTAATATGGATCCCGGGGCGCATGCCGTCGCAATGGTATTTAAAGCGCTGGCGGAGAGTGAGTTGGGTTAAGTGATAAATGCCTGATGCGCTTCGCGCATCAGGCAGAACGTTAACGATAAACGCGGAGGCCACCCTCGACGCCGCGGCTAAACAGTACCTGCCAAAGCTCAATATCTCTGGCGCGGAAAGCCCCAGCGCAGGCGCATAAATAGTAATTAAACATTCTTCTGAAGGTGGCGGAGTAACGTGAAGACAGCTCCGGCCATGCCTGATTAAAACGCTCATGCCAGGCCATCAGCGTTTTATCGTAATCACTGCCAAAGTTATGCCAGTCTTCCATTACAAAGCGTGATTCGCTGGCCTCGGCAATATGCGATATCGACGGTAAGCAACCGTTCGGGAAAATGTATTTATTGATCCACGGATCGACGCTCATCCCCTTTTTGTTGCTGCCAATGGTATGCAGCAGGAACAGCCCGTCCGGTTTTAAACAACGGTCGGCGATGCTGAAATAGGTGTCGTAGTTTTTCGGCCCGACGTGTTCGAACATCCCCACGGAGACAATGCGATCGTAGTGTTTATCGAGGTCACGATAATCCTGCAGCAGAATATTAACGTCCAGCCCTTCACAGCGCTGTTGCGCCATTTTCTGCTGCTCTTTAGAGATAGTGACGCCTTCTACCGCCACGCCGTAATGACGCGCTGCATATTCCGCCAGTCCGCCCCAGCCACAACCGATATCGAGTAAACGCATACCCGGTTTGAGTTGTAGCTTCTCACAAATCATTTTTAATTTGGCATTTTGCGCATCGTCTAATGTGGTCGCGTCTTTCCAGTAACCACAGGAATATTGCATATGCGGATCCAGCATCAGCGCAAAAAGATCGTTCCCAATATCATAATGTTCTTTGCCGACAATCCACGCGCGGCTCCGCGACTGCAAATTAAACAGGCGAGCGCTGGCAATGCGTAAAATATCTTTCAGGTTGCCCGGCATTTGCTGGTCGAGTTTTGCTTTGAGAATTTTACAGAACAGAATATCGAGCCGCTCGCAGTCCCACCAGCCTTCCATATAGCTTTCGCCCAGCCCTAACGAGCCTTGTTGCAGTACCCGCTTAAAGAAACCGGCATGATGAAGTTGAATGTCCCAGGCACGAGAGCCATTAATCTGGATATCCGCTTGCGAAAGCAGCTCTTTCCCCATTCGGGTCCAGTTATCATTTGTTTCATTGACGATGACAGCATCTGAACAAAGCGTGTTCATGGTATTTACCAAAGTGGGCTAAAAATCGTTACGCAAGATTATTATGGAAAACTGAATGTATGTATTATGATCTGCGGACAAGATCTATCGAATAGCGGACATATCACCGGGAGCATTGACGATTTATTTATGGAGACTCTCGCGCAAAAACAGTGGAATTCATTCCCCGATAACTCCATTACGGAGTTGCCGCAGGACGTGTACTTTCGTTCTTATGTCCTGGAAGCCAACCATCATGTTCCGCAGCATTCGCACTCTTTTATGCAGTTTCATTTCGCCCGTAAAGGCAGCATGCGAATTGATGTTGCCGGCAAATGCTGGATAATCCCGGCGCATTATGGCATCTGGATCCCCAATAATACCGAACATGCGGTCTGGGCACTGGATGATGTGCATTTAGAGAACCTGGATATTAAGCCGGGTTTTCTTGAAGAGAGCATTAATGAATGTAAAGTGGTGGCAATCAGTGATTTCGCCAGAGAGTTTATTCATTACGCCACCAATTTAATTTCGGGCCATTATGATAGCCAGTCAAAAGAGGGCAAGCTGGTTAGTGTTCTGGTCGATATTATTCTGCAGCTCCCGGAAGTCGCTTTTGTATTACCCTGGCCGCACGATCGCGAATTAACCAAAGTGTGCCGGACAATTCAGGAATCTCCGGCGCTGGAGCATTCGGTTGAATACTGGGCGCAGCATCTGGGCATGTCAGCCCGTACCTTTTCACGGCATTTCAAAAAAGAAACCGGATTGCCCTTCAGCGTCTGGAAGCAAAAAATGCGTATTCTGGAGTCCGTATTAATGCTGAAGAAAAATAAAAGCGTAACTGCCGTGGCGCTGGATGTGGGGTATTCCAGCACCGCGGCATTTAGCTACGCCTTTCGCCAGGCGTTTGGCGTACCGCCGTCTAATTACTGATTAACGGCGTTGATGCCAGTAAGCCGTTGCGCGCACCAGTTGCTGATCGAACGCCGCGGTTTCAAAGCGAGCGCTGAGGTTTTTTACCACCCTGCCTTCGCCGGTAATCCAGATGAAATAATTGTCTGCCGGCACGTTCAGCCGCGATAATTGTTCATTCACCGCCTGTTCGTCATGGCCGATAATCCACTGAATAGTAAACTCGTCGAGATGGGCAAAATAGTCCTGATACGCCGCATCCTGCACGCTTACCAGCGCCGTTACGTTCGGACGCACCGCTAAACGGCTGAGCGACTCCAGCCGTCGGCGCAGCGCGGGCATTCCTGATTCATCACACACGTAAACCTGATACGCATAATCCTCTGGCACCACCAAAGAACCGCGCGGACCACCGATCGTCAGCTTGTCACCCTCGCGAGCATTCATCGCCCATGTGCTCGCCACGCCACCGTCATGAATATAAAAATCCAGCGCCAGCTCATGGCGCGCTTCGTCATACAACGGCGTGTAGTCACGGGAGAGCGGACGCACACCCTCGGCCCAGACAATGCCTTCATCGGTGACAACAGGCGGCACAAAATGGCTGCCCGGCTCCGGGAAAAAGACCTTGGTATGGTCATCAAAGCCGTGCGAGCTAAAACCGTCCAGCGCATCACCGCCCAGTACGATGCGCTGAAAACCCGCGCTAATACGTTCAACGCGCAGGACGGTAAGTTCACGGAAGCGCAGTTCATTGCGAACGCGCTGTGGGTAGCGTGAGGTGTTTTTTGTCATTTTTTCGCCTTCGTGAAGATAATACGATATATCTAAATTTATTTTTAAATGATAATGATTGCTAATCAAAAAGATTGCAAGCACTTTTTTGATATAGCCACCTTGTGATTACCAGCCATCACAGACCTTATAAAAATAGATAATAATCAATAAATTAAACAATATTGAATTTGTCGACTTGCGTAAAAACAACATTTAGATATAAATTAGATATATCTAAAACACATCAGGAGACGATGATGCAAAACCATCATGAAGGTTGCTGTAAACAGACAGAGCACCAACACGAAGGCTGCTGCAAGGGTGAAGGACATCACCACGAAAGCCGCCACAGTGAGCACCATGCAGGCTGCTGCAAAGGTGAAGAGCATCGCCACGCAGGCTGTAACAAAGAACATCGCCATGAACAAGGGTGCGGACACCGCCACGGTCGCGGCGGCGGTCGTCGCCAGCGCTTCTTTGGTCACGGCGAATTACGCCTGGTGATTCTGGATATCCTGACCCGCGACGCCAGCCACGGCTATGAACTGATCAAAGCGATTGAAACCCTGACTCAGGGTAACTACACCCCGAGCCCGGGCGTTATCTATCCGACGCTGGATCTGTTGCAGGATCAAGCCCTGATCGCCATCAGCGACGAGGAAGGTGGGCGTAAGCAGATTGCCATCACGACTCAAGGTCTGCAGTGGCTGGATGAGAACCGCGAACATCTGGAACATATCCACGAACGTATTAAAGCCCGCTGTGTGGGTTTTGAATTACGTAAAAACCCACAGATGAAACGCGCGCTGGAGAACTTCAAAGCTGTGCTGGACCTACGCGTCAATCATGGTGATACCAGCGAGGCGCAGATCAAAAAAATCATTGGTATTATCGATCGCGCCGCGCTGGACATTACTCAGTTAGATTAATCTGCGCAGCAGGCGGAACCCGTATCCGGCATTGCGCCTGCTGTGGTTAAGATTAATGCAGCACCGTGACCGCATCTTCCAGACGACCCGCGCGATGTTTCACCATCGCGGAAATCTGGGCGCTCTCTTCAACCAGTTCAGCGTTTTTCTGCGTAATGCTACTCAGTTCATTCACCGCACGAGTCAGGCTGGAAAGACCATCGGACTGTTCCAGCGTTGAGTGGCTGATTTGCGCGATCAGTTGAGTGACGTTTTGCACCTGCGCCACAATATCGTCCATCGTACGCCCCGCGGCGTGCACCTGATCGGAGCCGGACTGTACCTTATCGGCGCTGGCATCAATCAGCTTGCGGATATCATTGGCCGCGCTGGCGCTACGACTGGCAAGATGACGCACTTCTCCCGCCACTACGGCGAAACCTTTGCCCTGCTCGCCCGCCCTCGCGGCTTCTACGGCGGCGTTCAAGGCCAGAATATTGGTCTGGAAAGCAATATCGTTTATCAGCGTGGTAATGGTGCCGATCCGCTGAGTGCTGTTGGCAATATCATCCATGGTTTTGATGACGATATCCATCGCCTCGCCGCCGTGTGTTGCCGCGCTGCTGGCAGCAATCGAGAGTTTATCGGCCGCGGCGGCGGTCTCAGAGTTTTGTTTCACCGACGCCGCCATCTGATTCATGGTGGTCACCGTTTCCTGCACATTCTCCACGGTCTGCTGCGTATGCTTGTTCAAATCATCACTGCCTTTCGCCAGCGTTTCGCTGTCGCTGCGCACACAACTCACCTGGCTGGAGACATCATGGATGAGCCAACGGCACATTAACCCCAGTTGCCCCACCGCTCGCAGCATCAAACCCAGTTCATCACTGCGGTTAAGATGCGATACGCTGTTGCGCTCACCGGTCGCCACTTTCAACGCCTGACGAGCAACATTCTCGATGGGACGCACAATTTGCCATTCGAAAATAGCCGTCCCCAGCAGCATTACCAACGCACTCATCAACAGTAACGGCCATTCGGCGCCCATTTGCTGCAATGCGGTCGCCAGTACGGCAAACATCAATGCCATCACGCTGCGTACCCGCCAGCGAATAGGCAGTGCCGGGAGTTTACCCAGCCAGCCTTTGCGTACCACCAACCCTTTATGAATACGTCGGTTGCAACGTCCTTCATTCAGCGCCTTATATAAAGGCTCTACCGTCGCAATCTCTTCGTCAGTTGCCCGGGTACGAATCGACATGTACCCGGTCACTCGCCCTTCCCGCACCATCGGCACCGCGTTGGCCCTCACCCAGTAGTGATCGCCATTCTTACGCCGATTTTTCACAATGCCGCTCCATGGTTCACCCTGTTTAAGGGTGTACCACATATCCGCAAACGCCGCTTTTGGCATGTCCGGATGACGAACCAGGTTGTGCGGCTTATCGAGCAATTCATTCAGTTGATAGCCGCTGACCTGGACAAAGGTATCGTTCGCATGAGTGATATAGCTTTGTAAGTCGGTGGTGGACATGAGGGTGATATCATCATCCAGCGGTGTATTTTGCTGACTAACGTAGGGATGAGAAGACATGATTGCGTCCTGTGCAGGTTATCTGGTTGTTAACTCTTTCGGCTTATGTTATTTCGGCGATAATCTTTTTATCTTTAGTTGTTAAATTTGATTTAGATCGCAATTTGCGATTAAACCTCAAAATCTGTACGCATTCTAATTCGTTGATTTAAAATACTTTCATTAAGTAACTATTCAATTGCACGTCTTCCCCCGCACCGTGACAGTGCAAACATTGCCCATTTTTAGCGCAAATACGCGTTAATTCGATCTGTTTTCAGGTGCCAAATCTGGGCAAAATGCCAGCAAATGTTAAATACTGGCATTAAATGTTGCGCAAATAAGATGTTTCCTGGTGTTTATCCCGATTTTTGCTAAGCGCGCCGGAATGGCGCAATCCCTGCAATACTTAAATCAGTATCATGTGATACGCCAGCTCCGGGAGCATATTTTGAACAGGTTACCTTCCAGCGCATCGGCCCTGGCCTGCAGCGCACACGCACTGAATCTCATCGAAAAGCGCACGCTTGATCATGAGGAAATGAAATCATTAAACCGAGAGGTGATTGAGTACTTTAAGGAGCATGTCAATCCGGGGTTCTTAGAGTATCGAAAATCTGTAACTGCAGGCGGGGATTACGGAGCCGTAGAGTGGCAAGCGGGAAGCCTGAATACGCTTGTCGACACCCAGGGACAGGAGTTTGTTGATTGCCTGGGTGGTTTTGGCATTTTCAACGTGGGGCACCGTAATCCAGTCGTGGTTTCCGCCGTACAGAATCAACTCGCGAAACAACCTCTGCACAGCCAGGAGTTACTTGACCCGTTGCGGGCCATGCTGGCAAAAACCCTCGCCGCACTGGCGCCCGGTAAGCTGAAATACAGTTTTTTCTGTAACAGCGGGACCGAGTCGGTTGAAGCCGCCCTGAAGCTGGCGAAAGCGTATCAATCGCCACGCGGTAAATTTACATTTATCGCCACCAGCGGCGCATTCCATGGTAAATCCCTGGGCGCGCTGTCCGCCACGGCGAAATCCACCTTCCGTAAACCCTTTATGCCGCTGCTGCCGGGCTTCCGTCATGTGCCGTTTGGCGATATTAACGCGATGCGTACCATGCTCAGCGAATGTAAAAAGACCGGTGACGACGTCGCAGCCGTGATCCTTGAGCCTATTCAGGGCGAAGGGGGCGTGATCCTGCCGCCGCAAGGGTATTTGACCGCCGTGCGTAAACTTTGCGATGAGTTTGGCGCGCTGATGATCCTTGACGAAGTGCAGACCGGCATGGGGCGTACCGGCAAAATGTTCGCCTGCGAGCACGAAAACGTGCAGCCCGACATTATGTGTCTGGCCAAAGCGTTGGGCGGCGGCGTGATGCCGATTGGCGCAACCATTGCCACCGAAGAGGTGTTCTCCGTCCTGTTCGATAATCCTTTCCTGCATACCACTACGTTTGGCGGCAACCCGCTCGCGTGTGCGGCGGCGCTGGCCACCATTAACATCCTGCTGGAGCAAAATTTACCGGCTCAGGCAGAGCAGAAAGGCGATATGTTGCTGGATGGTTTCCGCCAGTTGGCGCGGGAATACCCGGATCTGGTGCACGATGTACGCGGCAAAGGCATGTTGATGGCGATTGAGTTTGTCGATAATGAAATCGGCTATAACTTTGCCAGTGAGATGTTCCGCCAGCGGGTGCTGGTCGCCGGGACGCTGAACAATGCCAAGACGATCCGCATCGAACCGCCGCTAACGTTAACGATCGAGCAATGCGATCTGGTGTTGCGATCAACACGCAAAGCTCTGGCAGCATTACGGGTGAGCGTGGAGCAGATGTAATACCTGTCGGATGGCGCTGCGCGTGTCCGGCCTACGAAAGTTTGTCCTTTGTAGGCTCAGGCGTAGCCGCCATCCGGCAGAATCGTTCTCTGGCCCCATTCCTTTTTTGAATCCCATCACAATCACGGCATTCCCCTTTTCCCTTTTACGCTGCGACGGCTAAATTATTAACTCATCCGACCACATAACAATAATTTTACATACTGGACACCTTTATGAGCTATTCGTCGCTGTTCGCCCCGCTCGATTTAGGCTTCACCACGCTTAAAAACCGCGTGTTGATGGGTTCAATGCACACCGGGCTGGAAGAGTATCCCGATGGCGCCCAACGGCTGGCCGCGTTCTATGCCGAACGCGCGCGTCACGGCGTGGCTCTGATTGTGACCGGAGGCATTGCGCCAGCGTTATCCGGCGTGGGTATGGAAGGCGGCGCGGTGCTCAACGATACCAGCCAGCTCGCGCATCATCGCGTGATTACCGATGCCGTGCATGACGAAGGCGGCAAAATCGCACTGCAAATCCTGCATACCGGGCGTTACAGCTATCAGCCGCATCTGGTGGCGCCTTCCGCCATTCAGGCCCCCATCAACCGCTTTATGCCGCATGAACTGACGCACGATGAAGTGCTACAGCTGATTGAGGATTTTGCCCACTGCGCGCAGCTGGCGCGAGAAGCGGGCTACGATGGCGTGGAAGTGATGGGCTCGGAAGGGTATCTCATCAACGAATTCCTGACCCTGCGCACCAATCAGCGCGACGACGAATGGGGCGGTGAGTATGCCAACCGCATGCGTTTTGCCGTCGAGGTGGTGCGGTCAGTACGTCAGCGTGCCGGCAATGACTTTATTATTATCTTCCGCCTGTCGATGCTCGATCTGGTAGAAAACGGCGGCACCTTCGAAGAAACCGTCCAGTTGGCGCAGGCTGTAGAAGCCGCAGGCGCAACTATTATCAACACCGGTATTGGCTGGCACGAGGCGCGTATTCCCACCATCGCCACCCCGGTGCCGCGTGGCGCATTTAGCTGGGTGACGCGCAAGCTGAAAGGTCATGTGACGATCCCCCTGGTCACCACCAACCGCATTAACGATCCTAAAGTCGCCGATGACATTCTGGCCCGCGGCGATGCCGATATGGTGTCGATGGCCCGTCCGTTCCTCGCCGACGCCGAACTGCTGTCAAAAGCGCAAAGCGGACGGTCGGATGAGATCAATACCTGTATCGGTTGCAACCAGGCCTGCCTGGATCAGATCTTCGTCGGCAAAGTCACCTCTTGTCTGGTGAATCCACGCGCCTGCCATGAAACCAAAATGCCGATCGTTACAGCCACTGTGCCGAAAAATCTGGCGGTTGTCGGCGCGGGTCCTGCAGGTCTCGCGTTTGCCATTAATGCCGCCGCGCGCGGGCATCACGTAACGCTGTTTGACGCCCATAGCGAGATTGGCGGACAGTTTAATATCGCCAAACAGATCCCCGGCAAAGAAGAATTCTATGAAACCCTGCGCTACTACCGTCGGATGATCGACGTGACGGGCGTGACGCTAAGACTGAACCACGTTGTCACCGCGCGCGATCTGGAAACTTTTGACGAGGCGATCCTCGCCAGCGGGATCGAACCACGAATGCCGCCGATCGAGGGGATCGATCACCCGAAAGTGTTGAGCTATCTCGACGTCCTGCGCGATAAAGCGCCGGTGGGTAAACGCGTCGCCATCATTGGTTGCGGCGGGATCGGTTTTGATACCGCCATGTATTTGAGCCAACCCGGCGATCCCACCAGCCAGAACATCGTGGAGTTCTGTGTGGAATGGGGGATCGACACCAGCCTGCAACAGCCTGGCGGATTACGCCCGGAAGGTCCGCACTTATCCCGCAGTCCGCGTCAGATAGTGATGTTGCAGCGCAAGGCCAGCAAACCGGGGCAAGGTTTAGGTAAAACGACGGGCTGGATCCATCGTGCCACCCTGCTCTCACGCGGCGTGAAAATGATCCCGGCAGTCAGTTACCAGAAAATTGATGATGATGGATTACACGTCGTATTGAACGGCGAACCGGTGATCTTTAACGTGGATAACGTGGTGATTTGCGCCGGACAAGAGCCACGCCGTGAACTGGTCGATCCTCTCCACGCGGCAGGTAAAACGGTGCATCTGATCGGCGGCTGCGATGTGGCGCTGGAACTGGATGCCCGCCGCGCTATCGCGCAAGGCACGAGGCTGGCACTGGAAATTTAACGTCATGTCTTTCGTAGGCCGGATAAGGCGCTCACGCCTCCATCCGGCATACGCGATTACCGACGACGACCTAATTTCACCGATTT
This sequence comes from Citrobacter sp. C5_2, assembly GCF_014596845.2. Taxonomy (NCBI): domain Bacteria; kingdom Pseudomonadati; phylum Pseudomonadota; class Gammaproteobacteria; order Enterobacterales; family Enterobacteriaceae; genus Citrobacter; species Citrobacter sp. C5_2. The sequence continues at coordinate 682,166 of NZ_CP115032.1, read as the reverse complement.
GAGAATCACAAACTTATTATTGGTGGCGATGGTCTCGCAGTTGCCGAAAATCTTCTTCAGCTTGTGGAAGTAGTCGAGGTGACGGTTAGCCACGATATACAGCTCGCCGTTGATTTTCAGGCAGCGGCGGGCGTGGTGGAACATTTCCCACGCGATATTATCGGTCAACGCATGCTTCTGGTGGAACGGCGGGTTGCACAGCACGGCGTTAAAGCGGAACGGCTCAACCCCGGACAGCGCGTTGTTAATCATAAACTCACAGCGATCCAGTGCCTCAGGCATATTGCTTTCGACGTTCAGACGACTTGACGCCACCGCCATCGGCGATTCATCCACAAACACCACGCTGGCTTGTGGGTTTTTCGCCAGCAATGTCAGGCCAATCACGCCATTCCCACAGCCGAGATCGACAATCTCCCCTTCAAGATTTGCAGGCAGGTGCTCAATAAAGAAGCGCGCGCCGATATCCAGTCCGGTACGAGAGAAAACGTTGGCGTGGTTATGGATAGTCCAGTCGGTACCTTCCAGCTTCCAGCTTAGCGTTTGCGAAGCAGCGGCAAGTTCAGGTTTGCTGAACGTACAGTTGATCAGACGGGCTTTTTTCCACGCCAGCGTCGTGGTGGTTGGACCCAACACCTTTTCAAACAGCTCCAGCGTTGAGGTATGAATGTCGCGTGCTTTCGCTCCGGCAATAATCCGCGTTTGCGGCGTCACCACTTCACGCAGCGCGCGTAGCTGTTGCTCCAGCAGCGCCATGGTTTTAGGAATTTTAATCAGCACCACGCCCGGCGCCTGCGGATAGTCAGCGGTGCTGTCGAGAAATTTGACGCTCGATTCGGCGATGTCGTTGTGACGCAGGTTCTCGCGAGTGGCAAGTTCGCTGAGGTAGGAGTCGCCAATGCTGTACGGCGTATGTTCCGCCAGCGCACAGCCCAGCGCGCCGAAGGTATCATTCAGGATCAGCACCGGGCCGCTAATCTCGGTATCGTCCAGCTGTTGCAGCAGATATTCATCCGCCGCTTCCCACGCCAGCAGCGGGTTAACGTCATCCGTTTCCGGGAAACGTTTAAGTGACAGCGAACGGAAACCGTTGTCTATGTGGCTCATCGGCCCTCCTGAATGGTAAAATTTCGGCGTATCCCTGAAAAGGGTGCGTGAGTATACACTTTTTATACTTTATATGGGGCAATAATGAGTCAGTTGACCTATCTGCAGGGCTACCCGGAGAACCTACTTGATCAGGTACGCACATTAATTGCCGAGCAACGTCTGGGATCGGTATTAGATAAGCGCTATCCCGGCACGCATGATTTCGCGACCGACAAAGCGCTCTGGCAATATACGCAAGATCTGAAAAATCAGTTCCTGCGTAACGCCCCGCCGCTGAATAAGGTGATGTACGACAGCAAGATCCATGTTCTGAAGAATGCGCTGGGACTGCATACCGCCGTTTCTCGCGTGCAGGGAGGCAAGCTAAAAGCCAAAGCGGAGATCCGCGTGGCGACCGTTTTTCGCAATGCCCCGGAACCCTTCCTGCGAATGATCGTGGTCCATGAACTGGCGCATCTGAAAGAAAAAGAGCATAACAAAGCGTTTTACCAACTGTGCTGTCATATGGAACCTCAGTACCATCAACTGGAGTTCGATACCCGCCTGTGGCTAACGCAACAATCGTTAAAGCAAAGTGCGTAGTCGCGCACTGGCTTTGTCTTCAGGGCATGCTAAATTGACGAAAGGATCCCTTTTAGCAGCCTGAAGGCCTTTATGATACGTTTCGCAGTAATTGGCACAAACTGGATCACTCGCCAGTTTGTCGATGCCGCCCATGAAACCGGCAAGTATAAGTTAACCGCGGTTTATTCCCGCAGTCTTGAGCAGGCACAGACCTTCGCCAACGATTATCTCGTCGAGCACCTGTTTACCTCGCTGGAGGCGATGGCCAGCAGTGATGCGATTGACGCCGTCTACATCGCCAGCCCAAACTCCCTGCACTTCCCGCAGACAGCGCTATTTTTGCAGCACAAAAAGCATGTCATTTGCGAAAAGCCGCTGGCCTCAAATCTGGCGCAAGCTGAAGCCGCTATCGCCTGCGCGCGCGAAAATCAGGTGGTGCTGTTTGAAGCATTTAAGACCGCCAGCCTGCCTAACTTCCTGCTGTTGCAGCAAGCGTTACCCAAAGTGGGCAGAATCAGGAAAGCGTTTATCAATTACTGCCAGTACTCCTCGCGTTACCAGCGTTATCTGGACGGTGAAAATCCGAACACATTTAATCCGGCGTTCTCTAACGGTTCGATTATGGATATCGGCTTTTACTGCCTGGCCTCAGCGGTTGCGCTGTGGGGCGAACCACAGAGCGTGCAGGCCAGCGCCAGCCTGCTGGAAAGTGGTGTGGATGCACACGGCGTGGTCGTACTGAATTACGGTGATTTCAGCGTCACACTCCAGCACTCCAAAGTCAGCGACTCGGTATTAGCCAGTGAAATTCAGGGCGAGTCGGGTTCGCTGGTCATTGAGCATATCTCTGAGTGTCAGAAAGTGTGCTTCGTTGCGCGTGGTGGCAAAACGCAGGATCTGACGGTGCCTCAGCATATCAATACGATGCTGTATGAGGCAGAGACTTTTGCTCATCTGGTTGAATCTGGCGAAGTGGATCATCCGGCACTAAACGTCAGCCGGATCACCGCCAAACTGCAAACGGAAATTCGCCGTCAGACCGGCGTGATTTTCCCCGCAGACGAAACGGTGACGTCGCTGACTGCGTAAAGGTATGTAAAACAAATGTTGCAGGCCATTGACTGCATCCATGGCCTGTAATATTTTGTAACCCGCAAAGGGGAGTAACTTCGTTGTCGGTTGATCGTCATTACGATGTGTGCAAAACCACATCCGGTCACCGGGCAACAACAAAGGAATACGCTAGCGTATTCCTTTGTTGTTGTAAGTGAGACCTTGCCGAATGGCAAGGTCTATGCATAAAAAGCAGCGGCTAACGTCATTCGGCGTTGGCCGTTTTTTTATGCATGGGGGAATTATGAATACTGTCGGCACACCGTTGTTGTGGGGCGGCTTCGCTGTTGTGGTGGTGATTATGTTGGCCATCGACCTGCTGCTACAGGGTCGTCGTGGCGCACATACCATGTCGATGAAGCAGGCGGCAGCCTGGTCCATCGTCTGGGTCACGCTGTCGTTACTGTTTAACGCCGCATTCTGGTGGTACCTGGCCCAAACGCAGGGCCGCGCCGTTGCCGACCCACAGGCGCTGGCGTTCCTTACCGGCTATCTGATCGAGAAATCACTGGCGGTAGATAACGTCTTTGTCTGGTTGATGCTGTTCAGCTACTTCTCGGTACCGCCTGCGTTGCAGCGTCGGGTACTGGTGTACGGCGTACTGGGCGCGATTGTGCTGCGTACGATTATGATCTTCGCAGGTAGCTGGCTTATCGCCCAGTTCGAATGGCTGCTGTACGTCTTTGGCGCGTTCCTGCTGTTTACCGGCGTGAAGATGGCGCTGGCGAAAGAGGATGCTTCCGGTATCGGCGACAGACCGTTAGTCCGCTGGCTGCGTAGTCATTTACGCATGACCGATACCATCGAAGACGAAAAATTCTTCGTGCGTAAAAACGGACTGCTGTTCGTCACGCCGCTGATGCTGGTGTTGATTCTGGTTGAGCTGAGTGATGTCATTTTTGCCGTCGACAGTATTCCGGCAATCTTCGCCGTCACAACCGACCCGTTCATCGTGTTGACCTCGAACCTGTTTGCTATTTTGGGTCTGCGTGCGATGTACTTCCTGCTGGCTGGCGTGGCGGAGCGTTTCTCCATGCTGAAATACGGCTTGTCGGTCATTCTGGTGTTTATCGGTATTAAGATGCTGATCGTCGATTTCTACCATATCCCGATCGCTATCTCGTTAGGCGTGGTGTTCGGTATTCTGTTCGTCACGCTGGTCGTGAATGCGTGGGTTAATCACCAGCACGATAAAAAGCAGCAAATACAGTAACTTTCATTCGCTAGCTGAAAAGCCCGACAACATACTGCGTGCGTCGGGCTTTTTGTTTATCATGTCAAAATAATGTTAGTTTAAAGTTACAAAACATGATCTGAACGCAAAAATCAGGAGATTTCGCTTTCCGGGACTTCATCTTTCCTTATACTCAACCAGGCAAACACTTTGTTACATCCAGAAAGATGCGTCATCAGAATGCACACTGGATGAGCAACAACACAATGAAAGGATTACTACATGACTACGCAACGTTCATCGGGGCTGCTCTCGCGTTTGGCGCAAGGGAGCCTGGTTAAACAAATTTTGATCGGTTTAGTACTGGGGATATTGCTGGCGCTGGTGTCAAAACCTGCTGCAGAAGCCGTCGGGCTGTTGGGTACGCTGTTCGTTGGCGCATTAAAAGCCGTGGCACCTATTCTGGTCCTGATGCTGGTTATGGCGTCCATCGCTAACCACCAGCACGGACAAAAAACCAATATCCGTCCAATCCTGTTCCTTTACCTGCTGGGAACATTTTCCGCAGCATTAGCGGCGGTTGTCTTCAGCTTCGCTTTCCCGTCCACACTGCATCTTTCCAGCAGCGCCAGCGACATCGTGCCGCCATCCGGGATTGTCGAAGTCATGCGTGGCCTGCTGATGAGCATGGTTTCTAACCCGATTGATGCTCTGCTTAACGCCAACTATATCGGCATTCTGGTATGGGCCGTCGGCCTGGGTTTTGCACTGCGTCATGGGAATGAAACGACCAAGAATCTGGTCAATGATATGTCCAACGCCGTCACCTTTATGGTGAAGCTGGTGATTCGTTTCGCGCCGATCGGTATTTTCGGTCTGGTCTCCTCTACGCTGGCAACGACCGGTTTTGCCACCCTTTGGGGCTACGCTCAACTGCTAGCCGTGCTGGTTGGCTGTATGCTGCTGGTAGCGCTGGTGGTTAACCCGCTGCTGGTATTCTGGAAAATTCGCCGTAACCCGTATCCGCTGGTGCTGGCCTGTCTGCGTGAAAGCGGCGTGTATGCCTTCTTTACCCGCAGCTCCGCGGCAAACATTCCGGTGAATATGGCGCTGTGTGAGAAGTTGAATCTGGATCGTGATACCTACTCAGTGTCTATTCCGCTGGGGGCCACCATTAATATGGCGGGTGCGGCGATCACCATTACCGTGCTGACGCTGGCGGCGGTGAATACGCTGGGTATTCCGGTCGATTTACCGACAGCGCTGTTACTCAGCGTGGTGGCTTCGCTGTGTGCCTGTGGCGCATCGGGCGTGGCGGGTGGTTCGCTGCTGTTAATCCCGCTGGCGTGCAACATGTTCGGGATTCCGAATGACATCGCCATGCAGGTGGTTGCCGTTGGCTTTATCATCGGGGTGCTGCAGGACTCCTGTGAAACGGCCTTGAACTCTTCTACAGATGTTCTGTTTACCGCTGCAGCCTGTCAGGCAGAAGACGAACGTCTGGCAAACAACGCCCTGCGCGGCTAATCTCTGTTCCCCTCCGTCATCGGGCGGAGGGGTTCTTATCTTGTACGCTTTTTTCAATTTTGAACGGATCAATTCCGCGTTTTTGCATCCGCCGGAAGCGAATAATGTTCAGGCCGTTCATCACCAGAAAACTCCCTTCGATCATCGTCCCGCCAATCGATCCCAGCCAGAAATTATGGATAACCCAACAGGCGGTTGCGCACCACATAACGCAACGCACGGTTAACCCCTGGCAGCGAAACAGCGCCCAGGTGCTGGCCAGCGTGCCGATTATCGGCAACAGCTCCATCGCATGCTGTAATTTCGCAAGCCCGAGAACCAGGGTGAGGATAATAAAAACGGTCATTACCCACAGTTTGCGGGTATGCATCGAGACGAGTGTGCGGATAGTATTAAGCTCGGCACTCATTCCTGCAGGCCAGGCGCCCATCAGGAAAAAATGCACACCAATGTTGGCACTATAGACAGCGAGTTGCAGCCGGAACCGGCGCTCATCGCGATTGAAAAAGGTGGTAATGCCGATTAGAAAGGCGATGACACCTACGCCCTGGGCCAGCCAATACGCGGTCATGCAAGCAACCCCAACTCCATTTCGTAGGCCAGATAAGGCATGTTCGCCGCCATCCGGCCACGGTTTGAGCCTGATGGCGCTGCGCTTATCAGGCCTACATATTTACAATCAAAGGGTTACACCGCTTTTAAAGATAGCCAGTTCTCTAAAATCGTTTCGCTCGTTGCAGGTTTGCTTACCGTTGGCAATATCGACGATGGTATCGACAAATTCTTCCAGTACCTGCGGCATCGCTTTGCCGTGGATCAGTTGTCCGGCGTCAAAATCGATCCAGTGCTTTTTCTTCGCTGCCAGCTCGCTGTTGGTAGCAATTTTCACCGTCGGCACAAATCCACCGTACGGCGTACCGCGACCGGTACTGAACAACACCATATGACAGCCCGCGCCCGCCAGTGCACTGGTGGCAACTGCGTCGTTACCCGGTGCGCTCAGCAGGTTCAGGCCGTGCGTTTTCAGACGTTCGCCGTAGCGCAATACGTCCACCACCTGGCTGGAACCCGCTTTCTGGGTACAGCCCAGCGATTTATCTTCCAGGGTGGTAATACCGCCCGCTTTGTTACCCGGTGATGGGTTCTCGTAGATCGGCTGGTCGTGAGCAATGAAGTACTGCTTGAAGTCATTCACCATGGTGACCAGTTTGCCGAACGTTTCTTCGTCACGGCAGTGGTCCATCAACAACTGCTCGGCGCCGAACATTTCCGGTACTTCGGTCAGCACGGTGGTGCCGCCGTTGGCAATCACGTAGTCGGAGAAACGGCCCAACATCGGGTTGGCGGTAATGCCGGACAGACCGTCAGAGCCGCCGCATTCCAGACCAAACTTCAACTCGCCCAGCTTACCGGGTTCACGCTTATCGTTACGCATCACGTTGTACAACTGGTGAAGATGTTCAATCCCCGCTTCCACTTCGTCTTCCTGGTGTTGACAGACCATAAAGTGAACGCGATCGGGATCATACTCGCCTAAGGTTTCGCGAAAAGCGTCAACCTGGTTGTTTTCACAGCCGAGGCCGACCACCAGCACTGCGCCCGCGTTCGGGTGGCGCACCATGTTTTGCAGCATGGTGCGGGTGTTGATATGGTCGTCACCCAGTTGTGAACAGCCGTAGGTGTGGCTGAAGAGATGCACGCCGTCGATACCTTCAGCATCGTTGGTCTCTTTCAGGAAGCGATTCTGCATCTGACGGGCCATGGCGTTGACGCAGCCTACTGTCGGCAGGATCCACAGTTCGTTACGCACGCCAACATCGCCGTTGGCACGACGGTAGATCTGTACATCACGATCCGCTGGTTGCGCTTCAGGTTCCTGAAAGTCGGGTTGATAGCTATATTCATCCAGATCGCTCAGATTGGTACGCGTGTTATGAGCATGAATATGCTCGCCCGCCGCGATATCCACCAAAGCATGGCCGATCGGCAGGCCATATTTCATGACGTTCTCACCCTGTGCGATCTCGCAGAGTGCGAATTTATGACCACGAGAGACCGCCTGGCGCAGGGTTACCGCCTGCCCGTCAACGGTCACGTCGGTTCCTTCAGCCAAATCAGCGAGCGCTACCGCAACGTTATCCAGCGTATGGATCTTGATGTATTGCATATCAACCCCGGACCTTAGTTCAGTTCAATGGCGAAATAATCGCGCGCATTGTTGAAGCAAATGTTTTTCACCATTTCACCCAGCAGTTGGATGTCGGCTGGGGCTTCGCCCGCAGTAACCCAACGCCCGATCATCTGGCACAGAATACGACGGAAGTATTCGTGACGGGTGTAAGACAGGAAGCTACGGCTGTCGGTCAGCATACCGACGAAGCGGCTCAGCAGGCCCAGTTGCGCCAGCTGTGTCATCTGACGTTCCATCCCGTCTTTCTGATCGTTGAACCACCAGCCGGAACCGAACTGCATTTTGCCCGGCATGCCTTCGCCCTGGAAGTTACCGATCATTGTGCCCAGCACTTCGTTATCACGCGGGTTCAGGCAGTACAGAATGGTTTTCGGCAGCAGGTTCTGTTCGTTCTGCTTACTCAGCAGTTTGGACAGTTCTTCCGCCATCGGACGGTCATTGATGGAGTCGAAGCCGACGTCCGCGCCCAGCAGTTTGAACTGACGCAGGTTGTTATTACGCAGCGCGCCGATGTGGTACTGCTGTACCCATTCGCGACGTGCGTATTCTGCACCGAGGAACACCAGCACAGCGGTTTTGAACTGGGCGACTTCATGCTCGCTCAGGGTTTCACCGGCCAGACGACGAGCCAGGATGCTATCCAGCTCCGTTTCGTTAGATTCCGCGAAAAGGACAACGTCCAGCGCGTGGTCAGACACTTTACAGCCGTGAGCGGCGAAGTGGTCCAGACGTTTGGTCAGCGCGGTCTGCAGGTCGGCGAAACGACGGATATCGGTGTCAGAGACTTCACCGAGCTTAGCCATGTAATCGTTAAAGGTCGCCAGTTCGATGTTGAAGGCTTTATCCGGCCGCCAGCTCGGCAGCACTTTCACATCAAAACTTCCGTCTTTGACAACGGCGGCGTGATGCTCCAGAGAATCGATCGGGTCATCGGTGGTGCCGACCATTTTCACGTTCATCTGCTGCATGATGCCACGCGCGGAGAATTGATCCTGCGCCAGCAGTTCGTTGCACTGGTTCCAAATTTCGTCAGCCGTTGCCGGAGACAGCAGCTTACCTGTAATACCAAACGGGCGACGTAACTCGAGGTGGGTCCAGTGGTACAGCGGGTTACCGATAGTGTGCGGAACCGTAGCGGCCCAGGCATCAAACTTCTCACGATCGGAGGCATCGCCGGTACACAGGCGCTCAGCGACGCCGTTGGTACGCATCGCACGCCACTTATAGTGGTCACCCTTCAGCCAGATGTCATACAGGTTATTAAAACGGTAGTTTTCAGCGATTTGTTGCGGTGGTAAATGGCAGTGGTAATCGAAGATCGGCTGGTCTTTGGCGTAATCATGATACAGACGGCGGGCAAATTCGGTATCCAGCAGGAAATCTTCAGTCATAAACGGAGTCATTATCGTCTTCCTCTCAACGAGTGCGTCAGATTGCTTATGTTTTGATGTTGACAAAGTTATCACACCAATTTCCACACCCCGAAGATATTTTCGTGAGTTAGATCAACAAATGATGACAAAAAAATTACTCTCAAAGAGGTAAATCATGCCTCAGGCCGCGCCAGTACTGGCTTTGCTGAATCGAAATAATGACCACACGAAGATTCACACTTTTGTGATGGCACTCACCTTTTAAAGTTGTATGACAAGTTATCTTTTGGCCGTCGCGATACATAAGCCGACGGAATGCAAATTACCGATGTATCAACATCGGATTGACCGGTACGGAAACCGAATTAGCACAACTATTGACATGGCAACGTTCGGGGAGTACCGGCTTTTTTTTCGGTTCCCCCCTCGTAAAAGAACATCCTCCGCCCTGAACTGGAAGATGACCGCTCGTTGGCGGACATAACAAAACGATGAGGTTTTACATGCGTAAAATTAAAGGGTTACGTTGGTACATGATCGCACTGGTGACGCTTGGCACCGTGTTGGGTTACCTCACACGTAACACTGTGGCGGCAGCTGCGCCGACTCTGATGGAAGAGTTACACATCTCCACTCAACAGTATTCCTATATCATCGCAGCGTATTCTGCTGCTTACACCGTAATGCAACCCGTGGCAGGTTACGTGCTTGATGTACTCGGCACAAAAATCGGTTACGCGATGTTCGCCGTTCTGTGGGCCGTCTTCTGTGGCGCGACCGCACTGGCTGGCAGCTGGGGCGGACTGGCGCTGGCGCGAGGCGCGGTAGGTGCAGCTGAAGCCGCAATGATCCCAGCTGGCCTGAAAGCCAGTTCAGAATGGTTTCCGGCAAAAGAACGTTCCATCGCCGTGGGTTATTTCAACGTTGGTTCTTCTATCGGCGCGATGATTGCACCGCCGTTGGTGGTCTGGGCTATCGTCATGCACAGCTGGCAGATGGCATTCATTATTTCCGGCGCCCTGAGCTTCATCTGGGCGATGTCCTGGCTGGTGTTCTACAAACATCCACGCGACCAGAAAAAACTGTCTGATGAAGAACGTGATTACATTCTGAACGGCCAGGAATCACAGCATAAAAACACGACCTCGAAGAAAATGTCGCTCGGCCAGATCCTGCGTAACCGCCAGTTCTGGGGCATCGCGCTGCCGCGTTTCCTGGCAGAACCGGCGTGGGGGACATTCAACGCCTGGATCCCGCTGTTCATGTTCAAAGTCTACGGCTTTAACCTGAAAGAAATCGCCATGTTTGCCTGGATGCCGATGCTGTTTGCTGACCTGGGCTGTATCGTTGGGGGTTACCTGCCACCGCTGTTCCAGCGTTGGTTCGGCGTGAACCTGATCGTGTCCCGTAAAATGGTGGTCACCATGGGCGCGCTGCTGATGATTGGCCCTGGCATGATTGGTCTGTTCACCAGCCCGTATATCGCTATCGCCCTGCTGTGCATCGGCGGCTTTGCTCACCAGGCGCTGTCCGGTGCGCTGATTACGCTCTCTTCTGACGTATTTGGTCGTAATGAAGTGGCAACCGCGAACGGTCTGACCGGTATGTCCGCCTGGCTTGCCAGTACGCTGTTTGCTCTGGTCGTTGGCGCGCTGGCCGACACCATCGGCTTTAGCCCGCTGTTCGCCGTGCTGGCGGTATTCGACCTGCTTGGCGCGTTGGTCATCTGGACGGTACTACAGAACAAATCAGCCAGCGAGATAGATTCAGGTCCACAGACGGGTGATCCCGCGACGCAAAGTTAACCAGATGCGATACAGCAAGGTTATATAATGCTAAGCCGCCAGCTATCTGGCGGCTTTTTTGTCCTCGCGAGTGGAGGCGTAATCGCAAAAGTGGTATAACAAATATAGTCTGCCGTATCATGCCTGGAGCGCATATGGAAATCACTGAACCACGCCGTTTATACCAACAACTTGCCGCTGATCTTAAAGAACGCATTGAGCAGGGCGTCTATCTGGTGGGTGACAAACTTCCCGCCGAGCGCTTTATCGCCGATGAAAAAAATGTCAGCCGTACCGTGGTTCGTGAAGCGATTATCATGCTGGAAGTTGAGGGCTATGTTGAGGTGCGTAAAGGATCGGGGATCCACGTCATCTCTAACCAACCCAAACATTATGTTGCTCCCGACGAAGGTCTGGAATTCGCCAGTTACGGTCCTTTTGAGCTGCTTCAGGCTCGACAGCTCATTGAAAGCAACATTGCCGAGTTTGCCGCCACTCAGGTGACCAAACAGGACATCATGAAACTGATGGAAATTCAGGAGAAGTCGCGTAATGAAAAAAGCTTTCGTGACTCCGAATGGGATCTCCAGTTCCATGTGCAGGTCGCGCTGGCCACGCAGAACTCCGCCCTGGCCGCCATCGTGGAAAAAATGTGGACTCAGCGTATTCACAACCCTTACTGGAAAAAACTGCACGACCACATCGACTCGCGTACGGTAGATAACTGGTGCGACGACCATGATCAGATCCTGCGGGCGCTGATTCGCAAAGATCCCCATGCCGCTAAACTGGCGATGTGGCAGCATCTGGAGAACACGAAGCAGATGCTGTTTAACGAAACCAGCGATGATTTTGAGTTCAACGCGGACCGTTACCTTTTTACTGAAAATCCGGTCGTTCATCTCGATACGGCCGCTAACGGCGCAAAATAATCAATCTTATCGATACAGGCGTGACGAAGCGCCTGTACCTGATGCTTGGTAAGCATTAGGTATAAAATGTCAGCCTGTGTAAATCCTCTCGCCTCCCTCTAATGCGATAAGCAAAATCAGAGTTCAGCAACCGTAATTTCTATAACGGACAACGTTGACCTTTGTTACAATTAGATGCTATTTGAATTTTTGTGTTTAAGAGCTTGCTAACTTCACAACTTCACAGGGAACAGTTCAGGCCGTGAATTTGTATCAGACCGCGCACCTTGCAAAAAACATCAATAAAATCGCGGTGTTACAAAATCCAGAAAAACCGGCATGACGATAACCGATTCTCCAGGAATATTGAATGGAACTACTGACTCAATTACTGAATGCTTTATGGGCTCAGGATTTTGAAACTCTGGCCAATCCTTCCATGATTGGCATGCTCTATTTTGTACTATTTACCATTTTGTTTCTGGAAAATGGACTGCTGCCAGCAGCGTTTTTACCCGGCGACAGTTTGCTGGTACTGGTCGGCGTGCTTATTGCCAAAGGCGCAATGGGTTTTCCGCAAACGGTACTGCTACTCACCACCGCGGCCAGCCTCGGCTGTTGGCTTAGTTATATCCAGGGGCGATGGCTGGGAAACACCCGCACCGTGCAAAACTGGTTGTCGCACCTTCCTGCGCATTACCATCAGCGCGCGCATCATCTTTTTCATAAGCATGGCTTGTCTGCGCTGCTGGTTGGACGCTTCATTGCGTTTGTCAGAACATTACTGCCGACCATTGCAGGGTTATCCGGCCTGAATAATGCGCGCTTTCAGTTCTTTAACTGGATGAGCGGATTGCTTTGGGTCCTGATTCTCACAACGCTTGGCTATCTGCTGGGCAAAACGCCGGTATTTCTTAAGTATGAAGATCAGCTCATGTCTTGCCTGATGCTGCTTCCTGTGGTGTTACTGGTGTTTGGTCTGGCGGGTTCACTGGTTGTGCTGTGGAAAAAGAAATACGGGAACCGAGGATAAATTATGCTGAAATCATGCATAACGCTCCGACGACTTGCCTGGACCACCACCTTTATGCTGTTTATCGGCGCGCTGCTCCTGACCTGGTCGGTTATTCGCCAGCAGGAGTCAACGCTGGCCATTCGCGCCATAAACCAGGGAGCCAGCATGCCTGATGGCTTCTCTATCTGGCATCACCTGGATGCCAACGGCATCCGCTTTAAAAGCATTACCCCGCAAAATGACGCGCTGCTGATCACTTTTGATTCCAGCGCGCAGAGCGCAGCCGCCAAAGTGGTGCTGGACCGTACGTTGCCACATGGTTTCGTCATCGCTCAGCAGGATGATGATAATCAGGCGGTGCAGTGGTTATCCCGCTTACGTGATACCCCGCACCGTTTTGGTTAATCTCCAGGAATCTGAATTAGATCACTCACTTTGGTGATTTCACCGTTTAGCGCCTATGATTAATAAACTGGGATTATGGCCCAACGTTTTATTAATCTGGAGCATCGACCGCAAGCCACAACGTCGAATCACAATGGAAGGTTCAAGAATGAAATACCGCATCGCTTTGGCTATTAGCCTTTTCGCTCTCAGTGCCGGCAGTTACGCCACCACCCTCTGTCAGGAAAAAGAACAGGATATTCAGCGGGAGATTAGCTATGCCGAAAAGCACAACAATCAGAACCGCATCAATGGTCTGAACAAAGCACTTAGTGAGGTTCGGGCCAACTGTACTGACAGCAAACTGCGCGCCGACCATCAGAAAAAAATCGCAGAGCAGAAAGATGAGATAGCCGAGCGTCAAGATGATTTAGCCGAGGCGAAGCAAAAAGGCGATGCGGATAAAATTGCCAAACGCGAACGTAAGCTTGCCGAAGCTCAGAATGAGCTGAAAGAACTCGAATCACGCGATTACTAAGTACGGTAACGACCCACTCAACTGGAGAAAACTATGTCGAAAGATAATGCTACGGACAACCTGCGCGCTGAGCTGAAATCTCTTGCGGATACGCTTGAAGAAGTACTTAGCTCCTCTGGCGATAAGTCGAAGGAAGAGATGAGTAAAATTCGCAGCAAAGCCGAACACGCCCTGCGGGAGAGCCGTCATCGTCTGAGTGAAACCAGCGATGTGATTGCCAAACAGACCCGTGAAGCCGCGGCCAAAGCCGATAACTATGTACGCGAAAACCCATGGACTGGCGTCGGGATTGGCGCTGCAGTCGGTGTGGTGCTTGGTGTACTGCTGTCGCGCCGTTAACAATGGCTGACTCTCAACACGCACAAGGTCCAGGCAAAAGCGTACTGGGTATTGGACAGCGGATCCTGACGATTCTCGTTGAGATCGTAGAAACGCGGTTGCGGCTGGCCGTCGTGGAACTGGAAGAGGAAAAATCAAATCTCATCCAGATCCTGCTGATGCTTGGGCTGACCATGCTGTTCGCGGCGTTTGGGCTGATGAGCCTGATGGTGCTTATCATCTGGGCCATTGATCCGCAATATCGCCTGAACGCAATGATTGCCACCACCGTTGTGCTGTTGGTTATGGCGCTTATTGGCGGGATATGGACTCTGCGTAAAGCTCGCAAAACAACGCTGCTACGCCATACGCGCCACGAACTCGCAAACGACAGGCAGGCCCTGGAGGATGATGCATAATGAGCAGTAAAGTCGAACGTCAACAACGTAAGGCGCAACTGCTTGGACAGATCCAGCAGCAACGGCTGGATCTGTCTGCTACTCGCCGCGACTGGCTGGAGGCCACCGAAGTCTACGATCGTGGTTGGAAAACACTGTTGAACCTACGTGGCTGGGTGTTAGTGGGTAGCAGTATCATGGCAGTTCGTACCATTCGTAACCCTAATCTGCTGGTACGCTGGGCTAAGCGCGGTTTTAGCGTCTGGAGCATCTGGCGTCTGGTTAAAGCGACCATCAGACAGCAGCAACTACGCGGCTAACCCCTCCACTCCCTAACCTCAAAATTTTTGAAAAAATTTGACAGTTTTCCTTGCTAACAATTGTCATTAAGCACGTTTATGATTCTCTCCATCGACAGCAACGACGCGCTCTGCAGCGTCGTTGCACACAAAACACAATAAGCCGCCTGAGTGGTTTCCTGGAGTGAATGATGAAGAAATTAGAAGATGTTGGTGTACTGGTAGCGCGCATTCTGATGCCAATCCTGTTTATTTCCGCAGGCTGGGGAAAAATCACCGGATATGCGGGTACCCAACAGTATATGGAAGCCATGGGCGTGCCTGGTTTTATGTTACCGCTGGTCATCCTGCTTGAGTTTGGCGGTGGTCTGGCAATCCTGTTCGGCTTCCTGACCCGTACTACCGCGCTGTTCACCGCAGGCTTCACGCTGCTGACAGCGTTCATCTTCCACAGCAACTTTGCGGAAGGCGTGAACTCTCTGATGTTCATGAAAAACCTGACCATCGCAGGCGGTTTCCTGCTGCTGGCTATCACCGGTCCGGGCGCATTCAGCATCGACCGTGTACTGAATAAAAAGTGGTAAGCGAACTATACTGAACATATGAAAAAGCGAGGAGACATCTCCTCGCTTTTGCTATCTGAGGAGGCGATAAAATGGGACAACTGATTGACGGCGTATGGCATGACACCTGGTATGACACCAAATCAACCGGGGGAAAATTTCAACGTTCAGCATCGGCTTACCGCAACTGGCTCACCGCGGATGGCGCACCGGGTCCAACGGGCGAAGGGGGATTCGCTGCCGAAAAAGACCGCTATCATCTCTACGTTTCTCTGGCCTGTCCGTGGGCGCACCGTACGCTGATTTTGCGTAAGCTCAAAGGGCTGGAACCGTTTATTTCCGTTTCCGTTGTGCATCCGCTGATGCTGGAAAACGGCTGGACCTTTGATGATACCTTCCCGGCTGCAACCGGCGATACGCTGTATCAACACGAGTTTCTTTACCAGCTCTATCTGCACGCCGATCCGCATTACAGCGGTCGGGTAACCGTCCCGGTGTTGTGGGATAAAAAAAATCACACCATTGTCAGCAACGAATCTGCGGAGATCATCCGCATGTTTAACACCGCTTTTGATGCTTTGGGCGCAAAAGCCGGGGATTACTACCCGTCAGCCCTGCAAAGTCAAATCGACGAGCTGAATGGCTGGATTTATGACAACGTCAATAACGGTGTGTACAAAGCCGGATTTGCCACCAGCCAGGAAGCGTACGACGACGCCGTGGAAAAAGTCTTCCAATCTCTGGCGCGTCTGGAGCAAATTCTGGGGCAGCATCGCTATCTGACCGGCAACCAGTTAACAGAAGCAGATATTCGCCTGTGGACCACGCTGGTACGTTTTGATCCCGTGTATGTGACCCATTTCAAGTGCGACAAATACCGGATTAGCGACTATCTGAACCTGTACGGTTTCCTGCGCGATATCTACCAGATACCGGGCATTGCGGAAACCGTCAATTTCGATCACATCCGTAATCACTACTTCCGTAGCCATAAAACCATTAACCCGACTGGTATTATTTCTGTTGGGCCGTGGCAGGACCTTAACGAACCCCACGGGCGTGACGAGCGTTTCGCGTAATTTACACTGGCCCCTTTGGGGAATACCGATTAGTTAAGCATGTATGGCGAACATGTGATTTTTGCTCAGGGTTCCGTTCACCTCAGCGGTGTCATTTCTTTGAAACGCCGTTACCCGTGAACGTGCAAGGGAGGCTCACCGCCGCCTCCCTTGCAACCCAGGCTCCCGGCGGGAAAATCGTCGCTGCGCGATTCATTCGTCTTATGCCGTCTGCCTGTCGGGTCGGGGCCGAGCCTGCATCCCTGCAGGCCATCCCCTCTGCCCGCATCCCTGCGGGCAGACCCGGTCAGCCGTCAACGCCTCATCGATTTTCAGCCGGACATGGGTCATCGCTTCAACGCTCTGACTTCCAGTAAAATCTGTTTTGCTGTTCAGATATATTCAAATAAAAATACAGATGGTCAGGTGTGGCTGGTCCGGCTGAAAATTGCCGACGTGTTTCCGTAAGGCCGGGAGAACCCGCAGGGATGCGGGTTCAGGGCGCGCTTTGCAAGGACGCTTCATCGCGCCCGGCCCGAAAGCCTGAAGGAATAAGCGGAGGGAACCACGAAGTGGCAATTTTCCGTGCCGGGAGCCGGGATTGTAAAGGGCGTGGCGGAGAACGCCCTTTACACGTTCACAGGAATCGATGTCTCAGAGAAACGATGAACATAAGGTGAACGGAACCCTTTCTCTGAGAGCGCATATTCATAACGTCTACCACACTGGCGATAGTTTCTGAAACTAAGGCGTTCACTGATAAGTATTACCCATCAGCGGGCCAAATAATTAACACATCAAACATTTACCATCATTTCATTCACAGCTATTCTTAATTTGATTGCTTTAAAAACAAGTAATTGAATGCAGAACGAGGCAAAAATGGATTGGTATTTAAACGTATTAAAGAATTACTTTGGTTTTGGTGGTCGCGCGCGTCGTAAAGAATACTGGATGTTTGTGCTGGTCAACATCATCTTCACGTTCGTGCTGGGTATCCTGGACAGAATGCTTGGCTGGGAACGCGCCGGAGGGGAAGGCATCTTAACGACGATTTATGGGGTTCTGGTGTTTATCCCCTGGTGGGCGGTACAGTTCCGGCGTTTGCATGACACCGATCGTTCAGCCTGGTGGCTGCTGGTGCTGCTGATCCCGATCGTTGGCTGGTTGATTATCATCATTTTCAACTGCCAAAACGGGACTCAGGGGAGCAACCGCTTCGGGCCCGATCCCAAACAGTTATCCTGACGTAGCACATGTAGATGCCTGATGGCGCTACGCTTATCAGGCCTGCAACATACTCCGTCTTCCAGGCCGGATAAGGTGCAATTGCACCGTATCCGGCGTAACAGTCCGGCTATTTTCCCGCAAACAGTTTCGGGATTTCCCGCAGACACCAGGATTTCGCCTCGCCCATACTGTCTCGCCGCCAGGCCATAATGATATCAATTTCACTTGTCGACTCTGGGCTTACTACCCGCAACCGACCAGCCGCAATATCCTCTTCCACCAGCGGGTACGGCATCGTCGCCACGCCCAGTCCGGCTAACAGCGCCTGACGTTTATCTTCTATCGAACTCACCGTCAGACGAGGTTGTTTATCCAGCAATTGTACGGTCAACACCGGACGTTCACGCGCGGTATCCGCCACCGCGATACCACGGTATTTCACGCGGGTGACTTCTGATAACGGTTCCGGCTCCTGATGGATAGGATGATCCGGTGCCGCTACATACACATTCATCAGCGAGTACAGCTTGCGCGAGTTGATTTCTGAAGATGAGCGAAAATGCATATCCGGCGCAATCACAATATCCGCTCGCCCTTGCTCCAGACGCTCCCACGCCCCGGCCAGAACTTCGGTGATAACGGAAAGCTGGGTATTGGCCTTCCCGGCAAGCCTGTCGATCAGCGGGAAAAACGCCGCCGTCGGCACCAACGCTTCGGTCACGATGGTCAGATGCGTTTCCCACCCACGCGCCAGCGCTTCGGCATCGGTAGTCAGCTTATCCGCAGCTTCCAGCAGGACGCGTCCACGCTCCAGCAACATACGCCCGACGTTGGTGAATTTTGTGCGGTGACCTGAACGGTCAAACAACACGACGTCCAGCTCTTCCTCCAGCTTCTGCATGGTATAGCTGAGGGCTGAAGGAACCCGCCCCAGTTCATCTGCCGCGGCGGCAAAGCTACCGCGTCTGTCTATTGCGTCCATGACGCGTAACGCTTCAAGCGTTAAAGCCCTTTCTTTGGCCATCTCGTTCTCATTCAGGAAATTTGAACATACCGGGCAGAATATCTGGCTAACAATGCAGCGTCTAGCCATTTAACATAAAAGGAAGTAAAGAGAGGTCAAGAACTATGATTACTACCCGTACAGCCAAACAATGCGGACAGGCAGACTACGGCTGGCTGCAGGCCCGTTATACCTTCTCCTTTGGACACTATTTTGATCCTAAACTGCTGGGTTATGCCTCGCTGCGTGTTCTGAACCAGGAAGTTCTGGCACCGGGGGCCTCTTTCCAGCCACGTACCTATCCGAAAGTGGATATCGTCAACCTGATCCTCGAAGGGGAAGCTGAGTACCGCGACAGCGAAGGCAACCATATCCAGGCCAAAGCAGGAGAAGTGCTATTGCTCGCGACACAACCCGGGATCAGCTATAGCGAACACAATATCAGTAAAGATAAGCCGTTAACCAGAATGCAGCTCTGGCTGGATGCCTGCCCGCAGCGCGAAAATGCCTGCGTGCAGAAAGCCACGCTGAGTGCCGGTAAGCATCAGCTGCTGGCCTCGCCGGACGGTGAGCAAGGCAGCCTGCATCTGCGCCAACAGGTTTGGGTGCATCATGTTGAGCTGCAACAAGGCGAATCGCTCAGTTTTCAGTTACATGGGCCTCGCGCTTATCTGCAGTCGATCCACGGCAGATTCCATGCGGTGACGGCTGGCGCCGAAAAAGAAGCCCTCACCTGCGGCGATGGCGCATTTATTCGTGACGAGACTAACATAACGTTAGTCGCCGATACCCCGCTGCGTGCTTTGCTGATAGATTTGCCCGTATAGTCATGGAAAACAATGGAGTACGGCTATTGAGCAAGAAAAAAACAAAAAAACGCCAGCCGCAGGCTGAGCCGCAAAAACAGGATACGGCGACTTTCGGTTATGAAGAAATGCTGACAGAACTGGAAGCGATTGTGGCCGATGCCGAGCTACGGCTCGAAGATGAAGAAGCCGCCTGAAAGGCGGCTAAGAGTGATGCCGGGTGGCGGCTGCGCCTTACCCGGCCTACAGATTAATGCGCTTTACTGGCCATGATCTCAATGATCTGCTTGTCGGTTTCCTGCATTGAACGACACGCCAGCGCGCACAGGTTAGTGATAGATTGCTCCACGTTATGCGCCACAATCCCTTCGTTACCCGTTACGGCAGTATCGTCCAGTGCCATCAGCACCGCTTTCCACGCCGCAGATGCGCTGGTTGAAACTTTCATCGCGCAGCTGTTTGAGGCGCCATCGCAAATCATTCCGCTCACGTCGCCAATCATGCTGCTGATCGCCATCGCGATGGTGTTGTAGCGCCCATCGACAATCCATGCCATACCCGCCGCAGCGCCCATCGCCGCCGTGGTTGCCGCGCATAGCGCGGACAAACGTGGAAGCTGATGATGGATATAGATTGCGCTCAGGTGAGACAGCATCAGCGCACGCGCCAGTTTTTCCTCATCCGCGCCAAAGTGCTCAGCAACTACCATCACCGGAACGGTGGCGGTAATACCTTGATTACCGGAGCCGGAATTGCTCATCGCCGGTAGCGTCGCCCCCCCCATTCGCGCATCCGATGCCGCACTGGTACGGATCAGAATAGCAGTAGACAGATCGTTTGCCAGCAGGCCACGCGCGCACTGCTTCTCAAGCGTAGTCCCGATGTGCAGGCCCCAGTTGCCGCGCAGCCCTTCCTGAGACAGCGCCCCGTTCAGTTTTGCCGCATCGAGAATAAAGCGGATTGACGCAAACGGCACCGCATTCACAAACGCCAGAATCTCTTCCAGCGAGGTGTGAGACAGGACCGCCAGCGGTGATTCCTGCTCCTCTTCCTGAGTGCTCTCTTCTGTGGCGAACACCACGCCTTTGTTGGTTTCAATGCGCACAACGTTGGTATGGCCGCCAACAATGGTCACGCACGCCCATCCTTCAGCGCTGTACACTTTCGCGCGGGAAAAGAGAATATCTTCGCAAGGCTCCTGCAGCATCACCGTAACCTTCCCGGCGCTCAGCATCGCTTTGGCCTGCGCCACCGCCTCAGCCGAAGCGTCTTTCAGCACTTCCAGCCCGGCTTTGGCGTTACCGCCGATCGCGCCCAGCGCGGCGGCAATCGGTAACCCCACCATGCCAGTCCCCGGAACGGTCACTCCCAGGCCATTTTTCATCAGGTTTGGCGAGACCCACGCATCAATGCGTTCAACCGCGCCTTCCAGCTCAGAGGAGGCGACGGCCGCCGCCAGAGCCAGAGAGATAGGTTCCGTGCAGCCCAGCGCGGGCTTCACTTCTTCCTGCACTGCGCGAATAAAACTATCCCATAATGGATTCAATGTAGTCTCAAACATAACAACAACCTTTGCTCAGATAACTCAGGAAAATGCCAGGAACGGAGAAACGCACAGCAGCAGGCCCGTGATAATAATCAGATACAGAGAGGCGCCTTTGTATTTGTGCAGTGCTGGAACTTTGTAGACCAGCCACGCCGGGATCAGACAACCCACCATGCCGAAGATTGGGCTACAAATAGAGGTGAAGCTCAGTACCGGCGCATTGAGCACAATTGCGCTCCAGGCCAGTAAGATGGCGAAAACCATAATGCCGCGCTGCACCAGGGTTTCATTGATTTTCTCGGCTGGCATTTTACGGCGCAGCACGTTCATCACGATCCCCTGAGTGGCTTCACGGAAGCCTAAATAGACGCCGAAGAAGGCGGTCATTACGGCAAAGATGTTCAGGATAACGCTGACGATTTTCACCCAGCCAGCGCCATCGCCGCTGATAAACTGCGCGGCAATCGCCAGAGCGGAAATGTTCTGCTCATAGGCTTTAACCGCTTCGTCATGACCCATCGCCAGCGTGAAGGAAACGGCGTAGAAAAAGACCGTAACGAACAGAATACCAAACGCGATGTTCATAGCGCGCAGCGCTTTATGACGCGCCACCTCAATGGATTTTTCGCGAGAACGATATGAGATAACCATTGGGCTTAGAGTCTGAATAAACAGAATCGAGGTCAGCGTAAACGGCAGCGTGATAATCGCGTTTTTGATCAGCAGCGCCATCGGCGGCAGCGAACCTACGTTATATAAATGCCACATCCCTACCATCGACACGCCAAGCGCCGCTACCACCAGCAGCTTGGTCAGTACCATACCGGTAGAGATTTTAAACAGCAGTTTTTCCCCGCGTGACGAGATGGCCACCAGGATACAAATCAGCACCAGGCCATAGAACGGGCTGTCGGACAGTAAGCCTTCAGTCACGCCAAACGTGTGCAGATAGGAGGCGCTGTCGTTAGTGATGGCGGTGGAATAGACGAACATCCAGATGACCAGCATCACAAAATACAATGCCCCCAACAGGATGCCCCAGTTTTTACCCAGGTAGCCGCTGATCACGCTCGGGTAGTCTTTACATTCCGGAGATTCAGCCAGCGTATTGATAAACAGACGCTGGAACAGATACATGGCAGGGTAGCCAATAATGGAGGAGAGTAAGAATACCCACAGCCCCATCAGCCCTACCTGGACGGGAAGAAAAACAATCCCCGCGCCGATTGCCATACCGATACTCATAATGACCCAGCCGGTGTCCGTGCTGTCGAATTTAATGGCTTCGCGCCATTCGCTTTCGGTCATTCCCGCCCGACGCGCCGGAGCAGATGCGTCGAGTATTACGCTGCTATTCGTTGCCGTTTCCATAATTTCCCGCTCAATGTGTAGGTAGAGGTTTTTTATTTTTTTCGTACTGCTTAATGCGATACGCAGTACATAAGATGCAGGTGAGCTATTGGAGTAATGAATAAATGATACGCGCAGGATCAGAGAAAAACTTCACAAACAAACCCCTGTAATTTCTAAAAGTTAAGAAATAATTTCTCTTTTAATACCATTAAATGTATTAAATTTCTGTTTTTGAAGCAGATCACAACAAAAAATGCGCGCTAAAGTGCTAATGCTGATCAGTTAACACCTCACCTTCTGCGTTTTTTGTTAAAACAGCAAAACAGATTTAACTGGAAGTCAGAGCGTTGAAGCGATGACCCCGGTCCGGCTGAAAATCGATGAGGCGTTGACGGCTGACCGGGACTGCCCGCAGGGATGCGGGCAGAGGGGACGGCCTGCAGGGATGCAGGCTCGGCCCCGACCCGACAGGCAGACGGCATAAGACGAATAACTCGCGCAGCGACGATTTTCCCGCCGGGAGCCTGGGATGCAAGGGAGGCGGCGGTGAGCCTCCCTTGCACGTTCACGGGTAACTGCGTTTCAGAAAAATGACAGCGCTGAGGTGAACGGAACCCTGAGTAAGAATCACATGTTCTCCATACATGCTTAACTGAGCGAAATTACACTAAAGTGCACCTT
Source organism: Citrobacter sp. C5_2 (assembly GCF_014596845.2). Classification (NCBI taxonomy): domain Bacteria; kingdom Pseudomonadati; phylum Pseudomonadota; class Gammaproteobacteria; order Enterobacterales; family Enterobacteriaceae; genus Citrobacter; species Citrobacter sp. C5_2. Next base: position 659,227 of record NZ_CP115032.1, on the reverse strand, counting down.
TTCTATCATGCCAAATTGATGGATTCATTGCCGGATGGCGGCGCTTGCGCCTTATCCGGCCTACCAACGCACCCTTTCATCTCAGGTACAAACCACTTTAATCGCCAGGCCACCGCGCGAAGTTTCACGGTACTTGTCATTCATATCTTTGCCCGTTTCGTACATGGTCTCGATCACCTTATCGAGCGAAACGCGTGGCTCAGACGTCCGACGTAGCGCCATACGCGCGGCGTTAACGGCTTTTACCGCGTTGATCGCGTTGCGTTCGATGCACGGTATTTGCACCTGTCCGGCTACCGGGTCGCAGGTCAGCCCCAGGTTATGCTCCATGGCGATTTCCGCCGCAATGCATACCTGCGCAGGGCTACCGCCAAGCAACTCTGTCAGCCCGGCTGCCGCCATGGAACAGGCTACGCCAATCTCTCCCTGACACCCCACTTCGGCACCAGAAATAGAGGCATTCATCTTATACAGCGCACCTATCGCCCCAGCCGCCAGCAAATATCGGGCAATCGAGTTCGCATTCACCGGGCGGCGGAATTTATCGTAATAGGCCAATACAGCGGGAATAATTCCGCAAGCGCCGTTGGTTGGCGCGGTAACAACCCGACACCCGGCGGCATTTTCTTCGCTCACGGCCAGCGCGAACATGTTGATCCAGTCGATAACGTTCATCGGGTCGCTGGACAGGTTGTCGCTGGAAACCAGCAGTCGCCGTAGCGCCACGGCGCGACGCGGGACGTTAAGCGGGCCCGGCAGGACACCTTCGGTGTTCATGCCGCGCTCAATCCCGGCGTGCATGACGTCCCAGATGGCGGCAAAACCAGCATCGATTTCCTCTTTGCTGCGCATTGCCAGTTCGTTTTGCATCATCAGGCCAGAAACAGACAACCCGTTGCGCTCGCACAGCTTCAGCAGTTCGCTGGCGGAATGAAAGTTGTAGGGCACGGGTGTTTCAATGTCATGCGCCTGACCAAATTGCTCCTCTTCAACGATAAAACCACCGCCGATGGAGTAATAGGTTTTACTTAGCAGTGTCTCGTTGCCGTGCCATGCGGTAATACGCATACCATTTTCATGGCGCGGCAGCGTTTCGCTATGAAAGAGAATATTTTCGTCTGGCGAGAAATCGACAATATGCGTGCCCTCAGCAACCGGCAAACGTCCGGTACGGGCCACTTCCTGAGTAAAACCAGCGATTGAATCTATATTAACGTTTTGCGGACTGTTACCGGCCAGTCCCATCATGATGGCGACGTCTGTCGCATGACCTTTGCCGGTCAGAGAGAGCGATCCATAAAGATCGACCACGATATGCGTGGTCCTGAAGAGTTCCCCGCTGCTGACCAACAGATCGATAAAGCTTTTACCTGCGTTCATTGGCCCCACGGTATGGGAGCTGGAAGGTCCAATGCCAATCTTGAAAATATCGAATGCGCTAATCATATCCACACCCTCGGATTGCCGTTCAGTGAAGACCAGGTTTCACACTCATTAAGGATCGGGGCGATCCTGCGATCGCCCCGCAAGGGATTACAGCGTATCGCCACGCACGGCGATGGCTTCAATCTCCAGCTTCACATCCTTTGGTAAGCGGGCGACCTGTACGCAGCTGCGCGTAGGGTAGATTGCCTTGTGCTCATCAAAAAACTGCTGGTACACCTGGTTAATGGTGGCGAAGTCGTTCAGATCGGAAACAAAAACGGTGGTCTTGACGATATCACTCACCTTCAAACCAGCGGACTCGACGATCGCTTTCACGTTTTCCAGACTTTGACGCGCCTGATCGGCCACGTGCTCTGCCACTTCACCGGTCTGTGGACACACCGGAATCTGACCTGAGGTCAACACCATACTGCCCAGATCCACACCCTGTACGTAAGGTCCAATCGCCCCTGGCGCACATTCGGTTGCAATAACTTTTCTCATAACCCCTCCGGCGTTACAGCGCCTGGGTGAAAGTACGTGAAATAACGTCCTGCTGCTGTTCGCGGGTCAGCGCGTTGAAGCGCACCGCATAACCAGACACGCGGATCGTCAGGTTCGGATAGTTTTCCGGGTGCTCAATGGCATCCATCAACATTTCACGGTTCATAACGTTAACGTTCAGATGCTGCCCACCTTCCACATGCGCTTCATGGTGGAAGTAACCATCCAGCAGCCCGACCAGGTTGGTTTTACGCACGCTATCCTCTTTGCCCAGCGCAGCCGGCACAATGGAGAAGGTGTACGAAATACCGTCTTTGGCATAGGTAAACGGCAGTTTGGCGACCGAGGTTAACGACGCCACCGCACCTTTGCGATCGCGGCCGTGCATCGGGTTTGCCCCTGGCGCAAACGGCGTACCTGCGCGACGTCCATCCGGCGTGTTACCGGTTTTCTGGCCGTACACCACGTTGGAGGTGATGGTCAGAATGGACTGCGTCGGCACCGCATTACGGTAGGTCGGCAACACCTTAATTTTCTTCATAAAGCGTTCGACCAGGTCGCAGGCAATACTGTCTACGCGCTCGTCGTTGTTGCCGTATTGCGGATAGTCGCCTTCGATTTCAAAATCAACCGCCAGACCGTTTTCATCACGAATCGGTTTCACGCGGGCGTATTTGATAGCCGACAGTGAATCCGCCGCTACGGACAGCCCCGCCATACCACAGGCCATCGTGCGATAAACATCACGATCGTGCAGCGCCATCAGCGAAGCTTCGTAGCTGTACTTGTCGTGCATGTAGTGGATGATGTTCAGCGCGCTGATGTACTGCACGGCCAGCCAGTCCATAAAGTGGTCCAGGCTCTCCATCACCGTGTCGTAATCCAGCACTTCATCCATTAGCGGCGCCGTTTTCGGCCCGACCTGGATTTTCAGCTTCTCATCCACACCGCCGTTGATTGCGTACAGCAACGTTTTGGCGAGGTTGGCGCGCGCGCCAAAGAACTGCATTTGCTTGCCGATAACCATCGGGCTGACACAGCAGGCAATGGCATAGTCATCGCTGTTAAAGTCAGTACGCATCAGATCATCGTTTTCGTACTGTAAAGACGAGGTGATGATGGACACCTGAGCGGCATATTTTTTGAAGGCAATCGGTAGCTGCTCGGACCACAGTACCGTCAGGTTCGGCTCAGGCGCCGGCCCCATGGTGTGCAGCGTATGCAGGTAGCGGAACGAGTTTTTGGTCACCAGCGTACGGCCATCCAGCCCCATACCGCCGATAACTTCGGTTGCCCAGATAGGGTCGCCTGAGAACAGGGTGTCGAATTCCGGCGTACGCAGGAAGCGCACCATACGGATCTTCATAATGAAGTGATCGATCAGTTCCTGCGCCTGCTGTTCGTTTAAAATTCCCGCTTTGAAGTCGCGCTCAATGTAGATGTCGAGGAACGATGCGGTACGGCCCAGCGACATGGCGCCGCCGTTCTGCGATTTCACCGCAGCCAGGTAAGCAAAGTACACCCACTGTACCGCTTCCTGCGCATTTCGCGCCGGACGGGAGATATCGCAGCCATACTTCGCCGCCATTTCCTGCATTTGCAGCAGAGCGCGACGGTGTTCAGACAGCTCTTCACGCAGACGAATCGTGGCTTCAAGATTCTGCCCCCACTCCAGATTCGACTGAAGATCGGCAAACTGCAGTTCACGCTCACGCACCAGATAGCGGATACCGTACAGCGCGACGCGACGGTAGTCACCGATGATACGGCCACGACCATAGCCGTCCGGCAGACCGGTCAGTACGCCGGATTTACGGCAACGCAGCATATCCGGGGAATAAGCATCGAATACCCCCTGGTTGTGGGTCTTACGCAGGTCAGTAAACAGGTATTCAAAATTAGCGTCCATCTCACGACCATAAGCCTCAAAAGAGCTTTTGATCATGTTGATGCCGCCAAACGGATGCAGGGCGCGCTTGAGCGGCGCATCCGTTTGCAGACCGACGATTTTTTCCAGTTCTTGTTCAATATAACCGGCGTCATGCGCGGTTATCGTAGTGGCAATATTGGTATCGAAATCAACCGGCGCATGGGTCGAGTTTTCAATACGGATGCCCGCCATAACTTTTTCCCACAACGCCGTGGTTGCTGGCGTTGCTTCGGCGAGGAAAGATTCATCCCCTTCATAAGGCGTGTAGTTGTGCTGAATAAAATCACGGACATTAATTTCTTCTTTCCAGTCCGTACCTTTAAAGCCTTTCCAGGCTTCGGCATACAGCATATCGCTGGTATCGATATTTACCTTCATGAAAAATAATCTCTCTGCTGAAAATTAATTATGCAAATGCTACTGGGATATTAATTTTGCCTAACGCAATGGCATCACGAGCAATCATTTTCTCTTCATTTGTGGGAATAACCGCACAAATAACACGAGCATCCTTATTAGAGATAATTCTTTCGCCATGGGAATTTGGCAGACTATTCATCTCGCTATCGATATTTACACCTAAAACGGCCAGATGCTCGATAACCAAACGGCGAATTAATACTGAGTTCTCACCGATTCCACCGGTGAAAATAATGCCATCAAGACGATGCAGCGATGCGGCATGTCCGGCGATATGACGCGCAATACGATGCACAAACGTTTTAATCGCCAGCTGCGCGCGCTCATGCCCTTCGTGCCAGGCTTTTTCTAACGTACGTAAGTCAGAGGACAGACCGGAAATACCCAGCAACCCGGACTCTTTATTCACTACGCGCTCAAGGTCGCCGAGCGTCTGGTTGGTTTCAGCGGCAATCCACGCCATCGCGCCGAAATCTACGTCGCCGCTGCGTGTGCCCATCATCAGCCCTTCCAGCGGCGTCATGCCCATCGAGGTATCAACGCTCTGCCCGTTACGTACCGCACAGATAGACGCGCCGTTGCCCAGATGCGCCACAACCAGACCAGAATCATCATTCTGCAGATCCAGAAGTTCATGCGCCCGTTGCGAAACATAGCGATGCGACGTGCCGTGGAAACCGTAACGACGAACGCCTAACTCCTCAAAATATTTCCACGGTAAACCGTACAGATAGGCTTCTGGGGCCATCGTCTGGTGAAAGCTGGTATCAAATACCGCGACCTGCTGCACGCCAGGGAAAAGGTGCTGAGCAGATTCAATCCCGCTCAGGTTCGCATAATTATGTAGCGGTGCTAATGGCGATACCCGGCGAATATTGTCGATAACTTCCTCAGTAATAATTGCTGATTCGGTAAAGATATTTCCGCCGTGGGCAATGCGGTGGCCAATTAAGGCCACGCTGTCCATTAAATTACGTTTTTCCAGTTCAACGGCAATCGCTTTTAATGCGTCTTCGTAGCTGTGGTGAGCCAGCTTAGCTGGCTCTCCTCCATTAATTGCTATGAACGCATTTTCAGAGTTAATACCGTCTGCAATTCCCGCCATTAAAACTTCACAGTTTGCTGCATCGAGCACTGAGAATTTAATGGAAGATGAACCACAGTTAATAACCAGTACTACCGGAAACTCATTCATTTCACTACTCCGCTCATCCTGAGCTTAAGGATTAAAACAGTTTGTAGACAATGTTCAGGATGGTCAGCAGACCAATCACGGTAACAAACACGTTATCCAGACGGCCACGGTATTTCGCCAGTGATGGCGCTTTACGGATGGCATACATCGGCAGCAGGCAGAGCAGAGAGGCAATAATCGGCGCGCCCATTGCTTCAATCAGGTCCAGGATGTTCGGGTTGGCATATGCCACAACCCAGGTGGAACCCATGATGAAGATCATGCTGATGGTGTTGAGCTTGCCCATGGAAACTTTGGTTTTATCGCCTTTGTAACCAAACTTCAGCACCAGACCGTTCAGACCTTCCAGCGTCCCCAGATAGTGGCCGAAGAAAGATTTGAAGATAGCAACCAGGGCGATGATTGAAGCACCGTATTCCAGAATCGTGGCGAAGGTAGACTTCGTACCGGACAGTGAAGCGAAGTGGTTCGCCAGGTAAGACAGCACTGGAATGTTTTGCGCTTTCGCATCCGCCATGTTTGCCGGAGAGAGCGTGAACAGACAGCTAAAGGCGAAGAACATTACCACCGCAACCATCAGCATACTGGCGCGGGAGATGATTTTAGAACATTTCTGCTCGGTGAATTCGCGACCGTAATCTTTCTCATACTCTTCGCGTTTAGAGACGACGAAGGAAGAAACGATTGGCGAGAAGTTGAAAGAGAACACCATGATGGAAATACCCAGCCATACGGTAACCAGGATGCCGTCATGGCCAGTCAGGGCGATATTGCTGATATCAACCTGATCGATAACCGCAGAGTTCCAGTAAGGAATCAGTGACAGAGAGATAAGCACCAGGCTGGCAATGAACGGCCATACCAGGTAGCTCATCACTTTAACCATCAGATCTTTACCAAACCAGATGACGAATGCCATCAGCAGCAACAGGAACAGCGCCACGAAGCCACGGTTCAGCGCGGGCATCTGCAGCTGGTTTTCCCAGAAGGTCATAAAGGTGTTGGTAATGGTGACGCCATAAATCCACAGCAGCGGACAAATCGCAAAGAAGTAGAGGAACGTGATTACCACGCCACCTGTTTTACCAAAGTGCTCTTCAACCGTTTCTGTGATGTTACCGGAAGGGTTAGAACCGGAAAGACACAGGCGTGCCAGCGCACGGTGGCAATAGAAAGCGATGGGGTATGCTAACACCAGCATGATCAGAATGGGGATCAGTCCGCCAAAACCTGCGCGGATAGGGAAGAACAGCACCCCTGCGCCGATGGCTGTACCAAATAAACCCAGTGTCCAGGTGGTGTCCGATTTGCGCCAGGACGACTGCTTTGTCTGGCTGGATACAATGCTATCAGTAGTACTCATATCCTATCCTCAACGAAGTATATTAAGCGTCAACTAAACCAGTAATTTGAGATACACGAGAAAGATCGATATTACCGCCAGAAATAATGCTGACTGTTTTTCTGTTCTGGATATAGCTATCTAATTTCCCGCTTAATAATGCTGCGCATGCCAGCGCACCGGCACCTTCAGTCACAACTTTATTTCGCTGAATTAATGCCACCATGCTGTTGCGAATTTCATCTTCGCTGACCAGGACAATGTCATCTACCAACTCACGAACGATTTCATACGTTAAAGTACCCGGGCGGGAGACGTCACAACCATCCGCCAGGGTGCCGGTCGTTCGGTGCGTGGTTATTTCTCCAGCGCGGAAAGAAGCCGCCATGCCGTGAACGTTTTCAGACTGTACGCCAATAATTTTAATGGTCGGGTTAATAGATTTAATTGCCACTGCAATACCTGCAATCAGTCCGCCGCCGCCAATTGGCACAATCACGTTATCGACATCGTACAGATCTTCGAGAATTTCCAGACCAATAGTGCCCTGACCGGCAATGACTTTCGGGTCATCATATGGTGGTATAAAGATACGGCCTTCCGTTTCCACAATCTCGCTAACCTTCGCGATGGTGTCGTTGAAGTTGTCGCCGTGCAGCACAACTTCCGCGGAATAATCGCAGGTTGCCGCCACTTTAGACTTCGGTGCGCCTTTCGGCATCACCACTTTGCCGTCAATTCCGAGCATGGCGCAGGAGAGAGAAACCCCTTGCGCATGGTTCCCTGCAGAGCAAGCCACCACGCCTTTACATCTTTCAGCTTCGGTTAATGAACTGAGCTTGTTAAAAGCGCCACGGATTTTAAATGAACCGGTACGCTGCATGTTTTCAAACTTGAGGAAAATTTCCCCTTTGCAACGTTCACTAAAATAGTTAGAGCGAGGCATTCCCGTTTTATATATTTTCCCCGCCAGTCTTTTTTTCGCTTCGAGGATATCTTCAATTGCAACTGGGAGATCGTATGTAATGTGCATTAGAACCTCTTACCTGGGTATTAAAGTAAATAGATAGCCGTAACCATTGTCAGATATAGACAGATGGCGTTGAGTCCGTGTTAAAACAAATTCAATCTTTAATCAACTTCAACTAATTGCCTTCGTCTTCGACAATTATATGATGAATATTCCTTGGCTAATTCCACCAAAATAGATGCTGCTTTTTTAATTCGATAATTTTTCGACCACACGGCGGCATAACGCGCGACGGGTAACGTCTCTTGTACCGGGATAGTAATAAACTGGTTTGAGCCAAACGGTGTGGTCATGTCACAGGGAATTACTGTTAAGAAATCAGCATTGAGAACAAGATTATAAATGGTGACGACGGAGTCAGTATTAACGATGTTTTCACTGCTGATGCCATTATTTTGTAACGTAGTTAGAAGTTCGCGGTAGTATCCCATATTCGTTTGTGGCAACACCCACTGTTCGTTTTTCAACGCGCTCAGCGAGGTGATGCCGGTGCATGTTCGGGACTTGCTGGCGACCAGTATAAAGTCTGACTCAAAGAGCGGCTCAACATGGAGATCCTGTAGTTTCATCTCATCACTCAGCGTACCGATAGCGAAGTCGAGGCGCCCGTCACGAAGCGCGGGTAAGAACGAGGAGAGCTGCGCTTCGTACATGGAAACCTGCGCCTTCGGAAACACCTCTTTAAATTTTTTAATCATGCCGGACATGATGGTGAAGGCGATCAGTGAAGGAAAGCCAAACGACACATCAACCACTGCGTTACTCGTCATGCTGTTCATCTCATCAACCATGTTTTTCATTTCACGAGTAATGGATTCAGACCATGAGAGCATCACCTGACCTGCCTGAGTCAAGGTAACGCCGGTATTTTTACGCACCACTAACTCAATACCAAAATAAGCCTCAACATCATTAATGATTTTGCTGACCGCCGGTTGAGTTAAACCTAATTCTTTTGCAGCAGAACCGATAGAACCACTTCTAATGACTTCCTGAAAGACCACTAAGTGCTGTGTTTTAGGGAGAGAAATAGTATTCATATCGTCCTGCTCTAATAACTTTGTTGACAGCAGGAAGTTTACCAAATTAAGCAAACGAGGATATGTGCGACCACTCACAAATCCCCTTCCCTTACATTTTGTAAGATTATTATTAAATTGATAATTTCTTATTAATCATATAGATAGAAAATATCGATCTCACTTAACCCTGACTTTAATCAAAAAAAGATGGGGGGATAACGATTTTTTATGGCTATAACGACATCATTTTTGTTGTTATTTCTTCGAACCACGAAAGGCTATATTTCAATCAATTACAGAGTAATTATCGGTAAAAATGGCGCTTAAATTTAATAAGTAATTTATCAAATATAATTATATTTTATCGTTTATGGTGTTTAAATAACGCCATGCATCACATTTTTTTGCCTTGTTTGTTTGTAAAGAAACATTGCATTTATCAATATTTAAACCAATTAAAACAAATGATCACCATTAGCAACATTACATTAACACTGGTTTTGCGCATTTTGTCAGCAACTAATTTTGTGATGGCGATCGATTACGCGTGATTATTCTCGGTAAAAACGTATCGCGTAGCGTTTTGTGTTGCACATCACAAAACAAGAATTATCCCGAGAGACATTTCCTCTTATAAAAGAAGTCAGGAATATTAATAAGAACGAAATAAAGATTAGATGAATGGGAAATAAACGCCAGATTCGTGGTAAACCAGGCGCAACGCCATAAGGCATGACCATCTGTCCTGAAAGCAAAAACCCCGCCGAAGCGGGGTTTTATAAAGAGTGAAGCTGACCGATAAGCCGGGTTCTGTCGTGGACAGTCATTCATCTAGGCCAGCAATCGCTCACTGGCTCAAGCAGCCTACCCGGGTTCAGTACGGGCCGTACCTTGTGAACCCCTATTTGGCCTTGCTCCGGGTGGAGTTTACCGTGCCACGGACTGTTACCAGCCGCGCGGTGCGCTCTTACCGCACCCTTTCACCCTTACCTGATCCCACTTACGTGGGCCATCGGCGGTTTGCTCTCTGTTGCACTGGTCGTGGGTTTCCCCCCCAGGCGTTACCTGGCACCCTGCCCTATGGAGCCCGGACTTTCCTCCCCTCCGCCCGTCTCCCCCGAAGAGGACGACGACGAAGCGGCGACTGTCTGGTCAGCTTCGGCGCGCAGTATAGAGGGTTTGCGGGGCAATGTCACCCCGCACTGCGCATTCCTATCGCCAGCGTGGCGGCAATATTCCTTGAAGCACGATAAATATTTTCAAATGCCCCACGGAACGCCTCTTCCAGTGTGCTGATACTGGTCAATACGCTAAACACCGCGTCGATACCATATTGATGCACCACCGCCACATCATGCGTCAGGCTGCCGCCAATACCAATCACTGGCTTGTGGTACTTCTTCGCGACATTCGCCACACCTACCGGCACTTTGCCGTGAATACTCTGGCTGTCGATCCGCCCCTCGCCAGTCACTACCAGCGTGCAATCGTGAATATGTTCTTCCAGATTAAGCGCCTGAGTCACAATCTCTATCCCACTGCGCAGATCCGCGCCTAAAAAAGCCATTAACGCTGCGCCCATCCCTCCAGCCGCACCGGCGCCGGGAACGTCCTTCACGTCGACCCGCAGCGATTTTTTAATGATGTCAGCATAGTGAGACAGATTACGGTCCAGTTCGAGAATACGTTCTTCTGTTGCCCCTTTCTGCGGGCCAAAGATACGTGAAGCGCCAGTGTCGCCGGTGAGTGGATTGGTCACATCACAGGCCACGCGAATTGAACAGGTTTTTAAGCGAGGATCCAGGCCCGAGATATCGATGGCGTTCAGACTCATCAGGCTACCACCGCCGTAGCCAATGTCAGTCCCGTTGGCATCACAGAGTTTCGCCCCCAGCGCCTGCGCCATACCTGCGCCGCCGTCGTTGGTCGCGCTACCGCCAATGCCGATAATGATGCTTTGTGCGCCGCTGTTCAGCGCCTGCAAAATCAACTCCCCGGTACCGCGCGACGTAGTGACTAACGGATTGCGCTTTTCAGGAGGAACCAGCGCCAGACCACTGGCTGCCGCCATTTCGATAAACGCGGTTTTACCGTCCCCGGACATGCCCCAGCAGGCATTCACTTTTTCGCCCAGCGGCCCCGTCACCCACGCGGAATGTTCACTCCCCTGCGTGGCGGCAATCATGGCTTCGACCGTTCCTTCGCCGCCGTCGGCAACCGGAACAGACACATATTGCGCATCGGGGAAAATTTCCCGAAATCCTTTTTCTATTGCCTGAGCCACCTCGGTGGCAGAAAGGCTTTCTTTATAAGAGTCTGGGGCAATTACGATTTTCATAGTTATGTAGCCTGAAAGTGCCGCGCAAGGCAAGAAATACAGGGCGCGCATCCGCGCCCTTCTTGTTAGCGAGTGACTTCCACTTTCGCCAGTTTTTCGTAGTAGCAGGCGAGCGCGCTATGATCGGCGGTGCCCAACCCATCTGCGCGTAGCGCCTGCATCATCTCCATGACAGCAGCCGTCAGCGGCAACTGAGCGCCAACGCCATGCGAGGTATCCAGCGCATTGGCCAGATCTTTAATATGCAGGTCAATGCGGAAACCCGGTTTGAAGTTGCGGTCCATCACCATCGGCGCTTTCGCATCCAGTACGGTGCTGCCCGCCAGCCCGCCACGAATGGCCTGATACACCAGATCCGGATTCACGCCCGCTTTAGTCGCCAGCGTCAGTGCTTCAGACATCGCCGCAATGTTCAGCGCCACAATCACCTGATTAGCCAGTTTGGTCACGTTGCCTGCGCCAATCTCGCCGGTATGCACCACGGAACCCGCCATCGCTTTCAGCAGATCGTAGTACTTGTCGAAAATCGCTTTATCGCCGCCGACCATCACTGACAACGTACCGTCAATCGCTTTTGGCTCGCCGCCGCTGACCGGCGCATCCAGCATATCCACACCTTTCGCTTTCAGCGCCTCGCTGATTTCACGGCTGGCTAGCGGTGCGATGGAACTCATATCGATCAGTACCGTCCCCGGTTTCGCCCCTTCAATGATGCCGCCTTCGCCCAACGCCACCTCTTTCACGTGCGGAGAGTTCGGCAGCATGGTGATGATCACATCACATTGCTCGGCAATGTCTTTCGCCGTGGCGGCGGTTTCTGCGCCTGCGGCAATCACGTCCGCAATGGATTCCGGGTTACGGTCAGCAACCACCAGCGAGTAACCTGCCTTGAGGAGGTTTTTACTCATTGGTTTACCCATGATACCGAGGCCAATAAAACCAACTTTCATTGTCATGTCTTTATCTCTCTCTACTGTCGATGGTGGTTATTTCTTAAAAGAATCAGCCAGTTTCTGCGTGGCTGAACGGAACACGCCAAGGTCGCTGCCGACGGCAACAAACGTCGCGCCCCACTCCAGATAACGCCGCGCATCCGCCTCTACCGGGGCCAGAATGCCGCTTGGTTTGCCGTGGGCTTTCGCGCGGGCGAAAATGTGCTGGATAGCTTTCTGCACATCGGGATGGGACGCATTGCCGAGGTGGCCTAACGCCGCAGCCAGATCGCTGGGCCCGACGAAGATACCGTCAACGCCTTCGGTCGCCGCGATTGCATCAACGTTATCAACGCCCTGCTGACTTTCGATCTGCACGATGATGGTGATGTTCTTATTCGACTGCGCAAAATAGTCCGGCACGGTGCCAAACATATTGGCGCGGTGGGATACGGACACGCCGCGAATACCTTCCGGTGGATAGCGGGTTGACGCCACCGCATTCACCGCCTCTTCTTCGGTCTCAACAAACGGGATCAGGAAGTTGTAAAACCCGATATCCAGCAGACGCTTAATGATCACCGGCTCGTTGGTCGGCACCCGTACCACCGGCGCGCTGGCGCTACCTTTAAGCGCCATCAATTGCGGGATAAACGTCGAGATATCGTTCGGTGCATGTTCGCCGTCCAGCACCAGCCAGTCGAAACCCGCCAGACCTAAAACTTCAGTGCTGATTGGACTGGCTAATGCAGACCAGCAGCCAATCTGAATCTGCTGCGCCGCGAGGGCCGCTTTAAACTTATTCGGGAAAATCGTGTTATTCATCGCCTATACCTTTGTTTATTTCTGCAATTCCATACGTTTAATGTCACCGACAATAAACAGGTAGCAAACCATTGCCATCAGCGCTGAGCACCCTACAAACATCAGCGCGGCATTAAATGAGTGCAACTCGCTCACCAGATACCCAATCACCAACGGAGTAACAATGGAGGCCACGTTGCCAAATACGTTAAATACGCCACCACACAGGCCGACAATCTCTTTCGGCGCGGTATCGGAAATCACCGGCCAGCCCAACGCCCCGAAGCCTTTGCCGAAGAACGCCAGCGCCATCAGCGCGACTACCAGAGCGGTGTTATCGGTGTAGTTACACAGAATAATGGTCGATGCGAGCAGCATGCCGAGCACAATCGGCAGCTTACGCGCCAGGGTGATGCTGGAGCCACGTTTAATCAGATAATCAGAGAACACCCCACCCAGCACGCCGCCAATGAATCCACATAGCGCCGGAATAGACGCCACCAGACCAACTTTGAGGATCGACATACCTTTTTCCTGTACCAGGTAAATCGGGAACCAGGTAAGGAAAAACCAGGTAATTGTGTTAATAAAATACTGTCCGAAGAACACGCCAAGCATCATACGGTTGGTCAGCAACTGCTTGATATAATGCAGCTTAGGACCACCTGACTTCACATCTCCCGGCTTCTTATGGTCCATATCTACGACCGCGCCGTTTTCAGAGATAAACTTCAGCTCTTCTTGCGACATACGCGGGTGATCGGTTGGGTTATGAATAAACTTTACCCATAGCCCGGTGAGCACAAAACCAATCGCCCCCATCACGGTAAAGACGTGCTCCCAGCCCCAGGCGAAGGTCAGCCAGCCCAGCAGCGGCGAAAACAGCGCCAGGGAAAAATACTGTGCGGAGTTAAAAATCGCGGATGCCGTACCGCGCTCTTTGGTCGGGAACCAGGCCGCCACGATACGGGCGTTGGCCGGGAAGGAAGGCGCTTCCGAGAAGCCCAACATAAAGCGCATGATGAACATTGAAATACCTGCCCAGGCCAGCGGGAACATGTCCACAAAGCCCTGCAGGAAGGTAAACAGCGACCAGAAGAACAGGCTCCAGGTATAGACTTTCTTCGAGCCGAACTTATCGAGCAGCCAGCCGCCGGGGATTTGCATCAGCAGGTAAGCCCAACCGAAGGCGGAAAAAATATACCCCATTGAGATGGCGCTGAGGTGCAACTCTTTCGCCACTTCCGTGCCGGCAATTGACAGCGTCGCACGGTCCGCATAGTTAACGGCAGTAACAATAAAAATTATCAGTAATATTAAATAGCGGGTATGTGTACCTTTCTTTTTCTCGACAATTGTATCCAGAATCATTCTATTTACCTCGGGTACATAAAAATGTTTTTATTATTATTTGTTAGCTATCCCTGGTGATAAATTACCGATAATAAAAACACATAATAATTTATCAGACGTTATGAAACCGTGATTTAGTATAATCAGCAGCGCAACGTTAATCATTGTGCAAAGGCTCATTTATCGCGCGTTATTAAAATAATATCTTGGGCATATGCACACACACATGGGCGCTGATGCACACATTTACTGATTAGTCCCCTTGGTGGTACGGTCCTGCTGAGTTTAAGTGATCATGATCACATTCTTGATTTTAAACTCCTGACATTCTTATTTCACTATACCGAATATTTATTACTGATAATTAGATTCAAAATATAAATATCCACACTATTATTACCACCTTGCTGGAGAATACTGGACAATGGCCGACATCGAAATCAGACAAGAATCGCCCTCGGCGTTTTATATTAAAGTTCACGCAACAGATAATGTGGCGATTATTGTCAATGACAATGGTCTGAAAGCCGGAACGCGTTTTCCAGACGGACTCGAACTCATTGAACATATTCCCCAGGGTCATAAAGTGGCGCTATGCGATATTCCTGTTCACGGCGAAATTGTGCGTTATGGCGAAGTGATAGGCTATGCCGTTCGCGATATCCCGCGCGGTAGCTGGATTGATGAATCCATGGTTGAGCTGCCCAAGGCCCCGCCGCTGGAGACGCTGCCGCTGGCGACCAAAGTACCGGAGCCGCTACCGCCTCTTGAGGGTTATACCTTTGAAGGCTATCGCAATGCAGACGGCAGCGTTGGCACCAAGAATCTGCTCGGCATCTCCACCAGCGTACACTGCGTAGCGGGCGTGGTGGATTATGTGGTGAAAATCATTGAGCGCGATCTGCTCCCCAAATACCCGAATGTCGATGGCGTGGTGGGGCTTAATCACCTGTACGGCTGCGGGGTGGCGATTAACGCTCCGGCCGCCATTGTGCCGATTCGCACCATCCATAATATTGCGCTGAACCCCAACTTTGGCGGTGAAGTGATGGTTATTGGCCTCGGCTGCGAAAAACTGCAACCAGAGCGACTGCTGGAAGGGACTCATGATGTAAAAAGTATCCCGGTCGACAGCGCCAGCATCGTCAGCTTACAGGATGAAAAGCACGTCGGCTTTCAATCAATGGTTGCTGATATTTTGCAAGTGGCAGAACGCCATCTGGCAAAGCTCAACCAACGCCAACGTGAAACCTGCCCGGCATCAGAACTGGTGGTCGGTATGCAGTGCGGCGGTAGCGATGCCTTTTCCGGCGTCACGGCCAACCCGGCGGTCGGTTATGCCTCCGACCTGTTAGTACGCTGCGGCGCGACCGTGATGTTCTCGGAAGTGACCGAAGTGCGCGATGCTATCCATCTTCTTACCCCACGCGCGATTAACGAAGAAGTAGGTAAGCGCCTGCTCGAAGAGATGGCCTGGTACGATAACTACCTGGATATGGGCAAGACTGACCGCAGCGCCAACCCTTCACCGGGCAACAAGAAAGGCGGTCTGGCAAACGTGGTGGAAAAAGCGCTGGGCTCAATCGCCAAATCAGGCAAGAGCGCCATCGTCGAAGTATTGTCGCCGGGCCAGCGCCCAACCAAACGAGGACTGATTTACGCCGCGACCCCGGCCAGCGATTTCGTCTGCGGTACGCAGCAGGTTGCTTCCGGGATCACCGTGCAGGTATTCACCACCGGTCGCGGTACGCCGTACGGCCTGATGGCGGTGCCGGTGATAAAAATGGCGACGCGTACTGAGCTGGCCAATCGTTGGTTTGACCTGATGGACATCAACGCCGGTACCATCGCCACCGGAGAAGAAACCATTGAAGACGTGGGTCTGAAATTGTTCGAGTTTATTCTCGAGGTCGCCAGCGGGCGTAAGAAAACCTTCTCGGATCAGTGGGGACTGCATAACCAACTGGCGGTGTTTAACCCGGCGCCAGTGACCTGATTGCTGAAAGTGAAATTCGATTACAGGTCGGGGAGTTCGAAAACTTTCCGACCTTTTTGTCAGATACTCACCAGAACAACCTCAATCCCATGCTTACGTAAGCCTTCCAGACTCTCCTCTGGAATATTTTCATCAACAATAATCATATCGATCCGCTGGGTATCAATGATCTTATGCAGACTGGAGCGATTAAACTTCGTCGAGTCGGTAACAACGATTATGCGCTCCGCGACTTCACTCATCCGGCGATTGAGACGCGCTTCATCCTCATTGTGTGTGCTAACACCACGCTCTAAGTCGATAGCATCAACGCCAAGAAACAGCATGTCGAAGTGATAATTTTGTAGCGATTGCTCAGCCTGATCGCCATAAAAGGATTGCGACTGACGACGCAAGTGACCGCCGGTCATCAGCAGCTCAACCCCTTCGGCTTCCAGTAACGCATTAGCGACATTCATACCATTGGTCATTGCAATCACATTGGTATGCTGGCGCATCAGGCGGGCAATTTCATACGTCGTGGTGCCGGAATCAAGGATCACGCGGTGCCCCGGTTTAATCAACTCTGCAGCGGCTCTGGCAATACTGCGTTTTACCGCCGTATTGAGCGAACTTTTGTCTTCAACAGAAGGCTCAACACCAGGCGTAGTGCTATCGCAAATCAGCGCACCACCATAGGCGCGTACCGCAATCCCCTGTTTTTCCAGAAAAGCGAGGTCGTTACGAATCGTGACCGTGGAGACGCCATAAAATAAGGAAAGATCGTTAACCTGAACGCTTCCCTGCTGCCGTAGCCGCTGGATGATCTGCTCGCGCCTTTCGCTGGTGCCGATAACGCGCTTGTCTGCAGAAGACTCGGTGTTACTCATAAGAAATCCTTTAGCTGTCTCTTTCGTTTTATTTCGTTTTGTCTATTAACGCCTTTCTTTTACGCGAATGCAAGCCCCACAAGCAGGGAAGAGTCGAACAGATTCACGCTGAAACCTTTCATTGCGTTTCTTTTGTGAAACAGATCGGAAAACCATTATCTTTCGTTTTATTTTTAAATCACCATGATGCAGTATTAAATGAAACAAAACGAAAGATTGATGTCGCAGTTATCTGACCTGGAGAGGAAAGTGAAACATCTAACTAAAATGGTCGAGCAACATAAACGGGGGAAGGCAAACGGGATTTATGCCGTTTGTTCCGCGCATCCAATCGTACTGGAAGCCGCAATACGCTACGCCCATGCCAATCATACACCGCTATTGATCGAAGCAACTTCTAATCAGGTTGACCAGTTTGGCGGCTATACGGGTATGACACCAGCCGATTTTCGCAGTTTTGTCTGCGGTTTAGCCGACTCGCTTAATTTTTCTCAGGATATGCTGATTCTCGGTGGAGACCACCTTGGACCAAACCGTTGGCAAAATCTGCCAGCAGAACAAGCAATGGCCAACGCTGACGATCTGATCAAGAGTTATGTCGCCGCTGGCTTTAAAAAGATCCACCTTGATTGCAGCATGTCTTGTGCTAACGACCCGGTTCCACTCACGGATGAAATCGTCGCTGAGCGCGCCGCGCGCCTGGCAAAAGTTGCCGAAGAAACCTGTATTGCGCATTTTGGTGAGTCTGACCTGGTCTATGTAATTGGCACAGAAGTCCCGGTTCCTGGCGGCGCTCACGAAGCATTAACCGAACTGGCGGTAACAACGCCCGATGCGGCACGCGCAACGCTGCAGGCCCACTATCACGCCTTTGAAAAGCGCGGACTGGAAGGTATCTGGCCGCGTATCATCGCCCTGGTGGTGCAACCCGGCGTCGAATTCGACCACACCCACATCATTGATTACCAACCGCAGAAAGCCGTGTCACTCAGCAAAATGGTGGAAGACTACGACACGCTGATTTTTGAAGCACATTCTACCGATTACCAAACGCCTCAGTCCTTGCGCCAGTTGGTTAAAGATCATTTCGCGATCCTGAAAGTCGGCCCGGCGCTGACCTTTGCCCTGCGCGAAGCGTTATTTTCATTAGCCGCTATTGAAGAGGAATTGCTGCCCGCAAAAGCCAGCTCAGGCCTGCGACATGTCCTGGAAAGCGTGATGCTTGATCGACCGGAGTACTGGCAGAGCCACTATCACGGCGATGGCAACGCGCGCCGTTTGGCCCGCGGATATAGCTACTCAGATCGGGTTCGTTACTACTGGCCGGACAGCCAGATTGATGAGGCATTCGAACGTCTGGTGCGTAACCTGGCCGACGAACCGATCCCGTTACCGCTGATTAGCCAGTATCTACCCTTGCAGTACGTAAAAGTGCGCGAGGGAGATCTCAGCGCGACACCGCGAGAACTCATCATTAACCATATTCAGGACATACTGCAGCAATATCACTGCGCCAGCCTGGGTGATTCATCCCATAACGCATAACAAGAAAGAGAAAAATACCATGCCAAACATTGTATTAAGTCGCATTGACGAACGTTTAATTCACGGTCAGGTCGGTGTGCAATGGGTCGGATTTGCGGGGGCAAATCTGGTGCTGGTCGCCAATGATGAGGTGGCTGAAGATCCGGTGCAGCAAAACCTGATGGAAATGGTTCTGGCGGAAGGGATTGCCGTGCGCTTCTGGTCACTACAAAAAGTAATCGACAATATTCACCGTGCCGCCGATCGCCAGAAAATTTTGCTGGTCTGCAAATCGCCTGCGGATTTCTACCGTCTGGTCGAAGGCGGTGTTCCTGTTAATCGTATCAACGTTGGCAACATGCACTATGCCAACGGCAAGCAGCAAATCGCCAAAACGGTTTCTGTAGACGCTGCCGATATAGCGGCGTTCAACGGGTTGAAAGCCGCTGGGGTGGAATGCTTCGTTCAGGGCGTTCCAACAGAACCCGCCCAGGACCTCTATAAACTTCTCTGAGGGATTCACAATGGAAATCAGTCTGTTGCAGGCTTTTGCGTTGGGTATTCTCGCCTTTATTGCAGGCCTGGATATGTTCAACGGGTTAACGCACATGCACCGCCCGGTTGTTCTCGGGCCGCTGGTCGGCCTGATTCTGGGCGATCTGCATACCGGTATTTTAACCGGGGGTACGCTGGAACTGGTGTGGATGGGTCTGGCTCCGCTGGCGGGAGCACAGCCGCCAAACGTCATCATCGGCACCATCGTGGGGACGACTTTCGCCATCACCACTGGCGTAAAACCGGAAGTCGCTGTCGGTGTCGCTGTACCGTTCGCGGTAGCGGTACAAATGGGTATTACCTTCCTCTTCTCCGTGATGTCCGGGGTGATGGCGCGCTGCGATCGCATGGCGGCGAATGCCGATACAGACGGAATTGAGCGGGTCAACTATCTGGCGTTACTGGCGCTGGGGACATTCTACTTCTTATGCGCTTTCCTGCCGATTTACTTTGGCGCGGAACATGCCAAAACAGCTATAGATGTTCTGCCGACCCGCCTAATTGACGGCCTCGGCGTGGCAGGCGGCATCATGCCAGCTATCGGTTTCGCCGTACTGCTGAAAATCATGATGAAAAACGTCTACATCCCTTACTTCATCCTGGGTTTTGTCGCCGCCGCCTGGCTTAAACTCCCTGTGCTGGCGATCGCCGCCGCAGCACTGGCCATGGCGCTGATCGATTTTCTGCGTAAATCACCTGAACCTACAGCTCCCGCAGCACAAAAAGAGGAATTCGAAGATGGCATCTAATCAAACGGCTCTGCCGAACGTTTCCGAAACCGAAGAAACGCTGCTGTCCGGCACGAATGAAAACGTCTACGAAGACCAGAATATCGGTGCCGAGCTGACGAAAAAAGATATCAACCGTGTTGCCTGGCGTTCCATGTTGTTACAGGCCTCTTTCAACTATGAACGTATGCAGGCATCAGGATGGTTGTACGGCCTGTTACCTGCACTAAAAAAGATCCATACCAACAAGCGAGATCTGGCGCGTTCAATGAAAGGCCACATGGGCTTCTTCAACACGCACCCGTTCCTGGTCACGTTTGTTATCGGGATTATCCTGGCAATGGAACGCTCCAAGCAGGATGTGAACAGTATTCAAAGTACCAAGATTGCCGTCGGTGCGCCGCTTGGCGGTATCGGTGATGCCATGTTCTGGTTAACGTTATTGCCTATTTGCGGCGGTATCGGGGCAAGCCTGGCGCTACAAGGCTCTATTCTTGGCGCTGTTGTCTTTATTGTGATGTTTAACGTGGTTCATCTTGGTCTGCGCTTTGGGCTGGCACACTATGCTTATCGAATGGGCGTTGCAGCTATCCCACTGATTAAAGCTAACACCAAAAAGGTTGGACATGCGGCATCTATCGTTGGGATGACGGTGATCGGCGCGCTGGTAGCGACCTATGTTCGCCTGAGCACCACGCTGGAAATTACTGCTGGCGATGCGGTTGTGAAACTACAGACAGACGTTATAGACAAGCTGATGCCTGCATTTTTGCCGCTGGTCTACACATTGACCATGTTCTGGCTGGTTCGTCGTGGCTGGAGTCCTCTGCGTCTTATCGCCATTACCGTGGTGCTCGGCATCGTGGGTAAGTTCTGTCACTTCCTGTAAATGTAAGGGGTTGTAGATGTTAGGTATTATTTTGACGGGTCATGGCGGGTTTGCCAGCGGAATGGAAAAAGCGATGAAACAGATTTTAGGTGAACAGACTCAGTTCATCGCCATCGACTTTCCGGAAACCTCAACCACAGCCTTACTCACCTCGCAACTTGAACAGGCAGTGAGTGAACTGGATGCTCAGCAAGACATCGTGTTTCTGACTGACTTGTTGGGCGGAACACCATTTCGCGTCGCTTCCACACTGGCCATGCAAAGACAAGGTACTGAAGTGATCACCGGCACCAATCTGCAACTGCTGCTGGAAATGGTACTGGAACGCGACGGCCTGAGCAGCGAAGCGTTTCGTTTGCAGGCGCTGGAATGCGGACATCGGGGGTTGACCAGCCTGGTGGACGAGCTGGGACGCTGTCGCGAGGAAAAACCCGTCGAGGAAGGGATATGATACAGGTGCTACGCGCCAAGCGTCTGCTCACGGAACAAGGCTGGCTGGACGATCATCAGGTGCGTATTGAGGATGGCACCATTAGAGCCATTGAGCCTATCGTCTCAGGCGTGATGGTGCGCGATGCTGAGCTGTTGTGCCCTGCATATATCGATACCCATGTGCATGGAGGCGCAGGTGTCGATGTCATGGATGATGCGCCGGATACGCTCGACAAGCTGGCAATGCACAAAGCGCGCGAAGGGGTAGCCAGTTGGCTACCCACCACCGTCACCGCCCCATTACCCGATATTCACCGCGCATTGAAACGTATTGCCCACCGCTACTATTCCGGCGGGCCTGGCGCGCAGGTACTGGGGAGTTATCTTGAAGGTCCGTACTTTACGCCACAGAACAAAGGGGCGCATCCGCCTGAGCTCTTCAGGGAACTGGAGCTCAGGGAACTGGATGAACTGATTGCGATTTCCCAACAAACATTGCGCGTCGTTGCGCTGGCGCCAGAAAAAACCGGCGCATTGCAGGCTATCAAACACCTGAAGCAGCGCAACGTACGGGTGATGCTGGGCCACAGCGCAGCCACCTGGGAGCAAACCCGCGCCGCCTTTGATGCCGGTGCTGATGGACTGGTTCACTGCTATAACGGTATGACCGGTTTACACCACCGGGAGCCCGGAATGGTTGGCGCAGGGTTAACCGACTCTCGCGCCTGGCTGGAGCTTATCGCTGACGGACACCATGTCCACCCGGCAGCCATGAAGCTATGCTGCTGTTGCGCAAAAGACAGACTGGTGCTGATCACCGATGCGATGCAAGCTGCTGGTATGCCGGACGGGCGCTATTCGCTCTGCGGTGAGGAAGTGGAAATGCGCAGCGGTATTGTGCGTACCGCTTCCGGTGGCCTGGCGGGCAGCACGCTCTCGGTTGATGCAGCCGTACGTAATATGGTCGAGTTCACCGGGATTACCTCTGAAGAGGCGATCCACATGGCTTCGCTCCATCCCGCTCGCCTGTTGGGAATCGATCGCCAACGCGGATCGTTAGCGGTGGGCAAAAATGCCGACATTATCGCCCTCAATAGCGGCCTGCATTTGCAGGAGATCTGGATTCAGGGTCAGGCTCTCCCCCTTTAGACCTTTCATTTTGTCTCGTATTGGCCTGCGGTCTTTGATCGCCGGGCCTTTCTTTTCCTTTCGCTTATAAAATTTTGATCCGCACTATCTGCAAGCGATTCTTTAAAGATCAACAAGATAATTACAGCCTTCGTTCTCACGATCACAAATTTCGTTTTATTTCATTTTGCATCATTGAACTTTCACTTTCTTTCATATAGATTTTAATCAATCGATCATATGAACAAGTGAAACGAAACGAAAGATAGCGACATTTTGCCAGCGTCTTATGTGGAATTTACGAGACTAAGGACTTAAGTTATGCCAGAAACCTACACCCCTGCTCACGCGTCGACGGGCACCTGGACAGAAGAAGAGATCCGTCAGCAACCCGCTAGTTGGATCCGCTCTCTCGCTAATATCGATAATATTCGATCCGCCATTGATAGCTTTCTCGCGCCATTGTTGCGCAAAAACGATCTACGGATCGTACTGACCGGGGCGGGTACTTCCGCATTTATCGGCGACATTATTGCTCCGTGGCTGGCAAGCCAAACCGGAAAAAACATCAGCGCCGTGCCGACCACCGATCTGGTCACCAATCCGATGGATTATCTGAATCCCGCACATCCGTTGCTGCTGGTTTCTTTCGCTCGTTCAGGTAACAGCCCCGAAAGCGTTGCGGCTGTGGAACTGGCTAATCAGTTTGTACCTGAGTGTTATCACCTGCCAATTACCTGTAACGAAGCAGGTAGCCTGTATCAAAACGCCGTCGCAAGCGACAATGCCTTTGCACTATTAATGCCTGCTGAAACGCACGACCGTGGCTTCGCCATGACCAGCAGTATTACCACCATGATGGCCAGTTGCCTGGCGGTATTCGCCCCGCAAAAAATCAACAGCCAGACCTTCCGCGACGTGGCCGATCGTTGCCAGACGATCCTGACTTCACTGGGTGATTTCAGCGACGGCGTATTCGGCAACGCGCCATGGAAACGGATCGTCTACCTCGGTAGCGGTGGGTTACAGGGAGCCGCGCGTGAATCGGCGCTGAAAGTCCTGGAACTGACAGCGGGTAAACTGGCGGCATTCTATGATTCGCCGACCGGTTTTCGTCATGGGCCAAAATCGCTGGTTGATAACGAAACGCTGGTAGTGGTCTTTGTTTCCAGCCACCCCTATACACGCCAATACGATCTTGATCTGTTAGCTGAGTTACGCCGCGATCGGCAGGCGCTGCGGGTAGTCGCGATTGCCGCACAAACCGATGACGTGATTGAAGCCGGCCCGCATATCCTGCTGCCGCCTGCCCGCACCTTCATTGATATGGAACTGGCGTTCTGCTTCCTGATCTATGCGCAGGTCTTCGCCCTGACACAGTCAATCAGTATCGGTAATACGCCAGATACGCCTTCTGCCAGCGGTACCGTGAACCGCGTCGTACAGGGCGTTGTTATTCATCCCTGGAACGCCTAAAAGGATCGTTTTATGAGCATTATTTCTACAAAATACCTCCTGCAGGATGCGCAAAAAAAAGGCTATGCCGTACCGGCCTTTAACATCCATAACGCCGAAACGATCCAGGCGATCCTGGAAGTGTGCTATGAAATGCAATCGCCGGTGATCCTTGCCGGAACGCCGGGTACGTTTAAACATATCGCGCTGGAAGAGATTTATGCGCTGTGCAGCGCTTATTCCACCAGCTACGGCATGCCGCTGGCGCTGCACCTCGACCACCATGAATCGCTGGACGATATCCGCCGTAAGGTGAATGCCGGGGTGCGCAGCGCCATGATTGATGGCAGCCACTTCCCGTTTGAAGAAAACGTCAAGCTGGTGAAATCCGTTGTGGACTTTTGCCATGCCAAAGATTGCAGCGTGGAAGCTGAGCTGGGCCGCCTCGGCGGCGTTGAAGATGATATGAGCGTGGATGCCGAAAGCGCCTTCCTGACCGACCCGCTGGAAGCGAAACGGTTTGTCGAACGTACCGGCGTCGACAGCCTGGCTGTTGCCATCGGCACGGCACACGGTTTGTACACTAAAACGCCCAACATCGATTTCCAGCGTTTAGGGGAAATTCGTGAAGTGGTGGATATTCCGCTGGTGCTGCATGGCGCAAGCGATGTTCCTGACAACTACGTCCGCCGCACAATCGAGCTGGGAATATGCAAAGTTAACGTGGCCACCGAACTGAAAATCGCCTTTGCCGACGCGGTCAAAGCATGGTTTGCAGAAAATCCGCAGGGCAACGATCCCCGCTATTACATGCGGGTCGGTATGGATGCGATGAAAGAAGTGGTGCGGAGTAAAATTAATGTCTGTGGTTCAGCAAACAAATTGATGGCTACCTGCGAATTATCGTGACCGTCATTATATTCTGCGCGAGTGCTATCTGCGTGTTGTCAGGTAGCGCTCATTGTTCGAATAATTAGGCGGGATACACACCATCATGACATGTCAAAAACGGCTGCTCATCGTGTGATTCGCGGCATACGTCAGGATAGAAGGACATCCTGAATGCTAAAGAGATCTTGCTACTGATAGCA
Source organism: Citrobacter sp. C5_2 (assembly GCF_014596845.2). Lineage (NCBI taxonomy): Bacteria > Pseudomonadati > Pseudomonadota > Gammaproteobacteria > Enterobacterales > Enterobacteriaceae > Citrobacter > Citrobacter sp. C5_2. The sequence continues at coordinate 634,265 of NZ_CP115032.1, read as the reverse complement.
GGTGAAGCGAAGCACGATGCTTTAGCTGCAACGCTTTCAGATACCGCTCTACGGTGCGAGCTGAGATTTCACACTCTTCAGCGATACTTTTGGCAGATCTGCCCGGCTGGTTCGACAAGATTTGTAGAATACGTTTTCCTTCCATCAGTGCGGTGACTTGCTCCCTAGTCAACGAATTATGCTCAATCGCTAAAGAGGCCTGAATGGTGCGAATACGATTCTCTTTGCGCAAAAGAGGAGATGCCCTACCAGCCATCGCGGCCCAATGCCCCATCAACTCACCAATTTCAATGACTTGATTAAGGATCAATGGAGTGACGCCGAAAGGTGGTTGGTAGGTGCTCACTCTTACTCCCCCTGCTGGTCCAGCGCGTACTTATACAGCGCATTCTTTTTCACGCCGTGAATTTCCGCTGCCAGCGCCGCCGCTTTCTTCAGCGGCAGCTCTTTTTGTAACAACGCCAGCGTACGCAGCGCATCAGCCGGGAGGTCATCTTCCTGCGCTTTATGTCCTTCGACAATCAGCACCATTTCGCCCTTACGACGGTTTTCATCTTCCTTGACCCACGCCAGTAGTTCGCCGACCGGCGCGCCGTGTATGGTTTCCCAGGTTTTGGTCAGTTCGCGCGCCAGCACCACATAACGGGATTCTCCCCAGACGGCGACCATATCTTCCAGACTATCCAGTAAACGGTGGGTGGATTCATAAAAAATAAGCGTACGCGGTTCTGCCTCAATGGCTTTCATCGCATCGCGGCGGCCTTTCGATTTGGCAGGCAGAAAACCCTCATAGCAAAAGCGGTCAGACGGCAGGCCGGCAGCGCTCAGGGCAGCAATCGCCGCGCAAGGGCCTGGCAGAGGAACAACGCGGATCCCCGCTTCGCGACAGGTGCGCACCAGATGGTAACCCGGATCGTTAATCAGCGGCGTTCCGGCATCGGAAACCAGGGCGATGTTTTGGCCTTCTTTGAGCTTTGCCACCAGCGTCTCGGCTTTTTGTTGCTCATTGTGATCGTGTAAGGCAAACAAACGGGCGTTAATCGCGAAGTGTTGTAACAATAATCCTGTATGACGGGTGTCTTCAGCGGCAATTAAATCAACGGCTTGTAAAACTTCGAGCGCTCGTTGGGTAATATCAGCCAAATTTCCGATAGGAGTAGGTACAATAAAGAGTTGGCCTTGAGAATTATCCGCCGATTCGTGTTGTTTCATTGTGTCGTCCGTATTGCCGATTTAATATTGAGCATTGCGTAAAAAAATATCACTGGATACAGTATGGTACCCTCAACATTTTCTCGTTTGAAAGCCGCGCGCGCGCTACCAGTCATTCTGGCAGCTTTGATTTTCGCAGGCTGTGGCACCCAGGCGCCAGACCAGAGCGCAGCCCATATGCAGGGCACTGCGCAGGCTGATTCCGGCTTTTATCTGCAACAGATGCAGCAAAGTTCAGATGATAGCAAGACCAACTGGCAATTACTCGCCATTCGTGCACTGCTGAAAGAAGGTAAGAGCCAGCAGGCTATCGAATTGTTCAACCAGTTACCGCAGAAGCTAAACGATGCCCAGCGTCGTGAGCAGTCACTGCTGGCCGTCGAGATCAAGCTCGCGCAGAAAGATGTCGCGGGAGCACAGGCCCTGCTGGATAAACTCACGCCCGCCGATTTCGACCAAAACCAGCAGGCGCGTTACTGGCAGGCGCAAATCGACGCCAATCAGGGTCGCCCGTCTCTGTCGCTGCTGCGCGCCCTGATCGCCCAGGAACCACTGCTTGCCGCGAACGCTAAACAGAAAAACATCGATGCAACCTGGCAGGCACTGTCGTCCATGACCCAGGAGCAAGCGCAGACGCTGGTCATCAATGCGGATGAAAACGTACTGCAAGGCTGGCTGGACCTCCAGCGCGTCTGGTTCGATAACCGTAACGACCCGGACATGATGAAAGCCGGTATTGCCGACTGGCAAAAACGTTACCCGCAAAACCCGGGAGCAAAACTGCTGCCAACGCAGTTGGTTAACGTGCAGAGCTTTAAGCCAGCGTCCACCAGCAAGATTGCCCTGCTGCTGCCGCTGAACGGTCAGGCCGCTGTATTTGGTCGTACTATTCAGCAAGGCTTTGAAGCCGCGAAAAACATGGGCACTCAACCTGTAGCCGCTCCTGTTACCGCCGCGGATGCCTCTGCTGTGACGACCACGGATCAGCCGCAAACGACTGACGGTGTTGCCAGCCCTTCTCAGGCGTCAGTAAGCGATCTGACCAACGAGACGCCTGCGCAGCCAGAAACCACAGCCCCACAGCCAACCGCACCAGCACAACCAACTATCGCCAGCGCGCCGGCAAATCCGTCCGCTGAGCTGAAAATCTACGACACCTCATCGCAGCCGCTAAACCAGATCCTGGCCCAGGTTCAGCAGGATGGCGCCAGCATCGTGGTAGGCCCGCTGTTGAAGAATAATGTTGAAGAGCTGATGAAAAGCAATACGCCATTAAACGTCCTGGCGCTTAACCAGCCTGAGTCCGTACAGAATCTGGCGAATGTTTGTTACTTTGCCCTGTCGCCAGAAGATGAAGCGCGCGATGCCGCACGCCACATCCGCGCTCAAGGCAAACAGACGCCGCTGCTGTTGATCCCACGCAGTTCGTTAGGCGATCGCGTGGCTAATGCTTTTGCGCAGGAATGGCAAAAACTGGGCGGCGGCGTAGTGCTGCAGCAGAAGTTCGGCTCTACGGCTGAGCTGAAAATGGGTGTCAACGGCGGCGCGGGTATTTCCCTGACGGGCAGCCCGGTAGCCTCTTCTGTACCTGCGCAGCCTGGCGTGACGATTGGCGGTCTGACGATCCCGGCAGCGCCCACCGATGCGCAAATCACCGGGGGCAGTGGCCGTGTTGACGCCGTGTATATTCTGGCGACGCCGGAAGAAATCGCCTTTATTAAACCGATGATCGCCATGCGTAACGGCAGCCAGAGCGGAGCAACGCTGTATGCCAGCTCCCGTAGCGCGCAGGGAACCGCTGGCCCGGACTTCCGTCTGGAAATGGAAGGCTTGCAGTATAGCGAAATCCCAATGCTGGCAGGCGCTAACATGCCTCTCATGCAGCAGGCGCTTGGCGCGGTGCGTAACGACTACTCGCTGGCGCGTATGTACGCGATGGGTGTCGATGCCTGGTCGCTTGCCAACCACTTCTCGCAAATGCGTCAAGTGCAGGGCTTCGAAATTAACGGCAACACTGGCGCATTAACCGCAAATCAGGATTGTGTGATTAACAGGAAGTTATCATGGCTCAAATACCAGCAAGGACAGGTCGTCCCCGCCAGTTAACGAGCAAACAGACCGGTGACGCGTGGGAAGCTGTTGCGCGTGACTGGCTGCACAGCAAGGGACTGCATTTCATCGCTGCCAACGTGCGTGAACGTGGCGGCGAAATCGACCTGATAATGCGTGAAGGCAACACCACCGTATTTGTTGAAGTTCGCTACCGGCGTTCAGCCCAATTTGGCGGCGCGGCGGCGAGTGTGACCCGGAGCAAACAACACAAATTATTACAGACCGCCCGCTTGTGGCTTGCGCGCCACAATGGGAGTTTTGATACTGTGGATTGCCGGTTCGATGTGTTAGCCTTCACCGGAAATGATGTTGAGTGGTTTAAAGACGCGTTCAACGACCGCTCATAGTTGAAGATTCAGAGCCTGGTTCTTAAGGATTAGCGTGTTAGATAGAATTAAAGTCTGCTTTACAGAAAGCATTCAAACTCAGATAGCTGCGGCTGAAGCGCTCCCGGATGCGATCTCCCGTGCAGCCATGACGCTGGTTCAGTCCCTGCTTAATGGCAACAAAATTCTCTGTTGTGGTAATGGGACGTCCGCTGCCAACGCACAGCATTTTGCTGCCAGCATGATCAATCGTTTTGAAACGGAACGGCCAAGTTTACCTGCTATTGCACTAAATACTGATAATGTGGTCTTAACTGCGATTGCCAACGATCGCCTGCACGACGAAGTTTATGCAAAACAAGTCCGTGCGCTGGGACATGCAGGTGATGTTCTGCTGGCAATCTCTACGCGTGGTAATAGCCGCGATATCGTGAAAGCCGTTGAAGCCGCCGTGACCCGCGACATGACAATCGTCGCGCTGACCGGGTATGACGGAGGGGAGCTGGCCGGGTTGCTGGGGCCGCAGGATGTTGAAATCCGCATTCCTTCACACCACAGCGCCCGCGTTCAGGAAATGCATATGCTGACGGTCAACTGCCTTTGCGATCTCATCGATAACACGCTTTTTCCTCACCAGGATGATTAAGGAGTACACATGAAGGCATTTTCGCCGCTTGCTGTGATTATCGCTGCACTGCTGCTGCAAGGCTGTGTAGCTGCCGCCGTTGTCGGAACCGCAGCCGTCGGGACTAAAGCCGCGACGGATCCGCGTAGTGTCGGCACTCAGGTAGACGACGGAACCCTGGAATTACGCGTCAATACGGCGTTGTCGAAAGATGCCCAGATCAAGAAAGAAGCGCGTATCAACGTTAGCGCGTATCAGGGCAAGGTTCTGCTGGTCGGTCAGTCACCAAATAGCGAGCTGTCTGCGCGAGCAAAACAGATTGCAATGGGCGTAGAAGGTACCACTGAGGTCTTTAATGAGATCCGTCAGGGCCAGCCAATCGGTCTGGGCGATGCGTCCAACGATACCTGGATCACCACCAAAGTACGTTCCCAGTTGCTGACCAGCGATCAGGTGAAATCCTCAAACGTGAAAGTCACCACCGAGAACGGGGAAGTGTTCCTGCTGGGCCTGGTTACTGAACGTGAAGCGAAGGCGGCGGCGGATATCGCCAGCCGGGTAAGCGGCGTGAAACGCGTAACGACGGCCTTTACGTTTATTAAGTAATACCGATGCCGGATAGCGACGCATAAGCGTCTTATCCGGCCTACAGGACGTCATCGTTTGTAGGTCGGATAAACGTCAGCGCCACCCGGCATTTTATTTTGCCCTTTCGCGTAGCTCGGAGGAGGTCAGGATCGTAACGCCCTCATCTCCTGGCGCCAGCGCTTCTGCCAGCATTGCCCGTGCAACATCACGCGCTTCAATCGACTTCCAGTTACCCGGCAGCAGCCTGAACAACGGCGCTAAAAACTTCTCATTCGTCCGCTGTTTATCCCGTTCCCCCAGTAGCATCGAAGGTCGGACAATCGTCAGGCGCGGCCATTTCTGCGCGATTAACGCCTGCTCCATTTCCCCTTTCACCCGGTTATAAAAAAACGGTGAATTCGCATTCGCGCCCATCGAACTCACCACCAGCATATGCTGGGCGCCTAACCGGCGTCCCGTCAGGGCGGTGTCCACCACCAGCGTATAGTCAGCGTGGATAAACGCCTCTTTCGAGCCGGCTTCACGCCGGGTGGTTCCCAGACAACAAAAAACGATATCGACCGGATCGGTGACTTGCGCCAGAGCATCAGTTAGCTGCGGATCATGGGGATTATAAACGCCAACCGTATCAGCCAGCGGTCGACGCGTCGGCGCCGTAATGGCGTTGACCCGGGGTTCATTAAGCAGCATACGCAGCAAATTTCCGCCTACCAGCCCCGTTGCGCCTGTTATTAACACCTGACTCATCCTCGCTCCTTTACAGATTTGTCCGTCTTGCACTCTCAGCCTTAGCGACCAGACTTAATAGTTCGTGAGGTAATTATCCGCCAACATGGAAATTCTGCCTCATTCGCAAGCAACTCAACGGAGGAAACATGAGCAAGAAGATTGCCGTTTTAATCACTGATGAGTTTGAAGATTCAGAATTTACATCACCAGCAGCAGAATTTCGCCAGGCCGGGCATGAAGTCATCACGATTGAAAAACAGGCAGGCAAAACGGTGAAGGGGAAAAAAGGAGAAGCCAGCGTCACCATCGACAAAGCGATCGAGGATGTGCGCCCTGCCGATTTTGACGCCCTGCTACTGCCAGGCGGTCACTCGCCGGACTATCTGCGCGGGGACGATCGTTTCGTGACCTTTACCCGGGATTTCGTTAACAGCGGCAAACCGGTGTTTGCTATTTGCCACGGTCCACAGTTGCTGATCAGCGCGGATGTCATTCGTGGCCGTAAACTTACCGCCGTGAAACCTATCATCATTGACGTAAAAAATGCGGGCGCCGAATTTTACGATCAGGAAATGGTGAATGATAACGATCAGCTGATAACCAGCCGAACACCGGATGACCTGCCAGCGTTTAACCGTGAGGCATTACGTATTCTCGGGGCGTGAGTCTCGTAGCCAGAGCATTTTTTTGCCAAAGCCCAGCGTGTTGTCCGTAAATTTGACTTCATCCAGCCGAATTTCCCACACGGGTGCGGACAGCATTCTGGCCACCGGGAAGCGGCGATTATACGCTTTACGCGCAATGTCGCTCTCCTCCCCCTCAAGACGGCGGATTTCCCCTTTAAACTGTACGCCGCGAATCAAGGCTACCGTTTTGGGTTGGCCGTTTACCGTACCGGCAACAGGCGCACGTGGCCCGGACATCTGAGCATGACGCGTTTTCTCTTCGGTCAACACATAGAACACCACCTTTTGCGCATCAAACAGGTAAAACGCATTGGCGCACCACAATTCACCATCATGGTGAACACACCAGGTTACGACGTGCTGTTTTGCCAGCCAGCGGGTCACCGCAGTCAGTGTTTCCATTTCTGTTCTCTTTTATACTGTAGGCCTGAAAATTATCACGTCGATGGTGACAATGACACCCTGGTATCTGTATCTGATCCGTACCGCGGACAACGCTTTATACACCGGAATAACCACCGATGTGGAGCGTCGATATAAGCAACATCAGAGCGGGAAAGGCGCGAAGGCGCTACGTGGAAAGGGAGAACTCACCCTGGCATTTGCGGCGCAGGTCGGCGACCGTTCGCTGGCTCTGCGCATCGAGTATCGCGTCAAACAGCTTACAAAGCGTCAGAAAGAGCGCCTTGTAGAGGGCGGAGGGCTTGAGGCTCTGCTGAGCAGCCTGCAAACCCCGGATGTTAAAAACGATTGAAGTGGTCGTGGTATTCCACCAGGCCCGTCACGCCCTCCAGCGCATCGTCCGCCAGGCGATGAACCTGGAACGCGCTTTCGGTGCCCGGCCAGCGGCAACGCAGGTCATAATGCGCAGCCAGCTCAAAGCCAAAACGGCTGTACAGTGCCGGATCGCCCAGCGTAACCACCGCGGCGTAGCCAAACTCGTTCAGGGAGTCGAGTCCTTCATAGACCAGTTGACGTGCCAGGCCCTGACCACGGTAATTTTCATCCACTGCGAGCGGCGCCATGCCGACCCATTGCAGATCTTCACCCTGAACATCGACAGGACTGAACGCGACGTACCCCACTACCTGACCTTCGTCATCTGTCGCAACCAAACCCAGCGTTAAGAAACCATCTTCACGCAGGTCGTGCACTAATTTCGCTTCCGCATCGCTCTCAAATGAACGACGCAGCAACGCATCAATACCGGGGGCATCGATGGGAATCTCAACTCGAATCAGCATGGCTCACCTACCGAAGTCTGTTTGGTGTCTGGCGTCGTTTTCATTCCCGCCTCAACAAAATCCGCCAACTGCATCAGCATGACGCGCAACGCTTTAGGCATCTGATCCAGTTCGATGGCGTCCATCAGATTTTTTACGTATAGCCCTAATTCTGTGTCACCTTCAATCACCAGGCGACGCTGGAAGAAAAGCGTATCCGGATCCTGCTTACGTGCAGCAATCATCAGTAAATCGCTGGCGTCAGCGCTAAAACTCACATCCGCATCGGCACTCTGGCTGACGATAAGTTTATCGTTCTCAACAGAGGTATACCATTGGAGGCCAATATCACGCACATGAATACTCAGCCAGCGGCCTTCGAGGAACTCCAGCTCTCCATCAGCCAGCGCCTGGCTAAACTGCCAGCTCAGAACCTGCTCCAGGACCTGGCGCTTCAGCGCAAAGGGCGTCAGTTTAACCGGTACACTCATCAGAGAAGGACCAAAATGTACTAAGCGTGAACGCAGTTTATCCAACACGAGCTTTACTCCCTGTTTCAATAGTCCTGCTATTTTGCCATATCCAATAAACGACATAGCGGCATAAATCAACAATTCGATGCGAAATTGTTACCTCTTTATTGCTGTCACCAATACGACTTTAACTGCCTCAAATCAAAAATTGTCTCAGCAAGGTTAACTAAAATCCCTCTTCGTTAACATTTCTGCGCCCTTCACGGCGCTACGTTCAGGATAAATTATGGAGCTGCTCTGCCCTGCCGGAAATCTCCCGGCGCTTAAGGCGGCCATCGAGAACGGCGCTGATGCTGTCTACATCGGGCTGAAAGATGATACCAACGCCCGTCATTTCGCCGGCCTTAATTTTACCGAGAAAAAATTGCAGGAAGCGGTGAGTTTTGTCCATCAACACCGCCGTAAGCTGCACATCGCGATTAACACCTTTGCGCATCCGGATGGTTATGCGCGCTGGCAGCGGGCCGTAGATATGGCGGCGCAACTGGGTGCGGATGCGCTAATCCTCGCCGACCTCGCCATGCTTGAGTATGCCGCAGAGCGCTACCCGCATATTGAGCGCCATGTCTCTGTTCAGGCATCTGCTACCAACGAAGAGGCGATTAATTTTTATCATCGCAACTTTGATGTCGCGCGCGTGGTGCTGCCGCGCGTGTTGTCTATCCATCAGGTGAAACAGCTCGCTCGCGTCACGCCCGTTCCACTCGAAGTGTTCGCCTTTGGCAGTCTGTGCATTATGGCGGAAGGGCGGTGTTATCTTTCATCCTACCTGACGGGTGAATCGCCTAACACGGTTGGCGCTTGCTCTCCCGCGCGTTTTGTTCGCTGGCAGCAGACCCAACAAGGTCTGGAATCGCGTCTGAATGAAGTGCTGATTGACCGCTATCAGGACGGAGAAAATGCCGGTTATCCGACACTGTGTAAAGGCCGCTATTTGGTTGACGGCGAGCGCTATCATGCGCTGGAAGAACCCACCAGCCTGAACACGCTGGAGCTGCTGCCGGAGCTGCTGGCGGCCAATATTGCCTCGGTAAAAATCGAGGGACGCCAGCGTAGCCCGGCCTACGTCAGCCAGGTGGCGAAAGTGTGGCGTCAGGCGATCGATCGCTGTATCGCCGACCCACAGAACTATGCGCCACAGGCGGCATGGATGGAAACGCTCGGTTCCATGTCCGAAGGCACGCAGACCACGCTTGGCGCATATCACCGTAAATGGCAGTGAGAGAAGCAATGAAATATTCCTTAGGGCCGGTGCTGTGGTACTGGCCAAAAGAAACGCTGGAAGATTTTTATCAGCAGGCCGCCGCCAGCCAGGCCGACATTATCTATCTTGGCGAAGCGGTATGCAGCAAACGTCGCGCCACTAAAGTCGGCGACTGGATTGATATGGCGAAGTCGCTCGCCGGCAGCGGTAAACAGGTGGTGCTGTCAACGCTGGCGCTGGTGCAGGCATCCTCTGAGCTAGGCGAATTAAAGCGCTATGTCGAAAACGGCGACTTCCTGCTGGAAGCCAGCGATCTGGGCGTGGTAAACATGTGCGCGGAGCGTAAGCTGCCGTTTGTCGCCGGACATGCGCTCAACTGCTACAACGCCGTGACGCTGCGTTTGCTGCTCAAACAAGGGATGGTGCGTTGGTGTATGCCGGTAGAATTATCTCGCGACTGGCTGATCAATCTGCTCAACCAGTGTGAAGAGTTAGCTATCCGCGATAAGTTTGAAGTGGAAGTGCTGAGCTACGGCCATCTGCCGCTGGCGTACTCTGCCCGCTGCTTTACGGCGCGTTCCGAAGATCGGCCAAAAGACGAGTGTGAAACCTGCTGCATCAAATACCCGAACGGGCGAGATGTGCTGTCGCAGGAGAATCAGCAGGTCTTTGTTCTCAACGGGATCCAGACCATGAGCGGCTATGTTTATAACCTCGGCAACGAGCTGACATCCATGCAGGGACTGGTAGATATTGTGCGTCTGTCCCCTTCAGGCACTGAAACATTTGCCATGCTGGATGCCTTCCGCGCCAATGAAAACGGCACTGCCCCATTACCGCTTGCCGCCCATAGCGACTGCAACGGTTACTGGAAACGTCTGGCTGGGCTGGAGCTGCAATCCTGATATAACCTCGCCGGATGGCGGCATAAATGCCTTATCCGGCCTACAAATCGCGATCCCTAGGCCCGATAAGCGCAGCGCCATCAGGCATTGTTTTTGCCGTCAGTCTCATAAAGCTCACTTTGTTAACAACGTTAATCAAATTTTAATGCAGTATTAAATGATTAACCGGTAACAAAGTGAGCCGTTATGACTGACAAAACTATTCCGTTCTCGGTGCTGGATCTGGCACCGATCCCTGAAGGATCTTCGGCAAAAGAAGCCTTTACGCACTCGCTTGATCTCGCACGGCTGGCTGAAAAGCGCGGCTATCACCGCTACTGGCTGGCAGAACACCACAACATGACCGGCATCGCCAGCGCCGCAACCTCTGTGCTGATTGGTTATCTGGCTGCCAATACCACCACGCTGCATCTGGGTTCTGGCGGCGTGATGCTGCCCAACCATTCGCCGCTGGTGATCGCCGAGCAGTTCGGTACCCTGAACACGCTGTATCCGGGACGCATCGATCTCGGGCTTGGCCGCGCGCCGGGGAGCGATCAGCCAACGATGCGCGCGCTGCGCCGCCATATGAGTGGCGATATCGATAACTTCCCACGCGACGTAGCAGAACTGGTGGAGTGGTTCGACGCCCGCGACCCGACCCCCCATGTACGCCCGGTGCCTGGCTACGGCGAGCAGATCCCGGTCTGGTTATTAGGTTCCAGCTTGTATAGCGCACAGTTGGCGGCGCAGCTTGGCCTGCCGTTTGCCTTCGCCTCGCACTTTGCTCCGGATATGCTGCATCAGGCGCTGCATCTGTATCGTAGCCAGTTCACGCCTTCGGCGCGGCTGGCAAAGCCGTATGCGATGGTGTGCATCAACATTATTGCCGCCGACAGCAATCGCGATGCCGAATTTCTTTTCACCTCAATGCAGCAGGCGTTTATCAAACTGCGTCGTGGCGAAACCGGCCAGCTACCGCCGCCGGTAGAGAATATGCATCAACTGTGGTCCGCTTCTGAACAGTATGGCGTGCAGCAGGCGCTACGCATGTCACTGGTCGGTGATAAGGCGAAAGTGCGGCACGGGCTGGAGGCTATTTTGCGTGAAACCCAGGCTGATGAAATTATGGTTAACGGCCAGATTTTTGATCACCAGGCGCGGCTCCACTCATTTGATTTGGCGATGGATGTGAAGCAGGAATTGTTGGGATAGTGCTATTTGTGCCGGATGGCGGCTGCGGCTTATCCGGCCTACGCAATCTCTGTAGGCCCGGTAAGCGTAGCGCCACCGGGCAATTGTTCTACTGGTACACCGGCAGCAGGTTAACGCTCGACAGAACATGGATAACCGCGTTGCCGACGCCGAAGACCAGAATCAGGGCAATCATTGGTTTACCGCCCCAGACGCGGAATTTCGGACTGCCGAAACGTTCGCGAGATTTACGTGCCAACAGCGCTGGCACAATGGCAGCCCAGATAGTTGCAGCTAAACCTGCATAGCCAATGGCGTACAGAAAACCGTTCGGCCACAGCAGGCCACCGACAATTGGCGGCACAAACGTCAGCAATGCGGTTTTAAAACGCCCCATTGCGGAGTCATCAAAACCAAATAAATCAGCCAGGTAGTCAAACAAGCCCAGCGTCACGCCGAGGAAGGAACTGGCGACCGCAAAGTTGGAGAACACCACCAGCAGCAGATCCAGACTACGGCTGTTCAGCACACCGCTCAACGCCTGCACCAGCACATCAATGTTCCCACCCTGCTGCGCAATACCAATAAATTCCGGACGCGGAATATTACCCATTGTTCCCAGCAACCATACGGTATACAGCACCAGCGCCAGCAACGTGCCGTAAACCAGGCACTTAACGATGGTCTTCGGATCCTTGCCGTAATACTTCATCAGGCTTGGGACGTTGCCGTGATAACCAAATGAAGCCAGACAGAATGGCAGCGTCATCAGCAGGTACGGCGTATATGAAGCGTTGCTCTGCGCCACGTTAAACAGCGTTGCGGGCTGCACGTGTCCCAGCAGGCTGCCGAAGGTCAGGAAAAAGGTAATCACCTTTGCCCCCAGCACAATCGCCGTCATGCGGCTAACCGCTTTGGTGCTTAACCACACCACAAACGCGACCAGCAGCGCAAAGCCAAGACCTGCCGCGCGCGCCGGAACGTTCAGCGACATCTCGGCAAAGGTGTGATGCAGAATCGAGCCGCTTGCCGAAATATAGGCGTAGGTCAGAATGTAGAGCACAAAGGCGATGGAGATGCCGTTAACAACGTTCCAGCCTTTGCCCAACAGATCTTTGGTAATGGTGTCGAAGCTGGAACCAATCCGGTAATTGAGGTTGGCTTCAAGGATCATCAGCCCGGAGTGCAGCATGCAGAACCAAGTGAAGATCAGCGCCGCCATTGACCAGAAGAACCACGCCCCGGACATGACCACCGGCAGAGAGAACATCCCCGCGCCAATAATGGTGCCGCCGATGATCACCACGCCGCCAAGCAGCGAAGGTGACGTTTGGGTGGTGGTTAGTGTTGCCATTTAGCCATCTCTCCAGTCATTTATATTGTGACTACTTATCAATGTGCTGCACTGTACCAGTACACGAGTACAATTGAAATAAAAAAAGCCCCGATTGTTGAGATCGGGGCTGTATACTTTATTTTACGCTTTTAGCTGTTTTGGCTTATGCGTCACCACCGAAACGACGACGACCGGCTGAGTCATCACGACGCGGAGCAGAAGAATCGTCACGGCGCGGGCCACGACCACCTTCACGACGTTCGCCGCTGAAACGACGACCATCACCACGACCGCCTTCACGACGCTCACCGCCAAAACCACGACCTTCACCACGACCGCCTTCACGACGCTCGCCGCTGAAACGGCCACCGCCACGACGCTCACCACCGGTATGCGGTACTGCATCGCCAACCAGCTGCATGTTCATCGGCTTGTTCAGGATGCGGGTACGGGTAAAGTGCTGCAGCACGTCGCCCGGCATACCTTTCGGCAGTTCGATGGTCGAGTGGGAAGCAAACAGCTTGATGTTACCGATGTAACGGCTGCTGATATCACCTTCGTTAGCAATCGCGCCAACGATATGGCGGACTTCAACACCGTCATCACGACCCACTTCAATGCGGTACAGTTGCATATCGCCAACGTCACGACGTTCACGACGCGGACGGTCTTCACGGTCGCCACGCGGGCCACGATCGTTGCGGTCACGCGGGCCACGATCGTCACGGTCGCGGAATTCACGCTTAGGACGCATCGGTGCATCTGGTGGTACGATCAGGCTACGTTCGCCCTGAGCCATTTTCAGCAGTGCGGCTGCCAGGGTTTCCATGTCCAGCTCTTCGCCTTCAGCGGTAGGCTGAATCTGCGCCAGCAGAGCACGGTACTGATCCAGATCGCTGCTTTCCAGCTGCTGCTGTACTTTCGCGGCGAATTTTTCCAGACGGCGTTTGCCCAGCAGCTCTGCGTTCGGCAGTTCTACTTCTGGAATAGTCAGTTTCATGGTGCGTTCGATGTTACGCAGCAGACGACGCTCGCGGTTCTCAACGAACAGCAGCGCACGGCCAGCACGACCCGCACGACCGGTACGGCCAATACGGTGAACGTAAGATTCGGAGTCCATCGGGATATCGTAGTTAACGACCAGGCTGATACGCTCAACGTCCAGGCCACGGGCCGCAACGTCGGTTGCAATCAGAATATCCAGACGGCCATCTTTCAGACGCTCCAGAGTCTGCTCACGCAGAGACTGGTTCATGTCGCCGTTCAGCGCAGCGCTGCTATAACCGCTACGCTCCAGCGCTTCTGCCACTTCCAGAGTCGCATTTTTGGTACGGACGAAGATAATCGCCGCATCAAAATCTTCTGCTTCCAGGAAACGCACCAGCGCTTCATTTTTACGCATGCCCCACACAGTCCAGTAGCTCTGGCTGATGTCTGGACGGGTAGTGACGCTGGACTGTATGCGTACTTCCTGCGGCTCTTTCATAAAGCGGCGGGTAATACGACGAATCGCTTCCGGCATGGTGGCAGAGAACAGAGCGGTCTGATGACCTTCCGGGATCTGCGCCATAATGGTTTCAACGTCTTCGATGAAGCCCATACGCAGCATTTCATCAGCTTCGTCCAGTACCAGACCGCTCAGTTTGGAGAGGTCCAGAGTACCGCGCTTCAGGTGATCCAGCAGACGACCCGGCGTACCGACGACGATCTGTGGTCCCTGACGCAGGGCACGTAATTGCACGTCATAACGCTGGCCGCCGTACAGGGCAACCACGTTCACGCCGCGCATGTGTTTAGAGAAATCCGTCATGGCTTCTGCAACCTGAACCGCCAGTTCGCGGGTCGGTGCCAGCACCAGAATCTGAGGTGCCTTCAGCTCAGGATCAAGATTGTTGAGCAGCGGTAAAGAGAACGCTGCCGTTTTGCCGCTACCGGTCTGGGCCATACCCAGAACATCGCGACCGCCCAGCAGATGCGGAATGCACTCTGCCTGGATTGGAGATGGTTTTTCGTAACCCAGATCGTTAAGGGCTTCAAGGATAGGAGCCTTCAGGCCCAGATCTGCAAAAGTGGTTTCGAATTCAGCCATGTAGTACGTGTGCCTCAAAATTAATGGCGGCCAGTCTACATAACTCATCATGAAATTGATCTGCAATTTTCATTGAAAAGTGTGAACCGGCTCAAAGTAGGTGTATTAACGAACAACAACGCCCTCACCCGTGAAGGTGATGGCAATCAAAAAAGATTACGGGCTGATGTGTACGTCAGCTATTGCTGGTCCGATTCTGCCAGGTCATCTTGGTCCTGGCCCAGGAGCGATAATTCCAACAATGCGTATCGGTGCTCAACAAAGTTATGAACGTTGTTAGCCACCGCCAGTTTGAACAATGCCGTAGCGTTGTCCAAATCCCCCAGACTTAGGTAGTACTTACCTAAATAGAAGTTGGTTTCACTGAGATGCTCAGCGAGCGAGGTGTTATCCGTTGCGTCCGCCTTCAGGCGTTCCATCAGCGTTGCTTCGCTAATGTTGCCCAGGTAGAACTCGACAATGTTCCATCCCCATTGCTCTTTATCCGATTTCTCGAAGCGTTGGTTTAACGCTTCTTTAGCCTGCTTCTCATCGAGCTTCTGCTCGGCAAGATAAAGCCACAGACTGCGGAAAGGATCATTGGGATCGTCTTGATAAAACGCCAGCAGATCATCTTGCGCTAACTTGTCGCGACCGCCGTAATACAATGCGATACCGCGATTTAAGTACGCGTAGTTGTAAGTTGGATCAAGCTCAAGTACAGAATCAAACGCTTCATAGGCAGCATCAAAATTGCCTGCCTGCGTTAAATATATACCTAAGTAATTGAATACTTCAGGCATATCTGGTCGGATTGCCAGCGCTTGTGAAAAATCATTTCGCGCCAGTGCCCTCAGACCGAGACTATCATACAACACTCCGCGCTCATATAAAAGCTGTGCGCGTTCGTCATCGGTTAAAGCCCGACTGGCAAGAATTTGTTCCATACGTGCCAGAATCACTTCCTGCTGCAAAGTCGGTTGCAATGGTACTGCGAGGACTTCACTCTTACGCCAGGCGGAATTACTACATCCAGCCAGCGTGAGTGCTGTCGCAACGAAACACCAGCGCAAAAAAGGCTTCATTTCCCACTCCCGAAGACAACGATTGAATGAACGTCCAGGTTCCCCGGTTGCTAACAAGGCGTCCTGCCGGGTTAAAGGCCCTCCGTTCTCACGGAGGGCAATGGCAACCTTACTCGCCCTGTTGGCTTACCGGAGCTTCCGGTTCGCCTGCAGGCTGAGACTGCTCAGTTGCTTCTTTAATGCTCAGACGTACACGGCCCTGGCGATCAACTTCCAGAACTTTAACCGGTACTTCCTGGCCCATCTGCAGGTAATCGGTCACTTTCTCAACGCGCTTGTCAGCGATCTGAGAAATGTGTACCAGACCTTCTTTACCGCCACCGATGGCAACGAATGCGCCAAAGTCAACGATACGGGTCACTTTACCCGTGTAGATACGACCTACTTCAATCTCTGCGGTGATCTCTTCGATACGACGGATAGCATATTTCGCTTTCTCGCCGTCGGTCGCTGCGATCTTCACAGTACCGTCATCTTCGATTTCGATAGTAGTGCCAGTTTCTTCGGTCAGGGCGCGGATAACAGAACCGCCTTTACCGATAACGTCTTTAATCTTGTCCGGGCTGATCTTGATGGTGTGGATACGTGGCGCGAATTCAGAGATATCGCCACGCGGCGCGTTAATCGCCTGTTCCATCACACCCAGGATGTGCAGACGCGCACCTTTAGCCTGGTTCAGAGCAACCTGCATGATCTCTTTGGTGATACCTTCAATTTTGATATCCATCTGCAGTGCAGAGATACCGTCGCGGGAACCCGCTACTTTGAAGTCCATATCGCCCAGGTGATCTTCGTCGCCCAGGATGTCAGACAGAACAACATAGTTGTCGCCTTCTTTCACCAGACCCATCGCGATACCCGCAACGGCCGCTTTGATCGGCACGCCTGCGTCCATCAGCGCCAGGGAAGCGCCACATACGGAAGCCATGGAAGAAGAACCGTTAGATTCGGTGATTTCAGAAACCACACGCACGGTGTACGGGAATTTATCCAGTTCCGGCATCACTGCCAGCACGCCACGCTTCGCCAGGCGACCGTGACCAATTTCACGACGCTTCGGAGAACCGACCATACCGGTTTCACCTACGCAGTACGGAGGGAAGTTGTAGTGGAACAGGAAGTTGTCAGTACGCTCGCCCATCAGTTCGTCGAGGTTCTGCGCATCACGGGTGGTGCCCAGGGTCGCAGTGACCAGCGCCTGAGTTTCGCCACGGGTGAACAGCGCGGAGCCGTGGGTACGCGGCAGAACGCCAGTACGCACGTCCAGACCACGAATCATGTCTTTTTCACGGCCATCGATACGCGGCTCGCCTGCCAGTACGCGGCTACGAACAACGTTTTTCTCAATGGCGTGCAGGATTTCGCCCAGTTCGTTGGCGTCCAGGGTTTCATCTTCTGCCGTAAGCTGAGCGATGGTTTCAGATTTGATCACGTCAACCTGAGCGTAACGCTCTTGTTTGTCGGTGATACGGTAAGCATCGCTCAGGCGAGCTTCTGCCAGTGCGGCAACGCGCGCGTTCAGTGCTTCGTTGACGGCTTCTGGCTGCCAGTCCCAACGCGGTTTGCCGGCTTCTTTCGCCAGCTCGTTGATCGCCTGAATAACAACCTGCTGCTGTTCGTGACCGAATACTACAGCGCCCAGCATCTGGTCTTCGCTCAGCAGTTCAGCTTCGGATTCAACCATCAGTACGGCACCTTCGGTACCGGCAACAACCAGATCCAGCTTGCTTTCTTTCAGTTCGTCCTGAGTCGGGTTCAGTACGTACTGGTCATTGATATAACCAACACGCGCAGCACCGATCGGGCCGTTGAATGGGATGCCAGACAGCGTCAGCGCAGCGGATGCGCCAATCATTGCCACGATATCCGGGTTAACCTGCGGGTTAACGGACACAACGGTCGCGATAACCTGAACTTCGTTAACGAACCCTTCCGGGAACAGCGGGCGAACCGGGCGGTCAATCAGACGCGCGATCAGGGTTTCACCTTCGCTCGGACGGCCTTCACGACGGAAGAAGCTACCCGGGATACGGCCAGCAGCGTAGGTACGCTCCTGATAGTTAACGGTCAGTGGGAAAAAGTCCTGGCCTGGTTTCGCTTTTTTCTGGCCGACAACGGTAACGAATACCGCAGTGTCATCCATGCTAACCATAACAGCGGCAGTCGCCTGACGCGCCATCATGCCGGTTTCCAGCGTAACGGTATGCTGACCGTACTGGAATTTACGAACGATCGGATTAAGCAAAATAATATCCTTTCTCTATTTTTTGACGGCACATTTTTGCGCCATCGTTAATACCCGATCTTCTGCGCATCCTCGCGACTAATGACAACCCTAACCCATACGCATGAGTAAAGCCTCTCATTAGCCGCGCGAACCTCTGCAACGGAAGATCATTCATAGCAACAATACATTAGTTTCCAGCGAATTGCTGCCATCTGCTGGAAAAAAGGGGCCATGAAGGCCCCCTCTTTCTGAAACTCGAAAGAATTAGCGACGCAGACCCAGACGCTCGATCAGCGCGGTGTAGCGTGCAACATCTTTACGTTTCAGGTAGTCGAGCAGTTTACGACGCTGAGAAACCATGCGCAGCAGACCACGACGGCTGTGGTGATCTTTTTTGTGCTCTGCAAAGTGGCCCTGCAGGTGGTTAATCTGTGCAGTCAACAGAGCAACCTGAACATCGGTAGAACCGGTGTCGTTTGCATCACGACCAAACTCAGAAACGATTTTAGCGGTAGCTTCAGTACTTAGAGACATTTTAAAACTCCAAAGTGTTAAGAATGAAAGGATGCCGATCTCTAATTCAGCTATCCCAGTGTATACACTTTATCCTTCAAACTGACTCTGCGTTGGCTGCGTCCGCTCACCTCAGTCACTTATCTAAGTAAGCTCCTGAGGATTCTCAGACTTGCCGCCTTGATGCAGCTCGAATGATTTTGTGTATACGCCACGCAGATTGTTAAACAATTCACGCGACGTTAAGCGGCAGTATTCTACTCGCAGCGCCCTTTTATCGCAAGACAGAGAGCGCTATGCAGGATACTCAACCACCAGGCGACGGGGGGCGACACGACCTTCATCGTCGATCTCCCCCATGCCGATAAATTTGCCGTCATCGCCTTCCGTCACACGCACCAGGCCTTCCAGCGGGACACCTGTCGTACGTACCGGGTTACCATTTTTAAAGTAAACCGACGATGTTAAAGGCAAATTAACAACAGGATAGTCCGATGCTGGACTGTCCATTGGCATCAGCAAGGGATCAAGCAACTGAGCGGCCGGAATGTTCTGCTGCTCAGCCTGTTCAACCAGCTCGCGCAAGTGTTCCAGCGTCACCATACGATCCACCGGATACTTGCTGACCGTCAGACGACGCAGGTACGTTACGTGCGCACCACAGCCGAGCTTCTCGCCCAGATCGTCGATAATAGTGCGAATATAGGTGCCTTTGGAGCAGTGAACCTCCAGCTCCAGCTCGTTATCTTCATGGCGAATAAACAGCAGCTCATAGACGGTAATCGGGCGCGCTTCACGCGGCACTTCAATGCCCTGACGCGCATATTCGTACAGCTTTTTACCCTGATACTTCAGCGCCGAATACATTGACGGAATCTGCTCGATATCGCCGCGGAAAGTCTCCAGTGCGCTCGCAAGTTGCTCTGCGCTGAAGGTTACCGGACGTTCCTGCACGATTTGCCCGTCAGCATCGGAGGTGTCAGTACGTTGCCCCAGGCGGGCTACTACGCGATAGCGTTTGTCAGAATCCAGCAAATACTGTGAAAACTTCGTCGCTTCGCCGAGGCAGATAGGCAGCATGCCCGTCGCCAGCGGATCCAGCGCGCCGGTATGACCCGCACGGTTGGCATTGTAGATGCGCTTTACTTTTTGCAGTACGTCATTGCTGGACATGCCCTGCGGCTTATCCAGCAGCAGGACACCGTGAATGTCGCGACCACGACGACGAGGACGACTCATCAGTCCTCCTTGCTGTCGTCCGCTGGGTTCACACGACGTTCATCGTCATGTTTCACCACGCTGGTCACCAGGTTAGACATACGCATCCCTTCAACCAACGAGTTGTCGTAGAAGAAGGTCAGTTCAGGCACGATACGCAGACGCATCGCTTTCCCCAGCAGGGAGCGGATAAAACCAGAGGCTTCCTGCAGGGCCTTAATGCCGTTTTTCACAGCCGCTTCGTCCTGGTCGTTCAGGAAAGTCACGAATACTTTGGCATACGCCAGGTCACGGGACATCTCAACACCAGAAACGGTAGTCATCATGCCTACGCGCGGATCTTTGATTTCGCGTTGCAGGATGAGTGCGATTTCTTTCTGCATCTCCTGCGCCACACGCTGCGGGCGACCAAATTCTTTCGCCATAATAAATTCTCCAGAATAATGACAAAAAAGGGGCCATAAGCCCCTTTTTAAATTTCTTGCCGGGTGGCGCTTTAAAGCCTGATGGCGCTACGCTTATCAGGCCTACAACCCGGCTAACAATCCTAACGTAGGCCCGGTAAACGAAGTACCACCGGGCATTACGAAGATTATGCGATGGTACGTTTGATCTCGATAATCTCGAACACTTCGATCATATCGCCAACGCGAACGTCGTTGTAGTTCTTAACGCCGATACCACATTCCATACCGTTACGGACTTCGTTAACGTCATCTTTGAAGCGGCGCAGGGATTCCAGCTCGCCTTCATAGATAACCACGTTGTCGCGCAGGACGCGGATTGGGTTGTGACGCTTGATAGTACCTTCGGTAACCATACAGCCCGCGATCGCACCAAATTTCGGTGATTTAAACACATCGCGCACTTCAGCCAGACCAATGATCTGCTGTTTCAGTTCCGGAGACAGCATACCGCTCATCGCCGCTTTCACTTCGTCGATCAGATGATAGATGACGGAGTAGTAACGCAGATCCAGACTTTCAGATTCGATCACTTTACGCGCAGAAGCATCAGCACGGACGTTGAAGCCAACCAGAATCGCGTTGGACGCCGCAGCCAGGGTCGCGTCGGTTTCAGTGATACCACCTACGCCGGAACCGATGATCTTCACTTTCACTTCGTCGGTAGACAGTTTCAGTAAGGAGTCGGAGATCGCTTCTACAGAACCCTGTACGTCAGCTTTCAGTACGACGTTCACTTCGTGAACTTCGCCATCGGTCATGTTGGCGAACATGTTCTCAAGTTTAGATTTCTGCTGACGAGCCAGTTTAACTTCACGGAATTTGCCCTGACGATACAGTGCAACTTCACGGGCTTTCTTCTCGTCACGCACCACGGTCACTTCGTCACCGGCAGCCGGAACACCTGACAGACCGAGGATTTCCACCGGAATGGACGGACCTGCTTCCAGAACTTCCTGACCCAGTTCGTTACGCATCGCACGCACGCGGCCGTATTCGAAGCCACACAGTACGATGTCGCCTTTATGCAGCGTACCTTCACGCACCAGGACGGTAGCAACCGGACCACGACCTTTATCCAGGAAGGATTCGATTACCGCGCCGCTCGCCATACCTTTACGAACAGCTTTCAGCTCCAGAACTTCGGCCTGCAGCAGGATCGCATCCAGCAGTTCGTCGATACCGGTACCGGCTTTCGCAGAAACGTGGACGAACTGGCTCTCGCCGCCCCACTCTTCCGGCATGATGCCGTACTGGGACAGTTCGTTTTTAACGCGATCCGGATCCGCTTCTGGTTTATCGATTTTGTTGACTGCAACCACCACCGGCACACCTGCCGCTTTCGCGTGCTGGATAGCTTCGATGGTCTGCGGCATCACGCCGTCGTCTGCTGCAACAACCAGAACCACGATATCCGTTGCCTGAGCACCACGAGCACGCATGGAGGTAAACGCGGCGTGACCCGGGGTATCCAGGAAGGTGATCATACCGTTGTCAGTTTCAACGTGGTACGCACCGATGTGCTGAGTAATGCCGCCCGCTTCGCCAGAAGCGACTTTCGTAGAACGAATGTAGTCCAGCAGGGAGGTTTTACCGTGGTCAACGTGACCCATGATGGTTACAACCGGTGCGCGCGGTTCAGCCGCAGCGCCGGTGTCACGGTCGCTCATTACTGCTTCTTCCAGCTCGTTTTCACGACGCAGGATAACTTTGTGGCCCATCTCTTCGGCAACCAGTTGTGCGGTTTCCTGGTCGATGACCTGGTTGATGGTCGCCATTGCGCCCAGTTTCATCATCGCTTTGATGACCTGAGAGCCTTTAACCGCCATCTTGTTAGCCAGTTCGCCAACGGTGATGGTTTCGCCGATCACAACGTCACGGTTAACGGCCTGAGCTGGCTTCTGGAAGCCCTGCTGCAGAGCGGAACCTTTACGCTGTTTACCGCCTTTACCACCACGAACTGCGGCGCGCGCTTCTTCACGGTCGGCTTTAGATTCAGCGTGTTTGTTGCCTTTCTTCGCCGGACGCGCGGCTTTCGCACTGCGAGTACGACCACGGCCGCCTTCAACTTCACGATCGTTTTCGTCTTCTGCCTGGCGAGCGTGCTGAGAAGTCGTGACGTGATAATCGCTGGTATCTTCAACAGGTTCAGCGTTATCCACACCATTTTTCTCGTTTTCTTCCGCCATACGGCGAGCTTCTTCCGCTACGCGGCGAGCTTCTTCTTCAAGCTTGCGACGTGCTTCTTCTTCCGCTTTACGTTTCAGTTCTGCGGCTTCATTTTCACGGCGGGCTTTTTCGGCCTGGGCGGTTTTAGTCATATCGTCGGTCTGTTGATTGCTCACTTTGTCTTTTTCCGCAGCTTCACGTTTCGCTTTATCAGCGGCTTCACGCTTAGCTTGTTCTGCGGCCTCACGTTCGGCTTTTTGTTGCGCCTCGCGTTTGGCAGCTTCTTCTGCCTCACGACGGGCTTGCTCTTCCGCTTCACGCTGCGCCTGCTCTTCCGCGGCCAGGCGTTCAGCCTCTTGCGGATCGCGTTTCACAAAGGTGCGTGTCTTGCGGACTTCGATTTGTACCGATTTGCTTTTCCCACCGGTACCTGGAATATTGAGAGTACTGCGCGTTTTACGCTGCAATGTCAACTTATCCGGCGCTGAGCCGTTCTCACGGTTCAGATGCGCCAGTAAGGTTTGTTTCTCTTGTGCGGACACAGAGTCATCAGCAGACTTCCGGATACCTGCATCAGCAAATTGCTGTACCAGGCGATCCACGGAGGTCTGTATCTCTGCAGCCAGCGTTTTTACGGTTACATCTGTCATACTGTTCCTTCCTGCTACAGTTTATTACGCTTCGTCACCGAACCAGCAAATATTACGGGCAGCCATAATCAGCTCACCGGCTTTTTCGTCGGTCAACCCTTCGATATCAGCCAGATCATCAATGCCCTGTTCGGCGAGATCTTCCAGCGTACAAACACCACGGGCAGCCAGTTTGAAGGCCATATCGCGATCCAATCCTTCCAGATTCAGCAGATCGTCAGCCGGTTTGTTATCACCGAGGCTTTCTTCCTGGGCCAGTGCCAGAGTGGTCAGTGCGTTTTTAGCACGCTCGCGCAGCGCTTCAACGGTCGGTTCATCAAGGCCGTCAATTTCCAGCAGTTCTTTCATTGGCACGTAGGCCAGTTCTTCCAGCGTCGCAAAACCTTCTTCCACCAGAACTGTCGCGAAATCTTCATCGATATCGAGATATTTGGTGAAGGTATCGATGGCGGCATGTGCTTCAGCCTGATGCTTCGCCTGCAGGTCATCAACGGTCATTACGTTGAGTTCCCAACCGCTCAGTTGTGAAGCCAGGCGGACGTTCTGACCGTTACGTCCAATCGCCTGAGCCAGGTTACCGGCTTCAACCGCGATATCCATGGTGTGTTTGTCTTCATCCACCACGATAGAAGCGACATCTGCTGGCGCCATTGCGTTAATCACGAACTGCGCCGGGTTATCATCCCACAAGACGATATCGATACGCTCGCCGCCCAGTTCGGTAGAGACCGCCTGAACGCGCGCACCGCGCATACCCACACACGCGCCGACCGGATCAATACGCTTATCGTTGGTCTTAACGGCGATTTTCGCACGAGAGCCCGGATCGCGGGCAGCCGCTTTAATTTCAATCACTTCTTCGCCAATTTCTGGCACTTCAATGCGGAACAGTTCCACCAGCATTTCCGGTTTGGAACGGGTGACGAACAGTTGCGCACCGCGCGCTTCCGGGCGCACAGAGTACAGAACGCCACGGATGCGGTCGCCTGGACGGAAGTTTTCGCGCGGCAGCATGTCTTCGCGCAGGATCACGGCTTCAGCATTGCTGCCCAGATCCAGGGAAATGTTGTCACGGTTAACTTTTTTCACCACACCCGTAACGATTTCGCCTTCGTGTTCGCGGAATTGATCAACAACCATTGCGCGTTCAGCTTCACGTACTTTCTGTACGATAACCTGTTTCGCAGTCTGGGTGGTGATACGGTCAAAGGTGACAGATTCAATCTGATCTTCAACATAGTCGCCCACGTTCAGGCTTTCGTCTTCGAAGCGTGCCGCTTCCAGCGTAATTTCTTTGGTTGGCTGGGTAACTTCTTCTACGATTACCCAACGACGGAAGGTATCGAAATCACCGCTTTTACGATCGATTTCTACGCGGACGTCGATCTCTTGCTCATATTTTTTCTTTGTTGCTGTAGCCAGCGCACTTTCCAGCGCTTCAAAAATTTTCTCGCGTGGCAGCGCTTTTTCGTTGGATACGGCTTCAACAACAGCCAAAATTTCTTTGTTCATCGCGGGCTTTTCACCTCAATCCAGACTGTTAAAAGTGGGGAACCAGGTTCGCCTTCTGGATATTACTCAGCGCGAACACTTCATCTTTACCTTCGACTGTGACCGTGATCATCTCACCGTCCACCGCTTTGATAACGCCCTGCCATTTACGACGGTTTTGAACCGCCATACGAAGAACCAGCGTGACTTCTTCCCCCAGGAAACGCACGTAGTGTTCAGCAGTGAACAGAGGACGGTCGAGACCCGGCGAGGAAACTTCCAGGTTATAGGCAACGGTGATTGGGTCTTCGACATCCATCACGGCGCTTACCTGATGGCTCACATCAGCACAATCATCAACATTGATGCCATCTTCACTATCAATATAGATGCGCAGTGTGGATGTGCGACCGCGAATAAATTCGATGCCGACCAGTTCGTAGCCCAGGGCTTCAACCGGGGCTGTAATCATCTCTGTTAATTTTTGCTCTAATGTGGACAAGCCCACCCCCAAGACATAAAAAAAGGGCCTAAAGCCCAGTTATTCTGTAGTCAGATAACAAAAAACCCCGATAAATCGGGGCTTTAGATAACTGAACCCTATAACCGCACCTGCGGTTCGGAGAACCTTCCGAAAGAATTTTTTTCAAATCCAGCTACGAAGGCCTAAGTCTTCACAGTATATTTGAAAAAGAACTCTAAGGGAAAGTGGTTGCGGGGGCCGGATTTGAACCGACGACCTTCGGGTTATGAGCCCGACGAGCTACCAGGCTGCTCCACCCCGCGCCTGAAACGTGGCAAATTTTACTCGTTTTGGGTAAAAAATGCAAATACTGCTGGGATTTGGTACCGAGGACGGGACGTAAAATCTGCGCACAGTATATTGATACTCTATGTGTTATGTCAACCTTGTTACCACTATGCAAATCAATGAATGCTGACCAGCGGGTGGTAATCAAGATAAATGTACCGGCCGCGCCGTTATTTAACGAAATTATCACTAAACTCTTCCTGTCATCCAGAAAAGATGATTAAATGAAAACTCATTTATTTTGCATAAAAATGCATTTAGTATAATAAGCCGACCTCTTCACCAGTCTATCAAGCAGGGTTTTATTTTATGACGACGATTCTCAAGCATCTCCCGGTAGGTCAACGTATTGGTATCGCTTTTTCCGGCGGCCTGGACACCAGTGCAGCACTGCTGTGGATGCGACAAAAAGGGGCTGTCCCATATGCATATACTGCGAATTTGGGCCAGCCGGATGAGGATGACTATGACGCCATTCCTCGCCGTGCAATGGAATATGGTGCTGAGAATGCTCGCCTGGTAGATTGCCGCAAGCAGTTGGTTGCCGAAGGGATCGCAGCCATTCAGTGCGGCGCCTTCCACAACACCACCGGTGGCCTGACCTATTTCAACACCACTCCGCTGGGGCGCGCCGTTACCGGCACCATGCTGGTTGCCGCCATGAAAGAAGATGGCGTGAATATCTGGGGTGACGGCAGCACCTATAAAGGCAACGATATTGAACGTTTCTATCGTTACGGCCTGTTGACCAACGCGGAACTGCAGATTTACAAACCATGGCTGGATACCGATTTTATCGACGAGTTGGGTGGTCGCCATGAGATGTCCGAATTTATGATCGCCTGCGGTTTCGACTACAAAATGTCTGTCGAGAAAGCGTACTCCACTGACTCCAATATGCTCGGCGCGACCCACGAAGCAAAAGACCTGGAATTCCTGAATTCCAGCGTCAAAATCGTCAACCCGATTATGGGCGTGAAGTTCTGGGATGAGAGCGTGAAGATCCCGGCAGAAGAAGTGACCGTACGCTTTGAACAGGGTCATCCTGTAGCGCTAAACGGTAAAACCTTCAGCGACGACGTTGAGATGATGCTGGAAGCCAACCGCATCGGCGGTCGTCACGGTCTGGGCATGAGCGATCAGATTGAAAACCGTATTATTGAAGCGAAAAGCCGTGGTATCTATGAAGCCCCGGGGATGGCGTTGCTGCACATCGCTTACGAGCGTCTGCTGACCGGTATCCATAACGAAGACACCATTGAGCAATATCACTCTCATGGCCGTCAGTTGGGCAAACTGCTGTACCAGGGCCGCTGGTTCGACTCGCAGGCGTTGATGCTGCGTGACGGTCTGCAGCGTTGGGTCGCCAGCCAGATTACCGGCGAAGTGACGCTGGAGCTGCGCCGCGGCAACGACTACTCCATCCTCAATACCGTGTCTGATAATCTGACTTACAAGCCAGAACGTCTGACCATGGAGAAAGGCGAGTCAGTATTCTCACCTGACGATCGTATCGGCCAGCTGACCATGCGTAATCTGGATATCACCGATACCCGCGAGAAGCTGTTCGGCTACGCGAAAGCCGGTCTGTTGACCGCCTCTTCAACGACCGGCCTGCCGCAGGTTGAAAATCTGGAAAGCAAAGCGAAGTAAGCATTCATCATTTTAAGGCCGCGAAAGCGGCCTTTTTTATGCGCGGAATATGAGGTGTCTGTAGGCCTGATAAACGTAGCGCCATCAGGCGTTGCAATAATGTCGGATGGCGGCGTAAACGCCTTATCCGACCTACAGACAGCCACGAGTAACAGACAAAAAAAAAGACGCTTTGCAGCGTCTTTTTTCTGGAATTTGGTACCGAGGATGGGACTCGAACCCACAAGCCCGTTAGGGCACTACCACCTCAAGGTAGCGTGTCTACCAATTCCACCACCTCGGTACAGAATACTTAGTGTGGGATATCGCTGGTCGGCTGAGCCGGAGCAGCTGGCTGAGTTTGCTCGGTTTTCGCCGGTGCGCTCAGATTTTCCCACTCACTTCCTTTATTGGTCTTATTGCTGTTCATGTTACCCAGCACCAGACTGATGATGAAGAACAAGGTTCCCAATACAGCTGTCATACGGGTCATGAAGTTACCAGAACCACTTGAACCAAACAGAGTACCAGAAGCGCCTGCGCCAAAAGAGGCTCCCATATCAGCGCCTTTACCTTGTTGCAGCATGATCAAGCCTACCAGGCCAATTGCCACAATAAGGAAAACTACTAAAAGAGCTTCGTGCATAATCAACCTGTTCCTTGCGGAGTTGCCGCGTACAATGCTTCGACCATTAAAGCGGGAATATTTACTGTTTCCCACTGAAGCGGGTGTGAATACTAACCAAAGCGAATCACCTTCGCAAGGGCATTTTTAGTGCATTGTATCAACTGCGGAAAAAAACAGCAAAAGCGCCGCATTCTGCCGGTTAACGGCGGAAAAACGGCTATAAAACAGCCGGCTATTCGGGTTTCGCTTCCGGCGACACTTTCACGAGCCTGTATTTTCCATACCGTTTAACAATGCGCCATACGCCATCCGGCGTCTCTACGGGTTCTCTCTGCGCGTAGAAGGTGTTTTTTTTACCAACGCGCACGCCTATCTGCAAATTCTCCCCTTCCCCACTAATCAAAGCGATGGTCGGCGTCATATCCACCGGCTCGATAACCGCCTGTGTATCTGCCGCGGGCGACGCCCGCCTGGCATTGGGGTTTAATGTCGACGCAAAAAGCACCTCCATTGGGTTTACCAACTGGTGATGATGGCTGAGTTCCAGGTGGAGATGAGGACCATTGATGCGCCCGGTCGCCCCTGATAAGGCGATAACATTGCCTCTGAATACCTTATCGCCTTTATGAACCTGCAGCGTATTTAAATGCAAATAGCGGCTGCTCCAGCCATCGGCATGACTGACGGTAATATAGAACCCCGTCACCGGACCATAGCCGGTCGCCGTCACTTCGCCATCGGCAACCGACATTACCGGGCTATTTACCGGTGCGCGCAGATCTACGCCTTCATGCCGCATAAACTGACGGGTGACCGGGTGGTAACGCATGCCATAAGGAGACGTCACAACAATTTCGTGCGTCAGGGGGAAGATAAACGCCCCGGCAGGTAGGATATCGACCTCAGAAACGGCATGACGATTCGATAAAGACTGCCAGTTTGGCGCTGGGGCGCTGTTCGTGGGGATCGTCAGATTCAGCACCGAAAAAAAGCTGCTCGCCGTATCATTATCAGGAGCCGGATTGGTTGCAAAGCGATCGGTAGATACAACGCCAGCAGGAAAGAAGCTTGCCAGCGCCATAACCTGCGCGCAGGAAAGATCATCATTGGCATCGGCGTTCACCGTAACGTCAGAGGGCCACGTCATAAAAGCGCGACGTGACAAGGTAGCAGCGCTGATGCGACAGGAGAGAGGGTCGGTTTCCCGTGGGGTCTCAATAAGGTTCGCATGGTGTTTACCGGCCTGAAGATCATCGAAACAGGGCTGATAGCGCTGCCGTATTAAAGGCGATGTTCTTACTGGCGGCTGATTCATCAGCACCGCTGTTGCACAGGTTTTCTGCTGATCCACTGACCGCCATACTGGCAGCGACAGTAAATAAAGCGTACGTGGTATTCGCCCCGTCATGGCTGGCACGGTAGTGTATTGTCGTGGAGCGGGCGGAATGAGCGATACCGTCACGCTGAATTCATCACGCGCAACCTCGTCCCGATACATATCTGGCGCAGCGCGCAGCAAAAGTAACGAAAGCAGAAGAGTGATCACAGGTTAAGCACCGCCGTATACATTAGATAGATCGACATCACAACGATCGCTGGGCCAAATGGAATGTATCCCTGTTTCGCCAGCTCCCCCTGCGGCGCGAATCTGCGGATATAGAAGTAGCGAAACAAAAACAGGCAAAGACCCAACAGGGCTGAGCCCAGCATCAGCACCGCAATATTTTCCACCCCTAACCATGTCGCACACGCGGCGAACAGCTTAACGTCCCCTTTACCGAAACCTTCCCGACCGGTTATCCAGCGGTACCCTTCGGCCATTAGCCAGGTAAAGCCCCATATAAAAACGGCGCCCATTACGCTATCCCGCGGTGAAACTGGAATAAGGTGGCGTACAGAGGCAATAAGTCCTGCCCACAGCAATAAAAACACCAGGCAGTCAGGAAGCAAAAAGGTGCGGATGTCGATAACCGCCAGGGTGTACAACAGGCAGAGAAATAACGCCATGAACGCGAGCTGGAGTAAGCTATATTGCGGATAAAGCCAGTAAACCAGAGTGCAAAACACAACGCCAATGACCGCCTCACTTAACGGATAAATACCCGAAATTGTGCAATGGCAATGGCGACATCTGCCGCGTAACAGCAACCAGCTCACCACGGGAATGTTATCCCAGGGCATAACATTGTGCTGGCAGCATGGGCAGTGAGACGGCGGCCACCATAAATTTACCGCGGGAAGCGCACTTCTTTCTTCATCGTCTGCGGTTTCACGCATCAGCATTATCGGTAATCGATAAATAACGACGTTGAGAAAGCTGCCAATGAATAATCCCAGAAGTAGCGCGAGCCAGGGATACGAGGGAGATAAAAAAGCATCCATGCAGAATTTAACTCTTATTAATAGTCGGTGTTGCATTAGTAACGATCGTCTTTTAATAACTGGCGATCGTTACGCGAGATTATTTGCAGTTATCAGGGATAAGCGCCTTCTGGCTGTCTGACATATCCACCGTGTGCGCATAAGGTAATAACGTCTTCCATGGGTCACCAGTGCTTGATGACAACCAAACCTGTATAGCGGCATATGACGTTAGCCTTATTTTCTCAGGTAGATTAACGCCATTAAAATTAGCCCCGGCGGCAGTGCCACCTACAGCAGTCAGTTGCATTTCGTCTTTATTGCCTGTCGCTCTGTACTCAAAATATAATGGCTCGACATACTGGTTATAAGATTGTGTAAAAACACCCACTGGCCCGGAATAAGGCGTAAAGAATTCGACTCTCAGTAGTTTCAGGTACCGTATAGGCAAAGAATACCACGTAAGATCGCCTTCATAGCTAGGGGCATTGGCTAATACCTTAACGTCATCATCAGGAAATTCGGCGACAAGATCTTTATATGCCGAAATACCCTGGCCTACGCTTCCCTTGCCTTTTGTCACACAATTACCGCTGTTCTGACAAAAGGCTGTGTCAAGTCCACTCATTAAATGCGAAGGCCAGACAAATTGGTTCTTAATATTGTAAAGATCAGTGTAATCATCCACATGCTTACGTTTACCAGCTGAGATATATATGACGTTAAACTTAGGTCTGGCATAAGTAGACACCCAATCAGCTGACGGAACCTGAAACGAAAGCGGAAAAAAGGTATCCCAAAGCTCGCAGTACTGGAGACTGTCGCTAAGACCATATTTTTGCGCTCCTTGCGCCGTTACGCTCGCCAGGAATAAGGCACTCAGTAAGAGTGCACGCTGGCAAATGCTTTGTGGTTTTATATTCATTTCATCAATCATCCTACTGCACTTTTCGACAACGTATCCATTAATGAGAACAGCGCCAGAAATACCCAGATAACGCTCCCGCCCAGGATAACGGTGGCTAAGTTTTTTAACAGTCCGGCAAGTTTTTTAATATACTCCTGTATATGTTCGCGGGAGCGCTCCGATACCGAGAGCAAAACCTCATTAAACGAGGGGAGATCGGCATACAGGCTGATGTTGAGTAACTCTTCCGCGCCCATCAGTCCGGTATCGAGCGCTTTACCATAATTCACGCCGTGCGCCATTTTCTCCAACATGGTGAAAAGATGCCATTTTAGCCAACGGTTAGCATTGAGCTGAATAATTGAAAGCGCATCCGTCAGAGGAATATTGTTACTCAACATTAGCGACAAATTATTCAAAAAAATGGAGGAAGTTAGCTGCCGATAAGTTGAGAACGGCATAATTCTGTCGAGAATCTTATTCCTTATTGTGCCGCTAAAATTGGCCATTGTCAGCCGTGAAAAGATAACCAGAAAGATAAATCCCAGCAGAATTTTTAGCCACAACCCCTCGTAAAGCGCCACGCCAAAATTATAGAGATTCTGTGTCACGGCTGGCCATTTATCAATCGGCACAACGGAGGCAAAGGCGGGGAATACCTTTTGCGAATAGCCGGCAATAACAATTAACGACAAGGTAATCATTATCAGGGGAAATATAAGCGCACCGATGATCTTTTTACGCAGTTCATCGTTGTATTTAATAATCGAAACCAGGGTAAAAAATCCATCAGAAAGGCTGCCGCTCTTCTCCGCCGCGGTGATCACGCTCAGTTCAGAATTCGGCACCATACCTTCGAAAACAGCCGCAACGGATGTTTCCTGCTTCATTTGCGTGATAAGATCCATCAACCGTTTACTAAAGGCTTTCCCCAGTAAAGATTGACCTTCTTTTTGCAGTTTTTGCATCGAATCATACAAAGGCAGACCGGCCTTAATCATGTCTGCGCAAAACTGGTAGATATAGATGCGCTGTTTCTTACTGAATTTTTTCAACGATCATCTCCAGATCTTCTGTTGGCAATACGCCAAATTCCATTGCGTACCAGCGCGCATCCACACGACCAAGCAGCACATGCGCCATGACTTTTTCACGGATCTCAAACCCTTCAGCAAGACCTACCGCTGTCTTTCTTTTTTCCCGCCACAGGGTGTAAACATTAAGCCACTCCTGACGGGAGATAGCCGCCAGTTCGTCATAGGTTGGCAAAAAATACTCCATCGCCAGCTGCCGTCCTTTGATACCGCTCTTCTTACACTTTACACACCCCTTCTCGCTTGCCCGGAACAGAGTAAAAGCGCGGCCGGAAAGGGTAATCTCTTCATGGACTTGCTTACAGGTATCGCAAAGCACCGGCACCAGTTTCTGACACTGCAACCCAGCAACGAAGCCTGGCGTGGAGAGCTTGTCACTGCTGATACCTAATGCGGACATACGCTGCAGGAGTGAAACGATATTGCCCGCATGCACGGTGGTAAAACAGTAATGTCCACTCTCAACGGCGCCCGCCAGGGCGTTAGCTGAAACATTGTCACGAATCTCCCCCACCATCAGTACATCCGGGTCGCGGCGTAACGCAGATTTAATTGCAGCGTGGAAGCCTCCCCCCTCGACGCTGACAACGGAGCTTTGCTTGGCGCCGTATATCTGATATTCCACGGGATCTTCGACCGTCAAAAAGCAGCCGCGATCGTCATAGCGGTTGATTTGTAGCCATTCCATCAGATTTTTCAGCGTGGTGGATTTGCCCGAACCTGTCGTTCCCGCAATGACATACGCGCCATAAGGGTTGCTAAGGATCTTTTTCAAATCGGCAATTTCGGCGGACGAAACGCCTATTTTATCCAGCGAGCCCAGGTTATCTTTTTGCAAACCGGAAGGAATAATACGCAGCACAGCATGGTAACAATCCGCCGTTTCGCCAAAAATGGGAAAATGGGCATAACGGAAACGGTACGGTTTACCGTTAAGACTATAGAGAATATTCGCATTCTGCGGAATTGCCCGGTTCCATGTTGTATCTCTGGTTGTAGCCTCTACGTTGTACAAGACAAATACCAGTTCATCACACTGCTGTGATTTAATCTGCATAAACGGCATCAATACGCCATTTACGCGCGCCTCGAGTAACGCCAACACATCATTCCGCGTAATATGAAGGTCGCTGGCCCCCATATTTACAACGCGCTGTAAGATATTGACCAACTGTTTTTGCGTGTCTGTGATATCAATATCATTATGCGCAGCGTTAAGGGCTTTAAGAGAGATAAATTCCAGTATATGAAAATAATCTTCTTCCGTTACTATCGCCAGGCCAATGACTGGCCGTTTATGCATTGATTTCAGCCGGCTTATCTGGAGCTTGTATTCAAATAACTTATCGATATTGATAGTGTGTACTAATAAATACTCATAACCATCATGAATAGCATTAATGCCTATTCCTTCAAATTCATGATACTCCCAAAGACCGGAAAATATATCTTCAGTCGTTATTCGTTTAAAATCTATATTCACGGGTTAGCTTCCTTAATTTGCAACCCGTTTTTACGATCTTTGGTTAAAATGTATTGTGCGCCGTCCATGGAAAATACATTTCCTGGAGTGACGTATAACAATGTATCACCGCGTTGATTGGCAATAGCAACCCGGGAAAGACCGCCAATGACTGATTCCAGTACTACGTGCGGCTTCGCAATATTATTACCTGTATTTACCGCAGGCGCGCTCTTTTCAGTCTTGATCTTCGCTTCGATTACGGGAGTTGGAGTTGCCCTCGCTTTTATTTTATCTTCACCGCGCAGCTTACGAATTTCGCTCAACATTTTTTCTAATTCAACCTGTTGCTGTAGCTTGCGATATTCTGATTGATATAGATAATCCTGCTCAACGAGTGCCTGAATATGATCCTGCATCGTCAGTTCCGCTGACTGCTCATTCAGGGCTTTCTCATCGACATTTTTTACCTCAGGAGACGCAGCTTTCTCGCCATTGCCTACCAGCGCTGGTTTACCGGTCTGGTTTTTGGGTGCAGGCGGCAAGTCAGTAGTTGGAGCGGCCTGTACCAGTCCGGATCCCACCATTAATACTGCAAATATGATGATATTTTTTACGCTTTGCATACTAATCCTCCGGATACTTTTATTCCATCGTTAATTGTTTCAATCTTCCTGATAAGAAAGGCATCCCGATACGCCTGTTTATACAAGGCAACCTGTAATAATATCCCTTCGTTCACTGATGTGGAGTGTGGTTTTGTCAGCGTCATGTTCCACTCTGCTGAAAGCATACCGTAAGCCTTAACGTCCCCCGCTAATGTTTTTTCCAGCGCTGCGACTGTCGATTTAGGCAGGGTCTTAAATACAATCTCGCCATTTTTCTTTTTACCCTTTCCGCCCGTCAACGTTGAGTTATAGCTTTTGATATAAGAGATAACCTCATTACAGGAATATAACGACAAAGGTTTGTTCTTCTTATACGCGCTTAATAAGTCGTTATCTTTGCGGGCAATTTTCATGTCATTGTATTCAAGTGAAACCCCATTCGACCTGTTCTTTCCTTTTTTTACAGGAAATGATGCTGCGTAGGTTTTACCAAAGAAAGTTAACTCTGGTTGCGTCAAAATAGCAGCGGGGTCGATTTCAAAAGTCATGTGGCACGCCTTTAGCGAACAGCCATAGCTTCGTCCTTCAACAGGAAGTTTAATCAATGCGAACGGAATAACGCTGCGATGAATTTCATCAAGCAGGTGAATACCGAAATCAATACTCATTCCCTCTAATGATTTCTCATACCAGTCGTGTACAGAAGCCTTATCGTTAAGCAGTTTCTGCGCAGCCTGCTGTTGCTGAGCAAGCATTTCGTCTTGCGGCATCTTTATAAAATAATACCAATAGCCTGCACCAGCACCACACAACAGTAAAGCAATAACCAGAATAATAATTATAATTCGACTTGTAGTAAATGTTCCGCTCTTACCTTTCCAGAAATAAAGACCTTCCAGCATAAATTACCCCGCCACCAGAAAATGAAGTGCTAAAGCAAGCAGCGCCAAAAATATCAGACCACCAGCCAGAATGGAGCTAATAATGAATCTGCGACGTCGCTTCAGAGAGAGCTGATGCGCCGCGCATTTCTCTATCACCACAGAAAGCTGGACTTCAGTCAGCGACGTCACTTCCAGGTGTTCATATTGTTCCGGGTGCCGCATGAGCTCATCAAACAGGCTGCGCTCTATAAAGCAATCGGTTCCACTGACAATCCGGCCGCCATTAATAATGAGCAGATAAGTGAAATTATCATCACCATGTGAGAAATAGATGCCATCCCCAAATAACTCTTTAATATAAATCGCAAAAGGCTCATAAAGGGTAGAAATTTTCTCACAATAACCCACTGCTAAACGCCCGTCAGAATCTTTATAGATTACCCGACGATTAGCCTTTACCATTCCGCGAAAAGCTGCCTGCGCGCCAGGGTCAAGATGAGACATACTGTCCGGTTCCCAGAGCAGACCGGTAAGGATATTATTATCCTGTAACAGTTTATCCATAACCATTTATTCCTATCGGGAAGTAATAGGCTGACGATAATAATCGACGCCAATTACCATGACGATCGTCGCAGATTCATCTTCATTTTTGTCACCGATACCCAAGACCTGATATTCCAGACCACCATTTTCACCTTTCACATCATACTTGCCTACCATTAGCAGATCGCCCGGCATAATAATTGATGAGTTAAATGATTCCGTGGTGCTTACGTTCGGTAACTGCACATCATCATAAGTTTCAATGCCTTCCAGATAACGTTTTGTGAAACCACTCACTACCTCAATTCGACCATCTGAAAGCACGCGGGGGGTAATGATAAAACTGGTCCCTGTAATAATGGATGATGTTTCGACCGCGACGTTAACCTCACCATTGTCATCGACGGTACGGGTTTTGCTGGAGACGTAATTTTGCGACTTCGTCATATTCAGCGGTATCGCCATATTGTTGCGCGTGATAAAGGAACCGCTTTGTAACGTCCGGTCGCCCGTTAACTTGTATAACGCATCCAGCCCGCTACTGATATCAACATTGCTGTTTTTCCAGCCTGCCGATATGCCACCCGTCAATGAGTCCAGCAGACTTGAACTGATCTTCATGGTATTCTGCCCGTCATCCAGGGAGAAGTTCATGCCGGCAGAAAGTTCTTTCACTTTCGCTTTATCAAGCGTGAAAATTTTATAGGTAACAATAAACTGACGGCTGTTATCAGCTTTATATTTCTCTAACGCGCGATTAAGCGCCTCATACTCTGAGGGTCTTGAGTTAACCATTAAGACAGAAGAATCTTTAAAAAGATTATAGTTTCCTGAGGAAATATAATTCTTCGCCATATCCTCCACATCATCCCAGAAGGATGATTCGAATTTGGTTTCCGCCTTTCCGGTCAACCCGCCGCTGGAAGTCGCCTCGTTACCCGAAAGATCCAGGTTCGTTTCTGTCTTATTGTTTTCACCATAAAAGTCCAGCTTAATGACATACGTTTCATAAACGTTTATTTTAAGAACGTTATGATTATCAAGTTTTGGGCTGACGTCATAA
This sequence comes from Citrobacter sp. C5_2, assembly GCF_014596845.2. Classification (NCBI taxonomy): domain Bacteria; kingdom Pseudomonadati; phylum Pseudomonadota; class Gammaproteobacteria; order Enterobacterales; family Enterobacteriaceae; genus Citrobacter; species Citrobacter sp. C5_2. The sequence continues at coordinate 597,732 of NZ_CP115032.1, read as the reverse complement.
AGAGAAGCGATATACTGAATAAACTCCTCAAAGGTGCCATCAAATTTTACGCTACGCGCCGTATTCCAGCTACCGCTGTTATTTGACGCACCGGCTTTTGCGCCTATCGCACTCTCGTTGATCCGGTAACTGATTCCCGTTTGTGCAGAGACAGCGTCCATAATGACTGCCAACGTGGCGGGTTCATAGGATGAAATTTTGACATGTTTTCCCATGATTCGCTGCTGCTCAACGCTGTAATCCACCTTTTTCCCTATGTATGCGCGGTCGTACTTGATATACGGCTTCGCTTTTGATTCATCCTGGGTGGTCGCATCTTTAAAATGCTTCTGAATCTGGCTTTCTGAATCATATTTTTCTTCAAAATCGCTAACACAACCCTGCAGAAAAATGGCTAATATTAACAACCCTGTCTTAATCTTCATCCCTGCACCCGTTTTACATTTCATCAATAACAATAACGCGATTTTTCTGATATTTCTTGACTACCAGGCCATAATTCTCAGAAAAAAACAGCTCGCCAAGTTCTTGTAGGATCTCGTCATCCGATTTCCCTGCCAGCGTAATATTGTTATAAACCAGGTAATCTTTTGCACTGTTCCAGAAAAGCTTATAGCCATTAGCCTCCACCCATTTTCTGATTTCCTGGCTTAATAATTTATCTTCCTGAATCACCAGTGGCGGCGCTGAAGGTGCCGCTGCGTGATAAGTATCGCCAGTAAACGGATTTCTGCCAGTATGTTGAACAACCGCATCAGAAGACACTGGAGATGCCACCATATGGATTTCTGATGAACTATTATTACTTGCCATAGCCTGCGGCAAAAGCATTACCGACAATATAAGCAGGCAGTATTTCCTGATAATCATATTCTCTTCCCTCTGTTTATCAGATTGCTATTATTTATATTCTGTCGTCGTCAATAAGTCATATGGCGTACCTGATTGCGGTATCGTACTGCACCATTTGGTAATGACATAAGATATTGTCTGTGGGTTTACTATGCTAAATCCTGCTCCCGTTTCTGAATCATACATGCCCATCGTTGCAGTCACTGCCCATACATATTTGCTGCCCGGGAATTTATATTTTTGCGCTGAGTTATGATCGGGACGAACCCCATTTGAAACGTCCATCTCAGCCAAGTCTACCTGTACGGTAACGCCGCCAAGCAAATCCACGTTCTTGCTATCATCTAATTTTGCGCGAGTCTCATTTTGCTTAGTATAGCTACCATTTATGCCGCCATCATCATAAGCCGAGACAGAAGATATACTGGCAGACAACCGTGGATATAACTTCCTGGTAACCTTTGTTTTTTCCTTATTACCATCTTCATCCAGGATTGCGTCACCGTTGGCGTCACGTAAAATAATTTCCTGTTCGATGACAGGGCAAGTCTGCACTGCAAATCGATGTAAGCCAGAGTTTATTGAACTGTCATCATATGCTGCCACATAATCTTTCTTATCTGTAATATCCACAGATAAAAGTTCATAGCCAGAATATTCACTTACTGACGGAGTCACAAGTTCAAATGCATCATATGTACTGGAAGGATAATAATTCGAAATAATATCTCCCCCAGCCATGCTGCTGCCATTCCAGGGACGATAAGAGGTATTATCATCCAGATAAAAATCACCCTCAATTTCTTCGTTATTGTTATTTTTGTATGTAAAGCGCTCAGGGCTACCGTCGGCGGAAAGCATCAAATCACCGCCATAATTACGCTTGAATAAAAAAACTGGCCGTGACGTATTTTCCATCACCAGATTGGCTTTTAGCGTACCCATTTTGCTCTCATCACCATAATTCTCCGGATCGGTCATATCCAGCGAAAGGATCTGATCTTCGCCATGGGCACCTGTGCCTGCCTCCTGGTTGTAACACAGTTCAACTTTACTTGCCTGGGTGTTCCAGCATGCCGTGCCTGAGCCGCCGCCATTACCCCCCTGATCGTTATCATTCATGTCAAAGGTAAAGCGAATACCCAGTTGCTGCCCCTTTCCCAGCGTTTCCAGCCGCTCCAGGTTAGACGCCATATCCGAAAACTCGACTGGTGTACTGCCGTCAGCTTCCGTTATCAGTTGCCAGGCGTCCGCCGTCCTGACCCGGCGAACAAGCATGATATGCGAAGCAATCAGGCCTGAGTTATTTAACGCATTGTTAAACGCGGAGGCATAATTGGCAAAACTATACTTGTCGTTACTCTCCGTGTAGTTGAACGCAACAATAGCATCCATACGCGCAATCGTGCTGGAGGGGGTTTTAAGATCGTCAGAAGCAAACCCAATCCGTTCAATTTTCGCCGCGGGATTTTTAGCCGCCGTCACAAGTGAGCAGGGTAAATATTCTTGTGTCAGTTCAAATGTCGATTTAAGTGAGACGTTACAGCTTTTGCTGATAAACAAATAACGTTGTTGCTTTTGCTGATTCGCCCCCTCTCCCCACAAAAAATAGTTCGTCCCGGTCCCGGTATCAATGTCCGTAACGTTATTAGTTATCCGGTAACGATATTGGGAATCGGTACTGCTGCCTTGCGTGGCTTCATACAGTGGATTATCTTTTTCACCGTCTTTTGTTTGCAGGGTATCATCACGCAAATAATTCATCACGCCCTTCATCTCCTGGACAAGCGCGTTCGCGATGGTCTGGCGCATTTCTTTCGCTGCTTGTTTACGGGCATAATTGGTATACATAGCTAGCGCGCCACCAATGATTGCCAGTACAACAATAACTTCTAGTAGTGAAAATCCAGCCTGATGGTTTCGGGACCGCATACTAATTCCTGAAGAACATGAATCATTTTTATATAAATAATAAGTGGCTATTCACAGTAAATAGCCACTTGTTTTTATTCTAAAAAAGAACAGATTCTAATTTAGAGCACAGAGTATTATTTACTACCGAAGATAACAGCGTTAATGGAACCCTGGCCGTCACAGACGCCATCAGCAACAATATCAGCAGGCGCAATGTCACCAGAGGTCAGCGTCTTAAGAATCGCGCCACTTTTACTTACACTGAAGTCCCGGCCAGAAATAGACGGTTCAGACCCGGCAGCGGCACCGGAGTTGAGCGCTTCAACATAGTCCCACTGATTACCCATCTGGGAAATCAGGTTACGACACTCTTCTGACGCCAGACCATTGACCACCACAACAAAGCCTTTTTTCTGAGAACTTGAGCTATCCGTTAACGCGTTATCCATCTGGAACGCATCGTTAGAGAAGCCGTTAAACGCTTCATCAGCAGAGATTTTACCCATACGCACCAGCGTGGCGATTGGTGAGTCATTGGATACAGAAGTATCGTTGATATCGGATTTAGACAAACCTTTAATAGAATCGCTTTGCGCCGGATATTGAGCCTGATCTTTATAAGCTTCATTCATTGCAGTACGTACACTGGTCAAATCATCCTGTACAGCAGACAAGTCCTGAGCCGTAAAAGCCCGCTGGGCTAAAATAACCACACCAGCGGCAATAACACCGATAATCCCTAAGACAATAATTATTTCCAACAGCGTAACACCACGCTGTTTCTTCATCTCTTTTAATTTAGAGACCTTTTTGGTCACATTCCCTTTTATGTTTAAAACCATTGTACTCATGTTATACACCCTTATTAATTCCGTTAAATTCAGGCTTAGCCACCTGTTCGAATATTATTAATATGGAAAAATAAGAATGCAACAGAACGAAAAAAAACTAAGAATACATTTATATTCAGCAAACACATTCCATACATTATTTTTATAATATTTATAGAAAAGTATAATTATTATGAATTAGTTAAATCAATAAAACAAAACGTACTTTATAGTTTTACTTTTACATGAAATGCGGAATATTTTCAATAATTAAATGTCAATCTTGATAAATTTCTCTTCTTCCTTATTTATTAAGCCCTTATCGATAAAACAATACCGATAATACTGTCATTCCTGTTACTCTGGCATGAGAATGAAAAAAAATGCCCGGTTAAATTAACCGGGCGTCTGATAACAAATTATAACGTTCTTTAATAGAGGTTAAACTAACCCCTATAGCTATGTATTAAACCGCTTTCACTGCATCTGCAATACGATGGGCGAACTCAGATACCTGCGCCTCGTCTTCACCTTCAACCATCACACGAATTAATGGTTCAGTGCCAGACTTACGCAGCAGGACGCGTCCACGATTACCCAGCGCTGCTTCAACGTCTGCCATCACCGCTTTCACATTGTCATTTTCCAGCGGATCGCCGCTACCTGCGGTGTAACGTACGTTAACCAGCAGCTGCGGGAACATTTTCATGCCGCTGCACAGGTCGTGCAAACTCATATGATTGCGCACCATCGCAGTCAACACTTGCAGACCCGCCACGATACCGTCACCGGTGGTGGTTTTATCCAGCAGGATCACATGGCCTGAGTTTTCCGCGCCGATACTCCAGCCTTTTTCCTGCATTTTTTCCAGGACATAGCGGTCACCGACTTTCGCACGGGCAAACGGAATACCCAGCTGTTTCAACGCCAGCTCAAGACCCATGTTGCTCATCAGCGTGCCTACCGCGCCACCGCGCAGTTGTCCCTGACGCAGCGCTTCACGGGCGATGATATACATGATTTGGTCACCGTCGACCTTATTGCCTTCGTGGTCGACCATGATCACGCGGTCGCCGTCGCCGTCCAACGCGATACCCAGATCGGCTTTTTCCGCGATCACGCGCGCCTGCAGGGCGCGGACGTCGGTAGCGCCGACTTCTTCATTGATGTTAACGCCGTTTGGCTCACAACCAATGGCAATAACATTTGCGCCGAGCTCACGCAGTACGTTTGGCGCAATGTGATACGTCGCACCGTTAGCACAATCCACCACAATTTTAAGCTCGCTCAGGCTCAGTTCATTCGGGAAGGTACCTTTGCAAAACTCGATATAGCGACCGGCGGCATCGACAATGCGGGTGGCTTTACCCAGCTCAGCCGAGTCCACACAGGTGATCGCTTTTTCCATCTCGGCTTCTATGGCTTCTTCAACCGCATCCGGCAGTTTGGTGCCGTCGATAGAGAAAAATTTGATCCCGTTGTCATAGTACGGGTTGTGTGAAGCGGAGATAACAATCCCTGCTTCAGCACGGAAAGCACGCGTCAGATAAGCAACGGCAGGTGTTGGCATTGGGCCAGTGAAAGAGGCAGAAAGACCTGCGGCAGCCAGGCCCGCTTCCAGCGCAGACTCCAGCATATAGCCAGAAATACGCGTATCTTTACCGATGATAATTTTTCGTGAACCATGACGTGCCAGCACTTTTCCTGCCGCCCACCCCAGTTTCAGCACAAAGTCAGGGGTAATTGGGGAGTCGCCTACGCGGCCACGGATCCCATCAGTGCCAAAATATTTACGATTACTCATAGCGTTTGTTTTCCTTTGCAGACAATGTGGCTTCCACCACACGCATCGCTTCTACGGTTTCTTTGACGTCATGGACACGAACGATCTGCGCCCCCTGCATTGCGGCAATCACCGCGCACGCAAGACTACCGTTCAGGCGTTCGGATGGCCCCACATTCAGCAGTTGACCAACCATTGATTTTCGTGACATTCCAACCAGCAGCGGCAGCTCAAAATGATGAAACTCAGCCAGGCGTGCCAGTAATGTGTAGTTGTGGGTGAGATTTTTACCGAATCCGAATCCCGGGTCGAGCAACAATTTATCTTTTGTGATTCCGGCTCGTTCACAACGTGCTATTTGCTCAACAAAGTAACGATTTACCTCAGCGAACACATCCTCGTACTTTGGCGCTTCCTGCATAGTTTTCGGTTGCCCCTGCATATGCATCAAACAAACCGGCAGTCCGGTTTCCGCGGCGGCTTCCAGCGCCCCGGGCTCCGAGAGTGAACGAATGTCATTGATGATATGTGCGCCGACCCGCGCGCATTCGCGAATCACTTCGGGTTTCGAGGTATCGACGGAAATCCATACTTCAAAACGTTGAGCAATCGCCTCCACCACAGGGATCACTCGCTGCAGCTCTTCTTCCACGCTCACATCAGCAGCGCCAGGACGCGTGGACTCCCCCCCCACATCAATGATAGTCGCCCCAGCGTTAATCATCAGATTTGCGTGTTTTACCGCCTCAACCAGAGAGTTGTGCGCCCCGCCATCGGAAAAAGAATCTGGCGTAACGTTTAAAATCCCCATGACGTGAGGATGGCTGAGATCCAGTGAAGAACCCTGAGCAAAGAGTTTCATAGTTTTATCCCTGGTAAAAATCTTGAGTATGCAGATAAGAAAAACCCCGGAGCAAGCCCCAGGGTTTTCAATTAAAACACGGTCATCATCAACGATAACTTATTTGTCGCCCAGTTGCTCTGACATGGTGCCAGAGTCCGGCGCACGCGGTTCATCAACCGGACGCGGCGCGCTCGGCTTGCCGGTGCTGCCAGAGTTGTTGTTAGAAGAACCCGGTTCTTCCCAACCCGCTGGCGGGCGCACGTCGCGGCGAGCCATCAGATCATCAATCTGCGGCGCATCGATGGTCTCATATTTCATGAGCGCATCTTTCATCGAGTGCAGAATGTCCATGTTTTCGTTCAACAGACGACGCGCACGGTCATAGTTACGCTCAATCAGCAGCTTAACTTCCTGATCGATAATGCGAGCCGTTTCATCGGACATATGTTTAGCTTTCGCAACAGAACGTCCCAGGAACACTTCGCCTTCTTCTTCAGCGTACAGCAGCGGACCGAGTTTATCGGAGAAGCCCCACTGAGTAACCATGTTACGCGCCAGGTTAGTCGCGACTTTGATGTCGTTCGACGCACCGGTAGAAACATGTTCAGCACCGTAGATGATCTCTTCCGCCAGACGACCGCCGTACAGCGTGGAGATCTGGCTTTCCAGCTTCTGACGGCTGGCGCTAATTGCGTCGCCTTCAGGCAGGAAGAAGGTCACACCCAGCGCACGACCGCGCGGGATAATCGTTACTTTGTGTACGGGATCGTGTTCCGGTACCAGGCGACCGATAATCGCGTGGCCAGCTTCGTGATACGCGGTAGATTCTTTCTGCGCTTCCGTCATCACCATGGAGCGACGTTCCGCACCCATCATGATTTTGTCTTTCGCTTTCTCGAACTCAACCATCGACACGACGCGCTTGTTGCCGCGAGCAGCAAACAGCGCCGCTTCGTTCACCAGGTTCGCGAGGTCAGCACCGGAGAAGCCCGGCGTACCACGTGCAATGATTGCCGCATCGATATCCGGAGACAGCGGTACGCGACGCATATGCACTTTCAGGATCTGTTCACGACCACGAACGTCCGGCAGACCAACCACAACCTGACGGTCGAAACGGCCTGGACGCAGCAGCGCAGGGTCAAGAACGTCCGGACGGTTAGTTGCCGCGATAACGATAATACCTTCGTTACCTTCGAAGCCGTCCATCTCAACCAGCATCTGGTTCAGGGTCTGCTCACGTTCATCGTGACCACCGCCCAGACCAGCGCCACGCTGACGGCCTACTGCGTCGATTTCATCGATGAAGATGATGCACGGTGCCGCTTTTTTGGCCTGTTCGAACATGTCACGCACACGAGATGCACCCACACCCACGAACATTTCCACGAAATCAGAACCGGAAATTGTAAAGAATGGAACCTTCGCTTCACCGGCGATAGCTTTCGCCAGCAGGGTTTTACCGGTACCCGGAGGACCGACCATCAGGACGCCTTTCGGGATTTTACCGCCCAGCTTCTGGAAACGGCTCGGTTCGCGCAGGTATTCAACCAGCTCAGCAACCTCTTCCTTCGCTTCGTCACAACCCGCAACGTCAGCAAACGTGGTTTTGATCTGATCTTCCGTCAGCATGCGCGCTTTGCTCTTACCGAACGACATGGCGCCTTTGCCACCACCGCCCTGCATTTGACGCATGAAGAAGATCCAGACACCAATCAGCAGCAGCATTGGGAACCAGGAAATGAAGATAGAAGCCAGCAGGCTAGGCTCTTCAGGCGGTTCGCCGACAACCTTGACGTTTTTGGTCAGCAGGTTATCAAGCAGCTTCGGATCGTTAACCGGAATGTAGGTCGTGTAACGGTTACTATCTTTCTTGGTAACGTTAATCTCACGTCCGTTGATCTTCGCTTCACGAACCTGGTCCTGATTGACCTCTTGCAGGAAGGTAGAGTAATCAACCTTACGGCCATTAGACTCGCTGGGCCCAAAGCTCTGGAATACTGACATCAGCACAACGGCAATGACCAGCCAGAGAATTAGGTTTTTCGCCATGTCACTCAAGGGATTAACCTCATATTACAACTGTGTTAAAAACAGCGTCAGGATACTCTATATCCAGTTTCTTTCAAACTTTCGTTTGAAATCTACCGGTTATGGTTTACGCCCGGTCGCTACAATATACACTTCACGCGAACGGGCGCGAGAAGAGTCCGGCTTACGAACTTTGACCTTCGTAAACAGGGAGCGAATCTCTCTTAGATACTCATCGAAGCCTTCGCCCTGGAACACCTTCACTACAAAACTACCACCTGGCGCTAAAACATCTCGAGCCATTCCAAGCGCCAGCTCTACCAGATACATGGCCCGGGGAATATCCACCGCCGGTGTTCCACACATATTTGGTGCCATATCAGACATGACAACTTGTACTTTACTGTCACCTACGCGTTCAAGTAACGCTTGCAGGACTAATTCATCACGAAAGTCGCCCTGAAGGAAGTCCACACCAACGATTGGATCCATAGGTAAAAGATCGCAAGCGATAATGCGGCCGCTGTTGCCGATCTGCGTAACCGCATATTGCGACCAGCCACCCGGTGCAGCGCCGAGATCAACAATCGTCATCCCCGGTTTAAAAATTTTGTCACTTTGCTGTATTTCATCAAGTTTAAACCAGGCACGGGAACGTAACCCCTTTTTCTGCGCCTGTTGAACATATTTATCGCTAAAGTGTTCCTGAAGCCAGCGACTCGAGCTGGCAGAACGCTTTTTACCTGTCATTTCACATTCCCAAAGGGCAGTTCATCGTAACCAATGGTGTAAATTTCTACACAGCTATTTGGTGATATATGGGAGATGGCGGTAGAATGACCCGTTTTCAATCCCAACGTAAGCAAAAATATACGATGAATCTGAGTACTAAACAAAAACAGCACCTGAAAGGTCTGGCACATCCGCTCAAGCCGGTAGTTATGCTTGGCAATAATGGTTTGACCGAAGGGGTACTGGCCGAGATTGAACAAGCGTTAGAGCACCATGAACTTATCAAGGTGAAAATCGCCTCGGAAGATCGCGATACCAAAACCTTGATCGTGGAAGCTATCGTACGCGAAACCGGCGCCTGCAATGTACAGGTCATCGGCAAAACGCTGGTACTGTATCGCCCGACTAAAGAACGTAAAATCTCGCTGCCACGCTAAGAATATCCCAAAGTCGCACACGAAGTTTGTGTAAAACGCGGGTTTTTCCGCTAGCAGGAGAGCAAAATGCCACGCTCTCTTCGTTGATAAAAGGCCGCTATGCGGCCTTTTTCCTTTCTTTACAATGTATCAACATCTTAACCAAGATGCGAATTACAGGTATTCGACCTTCGTTACTTCATATTCAACTTCACCGCCCGGCGTTTTGATAACGACGACGTCATCCTGCTCTTTGCCAATCAGGCCACGAGCAATAGGCGAGTTCACTGAAATCAGGTTCTGTTTAAAATCAGCTTCATCATCGCCGACAATACGCCAGGTCTGCTCTTCGTCATTATCGAGATTCAGAACGGTAACCGTCGCGCCGAAAACAACACGACCATTGTTCGGCATTTTAGTGACGTCAATCACCTGCGCATTGGACAGTTTAGCTTCGATATCTTTAATGCGTCCTTCGCAGAATCCTTGCTGTTCGCGAGCCGCGTGATACTCCGCGTTCTCTTTCAGGTCACCGTGCTCACGCGCTTCCGCGATAGCGGCGATAATTTCAGGACGGCGCACAGATTTCAGAAAATCCAGCTCTTCGCGCAGTTTTTCAGCACCACGTAAGGTCATCGGGATAGCTTGCATTTGTTATACCTCTTGAACATTCCTGTAGGGGCCGATGGTTCTCACCCCGGCTGCTAAGCCCACCCTGGCATACGCCATGCCAGAGTCAGAAGCAAAAAAATACCGACCCGGGGCTCAAGGTCCCAGGTCAGCTACAATTCTCTATTTGATGATCATTTTACCCTGGAGTTCCCTATGGGTCATCGTTTACTTTTTGGGGCGTTGCGCCGTAGTATGACGGCCTGTTTCCAGGTTGTTAGCGCGAGATTATGCGATTTCCCAGATTTACCATTGGATTGACTGCCAGTATAGCGTTCAGCGTTCAGGCTGCGAATGTCGACGAATACATCAACCAGCTTCCTGCCGGGGCCAACCTCGCCCTTATGGTACAGAAGGTTGGCGCATCTGCACCCGCTATTGATTTTCATAGCCAGCAGATGGCGCTCCCCGCCAGTACCCAGAAAGTGATCACCGCGCTGGCGGCGTTGATTCAGCTCGGGCCTGATTTCCGTTTTACCACCACGCTTGAGACGAAAGGCAACGTGGAAGGCGGCGTTTTGAAAGGTGACTTAGTGGCGCGATTTGGCGCCGATCCGACGCTAAAACGCCAGGATATTCGCAATATGGTAGCGACCCTGAAAAAATCTGGTGTGACGCAAATTGCCGGAAATGTTCTGATCGACACCTCTATCTTCGCCAGTCATGATAAAGCCCCCGGTTGGCCCTGGAACGACATGACGCAATGTTTTAGCGCCCCGCCTGCCGCAGCCATTGTCGATCGCAACTGTTTCTCGATTTCGCTCTACAGCGCGCAAAAACCGAACGATCTGGCATTTATTCGCGTAGCATCCTACTACCCGGTTACCATGTTCAGCCAGGTGCGAACCCTCGCGCGTGGCTCTGCCGAAGCGCAATATTGTGAACTGGACGTGGTTCCAGGCGATCTCAACCGCTTCACGCTGACCGGATGCCTACCTCAACGCGCCGACCCGCTGCCGCTGGCGTTCGCCATTCAGGATGGCGCCAGCTATGCCGGGGCGATTATCAAAGATGAGCTAAAACAAGCGGGTATCACTTACAGCGGCACGCTGCTGCGCCAGACGCAGGTCAACGAGCCGGGGACCGTGGTTGCCAGCAAGCAGTCAGCGCCGCTGCATGACCTGCTTAAGATTATGCTGAAAAAATCGGACAACATGATTGCCGATACCGTTTTCCGCATGATTGGCCATGCACGATTTAACGTCCCGGGCACCTGGCGGGCAGGTTCCGATGCCGTACGCCAAATTTTGCGTCAGCAGGCGGGCATCGATATTGGCAACACCATTATTGCCGACGGTTCTGGTCTCTCCCGCCATAACCTGATTTCCCCGGCGACCATGATGCAGGTGCTGCAATATATCGCTCAGCACGATAACGAGCTGAACTTTATAACTATGCTACCGCTGGCGGGCCATGACGGCTCCCTGCAATACCGTGCGGGCCTGCATCAGGCTGGCGTGGATGGCAAAGTATCGGCGAAGACAGGCTCACTACAGGGCGTCTACAACCTCGCAGGCTTCATCACCACGGCAAGCGGTCAGCGCATGGCGTTTGTGCAGTATCTGTCGGGTTATGCGGTAGAGCCGGCTGACCAACGTAATCGGCGTATTCCGCTGGTACGCTTCGAGAGTCGGTTGTACAAGGATATTTATCAGTCTAACTAAGCGGATGCAGGGAGCGGTAACGCTCCCTCGTCGTTTCTAATCGTTTACCGGGATTATCCGCAACTCGGTTAACCCAATCCCCAGCTTCCTTGGCGGAGCGGATTTAGGAAAACCGATATAATTTCCCTCGTTACTCAACTCCGGATAAGGGGGGACAATCGTTAGCGTATCGAGTCTGTCAGGATTCGTCATATGTAATATCACCGTTTCCGCCTCTGCGTGCAGGGTGAGATAGTGGGTACAGGAACCGATGGAAACGGGAATCGGTGCACCAATATTTTTGCCAAAGGCTTTTGCCTTGATCTCAACGTCAAATTTCGCGGGCAGTGGTTGGTTATAGGTGATAGCCACCGCGGGTGACAGGTTCGCATCTGACCACCGTCCCCAGTATTCTGGATGCCCCACTCCTGTTATTGATTTCACAAATGCAGGCAGTCCTTCCGCCGCAAACAGTATGCGATCGGACTGATAGCGGACATCCTTTGCGGAAAGTAATAACCGCGCCTGTATACGCTGAAAGCGTTCATGATTCGTTTTGCCCGGAAATTCACTCATCCCGCCTGAATAATCTTCAGCCGTTATTTTCTCGATGTGAGTCTCGCTACCGGCTTTCCCAGAGGCAACACACCACCCAGTCGTGACGGCAGAATCCGGTTGCCATACGGGGCCAATGCTCAGGCATTGATCTATCCAGATAAATTTATGGCCTTCAGGCAGAAATCCCAGGGTATTCCTTAAAGACATTCCCACGTCATTCCCGTCATCGACAACCGGCCAGACTCGTCCCGGAGATACTTCCAGTAAGGCGGGAATAGGGTATTCAAAACTATCAAAACGCAGCAACTTTCTTCTGGTATCAACGGTAAAATTTTTAATGGACTCGGGAATTCCCCAACGGGAGCGGATAGCAGGCCCCCAGGCTAACAACTTATTTTTAAAGTCGTCAAAAACCGCTGCCAGGGAAGGCTGACTTAATGAACTTCTCCCTAAGCCTATTGCATTATCGCCCCCCATCAGCTCAAGCACCGTTGCCCCATTATCTAACGTGCTTCGCTTATCGGCGATAACTTTCGGCGTCACGCCATTTCTGAAAACCACAAATAAATTGCGACGAGGCATTTTATTTAAATAATCCACAGCAGCCGTCATATTTTGCATTACCAGATGATCGGATGAGAGAACAATAATTGTATTACTGGCCCAGGGCGAAGCCTGTATCCGTCTAATGAATTTAGCGATTTCCCTTTGGCTACAAAGCACAGAGGTTAACGCATCGACTTCGCTACCATTTTTTTTATAGCTGACAGGACAGCTCGTGGGGATATAACCTTCAGGGGGATGGGTGTCCAGCGTCAACGTGAATAACGCAAAAGGCGTTTTTTGCCGGGACAAATGTTCAAACTTGCGCCAGACCTTTTCCAGCAGCATATCATCATATAGCCCCCAGGCATTCTGGGCGGAAAAATCCTTCTCCAGGCCAGACTCCGCCAGTCCCCAGGCATGGTCAATGCCGTGCGTTTTAAAAAACACATCCTTATCGGCGAAACGTAAATCAGCGCCCTGCATAAACCAGGTTTCATAACCTGAATTTTTCAAAATATCCCCAAGGCAGACTGAAGAGGAAAAGAAGCCCAGACTTGCTTTCTTGCCACTTAAATCGGTCGGTGCAAACAGCGGAAGACCACACTGCGATGCTACGATCCCTGCTATGGTAAAATCCGTCGCCGGATACTGTTCTGTTCCGCTAAAATCCAGGCCATCTTGTTTCAGCGCCGTTAAATCAGGCAGCAACTGAGGAAATGTGTCTTTATCAAAGTAGGTTCTTTCCAGGCTTTCTGCATAAATATATACCAGATTATATTTTGGATTATTTATCCTGGTATCTGGCGTAATATAGTAGCGCGAAAAATCGGAGCCATCTACTTCTGCTGGCGGCTTGCTATAATTAGTGAATTGTAATAATGCCGGAGAGATGCCAACAGCAAAAAATGTCAGTAATACGGCGGTTATCGAAGCGTAATGTTTTCTCTCTTTTTGAACATTTTTACCTTGCATGAATCGCCAGCTCAGAAAGAGTAGCAGTCCAATCAGCAAGACAGCAACGACAAAAGGCGCGACGTAATCTTTAAAATCCGCGCCATAAAGCGAGCGGGTCAAAGTATAAATAACAGCGTCATTAACCCCTTCGCCCGTAAAGTAATAACAGCCTAACCAAAACAGGCTTAAAAATAAAGAAATGCACTGAGCAAGTAAAATAAGAGAGGCGTAATAGATTGCCCTATAGCCTTTACTTTTATAAATCAGGGCGGCCAAAACCATTGAGGCCAGTGATATAATAATTGCTACAAATGAGTATTGCATTACCTCGTCTCATACATGCACGCTAAATGAGGAGGAATTATAATTGGTCGTTTAATGCGGGAACATCATTAATATTTTTTTCAGAATATATAAATAAAAGGGCTGGTAAACCAGCCCTCAAAATCAACGCTTATAGATGAACTCAACGCCTTCTTCGTCGTCTTCGTCCCAGTCGTCATCCCAGTCATCTTCCGCTTCGTCTTCGACTTCAGCGAGCTGCTGGCGGTGATAATCATCCCACATGAACTCAACTTTCTCTGGCTGTTTCGCTTCTTCAGCCTGAACAATCGGGTTCTCGATGATAAAGGTCATCACATCCCAGCACAGATCCTTCACGCCCAACTGACTGGCGGCGGAGATCAGGTAATATTTACCTTCCCAGCCCAGCGCTTCAGCGATCGCTTTCGCTTTCTCTTCCGCTTCAGCCTTGTCCAGCAAATCAATTTTGTTGAACACTAACCAGCGCGGTTTAGACGCCAGATCCTGACTGTATTTTTCCAGTTCGCCAATAATGATACGGGCGTTTTCTACCGGATCGGAGCCATCAATTGGATCGATATCGATGAGGTGCAGCAGCACGCGGCAACGTTCCAGGTGTTTCAGGAAGCGAATCCCCAGACCCGCGCCTTCAGCCGCACCTTCAATCAGCCCCGGAATGTCGGCCACTACGAAGCTCTTTTCGTTGTCCATACGCACCACGCCCAGGCTTGGTACCAGGGTGGTGAACGGATAATCGGCAACTTTCGGCTTCGCCGCAGATACCGCACGGATAAACGTCGATTTACCGGCATTTGGCATACCCAACATACCCACGTCCGCCAGCAGCATCAGCTCCAGCAACAGATCGCGCTTATCGCCCGGTGTCCCCATCGTTTTCTGACGCGGAGTACGGTTGACCGAGGATTTGAAACGGGTGTTACCCAGGCCGTGCCAGCCGCCTTTAGCGACCATCAGACGCTGACCATGCTTGGTCATGTCGCCCATGGTTTCGCCGGTGCCCTGATCGATAACGCGCGTACCGACAGGCACTTTAATCGTAACGTCTTTACCGCGTTTACCTGTGCAATCGCGGCTCGCGCCATTCTGACCACGTTCCGCGCGGAAAGATTTTTCAAAACGGTAATCGATCAGCGTGTTCAGGTTTTCGTCGGCTTCCATCCATACGTCGCCGCCATCACCGCCATCACCGCCGTCCGGGCCGCCTTTTGGAATATATTTTTCACGGCGGAAGCTCACGCAACCATTACCGCCATCACCTGCAACGACCAGAATCGATGCTTCATCAACAAACTTCATTTTACTCTCCGTAAATCATTCGCCTGAGCGGGGTTGCGAAACCACCGTTTCATGCTTACGTAAACCGCCCCAAATTCGATGACCAATGGCGGAATACATCGCGCCCGCAACCACGATAAACGCACCGAGATAACCTAAAAGGTTTAGCATCGGTCTGGCGAAGAAATCGGGCCAGGCCAGTGATAATAAATCTGAAAATAACAACGTAAACAGCGGCGTAAGCGTAATAATGGCGCTTACCTGCGCCGCCTGCCAGCGCGCCATCGCTTCCGCGAGAGCGCCGTATCCTACCAGCGTATTCAGGCCGCAGAATACCAGGCAGGCCAGCTGCCAGTCGCTGAGCTGCGTGATGACACCGGGTTTAGCCAGCGGCAACAACGCGATCGTACATAAAGTGTACAGTAAAAACAGGATCTGCGGTGACGCCAGACGGCGCAATAACACCTTTTGCGCGACCCCATAGCTCACCCAGACCATCGCCGCACCGACACCAAAGATAACGCCCCAGGTGTAATCGGTGAGTCGGGTAAAAATTTCGATCAGACTGGTATTAAAAAACAGAACCAGGCCGCTCAGAAGCATAATGGCGCCAATCACCTGCGTGCCGCGCATCTTTTCTTTCAGGATAAAGACGCTGGCGATCATCATGCCAACGGGTGACAGCTGACCGATAACCTGCGAGGTCGTTGGGCTCAAGTATTGCAAAGATGAACTAAACAGTATGAAGTTACCGAACAGCCCACCGGTGGCTATTGCCAACAGCACCAACCAACGCGCTTTGCGAAAAATGCGCAATGGGGGGAGCTTTTTTTTAACCGCAAGGATAGCGCCAAGGCCAATACTTGCCATTAAAAAACGGTAGAACACCACGGTAGGAGGCTCCATCACCTCCAGCACTTGCTTCATTGCTATTGGCAAAGCGCCCCAACATATTGCAGTCGTGAGTGCTAACAGAATACCAATGCCTGCCTGCTGCTTCATGCCGTATTCCCTGCAAGGGCTCGTTTCCGGTTTATCACGGCGCGACGAGCATATTTACCGGCCGTCGAATGTAAAAAGCCCCGCAACGTGTTGCGGGGCTTTTATCCGTTACCGGGACGCGAAAAACTTATTCAGCAACGATGCTGATGAATTTACGGTTTTTCGGGCCTTTCACTTCAAATTTCACTTTACCGTCTGCTTTAGCAAACAGAGTGTGGTCTTTGCCGCAACCAACGTTGGAGCCAGCGTGGAATTTAGTACCACGTTGACGAACGATGATGCTACCAGCCAGAACTGTTTCACCGCCGAAGCGTTTTACGCCCAGACGTTTAGCTTCTGAATCGCGACCGTTACGAGTCGAGCCGCCAGCCTTTTTATGTGCCATTTAATCTGCTCCCCTTAACTTAAGCGCTGATGCCAGTGATTTTCACATCAGTGAACCACTGACGATGGCCCTGCTGCTTACGGTAGTGTTTACGACGACGAAACTTAACGATTTTAACTTTCTCGCCACGACCATGAGCAACAACTTCAGCTTTGATAACGCCGCCATCAACGAAAGGAACGCCGATTTTGACTTCTTCACCGTTTGCGATCATCAGAACTTCAGCGAATTCAACAGATTCGCCAGTTGCGATGTCCAGCTTTTCCAGGCGAACGGTCTGACCTTCGCTTACTCGGTGTTGTTTACCACCACTTTGGAAAACCGCGTACATAAAAAACTCCGCTTCCGCGCACACCTTTTTGATGATTCAGAGTGCGCTATAAATATTCACAATAGGGCGCGAATATTACGCAAAACGCGAGCCTTTGACAAGTGCTACCGTCAATACATGAAGAAAAAAAACACAACACGTACGGTAACGTTTATCTACGGCGTTTTTTCAGTACAATCAGCATATATTTATAAACCTGAACCCGACGTTACCTTGCCATACGGTGAGGTAATCGGGGCGAGAAGCCCGGCTTTTGCGATGAATTTAGAAAAAATCAATGAGTTAACCGCGCAAGATATGGCGGGGGTCAATGCGACAATCCTTGAACAGCTCAATTCCGACGTCCAGTTGATCAATCAGTTAGGGTACTACATCGTGAGCGGCGGCGGAAAACGCATTCGCCCAATGATCGCCGTACTTGCAGCACGTGCCGTTGGTTACCAGGAAAATGCGCACGTTACGATTGCAGCCCTCATCGAGTTTATCCACACTGCGACCCTCCTGCATGACGATGTTGTGGATGAGTCCGACATGCGCCGCGGGAAAGCCACAGCAAATGCGGCGTTTGGTAATGCGGCCAGCGTGCTGGTCGGCGATTTTATCTATACCCGCGCATTTCAGATGATGACCAGCCTCGGCTCGCTGAAAGTACTGGAAGTCATGTCGAAAGCGGTTAACGTCATCGCAGAAGGTGAAGTTCTGCAGTTGATGAACGTCAACGACCCGGACATCACCGAAGAAAACTATATGCGCGTCATCTACAGCAAGACGGCGCGTTTGTTTGAAGCCGCAGCCCAATGCTCAGGTATTCTGGCTGGCTGCAGCGAAGAACAAGAGAAAGGGTTGCAGGATTATGGCCGTTATCTTGGGACTGCGTTCCAGTTAATTGACGATTTACTGGATTACAGCGCAGATGGCGAGCAGTTGGGTAAAAACGTCGGTGATGACCTGAACGAAGGTAAGCCGACGCTACCGCTGCTGCATGCCATGCGCCACGGCACCCCGGAGCAGGCGCAGATGATCCGCCAGGCCATTGAACAAGGTAACGGTCGTCACCTTCTGGAGCCGGTTCTGGAAGCGATGAACGCCTGTGGCTCTCTGGAGTGGACCCGACAACGTGCGGAAGAAGAGGCCGATAAAGCCATCGCCGCGTTGCAGGTGCTGCCTGATACGCCATGGCGAGAAGCGCTGATTGGTCTGGCGCATATCGCCGTACAGCGCGACCGCTAATTACCTTCCCCCCAGCCACTCATCATCCCGTGCCTCGCACGGGATGCTCTTATAAACTCCAATAAATACTTTCAGCTTTCCGGATTATTACGCCAGATATTGGCATAATCTGAATATACTCACACTTTACACGAACATTTTAGAACATTTGTTCTCGGAGCGTTATAGTGTCGCCACAACCGAACGTGAAACCGTAAGTCATTAACCAAAGGAGGGATGAATTTATGGAAAGCAAGCTGATTGACTGGCATACGGCCGACATCATCGCCGGACTGCGCAAAAAAGGCACCTCAATGGCCGCTGAGTCACGTAAAAATGGCTTGAGTTCATCAACGCTGGCGAACGCGTTAACGCGGCCATGGCCGAAAGGAGAGTTGATTATTGCCCGGGCGCTGGGAACCGACCCTTGGGTGATCTGGCCGTCGCGCTACCACGATGCCAAAACGCATGAATTCATCGACAGAACACGAATGATGAGGGGACCGAGAGGGAAAAAGAATCCTGAATGAACATTAAGCAGTAACCCCCGGCCCAAAGACCAGGGGGTTACCAGAGGCGTTGACGATTACTCGCCTTTCACGCGCTCAATGTTTGCGCCCAGCGCACGCAGTTTATCTTCGATGCGCTCATAGCCGCGATCGATGTGATAAATACGGTCGACCACCGTCGTACCTTCAGCAATACAACCCGCCAACACCAGGCTTGCTGACGCACGCAGATCGGTCGCCATCACTTGCGCGCCGGAGAGCGTTTCCACACCGTGGCAAATCACAGTGTTGCTTTCGATTTCCGCGTGAGCGCCCATACGGCTCAGCTCAGGCACGTGCATGAAGCGGTTCTCAAACACGGTTTCCGTGATGAAGCCTGTCCCTTCTGCCACCAGGTTCAGCAGCGTGAACTGGGCCTGCATATCAGTCGGGAACGCCGGGTGCGGCGCAGTACGTACATTGACCGCCTTCGGACGCTTGCCGTGCATGTCGAGGCTTATCCAGTCCTCGCCGACTTCGATATCCGCCCCCGCATCACGCAGCTTCGCCAGGACGGCATCCAGCGTGTCAGGTTGCGCATTGCGGCAGATAATTTTGCCGCGAGAAATCGCTGCTGCAACCAGGAAAGTGCCGGTTTCAATACGGTCTGGCAGAACGCGATAAACACCACCGCCGAGACGTTCAACACCTTCGATGGTAATGCGATCGGTACCCTGACCGCTGATCTTCGCACCCAGCGCAATCAGGAAATTAGCGGTATCGACGATCTCCGGCTCGCGCGCGGCGTTTTCAATGATGGTGGTGCCTTCAGCAAGTGTTGCCGCACACATAATAGTGACCGTCGCGCCGACGCTCACTTTATCCATGACGATATGCGCGCCTTTCAGACGGCCATCAACGGACGCCTTCACATAGCCTTCTTCCAGCTTGATCGTCGCGCCTAACTGCTCCAGACCGGTAATGTGCAGGTCAACCGGACGCGCGCCGATGGTGCAACCGCCCGGCAGTGAAACCTGCCCCTGGCCAAAGCGAGCAACCAACGGTCCGAGCGCCCAGATAGACGCACGCATGGTTTTCACCAGATCATACGGTGCACAGAAGACGTTAACGTCACGCGCATCAATGTGCACGGAACCATTACGCTCAACTTTCGCACCCAACTGGCTCAGTAGCTTCATGGAAGTGTCAACGTCCTTCAGTTTCGGGACGTTTTGGATCTCTACAGGTTCTTCCGCCAGCAGCGCCGCAAACAGGATCGGCAGTGCGGCGTTTTTAGCGCCTGAAATTGTGACTTCGCCCTGGAGCTTCGTTGGCCCCTGAACACGAAATTTATCCATTATTCTGTTCTCTGTTAAGAATTTATCTTCGCTACCGGCACATCACCCGTAGCTCAAAAACCATTAAGTTTGCGATCGCGCGCCCATTCCGCTGGGGTAAACGCTTTAATCGACAAAGCATGAATGCGGTTGTCCGCAATGTACTCCATCAACGGGCCATAGACTGATTGCTGCTTCTTGACCCGGCTCATGCCTTCAAACATCTCACCCACGGCAATAACCTGAAAGTGACTGCCGTCGCCAGAAACGTGGACTTCCTGGAGGGAGAGCGCATTCATCAGCACGCTCTGAATTTCATTATTTTCCATGGGCTCTTCATTCGTCAGATAGTGAAAACAGCCCAACATCTTAGAGCAAAGTGGCGCTGTCATAAATAAGCAAAAAGCCTCGCTGATAAATCAGACAAGGCTTTGATGGCAGATCCCTTATGATGGGGATGCTGGATGAAGGCACAAGGCCTTATCCAGCCTGAAAAAATTAACGCGGAAGGACATCGTCAGGCAGATTGTAAAGCTGCGCCAGCGTGTAAACTTTATCGTTAACACCAGCGAGCGAAACGCTGTTCCCCTGCTGCTTGCCCTGATCAATCAAGTGCAGCAGTAACGCCAGACCACCGGTATCCACCCGGGAAACCTGGTTCAGGTCGATGCAGGTTACCCCTTGCATCGCCTCAACTCGCGCATCCCATAATGGATTTAACACGTCTTGATCCAGCTCTCCCGCCAGCACCAGCTTGTCACCTTCACGCTTCCAGGTGAGTGACTGGGTCATTATTTTTTCTCTTCCAGGGTAATTTTCTGCTGAGAAATAGATTTCAGTTGTGCTGTCAGGCCATCGATACCTTTGGTACGCAGCAGGTCGCTCCACTCATTCTGTTTGGTGGTGATCATGCTGACGCCTTCGGCGATCATGTCATACGCCTGCCAGTTACCGGTTTGCGAGTTTTTACGCCACTGGAAATCCAGACGAACCGGAGGACGGCCATTCGGATCGATAATGGTCACGCGGATAGGCACGATGGTCGCATCACCCAGCGGCTGCTCAGGGGCAATCTGATAGGTCTGACCGTGGTACATTGCCAGCGCCTGACCGTAAGCCTGCTTCAGATATTCACGAAAGGCGGCGAAATAGGCGTCACGTTGTGCCGGGGTCGCTTCTTTGTAGTAGCGGCCCAGGACCAGCGCACCAGCATATTTAACCTGTACGTATGGCAACAATTCCTGATCGACAACATCGCGCAGGTAATCCGGGTTGGCGCGGATTTTAGGTTGCTCGTTCTTCAGGCGATCAAAGGTCTTCTGCGCCGCCTCATTCATCAACTTGTACGGGTTAGTCTGATCCGCCGCGGTTGCCGCGCTAAGGGGGGCAATGATCAGCATAGCCACCATCATCAATCGTTTAAACATACGTCGATTCTCCTGAGATTATTTCGTTGCGCCCGCAGGCGTAGTGGCTTCATTATTGCCTTCAGTTGCGGCTGGCGCATCGCCAGAATTCTTATTGTCATCACCTTTACTGTTGCTGTTGTAAAGGAACTGACCAATCATGTCTTCCAGCACCATCGCGGATTTCGTGTCCTGAATCGTACCGCCATCTTTGAGGATAGACGTTCCCAGCTCAGGATCTTCAAAACCGACGTTCAATGCCAGATACTGCTCTCCCAGCAGGCCGGAAGTACGGATGCTCAGGGAGCTGGTGTCAGGAATATGGTTAAAACGCGATTCGATTTCCAGGGTCACGCGCGGCAAGTACGTTTTCGGATCCAGCGAGATATCCGATACGCGTCCAACCACCACCCCGCCAATCCGCACCGGAGAGCGTTCTTTCAGGCCGCCAATATTATCAAAGGTCGCATAAATCGTGTAAGTCGGCTCAGTACGCATTGAGGTAACATTCGCTGCCTTCAGGCAGACAAACAGCGCAGCCAGCAGCGCAATCAGCAGAAATAACCCGACCCAAATTTCATTTTTTTTCGTTTGCATGAACTCAATTCCCAAACATCAGTGCGGTGAGCACAAAATCCAGCCCCAGAACGGCGAGAGAGGCGTGCACAACGGTGCGTGTCGTTGCCCGGCTAATGCCGGCTGAGGTCGGAATCGCATCATAACCATTGAACAATGCAATCCAGGTGACCGTTATGGCGAACACCACGCTCTTAATCAGACAGTTGACCAGGTCCAGACGCCAGTCGACGGCATTTTGCATCGCCGACCAGAAAAAGCCTGCATCAATACCTTTCCAGCTTACGCCAACCAGCGAACCGCCCCAGATCCCCACCGCGACAAAAATAATCGTCAACAGCGGCAATGAAATGACACCGGCCCAAAAACGCGGAGAGATCACCCGACGCAGCGGATCGACGGCCATCATTTCCAGACTGGAGAGTTGCTCGGTCGCCCGCATCAGGCCAATCTCTGCGGTTAAGGCCGATCCGGCGCGCCCGGCAAACAGTAGCGCCGCAACAACCGGCCCCAGCTCACGTAACAATGACAGCGCCACCAGCATGCCAAGGCTGGTTTCCGCACTGTAGGTCGTCAGAACCAGGTATCCCTGCAACCCCAGCACCATACCGATGAACACACCAGAAACAATAATGATCAGCATCGATAAGACACCGACATTATAGAGCTGGCGTATCAGCAGTGGCGCATGTTTGCGAAACTCTGGCTTGCCGACAACCGCATTGAACAACATTAATCCGGCTCGCCCGAACGTCCTGAGGGTTTTAATCCCTCGATGTCCGAGTGATGCCAGCGCATTTAACAACATGGGTGGCTTAACTCCCTGTTTTGAGTAAATCGATGTGGTAGTCGCCCGCCGGATAACGGAACGGAACCGGCCCATCAGCAATACCGTCAAGGAACTGACGTACGCGCGGGTCGGCGTTTTCTTGCAGAGCCTGAGCACTACCGTAGGCCACTATTTTTTTGTCCGCCATAATATAGGCGTAATCTGCAATACTCAGCACCTCAGGCACATCATGGGACACCACCACGCAGGTGACGCCCAGCGCACTGTTCAGTTCCGAAATCAGTTTTACCAGCACCCCCATGGTAATGGGATCCTGGCCGACGAACGGTTCGTCAAACATAATGAGGTCAGGCTCCAGCGCGATGGCGCGTGCTAACGCAGCACGCCGTGCCATCCCACCGGATAATTCAGAAGGCATTAACTTTGCCGCGCCCCGCAGACCAACGGCTTCAAGCTTCATCATCACCGTGCTTTTCAGCAACGCTGCAGGCAACGTCGTATGCTCGCGTAGCGGATACGCGACGTTGTCAAACACGTTCATGTCGGTAAACAGCGCGCCGGACTGAAACAACATACTCATGCGTTTACGCACGGTAAATAAACGCGAACGGGACATGGCCGGAACGTTCTCGCCGTCGAACAGGATCTCGCCCTTATCTGGAGGTATCTGTCCGCCAATCAGACGCAATAGCGTCGTTTTGCCGATGCCTGATGGCCCCATGATCGCCGTCACCTTACCACGCGGCACCGTCAGGGAAATATTATCAAAGATGCAGCGATCGCCTCGGGAAAAGCTGACATCGCGCATATCGACTAGATTCGCCACAGACTGACCCATTGATTCATCCTTTACTATTGCCTCGTTGATCGAAGAGTTTGGCGCTCAATTTAGCCCTGAACCCAACATATTTACAGATTATTGCCTGTCCTGGTTAGCGAAAGCTGGCATTTGTTTTACTTTTTAGCCGCATAAAGTCAAAATTAAGACTTCGTTACGGCTTCCAGAAGATCCTTCAAGTGGACCGGCGAGTATACCTGAAGAAAGGACTTTAGATGCTTTTAGCGACGGCGCTGTTAATAATTGGTTTACTTCTGGTGGTCTACGGTGCCGACCGTCTGGTATTTGCCGCATCCATTTTATGTCGAAATTTCGGTATCCCCCCCATTATTATTGGGATGACCGTTGTCAGCGTAGGGACGTCGTTACCCGAGATCATTGTCTCTGTGGCGGCATCAATAAATGGGCAACTCGATCTGGCCGTGGGTACCGCTATCGGATCTAACATTACCAACATTCTGCTTATTTTAGGTCTGTCGGCGCTGATTCATCCTTTTACCGTGCATTCTGATGTTCTGCGTCGTGAATTACCGCTAATGTTGCTGGTGAGTATTTTAGCCGCATCCGTGTTGTATGACGGCCAGTTGAGTCGTAGTGACGGTTTCTTTCTCCTGCTTCTGGCCGTGCTATGGCTGCTATTCATTGTTAAAATCGCCCGTCTGGCTGAGCGACAAGGCAATGACACGCTGACCCGAGAGCAGATAGCGGAACTTCCACGCGAAGGCGGATTGCCGGTCGCATTTTTGTGGTTGGGCATTGCGTTGATTATTATGCCAATGGCAACACGGATGGTGGTGGATAACGCCACCGTACTGGCGAACTATTTCGCCATGAGCGAACTCACCATCGGGCTGACGGTAGTCGCTATTGGCACCAGTTTGCCAGAGCTGGCAACGGCCATTGCGGGTCTGCGTAAAGGCGAAAACGATATTGCCGTTGGCAACATCATCGGCGCAAACATTTTTAATATTGTTATCGTCCTCGGGCTACCGGCGCTGATTACGCCGGGTGAAGTCAATCCGATGGCCTTCACCCGTGACTATAGCGTCATGCTGCTGGTGAGCGTGATTTTTGCACTACTCTGCTGGCGACGTCCGCGCCAGATTGGTCGCGGCGCGGGTGCGCTGCTGACCGGCGGTTTTATCATATGGCTGGCGATGCTGTATTGGTTATCGCCACTTCTCGTTGGATAACTGGAAACGCATTATGTCGCACTTAGAGTTGCAACCGGGTTTTGACTTTCAGCAAGCAGGCAAGGAAGTCCTGGCAATTGAACGTGAAGGCCTGGCGGAGCTTGATCAGTACATTAATCAAAACTTTACCCTCGCCTGTGAAAAAATATTCAGTTGCCCGGGCAAAGTCGTGGTGATGGGGATGGGGAAATCCGGACATATTGGGCGGAAGATGGCGGCCACTTTTGCCAGCACCGGCACCCCCTCATTTTTCGTGCATCCGGGCGAAGCCGCGCATGGCGATTTAGGCATGGTCTCGCCGCAGGATGTGGTGATCGCCATTTCTAACTCCGGCGAATCCAATGAGATAGCGGCGTTAATCCCGGTATTAAAACGTCTTCATGTCCCGCTTATCTGCATGACCGGCCGTCCGGAAAGCAGCATGGCGCGTGCGGCAGATGTGCATCTGTGTGTTAAAGTGCCCAAGGAAGCTTGCCCGTTAGGCCTGGCGCCGACCAGCAGCACCACCGCAACGCTGGTGATGGGCGATGCCCTTGCCGTGGCGTTATTAAAAGCACGCGGCTTCACCGCGGAAGATTTTGCGTTATCGCATCCGGGTGGCGCACTGGGCCGTAAGCTTTTGCTGCGTGTTAACGATATTATGCATACGGGTGATGAGATTCCGCATGTTAATAAAAGCGCCAGCCTGCGTGACGCCTTACTTGAGATCACACGTAAAAATCTCGGCATGACCGTCATTTGCGATGATGCCATGAAGATTGACGGTATTTTCACGGATGGCGATTTACGTCGCGTCTTTGATATGGGCGTAGATGTACGCCAGTTAGGCATTGCCGATGTGATGACCCCTGGAGGCATTCGCGTGCGTCCGGGCATTCTTGCCGTTGATGCCCTGAACTTAATGCAGTCCCGCCATATCACTTCGGTAATGGTTGCTGATGGCGACCAGTTACTCGGTGTGTTACATATGCATGATCTGCTGCGTGCAGGTGTAGTGTAAGAAACTCAAGGATAAAGAAAATGAGTAAAGCAGGTGCGTCGCTTGCGACCTGTTATGGACCCGTCAACGCTGACGTTATCACCCGGGCTGAGAACATCCGTTTGCTGATCCTGGATGTGGATGGCGTATTGTCTGATGGTCTGATTTATATGGGCAACAACGGTGAAGAGTTGAAGGCTTTTAACGTCCGCGATGGCTACGGAATTCGCTGTGCGCTCACTTCCGGTATTGAGGTTGCTATTATTACCGGACGAAAGGCTAAACTTGTAGAAGATCGCTGTGCCACATTGGGGATCACGCATCTGTATCAGGGGCATTCAGACAAACTGATCGCCTTTGACGATCTGCTTGGAAAACTGGCGATCGCGCCGGAAAATGTGGCCTATGTTGGCGATGACCTGATCGACTGGCCAGTGATGGCAAAAGTGGGATTAAGCGTAGCGGTGGCGGATGCCCATCCATTGCTGATTCCACGCGCCGACTACGTCACCCGTATCGATGGGGGACGCGGCGCTGTACGTGAAGTCTGCGATTTATTACTCCTGGCGCAGGGCAAACTGGACGAGGCCAAAGGGCAATCGATATGAGCAAAACCAGACGTTGGGTTATCATTCTACTGTCGCTGGCTGTCCTTGTGATGATTGGTATTAACCTGGCAGACAAAGACGAGGCCACTCAGGTCGCCGTCAATAACAACGAGCCAACCTATAAAAGCGAACATACCGATACCGTCGTGTATAGTCCGGAAGGCGCGCTGAGCTATCACTTGATCGCCCAACACGTTGAATATTATTCGGAGCAAGCGGTTTCGTGGTTTACTCAACCGGTATTAACCACGTTTGATAAAGATAAAGTACCGACCTGGTCAATCAAAGCCGATAAAGCCAAATTGACCAACGATCGAATGCTGTATCTGTACGGCCATGTTGAAGTTAACGCCCTGGTGCCTGACTCTCAACTACGCAGAATTACGACCGATAACGCACAGATTAACCTGGTGACTCAAGACGTCACTTCTGATGATCTTGTCACGTTATATGGCACAACATTTAACTCCAGCGGACTGAAGATGCGCGGCAACTTACGCAACAAGAACGCCGAGCTGATTGAAAAGGTTAGAACCTCATATGAAATCCAAAATAAACAAACTCAGCCTTAATCTTGTGCTTGCCAGTTCACTTCTGGCCGCCAGCATTCCGGCATTTGCCGTCACCGGCGATACCGAGCAGCCGATTCACATCGAGTCAGACCAGCAGTCCCTGGATATGCAGGGCAACGTGGTGACGTTTACTGGTAACGTGATTGTGACTCAGGGCACCATCAAAATTAATGCCGATAAAGTCGTTGTGACCCGCCCGGGCGGTGAAGACGGTAAAGAAGTGATTGATGGTTACGGTGAGCCCGCCACCTTTTACCAGATGCAGGACAACGGTAAGCCAGTGAAAGGCCGCGCCTCACATATGCACTATGAACTGGCGAAAGACTTCGTCGTGCTCACCGGTAAGGCTTACCTGGAACAGCTCGATAGCAACATCACGGGTGATAAGATCACCTATCTGGTGAAAGAGCAGAAAATGCAGGCCTTCAGCGATAAAGGCAAACGCGTCACCACCGTTCTGGTTCCGTCGCAGTTGCAGGACAAAAACAAGGCTCCGGCAGAGAAAAAAGGTAACTGATTCGTTATGGCAACATTAACTGCAAAGAACCTTGCAAAGGCCTATAAGGGCCGCCGTGTGGTGGAAGATGTCAGTCTGACCGTCAACTCCGGGGAGATCGTCGGTCTGCTTGGTCCTAACGGTGCGGGCAAGACAACGACATTTTACATGGTGGTCGGCATTGTCCCGCGCGATGCGGGCAACATTATCATCGATGACGAAGATATCAGTCTGCTGCCACTGCATGCGCGCGCGCGTCGCGGCATCGGCTACCTACCGCAGGAAGCGTCTATTTTCCGTCGCCTGAGCGTGTTTGATAACCTGATGGCGGTACTGCAAATTCGTGACGATCTCACTAGTGAGCAGCGGGAAGATCGCGCCAATGAGCTGATGGAAGAATTCCATATCGAACATCTGCGTGACAGCATGGGCCAATCGCTCTCCGGTGGTGAACGACGCCGTGTGGAAATCGCCCGCGCGCTGGCCGCGAATCCGAAATTTATCCTGCTTGATGAACCGTTTGCCGGTGTTGACCCGATTTCCGTTATCGATATCAAACGGATCATCGAACACCTGCGCGACAGCGGGCTTGGGGTGTTGATTACCGACCATAACGTCCGCGAAACGCTGGCAGTTTGTGAGCGCGCCTATATCGTGAGCCAGGGACACCTGATCGCCCACGGCACGCCGACAGAAATACTGCAGGATGAGCACGTTAAGCGCGTATACCTTGGGGAAGACTTCAGACTCTGATAGGGTAGAAGACTTCACGTCACCGCAGGAGAAAACAACTCTGAACATGAAGCAAGGTTTGCAACTCAGGCTTAGCCAACAACTGGCGATGACGCCTCAGCTACAACAGGCGATCCGTCTGTTGCAGTTGTCCACGCTGGAACTTCAGCAAGAACTTCAGCAAGCGCTGGAAAGTAACCCACTGCTCGAGCAAACCGATCTTCACGACGAAATTGATACCCAGGAAAAACAGGACAGCGAATCCCTCGATACCGCAGATGCACTCGAACAAAAAGAGATGCCAGAGGAATTGCCGCTTGACGCCAGTTGGGATGAAATCTACACCGCCGGTACGCCTTCAGGCACCAGCGGAGATTACATTGACGACGAACTGCCTGTTTATCAGGGGGAGACCACGCAATCGCTGCAGGATTACCTGATGTGGCAAGTGGAGCTGACCCCGTTCTCGGATACCGATCGCGCCATTGCGACATCGATTGTTGATGCGGTTGACGAAACCGGTTATCTCACCGTGACCCTGGACGATATTCTCGAAAGCATGGGCGATGACGACGTCGGTATGGATGAAATCGAAGCCGTGCTTAAACGCGTTCAGCGCTTTGATCCCGTTGGCGTGGCAGCCAAAGATCTGCGTGACTGCTTACTGATCCAACTTTCGCAATTTGATAAGTCCACGCCATGGCTGGAAGAAGCGCGCCTGATCATCAGCGATCACCTCGATCTGTTAGCCAACCATGACTTTCGCTCGCTGATGCGCGTAACCCGACTGAAAGAAGACGTGCTGAAAGAAGCCGTCAACCTCATCCAGTCGCTCGATCCCCGCCCAGGACAGTCGATCCAAACCGGCGAGCCGGAATACGTCATCCCGGATGTGCTGGTACGTAAGCATAACGATCGTTGGGTGGTCGAACTCAACGGCGACAGCATTCCACGCTTGCAGATTAACCAGCACTACGCCGCGATGTGCAATAGCGCGCGCAACGATGCCGACAGCCAGTTTATTCGTAGCAATTTGCAGGATGCGAAGTGGCTGATTAAAAGTCTGGAAAGCCGCAATGATACGCTGCTGCGCGTCAGTCGCTGTATCGTTGAACAGCAGCAGGCCTTCTTTGAGCAAGGCGAAGAATTTATGAAACCGATGGTGCTGGCGGATATCGCCCAGGCCGTCGAGATGCACGAATCGACCATTTCCCGAGTGACCACGCAAAAGTATTTGCACAGTCCGCGCGGCATATTTGAACTGAAGTATTTCTTTTCCAGTCACGTTAACACTGAAGGCGGGGGCGAAGCCTCATCCACAGCTATCCGCGCACTGGTGAAGAAATTAATTGCTGCGGAGAACCCCGCGAAACCGCTGAGTGACAGCAAGTTAACCTCTATGCTGTCGGATCAGGGTATCATGGTGGCGCGCCGCACCGTTGCGAAGTACCGAGAGTCTTTATCCATTCCGCCGTCTAACCAGCGCAAACAACTGGTGTGACCAAACCGATAAGGAAGACACTATGCAGCTCAACATCACTGGAAACAACGTCGAAATCACGGAAGCTCTGCGCGAGTTTGTTAATACCAAATTCGCCAAGCTTGAACAATATTTCGACCGGATTAATCAGGTCTATATTGTGTTGAAAGTGGAGAAGGTTACACATATCTCGGATGCAACACTGCATGTAAACGGTGGTGAAATTCATGCCAGCGCGGAAGGTCAGGATATGTACGCCGCCATTGACGGTTTAATTGATAAACTGGCTCGGCAGTTAACAAAACATAAAGATAAACTGAAACAGCACTAACTTTCCGGGCAGTTAGCGGGTGCAGGACGGCCTGTTGTGCAGCACAACGGGCCATTTGTACAGTTAGCGCTTAGGTGAAATTATGACAAATAACGATACGACTCTACAACTGAGCAATGTTCTTAACCAGGAATGTACGCGCGCGGCCGTTCACTGCCAAAGCAAGAAACGCGCACTGGAAATCATCAGTGAACTGGCGGCAAAACAGCTCAGCTTGCCCTCTCAGGTGGTATTTGAAGCCATTCTGACGCGTGAAAAAATGGGCAGTACCGGCATCGGTAATGGTATTGCCATCCCGCACGGCAAGCTGGAAGAAGACACGATGCGCGCGGTTGGCGTGTTTGTGCAACTCGAAACGCCCATCGCCTTCGACGCCATTGATAATCAACCCGTCGATCTGCTTTTCGCCCTGCTGGTCCCGGCAGACCAAA
Source organism: Citrobacter sp. C5_2 (assembly GCF_014596845.2). Taxonomy (NCBI): domain Bacteria; kingdom Pseudomonadati; phylum Pseudomonadota; class Gammaproteobacteria; order Enterobacterales; family Enterobacteriaceae; genus Citrobacter; species Citrobacter sp. C5_2. The sequence goes on along the minus strand of NZ_CP115032.1, from coordinate 567,177 downwards.
CCAAGACGCATTTGCATACATTATCGCTGGTCGCCAAACGTCTGGCAGATAAAGCCATCTGCCGTCGCCTGCGCGCCGCACAGAGTGACCAGGAGTTGTATCAAATCATCACGGACACCGAAGGTGGACAGGATGAAGCATAACAACCCAATGGCATCCTTTTTTGTCGTTGTGAGGAGAAACAGTACATGGTACTGATGATCGTCAGCGGTCGTTCAGGGTCAGGCAAATCCGTTGCCCTGCGTGCGCTGGAAGATATGGGTTTTTACTGCGTGGATAACCTTCCCGTAGTGCTATTGCCCGATCTGGCTCGTACACTGGCCGATCGCCAGATTTCTGCGGCCGTCAGCATTGATGTGCGTAACATGCCGGAATCCCCGGAGATTTTCGAGCAGGCAATGAACAATCTGCCTGAAGGCTTCTCACCGCAGTTGCTGTTCCTTGATGCTGACCGTAACACGCTGATTCGCCGCTACAGCGACACGCGTCGTTTACACCCCCTCTCCAGCAAAAACTTGTCGCTGGAAAGCGCTATCGATAAAGAAAGCGATTTGCTGGAGCCGCTGCGTTCCCGCGCAGACCTGATTGTTGATACCTCCGAAATGTCCGTACACGAACTGGCGGAAATGCTGCGTACCCGACTGCTGGGCAAACGTGAACGTGAATTGACGATGGTATTCGAATCCTTTGGTTTCAAACACGGTATCCCGATTGACGCGGACTACGTCTTTGACGTGCGCTTCCTGCCCAACCCACACTGGGATCCGAAGCTGCGCCCGATGACCGGTCTTGACCGCCCTGTCGCCGCCTTCCTCGACAGGCACACAGAAGTACACAATTTTATCTACCAGACCCGCAGCTATCTTGAGCTATGGTTACCCATGCTGGAGACCAACAACCGCAGCTACCTCACTGTAGCCATCGGCTGTACCGGCGGGAAACACCGTTCGGTGTATATTGCAGAGCAGCTGGCAGACTACTTCCGCTCACGCGGTAAAAACGTGCAGTCACGCCATCGTACGCTGGAAAAACGTAAATCATGACCGTGAAGCAAACCGTTGAAATCACTAATAAGCTGGGCATGCATGCGCGGCCAGCAATGAAACTTTTTGAATTGATGCAGGGTTTCGAAGCAGAAGTTTTGCTGCGTAATGATGAAGGAACGGAAGCCGAGGCAAACAGCGTTATCGCGCTGCTGATGCTGGATTCTGCGAAGGGGCGGCAGATAGAAGTTGAAGCCACAGGCCCGCAGGAAGTTGAAGCTCTGGCCGCGGTGGTTGCCCTGTTTAATTCAGGGTTTGACGAAGATTAATCGAGTACACAGAACGTAGCCAGTAGGCCGGATAAGGCGTTTACGCCGCATCCGGCAATAACTCCGCTAATACAGCTTATTTTCCCGCATAAACGACTCACCGCCTAACTGGCGCATTTGGCGCATAATCCACGCCTGACGGCTACGCACATAACCCGAAGGCGCATTCGCTTTAAAACGTAAAGGATTAGGTAGGACCGCCGCCAGCAAGGCCGCTTCAGACATACTTAAGCGACTGGCAGGTTTATGAAAATACCGCTGCGCCGCCGCCTCCACGCCAAAAATTCCGTCGCCAAACTCCGCAACGTTCAGATAGACGGTCAGAATACGTTTCTTGCTCCAGACCGTTTCCATCCCCAGCGTGAGCCCGGCTTCAAGGCCCTTACGCACCCAGCTACGTCCATCCCACAGAAAGAGGTTTTTTGCCGTCTGTTGCGATAACGTTGACGCCCCGCGAATACGGTTTTCATTACGTTCATTATGCGCCAGCGCTTTCTCGATGGCAGAGACATCGAATCCCCAATGGTCAGGGAACTTCTGGTCCTCGGCGGCAATCACCGCCAGCCCCATCCACGGTGAGATCTCATCCATACTCACCCAGTCCGAGTGCGCCACATACCCGAAATCACCGGATAACCATGCGCCCAGTTGCCGTTCGACCATCACCGCCGAGAACGGCACCGGCATCACGCTGAAAAGGGCGATGCCCCCGCCCCAGAATACGGCGAGGACGATAACCGCCCGTAGAAAGATGCGCCGCAGAAAAGCGGTAACGCCTGTTCTCATTCAACCAACACCAGCACACGCGAGACCAGTTTATCGATGCCACTCGCGGCCTGAGCGATATCCTGCGCCAGCATATAGGCGGGCGTGGTAACGATTTTGTTGTCTTCATCAACGACAATGTCATCAACCGGACAAGGCACATGTTCAGCGCCCATCTCCTCCAGTACCTCTGCCGTATCGATATCCGTGCCAATGGTCAGACGCAGCGGAAAATCAAAAATTTTGGGTAACATGGCGGGCGCAATACACATAAATCCCAACGGTTTCCCCATCTGATGCATGGCAACTGCCAGCGCGGCTAAATCACTGTCAACCCGGCATTCGCTGCCCTGGCTGGCAAAATTACTCAGATTTTTGGCGGCGCCAAACCCACCCGGCACGATCAACGCATCCAGTTCCGTTGAAACCGCCTGAGCAAGCGGGCGAATCTCGCCGCGTGTGAGGCGAGCGGCTTCAATCAGGACATTGCGTGTTTCCGGCATCGGCTCGCCGGTCAGATGATTAATCACATCAGCTTGTTGTTTATCCGGGGCGAAGCAGACGGCCTGCGCGCCATTGCGGGCAATGGCCAGCAGCGTGAGTACGGTTTCATGGATCTCTGCACCGTCATACACACCGCATCCGCTGAGCACGACTCCCACTTTTTTCATCGTGATACTCCTTTCTCAACTGGCTGAAACATATTAGTTATTATGATTTAAATGCTACGCTTCACACATTTAACTGATTCATGTAACAAATTATTTAAGATTTGCTATCTTAACTGCGTGCGGCCTGAAAAATAGGGCTGTGCCTTTGTACACAATGACAATAAGTTACGGCGCAGCCACGATTTCCCTGGTGTTGGCGCAGTATTCGCGCACCCCGGTCAAGCCGGGGTCATTTTTTTTCCACACTCGCCACCCAGGCTTTTAGTACCGCCACGTCGTGCTGCCACTCCTGCTTCATCTCTTCTATCCATTCAGCAACGTTATCTTCCCAGGCAGGAAGATCTGGCGACTGGATTTGCTGACCTAACTGTTGCAGATGGCGCAGCCCCACCGAACCTGCCGCACCTTTAATTTTATGACCTTCCTCAACCACGCCTTTTTTATCACGTGCAGTCAGATTGGATTCCAGCACGCTCAAATATCCCGGCATCATCTTCTCAAACACCGCCAGCCCGTCGGTAATTAACTTCGGTCCCACCAGCTCGAGGTATTGTTCCAACATAGGAATATCTAACAGCGCTTGCGATTTACTGCTCTCTTCAGATGTCACAGTGCTCTCCTCTTTGTTTCGGGTATCCCAGTATTTTTTGATCATGGCGGTTAAAGCCGGGACTGACAGCGGCTTACTCAGCACGTCGTCCATTCCCGCATCCAGATACTCTTTTTTATCTTTCAGAACGTTGGCGGTAAGGGCCACCAGCGGCGGCAGGTCTTCACGCGCGTATTTTTGCGTCAGCTCGCGGGAGATATCCAGCCCGGTCATATCCGGTAGCTGAATATCCAGCAATACCAGGTCATATTCACCCGGCGTGAACATCTCCAGCGCGGCTTTCCCGGTCATGGCGACATCCACGCTATTACCCAGTTTTTCCAGCACTGAGCGCGCGACAATGACGTTCAGTTCAATGTCTTCCACCAGCAGGACATTCAGGGCGGGCAACGGCATGTCATCATCTTCAAAAGCGTCTTCAATCTCTTCCGCTACCGCAGGCGCATGCACGGTCAGCGTAAAGATAGAGCCTTTACCAGGCTGGCTGGAAACCGTAATATCGCCGCCCATATTTTTCGCCAGACGCTTTGATACGGCCAGGCCAATCCCGGTTCCTGTTGCCGGTTTGCCGCCGTTACTGTCCTTCACCTGATAATACATGGCGAAGATTTTATCCTGTTCATCCTGCGGAATGCCGATCCCGGAATCTTCTACCTCGAAATGCAGCATATTCCCCTGGTCATAGCGCGCCCGCACGGTCACCTGCCCCTGCTGGGTGAACTTCACGGCGTTGCTGATCAGATTCCACAGAATCTGGCGCAAACGCGTGCCGTCGGTAATCACTTTATGCGGCAACGGTAGTGTTGGCTCAAGCACAAAACGCAGCCCTTTTTGCTGCGCCTGCAGGCCAGAGAGGTTTTCCAGATCCGCCATAAAGCTGGTGAAATCGATCGGCTGGTTATCGAGCTGGACTTTACGCCGCTCCATCTTATCCATATCGATAATATCGTTGAAAATATTGCCCAACGTCACGGCAGAGACATGGATAGTTTTCAGGTATTTTTCCTGCTCGGCGGTCAGATCTGTATCCAGCAGGATCCGGCTTAAGCCAACGATGCCGTTCAGCGGCGTACGCAGCTCGTGACTGATGGTAGAAATAAACGTGGTCTTATCGCGGCTGGCGCGTTCAAGCGCGTCCTGATAACGCTTACGTTCGGTAATATCGCGACCAAAGCCCATCAGGCCATGACGTTTACCGACGCGGTCGTAGTAAGGCACTTTACGAATTTCAAAGCAGGCTTTGCGTCCATCAGGATAGTCCAGCCACTGTTCATAGGTGAGAGAGACGTTATGACGAAACACCTTCTCGTCGGTCTCAATAACTTTTTCAGCCGCCTCAGGGGAGTAAACGTCAGCCGGTTTCAAATTCACCAGTTGCTTTTCGCTCTTGCCGGTCAGCAGCTCCATGGCGCGGTTACAGCCGGAAAATTCTTTATCTTCATTACGATAAAAGACCAGGTCCGGCGAGGCATCAAGGAAAGAGCGTAAAAATGAAGACTGTTGCTCAAGCTGAATCTGCGCTTCTTCGCGCTCTTTGATTTCGACCTTCAGTTGCTCAAACGTTTCCTGGCGCTCCGCTTCAGCTTTTTCGCGCTCAACAATTTCCTGATTGAGCTGGGCGATATTATCTTTCAACTGCACATTGAGCTTGAGATCGCGCTCGCGCATCTCTTCCAGCTTTTGCACCAGCCGTGACAGACGCTGCCGGGATTCCTCCAGTTGCTCCACCACCACTGACAAAAAATAGACGGCCCAGGGGGTAATTAACAGACCAAAAAAGATAGAGCGGATGACATCAATGCTTTCTACCTGGCCATGCAGCACCATGGTGACAGCCATTTGCACCACAATTGCCAACACGACCAAAGCCAGCGCTAATAGCAGCGAAAAGCGCACCAGACCTAACTTCATCATCAGGTCGACATAATATTGCGCCAGCATACGAATTTGCTTCATAGAGGGTTCCTTCACGACAACTTGGCACAATAATACTCAATTCTCAGCGTGACGTTGAAGATTGTGCAAGAAATGCGGCGGTTATCGGTGAAATGACCGGGTAGGCGGTAGGCCGGATAAGTTCATCGTAGGCCTGATAAGCGAAGCGCCATCAGGCAAGCAGGCGCAGATTGCCTGATGGCGGCTTTGCCTTATCAGGCCTACATACTAGCTCCCCAGTTGCACCCACGGCGTACCCAGCGCCGAGCCTTGCACGCCGTGCTCGTTAAGGTACTTATCCAGTTCGACCATCCCCGTCCAGCGATTTTCACACCATAGCGGCGCCAACAGCGTTGGGCGACGCGCGCTGGCGGAAATACGATGATAAATCACCTCCGGCGGCGTATGGCGGATCATCTCCCCTGCGGTAATCGTGTAGTCGTCCAGTTCAATCCCGTTCAGCCGCCCGGCTTCCCAGGCTTTTGCCATCGTACTGCCTTTCACAATATGCAGCGGATGCAGCTTAATACCGTCAACGCCCGTCTCCACCACGCGTTCCATGGTTTGCAGACATTCTGCCTGCCCTTCTCCCGGCAGACCGACGATCAGATGCGAGCACACTTTCAGCCCACGCTCGCGCGCCAGCCGCGTGGTGTTTTGGTAGCAGGCGAAATCATGGCCGCGGTTAATTCGGTGCAAGGTTTTGTCATGCGCGGTTTGCAGACCGAGCTCCAGCCACACTTCATAGCCCAGGTCTTTATACTCACAAAGCAGATCAAGCACCGCATCCGGCACACAGTCGGGGCGCGTCCCAACGCACAACCCGACGATACTGGCTTGGCTGACCGCCTGTTGATACATCGAACGCAGCACCTGAACTTCAGCAAAGGTGCTGGTGTAGGCCTGGAAATAGGCCAGATAGCGTTTCGCGCGATTGACCAGGTGCGCCTGATGTTCAAGCTGCTCGGCAATGGAATGGTGCTGCTGCGCTTCATCGGCAAACGAGGCGACATTACAGAAAGTACATCCGCCGCGCCCGATGGTGCCATCGCGATTTGGACAGCTAAAGCCGCCGTGCAGCGTGAGTTTATGAACCTTTTGTCCATAACGGCGAGAAAGATCCCCACCAAACATATTGACTAATTTCTGTAACTGCATAATCTGGTAGACCGCGCCTTGAAAAGAGGCCAAAGCCTGCCATTTTTTGCCCCAGTCGGCGATGACCTGGATCAATCGCCCTGGCGAGCTTTTATTTATTGCATAACAAATCAAAACAATCGAAATTTCATTCACTAAAAATGTAATTACTTTTCCTTATATTCGACTCTTTTTTTTATCTTCTTATACTCTTTGCATAAAAACAGTATCTTTAAGACGCCAAAACTTTAAAAACCAGCATAAAATGCCAAGCATCTTGATAAACAAAGGCAGGACGAGGGATATACAGCCGTTCTGACAGTGAGACAGATCACACTTCCCTGACCGTTCCCCCTACGTTAAACCTATGTAAAAAACCCTTTTATTTCAGCAATTTCATAAAGTTAATTGCCCCATAGCACATTTTTGCATAAATAAGATTGCCATTTGACCTGTGTGTGGATTCCCGATAACGTGGAAATCCGCTGGAAGCTTTCTGGATGAGCAGCCTGCTCATCATATTTATGCAGTAATTGAGATTCCCTCTGAAGCAAGTCCTCAAACTTGTTTGACCTGTGCGAAAAGGATAAAGAGGGCGAATGCGAGGTAAGCGTATGCACGCAAACCCCGTCGCCATGCTCTTGGTGTGCCCGTGCGCAACGGTTCAGATGGGAATCCCGCAGAGCCTGGGGAGGTTCACTCATATGTTGTACGATAAATCTCTTGAGAGGGATAACTGTGGTTTCGGCCTGATCGCCCACATAGAAGGCGAACCTAGCCACAAGGTAGTGCGTACCGCCATACACGCACTGGCCCGCATGCAGCACCGTGGCGCAATTCTTGCCGATGGAAAAACCGGCGATGGTTGCGGCCTGCTGTTACAAAAACCGGATCGCTTTTTCCGCATCGTGGCGCAAGAGCGCGGCTGGCGTTTAGCCAAAAATTACGCCGTCGGCATGATCTTTTTAAATAAAGACGCTGAACTGGCGGCAGCCTCTCGCCGCATAGTCGAAGAAGAATTACAGCAGGAGACCCTGTCGATTGTCGGCTGGCGCGACGTGCCGACCAACGAAGGTGTTCTCGGTGAAATCGCCCTCTCCTCCCTGCCTCGTATTGAGCAAATTTTTGTTAACGCCCCTGCGGGCTGGCGCCCACGCGATATGGAGCGTCGTCTATTTATCGCCCGCCGTCGTATCGAAAAACGCCTGCAGGACGATAAAGACTTCTACGTCTGTAGCCTGTCGAATCTGGTGAACATTTATAAAGGTCTGTGTATGCCGGCGGATCTGCCGCGCTTTTACCTGGACCTCGCGGACCTGCGTCTGGAATCGGCCATCTGCCTGTTCCACCAGCGCTTCTCCACCAACACCGTGCCGCGCTGGCCGCTGGCGCAACCGTTTCGCTACCTGGCGCATAACGGCGAGATCAACACCATCACCGGCAACCGCCAGTGGGCGCGCGCACGTACCTATAAATTCCAGACGCCATTAATTCCGGACCTGCACGACGCGGCGCCGTTCGTTAACGAAACCGGCTCCGACTCCAGTTCGATGGATAATATGCTGGAGCTGCTGCTGGCGGGCGGGATGGACATCATCCGCGCCATGCGCTTACTGGTGCCGCCGGCCTGGCAGAACAACCCGGATATGGATCCGGAGCTGCGCGCGTTCTTTGACTTCAACTCTATGCACATGGAACCGTGGGACGGCCCGGCGGGCATCGTCATGTCCGATGGTCGCTTTGCCGCCTGTAACCTCGATCGTAACGGCCTGCGTCCAGCGCGCTACGTCATCACCAAAGACAAGCTGATTACCTGCGCCTCTGAAGTCGGGATCTGGGATTATCAGCCGGATGAAGTGGTGGAAAAAGGCCGCGTCGGCCCTGGCGAGCTGATGGTTATTGACACCCGCAGCGGCCGCATTCTGCACTCAGCGGAAACCGATAATGACCTGAAAAGCCGCCACCCCTACAAAGAGTGGATGGAGAAAAACGTTCGTCGCCTGGTGCCGTTCGAAGAGCTGGCTGACGATCAGGTTGGCAGCCGCGAGCTGGACGATGATACCCTCGCCAGCTACCAGAAACAGTTTAACTACAGCGCCGAAGAGCTGGATTCCGTCATTCGCGTGCTCGGTGAAAACGGCCAGGAAGCGGTCGGCTCAATGGGTGACGATACCCCGTTTGCCGTGCTGTCCAGCCAGCCGCGCATCATTTATGACTACTTCCGTCAGCAGTTCGCGCAGGTGACTAACCCGCCGATCGACCCGCTGCGTGAAGCGCACGTTATGTCGCTGGCCACCAGCATCGGTCGCGAAATGAACGTCTTCTGCGAAGCCGAAGGTCAGGCACACCGTCTGAGCTTTAAATCGCCGATCCTGCTGTACTCCGATTTCACCCAGCTCACTACCATGAAAGAGGAGCATTATCGCGCTGACCGGCTGGATATCACCTTTGACGTGACCGAAACCACGCTTGAAGAGACCGTCAAAGCCCTGTGCGATAAGGCGGAACAGATGGTACGTAATGGCACGGTACTGCTGGTGCTCTCTGACCGTAACATCGCGAAAAACCGCTTGCCGGTTCCGGCACCGATGGCCGTGGGCGCAGTGCAAACGCGTCTGGTAGAACAAAGCCTGCGTTGCGACGCCAACATCATCGTTGAAACGGCGAGCGCGCGTGACCCGCACCACTTCGCGGTGCTGCTCGGCTTCGGTGCAACGGCCATTTATCCGTATCTGGCCTATGAAACGCTGGGGCGTCTGATCGACACTCAGGCGATTGCCAAAGATTACCGGACCGTGATGCTGAACTACCGTAACGGCATCAACAAAGGTCTGTACAAGATCATGTCCAAAATGGGCATCTCAACCATCGCCTCTTACCGCTGCTCGAAGCTGTTTGAAGCCGTTGGTCTGCACGATGATGTCGTGGCGCTGTGCTTCCAGGGCGTAGTCAGCCGCATCAGCGGCGCAGCTTTTACCGACTTCCAGCAGGATCTGCTAAACCTCTCGAAACATGCCTGGCTGGCGCGGAAACCGATTAGCCAGGGCGGTTTGCTGAAGTACGTCCACGGCGGCGAATACCACGCTTACAACCCGGACGTGGTACGCACGCTGCAACAGGCTGTACAAAGCGGCGAATACAGCGACTATCAGGAATATGCCAAGCTGGTCAATGAGCGTCCGGCGGCCACACTGCGCGATCTGCTGGCGATTACGCCTGGCGATGAAGCCGTGAGCATTGACGAGGTAGAGCCCGCGAGCGAATTATTTAAACGCTTTGATACCGCAGCCATGTCTATCGGCGCATTAAGCCCGGAAGCACATGAGGCGCTGGCGGAAGCGATGAACAGCATCGGCGGTAACTCTAACTCCGGCGAAGGCGGCGAAGATCCTGCGCGTTATGGCACCAACAAGGTATCGCGTATTAAGCAGGTGGCTTCCGGTCGCTTTGGCGTAACCCCGGCGTACCTGGTCAACGCCGACGTCATTCAGATTAAAGTCGCTCAGGGCGCGAAGCCGGGCGAAGGCGGTCAGTTGCCGGGTGATAAAGTTACCCCGTACATCGCCAAACTGCGCTATTCGGTGCCGGGGGTGACGCTGATCTCCCCGCCGCCGCACCACGATATCTACTCTATCGAGGACTTAGCGCAGCTGATTTTCGACCTTAAACAGGTTAACCCGAAAGCGATGATCTCGGTGAAGCTGGTGTCCGAACCGGGTGTCGGCACCATCGCTACCGGCGTGGCAAAAGCCTATGCGGATCTGATCACCATCGCCGGCTACGACGGCGGCACCGGCGCAAGCCCGCTCTCCTCTGTGAAATATGCGGGCTGCCCATGGGAGCTGGGTCTGGTGGAAACCCAGCAGGCGTTGGTCGCCAACGGTCTGCGTCATAAGATTCGTCTGCAGGTCGATGGCGGTCTGAAAACCGGCGTGGATATCATTAAAGCGGCGATTCTCGGCGCGGAAAGTTTTGGTTTCGGCACCGGCCCAATGGTCGCGCTGGGCTGTAAATACCTGCGTATTTGCCATCTGAATAACTGCGCAACCGGCGTGGCAACTCAGGACGACAAACTGCGTAAGAACCACTATCACGGTCTGCCGTTCAAAGTGACCAACTACTTTGAATTTATCGCCCGCGAAGTACGCGAGCTGATGGCCGAGCTGGGCGTGAAACGTCTGGTGGATCTGATTGGTCGTACCGACCTGCTCAAAGAGCTGGAAGGGTTTACCGCCAAACAGCAGAAGCTGGAGCTGTCGCGTCTGCTGGAAACCGCCGAGCCGCATCCTGGTAAGGCGTTGTTCTGCACCGAGAACAACCCGCCGTTTGATAACGGCGTGCTGAACGCACAGCTACTGCAACAGGCAAAACCGTATGTCGACGAGCGCCAGAGCAAAACCTTCTGGTTCGATATCCGCAACACCGACCGTTCCGTCGGCTCGTCGCTGTCTGGCTATATTGCCCAAACCCACGGCGATCAGGGCCTGGCATCTGACCCGATTAAAGCGCACTTCAACGGTACTGCAGGCCAGAGCTTTGGCGTGTGGAACGCGGGCGGCGTGGAGCTGTATCTGACCGGCGATGCCAACGACTATGTCGGCAAAGGTATGGCGGGCGGCCTTATCGCGATTCGTCCGCCAATAGGTTCCGCATTCCTCAGCCATAAAGCGAGCATCATCGGTAATACCTGCCTGTACGGCGCCACCGGCGGTCGTCTGTTTGCGGCAGGTCGTGCGGGCGAGCGCTTTGCGGTGCGTAACTCCGGCGCAATCACCGTGGTGGAAGGTATCGGCGACAACGGCTGCGAATACATGACCGGCGGCATCGTCTGTATTCTCGGCAAAACGGGCGTTAACTTCGGGGCAGGTATGACGGGCGGATTCGCCTACGTACTGGATGAAGATGGCGATTTCCGCAAGCGCGTGAACCCGGAACTGGTGGAAGTGCTGGACGTTGATTCTCTGGCCATTCATGAGGAACACCTGCGCGGTCTGATTACCGAGCACGTACAACATACCGGCTCTTCACGCGGCGAAGAGATCCTGGCTAACTGGCCAGCATTCTCAGCGAAATTCGCGCTGGTAAAACCAAAATCCAGTGATGTGAAAGCACTGTTGGGTCACCGTAGTCGTAGCGCAGCAGAGCTGCGTGTGCAGGCGCAGTAAGGGGTAGCAGCAATGAGTCAGAACGTATACCAATTTATCGACCTGCAGCGTGTTGATCCGCCTAAGAAACCGCTGAAGATCCGTAAGATCGAGTTTATCGAGATCTACGAACCTTTTTCTGAAGGCCAGGCGAAAGCGCAGGCGGATCGCTGCCTGTCCTGCGGCAACCCGTACTGCGAGTGGAAGTGCCCGGTGCATAACTACATCCCAAACTGGCTGAAGCTGGCCAACGAGGGGCGTATTTTTGAAGCGGCTGAGCTGTCACACCAGACCAACACCCTGCCGGAAGTTTGCGGCCGCGTCTGCCCGCAGGATCGTCTGTGTGAAGGATCCTGTACCCTGAATGACGAGTTCGGCGCGGTGACCATCGGTAACATCGAGCGCTATATCAACGATAAAGCGTTCGAAATGGGCTGGCGCCCGGATATGACCGGTGTGCGCCAGACGGACAAACGCGTGGCGATTATCGGTGCGGGGCCGGCGGGCCTGGCCTGCGCTGATGTGCTAACCCGCAACGGCGTGAAGGCAGTGGTGTTTGATCGTCATCCGGAGATCGGTGGTCTGCTGACCTTCGGCATCCCGGCTTTCAAGCTGGAGAAAGAGGTCATGACCCGCCGCCGGGAAATCTTCACCGGCATGGGTATTGAGTTCAAACTCAACGTGGAAGTGGGCCGTGACGTCCAGCTCGACGACCTGCTGAAAGATTACGACGCGGTATTCCTTGGCGTAGGTACTTATCAGTCGATGCGCGGCGGACTGGAGAACGAAGACGCTTCCGGCGTATTCGACGCCCTGCCATTCCTGATCGCCAATACTAAACAGTTGATGGGCTTTGGCGAAAGCAGCGACGAGCCGTACATCAGCATGGAAGGCAAACGCGTCGTCGTTCTCGGCGGTGGCGATACGGCAATGGACTGCGTGCGCACCTCGGTTCGCCAGAACGCAGCACATGTAATCTGCGCCTATCGCCGCGACGAAGAGAACATGCCGGGTTCCAAGCGCGAAGTGAAAAACGCGCGTGAAGAAGGCGTGGAATTCCAGTTTAACGTCCAGCCGTTAGGCGTGGAAGTGAATGCCAACGGTAAAGTATGCGGCGTGAAAATGGCGCGTACCGAAATGGGCGAACCGGATGCGAAGGGTCGTCGCCGCGCGGAGATCGTCGCCGGTTCCGAGCACGTTGTACCGGCGGATGCGGTGGTACTGGCGTTTGGTTTCCGTCCGCACAGTATGGAATGGCTGGCAAAACACAGCGTCGAACTGGATTCTCAGGGCCGGATTATCGCTCCGGAACGCAGTGACATCGCCTTTCAGACCAGCAACCCGAAAATCTTCGCCGGTGGCGATATCGTGCGCGGTTCGGATCTGGTGGTCACCGCGATTGCCGAAGGTCGTAAAGCGGCTGACGGGATTCTGAATTATCTGGAAGTGTAATTCAGCCTCTTCAGGCATCTCATCTGCCCTGGTAGATGAGATGCCAAACTCCTGCCGCAACACCGCCAAATCTGCCAATTAAGCCAGTCTGACAACACGTTTTGTAAACAGGGCAAAAAACCTTAACATCCGAAACACATCAGCACCATAAATAATTGCCATGTAAAAATCACACGGAAACGTTTGCTTTATTCTGAGAACTGTATATTATGCGGCGGATTTTTTGGGCAAAATTCATGGAGGCGTTGTGTCGCAGGACAACAATTATAGCCAGGGCCCCGTCCCTCTGGCGGCGCGGAAAGGCGTGATACCACTAACGTTTGTTATGTTGGGGCTCACATTTTTTTCCGCCAGTATGTGGACCGGTGGCACACTCGGTACCGGTCTTTCTTATAATGATTTCTTCCTCGCAGTTCTCTTCGGTAATCTTCTCCTCGGTATTTACACTGCATTTCTCGGTTTCATCGGCGCAAAAACCGGACTCTCCACCCACCTCCTTGCTCGTTACTCATTTGGCGTGAAGGGTTCCTGGCTTCCTTCACTGCTATTAGGCGGCACCCAGGTAGGCTGGTTTGGCGTGGGTGTGGCCATGTTTGCCATTCCGGTTGGCAAAGCGACGGGGATTGACGTCAATATCCTGATTGCGGTTTCCGGTCTGCTGATGACGATGACTATCTTTTTTGGCATCTCGGCCCTGACCATTTTATCTATCATCGCCGTGCCCGCCATCGTCATTCTTGGCAGCTACTCCGTCTGGCTTGCGGTGAGCGATGTCGGCGGTTTAGACCATTTAAAAGCGATTGCGCCGCAAACGCCGCTTAATTTCTCCACTGCTCTGGCGCTGGTGGTAGGCTCGTTTGTCAGCGCCGGGACGTTAACTGCTGACTTCGTTCGCTTTGGCCGCAATGCCAAAGGCGCGGTGCTGATTGCCATGGTCGCTTTTTTCCTTGGCAACTCGTTGATGTTTATCTTCGGTGCGGCGGGCGCCGCTGCAGTCGGACAAGCAGATATTTCTGACGTGATGATAGCCCAGGGCCTGCTGCTGCCAGCAATTGTGGTGCTCGGCCTGAATATCTGGACCACTAATGACAATGCGCTGTACGCATCGGGTCTGGGATTTGCCAATATTACCGGCCTTTCCAGCCGTACGCTGTCGGTGGCTAACGGCATTATCGGCACACTGTGCGCGCTGTGGCTTTACAATAACTTTGTTGGCTGGCTAACATTTCTGTCGGCAGCGATTCCGCCGATTGGCGGGGTGATTATCGCCGACTATCTGCTGAACCATCGCCGATATGCCGATTTCAGCAAAGCACGATTTATGACCGTCAACTGGATAGCTATTTTGTCCGTTGCGCTGGGCATCGCCGCCGGTCACTATATTCCCGGTATTGTGCCAGTCAACGCCGTACTCGGCGGCGTATTCAGCTATATCCTGCTGAATCCACTTTTCAATCGCAGCCTTGCTCAATCACCAGAGGTCAGCCATGCAGAACAATAACATCACCATCAGTCAGGCGCGTTTACAGGGACGCGAAGGATTATGGCAGCTCACGATTGAAAACGGGCGCTTCAGCCGGATTGAGCCTCAGGACGCAGCTCCATTGCCGCAGGGCGAAGTACTTGATGCCGAGGGAGGTCTGGCAATCCCACCGTTCGTTGAGCCACATATTCATCTGGATACCACGCAAACCGCGGGTGAGCCGAGCTGGAACCAGTCTGGTACGCTGTTTGAGGGTATTGAACGCTGGGCCGAGCGTAAGGCAATGCTGACTCACGAAGACGTAAAAGCGCGCGCGATGCAAACCCTGAAATGGCAGATGGCTAATGGCATTCAGTATGTCCGTACCCACGTTGACGTTTCCGATCCTACGCTAACGGCTTTGAAAGCCATGCTGGAAGTGAAGCAAGAGGTCGCGCCGTGGATAGAGCTGCAAATTGTCGCATTCCCGCAAGAAGGTATTCTGTCTTATCCCAACGGTGAAGCGCTGTTAGAGGAAGCCGTGCGTTTGGGGGCCGATGTCATCGGCGCGATTCCCCACTTTGAATTTACGCGTGAATATGGCGTGGAGTCGCTGCACAAAATCTTCGCCCTGGCGCAAAAATACGACCGACTTATCGATGTGCACTGCGACGAAATTGACGATGAGCAATCACGCTTTGTTGAAACCGTCGCGGCGCTGGCGCATCGCTACAATATGGGCGAGCGCGTGACTGCCAGTCATACCACGGCAATGCACTCCTATAACGGCGCATATGCTTCCCGTCTTTTCCGCCTGTTGAAAATGTCCGGTATTAACTTTGTCGCCAATCCACTGGTGAATATTCACCTGCAAGGACGCTTTGACACTTATCCTAAACGCCGCGGCGTCACGCGCGTCAAAGAGATGCTGGAAGCGGAGATCAACGTCTGCTTCGGTCATGATGACGTCTTCGATCCGTGGTATCCATTAGGCACGGCAAATATGTTACAGGTGCTGCATATGGGGTTACACGTGTGCCAGCTGATGGGATACGGACAGATAAATGATGGACTGAATCTGATCACTACCCACAGCGCGAAAACCCTGCACCTGCAAGACTATGGCCTGAGCGTGGGGAACACCGCGAATCTGGTGATTTTACCGGCTGAAAATGGATTTGACGCGGTTCGTCGCCAGACGCCTGCACGGTATTCTATGCGTCATGGGCGAGTCATTGCCGAGACAGTCCCCAGCCAAACCACGCTGCACTTGACGCAGCCGGAAGCAGTGACGTTTAAGCGCTAAATTGTTATATCCCGTGTCGGATGGCCCAACCTTGTCATCCGACACCGTCTCTCTCATCGTCAGGCGTGTAATAAGCTGGCGCGCACCTTAATCACGACTTTTTTGATTTCCCCTGGGTCCCCCACTGCACAACCCGGTTTATGCGGTTCACCCGGCATAAAAATTGCGAATCTTCCCGGCTTTAAGGTGAGCGCCTGCTCATCGGCAATGTGATTGCACAGTTGATAATCGTCCTCAGCATGTATCTCTTCGCACTGGCGAGCAGAATCGGTCATCCCGAACAGAATGCGTTCTTCACCGGACAATAGCACCTGAATATCAATGTACTGCTGATGCAGCTCCGCTTTCTTTTGCTCTGGGCTCTGCGTGACGAACTGCATGACGTTCATAAAAATATTATCGCCCTGCAGCTCATAGCATCCTGGTACTTTCTCCTGCGGCCTTGCCGCAACGGCCAGCGTTAGCGCTTCCTGCAATACCGGATGTAATCCGGAAGAAGGCAGTGAACGCAGCTCATCGGTCATCATCATTATTCTCCCCGGGCCAACAGCGCAGCTCCCAATAATCCAGCGTCATGACGGTAATGCGCTGCCAGTAATTCCAGGTGATAGGCCGCAGGCTCTTGTGCCAGATAATGTTCCACCAGCGCCAGATACCCTTCAGCCAGCCCAACGCTGCCGCCAATGACCACGCACTGGCAATCGGTCGTGGCCTTCACATCGGCGACAAGCCTTGCCAATGTTCGCGCTGAGCGATGGATCAACTGGCTTGCCTGCTCATCACCCTGCCCGGCACGGCTAAAAATAGTTTTGGCGTCGCATCCGGCAAGCGCGCCTTCGGCAGCCGCCGCGATCCCACGACCGGATGCGATCGCTTCAACGCAGCCCACACGCCCGCAGCCGCACACGGGTCCATGCGGATCGGCCAGCGTATGTCCCAGATGCCCGGCCAGACCGCCGACTCCGGTCAACAGTTTCCCAGCACTCACTACCCCGCCGCCCACGCCGGTGGAAACAGTAATAAACACCATATCGCGATACTCGCCGCCAAGCGCATGATACTCAGCCCACGCCGCGGCCTGCGCATCATTGACCGCCAGCGTCGGCAAACCGGTGAGATCGTTTAGCGTTTGCCGCAGCGGAAAATGCAGCAACCCGCCGAGGTTATGCGGATTCAGCGCCAGCAAAGAACCCTCATGGATAATCCCCGTCGAGGCGATCGCCACCCACTTCGCCTGCTCTTGTAGTGGCGCAATCAGTGCCTGTAACGCGGCGCGCAGCGCATCCGGCGTTTTGCTGGCAGGCGTTGGCAATTCACGCCGTTCGCGGATTTGCAGACTGCTGTCCACCAGCGCGGCAGCCAGTTTGGTGCCGCCAATATCAATCGCCAGCGTAGTCATGACGCAGCCTTCTGCATCGCGGTGATAAGCTTTTTATCCCACTGCTCAAATAACGACATCGTTCTTCCCTTTCGCTAGTTGCCCGGTTTAGCGCCGGGCAACCCGATTAACTTTTGGATTTCACCATGGTGCTTTTGTCACCGCCGAACGGCACGGCCCCGCTAAATGGCCGACCATCGATGGCATCATGCGTGCGTAACGCCTCAGGGCGCAGCCAGCGCTGTACGCGGGACGGCATATCGAGACCAATCAGCAGGATCACCACAAATGTCAGGCCGAAGGAGAGCGATCCCAGCGCAGTACCCAGATCCAAACGTTGTGCAATCAGCGCGCCGATGATCGGTGCCAGCGCCCCGCCCAGCGCCCCAACGTTGTAGGTGAAGCCCAGACCTGCAGCACGCTGGTCGGTATCGAAATAGCCGCCAATTAATTTCGGTAAGATCCCGGAGATCCCCTGACCGAGCATTTGCTGGAAAAACAGCAGCAAACCGAGTACCCAGACGTTTGAACCACCGATCGCAAACACTGGAATAATCAGCAACTGCGAGGCCAAAAGACTGCAGACATAGGCTTTACGGGTGCCCAGCCAGTCGCCAAGAAACCCACCGACGCAACAACCAACCGCCGCGCCAAAGCCGCTAAAGAAGAGCACTCTGGCAACCGTTGAGGGGTCATACATGAGTTCGGTTTTCAGATACGTGGGCAGCAGCGCCTGAATCGGCCACGAGTAAAGGAAAGCGAACAGCACGACGACCATCAGCATGACGCCCGTGGGCCAACGCTTACCGCTGCTTTGCACCATAAAGCTAATGAAGATAAATGCGCATATCAGTCCGAGAATCGCCACGATAGCCGCATTTTGCAGATTGCCCGCAAAGCAGAACCACAGCGCGGTTGCGGCGGCGAGAGTCATCAGAATATTGATAACCCGATGTTCGCCCCGGTAGAGAATGTCCACCATCGTACGCACCGGCGCTTTGCCTTCGTGTTTCTCTTTCCAGTCTTCCGCTTCCGGAATATTTTTACGCAGCCAGAGGGCGAAGATAATCGGCAGAATGCCGATAAAAAACAGCGCGCGCCATCCCCAGACCGGGACCACCAGGCTGTAAACCTGGGCGGCGACCACGGCACCAACGGAGAAGCCGGAGATCAGGAAACCACTGGCTTTGTTACGCAGGTGTTTAGGCCAGCTTTCAATGACATAGGTGGCGCTGGAACCGTACTCGCCGGCCATCCCCATCCCAATCACCAGGCGGGCGATAAACATGGTGGTGTAACCCGGCGCGAAGCCGCAAGCCAGCGTCCCCACAGAGAACAGTATGATGCTGGTAACCATCGCCAGACGGCGTCCGTAACGGTCGCCCATGGCCCCCAACATTAACCCGCCAAACCAGCGGGAGATAAAGGCGGCTGAAATCAAACTGGCAGCCTGCACCGTCGTCAGACCGAATTCGCCTTGTACTTCCGTCAGCACAAGGGCGATTAACACAAAATCAAAACCATCAAGTAAATATCCCAGCCAGGCGGCGGAAAATGCCCGCCATTGCGCCCGATTGAGATGGCGATACCACGGGATGCTCTGGGTAGAAGTACTCATTTTACTCTCCCGACGATTTTTGTTGTTGTGCCGGATAGCGGCTTTGCCTTATCCGGCCTACGGTCGAAAATCCAGGCCGGGCGAGCGAAGCGCCCCCGGCGACCCGCGATTACGCCTTTTCCGCCAGCAGTTGGTTAGCCAGCGTTTTCAGTTCCGGCAGATAGCGTTCATCTACCGGGGCAAACGGCTTACGACACAGCGGAACAGAAACCACGTCCATATAGTGCAGTACCGTTTTCAGGCCACGGAACACGCCAAGCTTAATGAGCAGATCGATAACCTTATTGCACTCAGTTTGCAGCTTTTGTGCCGTCCGGATATCGCCTTCTTTGAGCGCTTTCACAATTCCCTGATAACGCCATCCCATGATGTTGTAAGTGCTACCGATACCGCCATCTGCGCCCGCCAGCAAACCAGAAGCGAAAATCTCGTCATAACCGTTATAAAGCACCAGATCGGGATGAGCGCGGCGGATCTGTTCCATCTGATAGAGATCGCCGGAAGTTTGCTTCAGCGCGCCAACGCCAGGTAGCGTCACCAGCGTGTTGATCTGATCCAGCGTCAGTTTTACGCCGCTCAGCGCCGGGATGTTATAGACCACCATCGGCAATCCATTCGCTGAATCAATAATTGCGCGGTAATGATCGCAGTGCTCTTCGAAGCTGAACGGATAGTAAAACGGCGTGACGGCCGAAACCGCATCAAAGCCGTAGCGATACGCGGCGCTCGCCAGCTGCTGGCTCTCTTCGGTGCTCACCGTGCCAACGTGGGCGATAAGTGTCACCTTGCCTTTCGCTTCTTCGGCAACAATTTCCAGCACCTGCTCTCTTTCAACGCGATTTTGGACAAAGGCCTCGCCCGTAGAGCCACCGACATAGAGCCCATCAATACCCTGGCCAATGTTGAAACGCACCAGCCGGCGCAGGCTCTCAACATCCAGCCGCTGTTGGTTATCGAATGGGGTTAACAACGCTGGCATTACGCCTTTTAAATCTCTTGCCATAACTACCTCTGTCGATGATTAGTGTTATCTGACTGCATACCTTTATACCTGTTATACCAGAACAAATAAGCAGCAATACAATACAGAACGCTTATAGTGCGATCTGCTTCACTAAAAGATCGTCAGGATCGCGATTACTTACGCAATTTTTTATTTTTGCTGAAGGCGTGCCAGGTTGCGGAAACGCTGTTGAGGTGTTCTTGCAGTGCGCGGTCAGCTTCTTCAGGATCGCGCTGGCGAATTGCGTCGACAATGGCGATATGCTGCTGATAACTCACGTTGTTGTGCTCATACAACTCTTGATCGGCAACGGTCGGGCGGGCAGCAATCAGCCAGTCTAAAAGCGCAACATGGATAGCCATAAAGATGGGATTGCCCGGGATCTCCGCCAGCACGCGGTGAAAATCAACGTCCGAGCGAATGAACAGCGTATTGTCATCCAGCGACTGACTGTTGATCTCCAGTGCTTTCGCCAGTCTGTCGATTTGCTCGTCAGTAGCATGTTCTGCGGCATATCGTACCAGGCTGGATTCAAAGAACAGGCGCAGCTGCTCGAAGTGGGCTATGCCGCCGGGATGCGCGAGGAAATCTTTGGCCATACCGGAGAGCTCGCTGATAATGGTATCAGCCGAAGGACGCGAAACGCGGGCGCGCTCGCCGTTGTTGATTTGTACCAGGCCTTTGCGTTTTAACGCTGCCAGCGCTTCTCGTACAGAAGGACGGCCCACGTTAAAGAAGGCCATCAGCTCCCGCTCAGACGGCAGTTGTTCCCCCTCGCCAAATTCCCGACGACGGATCATCTGCTCCAGTTCTTCTTCAACCATCTCAGACAGTTTTTTACGCGCCAGCGGGCGATTGCGTAAGCTACGGCCAATGGTGGATGGAGAGTCTTCAGCTTGCGAATCAAATGCGTTCATAGGGTCCATTCAGCTAAGTCGTGGTGACAAACAACAGCGGGTTTATCCTAACACAGGATCGAAAGCAGGGTGAAATGATGGTCATCCAGACAGTCTGGCTTATGAATAATATATTTAATATTAATATTATATTTCGCTTAAACATGCTGAGTATCTTTAATTAAACAAGACCATATCAGCTTCGTGAAATTTATGAATGTGAACGTGATAATTTATCATAACCAACTATTTTATAACGAAAAATAAATTAACAATTGCATTAAAAATAAGATATCCACTCCATAAAAAGTGTCCGGAAAAATATAACATCGATTTTGACAACAGCATTATTACCGGATTTATCATCTTCCCTGGCATGGAGTGAAACAATGTTCGGCATTATTATCTCTGTCATCGTTTTATTAACGATGGGTTACTTGATCCTCAAAAACTACAAACCCCAGGTCGTGCTGGCCGCAGCCGGGATCTTCCTGATGATCTGCGGCGTCTGGCTGGGTTACGGCATGCTGGTCGCTGACGATAAAAGTAGCGGCTATCTCCTGGTCGATATTTACAACGAAATTCTGCGTATGCTCTCAAATCGGGCGGCAGGGCTGGGGTTATCCATCATGGCGGTGGGCGGTTATGCCCGTTATATGGACAGGATGGGGGCCAGCAGAGCGATGGTTAGCCTGTTAAGCCGACCGCTGAAGCTAATCCGTTCCCCCTATGTCGTGCTGGCCGCCACCTATGTGATTGGTCAGATCATGGCGCAGTTCATTACCAGCGCTTCCGGGTTAGGCATGCTGCTGATGGTGACGCTTTTCCCAACGCTGGTCAGTCTTGGCGTGAGTCGATTATCCGCGGTTGCGGTCATTGCTACCTCGATGTCGATTGAATGGGGCATTCTGGAAACCAACTCTATTTTTGCCGCGCAGGTCGCGGGCATGAAAATCGCCACCTACTTCTTCCATTATCAGCTCCCCGTCGCCTCATGCGTTATTGTCGCTGTCGCCATTGCGCATTTTTTCGTACAGCGCCGATTTGATAAAAAAACGTTATCGGAAAACAACGGGTTCGCTGAGCAAAAGACGCTGGAAGATGTGCCCCCGCTGTATTACGCCATTTTACCGGTGATGCCGCTGATCCTGATGCTGGGTTCACTGTTGCTGGCACATATGGGATTAATGCAGGCAGAGCTGAATCTGGTGGTGGTGATGCTCATGAGCATGACGCTAACCATGTTTGTCGAATTCCTGCATAAACATAATCTGCGCGAAACAATGGATGATGTGCAGGCTTTTTTTGACGGCATGGGGACGCAGTTTGCCAACGTTGTCACGCTGGTGGTCGCCGGTGAGATCTTTGCCAAAGGGTTGACGACTATCGGCACAGTGGACGCCGTGATTAAAGGCGCGGAACACTCCGGCCTGGGCGGCATCGGCGTGATGATCATCATGGCCGTGGTCATCGCCGCCTGCGCGATCGTCATGGGATCAGGCAACGCACCGTTTATGTCTTTTGCCAGCCTGATCCCGGATATTGCCGCCGGGCTGCATATTCCGGCAGTAGTGATGATTATGCCGATGCATTTTGCCACTACGCTGGCGCGCGCGGTATCACCCATTACCGCGGTGATTGTCGTAACTTCAGGGATTGCCGGCGTGTCGCCCTTTGAGGTGGTAAAGCGCACCGCTATTCCAATGGCAGTAGGATTTGTGGTGAATATGATAGTCACCATCGCGCTGTTTTATTGATTGCGGAGCCAGAAAACAGAACAGGCCCGAAAGGGCCTGTTTTTTATTTCACTATTTACTTCACTACGCGTAGCGCTGGGCGCCCGCCGCGAGGCGGCGGCGGAGTGTCATCCGGATCGTTGTCGTCGCTGTTGTCAGGCTTATCACCATCAATGACCGACATGACCGTTTCACTCTCAAAACCAGACGCTTCGTTGTCGTCATCATTTAAGCTGGCGACATCTTCGTCGTAGGCGGCTTCCGGTTCAAACATCGTACCGGCGCCGTTTTCACGAGCATAAATAGCCAGAACCGCAGCCAGCGGGACGGAAACCTGACGCGGCACACCACCGAAGCGCGCGTTAAAGCGTACTTCGTCATTTGCCAGTTCCAGGTTCCCCACCGCGCGCGGTGCAATATTCAGAACTATTTGCCCGTCACGTGCGTATTCCATCGGAACCTGCACGTCCTGGAGCGTCACATCCACCACCAGATGCGGCGTGAGCTGGTTGTCTAACAACCACTCATAGAATGCGCGCAGCAGATACGGACGGCGTGGTGTTAGCTGTGGCAAATCCATACAGGTTAACCCCGGCCCAGACGCATTTCACGTTCAGGCTCAGTCAGAGAAGCCAGGAAAGAATCACGTTCAAAGACGCGAGTCATATAACCTTTCAGTTCTTTCGAACCGGCACCGTTGAATTCAATACCCAACTGCGGTAAACGCCACAGCAGCGGCGCCAGGTAGCAGTCTACCAGGCTGAACTCATCGCTCAGGAAGTAAGGTTTCTGACCGAATACTGGCGCAATTGCCAGCAGCTCTTCGCGCAGGCGCTTACGCGCGACCTCGGCTTCAGAAGCGGAACCGTTCACGATGACGTTCATCAGCGTGTACCAGTCTTTTTCGATACGCTGCATGTACAGGCGGCTTTCACCACGCGCTACCGGATAAACCGGCATCAGCGGCGGATGCGGGAAGCGCTCATCCAGGTATTCCATAATGATGCGAGATTCCCACAGGGTCAGCTCACGATCCACCAGTGTCGGTACGCTCTGATTCGGGTTGAGGTCGATCAGATCCTGAGGTGGATTGTCCTTCTCCACATGCTCAATCTCGAAACTAACACCTTTTTCAGCCAGCACGATGCGGACCTGATGGCTATAGATGTCAGTAGGACCAGAAAACAGCGTCATTACCGAACGTTTGTTGGCAGCGACAGCCATGAAAACCTCCAGGTATATTCAGAATTTTTACTGCTACCAGCCACTCAGTGACCAGCCAGAAGTGATGTCACCCAGACTCAGGAAAGCCATTACTGTTTAAAATACAAACAAAAAATGAGCGATACCTGACATTTGGGCAGAAAATTGGATGATAGTTTACCAGATTTTGTGACCTTTGTGGTGAGTCGATTCTTGAAATGGGAAAAAAGAGGTGGCAATCAGCGGATTACCGTGGTTCAAGGGAGAGAAATAGTGATAAAAAAACCCGCCGAAGCGGGTTTTTTCGCAAATTGTTGTCTGCCAAAGCAGAAA
The DNA here is from genome assembly GCF_014596845.2 of Citrobacter sp. C5_2. Lineage (NCBI taxonomy): Bacteria > Pseudomonadati > Pseudomonadota > Gammaproteobacteria > Enterobacterales > Enterobacteriaceae > Citrobacter > Citrobacter sp. C5_2. The sequence continues at coordinate 543,216 of NZ_CP115032.1, read as the reverse complement.
GCAATTAACGTTTGGAGAACTGCGGACGACGACGTGCTTTACGCAGACCGACTTTCTTACGTTCAACCTGACGAGCATCACGGGTAACGAAGCCAGCTTTACGCAGTTCGCCACGCAGGGATTCGTCGTACTCCATCAGAGCGCGGGTGATACCGTGACGGATCGCACCAGCCTGACCAGAGATACCACCACCTTTAACAGTGATGTACAGATCCAGTTTCTCAACCATGTCGACCAGTTCCAGCGGCTGACGAACTACCATGCGGGCAGTTTCACGACCGAAGTACTGTTCCAGAGAACGTTGGTTGATTACGATTTTACCGTTGCCCGGTTTGATGAAAACGCGAGCTGCGGAACTTTTGCGGCGACCAGTGCCGTAGTATTGATTTTCAGCCATTGCCTATAATCCCGATTAGATGTCAAGAACTTGCGGTTGCTGTGCCGCGTGGTTGTGCTCGTTGCCAGCGTAAACTTTCAGTTTACGGAACATAGCACGACCCAGAGGGCCTTTTGGCAGCATGCCTTTAACCGCGATTTCAAGCACACGCTCAGGACGACGAGCGATCATCTCTTCAAAGGTCGCTTGCTTGATACCACCGATGTGGCCGGTGTGGTGATAGTACACTTTGTCAGTACGCTTGTTGCCAGTTACAGCAACTTTGTCAGCGTTCAGAACGATGATGTAATCACCGGTATCTACGTGCGGAGTGTATTCCGCTTTGTGCTTACCGCGCAGGCGCAGAGCCAGTTCGGAAGCCAGACGACCCAGAGTCTTACCGGTCGCGTCAACAACATACCAGTCGCGTTTTACGGTTTCTGGTTTAGCTGTAAAAGTTTTCATTAAAAGCTTACCCAAATAAATAAGTTACACGTAGGTGTTCACCCAAACGTTTTAGTCAGTTGAGGTTCACACGACAAAGTCCGGCAAACCTACCCCTTCGAATAGCCTATGCCGGCGAGAAAGTTTTGGGAAAAAACTCTCTTGTAACGTGGGGTCGCAAGATTATAGAGAAGTCAGGGTCAAAGATCGACCCCTTTATGTGATTTGCGGCAGGTTTAACCGGCTAAATGTTCCCGCTTCAGGTACTCCTCGCTTTGCATCTCCTGCAAACGCGACAAACAACGCTGAAATTCAAACTTCAGACGCTCGCCCTGGTAGATCTCATATAAGGGAGATGCCGCACTCACCACCAGCTTGACATGGCGTTCGTAGAACTCATCCACCAGCGCGATAAAGCGCCGCGCTTCGCTTTCCATCAGCATCGTCATGACCGGCACATCGAACAACAGCACCGTGTGAAACAGACGCGACAGCGCAATATAGTCATGCTGACTGCGAGCATCGACGCAGAGCGTGGTGAATGACACCGCCAGCGTTTGGTTTTCGACGGCCAGCGTCTGCATCGGACGATGGTTAATCTCCAGCGTCGGCGCATGTTCACCTTTGGTTCCCGCTAATGCCAGCCACAGCTTATCCATCTGCTGGCGGGTTTCATCATTCAGTGGCGACAACCACAAATGCGCCTGCGTTAAGGTGCGCAGACGATAATCGACGCCGGCATCGACATTCATGATGTCACAATGCTGCTTGATGGCATCAATGGCAGGAAGAAAACGCGTGCGTTGCAAACCGTTACGATACAGTTCGTCAGGCGGAATATTGGAGGTCGCCACCAGCGTGATGCCTCGGGCAAACAGCGCCTTCATTAAACCGCCAAGCAGCATGGCGTCGGTGATATCAGAAACAAAAAATTCGTCAAAGCACAGCACGTCCGTTTCGGCTTTAAAGCGGTCGGCAATGATTTCCAGCGGATCGCTATGCCCCTGCAGGGCGGTAAGCTCTTCATGGACGCGCAGCATAAAACGGTGAAAGTGCAAACGCTGTTTACGCCCCCCCGGCAGACTATGGTAGAACAGATCCATCAGCCAGGTCTTTCCACGTCCGACTCCGCCCCACATATACAAACCACGCACCGGCGGGTTGGTCGGCGACTCACGCTTGCCCAGCAATTTGCCAAACCGTGCCATCAGACCACTCTCCTGCGGCGCAGGTCGAGCTGGCGTCGTTAGCGCCTGGAAAATGGTTTCCAGTCGATTCACGGCTTCTTGTTGTACGCTGTCGGGCTGATGAGTGCCCTCTTTAAGGGCTTGCTGGTAACGCGATGTCGGGGAAAGGCTTTGCATGATGTTATTGTTATTCCTTGAGAATCGATGTGCCGTCGCTCACGGTTGACGAAAAAAAGGCCGTTCTACATTACGTGATATAAACACGGGATTCCACTTCTACGGGATTAGCGGTTATAGTGGCATAATCAGGCGCAGGCATGGAGCCTAAAGCCAACACCCTACGGAAACACAAGACAACGGGAGATGTTCATGACCTGGGAATATGCGCTAATTGGGTTAGTCGTCGGTATCATTATTGGTGCTGTAGCCATGCGTTTTGGTAATCGTAAATTACGCCAACAGCAGGCATTGCAGTACGAACTGGAAAAAAATAAAGCTGAGCTGGAAGAGTACCGCGAAGAGCTGGTGAGCCACTTTGCCCGCAGCGCTGAATTGCTGGATAACATGGCGGACGATTATCGTCAGATCTACCAGCATATGGCGAAAAGCTCGAGCAACCTGCTGCCAGGTATGTCGCCGGAAAACAACCCGTTCCGTAATCGTCTGGCAGAGTCCGAAGCTGGCAACGATCAGGCGCCGGTTCAGATGCCGCGTGACTATTCTGAAGGGGCCTCCGGCCTGCTGCGTAGTGGCGCAAAGCGCGACTAAACGCACATCATTAAGAAATTTATTGGGCGCAGTAATTGCGCCCTCCGCTTCTCTTCCCGTCCCAGCTATTATTTAGTCGTTAGCCTCATTGTGACCAAACCGAAAATTCAATAACATCAAACTGTTTTGAATCATCTTCCGTTTACTCAAGGTACGAGAGCAGGATCCATGAAAAAACAAACCCAGCTGTTGAGTGCATTAGCGTTAAGTGTCGGGTTAACTCTCTCGGCGCCATTCCCGGCCGTTGCGTCGATTCCCGGCCAGGTTCCCGGTCAGGCTGCGCTTCCCAGCCTCGCCCCGATGCTGGAAAAAGTGTTGCCTGCCGTGGTGAGCGTTAGAGTCGAAGGCACCGCAGTCCAAGGACAGAAAGTCCCGGAAGAGTTTAAAAAGTTTTTTGGTGATGAGCTTCCCGACCAACCTTCACAACCTTTTGAAGGGCTGGGCTCAGGGGTTATTATTGATGCCGCAAAAGGCTACGTCCTGACCAATAACCACGTCATTAATCAGGCGCAAAAAATCAGCGTTCAGCTTAACGATGGCCGAGAGTTCGAGGCGAAGCTGATCGGCAGTGACGATCAGAGCGATATCGCCCTGCTGCAAATTCAACACCCCAGTAACCTGACGCAAATCGCCATTGCCGACTCCGACAAACTCCGCGTGGGTGATTTCGCGGTAGCCGTGGGTAACCCGTTCGGTCTCGGGCAAACCGCCACTTCCGGCATTGTATCGGCGTTGGGTCGCAGCGGTCTGAACCTGGAGGGTCTGGAGAACTTTATTCAGACCGACGCCTCTATCAACCGGGGAAACTCCGGCGGCGCGTTACTTAACCTCAACGGTGAGTTGATTGGCATTAACACCGCGATTCTGGCGCCCGGCGGCGGCAGCATCGGCATTGGTTTTGCGATTCCGAGCAACATGGCGCGCACGCTGGCGCAACAGTTGATGCAGTTTGGCGAAATCAAACGCGGTCTGTTAGGGATTAAAGGTACCGAAATGACCGCCGACATCGCCAAAGCGTTCAATCTGAATGTGCAACGCGGCGCGTTTGTCAGCGAGGTTCTGCCTAACTCAGGTTCTGCCAAGGCGGGGGTGAAATCCGGTGACGTCATTACCAGTCTCAACGATAAACCACTCAGCAGCTTTGCCGAACTGCGTTCACGCATTGCGACAACTGAACCAGGAACCAAGGTCAAACTGGGGTTACTGCGTAACGGTAAACCGCTGGAGGTTGAAGTCACCCTCGATACCAGCACGTCATCGTCCGCCAGCGCGGAAATGATCGCCCCTGCGTTGCAAGGCGCTACGCTCAGCGATGGTCAGTTAAAAGATGGCACCAAAGGCATCAAAATTGATAACGTTGAAAAAAGTAGCCCAGCCGCGCAGGCCGGTCTGCATAAAGATGACGTTATCATTGGCGTGAACCGCGATCGCGTAAACTCGATTGCCGAAATGCGTAAGGTGCTGGAAACGAAGCCGTCGATCATTGCTCTGCAAGTGGTTCGCGGTAACGAGAGTATTTACCTGCTCCTGCGTTAACGCATTAAACCGGACATCCCCTCCCCGTGTGATGTCCGGTAAACTCGTGATATGCTGCTGCCGTTCCCTTTTTTAATGACGCCGCCATCATGTTTGTGAAGCTTTTACGTTCGGTCGCGATTGGTTTAATCGTCGGCGCCATTCTGCTGGCGGCGATGCCCTCTCTGCGCAAAATTAATACTCTTACCACACCGCAGTTCGACAGTGCAGATGAAACGCCCGCCAGCTATAACCCAGCGGTTCGCCGTGCTGCACCTGCCGTCGTTAACGTTTATAACCGCAGTATGAACAGCACTGCGCATAACCAGCTTGAGATCCGTACGCTCGGCTCAGGCGTTATCATGGATCAGCGCGGCTATATCATTACCAATAAGCACGTCATTAATGATGCTGACCAAATCATCGTCGCATTACAGGATGGACGTGTATTTGAAGCGCTGCTCGTGGGCTCTGATACGTTAACCGACCTTGCGGTGCTGAAAATCAATGCGACTGGTGGACTGCCGACAATCCCCATTAATAACAAGCGTGTGCCGCACATTGGCGATGTGGTGCTCGCCATCGGTAACCCGTACAACCTTGGGCAAACCATTACCCAGGGGATCATTAGCGCCACCGGCCGTATTGGGCTAAACCCGACAGGACGCCAAAACTTCCTGCAAACGGATGCCTCCATCAACCACGGTAACTCCGGCGGTGCGCTGGTTAACTCATTGGGTGAACTGATGGGCATTAATACGCTGTCATTTGATAAGAGTAACGACGGCGAAACCCCGGAAGGTATTGGCTTTGCTATTCCGTTTCAGTTGGCAACCAAAATTATGGATAAGCTGATTCGTGACGGGCGCGTGATTCGCGGCTATATCGGCATCAGCGGTCGTGAAATTGCGCCACTGCACGCGCAAGGCAGCGGGATGGATCAAATTCAGGGGATAGTGGTTAACGAAGTGGCTCCGGACGGTCCGGCAGCCCAGGCAGGTATTCAGGTCAACGATCTGATCATTTCGGTCAATAATAAACCGGCAGTATCCGCTCTTGAGACCATGGATCAGGTGGCCGAAATTCGCCCAGGTTCAGTCATCTCGGTCGTCGTGATGCGCGATGACAAACAGCTGACGCTGCAGGTGACGATTCAGGAATACCCGGCCACCAACTAACGTCACGTCCTGGCTGCCTACTTACCATGAAAAACCGGAGCACATTGGCTCCGGTTTTTATTAGGCGATATCGTAGAGAGTCAGCACGTAATGCCTGATAGCGCGCAGCTTTCAGGCCTACAAATACACGCTGGCCTCTCTTCGCGTTACTTAACGAATTCTTCGCCCAGAGTAATATCTTTCTTCAGCGTGTCCAGCATGCCTTCCAGCGCGCTTTGCTCAAACGCGCTCAGCTTACCGATCGACTGACGCTCTTCTACGCCGTTTTTGCCCAGCAGCAACGGCTGAGAGAAGAAGCGAGCATACTGGCCGTCGCCTTCAACGTAAGCACATTCAACCACGCCTTTTTCGCCGCTCAGTGCGCGAACCAGTGACAGGCCGAAACGTGCTGCGGCCTGACCCATAGACAGGGTAGCAGATCCGCCACCGGCTTTAGCTTCCACAACTTCAGTACCCGCGTTCTGGATACGTTTGGTCAGGTCAGCCGCTTCTTGCTCGGTGAAGCTCACGCCAGGAATTTGTGACAGCAATGGCAGAATGGTCACGCCAGAGTGGCCGCCAATAACCGGGACTTCAACGTCGCCAGGCTGTTTGCCTTTCAGTTCCGCAACAAAGGTATTGGAGCGGATAATGTCCAGCGTGGTCACGCCAAACAGTTTGTTCTTATCGTATACGCCTGCTTTTTTCAGCACTTCTGCAGCGATAGCAACGGTCGTGTTCACCGGGTTGGTGATGATACCGATACATGCTTTCGGACAGGTTTTAGCAACCTGCTGCACCAGGTTTTTCACGATACCGGCGTTGACGTTGAACAGGTCGGAACGATCCATACCCGGTTTACGCGCGACGCCCGCAGAGATCAGTACCACATCAGCACCTTCCAGTGCAGGGGTAGCGTCTTCGCCGCTGAAGCCTTTGATTTTCACAGCAGTAGGGATATGGCTCAAATCAACGGCCACACCAGGCGTTACTGGAGCGATGTCATACAGGGAGAGTTCTGAACCTGAAGGCAGTTGGGTTTTTAACAGTAATGCTAGCGCCTGACCGATACCACCAGCAGCGCCGAGGACTGCAACTTTCATCCTAAACTCCTTATTATATTGATAAGCAAAGTGTCGATTGCTCCGCGGCGGCGACCTTAATTCACAAATCCAACGAATACAACAACCACGCGTCAAGAATGCGTAGTCACGCAAATTTGGCTTTTATGCATTTAACTTACGTAAAATAAAACCTAAGTTACGTAATTCAAAACCACCCGCACAGTAGAGCAACTTTCCAACAGGTGCTGACAATATACCCTACCCACCTCTCAAAACAACATCAATTTTATAACAATTAATTTACTTTTAACCTTATTTGCGAGCCGTGACACAGGCATGTTTCTTGATAACGAAATTTGATAAAATTCCGCTCTTTCATAACATTATTTCAGCCTTTACCAGGGCAGACCGTTTGCATAAAAATTCATCTGTATGCACAATAATGTTGATTCTACCGCCATATTACGGGTGACTTATGCGAAGCTCGGCAAAACAAGAAGAATTAGTGAAGGCGTTTAAAGCGCTACTTAAAGAAGAAAAGTTCAGCTCTCAGGGCGAAATCGTCCTCGCCTTGCAGGATCAGGGCTTTGATAATATCAATCAGTCCAAGGTTTCACGCATGCTGACCAAGTTTGGCGCCGTGCGTACACGCAATGCGAAAATGGAAATGGTGTACTGCCTGCCGGCTGAGTTGGGGGTGCCGACAACCTCCAGCCCGCTGAAAAATTTGGTACTGGATATCGACTACAACGATGCGGTCGTGGTTATTCACACCAGCCCCGGCGCCGCTCAGTTGATTGCCCGTCTGTTGGATTCGTTGGGTAAAGCGGAAGGTATTTTGGGAACGATTGCCGGTGACGATACCATCTTCACCACGCCAGCTAAGGGTTTTACGGTAAAAGATCTGTACGAAGCCATTCTGGAGCTGTTCGAACAAGAACTGTAATACCTCCTTCCCCGTCGACTCCCGGCGGGGAAAAACCTCTGCTTCCCCCTCTTGGTTCTATTTTCCACTGCCATTCATTTAACAAATGGTGCGTTTAACCGCTAAAATTCGTTCACATAGTGAATATGAAGGCTGAAAAACGCACATTTTGCAAAATACAGTATCTCATTGATTTTACTTAATTTAATTCTATATGAATGTTAAAAACGCCAGTTTTAATTCCTTTAAGTTATAAAAAATAATCTTCTTAAAACGTAATAACCATAGAAACAATTAGCGTGGTATTAATTTATCGCGTTATTAGTGTATACTTGATTTTGTGATGAGGGTCACGAAACAAGACCCACAATAAAAGAATTCGACGAGGTAAATATCATGAAAATCAAAACTACTGTTGCAACTTTAAGTCTTCTTTCTGTTCTCTCTTTCGGTGCAAGCGCCGCGGTTACTCAGGTGAACTCACAAGAAGCACAGAACCTGCAATCCATGGGTAGCATCTCTGTATCTCAGATCGGTAGTTCACCAATGGATATGCGTCAGGCTATCGCCGCTAAAGCTGAAAAAGCGGGTGCCAGCAGCTATCGCGTCACCGAACTCCGTGAAGGTGCTCACTGGCACGCGACTGCAGAACTGTACAAATAAACCCTCGTCGTCTAAACCGACGACTTGCCCCCGCCTGCCGGGGGCTTTTTTGTACCTTACATTGAGTGACGAACATTAAAACGCAACTGCCCTTCCAGCTCTTCTTCCGCTTCATCGAACAGTAATATTAATGCGCCATATCGCCTGCGTAGTTTGTCCGGCAAATGGACAAATTCAATCTCCACCGGCAGCGGCAAGACATCTCCGGTAACGACCTCCCACAGAGAATCTAAATCGACCACTTTTTCCCGGGTCAGACCAAATGCGCGCGTGAACTCGCGGTAGAAATCACCCTGGTCTTCTATCTCGTCAAAATCAAACGTATAGATGTTCATCTATAGCCACCATCCCGACGCCAGTCACTCTACGGACCACCAATATGCAGGGCCTCCCGCATTTCAGGTAAGTATAGCCATAAAAAAACCGACGCTTCTGGCATCGGTTTTTTGTGCTTAATTGCTGGTCAGCGCGTGCTGGTATTTGTGTAGCATCCCACTGAGTCGTTTTACCGGCTCGGTCACCTGTGGAGGGGCTTGCCAGATGATTAACTTCTCCTGATAGATCTCAAGCTCTTCCAGCAACTGGCTAAAGTAGCGGCGGCGTTTATCGTCATTTCCTGCTGAAATCACATGATCGGCGGTGCGACGCAACTGGCGATGGAAGGCAGATAAATCCTCATTTACCGGTACCGGCGCATCACGCAGACGCTGATGCGCGATAATCATCGTCAGCGCCAGGCGAAACTTCGCCAGGTCGCCGGGGAATTTGTTCATCAGTAAAAACAACTGCTGATAAAGCGCCGGAAGGTGGTTTTCTTTACGACGAACCACGTTGGTAGTCATTGCAGAAACCGCCGCGGAGACAAACTGGTTGAGTAACACGCGACCAGTTCTGTCCCGCGAGTTATCGCGTACCAGCAGAATGACGATAAACGCCAGCACACAACCAACAATCTGCCCCAGCGCACTGTCAAGAAACTGGCTAAAGTGGAAGGTCATCGGGTTATCCAGCACGATGATATTAATGGTGCTGGCCAGCGCGCCCATCGATCCCAGCCGTCGTTTCTGCACCTCGATTCCCAGAAAGAATCCCAGCACGGCCAGGCTCAGACACAACAACAGCATACTTTGCTGCGTATTGGGGATAATCACCAGAAAATAGAGCGCCCCGAGTGGTAATGCCGCCAACGTACCGTAGATAAAATCTATCGCCACCATCCGAGGGTTAGGCAGGCGCATTGCCAGCGAGGTGACAACCGCAATCATCACCATCGCGCCGCTGCCGGATGTCCAGCCAGTCCACAGCCAGAATAAGGTGCCCAGCACACAGGAGAGCGTGGTACGCCAGAAGTTGACCATCGCATGGTGACGCTCGGCGGACTCCACTTTCACTACCGGCTCGCCTTGCAGGATCTCTTCTTCCGTCGCGCTAATTTTTGTATTACTCACCACACCGCGTTTCAGTAGCAAGTAGCGCGTCGCCGCACCTGCCCAGCTATAAATCGTTACCGGTGTTTCACGTTCGCCAGTCCAGACAATAACCCGACGCATCCGCTTCAACTGTTTATGGACATCCTGCACCGTTTCAACCGGCGTATCGAACAACTCGCGGAAGGTGTCGGTGATAAGTTCCGGGCGGGTATTTTGAATAAGGTAAGTTTCACAGGACTGAGTAATGAGCGTGAGCGACAGCGTGTTTAATGCTTTGAGTCTGCGATTAGCACGCACCCAACGTGAAGACTCCATATTGAGGTTGCTGCGCATGCCCTCCAGCGCCGCCGTTCGGCGGACTAAATCGCCCCAGGCTTTGTCCACTTCTTCGCTGTCGCCATGCTTTATACACAACTGCATAAGCTGATACTGCGCCACCAGCAGGCTGTCCAGTTCGACATCAATTTCCTGTTTCACCGAGCGGGGCGAAAAGAGCAGATCGGCAACAATAGCGCAGACAATCCCCATCACAATCTCGCTGCAACGCTCAAGTGCAAATTGCGGCGTCAACAACGGTTCAGCCTGGATAGTAATGACGATGATCAGCGCCGTATAACCCGAAAGTCCCCAGGCATAGGAATTCTCGATCTTCACCAGCGACGAGATCCAGGTACAAAAACCGGCCCAGATACAACACACCAGGATCATCAACAACGGAGCGCGGATCATGCTGATAATAATGATCAGGGCGGCAATACAGCCAATAAATGTGCCGACGATACGCAGCATCCCGCGGTAGCGGATGGCGCCTGAATAGGGTTCCCCACCGGCGGCAAAAGCCGGGCCTGCTGCCACAATTGCCGCGGTCAACACCGCCCAACGCGGAGTCTCAAGCTGAAAGTGAAAACCAACGAACAGCGCCAGAACAATTGCGCACGCCAGTTTTACCGCGAAGCGGATATGCTGGTTAGCAATGGAAAAAATACCCATCGCAATTAACCGAACTCGCGCAGGCGGTGCGCCATTTTACGGAAGAAGGATTCCTGACTGGCATCGCGATCCTGCTTACCGGTGATAACAACGGTAGCCGTCGTCCCGGCTGGCCACAGGGTTCCCTGCTGCTCATCAAGACGAATGCGCACCGGTACACGCTGTGCCAGACGGACCCATTCAAGATTGGAATCAATGGTCGCCATACCTTTTGCGTCTCGCGTGCTGCTGGCATTCGTTACGCCAGCCGCCACGCTATCAACGGTACCCTTCAACACATTATTGCTACCAAGCGGGGTAATTTCAGCGCGATATCCAGGGCGTACGCCTTCCAGCTTGGTTTCTTCCATATACGCCAGGACATAGAACGAGTGCTGTTTTACCAGCGCTACCGCCGTGGAGCCACGGGTAATAAATTCGCCGCTGTAAACATTCAGGTTAGTCACCCAACCATCCGCTGGCGCACGAATAACGGTACGTTCAAGATCCAATTTTGCCAAATCGCGGGTCGCTTGCGCCTTCGCCAACTGGTGTAATACGGTTTGCAGTACGTTGTTAGACTGATCAATCTCTTCACGAGACATGGCCTGTACGCCCAGACGGTTACGACGACCGGCTTCCTGACGTTTTTCCTGCGCCAGAACCTGGTAATAAGAGACGTCGGCTTCAGCCTGTTCGAGGGCTTTTTTATAGCGCGGTTGGTCGATGGTAAACAGCACCTGATCCTTTTTCACCAGTTGGTTATCATGGACGTTAACGTTGGAAATAAGACCCGCAACGTCCGGCGCAATGGCGACGACATCAGCGCTGAAACGCGCATCACGCGTCCACGGCGACTCGGTGTAGAACACCCATGCGCGAAAAATAGCAATGAAGGCCAGAATGACCAGTACGAGAGTCATGGCCGTACGGGAGAGTTTTTTTGTTAGTGTTTTCACTTCAACCTCAAACGAACAGGCGCGTTATTAAATAGAACAGGCAGCAATACAGCGCGGTGTTAAACAGAGCCGGATGCCAGACAAAATCATAGATGCCAGTTGGAACCAGCACCCGGCGCACCAGCCAGAAAATCGCCAGTGACAAAAGCAATTCGAAAAAAATCGGTGGGAAGGACAGACCAAACACCACGATAACGGGAAACAGACTCATGTTGACCTTGGTAGCTTAAGAGAGTGCAGGTGATAGATTTTCTAGCGTATGTCACCGCAGAGAAGGGCAAGGATGAGCCAGGCGAGAGCGACATAGCCGTTATTTGAATAATAATATATTAACGTAACTGTTATGCTGTTATCTATATTATGTGATCTAAATCACTTTTAAGCCAGAGTGAATAATGGAACGATTAAAACGTATGTCGGTGTTCGCCAAAGTTGTCGAACTGGGCTCCTTCACCGCCGCCGCAAGACAGCTGCAAATGAGCGTTTCATCGATAAGCCAGACGGTCTCTAAACTGGAAGATGAACTACAGGTCAAGCTGCTAAACCGCAGTACGCGCAGCATTGGGCTAACCGAAGCCGGTAAAATTTATTATCAGGGCTGCCGTCGAATGCTGCACGAAGCGCAGGATGTGCATGAGCAGCTGTATGCCTTTAATAACACTCCTATCGGCACATTGCGTATTGGCTGTTCTTCAACCATGGCACAAAATGTCCTCGCCGGGCTGACGGCGAAAATGCTGAAAGAGTACCCCGGCCTGACGGTAAATCTGGTCACCGGCATCCCGGCACCGGATTTAATTGCTGATGGCCTGGACGTGGTCATCCGCGTCGGCGCGTTACAAGACTCCAGCCTGTTTTCACGTCGTCTGGGAGCCATGCCGATGGTGGTCTGCGCCGCTAAAAGTTATCTCGCCCAGTTTGGCGTTCCGGAAAAACCTGCCGATCTCAGCAATCACTCATGGCTGGAATATAGCGTGCGCCCGGATAACGAATTCGAGCTTATCGCCCCGGAGGGGATCTCTACCCGCCTGATTCCAGAGGGGCGTTTCGTCACTAACGATCCGATGACGCTGGTGCGCTGGCTGGCCGCAGGCGCGGGTATTGCCTATGTACCATTGATGTGGGTGATCAATGAGATCAATCGCGGCGAGGTGGAGATCCTGCTTCCCCGCTACCAGTCGGATCCACGTCCGGTCTATGCGCTGTACACCGAAAAAGACAAACTGCCGCTTAAGGTTCAGGTAGTGATTAACTATCTGACGGATTATTTTGTCGATGTGGCGCAGCTGTTTCAGGGAATGTATGGTCGAGGGAAAGAGAAATAAAGAGTCCAGGCCGGATAAGGCGTTAACGCCGCATCCGGCAAGATGCCCGATGGCACTGACGCTTATCGGGCCAGGATCATGATGCTATGCGGTGCCGCCGACCGTCAAATTATCGACCTTCAGCGTCGGCTGGCCCACGCCCACCGGCAGGCTTTGCCCTTCTTTACCGCAAACGCCTACGCCGTTATCCAGTTTCAGATCGTTACCTACCATCGAAATTTGCTGCATCGCTTCGATACCGGAGCCAATCAGCGTCGCGCCTTTCACGGGTTTGGTCACTTTACCGTTTTCAATCAGATACGCTTCGGACGTTGAGAACACAAATTTCCCGGAGGTGATATCCACCTGACCACCGCCGAAGTTCGGCGCATAAATGCCGTATTCGACGGATTCAATGATTTCCTGCGGCGTGGATTTGCCCGGCAGCATATAGGTGTTGGTCATCCGCGGCATCGGCAGGTGCGCGTAAGATTCACGGCGTCCGTTACCCGTTGGCGCCACACCCATCAGGCGCGCATTCAGTTTGTCCTGCATGTAGCCTTTCAGAATACCGTTTTCGATCAGCACGTTGTACTGGCCCGGTGTACCTTCGTCATCAATAGCCACGGATCCACGACGGTCCGCCATTGTGCCATCATCTACTACGGTACACAGTTCTGACGCGACCAGTTCACCCATATGACCGCTAAATACCGAGGTGCCACGGCGGTTAAAGTCGCCTTCCAGACCATGACCGACCGCTTCGTGCAGCAGAACGCCAGGCCAGCCAGCGCCGAGTACCACCGGTAACGTACCTGCCGGCGCGGCTACTGCGGACAGATTGACCAGCGCCATGCGCACAGCCTCTTTCGCCCACGCGTCGGCACGCACGTCACCATCGAGATCGCCGAGGAAATAGTCATAACCAAAGCGACCGCCGCCACCGCTCGCGCCGCGCTCACGCTTACCGTCTTCTTCGACCTGCACGCTGACGGACAAACGCACCAGTGGACGGACATCCGCGGCCAGCGTACCGTCGGTCGCCGCCACCAGAATCAGCTCATAAACACCGGTCAGGCTGGCGGTCACTTCCTGAACGCGCTTGTCAGCAGCACGCGCAACGCGGTCAACGCGACGCAGAATATCCAGTTTCTCTTCGCGGCTCATGCTTTGTAACGGATCGACCGAAGTGTAAAGCGCCTGATGCTCTACCGCACCCAGCGTTTTTACTTTGCCGTCACCACTGTCGCGCACAATAGTCCGGGCAGCATGCGCACTTTGCTCCAGCGCCAGCAGGCTAATCTGGTCTGCATAGGCAAACCCCGTTTTTTCGCCGCTGATGGCGCGTACGCCAACACCCTGATCAATATTGTAAGAACCATCTTTAATGATGCGGTCTTCTAAAACCCAGGATTCGTGATAGCTCGACTGAAAATAGAGATCGCCGTAATCGAGACGGCGTTCGGCCAGTTGGCCCAGGATGGCAAACAGATCCTGATGTTTCAGGCCATTCGCCGCTAGCAATTGTTCACTTACCAGGTTCAGACTCATCGTTTTGTTACTCATTTAATTCTGCCGGATGGCGGCAAAAACGCCTTATCCGGCCTACGTTGTTAGGCTACTGTAGACCGGATAAGCGCTGCTCCATCCGGCAATACTATGTACTGAGATTGGGGCAATTACTTGCCCCCGTCAAATCATTGCTGGCTTTCTTTGCGCGGCTGACGCAGAACTTCGTTAATCTGCGGCTTATCAACCGGACCGGTGATACGGTAACGCAGAATCGAAACTTTACTCCACAGCGGCCCCAGAACCTTACTGGCGGCAAACACCGCCGCGCCGACAATCGGGTTGACGGCAAATGCGGCGGCAACCCCAACGGTGGCAGAAATTTCAGGCGCGACAACCGCTTCCATATCCAGTTCGCGGCGTACCAGATTCACCGAGCCTTTCATCGCGATGTCAGCTTCCAGACCGTCCACCAGCGTGTCGTCGGTATGCATCACACCATCCTTAATCCACGCCGTGCTGCGAATGGAGTCGAAATAGAAGCCTTCACTGAAGGTATCGCTAAAATCAAAGCGCAGTTTACGTAGCAACGCGTCAAAGCTTAACAGGCGTAACAGTTGCCCCGCATGTCCGGTACTGAGTTCGGTAAGCTCACCTTTGCCCAACCGGGTGCGCAAAATCCCATTCAGCGACGCTTCATCCGGATCCCACGGTGGATTACGCCAGTGCAGGTCGTACTCCACATTGAACGAAGAGTTACGAATCGGCGTCGATACGCCAAAGAAACCGGCGGCAGAGTCAATTTTTTTGCCGTTCAGTTTTCCCTTCAGTGACGTACGCTCTTTACCCGGCACATTCACCCATTCACCATCGGCAGTCAGTCTGGCAAAGCCGGTATCCAACAGACCGTTGCTCAACGAGAGCGTATCGCCTTTGATCGCCACATCGGCATCAATACGTCCATATTTCTGTCCCCACAGCCAACACTCTGCACAGCGGAGTTGAACATCCGGCCAGCCACGGAAGCTGACGTTATTGATGGTAGAGAAAGGCGACGCTGGCGCTGTGCCGGGAGAAGGCTTTGCGGCGCTCGGGTTGTAATAGAGGTATTTAATGTTCGCCAGCCACGGGGCGTTATTGCGCATAGCCAGCGTGGCGTTGATCTCACGCCCCTGCGCCTGCACGCTGGAACCGTTGCCCGAAGGCTCAGACACAATACTTAAATTGTTCCACTGCTGCCCCCCCAGGGATAACGATGGCGTACGTACCGTGATGCGTTGCGGGAAGTTGGCGTTCGAGCCAACGTTATCCGCAGCGCCTTTCTGGAACAATGCCAGCCATTGCGCGCCGTCCATAGGGGGAAGATTGAGCTCAATGCCTTGCTGATCGGGTAACGCGGGCACGGTGCGGCTTTCCGACGTCCAGATAGCACGGTCAAGGGTCAGCTTCTGATTCAGCAGCCAGTGGCTGTTGAAGTGATTCTTGCTCCCTGCGTTGCCGGTGAGATCAAAGCTGCGCAGATTGCCGTTGGCCTTCACGTTTACCGGCAGCGCCTCACCGGCCGCCTTATTCAGTGGAGCAGGTAAGTGACTACTTACATTCTTCAGGTCACTCTTTAACGCAATGTCGTAGGTCGCCCCGGCATGATACGGAAGATTGATATCCACCTTGCCATTCCACGCCATACTGCCGCTTAACGCATCGTTCACCTGCGTCGGCAAAATCCCCATACGGTTTGGCTGCCAGTCGCCTTGCAGATTCACCGCCACCTGATAGGCTTTGGCCCCTTCGGTAGTGGAAAAATCGACGTTCAGCGGCTGATTAAACCAGTTTGCCGTCATCGGCTCGCTCTGCAGATCGCCGTTCACAAAGCTGAATTTTCCGGTCAAATTCTTCAACGTGCTGTCGAGCGGTTTAATAAACAGACTGTTATTACGCAGATTGACATCACCTTTGGCCGTAACCAGCGAGCCATCTAACGGGATATCGAGATGTAAGCGAGCATTCACATCGCCATCAATCTGCAACTGCTCAAGCGTGGCGCCAAGAGAATCTTTTAGCGGCGTATCATCAAAATAAGGTCCAACCGCTTTTCCTGGCCCGTTGATGTCGGCATCAATCAGCAGCTTTTCTTTTGCATAGTCGGGAATATTGGCCGTCAGATTGCTGGCTTTTACGCCGCCTAAATTAACGCCATCCGTTTTCATCCACAGACCGTCGTTAATGAAGTTCAGTTCAATATTGAGGTCAGTCAACGCAGGCCAGTCGGGCTGAAAGGCGAATTTAGCATTGCGTAACGGCACCAGGACCTGAAACTGCCCTTCATTATGCAGATACGGGAACAAATGCGGGTTGCCGCCATACACCAACGTGGCATTATCCGCTTCGCCGCCCTGAATCGCGCCGCTGAGGTAGTCAACCAGCTCTTTGCCCATCAGATTTTCCGGGAAGTAGCGCCAGGCCTGAGAGCCGTCATCAGTACTGATCCCCGCCAGAATGCCTAACCATGGCTCGTCACCGGTCGGTTGCAGATAGCGAAAACCACCGCGCGCATGTACCGCTTTCGCTTTGACATCAATATTGCGCCCATCTAACTGAAAACCTTTATCATTCTTCAGCCAGCTTAGCGTCGCCACGCCGTTTTCTATTTCCAATGGTGCGCGGAAGACGCTCTCATACGGCATGCGGGCTTGCTTGATGGAGGCGGTAAGCGCACCATTTTCCACGCTGCCCGAAAGCGTACCGGAGAAATGCTCCGCCCCCGGTAACAACTTCCACTGTTTCCAGGCCAGATTGGTCCACGAGGACTGGAAACGGGTCTTTTCTGTTGCCTGTAATGGGATATCCAGCGCCAGCACATCAATTTTGCCGCTTGGCTGCGTGGCGCGCCAAATATCCCCCAGCGCTGGCGATAACTTAGCCGCCATCGGGCGCAGCCCTTCTAATCCGGCCAGCTCCAGATTGCTGGCGCGAATGCGTAGCTCGTCACTGCGCTTGTTATTCTCACCACCGACTTCCTGCTCAGGGATCCAGGCCAGCGTTAACGCCCCGCTTGGCCAGGGTTTATCATCCATGGTGATACGGGTATCGGGAATAGAGAATTGCCAGCCCGGCTGTTCGCGGCTAATGTGCGCCGTCAGGTTATCCACGGAGAGCGTATGCGTGCGGTTGTCACCCAGCCAGCTGGCGCCGCCTTTCTTCAGCCAGACATCGCCTCCGGAAACGACGCCTTTATTG
Organism: Citrobacter sp. C5_2; assembly: GCF_014596845.2. Classification (NCBI taxonomy): domain Bacteria; kingdom Pseudomonadati; phylum Pseudomonadota; class Gammaproteobacteria; order Enterobacterales; family Enterobacteriaceae; genus Citrobacter; species Citrobacter sp. C5_2. The sequence goes on along the minus strand of NZ_CP115032.1, from coordinate 525,709 downwards.
ATCGTCATCCATGCTTCCAGGCTAAAACGCGCGGTTTGCAACGCGACATTATCCTGCATCCATTTGCCCAGCCACGGTTTGACGTCAATGTCGTCTGCCTGCAGCCAGACCCGACCATTATTCAACAGCCCATTGTCGTCGCGCAGATCCATGCGCACCTGCATAACGCCATGTTGACCGGTCAGACTGGAGAGACTGACCTGCCCCTCAGCGCGATGCCGGTTTTTACCGTTCAGCCAGGTAAGTTGTGGGATCGCCAGTTCAGCGCGCTGGCCTGAGAGGGTTAAAAAGCTGATTTGACTGTCGCGGAGATCGAAATGATCGAACTGACGCAGGAAGAGATCGCTGAGGTGACCCGCTTCAATTCCATCACCGCTTTCACTACTCTGGATAGGGGTATTGGTGCGCAACTGCAATTGCCAGAAGGTGAGATCGCGAAACTGCCAGCGCATGTGCAGTAAACTTTGCCAGACATCCAGCGCTAACGTGACACGTTTTACCGAAAACTCACCGCCGTCTTTGAGCTGCGCGTGGATATCACGCGCTTCAAGCGTAGGGCCGAAATTTTGCCAGTTGGCGGAAAGCTGGCTGGCGGTAACGGGCAGGCCAGTCGCGGATTCAATCTTACCGAGAATGGCCGGACGCCAGCTATCAAGATGAGGTAGCGCAAGGCGCAGTCCACTGACCATCAGCGCTGCAATGACAACGAATGCGGCTCCAGTGAGCAGTAATATCCCCGGCAATCGCCTCACGCGCCTCTCCTTGTCTGCAAAAAAATGTGACTCACACCCCTTGAGTGTATATTGCCGGATGGCGGCGCTTGCGCCTTATCCGGCCTACATGCGCTGGTGCTACTACTCAATTACATCATTACGACGTCGAACTGCTCCTGGTTATAGAGCGGTTCAACCTGGACTTTGACCTGTTTACCCACAAAGATTTCGACTTCCGCCAGCGCATGCGACTCTTCGCCTTTCAGGGTTTCTGCCACTGCCGGAGATGCATAAACCAGGAAGCGATCGGAGTCGTATGCATGGTGTACGCGGACAATTTCGCGCATGATTTCATAGCATACGGTTTCCACCGTTTTCACGGTACCGCGTCCATGACAGGTAGGGCACTCATTGCACAGCACATGCTCCACGCTTTCACGCGTGCGCTTACGCGTCATCTCCACCAGGCCCAGCTGTGAAAAACCGTTAATGCTGGTTTTTACGCGGTCCTTGCTCAGAGCCTGCTCCAGAGAGTGCAACACCCGGCGCCGATGATCTTCATTATTCATGTCGATAAAATCGATAATGATAATGCCGCCCAGGTTACGCAGACGCAGTTGACGCGCAATGGCCTGCGTTGCTTCAATATTAGTATTAAAAATAGTGTCGTCGAGATTACGATGTCCAACAAACGCGCCGGTATTGATATCCACGGTGGTCATCGCTTCGGTTTGATCAATGATCAAATAGCCGCCGGATTTCAGCTCAACCTTGCGTTCCAGCGCGCGCTGGATTTCATTCTCAACGTCAAAGAGATCGAAAATAGGCTGACGTCCGCTGTAATGCTCCAGCTTGCTGGTCATCTCGGGAATGTACTCCGCCGTAAATTCCAGCAACGCCTCATAGGTCAGGCGAGAGTCGACGCGGATCCGATCAAGCTGGGCATCGGCAAAATCACGCAAAACGCGCTGCGCCAGCGCAAGTTCGCCATACATCTGGTAGCGCGTTTGCGGACGTTTTTTGCGCTCCATGACTTTCGTCCAGACGCGCTTCAGGTAGGCAGCATCCGAGGCCAGATCCTCTTCGCATACGCCTTCCGCCGCCGTACGAATAATAAATCCGCCCTGCTCATCACAGTAATCGGCTACCACTTTTTTCAGACGTTCGCGTTCGCTTTCGCTTTCGATACGTTGGGAAACACCAACGTGCGACGCGCCCGGCATAAAAACAAGATAACGGGAAGGCAGCGTAATGTCCGTCGTCAGGCGAGCGCCCTTAGTACCCAGCGGATCTTTTACCACCTGCACCATCAAATCCTGGCCCTGGCGAACCAGTTCAGAAATGTCGCGAACGGTGAACTGTTTTTGTTCTTCACCGGCCACGCATTCGGTGTGTGGCATGATGTCTGAAGCGTGAAGAAATGCGGCTTTATCCAGTCCAATATCTACAAAAGCCGCCTGCATACCCGGAAGTACACGACTTACACGACCTTTGTAGATATTGCCTACGATTCCACGTCGCGCCTCACGTTCAATATGAATTTCCTGCAGAATACCGCCATCAATGTAAGCCACCCGCGTTTCCGATGGCGTTACGTTTACCAACAATTCAGCCGTCATGTTTATCCCTTTGCTCACGCAGTGCGTTAAAATTGGTCAGCAACTCATACGTTTCTACCAGCGGTAAGCCGACTACGGCGTGATAGCTGCCATTTATCTTCCTGACAAAACAGCCACCCAACCCTTGAATACCGTATGCACCTGCTTTATCCATTGGTTCACCGCTGGCAACATAACCCGCGATGTCCTCATCGGTGAGTGCTCTGAATGTCACTTCCGTCACCACCAGACAGTCCAGACTGTGCTGGCGATCGGCCAATGCCACGGCGGTCATGACCTGATGCGTGTTGCCCGACAGCTTACGCAGCATTGCGGCGGCATGGGCGGCGTCGTGCGGTTTTTCCAGCACTTCGCCGTTAAGAATAACAATGGTATCCGCACCCAATACTGGCAAATCGCGCTGCGCCAACGCAACGCCAGCCTGCGCTTTTTCGCGCGCCAGACGAGAAACGTACTGCTGCGCGCTTTCCTGCGGGTGCCGCTGTTCTTCAATCCCAGGAACCAGCCGTTCAAACATGATACCAAGTTGAGCGAGCAGTTCCTGACGACGTGGAGAACTTGAAGCAAGATACAGAGTATTCATATCAACCTTTATTGCACCGCAAACTGCTGACGGATTTTACGCATCAGTAAGAATAGCCATGGCCAGAGCACACCATTCACTACACTACTCCAGAACACTTCAGGTCTGAAAGAGACATTGATCACTAAAAACTCGGCCCAGAAAACAATAATATCCACGACCAGTGATAACAACACGACCACCAGCGCCTGTTGCCAGAGCGCGAGGTTGCGGAATAGCTGGAATTTCAGCGCGACCAGATAGGCAATGATACTCATCGACAAGGCCCGCACGCCAAGCGTGGAACCGCTAATGAGATCCAGTATGGCACCCACCACGAACCCTGTGCCCACATTTACGCGATGCGGTAGCGCCAGAATCCAATACAACAAGATGAGCAGCACCCAGTTTGGCCGGAAAACAAGAATGTCATCCGGCCAGGGCATAACTTGCAGCAACAGTGCAATAAGGAACGAAAGCCAAATAACCCAACGCCCCTGGCTACGATAGCTTGCCACTTACTGTCCTCCCGGCTTACGCGGAGCAGGTTGTGGCGACGTGGTGTCCGTAGGCGCTGTAGTGACGCCTGTAGCAGGTGCCGGTACTGGCGCAGGCGGCCCCATGGCATCTGGCGCAGGCAGAACTTGCGGCATCATTTGCATCAAACGTTCATTGGCAACACGGTGTACTTCTTCCGGCGTCATCGGATTGGCGCCGTTACGATCGGCTCCCCACAACAGCAGCAGATAGCGCAAACGCTGCAAACCCGCGGTCGGACGAGCCTGAATGACGGTATAAGCACGCTGAGTGTCCAGCTTAACGGAAGAAACAACAGCAACCGGATAACCTTCCGGGAAGCGTCCACCCAAACCGGAAGTCACCAGCACATCGCCAACGCGAATGTCGGTGTTCGCCGGCAGATGTTCGAGCTGAAGATCGTCCGTACAACCGTTGCCCGCAGCAATGACGCGAATATCGTTACGCAGAACCTGGATTGGCAGAGCATGCGTCGCATCGCAAATCAGCAGTACGCGGCTGGTCAGTTTTGCTACCGCAACGACCTGACCCACTACACCTTTGTCGCTGATAACTGGCTGACCTTCGTAGACGCCGTTAACGCTCCCTTTGTCGATCACGACCTGATCGCTGTATGGGTCATTAACCGTTGAGATGACCTGCGTCACCATCTTTTGTTCGTCCTGACGCAATGGGGATCCCAGCAGCTCGCGCAAACGCGCGTTCTCCTGTTTATATTGCCCCAGCATCAGCAGCTCGCTATTTTTCAGCAGCAGTTCCTGACGCAGCGCCCGGTTTTCAAGTTCGAGTTGGTCACGCGAAGCCAGCGTTTGCGACACGCCGTCGAGTAATTCACGAGGACCATTAGAGATAAAGTAGAAAGGACTGACGGCGGTATCCATGTACGTTCGGATTTGACTAAACGTACCCAGGCGGCTGTCGGCAATAATAACGCCGAGCGCCACCAGCACCGCCAGAATAAGGCGAATCTGTAGCGACGGGCCACGGCTAAAAATTGGCTTCATAGTCTATGCGTATTCTCGTATCAGAGCGGAAGGGCAACCCGTGGGCCACCCTACCTGCGTCTGATTACTCTTCGCTGAACAGGTCGCCGCCGTGCATATCGATCATTTCCAGTGCTTTGCCGCCACCGCGCGCCACGCAGGTCAGCGGATCTTCAGCAACAACAACTGGAATACCGGTTTCTTCCATTAACAGACGATCAAGGTTACGCAGCAGCGCACCGCCACCGGTCAGCACCATACCGCGCTCGGAGATGTCTGACGCCAGCTCTGGCGGACACTGTTCCAGAGCAACCATTACCGCGCTCACGATACCGGTCAGCGGTTCCTGCAGCGCTTCCAGAATCTCGTTGGAGTTCAGGGTAAAGCCGCGTGGAACACCTTCTGCCAGGTTACGGCCGCGTACTTCGATCTCGCGGACTTCATCGCCCGGATAAGCGGAACCGATTTCGTGTTTAATACGTTCTGCGGTGGCTTCACCGATCAGAGAACCGTAGTTACGACGAACGTAATTAATGATGGCTTCGTCGAAGCGGTCACCACCAATACGTACGGAAGAAGAGTAAACCACGCCGTTCAGGGAGATAACGGCAACTTCAGTGGTACCACCACCGATATCCACAACCATTGAGCCGGTTGCTTCAGAAACTGGCAGACCCGCACCAATCGCGGCCGCCATCGGCTCTTCGATCAGAAAGACTTCACGGGCGCCTGCGCCCTGAGCGGATTCACGGATCGCACGGCGTTCAACCTGGGTTGCGCCAACCGGTACACACACCAGTACGCGCGGGCTTGGGCGCATGAAGCTATTGCTGTGCACTTGTTTGATAAAGTGCTGGAGCATTTTTTCAGTCACGAAGAAGTCAGCGATAACGCCGTCTTTCATTGGGCGAATTGCAGCGATATTGCCCGGCGTACGACCCAGCATCTGCTTCGCATCATGACCTACTGCAGCCACGCTTTTCGGCGAACCGGCACGATCCTGACGAATGGCCACAACAGAAGGCTCATTCAATACGATGCCTTGTCCTTTTACATAAATAAGGGTATTCGCGGTACCCAGGTCAATGGACAGGTCATTGGAAAACATGCCACGAAATTTTTTCAACATACTAAGGGATAATCCTGAAAGCTGGGGCGGAAAACAAAATCCGCTTACTTTACCAACCACACGCAGCAGCGACAAGGCGCAAAAATCATCTGCTACGGTGAAAATTAGTGCAGTTCGTTTCCTTTGTTACAAAACCGGCCTGAGTCCATCAGGGCTGAAAAAATCAGCAGCATTCCTCGCTTTTGTTTGCAACCTGTCAAAGGTCATTCACCTGCATGTTTGCTGTTACAACCTGGCGAGCAGACAAGCACACCCCCAGAAGGCACAGCGCGCGTTATTCTACGTGAAAACGAATTAAACGGCAGGTTAAACCGAATATCTTTGCGAATATTTTTTCACGTTAGTGTCAAGTGGCTGTGATGCGGCAAAAAAATCCCCTTGCCCACCAGCAACTCCGCGTTCCGTCAGCGTATGCCACTCGCTACGCGAACGAACTCCCGTGGCATAAACCTGCGTTGGCGTGCCTGAACAGGCCTCCGCCAGGCTTTGAACCAACAGTTGGTTTTCGGTTCGCTTATCAATATTCCTCACCAGGCTTGGATGCAGCTTCAATAACTCAACGTTAAGCTCTTTAATCCAACTGGTGCTCACCAGCGTTAAACCGGCCTGCGTAACGGCGATCCGTACCCCTAGCGCATCCATCAATCGGATGACGGGCTGTAATCGGCTGATATGTTGACAAACATCTGCCTCAGCAAGTTCAATAATTATGCGTTTGCGTAGTGATTTTTCGCACTGCATCAACGTATCACGCAGCCAGCGCTGAAAACGTGGGCGAATTAGCGATTCAACCGTTATCTGCATCGCCAGGCTTTCCTGCGGCCAGTAGCCCAAAAGCAGGATCAGACGACTTAACTGTAAACGGTCATACTCTTCAGCCAGGCCAAATTGCAGCACCATCGGCATATATTCCGCCGAAATAACTTCTTCGCTGCCATCAAAAATACGGCACATCAGTTCCCGGTGGTGTACCCGTCCTTCACGCGTTACCGCAGGTTTTTGATATATTCTCGGCCCGCCCCGGCTGAGCATCTGTTCAATCAGCGTCCGCCAGCGCACGTTGCCCCGGCCTTTTTCCGGCAGGGAGTCATCATAGACCGACCAGCTGTTCCCACCCTGCAGGACCGAATTCCGGGTGGCGGCCTCAGCATGATCCATCACCTGTTCCGTCGACTGACCACTGCGGCAAACGCAAATGCCAATATGAACCATATCGGCACGATCGATCATTTTATTAGTCGGAAGCGCATCGACCGCTTTTAATAATTGCCCGGCGATGCTTTCGGCTTCTTTCAGCGTGCGATGTGGCAACAGGATGGCAAAATCGCTACGGTGGTAGCGCGCCAGCAATGCCCCCGGATAACGCGTCATAAACGTCGACAACAAATTGATTAGCGTTGAAATTTGTTCTTCCGCCAGGGTGATTCCCCAGCTATCTCGCAGCAGAGTAAAGTCCGGCAGACGCACCATCATCACGACGCCATGCGCTCCCACCTTTTCTTGATCTTCCAGCAGCGTGGCCAACTGGTTATCAAAAAACAGACGGTTACTCAGCCCAGTTTTTGTATCCTGCGCAACATAGGAACGAATCAGGGTGTCCAGTCGGCTGCGTTGCTCGCGGGCATTTTGAATTTCAGTCAGCAACATATCGAGCGCACTGCTGGTGCGCGCTGGCCATTCATAGACCGTTCCTCGTACATTCGACCCGCGTTCACCGTTCAGAATACGCGTGGAACGAATCTCCAGTAACTCCTGGCCTGAAAGCTGACGCTGAAGCCAGCGTACCGACAAAAAGAGCATCAGAATAATAAACGCAATGGCCAGCGTGAGCGGCGCGGTAGTCAGTAGCGAATGGAAATAATTGCCCATCGGATCCTGATAAACCAGGCGAACTGACATGCCCGGATGCTTGATCAACGGTACGGTGATGTCGCGGTAGAGGTTGTTCGTTCCTGCCGGGCGGTAGCTGCTGGTTCGGGAGTGGTCATACACTATATGCTCCCCTTGCAGCAACTCGATACGCACGATATCAACAGAAACCATCAGTTCATCGATTTGCGGCGTCAGCGAAACGAAATCGTGGGAGACAAGATGTGTATCAATCGCCGTCGCCACCGCCTGCACTCGCGTAGTGAACTTATATTGAATAGCGTTGTAGAAACTCAGCGAGCAGCCAATCAGAGTCACAAAGATCGTTAACCCAGTAAGCAGCGTGACAAAAGCTGAGAATTTCGTCGTTAATCGCATCCTTGTGTTAACTCCGACAGTTATGAAACAGGTGTGAAAGAGATAAAGCGACTCAAAAATGCAAAACTGAACGCAAAATCCGCCAATTTATGCAAACTGTGGGGGCATACTACCAAATCAGGTATATCTGGCAATTTATTGCGCAGAATCGGCATCATGTTTTGATTAGCGAGTATAGTCTTCATTAACAATTTTCCAATCCACTATACGAATTGAGGACAGGTTATGCAGGCTTTGATCTTAGAACAGCAGGACGGAAAAACCCTCGCATCCGTTCAACCCCTCGACGAAAACCAGCTCCCGGAAGGCGATGTAACGGTGGATGTCCACTGGTCGAGCCTGAACTATAAAGACGCCCTGGCTATCACTGGCAAGGGTAAAATCATCCGCAACTTTCCGATGATTCCTGGCATTGATTTCGCCGGTACCGTGCGTGCAAGCGAAGATCCCCGTTTTCATGCGGGTCAGGAAGTCTTACTGACCGGCTGGGGTGTGGGTGAAAACCATTGGGGCGGACTGGCTGAACGTGCGCGCGTCAAAGGCGACTGGCTGGTAGCGCTGCCGCAAGGGCTGGACGGGCGCAAAGCGATGGTCATCGGCACCGCCGGTTTTACCGCCATGCTGTGCGTCATGGCGCTTGAGGATGCAGGAATTCACCCGCAAGACGGTGAGATTGTCGTCACCGGCGCCAGCGGCGGCGTGGGCAGCACTGCCGTGGCATTACTGCATAAGCTGGGCTATCAGGTTGTGGCAGTATCAGGGCGCGAAAGCACCCACGACTATCTGAAGAGCCTGGGCGCGAATCGTATTCTCAGCCGCGATGAGTTTGCTGAATCTCGCCCGTTGGAAAAACAACTGTGGGCCGGTGCAATTGATACCGTTGGCGATAAAGTGCTGGCGAAAGTCCTGGCACAGATGAACTACGGTGGCTGCGTGGCCGCCTGCGGCCTGGCGGGCGGCTTCGCGCTGCCGACCACCGTCATGCCATTCATTCTGCGTAATGTACGTTTGCAAGGGGTGGACTCGGTGATGACCCCACCGGCACGTCGCGCAGAAGCCTGGGCGCGTTTGGTTAAGGATCTGCCGGAATCATTCTATGCTCAGGCCGCCACGGAGATTACGCTAGCGGATGCGCCGAAGTTCGCCGATGCCATCATCAATAACCAGGTACAAGGTCGTACGCTGGTGAAGGTGAAATAACAGGCATCGGCGCAGAAATTTACACTTAACTAACAAAATTTCGCGGCATATATAGAGACTCCCTGCCATATTAACTACGCATCCCCTGTCTGTCATGACGCGTAAGCCGGGAGTCTGTTATGAAGAAATTACGTCCATTTACAGAAGCCGACGTCACCGCCGAGTCGGCTTTTTTTATGCAGCGCCGCCAGGTACTGAAAGCATTAGGGATCAGCGCTGCCGCGTTGTCTTTGCCTCACGCTGCGCAGGCCGACCTTCTGAGCTGGTTTAAGGGTAATGACCGCCCTCCGGCGCCTGCGGGTAAGCCGCTTAATTTCAGCAAGCCCACCGCCTGGCAAAATTCGCTTCCTTTAACGCCAGCGGATAAAGTTTCTGGCTACAACAACTTCTATGAATTTGGTCTCGACAAAGCGGATCCAGCGGCCAACGCAGGCAGCCTGAAAACCGATCCGTGGACCTTGAAAATCACTGGCGAGGTCGCAAACCCCCTCACTCTCGATCATGATGCGCTGACCACCCGTTTCCCATTGGAAGAGCGGATTTATCGGATGCGCTGCGTGGAAGCCTGGTCAATGGTGGTGCCGTGGATTGGCTTTCCATTACATAAACTGCTGGCGCAGGTTGAACCCACCAGCAACGCAAAATATGTCGCTTTCGAAACGCGCTACGCCCCGGATGAAATGCCTGGCCAGAAAGATCGCTTTATTGGCGGCGGGCTGAAATATCCCTATGTTGAAGGGTTACGCCTGGATGAAGCAATGCATCCACTAACCCTGCTTACCGTAGGGGTTTATGGTAAGGCCCTTCCGCCGCAAAATGGCGCCCCCATCCGCTTAATTGTGCCGTGGAAATACGGATTTAAGGGCATAAAGTCGATCGTGAGTATCAAACTTACGCGCGAACGCCCCCCAACAACGTGGAACCTGGCCGCGCCTAATGAATATGGGTTTTATGCCAACGTGAATCCGCATGTCGATCACCCCCGCTGGTCCCAGGCCACCGAACGTTTTATTGGCGCTGGCGGTATTCTGGACGTACAGCGTCAATCCACGCTGTTGTTTAACGGTTATGCCGAAGAGGTTGCTTCCCTGTATCGTGGCCTTAATCTGCAGGAGAATTTTTAAGTGCGTCTGACTGCAAAGCACATTACCGGGCTGAAAGTTTGCCTGCATCTTGCCGGCTTTTTGCCGTTCATCTGGCTCTTTTGGGCGGTAAATCATGGCGGTTTGAGCGCCGATCCGGTCAAAGATATCCAGCACTTTACCGGTAGGACAGCTCTGAAATTCTTACTGGCGACCTTGCTGGTCTCTCCCCTCGCGCGCTACGCTAAACAGCCATTATTGATACGCACTCGTCGCCTGTTAGGGCTATGGTGTTTCGCCTGGGCGACGCTGCATTTAACCAGCTACGCGTTACTGGAATTAGGTATTCATAATCTGGCGCTGTTGGGGCGGGAATTCATTTCGCGACCGTATTTGATGTTGGGCATTGTCAGTTGGGTCATATTATTTGCTCTCACCTTAACGTCCACGCAATCTGCACAGCGAAAGCTGGGTAAGAATTGGCAATTTTTGCACAACTTCGTCTATCTTGTGGCGATCCTGGCACCCATACATTATCTGTGGTCGGTTAAAATCATCTCCCCTCAACCGATTATTTATGCCGCACTTGCTGCGGTGCTGTTAGCCTGCCGCTACAGGAAGTTTCGCCAGTGGTGGCGGTAGTTTCACGATATGTGCAGTACGTTGCAAAACACGGACGATCCGATTTTCTTTACATGTTAACGGTTGATTATCTTCCCTGATAAGACCAGTATTTAGCTGCCAATTGCTACGAAATAGTTATAATGTGCGCCTTTGCTATCCCCGGTAGCGTTTTTACGGCGCGGAAAGGGTGACAATCGCATATTGAAGGTATATTTTGTCTTTTACCCGAAAATGACAGAAGATAGCCGCACAATGACTAACAAGTCTGGCAATCTCATGTAATGGCATCAGCACCCAGTGCAACGCCTGAGATGCGTGGCATCTTGTCACTCACTGTTATAAAAATGCTATACAGACGGCGGTAAAACGCCTGTCACAATCTCACTAAACAAAGAGTACGGAACCCACTCATGGATATTCGTAAGATTAAAAAACTGATCGAGCTGGTTGAAGAATCAGGCATCTCCGAACTGGAAATTTCTGAAGGCGAAGAGTCTGTACGCATCAGCCGTGCGGCGCCAGCTGCAAGTTTTCCAATGATGCAACAGGCTTATGCTGCACCAGTGATGCAGCAGCCAGCTCTGTCTAACGCTGTCGCACAAACTGCCTCTCCAAGTATGGAAGCTCCGGCAGCAGCGGAAATCAGTGGTCACATCGTACGCTCCCCAATGGTTGGTACGTTCTACCGCACCCCGAGCCCGGATGCGAAAGCGTTCATCGAAATCGGCCAGAAAGTGAATGCGGGCGATACCCTGTGCATCGTTGAAGCCATGAAAATGATGAACCAGATCGAAGCCGACAAATCCGGCGTCGTTAAAGCGATTCTGGTAGAAAGCGGTCAACCGGTAGAATTTGACGAGCCGCTGGTCGTCATCGAATAACGAGGCGAACATGTTGGATAAAATTGTCATCGCTAACCGCGGCGAGATTGCCTTGCGTATTCTTCGTGCCTGTAAAGAACTGGGTATCAAGACTGTCGCAGTGCATTCAAGCGCGGATCGCGATTTAAAACACGTATTGCTGGCGGATGAGACGGTCTGTATTGGCCCGGCTCCGTCCGTAAAAAGCTATCTGAACATCCCGGCTATCATCAGCGCCGCTGAAATCACTGGCGCGGTGGCAATTCACCCGGGTTATGGCTTCCTCTCTGAGAACGCCAACTTTGCTGAGCAGGTAGAACGTTCCGGCTTTATCTTCATCGGCCCGAAAGCCGACACCATCCGCCTGATGGGCGACAAAGTGTCCGCGATTACCGCGATGAAGAAAGCTGGCGTACCGACTGTCCCAGGCTCTGACGGCCCGTTGGGCGATGACATGGACGCTAACCGCGCTCATGCTAAACGCATCGGCTACCCGGTTATCATCAAAGCCTCCGGCGGCGGCGGCGGTCGCGGTATGCGCGTCGTGCGCAGCGATGCCGAACTGGCGCAATCCATCTCCATGACCAAAGCGGAAGCGAAAGCGGCTTTCAATAACGACATGGTCTACATGGAGAAATACCTGGAAAACCCACGCCACATCGAAATTCAGGTGCTGGCAGACGGTCAGGGTAACGCGATTTATCTGGCAGAGCGTGACTGCTCCATGCAGCGTCGTCACCAGAAAGTTGTCGAAGAAGCACCAGCACCGGGCATTACTCCGGAACTGCGTCGCTACATCGGCGAGCGTTGCGCCAAAGCGTGCGTGGATATCGGCTATCGCGGCGCGGGTACTTTCGAGTTCCTGTTCGAAAACGGTGAGTTCTACTTCATTGAAATGAACACCCGTATTCAGGTTGAACACCCGGTAACCGAAATGATCACCGGTGTTGACCTGATCAAAGAACAACTGCGCATCGCAGCGGGTCAGCCGCTGTCTATCAAGCAGGACGAAGTTGTGGTTAAAGGCCATGCGGTAGAGTGCCGTATCAACGCCGAAGACCCGAACACCTTCCTGCCGAGCCCGGGTAAAATCACGCGTTTCCACGCGCCGGGTGGCTTTGGTGTGCGCTGGGAGTCTCATATTTACGCAGGTTACACAGTACCTCCGTACTATGACTCAATGATCGGTAAGCTGATTTGCTATGGCGAAAACCGCGACGTCGCTATCGCCCGCATGAAAAACGCCTTGCAGGAACTGATCATCGACGGCATCAAAACCAACGTTGATCTGCAGATCCGTATCATGAATGACGAGCACTTCCAGCATGGTGGAACCAATATCCACTACCTGGAGAAAAAACTCGGACTTCAGGAAAAGTAAGCAAGCGTTAACCGAAAAGGCCGGAAATTCCGGCCTTTTGTTTTTCTCCCCTCCCATAGGTGCCATAAGGTACAATCCCCGCTTTCTTTATTCACAAGGGACAAAAAATGGACGCTCGTTTTGTTCAGGCCCATAAAGAGGCGCGCTGGGCGCTGTGGCTGACCCTTTTATATCTTGCCGCATGGTTAGTGGCCGCTTACTTACCAGACTCCTCTCTGGGTTTTACCGGCCTCCCGCACTGGTTCGAAATGGCCTGTCTGCTGACGCCATTGGTTTTCATCGTACTATGCTGGGCGATGGTGAAGTTTATCTATCGCGACATTCCGCTGGAGGATGATGATGCAGCTTGAAGTTATTTTGCCGCTGGTCGCCTATCTTCTGGTGGTTTTCGGTCTCTCTGTTTACGCCATGCGCAAAAGGTCGACCGGCACCTTCCTGAATGAGTATTTCCTCGGCAGCCGCTCCATGGGCGGGGTCGTGTTAGCCATGACGCTAACGGCAACCTACATTAGCGCCAGCTCGTTTATCGGCGGCCCTGGTGCTGCTTATAAATACGGGCTGGGATGGGTTTTGTTAGCGATGATCCAACTGCCCGCCGTCTGGCTGTCGTTGGGTATTCTCGGCAAAAAATTCGCCATTCTGGCACGCCGTTATAATGCGGTTACCCTCAACGATATGCTGTTTGCCCGCTACCAAAGCCGCCTGCTGGTGTGGCTGGCGAGCCTCAGCCTGCTGGTCGCGTTTGTCGGTGCAATGACCGTACAGTTTATTGGCGGTGCGCGTTTGCTGGAAACGGCAGCGGGTATCCCTTACGAAACCGGCCTGCTGATTTTTGGCGTCAGTATCGCGTTATACACGGCGTTCGGCGGATTTCGCGCCAGCGTGTTGAACGACACGATGCAGGGCATGGTGATGCTGATTGGGACTATCGTACTGCTGGTCGGTGTCGTCCATGCCGCTGGTGGTCTCAGCAATGCGGTAGTCACTCTGCAAACCATCGATCCTAAACTGGTCTCGCCGCAGGGCGCTGATGACATTCTGTCCCCCACATTTATGACTTCATTCTGGGTACTGGTGTGCTTTGGCGTGATTGGCCTGCCGCATACGGCGGTGCGCTGCATCTCCTATAAGGACAGCAAAGCGGTACACCGTGGAATTATCATTGGCACCATCGTGGTGGCTGTCCTGATGTTTGGTATGCATCTGGCCGGCGCGTTGGGCCGGGCGGTGATCCCTGACCTGACGGTACCGGATCTGGTTATTCCCACGCTAATGGTAAAAGTCTTGCCACCGGTAGCAGCCGGGATCTTCCTCGCCGCGCCCATGGCCGCGATCATGTCGACGATCAATGCCCAATTGCTGCAAAGTTCCGCTACGATCATTAAAGATCTCTATCTGAACCTTCGCCCGGAACAACTGCAAAATGAAACACGGCTGAAACGCATGTCGGCAGTGATCACTCTGCTGCTGGGCGCGTTACTGCTGCTGGCCGCGTGGAAGCCGCCGGAGATGATTATCTGGCTTAACCTGCTGGCGTTTGGCGGGTTGGAAGCCGTCTTCCTATGGCCGCTGGTGCTGGGCCTTTACTGGGAGCGGGCAAACGCGGCAGGCGCACTGAGCGCAATGATTGTCGGCGGCGTACTTTATGCCGTACTCGCTACTTTTAACATTCAGTACCTGGGCTTTCATCCGATTGTACCCTCATTACTGATAAGTTTGCTGGCTTTCCTGATCGGCAACCGTTTCGGTTCCGCCGTTCCGCAAGTCGCCATATTGACTACTGATAAATAAAGAGTTTTGCCATGCCATGGATTCAACTGAAACTGAACACGACCGGTGCAAACGCTGAAGAGTTGAGCGATGCGCTGATGGAAGCGGGCTCCGTTTCCATTACTTTCCAGGATACGCATGATACGCCGGTATTTGAACCTCTGCCGGGCGAGACTCGCCTGTGGGGCGATACCGACGTTATCGGCTTGTTCGATGCAGAAACCGACATGAAAGAAGTCGTTGCGATTCTGGAGCAGCACCCACTACTGGGTGCTGGCTTCGCGCATAAAATCGAACAGCTCGAAGACAAAGACTGGGAACGCGAATGGATGGACAACTTCCACCCGATGCGCTTTGGCGAACGTCTGTGGATTTGCCCAAGCTGGCGCGATGTCCCGGATGAGAACGCCGTCAACGTGATGCTCGACCCGGGTCTGGCATTTGGTACCGGTACTCACCCAACCACCTCTCTGTGCCTGCAATGGCTGGACGGTCTCGATCTTAACGGTAAAACGGTTATCGACTTTGGCTGCGGATCCGGCATCCTTGCCATTGCGGCACTGAAGCTGGGTGCAGCGAAAGCGATTGGTGTAGATATCGATCCGCAAGCGATTCAGGCCAGCCGTGATAACGCCCAACGTAATGGCGTTTCTGAGCGTCTGGAACTTTATCTGCCTAAAGACCAGCCAGAGTCGATGAAAGCCGATGTGGTGGTCGCCAACATCCTTGCTGGCCCATTACGTGAACTCGCACCTTTAATCAGCGTGCTGCCCGTTGAGGGCGGTTTGCTGGGGCTTTCTGGTATTCTTGCCAGCCAGGCGGAAAGCGTCTGTGAAGCCTATGCCGACCTCTTTACGCTCGATCCGGTTATCGAGAAAGAAGAGTGGTGTCGCATTACCGGACAGAAAAAATAATCCCTTCCGGCGTGGTTATCCGACCACGCCATTTTCAGACAACAGACCAGCATACTGATACTTTACCCAACGATATAATAACTAATTGATTTTTATATTTTTTGCTAAGTAAACGTATGCACTTCCATCGTTTTACAACAATTTTACTGGCAGCATGCTTAATGCCCCTGAAGACGCTGGCCGTGCCATGGGGATATACCGGAGGAACCGGCCCTGCGCAGTGGGGCAAAATAAGCAAAGAGTATGCAACGTGTCAGACGGGTATCAACCAGTCACCCGTTGATATCCAGACCACGACAACCAGCAAACTCGGCCTGCCCGCGCTCAATTTACAATACATTGATGGCCCGACAAGATTTCGCAGCATTAACCATACGCTGCAGGCAACAATGAGCTCCTACACCCCTAATTTCATTGAAATTGAAGAAAAGCTCTATTATTTAAAACATTGTGATTTTCACGCTCCAGGCGAACATACCCTCAACGGTAAAATCTATCCACTGGAGCTGCAGTTGACCCATAAAAACCAACATGGTGATATCGCCATTGTGGCGGTCATGTTTGACATTGGTGAGCCTAACCAGGCGATTCAAAACCTGTGGGGGTCCTTTCCCACCATGGAGGGCAACAGCATGCCCATTTTTTCGCCCGTCGATATCAACCAGCTTCTACCCGACAATAAGACCTACTGGCTCTACAGTGGCTCGATAACAACGCCTCCCTGTACTGAAGGCGTCACCTGGGTTGTCCTGAAAAAGCCTGTGGCCCTTTCCGCCGAACAGTTGGATAAATTTCACTACATTGTTGGGCCAGCGAACAATCGTCCACCGCAGCCGCTGAATGAACGCACGATTACGGACAGCAATTCAGGTGGCACCGAGATCCTGTACTAAAATGAGGTAACGATCACACAATAGCGAGGTAATTTGCTGATTAATTCAGCAGAATATCTTGTCAGTACCTTCTGTAACTGAAGAAAAAATGAGAAGTTACGCAAAATTATATGCGTATATAAAATCGACACATTTTTGTAATGCCATGATTTATATGATTAAATATTTTCATGAGCTCATATTTACAGCAATTCATTGATCCACCTCAGTGGATTGGTCAAAGTTTGGCCTTTCATCTCGTGCGAAAAATGCGTAATATACGCCGCCTTGCAGTCACAGTATGGTCATTTCTTAACTCATGCGCATCGGACAACACCAGCTCAGAAATCGCCTGATCGCAGCACCTATGGCTGGCATCACTGACAGACCATTCAGGACGCTGTGCTATGAGATGGGAGCCGGATTGACGGTATCCGAGATGATGTCTTCTAACCCGCAGGTTTGGGAAAGCGACAAGTCTCGTTTACGGATGGTGCACGTTGACGAGCCAGGAATTCGCACGGTGCAAATTGCCGGTAGCGATCCTGTTGAGATGGCCGATGCCGCACGTATTAACGTGGAAAGCGGCGCCCAGATTATTGATATCAATATGGGGTGTCCGGCTAAAAAAGTGAATCGCAAGCTCGCAGGTTCAGCCCTCTTGCAGTACCCGGATTTAGTGAAATCAATACTAACCGAGGTCGTCAATGCAGTGGACGTTCCTGTCACACTCAAGATTCGCACCGGCTGGGCTCCGGAACACCGTAACTGCGTAGAGATTGCCCAACTGGCTGAAGACTGTGGCATTCAGGCTCTGACCATTCATGGACGCACCCGCGCCTGTTTGTTCAATGGAGATGCTGAGTACGACAGTATTCGGGCAGTTAAGCAGAAAGTTTCCATTCCGATTATCGCGAATGGCGACATTACTGACCCGCTTAAAGCCAGAGCTGTACTCGACTATACGGGGGCGGATGCCCTGATGATAGGCCGTGCAGCTCAGGGAAGACCCTGGATCTTTCGGGAAATCCAGCATTATCTGGACACTGGGGAGCTGCTGCCCCCGCTGCCACTGGCAGAGGTGAAGCGCTTGCTTTGTGCGCATGTTCGGGAACTGCACGACTTTTATGGTCATGCAAAAGGGTACCGAATTGCGCGTAAACACGTATCCTGGTATCTCCAGGAACACGCTCCGGATGACCAGTTTCGGCGCACATTCAACGCCATTGAAGATTCCAGCGAACAGCTGGCGGCGTTGGAGGCATACTTCGAAAATTTTGCGTAAACAGAAATAAAGAGCTGACAGAACTATGTTCGAACAACGCGTAAATTCTGACGTACTGACCGTTTCTACCGTTAACTCTCAGGACCAGGTAACTCAAAAGCCTCTGCGTGACTCGGTTAAACAGGCACTGAAGAACTATTTTGCTCAATTGAACGGTCAAGACGTTAATGATCTCTATGAGCTGGTACTGGCTGAAGTAGAACAGCCCCTGTTGGACATGGTGATGCAATACACCCGCGGCAACCAGACCCGTGCTGCCCTGATGATGGGCATCAACCGTGGTACGCTGCGTAAAAAACTGAAAAAATACGGCATGAACTGATACTAATCAGTTAAATGTTTGTTTTAAAAGGCGCTACTCGGCATGGGGAAGCGCCTTTTTTATTAATGTCACACGGGAGGCTTTGGCGATGAACGCAAGATGTGAACCTGTCTATTTTGGCGATGAATCTAAAAAGATAATCCTGGGTGATGCGCTGACCGAGCTAAAAAAGCTACCCGCTGAAAGCATCGATCTCATTTTTGCCGACCCACCTTATAACATCGGCAAAGACTTTGACGGGATGGTGGAATCCTGGGACGAAGAGACCTTTCTGGCGTGGCTGTTTGAGTGTATCGACGAGTGCCATCGTATTCTCAAACCACACGGTAGCATGTACATCATGAACAGTACGGAGAACATGCCGTACATCGACCTCAAATGTCGCCAGCTTTTTACCATCAAAAGCCGTATCGTGTGGTCATATGATAGCTCAGGGGTACAGGCTAAAAACTACTTTGGTTCGATGTATGAACCTATCCTGATGATGGTAAAAGATCAGAAAAAGTACACGTTTAATCGTGATGATATTCTGGTTGAAGCCAAAACGGGCGCTAAACGTGCGCTAATAGACTACAGAAAGAATCCGCCCCAGCCTTACAATCAGAAAAAAGTACCTGGCAATGTCTGGGATTTTCCCCGCGTTCGCTATCTGATGGATGAATACGAAAATCACCCCACTCAAAAACCCAAAGCCCTCCTGGAACGGATCATTCTGGCTTCCTCCAACCCGGATGACAAAGTGCTCGATCCGTTTGCCGGCAGCTTTACAACCGGCGCCACCGCTGTGGAATTAGGTCGCAAATTTGTCGGTATCGAAATCAATGCTGAATACGTAAAAATGGGGCTCAGAAGACTGAGTATCGGTTCTCATTTTTCAGAGACTGAACTTGCAAAAGTGAAAAAACGTAAGACAAAAAACCTGTCTAAAAAGAGCCGATTAACAGCAAACAGTGGCGCTCTTTCGGCAAAGTAAAAGCATTGTAAGTCTGCTTTTCAGCTTACTGATTTCGTGTATATTCCCTGCACGCTTGGGCATGAATACACAGGATTAAGCAATGATTCGCAAGTATTGGTGGCTGGTTGTTTTTGCGGTCTTCGTTTTTCTTTTTGATGCGCTGCTCATCCAGTGGATAGAACTGATGACGACAGAGCACGACAAGTGCCGGAATATGAACTCAGTGAATCCCCTAAAGCTGGTCAACTGCGCCGATCTCGACTAGCACCGTCGACAGCCGTCAGGCCCTGGCGGCTAAACTACCCAACCTGGTTTTCACTCTGTATTAATTGCATTACACAGCCATCCGGGCTTAACATTTTTAATACATTATCAACTAATGCTGGCGCTTGCCCATAAAGATCATAACTCTCTGGATTCATTAGCCAGTTTTTTATTATTCCGCTAAAGCTACCATGCAAAATAATTATGATGACGTCTAAATCCAGACTGGTGGCAATCAAATTTTCATCTACGCACCGTTGGAGAGAATCGCGAATGCTTTGGTGGCTGAGACCTATTTTATCGCGAATGGCCTGCTCTGATATCATATCTTTATGGAATTCGCATTTATGATATAAAATCTGCATTAATGCCTGCTGGCGAGGGTTCTCCGCAATATATTGTAATCCCACCACAAATTTTTCACGCAACCGCTGTAAAGGGTTATCCCCCCAACGACCAATAAGCTTGTCCTGAATAAGATCGCGTAAGGGAGGTTGTTGTAACCATAGCTCATTAAACAATTGAGTTTTATTTTCGAAATGCCAATAAAGTGCACCCCGCGTCACATTGGCGGCATCCGCTATGTCGTTTAGCGTCGTATTACTTACGCCACGTGCGGCAAACTGTACAATCGCCGTTTCCATCAGGTGCTGTCGCGTTTTGAGGGCATCCGCTTTCGTTTTTCTGGCCATGATTCCGACTATCTGGATTGGAGTGGAGAATGATTAACTTTCTTATCTAATATTTTCTATCTGGAACAAATGTATCACTTAGCGTTTATTTAGACGAGGGCAAAAGTATTTAATTGCGGACATTACACACGAATAGATAAGACAAATAACAGAAACCAATATATTCACCAATCAGATGATCATTTCAAGATGTATTTATCAGCATCATAGTGTTGCTATAAATATCACAATGAAACGGTAGATGATTAATCTTTTTTTGCTTTTATGTGCCGTCACCCCCGCCAATAAATAAGTATTGCTTACATCGCAAGCTAATAATTTGTAGGATAGCCAACTATTATTTTTCTTGTGCGCGTTATCACCCCCGCTGTTACCCGGTTAATAACGAGCGTTCGGTTTTTTAAGGAATAGAAATGACGAAAAATGCCAGGTTTTCACTCCTGCCCTCATTCATCATCATCTCCGCTGCATTACTCGCCGGTTGTAACGATCAGGGAGAAACACAAGCACATCCCGCAGAGCCGCAGGTGACTGTCCATGTCGTCGAAAAGGCCCCTTTAGCCGTGACGACCGAATTACCCGGGCGCACCACAGCATTCCGTATTGCAGAAGTCCGTCCTCAGGTTAGCGGAATTGTACTTAAACGGAATTTCACCGAGGGGAGCGATGTTGAAGCCGGTCAATCGCTTTATCAGATCGATCCAGCGACTTACCAGGCTGACTATGACAGCGCCAAAGGCGAACTGGCAAAGAGCGAAGCGGCCGCCGCTATCGCGCATTTAACGGTAAAACGTTATGTGCTGCTGGTTGGCACTAAATACATCAGCCAGCAAGAGTACGATCAGGCAATTGCTGATGCCCGCCAGGCTGATGCCTCCGTAATCGCGGCAAAAGCGGCGGTCGAAAGCGCACGTATCAACCTGGCCTACACCAAAGTAACATCGCCCATTAGCGGACGTATCGGTAAATCTAACGTCACCGAAGGCGCATTGGTCACGAATGGTCAGGCAACTGAGCTTGCTACCGTGCAACAGCTCGATCCTATCTATGTCGACGTCACGCAATCCAGTAACGACTTTATGCGCCTCAAGCAGTCTATTGAACAAGGTAGTCTGCATAAAGACAGCGCCAGCAGTACCGTCGAACTGGTGATGGAAAATGGTCAGGCATATCCGCTGAAAGGCTCATTGCAATTTTCTGATGTGACGGTTGATGAAAGCACCGGATCAATCACTCTCAGAGCCGTATTCCCTAACCCACAGCACACGCTGCTGCCAGGCATGTTTGTGCGCGCGCGCATTGATGAAGGCGTCCAACCGAATGCCATTCTTGTTCCGCAGCAGGGTGTAACGCGCACGCCACGCGGCGATGCCACCGTGATGGTCGTTAACGACAAGAGCCAGGTTGAAGCGCGGACAGTTGTCGCCGCTCAAGCCATTGGCGACAAATGGCTCATCAGCGAAGGTCTGCAACCCGGTGACAAAGTTATCGTGAGCGGCTTACAGAAAGCACGCCCTGGCGTTCAGGTTAAAGCAACCGTCGATACCGAAACCCCTGCGACGAAAGCCCAATAAGGTAACCGGATATGGCTAACTTTTTTATCAGGCGTCCTATCTTTGCTTGGGTACTGGCCATCATTCTGATGATGGCGGGCGCTCTGGCAATCATGCAACTGCCCGTGGCGCAGTACCCGACCATCGCGCCCCCTGCCGTATCGATTTCCGCCACCTATCCAGGTGCGGATGCGCAGACGGTGCAGGATACCGTCACGCAGGTTATCGAACAGAATATGAACGGTATCGATAACCTGATGTATATGTCCTCTACCAGCGATTCTGCCGGGAGTGTGACCATCACGCTGACCTTCCAGTCCGGTACCGACCCCGATATCGCGCAAGTTCAGGTGCAAAACAAGCTGCAGCTCGCCACCCCCTTACTGCCGCAAGAAGTTCAGCAGCAGGGGATCAGTGTCGAGAAATCAAGTAGCAGCTTTTTGATGGTCGCGGGTTTCGTTTCTGACAACCCGCAAACCACGCAGGATGATATTTCCGACTACGTCGCCTCGAACGTTAAAGACTCAATCAGCCGTCTGAATGGTGTGGGTGACGTACAGCTGTTTGGTGCGCAGTACGCTATGCGCATCTGGCTGGATGCAAACTTGTTGAATAAGTACCAGCTCACACCGGTTGATGTGATCAATCAGTTGCAGGTGCAGAACGATCAGATTGCCGCCGGTCAGTTGGGCGGTACGCCTGCGTTGCCTAATCAGCAGCTTAACGCCTCAATCATCGCGCAGACACGCCTGAAAGATCCTGAAGAATTCGGGAAGGTCACGTTACGCGTCAACAGCGATGGTTCGGTTGTTCACCTGAAGGATGTCGCGCGTATTGAGTTGGGTGGTGAGAACTACAACGTGGTCGCGCGTATTAACGGTAAACCAGCCTCCGGTCTCGGGATTAAACTGGCAACCGGCGCAAACGCGCTGGATACCGCTAACGCTATCAAAGCCAAGCTGGTTGAGCTGCAACCGTTCTTCCCACAGGGAATGAAGGTGGTCTACCCGTATGACACCACGCCGTTCGTCACTATCTCCATTCATGAGGTCGTGAAAACGCTGTTTGAAGCAATCATACTGGTATTCCTCGTGATGTATTTGTTCCTGCAAAACATCCGGGCTACGCTCATTCCAACCATTGCCGTGCCTGTTGTATTGTTGGGCACATTTGCCGTGCTTGCCGCGTTTGGCTACTCCATAAACACCCTGACGATGTTCGGCATGGTACTCGCCATCGGCCTATTGGTTGATGATGCGATAGTGGTGGTGGAAAACGTGGAACGTGTGATGATGGAAGATAATCTGCCGCCCAAAGAGGCGACAGAAAAATCCATGTCACAAATTCAGGGCGCGCTGGTCGGTATCGCCATGGTGCTGTCTGCGGTATTTATCCCGATGGCCTTCTTTGGCGGCTCAACCGGGGCTATCTATCGGCAGTTCTCTATCACCATCGTTTCTGCCATGGCGCTTTCAGTGCTGGTAACGCTGATCCTGACTCCCGCGCTTTGTGCAACGCTGTTGAAGCCGGTATCGGCGGAACATCACGAGAATAAAAGCGGTTTCTTTGGCTGGTTTAATGCCAAATTCGATCACAGCGTCAATCATTACACCAATAGCGTCAGCAGTATTGTGCGTAAAACCGGGCGTTACCTGGTCGTCTACCTGGTTATCGTGATTGGGATGGCGGTGTTGTTTATGCGCCTTCCAACCTCCTTCTTGCCAGAAGAAGATCAGGGCGTATTCCTGACGATGATTCAGCTTCCGGCCGGCGCAACGCAAGAGCGAACCCAGAAAGTGCTGGATCAGGTTACCCACTACTACCTGAATAACGAGAAAGCCAACGTCGAAAGCGTCTTTACGGTTAACGGCTTTAGCTTCAGCGGACAGGGGCAAAACTCAGGGATGGCGTTTGTCAGCCTCAAGCCCTGGGAAGAACGCAATGGCGACGAGAATAACGTTGAATCGATTATCGCCAGAGCAACCCGTGCGTTTAGCCAGATTCGTGATGGCTTAGTGTTCCCTTTCAACATGCCAGCCATTGTTGAACTGGGTACCGCAACCGGCTTCGACTTCGAACTGATTGACCAGGGCGGGCTGGGACATACCGCGTTAACACAAGCGCGTAACCAACTTTTGGGCATGGTTGCTAAACATCCTGACCTGTTGGTTCGCGTGCGTCCAAATGGTCTCGAGGATACCGCGCAGTTCAAACTGGATGTTGATCAGGAAAAAGCCCAGGCCCTTGGCGTCTCGCTGTCCGATATTAATGAAACCATCTCCGCTGCGCTGGGTGGCTATTACGTCAATGACTTCATAGACCGTGGCCGCGTGAAAAAAGTGTACGTACAGGCCGATGCCAAATTCCGTATGTTGCCGGAAGACATCAATAATCTGTATGTTCGTAGCGCCAACGGCGAAATGGTACCGTTCTCCACGTTCAGTTCCGCACATTGGATCTACGGGTCACCACGCCTGGAACGTTACAACGGCATGCCTTCAATGGAACTGTTAGGGGAAGCGGCCCCAGGCCGAAGCACCGGTGAAGCGATGGCGCTGATGGAAAGTCTGGCTGAGAAACTGCCTAACGGTATCGGCCATGACTGGACGGGTATGTCCTATCAGGAACGACTCTCGGGGAACCAGGCGCCTGCGCTGTATGCCATCTCGCTCATCGTTGTCTTCCTTTGCCTTGCCGCTTTGTATGAGAGTTGGTCAATTCCGTTCTCGGTGATGCTGGTTGTACCGCTTGGCGTGGTTGGCGCACTGTTAGCAGCATCGCTACGTGGGATGAATAACGACGTGTATTTCCAGGTTGGGTTGCTAACCACTATCGGTCTCTCGGCTAAAAACGCCATCTTGATCGTCGAGTTTGCCAAAGACCTGATGGATAAAGAGGGCAAAGGACTAATCGAAGCGACGTTGGAGGCATCCCGCATGCGTCTTCGCCCTATCCTGATGACCTCTCTGGCCTTCATTCTGGGGGTTATGCCTCTGGTTATCAGCCACGGTGCGGGTAGCGGTGCGCAGAATGCGGTCGGTACAGGTGTAATGGGGGGAATGCTAACCGCAACATTGTTGGCGATCTTCTTTGTTCCCGTCTTCTTTGTTGTCGTCAGACGGCGTTTTAGTCGGCACACTGATTAATTTGTAAAATAAAGGCGTCTACGGACGCCTTTTTCATCAGTACACTCTCTCTTTGTTTATTAATAAGATAGCCATTTATTTCATTTAAGTCGTTCCTTCAAACCCACCCGCAACCTTTCTTTTTATCCATTATTTTTACAATCCACATGAATTGAGATTATTCCTCCTGTCAGTCTTTTTTTAAGAAGTGGTAAAATAATGACCGAGTTCGCAGATGGCTTAGCGTTTGTCTTTGCTCAATTAGCGAAACGCTTATTTTTGAGGTAACATCATGAAAAGATTAATATCCGTTGCATTGCTTACCGCGTTTCTTGCCGGTTGTGCACACGATTCTCCCTGCGTACCTGTATACGACGATCAGGGACGCCTGGTTCATACCAATACCTGTATGAAAGGCACCACGCAGGATAACTGGGAAACAGCCGGTGCCATCGCTGGTGGCGCAGCCGCCGTTGCCGGATTGACGCTTGGGATAGTTGCCCTGACCAAATAACTCTTCTTAAAGGTTTTAAAGCGCGGTGGTTACCGCGCTTTTAGCAATAAAATAAAATTCACATATAAGACAAAACGTTGGTTTATAGCTCTTACTGAATAATAAAATTATTATAGATATCCCTCACATATCCACGATTTGAAATTAGCATTTTTCCTGTTCTTCGTTACACCGCGTTTTCTTTTCATTATTCTCACGCGATCAATATTAACGTCCGAAATCGTTATCACGCGTCCTGTCTGTTTTTAAAATTTTTGCGCTGAAATGTGGCTTACGTTTCAATTTTGCACCACTTCAGGGCGCTGCATTTATTTTTTCCTGTCTACACTCTGCATATTGCGTCGAATAATCGTGCGCAAAAACCTGGCACTACCTTTGCTTAAAAGAGTATGGCCAAAGCCACAGACCGGTAAAAGACGTTTTCAGAACGTTTTCATAACAATAATTCCTCCACACAGGATGCTCTATGAAAAAGATGATAATAGCCAGCCTGGCTGCGGCCGGCGTGCTCCTTGCGATTGCAAATCAGGCGCATGCCGGCGCAACACTTGATGCCGTAAAGAAAAAAGGGTTTGTGCAATGCGGGATCAGTGACGGGTTGCCTGGCTTCTCTTACGCCGATGCGAGCGGTAAATTTTCAGGTATTGATGTCGACGTATGCCGAGGCGTTGCCTCCGCCGTATTTGGCGATGATACCAAAGTAAAATATACCCCACTTACCGCCAAGGAACGTTTTACCGCGTTACAGTCTGGCGAAGTCGACATGCTCTCGCGTAATACCACATGGACCTCCTCTCGTGATGCAGGTATGGGCATGTCTTTCACTGGCGTAACCTATTACGATGGCATTGGTTTTCTTACCCACAATAAAGCCGGCCTGAAGAGCGCCAAAGAACTGGATGGCGCAACGGTGTGTATTCAGGCAGGAACCGATACCGAACTGAACGTGGCTGACTACTTTAAAGCCAACAATATGAAGTATACCCCTGTCACTTTTGACCGCTCGGATGAATCGGCTAAGGCACTGGAATCAGGACGTTGCGATACACTGGCCTCCGACCAGTCTCAGTTGTACGCCCTGCGAATCAAGCTGAGCAATCCTGCAGAATGGATTGTCCTGCCAGAAGTTATTTCTAAAGAACCCTTAGGTCCGGTTGTACGTCGTGGCGACGATGAATGGTTCTCCATTGTTCGCTGGACGCTGTTCGCCATGCTGAATGCGGAAGAGATGGGTGTTAACTCGAAAAACGTTGACGAAAAAGCGGCTAATCCTGCAACGCCGGATATGGCGCATCTGTTAGGTAAAGAAGGGGATTATGGTAAGGATCTGAAGCTTGATAACAAATGGGCTTATAACATTATTAAGCAAGTAGGTAACTACTCGGAGATCTTTGAACGTAACGTTGGATCGGAAAGTCCATTGAAGATCAAACGTGGACAGAACAACCTCTGGAACAACGGTGGCATTCAATATGCGCCACCGGTGCGCTAATACAAAGTGATGTAACGGGCGCCGCAGCTGCGGCGCTCAGCCCAGAGTCATTGTTACCGAGGTTTTCTTATGCTTCATCGCCGCTCAACCGTAAAAGGATCGCTATCCTTTTCTAACCCTGCGGTCCGCGCCTGGTTATTCCAAATACTCGCCGTCATTGCGGTCATTAGCATTGCGGTCTATCTCATTCATAACACGATTAATAACCTGAGCAGTCGCGGTATTACCTCGGGATTTTCTTTTCTCGATCGCAGCGCCGGATTTGGTATCGTCCAGCATCTGATTGATTACGAGCAAGGCGATACCTATGGCCGCGTGTTCCTGGTCGGTCTGCTTAATACTCTGTTAGTTTCCGCACTATGTATCGTCTTCGCTTCATTTCTCGGTTTCTTTCTCGGGCTGGCACGCCTGTCAGATAACTGGTTATTGCGAAAGCTCTCCACGGTCTATATCGAAACGTTCCGCAATATCCCACCGCTATTGCAGATCTTCTTTTGGTATTTTGCCGTATTACGTAACCTGCCCGGCCCACGTCAGGCGGTTAACGCGCTGGATTTAATGTTTCTGAGCAACCGGGGGCTGTATATTCCGGCGCCGCAAATGGGAGAAGGTCTTTTTGCCTTTTGTACCGCGGTCCTTATTGCCGTCGTTGTCACCTTCGGGCTATTCCGTTTCAACAGAATGCACCAGATCAAAACCGGTCAGTTACGCCGTACCTGGCCCACAGCTCTGGCGTTGATCGTGTTCTTACCAATGATTTCACAGTGGTTTTTTGGCGCGGCACTTCACTGGGATATCCCCGAACTACGCGGTTTTAACTTTCGTGGCGGCATGGTGCTTATACCTGAACTGGCGGCTCTGACGCTGGCGCTTTCAGTGTATACCTCAGCGTTTATTGCAGAAATTATTCGGGCAGGAATTCAGGCTGTTCCTTATGGGCAACATGAGGCAGCACGCTCTCTGGGTTTGCCAAATCCGGTGACGCTCCGCCAGGTCATCATCCCGCAGGCGCTGCGCGTCATCATTCCTCCACTAACCAGTCAGTACCTGAATATCGTTAAAAATTCATCGCTCGCTGCCGCCATTGGCTACCCGGATATGGTTTCCCTGTTTGCCGGCACGGTACTCAATCAAACGGGACAAGCCATTGAAACTATTGCCATCACGATGTCGGTGTACCTGATCATCAGCCTGAGCATTTCTCTACTGATGAATATTTATAACCGTCGTATCGCACTGATCGAGCGCTAAGGAGCCATGATGACAAAAGCACTACTGTCTCACCCCTCGCGCCAGAGCAGTAACCCGGCAAGCCGCTGTCTGTTCTGGGTTCGCAAAAACCTGTTCTCCAGTTGGTCAAATAGCCTGCTCACGCTGCTATGCGTGTGGCTAATTTGGTCCTTCCTTCCACCGCTGTTGAACTGGGTATTTTTTCAGGCCAACTGGGTAGGCTCTACCCGAGCTGACTGTACCAAAGCGGGGGCCTGCTGGGTGTTCATTCATGAACGCTTCGGACAATTCATGTATGGACTTTACCCACACGATCAGCGCTGGCGCATTAATCTGGCCCTGCTGATTGGCCTGGTCTCAATCGTTCCCATGTTCTGGAAAACCATTCCCCACCGTGGTCGTTATATCGCCGTTTGGGCAGTCGTTTATCCTTTGGTGGTCTGGTGGTTGATGTACGGTGGTTTTTTCGGGCTTGAGCGAGTAGAAACCCGGCAGTGGGGCGGGTTAACGCTGACGCTTATCATCGCATCCGTCGGTATTGCGGGTGCGCTCCCGTGGGGGATTCTACTGGCATTGGGGCGTCGTTCTCATATGCCCGTCGTGCGGATTTTATCCGTGATTTTTATTGAGTTCTGGCGCGGCGTACCGTTGATCACCGTCCTGTTTATGTCCTCTGTCATGCTGCCTCTGTTTATGTCTGAGGGGACCAGTATCGACAAGCTTATCCGGGCACTGGTCGGTGTCATTCTTTTCCAGTCAGCCTATGTTGCAGAGGTGGTTCGTGGGGGATTACAGGCCTTGCCAAAAGGTCAGTATGAAGCGGCTGAATCACTGGCGCTGGGGTACTGGAAAACCCAAGGGTTGGTCATTCTTCCCCAAGCCCTCAAGCTGGTTATTCCTGGTTTGGTTAATACGATTATTGCCCTGTTCAAGGATACCAGTCTGGTCATCATCATCGGCCTGTTTGATCTCTTCAGCAGCGTGCAACAAGCAACCGTGGATCCTGCATGGCTGGGTATGTCGACGGAAGGATATGTTTTTGCCGCACTGATTTACTGGATCTTTTGTTTCAGTATGTCGCGTTACAGCCAACATCTGGAAAAACGTTTTAATACCGGGCGTACACCGCACTGAGGAATTTATGAACCAATTATTAAGGCCGTCTACCGACGCGATGATTACGCTGGAAAACGTCAACAAATGGTACGGACAGTTCCACGTTTTGAAAAACATCAATCTGCAGGTAAAACAAGGAGAGCGTATCGTCTTATGCGGTCCTTCCGGCTCGGGTAAATCGACAACTATCCGTTGTATCAACCATCTGGAAGAGCATCAGCAAGGACGTATTGTGGTGGATGGGATTGAACTCAATGAGGACATTCGCAATATTGAGCGCGTCAGGCAGGAAGTTGGCATGGTCTTTCAACATTTCAATCTCTTTCCTCATTTGACGGTTTTGCAAAACTGTACGCTGGCGCCAGTCTGGGTGCAAAAGATGCCGAAAAAAGAGGCTGAAGTGTTGGCAATGCACTACCTTGAGCGAGTTCGCATTGCTGAACATGCGCATAAATATCCAGGGCAAATCTCTGGCGGGCAACAGCAGCGTGTGGCCATTGCACGTTCGTTATGTATGAAACCTAAAATTATGTTGTTTGATGAACCCACATCAGCGCTGGATCCTGAAATGGTGAAAGAGGTGCTTGATACCATGATCGGTCTGGCGCAATCGGGTATGACTATGCTGTGCGTTACCCATGAAATGGGATTTGCCCGCACAGTGGCCGACCGGGTGATCTTTATGGATCTTGGCGAGATTGTGGAGCAGGCACCACCGGATGAGTTTTTTGCCAATCCCAGGTCAGAACGTACGCGGGCATTCCTGTCGCAGGTGATTCATTAATCTTCTGTTTTGCCCGGTGGCCTGCGCTTACCGGGCCTACGGGTTAGCAAGACAAATAACGCAAAAAGGCCATCCTTCCGGATGGCCTTTTCACTTATTTGATGTCTGGCAGTTCCCTACTCTCGCATGGGGAGACCCCACACTACCATCGGCGCTACGGCGTTTCACTTCTGAGTTCGGCATGGGGTCAGGTGGGACCACCGCGCTACAGCCGCCAGACAAATTCTTTTCTAAGTGCCGAACTTTAACCGAAAAACTGGTGCTGATACCCAGAGTCGAACTGGGGACCTCACCCTTACCAAGGGTGCGCTCTACCAACTGAGCCATATCAGCACACTAAATTTGATGCCTGGCAGTTCCCTACTCTCGCATGGGGAGACCCCACACTACCATCGGCGCTACGGCGTTTCACTTCTGAGTTCGGCATGGGGTCAGGTGGGACCACCGCGCTACAGCCGCCAGGCAAATTCTGTTTATTAACCCGCTTTTCGCCGGTTAATCTTATCTGTATCAGGCTGAAAATCTGTCTCTTCGCCAAAACACCTTCGGCGTTGTAAGGTTAAGCCTCACGGTTCATTAGTATCGGTTAGCTCAACGTATCGCTACGCTTACACACCCGACCTATCAACGTCGTCGTCTTCAACGTTCCTTCAGGAGACTTTAAGTCTCAGGGAGAACTCATCTCGGGGCAAGTTTCGTGCTTAGATGCTTTCAGCACTTATCTCTTCCGCATTTAGCTACCGGGCAGTGCCATTGGCATGACAACCCGAACACCAGTGATGCGTCCACTCCGGTCCTCTCGTACTAGGAGCAGCCCCCCTCAATTCTCCAGCGCCCACGGCAGATAGGGACCGAACTGTCTCACGACGTTCTAAACCCAGCTCGCGTACCACTTTAAATGGCGAACAGCCATACCCTTGGGACCTACTTCAGCCCCAGGATGTGATGAGCCGACATCGAGGTGCCAAACACCGCCGTCGATATGAACTCTTGGGCGGTATCAGCCTGTTATCCCCGGAGTACCTTTTATCCGTTGAGCGATGGCCCTTCCATTCAGAACCACCGGATCACTAAGACCTGCTTTCGCACCTGCTCGAGCCGTCACTCTCGCAGTCAAGCTAGCTTATGCCTTTGCACTAACCTCCTGATGTCCGACCAGGATTAGCTAACCTTCGTGCTCCTCCGTTACTCTTTGGGAGGAGACCGCCCCAGTCAAACTACCCACCAGACACTGTCCGCAACCCGGATTACGGGCCCACGTTAGAACACCAGCCATTAAAGGGTGGTATTTCAAGGACGGCTCCATGCAGACTGGCGTCCACACTTCAAAGCCTCCCACCTATCCTACACATCAAGGACCAGTGTTCAGTGTCAAGCTATAGTAAAGGTTCACGGGGTCTTTCCGTCTTGCCGCGGGTACACTGCATCTTCACAGCGAGTTCAATTTCACTGAGTCTCGGGTGGAGACAGCCTGGCCATCATTACGCCATTCGTGCAGGTCGGAACTTACCCGACAAGGAATTTCGCTACCTTAGGACCGTTATAGTTACGGCCGCCGTTTACCGGGGCTTCGATCAAGAGCTTCTCCTTACGGATAACCCCATCAATTAACCTTCCGGCACCGGGCAGGCGTCACACCGTATACGTCCACTTTCGTGTTTGCACAGTGCTGTGTTTTTAATAAACAGTTGCAGCCAGCTGGTATCTTCGACTGATTTCAGCTCCATGAGTAAATCACTTCACCTACCTATCAGCGTGCCTTCTCCCGAAGTTACGGCACCATTTTGCCTAGTTCCTTCACCCGAGTTCTCTCAAGCGCCTTGGTATTCTCTACCTGACCACCTGTGTCGGTTTGGGGTACGATTTGATGTTACCTGATGCTTAGAGGCTTTTCCTGGAAGCAGGGCATTTGTCACTTCAGCACCGTAGTGCCTCGTCATCACACCTCAGCGTTAAAAGGTACCGGATTTACCTGGAACCTCCGCCTACATGCTTAAACCGGGACAACCGTCGCCCGGCCGACATAGCCTTCTCCGTCCCCCCTTCGCAGTAACACCAAGTACAGGAATATTAACCTGTTTCCCATCGACTACGCCTTTCGGCCTCGCCTTAGGGGTCGACTCACCCTGCCCCGATTAACGTTGGACAGGAACCCTTGGTCTTCCGGCGTGCGGGTTTTTCACCCGCATTATCGTTACTTATGTCAGCATTCGCACTTCTGATACCTCCAGCAACCCTCACAGGCCACCTTCAACGGCTTACAGAACGCTCCCCTACCCAACAACACATAGTGTCGCTGCCGCAGCTTCGGTGCATGGTTTAGCCCCGTTACATCTTCCGCGCAGGCCGACTCGACCAGTGAGCTATTACGCTTTCTTTAAATGATGGCTGCTTCTAAGCCAACATCCTGGCTGTCTGTGCCTTCCCACATCGTTTCCCACTTAACCATGACTTTGGGACCTTAGCTGGCGGTCTGGGTTGTTTCCCTCTTCACGACGGACGTTAGCACCCGCCGTGTGTCTCCCGTGATAACATTCTTCGGTATTCGCAGTTTGCATCGGGTTGGTAAGTCGGGATGACCCCCTAGCCGAAACAGTGCTCTACCCCCGAAGATGAATTCACGAGGCGCTACCTAAATAGCTTTCGGGGAGAACCAGCTATCTCCCGGTTTGATTGGCCTTTCACCCCCAGCCACAAGTCATCCGCTAATTTTTCAACATTAGTCGGTTCGGTCCTCCAGTTAGTGTTACCCAACCTTCAACCTGCCCATGGCTAGATCACCGGGTTTCGGGTCTATACCCTGCAACTTAACGCCCAGTTAAGACTCGGTTTCCCTTCGGCTCCCCTATACGGTTAACCTTGCTACAGAATATAAGTCGCTGACCCATTATACAAAAGGTACGCAGTCACACCCGAAGGTGCTCCCACTGCTTGTACGTACACGGTTTCAGGTTCTTTTTCACTCCCCTCGCCGGGGTTCTTTTCGCCTTTCCCTCACGGTACTGGTTCACTATCGGTCAGTCAGGAGTATTTAGCCTTGGAGGATGGTCCCCCCATATTCAGACAGGATACCACGTGTCCCGCCCTACTCTTCGAGTTCACAACCTGTGCATTTTTGTGTACGGGACTATCACCCTGTACCGTCGGACTTTCCAGACCGTTCCACTAACACACATGCTGATTCAGACTCTGGGCTGCTCCCCGTTCGCTCGCCGCTACTGGGGGAATCTCGGTTGATTTCTTTTCCTCGGGGTACTTAGATGTTTCAGTTCCCCCGGTTCGCTTCGTTAACCTATGTATTCAGTTAACGATAGTGTGACGAATCACACTGGGTTTCCCCATTCGGAAATCGCCGGTTATAACGGTTCATATCACCTTACCGGCGCTTATCGCAGATTAGCACGTCCTTCATCGCCTCTGACTGCCAGGGCATCCACCGTGTACGCTTAGTCGCTTAACCTCACAACCCGAAGATGTTTCACTTCTGATTGCGAAAATTTGAGAGACTCGAACACACCTTTTATCTGTTCTTATTACGGAGAACAGACACAGTGTGTCGTTTCAATTTTCAGCTTGATCCAGATTTTTAAAGAGCAAAACTTCGCAGTCAACCTTTTCAGGTACACTCTGAAGTTTTCTTGGGTTGTTGCAGTAAAGATGGTGGAGCTATGCGGGATCGAACCGCAGACCTCCTGCGTGCAAAGCAGGCGCTCTCCCAGCTGAGCTATAGCCCCATCGTAGTTAAAACCTCTTCAAATTCACCAGGATGAATTTGGTAGGCCTGAGTGGACTTGAACCACCGACCTCACCCTTATCAGGGGTGCGCTCTAACCACCTGAGCTACAAGCCTGCAGAGATTTTCTTACTGCTAATTTTCATCAGACAATCTGTGTGAGCACTACAAAGGTCGGTTCTTTAAGGTAAGGAGGTGATCCAACCGCAGGTTCCCCTACGGTTACCTTGTTACGACTTCACCCCAGTCATGAATCACAAAGTGGTAAGCGCCCTCCCGAAGGTTAAGCTACCTACTTCTTTTGCAACCCACTCCCATGGTGTGACGGGCGGTGTGTACAAGGCCCGGGAACGTATTCACCGTGGCATTCTGATCCACGATTACTAGCGATTCCGACTTCATGGAGTCGAGTTGCAGACTCCAATCCGGACTACGACATACTTTATGAGGTCCGCTTGCTCTCGCGAGGTCGCTTCTCTTTGTATATGCCATTGTAGCACGTGTGTAGCCCTACTCGTAAGGGCCATGATGACTTGACGTCATCCCCACCTTCCTCCAGTTTATCACTGGCAGTCTCCTTTGAGTTCCCGGCCGGACCGCTGGCAACAAAGGATAAGGGTTGCGCTCGTTGCGGGACTTAACCCAACATTTCACAACACGAGCTGACGACAGCCATGCAGCACCTGTCTCAGAGTTCCCGAAGGCACCAAAGCATCTCTGCTAAGTTCTCTGGATGTCAAGAGTAGGTAAGGTTCTTCGCGTTGCATCGAATTAAACCACATGCTCCACCGCTTGTGCGGGCCCCCGTCAATTCATTTGAGTTTTAACCTTGCGGCCGTACTCCCCAGGCGGTCGACTTAACGCGTTAGCTCCGGAAGCCACGCCTCAAGGGCACAACCTCCAAGTCGACATCGTTTACGGCGTGGACTACCAGGGTATCTAATCCTGTTTGCTCCCCACGCTTTCGCACCTGAGCGTCAGTCTTTGTCCAGGGGGCCGCCTTCGCCACCGGTATTCCTCCAGATCTCTACGCATTTCACCGCTACACCTGGAATTCTACCCCCCTCTACAAGACTCTAGCCTGCCAGTTTCGGATGCAGTTCCCAGGTTGAGCCCGGGGATTTCACATCCGACTTGACAGACCGCCTGCGTGCGCTTTACGCCCAGTAATTCCGATTAACGCTTGCACCCTCCGTATTACCGCGGCTGCTGGCACGGAGTTAGCCGGTGCTTCTTCTGCGAGTAACGTCAATCGCTGTGGTTATTAACCACAACGCCTTCCTCCTCGCTGAAAGTACTTTACAACCCGAAGGCCTTCTTCATACACGCGGCATGGCTGCATCAGGCTTGCGCCCATTGTGCAATATTCCCCACTGCTGCCTCCCGTAGGAGTCTGGACCGTGTCTCAGTTCCAGTGTGGCTGGTCATCCTCTCAGACCAGCTAGGGATCGTCGCCTAGGTGAGCCGTTACCCCACCTACTAGCTAATCCCATCTGGGCACATCCGATGGCAAGAGGCCCGAAGGTCCCCCTCTTTGGTCTTGCGACATTATGCGGTATTAGCTACCGTTTCCAGTAGTTATCCCCCTCCATCGGGCAGTTTCCCAGACATTACTCACCCGTCCGCCACTCGTCACCCGAGAGCAAGCTCTCTGTGCTACCGTTCGACTTGCATGTGTTAGGCCTGCCGCCAGCGTTCAATCTGAGCCATGATCAAACTCTTCAATTTAAGTTTGATGCTCGTGAATTAAACTTCGTAATGAATTACGTGTTCACTCAGAGACTTGGTATTCATTTTTCGTCTTGCGACGTTAAGAATCCGTATCCTCGAGTGCCCACACAGATTGTCTGATAAATTGTTAAAGAGCAGTTGCGACGCGCTTTGGCGCTCTGTCGCGAGGTGGCGTATATTACGCTTTCCTCTTTCAGAGTCAACCCTCATTTTCAGGTTTTTCTCTTCAACCGACCGGGCTGTTTGCGTGAAGTGATTCACATCCGCCGTGTCGATGGAGGCGCATTATAGGGATCCCATTTTTTAGCACAAGTGTTTTTTGGATCTTTTTTGCTGAATGCTTGTTTTTCACCCCTTTCGCTATATTCCTGCGCAATTTGGCTGATTTTTGATAGATAAATCACTTGCACAGTCTCAATAATCCAACCAAAGTCTTCATTACCGCTCTATTTTCGCTGAGGTAAACATGTCTGATGTACTGCGCCCTTATAAGGATCTTTTCCCACAGATCGGAAAACGCGTGATGATCGACACCAGTAGTGTCGTCATTGGCGATGCTCGTTTGGCTGATGATGTCGGAATTTGGCCACTGGTCGCGATCCGTGGCGACGTGAACTACGTGCAAATCGGTGCGCGTACAAACATTCAGGACGGCAGCGTTCTACATGTCACACATAAATCTACATCCAATCCGCAGGGTAATCCGCTGATCGTAGGTGAAGATGTCACAGTTGGTCATAAAGTCATGCTGCACGGTTGTACCATTGGTAACCGCGTATTAGTCGGCATGGGATCGATTCTGTTGGACGGTGTCGTTGTTGAAGACGACGTTATGATTGGGGCGGGAAGCCTGGTTCCGCAAAACAAACGCCTGGAGAGTGGATATCTGTACCTGGGAAGCCCAGTTAAGCAGATTCGTCCATTAAGCGATGAAGAGAAAGCAGGCTTGCAATACTCAGCAAACAACTATGTTAAGTGGAAAGATGAGTATTTAAGTCAGAGTAACCACACCCAACCCTGAGCGTCTTCCTGCTGGTCCTGGATCAATGCTTCGGCCTCTTCTTCCAGGTCCCAGCGATGTAATCGAAAGGTTTCCAGCCACTGTTCAGGCGTGTCGCCGCCAAAGCGGGACGCCAACATCTTTCCCGATATGGCACATGTTAACTGCATACCATGAACCATTGCAGGGAAAACAATGGCATTTACATCCGTCCGCCATTCTTCTCGATCGGGAAACTGGATCGCCTGATTCATGCCGACAATTCCTGTTGCATGCTTTTAATGACCGGCTCAATCTGGGGTAAAACACCATGCCAGAGTAAAACAGCATGTGCAGCTTGTCCCACCAGCATACCCAGACCATCGGCGTACTGTTTCGCCCCATGCTTTTCACACCAGGAAAGGAACGGCGTATTCCCTTTCTGATAAAACATGTCGTAACAGTAGACGGAGGGATGGATAAGAGATGCCGGAATAGACGGGATCTCACCGCTAATACCGCTGGACGTCGCGTTAATAATCAGATCAAAGCTGTGATTATCAAGTTCGTCCATTCCCACCGCCTGCACGCTACCAGTATGAGAGAAGAGCTGTGCCAGTTCTTCAGCGCGGTAGGCCGTACGATTAACAATGGTTACCGCACAATCCATAGAAAGAAGAGGTAGCAATACCCCACGGGATGCACCGCCCGCACCAATCAGCAGAATTCGCGATCCGGGACGAATGAAAGATAAACGTTCAAGATCGCTTAATAAACCGATACCATCCGTGTTATCTCCCAGCAAACGTCCATCCTCCAGCCGTTTAAGGGTGTTAACTGCTCCAGCTAGCGATGCCCGCTCTGTTAATTCATCGGCACGCGCAAACGCCTCTTCTTTAAAAGGAACGGTGACATTTGCCCCCTTACCCCCCTCAGCAAAAAAGGCGTTCAGCGAATTCACAAAGTCATTGATCGGCGCCAGTACACGTCCATAGGAGTAATCAATCTTCAGCTGCTCTGCAAATTGCTGATGAATAAAAGGCGATTTACTGTGCGCTATCGGATTACCAAAAACAGCATAGGCTTCTTTCATATTACCCCTGTCGAAACTGTTTACCCGTCAGTGCATCACGGATCTCCGAAGGATTCAATCGCCCTCCGGTCTCTCCTTCAACAACGGGAAAGTCTGTACCGAACTGCGTGCGGACTTCCTCTACCGTTCGGCAGGGCGGTAAGCCACTCAAATTAGCACTGGTGGAAACTATAGGTTTGCCATAAGCCTGGCACAGTGCAACCACCAGCGGATGATCGGTGACACGCACGGCCAGCGAATCAAAACGACCGGTCAACCAACGAGGTGTAGTCGCAAGCGCCGGGAAAACAAAGGTGACGGGACCAGGCCAACGAGCGAAGATAGCCTCACGTTGAGTATCAGTAAGCGAGCTATCGTCAATATAGGGCTTAAGTTGCTCAAAGTTGGCCGCAATCAAAATTAAGCCTTTCTCGACAGGACGTTGTTTTAATTCCAACAAACGACTTACTGCCGTTTCGCTGTCGGGATCGCAGCCGACACCAAATACAGCTTCTGTTGGATAGGCGATGACTTTCTCTTGGTTCAGTACCTCTATTGCAGCAGCGATAGGGCCTGTGGGCAGGTTATTATTCACTTTTTTATTCCGCCGAAATCGGCTTTCCACATTGTTTACTGGCACAGAAATGCTTCACACCCTGCGCGGTTTTCTTTTCGATGAGTAGCGGATAATGACACTCTGGACATTCTCCAGCTAACGGTTTGAAGTTAATAACAAACTGGCACTCCGGATAGCGATCGCAGGAGTAAAAAGTTTTGCCATAACGGGAACGCCGCTGGACCAGGTGACCGGTCTGGCATTGAGGACAGACTATTGCTGTTTCATCAGGCTTGTCGATAAGCTCGGTGTGCTCGCATGCAGGATAGTCACTGCATCCGATAAACATACCGAATCGCCCCTGTCGCAATACCAACTCAGCGCCACATGCAGGGCAAAACTTACCCTCCAGAACTTTGACAATATGCCCGTCTGCAGATGATTTCAGCGGACGGATATAATCGCATTCTGGATAGTGTGAACAACCGAGAAACGGACAGTGTTTCCCGGAGCGAATAACCAGTTCAGCCCCGCATTGTGGGCAGGGCTCGTTTTTACGCACCGTAAACAGTGCTGATTTAGCCATAACAACTCATACTGAATGAAGATTGATTAATGCAGCATACCTTCATTCACTTCAAAGAGTAATTCTTCCATTTGCTGATAGGCATTTTCACAACCTGGAATGTTGAATAGCACCATCAGGATCACCCACTTCAGGTCTTCCAGATCAAACTCTGCCGTATCCAGCGCGAGTACGCGCTCAATTACCATTTCTCGCGTTTCGAGGTTTAGCACCTGAATCTGCTCCAGGAATAGCAAGAATCCGCGACAACTCGCATCCAGCCGTTCACATTCTTCTGCCGTATAAATACGCAGAGAAAGAGGATCAGATGCTAGCTGCATAGGTTCGGCAAGGCCATCCTGATAATCAGCAAGCTTTTCCAGCCACAGTAACGCGTTGTAGATGTCTTCACGATCAAAACCAGCGTCGGTAAGATCCCGTTCCAGTTTGTCCTGATCCACTCGCAGCTCAGCTTCGTTATGGATATATGTCTCAAACAAATACATTAGTACGTCGAACATGGCATGCCCTCCTCAATCGGACATAGCCGCCGGGTACAGCTGCGATCCATCCTGCTAACTCCAGTTCGAGTAGTTGAGCCACTACCTCTGGCACAGGTTGGCCGGCACGTTCAGCGACGACGTCAACAGGTGTTACCTCATCTCCTACGTTAGCCAGGAGCTCAGGAAATGGCAATGCCACCTCTTCGTGATCTGGCGAATAAATTGATTTTTCAGGTTCATCTGGCAACCATTGCAGCCCATATTGCAAATTTTCCAGAATTTCCTCTGGTGCGGTCACAAGCGTGGCTCCCTGCTGAATAAGCCAATGTGGGCCTTCACTTCCTGGACTCCCAATCGGCCCAGGCAAAGCAAAAACCTCCCTCCCCTGCTCCAGCGCACAGCGTGCCGTGACCAATGAACCGCTACGTTGCGCGGCCTCAACGACCAGGACACCTTTACTTAGACCACTGATAATGCGATTTCGTCGGGGAAAATTGCGCGGCAGCGGGAGCGTATCTAATGGGAACTCAGACACCAATGCGCCTCCGGAATCGATCAGACGTTCAGCGAGACGGACATGCTGTCGTGGATGAATGGTCTCAAGCCCATTTCCCAGCACCGCAATACTCGTGCCTTGTCGGTTTATCGCCGCATTATGCGCCACGCCATCAATTCCCCGGGCCAGCCCACTGGTTATCGTCACCCCAAACGCGGCAAGCTTTTCGCAAAATAATCGCCCCCAACGTTCGCCATACCATGAATGCTGGCGACTACCGACGACGGCCACCTGAAATGAATGCAGGCATGCGGGAGTACCGGCAACGAAAAGTACCCCAGGATAATCTTCAATCGCGCGCAGCTGGGACGGATAATGCTCGCTGTCGGCAACCACTAAATGGTGATTCGGCTGCTCCAACCAACGCAGCGTTTTTTCCAGTAACTGTTCTGAAAAGGTTAGAAAGCGCTTGGCCTGGCGGGAAGATAATCCTGCGTGCTGGAGTATCGTGTTGTTAATACAGGGTTGGGCATTGAGCCAGTGGGCAAGGCGCACCATCTCATCACCATACAGTTCATTCACTTGCGCTAAACGTAGCCAAATTTCAATTTGGGTCATCCCTGTTCCCCTGCCACAAGCAGTCCTGGCAATCTTTGCGATTGGTCACTGATGCTGTCAATCAGAGGGGGTTTTGTCTAGAATAGAGGTAATAATCTTTTCAACTCCTGAACACAACTCTGGATAACTATGTCAGTTTTGCAAGTGTTACATATTCCGGACGAGCGCCTTCGCAAAGTCGCAAAACCGGTTGAAGAAGTGAATGCAGAAATTCAGCGTATCGTTGATGATATGTTCGAAACGATGTACGCAGAAGAAGGTATCGGTCTGGCGGCAACACAGGTCGACATCCATCAGCGCATCATTGTTATTGATGTCTCTGAAAATCGCGACGAGCAGTTGGTTTTAATCAACCCAGAGCTGCTGGAGAAAGATGGCGAAACCGGTATTGAAGAAGGTTGCCTGTCTATCCCCGAACAGCGTGCGTTAGTACCACGCGCTGAGAAAGTAAAAATTCGTGCGCTCAATCGCGACGGTAAATCTTTTGAACTGGAAGCCGATGGCCTGCTCGCTATCTGCATTCAACATGAAATGGATCACCTGGTCGGTAAACTGTTTATCGATTATCTGTCTCCGTTGAAGCAACAACGTATTCGTCAGAAAGTTGAAAAACTCGACCGCCTGAACGCCCGAGCTTAAGGACAAGAATCAACGTGTCAGACTCACTACGTATTATTTTTGCGGGTACACCTGACTTTGCAGCGCGTCACCTTGACGCGCTGTTGTCTTCTGGACATAACGTCGTT
Source organism: Citrobacter sp. C5_2 (assembly GCF_014596845.2). Classification (NCBI taxonomy): domain Bacteria; kingdom Pseudomonadati; phylum Pseudomonadota; class Gammaproteobacteria; order Enterobacterales; family Enterobacteriaceae; genus Citrobacter; species Citrobacter sp. C5_2. The sequence goes on along the minus strand of NZ_CP115032.1, from coordinate 484,885 downwards.
GGCGTGTTTACCCAACCGGACCGCCCTGCGGGACGCGGTAAAAAGCTGATGCCCAGCCCGGTAAAAGTGTTGGCTGAAGAAAAAGGGATACCGGTTTTCCAGCCTGTCTCTCTTCGCCCTCAGGAAAACCAACAATTGGTTGCTGATTTACACGCAGACGTGATGGTGGTAGTGGCATATGGACTGATTCTGCCAAAAGCCGTGCTGGAAATGCCGCGCCTGGGTTGTATCAACGTTCACGGTTCCCTGCTTCCACGCTGGCGTGGCGCAGCACCAATTCAACGTTCACTGTGGGCTGGCGATAGCGAAACGGGCGTTACCATCATGCAAATGGATGTTGGTCTCGACACCGGTGATATGTTGCTTAAGCTCTCCTGTCCGATTACGGCAGAAGATACCAGCGGTTCTTTATACGACAAGCTGGCGGACCTGGGGCCTCAGGGGCTGATTGAAACGCTAAAACAGCTGGCTGCTGGCACGATAAAACCCGTGGTACAAGATGAATCACTGGTTACGCATGCAGAGAAACTCAGTAAAGAAGAGGCCCGTATCGACTGGTCACTTTCGGCCGCTCAGTTGGAGCGCTGCATCCGCGCCTTTAACCCGTGGCCAATGAGCTATATCGTCATCGACGAGCAACCAGTAAAAATTTGGCAGGCGACGGTGATCGATACGCCCGTTAACGCTGAACCAGGCACAATTCTGGAAGCGAACCGTCAGGGTATCCAGGTTGCAACAGGCGACGGCATCCTGAATCTCGTCTCTTTGCAGCCTGCAGGCAAAAAAGCCATGAGTGCGCAGGATCTGCTTAATTCGCGCCGGGAGTGGTTTGTGCCCGGAAACCGTCTGGCCTGACGGTTCATCTCTTTAAGCCCGGTGTGACCGGGCATTTTTATTTTTGCACTTATGAAAAAACATCTTAATTTACGCAGTATGGCAGCCCAGGCCGTCGAGCAGGTTGTCGAAAAGGGGCAATCATTAAGCAACGTGCTGCCCGCCATGCAGCAAAAAGTTGCCGATAAAGATAAAGCGCTGTTGCAAGAGCTTTGCTTCGGCGTATTGCGCACACTCTCGCAACTGGAGTGGATGATCCAGCAACTGATGGAACGTCCGATGACGGGCAAACAACGTACCGTTCACTACCTGATCATGGTGGGCTTCTACCAACTGCTGCATACCCGTATCCCACCCCATGCTGCGCTGGCCGAAACCGTAGAAGGCGCGGTAGTGATTAAGCGTCCGCAGTTGAAAGGGCTGATCAATGGTGTATTACGCCAGTTCCAGCGCCGTCAGGAAGAACTACTGACCGAGTTCGCACAAAGCGATCTACGTTTCTTACACCCCTCCTGGCTGGTAAAACGTATTAAAGCCGCTTATCCACAGCAATGGGAAGCCATCCTTGAGGCTAATAACCAACGCCCGCCAATGTGGCTCCGTGTTAATCGCAACCACCATACGCGCGACGCCTGGCTGGAACTACTCGCCGAAGCAGGATTGACCGGTTTCCCTCATCCGGATTACCCGGATGCGGTCCGTCTGGAAACACCAGCCCCCGTGCTCGCCCTGCCAGGTTTTGAGCAAGGTTGGGTCACCGTTCAGGATGCCTCTGCCCAGGGTTGCGTCAGCTATCTGCAGCCACAAAACGGAGAGCAGATCCTTGATTTATGTTGCGCTCCCGGCGGCAAGACCACCCATATTCTGGAGGTCGCGCCAGATGCGAACGTGATGGCAGTCGATGTCGACGATAAACGCCTGTCTCGCGTGTATGACAACCTGAAACGCCTGGGTATGAAAGCAACCGTGAAGCAGGGTGATGGTCGCTATCCGCAGCAGTGGTGCGGTGAGCAACAGTTTGACCGTATTTTGCTGGACGCTCCATGTTCTGCCACTGGTGTGATCCGTCGCCATCCGGATATCAAATGGCTGCGTCGCGATCGTGATATTGCCGAACTCGCTCAGTTGCAGGCCGAGATCCTCAACGCGACCTGGACACACCTTAAGCCGGGCGGCACGCTGGTCTATGCAACCTGTTCTATTCTGCCAGAAGAAAACCAACAGCAGATCGCCGCGTTCCTTGCACGTACACCGGATGCGGTGTTAAGCGAAACCGGTACGCCAGAGCAGCCGGGACGTCAGAATTTACCGGGTGCAGAAGATGGCGATGGCTTCTTTTACGCTAAGCTAATCAAAAAGTGATGAGATAACGGGTCGCGACTGATGAAAATTATCATTCTTGGCGCAGGGCAAGTTGGCGGTACGCTGGCTGAAAACCTGGTCGGAGAGAACAACGATATCACGGTAGTCGATACCAATGGTGAGCGCCTGCGCAGCTTGCAGGACAAGTTTGATCTCCGCGTCGTGCAAGGACATGGTTCACATCCCCGTGTATTGCGTGAAGCTGGTGCCGACGATGCCGATATGCTGGTTGCCGTAACCAGCTCAGATGAAACAAATATGGTTGCCTGCCAGGTAGCTTATTCCCTGTTTAATACGCCTAACCGTATCGCCCGTATTCGTTCACCGGATTACGTTCGCGATGCAGACAAGCTATTTCAATCCGATGCCGTCCCTATCGATCATCTGATTGCGCCTGAGCAACTGGTTATCGATAGCATTTATCGCCTGATTGAATATCCGGGCGCATTGCAGGTCGTGAATTTTGCCGAGGGCAAAGTCAGTCTGGCGGTCGTGAAAGCTTATTACGGCGGACCGCTAATCGGTAATGCGTTGTCGACCATGCGCGATCACATGCCGCATATCGATACCCGCGTTGCGGCGATATTCCGTCATGACAGGCCAATTCGCCCGCAGGGTTCTACCATCGTTGAAGCGGGTGATGAAGTCTTCTTTATCGCGGCATCACAGCACATTCGTGCCGTCATGAGCGAGCTACAGCGTCTGGAAAAGCCGTACAAACGCATTATGTTAGTCGGTGGCGGTAATATTGGTGCAGGGCTCGCGCGGCGTCTGGAAAAAGATTACAGCGTCAAACTGATCGAGCGTAATCAGCAGCGCGCATCGGAGCTTGCAGAGAAACTGCAAAATACGATCGTCTTTTTTGGCGATGCTTCGGATCAAGAGCTTCTGGCGGAAGAACACATCGATCAGGTTGATCTGTTCATCGCGGTGACCAATGACGATGAAGCTAACATCATGTCGGCGATGCTGGCTAAACGAATGGGCGCCAAGAAAGTGATGGTGCTGATCCAACGCAGAGCGTACGTCGATCTGGTGCAGGGCAGCGTGATCGATATTGCGATTTCACCGCAACAGGCGACCATCTCCGCACTCCTGAGCCATGTTCGTAAAGCTGATATTGTTGGTGTTTCATCACTACGCCGCGGCGTAGCGGAAGCCATTGAAGCCGTCGCACACGGTGATGAGACAACATCACGGGTAGTAGGTCGCTCGATTGATGAAATTAAACTTCCGCCCGGCACCATTATTGGCGCTGTTGTACGGGGTAATGATGTGATGATTGCCAATGACAACCTGCGTATTGAACAAGGCGATCACGTTATTATGTTCCTGACAGATAAAAAGTTTATTACCGACGTCGAGCGCTTATTCCAGCCAAGCCCCTTCTTCCTGTAATAATTTAGGCGCTAATATAGCGCCTTTTTTATTTCCCTTTATTTATCAGGGCCTAATAATTTTTCCTTTCAGCAATACATAAATGGAAATTGCCTAAACATTTGTTAAACTTATAAACGTCAGCTGCATAGGGAGAATAAAATGAGCATTATTAAAGAGTTTCGCGAATTCGCGATGCGCGGGAATGTTGTCGATTTGGCAGTGGGTGTCATTATTGGTGCGGCATTCGGTAAGATCGTTTCATCACTGGTTGCCGATATCATCATGCCGCCACTGGGGTTGTTAATTGGTGGGATTGATTTTAAACAGTTTGCTTTAACGTTACGTGATGCGCAGGGAGACATCCCGGCGGTGGTCATGCATTACGGCGTATTCATTCAGAATGTCTTCGATTTCATTATTGTTGCGTTTGCTATCTTTATGGCAATCAAACTGATCAATAAATTGAATCGTAAAAAAGCTGAAGAGCCAGCGGCGCCCCCAGCACCATCTAAAGAAGAAGTATTACTAAGTGAAATTCGTGACCTGCTGAAAGAACAGAATAACCGCTCTTAAGCGTTCACTGAAACAAAAAGGCCAGTGGTAAAAAAGTGCTTCACTTTCTTGCCACTGGCCTCCCAGTTTCCCCGATTGCCATGTTTACCTTTACGTAGATAACTTCCTTTCCCTTTCTTATTTTTCTCAACGCGCTGCCTGAACAGTGGATCATGCAGAAGCGCCTCAATGGCGTTGTCCTTTATCTGTCCTTTGGTATGCTGATAACGGCTCATACTCTCTCCAGTTTGTGGGGTAATTTACGCCGGGAGTGTAGACCTGACCGTGCAAAAAATCAACGGTCTGATAGTGTCCCGCTGGCGCCTTGTTCAAGTGCTTCAAGAATAGAACAGTACACACTGCTGTGTGCTTTACCACAGCACGCATCATTTAATCGCTGTAACGATCGTTGCATCGCCTGAAGCTCCGCTATGCGCGCTTCGACCTCTTGTAATCTTTCCTGAACGATCCCTTTTGATTCCTGGCAGGTATGGTGCTCTGGATCTATGCGGATCGAAAGCAGTTCGCGAATCGACTCCAGTGTAAAACCAAGCTGACGGGCATAACGAATAAACTTAAGACGCTGAAGATCACTTTCCGTGTAGAGGCGAAACCCGCCTTCGGTACGTACTTCATGTTCCATCATCTGCTGCTTTTCATAGTAACGGATAGTATCCGGCGTCACGTCAGCCAGCTTCGCTAATTCACCAATTCGGTACATGCTCTCTCCGCTATTTGTCGTTGATCTTCTGTAGCAGCTTATCTGCGTATTCACCGTGTAAAAACTCGGTGCTAAGCCCAGCCTGTCGAAGTTTTAGCTCCAGTAGCGACAACCGTCGACTGACTTCCTGATAACTGGGATCATCTTTGCGGATCCCCGCGAGTATTTCAAGCAGCTGAATTGCCTCTCTGCGTTGCTCAAGCTCAGGTGGAAGACAGCCTGCATTTTTTAATAAACGGTATCCGGCTCGAAGTTCAGGTGGAATATGGGAATCATCGTCAAGAGTAAGCGGTTCGCCTGTACCAGGTAAATCATCAAACTCGCCTTTAGACTGTGCAGCAATAATATGGCGCTCCGCCCACTGGTCCAGTAACCACATTTGACGCTCCAGGGGATGAACAAAAAGAGTACAGATATTGTAGTTAAGTGGGGATATGGCGGATATAAAAAAACCCGCCGAGGCGGGTTTTTTTACGTTACTACAGATTACTCTGCAGCAGCTTCTGTTTTCTCTGAACGATCAACCAGCTCGATGTATGCCATCGGCGCGTTGTCGCCTGCACGGAAACCACACTTCAGAATGCGAGTGTAACCACCGGCGCGGCTCGCGAAACGCGGGCCCAGTTCGTTAAACAGTTTTGCCACGATCTCGTTATCACGAGTACGGGCGAATGCCAGACGACGATTAGCTACGCTATCAGTCTTGGCAAGAGTAATCAGCGGCTCAACTACGCGACGCAGCTCTTTCGCTTTCGGCAGAGTCGTCTTGATGATTTCATGACGAACCAGTGAACCTGCCATATTGCGGAACATAGCCTGGCGATGGCTGCTGTTGCGGTTCAGTTGACGACCACTCTTACGATGGCGCATGACCTTATCCTTCTCAGTAAAACCTTAACCTGTGATCCGGTTACTCGTCAGCGATGCTTGCCGGTGGCCAGTTTTCCAGGCGCATGCCCAGAGACAGTCCACGGGAAGCCAGCACGTCTTTAATCTCAGTAAGAGATTTTTTACCAAGGTTAGGCGTCTTAAGAAGCTCAACCTCAGTACGCTGTACCAGATCACCGATATAGTGGATAGCTTCTGCTTTGAGGCAGTTAGCAGAGCGGACAGTCAATTCCAGATCGTCAACAGGGCGCAGCAGGATCGGATCGAATTCTGGTTTCTCTTCTTTAACTTCCGGCTGACGTACATCACGTAAGTCAACAAAAGCTTCCAGTTGTTCAGCCAGAATGGTTGCCGCACGACGAATCGCCTCTTCAGGATCGATTGTGCCGTTGGTTTCCATTTCGATGACCAGCTTGTCCAGGTCGGTACGCTGTTCTACACGCGCTGCTTCAACATTGTAGGCAATACGCTCTACAGGGCTGTAGCATGCGTCGACCAGCAGACGGCCGATTGGGCGCTCATCTTCTTCCGAATGAATTCGGGTAGAAGCCGGCACATAACCACGACCGCGCTGAACTTTGATGCGCATACTAATAGATGCGTTCTCATCGGTCAGGTGGCAGATCACGTGCTGTGGCTTGACGATTTCGACATCACCATCATGGGTAATGTCGGCTGCAGTCACAGGGCCAATGCCAGATTTATTCAAGGTAAGAATAACGTCATCTTTACCCTGAACTCTCACCGCCAGCCCTTTCAGGTTGAGCAGGATTTCCAGGATATCTTCCTGAACGCCTTCTTTGGTGCTGTACTCATGTAGTACACCATCAATCTCAACCTCGGTCACCGCGCAACCCGGCATCGATGAGAGCAGAATACGGCGCAGTGCGTTACCCAAAGTATGGCCAAAGCCACGCTCTAAAGGCTCAAGGGTCACCTTGGCGTGCGTCGAACTCACTTGCTCGATATCTACCAGGCGCGGTTTTAGAAACTCTGTCACAGAACCCTGCATTGTGTCCTCTCTTTGGTACTAAGCTTTACTTGGAGTAAAGCTCGACGATCAGGTGTTCGTTAATGTCCGCAGACAGATCAGAACGCTCCGGCTTACGCTTGAACGTACCTTCCATCTTGCCAGCATCAACTTCCAGCCAGGTTGGCTTTTCACGCTGCTCAGCCAGCTCCAGAGCGGCTTTCACGCGAGACTGCTTCTTCGCTTTCTCACGAATGCTAACAACGTCATTCGGACTAACCTGATAAGAAGCGATGTTAACAACACGACCGTTTACCATAATTGCTTTATGGCTGACCAGCTGACGTGCTTCTGCACGAGTGGCACCGAAGCCCATACGGTATACAACGTTGTCCAGACGACCTTCCAGCAGACCCAACAGGTTTTCACCGGTGTTGCCTTTCAGACGTGCTGCTTCTTTGTAGTAGTTACGGAACTGACGCTCCAGCACACCATAGATACGGCGAACTTTTTGCTTTTCACGCAACTGCACACCATAGTCAGACAGACGCGGTTTACGCGCACCGTGCTGGCCAGGAGCTTGTTCAATTTTACACTTGGTATCGATCGCGCGAACGCCAGACTTAAGGAATAAGTCAGTGCCCTCACGACGGCTCAGCTTGAGCTTAGGACCCAAATATCTTGCCATTTTCTTTCTCCAACAATCCTAGAAACGACAGCGTTATACGCGACGTTTTTTCGGCGGACGACAACCGTTATGAGGGATCGGAGTCACATCAGTAATATTAGTGATGCGGAAACCAGCGGCGTTCAGAGCACGAACAGTAGATTCGCGACCTGGACCCGGTCCTTTGACCATAACTTCCAGATTCTTGATACCGTATTCTTTTACGGCTTCAGCGCAACGCTCTGCTGCAACCTGAGCTGCAAACGGAGTGGATTTGCGAGAACCACGGAAACCGGAACCACCGGCTGTTGCCCAACCCAGTGCGTTACCCTGACGATCAGTAATGGTAACGATGGTGTTGTTAAAAGAAGCATGGATATGAGCCACGCCGTCAGAGACTTGTTTTCTTACACGTTTACGTGCACGAATTGGTGCCTTTGCCATTATTCAATCACCCCGATTATTTCTTGATCGGTTTGCGCGGACCCTTACGGGTACGTGCGTTGGTCTTGGTACGCTGACCGCGAACCGGGAGACCACGACGATGACGCAAACCGCGATAGCAACCAAGGTCCATAAGGCGCTTGATGCTCATGCTAACTTCACGGCGCAGATCACCTTCAACGACAAATTTGGCAACTTCGTCACGCAGCGTGTCGATTTGTTCTTCAGACAGCTCACTGATCTTAACATCTTCAGCGATACCCGCTGCAGCCAGAATGGCTTTAGAACGGGTCTTGCCGACGCCGTAGATCGAAGTTAATGCGATCACAGCATGTTTCTGATCAGGAATGTTAATGCCTGCTATACGGGCCACTATGCACTCCTACTATTTAATATGTACGCACCATGCTGAAAAGCCCGTTTTCAGGATACTCAAATGGAAACGCACAGACATACAAAAGATTGGCTGGCTAATCTAGCCAGCTCAACCCAACTTTGCAAGAAAAATATGCGAATAAATCAGCCTTGGCGCTGTTTATGCTTCGGCTCGGCACTGCAAATCACACGGATGACACCATCACGCTTAACGATTTTGCAGTTACGGCATAATTTCTTGACGGAAGCACGAACTTTCATTTTTACTCTCCGTAACTTCTCGGGCGACTGTTAACGGCCGTAGCCTTTCAGATTCGCCTTCTTCAATGCAGACTCGTACTGACTTGACATCATCAGAGTTTGCACTTGAGCCATAAAGTCCATAATCACGACAACAACGATAAGCAGTGAGGTCCCACCAAAGTAGAACGGTACTTTCATTGCATCACGCATGAACTCCGGGATCAGGCAGATAAAGGTAATGTAGAGCGCACCAACCAAAGTCAGGCGGGTCATTACTTTATCGATATACTTCGCCGTTTGCTCTCCCGGACGAATTCCTGGTACAAATGCACCGGACTTCTTCAGGTTATCTGCTGTTTCACGCGGGTTGAAAACCAACGCCGTGTAGAAGAAACAGAAGAATATGATTGCAGACGCATAGAGTAACACATAAAGCGGTTGCCCAGGCTGCAAATACAGCGAAATTGTTGTCAGCCAGTTCCAACCAGTCCCGCCCCCGAACCATGACGCGATGGTCGCCGGGAACAGAATAATACTGGAAGCGAAGATTGCCGGGATTACCCCCGCCATATTCACTTTCAGCGGTAAATGTGTGCTCTGTGCAGCATAGACACGACGACCTTGCTGACGTTTCGCGTAGTTTACCACAATACGGCGTTGACCACGCTCAACAAATACAACAAAGAACGTCACTGCAAATACTAATACTGCAACCAACAGCAACACGAGGAAGTGCAGGTCGCCTTGACGCGCTTGCTCGATAGTATGGGCAATGGCTGGCGGGAGTCCCGCAACAATACCGGCGAAGATAATGATTGAGATACCGTTGCCGATACCACGTTCAGTAATCTGTTCGCCCAACCACATCAGGAACATAGTCCCTGTAACCAGACTTACAACAGCGGTGAAATAGAATGCAAAGCCTGGATTCATTACCAGGCCCTGCATACCAGGCATATTCGGCAGACCGGTAGCAATACCGATCGACTGGAATATCGCCAGCACCAGAGTACCGTAGCGGGTGTACTGGCTGATCTTACGACGACCAGACTCCCCTTCTTTCTTAATTTCTGCCAACGTTGGATGAACCACCGTCAGCAGCTGGATAATGATCGACGCCGAAATATACGGCATGATCCCCAGAGCAAAGATAGAAGCACGGCTGAGAGCACCACCAGAGAACATGTTAAACATTTCAATGATGGTGCCTCGCTGTTGCTCAAGCAGTTTGGCAAGTACAGCGGCATCAATACCAGGGATCGGAATGAAAGAGCCAATACGGAACACAATAAGCGCACCGATTACAAACAGCAGTCTGCGTTTCAGCTCGCCTAAGCCACCTTTGGCACTTTGAAAATCTAATCCCGGTTGTTTAGCCATCTGCTACTTATTCCTCGATTTTACCGCCAGCAGCTTCGATAGCAGCACGAGCGCCTTTAGTAACACGCAGGCCACGAACAGTTACCGGAGTAGTGACTTCACCAGCCAGGATCACTTTCGCGAACTCGATCTGGATACCGATAATGTTAGCTGCTTTCAGCGTGTTCAGGTCTACAACACCGCCTTCAAGTTTAGCCAGGTCAGACAGACGAACTTCGGCTGTAATCGCTGCTTTACGTGAAGTGAAGCCGAATTTCGGCAGACGACGGTACAGAGGCATCTGACCACCCTCGAAACCGCGACGTACGCCACCGCCAGAACGAGACTTCTGACCTTTGTGACCACGACCACCGGTTTTACCGAGGCCAGAACCGATACCACGACCCAGGCGTTTACCCGCCTTTTTGGAGCCTTCGGCCGGAGACAGAGTATTTAAACGCATCTCTTACTCCTCAACTTTAACCATGAAGGAAACCGCGTTGACCATACCACGAACTGCAGGAGTATCCTCGCGTTCTACGGTGTGACCAATACGACGCAGACCCAGGCCAAGCAGCGTTGCCTTGTGTTTCGGCAGACGACCGATTGCACTGCGGGTTTGAGTAATTTTAATAGTCTTTGCCATGGTTTATTTCCCCAGAATTTCTTCAACGGATTTACCACGCTTGGCAGCGACCATTTCCGGAGATTTCATATTTTCCAGACCGTCGATAGTTGCACGAACCACGTTAATCGGGTTGGTGGAACCATACGCTTTAGCCAGAACGTTACGAACTCCAGCGACTTCCAGAACGGCGCGCATTGCACCACCGGCGATGATACCGGTACCTTCGGAAGCCGGCTGCATGAATACACGAGAACCCGTGTGAGTACCCTTAACCGGGTGCTGCAGGGTGCCGTGGTTCAGCGCGACGTTAATCATATTGCGACGGGCTTTTTCCATCGCTTTCTGGATCGCTGCTGGAACTTCACGCGCTTTACCGTAACCAAAACCAACGCGACCGTTACCATCGCCAACTACAGTCAGAGCTGTGAAGGAGAAAATACGACCACCTTTAACGGTTTTAGATACGCGGTTTACCGCGATCAGCTTTTCCTGCAGTTCGCCAGCTTGTTTTTCGATGTGAGCCATCTTACACCTCTACCTTAGAACTGAAGGCCAGCTTCACGGGCAGCATCTGCCAGTGCCTGGACACGACCATGATATTGGAACCCGGAACGGTCAAAGGACACATCTTTGATGCCTTTTTCCAGAGCGCGTTCGGCGACAGCTTTACCCACAGCTGCTGCAGCGTCTTTGTTACCGGTGTACTTCAGTTGTTCAGCGATAGCTTTTTCTACAGTAGAAGCAGCTACCAGAACTTCAGAACCGTTCGGTGCAATTACCTGTGCGTAAATATGACGCGGGGTACGATGTACCACCAGGCGAGTTGCGCCCAGCTCTTTGAGCTTGCGGCGTGCGCGGGTCGCACGACGGATACGAGCAGATTTCTTATCCATAGTGTTACCTTACTTCTTCTTAGCCTCTTTGGTACGCACGACTTCGTCGGCGTAACGAACACCCTTGCCTTTGTAAGGCTCAGGACGACGGTAGGCGCGCAGATCTGCCGCAACCTGACCGATCAGCTGTTTATCAGCGCCTTTCAGCACGATTTCAGTCTGAGTCGGACATTCTGCAGTGATACCTGCCGGCAGCTGATGATCAACTGGATGAGAGAAACCTAAAGCCAGGTTTACTACATTCCCTTTGACCGCTGCACGATAACCTACACCAACCAGCTGCAGCTTCTTAGTGAAGCCTTCGGTAACACCGACAACCATTGCATTCAGCAGGGCACGCGCGGTACCAGCCTGAGCCCATCCATCTGCGTAACCATCACGCGGACCGAAGGTCAGTGCATTATCTGCATGATTTACTGCAACAGCATCGTTGAGAGTACGAGTCAGCTCGCCGTTTTTACCTTTGATCGTAATAACCTGACCGTTGATTTTTACATCAACGCCGGCAGGAATAACGATCGGTGCTTTAGCAACACGAGACATTTTTTCCTCCGATTAGGCTACGTAGCAGATAATTTCGCCACCAAGACCAGCCTGGCGCGCTGCACGATCAGTCATAACACCTTTAGAGGTAGAAACAACTGCGATACCCATGCCAGCCATAACCTTCGGCAGCTCGTCTTTACGCTTATAAATGCGCAGACCTGGGCGACTGACACGCTGAATGCTTTCTACAACAGCTTTACCCTGGAAATACTTAAGAGTAAGTTCCAGTTCCGGCTTGGTGTCGCCTTCAACTTTAAAATCTTCAATAAAACCTTCTTCCTTCAGCACGTTGGCAATTGCCACTTTCAGCTTGGAGGAAGGCATGGTGACCGCAGCTTTATTCGCGGCCTGACCGTTACGGATACGGGTCAGCATATCCGCGATCGGATCTTGCATGCTCATCTGTCTTTACTCCCGTGATTCAATTGGTAATTACCAGCTAGCCTTTTTCAAGCCTGGTACTTCACCGCGCATAGCGGCTTCACGCAGTTTGATACGGCTCAACCCGAACTTGCCCACATAGCCATGCGGACGACCTGTTTGACGGCAGCGGTTACGCTGACGGGACGGGCTGGAATCACGCGGCAGAGACTGCAGCTTCAGAACTGCGTTCCAACGATCTTCGTCGGTCGCGTTCACATCAGAGATAATAGCTTTCAGTTCAGCGCGTTTTGCGAAGTACTTATCAGCTAAAGCTACGCGCTTTACTTCGCGTGCTTTCATTGATTGCTTAGCCATTCAGTAACCCTACCTTACTTGCGGAACGGGAAGTCAAAGGCAGCCAGCAGAGCACGGCCTTCTTCGTCAGATTTCGCAGTAGTGGTAATGGTAATATCCAAACCACGCACGCGGTCGACTTTATCGTAGTCGATTTCTGGGAAGATGATCTGCTCACGGACACCCATGCTGTAGTTACCACGACCATCGAATGACTTAGCGGACAGGCCACGGAAGTCACGGATACGTGGAACAGCAATAGTGATCAGACGCTCAAAGAACTCCCACATGCGTTCGCCACGCAGAGTTACTTTACAGCCGATCGGATAGCCCTGACGGATTTTGAAGCCTGCAACTGATTTGCGTGCTTTGGTGATCAGCGGTTTTTGACCGGAGATTGCTGTCAGGTCAGCTGCTGCGTTATCCAGCAGTTTCTTGTCAGCGATCGCTTCACCAACACCCATGTTCAGGGTGATCTTCTCGACCCGAGGGACTTGCATGACAGAATTGTAGTTAAACTCAGTCATGAGTTTAGCGACTACTTCGTCTTTGTAGTAATCATGCAGTTTCGCCATCGTACTACTCCAAATTACTTGATAGTTTCGCTGTTAGATTTGAAGAAACGGACTTTTTTGCCGTCTTCGAATCTAAAGCCTACACGGTCAGCCTTGCCGGTTGCCGCGTTGAAGATTGCAACGTTAGAAACCTGAATAGCAGCTTCTTTTTCAACGATGCCGCCTGGTTGGTTCAGAGCCGGAACCGGCTTCTGGTGTTTCTTAACCAGGTTGATACCTTCAACAATGAGCTTGCCGGAAGACAAGACATTCTTAACTTTACCGCGTTTACCTTTATCTTTACCGGTTAACACGATAACTTCGTCATCACGACGGATCTTCGCTGCCATGATTCGCTCCTTAGAGTACTTCTGGTGCCAGAGAGATAATTTTCATGAACTTCTCGTTACGAAGTTCACGAGTTACCGGCCCAAAAATACGCGTACCGATAGGTTGCTCGCTGTTATTGTTTAAAATAACGCATGCATTACCATCGAAGCGAATGACAGAACCGTCCGGGCGACGAACACCCTTCTTGGTGCGCACCACTACCGCCTTCAGCACATCACCTTTTTTGACCTTACCACGCGGAATTGCTTCCTTGATGGTGATCTTGATGATATCGCCGACGCCTGCGTAGCGACGGTGCGAGCCACCCAGAACCTTGATACACATTACGCGACGTGCACCGGAGTTGTCGGCGACGTTCAGCATAGTCTGTTCTTGGATCATTTTAGTGCTCCGCTAATGTCAACTACTACTGAGACCCGAAAATCAGGTCGTTAAAAAAGCCCCATATCGGGGGCGCGGCATTATAACACCGCTCAAACGATATGGGTAGAAAAAATAAACGGCTCATCGCTGAGCCGTTTATTCGTTGAGAATGCCTACTGTATTACAGAACAGCTTTCTCTACAACGCGAACCAGCGTCCAGGACTTAGTCTTGGACAGCGGACGGCATTCGCGGATTTCAACCACGTCACCAGTACCGCATTCGTTGTTCTCGTCATGTACGTGCAGTTTGGTCGTACGCTTAATGAATTTACCGTAGATCGGGTGTTTCACAAAACGTTCGATAGCAACAACGATGGATTTCTCCATTTTATCGCTAACAACGCGACCTTGCAGAGTACGGATTTTATCGGTCATTACGCACCCGCCTTCTCAGTCAGTAAAGTCTTAACGCGTGCGACATCACGACGCACTTGCTTCAACAGGTGAGACTGTTGCAGCTGGCCACTTGCAGCCTGCATACGCAGGTTGAACTGCTCACGCAGCAGATTCAGCAGCTCGGTGTTCAGCTCTTCAACACTCTTCTCACGCAGCTCTTTTGCTTTCATTACATCACCGTCTTAGTTACAAAGGTGGTTTTAATCGGCAGTTTCGCTGCTGCCAGCTTGAATGCTTCACGGGCCAGCTCTTCCGGTACGCCGTCCATTTCATACAGGACTTTACCCGGCTGAATCAAGGCAACCCAATACTCCACGTTACCTTTACCTTTACCCATACGCACTGCCAGCGGCTTTTCAGTGATCGGTTTGTCCGGGAATACACGGATCCAGATCTTACCTTGACGCTTAACTGCACGGGTCATAGCACGACGTGCTGCTTCGATCTGACGGGCAGTCAGACGACCACGGCCAACAGCTTTCAGACCGAAGCTGCCGAAGCTAACATCCGCGCCAGCAGCCAGACCGCGGTTACGGCCTTTGTGCATTTTACGGAATTTTGTACGCTTTGGTTGTAACATCAGCGACGCTCCTTATTTACGGCCTTTACGCTGCTGCTTTTTAGGTTGCGCAGCCGGTTTTTCCGGTTGTTCAACAGCAGCCATACCACCCAGGATCTCGCCTTTGAAGATCCACACTTTAACGCCGATTACACCGTAAGTGGTGTGCGCTTCAGAGGTGTTGTAGTCGATGTCAGCACGCAGAGTGTGCAGCGGTACGCGACCTTCGCGGTACCATTCGGTACGTGCGATTTCCGCGCCGCCCAGACGGCCGCTAACTTCAACTTTAATACCTTTAGCGCCCAGACGCATTGCGTTCTGTACAGCACGCTTCATAGCACGACGGAACATAACGCGACGTTCCAGCTGAGAAGTGATGCTGTCAGCAACTAATTTTGCGTCCAGTTCAGGTTTACGCACTTCGGCGATATTGATCTGGGCAGGAACGCCAGCAATATCAGCTACGACTTTGCGCAGTTTTTCTACGTCTTCGCCTTTCTTACCGATAACGATACCCGGGCGAGCGGTGTGAATGGTCACACGGATGCTCTTAGCCGGACGCTCGATAACGATACGAGATACAGACGCTTTAGCCAGTTCCTTAGTCAGGTACTGACGTACTTTAAAATCGCTGTCCAGGTTGTCAGCGAATTCTTTGGTGTTCGCAAACCAGGTTGAGTTCCATGGTTTTACAATACCCAGGCGAATACCATTAGGATGTACTTTCTGACCCATTGCTAGTCTCCAGAGTCTCAGCGATCGGACACAACCACAGTAATGTGGCTGGTGCGCTTCAGGATGCGATCTGCACGACCTTTTGCACGCGGCATAATGCGCTTCATGCTCGGGCCTTCGTCTACGAAAATTTTCGTAACTTTCAGATCGTCAATGTCAGCGCCATCGTTGTGTTCAGCGTTAGCAATGGCAGATTCCAGGACTTTCTTAACCAGTACAGCCGCTTTCTTATTGGTGTAGGTCAGAATATCCAGAGCCTGCGACACTTTCTTACCGCGAATCAGGTCTGCAACAAGGCGAACCTTCTGAGCAGAAGAACGAGCATGGCGATGTTGAGCTAAAGTTTCCATCTCTTCCTCCTACCTTATTTCTTCTTCGCTTTTTTATCAGCAGCGTGGCCGCGATAAGTACGAGTCGGTGCGAATTCACCCAGTTTGTGACCGACCATTTCGTCGGAAACAAATACCGGAACGTGCTGACGACCATTATGGACAGCGATGGTCAAACCGATCATGTTAGGAAAGATCGTTGAACGACGGGACCAAGTGCGCAGGGGCTTCTTGTCTCCGCTTTCCACCGCTTTCTCTACCTTCTTCAGCAAGTGCAGGTCAATAAAAGGACCTTTCTTGAGAGAACGTGGCATGGCTTATCCTCTAAAATTATTTGCTACGGCGACGTACGATGAATTTATCAGTACGCTTGTTGCTGCGGGTCTTCTTACCTTTGGTCTGAACGCCCCACGGAGTTACCGGGTGCTTACCAAAGTTACGACCTTCACCACCACCATGTGGGTGATCGACTGGGTTCATCGCAGTACCGCGAACGGTAGGACGAACACCACGCCAGCGTGCAGCACCTGCTTTACCCAGAACGCGCAGCATATGCTCAGCATTGCCAACTTCGCCCAGAGTTGCACGGCAGTCTGCTTCGACTTTACGCATTTCACCAGAACGCAGACGCAGGGTGACATAAGCACCATCACGCGCAACGATCTGAACGTAAGTACCAGCGGAACGTGCCAGCTGACCGCCTTTACCTGGTTTCATTTCTACGTTATGAACGGTAGAACCAACCGGGATATTGCGCATCGGCAGGGTGTTACCTGCTTTGATTGCAGCATCAACGCCAGATTGAACCTGGTCGCCAGCTTTCAGGCCTTTAGGGGCCAGAATGTAACGGCGTTCACCGTCTTTGTACAGAACCAGCGCGATGTTCGCGGAGCGGTTCGGATCGTACTCAAGACGTTCAACAATTGCTGGGATACCGTCTTTGTTGCGTTTGAAGTCAACAATACGATAAGCCTGCTTGTGACCACCACCGATGTGACGAGTGGTGATACGGCCATTGTTGTTACGACCACCGGATTTGCTGTTTTTTTCAACCAGCGGAGCAAAAGGTTTGCCCTTGTGCAGCTCTGGGTTGACCACTTTAACAACGTGGCGACGACCCGGAGATGTCGGTTTACATTTAACAACTGCCATTGTATTACTCCTCCGACTTACTCAGCGCCGCCGACGAAGTCCAGATTCTGGCCTTCCTTCAGGGTGACGTAAGCTTTTTTCCAGTCGCTACGACGACCGATACGCTGTCCGTGACGTTTAACTTTCCCTTTAACTACCAGGGTGTTAACGACTTCGACTTCGACTTCAAACAGTTTCTGCACAGCAGCTTTGATCTCTGCTTTGGTCGCGTCTTTAGCAACTTTGAGAACGATGGTGTTAGTTTTTTCCATCGCAGTAGACGCTTTTTCAGAAACGTGCGGTGCGCGCAGCACCTTCAGCAGACGTTCTTCACGAATCATGCCAGCATCTCCTCAACTTGCTTAACAGCATCAGCAGTCATTACGACTTTGTCGAAGGCGATCAGGCTAACCGGGTCGATACCAGTTGCATCGCGTACGTCAACCTTGTGCAGGTTGCGCGCAGCCAGGAACAGGTTTTCGTCCAGCTCACCGGTGATGATCAGCACATCTTCCAGAGCCATGTCTTTCAGTTTCTGTGCCAGCAGCTTAGTTTTAGGCGCTTCTACAGAGAACTTCTCGACAACGATCAGACGATCCTGACGTACCAGTTCGGACAGGATGCTTTTCAGCGCGCCGCGGTACATCTTTTTGTTAACTTTTTGACTGTGGTCCTGCGGGCGAGCAGCGAAGGTCACGCCACCTGAACGCCAGATCGGGCTCTTGATAGAACCTGAACGCGCACGGCCGGTACCTTTCTGGCGCCACGGCTTTTTGCCTGAACCAGTTACTTCAGCACGAGTCTTCTGAGCACGAGTACCCTGACGAGCACCAGCTGCATAAGCAACAACAACCTGGTGAACCAGCGCTTCGTTGAAATCACGACCGAAGGTAGTTTCGGAAACAGTCAGCGCGCTCTGCGCGTCTTTCAATACTAATTCCATTGCTATCCCCTTACGCCTTCACAGCTGGTTTAACGATCAGGTCGCAACCGGTCGCACCCGGAACACCACCTTTAACCAGCAGCAGGTTGCGCTCAGCGTCAACACGTACTACGTCCAGGCTCTGAACGGTTACACGTTCGTTGCCCAGCTGACCTGCCATTTTCTTGCCTTTGAACACTTTGCCCGGAGTCTGGTTCTGACCGATAGAACCCGGAACGCGGTGAGACAAGGAGTTACCGTGAGTAGCGTCCTGGGTACGGAAGTTCCAGCGCTTAACGGTACCAGCGAAACCTTTACCTTTAGAGGTACCGGTTACGTCAACTTTTTTAACGTCAGCAAACAGTTCAACGCTAATGTTCTGACCAACGGTGTATTCTTCACCATCTGCCAGACGGAACTCCCACAGGCCGCGGCCAGCTTCTACGCCAGCTTTAGCAAAGTGGCCAGCTTCCGGCTTAGTTACACGGTTAGCTTTTTTAGCACCGGTGGTAACCTGAACAGCGCGGTAGCCGTCGTTAGCCAGATCTTTAACCTGAGTAACGCGGTTTGCTTCAACTTCGATAACGGTTACTGGGATAGAGACGCCATCTTCAGTGAAGATGCGGGTCATACCCACTTTTTTACCGACTAAACCAATCATTGTATCAACCTCTCAATCGCTCGATGACCTGATTAACCCAGGCTGATCTGCACGTCTACACCGGCAGCCAGGTCCAGACGCATCAGAGCATCAACGGTTTTTTCAGTTGGCTCAACGATGTCAACCAGACGCTTGTGAGTACGGATCTCGTACTGATCACGCGCGTCTTTGTTAACGTGCGGAGAGATCAGAACGGTGAAACGCTCTTTGCGGGTCGGCAGCGGGATCGGACCACGAACCTGCGCACCAGTGCGCTTGGCAGTCTCGACGATTTCCGCGGTTGATTGATCGATCAGACGATGATCAAACGCTTTCAAACGGATACGGATTCTTTGGTTCTGCATGAGACCAGAGCTCCAATTATTTTATAGACGAAATAGTTACTCCTCAAACCCATTACGATTGATGGGAGAGTGTAACCGTTCTTACAGAGTTCCCCGATTGGGAACATTGTCAGATAGTCAAATCGACTATCAGTGGCTCATATCGAACCAGCCGTCAATTAAGACAAGCCCGCGCATTATACGTATCTGCGGGCTTAATGCAAGTGGAGTTGTATCGATAATAACCAACCTTTCGCAGAACGACGTTATTGCTGGTCAATTTCCGCTATGGCCTGCTTCACTCGCGCTTTGAGATCCCCGTTTTGAACAGGCTCGTCAGGCGCTGACGGTTCTTCGCTGCGCATATCATCCGCGCCTTCTTCTTCAACGGTCTCTTCCGGTTCCGGCAGCGGCTGCTGCTTATATATATAGTGCGCGTCAGACAGACGAAAGCTCGGCGGCACGGCCGGCGTCGCGGTATGCTGAATAAACGCGCTATGCGTATAGTAGCCTATGATTACCATGCCAATGCTCAACCCCAGCCATGAAAGCGCGATACGCGCGCACCGCCATAACGTAAGCGGCATATCTGGACGGTCAAAACGCAGGTTTTCGCTACAATAATATTCATGATCCGTTTTCATACTTTCCCTCCGTCATGCATCAGTTTTGGGCTTTCATCCAGCGCCTGCCATAGACGAATAAGAGTAAGCCGCCCTACCATACCGTCAGCCTTAATCTTATTTTGCATTTGAAACTGGCGGACTTTTTCCGATAAAAGAGGGCTCCACTCTCCCGTGCTCTCAGCCTCAACATTCAACACGCGACTCAGCATCATATCCAGCCAGAGAATGTCGTCGACGCTGCTTTTCTTCATGATGCTCACATTACCGTCTGGTGAAGGTTTCCACATTAGCGTGTAATTCCCTTGCCACACTTCACTGAACCAGGCTTTATCCATAATCCATGTACCAGCGCCCGACTGGGCAGTGATGGTCTGCTTGCTTTCTCCAATCACGACAACAGGTATAAGGCTATTATCTACCTTTAGCGTTGCTATCCAGGGGAGTTGCTGGGCCAGAAGCGATTCCAGCGTATCAGTGCCCGACAGGCAAACCAAACCCGCCCGGTACGCCTGATCGCACCATGCTTCCCCTTTATTGACCTCATATCCCCAGACGCTGTAAAGCCGCGCGAGCGACTCATTAGTTGACATAATCGTTGACGTCAGCGTTGTGGAAGAAAGTGATGCAGCCGATGGCTGTCCTGCAGGCCATATGCTGGCTATGGGCGGCAACCATCTGTCAAGCAATGGACTGAAGTGCCAGCCAGCGCTACCACATAGTGCCGCGACGACAACCACTGCCAGACACGTCCCCCCGGTTCGACGAGGCGCAGGCAGACAACGCAGCGCTTCACGTTGCTGAAGCGGCGTGATGATGGTTTGTTGTTCACCCTGTTTCATTTTATTACGCGTAAGATTCCACCCAACACGCGCCGCCAGATGCAGATTACCGCGGCAACGTTTCATGATATGTCGGATAAATGTCTCAGGAAGAGCATCTTGGCCCTCCTGTTCCGTTTCGATACAGGGTGCGATTACCCTACGGTAATCCTCAATATCCGGGATGGGTACGTCGAACCAGAGCGGATGCATCGTACGTAACTGGCGCTGCTGTCTCAGACTGTATCTACCGGTTACTAACAGCCGGGCCTTCGGCATTATGGCGATAAACGCCTTAACCGTTGCAGTAATACCGGTGGTGACCTGATGTCCGTCTTCCAAAATAAACAGAGGCTTATCGCATGCCTTAACTGTTATCAGACCAAGTAATTCGCTCCAGATCGTCTCGCCAGAAAATGACCGTCCGGTTAAACATCCCACCTTTTGCGTATCTGCGATAACCTGCCATTCCCACCTATAACCTTTTCTATTTACAGGTGCCAGAGTTAGTACCCGATGTGGCCATAACGCTTCTACACTGCGTGCAAGCGTGCTTTTTCCGGTGCCTTTTGCCCCATGTAATACCAGCCATTGTTCGTTCAAAAACGCGGAAAGGATATTATCCCGCAACAGTTGCTGGCGGGAGGTCAAAACAGAAATGAACTCATCCATGAACATTCATATTTTCCATAAAATTAATTATTTCCTAAAGTAGGAACGTGGGAGCCAAAACGCTTGTCGCCTGGCAGCAGGATAAATATATTATCGTTATCATTAACAAGAAACAGATTAACTTGTTAGTTATTCTTAATCATAATTTTATGAAAACTATCCGCCACGTATTCAAAAGCACGCTATTTTATCATGGCGCCTACCTCATAGTGATATTTGCAAGCGTTATATGTATTTTTGCTTGTATACATAAAGGATATGAACAGTGGTTTGAAAACAAAACATTGCGGACAGCATCAAGTCAAATTCATCAGGAGAATATCTCAAACAGAAAACAAAAATTGCATTTATCATCCGTGCCCTTAGATGCAGATATGAATGTTTCCCCCCATCAACAATCGCATGCGCAAGAGGCATTACTGTCCGGGGTCGTTGTCAGCGGAATTATTCATAGTTCAAATAAATCCATTTCCCGCGCAATCTTGCAGGAAAATGGTGAGCAAAATGTTTATGCCATTAATGATTATCTGAAGTCCTCCAGCAAAATACGTGTTACGGGTATTACAAAGAATCAGATAATGTTTTCTTCTGGTGAGCAAACACTGCAACTGACATTGCTTGCTGAACTGGCACAACCGTCCAGGCCTCAGGGGGCGGTAGCATCCCAGCAAGAGCAACAAGCGGTAACGCTGGCTGATTACATTGATGCCAGTCCTGTAGTGGATAAGAACACTTTACGTGGTTTACGCCTTCTGCCACGAAAGCAGGTTCAGTTTTTTAAGCATTCTTCCCTCGAACCTGGGGATATAGCCATTCAGCTAAATAATATCAAGTTGACTCAACAGGCAAATTTAGGCAAAGCACAAAATGCGCTTAAGCACCTTAAAATGGCTCAGTTCACCGTCTTACGTAATGCTTCGCCACGGTTAATTAATGTTTCAGTTCAACAATTCCAGGATGGAAAGGAAGACTAAATGGAGAGAACTGTTTTACATCGGCGACTGAAAAGTTGGTCGTTGATACTTTTACTCGCAGCCTCCTGCCGCACTGCATTCGCAGTCGATTATACCGCTAACTTTGACAATGCGGACATTCAGACATTTGTCAATATTGTCGGCCAAAATATGGGTAAAACCATTCTGATTGATCCCGATGTTAAGGCTTCAATATCCGTCAGAAGCAATGATACCTTCAATGAGGATGAATATTATCAGTTTTTCCTGAGCGTACTGGATCTCTACGGTTTCTCAATTATTACTCTTGATAATGGGTTACTTAAGGTAGTGCGTTCAGAGCAAGTCAAAACAATGCCAGGAAGACTCATTAGCGGGACGAAACCCGGCAAAGGAGATGAACTGGTGACGCGTATTGTGTCACTGGAAAACGTTCCTGCTCGCGTATTGTCCCCCTTGCTTCGACAAATGCTTGATGGCGGTAAGGTCGGTAATGTTGTGCATTACGAACCATCAAATGCATTGATCATCACCGGCAAAGCCTCAACCGTCAATCGTCTGTTGGAGGTGGTTAAACGTGTCGATGTGATGGGTGATGCCAAAGAACAGGTTTTCACACTGAAGTATGCCTCAGCGACCGACCTGGCCGACGTCCTCAATGACCTGGCGCGAGAAAATGGCAAAGAGGCTAAACCGGCCACACTTCAGACGCGCATCGTTGCAGATAAACGTAGTAATGCGTTAATTGTCAGCGGTTCCGATCGTGCCCGGGCGCGCATGGCACAACTTATTTCCCGGCTGGATACGCAAGATCAAGGTGAGGGCAACACCCGTGTCTGGTATTTGAAATATGCCAAAGCAGATAAACTGGTTGAAGTTTTAACCGGCGTCACGCAAAAGATGAAGGATGAAAAAAGCAGTGCTTCAAAATCATCTGCCAGCAGCAATAACGATATATCCATCACGGCAGATGAACAAACCAACTCGCTGGTTATTACCGCAGACCAAAGTATTCTCCAGCAGTTAGAAGATGTCATCGCCAAACTGGACATTCGCCGCGCCCAGGTTCTGGTCGAAGCTATCATCGTGGAAGTTCAGGATGGTAAAGGCATTAATCTTGGAGTCCAGTGGGCCAATAAAAACGTCGGCGTGCAGCAGTTTACCAAGACCAATCTTCCCATTTTCAATGCCGCACAAGGGGTTCAAGAATTCAAGAGACAGGGCGGTACCACCAGCGATAACCCTGCATATGATTTGTTCAGTAACTTCAACGGTCTTGCCGCAGGATTCTTCAACGGCGACTGGGGGGTTCTCCTTACCGCGCTGAGTAGCAATAGCAAGAATGATATTCTTTCTACTCCGAGTATCGTGACACTCGATAACAAAGAGGCATCTTTCAACGCCGGGCAAGACGTTCCGGTGCTTTCCGGGTCGCAAACCACCTCGGGCGATAATATTTACAGCACCGTCGAACGTAAGACAGTCGGCACTAAGCTAAAAGTTACGCCGCAAATCAATGAAGGCGATTCCGTATTAATGGAAATTGAGCAAGAGGTGTCCAGTGTCGATTCTACGGCAACCTCATCCACTCTCGGCCCTACATTTAATACCCGTACTATTCAAAACGCCGTCCTGGTAAAAAGCGGTGAAACCGTGGTATTGGGCGGATTGATGGATGACTCAAGTAAACAAGAGGTTTCGAAAGTTCCCTTACTGGGTGATATCCCCCTCATTGGGCAACTTTTTCGCTATACCTCAAATGAAAAAAATAAACGCAACTTGATGGTGTTCATCCGACCAACCATCATCAGAGATGATGAAGTCTACCATTCGCTTTCGAGGGATAAATATACTGGCTTCAAGGAGATGCAACAAAACAGGAGTAGCAAGCAAAACGGTAGCCTGATTGATGTCGATGCCATTGAATCATTAGATGACCACGCATTTGACTCCTCTGTGGCCACACCAGCTAAGTCAAACAGCAAAAATCCGTTCCATAACGGCAGTGCAAAATGACAGCCTTTACGTGGAAAAAAGCACAGCGGTACGGTATTGCCGTACAGCAGGAAGAGCTGATTTATGCTGAAAATACCTCGCTTGAATCTATGCTGAACGTAGCCGCAACAGCGCCTGAATGTAGCCGGTTTACCCGGCTCTCTGCGCAACAGTTTGAGGAAAAACTCGAGCACCTGTATCAACAGAACAGCGGCACTGCCCAGTTGATCGCAGAAGATATGAATAACCTTGATGATCTCAACATTCTTTCTGAGGAGATCCAGTCCAATGAAGATCTGCTTAACGAACAATCCGATGCGCCGGTCATACGACTAATTAATGCCGTACTCAGTGAAGCAATCAAGGAACATGCATCCGATATTCATATCGAAGTATTTGAGAAAACGATGGGGATCCGCTTTCGCGTCGATGGCGTTCTGCGTCCAGTGGTTCAGCCTAATAAAAAGCTGGCGGCCCTGCTGATCTCACGTATCAAAGTGATGGCCAAGCTGGATATTGCCGAAAAGCGCCTCCCACAGGATGGCCGCATAACGTTAAAAATAGGCCAGCGGAATGTGGATGTGCGTGTCTCTACGCTCCCCTCACAGCATGGCGAACGTGTCGTTTTGCGTCTGCTGGATAAAACCAGCCTGCGGTTATCAATCGATAAGCTGGATATGTCAGCAGAAGACACATGCAGCCTGAAAGATCTGATTGCCCTCCCCCACGGCATTATTCTGGTCACCGGCCCAACGGGTTCAGGAAAAAGTACCACGCTATACGCCATCCTTTCCGCACTGAATAGCCCGGAGCGTAACGTCCTCACCGTTGAAGATCCGATTGAATATGAACTGGAAGGGATAGGTCAAACACAGGTCAATAGTCGCGTAGATATGTCTTTTGCCCGTGGGCTACGCGCCATTTTACGTCAGGATCCTGATGTCGTAATGGTAGGTGAAATTCGCGACGCCGAAACAGCGCAGATTGCTGTTCAGGCGTCGTTGACCGGACATCTGGTTCTTTCGACACTCCATACAAACAGCGCCAGCGGTGCCGTAACACGATTGCGGGATATGGGGGTGGAATCGTTTCTGCTTTCTTCATCACTTGTCGGGGTTATTGCCCAGCGTCTGGTAAGACGACTGTGTAACCACTGCAAAATACCGCGCCCCGCCACCCACCAGCAACAGCAACTCCTGCTGGCTCAAGGGATCAATACCTCTCAGGTCTGGCATGCCGGGGGCTGCGAGGCATGCAGGCATAGCGGCTATCAGGGGCGACTGGCAATTCACGAGCTGTTACTTGTTACGCCTGAACTGCGCGAAGCCATTCACACAGAGACCAACGAACAGCATCTGGAGCAAATTCAGCGTCGTCACCATCGTAGTTTGCTGGCAAACGGTCTCCGCGTCGCCGCAGAAGGCATTACATCGCTGGAGGAGGTGCTAAGAGTGACATCGGAAGGGCAAACACCGACGGAGCAGCCTGAATGAAATATTGCTGGACCGCAACAGATGTGAAGGGAAATCGTATTACGGGCGTTAGCGAGGCCGCAAGCGAACGGGACATGGTGGCGCAACTGCGTAGCCAGGCCCTATTGCCGCAAACGATAAAACCCCAACGACGCGGGCTCCCCCTGAAGACCCTCCCTGCACGAGTCAGTCACAGTGAATTAACGCTTTTTACGCGTCAGATTGCAACGCTAATCGCCGCAGCATTACCGCTGGATGAAGCCCTCGACGTGGTTCGGCAACAAAAAGAAAATAAGAAACTTGCCGATGTGATTACGACTCTTCGGCAGTCCATTCTTGAAGGACAATCACTGTCAACTGCGATGCAGGCGTATCCCCGCCTGTTTGATGCCGTCTTTTGTACGCTCGTTAAAGCGGGCGAAACGGTGGGTCAGTTAGGCGCGGTTCTGGAAAGACTGGCGGATTTTAACGAAGCGCGCCAGCGAATGCGCAGCAAGCTTACGCAGGCTTTAATCTATCCTTCCCTGCTCACTACGGTCGCTATTCTGGTGGTTATTATTTTGCTCACCACCGTGGTGCCTAAAGTCGCAGCGCAGTTTATCCACCTCAAACACGCATTGCCGCTCACCACTCGGATCCTGCTCGCGATCAGCAATTTTTTGTCGGCATATGGCCCTTGGATCCTGCTCACCCTCATTGGCGGTGGATGCCTGTTTTCTTTCTGGCTTAAACAAAAGGGAAACCGGCATCGATTTCACCGTTGGTTAATTCAATTTCGCTTAACGTCGCCTTTAGTATGCGCCATCAATAGCGCTCGCTACTTACGCGCCCTGAGCATTCTTAACAGCAGCGGCGTTCCTCTTTTACAAGCTATGTCGCTTTCCGCTGAGGGGGTGAGTAATCAGGAAATACGCCAGCGTCTGGGTGAGGCGGCTGAGAGCGTTCGCCAGGGCAACAGCGTTAGCCAGTCGCTGGAGAAGACGAAGATTTTTCCCGCGATGATGCTCTACATGATCGCCTCCGGGGAAAAAAGCGGTCAGCTTGGAGAACTCATGCAGCGGGCAACAGAAAATCAGGAAATCCAGCTACAAAACCGCATCGCACTGACGCTGGCAATTTTTGAACCTGCGTTGATCGTTGTGATGGCGATGATCGTTTTGTTCATTGTCGTTTCGGTTATGCAGCCAATTTTACAACTTAACTCATTAATGAACTAAGGAAAGGTTATGGAACAACAGACACGAGCCACAGAGCGTGGCTTTACCCTCATGGAATTGATGGTGGTCATTGTGATTTTGGGGGTTCTGGCAAGCCTGGTCGTGCCGAATCTGATGGGCAACAAAGATCGCGCGGACAGACAAAAGGCGGTCAGCGACATTGTCGCGCTCGAAAATGCGCTGGACATGTACAAGCTGGACAACCATCGCTACCCCACGACGGAACAAGGTCTGGAAGCACTCATCACCGCGCCGGAGCTCTCTCCCAAGGCCGAGAATTACAATACTGACGGTTATATCCGACGTCTGCCTGCAGACCCCTGGGGGAACGACTATATCCTGATAAGCCCCGGCGAACATGGCGCTATTGATATCAGCTCCGTAGGGCCAGATGGAGAAGCTGGAACGGCGGATGACATTAACAACTGGGATAATAACAAAAAATCGCAATAAACATGACGCATCAGAAAGGATTCACGTTGCTGGAAGTGATGCTGGTTGTGGTCATTATCGCCATCTCAGCTACGGGCATTATCGCCATGCAAAGTGACCGGCTGGGATCAGGCGGAAAGCTACTACAGCGGATCGACACCTTCAGGCAGACGGTGAAATACGCGTCAGACCTGGCGTTGCTGGAAAAGCATGTGGTCGGTTTGCGGTTGACCACTGAAGGCTGGACTTTTTACCTGCCGCAAAAGGATTCAACCCACAAATGGAACTGGCAAGAACTGGCCGACAGCGACAGTTTACCGCTTTACGGTGACTGGGCTGCGCCAGCGAAACCTGAAGTAACGCCTTCAGCAGAAAATGCAAATCCACAAATTATGATCTTACCCGATGGTCAACTGACGCCTTTTACCGTGATGTTCAGAGATGAAGACGGTGCAAAATTCGTGACTCTGCGGTGTGACGGATCGCTACCGCTGGATATCACTCGCCTTGAGGATGCGCAATGAAGCAACAAAGCGGAATGCTCCTGCTTGAGGTATTGCTGGCAATGGCAATATTTGCGACCGCTGTCATAGGGCTGATTAGCAGTATGCAATGGCAACTCTCTGCTCTCGACACGCTGAAGCAAGAAACTCTGGCACTCTGGGCTGCGGACAACGCCTTGATTGGAACCATTAACGACCAGACCACCTCGGGAAAAGGTCAGACAATACTGCTGAACGAGACTTTCTCCTGGCAGTTGTCGGGTAGCCTGCAAAACCAGTCAGCCATTAATCAAAAGCAAGCCAGCGTAACCTCCGCCAGCGGACGGACGCTTAATCTGTACTCCTGGACGCCAGAAAACGGAGACAAAAAATGAGTAAGATGCCGCGGGGCTTCACGTTACTGGAAGTGATGCTGGCAATTGCCATTTTCTCGACGCTCAGTTTTTTGGCCTCAATGGTTTTTTCCCAGGCCTCAGAGCAGCATCAGCGTGCGAAAAAGACAGCCGATAATTTTGATGCTATTCAGCATACGATGCTGCTGTTTGAAAACGATTTGATGCAGTACGTTCCGCGAAAAAACCGTCAGACGAATCAGCCTTTTTTCAGCGAAAAAGATGGCGCAATTTTCACTACCCAGACACGAGACCCAGCCATGCCTTTCGAGGCCGCTTTCATTCTCACTACCGTCCACTGGTATGTGGACAACGGCACGTTATACCGCGCGATGAGACGCTCGCCCGATGGCAAAAAGGAGGCACCGCCACAAGCGTTACTCTCCGACATCGCTCATCTGTCCGCAACAATGGCTCTCGCTGAGGGCGACAGTGCATCCACAACGGCTAAAATAACGCTGGAGCGTGAAAACGGAGAGATTCTTACTCGTCTTTTT
Organism: Citrobacter sp. C5_2; assembly: GCF_014596845.2. Classification (NCBI taxonomy): domain Bacteria; kingdom Pseudomonadati; phylum Pseudomonadota; class Gammaproteobacteria; order Enterobacterales; family Enterobacteriaceae; genus Citrobacter; species Citrobacter sp. C5_2. The sequence goes on along the minus strand of NZ_CP115032.1, from coordinate 456,344 downwards.
ATTCTGCCCGGCTGGTTCCCGGAGAAACAGAAATCCAGCCCGACTTCAGGGGCGGCTACAGGGACAGCTAAATGAGTAATCAAAGGGGATCGGCGTTACTGATCGTGTTGATGATTCTGGCGCTGATGGCCGCGCTGGCATCAGAAATGACGATCAGCTTTCAGACTCAGTTGCAGCGCAGCCGACGCACAAATGACAGTATCCAGGGGAAATATGCGCTGCTGTATGCCGAAGCGCAAGCCACTGCACAAACGTTGCAGAATGCCAAGGATAAGCTTAGCCAATTTGATGAGCTCCCCCAGTTTGCAGAACTTCGCGACAACACAACGGTAAGCTGGCAAACCAGCGATCTACAACATTGCTTCAATCTGAACGCATTAGCAGATGTGCCGACGGACCCGATGACCACTCTGCCCTATAAAATCGAGGTGTTCGCAGCCCTGTTGGAAAAAATCGGCGTGGAAAAGTATCGCGCAGACGAGATCGCTCAATCCGGCGCAGATTACATTGATGCTGACGTGACGCACCGTGTCAAAGGCGCTGAAGATGAGTATTACAAGTCCAGCCAACCGGGTTTTCTTACAGCAGGACAGATGATCTTTTTACCTGCCGAAATACGCAAGCTCAAAGGAATGACCGACGCTATTTATCAAAAATTATCCCCTTTTATCTGCGCGACATTCAGCAATGAACTCGCCATAAATATTAATACTCTTACTGAGCAGCAGGCCCCTCTATTAGCTGCGCTATTTCTCAATAACCTCAGTGACTCAGATGCAAAAACACTACTGAAGAAACGCCCTGAGGGTGGCTGGAAAACGGTAGATGCCTTTCTCTATCAGGCACAACAAGATTACAGCGCCGCCAAACCCCTGACGGATTCGCTTAAAAAACAGTTAACCGCCAATAGCACCTTTTTTTTGACCACATCTACAGCCCACGAGGGTGACCTTACTTCCGGTATGCGCACATTTTTCTTTTATGATGAAAAAAATAAAACAATTAAAATCTATTTACGCCAACTTACGGATGGCAGTAGCGAAGAGTAAAGCAGTTTCAGTGTCCTCACCAAAACTGCTTATCCGCCTGCAAAAACAGCCGTCAGCCCCCGTGGAATGGGTGGAATATACTGAAGGTGGCGGAGATGAAATCCAGCATCTGTCCATGGAACAGTTAGCGGAGCTTGGTACACTTCCAGCGGCGCAGTCCGCACATCTGCTTCTTTCCGCCAGTATGGCGACATGTAAAACAATCGTCATACCGGATGAAGAGTATGAACTGACTGACCAAAAGCTTCACTGGCTCGCTGATGAAACGCTCGACGAAGGGGCGCCCTCATTGCACTGGACATTACTGTCCCGTCAGGGGTCTCGTCTCACTGTTGCAGGCATTGATGCCGACTGGCTTGAGTCTCAGCTCCGAACCCTTGCCGATGCAGGTATTAACACTGCATGTGTCACGTTTGACGCCTGTTGCCTGCCGGCATGCGACAATGGCTGGACGGTATTAAGAGAGGGCGATCGGTGGTTGCTCAGAACACAGGAAAATTATCTCTCCTGCCTGACGGAGGCGTGGCTTACCCACCTGCTTACGCATTTCGGCCCTCCGCAGTTGGTAAACTACGGTTCGTTACCACTGGCCTGTTCCGGTACAGAGAGTCAACCTGAACGCCATATTCTGACTCTCTACCCAAACGGCAATGTACCTAATCTTCTACACGATAAGATTCGCGCCCCTTCTCCACGCTCGCCCAGGACCGCGCTCCTGAAGCGCGTCGCGCTATTCAGCATCATGCTGGCTGCGGGTGTCGCACTGCTTACCCGCTCTATTACCTACTGGCAACTCCATAGCCTGGAGAAGCAGCTCAGTCAGGATCTGGTACAGCAGTGGCAGCGATACATTCCTGAGAACAGACACAGTAGCAATTTGCGAACCTATCTGCCGAAACAGTTACAACAACATATCCCTGCCCCCTATTTGTTCTTGCAGCAGTTGCAGTCAAAGCTGTCAGCATTCCCGGGATTGGCGCTGGAAGGACTTAACTATGATCCGGCGAGTAAATCTTTGCAGCTTTTCATCTACGCCAGTGATGAAAGCCAGGTACAGGCATTCATCAAAGCGCGCATCTATGGCTTGCCATTAAAAGTCGAAAAACATGAACAGGGAATGTGGACACTTCGAAATGATTAAACGTGCTCAGATCTGGTTTCATCATAAAAATACGCATGAGCAACGCATCTTTATAACGTTGTTCGGATGCTGCCTGTTGGCCATTTTTTGGTTTGGCGCCTGGCAGCCTTTAGGTCAGGCTATCGATACAATGCAATCCCGGGACGAAAAGTTACAGCTCGACATACAGTGGCTTCACAAACAGGCTTCAGCAGCCGGTCTTCTTCCACAGCGGACGCAATCGGACTCCCTGGAAACGCTGGTGAAGCGCAGTCTTAAAAAATCGGGACTTAACGCAACACTCCAGCCGGCTCACGGTGGTGGACTCAATATCAGCGCCGCCACCATCAAGATGGACACCTTCGTACGCTGGTTGGCAGTGTTACAGAGCGAATATGGTCTGCACATCGTGGCGCTTGAGTTTCACGCCAGTAAAGACGATGCCGACAGTATTACGCTGACACGACTGACGATTGGAGCGAAAAAAAATGGATAACGGATTAGCAATATTGTTCCTTGTCGTTGGACTACTGGCGGGCAGCACCATGGGAATGCTCACCTGGCGCCTGCCTCTGATGGTGCTCCCCCCCACCCCCGCAGACGGAGCGCTCTCCCCTTTTAATTTATGGCTGCCTGGTTCGCATTGCTGCCACTGCCAAACCCCGCTGGCGTGGTATGACAACATTCCCCTACTGAGTTGGCTATGTCTGAAGGGGAAGTGTCGTCATTGTGGTCTTCCTGTCTCGAAACGCTATCCTTTGCTCGAAGCGCTCTGTGCTGTTATGGCCGTTTTCTGTTACGCCCTGCACCCCAACGAAATCCTGCTGGCGCTGGCGCTCTTTATCTATTTTTGGTTTGCGCTCGCACTCAGCGTAATCGACCTGCAGCATTATCTTCTGCCTGACAAACTCACGCTGCCATTGCTGTGGCTCGGGCTGTTATTCAACGCCAGTTTCGGTGTTATACCCGGCAAAGACGCCATCATTGGAGCCGTTGCGGGATATATGATTTTGTGGTTGATCTACTGGTTAGTCAGGTTGTTATGGCATAAAGAGGGGATCGGCTACGGGGACTTCAAAATGCTGGCCGCTGCCGGGGCCTGGAGCGGTTGGCAAAGTATACCAATGATCCTTTACGCAGCTTCAATCACAGGGATTATGTATGGTCTTCTGTTATGGGCAAAAAAAGGACGTCGCGGTGCGCTGATTCCTTTCGGCCCGGCACTGGCCGTAAGTGGGTGGGGTTACTTTTGTTGGATAAGTTGGTGAACTCAACAGGAAGGATTAACTCCTTCCTGTATTAACGACTCTGCTTCTACTCTTCTTCGCGAATTTGCGCCTGCAGATAATTCTGGATCCCCAGTTTATCGATAAGATCCAGCTCGGTCTCCAGCCAGTCGATATGGCCTTCCTCATCCGCCAGAATTTCAATCATCATGTCACGGCTGACGTAATCAAATACGCTGTCGGCATAGGCGATTGCTTCACGCAGGTCTTTTGCACCTTCCAGCTCAAGAGCCAGATCCGAACGCAGCATCTCTTCAACATCTTCACCGATGCCAAGTTTGCCCAGGTCCTGGAGATTGGGAATACCTTCAAGAAAGAGAATACGCTCAATGTACTTATCGGCGTGTTTCATCTCGTCGATAGATTCATGATATTCAACGTCATTCAGACGTTTGAAACCCCAGTTTTTGAACATTCTCGCATGAAGAAAATACTGGTTGATGGCGACAAGCTCGTTTCCCAATAATTTATTGAGATAATTTATTACCTTAACATCACCTTTCATTATATAGTCCCTCCGCTTCCACTCTTAGAGAGTAGATGGGGCTAGCGGGATGTCAAAAAAAAGAGTGTGACTCAGGCGATCTCTTTAAATTCTGGCATTTGCATTAATTCTTCCTGCATCACTTCGCGCGCGGCCCGAATACATTTACCACATTGATTTCCAACAGGAATAAACTTGCGTAACTGCTGAAATGACTGTGGGTGAAACTGGCGTACCGCCTGACGAATTTTTTTATCACTGATGCCGTTACATAAACAAATGTACATATATGCTCCCAACCATGAACACCATTATGATAAATGATTATTGTTCTCAACACAAATCAAACCTTAAAAATGCCGCCGACACATCCGTAAAGAAATGATAGTATTAATTTCAACATGTTAGATCAGAATATATGCTTATTCCTGTTGATTACTTCATAACGGCGGTACGCCAAAGCTAGAAAGTGCAGAACCTCGGTATTTGGGCTATATCCCAGTATATTCGATTCAGCCGGCTATAGATTAAGCGTTGCCGTTCTCCAATAAATAGAATCGGGCAGCCCGTTGTTACTACACTATTTTTGATAGATTTATTGCTATAACAGACAGAACTTTTCACAGGTTATGTGGAAGCAGGAGGCAATTACTCCTCTAAACAACCAATTCGACCAGAATCGGACCGACGGTATTGGTAGAAAGAGCGAGACTTCCTGACTCAACACTAACGATAATCTTATCACCCACTACCAGATTCGTTGAAAACCCCATCGTTGTGTTGAATAGGACCAAAGTTCAACCATACCAAATCACTGCTTGTGATCATGCCGGGCTAAACCCACCATTGGCTTTTCCAGTAGAACAATTGTCCCTGTCATAAATGACAGTAGAATCATAATCGACAGAATTAAGGCATTAGCATCCTTTTACGCTACTCAGATATTCGGTCTTCGGGCGTTATTCTTCTTGATATGTCACCACAACAAGCAGATCTAAAAGTTATTAATATTTGATTCGTTCAGTAAGAGTTACTCAAATATTATGGCTATTGTCCCTACAAAACTGGCGACAAAAAATCGATAACTTTGTATTTTTAGAGGTTCTGTAAAAAAGGGATGATAAAATCATCCCTTTGCGGTAACAACATCTGAACATATATTAAAATATCTATTCAGACTTACTTCAGCATATCGCTGCTAATTGTAACTTCTTGTAATACCGTTTCTTTACTATAGTCATCTTCAACTAATGTTACGGTATCACCCGCTTTCGGCGTAGAGTAGTAATAGAATTCGGCAACGGTATTTTCACCATTATCTGCAGACCAGTTGTGCCCATAATAGCTGAGGCCTTTTTCTGAATGCCCCATATACTTTTTGTTTGTTTTATAGTTTTGATATACAACAAACTTGCGGGTATTAAACGCTTCTTTCGTCAGTTTAATTTGTGCATGTCTGTTACCTGGCGCAGCTGTGACGGTGAAAGAAATCACACCGTCTGGCAATTCGCTTCCTGCTTTCGTAAACGGTGCAAAAACTTCGCTAAAGGCGTATTTCGCAGCCTGCTGTTCGGTCAGACCGCTGTGCTCAGGGGAAACCTGCCTGGCGACGCCAGGCTGATCGCGCATCATAGACCATATGCCAATCATGCCCAGACCACGATCAGTGGCATCCTGCATCACCAGTTTCGCATCAGACATATAAAACACTTCGCCCTGAACGTCGTTGTAACCGATCATCGGCGTCGTACCCATCATGGCGTTAATTTCCGCATCGCTCTTGTCAGTGAAAATCTGCTTCATCTGGCTATGGAGGTTTTCAATGGCGGATGTCGCACACTTGCCATGAATGTTTTGGCCTTCAGTACCATCAGACTGGCAAATGCTGTTACCGTAATCCATCGCCATGACGTTGACACCAGCCAGTTCAACGCCCTTGGCTTTCGCATCTTCAAGTACATAAAGACCTTCAGCCGTCAGGCCCGTCGGCAGAATAGGCAAGGTGTACCAAATTCCGACGCTACGACCTTCTGCTTTCCAGGTGTCCTGAACAGCCTTCACCGCTTCATTACGACGGTTTATGGATTCATGATCCGCAACCCAGGTGCCTTCAATATCGAAGTCCAGCACGTTAAGATTCAGGTTGTCTACGATATCGTAATAATGCTGCTTCAGGTCATTCACATTCTTACAAGACGCTGCCAGTGGGGAGTTATTCGCTCCGCCAATGGAAACCATGATGTCGCCACCTGCTTCACGCAGCGCTTTAATTTTGCTGTACTGAGCGTAGTCGTTAACGTTATATGCGGTACCCCATGTCGGCAGGCAGGTATCAGCATCTTTACTGACCACGAAAGCCATGGTGAAGTGGGTGACATTCTGGTTCTGCGCAAGGCTTGCCAGATCCGGCTGTGAGTTGAGGGTAAAATCGACATATGGGGCATAGACATGCGCAGGCCATGGTGACTTCGGCGTGCCTACTTTTTCTTTGGTGCCGGTCCAGTCGATAAACACGCGCCATGGATTGGTATCAGATGGGGAGACTTTCTGTACTTTGGACTGCGAAACGTAATTACCACCGTTATAGCGGATCAGCGTGCCGCTTTCATATACAGTGGAGGAATTATATTCTGGAGCTTTATTCAACTGGTCCTGAGTATAAGAGACAACAGCGCCCAGTGGTTTCCATGGACGACCATTTGTGCCAGTTGGGTTTTGATTAGCTGGAAGAGAAGGATCATCCCCTACGGTATAAAACAGGGCTTCATATTCCTGGCCATTTTTCTGAACTTTATCGCCTTTATTATAGACGGTCGAGGACGCCCATTGCGTGACAACGGCATAAGCCTCCCATGGATTTTCCTGACCAGGAGCAAAACCATAAGCGCTTTGCGCGACAGGCGTTTTATACGTCGCATTATTATAAATAACAATATCACCAGCATTATAAGCGATACTATTGTCATATGCTGGGTAAGTTACCGTACCGCCACCCGTATCGCAGGTTGTTGGATTACCATATTTCGTTATTTCATCAGCGGTCGCTGCTCGCTCGTAGCGCCATGGGTTATTCGCTTCGTCGCCCGCGGCGTTTCCCGGACAATCCGATGCACCTACCCACCACGCATTGCTATACACGCCGCTGTCGAAAATCACTTCATACGTACTGCCGCCTTCCTGACCGCTCCATGCTTCCAGGGCAAATGCTGGCAAGGCAGCACATGTCAGCCCCATACAAAATAAGGCTTTTGTTGCGAGATTTAATTGCATTATTAAACATTCCTGTTGTTATAAATCCATCAATTTATTACATATGTATGTAATAACGCATAAGGTAGATATAACAACAAACAAGTTCAATTAATAAAATACAAATCGCAATGCTTTAAGAAATGAACAAACTTATCCTACCAGATAAATTATTTATATATTGAGATTAACTAATATTTCTGAAATCTTTAAATAAACACAAATAAAAAAGCCCCGAAATATATTCGGGGCTTTTAAACTAACTACGTTAAATAAACGTAATATTAGCTCATTACTTTAGCAACAACGCCCGCACCTACAGTACGGCCGCCTTCACGGATTGCGAAACGCAGACCGTCGTCCATCGCGATCGGGTGGATCAGGGTAACAACCATTTTGATGTTGTCGCCCGGCATTACCATCTCTACGCCTTCCGGCAGTTCGATGGTGCCAGTCACGTCAGTAGTACGGAAGTAGAACTGCGGACGGTAGCCTTTGAAGAACGGAGTATGACGGCCGCCTTCGTCTTTGGACAGGATGTACACTTCAGATTCGAACTTGGTGTGCGGCTTGATAGAGCCCGGCTTAGCCAGTACCTGACCACGTTCGATTTCTTCACGTTTGATACCACGCAGCAGAACACCAACGTTCTCACCAGCACGGCCTTCGTCCAGCAGTTTGCGGAACATTTCAACGCCAGTACAGGTAGACTTAGCAGTCTCTTTGATACCAACGATTTCAACTTCTTCACCAACTTTGATGATACCGCGTTCTACACGACCGGTAACAACGGTACCACGACCGGAGATGGAGAATACGTCTTCGATAGGCAGCAGGAACGGCTTGTCAATCGCACGCTCTGGTTCCGGGATGTAAGAGTCCAGGAAGCCAGCCAGTTCGATGATTTTCGCTTCCCACTCTGCTTCGCCTTCCAGCGCTTTCAGAGCAGAACCACGAACGATCGGAGTGTCGTCGCCCGGGAAATCGTACTGAGACAGAAGTTCACGAACTTCCATTTCTACCAGTTCCAGCAGCTCTTCGTCATCAACCATGTCGCATTTGTTCAGGAACACGATGATGTACGGAACGCCTACCTGACGACCCAGCAGGATGTGCTCACGAGTCTGCGGCATCGGGCCGTCAGTCGCAGCAACAACCAGGATCGCGCCGTCCATCTGCGCAGCACCGGTGATCATGTTTTTAACATAGTCGGCGTGGCCCGGGCAGTCTACGTGTGCGTAGTGGCGAGTCGGGGTGTCATATTCAACGTGAGAAGTGTTGATGGTGATACCACGAGCTTTTTCTTCCGGCGCGTTATCGATCTGGTCGAATGCACGAGCAGCACCGCCGTAGGTTTTAGCCAGTACGGTGGTGATTGCAGCGGTCAGGGTAGTTTTACCGTGGTCAACGTGGCCGATGGTGCCGACGTTAACGTGCGGTTTTGTACGTTCAAATTTTTCTTTAGACACGGCTATATTCCTTACTATAGTGCTCTCCCCTATGGAGAGAGCACGGGACTTAGGTTTTAATCCTGTGGCTTATTTACCACGGGCTTCAATAACGGCCTGAGCAACGTTGTTCGGCGCATCGTCGTACTTCAGGAACTCCATGGAGTAAGAAGCACGGCCTTTGGTCAGAGAACGCAGCTGGGTTGCATATCCGAACATTTCAGACAGCGGAACTTCAGCATGGATAACAACGCCAGTGACGTTGGATTCCTGACCACGAAGCATACCACGACGGCGGCTCAAGTCACCGATAACGTCACCGGTGTTCTCTTCCGGAGTCTCTACTTCAACCTTCATGATAGGCTCAAGCAGAACTGGTTTCGCTTTCTTAAAGCCATCTTTGAAGGCGATAGAAGCGGCCAGTTTAAACGCCAGCTCAGAGGAGTCAACGTCATGGTAAGAACCGAAGTGCAGACGCACGCCCAGATCAACAACCGGGTAACCAGCCAGCGGGCCAGATTTCAGCTGTTCCTGGATGCCTTTATCAACGGCCGGGATGTATTCGCCAGGAATTACACCACCTTTGATGTCGTTGATGAACTCGTAGCCTTTCGGGTTTGAACCCGGCTCCAGCGGGTACATGTCGATAACAACATGACCGTACTGACCGCGACCACCAGACTGCTTAGCGTGTTTACCTTCGATATCGGTAACTTTCGCGCGAATCGCTTCGCGGTAAGCAACCTGAGGTTTACCGACGTTCGCTTCAACGTTGAATTCACGCTTCATACGGTCAACGATGATGTCGAGGTGCAGCTCACCCATACCAGCGATAATAGTCTGATTAGATTCTTCGTCAGTCCATACGCGGAAAGACGGGTCTTCTTTAGCCAGACGGCCCAGAGCCAGACCCATTTTTTCCTGGTCAGCTTTGGTTTTCGGTTCTACCGCGATGGAGATTACCGGCTCAGGGAATTCCATACGTTCCAGAATGATCGGGTGATCCGGGTCACACAGAGTGTCACCAGTGGTCACGTCTTTCAGACCGATTGCAGCAGCGATATCGCCCGCGCGAACTTCTTTGATCTCTTCACGTTTGTTGGCGTGCATCTGAACGATACGGCCAAAACGCTCACGTGCAGTTTTCACGGAGTTCAGGATGGTATCACCGGAGTTAACCACACCAGAGTACACACGGAAGAAGGTCAGGTTACCCACGAACGGGTCGGTAGCGATTTTGAATGCCAGAGCAGCAAACGGCTCATCATCGCTAGCGTGACGCTCAGCCGGAGTATCTTTACCGTCGTCCAGAATACCGTTGATCGCAGGTACGTCGACTGGGGATGGCAGGTAATCAATTACCGCATCCAGCATCGCCTGAACACCTTTGTTCTTAAATGCAGAACCACAGGTTACCAGGATGATTTCGTTGTTCAGAACGCGCTGACGCAGAGCTTTTTTGATCTCTTCTTCAGTCAGTTCTTCACCACCCAGGTATTTCTCCATCAGCTCTTCTGACGCTTCCGCTGCGGACTCGATCAGGTTCTGGTGCCATTCGTCAGCCAGTTCCTGCATGTCAGCCGGGATATCTTCATAAGTGAAGGTTACGCCTGCATCTTCTTCGTTCCAGTTGATGGCTTTCATTTTCACCAGGTCAACAACACCGGTGAACGCTTCTTCAGCGCCAATCGCCAGCTGCAGCGGAACAGGGTTCGCGCCCAGACGGGTTTTGATCTGACCAACAACTTTCAGGAAGTTCGCACCCATACGGTCCATTTTGTTAACGAACGCAATGCGCGGAACTTTATATTTGTTTGCCTGACGCCATACGGTTTCAGACTGAGGCTGAACACCACCAACTGCGCAGTAAACCATTACTGCACCATCAAGCACACGCATGGAACGTTCTACTTCGATAGTGAAGTCAACGTGCCCCGGGGTGTCGATGATGTTTACGCGATGCGGTTCATACTGCTTAGCCATACCAGACCAGAATGCAGTAGTCGCTGCGGAGGTGATAGTAATACCACGCTCCTGCTCCTGCTCCATCCAGTCCATGGTGGCTGCGCCGTCATGAACTTCACCGATTTTATGGTTTACACCGGTGTAGAACAGAATACGTTCGGTAGTAGTGGTTTTACCGGCGTCGATGTGCGCACTGATACCGATGTTACGGTAGCGCGCGATGGGTGTTGTACGAGCCATTTGATTCCTCGTTTATCTTTTAGGCGTTCAATTTAAGTAGCCCAAAGCGGGCTGCTTACTGGAAGCGCCCGCCTGGTGACTAAAACTCCGAAGGGATTACCAACGGTAGTGTGCGAACGCCTTGTTGGCTTCTGCCATACGGTGAACGTCTTCACGTTTCTTAACTGCAGTACCTTTGTTTTCTGCAGCATCAGAAAGTTCGTTCGCCAGGCGCAGAGCCATGGATTTATCACCGCGTTTACGAGCAGCTTCAACGATCCAACGCATTGCCAGGGCATTACGACGGACCGGACGGACTTCAACTGGTACCTGATAAGTAGAACCACCAACGCGGCGAGACTTAACTTCGACAGTCGGGCGCACGTTTTCGAGAGCTACTTCGAAAGCTTCCAGTTCGTTTTTACCAGAACGCTGAGCCAGGGTCTCCAGCGCGCTGTATACGATAGTTTCGGCAGTAGATTTTTTACCATCTACCATCAGGATATTTACAAATTTAGCCAGCAGTTCTGATCCGAACTTCGGATCCGGCAGAATTTTACGCTGACCAATGACGCGACGACGTGGCATGGAAATACTCCGTTGTTAATTCAGGATTGTCCAAAACTCTAAGAGTTTAGTTTGACATTAATATAAAACGTTTGGCCTTACTTAACGGAGAACCATTAAGCCTTAGGACGTTTCACGCCATACTTGGAGCGTGATTGCTTACGGTCTTTAACGCCGGAGCAGTCAAGCGCACCACGAACGGTGTGGTAACGAACACCCGGGAGGTCTTTTACACGACCGCCACGGATCAGGATCACGGAGTGCTCCTGCAGGTTGTGACCTTCACCACCGATGTAGGAAGTCACTTCAAAACCGTTAGTCAGACGAACACGGCAAACTTTACGCAGTGCGGAGTTCGGTTTTTTAGGGGTGGTAGTATATACACGAGTACATACGCCACGTTTCTGCGGGCATGCTTCCAGCGCAGGCACGTTGCTTTTTGCAACTTTGCGTGCACGTGGTTTGCGTACCAGCTGGTTAACTGTTGCCATTAAATAGCTCCTGGTTTTAGCTTTTGCTTCGTAAACACGTAATAAAACGACCTCATACAATATGAGGACGCAGAATTTTAGGTCGGTGTCGAAAAGGTGTCAAGAAATATACAACGATCCCGCAATTACCAGGACATCTGGTTGGGATGCTTCACCGTAAGTCTGACGAAGTCAGTATAGCTAACCCTGACGACACTGTCTGAAATTTGACCATCTAACCCGCGAGCTTTAATGTCTTCTTCCAGTACAGAGACCTTAATGGAGGCATTTTGCAGACTTTCAAGGAAACGGCTTCCTTCTATTGCGGCAGTCACGCCATCCTGGAGCAGTAAAAGCTCATCGTCTTTTTCAATCAGGCGAAGAAGAGAGGAGAAATCAGTAAGCCACGCGGAGCGGTGTAGTGTGTGCAGCATGAGAGTCTCAAAACCTTAAAATGACATCATAATTACCTAGCTCACGGCGCAAATCTTCAGGTTCCAACGGCGTGGCATCAACCACAAAATTAACACCCTGCTGAAGACCCCGCTCACGTAATGAGGCGGCACAAAGCCAACATTGATCGATATCGTACAACTCCAACAGCTTAAACGTTGCGATATAGTTGCGAGCCAGAACGACATCCGGTTGTTGACCCTGGAGGATCTGGAACACGCCATCGCCGATAAAAAACACGCCGAGACCTTCCGTTAGCGCAGATGTCGCCAGTAAGGCATCTAACCCTTCACGGCCGGATGCGCTGCCGTGCGGCACGGTAGAAAAGACAAAAGCAACCCGTTTCATTAAAACTGCACCACGCGATCGCAGGTCAGGGACGCCTCAGCCAGCGAACCCAGCCCGCTGAGATTGAAACCTGATTGTAGATTAGCACCTGCCAGCCCAAGCCGCTTTGCTTCAACTTCATCAACAACGCCGCGGCGCAACGCCGCTGCAACGCAGATATTTAGCGTCACGCCATGTTGTTGGTTCAGCTGTTGCCAGGCTCGTACCAGATCATACTCATCGCTGGCGGGCGAAGTCAGGAAGTTGGCGTTATACACACCTTCACGATAGAAAAATACGCTGCTTAACTCATGCCCTTCCTTAAGTAGCGCGTGGGCAAATTGCAACGCGCTACTCGCCTGCTGTGTACCATAAGCAGGTCCCGTCACCATGATGGTAAAGCGCATTACTTGTCTTGCCCCTGGAAATCGCCGCTTTTGAACTGGCGAATATAGAGGTAGACCGTGTGCTTGGAGATATTCAGCCGATCGGCGACCTGGTTAATCGCATCTTTAATATCGAAGATACCTTTCTCATACAGATTCAGGACAATCTGGCGGTTTTTCGCATTGTTGGATACATTGCGATCGGCATTCACTTCTTCGATCGTGAATTCCAGCGTCTGGGTGACCAGATCTTCGACTGAAGAAGCAAAGTTCACGGCAGAGCCCACTTCCGGGGTTTCCGGTGGGATAAAGGTATTCATTATCTGCGAGAATGGCACATCGAGGTTCATGTTGATGCACAGCAGACCAATCACGCGATGCTCTCGGTTACGAATGGCAATCGTCACCGACTTCATCAAGACACCGCTTTTCGCACGTGTGAAGTAACACTTCGACACGCTGCTATCCGCACCCGTCATATCATGCAGCATACGCAAAGCAAGGTCGGTTATCGGTGAACCAATTTTACGGCCCGTGTGTTCACCGTTCGCAATGCGGATAGCCGAGCATTTCAAATCCTGCAAAGAGTGCAATACGATTTCACAATGGGAACCAATGAGCATCGCCAACCCGTCCACTACCGCTTCATAGGATTTAAGGATATCGAAGTCAGTTTGATCGAAAGGACGTTGATCCAGTAAATCTAGCTCACTGGTTTCGTTGGTTAAAAGCGACCTGGACATGAAAAAAAGCACTCCTTTTCAGGAGCCTGTCGTTATGTTGTCAGGGCAGGCTCATCACTATTATAGGGGCATCTAAAGTAATACAGCGCACAAGGCGCTTTCCAGTATTAATTATATCCTGTCGATAATAAAAAACCGCCGCCCTGTGGGCGGCGGTTATTGTTCGCTTACTTTTTGCTGCTATCTGCAGCTTTATCGGCCGGTGCAGCATCTGGCTGTGCCTCGGCTTTCGGTGCCGGTTTGATGTCTAACAGTTCAACATCAAAGACCAGCGTAGAGTTGGCCGGAATACCCGGAACGCCGGTTTTGCCGTAAGCCAGATCCGGTGGGATAACCAACTGAATTTTACCGCCTTTCTTGATGTTTTTCAGACCTTCAGTCCAGCCAGGGATAACACCATCAAGACGGAAAGAGAGCGGCTCGCCACGGGTGTAGGAGTTGTCAAACTCTTTACCATCAATCAGCGTACCTTTGTAGTTTACAACCACGGTATCGCTGTCTTTCGGCGCAGCGCCGGTACCTTCTTTCTCTACTTTGTAGATCAAGCCGGTGGAAGAGGTTTTAACGCCTTTCTCTTTAGCAAATTTCTCGCGGTAAACTTTACCTTTGGCTTCATTGTCAGCCGCGTCTTTTTCCATTTTCGCCTGAGCGGAGCTCTTCACGCGCGCTTCAAACGCCTGCAGAGTTTGTTCGATTTCCTGGTCAGAGAGCTTGCTCTTGTCAGCAAACGCATCCTGAACGCCAGCGATCAGCTGATCTTTATCCAGTTTGATGCCCAGCTTTTCCTGCTCTTTCAGGGAGTTTTCCATATAACGACCCAGTGACGCGCCCAGCGCGTAAGCGGATTTTTGGTCGTCATTCTTGAATGCTGCTTTGCTGTCAGCAGTAGCGGCTGGTTTCGCAGCATCAGCAGCGAAGGTGATCGGGGCATGCAGAGCAACAGCCATTGTGGTCGCCAGCAGCGTTACTTTAAACAGTGATTTCATCCATATCTCCAGGGCCGGGGCATCTCACCCCAGGGTTATCTAACATAAAAATGTACTATAAAGCGTTGCAGAACAAATCAACATACAGGCACGCCCTATTATCACCACTTTTCAGACTCTTTTTGTTTAAATTAGTTTCGTTGCCGAAGATTGAGTGCTGTGCAAACAGGCAAAGTTAAGTAGAATTCGCCGCAGTCCGCGATCTGCCGGAGAAAAAAGAAAGAGGTGAATCATGCAGGATACAACATTGGAAACTCGCCTGGCCGAGCTGGAAAGCCGCCTGGCATTTCAGGAAATCACCATTGAAGAGCTCAACGTGACGGTAACTGCGCATGAACTGGAAATGGCTAAACTACGCGATCATCTGCGTCTGCTGACTGAGAAGCTGAAAGCCACGCAGCCGTCCCACATCGCGTCGCAGTCCGAAGAGACCCCACCGCCGCATTATTAAGACGTAAAAAAAGCGGGGATATCCCGCTTTTTTGTGCCCGATGGCGCGAACGCTTAGCAGGCCTACTCACATATACCCAAAGGATTTCAAATCACAGCAAGGCGGCAAGCTTGAGGAAGTCCCGGGAGCATAGATAACTATGTGACCGGGATTTGAAAGCGCAGCCAACACCGCTGTGGGTTGAAAGACGAAGGGTATTAGTGGCAACCGCAGCCGCCGTTACCTTTACCGCCACCGCCGCAGCAGCCTTCGCCACCGTGCTCGTGACCATGGTCGTGGCCGTGACCACCGCAGCAACCATCGTGACCGTGGTCATGATCGTGGTCGTGACCGTGCGCGCCGTGAACGTGGCCATGAGCCAGTTCTTCTTCGGTCGCTTCACGAATCGCTACAACTTCTACGTTGAATTTCAGGTTCTGGCCAGCAAGCATGTGGTTACCGTCAACCACAACGTGGTCGTCTTCCACTTCGGTAATTTCTACCGGTACTGGACCCTGGTCAGTTTCAGCCAGGAAACGCATGCCAACCTGCAGTTCGTCAACGCCCATGAAGACGTCTTTAGGAACGCGCTGCACCAGGTTTTCGTCGTACTGACCGTAAGCGTCGTTTGCGCCAACAGCAACGTCGAATTTGTCGCCAACTTCATGACCGTCCAGCGCTGTTTCCAGGCCAGAAATCAGGGAACCGTGACCATGCAGGTAGTCCAGCGGTGCACTCACCGGAGACTCATCAACCAACACACCGTCTTCTGTACGTACCTGATAGGCCAGGCTGACCACCAGGTCCTTTGCTACTTTCATGATATCTCCTGAGCATGGAAAGAATAGTGGCGCAGATTGTAGCGGAATTCTGCACCCGTGTACCCTCTAGCTTAAAAAAAGCTGCGCCATATCGCTAGTCCGGATGAAAAATCCCGATCACTTGCTCTTCTTTGCGAACATGTTCGCGCGCCTCTTTATCGGCTTCCCGCATCTGATGCCCGCACTTAACACACTCAACAATATCGATATTATTTTCGCGCCACATCGCCAGCGTATCCTGCGCCTGGCAGGACGGACATTTTGCGCCTGCAATAAAACGTTTACGAATTGCCATGATTACCTCTACTCAAATTCATCCCAGCCATCCAGCTGACGCCGCTCTTGCTGCATCTCACGTTGGAAAATTTCCTCCAGTTCACGCCGGGCTTCCCTGGCTCGCGAGATTTGTACCGTGTCTGTATGCATGGGAATCAATTCCCGCAACATGCGCATATCGAGCCGCCGAAAATGCAACTGAGCGCGCTGAGCCTGGTGCGGATGCATCCCCAACGTGACCAGCGTTTTACGCCCCAACTCCAGCGCACTGGAGAACGTTTCGCGGGAAAACTGCGTCACCCCGGCCTGTAATAACTCATGCGCCTCTACACGTCCGCGCGCTCGCGCAAGAATATGCAAATGCGGAAAGTATTGTTGGCAAAGCTCCACCAGTTTCATGGTGTCTTCGGGTTCATTACAGGTAATGACGATGGATTGCGCCGCCTCTGCCCCCGCAGAACGCAACAGATCCACTTGGGTGGCATCTCCGTAATAGACCTTATAGCCATATTTGCGCATCAGATTCACAGCGCTGATATCTCGCTCCAGGACGGTAATACGCATTTTATTGGCCATCAGTAAGCGACCAATAACCTGACCAAAGCGTCCAAACCCCACGACAATGACCTGCGGTTTATCATCCTCCACCCAGGGTTTTTCATCTTCTTCATCCGGGCCGTTAAACTGGCGGGAGAGCCATTTATCAATCAGCTTCATCACCAGCGGCGTGGTCATCATCGACAACGTGACGGTCACCAGCAGTAGCGCCATTTGATCGCCCTGAAACAATCGTTGCGAGGATGCCGTTGAAAACAGCACGAAAGCGAATTCACCGCCCTGGCTTAACACGCCGGCAAACTGCATTCGTTCAGAGCTTCTCATGCCGTTCAGTCGTGCCAGCACATACAGCACCAGCATCTTCACGACCACCAGCACGATTACGCTCGCCGCTACCCACAGAATATGGGTATAGAGCACGCCGAGATTGAGCGACATGCCGACGGAGATAAAAAACAGTCCGAGCAACAGGCCTTTAAAGGGATCGATTGCCGTTTCCAACTCATGGCGGTATTCGCTTTCCGCCAGCAGCACGCCCGCGATAAACGTTCCCAGCGCCATCGACAATCCCAGCGCATCCATAAATAGCGCGGAACCCAGTACCAGCAGCAGCGTAGCGGCGGTGAACACTTCCCGCACGCCAGAACCCGCAATGAAGCGGAAAACAGGGCGCAGCAAATAGCGTCCGCCAATCAACATGCCGGCGAAAGCCAACACCTTCATGCCCACTTTGATCCAGTCAAAATGTTCATCGGCAGACCCCGCCAGCAGTGGAACCAGCGCCAGTGCGGGGATCACTGCCAAATCCTGGAACAGCAGCACCGAAAAACCCAGTTGCCCGGATTCGCTGCGGTTCATGCCTTTTTCGCGCATCAACTGTAGCGCCATGGCGGTCGATGACATCGCCAGACCAATGCCGCCGACCACTGCCGCTTGCCAGGAGAATGCGGTCAGCATCAGCAAGCCAGCCAGTACCACTGCGCTCAACATCACCTGCGCGGCACCGACGCCAAAAATTGAACGCCGCAATTGCCATAACTTGGCCGGGTTAAGTTCCAGCCCAATGATGAACATCAAAAAGACGACGCCCAGTTCGGAAAAGTGCAGGATTTCATCTACATCGCTAATGAATCCTAATCCCCACGGGCCGATAGCGATCCCCGCCAGCAAGTATCCTAACACCGGGCCAATACCCAGCCGCGATGCCAGCGGCACCGCAGCGACCGCCGCGAAGAGGAACAACACTCCCGCGGTCAATAAATCAGAACCTTCCATCAGCGGCCTCCCACAGGAATCGGATTCGCCAGCCAGTCACCGTACGCTTTAGCATGGCTGTCCAGCTCCTGCTTCGTTTGCCGCCTTGCCCAGTAAACGATGATTGGGCTCATCCAGTGCATGCGGCACATACCGGCCGTTAGCTCAAAAGGGCGCAGTACATCGCTCATCGGATAACGGTTCAGCGCGTCATAACGGTACGCGCTTTCCGGTTCACCGGTGGTGATGACACTTCGCCAGTACTTTCCCGCCAGTTGATTCCCTCCGGGACCGCTGGCAAATCCGCGGCTCAGTACACGGTCAAGCCACTCCTTTAACAGCGCCGGGCAGCTATAGGTGTAGAGAGGATGCTGAAAAACAATCACATCATGCTCGCGCAACAGCGCCTGCTCATGCGGAATGTCGATGAAAAAATCAGGATAGTGCGCGTAAAGATCGTGCACGGTCACATTACTGAGCTGCATGGCCGGTTTAAGCAGAACCCGGTTCGCGACCGAGTCCTGAGATTCCGGATGGGCATACAGCAGCAACACTTTCGCTGGCTGGAACATCATCCCCCTCCCGGTTTTGTCTTTTGTCTATTTTCGACGTTTTGGGCTACCATGGCGCCTCAGTGCGGCAAACGGCCCACACATTACATTATCATAATGATAAATTAACATAGTCTGAACATACGGCGCCTTATGATTGTTTTCTCATCGTTACAAATTCGTCGCGGCGTGCGCGTCTTGCTGGACAATGCCACGGCCACCATTAATCCAGGGCAGAAAGTTGGTCTGGTGGGCAAAAATGGCTGCGGTAAATCTACTCTGCTGGCATTGCTGAAAAATGAACTCAGCGCTGACGCCGGAGGATTTACCTATCCGGGAAACTGGCAACTCGCCTGGGTGAATCAGGAAACGCCAGCGTTGCCACAGCCCGCGCTGGAGTACGTGATTGACGGCGACCGCGAGTATCGTCAACTGGAAGCGCAGTTGAACGATGCCAACGAACGTAACGATGGACACGCCATTGCCACCGTCCATGGCAAGCTGGATGCCATTGACGCCTGGACCATACGCTCACGTGCGGCAAGCCTGCTGCATGGCCTCGGCTTCTCCAATGAACAGCTTGAACGTCCGGTCAGCGATTTTTCCGGCGGCTGGCGTATGCGTCTTAACCTGGCGCAGGCGCTGATTTGCCGTTCAGACCTGCTGCTGCTTGATGAACCGACCAACCACCTCGATCTTGACGCGGTGATCTGGCTGGAAAGATGGCTGAAAAGCTATCAGGGCACGCTGATTCTGATTTCCCATGACCGCGACTTCCTCGACCCGGTGGTGGACAAAATTATTCATATCGAACAGCAAACCATGTTCGAGTACACCGGCAACTACAGCGCGTTTGAAATCCAGCGCGCCACCCGCCTCGCGCAGCAACAGGCGATGTACGAAAGTCAGCAGGAGCGTGTGGCGCACCTGCAAAGCTATATCGATCGTTTCCGCGCTAAAGCAACCAAAGCAAAGCAAGCGCAGAGCCGTATCAAAATGCTGGAACGTATGGAGCTCATTGCCCCGGCGCACGTGGACAACCCGTTCCACTTCAGCTTCCGTCAACCGGAAAGCCTGCCAAACCCGCTATTGAAGATG
The DNA here is from genome assembly GCF_014596845.2 of Citrobacter sp. C5_2. Taxonomy (NCBI): domain Bacteria; kingdom Pseudomonadati; phylum Pseudomonadota; class Gammaproteobacteria; order Enterobacterales; family Enterobacteriaceae; genus Citrobacter; species Citrobacter sp. C5_2. Next base: position 436,604 of record NZ_CP115032.1, on the reverse strand, counting down.
GAAAAGGTCAGCGCTGGCTATGGCGATCGCGTCATTCTCGATTCGATCAAACTGAATCTGGTGCCGGGTTCACGCATTGGCCTGCTCGGTCGTAACGGTGCGGGTAAATCAACCCTGATTAAGCTGCTGGCGGGTGAACTGGCCCCCATCAGCGGTGAAATCGGTCTCGCCAAAGGCATTAAACTGGGTTACTTCGCGCAGCATCAGCTGGAGTTTTTACGTGCCGATGAATCCCCCATCCAACACCTGGCGCGCATGGCGCCGCAGGAACTGGAGCAGAAACTGCGCGACTACCTCGGCGGATTCGGCTTTCAGGGCGATAAAGTCAGCGAACAGACCGCCCGCTTCTCCGGTGGTGAAAAGGCGCGCCTGGTGCTGGCATTGATCGTCTGGCAGCGCCCGAACCTGCTGCTGCTTGATGAACCGACTAACCACCTGGATTTGGATATGCGTCAGGCGCTGACCGAAGCGCTGATCGATTTCGAAGGCGCGCTGGTCGTGGTCTCGCACGACCGTCATCTGATTCGCTCCACTACCGACGACCTCTATCTGGTGCACGACAAGAAAGTCGAGCCGTTTGACGGCGATCTGGAAGATTATCAACAGTGGCTGAGCGATGTGCAGAAACAGGAAAACCAGAGCGACGAACCGGCGAAGGAGAGCGTGAACAGCGCCCAGGCGCGTAAGGATCAGAAGCGTCGCGAAGCTGAACTCCGCACCCTGACGCAGCCGCTGCGCAAAGAGATCACCCGTCTGGAAAAAGAGATGGAGAAACTACAGGCGCAGTTGGCGCAGGCGGAAGAGAAACTCGGTGATAGCGAACTCTACGATCAAAGTCGCAAAGCCGAACTCACTGCCTGTTTGCAGCAGCAAGCGAATGCAAAATCCGGGCTGGAAGAGTGTGAAATGGCCTGGCTGGATGCGCAGGAACAACTCGAACAGATGCTGGCCGACTAACGATGGGAAGACGATGATGAATCAGCTGACGACCAACGATATTACCTTCCGCAAGCTGAGCATCTTCATGACCTTTATGGAGAAGGGTAACATCGCCCGCACCGCCGAGGCGCTGAACATCAGCGGCGTTAGCGTTCACCGGGCGTTACACACGCTGGAAGAGAACGTTCGTTGCCCGCTGTTCGTTCACAAAGGGCGTAATCTTATCGCCCAGCCCGCAGCGTGGACATTGCTGGAGTACTGCCAGGAAGTCACCCAATTGATGGAACGCGGGCTGGAAGAGGCGCGCAAAACGGCAGGCGTGGGTCAGGGCCGTTTACGCGTTGGCACGCTCTACTCACTGACGCTGGAGACGGTACCGCACCTGATTATGGGCATGAAGCTGCGCCGCCCGGATCTGGAGCTGGATCTCACCATGGGCTCCAACGAAGCGCTGCTGAAGATGCTGGAAGACGGCGTGCTGGACGCCATCCTCATCTCCATTTCCGAAAGCGAAATCGACCGCAACAGCCTCGAAGTGCTGCCCCTGTTCCACGACGATATCTACCTCGCCGCACCGATGTCAGCTACGCTGGACGCCACCATGAAGGCGGACCTGCGCCACTATCGCAATGAGAAATTTGTCTCGCTGGCGGAAGGATTTGCCACCTACGCCGGTTTTCAGGAAGCATTTCATATCGCCGGGTTTGAGCCTGAAATCGTTACCCGCGTCAACGACATCTTCTCCATGCTCAGTCTGGTACAGGCAGGGGTGGGTTTCTGTTTAATGCCGGGGCGAATGAAGAAAATGTATGAGAATACCGTGAAGCTGCAAAAACTGGCTGAGCCCTATCAGATGCAGCAGCTTATCGCGATTGTCTTTGCCCGCAACCGCGAGCGCGACCCAAGCCTGTTAGCGCTGGCCGCCGAAAGACGCATGTACGCCAGGACGCTGAACCAGAACGTCTGAATCGCCGGATGGCGACGCTTCGCGTCTTATCCGGCCTACATCAGATGCGAGCCGTAGGCCCGATAAGCGCAGCGCCATCAGGCAATCACATCACGCACGAAGGCGTTTCGCCAGATGCACGGCAACATCGACGCCGCTGCGCTCCAGAGAAATAGACTCCCCTTCCCACGCGGCCTGACGCGTCAGGCAGGTCAGTACGCCACCGGGCGGCATTTCAATCGCCAGCCGCGCTTCACGTTCGTTAGCGGAAATCACCGCCTCCTGCCAACGCACCGTGCGCGCCATATTCATCGCCAGGTCATCAGCAATACGCTCCGGCTGCCACAGCACGCGTCCGGTACTGCCGCTCAGGTAGGCATAGCGCGGACGGGAAAGCATCACGCGGCTAAACGCTTCAACCAGCTTGTGCGCGGGCTCGGCCAGCAGTTCACAGTGCGACGGCACGCTCACCGCCAGACGAGAAGCCTTACTGGCCCCTTTGGCCATCGCGCGTTTTGCCACTTCCGCCATCGCTTCATCGGTACCCGCAATCACAATCTGCGTTTCGGCATTCAGGTTGGCAATATAGGTTTCGCTGCCTGCCACCAGGCTTTCCACCTGATTTAACGTTAGCCCCATAATCGCCGTCAGGCCGTAACCATGTGGGTATGCTTGCTCCATTAAGTCACCGCGCAGCGCCACCAGCGTCAGCGCATCGGCAAAATCGAGCGCACCGGCAACCACCGCCGCCGGGTACGCGCCAATGGAGAGTCCACTGAGGATATCAGGCGCGACACCACGACGTTCAAGCTCACGCGCCCAGGCAACGCCGGCAATCAGCAGAGACAGTTGAACGGCTCGGGTATGTTTCAACGCTTCAGGGCTATCCAGCGTATCCACCTCGGCCCCCAGCACTTCACGCGCCTGAGCGAGCTCCGCCCCCGGAAGGTTTTGCAGCATACCTTCGTGCTGTGTCCCCTGCCCCGGGAAGGTAAACAGAATTTTCATGACTCCTCCCTGCCCCACGGATCGCGCACCAGTTGCGGCCCCTTTGAGGTTTTTAACAGCGCTTTTCCATCACGCAGCCATTCATTGAGGGCAAAGCCGCCGCGCGGAGTATCCACTTGAGTATCTGCCCGGCACAGTTCGCCCGTCAGCTGCTGCTGCCACTTCTCCAGCGCTTGTCGGGAGAGCGGCTGAGGCGCGCGGATCAGCAGATCCAGATCGCTTGCCGCATGGATCACCGGGATCCCGGTCGCCAGCGCATAGCCGGTACTCCCGGTAATGCCCCACGTCCACGGCCACGACTGCTGGGCCAATAATAAAGCCACCTGAAGCGGCGGCTGAGAGATAAAGGGCGAACGCAGCAGCGTCTGCGGGTCCACCAGCGATTCCGGCGAGCAGACGCGAACGACCGCCTCCGCTTTCACCCAACCGGCGGCGCGCTGGTCGCGCTTCATCCCGCGGACGCCCACGGGAATACGCCCCTGCGCATCAACATCACGCCGCACGACCACCGGCAGACCGCTATGCCAGACGGTATCCACCCAGGATTCCGTGACATCCTCGAGCGCGTCGCGTGCGTTCAGCCAGATAAGATCGTGTGGACGTAATGTTGTGCTCATGATTTAGATTCCTGAAGTCAGCGAGATAAACAGCGGCAGCGACAGGATACACAGTACAGAGCTCAACAGCAGCACGGCTTCTGCATCTGGAGACTGCACGCCAAAGCGGTTACCGAACACCACGCCGAAGAAGCCCGCGGACAGTGCAATCATCAGGATGGCAGTGATAGCCACGGAACCATGCAGGCCGAAAATCAGCACGATACTCCAGGCAATAGCCGGTTGAATCAGCAACTTAGCGATGGTGGAAGTAATCACCACGGTATTGATTTGCAGTTTACGCGCAGAGAGGATAACACCGGTCAGGAACAGCGCCGCCGCAGTAGCAGACAGACCCAGCGGTTTGATCGCCGCCAGCACCAGCTCCGGCATTTTAATACCAATGGCGGAAAGGATAACCCCCAACAGCGGGCCCATTACGATTGGCTTTTTAATCGAACGCCACATCAGTACTGGCAGCATAGAGAGCGTAGAACCGGAATTACCGCCTTCCGCACGCGCTTTTTCGCGTTCGAGGATCAGCAGGCAGAACGGTGTCATCAGCACGGAGCCGCAGGCGATGGAAACGGCAACGGAAAGCGAGGTGGAAGAGGTTTCACCCAGCACGCTACCCAGAATCGGCAGACCCAGCGCGGCATAGTTTGGCAACGCAACGGTCAGGGTCAGCACGGCGGCATCCTGTGGAGATTTCTTGAAAACTTTGGTCGCCATAAAGTAGATAGCGGCATAGGTAATCCACATCGCCAGCGTCAACACCACAATCAGCGGTGACTGAGCCACGATACCGGCCCACGGCGTTTGTACCGTGGCGCTAAACAGCGCTGCGGGTAACGCAAAGTCCATCACAAAGATGTTGAGCAGGGAGACATTTTTGTTGTCGACCATTTTGGCCTTCCCGGCCCAGAATCCCAGCAACATAATGACGAAAATCGGAGCAAGAGCATGAACAATTACGTAAGTCATATTTCACCTGTAATCTTAAAAGAAGTAGCACTGACGCGATGATTGTTATTTTTCAGATGCAGCGACCCACGCGGGTGCAGTCACTGCACCCGCGGAGCCGTACATCCGGCAGGTCTCTTTTTTTACTTACCAGCTTGCTCGCATGCGTTCGCGTACGAGGGCAGAGCTGCGGCGATTGTCGGCACCCAGACGGCTTTTAAGCGTAGGGTCCTGACGCGCGTCGTTGATGGCCTGTTGCAGGGTATTTTTCACCAGCGCCAGGTCTTGTGCGGATGGGGCATCCGGGTTGCTGATATCCAGCAGATTTTCCAGCAGGCCCAGGGTGGCGTAGTTGCTGATGTCATAGGCCATCGGCGGAATGGTTGCCGCCAGTTTTTCCAGCGCCTCAACGGTACGCAGGGTAATGCGCGCCGCGGACTCTTTGCCCATCGCGTGAATCAGTACGCCTTTATCGTTGAAGGCGATCAGACGGTTTGCCTGGTAGCCGTGCGCCAGAAACGCACCGGACATCGCTTTACCGACGATAAGACCAATCACCGGGTGGCCTGCCAGACGCGCATTGGCATACGCCGCAGCCGCGCCAGCCAGCGCCTGATGAATGCCAAAGCCTTCTTCACGACGACCATAGGCCTGGCTGGCGACGTCAATCACCGCTACGATCGGGCGCTTCACGGCACTGTTGGCATCGGCGGCGATGGTTTCACTGACGACTTTCGCAAGCCACCAGCCTTCCAGCAGACCGACTTCACCTTTGGTGGCGCGCGGATAGTGGTTATGGGCATCCGGAACGACGGCGATAAAGCGCACGTTTTCACCGTTCAGCTCGCCATCAGCGGCCTGTACGGACGCGCACAGCCCTGCAATACGTTTGGCGCCTGGCGCCAGCGTTTCCAGCCATAATTCGCCACGGCTAATTACGTTACTCATCATTTCACCTCCCGGGCGAAGAGCGCTCTAATCTGTTCTGAATCGGCCTGTTTGCGGGTATCAAAATGGCTCAGGCGGTCGAGATACCAGTCGTAATTATCGGTGCGATGTTTTGCCGGAACGCCTTTCGCCAGCGCCTCGTTCATGGCGGCTTTCACCGCGTTCACACCGTCGTTGACCAGTGCTTCTACCAGCCCGCTTTCGTAGCGAACTTCACCACCGGTCATGCTCCAGATGAACGGACGGTCGCGGGAGTCATACTCTTCAATCCCGGCTTCTTGTTCGATTACCTGCGGGCCGTTCAGGCCGAGACGCGCTTCGCGGGTCACAATCAGATAGCTACACAGCGCCGCCGCGATGGACATCCCGCCGAAGCAGCCCACAGTACCGGCCACAATGCCAACCACCGGGGTGTAACGACGCAGATCCACAATCGCCGCATGAATATCGGCAATCGCCGCCAGACCGAGGTTCGCTTCTTGTAAACGAACCCCGCCGGTTTCCAGGCTCAGTACCGCCTGAGTAGGAATGCCGTTACGGTTATCTTCCGCCGCCAGCTCCAGCGCCGCTGCCATTTTGGCACCGGACACTTCGCCCATGCTGCCGCCCTGGAACGCGCCTTCAATCGCTACAACAACGGCCGGTTTACCATTGATGGTGCCTTTTGCCACCACCATGCCGTCATCGGCCTGTGGAACAATGCCCTGTGCACCGAGCCACGGCGACATCACGCCTTCAAATGGGTCGAGCAGTTCACGGTAGCTGCCTTCATCCAGCAGCGCATGCGCACGCTGGCGTGCTTTTAATTCGATAAAACTGCGGTCATCACGCATAGCTCACCTCTTCAAAAACCTGTTCGATACGGATGCGCGCCACGCCCGGCGTCGCGCCGAAGTCATGGATGGTCAGTTTGCCCGCAGGCAGGCTGCTGACCGTCTGCAGACGGTTGAACAGCGCTTCCCAGCGGCGGGTGCTGTTATCGACAGAAGTGGTGATATCAATGGTTAACGTCTGGCCCTGGTCGGCGGTGAATAACACCTCCATATCCCCGGAGCCCACAACGCCTGCCAGCGCTTTGCCGCTTAAGGTGCGGCTGGCCGGTACGGTTAACGTAATGTGTTCCATAACATCCTCTTAATGCTTTAAATACGGCGATTCGACGTGATTTCGACGCGATCGAGAAATAGCGTGGCGGCGAGCAGGTCAGCCGCGCCGCCCGGCGAGGCGTTTAGCGCCAGCATCTGGCTATCCAGTTCCGCTAATGCCGCCTGACCCGCCGGGTGCGCGCTGCCGCCTGCATTCAACACGGCGCGCGCGCCCTCCTGCATGGCATCAAGCCCTTCCAGCCCGGCACGAGAAAGTACGCAGGTATCGGTCAGCGAGGTCATGATGGCCATCAGCGCATCCAGCCTCGCGTGCGTCTCGCTACTACCGCGCAGGCGGCTTAAACGCAGCTGCGGCAGCGCGCGCTGCATCACGTGCGGAAACGCCTGCTGAGCTTCTTCACGAGCGCCCGGTACACGATAACGATGCGTTGCGCGAAGCCCTTTGCTGAACACCTTCGGCGCTGCGTCATCCGGCAGCTTCGCCAGTTCCGCTGCGGTAGCGGCTATCTGCTGCGCGCCACCGGCACCACCGTGCATCGCAACGGCGCTCACCAACAACCCCAGCGCCCAAATCGCGCCGCGGTGGGTATTCACGCCGTGGGTCGCGGCCATCATCTGCTGCTCGCCCTCACGGCCGAGTCGCCCTATGGTTTGTCTGAGCGCAATATCCGCTGGACGCTGCCAGCTTTGCTGCGCCAGCGCCTGAAACGTAGGGGTCAGGCTATGTGCGGAGCGCTCCATTAGCGAAAGCGTAAGATCGTGGTGCGCACCGTTCCCCCGACTGTCCACCAGACCGGGTTTCGGGCTTAATCGTGCTTCGTCAATCAGACACTGCGTGGCGGTTCGCGCCAGCCACTCGGCACCGCCTTCAACCTGAATCTGGGGCAGAAGTTTCATTACCAGCTCCGGAATTTCGCAGGTGGGTTGTAAAGACCGCCGGACCATTCCACCAGGTCCGCGACGCTACCGGCTGCCAGCAGCGAACGGGTGGCATCGGTACGACGAATGCCCATATCTTCCGGATAGACCACCTTGCCGCTCTGACGCAGCTCGGCAACGCGCTTAGCGTCAACGCCCAGCCCGATATCGGTGATCCCTGCTACCGCAGCCACCATCGCACGGCGCTCTTCAAGATCTTTGGCGCGGTAGAGGTAGGCGATACCTTCTTCGGTCAGCACGTGGGTTACGTCATCGCCGTAGATCATTACCGGTGCCAGCGGCATACCGGAGGCTTTCGCCACGTCAACCGCGTCCAGTTTTTCGACGAAGGTTGGCTTCACGCCCGCCTGGAAGGTTTCGACCATTTGCACCACCAGTTTTTTACCGCGCTGCATTGGGTCGGGTTCGGTGATCATATTCAGCCAGGCTGGCGTTGCATGACGACGACCGTGCGGGTCGTGACCCATGTTTGGCGCGCCGCCGAAGCCAGAAAGACGGCCGCGGGTCACGGTGGAGGAGTTGGCGTAGCCATCAACCTGCAGGGTGGAGCCAATAAACATATCTACCGCGTACTGGCCAGCCAACTGGCAGAAGGCGCGGTTAGAACGCATCGAGCCGTCGGAACCGGTAAAGAAGATGTCTGGGCGGGCGCGGATATACTCTTCCATCCCCAACTCGCCGCCGAAGCAGTGCACGCTTTCTACCCAGCCGCTCTCAATTGCCGGAATCAGCGTTGGATGCGGGTTCAGCGTCCAGTGTTTACAGATTTTGCCTTTCAGACCGAGCTGTTCACCGTAGGTTGGCAGCAACAGTTCAATCGCCGCGGTGTTGAAGCCGATACCGTGGTTCAGCGACTGTACCTGATGTTCCGCGTAGATGCCTTTAATCGCCATCATCGCCATCAGGATGTGTTCCTGTTTGATCAGGCGCGGGTCGCGGGTAAACAGCGGTTCGATAAAGAACGGTTTGTCGGCGACAACCACGTAGTCAATCCAGGAACCCGGAATATCCACGCGCGGCAGGTCGCATTCGTCGTCCACCAGCTCGTTCACCTGTGCGATGACGATACCGTCGTGGAACGCGGCGGCTTCCACCAGCGCCGGGGTATCTTCGGTACTCGGCCCGGTGTAGAGGTTACCTTTACGGTCAGCTTTATAACCGGCAATCAGCGCCACGTTCGGGGCCAGGTCAACATAAAGACGGGAATAGAGTTCGATGTAGGTGTGGATGGCGCCGATTTCCAGTTGGCCATCTTCCAGTAGCTGCGAAATACGCAGGCTTTGGGTACCGGAGAAGGAGAAGTCCAGCTTGCGGGCGATGCCTTTTTCAAAGATATCCAGATGCTCGCTACGCCCGACGCTTGGCATAATCATATGCAGGTCGTGCACAATCTGCGGATTGACTTCAGCCAGCATGCGGGACAGGAAATCTGCCTGCTTCTGGTTATTCCCTTCTAATACCACGCGGTCACCCGGCGCGATCAGTTTTTCCAGCATCGCGGTCAGGTCTGCGGTCGGCAGCACCTTACCCTGCACCGGAACGGAAGCCAGACGGCGCTGTTTTTCCGTGCGGCGGGTGTTCCAGACTCGTGCTGGCGTTTGCCCAGATAACATTATTAACCTCCTGATTCAGCTAATCATTTTGATTGCTTAACACTGGAAAGAGTGTGCACCCTGGTGAGAAAGTCATCAATTAAGCGTAGGAAAGAATCATTAGCTTGAGAGTAATAATTGAAGTAACCATTTGTGACGATGATCAATTCACGCCGGGAGGGAGGAGGAAGCGGGTAACGCAACCCGCTTGCGGAAAACTAGCTTTGTGCCGCCAGGCGCTGGCGGATCTGTTCGAAGTGCTCACGGTTAAACAACTTCCCGTTGAGAAAACGGGTTTTCAGCTCTCCTTCCTGCTCTTGCACCCAGGTTTGTTCATCATGCAGACGCAATTCTCCTTGCTCATCACGTACTACGCGAAGCAAACCTCGGGCCGAGCGCTTTAAGCCGTTATCGGTTTTCGGCTCTTTAAAAATCGTCCGACCCTTGCCGTCGACTTCGCCCCACGTTGCCTTCATCGCAAAACCGAAGGTGTCACGCGTGTTGTACTGATAGGTAAAAGAACCCACGCCAAACACCACATTTGAACTGGCAAATCCTTTCGCTTCCAGGCGGCGCAGGATCTCATTCGCCCGCTCAAGGGTGATGGAATCGCCATAAATTAGCCCCACATGTGGGTCGAGCACCTTGTAGCCTTTGGCGTTAACCGTGCCGCCAAATATCTCCCACAGCACCTCCACAGAGCCTTTCTCCTGTGCCGTACGATCGGCTCGTGTATCCTCATCCGCGCCAGTACCGCACAGGATCTCAACCGGATTACCGCTGTCCGGGCGGAAAACCACCCGTCCCTCGCGCGCCAGAATGATGTTCTTCAGCTCGCGGGTGTACTCCGTCAGTACCTGCCAGTAATCCCACGTATCAGAGACAATCGACACAAATCCCTGCGGGTAGAGATCGGCAATCAGGCGGCGGAAGGTTTCAATCTCATGCTCACGCTCCCCCATACACATCACGCTGTGCTCGGTCGCCGGAATGCTGGCGCCGATAAAATAGGGCTCGCCGTCGGTATAATAATCCCGGGCGTAGAGAAGCGACGGAATGCTGTCAGTGCCTTTAAAACTCAACAAGTGGCCGCTGCCCGCCTGCATGGTATCCTGCAATCCGGCCATACCGCGAAATGAAAAGTCATGGCACTGGAAGTCGAGGTGCGTCAGGTCGCTACAGGTTTTCTGTGCCCAGCGCGCGCAAATTTTACGATAGTGATGAGCAATGGTGGCGTTTGTTGACGCCTTCCACAGTTCTGCCGACAGCACGGTCTCCAGGTAATTCACCAGCCAGAAAAACTCAGGTTGGGTGTTGATGATAGTTAAAACGGGCACCGCCATCGGCACCTTGCTGCCTTCATCCAGCGCTTTGATGTGCAACGGCAGATAGCCCAACTGATGCAGGGCGCGGATATGATCAACCGCTACCGCATCTTTGCCGAGATAGCTGTCCATGACCTGTTTGTATTCGCTGACCACCTCGTCTTCCGGACGGGCAAAGAATGCCTCGTTAAACAAATCAACCAGAAACCACTGCAGAAAACCTTGCAGGCCAAAAAACACCAGTTTGCCATCCGCCAACGGCGAGGAGAAAAAGCGATCGCTGCGCGGGGTAAAGTTGGAATACACGCGGCTGGTTCCTTGCGGATACTGTACGCGGTGAGAAACTTTGTAGCCGTCGATAGCCAGAATCGGGTTCATTTTCATAATCAGTATCTCCCTCAGGCGCGGTAAATCGCGTCAATGTCGATAAGCTCAAGCTGCGGATGTTCCAGCGTCGGGGCAGCGAAAGAGGTGGTGGTGTAGATAGCATCAATACCGTTCGCAAACAGGTGTTCAACGCCCTTAGAGAAAATACCGTGGGTGATATACAGGTTGACGCTACGGGCACCTGCATCACGGAGTACCTGCGCAGAACCAATGAACGTACCGCCAGCGTCACACAGGTCGTCAACAATCAGCATATCCCGGCCCCTGACGTCTCCGGCGACTAAAGCAAACCCCGTCAGCTTGCCGCTTGCCACATCGCGTTTTTTGCTCAGGACGGCGTACTCCGCTACACCGACCGCTCTGGCAACGGCATCAATTTTCTTCAGCGATCCGGCATCAGGGGCGACCAGCATTAGCGCTTTTTGCCGGAACTGCCGCTGCAAGGTCGCGCTGTGCAGAAGGCAAGTCTCTTGTGAAATCGCCACAAAATTATTGATAGCTGCCGCCGCCGCGTCACTGTGCGGATCGAGCACCTTCACCCTATCGAATTGCAGCGTATTAAGCTGGCTGGCAAAGACTTTCAGCGCAAAGCTATCACCCGCCACCATATGGCGATCCTGACGAGCCCACGGTAACCAGGGAAGTTCGAGATGACTGACCAGCACATCCGTTTGATGGCGAACCGCTTCCACCAGTTGCGCCAACAGCATAAAGTCGTTCATATCGCGCATCGCCGTCGCACGAATGCGCATCAGGCGAGCAAAGGGTGGTAATGCTTCAGTAACCTTCAACCAGACGGCGCCATCAGGAAAAACACCGTGTGTCACTCCGTAGCCCTGGTCATCCAATGTTAGTGTCAGTTTTATGTTCATCACGCTCACCCCTTAATTGTGTCCCTTCGACACAATTAATAATGTCCTTAGGACACATATAAAGCAAGCAAAAATGCATTATTTTTAGGCCATCGCATAACCAACTGATAAATAATAAGAAAAAACGAACCTTGCCCCCCGGTATTGGGCTGGTACACTTGTGGGCGTTGCAAATCATCGTGAGTACCTTATGACCACCGAAGCCGACTACCTGAATCAATACGATGCCCGCCGCTTTCCCACACCACTGGTGACGGTCGATAGCGTGCTGTTTACCCTGCATCAACAGGCGCTGTGCGTATTACTGGTTGAACGAGCAAACCAGCCGCAAAAAGGGCGTTGGGGATTACCAGGTGGCTTCATTGATATCGCGCGCGATGACTCCACTCGCGCCACAGCGCTGCGCAAGCTCACTGAAAAAACAGGAGTTTTGCCTTCGTGGCTGGAACAACTGGATACTTTTTCCGGCCCGGATCGCGACCCGCGCGGCTGGAGTCTGACAGTCGCCTGGTTTGCGCTAATCGCCTGGGTAGACTGTGCGCCGCACATCGCCAGCGTCAGCAATGCCCGTTGGGTGCCGGTTGATGAGCTGAAAAATTATTCACTCGCGTTCGACCACGGAGACATCATTACGGCGGCCCTGCATCGCTTGCGGCAAAAAACAATGTACTCGCTACTGCCCGTATACTGCTTGCCGGAGACATTTACCCATGGGCAACTGCTCGAAGCCACCGAGGTGATCCTCGGTCAGTCGATCCAGCGTAAAAGTCTGATTCGCCGCTTTGAAGCGTCAGGAATGTTTGAAGATACCGGAGAAAGCGTGGCAACAGGGACGCGTAAAGCTCGCCTGTGGCGACGAAAGCCCGACGTCGATTTTCATTTTTTCTCGCGTAACCTGCTGACTGACTAGCGACAAAATCACATATTGGCTAACCCGCAAGCGCTGCGCGCGGTATAGTTATTCTTTCCGATTATTAATTGCTCTGGTGTTATGGTTGAAATCACGTCCACAGAAATGATCCCACCTACTGATGATTCGCGAGAATTCCGCCCTATGCGCGGTATCAGTAACCGCCATTTGCAGACAATGCTGCCGCGTTTAATTCGCCGCAAGGTGAAGTTCGACGCCCATTGGCAGCGTCTGGAATTACCCGACGGTGACTTTGTCGATCTGGCATGGAGTGAAGATCCGCAACAGGCGAAGCACAAACCGCGCCTGGTGGTTTTTCACGGTCTGGAAGGCAGTCTGAACAGCCCGTACGCACATGGCCTGATTGAAGCAGCGCAAAAGCGCGGCTGGCTGGGCGTGGTGATGCATTTTCGCGGCTGCAGCGGCGAACCAAATCGTCTCAACCGTATTTATCATTCTGGTGAAACAGAAGATGGCACCTGGTTTTTACATTGGCTGGAACGCGAGCTTGGTCGTGTGCCGACCGCGGCGGTCGGCTATTCACTCGGCGGGAACATGCTTGCCTGCCTGCTGGCCAAAGAAGGCAACGATATTCCCATTGATGCAGCGGTTATTGTCTCTGCGCCTTTCGTGCTGGAAGCCTGTAGTTACCATATGGAGAAGGGGTTCTCACGCGTCTACCAGCGCTATCTGCTCAATCTGTTGAAAGCTAACGCCTCGCGTAAGCTACAGGCCTATCCGGGTTCGTTGCCGGTGAGTCTGACCCAGTTGAAATCCCTGCGTCGCATTCGAGATTTTGACGATCTCATCACTGCCAAAATCCACGGTTTTGCCGATGCTATAGACTATTACCGCCAGTGTAGCGCCATGCCATTGCTTAATCAGATCGCCAAACCGACGCTGATTATCCATGCCAAGGACGATCCGTTTATGGATCATCACGTGATCCCTGAACCGGAAAACCTGCCCTCACAGGTGGAGTATCAGTTGACTGAACACGGCGGACACGTCGGATTTATTGGCGGCACAGTGCGCCGCCCTGAGATGTGGCTGGAATCCAGAATTCCCGACTGGCTGACAACGTATCTGGAGGCGTCATCATGATTATCCCCTGGCAAGACATCTCCCCGGACGCGCTGGACAATCTGATTGAAAGCTTTGTCTTGCGCGAAGGTACCGATTATGGTGAACATGAACGTTCGCTCGAACAAAAAGTCGCCGACGTCAAACGCCAACTACAATCAGGTGAAGCCGTCCTGGTGTGGTCCGAACTGCATGAAACGGTCAACATCATGCCGAGGAAGCAGATTCACGAGTAATTCGTAGCCGACGGCTGACTATAATAAAAAATCAACCTATTCATGGAGTTGTTATGTCTGCCAAACATCCGGTGATTGCGGTAACAGGATCCAGCGGCGCGGGGACCACCACCACCAGCCTCGCGTTTCGTAAAATTTTCGCGCAGCTAAATCTGCGCGCCGCCGAGGTGGAAGGTGACAGTTTTCATCGCTATACCCGTCCGGAAATGGATATGGCGATTCGCAAAGCGCGCGATGCCGGGCGACATATCAGTTATTTCGGGCCCGAAGCCAATGACTTTGGTCTGCTGGAACAAACCTTCATTGAATACGGCCAGACGGGAAAAGGTCAGTCGCGTAAATATCTGCACACCTACGATGAAGCCGTACCGTGGAACCAGGTCCCGGGAACGTTTACCCCCTGGCAGCCATTGCCTGAACCGACGGATGTCCTGTTCTATGAAGGGCTACACGGCGGCGTCGTCACCCCACAGCAAAATGTGGCCCGGCATGTCGACCTTCTGGTCGGTGTGGTGCCGATCGTTAACCTGGAATGGATCCAGAAACTGACCCGCGATACCAGCGAGCGTGGACACTCGCGTGAAGCGGTGATGGACTCGGTTGTGCGTTCAATGGACGATTACATCAATTACATCACGCCGCAGTTTTCCCGTACGCACATTAACTTTCAGCGCGTACCCACCGTCGATACCTCAAACCCCTTTGCCGCCAGGAGCATTCCGTCGCTGGATGAAAGCTTTGTGGTCATTCATTTTCGTAATCTGGAAGGGATCGACTTTCCGTGGCTTCTGGCCATGCTGCAAGGCTCATTCATTTCCCACATCAATACATTAGTCGTACCTGGCGGCAAAATGGGTCTGGCGATGGAATTGATTATGCTGCCGCTGGTCCAGCGATTGATGGAAGGTAAAAAGATAGAGTGAGGTACGGGATGTGCCCGACGGCGCTACGCTTATCGGGCCTACGAATCGGTATCGTCCTGTAGGCCCGATAAGGCCAAGCTGCCATCCGGCTTCACGTATTACGCAGCAACCACTTCATAGGAGTGGGTAATATTCACCGCCTTTTCCAGCATCAATGCCACAGAGCAATATTTTTCCGCCGAGAGATCAACAGCACGGGAGACCGACGCCTCTTTCAGATCGTTGCCGGTGACGATGAAATGCAGATTAATGTGGGTAAACAAACGCGGCGCTTCTTCACGGCGCTCAGAGGTGAGTTTCACTTCGCAGTTGGTCACATCCTGACGCCCTTTTTGCAGGATCGACACCACATCGATCGCGCTACAACCGCCTGCCGCCATTAATACCATTTCCATCGGGCTCGGCGCTTTATCACCGGAGTTACCGTCCATCAAAATTTGGTGGCCAGAGGCGGACTCACCGAGGAAGGTTAACCCCTCAACCCACTTTACACGCGCTTGCATAATTCGTAACTCCAATGTTTCAATTTTCCTGACAGATTACGCGTACATAACAATTCTCGCAACGGAAGGCGACCTGCGTCATGCTGAAGCGAGACACCAGGAGACACACGGCGAAAGCTATGCTAAAACAGTCGGGATGCTACAGTAATACATTGACGTACTGCATGTATGCAGAGGACATCACATTACAGGCTGCAGTATATTTTTAGTAGCCCCCTTCCCAGGTAGCGGGAAGCACATTTTTGCAAACCCAGAGGCAGCGTCGTTTTCTGGCTCTGGAGACAGCTTATAACAGAGGATAACCGCGCATGGTGCTTGGCAAACCGCAAACAGACCCGACTCTCGAATGGTTCTTGTCTCATTGCCATATTCATAAGTACCCATCGAAGAGCACGCTGATTCACCAGGGTGAAAAAGCGGAAACGTTGTATTACATCGTTAAAGGCTCAGTGGCAGTGCTGATCAAAGATGAAGAAGGGAAAGAAATGATCCTTTCTTATCTGAATCAGGGCGATTTTATTGGTGAATTAGGCCTCTTCGAAGAAGGCCAGGAACGTAGCGCTTGGGTACGGGCCAAAACCGCATGTGAAGTCGCTGAAATTTCCTACAAAAAATTTCGCCAATTAATCCAGGTCAACCCGGATATTCTGATGCGCCTGTCTTCTCAGATGGCTCGTCGCCTGCAGGTCACGTCTGAAAAAGTAGGCAACCTTGCCTTCCTCGACGTCACCGGTCGTATTGCCCAGACTCTGCTGAATCTGGCAAAACAGCCTGACGCGATGACTCACCCGGACGGTATGCAGATTAAAATCACCCGCCAGGAAATCGGCCAGATCGTTGGCTGCTCCCGTGAGACCGTTGGTCGTATTCTGAAGATGCTGGAAGATCAGAACCTGATCTCCGCTCACGGTAAGACCATTGTCGTTTACGGCACACGTTAATCCCATCGAAATGGCGCGTTACCCGGTAGCGCGCCATTTTTGTTTGTTCCGATGTGGCGAAGACTGATTTATCACCCCGAGATCAACTACGCACTACGGCAGACGCTGGTGCTGTGTTTACCTGTGGCCGTCGGTCTTATCATTGGTCAGCTTCATCTGGGGCTTCTGTTTTCCCTCGTCCCTGCCTGTTGCAACATTGCCGGTCTTGATACCCCGCATAAACGCTTTTTTAAACGTTTAGTTATTGGCGCATCGCTGTTTGCCGGTTGCAGCCTGATCATGCAGTTACTGCTGGCGCAAGAGATACCACTGCCGCTCATCCTCACCGGCCTGACGCTAATTCTTGGCGTAACCGCCGAGCTAAGCCCGTTGCATGCGCGACTGCTGCCAGCCTCACTCATCGCGGCAATTTTCACGCTAAGCCTTGCCGGGAACATGCCCGTCTGGGAGCCATTGCTGATCTATGCACTGGGTACGTTGTGGTACGGTCTGTTCAACTGGTTCTGGTTCTGGATGTGGCGTGAGCAGCCACTGCGTGAATCGCTTAGCCTGCTGTACCGCGAATTAGCCGATTACTGTGAGGCCAAGTACAGTCTGCTGACCCAGCATGCCGATCCAGAAAAAGCGCTGCCTCCGCTACTGGTTCGTCAACAAAAAGCGGTGGATTTGATTACCCAGTGCTACCAGCAAATGCACATGCTGTCGGCGCATCACAATAATGAATACAAGCGACTGTTGCGTGCCTTTCAGGAAGCGCTCGATTTGCAGGAACATATTTCAGTTAGCCTGCATCAGCCGGAAGAGGTGCAAAAGCTGGTCGAGCGAAGCCACGCGGAACAGGTGATTCGCTGGAACGCGCGCACCGTCGCCGCCCGCCTGCGCGTCCTGGCCGATGATATCTTGTATCACCGCTTACCGACCCGTTTCTCAATGGAAAAGCAAATTGGCTCGCTGGAGAAAATCGCCAACCAGCATCCGGATAATCCGGTAGGACAGTTTTGCTACTGGCACTTCAGCCGTATCGCCCGCGTGCTACGGACCCAGCGCCCGCTGTATGCCCGAGATTTGATGGCGGACAAACAGCGGCGGTTGCCGTTGATCCCGGCGCTGAAAAACTATCTGTCGTTGAAATCCCCGGCGCTGCGTAACGCCGGGCGCATTAGCGTCATGCTGAGTATCGCCAGCCTGATGGGCAGCGCCTTACATCTGCCTAAACCTTACTGGATTTTGATGACGATCCTGTTCGTCACGCAAAATGGCTATGGGGCGACCCGGGTGCGTATTTTGCATCGTTCGGTGGGTACGCTCGTCGGACTGGTGATTGCCGGCGTCACATTGCACTTTCATATTCAGGAAGGTTTCACGCTGGCAGGCATGTTGCTGATCACGTTAGGCAGCTATCTGATCATTCGCAAAAACTACGGCTGGGCCACCGTCGGCTTTACGGTTACGGCGGTATACACCCTGCAACTGCTGACGCTGAACGGGGAACAATTTATCGTGCCGCGGTTTGTCGACACGGTGATTGGCTGCTTAATCGCCTTTGGCGGCACGCTCTGGCTGTGGCCACAGTGGCAGAGTGGTCTGTTGCGTAAGAACGCCCACGATGCGTTAGAAGCCGACCAGGAGGCTATTCGCCTGATCCTCAGCAACGATCCGCAGGCCACGCCGCTGGCGTATCAACGCATGCGGGTCAACCAGGCGCATAACACGCTGTTTAACTCACTGAATCAGGCAATGCAGGAGCCGGGATTCAACGCGCACTATCTGGCGGATATGAAACTGTGGGTCACGCACAGCCAGTTTATTGTTGAACACATCAACGCGATGACCACACTGGCAAGGGAACATACGATGCTGACGCCGGATTTGGCGCAGCGGTATCTGGAGTCCTGCGAAATTGCGCTCCAGCGCTGTCAGCAGCGGCTGGAGTATGACGGACCGGGAAGCTCGGGCGATGTGAATATTCTCGAAGCGCCTGAAATGCTGTCCCACGGTCCATTAAGCACCCTGGAGCAGCATCTGCAGCGAATCTTGGGGCATCTGAACACCATGCACACCATTTCGTCGGTAGCATGGCGTCAACGACCCCACCACGGGATCTGGCTTAGCCGTCGGTTGCGGGACATGAAAGGTTAAGATCGGCTGCCGGATGCGCTACGCTTATCCGGCCTACGAATCACACCTTACCCTGTAGGCCGGATAAGGCGCTCGCGCCGCCATCCGGCAATCAGGCAATCAGGCAATCAACCAATCAGCCCACCACCTTCGCTACCGCCTGCGCGAAACGCAGCATCCCTTCCTCGATATCCGCGTCTTCCACCACCAGCGACGGCGCGAAACGCATCACGTCCGGCCCGGCATTCAGCACCATCACCCCTTCGTGCGCGGCGGCGTAGAGGAAATCGCGCGCCCGGCCTTTAAACTGCGGCTTCAGCTCGGTGCCAATCAGCAGCCCCATGCCGCGAATATCGCTGAAAATATCGAACTGCTGATTAATTTTCTGCAAATGATGCACAAACGTCTGACGTTTGCCCTGAATACCTTCCAGCACTTCCGGGGTGTTGATGATATCAAACGCGGCATCTGCAACCGCACAGGCCAGCGGATTACCGCCGTAAGTGGAACCGTGCGAACCCACGTGGAACGCGGAGGCAATTTCCTGAGTGGTCAGCATGGCGCTCACCGGGAAACCGCCGCCGAGCGCCTTGGCGCTGGTGAGGATATCCGGCGTCACGCCGTAGTGCATATAGGCAAATAAATCGCCGGTACGCCCCATCCCACACTGCACCTCATCAAAGACCAGCAGCGCCTGGTGCTGGTCGCAAAGTTCACGCAGACCTTGCAGGAATTCCGGGGTTGCCGCAGTGACGCCGCCTTCTCCCTGAATGGGCTCCACCACCACCGCGCAGGTGTGATCGTCCATCACCGCTTTTACCGCATGCAGATCGTTAAACGGCACATGGATGATATCCGCTGGTTTTGGTCCAAAGCCGTCGGAATATTTCGGTTGCCCACCAACAGATACGGTAAACAGCGAACGACCGTGAAACGCATTATGAAAGGCGATGATTTTGGTTTTGAACGGGCTGTGGCGTACGCAGGCATAATGACGCGCCAGCTTAAAGGCGGTTTCATTGGCTTCGGTACCGGAGTTCATGAACAGCACGCGTTCAGCAAAGGTCGCATCAATGATTTTACGACCTAAGCGCAACGCTGGTTCGTTGGTGAAAACGTTACTGGTGTGCCACAGGGTTTCACCCTGGGTTTTTAACGCCTCAACCAGCGCCGGATGGCAATGCCCTAACGCGGTAACTGCAATGCCGCCCGCAAAATCAACATACTCTTTGCCCTGTTGATCCCAGACTCGACTCCCTTTTCCTTTTACCGGGATAAACTCAGCCGGTGCATAAATCGGCAGAATTACTTCATCGAATGTCGCGCGCGTAATCGCAGTTTGTTCAGTTGCCATGTCATTACCACCCTGTTAAGCAGAAATGCTAGTGAAATTATAATCACAAAATATGAATAAAAAATCACTGAATAGCAACCACAAATCACCGTTGGAGGAAATTATCCAGCAGCTGATGCCCCTGTTCGCTGAGAATACTCTCCGGGTGAAACTGCACACCTTCCAGATCCCACTCGCGGTGGCGAATGCCCATTATCTCTTGTGTTTCACTCCAGGCCGTCACTTCAAAGCAGTCAGGAAGCGTTTCGGGGGCAACCACCAGAGAATGGTAGCGTGTCACGGTTAATGGGTTGGCGAGTCCCTGAAAAACCCCCTGCCCGTTATGCGTAATCGGCGAGGTTTTACCATGCATCACTTTTGCTGCCCGAACCACGGTCGCGCCAAACGCCTGCGCCATCGCCTGGTGACCAAGACATACACCCAGCAGGGGAATTTTGCCCGCAAAATGGCGAATAACATCCAGCGAGATACCGGCATCATCCGGCGTGCATGGGCCGGGGGAAATCACGATTTTTTGCGGATTCAGCGCGTCGATTTGCGACAGCGTCAGCTCGTCGTTACGCCTGACGAGGACATCAGCACCCAGTTCGCAGAAGTATTGGTACAGGTTCCAGGTAAAAGAATCATAGTTATCGATAAGCAGGATCATGGCGGCTCCGGTACATAAGAACCGCGCTATTCTACTCAGTTTCCGGGGCTTCGCTTACCACTTTACGAAATATCGCCCGCAGAGCGGTCAGGTCGCCCATCGCCCCGCTCTGGTTCGCCTGGTTCCACTCCTCAACCTGAATGTCATCCCAGCTCAGCATATACCCGGCATGGATCGCTAGCTGTTCGAAGAAAATACGCTGCGCGAGACCGCTACCAATACGAAACGGATGCAGCACATTGATTTCGCAATAATAGTGTGCAAGGCGGTCGACGAATTTTTCTTCCGGCAATCCCACCAGCCAGGACTCCTCTTCCAGGTCCTGCATCAACGCATTACCCTCTTTCTCGATATAGGCGAAATGGCAAAAGCGAGTATCACCCTGGTAGATATCAACTTCCCGCAGTTGTCCCGCCCAGTCGAAAAGATCCTGGTATAACTGGCGATGAATGGCGCACAGGTGTGGCAGGCCACGCTTTAAAGGCCCCAACTCAACCGTCGCGGCGCGCAGTGCTGTTAATTCGTATGCCGCTTGTGCCAGACGCTGGGCCTGATGAATCCCCAGGCGGTTACGCATCACATTCAGACCGGGGTACAGATAAGGGTCGCGTCCATCACCGAATTTATCGCTCATAGTGCCTCCTCAACTCGTCCAGACGCGCCAGGGCGTCTTCCGCACTCAGAGTAACCCGTGGAATATCCACGCCTTCCAGTCGTCGACTTCCCTGGAAATTGACATTACGCCGTTGCTCCCAGAGCCTGGACTTTTGTTTATCGGTGAGTTTTTTCACGTGACCTCCCTGAATGTAAGCGGCACTTGCCACAAGTATAAGCAGCAATTTCGGGTTACGCAGAGAAGGGAGAGAACGCGGGCAGGAACTGCCCGCGCAAAATACGATTACGGCAGGACTTTAGCAGAAAGGATAACAATCGGTTTTGACGGGACATTCTGGTAAGGGCCAACATCATGGGTCTGTACCTGAGAGATCTTATCTGCAACATCCATACCTTTCACAACTTTACCGAACACAGCATAGCCAAAGTCGCGTTGGCCATGATCGAGAAAAGCGTTGTCTGCAATGTTGATAAAGAACTGGCTGGTCGCGCTGTCTTTATCCGCTGTACGCGCCATCGCAATCGTACCGCGGGTGTTACGCAGACCGTTATCGGCTTCATTCTTGATTGGCGGGTTAGGTTTCTTCTGCTGCATCTGCTCGGTGAAGCCGCCGCCCTGTACCATAAAGCCTGGGATCACACGGTGGAACGTGGTGTTGTTATAAAAACCACTGTTCACATAATCGACAAAGTTTTGCACTGAAACCGGGGCTTTCTGGCTGTTCAGCTCCAGCTCGATGTTACCAGCTGAGGTGGTCAGCAGGACATGTGGGTCACCTTTTGCTGCCAGTGCTGCAGGAGAGAGCGCGGAAAGAGCGAGAACAGCTGCAACAGCCGCCAGAGTCGATTTGAGCATGAGAAGTCCTTAACAAGAGCAGAAATGAAGCAAGTGAAGTGATTCTAAAGAGCCTTCAAGGACAAGGCCATCCCTTTACTTAATTTTACGTATCTGAAACAAATGTAACTGCATAACCGGAATACTCATTGTGATCTAGCTCACATACAAAAATGTAACGGAGCAAGTTATTGCCATTAAACATTTAAATACGTCACTAAAACGCCTAAAATCTGCCCGCTCACGGCGCAATCAATGCGTCTTACACTTCTATACAGGCCAGTCATGACTAACAGCAATCGCATTAAGCTCACATGGATTAGCTTTCTCTCCTACGCCCTGACAGGCGCGTTGGTAATTGTCACCGGGATGGTGATGGGAAATATCGCAGATTACTTCCATTTGCCCGTTTCCAGTATGAGTAACACCTTCACCTTCCTGAATGCCGGCATCCTGATTTCTATCTTTTTGAATGCCTGGCTGATGGAAATTGTGCCCCTGAAAACCCAGTTGCGCTTTGGCTTTATCCTGATGGTTCTGGCGGTCGCCGGACTGATGCTCAGCCATAGCCTGGCCTTGTTCTCAGCAGCAATGTTTGTACTGGGGCTGGTGAGCGGTATCACCATGTCGATTGGTACGTTCCTGGTCACGCAGATGTATGAAGGTCGCCAGCGCGGTTCCCGCCTGCTGTTTACGGACTCCTTCTTCAGCATGGCTGGCATGATCTTCCCGATGGTGGCGGCATTTCTGCTAGCGCGCAGCATCGAATGGTACTGGGTTTATGCCTGCATCGGCCTGGTATATGTTGCCATTTTCCTGTTGACCTTCGGTTGCGAATTCCCGGCGCTGGGCAAACACGCGCAGCAGTCAGACGCACCGGTAGTAAAAGAAAAATGGGGCATTGGCGTACTGTTCCTGTCCATTGCGGCTCTGTGCTACATCCTCGGCCAGCTTGGTTTTATCTCGTGGGTGCCGGAATATGCCAAAAGCCTGGGCATGAGCCTGGGTGATGCGGGTAAACTGGTCAGCGACTTCTGGATGTCTTACATGGTTGGTATGTGGGCGTTTAGCTTTATTCTGCGTTTCTTCGATTTGCAGCGCATCCTGACGGTACTGGCGGGTTTGGCCACCGTCCTGATGTATCTGTTTATCACCGGTACGCCGGAGCATATGCCGTGGTTCATTCTGACGCTGGGCTTCTTCTCCAGCGCGATTTATACCACCATTATTACCCTCGGTTCCCAGCAGACGAAGGTCGCCTCACCTAAACTGGTTAACTTCATTCTGACCTGCGGCACCATCGGTACCATGCTTACTTTCGTCGTCACTGGCCCGATCGTCGCTCATAGCGGTCCAATGGCGGCACTGCAAACAGCTAACGGCTTGTATGCCGTTGTGTTTGTGATGTGCTTTATCCTTGGGTTTGTTACGCGCCATCGCCAGCATAACGCGCCGGCCACGCATTAATCACTCTGCCGGATGGTGTCCTCACCATCTGGCACATCCCTGGCATCCCTTCCTCCATTGGTGATGTAGGCCAATTCATACAAAAACCCCTTAATTTGTGCGCTTTTTATACAAACACGAAAAGCCAGTCAATTCCGTAACTTATAAAAATGTAGGTAAATCAGTTATATACCTCTTAAGGAGTATATGAGGGCGAATTTGATTTGTATCAATAAGCGGGGTAGCTGAATCGTTAAGGTAGGCGGTAATAGAAAAGAAATCGAGGCAAAAATGAGCAAAGTCAGACTCGCTATTATCGGTAATGGTATGGTCGGCCATCGCTTTATTGAGGATCTTCTTGATAAATCCGACGCTGCCAATTTTGATATTACCGTCTTCTGTGAAGAACCCCGCAAAGCGTACGACCGCGTACACCTGTCTTCCTACTTCTCCCACCACACCGCCGAAGAGCTTTCTCTGGTGCGTGAAGGATTCTACGAGAAGCACGGCGTTAAGGTATTAGTCGGCGAGCGCGCAATTACCATCAACCGCCAGGAGAAGGTGATCCACTCCAGCGCGGGTCGTACGGTTTATTACGATAAGCTGATCATGGCGACTGGCTCTTATCCGTGGATCCCGCCGATTAAAGGTTCGGAAACCCAGGACTGCTTCGTTTACCGCACCATTGAAGACCTCAACGCCATTGAGTCTTGCGCGCGCCGTAGCAAACGCGGTGCTGTCGTCGGCGGTGGCCTGCTGGGCCTGGAAGCCGCCGGTGCGCTGAAAAACCTCGGCGTTGAAACCCACGTGATTGAATTCGCTCCGATGCTGATGGCTGAACAGCTGGATCATATGGGTGGCGAGCAGTTACGTCGCAAAATTGAAAGCATGGGCGTGCGTGTGCACACCAGCAAAAACACGAAAGAGATTGTCCAGGAAGGCGTCGACGCGCGCAAAACCATGCGTTTTGCCGATGGTAGCGAACTGGAAGTCGACTTTATCGTTTTCTCTACCGGTATTCGTCCACGCGACAAACTGGCTACCCAGTGCGGTCTGGACGTCGCTCCGCGCGGTGGGATCGTGATTAACGACACCTGCCAGACTTCTGACCCGGACATCTATGCCATCGGCGAATGCGCCAGCTGGAACAACCGTGTATATGGTCTGGTGGCTCCCGGCTACAAAATGGCGCAGGTCGCCGTTGACCATATCCTCGAAACCGAAAATGCCTTTGAAGGCGCAGATTTAAGCGCCAAGCTGAAGCTACTCGGCGTTGACGTTGGCGGGATTGGCGACGCACATGGCCGCACACCGGGTGCGCGCAGCTACGTTTACCTCGACGAGAGCAAAGAAGTCTACAAACGCCTCATTGTCAGCAAAGATAACAAAACGCTGCTCGGCGCGGTTCTGGTGGGCGACACCAGCGATTACGGCAATCTGCTGCAACTGGTGCTGAACGCTATCGAACTGCCGGAAAACCCGGACTCGTTGATCCTGCCAGCACACGCGGGCAGCGGTAAACCCTCTATCGGTGTCGATAAACTGCCGGACAGCGCGCAGATTTGTTCCTGCTTCGACGTCACCAAAGGCATGCTGGTTGCTGCTATCAATAAAGGTTGCCACACCGTTGCGGCGCTGAAAGCTGAAACCAAAGCCGGTACCGGCTGCGGCGGGTGTATCCCGCTGGTAACGCAGGTCCTGAACGCTGAACTGGCGAAACAGGGTATTGAAGTTAACAACAACCTGTGTGAACACTTCCCGTACTCGCGTCAGGAACTGTTCCATCTCATTCGCGTAGAAGGCATTAAAACCTTCGAAGAGTTGCTGGCAAAACACGGGAAAGGCTACGGCTGTGAAGTGTGTAAACCTACCGTCGGTTCCCTGCTGGCCTCGTGCTGGAATGAGTACATTCTCAAACCTCAGCACACGCCGCTGCAAGACACCAACGACAACTTCCTGGCGAATATCCAGAAAGACGGCACCTACTCCGTGATCCCGCGCTCCGCTGGCGGTGAAATCACACCGGAAGGCCTGGTGGCCGTGGGACGTATCGCACGTGAATTTAACCTGTATACCAAAATCACCGGTTCTCAGCGTATTGGCCTGTTCGGCGCGCAGAAAGATGACCTGCCGGAAATCTGGCGTCAGTTGATTGAAGCCGGTTTCGAAACCGGTCATGCCTATGCTAAAGCGTTGCGTATGGCGAAAACCTGCGTGGGCAGCACCTGGTGCCGCTACGGCGTGGGCGATAGCGTCGGTTTCGGCGTCGAGCTGGAAAACCGCTACAAAGGCATTCGTACGCCGCATAAGATGAAGTTCGGTGTCTCTGGCTGTACCCGTGAATGCGCGGAAGCCCAGGGCAAAGACGTGGGTATCATCGCCACTGAAAAAGGCTGGAACCTGTACGTTTGCGGTAACGGCGGGATGAAACCTCGTCACGCCGATCTGCTGGCGGCAGATATCGATCGTGAAACGCTGCTGAAGTATCTCGATCGCTTCATGATGTTCTACATCCGCACTGCCGACAAACTGACCCGTACCGCACCGTGGTTAGACAACCTGGAAGGCGGCATTGAGTATCTGAAATCGGTCATCATCGACGACAAGCTGGGCCTGAACGAGCATCTGGAAGAAGAGATGGCCCGTCTGCGTGAAGCGGTGGTATGCGAGTGGACAGAAACCGTTAACACCCCATCCGCGCAGGTTCGCTTCAAGCACTTCATCAACAGCGACAAACGCGATCCGAACGTCCAGGTGGTGCCTGAACGTGAACAACATCGTCCGGCAACGCCTTATGAGCGTATCCCGGTGACTCTGGTGGAGGAGAACGCATGAGCCAGTGGCAAAACATCTGCAAAATCGATGACATTCTGCCTGCAACAGGCGTCTGCGCCCTGTTAGGTACTGAACAGGTCGCAATTTTCCGCCCGTATCACAGTGACCAGGTGTTTGCGATCAGCAACATCGATCCGTTCTTTGAGTCCAGCGTGCTTTCTCGTGGCTTGATCGCTGAGCATCAGGGCGAACTGTGGGTCGCCAGCCCGCTGAAAAAACAGCGCTTTCGTTTAAGCGACGGACTGTGCATGGAAGACGAACAGTTCTCCGTGAAACATTACGAAGCGCGCGTGAAAGACGGCATGGTGCAGTTGCGCGGTTAATAAACTTTTGGGAGGCGCAACGCCTCCCCTTTTTTGACGTATTTGTAGGTCTTTTATTGGTAGGCCTGATAAGCGTAGCGCCATCAGGCAATTGCAAAAGCACATTGCCGGATGGCGGCATAAATGCCTTATCCGGCCTACGGTTAAGATTTTTTTTATTTTTTTGTACTTCAAGGATAATCAAATGTTTACTGACACTATTAATAAGTGTGCGGCTAATGCTGCGCGCATCGCACGCCTGTCGGCTAATAATCCGCTCGGATTCTGGGTCAGTTCGGCAATGGCAGGGGCCTATGTCGGTCTCGGCATCATTCTTATTTTCACCCTCGGCAATCTGCTCGACCCGTCCGTACGTCCTCTGGTAATGGGTGCAACCTTTGGTATCGCCTTAACGCTGGTCATTATCGCGGGTTCTGAACTGTTTACCGGTCACACCATGTTCCTGACGCTCGGCGTCAAAGCGGGTACCATCAGCCACGGTCAAATGTGGGCAATTTTACCGCAAACCTGGCTGGGTAATCTGGTCGGTTCCGTGTTTGTCGCTCTGCT
Organism: Citrobacter sp. C5_2; assembly: GCF_014596845.2. Taxonomy (NCBI): domain Bacteria; kingdom Pseudomonadati; phylum Pseudomonadota; class Gammaproteobacteria; order Enterobacterales; family Enterobacteriaceae; genus Citrobacter; species Citrobacter sp. C5_2. The sequence continues at coordinate 409,663 of NZ_CP115032.1, read as the reverse complement.
TTACGGTTGGGGTGGCGGCAGCTTGTTGCCGGTAGATACCAGCATCGTCCATTCGGTTGCACTGGCGAAAACTACCGCGCCTGCGACGGTACTGTTCTTCAAGGGCGCGCTGTGTAACTGGTTGGTTTGTCTGGCAATCTGGATGGCAATCCGTACCGAAGGCGCAGCGAAATTCCTCGCTATCTGGTGGTGTCTGCTGGCGTTTATTGCTTCCGGCTACGAACACTCGGTTGCCAACATGACGCTGTTTGCCCTCTCCTGGTTCGGCCACCACAGCGAAGCCTATACCCTGGCCGGAATTGGTCATAACCTGCTGTGGGTGACACTCGGTAATACTTTGTCCGGTGTCGTATTCATGGGATTGGGTTATTGGTATGCTACGCCAAAATCGGAGCGTCCGGCTCCGGCAAAAATCAATCAGCCAGAGGCTGCTGCCAATAATTAAGGGGTAATGTCGTGGATCATTTGCCTATATTTTGTCAACTACGTGACCGTGACTGCTTGATCGTCGGCGGTGGTGATGTCGCAGAACGCAAAGCGCGGTTATTGCTGGAAGCGGGCGCCCGTTTAACGGTTAATGCGCTGGCGTTTATTCCGCAGTTCACCGTATGGGCAAATGAAGGCATGCTGACGCTTGTTGAGGGGCCGTTCGATGAATCCCTGCTCGATCCTTGCTGGCTGGTTATCGCCGCCACCGATGACGATGCCGTCAACCAAAGCGTCAGCACCGCCGCAGAATCACGCCGTATTTTCTGCAACGTGGTCGATGCGCCAAAAGCAGCCAGTTTTATCATGCCCTCCATTATCGACCGCTCGCCGCTGATGGTGGCGGTCTCGTCTGGCGGCACTTCGCCGGTGCTGGCCCGTCTGCTGCGTGAAAGACTCGAATCCATACTGCCTCAGCATCTTGGCCAGGTCGCACAGTATGCGGGCAAGCTGCGTTCCCGGGTTAAAAACCAGTTTGCCAGTATGGGTGAACGTCGCCGCTTCTGGGAAAAATTGTTCATTAATGACCGCCTGGCGCAGTCGCTGGCAAACAACGATCGGAAAGCTGTCGAGGAAACCACCGAGCAGTTGCTCAGCGAACCACTGGATCACCGTGGTGAAGTGGTGCTGGTTGGCGCCGGTCCTGGCGATGCCGGACTACTAACGCTGAAAGGGCTGCAGCAGATCCAGCAAGCCGACGTAGTGGTTTATGACCGTCTGGTTTCCGACGATATTATGAACCTCGTGCGCCGCGATGCGGACCGGGTATTCGTCGGTAAACGCGCGGGTTACCACTGCGTACCGCAGGAAGAAATCAACCAGATCCTGCTGCGTGAAGCGCAACAAGGCAAGCGCGTGGTACGACTAAAAGGTGGCGACCCGTTCATCTTTGGACGCGGTGGCGAAGAGCTGGAAACGCTTTGCCACGCCGGTATTCCATTCTCCGTTGTGCCGGGTATAACCGCGGCTTCCGGTTGCTCCGCTTATTCTGGTATTCCACTGACCCATCGCGATTACGCGCAAAGTGTTCGTCTGGTTACCGGACACCTGAAAACCGGCGGCGAGCTGGACTGGGAAAATCTGGCGGCAGAGAAACAGACGCTGGTGTTCTATATGGGACTGAATCAGGCGGCCACAATTCAGGAAAAACTGATCGAATTTGGCATGCAGGCCAATATGCCGGTTGCGCTGGTAGAAAACGGTACCTCCGTGAAGCAACGCGTCGTCAACGGTGTGCTGACGCAGCTCGGGGAATTAGCGCAACAGGTTGAAAGCCCAGCACTGATTATCGTCGGTCGCGTGGTTGGACTACGCGATAAGCTGAACTGGTTCTCGAATCATTAATTGAATGTAAATACATGCCCTGATATTCAGGGCATGTATTTATCATCCAGCAGAAATAAATAATAAACGAAATACGCTACATGCTCACTTCAGCAAACCAATTATTAATTAAAATATAACCGCCCAGTAATCCAATTCATTAATTATATAATTTACATAAAGCTTGTTATGTCCTTATCCGGACTACTTAAATTTTATTTAAGTTGATATCTTAACCGTCGAGAAATGGATTTCATCCATTTTAAAAATAGGTATCTTACAAGGATTTTAACATGCTGAAATTTGCAAAAATCACCATTGTCGCTGGGGTTCTGGCTACACTGACCGCATGTACGGGTCATATTGAAAACAAAAAAAACAACTGCAGCTACGATTATTTCCTGCATCCAGCAATTTCAATTTCTAAAATTATTGGTGGCTGTGGTCCGGCTGCAGACCAGTAATAGATGCTATTGCGCAGATACAAAAAAACCGGGGATTCCCCGGTTTTTTTGCAACGCAGAAAATATTACGGTCTGGCGACAAAACCAATCGCTTCGTAAACGGCTTTCAGCGTAACAGACGCGCGTGCGCTGGCTTTTTCCGCACCGTCTTTCATTACTTTCTGCAGGAAAGCTTCATCGTTACGGAAACGGTGATAACGTTCCTGAAGCTCGGTCAGCATGCCGGAAACGGCCTCCGCGACTTCACCTTTCAGATGACCATACATTTTGCCTTCGAAGTGCTGTTCCAGCTCAGGAATACTCTGGCCGGTGACGGCAGAAAGGATATCCAGCAGGTTCGAAACGCCCGCTTTTTCTTTCACGTCGTAACGAACAACAGGCGGCTCTTCCGAGTCAGTCATCGCTCGTTTGATTTTTTTGACCACAGATTTAGGATCTTCCAGCAGACCGATCACGTTGTTGCGGTTGTCATCCGACTTGGACATTTTTTTCGTCGGCTCCAGCAGCGACATCACGCGCGCGCCGGATTTAGGGATGAACGGTTCCGGTACTTTGAAGATGTCGCCATACAGCGCGTTGAAGCGCTGAGCGATATCGCGGCTCAGTTCAAGATGCTGTTTCTGATCTTCGCCAACCGGTACCTGATTGGTCTGATACAGCAGAATGTCTGCCGCCATCAGCACCGGATAATCAAACAGACCGGCGTTGATGTTCTCTGCGTAACGTGCAGATTTATCTTTGAACTGGGTCATACGGCTCAGCTCGCCGAAATAGGTGTAGCAGTTCAGCGCCCAGCCTAACTGTGCGTGTTCCGGTACGTGCGACTGAACGAAAATGGTGCTTTTTTCAGGATCGATCCCGCATGCCAGATACAGCGCCAGCGTATCCAGCGTTGCTTTACGCAGTTGCTGAGCATCCTGACGAACGGTAATGGCATGTTGGTCAACGATGCAGTAGATGCAATGGTAGTCATCCTGCATGTTCACCCACTGACGCAGCGCACCCATATAGTTGCCAATGGTCAATTCACCTGAGGGCTGTGCGCCACTAAAAACGATGGGCTTAGTCATTTTTCGATTCCTGATTTTCGCTATGCGGAAGCCCGAGAGCGGGCAATAGTTCATTAATGCGGTTGTACATGACATCGGGCTCGCTCAATGCGATAGACTCACCGTAGTTGTAGCCATACGTCAGACCAACGGACGGACAACCAGCAGCCTTAGCCGCCTGAATATCATTACGAGAATCCCCTACGAAGAGCATTTGCTCAGGCTTGATGCCAAGCTTACTTGCCACCAGCAGCAGCGGATCCGGGTGTGGTTTTTTATTCTGCACGTCGTCACCACCGATGACCACGCTGAAGTATTTGGCGATATCTAACGCCTCGAGCAATGGCGCGACAAACGGGGTTGGTTTGTTGGTCACCAGACCCAGCGGCAAACCTTTAGCATGCAACGCGCCCAGCGTGTCGGCAACATCAGGGAACAGGAATGTCCCCTCTTCTGCGACATCGCCGTAGTACCTGTCGAACAGCTTACGCAAAATACGTACCTGTTCCTCGGCAGGAATATCATCATCAATGGGGGGTTTACCCATCGTTTTACGTAATGTCGCGCGCTCCTGACGAGACCATGCCAGCGCGCGCTCCATCAGTACATCTGCACCATTACCAATCCAGGTGATTACACGTTCTTCACCAGCAACCGGCAGTTCCAGCGCATACAGCGCCATATCCACCGCTGCGGCTAATCCCGGCGCGCTGTCGACCAGCGTGCCGTCGAGGTCAAAAGCGGCGCCCCGAATATCCTGAAACTTATCCATGACTTACCTTCGCCAGTTCATTGCGCATTTCATCAATGACTTTTTTGTAGTCTGGTTGGTCGAAAATAGCGGAGCCTGCAACAAACATATCTGCACCCGCCGCCGCGATTTCACCGATGTTGTTCACCTTGACGCCACCATCAACTTCCAGGCGGATGTCATAGCCAGATTCATCAATACGACGACGCACTTCACGCAGCTTATCCAGCGTTTGCGGGATGAAAGACTGTCCGCCAAAGCCTGGGTTAACGGACATCAGCAGGATCACATCCAGCTTATCCATGACGTAGTCCAGGTAGCTCAAAGGCGTTGCCGGGTTAAAAACCAGGCCCGCTTTACAGCCATGCTCTTTGATCAGCTGCAAGGTACGATCAACGTGCTCGGAGGCTTCTGGATGGAAAGTAATGATGCTGGCGCCAGCGGCGGCGAAGTCAGGGACAATACGATCGACCGGTTTCACCATCAGGTGAACATCAATCGGGGCGGTGATGCCATATTTACGCAGCGATTTCAGAACCATCGGTCCGATGGTCAGGTTCGGTACGTAGTGATTGTCCATGACGTCGAAGTGTACTACATCGGCACCGGCAGTCAGCGCTCTCGCGGTGTCTTCGCCCAGGCGGGCAAAATCAGCCGACAGAATTGAGGGGGCGATCAAATACTGTTTCATCCGCTTCTCCTTGAGAATTATTTTTTCGCAGGCGTTGCGACTCCTGGTTTATACAGCGCCAGCAGTTCGTTCACCTTTTTACGCGTGCCGCCATTGCTGCTGATGCTGCGCCGCACTTTGACCTGAAAATGTTTCGCTGCCCGGTACCACTCACGAGTATCAGGCGTGTCATGGTTCGAAATTAACACCGGAATCTGCTTACTGACCAGCTTTTCTGCCATCTCGGCCAAATGCGCCTGCTCTTTCGGGCTAAAGCTGTTGGTATGATACGCGGTGAAATTTGCCGTCGCCGAAAGCGGTGCATAAGGCGGGTCACAATAGACTACGGAGTTGATATCCGCACGGTCCATGCACTCTTCATAGGAAAGGCAATGGAACTCCGCATTCTGCGCTTTTTCAGCAAAATGGTATAACTCGGTTTCCGGGAAATAAGGTTTTTTATAACGACCAAACGGTACGTTAAACTCACCGCGCAGGTTATAACGGCACAACCCGTTGTAACCAAAGCGGTTCAGATACAGGAATAGCACTGCGCGGCGGAACGGGTCCTGGCAGGTATTAAATTCGTCCCGGAACTGGTAGTACACCTCAGCCTGATTAGTTTCAGGCATAAACAGCTCGCGCGAAGCCTGCACGTACTCATCGGTACGGGTCTTCACGATGTTATAGAGACTGATGAGGTCGCTGTTGATATCGGCAAGAATATAACGAGAAAAGTCGGTGTTGAGAAACACCGACCCGGCCCCTACGAAGGGTTCAATCAGACACTCACCCTGGGGTAAATGCCGTTTGATATCATCAAGCAGGGGGTATTTTCCCCCTGCCCATTTCAAAAAAGCGCGATTTTTTTTCATGCTGACTAACTAATTACACCTTCTCCGGCTGTGGAGAAAGCTCCGACAGCATCCTGCGCTTTAGTCTTTGTCCCGCAATTGGGCGAAACAGCAAACCATTGCAGAACATATCCTATCTTACTTCAAATCGGCCTGAACCTGGTGCAGCGGTTTTGCCCACGGATTTTTCGCCTGAATATCGGCGGGTAACGTAGACACTGCACGTTTCGCATCTTCTTTAGACGCATACACGCCCGTCACCAGAACATACCACGGTTGACCGTTACGCGTCGTCTGATACACCACGTAGTTCTTCAGGTTTTCTTTCTTCGCCCAACCGTTCAGGTTGTCGTAGTTAGAAGAACTGCTGAGCTGCAGCGTGTAATGGCCGGACGGCGCAGATTTTAACGCGCCAACATTTCCTGTACTTTTCGCTCCGCCAGCCACAGGCGTTGCCGTCGCGGTTGGCGCAGGTGTTGCAGTTTGTGCAGGCGTCGTCGTCGCGGTTGCTTTCGGTTCTGCTGTCGCTTTTGGCGCAGCGGTTACCACAGGCGCTTTAGTTGTAGTCGTCGGCGCAGTCGCGGCTGGTTTTGCCTGAGCAACAGGTTTAGGCTCTGTCGTCGTCGCTTTCACCGTGGTCTGCGGTTTGCTCTTCGGCTCAATGACGGCCTGTTTACGTTCCTGGTGCGTAGCAGCAGGACGTTCAACCGTTTCCGTTTTGGCAGTCTGGCGCGCAGCAGTACCATTACGAACTGGTGCGACGGTCGCAGGTTCGGTCGGCAGCGTAGAGTTCACCACGACGTTGTTAACCTGCTCCTGACCTTGCGGTTGCGTCAGCGCATTGTTCAGATCGCCCTGCACTTCAACACGCTGCTGACCTTCAGTTGCCGCAGGCGTCTGGCCTTGAGTTGGGGTAGAGGAAATCGGCGGCAGGGAAACATCCTGCTGGGTATTGCCCGCAGTCTGCTCAGCGCCCGTTGCAGGCGTATTCGTGTTCGCCTGATCCGTCGCATTGCTGCCAGAAAGATCGATGCTCTTCTCGCCAGACGCCGTCTGTTCACTGGAAGAAGATGAGGGGGCTTTCAGCGCAGAACCAATACCGATGATCAACAGCAGCAGCACCAGCACGCCCACACCCATCATCATATACTGACGAGAGGCAGGTTTACTGACCGCTTTCTTACGCTTGCGCGGACGACGTTCTACACGCTCTTCATCCACCGCATCGTCATCAGATTCATAGTCTTCTTCGATGTCCCGCTCTTCTTCACGCTCTTTACGTGCGCGCGCAGGACGGCGATCGTCAGCATCCAGATCAACATCATCAAAATTGATTTGCGGCTCATTATCGCGTTCAGACGATTGACGAGAACGACCAGTACGACGATCGCTGGGATCGGGTTTCAGCTCGTCTTCTGGTTTGAATTCATCCATTTAACACCCCACTCAAAGGTTAATGCTTACAACTTTGCACGTAACCTGAAGCTAAAAGACCTACGTTTCGCAACGTACGTCGGACCTTTCTTGTTGTTACGCCTGCTGGCAATCAGCAATAGCGTTAAGAACCACCTCGTGCGACACTCCGCCGCGCACTTCACTCTTCCCTATTGCCCGCGGAAGCACTAAACGAATTTCTCCCGCTAACACTTTTTTATCTCGCAGCATATGCGGTAAATAGGCCTCGGTGGACATTTCACGTGGCCCATTAACCGGTAAGCCTGCTCGCTGTAGCAGCGTAATGATGCGCTGCGTATCCGCAGAGCTAAACTGACCCAGACGTTCTGACGTACGAGCAGCCATTACCATACCTGCTGCGACAGCTTCACCATGTAACCAATTGCCATAACCCATTTCAGCTTCGATCGCATGGCCGAACGTGTGTCCCAGATTCAGTAAAGCACGTAAGCCCATTTCGCGCTCGTCTGCTGCGACAACTTCTGCTTTCAGCTCACAACAACGGCGAATACAGTACGCCATTGCCGGACCGTCCAGACGCAATAACGCGTCCAGATTGTCTTCCAGCCAGTTGAAAAACTCACCGTCAAGAATGATGCCGTATTTGATGACTTCCGCCAGCCCCGATGCCAGCTCACGCGCAGGAAGCGTTTTCAGACAATCGAGATCCACCACCACGGAGGCTGGTTGGTAAAACGCGCCAATCATGTTTTTACCGAGGGGATGGTTTACGGCGGTTTTGCCGCCGACGGAGGAGTCGACCTGCGACAACAGAGTTGTCGGGACTTGAATGAAACGAACACCGCGCTGGTAGCTGGCTGCCGCGAAACCGGTCAGATCGCCAATCACGCCGCCGCCAAGTGCGACTAACGTGGTATCGCGACCGTGCGGTTTTTGCAGTAACGCGGTGAAAACCGTATCCAGAACCGTCAGGCTTTTATACTGTTCGCCATCGGGAAGGATAACGCTATCAACGTTAACACCCGCCTGTTCAAGTACGCCGCGAACCTTATCGAGATACAGGGGAGCCAGGGTTTCGTTGGTCACCAACATAACCTGATCGCCCGATTTCAGCGGTAAGAATGAAGCTGGCTCATTGAACAAACCAGCCGCGATAGTGATAGGGTAACTACGTTCCCCGAGAGTGACTGTGATCCTCTCCATTACGCGACATCCACCTTAGTTACTTGTACCCGCAGACGAGTGTGTATTCGGCCAGAATTAGTTGCTTTCCAACATATGAATAATCTGGTTTGCTACGACTTTTGCGCTCTGATCGTCGGTGCGAATGGTCACGTCGGCAATCTCTTCGTACAGAGGATTGCGTTCGTCAGCCAACGCTTCCAGAACTTCACGAGGCGGTGATTCTACCTGCAGCAGCGGGCGTTTCTTGTCACGTTGAGTACGCGCAAGTTGTTTCTCAATTGTCGTTTCAAGATAGACCACGACGCCACGCGCGGAGAGACGGTTACGTGTTTCACGTGATTTTACAGAGCCACCGCCAGTTGCCAGCACAATACCCTGTTTTTCCGTCAACTCGTTGATGACTTTTTCTTCGCGATCACGGAAGCCGTCTTCACCTTCTACATCGAAGACCCAGCCCACATCAGCTCCGGTTCGTTTCTCAATCTCTTGATCAGAATCGTAAAATTCCATATTGAGTTGTTGAGCTAACTGCCGCCCAATAGTGCTTTTTCCGGCACCCATAGGCCCAACCAGAAAGATATTGCGTTTCTCTGCCATTTTTTCGGTACTACTAAGACTATTCGTTAATGGTAAACCCGCTTCGCAGACACCCAGCGCAGCAGGACATGAACTGAAACCTCATAAGATATTGCGAGAGTCAGACTGAAAATTATCTCAATACTCAAGCGGGTTTGGCAACTGAATAAATCACCAAACCCTACGCATTTCTGGTCGTGGCAGGCATGCAGCCCTGCAAACATCAGACATGGCGACGTATCGCGTAGTCCAATGACGGCAAAATAAGCCTATGACACACCACCAGAAAGGCAAAGCGTATTCATTGCCGCATAAGTAAAGAAAAGTACCGACGCTCAAATCGGTACTCCTTGTATGCTAAATACACCCCCACGTCAAATCCCTGAAACGTGTTCAGTGCAAAAACAACGGTTTTTCATGCATAAGTTATTCCGTTGACACCAGTCTGGGCGTAATAAAGACCACTAACTCACGACGCTCATCTTCTTTTCCATCGTGACGAAAAAGAGAGCCAAGCCAGGGGATGTCGCCTAACAACGGCACGCTGTCAGCCGCAGATTTATTTTTATGTGAAAAAATGCCGCCCAACGCAATCGTCTCTCCGCTTTTTACCTCAACCTGCGTTTCAATTTCCTGCTTATCGATAGCCAGAACTTCACCATCAGCTTGTTGTAGCACCTGCCCGGGGACATTCTGGCTGATATGCAGTTTCAGCCTGATTCGCCCTTTCTGCAAAACAGTGGGCGTAACCTCCATCCCCAGTACCGCTTCTTTAAACTCGACGGATGTCGCCCCGCTTTCTCCGCTGGAGACCTGATACGGGATCTCGCTGCCCTGCTTAATACTGGCAGGTTGCAGGTGAGAAGCCAGTAATCGCGGACTGGCGATGATATCAAGCTGCTGTTTTTGCTCCAGTGCCGACAGCTCCAGTTCCAGTAACCGACCGTTAATACGACCAATATTAAATCCCACACGGGATGTTGCTGTGGGCACCGAAAGATCGCTGGCAAGCGTAGTGACATTCCCCACCGCCCCCGGTTGTTGCCCGTCGGCCAGCGACCATTTAACCCCCAGCTCGCGCAAACTTTTTTCATTAATCGTGACGATATGCGCCGCCAGTTCGACCTGTTCAACGGGTAAATCCATTTGCGCCACCCACTTTTCCAGCGCGTTAAGCACAACGCTATTATCACGCAGCAGTAAGCGGTTGGTTCGTTTATCAACCGTCATACTGCCTTTAGCGCTCAGCAACTTCTCTCCGGCTTTTGCCAGCTCGGCGGCGTCAGCGTATTGCAAAATGATGCTGCGATGTTCCAGAGGCAGACTGGCCTGCATTCGTGCCTGCTCATTTTCCTGGTGGGCCGCATTTTCACTCTGCCATTGCATAGAATGCACATGCAGAATGTTGCCCTCCTGGCGTAGCACTAATCCGGCGCTTTTCACGACCGTTTGCAACGCCTGCTTCCAGGGCACATCTGTCAGATGCAGTGACAGCACCCCGCCGACATCCGGTGAAACCACCAGGTTTTTCTTTTCTTGTTCCGCCAGGGCCTGCAAAACCTGCACAACAGGCACATCATCCACCACCAGCGTTACGTTTTGCGGTTTTCCCGCCTGCCCGCTGAACACCGCGACCAGCAGCATCATGGCTATCCATCTCATCCATCGCTTCATTTACCGCTCCCTGTCGTTGCCACTGCCATTGAGCAGGCTCGCAGCTTTTCTCTGTGTTGAGAGTTAAGCTTTCAGCCGTTATCTGCGAAATCGTCCAGCCGTTTTTCAGGACGTCATTTCGCTCAACTCGCCGCCATTTGTGCTGCCCATCCTGCACGATGCCGATCGGTCGCTCACCCACGCTCACCATTCCCTGATAACGCCACGTGGACCACTCAGCTATCTGGCAAGGGTCCTCCGGCGGTAAGAAGGGATTACGCATACCGGTCAGGATCAGCACACTGATGCATGCCAACAGCCAGCGTTCAACCGTCATTCAGATGTTCCAGTTGTAGCGTTAACAGCAGGTCAGCGCCTTCTACACTGAGAGAAAAACGGCTGACGTTCATCCCTTGTTCCGCCAGTTGGACAAACACCGGCGGGATAGCCTCCCACGCAGGCCTCAGCGTCATCTCCCCGCCCTGAATGGCGGGTTGCCAGTGGACAAGACGTACAAGGGGCGTCTGAAACAGCAACGGAGAGAATGGAATAGACATCTCTTCAGCCTCTCCTGACGATGACGCCAGCAGATACAGGTTTCGCCATTGCGTCTGAATGGCAGCACGTTGCTGGTTTAGCGCCTCTTGTTGCATATCCCGCTGCCTGGCGGCGGGGTAAAGACATAGCGCGACCATCATAAGCAGCCCTAAAATCCAGCCGCATGCGCACATAACACGAAAGCGCAGCGACTGCGCGAGCCAGGCATCACAGAGCGTTATCATGCGTGTCACTCCGCGTCAGACGATAGTGGAATTGCCAACGCCCTTGGGCATCCTGCTGCGTTTCGCCGGGACGATTTAGCGTAAACAACGGCTGCTGGCGTAATTGCGTTTCCAGCGCCTTAAGGGCGGCAAAGTTCAGCGTATTTCCCGTCAGTTCCAGCGTCCCTTGCTGCCAGGTCATTTTGGTTAACCACGCCTGCTCCGGGAGTAATTCCGCCAGTTGTTGCAGAATCTTTTGCCAGCTTTGGGTCTGGTCACGCTGTTTGTTTCGCGCTTGTACCTGTTGCCATTGTTGCAGGCGCTGCTGCAAACGAGGCTTTAGCGCCGTCAGCGCCGCAATGCGCTTATTTTCAGCCTCTACCAGCAGGAGTTCGACCCGGTTTTCCACGCTAAAAACGCTGTTATAGATTAACGTCACGCCAATGCTCAGCAGTAGAGCAGCGCTAAAGAAGACGCCCCAGAAACGCAAACAGGTATACCGCCGAGTCTGACGCCAGGGCAGAAGATTGATGGTCGCTATCATCAATACGATCCTCCCATGGCCAGTCCTAATGCAATGGTAAAGCGGTGGCTGTGTGGTGGAATTGGCGGCTGGCGAACGGACACGACGTTTAAAGGATCGAATCCGCTGGGGTCGCATAGCGCAATAGCTGTCGGGGAAAGAGATAACGTTGCGGCGAGTTCGTCGAGACGGCCAATATCGCACGTCAATTTTCGCCCCCATGACGAGCGGGTCGCCCATAGCCACTGGGTCTCATCACGCCATACCAGACACTGTTGATGTTCGGGTAAATAAGGAATAAATCGTTGCAAGGCGCTGGCGTCCGGCGTAATCGCTTTAACCTGTACTTTCAGCGCTTGTATTAACGTCAGCAGCGTTGAAATCTCTTTGCTTTGCGCGGCAGTGACGTTAAACGCCGGGCTCAACGTGTCTTCGCTATAATCAAAATGCAGCGCATCCTGCGACATATCCAGTTCACGTGCCATCAAACCGGACAACCATGCGGTTTGCTCTGGCTCTCGCAAGGTCATTGCCGGACGAGGAAACTTTTTTTGTAACGTCCTGTTGGCGGGAAAGGAGAGATAAATATGATGTCGGCGAGGAAGCTCACGGCTCCACGGCAGTAGCGTTGCGACAAGCTGTTCTGGCTCACGAATGTGACCATCAACGATAACCTGAGGTGCCAACGGCATACGCCACCAGCGCTGTAGAAACCAACCGGTCGCGTCGCGAACGACAGCGACAGCCAGCGCTTCATGTTGCTGAATATGCAGACCAATTTTCCAGATATTAAAAGCCATTGCTGATGATCTCCGTATCACCCGTTGCTTTAACGGGTATATCAATGCGTCTGGCTTGCCTTTATACTACCGCGCGTTTGTTTATAAACTGCCCAAATGCCACTAAATGGGAAATCTCCAGTGAAGTTCGTAAAGTATTTATTAATCCTTGCAGTATGTTGCATCCTGCTGGGAGCAGGCTCGATTTATGGCCTCTATCGCTATATTGAGCCGCAATTACCTGACGTCGCGACGCTCAAAGATGTGCGTTTACAGATCCCGATGCAGGTTTACAGCGCTGACGGCGAGCTGATCGCGCAATATGGCGAGAAACGTCGAATCCCGGTCACGCTGGATCAGATGCCGCCAGTGATGGTCAAAGCTTTTATCGCCACAGAAGACAGCCGCTTTTATGAGCACCACGGGGTCGACCCGGTGGGGATCTTCCGTGCAGCCAGCGTCGCATTGTTCTCCGGTCACGCCTCACAAGGGGCGAGTACCATTACCCAACAGTTGGCGAGAAACTTCTTCCTGAGTCCGGAACGTACGCTGATGCGTAAGATCAAAGAAGTTTTCCTGGCGATCCGCATTGAACAACTGCTGAGTAAAGATGAAATCCTCGAGCTGTATCTGAACAAGATCTACCTGGGATATCGCGCCTATGGCGTGGGGGCGGCCGCGCAGGTCTATTTCGGCAAGACGGTCGATCAGCTCAGCTTAAGTGAGATTGCGGTGATTGCCGGTCTGCCAAAAGCGCCGTCAACCTTCAACCCCCTCTATTCGATGGATCGGGCCACCGCGCGACGTAACGTCGTGCTGTCGCGTATGCTGAGTGAAAATTACATTACGCAGGCCCAGTACGATCAGGCGCGCGGCGAGGCCATTGACGCCAACTATCACGCGCCGGAAATCGCCTTCTCTGCGCCGTATCTGTCTGAGATGGTGCGCCAGGAGATGTATAACCGCTATGGCGAGAAAGCCTATGAAGACGGGTATCGCATCACCACCACCATTACGCGCAAAGTGCAGCAGGCGGCCCAGCAGGCAGTACGTAACAACGTGATGGATTACGACATGCGCCACGGCTACCGCGGCCCGTCAAACGTGCTGTGGAAAGTGGGCGAAACCAGTTGGGACAGCAAGAAAATCACCGATACGCTGAAAGCGCTGCCAACATATGGACCACTGCTGCCGGCGGTTGTCACCAGCGCCAATCCGCAGGAAGCTATTGCCGCGCTGGCGGATGGCACATCAGTGTCATTACGGATGGATGGCATGCGCTGGGCGCGTCCTTACCGCTCGGATACTCAGCAAGGCCCGACGCCGCGTAAAGTGACAGATGTGGTACAGACCGGGCAGCAAATCTGGGTGCGCCAGGTTGGCGATGCCTGGTGGCTGGCGCAAGTGCCGGATGTTAACTCCGCACTGGTTTCTATTAATCCGCAAAACGGCGCGGTGTTGGCGCTGGTAGGGGGTTTTGACTTCAACCAGAGCAAGTTTAACCGTGCGACCCAGGCGCTACGCCAGGTAGGTTCCAACATCAAACCATTCCTCTATACCGCCGCAATGGATAAAGGTCTGACGCTGGCGAGCATGCTCAACGATGTGCCGATCTCCCGCTGGGATGCCGGTGCCGGTTCCGACTGGCAGCCGAAGAACTCACCGCCGCAGTATGCTGGTCCTATCCGTTTACGTCAGGGGCTGGGCCAGTCGAAAAACGTGGTGATGGTACGCGCCATGCGTGCTATGGGCGTGGATTACGCAGCAGAGTATCTGCAACGTTTCGGCTTCCCGGCACAGAACATAGTGCACACCGAGTCGCTGGCGCTGGGTTCCGCCTCGTTCACACCATTGCAGGTGGCGCGCGGTTACGCGGTGATGGCGAACGGCGGCTTCCTGGTCGATCCGTATTTCATCAGTAAGATCGAAAGCGATATGGGCGGCGTTATCTTCGAAGCGAAGCCAAAAATTGCCTGCCCGGATTGTGATATCCCGGTGATTTATGGCGATACTCAGAAATCTAACGTGCTGGAAAACAGTAATGTAGAAGATGTCGCCGTCTCGCAGGAGCAGCAGAATGCCGCCGTGCCTATGCCACAGCTTGAGCAGGCCAACCAGGCGTTGGTCGCGCAGAGTGGAACGCAGGAGTACGCTCCGCACGTGATCAACACGCCGCTGGCGTTCCTGATTAAAAGCGCGCTGAACACCAATATCTTTGGGGAACCAGGCTGGATGGGAACCGGCTGGCGTGCGGGCCGCGACCTGAAACGTCACGATATCGGCGGAAAAACCGGGACTACCAACAGTTCTAAAGATGCGTGGTTCTCCGGTTACGGACCAGGCGTAGTGACATCAGTATGGATCGGCTTTGACGATCATCGCCGCAATCTGGGTCACACGACAGTTTCCGGGGCGATCAAAGATCAAATCTCCGGCTATGAAGGCGGCGCGAAGAGCGCGCAGCCTGCGTGGGATGCTTACATGAAATCCGTGCTGGATGGTGTGCCCGAGCAGCCGCTGACGCCGCCGCCGGGTATCGTGACGGTCAATATCGATCGCAGTACCGGTCAACTGGCGAGCGGCGGTAACAGCCGCGAAGAGTATTTCATTGAAGGTACTCAGCCAACGCAACAGGCGGTACACGAGGTGGGGACAACCATTATCGATAATGGTGAGACACACGAACTGTTCTGATCAAAAAAGGCGCTTCGGCGCCTTTTTTATTGTTTGTGTATTAGTGGGATAGATATTAAAGCCGTCCCTGCCCTTTCAGCCATTCACGTACGAGGAACAACGCGCTCACATTACGCGCTTCGTGGAAATCAGGGTCTTCCAGCAAATCCATCATATGCGCGAGCGGCCAGCGTACCTGCGGTAATGGCTCAGGTTCATCCCCTTCCAGCGATTCAGGATAAAGGTCCTCTGCCACCACAATGTTCATTTTGCTGGAGAAATAAGACGGCGCCATGCTGAGTTTCTTCAAAAACGTCAGATCTTTCGCGCCAAATCCCACCTCTTCTTTCAGTTCCCGATTCGCCGCCTCAAATACGCTTTCACCGGGATCGATTAATCCTTTGGAAAAACCCAGTTCGTAGGACTCGGTCCCGACCGCGTATTCGCGGATAAGGATCAGGTGGTCATCCACAATCGGCACAATCATTACCGCTTCACGCGTGGAGGGCCGCATACGTTCATAAACGCGGCGTACGCCGTTGCTGAACTCAAGGTCCACGCTTTCGACCTTAAACAGCCGGGATTGGGCGACGGTTTCCACTTTCAAAATCGTGGGTTTTTGTAATGATTTGCTCATTGTGAGGGTCTTTGCTGTGAAATCTGGGGTCATTGTGCGATATACCGCACGGTTTCGGCAACGTGAATTGCCGTTTATTTACATTTATGTAACGTACTAAAAGTTAATCCCTATTTCAAATTAAAAGTCAATAGGTTGAAATAACTCCAGGAATTTGCTGATATTCCATTTTTAGTGATTTTGCTATGATTCGCATTTACTGGGCTGCGCTTTAAGATGCTCAAGTTCAACTCCACACTTGCCGATAGCCAACTAAAGAATCACGAATATTGAACAGGGTGCAACTGACCACGCCTGACAGACTAAGTAAGATGGGGAAAGCATGAGCACCATTCTGATTTTTTTAGCTGCTTTGCTGGCCTGCTCATTGCTTGCAGGGTGGCGACTCAGAACGAAATCCAGACAGAAAAATTTACCTTTGAGCAACGTCTTTTCAGACGCCTCTAAGCGTAAGCTTACGCCTGAAGAACGCAGCGCTGTCGAAAACTATCTCGAAAACCTGAGTCAAATTCAGCAAGTACCTGGTCCAACTGGCGCCAGTTCTGCGCCAGTATCGTTAACACTGAATGCCCAAAGTAACAGCGTTATTGTGCTTACGCACGCGATTACACGTTACGGTATTACCACCGACGATCCTAACAAATGGCGCTATTATCTTGATTCCGTTGAGGTGCATTTGCCGCCTTTTTGGGAACAATACATCAATGACGAAAACAGCGTTGAGTTGATTCACACCAATACGTTACCGCTGGTTATTTCGCTAAACGGCCACACCCTGCAGGAATATATGCAGGAAGCGCGTGGCTATGCGTTACAGCATACCGCCTCTACCCAGGCGTCCATTCGCGGTGAAGAAAGCGAACAAATCGAACTGCTGAATATTCGTCAGGAAACCCATGAAGAATATGCGCTCAGCCGCCCTTCTGGATTACGCGAAGCGTTACTGATCGCCGCATCATTCCTGCTGTTCTTTTTATGTTTAATCATCCCGGATACGTTTGTTCCGTGGGCAGTCGGTGGCGCGGTGCTGTTGCTCGGTGCAGGTCTGTGGGGGCTGTTCGCTCCGCCATCTAAAACCGCCCTGCGAGAAATTCATTGTCTGCGCGGGACGCCGCGTCGCTGGGGTTTGTTTGGCGAGAACGACCAGGAGCAAATTAACAATATTTCTCTGGGTATTATTGATCTGATCTATCCCCCTCACTGGCAGCCTTACATTGCGCAGGATCTTGGTCAGCAAACGGATATCGATATTTATCTCGATCGCCACGTTGTACGCCAGGGGCGTTTTTTATCCCTGCACGACGAGGTTAAAAATTTCCCGTTGCAACACTGGCTACGCAATGCCGTTATCGCTGGCGGTTCGCTGTTAGTGCTGCTGATGCTGCTGTTCTGGATCCCGTTGGATATGCCGATAAAATTCACCCTTTCCTGGATGAAAGGCGCACAGACTATCGAAGCCACCAGCGTGAAACAGCTTGAGAACGCGGGCGTCCGCGTGGGGGACACACTACACCTGAGCGGCACAGGTATGTGTAACATTCATACCCAGGGGAGCTGGAATACACAGCCCGCCACGCCGTTCATGCCTTTTGATTGCACGCAAATTATCTGGAATGACGCGCGCGCGCTACCGCTTCCGGAATCCGATCTGGTGAACAAAGCCACCGCGCTCACGCAGGCCGTAAGCCGTCAGTTGCACCCCAAACCAGATGATGATTCCCGCGTCAGCGCGTCGTTACGTTCGGCAATCCAAAAGTCCGGCATGGTGTTACTGGATGATTTTGGTGAAATTGTCCTGAAAACAGCCGATCTGTGCGCAGCCAAAGATGAATGCGTGCGCTTAAAAAATGCGCTGGTTAACCTCGGTAACAGTAAAGACTGGGCCGCTCTGGTGAAACGCGCTAACGCCGGAAAACTGGATGGCGTAAATGTGCTGCTGCGTCCGGTAAGCGCCGAGTCGCTGGATAATCTGGTCAATACCTCTACGGCGCCGTTTATTTCACGCGAGACGGCGCGAGCGGCCCAGGCGCTGAATAGCCCTGCCCCCGGCGGTTTTCTGATTATCAGCGACGAGGGCAGCGATCTGGTCGATCAGCCGTGGCCGTCAACCTCCCTGTATGACTACCCGCCGCACGAACAGTGGAACGCCTTCCAGCGTCTGGCCCAGATGCTAATGCAAACACCGTTTCGCGCGGAGGGGATCGTCACCAATATCTCTACCGACGCCAACGGTACCCAGCACATTGGCCTGCACCGAATCCCGGATCGTTCAGGATTATGGCGCTACCTTGGCACGACGCTGCTGATGCTCTCCATGCTCGGATGCGCTATCTATAACAGCGTTCAGGCATTCAGACGCTACCAGCGCCATCGCTCGCGCATCGCAGAAATTCAAAGCTATTACGAAAGTTGCCTCAACCCAACGCTGATTGACGACCCGGAAAGCCTGATTCGATAACACGCTCGCGCGCCAGGATATGCTACCCTGTCGCGCATCATGTTTTCTTCTGGGGGGGTTCCATGCATATCAATATTGCCTGGCAGGATGTCGACACCGTGTTGTTAGATATGGACGGCACGCTGCTCGATCTGGCATTCGATAACTATTTCTGGCAAAAACTGGTGCCGGAAACCTATGGCGCAAAGCAGGGTATCTCTCCCCAGGAAGCCCAGGACTATATTCGCCAGCAGTATCATGCCGTGCAGCATACGCTAAACTGGTACTGCCTGGATTACTGGAGCGAGCGCCTGGATCTGGATATTTGCGCTATGACAACGGCACAGGGACCACGCGCTGTTTTGCGTGAAGATACCGTACCGTTTCTTGATGCCTTAAAAGCCAGCGGCAAGCGCCGTATTTTGCTCACCAACGCGCATCCGCATAACCTCGCGGTGAAGCTGGAGCATACCGGTCTGGCCTCGCACCTTGATTTATTACTTTCCACCCACACATTTGGTTATCCCAAAGAGGATCAGCGGTTATGGCACGCTGTGGCTGAAGAAACGGGAATGAGTGCAGAGAAGACGCTGTTTATTGACGATAGCGAACCCATTCTCGACGCCGCTGCTCTGTTCGGCATTCGTTACTGCCTCGGCGTAACCAATCCCGACTCAGGTATTGCGGAAAAACAGTACGCACGCCATCCGTCATTGAATGACTACCGCCGACTGATCCCCTCACTGATGTGAAGGAGACGCCATGAAAGAAAAGCCCTCTGCTGAAGTCAGGCTGGATAAATGGCTATGGGCTGCGCGCTTTTATAAAACGCGTGCGCTGGCCCGTGAAATGGTTGAAGGCGGTAAGGTGCATTACAACGGCCAACGTAGTAAGCCGAGCAAGATTGTCGAGCTGAACGCCACCCTCACCCTGCGCCAGGGAAATGACGAGCGGACGGTCATTATCAAGGCCATTACCGAGCAGCGTCGCCCGGCCACGGAAGCCGTTACGCTGTATGAAGAAACCGCGGAAAGCGTGGAAAAACGCGAAAAAATGGCGCTGGCGCGTAAACTTAACGCGTTAACCATGCCGCACCCGGACAGACGACCGGACAAGAAAGAACGCCGCGACCTGTTACGATTTAAACACGGCGACAGCGAGTGACTGTCACCTGCAAGAGAGATGATTATGCCGCAACATGACCAATTACATCGTTATCTGTTTGAAAACTTTGCCGTGCGCGGCGAGCTGGTGACCGTTTCGGAAACCCTGCAACAGATCCTCGAAAACCATACCTATCCGCAGCCGGTCAAAAACGTGCTGGCTGAACTGCTGGTCGCCACCAGCCTGCTTACCGCTACGCTGAAGTTTGCTGGTGATATCACCGTACAGTTGCAGGGCGATGGTCCGCTGAGCCTGGCCGTCATCAACGGCAACAACAATCAGCAGATGCGCGGCGTGGCCCGCATGCAGGGTGATATTCCTGAAGGCGCGGATCTGAAAACGCTGGTAGGCAACGGCTACCTGGTGATTACCATTACGCCGGAAGAAGGCGAGCGTTATCAGGGTGTGGTCGGTCTGGAAGGCGACACGCTGGCCGCCTGTCTGGAAGATTACTTCATGCGTTCTGAACAGCTGCCGACACGGCTGTTTATCCGAACTGGCGACGTCGATGGCAAACCCGCCGCTGGTGGGATGCTGCTGCAGGTGATGCCGGCGCAAAACGCGCAGGCAGATGATTTTGATCACCTGACCGCCCTGACCGAAACCATCAAAACTGAAGAGCTGTTGACGCTGCCAGCCAACGAAGTACTGTGGCGTTTGTACCACGAAGAAGAAGTTACCCTCTACGATCCGCAGGACGTTGAGTTCAAATGCACCTGTTCACGCGAACGCTGCGCAGGCGCACTGAAAACGCTGCCGGACGAAGAAGTGGACAGCATTCTGGCGGAAGAAGGCGAGATCGATATGCACTGCGATTACTGCGGTAGCCACTATCTGTTTAACGCAATGGATATTGCCGAGATCCGCAGCAACGCTTCCCCGGCAGACCCACAGGTCCATTAAGTTTATCAGCCCGGTAGTGTGCTCTGCCGGGCTAACTCCCGCTTACTCAGCGCAATAATGCCTCTTTAGCCGTTCGCCAAGAATCACGATAACACGCCACACTCTGGGCGCTGAATCCAGTGACTGATTCGCTACCGCCTGCCGCAGGCCAATAGATTCCATGTCCCAGCGAGTAGTTTGTGAACGTTCAACACTAACCATGTCGTCATTCAGCATCAACAGAAAGCCTCATATCGCATCAACTTCACAATTTTGAATATTGACTGACCTTTTTCGGGCCATGACGACGGGAAGTGAATCGATATTGTTTATGTATGAGTTACGTATTTTTCTTACATGAATGCGATTACACTCACAAGATTTCCGCCAAAAACACTCTCCATTAACGTTTTAAGAACATTTTCCACAACAAAAAAGGGTTTCCTGCCATAATATCTGCCTCTTTGTGACAGGAGTCGCAGCGCATTCGGTCACCTGTGATTTTGCCCGATGCGTAAATCTATGAGCCTTGTCGCGGTTAGCAATCCCAAAAAAACCTTACTATTCCAGGTAATACATATTGGCTAAGGAGCAGTGAAATGCGTGTGAACAACAGTTTAACCCCGCAAGATCTCAAGGCTTATGGTATCAATGACGTTCAGGATATCGTTTACAATCCAGACTACGACACGCTTTTCCAGGAAGAACTTGATCCTTCCCTTCAAGGTTATGAGCGTGGTGTGTTGACGAATCTGGGCGCCGTTGCAGTTGATACCGGTATCTTTACCGGACGTTCGCCAAAGGATAAGTACATTGTCCGTGACGACACGACGCGTGATACGCTGTGGTGGTCCGACAAAGGTAAGGGTAAGAACGACAACAAACCGCTTTCCCCGGAAACCTGGCAACATCTGAAAGGGTTAGTCACCCAGCAACTTTCCGGCAAGCGCCTGTTTATTATTGATGCTTTCTGTGGCGCAAACGCCGATACCCGTCTTTCCGTGCGCTTCATTACCGAAGTTGCCTGGCAGGCGCATTTTGTCAAAAACATGTTCATCCGCCCAAGCGACGAAGAACTGGTTGATTTTAAACCTGATTTTATCGTGATGAACGGCGCTAAATGCACCAACCCGCAATGGAAAGAGCAGGGTCTGAACTCAGAAAACTTTGTGGCATTCAACCTGACTGAACGTATTCAGTTGATTGGTGGTACCTGGTACGGCGGCGAGATGAAAAAAGGTATGTTCTCCGTCATGAACTACCTGCTGCCGCTGAAGGGCATCGCCTCCATGCACTGCTCGGCAAACGTCGGGGAAAAAGGTGATGTGGCGGTCTTCTTTGGCTTGTCCGGTACCGGTAAAACCACGCTGTCCACCGACCCTAAACGCCGCCTGATCGGCGATGATGAACACGGTTGGGATGATGATGGCGTGTTTAACTTCGAAGGCGGTTGCTACGCTAAGACCATCAAGCTGTGTAAAGATGCCGAGCCGGAAATCTACAACGCGATCCGTCGTGACGCGCTGCTGGAAAACGTCACCGTGCGCGAAGATGGTTCTATCGACTTCGACGACGGTTCCAAAACCGAAAACACCCGAGTTTCCTACCCGATTTATCACATCGAGAATATCGTTAAGCCGGTGTCAAAAGCGGGTCATGCCACCAAAGTGATCTTCCTGACCGCTGACGCGTTTGGCGTGCTGCCACCAGTGTCTCGCCTGACGGCAGATCAAACGCAGTACCACTTCCTGTCTGGCTTCACTGCCAAACTGGCCGGTACCGAACGTGGCGTCACTGAACCTACCCCAACCTTCTCTGCCTGCTTTGGCGCAGCATTCCTGACGCTGCACCCAACGCAGTACGCTGAGGTGCTGGTAAAACGTATGCAGGCGGCAGGTGCGCAGGCGTATCTGGTTAACACCGGCTGGAACGGTACCGGTAAGCGTATCTCCATCAAAGATACCCGCGCGATTATCGACGCCATTCTGAACGGTTCACTGGACGACGCAGAAACATTCCGTCTGCCGATGTTCGACCTGGCTATTCCAACCGAACTGCCGGGCGTGGATACTCGCATTCTCGATCCGCGTAACACCTACGCGTCACCGGAGCAGTGGCAGGAAAAAGCCAACGCACTGGCGAAACTGTTTATCGAGAATTTCGAGAAGTACACCGATACCCCAGCAGGTGAAGCACTGGTTAGCGCCGGGCCGAAGCTGTAATTGACGTTGCCGGATGGCGGTTTCGCCTTATCCGGCCTGCAACAACAAAAAGGGAGGCATTTCGCCTCCCTTTCTTATGCGTCTTTTGTGGTGCCCTGCGCACGAGTGAAGGGAACCGGAAGCCAGGCGCGAATCGACAACCCACCCCGCTCGCTGGTGCCAATTTCCAGCATACCGTTATGGTTATCGATAATACGCTGCACAATCGCCAGCCCCAGGCCCGTACCGCTGGTACTACGCGCGCTGTCGCCGCGGACAAACGGCTGGAACAGATGTTTACGCTGTTCCGGCTTGATACCCGGACCATCATCTTCCACCTGGAACCAGGCGCGATGCTGCTCCATACCGCTACTGACCTTAATCCAACCGTTACCATAGCGGGCGGCATTCACCACCATATTGGCAACCGCACGCTTGATCGACAGCGGATGCATCTTCACCTGAATGTTGCCCGGCAGCAGCGCAGTCTCAATTTCCCGCTCATAGCCGCTTTCCGCCGCGACCACTTCGCCTAACACCGAGTTCAGATCCGCCATCTCCATCGGCATCTCCTGACCGGTACGCAGGTAGTCGATAAACTGCTCGATAATAGCGTTACACTCTTCGATGTCCTTATTGATGGACTCTGCGAGATAACCGTCTTCCTCGCCCATCATTTCCGTCGCCAGACGGATACGCGTCAGTGGAGTACGTAGATCGTGACTCACCCCCGCCATCAGCAGCGTACGGTCATCGGCCAGTTGCTTCACGCCTGCCGCCATATGGTTAAAGGCACGGGTAACGGAACGCACCTCAGAAGCGCCATACTCACGCAACGGCGGCGGAATAATACCCTTCCCCACCTGCAACGCCGCATGTTCAAGATCCACCAGCGGTCGGTTCTGAATACGAATAAACAGCCATGCGCCGCCGATGGCCAGCAGCATGATCGCCAACGTATAGCGGAACAGCGGCGAAAAATCACCCTGATGGATTTCAGTCAGCGGCACACGTACCCAGATATTGGGCGACAGCCAGGTTTTCAGCCACACGACCGGCGAGCTTTTGTTGACCTCAACGCGGACTTCGGTCGGGCCACCCAACTGCTGCGCCATCTGATGGCTTAAGAATTCATAGTGTTGCGCCCAACGCAGTCCGGCCTCTTCAGCGGCCTCGTTGGAATAGAGGGAAATACCCAACTCACGATAAATTTCCCGGCGGAACGCGGGCGGCACCACCAGTTGCGTACCGTCCTCCAGTTGCAGTTTATCGGTCATCAGCATACGAACTTCGTAAGCCAGGACCTTATTAAACTGCTGGAGGCTCGGCAAAATCGCGAAGTTCAGCACGACCAGGTAAGTCGTCACCAGGCTGGCAAACAGCAAGGTGACGATGAGCAATAATGTGCGGGCAAACGAACTTCGTGGCGAGAAGCGCATTCGCCTCATGCTTTAGAACCGTCCGGAACAAAAACGTAGCCCAGGCCCCATACGGTCTGGATATAACGCGGATGCGCCGGATCTTCTTCCACCATACGGCGCAGACGAGAAATCTGTACGTCGATGGAACGTTCCATCGCCGAGTATTCACGACCACGAGCTAGGTTCATCAGTTTGTCGCGAGACAGCGGCTCACGCGGGTGGCTTACCAGCGCTTTCAGTACCGCAAATTCCCCGCTGGTGAGCGGCATCGGTTCATCTTCGCGGAACATTTCACGCGTACCGAGGTTCAGTTTGAACTTACCAAAGGCAATAACCGCTTCTTCCTGAGAAGGTGCGCCCGGCAGTTCGTTCGCCTGACGACGCAGTACGGCACGAATACGCGCCAGCAGTTCACGCGGGTTAAACGGTTTCGGAATGTAATCGTCAGCGCCGATTTCCAGCCCTACGATACGATCAACTTCTTCACCCTTCGCGGTCACCATAATGATCGGCATCGGGTTGCTTTGGCTGCGCAGGCGACGGCAAATAGACAGGCCGTCTTCACCCGGCAGCATTAAATCCAGCACCATCAGGTGGAAGGACTCACGGGTCAGCAGACGATCCATCTGCTCAGCGTTTGCGACGCTTCGAACCTGGAAGCCCTGCTCGGTCAGATAACGTTCCAGAAGCGCACGTAAGCGCATGTCGTCATCGACCACCAGAATCTTATAGTTCTCTTGCATTGTTATTACTCCCAAAGGTTCGCAACAATTAAGTGTATATTCTTAAGAAAGCTCACGTGAGTCACCAGCGAATTCTGGTATGAATTCCAGGCTAAATTGTTACAAAGCATATTAAACAGCAGCTTAAGTATACAATGTTTCTCGCAATACATTATTTATTCTGTTGATATGCTCACGTAATACTAATTGTGCGCATCATCACAGAGTCGAAGGTAAAACAATAAGATGAAAACGCCCCTGATAACCCGTGAAGGGTATGAAAAACTCAAACAAGAGCTGAATTATCTCTGGCGTGAAGAGCGCCCGGAAGTCACCAAAAAGGTCACCTGGGCCGCAAGTCTGGGCGACCGCAGCGAAAATGCCGACTACCAGTATAATAAAAAGCGCCTGCGCGAAATCGACCGCCGCGTTCGTTATTTGACCAAGTGCATGGAAAATCTGAAAATCGTCGATTACTCCCCGCAACAGGAAGGCAAAGTCTTCTTTGGCGCATGGGTCGAGATTGAAAATGACGATGGCGACATCCGCAAATTCCGCATTGTCGGCTACGATGAGATCTTCGGCCGTAAAGATTACATCTCTATCGATTCGCCAATGGCGCGGGCGCTGCTGAAAAAAGAGGTCGGCGATCTCGCGGTAGTAAACACCCCAGGCGGCGAAGCCAGTTGGTACGTAAACGAGATCGAATACGTGAAGTGAGACCGGAACAATCCGAAGCCCCCGTAGATGACTGGCATTTTTGCCAGTCAATCCGTATAACTATCCCCTGATTTTTTATCCTATAGACGAAGCTATCCATGATGAATGATTCTTTCTGCCGCATTATCGCAGGTGAAATTCAGGCTCGTGCTGAACAGGTAGAAGCTGCCGTTCGCCTGCTTGATGAAGGGAACACCGTGCCGTTTATCGCACGTTATCGTAAGGAAATCACCGGCGGTCTGGACGATACGCAATTGCGTAATCTGGAGACCCGTCTGGGATATCTGCGTGAACTGGAAGACCGCCGTCAGGCGATCCTGAAATCTATCGGCGAGCAAGGCAAACTGACCGACGATCTGGCGAATGCGATCAACGGTACGTTAAGTAAGACCGAACTCGAAGATCTCTATCTGCCGTACAAACCCAAGCGCCGCACCCGTGGGCAAATCGCCATTGAAGCCGGGCTGGAGCCGCTGGCTGACTTGCTGTGGAACGAACCCTCCCACGACCCGGAAACGGAAGCCGCCAAATACCTCAACGCCGAAAACGGCGTGGCGGACACCAGAGCCGCTCTCGACGGCGCGCGCTACATTCTGATGGAGCGTTTCGCAGAAGACGCCGCGCTGCTGGCAAAAGTTCGTGATTACCTGTGGAAAAACGCGCATTTGGTTTCTACCGTGGTCAGCGGTAAAGAAGAGGAAGGGGCGAAGTTCCGTGACTACTTCGACCACCACGAACCGATTTCTACCGTGCCATCCCACCGCGCGCTGGCCATGTTTCGTGGTCGTAACGAAGGCATGTTACAGCTTTCATTGAATGCCGATCCGCAATTCGATGAGCCGCCAAAAGAGAGCCACGGCGAGCAGATTATCCAGGAACATCTGGGACTGCGCCTGAATAACGCACCTGCCGACAGCTGGCGTAAAGGCGTGGTGAGCTGGACGTGGCGCATCAAAGTGCTGATGCACCTTGAAACCGAGCTGATGGGTACCGTGCGCGAACGTGCGGAAGATGAAGCGATTAACGTCTTTGCCCGCAACCTGCATGACCTGCTGATGGCCGCCCCAGCCGGACTGCGCGCCACAATGGGCCTCGATCCGGGTCTGCGTACCGGGGTAAAAGTGGCTGTGGTTGATGGTACCGGCAAACTGGTCGCTACCGATACCATTTACCCACATACCGGTCAGGCCGCCAAAGCCGCCGTCGCCGTTGCGGCGTTGTGTGAAAAATACAACGTTGAGCTGGTGGCGATTGGTAATGGTACGGCGTCGCGCGAAACCGAGCGTTTCTTCCTCGACGTACAGCAACAGTTCCCGCAAGTCACCGCGCAGAAAGTAATCGTCAGCGAAGCCGGCGCGTCAGTGTACTCCGCTTCTGAGCTGGCGGCGCTGGAGTTCCCGGACCTTGATGTTTCGCTGCGTGGGGCGGTGTCTATCGCCCGTCGTCTGCAGGATCCGCTGGCTGAGCTGGTGAAAATCGATCCGAAATCTATCGGCGTAGGCCAGTATCAGCACGACGTAAGCCAGACGCAGCTGGCGCGTAAGCTGGATGCGGTAGTGGAAGACTGCGTAAACGCCGTCGGCGTGGATCTGAACACCGCCTCCGTACCGCTGCTGACCCGCGTGGCGGGCCTGACGCGCATGATGGCGCAGAACATCGTGGCCTGGCGTGACGAGAACGGCCAGTTCCAGAACCGTCAGCAACTGCTCAAAGTCAGCCGTCTGGGCCCTAAAGCCTTTGAACAGTGCGCGGGCTTCTTGCGTATCAATCACGGCGATAATCCGCTGGATGCCTCCACCGTTCACCCGGAAGCCTATCCGATTGTGGAACGCATTCTGGCCGCCACCGAGCAATCGCTGCGCGATCTGATGGGCAACAGCAGCGAACTGCGCAATCTGAAAGCCGCCGATTTTACTGACGAGCGCTTCGGGGTACCGACCGTCACCGACATCATCAAAGAGCTGGAAAAACCGGGTCGCGACCCGCGCCCTGAATTCAAAACCGCACAGTTTGCTGATGGCGTAGAAACCATGAACGATCTGCAACCGGGGATGATTCTGGAAGGGGCCGTCACCAACGTCACCAACTTCGGCGCGTTTGTCGATATCGGCGTACACCAGGACGGTCTGGTGCATATCTCTTCACTGTCGAATAAGTTCGTCGAAGATCCCCACACCGTGGTGAAAGCGGGCGATATTGTGAAGGTGAAAGTGCTGGAAGTGGACCTGCAGCGTAAGCGTATCGCGCTGACTATGCGTCTGGATGAGCAGCCAGGTGAAACCAACGCGCGTCGCAGTGGTGGAAATAACGATCGTACTCAGGGCAATCGCCCGGCTCCAAAAGCCGCGAAACCTCGTGGCCGTGACGCTCAGCCTGCGGGCAACAGCGCCATGATGGATGCGCTGGCAGCGGCAATGGGTAAAAAGCGCTAAGTTTAAACCATGTGCCGGATAGCGGTGTAAATACCGTATCCGGCATATTTACTATATTATCTTCTCTCTTCCTCATTATATTTATCACTTCATTAACAGATGAAACCTTAATTAAACATTAAGGATTTCAATAATTGCTAGCGCGAATCATTCGTCCCCAACCAGAATAAATATTGAGGAATATCAAAATTGGCTCAAATTATTATCTAATTGTACATTCCGTCACACTTATTCTATTGATGATAGAAACCATTCTCATTATCATTGGTTTGTTGATTATTTACTCTTTCCTTACGTTGGCTAATCATCTGGTCTCATGCCGCCCTGTCGCCCCATGAGGTAATCACCCAGTTAGCGAGATATAAGTAGGTCCCTATGCAATTCACTCCTGACAGTGCGTGGAAAATTACCGGTTTTGCCCGTGAAATCAGCCCGGCTTATCGTCAGAAACTGTTGTCACTTGGCATGCTACCCGGCTCATCCTTCAACGTGGTTCGCGTCGCCCCGCTCGGCGATCCTATCCATATTGAAACGCGTCGCGTAAGTCTGGTATTGCGTAAAAAGGATTTGGCGTTATTAGAAGTGGAAGCGGTGTCCTGTTAATACAGTGAGTCTATAAAAATGAAAAAACTAACCATTGGTTTAATTGGTAATCCTAATTCCGGCAAGACAACCTTATTCAACCAGCTCACCGGCGCGCGTCAGCGTGTAGGCAACTGGGCTGGCGTTACCGTTGAGCGTAAAGAAGGTCATTTCGCCACGACGGACCATCAGGTCACGCTGGTCGACTTACCCGGCACCTATTCACTGACGACAATCTCGTCGCAGACCTCTCTTGATGAGCAAATCGCCTGCCACTACATTTTAAGCGGCGACGCGGATCTGTTGATCAACGTGGTCGATGCCTCAAACCTTGAGCGCAACCTCTACCTGACGTTGCAACTGCTTGAGCTGGGTATTCCCTGTATCGTCGCTCTGAACATGCTGGATATTGCTGAGAAACAGCAAATCCGTATCGATATCGACGCCCTCTCCGCCCGTCTTGGCTGCCCAGTGGTTCCGCTGGTCTCCACCCGCGCCCGCGGCATTGAAGCGTTGAAGCTGGCGATCGATCGCTACAAGGAAAACGACACCGTCGAACTGGTGCATTATGCCCAGCCGTTGTTGCAGGAAGCGGATTCCCTCGCCGATGCGATGGCCAAAGATATGCCGCTTAAACAACGCCGCTGGCTGGGCCTGCAGATGTTGGAAGGCGATATCTACAGCCGTGCCTACGCCGGTGAGGCCGCGCAAAACCTCGATGCCGCCATTGCGCGTCTGAGTGAAACAATGGACGATCCCGCGCTGCATATCGCCGATGCGCGTTACCAATGCATCGCCGCAATCTGCGATACCGTCAGTAATACCCTGACGGCAGAGCCGAGCCGTTTCACCACCGCGGTGGATAAAATCGTCCTTAACCGCTTTCTCGGGCTGCCGATTTTCCTGTTCGTGATGTACCTGATGTTCCTGCTCGCCATTAACATTGGCGGCGCACTGCAGCCGTTATTCGATGTGGGTTCCGTGGCGCTGTTTATTCATGGTATTCAATGGATTGGCTATACGCTGCACTTCCCGGACTGGCTCACTATCTTCCTGGCGCAAGGTCTTGGCGGCGGGATTAACACCGTGCTGCCGTTGGTGCCGCAAATCGGCATGATGTACCTGTTCCTCTCCTTCCTTGAAGACTCCGGTTACATGGCGCGCGCTGCGTTTGTAATGGACCGCCTGATGCAGGCGCTGGGACTGCCGGGTAAATCGTTTGTCCCGCTGATCGTCGGCTTTGGCTGCAACGTACCGTCGGTGATGGGCGCCCGTACGCTGGATGCACCACGTGAACGTCTGATGACCATCATGATGGCACCGTTTATGTCCTGCGGCGCACGTCTGGCGATTTTCGCCGTCTTTGCCGCAGCTTTCTTTGGTCAGAACGGTGCGCTGGCGGTCTTCTCGTTATACGTACTGGGTATCATCATGGCGGTGCTGACCGGTCTGATGCTCAAACACACCATCATGCGTGGCGAAGCAACACCGTTCGTCATGGAGCTGCCGGTGTACCATGTGCCGCACATCAAGAGCCTGATTATTCAGACCTGGCAACGTCTGAAAGGCTTCGTGCTGCGTGCCGGTAAAGTGATTATCATCGTCAGTATTTTCCTCAGCGCCTTTAACAGCTTCTCGCTAAGCGGGAAAATCGTCGATAACATCAACGACTCTGCTCTGGCTTCCGTCAGCCGCGTCATCACCCCGGTCTTCAAGCCGATTGGCGTCCACGAAGATAACTGGCAGGCAACCGTCGGTCTGTTCACCGGTGCGATGGCAAAAGAGGTGGTTGTCGGTACGCTGAACACGCTTTACACCGCAGAAAACATTCAGGAAGAAGAATTCAATCCGGCAGATTTCCACCTCGGTGACGAGCTGTTCAGTGCGGTGGATGAAACCTGGCAAAGCCTGAAAGACACCTTCAGCCTGAGCGTTCTGGCCAACCCTATTGAAGCCAGCAAAGGCGACGGCGAGATGGCTACAGGCGCAATGGGCGTGATGGGCGAGAAATTTGGCAGCGCCGCCGCCGCGTACAGTTACCTGATTTTCGTGCTGCTGTATGTCCCGTGCATTTCAGTGATGGGTGCTATCGCACGTGAATCCAGCCGTGGCTGGATGGGCTTCTCGATCCTGTGGGGCCTGAACATCGCCTATTCACTGTCGACGCTGTTTTATCAGACCGTCAGTTACAAAGCGCATCCGACTTACAGTCTGGTCTGCATCTTAGCCGTCATCCTGTTTAACATCGTGTTGCTGGGTCTGCTGCGCCGTGCCCGCAGCCGAGTGGATCTCTCACTGCTGTCAACCAACAGAACGGCTAGCTCCTGCTGTTCCAGTACCACTGGCGATTGCCACTAAGGTCGTCAACGATGGCATCGCTTATTCAGGTTCGTGATTTACTGGCGCTGCGG
Organism: Citrobacter sp. C5_2; assembly: GCF_014596845.2. NCBI lineage: Bacteria > Pseudomonadati > Pseudomonadota > Gammaproteobacteria > Enterobacterales > Enterobacteriaceae > Citrobacter > Citrobacter sp. C5_2. Next base: position 378,891 of record NZ_CP115032.1, on the reverse strand, counting down.
GGGCGCATGGAGGCAAAGCAAATTAGCCACACGCTGCATACCCCGCAGCCAATGATTGACGCCATGCTGAATCAGTTAGAAAAGATGGGCAAAGCGGTGCGGATTCAGGAAGATGCCGATGGGTGTCTGTCCGGAAGCTGCAAGAGTTGCCCGGAAGGTAAAGCCTGCCTGCGCGAGTGGTGGGCTTTGCGCTAGTTTGCCGCTCCTGCCGGATGGCGCTACGCTTATCCGGCCTACAAATGGCAGCAAACATCCAGGCCATATTTTGGCTGCGGGCCATAAGAAACTCCCGTTGGTGATCCCCATACTTTTTTATCATGGCACCGTCAGCCCATATCCATATTCACTCTGCTGGCTGGGCGAATTTGACGACCCGGAGGCAGCCAGACCACTTTATGCCACAGCATTTCCATTGGTCGATATCACCGTTGTGCCCGATGACGAGATCATGCAGCACCGCCGGATGGCGCTATTGGAGCTCATCCAAAAACATATTCGTAAACGCGATTTGATAGGGTTAGTTGAAAAACTCGTCATCCTGCTTGTTAAAGGACATGCTAATGACAACCAGTTGAAAGCCCTGTTTAATTACCTGATGCAGGCCGGGGACACCGCACGTTTTAGCGAATTTATTCACCAGGTCGCCGAACGTTTACCTCAACACAAGGAAAAGTTGATGACTATTACCGAAAGATTACGTCAGGAAGGGCACCTTAATGGTCTTCAGGAAGGTCACAGGAAAGGGTTACGACAGGGGTTACGACAGGGTTTGCAACAAGGCAAACGAGAGGAAGCTCTGCGCATTGCAACAACCATGTTGGCAGATGGCACAGACCCGCTGACCATCTGCAGAATCACCGGCCTGACCGCTGAGGATCTGGCTACGTGCAGCCATTAATCACCAGCCCGGCAGTATGATTCCACCGGGCAAAACAGCGGATTTATAGCCGCTGTTTTAACGCCACCAGCACTGAGCAGAACTCCGTCGGATGTGAGATAAACGGCGCATGCGCCGCTTTGGCAAACACCAACGACTCGCTTTGCGGCCACAGGGTATCCAGCATCGGGACGACTTTACGTGGAACCAAACCATCAAGATAACCGTACATCCGCAGAAAAGGTATATCCACAGAACATAACGGCTCACGCAGATCGACCGTTTTCAGAATCTCCAGCCCGCCGTTGAGCACATCGACGTCCGGCATGGGTAATGCCAGCACCGTTTTCTTCAGCGCTCGCGCATCCTGACGCGCGGTTTCCGTACCCATCGTTTGCAAGGCCAGAAAACGTTCCACCGTACGCTGGAAATCTTCGCTCAACTGTTGCTGGAAACCGGCCAGTACTTCCGGTTTAATGCCCGGCCATTCGTCGCGCGCGCTAAAACAAGGTGAGGATGCCACGGTAACCAGCGCCTGAACACGCTCAGGATGCGTTAACGCCACCTGACTGGCGACCAGCCCCCCGAGACTCCAGCCGAGCCAGATGGCTTTCTCCGGCGCCTGTTTTAATACCCGCCCGGCCATCTCTTCCAGCGACATTGCGCCGAACCCCTGGCTGCGACCAAATCCCGGCAAGTCGACAAGATGCAGCGTGAAATGCGAGCTCAGTTCCTCACTTATGCAATGCCATACTTCCGCGTTCAGTCCCCATCCGTGCAGCAGCACAAGATGGCAATTTCCCGAACCCTGGGTCTGCCACCAGATGTCATTCATCAGTTATTGTTCTCTTTTAGCCTGAAAGGATGCATCTATGCTAACAGTACCAGGATTGTGCTGGCTATGCCGAATGCCGTTGACGTTGGGGCACTGGGGGATCTGTTCGGTTTGCACGCGGGCAACGCGTCAGCCTCTCTGCCGGTGTCCTCAATGTGGACTACCCGCCGCACATCCTTCGCTTCCCTGCGGTCGTTGCCTGCAAAAACCCCCGCCGTGGCAGCGTCTGATCGCCGTCAGCGACTATATTCCTCCGCTGAGCGGACTTATCCACCAGTTTAAGTTTTCACGCCGCAGCGAAATGGCCAGTGCTCTTTCACGTTTACTGTTGCTGGAGGTATTACAGGCCCGGCGCGTCAGCGCTCTTCCTCTGCCGGACATGATCGTTAGCGTCCCGCTCTGGCAACGCCGACACTGGCGCAGAGGATTTAATCAGAGTGATTTACTGTGTCGCCCTTTGGCGCGCTGGCTTGGATGCGACTGGGACAGGCAGGCCATCACACGGGTTCGGGCCACCGCCACACAACACTATCTCAGCGCCAGATTACGCAAACGTAACCTGAAAAATGCCTTTCGCCTTGAATTGCCGGTGCAGGGACTCCATATGGTTATTGTGGATGATGTCGTCACTACCGGAAGTACCGTCGCGGAAATCGCGCAGCTGCTTTTACGCAACGGCGCGGCGACTGTCCAGGTATGGTGCCTGTGTCGAACCTTGTAGAGCCTCGATGATGGGCGTATTATAACCAAGTAAAATAGTCAACTATTAGGCCATTACTATGATCCATATTTCCGATGCTGCACAAGCGCACTTTGCCAAACTGCTGGCAAATCAGGAAGAAGGGACACAAATTCGCGTATTTGTGATTAATCCCGGCACGCCTAACGCTGAATGCGGCGTTTCTTATTGCCCGCCCGACGCCGTGGAAGCAACCGACACCGCCATTAAATTTGACCTGCTGACCGCATATGTTGATGAACTGAGCGCACCGTATCTGGAAGATGCAGAAATCGATTTCGTTACCGACCAGTTAGGCTCCCAGCTGACGCTGAAAGCGCCAAACGCCAAAATGCGTAAAGTTGCCGATGATGCGCCGCTGATGGAACGCGTAGAGTACATGCTGCAATCGCAGATCAACCCACAGCTGGCAGGCCATGGCGGCCGCGTCTCTCTGATGGAGATCACCGATGAAGGCTACGCCATTCTGCAATTTGGCGGCGGCTGTAACGGCTGTTCAATGGTAGATGTAACGCTGAAAGAAGGTATCGAGAAACAGCTGCTGGCTGAATTCCCTGAACTGAAAGGCGTTCGCGATTTAACCGAACACCAGCGCGGTGAGCACTCTTACTACTAACGACCAGACCTACAAGGCCCGATCAGGCGCATCCGCGTCGCCATCGGGCATTGATGCCGGATGGCAGCATAAACGCTTTATCCGGCCTGCATCCTTACATTTCTCTGCATGTCCCCTGCAACAACACCGCTATAATTTGACCCGCCTCTCATAATTTAAATTTTGCCTGCTCAGGTGATTTTCAAGCGCCGCATGTTACCCGTATCATTCATATCAGCACCTAACACACCCATAACAACCAGCTAAACTAATTAGTTTTGACGGTAATCAGCATTGGTGCTGTGAATACTCGGTTCCCGGTCGGGACAATCGGAATTTGTCATCTAAACACTGACGTTACCCATAACAAAGTAAAGGCCAGGTAAATCATGCCATTAGTCATCGTTGCTATCGGTGTAATCTTGTTACTTCTCCTGATGATCCGTTTCAAAATGAACGGCTTCATCGCTCTCGTCCTGGTGGCGCTTGCTGTCGGATTGATGCAAGGGATGCCGCTGGATAAAGTCATCGGTTCTATTAAGGCCGGCGTCGGCGGAACCCTTGGCAGCCTCGCCCTGATTATGGGTTTTGGCGCCATGTTGGGCAAAATGCTGGCGGACTGCGGCGGCGCACAGCGCATCGCCACCACGCTGATTGCTAAATTCGGCAAAAAACATATTCAGTGGGCGGTAGTATTAACCGGTTTCACCGTCGGTTTTGCCCTGTTCTACGAAGTCGGCTTCGTACTGATGCTGCCGCTGGTGTTCACGATTGCCGCGGCGGCAAACATCCCGCTGCTGTACGTTGGTGTCCCGATGGCTGCTGCGCTGTCCGTCACGCACGGTTTCCTGCCGCCTCACCCGGGTCCGACTGCTATCGCCACCATTTTCCACGCAGATATGGGTAAAACCCTGCTGTTTGGTACGATTCTGGCCATCCCGACCGTTATTCTCGCCGGTCCGGTGTACGCGCGCTTCCTGAAAGGCATCGATAAGCCAATCCCGGAAGGTTTGTACAGCGCAAAAACCTTCACCGAAGAAGAGATGCCAGGCTTTGGCGTCAGCGTCTGGACCTCTTTGGTTCCGGTTATCCTGATGGCAATGCGCGCCGTCGCGGAGATGATTCTGCCTAAAGGTCATGCTTTCCTGACAGTTGCAGAATTCCTTGGCGACCCGGTCATGGCTACGCTTATCGCGGTGCTGATTGCGATGTTCACGTTTGGTCTGAACCGTGGACGTTCGATGGATCAGATTAACGACACGCTGGTGTCCTCAATCAAAATCATCGCGATGATGTTGTTGATCATCGGTGGTGGCGGTGCCTTCAAACAGGTTCTGGTTGATAGCGGCGTGGACAAATACATCGCTTCAATGATGCACGGTTCGAACGTTTCTCCGCTGCTGATGGCATGGTCTATCGCTGCGGTACTGCGTATCGCGCTGGGTTCCGCAACCGTTGCAGCTATCACCGCAGGTGGGATAGTGGCGCCGCTGATTGCGACGACCGGCGTAAGCCCTGAGCTGATGGTTATTGCAGTCGGTTCCGGCTCCGTCATTTTCTCCCACGTGAACGATCCTGGCTTCTGGCTGTTCAAGGAGTATTTCAACCTGACTATCGGTGAGACCATCAAGTCATGGTCAATGCTGGAGACCATTATCTCCGTCTGCGGTCTGGTAGGTTGTCTGCTGCTGGGCATGGTGGTCTGATAAAACGGTGCCGGGTGGCGCTTCGCTTACCCGGCCTACCGCAGTCATTGTAGGCCGGATAAGACGCATTCTGCGTCGCCATCCGGCAAACTAACACTATTTCTTCTTCGCAGCGGCTTTTCGGCGCTTATCCAAATCCTTAATCAGCTTGTTCACCCCGTCATCGGCAAACATCTGCTCCAACGTAGCGGTGAGCTTACGCCGCCAGTTTTTGTACTGGTCGCTGGTCCCCGGGATGTTGACCGGATCCGCCATTCCTAACCAGTCCTCCGGTTGCAGCCCCAGCAGCGCACTGTTGCTGTCAGCGATGTAGCGTTGCATGCCACGATTAAGCATCGGCGTCATCGACATCAGCGAGGCCTTGTGGCCCGCGCGTTTTGGCAGACAGCCATATTTGTGCAGCGCGTCCAGCAGCCCTTGTTTCGCCAACTCCCGGTCCTGATATAACCCTCGTAGCACAACCTCATCCGGGTACAGACCCAGCGCTCTACCCAGCGTCAGATCGCCGCTATCCCAATAACCTTTAAGCGTAGGAAGGTCATGCGTCGCCGCGACTGCCATTGATTGTTCCGGGTACGCTTTCGGCGCACGGAAGTTTTTCTCATGGTCATTCTCAAAATAAAGCACTTTGTAGGAGTACACGCCGCTATCGCGCAGCTTGCTGACGATCTCTACCGGCACAGTACCCAGATCTTCACCAATCACCATGCAGTGATGACGTTTACTTTCCAGCGCCAGAATTGAAAGCAGGTCGTCGACCGGATAATGCACGTAGGCGCCGTGATCGGCCGTTTCACCGTAAGGGATCCACCACAGACGCAGCATCGACATAACATGATCGATACGCAATGCGCCGCAGTTCTGCATATTGGCGCGCAGCAGCTCGATAAAAGGTTCGTAAGCGCGGGCTGTGATGATGTGCGGATCCATCGGCGGCAGCCCCCAGTTCTGACCCAGCGGACCGAGAATATCCGGCGGCGCGCCAACCGAGGCTTTCAGGCAGTACAGCTCACGGTCGCACCAGGTTTCCGCCCCCCCTTCTGCCACGCCGACCGCCAGGTCGCGATACAGCCCGACAGGCATCGCAAAACACTGACTCGTTTCCCAGCAGTCAGCGAACTGGGTATACGCCAGCCACTGAAGCCACAGGTAGAAGTCCACGTCATCACGATGCGCTTCGCAGAACTGTTTAACCTCTGGCGAGTCCACCGACTGGAAAGCCTCTGGCCACACCGGCCAGCCCCAGCGCAATGCGTCTTCTTTCACCTGATGCGCATGCAGGGCGTCAAAGGCCGCCTGCCAGTACAGGCTATCGCCTTCCTGAGCCACAAACTGGCGAAATGCCGCCATCTGCTCATCATCACGCGCAGAGAAGCTTTTCCACGCCATACGTAGAGCCGTCATCTTCAGTGCGGTAACGGTAGAGTAATCCACCCATACGGCATCTCGCGCCTTTTGCAGGGCTTGCTGAGTCGTGGGTTTCTGCCACCAGGCCTGTGCCTCTTTACTGTGGTGGAAATCGTCTACTGCGTTGACATCAATATAAATAATATTCAGCCAGCGACGTGACGACGGGCTGTATGGACTTGCACTTTCCGGGTTCGCCGGATACAGCGCATGAATAGGATTCAGGCCGATAAACGCGCCGCCGCGTTGTGCCACATCCACCAACATGGCGCGGAGATCGCCAAAGTCGCCAATCCCCCAGTTTTTTTCTGAACGTAGGGTGTAAAGCTGAACGCATGCCCCCCACAGCTTCTGCCCGGCCAACAACGCCTGCGGTTCGTAACAGCGCTTCGGCGCCACGATGATACGGCAATGCGTACGCAACTCCCCCTGGGTCAGGGTAAGCGTGTGATATCCCTCCGGCAGTTTCGCCGGCAGGTTGAAAGATTTACCGCCAACGGCATGCCCTTTGTACTGCACACCCTCTTCGGTGGTTAGCAGCCAGGTAAACTCTCCACTTCCCTCAACCGCCAACGGCATTTTTTTGCCCGCGGTATAAACCATGACGTTCGGCACCGGGGTCACCGCCACCTTCGTGGCGGCGGTGGTGCGATGCATGGCGTCAAGCAAACGCCGCTTGGTTTCGGCGCCAATAGACTGCGGTTTACCGTGGGCATTAATGTAATGTGGGCTGATCCCCGCCGCCAGCGCGGCATTATCCAGACGTTTGCTTTCCATCGCGCTTCCTTAACGTTTCGCCTGCCAGATACGAGCTTGATAATCGCGAATGGAGCGATCCGAACTGAACATGCCGCAACGTGCGGTATTCAGAATCGCCGCCCGGGTCCAGGCGTCCTGGTCACGGTACAACACGTCAACCTGCTTCTGGGCTGCAACGTAGGCCGCGAAGTCCGCCATGACCAGATACGGATCACCGCCCTGCTTACCAATACTGTGCAGCATCTGGTCAAAGGCATGTTTATCGCCGTCGCTGAATTTTCCGCTTTCCAACTCCTTCAGAACAGCATCCAGCACCTTATCTTTCTTACGCCATTTCACCGGGTCATAGCCTTTCGCTTTCAGGGCTTTCACCTCTTCCACGGTATGACCAAAGATAAAGATATTTTCGTCGCCCACCTTCTCGGCGATTTCGACGTTGGCGCCATCCAGCGTACCGACGGTTAACGCGCCGTTCAGCGCCAGTTTCATGTTACCGGTGCCGGAAGCCTCTTTGCCCGCGGTTGAGATCTGCTCAGAGATATCCGCCGCCGGAATCAGCATTTCCGCCGCCGAGACACAATAATCCGGCAGGAAGACGACTTTCAGCTTGTCGCCGATTTTCGGGTCGTTATTGATGGTTTCCGCCACCTTGTTGATAGCGAAGATAATATTTTTCGCCAGGTAGTAACCCGGAGCGGCTTTCGCGCCAAACAGGAAGACGCGCGGTACGCGATCCGCCTGCGGGTTTTCACGAATTTCTTTGTACAGCGCCAGAATATGCAGCAAGTTCAGATGCTGACGCTTGTACTCATGCAGACGTTTGATCTGAATATCAAAGATTGCCTGCGGATTGATTTCAATACCTGTCCGTACCTTCACAAACTCTGCCAGGCGCTTTTTATTCGCCAGCTTAATGTCACGATAAGTCTGACGGAACTTCGCGTCGTCGGCGTATTTTTCCAGGCTAATCAACTGGTCGAGGTCGTTGGCCCACTCTTTTTTCAGCGATTTATCCAGCAGCGCGGCAAGCGCCGGGTTGCACTGTTTGATCCAGCGACGCGGGGTAATCCCGTTGGTGACGTTATGGAATTTGTTAGGCCAGAGCTGGTGATATTCCGGGAACAGATCTTTCACCACCAGATCGGAGTGCAGCGCCGCCACGCCGTTAACTGCAAAACCGCTGACCACGCACATATTGGCCATACGTACCTGTTTATTATGCACCACCGCCAGTTTCGCCCACACTTCAGCATTACCCGGCCAGGTTTTATCGACCAGTTTCTTAAAGCGGTCGTTAATCTCTTTGATGATTTGCATATGGCGCGGCAGTAGCGCTTTCACCAACTTCTCATCCCAGCACTCCAGCGCCTCCGGCATCAGGGTATGGTTGGTGTACGCAAAGGTTTTGCTGGTAATGGCCCACGCATCGTCCCAGCTCATCTGGTGCTCATCAATCAGCACACGCAGCAGCTCAGGGATCGCGATGGTCGGGTGAGTATCGTTCAACTGAATCACTTCAAAATCGGCCAGCTCATGCAGTTTACGCCCGGCCAGATGATGGCGGCGCAGAATGTCGGCTACGGAGCAGGCGCACTGGAAGTACTGCTGCATCAGGCGCAGCTTTTTACCCGCGGTGTGGTTGTCGTTCGGGTACAGCACTTTGGTCAGTTTTTCGGCGTCGATGCCCTGCTGCTCTGCGCGCAGGAAATCGCCGTCATTAAATTTAGTCAGGTTAAACGGATGCGCGTGGCTGGCCTGCCACAGACGCAGCGGTTGCGCCACGCCGTTACGGTAGCCGAGAACCGGCAGATCCCAGGCCTGACCGGTGATGACAAATCCCGGCTCCCAGTGTCCCTCTTTGGTGACTTTACCGCCAATGCCTACCTGCACATCTAACGCCTCGTTGTGACGGAACCACGGATAGCTACCGCGATGCCAGTCATCCGGGGCTTCCATCTGCTGACCGTCGGCAAAAGACTGGCGGAACAGGCCGTACTGGTAGTTGAGACCATAGCCCATCGCCGACTGGCCGACCGTCGCCATCGAATCCAGGAAGCAGGCCGCCAGACGCCCCAATCCACCGTTACCTAACGCCGGATCGATCTCTTCTTCCAGCAGATCGGTCAGGTTGACGTCGTGCGCTTTCAGTTCATCGCTCACCGCCTGATACCAGCCCAGATTGAGTAAATTGTTGCCGGTCAGACGACCAATCAAAAATTCCATCGAGATGTAGTTAACATGGCGCTGATTTTTTGCCGGCTTCACCGCAGGCTGGGCGCTGAGTAACTCAGCCAACGCCCCACTCACTGCCTGCCACCACTGGCGCGACGTCATTTCGTGAGCCGACAGTAAACCGAAACGCTGCCACTGACGCGTCAGGGCTGCCTGAAATTGATCTTTGTTGAAGGTTGGCTGTGACATAGGGATTCCAGGTCCTTAGGTAATAAAACAACGTTATCGCTAGTTTGCCAGGCTCGTTGTTGACCTTCCTCATCCTGGCACGGATTAGGGAGGGAGGAGGAGCGGGGATGAGCATAAAAGTGTGATCGCCGCCACTTAAAGCAGAGAGGCATTGCCGGTCAATACGTAGTTTTCCCCCGCATCCCCCTGAAATGCATCACGGTTTTCGCATTAACCTAAAGAGATTAGCCAGACAATATCAAACAGTAAGATGATATTTAGAAAAAATATGTAAACAGAGAAATAGTTTCTCACCTGAAATACGCATTCTGCTTGAGTTATTTCACATGAAAGTTTTAAGTCGAGCACAAAACTCATCGTCTTTTTATTAAACGTTACAGTAACAACATAAAAAAGTGGAATCTTTCCGCTGGGTGAAAGTCACGCTGGATCCAGTCGCCACGCCTGTTGCGACTCTTTAAAGAAATTATTGCAATAGATGTATAGATTTGTGACATAGTGCAAAATCAGACACACAAAAAGCCCGCTTAGCTTGCATAAAATACCAATCTGGCCGACCTTATATCTATTAATTACGAAGCGCAAAAAAAATCATTCTTCCCCATTTTCACACAGTGAAGTGACTAACTTATGTTGATTCCGTCTAAATTAAGTCGTCCGGTTCGTCTCGACCATACGGTGGTTCGTGAGCGCCTGTTGGCTAAACTTTCCGGCGCGAACAATTTCAGGCTCGCCCTGATCACAAGTCCTGCTGGTTATGGAAAAACAACGCTTGTTTCACAATGGGCGGCGGGGAAGACCGAGTTAGGTTGGTACTCTCTGGATGAAGGCGATAACCAGCAGGAGCGCTTTGCCAGCTATCTGATTGCCGCGATCCAGCAGGCGACCGGTGGGCATTGCACCACCAGCGAAGCGCTGGTGCAAAAACGCCAGTATGCCAGCCTGACGTCACTGTTTGCGCAGCTATTTATTGAACTGGCCGAGTGGCATCGTCCACTCTACCTGGTGGTGGATGATTATCATCTAATCTCCAATCCGGCCATACACGAAGCAATGCGCTTTTTCCTGCGTCATCAGCCTGAAAATCTCACACTGGTCGTGCTGTCGCGTAATCTGCCGCAGTTGGGCATTGCCAACCTGCGGGTGCGCGATCAGTTGCTGGAAATCGGCAGCCAACAACTGGCCTTTAACCATCAGGAAGCGAAACAATTTTTCGATCGGCGTTTATCCTCCCCGATTGAAGCGGCTGAAAGCAGCCGGATGTGCGATGACGTTGCTGGCTGGGCCACAGCGTTACAACTGATTGCCCTTTCCGCCCGCCAGAACAATAACTCTGCGCACCAGTCTGCACGACGCCTCGCTGGGATCAACGCCAGCCATTTATCCGACTACCTGGTAGATGAAGTGCTGGATAGCGTTGACCTCGGCACCCGTCACTTTCTGCTCAAAAGCGCCATCCTGCGTTCGATGAACGATGCGCTGATCGTTCGGGTCACCGGCGAAGAAAACGGGCAAATGCGACTTGAGGAAATTGAGCGTCAGGGGTTATTTCTGCAGCGAATGGATGACGTCGGCGAGTGGTTCAGCTATCACCCGCTGTTTGGCAGCTTTTTACGCCAGCGTTGTCAGTGGGAACTGGCGAGCGAGCTGCCTGAAATACACCGCGCGGCCGCAGAAAGCTGGATGGCGCAGGGTTTCCCTAGCGAAGCTATCCACCACGCTCTGGCGGCAGGCGACGCCCATATGCTGCGCGATATCCTACTTAATCATGCGTGGGGCCTGTTTAACCACAGCGAACTGGCGCTATTGGAAGAGTCGCTGAAAGCCCTGCCGTGGGAAAGCCTACTGGAAAATCCGCGTCTGGTTCTGCTGCAAGCCTGGCTGATGCAAAGCCAGCACCGCTACAGCGAGGTTAATACCCTGCTGGCCCGTGCGGAACAAGAGATGAAAGGCGACATGGAGCCGACGCTGCACGCTGAATTTAACGCGCTGCGTGCGCAGGTAGCGATTAACGACGGTAACCCTGACGAAGCAGAACGTCTGGCAAAACTGGCGCTGGATGAATTACCCATCGCCTGGTTCTATAGCCGTATCGTTGCCACCTCGGTGCATGGTGAAGTCCTGCATTGTAAGGGGGATCTTACGCGTTCACTGGCGTTGATGCAGCAAACCGAGCAGATGGCGCGCCATCATGATGTCTGGCATTACGCGCTGTGGAGTCTGATCCAGCAAAGCGAAATTTTATTTGCCCAGGGCTTTTTGCAGGCCGCCTGGGAGACGCAGGAAAAAGCGTTCCAGCTGATCAAAGAGCAGCACCTGGAACAGCTGCCGATGCATGAGTTCCTGGTACGTATCCGCGCGCAGTTACTGTGGGCATGGGCACGTTTGGACGAAGCTGAAGCGTCTGCCCGCATGGGCATTGAGTTGCTTTCCACATTCCAGCCGCAGCAACAGCTACAGTGCCTGGCGCTGCTGATTCAGTGTTCGCTGGCCCGGGGCGATTTAGACAACGCGCGTAGCCTGCTCAACCGTCTGGAAAACTTATTGGGCAACGGTCGCTATCACAGCGACTGGATCTCAAACGCCGATAAAGTCCGGGTGATTTACTGGCAAATGGTGGGTGACAAAAACTCGGCCGCCAACTGGCTACGCCACACGCCGAAGCCGGAGTTCGCTAATAACCACTTCCTGCAAAGTCAGTGGCGCAACATCGCCCGCGCGCAGATCCTGCTGGGTGAGTTTGAACCGGCGGAAATCGTACTGGAAGAGTTAAATGAAAATGCGCGTAACCTGCGCCTGATGAGCGATCTGAACCGTAACCTGTTGCTACTTAATCAGTTGTACTGGCAGGCAGGACGCAAAAATGACGCGCAGCGCGTCTTACTCGAAGCGCTGCAACTGGCGAACCGTACCGGATTTATCAGCCACTTTGTTATCGAAGGTGAGGCGATGGCGCAGCAGTTGCGCCAACTGATTCAGCTCAATACGCTGCCAGAACTCGACCAGCACCGCGCCCAGCGCGTTTTGCGGGAGATTAACCAGCACCACCGCCACAAATTCGCCCACTTTGATGAAGGATTCGTTGAGCGACTGCTTACCCATCCGGAAGTGCCGGAGCTTATCCGCACCAGCCCGCTGACCCAGCGCGAATGGCAGGTTCTGGGACTGATTTATTCAGGTTACAGCAACGAGCAGATCGCCGGTGAGCTGGCCGTTGCAGCCACGACCATTAAGACGCACATCCGCAATTTGTACCAAAAACTCGGCGTCGCCCACCGCCAGGATGCGGTGCAGCATGCGCAGAAACTGCTGAAGATGATGGGCTATGGGGTATAGTTAATGCCTGATGCGCTACGCTTATCAGGCCTGGAGTTCACTTAACACAGCTCTAACTGAATATGGTGGTCGGCAATAACCTGCATCACGCCAGCAGGCGGCAACGTGTCGGTATAAACCGCATCCACCATGCTAATGCTGCCCATATTCACCATCGCGTTACGTCCGAACTTCGAGTGATCCACTACCAGCATGACGTGACGTGAATTCTCAATGATCGCGCGTTTGGTGCGCACTTCGTGATAATCAAATTCCAGCAGGGAGCCATCGCTGTCGATACCGCTGATCCCCAGGATGCCGAAGTCCAGACGGAACTGGGAAATAAAGTCGAGGGTCGCTTCGCCCATAATGCCGCCGTCACGGCTACGCAGTTCGCCCCCGGCCAGAATAATGCGGAAATCCTCTTTCGCCATCAGCGTGTTTGCCACATTGAGATTATTGGTCACAATGCGTAAGTTGCTGTGATTAAGCAGCGCATGCGCCACCGCTTCCGGTGTGGTGCCGATATCAATAAACAGCGTTGAACCGTTAGGGATCTGCGTGGCAACTTTGCGCGCAATGCGCTCTTTTTCCGCCGTCTGCGTCGCTTTACGGTCATGCCATGGTGTATTGACCGAGCTGGATGGCAACGCCGCGCCGCCGTGGTGACGCAAAATCATATTTTGATCGGCCAGGTCATTCAGATCCCGGCGAATCGTCTGCGGGCTGACGGAGAAATGCTCCACCAGCTCCTCGGTACTGACGTATCCCTGTTTTTTTACCAGCTCAATGATCGCGTCATGTCGTTGTGTTTGCTTCATTATTGTTCCCTGGAATTTTGCCGGATGCGCTGATGCTTACCCGGCCTACAAATTGGTCCAAACGCACACCGCCTTCCGGCACCACAAAACTTGAGTCAAGTTCGTTTTCGCACATGAATAGTATCGGCAAACGCCATTGCCAGACCCACGGCCAGCCCGGCGATATGTGCGCCGTTCGCCATCGACATGCCGAACAGATCAAACCAGCCGGCAACAATCCAGATCAAGGCAAAGATAATCAAACCACGCTGCAGGAAAATACCGCTTTGCGGATCGCGCTCGCCGCGCAACCACACGTAGCCCATCAGCGCATATACCACGCCAGACAGCCCGCCAAACCACGGGCCGCTAAATTTCTGCTGAACATAACCGCTCAGCAAGGCGCTGATCACAGTAATGACAATCAGCTTTCCGCTGCCCAGGCGCTTTTCAACCGCGCCGCCGAGATACCACCACCACAGCAGGTTGAACAAAATGTGCATGAGCGAGAAATGCATAAACGCGTGGGTGAAATAACGCCAAAACTCAAATTTCAGCGAAGGATCGAACGGCCAGGCCAGCCAGAGCATTACCGCCTGGTCGCCCAGCACATTCATCGCGATAAACACCAACACACACGCCGCCATTACCGCCCAGGTCACCGGGCCGGCACGTTCGCGCAATGTAGCCAGAAACGGATAACGTTGATAGCGCAGACCGCTGTCGGTATGACCTGACTGCCAACTGGCCGCGAGGTAACGCGGATCGCCCGGGTTATCGAGAAATCGCGCCAGTTCAGCACGCACGCGTTCAGCCTGGGACTCATCCGCCAGCCAGACATCCGTTTGCTGATGTTGTTGAATCGTCAGAATAACGCCCTGCGTCGCCATATAATCAACAAATGCCTGCGCCACGCGGGGGTTAGCAAAAGAGGTAATCATCAACATTATTGCTGTCGCTTATTCCACACAAAAGAGGACAGTATATATATCCTGTCCGTTTCAGGCTGCATCTTTGTTAGCTTACGAACCGTATGTCACTTCTGCAGGAAAATGTCGATGCCAGGCGTCGAAGCCGCCGTCAACGCTGTAAACCGCATCATAGCCCTGCTGAAGAAGATACTGCGCCGCGCCTTTACTGCTGTTGCCGTGGTAACACATCACCATCACGGCAGTATCAAAATCATGCTCACGCATAAACGTCCCCAACGTGTCGTTCGTCAGATGAAAGGCCTGCGGCGCGTGGCCCATCGCATAGCTTTGCGGATCGCGGATGTCCACCAGCACCGCCATTCCGTGCAGGAGTTTCTGATGGGCTTCTTCGACATTAATACACTCAAACTGATCCATGGCGTTCTCTTGTTAAGTTCTACTTATATTCTGGCAGGTAACCAATATTACCCTCCAGTGTACGTTGCCTGCGCAGGTAAACGCCATAATGTTATATGTATCACTGTAAATTGTTTATCCAATGTTACCAATGGCGCAATTCTTTGCTATTATGCTCGATAACGAACATTAATGAGCTATAACGAAAGTGCGAGAGGCCAGCATGGAAACCAAAGATCTGATTGTGATAGGTGGAGGCATCAACGGTGCCGGTATCGCGGCAGATGCCGCTGGACGCGGTTTATCCGTGCTGATGCTGGAGGCGCAGGATTTAGCCTGCGCCACCTCCTCCGCCAGCTCCAAACTCATCCACGGTGGCCTGCGCTACCTGGAACACTACGAATTCCGCCTGGTGAGCGAGGCGCTGGCAGAACGTGAAGTGCTGTTGAAAATGGCACCGCATATCGCCTTCCCGATGCGCTTTCGTCTGCCCCATCGCCCGCATCTGCGTCCGGCATGGATGATCCGTATTGGTTTGTTTATGTACGATCATCTGGGCAAACGCACCAGTTTGCCGGGTTCTACTGGTTTGCGTTTTGGCGCGGATTCCGTAATGAAACCTGAGATTGTGCGCGGTTTCGAATATTCTGACTGCTGGGTAGACGATGCGCGTCTGGTTTTGGCAAACGCCCAAATGGTCGTGCGCAAAGGCGGAGAAGTATTAACCCGCACCCGTGCCACCTCCGCTCGCCGTGAAAACGGCCTGTGGATCGTTGAAGCCGAAGATATCGATACCGGCAAAAAACACACCTGGCAGGCGCGCGGTCTGGTCAATGCCACCGGTCCGTGGGTGAAAGAGTTCTTTGATGACGGCATGCATCTGCCTTCGCCGTACGGTATTCGTCTGATTAAAGGTAGCCACATCGTGGTGCCGCGCGTACATACCCAGAAGCAAGCGTATATTCTGCAAAATGAAGATAAACGTATTGTGTTTGTTATCCCATGGATGGACGAATTCTCGATCATCGGGACGACTGACGTCGAATACAAAGGCGACCCGAAAGCAGTGAAAATTGATGAGAGCGAAATCAATTACCTGTTGAAGGTCTACAACGCGCACTTTAAGAAACAGCTTGGCCGTGACGATATCGTCTGGACTTACTCGGGCGTGCGTCCGCTGTGCGATGACGAGTCCGACTCGCCGCAGGCTATTACCCGTGATTACACGCTGGATATCCACGACGAAAACGGCAAAGCGCCGCTGCTGTCGGTCTTTGGCGGTAAGCTGACAACCTACCGTAAGCTGGCCGAGCACGCGATGGAAAAACTGTCGTCGTACTATCAGGGCATTGGCCCGGCATGGACCAAAGAGTGCATCCTGCCTGGCGGTGATATTGGCGGCGATCGCGAAGATTACGCGGCAAAACTGCGCCGTCGCTATCCGTTCCTGACCGAATCGCTGGCGCGCCACTATTCGCGTACCTATGGCAGCAATACTGAATGGATTATCGGCGACGCCACATCAATTGCCGAGTTAGGCGAAGACTTCGGCCATGAGTTCTATGAGGCCGAGCTGAAGTATCTGGTTGAGCATGAGTGGGTGCGTCGCGCAGAAGATGCGCTGTGGCGTCGTACGAAAGAAGGCATGTGGCTGAATGCCGAACAGCAGTCCCGCATGACCCAATGGCTGACGGAGTATGTCGAGAAGCACCAGCTGTCGCTGGCCTCCTGATAAAAATGCCGGATGGCGGCTAACGCCTTATCCGGCCTGCAAGAGTGCATAAACATAGGCCGGGCAAGCGAAGCGCCCCCGGCCTCGGATGTTACAACCGCACCGAATCAATATGCCAGATGTTCTCGGCATACTCTTTGATCGTCCTGTCCGAAGAGAAGTACCCCATATTGGCGATGTTTATCATCGACTTCGTGGTCCACTCTTCCGGATGGCGATACAGCTCATCAACCTTATCCTGGCAATCGACATAGCTGCGATAATCCGCCAGCACCTGATAGTGGTCGCCAAAGTTAATCAGCGAATCGACCAGATCACGATAACGTCCAGGCTCCTCAGGGCTGAACACGCCGCTGCCAATCTGCGTCAGCACCTGATGCAACTCTTCATCTTTCTCGTAATACTCACGCGGCTTGTAGCCCTGAATGCGTAAAGCCTCAACCTCTTCCGCCGTATTACCAAAGATAAAGATATTCTCCGCACCCACATGTTCCAGCATCTCAACGTTGGCGCCATCCAGCGTCCCGATGGTCAGCGCGCCGTTGAGCGCAAATTTCATATTACTGGTTCCGGAGGCTTCGGTCCCGGCCAGAGAAATCTGCTCAGACAAGTCGGCAGCAGGAATAATCACCTGCGCCAGACTGACGCTGTAGTTGGGGATAAACACGACCTTCAATTTATCGCCAATCTGCGGATCGTTGTTGATCACCTTCGCGACATCGTTGATCAAATGAATGATGTGCTTCGCCATGTAATAGGCTGAAGCCGCTTTACCCGCGAAGATATTCACGCGCGGCACCCACTCGGCGTCTGGATCGGCTTTGATGCGGTTGTAGCGGGTGATCACATGCAGCACATTCATTAGCTGACGTTTGTACTCGTGAATACGCTTGATCTGCACATCAAACAGCGATTTCGGGTTCACTACCACGTTCAACTGCTGGGCGATGAGCGTTGCCAGTCGCTTTTTGTTCTCCAGCTTCGCACGACGCACAGCCTGATTCACTAACGGGAAATCACAGTGCTGCTCAAGCTCGCTGAGCTGGCTGAGATCGGTACGCCAGGTGCGGCCAATGTTCTCATCCAGTACGTCAGAAAGCGATGGGTTCGCCAGCGCCAGCCAGCGACGCGGCGTCACACCGTTGGTCACGTTGCAGAAGCGGGTCGGGAAAATCTTCGCAAAGTCAGCAAACAACGACTGCACCATCAGGTTGGAGTGCAGTTCAGACACGCCATTAACCTTGTGGCTCACCACCACCGCCAGCCATGCCATACGCACACGACGACCGTTAGATTCATCGATAATCGACGTCCGTCCCAGCAGAGCGGTATCGTTCGGATACTGCTCCTGCAGCGTCTTCAGGAAGTAGTCGTTAATCTCAAAAATGATTTGCAAATGGCGCGGCAGGATTTTGCCCAGCATATCCACCGGCCAGGTCTCCAGCGCTTCGCTCATCAAGGTGTGGTTGGTATACGAGAAGACCTGACAGCACACCTCAAACGCGTCGTCCCAACTGAACTTGTGTTCATCGATCAGCAGACGCATCAGCTCAGGGATCGACAGCACCGGGTGGGTGTCGTTAAGGTGAATAGCAATTTTATCGGCCAGGTTGTCGTAGGTTTTATGCAGTTGATAATGGCGGTTCAGGATGTCCTGCACCGTTGAGGAGACGAGGAAATACTCCTGGCGCAACCGCAGCTCGCGTCCCGAATAGGTAGAGTCATCCGGATACAGTACGCGGGAGACGTTCTCGGAGTGGTTTTTATCTTCCACCGCCGCAAAGTAGTCGCCCTGGTTAAATTTACCGAGGTTGATTTCGCTACTGGCCTGGGCATTCCACAGGCGCAGCGTGTTGGTGGCGTCAGTGTCATAACCGGGGATAATCTGGTCGTAGGCCACTGCGAGGATCTCTTCGGTCTCAATCCAACGCGTTTTCTTGCCTTCCATCTGCACGCGGCCGCCAAAGCGCACTTTGTAGCGCGTGTTGTGGCGTTTGAATTCCCACGGGTTACCGTATTCCAGCCAATAGTCCGGGGACTCTTTTTGTCGACCATCGACAATGTTTTGTTTAAACATGCCATAGTCATAACGGATACCGTAGCCACGTCCGGGCAGACCCAGCGTTGCCAGTGAGTCGAGGAAGCAGGCTGCCAGGCGTCCGAGGCCACCGTTACCGAGACCGGGGTCATTCTCTTCGTCGATCAGATCTTCCAGATCTAATCCCATCCCTTCCAGCGCACTTTTAACATCGTCGTAAATCCCCAACGATAACAGCGCATTGGAAAGCGTGCGCCCAATCAGAAACTCCATTGACAGATAATAAACCTGACGGGTTTCCTGGGATAATTGCGCACGGTTAGAACGCAGCCAGCGCTCCACGAGACGATCGCGCACCGCGAATAACGTGGCGTTCAGCCACTCATGTTTGTTGGCAATGACCGGGTCCTTACCAATCGTGAACATCAGTTTGTAGGCAATAGAATGCTTAAGTGCCTCGACGCTGAGTGTGGGCGATGCATAAGTAAATGGAGCGTTCATATAGGTGATTCCTGGATATCTATTTCAAGCGGTAGTAAAGCTCGCGGTAAGACTTCGCCGCGACTTGCCAGCTAAAATCCATGGTCATGGCCTGGCGTTGTACAAACCGCCAAAGCGAAGGCCGGGACCACAATACGAAAGCACGCCGGATCGCGCGTAGCAGCGACCAGGCATTACTGTCTTCAAAGACAAACCCACTGGCGATACCGTCCGCCAGGTTTTCCAGCGAACTGTCAGAGACCGTATCCGCCAGCCCACCGGTACGCCGCACCAGCGGCAGCGTGCCATACTTCAGCCCATACAACTGCGTTAAGCCGCACGGTTCAAAACGGCTGGGTACCAGAATGACGTCGGCCCCGCCCATGATGCGGTGCGAGAAGGCTTCGTGATAACCAATTTGCACCCCTACCTGTCCGGGATGTTCCGCCGCAGCGGCCAGGAAGCCTTCCTGTAATACTGGATCGCCCGCGCCAAGCAGCGCCAGTTGCCCCCCCTGCTCTAACAGACCCGGCAGAGCCTCCAACACCAGATCCAGCCCTTTCTGACTGGTCAGACGGCTCACGACAGCAAACAGCGGCACTTTATCGTTAACCTTAAGTCCCATCGCAATTTGTAGCTGACGTTTGTTCTCCGCCTTCTCATCCAGCGTGTCGCGTGTATAACGCGAGGCCAGTAGCAGATCGGTTTCCGGGCTCCAGATTTTTTCATCCACGCCGTTCAGCACGCCGGAAAGTCGCCCTTCCCGATGACGCTGTTGCAACAGGCCTTCCATGCCGTAGGCAAACTGCGGCTCGGTAATCTCCCGCGCGTAGGTCGGACTCACCGCCGTGATGTGGTCGGCGTAGTACAACCCGGCCTTCAGGAACGAAATCTGCCCGTTAAACTCCAGCCCGTGCACATTAAAGAACGACCATGGCAATTGGATGTCATCCATATGCTTTGCATAAAACATGCCTTGATACGCCAGGTTGTGGACGGTGAACACCGATTTCGCCGGATGGCCGCGGGCCGCCAGATACGCCGGGGCCAGACCGGCATGCCAGTCGTGCGCATGCACCACATCCGGGCGCCAGAATGGGTCAAGCCCGCAGGCCATTTCACATCCGGCCCAGCCGAGCAACGCAAAACGCAGGACGTTATCGGTATAAGCGAACAGGTTGGTGTCGTGATACGGACTACCCGGACGGTCATAGAGATGCGGCGCGTCCACGAGGTAAATGCCGACGCCGTTGTAATGCCCGAACAGCAGCGTAATTCTGCCTGCAAAGGTATCGCGACGCGTCACCACCTGAGCATCAGGAATGCCGCGACGGATATCCGGAAACGCCGGGAGCAGCACGCGGGCATCTACACCGTCGGCAATTTGCGCGGCCGGTAACGCCCCAAGAACATCCGCCAGTCCCCCGGTTTTTAGCAGGGGGAACATCTCTGAACATACGTGTAAAACCTGCATTATCGCTCCTGTTTGATTTGCAGTTTGCGCAGCATTTCACGCGTGACCAGCACAATGCCTTCTTCTGAGCGGTAGAAGCGACGAGCATCCTCTTCCGCATTTTCACCAATCACCATGCCTTCAGGGATAACGCAGGCGCGGTCAATGATACAACGACGTAACCGGCATGAACGTCCTACCCATACTTCAGGCAACAACACTGCCGAATCAATGTTACAGAATGAATTCACCCGCACTCGCGGGAACAGAACGGACTGCACCACCACCGAACCAGAAATAATACAGCCGCCGGAGACCAGCGAGTTCAGCGTCATTCCGTGGCTACCGGAACGGTCCTGCACAAATTTCGCCGGCGGCAGAGATTCCATATGCGTACGGATTGGCCAGTCCTGGTCGTACATATCCAGTTCAGGCGTTACCGAGGCCAGATCGAGGTTGGCCTTCCAGTAAGCTTCCAGCGTTCCCACATCGCGCCAGTACGGCTCGGATTCCGGGTCAGACTGTACGCAGGACAACGGGAAGGGATGTGCATACGCCATGCCAGCTTCGGTTATTTTTGGGATGATGTCTTTACCGAAATCGTGACTGGAGTTTTCATCGAGGTCATCTTCCGCCAGTAATTCATACAGGTAATCGGCGTTAAAAACGTAGATCCCCATGCTGGCAAGAGATTTGGTCGGGTCGCCCGGCATGGCTGGCGGGTTGGCAGGTTTTTCAACGAACTCGATAATTTTGTCGCTGTCGTCCACGTCCATCACACCAAACGCGCTGGCCTCTTCGATAGGCACCGGCATACAGGCCACGGTGCAACGCGCGCCCTTCTCGACGTGGTCGATCAGCATACGCGAGTAGTCCTGCTTATAAATATGATCGCCTGCGAGGATCACCACATATTCCGCTTTGTAGCGGCGAATGATGTCCAGGTTTTGGGTTACCGCATCCGCCGTGCCGCGATACCAGTTTTCACCCTGCATTCTCTGCTGCGCAGGCAGCAGATCGACAAACTCGTTCATCTCTTCGCTAAAGAACGACCAGCCGCGCTGAATATGCTGTACCAGCGTGTGCGACTGGTATTGCGTGATCACGCCGATACGGCGGATGCCGGAGTTAATACAGTTGGATAAAGCAAAATCGATAATGCGGAATTTACCGCCAAAGTGCACGGCCGGCTTGGCACGTTTATTGGTCAAATCTTTCAGGCGGGTACCGCGGCCACCGGCCAGGATCAGGGCAACAGATTTTAATGGCAGCTGGCGCGCCAACATAACACGATCGTTCTTCTCTAAACTCACCATGACTAACTCCTTTTTTATCCTCTATGGAACACACACAGTCCGTGCGCAGGTCCCTGCCAGACAGCCGTAAGCACCGGATTGTCCTCTCCGGCAAATGGGGGAATAGCTCGCCATTCCCCTTCAGGTAAAACGATATCTGTCACCTCAAGCGTGGCGTTTATTGCAATCAGGAAACGGTCGGAAAGCAGGATTTGCATCTGCCTCGGGCCGTTTTGCCACTCATCCGCACTTAAGGGTTGTGCGTACTTATTCAGCCAATGAACATTGCCATCGCCCTCTTCCCACCAGCAATCGCCCGTTAATGCGGGGATTTGCTGGCGAAGATGAATCAACGCGGCGGTAAAGGTGGTTAGCCCACCGTTTGCCTGCTGCCAGTCCAGCCAGGTTAAGGCGTTATCCTGACAGTAAGCGTTATTGTTGCCGTGCTGGCTATGGCCATGCTCGTCACCGGCCAGCAGCATCGGCGTCCCTTGAGAAAGCAACAGCGTGCTCAACAGCGCATGAATGCTGTCGCGCCGCCGTTCAATCAGGTCCAGCGTGCCGCCTAACCCTTCTTTACCATGATTATCACTGTAGTTATTGCTAGTGCCGTCGCGATTTTCCTCACCATTCGCTTCATTGTGCTTATTTGTGAAGCACACACAGTCACGTAGGGTAAAACCATCGTGCGCGGTCACCAGATTGACCGTGGCGCTGGGTTTGCGGCCATTGCGTTTAAACACGTCGCTGGAGGCGGCAAAACGCCCGGCGAATTCTCCCAAAGAGAGATTACGCTGGAGCCAGAAACGTCGCGTCGCATCGCGAAAATGGTCATTCCACTCGGCAAACGGCGGTGGAAAGTTCCCCACCTGATACCCGCCTTCACCGATATCCCACGGTTCCGCAATCAGTTTGACGCGTGAGAGCAGCGGACAGTTTTGGATTGCAGTGAACAACGGCGCATCCTGACGAAACGTAGGCGTACGCCCCATAACGGACGCTAAATCAAAACGAAAACCATCCACGTGGCAAGTTTCAACCCAGTAACGCAGGCATTCACACGCATACTCGACCACGCCGGGATGGCTCAGATTGAGGGTGTTCCCACAACCGGTCCAGTTGTAGTAATCGCCATCATCCCTGATCCAATAATAGCTACGGTTATCGATTCCGCGCAGTGAGAAGACGGGTCCTTCAAGATCCAGCTCGGCGCTGTGGTTCAAAACGATGTCGAGAATGACCTCAATCCCCGCTTTGTGCAGCGCTTTCACCGCATCACGGAACTCATCCAACGCGCTCTCCGGCGAGCAGGCGTAAGCCGGATGCAGCGCAAACATAGCGACCGGGTTGTAGCCCCAGTAGTTCGACAAGCCCAGCCGCTGCAGACGCGGTTCGCTGGCGAAATGCGCCACCGGTAGCAGCTCAAGCGCAGTAATGCCCAGGCGTTTGAAATAGTCGATCATCACCGGATGACCCAGCGCTTTATAGGTTCCGCGAAGCTCTTCCGGCAGCTCAGGATGCAGATACGTCAGTCCTTTCACATGCGCTTCGTAAATCACGGTATTGCCCCACGGCGTACGCGGCGGGGCATCGTCTTCCCAGTCATAATGGTCAGACACCACCACGCCCTTCAGCGCGATGGCGGCATTATCATGATGATCAGGTTCATTTAGCCCGCCGTGCAGCAGCGGGTTATCTTTTAACTCGCCATCCACCCGGCGCGCATAAGGATCGAGCAACAGTTTCGCCGGGTTAAACCGGTGGCCTTGCTCTGGTTGCCACGGACCATGTACGCGATAGCCATAGCGCAGGCCCGGACGGGCGTTGGCCAGATAACCGTGCCAAATATCGCCGCTACGCCCCGGCAGGTCATAGCGGAGTTCACAGCCTTGCTCATCGAAAACGCATAATTCAACGCGTTCGGCGTGGGCCGAGAAAAGCGTGAAATTGACGCCATGGCCGTCATACGTTGCACCATGCGGGGTGGCGTTGCCGGTTGCCAGATGCGTCATTCCCCCTCCCGAACCAGCCAGATCGTCGCCAACGGCGGCAACGTCAGGCTCAGTGAGTGCTGGCGGCCATGACTGGCGATTTCATCGCTATGCACCGCGCCGCCGTTACCGGTATTGCTACCGTGGTAATGCATCGAATCGGTATTGAGGATTTCACGCCATTTGCCCGGCTGATTGATACCGAAGCGATAGCCGTGGCGAGGTACTGGCGTAAAATTGCTGATAACGATAATTTCGTTGCCGGCCTTGTCACGACGAACAAAAATCAGCACCGAACGTTCTTTATCGTCAACCACCAGCCATTCAAAACCATAGCTGTCAAAGTCGAGTTCATGCAGCGCCTTGTGATGGCGATAAGTATGGTTCAGGTCACGCACCAGACGTTGCACCCCGTGGTGCCAGTTATCGCCGCCTTCCAGTAAGTGCCAGTCCAGACTGACGTCGTGATTCCATTCACGTCCCTGAGCAAACTCGTTGCCCATAAACAGCAGTTTCTTACCCGGGAAGGCCCACATCCAGCCGTAGTAAGCGCGCAGGTTGGCAAACTTCTGCCATGCGTCTCCCGGCATGCGGTCGAGAATGGATTTTTTACCGTGCACCACTTCATCGTGCGACAGCGGCAGAACAAAGTTTTCGGTGTAGTTGTACAGCATGCCGAAGGTCAGCTTGTCGTGATGATACTGACGATAAACCGGATCCAGTTTCATGTAGTCCAGCGTGTCGTGCATCCAGCCGAGGTTCCACTTATACCAGAACCCTAAACCGCCCATGTCCTGCGGTCTTGATACGCCGGCAAAGTCGGTTGACTCTTCCGCCATGCTTACGGCGCCGGGCACCTGCTCGCCAAGAATACGATTGGTATTGCGTAAAAATTCAATCGCTTCGAGGTTCTCACGACCACCAAATTCATTCGGGACCCATTCCCCTTCTTTACGGCTGTAGTCGCGATAAATCATCGATGCCACGGCATCCACGCGCAGCGCGTCAATCCCAAAACGTTCAATCCAGTACAGGGCGTTACCCACCAGATAGTTGCTGACCTCACGGCGGCCGTAGTTGTAGATCAGCGTATTCCAGTCCTGGTGATACCCTTCACGCGGGTCACTGTGCTCATACAACCTGGTGCCATCAAACTCTGCCAGACCAAAATCATCCGACGGGAAATGGCCCGGAACCCAGTCCAGAATGACGTTCAGCCCCGCCTGATGCGCGGCATTCACAAAATAGCGGAAATCATCACGCGTCCCGAAACGACGGGTCGGCGCATACATGCCGGTTGGCTGGTAGCCCCAACTGCCGTCGAACGGATGCTCGTTAATCGGCAACAGCTCGAGATGAGTAAAGCCCATCCACTTGGCGTAAGGAATCAGTTGATCCGCCAGTTCGCGGTAGCTCAGCCAGAAGTTGTTATCAGTATGACGACGCCATGACCCCAGATGCACCTCGTAGATAGAGATCGGCGCATCAAACTGGTTGGCTTTTTTGCGCTCCTCGCTTTGCACCACTTTTTCGGGCAGGCCGCAGATAAGCGACGCGGTCTCCGGGCGCATCTGCGCTTCGAAGGCGTAAGGGTCAGCTTTAATGCGCAACTTACCGTTAGCATCGATCATCTCGTACTTATACAGCTGACCATGCTGTGCGCCGGGGATAAACAGCTCCCAGATACCGCTCTCTTTACGCAGACGCATCGGGTGGCGACGGCCATCCCAGTAGTTGAACTGCCCGACCACCGAAACACGTTGGGCGTTGGGCGCCCAGACTGAGAAACGCGTACCGGTTACGCCATCCATGGTATCCGCATGCGCGCCCAGCGTTTCGTAAGGACGCAGGTGCGTACCTTCAGATAGCAGCCAGGCATCCATATCCTGGATTAGCGGACCAAAACGATAAGGGTCATCAATAAGATTCTGCTGGCCATGCCAGACAACGGCTAACTGATAACGAAAGAAATTTTTACGGCGGGGAAGTACAGCACAGAAAAAACCGCGAGAGTCGAGGCAGTCCAGCTTGCCGACTTTACGTCCGGTTTTGGGTTCGATCACCCACACTTCTGTGGCGTCTGGAAGTAAGGCGCGGACTTCAAGTCCCGCGTCAGTTTGATGCATACCGAGTACGGAAAAAGGATCCGCAAAATGGCCTGCAATTAGCGCATTAATCACGTCTCTATCGATACGAACGGACATGGTTGTCATCCTGTTTTATGGTGTCACGCCTTCCAACTGATTTTCGACATCAGGTAGTGACACTTTTTTTGACCTGAACGGCGCAGCACAATTGTGCATCCTCTCTGCGTCGTCCCACCTTCAGGCAACAACTTAATACCTCCGGTACTAAGTCACCCTTAAAGAATAGCCAATGCTTTATCTTACTCCTGGTAAAAAATGAAACATCTGCGCTTACTCCTGTATTACGCAAAAAAAGGGGTGATTTCTCACCCCTTGATCGTTAACAAATTATTACGCCAACTGGCGCAGCATACGGCGCAATGGCTCCGCAGCACCCCACAGCAACTGATCGCCCACGGTAAAGGCTGACAGGAACTCCGGTCCCATATTCAGCTTACGCAGACGGCCTACTGGCGTGGTCAGCGTACCGGTAACGGCCGCCGGGGTTAACTCACGCATGGTGATCTCCCGATCGTTTGGCACCACTTTGGCCCACGGATTGTGCGCCGCCAGCAGCTCTTCCACGGTCGGAATAGACACATCTTTTTTCAGTTTAATGGTGAACGCCTGACTGTGGCAGCGCAGCGCGCCGACGCGCACGCACAGGCCATCAACCGGGATCACGGCAGAGGTGTTGAGAATTTTGTTGGTTTCCGCCTGTCCCTTCCACTCTTCACGGCTCTGACCGTTATCGAGCTGTTTGTCGATCCACGGAATCAGGCTCCCGGCCAGCGGTACGCCAAAGTTATCAACCGGCAGTTCACCGCTGCGGGACAGGGTCGTCACTTTACGTTCGATATCGAGAATAGCAGAAGAAGGGGTCGCCAGTTCATCGGCCACATGGCCATACAGATGGCCCATCTGGGACAGCAGTTCACGCATGTGGCGCGCGCCGCCGCCGGAAGCCGCCTGATAGGTCGCCACGGAAACCCAGTCGACCAGGTCATTGGCAAACAGGCCGCCGAGGGACATCAGCATCAGGCTAACGGTACAGTTACCGCCGACAAAAGTCTTAATACCTTTGTTCATACCGTCGGTAATCACATCCTGGTTAACCGGATCGAGAATGATGATGGCATCGTCTTTCATGCGCAGCGAGGAGGCCGCGTCAATCCAGTAACCCTGCCAACCGCTTTCACGAAGCTTTGGATAGATTTCGTTGGTATAATCGCCGCCCTGACAGGTCACGATGATATCGAGCGCCTTCAGCGCGTCCAGATCAAAAGCGTCCTGAAGCGTGCCGGTCGCGGTTCCACCGAACGTCGGTGCCGCCTGCCCGAGCTGGGAAGTAGAAAAGAAAACAGGGCGAATGGCGTCGAAGTCACGCTCCTCAACCATGCGTTGCATGAGAACAGAGCCGACCATACCGCGCCAGCCGATAAAACCAACATTTTTCATAGCGTTTTTTTCCTGCGAAGATGTGTGCTGTGTATGTATGCCAGTGTCCTGGTGGCATATCCTTCACCATACAAAATGCAGCCAAAGTCGCAAGTGAAATTAATCAATGATAGCGAAGCCATCAGTAATGCGACTTATCCCGCTGCGCAAGCAAGCAGAAAGTCCGCGGTAATTATCAGGGAATTTGAGTTATGAATGAAATCATTTCAGCGGCAGTTTTATTGATCCTGATTATGGATCCGCTCGGAAATCTGCCCATTTTCATGTCCGTATTGAAACATACCGAACCAAAACGCCGCCGCGCGATTATGATTCGCGAGCTGTTCATTGCGCTGTTGGTGATGCTGATATTCCTGTTTGCGGGCGAGAAAATTCTGGCATTTCTTAACCTGCGTGCAGAAACCGTCTCGATCTCCGGGGGCATCATTTTGTTCCTGATCGCCATTAAGATGATTTTCCCCAGCGCCACCGGCAACAGCACCGGCCTTCCGGCAGGCGAAGAGCCATTTATCGTACCGCTGGCAATCCCGCTGGTGGCCGGGCCGACAATCCTGGCCTCGTTGATGCTGTTATCACATCAGTACCCAAATCAGATGGGGCATCTGGTGATTGCGCTGCTGATAGCCTGGGGCGGGACATTTGTGATTTTGCTGCAGTCGTCGCTGTTTTTACGCCTGCTGGGCGAGAAAGGGGTGAACGCGCTGGAACGTCTGATGGGATTGATTCTGGTGATGATGGCGACCCAGATGTTCCTCGATGGCGTACGGATGTGGATGAAGGGGTGACCGTTTTGAAGCTGGAGAGCATGGCATTTCAGAGAACGATTCCGTTCACGTTATGTTCATTGCTTCTCT
The DNA here is from genome assembly GCF_014596845.2 of Citrobacter sp. C5_2. Lineage (NCBI taxonomy): Bacteria > Pseudomonadati > Pseudomonadota > Gammaproteobacteria > Enterobacterales > Enterobacteriaceae > Citrobacter > Citrobacter sp. C5_2. The sequence goes on along the minus strand of NZ_CP115032.1, from coordinate 350,682 downwards.
GTGATCTCGTCACCAGTGAACGTGCAAGGGAGGCGGCGGTGAGCCTCCCTTGCACGTTCACGGGCATCAGCGCTTCAGAGAAATGACACCACTGAGGTGAACGGAACCCTGAGCAATAATCACATGTTCACCCTACATGCTTAACTGAACGGCATTGCACTGTAATACCAGGTATTCCTTATGCTTTTAAACCGCTGAGAAAACGTATTTTCATTTCTGCGAAGCGCCTTCCGGAATACCCTCTTGTCAGCATCGCGGATAAGCATTATCTTCTCGCTGCACCTGCAAAATCAGGTGCCAGGATTGGTCCCCTGATTACCTCATTCGCGATAAAATTCACTTTTGTCGTGCGACCAGCTACACCTCAATGGTGGGCTGGACGGTGGCGTCACAAGACGCACCGGTATCCAATGAGGCCGGTAGGACCAACTCCGTTCAGCCCGCCACCCAAAGGTTGGTCCCTTCGGTGGTGGTAAATTTCACTCATTGGAGGCTGCCCTATGGCGACTACCCCTCTCTTTTCACACTCTTTATTTACCCTGCCCTTTAGCCATGCCACGGACTTCACCGAACTGGCGGATAACTGCGAGCGTTTTGTCGAAGGGCTGGTTGAATGTCATGACCCGGTTGAAAAACTGGCGATTTGTGCACGTCTGTCGGCCTGTCTCGCGTTATTGCAACCGACCTTAACGGAGCCTGTACCGCAGCATCTACAGGCCAGTCTGACGGTAGAAACATTCCCGACCCGTTTTCCCCTTTTCGAGCCTGAGCCAGATCAGATGGGGCGTTACTGCCAGCTTTTAACGCATTTGCTGATGAGCAAAACGCTTTCTGATGATATGGAGCGGGTGGCGGGTGATTTGCTGCAGGATTTGGTGGGGTATTTCGCCGACACACTGAAAGCGCCGCGTTGGTTGAAAACCGAGGATGGTGTGATGGTGCTGTAAAAAAGCCGGGTGGCGGCTTCGCCTGACCCGGCCTACGATGTGGATATGTGCTCGTTTCCAGGCCCGGTAAGCGCAGCGCCACCGGGCAACAAGACTCAGCTCAACAGTTGGAAGGCAATCATACCGACAATCGCGCCGACCGTACCGAGGATGGTTTCCATCATCGTCCAGGTCTTCAGCGTTTGCGCTTCGGTCGCGCCGGTGAATTTCCCGAACAGCCAGAAACCAGCGTCGTTAACGTGGCTGACGACGATTGAGCCGCCTGCGATACAGATAGACAGCGCCGCCATCTGCGCGCCGGAGTAGTTCAGTTGCTCAATCACCGGCATGACCAGACCGACCGCCGTTAAGCAGGCCACGGTCGCGGACCCCTGAATGATACGTACCGCCGCCGCCAGCACGAAGCAGGTAATGGCAATAGGCAGCCCCATACCGGTTAACGCTTCACCCAGGGCCGGGCCAACGCCGGAATCAACCAGCACCTGCTTGAACACGCCGCCCGCACCAATCACCAGCAGAATAATCCCCGCTGGTTGCAGCGCGTGACCACAAATCTCCATCACCCGATCTTTTGCCATGCCCTGGCGCACTGCCAGGCCGTAAATCGCCACCAGACAGGCAACCAGAATCGCGGTAAACGGGTGACCGATAAACTCGAACCATTCATAGGTTGAAGAACCGACCGGCACAAAGCGCGCGGCGATGGTTTTCAGGCCAACCAGTACTAACGGCAGCAGGATCAGCGCCAGACTGAAGCCAAAGGAGGGCATTTTGCCTTCGCCCAGATGCGGCTCGGTAATGTCTTCTGGTACATGCAGTTCAACGTAACGGCTGATGAAATTGCCCCACAGCGGCCCGGCAATAATCATGCCCGGAATGGCTGCGCACAGGCCAATCAGGATCATCCAGCCAAAGTCAGCGTGCATTTGGGATGCCAGCAGCATCGGCGCAGGTCCCGGCAGCAGGAACGCCGCAGCGGCCGCCACCCCCGCAAACAGCGGAATAACCAGCTTCACCAGGTTCGTTCCGGTGTGACGCGCCATTGAGAACGCCACGCTTATCAGCAGCACAATCGCCACTTCAAAGAACAGCGGTAGCGCGCAAATCAGGCCGGCCAGGCCAATCGCATAATGCGCGCGGCTGTGACCGAAAGATTTCAGCATCTTGACGGCAATCTGATCGACCGCGCCGGTCTCGTGCAAAATCTTGCCAAACATCGCTCCCAGCGCCACCACAATCGCCAGGAAGCCGAGCGTGCCTCCCATCCCTTTTTCCATGGTCGCCGCGATTTTATCAAGCGGCATACCGGAAAAGAGACCTGCACCAATAGACACCACCATCAAAGCAACAAAGGCATGCATACGCGCCTTCATCACCAAAAACAGCAGTAATAAAACAGACCCTACTGCTGTTAAAACAAGCGTTAATGTAGTCACTACTTACTGCCCTGGTTAATCACTTCAATGGTGCTAGCTACCACACCGTCCAGCGGCTGATCGATATCAACCACCAGAACATCTTTTTCATTCGCATCCGGTTCTTCCAGCGCTTCGAACTGGGTTACCAGCATTTGCGTTTTGAAGAAGTGCCCTTTACGTGCCTTCAGGCGGCTTTCGATTACGTCAAAATCGCCCTTCAGGTAAATGAATGAGAGGTTCGGGTTACCGTCACGCAGCTGATCGCGATAGACTTTTTTTAGCGCAGAACAGACGATCAGCGACACCTTATTGGTACGCTGCATCGCAAAAGCGGCGTCATTCAGCGCCTGTAACCACGGTTTACGGTCGTCATCGTTGAGTGGCTCACCGGAAGCCATTTTCATGATGTTGCTGCGCGGATGGAGAAAATCGCCATCAAGAAACGCGGCCTGCAGTTGATGCGCCACTTCACTTGCGACAGCAGATTTACCGCTGCCTGATACGCCCATCAGAACGTAAACGTGGTGATCATGATTAGTCGTGCTCAAAGCGTTGCCCCCACTGGTACAAGAATCAGGAAATTGTTACGGGTAACTGTTATCGGTAACATTGTCCAGCCGGATAAATAGAGAAGCAATATCCATTCGTGCCCGAAGTGAATAAGTGTGAGCTACTTCAAAGTTGTTGGCTTAAATAGATCCACCCGGTGACAAGGTGAAACCTAAATCTAACATTTTAGGTGTGACTGCTTCACCTCGGATGCGCGCCAGCAGGCGTTCTGCGCCAATGCTGCCCATTCGTTCACGCGGCGTGAGCACACTCGCCAGACGCGGCTCCATTACCTGACCGATATCATGGCCGTGGAAACCGGCAATCGCCATATCGTCAGGGATTCTCAGCCCTAAACGCTGACATTCAAAGGCCGCCCCTACCGCCAGGTCATCGTTGGTACAGAACACACCATCCAGTTGCGGATATTCACGCCGCGCCTGACGGATAAGTTCAATACCGGATGAGTAAGATGAAGACTGCTCCACCATCACGCTGTACGGCACCAGATTGGCATCGCGCATAGCCTGTTCGTAGCCCCTCTGTTTGATGATAGTACGTTCATCAAGACGCGCGCCAAGATAAGCAACATGACGGTGTCCACGGGCGATGATAGCGGCGGTCATCTGACGTGCGGCCTCGAAGTTATCAAAACCGACGGCGATATCCAGACACGGGGACTGACTGTCCATCAGCTCGACGACCGGGATACCCGCGACTTCGATCATTTTCAGCGTACGGGGTGTATGGCTACGTTCAGTGAGGATCAGACCATCGATATTCCACGACAGCATCGACTCCAGACGCTCTTGCTCCATTTCGGGCTTATAGCCGTAGTGCGCCAGCATGGTTTGATAACCATGCGCGTCGGTGACGGCCTCAATGCCGCGTAACACTTCCGCAAAAACCTGGTTGGTGAGAGAAGGTAACAGCACGCCGATAGCGCGACTGGTGGCGTTAGACAGGATATCAGGTGCGCGATTGGGAATATAACCCAGCTCATCAAGTGCAGCGGCAATTTTGCCCCGCAGCGCCACGGAGACCTGCTCCGGGTTACGCAAAAAGCGACTGACCGTCATTTTGGTCACGCCCACGCGGTCGGCTACATCCTGAAGTACGGGTCTTTTCTTTTTCATCGTCCTGAAGCGTTAAAAAGGGATAGATTTGCCCAGTTTACCACGGACGTGCGGAATTAATGACAAACGATGAAAAGCCGGATGTCGACGCTTTCGCGTCTTATCCGGCCTACAAAGGGCTACAGCACGTTAGACTGGCGGCAGGTCAAACAGTAACACTTCGCTGTCGCTATCGGCATGAATCGAAATTGCCTGCTCATCCCAGATTGCCAGACCATCGCTGGTGGTGGCTTTAGTTCCGTTAATGGTGATATTGCCTTTTACCACCTGGATCCAGACGCGGCGCTCGGCGGCAATCTGATGCACCGACTGCTCATCTTTGAGCAGCGCCCAGCGGTACAACTCCATATCCTGGTACACTTTCAGCGAACCTTCGCGGGCATCCGGCGACAGCACCAGCTGTTTGCCCTGCACCGCATCGAAACGGCGCTGTTCATAGCGTGGCGTAATCCCGTTTTCCTGGGGCATGATCCAGATTTGATACAGGTGTAGTTTCTCAGTATTGCTCGGGTTGTACTCCGAGTGACGGATCCCCGTCCCGGCGCTCATAATCTGGAATTCACCGGCCGGAACCTGCTCTTTGTTGCCCATGCTGTCCTGATGCTCCACCACGCCTTCCAGTACGTAGGTCAGGATTTCCATGTCTTTATGGGGGTGAGTGCCAAAGCCCTGACCTGCGTCGATCACGTCATCGTTAATCACGCGCAGTGCCGAGAATCCCATAAAGTTCGGGTCATAGTAGTTGGCAAAAGAAAAGGTATGCCAGGAATCGAGCCAGCCATGATTCGCATGACCACGGTCGTTCGCTTTGCGTAAATAGATCATTATGTTCACCCCCAGATGTTTTCGATGGAGTAAGTGTGGACCCAATCCGTCTGGGATCATAGAGGGTGAAAATTGACTCCTCTGTTCAAAAAATATGAACAAACTCAGAGGAGTCGGTAAGGGCTATTTGGCGAGGGTTATCGTCGCGGGAGACGCCTGTTCAAAGGCCCGTTCGAGGATTTCCAGGTTGGTAAGAACTTCAGATTCCTTGACGTAATTAGGCGTACCGACGGTCAGCGTCTGGTACAGCGCATCATAGACGCGACCGTAGTCCCCCACTTCCGGTTTCACCTCTTCTTTCACCGTAACGCCATCATCATTGACATACTCCAGCACACCAACAGAATCGTCAGCGGCGAAACCGGGTTCGCCGGGCATAATATTGGCCTTCAGGCTGGTTTCCTGCTGGTCAATGCCGTACTTCACGAACGAACCTTTGGTGCCGTGAACGATAAACTTCGGATAATCGATTTTCACCAGATGGCTGGTTTTCACAATGGCTTTCAGGTCACCGTAGAACAATTGCGCTTCAAAGGTATCATCCGGGTTCGCTTTGTTGCGCAGACTGCGAATGTCATAGGCTACATGGTCGGGACGCCCGAACAGCGAGATAATCTGATCCATGGTGTGTACGCCCAGACCATAGAATGCGCCGTCCTGTGGCAGGCCCGGTTTGGTTTCCGCCACCGGTCGGTAGTAGTCAAAATGGCTTTCAACTTCCACTATTTCGCCCAGTTTGCCGCTCTCGATCGCTTTTTTAGCAGTGAGAAAACAGGAGTCAAAACGACGATTCTGATACGGCGTGACGGTCAGCCCCTTATTTCGCGCCAGTTCGAACAACACTTTTGCTTCCGCCAGCGTCGGCGTGAACGGTTTCTCAACCAGCACGCTTTTACCCGCCTCCAGCGCGCGTTTGGCATATTCAAAATGGCTATCAGCATGTGTACAGACGATCACCAGTTTTACCTGCGGATCGCCCAGCACCTCATCCAGATCGCTGGTGAAGTGAATGTGGGAATAGATCGGCGCCTGCTCTTCCGGTTTAGCGTGACGACGGAAAATATGCGCGACATGCCAGGTATCTTTACGATTCAGAACGTAAGGGAGATGGTAACGGGTGGTGCTTTTACCGAATCCAATAAATGCGCAGTGTAAGGTCATGAGACGATCCTTTTGAAGGTGATTGTTTACACCATAGCGCAAAGCGTGAGGAGACTGAATGTTGGATTCTTTGCCGGGGACAAAATGGCAAGTAAGCCAGGCTGAAACAAAACCCAAAAAAAAGCCAGCAAAAGCTGGCTAAAATAATACTGGAAGCAATGTGAGCAATGTCGTGCTTTCAGGTTCTCCGTAGAGGTTCCCCTGAACGCAGAGCAATAATAATCATTCTCATTCGCACTTGTCTACTTCTTTTTGCAAAAAAATGCAGTTGACGGAATTTTCTTTCTCAGCGAGTGTAATTGCTCAATTAACCCTGCAGGAGATAAGGAATGAGTGAGATAGTGATACGCCACGCTGAACCGAAAGATTACGACGCCATTCGTCAGATTCACGCCCAGCCGGAGGTGTACCACAACACGCTACAGGTTCCTCATCCTTCCATGGAGATGTGGCAAACGCGACTTGCCGATCAGCCGGGGATCAAACAGTTGGTGGCCAGCATCGATGATATCGTCGTGGGACATCTTTCCATTGCAGTTGCCCAGCGCCCGCGCCGCAGCCACGTCGCTGATTTCGGTATTTGCGTTGACGCTCGTTGGCAAAACCGCGGCGTCGCCAGCGCGCTGATCCGCACCATGATCGATATGTGCGACAACTGGCTGCGCGTTGACCGCATTGAGCTAACGGTATTTGTTGATAATGAGCCCGCCGTGGCGGTCTATAAGAAGTACGGCTTTGAAATCGAAGGCACCGGTAAGAGATACGGCCTGCGCAACGGTGAGTATGTTGATGCGTACTTTATGGCGCGCGTGAAATAAATTTAAGGGCGAGCCTTATCGCCCTGCTTATTGAAAGGACGCAATAGTGAAAAAGTACCTTCCCCTGGTGTTGCTGGCTACACTCCCACCAGCCTTCGCCGCTACCGTACAAAATCTCGATTCCGTACCCAGTGCCATTCAACATTCGGAAGGTAAACAGATTTTTGCTGAACAAATGGCGGGAGCAACACCTGCGAAAGGATTTGGCGAACTTCCGCAGGGATTATCCGAGAACCAGTGGATTGCCTGGGTTGCACCGAATGAGGATCCTGACAACCTGATCCTCACGGGTGCCAAAGCCTGGGGCAAGGACGGCAAATATATTGGCGTGGCCTGTTTCGCTGACAATCAGGCCGATGCCGGGCAGGCAAGGAAATATGCGGATAACAACTGTCCGGAAAACTATAGTAACGGGCGCGCCAATAAATTATATCTCGGTGTTTTTTCCTGGCAGAACCAACGGCTAGTGCCGATTGCCCGCTCGGAAAAACCGTTAAATCAACTCTCAGAGTGGAATAAAGCCGCCGAAAAAGAGAGCGATGATGAGTCCATCAGACCGCTGGCTTATTATACAAAATTGGACCTGGCACCGTACCGGATCGCACCCGAGACTCTGGCGTTCGGGGTTCGCGGCGGATACTCTGAGGCATATTCCGGCGGTGGCGCATTTTATGAAGTGCTGGAGCTTTATGCGATCAAAGACAACAGAATGATCAACGTGTATTCCGACCTTGTTTATCAATATACGGACATCGCCGGAGACTGGAATAAAGACGGCACAAGGCAGCACGACATCAGCGAAAGCAAGTACATTCTCAAAATGCGCTCGGTAAAGACGCACGGATTTTATGATTTAGAGCGCGTTAACCTGCAGGATAAAAGCAGCCAAATATTCCGCTGGTCTGAATCACTGCAGCGATATGCGCCATAATTACCCCATCAGGCCCACACCGTTCAGAACGCTGTAGGCCATTGATATGGATAAAAAATATCGACCAATACTCCATCTATAACTCCAAATTATTGAATATATAAATTCTCATCTTACACATTATTTATATTCAGATTCCCCACAAAAAAACTCACTTAAAGTGAAAACTACCCGACAAGCCCTCTTCCATCGAAGAGGGCCGATCTGCTTAGTATCCCGCCGTTAAGTCATCCACGGAACGCGGGTCGGACGCGCCATACAGGGCGCCATCCGGCCCAACCATAATACTTTGCGTGCTGCCCATCGCCTCTTTCAGCGCCACTTTCTGTCCTTTTTGCTCCAGCAACTTGAGCGTGTCCGGGCTGAAGCCCTTCTCGACGCGAAGCTCATCCGGCAACCACTGATGATGGAAGCGCGGCGCGTTGGTCGCTTCGGCGACGTTCATTCCGAAATCAATGCTGTTCACTACCATTTGCAGCACAGTAGTGATGATTCGACTCCCGCCAGGGCTGCCGGTCACCAGCCAGGTTTTCCCGTCTTTTACCACGATAGTCGGCGACATCGACGACAGCGGACGCTTCTTCGGCCCGACCGCGTTGGCATCGCCGCCCACCAGTCCGTATACGTTCGGTACGCCCGGCTTGGCAGAGAAATCGTCCATTTCATTATTGAGCAGAATACCGGTATTACCCGCCACAATCCCGGTGCCGAAGGTTGTATTCAAGGTATAGGTCACCGCCACGGCATTGCCGTCTTTATCCACCACCGAGAAGTGGGTGGTCTGGTTGCTTTCATACGGGGCGAGCTTGCCCGGTTTTATCTGGCTGGAAGGTTTGGCCTTGTTGATATCAATTTGATCGGCCAGCGTTTTCGCATAGGCTTTGTTGGTCAGCGCCTGCCACGGCACTTTCACAAAGTCCGGGTCACCCAGATACTCTGAACGGTCGGCATAGGCGTATTTTTCCGCTTCCGCCATGATTTGCATGGCATCGGCGCTGCCAAAGCCGTACTTCTTCATGTCGAAGTTTTCAAGAATATTGAGAATTTGCACGATGTGAATACCGCCCGAGGATGGCGGCGGCATGGAGAAGACCTGATACCCGCGATAGTCACCACTGATGGGCGTACGCTCAACGGCTTTATAGCTGGCTAAATCCTCTTTGGTCATCAGACCGCCGTTCTTCAACATTTCCCCGGCAATCTGGTCGGCAATCGCCCCTTTATAAAATGCTTCCGGGCCGTTTTCGGCAATCATTTCCAGGCTTTTCGCCAGATTTTTCTGGACCAGCTTATCGCCCTTCTTCAGCGGCTCGCCGTCTTTCCAGAAAATGGCTTTGCTGTTCTCATGATTAGGGATCACTTCGCTGCCGTAAGTTTTTAAGTCGTCGGCCAGCGCATCGTTAACCACAAAACCCTCTTCCGCCAGCTTCATCGCCGGACGCACTACTTTATTCAGCGGCATCGTGCCGTATTTCTCCAGCGCCAGCGAGAAACCCGCCACGGTACCCGGCGTACCGGATGCCAGATGCGACGTCAGCGACTTTTTCGCATCGGCGTTACCCTGATCGTCGAGGAACATATCACGGGTCGCCGCAGCAGGCGCCATTTCACGAAAATCAATCGCCGTAGTGTTACCGTCTTTGGTGCGCAGCAGCATAAAACCACCGCCGCCCAGGTTCCCCGCCTGAGGATGCGTCACCGCCAGCGCGTAACCAACGGCGACGGCGGCATCAACGGCATTGCCCCCCTGTTTGAGGATATCCACCCCGACCTGGGTGGCTAACGCATCCACCGAGGCCACCATTCCCTGCTGCGCACGCACGGGATGGAACACATCTTCCTCGACACCGTAGGATACCGGCGGTGGCGCTGCCGGCGCGGCAGCAACGCTAAAACAACTTCCTGAGAGCAGAGCAGCAATGGCTACCCGGCGTAAAAACGTCGGTTTTATCATCGTTATTCTCCAGATGTATGGGGTCGGCCCCCACTAAGCCTGGTGCATAACTCTGAAATAATCATCGTAACGGCGAGAAAGGAGTAAACTTAAGCGATCCCCGAGAGGAGAAAAGCGATGAAACGACTCTTACTTTTAGCCATGCTATTGCCGTTTGCAGGCTTTGCACAGCCCATCAACACCATGAATAACCCGAATCAACCGGGTTACCAGATCCCGAGCCAGCAGCGTATGCAAACCCAAATGCAAACGCAGCAAATTCAGCAAAAAGGGATGCTCAACCAGCAGTTGCAAACGCAAACCCGCATGCAGCAACAGCATATGGAAAACCAAATCAACACCAATTCCCAGCGAGTCCTTCAGTCCCAGCCTGGAGAGTTGAATTCGGGTCAACAGCAGATGCTGCCCAACAGCAACGGTGGCATGTTGAACGGAACCCGCAACCCGGACAGTTCGCTGAATAAACAGCAACATATGCTGTCGGAGAAAAAGAACGGCGACATGCTGAAGCCCTCCAGCACGCCGCAGCCTAACGTTCCGTTAAAAACGATTGGGCCTTAATAGGGTTGAAAATCCGGTCCTATGGTATCAATCGCATCGGTACAGATGCAGTCCACTCCCCAGCGCAGCAGCTCTGCCGCGCGCTGGGGTCGGTTGACGGTATAAACCAAAATACGTAGCCCCGCGTCGCGCAACGCATCCACGCGCGTTTCATCCAGCAACTTATGATTAAAATGAATCGAGACGCAGCCGAGCCGGGTAGTGAGTTCGCGCCAGTCGTCACGCCATTCATCAAGCAGTAAACCGCGCGGCAGTTCTGGAACCGCCTGCTGCGCCGCTTCAAGCGCGTCAATTTCAAAAGACGACAACAGCGGCGGCGTCATTCCCGCCCACAGTTCACGCGCGGCCAGCGCCACGACTTTGCCGGTTAGCGTTCCGGTGCCGGTTGTGGGTTTAATTTCAATATTCGCTATCATGCCGTGCTGACGGCAGCGCGCGGCCACTTGCGAGAGCAGCGGCAGCGGTTCGCCTTTAAACTCGCCGCTAAACCAACCGCCTGCGTCCACGCGTAATAGATCCTGCCAGTTCAGTTCACCCGCCACGCCCCAGCCGTTACTGGTCCGTTCGAGATTGTCGTCGTGCAGCAAAAAGATCTCGCCGTCTTTCGACAACTTAGCGTCAAACTCAATCATGGTATGCCCGTATCGCGCCCCCACGTCGATCGCCGCCAGGGTGTTTTCCGGAGCCAGCTTACCGCCGCCGCGATGGGCGACAATGTGGGGATAAGGCCAGTTACTCATACGCGTTGTCCTGTTTCGCCATCAAAAAGATGCAAATGATTTTCTGGCAGATGCAGCCAAAGCGTGCTGCCTGCCGTCGGGCGATGCTGATGCGCCAGTCGCACCACCAGCTTTTGCTCGCCCCAGCGCCCGTGCGCGAGGTTATCCGCGCCCAGCATTTCCAGCGTGTCGACAACCAACGGCACACCGCCATCGGCCTGCGAGCTTAACGCAATATGCTCCGGGCGGATACCCAGCGTCATGTTACGCCCAATACACTCCCGGACGCTCCTGGCGATGGGCAAGGCCATGCCGTCATCCAGTTCAAAATGCGCACCCGAAGCGCTAATACGCCCATCCAGCAGGTTCATCGCCGGGCTGCCGATAAAGCTCGCCACAAAGCGGCTGGCAGGTTTCTCGTACACTTCAACCGGCGTACCGATCTGCTCGGCAATGCCTTTGTTCATCACCATCACCCGCTGGGCGAGGGTCATCGCTTCAACCTGATCGTGCGTCACATACAGCGAGGTGGTTTTCAGTCGGCGATGCAGATGTTGTAACTCCAGACGCATCTGGACGCGCAGCTTGGCATCGAGGTTAGAAAGCGGCTCATCGAACAGGAATACCGCCGGATCGCGAACAATCGCCCGTCCCATCGCCACGCGCTGACGCTGGCCGCCGGAAAGTTCGCGTGGGCGACGTTTGAGCAGTTCACCCAGTTCGAGAATACGTGCCGCCTCTTTCACCCGCTCGGCAATATGCTCCTTACCCATTCCACGGATCTTCAGCCCCCAGGCCATGTTTTCTTCTACGCTCATATGCGGGTAGAGGGCATAGTTCTGGAACACCATCGCAATGCCGCGATCTTTCGGCTCCATCTCGGTGACGCGCTTATTATCGATCCAGATATCGCCGCCGCTGACCCGCTCCAGCCCGGCCACCATCCGCAGCAACGTAGACTTGCCGCAGCCGGATGGCCCGACCATCACAATAAACTCCCCGTCCGCAACGTCCAGCGTCAGCGGTTTAATCACCTGGGTTTTGCCATCCCAGCTTTTGGTTACTGCCTGTAGTTTTAAACCAGCCATTTTATTTCTCACTGTCCACTAAACCACGCACGAAGGCACGCTGCATGGCTAACACGATGATTACCGGAGGGATGAGCGTCAGCAGCATGGCTGCCATCACCTGATTCCATTGGGTGGTACCTTCGCCGGTGGCGATCATGCCTTTGATGCCCGCTACCGCAGTGCCCAGGTTGACATCGGTAATAATTAACAACGGCCACAAATACTGGTTCCAGCCGTAGATAAAGGTGATCACGAACAGCGCCGCCAGATTGGTTTTTGACAGCGGAAGCACGATATCGCGGAAAAAACGCATCGGTGACGCGCCGTCAATACGCGCCGCTTCAACCAGCTCATCCGGTAGCGTCATAAAAAACTGACGGAACAGGAAGGTCGCGGTAGCCGATGCCATCAGCGGCAGCGTCAGACCCGCGTAGCTGTCGAGCATTTTCAGGTTGGCGATCACTTCCACCGTTGGGAAAATACGCACCTCAACCGGCAGCATCAGGGTGATAAAAATCATCCAAAAGAACAGGTTGCGCAGCGGAAAACGGAACCAGACGATGGCGAACGCGGAGAGCATAGAGACGGTGATTTTCCCCACCGTAATACTGAACGCCATGATGAAACTGTTGAGCATCATCAACCAGAACGGCGCGCTGTTGACGCCCACGCCGTTGACCCAGATGTATTTCATGTTTTCCAGCAACTGCGTGCCGGGAACAAGCGTCATCGGCGTTTCAAATACCGCTTTGTTGTCCAGCGTCGCCGCGACAAACGCGACGTACAGCGGGAACAGGATCACCATGATCCCCATAATCAGCATGGCATGGCTAAATATTGTCAGCCCACGACGGTTCTCAATCATTGGTAACGCACCTTACTTTCCACATAGCGGAACTGCACCACTGTCAAAATAATGACCAGGAACATCAGCACCACCGACTGCGCGGCTGACGCAGAGAGATCCAGGCCGACAAAGCCTTCACGATAGATCTTATAAATCAACGTCGTGGTCGCCTGTACCGGCCCACCTGCCGTGGCGGCGTCGATCACCGGGAAGGTGTCAAAGAAGGCATACACCAGATTCACCACCAGCAAAAAGAAACTGACCGGCGCAATCAGCGGCAATGCCAGCTTAAAGAAGCGGCGAATCGGCCCCGCGCCATCAATCGCGGCGGCTTCGATCAGCGATCGGGGAATAGATTGCAGTGCGGCAAAGAAGAACAGGAAGTTGTAACTAATCTGCTTCCAGACAGACGCGAATACCACCAGAAACATTGCCTGGCCGCTGTTTTGCGCGTGGTTCCAGTCATAGCCAAACTCACCGAGAAAATGGGTAATCAGCCCGCGACCCGGGTTGAACAGGAAGATCCACAGTACGGCGGCGACGGCGGGCGCAACGGCGTAGGGCAACAGCATCAACGTCTGGTAAAAACGGCTACCGCGCACGACATAATTCACCAGCGCAGCAAAAAACAGCGACACCAGCAGGCCGCTTACCGTAACCAGCGTACTGAACTTTATCGTCGTCCAGAACGAATCAAGGTAGTACGGGTCATGGAACAGCGCGACAAAGTTTTCCAGTCCGACAAACTGGCTGGAAAGGCCAAAAGGATCAACGCTTTGTAGCGAGTACCATAGCGCTTCACCAGCGGGCCAGATAAAGAAAATAACGGTGATAACCAACTGCGGGGCCACCAGTAAATAGGGAAGCCAGCGCGAGCGGAACACCGGACGGGATGAGGACATGAAGGTTCTTTTCCTGGAAGGTGCCGGATGGCGGTGCAAGCACCTTATCCGGCCTACAAAAGCTGTAGGCCTGATAAGCGCAGCGCCATCAGGCACTTATACACTTAAGATTTGGTCGATTGCTCAAAGCGGCGCAGTAACTGATTGCCACGCTCAACCGCGGCATCCAACGCCTGCTGTGGGGTTTTCTTTCCGGTCCACACGCTTTCCAGCTCTTCATCCACGATGGTACGGATCTGCGGCATGTTGCCCAGACGCAGCCCTTTAGTGAACGGCAACGGCGGTTTGTTCAGCATCTGACGAGTGGCGATATCGGCCCCGGGGTTCTTATCATAGAAGCCCTGCTCGCGAGTCAGATCGTACGCGGCGGTGGTGATCGGCAGATAGCCGGTCTTCTGATGCCATTCGGCAGCAATCTCTGGTTTTGCGAGGAAGTTAAGGAATTGCGCCACGCCTTCGTAGGTGGCTTTGTCTTTGCCCTGCATCACCCACAGACTGGCTCCACCGATAATCGCGTTCTGCGGTGCGCCCTTCACATCGGCATCGTACGGCATCATGCCGACGCCATAGTTGAATTTGGCGTAGTGGCGGATGTCGGCCAGAGAACCTGAAGAAGCGGTGGTAATGGCGCAATCCCCGTTGTAGAACTTCTCGGTGGATTCATCTTTACGTCCAAAGTAGCTGAAGTCGCCCTTTTTATTCAGCTCTTCCAGTAGTGCAATGTGTTTCACCTGCTCCGGTTTATTGAACTCCAGCACCGCATCAGTACCGTCAAAACCGTTGTTTTTGGTGGCGACCGGCAGGCCGTTCCAGGCGCTGAAGTTTTCAATCTGGATCCAGCCCTGCCAACCGCTGGCATAGCCACACTTCATACCTGCGGCTTTGAGCTTCGCGGTGTATTCCGCCAGATCCTGCCAGGTTTTTGGCGGCTGCTCAGGATCTAAACCGGCTTTTTTAAAGGCGTCTTTGTTGTAATACAGCACCGGCGTGGAGCTGTTAAAGGGCTGGGAGAGCAGATGTCCGCTTTTCGAGTCAGTGTAATAACCGGAAACCGTCGGCACGAACTGAGATTCATCAAAGTTAATACCGGCCTCTTTGAATACTTCATAGACCGGTTTAATGGCTTTCGAGGCCATCATCGTTGCCGTCCCCACTTCATAAACCTGCAGCAGCGCAGGCGCGTTTCCGGTACGGAAGGCGGCAATACCTGCGCTCAGGCTTTGCTCATAGTTGCCTTTATACTGTGGCACAATTTTGTAGTCGGGATTGGCGGCATTAAAACGTTGCGCCAGTGAATCAACTTCTTTACCCAGTTCGCCTTCCATTGAGTGCCAGAACGGGATGGTGGTGACTGCCAGCGCCTGACCTGCAAATGCCAGGCTAAGTGCCAGTCCTAAAGCTGTATGTCGTAACGATATCATCGGTTATCTCTCTTGTTGTGCCGGATGCGCGATATCACGCGTTTTATGCTCGCGGGGGTAACATGACATGCTCGAATGACAGAAAAATAACTTTTTTATTACAAAAAAAAGATAGTAAGGCGACAAACAGATGGCAAGGCGGTGAAAGCGGAGTGACAGGAAAATGCGGGGTGGAGCACAACAAAGCCGGGGAGGTGCCTTACCCGGCCCATAAAAAGATTTGCCGTACAGATGAGATCACTCAGGCTGTGCGAACGTAAACTCCAGCGCCAGACCCAGGACCTGCATACCGTGGATATTATCTTCCGGCGATATCGCCACCAGACTTTCCAGAAATTTGAGCCGTCGCGACTGGGCGTTAATGATGAGCTTTCCTCGTAACGCAGGAAGCTTCAGCGAAGTGATGGGATAAACCACACGGCCAACGACTTCAACCGGCAGCTTGCGTAAGTCGACCTGCTGTAGCACACCAACAGAAGAGTACAGCAATGCAACAGGCGTAACGGCAAGCAACGGCGCGCTACTGATACTCACGAAATCCAGAAGTAGCTCGGGGCGCAGATAGTGCAGTCCATTAAAAGAGACCGTGACACCGTCTATTGCGGGCATGGGCAGCACGTCAGTTTGACGCGGTAAATCATTCATTCAATTACCATTGACTCAAGATATACATCAAGCCGTTGATTATGCAGCAAATAACCTATACTTGCTGGGACAAGGCTCGCAATACCTGCAGATTTAGCTAGCGACGTTACCTGACACGCTGCCCATTTACTCCGGTAACGTTAATCCCGACGCCAGCGTCGCTCAAATTCATTCTGTAAACGCTGCTGTTCCCGCCGCTCACGTTCACGTTGGATATCTGATTTTTCATCTTCCCAGCCAGGGCATACCGAGCTGGTGAATACTTCGCAGGGCGAGCTGGATTGTGCCAACGGGTTGTTCGGTTTCTCTTCCCAGATAGACGGATCGCGCGGGTCGAACGTTTGCGGTTCCAGTGCCTGAACACCAGATGCAAACGCCAATAACAGAGTTCCAATCATCATGCAGGTACCTGAACGTATCATCCTTTCTCCATGTTCATGTTATTATTGATAACCATTCTCAATAATAACATAACGCGATAAAAAGGGGCCATCAGGCCCCTTAACTCTTAAGAGAAATCTTAACCGCCCAGATAAGCGCTACGCACCGCTTCATTCGCCAGTAGCGCATCACCGGTGTCTTCCAGTACCACATGACCGTTTTCCAGCACGTAGCCGCGGTCGGCGAGCTTCAGCGCCTGGTTAGCGTTCTGCTCGACGAGGAAGATGGTCATCCCCTGCTCGCGCAGCTGCTCGATGGTGTTAAAGATCTGCTGGATGATAATCGGCGCCAGACCCAGCGACGGCTCATCAAGCAACAATAGCCGGGGCTGGCTCATCAGCGCACGGCCTATCGCCAGCATCTGCTGTTCACCGCCGGACATGGTACCCGCACGCTGAATGCGACGCTCATGCAGGCGCGGAAACAGGTCATACACCCATTTGATACGTTCCTGAAACTGGTCCTTCTCGGCAAAGAAACCGCCCATCGCCAGGTTCTCTTCCACCGTCATGCGCGAAAACACACGACGCCCTTCCGGGACGATCGCCACCGCTTCACGCATGATTTTAGCCGTTTGCCAGTCGGTAATGTCTTTACCATCAAAGACAATGCGTCCGCTGGTCGCGCGTGGGTCGCCGCATAACGTACCGAGCAGGGTGGTTTTCCCCGCGCCGTTGGCACCGATAAGCGTTACGATCTCACCCTGATTGATATACAGGCTAACCTCGTGCAGCGCCTGAATTTTGCCGTAGTGGGCACTGACTTTATCGAACGATAACATCGCCTTATCCATAGTATGCCTCGCCACCATTATGCTTCACCTAAATAGGCGCGGATCACGTCCGGGTTATTACGAATCTGTTCCGGCGTCCCGTTCGCCAGCGGCGTGCCCTGGTTTACCACGTAAATACGGTCGGAAATGCCCATCACCAGTTTCATATCGTGCTCAATCAACAGAATGGTAGTGTTGTGATGATTGCGCAGCTCGGCAATCAGCTCGTCCAGCTCTTTGGTCTCTTTCGGGTTGAGGCCAGCGGCAGGCTCGTCAAGCATCAGGATCTCCGGTTGCGTCACCATGCAGCGGGCGATCTCCAGACGACGCTGGTCACCGTAGGCGAGGTTACTGGCCTGGCGGTTGGCATGCTCCAGCAAACCAATACGCGCAAGCCAAGTGGCGGCGCGATCCAGGGCTTCACTCTGCGCGCGACGGAACGACGGCGTTTTTAACAGGCCGGAAAAGACACCGGTTTTCAATTGCTGATGTTGCGCCACCAGCAAGTTTTCAATCACCGTCATTTCGCGAAACAGGCGTACGTGCTGGAAAGTACGCACCACGCCCATACGCGCGATTTGCTGACCCGGCAGCCCTTCCAGATGCTGGTCACGCAGCTTAATCGTCCCACCCGTCGGTTTATAAAAACCGGTCAGGCAGTTAAAGACCGTGGTTTTTCCCGCGCCGTTCGGCCCGATTAACGAGACGATTTCCTGCGGTCTCAGTTCCAGCTCAACGTTGTTCACCGCCAGCAGACCGCCGAAGCGCATCATCAGGCCGTTAACGGATAATAATGGCTGACTCATGCCTGCTCTCCTTTTGCTTCCCCGTTTTTCAGCTTCAACTGCGGACGGGTCATCGGTAACAAGCCCTGCGGACGCCAGATCATCATCAGTACCATCAAACCACCCAGCATTAACATGCTGTATTCATTGAAATCACGCATCAGTTCGCGTGACACCACCAGCAGGATAGCTGCGAGAATGACCGCAAACTGCGAGCCCATTCCACCCAGTACCACAATCGCCAACACAAAGGCCGACTCGGCAAAGGTGAACGATTCCGGGCTGACAAAACCCTGCCGCGCGGCAAACAGCGTGCCGGCAAAACCCGCGAACGCGGCGCTGATGGTAAAGGCGGTCAGCTTGATGCGTGTAGGATTTAAGCCCAGCGAACGGCAGGCGATTTCATCTTCACGCAGCGCTTCCCACGCACGTCCCAGCGGCATGCGCAGCAGACGGTTGATGACAAACAGCGAGAACACCACCAGCAGCAGCGCCACCAGATAGAGGAAAATCACGCGATCGGACGGGTCATACTTCACGTTAAAGAAGTTGCTGAAGGTATCCCAGCCGCCTTCACGCGCGCTGCGGCTGAACTCAAGACCGAAAAAAGTAGGTTTCGGGATCTGGCTAATACCGTTCGGGCCGCCGGTGATTTCGGTGTTGTTGAGCAGCAGGATACGGACGATTTCGCCGAAGCCTAAGGTCACAATAGCCAGATAATCACCGCGCAGACGCAGGACCGGGAAGCCGAGCAGGAACCCCGCAGCGGCAGAAACCAGCCCCGCCAGCGGCAGACAGGTCCAGAAACCGAGGCCGTAATAGTGGTTCAGCAGCGCAAAGGTGTAAGCGCCGATGGCATAGAAGCCGCCGTAGCCCAGCACCAGCAGGCCGGAAAGCCCCACCACCACGTTTAAGCCGAGGCCGAGGATGATATAAATCATCGTCAGCGTGGCGATATCGACCGTGCCGCGCGAGACCATAAACGGCCATGCCACGGCAATCACCAGCAGCGCCACCAGAAACAGTTTCTGTTTAACAGTGGAGCCGTCAATCGCTGGCAGAATAAACTTCGGCCCGGAGACGCTCTTCAGACCTTTCTGGAACGCCGGACGCAACAGTTGGAAAAGAAACACGACGCCAGTGCCGATAAACACCCACTGCCAGCGGATATCCGCAGCGGTGTCCACCACCAGTTTGGTGCCGTCCAGCTCTAACTGGACGCCCATGAAGACGCCCGCCAGGATGAAGAACATGGCGGCAGAGAGCAGCGCCATTGCAAAATGCATCGGTTTCATACTTTCTCTACCTCCGGACGACCCAGAATACCGGTCGGCATCACCAGCAGTACCAGAATCAGCAACGCGAACGACACCACGTCTTTGTATTCGGTACTCAGATAAGCAGAAGAAAGCGCTTCGGCAACGCCCAAAATCAGGCCGCCAATCATCGCGCCAGGAATGCTGCCAATGCCGCCCAGTACCGCCGCGGTAAAGGCTTTCATCCCGGCCATAAAGCCGATGTAAGGGTTAATTACGCCATAGAACTGACCGAGCAGCACGCCCGCAACCGCCGCCATTGCCGCACCGATCACAAAGGTCAGCGCAATCACACGGTCGGTGTTAATGCCGAGCAGGCTGGCCATTTTCAGATCTTCCGCACAGGCGCGGCAGGCACGTCCCATACGCGAATAGCGGATAAACAGCGTCAGTGCCAGCATCGCGAGGAAGGTTACAATCCAGATAACCAACTGCATAGTGGTGATAGATGCAGAGAAGTTATCACTACTGCCGACAGTCCACTGGCCGTTAAACAGGCTGGGCAGCGCCACGTCGCGTGAACCTTCCGTCAGGCTGACGTAGTTTTGCAGGAAGATGGACATCCCGATAGCGGAAATTAGCGCGATCAAGCGCTTGGAGCTGCGCACGGGCCGATACGCCACCCGTTCAATACTCCAGCCGTAGGCGCTGGCAATCACAATCGCGCCGACGAAGCCCGCCGCGACCAGTAGCCAACTGGAATCAATCCCCATCATCATTAGCGCAGCGATGATCATAAAGGAGACATAGCTGCCGATCATATACACCTCGCCATGGGCGAAATTGATCATGCCAATAATGCCGTACACCATCGTATAACCGATGGCGATCAGCGCGTAGGTGCTTCCCAGCGTGACGCCGTTAAACATCTGCTGCAAGAAATAGAGGAACTGCTCGGACATAAGGTAACCTTTCTTAACCCGCCCGTTTTGCACGGGCGGTGGGATAACTCGTCTTCAGGTATTACTTCGCGACGGTTGATGAACCATCTGCGTGCCACTGAAAGACACCAAACTCAAATCCCTTCAAATCGCCTTTTTCGTCCCATTTCAGCGGCCCAATCACGGTATCAGCCCCGTGTGCTTTCAGATCTTTCACCAGATCCAGCGGCTCTTTGCTTCCGCTGCGATCCATTGCGCTCGCCAGTGACTGGACGGCTGCATAAGTGATCCACACGTATGGTCCGGTTGGATCTTTCTTGTCAGCTTTGAGCGCATCGACAATCGCTTTATTCGCCGGATCCTGGTCATAACGTTTTGGCATCGTCACCAGCATGCCTTCTGCGGCATCACCGGCGATGTTAGACAGAGAGGCATTACCCACACCCTCTGGCCCCATAAACTGCGTTTTCAGGCCAACGGATCGCGCCTGGCGCAGCATTTGCCCCATTTCCGGGTAGTAGCCGCCGTAATAGACGAAGTCGATATTTTCTTTCTTCAGACGGGCAATCAGCGCAGAGAAATCTTTTTCCCCGGCGGTGATCCCATCAAAGAAGACGATGTTGGCTTTGCCCGCTTTCAGGCTGTCCTGCACCGAACGCGCCAGGCCTTCGCCGTATTGCTGTTTATCATGGATGATGGCGATGCGCTGCGGCTTCACCTTCTCCAGAATGTATTTCGCGGCGGTTGGTCCCTGAGAGGAGTCCAGACCCGCAGTACGCATAATGTGTGCGTAACCGCGCTGGGTCAGTTCCGGGTTAGTGGCGCCCGGGGAAATCATCAGGATCCCTTCGTCTTCATAGATGTCTGACGCTGGCTGAGTCGAAGATGAGCACAGGTGGCCAATAACATACTGAATACCGTCATTGACGATTTTGTTTGCTACGGCAACGGCCTGTTTTGGATCGCAAGCATCGTCATATTCCACGGCCACCAGCTTGTCGCCTTTGATCCCGCCTTTGGCATTGATATCTTTAATGGCCTGACGTGCGCCATTAAATTCCATATCACCCCACTGCGCGACCGGACCCGACATCGCCCCGACAACAGCCACCTTGATATCTTCTGCCATGACAGCATGCGACATTGCCAGTGCTATCACCCCTGCGATGATTGTTTTCGCATTCCGTTTCATTAACTGAATCCCCATTCGTGACGTAATTAATATTTTGTATTTATGTGGTTAAAAAGCAGACTGTGCTTTTTTTGAACTGCACTATTTTTACCAGTCTCATTAATGGGTTAGCGCAGTTTTTTAAGCAAAATCAGACTAAAATCTCTATATTTCAGTCGATTAAGAAAAGATAATATTCTGCTTTTCACTATAGATAAACAAAAAAAAGCACGTTTGTCAGCATAAAATAACGGTACAAAGAGCGGAATAAAATGCTGCATTCCAGGGTATTATCCTGCCTGTTTTTCAATCTCTAATGTTTCAAACTGTCATTACCGTTGTCGCAAAACTATTAACCTGGTTAATCGCATAAAAAAGAGAAAGCATCCGGGCGAATTATTTCGGTACACTGATCTCATCTTTTGTGATTTGGACATGCTACTAATGAAGCTGACCATCGTTCGTTTAAACAACTTTAGCGCCCAGGATCTGATTGATCTGGGCAAAATCTGGCCGGAATATTCCGCCTCATCATTAAGCGTAGATGAAACGCACCGGATCTACGCCGCGCGTTTTAACGAGCGTCTGTTAGGCGCAGTACGTGTCACCCTGAGCGGCACACAAGGTGCTCTGGATTCGTTGCGCGTACGTGAAATCACCCGTCGTCGCGGCGTCGGGCAGTATTTGATCGAAGAGGTGATCCGTGAAAACCCAAGTGTGAGTTCATGGTGGATGGCAGATGTAGGCGTTGAAGACCGCAGCGTGATGGCCGCGTTTATGCAGGCGTTAGGCTTTACAGCCCAGGCAGATGGCTGGGAAAAAAGATAAAAAAGCCGGATGGCGCTGACGCTTATCCGGCCTACATGCTGGGAGCAAAAGATAAAAAAACCACCTCGCAATTTTCCAGGTATGTAGGCCGGGTAAGGCGAAGCCGCCACCCGGCACTCAATTACTTGGCGTCTGTCGCCGTCCCATTAGCATGCCAGTCAAACACGCCGAATTCGAAGCCTTTCAGATCGCCCTTCTCGTCCCAGGACAGCGGCCCCATTACGGTTTCTACTGAGTTTGCTTTCAGGTACTTGGCAATTTCAGCCGGATCGTCAGACTGGTTCAGACCGGCCTGCAAGGATTGCAGCGCGGCGTAAGTGGTCCACACGAATGCGCCACTCGGATCCTGTTTCTTGGCCTTGATAGCATCCACAATCGGTTTGTTCGCTGGCACCTGGTCGTAGTTCTTCGGCTTGGTTACCAGTAAGCCTTCCGCAGACTCACCCGCAATGTTAGACAGCGACACGTTCGCTACCCCTTCCGGACCCATAAACTGGGTTTTCAGACCTGCGGCACGAGACTGACGCAGGA
Source organism: Citrobacter sp. C5_2 (assembly GCF_014596845.2). NCBI lineage: Bacteria > Pseudomonadati > Pseudomonadota > Gammaproteobacteria > Enterobacterales > Enterobacteriaceae > Citrobacter > Citrobacter sp. C5_2. Next base: position 328,053 of record NZ_CP115032.1, on the reverse strand, counting down.
TCTGCCCCATTTCCGGGTGATAACCACCGTAGTAAACGAAATCGATATTCTCTTTCTTCAGGCGCGCCACCAGCGTCGAGAAGTCTTTTTCACCGGCGGTAATACCGTCAAAGAACACCACGTTGGCGTTGCCTTTCTTCAGGCCGTCCTGCACCGCACGCGCCAGACCTTCGCCGTACTGCTGCTTATCGTGAATGATGGCAATGCGTTGCGGCTTCACTTTTTCCAGAATGTATTTGGCGGCAGTTGGCCCCTGATCGGAATCCAGGCCGGTGGTACGCATCACCAGCTTATAACCACGCGCGGTCAGCTCCGGCGCCGTCGCTGCCGGGGTAATCATCAGAATGCCTTCATCTTCATAGATATCTGACGCGGGCTGGGTAGAAGATGAGCACAGATGGCCGATAACGTATTTAATCCCGTCGTTGACCACTTTGTTCGCGACCGCTACCGCTTGTTTCGGGTCACAGGCATCGTCATATTTCACCACGACCAGTTTGTCACCTTTTACCCCGCCCTTGGCGTTGATATCCGCAATCGCCTGCTCTGCGCCAGTAAACTCCTGATCGCCATACTGCGCTACCGGACCGGACATTGCGCCGACAACGGCCACTTTAATATCCTTAGCAAACGCCATATTGCTCAAAGACAGGGCGATACATCCTGCCAATAACGCTTTACCCTTCATATTCATCCTGACAATCCCCATTATTGTGGTTATTACGTGTGTTGTGATGTTGTTGTTCAGCACTTTATTTCGATTATTGGATAGCCACCCGTGCTTTAGCAGCATACTCTGCTAAAACATACCCGATTTTTATTATTTTGGAATAGCTAAATTTGACATGCAGATAACAACTTGATGACAAAAAGCATAAACGTCAGGAGATAGAGGGAGAGATAAAAACAAAAAACCCCGGATTTTCATCCAGGGTTTATCAGCATTTCCAGGTTTACTGGAAGATTACGCTTCGATCGCCGCGCGCAGTTTTTTCATGGCGTTCTTTTCAAGCTGACGAACACGTTCAGCGGAAACGCCGTAGCGATCGGCCAGTTCCTGCAACGTTGACTTGTTGTCTTCGTCCAGCCAACGGGCGCGGATGATATCCTGGCTACGTTCGTCCAGACCTTCCATTGCGTGAGTCAGTTTGTTCGCGGCCTGATCTTCCCAGTTATCTTCTTCAATGCCATCGGCAAAGTTAGAGGATTTATCCTGCAGATACAGAACCGGCGCCATCGGCTGGCTGTCAGACTCGTCGTCTGAAGACATATCAAACGTCATGTCCTGCGCCGCCATACGGGATTCCATTTCGCGCACGTCTTTGCTGGAAACACCCAGCTCACGAGCCACCATTTCAACTTCGTCCTGGTTGAACCAACCCAGACGCTGCTTGGTTTTACGCAAGTTAAAGAACAGCTTACGCTGTGCTTTAGTGGTCGCGACTTTCACGATACGCCAGTTACGCAGAACGTATTCATGGATCTCAGCTTTGATCCAGTGCACGGCGAAAGAAACCAGGCGCACACCCACTTCCGGGTTGAAACGGCGCACGGCTTTCATCAGGCCGATATTACCTTCCTGAATCAGATCCGCCTGCGGCAGGCCATAGCCCGCGTAGTTACGAGCAATATGAACAACAAAGCGCAGGTGAGACAGGATCAGCGTTTTAGCTGCTTCCAGATCGCCCTGGTAATGCAGCTTTTCAGCCAGCGCCCGCTCCTCGTCAGCCGACAACATCGGCCACGCGTTCGCAGCCCGGATGTAAGACTCCAGGTTACCAACAGGGGCTAAAGCTAAATTTTGCATTTCTTTGGTCATTCAAATCCTCTCAATCTTTTCATCTGGCGCGTTGGCAAAAACTAATTAACAAAAACCAGTAGCAACAACCATGCCAGAGCTTATGAGCAACGAGAATATCATTCAATCTTTTATCAGACAGTGATTTTATCCACAAGTTCCATGTCGTAATGTGTATAGATTACGCACAAAATGTGACATCACAATGAATACGCCGGGAAGAGATAACAGGGACTCTTTCCCTGCAGAGCGAACTACTCAGTGCAGGGAAAGATTATACCAGAGATTTTTTAATCGGGGGTAAAGTGGCGTAAATGTTGAACCGTGGCAAGCCAGGCTGCCACCCAGCCGATCATTGAGCACACCAGCAGTAACAACAGGCACTCGTCGAATGATAAACCATTGATATCAAACTTAGTTCCAAAGACCTGCGCCACTTCAGTCACCGCTGACGACAGACGCATCACCAAAATCTCTGACAAAATCAGTGAAAGAAATGCGCCGGAAAAACCGAGCAGCGCGCCGCCGTAAAGGAATGGGCGCAGGATAAATCCGTCCGTCGCGCCAATCAGCTTCTGCACGTTAATGGTATCGCGACGCGCAAAAATACTCAGGCGCACGCTGTTACCAATGACGAGGAAGACCGCCGCCACCATCAGCACGCCAATCATCGCGGATACGCGCCCCACGAGTCCCGTCAGCGCCGCCAGACGAGCAAACCAGCTGTCATCCATTCGCACTTCATCAATACCGTTGATTTGTGCAATACGGTCGCGCAGGGTGTTCAGCGACTCCGTCCCCTGGAAGTCCAGTTTCGGGATAACTACCGCTACGGCAGGAAGCGGGTTCTCTTCCAGCATGTCCAGCGCGCCGCCAAAACCGGACCAGTTACGGAATTCGCCCAGCGCATCTTCGCGGGAAAGATAATTTACTTTCTCAACGCCCTGTTCGGCCTGCAACTGACCAACCACCCGCGCCGCCGCGTCATCATCCAGCGTTTTTTGCAGATAGACGGTGATTTGCGGCGAAGGATAATACTGGCTTGCCGCCTGGTTTACGTTTTTATAAACCATGTAGCACACGCTGGGCAGCGTCAGGGAGATGGCGATCACCATTACCGTGAGGAAGGTCGCCAACGGCTTACTTTTCAAGTCCTGCAACGCGCCATGGAACGCATAGCGCACCTGCTCGTTAAAAACGTTGGTTTTACGTGAGTTCGGTTTTGGTGCGGCTTTCGCTCGTTTTGGCGCATTGCGACCACCGTCACCCGGCGCGCCGCCTGATTTACGAAAACGATCCAGTCGGCCACCGAACTGTTTGATTTGATTGATAGCGTCACGTCTATTCATGCGCCAGGCCTCCATGCAGGTGTCCATCACTCAGGACCAGCTGGCGGTAGGAGCGACGGGAGATCAGTCCAATGTCATGCGTGGCCATTAATACCGTGACCCCGACGCGGTTAAACTCTTCGAACAGGCGAAGGATCCCTTCCGACAGCGCGTCATCCAGGTTCCCCGTCGGTTCATCCGCCAGCAGTACCGCAGGTTTATTCACCACCGCGCGGGCGATACCCACGCGCTGTTGTTCACCGCCAGAGAGCTGAATCGGGAAGTTTTTCGCTTTGTCCAACAGCCCGACCTTATCCAGTGCCGCTGACACGCGACGACGAATATCGTCACCGCTGGCGCCCGCGATGATCAGCGGGATTGCCACGTTGTCAAATACGGTTCTGTCCATCAACAGGTGGTGATCCTGAAAAATCATGCCAATCTGACGACGCAGAAACGGCACTTCACGGTTTTTCAAACGGCTGATGTCATGCCCGCTGAAGTAGATTTTCCCGGCGCTGGGCCGTTCAATTCCACAGATCAGCTTCAGCAGGGTACTTTTACCCGCACCAGAGTGGCCGGTCAGAAACGCCATCTCGCCAGGCTGCATATGGAAGGTCACTCCCTGCAGCGCTTGTCTCCCACCGAGATAGGCCTTGCTGACATGTTCAAAGCGAATCATTGTTAATCCTCTCGGGCAAAAAGTGCCTCTATAAAATCGTCCGCTTTAAACGGACGTAAATCCTCGATACGTTCGCCCACACCAATATAGCGGATAGGGATGCCAAACTGATCGGCAACCGAGAAGATGACCCCACCCTTCGCCGTACCGTCCAGCTTGGTCAGGGTGATACCGGTTAAGCCCACCGCTTCATGGAACAGTTTGGCCTGGCTTATCGCATTCTGCCCGGTACTGGCGTCGATAGTCAGCATAACTTCATGCGGTGCCTCTTCGTCGAGCTTCTTCATAACGCGAACGATTTTTTTCAGTTCTTCCATCAGGTGCGATTTGTTCTGCAAACGCCCTGCGGTATCAGCGATCAGCACGTCTACGTTACGTGCCTTCGCGGCCTGGATGGCATCAAAGATAACGGAGGCGGAATCCGCACCGGTATGCTGTGCAATCACCGGAATATTGTTACGCTGACCCCAGACCTGTAACTGCTCTACCGCTGCCGCACGGAAGGTATCGCCCGCCGCCAGCATCACCGTTTTACCCTGCTGCTCAAACTGACGCGCCAGCTTACCAATGGTAGTCGTTTTACCCACGCCGTTTACGCCAACCATTAAGATAACAAATGGCGTTTTACCCTCGACGTTCAGCGGCTCATCAACCTTCGCCAGGATCTCGCCCATCTCATCTTTCAGCAGGCCATACAGCGCTTCTGCATCTTTGAGCTGCTTGCGGCTGGCGCCTTCCGTCAGATTCGCAATAATCTTACGGGTCGTTTCTACGCCCACATCCGCAATCAGCAACTGCTCTTCCAGCTCTTCAAACAGATCATCGTCGATCTTTTTACCGCGAAACAGACTGATAAATCCGGAACCGAGGTTTTCTTTTGTTTTCAGCAGACTGCGTTTCAGACGCGCAAAGAAACCTTCTTTAGTTGGTTTTTCCTGCTCCTGGACCGCCTCTTCTTCTACCGGTTTTTCAACGGCAGGTTCTTCAACCGGCACCACCATGACGGCTTCTTCCGCCGCCTCGGCAGCCAGGGCCTGCGCTTCCAGTTCTTCGTCTGTCAGTTGCGGTTCGTTTTCGGCTTCTTCTTCAACCGCCTCGACGATTTCGACAGTTTCCGCTTCAGCCTGCCACTCTTCGGCAGAAACATCTGCGGTTTTCACCTCTTCCGGCAGCGGCAATTCTTCGCGTTCGATAACCGCCGCAGCAGGGGTTTCCACTTCAGGTTCAACAGTGGATTCAGCAACCGCCTCAGCCTCCGGCTGCGGTTGCCCGGCAACAGGCGCTGCTTCCGGCTGCAGTTTTTCGATTTCAGCAACTTGTTCCGTGACTTCAACAACTTCAGCAGCAAAGGCTTGTGTTTGTGACTCGCTACGGGTTTCCTCGGCGCGCGGCTGTTCGTCAACGACGGTAGTTTCTTCAGCAACCGGTTGTTGTTCTTCGTTTTTTAGTTCTGTCTCGTTTTCCGGTGCCTGCTCTTTTTGACCAAAGCCCAGCCAGGAAAAAAAGCCACGTTTTTTCTCTTTCGCCATTTGCGACTACACTCCCCCGCTGTTGCTTCATGGCACAGCGTCAACGCTATGTACATAGCAGCTAAAAAAATGATGAAATAGTCTATCACTTATACCCAATGAATTTCGAGTTACGTCAAGGCGGCAAGCGCACGAATCCCGATGAGCTTACTTTTAGTAAGTGATTCGGGTGAGTAAGTGCAGCCAACGAAGAGGTAACTTGAAAGGCGACGGGTTAACTTAACTCACATCACCGCCTGGCATGACATGCTATAGGCGGATTGAGCAATAATAGAAATGAAAAAACCGAATCACTCTGGTAGCGGCCAGATCCGCATTATTGGCGGGCAATGGCGTGGCCGTAAACTCCCGGTTCCGGACAGCCCCGGCCTGCGCCCGACCACTGACCGCGTACGCGAAACCTTATTTAACTGGTTGGCCCCGGTAATGGTCGATGCACATTGCCTGGACTGCTTCGCTGGCAGCGGCGCGTTGGGGCTGGAAGCTCTCTCTCGCTATGCGGCAAATGCGACGCTTCTGGAGATGGATCGCGCGGTATCGCAGCAGTTGCAAAAGAATCTTGCTACGCTGAAGGCAAATCATGCCCGCGTCGTCAACACCAATACGCTGGCGTTTCTCGCCCAACCTGGTACGCCGCATAACGTGGTGTTCGTTGATCCGCCGTTTCGCAAAGGATTACTGGAAGAAACTTTAACGCTTCTGGAAACCCATGGTTGGCTGGCAGATGAAGCGTATATTTACGTTGAGAGCGAAGTCGAAAACGGCCTGCCGCCGGTTCCGGTAAACTGGTCGCTATACCGTGAAAAAGTGGCAGGACAGGTCGCCTACCGCCTGTATCAACGTGAAGCACAAGGAGAGCACGATGCTAATTAATCTGGGACGTCTGTTGATGCTCTGCGTCTGGGCATTTTTATTACTGAATATTTTCCAACCCTTCCCACGCCCGCTTAACATCTTCGTTAACGTCGCGCTGATCTTTATGGTGCTGATGCACGGCATGCAATTGGCTCTGCTAAAAAGCACCATGCCAAAAGATGGCCCGCAGATGACCAGCGGGGAGAAAATCCGCATTTTCCTGTTCGGCGTCTTTGAGCTGCTGGTCTGGCAGAAGAAGATTAAGAACCAGTTGAAGAAGTAACTGTGATGTTTTCGCCCGGCGGCGCGTTGCGAGCCGGGGCGACAAAATTTGTAGGCCGGATAAGGCGTAACCGCCATCCGGCATCAGTCAGATGAAACCTTAGCGTTCAGCCGTAAAATCAATAAAACGCGAACCTTTATAACTCAGCGTGCCCTTGTCTCCGACCGTTAGCGCATGGTACTGCCGGGCATCCAGGCGAAACGTCTGCTCCAGACCGCCGCTTTGCGGCTTAAAGCTGGCTTCATAGCGCATGCTGGTTCCTGCCGGGCTCACTTCCTGTTGACGGGATCGCCGATCGTTAAGTGGTTTTTCCCGCTTATTACTCACTACCACCTGCTTTTGCACCAGCGGTGCTGCATCGTTATCCGCTTTTTCACGCCGCTGCTGGACAAAGCGAAACGACGCGGCGACAACAATTAAGACAATGATAACAATGAAAAAAAGTGGCGGTTTGCTCATAGTATTAACCCATCAGAAAATGCGGAAATAAGCATACATTGCCTGTTATGGTGTTGTCATCTGGCAGTGTCGACCTCTACACTGAACAATAGAGCCGTAAGCACCCCGCTTACGAAAAAATAACGAATTCAAGGAACTAAGATGCTTTGGTCGTTTATCGCTGTCTGCCTTTCCGCATGGTTGTTCGTGGATGCTTCCTATCGTGGGCCCGCCTGGCAACGCTGGGTCTTTAAACCCCTCACTTTACTCCTGCTGGCACTGCTGGCCTGGCAGGCGCCAATGTTTAACGCCATCAGCTATCTGGTGCTGGCAGGGCTGCTTGCCTCACTGCTGGGCGATGCGCTGACGCTGTTGCCGCGCCAACGTCTGCTCTACGCCGTGGGGGCGTTTTTCCTCTCGCACCTGCTGTATACCATCTACTTCGCCAGCCAAATGACGCTGTCGTTCTTCTGGCCTTTGCCATTGGTATTGGTAGTGCTGGGGGCGTTGCTGATCGCCATCATCTGGACACGGCTGGAAGAGCTGCGTTTAGCCATCTGTACTTTTATCGGCATCACGCTGATGATGGTCTGGATGGCGGGCGAACTGTGGTTCTTCCGTCCCACTGGCCCCGCGCTGTCGGCATTCCTCGGTGCCTCATTATTGTTCATCGGCAATTTTGTCTGGCTGGGTAGCCATTATCGCCGCCGCTTCCGCGCCGATAACGCCATTGCCGCCGCCTGCTACTTCGCCGGACATTTCCTGATTGTTCGTTCGTTGTATCTCTAATATCGCTTGACTCTGGAGTCGACTCCAGAGTGTATCCTTCGGTTAATACGAAATGATTATTAACCGGAGGATGCCATGTCGACGCCCGATGCCCCTGGCAAAAAAGCCCCACAATTTTCTTCTTTCAAGCCAGTGCCAGCCCCACAAAAGGCGGACGACTGCTGCTGCGAAGGAAGTTGCTCCACCCCAACCACCGTATCCGAAAGCGTAATGGGGACCCGTTATTCCTGGAAAGTGGCAGGAATGGACTGTGCCGCCTGCGCCCGAAAAGTGGAAAATGCGGTCCGCCAGGTGAGCGGCGTCAACCAGGTCCAGGTGCTGTTCGCCACCGAAAAACTGGTCGTCGACGCGGGTTATGATATCCGTCAGCAAATTGAAAGCGCGGTACAAAAGGCAGGTTATACCCTGCGCGATGAACAAGCGCCGGAAGCCGCCCCTGAATCACGTCTGAAAGAGAACCTGCCGCTGATTTCGCTGATAATCATGATGGCGATTAGCTGGGGGCTGGAGCAGTTCAATCATCCTTTCGGCCAGATAGCGTTTATCGCCACCACGCTGGTCGGCCTGTATCCCATTGCCCGCCAGGCCCTGCGTCTGATGAAAACCGGCAGCTACTTCGCCATTGAAACGTTGATGAGCGTGGCCGCGATTGGCGCACTGTTTATCGGCGCGACGGCGGAAGCCGCCATGGTGCTACTGCTGTTTTTAATTGGCGAGCGCCTGGAAGGGTGGGCCGCCAGCCGCGCCCGCAAAGGTGTTAGCGCATTGATGGCACTCAAGCCAGAAACCGCCACGCGCCTGCGTAATGGCGAACGTGAAGAGGTCGCAATCAATACCCTCCAGCCTGGCGATGTTATTGAAGTTGCCGCCGGTGGACGTTTACCCGCCGACGGTAAGCTGGTCTCCGGTTTTGCCAGCTTTGATGAAAGCGCCCTGACCGGCGAATCGATCCCGGTTGAACGCGCCACCGGCGAGAAAGTCCCGGCGGGCGCCACCAGCGTGGATCGTCTGGTTACGCTGGAAGTGCTCTCCGAGCCGGGCGCCAGCGCTATCGATCGCATTCTGAAGCTGATTGAAGAAGCGGAAGAACGCCGCGCCCCCATTGAGCGCTTTATTGACCGTTTCAGCCGAATTTATACCCCCGCTATTATGGCGGTTGCGCTGCTGGTTACCCTCGTCCCGCCGCTGCTGTTTGCCGCCTCGTGGCAGGAGTGGATTTATAAAGGACTGACGCTGTTGCTGATTGGCTGCCCGTGCGCGCTGGTTATCTCAACTCCCGCAGCGATTACCTCTGGTCTTGCCGCCGCGGCGCGTCGTGGCGCATTAATCAAAGGCGGCGCCGCGCTGGAACAGTTGGGCAGAGTCACGCAGGTGGCGTTTGATAAAACCGGCACCCTGACCATCGGTAAACCGCGCGTGACGGCGATTCATCCGGCAAGCGGTATAAATGAGGCTGAACTGCTGGCGCTGGCAGCGGCGGTAGAGCAAGGCGCGACGCACCCACTGGCGCAGACGATTGTTCGGGAAGCGCAAACGCGCGAGCTGACTATTCCTGTCGCGAAAGAACAGCGGGCGCTGGTTGGTTCCGGAATAGAAGCGCTGGTCAACGGCGAGCGCGTGCTGATTTGCGCCGCCGGTAAGCAGCCTGCCGATGCCTTTGCCGGACAGATAAGCGAGCTGGAAAGCGCGGGCCAGACGGTGGTGCTGGTGCTACGTAACGATACCGTTCTCGGTGTACTGGGCCTACAGGATACGTTGCGCGACGACGCCCGCACTGCCATCAGCGAGCTCAATCAGATCGGCGTGAAAGGGGTGATCCTGACCGGTGATAACCCACGCGCGGCAGCAGCCATTGCCGGGGAGCTGGGTCTGGAATTCAAAGCGGGGTTATTGCCGGAGGATAAGGTGCGAGCCGTTACCTCTCTCAACCAACAGTCGCCGCTGGCAATGGTCGGCGACGGCATCAACGACGCCCCGGCGATGAAAGCGGCGACCATCGGCATTGCCATGGGTAGCGGAACCGACGTCGCCCTGGAAACCGCCGATGCCGCCCTGACCCACAACCGTCTGCGTGGCCTGGTGCAAATGATTCAACTGGCGCGCGCCACCCATGCCAATATTCGCCAGAACATTGCGATTGCGCTGGGTTTGAAGGGGATTTTCCTCGTCACCACGCTGCTCGGGATAACCGGACTGTGGCTGGCGGTGCTGGCTGATACGGGGGCGACGGTGCTGGTGACCGCGAACGCGTTGCGGTTGTTGCGTAAAGGATAATGAGTGTGTCGGATGCGGCGTTGCCTTATCCGGCCTACAGGTTACACCGTCTTTGTAGGCCGGATGGCGCTTCGCTTAATGACCTTTGCGCACTAAATAGCGGTACGGCAGCGAGTCGGTCTCTTTGGCTACCAGTTCATGCTCCATAAAGGTACAGAAGCCGGGAATGTCGCGGGTTGTCGCCGGATCGTCGGCGACAATCAGCAGCGTTTCACCCGCCTGCATACCGCGCACGGTTTTACGCACCATCATTACAGGTTCCGGGCAGCGTAGTCCCTGGGCATCAAGCGTATGGTCGGGAGAGGTAAACAGATCGCTCATCGTAGTCTCATTCATGCAAAAACGGCGTTATTTTACGCTCTGTTGTGGCGTAAGCCAATCAGGTTAACGATTGCGTGAAAAACAACCATTGCAATGTGCTCTTAAAGCAGTATCATGCGACGGTTTTTTATTGGGTTCCCTCACCCCATCCAACAAAAAGGTCACAATATGACTCCGTTTACACAATCTCAGCGCGTAAAAGCGTTGTTTTGGCTATCGCTATTTCATCTGCTGGTGATCACCTCCAGCAACTATCTGGTACAGCTACCGATCTCCATTTTTGGTTTCCATACCACATGGGGCGCTTTTAGCTTTCCGTTTATTTTCCTCGCGACCGACCTGACCGTGCGTATTTTTGGCGCGCCGTTGGCACGACGTATCATCTTTGCGGTGATGATCCCCGCGCTGCTGATCTCCTATGTTGTTTCATCACTGTTCTATATGGGATCGTGGCAGGGATTCGGCGCGCTGCTGCACTTTAACCTGTTTGTCGCCCGTATCGCCGCCGCCAGCTTTATGGCTTACGCGCTGGGACAAATTCTGGATGTGCATGTCTTTAACCGCCTGCGTCAGAGCCGTCGCTGGTGGCTGGCGCCGACGGCTTCCACGCTGTTTGGCAACATCAGCGATACGTTGGCCTTTTTCTTTATCGCTTTCTGGCGCAGCCCGGATGCCTTTATGGCCGAGCACTGGATGGAAATCGCGCTGGTCGACTACTGCTTCAAGGTACTGATCAGCATTATTTTCTTCCTGCCGATGTACGGCGTGCTGCTGAATATGTTACTGAAAAGGTTGGCAGATAAATCTGAAATATCTGCATTGCAGACGAGTTAAAGGTTCATTTTCCGAGTTGTGATAATATGGTCGAATGAGCCGTTATGGCCGTTTATCGAAAGGAAGAAGTCAATGCGCAATCTGGTTAAATATGTCGGTATTGGCCTGCTGGTTATGGGGCTTGCGGCCTGTGATAATAGCGATACAAAAGCGCCAGCAGAAGGTGCTGCCGCAGAGAGTAGCGCCACCGGACAACCGGTCAGCCTGCTGGACGGCAAACTCAGTTTTTCCCTGCCAGCGGATATGACCGATCAGAGCGGCAAGCTGGGCACCCAGGCAAACAATATGCACGTATATTCTGACGCAACCGGCCAGAAAGCGGTGATTGTGATTGTCGGCGACAATACCAACGAAGATCTTGCCGTACTGGCAAAACGTCTGGAAGATCAGCAGCGTAGCCGCGACCCGCAGTTGCAGGTCGTCACCAATAAATCTATTGAGCTGAAAGGCCACACGCTGCAACAGTTAGACAGCATCATCTCGGCCAAAGGCCAGACCGCATACTCTTCCGTAGTGCTGGGTAAAGTGGACAACCAACTGCTGACGCTGCAAATCACGCTGCCTGCTGACGATCAGCAAAAAGCGCAAACGACCGCAGAAAACATCATTAACACGCTGGTTATCCAGTAACGGTTAAGACGATGACTCGGCCTCCGGTGACGCCACCTGAGGCCGTTTTTTTAGCCGCCAGGTCAGCAATAACGCCACCGCCACCAGCCCGGCCGCCGCCAGGTAGATAACCGGTACGCCCGCCCACGTCATGACCAGCCCGGCCAGCGGCCCGGTAACGCCCAACGATAAATCCATAAACACCGTATAGGTCGCCAGCGCGGCGCCCTGATTTTGCTGCGGGACGGCTTTTACCGCCACCACGCCCAGCGCCGGAAAGACCAACGAGAACCCGGCACCTGCCAGCAGAACGCCGATTTTAGCCATCCACGGCATGGAGGCCATGCCCACCAGCAACAGTCCAACAATCTCGACGCTAAAGCAGATCATCGCGACATTGAGCCCACCTAACCGGTTGATACCATTTGGGAATAACAAGCGAGTACCCACAAATGTACAGCTAAAAAGCGTCAGCGCAAAAGCTGCGCCGTCCCAGCCTTTAGCATCATAAAACAGCGTGATAAAGGTGGCGATCACACCAAATCCGGCGGAGGCCAGCGCCAGCGCCATCCCGTACAACCAAACGCGCCCGAGCACAGCGCGAAACGGTAACGGCTTGCCTTTGCTGGCCTTCACCGCCGGTCGAGGGAGCGCCAAAAGTATCGCCAGCAGCGCCACGCCCATCACGGTCAGCGCCAGTCCCTGTAAGCCACCCCAGGCGTAACACAGAACGCCCAGCGGAGCGCCTATCGCCATCGCGCCATAGGTCACGATGCCGTTCCACGAAATCACCCGTCCGATGTGCATTGAGCCAACAACCCCTACGCCCCATAGCGTAGAGCCGGTACCGGCAAAGCTTTGCCCGATGCCCAGAATCACCCGCCCGATGCATAACAGCAACAAACTTACCAGCGGCCAATCTTGGGTTGATCCTGCCAGCAGGTAACCCAGGCCACTTAAAAAGCAGCCGCACAGTCCGAATACCACGATTTTTTTCGGCCCCAGCAGATCGGCATAGCGACCGGCATGAGGTCGGCTCAGCAGCGTGGCGAAATACTGCAGGCTGATGACCAGTCCCGCCCAGAAGGCGCTAAATCCCATCACATCATGGACATAGCCGGGCAATACCGCGAGCGGCAGGCCGATGGTCAGATAGCTGGCGAAGTTAAACATCACCACCGAAACAATGCGCAGATTAAGGCGCAAACCGCTTAACGTCGGTTCAGCGACGGGTTCGGGCATGGAAGGTCACCACATTTTCACAACAGTGTTTCATTTCTACCATGTTGCAGACCATAAATCAGCAGCCAGTTTAGGAATAACAGACGCAAGCCAACCGCTACACTTAATGCAAAAACGCAAACAGGAAGAAAACATGACAACCGCTCAGCCCGATAAAACGGGTATGCATATTCTGCTCAAACTGGCCGCTTTGGTGGTGATCCTCGCGGGCATCCATGCCGCGGCGGATATCATTGTGCAACTGTTGCTGGCGCTCTTTTTTGCCATCGTATTGAACCCGCTGGTCACCTGGTTTATTCGCCGAGGGGTGCGTCGCCCGGTAGCCATTACGTTAGTGGTCGTGGTAATGCTGATTGTTCTTACGGCGCTGGTTGGCGTGCTGGCATCGTCGATCACTGAGTTCATGGCCATGCTGCCAAAATACAATAAGGAACTGACGCGCAAAGTTCTGTATCTGCAAGAAATGGTCCCCTTTCTGAACCTGCATATGTCCCCGGAGCGCATGTTGCAGCGTATGGACTCCGACAAACTGATGACCTTCACCACCACGCTAATGACGAGTCTTTCCGGCGCCATGGCCAGCGTCGTCCTGCTGGTAATGACGGTCGTCTTTATGCTGTTTGAAGTGCGCCACGTTCCCTATAAGCTGCGCTTCGCGTTAAACAATCCGCAGATTCATATTGCGGGGCTGCATCGGGCGCTGAAGGGCGTTTCACACTATCTGGCGCTGAAAACGTTGCTCAGCTTATGGACCGGCGCCATTGTCTGGCTGGGGCTGGCGTTGATGGGGATTCAGTTTGCTCTGATGTGGGGCGTGCTGGCATTCCTGCTAAACTACGTGCCCAACATTGGCTCGGTCATTTCCGCCGTCCCGCCCATGATTCAGGCGCTGCTGTTCAACGGCATTTACGAATGCGTGCTGGTTGGCGCGCTGTTTCTGGTCGTGCATATGGTGATTGGTAATATTCTCGAACCCCGTATGATGGGGCACCGCCTGGGATTATCGACGCTGATCGTCTTTCTCTCCCTGTTGGTATGGGGATGGCTGCTCGGCCCGGTCGGCATGTTACTCTCCGTGCCGTTAACCAGCGTGTGTAAAATCTGGATGGAAACCACCAAAGGCGGCAGCAAACTGGCAATTTTGCTCGGACCAGGCAGGCCCAAAAGTCGATTACCGGGATAAACTTGCAAATGGCACGTGAAGAATGATACACAACCCCATTATTACTAAAGGTTAGTCCTGATATGTATCAGCTCGTTCTTGGGAAAGTTTCTGTTTTAAGCGCTGGCGAACTGCCTGCCGCGATGAAAGAGCAAGCGCCGCAAGGTGCTCGCCGGGCACGCTGGCTGGCAGGCCGTGTGCTGCTTTCCCATGCCCTTTCGCCATTGCCGGACATTGTCTACGGCGAGCAAGGAAAACCCGCCTTTCCCGCTGACACGCCGCTGTGGTTCAATCTCAGCCATAGCGGCGATGACATCGTCCTGCTGCTCAGCGACGAAGGGGAAGTCGGCTGCGATATTGAAGTTATTCGCCCCCGCGATAACTGGCAGTCGCTGGCAAATACGGTATTCAGTCTTGGGGAACATGCTGAAGTTGAAGCCGAACGCCCGGAGCAACAGCTGGCGGCGTTCTGGCGCATCTGGACGCGCAAAGAAGCCATAGTAAAACAGCGTGGCGGCAGCGCCTGGCAAATCGTCAGCGTCGATAGCACCGCGCTGACCTCCTCACTCTCCGTCAGCCAGTGCCAGATCGATACCCTGAGCCTGGCGGTGTGCACCCCCACGCCATTTACCCTGACCGCCGACGCCGTGCAGCGTCTGGAAGCCTTAGCGTAAATTTTCCGGGAAGTTTTTCGGCAACTCACTCGCCGCGCAGGCAATCACGTCGTCATTATCTGCCCCGCAGTCGCGCACGAAGGTGATGGTCGCGAACTCATCAATCACCTCGGTTGGATACGCCGGACCCGCATCGCGATACGACATCATCAGCGGAATATGATCATTCTGGAAGCACACCGTTTTTTCCGGATTGTTGATCACCCAGCGCGGGAAAAAGATGGTGCCGTGAAAGAGTTTGTCGCCCAGGTTTACGATCAGGCTGACGTCGGTCCCGGTCGGTTCGGTCCAGGAAATTTTATAAACACTCGCCCCTACCCGCACAATATACGCCCGCTGATCTTTCACCCAACGATTACCCACAATACCGCTGTGGATGCGGTAATCCAGCGTGGTCTCATTTTTTACGTAAATCTCGTAATTCCAGCCATTATCGTAGGTATAGACCAGATGTTTGCCGACAAATCCGCTCAAATCATGTTTATCAAAAGCGCTCATATTCGTTCTCCTCTTACTTGATGCGAGGATCTTAACGCTTCAAAAATTGGATGAATAATGCTATGTTTACATCATATTCATTCAATTTTTAGATAAGTTATGCACAAAACAACCCTTGAGCAATGGGCCCTGTTGGAGAAAGTGGTGGAACTTGGCAGCTTTGCGAAAGCCGCGGAAGAGACCAACCGTAGCCAGTCATCGGTAAGCTACAATCTGGCGCTATTGCAGGAGCGACTCGGCGTGACGCTACTGACGCCGGAAGGCCGCAGGGCGGTGTTAACCCCGGCGGGCGAGCTGTTGCTAGCTCAGGTCAAACCGTTACTGAAGGCCTTTTTATGGGTGGAGACCCGGGCAGCAACGCTGCAAAACGGCACACGAACACGGCTGGATTTGCTGGTCGATAGCATCTTCCCACGCAGACGCCTGTTCGCAATCCTCAAACAGTTTCAGCAGGCGTGGCCGCAAACGCAGGTGCGGCTGACCGAGGTACTGGAAAATGCAGACGACAGGCTGGCAGCGCATGCCGATGCGGACGTAATGGTCCTGACCCGGCGTCAGGATGTGACCGGGCGTGGTGAATGGCTGATGAACATTGACTTCGTGGCCGTTGCCCATCGCGATCACCCACTCTGCACGCTGAATGCGCCGCTGGATGAAGACGCATTACGCGCGTGGCCACTGATTCGCATTGCCGATCGCGACAACCCGCAGCAACCGGTTCGCGATGCCTGGACCTTCTCTACCATTGATGCCGCGATTGATGCAGTGATGTATCAAGTCGGTTACGGCTGGCTGCCTGAGGAGCGTATTCAGACGCAATTGGCCCAGGGGCTTTTACGTCCGCTGCCGTTAAGCCATGGCGCTCGCCGCGCCACGCCGCTGCATCTGATCGTTAAAGATACTCTCGCGCCGCTGGATGAGCAGGTGAGCACGCTACTGCGTTTATTGCGGGAGCATTAACCTTTTCCCCAGAGGCCGAACGTGTGTTACAAAATACGCTAATTCCCGCATTCTCTGTGCGTCAACGCGCCACATGAAAGGTTAATTGCAGATGCAACGAGTCACCATTACCCTCGATGACGATTTACTGGAAACGCTCGACGGCCTGAGCCAGCGCCGTGGCTACAACAACCGTTCCGAAGCGATCCGCGATATTCTGCGCGGGGCGCTGGCGCAAGAAACCACCCAGGAGCACGGCACCCAGGGCTTCGCGGTACTCTCGTATGTTTATGAGCATGAGAAGCGCGACCTGGCGAGCCGTATTGTTTCCACCCAGCACCACCACCATGATTTATCGGTCGCCACATTACATGTGCATATCAACCATGACGACTGCCTGGAAATCGCCGTGCTGAAAGGCGACATGGGCGATGTACAGCATTTTGCCGATGACGTCATTTCCCAGCGCGGCGTGCGCCACGGTCATTTGCAGTGCCTGCCGAAAGAAGAGTGATTGCCTGTTTCGTTGCCGGATGGCGGCTGCGCCTTATCCGGCCTACGTCCGTTACCGTCTGTAGGCCGGGCAAGCGAAGCGCCCCCGGCAATGATGATTACGCCATTGTGCCGATCGTCTTGCGAAAACGCAGCAGCGCTATCAGGAAGAACGCCCCGCCAATCGCCAGCAGCGTCAGGAACTGCGGCCAGACGATGCTAAACCCGGCCCCGCGATAAAGTATCGCCTGCGCGAGGCTGACAAAGTGGGTGGTCGGCATGGTCAACATAATGTCCTGCACCGCCTGCGGCATGCTTTCACGCGGCGTGGAACCGCCGGAGAGCATCTGTAACGGCAGTAGCACCAGAATCATCAGCAGCCCCAGTTGCGGCATGGAACGCGCCAGCGTACCCATAAAAATGCCGATCGAGGTGGTGGCGAACAGGCTCAGCGCCACGCCCAGCATAAACAGCGGTATCGAGCCTTCAATTGGCACCCCGAGCACGCCTTTTACCATCAGCATCAGCGACAGACCGGAAACCACCAGCACCACCAGTCCCATCGACCAGATTTTCGCCATCATTATCTCAAACGGTGTCACCGGCATCACCAGCAGGTGCTCAATGGTCCCATGTTCGCGCTCGCGGATCAGCGCCGACCCGGTAAGCACAATCGCCAGCATAGTGATGTTGTTGATGATCGCCATTACCGCGCCAAAGCGGGCTGGCTCCAGATTGGGGTTAAAGCGCATGCGCATTTCAAGCGCCACCGGCGGCTCATTATTGTCGCGGTAACGCGCCACAAAACTGTTCACTTCACCGCTAATGATATTCTGGATATAGCTGTTGCCGGTGAAGGCCTGGCTCATCCGCGTGGCATCGACGTTAACCTGGATATCCGGCTGTCGCCCGGCCAGCACATCACGCTGAAAATCAGGCGGAATGTTCACGGCGAAGGTGTAGCGACCGGCATCCAGCCCGGCATCCATCTCATCGGCGGTGATCATCTCCGGCGGCAAAAACCACGGGCGATAAAAGCTGTTCACAATCCGGTTCGACAACTGCGACTGGTCCATATCCGCGATGGCAATCGGCGCCAGATGCAACGACCCCGGCAGGACAGTTGCGGAGGAGTAAACCGAAATCGTGAAGGCGAAAACGATCAGCGTCAGCATCGCTTTGTCACCCAGCAGACTGCGTAACTCTTTGATGCCAAGGTTATAAATATTGCGTAATCGGCGCATCACCCCTCCTGTTTTTTCAGCAGTAATACGCT
This sequence comes from Citrobacter sp. C5_2, assembly GCF_014596845.2. Taxonomy (NCBI): domain Bacteria; kingdom Pseudomonadati; phylum Pseudomonadota; class Gammaproteobacteria; order Enterobacterales; family Enterobacteriaceae; genus Citrobacter; species Citrobacter sp. C5_2. The sequence goes on along the minus strand of NZ_CP115032.1, from coordinate 310,030 downwards.
CAGACCAACCACTACCGGAATAGCGATTGCCAGCGGGATAAATAGCTGCCAAAGATCCGCCAGATCCAGCGCCTTAGAGAACGTCCCGCGCGCAATGGTCAGAAAATGGCTGGTCGGATAAATTTCACCAATCCAGCGTCCCGGCCCTTCCAACGAGGCCACCGGATCGATCATCCCGGAAAACTGCGTCGCCGGGATCAGCGTAATAATCGCCGTACCAAAAATGGCCGCGATCTGGCTTTTCATAAACGTAGAGATTAACAAGCCCAGCCCGGTAGCAATGGTGACGTACAACAGCGCGGCCAGCGTCAGCGTTAAAAAGCTGCCCTTATGCGGGACGCCGAAGACAAACACCGACAGCGCACATAACAGCAGGAAGTTCAGCATTCCCAGCACGATGTAAGGCAACTGTTTGCCGAGCAAAAACTCGCTGCGGGTGGTGGGCGTAACGTACAGGTTGATAATCGAACCCAGCTCTTTTTCGCGCACCACACTGAGTGCGCTGAGCATGGAAGGAATCATCATCAACAGCAGCGGGATGACCGCCGGAACAATCGCCGGCAGGCTCTTCACATCCGGGTTGTAACGATAGCGCGTCTCGATGGTCATCAGCCCGTTTTGCCCGCTGGCATTGGGCTGACGCGCCATCACATCCTGCAGCCAGCTCTGGTGCATCGCCTGTACATAGCCTCTGACCGTTTCTGCGCGGCTCGGCATCGCCCCATCAACCCAGACGCCAATCTTCACCGGCGTTCCACGCGCGATGTCGCGGCCAAAATTGGGCGGGATTTCAATGGCTACCGCCACCTCGCCCGAACGCATCCGTTTGTCCAGTTCGTCATAACTGGTGAGCGGCGGCTGCTCGATAAAATAGCGCGACCCCGCCAGATTCAACGTCCACGCCTGGCTACTGACGGTCTGGTCACGATCGAGCACCGAAAAACGCAGGTTTTCCACATCCATACTGATGCCGTAGCCCATAATCAGCATCAGGATCACCGTCCCCATCAGCGCCAGCGTGGAGCGCACCGGATCGCGTCGCAGCTCCAGCGCTTCACGCCGGCTGTAGCTGAATAAACGCCGCAGGCTAAAGCCCTGGCGTGGCGGCTGATTATTTTCATGCACCACCGGCGCATCCGCTTGCGAAAGCGTCGTCTCCGGCGCCGGGCCTGCGGCCTCCTGTAACCAGGAGATAAACGCCTCTTCCAGACTGGCGGCACCGCGCTGCTTCACCAGTTCCTGCGGCGTGCCGCTGGCCAGCACTTTTCCGGCGTGCATCAGCGACATGCGATCGCAGCGCTCCGCTTCGTTCATAAAGTGGGTGGAGATAAAAATGGTCACTTTATCCTGCCGCGACAAATCGACCATCAATTGCCAGAACATGTCCCTCGCCACCGGATCGACCCCGGAGGTCGGCTCATCAAGAATGAGCATTTCCGGGCGATGAATCACCGCCACCGCCAGCGACAGGCGTTGACGGATCCCCAACGGCAGCGCGCCGGGCAACGCGTCTTCGACATCGGTCAGGCTAAAGCGCTCGCTCATCTCTTGTACGCGCTCAGGGATTTCTGCCTCAGGGATATGGAACAGCCGCGCGTGTAGTTCGAGGTTTTGCCGCACGGTCAGCTCGCTGTAGAGCGAGAACGCCTGTGACATATAGCCTACCCGGCGGCGGGTATCGATATTCTTCGGATCAACCGCTTGCCCAAACAGCCATGCCTCGCCTTCGCTTGCGGGCAGCAGTCCGGTGAGCATCTTCATGGTGGTAGATTTGCCGCAGCCATTGGAGCCGAGAAAACCGAAGATTTCCCCGCGCGGAATGCGAAAGTTAACGTGGTCAACGGCGACGAACTTGCCGAAGCGCATGGTCAAATCTTTCGCCTCAATGGCAATCTCTTCCCGCTCAGCGTGATACGGCGGGATCACCACCGGTTTGTGCGCCTGACGCTGGGCTTCAGGTAACAGCGCGATAAACGCCTGCTCCAGCGTGTCGCTGGCGGTTTTTTCGCGTAGCTGCTGCGCGCTCCCGGTGGCTAACACTTCCCCGGCGTTCATCGCCACCAGCCAGTCAAAGCGCTCGGCTTCTTCCATGTAGGCGGTCGCAACCAGCACGCTCATGTTGGTCTGGCGCTGGCGAATACTGTCAATCAGATCCCAGAACTGAGCGCGGGACAGGGGGTCGACCCCGGTGGTGGGTTCATCGAGAATTAATAGCTCCGGGTCGTGGATCAACGCGCAGCACAGCCCCAGCTTTTGTTTCATCCCCCCCGAGAGTTTCCCGGCAGGACGATCGCGAAACGGCGCCAGGCCGGTACTGTTCAGTAGCTCGGTAATCCGCGCTTCGCGCTCCGCTTTATCATGACCAAACAGGCGGGCAAAGAAATCGACGTTCTCATATACCGACAGCGTGTGGTACAGGTTTTTCCCCAGCCCCTGCGGCATCCAGGCAATGCGCGGGCAGACATCCCGGCGGTGCTGCGGGTCGCGCATATCGCCGCCCAGCACCATCACGTTGCCGTGTTCAATGACCCGCGCGCCGGAGATGAGCGACAACAAGCTCGATTTCCCCACGCCATCCGGGCCAATCAACCCCACCATGCAACGGGCGGGAATATCCAGCGTGATATTGTTCAGCGCGACCGTTTTCCCGTAATGCTGACTCACGCCGTCAAGGTGCGCCACGGGAGGAACAGGAACCAGCGCCAGATGCGTCATTGCGGCAACCTCACCATCAGGTCGTCAGGCCAGGCGCGATTTTCATCGACACGCACCCACGCCATGCCCGGCAGACCGGTTTTCACGTACTCGAGATGCTGCTGCAACAGCTCTGGCGGGATACGCGCTTTGACGCGGAACATCAGCTTCAGCCGTTCATCGCTGGTTTCCACCGTTTTCGGCGTGAACTGCGCGACGCTGGCCACAAAGCTGATGGTCGCCGGAATGCGCAGATCCGGCGCGGCATCCAGCACCAGTCGTGCTTCGCCGCCAATCTTCAGTAAACCAGCCTGTTCGGTAGGTAAGAAGAACGTCATGTAGACATCGCTGAGATCGACCATATTCAGCACGCGCCCACCCGCGGAAAGCACCTCGCCTGGTTCGGCTACGCGATACTGTACGCGACCGTCGCGCGGAGCTTTCAGCTCGCTGTCATCAATATCAGCGGCAATGCGACGTTCGGTAGCCTGTGCGGCCTCTACGCGGGTCTGCGCCTGAATGATGCTGGTACGAGCGGCTTCAATCGCCGCTTTGGCCGCAGAGACCTGCGCCTTTGCCGACTCCAGCGCGGCACGTGCGCTTTCTGCCGCGGCCCGATCGTCATCCAGCTGTTGCTCGGACACCGCCCCTCGCTGGGATAGCGAACGGGAACGCACGTGACGTTTAGAGACCGACTGCAGTTCCGCCTCACGCTGTTTTACCACCGACTGCGCGGCGCGCATTTCACTTTGCCGCTGTTCCAGCAACGCCCGCGCCGCCGCCACCGCGCTTTCGGCTTCTTTGATTTGCGCGATCGCCTCCAGCCGCTGTTCCTGCAGCACGCGGGTATCCATTTTCGCCAGCACCTCGCCCTGACGGACAAACTGCCCTTCCGAAACGAGGATGGTATCAATACGCCCGGCAATCTTAGTGGCAATATCCACTTCGGTGGCTTCAATTCTGCCGTTGCTGGCTGCAAACCCCTCCGGTATTCCCGCAGGGCGCAGCATCCACCAGGCTATCGCGGCCACCACCACTAGAACACCCGCTCCCCACCACATCAGATGACGCTTAAACTTATCCATATTCGACCCGCCGTAATCCCTGTTATCAAACGTTGCGTGTCACAAAGCCCACTGAACAGCTATTCAGCGGGAGATTCCATCCGGGATGAGAAGGAATGAAAAACAATGGCCATTGAGCGAGCAGGCGTTAAGGCAACGCGCGCCGCGAAGGAAGTGAATGACGAAAATGCTGTGAAATCGGGTAGTAATGTTGTCATCATCAGCGTTCCTGGCCGGAAATGAAACACGCATACTCATAACTGCTGTCTATTGAATACTAACACCTGGATTCAATATGTCTATTCGGTTGTAGTGGGGATATCGCCGCCGACAAAGCATGTCCGGTGATCCGCTCACCGGACACGTTCTGAGTTTAATAAGCCTGCTGGTAAAGCCGCAACGCATCATCTTCATTAAGCGTAACGGGATTATTGCCCAGCAAGCGGGTCTGCTGCATGGCATCCTGCGCCAATATCGCCAGACCGTCTGCGGGAACACCAACGTCACGCAGCCTGTTGGGCGCCCCGGTTGCCGCAATAATGCTTACCATCCCGGCAATAAACGACTGGGCATCGATATCCACGTTTCCTGTCACCTGCGCCCCAATGATGGGAGCCAGCTCGGCATAAAGTGGGGCCGTTACCGCCACGTTAAACTGCAGCACCGGAACCAACATTAGCGCATTCGACAAGCCGTGCGGGATATGGTGTCTGGCACCCAAGGGATAAGCCAGCGCATGCACCGCCGCCACCGGAGAGTTAGCGAAAGCCTGTCCCGCCAGCATCGCGCCCAGCAGCACATTTTCTCGCGCTTCACGGTTGTGCCCGTCACGACATGCGGTCACCAGATGGCGACTGATTAAACGTAACGCTTCGCGGGCCAGCGCGTCCGAGAGTGGGTTTTTCTTATGCTTGCCGGTATAGGCCTCAATCGCATGCACCATCGCATCTATCCCGGCGGCGGCAGTATGGACAGGAGGAAGTCCCAGGGTCAGTTGCGCATCCAATAGCACCAAATCGCCATACAGTTGCGGGGAGACAATGCCCATTTTGCTGTCATCGTTGGTCGTCAAAATTGCAATATTGGTAACTTCAGACCCGGTGCCGGCGGTGGTAGGAATGTTAACCAGCGGTAGGCGTTTCCCGGCGACCTTGTCGATGCCGTAAAGCTCCGGCAGGTCTTGTTCAGAGTTGATTAATACAGCCACCAGCTTTGCGACATCGAGCGAGGAACCGCCGCCCAGACCAATAACCATTTCGCAGTTACCATCGCGGGCAACCTGTAAAGCTTCGCGAACGAGGCGCTCGTGTGGATCGGGTTGGACCCGATCATACAGCGTCACCTGAAACCCTGCGTTGCGCAGACTGTGCAGAACCGGCGGCAAAACCCCAGCCTTGACCAGACCGGGATCGGTCACCAGCAATACACGACGTGCGCTAAACCGATGCTGAAGAATTTCCCCTAACCGTGACGCACCCGCCCACTCGACGATGATTTCCGCTACCGTGGTAAACGCAAAATCCTTCATGGCTTTGTTCATTGAGGTATTCCTTGCAGTGAAAATGGACAGCTTTTAGCAATGCGGTTCATCAGGAGGAATGTGAAAGCTTTTCACCTCTTTACGCTCCAACATCGGGGCAATAATGCCAGTGCCAATTCGTTGAAAATGTTCCGTTTTCCGGTGAAGTTCGAGCCCCTCTGCGCAACGATAGGTTTCAAGAATCACAAAGCGATCGCCGTCTTCCGTGGAACGGAAAAACTCATACGATATATTTTCAGGCTCCTGACGCGTTGCCTCTGCCAGCATTCTGAGCGCGTCGTTAACTTTGTGACCCATCGTCGGTTGGGCAAAATAATGTGCAACGACAAACAGCTGCGTGTTTTCCATTTTTGGCTCCCGGTGGTTTAACGTAGCAAATTCACATCCCATAACGCGCTGTCGCTGCTTGATACAGCTATCGCGCCGTGCAACAGCGCCGTCCGGGCATGTTCCTCATTGCAGACAAACCCGGAGGCCACAATCGGCGGCAACACATTACGATCGGCCTGCGGCAGCAACGGCAGCATCTGCGCAGGCATCAGTTGCACATAATCGGGTTCGCTTTGCTCCACGGCTTTCAGGCTGCGTAGCCAGGTAGAGCGGTCGGTGACGAAGATTTTCTGCATGGTGATCAACCCGCATTTTTTCGCGCGCTGTACGGTTTGCAGACGCGTGGAAAGCAACCCCATCGCCCCCGTTTCGGCCACATAATCAATGCCGCCTTTATCCTGGGACAGCCCATTACAACTGTCGATATTCACGATGACGTACTTTCCCGCCTTCGACAGCAGTTCGATCACCGGCTGGAGCTTAATCAGATCGATATTGGCAATGATGCAGACTTCAGCTGTGCTGGACAGTGCGGTTTTCAGTTGCTCAATGCCGTAAATCGCCATGATGACGGGCTGGCGTGCCAGGAGCACGCCAAGGTTTTTTATCATGATTGACCTGCCTGATGTGCGTAAAGCTGAGCGCTTAAGCCCAGCTTGCCCGGGTTAAGGATATTTTGCGGATCCAGCGCTTTTTTAATATCAGCCAGAACCGACAGCGATTCACCTAAAGAAGCCTGCATGTAGGGGGAACGGAGCAGCCCGATGCCATGGTGATGGCTAAGGGAAGTCTTGTGTTTAATCAGCACCGCATTTGCCGCGTCCCATGCCGCACGATACCAGGCCGCACGCTGCTCGACGGGCACATCGCCACGCAGTGAGAAGTAAAGACATGCGCCGTCGACGTAGGCATGGGACTGATGCGCTGACCCCGCCAGCGTGCCCGGTACGGCGTTGATCGCTGCCACCACATCATCATAAACCGCGCTGAGATCGCGCCAACGCCCCACCATTTCCAGCGTATCCGCCACCAGGCCGGGGCTTTTCTTAAAGCCTTCGGCGCTTTTTCCCGTCAGATACCGGGTATCCAGCCAGCGCTCAAAGATAGATTCACCGTCAAGTTCTTCTCCGCTCTGCTGACAAATACGTTCACTGATCGCCAGCACCGCGTCGACAATGTCGGGTTCTCCCTCATCCGCAATCAACAGGACGTTGGTCTCGGGCAGGCCAAACTGCACGCCGCTTTCCAGGTTATCGTACAAGCGCAGTGCCGCTGGATTAGCGCCATGCTGTAAGATTTCGCGACACGCCTCCAGCCCACTGGCGAAGCTGGAAAAACCCCAGGCGATAGCGCGGCCATAATCCGGCAGACGATGTAGCTTCAAACGCACACGTACTATCACGCCCAGCGTACCTTCCGAACCGATAAACATTTGCTGTAAATCAGGTCCGATAGCGCTGCGTGCATAACCGCCAACGGTGATTAAGCGCCCATCGGCCAGCACCACATCCATGCCAAAAACCATATCTTCAATTTTTCCGTAGCGGGTAGAAAGCTGTCCCGCACCGCGACAGGCGACCCAACCGCCGACGGTACTGATCCCAAACGATGACGGCCAGTGCCCCATGGTCATGCCATACTCTTTTTGGATAGTTTGCTCGAAAATATCGCCAAACATGCCGGCTTCTACCTCAACAATCTGGCTTTGTGGGTCAAAATCGAGCAATTTGTTGAGTTCGCAAACGTCGAGCACAATCCCTCCGCGCAGCGGCAATGCGGCTCCGGTAACGTTACTTCGCCCGGCAGAAACTGTAACCGGAATAGCGGATTCACTGGCGAGGCGCATTATGTCCTGAATCTGTTCTACGGTAGAAACGCGTACAATCACGCCTTTTGAGGTGGCAGGCGTGCCCTGGGTTTCCGCAATCATTGAACCGGCCCACCAGTCGCGGGTCCAGGTAATCACATCGGACTCCGACGTCAGCACCTCATCAGCAATCACCCGCAGCCGGTCAAACGTCGCTTCGCTAATCGCAACGGGATCTACCTGCATTCCTCTTGCGCCATTGCTGCTGGTGATCTCTGTTGCCCATGCGGGGCGAGTATGTGCGCCAATGGTATAGTTTCCACGGTTATAACCACGTTTAATCGCTTCTTTACTGATCATTCTGATGTCCCCATAAGCATTGATTTTTCATGTTTAATTGCGGCCTGATAGCTGGCTACCTGTTTTGCCACCTGTTCAGGCTGTAACCGGAGTTCTTGTTGCAGTATTTCCCCAACGCGTTCTGCGGCAATGGCTGACGCATCGCGTGCCATCAGGCGCGCGCGAATTCGACGCGACAGCACATCATCAACGGTGCTGGCAAGCTCATGGCGTACGGCATACACCACTTCCGCTTCGGTGTAGGGAAGCCCTTCCACGATAGGTTTAACCCGCGAGGGATCGGCCTGAATAATGTCACTGACAAAATGCGCTTCGGTGCCATAGCGCTCGCCCAGATGCGCAGACAGGCCGCCAGAGGCCAGAATGGCCTGTGGGTCATAGCCAGCCGCGCCCAGCAAATACGCAGTTTTCGTTGAGCAGGCTTTTTTACGGCCCAGTATTTTGCTGGCCGCATCAATGGTTTCTTCCGCCATGTGGCGCGATGTCGTCAGTTTGCCGCCGACAATGGTAATCAGTCCGTCCGCTGCAACCCTGATCTCATGGTTACGCTTCATCTCAACGGTTTTACCGCCCGCGGTACCGACAAGCGGGCGGCAACCAGCGATACTTCCCACCACATCTTCCGGACGCAGATCCGTTTTCAGCGCCGAGTTTGCGCCTTCCAGCAGAAAGTCCAGTTCAGTACGATTGCAGTGAATATCGTTCAAATCGCCCTGATAGTCTTCATCCGTGGTGCCCAGATAGGAGACGTTGCCCCAGCGCGTAATGGTCGCGCGCCGACTGCGTCCGGCCACCGGAATGGTCACCGTGCAATCATTGCGAATTTTCATCCACGGGATGGCGACATGAACCCCCTTCGCCGGACGGATATTCAGCGGCGATGATTCCCCTTTTTTCAGCCCACTCCAGTCACGCAACCAGACGCCCGTCGCCATAATGACCACCCGCGCTTTGACCCGGATTTCCCTGCCATCGGCATACACGATGCCCCCATTGACCTTGCCATGCTGGTCGCGTGTGGTTTCGATGACTTCGGCATGGTTTGTTACCGTCGCCCCATGAAACGCCGCCGTCCGCACCAGGGCCAGCGTTAACCTGGCGTCATCAACACGGGCATCGAAATACATAAAGCCGCCGGAGAGTTGCTCTTCTTTCAGCGTTGGGCAGTGCGATAACACTTCCGCCGGCGTTAATTTTTGGTGAAGAATACCTTCCCGCCATCCCCCGGCGAGATCGTAGGTCCAGAGCAGACTTTCAAACGCAGAGGACATGCGTTTATCAAACACGCCATTCTTATCGAGTACCGGAAATAAAAAGGGCAGCCGCTGCACCAGATGGCGAGCATTGCGGCGCATGCGCTGGCGCTCGAGCAAAGAATGACGTACCAGTCCGAGGTTCCCTTGCTCGATGTAACGCAGGCCGCCGTGCACCATTTTTGATGACCTGGATGACGTCCCCGAGGCAAAATCACTCTTCTCAATTAACGCGACCCGATAGCCGCGCAAGCTGGCATCCAGCGCCGCATAGGCCCCCGTCACTCCGCCGCCGACAATCAGAATGTCGTAGGTTTCGCTTTCCAGTCGGTCCAGTTGCTCAGGACGCTGAAGACGCAACGGTTCGGCGCCGTACATATCACTGCGTGTTTTGTTTGGCTTTCGCGAAGGGAAAAACTTCATGAGTCGGCGTGCTCCTGATTAGCGGTAGTGAGGCTGCTGGCGGTTTCCATTTCGAGCGCAATACGCATCTCCCAGCGGTTGATTTTTTGTTCGCGAAGGTCATGACTGATTTTGGGTTCAAACAGACGCGCCGTTTTCAGCGTGGCGCAGGCATCAGACAACGAATCCCACAGCAGCCCATCGGCTCCCGCCAGAAACGCCGCGCCGCGTAAGCTGGCCCTCGCCGTTTCGGCCATCCGCCGTACGGGGATCCCGCTAACATCGGCCTGGATTTGCAATAACGTGTCGCTATTGGACAACCCGCCGCCTACCACCAGCTCTTGCGTTGCGATGCCGGTTGCCGCTTCATTGGCGCGCATACAGGCGGCTACCGAATGCGCAATGCCTTCCAGAATGGCGTAGGCCACCTGCGGACGTGTGGTCGAGATTGAAATACCGTTAAGCGAGGCGCGGGCATGCGGCTGCAAATGAGGAACACGCAGCCCCGTTAATGCTGGAATGAAACTCACGCCGCCAGAATCATTGGCCTGCGCAGCCAGCTCGCTGATTTGCTCGGGTGAGTCGAACCAGCGCAGCTTTTCGCACACCCAGTTCAGGGCCGAACCGGTCGTCGGGACGAATGTTTCTACAGAGAAGTGCGAGCGTCCTTTTTGTCGGCGCGCGGTCATGGTGAGCGTACTTTCACAGCTTTTTTTCAATGTCGGCACCGTCGGCCCCATCATTAAATCAACAAAGCTGCCGGTCCCATGCATACACAACGCCTGCCCGCGCTCAGTGCAACCCAGCCCAATAGCCCCCGCAAACTGATCCCCGGCACAAGCCCGGATCGGGACGCTGATCCCGAGGATATCTTCACGCGTAGAGCCAAAATCATCGGTATCATCGTGCAATTCAGGCAGCAATGACGTCGGGAACTTCAGAGTCTGCAGCCATGGCAAATGGTACTGATGCTCGTTGAGGCAATACGCGCCCGCAGAGGTGGCGTTGGTGGGGGTGGTGACACATTTTTTTTCTTCCGCCAGATGCCAGAGCAACCAACTGTCAACGGTGCCAAAAACCAGGGTTCCGGCCTGGTGCGCCCTCTTCACTGCCGGTGTATTGGCGATATGGTATGACGCCCAGAGGTAAGGTGAACGTATCCCAACCGGTCGTCCAATTACTGGCAGCAGTTTCGCATCCCATTCGGGGGCAAGTCGCGCCAACTCATCCGTAAAACGCGCATCCTGCCAGACCATCGCAGGTGCCAGCGCCTTGCCAGTGATTGCATCCCAGAGCACCGCCGTTGAACGTTGCGTCGCAATCGCCAGCGCCACAATACGCATCTTGCTGTGCTGCGCATTGGCAATCGCTGTACGACACACCGCAATAGTGGCCTGCAAAATTTCATCAGCATCTTGTTCAACAACGCCATGGCGCTGGCTACTGACCTGAAGCGGCTGGTATTCAAGACAGTGGACCTGGCTATTTCGCCCCACCACTGCCGCACGCGTACCTGATGTACCTTCATCAATAGCCAGAATGACATCTTCATATTCAATCATTTTGTACTCCTGTTTGATTCCGGGGCCATCGACTCGGGATAGGGTGAATGGGGTGATTCAAACTGCGGGGCGCCAGGCTCGTTATCCGGCTGAATCGTGGTGCGAGTGGGATCCCATGGGATCACAAAGCAGACGATGCTGGCGAACAACGGCACGGCGGACATGATCAGGAAGGTCGTTTGCAGGCCGTAGAGATCACGGAAAACGGGGAAGATAAACAGACCGAGCGCCGCACCTATTGCCCCGAGCGCACCGACCACGCCATTTGCGCCAGCCCGCAGTTCACTGCGAAAAGAGAGGGATGAAAGGCTTTTCCCGTTTGCACCGGGTCCACCTGAGTGACAAAGAATAAACAACGCGGGAACCAGCAAAGAGGCCCACAGCGGCATACTGTCGCTGAACAGTCCCAGCGTGAGCAGTACGAGAAAAGCCACGGCAAAACCGATCGCCGAAGAGCGGCGCAAGCCAAGACGACGACCGATTACAGGAGACAAGAAACCACCAACAATACCAAATACGTTAAAAAATAGTGAACACAAGGTTGCGTACACAAAGTTTTTACCGAACATCGCGGCACTAATAACCGGCAAATACCAGCCGACGCCAAAATACTGGATTGACTGGCAGATCTGAACCGTAGAAGCCAGAATCGTACGCGGTAAATATACGCCACGGAATATTAGCAGTACATTTCTCGCTCCTTTTTCTGCTTGCCCAATGACAGGTTTTTGCTCCGCTTTTGACGCCAGAATAAAATTATCACCGTATATTTTATTCATAGCGATCACAGCATCAGAAAGCCGTGATTTTCTCGCCAACCATACCGGACTTTCTACTAAATAACGGAACTGGAAAAAAAGTACGATGAGTCCACATAACGCTGTCACGGCAATAGAATAACGCCAGATAGCATCCCCAACATCCCAGGAATAAAACATCAGCGCTAATGCCAGATTTAAACAAACCGCAACATACCAGACCCCTTGCCAGGTGTTTAAACGGCTTTTTAGTTTCACTGGCGTGAACTCTGCCAGCATCGCCATGGCCACGGCAAAATCCATCCCGTAAGACACGCCAACAAAGAAGCGGCCCACGATTATGGTGCTGAAACTGGAGGATGACATCACTAACAGCGCACCAATCACCGCCATTATTTTGGCGATTATCAGCGGTGGTACACGCCCCCAGCGATCGGCAATCCAGCCGCCAATAGGATTAAATAATATGGCAACCCACGATGAAAATGAGGTAAGTAACGCAACTTCAGTTGCGCTCAGATTTAAATTGCGGGTCATTGGATTTAATCCAGCACTAAGAGCTGAATTTGAAAAAGCATCAAGGAACAGGCCACCTAATGCCAACCACCAAATAACACCGGCTCTGCCACTGATTTTTCCGCGAGAGTCGATGCAATTGATAACATCATCAACGCCACGGATTTTTATCGGATTTGAGAATGAGCATGCGGACATGGCTTTCCCCTTCATGATATTCGGAAGAAGGTCGCCATTAGCTAAAAAAATGCAATAAGAGACCATCTTAATTTCACAGATAGTCTCTTATCTAAAATCTGTATTTTTCCACTCTAGAAGGTAAGGGAAAGCGTGTCAAAGCGACTTTTTGCCCCGTCGTTGATTCTGTGACTTGTAGCACATATGTTAATAAATCATTGCAAAAACAGGTCGCCATGAGCCAGTTTTCCGTTCTCAGCGGATGGGAGCGCCGCTGTGAGTGTACGTAGTCGATGCGCTGGTGGCTGATTTACGCTGAACGATCGCAGATCTTCCTGTGCAACGTTATTGCAATATTCATCAAAAATGGGTTTTGAATACGAAATTCGCTTTTACTCTAAACTCCACCACCAAAACAAAAGCATTAAAATTCATATAGATAACTGCAAAAACATTTGATATTAATCATTTAAAAAACTTATTTTTCGTTATGTTGATCACATTAACATCAAAAGAATGGTGATCTTAAAATAGGTTTTAAATATTGTGGTCAGGCCGCTAGACCACAATAAGAGGATATATCATGAAAAGAAAAACAATGGGATGGCTTATCGTTTTTCTTCTTTTTATAGTTTACATGCTTAACTATATGGATCGTTCAGCATTGTCGATCACCGCTCCACTCATCGAAAAGGAATTAGGATTCAATGCTGCTGAGATGGGTATGATATTCAGCGCATTCTTTGTTGGTTATGCTCTATTTAACTTTATCGGTGGCTGGGCCAGTGACAGATTTGGCCCCAAGACAGTATTTCTGGTCGCCGCGTTACTCTGGTCATTATTTTGTGGGATGACCAGTCTGGTTACTGGCTTATGGACTATGCTGGCTGTTCGCGTGTTATTCGGCATGGCTGAAGGACCGGTCAGCGCGGCCGGAAATAAAATCATCAATAACTGGATTTCACGCAAGGAATCTGCAACTGCGATTGGTATTTTTAGCGCAGGTTCACCGTTAGGTGGCGCGATTTCTGGTCCGGTAGTTGGCATGCTGGCGCTTTCATTAGGCTGGCGTCCGGCATTCGGTATCATTTTCCTGTTCGGTTTAGTCTGGGTATTACTATGGTATTTCACTGCCAGTGATAAACCTTCAAAAAGTAAACACCTCGCCCCGGAAGAACGTGTCGATTTTGAAAACCATGATGACATCATTTTAGCGGATGACGGTAAAGCGATGCCTTCTCTCGGTTACTACATGAAGCAGCCTATGGTGTGGGCAACGACACTGGCCTTCTTCAGTTATAACTACATACTCTTTTTCTTCCTGACCTGGTTTCCAAGCTATCTTAACCACTCTCTACACCTTGATATTAAAGAAATTAGTATTGCAACCGTCATCCCGTGGGTAATTGGCGCGATCGGTATGGTATTGGGCGGAGTATGTTCTGATTTTATCTATCGCATTACAGGAAATGCCCTACTTTCTCGCCGTCTTATTCTCGGTGTTTGCCTGGCTGGCGCGGCGATATGTGTGGCGGTTTCAGGAACGGTTACGACTATCGGCAGTGCCGTTGGACTGATGTCAGTCTCGTTATTCCTGCTGTATTTGACTGGACCTATATATTGGGCAGTTATTCAGGATGTCGTGCACAAAGATAAAGTGGGCAGCGTCGGTGGTGCCATGCATGGACTGGCAAATATATCCGGAATTATTGGCCCTCTGGTCACCGGGTTTATTGTCCAGTTTAGCGGTAAATATGATTACGCATTCTATCTGGCTGGGGCTATTGCGATTGTTTCCAGCTGTCTGGTATTCGTATTTGTCAAAAATAAAGGATTAAAAACAAATGAAAGTCAAAGCTGTTTACATCAATAAACCTGGTGAAATTGAAACCCGTTGGGTTGATTATCCAGAAAAGAAAGATAATGAAGTACTAATAAAAGTTGATGCTGCTGGGATATGTGGTTCTGATATTGGTGCATTTCGTGGCACTAACCCATTAGTAACCTATCCACGTATTATTGGACATGAAGTCACAGGCATTGTTATTCAACAAGGCAAGGGCATGCCAGCAAATATTAAAGAAGGTGATCGCGTTATTGTTGATCCTTATATTTATTGTGGTCATTGCTACCCTTGCTCAGTAGGCAGAACAAATTGTTGTGAAAATCTAAAAGTAATTGGCGTACATATTGATGGCGCAATGCAGGAGGTGGTTGCTCACCCCGCACATTTAATTCACAAAATCCCTGATGATGTCGCCTCAGAGATGGCTCCGTTAGCTGAACCACTGACTATCGCACTGCATGCGCTACATCGCGCCAAACTGACGGCCGGAGAGCATATCGCCATTATTGGTGCCGGTGCGATTGGCCTGATGGCGGCACTGAGCGCATTGCGCTACGGTGCGACACCCATTCTGATCGATATCGTGGACGAACGACTTCAGTACGCAAAATCACTGGGCGTGCCTTACGTCATCAATCCGTCGAACATCCGGGTTATTGAGGCGATCAAAGAGATCACGCAGGGGACGATGGCGCAGGTTGTAGTCGAAGCATCTGGCGCCAACAGTGCAATTCGCGAAACTCTGGATCTTGCGTCATTTGCAGGTCGTATTGCTTTCACCGGCTGGCCAAAACAGGAGACATCGTTACCCACTAACCTGATCACGTTTAAGGAACTGGATCTGCGCGGATCGCGTACCAGTGCAGGTGAATTCGAAGAGGCGTTACAAATGCTGGCCACGCTGAACATTAATCCCGCGGATGTCGTCAGCAAGGTAGTGAATATTGATGATGTGCCTGACGCCGTGAAGGAACTTGATCAATACCCGGAACGCTATCTGAAGATCAATGCGACCTTTCATTAATTTTTCCAGGAGATAAAGCGATGGAACAAACCTGGCGTTGGTATGGCCCAAACGATCCCGTATCGTTGTCCGATGTTCGTCAAGCTGGTGCAACGGGTGTGGTAACTGCGCTGCACCATATTCCAAACGGTGAAGTCTGGTCCGTAGAAGAAATTCTCAAACGCAAAGAGATCGTAGAAAAAGCCGGTCTGGTCTGGTCGGTCGTGGAAAGCGTGCCGATCCATGAAGACATCAAGACCCACACGGGCCAGTACGATCTGTGGATCAAGAATTACCAGCAGACGCTGCGCAATCTCGCCCAATGCGGCATCTTTACTGTGTGCTACAACTTCATGCCGGTTCTGGACTGGACCCGTACCGACCTGGAGTATGTGCTACCCGACGGTTCAAAGGCTCTGCGCTTTGACCAGATTGAGTTTGCCGCATTTGAATTGCATATCCTCAAGCGCCCTGGTGCGGAAGCGGACTACAACGCAGAGGAAATTGCCCAGGCTCACCAGCGTTTTGCGGATATGAGCGAAGAGGACAAAGCCCGGCTGACGCGCAATATCATTGCCGGTCTGCCAGGTGCCGAGGAAGGATATACCCTGGACCAATTCCGTAGCCACCTTGCAACCTATAAAGATATCGACAAAGCGGCCCTACGGGAAAATTTCGCCTGGTTCCTGAAAGCCATTATCCCAGTAGCTGAAGAGGTAGGAGTACGAATGGCGGTTCATCCTGACGATCCACCGCGCCCGATTCTTGGCCTGCCGCGCATCGTTTCTACTATAGAAGATATGCAGTGGATGGTGGATACCGTAAACAGTGCGGCCAACGGCTTTACGATGTGTACCGGATCTTACGGCGTTCGCGCAGACAACGATCTGGTTGAGATGATCAAACAGTTCGGTCCGCGAATTTACTTTACGCACCTGCGTTCCACACAACGCGAAGAGAATCCCAAAACCTTCCATGAGGCAGCACATCTCTCCGGTGATGTCGATATGTACAGCGTAGTGAAAGCGATAGTCGAAGAAGAACAGCGGCGTAAAGCTGAAGGCAACGCCTCACTTATCCCCATGCGACCCGACCATGGTCATCAAATGCTTGATGACCTGAAAAAGAAAACTAACCCAGGGTATTCCGCTATTGGTCGCCTTAAGGGCCTGGCTGAAGTACGCGGCGTTGAACTGGCTATCCAGCGCGCCTTCTTCAGTCAGTAACCACATTGCCGCATGGTATCCCCGCCATGCGGTTTTCACTTTCAGTCAGCACCAGTCTTTGATAGCGCATTATCAAAGAAGATCATCAATGACAGGAGTTTGTCATGGACAATAATCTCGCCACTGCACAGATTTCCACCCCACGCCCACGCAGGGATCGTTCACGCCTCGTTTCGCGCATCGTGCATCTTGGTTGCGGCGCTTTTCACCGCGCCCATCAGGCACTCTATACACATCATTTGCTGGAAAGCAGTGACAGCGACTGGGGCATATGTGAGGTCAACCTGATGCCCGGAAACGATGCCACACTGATTCAAAACCTGAAGGCGCAGGATCTGCTGTACACCGTTGCCGAACGCGGCGCACAAACGACAGAGCTTAAAATCATTGGCTCGATGAAAGAAGCGCTGCATCCTGAATTTGACGGTTGTGAAGCCATTATCCACGCAATGGCACGTCCAGAAACTGCCATCGTTTCGCTGACCATCACCGAAAAAGGATATTGCACAGATGCCGCCAGCGGCGAGCTGGATCTGAATCATCCGTTTATCCAGCACGACATTGCCCACCCACAGTCCCCCAAATCAGCAATTGGTTATATCGTTGAAGCCCTCGCGCTACGCCGCCAGCAGGGATTGAACGCTTTTACTGTGCTGTCCTGCGATAACGTGCGGGAAAATGGCCACGTCGCAAAAACCGCTGTCCTGGGTTTGGCCGCCGAGCGCGATCCGCACCTGGCTGAGTGGATTGCCGAACAGGCAACGTTCCCATGCACGATGGTAGACCGCATCGTTCCAGCAGCAACAGAAGAGACGTTAGGGCAAATCGCCGAACAGCTTGGCGTTTACGATCCCTGTGCCATTGCCTGCGAGCCATTCCGCCAGTGGGTTATCGAAGATAACTTTGTTAATGGACGTCCGGACTGGGATCGCGCGGGCGCACAGTTTGTGGAAGATGTGGTGCCGTTTGAAATGATGAAACTGCGTATGCTCAACGGCAGTCACTCATTCCTCGCCTACCTCGGTTATCTGGGCGGCTATGAGACGATTGCCGATACGATGACAAACCCGGCGTATCGCAACGCTGCGCTGGCGTTAATGCTTGACGAACAGGCCCCAACGCTGTCGATGCCTGAAGGTACAGACCTGGCAGGTTATGCGGAATTGCTTATCGCGCGCTTTACTAATCCAGCACTGAAGCACCGAACCTGGCAAATTGCGATGGATGGCAGCCAGAAATTACCGCAGCGTTTGCTGGATCCCATTCGGCTGCATCTGGCACGAGGGGAAGATTACCGTCATCTGGCTCTGGGTGTCGCAGCCTGGATGCGCTACGTCAGCGGTGTGGATGAAAAAAACAATCCGATTGATGTGGTGGACCCTCTGGCGGCACGGTATCAGGCGATAAATCAGCAATATCAGTCACCTGAAGAGCGTGTGCGGGCGCTGCTGACAATCGACACCATTTTTGGGACGGATTTGAGCGATAACACAGACTTTATCAAACGCGTAACCGCTGCCTGTCAGCAATTGCACAGCGTAGGAGCACGTGCAGCGGTAGCCGCTCTAAATCATTAAATATTTTACTTCAAAGACCCACGATCTGTCTGACATAAGCCAGATGTTCCAGTGATTTTTGGTAAGCACCGTCAGCATCAGCCTGGCGGATCGCATCCACAATCGCTTTATGCTGAGTATTCATGCTGGTTAATACATCCCGATTGCCGGAACGCTTGTCCAGTCCGGCATACGGGATGTTAACGCGTTGTTCCCACAGCATTCGCGACATATCAAGCAGTACGCGGTTCTGGCTGGCTTCAGATACCGTTAAATGGAACTGCTTATCGAGGGAGTAAAAAACATGGACATTGTTTTCACTAATGGCTTTTTCCATGCTGAGGTGCAGCGCTTCAAGCTGACTAATAAGTTCATCTTTGCCTGCTTCTGCAGCAAGACGCGCGCAATGACTGTCAACCAACTCTCGCGAATAGAGTATTTCTTCAACCGTATAATCACTGGCGGAATGCTTTTTATCAGTAACAATAACGCCATTACCGGACTGGATGGTGATCCATCCTGAGATCTCCAGCACAATCAGCGCTTCTCTGAGCGAGGCGCGACTCACGCCAAGTTGCTTCGCCAGTTCACGTTCAGGGGGCAAGAAGCTTCCTGGCGGAAAAATACTATCGTTGATGAGCTTAATGATGAGATTGGCTATCTTTTGATAGAGCCGCTCCTGTTTTACCTCAGGA
Source organism: Citrobacter sp. C5_2 (assembly GCF_014596845.2). NCBI lineage: Bacteria > Pseudomonadati > Pseudomonadota > Gammaproteobacteria > Enterobacterales > Enterobacteriaceae > Citrobacter > Citrobacter sp. C5_2. The sequence goes on along the minus strand of NZ_CP115032.1, from coordinate 291,241 downwards.
ATAACCATGTGCCTCCCGTTCTCTTATCTGTGCGATTTTTAACTGATTATCTTATCATTCCCGGAGTTAAGAAACGCATGCCTGAGTCAGTTCCTTGTAACAGCGGTAAACAAATTCACTCACCAGAGACCAAATCCTGCGCGCACGCCCAGGCGCTCGACCATGCCCACTGGAAGTTGTATCCACCCAGCCAGCCGGTGACGTCCATCACTTCACCAATAAAATAGAGTCCTGGCACTTTACGGGCTTCCATCGTGCGCGATGACAGCTCGTTGGTATCCACGCCGCCCAGCGTGACTTCAGCGGTACGATACCCTTCCGTACCGTTCGGCTGCACCCGCCACTCGGTCAGGGTCTCCACCAGCGTTTGCTGATCGCGCACGTTAAGCTGTTTCAGCGAGACATCCGGGATTTGCCCTAACTGCTGTAAACATTCCACCAGGCGTTTTGGCAACTGCATAGCAAGCGTATTCTTTAAGCTCTGATTAGGGTGGGCGCTGCGTTGTTCATCCAGGAAGCTCGCAAGGTCAACATCCGGCAACAAATTAATGCTGACAAATTCACCTGGCTGCCAAAAACTGGAAATCTGCAGCACGGCCGGACCAGAAAGCCCGCGGTGCGTAAAGAGCAGGTTTTCACGAAATACGGTGCCGTCCTCGGCGGTGATAACGGAGGAAACGGATACGCCAGAGAGCACCTGAAGCTGCTCCAGCAGCGGCTTGTGTAAGGTGAAAGGCACCAGACCTGCGCGCGTCGGCAACACGTTCAGACCGAATTGTTCGGCAATTTTATAGCCAAACGGCGTCGCGCCCAGACCCGGCATCGAAAGACCACCAGAGGCGATAACCAGCTTTTTCGTGCCGACCGTCATGCCGTTCAGCGCCAAGATGAAATCTTCCCCCTCACGCTCAACGCTGAGGACTTCGCTACGTAACCGCATAGTTACGTTACCTCTTTCACACTCGTCCACCAGCATATCGACAATTTGCTGGGCGGAATCGTCGCAGAACAGCTGACCCAACGTTTTTTCGTGCCAGGCGATGCCGTGCTTGCCCACCAGATCGATAAAATCCCACTGCGTATAACGCGCCAGCGCCGATTTGCAAAAATGCGGGTTTTGACTCAAATACGCGGCAGGTTCGACATAAAGATTGGTAAAGTTGCAGCGTCCCCCGCCAGACATGAGGATCTTGCGTCCCGGCTTTTTACCATTATCAATCAGCAGTACCCGGCTACCTGCTTGTCCTGCCTGCGCGGCACAAAACATACCCGCTGCGCCAGCGCCTATAATAACGGTATCAAACCTTTCCACGTTGCGATCCTCTCTAAAAAGCGGGGGTGAATTGTAAAGATTCCTCAGTGGTCGCACCAGCACCAAACTACCGATAAAGGGTATTTATCTGAAATATATAGGATAATTCTTTAGTGGTGTAAAACAAAGCAGGAGACAAATCAAAAAAACTCTATATTTCACTTTGCCCGCGCCGCCAAAGTCACTGATAATGCGCCGCGTTCATGTCCTCAAAATGGCGTAACGTCCTATGCTACATTTGTTTGCTGGCCTGGATTTACATACCGGGCTTTTACTATTGCTTGCTCTGGCTTTCGTGCTGTTCTATGAAGCAATTAACGGCTTCCATGACACAGCCAATGCTGTCGCAACCGTGATCTATACCCGTGCAATGCGTTCGCAATTGGCGGTGGTCATGGCTGCGTTGTTCAACTTCTTTGGTGTTTTGCTGGGTGGTCTCAGCGTAGCGTATGCCATCGTGCATATGCTGCCAACGGATCTGCTGCTAAATATGGGATCGTCACATGGCCTCGCCATGGTGTTCTCCATGCTGCTGGCGGCAATTATCTGGAACCTGGGTACCTGGTACTTTGGTTTACCTGCATCCAGCTCCCACACGCTGATTGGCGCGATTATCGGTATTGGTTTAACCAATGCGTTGATGAATGGCACCTCGGTGGTGGACGCACTTAACATCCCGAAAGTGATGGGTATTTTTGCCTCGCTAATCATCTCGCCGATTGTCGGTCTGGTGGTTGCTGGCGGCCTTATATTCATTCTGCGTCGCTACTGGAGTGGTACGAAAAAACGTGCCCGTATCCACCTGACCCCAGCAGAACGTGAAAAGAAAGATGGCAAGAAAAAGCCGCCGTTCTGGACGCGTATCGCACTGATCCTCTCCGCTATCGGCGTGGCGTTTTCTCACGGCGCGAACGATGGCCAGAAAGGCATTGGTCTGGTGATGCTGGTGCTGATTGGCGTAGCGCCTGCAGGTTTCGTGGTGAATATGAATGCTTCCGGTTACGAAATTACCCGTACCCGCGATGCTATCAATAACGTCGAAGTCTTCTTCCAGCAACGCCCAGACCTGCTCAAGCAGGCGACTGGCGTAGACCAGTTGATTCCGTCCCCGACGGAAACGGTCACAACGGCATCGACAGAGTTCCATTGCCACCCAGCGAATACCATCAACGCGCTTGAGCGTGCGAAAGGTATGCTGGCGAATCTGGAAACCTACGACAAGTTAAGCGTTGAACAGCGTGGCCAGCTGCGCCGTATTATGCTGTGTATCTCTGATACCACGGATAAAGTGGTGAAATTGCCTGGCGTAAGCGCTGACGATCAACGTCTGCTGAAAAAACTGAAAGCTGACATGCTGAGCACCATTGAGTACGCGCCTATCTGGATCATTATGGCCGTCGCACTGGCGCTGGGTATTGGTACGATGATTGGCTGGCGTCGCGTAGCCACCACCATTGGTGAGAAAATCGGTAAGAAAGGCATGACCTATGCCCAGGGGATGTCGGCGCAGATGACCGCCGCAGTCTCTATCGGTCTTGCCAGCTACACCGGTATGCCCGTTTCCACCACCCACGTTCTCTCCTCTTCCGTTGCGGGAACGATGGTTGTTGATGGCGGCGGTTTACAGCGTAAGACGGTAACCAGCATTCTGATGGCCTGGGTCTTCACCCTGCCGGCGGCGATTATTCTTTCCGGGGTGCTGTACTGGCTCTCCCTGAAGCTTATCTAAGCGGATGCACGGTAAAAAAGCGGGTCAGGAAACTGACCCGCTTTTTTTGTATCTGTCGTTGGTAATCAGTGCCAGATAATCAGCGCAACCATGCTGATTAGCACCAGTCCGCATAACGCGCTGGTAAGAATGAACTGACCGCGAACCCGCTCACAGCGGCGAATAAATTCATCATCATGGTGATCGCGGTAACGCTGAGCGTAGATATACCACACTAGACGCATCTGCTTGTTGGGTTGCCCATGCGAGGTAAAAAATCCCCCACCATCGACATACTGGTAAAGTAATGGATCGCAACCACGAAGTACCACTAACAGTGCGCGTAACGAAGAAAAATAGCGCGCCATATTAACAATGCAAACGACACACAAAGCCCAGAACAACGCAATGGTGCTTATCATATCTCCTCCCCGGCGACCCGCCCACGGAACTCCTTTCCGGGACTACCGCTCCCCGATACCCTACCAATCATTCAGTGAAGAGTGCTACCGAAACCGCTCGTGTTAGTATCACGCATCCGAGCGCCTCTCTAAATAGTGTAGGAGATCAGTTAATTTTTTTGCCAGAAGGTTAATCGCTATCAATGCAATTAACTAAAAAATTTGTTTAACTGCTTGGCAAGCAAGGCGGATTGACGGATTATCCTGGTCGCTATAATGTAAGGATAGTCCTTATATGGTACGTTTTTACGACTGGGCTAGCCCCGCGCATAAGGTTCGCAGGACGCGAATGACGCGGCGGCAAATAAACGCCAGCAGGCTAGTCATCGACAACTTATGGAAGGAGTAACACTATGGCTTATAAACACATTCTTATCGCGGTTGATCTTTCTCCGGAAAGCAAAGTTCTGGTTGAAAAAGCGGTCTCTATGGCGCGGCCTTACAATGCTAAAGTCTCCCTTATCCACGTTGACGTAAACTATTCCGACCTGTACACCGGGCTAATCGACGTGAATCTGGGCGACATGCAGAAACGTATTTCTGAAGAAACCCACCACGCGTTAACCGAGCTGTCCACCAATGCAGGCTACCCTATCACCGAAACCCTGAGCGGTAGCGGCGACCTGGGCCAGGTTCTGGTTGATGCCATCAAAAAATACGACATGGATCTGGTCGTTTGTGGTCACCACCAGGATTTCTGGAGCAAACTGATGTCCTCCGCACGTCAACTGATCAACACCGTCCACGTCGACATGCTGATTGTTCCGTTGCGTGACGACGAAGAAGCATAAAATGCTTGCCGCCGGGAGATAACCCGTCCCGCAGCAAACAGTAAAGCCTGTAAACGCCCGCCCGCGCGGGCGTTTTTGTTTTTATCATCCGGACACAATTAGTACATCAACCCAACAAATAAATCATAATTAGTGTGATCAACTAATTGGATCGAAAACTATCTGTATAATACTCTACCCGCACGGCTAATCGCCGCAGTCTATAACAAAATAAGACTTTTTCGGCGCGTTTAAGTATACGCGTTCATACTTTTCGGGATGGCTTTGAAAGGCGATGGAATATGAATAAAACTGCACCTACGGGCTTGCTGCAGCAACCTCGTCCGTTCTTCATGATCTTCTTTGTGGAATTATGGGAACGATTTGGCTATTACGGCGTTCAGGGCATCCTGGCGGTATTTTTTGTTAAGCAACTCGGTTTTTCTCAGGAACAGGCATTCGTCACCTTTGGTGCTTTTGCCGCACTGGTCTACGGCCTGATCTCGATCGGCGGCTACGTCGGCGACCACCTGTTAGGGACCAAGCGCACGCTGGTACTCGGTGCGATTGTGCTGGCGATCGGCTACTTCATGACCGGGATGTCGCTGCTCAAGCCCGATCTGATCTTTATTGCTTTGGGTACCATTGCCGTGGGTAACGGGTTATTTAAAGCCAACCCGGCAAGCCTGCTGTCAAAATGCTATCCACCGAAAGACGCCCGACTGGATGGCGCTTTCACCCTGTTTTATATGTCGATTAACATCGGTTCGCTGCTGTCGCTGTCGCTGGCGCCGGTGATTGCCGATAAGTTTGGCTACGCGGTGACCTACAACCTGTGCGGGGCCGGGCTTATCGTCGCACTGCTGGTCTACTTTGCCTGCCGTGGAATGGTGAAGAATATCGGTTCTGAGCCAGATCATAAGCCGCTGAATTTCCGTAATCTATTCTGCGTGCTGGCCGGTACGGTAGTGACGATATTTATCTGCGCCTGGCTGATGCATAACGTGAAGATTGCCAACCTGGTGCTGATTGTCCTGTCGATTGCCGTGACGATCATCTTCTTCCGCCAGGCCTTCAAACTGGATAAAACCGGGCGTAACAAAATGTTCGTAGCTTTTATCCTGATGCTGGAAGCGGTAGTGTTCTATGTGCTGTACGCACAGATGCCAACGTCACTTAACTTCTTTGCTATCAATAACGTACACCATGAAATTCTTGGTTTCGCCATCAACCCGGTAAGCTTCCAGGCGCTGAACCCGTTCTGGGTGGTAGTGGCAAGCCCGGTACTGGCCGCAATTTATACCCGTCTGGGAAACAAAGGTAAGGACCTGACCATGCCGATGAAGTTTACGCTCGGTATGTTCCTGTGCTCGCTGGGTTTCCTGACCGCCGCCGCTGCCGGGATGTGGTTTGCCGATGCGCAGGGACTGACGTCGCCGTGGTTTATCGTGCTGGTGTATCTGTTCCAGAGTCTGGGTGAACTGCTGATTAGCGCCCTGGGACTGGCGATGGTCGCCGCGCTGGTACCGCAGCACCTGATGGGCTTCATTCTTGGGATGTGGTTCCTGACCCAGGCCGCCGCTTTCCTGATGGGAGGTTATGTCGCGACGTTCACCGCAGTACCGGAAAACATCACCGACCCACTGCAAACGCTGCCTATCTATACCAATGTCTTCAGTAAGATAGGCCTGGTGACGCTGGCGGTAACGGTAGTGATGGCGATTATGGTGCCATGGCTGAACCGAATGATTAATACGCCAAGTACCGAACAGTAATACTCAGTGCCGGATGCGGCTACCGCCTTATCCGGCCTACAAATAATTGAGAATCGTAGGCCCGATAAGCTTAGCGCTATCGGGCAATCCGTTACTCCGTCAGAGGGGTTCCGGCATAAATATCAAACCGATGCCCTTTGGTCACCACTGCGTTAGGCGTGGCCACGTCAGCCAGCGGCGGCGCGTAGTCCGGGCGTTTCACCACCACACGTTTAGTCGCTAGCTGACGCGCCGGTTCCAGCAAGCCGTCAGCGTCGAGATCCGGCCCCACCAGCGACTGAAACACACGCATCTCTTTCTTAACCAGCGCGCTTTTTTGCTTGTGCGGGAACATCGGATCGAGGTACACCACCTGCGGGCGTGGCGTAATATCGGTTAACGCTGTCAGACTCGAGGCATGGATCAGCTGTAAACGTTCCTGAAGCCAGCCGCCAATTTCCGCATCGGCATAGCCACGCGCCAGGCCGTCATCGAGTAACGCAGCGACCACCGGATTGCGTTCCAGCATCCGCACACGGCAGCCGACGGAGGCCAGCACAAACGCATCTCGCCCCAGCCCGGCAGTGGCATCGACCACGTCCGGCAAATAATCGCCTTTAATGCCGACGGCTTTCGCCACCGCTTCGCCGCGACCGCCACCAAACTTGCGCCGGTGCGCCATTGCCCCGCCGACAAAATCGACGAAGATGCCGCCGAGTTTCGGTTCGTCTCGCTTACGCAATTCCAGATGTTCCGGCGTCATCACCAGCGCCATCAGGTTGTCTTCATCATGCTCCAGCCCCCAGCGGGCGGCCAGAACAGATAAGGCGCCGTCTCCGGCGCCCGTTTCATCCAGTAAACAAATTTTCACGCGAACAATCAGCCCTTGATGCCGTAATGCGCCAGCATGGCGTCGAGCTGAGGTTCGCGGCCGCGGAAGCGTTTGAACAGTGTCATCGGCTCTTCCGAACCACCGCGAGTCAGGATGCTATCGAGGAACGACCGACCGGTTTCACGGTTAAAGATGCCCTCTTCTTCAAAGCGGGAAAATGCGTCCGCCGCCAGCACGTCGGCCCACAGGTAGCTGTAGTAACCCGCTGCGTAGCCGCCAGCAAAAATGTGGCTGAAGGCGTGCGGGAAGCGGCCCCAGGTTGGGCCCGGCACCACGGCGACCTGTTTCTTAATTTCGGCCAGCGTCTCAAGGACTTTCGCCCCCTGCTCTGGGTTAAACTCCGCGTGCAGGCGGAAGTCGAACAGGCCGAACTCCAGCTGACGCAGAATAAACAGCGCCGCCTGATAGTTTTTCGCCGCCAGCATTTTATCCAGCAGTTCCTTCGGCAGCGGTTCGCCGGTTTCATAATGGCCGGAGATAAACGCCAGCGCTTCCGGCTCCCAGCACCAGTTTTCCATAAACTGACTTGGCAGTTCGACCGCATCCCACGGCACGCCGTTAATACCGGAAACACCGGCAGTTTCGATGCGGGTCAGCATGTGATGCAGGCCATGACCAAATTCGTGGAACAGGGTGATCACTTCGTCATGGGTAAACAGCGCCGGTTTGCCGTTCACCGGGCGGTTGAAGTTACAGGTCAGATAGGCAACCGGTTTTTGCAGCGTGCCGTCTGATTTACGCATCTGGCCGACGCAGTCGTCCATCCACGCCCCGCCGCGTTTGTGTTCGCGGGCGTACAGGTCGAGGTAGAAGCTGCCGCGCAGTTCGTTGCTTTCGTCATACAGTTCGAAGAAGCGCACTTCCGGATTCCACACGTCAACATCGGTACGCTCTTTCGCGGTGATACCGTAAATACGTTTTACCACTTCAAACAGACCGTTAACGGCTTTGTTTTCCGGGAAGTACGGACGCAGTTGTTCATCGCTGATGCTGTACAGATGCTGTTTTTGTTTCTCGCTGTAGTACGCGATATCCCACGGCTGCAGCTCTTCAACGCCACATTCGGCTTTGGCGAAGGCGCGCAGCTGGGCCAGCTCTTTTTCCCCCTGCGGACGGGCGCGTTTCGCCAGATCGGTCAGGAAGTCGAGCACCTGCTGCGGGTTTTCCGCCATTTTGGTGGCCAGAGATTTAAAGGCGTAGCTTTCGAAGCCCAACAGTTGCGCCAGCTCGTGACGCAGCGCGAGGATCTCTTCCATCACCGGGGTGTTGTCCCACTTGCCCGCGTTCGGCCCCTGATCGGAGGCGCGGGTGGAGTAGGCGCGGTACAGCTCTTCACGCAGCGCCTGGTTGTCGCAGTAGGTCATGACCGGCAGGTAGCTTGGGATATCCAGGGTCAGCAGGTAGCCTTCCTGCTCTTTGGCTTCCGCCTGCGCTTTCGCCGCCGCCAGGGCGCTTTCCGGCATGCCGGAGAGTTCAGCTTCGTCGGTCACCAGCTTGCTCCAGCCCATGGTGGCGTCGAGCACGTTGTTGCTGTACTGGTTACCCAGCTCGGACAAACGGGTGGCGATTTCGCCGTAGCGCTGCTGTTTCTCTTTCGGCAGGCCGATACCGGACAGTTCAAAATCACGCAGCGCGTTATCGACCGCTTTTTTCTGTGCAGTGTTCAGGGTGGCGTAATGGTCGCCATCACGCAGGTCGCGGTACGCTTTGTACAGACCTTCATGTTGCCCAACCCAGGTGCTGTACTCGGAGAGCAGCGGCAGCGTTTGCTCGTAGGCTTCACGCAGTTCCGGGCTGTTTTTCACCGAGTTCAAGTGGCTGACCGGAGAGAAAATACGCCCCAGCACATCGTCCACTTCCGCAAGCCTCTGGCAGAGATTTTCCCAGGTGTACGGCGCGCCCTGCGCAACGACTCGCTCAACGTTTTCGCGACAATCGTTCAGCGCCTTAGTAACGGCAGGCACAACATGTTCGGGCTGAATTTTAGAAAATGGCGGCAGTTCGAAGGGAGTCAGCAATGGATTGGTCATTAGCGCGGTCCTGTTGAAAAGAGTGAATGAAGCGCGTATCCGGCGCTGTGCATATTAATTTGTACAATGGGGTTAAGTGTAGAGGATTTCAATGCTAACCGTGACGGAAAGACGCCCGGTGGCGCTGCGCTTACCGGGCCTACGGGTAATCTGTGCCGATCTGCTGTAAACTGTGGCAAATCGTCATTTCAGCGGAATTTCATTACCCATGCTCAGTTATCGCCACAGTTATCACGCAGGCAACCACGCCGACGTCCTTAAACACACCGTTCAGAGCCTGATCATTGAATCACTCAAAGAGAAAGAAAAACCGTTTCTCTATCTGGACACCCACGCTGGCGCTGGCCGTTATCAGTTGAGCAGTGAGCATGCCGAACGTACCGGTGAATACCTGGAAGGTATCGCCCGTATCTGGCAGCAGGACGATTTGCCTGCCGAACTTGAACCCTATATTTCCGTGGTGCAGCATTTCAACCGTAGCGGCCAGTTGCGCTACTACCCGGGCTCTCCGTTAATTGCTCGTCAGTTGCTGCGCGAACAGGACAGCCTGCAATTAACCGAGCTGCACCCAAGCGACTTTCCTTTGCTGCGCGGCGAATTTCAGAAAGATGAACGCGCACGTGTGGCCAAGGCTGACGGTTATCAACAGCTAAAAGCAAAATTACCGCCGGTTTCCCGCCGCGGGCTGATCCTTATCGATCCGCCATACGAAATCAAAACCGACTACCAGGCGGTAGTGACCGGCATTAATGAAGGCTACAAACGCTTCGCAACGGGCACCTATGCGCTGTGGTATCCGGTGGTCCTGCGCCAGCAAATCAAGCGCATGATCCACGATCTGGAAGACACCGGTATCCGCAAAATTCTGCAAATTGAGCTGGCGGTGCGCCCGGACAGCGATCAGCGCGGCATGACGGCGTCCGGCATGATTGTGATTAACCCGCCGTGGAAGCTGGAGCAGCAGATGAACAACGTCCTGCCGTGGCTACATAGCAAGCTAGTTCCCGCAGGAACCGGCCACACTTCCGTAAGCTGGATCGTGCCGGAGTAATCGCAGCCATCGGTGGAACCTTTTAATTTCAGGTATACAATCGCGAATATTTTGGCGGATGGCGTAACGCTTCTCCGCCCTACAATGAACATGAAGGAGCGGTCATGACCAAGCACTATGATTACATCGCTATTGGCGGCGGCAGCGGCGGTATTGCCTCCATTAACCGTGCGGCAATGTACGGCCAGAAATGCGCACTGATTGAAGCCAAAGAGCTAGGCGGCACCTGCGTTAATGTTGGCTGCGTACCGAAGAAAGTGATGTGGCATGCCGCACAAATCCGTGAAGCGATTCATATGTACGGCCCGGATTACGGTTTCGATACCACCATTAATAAGTTCGACTGGGATAAACTGATCGCCAGCCGTACCGCCTATATCGATCGCATTCATACCTCGTACGACAACGTGCTGGGTAAAAATAACGTTGATGTGATTAAAGGCTTTGCCCGCTTCGTTGATGCCAAAACCATTGAAGTGAACGGTGAAACCATTACTGCCGATCATATTTTGATCGCTACCGGCGGGCGCCCGAGCCATCCGAACATTCCAGGCGTGGAATACGGTATCGACTCCGATGGCTTCTTTGAGCTGCCAGCGCTGCCAAAACGTGTAGCCGTTGTTGGCGCAGGTTATATCGCCGTTGAACTGGCGGGCGTGATTAACGGCCTGGGCGCAGAAACTCACCTGTTCGTGCGTAAACACGCGCCGCTGCGCAGCTTCGATCCGATGATCGTCGAGACGCTGGTCGAGGTGATGAACACCGAAGGTCCGACTCTGCATACTCACGCAATTCCGCAAGCGGTCATTAAAAACGCCGACGGCAGTCTGACCCTGCAACTGGAAGATGGCCGTAGCGAAACGGTGGATTGCCTGATTTGGGCGATCGGTCGTGAACCAGCCACGGATAACTTTAACCTGGCCGTTACTGGCGTGAAAACCAACGAAAAAGGCTACATCGTCGTTGATAAATACCAGAACACCAGCGTGCCGGGGATTTATGCCGTTGGCGATAACACCGGTGCTGTTGAGCTGACGCCGGTTGCCGTTGCCGCGGGCCGTCGCCTGTCCGAGCGTCTGTTTAATAACAAACCGAACGAGCATCTGGACTACAACAACATCCCGACCGTGGTCTTCAGCCACCCGCCAATTGGCACCGTGGGCTTAACCGAGCAGCAGGCTCGCGAACAGCACGGCGATGACCAGGTGAAAGTGTATAAATCCTCGTTTACCGCGATGTACACTGCCGTGACTTCACACCGCCAGCCATGCCGCATGAAGCTGGTTTGCGTGGGTCCGGAAGAGAAGATTGTTGGTATTCATGGCATCGGTTTTGGCATGGACGAAATGCTGCAAGGCTTCGCGGTGGCGCTGAAAATGGGCGCGACGAAGAAAGACTTCGATAACACCGTTGCGATTCACCCAACGGCGGCAGAAGAATTCGTCACCATGAGGGGTTAATGTCGAAAACCCACCTACACGCGTTCGTACTGTAGAAAAGCTGAGAGGCCAGAGCATCGTTCCCTGGCCTTTATTTATCGACTCATCGATATACTGCCTCTTCTAACGCGTTTATGCCCCAAATCTCACTAGCACAAGCTCATCGATAACGAGATTCAGTAGTGCTGGTAGCCAAGAAGATATCTTTCTCTTTGGCAAATTTAAGCTCTGATTTCGTCATATTGCTTAAACCAGCTTTGGTTGGCATCTTCGTGTGCCTGAACACCTTATCTTCCCTTGTCACCAGTCATAATGGCGATGATCACAAGAAACAAAACATTCACTAAATCATACTGTTAGATAATATCAAAGCGAGTTTCCAGCACTCCAAAGAAGTGATCAATTTTAGTTGACCATTACAGGGAAAGATTAGAAAATCATTGAAAAACTTGGAGTTAGTGAAAATGGAAAATAGAGTATATTACGGAGAATACTCACTACGTCACTGGATTGACTTAGTGTTAAAGAAAAATATTGTTTTACCTGACTATCAACGTTATTTCGTTTGGAATGAGAAGAAGGTCGAAACGCTCATTGAAACATTTAAAAACAAGCAGTTTGTTCCTCCTGTAACTATTGGCGCCTTCAAATTTGGAGACAGTAATGAAAACTTACTATTAGATGGCCAACAGAGGGTAACAAGTATTTTACTTGCATATTTAGGTCTCTATCCTGATGCCGCAAATTATAAATTAAAAGTTGATTCTTTTGCCAACGATAACGATGATGACAATAACGATGAACTTTATGACAACATTTTAGAGTGGAACTTCAAAAGTTTAGTTGAAAAGGGAACAAGCAAAGTAGAGATTTTAAGTAACATTCAGCCAGGAAACTATAAACACACTAATCTGAACATAACTGATGAGTTCTTAGATAGTAATTTCCTTGGGTTTTCATACTTAGTTCCTCAAACATCGGATGAAAAAACACAACAAAAATATTACTCATCAGTATTTAGAAACATAAATATTCAAGGTGAACCGTTATTACCACAAGAAAGTAGAGCTTCTTTATACTTTCTAGACCAAGAATTGGTTGGGTTATTTGATCCTGATTTTTCTAAAAAAATTATAATTAAGCTTGTTAGTAGTGAATCAAAAGCCGACTTCATTCGATATCTAGCACTATTATCACAATATTATATTGATGGAGATAGTTGGAAGATAGCTCGTGGCTACAAGCAGAAAATGGAGAAGCTATACGAAGAATATATTTTCTTTGCAATAAGTGGGAAGAATTCCGATATATTTGGAAGTTTCTTGAGTGTTTTTCCAGATAAAAAATATAAAGTTCACTTAGATAATCTAGAAAAAACGTTGACTGAGATGGATTTACTGAAAAAATACACATCCATTATTGAACTGGATACTTACCTTTTTGGTATTATCTATCACATTCTTTTCGAAAAGAAACAGATTGATACATCACAAAAGGAGAATATACTTGAAAAGTTGGAAAATAAAATAGCCGAATATAAGATGGACAATTCTCATTTAAAAAGCCCTAACAACTTAGGTCATCTTAGAAAGAGAATATCAGATTCTATTGCTATCTATGGGGTGCATACAATCAATGAATCATAATAAATTTATATTATCCCCTATAAAAGATATCCTCGTAGATGTAACCTCTGCATGTATTGGTATAGGTTCAGGTGTAGAAACCTATCCGCTATGTGATTATGTAATGCAGTCAGCTTTACTTAAGATGACAGGTGCTCAAGAACAAAAAATGAAATGCATCTGCTGGGAACTTGCCACAAATGATTATGAATATAGATATCAAAGATTCAATTTGAATCCTTTTGGCGAATGCTCAAATTATCAAGAAAAGAAAGAAATTTACAAAGATCTAGTTAAACAAATAGAAAAGCACAGTGAATTAAGATTCGAAAGCGGCTTGATAGATAATAGTCTAATATTACAAAACACCAATCATGCAATAATAAGTTCTTTTGAAAACACAAACTTATTAATTTGGGCTAAAAAATCTTACCTTGAATACAAATCTCTTTGGTCCAATATTAGTGAAAAATATTTCGCTAACAAAGAAAATCTTTTTGTAAATAAAAAAAATATTGAAAAGAATATTGAAAAAGATCTTGTCGATATGTACGAATATTTATATAAACACCGAAATAGAGTCGCTCATAACACTCTTTCATATCAACAAAACCTTCCAACTTTAAAGACTTTGTTAAACGAAAATTATCAATATGAAAATTACTTCATTTACTTTTCTATGCTGATACTGATTGATAACATCTTTATTTCATTATATGAGCACTATCTTAAAGCTATGAATCAGCCAGACCAGAATATGTAATTGAAATCATATAAAAGAACGCTGCTCGCTAAACGTAAGCCTCGTCATTGCTGAAGCGAGCGGTGTGATTAAATTGGTTCTTAAATAGCCCCATGTTAATTAAAAATGGACAGACTATCGCAGTACTATGCGCTAATTGCACAGGTGTAGACGCTATTCACTACACGCTCAAGTAACGCCCCTCCGGCAACCGGAGGGGTGTTATGTCACCTCCGCCCGCGCTATTCGGCCAACGCACGCATCTCTTTAATCAGATCAGATTTCCCTTCAAAACCGATGCCCGGCAGTTCTGGCATGACGATATGCCCCTCTTCCACCTTAACTGAATCCGGGAAACCGCCGTACGGCTGAAACAAATCCGGATAACTTTCATTCCCACCGAGGCCAAGACCCGCCGCAATGTTCAGCGACATCTGGTGACCGCCATGCGGTATGCAGCGTGATGGGGACCAGCCAAACTGCGCCAGCACGTCTAGGGTACGCAGATATTCGACCAGACCGTAGGAAAGCGCACAGTCAAATTGCAGGTAGTCGCGATCCGGGCGCATGCCGCCGTAGCGCAGCAGGTTGCGCGCATCCTGATGAGAAAAGAGGTTTTCACCGGTCGCCATCGGGCCTGGGTAAAATTCTGATAGCGCGGCCTGGAGAGAATAATCCAGCGGGTCGCCAGCTTCTTCGTACCAGAACAATGGATAATCCCGTAGCATTTTGGCGTAGGCAATACCGGTTTCCAGATCAAAGCGGCCATTGGCATCGACGGCAAGACGCGCTTCGTCGCCAATTTCAGTCAATACCGCTTCGATACGGCGACGGTCCTCTTCCAACGATGCGCCGCCGATTTTCATTTTAACTACGTTGTAGCCGCGGTTCAGGTAGCCTCGCATTTCCTGACGCAGCGCGCTCAGGTCTTTACCCGGATAATAGTAACCCCCCGCCGCGTAGACAAAGACGCGTGGATTCGCCTCAACGCCCTTCATCTCAGCCAGCAGACGGAACAACGGCTTGTTGGCAATTTTGGCAACGGCATCCCAGATAGCCATATCCAGCGTACCCACAGCCACCGAGCGCTCACCATGGCCCCCCGGCTTTTCATTACTCATCATGACGTCCCAGATTTTATGCGGATCCAGGTTATCGCCTGCGGCATTCAGCAGACTTTCCGGATCAGCATCCAGAATTCGGTTACGGAAGCGTTCGCGGATCAATCCCCCCTGGCCGTAACGACCATTAGAGTTAAATCCGTATCCCACCACGCGACGACCCTCTATCTCAACGTCAGTCACAACGGCCACCAGACTGGTCGTCATCTTGCTGAAATCGATATAGGCGTTACGAATAGGGGAAGCGATGGGTTTGGTAATTTCTACAACATCGAGGATACGCATGTTTTCTCCGGCGGGTTCTTAGTCAGTTATGCTCGCACTTACACGCCTGTAAAAATTGATAACTCATGCCGGTTTATTATTGGCATAATGCATCCAGGCAGCATTTAAGGACGCCATCGTCCTGTATTTCTCCATCTTAAGCAGTGCTCATTTACTGATCTAATGCCAAAGAGGCTGGCTGTAATGCAAAATCGGCATCACCTGGAACTCACCTGGTTTGAAGACTGCGTTGCGCTGGCGCAGTCACTCAATTTCTCCCGCGCAGCCGCTTCCCGATATGTGACGCAGCCCGCATTCAGTCGGCGCATTGTCTCGCTGGAAGAGTGGCTGGGAACGCCGATTTTTGAGCGTAATCGCCGTGGCGTTAGCCTGACTCGTGCCGGGGAAGTTTTCGTCGCTCAAGTGCCCGAACTGATCCGGGCGCTATATACCCTGAGAAATGAAACCATTGAAGCGGCGGGAAATACACGACCGGATGTTATTTTCTCCGCAACGCACTCCCTGTCGTTCTCATTTTTTCCGGCGCTGATGCGTAATAACGAAAAAATCGCCCGTTTCGGCTCATTTCGCCTGCTGTCAGACACGCTCAGCGCCTGTGAAAGGATGATTGAAAATGGGGATGCGCAGTTTCTGCTGTGTTATTACCACCCTCACATGCACATCAATCTTGATCAGACGAAATATCTCAGCGTTCGCCTTGGACAAGAAACGTTATTACCCTACTCCAAATGTGATCCCGGCTCTCATCAGCCGCTCTGGCAGGCTACGGGGGGCAAAAAATTTCCGTTCCTCTCCTTCTCTGCAGAATCCGGTCTGGGGAGGATCCTCTCGAACACGTCACCGGTGAATCATGCCCGACGCGGTATGGACATCGCCTTCACCGCCGATCTGGCCGCCACGCTGCTGGCGATGGTCAAAGCCGGGGACGGCATTGCCTGGCTGCCGGAAAGTCTGGCGGCTCCGGATGTTCAGGCCGGGACGATTGCCGCGGCGGCCCCACAGAAGAGCGGATTATGGATACCCATTGATATCCGACTGTTTCGGCCTGCGGGCAGAATGTCCAGAGCGGTAGAAGAATTGTGGGAAATATTCGTGGGCGAGCAGAGGTAACAAAATATCCGGATGGGAGGAAACGCGCCCATTTTGCATACAAACGAGCGCGTTAAACAACCGATCTTAGTAGGTATTAAAATAATGCTGAATGAGCTCAGGATTTTTCGTTTTTGTCAGGGCTGTCATCAGCAAAACCCGGGCTTTCGCAGGATTTAATGAATCAGACACCAATCCCGGCTGCCCTTTATCCTGTGGAACAATGCCGTTACCCGTTCGGGATGCACGCACCACAATGATTCCCGCTTTCTCTGCTTTTTTAATTCCAGCTTCACTTCTGACAGAAACCGACCCGGCACCGGTTCCGGCATAGACAATCCCATCTACATGATGCGCAATTGCAGCATCATACATATATTCAGGATCGTCCTGGTAACCATAAATAATCGCTACCTGCGGCAGCTTTTTAAGATTTCTTACATCAAAAACGGAACGCAGGGTATGCGTCTTTTCAATGCGAGTTTCAAACTCTGGTTTGCCATTGACGATAACCCCTAAATACCCCTGCTCAGGGGCTTTGAAGGTATCCAGCGTGGTCGCGTTTGTCTTGGTCACAAACCTTGCAGAACCTATGCGATCATTTAAAACCACCATAACCCCCCGACCCCTTGCATTCGGATCGGCGGCCACCGTGACCGCTTCCAGCAGATTCATTGCACCGTCTGCGCTAATGGCCGTCGCGGGTCTCATCGCCGCAGTGAACACCACGGGTTTATCGCTATTAACCGTCAGATTGAGAAAGTAGGCCGTTTCATCAAGCGTGTCGGTTCCGTGGGTAATAACGATACCGTCAACGTCATCACGCGCGAGCAGCGCATTCACCTGCTGAGATAGCTTTAAAATAATGTCACTGGTCATGTTTTCGCTGCCGATATTAGATATTTGCTGACCATCAACACTGGCAATCTTATTAATTTCAGGCACCGCTTTAATTAATGTCTGAACACCTATCTCACCAGATTTATATCCCGATGTTTGGGTGTTACTTTCAGCGGTACCAGCGATGGTTCCTCCCGTCGCCAGAATTATTATGTGAGGTTGCGTTATCGCACTAAAAACGTTTGAACTGATAAATAACATCGCCGCCGCGATGAATATTTTAATATTCATTTTCATCCTCTGAATTTAATTAATTAGGGATACAGGATATGCTTCAAAAAAATCAAGCCAGGATTATTTTCCCGATAATAAGGCCAACGACGACTGCAACAATAACATTCACTAAACCAGGCCGCATAAAACTATGGTTAAATACATATTTGCCTATGCGCGTAGTTCCCGTGTCATCAAAAGCGAGCGCAGCCAGACATTGACCCGCCACCGGAATGAAGAAATATCCATTCACCGCAGGCCATGCACCAATGAGCGCATATGCAGGTAAGCCTAATGCCAGCCCCAATGGTAGAAGAATGAGCGTTGTTGCCGCCTGGCTACTGACCATCGCAGAGACAAAAAACATCATGATGGCAATTAACCAAGTATGTTGCTGTAATAGCGTCTGAACCTCTGCCTTAATCAGATCAATATGCCCATTGACAAAGGTTTCGCTCATCCAGGCAAGGCCAAAGGCGCAGACAATCGCCAGTGCCCCCGCGCGAAACACAGTCCCGCTGATAATTTGGTCCACCGGAGGTCGGCATATCAAGACTATCAGACAGGCAAAAGAGAGCATTGTTATCTGGATCGCTGCCGACATCGATAACGGTTGCAGCCCTTTTGCCGTTTCCACTACCGGTCGTAATTGAGGAATAATCCCTAAGAGCACAATCACCACGGCACTCATCAAAAACAGTACGACAGAGAGCTTAGCGCGAAAGGTAACTTCAGTTTTATCGTGTTGTTTCTGAGCAGGCTTTATTAAACCCTCCGCAAGCCTGCGTTGATACTCTGGATCATCTTTTAGCTCTTTGCCTTTATTAAAGGTCGCTAAGGCCCCCATCGCGACACCCACTAACGTAGCGGGAACACAGATCATCATAATTGTAGAAATGGATATCCCTAATGGGGCCATTAAACCAATCATTGCCGCCATCGCCGCCGATATTGGACTGGCTGTGATAGCCTGCTGCGATGCAATAACAGAAATGGATAATGGCCGCTCAGGACGGATCCCCGAATCACGAGCGACTTCAGAAATAACCGGTAATAAACTATAAACAACATGCCCCGTTCCGGACATAAAAGTGAAGATATAGCAAATAAAAGGCGCCAGCAGCGTAATATAACGAGGATGACGGCGCAGAATTTTCTCTGCCAGTTTAACCAGTAAATCCAGACCACCGGCGGCTTGTAATGACGAGGCAGCTAAAACAACCGAAAGAATAATAAGAATAACGTCAATCGGTGGCGTTGATGGGGTCAGGCCAAAAACAAATACCATGACGCCAACACCGAGTCCACCGACCATGCCTAAAAACACACCGCCAATCCTGGCGCCAACCATTAAGGCTAAAAGAATAAAACACAATTCCGTCCAAAACATACTTCCTCCTGGCTTATCTGGAGTGAATGTTGGGTTACATGAGTGGAACAGCGTTAACAGGGTTAATACGGTTTACCAAAACCGAATGCACCGTAATCAGACAAAACATTCGCTGCAGATTTACCACCAGCCTGCATGGCGCACAGCACCCTTTCTCGATCGGGCTCAGCTGTACCTGATTGGATAATGGAGAGCATAAATCCGGTTAAAAAAGCATCACCTGCCCCCAGGGTATCTACTGGCTCAATATATTTCGGCGTCCAGTCAAGAAAACCACCAGCGGAAAAATAATAAACACGTTCATGCCCGCAGGTTGCAATAATATGTCGACAACCGTATTGGTAAAGCTTATTTATTTTTTCTTTGGTTTCATCTGGTGAGATGCCACTACAGGAAATGAAGCCATAATCTACCCATGGGCATACTCTTGCGAAATAATCATCGGTGCCACGTCCAGAAAAATCGAATGATATCATGATATTTTTCTGTTTTATTTTTTCCAGCTCACTTTCCAGATAACCATTAATACTGGTGTGAACTAAGTCAAAACTGGCTATGTATCGCAGATCATCCACCGTCAGCATGAAGGGATGTTCGCGTAAAACACCATTTTTATTACTGGTGACAAACTCACGATCGCCATTATTGAGGCGAATACAGGCGTAACCGTTCTCCCCCTCATAATGCCGACTATGGGTAATATCTATCTGTAACTTATGCAATACATCTTGTATATGTTTTGCCGCGTCATCATTCCCAAACGCCCCCATGAAGGCGCTTGAAGCACCGGCTTGCTTTGCGTAGACAGAAAAATTTAAGGCATTGCCACCTGGATACATCATTCCAGAATGAAGGTATTTATCGACGACATTGTCACCTATACCTATTACGCGAATACTCATAATAATACCCTGCTCTATAAAATCTTAAAAAGCGTCCCTGCTTTTACCTTAATCCTTTAGTAATCAGTATGCTACTTTCCACATATAGCGACGTGTAGTGAGCGGATGCTGGCGAGCTTCAGCAAGCGCTCGGTTGTAGACAGGGTAAACATTATTGAAAAGAGAATGGTTAAAGTAATCAATAACCGTAGTTTTGATAGTCGACAACCCTAACTCTTTCGCGTCTATCACTTCAATTCGCTGACCATATTTTTTCAGAAAATCTAATGCACGCTCATCGACCGGGCGGGTACTACCTTCAGAAAGCTGTACGAAAAATGGTGTATTAGCATCCGTAATTTCGAACGGTCCGTGGAAGAATTCACCGCTGTGAATACAGGCTGAATGAATCCACTGCATTTCCATAAATATGCAGATACTTTGTAAATATGACGCGCCATAGCCCGCCCCACTGGCAACAGTATAAATAACTTTATCGTCTTTATATTCTTGAGCAAATGCTTGTGCCCGTTCAGCCACATGCTCGCAAGCACGATATACAATACGGTTAATTTTACTGACGCCATCCAGGAAATCGTCATAGTGAACATAGCCTTCTGTTTGCTGAAGAAGCTCTACCGCGGTAAGCAAACATTGTATCGTCTTCTCTTCAGCGACATCTTTTCCCTCGCCGAAGGTATAGGTCTCAACATAATCACAATGCGCAACCAAAGGTGAATCCATAACCCAGGTAAGCCCAATAACGGTCGCGCCATGCAGGCGTGCAATTTCTGCCGCCTTCGTGGTTTCAGGGGTATTGCCTTTATGCGAAGCAACAACAACGACGGCATTTTCACCCAGCGCAACAGGCGGGTTACTGATAAATTCCCCACTGTTGTAAAGGCCCACGCTCAGCGTTTTTGACTCTTTTTCTAAGAATGCTTTTGCCGGGTAGAACGCGGCATAAGACCCACCACAGGCAACATAGTAAACATGTTTAGTCCCCCCTTTTTCCGCCTGGCTGGCCACAATATCGTTCACAATTTCTTTAATGCTCATTATGGTTCCCTCTGGTTCAATCAATCATACAGGCGGATATCGCCTACAAAATGACTCTTAATGTATTGGTGTTTTTATAATACATTTAAAGACATTTGATCAACGTAAGAACCATAAAAAATCGGGATCCGCGACACGGATCCCGATTTTAGCCAGTATCAAAGATGTAAGAGGAGGACCTATACGGTGAATCGAATCTTGTCGCCAACGATCAACTGACGGGACACACAAGATAATTCTCCTTTGTTATCAATCATTTCACTCTTAATTAAAATCAGAGGATAATTTTCACTCACCCCAAGATAGTGAGCAACCTCAAAGCTTGCATACACTAGCTCAATCATTTTGCGCGAATGGGTAAACCACAGCCCATATTTTTCACGTAAGCAAGCGTATAACGAATGATTATTGAGGTCCTCTTGCAGCAGAAAGGCAAAACGAGGAGGTAACTGGATGGTTTCCAGCGAAACGGGAATATCGTCAGCATAACGAATACGTTCAATGACTACCGCTTTCTCTTTTTCAGCCATTCCCAGCGAGGCGCTGGTCTCGTTATCCACCGATTCAAAAACCGATTTGATAGTCCGGGAGCCAGGCCGCCGCCCCTGGGACTGACACAACTCGCTAAAGCTCATAATCCCGGTCATGCTGCGCTGAAATTTTTCATTGCTGACAAACGTTCCCTTGCCAGAAACACGCGTCAGAAGATTTTCACGCGTTAGAGCATCCAGAGCTTTACGCACCGTTACACGACTAACCTGCCACTGGCTACTGAGTTCATTTTCTGTGGGGATCTGCTGACCGGGCTTGTATTCACCGCGCAAAATCGCCTCTTTCAAGGATGCCTCAAGCTGTTTATAGAGAGGTTTTGCGCTATTGCTGTCAGGTTGCTCCATCATTTGTATCCGTTTGTATTATTAGAATACCATGACATGTATTATAACTATTTACCTGACATTTGCTGGCATAAAAAAGAAAATCGGCCACAAAATCAATCTGGTGGCCGATTTATCATATTGAAATTACTGATGGTTCTGCATATACGGCGTATAAATCCCGTTCAAACTTTCGAGGAACGCCACGATATCGTCGATATCTTCCTGCGGCAGTTCCTTACCCACCTGATAACGCAGCATCAGTTTGACCGCACCATCGAGCGTAGGCACATCACCGCGATGGAAATAAGGCGCAGTCAGCGCAACGTTACGTAATCCAGGGACTTTCTGACGTAGCTTGTCACGTAGTTCATTGGTAACGTTCATCCGGCCAATATCTGCGGCAGTGACTTCGCCGAAATTAAAGTCCTTTTTCAAACCTAATGGTTCAAATGAGCGTCCGCCTAAAATAATACCGCCATGACAGGTCGCGCACTTATTTTCCTTAAACAACTGATAGCCATGTTTTTGCTGAGCCGTTAACGCCTCCTCATCACCACGTAACCACTTATCAAACGGTGAATTTGGCGTGATCAGCGTTTTCTCAAATTCAGCAATCGCATCGGTAATATTATCTCCGCTGAATCCCTGTGGATAAACCGCAATAAATTCTTGCTTCAAGAGCGGATCTTTATCCAGCTTCTGGATAATTTCATCCCAGGATTTAGATGCCATTTCAATCGGGTTCAACGGCGGACCACCGGCCTGCGCCTGTAATGTCGGCGCACGGCCATCCCAGAACTGTTCCACGTTAAAGACTGAGTTAAATACCGTTGGCGCGTTGATCGGCCCGACCGCTCCGCCTACGCCAATTGACGTTTTACGGCCATCCACACCACCCGCATTCAGGGCATGACAGTGCGCGCAAGAGATCGTGCTGTCGCCGGAAATACGCGGATCGTGATAAAGCGTAAAGCCAAGCGCCACCTTCCGGGCATCAGTCGGAATGCTTTCTGGTATTGGCTGTACGGGTTCATTACGATGCTGCGCGGCGGTATCTTTACTGGCGTAATACTGCTCACGCTGTTTGGCGACCCAGCCCAAAATGTCTTCGCGCTCCGCATCGCTCACCTTACCGGCCCAGTGCAGCGCGGTATAACGCGTCGGCGGCATGGTTTCGTACTGCATCACCCATTCAATTTTATTCAGGTCGCTTTGCGAACGGGTTTATCCGCGACCAGCGCCGCACGAACGGCCTCAAGATTGAAGGATTTATATCCCAGTTGAATGTCGTAATTCATCAACTGCTTAGCGACAGGAAAAGGAGAATAGAAAGGTAATTCAGCCGAAGGGGTGTGACAATAATCACATCCTTTTTCGCGCAAGAATCCTAAAACTTTATTATTTGCTTCCAGCGAAGAGGCCTGAACATCAGCCTGTTTGCTCCGTTGATTATCGTGATACCACACATAACCGGATAATCCAAAATAACAAATCACGATGCCAGCTATGGCAATCGCGGTAAGACGGGTAATGATTTTCATTATTTTACCCTCACCGTTGTGAGTTATTGTGACCCAGAAAAATTAGAATAATTAATGCACAGTCTTTGTCAGACTTGACCATCATAGGAAATGAGGGGATTACTATTTTGATAAGTATCAAGCAATTACATGGAGGAGAACTATCAATAGAATAGCCTGCGCCTATTATAGCGTTAAGCCATTAGCAGGTTTCGTTCACACCTCGTTGCAATCGAATGTTCTGAAAATGGAATATCTTCAGGTCGCGCACGATTCTGAATTATTCATTATTATCATTGGGATAGTTTAATTTTTTAAATAATGCTCAACACTAAAACGTGATCAACCGCACGCTTTACTCAGCCAATACCGAAGCGAATGTCTACGCTTAACTGACGACCGGGCAACAGCCTTACTATTTCACCGTCCATCGGAGGTCTTTCTCATTATGCTCAACCAGAAACTACCCCACGCCCCTTCTGAAGAACTGACGATCGACATCGATCTGCTTTATGAAATGGATCCGTGCGAGTTAAAGCTGGATGAAATGATTGAGGCAGAGCCTGAGCCGGAGATGATTGAAGGGCTGCCCGCCTCAGATGCGTTAACCCCGGCCGATCGTTACCTTGAGCTGTTCGAACATGTCCAGTCGTCGAAACTGTTTGCCGATAGCAAAACCTTCCCCGACTGTGCGCCCAAAATGGATCCGCTGGATATTTTGATCCGTTATCGCAAGGTCAAACGCCATCGGGACTTTGACCTGAAGCGCTTTGTTGAGAACCATTTCTGGCTCCCGGAAACGCCCTCCAGCGAATACGTTTCTGACCCGGCAAATTCGCTGAAAGAGCATATCGATCAATTGTGGCCAGTGCTGACGCGCGAACCGCAGGACCACATTCCCTGGTCCTCGCTGCTGCCGTTACCGCAGTCATATATTGTGCCTGGCGGACGTTTTAGCGAAACCTACTACTGGGATTCCTATTTCACCATGCTGGGTCTGGCGGAGAGCGGTCGCGAAGATCTGCTGAAATGTATGGCGGATAACTTTGCCTGGATGATCGAAAATTATGGTCACATCCCAAACGGTAATCGAACGTACTACCTGAGCCGCTCGCAGCCGCCGGTCTTTGCGCTGATGGTGGAACTGTTTGAAGAGGATGGCGTACGTGGCGCGCGCCGTTATCTTGATCATCTAAAAATGGAGTACGCGTTCTGGATGGATGGCGCCGATTCGCTGGTGCTCAACCAGGCCTACCGCCACGTAATCAGAATGTCGGACGGATCCTTGCTCAACCGCTATTGGGACGATCGTGATACGCCGCGCGATGAATCGTGGCTTGAAGACGTCGAGACCGCCAAGCATTCAGGTCGACCGCCCAATGAGGTGTATCGCGATTTGCGTGCAGGCGCGGCATCGGGATGGGATTACTCCTCACGCTGGCTACGCGATGCAGGCCGCCTTGCCAGCATACGCACGACACAATTCATCCCAATTGACCTGAACGCGTTCCTCTACAAGCTGGAGAGCGCCATCGCCAATATTTCGGCGCTGAAAGGTGACAAAGAAGCTGAAGCGCTGTTTCGCCAGAAAGCCAATGACCGCCGCGATGCGGTGAATCGCTACTTATGGGATGATGAAAACGGCTGCTATCGCGATTATGACTGGCGACGTGAACAAATGGCCCTCTTCTCTGCCGCCAGTATCGTACCGCTGTATGTCGGCATGGCAACGCATGAACAAGCCGACCGGCTGGCCAATGCGGTACGCAGCCGCCTGCTAACGCCAGGGGGTATTTTAGCCACAGAACATGAAACCGGTGAGCAGTGGGATAAACCCAACGGCTGGGCGCCGCTGCAATGGATGGCTATTCAAGGTTTCAAATTGTATGGCGACGACCATCTCGGGGATGAAATTGCCCGTAACTGGTTGAAAACGGTGAATCTCTTTTACCAGGAACACCACAAGCTTATCGAAAAATACCATATTGCCGACGGCATGCCGCGCGAAGGCGGCGGCGGGGAATACCCGCTGCAGGACGGCTTTGGCTGGACAAACGGCGTGGTGCGCCGACTCATCGGGCTGTATGGCGAACCTTAGCCGCTGGCGGCCTGACTCCTCAGGCCGTTAGTTAATCGCATCGTAGAGTTCTGAATGAATTTTTTGCCACTTCTTGTTCTCCGGGCTGGGTTCTGCACGAGCGCGCAGCTGAGCCTGCTCAAGATCATACTGTTGACGTGCGATAACCGCCGGAACCGAACAAAAACTTTGCAGGTAGCTTTTGTGCAAGGAAGTGAGTGACGCCCCATTCGACATGGCATGACTGAGCGTACTCATAAACTGTCTGCAAGGTTTGCTCTCGTTCATCTGCGCAGGATAACGCAGCAGCAGTCTCAACACCTCGGTATTGCCCGCAGAGAATGCTTGCTCCGTCCACGCCAGCTTCCAGTCCATCCCGCCCTGCAGGAACAGTGACGTCACACGGGTATCGTTGCGATCGATAGCCGCGCGCATGTTAAAGGCATCCCAGGTGATACCCATTCGGGTCACAGATTCCCGTGCGGAAGGTGCATCGCGGCGCGGTTCCTCCTGCACAATTTCAACGGATTGTCCGGATGACGCCTGTGGCGCTGGCGAAGTGAATAACCAGAACGCACCCAGCGAAATCACCAGCACCATCACGCCGACCGCGACCCACAACATGCCTGAAATCAGCTGTTCACGCTCCTCCGCGGTGCGCTTTGCTCGCTTCTCCGGCGGATCAATACTGTCGGCGATTTCCTGTTTGTCGCCCCCCGCCTGCTCATCCTTTTGCTTTGCCATTTCCCAGAACTGGCGGACGGTCGTCTCATCAGACTCCAGATATGACGCGGGATTAACACGCGTACGCCTTTCTGCAAATGCCCGTTGTACAGGGTGAGTAATCTGTCGGTACTGACAATCCAGCAACATCAGTTGTACTGAGGTCAGCGGCTGCTGCGCGATGACGCCGTTGCGGGCCAGCCGGCAATCATCCAGAAACATACGCAACGTAAGACGTGGTTCGACAAACAACGTCAGCACCGAGGTGTCGTTAAAAATCTGGGTAAAGTGGCGTACAAACAATTTCTTATCCACGACCATAAGCGCCAGTTCGCTAAACATCATGCCGTCCAGCGCATCCCGACTGTCACCCAGTTTTAACCAACGGCGCAGGCGTTCCCCACCGAAGTGCTGTTTCAGGAAGCTGTTGAGTGGATGTTGATCCGGCCATACCCGTGCGATAAGCGATTTGAGCGTTAATTCTATGGCACGAAGCTGACGCTGCGCGTGGATCTGTGCTTCCGGCTCTGCACGTTCAATCTCAGTTTCATACTTCAGGATGGGCTGTTGCTGACGCAATTGTTCCAGAGACGCCACGAAGCGTAGCGCAGAAATCAGCTGGTTTTCACTGACGTCCTGGCCATTTTCATACTGCGGCACGCTCTGCTGCAGATGACGCAGCCGCAGAGTGAACTGGCTCAATTGCGCATCATTCATCTGCAAACGTCTGGCGACAGCTCCCCAGCCGCCCAGATTCAATCTGGCCTGGTCAAGCTGCTCAAGGAACCATCGCGGCTCTTTACCCTCTGCGACATGCACGCCTAACAGCAGCAATATTTCTACCGATGCCTGACGGATGATCGCCAGACAACGTTCAAAGGGTGTACATGTCGCTTGTAATGCGCTATTGGTCATTATCTTCCCTAACAGGACCCAAAACGTGCGGCCTCACAATGGTATGTCGTTATTTTCTATAAAAGCAGATGTGTATCGACGTAGACTAAAACACATTCATATAGCAAATAAATCTGTTTTACAGTGACTTCCGCACAATCATGGAAAATTATTCAGGAGATATGTCCGTGCCCGTATTGAAAACATCGCGCCTGATCTGTCGTACATTGAATATTGAAGATTGGGCGTTCTTTTTAACGTTACAGCAGAACGCTGATGTGATGCGATTTGTCGCTGATGCGCGCACAGAACAAGAGATACAGGCAGCCTTTCATTCACGCTTACCAGAGTGGTCCCCCGGCAGCCCGCACTGGCTTTGCCTGGTGCTGTGCGATAAGGCATCGGGAACGCCGCTGGGGGTGACTGGATATATTCATGAAAACAATGAATGTGCCGAGGTCGGTTTTTTGCTTACTCCCGAGGCACAGGGTAAAGGTTATGGCACTGAATCCCTGCATGCCGTTTGCGATTACGCATTTACCCACGGCGGACTCCGCCGGCTGACGGCCTGCGTCACCGCAGGAAACGAAGCCTCAAGACGTCTACTGGAAAAGATTGGGTTCATTCACGAAGGTACGCTGCGGGAAAGCTACTGGCTACAACAAACCTGGCGCGATGACTGGCTTTTCGGCCTGTTAAAACGTGAATATCAGCCGCCAATGCCATAAGGCGTTTTGCTGTAAAAACTGGCTACATGGCAACTGGCGTAACGGAGTGGATTTCTTAAAATATATCTCTTTACTCAGAGAGTATTATGCCGCTCCGTTCAACGCACTTCACACCCGCCTGTGTCGCATTTATTAAGCAATGGCAAGGCCTGTCGCTGGAAAAGTATCAGGATAAACATGGAATTTGGGTGATAGGCTACGGGCATGAAATTGCCGCAGACGAAACCTTTGATACCCCGATTACGCTAATGCAGGCAGAAGCACTTCTGCTCGCCGATCTGCATCTCTGTGAGGCGTTACTATATGAAAAAAAACCGCAAATAAAAGATCGGTTTCAACAAGAGACGTTAATTGCGTGGATATTCAGCGTGGGAATGACCCGATTTAACGCGACAGAAATTTGGCCTTAAGCTATTTCACAGCCAGAAATTTTCTGACTGTGAAATTTACGTCAATTAAATAGCGTCGTTTAACATCATTGCCGCCTGCGTACGATTTTTTACCTCCAGACGCTGGTAAAGCGACTCAAGATGGGCTTTTACCGTTCCGGTACTGATATTTAACAGTCGGCCAATTTGTTTATTCGACTCGCCCGCGGCCAGCATAGTCAAAATTTCTCGCTGACGCGCACTGAGCGATCTTATATTTTGGCGGCTACTCTCAGCCGCTGTAATACAGTCTCTGGGGATAAACATCATGCCCATCGCGACACTATTGAGCGCCAGTGTGAAGGTTTCCGCGTCAGAGTCACGTGGAACAATGGCCAGCACGTTTAATTGCGTGACCTCCTGTAGCCATCTTTTCCGGCAATCCGTTGCTGTTACCAGCACTTTTACCGCCGAATTGCGTTGCGCGATCTGTTGCAGCAAGCTGCGGCAGAACTCAGCATCAAGATCGCCATCCAGCATTACCATTGCATCAGGGTTGTCTTCCAGCTTCTGCCACAGGTCATCTGTCTGACTGACACCCTGAACATCCACTCCTGGAATACGTTGCTGTAAACTTACATTCATTCCATGAATAAATATTGACTGCCTGTCAAACATTATTAACTGCATTATTTATCTCCGTCTGAATAAGATATTAGCCTTAGCGCGCGGAAGGGTATTACCCATAGGGTAAAATAAGAAGTCACCATTTGGCGGGTGGGCCATTGTACCGATAGTCGTAGAAGAAAGAAGCAGAAATTATGATTAGTTACAGCTCAATCAACAGAATCACACAAAGAAACAAAACCAACGAAATATATTAAGTAAATTCTTATATTTTGACGCTCATGTATATTAATTAATATTAATTATATGCAGTCTATATTTTTGTCGAAAAATAAGGAATGCCAACCATCATTCAAATATGTTACAAAATAAAAAATCGCATTAAATGCTTATTCAGCCAATATCTGGCTGAATAAGACACGACGGGTTACAGGAACATTCCGCCGGAGACCTCAACACGCTGCGCCGTCATCCACGCCAGCTCATCGCTGAGCAACGCGGCAATCGCGTCACCGATATCATCCGGCAAACCAACGCGCCCCAACGCTGTTTGCGAAGCAATGTACGCATTCAGTTGCGCGTTATCCCGCACATTTCCACCGCTAAAATCGGTTTCTATCGCGCCGGGGGCAATAATATTGGCCGTAATTCCGCGCTCCCCCAGCTCTTTTGCCTGATAACGGGTTAACACTTCCATCGCCCCTTTCATAGCCGCGTATGCGCTGTAACCCGGCAGCGCAAAGCGCGCGAGTCCGGTTGAAACATTGAGGATCCTGCCGCCTCTGTTCATCAGCGGTAAAAGGTTCTGCGTCAGGAAAAAAGGACCTTTAAAATGGATATTTAAAAGTTGATCAAATTGCGCTTCGGTGAACGCGGGATACGGCGCGTTAATACCAATCCCGGCATTGTTCAATAAATAATCAAAGGTGTCGCTTTGCCACTGGGTCTGTAAGGTTTCCCGCACTTGTTTTATAAACTGAGGGAATGTTGAAATATCCCCGACATTCAACGGTAATGCCGCTGCTTCACCGCCAGATTGGCGAATTTCATCCACAACCTGCAGCGCTTCTTTTTCATTGCTGTTCCACGTCAGGATGAGACCGATTCCTTTGCTTGCCAGCTTAAGCGCCGCGTTTTTACCGAGTCCACGACCACCGCCGGTCACCAATGCGATACGTTGCGTCATAAGAAACCTCATTTCATGTGTAGTGAAGATTGAGACAAAGCTTATTAGGTGGTAGAAAAACAATAAATATCGCTGATTGCGCATTACTGTTTCATACAGAACAACAATAGGGCATGAGAATGGATAAAATTCACGCAATGCAGTTGTTCATCCGCGTCGCAGAACTGGAGAGTTTTTCGCGTGCGGCGGACACCCTTGGACTACCTAAAGGTAGCGTATCGCGACAAATCCAGGCCCTGGAAAATCATCTTGGCACGCAGTTGTTGCACCGCACCACCCGACGCGTCCAGCTCACACAAGACGGCATGATCTATTATGAACGCGCGAAAGATCTGCTAAGCAATCTGGATGAACTGGATGGACTATTCCATCACGATTCGGCCAGTATCAGCGGCAAGCTGCGCGTGGATATGCCGGTGGGCGTCGCGAGAAATTTGGTGATGCCCCGCCTGGCAGCCTTCTTGCATCAATATCCGGGACTTGAACTCGAACTCAGCAGCAGCGACCGCCTGGTGGACTTGATCCGCGAAGGTTTCGACTGCGTCGTACGCGTAGGTACGCTGAAAGATTCAGGGCTGATTGCCCGTCCGCTGGGTAAACTCACGCAGATTAACTGCGCCAGCCCAGAATATCTGGCCCGCTTTGGCTATCCGGAAAGCCTGGAAGATTTAGCCTCGCATGCGGTGGTGCATTACTCGGTGAACCTGGGAACGCGTGCGCAAGGTTTCGAGGTGGCGACAGGCAACGGTACTCAATGGGTTAAAACCGGCGGCATGCTGACGGTGAACAGTACGGAAACCTATCATGCAGCGTGCCTTGCCGGCCTGGGCATTATTCAGGTGCCACGCGTCGGCGTACGCGACGCCCTGCGCGCCGGTACGCTGGTCGAGGTGTTAGGGCAGTATCGTGCCGAGCCGATGCCGGTTTCTCTGCTGTATCCGCATCGCCGCAACCTCTCCCGCCGGGTTCATCTGTTTATGGAATGGCTGACCGGCGTAATGAAAGATTATGTGGACTGACAAGCTATACTGTCCTGAGAATGAACAGAACAAGGAATACTGGCCTGATGACGCAGGAAAAAGAGATAAAACGCCCCATTCAGGAACTTGAGCACGCACCGATCCCAAAAATTGAGACCCAGGAGCGTGAAAAAACAGAAACCAACGGTACGACCAACCAGGCATTGCAAACAGCCCTGACCCTCGCCGATAAAATTCAACGCCAGCCCGTCATCGCCCATATGATTCGAGCCGCAGAGCGTTTTAATGACCGCATGGGAAACCAGTTTGGCGCCGCTATCACTTACTTCTCGTTCCTGTCGATGATCCCTATCCTGATGGTGTCATTTGCCGCCGCCGGTTTTATTCTCGCCTCCCACCCTACGCTGTTGCAGGATATCTTCAGCAAAATACTGCTTAACGTCAGCGACCCGACGCTCGCCTCCACGTTAAAAAACACCATTAACACTGCCGTTCAGCAGCGAACCACTGTGGGTCTGGTCGGGCTTGGGATCGCCCTTTATTCCGGGATTAACTGGATGGGCAATCTGCGCGAAGCGATTCGTGCCCAGTCGCGAGATGTCTGGGAGCGTACGCCGCAGGATCAGGAAAAAATTTGGGTTAAATACCTGCGCGATTTTGTTTCATTGATTGGTTTGTTGATTGCGCTGATTGTTACTCTGTCCATTACTTCTATCGCCGGTTCCGCCCAGCAGATGATTATCTCTGCGCTATATCTCGACGGCATCGAATGGCTGAAGCCCGCCTGGCGCCTGATCGGCCTGACCATCTCTATTTTCGCCAACTATTTGCTTTTCTTCTGGATTTTCTGGCGACTGCCGCGTCACCGACCACGTAAGAAAGCACTCATTCGCGGCACATTTATCGCGGCGCTGGGGTTTGAAGTTATCAAAATGATCATGACCTACATGCTGCCGTCACTGGTGCAATCGCCGTCAGGCGCGGCGTTTGGTTCCGTGCTTGGACTGATGGCGTTCTTCTACTTCTTCGCTCGTCTGACGCTGTTTTGCGCCGCCTGGATAGCCACGGCGGAATACAAAGATGACCCGCGGATGCCGGGGAAAACGCAATAGCCACCGCCGGATTAGTTGTGAATTGCCGGATGGCGACGCACGCGTCTTATCCAGCCTACGGGTGAGTTTGTAGGCCGGATAAGCGCAGCGCCATCCAGCAATTATAATGCCGCCTGTTCTTACTGATTTAGTGAATAAATCCAACCCGTAACTTTTATTTAACCAAAAACCAGTTTTATCATCCAAGTTTTAAATTATGTGAAGCATTTCATGGAAGTGAAATCTTCAGCCTGAATATTATCCCCTTTTTGCTCTTTTTTTGACCAATTGCAGGATTTGTTACAGATTGAAATATCGCTTTTGCTGTGCGTAATATGGCCTTTCGTTCGGCCAAAAATAAGAAAATATTATGCAAGCAACAGCCACAACACTCGACAACGAACAGGAACACACCCCGGTCAACTCGCGCAATAAAGTTGTCGTCGCCTCACTCATTGGTACCGCCATTGAGTTCTTCGACTTCTATATCTACGCGACCGCCGCGGTGATCGTGTTTCCCCATATTTTCTTCCCGCAGGGAGATCCGGCCGCGGCTACGCTGCAGTCCCTCGCCACCTTCGCTATCGCTTTTGTGGCCCGGCCAATCGGCTCCGCGGTGTTCGGCCATTTCGGCGATCGCGTAGGCCGTAAAGTCACGCTGGTTGCTTCACTGCTTACCATGGGGATTTCAACGGTTGTCATTGGCCTGCTGCCGGGCTATGAAACTATCGGCATTTTCGCCCCGTTGCTGCTGGCACTGGCGCGTTTTGGTCAGGGTTTAGGTCTGGGCGGTGAGTGGGGCGGCGCGGCGTTGCTGGCAACGGAAAACGCGCCGCCGCGTAAACGCGCGCTGTACGGATCATTCCCGCAACTGGGCGCGCCTATCGGCTTTTTCTTCGCCAACGGCACTTTTCTGCTGCTCTCCTGGCTGCTGACCGATGAACAGTTTATGAGCTGGGGCTGGCGCGTACCGTTCATCTTCTCTGCGGTACTGGTGATCATCGGCCTGTACGTTCGCGTTTCATTGCATGAGTCCCCGGTCTTCGCCAAAGTCGCTGCGGCGAAAAAACAGGTGAAAATCCCGCTGGGTACCTTACTGACAAAGCATATTCGCGTAACGATCCTCGGCACGTTCATCATGCTGGCGACCTATACGCTGTTCTATATCATGACCGTCTATTCGATGACGTTCAGTACAGCCGCCGCGCCTGTAGGGCTTGGCCTGCCACGTAATGAAGTGTTGTGGATGCTGA
The DNA here is from genome assembly GCF_014596845.2 of Citrobacter sp. C5_2. Lineage (NCBI taxonomy): Bacteria > Pseudomonadati > Pseudomonadota > Gammaproteobacteria > Enterobacterales > Enterobacteriaceae > Citrobacter > Citrobacter sp. C5_2. The sequence continues at coordinate 258,194 of NZ_CP115032.1, read as the reverse complement.
TGATGGCGGTAATTGGCTTTGGCGTTATGGTGCCTGTGGCGGGTCTGCTGGCCGACGCGTTTGGTCGCCGCAAGAGCATGCTCATCATCACCACGCTTATCATTCTGTTTGCGCTGTTTGCCTTTAAACCGCTGCTCGGATCTGGCAATCCGGCGCTGGTGTTCGCTTTCCTGCTGCTGGGTTTAAGCCTGATGGGACTGACATTTGGTCCGATGGGCGCGTTGCTGCCGGAGCTGTTCCCAACCGAGGTTCGCTACACGGGCGCATCATTCTCATATAACGTTTCGTCGATTCTTGGCGCTTCCGTTGCCCCGTATATTGCCGCATGGCTGCAGGCTAACTACGGTCTGGCAGCGGTAGGAACGTATCTGGCGTCGATGGCGGCGTTGACATTGATCGCGCTGCTGTTAACCCATGAGACCCGTCATCAGTCATTATGATTCTTTTGCCGGATGCGGCGTAACCACCGCATCCGGCCTGACATCACTTCTTCATTTGCGACAGTATCGCCCGGCACTGGTTGGCTTCCCCTTCGGAAGGAGAAATCAGCGCCAACAGTGCCGCCGCTGGAGTGACTAACGTGGCTAATGCGGCGGCAACCGCACCACGCGCAATCAATGGCCCGGCTTTTACACCTGCCTGCGGGTTCTTGAAGGTCCCGCGAACATACAGCGGCGAACGCAGCGTAATAATACGAATACCTTTGCTCTCTGGATCGATGGTTAAATCCAGTTGCTCAGAGGCAAAACTCGCGGTCCCGGTCACATTGATCACCGCATTTTCCGTATCAAAAGCAAAGATTTGAGGACGCGCCACGCCGTTAACGATATCCAGATTCGCCGCCGCGCAGTTCACCCGGACCTCATCGTCACCAAATATCTGACCAACGAGATAGTTACCCAGATTTAATCCCACAATTTCCATCAGATTCCGGCTGATTAAGCCATCGTTCATCAGCAGCTTCAGGTTGCCATTGCTGTTCCCCAACAGCGCGGCCACCGAGTTTCCGCTGCCGCTAAATTTAGCGTCACCGTTCATTTCACCGAGCGTCTTCTGCATCAGTTCTACATCCGGCATGAGCTCTTTTAGCTTCAGGCGGCGAGCCTGAATATCCGCCTGCCCACGCATCGGCTTTTTATCCCCTTCCAGATGGATTCTGGAAACAATGCTGCCTCCCGCCAGGCCAAATTTCAGCGGCTGCAGGCGCAGGTCGGCATTTTTCAGGATGATATGGGTGGAGAGATCGCTAATCGGTAGGCTGCTGCCGTGTTCAATGCGCCGACCTTTGAAACGTACGTCAGCATCCATCACATTCCATTTGTCAGTTTCGAAACGGTCATACGGTAAGACTTTATCGGCAGGCTGGACGCTCTTCTCACCTTTGCGCTGTTCAGACTGTTTGGCCTTTTCCGCGCCTTTACCCGAATCCACACCAATCAGCGGTCCCAAATCAGCCAGTCTCAGCTGGCGTGATTCGACGTCCCCTTCCAGTTTCGGACGCGGCTTACCGGTCGTATAAGTTAGCGTCCCATGAATATCGCTGTCGCCAATACGGCCATTAAAATCGCGGTAATCAAAAACAGAGGATTTTTCCGGATCGATTTTCGCCACCAGACGCCCGTCGGTTTCAAACGGCGGCGTATCCGGGAGCAGCACCCCCGTCAAATCGTACAAATCCCCTAGCGAATCACCTGAGAATTTAAGCCGCAGATCCACGCCGCCCATATTCATCGGGTCATTTACCGTACCGGTAAATGCTACGCGCGTATTGCCCGACCGGAAATCAGCCTGCACCGGGAAAGGGGTTCCTTCGCCCCTCAGCGCCAGCATCCCGCCTATTTTTCCGCTACCGCTTAGCGGTTCGTCGTTATAGCGTCCTTTGGCCTGCAAACCAAATACGTAATCCTCAACGCGGGTTTGACTCTCTTTACTTTTTGCGCCCGTCACTTCGCTAAAAGGCAATGGCTTACCCAGCGGATCGACCAGGATCTCAAGCTCCGAGCGAGTCACCTTATCGTTAATAGCGATGCGTCCTTGATCGAACAGAATATTATCCAGCCGGAAAGACCACGCAGAGGGCGACGCATTAGGATCGCGGTTTTCATCTTCTGCGAGGGTAAAAGTCCAGTTATTGTTTTTTTCCGACAGGCGAATGAGGCGCGCATCAGGCTTTACCAGCTTGACCCACGGTAGCCAGACGGTTTTTGTCAGTAATGCCAGCGGCGCGAGCGTGGCTTCCACACGGGGAAGATGCACCATGGTGACGTCGGGAATGTCCGGCGGGTTGCCAAGGATAATATCCTCGGCATGAACGTGCGGCCACGGAACCCAGCTACGCCAGCCGGTTTCCTGCTTCTGGCGCTCCCAAACCACGCCCAGATCGCCCCGTATGGCGAAGGGCCGGTTGAGTTCTGTAGAGACTTTCTGGTTGATGGTCGGTTTGAGCCGGTTCCAGTCAAATGTCGCAATCACAATGATGAATACGACGATCAACAACAAGAAAACCCCTAATACGGATGTGGTTATTTTGCCTGCTTTTGTCATAGTTAGCGTCCTCACTTCCTTCCTTGCCTGTCCTAAAGATAGTCCAGCAGGGCAAAATGAGGGACGCTACATCCGAATCAAAGCGACAGGATCACCTCTTCGAGGGTATGCAGAGGTACTGGACGAGAAAGAAAATAGCCTTGCGCCGCGAAAGCCGGTGAGTTTTGCACATCACGCCACTCTTCAAGTGTTTCAACACCTTCAACAATTACCCCGCGGCAATAGCGGTTCATCAGCTGTAACAACAGCGTGAAGAGATTGCGGCCTTCCGGCGTCTGGCGCAGCATGACAAACAGATCCCGCGCCACTTTAATATAGTCGTAACTCACTTCGCTCAGGGCCGAGAAGTTCGCCATTCCGGTACCAAAATCATCCAGCCAGAGGGGACCAAACTCGCACATTGAGGCGAACGACGACCCCTTCGGCAGGCGGATATGCTCCACCAGCTCAAAACGCAGCCACGGCAGGCATTCGATGATTTTCAGGATTTCAGGATCCTGGCGCATCGCAATCAGCGTTGGGCCATCGACATTCACTGAAGCCAGCAGGTTATTGGCTCTGAAAAAGTCCTTTTTCAGCTCAAGCTGCAGGAGCTGCTCTTTCACGACCTCTATACGGTGTCGGACGGCCACTTCAGCAAAATAGCGATCTGGCGCAATACGTTGGGCAGGATTATCAGGATGGGTCACGACGGTCAGCAGTTCAACGGCCATCAGCCGTCCGTCGGTCTGGTAAATCGGCTGATAGGTGTAAGCACGCTCGCACTGCAGCCAATAGCGTCTCGCCTGCAAGCTTTCGATACTCGCATCGGGCGTAATGAGCTGCTGGGTAACCTGCTTTATCATCAAAGATGTCCTGTAAATAAGAGTGTGACTGACCGGACTCGTCAAAGGTTATCGGCGCTCAGGCGCAGAACTTTACGTTCCGCCGCAGGCAAAATAAAAACCAGGCGGCAAAAAACAACGCAGAACACGTGCTGGCTCAAAAAAATAATGGAACGTTGTTTTAATATAGTTGACCACTTAACACCCACAGCGCACACTAACGCTAATTTTTTTCAGAGCAGGTTACGACTATGTCCAGAAAGATTGCCGTGATTGGCGAATGCATGATTGAGCTGTCACAGAAAGGCGCCGACGTTCAGCGCGGATTCGGTGGCGACACGTTGAATACATCCGTTTATATCGCCCGCCAGGTCGATGCAGCGGCGCTTTCGGTACACTATGTGACTGCACTGGGTACTGACAGTTTCAGCCAACAAATGCTGGACTCCTGGCAGGGTGAAAATGTTGACACCTCATTAACCCAGCGTATGGAAAACCGCCTGCCGGGACTCTACTACATTGAGACCGACAGCACCGGCGAGCGCACCTTCTATTACTGGCGTAATGAAGCCGCAGCAAAATTCTGGCTGGAGAGCGAACAGTCCGCCGCGATTTGCGAAGAGCTGGCGACATTTGATTATCTGTATCTGAGCGGAATCAGCCTGGCGATTCTAAGCCCGGCCAGCCGTGACAAACTGCTGACGTTACTGCGTGAATGCCGCGCTAACGGTGGAAAAGTCATTTTTGACAATAACTACCGCCCACGCCTGTGGAGCAGCAAAGAAGAAACGCAGCAGGTTTATCAGCAGATGCTGGAATGCACCAATATCGCGTTCCTGACGCTGGATGATGAAGACGCATTGTGGGGTGAAAAACCTGTAGCCGAGGTGATTGCCCGTACTCACGCGGCTGGCGTTCAGGAAGTCGTGGTGAAGCGCGGCGCAGACTCTTGTCTGGTTTCTATCGAGGGTGAAACGCTGATCGACGTCCCGGCCGTTAAATTACCGAAAGAGAAAGTGATTGATACCACCGCAGCGGGAGACTCCTTCAGCGCCGGGTATCTGGCGGTACGTCTGACCGGTGGCAATGCCGCCGATGCCGCAAAACGCGGTCACCTGACGGCAAGCACGGTGATTCAGCATCGCGGGGCGATTATCCCACGCGACGCTATGCCGCAATAACGTGTTGTTCTTGTAGGCCGGGCAAGCGAAGCGCCCCCGGCCTACCCACCCAAGGCCGGATGGCGGCGTAATCGCCTTATCCGGTCTGGAGGTTACTGTACCGGCGGGATATCCGTCACTTCAGGATGTGATTCATCCGTTTCTACCGGCGTTGCCGCCGCGGTAACGGGCGCCATAATGCTATCCCACGTCGCCTGCAGCTCCTTCATATTGAATTCAGGCTCCCCCTTCGGCTGCAGCAGAATTAACGCCATATCTTGCGACAATTGCTGGCGCAGATCCTGATTCAGCATCTCCACGTTCAGACTGTTGAGGAAGCTCTGGCGTAAACGCTGATACTGTTCAGGCGCGATATCCACCACCTGATTTTGCAGCGAGCGCAAACGCTGGCTGATCAAAATGTCGGTATCGGTACGGCCATAGGTGGCAAACAGTTTCTGCAGTTCCAGATTTTTTTGCGCCACCAGCGCATTGAACTCTTCTTCCGGCAGGCCCTTATCACGCACTTTCGCCAGCTCACGCGCAACCGTACCGAGGTTCGCATTCAGCTTACCGTTCGGCGATTCCACGTTGATAGCGCACTGGGCACGCAGGAACAGCACCCGACAATCAAATCCAAGGCCGATATCTTTGGCATTGTTTTTGGTCAGTTCCTGCTGAATATGCCAGAACAGCGCTTCACGGGCTAAATCAGCGCGCCAGTAGCGCAACAGCGCGGCGGATTCACGGATTGGCTGCCATGGCGTGTCCCACATGATGGAAAGGCGATCCTGACGTACCGCATCGGTCATAATGCTCACGGCTTCTGCACGCAGCGGTGAAAGCGTCGGCACCGGCGCTGGGGTTTCCCGTTTTCCTTTTAACTCGCCAAAGGTTTTATTGATTTGTTCAGCCACGCTGCGCGCATCTACGTTACCCACGATAATCAGCGTCATCGCGTCCGGGGTATACCATTTCTGGTAGAAGGAGTGGATTTTCGCGGCATCGACAGGCGTTTTAAGCGGATCAGCTGGATCGTGCCCCAGCAGGGTTGATCCCTTCAGACGGTAACGCCACCACCCCTCTTTGGTATCTGACGGCCAGGTTGCGACCATATCTTCGCTACTCAGCGCATGATTAACCGTTTCAGGAGTGATGCTCAGATTGCCGGAAATATTCGCCAGGTAAGTAAGTGACTCTTTCAGCAAGTCGTTACGGCTGTTAGGCAGACTGAGGTTATATAGCGTGGAATCATAAGAAACGATAACGGGCGGCATGGGACGTTTGGGATCGAATCCCTGCTGCCACAGTGAACGGGCTTGCGTGGCATCGAGGCCACCGCTTTGCGTCAGCGCGATACGCGGGATCGCATGGCTGAAACCACTCTGTTGCGTACTTTCGGTGAGTGAACCGGTATTGACCAGCAGGCGAACCTCAATACGGTCGCTGGGGCGCTGGGGAGTAGCTAGCACTTGCCACTGTAGACCATTTGCCAGCGTGCCCTGTTGCCACGCCGGGTCAGGCTGGAGCGCATCTGCCTGCACATAGCCGGCAGTGGCCATCATCAGCAAGCCGCCCGCTAAAAGTCGAATTTTTGTGCCCTGCATGTGAACCCCTGATCAACTATCCTGGTAATAAAAAGACAGCCCGCGAAAGGACTCTCTGAATATGACGTTAAAAACACTTCGTGTTAGACCGCAAGAACATGAAAATGTCACGGAGGAAGTGAAAAAATCCCGACGCCGCCGAATCGACGGTTTCAGGCACAGGGGGTAATTATGCGCAAACACCCGCAGTCCTGGAAGGGACTACGGGCATAAGTGACGAGATTAAGAGGATAAATCGTGCGTTTTGCCATCCGGCGCACGATTATTCAGCGTGTCATCCAGCTTTTTGGTATCCAATTCTTTCACCCATTTAGCCACAACGACAGTTGCCACACCGTTACCAATCAGGTTGGTCAGCGCACGGGCTTCAGACATAAAGCGGTCAATACCGAGAATCAGCGCCAGGCCAGCGACCGGTAAATGCCCCACCGCAGAGATAGTCGCGGCCAGAACAATGAAGCCACTCCCGGTCACACCCGCAGCCCCTTTTGAGGAGAGCAGGAGCACGACCAGCAGGGTTATCTGATGGAAAATATCCATATGACTGTTGGTGGCCTGAGCGATAAACACCGCCGCCATCGTCAGATAGATGGATGTCCCATCAAGGTTAAACGAGTACCCCGTGGGTATAACCAACCCGACAACCGACTTCCGACAGCCCAGTTTCTCCATTTTATCGAGCATACGCGGCAGTGCGGATTCAGATGAAGACGTACCCAGTACGATCAGCAGTTCTTCACGGATATAGCGGATGAATTTGAAGATGCTGAAGCCAGTCGCGCGAGCAATGGAACCCAGTACCAGAACCACAAACAGAATACAGGTGATGTAGAAGCAGATTATCAGCTGCCCCAGTTGCACCAGCGTTCCGACGCCATATTTACCGATGGTAAAAGCCATGGCACCGAAAGCACCGATCGGCGCCAGGCGCATGATCATATTGATGATGCCGAAAATAACCTGCGAGAAGCTTTCAATTACGTTGAAAATCATCTGGCCTTTGCTGCCCAGACGATGCAGAGCAAAACCAAACATTACCGCAAACAGTAATACCTGCAGGATGTTACCGCTGGCAAACGCGCCAATGACGCTCGCAGGGATAATGTCCATCAGGAAACCTACGATCCCCTGGTCTTTTGCCTGTTCGGCGTAAATCGCTACCGCTTTGGCATCCAGCGTTGCCGGATCGACGTTCATCCCGGCACCGGGTTGCACCACGTTGACGATGATGAGGCCGATGATCAGCGCAATCGTACTGACAATTTCAAAATAGAGCAGTGCAACCGCACCGGTGCGGCCTACTGCTTTCATACTTTCCATGCCTGCAATGCCGGTCACGACAGTACAGAAGATGACAGGTGCGATGACCATCTTGATGAGCTTAACGAAAGCATCACCAAGCGGCTTCATTTGGGCGCCTAATTCAGGGTAGTAATGGCCAAGGAGAATACCAATGGCAATTGCTGTCAGGACCTGAAAGTAAAGGCTTTTGAATATAGAGGTCTTCATAGGGTGTCCTTAAAGTAAAAACCACAGGTCTTGTAAGGTTTTGTTTAACCTGCGGCCTTAAAGTAACACCCACTCAACATGACAGAAATGCACCTGGATCATAATTGATACAAAAATGTTAAAAATTTTGAGCTGGCTCGCACAAGCGAGACCTTTTTTAACTTTTGTAATCAGCGCCTTCCGGTGCCAGATAGCGTTCTTCAAAGATATTTGCCGGAACCGGTCGGGCAAACAGGAAGCCTTGCGCCACTTCCACCCCTGCTTGTGATAACCATTCGCGTTGCGCTTCCGTTTCAACGCCTTCGGCGATCATCTGCAAGTTGAGACTGTGTGCCAATTGAATGATGGCGGAGATCATGCTGCAATCTTCGGGCACGCCATCGACAAACATCTTATCGATTTTGAGTACATCCACCGGTAGCGACTTCATATGCTGTAGCTGTCGCAGACCCGCATACCCCATGCCAAAATCGTCCAGCGCGATGCGCACGCCCGCGTTGCGCAGCGGTCGCAAAATGGCCACCGCGGCATTGGGATCGTCAATATGTCGGCTTTCAGTCACTTCGAGGATCAATGTGCCAGGCTTAATGCGATAGCGCGTTAACAACTCCAGCAAATCAGATACCATATTGGGGTGCATCAACTGGAGAGCGGATAAATTCACCGAGAGCGGCAGCATCAGACCGCGTTCTTGCCAGGCTGACAGCTGGCGGCATGTTTCTTCCAGCACCCAATAACCGACTGTCACCATCAGACCACAAGACTCAATTCTGTCGATTAACCCTTCTGGCAGCTCCCAGCTACCGTCCGGCTGTTGCATTCGCAATAATGCTTCTGCGCTCAATACCTTGCCGCTGGACATTTCTACCTGGGGCTGCATCCAGAGCGCAAACTGCTGGTTATCCATGGCGGTTAAAATATCGTTCTCCTGGGTTAAACGCTGCTGCGCCTCTTCCATCTGCAACGGATCAAAGAACTGAATTTGGTTTTTACCTTTATGACGCGACGTTAACACGGCGGACAGGGCGCGGCGGTAGAGCTGCTCTGCAGTTAAATCACCATAAAACATCGCCACCCCGATGTTGCAGTTCGGACGTAGTTGAATGCCCTGAATCGGTAACCGCTCATTAACGATAGTGAGTACTTGCTGACCTAGTGTAATGGCATGCCAGGGCTCTTTTACACCATGCGCGATGATGGCAAAGTCATAGCCGCTCACCTGGGTAAGCACCATTCTGGGGGCCAATACCGATTTTAGTTTTTCGACTAACGTCAGCAGCAAGATTTCTCGCTGAGTTTCGGTTAACACGCCCGCGGTATCACGCAGGGTTTCACAGGTGACAATCATCAGCGCCGTCGTTTGCTGACGCGTCACCACCTGCTCCAGCAATCCCATTAAAAACGACTTGTTGGGCAATTCGGAAACCGGGAAGCGCATCGAATGGTCGCTTTGCTCTTCGCTATGGCGTTTGATGAGCTGCTGATTGAGGTTGTAGCTACGCACCAGCATACCAATCTCATCATCCTGATGCAGACGTGGTAATGCCAGTTGATAGCCAATCAGGTCCTGCTGTTGAATGTCGTTCAACTCACGAGCGATTTTGCGTAATGGATGCACAATCAAACGGTTAATACACCATGAGATGGCTACCGTGAGTATTAACGACAAAAGTAAGTAAATGGTCACTAACGTTGAGAGCGTGCTCATCACAAACTTGTACATGCGGTACGAATCCGCCTGCAGCACCAGATACGCCAGCGGTTGTGGGTTCGCTGAGCGCTCAAGTGAATAGACCGGCAGCGAAATTTGCACCGGAAGCTCAAACAGGCGGGTCACCGTAACGGGAACCGGGCGTTCGGGAATAAAGCTCATCCGCAGCGCCTGAAACTGATTAGGCAGCACCACATCAGCGCGGCTGACCACGCCCGCTGGCCGAATACTGCGTAAAATGGCTTCCGCTTCGGGAATATCCCCTTTCAGGATAGTGTCGGAAAGAGGTTCACGGACGGAGCGAGCGATACTTTCCAGTTGTGTAGCCGTGTTATAGCGGTTCTGCTGTACCAGATGGAACAACAAAACGGTGCAAAAAATGAAAACAAACACCATGACAACGGCCGCGACCATTGCCATCTGCTTAATTGTTAACGAGCGACTGACACGCAAACTGACTCTCCACGGATAGACGAAACTGCCGTCAGAGTATACCCGATCGTAGCGGTATTAAGAGAGACGGTATCTGAAAACTTCCCAGCGTGCATTATCGCGACAGGATAGGCACCTGACGACGAGATTTATCTGCATTTAAGCCGAAAAAGGCCGCAAGGTCACCCCTGCGGCCTGGTTCGGGCGCATATTGCCATCACGGCAGGCAGACGCCCACTAAGCGCATTACTTCCTGTTACGCAGCCAGCTCACAATCAGACTGGCAATAATACCAGCGATGATTGGAGCCGCTAAATCGTGCCAGAAGGCCACGCCTAACTGTACGAGCGTCATATAGCCGCCTGTGTTGCAATGGCAACTGTTCGCGGCTATCCTTAACTTGTCTGGAGTCAAGTTAGCCCCCGTTTTGTTGCCAGGTTTATACTGAACAACGTGCGGGGGTTTTCTCTTTCCAGCAACCGATGCCGCCGGGGATCAAGCCCCCGCAACATTGCGCCTCACCGGGAATTCCCGGCTTGCCCCTGATTCTACGGTAGCCCATTCGCCATATCACCGCGCAATATTCCGCTCTGCGTAGCGCCTCGCATTTCACCCGTTTCTCGCCAGTACGCTGGAAAGATTCTTGCCAGTTGGCAACATTCCTGCCAACCATCAATCAAGGGAAACACATAACCCATTGATATCTATTAATTCAATTTCTGGCACAGCGATTGCTATTTGAGTGTGAGCTGTTCTGTTCCGAATTAAAGGAGATATCATGTCTGACTGTCGTACTTACGGATTCAACACCCAGATCGTTCACGCCGGGCAACAACCCGACCCTTCAACTGGCGCGCTCAGTACGCCTATTTTCCAGACTTCAACGTTTGTGTTTGACAGCGCCGAACAAGGTGCCGCCCGCTTTGCGCTTGAGGAGTCCGGGTACATTTATACTCGTTTGGGTAACCCTACCACCGATGCGCTGGAGAAAAAGCTGGCGGTGCTGGAAAGAGGTGAAGCCGGGCTGGCAACCGCATCCGGTATTTCTGCCATCACCACAACGCTGCTGACATTGTGCCAGCAGGGTGATCATATCGTTTCCGCCAGCGCGATTTACGGCTGCACCCACGCGTTTTTGTCGCACAGCATGCCGAAGTTCGGGATTAACGTCAGCTTTGTCGATGCGGCGAATCCTGAAGAAATTCGCGCCGCCATGCGCCCGGAAACCAAAGTGGTGTATATCGAAACGCCCGCCAACCCGACGCTCTCATTGGTTGATATTGAAACGGTGGCCGGCATTGCCCATCAGCAAGGCGCAGTGCTGGTGGTGGATAACACCTTTATGTCGCCGTACTGCCAGCAGCCTTTGCAACTGGGCGCAGACATCGTGGTGCACAGCGTCACCAAATATATCAACGGCCACGGGGATGTGATTGGCGGCATTATCGTCGGCAAGCAGGAGTTTATTGACCAGGCGCGGTTTGTGGGGCTGAAAGATATCACCGGCGGCTGCATGAGTCCGTTCAACGCCTGGTTAACGCTGCGCGGCGTTAAAACACTGGGCATTCGAATGGAACGACACTGCGAAAATGCGATGAAAATCGCCCGTTTCCTGGAAGGGCATCCATCCATCACCCACGTTTATTATCCCGGCCTCTCTTCACATCCGCAGTATGAGCTTGGCCAACGGCAGATGAGTCTGCCAGGAGGAATTATCAGCTTCGAAATCGCCGGCGGCCTCGAGGCTGGCAGACGGATGATCAATTCTGTAGAATTGTGCCTCCTCGCGGTCAGTCTCGGTGATACCGAAACCCTCATTCAGCACCCAGCGTCTATGACACATTCGCCCGTTGCGCCAGAGGAACGGCTTAAAGCAGGTATTACCGACGGGCTTATCCGTCTTTCTGTGGGTCTTGAAGATCCAGAAGATATTATTAACGACCTTGAACACGCCATCGGAAAGGCAACATTCTGACCACTACAGTCTGAACCGACGCCGATCGGTTCAGACTGTTGAGAATCAAGGCACAACAGTCTGGCTATACGCGCAATCCTTTTCCGGGGAGAGCGTGTATTTTGGGCAGGGGGTTCTATGCAGGACAACACATTACAATTAAGCAACAATACAGCAACCGCCGTACCAATCTCAAAAAAGATACCGTTTACGAAATACGATTTTGGCTGGGTATTACTCTGTATCGGCATGGCAATTGGCGCCGGAACGGTACTGATGCCGGTACAAATTGGCTTAACAGGTATTTGGGTATTTATTGTCGCCTTTATTATTGCTTATCCCGCAACTTATATTGTGCAGGACATTTATTTAAAAACATTATCAGAGAGTGAAACCTGTAATGACTATACCGATATTATAAGTCATTATCTGGGGAAAAACTGGGGCGTATTTCTTGGCGTCATCTATTTCCTGATGATTATTCACGGCATATTTATTTATTCCCTATCAGTAGTATTTGACAGTGCCTCTTATATCAAAACTTTTGGCTTGACCGAGGCCGACCTTTCGCAGTCAATAATCTACAAAGTAGCCATTTTTGCCGTGCTGGTCGCCATTGCTTCCGGGGGAGAAAAGCTGCTGTTCAAAATCTCCGGTCCGATGGTAGTAGTAAAAGTGGGTATCATCATCGTGTTTGGTTTTGCGATGATCCCGCACTGGAACTTTAGCAATATCAGCGCGTTTCCTGAAGCCTCGGTTTTCTTTCGCAACGTGCTGTTGACCATCCCGTTCTGCTTCTTCTCAGCGGTGTTTATTCAGGTATTAAACCCAATGAACATCGCTTATCGCAAACGGGTGGCAGACCGGGTACTGGCGACGCGCATGGCGATACGCACGCATCGCATCAGTTACATTACGCTGATTGCGGTTATTCTGTTTTTCTCCTTCTCTTTTACCTTTTCTATTAGCCATGAAGAGGCCGTTTCGGCCTTTGAGCAAAATATTTCCGCCCTGGCGCTGGCAGCGCAAGTTATTCCAGGACAAATTATTCATATCACCTCAACGGTACTGAATATCTTCGCCGTATTAACGGCGTTTTTTGGTATTTACCTGGGATTCCATGAGGCCATTAAGGGTATTATTCTTAACATCCTGAGTCGCGTCATTGACGTTGAGAAAATTAATCCGCTGGTGCTCACGCTGGGTATTTGCACATTTATTGTGATTACTCTGGTTATTTGGGTGTCGTTCCGCGTATCGGTGCTGGTATTCTTCCAGTTGGGGAGCCCACTGTACGGGATTGTGTCGTGTATTATTCCATTTTTCCTGATCTATAAAGTGACGCAGTTAGAGAAATTGCGCGGTGTTAAAACCTGGCTGATTCTGCTGTACGGAATTCTGCTGTGCCTGTCGCCATTATTGAAGCTGATTGAATAACCCGTCTAACGCGCCGTCAGCCACTGGCGGCGCTTAACTCACACTCTCCAACTGATAGCTGCGAATTTTATTCAACACCGTGGTATGCGACACCCCCAACGCTTTAGCGATATGCCGCGACGACACATTATCTTCTACCATTTGTTCGATGAGCTGGCGCTCAGCACTAAGCACTTGTTCTTTAAAAGGGCGTTCCGTTGGGGCTTGTTCAACCGCAGGTAAATTCACCATTCCCAGTTCGTCCAGGGTAATGACATCCGATTCCGCCATCAGCATCAGACGAATAATGGTATTTTCCAGTTCACGAACGTTTCCCGGCCAGGCGTGATGATGCAAGGCCGCAAAACAGGCTTTATCCAGGATTATCCGGCGCTGGAACTCCTTCGCATACTTCTGCACAAAGTGGCGAATAAGCAGACTAATATCCTGCGGGCGCTCCCGTAAGGGAGGAATGGTGAGTGAAAGTACGTTGATGCGATAATAGAGATCGGCGCGCAACAGACGTTGTTCCACCATCTCTTCCAGATTAGCGTTGGTTGCCACAATAATACGTACATTAACCGGTATAATTTGTGCGCCGCCAACGCGACGAATCCCACCATCCTGAAGCACGCGCAGTAATTTAGCCTGTAAGCTCAGCGACATTTCACCAAACTCATCAAGAAAAAGGGTGCCTTTATCGGCCATTTCAAACAGCCCTTTTTTGCCTTTACAATCTGCGCCGCTAAAGGCTCCTTTCTCATAGCCAAAGAATTCACTTTCCATCAGCGACTCAGGCAATGCAGAGCAGTTGACCGGAATAAACGGATAAAAGCGCCGCTTCCCGGAATTATGGATAGCCCGGGCCAGTAGCTCCTTGCCGGTTCCCGTGTCACCGCGGATCAGAACGGTATATTTGCTGTCGGCAATTCTGATCGCCTTTTCGATAAGCAAGCGCATGCTCTGGCTAGTGCAAATAATGTCAGAGAAATAGCGCGGGCGTTCCGGCTCGGACGTTGACAGTTCGCTTATCTCTTCACACAGGTAAGCGACATTAATAATATCGGCTCGCTGGCTCAAACACGTTTGCACGCAGGAAATATCCTGCAGCTGACGGCACCAGGATTTAATCAGGATCCGTCCCGGTGTGACTTTCATTGAGATGATATTGATATCACAGCAGGAAAATTCCTTCAGGACATCCTCAACCATCGATAGTCGATCAATTGTTTTAATATCCCAGCGTATCGTGACCACATTTGCTCCTGATCGTTAGCAACTGCGAAATCGCTATTTCTGTGACAAAAGGGTATCTGACTACATTTTAGACGCTATGGAATAATGTTCTGCCAGAGGACTCACATTGTGGACGTAAAAACAAAATATAAAAAAACCGGAGCACAAGGCTCCGGTTATTAGGTCATAACCCACGTTTATCGCTGTGGGTTTTCATCCTGGTCCACGGCGAAACAGGCCACCAGTTGACCGCCATAATCTTTCAACTGCGGCTGAAGCTGGGTACACGGACCAAAACGACGGCGGCAGCGGGCGTTGAACGCGCAGCCCGGCGGCGGATTCAGCGGGCTCGGCAGCTCTCCGGTCAGCTTGATACGTTCGCGGCGGTCGTCCGGGTTCAGACGTGGCGTGGCTGAAAGTAGCGCCTGGGTATACGGATGACGCGGATTATTGAAGATCTGATCCTTAGTCCCTTTTTCCACACAGCGGCCTAAATACATCACCATCACTTCATCGGCAATGTGCTCCACCACCGACAGGTCGTGCGAGATAAAAACGTAGGACAGTCCAAGATCCTGTTGTAAATCCATCATCAGATTCAGGACCTGCGCACGCACTGAAACGTCGAGCGCCGAGACCGGTTCGTCGGCTATCACCACGTCCGGGTCCAGCATCAGACCCCGGGCAATGGCGATACGCTGACGCTGGCCGCCGGAGAACATATGCGGGTAACGATCGTAGTGCTCAGTTTTTAGCCCCACTTTCGCCATCATCGCCAGCGCTTTTTCACGCCGCTGCTCTTTGCTGAGCGTGGAGTTGATCAGCAACGGCTCTTCCAGAATCTGCCCCACTTTCTTACGCGGATTCAGAGAACCGTACGGGTTCTGGAACACAATCTGGATTTTCTGCCGACGCAACTTCTGCGCTTGCGGATCGTGCTTGAGCAGATCCTGCCCCTGGTAATACAGCTCACCGCCAGTTGGAACTTCAATCATCGTCAACAGACGGCCAAGCGTGGATTTTCCACAGCCAGACTCGCCTACTACCGCCAGCGTTTTACCGCGTTCAAGAGTAAAGGAGACGCCGTCCAGCGCCTTCACCAGGCGCTCAGGGGAAAATAATCCCTTCTTTACCGGGTAGTGTTTTTTCAGATCGATAGCCTGCAACAGTGGCTGTTGCAAGGTGGCCTCATGCGTACTCATAGTGTGGGCCTCCCGGCATCATCAAGTGGGTAGTGGCATTTCGACTGACGGCCGCCTTCCAGCAGATTCAGTTCAGGTTCTTCAGCGCGGCATTTGTCGGTTGCATACGGACAGCGCGGGTTCAGCAAACAGCCGTTCGGACGGTCATACTTACCTGGGACCACACCTGGCAACGAAGCCAGACGCGCTTTATCCTGCGCAAACTCCGGTAGCGCACGTAGCAATGCCTGGGTATACGGATGACGCGGCGCGCGGAAAATATCCTGCGCAGCGCCGGTTTCTACGACCTGCCCGGCGTACATCACGATGATTTTATGTGCCGCTTCCGCCACCAGCGCCAGGTCGTGGGTAATCAAAACCAGCGCCATATTCTCTTTTTGCTGCAACTCCAGCAGCAGCTCAATGATCTGCGCCTGAATGGTCACGTCCAGCGCCGTCGTCGGTTCGTCGGCAATCAGCAGCTTCGGACGACAGGCAATCGCCATCGCGATCATCACGCGCTGGCTCATCCCACCGGACAACTGGTGCGGATACACGTCCAGACGCGAGGCCGGATCGGGGATCCCCACCAACGTCAGCAGGTCAATCGCCCGCTGAACGCGCGTTTTTTTATTGCCGCCCTGATGCACTTTGATGGCTTCCATAATCTGATAGCCGACGGTGTAGCACGGGTTAAGGCTGGTCATCGGATCCTGGAAAATCATCGCCACTTCTGCACCGACTAACTGACGACGCTCTTTCTCAGAAATGCGCTTCAGGTCACGACCGTTAAACTCCAGATTTTCGGCCATCACGCGGCCAGGGTAATCAATCAACCCCATAATCGCCAGCGAACTGACAGACTTACCAGAGCCGGATTCACCCACAATGCCAACCACTTCCCCCTGGTTCACACTGTAGCTAATGCGGTCTACGGCGCGGAACTCGGCGCCTACGTCGCCGAAGTGCACCGATAATTTATCTACATTTAATAACGCCATCTCGAACCTCTTACTGCTTCAGTTTGGGATCGAGCGCGTCACGCAGACCGTCACCCATCAGGTTAAATGCCAGCACCGTCAGCAGGATCGCCAGCCCCGGGAAGGTCACGACCCACCAGGCGCTTTGGGCAAACTGCAGAACGTCAGAGAGCATGGTGCCCCATTCCGGCGTAGGCGGCTGTGCGCCCATCCCCAGAAAGCCGAGGGCAGCCATATCGAGAATGGCGTTAGAGAAACCAAGCGATGCCTGAACAATCAGCGGCGCAAGACAGTTAGGCAAAATATTGACGAACATCTGGCGCATCGCACCGGCACCCGCCACGCGCGAAGCAGTAACGTAGTCGCGGTTGACTTCCACCAGCACAGCGGCGCGCGTCAGACGCACATAGTGCGGTAACGCCACGAACGTCAGCGCCAACGCGGCGTTGCCAATCGAAGGACCAAATACCGCCACCAGCACCAGCGCCAGTAACAGGCTCGGCAGCGCCAGCATGATATCGACCACGCGCATGATGACGTTATCGATAATCCCGCCAAAATAACCGGCGACCAGCCCGAGAATTACGCCCATCAGCAGGGAGAGCACCACGACCAGACAGCCGACCAACAGCGACAGACGCGCGCCGTACATCAGACGCGAGAGCACATCGCGGCCCACATCGTCAGTACCAAACAGGTGCGCCATCGTGCCGCCTTCCTGCCACGCAGGCGGCGCCAGCAGCGCATCACGGAACTGCTCAGCCGGATTATACGGGGCGAGAACATTCGCAAAGACCGCAATCAGAATCATGATGACAACATAAACCAGCCCGACAACCGCGCCTTTATTACGCTTGAAATAGTGCCAGAACTCCTGCATCGGGGTCATTGGCACCGGTGCGGCAATAACTTTATTTTCAGTAACCTGTGACATGATGGCCCCTTACTTCTTATGACGAATACGCGGGTTCACCACGCCGTACAGCAGGTCTACCAGCAGGTTGACGAGAATAATCATCGTCGCGACCAGTAACACCCCGCCCTGCACCACCGGATAATCGCGGCGCTGTAGCGCATCGATCAGCCAGCGTCCCAGCCCAGGCCATGAGAAGATAGTCTCGGTCAGGATCGCCCCGGCCAGCAATGTCCCAACCTGCAGGCCGATAACGGTCACGACGGGCAGCATGGCGTTACGCAAAGCGTGAATAATGATGACGCGCATCCGGGTCAGACCTTTGGCACGGGCGGTACGAATGTAATCTTCACCCAGTACTTCCAGCATTGATGAACGGGTCATACGCACAATTACCGCCAGAGGAATGGTACCCAGCACCATCGCCGGCAGGATCATATGCGCCAGCGCATCAATAAAGTTACCCTCTTCGCCCCAGATAGCGGTATCTATCAGCATAAAACCGGTCAGCGGGTTGGAATCATCAAGGAATACCATGTCGCTCACCCGGCCGGAAACTGGGGTCAGGTTTAGCTGCACAGACACCAGCATGATCAGCATCATGCCCCACCAGAAAATCGGCATAGAGTAACCGGTCAGCGCCAGGCCAACGGCGGTGTGATCGAAAATGGAGCCGCGCTTCACGGCAGCAAGTACCCCCACCGGAATACCTACTGCGACGGCGAAAATCATCGCGCAGACGCCGAGTTCCAGCGTGGCTTTAAAACGAGGCACGAACTCATCCCACACAGGTAAACGGCTTTTCAGCGAGATACCTAAGTCACCATGCATAACCCCCCAGATATAATGGAGGTACTGCTGCCACATCGGTTTATCCAAACCAAGTTCGGCCAGCAGTTGAGCATGACGCTCAGGGGAGATCCCACGCTCACCCGCCATGATCATTACCGGATCGCCGGGTATCATATGGACGAAGGCAAAAGTGAGAAGAGTGATACCGATAAACGTGGGGATGACGAGTCCCAAACGTCGGAGAATGAACTGCAACATAACCCGGATTCTCTCTAATGACGCACGGCCTGGAACCGTGAGTCTGTATTGCTCACAAATCTTATCCCACGCAAACTGCATCGCGGGTAAAGCATTACGCCGGATGGCGCTGCGCTTATCCGGCCTACACAACACCGGGGCGCAGCGCTTCCTTGATTGCTTTTAATTATTCGACAGAGACGTTTTCGAAGTGATGTTTGCCTAATGGATCAACCACATAGCCTTTAACTTCTTTACGCACTGGCTCGTACACGGTGGAGTGAGCAACAATCAGAGCCGGAGCCTGATCGTGCATAACAACCTGAGCTTGTTTGTACAGTTCGATACGCTTGTTGTGGTCGTCGGTGGCACGCGCCGGCTGGATCAAGTCTTCAAACGGCTTGTAGCACCAGCGAGAGTAGTTGGAACCATCTTTCGCTGCCGCACAGCTGAACAGGGTGGCGAAGAAGTTATCCGGATCCCCGTTGTCACCGGTCCAGCCCATCATGACGGCCTGATGCTCACCCGCTTTGGCGCGTTTCAGATACTCGCCCCACTCGTAGGTCACAATCTTGGCCTGAACGCCAATTTTCGCCCAGTCAGCCTGAACCATCTCCGCCATACGGCGTGCGTTCGGGTTGTACGGACGCTGTACCGGCATTGCCCACAGCTCAACGGTAAAGCCTTTGTCTTGACCGGCTTCTTTCAGCAGCGCTTTCGCTTTCTCAGGATCGTAACTGTAGTCTTTAATGTCGTCGTTATAGCCCCACATGGTCGGCGGGATCAGGTTCTTCGCGGCCACGCCAGCGCCCTGATAAACGGCTTTGATGATCGCTTCTTTGTTTACCGCGTAAGTCAGCGCCTGACGAACTTTGACGTCATCAAACGGTTTCTTCTCGGTGTTGTAAGAGAGGTAGCCCACGTTCAGACCAGCCTGCTCCATCAGGTTGATGTTTTTATCCTGCTTCATGCGCGCGATGTCTGCCGGGTTCGGATACGGCATCACCTGGCACTCATTCTTCTGCAGTTTGGCGTAACGTACGGAAGCATCAGGCGTAATAGAGAAGACCAGACGGTCGATCTGCGGCTTAGTACCCCAGTAGCCCGGGAAAGCTTTATACAGAATACGGGAGTCTTTCTGGTATTGCTGCAGCTGGAACGGACCGGTACCAATTGGGTTGAGGTCTACTTTCTCCGGGGAACCGGCTTTCAGCATGTTGTCTGCGTATTCTTTAGAAAGAATAGAAGCGAAGTCCATCGCCAGATCGGCCAGGAAAGGAGCTTCCGGACGCGTCAGTACGAACTGAACGGTTTTATCGTCCACTTTTTTCACTTCGGAGATCAGATCTGGCAGACCCATCCCTTCGAAGTATTCATAACTGCCGCCAGAGACTTTGTGGTACGGGTTCTGGGCATTTTTCTGACGATCGAACGAGAACACCACGTCATCGGCGTTAAAATCGCGCGTCGGTTTGAAATCTTTATTGTCCTGCCACTTCACGCCCTGGCGCAGGTGGAAGGTGTAGGTTTTACCGTCTTCGCTGATTTCCCACTTCTCAGCAAGGCCCGGGATCACTTCGGTGGTACCGATTTTGAATTCAACCAGGCGGTTATAGATCGGTACGGAGCTGGCATCATAGGTGGTGCCAGAGGTGAAAAGCTGCGGGTTAAAGCCTTCAGGAGATCCTTCTGAACAATAAACCAGAGTTTTAGCCTGTACGCTTGCTGCGACGGTCATGGCCACCAGGCTCAGACCAAGCTTCAGCATCCCTGACTTCTTCAAGGAAATACTCATTCTTCTGCTCCAAATGTGATGTTTGTTGTTTTACCCTTTGCAGTGGGTTTGCACCGCCAGGCCTTTTTTGTTTTTTACCCGGCCGGGTCGGCGTTAAGAGGATGGGGATTCCGTTCACATAAGCGACTGAGTTGCAGTGCGGATTCTCCATGAAATGCCCCTCATGCCCTACAATCTGTCAACAGAATGTGAAAACGTCAATACAGGTAACCGTGATTTACACCAACGGTGAGAATTGACAAACAAAGATTAAAAAAAGTGCAGACGGCTATTTTCAGCAGGGAAATTTGTGCTACGCGCTCTGTACCAGAATAAATATCTTAATATTTAGCAACATTTGGTGATTAACATTTATGCAAATTCTTAAAACTTTCTAAATTAATGCTGCATATCTGAGCGATTAATACCATGAACGTTAAAACGCACAGCGGAAAATGCCAGGTTCAGCCATAAGTAGCGCAAAAAAAGTTTCATGCAAATATAAAAAAAGGCAATGGAATATGTCACAGAATCGTTAACAGTCAGTGGGAAGTGGCGCACAATTTTTGTAGACAAAATGAAGGTCAAAGATGGGGTTGGAAACGCCATACACGCCGGGGTGAAACTGAGCCTGTAGGCCGGATAGAGGATTACTCGCCACTGCGTGGCTCGCCCTGCGGGCCGTTGCTGGCGCAACGTTCTCTCGCTACGCTCGAGTCGAACCTCTTGCCCCCGGAGGTTCTCATCCTCACGGGCCATAATGCAAAAAACCCTGCTCGTTGAGCAGGGTTTTAAATTTGGTCGGTGATAGAGGATTCGAACCTCCGACCCCTTCGTCCCGAACGAAGTGCGCTACCAGGCTGCGCCAATCACCGAATGCGGGGCGCATCTTACTGCTCAGCAGCGCGCCCGTCAATCCCTTAGCATCAAAATGGCATTTGATCGGCGAGAAAGTCAGCAGCCTCCGTTACTGGGCTGCAACCTTCTTCGCGTCCGGGATACGGCACCAGTTGTTATTCTCGTTAATACCGCCATTTGGCGAGGTATAACCAAGGCAACCTAAAATAGTGTCGTACAGCTCCACGTGACGACGCGGCACCTTCATATCCGCTTCTTGCTTCAGATGGGCGAACGCCTTCGCGTGATCGGGGTCTTCCAGATACTTGTCAGACATCCACACCAGCATAGGAACGCGGAACTGCTCAGGCGGTGCCATTTTACGCGGCGTCCCGTGCAGGTGCTCACGCTCGTTAATTGACTCACCGTGATCGGCAGCGTAGAACACTATCGCTTTCTTATCGCGCAGTTGATCAAATACTTGAGTGATAAAGTGATCAACATAAGTTACCGAGTTATCGAATGAGTTGATCATCTCCGCTTTTGAGCAGCCACTATCAACATTGACGCATTCCGGCTTCCACTGTGCATATTCACGGGTGTAGCGCTGTGTATAGTTAAAATGCGATCCTTTGGTATGCAGAATAATCAAGTGATTACTACCGTCATCGTTCTGCTGCAGAGACTGCTGCATCTCGGGAATCAGCAGCATGTCATCAACGTTTTTGCCACGGTTACGCGGCTCAGCGCCGATCTGCTCACGGTAGGAGATATTCTCCGCCATGGTATTACTGTAAAACCACATCTCGCTTTGCATGGCGTAGAGATCTGTCTTGAACCCTAGCTGAGTAAGCACGGCGAAAACGTTTTGTTCTTTCAGCGTACGCTGCGGATTTTCTTCCGCCCCCCCCTCACGGACAAACATGCAGCGCAGAGAAAGTTTGGTTGCCGTATCGCAAGAATATCCACGGAACGCGGCCAGATTTTTCTCCTGGGCGAGCCTTGGCGTGGTATTTCGCTCATAGCCAAAAATTCCCATATGATCCCAGCGGGTCGTTTCCCCGATAATAAAGACCACATAGGTGTCGTCGAGGTTCTTCGGCGCGACATAGGTAAACTTTTTGGCCGGGTTCATCAGCGATTTGTTATCTGAAGACTCATCCACCTGCGCCCAGGCGTACAGGCCCAACGCTGAGAGCCAGTTTGACGGCAAATAAGAGTTCGCCACAACCCCGCCATAGCTGGGTAGATCGATGCCGGTTTCCCGTTCAACGCTTCTCTGTTGCATGCTCAACAGGCGAATCGGCACCCACACCATCAGGCCAGCCAGTAACACCACCGCCACGCTACGCCATCTCATGCCCGGGGTACGAATCTGTCTCATCAGCGTATAGCGGCAGCGGTTACTCCAAATAAGAACCAACGGCACAATACTGACTGAAACCAGCCACACGATAAAATGCCAGCCGACGACTTCTTTAGATAAATCAATATCCGTGGTCATGACGGAGGCAATAATACCGTAGCCAATTACCACGTTCAGGAAGGTCATATAATAGCTGGCGCCGGCAGAACACAGCACCACAAAGGTTGCCAGCACACGCCAGGCCCGGCGGCCGAATAAAGAGAGAATACGTAATAAAAAGAAGGTCACCAGCACAGTGCCAGCTAATTCAACAACCGCAGAGAGTCCTTTCCAGACGGTGAATTCGTGCGCATATCCGCTAAAGCGACGGAAAAATACAGCACAGTTCATAAACAAACCGATATAGATTGCCAGCAAGAAACTGAGTTTCTGCTGCGTCATCGACTTAATGTATCTCATGCAAACAAACCCTGGGGATCGGGATAAAAACTCCCTGTGCAGCGGCCAAACAGACCAAACAGGGGAAAAATGCGACAACAGCAGAGGTGAAATCTACGGGCGCGGGTAAGTAGACCACAGGAGGGAAGAAAAGTGCTTATAGAGAATGCAAATGACGCATATATTTTTGTAAATATATGCGCCAGGTATTAATCAGGCTACTAATAGATTTAGGCGTGCGCCTCGGTATATACGCTACGTTGCGGCTGGCGAATAGTGGTGGAAAGTGCCAGCGAGATGATTAACAGCGCAAAGATAACGCAGAAGGTCACATAGAATCCGCCAAACAGCGAGGCGATAATGGAACCACAAATACTGCCGATACCGAAGCCCAGGTAAATAACCCCGTAGTTTTTAGCCAGGTTATTGAGACCAAAGAACTCACTCACCAGTGACGGGAACACGGTGATGGTGCCGCCAAAGTTAAATGCCACGCAGGCAATCGCCGCAAAGAAAGTCACGTCATTGAGCGGGGCGAACAGCAGTGCCGCCATACCGACCAGCGAAACAACCTGACCAATGGTGATAACACGAATACGAGAGATTTTGTCGGACAGAATACCCAGTACCAGACGGCCTGACAGGTTAGCGATGGAGATGACGGTCACTGCATTTGCCGCCGTGGCTACATCCATATGCGCCAGGCTCTGCGCAATATCTTTCGCCACGCCAATTACATACAGCCCGCTCATACATGCAGTCAGGAACATCACGGCCAGCATCCAGTACTGTGGTTTACGCATGGACTGCGCCAGAGTGTAGTCGTTCTCGACCACGCCATTTTTCGCCTTCACTTCCTGATTCGGCGCATCTTTCATCAGCATGGAGCCAAAGACGATCATCACCAGCACAATTGCGCCCCAGATCATAAAGGTTTTTTCCAGACCCACGGTGCTGAGCAGTTGGCTGTCGATAAATTTAAAACCGAGGCTACCCAGGCCATAAGAGCCGATGGCAAAGGCGGAAATCAGCCCCTTACGCTCAGGGAACCATTTTACGCAGTTGGAAAGGGTTAACAGGTATCCTGCGCCATCCGCCAGGCCGACCAGTACGCCGGCGCTCAACCACAGCATAATCAGGCTGTCAGAGTGGGCGGTTAAGAAGAAGCCGACGCCCAGTAAGATACCGGAGGCCATGGTGACGCGTTTCACGCCAAAACGTTCTTGCAGTTTCCCGGCGACGGAAGAAGAAATCGCCAACCCCAGGCTCAGCAAACCAAAGGAAAATGCAACCTGACTCACCGGCGCGTCCAGTTTAGAAGAGAGCGCGCCATTAAACAGGCTCCAGGTATAAACAGAACCTAAGGCAAATTGGGTAATGATGGTGCCGATCAGTGTCAGCCAACGGGTACGCTGATAATCAGAAGTTTTCATGGCAGTCTTCCTGCATAAGCAAAATGGGAAATTCTCTGCCAACAACCATACCGAAGCGCCATTTATACCAGGAAAAAACGGCATGAAATGCCGCCAGGACGGAATGAAATGCCTGGATTACGGAATGAATGACGAGACAAAAAGTCGGGATACTGAATTTTATCGCAAGAGTTAGTACCCACTATCGCTGGAAGGCGTGTGATTATTGATCCTGATATGTAACTAAGATGTATAACCAATGATTTCTTTCGTTAAAATTTAGCGCTAACCCCCATGGTGTACATATAGTCGCTATTGTTGGTACTGTTTTCTGCCTGAGAAAGTGCGGCGTAAGCCGCCATATGCGGGTTCAACAGCATATCCGCACCGACGGTAACATCCAGCCAGTTACCGTCCTGTCCTGCTGTCGTCATGCGGCTGAGGCCCGACTGCGCCTTCCAGATATTCTCGCCAAACTGTTGGTTATAGCTGATTTGCGCCCATGGACGCACATCACCGAACTGCGAATTGACTCGCCAGCCTAACGTGCTGACGCTGGCATGCCACAACGGATCGGTCGGTGTTATCGAGGTCGCGCTATCACCAAACTCGTTGTAGGTAGACGTGGTTGAGCCGTCATAATGTAAGGCGGCGACCGGTCCGGTCGTTACCTGTCTGGAAAGCGGAAAGTTCCAGCCCATACTCATGCCGCTGGTCGTATCCATCAGCGTCTGATCGGCCAGATTCACCACCGGACCCGCCACGTTCTGCGTAGAACGAATACGTTCCTCCAGAATGTCGTTATAACGTGGTTGGTGATCGCTGTCCCATGTATAACGTTCAGCCGTATGCCCTGACATCGCATCAACGATATATTCTTGTTGCCAGCCATATGCTGTATTGATGGACAGCGCACAAACTACGACGCTCGCCAGAGTTAACCTTTGGCGACCACTACTGTTTCTTATAATCATCAACGCGACTCCAGAAAAGAGCCGAATTCGGCGATATTATTGTCATTGTGTGTAGGAAATCGGGCCCATCAGGCCCTGTATTAAATATTGTCTTTTTAGCTGGCGCGTCAAGGCGGGCCGAATGAAATTTTTACGCCAGTAAAAACAGCGAGGAAGTATATGCAGCGTTGCGGATGGGTCAGCCAGGACCCACTTTACATTGCCTATCACGACAAGGAATGGGGCGTCCCCGAAACCGATGGCAAGAAGCTGTTTGAAATGATCTGCCTGGAAGGCCAGCAGGCGGGATTATCATGGATTACCGTACTGAAGAAACGGGAAAATTATCGCCACGCCTTCCACCATTTTGATCCGGAAAAAGTGGCAGCCATGACCGAAGAGGATGTGGAAAGGCTGGTACAGGATGCCGGCATTATTCGCCATCGCGGAAAAATTCAGGCCATTATCGGTAACGCTCGCGCCTTTCTGACCATGGCGCAAAACGGTGAACCGTTTAGCGAGTTCGTCTGGTCATTTGTTGATAACCAACCGCAAGTGACCTGCGCCGCCAACCTGAGCGATATCCCCACCTCAACGCCTGCGTCAGATGCTCTGTCTAAGGCATTAAAAAAACGCGGGTTTAAGTTTGTCGGCACCACCATCTGTTACTCCTTTATGCAGGCCTGTGGTCTGGTCAACGACCATATCACCAGTTGCATCTGTTACCCAGGGGCACAACATGATTCGTGAATCTAAAGCTGACGATCTGCCGTCAATTCTGGCGCTGTGGATGGAAAGCACGATCCATGCCCATCCGTTTATCGACGAATGCTACTGGCGCGAAAGTGAACCCGTCGTGCGTGATATATACCTGCCCGCCGCGCAAACCTGGGTGTGGGAAGAAGAAGGTGTACTCAAAGGCTTTGTCAGCGTGATTGACGAACGCTTTCTAGGCGCGTTGTTTGTCGCGCCAGCGGCCATCAGAAGCGGAATTGGCACAGCGCTGGTGCAGCATGTCCAGCAGCGCTTTTCCCTGCTCAGCCTGGAGGTCTACCAGAAGAATCAGTCAGCGGTAAACTTCTACCATGCGCTGGGTTTTCGCATTGAAGACGGCGCATGGCAGGAAGAGACTCACCACCCCACGTGGATTATGGGCTGGCAGGCGGATCAAACGCCGTAAGCGTCAGGGCGGGTCCATTGTATTTTTCGAGCCACGCCAGCGCAGTGTTGCCCGCGCAGCCATTCCCCAGCTTCGAGCTGGGGAGATCTTTGGTCAGCACATTGACGGCGCCATTTTTACAAATACCACCGGCAGTAAGATCCAAATCAGGCCAGGCGCCTTCATGAATGCAGATGACGCCAGGTTTGATCCCTGTCGTCACGACGGCACCCGCCAGAATTTGCCCACGCGGGTTCCACACCCTCACCGTGTCTCCATGCTTAATACCACGAGCGTTCGCGTCCTGCGGATGGATCGTAACGGGCTCACGATCCGCCACCGCATACTGCTCACGCAACGCACTGTAATTCAACTGGCTGTGCAAACGGTGCGCCGGATGGGCGGAAAGCAGCTGTAACTGACCCGGCTCGGCGTTACCAAACCACTCATCAGGCGCCAGCCACATCGGGTGTCCCGCACAATCCGCATAGCCGTAACCCGCAATCTTCGCGGAGTAGATTTCAATTTTTCCGCTGTCCGTTTTCAGCGGATGCGCCTGTGGATCGCGGCGAAAATCCGCAAACCGAATAAATTGCGCGTTGGCGGGGTTTTCCGGCATTTCGATCAGGGCGTTGCGCTGCCAAAACTCGGTAAAGGGCGGCAGTGTAACCTGCTGGCTGGCCCCGCGCTGCCCGGCAATATTGTAAAAGGTCTCCAGCCACGCCAGCTCGCTTTTACCTTCGGTGAAGCGTTCATACCCACCCTTTTCCCAGCGCTCGCTCAGTTCGGCAAAAACATCAAAATCATTGCGCGCCTCATACTGCGGCGGCACAACCTGCTTCATCGGCACCAGGTGCTGGTTGCTGTAATCACCCGTCATGGTGAGGTCGTTGCGCTCAAACGAGGTGGTCGCCGGTAATACGATATCGGCATGCTTTGCTGCGGCAGTCCAGAAACACTCCGAGATAACCACCAGCTCCGGTTTTTGCCAGGCGCGAATCAGACGGTTGGTGTCCTGGTGATGAGTAAAGTTGGCCCCGCCGGCCCACCACAACATGCGGATGTCCGGGAAATGCCGGTCCATTCCATTGTGCTGGTAAAAACCCCCGGGGTTCTCCAGCGCTTCGACAATTCGCGCCACCGGGATTTTATCCACCGCGTCGGTGCCGCCTTTAACGCTGGCCTGCATTGAAGCCAATACAGCGGCACGACGCGTTGGGTTACCGCCGTTGGCAAAATGGTACGACAGCCCAAAGCCACCGCCAGGCGTGCCGATTTGCCCGAGCATGGCGGCCAGGGTGACAATCATCCAGTGTTTCTGCTCGCCATACTGTTGGCGCTGCATCCCCCACCCCGCCATCAACATGGTGGTGTTTTGGTGAAATATCGCCGCCAGTTCGCGTATTTTTTCCGCTGTTATCCCACAAATTTCAGCAGCCCACTCTGCCGTTTTTGCGACATTGTCAGTTTTACCCAGCAGATAGTCGGCAAAGCGGTCATAACCGGTGGTACAGCGGGCGAGAAAGTCCGCGTCGTGCCAGCCGTTTTCCACCAGCGTATGCGCGATGCCCAGCATCAGCGCCACGTCGGTTCCCATATGCGGGGCGATCCATTCCATCTTATCGCCAAAGAAATCCACGCTTTCCGATCGCATCGGATCGATACAGATCAAACGTTTGCCGCTATCACGCAATGCCTCGAAGTAAACGAGCCCCTGTTCGTCGGAAGCATTCCAGGCAATCTTCAGGGTATTCAGCGGATTGGCGCTCCATAACACCACCACATCGCTGTGTTCCAGCACGACAGGCCAGCTGGTCTGTTGCTGGTAAACTTCGTTACCGCCCACCACGTACGGCATGATGGCCTGCGCGGCGCCCGTGGAGTAATCCCCCAGATGCCCGGTATAACCCCCCGCCAACGCCATGTAGCGCTGTAACAGGGTCGCGGCTTTATGTAACACACCGTTGGAGCGCCAGCCGTAGGAACCAGCGAAAATCGAGGCCGGGCCATAGCTGTCACGGATGCGTTTATGCTGCGTATGGATAAGCGTCAGTGCGTCATCCCAACTGACGCGAACAAACTCATCCTGCCCGCGCACGCCTTGTGGGCTTTCCGGCGAGACGAGGAAGCCTTTACGTACCATCGGAAAACGTACCCGCGTTTTACTGTGTACCTGGTCACGCACCACAGTTTGCAAAGAGTTGGGATGAGTGGTGGGCAATGCGCCACGGGAGGAGAAAACGGTCTCGCCATCGGTTTCGACGCGAATAGGTCCCCAGTGGGCGGCGGTTAACACCGAGTAGTGTGCGGGTGAATTAGTCAAGATGGCGCTCCTGAATACGATGTGGCGGCTTATTTATTCTGCCGTTCAATGTTACTTACAAATTTCAGAGTCTTCCCTGGAATTTTCTTCATGTTCACACGTCATAATCAACCGCCACCGTCGCTGTGGCAAAGAAGAATAAGTCATTAAGGAATTGAGATGAAGAAACGTGTTTTTGTTATTGCTGCCATCGTGAGCGGCGCCCTGGCGGTTTCTGGCTGCACAACAAACCCTTACACCGGCGAACGCGAAGCGGGTAAATCCGGCATTGGCGCAGGCATTGGCTCTCTGGTCGGCGCAGGTATTGGCGCACTCTCTTCTTCGAAGAAAGATCGCGGCAAGGGCGCACTGATTGGCGCAGCGGCTGGCGCGGCCGTTGGCGGTGGTATCGGCTATTACATGGATGTGCAGGAAGCAAAACTGCGCGAAAAAATGCAGGGAACCGGCGTCAGCGTGACGCGTAGTGGCGATAACATCATTCTGAACATGCCAAACAACGTCACCTTCGACAGCAGTAGCGCTAACCTGAAACCTGCCGGGGCTAACACCCTGACCGGCGTGGCCATGGTCCTGAAAGAGTACAATAAAACCGCGGTTAACGTGCTGGGCTTCACCGACAGCACCGGCAGCCAGGATCTGAATATGCGTCTGTCGCAGCAGCGTGCGGACTCCGTCGCCAGCGCCTTGATCACTCAAGGGGTCGCGGCTAACCGTATCCGCACTCAGGGTATGGGTCCGGCAAACCCAATCGCCAGCAACAGCACGGCGGAAGGTAAAGCGCAGAACCGCCGCGTAGAGATCACCTTAAGCCCGATCCAGTAACGTTTTGAGCCGGAGACAGGCTGCGCCCGATCCGGCATGAAGCACTTGCCATCGTTGATTTTCGCGTTAAGGTGTTGTCACCAAATTCAGGGAAATCAGCGATGAGCAAATCAACACGGGCAACCATCAGCGATGTGGCAAAGGCCGCAAAAACCGGCAAGACCAGCATTTCACGCTACCTCAACGGTGAAAAGCACCTGCTTTCCGACGCGCTGCTGGCCCGCATTGAACAAGCCATTGCCGATCTCGACTACCGACCCAGCCTGATGGCACGCGGCCTGAAACACGGTCGCACCCGCCTGATTGGCCTGATCATCGCCGATATTACCAATCCCTACTCTGTCAACGTATTAAGCGGAATTGAAGCCGCCTGTCGCGATAAAGGCTTTACCCCGCTGGTATGTAACACCAACAACGAAGTGGATCAGGAGTTGCACTATCTTGACCTGTTGCGCAGTTACCAGGTCGAAGGGATTGTGGTCAACGCCGTTGGGATGCGTGAAGAGGGGCTGAACCGCCTGCAACAGTCTGCGCTACCGATGGTACTAATTGATCGTAAAATACCTGATTTCGCCTGTGATATGGTCGGACTGGATAACACCCAGGCCGCAACGATTGCCACGGAACACCTGCTTGAACAAGGCTTTGAAGCCATTCTGTTTCTCAGCGAACCACTCGGCATGGTGAATACCCGCCGCGAACGTTTGAGCGCCTTTCGCGCCACGCTCGCACGCTACCCCGGCGTTATCGCGCAAAATGCCGAAGTTCCGCTAACGGACAATGCGCAACTGGATGACACGCTGCGCCAGTTCCACCAGCAGCATCGAGGCATGCGCAAAGCCGTTATCTCCGCCAACGGCGCCCTCACGCTACAGGTTGCCCGCGCCCTGAAACGCATTGGCCTCAACTGGGGCAGCGATATCGGCCTGCTCGGGTTTGACGAGCTGGAATGGGCCGAGCTGGCGGGTGTCGGCATTACCACGCTGAAACAACCCACCTGGCAGATTGGCTACACCGCCGTGGAACAGGTTGTACGCCGGATCGATGGCGGTTCTGATGCCATTCAGGAGCAGGTTTTCTCTGGTGAATTGATCGTGCGCGGATCTACCGCCCGTTAAATTTCCTTCGTGATGGTGATCATAAATTCAGCATCATGGGCTTTTCTTTGGAACCGGTTCCATCTAGCGTTATAGCAAGAACGCTGGTTATGGAGTTTCCATGAAAAGAAAAATTATGGTGGTCACCGCCGCCTACGGCTATGAGCAGGTCCGCGCTGCGGGTGGCCAAACCGCCATGCTGCCCATCATTGCTGAAGCCGGTGCTGACGGCGTCGAAATTCGCCGCGAGATGTTAACTGACACCGAACTCACCACACTGTCAACGATGGCCTCAGCGATCGAAATCTTCGGCCTGCTGGCCTGTTATTCAGCGCCTGAGCCGCTGTTCCTTGAGGACGGTAACCTCAATCCCCGCCTTCCGGCGTTACTCGCGGAAGCGCAGGCCCTGCAAGCGCTGTGGTTAAAAGTCTCCCTTGGTCATTTTTCCCATACCGGCCAGTTCGACGTTTTACGTACATGGCTGGCTGACAGCGGGATGGAGCTGGTTGTCGAAAACGATCAGACCGCCTGCGGACGCCTGCAGCCGATGCAGTGCTTTAACGAAGCCTGTCAGGCGCAAAACCTGCCGATCTCTCTGACCTTTGATATGGGCAACTGGCTGTGGGTTGGCGACTCCCCGGAAGAGGCGGCGAAAAACCTGGCGCCAACCGTGGGATACATCCATGTCAAAGCCGCGGTTACACATCGCGACAGCTACCGCGCAGTGCCGCCTGATGCCGCCGAACCTCGCTGGCTGGCGCTGTTAAAAACGCTGCCTGACGATGCTCCGCGCGGCATCGAGTTTCCCCTGGAAGGGCAGGATTTGACGGCGGTTACCCGCCATTACGTCGAGCTGTTACGCGAGGAGTAACGCATGAAGAATTCACTGGATGTGGTCACCATTGGTGAAGCGATGGCGATGTTTGTCGCCACGCAAACCGGCGACCTGGCGGATGTAGAGCAATTTATCAAGCGCGTGGCAGGCGCTGAACTCAACGTGGCGACCGGTCTTGCTCGTTTGGGTCTGAATGTCGGCTGGGTAAGCCGCGTAGGTAACGACAGTTTTGGCCGTTTTATTATTAAGTCGCTGGAAAAAGAAGGGATTGATGCGCAGGGAGTCACCCAGGACGAGCGCTTCGCTACCGGCTTTCAGCTTAAATCTAAGGTCGAAAATGGAACCGATCCCATTGTGGAGTACTTCCGCAAAGGGTCCGCAGCCAGCCATCTCAGTATTGAGGATTACCACGAGAACTATTTTGCCAGCGCACGTCACTTGCACCTGAGCGGCGTGGCAGCCGCGCTTTCCGCCAGCTCCTATGAACTTCTGGCGCATACCGCCCGCACGCTGAAAGCCCTAGGGAAAACCATCTCCTTTGACCCGAATTTACGTCCGGTGCTGTGGAAAAGCGAAGCCGAGATGGTGGAAAAACTGAACCGGCTGGCGTTCCAGGCTGACTGGGTTTTGCCAGGCCTAAAAGAGGGAATGATTCTCACCGGACAACAAACGCCTGAAGCCATCGCCGACTTTTATCTGCGCCATGGCGTGAAGGCAGTCATTATCAAAACCGGGGCAGATGGCGCCTGGTACAAAACCGCCAGCGGCGAGCACGGCTGCGTCGCACCGGTAAAAGTCGACAACGTGGTTGATACGGTCGGCGCTGGCGATGGCTTTGCCGTGGGCGTGATCAGCGCTCTGCTGGAAGGCCGCTCGCTGCATCAGGCGGTGACCCGCGGCAATAAAATTGGCGCACTGGCCATTCAGGTTCAGGGCGACAGCGAAGGATTACCCACACGTGAACAATTAGGGGAATAAACCCCCGGCCAACTCTGTACCCTACATACAGAGGCGGCGTATCAGCATAACCAGAGGGCAGTCTATGAATAGCTCAACCAATGCAGCAAAACGCTGGTGGTACATCATGCCAATCGTGTTTATCACGTATAGCCTGGCGTACCTTGACCGCGCGAACTTCAGCTTCGCCTCCGCCGCAGGCATTAACGAGGATCTCGGCATTACCAAAGGGATCTCTTCCCTGCTGGGCGCTCTGTTTTTCCTTGGCTATTTCTTCTTCCAGATCCCGGGCGCAATTTACGCCGAGCGTCGCAGCGTACGAAAACTGATTTTTGTCTGCCTGATCCTGTGGGGGGCTTGCGCCTCGTTAACCGGGATGGTCAGCAATATTCCGATGCTGGCCGCTATCCGCTTTATTCTTGGTGTCGTTGAAGCTGCCGTGATGCCCGCAATGCTGATTTACATCAGCAACTGGTTTACGAAATCCGAGCGTTCACGCGCTAACACCTTCTTAATCCTCGGTAACCCGGTGACTGTCTTATGGATGTCCGTCGTTTCCGGTTATCTCATTC
Source organism: Citrobacter sp. C5_2 (assembly GCF_014596845.2). Classification (NCBI taxonomy): domain Bacteria; kingdom Pseudomonadati; phylum Pseudomonadota; class Gammaproteobacteria; order Enterobacterales; family Enterobacteriaceae; genus Citrobacter; species Citrobacter sp. C5_2. The sequence goes on along the minus strand of NZ_CP115032.1, from coordinate 225,153 downwards.
AGGCGCTGGGCTGGCGGGAAATGTTCATCATCGAGGGCTTCCCGGCCATCATCTGGGCGTTCTGCTGGTGGGTACTGGTAAAAGACAAACCGTCTCAGGTCGGCTGGCTGTCGGAATCCGAAAAAGCTGCGCTTCAGGCCCAACTGGAACAAGAGCAACAAGGGATCAAAGCCGTGCGTAACTACGGTGAGGCCTTCCGCTCACGTAACGTCATCCTGCTGTGTATGCAGTATTTCGCCTGGAGTATTGGCGTCTACGGTTTTGTGCTGTGGCTGCCGTCCATCATTCGCAACGGCGGCGCAAATCTGGGGATGGTGGAAGTTGGCTGGCTGTCATCCGTACCGTATCTGGCGGCGACGGCAGCGATGATTCTCGTCTCCTGGGCCTCTGATAAACTGCAAAATCGTAAGCTGTTTGTCTGGCCGCTGTTACTGATTGCCGCTTTCGCCTTTATCGGCTCCTGGGCCGTTGGCGCAGATCACTTCTGGGTGTCCTACACGCTGCTGGTTATTGCGGGCGCGGCAATGTACGCCCCATATGGTCCCTTCTTCGCCATCATTCCTGAAATGCTGCCGCGCAACGTGGCCGGTGGCGCCATGGCGCTGATTAACAGCATGGGCGCATTAGGCTCATTCTTTGGCTCCTGGTTTGTCGGCTACCTCAATGGCGCAACCGGCAGCCCATCCGCCTCGTACATTTTTATGGGGGTAGCGCTTTTTGCCTCAGTATGGCTAACTCTCATTGTTAAGCCTGCTAATAATCAACAGCTACCTGTTGGCGCACGCCACGCTTAAATTTTAACTTACGGAGATCCGCATGAAGCCGTCCATTATTCTCTATAAAGCGTTACCTGACGATTTACTGCATCGCCTGGAAGAGCATTTTACTGTGACTTCTGTACCGAACCTGCGCCCGGAAACGGTCGCACAGCACGCCGAAGCCTTTGCCAACGCCGAAGGCCTGCTGGGCTCCAGTGAAGCCGTCAATACCGCGCTGTTGGAGAAAATGCCCAGGCTGCGAGCGACATCCACAATTTCCGTAGGCTATGACAACTTCGATGTCGATGCCCTTAATGCGCGTAAGGTGCTGTTGATGCATACGCCAACCGTACTAACGGAAACCGTCGCCGACACGGTGATGGCGCTGATGTTAAGCACCGCTCGCCGTGTGGTGGAAGTTGCTGAACGGGTTAAGTCTGGCGAATGGACCAAAAGTATCGGACCGGACTGGTTTGGTACGGATGTCCACCACAAAACGCTGGGCATTGTCGGCATGGGTCGTATTGGGCTCGCGCTGGCGCAGCGTGCGCATTTCGGCTTTAGCATGCCGATTCTCTATAACGCCCGCCGTCATCATCACGAAGCGGAAGAACGCTTCAACGCGCGTTACTGCGATCTCGACACACTGTTGCAGGAGTCTGATTTTGTCTGCCTGATCCTGCCATTAACCAACGAAACACATCATCTGTTCAGTAGCGAGCAGTTTGCCAAAATGAAGTCTTCCGCCATTTTCATTAATGCCGGACGTGGCCCGGTGGTCGATGAAAAAGCGTTGATTAGCGCTCTGCAAAACGGCGACATTCATGCCGCAGGTCTGGATGTATTTGAGCAGGAGCCAGTAGCGACAGACTCTCCTCTGCTGTCACTGCCCAACGTGGTGGCTGTGCCGCACATTGGTTCAGCCACGCACGAAACGCGCTATAACATGGCGGCCTGCGCGGTGGATAACTTAATCGATGCGCTGCAAGGAAGAGTGGAGAAGAACTGCGTAAACCCGCAGGTCGCGCAATAAACAAAAGGCCGGGTAGTGTTTACGCTTACCCGGCCTCGCATGTATTACAGTACTCTTTTACTGAGTGGCATTCACCGCAGCAGTCCAGGCTTGAGTAAACGCCTGATGCTGAGCAGCCAACGGGCCAATCAACGTGTTGTACTGACTTGCCTGTTGTGAGGTTGGGAACTGGATACCGTTGGCGACAAAGCTCACCTGCGTATCCTGTTGCGCCACAAAATCACCGACCTGCACCAGTTGCTGCGTGAAGATTTGCGCGGCAGGGATCAGTGGCTGTAACGCCTCTGAAGGCGCAGTGACGACTTTATTGTAGACCTGATCAAAGACCGGCTTGAGATCCTCGCCCTGTTTCAGCGCGCCATGCGCAGCATCTGCCTGCAGTTTCGCATTCTGCAACTGTTGCCCTAACACACCCAGTGCGCCATTTGCCTGACGCAGCGGTTCACGCTGAGTCACATAATCCTGAGGAACACGAATCGCATTTACGCTATCAACGACCGGGCGCAGACCGGAGTCCATCGCCTGATTAATCTGTTGAGAATAGCCATACAGAATCGCGTAATCGGACACAAACGGGCCAAACTGTTTTTTCTGATCGGCGGTCAGCGTTGGTAAACGCTCCCCGCTACGCATTGCAGTATTCTGCAGAAAATCGATAAACGCCTTGCGCTGATCGCCTTCTTTATCAAAACACCCACTCAGGCCAACTACCATTAAGAGCGCCAAAACAGGCGCAAACCAGCGAGAGCAGGACTTACCTGTCGCCATTTTAATACTCCTTTCACCCAAAAATGCGCACAACGACACCCGCGTGCCAGACGTTGACAAGGATAGTCCAGGTCAGGCTCGCAAGATACCCTTTCCGCGTAATCTTGTGAGGGAAAATAACCGCTCCCGCCCCCCTTTTTTTTGCTAAACAATGCGCCATTCATTGCCCAGGGCCATATTTTCGTCATCTTTACAATCGGGAGCGATCGTTCGGAGATCGCGACCTTAATCAGTTTGTTAGCCTGTAAAGGCTGGTCGCTCATACTCTGCTGAAACGAATCCATCACGCAAACCTTAGATCCGACTTCATTTTTTCCGACTACTCTTAAGGAGCTTCGATGAAATTCACGATCCCGCTGTGTGATTTATAGGAGTTCTCAATGGAATACAAAGATCCAATGTTTGAACTGCTGAGCAGTCTGGAGCAGATTGTTTTTAAAGATGTATCGCAGACAGTTACTCTGACGCAAAAAACCAACCCTTTCACCGAATTTGAACAGCTACGACGAGGGACAGGTTTAAAAACAGATGATTTTGCCCGAGTGATGGGCGTGACGGTCGCGATGGTGCATGAATGGGAGTCTAAACGCGTTAAGCCTTCCACTACCGAATTGAAGTTGATGCGCCTGATCCAGGCCGATCCGAGATTAAGTAAGCAGTTGATGGATTGAACTATTTTTTAATTTTGCTGAAGAACGGTCCGGTAAAAGGGCCGTTCCCTTACGGAGGGTATCCACAAATAAGAAAATAGTAGTTGCATCCACAGGCGTAAAATGAGTTAATGCTCTCAACGGTTTGACGTACAGACCATTACAGCAGTTTAGTAAGGCAAGTCCCTTCAAGAGTTATCATTGATACCCCTCGTAGTGAGCATTTCCTTTACTGTTAAAAAATCTGTAGAGCACGCCATATCGCCGAAAGGCACACTTATTTTTTAAAAGGTAATACACTATGTCCGGTAAAATGACTGGTATCGTAAAATGGTTCAACGCTGATAAAGGTTTCGGCTTCATCACTCCTGACGATGGCTCTAAAGACGTGTTCGTACACTTCTCTGCTATCCAGAACGATGGCTACAAATCTCTGGACGAAGGTCAGAAAGTTTCCTTCACCATCGAAAGCGGCGCTAAAGGCCCGGCAGCTGGCAACGTAACCAGCCTGTAAGCTTAAAAAGCTCAAAATTCTGAATCCCTGCCAAACGGCGGGGATTTTTTTTACCTGTATTTCGCAATACATCCCACCGAAACGCGTCTTTGCATTACTTTACCCGCCGTACCTTTGACCTTTCCCTAAGGGCAAGCTTTATAGTGAGCCAGTCTGTATTCCATAATGTTCACAAGGAATTGAAGCTATGTCGAAATCCTCACTGCTGCTGGTTTTAGGTTTGCTCACAACGGGCACTGCATTCGCGGCGACCCCGGAAGCCACTTTTCTGGCGGAACATGGACTCAGCGGTAAATCCGTTGAGCAAATCGTAGAGACTATTGACCAGTCGCCGCAGAGTCGCCCGTTGCCTTACTCAGCGTCTGTCACCAGCACCGCGCTGAAACTCTCTTCTGGCGATCAGGTTTATACCCTGCCGCTCGGTGACAAATTCTACCTGTCATTTGCCCCCTATGAATGGCAAACACACCCTTGCTTCAACCATAGTCTGTCTGGCTGCCAGGGCGAAATGCCGGAGAAGACATTCAATGTCAAAGTGACGGACAGTAAGGGAGAGGTCGTAGTACAAAAAGCGATGAAGAGCGGTCGAAACGGCTTCGTCGGGGTATGGCTACCGCGCAATATGGAAGGCACCCTCGCAGTAAGCTACAACGGTAAATCAGCCGAGTATCCCATTAAGACTATGGAAGACAGCCAGACCTGCCTGACTAAGTTGCAGTTGCGCTAACAACATAAAAAAATGCCGGATAAGGCGGAGACGCCATCCGGCATTTTCTAAGTCAGCTCAGGACCGTTACTGTAGCAGCGAAATATCCGCCACGCGCAGGAACAGCTCGCGCAGTTTTTCGAGCATAGACAGACGGTTAATACGCAGTTCTTTATCTTCTACGTTAACCATGACTTTCTCGAAGAACGCATCGACCGGTTCACGCAGAGCCGATAGCTCAACCAGCGCTTCCTGGTAATGCCCGGCTGCAAAGACAGGCTCCAGCTTGTCGCGCAGCACCACAACCTGCATCGCCAGCGCAATTTCTTCCGGCTCTTTCAGCGTTGCCGCATTCACGCGGTCGTTCAGCGTTTCTTCAGACTTCGCCAGGATGTTCGATACACGCTTGTTCGCCGCAGCCAGCGCGGACGCGGCTTCCAGCGTACGGAAGTGCGATACCGCCTTCATACGTGCGTCGAAATCAGCTGGACGAGTCGGACGACGCGCCAGCACGGCCTGAATGGTATCAACGGTGTAACCTTCATCCTGATACCAGGCGCGGAAGCGACCGAGCATAAAGTCGATAACGTCATCCACGACTTTCGCGTTGGTCAGCTTGTCACCATACAGACGAACCGCTTCCTCGGTCAGCGTTTGCAGATCGAGATTCAGGTTCTTCTCAACGATAATACGCAGCACGCCCAGCGCAGCACGACGCAGCGCAAACGGGTCTTTGTCGCCTTTCGGATGCTGGCCGATACCAAAGATACCCGCCAGGGTATCCATCTTGTCGGCAATCGCCACGGCACAGGCTACCGGATTAGACGGCAGGTCATCGCCGGCAAAGCGCGGCTGATACTGCTCGTTCAGCGCCACGGCCACATCTTCCGCTTCGCCATCATGACGCGCATAGTGCATGCCCATCACGCCCTGGGTGTCGGTGAACTCGAAGACCATGTTGGTCATCAGGTCACACTTGGACAGCAGGCCCGCACGCGTTGCGTGGTTAACGTCGGCGCCAATCTGGCCAGCAATCCAGCCCGCCAGCGCCTGGATACGATCGGTCTTGTCGCGCAGCGTACCCAGTTGCTGTTGGAACAGCACGGTTTGCAGACGCGGCAGATGATCTTCCAGACGTTTTTTACGGTCGGTATTGAAGAAGAACTCGGCATCCGCCAGACGCGGGCGTACAACTTTCTCATTACCGGAGATAATCTGGCTCGGATCTTTCGACTCGATGTTGGCAACGAAGATAAAGTTCGGCAGCAGTTTGCCGTCGTTGGCGTAAACCGGGAAGTACTTCTGGTCGCCTTTCATGGTGTGAACCAGCGCTTCTGACGGAACCGCGAGGAATTTATCTTCGAACTTCGCGGTCAGCACTACTGGCCATTCCACCAGCGAGGTGACTTCTTCCAGCAGGCTTTCGCTCAGATCGGCGTTACCGCCAATCTTGCGCGCCGCTTCTTCAGCATCGGCTTTGATTTTCGCTTTACGCTCAGCGTAATCCGCAATCACTTTACCGCGCTCACGCAGGATTTCTGGGTATTGATCGGCAGAATCGATGGTGAATTCCGCTTCGCCCATAAAGCGATGGCCGCGAATCACGCGATCGGACTGAATGCCCAGAATCGTTGCCGGAATCACTTTGTCACCCAGCAGCAGAGTCACGGTGTGAACCGGACGCACGAAATGGACGTCAGACGCGCCCCAGCGCATCAGTTTCGGGATCGGCAGCTTAGCCAGCGAGGTGGCGATCATGTTCGGCAGCAGCGTTTCAACGCTTTCGCCTTTCACATGCGCGCGGTACAACAACCACTCGCCTTTATCGGTGGTCAGACGCTCGGCCTGGTCAACGGTGATACCGCAGCCACGCGCCCAACCTTCTGCCGCTTTACTCGGTTTGCCTTCGGCGTCAAACGCCTGAGCAATTGCCGGGCCGCGTTTTTCAACTTCACGGTCAGGTTGCGCTTCAGCCAGGTTCGCGACTTTCAGCGCCAGACGACGCGGTGCGGCGAACCACTCAACGTTGCCGTGCGCGATGCCAGCGTTATCCAGCTCCGCGGTAAAGTTCGCAGCAAAGGACTCAGCCAGGCTGCGCAGTGCTTTTGGTGGCAGCTCTTCAGTGCCGATTTCCACCAGAAAAGTTTTCTCAGACATGGCCGCCTCTTATTTCTCTTTGTTGCACATCGGGAAGCCAAGGGCTTCACGGGAAGCGTAGTAAGCTTCTGCCACTGCTTTGGTCAGGGTGCGAATGCGCAGGATATAGCGCTGACGCTCGGTGACGGAGATGGCTTTACGCGCATCCAGCAGGTTGAAGCTATGAGCGGCTTTCAGAATACGTTCATACGCAGGCAGCGGCAGTGGGTTTTCCAGCGCCAGCAGCTGCTGCGCTTCTTTCTCGTACTGCTCGAAGCAGGTGAACAGGAAGTCCACGTCGGCGTATTCGAAGTTATAGGTGGATTGCTCCACTTCGTTCTGATGGAACACGTCGCCGTAAGTGGTTTTACCCAGCGGGCCGTCGCTCCAGACCAGGTCGTAAACGCTGTCTACGCCCTGAATGTACATGGCCAGACGTTCCAGACCGTAGGTAATTTCCCCGGTCACAGGTTTACATTCCAGACCACCAACCTGCTGGAAGTAGGTGAACTGCGTGACTTCCATACCGTTCAGCCACACTTCCCAACCCAGCCCCCAGGCACCCAGCGTCGGGTTCTCCCAGTTATCTTCCACGAAACGGATGTCGTGAATGGTCGGGTCCATACCCAGCTCTTTCAGAGAACCCAGGTACAGCTCCTGAATATTGTCCGGAGACGGCTTAATCACTACCTGGAACTGATAGTAGTGCTGTAAGCGGTTCGGGTTTTCGCCATAGCGGCCGTCGGTCGGACGACGAGAAGGCTGCACATACGCAGTCGCCATCGGTTCCGGCCCCAGCGCACGCAGGCAGGTCATTGGGTGAGATGTCCCCGCGCCGACTTCCATGTCCAATGGTTGAACGATGGTGCAGCCCTGGCGAGCCCAGTAATCCTGTAAGGTCAGGATCAAGCCCTGGAAGGTCCTGGTATCAAACTTTTGCATATTATTTCGTGCTGGATACGTGTGGATTTAAAGGAAGCGGTCAGTATACCCGCTGGCTGCAAGATATACAGTACGAAACGGGAAAAAGGGGGAACTTAGCGCATGGAAAGGTGCAAAAACTGCCCGTCTGCATCAAAAGAGCAGACAAAACTCTCTTTACGGAAGGTCGAACCGCGCATTTCATAGCTGCCCTGGAATTGTTCCAGGCCGGCGATATCAATTTTCTGCGCGCCGGTGTTATAAAGCTCTGCCGCTTCACTTTTGCACAATGCCGCCATATCGAGCGAACGTGCGGCATTCACCTTTTGCGCCTTCTGCGCAGGTGCAGGCGGCTGTGTGTCGGCGCACGCCGCCAACAAAAAGATAGCGAGCGCGGGAAAGAAATACTTCATCATCATTTTATTACCTCCTGGTTTGCTGGTCAGTCTTATTATTAGTGTCTGGAAACGGATCTTATTTTGAGAATCTCATCAGACCATCTCAAGCTTTAGCGTAAAAACTCAGATTATTCCAGTGAGTTACGCTCGCAAAAAATCGGTCAGACTTTTTTTAATGGAGACAGAGGAACTGATGCAGCCCAAAATTTTCTGGATTGATAACCTGCGTGGAATAGCTTGTTTAATGGTCGTGATGATCCACACCACAACCTGGTACATCACCAATGCGCACAGCGTCAGCCCGTTGAATTGGGATCTGGCCAATGTGCTCAATTCCGCCTCTCGCGTCAGCGTACCGTTGTTCTTTATGATTTCGGGTTATCTGTTTTTTGGCGAACGCAGCGCCAAACCGCGCCATTTCACGCGCATCGCGCTGTGCATTCTTTTTTACAGCAGCGTGTCGCTGGCCTATATCCTGTTGTTTACCTCGATCAACGCTGAGCTGTCGCTGAAAAACCTGCTGCAAAAGCCGGTGTTCTATCACCTGTGGTTTTTCTTCGCCATCGCCGTCATCTACCTGGTTTCCCCGCTGATACAGGTGAAAAATATCAGCGGCAAGATGCTGCTGGCGCTCATGGTAGTGATTGGGGTGATTGCCAATCCCAACACCGTCTCGCAAAAAATTGGCGGTTTTGAGTGGCTTCCCATCAACCTGTACATCAGTGGCGACACGTTCTATTACATCCTGTACGGCATGCTGGGAAGGGCGATTGGCATGATGGATACACAGAAACGTTCGCTCACCTGGCTCTGTGCAGCGTTGTTCATCGTCGCCGTGTTTGTTATCTCTCGAGGCACGTTGCATGAACTGCGCTGGCGAGGCAATTTTGCCGATACCTGGTACCTCTACTGCGGCCCGGCAGTATTTATTTGCGCCGTCTCGCTCCTGACGCTGGTCAAAAACACGCTCAGCACGCACACTCTGCCGGTATTGGGCCTTATTTCCCGTCACTCGTTGGGTATTTATGGCTTTCATGCGCTGATCATTCACGCGCTACGCACCAACGGTTTAGAACTCAAGAACTGGCCGCCGCTGGATATGTTATGGATTTTTAGCGCCACGCTGGCGGGTAGCCTGCTGTTATCCATACTGTTGCAGCGCATTGATACACGCAGGCTGGTGAGTTAAGACTCACCGTTTTGTTCATTCCGCCCTGGACGCAGCAGTAAAACTTGTCCGACCAAACACACGAAGAATGCTGCCGGGTATAGCCCCTTTTCGATGGGCGCTAACGGAATATTCCATATCCCTACCAGCAGTAGTCCCAGCGTTATCAACGCCACCATCTTGCATATGGAGGTGAAGCATTCGTCATTCTGATTAAGATTTACAGCACGCTGATAAGCATACGTCACGAACATTCCCGTCATCAGCGCACCCAAAAAATAGCCTTTGCCACTCAATAACGGGCAGGCATGCCATAAGCCAACAACGTAAATCAGTATGCCAGAGAAGAATAATATCCATGGCAACAGCCTGGTCGTCTTCATTGGGATCTCCTTATCCATCATGGGTACAATATGAATAACCCGCTAAAGACAACACAGAAATATGCCACCACACTGGATTTTCAGAATAAATCCATGCGTATCAATTATTTATTAGATTGAAATATATATTAAATCAATCCCCTCTGTTATCCAGAGGGGAAGGTCGTCAGGACATCAGCGGCTGTAATTGCTGATAAATACGACGGAAGATTTCCCGACGCTGTTGGTAGAGCGCATGGCGCTCAGCATCAGGATAATGCGCCTGTTCCAGCGTAAGCTGAGGCAGTATGTCTGATAACGGCTTTTGCGGGTTCATGGCAATTTGCGCCAGGCGCGCCGCACCGAGTGCAGGACCGACATCGCCGCCGGTACGATAATCCAGCTGTAACCCGCTGATATCAGACAGCATCTGACGCCAGTATTCGCTGCGAGCCCCGCCGCCAATGAGCGTAATGCTGGCTGGCTGTACACCGCACGCATGCACGACATCCATGCCGTCGGCCAGCGCAAAACCCACACCTTCCAGTACCGCCCGCGCCAGTTCTGCCGGACCATGCTGATGCGTCAGACCGAAAAATACGCCCTTCGCCTGCGGGTTATTATGCGGCGTACGTTCACCGGACAGATAAGGTAAAAACCAGACTGGTTCGGCGTCTGCATTCGCTTGTTGCGCTGCGTCGATCAATGCCGGTACGCTCGCCAGTCCGGTTAATTTCGCCGCCCAATCCAGGCAGGATGCCGCACTCAGCATCACGGACATCAGGTGCCATCGCTCCGGCAAAGCATGACAAAAACTGTGGACCGCGCTTTCCGGCTTACTGAGGAAGCCGTCGCTTACCGCAAAATAGACGCCGGATGTACCCAACGAAAGCATCGCCTGACCGGCATTCATCATGCCTACGCCGACCGCTCCCGCCGCGTTATCACCGCCCCCGGCAACGACCGCAACCTCATTCATTCCCCAGTCCAGGGCGACTTCTGGCAGTAATGTTCCGGTAATCGCACAACCTTCGTATAGCGCAGGCATATGCGCACGAGACAGCTTACAGGCCGCCAGCATGACATCACTCCAGTCACGTTTGGCGACATCCAGCCACATCGTACCTGCCGCATCAGACATATCGCTGGCAAAATCGCCGGTCATACGCAGACGCAGGTAATCTTTCGGCAGCAACACTTTATCTACCCGGCTGAAAATCTCCGGCTCGTGACGTTGCACCCACAGCAACTTTGGCGCGGTAAAACCAGGCATCATCAGGTTGCCGGTGATAGCACGAGACTGCGGAACCAGGTTCTCCAGCATTACGCACTCTTCAGCGCAGCGGCCATCGTTCCACAGGATTGCGGGACGTAATACTTTCTGTTGCTTGTCCAGTAACGTCGCGCCGTGCATCTGGCCGGCAATCCCTAACGCTTTCACCTCACTGAGCGAATGCTGCTGGCCCAGCGCTTTTACGGCGCGATCCGTTGCCAGCCACCATTGTTCAGGGTCCTGCTCTGACCATAACGGATGCGGACGCGAGACCGTGAGTTTCTCCGTTTGCGAAGCGATCACATCGCCCTGCTCATTCAGCAGAATGGCCTTTACGCCTGAGGTGCCAAGATCTATCCCGATATACATAGCGTATCGTTCCTTAAAGAAAGGCCCGGCAGCGCGTGGCTTTCCGGGCTTACGGACGTTCTCAGAAACCTGTTATTTGTCGAACAAATAATGGTTTACCAGATTTTCCAGCAGTTCCTGATGGCCGCTCTGATGCACTGGCGCCAGATTATGTTGTTCAGCGTACTGCGCAATTTCCGTCAGCGTCATCTGCCCTTTCAGAATTTGCTGGCCCAGCTCACCATTCCAACCAGCGTAACGCTTGGCCACACGCTGATCCAGACCACCGTCCTCAATCATACGGGCCGCAATTTTCAGCGACAGCGCCATGGTATCCATTGCGCCAATATGACCATAGAACAAATCGTATTTATCGGTGCTCTGACGACGAACTTTGGCGTCAAAGTTCAGACCGCCGGTGGTGAAGCCGCCCGCTTTGAGGATTTCGTACATCACCAACGCATTCTCTTCTACGCTATTTGGGAACTGGTCAGTATCCCATCCCAACTGTGCGTCACCGCGGTTGGCATCGACAGAACCAAACAGACCCAGCGCGATAGCAGTGGCGATTTCATGATGGAATGAGTGACCCGCCAGCGTGGCGTGGTTGGCTTCGATATTCAGTTTGATCTCTTTTTCCAGGCCGAACTGCTTGAGGAACCCATAAACGGTCGCCGCATCGTAGTCGTATTGGTGTTTGGTCGGTTCCTGCGGCTTCGGTTCGATAAGCAAAGTGCCCTGGAAACCCGTTTTGTGTTTGTGCTCTACCACCAGCTGCATAAAGCGGCCAATCTGCTCACGTTCCTGACGCAGATCGGTATTCAGCAGCGTTTCATAGCCTTCACGGCCGCCCCACAGAACGTAGTTTTCACCGCCTAGCTTGTGCGTGGCATCCATCGCCGTGACTACCTGTGTGGCAGCCCAGCTGAACACTTCTGGATCCGGGTTCGTGGCCGCGCCCGCGCCGTAGCGTGGATTGGTGAAGCAGTTTGCCGTTCCCCACAGCAGCTTGACCCCACTTTGTTCCTGTTTTGCCGCCAGCACATCAACCATCTGCGCAAAGTTGTTTTTGTACTCTTTCAGCGACGCGCCTTCCGGAGAGACATCCACGTCATGGAAGCAGTAGTAAGGGACGTTCAGCTTGTGAAAGAACTCAAATGCGACATCCGCTTTGCGTTTCGCCAGCTCCAGTGCTTCTCCGGGCTGCTGCCACGGACGATCGAAAGCGCCCATGCCGAACATGTCCGCACCGTTCCAGCAGAATGTATGCCAATAGCAGGCGGCAAAACGCAGATGATCTTCCATGCGTTTGCCCAACACGATTTCGTCAGGGTTGTAATGGCGAAATGCGAGCGGGTTAGTAGTTTTAGTCCCTTCAAAACGAACACGATCGAGTTGGTCGAAATAAGCCTGCATAATAAGCTCCATAATCAGGTAATACGGCAAGTAAACTGCGATATAGCTATACTGGAATTTCCTGATTTATTGCTCAATTACGTTATTTCACACCGCCATTAAGAGAATACCCAAACGTGCGCTGGCTCCCAAAAAAGCGCATTGAAAAGAGAATTAAAAAAGCGATCGCGATCGAAGGTTAATCATTAAACAAAAAACCGTAATGCGCAGATAAAAAATGGCAATTGTCATCCCGCGTTCAGTATGTGAATTTTGCGTAGCATTAAGAAAATAAAAATTTGTCACGCTTCATCAAGCAGTCGTCCCTGCGGTTTTGCTAGTATCGACAGGCCACGTTAACCTTCCAGGACAGATTCTTATGTTTGATAAACGTCACCGCATCACTCTATTATTTAATGCCAATAAAGCCTACGACCGCCAGGTGGTAGAAGGGGTGGGTGAATATTTACAGGCATCACAATCAGAGTGGGATATATTCATTGAGGAAGATTTCCGCGCCCGCATTGATAATATTAAAGACTGGTTAGGCGATGGTGTTATTGCCGATTATGACGATGATGACATTGCACAATTACTTGCCGATGTGGATGTTCCTATCATCGGCGTCGGGGGTTCCTACCATGCGGAACAGGATTATCCGCCGGTGCATTACATTGCCACCGATAACCACGCGCTGGTAGAAAGCGCTTTCCTGCATCTGAAAGAAAAAGGGATCAACCGGTTCGCGTTCTACGGACTGCCCGCTTCAAGCGGCAAACGCTGGGCGGCTGAACGTGAATATGCGTTTTGCCAACTGGTCGCTAAAGAAAAGTACCGTGGTGTTGTCTATCAGGGACTGGAAACCGCGCCGGAAAACTGGCAGCACGCGCAAAATCGTCTGGCGGACTGGCTGCAAACTCTGCCGCCGCAAACCGGCATTATCGCCGTCACCGACGCGCGAGCGCGGCACATTCTGCAAGCTTGCGAACACCTGCATATTCCGGTCCCGGAAAAACTGTGCGTGATTGGAATCGACAACGAGGAACTGACCCGTTACCTGTCGCGGGTGGCGCTGTCATCCGTTGCTCAGGGGGCCAGACAGATGGGGTATCAGGCCGCTAAGCTTCTGCACCGGTTACTGGCGAATGAAGAACTACCGCTGCAACGCATACTGGTCCCGCCAGTGCGCGTCATTGAACGCCGTTCAACTGACTATCGTTCATTGACCGATCCGGCGGTGATTCAGGCGATGCACTTTATCCGCAACCATGCCTGCAAAGGCATTAAAGTCGAACAGGTGCTGGATTCAGTGGGGATTTCGCGGTCGAATCTGGAGAAACGTTTTAAAGAAGAGGTCGGAGAAACTATCCATGCGGTGATTCATGCCGAGAAGCTGGAAAAAGCGCGCAGCCTGTTGATTTCCACCACGCTGTCGATCAACGAAATTTCACAAATGTGCGGCTATCCATCACTGCAGTACTTCTATTCCGTCTTCAAGAAAGAGTACGACACGACGCCAAAAGAGTATCGCGATGTGAATAGTGAAGTGTTGCTATAGAGGGAATTACCGGATGGCGGCTTCGTCTGATCCGGCCTACGAGATGACTTGTAGACCGGATTAGCACACGTTACATATGCGCGGCAATTAAGCGCTGGTTATCCTGATACATTGCGAACAGATAGTTGTTGTAGCTCTGTCCCTTAGTGGAATAACCCTTCAGCTTATGGATCATCGCGGTAGCGGTGACTTCCTGATCGGCTTTACGCAGTTGCGCACGTGACTTCCGGAAAGAAGAGTAAGCTGGGTGCGTATTCAGGTTAATGACATAGGCATTGACTGACTCTTTCACTGATTCAAACTGTGAGTAGCCTTTCACCTTACCAGGGGCATTATTACAACGCCCTTTGCCACATTTCATGCCAAACAGGTTGTTGTTGCTCCGCGCCAGCTTCGACGTCCCCCAGCCGCTTTCAGCCGCAGCCATGGTTGCCACCATACTGGTCGGGATAATGTCTACACGCTCAAGCAGCGTGTTCCACGGAATTTTACGCGTGTTGCCAGACCAGCTCACCTTATAGCGCTTAGCGATGTCTTTCATCCGCGTACGCTCTGTCGGTGACCAGCGATTCTGGTACTGTTTTGAAATCAGCCAGTTACGATCCGCCGTAATGGCAGCATTTTGACTGGTAATATAAGGCATAACCGTCCGGAGAAACGCTTTTTTCCTTGGTGTTCCGGAAGGGTATTTTCGCAAATCAGGAAGTGAACTACTCTTTGCACTATTGCGAGAATACTCTTGTTTACTGCTAACCTGTTTATTACTTGCCTTGATTACCTGGGGCTTGTGACTCGTTGTCGCCGTGTGTGTCTTTGCCAGCGCCTCACCCGAAAATGCAACGGTGAGTAACATAAGAATCATTGCCCCATATCGTCGAATGGGAGTCAATATCATTAGGTCTCCTGGTCGGATTTATACATTCCAACACCTTATATTTTTCAAAAAAATGAGAGATGAATCTCAAATCATATCAAAAATAACGGTCAAGAGCACCCAAAGGAATAGTCCAATTCTGAAACTATGTCACGCGTTAACGATTCGGGCTGCCATTAATTTGATGAAAATGTGGGGGTTATCGCAAAATTAGTTCATTTTTTGCGCGCATTAGCTCACCCTCACTTCTCCTCCTGGCGGAATCACCTCAAAGGAGGAGTTTCCGGCCTGATTTCACTGGCAAACTGGCTAAAATCGCAGCATCAAGGACAGCATTATGAAACTTGCCGCCGTTGCGCTGGCGCTAATGCCCGGCATTGCCATCGCCTCAACATGGACTTCTCAGGGACTTCCCGCCTTCGAAGCGGAAGGTACGGGTAAATTCGTCAGCCATGCAGCGTTGACGAAGGGTACTCGTCCTTTAATTCTGAATTTTGACCAACAGTGCTGGCAGCCAGCTGACGCGATAAAACTCAACCAGATGCTGTCGCTTAAACCTTGTGAAGGCGCGCCGCCGCAGTGGCGTTTATTCAAGGACGGCGATTACACGCTGGAAGTCGATACCCGCTCCGGCACGCCAACGCTGATGCTCTCAGTCAAAAGCGCCGCAGACCCCGTCAGTAGCCAAATTCGCCAGTGTCCGAAATGGGATGGTTCGCCATTAACGCTGGACGTCAGTCAGACCTTCCCGGAAGGCGCCGTGGTGCGCGACTACTACAGCAACCAAACGGCGACGGTAAAAAACGGGTCGATTACCCTGCAGCCCGCCGCAACCAGTAACGGGTTGTTGCTGCTGGAACGAGCGGAAACCGACGCCCCCGCCGCTTTCGACTGGCATAACGCGACGGTGTATTTCGTCCTGACGGACCGCTTTGTGAATGGCGATCCGGGCAATGACCACAGCTACGGTCGGCGCAACGACGGTATGCAGGAAATTGGCACCTTCCACGGCGGCGATTTACGCGGTCTTGCCAGCAAACTCGACTATCTGCAACAACTGGGCGTCAATGCGTTATGGATCAGCGCGCCGTTTGAGCAAATCCACGGCTGGGTCGGCGGTGGCACCAAAGGCGATTTCCCCCACTACGCCTACCATGGCTACTACACTCAGGACTGGACCACGCTCGACGCCAATATGGGCAACGAAAACGATCTGCGCGCGCTGGTTGACGGCGCTCACCAGCGCGGCATCCGTGTCCTGTTTGATGTCGTGATGAACCATACTGGCTACGCCACGCTGGCGGATATGCAGGAATATCAGTTTGGGGCGCTGTACTTATCAGGCGATGAGCTGAAAAACACGCTCGGCGAACGCTGGACGGACTGGAAGCCATCTGCCGGGCAGAGCTGGCATAGCTTTAATGATTACATCAACTTCAGCGATAAAGCCGGTTGGGAAAAATGGTGGGGCAAAAACTGGATCCGCACCGATATTGGCGATTACGACAACCCTGGTTTTGACGACCTGACCATGTCGCTGGCTTTCCTGCCCGATCTGAAAACCGAATCCACCACGCCTTCCGGCCTGCCTAATTTTTATCAGCACAAACCGGATACTCACGCCAAAGCGATCGCCGGCTACACGCCCCGCGATTATCTGACCCACTGGCTCAGTCAGTGGGTGCGCGATTACGGAATTGACGGCTTTCGGGTCGATACCGCCAAACACGTCGAGCTTCCCGCCTGGCAGCAGCTCAAAACACAGGCCAGCGCGGCGCTGGTCGAATGGAAGAAAGCCCACCCGGACAAAGCCCTGGATGATAACCCCTTCTGGATGACCGGTGAAGCCTGGGGTCACGGCGTCATGCAAAGCGACTATTATCGTCACGGTTTCGACGCGATGATCAATTTCGACTATCAGGAGCAGGCGGCGAAAGCCGTTGATTGTCTGGCAAATATGGATCTCACCTGGCAACAGATGGCGGAAAAACTGCAGGATTTCAATGTCCTGAGCTATCTCTCCTCCCATGATACCCGGCTGTTTCGCGAGGGTGGAGACAAAGCCGCCGAGCTATTGCTGCTGGCGCCTGGGGCAGTACAACTGTTTTACGGTGACGAGTCGGCCCGGCCTTTCGGCCCCACGGGGTCCGATCCCTTGCAGGGTACGCGCTCAGAGATGAACTGGCAGGACGTGACCGGGAAATCTGCCGCCAGCGTGGCACACTGGCAACGTATCAGCCAGTTCAGGGCCAGACATACCGCCATTGGCGCCGGTCAACAAACCACACTGACATTGAAGCAGGGGTACGGATTCGTCCGTGAACATGGCAACGATAAAGTTATGGTGGTGTGGGCCGGTCAGCCCTGATCCTGACGGGCTTCTCGTACTCGCTGATGCGAGAAGCCAAATTCACGATAAAACACCAGCCCGACAAAAATTTGCAGCACAAAACATCAATCCAGCCTGATGCCCCTGATTTGCACCCCGCCATAGGTAGCGCTATGGTTAGCCACTTTACTACTCAGTTCGACAGACCACCTGCTATGACATTCTCACTTTTTGGCGACAAATTTACCCGCCATTCAGGCATCACACGCCTGATGGAGGACCTCAACGATGGTTTACGCACACCAGGCGCCATCATGCTCGGCGGCGGTAATCCGGCGCAAATTCCAGAGATGAAAAATTACTTTCAGTCTCTGCTGGCAGATATGCTGGAAAACGGCAAAGCCGCTGATGCGCTTTGCAATTATGACGGTCCACAAGGTAAAACCGAGCTACTGGCCGAGCTGGCGAAACTGCTACGTGAGAAGCAGGGTTGGGATATCGAGCCACAAAATATTGCACTGACAAATGGCAGTCAGAGCGCATTTTTCTACTTATTCAATCTCTTCGCCGGACGCCGCGCCGACGGAACAACCCAAAAAGTGTTGTTCCCATTAGCGCCGGAATATATTGGCTATGCCGATGCTGGGCTGGAAGAAGAACTCTTTGTCTCTGCACGCCCAAACATCGAGCTGTTACCAGAAGGCCAGTTTAAGTATCACGTTGATTTTGAACATCTGCACATCGGTGAAGAAACGGGGATGATCTGCGTGTCGCGCCCGACTAACCCGACAGGCAACGTGATCACCGACGAAGAGCTGATGAAGCTGGATCGGCTGGCCAACCAGCACGGCATCCCGTTGGTGATCGATAACGCATATGGCGTACCGTTCCCAGGCATCATTTTTAGCGAAGCCCGGCCGCTGTGGAACCCCAACATTGTGCTGTGCATGAGCCTTTCTAAGCTGGGTCTGCCAGGCTCCCGCTGCGGCATCATTATCGCCAATGAAAAAATCATCACCGCCATCACCAATATGAACGGCATTATCAGCCTTGCGCCCGGCGGAATGGGACCGGCGATGATGTGCGAAATGATTAAACGTAACGATCTTCTGCGCCTTTCTGAGACGGTGATCAAACCGTTTTATTACCAGCGCGTTCAGCAGACTATTGCGATCATTCGTCGCTATTTATCTGAAGATCGCTGCCTCATCCACAAACCAGAAGGGGCGATTTTCCTGTGGTTATGGTTCAAAGATTTGCCGATCACCACCGAGCTGCTGTATCAGCGCCTGAAAGCGCGCGGCGTACTGATGGTTCCCGGTGACTACTTCTTCCCGGGGCTGGATAAACCCTGGCCGCATACCCATCAGTGCATGCGCATGAATTACGTTCCGGAGCCGGAGAAAATCGAGGCTGGCGTGAAGATTCTGGCGGAAGAGATCGAGCGCGCCTGGCTGGAAGGCTAACGCAAATCCCGACCCGAGCGCGGGTCGGGTCGCTTCACAGCGGCAGCGAACGCAGACGCTGTCGCTGCATACTGACAGCATCAATACACTGCAAGGCACTGGTCGGGCAGGCTTCTACACATGCGGGTCCCGTCTCGCGATGCCAGCACAAATCACATTTTATCGCCTGCGCCCGTGACGTTCGTGCGACAACGTTCATCGCCCCAAACGGACACGCGATCATGCAGCTTTTACAGCCAATACACTGCGCCTGTTCAACGAAGATATGTCCATGTTCACGACGAATTGCGTGGGTTGGGCACACGTTAGCGCAGGGAGCATCTTCGCACTGATGACAGGCAACTGCCGTCGTAAAAGCGTCGTCTTTAATCACCCGAATCCGCGGGATAAATGCCCCGGAGGAGACCGATGCGCAATCCTGATTTTCCTGATGTGCGACAACGCAGGCAACTTCGCAGGTACGACACCCAATACATTTTGCCGCATCCGCCATTATAAACTCGTTCATTGCCCCCTCCGTCAGAGTGAAAACCACAGATTGCCAGAGAGAGACTCCCTGCTGCCTTGATCGGACAGGGGAAACGGTTAAATTTTGTCAGGTGACTGAACGATGCCAGGCATACGCCTAATCGCGAACGGTAAAGCCCAGCTCATTGGAAATTGCCTGAGCCGTTTCGCGTAGCGGCTTGAGTAAATTCTTTTCCCCTACCTGCTTCAGACGCGAGGTAGAAAGTGAAATCGACACCGAATATGGCACCCGACCGTGAATATCAAACACCGGTACGGCAATACAGGAAACCCCCAACTCGTTCTCTTCCCGATCCATCGCCATACTGCTTTCGCGGATTTGCGCCAGTTCATCGTACATCGCCGGTAAACCAGTAATGGTATTGCGGGTCAGCGGCTGAATCAGATCCTGATGACTCTCCCAGTAGGACGCCACGTAATCCGCATGCCCAAACGCCATATAGATTTTGCCCATCGCGGAGCAGTACAGCGGCATATGCTGGCCGATATAGGCGCGGGTACGCAGCATGCCCGTCGTCGGCTCGAGCTTATAGATCAAAATAGCGTGGTCATCTTCACGGCTGGAGAAGTTGATGGTTTCGCCGGTGGCAATATTCAGCGCTTCAAGGTGCGGCGCGGCGACATGGATGATATTCAGTGACGACAGCGCCTTCTGCCCAACGGCGATAAATTTAGTGGTCAGCCGATAGCTGCCCGCAGCGGGTGCGGGTGTGACATAGCCGCAGGATTGCAATCCTTGCAAGAGTCGATGCACGGTACTTTTGTTCAGCCCCGCCAGTTCAGACAGGTGGGCCAGCGGGCACCCATTCGGATAGTTGCTCAGGATCTCAATCAACATCAAACCACGGAACAGGCTCTGACTTCCGGCTGGCCTCTCTTTGTCTTGCGTCATTTCACTCTCTTTTGTGCCCATTTTTTCCGCTCCCCTTTTCGTCGCGCTCTGATGGTAGCGCAAAGTGTGTTTCAGTTCACGATCTGAACCGAAAAAACACAACTGTTTGATTTTGCAGATTTTAAAAAACAGGCCACCCCGTTGATCTGTTAAATTTTGATCGCTATATTTGAAATCAGATTTCGCATAGTGAAATTTAGAGATAAAAAAGCGATCAAATTTAAACAAGGAAACAGGAATGAAAGTCACCTTTGAACAGTTAAAAGATGCGTTCAACCGGGTACTGCTGGCACGCGGTATCGCCGCTGAAACCGCAGATGCCTGTGCAGAAATGTTCGCCCGCACCACCGAATCCGGCGTCTATTCGCATGGCGTCAACCGTTTTCCCCGCTTCATTCAGCAACTGGATAACGGCGACATCATTCCTGAAGCCAAACCACAGCGCATCACCAGCCTGGGGGCGATTGAGCAATGGGATGCCCGGCGTTCGATCGGCAATCTGACGGCGAAAAAGATGATGGACCGAGCCATTGAACTGGCCTCCGATCACGGTATTGGTCTGGTGGCGCTGCGTAACGCCAACCACTGGATGCGCGGCGGCAGCTATGGCTGGCAGGCCGCGGAGAAAGGTTACATTGGTATCTGCTGGACCAACTCAATTGCCGTCATGCCGCCGTGGGGTTCGAAGGAGTGCCGCATTGGTACTAACCCGCTGATTGTCGCGATCCCCTCCACGCCAATCACCATGGTTGATATGTCGATGTCGATGTTCTCCTACGGCATGCTGGAAGTGAATCGCCTGGCCGGTCGCGAACTGCCGGTAGACGGTGGCTTTGACGATGAAGGTAATCTCACCAAAGAGCCTGGCGTTATCGAAAAAAATCGTCGCATTCTGCCAATGGGTTACTGGAAAGGTTCAGGTCTGTCGATTGTGCTGGATATGATCGCCACCCTGCTTTCTGACGGCTCTTCTGTTGCGGAGGTCACTCAGGATAACAGCGACGAATATGGCGTTTCGCAGATTTTCATCGCCATTGAAGTGGATAAGCTGATCGATGGCGCCACGCGCGATGCGAAACTCCAGCGGATTATGGATTTCATCACCACCGCCGAACGCGCTGATGAAAACACGCCTGTTCGTCTGCCTGGCCACGAGTTTACAAAGCTACTGGAAGAAAATCGCCGTAACGGCATCACCGTTGATGACAGCGTCTGGGCAAAAATTCAGACGCTGTAAGGAGCAACTCCATGATCTTTGGACATATCTCACAGCCTAATCCGTGTCGTTTGCCCGAGGCGATTGAAAGAGCGCTCGACTTCCTGCGCACCACGGATTTCCGCAAACTTGAGCCGGGCGTGGTGGAGATCGAGGGTAAAAATATCTTCGCGCAGATTATCGATTTAACCACGCGTGACGCTGCCGAAAATCGCCCTGAAGTACATCGCCGCTATCTGGATATTCAGTTTTTAGCCTGGGGCGAAGAAAAAATCGGTATCGCCATTGATACCGGAAATAATCAAATCAGCGAATCGTTATTAGCACAGCGCGATATTATTTTTTATCACACCAGCGAACATGAATCTTTTATTGAAATGATTCCGGGAAGTTACGCCATATTTTTCCCGCAGGATGTTCATCGCCCCGCATGTCATAAAACTGTCGCCACGCCGATCCGCAAAATAGTCGTGAAGGTTGCTATTTCAGTTTTATAAAAGGAGCACAAAAATGAAAGCTAACACTACCGGTTATATTATCGGTGCGTACCCTTGTGCACCCTCATTTCACCAAAAGAGTGAAGAGGAAGAGAAGGAATTCTGGCGTCAACTCTCAGATACCCCGGATATTCGCGGACTGGAGCAGCCCTGCCTTGAGCATCTGCATCCGTTTGGTGACGAGTGGTTATTGCGCCATACGCCAGGCGAGTGGCAAATCGTGGTCACAGCGATTATGGAGACCATGCGCCGTCGCGGCATCAATAGCGGTTTTGGGCTGGCCTCCAGCGACGAAGAGCAGCGTCAGGCCTGTGTGGCGTATTACCGCCATCTGCACCAGAAAATCAACCGTATTAATGCGGCCAGCGCCGGGAAAATAATCGCCCTTGAACTGCATGCCGCTCCGCTGGCAAGCAACCCCAATGTCGCTCAGGCCACCGACGCGTTTGCCCGTTCGCTCCAGGAAATTACCCGTTGGGACTGGTCCTGCGATCTGGTGCTGGAACATTGCGATGCTATGACTGGCCCCGCGCCACGCAAAGGATTTTTGCCGTTAGAAAACGTACTGGACGCGATCGCCGGTTACGACATCAGCGTGTGTATTAACTGGGCGCGATCGGCGATTGAAGGGCAGGACCTCGCCCTACCGCTGGCCCACACGCAACAGGTCCAACGGGCCGGGAAACTGGGCGCGCTGATGTTCTCCGGCACGACGATTACAGGAGAATACGGCGAGTGGCAGGACCTGCACGCGCCGTTTGCTCCTTTCTGCCCGCAGAGCCTGATGACCGCCGATCATGCCCGCGAATTATTCACCTGTGCAGGAACCGAACTATTGCAATTTTCCGGTATTAAATTGCTGGAAATAAATGCCAATGCAGATGTGAACCATCGCGTAGCGATATTACGCGACGGCATCGCTGCATTAAACAAAGCAAAACTATAAAAATAACATACTACTCTACGAGAATATTAATATGAACATGACCTCTCGCCCTACACTCAAAGATATACCCCGTCAGCGCTGGCTGCGGATTATTCCCCCGATTCTGATCGCTTGTATTATCTCTTATATGGACCGCGTTAATATCGCATTTGCGATGCCCGGCGGTATGGATGAGGAATTAGGTATTTCCGCCACCATGGCCGGTCTGGCCGGGGGAATTTTCTTCATCGGTTATCTGTTTTTACAGGTTCCCGGCGGAAAAATTGCCGTACACGGCAGCGGCAAGAAATTTATCGGCTGGTCGCTGGTTGCCTGGGCGGTTATTTCCGTTCTGACGGGATTGATCACTAATCAGTATCAACTGCTGGTTTTGCGTTTCTTACTCGGCGTGGCCGAAGGCGGCATGCTGCCGGTGGTGCTGACGATGATCAGTAACTGGTTCCCCGACGCCGAACGCGGTCGCGCCAATGCGATTGTGATTATGTTTGTGCCTATTGCCGGGATCATTACCGCCCCGCTCTCGGGCTGGATAATCACCGTACTCGACTGGCGCTGGCTGTTCATCATTGAAGGTTTACTCTCCGTCGTCGTTCTGGTGCTGTGGGCCTATACCGTTTACGACCGTCCGC
Organism: Citrobacter sp. C5_2; assembly: GCF_014596845.2. NCBI lineage: Bacteria > Pseudomonadati > Pseudomonadota > Gammaproteobacteria > Enterobacterales > Enterobacteriaceae > Citrobacter > Citrobacter sp. C5_2. The sequence goes on along the minus strand of NZ_CP115032.1, from coordinate 201,788 downwards.
AGGAAGCGCGCTGGATCTCTGAGGCGGAGAAAAATTACCTGGTAGAAACTCTGGCCGCCGAGCAAAAAGCGATTGCCGGAACAGAGGTCAAAAATGCCTCTCTGGGCGCGGTGTTGTCCGACAAAACCATGTGGCAGCTTATCGCCCTGAACTTCTTCTATCAGACCGGGATTTATGGTTACACCCTGTGGCTGCCGACCATCCTCAAAGAGTTGACCCACAGCAGCATGGGGCAAGTTGGCATGCTCGCTATTCTGCCGTACGTCGGCGCGATTGCCGGGATGTTCCTGTTCTCTTCCCTCTCTGACCGGACTGGTAAACGCAAGCTGTTCGTCTGCCTGCCGCTGATTGGCTTTGCCCTGTGCATGTTCCTCTCTGTAGCGCTGAAAAATAACGTCTGGCTGGCTTATGCCGCGCTGGTTGGCTGCGGATTCTTCCTGCAATCAGCCGCGGGGGTGTTCTGGACTATTCCGGCGCGTTTGTTCAGCGCGGAAATGGCCGGTGGCGCACGTGGGGTCATCAATGCGTTGGGGAACCTTGGCGGTTTCTGCGGTCCTTACGCGGTCGGCGTACTTATCACCCTGTACAGCAAAGATGCTGGCGTTTACTGCCTGGCCGTCTCACTGGCTCTGGCCGCGCTGATGGCGCTGCTGCTGCCGGCGAAATGTGATGCGGGCGCAGCTCCGCTAAAGACACTGAATCCACATAAACGCACAGCCTGAAACAATGCCCGGGGGCGCTGCGCTCACCGGGCCTACAAAACCAATAAATACCCAAGGCCGGATACGCACAGCGCCATCCGGCAAAAATGAGATAACAAAGATGAGTGATAGAGAGACCTTTTGGCTGGGGATCGATTGTGGCGGTACGTATCTGAAAGCCGGTTTGTATGATGCCAAAGGTCATGAGCATGGAATTAACCGTCAATCGTTGCAGACCGTATCGCCATTACCGGGTTACGCCGAACGCGATATGCGCCAACTGTGGCAACAGTGTATCGCCACCATTGCCGGGCTGTTGAAACGCACCGGCGTATCCGGTGAACAAATCAAAGGCGTCGGTATCTCCGCTCAGGGCAAGGGACTGTTCCTTCTTGATAAACAGGATAAGCCGCTGGGCAATGCCATTCTCTCTTCCGACCGACGGGCGATGGACATCGTTCAGCGCTGGCAGCAGGATGGGATCCCCGCACAGCTTTACCCGATCACCCGCCAGACATTGTGGACCGGACATCCCGCATCCCTCCTGCGCTGGGTGAAAGAGAATGAACCGCAACGCTACGCGCAAATCGGCTGCGTCATGATGGGTCATGACTACCTGCGCTGGTGTTTAACCGGCGTGAAAGGCTGCGAAGAGAGCAACATCTCCGAGTCTAATCTCTACAACATGACGACAGGTCAGTACGACCCGTGTCTGACCCAGTGGCTGGGCATCAGTGAAGTCGACAATGCGCTACCGCCCATTGTCGGTTCAGCAGAAATATGCGGGGAAATCACCGCTCAAACGGCTGCCATAACCGGTCTGGCGGCGGGTACCCCCGTCGTCGGCGGTCTGTTTGATGTGGTTTCCACCGCACTCTGCGCCGGGATCGAAGATGAACACACCCTCAACGCGGTGATGGGGACCTGGGCTGTTACCAGCGGGATCGCTCACGGCCTGCGCGACCACGAAGCGCATCCTTACGTCTATGGCCGCTATGTCAATGACGGGCAGTACATCGTTCACGAAGCCAGCCCGACCTCTTCCGGCAATCTGGAGTGGTTTACCGCCCAATGGGGCGAACTCTCTTTTGATGAGGTCAACCAGGCCGTTGCCAGCTTGCCGAAAGCCAGTAGCAATCTTTTGTTCCTGCCTTTTTTGTATGGCAGTAACGCCGGGCTGGAGATGACCAGCGGTTTTTATGGCATGCAGGCTTTACACACTCGCGCCCACTTATTGCAAGCCATCTACGAAGGCGTGGTTTTCAGCCATATGACCCATCTCAACCGCATGCGCGAACGTTTTACGCAGGCGCATACCCTGCGCGTTACCGGTGGTCCGGCGCACTCCAACGTCTGGATGCAAATGCTGGCGGACGTCAGCGGTTTACGTATCGAACTGCCGCAGGTTGAAGAGACCGGCTGCTTTGGCGCAGCGCTCGCTGCCCGCGTCGGCACCGGTGTTTATCACAATTTCAGCGATGCCCAGCGCAGCTTACAGCATCCGGTACGCACCCTGTTGCCGGACGCCGCGGCGCATGCGAACTATCAGCGCAAATACCGCCAATACCAGAATTTAATTACCGCACTGCAGGGCTATCACGCCCGTATTAAGGAGCACGAATAATGAGTCGACCATTACTGCAACTGGCGCTTGACCACACGAATCTGCAAGCGGCCCAACGCGATGTCGCTCTGTTACAGGAAAGTGTCGATATCGTTGAGGCCGGCACGATTCTCTGTTTAACCGAAGGTCTGGGCGCGGTGAAAGCGCTGCGCGCTCAGTGCCCAAATAAAATTATCGTCGCCGACTGGAAGGTGGCCGACGCAGGTGAAACCCTCGCCCAGCAAGCGTTTGGCGCAGGCGCCAACTGGATGACCATCATCTGCGCCGCGCCCCTCGCTACCGTCGAAAAAGGTCATAGCGTCGCACAGTCCTGCGGCGGTGAAATTCAGATGGAACTGTTCGGCAACTGGACTCTGGATGATGCCCGCGACTGGTATCGCGTCGGGGTTCGCCAGGCGATTTACCACCGTGGACGCGATGCGCAGGCCAGCGGTCAACAGTGGGGGGAAGCGGACCTGGCGCGGATGAAGGCGCTTTCCGATATTGGTCTGGAGCTGTCGATTACCGGTGGTATTACGCCTGCCGACCTGCCGCTGTTTCGCGACATCAACGTCAAAGCCTTTATCGCCGGACGCGCGCTGGCGGGAGCACAAAACCCGGCGCAGGTGGCCGCCGAATTCCATGCGCAAATCGACGCCATCTGGGGAGCACAGTATGCGTAACCATCCGTTAGGTATCTATGAAAAAGCGCTGGCGAAAGACCTCACCTGGCCGGAACGGCTGGTGCTGGCGAAAAGCTGCGGTTTTGATTTCGTTGAAATGTCGGTAGATGAAACCGATGAACGTCTGTCTCGCCTTGACTGGACCCCTGCCCAGCGTGCATCGCTGGTGAGCGCGATGCTGGAAACCGGCGTGGCCATTCCCTCCATGTGCCTGTCAGCCCACCGCCGCTTTCCCTTTGGCAGTCGCGATGAAGCCGTCCGCGCCCGGGCACGCGACATCATGACCAAAGCCATCCGCCTGGCCCGGGATTTAGGTATTCGTACCATTCAACTTGCCGGTTACGACGTCTATTACGAAGAACATGACGAAGGTACACAGCAGCGCTTTGCCGAGGGGCTGGCATGGGCAGTTGAGCAAGCCGCCGCCGCGCAGGTGATGCTGGCGGTAGAAATCATGGATACCGCATTTATGAACTCGATCAGCAAGTGGAAAAAGTGGGATGAAATGCTCTCATCGCCGTGGTTCACCGTCTACCCGGACGTGGGCAACCTCAGCGCCTGGGGTAACGACGTCAAAGCTGAATTGACGTTGGGCATCGACCGTATCGCCGCTATCCATCTGAAGGACACGCTGCCGGTAACCGAAACCCATCCGGGCCAGTTTCGCGATGTACCCTTTGGCGAAGGATGCGTGGACTTTGTGGGCATCTTCAAAACGCTGCATGAGCTGAACTATCGCGGATCGTTTCTGATTGAAATGTGGACGGAAAAAGCAAAAGAACCGGTGCTGGAAATTATCCAGGCCCGACGCTGGATAGAAGACCGTATGCAGGAAGGAGGTTTCCCATGTTAGAACAACTGAAAGCCGAGGTGCTGGCGGCGAATCTGGCGCTGCCGGCACATGGTTTAGTCACCTTTACCTGGGGTAACGTCAGCGCAGTGGATGAAACACGCAAACTGATGGTTATCAAGCCATCCGGCGTGGAATATGACGTGATGACCGCCGACGATATGGTGGTGGTGGATATCGCCAGCGGCAACGTGGTTGAAGGCAGTAAAAAACCCTCGTCTGACACGCCAACCCATCTGGCGCTGTATCGCCGTTACCCTGAGATCGGCGGTATTGTGCACACGCACTCTCGCCACGCGACAATCTGGTCGCAAGCGGGTCTTGATCTCCCGGCATGGGGTACCACGCATGCCGATTACTTTTACGGCACTATCCCATGCACCCGACTGATGACCGTGGAAGAGATCAACGGTGAATATGAATACCAGACCGGCGAAGTCATCATTAAAACGTTCGAGCAACGGGACCTGAACCCGATGCAGGTTCCGGCGGTACTGGTGCATTCACACGGCCCGTTCGCCTGGGGTAAAAACGCCGCGGATGCTGTGCATAACGCCGTGGTACTAGAGGAGTGCGCCTATATGGGACTGTTCTCACGCCAGTTGGCCCCACAGTTACCGGATATGCAGCCTGAGTTGCTGGATAAACACTATCTGCGTAAACACGGCGCGAATGCCTATTACGGACAGTAGCATGTCAGGCGCTATTGATATGTTCTTTGCAATAGCGCCGTTTCCAGGCCGCGGGCGTCAGGCTGGTATGCTTGCGGAAGATTTTGCGAAAATAGCCCACGTCGTTAAATCCACATCTCCTCGCCACTTCAGTGAGCGACAGCGAATCGCTGATTAACAGTTTTTCTGCCGCCCTCACCCGTTGCCGATGCAACGCTTCGGTGAGGGTCAGCCGAAAAGCGCCACGGAAAACACGTCCCAGATAGTCTGCATTGCAATGCAGTTCTTTCGCCAGCGTTGAAGCGCCAATCGGCAGGTGGAACTGAGTGTGGATCATTTGCTGCGCTTTCCACGCCAGCGCATTCCCGGGGCGATCAACAGGTTGCTCGCTGGCGGCCGCGGATATTTGCTGCAAAATCAACAGCAGGATCAGTTCCAGCGCCATGCTGCGATGAATATTTTCCTGCTCGTGTAAGAACTGGCGGAACAGTGAAATAATATATTGCGGCTCGCTCACCCGGGTATGCTGGGGAATCGCAAGTAACGGTTGTGTTGATGAAGCATCGTTTCCTGTCGTTAACTCAAAGTGCAGCCAGTAAAATTTTAAATCGGGCGGAAATTGTCCCACGCCAATATGTAAGCGATGCGGCCACAGCAGCAGACTTTCCCCGGCACTAACAGAAAAAATGTTACTGCCTTCGCGAATCGTTAATGTCCCTTTTTCAACAAAGATTATTTCCCAGGATTGCAATTGCCGCGCAGGATGGCTACCGATGCCGCGTGAAATAAATAACCCACCGTTTTGCACTTTAATCGGCAGAGACATGGACAATTCGAGCATATATATTCAAATTCCCGCTTTTTGTATTAATTAAACCGGCCTTTACTTTTGATTATTCACGATAAAATTGCTTTTCGCCGGATCGAAATCACATTTTCCCAATGAAGTCGGAATTGTCATCTTTTTATACTTTTCTCTTCCCTTGTTGACCCAAACATAACGTGCAAAATTAATCATGTATTTTGCAAATTACATCCAAATAACCCGCGGCGTAGCGGGATACTTTCCGAATATCACTTCCGGGAGTTATTTATGACTTCGGCTCCGATTACGACATCTGATTTGGCACAGCGTGCGCAAGACGACAAATTATCCCTGCGTGAAAAAATAGGTTATGGGTTAGGCGATGCAGGCGGGACGGTCATTACCTGCCTGATCATGAATTTCCTGACGTTCTTCTACACGGATGTCTTCGGGCTAACGCCCGCGCTGGTCGGCACATTGTTTATTGCCCTGCGCGTGTTTGATGCGATTTCCGACCCCATCATGGGCGTTCTCGCCGACCGTACGCAAAGCCGCTGGGGACGCTTCCGCCCCTGGCAACTATGGGTCGCGGTTCCTATTGGCATTATTGGCGTGCTCACATTTACCGTCCCAGACGCCAGCATGGGCGTAAAAATCGCCTGGGCATTCTGCACCTATCTGTTGCTCTCCGTCGGCTATACCGCCATCAACGTACCGTACTGTGCGCTGATTAACACCATGACCACCCGCCACAACGAGGTGATCGCCTGCCAGTCCTGGCGCTTTGTGCTGTGCGGCGTGGCGGGTTTTCTTGTCTCCGTCGGCCTGCCGTGGATGGTGGATGTGCTGGGCCAGGGCAATGCCGCGCAGGGTTACCAGTTCGGTGTCGGCGTGCTCTGCGCCGTTGCAGTGGCCATGTTCCTGTGCTGCTTCTTCTGGGTACGTGAGCGTGTTCCGCTGGCGATGATGGGGAAATTTACCCTGCGCGAACATATTGGCGGCCTGCGCAAAAATGACCAGTTACTGCTGATGCTGGTGATGTCGTTCCTGCTGATCAACGTCTTTAATATTCGCGGCGGCGGGTACATGTACTTCATTACCTATGTGCTGGAAGGCAGCACCGCTTACACATCGCTGTTTTTCACCATGGTCACCTTCGCCTCTATCATCGGTTCAGTGCTCGTCAGCCCGCTGACCCGTCGGTTCGATACCGTCAAACTCTATTACTACACCAACCTGGTGTTGGCGGCGCTGGCGGTGCTGATGTGGTTCTTGCCAACCGGCCCGGCTTATCAAACATTGTGGCTGGCGGTTATCCTCGGGAACGGCATTATCCTGGGCTTCACGCTACCGCTGCACTTCTCGCTGATGGCCTTCGCCGATGATTACGGCGAGTGGAAAACCGGCGTGCGCTCTTCCGGCATGAATTTCGCCTTCAACCTGTTCTTCATCAAACTGGCCTGGGCCTCCAGCGCGGGGATCATCAGCCTGTTGTTTATCTTTGTCGCCTATCAGCCCGGCGCCGGTAATCAAACCGCCAGCTCGCTGCAAGGGATTACTGCCATGGAGACGCTGCTGCCCGCACTGTTCCACCTGCTGCTGGCGCTGTCTGTTCGCATCTGCAAACTCAATAACCCGATGATGTCGCGCATTGCCACCGATCTGCGTCAGCGTCATATACAGCCTTAAGGAGCACAAAATGAACGTACTGGAAGTCGACCTGCATAAGCTCACGGTCAGCGATCCGTTCCTCGGACAATATCAGCAACTTGTGCGTGACGTGGTGATCCCCTACCAGTGGGATGCGCTCAATGACCGCATTCCAGAAGCGGAGCCAAGCCATGCGATCGAGAATTTCCGCATCGCCGCAGGCCTTCAGGAAGGTGAGTTTTACGGGATGGTTTTTCAGGACAGCGACGTGGCGAAATGGCTGGAAGCCGTCGCCTGGTCGCTGTGCCAGAAACCCGATGCTGAGCTTGAGAAAACTGCCGATGAGGTTATTGAACTGGTCGCCGCCGCCCAGTGTGATGATGGCTACCTCAATACGTATTTTACGGTCAAAGCGCCGGATGAACGCTGGACTAACCTCGCTGAGTGTCATGAGTTGTACTGTGCGGGTCATTTGATTGAAGCGGGCGTCGCTTTCTACCAGGCGACGGGGAAACGTCGTCTGTTAGAGGTGGTGTGCCGCCTGGCAGATCATATCGACAGCGTTTTTGGGCTGGGAGAGGATCAACTGCGCGGCTACCCCGGACACCCGGAAATCGAGCTGGCATTAATGCGTTTGTACGAAGTCACTCAGCAACCACGCTATATGGCGCTGGTAAATTACTTTGTTGAGCAACGCGGTGCGCAACCTCATTTTTATGACGAAGAGTACAAAAAACGCGGCCAAACGTCTTACTGGCACACCTACGGTCCGGCGTGGATGGTGAAGGATAAGCCCTATAGCCAGGCACACCAGCCTGTTTCAGAGCAGCAAACGGCTATCGGTCACGCCGTCCGTTTTGTTTATCTGATGACCGGCGTGGCGCATCTGGCACGCTTAAGTCAGGACGAAAGCAAGCGTCAGGATTGTTTGCGTCTGTGGAACAATATGGCCCAGCGTCAGTTGTATATCACCGGCGGGATCGGCTCGCAAAGCAGCGGCGAGGCGTTTAGCAGCGATTACGATCTGCCCAACGATTCCGTATACGCCGAAAGCTGCGCCTCAATCGGGCTGATGATGTTCGCCCGCCGGATGCTGGAAATGGAAGCCGACAGCCAGTATGCCGACGTGATGGAGCGCGCCCTGTATAACACGGTACTTGGCGGCATGGCGCTGGACGGGAAGCACTTCTTCTACGTTAACCCGCTGGAGGTGCATCCTAAATCGTTAAAATTCAATCATATTTACGACCATGTGAAGCCCGTTCGCCAGCGCTGGTTTGGCTGCGCCTGCTGCCCGCCCAATATCGCCCGCGTACTCACTTCTATTGGCCATTACATCTATACGCCACGTCAGGACGCACTATATATCAACATGTATGTGGGCAATAGCATGGAAGTTCCTGTGGTAGACGGTGTGCTTAAACTGCGCATTAACGGAAATTACCCGTGGCATGAGCAGGTAACAATCGCCATTGAATCACCGCTGCCGGTCGATCATACCCTCGCGTTACGCCTGCCGGACTGGTGTACCACGCCGCAGATTTTGCTGAATGGTCAACCGGTTGCACAAGATATACGTAAAGGCTATTTGCACATCAGCCGAACCTGGCGGGAGGGGGATACGCTAAGCCTGACCCTGCCGATGCCCGTGCGTCGCGTATACGGAAACCCACTGGTGCGCCATGTTGCCGGTAAGGTCGCCATTCAGCGTGGGCCGCTGGTGTATTGCCTGGAGCAGGCCGACAACGGCGAAGAGTTGCATAACTTGTGGCTGCCAAAAGAGAGTGAGTTCAGGGTCTTTGAGGGTAAGGGACTGTTCAGCCATAAGATGTTAATTCAGGCGGAAGGCGTGAAGCAAAGTGCCCGCAATGCGGCACAACAAGCGTTGTGGCACTACGATGTTTCACCAGCTTCGCGTCAGGCGCATACGCTGACGTTCATTCCGTGGTTTAGCTGGGCAAACCGTGGTGAAGGCGAAATGCGAATCTGGATAAACGAGCAGTAATGATAACGATGGATGGCGGCAGTTAGCCCCATCCGTCAAGGCATCATGAAAAGATTGCCCTCCTCCCTGAGGACAAACGGGTGAGAATCAGAAACGCCAGGTCAGACCGGACATCAGGGTAAAGCTGTCATCGCGATCAACCATCGGGCTATTTTTAATGTCATCCGGCAGCACGCTATAGTTGGCGCTGGCCAGCAGCGTCAGGTTGCTGGTCAACGCGTATTTAGCGGACAGGCCAACATACGGTGTCCAGCTGTCCCCTGGGGAGTAGCTTGATAACCCACTACGGCGGGATTCATTGCCAGAGATGCCGTAGTAATATTCGTTGAAGTTTTCGTCATAGTAGAGCACGCCAATCGCCGGCGTCAGCGTCAGCTTGCCCATTGGCATTTGGCGGAACATAGACATTTCCGCCACCCAGCCATTGCTGTTATCCAGCACATCCGCTGCGGCAGAGACCTTCACGCTGCCCCATTTTTCATGGTGATACCATGCGGCACCCGCCATCGCGGTTGCATCACGCTTGTCCAGCTGCTTCATCGCATGATCGTCGTTATCACCGGGATCAAACTCAAGCGGCATGTAAGAAGCAGTAATGCTAAATTCATTACTTTCACTTTTTGAAAGAATATAGCCTAACGTTGTTTGCCTAAAATAAAATGATTCACTTTCATAACTGATAAGCGGTACTGCATGAACATTATCATTATATCCACGATAAGGAGATTCATTATATACAGCGCCACCGCCAATAGAAAACTCTGCGGCAGTTGCACTCGCCATAAAAGAAAAGGCGAACAGCGCCACAATATTGCGTTTAATTAACATGCCAACATTCCATTTTAAAATAAGCCACAAAGCGGGTGCATAATAATGCTTACAATTTCATCGATGCAACTTCCATATTTATATAGTAATATATACAAACATATATATATTGGGTTTGGCGATGAACAAATTACAACTCAAACACCGGGAACTGAAGATTATTTCGGTAATTGCTGCCAGTGAAAACATCAGTCATGCCGCTACGGTTCTCGGCATCGCACAGGCTAATGTCAGCAAGTACCTTGCTGATTTTGAATCAAAAGTTGGGCTAAAGGTCTTTGATCGCACCACCCGCCAGTTGACCCTGACGCCCTTTGGTGTAGCGCTGCTGCCTTACATCAATGACATGCTGGACAGAAACGATCAGCTAAATAGTTTCATCGCTGATTATAAGCATGAAAAACGTGGCAAGGTAACGGTATATGCACCAACCGGAATTATTGCTTACTTATCGCAACATGTTATTGCAAAAATTCAGGATATCGGTGGTATTACTCTCTCGCTGAAAACCTGCAATCTTGAACGGAAAGCATTTTATGAAGGTGTAGATTTCCCGGATGATTGTGACGTTTTAATTACCTATGCGCATCCCAAAGATGAATCACTGGTCGCCAGCTTTATTACCAAATATGCAGTGATGGCGTTTGCCAGCCCTGAATATATCAAACAGCATCCCATTAACAGCCCTGATGAGCTGGAAAATCATTCCTGTATTTTAATCGACTCCATGATGATTGATGATGCCAATATCTGGCGCTTCAGTTCTGCGGGCGGCAAGGAAATGCATGATTATCGGGTGACCGGAAACTACGTCTGTGACAATACGCAATCCGCGCTGGCGCTGGCGCGTAATCATCTGGGCATTGTTTTTGCGCCTTATGCGAGTATACAAAAAGACGTTCAGTCCGGATTGTTGGTTCCCTGTTTCTCCGAACAGCACGAATGGTGGCTGGATTTAGTGGCGATTTTCCGCAAGCGTGAATACCAGCCCTGGCGTGTACAGTTTATTCTCGACGCAATGTTAGCGGAGATACGTCAGCAGCTTACTCAGACGCTACAGCTGTCTGAGTAAGCTAAATAGCCTGCACCTAGTGGTCGAGATACAGGTAATGCACCCAGCTGGTCATCCGCAACAAGACTTTGCGCATGATTGACACATGTTCGAAGTGATCAGAGTAAACGGCGACCTGGGCGTAAATCCCATCGGGTAACGCGCTCACGTCCGCATTGTCGTTCAGCTCAATCGTGGCGATCACCCCTTCTGAACCGGGCGTAGAGTTTAAGGATTGCAACGCCCCGTTCGACTGGTATGTACCACCCGGTACAGCCGGGCTGATAGCCGCCAGTTTGCCGCTAAATACCTTCCCCGGCAGGGCGTTAAACACCACTTCCGCTTCATCGCCTGGCTCCAGTCGCAGCAGTGAGTTTTGACGGAACTGGGCGATAATTTGCCGTTTCTGTTCCGGGATAAACACCATCACCGGACGCATAGGCAGCGCGGCGGCATAGGTTCCGGGGCGCATCAGCACCTGCGTAACGTAACCATCGCTGGGCGCACGAACCACGGTCTGGTCAAGGTTAAACTCCGCTTCGGCGAGTTGTGCCTTCAGGCTGGCAATTTGCGAATTTTCACCCAGTACCAGGCTGTCTAACTGGCTCTGGATTTGCTGTTGCTCCGCAATAGACGATTTCACCGATGCTTCCTGCGCCAGATAGTTTTGGCGCGCCGCATCGATATCGCGTTCAGAAAAAGGGTTGACCTTCGCCTGACTCCCCTGCGCATAGCGCTGGTAATCTTTTGCCAGCTTGTCACGCGTGGCCTTTGCCTGCTGCGTGTTGGCTTTCATTTCGTCTAGCTGCGCAACCAGCGCCTGCTCTTTATGCTGAGCGGTGACAATATCGGCTTTCAGGCGATCAACCCGCGCCTGATAACGTCCAGGATTAAGTTTAAACAGAACTTCGCCTTTTTTGATCAGCGTATTCTTCTTATCTGTCACTTCCGTTACAACACCCGTGACCTGCGGCACGACGGGAATAGAAATTACCGCTTTTTGCGCCTTAAAGGTATACGGATGGTTATAATTCATCAGTAATATAAGCCCGCAAACAATGAAAATACCACCCAATGCTGCAGTGGGTACCGTCCATTTATTTACAGGAATTTTAAAAATTTTAAATATCGACCATGCGCATGCCACATAGGTCAGAACAATCAGTAAATCCATCGATATTACTCCGCCGGAGAGGTCTTAACCTCATCCAGTTTCTTTTCCAGGTCGGCAACCCGCGCCTGAAGCTGGATCAGGGAAGAATCCGCGCTCTGCATACCCCACCCGCGCTCCGGGCGATAAAGCGTTGCCCAGATCCATAAAAAGGGCCAAATAACATGTAAGGTAAACAAGCTAACCCAGCCCACAACATGTATTGCGTCGGCATGAGGATGGTTACGTTTCTTTGCAATAAGATAGGGAATATCATGCAGAATAATAATCCCGTAAAAAATAACCAGGAATACAAAAATAAGCACTCCTAATGCAAAATAATCAAGGAACATATTTGCCTCAGGGATTTAAATTAAAGAACTTGGCTGCTATTTATTTAAAAAATAGAGTTGATAATAGTAGTGGAATGACCAGATTGGATGCAATGGGGTTATTTATATAACGATATATGAGTTTCTATATATACCCGTCGTCTTTCGTGCTGCAGGACATAATTTACTGCCCGGTACGCTAAATGCGACCGGGCGGTAAGTGACGGGATATTAAAACAGCCCCAGCGGTTTATCCGAGTAGCTCACCAACAGGCATTTGGTTTGCTGATAGTGCTCAAGCATCATTTTGTGTGTCTCGCGCCCAATGCCCGACTGCTTATAGCCGCCGAACGCCGCATGTGCCGGATAAGCATGGTAGCAGTTGGTCCAGACACGCCCCGCCTGAATCCCGCGGCCCATCTTGTACGCGAGATTTCCGTTACGGCTCCAGACGCCAGCGCCAAGTCCATATTGGGTGTCATTGGCAATTTCCAGCGCTTCGTCCATGGTTTTAAAGGTCGTAACAGCCAGCACCGGGCCGAAGATCTCCTCCTGGAAAACCCGCATGTTGTTCTTACCAAACAGAATGGTCGGTTCGAGGTAATAACCCTCTTTTAACTCACCATCCAGTTGCTTACGCCGTCCACCGGTCAGGACATCCGCCCCTTCTTTCTTACCAATATCGATGTAATTCAGAATGGTTTCCAGTTGACCATGCGACACCTGCGCCCCCATTTGCGTCACACTGTCTAACGGGTTGCCGCTACGGATACTCTCCACCCGGCGAATGGCTCTTTCCATAAAGCGTTCATAAATGGATTCCTGTACCAGCGCGCGGCTCGGACAGGTACACACTTCGCCCTGGTTGAAGGCAAACAGCGCAAAGCCTTCCAGCGCCTTATCAAAGAACGCATCTTCTTCATCCATCACGTCCGCGAAGAAGATATTGGGCGATTTCCCACCCAGCTCCAGGGTGACGGGAATAATGTTCTGCGTAGCGTACTGCATGATCTGCTGGCCGACTTCCGTTGAGCCGGTAAACGCCACTTTCGCAATACGTTTAGACGTCGCCAGATATTCACCGATTTCCCCACCCGCACCGTTTACCACGTTCACGACACCAGGCGGGAGCAGATCGCCAATGACCTCCATCAGCAGCAGCACGGACAGCGGCGTCAGGCGCGCGGGTTTAAGCACCACGCAGTTACCCGCCGCCAGCGCGGGCGCCATCTTCCAACTGGCCATTAGCAGCGGGAAGTTCCACGGGATAATTTGCCCGACCACGCCAAGAGGCTCATGGAAATGATAAGCCACGGTCTCACTATCAACCTCGCTGATTCCCCCTTCCTGCGCACGAATACAGGAGGCGAAATAGCGGAAATGGTCAATCGCCAGCGGCACGTCTGCCGCGCTGGTTTCACGGATGGGTTTACCGTTATCCCAGGTTTCTGCCGTCGCCAGCAGTTCCAGGTTTTGTTCCATACGATCGGCGATTTTAAACAGAATCGCCGCTCTGTCCTGCACGGATGTCTGCGCCCATTTATCTTTTATTTTGTGCGCGGCATCCAGTGCCAGATCGATATCCTTCTTACCGGAAGAGGCCACTTCGCACAGCAATTGCCCGGTGACCGGCGTCAGGTTTTGGTAATACTCGCCGTCCACCGGCGCGACCCAGTCACCGCCGATAAAGTTATCGTATCGGGCCTTTAACTTCAGAGGGTAACCATACTCGCCGGGATAAATACGCGTTGAAGGGGGGTTATTGGTCATGACCGTCTCCTTGCTGTAGGGGTACTACAAGGGTAGACGGGGCTGGCGAATAATTCGCCAGCCTTTTACTGCTTTACGACAGGTATCACGAATTACATCGCAGCGCGATAAATCGCCATGATTTCGTCATGAGTCGCCTGAATCGGGTTAGTGAAACCACAGGCGTCTTTCAGGGCATTGGTCGCCAGAACGGCAAAATCTTCTTCCTTCACGTTCAGCTCACGCAGACCGGCCGGAATATTCACTTTCTGCGCCAGTTCACGGATCGCCGCGATACAGGCTTCCGCCCCTTGCTCTTCACTCAGTCCAGCCACGTTAACGCCCATCGCAGCCGCGCAATCACGCAGACGAGCGGCAGCCACTTTGCTATTGAAAACCTGTACATGCGGCAGCAGCACGGCGTTACATACACCGTGTGGCAGATCGTAGAAACCACCCAACTGGTGCGCCATGGCGTGCACGTAACCCAGAGAGGCGTTGTTAAATGCCATGCCTGCGAGGAACTGTGCGTAAGCCATGGCTTCACGTGCCTGAGCATTGCTGCCATCTTCAACGGCAACCGGCAGATTTTCCGCAATCATGGTGACCGCTTTCAGCGCACACGCATCGGTAATCGGGGTTGCAGCAATAGAAACGTAGGCTTCGATAGCGTGGGTCAGCGCATCCATACCGGTAGCCGCCGTCAGAGACTTCGGCATACCGACCATCAGCGAGGAGTCATTGACCGACAGCAGCGGAGTGACGTGCTTGTCGACAATCGCCATTTTGATATGGCGTTCTTCATCGGTAATGATGCAGAAACGGGTCATTTCAGATGCCGTACCCGCCGTGGTGTTGATGGCAATCATCGGCAACTGCGGTTTTGCAGAGCGGTCAACGCCTTCGTAATCGCCGATATAGCCACCGTTAGCGGCCACCAGCGCAATGCCTTTCGCACAATCGTGTGGCGAACCGCCGCCGAGAGAAATAACGCTATCACAGTCGTTTTCTTTCAACATTTTCAGGCCAGCAGCTACGTTACTGGTCGTCGGGTTAGGATGCGTACCATCGTAAATTACGCTGAAAATATCATGTTCCTGTAATGCTTTTTGAATCTCGCCAGCCATACCTAATTTGGTCAACATGGCATCCGTGACAATCAGCGTGCGGCGAAAACCATATTCAGCCATGGTATTCATCGCGTCTTTTAATGAATCAGCGCCGATTATATTCACAGAAGGAATAAAAAATGTTGAAGCAGCCATTGTACGATCCTTAATTACTCTAAAGAGTCAGGAAGCATACGTGTGCATTTTCCAGCAAAATATGATCGCGGTTGTTATTTTAATCACATTCAAAATAAAAAAGCACATTAGGTTCATAATCTAATGTGCTGATTGCAATCAATATATATTTTGTATTAATTCATTTAATCTCTGAATTAATTGTTTCATTGTTTTTCAGGAAACAGTAATGCATCGCGTAATAAATGATCATTCCCGCGACGACGCGTAAAACCAATGCGGTCAAAATATTCCAGAATCTGGATAGCCAATTTACGCCCCACGTTAAGCCTGTCGCGAAAATCGGCGGCGCAGGTCGATCCTTTCTCCTGGTCCAGCTCGCGGATCATATTGGCGAAAGACACAATGCGATCGTTACGATAATAACGATCTTTCACGATCGCAGTAATAATGCCTTGCTGCGCCGCTTGTCGTAATACCACGCGCATCATTTGCTCATCCGTCCCGGTCTGTTTTGCCAGGTCGCGCACCCACCACGGCTCATCGCCAAAAAGCGGTTCTGCTTTTTGCCAGATAGCCTGCTGTTCATCGCTGAAACCCGCCTTGTGATCCGGCAAATGCAGCCAACCGTGATGGCTATGGATAGCGCCGCTCTCACGCATCTTTTCAATCAGCAGCAATACCAGCGCTTCATCTTCCATCGGCAACGCCATACGACGCAGGCGTTCGCGCCCTGGCCCGGGCTCATCACGGTGCTGTTCGTGATAGGTCGCCAGCGTATCGAGGACTTTTCGCTGCCAACGCGCGGCAACGGGAGCATTCAACAGGCTATACCCCGCCTGAATAAAACCATGTTGCTCAATCAACGGACGCATACCGTTGCCATTGAGCTGACGCGCCCAGGCGAAGTCAGGAATATTCACCGCCCCGCGCGACAGATGCAGCGCCAGGGCGTCGCCGTCGGTGTGCGCATTTTCGAGCGCCGACAACCACTGCAGATATTCCGGTTTACGCTTTCCGCGGCGCGGTGGGTTGAGCGTGACGACGCGTGCGCCAGCCAGCGTCGTGCGGGCAGAAATATCGCGCAGCACCAGGCGGTCGTTATCGGCGAGCCACAACGGTGTATCAAACACCAGTTCCGCCAGCGTACCTTCAAGCAATGAGATGCGCCCGGTGACATGGCTGGCCGCGTGGTGAATATGTAGCGGTTGCCACTGCATCAGCGGCGCGGCATGCTCTAAAGAGACAATCACGCGGGTAAAAGCCTCTGGCGGGACATCTGAAAGCAGCCAGTCGCCGCGATTTAGCTCTTCTTTTTGCGCATCGCCGGCAATATTCAGCGCAATACGCTGCCCGGCATGAGCATGCTCAGTAGCCTGATTTTGCGCATGCAAGCTACGTACGCGCATTGGCTTGTTGACGCCCGTCAGCCACAGCGTATCACCGACATTCACTTCACCGCTGAGCGCCGTCCCGGTCACCACCAGCCCTGCGCCTTTAACCGTAAAAGCACGGTCAATCGCCAGACGGAAGCTGTGATCGCGGGCATGCTCGCGCGAGGTTAATTGCAATAAATGGTCGCGTAGTTCTTCGATCCCACGGCCTTCACTGGCGGCAGTCACAAACAGAGCCGCATCGGCAAAACCATAGTTTTCCAGCGTGGTGTGTACCTCTTCACGCACCGTATTGATGCGGTCCTCATCCACGCGATCGGCTTTCGTGAGCGCCACGGTGATTTGCGGATTGCCCGTCAGTTGCAGAATTTGCAAATGTTCACGCGTTTGCGCCATCACGCCATCATCACAGGCGACAACCAGCAGCGCGTGGTCGATACCGCCTACACCCGCCAGCATGTTGGACAAAAACTTTTCATGTCCGGGAACATCAATAAACCCCAGCACCTGCCCATCCGGCTGCGGCCAGTAGGCATAGCCGAGATCGATGGTCATGCCACGCTTTTTTTCCTCCGGCAGACGGTCGGCATTCACCCCCGTAATTGCCTGTAATAACGTTGTTTTTCCGTGGTCAACGTGTCCGGCGGTTGCAATAATCATTTCAGCATCATCTCCATAAACCGGGTCTCGTCTTCAAGGCAGCGCAGATCCAGCCACATGCGGCCATCATAAATTCGCCCAATGATCGGCACGGGCAACGCACGCCAGCGGGCGGCCAGCGCGTCGAGGCGACTACCGCGCCCGTCATGTGGGGTAAAGGTCAATGCCGCGCTGGGTAACCTGTCGACAGGTAACGAACCGCTACCAATCTGCGACAGGCAAGGCATCACATTCAAAGCAAACTCGTCGCAGTAACGATCGGCAAGCTGCGCCTGTAATTGCTGGGCCTGCGTGTGGATCGCCTCTTGCGAGCGGGTGAGCTGGCGTAATGTCGGCAACTTCGCCGCCAGCGCTTCCGGATGCAGATAGAGCCGCAGCGTTGCTTCCAGCGCCGCCAGCGTCATTTTATCTGCCCGTAACGCACGTTTCAGCGGATGGCTCTGTAAGCGCGCGATCATCTCTTTTTTACCGACGATAATTCCGGCCTGTGGCCCACCCAGCAGTTTATCGCCAGAGAAACTCACCAGACTCACGCCTGCGGCGATCAGTTGCTGCGGCATTGGCTCCTGCGGCAAACCATACTGACTGAGATCGACCAGCGAACCGCTGCCGAGATCCGCCACCACAGCTACATCCAGCTCCCGGCCAATGGCGGCCAACTCTGCCTCATCCACCGACTTCGTAAAGCCTTCAATGCTGTAATTACTGGTATGCACCTTCATCAGCAGGCCGGTATTTTCATTCACCGCCTGACGGTAATCCTTCGCGTGGGTCCGGTTGGTGGTCCCCACTTCGCGTAGCGTACATCCGGCCTGACACATCACATCAGGAATACGAAACGCGCCGCCAATTTCCACCAGCTCACCGCGCGAAACGACCACCTCTTTGCCGTTAGCCGTGGCGGCCAGCATCAGCAGAACCGCTGCCGCATTGTTATTCACGATACAAGCGTCTTCGGCCCCCGTCAGGCGACAGAGTAAATCCGCCAACGCCCGATCCCGATGTCCGCGCCCGGCATCATCCAGGCTGTATTCCAGCGTCACCGGCGTGCGCATCGCCTGCACCACCGCATCGATGGCTTCCTCGGCCTGCGACGCACGACCCAGGTTAGTATGCAGCACCGTTCCGGTCAGATTAATCACTGGGCGCAACGCGCTTTGCGATTCACGTTCCAGCCGGGCTCTGGCTTCTTGCGTCCAGTCCTCACACCATGCCGGGAGCGCGTGGGCGTCGCGAATGGCTTCTCTGGCTTCGTCGAGCATGTGACGCAGCAGGTCAACTACCCGGGTATGACCGTGGGATTCACGTAAGGCGGAGAAAGCGCTATCGCGCAATAGACGATCGATAGCAGGAAGCTGGCTGTAGAGTGAACGCATGTCGGTTGTCATGAAAGGGCCTGGCTGTTGGTGGCCCTCTCCACCGCGGAGAGGGCTATCGATATAGGAAGGATTGTATCGTGACTTTGCTCAGGCGGACATAACGTGTATCAAGCCTTTGGCGGTTCCGTACGGGCAAAACTTTCGCGTTGAAAGAGCGTTTCCACCAGTTTGACCAGACGCGGGCGGTCCACACACCAGCCGGGCGCGACCCGACGGAAATTGAGATAGCCGACAGCGCAGGCAATCGCAATGGTGGCCAGGTTAACCGTATCCGTTTTCAGCGTACCGTCCGCCAGATAGCCTTCCAGCACATCCAGACTGCGGGTAATTTTCTCCCGCTGGCGTAACAACTCTGTTTCTGACTGCTGTGCGGCGGGGCGAGCCTGTTCGCGTACCGAGACTAAACCGGCATCCATAATGCCGTCTGCCAGCGCTTCCAACTGACGCACCTTCAGCGCCGCCAGCGGTTCACGCGGCAACATAGCTGGCGCAATTTCCAGCAGCTCTATGTATTCCGCGATGATTGGAGAATCAAACCAATACTCGCCTTCATCAGTAACCAGCGCGGGCACTTTTCCTAACGGGTTATAGCGCGCCACGCCGCTATCCTCGTTGTAGGGGAGTTCATTTACAAATTCGAAGGTGATGCCCTTTTCCAGTAACAGAATAGAAATTTTACGCACAAAAGGGCTGGTATAGCTGCCAATGAGTTTCATGCCGGGTCCTTTTTGCCAACAAAAAGCTATGCCCAACGATTGGGGGGCACAGCTTAGTATGGCTCAGGTCAGCGCAAATGGCAGGTGATGACGGTCTCAATGATCCAAATAAAGGTAATGCATCCAGCTGGTCATGCGCAGCAGCACTTTACGCATCACCGACACATGGGCGAAATGGTCGGAATAGACCGCCACCTGGGCATAGATACCGTCCGGCAGCGCATCTACCTCGGCATTCGGATCCAGTTCAATGGTTGCCATTACGCCATCGGTACCCGGTACTACTGTTAAGGATTGTAATGCCCCCTGCGCCTGATAAGAACCTCCCGGCACAACGGGAAGGATACTGGTCAGCTTGCCGCTAAACACCTGGCCTGGCAGCGCGTTGAATACCACTTCGGCTTCATCGCCCGGTTCAAGACGCAGCAATGAATTCTGGCGGAATTGCGCCACGATTTGCCGTTTTTGTTCAGGAATAAATACCATCACAGGTCGCAGAGGCAACGCGGCGGCGTAAGTCCCCGGGCGAATAAGCACCTGCGTCACGTAACCGTTGCTGGGCGCACGCACAACGGTCTGTTCAAGATTATATTTGGCTTCGGCGAGCTGGGCGCGCAGGGAGGCGACCTGGGATTGCTCACCGTTGACCATACTGTCTAACTGGCTCTGAATCTGGGTCTGTTCCGCTACTGAGCCTTTTACCAGCGCATCCTGAGCCAGATAGTTCTGGCGGGCATTGTCGATATCACTTTCGGAAAACGGGTTAACCTTCGCCTGGCTACCCTTCAAATAGCGCTGATAATCTTTATACAGGCGGTCACGTTCAGCAGACACGCGAGTGGTATTAGCGACCGCTTCCGACAGTTGCGCTTTCAAATTGTCGATGTTGTGGGTCGCGGTGACCAGGTCGGCCTGCAGCCGGTCAACTCGCGCCTGATAACGCACAGGATCGAGTTTAAATAACACTTCGCCTTTTTTAATCAGCTGATTATTTTTATCTGTTACCTCACTAACAATTCCTGTGACCTGTGGAGTGACGGGAATTGAAATAACCGCTTTTTGCGCCGTAAAGGTATACGGATGGTTATAGTTCATTAATAAGATGAGTCCCGCCACAATAAACACCCCACCTAATGCTGCGGTGGCAAGCGTCCACTGGTTTACCGGAATACGGAATATTTTAAAGATGGCCCAGGCGAATGCCACATAAGTCAGGACAATTAACAAATCCATGATTAAATCTCCGGAAAGGTGGAGTTATCGATTTTTTTATCCCCATCCAGTTTTTTTTCCAACTGGGCCATGCGCGCGGCCAGCACGGCGATTTCAGGGTCAGGTTCCTTTCCGGTCGGCGTGATGTGCGACTGCATCCCCCACCCCTTTTCGGGCTGGTAGAGCGTGGCCCAAATCCACAGGAACGGCCAAATAACATGCAACGTAAAAAGACTTACCCACCCTGCCGTATGGATAGCGTCGGCATGCGGATGGTTGCGCTTTTTAGCGATGTTATAGGGAATGTCATGGATGGCGATGATTCCGTAAAACAGAACCAGAAAAACGAAGATCAGCACGCCTAACGCGAAATAATTTAGAAACATACCTGCCTCGAATTCACGCTAATTAGAGTTTTTTTATGCCGGCAGCCGTACGCATCCTGGCTGATGCTTTGAACATAACCGCAGTTTGCGGTTTTCGCCATAACACAAAAATAATATTTTTTCTGGTTTTAAGTTGCTTTATCTGGCAAGAAAAATGTGAGCTCCAGAACCCGTCGCAGATCACATTTGGTTAAACCGAGACAAAAATACTTTGTGAATCACATCACAAAAATTCAACAAACAGTAAATACAAAAACGTGAATAAGATCACGTTTAACCGCCATTTTTAGCGATTACTTGCACTGTGATGTTTTTTTGCACCGTTATTTTGTGATGAAAATCACATTAACTGGCACCACACACCCTATATTTACGTGACTAACATCACATTAAAGGCCGTCGACTGGACAGTTGAACGATTCAGTGCCAGATTTCGCAGTATCTACAGGGTCCGGCTACCTCCTGCCGCTACATTAACAAACCTCGGGCTTTCAGCCTGCGCGATAGCAAACATAAGAAGGGGTGTTTTTATGTCATCCGATATTAAGATCAAGGTGCAAAGCTTTGGTCGATTCCTCAGCAATATGGTGATGCCAAATATCGGCGCGTTTATCGCGTGGGGTATTATCACCGCATTATTCATTCCGACAGGGTGGTTGCCGAACGAAACGCTGGCGAAGCTGGTCGGTCCGATGATCACCTATCTGCTGCCGCTGCTGATCGGTTATACCGGTGGTAAGCTGGTGGGCGGCGAGCGTGGCGGCGTGGTTGGTGCTATCACCACCATGGGCGTTATCGTCGGCGCGGATATGCCGATGTTCCTTGGCTCCATGATCGCAGGCCCGCTGGGCGGCTACTGCATCAAAAAATTCGATAACTGGGTAGACGGTAAGATCAAATCCGGTTTTGAGATGCTGGTGAATAACTTCTCCGCAGGCATCATCGGTATGATCCTCGCCATCCTGGCTTTCCTCGGCATTGGTCCATTGGTTGAAGGTCTGTCCAAAATTCTGGCGGCAGGCGTTAACTTCATGGTTGTCCATGACATGCTGCCGCTGGCGTCTATCTTCGTTGAACCGGCAAAAATTCTGTTCCTCAACAACGCCATCAACCACGGTATTTTCTCACCGCTGGGTATTCAGCAGTCCCATGAGATGGGCAAATCCATCTTCTTCCTGATTGAAGCTAACCCAGGTCCGGGTATGGGCGTCCTGCTGGCGTACATGTTCTTTGGTCGCGGCAGCGCTAAGCAGTCTGCGGGCGGCGCGGCTATCATCCACTTCCTGGGCGGTATCCACGAAATTTACTTCCCGTACGTGCTGATGAACCCACGTCTGATTCTGGCCGTTATCCTTGGCGGTATGACTGGCGTATTCACCCTGACCATCCTGAATGGCGGTCTGGTTTCTCCGGCTTCTCCTGGCTCGATTCTGGCCGTGCTGGCGATGACGCCAAAAGGCGCTTACTTCGCAAACATCGCTGCTATCTGTGCCGCCATGGCGGTCTCCTTTGTGGTCTCAGCTATCCTGCTGAAAACCAGCAAAGTGAAAGAAGAAGACGATATTGATGCGGCGACCCGTCGTATGCAGGACATGAAAGCGGAATCTAAAGGCGCATCTCCGCTGGCGGCTGGCGACGTGACCAACGACCTGAGCCATGTACGTAAAATCATCGTGGCTTGCGATGCCGGTATGGGTTCCAGCGCCATGGGCGCAGGCGTACTGCGTAAGAAAGTGCAGGATGCCGGTCTGTCTCAGATTTCCGTCACCAACAGCGCGATTAACAATCTGCCGCCGGATGTGGATCTGGTCATTACCCACCGCGACCTGACTGAACGTGCGATGCGTCAGGTGCCTCAGGCACAGCACATCTCGCTGACTAACTTCCTCGACAGCGGTCTGTATACCAGCCTGACCGAACGTCTGGTCGCTGCACAGCGCCACAACGTGAACGAAGAGAAAGTCCGCGATCACCTGAAAGACAGCTTTGATGAGGGTGATACCCATCTGTTCAAACTGGGTGCGGAAAATATCTTCCTTGGCCGGAAAGCCTCTAACAAAGAAGAAGCGATTCGCTTTGCCGGTGAACAACTGGTGAAAGGCGGCTATGTTGAGCCGGAATACGTCGATGCCATGCTGGACCGCGAAAAGCTGACGCCGACTTACCTCGGTGAATCCATCGCAGTACCGCACGGTACGGTAGAAGCCAAAGACCGCGTGCTGAAAACCGGCGTGGTGTTCTGCCAGTACCCGGAAGGCGTACGCTTTGGTGAAGAAGAAGACGATATTGCCCGTCTGGTCATTGGTATCGCCGCACGTAACAATGAGCACATCCAGGTCATCACCAGCCTGACCAACGCGCTGGATGATGAATCCGTGATCGAACGTCTGGCCCATACCACCAGCGTGGATGAAGTTCTGGAACTGCTGGCAGGTAAAAAAGCTTAACAGTTAAGTATCTCCAAAATAGTTCGAGCTGCAGGAAGGCGGCAACGCAGTGAATCCCCAGGAGCGTACATAAGTACGTGACTGGGGTGAGCGAGGAGAGCCAACGCATCTGCAGTTCGAAATATGAAGGCGATATCCTCTCCCTTGTGGAGAGGGTTAGGTTGAGGGGAAAGCTATGCGGTCCCTCACCCCAGCCCTCTTGGGTAAAAACATTAATGAAGGTTAATACTATGAAAGCATTACATTTTGGCGCAGGTAATATCGGTCGTGGCTTTATCGGCAAACTGCTGGCGGACGCGGGGATACAGCTGACGTTTGCAGATGTAAACCAGGTCGTGCTCGATGCCCTGAATGCCCGTCATAGCTATCAGGTTCATGTTGTGGGTGAAAACGAGCAGGTTGATACCGTTTCCGGCGTCAACGCCGTCAGCAGCATCGGCGATGATGTCGTCGATCTGATTGCCCACGTTGATTTAATCACTACTGCCGTAGGTCCGGTTGTGCTTGAGCGTATCGCTCCGGCCATCGCTAAAGGGCTGGTAAAACGCAAAGCGCAGGGCATCTCTACCCCGCTGAATATCATCGCCTGTGAAAACATGGTGCGCGGAACCACGCAGTTGAAAGGCCACGTCATGAACGCGCTGGCAGATGAAGACAAAGCCTGGGTTGAAGAACATGTTGGCTTTGTCGATTCCGCCGTGGATCGCATCGTGCCGCCATCTGCTTCTGCGACCAACGATCCGCTGGAAGTTACCGTCGAAACATTCAGCGAGTGGATTGTCGACCAAACGCAGTTCAAAGGCGAGCTGCCAAACATCCCGGGAATGGAATTAACTGATAACCTGATGGCATTTGTCGAACGTAAACTCTTCACGCTGAACACCGGGCATGCTATAACCGCGTACCTCGGAAAATTGACCGGTCATCAGACCATCCGTGACGCGATTCTCGACGAGAAAATCCGCGCAGTGGTAAAAGGTGCAATGGAAGAGAGCGGCGCGGTACTGATCAAACGCTACGGTTTTGATGCCGATAAACACGCGGCTTATATCCAGAAGATCCTCGGTCGTTTTGAAAACCCGTATCTGAAAGATGATGTTGAGCGCGTTGGACGTCAGCCGCTGCGTAAACTGAGTGCAGGCGACCGTCTGATTAAACCGCTGCTGGGCACGCTGGAGTATGGTCTACCGCACGTTAATCTGGTTACCGGTATTGCTGCTGCAATGCATTACCGCAGTGAAGAAGATCCGCAGGCACAGGAACTGGCCGCGCTGATTGACGAAAAAGGTCCACTGGCCGCGCTGGCGCAGGTATCCGGTCTGGATGCCAACAGTGATGTGGTGGCGGAGGCGGTTAACGCATATAACGCGACCAAATGATAGAGAATGTGGCGCAGGTCAGCCTGCGCCCGAATGACAGATTGTCAGATATGCAGGCAATAATGGAACAAACGCAGGCCTTTGAAAATCGTGTGCTTGAGCGTCTGAATGCTGGCAAAACCGTACGCAGCTTCCTCATCACCGCCGTAGAACTGCTCACCGAGGCGGTGAATATCCTTGTGCTTCAGGTATTTCGCAAAGATGACTATGCGGTGAAATATGCCGTAGAACCGTTGCTCGACGGCGACGGTCCATTGGGCGATCTTTCGGTTCGTTTGAAGCTAATCTACGGTCTGGGCGTACTCAGCCGCCCGGAGTATGAAGATGCGGAGCTTCTGATGGCGCTGCGGGAAGAGCTGAATCACGACGGCAATGAGTATGCGTTTACCGACGACGAGATTCTTGGGCCGTTTGGCGAGCTTCACTGCGTGACGGCACTCCCACCGCCGCCACAGTTTGATACCTCAGACTCAGGTTTGCACGCCATGCAAATCCAGCGCTACCAGCAAATGGTACGCTCCACGATGGTACTTTCCCTGACCGAGCTGATTTCTAAAATCAGCTTAAAAAAAGCCTTTCAAAAATAAGGCCATGCAGGCTTATTTCTCTTCCTGCTGCGGTCGATAAAGCTGTCGATAGTACGCCAGACGTTGCAGATACAGCTGCGCATTCTCCTGCGGTATTTCAGAAGGGACAACGTTGCGCGGCGGTGTTTTATTCAGATACTCACGAAAAGCCTGGCTTGAGGCCATGAAATCAACAGTCTTATCAATAAGGACCGAAACATTCTCACCTATTTTCGCCATAATCTTCCCTCCTCCATGTATTAACCACGCTTAGCCTGCGCGGTTGATCATTTAAGTTTAGGATCGGTTGGGCAATTATATTGAGGAAAACGTGCTTCGCTATCAACCCGCCAACAGAAAGCGCCATCGCCGATCTTATTGCTTAAAATTCCTTATTAATCAAAAGCGTAATATTATCATTAGCTGATTAATACTTGCGGCATTTGATTATTTATCTTCGATTTGTTGTGAAGAATCCCGCTCTGCGCGCATACTATAGGATATACATTCTATTTTTTATCAGAAGCTATCCTATGAAAGAAGTCGAAAAAAACGAAATTAAACGCCTGAGCGATCGCCTGGACGCTATCCGCCACCAGCAGGCTGACCTGTCGCTGGTTGAAGCCGCAGACAAATATGCCGAGCTGGAAAAAGAGAAAGAAACCCTGGAAGCCGAGATCGCGCGCCTGCGTGAAGTACACGGCCAGAAGCTGAGCAAAGAAGCGCACAAGCTCACGAAACTTCCCTTCCGCCGCGCCATTACCAAAAAAGAACAGGCCGACATGGGCAAGCTGAAGAAAAGCGTGCGTGGTCTGATTGTCGTCCACCCGATGACCGAACTTGGCCGTGAAATGGGCCTGAAAGAGATGACAGGCTTCGCAAAAACCGAGTTCTGATCTCCTGCCGGGCAACATCCGTTTGCCCGGTCTTTCCCGCACCGCCAATTGGCCCTACCAATTATAACCAGATCCTACCATCACCTCACATTTCATTAAAATTCGCGTACAATACCGTTGCCAATAAATAACATCTGATTAACCATTCATTGTCATTACCCCTACACAACAATATTGGCAGGGCCACTTTTACACATAATGTGACGAAGAGATGAGCAAAGACTCATTTCATTATGTCTGAGGCCCCCAGGAGACCTGCAATGAATCTCTGGCAACAGAACTACGATCCAGCCGGTAACATCTGGCTTTCCAGTCTGATCGCATCGCTCCCAATCCTGTTCTTTTTCTTCGCCCTGATTAAGCTCAAGCTGAAAGGCTATGTTGCGGCGTCATGGACGGTGGTGATTGCTCTGGC
Organism: Citrobacter sp. C5_2; assembly: GCF_014596845.2. Classification (NCBI taxonomy): domain Bacteria; kingdom Pseudomonadati; phylum Pseudomonadota; class Gammaproteobacteria; order Enterobacterales; family Enterobacteriaceae; genus Citrobacter; species Citrobacter sp. C5_2. The sequence continues at coordinate 175,016 of NZ_CP115032.1, read as the reverse complement.
TGTCGCCCTACTGTTCTACAAAATGCCGGTCGATCACGCTCTGGCCTCGGTGGTGTACGGCTTCTTTTATGGTCTGTGGCCGATTGCCTGGATAATCATCGCAGCGGTATTCGTCTATAAAATCTCGGTAAAAACCGGGCAGTTCGACATCATCCGTTCATCAATACTCTCCATTACCCCAGACCAGCGTCTGCAAATGCTGATCGTTGGTTTCTCCTTTGGGGCATTCCTTGAAGGTGCAGCTGGCTTTGGCGCGCCGGTCGCCATTACCGCCGCGCTGCTGGTGGGGCTTGGCTTTAACCCGCTGTATGCGGCGGGGTTGTGCCTGATCGTGAATACCGCGCCGGTCGCCTTTGGCGCAATGGGCATTCCGATTCTGGTTGCCGGCCAGGTTACCGGACTGGACAGCTTTGAGATTGGCCAGATGGTCGGTCGTCAGTTGCCGTTCCTGACGATTATCGTGCTGTTCTGGATTATGGCGATTATGGATGGCTGGCGCGGCGTGAAAGAAACCTGGCCTGCGGTAATGGTCGCTGGCGGCTCGTTTGCTATCGCCCAATACCTCAGCTCGAACTTTATTGGGCCGGAACTGCCGGACATTATCTCTTCGCTGGTCTCACTGGTGTGTCTGACGCTGTTCCTGAAACGCTGGCAGCCGGTACGTATCTTCCGCTTCGGCGACATGGGCGCTTCGCAGGTCGATATGGACCTGTCGCGCACCCGCTACACTGCGGGGCAAATCATCCGCGCCTGGTCCCCATTCCTGTTCCTGACAGCCACCGTCACGCTGTGGAGCATACCACCGTTTAAAGCGCTGTTTGCGCCGGGTGGCGCAATGTACCACTGGGTAGTGAATGTTCCGGTTCCGTTCCTCGACAAGCTGGTAGCCCGCATGCCGCCAGTCGTACACGAAGCCACAGCCTACGCGGCAGTGTACAAATTTGACTGGTTCTCCGCGACCGGTACCGCGATTCTGTTTGCCGCCCTGCTGTCTATCGTCTGGCTGAAGATGAAGCCGTCCGCTGCGCTGCAGACCTTTGGCAACACGCTGAAAGATCTGGCGCTACCGATCTATTCCATCGGGATGGTGCTGGCATTCGCATTTATCTCTAACTACTCGGGGCTTTCATCAACCCTGGCGTTGGCCCTGGCGCACACCGGCAGCGCGTTTACTTTCTTCTCGCCGTTCCTCGGCTGGCTGGGGGTATTCCTGACCGGGTCCGATACCTCATCTAACGCCCTGTTTGCCGCCCTGCAGGCCACCGCGGCTCAGCAAATCGGCGTTTCGGATGTGCTGATGGTGGCGGCAAATACCACCGGCGGCGTGACCGGCAAGATGATCTCTCCACAATCTATCGCTATCGCCTGTGCGGCAGTGGGATTAGTGGGGAAAGAGTCTGATCTGTTCCGCTTTACCGTGAAACATAGCCTGATTTTCACCTGCATGGTGGGAGTGATTACCACCCTGCAGGCCTATGTCTTAACCTGGATGATTCCATGATTGTGATGCCCAGACGCCTGTCCGACGAAGTCGCTTCTCGTGTGCGGGCGCTGATTGAAGAACAACAGCTGGAGGCGGGCATGAAGTTGCCCGCTGAGCGCCAGTTGGCCGTACAGCTCGGCGTATCGCGCAACTCGCTGCGCGAGGCGTTAGCAAAGCTGGTGAGTGAAGGCGTGTTAATCAGCCGTCGCGGCGGCGGGACGTTTGTTCGCTGGCAGCATGAAGCCTGGTCTGAACAAAACATCGTTCAGCCGCTGAAATCCTTGATGGCGGACGATCCTGATTACAGCTTCGATATTCTGGAAGCCCGCCACGCCATTGAAGCCAGTACCGCCTGGCACGCAGCCATGCGGGCCACCAGCGCCGACAAAGAGAAGATCAGACTCTGTTTCGAGGCCACGCAGAGCGAAGATCCGGATCTCGCTTCGCAAGCGGACGTGCGCTTTCATCTCGCCATTGCGGAAGCCTCGCATAACGTGGTGCTGTTACAGACCATGCGCGGTTTCTTCGACGTATTGCAGTCTTCGGTTAAACAGAGCCGCCAACGTATGTACCTTGTGCCGCCCGTATTTTCACAGCTTACAGAACAACATCAGGCCGTGCTGGACGCCATTGTCGCCGGTGATGCCGATGGCGCACGTAAGGCCATGATGGCGCACCTCAGCTTTGTCCACACCACGATTAAACAATTTGATGAAGATCAGGCCCGCCAGGCGCGTATCACCCGCCTGCCAGGTGACCCTGGTGAGAATAGCAGGGAGAACAACACATGATTATTTCAGCCGCCAGCGACTATCGCGCCGCCGCCCAACGTATTTTGCCCCCGTTCTTGTTCCACTACATTGACGGCGGCGCATATGCCGAGCGCACTCTGCGCCGTAACGTCGAAGACCTGTCGGAAGTGGCGCTGCGCCAACGTGTGCTGAAGAATATGTCCGATCTGAGCCTCGAGACAAAGCTGTTCAACGAAACGCTCTCCATGCCCGTGGCCCTCGCGCCTGTCGGCCTGTGCGGAATGTATGCGCGTCGGGGAGAAGTGCAGGCCGCCGCTGCCGCTGACGCCAAAGGCATTCCGTTTACGCTTTCCACGGTTTCCGTATGTCCAATTGAAGAAGTCGCTCCGACCATCAAGCGTCCGATGTGGTTCCAGTTATATGTTCTGCGCGATCGTGGTTTTATGCGCAACGCGCTGGAACGCGCCAAAGCGGCGGGCTGCTCCACGTTGGTCTTTACCGTCGATATGCCTACGCCGGGCGCACGCTACCGTGACGCCCATTCCGGTATGAGCGGTCCCAATGCCGCGCTGCGTCGTTACTGGCAAGCGGTTACGCATCCGCAGTGGGCATGGGACGTGGGCCTGAATGGTCGCCCACATGACTTAGGCAATATCTCAACCTATCTTGGCAAACCTACCGGCCTTGAGGATTACATTGGCTGGCTGGCGAATAACTTCGATCCGTCAATTTCGTGGAAAGACCTTGAGTGGATCCGCGAATTCTGGGATGGCCCGATGGTGATCAAAGGGATCCTCGATCCGGAAGATGCCCGCGATGCCGTCCGTTTTGGCGCGGATGGCATTGTTGTTTCTAACCATGGTGGCCGCCAGTTAGATGGTGTGCTGTCTTCTGCTCGCGCGCTGCCCGCCATTGCCGATGCGGTGAAAGGCGATATCACTATTCTGGCAGACAGCGGGATCCGTAACGGTCTGGACGTTGTGCGCATGATTGCGCTGGGCGCAGATAGCGTGCTGCTGGGGCGTGCTTATCTGTACGCACTCGCAACCCACGGCCAGGCCGGTGTGGCAAACCTGTTGAACCTGATCGAGAAAGAGATGAAGGTGGCGATGACCTTAACCGGTGCGAAATCGATTAGCGAAATCAGCCGCGATTCACTGGTACAGGAGCTGGGTAAGAACCTGCCTGCTGCATTAGCGCCTCTGGCCCAGGGTAGCGCAGCGTAACACTCTCCCCCGTAAAATCGCGTTTTCTGCATGGTCGGCCTGTTCTCAGTCCGACCATTTTTTATGCAAAAATAACGACCAGTTAACATTTACAACCAATATATTTGACAACTTTTTATCCAACTGCCAAATGTATATACAAGCTAATACAAGGACATTTTATACAGATACCCAAATAATTCGAGCTGCAGGAAGGCGGCAACGCAGCGAATCTCAGGAGCGTACATAAGTACGTGACTGGGGTGAGCGAGGAAAGCCAACGCACATGCAGCTTGAAGTATGACGGGTAGATAACAACCATCATAACGGGCGAGGGTGACATGGCTTATTCCGGTAAAGTGAATATCCAGCAGGCGATAGACGACAGTCCTTTTTCACGCTTTCATTGGGTGATTATTGTCCTGGGCTTTCTGGTGTTAGCCATTGACGGCTTCGATACGGCGGCGATGGGTTATATTGCGCCCACGCTCTCTGCTGACTGGGGCATCCAGAAGCAGGATCTCGGGCCTGTTTTAAGCGCCGCATTATTGGGTCTCTCATTTGGCGCATTATTAGCCGGACCGATTTCCGATCGGATGGGCCGTAAGCGCGTACTGGTCTTTTCCTGCCTGTTCTTTGGCCTCGCCAGTCTCGGCACCGCCTATGCACAGACGCTGAATATGTTAACGTTCTGGCGCTTCCTCACCGGGCTTGGACTCGGCGCAGCAATGCCCAATGCCATTACCCTGGTGTCAGAATTTGCGCCCAAACGCTGCCGTTCGATGGCAATAAACACCATGTATTGCGGCTTTCCATTAGGGGCTGCGGGCGGTGGCGTCATCTCGTCCTGGCTGATCCCCAACTACGGCTGGCACAGCGTGCTGCTCGCTGGCGCAATCGCCCCACTGACGCTCACCGTGCTGTTGGTGCTGTTCCTGCCGGAGTCGGTTAAGTATTTGGTGCACCGTGGCAAAAGCGTTGCGCAGGTGAAACGTATTGCCCAACGCTTTATGTCGGGCAGTCTGGAACAGGTCACCCAGTTTTATTTGGATGAAGACAAGGTTACGGTCAAAAAAGGCAGCGTGGCGCAGTTGTTCAGTATGCCCTGGCTGCCGGGCACGCTGATGCTGTGGATGACCTACTTTATGGGGCTGGTTATCTATTACGTACTGCTGAGCTGGATGCCCACCCTGATGTTGGGCATGGGCTATCCACTGGCGGAATCGGCCTGGTTAACTTCGCTGTTTACCTTCGGCGGTACGGCCGGGATCCTGCTGGCCGGTTGGTTAATGGATCGCTGGGAAGCACATAAAGTGGTATCACTCGGCTTTATTCTGACGATGCTGTTTGCCCTCGCCCTCGGGTTTGAGCATAACCATATCATCCTGTTCGGCGCCCTGATCTTCCTGATGGGGATTACCATGAACGGTGCGCAATCCGGGCTGCAGACGCTGGCCGCAACGTTCTATCCTACCCACTGCCGCGCGACGGGTATCGCGTGGATGCAGGGCGTGGGTCGATTCGGCGGCGTGGCCGGAACGATGATGAGCGCCCAGTTGCTTTCCCTGCAATGGCAGGCTGATAGTATCTTAATGTTCCTTAGCCTTCCCGCGCTACTGGCAGCTGCGGCCACGATTTACAAGCTGCAACGCTATAAACCGCGCGCGCTGACCGTCGCATAGTACCCGCTGTTTCTGCTATTCTGCCCCCCGTTATTAAGGGGGCAGTATGCTTAACATCGTTTTATTCGAACCAGAAATCCCGCCAAATACCGGCAATATTATCCGTCTTTGTGCCAATACCGGCTTTCGTCTGCATATTATTGAGCCAATGGGCTTTACCTGGGACGACAAGCGCCTGCGTCGCGCAGGCCTGGATTACCATGAATTTACCGCTGTGCTGCGCCACCCTGATTACGCCGCCTTCGTCGCCGCAGAAAACCCGCAGCGTCTGTTTGCCCTGACCACCAAAGGTACGCCAGCGCACAGCGCAGTAAGTTATCAGGATGGGGATTATCTTATGTTTGGCCCGGAAACACGCGGTCTGCCAGCCAGTATCCTCGACGCTCTGCCGACCGAACAAAAAATTCGTATTCCGATGATGCCGGACAGTCGTAGCATGAACCTGTCAAATGCGGTGTCAGTGGTGGTGTATGAAGCCTGGCGCCAACTGGGATATCCCGGCGCGGTATTACGCAGTTAATTTGTGTCGGATGGCGGCTACGCCTTATCCGGCCTACAAATCCCACGTAGGCCCGGTAAACGCAGCGCCACCGGGCATGGCTCGAAATCAGATGCCATCGCCGTATTCGAACGTATGATGTATCCCATTGAAATGCTGATCCATATCCATGGACGGCTTATCGCTGTCAGGCTTGCCGACAATGCGTGCCGGGACGCCTGCGGCGGTAGTATGTGGCGGTACGGGTTGTAAAACGACGGAACCCGCGCCAATCTTCGCGCCGCGCCCGACTTCAATGTTGCCGAGAATTTTCGCGCCCGCGCCAATCATCACCCCTTCACGAATTTTTGGATGACGATCGCCGCCCGCTTTACCGGTCCCGCCAAGCGTAACGGATTGCAAAATAGAGACGTCATTTTCAATCACAGCGGTTTCACCCACCACAATACCGGTGGCGTGATCGAGCATAATCCCACGGCCAATTTTTGCCGCCGGATGAATATCTACCTGGAAAGAAACAGATACCTGATTTTGCAGGAAGATTGCCAGCGCCTGACGCCCCTGATGCCATAGCCAGTGGCCGATGCGATAGGCCTGAAGCGCATGAAAGCCCTTCAGATACAGAAGTGGGGTGGAATATTTGTCGACGGCCGGGTCGCGCGTGCGTACCGCCTGGATATCACAAGCCGCCGAAGCAATCATTTCGGGATCGGCCGCGTAGGCCTCTTCCACAACTTCGCGAATCGCAATGGCAGGCATGATTGGAGACGCGAGCTTATTCGCCAGCATATAGCTCAGCGCGCTACCGAGGTTTTCATGCTTGAGCAGCGTTGCGTGGTAAAAACTGGCCAGCATAGGCTCACATTCCGCCAGTGCCCGGGCTTCCGCTTTAATGTTTTTCCAGACGATATCCAGTTCTTCACACGGCATTGCGTACTCCAGAAGGTAGCAAAACGACCGACCCGTTCTTCGCGGGCCGGGTCGTTATATTCAACAGTTCCTTACAGCTAGTGGCGGCTCAGCTCATCCTTGCGTGCACGGCCTAATAACGTTAATGCTGCCTCGCGCGCATTTTTTCCGCAATACAATACTTGATAAATTTCCTCGGTTATTGGCATCTCAACACCAAAACGGTGCGCCAATTCACGAACTTCTTTCGTATTGCGGTAGCCTTCCACCACCTGACCAATCTTGTCCTGCGCCCCCTGCACGTCCATCCCCTGGCCGAGCATCATGCCAAATCGACGGTTGCGCGATTGGTTGTCGGTACAGGTCAGCACCAGATCGCCTAAACCCGCCATCCCCATAAAGGTGGCAGGATCGGCACCCAGCGCCGCGCCAAGACGCGACATTTCGGTCAGTCCACGGGTGATCAATGCGGTTCGCGCATTGGCGCCAAAACCGATGCCGTCGGACATTCCCGCGCCAATCGCAATGACGTTTTTCACCGCGCCGCCAAGCTGCACGCCAATGAAATCCGGGTTGCTGTAAACGCGAAAGCTTTTGCCGCAGTGCAGCAACTGCTGGAGATCGTCAGCAAAAGTATCATCCGTTGAGGCCAGAGAAATCGCCGTCGGCATACCCGCCGCCAGCTCTTTGGCGAACGTCGGGCCGGAGATGACCGCCAGCGGAATAGAATCCCCCAGCGCTTCACGCGCCACATCCTGCAACAGACGCCCTGTTTCCGCTTCCAGACCTTTTGTCGCCCAGACCAGACGCGCATCAGGACGCATCAGCGGTTTGATGTTACGCAGCACTTCGCCAAAGACGTGGCTCGGCACCACCACCAGAATATTACGGCTGGCGGCCAGCGCAGTGGCTAAGTCACTTTCCAGGCGCAGCGTGTCGGGAAAAGGCACATCAGGGAGGAACGCGACGTTGCAGCGATCGTGCTCAAGGGTCGCGATATGTTTTGGATCATGGCCCCACAGGACAACCTGATGGCCATTTCTTGCCAGGGTAATGGCAAGAGCGGTGCCGTACGAGCCGGCACCAATCACAGTCATTGAAGCATTACGTTGGTTCATCAGGCATCCTGATGTTCTTCAGTACCTTCGCCAGCCTGCTGCTGTAAATAGTTCATGAACAGCGCATCAAAGTTGACCGGCGCAAGGTTCAGTTGCGGGAACGTACCGCGTGAAACCAGGCTAGTGATGCATTCGCGGGCATACGGGAACAGAATGTTCGGGCAGTATGCGCCGAGGCAATGCGCCATCTGAGTCCCTTCGATACCGCTGATGGAGAAAATACCGCCCTGCTGAACTTCACACAGGAACGCCGTTTCTTCGCCAAGAGCAGCCGTTACGGTGACACGCAGCACGACTTCATACACGTCATCTGCCAGTTGGGTAGATGCGGTATCAAGATCAAGTTTAACCTCTGGCTGCCAATCTTTCTGGAAAACATGTGGTGCATTTGGCGCTTCGAAAGATACATCCTTGGTATAGATACGTTGGATCTGGAAAGCCATTTCAGTGTTATTTTGTTCTGACATGTTTAGAAAACCCTTAGTGTTGTCCTTTAAATACTTTCAGTACGCCTTATCGCAGCAGGGGATCCAGTCCACCACGCGCATCCAACGCATACAAGTCGTCACAACCGCCAATGTGCTGTGCATCAATAAAAATCTGCGGAACCGTCGTACGGCCACTGCGTTTGATCATCTCTTCACGCTTTACGGCATCGCCGTCAATCGGAAGTTCCTGGAAACTCACACCCTTGCTGTTCAACAGCGCTTTTGCACGATGGCAAAACGGGCAGGTTGCTTTGGTGTAGATCTCAATATTGGCCATGACTTATCTCCAGTGTTCTTTTTACCCTGCGGCATGAAAGAAGACGGGTAAATTACTTGCCGCGAACCAGTGGCAGATTCTCACCACTCCAGCCCGCTACGCCGTCTTTCAGTACGGATACCTGCTCAAAACCGGCTTTAATCAGCGCAGTTGCTGAATCCTGGCACTGCATGCCTGAACCATCAACCACAATCACAGGTTTGTTTTTGTGTTTTTCAAGCTCGCCAAAATTGTTGGCTTTGATTTCGCTCGGCAGCAGGTTAGTGGAGCCTGCGATATGGCCTTTGCGGAAGTCGTCGCGCTGGCGTAAATCCACAACAACGGCGTCTTCTTTATTGATGAGACGTGTAGCTTCGCCGCGAGTAATCACCTTCACTTTTGAGGTCAGGCTCTTAAACGTGGTAAATAATACAGCCGCCAGTAACGCAATCCAGGCGATACTCAAGACAGGGTGGCGACTAACAAATTGCATAATTTCTTGCATGGGGGGTAACAACTCCCGACTAGTGATTAAAAAAACCAGGAAAGGAGTATACCTGCGCGTTGGCGCAAATACAGCCAGAGCGTGCATTGGATTGCATTTTTGCGGGGCGCTACGGAAAAAAAAATGTAAATCGGTGTTCCCCCTGGCACGCGATCCCCCATTATTTGATCTTCGGGGGCTACTTTATCGATTCAGCTGTAGTAAAATTACGCAATTATTTTTTATCTATGAGTGTGAGGTTGTCGCAATGTCGGTTTCTAAAAAACCTATGGTACTGGTGATTCTGGATGGCTACGGCTATCGCGAAGACAGCCAGGATAACGCCATTTTTACTGCTAAAACCCCGGTAATGGATGCGCTGTGGGCAAAACGTCCGCATACCCTGATTGATGCGTCTGGTCTGGAAGTCGGCCTGCCCGATCGCCAGATGGGCAACTCCGAAGTGGGTCACGTCAACCTGGGAGCGGGCCGTATCGTGTATCAGGACCTTACCCGTCTGGATGTCGAAATCAAAGAGCGTACGTTCTTCGCTAACCCAGTGCTGACCCACGCGGTCGACCAGGCAAAAAATGCCGGAAAAGCGGTACACATCATGGGTCTGCTCTCTGCTGGCGGCGTTCACAGCCACGAAGATCACATCATGGCGATGGTAGAACTGGCCGCTGAACGTGGTGCCGAAAAAATTTATCTGCACGCTTTCCTTGATGGTCGTGATACCCCGCCGCGCAGCGCTGAACATTCACTGCAGAAATTCGAAGAGAAATTTGCCGCGCTGGGCAAAGGTCGCGTAGCCTCCATCATCGGTCGTTACTACGCTATGGACCGCGACAACCGTTGGGATCGCGTAGAACAGGCTTACGATCTGATGACGCTGGCGAAGGGCGAGTTCCAGTTCGCTACGGCGGTTGAAGGCCTGCAGGCTGCTTATGCCCGCGACGAGAACGACGAATTCGTCAAAGCGACCGTGATCCGTGCCGAAGGTCAGGCAGAAGCTGCTATGGAAGACGGCGATACGCTGATTTTCATGAACTTCCGTGCTGACCGTGCGCGTGAAATCACTCGCGCATTCGTTAACGCTGACTTCGATGGCTTCGCCCGTAAGAAAGTCGTTAACCTCAACTTTGTGATGCTGACGGAATACGCGGCCGACATCAAAACTGCGGTGGCTTACCCACCAGCATCTTTGGCCAACACCTTCGGCGAGTGGATGGCGAAGAACGAAAAAACGCAGCTGCGTATTTCCGAAACCGAAAAATATGCGCACGTAACCTTCTTCTTCAACGGCGGCGTAGAAGAGCCGTTCACAGGCGAAGACCGTATCCTGATCAACTCGCCGAAAGTCGCGACCTACGATCTGCAGCCGGAAATGAGCTCTGCTGAACTGACCGAGAAGCTGGTTGCAGCGATTGAGAGCGGTAAATACGACACCATCATTTGTAACTACCCGAACGGCGACATGGTTGGCCACACCGGCGTGATGGATGCAGCGGTTAAAGCGGTTGAAGCGCTGGACCATTGCGTTGAGCAGGTAGCGAAAGCCGTTGAATCCGTTGGCGGACAGCTGCTGATCACCGCAGACCACGGTAACGCAGAGCAAATGCGCGATCCGTCTACTGGTCAGGCGCATACCGCGCATACCAACCTGCCGGTTCCGCTGATTTATGTCGGTGGTAAAAACGTTAAAGCGGTCGAAGGCGGTAAACTTTCAGATATCGCCCCAACGATGCTGACGCTGATGGGTATGGAAATCCCGCAAGAGATGACTGGTAAGCCGCTGTTCATCGTGGAATAATCCCTCCCCATGAGGGGAAAGGCGATTAATACCATCACTCGGGCCGTGAAACTGCCAAAGTTTTCAGTCAGGCCCTTGTTCTACGCCAGCGCGCTTAGCGCTGGCGTATTGCTGTGCGCCTTTTCCGCCCACGCGGACGAACGCGATCAGCTCAAATCTATTCAGGCCGATATCGCGGCAAAAGAACGCGCGGTACGCCAACAGCAACAACAACGTTCCACTCTCCTCGCTCAGCTTAAAGCTCAGGAGCAGGCCATTGCCGTCGCCGCAAGGCAACTGCGCGAAACGCAAAACTCACTGGCACAGCTGAACGCACAAATCGCTGAGATGAACGCCGCGCTCGCGAAGCTGGAAAAACAGCGGGCAGCGCAAGAGCGCAGCCTGGCAGCCCAGTTAGACGCCGCGTTTCGCCAGGGTGAACACACCGGTCTTCAGCTCATCCTTAGCGGCGAAGAAAGCCAGCGCGGACAGCGTCTGCAGGCCTATTTCGGCTACCTGAACCAGGCGCGGCAAGAAACTATCGCGCAGCTGAAACAAACCCGCGAAGAGGTCGACTCACAAAAAGCCGAGCTGGAAGATAAGCAGAGCGAACAGCAGACCCTGCTGTACGAACAACGCGCTCAGCAGGCTAAGCTGGAGCAGGCGCGTAACGAACGTCAGAAAACACTGTCGGGTCTGGAGTCATCGATTCAACAGGGCCAGCAGCAACTGGGCGAAATGCGCGCTAACGAATCCCGTCTACGCAACAGCATTGCTCGCGCTGAAGCCGCGGCCAAAGCGCGCGCGGAACGTGAAGCGCGCGAGGCGCAGGCCGTACGTGATAAGCAGAAGTATGCGTCACGAAAAGGCTCGACCTACAAGCCGACCGAAAGTGAAAAATCACTGATGTCCCGTACCGGCGGCCTGGGATCGCCGCGCGGCCAGGCATTCTGGCCTGTTCGCGGCCCAACGCTGCATCGTTATGGCGAACAACTGCAAGGTGAGCTACGTTGGAAGGGTATGGTTATTGGCGCATCCGAAGGCACCGAAGTTAAAGCCATTGCCGATGGTCGCGTCATTCTGGCGGACTGGTTGCAGGGCTATGGTCTGGTCGTCGTGGTTGAGCACGGTAAAGGCGATATGAGCCTGTACGGTTATAACCAGAGCGCGTTGGTCAGCGTCGGTACGCAGGTTCGCGCCGGGCAGCCTATTGCGCTTGTGGGTAGCAGCGGCGGTCAGGGCAGGCCGGCACTCTATTTCGAAATTCGTCGCCAGGGTCAGGCGGTCAATCCACAGCCGTGGTTGGGAAGATAAGTTTTGCCTCAATTTCGTCGTCTATTACTCTCTCTTGCCAGCGTGCTGGCCTTCGCAACACCTGTTTTTGCTGGCAAACTCGCCATCGTTATTGATGATTTCGGCTATCGTCCACAAACTGAAAATCAGGTACTGGCGATGCCTTCCACCATCTCCGTTGCCGTTTTACCCAATGCTCCACATGCGCGTGAAATGGCGATTAAAGCGCATAACAGTGGGCATGAGGTGTTAATCCATCTGCCGATGGCGCCGCTGAGCAAACAACCGTTAGAGAAAGATACTTTGCGCCCGGAAATGAGCAGCGAAGAGATTGAACGCATTATTCGCGACGCGGTAAGCAAAGTGCCGAATGCCGTGGGGCTGAACAACCATATGGGCAGTGCGATGACTTCCAGCCTGTTTGGCATGCAGAAGGTGATGCAGGCGCTGGAACGTTACGATCTCTACTTTCTGGACAGCATGACCATCGGCAACAGCCAGGCCATGCGCGCAGCGTCAGGAACCGGTGTGAAGGTCATCAAACGCAAAGTCTTCCTGGATGACACGCAAAATGAAGCTGACATTCGTCGTCAGTTTACTCGCGCCGTCGATCTTGCGCGCCGCAACGGCTCAGCGATCGCCATTGGACACCCTCATCCTTCCACGGTGCGAGTATTACAGCAGATGCTTTATAATCTGCCAGCCGATATTACGCTGGTTCGTCCGGGCAGCCTGCTCAATGAACCGCAGGTCGATACCTCCAGACCTACTAACCTCACGCAACCGAATAACGGCGCACCGCGTAATCCTTTCCGCGGTGTGAAATTGTGCAAACCGAAACAGCCGTTAGAACCCATTTACGCCAGTCGATACTTCACCGTACTCGGTGAAAGCATCGCCCAAAGCACGCTGGTGCAATATATGCGCCTGCAGTGGCAGGGCTGGCAATAATCAGTCGTTAAGATCCAACGTTAAATGGGCCAGGCGGCGCGGCGTCAGTGATTTATCGCGCCACTGGCTAAAGCGGATGGCCCACAGCAGCACCTGATAACCCAGCTTAACGCTGCAGATATTACTCACCATCCGTTTGAACATACCCGACACAAATACTTCAGCAATCATACGCTGGCGGATTTTTTCGTCCGGCTCTTTACGTATGCAATGACAAACGCGTAGCGCTTCGTAAATCACCTGCTGTTTGAATTCCGGGTAAATGGGAATGCGCCCGGCGTACTCATGATTCATTTTGTCGAGCAGGCGGGTAATCTTGATGTAGTGACGCTGATAGGCGAGGTTCTTCAGCCCGGTACGCGGCAGACGACTCACGGACGCGCCGTGCAGGAAGTATTTGTACAATGGGACTTCCGTGTAGCGTGCGCGTTTCGCATTAAACATAAACTCCGTGGTCCAGATGATATCCTGGTGATGCAGGCCAGACAGGAAGGTCAGCCCTGCGTCGCGGATGGTCTGATGACGGTAAACGCCCATCCAGACAACGTGCCGCCACCGACGACTGGCTAACGCTTTGCGTAACCAATCTGGCCCGGTCATCACGCCGGTAGAACGAATTCGATCGGTAGGAATAGATGTCCAGGTTTTACCCGTCTCGGCAATACACCAATCAGCGTTGCATTGCGCAACATCCAGATTGTCCTGCAACGCCATCTTCATCAACGTTTCATACATTTCCGGATAAGCAATATCATCACCGTCAACATAAGCGATGTACTCGCCCCTGGCGACTTCCATGCCGGTATTACGCGCCGCTGAGACTCCCCCGTTCTGCTGATGCAGTAGATGAACGTGCGGATAACGATCCGCATACGCCTGTGCGAGCTGTGCAGAGTTATCCGTAGAGCCATCATTAACAATGATGATCTCCAGATTTTTCCACGTTTGCGCAATCAGCGAATCCATACACGCAATGAATGGTTCACCCGTATTGTAAAGCGGCATAATGACGCTCAATAGGCCGGGGGTATAGGTCATATCAAATCCTGCCAAACAGTATAATTAACGGCAATTTCTAACATATTTAGCGGTAATTCTTCAGAGAAAATTTCTCAAACCTTTAGCGGAAAATGCGCCTGACGAATGAGCGCAGCAAACAAAAAAAATCCCCGGAGAGTTAACGATAGTCAACATCCGGGGACGGCGTGCAGAATCCACTACGTGGATACGGTTAATCCCAGCTCAGGATCACTTTCCCTGACTGCCCTGAACGCATCGCGTCAAAGCCTTGCTGGAATTCATCGATGGAGAATCGATGGGTGATAATTGGCGACAAATCCAGACCAGACTGAATCAGAGCGGCCATTTTGTACCAGGTTTCAAACATCTCACGACCGTAGATGCCTTTAATAAACAGCCCCTTAAAGATAACTTTAGTCCAGTCGATGGACATATCAGATGGCGGAATACCCAGCATAGCAATACGGCCACCGTGGTTCATGGTATCCAGCATAGCGCGAAACGCTGGCGGCGCACCGGACATCTCCAGGCCTACATCAAACCCTTCGGTCATGCCCAGCTCAGCCATCACGTCGGTCAGATTCTCTTTCGATACGTTGACCGCGCGGGTGATACCCATTTTGCGTGCCAGCTCAAGGCGATACTCATTCACGTCGGTGGTCACCACGTGGCGTGCGCCAACGTGCTTCGCAACCGCCGCCGCCATAATACCGATTGGGCCCGCGCCGGATACCAGCACATCTTCTCCCACCAGATCGAACGACAGCGCCGTGTGCACCGCATTACCGAACGGATCGAAGATGGACGCCAGATCATCGGAGATATTGTCCGGGATTTTAAACGCGTTAAATGCTGGGATCACCAGGTATTGTGCAAAACAACCAGGACGGTTTACACCGACACCGGTTGTATTGCGACACAGGTGCGTACGCCCACCGCGGCAGTTACGGCAATGCCCACAGGTGATATGACCTTCGCCAGAAACGCGATCGCCGATTTTAAAGCCTTTAACTTCCTGACCAATGCCAACAACTTCGCCGACATATTCATGCCCCACGACCATCGGAACCGGGATGGTTTTTTGCGACCAGTCATCCCAGTTATAAATGTGAACGTCAGTCCCGCAGATGGCTGTTTTACGGATTTTAATCAGCAAATCGTTATGGCCGACTTCCGGTTCAGGAACGTCGGTCATCCAAATGCCCTCTTCCGCTTTCAGTTTGGATAACGCTTTCATTTCACATCCTCAGGCAATAACGCCCAGTTGTTTACCAATGCGTGTGAACGCCTCAACAGCACGCGTAATCTGCTCAGGGGTATGCGCTGCAGACATCTGAGTACGGATACGCGCCTGGCCTTTTGGAACCACTGGATAGAAGAATCCAGTAACGTAAATCCCCTCTTTTTGCAGCTCACGGGCAAACTCCTGCGCCACCACCGCATCACCCAGCATAACCGGGATAATCGCGTGGTCCGCACCGGCTAAGGTAAAGCCTGCGGCAGACATTTGCTCGCGGAACTGGCGCGCGTTCGCCCACAGGCGATCGCGTAGTTCGCTATCTTGCTCGACCATTTCCAGCACTTTAATGGAAGCAGCCACAATCGCCGGAGCCAGTGAGTTGGAGAACAGATAAGGGCGGGAACGCTGACGCAGCCACTCAACGACCTCTTTACGGGCCGCGGTGTAACCACCGGATGCGCCGCCGAGCGCTTTACCCAGCGTACCGGTAATGATGTCCACACGGCCCATCACGTCACAGTATTCATGAGAGCCACGACCATTTTCGCCGACAAAGCCGACCGCATGGGAGTCATCAACCATGACCAGCGCATCGTACTTGTCCGCCAGATCGCAGACGCCTTTCAGGTTCGCAATCACGCCATCCATAGAGAACACGCCATCGGTGGCAATCAGGATATGACGAGCCCCCGCTTCGCGCGCCTCTTTCAGACGCGCTTCCAGCTCGACCATGTCGTTGTTGGCGTAACGGAAACGCTTCGCTTTACACAGACGAACGCCATCAATGATTGAAGCATGGTTCAGGGCATCGGAGATGATCGCGTCTTCTGCGCCCAACAGCGTTTCAAACAGGCCGCCGTTGGCGTCAAAGCAGGAAGAGTAAAGGATGGCATCTTCCATACCAAGGAAAGCCGCCAGTTTTTGCTCCAGTTGCTTATGGCTGTCCTGGGTACCGCAAATAAAGCGTACCGAAGCCATACCAAACCCGTGAGAATCCATACCCGCTTTTGCCGCGGCAATCAGTTCCGGGTGGTTAGCCAGTCCCAGATAGTTGTTCGCACAAAAGTTAATAACGTGGCTTCCATCTGCCACGGTGATATCCGCCTGCTGGGCAGATGTAATAATGCGCTCTTCTTTAAACAATCCTTCCGCACGTGCGGTTTCGAGATCGTTGGTTAACTGTTTGTAAAAATCCCCACGCATTTCAATTCTCCAGACTGGGCAAATTTCAGCACATATTACCCAAAGCTATACATTGATACGAGATGACGCATCATCACTTCTTCAAAATGAAGCATAAATCACGCGTACCCGCACAGCTTATCGGTGAATGGCTGAAGCCTGGACCATGTAGTGATATGATAGAAGTATTCGTGTCTGAGATTGTCTCTGACTCCATAATTCGAAGGTTACATTTATGATCATCGTTACCGGCGGCGCGGGCTTTATCGGCAGCAACATCGTTAAGTCCCTGAATGATAAAGGCATCACCGATATTCTGGTGGTGGACAACCTGAAAGACGGCACTAAATTTGTTAACCTGGTGGACCTGAATATTGCTGACTACATGGATAAGGAAGACTTCCTGATCCAGATTATGGCTGGCGAAGATTTCGGCGATATCGAAGCGATTTTCCACGAAGGCGCATGCTCTTCCACCACCGAGTGGGATGGCAAGTATATGATGGATAACAATTATCAATACTCCAAAGAGCTGCTGCACTACTGCCTGGAGCGCGAAATTCCGTTCCTGTACGCCTCTTCCGCCGCGACTTACGGCGGTCGTACGTCTGATTTCATCGAATCCCGTGAATATGAGAAACCGCTGAACGTCTATGGCTACTCAAAATTCCTGTTCGACGAATACGTGCGTCAGATCCTGCCAGAAGCCAACTCTCAGATTGTTGGCTTCCGCTATTTCAACGTCTACGGACCGCGCGAAGGCCACAAAGGCAGCATGGCAAGCGTCGCTTTCCACCTCAATACCCAGCTTAACAATGGCGAAACACCAAAACTGTTCGAAGGCAGTGAAAACTTCAAACGTGATTTCGTTTATGTTGGCGATGTGGCGGCGGTAAATCTGTGGTTCCTCGAAAACGGGGTATCCGGCATCTTTAACCTCGGCACCGGTCGCGCGGAATCTTTCCAGGCCGTTGCCGATGCAACGCTGGCGTACCATAAAAAAGGCAGCATTGAGTACATTCCATTCCCGGAAAAACTGAAAGGCCGCTACCAGGCATTTACTCAGGCAGATCTGACTAACCTGCGCGCAGCGGGCTATGACAAGCCGTTTAAGACCGTTGCCGAAGGCGTAACGGAATATATGGCCTGGCTGAACCGCGACGCGTAAGAAGTTAGCATGAAAATACTGGTGATCGGCCCGTCATGGGTGGGCGACATGATGATGTCGCAAAGTCTCTATCGCACGCTCAAGGCGCGCTATCCCCAGGCGATAATCGACGTGATGGCACCGGCGTGGTGCCGTCCGCTGCTGTCGCGTATGCCTGAAGTCAACGAAGCCATCGCCATGCCGCTGGGACACGGCGCGCTGGAGATCGGCGAGCGCCGTAAGCTCGGTCATAGCCTGCGTGAAAGACGCTATGATCGCGCCTGGGTGCTGCCGAATTCTTTTAAATCCGCTTTGGTGCCGTTTTTTGCTGGCATCCCCCATCGTACCGGCTGGCGTGGCGAGATGCGCTACGGCCTGCTAAACGATGCGCGCGTGCTGGATAAAGAAGCATGGCCGTTGATGGTCGAGCGCTATGTGGCTCTGGCCTATGATAAAGGCGTGATGCTGACGGCCAAAGATTTGCCGCAGCCTCTGCTATGGCCGCAGTTGCAGGTCAGCGAAGGTGAAAAATCCCTGACCTGTAGTCAGTTCTCTCTTTCTGCCGAACGCCCCATCATCGGTTTTTGCCCTGGTGCGGAATTTGGTCCGGCGAAACGCTGGCCGCATTACCACTATGCGGAACTGGCGAAACAATTAATCGATGAAGGCCATCAGATTGTGTTGTTTGGCTCTGCAAAAGACCACGAAGCCGGAAATGAGATCCTCGCTACGCTGAGCCTTGAACAGCAGGCCTGGTGCCGCAATCTGGCGGGTGAGACACAGTTGGAGCAGGCGGTCATTCTTCTCGCCGCCTGCAAAGCGGTTGTCACCAATGATTCTGGATTAATGCACGTTGCCGCCGCGTTGAATCGACCTCTGGTAGCATTATATGGCCCAAGTAGTCCGGACTTTACCCCGCCGTTGTCGCACAAAGCGCGAGTCGTCCGCCTGATTACGGGCTACCACAAAGTGCGTAAAGGCGATGCAGCAGAAGGCTATCATCAGAGCCTGATCGACATTACTCCTCAGCGCGTACTGGAAGAACTTAATGACCTGTTGTTACAAGAGGAAGCCTGACGGATGCGGGTTCTGATCGTTAAAACATCGTCTATGGGCGATGTGCTGCATACGTTGCCCGCATTAACCGATGCGCAGCAGGCCATACCGGATATTCACTTTGACTGGGTGGTGGAAGAAGGGTTCGCTCAGATACCCTCCTGGCATTCGGCCGTTGACCGCGTGATTCCGGTAGCGATCCGCCGCTGGCGTAAAGCGTGGTTTTCAGCGCCGATTAAAGCTGAGCGTAAAACGTTCCGCGATGCGGTCCGTTTACTGCAATATGACGCGATAATTGATGCGCAGGGGTTGGTAAAAAGCGCAGCGCTGGTTACTCGTCTGGCTCACGGGATCAAGCATGGTATGGACTGGAGCACGGCCCGTGAACCGCTGGCGAGCCTGTTTTATAATCGCAAGCATCATATTGCCAAACAACAGCATGCCGTAGAACGTACGCGTGAATTGTTTGCGAAAAGTCTGGGATATAACAAACCGCAATCGCAGGGTGATTACGCTATCGCTCAGCATTTTTTGACAGAAGTAAATGCTGATGCAGGGCAATATGCGGTGTTTCTGCATGCCACGACCCGTGATGATAAGCACTGGCCGGAAGCCAACTGGCGGGAGCTGATTGGCCTGTTAAACAATGCAGGCATACGCATTAAACTGCCCTGGGGAGCCGCGCATGAAGAAGCGCGTGCCAGGCGACTGGCGGAAGGGTTCCCTTACGTTGATGTCCTGCCACGAATGAGTCTGGAAGAGGTCGCCCGTGTTCTCGCAGGGGCCAAATTTGTAGTATCGGTTGATACAGGCCTAAGCCATTTAACCGCCGCATTGGATCGCCCAAATATTACGCTGTATGGCCCAACTGATCCGGGACTGATTGGGGGATATGGGAAAAACCAATATACACAACAGAGTCATTCCGGAAAATTGCAGGATCTGAATGCTAGTTTAGTCAACGCATCGCTGGTTGATAATAATTTGCTTTAACTTTAAGAGATGAACCATGCTTCACCAACACATGTTTTCTCGCTTTATATATAGTATAAAAAATAATCCATTCGATTTTGTATACTGCTTATTTTATGCTGGGATACTTGCTACTCTCGGGATGGTGCTGGTCAATCCAGATGAAGCGCTGAAGATATTTATTTTCTCCACGGCTCTGTCTCTGCCTCTTATAGGTAAAAACTTAAAGTATGTATGCAGTGAGAAAAAGAATCTGGTTTTGCCTTTTATGTTGCTGCTCTTCGGTTTGCTCCAGATTATTTGGGTAGAAATATTTAAACAACCAGGCTCGGCCTTTACCGGAGCCTACCGCTCATATCAGAACGGTGGCAAAGTGATGCTGTTTGCCGCGCTGGTGATGACCGCGCTAACATCACGAGCTCCGTGTGCCAATAAAACCCGCATCACCAGTATCTGGGTGATTCTTACGGCAATCGGTTTGTATCTTTTCGCGGGATATGAACTTGTGAATCAGCCTGATTTATTAAGCTATCGTTTGGCACTCGGATTTGAACACCAAACTGGTACAGCTTATGCACTAACATTGATTGGCTTATTGGCATCTCAGGCCATCATCAACCTGCGTATAAAACATACCGTTTCACTGTATCTGTTACATTTTTTGATATCGCTGGCGGTGATCATTACCACGCAAACTCGGGCGGCTATTTTGGTATACCCGATCCTGAGTATCGGCCTGTTTCTCATGTACTATCGTCATAACCGGGCCATGATGATCAAAGCGTTATTGGGCTTCGTGATACTGGTTGGGTTAGCGTCAATTCCGCTTAAATCAATTATTGAAAATCGTTACCAGAACATGATGGTCGATTTGCATTCCTACAGTCAGAACAATAGTAATACCTCTATTGGCGCGCGGCTTGCAATGCAACGAGCAGGTATTGAGTCAGGGAAAGTACATCTCGAGGGGCAATCACTTGAACAACGTGGTGCAGAAATTCAGCAACTTGCTGTGCAAGATACCTCGCTACAAGGGGCGCTTGAGTTCCTTAACGTTCACCTGCATAACGAAATCGTTGATACCTTTTCGCTAAAGGGCATCCCCGGAGTTGTTGTGCTACTCTTGCTCTATACCGCTATGTTTTTAAGAGCTTACTGGCAACGTAGTCCTCTGTTGTTTGTCATTTCAGGCGCTATCGCTATCTATGGCCTGAGTGATTTATTATTATATGCCAAAGGTGAAGCCTTGAGCAGCGTACTGGCGTTATGCGTAGCAGTAATGCTGAGTTCGAATTCCGACGAGAGAACAATGCCATGATTAACGCTTCAGGTTATTTGCTGAGCATAATTATTCCCACTTATAACAATGCTGAACTCATCACAGCGACGTTGGCGTCTATCCATCAGAGCATTACTGATGAAGTGGAGGTAATAATTGTGAATGATGGCTCAACAGATTTAACGGAAGAGCGTATCAAGGCATTTTATCGTGAGCATAACTGCAACAACGTTAAATATATAAACCAAAAAAATCAAGGTGTTGCAATCACCCGTAACGTTGGGCTTGCCCATGCAACGGGAAAGTATATTGGTTTTATCGACAGCGATGACATTGTCTGTAAGGATTATTTCACTATTCTCCTCCCTAAACTGAGGGAGGAAAAATATGATATCGTGGAATTCAACTTAACCAGGGATATCAAAAATCTGTATCAGAACAAACCTGGTGCAAAGCATGCTTTAGCCGAACACGAAATTATTTTGGCTGATGATAACTATGCTCCCCTGTTGCCAACTTTCCGTGCCGGGCAATGGCATCTTATGACAAAAATCTTTCATCGCGACATTATTGGCAACGATCGATTCGAAGAACATCGTCGATATGAAGACATGATTTTTTGTCCCTTTCAATACTTTAAGTGTCATTACATATTAAAGATAGAAAATAAATTATATTACTATCGGGTAAATGAAAAAAGCATTACCGAAAACATTATTGATAGCGATGCGGACAGCATCTTCTTTGCTATGCGAAAAATGTATAACTATGTGAATAAAAATAACGAAAAACGTACTGTCGCCACATTAATGATCATCAATTGTTTTCTGGAAGGCCGCAAACTTTTACGTAAAAAGAAAGGCTACTATCGTTATAACGAAAGTATGTTAAATGACATTCAGAATGCACTTGCATGCTGCGATACCAAAATCGTTAAAAACAAAATAATCCTTAAGATGAAATATCCGCATATCGACCGTTCAATTTCTGAAATAAGATACAAGATACTATCTGCATGCAAAAATTTATTTTTTCGAAAGGGATTTTAACATGTTTGATAAAGTCGACCGTGTTCTTATTTGCAAGCTCAAATTTTATGGTGATGTTCTATTAACAACACCTGTCATTGCCAGCATTCAGGCTCGTTATCCTCATGCTAAAATCGATCTGCTTCTTTATAAAGATACAAAATCAATTTTGGCAGCAAATGAAAGTATTAATGAGTTTTATCTCATTGAGAAAAAGAAAGGCCTTTTAGATACAGTAAAAAATTATCTTTCAGTGCGCCAACAGCTGAAAAAAAACCACTACGACCTGATCGTTAATTTAACCGAGCAGTGGCCGATTGGCGCTCTTATTGCCTCATTACGTCGCCCCTCAATTGCATTTGAGCGTGATAAGAAACAATGGAACAAGCTTTTTTCACGGGTTACACCGCTGACCGGTACGCACATAGTTGAACAAAATCTCTCCATTCTAAAAGGTGTTGGGTTTAGCGAGACTGATCTGAAAAAAGAGATGTCACTGCACTACCGCCGGGATGATTACCACTATTTGGTTTCCCAACTTCCGGCATTACCTTCACAAAAATATGTCGTTATTCAACCTACTGCCAGACAAGAATTCAAATGTTGGGATGATGATAAATTTGCCCATGTGATTGACTATCTGCATCAGCGTGGCCTGCATGTTTACCTAACCTGTGGGCCAGCATTGAGTGAACAACAGCAAGTCCAGCGTATTGCTGAACAGTGTCAATCATCACCTGACCTGACACTGGCAGGCAAAACAACCTTCCTGCAATTGGCCGCGTTGATCGACCATGCGGTTCTTTACATCGGGGTCGATTCTGCGCCTATGCATATGGCGGCAGCATTAGGAACACCACAGGTTTGCCTGTTTGGGGCAACCAATTATCAGCAATGGAGACCATGGTCAGATAATGCTGTATTGATTTGGGCTGGCGATTACCATCCCATGCCTCCCAGAGATGAACTCGACAGGTCAAAAAAATATTTAACATGGATACCGGAGCAAGCCGTGATTGACGCTATCGATAGGGTACTTCATGATAGTGGCGATAATAAAGGCAATGAGAAAGCATAGATGGACAACAAAAAAAACGTTATTAATATTGCTTACTGTACAGATGCCAATTATCTGGAATATGTAGCAGTGTCCATTATGTCTGTCATAATGAACAACCCTGGACAAGACTTGTCATTTTTCGTTTTTGTCTATGACGTCTCAGACGACGAAATCAATAAACTGCGCGCAACCAGCGATAAAATTCAGGTTATCAATATTGATAAAGAAGAGATTGAGAAATATAACAATGACTTTGCAATCAAACACCTGAACCGTTCAACCTATATGCGCCTTGCCGTTCCGCGCTTATTAAAAGATAAAGTTGAGTACTTTATCTATTTAGATGCAGACACTCTGTGTTTCGATAAACTCAATGATATTAACAGTATTGATATCAGTAACGTCATTTGCGCAGTCAGCCACGACTCGCTCGATATCCATGATACAAAAAATGCCAAACGCCTGGGTCTCAGTACGGGTCATTACTTCAATGCTGGTTTTTTGTATATTAATATCGCAAATTGGATTAAATTCGACATCGAAAACAAAGCTAATACTGTGCTATTTGAACAAGGGAAAACTCTACCTTACTTTGATCAAGATGCTCTGAATATTGCAATGGATGGCAACGTCAAATTTATTGATAATCGATGGAATTTTTTGTTTAACTGGTTTAACGACCAACAAAAAGAGAGTTTCTTCTATCGAAAAGATATCCTGCCACGCATTATCCATTTCACCGGTGGACGAAAGCCATGGTATAAAGAACACACTGGGCTTTCACAGCAACTGTATCTTTTCTACCATCATTTCACACCATGGCAGAACACAGAAATGCGCTCTTATGCTCCACGAATGAGACCTACTGATTATCGGGTTTACTCACGTCAGGAAGCCAAAAGAGGAAATTACTGCGCTTCTATCAAATGGTATCTGAAATATCTCAAGACAAAACTACGCTAAATAAAAAACTCCCTTTCGGGAGTTTTTTTACTTACTTTGTAACTTTGCACGTAAATAGCCGATATAGCTAATTACTGAAGCGAAATACTTTCCTTGTAGCCTTTCATGCCGTGATTTCTTTTTGTATTGCTTTGGTGTTCTGGCTGGTAACAAAGGAACATCAGCCCATGGAGAAGACTTCCACGCTTCAACAAAATACAGTGCTGAAGGATAGTTAGCCCATGAATTCCATGGCTTGGTAACGCCTATATAATGAATCAAAATGGTTTCAGGCGTTATAAACTCTTTATATTTTGAAATATCTTTGCTCTTAAGCTCTTGTTTAATACCATATATTGCATCATAAATTCGTGGTAAGAAAATAGTTTTCCCCAAAAACATGATATTCAAAACATCCTGGTCAAGAAACGCAAATTTCTTAGTTTTATCTAACAGAGTAGAAAATGCTTTAGAGAAAAATTGTTGTTCCTTCCATTCCTTTAAATTAGCAAAAATAACCCCAGCATTAAAATATTGCTCATTAAACTCTGGAACATTAAGACGAGTAGCGGCATATGAGCGACTATCATCAACATCCTGGATAACGGCAGCAACATGATGCTCAAATTTGATATTCGTTAAATCAATCAACGAACCCTTACATACCACATCGGCATCAATATAGAGCAAACTATCGATTTTTTCACTAAGATATTCAAATGCAATAAATCTAAAATAAGTCGCATGAGACCAGGCATTTCCACATGGCAAGACCTTTAGTCCTTCAGCATTCATTACATAGACAGTTATATTAGTAGCAAATTTTTTTGCTAGTTTTTCAAGCCGTTGTCGATAATCTGAATCAATATAATCAGTAAAAAGGTGAAAATGAATGCTGATATCTTGATTATGTAGTAAAACGGACGACATCGAAACTGCCGCCCCGAACATAAAATTCTGATCAACCCCCCATGCAATATTCAGCTGCGGGGTATGATCTGTTGGAGCACCAAAGATCTCAATGGTATCCTTGATAGACTGATGACAATCAAAATTCATGTACTACACCTTTTTTATGCTATCTGAAAATTATCTGCACAACAGACTAGTGCGACCGTGCATTATGTAGTTTATTTTTTATATACATAACATGACTTAGCACAGAACGGATATATTTTCGCTGCACTCTTTCATGTCGTGACTTACGTTTATACAACTTGGCTGTGTTTGCGTTTAACAGAGACTTTTCCGCCCATGCGGATTTCTGATATGCATCAATAAAAAACTTAGCCACCGGGTATTTAGCCCATGAATGCCATGGTTTAGTGACGCCCACATAGTGAATTAATACCGTATCATCGGTAATGAAATCCTGATAAATCTTATCGTTTTTATTTTTGAGCTCCTGATCAACGCCATAAATGCAGTTAAAGTCTCTTCTCAGGAAAATAACATTCCCGACAAACAAAATATTGAGTACGTCCTGGTCGAAATAAAGCAATTCTTTTTGGCGTTTGTCTAATATAGAAAATGCTTTAGTTAACAACTGCTGCTCACGCCATACTTCGAGATTCGCAAATACAACACCCGAATTAAAATACCCATTACTCAGTTCAGGGATACCGAGTCTGGTACCGGATTTAATTCGCACTTCATCAACATCATTAATAACAGCTGCATATTCCCCACAGAAATTAATCTCAGTAAGTTCCCGTAGAGAACCTTTACAAATGACATCGGCATCCAGATACAGTACCGAGCTTAATTCGGTGCTTAAATATTCAAATGCAAAGTAACGATAGTACATTGCATAAGTCCAGGCTTTCGTGCTCGGCAGTTCACGAAATGCAGCATTATCGAAAACAAGGACAGTCACGGTCGTACTGTACATTTGTGTCAGTCGTTTTATGCTTTCCAGATAGTCGTCATCAATATAGTCAGTGGCGATATAAAAATGGATATCAATATCAGGATTATTCACTAATACTGAGGTCATAGAAATGCCTGATCCAAACAAAAAATTACGATCAACACCATACGCAACGCTTAGTTTTTTACTCTTGTCATGCGTAGAGCTGTCGATGATATGTTTTTGAATGATCAACTTCTGGAAATCGATGTTCATAATAAAATAGCCTCAAACTTCATGTGTAATTTATAGCGCTTTTCTTATTGTTCTTTGTCTTATTTTTTGCGCTTTTGTGACAGCCTGTTCAAACAACCTGACTTCCTGACGAAAGATTTCACGTAATGGCATCGAAAAATAGACACGTAAAAAACGGTAGATATCTCTGGACGTTAGACCAATTTCCAGTGAGGAGAAATAGAGCCCGATCAAATCCTTATCCCGCCAGCGGCGTGGTACCTGCTGGCGTATTTGAGCACGATGTAGATCAATCACAGAAAGTTTGATATCCGCAACATCTGCTGGCATCGGCTGTTGGAGCAGGAAGTGGCAAATATAACAATCCCGATGATTTACCCCACCTCGATGCATTTTACCCACCATTTCCGCCACGCGGGTAATAATGGTCCGTTTTAATACAAAATCGGGCCGTTCAACTCCCCAGTTGGCGCAAAAATCTTCAAGACTGATGGCAGGAGAAAGATCCTCGGTGATAATAAATGAGGTTCGCTCTAACGGATTCAGCCCTTTCTGTCCAAAAGCAACCCCCGTCATTGTATCCACATTCAGTGCTTGCAAACGATGAATCGCCAGCCACTCCCGGTCGGCGCCAAGCACAGGCATGCGCAGAGAAATAAGGTTTTTCACCACTTCTTTAAGCGTGGTCCCATGATGATATTTAAGAAAGTAACCTTTTCCCATCATCTCAAAACGCAGGGTACGCCGAGTTTCCAGAGCGCGAAAAACCTCGCCATCCAGCTTAGTGACTTCCGTGAACGGGTCTTTTCCTTGCCATTGCGTGGCAAATGGTTCTTTCAATTCAATCATTTTCGAGACCTAAAATGATATCTGCAGCTTTATCTGCCAGACTGTAGAGATCTTCTGTATCAGCAAAATGTCGCGCATTTCCAGCCCAACGACTTCTCTGCTCATTATTTTGCAGCGCATCGAAAAGCGCTGTATTCAAATTTTCCTGCGCAAAAGGTTCAGGAATCACCACGCCGCATCGGGCGGCAGTGATATAACCTGCGTAGCCGCATACCTCAGTAGTTAATACTGGCAGCCCGGCAACTACGGCTTCTAGCAAGACAATACCAGCGGCTTCCTGAACTGCCGGGTGAAGCAATAAATCAGCAGCGGACATCAATTCAGCGACATCATCTCGCCCCGAGAAGAATTGCACATGCTTTTCAATACCCAATTGGCGGGCCAGAGCACGATAACGATCGGCCTTATCCTGACCAACAACCATCAACTGAGTACGGTGACGTATAGTCTCAGGTAAAGAAGCCAACGCGTGTAAGCTTCTTGGCACACCTTTACGCTTGAAATCTGATCCGACCTGCAGAAGCAGGAACTGATCGAGAGCAATACCATTCTTTTCTCTGACAATCTGCCTGCTGTTTTCAGGTTGCAGGCTGTATTTTCTGTCTGGGTAGATACCTGGCGGCAGAATACGAAAACGCTGGCTCTCGGTATGATAATGCTGTTTGAAATCACCGATTTGCTTATCGGTTAACATCAAAAGCGTGGTACCGGAACCTTGTTGAAACGTCGCTTTTTCAAATGCAGAGTAGTGCCGATACCGACGCGTCAACTTATAGAAGAAGCCCTTCTCGCGGGCGACCTTTTCCGCATAGCAAACGTCGGCGGCGTAATACACATCCAACCCAGGCATTTTATTAAAACCAACGATACGATCGACGGGATGCTGACTTAAATAATTCTGAACCCACTGATAATATTGCTCGTTTTTCCCATGATTAGTTCTGGCTGTGACGGGTACGAGTATAATTTCGAGTCCTTCCGGACGTTCGCCCTGCCATGACTGGGTAAACACCTGGACATGATGACCTCGTGCAGCAACCGTGAGCGCTACTCGCAGAAAATCACGCTGTAGCCCACCATAGGGAAAATACTTGTACAAACAAAAAGCAATATTCATGCATTAATATCCGCATCGCGTCGCCAGGCATAGCAGGTCTGATACATCCAAAGTTTACCGCCCATGTTTTCGAAACGTTTCTGCCGGCTAGCTACCTGAAATTGCGCAGTAGTATATCATTTATTATCACGCATTCCGAAACGAATATTTTTTGAACAAAATAAAGAAATAAATCATTAAAAACAAAAAGATATAAAATTAACGCATTCACCTTAAAACACGCGCCGCACAAGACGTTAAGCCGCGTCAGTACGTTCATAGGCATTTTTAAAAATGCCGCCGATTAAAACAGTGCCGCGACGATTCCATCGTTTTGCTGCGACCTGGATAAAAATGATGGTAAAGCCATAGTTAAATACATAGAATCCCCAGCACATTCATAAGTTAGCTACCATTATGCTCGAATTGCTTTACACCGCCCTTTTCTACCTTATTCAGCCTTTGATCTGGATACGGCTTTGGGTGCGCGGACGTAAGGCTCCGGCCTACCGTAAACGCTGGGGTGAACGCTACGGTTTTTACCGCCGTCCGCTAAAACCAGGCGGCATCATGCTTCACTCAGTTTCTGTGGGCGAAACGCTGGCAGCTATTCCATTAGTCCGTGCTCTGCGACATCGTTATCCCGACTTGCCGATCACGGTAACCACCATGACGCCAACCGGCTCTGAGCGCGTACAATCCGCGTTTGGTACTGACGTTCAGCACATTTATCTGCCATACGATCTACCGGATGCTTTGAACCGTTTCCTGAATAAAGTTGACCCCAAGCTGGTGTTAATCATGGAAACCGAGCTGTGGCCAAATCTGATCGCGGCACTCCATAAGCGCGGTATTCCTCTGGTCATCGCCAACGCACGGCTTTCTGCGCGTTCAGCCGCTGGCTACGCAAAATTAGGCAAATTTGTTGGTAAGCTACTGCGTCGAATTACGTTGATTGCCGCACAGAACGAAGAAGATGGCGCGCGTTTTATTACGCTTGGCGCCAGGAGCAATCAGGTCACCGTCACCGGCAGCCTGAAGTTTGATATTTCCGTCACGCCACAGTTGGCCGCCAAAGCGATTACGTTGCGTCGTCAATGGGCGCCTCATCGCCCGGTGTGGATTGCAACCAGCACGCACGATGGTGAAGAAAGCATTATCATTGCAGCCCACCAGGCGTTATTAAATCAGTTTCCTAATCTTTTGCTGATCCTGGTTCCCAGACATCCTGAGCGATTCCCGGATGCCATTAACCTCGTACGCCAGGCTGGGCTAAGCTATACCACACGCTCTTCTGGCGAAGTTCCATCCTCAGATACTCAGGTCGTTATCGGCGACACCATGGGCGAGCTGATGTTGCTTTACGGCATTGCTGACCTTGCTTTTGTCGGTGGTTCACTGGTTGAACGTGGCGGGCACAACCCACTGGAAGCCGCGGCACACGCCATTCCGGTACTGATGGGGCCACATACCTTTAATTTTAAAGATATTTGTGCTCGTCTCGAACAGGCAAGCGGATTAATCACCGTCACCGACGCAACCACGCTGGTGAAAGAGGTCTCTTCTTTACTGACCGATGCCGATTATCGTAATTTTTATGGCCGTCATGCAGTTGAAGTCCTGTATCAAAATCAGGGCGCGCTACAGCGCCTGCTGCAGCTGTTGGAACCTTATCTGCCACCCAAAACGCATTGAGGCAAATCATGCAAAAACGGGCGATTTATCCAGGAACCTTTGATCCCATAACTAACGGCCATCTTGATATCGTGACCCGTGCGACCAGCATGTTCGATCACGTGATCCTGGCGATTGCCGCAAGTCCCAGTAAAAAACCGATGTTTACCCTTGAAGAGCGCGTCGAGCTGGCGCAACAGGCAACGGCGCATCTCGGCAATGTGGAAGTTCTGGGATTCAGCGACTTAATGGCAAACTTTGCCCGTGATAATCAGGCTAACATTCTGATCCGTGGCCTGCGCGCGGTAGCAGATTTTGAGTATGAAATGCAGTTGGCCCACATGAACCGCCACCTGATGCCGCAACTGGAAAGCGTCTTTCTGATGCCGTCTAAAGAGTGGTCATTTATCTCATCGTCACTGGTGAAAGAAGTCGCCCGCCACCAGGGAGATGTGACGCACTTTCTGCCGGAAAACGTCCATCAGGCGTTAATGAGTAAACTAAAGTAATACGTCTGCCCGGATAAGACATACAGCTTATCCGGCCAGCAACGAATGTTATTTCTGACAGCGACGGCAGTAGAACGTCGTACGCTGGGCGTGTTTTGTCGCAATGATCGGCGCGCCGCATACGCGACAGGGTTCGCCTTCTCTCCCATAGACCTGCAGCTCCTGGGCAAAATAGCCCGGCTTACCGTCGCTTTGCAGGAAGTCCTTCAGCGTCGTTCCACCCTGTTCGATCGAACGCAGCAAAACCGCCTTAATGACGCGCACCAGTAGTTCGCACTCATCCTGCGACAAAGATGAGGCCAGACGGTCAGGATGGATACCCGCTGCAAACAGCGACTCGCTGGCATAGATATTACCTACCCCCACCACCAGCTTGTTATCCATCAGCCAGGGTTTAATCGCGGTTTTCTTCTTCGCGCATTTCTGCTGCAGATAACTGGCGTTGAAATCGTCGCTCAGTGGCTCTGGTCCAAGATGAGCGAGAACATTATGCCCATCGAGCTCTGTCGTCCACAGCCAGGCGCCAAAACGGCGAGGATCGGTATAGCGCAGAACTTTGCCGTTACTCATCACTAAGTCGACGTGGTCATGCTTTTCTGCCGGAAGCTCTTCAGGAAGGATACGCAAACTACCCGACATCCCCAGATGAATGATAATCCAACCATCCGACAGTTCCAGCAACAGGTATTTCGCGCGCCGCTGTACGCTGAGAACGGGTTTATCACTCAACCGGTAGATTTCCTCGGATACCGGCCAACGCAAACGACCGTTACGCACAGTCGCGTGCATAATCGTTGCCCCAACCAGATGCGGCTCAATACCACGGCGGCTGGTTTCGACTTCAGGTAATTCAGGCATAGTATCTCCGGCGATGTATCAGGTCACATTAATATGGGGACGGCCAGAAAACAAAAAACCCCGCCGAAGCGAGGTTTTTTATTACATCAAAGCGAGAATTACTTGATTTTCGCTTCTTTGTAGAGAACGTGCTGACGGACAACTGGATCGAATTTTTTCAGTTCCAGTTTTTCCGGCTTAGTACGTTTGTTCTTCGTAGTGGTATAGAAGTGACCAGTACCAGCAGAAGAAACCAGCTTGATTTTCTCACGAATACCTTTAGCCATGATTTATTTCCTCTTAGTACTTAGTACTTTTCGCCACGGGCACGCAGTTCAGACAGAACTGTTTCGATGCCTTTCTTATCAATAACACGCATACCTTTAGCAGATACACGCAGGGTGACAAAACGCTTTTCGCTCTCAACCCAGAAACGGTGAGAGTGCAGGTTAGGCAGGAAACGGCGTTTAGTCGCGTTCAGTGCGTGGGAACGGTTGTTACCGGTCACCGGACGCTTGCCAGTAACTTGGCAGACTCGGGACATGTCTATTCTCCAAAAATCAAATTAGCTCGAGCTTCGTATGGGGTATCGGCGCCTCGTCAGGCTTTACAGCCCGGTCATCGCGTAGTTCTAAGTGAACTCTCGATTGCCAGGCCCAAATGCCAAACCCGAGATTCTCAAAGGTGGCGTAGTATACGCTGACCCGGCGTTATGCTCAAGTCCCGAACAGACAAAGATCCCGATGGATCGCGTAAAGTGCGTTAAATCCAACCGCGTTCCGCAAAAGAAACGTACTCTCCGCGCCCAATGACCAGATGATCAAGCACCCGGATATCCATGAACTGACAGCATTTCACAACACGCTCGGTGATGAGTTTATCTGCTTTACTCGGCTCTGCACAACCCGAAGGGTGATTATGGGCAAGGATCACCGCTGACGCATTCATTTTTATCGCTTCACGCACAATTTCTCGTGGATGCACCTCAACATGGCTAAGCGTGCCGGAAAAAAGTTTGCTGTGTTTAATCACACGATGTTGAGAATCCATAAAGATCACCAGAAAGATCTCGCGTTCCTCTTGCGCGAGCTGGCTTTGCAGAAATTCTCGCGCCATTTCCGGGCTAAGTAACGCGCGCTCTTCCATCACTCGCACGTTATGGTAGCGCCTTGCCAGTTCGGCAATCCCTTTAAGCTGCGCATACTTCGCCAGGCCAATACCGTGAACGTGGCTAAACGCCATATAGTCTGCTGATAACAGGCCATACAGCGAACCAAAATGCTGGATCAACTCTTTTGCCAACGTCAGCACATCTTTACCCAGAATCCCGGTGCGTAAAAAAAGCGCCAGTAGCTCAACATCGCTAAGTGAACCAGCCCCCTGCGCCAACAGCTTTTCCCGGGGCATCATACGTCCTGTATTTTCCATGCTTCCCCCTCCTTTCGCGTCCGCATAGTGGCATAACGCTTGTCGCGAATCGACGCTCTGTTATCACTTCTTCGTAGCGGCTCGCAAACTGAAGCGCGGGCAAAAGCACGACTCATTGCGGATTGTGATAAAATATCCGCCTTCTGGTGAAACCCAACAGGAAAGATCATGATGAGCCTGGCCGGTAAAAAAATCGTACTTGGCGTCAGTGGCGGCATTGCTGCGTACAAAACCCCTGAACTGGTGCGTCGTTTACGGGAACGCGGCGCTGACGTCCGCGTGGCGATGACCGAAGCGGCAAAAGCGTTTATTACTCCCCTGAGCTTACAAGCGGTTTCGGGTTATCCCGTTTCCGACAGCCTGCTTGACCCCGCCGCCGAAGCCGCGATGGGCCACATTGAGCTGGGGAAATGGGCCGACCTGGTTATTTTGGCGCCTGCTACGGCAGACCTGATTGCCCGCGTCGCCGCGGGGATGGCTAACGATCTGGTTTCAACGATTTGTCTGGCAACGCCTGCTCCTGTTGCTGTGCTGCCAGCCATGAACCAGCAGATGTACCGCGCTGCCGCGACCCAGCACAATCTGAGCATTCTTGCCTCGCGAGGTTTGCTCATTTGGGGTCCTGACAGTGGTAGCCAGGCATGTGGCGATGTCGGTCCTGGACGCATGCTGGATCCGTTGACGATTGTCGATATGGCCGCAGAACATTTCTCGCCTGTCAACGATCTGCAACATCTCAATATCATGATTACGGCGGGCCCGACGCGCGAACCGCTGGATCCCGTGCGTTACATTTCCAATCACAGCTCCGGAAAAATGGGATTTGCTATCGCAGCCGCTGCCGCAAAACGCGGGGCAAACGTCACGCTGGTGTCGGGACCTGTTTCGTTACCCACACCGCCATTTGTGCAGCGCATTGATGTGATGACCGCACTGGAGATGGAAGCCGCCGTGCAATCTGTGGTGCAACAACAGCATATTTTTATCGGCTGCGCCGCAGTCGCTGATTATCGCGCCGAGACCGTCGCCCCCGAAAAAATCAAAAAACAGGCGACGCAGGGTGATGAATTAACAGTAAAAATGGTCAAAAACCCGGATATTATCGCCGGTGTTGCCGCACTGGATGCTAATCGTCCTTTTGTCGTTGGGTTTGCCGCCGAAACAAATAATGTGGAAGAATATGCCCGGCAAAAACGCATCCGCAAAAACCTTGATGTGATCTGTGCTAACGACGTTTCGCTATCAAATCAAGGGTTTAACAGCGACAGCAACGCATTACACCTTTTTTGGCAGGACGGAGATAAAATCTTACCGCTTGAGCGTAAAGAACTCCTGGGCCAATTATTACTCGACGAGATCGTGACCCGTTATGATGAAAAAAATCGACGTTAAGATTCTGGACCCGCGCGTAGGGCAACAATTTCCGCTCCCGACGTACGCCACTTCTGGCTCTGCCGGACTTGACCTGCGTGCTTGTCTTGATGACGCCGTAGAGCTGGCGCCGGGTGCAACTACGCTGGTGCCAACCGGGTTAGCCATCCACATTGCCGATCCCTCTCTGGCGGCGGTGATGTTGCCACGTTCCGGGCTGGGCCATAAGCACGGCATCGTACTGGGCAACCTGGTCGGTCTGATTGATTCCGACTATCAAGGACAATTGATGGTATCTATCTGGAACCGTGGTCAGGACAGCTTCACGATTGAACCGGGCGAACGTATCGCGCAGATGGTATTTGTACCGGTCGTGCAGGCTGAATTTAATCTGGTGCAAGAGTTTGAAGCCACCGATCGTGGCGAAGGTGGCTTCGGCCATTCCGGGCGCAAGTAACCCGCAGAAAAGTATCCCACAGCGTAATAACGCAATAACACACCGCAAACAGCCGTTTGCGGTCGCTGTGTGGATGCCTGCCTGGCAAGAGCTTATTTTCAGGGGTATTTTGTAACATGGTAGAAAAGCAAACTGCGAAAAGGAATCGTCGCGAAGAAATACTTCAGTCTCTGGCACTGATGCTTGAGTCCAGCGATGGAAGCCAACGCATCACGACAGCGAAACTGGCAGCCTCTGTAGGCGTTTCCGAAGCGGCGTTGTATCGCCATTTTCCCAGCAAGACTCGCATGTTCGATAGTCTGATTGAGTTTATCGAAGATAGTCTGATTACCCGTATCAATCTGATCTTAAAAGATGAAAAGGACACCAGCGCACGTCTGCGTCTGATCGTTCTGCTGATTTTAGGCTTCGGTGAACGTAACCCCGGTCTGACGCGCATTCTGACCGGGCATGCGCTCATGTTTGAACAGGATCGTCTGCAAGGCCGCATTAACCAGCTTTTCGAACGTATTGAGGCCCAGTTACGCCAGGTTCTGCGCGAAAAAAGAATGCGTGAAGGCGAAGGTTACACGGTGGATGAAACGCTGCTGGCCAGCCAGTTACTGGCTTTCTGCGAAGGGATGTTGTCCCGGTTTGTACGTAGCGAATTTAAGTATCGACCAACGGATGATTTTGACACCCGCTGGCCGCTGGTTGCCGCTCAATTGCAGTAACACAATTGCCGGATGGCGACTTTGTCTTATCCGGCCTGTGCAACCCGTAGGCCCGATAAGCTTAACGCCACCGGGCAATGCAGCGACGATTAAACCCCAAACTCTTCTCGGTATGCCCGCACTGCTGTCAAATGTTCTGCCATCTCAGGCTTCTCTTCCAGATACGCAATCAGGTCTTTCAGGGTAATGATCGAAATTACCTTGCAACCATAATCACGTTCCACTTCCTGAATCGCTGAAATCTCGCCACGACCGCGTTCCTGACGATCAAGAGAAATCAGTACCCCAGCAAGCGTAGCGCCATTAGCCTGAATAATCTCCATCGACTCACGAATTGCTGTTCCCGCGGTGATAACATCATCCACCAGCATGACACGCCCCTCAAGTGCGCTACCTACCAGATTACCGCCTTCACCATGGGTCTTCGCCTCTTTACGGTTAAAGCAGTACGGTAAATCTTTATCGTGGTGTTCCGCCAGCGCAACGGCAGTGGTGGTCGCAATCGGAATACCTTTGTAGGCTGGGCCAAACAGCAAATCGAACTCGATGCCGGAATCCACCAGCGCTTCGGCATAAAAACGGCCTAGCAGTGCCAGATCGCGCCCGGTATTAAATAGCCCGGCGTTGAAGAAATAGGGGCTTTTGCGCCCGGATTTCAGCGTAAATTCGCCAAACTTTAGTACCTGCTTGCTAAGCGCAAACTCAATAAACTGGCGCTGATACGGTTTCATGGATTCGCTCCTCATCTCACTTTATTACAGACAAAAAAAAGGCGACTCTTCAGTCGCCTTTAAAATCAATTTTCTAACGCCGCCTTCTGCGTCGCTACAATGGATTCGATTCCCCCTCGGGCCAATGCCAGTAGGGTGAGAAGTTCTTCATGGCTGAACGGCTCACCTTCCGCCGTGCCCTGCACTTCAATAATGCGACCATCTTCAGTCATCACTACGTTCATGTCTGTTTCTGCGGCGGAGTCCTCAACGTACTCGAGGTCACAGAGCGCTTCACCGTCGACAATGCCCACGGAAACCGCGGCAACCATCCCTTTCATCGGGTTAGTTTTCAGCTTACCGCTCGCCACCAGTTTGTTCAGCGCATCCGCCAACGCAACGCATGCGCCAGTAATCGATGCAGTACGCGTACCGCCATCTGCCTGAATAACATCACAGTCCAGCGTAATAGTGAATTCACCGAGCGTCTTCAGGTCAACAGCAGCGCGAAGTGCGCGGGCGATCAAACGCTGGATTTCCATGGTACGACCGCCCTGCTTACCTTTCGCCGCTTCACGGGCGTTACGGGTGTGCGTGGCGCGTGGCAGCATGCCATATTCTGCGGTGATCCAGCCCTGGCCCTGACCTTTCAGAAAACGTGGGACACCTTCATCGATAGAAGCGGTACACAGTACTTTAGTATCACCAAATTCGACCAGCACGGAGCCTTCAGCGTGTTTTGTATAATTACGGGTCAGGGTGACGGGACGCACCTGATTGGCACTACGACCTGCTGGACGCATGATAAAATCTCCGGCTTGAAACGAATGTGGCTGCGCATTATACGGACTTCCGACGGTTATTCCTATCCTGACAAGACGTGGATGGCTATAATCCTCCCATCTCATCTTTAAAAACAGGAACGTCTATGATCCGCAGCATGACCGCCTACGCCCGGCGTGAAATCAAGGGTGAATGGGGTAGCGCAACCTGGGAGATGCGCTCGGTAAACCAGCGTTATCTGGAAACTTATTTTCGCCTGCCGGAACAGTTCCGTAGTCTCGAACCCGTGGTTCGCGAACGCATCCGCACGCGTCTGACGCGCGGTAAAATCGAATGTACACTGCGTTTTGAGCCGGATGCCAGCGCGCAGGGCGAGCTGATTCTGAATGAAAAGCTCGCTAAACAGCTCGTGAGTGCTGCTAACTGGGTCAAAATGCAGAGTGATGAAGGTGAAATTAACCCGGTTGATATCCTGCGTTGGCCTGGCGTAATGGCAGCCCAGGAGCAAGATCTGGACGCCATTGCCGCCGAAATCCTCGCTGCGCTTGACGGTACGCTGGATGACTTTATCGTTGCGCGTGAAACCGAAGGTCAGGCGCTGAAGGCGCTGATCGAGCAGCGTCTGGAAGGCGTCAGCGCTGAAGTGACGAAGGTACGTGCGCATATGCCGGAAATTCTACAATGGCAGCGTGAGCGTCTGGTGGCCAAACTGGAAGACGCTCAGGTGCAACTGGAAAATAACCGCCTTGAGCAAGAGCTGGTGCTGATGGCACAGCGTATCGACGTGGCTGAAGAACTGGATCGCCTGGAAGCTCACGTCAAAGAAACCTACAACATTCTGAAGAAAAAAGAGGCGGTTGGCCGTCGTCTGGACTTCATGATGCAGGAATTCAACCGTGAGTCGAACACTCTGGCATCCAAGTCTATCAATGCCGAAGTGACTAACTCCGCAATTGAACTGAAAGTCTTGATCGAGCAAATGCGCGAGCAAATTCAGAACATCGAGTAATTTTGCGTACCATGCCTATGCTATCATAACGTACTAGATAGCCTGCTCAATGCAGGCTATCCGTACCTCCAGTAAGTACTGGCTTATATAAAATTGAACACTTATTTATCTGGCATATATTTGTCGTTATAAAGACTCTTCAGAATATCAACCCGAACAGCGTTGCTGCTGTTCATCTTCACGACTGTCAGTACTTCATCAGATCCCCTGAGGCGCCAGCATTCTGCCTCTATATCGCATTTTTCCTGTTTTTCATAGCCCACCATTGAGAGATATTCACTAATTTTCCACGTATCCCTGGTATTATGGAACGTCACACTCCATACATCAGCCTTAGGGCCAGAAATGTTCGTATAATTAAAGTCATATACTTGGGATATTCTCGGCATTTTTTTTAAAACTTGGGGAGTGTAATAATCATATTTGGCTTTATCAAACTCTGTATATTGTGCGTTACATGCAAGTCTCATTTTAATATTAGGCCAGAAATAAGAGCTACATATAGCTATTACCATCAGCACTATTATGACTGCCTGTTTCATATGTTTCCCTTTTTTACCAGTTAACGACCGTTCCATCTCTGGAAACTATTTTAACGTTACCAGACCTAAAGTCGCTGTAAGGTATCACTGTTCTCATGAATGAGGGTAAAACACCTTTTACAGGAAGAGCTAAAGCTGATTTCATCGGATCGGGAAATAAAATCGGTTGGAATGAGGTGTTTTTAAAAGAGCCGATTGGACCATAATAATCCCAACGTCTGAGGGCTTCCTCTTTGCTGACGGGTTGCAATAGCGGGAATGGGTTACTATATGAGACTACGCGGTAGAACCCCAGCAAATCGGATACTAAATCCTCACCACTGAAACCGCTGTCGGTGTAAAGATAAAAGGGGAAATTTGACTGTAAACCCTCAAAACGATGAGCAAGCGCCATCATCATGGAAAGCGCTATACTATATCGTTCAAATAAGCTACGCCCTTTTCTAATTCTCCATCTGATGAACTTCCCAATTATAAGCCCTCCTCTTCCCATACTTTGAGTGTATTTTACATCGTAATAATCCTTTCCTGAATGCTCGCCTTGGTGCATATCCGAGAGTAACTTTCTGACATCATCTCCTCGAGCATGTCCCATATCTATCCACCCCAAAACTTCGGTGTAGATTATCCCACTTCTTAAAATTCCAGCCTCTCTGCCATCCTGAATTTCTTCTCTGGCGCTCATATCCACCACTCCAACTGATAAAATACTGAAGATTTTGCTGTAAATGCCCCTACACACATAGAAGCGATAGCAGAGGGGGCCATTTTTCAGAATAGAGGCCGCTGAATATCAGAGTTTACTCATGATGACTTCCCTAATGGCTTCTGGCGTGTCAACTTGTCCTATGGCCGGGAAGTGATAGCTTGATGAAATATCATACGTGTCCCGCCAGTAAACGGCGGGACTACGTGTTTTTCCCGACGTTTCGCTTCCGCCTCTTCACTTCGAATTACATTTTCTCATCGTTTATTATTACACTCCACACTTTAGATAGCATGCCATAACGCATTTATGACAAATTCGCATTATCT
The DNA here is from genome assembly GCF_014596845.2 of Citrobacter sp. C5_2. Taxonomy (NCBI): domain Bacteria; kingdom Pseudomonadati; phylum Pseudomonadota; class Gammaproteobacteria; order Enterobacterales; family Enterobacteriaceae; genus Citrobacter; species Citrobacter sp. C5_2. Next base: position 136,061 of record NZ_CP115032.1, on the reverse strand, counting down.
ATAGTTATTAAAATCGTTTCACCTTAGAAAATCTCAATCGTGACAATGCGCACAAATCGATAACCTTAGCCCCCAGCACATCAGGGGGAATACATGCTGTTACACGTTTTATATTTAATTGGTATTACTGCCGAAGCCATGACCGGCGCGCTTGCGGCAGGACGTCGCCGTATGGATACATTTGGCGTCATTATTATTGCCACTGCGACCGCCATTGGCGGAGGTTCGGTACGCGACATTCTTCTCGGCCACTATCCGCTTGGCTGGGTAAAGCATCCTGAATACGTCATTATTGTGGCGGCCGCTGCGGTACTCACCACCATTATTGCTCCTGTCATGCCCTACCTGCGTAAAATATTCCTTGTACTGGATGCGCTGGGCCTGGTGGTCTTTTCTATTATTGGCGCACAGGTGGCGCTGGATATGGGTCACGGGCCGATTATCGCCGTGGTCGCTGCGGTCACTACCGGCGTCTTCGGTGGCGTGTTACGCGACATGTTCTGCAAACGCATTCCGTTAGTGTTCCAGAAAGAGCTGTATGCTGGCGTTTCTTTTGCCGCTGCCGTGCTTTACATCGTGCTGCAACATTACGTCTCCAGCCACGATGTGGTGGTTATCTCTACCCTACTCTTCGGTTTTACCGCCCGCTTACTGGCGCTCCGCCTGAAGTTGGGCCTGCCAGTATTTTATTATCGCCATGAAGGCCATTAAGGCATAAAGCCCGTAATACGCTGAGCAGCCAGCCAGTTGCTCAGCGCTATGACCTCCCTGGCCTCCAGCCACTGAATAATCTGTCGTGCCCGGCGCCCCCCCATTAAAGGGAGTTGTCGCCAGCTTTGTTCATCACGGTCCTGCAATTGTTTCCACGAAGCATCCCGACTGGCATTCAGCGTTGCCTGTGTTAACGGTATTCCCATGGCTATAACCCAACGTGTGAACGGAAGATGGCGCGACAGGTTGAACTGATGCCACATCTTCTCCCCTTTGCTTACGCCTAATGTGGACTGGAGCTGCTCCTGAGTTAATCCGAGCCAGGAAAAGATATGTTCAAAGTGATACGCCTGATGAAGGTTACGCCATCCCGCCTCACCAATACCTTCTAATTCCAGCACTTCTTTCGCGCCCAGCCAAACCAGTCTGGCAATAAATTGCTCATAACACGCCGGCGTGGCATAAAAGCAGGTCATTGAATTGAAATGTCCCACAGGCGGCGTTGGCTTAGTGCGTTGAGTGCTACGCCAGACCACTTCGTCGATACGCGGGATCCCCTGTCCGGCCAGGCTTATCAGGATCCGATCTCCAGGCGCGATATCCCATTCATTCCAGCGGCGTACAGAGCCAATATTGACGCGTTGCACTCGTTTATCGTCCAGCATGACGGGTGCCAGCAGCGCGACTACGGCAATTTTCCCAGTTTTACCGACTGAAAACTGAATATCTGTGACCTCGGATACCTGAGACACGGGCGGATATTTCCATGCCGCCAGCCACTCTCCCTGCCCGGGTAACCAGTATCGCGCCTGCGGTTCTTTCCCCGATCGCACCACGACGCCATCCGTCACAAAAGGGAGTGCCGAAGTCCACCAACGGGTACGGGCATGCTCGACATCGTCCGCATTTTTCACGGGCTGGGTATAGCGTTGCGTGAAACTAAACCCGGCGGCAGTGAGTTGTTCCAGCCTTTCCGACATGACCGCCGGGCCATCAGGCCAGGCCCAGATGAAAATAGCCAACGAACGTAACAATTCCGGGTTGCTCTGGCGCATCATCATTCCAGCGACCTTTGAGCGGGCATTCATTCCCCCGCTCTGTTGCTGGATATGCCCTTCCTGCTGTAAAAATATCTCACCCTGCAACGTACTGTTTGCCAGCAGACCTTTGGAAGTGTGTGGTACGGAAGGTATCCGCAGCACCTTTTGCGTCCAGTCTTCACCTTTCAGGCCATTACCTCGGCTAATCGCTCTTACCAGATTGCCATTGCGATAGACCAGCGTGACCGCCACGCCGTCGACCTTTGGTTGTACCCAGAGATCGCTGCGCACACGCATCCATTGCTGTAACGCTTGCTTACCAGCCAGCTTGCGGACCCCCGTGTGAGGTACTGGATGCGAGACTGTGCCACTTATTGGGGGCGCAGACAGATCAGGTGGAGCTTCATCGCCAAAACAGCGCTGCCATTGGATGAGTTGCGCATTGAGCTGGTCATAAACGCCATCATCAACGGCGCTGACACCCTGTTTCCAGTAACTATCATTCCACTGTGTTATCTGCTGCTGTAATCGTGAAATTTCCTCGCTTGCCCGGGCTGGGGACCAGGCAGGGCATACCGCCCAGACCGGCAAATTCCAGACCAGTAAAACTATGCCAAGGCATTTCCATAGCCTCATGCTGCCTCCGCTAACCAATGTGTTTCCCGGCAGGTATAGCGCGGAGTGCAATCGAAACAGAGCGACAAAAATTCATCGTGCGAGCAGCCTTCCTGACATTTTCACGTGTTGCTGCAAATTGCCGATAAAACAGGAAACGGGTACGCAAAACGCAATAAACATGCGCAAAAAGTGTGACAAAGGCTACGTCACATAGCGGCTACGTGTATAATAAGCTCGTATGTAGGCTCTCTTTCGACAATCACATACATTAAGATACTCATGGCTCAAGGCACGCTTTATATTGTTTCTGCCCCCAGTGGCGCGGGTAAATCCAGCCTGATTCAGGCTTTATTAAAGACCCAACCGTTGTATGACACCCAGGTTTCTGTTTCGCACACCACGCGCGCACCGCGCCCGGGGGAAGTGCATGGTGAACACTATTTCTTTGTGAACCATGACGAATTCAGAGCCATGATTGGCAGAGACGCGTTCCTGGAACACGCTGAGGTTTTCGGTAATTACTACGGCACTTCGCGTGAGGCCATTGAGCAAGTATTAGCATCCGGCGTAGACGTCTTTTTAGATATCGACTGGCAAGGTGCGCAGCAAATTCGTGAAAAAATGCCGCATGCGCGCAGTATTTTTATTTTGCCGCCCTCTAAGATTGAGCTGGACCGCCGTCTGCGTGGTCGAGGTCAGGATAGCGAAGACGTGATCGCAAAACGTATGGCGCAAGCTGTTGCAGAAATGAGCCATTACGCCGAATATGATTATCTTATTGTGAACGATGATTTCGATACCGCCCTGGGCGATTTGAAAACCATCATTCGCGCCGAACGTCTGCGCATGAGCCGCCAAAAGCAGCGTCATGACGCTTTAATCAGCAAACTGTTGGCAGACTGAACCCACATTCAGTATCATGCCCAGTCATTTCTTCACCTGTGGAGCATTTTAAGTATGGCACGCGTAACTGTTCAGGACGCTGTAGAGAAAATTGGTAACCGTTTTGACCTGGTACTGGTCGCCGCGCGTCGCGCTCGTCAGATGCAGGTAGGCGGAAAGGATCCGCTCGTACCGGAAGAAAACGATAAAACTACCGTTATCGCGCTGCGCGAAATCGAAGAAGGTCTGATCAACAACCAGATCCTCGACGTGCGTGAGCGCCAGGAACAGCAAGAGCAGGAAGCCGCTGAATTACAAGCCGTTACCGCTATTGCTGAAGGTCGTCGTTAATCACAAAGCGGGTCGCCCTTGTATCTGTTTGAAAGCCTGAATCAGCTGATTCAAAACTACCTGCCGGAAGACCAGATTAAGCGTCTTCGGCAGGCGTATCTCGTTGCACGTGACGCTCACGAGGGCCAGACACGTTCAAGCGGTGAACCTTATATCACGCACCCGGTAGCGGTAGCCTGCATTCTGGCCGAGATGAAACTCGACTACGAAACGCTGATGGCTGCGCTGCTGCATGACGTGATTGAAGATACCCCAGCCACCTACCAGGACATGGAACAGCTTTTTGGTAAAAGCGTTGCAGAGCTGGTAGAAGGGGTATCGAAGCTTGATAAGCTTAAGTTTCGCGATAAGAAAGAGGCGCAAGCTGAAAACTTTCGCAAGATGATTATGGCGATGGTGCAGGATATCCGCGTCATTCTCATCAAACTTGCCGACCGTACCCACAATATGCGCACGCTGGGCTCATTACGCCCCGATAAGCGCCGCCGCATCGCCCGTGAAACCCTCGAAATCTACAGTCCGCTGGCGCACCGTTTAGGTATTCATCACATTAAGACCGAGCTTGAAGAGCTGGGTTTTGAAGCGCTGTACCCGAACCGCTATCGCGTGATTAAAGAAGTGGTAAAAGCCGCCCGCGGCAACCGCAAAGAGATGATTCAAAAAATCCTCTCGGAGATCGAAGGGCGTTTGCAGGAAGCAGGCATTCCGTGTCGCGTAAGCGGTCGCGAGAAGCACCTGTACTCGATCTACTGCAAAATGGTACTCAAAGAGCAGCGTTTTCACTCAATCATGGACATTTACGCTTTCCGCGTCATCGTTCATGACTCCGATACCTGCTATCGCGTACTCGGCCAGATGCACAGCCTGTACAAACCGCGTCCAGGTCGCGTGAAAGACTATATCGCCATTCCCAAAGCGAACGGATATCAGTCTTTGCATACCTCAATGATCGGCCCGCACGGCGTGCCTGTTGAAGTACAAATTCGTACCGAAGACATGGACCAGATGGCAGAGATGGGGGTCGCGGCACACTGGGCGTACAAAGAACATGGCGAAACCAGCACCACGGCACAAATCCGCGCACAACGCTGGATGCAAAGCCTGCTGGAACTGCAGCAAAGCGCCGGTAGCTCATTTGAATTTATTGAAAGCGTTAAATCTGATCTCTTCCCGGATGAGATTTATGTTTTCACACCGGAAGGGCGCATTGTCGAGCTGCCTGCCGGTGCGACGCCTGTCGACTTCGCCTACGCGGTACATACCGATATCGGTCATGCCTGCGTTGGCGCACGTGTCGACAGACAGCCTTATCCGCTTTCCCAACCGCTGTTTAGCGGTCAGACCGTTGAAATCATTACCGCGCCGGGCGCCCGGCCGAATGCGGCATGGCTCAACTTCGTCGTCAGCTCGAAAGCACGAGCAAAAATTCGCCAACTGCTGAAAAACCTTAAGCGCGATGATTCCGTCAGTCTGGGGCGTCGACTGCTTAACCATGCCCTGGGTGGTAGCCGTAAACTGGCTGAAATCCCGCAGGAAAGTATCCAGCGTGAGCTTGAGCGTATGAAGCTCGCTACGCTTGACGATCTGTTAGCGGAAATCGGTCTGGGCAACGCCATGAGCGTGGTGGTAGCGAAAAACCTTCAGCAGGGCGAAGCATCGGCGAACGTTCCTGCGCAATCTGGTCATGGTCATCTGCCGATCAAAGGCGCAGACGGCGTACTGATCACCTTTGCCAAATGCTGCCGTCCAATTCCTGGCGATCCGATCATTGCCCACGTCAGTCCGGGTAAAGGTCTGGTGATTCACCATGAGTCCTGCCGTAACATTCGTGGCTACCAGAAAGAGCCAGAGAAATTTATGGCGGTGGAATGGGATAAAGAGACAGAGCAGGAGTTCATCACCGAAATTAAGGTGGACATGTTTAACCACCAGGGTGCTCTGGCGAACCTGACGGCGGCAATCAACACGACGACCTCCAATATTCAAAGTCTGAATACTGAAGAGAAAGATGGTCGTGTTTATAGCGCCTTTATTCGCCTGACCGCTCGCGATCGCGTGCATCTGGCGAATATTATGCGCAAAATCCGCGTCATGCCGGACGTAATTAAAGTCACCCGCAACCGAAACTAGAGATATGAACTCAAAACGCTATGAGCGCATTTGCGAAATGCTTGCCAGGCGTCAGCCCGATCTGACCGTCTGCATGGAGCAGGTCCATAAACCTCATAACGTTTCTGCGATCATTCGTACCGCAGACGCAGTCGGCGTACATGAAGTCCACGCCGTCTGGCCGGGTAGCCGTATGCGTACCATGGCCTCTTCTGCCGCGGGCAGTAACAGCTGGGTGCAGGTTAAAACCCACCCGACCATTAGCGATGCGGTCACGCAGTTAAAAAGCCAGGGCATGCAGGTTCTGGCGACCTACCTCTCTGATAAAGCCGTCGATTTCCGCGAAATTGATTACACGCGACCAACCTGCATCCTGATGGGCCAGGAAAAAACCGGCATTACTCAGGAAGCACTCGCTCTGGCGGACCAGGACATCATCATTCCGATGATTGGCATGGTGCAGTCACTGAACGTTTCAGTTGCCTCTGCGCTGATTCTGTACGAAGCACAGCGCCAGCGACAAAATGCTGGCATGTACCGACGAGAAAACAGCATGTTGCCGGAAGATGAACAGCAGCGCTTGCTGTTTGAAGGCGGTTATCCGGTGCTGGCGAATGTCGCTAAGCGCAAAGGACTTCCCTACCCTCACGTAAACACGCAGGGCGAAATTGAAGCCGATGCAACGTGGTGGGCCACTATGCAGTCTGCGAAATAATCGCGATGAAAGGCCGTTTACTGGATGCCATCCCGCTCAACTCTCTGACGGGCGTTGGCGCAGCACAAAGCAGTAAACTGGCGAAAATTGGCTTGCACACCGTGCAGGACCTCCTGCTCCACCTCCCTCTGCGCTACGAAGACCGTACTCATCTGTACCCCATTGGCGAACTGCTGCCGGGCGTCTATGCCACCGTTGAAGGCGAAGTGCTGAACTGCAATATCACTTTTGGTGGCCGCCGGATGATGACCTGCCAGATAAGCGATGGCTCCGGCATTCTCACTATGCGCTTCTTCAACTTCAGCGCAGCAATGAAAAACAGCCTCGCCACCGGGCGTCGGGTACTGGCCTATGGCGAGGCGAAACGTGGCAAGTACGGCGCAGAAATGATCCACCCGGAATACCGCGTACAGGGCGATCTCAGCACGCCGGAACTGCAGGAAACGCTCACGCCGGTGTATCCGACCACGGAAGGCGTTAAGCAGGCAACGCTACGCAAGTTGACCGATCAGGCGCTGGATCTGCTCGATACCTGCGCCATTGCCGAGTTGCTCCCTCCGGAGTTACTACAAGGCATGATGGGCCTGCCGGAAGCGTTGCGCACATTACACCGTCCGCCGCCGACGTTACAGCTTAGCGACCTTGAAACCGGACAACACCCGGCTCAGCGACGCCTGATTCTGGAAGAACTCCTGGCGCACAATCTCAGCATGCTGGCGCTTCGCGCCGGGGCGCAACGTTTTCACGCCCAACCGCTGAGTCCTGACAATCGGCTGAAAGATCAACTGCTGGCGGCGCTCCCCTTTAAACCAACCGGCGCACAGGCCCGGGTCACTGCCGAAATTGAACGCGATATGGCGCTGGATGTCCCAATGATGCGCCTGGTGCAGGGCGATGTCGGTTCCGGTAAAACGCTGGTTGCAGCACTTGCCGCCCTGCGTGCGATTGCGCATGGTAAGCAGGTGGCGCTGATGGCCCCCACTGAATTACTGGCTGAACAGCACGCAAATAATTTCCGCAACTGGTTCGAACCTTTGGGCGTTGAAGTGGGTTGGCTGGCGGGTAAGCAAAAAGGTAAAGCACGCCAGGCACAGCAGGAAGCCATCACCAGCGGTCAGGTGCAGATGATTGTCGGCACACACGCAATTTTCCAGGAACAAGTTCAGTTCAACGGACTGGCGCTGGTGATTATCGACGAACAGCACCGTTTTGGCGTGCATCAGCGTCTGGCTCTGTGGGAGAAAGGCCAGCAGCAGGGTTTCCACCCACACCAGCTCATTATGACCGCCACCCCGATCCCGCGTACGCTGGCCATGACCGCCTATGCCGATCTCGACACGTCTGTCATTGACGAACTGCCGCCGGGGCGTACGCCGGTCACCACAGTGGCGATTCCCGACACCCGCCGTAGCGACATCATTGACCGTGTGCGCAACGCCTGCACCCACGAAGGACGTCAGGCGTACTGGGTTTGTACACTAATCGAAGAGTCTGATTTATTAGAAGCGCAGGCGGCCGAAGCCACGTGGGAAGAACTTAAGCTTGCCTTACCAGAGCTGAATATTGGCCTGGTGCATGGGCGCATGAAGCCCGCCGAGAAGCAGTCGGTGATGGCCGCCTTTAAGCAGGGTGAATTACATCTGCTGGTCGCCACCACGGTGATTGAAGTGGGTGTGGACGTGCCGAACGCCAGCCTGATGATCATTGAAAACCCGGAGCGATTAGGCCTGGCGCAGTTGCACCAGTTGCGTGGCCGCGTAGGCCGCGGCGCCGTCGCTTCCCACTGCGTCCTGCTCTACAAATCGCCGCTGTCAAAAACGGCGCAGAAACGCCTGCAGGTTCTGCGGGACAGCAATGACGGGTTCGTGATTGCACAAAAAGATTTAGAGATCCGCGGACCCGGCGAGCTGTTAGGTACGCGCCAGACCGGAACGGCAGAATTCAAAGTAGCGGATTTATTGCGCGATCAGGCCATGATTCCGGAAGTTCAGCGTATAGCCCGCCATATTCACGAACGTTATCCGCAACAGGCTGCCGCGCTGATAGAGCGCTGGATGCCGGAAACCGAACGTTACTCCAACGCATAATCGACTTATCGCGGCGGATGTTACTCCGCCGCACAGCCGTTATTGCGCAAAAATCGGCAGCAGCAGATACAGCTTAATCACTAACGCGTTGACGATATCGATAAAGAACGCCCCCACCATCGGCACCACCAGGAACGCCATATGGGATGGTCCGAAACGTTCGGTAATTGCCTGCATGTTAGCAATCGCCGTTGGCGTTGCGCCAAGCCCAAAACCGCAGTGGCCGGCTGCCAGTACAGCGGCATCGTAGTTTTTGCCCATCATGCGCCAGGTAACAAATACCGCGTACAACGCCATAAAAATCGTCTGCACAACCAGTATCGCCAGCATCGGCAGCGCCAGAGATGCCAGCTCCCACAGTTTCAGGCTCATCAGCGCCATCGCCAGGAACAGCGACAGGCTCACGTTGCCCAGCACTGAAACCGCCCGTTCGAACACCCGATAAAAGCCCATGAGCGCCAGGCCATTACTGAGGATCACACCAACAAACAGCACGCAGACGAAGGTCGGCAGTTCGAGCACCGTTCCGCCCAGCATTTGCGCAACGATTTTACCTACCGTCAGACAGATAGCGATCAGCGCGATAGTTTCAATCAGCACCAGCGAGGTGATTATGCGTCCAACGTCCGGCTTTTCAAACGCGGTCGGTACAGCCTGATCGTCCGGCATACCGTCAGGCGTGGTGGAGTGTTTAACCAGATAGCGCGCCACCGGGCCGCCAATCAGCCCCCCCAACACCAGACCAAAGGTCGCGCAAGCCATTGCGACTTCAGTCGCATTGGTAAAACCGTAGCGCTCAATAAATAACTTGCTCCACGCAGCCCCGGTTCCGTGTCCGCCAGAGAGCGTGATCGAACCGGCAATCAGGCCCATCAACGGATCCAGGCCCAGCAGGCTCGCCATACCGATACCGATGGCGTTCTGCATCAACAGCAGTCCCACAACGACAATCAGAAAAATACCCACCACGCGGCCACCGGCGCGCAGGCTGGCGATATTAGCGTTCAGGCCGATGGTAGCGAAGAACGCCAGCATCAGCGGATCGCGCAGGGTCATATCGAAGTTTACTTCCCAGCCCATGCTTTTTTTCAGCACCAGCAACGCAATCGCCACCAGCAATCCACCGGCTACAGGTTCGGGAATGGTGTATTTTTTCAGGAAGGAGACAGACTGGACGAGCTTACGTCCCAGCAGCAATACAAGGGTTGCCGCAACCAGAGTAGATAACGTATCGAGATAAAACATTTACAGCTCCATTAGTGCGTTTAGCACAATCACGCACGATGCATTCCAGACCGATTTTTTAGCTCTTATTGAGTTTTCGGGGTGGATTTTAAGCAGAAAATGATGAAAAGTTATATAAAAAAGTTTGTTTATCCGTTTTAAATATTAAGAATAACTGCTGGCAAACGTTTGCTTTTCCGCCCTGGTCAGATAAAATCACCGCTTTTCCACCATGGGATTGCCTCTGATGTCCGTTAACGCCGTAGAGTCAACAAATGCGCAACCGGTTGCGCAGACTCACAACAGTGAACTGATTTACCGTCTTGAAGATCGCCCCCCGTTAGCCCAGACCCTGTTTGCCGCCTGTCAGCACCTGCTGGCCATGTTCGTTGCGGTGATCACCCCGGCGCTGTTAATTTGCCAGGCGCTCGGTTTGCCGGCTCAGGATACTCAACACATTATCAGTATGTCGCTGTTCGCTTCCGGCGTAGCTTCTATCATTCAGATCAAAGCCTGGGGGCCGGTTGGTTCCGGGCTGTTATCTATTCAGGGCACCAGCTTTAATTTTGTTGCGCCGCTGATTATGGGTGGCACGGCGCTAAAAACCGGTGGCGCAGATGTCCCAACCATGATGGCGGCCCTGTTCGGTACGCTGATGTTAGCGAGCTGCACTGAAATGGTTATCTCGCGTGTACTGCACCTGGCGCGGCGTATTATTACCCCGTTGGTCTCAGGCGTGGTGGTGATGATTATCGGCCTGTCGCTGATTCAGGTGGGTCTGACGTCGATTGGCGGTGGCTATGCCGCAATGAGCGATAACACCTTTGGCGCACCGAAGAATTTACTGCTGGCTGGCGTTGTGCTGGCGCTGATCATCCTGCTTAACCGCCAACGCAACCCGTACCTGCGCGTTGCGTCCCTGGTGATTGCGATGGCGGCAGGCTACCTGCTGGCATGGTTTATGGACATGCTGCCGCAAAATACCGCACCGGTAAGCCAGGACCTGATCATGGTGCCAACGCCGCTGTATTATGGCCTCGGTATCGACTGGAGCTTACTGCTGCCGCTGATGCTGGTCTTTATGATTACGTCGCTGGAAACCATCGGTGATATTACGGCGACCTCCGATGTGTCCGAACAGCCGGTTTCTGGTCCGCTGTATATGAAACGCCTGAAAGGCGGCGTGCTGGCGAACGGTCTGAACTCGTTTGTTTCCGCCGTGTTCAATACCTTCCCGAACTCTTGTTTTGGTCAGAACAATGGGGTCATTCAGTTAACGGGCGTAGCCAGTCGTTACGTCGGTTTTGTGGTGGCGTTGATGCTGATAGCATTGGGCCTGTTCCCGGCAGTTAGCGGTTTTGTACAGCATATTCCTGAACCGGTATTGGGCGGCGCAACCCTGGTAATGTTCGGTACTATCGCCGCATCTGGCGTACGTATTGTCTCTCGCGAGCCGCTGAACCGCCGCGCTATTTTGATTATTGCGCTGTCGCTGGCCGTTGGCCTGGGCGTCTCCCAGCAGCCGCTGATTCTGCAATTTGCCCCGGATTGGGTGAAAAATCTGCTCTCCTCAGGCATTGCCGCAGGCGGTATCACCGCTATCGTTCTGAATCTGGTGTTCCCACCAGAGAAGCAATAAGCAAAATGCGGCGTTGGCTCTGAATCAACGCCGCTGTAACGCTCTTTCACCATTCCTGCCTTGAGCATTGCCTCTAAATCGTGCATAACTTGACTATGTGCACTTCGCGGGATGGAAGACCATGAAATTTATTGGAAAGCTGCTTCTTTACGTGCTGATCGCCTGTGCAGTGGCGATTCTCGGCCTTTATTTTCTACTGCAAACCCGTTGGGGCGCAGAGCACGTCAGCGCCTGGGTCTCAGAGAACAGCAGCTATCATCTGGCATTTGATGCTATCGATCACCGGTTTTCTTCCCCTTCCCATATTCTGCTGGAAAACGTCACCTTTGGTCGCGATGGTCAGCCCGCAACGCTGGTCGCTAAAACGGTCGATATTGGGCTGAGCAGCCGCCAAATCACCGACCCGCGGCACGTAGACACTATCCTCTTGCAAAACGGCACGCTGAATCTTTCCCAGCAAACCGCACCGCTACCGTTCCAGGCCGATCGCCTGCAGTTACAGGATATGGCGCTCAACAGCCCCGGCAGCGAGTGGAACCTGAGCGCCCAGCGCGTGAACGGCGGCGTGATTCCCTGGAGCCCTGAGGCAGGTAAAATTCTCGGCAGCAAAGCACAAATTCAGCTCAGCGCCAGCTCATTGACGCTGAACGATGTCCCCACCACCAACGTATTGATTGAAGGCAGCATTGACCATGGTCGGGTGATGCTAAGTAATATTGGCGCAGACGTCGCGCGTGGCGCATTAACCGGCGTGGCGCAGCGCAATACCGACGGTAGCTGGGTGGTAGAGAATCTGCGCCTGAACGATATCCGGCTGCAAAGTGACAAATCGCTGGCCGACTTTTTTGCGCCGCTAACCACTATTCCATCCTTGCAAATTGGTCGTCTGGAAGTGACGGATGCCCGTCTGCAAGGTCCTGACTGGGCGGTCACGGACCTTGATCTGAGCTTGCGCAACATGACGTTTAGCAAAGATGACTGGCAAACACAGGAAGGAAAACTGTCGATGAACGCCAGCGAGTTTATCTACGGTTCACTGCATTTCTTCGATCCGATTCTGAACGCCGAGTTCTCGCCGCAGGGCATTGCGCTGCGCCAGTTCACGACCCGCTGGGAAGGGGGAATGCTCAGAACATCCGGAAACTGGATGCGTAACAACAAAGCGCTGGTTCTCGACGATGCCGCGATTGCCGGCCTGGAATATACGCTACCGGAAAACTGGAAACAGCTATGGATGAAGCCTCTGCCAGCCTGGCTAAACAGCCTGACGCTGAAGAAATTCAGCGCCAGCCGTAATCTGGTGATCGACATTGACCCGGCCTTCCCGTGGCAACTCACCGCACTGGACGGTTACGGCGCTAACCTCGGGCTGGTACAGAACAACCAGTGGGGGATCTGGAGCGGTAACGCCACGCTCAACGCCGCTGCTGCCACCTTTAATCGCACCGACGTGCGCCGTCCTTCGCTGGCGCTCACGGCGAACAACAGTACCATCAATATCAGTGAACTAAGCGCCTATACAGAAAAAGGGCTGCTGGAGGCCACCGCCAGCATTTCGCAACTGCCTCAGCGTCAGGCACAGGTCAGCCTGAACGGGCGCGGCGTGCCAATGACCATCCTGCAACAGTGGGGCTGGCCAGCACTGCCGCTTTCCGGCGACGGTAACATTCAACTCACCGCCAGCGGCAACATTCAGGCCGATACGCCGCTCAAGCCCACAGTCAACGGTCAGTTACATGCGGTGAATGCAGAGAAACAGCAGGTCACGCAGACCATGCAGGCGGGTGTGGTATCAGGTAGTAACGTTGCCTCACCCGTTACGCAGTGATTATTGCCCGATGGCGCTTCGCTTACCGGGCCTACCGCTCATAACCGCTTATATTCACTGCATAACAACCACTTCACCGGCTCGTCTTCTTCTATCGTCGGGAAACGACCGCCCGGTTCAAGGAAGTGATTGTCATGCTGGTCGTCATTGACCATCGAGATTTCCCAGCCCAGAACAAAGGCTTTCTCAGCCCAGAAACGATGATACAGTCGCGGCGGCAGACACACTCCCTGCCCCGGTTTTAGCACCAACGTATCACCGGATTTAACGGTACGCCGCTGACCATCGACGCTAACATCAACAATGCGCTGGGGATCATACCCGTCATCGGGCGTGGACCATGCCAGCTGCATACACAAATCGCCGCCGCCGCGGTTAACGATATCTTCCATCTTATGGCGATGAAAATGCCACGGTGTTTGTTGATCCTGCTGAATTTGCAGCATCTTTTCGGCATACGGTTTGGGGTAATCGGCTGACCCCATCAGACCATTGCGCAACGTCAGTAACGTCAGCCCCGTTTGCGCAAAATCCCCGCGCCCAAAGTCAGTAACGTCCCAGCCCAGCTGGAGATCGCGCACTTCACGCCACAAAGAGTGGTCCTGTTGTCGCCAGGCGTCGACCGTTAAATACGCAAAATCAGGCAGACAGACCCGAAAGGTCTCGGCGATGGCATGCGCTTTATCGATGACATAATTAATATATGAACGCTTCATTGCACTTTTCCTTGTTGCGAAAGAGGCGGGTCACCCCGCCTGCATGCCGTTAGTAAAGTGACGCTTTGCCGGTTGAGCCAAACAGTTTCATTTTGTGGCGGATCACGTCCCGCGCGGCGCTGATGGCTTCCGGGTAGATGACGTTCGGGTCCCACCAGGTCTCTTTTGCCAGGATTTCGCGGACTTTCTGGAAGTAGGCGTATTTCATATCGCTGGAAATGTTGATTTTGCCCACGCCAAGCGTAACGGATTCAGCGATTTCCGCATCCGGATTCGCGGAACCACCGTGCAGCACCAGCGGAATGTCCACCCGCCCGGCGATATCGCGCAGGATGTTCATTTGCAGCTCTGGCTGCATCCCTTTCGGGTAGATCCCGTGCGCGGTACCAATCGCCACTGCCAGCGTATCGGCCCCGGTACGGGCGATAAAATCCTGCGCCTGGGCGGGATCGGTGTAAGTAACCTTCGACACACCGCCTTCCACGGACGTTCCGGTCTGACCAATCGTACCCAGCTCGCCTTCAACCGAAACGCCTACCGCATGCGCCAGCTTGACCACTTCGCGGGTCAGCGCCACGTTCTCTTCATACGGCAGCAGCGAGCCATCAATCATCACCGAGGTAAATCCACACTGAATTGCCCGCAGGACATGCTCTACCGAAGCGCCGTGATCCAGATGCAAAGTAAAGGGGACCGGGCTACGCAGGGTGATATCTCGCACATAGCTAAAGAACGCATCGCCGAGGAAATCATGTTCGCTGGGGTGAATGGAGATAATCGCTGGGGTGTTGGTCGCTTCCGCTTCTTCCACCACCGCACGCACAAAGCAGCTATCCGCTACATTGAATGCGCCGATGGCAAAACCGTGCTGACGGGTCGGTTGCAGTAATTCTTTCATCGAAACTAACATGTTAATTCTCCAGTTTCAGGGTGTAGAAAGCCCTGCCAGTGCGTCATCGCAGAGGCATAAAAGGCGTTACAGAAAATGAATCAGGCCTGGTCGATAGCGCCGCTGGCCTGTAGATACGGAATAATGGCTTCCTCGCATGCCTGCTCCATCAGGGCCAGAGCATCAACAAGTTCGCAGGATGTGTCGCGACACAAGGTGTGCAATAGCGCGGCCTTTCCGGCTTCGAAGACCGCCGCGCCAACATTAATCTTGGCGACGCCAAACGTCGGGCAACGCTGTAGCTGGTCAAACGGCGTCCCGCTACCACCATGCAGCGCCAGCGGCACCGTTGATAAACGGGCAATTTCCTCCAGCCGTTGAAAATCAATGGCTGGCGTTACGCCCGGCGCGTACATACCGTGCGCCGTACCGACCGACACCGCCAGTAAATCAATCCCGGTCTGTTGGATAAATGGCTCCACGTCAGCGGCCTGAGTCATCAAATCAGCGTTAGCGGCATGGCCATAGCGCGGGGCGTCGGCCAGGTGGCCCAGCTCGCCTTCCACGCACAGAGAAACGCTGGCTGCGAGCTCGACCACCGCCCGGGTCTGGCGAATGTTTTCTTCCAGCGCAAAAGCGGAGGCGTCGATCATTAACCCGCTGAATCCAGCGCGAAAAGCCTGGCGAATGCGTACAGGATCCTTTCCATGATCTAACGCCAGCGCGATCGGTACCGAAGCTTCCTCTGCCAGCGCTTTGACCACCGCCGCCGCTATCGGTGCCGGAAAATGGTCCAGATGCCCCTGATACAGATTCAGAATAATGGGCGCACGGTGTTTCTCTGCCACCCGCACCGCCGCACGGGCGCTTTCCAGGTTCATACAGTTGATAGCCAGCAGCGCATACTGCCCGCGCCAGGCTTTCGTCACCATGCTTTTCATATCGGCAAACATACGGCCTCCGGTTATTCCAGGGTGAAGGTGATCTCTTCGTCTTTCAGCTTTTGATCGCTGAGCTCATCAAACTCTTCGTCACGCTCGGTCACCGGTTTCTTCCACAGCGATAGCATGACGCCGCAAATCACCGTCCCGATCCCCAGCGCCAGGCAAAACAGCAGCGGATGCGTAAAGAGTGGAACCACAAACATGCCGCCGTGCGGTACCGGGCTTTCGACGCCCCATACCATAATCAGGCCACCCGCTATCGCCGAGGCCACCACGCAGGAGCCCACCACGCGCAGCAGATCACGCGCCGCAATCGGAATAACCCCTTCGGTTATCATGCAGATCCCCATCGGGAATGCCGCTTTCAGCGCCTCACGTTCCGCACGGGTGTACTTGTGACGCGTGAGCAGGAAGGAGAGCGTAATGCCGAACGGAGGGATTATCGAACCGACAAACTTCACCGCTTCGGGGCCATACACGCCGCTGACCAGCATGCCGTCAGCGAACAGTGACATGGTTTTATTCACCGGACCGCCGAAGTCGAATGTCGCCATTGCGCCGAGAATGGCGCCCATCAGGAAGCGTGACCCGCCTTGCATGGACTCCAGCAGATGAATTAGCGCGTCCTGCAGCCAGGCTATCGGCTTGCCAATCAGCGTCATCATCAGCAACCCGCCGATGATGGTGCTCAATACGGGCAGCACCATGATGGGCATCAGACCCTGCATCGACTGCGGTAAACGGATATAGCGTTTGAGCAGCAGGACGGTATAGCCAACCAGAAAGCCGCCCAGCATCCCGCCAATAAAACCGGTATGAATTTCGCCGCAGACAAAGCCGACAATCAGACCCGGCGCAAATCCGGGGCGATCGGCAATGGAGTACGCAATCGCCGCGCTAATCAGCGGCACGATTAACCCCATCCCCCAGCCGCCAATCTGATTGAGCATCCAGGGGATAGTTCCTGTTTTTTCGCCCACGTTAGTACCGCCAAGTATTTGTCCGAGGGCAATACAGATCCCGGCGGCTACAATTAACGGGATCATCCACGAGATCCCCGTTAATAAATGTTTTTTTATTTCCTGAGATAGCGGAATTTTATTTTCACTCATGTGAAATCCCTTCAGAATGAGGATCGCTACTGGTTATTATTAACTAATGATTTTTCGACCTTTTCAAGAAACTGAATGGGCGATTTTATGACGATTTCGGTTTTTACTCGCACAATGCGTTTATTTGAGAAGCGTTCCTCCCCTTTTATTTTGACATCGACGGCAAGAATCACGACATCCGCGGCAGAAATATCATCTGCCAGCAGTTCGTTTTCCGTACCGATGGTGCCCTGGGTTTCAACTTTTATATTATGCCCAAGCGCTTTAGCACCTTTTATTAATTTTTCACGGGCAATATAGGTGTGCGCAATACCTGCCGTACAGGCGGCAACACAAACAATATTCATAACATGCTCCACATTTTATTTAGCAGACGTTGGATTCAGCATATTGGCTAAACAGCTCAATAATTTTCTGTGGACTACTTTCAACTAAGAGTTGTTCAATAATGTCGTCATCCGCTAGCGCGCCGGCAACCTGCGAGAGCAGACGAATATGGGTAGTGTTTTGATCTTCAAGACGTACGGCAAACAGAATGATGCAGCGCACATTGCTGCCGTCCAGGGTTTCCCAGGGAATATCCTGACGGGTACGACCAATCGCCAGGGTGGTATTAACCACCGCCGAGGATTTCCCGTGGGGGATCGCAATATGATTTTCGAAGCCGGTCGAGCCTTCGGATTCACGCTGCCAGACATCCTGAATAAACGTTTCCCGGCAGCTAATTGCCCCATCCTTTTGCAGAATATCAGTAAGTTCCTCAATAGCCTCCGTTTTGTTCGTAGCCTTCATATCCAAAATAACGCGATTTGTATTGAGAATTTTCGTGATGTCCATCAATCATACCTCATGGAGTTCAGACATTAATTTTCAACGACCAGCGATGTCGCCCGATGTAATTTTTCCGTAATAACCGTTTCCGTTACCCGCTTAATATCCGCATCATTGAAAAAGGCGGTGACATAGACGACCGGCATGGCAATGGCGGGTAAATTAATGGTCGATACCACCAGCTCAATATCGTCCGTCAGTACGGAGGGCAAACTGCCAGCTGACACCACGCCGACAATTGTCCAGTCCGGAAAGGCGCGCAGAATGCGGCTCTTGAGTAAATGCGAAGTGCCAATCCCGGTTGAGCAGACTAACAACACCCGCTTACGCGCTATCTGGCGCTCCATTGCGGCCTGAAAATGGACGGTTAAGTATCCCACCTCATCTTCCGAAACGGCCCGCTCGCCCCAACCGCAAAATACCCGATTCACCGCACACTGGGTCAAACGCCAGACGTCCTGCAACTCGCCTTTGATATCCTCCAGTAGCGGATTACGAATGCGGATCTGGTAGTTCAGGCGGTTAATCAGCGGCTTAATATGGATCAGCAACCCGTCATACAGCGCAGTATCCTGGCTGAGATCGCTGTCGACCATCTCGGCGAAGATGGCAATCAGTCGATGGGTAATCAAGCGCGCTTCGTCACTGGAGTGCATATGACCAATCACGCTCACATCATTATGTTCCTCAATCACCACGCCGGACGAGATAATATATTGATAGATAAACCAGACCTCGTCTTCCGGCAGCGGGTGAGCGATGCGTTTTTCGATATGCTGAATCATACGACTGGCAATAGAAAAAATATTCTCGTCGCATGAGGTGATGTTTTCATCTTTTCTCGGCAGCGCATTTCCGCGTGTGATGCGGTACATCATGATCAAAATATGGGTGAAGATATTGACGTAATAAGGCTCCCCCAATGACCAACACAGGTCGTTCTCCATTTCCTGCAGCAGCGTCTGGACAAATAAAACGTCTTCCTCGCCGAAGTAATGCACCAACGCTTTATAGCTGCCGGGATCAAGGCGCGAATACACCATGCTGCCGGGTTCATTATGGTTAATAACACCGTTAATCAGCGATGCCATCGCCTGGCGCACGCTGCTCTCACTACCTTCAATGTGCGTGCCGCTTTGACTGCGGATAAGCGATAACCCCAATGGCGTTATCCAGGATTCAATCACTTTCAGATCGTTAACAATCGATGCGCTACTAATAAAATAACGCTCAGATAATTTACTGATCGACGTTTCGTGCGGCGTTTCGCTTAATAATTGCGATGCTATCTTAACGCGCCGCGAATTATTCATCATACCATCAGTATCATCACCCTCGTTCCCTAATAACTGGTCCAGATACAAAAGGTCTGTAATATTATCGGCACTTAATATTACGCCTGCGCCAGTACGTTTATCGATGGCTATTTTCCATTCCGCTAACCATGGTTCCAGTAACCGCAGATCGCGCTGCACGGTTTTCTCTGAAACCGATAAATATTCGGCAATTTTCAGCAGCGTGACATATTCCTTCCGGGACAGGAGGAATTTTAATAATCTGTTTTGTCGCGAGGTAATCATTTGCATTATTTACCCTTATCACACACCAGATTAAATATCTAAAGAAGCGTTTATGCTCCACGTGTAATCCGTGATGATAAATATAAGAGGACTACGATGCGCCAACAATACTAAATCGTGTCCTGTATTCCGGACAGAAATAAGACAAAACGGGGAAATAGTGAGATATTTACGGCGCAGATCACATTTTTTACGGGAATTAGAGTGATAGCGCTCGCAAATATGGGTAGGTAAAATTTTAAGTCAGAATATTTTTGATTTTCAGATCTGGAACGCTGCTCGCAGCGTGGGCCGGATAAAACACATCCGGCACCACGTAGACTGAATTTACAGGGTAATCGTCAGAGTATCACCTTCAGGCGTTACCACTACGCCCTGCTCACTGCCGGCATATGAACCGCCCTTCACGCCGCTAATTTGCGGGATATTACGTAGGCACAACGTCCAGTTACGCGCTTCACCGCGACCTTGTACGGTGATGATTTTACCCGCACGTATCGCCTTCAGCGTGAAGATAACCGACCCGTCAGCAGCCGGGACCTCACAGACCGCTTCCCTATCCTCTTGCAAATGGAACAACTGGAATGCGGTCCCTTCATGCCAGGCATAGTCCGGCTTCTGGTTATTACTGCCCAGCGCCAGCAGGGTGTTGTCGCGCACGTACACCGGCAGACTGAGGAAGTCATGCTGCTGTTTGTACCAGCGGCAGCCCTGCACTTCGTCGTTGTGCCACAGATGCGTCCAGCGGCCTTCCGGCAGATAAAACTGCACGTTACCGGCTTCGGAGAAGACTGGCGCCACCATTACCGAATCACCCAGCATATACTGGCGATCGAGATAGTCGCATGCAGGATCGTCCGGGAACTCCAGCATCATGGCGCGCAGCATCGGCGTGCCGTGTTCGTTCGCCAGCGCGGCCTGACGATACAAATACGGCATCAGGCGGCACTTCATTTCGGTGAAATAACGCACCACATCGCAGGACTCTTCATCGTACACCCATGGCACGCGGTAGGATTTGCTGCCGTGCAGGCGGCTATGGCTGGAGAGCAGCCCGAATGCACACCAGCGCTTGTAGACGTCCGCCGGAGCGGTGTTTTCGAAGCCGCCAATGTCGTGGCTCCAGAAGCCAAAGCCGGAGAGACCAATGGATAAGCCGCCGCGCAAGCTTTCGGCCATGGATTCATAGTTGGCGTAGCAGTCCCCGCCCCAGTGCACCGGAAACTGCTGCGCGCCCACGGAGGCGGAACGGGCGAACAGCACCGCCTCTTCTTCTCCGACGGTCTCTTTCAGCACGTTCCACACCAGTTCGTTGTAGATGTATGCATAATGGTTGTGCATTTTCTGCGGGTCTGAGCCATCAAACCACTGCACATCCGTTGGAATGCGTTCACCGAAATCAGTTTTGAAACAGTCCACGCCCATCTCCACCAGACCTTTCAGCTTGTTGGCATACCATTCGCAGGCTTGCGGGTTGGTGAAGTCATAAATTGCCAGCCCCGGCTGCCATTTATCCCACTGCCACAGGGAACCGTCCGGGCGTTTGAGCAGATAACCTTTCTCTTTCAGCTCCTTGAAAACAGGTGATTTCTGACCGATGTACGGATTGATCCATACGCAGACTTTCAGCCCTTTCGCTTTCAGGCGCTCAATCATGCCTTTCGGGTCCGGGAAGGTCACCGGGTCCCACTCGAAGTCACACCACTGGAAAGCCTTCATCCAGAAGCAGTCGAAGTGGAAAACGTGCAGCGGTAGATTGCGCTCGGACATGCCGTCGATAAAGCTGTTCACCGTCGCTTCGTCATAGTTGGTGGTAAACGAGGTGGTCAGCCACAGGCCGAACGACCAGGCGGGCGGTAGTGCTGGACGACCGGTAAAGCGGGTATAGCGATCCAGCACCGCTTTCGGCGTCGGGCCGTCGATGACGAAATATTCCAGATACTCGCTTTCGACGCTGAACTGCACTTTCGATACTTTCTCAGAGCCAATTTCAAACGATACGCACTGCGGATGGTTCACCAGCACGCCGTAGCCACGGTTGGTGATATAGAACGGGATGTTCTTGTAAGACTGCTCGGTACTGGTGCCGCCATCGCGGTTCCAGGTCTCTACCGTCTGCCCATTACGCACCAACGCGGTAAAGCGCTCGCCCAGCCCGTACACCGTTTCACCGACGCCCAGATCCAGGCGCTCGAACATGTAATTGCGTCCGCTGTTGGCGTCCTGTACATAGCCGTTGTTTTTCAACTGGCTGCCGGTAATGCGTTCACCGTTACGCAGGAAATGCAGCGACCAGAACTCGCCTTTGGTGACGCGAACGCTCAAATTACCGCTCTTCAGCTCAGCGAACTCAGCGGTGTTCTGCATTTCAACGTTTACGTCCTGCTGCACGTTCAGCGGGTAATGCGGACCGGTATCCAACGCGCCCTGGAAGTGTTCCATCCGGATACCCACCACGCCTTCCTGCGGCGAAAAAAGGCGCAGCGTGAACAACGGGGTATCGAGTTGCCAGGTCCGTTCACGCACGTCACGCGGCGCAACGTAGACCAGCATCTCATTACCTTGCTGTTCAACCTCGAACACCTGGACAGGGTTAATCACATTCAGGCCAGGCTGAATCAGCCAGTTTCCGTCGCTAATTTTCATAATCGGTTCCTTAGTTCTGTAATTCTTTCGTCGTAAAATCTTGCTGATTACGGTGCGCACCCTGCGCCAGCTGACGCATAATTTCAGTCAGATACGGGGTTTTCAGGGTGTAGAAGCGTTTGGCAATCACGGCACTCAGCAGGTAGCAAATAGCCGGAATAAGGGTGAACAATGCAATGATGATGGTGATGGTGGCGCTGTTTTGCGTTTTCGCCGCGGCATCGTAGCCACCGCCAGCCAGCATCCAGCCAATCAGCGCCCCGCCAAGCGCCAGACCCAGCTTGAGCACGAACAACGTTCCCGCAAAACTGATGCCCGTCAGACGTTTGCCGTTACACCACTCGCCGTAATCAACGGTGTCGGACATCATTACCCACTGGATTGGCGTTACGAGCTGATGCAGGACGCCAATCACGAAGATAAAGACGAACATGGTGATGTTGGCGTGCATCGGCACGAAGAACATCGCCACGCTGATGACGGCCAGCAGGGCATTCGTCCACCAGAAGACGCTGACTTTGCATTTCCAGTCAGTCAGCGGTTTTGCCAGCGCAGAGCCAATCAGATTGCCGACGCAATAGGTGGTAAGGAAAGCGACAAATACTTCCGGTGTGCCCAAAATCCAGGTGACGTAATACATCATCGCACCGCCGCGAATGCAGACCGCCATAATGTTGAGGATGGTGAGCAAGCCGACAATGCGCCACTGGTCGTTCTGCCAGATATCACGCAGGTCTTCACGCATTGAATTGTTAGTTGGCGGCGCTTCAACACGTTCTTTGGTGGTGAAAAAGCAGAATGCGAGCATCAGGAACGCCACAACCGAGAGCACTGCGATTCCACCCTGGAAGCCCAGCGCCTTGTTTTCGCCGCCAATCAGCTTTACCAGCGGCATCATCAGGACGGTGGAGAGCATGCCGCCCGCCGTTGCCAGCACAAAGCGCCACGATTGCAGGGAGATGCGCTGCGTCGGGTCATTGGTGATCACGCCGCCCAGCGCGCAATAAGGGATATTGACCACGGTATAAAGCAGGGTTAGCAGCGTGTAGGTGATGACGGCATAAATCATTTTGCCGTGCAGGCTGAAGTCCGGCGTGCTGTAGGCAAGCACACAAACCAGACCAAACGGCAGCGCGCCAAACAGCACCCACGGACGAAATTTCCCCCAGCGTGAACGGGTTCGGTCAGCAAGCAGCCCCATGCAAGGGTCTGAGATGGCATCCAACGCGCGGGCCAGTAAGAACATGGTGCCGACAAAGCCGGCTGGGATACCAAAGATATCGGTATAAAAGAACATCATATATAACATGACATTATCGAAGATGATGTGGCTGGCGGCATCGCCCATGCCATAGCCAATCTTCTCCTTAACAGACAGAATCTCACTTTTCATTACGCATCCTTGTTTGCACTTTCACACGCACTGGTACCGGTTACAGTTCTTGTAAACCATCCCTGTGAGCGCGGGTATTGCGATATCTCGTTATCAAATTACGATTCTTGTTTTCTGTGATCAGGGTAGCGTCTAAAAATGTGTCCAAGTGTAAGTAATGGATTTTGCGAGGATTTATTTGAAACGGGTCATGGTATGGAGAAACGGAAGTTAAAAAAGTGAGTGAGGGGGTGTGGAAACCCGAGGAAGTAGCTATAATGCGCCCCGCCTCCATGTAGCAATCGAGGCGCGGAAGATCGTCATCTCCGGTGAGGTGGCTGGACTTCAAATCCAGTTGGGGACGCCAGCGTTCCCGGGCAGGTTCGACTCCTGTGATCTTCCGCCAGTTTACCTCTTCTGAACTCTCCCAATGTCAATAAATCTCTTCTAATCCCTTGTATATCAGTATTTATTTGTATCCAGAGGTCAACCTACTTCACCCCGTATCAAGTTTCTTTTGGGGGTACTTTAGGGGGTGTTATTTCCTATTGAAATACCAGCACCCCCATAATAGGAAAAATGTGATATATAACAACGGCTTTTAACAACATCTTTGTTATACAAGGGGTGTATTGGGGGTATCAGGTTAGTTACTGGCAGAAATCCCCCTCAGGAACATGAATTCATCAAAAGCCGGAGGATGTCATGGCATTAACCGATATCAAAGTGAAAACCGCAAAACCCAAAGACAAACCCTATAAGCTTGCTGATGGCGGCGGTATGTATCTACTGATTAACACTAATGGTTCTAAATACTGGCGCATGAAGTACCGCTTTGCTGGTAAAGAAAAGATGCTTTCTATTGGCGTATACCCCGATGTAACGCTAGCCGATGCTCGCGAGAAACGCAGTGAAGCCAGGAAACTCCTCGCTGCTGGAGGCGATCCAGGGGAGGCAAAAAAGGAAGAAAAAATCGCGCAGCAAATGAGTCTGCAAAATACGTTCGAGGCTATTGCTCGCGAATGGCACCAGTCAAAAGCCGATCGGTGGTCATTACGCTATCGTGATGAAATCATTGATACCTTTGAAAAAGACATTTTTCCCTACATTGGCAAGCGCCCTATTGCCGAAATCAAACCAATGGAGTTACTGGAAGCACTGCGTAAAATGGAAAAACGTGGAGCTCTGGAGAAAATGCGCAAGGTCCGCCAGCGCTGTGGTGAGGTGTTCCGCTATGCAATTGTTACTGGCCGGGCAGACTATAACCCAGCCCCCGATCTTGCCAGTGCTTTAGCTACACCGAAAAAAGTACATTTTCCCTTTCTTACTGCTAATGAACTTCCCCACTTCCTCAACGATCTGGCGGGTTATACCGGAAGTATAATCACTAAGACAGCTACTCAGATCATTATGTTAACCGGCGTACGAACACAAGAACTGCGTTTTGCACGCTGGGAAGATATCGATTTTGAGACAAAATTGTGGGAGATCCCGGCAGAAGTAATGAAGATGAAGCGACCTCATATTGTGCCGCTCTCTGAGCAGGTCATTATGCTATTTAAGCAGCTTGAACCAATCTCAAAACATCATCCCCTAGTCTTTATCGGTAGAAATGATCCCCGCAAACCAATTAGTAAGGAAAGCATTAACCAAGTAATTGAATTACTTGGATATAAGGGAAGACTCACAGGGCACGGTTTCAGACACACCATGAGTACAATTCTGCATGAACAAGGCTTTAATTCCGCCTGGATTGAAATGCAGTTAGCTCATGTGGATAAAAATTCCATCAGGGGTACCTATAATCATGCCCTGTATCTCGATGGCCGCCGTGAAATGATGCAATGGTACGCTGATTACATTGATTCACTCTCCAGCCGGGAAAGTTAAGTCAAAAATACTTTTCCCTGATGTTTTCCTCAATTAAGTATTTTATCCTCTGGCCTACAAGGCTGGAGGATTTTTGTTATTATATTATTTTTTGCGTCTTCAAACTTATTACAAAAACATAATTAAAAGCAAATTGACATTTTTAAATTGGCAATTACAAAATACAGCCTTGCAGTTATTTCGATACCTTTAGCAAAGGAAAAGTTGATTCAGATATAATTTAGCATTTCAATCATCTGACATCATTATAAAAAATGAGATTCACATAAAGATAAAATTATTGTTCTCAAGGAAAGCATGAAGGGGCTTTGTAAGCAATATTCATTCAGTGCCAAGACAGGACTTGATACACAGAATCTCAACTTTTATGCTCTCAGACTATATCACCACATGTTTTACAGGCTCAGAAAATGAACGATAGATTATGCTTTGAAGTGCACGATAACCAGGGTTATTTCGTATTTCCGGATACCTGGTTTGGCCCATTGCTGGGGGAGTTTGAAGAAGTGCTTGATGCATACGACGCTGATGAAATCAGCGAGACGAGTTACATCAACAAACTCCGACGCCTTGCTCAACGGGAGCCGGACTTTATTGATATACACGCTCATCTGGCATATGCATTTCTGGAACAGAATGCCCCGCGTAAGGCACTGAACGCCGCTCTTAAAGGACTGGCGGCAGGTAATCGTATCATCCCGGAAAGTTTCTGTGGTGAAATAATCTGGATGCATCCCGAAAACCGGCCTTATCTGCGCGCGCTTTATGCAGCAATTCTCGCAAATGTGCACTTACAGCGCCATCAGGATGCGGTTATGCTCACTGATAAAATACTGGCATACAATCCTGAAGATAATCAGGGGGCTCGCTGGTTGTTGGGTTCAGAGCTGTTACGCACCGGCGATCATGAGCGAGCCTTCAGTGTACTGAAAGAGCATGCTGATGAATTTTCACCTTACTGGTATGAACTCGGTCTCCTGCATTTTCTGAACGGGGAACATGTTAAGGCCGCCACAGCTTTTCGCCATGGCTTTGCCACAAACACTTACATCGCAGAAATGCTGTGCGGAAATCTGCATCCATTTCCACTTGCTGTGTGGCATGACTTCTCCGGCTCTCTGGATACGGCAGAAGATTACTATGCAACATACTCACCATTATGGGGACAATATCCGGAAGCATTGCTGTTTGTAAACTGGCTCTATAATCATTCCTCTGTGCTGCATGAACGGGCAGAAATCATTAAATGCGCCGAAATGCTGATGCAGGAAGATGATTTCGAAATATGCGAAAGTATTTTAAGACAGCAGGAGAAGTTGCGTGAAAGAATTGATGAGACGCTTTCTGAGAAAATTGTACAGAAATGCAGAAATATGAATGGTGAATATGTCTGGCCCTGGATATTGCCGTTTTCAGCGGCAGGCATGAAACATACTGGCATACAGTATCAGTAGATATTGCATTAGTGTATCCTGCACACAAGTAATAATTTATCCACCAATAATAACACTGTTAATGTCCCCTTCCCCTGGTTGTCAGCCAGGGGTTATCTTCTGAATATTTCTTTTGAAAAGGATAACACAGTAAATTATTTTTATGAATTATCCCATGGACTCATTAACACCCTTTCATAATGCTTTATTGTCAAACACGTTATGGCTGACATCAAAAAAAACCGGATTTCCTCTGCCAGCGGGTAATCACCTTCCCGGTGTTTTCGGTTGGTCTGGTTACTCCTGTCTGGTTATTAGCAAGATAATTGCTATAAACAGTGGAAAACTCATCGTACATAATCTGGTGATGAACATTACGTTTATTTTCCCTTGACCGGAAGAATCAGAGGCTGTGGTTTCAGTCATACAGTCCATCTCCTTTAATCGGAGTTGGCTCTTTCCCTGGCCGTATACGGCGAACAGATTCTCGTATTACCAGTTTCCCATACAAAAGTAATGCACCAACAGTTGCATCAGGACGTACAAGTCTTTGTTGTAACATATGTACCGCTTCAGTACCCAGTTCATCGCGAGGTACATGTACTGCCGTAAGTGGCACATCTTCTATTGCAGCCAGATTAAACCCATCAATACTCATTACGGACACATCTTGTGGCACTCGTATATTACGTTTTTTTAAAGCGTTAATTATACCTGCAGCAATGAAGTCCCCACTTGCCAAAAAAGCAGTCGGTAGCATACTTTTCTCTGTCATATCCAGCCATGCTCCGACTTTTTCTTCGGCTTCTTTGGCGCTGAAACTATTAATAGTGAGTAAATCTCTGTCATCTTTAAAGTTCTGATTCTGTCTCTCCCATGCTTCTTTAATTCCGGCAAGTCGCAGTTCCATTGTGTATCGACGTAAACACATAATGTTCATTACTCTGCGATGCCCCATTTCAAACAGAAAGTGAGACGCAAAAGCACCAATGTTTTTGTGATCTGGAGCAACTGTGGGAAGACGCATACGTCGATCATGGCAGTTAATCATTACGCACGGCTTAGAAAAATCTGCTGCAAGATCATGTATATGAGGATCATCAATACCAAGCAATATTGCAGCCTGTGTTTCTGCCTCATTCATGCGCGCCAGGAATTTTGAAGGTGTACTATCGAACTCATCAAGGGCACAGTAACGCAACCGAACCTCATAATGCGATAATGCCTTGCTGATGCTTTGGATTACGCGGAAATAAAAAATGTCTGTTCGCTCATCAAAAGCCCGTTGAGGAGCAAAAATGACAAGGTTGTTTAACAACATACGGCCGGATGCCATTCCATCCATAACCCCAAGCTCTCTGGCACACGCCAATACTTTCTCGCGGGCACGATAACTGGTATTAGCTTTACCCGCTAAAACCCGTGACACGGTGCTGGATGAAAGGCCTGTTCGCATGGCAATATCAGCAATCTTTAGTTTTTTTTCCATATTGTGATCTATCTCTAATTTCAAAATGAAAAAATTCTCATGGGATGGAATAGCCTGACTGCAAGGACTTCTGACTATTTTTAGAATTTATATGAACTACTTATGAAAAAACGTGCACAATACCAACTTTTTTTCATCGCCCTCCTCTTTTATTGTGAATGAGTAGTTCCGGTTTAAGTATTAAGCCGAAAGGTAAAGTGGGATGTGGCAACCCCGAGCTGCGTTGTCGCTCGATCATTTATTACATCCGGTGGGGTGATTATGAGTCAGGATATAAATAATAATATAGCTGTCAGCAAACACCGTCGAATAATAAGACAACTACGGTGGTGGATGTTAATCCTTTTTCTAATGGGTGTCACTGTCAATTATATTACCAGAAACTCATTAGGTATTTTGGCACCAGAGTTAAAAGACAGCCTTGGAATTACAACTGAACAATACTCCTGGATTGTTGGTGGATTTCAGCTTGCATATACCCTTTTTCAGCCACTTTGTGGATGGCTAATTGATGTTATTGGGCTCAAGATTGGATTTATGATTTGTGCTTCATTATGGGGAATTGCTTGTCTTCTGCATGCAGGAGCAGGAAGCTGGATACAGCTTGCGTTGCTTCGTTTTTTCATGGGAGGTGCTGAGGCTTCTGCGACACCTGCAAATGCAAAAATTATAGGTGAGTGGTTTCCAAAATCTGAACGTCCTGTTGCTGCTGGCTGGGCGGGTGTCGGTTTTTCTATCGGTGCAATGCTTGCACCACCAATTATTTACTTTGCACATGCGTCATTTGGTTGGCAGGGTGCATTTATGTTTACAGGTGCACTTGCAATTCTTTGGGTTTTCCTTTGGTGGGCGTGTTATAACACACCAGAAGAGCACCCAAACTTAAGTAAAAATGAGCTCAACTTTATCCGACAGGATAACGAAGCTCCTCCGGTAAAAATGCCTTTTCTGACCGCGTTAAAAACAGTTAGTAAAAATAAACGCTTTTATGGAATCGCTATCCCTGCATTTATGGCAGAGCCAGCATGGGCTGTAATGAGCTTTTGGGTGCCATTATATCTTGCAAAAGCATATGGCATGGACCTTAAACAAATAGCTCTGTTTGCATGGTTACCATTTCTTTGCGCTGATTTAGGAAGTATTGCCAGCGGATATCTGACAAAACTCTATACCCGTCTGTTTGGGTTAAGCAGAGTAAATTCTGTTATTGCGTCCTCTGTAAGCGGAGCATTTCTAATGGTTTCGCTTGCTGTGATTGCTTTTATCGACAATCCATATATTGCTATTGTACTTATCTCCATTGGTGGTTTTGGTCATCAGATAATTTCCTGCATGTTAAGTGCCCTGGTCGTTGAATCTTTTGATAAGGGGCAGATGGCCACTGTTAATGGAATGCGTGGTTCAGCCGCATGGATTGCCAGCTTTTTGTTCTCACTGATTATTGGCGTTACTGCTGACAAAATAGGCTTTAACCCGCTATTTATCGCCATGGGATTTTTTGATCTTATTGGTGCTTTTTTTCTGGTTACTTTTATTGCAGAACGTCGCAAAAAACGCACCTGAGGGAGTATGTGGAGATGAAAACATTAAAAAACTGGAAACTACAAAATCAGTCAGCCCATCATATAGAGCTATTAGTTGATGGTCAGCATTCTCTTTGCCTGTATATACTCGAAGAAAATATGTTCCGGGTTCTATTAAAACGGAAGGGGGTTTTGTCGCTGGACCGAACCTGGAGCATTGCTCCGGAAAAGGATGTCCCGTGGGAAGGGCGTCATCGCGAAGATATTAGCGGTTTTTCACTGCCGACCTGGAACATGGAGCAGAATGATGAATTACTGACAATCACGACCAGTTCATTACGCGTAATTATTCACAAGCCTTTATGGCTTGAATGGCATTATAAGGATAATGCTGGTCAGTGGCAGGAACTTGTTAATGATCGCCCTACCAGTGCTTATCTGATAAACGCTCATGGTGATGGTGTTGCACACTATCAAAGTCGACGTAATGACGAGCGTTTTTATGGACTTGGTGATAAATCCGGGGATCTGCAACGCACAGGAAAACGCTATGAAATGCGGAACCTGGACGCAATGGGATATAATGCAGTAAGTACAGACCCTCTTTATAAACATATTCCATTTACAATTACTCACCGTAGCGATATTAGCTTTGGATTATTTTATGATAACCTCAGCAATAGTTGGCTGGATTTAGGTAATGAAATAGATAATTATCATACAACTTACCGCCGTTGGCAGGCTGAGGCGGGAGATATTGATTATTATCTTTTCACTGGCAGATGTGTACTTGATATCACCAAAGCCTTTGTTCGTTTGACGGGGAAAACACTCTTCGGTCCAAAATGGAGTCTTGGGTACAGCGGTTCCACGATGCACTATACAGATGCACCGGATGCTCAGAATCAATTGATGCAGTTTATTCGTCTTTGTAAGGAACATGCTATTCCATGTGATTCTTTCCAGCTATCTTCTGGTTATACTTCTATTAATGGTAAACGCTACGTATTCAACTGGAATTACGACAAAGTTCCACACCCTAAAATGATGAGTCAGGAGTTTCATAATGCAGGGATACACCTGGCCGCTAATATAAAACCATGTTTATTGCAGGATCATCCTCGCTATAACGAAGTAGCAGAACAAGAGCTCTTTATTCGTGACTCTGAATACAACGTCCCGGAACGCTCCAGCTTCTGGGATGATGAGGGTTCTCATCTGGACTTTACGAACCCACAAACAGTCGCATGGTGGCAGGAAGGTGTAACCACACAACTACTTGAAATGGGAATTGATTCCACCTGGAATGATAACAATGAGTTTGAAGTATGGGATGGGGAAGCGCGCTGTCATGGTTTTGGCAAAGAAATCGCCATTAAACACATTCGGCCAGTAATGCCTCTTTTAATGTGCAGAGCATCTATGGAAGCACAGCAAAAATTTGCACCGCACAAACGACCATATTTGATTTCCCGCTCTGGATGCGCCGGATTGCAGCGTTATGTTCAGACATGGAGTGGGGACAACCGAACTAACTGGGATACCCTTCGATACAACACCCGCATGGGGCTGGGAATGAGCCTCTCAGGATTGTATAACATTGGTCATGATGTCGGTGGTTTTTCTGGTGATAAGCCTGATCCAGAATTATTTGTTCGTTGGGTTCAGAACGGTGTTATGCACCCCCGATTTACGATCCACTCGTGGAATGATGATCATACTGTCAATGAACCATGGATGTATCCGGAAGTAACACCCGCGATTCGTAGTGCAATTGAGTTACGTTATCGTCTTATGCCTTATTTATATACATTATTGTGGCAGGCACATGCCGATGATGAGCCAATATTACGTCCAACCTTCCTTGATCATGAGCACGATGTTCAGACATTTGAAGAATGTGATGATTTTATGCTGGGACGCGATATTCTGGTTGCAAGTGTCGTGGAAGCAGGGCAACGACAACGACGAGTATGGTTACCCGACAACAAAACAGGATGGTACGACTTTTACAATGGCGAATGGTTCTGTGGTGGTCAATGGATAACAATCGACGCGCCACTGGAAAAACTACCATTATTAGTACGTGCAGGTGCAGGTATTCCTCTTAGTGAACGTATAACATACGTGAGTGAAGCGGAAGATAATCATCGTAAATTGAAATTATTCCCAATTAAAGGAACGGGTAAATCCACCGGACTTCTGTTTGAAGATGATGGCGAAACTTGGGGATATACTGAAGGTAATGCTCTGTGGCTTGAATGGGAGCTGGACTGCACAGCCACTACAATTGAGTTAAGAATAAACACTCATGGAGATTATCGCCCTGCATGGGAAACATTGAAAGTGATAATTCCTCAGGGAGAAAGTCGTCAACTACTAATTAACGGCATTGAGGCTTATGAATGGAATATGAACCTATCCTGTAATGATTAATTTATTGTAGAGGGTAAATCATGGCCAAATAAAGGCACTGTAAGAGTAAAACTTATAGTGCCTTTATATACAAGCCAGATTATAACGCCATGCAATGAAACGCCCCCATGCATACGTAGATTAACTATCTCTTACCATTTTACATATCCGAAAAAATATGTTTTAACAGAAAGGTAAAACATGAGCGATAATAAAAAAGAGCACTTCCACAATGTAATAATAAGATGGGTTATTATTTTCGCCACTATTGAATACATATATTTATTTATAAAGTTTCTCTAAAGTCTTAATACCCATCCCATCAAAAAACAATGCGGGGTTGTTAAAATAACAACATAACACTGTTTTCATGAGAATAGTAAAGCGTTTATTCAAAACCGTTTATAGCAACCCCATAAACCCAACATAGCAATTGAGTTTAAAAAGGAGATTTCATTGCCCCCTATCAATTAAACTTCATGTTTTTTAGTTTGTTTATAAAACAACATCATATCTCCTATAAAATACTCAGCAGTATTAAACCACCTTATCTTTAACCAAACTATTTATTCCGCAAGCCCACACTTATGGATATTTACCGTTATGTCAACCAGAACCAATAATTATCCACCGGGCGAAGGTAGAAATTCAAATACTGGAGTTAACTTATGGCCTCTAAAGGTATTAACAAAGTTATTCTGATAGGGTATCTGGGTCAGGACCCGGATATTCGCTATATGCCAAACGGCGGCGCTGTGGCCAGCATTGCGCTGGCCACCTCCGAAACCTGGCGGGACAAACAGACAGGGGAGATGCGGGAACAAACCGAATGGCACCGCGTGGTGCTGTTCGGCAAACTGGCGGAAGTAGCCAGTGAATACCTGCGCAAAGGAGCTCAGGTGTACATCGATGGTCAGCTGCGTACCCGAAAATGGACCGACCAGACCGGCCAGGAACGCTACACGACTGAAGTGGTGGTGCATACCGGCGGTACCATGCAGATGCTGGGCTCCCGGCAGAATAGTGCACAGGGTGGCCGGGGACAGCCTCAACAACCACAACAGGGCAGACAGTTTTCAGGTAATTCGCCATCTCCGGGCAATACCGCCATGTCCGGCAGTTTCAGCGACGATGACGACAGTATCCCGTTCTAACGTTCGGCCTCCTCAGTCCCCTGCTTCCTGCATTTTCATCCAGAAATTCAATCATGCAACACAAAGTCAACGAGCAGTTTATACGCCGCAGCGCGTGGCACTCCCCCGTCACCTCGCTGCTGCAGAATCCCGACTTCTTTGGCCCTGCCATCATGGCAATGATGATACTCCCGCTCTTTCTGCCGTTACTGACCCCGCTCAGTATCCTGGGCATGCTCTTTACAGGCGTCATCTTCAACAACCACCGCTGGCGCTGTCCCATGAGAATGCCCGCCACGCTGAAGTGTAACGACCCCAGCGAAGACCGTGAGGAGACAGCCCGCTTTCTTGGTGCGTGGAATTACACACGCATCAGGCCGGGTAAAGCACGGGGAGTATTCTTCCTCGGCACACAACGTGGCAGTGATGTCGGTCGCGAGCTCTGGTTATCCCAGGCGGACCTGGTCCGGCACATCATGTTCTTCTCCACGACAGGGGGCGGTAAGACAGAAACACTGTTCTCCCTGATGCTGAACTCACTCTGCCATGCCCGGGGCTTCACCATGATGGACGGCAAGGCACAGAACGACACGGCGAGGACCATCTGGTATCTGGCCCTGCGCTTCGGTCGTGAAGATGATGTGGAGTTCATCAACTATATGACCGGCGGACGCTCCCGCAGTGAACTGCTCCATGCCGGCGACAAATCCCTGCCGGAATCCAACTCCTTCAATCCCTTTGTCTACGCCACGGAGACACTGGTCACCGAAACGCTTCAGTCGATGCTGCCCCAGAACGTTCAGGGGGGCGAATGGCAGTCCCGCGCCATCGCAATGAACAAGGCTCTGGTGTCGGGTGTTAAATACCTGTGCGTCGCAGAAAAAAGGTGCATGTCAATGCAGCTGCTGCGCGAATACATGCCTCTGGAAAAGATGGCCGCGCTTTACGTGACCGGCGTCGATACCCGCTGGCCGGAAGAGGCGCTTTCCCCCCTGAAAAAATATCTGCAGAAGCTGCCCGGCTTCGACATGGCACATGTCAGGACACCGGCCATGTGGACCGAAGAACCGCGCAAACAGCACGGCTACCTGACCGGTCAGTTCTCGGAAACATACTCCACCTTTACCGAAACCTACGGCCACATTTTTGCCCAGGATGCGGGTGATATTGACCTGCGAGACAGTATTCACAGTGACCGTATCCTCATCACAATGATCCCGGCTCTTGAGCTGTCCTCGCATACCGCATCCGCGCTGGGGAAAATCATGGTGACGCAGCAGAGCATGATCCTCGCCCGTGACCTGGGTCACCGGATTGGCGGGACGGATGAAGAGGCACTCGAAGTCAAAAAGTACGCAACGACGTTTCCTTATATCAACTATCTTGATGAGATTGGTGCTTACTACACAGAGCGAATCACCGCAATGGCAACGCAGGTACGCTCTCTCTACTTTGCCCTGCTGATGGCAGCACAGGATGCGGAACGTATGGAAGGGACCGCAGGGGGAACAGCGTTTCCACCCTGATGCAGAATGCCGGCGTCAAGATCAGCGGGAAAATCGTCAGTGATGAGAAAACCATGAACATCCTGCGTCGTGCAGCCGGTCAGGAAGCTCACGCCCGGATGGATACGCTGAAGAGAAAGGATGGCCTGAACCGCCCCGGGTTTCCTGGAGAGTGTTTTATCTGTGAACTCAGGCTGCCAGATCATTGTTTCCGATGGAAGCATAATAAGCTTTTTCTGCTTCTGCCGGAGGAGTATGGCCCAGCCTTCCCAGCAATCGTCGATTGTTATACCAGTCCACCCACGTGAGTGTGGCCAGTTCCACTTCTGCACGGTTTTTCCAGCTTTTACGGTGTATTACCTCCGCTTTGTAAAGACCATTGATGCTCTCAGCCATCGCGTTGTCATACGAGTCGCCTGTACTCCCTGTTGATGCCAGTAATCCGGCTTCTTTTAGTCGCTCCGTATAGGCCAGTGACACATACTGAGAGCCTTTATCGCTGTGATGGATGGTGCCAGACGGACGACGGGCCCACAACGCCTGCTCCAGCGCATCCAGCACGAATGTCGTTTCCATAGACGATGAGACCCGCCACCCCACGATGTATCCGGCAAACACATCAATGATAAACGCCACATAGACGAAGCCCTGCCATGTGCTGAGTAGAGTAAGAGGCAGGGCGTAGTCGGACTATTTCCCTGCCTCTCCTCCCCGAACCGGACGTGCACCTTTCAGCGCATCCGGCTCTCCATTTAAATGCTGGCGAACGCCATTGCCACTTCTGTAAAGCGCGATGTATACGTGTTTCTGGTCTCCGTCCTCAGATAGGGATTACCTTCGGGTAGCCGCCAGCGGAACAGCTTCTTGCCTTGCCCCACCAACCGGTACAGTATTTCGCCGCTGAGCTTGCCGTGATTGGTTTTACCAAATAAAACCCACGTTTTGCTCTGACCCGGTTTCGGTGATTTACACCACCACCTCATCAGGGAAGCGATACCTGTACGGTATTTGCGGGCCAGCCAGTGAGCCAGCTTCCAGAACACGACACGGTCGATATAACTGAAGACTTTGGCCTTAAAATCAACGAACTGATAGAACATGGCCCAGCCTTTCATTTTTCGGTTGAGTTGTTCAGCCATATCGACTTTGCTTTCACTGTAGTTGCCTGATAACAGTGCTGTCAGCGATGCGGCGAAGTTTCTGGCTTTCTCCTGCGGGATCGTTGAGACCACTCGCATCTCGCCATAACGACTGCGTTTGCGAATGATCCTGTGCCCCAGAAAGATAAAGCCGTCATTAACATGGGTGATTTTAGTCTTATCCATGTTCAGCCTGAGTTTCAGACTGCCTTCGAGCACACCCCGACACTCCTCCCTGATGGCTTCCGCCTGTGCTTTGGTGCCTTTGACGATGAGGACAAAATCATCGGCATAGCGGCAGTACGCCACCGCGGGTTTCCACTGCCAGTTTTCTCTGACCGCCGTACTTCGGCCCCGTTGGATACTGTTATTCCAGTACCACCGATCTTTTCTGGCTTTCCCGCTCAGGTAGCGCTCATGCAGGTATTGATCGAACTCATTCAGCATGATGTTCGATAATAGCGGCGATATAACACCGCCCTGTGGCACACCTTCACTGGCCGCCCGAAAGAGACCGACATCGATATGTCCCGCCTTGATGGTTTTCCACAGCAGAGTCATGAAACGTGCGTCACTGATCCTGCGGCGTACAGCCTTCATCAGCAGTCGATGATGTACGGTGTCGAAGTAACTGGACAGGTCGCCTTCAATCACCCAGCGTCCCCGGGTTTCACCACAGTCTGTGAGCTGTAATTTCACCGTGCGGATAGCGTGGTGGACACTGCGCTCAGGCCGGAAGCCATATGAGAGCGTATGAAAATCACTCTCCCATATCGGCTCCATCGCCATCAGCATGGCCCGCTGAACAATACGATCCCGCAACGCGGGGATACCCAGTGGTCGCAGTTTGCCGTTGCTTTTAGGGATGTAAACCCGTCTGGCGGGCAAGGGCTGGTAGTGGCCTGAGAGTAATTCATCCCTGAGGATTTGCAGCTCAACAGCCAGTCTGGCCTGTAGCATTGTTTTGTTCACGCCATCAACGCCGGGGGTATGGGCCCCCTTTGATGAAAGCGTGATCCGCGCCGCTTCAGCCAGCCATTCTGGTTGTGTTATCAGACGCAGCAGCCGTTGAATCCGTAGGGACGGATCGGTGACTGCCCATGTGGCAAGCTTGCGTTGCATTTCGCTGATTATCAAAGGTCTTCACCTCGTTAGGTCAGTTAATTCACGTCGCAAACACATTCAAACTGCTTCCCTTCGCCATGTAATGGGCTTTCCCCATCGCGGACTACTACGGAAGCTCCGCCAGCCAGCGCGTCATCGGAGCCATGCCCCCTTAACATCCGTCGCTGACCTTCCCCGGTTTACCTGCCTGGACTCAGGCATACTGAGGAGGCTGCCCGTCGCACTCTTTATCCTTGCTTGCCGCAAGTTGGCAGAAGTCAGCAACGCAAGCGTGATAGACGCTGCTGCCCCGGTGTTTCGCATACATGTCAAAACACCTTCGACCGGCAGTGCTTACGTATCACTGCCAGTTCCTCCTGCACGGCCTGTCAGATCACGTAGGCCGTGGTGACGTTTTCAACCCACAGAGGCGGATTAACGGGTTCATGTTCTTCAGCCTTTCAGTACTTAACCTTGAGGATCATCTCGGCTTAGTGATCTCGCCTCAATCCCCGTTGTCAGCGGGTTACATCACCCTGCGGGCATGCCGCAGGTCACTGCCGCTCAGGTTCTCCACCGTCACACCCGGTGGGATTGTTGGGTTTCTCATCGTGAGTTACCGGCTCAATATTCCAGACAGACTCGCGGTTCATTTAAGCATCCATGCCCGCCCTGAACTCCGGGCACACCGTAAGTAAAATCAGCCACCCACAGCTGGTCAGGACGTTCTGCCACGAACTGACGGTTTACGCGGTCACCTGTGGCAACGGTTTTCCGGCTGACGGTAGTGCGGACCTTTTTACCCCGGAGAACACCGGCAAGTCCCATAACCGCCATGAGGCGCGCCACTGTACATCTGGCCACCCTGATTCCTTCCCGTAACAACTGACGCCAGACTTTACGCACACCGTACACCTGATGATTTTCATCGTATACGCGCTGTATCTCTCTCTTCAGCCAGTCATCGTGCTGCGCACGGGCACTGCGTTTATCCGGATGATGTCGCTGTTGCTGACAATGGTAATACGTTGACGGGGCAATATGCAGTTCGCTGCATACCGGTCCGACCCCGTACTGCTCACGCAGCTTATCCAGCAGTGGCATCATTTTTTCCAGAGGCGGTCGAACTCCGCCTTCGCAAAATAAGCGGAAGCCTGGCGAAGAATATCGTTACTGCGGCGCAGTTCACGATTTTCACGCTCCAGCTCTTTCAGACGCTGACGTTCAGCGGTGGTGAGCCCTCCATCACCGCCCCCGGTATCCCGCTCATGCTGGCGAACCCAGACACGCAGAGTCTCCGGCGTACAGCCAATCTTTGGAGCAATGGAACAAATTGCCGCCCACTGTGAGTCATATTCGCCCTGACTTTCCAGAACCATACGAATCGCCCTATGACGGACTTCGGGGAAAAACGAGTATTTTTAGTCATCCTGTTTACCTCTTTCTCAGGGAGTTTAGTCTCCAGGATTTCCGGGGCGGTTCATATAGAAAGAGGCCAGCTCACTGCGTAAATCGTCATGGGGCTAAAATCCCCGAATAAGAGTTTGTAAAATCCAAGATACAGTCTGACTGTTTCAGGTTCTTTAATCCGCGATATAACGAAGCTCCCGGAGCTGCGTAAGGTCTTTTTGGGCTCAATATTTGACAAAGGTCATAAGAATTTTTCTTCCCGAGACAGACTGCACGAAGCGCTCTTTCTGCTGCATTATTATCTACCTCAGCCAGGCCATCATCACAGAAGTTGCACAACGCAGCCCAGTGCTTCCTGATATACCGGAACGCATCTCTCAGACGGCATTTTTTCGATAACGTGTGTTCTTTCTCCTGCATCAGCTTATACAGGGAAGTCAGGAGCGGTCTACTCTGCATTTGCCTGACCGCCAGGCGTTCAGACACCGGTAACCCGCGTATATCGTGCTCGATGGCGTACAGTTCACCGATTAGTTTCAGTGCTTCTTCCGCCGTCGCGCTTTTAGTACTGATATATACATCGTGGATTTTGCGTCGCGCATGAGCCCAGCATCCTGCTTCCGTCAACGCGCCGCCTTCACGTTCGGCACTGAACAGCCGATCGTAACCATTAAACGCATCTGCCTGCAGGATACCCCGGAAGGGACGAAGGTGCTGCTCCGGATGTTTACCCTGATGATCCGGTGAGTAGGCGAACCAGACCGCCGGAGGCTCTGGCGAACCGGCATTCCTGTCATCCCGGACATACGTCCAGATATATCCTGTTTTCTCCTTCTTCCTGCCCGGTGCCAGTACCTTTACCGGTGTGTCGTCAGTGTGAACCTTGCGGGTGTTCATCACGTAACGGTACAGGACATCATTCAGCGGCGTCATTAACTGGCAGCACGCGTCAACCCAGTTGGAGAATAATGCACGGCTCAGTTCGACGCCCTGGCGGGCAAAGATTTCACTCTGACGATACAGTGGCAGGTGTTCGCAGTATTTTCCCGTTAACACGCGGGCAAGTAATCCGGAGCCCGCGATGCCGCGCTCTATCGGGCGGGACGGCGCTGGCGCTTCAACTATACAGTCACATTTTGTACAGGCTTTTTTTACCCGTTCTGTGCGGATCACTTTCAGGGCGCTGCTCACCAGTTCCAGCTGCTCAGCACTGACTTCACCCAGATAATCCAGCTCACTGCCACACTCCGGGCAACAACTTTCTTCAGGCTCCAGGCGGTGTATTTCACGGGGAAGATGTGCTGGTAACGGACGACGATGACGTGACTGTCGCAACTGGCGGGGAACCTGCGGGTCATCCTCACGCCCACTGTAACGATCGCTTTCCTGTTCGCGTTGTTTCAGTTGGGCCTCAGCCTGTTCAACTTCACGCTGCAGTTTTTCAGAACGGGTACCGAACAGCATCCGGCGCAGTTTTTCCACCTGGGCCCGCAGATGCTCTATTTCCCGCTAATCTTCTTCGATCTTTTCTTCGGCGCGGGCCAGCGCAGAGCGCAGGAAGGCCTCCGTCTCTTCAACCAGACTCAGTTGCTGGTCTTTCTGACGGAGGGCTTCAGCCTGCTCAGAGAGCAACCTTTCCAGTTCTGCAATGCGAATGAGGTATTTCTGACTCATGACCGTTTTTATAATGCGGTCAGGAGTTTTTTACAACATTGTCAGTGAGTTAAGGCGGGATGTTTTTGGCTGACGCCAGTCCAGCTTATCGAGGAGCATTGCCAGTTGCGAGCGGGTAATGGATACCTTGCCGTCACGTACCGCAGGCCAGATAAACTGGCCTTCCTCCAGGCGTTTGGTGAACAGGCACAGACCATCAGCATCAGCCCAAAGAATTTTGACGGTGTCACTCCGTCGGCCACGGAAGATAAACAGGTGACCGGAGAAGGGATTATCATTCAGCACATGTTGTACCTGTTCTCCCAGTCCGTTGAAGGATTTACGCATATCGGTAACGCCGGCAACGAGCCAGATACGGGTACCTGATGGGAGTGAGATCATCTTCCCCTCCCGGTCAGTTCACGGATCAACACCGTGAGCAGCTCTGGCGATGGATTTTCCAGCGTCATGTTACCGTGACGGAATTCCACCTTGCAGGAACTGGCACTGACTCTGGTCTGAGTGGAAGTGGATAAAGACGGCGCAATGGCCGCCACAGGTTCTTTCTGCTCATCCGGCGTTATTTCTACAGGTAATAATTCAACGCCAGTGTCAGAAGAGGTCGTTACCGGAAGATGCCGCGAAACACGCCCTTCGTTCTGCCAGAGCCTGAGCCATTTGAAAATAACATTATCATTGACGCCATTTTCACGTGCAATCTGTGCAACACAAGCTCCAGGTTGTGATGCCAGTTCCACCATACGAAGTTTGAATTCATTCGAATAGTTTTTACGAGGTTCTTTTCGCCAGTCCTGTAATTCCATACTTAGATGTCCGTCTATATCAGATGGGCGTCTAAGTTACCAATTCTCGTCTGATGGCTACATACGGCGGTCAGTTTACGCTTACATATGAAGCTTAAATTCATTAGAAAATATCCGGCGGGTCCCAGTGCGCCAGTCTGTAGATTTATCCATCAATAGAACTCCGTCTAATTTAGAAGGAGCTCTAATTTAGAGCTGCAAGGATCAGGTGTTACAGACGGCACTGGCTTTACGTTTACAAACAGTATGTGATGAGTATGAGGCTTTTTTATCTGTATATAATCCCTCATTCTGTAAATTGGGATAGGACAATTTCACAATCATCCTACTCCCATATCACCAGTATATGCTGAGCCGTGTTTATCTATTTGGTTAAAATTCGCTACAATCCCATTTTCTCTTTTGGGAATATAACAGTCTCCATTGTCTCTTTATTGGTTAATGGAGACTGTGTTTAAAGGAAGAAATCAGGAGTGATTGACAGGGTACCTGTCAGCAATCAATACAATTCAGATTCCAGTTTTCCGTTCCCTGTAATTTTATTTAGTCCGGGAGAGTTCAATCTCTCCAGACATAACGAAAACAGTTCAACACCTGTATCCAGCACATTTTCATCAAAATCAAAATCAACTTCGTGATGACCTGCTTTTAAATCACTGCCAAGTATTATATATGCAGCTTTTCCTCCTCTCTTCTGTACACGGCGAATAAGGATCGTTGCATCTTCACTGCCCCCAAATGATTTATCTGTCAAAGACATGTTCATATCTTCTTGTGCTATATAGTGTATCAGATTGACAAGTAAAGGGTCATTATGTAAATCCGTTGCTTCACCAACCACTTTGTACTCAAAACGTAAACCAAATATGGAAGAAATACCTTGTGCTATTTTTAGAGCATGTTCACGCATGTATTGATTTATTGTTTCCGTTTCTCCACGAACTTCAAGCTGCATCCTTGCAAAAGACGGGATTATGTTCCTTCCTTCACCTGCGTTTAGAGTGCCAATATTTATCCGGGACATACCTTCACCATGGCGTGGGATGGCAAGTAATTGCGTTGCACAGTGACAAGCTGCTGCCAGTGCATTATTTCCCAGGTGAGGATTTACACCAGCATGTGCCGGAGTACCATAGAAAAAGAAATCCATTTTTGTCGTACACAACAAATCTGTAGGTGAAGCGACAACATTTCCTGTAGGAACTCCCATACCAATATGTGCAGAAAGGAAGTAGTCGCAGTCATCAAGAATACCACCTTCTGCAATAGGTTTTGCACCGCGAACGCCTTCTTCTGCAGCCTGAAAAATTAGCTTAATTTTCCCGCATAACTTATGGTTATTTTCAGATACCCATTGTGCCAATCCTAAACCAATCGATATATGACCATCATGTCCACATGCATGCATTAAGCCAGAGTGTATGGATGCAAATCCCATTTTTTCAGGAATATGATCTTTCGATTTTGATTCACTTACCTGTACACAATCAATGTCAAAACGAAACGCAGTGACAGCTCCATTTTTTCCTGTATCCCATAAAGCAACACACCCTGTAAAGCCATCCATTTCATCCAGCAATTCATGGGGAACGCCTGAATCAACTGCACGTTTTATACTATCTGCAACTTCAGTTGCATTACGGCCCATAATATATTCTATTGACAGGTATTTATTCCCCGTAATAACCTGCCATCCCATACCACGCAGAATAGTAATTATCTTTGACGTTGTGATAAATTCGCACCACCCACTTTCCGGAATATGGTGAAATTCTCTCCGCCATTTTTGTAACTGATTCAGTTCAGACATATACGCCTCCTGTTAAAGGAATAATAATGCAATAAACAATACCGTCACAATCATTCCGGGGGCAGTGCGTTTTGCAATTTCAACTGGATTAACTCCAGCCAGACCGGCACAGATAATAGTTGCACCAGCCAACGGAGACATGTTTCTCCCCAGCGCAGAAGCCAGCATAACTGCAGCACCCAGAGTATTTGTATCGTAACCAAAATTGTTCGCATGTGGTGTGACAACTTCATTGAATGCGAATGCAGTCGCATCCCCTGTTCCGGTTATAAGTCCCATCAGGAATGGCCCCAATGTACCGCCCCAGCGGGCAAATTCTGGTGAGTCAATAAGAAATCTGATAAACACATCAATGATACCAACAGATTTTAAACCTTCAATGAAAACAGCTGCGGCAATTATGATCCCAAGAATATTTGCATATGATGTCCCCATACCCTCAAAGAAGCTGGAAACTAATTCTTTGGGATTGGATTTACTGACAATCAGGGCATAAAGACAACCGAGAATCATTGCGGCTGGAACGGTTATTTTAGTCTCTCCAAGAAAACCAAATTCAGCCAGCATAAGTAATGCTATGGGAAGAAATGGTGCTACAGATTTCAGATAAAAACAGATACCACGGTCAGTGAACTCAACCTGTGTTTGTTCTGATATGTTTCCTGCAGAATCACATTTTGTTTCTTTTCTTACAATAGCAACAACTGTAAGAATAACAGCACATATTACACCACATGTTATCGTAGTCGGAGTATGGAATACAACGAATTCCATTAATGGTGTTTGTGATATTTTAGATATAAATGCATTATGTGCAACACCGGGATTGAGGTAAGCACCTATAGTTCCTGAAAGGATAGCTGCCCCGGCTATTGCAGGATGAATACGTGCTGAAATAAGTAATGGTATCAACGTTGCACCAACAGCAGCTGATGCGCCAGCAGCAGATGGAATCGCGATGCAAATAATAAAACTGACGGTAACCGCAGCAGGAATAAGAAAGATACCAAGACGAGATAATCCTTTCGTTAGAAAATGAACCAGGCATGTATCACAACCAGTGAATTTCATAACACAGGCAAAGCCCATACTGGTACAAATAGCCTGAATAAGGCCGGACTCAGTCATTCTGCTTGCAAATGCCGAAAATGCGTTTAAAGGTGACATGGCAACTATACATAGCAGAAGACCTGCACCAATTAGTGTCGTTCGTGTGTCGTATCTTTTTATCAAAAGCACAACTGTGATTATCAGAATCACACATCCAGTTATCACGTTAAACATGAGATCCACCTCCTTCAAAGATAGATAATCTTTACTTTATGTGATTTGCTCAAATATTGATCATGAACAAAAAAAACAATTAACCGGGGATACTATTATGATGGAGGTGATAACAGAAAATTATCAGGCGAAAAAATGAAACATATGCCTAAACTTCAACAAATTAAATTTTTTAATGAAATAGTCCTGTGCGGAAGTTTAAGATCTGCCGCCCGTAAAATGAATATATCTCAGCCAGCATTAAGCAGAACGATAAAAGAATTGGAGAATGTATTAGGATGTAACCTTCTGATTCGAACAAGGGATGGTATCGTTTTAACAGAAGCTGGAAAGATATTCTCGATCCATTCACGTATGATTCTTGAAGAGGTTGAAACTGCAGCTCTTGAAGTTGCGAAAGTAAATATAGATAACACAGGAAAAGTAGCTTTTGGAATTTCTTCGCTGTTTGGCGTAACAATACTGAATAATGTACTTGATAACTTCCGGATGAAATATCCGAAAACGCGTGTGATGATAAGAGAGGGACAGTT
The DNA here is from genome assembly GCF_014596845.2 of Citrobacter sp. C5_2. Taxonomy (NCBI): domain Bacteria; kingdom Pseudomonadati; phylum Pseudomonadota; class Gammaproteobacteria; order Enterobacterales; family Enterobacteriaceae; genus Citrobacter; species Citrobacter sp. C5_2. Next base: position 91,622 of record NZ_CP115032.1, on the reverse strand, counting down.
GTCTTCCCTTATCCCTTACCTGAGAGAAGGTGTTCTGGATTTTGCAATGGGTACATTAACAAAAGACATGCCAGTTGGAGATTTTATTGCGGTTGAATTGTTTAACGCACCGTTCACTATAGTGGCAAGAAAACACCATCCTTTAAGGAACTGTACATCAATTGATGAACTTGCAACTGCAAGATGGGTATTCCCGGAAACTCAAATGGGATACTATCATTATATATCCCGTCTTATTCCCTTTGGACATCCTGATGAACCATATGCTCCAATATTTACCGATTCGGTAGTTTGTATTATGAATCTTGTTCTCTATGATGACTATATAACGGTTCTCTCCAGAGCAAGGTTACAGGAAGCAAGATTCAAAGAAATATTGTGTTCAATTCCTGTTAAGTATCAACTACCCGTTAGCCAGTACGGGCTTATTTATCCACGAAAAAGGCTAATGACGGCACCAGCACAAATAATGATTGAATATTTTCAACAAGAGATACAACGATATGACTGGAATGGATGAGCAATACACGGAATGATGGTGCTGTTACGGGGAAGTCATCTTCACAGAATTTTCAGTCCATTAGCATTCCGGTATTCGTACAACTTCCTTTGGTGGAGAGTAAACAATGACTAGGATGCGATGGACGCTTGACCAGAAAAAACATCACGTTGCTGCATGGCGTGCCAGTGGTCTTACACGCCAGCAATACTGTGAACTCAACGATATTCCCTTCACATCACTTCGCGAATGGCCGCAGGATGTCGCAAAAGCTGAACGCCGGGCAAATGAACCGACCGTTCTTCCCGTTCATATTGCGCCACCACTGCATGCTGATGTATCACAGCCCGTCACGAATGAGCCAGTCACGCTCTTCCTCCCCGGCGGAGTACGGATGTGCTGTCAGCCGTCACAACTTACCGATGTCTTCAGGGCGCTCAAATGTGCTCAGTCCTGATAATGTCTTCATCGCGATTAAACCTGCTGATATGCGCCGGGGCATCGACACACTGACGCAGTATATACAGGATGCACTCAGGTCGACATGGCATGAGGGAGCCGCCTTCGTCTTTGTTAACAAAGCCCGTTCGCGTATCAAAGTTCTGCGCTGGGATAAACACGAGGTGTGGTTGTGTACCCGTCGTCTGCATAAAGGCAGCTTCCGCTGGCCACGTACAAATGACGTTGCCTAGCACCTCACTCCCGACGAGTTTAATTGGCTTATTGCCGGTGTTGCCTGGCAGCAAGTTAAGGGACATGACCTGACGAAATGGGTCTGGCTGAATGAAGCTGAACTGCGTGCTATGGCACTTGCCATGGTGCAAAAAGTCATGTCGGAGAATGCCGAAAAAGAGCGGGAATTACTGGAGAAAAGCCGGCGCATCCAGCTTCTGGAAGAAATGCTGAAACTGGTTCGTCAACAGCGCTTCGGTAAAAAATGTGAGACGCTGGCTGGTATGCAACGCTCCCTGTTCGAAGAGGATGTTGATGCCGATATCGCCGCGCTCACCGCACATCTGGATAAACTGCTCCCGCAATCCCCTGAAGAAGACGAAAAAGCGCCCCGTTCATGCCCGATACGCAAACCCTTACCGGTCCATCTTCCACGGGTGGAAAAAATTATCCAGCCGGACACTGACCATTGCCCTGAATGTGACGAGCTGCTGCACTATATCCGTGATGCGGTGAGTGAAAAGCTGGAGTATATTCCCGCTCACTTCGTGGTGAACCGTTATGTCCGTCCGCAATACAGTTGTCCCTGTTGCCTGAAGGTGTTTAGCGGTGAAATGCCGGCACATATCCTCCCGAAAAGTGCCGTTGAGCCGGCAGTCATCGCACAGGTGATCATCAATAAATACAGTGACCACCTGCCTCTGTATCGCCAGCAACAGATCTTTGCCCGTTCAGATGTCGGGCTGCCCGTCAGTTCGATGGCTGATATGGTTGGCGCGTCGGGAGCCACATTATCCCCCCTGGCGGCGTTACTCCATCGCGAGTTGATAAGCCGTCAGGTGGTGCATGCAGATGAGACTACCCTGAAGATCCTGAACACGAAGAAAGGCGGTAAATCCTGCTCCTGTTATCTGTGGGCATACGTCAGTGGAGAAAGGACAGGACCGTCAGTTGTGTGCTTCGACTGCCGGACCGGACGTAGCCATGAGTATCCTGAAAACTGGCTTCAGAGCTGGGTCGGGACACTGGTTGTTGACGGACATAAAGCTTACCGGACTCTGGCAAACAAAGTGCCGGAGATCACGCTGGCCGGATGCTGGGCCCATGTCAGTTATGCCAGTGAAACTGGTGATGTAGTTCATGTCGATCAGTAGGGCGTTGGCACGCAGCAATACGCTGTCGTGGCTTGTTGTGGCCAACATGGTCAGAATGTCCTCTGTGAGATTTATGAAGGTTGTGCGAATGCGGGGGAATCTGCTGAACGGTGCTTTCAGAGCTGGCCTGCTACGGGATACCCGGGATTACCTGCGAGGTAATGGGCTTCCGGATCGCACACCTCACGACGATCGCAGGCGAAATCACTGAATGCTCTTTGAGTATATCTTCGCTGTCAGGTCACCAATGAACCCCGTGCCACATCCCGGGGGCTTCTGGTGCTGCGCGCTTCGTCCAGTGACACAAAGCGCTTACATTGGCTATGGCATCCATCATCAACTGATCCAGAACAGGGGCATCGAAATATGCCTCTCTGACCGTTATATTCCGGTGTATCGGGAGAAGCTCAGAAGTACCGCTCATCAGATCGAGCAGGATATTAATCAATGCAGCCCCCGGGTTTCACCCTCCTGAGGCAGGCAAAGGCTGAGACGACGCCCCGTGTGGTTGATTGACACCACCGTGCGACTTCGTCCCACCACTCACAATCAATCTCCCGGGTTTTATTCAGGTAAGCCAGCAGGGCTGGTGGACATCCGGTGTCGCACCGTGATGTCACGAACGGGGTTGGTGCGAAACACCGGATAAAATGCAGGTTGCGATACCTCTGAACGCCCTGCGCAGAGCGGAAATTTTGGATTAAGTACTCGCACCTCCGCAGTCCAGAAACAAGTCGGGCTGGTAGCTGTAAACAGACTTCGTACATACCGCTCTGCAATAAATCCCCGTACCACAGGCCTCACAGAACTTCTTCCCATGAAAAAACTGCCCGCACATCACACAATGCCACTCCAGCACGGTCGGTAATGGCGATAAAAACATCGCCATATCCTCAATGTAAGGGTGAGACTTTTCCGGATTCAGCACCACACACTCCGCCTTCTGTTGCTCGCTCAGGGCATGTAAATCATGCTCAAACCACGCCCCCTGAGCATCTGTCTGCAAAATCAACCGACCACGACAGGAAAGGCAGAAACAATGCCTGATATTTCTACTAAGGGCTGAGGCCGCACTGATAATGTGCTCACCCGGCGTGATCCCCAGCCCCGTTTTTAGACCGTTCATCCTGTTACTGTCTCCTCACTGAAGCGCCCTGTATGACAGTGTGTACAATAGCGTTCCCCAAAATAATCGTGGCGACATTGTCTGCAGTGCCAGCTGGCTTTACGCACCACGGGTAAGGCATCCGGTACGAATTGCTGCAGACGTTTAATCAACTGTATTTCTCTGCGCTCCGGCCTGACATAAGGGCACTGTTGACCGTGCTCTGTCAGCCTGTCGTCAGTGTGTTCAAACCAGGGAAGTTCAGTGTCGTATTGCGGATGGTATCTGAGTGCACTGCCACACAAGTGGCAGGTGTAGTTAGCATAAGGTGCGTCCTGTGCAGTACGGGCGCCCGTCAGCCGTCCGTTGCCATCAAGAGCGATAAAGGATTTTGCGTACATAGTCATATTCCTTAGCCGCCAGACGACACGCAGGCAACAGCCGTCCCGGTACGGGCAGCGTGGTCAGGGTGTGAATGGCGGTTCAGTTAAAATCTGGACTGGAGTTTGGGTAAAGCAGGCTGGTTGCTGTTACAGCACTGTGGTTGTCACACAATGGAACACTGACGTAAAAAACAGTCAGTGGGCGAGTGGATACATCGTTGCTGCCAGACAACAACCCATACTTTTGGTTTGCCGGATATTGGCGCGCCAGTCGTGCTCAACTCCGGCTACAGCCAAAATTGCGCTCACCGGTGCCGTTGACTTTGGTGTACTCTTTCGCGAGATAGTCAGCACGCTTCAGCATATCCCGTAAACCAGCATCATCGTCGCGTTCCAGCCACACCGCCGGCCAGGCCGGAAAATGTGCCAGCGTGTCATAACGTCCGGCATCCACTCCCAGGGCACTGCACCAGGCCTGTTTAATCATCCCGGCCAGTGACCCCGGAGCGCGGTAATCACCGGCACGACACCAGGTATCCCGGTTGACCAGCAGCAGCAGGTGATAGTGTTTTTTACCTTTGCACTCCCCAAACTCCCGGGCCCAGACGTAATGCAGGGTTGTGGGATGCACGCGTTTACCTTCCCGATGCTTACGTTTCTGGTAAGCGTCGATTCGGGCTTTCAGGGCATTGATGAAGCGGGATATCACAGCTGCGTCCGTTGCTGCCGGTACATCCGGGAGACGCAGGTCAACCCGCAATGCCGTCAGGCGGGGATGAACATTCAGTGCGTGCCGCACCGTCTCACGAATACGTTGCTGCCAGAAGGGGTTGTATTTGTAGGTCATGGTTAAATCTCCGTATGGTTCATACGGAATAGCCACGCTGTAAAAAATGTGCAGAGTCCCTGAGGTGACCTCCGGCAGGACACTGTCTCAGGCACTCTGTGATAACCCGACTGTCGTCTCCGGACTGACGATTGAATTCCCGGCGTTGTTTTTTTAATGTAAAAAACCGGTTACGGGTAAGGCTGTGAGGAGGCGTTATGGTGATACGCAAAACGGTGTGCAGGGATTGTGGCTTGTGCTGATTCTGGCTGTCGTTTCAGGCGTCAGTGTATTTGTACTGTTGCGGTAGGTTACAGGGGAGGAATTATCCGGAATCAGCGGAGCAAAGCGCCCCGCCGCCTCTGCGCTTGCTGTGCCAGACAGTGACAGTAACTCACCGGATCCCCAGAAATACGAGAAAACCTCAGCAGAGGTCGGTAATGCCCGAAAATCGGCCCATTACCGTCCACACCTCCGTACACCATTCCCTTTTGATTTCGAATTCTTTGTTGTCGTTATACAGCTTAACGTTCCCGACATTATCCTGGTTCCCGACAACAGGAACATATTCAGCTTTTAATAACCTGAGAAGAGCCAATAAGAATCACAAAGCGGATAACACCTGGCGCGATGCCGTTGTGATTACCGAACGCTCAGATGACATATTTCCAGACTGAAGCCGGCACGCGATCGTAAAGCTTGTTCATTGTCAGTTCTGCCAGCCGGTGATCGACCGCAGAGTTGAAGGCTTCCAGCTCCGCAGGGGTAAGTTTATAACGTGTGTGGGAAATCACTTTTTCCAGTGTCTCCCGGGATGAACAACGACGGAGCTGATACAGCCAGTCTTCTTTGGTTTTAACTTCCATTAGCCTCTCATTACTTTATGCTGCGGTTAACAGGATGCTGTCAGCATACCGCACCAACCTGGCATTCTGGTGCCCTCCCCAAACTCATTACTCCCGTGCCACCACTTAACCGGTCTCTCAGACTGTCACTCACCAGGTCGGATACGTTTACCGCTCAGACGGATGCTTAATGCACTCTGTTCACATGTGTTGCAGGTACGTTTTATATACGCAGGTTATACGCCAGCTATCAGAGATAACCCTGTGGGTACAACGCAATCTGTTGCTACTGCATTCTCATGCCCACTGATCGTACTCGCAGTGTTTATTTCACATATATGAACTCATGTATTTGATCTCATGTGTTTGATCTCTCTTATATATTTATAATACCAATCAGACAGTCTTATCCCACCAGTGATACCTGTCGCCTGCCCACAGGTCACAGGCTGATGCACCACAACCGCCTTCAAAAACAACTCTGCAATTATCAGAACGCCAGTTTTCCCCTTGTCTCACGAAAGTCCTCCCTCCTTTATCGCGTGCGCGTGCGGAAGCATCGTTTCGCAACAATCACCCGACGTACCGGTACGGCTCAGCCACCGCAATCCCCCCGTTTATCTCCTGACGGTCACATTCCCGATTATTTTTTACGTTTTTCCCCGGTTGTTATGCCGGGGAAGGTGGTGCGTTGTTTTCATCACCAACGCCGGTTGAGATTAACAACATCCGGAGGAACATTTTCATGAATACCCCAGTTTCACTGATGGATGACCAGATGGTCGACATGGCATTTATCACTCAACTGACCGGCCTGACCGATAAATGGTTTTACAAACTCATCAGGGATGGTGCCTTTCCTGCCCCCATCAAACTGGGCCGCAGTTCCCGCTGGCTGAAAAGTGAAGTGGAAACCTGGCTGCAGGCGCGTATTGCACAGTCCCGTCCGTAATTTCTGACCGTTATCCGTTCACCCGCAGCAGACGCAATCTCCGGCCTGCCGGCGGCGCTCTGCTGCCTGTTATCCCCCGTGAGGAATATAAAAATGAAACCACAGTATCAGACCCGTTACGAGCTGCTCCACGAAAGCTACCAGAAATGGCTGACCGGCTTCACCCGGCACGCCGTATCCTGGGGCGTGTGTCATCCGAATATCCACTACTTCCATAATCTGACGCCCGGGTGGGTGTCATTCAATGGTGAAAAACCGGAGATTGCCATCGTGCCCCAGAGTCTGTACAGGCTGATTTATGGCTCTGACAAACGGGCCACGCCGCCCCTGGATGATGATCTGGTGGTGAACTTATGCACCAGTGAACATCTGCTGGTTCATCATCCGATGCTGGAAGGCATTCTACTGTCTGAATGTGAACGTCTGAGGCAGCGTTTTCTGGCAAATAAACTGATCAGCCTCTTCCGTCAGTTTGGTGGCACGGAACTGCGCCTCAAACTGGTCTGGCTTTGCTGGCTTGATTTAATGACCGGAAACAGCCCTGAAGACTGGAAAGAGAACCTGAAACGGAAATCAGAAAAAGAGCTGGAGGAATGGATCATCAACCGTCAGAGGCAGAGCGCAGCACTGACGGATCTGATGGATCAGTACGTGCTCCTGGCATACCGCACAACGGTTGACGATAACCGCAACTGATGCCGGTTGCTTCCGGAAGGTGTGACAAAATACGGAAATGATGATGCTCCCGGCCCCCATGCTCACCTGCAGAGCGTGTTCGTCGTCATCATACTGAGCCATGACGGGCGTCTTAAGGGCATCCTGTCATTGCTGAGCAGGCAACACCACCAGAGTAGCCACGGATAGGGATGTTCTTTACAGCCCGATGCACGCCAGGTTCTCAGCAGACTGAATGTGCAGGTGCGGTTATTCACCAGAAATGGCATGCTGCGGTACATACCCATCCTGGTGACAATATGTACGTGGCGACAGCGATCCCGGCACTGTGGAAGAGACTCACTCAGCCTGCAGGATATTCTTTCCGGCATCCGGGAATGTCCGCCTGAATGCAAACAGGATGATATTTGAATCCGTAATACTGTTCTTTCATCATAAATAATTTATGCAGATACAGTTAACCGTCACAGTAGCAGGTTTGTTTTCCCGGGAAATAATATCCGTCAGACTGATGCCGGAACATATCTGAAACACGTTATGATGTTTTGTTATCAGAAATGTTGTATATTCTTATCCGTGACGACAGTTTAATGCCCTCTGGTATCACCTGATAATGCATATCCTGCGATGATTCGTTATATTTACGGGACACGTCTCTTTTCATAGTGCTCCTTTTCAGACTTCATTTTCCGTAAGTGTTCCCCGGCATAAAGGAGGTACCTTTCTGGCGTTTATAACTCTCTTTATCGGTGACGCCGGTAATACAGGGAATACCACACCGACAAACGAGGTATTAACAGACGATATTTCAGTGTCCATAATTTTTCTGTCCGGTTAAATAACGTCAGTCTGCTGCCCTCTGACTGTAATCATCAAAGCCGGAATGCATACCGGGTTACAACGTAAAAAAGTGATGCTGGCCCCCGGTGCAGCTGGCGGGCGAAACATGTTTACCTTTCAATACCCCCTGTCTGCAGTCTCCACTCTTCCATCCTCTTAAGCTACGTCGGCCACATGAGTGCACTTCCATGATAACAGGTATTCCTGTCAGCATAACGAAGCCGGTTACCTTCCCTTCCTCCTGCATTTCCTGTCAGAATGACTGTACAGCGCGCAGATTGCCTTTTTATTGACCACCTTAATATACCATTATAAACTTCTTTTTATCATGTTATTATCACCTTATTATGTTTAATTTTTAAGCAGACGGAGAAAGAGGATGGTTCAGAAAATTTTGTCGGATAAGGTTATGAATGAAAGAACAAATGCGTATTACTCTTATTATCTTGGAGAGCGTAATATCTCCGTACTACCCCTTAATGTTTATGATCCCCCGGAACGTTTTATCGCTTACATAAAAAAAAACAGAGAAAATCTGAACATCACACTTTCAGATTTTGAACTTGAACAAATAATTTCTGGTATGCGTCTGAAGGCCCTAGCCTTCCTGGTCCCCCTGGAAAAAATATCCTGGATCGCGGGCAGTGAACGCGCATGCTTATTTTCCTGGTATCTGTTGATGCAGTTTATCCAGAATAACAGGGCAAAAATAAGCGCAGACTTGCTTCAAAAGAATAAACTGTATCTTAAAGAAGAGTATCTGGAAGGGAATGCCTTCCCGTCGGACTCATCGACACAGTTCAGACAAATACTCAGAGTTCTCGATATTCTTTCTGATAAGAATTTGCGGGATGAGTGGATAATCCAGACCAAAGACAGATGGATGCGGGCATTTAAATCAAAGAGTCCTTTCAGTTACCTCCTCCCGGAGAACGAACATGAATGCATATGGACATGGAATTATTTGAAGGGAAAAAATATTGCACTGGAAAAACTGGCCAGTTTTCCTGGTTCTGCTGATATTTACCACGCAATTCACCTTTCATTTGACATATGGGTTACCTGTCCACTCACCTCACCTGACGATATAAAAAATTTCAGGAACAGTTTCAATAAGGCCAAGGCACAGCGCAAGTACAAAAAAATGCAGGAAGATAAAGTCAATGTACAGTTTTTTCTTGACGCAGAAACCAGGGCGCAGCTCAAAGAATTATCGAGGGCCAGAAGACTCAGTACCGGCGAAATGCTGCATGACCTGATTGTTGAAGAGTATAAAAGGTACCGACATTCCAGATAATTTCAGACATATATTATCTCCGTGAATCCCCCGCCACCTTTCCGGTGTGCGGGGTTTTGTCTTTTTTCACCGGGAATACATGTATGAATCCGTCTGATGCCATTGAGGCAATTGAAAAACCACTTTCTTCCCTGCCTTACTCACTTTCCCGTCACATCCTGGAACATCTGCGCAAACTCACCAGTCACGAACCCGTGCCTGGCATTATGGGTAAAAGCGGGGCCGGTAAATCCTCACTCTGTAATGCGCTGTTTCAGGGGGAGGTCACCCCGGTCAGTGATGTTCACGCCGGCACCCGGGAAGTGCAGCGCTTCCGTCTGAGTGGCCATGGTCACAGCATGGTTATCACTGACCTGCCCGGGGTGGGCGAGAGCCGGGACAGGGATGCAGAGTATGAAGCCCTGACGGAACTCCATTTTACATGAACTTGCACTGGCTGTGCTCTGTGAAGGAGTGGATAAAAGCGAGGGAAGAGTCGCCATCGGTTCTTTCGGCTCATCAGGCGTTATCTCTACAGGTAATAATTCAACGCCAACGCCAGAAGAGGTTGTTACCGGAAGACGCTGCGATATACGCCCTTCGTTCTGCCAGAGTCTGAGCTATTTGAACAGGAGGTTATCATTGATATCGTGTCCCCGGGCAATACGGGCAACAGAGGCTCCTGGTTGCAAAGCCAGTTTAACCATTTGAAGTTTAAACTCATTTGAAAATGATCTGCGGGGTTCTGCGGATAATGTTTTTGTTCCATAACAGGTGCCCACTAGTTTGAAAAGGTGGGCACCTACGTTACCAATACTGGCTTAATGGCTACATACGGCGGTCAGTTTACGCTTACCCATTCATAAATACGCGGTAATGTTAATACTACACTCTCCTTCGAGTAAACAGTTGCGAACTTCTGCTGTTCGCTCATAGCAGACCTTGCAGGTCTTCCGACGGTCCGCTTCGAGCCAGGAGCGGACATAGATAAAGCATGCTCTGCATGGGTGATGCTGCCAACTTACTGATTTAGTGTATGATGGTGTTTTTGAGGTGCTCCAGTGGCTTCTGTTTCTATCAGCTGTCCCTCCTGTTCAGCTACTGACGGGGTGGTGCGTAACGGCAAAAGCACCGCCGGACATCAGCGCTATCTCTGCTCTCACTGCCGTAAAACATGGCAACTGCAGTTCACTTACACCGCTTCTCAACCCGGTACGCACCAGAAAATCATTGATATGGCCATGAATGGCGTTGGATGCCGGGCAACCGCCCGCATTATGGGCGTTGGCCTCAACACGATTTTCCGCCATTTAAAAAACTCAGGCCGCAGTCGGTAACCTCGCGCATACAGCCGGGCAGTGACGTCATCGTCTGCGCGGAAATGGACGAACAGTGGGGATACGTCGGGGCTAAATCGCGCCAGCGCTGGCTGTTTTACGCGTATGACAGGCTCCGGAAGACGGTTGTTGCGCACGTATTCGGTGAACGCACTCTGGCCACACTGGAGCGTCTTCTAAGCCTGCTGTCGGCCTTTGAGGTCGTGGTATGGATGACGGATGGCTGGCCGCTGTATGAATCCCGCCTGAAGGGAAAGCTGCACGTAATCAGCAAGCGTTACACTCAGCGAATTGAGCGGCATAACCTGAATCTGAGACAACATCTGGCAAGGCTGGGACGGAAGTCACTGTCGTTCTCAAAATCGGTGGAGCTGCATGACAAGGTCATCGGGCATTATCTGAACATAAAACACTATCAGTAAGTTGGAGTCATTACCCCGAATTACACTTAAAACGACTCAACAGCTTAACGTTGGCTTGCCACGCATTACTTGACTGTAAAACTCTCACTCTTACCGAACTTGGCCGTAACCTGCCAACCAAAGCGAGAACAAAACATAACATCAAACGAATCGACCGATTGTTAGGTAATCGTCACCTCCACAAAGAGCGACTCGCTGTATACCGTTGGCATGCTAGCTTTATCTGTTCGGGCAATACGATGCCCATTGTACTTGTTGACTGGTCTGATATTCGTGAGCAAAAACGACTTATGGTATTGCGAGCTTCAGTCGCACTACACGGTCGTTCTGTTACTCTTTATGAGAAAGCGTTCCCGCTTTCAGAGCAATGTTCAAAGAAAGCTCATGACCAATTTCTAGCCGACCTTGCGAGCATTCTACCGAGTAACACCACACCGCTCATTGTCAGTGATGCTGGCTTTAAAGTGCCATGGTATAAATCCGTTGAGAAGCTGGGTTGGTACTGGTTAAGTCGAGTAAGAGGAAAAGTACAATATGCAGACCTAGGAGCGGAAAACTGGAAACCTATCAGCAACTTACATGATATGTCATCTAGTCACTCAAAGACTTTAGGCTATAAGAGGCTGACTAAAAGCAATCCAATCTCATGCCAAATTCTATTGTATAAATCTCGCTCTAAAGGCCGAAAAAATCAGCGCTCGACACGGACTCATTGTCACCACCCGTCACCTAAAATCTACTCAGCGTCGGCAAAGGAGCCATGGGTTCTAGCAACTAACTTACCTGTTGAAATTCGAACACCCAAACAACTTGTTAATATCTATTCGAAGCGAATGCAGATTGAAGAAACCTTCCGAGACTTGAAAAGTCCTGCCTACGGACTAGGCCTACGCCATAGCCGAACGAGCAGCTCAGAGCGTTTTGATATCATGCTGCTAATCGCCCTGATGCTTCAACTAACATGTTGGCTTGCGGGCGTTCATGCTCAGAAACAAGGTTGGGACAAGCACTTCCAGGCTAACACAGTCAGAAATCGAAACGTACTCTCAACAGTTCGCTTAGGCATGGAAGTTTTGCGGCATTCTGGCTACACAATAACAAGGGAAGACTTACTCGTGGCTGCAACCCTACTAGCTCAAAATTTATTCACACATGGTTACGCTTTGGGGAAATTATGAGGGGATCTCTCAGTGCATTGCCTCCAATTCCCATAATTTATTACGCCGATAATAACTTGGTGTAACCTTAAAAATGTACTTAAATCGACGTGTAAAAGATTGTTGGGAATCAAATTGATATTTTAATGCGATCTCAAGGATAGTTTTTTTCGTCAACCTCAACTCAACAGCCGCTTTCGTCAAACGACGAGCACGAATATAGCTAGCCAGTGTGACCCCTGTTACTTTTTTGAACAGCCGCTGAAAATACCACTTGGTATAACCCGCTTTATTCGCCACATCATCAAGCAGTAAAGACTGATCTAAATTATGTTCAATCCATAATAGAACATCTTTGATAACCGTTGTATGAAACTGCTTATCATCATATCTTAATTGGATGTTATTAGCTTTATTTTGATAGCGAGAATGCTGTTCAATATACATAAAATAACCTAAATGTTCTTAAGATTGTCACGACCACATCATCATGATACCATAAACATACTGACGGTATGTTATTTTAAATCTATCATGGAAAATAAAAATCATCAACAAGAAAATTTTAAGAGTACCTATCAATCACTGGTTAACTCAGCACGAATATTGTTTGTTGAAAAAGGCTATCAAGCTGTTTCAATAGATGAGATCTCGGGAAAAGCGTTGGTGACCAAAGGTGCCTTTTATCATCACTTTAAAAATAAAAAACAATTACTCAGTGCCTGTTATAAGCAGCAATTAATTATGATTGATGCCTACATCACAACAAAAACTGATTTAACAAATGGTTGGTCTGCCTTAGAAAGTATATTTGAACATTATCTTGATTATATTATTGATAATAATAAAAACCTTATCCCTATCCAAGAAGTGATGCCTATCATTGGTTGGAATGAACTTGAAAAAATTAGCCTTGAATACATTACTGGTAAGGTAAACGCCATTGTCAGCAAATTGATCCAAGAGAACCAACTTAAAGCTTATGATGATGATGTGCTTAAAAACTTACTCAATGGCTGGTTTATGCATATCGCAATACATGCGAAAAACCTAAAAGAGCTTGCCGATAAAAAAGGCCAATTTATTGCTATTTACCGCGGCTTTTTATTGAGCTTGAAAGATAAATAAAATAGATAGGTTTTATTTGAAGCTAAATCTTCTTTATCGTAAAAAATGCCCTCTTGGGTTATCAAGAGGGTCATTATATTTCGCGGAATAACATCATTTGGTGACGAAATAACTAAGCACTTGTCTCCTGTTTACTCCCCTGAGCTTGAGGGGTTAACATGAAGGTCATCGATAGCAGGATAATAATACAGTAAAACGCTAAACCAATAATCCAAATCCAGCCATCCCAAATTGGTAGTGAATGATTATAAATAACAGCAAACAGTAATGGGCCAATAACACCGGTTGCATTGGTAAGGCTCACCAATAATCCCTGTAAAGCACCTTGCTGATGACTCTTTGTTTGGATAGACATCACTCCCTGTAATGCAGGTAAAGCGATCCCACCACCAGCCAATAAAATTAAAACAGGGAAAACTAACCAACCTTCAGATATAAACGCTAAAAAGACAAATGCACTACTATCTGCAATAAATCCGAGCAGTACTGCCGTTTTTTCGCCCCATTTAGTGGCTATTCTTCCTGCCACAAAGGCTTGGAATACTGAGTGTAAAAGACCAAGACCCGCTAATGAAAAGCCAACCATCATGCTATTCCATCCAAAACGATTTTCGGTAAATAGCACCCACACCGTTGCGGGAATTTGGCCTATCAATTGCGCTGAAAAATAAATAATCAACAAAATGGGCATCGTTTTAAATAAAGTGATGTATACCGAATTCGATTGCGTCTCAACCCCTACTTCGGTATCTGTATTATCACGTGTATTTTTGGTTTCACGGAACCAAAACATAACCACAAGGAAAGCGACAATATTTAGCAACGCAGCGATAAAAAAGGGACTATGCGGTGAAATCTCTCCTGCAAAACCACCAATAATAGGCCCCGCTATTAAACCAAGCCCAAAACTTGCCCCTAACCAACCGAACCACTTCACGCGTTGAGAAGCTGAGGTGGTATCGGCAATGACCGATGCCGCGACAGCCCCAGTAGCTCCTGTGATCCCTGAAAGCAAACGGCCTAAATACAGCATCCAAAGCGCACTTGAAAAAGCCAGCAATAAGTAATCCAGCGATGCGCCTATTAATGACAACAACAGCACTGGGCGCCGACCAAATCGGTCAGACATTTTTCCAAGCCAAGGAGCAAAGATAACCTGCATTAACGCATAAAGTGCAAGCAATACGCCAAAGTGGTTAGCGATATCTTCCGAAGCAATAAATTCACGTAATAACGTTGGCAAGACTGGCATGATAAGGCCAATCCCCATGGCATCGAGTAACGTAATTACCAATGCGATCTTTGTCGAACTATTCATTTCACTTTTCTCTATCACTGATAGGGAGTGGTAAAATAACTCTATCAATGATAGAGTGTCAACAAAAATTAGGAATTAATGATGTCTAGATTAGATAAAAGTAAAGTGATTAACAGCGCATTAGAGCTGCTTAATGAGGTCGGAATCGAAGGTTTAACAACCCGTAAACTCGCCCAGAAGCTAGGTGTAGAGCAGCCTACATTGTATTGGCATGTAAAAAATAAGCGGGCTTTGCTCGACGCCTTAGCCATTGAGATGTTAGATAGGCACCATACTCACTTTTGCCCTTTAGAAGGGGAAAGCTGGCAAGATTTTTTACGTAATAACGCTAAAAGTTTTAGATGTGCTTTACTAAGTCATCGCGATGGAGCAAAAGTACATTTAGGTACACGGCCTACAGAAAAACAGTATGAAACTCTCGAAAATCAATTAGCCTTTTTATGCCAACAAGGTTTTTCACTAGAGAATGCATTATATGCACTCAGCGCTGTGGGGCATTTTACTTTAGGTTGCGTATTGGAAGATCAAGAGCATCAAGTCGCTAAAGAAGAAAGGGAAACACCTACTACTGATAGTATGCCGCCATTATTACGACAAGCTATCGAATTATTTGATCACCAAGGTGCAGAGCCAGCCTTCTTATTCGGCCTTGAATTGATCATATGCGGATTAGAAAAACAACTTAAATGTGAAAGTGGGTCTTAAAAGCAGCATAACCTTTTTCCGTGATGGTAACTTCACGGTAACCAAGATGTCGAGTTAACCACCCTTTAGATTCATAAAGCGAAAATAATGCGGCTCCAACGTACCCACCTAAATGGAAACGGCGTTCACTCCAATCTAAACACGCACAACAGATTTTACGTGAATGTTTGGAAGGAACGTCAATTCCCATTTCATGAAAATATTGAATACCACTTAATGTGATCATTGAACCATTTTCAGTGATCCATTGCTGTTGACAAAGGGAATCATAGATCTTAACGGCAACTTCGCCAGCTAAATGATCATAGCAAGTACGTGCTTTTCGTAAATGCACTGGCGTGGAAACTTTGGCATGTACGCCATGGTTTAAGGAGATCCCCATCATACTTTCCATCAATTCAGCAATATCTTTTCCTGCTAGCCGAAAATAACGATGCTTGCCTTGAGCTACTACTGTGATTAGCTGGCAATCTAATAATTTAGATAAATGACTGCTCGCCGTTGAAGCTGATATATTCGCCACAGAACTTAGCTCAGTGGCCGTCCAAGCTCGCCCATCCATCAAAGCACTGAGTATTTTAACTCGTGAAATGTCAGACATAGCCGCCCCTATCGCGGCTATTGAGGACTCAAAGGTAACCTCTTTTCGTATTAAATTAGCCATCGCAAGTTCACTTTATTGCCCAAGGGAGCGTAACAGATGCAGCCATACTATCATTGTCCGTTATTAATATCAGTTGGTTAGCATGGTCACTGTATTGCACTAAAATATTAATGTTATTCTCCGCCAATACTCGTGCTATTTCGCCAAGTTCCCCCGGTTTTTCCTGTTTTAACTTACGAATTAATGGTGTCCGGATCGCAAGTACTAACAGTCCAGCTTGCTCTAGCGCTATTTTAGCTTCCTTTCCTTGTTCAACAAGAAAATGAGCATGGCATTCATCACCAACCGTAAATATCCCTCCCCCTTCCAATCCAATACCTTTATTACCTAATGTTTTTCCTAGTAATGCTAATTGTCCTATTTGATTATCTAAAACAACGTGAACATCAAACATTATCCTTGTCCTTTTTAAATGAATATTCGCGAGTAATATGAGCAATACTAATTTTGTAAAAATCAAATATTGACTCTCGCCCTTCTTGTTGAGCTTTCGCATGTAAAACATGATTTTTCCATTGCAGAACTGCGTATTCGTTTTCCCACCAAGATAGCGATAACATTTTTCCTTCTGTAGCTAGACTTTGAAAACGTTCAATTGAAATAAAACCAGCTACATGACTTAATAGTGGTCGGTAATGACTCCAACTTATTGATAGTGTTTTATGTTCAGATAATGCCCGATGACTTTGTCATGCAGCTCCACCGATTTTGAGAACGACAGCGACTTCCGTCCCAGCCGTGCCAGGTGCTGCCTCAGATTCAGGTTATGCCGCTCAATTCGCTGCGTATATCGCTTGCTGATTACGTGCAGCTTTCCCTTCAGGCGGGATTCATACAGCGGCCAGCCATCCGTCATCCATATCACCACGTCAAAGGGTGACAGCAGGCTCATAAGACGCCCCAGCGTCGCCATAGTGCGTTCACCGAATACGTGCGCAACAACCGTCTTCCGGAGCCTGTCATACGCGTAAAACAGCCAGCGCTGGCGCGATTTAGCCCCGACGTATCCCCACTGTTCGTCCATTTCCGCGCAGACGATGACGTCACTGCCCGGCTGTATGCGCGAGGTTACCGACTGCGGCCTGAGTTTTTTAAATGGCGGAAAATCGTGTTGAGGCCAACGCCCATAATGCGGGCGGTTGCCCGGCATCCAACGCCATTCATGGCCATATCAATGATTTTCTGGTGCGTACCGGGTTGAGAAGCGGTGTAAGTGAACTGCAGTTGCCATGTTTTACGGCAGTGAGAGCAGAGATAGCGCTGATGTCCGGCGGTGCTTTTGCCGTTACGCACCACCCCGTCAGTAGCTGAACAGGAGGGACAGCTGATAGAAACAGAAGCCACTGGAGCACCTCAAAAACACCATCATACACTAAATCAGTAAGTTGGCAGCATCACCCGACGCACTTTGCGCCGAATAAATACCTGTGACGGAAGATCACTTCGCAGAATAAATAAATCCTGGTGTCCCTGTTGATACCGGGAAGCCCTGGGCCAACTTTTGGCGAAAATGAGACGTTGATCGGCACGTAAGAGGTTCCAACTTTCACCATAATGAAATAAGATCACTACCGGGCGTATTTTTTGAGTTATCGAGATTTTCAGGAGCTAAGGAAGCTAAAATGGAGAAAAAAATCACTGGATATACCACCGTTGATATATCCCAATGGCATCGTAAAGAACATTTTGAGGCATTTCAGTCAGTTGCTCAATGTACCTATAACCAGACCGTTCAGCTGGATATTACGGCCTTTTTAAAGACCGTAAAGAAAAATAAGCACAAGTTTTATCCGGCCTTTATTCACATTCTTGCCCGCCTGATGAATGCTCATCCGGAATTCCGTATGGCAATGAAAGACGGTGAGCTGGTGATATGGGATAGTGTTCACCCTTGTTACACCGTTTTCCATGAGCAAACTGAAACGTTTTCATCGCTCTGGAGTGAATACCACGACGATTTCCGGCAGTTTCTACACATATATTCGCAAGATGTGGCGTGTTACGGTGAAAACCTGGCCTATTTCCCTAAAGGGTTTATTGAGAATATGTTTTTCGTCTCAGCCAATCCCTGGGTGAGTTTCACCAGTTTTGATTTAAACGTGGCCAATATGGACAACTTCTTCGCCCCCGTTTTCACCATGGGCAAATATTATACGCAAGGCGACAAGGTGCTGATGCCGCTGGCGATTCAGGTTCATCATGCCGTTTGTGATGGCTTCCATGTCGGCAGAATGCTTAATGAATTACAACAGTACTGCGATGAGTGGCAGGGCGGGGCGTAATTTTTTTAAGGCAGTTATTGGTGCCCTTAAACGCCTGGTTGCTACGCCTGAATAAGTGATAATAAGCGGATGAATGGCAGAAATTCGAAAGCAAATTCGACCCGGTCGTCGGTTCAGGGCAGGGTCGTTAAATAGCCGCTTATGTCTATTGCTGGTTTACCGGTTTATTGACTACCGGAAGCAGTGTGACCGTGTGCTTCTCAAATGCCTGAGGCCAGTTTGCTCAGGCTCTCCCCGTGGAGGTAATAATTGACGATATGATCATTTATTCTGCCTCCCAGAGCCTGATAAAAACGGTTAGCGCCGGGGTTGGATTTTTCAGCGTTCCAGCTAAGGCTAAGGCATTCCTGTTCAAGCGCAAGCCGGGCTATAAAGCGCATTATCGCTTTACCCGTGCCCTTATTTCGATCGCACTGAGAAACATACAGCTCTTTAATATGCAGCTGACCGCTGTATCGGGGCGAGGGATAAAGAATATTGCAACATGCCAGGCCAGTAATGTTATTGCCGCAGCGCGCTCTGATCACCAGGGTACCGGAAAGCCGGTTGAATAACTTTTTACAGAGATAATCCTTCATCAACGCTTCCTGAATGATACCTTCGCCATAATAGGGGTCGTCTCAGAAAACGGAAAATAAAGCACGCTAAGCCGGTTGCAGAGGCCGTAGCGGCCTGAACTTCCCCGCGCCGATCTTGGCGCTGCTGCGCCATAGGTAATCACCGGTCAGGTTGATGTGCTCCCAGCCGAGTGGCGACAGGTACTGCAATAGCGAGTCATCGACGGCATGACCATTGCCGCGCAACGCATGCGCCGCACGCTCCAGGTAGACCGTGTTCCACAGCACGATGGCCGCCGTCACCAGGTTGAGGCCGCTGGCCCGGTAGCGCTGCTGCTCGAAACTGCGGTCACGGATTTCACCAAGGCGGTTGAAGAACACGGCACGGGCCAGCGCATTGCGCGCCTCGCCCTTGTTCAGCCCGGCATGCACGCGGCGGCGTAGCTCGACGCTTTGCAGCCAGTCGAGGATGAACAGCGTGCGCTCGATGCGGCCCAACTCGCGCAGCGCGACGGCCAAGCCGTTCTGGCGCGGGTAGCTGCCGAGTTTCCTGAGCATCAGCGAGGCCGTCACCGTGCCCTGCTTGATCGAGGTGGCCAGCCGCAGGATTTCGTCCCAATGGGCGCGGACGTGCTTGATGTTGAGCGTGCCGCCGATCATCGGCTTGAGCGCGTCATAGGCGGCATCGCCCTTCGGGATGTAGAGCTTGGTGTCGCCCAGGTCGCGGATGCGCGGCGCGAAGCGGAAGCCCAAGAGGTGCATCAGGGCGAAGACGTGATCGGTGAAGCCCGCCGTGTCGGTGTAGTGCTCCTCGATCCGCAGGTCGGATTCGTGGTACAGCAGGCCGTCGAGCACGTAGGTTGAGTCGCGCAGGCCGACATTGACCACCTTGGTGTGGAATGGCGCGTATTGGTCGGAGATGTGGGTGTAGAAAGTCCGTCCTGGGCTGCTGCCATATTTTGGGTTGATGTGCCCCGTGCTCTTTGCCTTGCTAGCGGTTCGGAAATTCTGTCCGTCCGATGATGATGTGGTGCCATCGCCCCAGTGCCCGGCAAAGGGATGCCGAAACTGAGCGTTGACCAGTTCAGCCAACGCTGTCGAGTACGTTTCGTCGCGGGTATGCCAGGCTTGCAGCCAAGCGAGCTTCGCGTAGGTCGTGCCGGGGCAGGACTCGGCCATCTTGGTCAGGCCCAGGTTGATCGCGTCGGCCAGGATCGTGGTCAACAACAGGTTCTTGTCCTTGGCCAGATCGCCCGATTTCAAGTGCGTGAAGTGCCGGGTGAAGCCCGTCCACTCATCGACTTCGAGCAGCAGTTCGGTGATCTTGACGTGCGGCAGGACCATGGCTGTCTGGTCTATCAGCGCCTGCGCGGTGTCGGGCACCGCCGCATCCAGCGGCGTGATCTTCAAGCCCGACTCGGTGATGATGGCATCCGGCAGGTCGTTGGCTGCCGCCATGCGGTTGACGGTGGCAAGTTGTGCTTCCAGCAGCGTCAGCCGCTCATGCAGATATTGTTCGCAGTCGGTGGCCACGGCCAGCGGCAATTCGCTGGACTGCTTGAGGCTGGTGAACTTCTCGGGCGGTACCAGGTAGTCCTCGAAGTCCTTGAACTGGCGTGAACCCTGCACCCAGATGTCGCCCGAGCGCAGGGAGTTCTTCAACTCGGACAGCGCGCACAGTTCGTAGTAGCGCCGGTCGATGCCGGCGTCGGTCATCACCAGTTTCTGCCAGCGCGGCTTGATGAAGCCGGTCGGTGCATCGGCTGGCAGCTTGCGGGCGTTGTCGGTGTTCATGCCGCGCAGCACCTCAATGGCATCAAGCACGTTTTTGGCGGCGGGCGCGGCCCGCAGCTTGAGCACGGCAAGGAATTCCGGTGCATAGCGGCGCAGGGTGGCGTAGCTCTCGCCGATGCGATGCAGGAAATCGAAGTCATCGGGTTGCGCGAGCTTCTGCGCCTCGGTGACGCTCTCGGCAAAGGAATCCCAGGACATGACGGCCTCGATGGCGGCAAACGCATCGCGGCCTGATTGCTTGGCGTCGATCAGCGCCTGACCGATGCGCCCGTACAGACGTACCTTGGCGTTGATGGCCTTGCCTGACGCCTGGAACTGCTGCTGATGCTTATTCTTGGCAGCGTTAAACAGCTTACCCAGGATGCGGTCGTGCAGGTCGATGATTTCGTCGGTGACGGTGGCCATGCCCTCGGTGGCCAGCGCCACGAGAGTGGCGTAGCGCCGTTGCGGCTCGAATTTGGCCAGGTCGGCGGGTGTCATCTGGCCGCCCTCGCGGGCAATCTTGAGCAGGCGGTTCTGGTGAACCAGCCGCTCGATGCCGGTAGGCAGATCGAGTGCCTGCCATGCCTTGAGGCGTTCGATGTGTTCCAGCATATGCCGCGAATTTGGCTTGGCCGGAGACTGGCGCAACCAAGCCAACCAGGTCGTCTTGCCGTTGTCCCGGCGCTTGAGCAGATCGTCGAGGCGGCGGCGATGCGCGTCCGCCAGTGGTTCGGCCAAGGCGTCGTAGATGCGCCGGTTAGCACGGGTGATCGCCTCGGCACTCGCCCGCTCGACGGCGTTGAGGGCGGGCAGAATGACCGACTGCCGCCGCAGGTGCCCGATCAAGGCGCTGGCCAGCACGATGCCTTTGTCGGTTTGCATCGCCAGCTCGGTCAGCATCTGGACGGCCTGCCGGTAATGGCTCATGGTGAAGGGCCGGAAACCGAACACGGTTTGCAGCTCGCTCAGGTGCTCGCGCCGGGTCTGCTCCCGCTGGCCGTACTCGTTCCAGCTTTCGACGCCGACCTTGAGCTGGTCGGCGACCAGCTTCAACAAGGGCGGGAACGGTAGTTCATCGACGCCCAGGATGACGCCGGGAAAGCGCAGGTAACAGAGCTGCACCGCGAAGCCCAGCCGATTGGCTGGCCCGCGCCGCTGTCGGATGATCGAGAGGTCGGTATCGTTGAATGTGTAATGTCGGATCAGGTCGTCCTTGGAGTCCGGCAACGCCAGCAGGCTTTCCCGCTCGGCGGCGGACAGGATGGAACGACGTGGCATATTTACTGATCCGTTCTCAAGTATTGATACAGGGTTTCGCGACTGATTCCGAATTCACGAGCAAGCTTGGTCTTTTGCTCGCCAGCCTCGACACGTTGGCGCAGTTCGGCAATACGCTCAGACGACAGGGATTTCTTCCTGCCACGGTAAGCCCCGCGTTGCTTGGCGAGCGCAATACCCTCGCGCTGACGCTCGCGGATCAGGGCGCGCTCGAACTCGGCGAACGCGCCCATCACCGAGAGCATCAGGTTCGCCATCGGAGAGTCTTCGCCAGTAAAACTGAGGTGTTCCTTGACGAATTCGATATGCACGCCGCGTTGTGTCAGCGTTTGCACGATCCGGCGCAAATCATCGAGATTGCGCGCCAGGCGATCCATGCTATGCACCACCACGGTGTCGCCGGTGCGGGCGAAGCTTATCAGCGCTTCCAGTTGCGGACGCTTGACATCCTTGCCGGATGCCTTGTCGCTAAAAGCGCGATCAACCTTGACGCCTTCCAGTTGCCGTTCCGGGTTCTGGTCGAAGGTGCTGACCCTGATATACCCAATGCGCTGTCCAGTCATGGAATTCCCTGCAAAATGTCAGGGAAGACTCTATGACCTTCAACGAGATATGTCAATAAATTCAAAATTCAATCCTATCCTGACGCAATTTACACATGGCATCTGACATCAGGTTAGGGTATGCCTCAACCTGACGGCGGCGAATCACAAGCGTCCGGTTTGACGCTGGTTTCGGTCGCAGTGCTGGCCCGCGCCTGGAAGCGCTGATAGCACTCCAGCCCGCAGAAATGCTCCACGTACTCGGCCCCTTCCGGCGTGAAGGCGGCATCGAGCGGGATTTCCTTGCAGCACACGCAGCAACTGGTGCTCGGTTCATTGGCGTTCATGGTGGTGTTCCTCCATTGGTTGACGAAGCCGACGAAGGCCGCCGCCGGCATCGGCCTGGCGAACAGGAAACCCTGCACCGTGTCGCAACCCGCCTGCCGCAACCACGCAAGGCAGTCGGGTGTTTCCACACCCTCGGCTACCACCTCCATTGTCGTTTTCAGAAGACGGCTGCACTGAACGTCAGAAGCCGACTGCACTATAGCAGCGGAGGGGTTGGATCCATCAGGCAACGACGGGCTGCTGCCGGCCATCAGCGGACGCAGGGAGGACTTTCCGCAACCGGCCGTTCGATGCGGCACCGATGGCCTTCGCGCAGGGGTAGTGAATCCGCCAGGATTGACTTGCGCTGCCCTACCTCTCACTAGTGAGGGGCGGCAGCGCATCAAGCGGTGAGCGCACTCCGGCACCGCCAACTTTCAGCACATGCGTGTAAATCATCGTCGTAGAGACGTCGGAATGGCCGAGCAGATCCTGCACGGTTCGAATGTCGTAACCGCTGCGGAGCAAGGCCGTCGCGAACGAGTGGCGGAGGGTGTGCGGTGTGGCGGGCTTCGTGATGCCTGCTTGTTCTACGGCACGTTTGAAGGCGCGCTGAAAGGTCTGGTCATACATGTGATGGCGACGCACGACACCGCTCCGTGGATCGGTCGAATGCGTGTGCTGCGCAAAAACCCAGAACCACGGCCAGGAATGCCCGGCGCGCGGATACTTCCGCTCAAGGGCGTCGGGAAGCGCAACGCCGCTGCGGCCCTCGGCCTGGTCCTTCAGCCACCATGCCCGTGCACGCGACAGCTGCTCGCGCAGGCTGGGTGCCAAGCTCTCGGGTAACATCAAGGCCCGATCCTTGGAGCCCTTGCCCTCCCGCACGATGATCGTGCCGTGATCGAAATCCAGATCCTTGACCCGCAGTTGCAAACCCTCACTGATCCGCATGCCCGTTCCATACAGAAGCTGGGCGAACAAACGATGCTCGCCTTCCAGAAAACCGAGGATGCGAACCACTTCATCCGGGGTCAGCACCACCGGCAAGCGCCGCGACGGCCGAGGTCTTCCGATCTCCTGAAGCCAGGGCAGATCCGTGCACAGCACCTTGCCGTAGAAGAACAGCAAGGCCGCCAATGCCTGACGATGCGTGGAGACCGAAACCTTGCGCTCGTTCGCCAGCCAGGACAGAAATGCCTCGACTTCGCTGCTGCCCAAGGTTGCCGGGTGACGCACACCGTGGAAACGGATGAAGGCACGAACCCAGTGGACATAAGCCTGTTCGGTTCGTAAGCTGTAATGCAAGTAGCGTATGCGCTCACGCAACTGGTCCAGAACCTTGACCGAACGCAGCGGTGGTAACGGCGCAGTGGCGGTTTTCATGGCTTGTTATGACTGTTTTTTTGGGGTACAGTCTATGCCTCGGGCATCCAAGCAGCAAGCGCGTTACGCCGTGGGTCGATGTTTGATGTTATGGAGCAGCAACGATGTTACGCAGCAGGGCAGTCGCCCTAAAACAAAGTTGGGCGAACCCGGAGCCTCATTAATTGTTAGCCGTTAAAATTAAGCCCTTTACCAAACCAATACTTATTATGAAAAACACAATACATATCAACTTCGCTATTTTTTTAATAATTGCAAATATTATCTACAGCAGCGCCAGTGCATCAACAGATATCTCTACTGTTGCATCTCCATTATTTGAAGGAACTGAAGGTTGTTTTTTACTTTACGATGCATCCACAAACGCTGAAATTGCTCAATTCAATAAAGCAAAGTGTGCAACGCAAATGGCACCAGATTCAACTTTCAAGATCGCATTATCACTTATGGCATTTGATGCGGAAATAATAGATCAGAAAACCATATTCAAATGGGATAAAACCCCCAAAGGAATGGAGATCTGGAACAGCAATCATACACCAAAGACGTGGATGCAATTTTCTGTTGTTTGGGTTTCGCAAGAAATAACCCAAAAAATTGGATTAAATAAAATCAAGAATTATCTCAAAGATTTTGATTATGGAAATCAAGACTTCTCTGGAGATAAAGAAAGAAACAACGGATTAACAGAAGCATGGCTCGAAAGTAGCTTAAAAATTTCACCAGAAGAACAAATTCAATTCCTGCGTAAAATTATTAATCACAATCTCCCAGTTAAAAACTCAGCCATAGAAAACACCATAGAGAACATGTATCTACAAGATCTGGATAATAGTACAAAACTGTATGGGAAAACTGGTGCAGGATTCACAGCAAATAGAACCTTACAAAACGGATGGTTTGAAGGGTTTATTATAAGCAAATCAGGACATAAATATGTTTTTGTGTCCGCACTTACAGGAAACTTGGGGTCGAATTTAACATCAAGCATAAAAGCCAAGAAAAATGCGATCACCATTCTAAACACACTAAATTTATAAAAAATCTAATGGCAAAATCGCCCAACCCTTCAATCAAGTCGGGACGGCCAAAAGCAAGCTTTTGGCTCCCCTCGCTGGCGCTCGGCGCCCCTTATTTCAAACGTTAAACATCATGAGGGAAGTGGTGATCGCCGAAGTATCGACTCAACTATCAGAGGTAGTTGGCGTCATCGAGCGCCATCTCGAACCGACGTTGCTGGCCGTACATTTGTACGGCTCCGCAGTGGATGGCGGCCTGAAGCCACACAGTGATATTGATTTGCTGGTTACGGTGACCGTAAGGCTTGATGAAACAACGCGGCGAGCTTTGATCAACGACCTTTTGGAAACTTCGGCTTCCCCTGGAGAGAGCGAGATTCTCCGCGCTGTAGAAGTCACCATTGTTGTGCACGACGACATCATTCCGTGGCGTTATCCAGCTAAGCGCGAACTGCAATTTGGAGAATGGCAGCGCAATGACATTCTTGCAGGTATCTTCGAGCCAGCCACGATCGACATTGATCTGGCTATCTTGCTGACAAAAGCAAGAGAACATAGCGTTGCCTTGGTAGGTCCAGCGGCGGAGGAACTCTTTGATCCGGTTCCTGAACAGGATCTATTTGAGGCGCTAAATGAAACCTTAACGCTATGGAACTCGCCGCCCGACTGGGCTGGCGATGAGCGAAATGTAGTGCTTACGTTGTCCCGCATTTGGTACAGCGCAGTAACCGGCAAAATCGCGCCGAAGGATGTCGCTGCCGACTGGGCAATGGAGCGCCTGCCGGCCCAGTATCAGCCCGTCATACTTGAAGCTAGACAGGCTTATCTTGGACAAGAAGAAGATCGCTTGGCCTCGCGCGCAGATCAGTTGGAAGAATTTGTTCACTACGTGAAAGGCGAGATCACCAAGGTAGTCGGCAAATAATGTCTAACAATTCGTTCAAGCCGACGCCGCTTCGCGGCGCGGCTTAACTCAAGCGTTAGATGCACTAAGCACATAATTGCGGTGATGCTGCCAACTTACTGATTTAGTGTATGATGGTGTTTTTGAGGTGCTCCAGTGGCTTCTGTTTCTATCAGCTGTCCCTCCTGTTCAGCTACTGACGGGGTGGTGCGTAACGGCAAAAGCACCGCCGGACATCAGCGCTATCTCTGCTCTCACTGCCGTAAAACATGGCAACTGCAGTTCACTTACACCGCTTCTCAACCCGGTACGCACCAGAAAATCATTGATATGGCCATGAATGGCGTTGGATGCCGGGCAACCGCCCGCATTATGGGCGTTGGCCTCAACACGATTTTCCGCCATTTAAAAAACTCAGGCCGCAGTCGGTAACCTCGCGCATACAGCCGGGCAGTGACGTCATCGTCTGCGCGGAAATGGACGAACAGTGGGGATACGTCGGGGCTAAATCGCGCCAGCGCTGGCTGTTTTACGCGTATGACAGGCTCCGGAAGACGGTTGTTGCGCACGTATTCGGTGAACGCACTATGGCGACGCTGGGGCGTCTTATGAGCCTGCTGTCACCCTTTGACGTGGTGATATGGATGACGGATGGCTGGCCGCTGTATGAATCCCGCCTGAAGGGAAAGCTGCACGTAATCAGCAAGCGATATACGCAGCGAATTGAGCGGCATAACCTGAATCTGAGGCAGCACCTGGCACGGCTGGGACGGAAGTCGCTGTCGTTCTCAAAATCGGTGGAGCTGCATGACAAAGTCATCGGGCATTATCTGAACATAAAACACTATCAATAAGTTGGAGTCATTACCAGATAGCCTGCAAAAAGCAACAACAAGGAATGGATCATGTCTACACCCGCTAATTTTAATGGCCAACGCCCAGTGATTGATGTCAATGACGCAGTTATGTTGCTTATCGATCATCAAAGCGGCCTGTTCCAGACCGTTGGCGATATGCCAATGACTGAACTGCGTGCAAGAGCTACGGCTCTGGCAAAAATCGCCACCTTATGCAAAATGCCGGTGATTACCACCGCCTCTGTGCCGCAGGGGCCAAACGGTCCGCTTATTCCGGAAATTCATGAGAACGCGCCTCACGCACATTATGTCGCACGCAAAGGTGAAATTAACGCCTGGGATAACAAAGAGTTTGTTGCAGCGGTAAAAGCGACAGGCCGTAAGACGCTGATTATTGCTGGTACCATCACCAGTGTATGCATGGCATTCCCGGCCATCAGCGCGGTAGCAGAAGGTTATAAAGTCTTTGCCGTCATCGATGCTTCCGGTACCTACAGCAAAATGGCGCAGGAGATCACCATGGCCCGCGTCGTACAGGCTGGTGTCGTGCCGATGGATACTGCCGCGGTTGCGTCTGAACTGCAGAAAACCTGGAATCGGGAAGACGCAGCGGAATGGGCTGAAGTCTATACCAAAATCTTCCCGGCTTATCAGTTACTGATTGAAAGCTATACCAAAGCCCAGGATGTTGTGAAAAATAACGAGCTGCTGGACTCTCAGCGCGCTTAACTTTTCCGATCTTGCACAAACGCCTGTTTCGTATAAGCAGGCGTTTTGTAATGCGCAGCATCAGCCCCTGTCAGCGATTACGTCCAGCCATAACACCGCCATCGACATCCCAGACAGCGCCAGTCACCCAACCCGCCTTGTCGGACAGCAGGAACGCGACGGTTTCGGCAACGTCAAGCGGCTTACCGACCCGACCGATCGGGTGGAAACTGTCAAAGCTGCTCAACACACCTTGTACATCTTCTTTCGGGATAAACCCTTCATAGATGGGGGTATGCACGACCGCTGGCGAAACGGCGTTCACGCGAATCCCATGCGCACCCAGCTCAATAGCCAGATTTTTGGTTAAAGCATGCAGACCCGCTTTGGCCATCGAATAGGCCGATGAAGGTGTCGCGCCCACCGCTTGTTGTGCCCACATTGAACCAATATTCACGATGGCGCCGTTTATATTGTCTGCTAACATATTGCGCACCACGTCGCGGGTGATGAAAAACGTCGCCCGATTGAGGCTCATATATAGCTCATAATCTTCAACTTCATGTTCAGTAAAAGGTTTCGGGAAAAACACACCAGCCGCATTCACTAACAGGTTGATGTCTTTATGATCAGCATTCACCGTTGCCATCACCTGCCTAACCCCCGCTTCCGACATCAGATCTGCCACAATGACGGAGACGTCACCCAGCTCCGCCAACGCCTGACGGGCCCGTTCCGCTTTCTCGGCGCGGTTGCCTACCAGCACCACGCTACCGCCGCCCTGGAGGATCAGTTTCGCCGTTTCGAACCCCATCCCACTGGTCCCACCCACCACTAATAATTTCTTTCCGGCAAAGAATGCGCTCATCGTTAACCTCGTTTAAAGAATTCGTTGACGCGCTAAAGATGCCACTCGGCTCAGGAGTTGACGACTGAGAAGAAATAGCATCTCAAGAAAGAAAATCTATCTCGCTGGCGTATACTGGAAACAGTTAATAAGAATGGAAAAAAGCAGATGCGTTCACTCAATCGGCTAAAATGGTTACACGCTTTTGAAGCCACCGCCCGCCATGGCAGCTTCACCGGCGCGGCGCAGGAACTGGGCGTGACGCCTGCAGCCGTTGGTCAACTGGTGCGTGCGCTGGAAGATTGGGTAGGCCATCCACTGTTACATCGCACCCGCACGGGCAAAGAACGTCTCACGCTGGTCAGCGAAGCACAGGACGCATTGCGCGACATCACTCTGGGACTGGATAACCTGGAATCCGGACTCAACAAACTGCGCGGCCGTCGGGCGCGCTCGGTGGTGATCATTACCGCGTCGCAGGTCCTGGTCATGAACTGGTTGATGAGTCGTCTCAATCGTTTCTCACAAACGCATGAAAACATCGAATTACGTTTGAATGTGACGGAAAAGCTGATGGATGTCGCCCACGGCGAAGCCGATCTGGGCGTACGCTGCGGCAAAGGTGACTGGCCCGGCGTCAATAAAACCTGGTTAATGGATGAAGAAGCCGTTCTGGTCTGCAGCCCACGAATTGTACCGGTAGATAAAATCGCCTGCGGGGAATGGCTGGCCGCGCAAAAGCTGATCCACGACGATACCCCCCACCCCGGCGCTCATTTTCCTGCCTGGGATGATGTCTTGCACGCTACCCATGCCCCGGCCGTCCGCGACAGTGGACTGCACATTAACTCCACCTCTGCGGTGATCCTGGCGGCAATCAGCGGTCAGGGGGTGGCTATCGTTCGTCGGGCGCTGGTTCAGCAGTTACTTACCGACGGACAGCTGGTGCAACTTCACCCCGACACCCGTTGGCCGCTGACGTGGTCATACTACATCGTCACGCCGCAGCATGCGGTAATGCGTCCGGAAGTGAAAATCTTTAATGACTGGCTGATTGCGGATGTGCTGGCAGAAATCGCAGCTATCTCTGCTATGATGCCTGCACACAAATAAAACAAAACAACATGCCGAGGGAAAGATGGGTTCCACCAGAAGAGGGATGATGAACGTCCTGATTGCCGCCGTATTATGGGGAAGTTCGGGCGTTTGTGCACAGTACATCATGGAGCAAAGTCAGATGTCATCTCAGTTCCTGACCATGACGCGTCTGATTTTCGCCGGACTTATTCTGCTGATGCTCTCTTTCGTTCACGGCGACAAAGTATTCTCCATTATCAAAAACCGCAAAGACGCGATTAGCCTGCTGATTTTCTCGGTGGTAGGCGCGCTTACCGTACAGTTGACCTTTCTGTTAACTATTGAAAAATCTAACGCCGCCACTGCGACGGTACTGCAATTTTTGTCACCAACCATCATCGTGGCGTGGTTTTCCGTAGTACGTAAAGCGCGACCAGGCATTTTGGTGCTAACCGCGATCCTGACCTCGCTCATTGGCACGTTCCTGTTGGTCACCCACGGTAACCCGACATCGCTGTCTATCTCACCTGCCGCGCTGTTCTGGGGAATTGCCTCCGCATTTGCCGCCGCGTTTTATACCACCTACCCTTCAACGCTTATCGCGCGCTACGGTACGCTGCCGGTTGTTGGCTGGAGTATGTTAATTGGCGGGATGATCCTGCTGCCGTTTTATGCCGGGCAGGGAACAAACTTTGTCGTCAATGGCAGTTTGATTCTGGCATTTTTCTATCTGGTGGTTATCGGTACGTCACTGACGTTTAGCCTGTACCTGAAAGGTGCGCAGATGATTGGCGGCCCGAAAGCGAGCATTTTGAGCTGCGCGGAACCGCTAAGCAGCGCGTTGTTGTCTCTGCTGCTGTTAGGCATTACGTTCACCCTGCCTGACTGGCTGGGCACGATGCTGATCCTCTCGTCGGTAGTGCTGATCTCAATGGACTCACGTCGCCGCGCCAGAGCGGTTTAACCCCAACCGGCGCGGCAACGGGTTAATTACCAGCCCGGAACCGCGCCGCCGTTGAAGATGGATCCCGCCGCTTTTGCCACTTCCGGTGATTGATAAGATTGCAGAAATTCTTTCACGTTTTCGGCATCTTTGTTGTCTTCTCGCGCCACCAGGATATTCACATACGGCGAGTTCTTATCTTCGATAAATACGCTGTCATGCACCGGGGAAAGTCCGGTTTGTTGGATATAAGTGGTACTGATAATCGCCACATCCACTTTCCGATCGTCCAGTACGCGTGGTAGCTGCGCGCCTTCCAACTCCATGATATTCAGATGCCGTGGATTATCAGTAATATCCAGTGCCGTAGGCAGCAGGCCTGTCCCCGCTTTCAGGGTGATTAACTTTTCTTTTTGCAGCAACAACAGCGCCCGCCCAAGGTTGGTCGGATCGTTAGGTATTGCAATCGTTGCGCCGTCTTTCAGTTCCGCTACCGTTTTGATTTTCTTCGAATAACCGGCCATTGGAAAAACAAAGGTATTTCCCACCGCCACCAGCTTATAGTTATGCGCTTTATTATCCTGTTCAAGGAACGGACGATGCTGGAAGACGTTGGCATCCAGTTCACCATGATTAGTGGCATCATTGGGTAATAATGAACCGCTGAAGCCCACCAGCTCGACGTCCAGGCCGTATTTCTCTTTGGCTACTTTCTTCGCGACCTCCGCCACGTCCTGCTCTGCGCCGTTAATCACGCCCACTTTAATATGTTTCGCGTCGTTGCTCTGCTGATCGCACCCTGCCAGCAATAATCCCGCCAGTAATACCACCGTCCCGGCTGCAAAATGAGGTATCTTCAGTTTCACGTTTTTATCCTTTTGAAATAACCGCCTGATGAGTAATGAAATGACTATAGCGGGAAGGCCACTGCGGTTTAAAAAACGAAAAAGCATCAGCAAGAAGAAAAAAGCATAATGGAAAAAAGGATAATTAGTCAGAATGTGCCGTGAGCTCATCAATGGAAAGCCCGGTAATCATCAGCACCAGTTCACGATCGATGCCCTTCTCAAGCATGGCATGGGCGATCCGCAACGCTTCATCCTTTTTGCCTTCGAGTTTGCCTTCCAGCAATCCTGTTCTTCGCCCCGACTCACGTAAGCATTCTGCAATCGTCATTAATTTCTCCTTATGCCTGGGAACACGCCTGGCAACCTCGCGAATAAACGCTTCAAAACGCGGTGCGCTGCCGGACTGTACCAGGTAATTAAATAGCGTTTCTACCTGACTGTCATTAGCGTGTCCCTTAATCAGCAGAGCAACCAGTTTATCGACCAGCACCATCAAATCGCGCTCACGTATATGCTTTTGGACAAGTTCCAGTAGCGCCATGCGCCGATGCTGCATAATCTCGTCATCAGACACCACTGTGATGTCTACCAGCGGGAAAGCCGCGCCATAAAGCTGCCGCGCAGTTTCTGAATCGTCAAACTCATCCAGCCAGCACAGTGAAAAAGGGTACGGGCTAGCAACGCCATGATAAAAAAGTATCGGCACCACTAGCGGCAGCGTTTTGTTTCCGGCATCAAGATGGCTCTGCATCGCGGCAATGGCATAACGCATCATCCGGAACGCCATATGCGCATCCGGCGAACTCTGGTGTTCAATCAACGCATAGATATAGCCTTTTCCAGTCCTTGTTTTTAGTGACCACAGTACATCGGAATAGCTGACACGCAGGTCTTCCTCAATAAAACTCCCGGATTCCGGCTTCAGTGTGTTCAGATCGCAAAGTTCACGCAATGACGCTGGGAGATAGGTATCAAGAAAATCCCTCGCCGTTTCTGGATGGTTTAAGAACTTTTTAAAAACTGCATCATGCGGGGTAGAAGTTGTAGGATTTTTCATGGCGATCCGTCACCAAAAGAACAAGATGACGGAACCTTACTCGCCAGCAGCGCAACCAACATCAGGGAAACTCTTCATCTGCGAGGCGCTTTGGCGAATAAATACATACTTTTGCAATGTATTCATTTTCCGGGAATGGTGTTCGCAAAAATGCCCGGTGAAACCTAACGCTTACCAGGCATCTTTTATGCACCATCCGGCGATAACAACGTCACACCATCTCTTTCACTATCTCCATTAACCTGGCGACATCTTCAGGCCGGGTATTACCCGTTTGTGGATCGATAATCGAGCTGTAAACATGCGGCATCACGCGGGGCACTCCCGCCTCCAGACAGGTTTTCAGGATAATGCCGAAGTTATCGAGATCGATCCCGCCCGTCGGTTCAATCAGCGTCATGCCGTTGCACGCAGCGGTCGTCGCCAGCGCATACAACTCAGGCAGCGACCGCTCTCCCCCCATGGGGAAAAACTTCGCCGCGTGCGCCCCTGAATCCAACATCATCCGTACCGCTGCATCACAGGAAACGCGGGCAGGCGTGCCCTGGCTACTGCAAACGCCCGTCGAGATCAGCACTTCCCCCGGTGTGCCCGTCGGGCTGACCAGCGCATTGATATGGGTTTGTTCGCCGCCCGTGGCCGCCAGCGCCCCTGCCGCAAACCCGCAGCCGGTAAAGGTCTGGTTGACGTGCGCCGGATGAACCGCTGAGGCTATCATCGCCGCTTTGTAATACTGTGCCGGGTCGCCAGCCCCCAATCCGACGGAGATCGACGGCACCTCCGTCATCCAGCGTTTAACTTCCCGAACGCCCTCATCAACTGAAGTAAACTGCGCGGAAAGCACGCCGATCACCGCATGGCCTTCAGCGGCATCATAGATTTCCCGGGCATTGGCGATATCCTTCGCCAGCACGTTAATGGCCACTTTATTCCGATAAAAATTAATGTGCTGCATGGTCTGCAATCTCCTTTAATCGCGCTACGATCAACGCCATTTCCCCTTCTGCGACCGTACGCGGGTCAAGACTAAAAACGCCCTGATGAAGGTTGTAACGACGAGCGTAAATCGCGATATCGCCCCCGCGAAGTTGCGCTTCGACAGCATAAGCATCCTGCCCCAGCGTCTGCGCGTTCACGCGGATCCGAATCCGCCAGATGGCGCGTCCGGCTTCGTCCTGCTCGATATCGGCGTCCAGTCCGGGAATCGCTGATATCGCCTGTGCCACGGGCTGGAGTTCCTCAGCAGTCACCACGACCTGCCCCTGATGATAGTTTTCCAGGGCATACACCAGTCCGACCATATTCTCTTTGCCGATTTTCATCGCCCGGGCAATCCCGTGGTGCTGCGCTTTACACGCGGCAATCCACTGTTTCTTACCGGTGATAAACCCGGAGGTCGGCGCGTTAAAGGCTTTTGCCCCGCTGTAGACCACCATATCCGCCCCGCTCGCCACCCAGGCGTGTAAATCCTCCTCGGCGGCGGCATCAACAATCAGCGGCAGATTGTGAACCTGCGCGACCTGCACAAAATCCGCAATGCTCAACATGCCCTTCTGCACGCAATGGTGCGATTTCACGTACAACAGCGCGGCGGTGTTATCGGTAATCGCGCTCTCCAACTGCCAGCGGGCCGCAAGATTACTTGAGCCGGCTTCCACCACGCGACCACCGCCCAGGCGAATAGCGCTGGTGATTGGCGCCCCGTAGTCAACGTTATGCCCGCGCAGCATGACCACTTCATTCGCCATACCTGTGCTATCAGGCATTAGCGAGACTCGCGCCGGGTCGCCGCGGGTAATAGCTGCGGCGACAGAGATAGCAATACCCGCCGACGCACAAGAGGTGATATAGCTGTCCTCCGCGCCGGTATAGCGGGAAACCAGCTCGCCGGTGCGGTCCACCAGCCGATCGATTTCAACAAAGGATGAGGCCGCCCGCGCGGTGGCCTGCATTACCTCCGGCGCTACGCTGGAAACACCCAGAATCGTCATCTTGCCGCAGGCGTTAATGACCTGTTTTAGCCCCAGTTGTTGATAAATATTCTGTGTCATGGCTTACAACACTCCCAACAGCGAACAAACCACGCTGAGCGCCACAATTGACAGCAGGATCGTGGTGTAACGTGGCCCTTTCTTCACCAGATAAAAGTAAATGGCGAACACCGCCGCCAGCGGCAACAAGCCGGGGGCAATAGAGTCGAGAATTTGCTGAACCACCACTTCAGAGCCTTTCAGGGCGCTGAGTTTGAGCGGGGTGGTGATCTTGACGTAACTCGCAGAAAGCGCGCCCATCATGATCAGACCCAGCACGTTAGCACCGTAGATAAGCTCCTTAATTCGCCCTCCCTGCAGCAGACCGATAATCGAGTCACGCCCCAGCGTATAACCTTTGTGGACCATGCCGTAGCTGATTGCCAGCGTAATAGCAGGATAGAGAATTAACGGTACAATTCCGCCCATTGCGCTGCCATTGGCGGCGAACGGGATGAAAATAGCGATTAACAGCGGCATAACGGCGGCCCAGATAATGGAGTCGCCCATCCCGGCCAGTGGTCCCATTAAGCCAGTTTTAATCCCGGTGATCGAAGCGTCGCTAATCGGCTCGCCGCGCGTTTTCTGCTCCTCCATCGCAATGGAAATCCCCTGAATCACCGCCCCGAACGTTTGCTCCGAGTTGAAGAAGTTCAGATGGCGTTTCAGCGCTTCCACCTGCTCCTCTTTTTGCGGGTATAGTTTTTTGATGATCGGTGTCATCGAGGCGCAGAAAATCAGGCTTTGCAAACGCTCATAGGAGCTGGAAACTTCCGCACCCAGCCAGTAGATAAACCAGGCTTTGGTGATATCTGCTTTGGTCAGCGTACCGCTTTCACGTGCACGCTCCACCAGTTCATGCTGCATTACATCGCTGCTCATCATGCTGCTCCTTCATTTTTCGCCAGACCTTTAATCAGGAAGGCCACGCAGGTACCAAAGATTGCCATCGCCATGATGTCCACCTTCAGGTACAGCACTGCAAAGAATCCGCCGATAAACCACGGCAGCAGGCTCTTTTTACCGATCACCATAATGGTGATGGCAAAGCCCAGCGCCGGCAGAATGCCGCCCATAATTTCAAAGGAGTGTGTGAGCCAGTGCGGCATCAGCTTCAGGAAGCTTTCCACCACGTCCTGACCAAAATAGTTAGCGGCAAAGACCACCGGGAAACGCAGCACCAGCCCGAGTAACGCCGGGTAGAGGAACGCACAGCGCATAATCCCCGCCATGTTGGCCGTTTCCGCGTGCTTGTCGGCCATATGTACCCACGCGGCGTTTAACGTACGACGCAACTGGTCGAGGAACACACCGATAACGCCAAACGGGATCGCCAGTGCGATGGCCAGGTTCGGGTCCATTCCGGCCTTCACGGCGATAGGAATTGAAATACAGGCAGCCAGCGCCGGATCCGACGGGACGTTGCCGCCCGGCGTAGAGGTCACGCCGAGGTAAACCAGTTGCATACCTGCGCCGATGATCATCGCCGTTTCCATGTTGCCTAACAGCAGGCCAACGAATACGGCAATCACCACCGGCTGTAGCAGCATGGCGGAAAAGGTGTAGCCAAGGCGTAATCGGGCAAACCAGTAATACAACCCCATCAGGCTTGCAAAGACTAAAGTATCCATAGTTAAGTACCCTGTTATCAAAGAATTAGAATTTTTTCAGGATATCGTCCAGCGACTGCGGCTTATCTTCCGGGATAGTCTGGAAGAACACCTGAATCCCACGATTTTTCAGGTCGCTCAGAATGCCGACGTCTTTTTCATCCAGCGTGATGTTCTGGAATACCGCTTTGCGGTTTGGCCCACCGCCCAGCCCACCGACCTGAATGGTGGAGACATCAAAACCCAACTGGACCGCCTCCAGGACCGCCGCTAGAGAGGGGAACAGCACCAGGACCTTGCCGTCACCAAGCTGATTTTCTTTCCATGCGGCGGCAAAACTCTGGTTACCGAAGCAATCCACTTTGATATTTGGCGGCGCTGCCATCAGGTAGATATTTTTCATAAATGGGTCGGCGTCCAGCTCATCGCTAACCACCGCAATCCGGTTTGCCTGAGATTGTCCAACCCACTTAGTCACAACCTGGCCATGAATCAGACGGCTATCGATACGACATAAAACGATGTTTGCCATGATGTTTAATCCTTATTGTGATTGTTGTAATTGACGTACGTGAGCAACAACGTCCAGGCAGCTGCTCCGCCCGGCCTCGACCAGTTCGGCCACACAGGCGGTCAGTTGACCGTGCTCGCGTTTGTCCAGCGCCTCCAGTAACAAAGAGGCATTCAGCCCGGAAATGACTGCCACCGGGTAATCGGCGCTCAGCCGCGCCGCAACATTAGAAGTGGTGCCGCCAATAAAATCGGTCAGGATCAGTGAGCCTTCCGGCATCGCTTTCACCACGACTTCGACGCGCTGATAAAACTCCCCGAGCGTATCAACGGGCATCAACGCAATTTCGGTCACGCCTTTGATTTCGCCCATCACCATGCGCAGGCTGTTGCAAAGCTGTTGCCCCCAGCCGCCATGGGTCAGCAGCAGGATCTGGGGCAAGGATTCAGTGGTAGTCAAAATGGCCTCCTGGCTCGATTACATAGACATAGGTAAACAGAGCAAAGGCTGTGCCAGAATTTGTGTCACGCGGGGGAGTAGTGGATGCTGGCGGGGCGCAAAGCCCCGCCAGACAAGAGATTAGCTATACAGCAGTTCGTAGATATAAAAATATTCCGCGTCCGATAAGCGAATGGCATAGGCCTCTTCGATCGGCAGGAAAGCCGATTTAATGACACTAAACGCGCGGATATCAAGATCCGGCTTGTTCTCTAACGCCATCTGTAACGGTTTGCGGTTAATCACGATACGCTCAACCATACAGCAGCAGTGGATCAGGAAGCGCAGTGTCACCTGGCGGCTCGGTTTTAGCGAAAGCGCGGTGGTCAGATGATTCAGCACACCTTCCATCTCTTTCAGAATGCGCTGCGGGTTAAGCACCGAAATGTGGTTAATGATGCTTTCCATGGTCAATGCGCTGATGAAACGCATTGCGCTGCGCTCCATCTCCAGACGACGCTCACTGCTGGAGAGATCCGGCGTCAGCAGGCTGAGCACCAGTTCGGGTCCCTGCTCAGAGAACAACTCCTCGAGCGAGATAAACGGAATGTCCGGCAGTCCCGGCTGGAAAGTGCCGACGATCCCCGCCAGACGCTCGCTGGCGTTAATCGCCTGCTGAACGCGCTCCAGGCTGCGGACTTCGTTGTAATCGAGTATCACCATCCGCGTGTCCTGCGACATCAGCTCGCCGAAGCTCTCTTCCAGCACCTTTTTGATTTTTTCCGCCGTACCCATACCGGTAATACAGGAGATGACCAGCACTTTACCGCAGTTTTCCTGCTGCGGCGTACAGAGCTGACAGGGAATATTTTTGCTCTGCATTAATGCCGCCAGCTGCGGTAACTCACTGGTTTCGTAGCTTAAATCCAGTCCTACCTCCAACAAGCTGGTGAGCGTAATATTTGGCATCAACAGAACGTCTATCTGGAATAATTTGCTGATCGTGCTGCCAAAATGGACCAATGAGCCAATATCCACCATCAGGATCAGTCGGCGATATTGCCGGGCCTGGATCATCTGCGTCAGGGCTTCCAGCGTATCATGCACCGACTGCTCGAAAGGCATATCGATAGCGCTGAACAGCTCGCGCTCCAGCACGCGATTCACATACTGCGCCTGGCTGGTGGCGGTCGTCGCGCCATGGGCAATCAAAATCACCCCGCAGTCCGGGCTGGCGTCAATTCGTTGGCGGTAATGCCGACACTCTTTGAGGAACAGACACAGCCAGACCACCTCCGTCGCCGGGCACTGAATATGCAGCAGTTCGTTGATTTTTCGGCATAACAGCGTGGCGTTTTCGTATTCATCTTTACAGCGATCGAGGATCAGGCTGGAAGAATAAAGCTGGGGAATAAGCCCGCGCTGCACGTAGCCAATCAGCGCCAGAAAGTGCTTGCGCAGCGGGTTAACCAGATTCTCCGGCAGCGTGAAACCAAGCACTTGCTCAACGCAGCCGATCAGCAGCGTCACGCGTTCTTCTATCTGATCGCCATAGCGCGGGGGATGCGCCACGCTGTCGCGGCTGTAGAGGCCGTATTCAAAAATCGAGCTGAGTTTGTTTTTAAGTATCGCCAGGGTTTCGGCTGGCGGTACGTTGCTGTTACGCAGGTTGATATATTCCCGGGTCAGGAAGCTGTAAAAGAGATCGCTCTCTTCAATTTCGGCTCCGGTCGCCAGCGAATTTTTCAGTGCGGGCAGCGTACGGGCGTCGATGCTTAGGTGCTCTTTGCCTTCAAACAGCGCTCCCACCAGCAGGCGTTGTTCCGGCGTGGCGTTAAACGGCATTTCTGCCAGACGTTTATCCAGCTGTAGCGTATCGCTGTGTTCCATCATCCCCGAGGCCCAGGCCTGGGCGCAGAGAAACTGAATGTCGCTCTTGAGCTGACCAATATTGCCTTCCAGCGGCTTATTCAGCAGCCAGAGCAGCAGGGTACGGTCGATGCTTATCGTGCGTTCGATTTTACG
This sequence comes from Citrobacter sp. C5_2, assembly GCF_014596845.2. Taxonomy (NCBI): domain Bacteria; kingdom Pseudomonadati; phylum Pseudomonadota; class Gammaproteobacteria; order Enterobacterales; family Enterobacteriaceae; genus Citrobacter; species Citrobacter sp. C5_2. The sequence goes on along the minus strand of NZ_CP115032.1, from coordinate 52,642 downwards.
GCTCTCACGCTGTAAAAAGCCGACGATAAGTTCAACCTGCTCTTCCACCGAGCGCTGGCGGATGCCGGGTAAATCGATGCACACCTGAATACGTCGCTGGAAGGTGCGCAGCAGCGCCGAGCTGACCGGTTCGGTGGTCGCACAAATCAGACGGACCGAAATTGAGCGCGCCACGGCGCTGGAACCCAGCGGTCGGTATTCGCCTTTGTCGAGAATTGAGAACAGTTTTTCCTGACCTTCATACGGCAGACGATGCACTTCATCGAGCAGCAGATAGCCGCCGTCAGCCTGCTCGACCAGCCCCGGTTTATTCTCGTTTGCGCCGGTAAAGGCCCCCTGTCGATGGCCAAATAAATGTGAAGAGAGCAGCTCCGGGTTATGGGCGTATTCCGCGCAGTTAAAATAGACCAGCGGTGGCGGTGTTCCCGTCGCGCGTTCGCAGGCAAAACGGTGCATCAGTTCGGCGAAAAAGGTTTTGCCCACGCCGGAAGGACCGGTCAGCAGAACATGCAGCCCGTGGGGATAAAGCACCGCCGCGCGGCCTTTTTCCACCGCATCGCGCAGGCTGCGATCGTAACCAATCAGGCCGAAAAAGGGATCGTCTGTCGCCTGGGCTTCCTGAACAGGCAACAGATCGGCAACGGTTTGCACTTCGCGCTCGGACTCATCCAGTTTGCGTCCCAGCAGCGTTTCAATCGCCTGACGATGCAGAAAGAATACCGGACGTCCGCGACTTTTAATCGCCAGACCGTCATTCCAGAGTTGATTGAGATCTTTACTGACCGAGTTACGCGCCAGCCCAAGATTAAAGCCGATGGCCTCCGCGGTGAACGCCGTTTCCTGCGCCAGTTGGGCAAGATTCAGTCCTCGCGTCAGCCGTTCCAGCTCTCCCAGTATTATCTCAATCCGTCTCATCTCTTTACCGCTTAAGAAATAAATGATTGTTCAGAACATACACTATTCTGCTGCGCAAGAAAGTGAGGCGGCATCCAGACCTTCCGGTCATCAAAACGTTTTCGACAAATAATGGCGCGCGGCACCGGTTTCCGGGAAGTTATCGAGGGTCATTTGCAACTGATAGCCGTTTTTCTGATAAAACGGCAGCGCCTGGAAACTCATCGTATCCACCAGCGCATGCAGACACCCTCTCTCACGCGCGGTTTGTTCCGCCGCCTGCATCAATTTTGTGCCGTAACCGCCTTTACGCAGCGAATCATGCATCCATAAAAACTCAATGCATAGCCATTCGCCTTTAATTTTGCCGATCAACCCGCCCAGAATTTCATTGTGCTCATCGCGCCAGTACACCGCCAGGTCGCCAAAATTGGTGGTTCTGAGAAACTGGCGATTGTACGCACGCAATCCGGCCAGCAGCGCGTTTTGATCGTCTTCGGTAACCGTATCGGTAATCTGTATTTGCATCCTATCCTCCTGAAAAACTACAACGTCTGGCTGATTTAGTTTTAGGCATTAACACAGGCTGATGAGTGAGTCGTATGCCGTCTACACTTACTCTTGAGATGATGCGCATAGACAACAAGGATTATTATCATGAAACGAGTCATTTTTCCGATTATTGCCGTCCTTTTCACGCTACCCGCACTGGTACAAGCCGACTCGGCGTATGGCGGACTGCAGGCAGTACACGAAAAAAACACCGTTATGAAGGACTTACGTAAGATTTGCACCCCGCAAGGGTCGCCATCGGATGAGGTATGGGAAAAAACGATTATGGCTGATACGCGTAATCAGCAGCACATCCGCGAAGCCATTCTGGCAATACAAAGAAATAACCAGAACAACTACTGGGAAGCGCTTGGCAAAGTGGAATGCCCGGATTTATAGGCGTAAAGCGGGGAGCTTTACGCCACTGAGATAGCGTTAACGCTGAGGAATAATCAAGTCACCGCGCAGCACATACGAACCCAGCACACTCTGGGTTTTCTCGTTCAGCCAACTGACTATTCGAGCCGCCATGGCGTCCATTGAATATTCAATGGCCGGAATTGTCGGGATACCCGGCAAGTGCAATGACCCGGCCAGACTAAAGACCATAATGTCTTCCGGCACGGATTTATTAAACGCCTGCAGTTGCGGGATCACCCGCTGAGCCTGCTGCTCATCCGCTACCAACAGCGCATTAAAATTGAGCGTGGACGCGTTATTCAACAACTCCTGCAAAGCCACCGACGATGACGTTGCGGCCATAAACACCAGGTTACGGTTAAACGGCAGGAAGTTTTTTTCCAGCGCGTGCTTATAGCCCAACAGCACCTGCTCGGAGAAGCCCATGCCGTACGGGTGGATGAGTGCAATTTGCCGACGGTTCTGGCTTATCAGGTAGTTACAGGCGGTTTCGGTGGCGAACTCGTGATCGAACTGAATGCTGTTGACGTCATCGCCGGAGTCCAGGCAATCCACCAGAATGACGTTCTCCTGGTTGATATTTAGCGGGAAACGCGCGCCGATAATCAGGACGTCATCGCACAAACCGCAGCTTAGCTCATCAAGGGCGCTCATCACTTCCGCTTTGGTATTGGCAAACCGTAACAACAGATGTTTTTGGTGCTGACTAAGATGCTTTTCCAGCGCGTAGAGATAGCCCGTGGTCTGATTGATGTTGTCCTGCGCGCATATCACGCCAATACAGCCCGTAGACTGGCTGAGCAGCGACTGCGCAATCACGTTCGGACGATAATTGAGTTCATCCACGGCTTTTAACACGGCGAGGCGGCTGGCCTCTTTTACGCCACGCGATCCGCTCAACACGCGTGACACCGTGGCCTTAGAAACGCCAGCCAGACGCGATACATCGTTGATAGTAGACATCATTCTCCCCTGACAGGACCCGCCCGGCCCTTTAATCCTGAATTTAACATTGGCTCAAATAATCGCCATCCGCAGTATAGCTGTTTCCGTTTTTCATGGAAACCGATTTTCCATTTTGACTCAAAAAGAGACTTAAACAGCTAATTTCGTGAGCCAGATCGAAATAATTAGCCTCATAAGAATAAGATCTTGATGGTCATCACAATTCTATTTTCCATGAATGGAAACCGTTTTCCGTATGATATCAAATCAGACTCGCAATAAGTTTTTACACTTAAAGGATGGTTCATTATGGTCAGGATTATGTTGTGCTGCTCTGCAGGGATGTCCACCAGCTTGCTGGTTAGAAAAATGGTTGAAGAGGCGGAAACACGTGGGCTGGCTGTGCAGATTGAGGCGTACGGAGTTGCCGAATTTGACACGCAGTTTCCAAATTACCAGGTGGTGCTGCTCGGGCCCCAGGTGAAATACATGCTTAACACGCTCTCAGAAAAGGCTGCCACCCAGGGTATACCCGTAAAAGCCATAGATATGATGGATTACGGTATGCAACGCGGTGACAAAGTGCTGGATTATGCTCTGTCGCTAATTGAAGCGGCACACTAGAAGGGTGTCATTATGAGTTCGTTATATCAGTCAATGGTTGCCGTCATTGAACAATCCATTACCCCGCTCGCCGGAAAATTAGGCCAGCAAAAGTATGTGATTGCCATTCGTGACGGTTTTACGGCGGCGCTGCCGTTTATGATCATCGGCTCCTTCATGTTGGTGTTTATCTTTCCGCCGTTTTCCGCTGAAACCACCAACAGTTTTGCCCGCGGCTGGCTCGACTTTTCCGCCACGTACCGTGAACAGTTAATGCTGCCGTTTAACCTCAGCATGGGTGTTATGACGTTCTTCATCTCCGTTGGCATTGGGGCCAGCCTTGGCCGCCAGTTTAATCTCGACCCTATAATGTCTGGTCTGCTGGCATTTATGGCGTTTTTGCTGGTTGCCGCGCCCTATGCCGACGGGAAAATCTCGACGCAGTATCTCTCCGGACAAGGGATTTTTACTGCGCTCATCACCGCGATTTACTCCACCCGCGTTTACGCCTGGCTCAAGCAGAACAACGTGACGATTCGTTTGCCGAAGGAAGTGCCGACCGGCGTCGCCCGTTCATTTGAAATTCTGATCCCGGTTCTGGTCGTGATCGCGACACTGCATCCGCTGAACCTGTTTATCGAAGCGCAAACCGGAATGATCATTCCACAGGCCATTATGCATTTGCTGGAACCGCTGGTTTCCGCCTCTGACTCCCTGCCCGCCATTTTACTTTCCGTGCTGCTGTGCCAGATTTTCTGGTTTGCCGGGATTCACGGCGCATTGATTGTCACCGGCATCATGAACCCATTCTGGATGGCCAACCTTTCAGCCAACCAGGCCGCGCTGGCGGCAGGTGCGGCATTGCCTCACGTCTATCTGCAAGGCTTTTGGGATCACTACCTGCTGATTGGCGGCGTCGGCTCAACATTACCGCTGGCGTTTTTACTGCTGCGCAGCCGCGTCGCGCACCTGCGTACCATCGGAAAAATGGGAATTGTGCCTAGTTTCTTTAACATCAATGAGCCTATTCTGTTCGGTGCGCCAATCATCATGAACCCGATACTGTTCATCCCGTTCGTCTGCGTCCCGATGGTCAACGCCGTGTTGGCTTATACCGCCACCAAACTCGGCTGGTTGGCACAGGTGGTTTCGCTGACGCCGTGGACTACCCCAGCGCCAATTGGCGCATCCTGGGCCGCGAACTGGGCATTAAGCCCGGTGGTGATGTGCTTTATTTGTATGGCGATGTCGGCGCTGATGTACCTGCCTTTCCTGCGTGCTTACGAGCGTTCTTTGATCAAAACCGAAGAGCAAAAAGCCCAGGATACCGTCTCCGTGGCGAACGCTGCCCGTAGCAACTCATAATGAATCAAGGAGTCAGAACAATGAGATACCGTTTTCCTGAAAACTTTTGGTGGGGCAGTGCCTGCTCGGCGCTGCAAACCGAAGGGGATAGCCTGAACGGCGGCAAAAGCCAGACCACTTGGGATGTGTGGTTCGAACGTCAGCCAGGCCGTTTTCATCAGGGGGTTGGCCCGGCGAATACCTCAACCTTTTATCAGCACTGGCAGCAGGACATCGCGCTGCTCAAGCAGTTGAAGCACAACAGCTTCCGAACATCTTTGAGCTGGTCGCGCCTGATCCCGGACGGTACGGGTGAGGTTAATCCTGAAGCTGTCGATTTCTATAACAACGTCATCGACGAGCTGTTGGCGCAAGGCATCACGCCATTTATCACCCTGTTCCACTTCGACATGCCGATGGTGATGCAGGAGAAAGGCGGCTGGGAAAGCCGTGAAGTGGTCGAGGCATTTGGCCGCTACGCGCAGACGTGTTTCAAATTGTTCGGCAACCGCGTTAAGCACTGGTTCACCTTTAACGAGCCGATTGTGCCGGTTGAAGGCGGCTATCTGTATGACTTCCATTATCCTAACGTGGTGGATTTCAAACGTGCCGCCACTGTGGCGTACCATACCGTGCTGGCGCATGCGACGGCGGTGCGGGCGTATCGTGATGCAAACCATGACGGTGAAATTGGCGTAGTGCTGAATTTAACGCCTTCGTATCCGCGATCGCAGCATCCGGCAGATGTGAAAGCCGCGCACCATGCGGATCTGCTGTTTAATCGCAGCTTCCTCGACCCGGTACTGAAAGGGGAATATCCGGCGGATCTGGTGGCATTGCTGAAAGAGTACGATCAGCTTCCGGCCTGCCAGCCAGGCGATGCGCAGTTGATCGCCGACGGCAAAATCGACCTGCTGGGGATTAACTATTATCAGCCACGTCGTGTGAAATGCCGTGATACGGCAGTCAATCCGAACGCGCCGTTTATGCCGGAGTGGCTGTTTGATTATTACGAAATGCCGGGACGTAAAATGAACCCTTACCGCGGCTGGGAAATCTATGAGCCGGGTATTTACGATATTATTACCAACCTTCGTGATAATTACGGTAATCCGCGCTGTTTTATTTCAGAAAACGGTATGGGCGTTGAAAATGAGCAACGATTTATTCAGCAAGATCAAATAAACGATAGCTATCGTATTGAGTTTGTATCTGAACATCTTAAATGGCTACATAAAGGCATAAGCGAAGGCTGTAATTGTCTTGGCTACCATATGTGGACCTTTATTGATAATTGGTCATGGCTCAATGGCTATAAAAACCGTTACGGTTTTGTTCAGTTAGATTTAGCTACGCAAAAACGTACGGTAAAAAAGAGCGGCAAATGGTTTGCCCATACCGCCGAAAACAATGGTTTCGACTGAGAATAAAAGATCATGATTGCATTAGAAGAAGCAGTAATGGAAATTATCGTCAATGCCGGGCAGTCCCGTAGCCTATGCTTCGAAGCGCTGCATGCGGCACGCGCCGGGAATATTGATGAGGCGAAAAGCCTGCTTCGTGAGGCTGACGGCTATGCGCGTCAGGCTCATCACATGCAAACCAAATTGATTGAACAGGATGCCGGGGAAGCCCGGCAACCTATGACATTAATTATGGTGCATGCGCAGGACCACTTAATGACATCGCTATTAGCCCGCGAACTGTCGGAAGAAATTATTCATCTGTATCAGCGTTAATTGTTAATTAACCATTCAACAACGGAGAAAACATTACGATTAAATAACATAGTTCTGTACCCATAAATAAAACAGACAAATCAACTTGTTTTGGTGATAGCACATTCAACCGAGACGGGATGGTTATTATCTTAAAATAAATGAATACACACGCTTATTCAGAAGCCTGCGCGCAATCTGAAGGGTAAAGTGTCGATGAGATAACCATGAATATGATAAATAAGCTTCCAGTCACTCTGGCGGTCGTGGCCGCGCTGTGCCCAGGTTTTGCCTCCGCACAGGAATTTACGCAGGAACAAATCGACGCCATCGTCGCCAAAGCTGTCGATAAAGCACTGGCTGAACGCCAGGCAAAAATGGACGCCGCCGTCGCGAAAAAAACCGATGTCATTAACGAACCGCAAAGCGCGGCGCAATCACCGGATATGGCTATTCCGTTCGGTGTGAAATTCAGCGGCTATGCGCGTTACGGCGCGCACTTCCAGAGTGGCGATCAGAAATACGTTGGCGTCGATGGGTCCTACAACGGCGCATCCGCCATTGGTCGTCTCGGCAACGAAGGCAATGGCGGCGAGTTCCAGCTCTCCAAAGCGTTCAAAAGCGACAACGGCGCAATCTGGGACATCAACGTGATGATCGACCATTGGGGCGATGAAGTTAACCTCAAAAAAGCCTATGCGGGCGTAACCAACGTGCTGGAATCCAATCCTAACGCCTATATCTGGGCAGGTCGCGATTTCCACCAGCGTCCACAACAGGGGATCAACGACTACTTCTGGATGAACCACGACGGCCAGGGTGCCGGGGTGAAGAACTTCGACATCGGCGGCGTACAGTTTGACGTCGCGACCGTCGCCGCGGTTGAATCGTGCAGCCCGGAAGTGATGGAGGACGAAGCCAACCCGTCACGCATTACCTGTACCGGCGGTTCCGGCACCGGCGATAAGGGCAACTACGCCGTGACGTCGAAAATTCACAACATGAAGGTCGGCCCGCTGGATCTGGAGATCTACGCCAACTACGGTTTTGACTCTAAAGCCGTCGAGAGCGATGACCGCCTGAAAGCCTGGCAGGGCGCATTCGTGCTGAGCCACACCAACGACAGCGGCGTGAACAAAGTGATTGCCCGTTATTCTGATAATTCCGACAACAGCGTCTATAACAAAACTGACGATCTGACCACGGTTTATGCCAGCTTCGAGGGAAGCCATAAGTTTACCCGTCAGGCGCAGGTAGAATATCTGTTAGCGTTCCATGATTACGACAACAGCGCCGATAAGAGCGATAACCGTAAGAACTACGGCGCGATTGTGCGTCCAATGTACTTCTGGAACGATGTTCATTCCACCTGGCTGGAAGCGGGCTATCAGCGTGTTGATTACGACAACGGCGGGGATAACCACGGCTGGAAGCTGACCTTGTCGCAGAACATGTCAATTGCGATGGGACCGGAGTTCCGCCCGATGCTGCGCTTCTACGTCACCGGCGGCAAGGTGGACAACGACCGTACTGCGCGCGTCAACGGTACGTCAGACGAAACGCTGGACGACTTCAACCTTGGCGCAATGTGGGAAGCGTGGTTCTGATTAGTGAGTCGTGAATTGCCGGATGCGGCGTTAACGCCTTATTCGGCCTACGGTTAGAGCCTGTAGGCCGGATAAGCGCAGCGCCATCCGGCTGAGATTATTGCATATTTTTTATGCGAACTTTCGCTGCCACCAGAAGCGCTGTCAGCAGCATCAGGCTGCCCGAGAGCATCAGGGGCGACAGCAGTCCGAGGTTATCGAGCGCATAGCCTCCCACCGCAGCCCCGCAGGTATTGGCAAGCTGGATCACGGCGACCTGGACGGATCCAGCTTTTTCTGCCTGATCGGCAAGCGAGCGGGTGATCCACGTCGACCAACCAACCGGTACCAGCGCAAACGCCAGCCCCCAGATTATCGCAATGCCCGCGGCCACCACTTTATCGCTACCCCACAGAATCAGGACCAGCGCGCTGAGCGCCAGCACCAATGGCGCACCGGCCAGGGCCAGTTTGACCGAGCGCTTCAGAATCACCGAAGAGAACGACGTCCCGACAAAGCTGGCGATACCAAAACTCAACAGCACCAGCGTCAGGCCATCAACATCAAAGCCCGCCAGATTCATATAGACAGGGCGAATATAGGTAAAGAAGGCGAACTGCCCGGCGAAGGACATGAAGATGGCAATCATCCCGGCCATTACTCCGGGGCGCTGCAGCAGGCTGAACATATTTTGCTTGTGATGCGCAGGTTCGCCCGGCAGCGAAGGCAGCGCTCTCACCACCCAGATGGTGCACAGCACGCCCATTACCGCCGCCGCGTTAAACACGTTGCGCCAGCCGATGATGCCGCCCAAAAAGCTCCCCAACGGCGCGGCAATCACCAGCGCGATGGACACCGCGCCAAATATCACCGACAGCGCTTTCGGTACCGTACGCGCGGGAACCAGACGCATGGTCAGCGACGCTGACATCGCCCAGAACCCGCCGAGCGCCAGCCCCAGACAGGCACGACCGATCAGCAGGAGCGTAAAAGAGTTAGTAAATGAAACCAGCAGGCAGGAAAGCGTCAGCAGAACCGAAAACAGGATCACCACATAGCGACGATCGGTCGCCTGGATAATTTGCGTCACAAACAGGCTGGCGAACATGGCGACAAACGCCGTCACGGTCACTGATTGTCCGGCAACGCCTTCCGAAATGCCCAGATCCTGCGCCATTGGCGTCAGCAGGCTAACGGGCAGAAACTCAACGGTTATCAGGCAGGCAACACAGAACGCCACGGCGAATACCGCCGACCAGTTTGGCCGGGTATTTACCTCAGCGCGGGATTTTTGTTCAACAGCGTCACTCATTTTGTTACCTGCGTGGGGTTATTGTAGAAAAGTTACGCATTGTAACATTAAAAATGTGACGTATTTAACGTTTTGACAACTCTCACCGCCGGATGGCGGCGTCGCCTTATCCGGCCTACGGCTGAGCTCTTTTGTCGGCCTGATAAGCGTAGCGCCATCAGGCATCACTATCAGTGCAGCCAGTGCACGCCATCTTCAGGTTGGAAAAAGGCGTTATAGCGCATCTGGAACGCGTTAAGCTCCTGCATATCCGGCTCCATTTCACGTAGAAACCCGAGCGCCAGACGCACCTGCGCGTCGGTGATCGGAGCGGCCAGTCGAGATTTTTGCAACAAGCGGTGCCACTGCAGCAGGTTCTGCTCGCTGCCGTCAACAATGACGATTTGCCAGATTAACAATACCTGGGCGGCATTTTGCAGATGCGATTCATCAGGGCGGTGCAGGTACTGTAAAAACGCCTCCCCCTGTACTTTTCCCATCTGGTCAATCATCGATTCTACTGGTACTACATCAATACTCAGTCGCTCACTCAGACGGCGAATGGCCCGTCGTGATCCGGACGTCAGCACCCGGAAACCCACTACAAAAACAACCACCAACGTGGCCAGCATTATCCAAATCATTAATAACGATACCGCCCGCTTAAACTAATTTTTCCGAGAGTGACTGACAGGCTTCGCGCACCCACTGCGAATATTGTGGAATACAATTTTTTGGCATTTGTAGTTCAACGCCGCTGATACTTATTGCCGCAATCACGTCTTTATTACGGTTAAAAACCGGTGCGGCAATGCAATAGATGCCAGGGGAGTCTTCGGCGTTATCAAAGACCCAGCCTTGCTCGCGGATTCTGGCAAATTCCTTCATTAATGCTTTTTTGCTGGTAATGGTGGTTTCGGTATACCGTGGCAACACTTCATCAGGCAACAGCTCATCAATTTTATCTTGCGGCAGCCAGGCACAAAGCGCTTTGCCCACACCGGAGCTGTGCATCGGTAATTTTTTACCGACCCAGGTCCGAATGCCAATCGGCTGGGTATTCTCCAGCTTCATAAGATAAATTGGCGCGACTTCATCCAATATACCTAAGTGACAGGTCAGGTCCGTTTGCTGACGCAGTTTTTCCAAAACAGGAAGTGCCGCATTACGAATATCAAATTGTTCCAACGAACGATTTCCCCATTCGTACAGCTTCAAGCCCAAAAAGAAACGTCCCTTTTCCAGGCGCAAAAGATGATGCGCAACCAGTGCATTTAGCAGGGAAGACGTGCTGCTTTTTGGTAATGCCAGATCCTGCTGAATCTGACTGAAGGTCGCTCCTGGGGAGTTAAAAAGATAATTACAGATTTTTACTGTCTTATCCAATGCGGGAACAGAGGTCGTAATGTCTTGGTTCATGCGCTATTAATCTTTTTTATTCATAGACTCTGCACAGTATACCGCAATCACTTTTCTCAGGAATGCGGCTTTTTTGCACATACGCAAACTGGGCTCTATTACCTAAATTTTATACCCACAAACCCGATCCATCTCACAGTTGTTCATTTGTTCTGCAAAAAACGTTGACGAACGATTTGGATATTTGCTGTACTAACTTCAATATACAGAACATGAGTTCCATATATAGAACTAAAGGAGTGGCAATGTTGAACATTTTTAAGGGCATCTTCCCGCCAGTACCGACTATCGTTGACGAAAGCGGGGAATTGGATCGCGCTGGAATGGCAGTAATGATTGACCATGTGATTAGCAATGGTGCCGACGGAATGCTCATTCTGGGCAGTGGCGGCGAATTTTCCCATTTCTCGTCCGAACAAAGAAAGCAAATTGCAGAGTTTAGCCTGCAGCATGTTGCCGGTAGAGTTCCTGTTCTTATTGGTATCGCCTGCGCCAGCACAGCGGAAACTATCCAACTTGGAAGGCATGCTGAAAACGCGGGCGCAAAAGGAGTACTGGTAGTCAATCCTTATTATGCAAAACTCAGCGATGAGGCCCGCTTTACGCATTACAAACGAATTGCTGAAGCGCTAAGCATTCCCGTCTTCTTATATAATTTTCCAGAACTAACTGGCCAGGATATTGGTATAAATGTCATCACTCGCCTTGCCCGCGAAGTACCAAATATCGTTGGCATTAAAGATACAATTGATAACATTAGCCACACCAGGGAAGTTATCAATCAGGTTCATAGTTTCCGCCCAGATTTTATCATTTTTAGCGGCTATGACGAATATTTACTTGATACATTATTACTCGGTGGACATGGCGGCATTCCGGCAACATTTAACTTTGCGCCTCATATTACACGCGGAATTTATCAGGCGATTCAGCAGAACGATCTCGCTACCGCCAAAGCACTTCAACAACAACTTGCCGGATTATCACCTTTATATGCCTTAGAACAACCTTTCTTTGCCGTTATCAAGACCGCCATTAAATTAAGTGGCGTGGATATATCAACTGCAGTTGTCCCGCCAGCATTACCGTTAAATGAAGAAAAAAGAGAACAGGTTAAAAATATTTTATCCCGTATTACGGTATAAACCAGCATGAGAGCAAAGATAATGAACATCAACCCTGTATTAAAATTGAATCCCAAAGATGATGTGGTTATCGCAAGGCAGGCTGTCCCCGCAGGCACCCGGCTTGAAGAAGAGCACATTACTGTACTCAGTGATATTCCCGCAGGGCATAAAATCGCCCTGCATGCACTGAAGGTTGGCGATGCGGTCAGACGTTATGGGCAAATTATTGGCTTCGCAACTCAGCCCATTAAGCCTGGCGAACACATCCACATGCATAATTTGGGAATGGGTGACTTTGAACGCGACTATGCCTGGGGTGAAGATTGCCATTCACCCTCTCCAGCCCCTCAACAGGATACCTTTATGGGTATCCGCCGCGCCGATGGCCGTGCAGCTACACGTAATTACATCGGTATTTTAAGCTCCGTAAACTGTAGTGCCACGGTCGTAAGAGCTATTGAGGATCACTTCCGTCTGCAGGGTCTTGCAGATTACCCGAATGTTGATGGCGTGGTGTCATTACCACAAAGTTTTGGCTGTGCTATTGGCTCTAAAAGTGAATCAATGGACGTCATGAGACGTACGATGGCCGGTTATGCCACCCATGCCAACTTTGCCGGAGTAATCATCGTTGGACTGGGATGCGAATCCAGTCAAATTCAAGACATGATGAATGCCCATGGACTAGCCGATGGCCCAATGATGCACAGTTATACCATTCAGGATGTGGGCGGTACACGTCACGCCATTGAGAAAGGAATTTCCCTGGTTAACCAAATGTTGCCCGTTGCTAACCAGGTAACACGTCAACCTATCCCTGCATCAGAAATCATACTCGCGCTCGAATGTGGCGGTTCCGACAGCTATTCCGGGATCTCAGCCAATCCAGCTCTGGGCTATGCGGTAGATAAACTGGTGCAACAAGGCGGAACAGCGATTTTATCTGAAACCTCCGAAATTTATGGTGCAGAACATCTTCTTACCCGCCGCGCCGTTTCTCGCGAGATAGGTGAAAAGCTCATTGCCCGTATTCACTGGTGGGAAGAGTATTGTCGCCGCACCGGAAGCGAAATGAACAACAACCCCTCGGCGGGTAACAAAGTCGGCGGACTGACGACAATTCTGGAAAAATCACTTGGTGGTATTGCGAAAGCGGGTACAACCAATCTGACAGAAGTGTATGAGTATGCTGAACCGGTAACCGCGAAAGGTTTTGTCTTTATGGATACCCCTGGATATGACCCTATTGCTGTCACGGGGCAAATCGCCGGAGGAGCAAATCTTCTGTGTTTCACCACAGGCCGAGGTTCTGCCTTTGGTTCCAAGCCAACCCCAAGCCTGAAGCTGGCTACCAATAATGCGCTTTGGCAACGCCAACAGGAGGATATGGATATTAATTGCGGAACCATTGTCGAGGGGGAAGAATCCATTGCAGAAGTCGGTGAACTTATCTACCAGATGATCCTTGAGATGGCATCAGGTAAAAAAACGAAGAGTGAGGAATTTGGCTATGGCAGTCAAGAATTCGTCCCCTGGACTGTTGGCTCCATAATGTAACACTCCACAAGATAATAATACCTCGTACCGCCATACTCATTATGAGTATGGCAAGGAGCCCTTATGTCTATTGTTAACGTAAATACTGAAGAAGAAAAATTAAAGGCAACAACAGTAAGGTGGCGCATATTTATTATTATGCTCTTATTAGGTGCTATTAACTATATTGACCGCACCTCTCTTTCTATTGCTATGCCTTATATTACAGATGAATTTGGTATTACCGATACTCGCGTTGTTGGTGTGATTCATAGTGCCTTTTTCTGGGCTTATGCATTAATGCAAATCCCCAGTGGGGTCATTGCTGATAAATTCAAAGCCAGACATATCATTGCGCTGGCCACTATCTTATGGGGAGCATTTCAAGCCGTTGCGGCTCTGTGTCACTCTATTTTCACCCTTTCACTTTCTCGTCTGGGGTTAGGCGTCACTGAATCTCCAATCATGCCCGCCGGCGCGAAGTTAATGGGCACATGGTTAACGCCAACCGAACGCGGACGTGGTTCGATGCTACTTGATGGCGGCGCGCCATTGGGTACGGCGCTGGGTGCGGTGATCATCGCCGGACTTATTGCCTTTTTCGACTCATGGCGTATGGCATTCGTGGTGGCTGGTGTGGGAACAATGATTGTCGGTTTACTGGCCTGGTGGTACATCCGCACTTATCCATCAGAACACCCCAGCATCAATAAAGCTGAACTAGACCATATTGTTGCGGCAAACGGTGCTGAAACCAGTAGCAAGAAATACCGTCTGGCCGATATCAAACCTTACCTGAAACAACGTAATGTGATTGCACTTATCTGTGGCTGGGTCTGCTATAGCTTCGTGTTCTATGGCCTGATGACATGGCTACCGCTCTATTTCCAGGCCACCTACGGTTTTGATATCAAATCGATGGGCGGAGCAATGGCGCTGATCTTCCTGCTGTGTTTTGTCGGCCAACTGACTGGCGGCTACATTATGGATAAATGGCGCAGCAAAGGAGCAAAAACAAGCCGCGTTATGCATACGATGTTGGCGATTTCGGCTACCACCGCTGGTGTTGGTATTTTCCTTTGCGCACAAAGCTCGACGCCAGCCGTCGCAATTACCTTGCTCACTATTGCCCTTTTTCCCCTGCGATGGGCCAGCGTTTACTGGTCAATACCCGGACTACTGGGCGCACAATCAGTTGCAGGCACCATTTGCGGAACCATGAACTTCACCAGTAATTTGTTTGCAGCCATCCTGCCTATTTTTATCGGTTTCCTGGTGCAATCCACGGGGAACTATTACGCAGCGATGATGTTCTTTGCGCTGGCTGCTGTGGGTTATCTCATCTGCTCGCTGCTGATCAACTTTGATAAAAAAATGGTCATTACCGACGAGTAATCCGCCTGAATCTGGCCCGTTTACGGGCCATCTTTCAACATCAGGAACGATGTATGTTCAATTCAGAGAATTTCATTGCCGTAGACTGGGGCTCAAGCAACCTGCGCATTTGGGTCTATCAACAGAATCAATGTGTCTGGCAACACGTCAGTCAGAATGGGGTACTCAAACATCAACCAGGTGTATTCAAAGACACCTGGTTAACACTGCTCAGTTTGTGTCCGCGGCCATTAAACACAGATACAACCGTCATAATGAGCGGAATGGTGGGCAGTAATATCGGGTGGGTAGATAGCTACTATTTACGCTGTCCAACCCCGTTAAATGCATTATCACAGCACCTAACAAAGGTTGAAGATGCGGGCCCTTTTCCCACTTTCATCGTTCCTGGCCTGCAAATTGCCGGGCCGGAAAACTACAACGTCATGCGTGGAGAGGAAACTCAGCTTTTTGGCGCCTTAGCTGATGAGAACTGGTACGTATTCCCGGGAACACACAGCAAATGGGTGCAGGTACAAGAGAGTAACGTCTGCGATTTTCAAACCGTCATGACCGGCGAATTTTTCCACTTACTTTCACACTACTCCATCGTTGGGAAAAACGCCGAGGAACAAAACAAGAACGAACAGGCTTTTTTAGCAGGAGCCGAACGCGGCTGGCAGGAAACATGTTTATCCCGCAGCCTATTTGATCTGAGAGCCAGAATACTCACCCATGCGTTGTTACCCGATACGCTTTACGAATCTCTGTCAGGGTTATTGATTGGCCATGAAATAGCACAAATGCTACAGCACTATGCCATTAACACTGAAGAAGAAGTCATTCTGGTGGGCAATGACGATTTGCTCAGCCGCTATCAAAGCCTGTTTCATCATTTCGGTTATCGCTGTCGGCTGTGTAACGGTGAAAAAGCATTTATTAATGGCATCAGGAGACTTTTAAATGAATAGTCGTAACCCTTTGGTCGCTATTTTACGTGGGGTGAAGCCCGATGAAGTGCTGGCCCATATTGATGCACTTATCACAGCCGGATTCAGCACAATAGAAATACCGCTGAATTCGCCAGACTGGCAACGTAGTATTGCTCTTGCCGTGGAACATTATGGTCATACAGTAAAAATCGGTGCCGGAACGGTCACTAATGTCAGTGATGTCAGCACACTCTCTTCGCTGGGATGTGCATTTATCCTTACGCCCAACACCGATCCGGAAGTAATTGATACTGCGCGAGCGGCCAAAATGACCACCTGTATCGGCTGCCAAACAGTCAGCGAAGCATTTGTTGCATTCCGGCATGGCGCGGACGGATTGAAAATTTTCCCTGCGGGGGAACTGGGACCGAATTACATCCGGGCATTAAAAGCCGTTTTGCCTCCTCAAGTCCCTTTGTATGCCGTTGGCGGAATTAGGCCAGACAATTTGTCCCATTACCTGAAGGCAGGTTGTTTCGGTGCCGGCTTAGGCAGCGATCTGTATCGTGCCGGACAATCTATCCACCAAACAGCCGCAAATGCGAAGGCATTTATCGAGGCTTATAATACTTTCTGTCAGTCTCAGGCATAAAAAAGCCCGCCATTAAGGCGGGCAAAAGTTACCAATGCACACTTAACTCAAGCAACTTTCAATTGTTGAATCTTTTTCTCACGGCGAATTTTACGTTCTTCAAACACGGCCACGATGGCCATCAGGCAGATACAGCCGATGGCGGCGGTATCCAGCGCGGCAAAGGTGCCCGCCCAGCCGGTGAGACCGAAAATCGGCGTGCCGTCGGCAATCATCCCGAGCCCCAGCTTGGCGAAGCTGTCGCCAATCAGGTAGGCGAAGGTGCCTTTAATCCCGTCGGCCGCGCCGATCGCTTTTTTCGGCACAAATCCGACGGCGGCAACGCCGATTAACAACTGCGGGCCAAACACCAGGAAGCCGAGCGCAAACAGCGAAGCCAGATAGACGTACTGGTTGCTGGCGTGCTGGTAAACACCCAGCGTCGCGATGATGAGTGCCAGCGCCACGCAGGCCACCAGCGCACGACGCCCGTTAGCGAGATCGGAGAGCCAGCCCCACAGCAGCGTGCCGACCAGCGCGCCCACTTCGAACAGGGTAAAGCCCTGAATTGCCACCTCTTTGGAGAGTTTTAGCTCCTGGAAGGCGTAGACGGTGGACCACTGGTCGATACCGATACGCACCACGTACAGGAAGATGTTGGAGAAGCACAGCAGCCAGATCACTTTGTTTTTCAGCACGTACTCAACAAAGATCTGCCATTTGGTCATCTCGTTTTCTTCGGTCTCTTTGTCCTCTTCGCTGATCTCCTCGCCGAACAACTCTTCGGCTTTACCGAGGCCATAAGATTCCGGAGAGTCGCTGCCGTAGCGCAGGCCGATAAAACCGACAATCAGGGCAATAATCGACGGGAAGATAAACATACCGATGACGTGGCCATCGAACAGGTAATTCGCGCCGAACAGCGCGACGCCCGCCGCACCCGCACCGCCGAGGTTGTGGGAGATATTCCACATGCCGAGGTAGGAACCGCGCTTACGGCGTGGCGTCCACTTGGTGATGGTTGAATAGCTGCACGAGCCGCCGGTGCTCTGGAAGAAACCGCTCAGCGCGTAGAAGGCGATCATCAGGAACAGGCTGGTTGACCCCGCGCCCATGCTGGCGCTGAAGCCGAGCATACAAATTGCGGAGAGGATCAGCATAAACGGCAGGAACTGCTTGGTATTTTTGCCGTCCGCGTAGTAGGAAACCACGGTTTTACCCACGCCATAGGTGATGGAGAAGCCGAGGCCAATCATCCCCAACTGCGTCATGCTCAGCCCGTAGGTGGAGATCATGTCGTTTTGCGCGATGTTGAAGTTTTTGCGGATCAAGTACATGGTCAGGTAGCCGATAAAGACCACCAGATAGGACTGCATGAACGGTTTGAACCACATTTTGCGCCGCACATCGAGCGGCAGATCCAGGGTCGGCTTGCGCACCTGGTTGAGAAAGGCCAGCATTTGACACTCCCGAGCTGATTTTTTTACCTGCGAATGGCAGGCATTGTAAAAATCAGACGGGAGACACGCCTGAGACAGCGTCCAGGTGAAACCGGGAATATTTCTTAGTTTTGCCTAACTCGGGGCAAAAAGGTGAGGTGCATCACGCTTCGTTGAGATCGCGCGGTGCCTGGGCGTTTAAGAACGGCAGCAACAGCAGTGCTGAGATGCCGGCCGCGATGGCGATCACCACAAAGAATCCGCTCCAGTGCCAGACCTCCATCACTTTCGCCAACGGCCAGCCGGAGAGCGAGGCCCCCAGATAAGCAAACAGGCCGACAAAGCCGGTCGCCGCACCCGCCGCCTCCTTGTGCGAGCACTCCGCCGCCGCCATGCCAATCAGCATCTGCGGGCCAAAGACGAAGAAGCCGGTGGTGAAGAAGCACGCCGCCTGCATCACGTAACTGGCAAACGGCATCAGCCACAGCGAGCCCACGGAGAGCAAAATTCCGGCGGCGAAAATCAGGTTCATCGGCCCACGATTGCCGTTGAATAGCTTGTCCGAGCCCCAACCTGCAACCAGCGCGCCGATAAACCCGCCCAGTTCAAACATGGTGACGGCGGTGTTGGCGGTGACCAAATCGACGCCGAGCGTCTCCGACATATACAGATTGCCCCAGTCGTTGATCGCCGCGCGTACCACGTACACCAGCACATAGCACAGCGACAACAGCCAGATATATGGATTGAGCAACACATATTTGGTGAGGATCTCTTTACGAGTTAACCCCGCGCCCTCCTGCTGCTGGGCGATTTCCAGCTCATCGTGCCGCCAGTCGCCAATCGGCGGCAGACCAATCGCCTGCGGCCTGTCGCGCAGCCACCAGCAAAGAAAAACGCCCACCACGATCGCCAGCGTACCGGCAATCATCATCCCGGCGCGCCAGCCGTAATGCAGCGCTGCCGCCGCCATGACGATCGGAATCAGCGCGCCGCCGACGTTGTGCGCGGTGTTCCAGATTGCCCACCAGCCGCCGCGCTCGTTGCGCGAATACCACGCGGTGAGCAGTCGGGCGCACACCGGCGCGCCCCAGCCCTGGAAGAAGGCGTTCAGCGCCCACAGTACGGCAAAGGCCCAGACCGAGGTTGAGAAGCCGAACAGGATGTTAACCACGCCGGTAGCGATAAGCCCAATGCCCATAAAATAGCGGGCGTTGGAGCGATCGCTAACAATGCCGGAGACAAATTTCGACAGCCCGTAGGTGATGTAAAACAGCGTCGCCAGCAGGCCAATATCGCTGCGGGTCAGCACGCCGCTGGTGATAATTTCCGGCACCGCGGCGTTAAAGCTTTTGCGCGTGAAATAAAACAGCGCGTAGCCGAGCCAGATAGTCAGCAGGATATGCCGCCGCCAGTAACGGTAGCGGGCGTCCACTTCCTGCTTGTCGGTGATAAGCGGCGCGCTGGCCGGAGCTTTTAAAAACTGAAACATGGCCGTTCCTTAGGCGTAGCGCTGGGGCAGCGACACGCTGACGCGCGTACCGTGCATACAGGAAATCGTGAGTGAACCGCCGAGCGCCGTCACCCGCTCGCGCATACCGGTGAGGCCGAAACCCTGCTGGTTCGACCCCGGCGGCAGGCCGCTGCCGTCATCTTCCATCACCAGCATCAACCGCTCATCCTGCTGCCAGCCCTGGAGAGTCACCGCGCTGGCGTTGGCATGCTTCACAATGTTGTTCAGCCCTTCCTGACAAACGCGAAACAGCGTCACGCGCTGGCTTTCGCTCAGCAATGACTCATCAATTCGCCAGTCAAGGTGGCTGACGATACCGCGACTTTCCAGCTCCATTTCGCGCATCAATGAACGGATGGCCTGTTCCAGCGTGAGATCGTCAAGCTGGCGCGGTCGCAGGCGACCCAGCAGGCGGCGCACCGAATCGTACACGCCCAGAGACAACTGCTCGATATGCGCCCCGCTTTGCTTAACGCCCGCGTTCTCGGGGGCCAGGCGCTGTACGATACCCGCCTGCGTACGAATGGCGGTGATGGTCTGGCCGATATCGTCGTGCAGCTCGCGCGCCACGTCGCGGCGCACGCTCTCTTCGGTCTCCAGCAGACGTTCCGCCAGCCGATGATTACGCGCCAGCTCGTTTTGCAGCGACTGGTTAAGCTCACGCAGCCGCTGAATACCCGCGCCGAGCAGCAGTCCGGTCAGGCTTTGCACCAGCAGCGAGAGCAGTAAATCGACCGGGTGATCGTGCCAGGTCTGGCTGGCAATCAGCGCGATGGCGTTCATCAACGTCGCAATCAGCGCGCCTTGCCAGCCGTAATGCCAGGCGAGCGCAATAATCGGTAAAGCGAGACAAAACGGCGTAAAGCGCGAAAGTTCGGCGGGCAAACCGAGCTGTAGCCACAAGCTGACGGTGAACAGCAGCAGGTACCAGACCAGATGTCGCCCGCGCCAGTTCACCGGCTGTGACACCAGCGCCGGGCCGAGCGGCAGCCAGGTGGTGCTGGTGAGGTAGTGCCAGAACACCAGGCAGATCGGCGCCAGCGTTAATCCGCCGGTCAGGGTCAGTAACAGCGCATTCCACGCTTCCTCCCCCTGCCCCAACCACGGCAGCGATTGCAGCAGCGCCGCCGCCGTCAGCGCTGCGCCCTGCAACAGCAACGTGCGCCAGTCGCGTTGATGGCGGTATCGCGAAATCAGCATCACCGGGAGTAGCGTGAGGGCGCTTCCGATCATCAAAAGTAGCAAATGGGCCAGCGCCACCTCCTGCGCCAGCCAGTACATCAACAGCCATTCCGCGCCCAGCAGCACCGGCCAGTAACCGCGCGGGCATTGCAGCATTAATCCCAGACGCAGGCCAAACGGAAACAGCAGAACCGCCAGCTCCGGGCGTTCGACCAGATGCAGGCTGATGCTCCACAGGCAAAACCACGCGGCGGAAAAGATAAAGAAACAGGCGACAACGGTAATCAACCGGGAGAAAAGTGCGTTCATTGCCAGCCGTCAAACATCCGGCGCGCCAGTTCAACATCGTTGCTGACGTTCAGCTTTTCCATCAGGTTGGCGCGATGAACGTGCACCGTTTTCGGCGACAGCCCCAGCTCGGCGGCAATCTCTTTCACCGCCATCCCCTGCGCCAGCTTCTCCGCCACCTGACGCTCACGTTTGGTCAACGGATCCTGACGCCCGGCCGCCAGCTTGACGGCGATGTCCGGCGTCAAATAGCAACCGCCGGTCGCCACGGTATGCACCGCCGCAATCAGTTCATCCGGGCTACAGCGTTTTGAAAGAAAGCCACGCGCGCCTGCGTTGAGCGCCTGCTCGACCAGTGCCGGGCTGTCGTGGACGGAGAGCATGATGATCGCCATCCCTTTTGGCAGTTGGCTGAGTAGCTCCAGGCCCGAGATATCGGGCATCGAGATATCGCAAATACACACCTGCACGCCGCGCCCCGGTAAACCGGCCAGCGCCTCGCGCCCGGAGCCAAATTCCGCCACAACCTGCAAATCAGCTTCCAGCCCCAGCAGTTGGGCAAAGCCGGAGCGGACGATAGTGTGGTCGTCGATAAGGGCGATGGTGATCATGGGTTTGTCCTGGGGCCGGGAAACGCCTGATGGCGCTGCGCTTATCAGGCCTACGGGAAGGTAGGCCTGATAAGGCGTTTATGCCGCCATCCAGCAAAAGCGCTTACCTTAACGATAAGCGCTTTGGTGTTCAAGCCTTGAGCGATCAGGCTATGCCTGTCGTGACGGTAAATGTCCGGGTGTGCTGCGGTTCTATTTCAATCAAGGTGCCATTGTGTTGTGCCGCCAGGAATCCTTCGGGTCGACAGGTTGCAGGCAAGGCGAATGCCGCAACCTGTTGATCGCCGTTATACAGGATCCATCGCGTCACATAATTCAGCTCCGCGCTGGAGAAACGTGTAACGAACGTGGTGCCATCTGGTGCTATCATGCTAAATTCTGGCTTATCTGTGTACCTGTCCAGTTGGTCAGCAAAGAAGACAATTTCCGGATCGTAAAAATGGGGTTCATTGAGCCGCGCCAGAGAAGCCTCGCCCTGCACAATCCGCTGATTAAACGCCAGCCATTGCTCAGTCGGCTTAACATGCGCGGGTATCGACTCACGCAGCTTCATGGCCTCATCCGGAATATTCTGGCTGAAGGAGGCTTCCGGTACGTAGGCATAGTTCATATGGCACATGTACTGCAACGGCATTGCCACTGAGGCGAGGTTGGTAACCGCCATCTGAATATCAAACAGCGCGCTCGCTTTGTGCATTACCACCGCAGGATGCGCCTGATAATGATGACCGAACCCCATCACATACTCATAGCGTCCACCCACGTGCAAATTCTCACCCTCCAGATCCAGCCAGGCTTCATCCATCGCGGCACAAGCCATTTCACCGTGCAAAGGATGTGAATCTTCTGGCGATGGGCAACCATTAGCCAACAGACCTGAGTGGAAGGCAAAACAGCCATAGGTCGCCACCACTTCCGCCGCCGGTTTCGGCTGACTGAACATGTTACGCATGGTCAGGTCATGGCCATCAAACTGAGCATCCCAGATCATTTGCCCCATCCAGGGCAGAATAACCAGATGTCCACGACTGTTTTCTACCTTCAGCCCTTCCACTCCGCTGGCGTAACGAAATGCGGTAACCGTGAAGTCGCTATTCTTCAGTAAGATTCGCGGATGCTCTGCAAAGAGTTCTCGCCACAGCGTTATACGTGTTGTCATGATCGCTCTCCTCAGGAAACTGTCGCTTCAGCCAGGTTGTTGCGCACTTTGCTTTCACGCCAGAAGTAGATACCGACGTACACGAAGCAGAGCATGGAAACCAGGAACGAAAGTTGCAATGAATGGAACATATCAGCCACATAGCCTTGAATCGCCGGAACCACCGCCGCGCCGACAATCGCCATAACAATGACGGCACCTGCCATTTCGGTATGTTCGTTATCCACGGTATCAAGCGTACCGGCATAGATTGTCGCCCAGCAGGGTCCAAACAGGACACTTACCAGCACTGCGACATACACAGCGCTGAAACTTGGCGCCAGTGCAACATAGATGAGGAACAGGGCACCAATGATGGAATAGAGAATCAGCACTTTTTCCGGATTGAAGCGTGTCATCAAAATGTTGGCGATAAACTTGCCGATAAAGAAGCAGGCGAAGCTATAGACCATGAAGGTTGAGGCGTCGCGCTCGTTGATATCACCTAATTCCAGTGCCAGACGGATGGTGAATGACCACACCGCGACCTGCATCCCCACATAAAGAAATTGCGCCACAATTCCACGACGGAAACGGGCATTGCTGGCCAGATAACGCAGTGTATCCATCGCTGACGGGCGTTTACGACTCGTGGTTTGCGCGACTTTACAGGTCGGGAAGCGGGTCAGCAGGAATAACACCATCACCACAACCAGCACCATAATCATGTACTTGTATGGCTCAAGAGTATTTTCCAGCATCATCACTTTAAAGTTATGGATCTGCTCGGCGTTCATCCCGGCCATCTGTTTTTCCAGGCTTTCGCCTTCAGAGAAGACCAGATATTTACCCAGCAGAATACCAGCCGCTGCGCCAATAGGATAAAAGGTCTGGCTGATGTTCAGGCGTAAGGTCGCATAGGCTTTTGGGCCTATCATTGAGCTGTAGGTGTTGGCTGCCGTTTCCAGGAAACTCAGGCCAATCGCAATCGCGAAAATCGCCGCAAGGAACATGGTGTAGGTGGCCATGTGCGATGCCGGGAAAAAGAGCGTACACCCAACGATATAAAGGGTCAGCCCCATTAAGATGGCGATTTTATAACTGGTTTTTTTAATCACAAGAGATGCCGGGATCGCAATTAAAAAATAGCCGCCATAAAAGGCACTCTGAACTAATGCCGAGGCAAAGTTACTGAGTGAAAATACACTTTTGAATTGCGTAATCAGAATATCATTTAATGCGGCTGCGCATCCCCATAACGGGAATAAACAGGATAACAAAATAAACTGGAACAGAGGGGTCTTATTCAAATAGCCGTCAGGCATCTGAATGATGTTTTTATCGTTCATAGTGCTACCTTTTACAGTGCAGGAGTATTATTCGTTTAAGGTAAGAAACTCATTAAATTGTTCGATGCTTGGATAAGATGATTGAGTGCCTTTCCCGGTAACGCTGAAAGCAGCGAAGAGAGCGGCTTTTTTCATGGCGGTTTCCACATCACCGCTTTGAACGTAATAGTGAGCAAAACAACCGATGAAAGCGTCGCCTGCGCCACTGGTATCGGCAGCGTTCACTCTAAACGCCGGAACATGGACTTCCTGGTCACGCGTCATCCACAACGCACCTTTCTCACCCATGGTGACGATAATATTGTTCAGACCTTTATCAACCAGAGAACGTGCTGCTGCGCGAATATGGTCATAGGTATCTACTGGCATACCGGTTAATATTTCCAGCTCGGTTTCATTCGGCACGAAAAAATCACATTTACAGGCATAAGACATATCTAATTCCCGTAATGCAGGGGCGGGATTTAGTAACACTTCAATACCGTGCTTTTTGCCGAATTCAATCGCGTGATAAACGGTTTCCAGCTGCACTTCCAGTTGCAGGATAATAAGCTGACATTTTTTCAGATCTTCCGCCGCACGATCGATATCTTCCGGGGAGAGAAATTTGTTCGCTCCTTTAATAATCAGAATGCTGTTGCTGGAGTTGGCATTAACAAAGATCGGTGCGACACCGCTGCTGGTGCAGGGTACCTTTTCGACATAGGTGGTATTAATTCCCCAGGATTCGAGATTACGAATAGTGTTATCCGCAAAAATGTCATCACCGACTTTTGTCAGCATCAGCACTTTGGAATTGAGCTTAGCGGCCGCAACGGCCTGATTTGCGCCTTTGCCCCCGCAGCCAATTTTGAACGCCGGCGCTTCCAGCGTTTCCCCTTCTTTGGGCATCTGGTTGATGTAGGTGATGAGATCCACCATGTTGGAGCCAATAACCGCGATATCCATTTTACTACCTCTCAGAAACAATCACACAACAATGATATTAAAATAACATTATCATGTTACTTTTGTATCATTTGTGACTAGGATCGCGATTGGAAGATCATTTTATTGTTTATTTATTACGCTAAATGTTGCTATCCGATCACACTAAAAATGATGAAGTTGCTTACAATTGACTGAAAGTTAACTGGATATAATCAATAAAACGTGAAAAAACACGCTTTTATTTCCGAATAGTCAGACGTATAGTAATGCGGCAATGTCATGTTCTCAGAAACACAAAAATGTTACTGAAGGAACATGGAAATATGATTCGTGGAGAAGCACATGGAAACCAAGCAGAAAGAACGTATTCGACGTCTGATGGAATTGTTGAAGAAGACCGACCGAATCCATCTGAAAGAGGCGGCACGAATGCTGGAAGTTTCCGTGATGACTATTCGTCGGGATCTCAGTCAGGATGACGAGCCGTTACCCCTCACGCTGCTCGGTGGTTACATTGTGATGGTGAACAAACCTGCTGCCATCGTTAACGCGCCACTCCCCGTGCAAAAGCAGTATCACCGCGACGATTTACCGGTTGCCATTCTGGCAGCGGGACTGGTGAGTGAAAATGATCTGGTCTTTTTTGATAATGGTGCGGAAATGCCGTTGGTGGTCAGCATGATCCCGGACGATATTTCCTTTACCGGGATTTGCTACTCGCATCGGGTGTTTGTAGCGCTAAATGAAAAACCCAACGCCACAGCGATTCTTTGCGGAGGAACCTACCGGGCGAAAAGTGACGCCTTTTACGACACCAGCAATCCCTCCCCGCTGGATGCACTCAACCCACGGAAAGTCTTTATCTCCGCCAGCGGAATCCATGAGCATTTCGGCGTTAGCTGGTTCAATCCGGACGATCTGGCCACAAAACGCAAAGCGATGGAACGCGGATTACGTAAAATTCTGCTGACGCGCCACGCCCTGTTCGATGAGGTCGCCCCCGCCAGCATTGGTCCACTCTCCACCTTTGACGTACTGATAAGCGACCGTCCGTTACCGGCAGATTACGCAACCCACTGCCGGAACGGCTCTGTCAAAGTGATTACCCCGGATTCAGACGGCGACTAACTCACTCGAAGAAGACGGAGATTTTATTAAACATCGACGGGTCTGACTGGTTGCGGGCGACTTTCACCACATCTTCCAGTTTGTCGATCTGGCTTATCATCTGTTCCAGACGCTGATCGTCGTTGACCAGTAGCCAGATACGGCTCTTATCGCTGTCCTGGATCGGTAGGCAAAGAATACCTTCCACGTTGAACGCGCGGCGGGCAAACAGCCCGCAGACGTGGGTCATTACGCCCGGATGGTTGCGTACGGTGAGTTCCAGGATTACGTTGTCATGAGTCTGCTGTTGCATGGCTTATTCCCCCACCATTTCAGTGTTTGCCGCGCCCGGCGGCACCATCGGGTACACTTTTTCTTCCGCGTCGATACGCACGTGGATCAGCGCAGGTCCAGGACGATTAATCATTTCCTGCAACGCTGCCTGTGGATCCGCTTCGTTATTCAAATCACAAGTTTCCAGACCAAATCCGGCTGCGATCTGCATAAAGTTAATCATCCCCGGATAGGTCGCGGCAAAAACACCCTGCTTATAGAACAAGCTCTGCTGCTGATATACCAGACCCAGCGCTTCGTTATTCATCAGAATGATTTTAATATCCAGCTGATTTTCGCTGGCCGTCGCCATTTCCTGAATATTCATCATCAGGCTACCGTCGCCAGAGAAGCACAGGACTTTTTTATCCGGGTTCGCCAGCGCCGCGCCAATGGCCGCCGGCAGACCAAATCCCATGGTGCCCAGACCACCAGAGGTCAGCCACTGACGCGGACGGTTCAGCGGATAAGCCTGCGCCGCCCACATCTGATGCTGGCCGACGTCGGTGGTGATAATGGCGCTGTCATCCACGCAAGCCGCCACAGCGTTGATCAGCCCATAGTGACTGAGCGGGTCGCTTTCCTGCGGAATAGCGCAAGGAAACTCACGTTGTAAATCGGCCACCATCTGATGCCATGCCTCTCGCGGCTGGGCTGCAACCAATGGAATCAGTTGCGCCAGAACCTCATCGACATCCGCCTGAATCGCGACATGCGGCTGTTTGATTTTACCCAGCTCCGCACGATCGATATCCACGTGGATGATTTTTGCGTTCGGGCAGAACTGTTCGGTTTTACCAATCGCCCGGTCATCAAAACGTGCGCCCAGAACAATCAGTAAGTCCGCTTCTTGCAGAATAAAGTTGGTGCTGCGCGCGCCGTGCATACCCAGCATGCCTAACGACAGCGGATGCGCCTTTGGCAGCATGCCCAGCGCCATCAAGGTCATGGTGGTAGGCAGCATGGCTTTTTCGGCCAGTTCACGCACGCGTGCGGGCGCGTTAATCACGCCGCCGCCGAGGTACAGCACCGGACGCTGTGCGGCATTAATCATGGCCGCGGCATCGCGAATGCTGTCCTGACTGAACGCCGGCGCCGCCATTTTCTGCCCGGGTTCCGGCATCTCTTCAATTTCAAATACGGCGGTTTGAATATCCTTAGGAATGTCTATCCACACCGGGCCTGGACGTCCGGACTGCGCAATGCGGAACGCATCGCTCATGACCTGCGGTAATTCATTGATATGGCGGACCAGATAGTTGTGTTTGGTGATGGGGATAGAAATACCGTAGGTGTCGACTTCCTGGAAGGCGTCGGTACCGATCATCGAGGCCGGAACCTGCCCGGTGATACACACCAGCGGGATGGAATCCAGACGAGCATCGGCAATCGCGGTAACCAGGTTGGTGGCGCCCGGCCCGCTACAAGCCATACACACGGCGGGTTTACCATCGGTTCGCGCCATGCCTTGCGCGATAAACCCCGCACCCTGCTCGTGGCGCGCCAGGATATGACGGATTTTCGTGCTTTGGCTTAACGCGTCATAGACGGGAAGGATCGATCCGCCAGGGATACCGGTGACTACCTGGATTCCCTGACGTTCCAGGAAATGAACGATGAATTCTGCGCCCGTAAAACGCGTACGCTTGGATGTTATGCCCGAACTTGCCATGCTCCAGTCCTTTTATTCTGGGCCGTTGCTCCGGGCAGGTCTCTTAAACGAAAAACCCCGCCCGGTTTGCGCCGGCGGGGTTTTGGAATCGTGTGTTGATCCGGACCCTACGGCGCATTGCCGACGACCACCACCACACGCACGACGACCGCTGCGCGAGATGGCGCAGTTTTTAGTAGGGTCGCAGTCAGCATGGAAGGGTTCATTAGGGACCTGTCTGTTTGTTGATTAACTGGATTTATACAAACACAGGTTTTTCAGCGTGACAATGGAAAAATTTTCATCTGCACAAAAATGCGTCAAAGATCACATTTCGCTATGTGATGATGAAAAACAAAAAACCCCGCCGGAGCGAGGTTCTTTTCAGCGTTGTGCGGTTGGTAGCCGCCGGGCACACTGTGTTATGTCAACGAGAAAAGTATACGCGTTCTGCGAAGAACACGCAATTTCGGCACGAATTTTGATGATGTTGAGTATGGCCTAATGTTGACGTCTCGTCCATAAAATACTGTTAATTTATACAGTATTTATCTATAATATTTCGGTACGCAATGTGTTATGCGGGGGCCGCATCGTAAACCGGCGCATCAAAGTCCTGGCTGAAACGGGTGGTGCCGTCAGCGCCTTAACCCCCGTGTGAGCACACTGTGTTATGTCAACAAAGGTGCTGGCAACAGGCAGCGGCGAGGTACGCCAGCACCGTGCTCCTTGTACCAAAAGGAGAGCGTATGAGCCTCGTGGATATCGCTATTCTTATCCTCAAACTCATTGTTGCAGCACTGCAACTACTTGATGCCGTTCTGAAATACGTTAAGTAATTCAGATTCAAGTCGCACCTAAGGGGAGCGGGTAACACTCCGCTCCCCTTTCACCTTTTCCCAGGTGCTTGTCACACGTCAATATGTTACGTTTTTATGATATTCTCAGGGAAGAATTCCGCCATGACGCTTTCTGTTTTCTGCATTTTGCTGTTCGCCGCGTTGCTGCATGCCAGCTGGAATGCCATTGTTAAGGCTGGAAACGATAAACTGTACTCGGCGATCGGCGTCAGCGGCTCGGCTGCGATTATGGCATTGATCTGCTTACCCTTTGCGCCTCAGCCTTCTGCCGCCAGCCTGCCATTTTTGGCTGTCTCAACGACCTTACAAGTGGTGTACACGGTTCTTGTCGCCAAAACCTATCAGGTTTCGGATATGAGTCAGACCTATCCTTTAATGCGCGGCACCGCACCGTTGCTGGTTGCGATTATCAGCGTCCTGTTCCTTGGCGATAGTCTCTCTATGCTTGCCTGGGTGGGGATTGCCACTATCTGCCTGGCTATTCTCGGCATGGCGTTTAACGGACGCAGCAGCTCGCAACGCGGGATCGTTCTGGCGCTCATTAACGCCTGTTTTATTGCCG
The DNA here is from genome assembly GCF_014596845.2 of Citrobacter sp. C5_2. Lineage (NCBI taxonomy): Bacteria > Pseudomonadati > Pseudomonadota > Gammaproteobacteria > Enterobacterales > Enterobacteriaceae > Citrobacter > Citrobacter sp. C5_2. Next base: position 23,307 of record NZ_CP115032.1, on the reverse strand, counting down.
GTTACACGCTGGTCGACGGCACCGGGGTACGCTTATCAGAAACCGCGTTGGGTTATACGCTGTGGACCTTCTTTCTGAACGGTTCTTGCCTGCTCACCTGGGCGATGATCGCCAGACGCCGGGAAGCGTCACGCTATCTGGTACAGCAGTGGAAGAAAGGTATTCTTGGCGGGATTGGCACGATGGGTTCCTACGGACTGGCGCTGTGGGCCATGACCCAGGCGCCGTTGGCGGTGGTCGCTGCGCTGCGTGAAACTTCCATCCTGTTTGGCGCGCTGCTCGCCTGGCTGCTGCTGAAAGAGAAGGTCGCAGGGATACGTCTTGTCGCAGCCGCAGGTATTGCCATAGGCGCGGTTTTGCTACGCTTGTCATGATCTGTTGGTCGACCTGATGCAATCCGGCAACATTTGTTGCCGTTTTTTGTTTACATTTCCTGCCGTTCATCGCTTAAGCATTCCAGCCTACTATCTGGCCTTCTTTTTCCGTTGTGGTAGATTCCACGCGCATTTACGGGAAAGTGCAGCACCTTATTCTTATTTTTTCACTTTTTGAAAAGTTATCAGCGAAATGAAAAGGCATAGAAGCGTCAATTTGTTGTTGATGTTGGTATTACTGGTGGCGGTTGGACAGATGGCGCAAACCATTTATATCCCCGCTATTGCTGATATGGCGCGTGAACTGAACGTTCGCGAAGGGGCGGTGCAGAGCGTGATGGCCGCCTATCTACTGACCTACGGCCTGTCACAACTGTTTTACGGCCCACTTTCCGATCGTGTTGGCCGCCGTCCGGTGATCCTCGCCGGGATGTCTATTTTTATGCTGGCCACGCTGGTCGCCATCACCACCCACAGCCTGACGGTACTGATTATCGCCAGTGCAATCCAGGGGATGGGAACAGGCGTCGGCGGTGTGATGGCGCGAACCTTGCCGCGAGACCTGTATGAAGGTACGCAGCTTCGTCACGCCAACAGTTTGCTGAATATGGGGATCCTGGTCAGTCCGCTGCTGGCGCCGCTGATTGGCGGTATGCTGGATACCGTGTGGAACTGGCGCGCTTGTTATATTTTTCTGCTGATTCTGTGCGCGGGCGTCACGTTTAGCATGGCGCGCTGGATGCCGGAAACGCGCCCGGCAGGCGCGCCGCGTCCACGGCTTATCGCCAGCTACAAGACGCTGTTTGGCAACAGCTCTTTCACCTGTTACGTGCTCATGCTGATCGGCGGCCTGGCGGGCGTTGCGGTCTTCGAAGCCTGCTCCGGGGTATTATTGGGCGCAAGGCTGGGTTTAAGCAGCATGGTGGTCAGTATCCTGTTTATTCTGCCTATTCCGGCGGCGTTTTTCGGTGCCTGGTTCGCCGGTCGCCCGAACAAGCGTTTCTCAACGCTGATGTGGCAGTCGGTCATTTGCTGTCTGGTCGCCGGTTTGATGATGTGGATCCCAGGCCTGTTCGACGTGATGAACGTCTGGACGCTGCTGGTTCCCGCCGCGCTGTTTTTCTTCGGCGCCGGGATGTTGTTTCCACTGGCAACCAGCGGCGCAATGGAACCTTTCCCGTTCCTGGCGGGCACTGCCGGCGCGCTGGTCGGGGGATTACAGAACATTGGTTCCGGTGTGCTGGCGTGGTTCTCTGCGATGCTGCCGCAGACCGGACAAGCCAGTCTGGGCCTGTTGATGACCCTTATGGGGCTGCTGATTTTTGTATGCTGGCTTCCACTGGCGTCACGCGTGTCGCATCAGGGGCAGGCGGTTTAAGCGCATGATGGCCCGGTTTATCGCCGGGCTTGTCACATTCAGGCGCAACCATCGTCGTCAGTAACGGCTCCAGCGCCGGACGCCAGGCTCCCTCCTCGCCATCATAGAACTGCGTATCCGCATTGACAGCATAGGGAATCTTCGCTTTCTTCAGCTCGCACGCCATAAAACGGGCGAAGGCCATTTGCGCTGCAGAAGGTCCATTTTTAATGGTTTCTCCCAGCGACCAGCCGCCTACCCAACTCACATGACCGGTTTTCTGCTGCCAGCGAATGGCGGTATTGATACGGGCGCGAATAGCCGTCTTTTCCGCTGCAGTCCCTGACGTCCATGGGTATTTGCCGTTATTTTTCAGCGGCCCCCACGGGAAGATATGCCATTCGGCCAGCACGGTATTCTGGCTTTGCGGCGGCAACTTCAGGTTTGGCAGTTCTTCCGGCGCGGCACGCAGTCGCGGCGCGATGAAGATCATCCGTTGCGGGTCAATAGCGTGGATGGTACGAATCGTTTTGTCATACACCCGGTTGAGCGATGCCTGATTATGGTTGAGCTTATCCGCAGGTTCATAAATCAGGTCAAAACCCAGAAGCGGCGAACGTTGACCAAAGTAATGCGCCACCGCCACCCACCAGTTAACCACCTCTTTTTCATTACCGGCGCTGGGATCTTGTTTATATTCATCCGCCTGGTAAGCAATAATCGGGATTACGCCATACTGCTCGCAGGCTTCGACCAGCTTGCGCAGATGAATCAGTCTGGCTTCTGTCGGTTCTCCCGCCACGCGAATACGCACATGGGAAATGCCTTTCGCCCTGAAATCCCGCACCACCAGCGGATCGAACTCGCGGATGCCACGCTCGGTTCGCGCCCAATCTACGTCCATCCCGACCCCAAGCTGCTGCGCATACGACGCCGCCGTCAGCGCAGGTTGCGCAGCGCACACGGTGGCGCTGGCGAAGAGTAACAGGGAAACAATCGACTTTAACACGGTCGTCCTTACGCAAATCATCAGGAGTGATATCACGTATTTAGCATGCTTTTTTACTTTCCGTGTAGAGAGAAAGCGTAAAAAATATGCATGACCCGCTTATTTAACCTGCTCCTGTAGCCAGCCAATAAACGCCTCGATTTTCGGCCACTGCCTGCCGGGCAGCGTGGTGATGTAGTAATGCTGATGGCATTTCAGCGCCATATCGCCAAAAGGCGCGACCAGCTCTCCGCTATCGAGGCGTTTTTGTACCAGTCTCTTACGGCCCATCGCTACGCCGATGTGATTCATTGCCGCAATCACCGCTAAATCAGAACGATCGAAACCAATGCCCGACGATGTCGGCAAATTTACCGCAAAATGCTGCGCCCAGCTGTGCCATTCATCGGTCCCGGAATCGTTGCTCCACGCCTGTCTGTCATGCAGCAACGTACAGTGCGGCAAATTCACCAGCGAGCCAGTGAGACCATAACGAGAGGCATAGTCCGGGCTGCAGACCGGCAAAATCTCTTCATCCATCAGGAAATGATGCGTGAGCTGCGCGGAGGGCGCATCATCAAAATAGATCGCCAGGTCGATGCCGGCACGCTGCAGGTTGACGTTGTCGTTCCCAGTCAGCATGGTCAGCGAAATCGACGGGTAGCGACGGGTGAAGTCGCCGAGCGCCGGAACCAGCCAACACTGGGCGATAGAGGGCCGTGAGTATACGGTGAGCGTCCCCGACAGTTCCTGATTTTTGATATCAAGAATTTCCTGGTTAAGCGTGTCCAGCGACGATTTCAGCGCCCAGAACACCCGTTTACCCTCGTGAGTCAGTTCCACTTTGCGGTGAGAACGGACAAACAGTTGAATACCCAACTCATCTTCCAACTGATTAATGCGATGGCTGACAGCGCTGGGGCTTAATGACAACTCCTCTGCCGCCAGCGCAAACGACTGATGGCGGGCCGCCACTTCAAAGGTATACAGCTTTGACAGCTGCCAGCCGTTAAGTAGTCGGTTTCTGACTTCGCGTAGGGGATCCATATTCATCTCTGTCATCCTGAATCATGCGTCGGAGTGTAAAAAAAACCGCTGTAAAAATCAGCACAAAGATGATTCATAGTGAACCATATCGCACTAATGGCGTGTAATTAGACGTAAATCACTCACTTGATGCAATCTGGCTCATGTGAAAGAGGATTTATATCGTTTGTCAGACCCTGCCTTATTTTTGTCCAATAACCTCAGGTTAATCACAGGGCAAGGTGAGTTATGCACTCTCAAATCTGGGTTGTGAGCACGCTGCTGATAAGCATCGTGTTAATCGTTTTGACCATCGTGAAGTTCAAATTCCACCCGTTTCTGGCGCTGCTGTTAGCCAGCTTCTTCGTGGGTACGATGATGGGTATGGGGCCGCTGGATATGGTCAATGCCATTGAGAGCGGCATTGGCGGTACGCTGGGCTTCCTCGCCGCGGTTATCGGCCTCGGGACCATTCTGGGCAAAATGATGGAAGTGTCCGGCGCGGCAGAACGCATTGGCCTGACGTTACAGCGCTGCCGCTGGCTTTCCGCTGATGTCATTATGGTGCTGGTCGGGCTGATTTGCGGGATCACGCTGTTTGTTGAAGTCGGCGTGGTACTGTTGATTCCGCTGGCTTTTTCGATTGCCAAAAAGACCAATACTTCACTGCTGAAGCTGGCGATCCCACTGTGTACGGCGCTGATGGCGGTGCACTGTGTGGTGCCGCCGCATCCGGCCGCTCTGTTCGTCGCGAATAAGCTGGGTGCGGACATTGGCAGCGTAATTGTTTACGGTTTACTGGTGGGCTTAATGGCCTCGCTTGTCGGCGGGCCGCTGTATCTGAAATTTCTCGGTAACCGCCTGCCGTTTAAACCGGTGCCGGCTGAGTTTTCCGACCTTAAAGTGCGCGACGAAAGTACGCTGCCGTCGCTGGGCGCAACGCTGTTTACCGTCCTGTTGCCGATTGGCCTGATGCTGGTCAAAACTATTGCTGAGTTGAACATGGCGAAAGGCAGCACGCTGTATACGCTGCTGGAGTTTATTGGTAACCCGATCACCGCGATGTTTATTGCCGTCTTCGTGGCCTACTACATTCTCGGCCTGCGTCAGCACATCGGCATGGGCGCGCTGCTGACCCACACTGAAAACGGGTTTGGTTCGATTGCCAACATTCTGCTGATTATCGGCGCAGGCGGCGCATTCAACGCTATCCTCAAGAGTAGCGGGCTGGCGGATACCCTCGCGCTAATCCTTTCAAACATGCATATGCACCCAATTCTGCTGGCGTGGCTGGTGGCGTTAATTCTGCATGCTGCGGTGGGCTCTGCCACAGTGGCGATGATGGGCGCGACGGCAATCGTGGCACCAATGCTGCCGCTCTATCCCAACGTTAGCCCGGAGATCATCGCTATTGCAATTGGTTCCGGCGCCATTGGCTGCACGATCGTCACAGATTCCCTCTTCTGGCTGGTGAAGCAGTACTGCGGCGCCACCCTGAATGAGACGTTCAAATACTATACGACCGCGACATTTATCGCGTCCGTGATTGCACTGGTGTGCACATTCCTGCTTTCCTTTATTATTTAAGCGCGAAGAGACTGACTATGGAAAACATTCAAACACTTATCGGCCAGTATCCTTTAGTGGAAGATCTGGTGGCTCTCAAAGAGACGGCCTGGTTTAACCCTGGCACCACCTCTCTTGCGGAAGGTTTACCCTATGTTGGCCTGACCGAACACGATGTTCAGGATGCCCATGCCCGGCTGAAGCGCTTCGCGCCTTACCTGGCACAGGCCTTCCCGGAAACCGCAGCCACCGGCGGCATTATTGAGTCTGAGCTGGCTGCAATCCCATTGATGCAAAAACGACTGGAAAAAGCATTCGGACAGCACATCTGCGGCGAACTGTTGCTGAAAAAAGACAGCCACCTGCCGATTTCCGGCTCAATTAAAGCGCGTGGCGGCATTTATGAAGTCCTGACCCACGCGGAAAAACTGGCGCTGGAAGCCGGTCTGCTGACGACAGAAGATGATTACAGCATTCTGCTTTCACCTGAATTTAAACAGTTTTTCAGCCAGTACAGCATCGCGGTAGGCTCCACCGGCAACCTCGGGATGTCGATTGGCATCATGAGCGCCCGTATCGGCTTTAAGGTGACGGTACATATGTCTGCCGACGCGCGCGCATGGAAAAAAGCCAAACTACGCAGCCACGGTGTGACGGTCGTCGAGTATGAAGAAGATTACGGCGTGGCGGTTGAACAGGGCCGCAAAGCGGCAGAGTCCGATCCGAACTGCTTCTTTATTGATGATGAAAACTCCCGCACGCTGTTTTTAGGTTACGCGGTGGCTGGTCAGCGTCTGAAGGCGCAGTTCGCGCAGCAGGGTCGCGTGGTGGATTCGGACCATCCGCTGTTTGTCTACCTGCCGTGCGGCGTCGGCGGCGGTCCTGGCGGGGTGGCGTTTGGTCTGAAGCTGGCGTTTGGCGATAACGTACACTGCTTCTTCGCCGAGCCGACCCATTCACCCTGCATGCTGCTGGGGATTTATACCGGGCTGCACGATACCATTTCCGTGCAGGACATTGGTATCGACAACCTGACGGCGGCGGATGGGCTGGCGGTGGGCCGCGCTTCGGGGTTTGTCGGCCGGGCGATGGAACGTCTACTCGACGGTCTGTACACCCTGGACGATCAGACGATGTACGACATGCTGGGCTGGCTGGCGCAGGAAGAAGGGATTCGCCTTGAGCCTTCAGCGCTGGCGGGGATGGCCGGTCCGCAGCACGTTTGCGCCTCTGCTGACTATCAGCAGATGCACGGCTTCAGCGCCGACCAGCTCAATAACGCCACTCATCTGGTGTGGGCGACCGGCGGCGGCATGGTGCCGGAAGCCGAAATGGCGCAGTATCTGGCCAAAGGGCGATAACGCCGCTGTGCTTAACGCAGCATCGCCATCAGTTCCATCGGTGAGCGATGCTGCTTAAGCAGATCGCGCATCACGCGCATATGCGGGGCGGTATGGTTGAAGAAAGCCTGATATCCTGTACACAGCACGCCCTTTCCATTCTCCTCGCGATACGCAGGACAATCTCCATGGTAGTACTGAAACAAAGAGCATGCCTGACAGCGTGTATTCTGCAGTGTCATCGTCTGGCATTCAAACAGTGCAGTCCGACCACACCACTGGCGTAGCGTATTATCGAAAAGCTGAATAGATATTTGATTAATATCTTCACGTACCCAGATATCAAATATCGCAATTAAAAATCGCCCCCACCCGTCCGGCGTCACTGAATCTTCAGTCAGGTAACCTGAAGCATCGCGCTTAATCAAAGGAGTAAACTGTACGAGGCGAACTTTTCCTTGTTGCAAACCACGATACAATTCAACCGGTTGTAAACTTTTCTGGTGGTTAATCACCATTTCTAAAACGTCATCACTAACATCCATGTTCTCACATCCTGTCATGCATAATTCTCGATAAATACGATAAGTTGGCGAACATGCGTTACAGCAAACAGTATTGCGAGGGATAACACCGCGAGGGAGATCATAAATTTGTCACGCACCGCGCGAGATTCAGAAAAATCACTATCACTCACATCCATGAGATTACGGCTGCGGGTATAACGCCAGAGAATAATCGCCACCAACGTCAGTATGACGATCGATATCCAGAACAGTGCCCCAGCCTGATGCCAGTTGTGCTTAATCGCCAGCGCCATTAACGCGCCATAACCCAACAACGTACGAAACCATGCCAACGATGTGCGCTCCGGTTGTAGTCCCGGATCGGCGATACGTCGCGATTTACGGCTATCCGGCATACAGCACCAGCACCATAACAATCACCGCTACAATCGTCAGCATTGCGCTGATAATGAGCAAACTGTGGGTGTAAGGCAAATCCTCTTTCAAGCGCATTGCCTTTTCATTACGTAACCAGCGCAAATAACCATAAATAGCCAGACCGCCAGCAAACAGACACAGCAACAGGGCCAATACTTCGCGAATAACCGGCGTGGCGAAATCCGGAGCCAGTTGATCCAGACCAACGCCTGCGGCCAGAAAACCTAACGAGGTGCGTATCCATGCCAAAAATGTGCGTTCATTTGCCAGCGAGAAGCGGTAATCCGGCGCTTCCCCTAGGCGGGAAATCTTCATGACGACTCCTTCAATATTGTTGTCTGGTCGTTATACCGGAACAGTTCAGCAGTATGAACCTGATTCGCAAACGGAAGAGAACGTAATGTGATGAGACAATGGAAAAAAGATGTGGCGAATGGCGACTTGCACCGTATCCGACCTACAGGAGATGCAGGCCGGATACGCTGTTACTAACCTATTCCCCAGAAAATCACCGCCAGCAGCTGTGGGGTAATAATCCTCAGGAACATCACCAGCGGATAAACGGTAGCATAGGAGAGCGCCGCCGCCCCGCTGGTGGCATGCAGGTTGTTAGCAAACGCCAGCGCGGGGGGATCGGTCATCGAACCCGCCAGCATACCGCACAGCGTCAGATAGTTCATTTTGGCGAAGATACGCGCCAGCAGTCCCACGGTAATCAGCGGAATGGCGGTAATAAAAATACCGTACCCGACCCAGCTCAGCCCATCGCCCTGGGTCAGCGTATTAACAAAATCACCGCCAGATTTCAGGCCAACCACCGCAAGAAACAGCACAATACCTAACTCTCGCAGCGCCAGGTTAGCGCTGGGAGGCATAAACCAGTACAGCTTACCAATGCTGCCAATACGCCCCAGAATCAAGGCCATGATCAGCGGTCCACCGGCCAAACCCAATTTTAACGCCACCGGGAAACCCGGGATGAACAGCGGGATGGAACCCAGTAGAACACCCAGTCCGATACCGATAAATACCGGCAGCATCTGCACCTGTTGCAGTTTTTGCTGCGCGTTGCCGACAACATTGGCAACGGCATCAATGGACGCGGGACGCCCCACCAGATTGAGGATATCCCCGAATTGCAGGCTGGCATCGCTGCTGGCCACCAGCTCAACGCCAGCACGGTTCAGACGGGAGATAACCACGTCGTAACGTTCTTTAAAATGCAGGTCGCGGATACGTTTACCCAGCACCTGTTCGTTGGTCACCACCACGCGTTCAACGCGTAAATCAGTACCTCGTGTCGACAGCGATGTGTCCACCTCCTGCCCAATCACCACCTGCGCGTTATGCAGGTCACCGGGCTGGCCGACCAGGTGTAGCAGGTCGCCCATCTGGATAATCGTCCCTGGCGACGGCACCATTAATGTCTCTTCACGCTTCAGACGCGAGCAGATGATTTTATCGCTGTTCAGAATTGGGACATCCTGAATCGCCATATTGTTGAGGTTCGGGTTTTCCACGCGGATGTTCATGGTCTGAATCAGCGCGTGTCCGTTGGTCAACGTGGATTCATGCTGCTGAGCTTCAGCATCGACGTTAACGCGGAAAATAAGGCGCATCAGCCACATCGTGAGCAAAATACCGCAGATACCAAAAGGATAAGCCATGGCATAGCTCATCCCCATCTGGTCTACAATATCTGCTGGTGTCCCCAGATCGCGCAGAATTTGCTGCCCCGCCCCCAGCGCCGGCGTATTGGTGACCGCGCCGGAGAAGATCCCCAGCACCACCGGAAGGGGAATGGCAAAAATCTTATGCAGGATCGCGGTGACCAGCCCCCCCATGATGACAATCAGTACGGCAAACAGATTCAGCCGCAGCCCGGAAACGCGCAGTGACGCAAAAAAGCCCGGCCCCACCTGAATACCGATGGTGTAGACGAAAAGAATCAGGCCAAATTCCTGAATGAAATGCAGCATGTCGCCGCTCAGGGTCATCCCTGCCTGATCGACAAAATGTCCGACGATAATACCGCCGAACAGCACCCCTCCGATGCCAAAACCAACGCCACGTATTTTTATGTTGCCGATCCATAATCCGACAACCGCCACCAACGCCAGAACGCTGACCGTCAATGCTATATCACTCATTATCCTGTTCCCTGTGAATAACATCATTAAGTAAATGGATTCTCGCAGAGTACAGTCGCAATGTATGGGTGGTAAAGCACAAAAAAGCCCCGTCATTTCTGGCGGGGCAAAGGCATGGAGCTATTTAGCTATTTAATGCGGGACGTTCGCTGATGGCGATACGTTGTGGGGCAATGGTTTCAGGTTCATTACGGGTCAAATCGATATGCAGCAAGCCGTTAGTAAAGCTTGCGCCGGAGACCTCCATATTTTCAGCCAGCGTAAAGCTCAGACTGAACGACTGAGTAACCAGCCCCTGGTGCAACCATTTTGTCTCTTTTTCCGGCTGCTGCGGTGTACCTTTCACCGTCAGGCGTGTGCCTTCCAGTTGAATATCCAGATCTTCCTGGCGGAAACCGGCTAACGCAAGGGTAATGCGATAGTGGTTATCATCGCTCTTTTCGATGTTATAGGGTGGGAAGCTCTGGCTTTCACCGGCGTTTTGTAACGCATTGGCCAGTTTGTCAAAACCGATCCATTGACGCAGCAGTGGGGATAAATCGTAGTTACGCATAATAATCTCCTTCTAAGAAGCGAGTAGGTACCTTTCGGCTCCCTGACGGCAAGCCGATTGCTTAGCAGGGCCGCCTGAAGCGGCCCACAGAATTAGTTGATTTCGATGCGGCGCGGTTTGTTCGCTTCGGGAATAACGCGCTCAAGATCGATATACAGCAGACCATTCACCAGGTTTGCGCCGCGAACATGAATGTTCTCCGCTAACTGGAACTTACGTTCGAAGTTGCGCTCGGCAATACCCTGATACAGGTAAGTACGTTCTTTTTGCTCATCCGCATGAGCGCCTTTTACCACCAGCAGATTGTCCTGCGCGGTAATTTCCAGCTCGCTTTCAGCAAAACCGGCAACGGCAATCGCAATGCGGTAATGGTTTTCGTCTACCAGCTCAACGTTGTACGGAGGGTAGCCGCCATTACTCTGGCTCTGGTTGTTTTCCAGCAGGTTAAACAGACGGTCAAAACCAATAGCAGAACGGTACAGCGGGGATAAATCAAAGTTACGCATAATCAATAGCTCCTGAAATCAGCGAGAATGTGAGACCTTCCATCATGGACAGGTCAGGTAGCCAGGACACCCATCAGGCATGCCCTTCTGTTGTCTACATCCTAAAAATGGGTCTTAACACAAACTTTTCAAGTGTATTTATCTGACTTTTTTTGCAGTTTGTTGTCTATTGCATACACTGGGGAGAGCAGTTGTTATCGATAAATCGCGATAGCCGCCACAGTGCGACGAAATGGTGATGTTATTTTCGCAACGGATCGCTTTAACTCACCATGCAAACACGATGAAAACAGATGAATAAACGATGATAAAAAAAATGTTGGTAACACTGACAATGTGCAGCGGGATGGCGGTTTTGAGCGGTTGTTCCAGCATAATGTCGCATACCGGAGGCAAAGAAGGGACGTATCCTGGCACACGCGCCAGCGCCACCATGATCAGCGAAAGTGATACGAATTGGGGAACGAAGTCGCTGGCGATTCTGGATATGCCTTTTACTGCGGTGCTGGATACCGTATTGCTTCCGTGGGATCTCTTTCGTAAAGATAACTCGGTGAGATCCCGCGTAGAAAAGAGCGAGGAGAGAACGCAGGCCACGAACGCCGTTATCCCCCCGGCGAAAATGACTGCACCTTAATTAACGCCCTGTTTCAGTCATCCACAGTTGGCGGAAACCTTCGACCTCTTCCATCCACGCAACCAGTCGCCCATCAGGAGAGAAGACAACCGCATCGGCCGACGGAGGGTTGCCGTGACGCGCCGTTAAAAAATCAATCTCTCCCGTCTGAGCATCACAACAGGCTATTCTGTTTTCCAGCACAAACCCCAGCCATTTCCCTGATGGATGCCAGTTGAATGCCGACTGAATACCCGTGGCGCAACGGGTGAGCTGACGCGGCTCACCACCCTGCGGTGGAATTAACCACAGTTGCACAACGCCATGGTTGTCGCGCATTAAAAACGCAATTTCAGACGTCTGCGGATTACTGCGCACCCAGTGGCGCGGCTGATTCACCAGCCCCGGAAAGGTGCGCTCATGAGTAAACGTCAGGCGACGTTGGCGAATACCGGATGGCGGCGCAGGCATTGTCGCCTCTGTGCCCTCCAGCGGAGCATCACCCGGTTGTTTCCAGCCGCTTTCATTCTGAGGCAAATCAACAATAAACAGCTCCGGCACTTTCTCACCGGTCACTGACAACGTATCGCCGATAAACGCCAGTGTGCTTTCGCCCACCCAACCTTCTTCATAGGCGCGGTTTATCTCATCGCTCCCCGGTTTTGGCGCCGGCGTCGTTTGACTCACCAGCACGCACCAGCGGCTCCCGCTATATTCACGTGGATGCTGCGCGGATACGTTCACCGGACCATACGGCGCAGCCACGCCGACGTTACGTAAATCCAGCGCCGGAGAGCGTTCATGCAGCACATGGTCGTTATAAGTAAAACTGACAAACTCACCGTTCGGGCTAAAGACATGCACATGACTGCCGCCGCGTAACGCGCCAGGCGTGTACGGCGCGGTGATATCCATCGCATCCAGATTCGTCACCTCTGCCTGCGAAACAATCACCCCACGGCGATGATGAAAGTCGTAATCCCATGTCTCATCAGGATTTTCTGGGCCATGAATAAAAACATACTTTTCCGACTTTGGATGAACGGTCACCACGCCCACATGTGCCCTCTGAGTGGCCCGGTAAATCACCTCCAGTTCGCCAGTATGAACATTGACGCGTTCAATCGTTTCCCCCGTAAAAGAGGCGCCGGAAGGACGCACGTCGAAGACCAGCCACTGACTGTCCGGGGTCCAGGTGTTGATATTGGTAAGCTGATGATTACGCGGCGTAAAGGTGATTTGCTTCATGGGATGCCCTGATACAAGACGATTTAAGCAATCATACTTCACAAGCACTTCACTTTCAGGATTTAGCGTAGCGATTATCGGATTGGGTCCGGCATGTGCAGAAAACCTCCGCCAGTGAAGTTCTGGTGGAGGTTTTTTAATAAAGGAATGAATGAATGCTCATCCACTTTCGACAGATTATCCCTGGCACCTGCAAGCGTAGCCAGCGCAGGGAAATTAGCATCGCTATACCAGGATTGTGGTAAAGGTAGCCGCACCATGTTACTTCCGGGCCGGAGTTGAAGTTGCGCCAGCGAATCAAGGGAATAATTTCGCCAGTGATGCGGTAATGACAGGCGTAGCGGCGCGGCTTTTTCGCCCGGCACTGGCGTTGGCAAACGCGAATCACTTACATCGTAGTTTCTGTGCAGCACCAGATATTTCTCCGGCACCCGACGCTGGCTGTTCCACCACTTGCCATCCAGCATATCAAACTGAAAACGGGTTATTGTTTCTGACTTAGCTCCCAACTGCGTTAACGCCTGACGCAGTGCATTGTTCATTGCCGCATCGTACATCCCTGATGTTGCCAGTTGCCCATCAAGGATCAGCGACACCGCAATTCTTGCCCCCAACAGGTTGGAGTAGAGATCTTCCGGTGAAAATGCGGAAACTTCCTCAGAAAACCCAGGAACTGACTCAAAACCGTACCATTGTGCAATTTCATGCCAGGCCGCGAGCTGAAAGGCCAGATGTGCTGCCAGCCAGGCAGCTAATGCGTAACGTTCGCCCGCCGTTTCAGGTGGTGTGAAGGCGTTGAAAACGATATGCCGCTCCGCCAGTTCATCTTCGAGTCGCAACGTAAAAGGCTGACCTAACTGTGGAAGTAGATGGCTAAAAAGCCAGACCGTCATATCTGCGGTATCTCGTACATGCGCGATATCGATGAAACCGCCGCGAGAGGTGTACACAATGCCATTGTGTTCATGCCCGATGCCGGCCAGGTTCACTAACCCTAACAGCAGGCTATCGTTATAGCGATGCTCGCCAATACCATTAGCTGCCACGACGTTATTAAGTTCATAAAACGGTACTGGCATATCCAACACCTGCGCGTGCAGGTCGTAACCAAAAGCGCAGCACGGACGTAACCCTTGGGGCGCAGGGAGCGGCGAAACAACTGGCCAGGCGGTGCTTTCGACCTTGTCATCTTCATTTACCAACTGCAAAGGTACAGATATCGCAGCATGGACCCCGACCGTTGCCAATAACAAGGTCGTCATCAGCAGCACTTTATTGATCAAAACGCCTCTCCTACCTGAAAATAAAAACCGCTGCTCCCTTTGCCAATGCCATAATCCAGACGCACATTCACCCGCGGCTTAAATTCAAAACGATACCCCACCCCCGCCGAGGGTAGCCAGCGTCCGTCATCCAGCGCGCTAAATGATGGCCCCATCGTCCCTGCGCCCAGCCAGCCGACCACGCCATGCCGCCAGTCAAGTTTGCGGCGATACTCTACCTGCCCGCTGACGGCGTTTTTATCGCGATAGCGTCCTTCGTAATAGCCGCGCATCCGCTGATTGCTACCGAGCAGCGGCATCATGCTCCACGGCACATCCCCCTGAGTAAAGGCACCGTCCATCTCCCAGGCAAGCACATTCTTCTCGTCCAGAGAGTGGTAGCGGCTGTAGTGCAACTGGTATTCATCAAACCGGGTATCGCTCCCCGCATCGGGCGTATAGCGGGTATAGCGTACGTCGGCATATTGTCCCTGACGTGGGTTAGGAACAAAGTCGCGGTCATCCCAGCTAAGTTCGACACTGCTGCCGGAACTTAGCACCGACGCGCCCTGCCCGGTATTTTCAATTTTTGGCGGATCGTTACCATCCATTTGCGCAGCATGTTGCGCGTTCAGCGACCAGCCGACGCCCAGATAGATATTAGACGCTACCCGACGATATAACGTGGGGTGCAGATCCAGATCCTGAGCCGTATATTGCTGTTTCTGGCTGTCTTTATCTCCGGCACTAAATCCCTGCCCCCAGTACCAGGTTGGCGTATCGGTTAATGCGCCATTGAGAAAGAAACGCCAGCGATCGTCGGCAAAAAAGGCATAATTTTGCATAGTGACGCCGAAAGCGCCCGTTGAGTTAAAGTAGCCGCTGAGGGTCAGCGTCGAGTTCTGACTCACCGTGTCGTTTGGGTCTGGGCGATACATTCCCACCACCGCGGTGCCTATCCCCAGCCCCAGTTCCGGAGTGTAAAACGGCCCCGGCATTACGCCCCAATCGATACCTTTGCTGGCGTTAAAGTTATCGCTGGCGCCCAGTGTATTCAGCCAGCCGTCAACTTCGTCGCGGGTCGGTAATTCTGCCTGCGCAATGCAGGCGAACAGACTCACCAGCAACAAGAAAGCGAGGCGGATCAAAAGCGGTACTCTCCAGCCATGAAAAAGCTGTTACGGTCGGCAAAGCCAATTTCGGTCGTCACGTTAAAGTTTCGGGTCAATTCATACTGCGCCCCGACCAGTACGTTCCAGGGGGATTGCAGATGCTGTTTAACGTCGAAACGGCCATTGCCGTCCTTATTCGCGATATCCACCATTTTCTGCAGCGTCTCAGACGGCATATTGAGATCGCTAAGGCTACCCCTGAATTCTTGCTGCACGTCCTGATACATACTGCCAATCCACAGATTCAGCTTGCCGGACGGCAAGTACAGTGCTTCCACACCCGGGGTGGTAAAGCGATAACCGACTCGCGGAGAAACCGTGAAGGCATCAATACTACCGTCAAGAATGTCAAACTGCGTCTGAGTATAATTGGCATCAAAAGCCGTAAACCAGTTACCCACACCACCCACCAGTGTCGTCCCCACACCGTAGGTTGTGCCTTTAAAGTCGAGCTGAAACGCCAGGTTTTGCAAATTGTCTGGCGTGTGAACTTTGCGTGGCCCTTTAATGCCTACACCAATCTGCGAAACGGAGTGACCGTCGGTATAGCCCACCAGGCCATAGACGTTCATAAACGGCAGCAGCCAGGCATCCAGTTTCAGGGTTTCTGTTTTGCTTCTCTCGCGCGTATTGCCAACGTTAATTTTGAATGCGTTATCCAGCGAATGACCACCCAAAGAAAGGCCATTAAAGTTAATACTGTCTACATTAATATTCTGCCTGATATTCATGTAGTTAATATTTACACCAAACGGCTCAGGCAGGTCGTAACCACGTTTACGCGCCTCGTCGCCTAAAAAGGGCAAAACGGAGTGGCTTGCAGCAGGTTTAGTCGCCGGTTTTACCGGCAATGAAGCGGCCTGACCATCATCCTGATAATCATACAAAGGTGTTAACGTTGAGCCAGAATCCGTCGCAGCACAGGCTTGAAAAATCAAACAGGAAGACGTCATCAACACCAGGCGAATGCTTGTGTTAGTCATAAGAAAACATAGTTGCAGGCAGGAACCGCCTGAATATAAAAGAAGGTGGGAGAGTATAGAAGTTGCGTACTAAATGGGGGGATTAATGTGCGGTTTCACATCTGATAATACAAACGTGATTTTTATAACATTCTTAATGTTTTATGCCTGGCCGAAGCCAGGCATAACGCACATCAGGAGAGGACGTACTTCTCAATGGCCCAGGCAACACCGTCTTCCAGATTAGATTTCGTCACAAAGTTGGCGATCTCTTTCACCGTTGGAATGGCGTTATCCATCGCAACGCCCACGCCGGCGTATTCAATCATCGCGATGTCGTTTTCCTGATCGCCAATCGCCATAACCTCTTCGGCTTTAATTCCCAACGCATCGGCCAGCGATTTTACGCCAGTCCCTTTGTTGACGCGTTTATCAAGGATTTCGAGGAAGTACGGCGCACTTTTCAGCACGGTGTACTTTTCTTTCACTTCCGCCGGAATGCGCGAGATGGCCTTGTCGAGGATCTCCGGCTCATCAATCATCATCACTTTCAGGAACTGGGTCGCCGGATCCATTTTTTCAGCCTCACAGAACACCAGCGGAATCGTCGCGACAAACGATTCATGCACCGTGTAATAACTGATATCACGGTTAGCGGTATACAGCGTGTTGCGATCGAGCGCGTGGAAATGTGAGCCAACTTCCCGGGAGAGTTGCTCCAGATAGCGATAATCATCATAGCTCAGCGCGGTTTGCGCCACAGTACTGCCATCGCCCGCTTTCTGCACCAGCGCACCGTTGTAGGTAATGCAGTAGTCACCGGGTTGTTCCATGTGCAGTTCTTTCAGATAGCTGTGAACGCCGGCATACGGGCGTCCCGTGGTCAGCACTACGTTCACGCCACGCGCGCGTGCCGCGGCAATTGCCGTTTTGACTGCAGGTGAAATGGTGTGATCGGGCAGCAGAAGTGTGCCATCCATGTCGATAGCAATAAGTTTGATAGCCATGAGTTCCCCGGATTAAATGAGTCCGCCCTCATGCTAACGCGATTCCGCTCAAAAAACAGCTATGAAAAGGAGGATAGAAAGGGGAATCAAGATTCCCCTTTTGTGGTTCGGTTGTAGACAGAAAAGGTCTAAGCCGCCATCCGGCAAAGACAAAAAACTGCCTGATGGCGCTTCGCTTATCAGGCCTACAGGAGCAGGCCCGGGATACACGTCAGATATCGATGTTCGCCGCTTTCAGGGCGTTTTCTTCGATAAATGCGCGGCGTGGTTCGACGGCATCGCCCATCAGGGTGGTGAACAGCTGGTCAGCGGCAATCGCATCCTTCACAGTAACGCGCAACATGCGACGGCTTTCCGGATCCATGGTCGTTTCCCACAGCTGTTCCGGGTTCATCTCGCCCAGACCTTTATAACGCTGGATAGCGAGACCGCGACGAGACTCTTTCTGCAGCCATTCCAGCGCCTGCTCAAAGCTGGCCACCGGCTGGCGACGCTCGCCACGTTCGATAAACGCATCGTCTTCGATCAGCCCGCGCAACTTCTCACCGAGCGTGCAAATACGATGGTACTCGCCACCGGTCACAAACTCGTGATCCAGCACATAGTCGGTATCCACACCGTGAGTACGTACGCGTACAATCGGCTCAAACAGATTCTGCTCTGCGTTATGGTGAACATCAAACTTCCACAGGCTACCGTGCTGTTCTTTTTCGTTCAGCTCGGTAATCAGCGCGTTAACCCAACGGGTAACGTTCTGTTCGTTCGCCAAATCAGCTTCCGACAGCGTCGGTTGATAAACCAGCTCTTTCAGCAGCGCTTTCGGGAAACGACGTTCCATACGGCCAATCATTTTCTGCGTCGCGTTGTATTCAGAAACCAGTTTCTCTAACGACTCACCTGAAAGGGCAGGCGCGCTGGCGTTGGTGTGCAGCGTTGCGCCATCCAGAGCGATAGAGATCTGGTATTGATCCATCGCTTCATCGTCTTTGATGTACTGTTCCTGCTTGCCTTTCTTCACTTTGTACAGCGGTGGCTGCGCAATGTAAACGTGGCCGCGTTCAACGATTTCAGGCATCTGACGATAGAAGAAGGTCAACAGCAGCGTACGAATGTGCGAGCCGTCGACGTCCGCATCGGTCATGATGATGATGCTGTGATAACGCAGTTTGTCCGGGTTGTACTCGTCACGACCAATGCCGCAGCCGAGCGCGGTAATCAGTGTTGCCACTTCCTGAGAGGAGAGCATTTTGTCGAAACGCGCTTTCTCGACGTTAAGGATTTTACCCTTCAGCGGCAGAATCGCCTGGTTTTTACGGTTACGCCCCTGCTTCGCAGAACCGCCCGCGGAGTCCCCTTCCACCAGGTACAGTTCGGACAGCGCCGGGTCACGTTCCTGACAGTCCGCCAGCTTGCCCGGCAGACCGGCTAAGTCCAGCGCGCCTTTACGACGGGTCATTTCACGCGCGCGACGTGCTGCTTCACGGGCACGCGCCGCATCGATAATCTTGCCGACGACGATTTTCGCGTCAGACGGGTTTTCCAGCAGGTATTCGCTCAACAGTTCGTTCATCTGCTGTTCAACCGCCGATTTCACCTCAGAGGAGACCAGTTTGTCTTTGGTCTGCGAGGAGAATTTCGGGTCCGGCACTTTCACGGAAACCACCGCAATCAGGCCTTCACGGGCATCGTCACCGGTGGCGCTGACTTTGGCTTTTTTGCTGTAGCCTTCTTTGTCCATGTAGGCGTTCAGGGTACGGGTCATCGCCGCACGGAAGCCTGCAAGGTGAGTCCCGCCGTCACGCTGCGGAATGTTGTTGGTGAAGCAGTAGATATTTTCCTGGAAGCCGTCGTTCCACTGCAGCGCAACTTCAACGCCGATACCGTCTTTTTCGGTGGAGAAGTAGAAGATATTCGGGTGGATCGGCGTTTTGTTTTTGTTGAGATATTCAACAAACGCCTTAATGCCGCCTTCGTAGTGGAAATGATCTTCTTTGCCGTCGCGCTTATCGCGCAGACGAATAGAGACGCCAGAGTTCAGGAATGACAGCTCGCGCAGACGCTTCGCCAGAATGTCGTATTCGAACTCGGTCACGTTAGTGAAGGTTTCATGGCTTGGCCAGAAACGGACCTGAGTACCCGTTACTTCCGTTTCGCCTGTTACCGCCAGCGGCGCCTGCGGCACACCATGCACGTAAGTTTGCTGATGCACTTTGCCTTCACGACGAATCACCAGCTCCAGTTTCTGCGACAGGGCGTTAACGACGGAGACACCTACGCCGTGCAAACCACCGGAAACTTTATAGGAGTTATCATCGAATTTACCGCCTGCGTGCAGAACAGTCATGATAACTTCCGCCGCCGAAACGCCCTCTTCCGGGTGAATACCGGTTGGGATACCACGGCCATCATCGGTAACAGACACGGAGTTGTCCGCGTGAATCGTTACCACGATATCTTTACAGTGACCCGCGAGCGCTTCGTCGATAGCGTTATCTACCACCTCGAATACCATGTGGTGCAGACCGGTGCCGTCATCCGTGTCGCCGATATACATACCCGGGCGCTTACGCACCGCATCCAGCCCTTTCAGGACTTTGATACTGGAGGAGTCATAAGAATTCGACATCAACGTTTCTCGCTCATTTAATCTTGGGTTAATCCGTTATTTTACCCTTTTCCACGGTAAACATCTTCGAATTTTCATCGGACATGTCTATAACGTGTTCAGCGCTGATTGCGCTGACAAAGACCTGAGATTGCGTGGCTTTTAAGCGGCTGGCCAGCAGCCCGCGACGCGCATCATCCAGTTCAGAGGCAAAATCATCTATCAGGTACAGGCAGCGCCGTCCGCTTTCACGGGTCAGGAACTCCCCTTGCGCCAGACGTAAGGCGCACATTAGCAGTTTTAGCTGCCCACGCGACAACGTGTCTTCTACCGGCGCACCGTCGGCACGAATGCGGAAATCCGCCTTATGCGGGCCGTGTGCGGTGTAGGTCAACATGCGATCGCGTTCAAAACTGCGTTCCAGCACCTCGGCATAATCTGTCTCCTTCTCCCAACCACGCTGGAAAGAGAACGAGAGAGAAAACTCGGGAAGAAACTGCTGGCAGGTATCCGCCATATCCTGCGCGATACCCGCGCTGTACTCCGCGCGCCAGGTGCTGATTTGTTCCGCCAGCGGAATAAGTTCTCTATCCCACGGGCGCAGTTGCTCATAACGACTCACCTGGCGCAGTGCCGCATTGCGCTGCTTGAGCAGTCGCTTCAGGTTGCTCCAGGCGGTGAAAAATCCGGCTTCATTGTGAAAGCATCCCCAGTCAAGAAATGCTCTTCTGTATTTGGGGCCGCCGTTGAGTAAAGTAAACCCCTCTGGCGTGATCAGCTGCATCGGCATCAGGTGCGCCAGTTCAGCGACCTTGTGCCCGTCAGTGCCGTCAATGCGCACTTTGCTGTCGCCCAGTTTGTCTTTCGTCAGACCAATCGATGTCTCGCGCTCTTCTCCCTGCAATCGTCCGTGTAAAACAAACGACTCCTGCTCGTGGCGAATCACGCGGCCAATCTGCAAACTGCGAAACGCCCGGCCATGGCCGAGCGTATAGATGGCTTCCAGCACACTGGTTTTGCCGCTGCCGTTCGCGCCAACCAGGAAGTTAAAGCCAGGGGATAAAGCGAGATCCGCGCTTTCGATATTGCGAAAATCGCGGATCAACAGGCGGGTGAGCGACATTACAGTCTCATTGGCATAACAACATAGGCAGCCGACTGTGATGCGGCATCTTCAATCTGTACGCTCGATACGGAATCGGTCAGCAAAATACGCACGTTCTCGCACTTCAGCGCGTTCAGAACGTCAAGCACGTAGCTCACGTTAAAACCGATTTCCAGTTCTGTACCAGGATAGGAGACATCCAGAATTTCTTCTGCTTCTTCCTGCTCCGGGTTGTTGGCGGTGATTTTGAGCTGATTTTCGCTGACATACAGACGCACGCCGCGGAATTTCTCGTTAGAAAGAATTGCCGCACGGGCAAACGCCTGTTTAAGGATATCGCAACCGGCTTCCAGATGTTTGTCCGGATTCTTCGGCAATACGCGGCGATAATCCGGGAAACGGCCATCAACCAGCTTGGAGGTGAAGATGAAATCGCCCACGTGCGCACGAATGTTGTTGCTGCCAATCTGCACGCGCAGCGGGTTGTCACCGCCGTCGAGCATACGCATCAGTTCAATCACGCCTTTACGCGGTACGATCACCGAATGGCTGGGCAACGGCTGACCGACAGGCATTGAACAAACCGCCAGACGGTGACCGTCGGTCGCCACGGTACGCAGCTCTTCCCCTTCGGTTTCAAACAGCATGCCGTTTAAGTAGTAACGCACGTCCTGATGCGCCATCGAAAACTGCGTGGCTTCAATCAGGCGCTTCATCGTGGCCTGCGGCAGGGTGAATTCGACTTCGCTCTGCCAGTCATCCAGATTAGGGAAGTCGGCGGCAGGCAGCGTGGACAGCGAGAAACGGCTGCGACCAGAGCGTACCAGCATGCGGTCGCCTTCCAGTTGAACGGCAATTTCCGCGCCTTCCGGCAATCCGCGGCAAATGTCGAAGAATTTACGCGCCGGAACGGTAGTAGCACCAGGTTCATGAGGCTGGATCAACGCCACGCGCGCCACCATCTCCATTTCGAGATCGGTACCAGTCAGAGAAAGCGCACCGTCAGCGACCTGCAGCAGCAGGTTTCCGAGGATCGGCAGTGTAGGACGTCCACCCAGCGGGCCGCTGACCTGCTGAAGCGGTTTTAATAAATGTTCACGTTCAACGGTAAATTTCATAGCGTCACGAAGATAATGTTCTGATTAAATTGGAGAAATCTTCTTTAATATCATGGCTTTCTTCACGCAACTGCTCAATCTTGCGGCAGGCATGAAGCACGGTAGTATGGTCACGCCCACCAAACGCGTCGCCAATTTCCGGCAGACTGTGGTTAGTGAGCTCTTTTGCCAGCGCCATCGCCATCTGGCGCGGACGAGCTACCGAGCGAGATCGACGCTTTGACAGCAGATCCGCAATTTTGATTTTGTAATACTCCGCCACCGTCTTCTGAATATTGTCGATGGTGACCAGCTTTTCCTGCAAAGCCAGCAGATCGCGCAGCGCTTCGCGCACGAAATCGATGGTAATCGCCCGGCCGGTAAAATTGGCGTTGGCGATCACGCGGTTCAGTGCGCCTTCCAGTTCACGCACGTTAGAGCGTAGACGCTTGGCAATAAAGAACGCCACTTCACCCGGCAGACGAATGTCGTTTTCGTCAGCTTTTTTCATCAGGATCGCCACGCGGGTTTCCAGCTCAGGCGGTTCGATCGCAACAGTCAGCCCCCAGCCAAAGCGGGATTTCAGTCGATCTTCAACGCCATTGATCTCCTTCGGATAACGATCCGACGTCAGGATGATCTGCTGATTACCTTCCAGCAGGGCGTTGAAGGTGTGGAAGAATTCTTCCTGCGAGCGCTCTTTGTTGGCAAAGAACTGGATGTCATCGATCAGCAGCGCGTCGACGGAGCGGTAGTAGCGTTTAAACTCTTCGATCGCATTGTTTTGCAGAGCTTTAACCATGTCCTGCACGAAACGCTCGGAGTGCATATACACCACTTTCGCGTTCGGTTTACGCGCCATAATGCCGTTACCGACAGCATGCAACAGGTGGGTTTTACCCAGACCCGTACCACCATAAAGGAATAACGGATTGTAGGCGCCGCCAGGGTTGTCCGCCACCTGACGTGCCGCCGCGCGCGCCAGTTGGTTAGATTTACCTTCAACGAAATTATCAAACGTATGTTTGACGTTGACGTTAGAGCGATAGGTAGGTTCTGCCGGAGCCGGGACGTTGTCCCAGCCTGGACGCGCCGCCGGAGCAGCACGTTGCGGTTGTACTTGTTGCGCCACATGGGCAGGCGCGACAACGTTGTTCACCGGCGTCTTCAGCGTTTGCGTGACGGGTTTAGTTCCGACCTCAAAACGCAGCTGTGGGGCATCCGCTCCGCAGAAGTTATTTAGTAATCCATTAATATTATTAAGGTATTTGTCCCTTACCCAATCGAGCACAAAACGGTTTGGCGCATACAAAGCCAGCGTGTTATCGCTCAGTTCCGCCTGCAACGGGCGTATCCACATACTGAATTCTGTGGCTGGTAACTCATCCTGCAATCGGGCAAGACACTGCTGCCAAAGCGAAAGTGACAC